>NZ_CP108803.1:4800000-9406006 GCF_045207415.1 Streptomyces sp. NBC_00873
GCGTCGTCGCCGCAGATGACCATGTGGCCGCTGAAGGGGGAGCGTTGGGGCTGCTGGGGAAGTGTGGACACGAATCCCAGCATGCCTTGCGCACCTCCGGGTGTTCGACTCATTCCGGCCGGTCAGTGATCTTTGTGTGTCGTCGGAGTGCGTGGAGCCGCGTGCCGGGCGGACCGCTCCGGGCTCGCGAGCAGATGACGTGGGTCCGATGCGCGGACGATCGCCGCCTCGACCGCCGCGATCCGGTCGGAGAGCAGGTCCAGTGCCGCGACCGCCCGTGAGACGGTGTCTCCGCTGCTCGGATGGGTTCGTGAGTTCGGGGAGAGGGCGCCGTCCGGGCCGCCGAGCGCCTGGGTGCGTACGTACGAGGCGGTGATCGCCGCCCATCGGTCCGCCTGTTCGGCGGTGAGGGTGCCGCGCAGAGCCGCCAGTTTCAGCAGGTTGGACTCGGCGCCCGTGGTGAGTGTCTGGGCCTCGCCCGCGTAGTGGTCGTCGATGACGGCGGCCAGTTCGGCGTCGTTCATCACGGGCACGATCCGCTCGGCGATCTTGTTCATGTTGCGGTACGAGCCCTGCAGCCGGAAGGGCGGCTCGGTGCGCGTCGCGTCGGTCTGCGCGGCCGAGGCGATGTACGCGGCGTTCACGGCGAGAACGGTGTCGCGGGCGGTCACGAGGTGGCGCAGGACCGCGGTGATCCTGTCCAGCTCGGCGGGGGTGTACGGGTGGTCGAGGCGGTCCGCGCGCGCGATGGGGTCTCCCCTGCTCGAACGGAGTTGAGAGCTTGGGGAAGGGTCCGTGCCGGAGGCCAGGCGGACGAGCAGCGCGAGGTCCTCGCGGGAGCGGCCGGCGAGGGGGGCCAGCACCGGGTTGGCGGTCAACGCGTTCTCGATGAAGCTCAGCGCGAAGACGTCGTCGCGGCCGCTCAGCACCTCGCCCAGGTTCCACACGTCGGCCCGGTTCGCGAGCATGTCCGGGATCCGGAACTGTTCGCCGGACTCGGTGTACGGGTTGCCCGCCATGCACACCGCGAACCGCTTGCCCCGCAGGTCGTAGCTGCGCGGCTCGCCGCCCCGGACGCCCTCGATACGGCGGGTGGCGTCACAGAGGGGGATGAACTTCTGGAGCAGTTCGGGTGACGTGTGCTGGATGTCGTCCAGGTAGAGGAGTGTGTTGTTGCCCGCCTCCAGTGCGAAGTTGATCTTTTCGATCTCCCGGCGGGCGGTCGCGCTGCGTGCCTGCGCGGGGTCGAGGGAGGTCACGTCGCGGCCGAGCGACGGGCCGCTGATCTTGACGAGGACCAGGCCGAGCCGGTCGGCGACGTACTCCATGAGTGTCGTCTTGCCGTAGCCGGGCGGCGAGACGAGCAGCAGGAGGCCCTGCGAGTCGGTGCGCCGGTCGGCGTCGGCTGTGCCGAGCTGCTTGGCGAGGCTGTCGCCGATCAGCGGCAGGTACACCTCGTCGAGGAGCTGATTGCGGACGAACGCGGACATCACGCGTGGCCGGTGGTCGTCGAGTCGCAGCCGGGCGCGTTCGGCGGTGACGAGGGCGGTGCGGGTTCGCTGGTAGGCGCGGAAGCCGGGGGCGGTGCTCGCACGGAACTGCTGCGTGCGGGCGAGGAGTTCATCGAGCCGGACGGTCAGGCGGCCACGGTCGACGCGCGGATGGGTGCCCAGCAGGCCGTCCACGGTCGCCGAGAGCGATGCCTCGCAGTCGTAGCGGGTGAGCTCCGGCTCCGGGCAGAGTTCGACGGCGACCGCCTCGGCGAGATCACCGCTCGGGAGGTCCGTTCCGCTCGCGGAGGCGTACGAGGTCAGCCAGCCCTCGACGAGCTGGCGGCGAGCGGGGAGGTCGTCGCGGAGGGCCTCCAGATCCTCGTCGTACGCCGAAGTGCCGGTCGTGCGTCGGAACTTGTCCAGGAAGGTGCGGGCGGTCGCGCTCGTGACGAACCCGGCGGGGCCGGAGGTCAGCTCCTCGAAGAGGTACGCGGCGGTGGCGTGCGCGTCATCGGTCCCGATCCTGGTGGCCCACTCCTCCTGGAGTGCGGTGATCGCGGGCGCCAGGCCGAACGTCTCGCGGGCCCGGGCCAGGGACGCAGCCCGGCGCGTCCACGAGGCGCGGAGGGCGCCGTCCGTGTCGTGCGCCCAGAAGAGCTGCGCCGCCGCCCGTACGGAGGGCGGGACGCGCAGCAGGCCGGCGCCGGCGTGCAGTCGCAGCAGTGTGGTCAGGATGGCGGTGGCGTCCTCGTCGTGGACGCCGCGCTGATATCCCTCGTCGTACGCGGCCGCAGCCGACTCCCTGACGAGAAGGGCGAGGTCGGCCGGTTCGCGGGCGGCCAGTGCATCCGCGCCGTGCTCGTCCAGGAGGCGGGCTGCGAGGTGTTCGGCGCGGTAGACGGACGGGGACTCCGAGGGCAGCAGCTGGTCCCAGTACGGGCGGGTCGCCTCGAACGCCGGGTCGGTGACCGGAGCCCGGTAGTCGGTTCCGGTGACGGCGAACGCGAGCCGGTCCCCGGAGGGCACGAGCGTCAGGTCGAACGGCTGGGTGTTCACGGCGAACCGGTGCCGGCCGAGCCGGATCGTCGCCCCGTCGTCCGCGTACAGCTCGCTGCGGTCGCGCAGGGCCCGCCCCGCCTCCTGGCGGGCCGCCTTCAGCCGTCCGTCGAGTTCCTCGGCCCGCACCGGGTCGCCGAGTCCGCGCAGTTCGTCCGCCGTGCGCCGGACCTTGGCGACCATCGGGTCGGAGGCGAAGTACGTGTGGACGGCGTCCAGGTCCGGGAGGGCGGACAGCCGCCGGGAGACGGTTTCCAGGACCCGGGCCGCGGAGTCCGCCAGCCGTTCGGCGCGGCGGGCGCGGTCATCCTGCAGCGTCTGCTTACGGGCCGAGAACGCCTCGTACACCTCGGTCCGCCGCTCGGCCAGCTCGGCGAGGAAGTCGTCGTACTCGGCGAACCGGGACTCCAGGTTCTCCAGCTGAAGCAAGAGCCGGGCCAGTTGTTCGTCGCACGCGTCGGGGGAGTCCGCGGCGGCCAGCGCACCCGTGACCGCCTGCCCGAGCAGGGCGAACTCGGCGGCGAACTCCGCCCGCCCCTCGTGATCGAGGAGCTCGCGGCGGCGCGCGTCGAGCGTGGCCCGGGCCCGGTTCACACCGCCGAGGACCTCGGCGATCCGTTCCAGGATCGATGTGCGGACGGTCGCGTCCCCGATGTCGAGCCCGGCGACGACATCGGTGACCGTCGCGAGCCCGTCCGTCATCTCGGTCAGCCGGTCGCCGAGCGCGGTCGCGTCGGCGACGCTGGCGAGCGCGGACGCGTCGGCGGTGAGCTGCTCGATGTCGTGGTGGTAGCCCGTGAACGCGTCGGCCCGGCTCAGGAACGCGACCGCGCGCTGGGCGGCGGAGGTGAGATCGGCGGTGGTGGCCGCCGTCAGCTCGGCGATCCGGTCGGTGTCCGCGTACCGCATCTCGCCGAGCGTCGCCAAGCGGCCGTGCGCGTGGCGCAGTTCGGTGAGCTGGGAGACCCAGGCGGCGGCCGAGCGCGGGGCTTCGCCGCGGATGCGGCGGACGAGCGCGGTGAGGTGGTCCGCCGCGCCGGTGAGTGCCTCGGCGGCCTGCCGGGTCAGCTCCTGCACCGTCTCGAACTCGGTGAGGACCTGCTGTGCGGTGTCGTGGAGGGCGGTCAACGGGTCGCTGAGCGAGCCGAGTTCGGGGTCGGTGAGCCAGTGGTAGCGGTCGGTGGTGCGGATGCAGTCGGCGACCAGCCGGGCGTACACGGCCGTGGTCGGCGTGGTCCGCGTCGCGCTGTTCGCCAGGGCGAGACAGTCGGAGACGCCGCGTACCAGGTCGGCGTTGCCGACCCGGGCGAGCGGACCCGTCCCGGCCGGGCGGGAGGCGGCATGGGTGTCGGAGACGTACGGGGTCCGCCAGCGCTGCACCGCGTGCACACGGGCCGGCTCGGCCGACGCGGTGTCCTTGAGGAGGACGAGGCTGCCGTCGTCGAGCAGCGCGTGGCCGCGGCAGAGCAGCGGGGTGGCGACCTCCTGGCGGATCAAGTTGTACGGGAGGAGCAGGCCGCGGCCGCCGTCGCGGGAGCGGAAGAGGTAGAGGACGTCCTCGCCGTTGGGGGAGCGGACGGCCCCCTCGAAGACCGGGTCGGCGAGCGGTTCGGCGAGGTCGAAGGTCTTGGCGGCGCCGGTGGTGAGGTACGTGCCGCCGGGGAAGATGATCCCCTGGTCCTCCGGCAGCCGGTGGCAGGCGGGCCCGATGGCGTCGAGGCGCAGCACGGTGGAGAGCAGCGTGTTGAAGACCAGGTGGCGCCAGGCGTCCTCGTTGTACGGGCGGATCCGCAGCAGGATCAGGGGGCCGACCTCGGCGTACTCGACGTCGGCGTCGGCGAGGGACTGAAGGGGTTCGGTGACCGGCTCCTCGTAGATCCCGTGCGGTGTGTCGGTGTCGTCGGCCGTCTTGACGGTCAGGGTGCCGCCGAGCGTGTCGACGAAGAGCGCGCCGCTGCCGCCGATCGCGATGTGCGGGTGGCGGCCGGGGATGTGCGACTCGCGGCCCGCCGCGGTCCAGGTGAAGTCGTGCGACGGCGGGAAGACGTGGTCGCGGTCGCCGCGCGCGTCGAGGAACGCGCCGGGGGAACCGTCCGGGGTGAGCGCCCAGCGCAGTACGCGGATGTCGTCGGCGGTCTCGCCGGTACGGAACACGGCGAGGAGCCGCCCGTCGACGCGGCGGAGACGGAGCAGGCGGGCGTCGCGGTAGTAGCGGTGCAGGGTGGTGAACTCGCGTACGAAGGCCTCGTCGGCGAGGAGAGCGTCCCGGCCGGGTGACAGATCGGGTCCGTAGAGGGTGAGTACGTCCCCGACCTCGGCGTCGCCGCGTGCGCCCGGTCCTCGCTCGAAGCCGAACAGCAACTGCCCGCCCACGGCGACGAGATCGCGGGGCACGGAAGGGCGCTCCGTACGGATCCGCTCGGTGGCCAGGAGATGGAGCCACGTCGAACCGAACTCCTCGGTGCGGCGGGTGTTGAGCGCTTCGGCGCGGTGGGTGAGCTCGGTGGCCTGGGCGGTGAGGCGGCGCCGCAGTACGTCGTAGGTGCCGGCGTCCACATCGCCGCGGGGCGGCGCGGTGAGTGTGGTGTCGCTGTCCATGCGTACGGCTCCCTGCGGGGTTGTGTGGTGCGGGCCTTCCGGGTGTGGCCTTGAACGGTCACCGGGTTGCGAGGCCTTCGGCCCCGCGTTGTCCTCAATCGCCGGACGGGCTTGATTTGTACGCCCGTCCGGCAAAAACCAGCCCGCCCGGCTACTTTCAGCCCGTCCGGCTTTTGGGGGCGGACGGTTCGCGGGGCGGGCGTCCAGCAAAAACAAGCCTGTCCGGCGTTTGAGGACAGAACGGTCACCGGACGGCCCCGGTCACCGCCCGCCCCGCCCCCTACGCGACCGGCGTCCCGTTCCGCGAGGCCGGTGCATCAAAGACGCCCGTCAGCGCCCCGACCGACAGATCCGCGAGGCCCAACGCGCGGGCAGAATCGAGAAGTTGCTGCATCCGGCCAGTCTCGGCCCCCACCCCCGGCGCCTGCATCATCCGCATCAGCAGCGCCGACACCGTCAGGTTCTGCACATCGCCCGTCGAGACCGACCCGAGCACCCGCGTCAGGTCGTCCGTGAATGACGACGACCCGTTCAGCCACGGGCCTGCGAGTGCCTTCGCGGTGTCCGAGTTCTCCACGAACCCGTCCACGCTCTTGCCGAGCGAGATCGACGAGACGAGCCGGTCGAAGAAGACCGAATCCCCGCCGACGATGTCGATGTCCGCGTTCTCCAGACCGGTGGCCAGGACCGTCGCCTGCGCCTCGGCGACCTGCCGCTGCACATCGAGGCCGGCCAGCCGGATCTCCTTCTCGGCGGCGAGCCGCAGCCGGTACTCCTCGTGCCCGCGCGACGCGTCGTCCAGCGCCGCCATCGCGGCCGCCTTCTCAGTGAGTCCGGCCGCCTCCGCCTTCAGCTTCTCGCCGATCATCGCCGCGTCCGCCGTGGCCTGCGCCTGCGTGCCCTCGGCTGTGGCGAGAGCCTTCAGCCGCGCACCCTCGGCCTCGGCCTTGAGCCGGGCGGACGTGGCCCCGGCCTCGGCGAGACCGGTCTTCTCGATGACATCGGCCGCCGCCTCGCGTACCTGCACCTCGGCAAGTCCGGGCGCCGCGGACTCCGCCTGGACGCCTTCGGCGAGCCGCAGCTTGGCCCGGGCGTCGAGGTCCGCGCTCTTCAGCCGGGCCTCGGCGAGAGTCAACTGCTCCGCCGCCCGGTGCGTGGCCGCCGCCTCGGCCGCCTCCGCCGCCTTGATGTCCTTGACCAGCTTCTCCTGGGCCTCCGCCTCGGCTGCGATGATCACCGACTTGCGGGTGCGCTCCGACTCCTCGACCGCCCGCAGCGTCTTGATGGACTCCTCCTGCTCGGCGACCGTTCGGTCCACCGCGATCCGCTCCCGGATCACATCGGCGACCTCGCGGCGCTCGGCCTCGACCTCCTTCGTCGCGGCGATCCGGTTCAGCTCGGTCTGCCGTTCGCGTCCGATGACCTCGATCAGCCGGTCCTTCTCGATGCGCTCGTTCTCCACCGCGATGACCCGCTCACGGTTCTTCTGCGCGACGGCGATCTCCCGCGCCTGGTTCTCGCGCTGGATGCCGAGCTGCTCCTCGGTACGGATGAACGCGGTCTGCGCGCCGAGCCGTTCCTCCTCCTGGACCCGGGCGGTGGCCGCCTCCTCGCGGGCCCGCAGCGTCTCGACCTCGCGCCGCTGCTTGATCTCGGCCTCGGCCTGCCGGCGCTCCAGCTCCAGGATGGTCTCGCGGGCGTCGACGTTCTGCCGGGTGATCTCCTTCTGCTCGGTGCGCTGGTACTCGTTGGTGCGCACGTGCTCGATCGCCGTCAGCTCGGTGATCTTACGAATGCCTTGCGCGTCGAGGATGTTGGCGCCGTCGAGCTGCGCCATCGGTGTCTGCTCCAGGTGGTCGATCGCCGCGTCGTCGAGGTGGTAGCCGTTCAGGTCGGTGCCGATGACCCGGATGATGCGGTCCCGGAACTCCTCGCGCTTGGTGTAGAGATCGACGAAGTCCAGCTGCTTGCCGACCGTCTTGAGCGCCTCGGCGAACTTCGCGGCGAAGAACTCCTGGATGGCGGCCTTGTCGCTGGCCCGCTCGGTGCCGATGGACTGGGCGACCTTGATGACGTCCTCGACGGTCTTGTTCACCCGTACGAAGAAGTTGATGTGGATGTCGGCGCGGATGTTGTCCTGGCAGATCAGGCCCTCGCGCCCGGTGCGGCGCAGCTCGATCGTCTTCACCGAGATGTCCATGTACTCGGCCTTGTGCAGCACCGGCAGGACGACGGCTCCGGTGAAGGTCACGTCGACCTTCTTGGTCTTGGAGATGATCAGGGCCCTGCCCTGTTCGACCTTGCGGAAGAGCCGGCCGATGACGAGGAGCAGGGCGATCGCGATGAGCAGGACCACGGCGACGAGCACACCGAAGCCCAGGGAGATTGCATCCATGACAGTCCTTGGCGGCTGGTGAGGAAGGTGAGAAGTGCGGGGCACCCGGCGGTGCGGGCGGCTCAGCGGGTACGGCGTCGGGTGCGCGGCAGCGGCCGTGGGGGCTTCGGCGGTCCCGGGTCGAGCGTCACGTCGTACGGCGAGACCCAGAAGAACTCACCCTCGTCGTCGTACGCGTACAGGAGCCCCGCACTGCCCGCCGTGAACGCCGCCTCATCGGTCTGCCGCAACAGCCTGACCTGCACCATCGCGGTCGAACCGTCGGCCGCCGCGACCTCGGCCTGGCCGAAGTCGGAGCTGACGGAGCCGGTACGGACGGTGCAGACCCGGCCGAGGAAGTCCTGCCGGGACGGCGGGGGTTCGGCCGGGAAGTGGCGCCGGTATCGGCTGACGAGGACCCGGACCACGGCCCAGGAGATCAGCAGCGCCCCGGCGAGCACGGCACAGGCGAGCGCGGCCCGGGCGGTGCCGGTGACCGCGCTGCGGAGCAGCAGGACGGAACCGGTCAGGCTGGTGAACCAGGCGACGGCGACCATCACGGACACCGAGACGGCGACCGGCACACCTCCGATCCCGGCCAGGTCGGTGTCGAGGTCGGCGTCGAAGGAGTGATGGTCGGCCGCGCCCGCCAGGACCAGCAGCCAGAAGCAGATGACGACGATCAGAGCGGCGCCGAAGAGGACGGCGGGGAAGGAGGATGCGGCTCTCAGGAATTCCTGCATCGGTCCACTCCCCTGCCTGTCGGTGGGGGTGCGGTGGATGGGACGTCCGGCGGTGACTCCGGTAGCCGCGACACCGCCGACATGCGGCGTCGCGGCTACCGGGTCGTCCCCCCCCCGTCCCGTATCCCCCGTATTCCCCCGTGTTCCCCCGGTTGGTGCTGGGCCTGATCATGACAGCCGACGCCGTCGTATCGCACTGCCGGAATCCGGCAATCTTTGTACGTCTTTGATGCCGGGCACCGACACCTGCTCATATGCGTTGAGTGGGTGTCAGTAACGCATCAGAACTGGAGGCATGGGCGTGCCGGAGCCGGAGATTCCCGACGAGTATCTGGGGGAGTACGCCCACATCCTGGAGGAGGTCGCGGCGACCGGCCGCCGGCTGACCCGCGACGAGCTGGACGCCCGCCGCACCCTGGGCCGGGAGGCGGCCGAGGCGGGATTCCAGCTGCGCGCCCTGGTCGGTCTCCATCTGGCGGCGACCCGCACCGCCTGGCCGCGCGCCACAGCCGCGCACCCCGCGTCCACCGACTGCGTGCTGGCCGCGGTCGAGCAGGCCGTCGACGCGTTCGCCGAGGGGTTCGAGCGCGCCCAGCGGCTCACCGTGCGGCGGGAGGAGGCGGCGCGCCGCGAGTTCATCGACGATCTGCTGTACGGGCGCAGCGATTTGGGCCGGCTCGCCGAGCGGGCCACCCGCTTCGGGCTGCGGCTGTCGCGCGCTCACGCGGTCGCGGTGGCGACGGGCCCGGAGGCGTACACCGAGACGGATGCGGTGCCCCGCATGGTGGAGGCGGCGCTGCTCGCCCGCTTCGACGGCCGGAAGATCCTCCTCACGACCAAGGACGGGCGCCTGGTCTGCATCGCCCCGGGCGCCCAGCCGGACGTCCTGCGCTATTTCGCCAAGCAGGCGCATGCGGCGACGGACGGCGGCATGGTCGCGGTCGGCCGCCCGCACCGGGGTCCGGGCGGCGTCGTCCAGTCGTACGACGAGGCGCTCGACGCGCTCGATCTGGCGGACCGGATGGACCTGGGGGAACCGGTGCTGTACGCCGCCGACCTGCTGGTCTATCCGGTGCTGACCCGGGACCGGCAGGCGATGGCCGATCTGGTGCGCAGTGAGCTCGGCCCGCTCCAGAAGGCGCGAGGCGGCGCGGAGCCCTTGCTGAAGACGCTCGCCGCCTACTTCGACGCGGGCTGTGTCGCCGCCGAGACGGCCCGTCGGCTGGCGTTGAGCGTGCGGGCACTCACCTACCGGCTGGAGCGCATCCATCAGCTGACCGGCTCCGACCCGTCCGATCCGATGCACCGCTACACGCTGCAGACCGCGGTGATCGGTGCCCGGCTGCTGGACTGGCCCGCCAAGGAACTCTGACGGCCCAGCCGGGACCAGCCAGGTCCTATGGGGTGTCCCGTCATCCCTGGCGGGCGCACGACGACAGCTGCGGCACCTCGCCGCGTTGTCGGAACGCCCGGATACGCCTCGTACGAGGACGCCCCTCCGCCTTAGGGCTGTCCCGTAATTCCTGACGGGCGCACGACGACAGCTACGGCACCTCGCCGCGTTGTCGGAACGTCCGAATACATCCAGTATGCGGACGCCCCTCCGCCTTGCGATGCACCGCATCTGACGCCGCGCGCTGTCCCGCCAGGGATTACGGGACAGCCCTTTGCGACGCACCGCATCCGACGGCGCGCGCTGATCCGCCATCGGGGATGACGGGACAGCCCTTGGCCCCGGCGCCCCTCCCCGCATGCGGGGATGCGGACCTGCCCTTAGCGTGGGTCCGGGGGATTTCGGGGGTGAGCACCGAGGGAGACCCGGACCATGGCTCGTCACTCACGTCATGCGCGGGAGCCTGTCGAGGGGGAGCCCTCCGCGAGCGGCGCGAGAGGGACCGCCACCTCCCCGCCGCCGCGCCCCGTATCCGACCGTGAGCGCGGCCCGTCGCGCCGGTGGTGGGTGCTGGCGGTGATCGGTCTGGCCCAGCTGATGGTGGTGCTGGACGCCACCATCGTGAACATCGCCCTGCCCTCGGCCCAGCAGGACCTCGGCTTCTCCGACGGCAACCGCCAGTGGATCGTGACCGCGTATGCCCTGGCCTTCGGCTCGCTGCTGCTGCTCGGCGGCCGGATGGCCGACCTGGTGGGCCGCAGGATCGCCTTCCTGACCGGTCTCGTCGGCTTCGCGGTCGCGTCGGCGATCGGCGGCGCCGCCCCGAGCTTCGAGGTCCTGGTCTTCGCCCGGGCACTCCAGGGCATGTTCGGCGCGCTCCTCGCCCCGGCCGCGCTCTCCCTCCTCACCACGACGTTCACCGTCCCGAAGGAGCGCGCCAAGGCGTTCGGGATCTACGGCGCGATCGCGGGGACGGGCGGCGCGGTGGGGCTGCTGCTCGGCGGGGTTCTCACCCAGTACCTGAACTGGCGCTGGTGCCTGTACGTGAATCTGCTGTTCGCCCTGGTCGCCTTCCTCGGCGGCATCCGGCTGCTCGCCGCCGGTGCCCCCGCCGACCGCCCCAAGCTCGACGTCCCGGGCACCGTCCTGGTCTCGGCGGGACTCTTCTGCATCGTGTACGGATTCTCCAACGCCGAGTCGCACCCATGGGGTTCACCGGACACCTGGGGCTTCCTGCTGGCGGGCGGTGTGCTCCTGGCGGCGTTCGCCTGGTGGCTGACGCGGGCCGCGCATCCACTGCTGCCGCTGCGGGTGGTGCTGGACAGGAACCGGGGGGCGTCGTACCTGGCGATGTTCATCGCCGGCGGCGGCATGTTCGGCGTCTTCCTGTTCCTCACGTACTACCTGCAGAGGACTCTGTACTACTCGCCGGTGACCACCGGTCTCGCTTTCATCCCGATGGTCTGCTTGATGATCGCGACGTCGATGACGACGACCAATGTGCTGGTGCCGCGCTTCGGTGCGAAGCCGATCGTGCCGCTCGGCATGGGCATCGCCGCGGCCGCCATGGTGTGGATGACCGGCCTGGACCTGACGAGCAGCTACCCCACCTATGTGCTGCCCGCCCTGCTCGTCCTCGGCCTGGGTCTCGGCGCGATCTTCGCCACGGTGATGAACCTGGCCACGTACGGGGTGGCCGCCCGCGACGCGGGTGTGGCCTCGGCGATGGTCAGCACCAGCCAGCAGGTGGGCGGCTCGATCGGCACGGCGCTGCTGAACACCCTCGCCACCAGCGCCGCCATGAACTACCTGTCCGACCGCCCGGTGACTCCTGCCAATGCCGCCCGGGCCCAGCTGCAGAGCTACTCCACCGCGTACTGGTGGTCGGCGGGCTTCTTCCTCATCGGGCTGGTGGTGACGGCGGTCCTGTACCCCAGGGGCGCACCCCGGACCCAGGTGGTGGAGGAGTCGGCCCCGGTCCGCGCCTGACGACCGGGCCGGCTGCCCCGGACCTCGCCCTGCACGCCGACGTCCCGCCGCCGCATTTCGTCCGGCGACTCACGCCGTACGAGGATCCGCGCGGTCCCGTCCGACGCCGACTTGACGCAGGACCCCGCCTCCGTGACGCGATGCGTAGGAAACACGGAGGCGGGGTCCTGGGTGGGCGGCCGGGGAATCGCACGGGGGAGTTGCGTTCCTCGGCCTGGCCGGGTGCGGTCCGATGGTCAGTCGGGCCGCGGGGTGCTCCCGGCGGTCGGTGGGGCCGCTGAGGCCCTAGAGGTCGAACTCGTGCGGCGGAAGGTCGAGCGCGAAGCACGCCTCCCGGACGACGGCCTGCTCCGACTTGTCGAAGTCGCCGTCGGCGCCGCCGATGACGATGCCGATCTGGATGACGGCACGCGCCTCGGCCGGCTTCTTCTTCGCCTTGCCGATCTCCTGGAGCACGCTGACCTTGCCGAAGGCGAAGTCGGCGGTGAGCTTGTTCACGTACTCGTTGAAACGCCGCTGCAGATCGTCCGCAGGGAAGTTCTGGAGCACCTCGTTGGAGGCGATGAGCGAGGCGACGCGCTGGCGCTCGGACGGGTCGATGGAACCGTCGGCGGCGGCGACCAGGGCGCACATGGCCATGCTCGCGTCGCGGAACGCACCGCTCTTCAGGTCGTTCTTCTTCGCCTCGAGCTGCGACTGCATCGTCGTCGCGGATTCCTTGATCCGATCCCACAGTGCCATGACGTCTCCATACGTTGCTTGCGTTGCGTTGCCGGAACGAGATCCAACTCTACAGACGTGTAGAAGTTAGCAGGATGATCGCCCGCTGTGCCCGGGAACCGGCCTTCAGTACGATGCTGCGACGCCGTGGGCGACGCGGCATCGCACGAAGGGCAGTCACCACGATGGACACGGCCGGGGCCAGCCACCACCCGCACAACGAACTGCCCGACGACAACGTGCCCCCGGCGGGCCCCGCCTCCGACGGCCGGCGCCCCCGCAAGCGCGGACAGGGCGAGCTGGAGGCCCAGGTCCTCGCCGTTCTGCGCTCGGCGAACGGCCCCGCGACGGCGGGCTGGGTGCAGGAACACCTCGACGGCGACCTCGCGTACACCACCGTCATCACGATCCTGTCCCGTCTGTACGGGAAGAAGTGCGTGACCCGTGCCCGCCAGGGCCGCTCCTACACCTGGACGCCCGCCTCCGACGAGGCCGGTCTCGCCGCGCTGCGGATGCGCCGGGTCCTGGACGGCGAACCGGACCGCGAGGCCGTACTCGCCCGGTTCGTCTCGGCGCTGTCCCCGGGCGACGAGGAACGCCTGCGCACGCTGCTGGCGCAGACGACGGAGAAGGACGAGGACTGACCCATGGGCGTCTTTGTCTACCTGCCCCTCGTACTGCCGCTGACCGCGCTGCCGATCGCGCGCCTCGCCGAACAGCATCTGCACCCGCGCAGCGCCACCCGCCTGCTGGCGGCCGTCGGCACGACGCTCGCCCTGTGCAGCACGGTGTGCCTGGCGCTGCTGATGGTGGTGGGCACGGCCCAACTCCCCGGCAACCCGCTGCCGGACGGCTGGTCGGACCCCGAGGTGCGTGCGGCGGTGCCGTACGAGGAGAAGGCGGGCATCGTCGCGATCGGGGTGCTGGCGGCGGTGGTCGTGGCCTGCGGGTCGGCAGTCCACCGCCACGTACGCCAACGCGTCCGCGCCACACGGGCCCTGCAGTCCCTCCCGGAGCAGCCGTCCGCGGTCGCCGTGCTGCCGGACCCGGAGCCGTACGCGTACGCACTTCCCGGCGCCCCCGGCCGGGTGGTCGTGTCGACGGCGATGATGGAGTGTCTGAACGCCCGCGAACGCCGGGCGCTCGTCGCCCACGAGCAGGCCCATCTGGCCGCCCGTCACCACCGCTACCTCCTGGCCACCCAACTCGCCGCGCGCGCCAACCCGTTCCTGCTGCCGCTGCGTACGGCGGTGGCGTACAGCACGGAACGGTGGGCGGACGAGGAGGCGGCGCAGGCGGTCGGTGACCGGCGGGCGGTGGCGGGCGCGGTCGGCAAGGCGGCGCTCTTCGCGCACCGTTCCCGGACCGCCCCGCCCGCGTTCGCCGCGTTCGCGGCGGTGGGCCCGATCCCGCGCCGGGTCGCAGCCCTCCTGGAGCCGGTCCCGCCGACCCGGCTGTGGCCCCCGTCGTCCGCGCATGTCGCCTTGGCGGGACTGGTGGCCACCGTCGGAACCACGGTGTCGGCGCTGTCGTCGCTGAACGCGACGGTGACGCTGGTGCGGATCCTGCACGAGGCGACCCCGCTCTGAGAGCGGTTCAGACCGACCGGCAATTGGGGGGGCGGCGTCACGGGGCTGGGGCACGCACCTCCCAATGGCCGGTCGGTCTCAGTCGGCGGCCGAGACGTGTTCGACGACAGGCATCTCCGTGCGGGCGACGGGCACAGTGCCCCCGGGCGCACCGCCCCCGCCGCCGCCCCGCCACGTCCGGATCCTGGTGACGACGGGCTGGGTCCAACGGGCGGTGAGCGGACCGACGATGACGAGAATCAGGACGTACGCGGTGGCGATCGGCCCGATACGGGGCTCGGTCGCCACGGCCAGACCGGCGATGACGATGGAGAACTCGCCGCGCGCGACCAGCGTCCCACCCGCCCGCCACCGTCCGCGTGACCCGATCCCGGCGCGCCGGGCGGCGTACCACCCGGTGCCGATCTTGGTGAAGACGGTGACGACGGCCAGCAGCAGCGCGGGCAGCAGCACCGGCGGAATGTCGGACGGATCGGTGGAGAGACCGAAGAACACGAAGAAGACGGCGGCGAACAGATCGCGCAACGGCGTCAGCAGCTTACGGGCCCCCTCCGCGACCTCCCCCGAGAGCGCGATCCCGACGAGAAACGCCCCCACGGCCGCGGACACCTGCAACTGCTGTGCCACACCGGCCACCAGGACGGTCAGCCCGAGGACCACGAGGAGTAGCATCTCCGGATTGTCGGAGGACACGGCCCGGCTGATGAGCCGGCCGTGCCGCAGCGCCACGTAGAGAACCAGACCGACGGTACCGAGGGCGACCAGCAGGGCGATGCCGCCCCCGGCCAGGCCGGCGCCGGCCACCATCGCGGTGAGCAGCGGCAGATAGACGGCCATCGACAGGTCCTCGATGACGAGAACCCCGAGAATGACGGGCGTCTCCCGGTTCCCGAGCCGCCCCAGATCGGTGAGCACCTTCGCGATGACCCCGGACGAGGAGATCCAGGTGACCCCGGCCAGCGCGACGGCCCCCACGGGCCCCCACCCGAGCAGCAGCGCGGCCACCGCGCCGGGCGTCGCATTGAGCACGAAGTCGACGGCCCCGGACGGGTATTGCGTCTTCAGGCTGGTCACCAGCTCGGACGCGCTGTACTCCAGCCCCAGCAGGAGCAGCAGCAGGATGACGCCGATCTCGGCGCCGACGGCGGTGAACTCCTCACTGGCACCGAGGGGCAGCAGCCCCCCGTCCCCGAACGCCAGCCCGGCCAGCAGGTAGAGCGGAATCGGCGAAAGCCCTATCCGCCCGGCGAACCGTCCGATGATCCCGAGCCCCAAGATGACGGAGCCGAGCTCCACCAGCAGTGCGGTCGTGTCGTGCACGGTCAGCCCTCCGCAATGATCTCGGAGAACGCGTCGACGCCCTCACGCGTACCGACGACGACCAGCGTGTCCCCGATCGCCAGCCGGAAGTCCGGCCCGGGCGACGGATGCGCACTGTGCGTCCGCAGCACGGCCACGACCGACGCCCCGGTCCGCGTCCGGGCCCGGGTGTCCCCGAGCAGCCGGCCCCCGTACGGGGAGCGCGACCCGAGCGGTATGTGCTCGGTGACGAGATCGATGCCCTCGGTCCGTACGGCGTCGATGGGCGCGGCGTCGATGAGGTGGGCGAGTCCGGTCGCCTCCTGCGGAGTCAGGGCCACGGAGAGCTGACACGAATCGGGATCGTCGCGCTCGTAGAACCCGATGAACCGGCGCCCGTCGTGGTGGACGACGACGGAGATGTGCTGTCCCGACTCGGTGATGTAGTCGTACTGCACACCGACTCCGGGCAGCGTGGTCCGGTGGGTTCCCATGGCTTCCTCCCGAGGCGCGCGGCGACAGGGCGACGCACTTGGTGATCTCTTTAACCTTCCATTACCTTAACCGGAGGCTTCCGCCGCCTGGTGTCCGCGCGCACGGAGACCCGGCTCACCTGCGGATACGGCGTGATCGGTGCGTGGCCCCCGGGAGGCGGCCGAGGTCCGGACGCAGCTGTGCCCGGCGGTCCGCTGCTCACCGCCGGGCACGTGGGGATCGGGAACGGCGTCAGTCGGTGATCTCGATCGTGCCGTTGGCCGATGTCGATGCCGTGGCCGGGGCCTGCGCCGGGATCTCCGCTGCGGCGTCCGAAGTCGACCCGCCCTTCAGGTTCTTCAGCAGTGCCGCCAGGTCGACGCCCGTCGTGGCGTTGAGCAGTTCCATGCCCTGCGCGACGTTGTCCGCGACCGTGCGCGACAGCTGGCTCGCGCCGTCCGTCGAGATGACCGTCATCTTGTCGATGGCGCTGAGTGGTTCGGCGGCCTTGGCGACGACGTGCGGGAGTACCTCGACCAGCATCTGGAGCACCGCCGCGTCGCCGTACTGGGCGAACGCGTCCGCCTTCTTCTGCATGGCCTCGGCCTCGGCCGCGCCCTTCGCGGCGATGGCGGCGGCTTCCGCCTCGCCCTCGATGCGGACGGCGTCGGCGAGCGCCGAGCGGTGGAGCTTCTCGCCCTGACCGGTGAGGCGGGAGCGTTCCGCGTCCGCCTCGGCCTCCTTGACCTGGGCGATGCGGCGGGCCTCTGCCTCCTGCTCGGCCTGGTAGCGGGCGGCGTCGGCGGGCTTGCGGACCTTGGTGTCGAGCTCACGGTCGGTCAGGGCCGCCTGGCGCTGGGCGACCTTCTCCTGCTCCTCCAGGACTTCCTGCTGGCGGGCGGCCTCGGCGAGCGGGCCGGCGGCGTTGGCCTTGGCCGCCGCCGCTTCCGTCTCGGCCTTGATCTCGGCCTGCTTGAGGTAGAACGTCCGCTCGGCGATGGCGATTTCCTCGGCGGCCTTCAGGCGGGCCTGCTCGGACGCGCGCTTGGCGATCGCCTCGGCGATGTCCGCCTCCTGCTTGGCGCGGGCGGCCTCGGGGCGGCCGAGGTCTTCGAGGTAGGAGCCCTCGGTGGTGATGTCCTGGATCTGGAAGGCGTCCAGGATCAGGCCCTGGCCGGAGAGGCTGGCCTCGGCCTCCTCGGCGACCTGGCCGGCGAACGCGGCGCGGTCGCGGATGATGTCCTCGACCGACATCCGGCCGACGATGGCGCGCAGCGCGCCGGAGAGTACCTCCTGGGTGAAGCCGACGATGCCGTCCTGCTGCTGCAGGAACCGCTGGGCGGCGGCCCGGATCGCATCCTCGTTGCCCCCGACCTTGACGATCGCGACGCCTTCGAGGTGGGACTTCACACCGCGCAGGGTGACGGCTCCGCGCACGGCGACCGGGATGTGCCGGCTGGAGAGGTCCAGGGTGAACTTCTGCTGCACGAACGGGACGACGAAGACGCCGCCGCCGACGACGACCTTCTGCCCGCTGTTGTCGATGCTGGTGCGTCCGGTCACCGGGTCGGTCGACTTCTTGCCGCGCCGGCCGGTGATGATGAAGGCCTCGCTGGGCCCGGCGACCTTGTAGCGGGTGATCACCACGAGGCCGAGGAGTACGAGGAGTACGACGACTCCGACGACGGCGGTCACAACTGGGCTCATAAGAGGTCCCCCCTGCCTCCCGAACGGGGACGGCAGCTCGGTTCAGTGGGTGGTCAGCGCTCGACGGGGCGGACCGCGACCGAGGTGGTCGAGAGTGCGGCCTCCACCCAGATCTCGGTGCCGCGTTCGACCGGCACCGGGCTCTTCGCCGCGAGTTTCACGGGCTGGCCCGCGAGCCGCAGCAGGACCTCGCCGTAGCCGTCGGCCGGGATGGCCGTGACGACGGACCCGGACGTGCCGACCAGATCGGCGCCCCGCGGTGTGGCGGCGGTCTGGTCGCGCATCAGGGCGCGGCTGAACTTCCAGGTCAGCCAAGCCGCGACCAGTCCGGCGAACAGCCCGGCCGCGGTCGCGGCGACCGTACCGGCACCCGTGGTGCCGAGCACGATCGCGCCGCCGAAGCCGAGCATCGAGAGGAATCCGGCAATGACGGGGAGGGACAGGAGGCCGTCGAAGAGCCCGTCGAGTACGCCCCCGAAGAGCCCTTCGAGGATTCCGTCGAAGATCAGGGAGAGGGCGAGGAGTACGACCCCCGCAATGCCCAGACCGAGAAACAAGGTCATGTGATCACCTTTCCCGATCTGCGGAATCCCCCGGATGTGTCCGTCGAGCTGGCTGGATGATGCCATACACACTCGGGCCGTGACATTGCCGGGGTCCGGCAATCTTTTACTCGCTCTTGATGCCGGAGATGTGGTCGGCGAGCGTGTCCAGCGACTGGAAGGTGGCCCCGAGGACCGCGACATGCTTCCACCGCAGCACCCAGTCCGGCCCGATCAGGAACACGGCGCGGCACACCCCGATCCCGGGCGCCATGATCCCGTGCGCCCGGGCGACCTCCCGCCCGGTGTCCGCGAGCAGCGGCATCCGCAGACCGTAGGTGCGGGCGAACGGCTCGTGACTGTCCACACCCTGTGGACTGATTCCCCGGACCTCCGCGTCGAGACCGGTGAAGGTCTCCATGCCGGAGGAGTACGAGCAGAGCTGCTTGGTGCGGACGGCCGTGTTGTCGCCGGGGTGGAAAGCGAGGACGACGGTACGGCCGCGGGCGTCCGAGAGCGTGTGGTCGCGGCGTTCGAACCCCGCACCCCAGATGCCTCCCGGGCCGTCGCCGCATTCTGCCGGGGCCTCTGACAGCGGGGGCGTTCAGCCGGTGGGCCCCGCCGGGGCGTAGTGGCCCAGGAACATGTCGACGCCGCTGGTGATCAGGCGGTCCGTGACCGGGTCGTCGATGGCCGTGCCGTACGAGCTGAAGACCAGGTGCGGGAAGACCAGCAGCGCGTACAGCTGGATGATCGCCGTCTCCAGGTCCGGAATGGTCAGGCGGCCCCGGTCGGCGAGGGCGCGCAGGGCGTCGGCGACGGCGGGGTGGTGGCCCTCGGGGCCGTGGCCCTGCCAGGCGTCCGCCAGCTCCGGGAAGCGGTGCAGTTCGGCGGCGACGAGGTTGCGCAGGGCGATGACGTCGGCGTTGTCGCGGACGGCGGCCACCCAGGTGCGGGCCGCCTCGACGAAGGCGGTGCGCAGGTCGTCGGCGTCGGCGAGTCCGGCCAGTGCGGCGGCCGAAGGGCCGCCCAGGGGCTCGTCCAGTGCGCCCGCGATGACGGCCGTGAACAGCGCTTCCTTGCTGCCGAAGTGGTTGTAGACGGTCACCTTCGACACGCCCGCCTCGGCGGCGATGGCGTCCATCCCGACGCCGAACCCCTCCCGCAGGAACGCCTCACGGGCGGCCTCGACGATGGCCCGCCGCTTGGCCTCGGCGCGCGGTCCGCCGGGGGGCTGCTTGGCGTTCCCCCGGCGGCTGCTCTGCATGGTCATGGGGCAAGGCTAACAGCCAGTTGAACTGAACAGTTGAGTTCATGTGAACTGATCCGTACAGTTCAGTTCATGAGTCCGCATGAGACGCACGTACAGCATCCGGCCGAGCATCAGGCCGGGCATCCGCCCGCCCACCCGCGTCGATGGGCGACGCTCGCCCTCGTCTGCGTCGCGCAGTTCATGCTCGTCCTCGACGTCACCGTCGTGAACGTCGCACTGCCCGACATGGCCGCCGACCTGAACCTCGGCCGCGCCGCCCTGACCTGGGTCGTCACCGCCTACACCCTCTGCTTCGGCGGGCTGATACTGCTCGGCGGCCGGCTCGCCGACGCCCTCGGCGCGCGCCGCACCCTCCTGGCGGGGCTGGCCCTCTTCACCGTCGCCTCGCTGGGCACCGGGCTCGCCGACAGTGCCCCGGTGCTGATCGGGGGCCGGATCGCCCAAGGAGTGGGGGCGGCGCTGCTGTCGCCCGCCGCCCTGTCCCTCGGCACCACCTCGTTCCACGGCGCGGAGCGCAACAAGGCGCTCGGGGTGTGGGCGGCGATCGGCGGGACCGGGTCGGCGATCGGGGTGCTGCTCGGCGGTGCGCTGACCGGCGGTCCCGGGTGGCAGTGGGTCTTCTACATCAATGTGCCCGTCGGGATCGCCCTGCTCGCCGCCGTACCCGCCCTCGTCCCGGCGCGCGCCCCCCAGCCCTCCGCCCGGCTCGAACTGCCCGGCGCGCTGCTGGTCACGGCCGGGACCGGTGCGCTCATCCACGGACTGGTCGAGGCGGGGGACGCCGGGTGGGGATCGGCCGCCGTCCTCGTGCCGGTCGTGGGGGCCGTGCTCCTGTACGGGGCGTTCGCGGGCGTCGAGCGGGCGGCGAAGCAGCCGCTGATGGATCTGCGGATGTTCACCCGGCGGCCGGTGCTCGCGGGCGCGTTCCTGATGCTGGTCGCGACGGCGCTGCTGATCGCCTTCTTCTTCCTCGGGTCGGTCTATCTGCAGCATGCGCGCGGGTTCACCCCGATGCGGACCGGGCTGGTGTTCCTGCCGGTGGCCGTCGCGGTCGGGCTCGGCGCCCATCTGGGCTCGCGGCTGGTCGGGACGGTCGGCAGCCGCGGGACAGCGGTCGCCGGGATGGTGATCGCCGCCGCCGGTTCCGTACCGCTGACCCGGCTGGGAGCGGACAGCAGCGTGTACGGGGCGCTGCTGCCCGGTCTCTCCGTCGCCGCGCTCGGGCTCGGCGCGGTCTTCGTCACCGCGACCACGACGGCGCTGGGCATGGTCGGACACCGGGAGGCAGGGCTTGCGTCCGGGGTGATCAACACGTTCCACGAGGTGGGCGGCGCGATCGGGGTGGCGGTCGTCTCCACGGTCGCGGCAGCCGGGATCGAAAGGGGTGCGGTGGGCGGGTTCGCCGACGCGTTCACGGTCTGCGCGGCGGCGGCCGCGGCCGGTGCGGTCGTCGCGGTGGGACTGGTGCCGCGGGGGAAGCCGGAGACGGCGGCCGGGCCGCACGTGCACTGAAGCCCGCTGTGCGGATGCGGGGCGGGGCGCGGCGGCCGACGATGAAGACCGGGTAGTCGGGTGGTCCGGGCCCCGCCCCAGGAGGTTCCCTTGCAGACCGATGCGCATGCCGGCAGCCCGCCACCGCTCGACCTCGCGGTCCTGGCGGTGCTGCTCGACGGCACCACGGCAGGAGTGGGGGTCCTCGACACCCGGCTGCGCTACCTGTACGTGAACCCGGCCCTCGAACGGCTCAACGGCATCCCCGCCGCCGAACACCTCGGCCGCACCGTCTCCGACGTCCTGCCCTACGTCGACGCCCGGGAGGACATGATGCGGGCGGTCCTCGCCGACGGGAAACCCCGCGAGATCACGTCCAGCGGCTTCACGCCCGCGGCGTCCGGCACGGCCCGGCGGTACTGGCACGGCGCGTACCACCGGCTGGAGGTCGAAGGACAGGTGGTGGGCGTCGCCGGGATCGTGCTGGAGGTGATGGGGTTGGACAAGGAGCAGCGCGAACTGGAACAGGCGCGACGCCACCTCAACCTTCTCGACTCCGCGGTCACCCGGATCGGTACCACGCTCGACATGGACACCACCTGCGCGGAGCTCGTCGACCTTGTCGTCCCCGCGCTGGCCGACGTCGCAGCGGCCGAGGTCTTCCCGCCCGACGTGGCACCTCCCGTACGCCCCGCCCCTCCCGGCATGCTGCGGCTGCGCCGGGCCGCACTGGCGGCGGTCCCCGGGCTGCGGGAGGGGATGGCGGAGTTCGGGCTGGCCGGCGAGTACATCGACTACCAGGACGGCGCGGCCGTACAGCGCTGCCTGGCGACCAACCAGCCCGTCGTCCGGAACCTCACCGCCGACGATCTGCTCGGCCGCTCGGCAGCCAGTCCGGGACGGGTCGCCGCCTACCGCGCCCTCGGCATGCATTCGTCGGTCATCGTGCCGGTCGCCGTACGCAGCCGGCCGCTCGGCGTCCTCAGCCTGGTCAGGGCGGGGGACTCGCCGGCGTTCTCGGACGAGGACGTCGTCGTCGCCCGGGAACTCGCCGGACGGGCCGCGGTCGGTCTGGACCATGCCCGCCGTTACGCCCACGAGCACACCATCGCCCTGGAGCTCCAGCGCTCCCTGCTGTCCGAGCCGCGCCCGCCGCACCCGCACATCGAGATCGCCACCCGCTATCTGCCGGCCGACCGGAGCGTGATGGTCGGCGGCGACTGGTTCGACGTCATCCCGCTGCGGGACGGACGTCATCTGAAGGCGATCGGCGACGTGATGGGGCACGGGGTGGAGGCGGCGGTCGCGATGAGCCACTACCGCTCCCTGCTGCGGCTGCTCGCCGACGACGACCTCCCGCCGCACCGCATCCTGGAACAGCTCGACCGGATGGTGGAGCGGTCGGGCCCGGACCGGGCGGCGACATGTCTGCTGGCGGTCGTCGACCACTTCGGCGGGACGTACGAGGTGGCGAGCGCGGGGCATCTGCCGCCGGTGTTCATCGACCCGGGCGAGGCGGGGACCCGGGTGGGCGACGTACCGGTGGGGCCGCCGCTCGGCACCGGGTTCGGCGGGTACACGACGACGGCCGTGAAGGTCGGTCCGGACACGGTGCTGTTCATGTACACCGACGGTCTCGTGGAGCGGCGGGACGAGGACATCGACGTATCGGTGCGTCGGCTGGAGCAACTGACCCTGCCGGCGAGCGGAAGCCTCGACGATCTGCTGGACGAGGTGCTGGAGAGGTTCGGTCCGGGCGCGGAGGACGACATCGCGGTGCTTGCCTCGCGGAGACGGACCCGGACCCGGGAGGAGAGCGGGTAGCAGCCGCGTTGTCGGTGGGCGCTGCGAGGATCGGTGTCATGGAGACCTCGAAGCCGTTGCTGCTCGCCGATGTCGAAGCCGCTGTCCGCGCAGGTTGGGGTGCCGACACGACCACGCCCGGCCACCGGCCGCACTGGACTGCGGACAACCCGGCCCGGGACCAGTGCGGGGTCACCGCCTTGGTGCCGGGCGATCTGCCGGGCGGCGAGCTGATCCGCGGCGAGGTCCGGGTCGACGGTGAGCGCACCGACTTCCACTGGTGGAACCGGCTGGGCATGGGCGTGGAGATCGACCTCACGCGGGAGCGGTTCGGGCCGGAGGAGATCGTCACCGGTGGCACGGTGATACCCCGGCCGCCGGAGATCGTACGGCTGCGCGAGGAGTACGAGCTGCTCCGCGGCCGGGTGCTGGACCGGCTGGGGCGGTAGGGGGCGGACAGGGGCCAGGGGGCGGCGGTCAGGGCGTCCGTCGGTCAGCCGAGTTCCAGGCTGGTGATGCCGAACAGCCCGGTGTGGTCGACGTCCGGCGTCGGACCCGTGTACATGCGCGCTGTCTCGAACGACGGGGTGAGCCCCAGCTGTTCGGCGAGTCGGACCGCCGTCGGATTGATGTCGGGTACGTCGACGGCGATCTCCGTCTCCGGGTCAGTGGCCGAGAGGGCGCTCACCAGGGCGGCGGCCACCTCGGGCGACGTGGCGTGCAGCGGGCCGATGCGCGACGACGTACGGCACGGGCGCAGCACGGCGAAGCCCTGCACCTCCCCGTCGGCCACGGCGGCGAGAGCGGTGCGCATGGGGGCGGCGATCCACGGGGCCAGAAAACTGTCGCGCTCGGCGGGGAAGTAGCGGCGGTCGAAGGCGGCCAGCCGGTCGAAGGGGAGCGACCGGGCGTCGACGAGGGAGACGCCGGGCGGTGCGGTGATGTCCGTCGGCGGCAGCCCGACCCAGCGCATGTTCGTCCACGCCGGACGGAAGCCGGATTCACGGTAGTTGGACTGCTGGGCGACGACGCCGTCGAGTCCGACGTTGCGCCCGGCGAGCCGGTTCATTCCGGCGTGCCAGACCTGGATCCCGTAACCCCGGCCGCGCAGTTCCGGGCGGGTGAGATAGAAGCCCAGGAAGCCGAAGCCGGAGCCGTAACGGATGACGGAGACGGAGGAGACGGGCTCGCCGTCGAGTCTGCCGATCAGAAAGCCGCGCGGGTCGGTGGCGAAGAAGGCGTGGCTGTCGGTGCGGCCCGGATTCCAGCCCTCGGCGTGGGCCCACTCGCCCAGCATGTCGATGTCGGCGGCGCTTGCGGTGGTGATCTCGAATGTCGGCACGGGGCAACCTGTACCCGTGCGTGATCGGTTCAATGTGCTTCCCGAACTCACCACCCGGTCCAGAGCAGGTGGTTGACGAGCAGGGCGACGACCGCCTGCGCGGTCAGCCAGCCGCGGCGGGCGGACGGGGGGAGCAGTGCGGCGGCGGGCAGCAGCCAGAGGACGAACGGCTGCCAGATGCGTTCCGTCTCTGCCTTGCTCATTCCGGACATATCCGCGACGAGGAGGGCGAGGAGCGCGGCCAGGGCGAGGAGGCTCAGCCGCTGCGGTGCGGAGGTGGCGCCGGTGCGGACGGCGCGGACGGCGGAGGGGGCACCGGCCGCGGCCCGGCGGAGACCGGCGACGGTGGCGAGACCGGCGGCGATCGTGGTGGCCGCGAGGTTCCCCCAGACCCAGTAGGCGTACGGGCGGATCCCGCCGGCCCCCTGGTAGTAGCGCTCGACCAGCAGCCGGTACGCCTCCCACCAGTTGAAGCCCGCCAGGGTGAACGCGACCGGGACGACGAGCGCCCCGAGCAGGAGAAGCGGAAGGGGGCGCGCGGTGCGGGCGAGGAGAAGGACGGCGAGGAGCAGGAGTGCGATGAGCGTCAGGCCGTACGAGAGATAGCAGGTCAGGCCGTAGAGGAGGCCGGAGGCGAGGGCGGCCGCGGTGGCACGGCCCGGCCGGGTCCGGCGGGTTGCGGCCAGGGCGAGGAGGGCGACCGACCACGCGGCGACCGCGGCGAACCAGGCGTCCGCCGAGGCGCCGGTCCAGACCGCCATCGGCGCGAGGACGAGGAACGGGGCGGCGCGGCGGGCGAGGTGTTCGTCGGCGAGGGCGCGCACCGTGATCAGGGCGGCGACGACGGCGGAGCCGCCGAGCACGATGCACCAGACACCGGCCCAGCCGCCGCCGCCCAGTCCGATCCGGTCCAGCAGCACGAAGGTGAGCGTGGCGCCCGGCGGATGACCGGCGACATGGGCGGGCCAGTTGCCCGGGGGGCCGATCAGGATGTGCGTGTCGAATCCGCGCAGCGCTGCGCCGATATCGTCGAAACGGCTGATGACCTGCAGGTATTCATGCTTCGTGGTGAGCCGCTCGGCGATGCCCCGCCCCCAGCCGTCGATCATCGCCAGGGAGAAGATCCAGCCGAGGGAGGCTGCCCACGCGGTCGCGAGCAGACCCCGCCAGGGCAGCCGGTCGGCGAGGACCGGCCCGTACGCGACGACGGCCGCGGCGACGACCACGGCGGCCGGGGTGCCGGGGCCGGTGTGCGGGTACCAGGACGCCAGCAGGGGCGGCCAGTGGACGAAGAGGCTGCCGTCGGCGTCCTGGATCGCCCGGCCGATCAGCACGGCGGCGGTGACCAGCAGGACACCGGCGGCGGCGGCGATCAGGTCGAAGCGTCGGCCCATGGCGCGGTGGTTGCGGCCAGCGGTGCGCTGCTCACGTTTCACGTGCTCCTCGGTCTTCACACAGGCACGCTATGCAGGGCGGGGCGATGACGGGCGGTGCCACCGGGGCGCGTCATCGAACTGTCAGATCTTGGCCCGGTTGGCGGTCATCGGGAGTGACATCGGAGTTTCGTCAGGAGTCGTACGCGCTGCGGCCCGAGACCTCGGGCTTAGCGTCGGGACATGGGCGACAGACGTCACGACAGAGCGTTCCGGTTTCCGTTCCGCTTCGGTGGGACGGGCCGTGCCGGGCCATCGGATGACGGACCGTCCGCGGGGCGGGTCCCGGCCGTTCTCGAACGGCTCCGGACCACGGATCGGCTGCCCTCCTCCCCCGGGTTCTGGCGCAGCCCCGTGCGCAGCGTCCGGTTCACGGCGGTGCTCGGGCTCGTCCTCCTCGTCGGGCTGACGCTGGTGTTCGTGACGGGGCTGCTGTCGTACGCCGCGTACAACCCGGATCTTGCGCCGGTCAACGACAAGACGCCGGGCAAGGGACTGCTGGGGTTCTACCTGTTCGCCTGGCCGACCGGACCGCACTGGCTGTACCGGCTGACACAGGGGCTGCACGTCACGGGCGGCATCGTGCTCGTACCGGTACTGCTGGCGAAGCTGTGGTCGGTGATCCCGAAGTTTTTCGCGCTGCCGCCGGCCCGGTCGGTGGGGCATGCCCTGGAACGGGTGTCGTTGCTGCTGCTCGTCGGCGGGGCGCTGTTCGAGTTCATCACCGGGCTGCTCAACATCCAGGTGGAGTACGTGTTCCCGGGGTCGTTCTACCCGCTGCACTTCTACGGTGCGTGGGTGTTCTTCGCCGGGTTCGTCGCCCACGTCGGGCTGAAGCTCCCGCGGGCCGTACGGGTGCTGCGCAGCGGTGAACTGCGGGGTGAGACCGATGAGCTGGCGTCCCCCGCCCCGCATACGCCGACCATCTCCCGGCGCGGCGCCTTCGCCATGGTGGGCGCCGGGTCGCTCCTCCTGCTGGTCACCTCGGTGGGCCGGAGCTTCGATGTGCTGCGCAGCACCGCACTCCTCACCCCGCGCGGGGTCGCCGACCCCGGGACGGGGCCCAACGGCTTCCAGATCAACAAGACAGCCGCGTCCGTCCGGATCACCCCGGCCGACACGGGTGAACGGTGGCGGCTGACCGTCAGCGGACCCGTCGGGGATCTCGCGTTCACCCGGGAACAGCTGCTGGCCATGGACCAGTACAGCGCTGCGTTGCCGATCGCGTGCGTGGAGGGCTGGTCGACCGCGGACCAGTGGTGGCGCGGGGTGCGGCTGCGGGATCTGGCGGCGCTCGCCGGGTATCCGGACCGGCCGCCGGGGGTGTTCGTGGAGTCCGTGCAGCGCAGCGGGCCGTTCCGGAAGGTTGCGCTCCGCGACAACCAGGTGCGCGACCCGCGTTCGCTGCTGGCGTTGGAGGTCAATGGCGAGACGCTGTCGCCGGACCACGGGTACCCGGCGCGGATCATCGTCCCGGCCGCGCCCGGCGTGCTCAACACCAAATGGGTGACCCGGCTGACATTCGGAGAGCTGTGAGGAGAGCTGTGATGCGGAGGACGAGTGGCCCGCGGTCCGCGGCGGTCTTCAGGCGCTGGTACGGGGAAGGGCCGCTGCATCTCCTGCTCCTGGCCGCCACCTTCGCCCTCGCGGGCTACGCGGGTGTGCGGCTGCTGGAGGGGGACACGTTCGGTGTCGCGGTGTGGTTCGTCGGCTCCGCGCTGGTGCACGACCTCGTGCTGCTGCCGGTGTACGCGACGGGGGACCGGGCCGTACGCGCGGTGCTGGGACCGCGCTCCCTGGTCAACTTCGTCCGCGTACCCGTCTTTCTCTCCGGGCTGCTCCTGCTGATGTGGTTCCCGCTGATCAGCAGGCACGCGACCCATTACAAGCCGGCGAGCGGGCTCTCCCCCGATGTGTTCCTCGGGAACTGGCTGTTGATCACGGCGGCGTTGTTCGCGGTGTCGGCGTTCTGGCTGGGCGTCCGGACCCTCCGGGTGCGGCGCAGGGCGATGAAGGGGCGGCCGTCCGACACCCACTGATCGACGGCCCGCCAGGCGTTCGGCTGCACATATCGGAGCAGGGCCGGGGTGCCGAGCCGGGCCCAGGCGAAGAGCGCGCCCCCGGTGGCGGCCCGGTCCTCCGCGCCGGTCCCTTCCGGTGCGAGGCGACCGTCGTGCAACCGGACCTGGACCCGTTCGTCGATGTCCAGTGGCGACGTCTCCGCGATGAGGAGCCCGCCGGGGGCGAGGAGGTCTGCGGTGCGCAGCAGGAGACCGTGCGGGTCGCCGCCGATGCCGATGTTGCCGTCGATCAGCAGCACGGTGCCCCAACGGCCCTCGCCGGGAAGCGGGTCGAAGACGGAACGGTGCAGCGCCGAGCCGCCGATCCGGAGCGTGTGGGCGACAGCGGCGGCGCTGACGTCGATGCCGAGTGCGCGATGGCCGCGGGAGGCCAGTTCCGCGACGAGGCGGCCGGGACCGCACCCGATGTCGAGGACCGGCCCTTCGCAGCGGCGCAGCGCCGACAGGTCGGCGGCGTCGGCCTCCGCACACCAGCGCTCGACGTCCAGGGGCAGCAGCCAGCCGTCCGTACGGCGGAGGAAGAGCGGACCGTGGCCGTTGCGCAGCGCGTCGGTGTAGGGGTCGGTGGACCACGGGGCGAGGTCCTCTCTTTCGGAACCTGCCGTGCTCGTGGCGGAGCGGTCCGGAACCGTACTGCTCATCGGGCCGCCGCCGCGGTCAGCCGGGCCAGCGCCGCGGCGAACTCCCCGTGCGGTGCCGCGGCGGCGACGTGCGCGGCGTCCGCCGCTGTGTCCACGTCCCGCAGCTGCGGCAGATCGCGCACGGTCAGTCCGGCGTCGACGAGACGCCGCCGCTGGACCGCACCGGTCTGCGGGACGGACATGGGCACGCCGCGCACCAGGTCCGGGTCGGGGGCGGCCAGGCCGAGTGCCCAGAAGCCGCCGTCGTCGGCGGGGCCGAACCAGGCGTCGCAGTCGTTCCAGGCGTCCGGGGAGAGCGCGGGCGCCAGCTGGGCGGCGGAGATCTGCGGGGTGTCCATGCCGATGAGCAGGGCCGGACCGGTGCAGCCGGCGAACGCCGCCGCGAGCCGCTCGTCGAGTCCGCCGGAGCTCTGCGCCACTACGTCGACGCCGGCCGGCAGCCAGGGCCCCGGCCGCCCGTCCAGCACGAGTACGCGCCGCCGGGCGGGCAGCGAGAGCATCGTGCGCAGCGTGTCCCGGAGCGCCGCCTCGGCGAGCTGTGCGGCCTCGGCGGGCGTGAACGGCGGGGTGAGCCGGGTTTTGACCAGTCCCGGCAGCGGTTCCTTGGCGATGACGAGGAGGGTGGTCGGGCCGGGCACGCTCATCGGGACGCCTCCTGTCGGGCCGTCCCCGCGCTCGTCCGTTCCGGCGGCCTGTGCAGGACAGCGCGCATGTCCCGTACCGCATGCCAGGTCCCCCGCCAGGTGCCGGTCACCTTGGACCTGCCCGTACGCGGCAGGTACGGGACATCGGTCTCGGCGACCCGCAGCCCGGCGTCCGACGCACGCACCACCATCTCCAGCGGGTAGCCGCTGCGCCGGTCGGTGAGCTCCAGTGCCAGCAGGTCCGCCCGGCGCCCCGCCCGCATCGGGCCGAGGTCGTGCAGGCGCAGTCCCGTCCGGCGGCGCACCATCCGGGCCAGCGCCAGATTCCCGGCGCGGGCGTGCAGCGGCCACGCGCCACGGCCCTCGGGGCGGCGGCGCCCCAGCAGCAGATCGGTCTCGCCGTCGGCGATCCGGCGTACGAAGCCGGGCAGCAGACCCGGGTCGAGGGAACCGTCGCAGTCGCAGAAGCAGACGAACTCCGCCTCGGCGGCGAGCAGTCCGGCTTGGCACGCGGCGCCGAAGCCGCGTCGCGGCTCATGTACGACGGTCGCCCCGAGCGAGCGGGCGAGCTCCGCCGATCCGTCGGTGGAGCCGTTGTCGACGACGAGGGCGCGCCAGCCGTCCGGGATACGGCCCAGCACCCGGGGCAGCGCGGCGGCCTCGTCCAGACAGGGGAGGACCACGTCGGCGTGGGGGGAGTGGGTGGGGTAGGAGTCGGTCACCTCGCTCACACTACGGAGCGAAAACCGGCATTTCGGGCTTCAGGTTCTTACGGAAGACGGACGTCGACCCTTCGGCGGACCGCCGACTGCCCGACCCGGGATGCCAAGGTGACCGTATGGAGAACATCCCGGACACCCCGGGTCCCGGACCCGCCCCCGGCGGACCGCGCGGCCAGGGGATCGTGGAGGCGCACGAGGGCCGGGCGGAGGTCCGTCATGTGACGGGCGGCTGCTGCTTCGAGGTCATGCTTCCGGTGGCAGGCCGGGCAGGCCGGGCAGGCCGGGCAGGCCGGGCGGGCCGTCCGGAGCCGAAGCGGCCGCCGGCCAACCGGTGGCGACCGCCCCCCTCAACGCCGCCCCGGCGAACTCCTCCATCCCCTCCGCGAACCCCACCTCCGGGCGCCAGCCCAGTTCCTCCTTCAGCCGTCGCGAGTCCGCCGTCACATGGCGTACGTCTCCGAGCCGGTACCCGCCGGTGATCTCCGGTGCCGGACCGCCGTGCGCGGACGCCAGCGCCGTCGCCATCTCGCCGATCGTGTGCGGATCCCCGCTCCCCGTGTTGTACGCGGCGAAACTTCCCGCCCCGCGTCCTCCCACGGCCTCCAGTGCCACCGCGTTCGCGGCCGCCACATCCCGTACATGGACGAAGTCCCGCCGCTGACCGCCGTCCTCGAAGACCTGCGGCGCCTCGCCCCGCTCCAGCGAGGAGCGGAAGAAGGAGGCGACCCCCGCGTACGGGGTGTCGCGCGGCATCCCCGGCCCGTACACGTTGTGGTAGCGCAGGGCCACCGCCCGGCCGCCCGTCGCCCGCGCCCACGCGGCGGCCAGATGTTCCTGGGCGAGCTTCGTCGCCGCGTACACATTGCGCGGGTCGGTGGGCGCGTCCTCGCCCACCAGCCCCGGCGTCAGCTCCGCCCCGCAGTCCGGGCAGCGCGGCTCGAACCGGCCCGCCGCCAGATCGTTGACGGCCCGCGGCCCGGGCCGGACCCGCCCGTGCCGGGGGCAGTCGTACCGCCCCTCGCCGTAGACGACCATCGAACCGGCGAGCACCAGATTCCGCACACCGGCCGCGGCCATCTCCGCCAGCAGGACGGCGGTCCCGAGGTCGTTGCAGCCGACGTACTCCGGGGCGTCCGTGAAATCCTTGCCCAGACCGACCATCGCGGCCTGATGGCAGACCGCGTCGACGCCCCGCAGCGCATCGGCCACCGCCGCCCGGTCCCGGACATCGGCAACGATCAGCCCGTCCCGGCCGCCTCCGGCGCCCACGCCGTGCGCCGACTCCAGCAGCGCGTCGAACACCACCACCTCGTGCCTCCGCGCTGCCAGCGCCCCGGCGATGTGTCCCCCGATGAAACCGGCTCCGCCGGTGAGCAGTACACGCATGTCCGTCACGCTAAGGGCTGTCCCGCAATCCCTGGTGGATCAGCGCACGGCGTCGGATGCGGTGCATCGCAAGGCGGAGGAGCGTCCTCATACTGGGCGTATTCGGATGCTCCGGCAACGCAGCGAGGCGCCGGAGCTGTCGTCGTGCGCCCACCAGGGATTACGGGACGGCCCTTAGGTCCCGGCACCGGCTCAGGCCCGGCATCGTGCGGGCACGTCTCGGAATCGTCAGACCGGACGGGCGGCGGCGGGTCGGGACATCACGGTGGCGAAGTCCGGGTTCTCGGTGTCCGGGACCGGCACCGGGGTCCGGAACGCGGGACGGCGTTGTGCAACCGGAGTACGCGACGGCGGAACCGAGTGGCCGTCAGACGAGCAGGAACGCGGCTGCCGTCCCCGCACCCAGCGCCGAGCCCGCCACCGTCTGGGCGACGCTGTGGTACCCGAGCGCCACCCGTGACCAGCACACGGCGACCGTCATCGCATACGCGAGCAGCCACCACGGCGAGTGGACCGCGGCCAGCAGCGCGACAACCGCCGAGGCGACCGACGCGTCCACCGAGATCTTCCAGACGGTGTTGACGGCCAGCAGCACGACCGTCATCGCCCACAGCGCCAGCATCGCCACCAAGATCCCGGTGGGCGCGTGGCCGAGGACCATGACGACCGAGCCCGCGCCGACCGAGCCGAGGATGACGAGGAAGATCGGTGCGCGCTTCGTACGGTCGACCACATGCCGGTCGCCCCAGGTGCCGCGCCCCCGCTCCCACTCGATGTATCCGGCCGGGACGATCCCCGCGCACAGGGCGCCGAGCAGGCCCCACAGCAGCCCGGTCCAGTGGTCGGCGGCGGCGAGCCCGATGGCGAGCATGCCGGCCAGCAGAAGGTTGCGGGGCTGCAGCACGTCCGTGACCGCGCGGGCGGTCGAGGCCGTCGTCGTGTCGGGGCCGGTGGCCGAATCGGTGGTCGTCATGCCGTCCTCTCCATGCCCGCCGAAGCCGCCAGTACGTCCCGGGCCCGGTCCTCGGTGACGGTCCGGTAGGCCGTCGCCACCTGCACCAGCCACGCCACCTCACCGTCCTGGTCGATGGCGTGCTGGGTGCCGACCGCCGCGGCGCTCCCGGCGGGAGCACCGGTGTTCATCGCGGTGAGGGCGGCCTTGATCCAGTACGCGTCGGCGAGCGGACCGGCCTTCGCGGGGGCAGGGGAGTCGGCCGCGGCAGCTGCCGCGGTGGCCGGGAGCAGGCTGTCCGGTACGTAGTGGCGCAGCTTCTCGACCGCGTCCGCGATATCGGCGGCCCACCGGTCGATCCGGAGATCCGCGGGGGTGTCGAACCGGGTCAGTTCGCGGCGGAGCGAGGCCGGGGGCTCGAACGGCTGGTCGGGGAACGCCGTCATCAACTCGTACCAGAGCGCGTGCAGTCGGGTCTGGGCCCGCCACAGCTTCGCCCGGCGCCGTCCCTTGCTGAGGGCGGGGACGGAAGCGCCGACCGCGAAGAACGCGAACAGCACGACCTGCGCGGCCTCGGTGACCTCGTCGAACTCCAGCGCGAAGGCGGCACTCGGCTGATCGACGACGCTGACCCACAGGAACAGGGTGCGGCTGACCGTGTAGGCGACCCCGATGAACATCGCGAACGTCATCATCGCGAGCCCCACCCGCAGATGGCGCAGCCCGGCACCGGCGGTGGCCAGCGCCCACTGGTAGGCACAGACCGCGGACGCGGCGCCGAGGTAGAGGTAGAACACGGTCATGTACAGCGTGGCGCCCCACTGGCCCGCATGGTCGGCGACGAAGCGGTCGGACGGCACGGAACGGTCGACGACGGTGAAGAAGAGCACCGTCAGCAGGATCAGCGTGGCGACGGACGCCTTGGCCGCCACCTGCTGGACCAAGCGGGCGAACCGGACGTGCCGCGGGACGTCACCGGCGTCGGGGTACTGGCCGTAGATGGCGACGATGTAGCTGAGGATCGCCAGGATCGCGATCGTCGCCGTGTAGTGCTTGATCAGAACCGAGAGGTCGGTGACCGGGCTGTCGTTGAGCCCGATCCGCACCACCTGGGTCTTGGTCCACAGGGCGGCGGCGAATCCGGCGTAGCAGCCCCACAGGGCGCGGCGACGCTTGTCCTCCTCGTCGCCCCACAGGGCGGCCGGCATGCGCCACACGGCGACAGCCGTCATCAGGACGGCTATGAGATAGCCGGCGAGGTCGAGCGGGGTCACGGCGGGATTCCTCCGGGTGGGGGGAAGGGGACGGGGTCACGTACGGCGGAACAGCCCGCGGCGGCGGTGCGCGACCGGGCGCGACAGCGAATTGGCGAGGCGTCCCACCATGTCGTCGCTGGTCACGTCCCTGGCCATCCGGGGGATGAGCGAGGCGCCGAACTCGGCGATCCGCTCGTCGTGCGTGTCGTACTGGGCGCGGGCCTGGACGGTGGAGTCGCCCGCGCGCAGCGCGTCGGCGACGCCGGAGTCCACGACCCGCGAGATCAGGGACGTGTCGAAGACGGGCAGCAGCCGCTGGAGCTGGTCCGCGTCGAGCGAGGTGCCGTGGTCGAACCACTCGTGGCACAGCTCGTGCAGGATGACGTGCTGGGTCTGGTACGCGGTCGGGCGCCGCCGGTAGAGCACGAAGCTGGTCGAGCCGGAGGCGAGCCGCAGACCGCAGGCGGCATTGACGCGCGCCAGCCGGTCGGGCATTTCGTGCAGCACGATGGTGCGGCCGCGGGCCGCTTCCATGTTGGCCACCAGGCCGGCGATCGAGAACGGTGCGGGGATGGGGAGGTCGGCCAGTCCGGCCTCGCACTCCTTCCGCAGCTTGCGCAGGGACATGGCGGCCTACTGCGCCGATGGGCCGTCGGCGGCGGAACGGCTGCCCTCGCCGTCGGCGGGGGGGCCGGGCCGGTTCTTCGCGTCCTCCAGGAGCGAGAACGCGAACTGCAGCAGTTCCGGCGGCAGACCGTCGTCGGCCAGGCCGCGTCCGGCGAGCCCGCTGATCTCCCCGGTACGCCGCTTCGCGAGGAACCGCAGTCCGGCGACGACGTCGTCGACGACCTCGGACTCCTCCTTGAAGAAGCGCCAGTCGACGCCGAAGCCCAGTCCGAGGGCCTTGAGGATGTCCTCGGACGGCTGGGTGACCTTCCCGGCGAGGATGTTGGAAAAGTAGCTGTGCGACAGCGAACCGCCGCGTTCCCTGACCAGGTCCGCGAAGACCCGCCCCGAGATCTTCTGGCCGGGGAAGGTCTCCTCCACCATGTATTCGACCTTCTGCTGCAGCGTCCGCAGCTCCGGCGCGCGCTTTTCGCCGTTGTCCATCGGGCCCCCACGTTCACGTCCGTGCGGCACGCGCGCCCCTGAGACGCTGCGCCTGCCTGGATCCGGTCAACGGGCTCGTACTGTAACCACCCGGATGAAGGGTCCGCAGCGTGGGGAGGCGGGCGAGACGTAGCGGAACATCCTGCTCCGCTGTCAGGAGTGGGCTTGCATAAACACTCTACGTCACTGTTAACTCGAAAAAACATGGGCAAGGGACCACGAGGGGAGTCCCTTGCCCATGAAGCCGCCGTGCGCCCGCGTGTCCGGCCGCCCGTCGGGCCCGCAACGATTCGTAGCCCTTCACGACGGGGGATGCGTGAAGGGCTGCTCGTACGTTATGACCATTGATCACGCCGCCATCAACTGACCGGCTGATCAGTGTGTCCGCCGCCCGCACCCGGGTCGCACTCACGTTCGGGTGTAGCGGGTGATCTCCCCTGCCCGGTCCGGGAAATCTCTCGCGGCTACCATAGAGATGATGGCTCGCACCATGAGAGTTTCTTTTTCGGTCAACGACGTCAGAGAAACCTCCAGTCGCTTCTCGCCGCGGGCCCGGAAGAGGTGCAAATGCCCCCAGGAACCCCTCCGCATGCCACCGACCGGCTCGATGACGACGACTACCCCGCCTACACCATGGGTCGAGCTGCGGAGATGATCGGCGCCACGCCCGGCTTCCTCCGGGCGATCGGCGAAGCGCGCCTGATCACGCCCCTGCGGTCCGAGGGCGGCCACCGCCGCTACTCCCGCTACCAGTTGCGCATTGCCGCCCGTGCTCGCGAACTCGTCGACGGCGGCACGCCGATCGAGGCCGCCTGTCGCATCGTCATCCTGGAGGACCAGCTCGAAGAGGCCCTGCGCCTCAACGCGGAGCTGCGCCGGCCGGTGGCGGGTTCGGGGTCCTGAGGCCGGGTCCCGACGCCGGGGCTCCGCGCCGGGGGCGCATATCTGTTGTCGCAAGCACAGAATTTTATGCAATGTGCGATGAGGGTTTATGGCGTGCCGGGCGGAGTGTAATTACGCGCCGCGCGCGGTCGCTTGCATCGTGCTACGGTGGATGCCAGTTGCAGTTGTGGTTCCCAAAACTCCAAGTGCTCTTGTCACCACAATTGGCTGATGAGCGCGCTTTTGTATTTCCGGCATCATGATTCCGGACGGGGTAATCATTGCGGCGACGCGGGACCGGCACAGTGCGGGTCCCCGGGCACTGCCCCAGAAGGAGATAAAACATGGCTACTGGCACCGTCAAGTGGTTCAACGCGGAAAAGGGCTTCGGCTTCATCGAGCAGGACGGTGGCGGCGCTGACGTCTTCGCCCACTACTCGAACATCGCCGCGAGTGGCTTCCGTGAGCTGCAGGAGGGCCAGAAGGTGAACTTCGACGTCACGCAGGGCCAGAAGGGCCCGCAGGCGGAGAACATCACCCCCGCGTGATCCTGCAGATGCTCCGGCGCCTGACGCGCTGAGACGCACTTGCGCAGCTGGGGCCCGCACCTTCGGGTGCGGGCCCCAGCTCGTTGCTTTTTCCGGGCCCGCACCCGCCGTGCGCCGGCCCCAGCTCGTTGCTTTTCCGGGCCCGCACCCGTGTGCCGGCCCCCGTCCCTGTGACGGACACGGTTCACCATCTTCCGTGTCGGACACGGCTCACTTTTCGCAGCCGGGCTTCGTCCACGCATTTCATCGGCCCGTTCTTGCGATTCCTGCGCCGCTTCACTGCCGCGCGGAATTCCTCGATACGCGCCATATCGAGGAAGGGTTCTCCTTGAACCGCTCAACTCGCACGAACGACCGCTACTCCGGCAACCGCGGCGGAGCCCCGAGCCGTTCCGGTTCCGGCTACCGTTCCGGTTCCGGTTCCGGTTCCGGATATCGCTCCGGTTCCGGTGGCTACGGCCGCCGGCCCGCCGCCAAACAGGGCGAGTTCGCCCTGCCGAAGACCATTACTCCGGCGCTGCCCGCAGTCGAGGCCTTCGCCGACCTGGACCTGCCCGCGCCCCTGCTGGCGGCGCTCGCCGCCGAGGGCGTGACCGAGCCGTTCCCGATCCAGGCCGCCACCCTGCCGAACTCGCTCGCCGGGCGCGACGTGCTCGGCCGCGGCCGCACCGGCTCCGGCAAGACGCTCGCCTTCGGCCTCGCCCTGCTGGCCCGTACCGCAGGACGGCGCGCCGAGGCCCGGCACCCGCTTGCCCTGGTCCTCGTCCCGACCCGGGAGCTGGCCCAGCAGGTCACCGACGCGCTCACCCCGTATGCCAAGTCGCTGAGGCTGCGCCTCGCGACCGTCGTCGGCGGCATGTCGATCGGCCGGCAGGCCGGCGCACTGCGCGGTGGCGCCGAAGTCGTCGTCGCCACGCCGGGCCGGCTCAAGGACCTCATCGAGCGCGGCGACTGCCGGCTGGACCAGGTCTCCATCACCGTTCTCGACGAGGCCGACCAGATGGCCGACATGGGGTTCATGCCGCAGGTCACCGAGCTGCTCGACCAGGTGCAGCCGGAGGGGCAGCGGATGCTGTTCTCGGCCACCCTGGACCGCAACGTGGACCTGCTGGTCCGCCGCTATCTGCACGACCCGGTGGTCCACTCCGTCGACCCGGCGGCCGGTGCGGTGACGACGATGGAACACCACGTGCTGTACGTCCACGGCGCGGACAAGTACGCCACCACGACGGAGATCGCGGCCCGCGACGGCCGGGTGATCATGTTCCTGGACACCAAGCACGCCGTGGACAAGCTCACCGACCACCTCCTGAACAGCGGCGTGCGGGCCGCCGCCCTGCACGGCGGCAAGTCGCAGCCGCAGCGCACCCGCACCCTCAGCCGGTTCAAGACCGGACATGTCACGGTGCTGGTCGCCACGAACGTGGCGGCGCGCGGCATCCATGTCGACAACCTCGACCTCGTCGTCAACGTCGACCCGCCGAGCGATCACAAGGACTACCTGCACCGCGGCGGCCGCACCGCCCGGGCCGGTGAGTCCGGCTCCGTCGTCACGCTGGTGCTGCCGGGCCAGCGCCGCGAGATGACGCGTCTGATGGCCGACGCCGGCATCATCCCGAAGATCGCCCAGGTCCGCTCCGGCGAGGCCGAGCTGAGCCGGATCACCGGCGCGCAGGCGCCCTCGGGTGTGCCCGTCACCATCACGGCACCGGCGACGGAGCGTCCCAGGAGCGGCGGCTCGTCGTCCCGCGGCCGCCGCAACCGCCGCCCGGCACCGGTGCGCCGCACCGCCTGACCGGAGCCGGGCGGGCCGGGTCGAAGGAATCATGAAGTCCCTTGGACCGACCCGCAACGCTCGTTCGACGATCCGCGTGTCGCCGGGCCCGTCGTGCATCGGCGGATCGCGCCGACCGTCCGTACGCGTATCCGCCGAGCAGCCACGGCAGCCCTGTCGTGGCTGCTCGGCGGTGCGGGTGGCGGGGTTGCGGGCGACGGCACACCCGTTGGCGTACACGGGAAGAGTGATCGCGTGTCACTGCCAGAGCGCCTCGGCGACCGCGACCCCGGCGAACACCGCGCCCAGCGCCGCCACCACGCTCGCCACGACATTGGCCGCCGCGTAGAACTTCGCCCCGTCCTCGGCCAGCCGCAGCGTCTCGTAACCGAACGTCGAATACGTCGTCAGCGCCCCGCACAGCCCCGTACCGACGAACAGCTGCACCTGTGACGAGGCGGCACCGGCCGCCACCGCGCCGGTCAGCAGCCCCAGCAGCAGGGATCCCGCCACGTTCACCGCGAACGTCCCCCACGGGAAGACCGTGTCGTGCCGGGCCTGGACCGCACGGTCGGTCAGATAGCGGAGCGGGGCGCCGATCGCGGCGCCGACGATCACCAGCAGCCAGGTCACCGCCCGTCCTCCCGGTCGCGGCGGCGGACGATCTCGCACGCGTCGAGGACGACGACGCCGTCCCCGGTCAGTTCGTCGATGAGGGGCAGGAACGCGCGGATCCGGTCCTCGGTGTCCACGATCACGACCGCCACCGGCAGGTCCTCGCTCAGCGACAGCAGTCGCTGGGTGTGGATCCGCGACGAGGCGCCGAACCCCTCGATGCCACGGAACGCACTCGCACCCGCCAGCCCGGCACGGTGCGCCCGGTGCACGATCTCCGCATAGACGGGGCGGTGGTGCCAGACGTCGGACTCCCCGACCAGGACCGTCAGGCGCAGCCCCCGCTCGGCCGCCCCGGACGGCTCCGTCTCCCTCGTCATGGCTGCCTCCATGCCAGCACGCGGCGGGTCACCCACACCGCACTCCACACCGCGGCGAGCGCCGCCAGCAGCGTCAGCCCGAGATACGCGATGCCGGTGCGGGCCCGGCCGCCGTCCACCAGCCGTTCGATGTCCGCGGCGTACGTGGAGAACGTGGTGAACCCGCCCAGCACCCCCGTGCCGAAGAATGGGCGCACCAGCCGGTGCGCCGCCCATACGTCGCTGATCAGGACCATGAAAACGCCGATCACCGCGCACCCGAGGACATTCACGACCAGCGTCGTCCAGGGAAAGCCGCCCGGTGGGGTGCCCCAGATCAGTGACGCCCCGTAACGGGCGGTGGCTCCGGCGGCGCCGCCGAGGGCGATGACGCCGAGGACGGGCCACTGCCCGCCCGGCTGCCGGCTGCGCTGCCCGGGTACGACACGCCCGGTGCCGTCGGGACGATCCGTCACGGGTGTCGCTCGGGGCTGCTGGGCTCCCATGGGCGCATGTCTCCTACCTGCTGGGTGCCCGGACACGAGCACGTTCCACCGCAAGTAGGGACCGTTGGCGGCACTGCTGCCGCGGTTCGGGTGCGGCGGGCCCCACCGCCGCGCAGCAACCGTCACCAGTCCCTGCTCGCACCAGACTATCGCCCGGCCGAACGCTCCGCCCGCCGCGGGTCAGCAGCTGCCGGGCCGCGAGAACACGGTCGGTGTCGCGAAGGAGGGAGGGAAATCCGGAGAACGCTGTTTCGCGCATTTAGACCGCCCCCCAATTGCCGGTCGGTCTTAGGGGCACGGGGCGGGTGCTAGGCTCGCGCGGATCGGGAGCGCGGAACACTGGAGAACGCCCGAGAACGTCTGGGAGCCCCGAGAACACGAGCGAGCGCAAGGGAATGGCCGTGGAGAAGACTTCCCCGAGGATTGTGGTGGTCGTCCCCACCTACAACGAACGGACGAATCTGCCGATCCTCGTCGATCTGCTCAAGGATCTGCATCTGCCGAACCTGCACATTCTGGTGGTGGACGACAATTCGCCCGACGGCACGGGGCAGGTTGCGGACCGGCTCGCGGCCGAGACGTCAGGCCTGGTCGGGGTATTGCACCGCACCGAGAAGGACGGGCTCGGGCGCGCCTACGTGGCCGGGATGATGCGTGCGCTCGCAGAGAAAGCGGAAGTTGTCATTCAGATGGATGCGGACCTCTCCCATCCGGCGTCCGTGGTTCCGGTCATGGTGGAGAAACTGTTCGCCGAGAATGCGGCAGTCGTCATTGGGTCCCGCTATGTGGAAGGCGGTTCGCTGGCCACCGAGTGGCCATGGCACCGCAAGGCGCTCTCCGCCTGGGCCAATTTCTATGTCAATGCCATTCTGCGACTGCACGTGAAGGACGCCACCGCCGGGTTCAAGGCATGGCGGGCGGACACCCTGAAATCGATCGATCTGCCGTCCGTCCGCAGCAATGGATATTCCTTTCAGGTGGAGATGAACTACCGCACGGTCAGGCGCGGATTGCGGATCGTCGAGGTCCCGATCCGATTCGAGGAGCGGGTGAACGGCGAGTCGAAGCTCGGACTGCGCGTGCAGATCGAGTCGGCGGTGGCGCCGTGGAAGCTGCGGTTCGGCAAGCAGGACTGAGCAACTGCGGCAGTGCCCCGGGTCCGGACACCGGACCCGGGACCCCGAAGGGGGGGCACCGGCGCCCGGGCCGGGGAACGTACGGCGCGAACCGGCCGGGACACGTACGGCCGAACCGAGGGGCCGGCCGGCTCAGGCGTGGTGCGCGGCGGTACGGGCACCCCCTGAGACAGGTCCGGCGGACCACGGGCGGGGCCGCGCCTGATCCGCCTGACACCCGCTAAGCCTTCAACAGGGCGAGAACTTCCTCGTCGGGCGTCTGGGAGAAGTCCCGGTACCACTCGCCGACGGCCGAGAAGAGGGCCGGCGTGGAGAGACAGACCACCTCGTCCACCTGTGTACGCAGCCAGGCGACCGTGTCCGCGGGCGCCACCGGAACCGCGAGCACCACCCGGGCCGCGCCCTGCGCCCGTACGACCTCGCAGGCGGCCGAGGCCGTGGCGCCGGTCGCCACCCCGTCGTCGACCACGATCGCGGTACGGCCGGCCAGCTCCAACCGCGGCCGGTCGCCCCGGAACTGCCGTGCCTGCCGGGTGAGTTCCGCCTTCTCGGCGCGCTCCACGGACGCGATGTCCCCGCGGCTGATCCCGCCGCGGCGTACGACGTCTTCATTGATCACCCGCACCCCGCCCTCCCCGATGGCACCGAACGCCAGCTCACGGTGGTAAGGAACACCGAGCTTGCGGACCACGATCACATCGAGAGGTGCGCCGAGCGCGGTCGCCACCGCCGCGGCGACCGGGACCCCGCCACGGGGCAGCCCCAGAACGACGGGTCTCTCCCCCTTTTCCTCCCCCTGCAGATGCCGGAGCGCTTCGGCGAGCTGCTTGCCCGCATCCGTGCGATCGGTGAACAACACGGTGGTTCACCTCCGACCCAGGGGAGACAGAGGCACGTACGCACCTACTTCGAAGCAACCCCATTTGCGGCGCCTGCGCAAGTCGGCGACGGTCGATCCATGGAACGGATCGGAGCGGTACTGATCGACATCGACGGCGTGCTCACCGTCGACTGGGAACCGCTGCCCGGCGCGATGGCCGCCCTGGAGCGGCTGCGTGCCGCCGGACTCCCGTTTGCCCTGGTCACCAACACCACCTCACGCACCCGTACCCGGATCGCCGCGAAGCTGGCCGCGGCGGGCTTCCCCGTCGGCGAGGACGACATCCTCACCGCGCCCGCCGTCACCGCCGCGTACCTGCGCGCCCACTGCCCGGGGGCCCGGTGCGCGCTGCTCAACAGCGGCGACGTCAGCGAGGACCTGACGGGCGTGACCCTCGTCGACGTGGGGGAGAGCGCCCCCGCGGACGTGGTCGTCCTGGGAGGAGCGGGCGACGCATTCGACTACGCGTCGCTCAACGCCGCGTTCCGCCACCTCCAGCACGGCGCCCGGCTGATCGCCATGCACCGCAACCTGTACTGGCGTACGGCGGAAGGTCTCGCCCTCGACACCGGGGCCTTCCTCCCGGGGCTGGAACGGGCTGCCCGGACCGAGGCGGAAATCACCGGCAAACCCGCCGAGGCGTTCTACGCCACCGCCCTGGCCCACCTCGGCGCCACCGCGTCCGCCACGCTGATGGTGGGCGACGACATCGAGACCGACGTACTCGCGGCCCAGCGGTACGGCATCACGGGCGTCCTCGTCAGAACAGGCAAGTACCTGCCCGAGACACACCGCTCCGCCACCGGCACCCCGGACCACGTCCTCGACTCCTTCGCCGACCTCCCGGCCCTCCTGGACCGATGAGCCCCGTGCCACGACCGTACGGACACACCCGCCCCACCGCCTCCCGCCACCGTCCGAGGGATGTGCCCGCCGCGCCGCGCCTCTCCACCCGCCTCCGCCGCCCGCGAGACATACCCTCGGAACGCCCCTTTCCCGGTCCTCGTGCACCACACACACCGGTGGAGTCCGCATGTCATCAGCCGTCACCGGAAACCGACGCCGGAACCGGAGGCATCGGCGCGTCTTCACACTCCTCGGACTCGTGCTGGTCGCCACTGTCGCCGCGTTCGGCATGGACTGGGTGATGCCGTCGAAAGACCCGGACGAGCTCGACCCGCGCATCTCCTCGATCATGGGCAAGTCCGACTACCCGCACGCCCAGTGGGGTCTGTTCGAGCAGAACCCGGAGACCGGCAAGGTGGTGCAGTCGCGCTACGCGGACCAGTTCTTCATCCCCGGTTCCGTGGCCGAACTGTTCGGCGTCAGCGGCGCCTGGCACACCCTCGGCAGCGATCACCGTTTCGTCACGCCGGTCCATGCCGTCGGAGAGCGCCGGGGCGCGACCCTCACCGGGAATCTGAGCCTCGTCGCGCAGGGCGACCTGACCCTCGGCGGCCGTACGCGTGCGGACGGCACCGTCGCCTTCACCACCATTGACCACACCTACGCCGACGACATCCCCGGAGCGTCCCTCACTCCGCAGAACCCGCTGGCCGGCATCGACCAACTGGCCCGGCAGGTACGCGCCTCGGGGATCACCAAGGTGGACGGCGACGTGGTCGTGGACGCCCGGCTGTTCCGTCCCGACCCGGAATTCGTCCCGACGCCGACGCCGCTGATCATCAACGACAACCTCATCGACCTGCTCACCACCCCCGGCGACGCACCGGGCGCGCCCGCCAAGCTGGACTGGCGCCCGAAGGTGGCGCCGTACCGCGTCACGTCCTCCGTCCGAACCGTCGAGGCGGGCAAGCCCGCCGACATCACGGTGGCGCCCTCCGCCGACGGCACCCGCATCCAGCTCTCCGGCACCATCGCCGCCGATTCCGCCCCGGTCCTGCGGGTGTCGGACATCCGGGATCCGAACGCCTTCGGCCGCACCGCCTTGATCGAGGCACTGAAGCGCGCCGGGGTCGAGGTCACCGCGGCCGCGGTCGGAGCCAATCCGGCCGGCAAGCTGCCCGACTCCTACCGGGGCGCGCCCGAGGTGGCCCGGTTCACGTCCCCGCCGTTCGAGCAGTACGCCCGCCTCATCTTCAAGGTGAGCCACAACCTCGGGGCGAACCTCGGTATCTGCCTCATGGCCGTCAGTACGGGAAGTCATCAGTGCCCGGACGGATTCCCCGCACTGGCGAAGTTCCTGGACGAGGCGAAGGTGGACCGCAAGGCGGTGCAGCTGGCCGACCGCCGCGGCGGCAACCCCGCCGACCGCACCACGCCCCGCGCCGTCACCCGGATCCTGACGTACTGGCAGGGCACCCCCGATGCGGACCGCTTCCGGGAGGCTCTGCCGACCCTGGGCGTCGACGGCACCCTCGCGGGCAAGTGCCGCGACTGCCCCGCCCGAGGCAAGGTCTCCGCCAAGACAGGCACCGTCGTCGTCGGCGGCGACCTCCTCAACGGCCGGCTGGCGGTGGGCGCGGAGACGACGGCCGGGTATCTGGAGACGAGTCAGGGGCACTACGACGTGTTCTTCATCGGGGTGAACGGCGCCTCGACGCCCGACATCAACGGCGTGCTGACCATCGGGAACGATGTGGCCGACATCGCCGCGATCCTTCAGGAGAACGCGAGCGGCAGTTCCTGAGCCACGCACGCCGCCACGGGCCACGGAGATGCCGGCGGGCCCTTCGTGTCCACCGGCCGGTGGACACGGGGGTTCAACCGGTCGAGGCTGCCGGGAGCACCGTCCCGCGGACCGGCATTCGGGGTATGAGAAATCGCCGAGTACGTATGGCCGGTTGGAGCGCACGGCACCCATGGAGTGCCATCGCCGGTTGGCTCCTGTTCGTCATTCTGTGCCTCGGCGCCGGCATCGCGACCGGGAGCCACGCGGCGGCCACCGAGGATTTCCTGGTCGGTTATCGGGCCGTTCCGAAATCCTGCGTCCAGTAGTGGCCGGGCTGCGCGAGTCCGATGCCGATTTCCTTGTACGTGCAGTCGAGGATGTTGCGCTTGTGGCCCGGGCTGGTCATCCAGGCCTTCATCACCGACTCGGGTGTGGAGTAGCCGTAGGCGACGTTCTCGCCGTAGGCACTCCAGGTGTAACCGGCTCGCGTGATCCGGTCGGCGGGCGACGATCCGTCGGAGCCCGTGTGGGACATGTTCCGGTGGTCGGCCATGTCCTTGCTGTGGTCCTGCGCGGCCTTGGTCAGCTTGGCGTTGAAGGCGAGCGGCGAGCATCCGACCTTGCCGCGCTCGCTGTTGACGAGCGCCAGCACGCGGGCCGTGTCCGCGGACGCGGGGGCGGTGGTCGGGGCAGGTGCTGCCGATGCGCTCGCAGACGCCGCAGGGCTCGTGGGCGCACTCGCAGTCGGCTTCTGCCCCCAGGAACCAGCCGTCCAGCGGTGCGCGGAGCTCGGGGTCTTCCAGTGGTGCGCAGAGCTCACGTTCGTCCAGTGGGCGGTGGGCCGGCTGCCCGCGTCCTCCGGAGAGCCCAGACAGGCCATGGCCGCAGAGGGGATACCCACGGCTCCCGCTGCGACGACAGCGATGGCTATCGGCCGGTAGGACGTCTTCCTGCGGTGCTTCCTCATGCGTGACCTCGCTCGGTAATCGCGGAGCGCTCCCGGTAGGGCAGGGTTCCGCGCAGTTCCTGGGCTTGAGCATTGGAGATGCTGTGCGGCCGTCATTCTTGGAACTGCCGCGAGGCGGGGCAACAGGCCCCATTACTATCAAGCTTCGTAGTGACGGCCGGCCCTTGCCACGGCCGTCCGGCCGTGCTTGTCCGGCTCCTGGGGGCGCGAGAAGTCCTGTTGCGTCGTCAGGGTTCCCTGCATGCCGGATGAACGGGCGCGACCACCCGCCCGTTCGGATTTCGACCCACCCTGCGCGGGGCATGTGACATCAAGTCGGACAAATCTCATCAAGTCGCCGTCGTGATATCTACTATTCGGTGACTGCATTGCCGAACATCGATGTGGGAGATGTCACCGGCGAATGAATGTGCCATCTCTTTTCGTTTCACGCTGTGCAACTTGCGGTTCATGAGTGGGCAAGGAAGGGAATGGCGCCCGAAAGGCGATAAAGAAGATCACCTGGGTCGGGCGGGCAAAAGGATCACCGCGGATGCGGTGGGGCACCGCATCCGCGGACGCCCGGGGCGCACCTGTCCCGCGGCGGAGCTCACCGAACTCGGTGTGTTCTCCTGCGGCGCCCGGTTTTGTACTCCTCCCCGCGATCATCCGGAAACGCCTGCCGGAGCCGTTCGGAGATCGCGCGCGGGCATGGGCCCGCCGGAGCGGATCAAATGCCGCCGCGGGCCTTCAGGTGCGGCCGTAGCGGATGGTGTGGTCGGCGAACTCCAGGGCCATGTCGGTGGTGACAGTGGGACGGGTGTGCCTGATCGTGTGGAGAAAGTCCTCGGTGGTCGGCTGGGCCCTCTCTCCGGTGTCGAGGGTGCGTTCGAAGACGGACTGGGCGACCGTACGGGCGGCTTGCTTGATGTCGGCGGGGGTGAATCCCTCGCTGGCCTCGGCCAGCACGGCCGTGTCGGCTTCGGTCCCGGTCTTGGCGATATAGCTGGTCCACAGGGCCTTACGGGCCTCGTGGTCGGGCGGCCCGACGGGCAGGACGTAATCGAATCGGCCATGGCGCAGGAAGGCCGGATCCAGGGCGGCGACCGTATTGGTGGCGCAGATGAGCAGTCTGCCGTCGCGGTCGCGGAACCGCACGATCGATTTGAGGAGCTCATTGACCACGCCGACAGACATGGGGTCGGCGAGGTTGCGGGTGCCGGCGACTTCCTCCACCTCGTCGATGAAGACCAGCGCATGGTCGAGTTGTGCGATCTCCTCGAAGCGGCGGCTGAGTCCGTGCGCGAGCCCGCCCTCCAGCGCGAGCCGGGAGGGGAAGAGCTCGACGAACGGCCAGCCGAGCCGACTGGCCACAGCCTTGGCGAAGGTGCTCTTGCCCGTACCCGGGGGACCGAACAGTACGACGGCCTGGGGTGGTTCGACGCCGTGCGCGTCAGCAAGCTCGGGGTTGGCCAGGGGAAGCACCAGCCGGCGTTCGACGAGCCGCTTCTCGTCCGCCATACCTGAGAGCTTCTCCCAGAGCCCGGCCGCGGGCACCGTCGCCCCGAGCGAGGACAGGATCGCGGAGTCCTGGGCGGTCACCGACTGCACCTTCTCGAAGTACGTCAGCCCCCGATGCTGGCGGAACCCGGAATGGCCGAGCGCGGCGGCGCCCGTCTCCTCCTCGGGCAGAACCGCGGCGACGATCTTGGCTCCGGCGCTCTGCAGGCGGCGCTCCAGGGCGGAGAGCAGCGCGGTGCCCAGCCCCAGGTTCCGCCAGGCCGGATGCAGGGCGATACGCAGAACCCAGGCCCGGTCGCCGTCCACCCGCCCCACCGCCGCGCCCACGAGATGCCCGTCGGCCACCGCGACGACACCGGGATTCTGCGCCTGCACCGCGGCGACGACCTCGGACAGGCGGAAAACAGCGGGCCGGTCGGTCGTGGCGCTCTCGGCGTCGAGCCGCACCACCGATTCGAGATCGTCCGGCGTGAAGTCCCGCACATGCCACACAGCCATGGCCCAGCCCTTGGACGTCGCTCCTTGAACTTCCATCATCAGCCAGGTCCGGTACGGTCGCCAATCAACGGCATACGGTCGCACCGGGGCGCCGGGCGAAGGGCCCACCGGTGCGGCCTACCTCATCGTGACGGGCGAGGTGACTGCTGCTTCAAGCAACGTCCCGCGTACGGGAATTCGCCCCCCGCGCCCGGTGCCGCGCGGCCGGATGCGGAGCGGATGGCTGTCCGGCGCGGCGCGGTGGGGGAGATCCGGCCACCTGCGAGGCGAGCCGAGCCGATTCCGCCGCACCCGGAACAAGCAGAGCCCGGCAGGAAAACCCTCAGGACGTGGACTGCCCCGGCAGGGCTCCGGGAGGCGTACGGCTCACCGTCCGGCCCAACGCGGCCGCTGCGCGGGCGAATTTCACGGCGTCCACGACGGCCGCACCACCCAGGTCGTTGTTGAAGTACACATACACATCGTCCTCGTCGGGCCAGGCGTCGACGATGCGACGGGCCCAGGACGTCAACGCCTGGCGGCCGTAGCGCGGCGGCGGCTCCGCGATGCCGCCGTGGAACCGTACGTACCCCCATGACGCGGTACGCCACAGCGGCGTCACCGGGCGGGACCAGCGATCTGCCCAGCACAGCGCGCTGCCATGCCGTTCCAGCACCGCCCGGAGCTCCCGCTCCGCCTCCCACCACGAGGTGTGCCGGAGTTCGACGGCCACCCGAACCCCGTCGGGAAAGCAGTTCAGGCAGGCGTCCAGAGCCCCGATGTCCGCACGAAAGTTCGAAGGTAGTTGGAGCAGCACGGGTCCCAGGCGGTCGCCGAGGCCCTCGGCGTGATCCATCAGCCGGAGCACCGGCTCCGCGGGATCACGCAGCCGCTTCAGATGGGTCAAGTAGCGGCTGGCCTTGACCGCCATGACGAACCCCTGCGGCGTCCGCTCCCGCCAGGAGGCGAAGATCTCCGCCGTGGGGAGCCGGTAGAAGGCGTTGTTGTTCTCCACGGTGGCGAAGTGCCGGGCGTACTCCTCCAGCCACAGCCGCTGCGGGTGCCCGGGGGGATAGAGAACACCGCGCCAGTCCTTGTACTGCCACCCTGAGGTTCCGACGAGCATGGGCATGATCCGATCCCTGCCCCTGAGGCCGAAGGCCGTAACGCCTCGCCCGGCGAGTGCGCCGTGGTGGAGGCACGGACGGGCAGGGCCGGCGTCAGCGGCGCGGCGTATCCGGCAGCGCGCGGTGGTGTCGCCGCGCATGCGCGACAGTCTGCTGGGCGGGGCTGCGTCATCAGCGTGCCCACGGCGGCACAATGGAGGTGCGGGACGCGCCTGCCGTTGCGGAGAGCGGGGCCCTTCGATGCCGTACATAGCCGTCACTGCATTGAGCCACACCGGGCTCATTCGCGATCACAACGAGGACAGCCTCGTTGTCGGACCGTGGACGCTGTGCGGCACCGTGACCGAGAATCCGCAGACGCTGCTGTTCCCTCTCGGCACGCCGCTCGTCGTCGCGGTCGCCGACGGGATCGGCGGGCAGCCCGCCGGCGAAGTGGCCAGTGCGCTGGTCGTCCGCCAACTCGCGTCGTTCGGTCCTTCATTGGACAGCGAGGAAGCCGTTCGTGACGCTCTGAACGTCTGCAACGACGCGGTGTACGCAGCCGCCGACGGCAATCCGGAACTGGTCACCATGGGGACCACGGTCGCGGGCGCCGTCGTGCTGGCGGAGTCGCTGCTCGCCTTCAACGTCGGCGACAGCAGGGTGCTCGACGCGACTCGGGACGGACTCCGCCAGGTGAGCGTGGACGACAGCCCGCCGTTGCCGCCGGGCCGGCGCACCACGTCACTTGTCACACAGGCGCTCGGCGGCGCCCGCCGGTTCAGCGCCATCACGCCCCACGTCACGACGGCGCCGCTGTCCGCAGGTGATCGCTACCTGGTCTGCACCGACGGGCTGACCGACCCGGTGACGGAGGACGCACTCGACAGTCTGCTGCGCGTGCACAACGACGGCAGGGCCGCTTTCGAGCTGTGGAAGGCCGCTATCGAGGCGGGAGGCCCCGACAACATCACGCTCGCGATGGTGCGCATCGGCGAGTAGTGGCGAGTGGGCCGTCGCAACAGCCCCGGGCCGTCGGCCCGGGCCCTTGCTCGGAGCGGGGGACGAGAGCCGAACACGTCACCCGCTCCGCGCTCGGGAATCAATGACGTCCGCAGCTCAGGAGCAAGAACCTGAGCACGGCGCTCACGGCACCCGGTCACTACCGGGGTATCCGGGCCGCGCAGCGTCAGGCTTCGCCGCGCAACCGCCCTGCCTCCTCGATGAGCCAGGCCGGACGGACCATCTCGACATTGCCTCCGACGCCGTCGGCGGACCGGGCCAGTGCGTCGGCGGCCGCCTGCGGGTCGGGCACCGTCCGGGCGCGGGCCGCCTCGGCGAGCGCCTCGGCCGCGGCGGCTTCCGTGGCCCCGGCGAGCTGCAGGGAGGCAGCTGCTCGCTCGGCTGTCTCGGCGGCCTGTCCGTACCCGCCGTCGGTCCAGTGGGCCCACGCCATGTTGTAGAGGCAGACACCCTCGGTGCGCGGATTCTCCATTGCCGACGCCGCTTGGAGCGCCGCCCCCAGCGATGCCAGAGCTTCCGCCACCCGCCCCAGCGCGAGCATGGCCACGCCCTTGGCGTTCAGCGCGTAGTCCGTGGCTTCCCGGATGCCCGCGTCCTGATAGGCGCGTACGGCCCTGTCGCCCGCTGCGATGGTCTCCTCCCAGCGGCCCATGGTCAGCAGGGCGGTGAAGCGGGCGTTCCACGAACGGGCCTCGGTGAGCAGGTCCCCTGACGTATGTGCGAGTTCGCGCAGCCGGTCGGCACCGGCAAGGGCGGCCGCCCCGTCGCCCAGGGTGCTGTGGGCGAGGCTGAGGCTGAGGATGGCATGCACCTCGGCTTCGGCATCGCTGTTCGCATGTGCCAGATCGCCGGCCCGGGCCAGCGGGCCGATGGCGGCGTCGAGGCGGCCCAGCTGACGGTAGGCATCGCCCAGGCCGAACATGGCGTTCTGCAGCGCATGGCGGTCATCGAGGCTCTCGGCCAGGTCGGCCGCCTCGGTGAACAGGTCCGCCGCGTGTGCCAACGGGCCTCCGCTCAACCGGACGTGCCCGAAGCTGATCAGATGGGTGAGACGTGCCCGGTCGTCGGTCAACTGTTCCTCCAGTGCCAAGTGCATCGAGTTCGCCGCAAGCACCGAGCCATGCCAGACCATCCATTCGCTGATCGTGCCGAGGACCAGTGCGGCATCGTCCATGTCCCCGGCGCGCACACGGTGGTCGAATTCGCGTCGGTACGGCTGTATGTCGTCCAGACCGTGCCAGTCCGGGCGGGGCGGGGCGACACTCGCGTACCAGTCGGCCGCCCGCCGCTCCACGGATCGCCGTCCCAGCGCGCCGTCCCATGGCATGGCGCCGCACGCGAGGTCGGCGTCCATCGGGTGCAGTGCGAAGGTGCGGCTGGCCCGGTCCACCGACAGCATGCGCGTCCGGAGCAGGTGGGACAGGACCGGCATGACGTCGAGGCCGGGATCGAGGCCGCCCGCGATCCACTCGATCGCCTCCCGTGGCACGGGCGTGCGCAGCACCGCGAGGACGTTCAACACCGTGCGGCCCTCAGGGCCGAGCTGCTGGTACCGGTCCTCGGCGAGGCCGGCGACCACGTCACCGCGCAGGGTGAAGTCCTCCAGTACGTCCTGCAGCGTCGGCAGCACCAGAGTGTCGTCGGCCATGGCGCCCACCAACAGCTCCAGTGCGCGCGGAACCCCGTGGACATGGACCGCCGCCTGCAGCAGCTGAGCGTCGGACAGCTGCGCCACGCCAAGGCTGCCGTCCTGGTCGAGTTCGCGCAGCAGCGCGACGGACTCGGTGGGCGGCAGACCGTCGGACAGCTCGACTTCCGCGGCGAAACGGCGCAACTCGGGTGCGAGCCGCAACGGTATCTGCGACGTGACCATCAGCCGTGGCGTGGATCTTGCCCGGAAGAGGCAGTCGAGGAAGATCGCGAGTTCGTCGTCGTCGAGCCGGCCGTCGTCCTGAAGCCGGTCCTCGAGGTTGTCGATCAGGATGATGAAGAGCCGGTCCCCCATCGCGGCGAACAGCTCACCGATCTTGTCCTGTACGGGGCGGTTCGTGGCCCAGATGTCGAGCAGACGCGTCTCGTGATCGGAGCCGAGCGCGCGGGCGCAGTCGACGTAGAGGCGCTCCAGGGAGACACCGGACGTACGGGTGCTCAGATTGACGAGTCCCGAAGGAAGCTGTGCCTGGGCGTGGCCCGGCCACTCGCCCTGCTCCAGCATCTCCACGACCTTGGCGGCGACCGCGCTCTTGCCCATGCCCCGTCGGCCCGTGACGGTCACCATGCGGATGGCCGGATCCGCGAGGTGACGGCCGATCATCTCGCGTGCCTCGGCGCGGTCCTTGAACAACTCGAGCCCATGCGTGACCGGCAGCCCGATGACCTTCGAGCCCGCCTGCGGAGGCGGAGAATCCGGGACGGGCGGCTCGGCACCCACGTCAGGCAGCGCCTGCGGGTCGGCGATCACCAACAGTTCGGCCAGCTCACTCCGGAGTGGCTCACCGACCCGGCGCAGGGTGTGGTCGATGCGGGCCGCTGCCAGCCGGCCCAGCCCCTCCCATCGGTGGTGTTCGGCGACCACTCCGACGATGCGGCTCCCGGCCCATACGGCGGCGCCCGACATCCCCGACCATGGCGACACCTTGGGGTCGGGGTCGGCCGCCGCCACCGGAACGGTGATCTCCAAGGTGCCGGTCCTCAGGTTGGACAGTGCCGCCACGGTCCCGTCCGCCTGGTGCAGTTCCCGGAACTGCCTCCCATCGGGGCCGCGTCGCCGCTTCCACAGCGGGAATCCCGCTGCATGCACACCGATGACGGCATGACGGTCGTCGCCGATACGCCCGAACCGTGCGGGCGCGACGGGAGTGGCACCCGGCTGGGGCGCGACGGTCAGCACAGCCACATCGGTGCCGGTGTCCGACCAGGCCACCACCGCGGCCGCGACCCACTGCCCCGGTCGGTCGGCGTCGAAACGCACCTGCACGTCCGCGGCCTCGGCCACCACATGGAACGCCGTCAGCACTGCCGTGTCGCCGATCCGGTACCCCGACCCGCGCCGCCCGCTGCCGGCGGTGGTGGTGACGATGACCTCCGCGATGCGGTGCGGGTCCAGTCCGCCGCTCACGGCCGCCCCCTCAGTCCTCACCGAGCAGCTCGTCCCCGGAGATCAACGCCATCTGATCCGGGGTGTCCGCGCTCACCGGCTGCAACGTCAGCGTGAGCTTCTGAGTGACCGTGGCCGACCGCTTCGCCGTCGCACTCGCGTCGAATACCCAGAACCTCACCTTCACCCCCGGCTCATGGGTCCGCTCCACCCCCACCGTCAGCTCCAGCTCCACCCGCTCCGCCTTGAACCGCAGGTCGGCGTCCTCCCCGGCTGACATCGCCCGGCTCAGTTCCTGGCGCAGCTGCGCGATCATGTCCGCCAACTCGACCGCATCATTCACAAGCAGGGCCCCCAACCGGCTCTTTTGACCAACTACCCACTGAGCTGGGCAATATCATCATGCATCAGCCCCCTGCCCCGTCCAGCCCGGCAGCCGGGCCCGGTCTCTCACGAGCGGGCCACCAGGACGTTGCGGGGCCGGCGCCGCCCGGGACCGGACCCGCTGGGGGACGAGGCCGCCGAACGGCGCAGTCCGTCCACGCACAGGCTTCCTGAACGGATGGGAGCCGGTAGCTGCCGCCCCGGTGGAACCGCGATCCGGGGCGACCGTGTGGATGGCTGCCCCGCTACGTGGTCATCGGCGCGGGAGTCTCGCCGGCGCGGTCGACCGCGGCCTTGGTGAGGACCGCGGAGGTGCCGACAACGGTCCCGGCCGGGCCGGCTTCGTCGGCTTCGGTGAGGACCGTGCGTTCACCGAGGAACGCGTACGTGGTCCGGTCGAAGACCCACTGCGTCTGCTGCCCGTGTGCCGTACGGGCGACGGCAACGCCCTCGCGTCCCGTGGCGTCGGCGACCGCATGGATCACCGTGACCCCGGGGATCTTCGCGGCGGCCTTGTAGAGCGCGGCGCTGACCTGCGGTGGTGCCCAGGTCTCGGCCAGCAGTTCGCCGATCGCGGTGAATGCTCGCTGGTCCGGGTCCTGGCCCTGTCCGCGGGTCTCGTCCCGGATCAGTTTCAGCAGGGTGTCCGGGTCGGTGGGCAGCGACGCGACGTACGCGTGTGTCGGGTCGCTGATCGACGCGGCCTTCTTCTGCGAGGTGCGCGGCTTGGGTGTTGCCCCTCGGCTGTCGAGGTCGTAGACGGGTGCGTCGCCGCCGAGCGAGGAGTCGGGCTCGCCCTCCTCGCGCAGCAGGCCGGGGCGGCTGCCGTCGGCGGACAGCCACACCTGCCGGGTGTGCGCAGGAGGCATGGTCACCTTGCCGCCCCCGGCGCTCTGCCCGGCGTAGGCGACCTTGCTCTCGATGTACACGAACTGGTCGGCGCCGACCGTCGGTTGATTCTTCCCTGCGGCCGCGAGTGCGATGCGGTCGAGGAGTTGTGCCGCTTCGGACGCGCCGGGGGCGCGGCCACCCGTGACGGCGGTGGTGCCGTGCCCCGGTGTGTCCGCGAGGTCGGCCACCACGATGCCGCCGACCGCCAGGGCGCAGGCGACGGCGGGCACCATGACCCGGACCAGACGCCGACGCGGGCGCGAGGCCCGGGGGGTGAGGCCGCCACGTGGTTCGGCGACGGCGGCCTTGCGCAGCAGGGTTTCCTTCAGCAGCAGTTCACGGTCGGGGTCCAGGCCGGGGACCGGCGGCGGGGGCAGCAGTGCGGTGAGGCCGGGGCGTTCGGTCTCCTCGGACCGGTGGTGCGTACGGCGCCGCGAGGTGAAGTTCATCCGTGGTTCTCCTGGGGCAGCAACGGGGCCACGGTGCGGCCCGGCAGTGGCTTGGCGGGGGTGGTGGTGGCGGGGGTGCTAGTGACGGGGGCTCTGTTTCCTGCCGCGGGTGGCCGTTCGGTTCCGGCCGGCGTGCCCTGCGAGCGTGTGGCGCGGGCTTCGGCGTCGGTGAGCTCGCGCAGTCGGGTACGGGCGCGGGACAGGCGCGACCGGACGGTGCCGACCGGCACGCCGAGTGCCTCGGCCGCTGCCGCGTAGTCCAGGCCGGCCCACACCACGAGGGTGAAGACCTCCCTGTCTCGGCGGCGCAGGCGGGCGAGAGCGGCGTGCGCGGCACGCAGTTGCTCGCTGTCCGCGAGGTGCGTGACGAGATCGTCGGCGAAGTCCGGGACCGAGCCGCGTTCCGGGACGCGGGCGAGGGCGATCTCGCGGCATCGGCGTGCGCGTGCGTTGCGGCGCATGATGTTGGTGGCGATGCCCAGCAGCCACGGGCGCAGACCGTCCCCGTCGGGGCGCAGCTTCTCCCGGCTGCGCCATGCTTCCAGGAAGGTCGCCGAGACGACGTCTTCGGCCTCCGCCCAGTCGCCCGTCACCCGCAGGGCATAGCGGTACAGCACTTGGGCGTGCTCGTCGTACAGCTCTCCCAGGGCGTCGCGGTCTCCGCGGCGGAAACGATTCCTCATGAGTGATTCCACACTCTGCTCTGCCGTGTCCGTTGCACCGGTTCCGGTGACGTGCGCCACACACATGCCGTCCCGGGGCTACGTCCCCTTGTGCCTCGGGGCCACGTTCCCGTGCCCTGTGTGACCCGGCTCACGGGAACGCCGACGCCCGGCAGTGCAGTGCAAGTCATGAACAGTTCTTCCGTACCCCGCCGGAGCGCGCTCCGGACGCTTGCTCTCGCCGTCGCCCTGGCCGGCAGCACGACGCCCGCATGGAACGCCGCCGCCTTCGCCGCAGAACCGGCGACGTACACCCTCACGATCCATCACCTCGACCGCACCGGCCACAAGACGGCGGACTACACCACCCACGTCACCGGAATCTCCGGGCCGGGTGCCGGCGAGGCCGTCCATCCGTACGACGCCTCCGGCACGACCACCGTGCGTCTGCCCAAGGGCCGGTACCTCCTGGACAGTGAGCTGGCCACCGTCAAGGCAGCGGACGGCACGGACTGGGTCGTCCAGCCGCGCCTCGACCTCGACCGCGACACCACCATCACCGTCGACGCGCGGACCACCGCCCCCGTCGACGTACGACCGCCCGACCGCTCCGCAGGTTTCCTGCACAGCGCGATGTTCGTCCAGGTCGAGCACGACGGCGCGGTCCGGAGCGCCAACCTGGTCAACGGCTCACCGAACCTGCGCGTCGCGCACCTGGGCCCCGACAGCGAACCCGGATCGGTGAAGCAGTGGTTCGACTCCTACTGGACGACCGACACCGCCGGCTACGCGCTCGGCCACACCTTCACCGGCAGCCACGCCCTGACCGGGCTCGTCCGGCACCCCGCCGCGAAGGACCTGGCCACTGTGCAGATCCGCGGCGCGGCCCGGCCGGGCACCGAGGGGAGGGCGACCGTCGAACTGCAACCCACTGCCGGACCGACCGTCGGCGTCACCCAGGCACTGTCGACCCCCGCGACCGCCACCTACTTCGTGACGCCTGAACGCGGCACCTGGGACATCAATTACTGGGCCCCCGCTGCGCCCGGCGCGGCAGCGAACCGCTACAGCGCCAACGGCATCGCCGTGCGCGCCGGAGGTACGACCACCCACACCTTCGACAACGCCGTCTTCGGCCCCGATCTCACCGACCGCCCAGGCGTCGTGCGCGACGGCGACCGGCTCGCCGTCGATGTCCCGCTGCTCGCCGACGGCGACGGCCACGTGCCGTCGTCACCGTCGTACGACATGGCCTCGACCACTCTGCACCGCAACGGTGTGCGCGTCGGAGCGAAGACCGGCACCCCCGGAAAGGCCGAGTTCACCGTGGAGCCGGGGCGCGCGGCGTATCGGCTCTCCAGCACGGTGAGGCGCGGCGGTGCGCCCGGCGTCGCCACGCGGGTGACCACGTCGTGGACCTTCACCTCGGACACGACGACGGGTCCGGTCCCGGTGCCGGTGAGTGCCGTGCGGTTCTCGCCCGAACTCAGCCCGACCGGCACCGCGGTGGCGAACGAGACGCTCCGCGTCCCGGTCACCGTGCTGGGCGCCGCCGCGAACGGACGCGCGCGCTCGCTGACGGTCTCGGTATCCGTGGACAACGGCGCCTCGTGGACCCGGGTTCCGGTCGAGAACGGCGCTGTCACGATCCACAACCCGCACGCTGACACCGGCGTCTCCTTGCGCGCGGAGCTGACCGACACCGGCGGGAACACCCTCACCCAAACCATCGTCGACGCCTACCGGACCCGATGACCCCGTAATCCAGAAGAAGGGCAGCCGGGGTGGGCGGCTCGTCTCGTGCGTCGATGGGCCCTTGCCGCACTGTTGGTGCACAGAGAAAGCACGCCACCCGCGACCGGTCTGAACAACAAGGAGCCTCCGGCCGTTGGCCGGGGGCTTCTTCATGGAGCGGGTGACGAGAGTCGAACTCGCGTTCCGAGCCTGGGAACACTCGGGACTTGGGCCCCGAACGCGGGTCTGACCTGCGGAAACGCGCATTAAGGTGGTACGTCCGTGGGTTGCGGAGCTGCCTGCTGACCGCTGTTCACCGCCCTGACCGGCACGTAGGGGCACGCGCCTCCCTCGGCGACCGAGTCTGTCTCTCTGCCGGTCGTCCCGCCCCGACAGGTGCCCGACGAATCAGGGCCGGTCGTGCCAGGCGAATGCCGTGATCCGCCAGCCGTCCGAGGTGCGGACGAACTGGAAGGTCTTGGTCCCGACACCCTCGAACGGCTCACCGTCCAAGACCCCGGACTTGCGGTATTCGCTGAACCGCGACGCGATATCGCCCGCGACCTCGGTCCGCTCGGAGGTCTCCCACTCGGAGAACTCGACCAGTCGGCCATCGGACAGCAGCCGTCGGCGAGGCTCGATGAACTCGTCCACGGTGTAGACCGTGAGCTCCGGGGCGGTGGTGACGATCACGCCGCTTGGAAGAACCAGCCGCCGGATCCGGGCCACGTCGGCAGCCTTGCCGCCCCGATTGTCAAAGGCGCCGAAGAACTCGGCGGTCACTGCGTCGATCTCGGTCTTGGACATGGACACGACGCTAACACCGAAGGGGCGAGGGCTCAGTCGCCGAGACCACCCGGCCGACCGGGGGCGTTCACCACCGGACCGGCACGTACTGGCACGCCCCGTTCAGGAGGCTGGGGGTGTCGTCCCGCGGGGGCGCGAGAGGGCGCCCCGCCTCTCAGCTTATGAGTGAGCGGTCTGTGGGGGCCAGCCTCAGGAGTTCGGGGGCTGCGGTCTGCGCCTGCTCGATGTCCGGAAGAAGCTCCTCCCGTACGAGGGGATGAGCCATGGCGCGGGCGAGGTGGCGGCGGTGCGCGCTCTCGTCCGGGTACGAGGTGAAGACTGCGACGACGTTCTCCCCGGTGCGGACCGGGAGCCTGGGGAATGTGTTGGCCGCCGGCTCCGTCGTGAGTACGGCGAGTGGTGCAGGCCCTGTTTCTCGCAGCACAGGGACGAAACCGTCCCGGATCAGTTCGGTGCCGTTGTGGCAGCCCGGAGGGAAGTGCCACAGTGCGCAGGCCACGAACCGATCCGGTGCCGCGGCAGCTCCCTGCGGCCGGTCGGACGGGGTCACCGCGACTCCCGGCGCCGCGCTGAATCACCTTCAGGTCGTCAGTGGGCGAGCCGCACCAGGGGACGCACTCGCGAGGTGAGGTCGGCCAGCAGCCGGTCGGCCTGCGGCAGTACGCGGGGTCCGAGGGCGGCGGCGCCGACGGCCACGGCCACGCCGGCCCACGCCAGTGGGCCCAGCGGCGTGCACCCGAAGAAGTGGCTGACGACGGGCGTCTGGACGAGGGCGATGAGCACGGCAGCGGTGCCGAGGACGGTGGCCAGGACCAGTGGGCTGTGGCGGCGTCCGACGACGGTCTGGGTGAGCTGGGCGCCGACCACACCGCACAGGGCCATCGTGCTGGTGCGCCGCACCGAGCCCGGAGTGAGGCTGCCGATCAGCCATGCGACGGTCCCGCCGATTCCGGTGATCAGGCCACGATCGCGGATCTGGCGGGTCAGCGGCCGGCCGAGGACGGCGAGGCCTACGGGTGCGTCGTCGTCTGCGGTGGGCTCACCCTCGGGTTCCGGATCGTGAGGGGTGACCGCGACCGCCATCGCCGGGAACATGTCGGTGAGCAGGTTGACCAGCAGTAGCTGACGCGTCGTCAGTGGCGACGTGCCGGACAGCAAGGTGCCCAGTACGGAGAAGCCGACCTCGCCGGCGTTCCCTCCGAGCAGAATGCTGATCGCGTCGGCCACGCTTCGCCACAGGGCGCGGCCCTCGCCGATGGCGTCGATGAGAACCGACAGCTCGTCGTTGGTGATCACGAGGTCCGCGGCGTTGCGCGCGGCGGCCGATCCGCGCGCCGCGATGCCGATCCCGACATCGGCGGCGCGGATGGCGGCGGCGTCGTTGGCGCCGTCCCCGACCATGCCCACGACGCGTCCCGCCTCCCGGAGCGCCTCGACCACCTGCAGCTTCTGCTCGGGTGCGACGCGAGCCACGACGCCGCAGTCCCGGAGCAGGCGCGCCCGCCCCGCCCGGTCGAGTGCGGCCAGCTCGTCACCGGTGACGACCGTGACATCCGATGGCCAGCCCAGAGCGACCGCCACGGAACGGGCGGTCTGAGGGTGGTCGCCGGTGAGCATGACGGGTCGTACGCCGACCTCGCCGAGACCGGCCACGAGCGGAGCCGAACTGGCGCGAGGGGTGTCGGCCAGTGCCACGAACCCGATGAGTTCCAGCAGTTCAAGGGGCTTGTCCAGGGCCTCCGTCGCTTCTTCCGCCGCGAGGCGGCGCTGGGCGACGGCCAGCAGCCGCAGGCCCTGGGCGGCAAGGGCATGTGCCGTGTCGACGGCTGTCGGATCCGCAGCGGGGCAGCAGGGCAACATGACTTCGGGCGCCCCCTTGACGACCAGCATGTCCTCGCCGTCGTCGCCCCTTCCGACGGCGGCCGCGTAGCCCCGGCTCGCCTCGAAGGGCTGTGCCCGCACGGTGGTCCACCCGGTCTCGCGCGGGGCGGCTGCCAGGACGGCCTCGTCGGTGGCGTGGGCGTGGGCACCCGGCTGCTCAGCGACGCGCGGGCAGGCCCGGGCGGCGATGCGAAGGATCGGTTCCGCTTCGGGGCCGAACGCCGGGTGCTCGGCGCCGGCGGCAGTGATCAGGCGGACGACCCGCAACCGGTTCTCGGTGAGGGTCCCGGTCTTGTCGAAGCACATGGTGTCCACGCGTCCCAGGGCCTCCAGACTGCGCGGCGTGCGGACCAGCACACCCAGCCTGCTGAGCCGGCGCGCCGCGGCCATCTGCGCCACCGTCGCCACCAAGGGCATGCCTTCGGGGACGGCGGCCACCGCGACGGCCAGCCCGCCCTGGAGCGCGGTGCGCACCGGACGGCCGCGCAGCAGGGACAGACCGGCCACCGCGGCGCCGCCGGCGAGGGTGAGGGGCAGGACCCGGCGGGTCAGCCGGTGCAGTCGTGCCTGGACCCCCGCCGAGGTGGGGACCCGGGCGGCGAGGGACGCCGCGCGGCCGGCTTCGGTCTGGTCGCCGGTGCCCACCACCACGGCGCGGGCGTGGCCGGCCACCACCGTGGTGCCCTCGAACACCATGCAACTGCGGTCGGCGACGGGCGCCTGTGGTACGGCGGCCACCTGTTTGCGGGTGGGCAGTGACTCGCCGGTCAACGAGGACTCGTCGACCTCGAAGCCGCTGACCTCCAGCAGGCGTGCGTCGGCCGGCACGACGTCGTTGGTGCGCAGCTCGATCACGTCGCCGGGCGTCAGCCGTTCGGCCTCGACGAGGGTCGCCTCATCTGCTGACACGCCGGGGAGGCGCCGGGCTGTTCGCCGTTGCCCGGTGACGAGTTCGGACAGTGCCTGCTCCGCGCGCAGCCGCTGTACTCCGCCGACCAAGGCGTTCCCCGCGACGGCGCCGATGACGAGGAATGCGTCCACTGCTGATCCCAGCAGTGCCGACGCGGTGGCACCGACCAGCAGGATGGGGGTGAACGGGTCGTCGAGTTCGGCCCACACGGCGCCTGCCAGACGTGCGCCGACCCGCGCCGGCGCGAAGGCCGGGTGAGTGGCTGCGGCGCCCATGACGTGGTCGGCCCGGGTCCGCACCACCGCCCATGCGGTGGGCGCGGCCCGCGGCGCCTTCGCCAGCCGGGCCATGACCTCCTCCGGATGCAGAGCGTGCCAAGGCACCCGCTGCCCGGGGTGCGGGGTCGTACGGGCGGCGACACCCAGCGCGGTGAACCAGCCCGACACCAGAGACGCGGCGGTGGCGATGTTGACAGGGCTGATCCGCAGTTCGAGGGGGAAGGGGACCCGTTGCGTCCGGGCCCCGCGGGTGAGTACCAGGAGTTCGGAGAGCGTGGCGCCCGCCTCGGCGAGGAACTTGGACCGCCGGCTGGCCGCCCGCGCAGCGGGCACGGCGGACAGCAACCGCCACGTGCCCTCCAGCCCGCGCAGCGGCAGAATGTCCGCGCCCCAGACGACCGCGCTGCGCTCGTCGGCGACGGCGACGGCGATGTCACTGCGGAGCAGCCCGTTGAGTACGTCGCGGGCGGCCGCGGTCAACGCCCGTTCCGCCGCAGCCCGGTCGTCCGGCACGCGCGCCACCGTGAGGACCGTCCGCCCGTCGCTCTGGAGGCCGGCCACCACCTCGGCCAAGGGGATCTCGGCAGGGGCGAGTTGGTCGGTCAGCGTCCCGAACTCGCCGAGCGAGTGGTCGTCCAGCACAACGACGTGCAGGCCTGCCCGGCGCGCCGCGTCCAGCGCGGCCTCGGCCATCGGGTCGACCTCCCAGCCGACCAGGACGGTACCGACATCTTCGCCGCGCACCGACGCGATCATCAGTCCCGCGTCCGACCGCGCTGTGTCCGACGCCAACTCGTCGGGCACCGGTCGCAGGCCGAGTCCCGGCTCCCCGGACGGCATTGCCCCGTCCCCGGGCGCACTCAGGGCTGCGGTGGACTCCTGCCACAGCCGACGGTGATCCCAGCCGGCCATGCTGGGATGGACCTCGAGCACGGTGCGCCGAGTGCCGCGCAGCGCTTCAGGATGCAGCACCACGGTGTCCACAAGCTCCAGTCGGCGCAGCCGCTCCGGGTTGCGGACCAGCACGTCCTCGCGCGCCAGGGCACTGCCGAGCGCCGCGGTGAAGGCCGCCGGGCCGTAGCGCGCAGCCTTGGGCGAACCGGCCAGTACGGTCTCGGCCGCCCCATCGAGGTTGCGGGTGAACAGGAGCGTGGCGAGGGCGCCGCCCAGCATCCCGTTGATCGCGGCGTCGGCATACTGTTCGCCAGGGCACGCACGCAGCGGCGGACGTACGACGTCGTCTCCGGCCACGGTCAGCCTGTCCGGAGCGCACAGCGTGTCGTGCAGGGCGTCGAATGTCGCGAGCTGGGCAACGGACTCCACCAACTGGGCGGTCCGCAATGCCGCGTCGAGCAGCAGCGGACTCGGCGACTGCCCGATCCCACAGACAGCCGCATGGGCCGCGGCGAGCACCAGATCGGCCATGTCCGGGCCCAGCGCGCGGCTCAGCACCGTCCGTACCCGGGAGTCCTCACGCATCACGACGACCGCGGCCACGGCGACCTCCGGCACGGGCTTCAGAAAGAGTGTCCGTGCCGCGAGGGAGGTGGCGATGCCCGCCGCGTCGCACGCCACGGCGACAGCATTGGCGCGCACGCCCCCGGATGCTCCCGGGTGGGCGTGTTCCAGCGTCTGCTCACCGACGTGCACCAGCCCGTGTTCGGCGGCAAGTTCGGACGCCCAGTCCACCAGTTGCTCGCAGATCGCACCCTCGGTGGTCTGCATGACCAGCCGCCCCAGGCCGCCGTCCCAGTAGGCGATCAGCACGTCAGGGTGCTCGGCCAGCTCGACGGCCACTTTCTCGGCGGCGGCCTCGAGTCGCTCCACGGTGGGTTCCTGCGCGTCCGGATGTTGCCGCAGTGCGAGGTGCATCCGGGAGCCGGCGTGCCAGTAACCGACTTGAGGGGTCACGGCGTTGCGAGCGACCCTGCCGACCCGCAGTGCGGTCGCCGCCACCGCCGCCGCGCCGCTCACAGCGCCACGCGCACCGGTGCTCACCAGCTCAGCGACCGTCCGTGCAGCGTCGGTGGTCGGCGGGGCGATCCGGCGCGTGGCCTCGACGGGGGCGGCCAAGGCGTTCTGGAGGACCACGGCGGGCAGCCCGGTCAGCAAGCGGAGCAACATGTCTCACCTTCGCGGGCCTGCCGCACGGGTCGGCGGCGGAACGGTCGTCAGAGCGGGTGGAGGGCCGGTGTCAAGGCTTCTTCCGCCCACCTGCCTTGGCGTGCGAGGTGTTCGTGGCGGCGCGCTTGGACGAGCGGGCCTTCGCCGTGCCCGGGGTGCTCGTCTTCTTGGGCGCGCGGGTCTTCGCCGTCCCCGACGTGGCCTTGCCCGGACGGGTCTTCGCCTTCCCGGTGGCCGTCGACGCCTTGGCCGACCCGGCGGCGTGCTTCGCCTGCAATGCTTCGGCGCGGGCCTCGTCGGCTGTCTGGGCCGCCGCGACATCCTTGGGACGTGGCTGCGTGAGCCACACCACGGCGGCGCCCGCCGCGACTACTGGCCACTCGACCACACCGGCCACGCCGAGCAGCCCGGCACCGGTGTACGCCGCGACACGCCGTGCATGGGGCGAGACGATCCCGACGGAGTCCAGAACACCGTCGACGATCTCCTTGGCCCTCTCGGCGCCAGGGACCTTCTCCATTGCTGTCGTCATCGTCTGCATGGGGTGCGCCAGCGTCTCCTGGACGGGATGGTGCACCTTCGTGTCCCCTGAGCCAAGCGCATGGGAACTGTCAGTCATGGTCGCTCTCCCTCTGTAGGGGAGGTGAGGCATACGGCGCCGAGGTCGTGACGCTTCTCACCTTTCCGACAACTTTGACCATATCGGGCAACTTCGGCAAGCCGTGACATATTCACATGCCGCCGTATGACGTAGTCGGCGGTGAGGACCGCTGCGCCGGGCCGCCCGGGTGTTCCGGGCGGCCGGGGCACGCCAGGGGCTGGAGCCGGGAGCCGGGCACGGCCGCGACGCCCTGTACTTCGCGCGCGAGGGCTTCACCGTCCGGGCCACCGACTTCAGCCCGGTCGGCCTGGAGCAGTTGCGCGAAACTGCCGGCGCCCAGGGCGTGGCCGAGCGGGTCGCCACCGCGGTGCACGACGTACGCGAGCCGCTCCCGCGGGCCGACGGTTCGATGGACGTGGCCCCGCCGGGGCGCGGCTGGGGCCAGGCCGCTCACGCCGCCCCTGCGGGGAGCGGCCGACCGGTGGAGCTGCGCGGTGGACGGACTCGCGGTGAGCGCCCCCTTGCGTGCGCAGGCGACCCGTCCGTCGTACGCAGTCGGAGAACAGTGGGGTCAGTGCCCGGTGCGGACAGGCCTGAGTTCACGCAGGCGCGCGGCCGACCTGCGCGCGACCCTCAGCAGTTTGACCCGGCGCAGCGCGTCCGCCAGGCCGGCGCGGAGGGCGGCGCGCAGCCGGGTGCGGGCGCGGTCGCCGCGCGTAGCGGCCAGCTCTGCGAAGAGCAGCTCATACCGGCCGGCGATGTGCTCCGGGTCGAAGCGGGCGGCGTTCTCCAGGGCGGTCGCGGCCATCCGCCGCCGGCCGGACTCGTCCTCGATGAGCCGCAGAAGCGCCTCCGTCAGCGCCGCGGCGTCCCGCACCGGGACAAGCAGGCCGTCGGCTCCGTGGCGGATGATCTCGGCCGGGCCGAGTGGGCAGTCCGTGCTGACCACGGGCACCCCGCAGCGCATGGCCTCGACGATCGTCATGCCGAAGGACTCGGCGTCCGAGGTCACCGTCACGATCGACGCCCGCGCGAACTCCGGCTCGATCGGCGAGCGCACACCCATCAGCTCGACGGTGTCCTGCAGCCCGGCGTCGGCGATGAGCCGGGTGAGGCGTCCGCGTTCGGGGCCGTCGCCGTAGAGGCGCAGCCGCCAGTCGGGATGCTTGGCGGCGACGGTGGCGTACGCCTCGATGAGCAGGTCGTAACGCTTGCCGCGGGCCAGCCGGCCGGCCGCGGCGACGACCTTGGCCGTGCCGTCCGAGGGCGGTCCGGTGGGCCGGGGGACGCTGTTGGGCACCGACAGGACACGGACCCCCGGCAGCGGCATTCGCTTGGGATAGACGGCCGCGTCGGCGTCGGTCATGGTGACGAGCGCGTCCAGGCGCCGGTAGTAGGGGGCGAGCTGGGCGCGCAGTCGCTTGCTGTGGACGTCGTGGCTGAGGTGCTCCTGGGCCATGCGCAGCGCGCGGCGGGGGCCGAACTCGGCGAGGTAGACGTTCACCCCGGGCCGGGTGCCGATCAGGACGCAGGCGTCGCTGTGGCGCAGATACTCCTCGGCACGGGCGTCGACGAGGGCGCTGTACTGGTGGTAGCGGTTCTCGGCGGAGGGGAAGACCCGGGAGGGCCGGTCGTACAGCGGATCGTCCAGGTCCGGGCTGCCCGGCCGTACGTCGACCAGCGGGACCAGCCGGATGCGCGGGTCGATCGCGAACCGGGGCTGCGCGCGGTGCCGTCTCATGGAGACGATCTCCACGTCGTGGCGGTCGGCGAGCGCGGCGGCGAGGTTGAGCGTGGTGCGGATGGTCCCGCCGATCCCGTAGACGTCGTGCAGCAGGAACGCGATCTTCATACGTGGTCTCCAGGCATGGCCGCCAGCCTGGGGCAGCGAGGTAAGCCGACGGCGTGACGAAGGTGAGACGACGGTAAGAGCGCCGGTCACGGCCTCGGGAGGCTCGGCGGGGCCGCGCGGCGCCGTGCACACTGGCGGGGTGAGGAACACTGTGCTGCTGGCCGAGGACGACCGTGCGATCCGTAAGTCGCTCGAACGCGCCCTCACCCTGGAGGGCTACCGGGTCAGGGCCGTGCCCGACGGCGTCGAGGCGCTGGCGGCCATCCATCAGGACCGGCCCGACGTGGTCGTGCTCGACGTGATGATGCCCGGCATCGACGGCCTGGCCGTATGCCGGGTGCTGCGCGCCGAGGGCGACCGTACGCCGGTGCTGATGCTGACCGCGCGGGTGGAGATCGCCGACCGGATCGCCGGGCTCGACGCGGGCGCGGACGACTACGTGGCCAAGCCCTTCGAGGTCCGGGAGGTCTTCGCCCGGTTGCGCGCGCTGCTGCGCAGGACCGTCCCCGACCCGGCCGGTCCGGCCGAGGACGAGCTGGTCGAGGCCGCCGACCTGCGCCTGGACCCCGCGGCGCGGCGCGGCTGGCGGGGTGAGCGGGAACTGGACCTGACCCGCACCGAGTTCGACCTGCTGGCGCTGCTGGCCCGGAACGCGGGGATCGTACTCGACCACAGCACCATCTACCACCGCATCTGGGGCTACGACTTCGAGTCCGGCTCGAAGAACCTCGCCGTCTATATCGGCTATCTCCGGCGCAAGGTCGACCTCCCTGGCCAGCCGCAGCTGATCCACACGGTGCGCGGTGTCGGCTATACCGTCAGGGAGCCGTGATGCTGCCCTGGCGCGAGCGGGCCGGCCGCATCCTCCGGCCCGCACCGTACGCCAGCCTGCGCACCGCGCTTGCCGTGTTCTTCGCGGTGATGGCCGCGACCGTCACCGTCCTGGCCGGATTCCTCAGCTATGACGCGGCGGCCCGGCTGGTGAGACTCGACGAGCAGAGGGTCTTCACGGGCGTTGTGGACGATCTGCACCGCCAGGTCACGCAGCACCCGCTGACCGCGAAGGAATTCGCCAGAAACGACCTGGCCCATGACAGCCCGCGCGACGACCTGATCCGCAGCAGCCGGACCGACGTCCAGGTGCTGGGTCCTGCGGGAAGCGTCATGGACCGGGGCAGCCCCGCCCTGCCGGTGTCCGCCGCAGACCGGGCCACCGCCGGCCATGGCACGGCGGGTCACACCCGGCTGTACGAGACCGGGATCGGCGACGATCGCTACCGCGTGGCGACCGTGGCCCTGGGTGGCGGCCGTGGCGCGGTCCAGATCGGCCGGCGACTCAGCGACACCGAGGACCTGTTGCGCAGTCTGCAGCGGCGCACCATCGCGGTCATGGCAGTGGTCGTGCTCGGGGCGGGCATGGTCGGCTGGTGGCTGGCCCGCCGGATCACCGGACGACTGGTGCGGCTGACCGGCATCGCGGAGGACGTGGCACGGACCGGGCGGCTCGATGTGGAGGTACCGGTCACCGGCGGGGACGAAGTCGGACGCCTGGGCCGTGCGTTCGACGACATGCTCGGCCGCCTCGCACATTCCGAGGAGGACCAGCGCCGGCTCGTCCAGGACGCCGGACACGAACTGCGCACGCCGCTCACCTCACTGCGTACCAACGTCTCACTGCTGCGTCGGCTCGGCGAACTGCCGCCGCACGCCAGGGCGGAACTGATCGAGGACATGGCCGACGAGACCCGCGAGCTCACCGACCTCGTCAACGAACTGGTCGAACTGGCCGCCGGGCACCGCGACGGCGAGGATCCGGTGGACCTCCTGCTCGGCGACGTGGCGGACCGGGCGGCCGCCCTCGTCGGCCGCCGCACGGGTCGTGAGATCGTCGTACGTGCCGACAGCGGCGTCGTACGGGGCCGGCCCGCCGCCCTGCAACGCGCGGTGTCCAACCTCCTGGAGAACGCCGCCAAGTTCGATCCCGGGGGCGACGCCCCGATCGAGGTCGTGATCAGCGGCCCGCGCGTGGAGGTGCGCGACCGCGGCCCCGGCATCCCCGTGCCGGATCTGCTCCGGATCTTCGACCGCTTCTACCGCGCCCCGACCGCACGCAGCCTCCCCGGCTCCGGGCTCGGCCTGGCCATCGTGCGGGAGGTCGCCCACGCCCACGGCGGCGCGGTCTTCGCTCACAACCGGTCCGGCGGCGGCGCCGTCATCGGTTTCACGGTCCGTCACCCCGATTCCGGAGGATGATCCGGCGCACGGTCCTACGGGGAGAGCGGGAGGTGGGCCGATCAGCTCGGACCCGTTCGGGCAGACGCTCAGTGCTGACTCGCTGTTCACGGCCTGTATCCCGTCCGCCGCAGCTTGGAGGAGCTCACGGTGGTGCCGGCCGGTCTGCTGCGCAGTCGGTTGCCCGTCGGTGCCGGTGCGCACATGGCGGCGGCCCGGCCGGCCGGGCCGCCTGTTCAGGCTGCGTACAGGTTCGGGCGGGGACACTGCTGCCTCGGTGCGCGGCCCGATCGTGCAGAACGTCAAAGCGAGGGCAAAGCTGTGGTGAGAGAGGTCAATATGGGGCAAAGGGGCATGGGGCGCACGCGAGATCCCATGCCGGGGCTGCCGCCCATGGCGACAGATCAACACCTGAACGGCCGCGACCCCTCCCACGCTGTGCCCACGGTCCGGCGCGCGATGAGCAAGGTACCGGAGGTCACCATCTGGTTCTGGATCATCAAGGTGCTCACCACCGGTATGGGCGAGACCGCCTCGGACTTCCTGGCCCATCTGCTCGGCCCCGTCCCGGCCGTCGGACTCGGCGCTATCGGTCTGGTGGCAGCCCTGGTCCTCCAGCTGTCCGTGCGTCGGTACGTGGCCTGGATCTACTGGACCGCCGTCGTCATGGTCAGCGTCTTCGGCACGATGGCCGCCGACATCCTGCATGTCGGCCTCGGCGTGCCGTACCTGGTGTCCGCCCCGTTCTTCCTGCTGGCCCTGGGCGTGGTCTTCGCCCTCTGGTACGCGAGCGAGCGGACGCTGTCCATCCACAGCATCCACACGCGTCGCCGCGAGGCGTTCTACTGGGCCACGGTGCTGGCCACCTTCGCGCTGGGCACCGCTGCCGGTGATCTGACCGCCATCCCCCTGGGGCTGGGCTACCTGGGCTCGGGCGTGATGTTCGCCGTGGTCATCGCCGTGCCCGCGCTCGCCCACTGGCGGCTCGGCCTGGGCGCGATCGCGGCCTTCTGGTCCGCGTACATCGTGACCCGGCCGCTGGGCGCCTCCTTCGCCGACTGGATGGCGGTGTCCTCCGCGCGGGGCGGACTGGCGCTGGGGCTCGGGCCGGTCACCCTGTACTGGACGATCGCGATCCTCGGCCTCGTCGGCTACCTCGCGGCGACCCGAAGGGACATCGCGCTCTGAGCGCGGTTCAACGCCGCCTGCGAGGCCGACATGGGGCTGACCAGGTCAGACACTGCCCGGGCGACCCGTACGCGGGTGCGCGGGGCACCGCTGTTTGCCGTGCTGCAGGGCACGGATGGGCACGGCGGCCGTGGACCGTACTGCCGTCGTACTCGGTGGGGGCGCCTCACCGTTCCCGTTCCACCAACTCCTTGAAGTGCTCGAGGTCGTCCCGTACAAGCCGTTCGATCGCGGTCGCCTGGGCGAATCCCTTCGGCCCGCCGAACGCCTCCTTGACGGCGCCCGGGTCGTACTCGATCCGGGCCTGGACTCGGGTGTGCTCCCGGTCGATGGGCAGCAGTGAGAAGGTTCCCGCCAGGTCGGGACCGCTCGTGGTCTGCCACTCCATCCTGTGTTCCTTGCCACGGTCGGTGATCTCGGCCTCGAACTCCTGAGCTCGGCCGCCCGCGTCGACGTCCAGGTGTGCCCGGTGCCCGTCCTCCGAACGGGCCTCGCGTACTCCTTCGACGAATCGCGGATAGGTCTCCACCTGGTGGAGGCGTTCCCAGGCCAGAGCGATCGGAACGTCAACGTCGATCTGTTCTTCGAGAGTGCTCATCGGACCACCTCAAAACTCGTTCACCGTTTACGGGGCCATGACTCCAGTGTCGCCCCCGGAGGGTCGATGGGGGCCGGCGTCGGTGTCCGCGGGGCCGGCGGGCCGGTGCTGTCCGTCCTCGCTCGGCGTTCCGGGACGTGAGCACAAGGACCGCGGCGGCTTCAGGTGGGCCCGACTCCGAGTTCGCGGCCGCGGTAGAAGCCTTCCCGCTCCTCGACGATGTAGGGGGCCATGGCCTCACGCCGCTGCGTCTCCGCCGCGGAGGCCCGCCAGGAGTCGCACGCTTCCTTGGTGTCCCAGAACGACACCCCGGTGATCTCTTGCCCGTCCTCGGACCAGTACGCGTAGGCGCGGCGCAGCGCCTGCGGGTACCGGTCCGGGCGCCAGGCCCTCTCGAACTCCTCCAACGCGCCCGGCTTGATGCGGCGTGTCGTCACCCAGACAAAGTGCTCCATCATCGCGGCCTCCTCTGGAACGCCGGTTCGGCTTGATGGCGCCTCTCGAGCCATCGTAGGTTTGTGGCGCCGCTTCCGCCCCTGCTGCGGGGGAGCGCGGTCGCCCCAGGGCAGTGACCTGGGCCCTGTCGGAAGAGCGGGTGACGAGAATCGAACTCGCGCTCTGAGCTTTGGAACCACTCGGGACGTGGGCCCCAAACACGGGCCTGACCTGCGGATACGTGCTTTCGGGTGGCGCGTCCGTGGGTCGGGTGAAGCCGTCTGTCGACCGCTGTTTACCGCCCTGACTGGCACGTAGGGGCACGCGTCTCCCTCGGCGACGGGAGCGTGTCTTTCTGCCGACCGTCCCGCCCCGATGGGGTGCCCGATGGATCAGGGCCGGGTCGGCCGATCCGCGATCGTGACGTTTAGCTTGTGGAAGCGGCGCGTTCGTAGGCCAGGGTGAGTTCGGCGAGGACGCCGTCGGCACGTTGCGGGCGGGTCTGTCTCCAAAGCTCTTACGCGCCACCCGCGCTGCTCCAGTCCAGTGCGCACGGCAGTAGCGATGTCCTCCATACGGCCTGGGTTCTCGGTCGCGACGTCGAGGTTCTGGCTGAGCCGGTCGACCAGGCCGTGTGCCTGGACCGCGTAGCCACCGCGGTGAGCGCCAGAGGGTAGGCACCGCCCACGGCGAGCACGTCTGCGAGCAAGCGGCGGTGCAGTTCCGTGAGGTTCACGCAGCGGCCTGGGCGCTGTGAGCCAGCTCGTCGAAGGAGCTCTCCCAGACCTCACGGATATCGCGACTGATCAGTGTGCGCAGCGTGGGCCACATGCCGACGAGCAGGTCGCGGTTGAGGTATTGGACCAGATCATCGTGCCGGCCCTCGGCCAGGACGATGCGGTAGTAGCTCATCCGCAGCCGGGGCTGATCGAGCTCGAAGGTGGTCAGCCCTGACCATGCCGGGTGGAGCGGCAGGCTCACTGTGCCGTGCTCGGCGCCGGCAAGCTCGGAGAGTGCTGCGGGCAGGCGCCGTGCGAAGGGCTCATCGATCACGCCGATGAGCCCTTCGGGTTGCCGCTCCCACCGTCTCGCAGAAGTCGGCGGGGCGGGAATCCGTGTCGGCCCCCGCCCCGCCCGTGAGGCCTCGAACCGTCAGCCCGCCGCCGGCGGTATCCGGGCCCAGCCCGCGCCGGGGGCGGTCTCCGTGCCGTCGGCGAGGACGGCCGTCACCCAGTAGTAGTGGGTCGTGCCGGAGGCCGCTGTTGTGTCCGTGTACCACGTGAACGCGCGCGGGTCGGGATCGGCCAGCGGCGCGTACCGGCCCGCGGCCCGGTCCCAGCGGTACACGCGGTAGCCCGTCGCGCCCTCGACCGCGTTCCAGGCCAGCTCCACCCCGCTCTGCCTGTCCGTCCTGACGCTCAGGTACAGGGGCGAACCCGGGGGAGTGGGGACCGTCGGCGTCAGGTCCAGCGCGGTGACGATTTGGACGTCGGCCAGCTTGGTCCGTCGGTAGTTCGAGTTGCCGCGGGTGTCGACGGCGTCGATCCAGAAGCAGTACTCGCCGCCGTCGGGCTTCGCCGGGTACAGGTAGTGCGTGGTGGACTTGTTGGGGTAGGCGTAGTCCGTGCCGCTGCACACGGTCTTGCCGTCGTCGCCGCGCAGTACCTCCCCGACGTAGACCACATACCAGCCGAGGTCGGACTCGGTATTCGCCTTCCAGTCCAGCGCGATGCCGTACTCGGTCGCCTTGGCGGTGACCCCGCTGACGGCGGCCGGCGGGGTGAGGTCGGGGACGAGCGTGGTGACGGACGCGGTGTTGGAGGCGACCGACTCGCGGCCGCCGTTGTCGTAGCCCTTCACCGCGTAGTGGTATGTGGTCTCGGCGGCCGTCGTGATGTCAGTGCAGCCGTACTGATTCTGGCCGTCGGCGCGAGCGATGGACCGCACATCGCACCGCACCGGCTCGCCGGTGGTGTCCACGGGCAGGGACGTGGAGCGGTAGACGTGGAAGGAGAATCGAACTTGCGCTCTGAGCTTGGGAATCACCGGGTCCTGCTGAGCCCAGAAGTCTTTGACCTGGGGAAACGCCTGATCTGAAGGGTCTGGGTGTGACCGGACCGCGCCGCTGTTGACCGCGTTGTACCCCTCTGAAGGGCACGCTTGGGGCACGGAAGACGCGACGTGGCCGCTGGGCGTGCTTGGGTGGGCCACCCCGTTGCGGCAAGTCGATGGTCAGTCGTAGGGCACTTCCACTGGCCTCTTGCCCAGGAGTTGCTTCGCGGCCTCGATCGCTTCCCTGTTGAGGTCCTCGACGGAAACGCCCCAGCTCTCCCCCCCAGGCCGTCCAGGTTGTGAGCGCAGTGGACCAGTGCCTCCAGGTCTTCGGGATAGTCGAGGTCATAGGCGATGTCTGCCCAAATGAGATGCGCTCCGGCGGCAGGGTCGCGTACGTGGAGGTGCAGGCGCTCGTCGGATGGGGCGGCGCCGGAGAGGCGTAGAACGACGCGTCCAGGGTCATGTGGCATTCCTCACAGTGAAAGTACAGGCAGTGAAAGCAACTGCACCCTTTCGTCTTTTCTGTCTGTCCCGGTGTTGTGGTATTGGCGGGAACAGGTGAAAAACTCGTGACGGTCGACCGTCGCCCCGGTCATACGATCACCTCAAGTCGCGTCTGCGTGTCCCATTTTGCTGCGACCCCTTCTTCTCTTTTTCGGACCCCGAAGGGCTCTTGTGAAGATTCGCCGGATTCTTGCCACAGCTGTTGCCGCCGCAGTGACCACGCCTGCCCTCCTGCTGTCGGTTACCCCCGCGTTCGCCGACGACAAGCCGGCAGCGCAGACGCAGGAGAAGCCGTCCATCGCGGAGCTGGAAAAGGCCGCCGCCGCAGCTCAGGCGGCGTACGACGACGCCGTAGCGGCCGAGAGTGCCGCCTACGCGGCTCTGGAAGCGCTCCTGTCCGACACCGCTCCCCTGACCGTGGCAGCCAAGGCCGCCGAGGCCGCGGCGGCCGACGCCGCCACCGCGAAGACCGACGCCGACCAGGCGGTCGTCGACGCCAAGGCGGCGGTCGACGCCCTCCCGGAGACGGCCACCGAGGAGGAGAAGACCGCCGCGGCGACGACTCTCACCGAGGCGGAAGGCGCCGCCGCAGCTGCCGGTGAGGTCAAGGCCGCCGCCGACGCCAAGGTCGTGGAAGCCCTGGACGCGCGTGACGACGAGCGGGTCGCCGCAGCCAGGACGCTGGACCAGGCGCAGAAGGCCACCAAAGCGGCGCTCGCTGACAAGACCGCCGCCGACGAGGCGCTGGCCAAGGCGAAGGAGGAGGCGGGTGAGGGCGGCGAGGACTGCGTCCCCGAGGCCAAGCTCACCACGGTCGTCACGGGTCTGCCGTCCACAGTCGTCGCCGGCACGAAGGTCAACTTCAATCTCCGGGTGACCAACGGCACCGACAAGACGATGGACGAGGTGCTTCCGTTCGCCTACGTCCACGCGACCGACAAGAGCGGGCTCAAGGACATCGACGACCTGGTGCACCTGCAGTGGTCGTCCGCCTCGTCCTCGACGTGGAAGACCGTCGACAACGAGCACTACATGGACGCCATCAGTCCGCTGAAGGCCGGCGCCCACGCCGACGTCAAGATGCGCCTCACGGTGGACGCCTCGGCTCCCGCGGGCAACGGCGTCACCTTCGTCGCCGGTGACTACTTCAACGACAACGGCACCTGCGGCGGGAACCCGGACCTCAAGGGCTACGAGTTCCTGATCGCCGCCGCGGGCAGCAAGCCCGGCAAGGTCGACGACGCCAAGCCCAGCACGACCGAGCCGACCACTTCGGACGTCAAGCCGCAGGGCGGCGCGTCGGCCAGTCCCGTGAGCGGCAGCCTCGCCGCCACGGGCTCGTCCTCCGCGACGTCGCAGCTCGCCCTCGCGAGCGGCGCGGCCCTGGCGATCGGCGCGGGCGCGGTCTTCGTCGTACGCCGTCGCAAGGCCGGCTCCCACGTCTGACGCATGAGGCGGGGTGCGGACCAAGCACCCCGGCCCATGCGCTGACCGCCCAACGGGCCCGACACCGAGCGGTGTCGGGCCCGCTGCGGTGACACGGTCGCCCCAGCGCGTAGCCACCTTCAAGTACCTCTGGCCTGCACGTTCGGCCTGGCGGTACGAGGCCGAAGTGGTCTCTGGGCGCCGTGCTTGACCGCTGTTGTCCGCTCCGAAGGGCACGGATGGGGCAGGGCGACCTGTCGCGAACCGCATTCTTGTCGAGTGATCGGCATCCGTGAGGCCATCAGTCCTCGTGCGGAGCCTCAAGCTCCTGAAGCCGTTCCCCGATGTTGTCCGCCCACGTCTGTGCCCACCGGATGGCGGCGCCGCGACAGGCGACTGTCGGGGCAGGGCGCGAAGCGCCCGACCAGAGAGGGGACCGCCGCGGTTCGCTCGGTTGGGTCACTGGGATCTGGCCCATCGCGATGGGGCGCAAGCACAGCGCAATGCCCAGCATCAAGGCGCCTCCTGTCTGCTTGTTTCCATTCGGCTAAGTTTGCTCGCATTCCACCTGACGACTGGCTTGGTTGCCGAAAAGTTCGTTGAAGCGAGTAGGCAACCTCTTGAATCTCGCAGTATTTCTCTACGCTTGCCGCGATTCGCAGGTGACGTGGGAGGATTCTTCTGCTGTTCTCCCAGAAGAAATTAAACGGGAACTAACTGATCGTTTTCGTGGTAGAGTCTCAATGAATTCACAGGACGCCACGAAAAAAAGGGGAATGGCGTGAATACCGAGAAGGTTACGGCTCGACGTCTTGCGGCCGAAGAGGTTTCGGAGTTGGGTCTCCAGGACGGAATCTTCGTCTCGGCAGAGATGGATGGCCTTCCTCTCGACTGCTACGCCCCGGCTTTCCTTACGCAGCCGGGTAAGAATTTTGAGGGAGGGTCCTTCATTGCGAGGACGATCTTCGGTGAGGAAATTCATGTTCTCCCGGACAATGCTGAAGAAAGTGGGATCTGGATTTCCGACGAGGCGGGGGAGGAAATCGAGGTTCTTCAGAGTGCTGGCGTCCTCCTGAATCTCGCCCTCTTCGTGCCCAACGGGAGCAAGGAATCTCTGGAGTCGCTCTACTCCGCCGCCCGGGACGCCTTCGGCGCGGGGATCGTTCAGCGCTGGAGCGAGGAAGTCGTCGCGGTGCCGGACGTCAAGGTCGACCTGTTCGAGGAGCCGGCCCGGGGGCGGAAGAACACGAGCAGCCAGAACCGTGACCGCCGCGCCTTGGACATCTACCCGACCCGAGTGCGATTCCTGGAGCCCAGCGATGGCTGGAGGTTCATTGTCGAACCACACAAGGAGGTCGTCGATGACACACCGACGATCTGACCTGATGGCAGGTTAGCCTCGATCTTTCGCGGGAGCCCGTCAGCTTGCTGACGGGCTCTTCTTCGTTTGCTGGGGCGTGTGGGCAGTCCGCTGGCCGTCGGCGTCGGTGAAGCGCAACTGGGCGCCGAGGTGCGGCCGTTCCTCGCGGACGATCAGCCGCATGCCCTTCGGCCGGCCGGTCGGACAGTCTCCGTCGAGCTCGGCGACCCAGGCGCCGTCGCGGATTTCGCCGCCGGGTTCGACAGCGGGCGTCCAGGCGCAGGGCGGGACTGTCAGCACGGACGGGTGAATCTGCTCGGTGATGGTCATGCCGACCGAGTAGGACAGCCATCGGCCCTGCTTCGCGAGCCATTCGATGAATGCGTGGGTGCCTCCGCCGGAATCCGTGCGGATCAGCGTCTGCCGCCCTCGCCGGTACCATTTCGAGGCCGTTGCGCCCCCTCATCTGTCGCGGAACTCCTGCGTTTGTCGCTGGTCCCCTGCGGATTCGTCCGTGATCGGCAACAGAGGGATCTTGTACGGGCGTTCGTATGTCTTCGTGGGTGCACGGCATCGGCGGAGACGGCAAAGGGGCGGGCGGACATGGCAAGGCACAAGGGAAGGGGATGGCACGGCCGGCTTCTCGCGGCGGCGCTCGGGGTGACAGCAGTGGCCGCTGCCACCTCAGTGTGGACCGCGCAGGCCGACCCCGTCGGAGGGCGGCAGCCGCAAGCGCGTGTCTCAGCGCCGGACGCCCGGCCCCAGGACCGGGCAGCGGCCAAGGTGGCGGCGGACATCGCGCACGCCTCGGACCGCGGCGCCCGGGGCGTCAACATCACCATCGACGATGGACCGGACCCGGTCTGGACGCCGCAGGTGCTGCAACTGCTGAAGGACAACGGCGTGAAGGCTACGTTCTGCATGGTGGGCACGCAGGCCCAGGCGTACCCGGACCTGGTCAAGGCGGTCGTGGCAGCCGGGCACAGGCTGTGCAACCACACGGTCTCGCACGACACCACCATGGACACCCAGTCCGAGGCCTACCAGTCCCAGCAGATCCTGGATGCCGAACGCATGATCACCAAGGCGTCCGGAGGCGTCCGGCCGCAGTATTACCGGGCCCCGGGCGGTGCTTTCACCCCGTACAGCCGACAGCTTGCCGCGTCCCGGGGGATGCGGCCGCTGGGCTGGAACGTCGACTCCAAAGACTTCGAGCGTCCCGGCGTGGACACCATGGTCGCCACCGTCAAGAGCGAGATCTCCGACGGGCCGACCGTCCTCTTCCACGACGCGGGAGGGGATCGCTCCCAGACCGTGGCCGCTCTGCGCGAGGTGCTGCCCTGGCTGAAGCAGCAGGGATACTCCTTCGGCTTCCCCGTGCGGTGAGTGAGGCTCGCCCGCACTGACACCCAGACCCGGACCCCCGGCACCAGCAGACAGACATGAACAGCAGACACGAACAGCAGAACCCAACCACTGACGAAAGCCGCCCGGACGGAGCAGCGACAAGCCACCCAGGGAGGCCCTTCCGCACTCTGGGCGCGATGCCCTCCCCAGCGTCGGCATCAGCGACCTCTTATTAACTGCGTCCGATCCTCGTTCCAGGCGCCGACCAAGCCGCCGCCGACTCAACGGGCAGCTGCACGTCCCGCCGACCCTCGGCGGCTGGGACAAGGGCGCGGGCAAGGAGTCCTCGGCCGAACGGGCAGATAGTCACCGCCGCCCAGGTCGACGCGCTCTCCAACGCCGTAGGACCCCGCTGGCGACTGATGGTCTACCTGGGCGCGTACGGGCCGATGCGCCCGGAGGAACAGGCCGAACTGCGCCGCAAGGATGTGGATCTGGACACCATGACCATCCGCGTCCGGATGGCCGCGCCCGAGCTGACCACGGGAGGGCGCGCACCGGGCGACACCAAGTCGGAGGCGGGCAAGCATTTCCTCGTGCTGCCGGGCTTCCTCCGGACCGACCTGCGGCGGCATCTCGACTGGTACGCCGAGAAGCGGCCGGACGGGTTGCTGTTCGTGGGGGAGAAGCGTCCGTGCCGAGCGCCGTAAGGGCGCTGAGCAGGGCCGGGAGGATGCCTCTGGTGCGGAGGTGGTGCGTGAGGCTTAGGTCGGTCCAGACAACAAAGAAGCCCCGGGCCGCTGGCCTGGGGCTTTTGTGTGGAGCGGGTGACGAGAATCGAACTCGCGCTCTGAGCTTGGGAATCAACGGCGCTTGCTCAGTGGGCAGGTCGCTGACCTGCTTGTTTGGTGCTCAGAGGTGGGGATGGTGTGGGCTCTGGTGGCCGTGCTTGACCGCTGTTGTCCGCTCCGAAGGGCACGGATGGGGCACGGCGGCCGAGGGGCGGGCAACTGCCGCGAAGTATTCCTGTCGAGTGGTCGGTATCCGTGAGGGCGTCAGTCCTCGTGCGGAGTCTCCAGCTCCTGGAGCCGTTCCCCGATGTCGTCGGCCCATGTCTGTGCCCACTGCCGCAGCCCGGTGATCGCCTGCTCGTCGAGTCCGTAGGCGGCGAATTCCGTGTCGTCGATCCAGTCGGCTCCGCCCAGCCGAGCTTGAAGCTCGCTGAGGTCGAAGGAGCCGCGGGCATGGCGCCGGCCGAGCTCTTCGAGTTCGACGGGGTTCCAGCGGTCCGTGGCGGCCTGTACATCGATCAGATCCCTGGCGAGTCCACGGTCGGCCAAGGCGCGGACCTTGGTGCCGACGACATCTTCGAGGGACAGCACCAAGCCGTGCTCGGTGTGTACGGGTGGTCGCCAGAGTGCCTCCTTGAGGATGTCGACCTCGCACTCTTCACGGCTGGCAGGATCGGTGACGATCAGACGTGCGGACAGCGGGTCTGTTTCCAGGGCTCTTACGCGCCATCCGCGCTGCTCCAGTCCGGTGCGCACGACGGTCGCGATGTCCTCCATGGGATCTGGGTTCTCGGTCGCGACATCGAGGTCCTGGCTGAGCCGGTCGACCAGGCCGTGTGCCTGGACCGCGTAGCCGCCGGTGAGCGCGAGAGGGTATGCGCCGCCCACGGCGAGCACGTCTGCAAGCAAGCGGTGGTGCAGGCCCGTGAGGTTCACGCAGCGGTCCGGACGCTGTCGGCCAGCTCGCCGAAGGCGCTCTCCCAGACCTCGCGGACATCCCGGCTGACCAGTGTGCGCAGTGTGGGCCACAGGCCGACGAGAAGGTCCTGGTCGAGGTACTGGACCAGGTCGTCGTGCTGGCCCTCGGCCAGGACGATGCGGTAGTAGCTCATCCGCAGCCGGGGCCGGTCGAGGTCGAACGTGGTCAGCCCTGACCACGCAAGGTGGAGCGGCAGGCGTACCGGGCCGTGCTTGGGACCGGCAAGCTCGGAGAGCGCTGCGGGCAGGCGCCGGGTGAACTTGGCACGACGGAGATCGGAAAGACGAGGCTGTGATGCCATACATCGATTATCCAGGAAGAGCCGACGATGAGCCGCTCGGGCCGCAGACACCACTCCTGCGAGCAGGAGACCGGCCCGCTGCCCCGCCGGCGGCGCGCATCGGGTTGAGCAGGCCCACCACGGCGAGTGGGATGATCACGACGTTGTAGCCGAAGGCCCACAGCAGGTTGCCGCGGATGGTGGCGAGGGCGCGGCGGGCGAGGGCTTCGATGTCGTCGCGGACGAGGGCGACGTCGGCGGCGCCGATGGCGACAACGGTGCCGGTGCCTATCGCGGTGCCGAGGTCGGCCCGGCGAGCGCCGCCGTTTCGTTGACGCCGTCCCCCGACGACCGCGACCCGTTCCCCTCCGCGCGCAGCGCGCGGACGGGTTCCGCTTCGCGCTCGGGGACCGGCGGTAGAACTCGGCCCCCAGCACCAGCGTGATGCCCACCAGACTGCTCACGACGATCGAGAGCGTCTGGCCACCGGCCTGGCTGATGGAGTACGCGACGATACCGGCCACCGCACCGACCAGACCTGCGAGCGTCGCCCGCGTTGAGATCCGGGCACCTGGCCCCCTGCGCGATTGCGGAGTGTCGTCACAAGAATCTCCCCTGACTCCCTGTCGGCCCCCGACAGTGCTGAGTCGCCGCCGATGCCTTCAACGCCCTGCGCCCCGAGGGGTATACGGAACAAGAAGGAACCAGCCGCGCAGCCGTCTCCACCTCTCGCTACCGCGATGCGCGGTACGGAGGAATCACCTGTACTCGGCCATCGAAAGTGGCCTCGAAGGTGTCCTGCTCGATGCCGAAGTGGCTGTAGCCCTCCTCGGTAACCCTGCACGCAACTGACGTGCGAGGAGGCCGACCCGAGAATTCTGTTAACCCATGTAATCGATGAACCCGGGTGGAGGGTTCGGTCGCAGGAACGTTGCTGGGCCCGTATTCACGTGCTTTTTTCGTCTCTGCCGTGGTCGTGGCGGGGTGGGTTGCCTACCACTCCGCCAGGGCAGACAGAGTGAGCACTGTGAATGCGCGTTTGGCTCGTGTGTCTTCTTCCTCGTACGGTCCTCACATCGGAAGCTCAACCGGCCCAACCGCCAGGAGACACCATGCAGTTGGCACACGATGAACAAACCGGTCTTGTCACCCGAACGCAGATCGCGGAGCGCGCGGGCGTGAGGCGCCCGGCGGTGTCGAACTGGGCCCGGCGGCACAAAGACTTTCCCACCCCTGTGCGCTCCGGCGATACGGAGCTCTTCCACGAGGCCGAGATCGCGCGGTGGCTGATGAACCGCACCATTCCTCAATCACAGTTGCTCGACGGGGAGCAGGCGGGAACCACCTACGCCGACCGATTCCGCCGGACCAGCGGTGACCGACCGTCTGCGGAACCGAAAGCCGTGGGGAGCGGCGCTCAGCGCATCGGGACCGAGGACAAGAAGGCCGTCGATCAGCTGATGGGCCGACTCGCGGACCGGGTCCGAGGCCCGGCGACGATGGCGGACTTCGTGAATCTCTGTCTCATCGTGATGTACGTACGACATGCGGAACCGGAGCAGTGGCGCCGGATCGAGGACGTCATGTCGGCAGGTCAAGGGGCCCGGGACGTGCAATCGCTGCTCCGTTCCCTCGGCGACATGGCCCAGGACACGCTGCGCCGGAACGGCGACCGCACCGACATGCGCAGCAGCTTGCTGCAACTGGAACCGCGGAGCTGGGACGACCTCACCACGGCAGTAAGGACGGCGGCAGGCACAGGCGTTGGTGCGTTCCAGCTGGTGTGGGAGTCGTTCAGCGCCCGGGAAGGACTGCAGAGCTCGGAGTTCTGCAGCCCGGTGGGCCTGGCCTCGTTGTCCGCGGCACTCGTACTGACCCCGGGGCAGAAGACCACGGTGCTCGACCCCTACATGAGGGGCGGAGAGATGCTGGCGGCTGCGTACCGGCACATCGGAGGCGCGCGGGGGACCGTGCACGGCGAGACTCTCGACGGCCGGCTGCAAGCGGTCGCGAGTCTGTACCTTCTCCACCTCGGCGTGCGGCCGAAGCTGACCAGCACCCGGTCCGACCGATGGCCACCGAACCGCGAACACGGCGTCGACGTGGTGCTGACGAACCCTCCGTTCAACATGAGCGACGCACCCGGCCCCGGGCGCCGGACGGGAAACTGGCCGTACGGATCACCACCGCGGGGCAATGACAATTTCGCCTGGGTGCAGTACGTCCTCGGTGCGCTGATACTCGGCGGTCGAGCCGTGGTGGTCGTGCCGGTGAAGGCAGGCAACTCGGTGAACATCGCCGAGCGCGAGATCCGCCGCGCCCTTGTCCGCAGTGGGGCTGTGGAGTGCGTCATCACGCTGCCGTCCCATCTGTTCTCCGCGACGCCCGTGCCGGTTTCCCTGTGGTTGCTGCGACGTGTGGAGCATCCGGTGAGAGAGGACGTCTTGTTCGTCGATGCCCAGGAGTTGGGGACAAAGGTTCGGCGCCGGCGAGTGCTGCGCGACACAGACTGCGATGCGATCACGGCCGTGGTCCGCCCGTGGCTCGACGGAGAGCAGTGCCCGGACGGTGAGGAGTACACGGCGCGCGCTGCCGACCGGGGCTTGTCGGCTGTCGTCGTGGCCCGCGCGGTCATCGCCGACGAGGAGTGTTCGCTGCGCCCCGCCGATTACTTGGGGGGCGGAAACTACGGCGCTGTTCCCGTTGCGGCCCAGCTGCGCGCAGCCAGTGAGGAGGCGGCAGGGCATACGGACATGCTCCGCCTGCTGGAGCAGCGATCCGTGGAAACGGGCAACGGCTACCGCACGGGCTCGGGACCCGTCGGCTGGAACGAGGCAGTCCTCAAGGACCTGTGCGAGATCCGGCCCGGTCCGTCATACACCCGCCTTCCAGCGGAGGCACGCACGGCGGACGCCGGTATTCCTCTTGTCTTCCCGCAGGATCTCGTCGGAGGGAAGATCGCGGACGAACCCCAGAACCGCGTGCCGTGGCGGACGGCCGAGCGCTTCAAGAAGTTCGAGTTGCTCCCCAACGACATCGTCTGCGTGCGTACGGGGGCCCAACAGCAACCCGCGCTGGTCTCCGGCCCGCAGGCCGGATGGCTGCTCAGCTCGAACGTGATGCGTCTGCGCGTACGCCCGAATGCCGAGATCGACCCCCTGTACCTCCATGCCTACCTGGGCCTCCGGTACGCGCGCGAGTGGATGTCCCACCGCGCCGCGGCCACGGCAGCCCCCTCGCTGAGCTCTGCGGCTCTGGGCCACCTTCCCGTGCGCTTTCCGCCGATCGGGCAGCAGCGGCGGAGCGTGGATCTTCTCGGTGAGCTCGGCCGACGCGCCGATGCGTACGCCTCGTACGTCTCGGCACTTGGTTGGCTGCGGGCCGAACTCGCCGAACACCTGCTGCACGGCTCGGTCGAGCCGCTGTGACGGCCTGCCACCGCTGATCTCCCCTACCCGTCCTTCCTCCTTCTCGCCCGTGACCCTCGAAAGGATCGAGTCCATGCCCGAATCGACAGCCCGTTCCGGACGTACGTGGCAACTGTGGCTGGCGCTGTACGTTGCCTGCTCCATGGTGGTCGGCCTCGTCGTGAGCCTGTTGGTACTCCGGTCAGGCGTTGGCACCACTGATGTCGTTCTGGCAGGGGGAGGCGGCTTCGCGACCTCCTTCGCCCTGTGCCTCGCACTGCCCGCGGCCGTGCGCGAACTCAAACGACAGAGCTGACCCGGACCGGCCGTCCGCGCGGCTGAGCCCGGTCGACGGGGATCCTCAGGCCACGGATGCGGCGAAGTCGGCGATAGCCTTCCGCAACGGCTCCGCCGCCGCCCCCGTACCGCCTCAAGTGCTCCTGCAGGTTCTGGGCAACACGAAAGCTCCAGGTTGCTGACCTGGGGCTTTCGCATGGAATGCATGGAGCGGATGACGAGAATCGAACTCGCGCTCTGAGCTGTGGGAATGCTCTCATTGGCGGCGCTTGGCGGTGATCCGGTCGTACTCGTTCTGACCGCTGTTCACCGCTCCGAAGGGCGTGGTTGGGGCACGGTCGGCTCAGCTTGAATGGGCAGGTGCTTCCCCGCCAAGGAGTCGAGCGGCGTCCCTATTGCGTCGCGTCGCAGCTCTTGCAGCGGCTCACAGCCGCCCGCTCGAGGTTGCCCTGGGTGGCGCGGAGCGGGCTGGAGGGCGCGAGACGACGCCATGCTCCGGGTGAGGGGGTGAGCACCCAGCCGTAAAGGGGTGGCCGGATGTCGGCCGGGACGATGTGCATGCAGCCGGGAAGGTGGGCCTTGCCGCTGGCGTGGATGATGATCGCAGCCACCGGCCAGTCGTCCCAGTCGCCCGTGGGTGCGCTGCCGCGGGGTGCGTGCGGAGCGCAGTCTGCGCAGTTGTGCATTTCATGGCGTTCGCAGTACTGCATGGTCCTCACCCTGTCAGGTTTCGAGCCGTTGCTCGGTGCGCTCGAGCCAACTTCGGTATCAGTACGCGAAGTCATCCCCGGTCGGCTCGATCCCTCGGTCCATCGATCTCAGATCCTCTTGGATGGCACCTCGGTGCGGGCCCGTCATCACCATCAGCGACGCATAGCCGCATCCCTGCTCGCTGAGGAACACCGCGCCCGCCTCCTGCGTGCGCAGACGCCGAGGGCGACCTTCCGCAGTTCGAAGTGGGCGAGGAATCCACGGCGACTTGTGACGTAGGGCACGTGACGTGCGTCTCGCTGTTCGGGGCAGAGACCTACCTGTGCGATACGCCTAGCGCCGGAGGGGGCTCGGGTCAGGGCATTCGCGGGAGTTGGGGCACGCGGAGGGCGCGGGAGGTCTAGACAACAATGAAGGCCCAGGTCGCTGACCAGGGCCTTCATCAAAGAGCGGGTGACGAGAATCGAACTTGCGCTCTGAGCTTGGGAATCAACCGGCACTGGGCTGCCGTAAGGCCTCTGAGCTGCTGAAACAGTCGATCCAAGAGTAGTTTGGGTTGCCTTGTAGGTGCTGCTGGTGACCGCTGTTTACCGCTCCGACTGGCACGTCATGGCACGGTCGGGTTGTTTACCGCGGACGACAAATGGCCCGCACCACGGGGCCGGGCAAATGTGCGTTGTGCGCGTCCGGTCCGCCACCGTGCAGGGCTCGGGCTCGGCCGCTGCTCTTTCCCTCCATGCCGGTCCGCGCTGTCCGTAACGGGCGGCGAGGGCGGTACTCGCCACGCGACTCCGGGAGTTGCGGCATGCGTCGAGGAAGGTCGACGGGCGGTCGAGCGGGACTGACAGATCCTCATCGTGGTGCTTATGATGCCGGGGATGAAGAACTACTCCTCGTACGGATCGGGGGAATCGTTCGCGCAAGGTGAGTGCTGATGGCACATCACTTCGCGAATCCGATTCCGGCCCACCTGTTGATGTGGCATCGCGTGCGCGAGTACGCCGTGCCACCGTCCATGATCGAGACTGCGACCGCACGGCGTGCGGTTGGCGACTGGGCCGGGGCATGCGCCGCCGCCCGGGTCGACATCGATTTCGATCTGCGCGCCGTGCGTGACCGCCACGGCACCGATCTTGTCACCCACCTTCGTGCAGATTTGCGCCGCCTGGCTCCGGATCTGCTCCGCTGGCACATGCCCCGGATCGCCCCCGACGGGCGGCTCCGCGCCGGCCTCACCATCTCCCTTGCCCGTTACCGGAGTTCCGGCGCCACGCCGCTGCAGCTGGTGGTGCGGACACCGCCGGCCTGGGCGGACGCCGGACAGAGGATATCCCTGGCCCTGTGGGAGGAGTCCGGGAACGGCCCAGGGTGCCTTCCGCATCCGCATCCGCATCCGCATCCCAACCCGCGTTTCCGGCTCGACCTGCACCGGCATCTCTGGGACTCCGAGCGGAGCGGCGAACTGGCGGTGCGGAGCGGTGCGGGCGGGGCACCATCCCTGGTGCCGCCCGACCGGCCCCACGCACCCGCTCGGCCAGACGTGCCGGACTTGCCGGATCGGCCCGCCGTCCACGATTCCTCGTGGGAGTGGGCAAGTTGGGCTGCCGAGGCGGAGTTGCTGTTGCAGGCCGAGGGTTGCCCTCGCGGAGCCTTCACCGTGCGGCTCGGTACGCGGAGCCGCGCCGTGCTCGAACTCGTCGCCCCCGATGACAGCCATGCCCCGACGTTCCGGCCGCTGCGGGAGGTGCTGCCGCCGCAGGAGGTTGCGGCGCTTCCGGTGCTGCCGGAGGTGGCGGCCCGGGTCCTTCCGGATCTGGAGCTGCTGCGGGCCGGGCTGGTCGCGACCGATCGGCTGCATCCGCTCGTCGCCACAGCACTGGCGGCGTTCGGCTCAGCAGCGTCGTCCAGCTCGGGACCGGCGACCGGCCCCGCCCCCCGGCCCGGTGATCCACACCGGGTGGAGTGCCGGGGTGGGGTCCACCGGATAGCGCTGCGGGACGGGACACTTACGGCGATCGATCACGACCCGGCACAACTGCGCCGGGAGGAGCTGCTGGTGGCGCTCGGCGGGCCCGCGCTGCCCTGCCTGCGTGCCATCGACGAGGTGCACCGTGACCCGGAGGCACTGCCTGCGGTCCGGGAGCGGCTGGGCCATGGCGACGTCGCTGGGGCCCTGGCCGTGGTCGAGAGGCTGCTCGGTCCCGGTGCGGTCCTGCGCGACGGGCCGCTGCGGGAGGAGCTGGAGTCGGCTGCGGCCCGCCGCATCGACCACGGGCTCTTCCGCTCGGGGTTGGTCGCCGTGCACCCCGGTGCCGGTTCGGTAGCGGGCGGAAAGGCCTCGGACCTGAGGCACGCGGAGGCGGGCCACCGCCCCCGACGCGACCGCCGTACGCCTCCCGCAATGCGCCTCAAGCAGAGCAGCCGGGCCCGGCCCCGTACCGGTTTGAACCTGAGTACCAGCTGACCGGCTGCTTTACCTGAGTCCCGTGCTCGCACTGCGCATTGCGCGCGGCACGCCCACGACATCCGGGACGGGCCGTCCCGTTTCCTTATCCCACCCAAGGTGATGCCCATGACCTCCAGTACCCTCCTGCCCGCCTCGGTCCAGGCCGTCGGTGTGCCCGCCCCTGCCCCTGTCGGTGTGCCCGCGCCCACCCCCGCCGGCGCATCCGGAACCGGAACCCAACTCGCCGTCGCCGACGACCTCCTGGCCCTCCTGCGCACGACCACCACCGAGCCGCGCCCCGACGAGCAGCTCGAAGCCCTCACCCTGGCCGTCGCGGCCGACCTGCCCGTGCTGCTCTGGGGTGAGCCGGGCATCGGCAAGACCGCGGCCCTGACGCAGCTCGCCGCGTCCCTCAACTTGCCGCTGACGACCGTGATCGCCAGCGTCCACGAGCCGACCGACTTCTCAGGGCTGCCCATCGTCGGCGACGACCCGGCGGTGCAGGGGGTGCCGATGGCGCCGCCGCAGTGGGCCGTGGAACTGGTGCGGGCCGGGCGGGGGCTGATCTTCCTGGACGAACTCTCCACCGCCACACCAGCCGTCCAGGCCGCGCTGCTCCGGGTCGTCCTGGAGCGGAGGGTCGGTGCGCTGCAACTGCCGCCGGAGGTACGGATCGTGGCCGCGGCCAATCCGAGCGCGTCGGCGGCGGACGGGTGGGAGCTGAGCCCGCCGCTGGCCAACCGGTTCGTGCATCTGTACTGGGTGCACGACCGGGAGGTGGTGGTGCGCGGGCTGGGCGGGGTCTGGCCCCGGGCGGAGCTGCCCCGGCTGGTGCCGGAGCGGTTGCCGGAGGCGGTGGCTTTCGCTCGGCGCGCAGTCTGCGGATTCCTGGAAGCCCGGCCGACGCTGATCCACCGGCTGCCGAGCACGGAGGCACGGCGCGGCGGTGCCTGGCCCTCGCCCCGGAGTTGGGAGGCCGCGTTGGCCCTGCTCGCCTTCGGCACGGCGGCCTCCGTCTCCCGGGAGGTGCTGGCACTGCTGGTGCGGGGCACGGTGGGGGACGGGCCGGGGCTCGAACTCCTCGCCCATCTGGACCGGATGGACCTGCCGGACCCGGAGTTGCTGCTCGCCGATCCGGCCTCCGCAGAGCTGCCGGTGCGGGGCGATCTGCGTCAGGCTGCGCTGGAGGCGGTGGTGGCCGCCGTCGGGGCGCGGCCCGAGCGGGCGCGGTGGGAGGCGGGCTGGGCGGTGCTGGGCCGGGCGCTGGAGACCGGCGCCCCGGACCTGCTGGTCGCCCCCGCGACGGCGCTGGCCGCACTGCGGCGCGACGACTGGGAGGTGCCGGCGGCGGTGGAGCGGCTGGTCGGGGTGATCGGTCTCGCCCGAAGGGCGGACCGGTCGGTGGGGCGGGTCGCAGCGGCGGCCGACGCCCGGCGTGCGACGAGGGTACGTCGATGACGGGGGGCGCGAAGCGCCCGCTGCCGCGCCCGATGGCCCGGCCCGCGCCGCCGCGCCCGGTGCGGGCCACCGTTCCGACGCCGCCGGCCGGCTCAGGCGCGCCGTACGGCCCGCCCGGACTCCCTCTGGACATGGAGAAGTTGCTGGCCGCCCGGCTGCACGCGGTGAAGGTCCGTCCTTACCTGGCAAGCGCACTCTTCGCGCTGCACGTGGTGGAGGACCGGTCGGTGCCGACGATGGCGGTGGACGCACATTGGCGCTGCTACGTCTCCCCCGGCTTCGTGGCGCGCACCCTGGTGGAGGAGCTGGCGGGCGTCTGGGTGCACGAGGTCTCCCATCTGCTCCGGGACCATCACGGGCGGGGCGAGCGGTATGCGCGGGAGCACGAGGAGTACGGGCCGGGCGCGAGGCTGCGGCGGAACATCGCCGCCGACTTCGAGATCAACGACGACATCTACGGTGACGGTCTGCCCCTGCCTGCTGGGGCAGTGCTGCCATCTCTGCTGCGGCTGCCCGACGGGCTGTTGATGGAGGAGTACCTGCGGACGGCGTCGATGTCAGGGCTCACTGGGGACCTGGCCTGGCTGGACTGCGGCAGTGGTGCCGACGGGCAGGGCCGACCGTGGGAGCTGGGGCCCGACGGGGCACACGGGCTGAGCAAGCAGCAGCGGGACGCGGTCCGCTTCCGGGTCGCCGAGGGGATCAGGGGGCGGCCGGGCGACGCTCCGGAGGGATGGCGCCGGTGGGCCGACGAGGCGTTCCATCCACCGCAGCCGTGGCGGCGGTTGCTGGGGGCGGCGATCCGCTCCGCGGCAAGTGCGCCGGGGGTGGGCGAGGACCATAGCTACCGGCGTCCGTCCCGGCGCTCGGCCAGTGTCCCCGGAGTGCTGCTGCCGAGCCTGCGCCATACGCCGCCCCGGGTCTGCGTCGTGATCGACACCTCCGGGTCGGTGAGCGACGCCGAGCTGGGCAGCGCGCTGCTGGAGGTGGCGGCGATCTCGCGGGCGGTGGGCGGGCGGCGTGACCTGGTCTCGGTGATCTCCTGCGACGCGGCGGCCGGGGTCGCCGTCCCGCTCTGCCGCGCCGAGAACATCGAACTGGTCGGCGGCGGGGGAACGGATCTGCGCTCCGGCTTCGCTCGGGCTCTCCGCTCCCGGCCCCGCCCGGACGTGATCGTCGCTCTGACTGACGGTCAGACACCGTGGCCCGCCGCGCAGCCGCCCTGCCGCACCGTTGTCGGTCTCTTCCCCCGTCCCGTCCGCATTGCGGAAGAGGAGAACCCCGACTACGTCCCGGACACCCCGCCACCCTGGGCGCGCGTCGTCACCATCACCTGACAAAGCGCTGCGGCGCGGTGTCGCCGGCCGGGCTGCTGTTCGTTGGGGAGCGCGGAGCCGCGCCGAGGGGTCTCGGACGGCTTTTCCACCCATACGACGGCGGGGTCGACGTCATCACCGCGACCGCTGCCGAACGGGATGCACTGCGCGTGCCACCCGGATTGGCTCTCGCAGCACCCCGGGGGTCCGTAACACCGCTGTCAGCCGCGTACGGTCTTGTCCGTCAATCGTTGCCGAGTGACCGTCGGCCTCACCGACCAGGGGCTACCTCGCCGTACCCGTCTCACCGTGGAGTTTTCCGGTCAGGAGCACTCTTCGCTTTTCCGATCACACCTCGGACACCCACCCACGTGAAAGCCCGAGGCTAACCGGACAGTCGGACAGCTGGGACACCCGTAGTCGTGCTGTTCGTCGTGCTGGGTTCATAGACACCGTCCTCTTGTGGTGGGGCGACGGTGGGTGAGCTTGTGAATTCCTTGCTTGGGGACGGGCTGGTGGTGCAAGATCCGTCAGCCGCCAGGTCACGGGGATCAGAGGCGTGGCCTGTGGGGTTGTTGTGGCTGGTGCGGACAGACCGATGAACCTGCTGGGCAGGAGTATGGGGAACAGACGCGCGTGGGCTAGTGCGGTCGCAGCCGTGCTGATCACGCTGGGAACGGTCGGCTGCAGTCACAGGGGTGATGGTGTGTCGACGGCCGGGCCGGAGATCGTTGTTCATGACGCAGCGGTCACGAAGCAGGATCCCGCTCGGGTGGAGGCGTACTGGACCGGCACGGGCATCGCGGACGTGGCCCACGGGGACGCCATTGGCGACCCCGAGCAGCCCGAATGGGCGGAGGGCGGTGTCATCGCCCGTACTGTCGGCCGCCTGTACGCCCAGGGCGCAGGGGGCGGCTTGGGTGCCTGTACGGCGACTGTGGTCGGAACGAACACGGTTATAACCGCCGCGCACTGCCCGGGTTCAAGGAGTCGTCGCAACACTTCCGTTTTATGTTGATAGTAGATGACTGTTGAGAGTCTCGGAGGGTGTCCTCCAGCCCAAGGTTTTGCGGGGGCGGCCGTTGAGGGCAGCTGCGACGGCAGCGAGATCCTCGCGGGTGTGTCTGCTGAGGTCGGTGCCCTTCGGGAAGTACTGCCGTAGCAGCCCGTTGGTGTTCTCATTCGTGCCGCGCTGCCAGGGGCTGTGCGGGTCGGCGAAGTAGATCTCCAGGCCGGTGTCGATGCGGAGTTCGGCGTGCTGCGCCATTTCCGAACCCTGGTCCCAGGTAAGGGACTTGCGTAGTTGGGCGGGTAGGCGGGTGATCGCTTCCGTCAGGGCGTCACGTACGGCTGCGGCTCCGTGGCCGGCCAGTGCGGGGCCGTTCTTGGCCCGTGTGCCGTCGTGGCCGGGCATGGGCGGTAGGTGCAGCAGCATCGTGAACCTGCTGGTGCGTTCGACCAGGGTGCCGATCGCGGAGCTGTTGAGGCCGATGATGAGGTCGCCCTCCCAGTGGCCGGGGACCGCCCGGTCCTCCGCCTCGGCCGGCCGCTGACTGATCAGCACGTCCTCGGTGACGAACTTCTTCCCCCGGCCGGCGGTGCGAGCCCGGGGCACCCGCAGCGCACGGCCGGTGCGCAGGCAGGCGACCAGCTCGCGCTTGAGTGCTCCCCGGCCCTGGATATAGAGGGCCTGGTAGATCGCCTCGTGAGAGATGCGCATGGAATCATCATCAGGGAAGTCGACCTTCAGCCGGTGGGAGATCTGCTGCGGACTCCACGAGTTGCCCCAACGGCGGTCCTGGCGCCTCGGCTTGTTCCGTCCCTTCCACGGCGGTGCCGCAGGTCCCGGCGCCGGCATGCCGTCCGGGCGGCGGATCTCTCCGGCCAGGCGGTCCTGGACGTACTCGTGCAGCCGCTCGCTGCAGGCAAGTTTGGACGGCTTCGGCCGCCGCGCGGCCAGCTCGGCCTTCCACTGCGCGATCGACGCCCGGTAGGCGAGTTGTCCGCTGCGGGTGGCCGCATTGCGCCGCAGTTCCCGCGAAACAGTGGACGGGTGCCTGCCCAGCCGACGGGCGATCTCCCGGACCCCGGTGTTCTGAGCCTTCAGCACAGCGATCTCCTCGCGCTCTGCAAAGGAGAGATACCTGCCCGACACCGGGCCCAGCTCGATCGACGGCATACCGCCACGTTCCCGGAACCATCGTGAGCCGACCGGCCCCGACACACCGCACGCGATCGCCGCGTCCTCGCTGGTCAGCCCATCAGCGATCTTCTTCCAGAAGGCACGCTCCACATCCCGGCGGACCGGCGGCCTGCCCGGAGACCGCATCGCCGGGCGCCCCGTCACCGCCGTCGTCCACCCTGCCGGTCGCCCCATCGGACACCTCCATGATCGAGGTGTTGCGACGACCGGTTGAATCCACCCTGTGTCAGAACGTCGGATGCCGGGGAGCCCTCTCGGTCGGCGACGTGGGACCAGCAGCTCTACTTCGTGCCGGGGTACCGCGACGGCAAGAGCCCCTACGGCGGCTTCACGGTGCGCAGGGTGCGGATGGCCGAGGAGTGGCAGGACGAGGGCCTGGACGTCGCCGTGCTGGAGATGAACTCCGGCGACGACGGGCGGAGTATTTCCGAGGTGACCGGCGTCCAGCGGATCTCGTTCACGGCTGAATCGGGCACTCGCACCCACTTCTTCGGCTACCCGTACACGAACCGGCTCCTGCACTGCGAAGGCGGCAATTCGCGCGAATACCGCGGTAGTGCCCTGCTGCGGATCCCCTGCGTCATGGGCGTCGGGTCGAGCGGGGGCCCCTACATCGTCGGCCTCGACGCGGCCGGGGCCGGCAGTGTCGTCGCGGTGAACATCAGTGGCGACGAGACCTTCAGTTACGGAACAGCCCTAGGCTCGTTCGCCCGACGCCTCTACGCGCAGTCTGAGCACTGCTCGCGAGATTGTTGAGCCAATCCTGAGGGAAGGAAGGCGCCTCCGGCGCCCGCGACCTACGAGGGGTGGCTTCGCCACCGGGCTGCAACATCCCCGGATGTTGCGACGACAGATGAGCTCTACCGTCGGCTGCTGCGGTTGCACATCCTTCCGGGATTCGAGGGCAGCGACCTCGATCAGATCACCGCTCCAAAGGTCAGAGAGTGGCGGGCAGAGCGCCGCAAGGCCACCGGGGCGACGACCGTGGCCAAGTCGTACAGGCTGCTGAAAGCGATCCTTGAAACCGCCACCGACGATGAACTGATCCGCCGCAACCCCTGCCGCATCCGTGGCGCAGGCAAGGAGTCGCCTGCCGAGCGCGAGATTGCCACGGTGGAACAGGTGGACGCGCTCGCGGCGGCTGTCGGCATCCGGTGGCGCCTGATGGTCTACCTCGGCGCCTACGGACCGCTGCGGCCGGAGGAACAGGCGGAGCTCCGGCGCAAGGACGTGGACCTCGACGCCATGACCGTCCGGGTTCGCAAGGCAGCGCCGGAGCTGAATACCGGGGAGCGCGCCGTGGGCGACACCAAGTCCGAGGCAGGTAAGCGGTACGTGGTTCTGCCGGCCTTTCTGTACCTGGATCTGCGGAGGCATCTCGACTGGTACGCGGAGAAGGGACCGGAGGGGCTGATCTTCGTGGGGGAACAGGGAGCGCCGTTCCGCCGCTCATCCTTCGGGCGGAAGTGGCGCAAGGCGCGAGGGGCGGTCGGGATGCCCGACAGCTTTCGTTTCTACGATCTTCGTCACACCGGGCACACACTGGCCACGCGCTCAGGGGCGACGCTCAAAGACACGATGGTCCGGGCCGGACAGTCGTCCGAGAAGGCCGCGTTGATCTATCAGCACTCGGATCACGAGCGGCAGAAAGAGGTGGCGAGCGGGCTGGACAAGATGGTCCGGGCCGCTCGGGGGAAGGGCGCTGAACAGCGGAAAGACGGTCAAGGTGGTGCGGAGGTGGTGCGCGATGCTTAGACCGGTCTAGACAACAAGAAAGCCCCGGGCCGATGGCCTGGGGCTTTTGCATGGAGCGGGTGACGAGAATCGAACTCGCGCTCTGAGCTTGGGAATCACGGGTGCTTGAGTGGGTGGGGCGGCTCTGACCTGCACGGTTGTCGGGAGCGGGGTGGTTGTCTGTGCCCCCTGGGAGCCGTACGTGACCGCTGTTCTCCGCTCCGGAGGGCACGGATGGGGCACGCCGACGGCAGGTCCTCAACCTGCGGTTTCTTGCCGGAGCGGGTGACAGGAAAAGGAAGCCGCCGTGGTGCAGACGCTGCGGTGGCGCAGACGTCAGGCCCAGAAGGCTTCGGTGACGACGATCTGTGGGTCGGCGTGGCGGCGCATGAAGGTGTAGATGAGCCAGCCGCGTCCGCCGGCCAGGTCCACGATGTGGGGGCCGCCGGGACTCGTGGAGGCCAGTGGCCGGACGGTCATCCAGTGCGGGAGCGAGGCATCGGCGTCGATTCCCCGGAAGTACGGGTCTTCGGCGGTGATCAGTTCCGCACGGGCACTCATGACCAGGTCGCTGCCTTCGGCGGGCATGTTCTGGAAGTCGTGCTGTGCCTGCTTCGTCCAGTCCATCTGCCAAGGCGGCCGGAGTGGTTCGTCGATCACTCTCCGGGCTTCCTCTCGGCGGCTTCGTGCCGGAGGCGGCTGTACTCCTCCAGGAGCCGGATGGACTCCTCGGGGTCCTCGGACTCGGCTGCGCGGGCTTCGAGATCGCGAAGGTGTGAGTCGAGAACGGGATTTCGCGCGATGGCGTACTGCGTCCACCACAGGCGCATGAAGGCCGGCACGGGGGTGATGCTGAAGGCGTCGCCGATGACGCGCTTCCAGTGGGCCTCGAAGTCCGGGAGGAGGTGCGGGGTGTGTTCCTGAATGGCCAACCGGAGTGCTTGAGGCGTGCGCTCGGGCATGGGTGGCAACCGCAGGGGTTCCCCCTCGTAACCATCGAATTGGAGTGCATGGGCGGGCATGGTTCGGGCTCCTTGGTATGAAGGGTGGGTCAGGCCGCCTCGTGCCGGTCCTCGTGCGACTGGTGCCGGCGGGCCATCTCCTCGAACCACTCGGCCGGCACCAAGTAGGCAACCGTCTTCCCCTTGCGGGTGATGGCGGCGGCCTCACCGGCGATCCGTGTCCGGTCCAGGATCTCGCCCATCCCCTTGCGCAGGTCGATGGTTGTGTACGTCTTCGTCTCCATGTGCTGAAGCGTATAACAACTATCATAGTTGACATATGTGCTCGTGGGGGTAGCGGGGGCGGTCGGCGTCGCCGAAGTGCGTGTTCCAGACGTGCTGCTGCTCGGGAACGAGCTGGTCGATGACGATGTACGGGATGTCCACGAACCCTCCTGAAGAATCACGCGTGGATGTTCCAGATGCTTGACGGGGATGCAAGGCCGTCCTGCTCCGGGGCAGCTGAAGCCGCGCTGAGCAGGGCGGTCTTGTCAGCGCCGCTCGCCGAGAGAGCGGCGTGGGAGCCTCCGGCGGTCGAGCACGAGCAGGCGGCCGCAGTGCCTGAGCGGTCTCAGTGGTCGGGGCGCGCGCTCGCCTCCGGTGCGACGACGGTGGACCGACGGCTGGCTCCGTCGAGGAGCGGTGCGGCGTGCTCACGCAGCGCCCAAGCAGGACCGACGAGGCCGGCGACGGCCAGGAACGTGAGCGCGAACCGGGCACGGTCGGACTGTGGGGGCGTGGGTGCGGCGTATCGCGGGCGGCGGTGCCGAGCCCCAGTCACGAGGTGCCGCCGAGAGCGAGCTCGTGTGCGTCGAGAAGTCGGCTGGTCTGGGCCCGACTACGGAATCGGAATCGAACAAAGCCGCAAGAAAGGCCCCGGTCATTGACCTGGGCCTTCTTCAAAGAGCGGGTGACGAGAATCGAACTCGCGCTCTGAGCTTGGGAAGCTCATGTTCTACCATTAAACTACACCCGCAAAGCGCACTGAATGATCAGCGATGCATCGTCGCACACTCTACCCCATGACAGGCCCCGGTGTACGAACCGGGGGCCTGTCTGTCATGCGCCAAGGGCGGATGCGGTTGCTGTGGGCGGGAGTTGGGGGCGTAGCGTACGTAGTCGGAGCGCCGCCTGGAGTGGCGTCCTGTTCATCCCCTAATGTGGCTTTCTCGTCCAAGGCTTGTTGGGGAAGGGACTTGATGGACTCCATGGAGCGCACCGTCGTCCGCTGTGCCGAAGGGCACATTTTCGCTACCGCTTCGTTCCCGCTGCAGCAGCTCGGGGCCGGTCGGATCGGTCCCGGGCGGCTTATCCGTTGTCCGCGATGTGCCCGGTTGCGGCAGGCAGTTCCGGTGGAGTTCGAGCGGCGGTAGAAGCAGGGGGCAGGAGCGGCGGCAGACGGTCGTGGCGGAATGCGCGGGACGGTCCGGTTGGGGCGGGCCCGCGCGTTCTGCGTATCCTCGGGGCGTGCTTCTCTCAGACAAGGACATCCGGGCCGAGATCGACGCCGGGCGGGTCCGCATTGATCCGTACGACCCGTCGATGGTGCAGCCCTCGAGCATCGACGTGCGGCTCGACCGCTACTTCCGGGTGTTCGAGAACCACCGTTATCCGCATATCGACCCAGCCGTCGAGCAGGCGGATCTGACGCGCACGGTCGAGCCGGACGGGGATGAGGCGTTCATCCTCCACCCCGGCGAGTTCGTGCTTGCCTCGACGTACGAGGTCATTTCGCTGCCCGACGATCTTGCCTCGCGGCTGGAGGGCAAGAGTTCGCTCGGGCGGCTCGGGCTCGTGACGCATTCGACGGCCGGGTTCATCGATCCCGGGTTCTCCGGGCATGTGACGCTGGAGCTGTCGAATCTTGCGACGCTGCCGATCAAGCTGTGGCCGGGCATGAAGATCGGCCAGCTGTGCATGTTCCGGCTGAGTTCGCCGTCGGAGTTCCCGTACGGCTCCGAGCGGTACGGTTCGCGCTACCAGGGGCAGCGCGGGCCGACGGCTTCGCGTTCGTTCATGAATTTCCACCGGACCCAGGTGTGATGCCGGACCATGCCTGACGTACGAGAGAATCTGACATACGACGGGTTCGGTCACGCCGTGCGCGAGCTGGCGCAGGCCGTGGCCGACGACGGCTAGGAGCCGGATGTGGTGCTGAGCATCGCGCGGGGCGGGGTCTTTGTCGCCGGCGGGCCGGCGTACGCGCTGGACTGCAAGAACATTCATCTGGTGAACGTCGAGATTTAGTCCGGGCTCTCGTACCAAAGCCTTCAGGTTTGCACAAAGCGGCTGGCATTGGGCTTCCGTTCTTACTTGCTCATATTTGTTCGAATAGGCTTAATCGGGCGCTCTGCTGAGTTTCTGCTGAGTGTGGCAACCGCTGTGGCCCCGCAGAAGCGGCGTCACGCTACGAACCGGTAGCTCTCAAGCGTCAATCCCGTATCTGTGGGGCAGCGACTCCATCCGGTCGTTGCCCCCCGATACCGGGATATCCAGGGGGCTTCACGCGGTGCTTGCGGCAGTCCACCCGCAAGGGTGCCCGCCGTGCCTGAGCCGACTCATGCCAGCGCCCTGGTGGTGGCGCTCTGAATCTGGCCAGGTGCCGCTCGCTCGTCCCCCAGACCTGCTCGCCGTGATTCCTCAGTCTGGCGGCGAACCACCGATCAGCCGACCCACGGGCCTGGCAGGTCGGCGCGGATCATCTCAAGGTCAGCAGCCGTCCTTCCGCGCGCGTGGATCCAGCACTGGTCGAGCAGGCCGTCACGGCGCAGCAGTCGGCCGGGGGCTGCGTACCAGTGCAGGGGTGAGTCGTCCGCGCTGGCCCACATCGGATGGTCAGGCAGGTCGACTCGTGTGTAGTGCGCTTGCAGGCCCGGCAGGAGCTTGTTCGGCAGCTCACAGGCGTCGTAGAGCCTTCCCGGCCCGAACAGCGACTCGCTCAGTACCAGCTCCACCCAGGCCACGGACATGCGGTCGAGGAAGGGGAGCCAGCCTTCGTGCGACTCCACGACCACAGGTGGATCCTCCTGCTCGATTTCGTCCAAGGGGATCCCCCATGACGCGCAGTCCTGGTTCTCGCGACGGAAGACCAAGACGCCGCCGAGGCCCTCGTCGACGTAGAGCCCTGCCGGCGTGACCAAGGGATCCTGCTGTCTGGTCAAGTCGTTCCGACGACCGAAGAGCGTGTATCCCTCCCGCAGCGTGGTGGGGAGTTCGAATCCCAGCTCGGCCTCCGCAGCGTCCAGTTCGGCCGTGGTGTAGCCGTCCTCGGACTGCAATGGGCGGCCCATCCATTCGTCGGCGAAGCGTCGCACGAAGTCCCAGGCGCGGGAGCGGCCATCCACTGCGCCTCGCAGCGCCACAGACACGTCAAGAGCGTCCGGCATGGTGTAGACGCTACCGCCTCCGTTGAACGCACCCCCGGTGCCTTGTGCCGGGGGTTTCTTCATGGTCGTGGGACGCGGTCGTCAGATCGTGCCCAGCTTGATGATCGACAGCAGCGCGATGAGCTGGATCGCGGACGCGCCCAGCGCCTTCGGCCACGGCAGGTCGTGCGACTTGCTCACCATGGACGTGAACAGTGCGGCCGACGCCAGCCAGGTCATCCAGCCGAGGATCTGGACCAGGGAGTTCTCGCCACCGAGGAAGAGCGCGAAGATCAGCCGTGGGGCGTCCGTGATCGACATGATCAGCATGGAGAGGCCCACGGTCGGCTGCCAGGCGCCGTCGCCGCCGAGCTGGCGGGCGAGGGTGTGGGTGACCGCGCCGAGGACCAGGCCGCCGATGATGAAGCCGAGGCCCGTGAGGAGGACGTACGGCACGGCGGTGGAGATCGTTGCGTGGATGGCGTCGTCGCGGGCCTGGTCGAAGCCGAAGAGCGCCAGCAGGCCGTAGAGGAACGTGACGATGAGCGCCGGGCCCCAGACGGGGTAGTCGCGCATCTGCCAGAACGTCGGTCCGGGGCGCAGCACGATGCCGCTCAGCAGCTGCTTCCAGTGCAGGCGGGGGCCTGCGGGCTGGGCGGGTGCCTGGCCGGCGCGGTAGGTGTTGCCGTCGCCGTACGGGTCCGCGTTGATGCTGAACGCCTGGGTGTGACCCGGGTTGTTGGCGTACGGGTCGCCCTGGTGGGGCTGGTGCGGCTGGTGGTACGGGTCGCCGAAGTATTCGGGTTCGCCGGGTGTTCCACTGTAGCCCTGGTGCCCGCTGGGGTGCCGGGCTCCGTACGGGGCGCCGTTGCCTCCCGTCGGGGGCCATGGCTGCTGTCCGTACGGCGGCGGTGGTGCCTGCGTGCCGTACGGCTGCTGCTGCGGTTGTTGTTGCCCTTGTTGAGGGGTGCGGTTGTCCCGGCCGCGTCCGATCCTGAATCCAGCCACGTAATCGAACGTACCTGGTCCGCGTGTGTGCGGTGGGAGAGCCGGGGAACCCGGCCCCCTTTGCGGCCGAGCTGTGACATCCCCTAGGGGGACCCTGGGGGCCGGCCGGTGGGCGCGGAACCCGGGCCTGCTGTACGGGAAACAGGCCCGGTTCGGTGGCAGGTGCCAGCCCGCCATGCTGCCGCCCAGCCGCGGTGTGCCCGTTGCGGAGACCTTCACGGCCGGGCGTCCCGGGTTTGGCTGTCCGTGCCGTGCGGGACCGCGCGGTGCGCGGTGCCCGCCCGGCCGGCGAAGGCGTCAGACGGCGTGTCGCCGTTCCTGGCGGAGGAGGACGAGGGGGAGGGGACGCTCACGGAGAGCATGCGCAGGCCGGGTGGTTCGCGGTCCGGCCCGCGCAACAGCAGAAGCGGCCGGTCCTGCCCCCGAGGCAGGTCCGACCGCTTCGTACCGCTGAGACCGGCTACTTCACCGGTTCCGGCTCCGGAGCGTCCGCCGTCTCCGGCTCGCCGGCCGGGTCCGACGGGGTCTTCACCGAGTCCAGCAGCAGCTGCGAGACGTCGACCACCTGGATCGACTCCTTGGCCTGGCCGTCGTTCTTCTTGCCGTTGACCGAGTCGGTCAGCATCACGAGGCAGAACGGGCAGGCGGTGGAGACGATGTCCGGGTTGAGGGAGAGGGCCTCGTCGACGCGCTCGTTGTTGATGCGCTTGCCGATCCGCTCCTCCATCCACATCCGGGCACCACCGGCGCCGCAGCAGAAGCCGCGCTCCTTGTGGCGGTGCATCTCCTCGTTCCGCAGACCCGGCACCTTCGCGATGATCTCGCGCGGGGGCGTGTAGATCTTGTTGTGACGGCCCAGGTAGCAGGGGTCGTGGTACGTGATCAGACCCTCGACCGGCGTCACCGGGATCAGCCTGCCCTCGTCGATGAGGTGCTGGAGCAGCTGCGTGTGGTGGATGACCTCGTACTCGCCGCCGAGCTGCGGGTACTCGTTCGCGATGGTGTTGAAGCAGTGCGGGCAGGTCGCGACGATCTTCTTCGACGACTTCGGCTTCTTCGTCTCCGGCTCGTCGTCATCCTCGCCGAACGCCATGTTCAGCATCGCGACGTTCTCCTGGCCGAGCTGCTGGAACAGCGGTTCGTTGCCCAGGCGGCGGGCCGAGTCACCCGTGCACTTCTCGTCGCCGCCCATGATCGCGAACTTCACGCCCGCGATGTGCAGCAGCTCGGCGAAGGCCTTGGTGGTCTTCTTGGCACGGTCCTCGAGAGCGCCCGCGCAGCCGACCCAGTAGAGGTAGTCGATCTCCGACAGGTCCTCGACGTCCTTGCCGACGATCGGGACCTCGAAGTCGACTTCCTTCGTCCACTCGACGCGCTGCTTCTTGGCCAGGCCCCAGGGGTTGCCCTTCTTCTCCAGGTTCTTGAGCATCGTGCCCGCCTCGGACGGGAACGCGGACTCGATCATCACCTGGTAGCGGCGCATGTCGACGATGTGGTCGATGTGCTCGATGTCGACCGGGCACTGCTCCACGCACGCACCGCAGGTGGTGCAGGACCAGAGCACGTCCGGGTCGATGACGCCGTTCTCCTCGACGGTGCCGATCAGCGGGCGCTCGGCCTCCGCGAGAGCGGCCGCCGGTACGTCCTTCAGCTGCTCCTCGGTCGCCTTCTCGTTGCCCTCCATGTCCTTGCCGCCACCGGCGAGCAGGTACGGGGCCTTGGCGTGCGCGTGGTCGCGCAGCGACATGATCAGGAGCTTCGGGGAGAGCGGCTTGCCCGTGTTCCAGGCGGGGCACTGCGACTGGCAGCGACCGCACTCGGTGCACGTGGAGAAGTCGAGGATGCCCTTCCAGGAGAACTGCTCGACCTGGGAGACGCCGAAGACGTCGTCCTCGCCCGGGTCCTCGAAGTCGATCTCCTTGCCGCCGGATGTCATCGGCTGCAGCGCGCCGAGCGCGACGTCGCCGTCCGCGTTCCGCTTGAACCAGATGTTGGGGAAGGCGAGGAAGCGGTGCCAGGCGACACCCATGTTGGTGTTGAGCGCGACCGTGATCATCCAGATCAGCGAGACGCCGATCTTGATCATCGCGGTGAGGTAGATGAGGTTCTGGAGGGCCCCGAGGCCGAGCCCCTTGAAGGCGAGGACCAGGGGGTACGAGACGAAGTACGCGGCCTCGTAGCCCCCGACGTGGTGGATCGCGCCCTCGAGACCGCGCAGGGTCAGGATCGCCAGGCCGATGACGAGGATCACGTACTCGACGAAGTAGGCCTGCCAGGCCTTGGAGCCCGCGAACCGGGACTTGCGGCCGGCCCGGGAGGGCAGGTTCAGCAGCCGGATGGCGATCAGCACGATGATGCCGACCGTCGTCATCAGGCCGATGAACTCGGTGTAGAACTCGAACGGCAGCCAGTCGCCGATGACCGGCAGCACCCAGTCGGCCTTGAAGAGCTGTCCGTACGCCTGGAGCAGCGTCGGCGGCAGCGTCAGGAAGCCGATGGCGACGAACCAGTGTGCGAAGCCGACGATCCCCCACCGGTTCATCCGGGTATGGCCGAGGAACTCCTTGACCAGGGTGATCGTGCGCTGCTTCGGGTTGTCGGTGCGGCTGCCTGCCGGGACCGGCTGTCCGAGCTTGACGAACCGGTAGATCTGCGCGACAGCTCGGGCGATGAGCGCAACGCCGACCACAGTCAGCACCAGCGACACGATGATCGCGGCGAGTTGCATTTGGGGGCTCCTCGGGCCTGCGAGGGTGGGATCCAGCACTTACTAAGCAGTAACTTAATCGGTCTGTGCTGACACTATCCACTTATTCCGCCGCGCTGTAGCCGCGCAGCCGGTGATCTGTGTCGCTCAGGTGCGCCTTCCCGTGGTGGGTGAGTCCGCGGAGGGTGGCGCGGACTGGGGCATATACGGCCTCCGCGAGGATCGCCAGGTCGAGTCCCAGCCAGTGGTGCTCGGCGTAGTGCTGGTCGAGCAGGGCGGGTTCGTCCCACGGCATTCCGGAGCGGGAGCGGACCTGGGCCAGGCCGGTGAGGCCGGGTCTCAGTTCCTGCCGCCAGTGTCGCGCACCGGCCTCGGCCGAGGCGCCAGCCCGCTCGTCGTCAGGGGTGAGCGGTTCCGGTCCGACGAGCGAGAGCTCTCCCCGTACGACGTGGGGCAGCCGGGACAGCACGTCGAGGCGCAGCCGGCGGGTGCCCAGGGAGCGCAGCGTGAAGGGGCGCCCGGCCAGTCCGATCCGGGTGGAGCGGGTCAGTACACAGCTGGGGCGTCGCTGTACGGCGAGGGTGAGGGCTCCGGCGGCGAGCAGGGGAGCGGTCAGGGCCAGCAGGGCCGAGCCGAGGGCGAGATCCAGAGTGCGCTTGGTCGTCATGTGTGCCCTCGGTCCGGTCCACGCGTGTGCCTGCATCCGCATCCGCATCCGCATCCACATGCGCATCCGCATCGTTCACACCTGCCTGGCTCGGACGGATCGAGTGCCTGTTTTATGCGGCTCTCGCCATTTTGTGACAGAACGATCCCACGCGATGATGATGGACCGGGTATGTGGCCCGCCGGGCGGGCCGGTGTCGTCCGATGGCGTGCAGGTGGCGCGGGATGCATGCACGATAGTTGAGTCGACCCGACTCACCTCTGTTGACTCTGAGGCGGGTGTCATGCATCCTTGAGTCAGATCCGCTCAAGTAGTCAGTTGGAGGAATTGAAATGGCACGTGCGGTCGGCATCGACCTGGGCACGACTAACTCCGTCGTCAGCGTTCTCGAAGGCGGCGAGCCCACCGTCATCACCAACGCCGAAGGCGCCAGGACCACGCCGTCCGTCGTCGCCTTCGCGAAGAACGGCGAGGTTCTGGTGGGCGAGGTCGCCAAGCGCCAGGCGGTGACCAACGTCGACAGGACCATCCGGTCGGTCAAGCGCCACATGGGCACCGACTGGAAGATCGACCTCGACGGCAAGAGCTTCAACCCGCAGCAGATGAGCGCCTTCATCCTGCAGAAGCTGAAGCGCGACGCCGAGGCGTACCTGGGCGAGAAGGTCACCGACGCGGTGATCACCGTTCCGGCGTACTTCAACGACTCCGAGCGTCAGGCGACGAAGGAGGCCGGCGAGATCGCGGGTCTGAACGTCCTGCGTATCGTCAACGAGCCGACTGCCGCCGCGCTGGCGTACGGGCTCGACAAGGACGACCAGACGATCCTCGTCTTCGACCTCGGTGGCGGCACCTTCGACGTGTCCCTCCTGGAGATCGGTGACGGCGTCGTCGAGGTGAAGGCCACCAACGGTGACAACCACCTCGGTGGTGACGACTGGGACCAGCGCGTCGTCGACTACCTGGTGAAGCAGTTCGCCAACGGTCACGGTGTGGACCTGTCCAAGGACAAGATGGCTCTCCAGCGTCTCCGCGAAGCTGCGGAGAAGGCGAAGATCGAGCTGTCCTCCTCGACGGAGACCACGATCAACCTGCCGTACATCACGGCGTCCGCCGAGGGCCCGCTGCACCTGGACGAGAAGCTCACGCGCGCCCAGTTCCAGCAGCTCACCGCGGACCTCCTGGACCGCTGCAAGACCCCGTTCCACAACGTCATCAAGGACGCGGGCATCCAGCTCTCCGAGATCGACCACGTCGTTCTCGTCGGTGGCTCGACCCGTATGCCGGCCGTCGCCGAGCTCGTCAAGGAGCTCACCGGTGGCCAGGAGGCCAACAAGGGCGTGAACCCGGACGAGGTCGTCGCCATCGGCGCCTCGCTCCAGGCCGGTGTCCTCAAGGGCGAGGTCAAGGACGTCCTGCTGCTCGATGTCACTCCGCTGTCTCTCGGTATCGAGACCAAGGGCGGCATCATGACGAAGCTCATCGAGCGCAACACGACGATCCCGACCAAGCGGTCCGAGATCTTCACGACGGCCGAGGACAACCAGCCGTCCGTCCAGATCCAGGTCTACCAGGGCGAGCGCGAGATCGCGGCGTACAACAAGAAGCTCGGCATGTTCGAGCTGACCGGTCTGCCGCCGGCCCCGCGTGGTGTCCCGCAGATCGAGGTCGCGTTCGACATCGACGCCAACGGCATCATGCACGTCGCCGCCAAGGACCTCGGCACCGGCAAGGAGCAGAAGATGACCGTCACCGGCGGCTCCTCGCTGCCGAAGGACGAGGTCAACCGGATGCGTGAGGAGGCCGAGCAGTACGCGGAGGAGGACCACCGCCGCCGCGAGGCCGCCGAGTCCCGCAACCAGGGCGAGCAGCTCGTCTACCAGACGGAGAAGTTCCTCAAGGACAACGAGGACAAGGTTCCCGGCGACGTGAAGACGGAGGTGGAGACCGCGCTCACCGAGCTGAAGGAGAAGCTCAAGGGCGAGGACACCGCCGAGATCCGTACCGCCACCGAGAAGGTCGCGGCCGTCTCCCAGAAGCTGGGCCAGGCGATGTACGCCAATGCGCAGGCCGAGGGTGGCCCGCAGGCCGACGGCCAGCCGGGCGCCGAGCAGGCCAGGGCCGATGACGACGTCGTCGACGCCGAGATCGTGGACGACGAGAAGGACGCCAAGGGCGGTGCGGCGTGACCGAGGAGACTCCGGGCTTCGAGGAGAAGCCCGACGTTCCCTCCGGCGCCACCCCTGACGACGCCGATCCGAAGGCTGCCTCCCCCTCCACGGAGGAGGGGGCGGCCCCGGCCGGGGACGTGAACCAGACCGCCGGTCTGACGGCACAGCTGGACCAGGCACGCAGTGCGCTCACCGAGCGCACCGGCGACCTCCAGCGGCTCCAGGCCGAGTACCAGAACTACCGCCGCCGCGTGGAGCGGGACCGGGTCACGGTCAAGGAGATCGCTGTTGCGGGTCTCCTGAGCGAGCTCCTGCCCGTGCTCGACGACGTCGGCCGCGCCAGGGAACACGGCGAGCTCGTGGGCGGGTTCAAGTCGGTGGCCGAATCGCTGGAGACGGTCGTCGCCAAGCTGGGCCTGCAGCAGTTCGGCAAGGAGGGCGAGCCCTTCGACCCGACGATCCACGAAGCCCTGATGCACTCGTACGCGCCGGACGTCACCGAGACGACCTGCGTGGCGATCCTGCAGCCGGGGTATCGGATCGGCGAGCGCACCATCCGCCCCGCGCGGGTGGCAGTGGCCGAGCCGCAGCCGGGCGCGAGCCCCGCGGCGGCAAAGGAAGAGAAGACAGACGACGAGGAGAGCGGTGGCACCGAGGAGGTCTGACATTTCGTCCGACCACCGCGGGACCCACCGCCCGGTTCGGCGACCGGCCTGCGGGCCGGTCGCCCGGCCGATCGTCCGGAAGGAGGGACGTCGATGAGCACGAAGGACTTCGTCGAGAAGGACTACTACAAGGTCCTCGGCGTCCCCAAGGACGCCACCGAAGCCGAGATCAAGAAGTCGTACCGGAAGCTCGCCCGCGAGTTCCACCCGGACGCGAACAAGGGCGACAACAAGGCGGAGGAGCGCTTCAAGGAGATCTCCGAGGCCAATGACATCCTCGGCGACGCCAAGAAGCGCAAGGAGTACGACGAGGCACGCGCCCTCTTCGGCAACGGCGGCTTCCGGGCCGGTCCCGGCGGCGCGGGAGGCAACTTCAACTTCGACCTGGGCGACCTCTTCGGAGGCACGCAGGGCGGAGGTCCCGGCGGCCCCGGCGGATTCGGCGGCGGCGGCGGTCTGGGCGATGTCTTCGGCGGGCTGTTCAACCGGGGCGGCGGTACGGGGACACGCGTGCAGCCGCGCCGCGGGCAGGACATCGAGTCCGAGGTGACGCTCAGCTTCACCGAGGCGGTCGACGGGGCCACGGTCCCGCTGCGGATGTCCAGCCAGGCGCCCTGCAAGGCGTGTTCGGGCACCGGCGACAAGAACGGCACCCCGAGGGTCTGCCCGACCTGTGTCGGCACCGGACAGGTGTCGCGCGGCAGCGGCGGCGGCTTCTCGCTCACCGATCCCTGCGTGGAGTGCAAGGGCCGGGGCCTCATCGCCCAGGACCCGTGCGATGTCTGCAAGGGCAGCGGGCGGGCCCGTTCGTCGCGCACCATGCAGGTCAGGATCCCGGCGGGCGTCTCCGACAACCAGCGGATCCGGCTGCGCGGCAAGGGCGCCCCGGGCGAGCGCGGCGGACCGGCCGGCGACCTGTACGTCGTCGTCCATGTCGACGCCCACCCCGTCTTCGGCCGCAAGGGCGACAACCTCACGGTCACCGTGCCCGTCACCTTCGTGGAGGCGGCGCTCGGCGGCGAAGTGAAGGTTCCGACGCTCGGCGGACCGCCCGTCACCCTGAAACTTCCGGCCGGCACCCCCAATGGGCGTACGATGCGCGCCCGCGGCAAGGGCGCCGTACGCAAGGACGGCACCCGGGGCGACCTCCTGGTCACCGTCGAGGTGGCGGTCCCCACGGGCCTCACCTCCGACGCCCAGGACGCGCTGGAGGCCTACCGGAAGGCGACCGCGGGGGAGGACCCGCGGGCGGAGCTGTTCCAGGCTGCGAAGGGAGCTTGAGGTGGACGGCCGACGACGTAATCCGTACGAACTGACCGATGACTCACCGGTGTACGTGATCTCGATCGCGGCCCAGCTCTCGGGCCTGCATCCGCAGACACTGCGCCAGTACGACCGCCTCGGTCTGGTCTCCCCGGACCGCACGGCCGGCCGCGGCCGGCGCTACTCGGCCCGCGACATCGAGCTGCTGCGCACGGTGCAGCAGCTGTCGCAGGACGAGGGCATCAACCTGGCGGGCATCAAGCGCATCATCGAACTGGAGAACCAGGTCGCCGCGCTCCAGCAGCGCGTCGCCGAACTCTCCGCGGCGGTGGACGGCGCTGCGGCGGCGATGCAGCAGCGCGAGGCGCAGGTGCGCGCGTCGTACCGGCGCGATCTGGTGCCGTACACGGATGTGCAGCAGGCGAGCGCGCTGGTGGTGTGGCGGCCGAAGAGGCCCAAGGAATAGGCGCGGATGCGCATGACGGAGGGCCGCCACCCGGGAACGGGTGGCGGCCCTCCGTGGTGTGCACGGGTCATTTCCCCGCGGATTGCCAGAGCGAGAGAGCCAGCGCCGAGAGCGGACCGGGCAGGTCCGGTGTGCCGGTGCGGCACAGGGCGAGGCTGTCGGTGCCCGCGGTGTGATGCAGCATCACACGATCCGGTCGGTCACCTGGAGGCACTCGACCGCCATGTCGGTGACCATCTCGATGCGGTAGAGCTCGGCGCGAGGCTGGCTCGACGAGGGATCCGTGTAGGTGCTCATGCCGCCGACGAAGTACGAGCCGTCGGGCCCGGTCATCAGCGGCTGCACGGTCGGCAGCACACTGCTCCCGGACGACTTGGTGTTGACCAGGAAACCGATGTGCCAGTTGCCCCTGAGGGCCGCCAGCTTGCTGGAGGTCCACTCGAAGTACCAGTACGCGCCGCCCTGGGTGCCGGAATGGATCCTGATCGTCCCCGCGGAGATGTCGAAGACGCCGCTCACATGGCCGTACGCCCCTCCGCTGCGGTCGAACAGGGCCGTGAGCTCGATCTTGTTGCCCCTGCCATGGCGGTGTTGACCCAGGATTCGACCAGGAAGACCTTGCCCGGCACCACGAACCGCGAGCGCGGCGTCCAGGAGGCGCTCAGCCCGGCCGCCTTCGGCATCAGCGCCATCTCGAAGGGCGCGCCGTCACGGATCCAGTCGTAGTCGCCGATCCACGGCGCCGTCTCGGGCTGCCCGTAGCTGGCGTTGACGCCGCCGTGCAGGGAGGCGTAGAGGACGGTCGGCGAGCCGTTCCACAGCCTGCGCGAGCCGGTGCAGCGCGGCTCCGCCGCCGGGGTGGTGGCCGAGCATCCGCTCCAGCCTGGACAGCGGGATGACGGCTTCGTGCTCGCCCGCCTCACCGATCAGCGCGAGCGTGCCGCCGCGGCGGGCCTGGACGATGCCGCCCTGGGCGAGGGCGGGGACCGGGATCTGCGGGATGTTGAAGCCGAAGCCGGCTTGCCGACCGAGGAACCGGCCGATTCCGCCCCCGTCTTGACCCGATTGAGAGCGGGAGCGGCCTGTGCGGCCGCCCCCTTCACGCCCTCCACGGCACGGGAGGTGCTCTGGGAGGGCGAGCTCCGCGTCCCGTACGGCACCGAGGTCACCCTCCTCGAAGGCCCCGCGAAGGGGTTTGCCGTCACCGAGGCGATCACCGGCCTGCCGCGCGGCTGAGTGGGGCGGGAAGGCAGGGCCCGGGAGGCCCGGCGTGTCCTTCAGGCGTCCTGGTCGGGCGTCCCGGAAGACGTCATGCCCAGATCCTGGGTTCCGCCGTCCGGGGTGTCCAGTATCCCGGACTGAGCTATCAGGTATCCGAGTTGGGCGCGGCTGTTGCTGCCGAGGGTGGAGGAGAGCTTGGCGACATGCGCACGGCAGGTGCGGACATTCATGCCGAGGCGGCGGGCTATGGCCTCGTCGACGTACCCCTCGACCAACAGCGTGGCTATGGCGCGCTGGACGCCGGTGATGCCGTCGCGTGCCGGGTCGTACGGGGCCGCTTCGTTCAACGGAACCGCCCGGCGCCAGAATTGCTCGAACACCTTCGTCAGGTACGCGACCAGCCCGGGGTGCCGCAGTTCGAGGGCGATAGGGGGGGTGTCCCGGACCGGGATGAAGGCGACGGTGTCGTCGCAGATGATGAGACGCTCGATGAGCTCTTCGAGCGTACGGATCTCCATTCTGGCGCCGGCCATCAGTTCCACGTAGGCGAAAGTGCGTTGGCTGTGCCTGACCGTGTGCTGGTAGAGGGTGCGGACGCTGATACCGGAATCTATTAGAGGCTTGCTGCGGGTCAGGGCTTCGCTGAGGACTTCCTCGCTGCGTCCGCCTCCGGGCTGGATGGTCAGTACCTCGGTCCGGCTCTCGGCGATGGCCAGGTCGAGCGCCGCGTTGATCCGGTCGATGCCTTCCAGCACCGTGATCGCATGCGTGGGTGCCGGACTCTGGGCACTGATGGCCATGAACGGTTCAAAGGCGTCAGTCAGTTCCACGGACGTCCGTCTGCGGTCCTGGATCTCACGTTCCAGCGGGTGGAGCCGCTGCGCCAGGGCGGCGGAGGGCGGAACCGGGCGGAGCCACGAGGCGTCGTCCGGGTCGGGAAGCAGGAGCCCGAACTCGATGAGGCAGGGTGCGGGTCCCATCTCGGCGCGAGCGATGCGTCCGACGCTCAGTGCGCTGGCGTACAGCCGTGCCCCCTCCGTGCACAGGTCCGTGACCGCGTGAGTATGTGTCGGTTTGGTGCTGTTTGTAGGCAAATCTCCACCCCCCAGGGTCCTGAACATGCAGGAACATGATGCATCGCTCCTGTGGCATTGACGTGCCTGAATGAGCCATCGTCTTGTTGGGCGGGGGAGAGGAATCCATCAAGTGAGGACGAAGCCGACTATGTACAAGCGAATGCTTCGCTCAGTGCTTGTCACTGTGTTTGGCGCTGCTGCGCTGCTGCTCGTGGCGAATGTCTCTCCCCCGGACGTCGGATGGGGCAGTGTGCAGGCAGACGCTGTCGTCGACCTCCGCCAAGCCGATGTCGGTTGGGGCAGTGTGCAAGCAGGCGCTGTCACCGACCTCCGCCAAGCCGATGTCGGCTGGGGCATTGTGCAGACAGGCGCCGTCACCGACCTCCACCCGGCCGATGTCGGCTGGGGCAGCTCTCCGCTGAATCTGGCGGAGGCGTGACCATCCCGCCGGACGACCGGGTCTTCCGGCGGGAGATGGCCTCGGCCTATCGCTCAGGGTGGCACTTCATCGATCTGCTCACGGCACTCCCCCGCCATGGCGATTCGTTGATGGTCACTTTGCTCGGAGAGCCTGTCGTCGTCGTCCTCGAGGACGACGACGAGGTCCGCGCCTACCGGTGTCTCCGTCGCCCCCGCGGGGCGCCGCAGCCCGTCCGGTGTGCGATCCGGTACGGAATGATCTTCGTCAATCTTGATCAGCGTGACCACCAGCTGATCGAACCAGAAACCATCTCCGCCACCCCCCGCAGTGCCTGAGCGATCCCCCGTCGTTCCATGTCGCTCGGACACTCCCCCACACAGCGGCGCCATCGTGACCTGAACACGGTGGCGCCGCTGTGCTGCCCGGGGGCGGATGGTGGGGTACTGCCGGGGCTCACGGTCTCCCCCGCGACAGGGAGTGGGGGAGGCCGTCAGGCCGTGCGGACCGGCGCGCCCCGGCCCAGCGCCCGTTCGAGGGCGATCTCGATGACGACCCGGTTCGGGTTGGGTGCCGGCGTGCGCCCGTAGCGTTCCGCGTAGCGGAGTACCGCGTCGTCGACCACGTCCTGCTCCGTACGGATCGTCGCGCGGCCCTCCAGCGTCGCCCAGCGACCCCGGTCCACCTGGCAGACCGCCACCCGTGCCCCGTCCGGACCGGCGGCCAGGACGTTGGCGACCTTTCTGCTGCTCTTGTTGGTGATGATGCGGGCGAGTCCGGCCTCGGGGTCGTACGTCACGCCGACCGGCACCACGTGCGGGCTGCCGTCGGGGCGGGGCGTGGTCAGGGTGCACACGTGGTACTCGCGCCAGAAGGTGAGGTACTCGGGGCTGGGGTTGCGTACGTCTACGGCCATGGGGAAAGGGTAGGCATCCGCGGGCCCGTGCCCCGATGCGGTGCGGTGGCGGAGGAGCGGTCCGGCCGGTTCACTCGGTCGGGAGCCCTGTTCCGCTCCGGGTTCCGGGCGTGGGCCGTGTGGCGTGGAACCGATCACACCTTGAGTGGAATAGACTCAACTTTGTGGACGTTGATCTGGTCATAGTTGTGGACAGGCCAGTCACCGCAAGGAGGAGAGAGCGCACGTGGACGCCGAGCTGACCAACAGGAGCCGGGACGCCATCAACGCGGCAACCAGCAGGGCCGTGAAGGACGGACACCCCGATCTGACCCCTGGGCATCTGCTCCTCGCCCTGCTCCAGGGCGAGGACAACGAGAACATCATCGACCTGCTGGCCGCCGTCGAGGCCGACCAGGCCGCCGTGCGCAGCGAGACCGAGCAGCTGCTCGCGTCGCTGCCCAGCGTCACCGGGTCGACCGTCGCCCCGCCGCAGCCCAACCGTGAGCTGCTCGCCGTCATCTCCGACGCCGCGCAGCGCGCGAAGGAGCTCGGCGACGACTACCTTTCCACCGAACACCTGCTGATCGGCATCGCGGCCGAGGGCGGCCGTGTTGGTGAGATCCTCACCAGGCAGGGCGCCGGCACGAAGAAGCTGCTGGACGCATTCGAGAAGAGCAGGGGAGGGCGCCGGGTGAGCACACCCGACCCGGAGGGTCAGTACAAGGCCCTGGAGAAGTTCGGCACCGACTTCACGGCGGCCGCGCGCGAGGGCAAGCTCGACCCCGTCATCGGGCGTGACCACGAGATCCGGCGCGTCGTGCAGGTCCTGTCGCGGCGTACGAAGAACAACCCCGTACTCATCGGCGAGCCCGGCGTCGGCAAGACGGCCGTCGTCGAAGGGCTTGCCCAGCGCATCGTCAAGGGCGATGTGCCGGAGAGTCTGCGGAACAAGCGGCTCGTCTCGCTGGACCTGGGAGCCATGGTCGCGGGCGCCAAGTACCGCGGCGAGTTCGAGGAGCGCCTGAAGACCGTCCTCTCCGAGATCAAGGAGAGCGACGGCCAGATCATCACGTTCATCGACGAGCTCCACACCGTCGTGGGCGCGGGCGCCGGCGGGGACTCCGCCATGGACGCGGGCAACATGCTCAAGCCGATGCTGGCCCGTGGCGAGCTGCGGATGGTCGGCGCGACGACGCTCGACGAGTACCGCGAGCGCATTGAGAAGGACGCCGCGCTGGAGCGCCGCTTCCAGCAGGTCCTGGTCGCCGAGCCGTCCGTGGAAGACACCATCGCGATCCTCCGCGGCCTCAAGGGCCGTTACGAGGCGCACCACAAGGTGCAGATCGCGGACTCCGCGCTGGTCGCCGCCGCGACCCTGTCCGACCGCTACATCACCTCCCGCTTCCTCCCCGACAAGGCGATCGACCTGGTCGACGAGGCGGCGTCCCGGCTGCGCATGGAGATCGACTCCTCACCCGTCGAGATCGACGAACTGCAGCGCGCCGTCGACCGCCTCCGGATGGAGGAGCTGGCGCTGAAGAACGAGACCGATGCCGCTTCCGTCCAGCGTCTGGAGAAGCTCCGCCGCGACCTCGCCGACAAGGAGGAGGAGCTGCGCGGCCTCACCGCCCGCTGGGAGAAGGAGAAGCAGAGCCTCAACCGCGTCGGTGAGCTGAAGGAGCGCCTCGACGACCTGCGCGGACAGGCCGAGCGCGCCCAGCGCGACGGCGACTTCGACACCGCCTCCAAGCTGCTGTACGGGGAGATCCCGAGCCTCGAGCGGGAGCTCGCGGAGGCCGACGAGGCCGAGCAGGAGGCCGCCAAGGACACGATGGTCAAGGACGAGGTCGGCCCGGACGACATCGCCGATGTCGTCGGCGCCTGGACCGGCATCCCGGCCGGCCGGCTCCTGGAGGGCGAGACGCAGAAGCTGCTGCGCATGGAGGAGGAGCTGGGCAGGCGGCTGATCGGCCAGACCGAGGCCGTGCAGGCGGTGTCGGACGCGGTACGCCGCACCAGGGCCGGTATCGCCGACCCGGACCGGCCCACCGGATCGTTCCTCTTCCTCGGCCCGACCGGTGTCGGCAAGACCGAACTGGCGAAGGCGCTCGCCGACTTCCTGTTCGACGACGAGCGGGCCATGGTCCGCATCGACATGAGCGAGTACAGCGAGAAGCACAACGTCGCCCGGCTGGTCGGTGCCCCGCCCGGCTATGTGGGGTACGAGGAGGGCGGCCAGCTCACGGAGGCGGTCCGCCGCCGCCCGTACAGCGTCATCCTGCTGGACGAGGTGGAGAAGGCCCACCCCGAGGTCTTCGACATCCTGCTCCAGGTGCTCGATGACGGCCGGCTCACCGACGGCCAGGGCCGGACGGTGGACTTCCGCAACACCATCCTGGTCCTGACGTCGAACCTGGGCAGCCAGTTCCTGGTCGATCCGTTGATGAAGCCGGAGGAGAAGAAGGAGCGGGTCCTGGAGCTCGTACGCGCCTCGTTCAAGCCGGAGTTCCTCAACCGGCTCGACGACCTGGTGGTCTTCTCCGCCCTCTCCGGCGAGGAGCTCGCGCACATCGCCGCGCTCCAGATCGGCCGGCTCGCCGAGCGGCTGGCCGACCGGCGGCTCACTCTTGACGTCACCCCGGCCGCCCTGGCCTGGCTGGCGAAGGAGGGCAACGACCCGGCGTACGGGGCGCGGCCGCTGCGTCGCCTCATCCAGACCGCGATCGGTGACCGGCTCGCGAAGGAGATCCTCGCGGGCGAGGTCACGGACGGGGACACCGTGCGGGTGGACACGTTCGGGGACGGCGAGGAGAGCGGTCTGATCGTGGGTTCCGCGCGGTAACGCACCGGGTGGTTCTCAGACGTCGAAAGGCATGAAGTGTACGAGGGCGGTGCCGCCGCCCTCGTACACGACTGTCACATCGGCCGCGACCGCCCGGCTCGGCCTCGGGTCGCCGAACTGGATGTCCGCGCAGGCGTCGACCTTGTCGGCGCAGAACTCCGGGTCGAGCTCGGTGCCGGGGAACTCCGATTCCAGCCAGGCGTCCAGCTCCTTACGGGTGATCCGGAAACGGACGTCGTACGTCGTGTCCAGCCAGTCGCGCCTCACGCACTGCCGGTCGCGCGCTCCGGCCGGCAACGGGACACCGGTGAATTCCGTCGCCTCGTCGCAGGGGACCTTCGACGCGCTGTCGAGGGGATCGTTGCTCGTCAGGAAGCCGATGACGGACCACCCGATCCAGGCGACGACGAGCACGGGCAGTGCCAGGAGCACCAACACGGGCAGTGCCGGAAGCGCCAAGGGGGAGCGCAGACGGGCGGCCCTGCTGCGTGTTCCGTCCATGACATCCCCTCCCGGGTCCCCTCCCCGACAGGCGGGATCATGTCAGCCGATAGCTGATCGGACCAGTCCGGGGTTGCCATTCCCCGCCCGCGATGGGAGAGGATGGCGCCAACCGTACGAAGGGAAATTCACGGTGAGCATCGACCCGTCCTCGATTCCGAATTTCGGGGGCCAGCCCGAACCGCAGGCGGCAGGACCGGAGGGCCCCGTCGTCCCTGACCAGGACCTCGTCAAGCAGCTTCTCGACCAGATGGAGCTGAAGTACGTCGTCGACGACGAGGGTGACCTCGCGGCGCCGTGGGAGGACTTCCGCACGTACTTCATGTTCCGTGGTGAGGACGAGCAGCAGGTCTTCTCGGTCCGTACGTTCTACGACCGCCCGCACGCCGCGGACCAGCGCCCGGTTCTCCTCGACGCGATCGACGACTGGAACCGCCGCACCCTGTGGCCCAAGGTCTACACCCACACCCACGAGACCGAGGAGGGCACCGAGGACACCGAGACCTCGGTCCGTCTGATCGGTGAGGCGCAGATGCTCATCGGTACGGGCGTCAGCCTGGAGCACTTCGTCTCGTCGACGGTCAGCTGGGTGCGGGCCTCGATCGAGTTCGACAAGTGGCTGCGGGAGCGTCTGGGCCTGGAGCCGGCCGACAAGGAGTCGGGCGACGGCTCGGACGCGCCGAGCGCCTGAGCGCACAGCCGCTCACAGCGCCTACGGGACGGCGTCAGCGAATACGTCCCGTAGGCGAACGACAGCCCGGCCGGGGCGACGGTCAACACGACCGCCGTCCTCGGCCGGGTTTTTGTCAGGGCGTGCGCCGGCGGCAGCGCGAACGCGGGCAGCAGGAAGCGCGGCTCGGACCCGAAGAGGCCAGAGCCGGACGGGCGGCGCCGGACAGGCCGTTGAGCAGAGCCCCTTGAGCCGAGCGACGGCCTTGCGAAGCACGTCCTCCCGCTTGCAGAAGGCGAAGCGGATCTTGCTGCGGCCGGCCTTCTGATGGTCGTAGAACACCGGTTTGGGGATGGCGACGACCCCGCACCGCTCGGGCAGCGCGCGGCAGAACGCGAATCCGTCGGTCTCGCCGCCGAGCGGACGGATGTCGGTGGTGACGAAGTACGTCCCGGCGGGCCGGTAGACCTCGAATCCGGCCTCGGCCAGCGCGGCGCTCAGCAGGTCCCGCTTGGCCTGCAGATTCCGCGCGCAGCCCGTCGAAGTAGCTGTCGGGCAGGCGCAGCGCCTCGGCGACCGCGTACGGGAACGGGCCCGTGGAGACGTAGGTCAGGAACTGCTTCGCCGAGCGGACCGCCGCCACCAGCTCCGGGGCCGCGGTCACCCGGGCCACGCCTTGTTCACACACTCATTCGCGTGCGGCGCACCGGGCCCACCGGAGTCAGCCGTCGCCGGTCGGGGCGCCGACCGAGAAGTCCGCGCACCTCCGCCGCGCGACCGAACGCACCGTGCGGCCGGGACGGAACCGGTGGATCGCCGGGGCACCCGAGTGTCATCCTTCGAGGAGAGCGGTCAGGACGACGGCGGGGTCGGCGTCCGGTGGCCCCGCCGGCCACCAGGTGCCTCGGTCCTTGGCGTACGGGTACCACAGTCCGTCCCGGCCCAGTCGCAGTTGGGCATCGCGGCCCTCGACGGTCCAGCGGTTGCGCCAGGAGCGGAGCCGGGGTGGTGCGCCGTCGGCCCAGTCCGCCCGCAGCGCCTCGCGGTCGCGTTCCATGCGTGCGGTGGGTGGGTTCCAGGAGCTCTCCAGCACGTCCAGGGATGCCGCGCCGCCGTGCCGCCACGCGCGGGTGGCGGCGGCGAGTTCGCGGGAGGTGCGGCCGCAGTTCGCGGCGATCCGGGCGAAGACCTCCAGGGTGGGGTGAGCGGCGGCGAAGCGGACGGCGTCCTGCCATTCGGTGAGCGGGACGGGTGGGGCCGTGTCGGCGTGCTGTGCGCCGAGAGCTCCGGTGAGCAGGTGGTGGGCACGCATCGCGGCGTCGGCGGCGAGCAGTTCGAGCGCGGCCGGGTCCACGCCGGGCTCCGGGACGGCCGAGTCCACCAGCGCGGGGCCGCGGCCGGGCCGTTCGGGCGGCGGCGGCGGGGCGGGCAGGGACGGCAGTTCGGTGCGTGAGGCGAAGGCGGGCCCGGCGGGATCGCCGGTCCGGGCCGGGGACGCGTCCGGACCCGCGCCCGCGGTTGCCGCGTACACCGCGGCTTCGTCGGAGGCGCGGGCGGTGTTGCGGCGGCCGAGCTCGTCCATCAGCTCCCGCTCGCCGCGCCCCCGCAGGAGCAGCAGCACGAAGGGGTCGCGGTCCAGGAGCCGGGCGACCTGGTAGCAGAGGGCGGCGGCGTGTTTGCAGGGGTAGCCCCAGTCGGGGCAGCTGCACTCGGGGTCGAGGTCCCGGGGACCGGGCAGCAGCGGGACGCCGGCGGCTGCGGCGTCGTCGGCGAGCCCTGCGGGCATCTCGCCGTCGAGCAGCGCGGCGATGTTGGCGGCCCGCTCGGCGATCATGTCGAGCAGCTGGTCCCACTGCTGGTCCGTCAGCTGTTCGACCCGGACCGTGGAGCGGTACGGGGTGCGGCGGCTGCCCTGCACCGGGGCGGCGGCCGAGCCGGGGGCGACAGTGACCTGGCCGACCGCGCCGCCGCGCGCGTAGGTCCGGCCGCGCTGCAGCCGGCCGGAGTCCAGGGAGGACTCCTCCAGGGCGCGCAGCCATTCGCGGCCCCACCAGGATGCAGCGAAGGGTGCGCGACTGCCCTTTGCCGGAGGGAGCGCCTCGAAGGTGCGCGCGGCTTCCTTGTGAGCCGGGATGCGCCTGCTCATTGGCCCGTCCTTCGCAGCGTGACCAGCTCGGCCAGTTCGCTGTCGCTCAGCTCGCTGAACGCCGCCTCGCCCGAACCCAGCACCGAGTCGGCCAGCTCACGTTTCTGCCGGAGCATCTCGGCGATCCGGTCCTCCACGGTCCCCTCGGCGATCAGCCTGTGCACCTGTACCGGCTGGGTCTGTCCGATCCGGTAGGCGCGGTCGGTGGCCTGATCCTCCACGGCCGGGTTCCACCAGCGGTCGTAGTGGATGACGTGTCCGGCCCGGGTCAGGTTCAGACCGGTCCCGGCGGCTTTGAGGGACAGCAGGAACACCTTCTTCTCGCCGGCTTGGAAGGCACCGACCATCTCCTCGCGGCGTTTGACCGTGGTGCCTCCGTGCAGGAACAGAGTGTCCACTCCGCGGTCGGCCAAGTGGCGCTCGATAAGCCTGCCCATGGCCACGTACTGGGTGAAGACCAGGGCCGATCCCTCCTCTGCCAGGACGGTGTCCAGGAGTTCATCCAGCAGCTCCAGCTTCCCCGAGCGGCCCGGGAGCTTCGCGCTCGCAGGCTCCTTCAGGAACTGCGCGGGGTGGTTGCAGACCTGCTTCAGGCCGGTGAGCAGCTTCATCACCAGGCCGCGTCGGGCGATGCCCTGCTTCTCCTCGATCTCGGCCATGAGCTCGCGTACCAGCGCCTCATACAGCGAGACCTGTTCCTTCGTCAGTGACACAGGCTGGTCGGTCTCGGTCTTGAGCGGCAGCTCGGGCGCGATGCCGGGGTCGGACTTGCGCCGCCGCAGCAGGAAGGGCCGGACCAAGGCGCCCAGCCGCTGGGCGGCCTGCTCGTCGCGGTCGCCTTCGACGGCCCTGGCGTAGCGGTCGCGGAAGGAGGTGAGCGTGCCGAGGAGGCCCGGGGTGGTCCAGTCGAGCAGCGCCCACAGTTCGGACAGGTTGTTCTCGACGGGGGTGCCGGTCAGCGCGACCCGCCCCTGCGAGGGGATCCTGCGCAGCGCCTGGGCGGTGTGCGCGTGCGGGTTCTTGACGTGCTGGGCCTCGTCGGCGACGAGCAGTCCCCAGGGCTGCCCCGCGAGGCGTTCGGCGTCGCGGCGCATGGTCCCGTAGGTGGTCAGGACGAAGCCGCCGCCTGCCCCGTCGTCGAGGCCGGCCAGGTCGCGGCCGGGGCCGTGGAAGCGGCGGACCGGGGTGCCCGGTGCGAAGCGTTGGATCTCGCGCTCCCAGTTGCCGAGCAGTGAGGCGGGGCAGACCACCAGGGTCGGGCCGGCGGTGGGCTGTCCTTCCTGTCCTTCCTGGCGGCGAAGGTGGAGTGCGATCAGGGTGACGGTCTTACCCAGGCCCATGTCGTCGGCGAGGCAGCCGCCCAGGCCGAGCGAGGTCATCCGGTGCAGCCAGTTCAGGCCGCGCAGCTGGTAGTCGCGCAGGGTCGCGACAAGAGCCTTGGGCGGCCCCTGGGGCTCGCCCGCGGTGCCGGCCTCGGGGTCGGTGATTCGGGAGCGCAGCTCCTCCAGTACGCCGCCCGCGGTCACCGCGATCTCTTCGCCGTCCACCTCGACGCTGCCGGTCAGCGCGGCACCCAGGGCGTCGACAGCGGTCAGTGAGGGCGCCTTGGCCTGTGCGGCCCGTCGCAGGCGGCGGACCAGTTCCGGGTCCACGACCACCCACTGGTCGCGCAGTCTCACGATCGGCCGGTGCGCCTGGACCAACCGTTCCAGTTCCTCCTCGGTGAGTTCCTGGTCTCCGAGCGCGACCCGCCAGCGGAACTCCAACAGCCCGCCGGAGGACAGGAAGGACTCGGCCGAGGACTGCGTCCCCTTGCGGCGTGCGGGTTCCAGGATCCCGGCGGCGGTCAGCTCGCGAACCAGCTCCTTGGGCCAGTGCACGGCGACCCCGGCCGCGGCAAGACTCTCGGCTGCCTCGCCCAGCAACGCCTCGGCCTCCTCGTCGGACAGATCGAGGGCGGTCGGGGCCGCCGCGTCCAGCAGCCGTCCAGCCGGGGGCCATGCGCGCGCGGCCCGGCGCAGCGTCAGCAGCGTGTCCACCTGGGCTCGTGGGCCGAACAGTTCGGGAGCGGTGGCCCTGCCGGACCACAGGTCCGCGGCGTCGGCGAGCACCGTGGGATCGGCCAGGCTGCGCAGTTGGACCACGGCCCGGATGGAGTCCGAGCGGCCCAGTTCCAGCCGCAGCGACACCGCCAGACCCGCGTCGCGGCCGGCGGCGACCTCCGCCGCCCAGGCGCGCTGCCCGGGCACCGACTGCGGAGCCCGGACCGCGAACGCCGGTCCGCCGGTCACCTGGCGGGCGGCGGGAGGGCGGGTGAGGGAATCGGCCACGGCGTCCAGGAAGGCCCGCAGCAGCGGCTCGGCCGGGGGAAGCATGAGGGGGGAGAAGCCGGGGACCGCGACCGCGCGGGCCTCGGGAGGCATGGCGGCTGCCAGGGAGCTCAGCCGCTCGTGGTCCTCGGCGTCCAGCGGGCCGGCCCGCCACGCGTCGAAGCCTTCCGGTGACACCCCTGGAAGCACCCGGCCGCGGGCTACCAGAGCCAGACCGAGCATGGCCGCCGCACCCCAGAACGCCGTGCTGGCCGACGCCCGCCCGCTGCCGTCCGTACAGAGCGCCCGGCAGCGGGTCAGCAGCGGCAGCGCCTGCTCCACCGGCAGCAGTACGGCGACCACCCTGGCCCGGCGTACGGACGAGCCGTGCGGGCGGACCACGGTGAGTTCCCCGGGTTCCACCCCGAGGTCCGGCGGCTCACCGCCGGGCGACCAGAACGCCACCCGTCCCGACCGGGGCGGATCCGCGCGAAGGAACACCGCCTCGCCGGTGGTGAACTCCGGCAACCGGGCGAACAGATGTTCCCGGTCCGGAACTGCCAACTCGGTCGCAGCCGACCCGCCGGATCCGGCCGTGCGGGCGGCAGCGGACTCTGCCGACGGGTAGACCTTCGCCACTACACCCACTCCTGGCACACGTTCCTGCGACTGTTCGGGAGGGTGCGGGTCCCCCGCGCGCCCTCGGCGGGTCAAGGTTATCCGCGCGGGCGGACAGGACGTGTCAGGAATGGCTTCACTCACTCGGCGCAGTGCGGAAAGATGGCACCGGTACTCGACACGGACAGCTGCGACGCATATGTGGTCGCGGGCCCCGTGCCGGACCGGAATCCGTCTCCGCCTCGAGGGAACTTTTTCACCGTGACCGCCGAGCCCGTGCCCACCTACCAGTTGAAGATCGCCCTGCGAGACACCAGCCCGCCGGTCTGGCGCAGGGTAACCCTGCCCGCCGACACCTCGCTCGGCTGCCTGCACGACATCATCCAGGCATGCTTCGGCTGGGACGACTCGCACCTGCATTCCTTCACCGAACCAGGGTCGGGCCGCCAGTTCGTCGACTTCGACGCACCGTTGGACCGAGATCCTTTCCGCGATGCCGACGAGGAGTCCGTGACCGTGGCCGAGGTACTGCCCTACGAAGGCGGTCGGCTGGAGTACACCTACGACTTCGGCGACGACTGGCGGCACCAGATCATCCTGGAGAAGACCCTCCCCGCGTCCACCCCCGACCGGCGCGTCCGCTGCACCGGTGGACGCCGCGCCATGCCCTACGCCGAGGACACCGGCGGAGCCTGGGGGCTGCAGGCCGTACTCGACGCCGTCGCGGACCGCGGCGCACCGGCCCCCGAGCCGTGGACCGACCTGGTCGAAACCCTGCGTGAGGAGGGGTTCGACCCCGCCTGCTTCGACCGCGAGGCCCTGGACCAGGAACTGGCCGGACTGGACCCGCGGCCGCCCACGGCCGCCCGGGCCGCGGCCAAAGCCGCTCCCCGCGGGTGGCGCTGTTCCTGTGGCGAGGTCCACGACGACGAGGACCTGGACGCGGAGTCCGTTCCCGTGCGCCCCGTCTCCCTGGCACCGCGAGCGGAGCTCGCCGCGGCCGCGCGGCAGGTGCCGCTGGTCGCCTCCGCGCTCCGCCTGGCCCACTGGTGCCAGGGCGGACGAGCCGTCACGTCCCGGGACGTGCTCAAGCCCGCACTGGGCCGCCAGGCCGTCCAGGAACTGCAACTGTGGGCCCAGGACGACGAGCTGAGCGCACTCCGGCCCGCGGAGCGCGACAAGCGGCTGGCCCGCCTGCGCAGCTCCGGCGACCTGCCCTGCCTGGACGACCCCTGGCAGCTCGCTCTGTACGCGGACCTGGTGGAGATCAGCGCGGGCACCGCCCGTCCGGGTACTGACCTGCCTGCCACCGTGGGAGACGAGGGAGTACTGGATGTCTGGTGCCAGGCACTCGAGGACGAACTCGACGCCCTGAACGACCTCGGGAACCTCGGCCTGCCTCCGGTGCTGCTGGCCGCGCTGGGCATGCAGGACGAGGACGGCGACGGCTTGGCAGCGGTGGTGCTGCGGGCGCTGTACGAGGTTCCCGACGGCGAATGGCTGGACACGGCGCTGCTCGTCGGTGCACTCCGCGAGGGCCTCCCCAAGCAGGAGGCACGACTGGTCGAGCTGTTCCTCCTGCAGATCCTCGACCAAGCGGCCCCTACCCTCGCCGAGTACCGGGCAGCGGAGGTCGAGACCGGCCCGGAGACGAGCCGGCGGCGCGATCACATCCTCCTCGAAAGCCTCGGCATGGAGGCGAGCACCGAACACAGCGACGGCACTCCGCCGGCCGGGGCACGGCTCAGGCTCACGCCACTGGGACGCCACGGACTGCGCGAGTACCTGCTCGCCGAGGGAGTCCACGCTCCGCTCATCGGCGAACTGGCCGACGCCGACGCCCCGACACTGCTCGACGCCCTGCTCGACTACGACCAGGACGCCGCCCACGCCGAGATCGCCGGATGGATCAGCCACCGGGGTCAGGGCTCAGCCGCAGTCCAGCTCATCGACGCCTGCGCCGGGTTGGAGGCCGACGCGGCCCTCCGCCGCCTGGCCGCCGCACCGGTGCTGGCAGAGCTCGATGAACCCAGAGCGCTCGCGGTCCTGCGCAAAGCCGCGGCATCCCAGGTCCCTGGCTGCGCCGAGACCGCGGCGATCGCGCTGATCGGCCGTGGTGAGATCCTCGAGGGACACGGTCGGGAACTCCAGCTATGGGGGCTCGTGGACCATCTGTGGGGCCCGCTGGGCGTAGCGGACGAGGCGCTTGCCGCGTTTCTGGACCAGGAGGAGGACTTGGTGCTGCCCCTCCTGGAGCAGGCTGCCGACGATCTGTGGCGCTGCGACCACCCCGCCACCGGGGCCGTCCTGGAAGCGGCAGGGCGACAGTTGAGGGCTCGGGACAAGGTGCTGGCCAAGCGGCTGCGCAGGTCCGCAACCAAAGTCGGATCCCAGCGCCGACGATGAAGCCCCGTACGACGTCAGTGCGCGAATGCCTTGCGGAGCCGTTCCGCCGCGTCCACCAGTACCTCGGTGCGTTTGCAGAACGCGAACCGGACATAGGGGGCACCCGCCTCCGTGTGGTCGTGGAAGACCGCGTTGGGGATTGCGACCACGCCCGCGCGCTGCGGGAGGGAGCGGCAGAAGGCGGCGCCGTCGCTCTCGCCGAGCGGGCGGATGTCGGTCGTGATGAAGTACGTCCCGGCTGGCCGGAAGACCCGGAAGCCGGCGTCGGCGAGTGCCGCGCTGGCATTCGAATCGGAATCCGTCTCGTTCACCGATCTGTCCCGGAATCCGAAGGCTGTCGCTGCCAGGGCCGCCGCCCTGGGATGTCTACGTGTCACGCACCGCGACGCGCCTGACATGGTGCTGACCACGGCCATACACGCGGAGCGTGCACGAGTGAGCCCGAAGAAAGGCGATCGGGTCAGCGTCCCACCGCTGAGCGGCTGGAACGTCATCCACGGGACCACGGAGGCCGCGACCGGTTGGGAGGAGCTGTGCCGGGTGGCCCTGCCGAACGCGCACCGCTGCCTGGAAGCCCTTCGCACAGACCCGCTGTGTCAACCTCGCGGGCATCAAGCGCATCATCGAACTGGAAAACCAGGTCGCCGCGCTGCAGGCCCGCGTGGCGGAACTGTCCTCGGCAGTAGAAGGCGCGGCAGCGGCGATGCAGCAACGCGAGGCAGCGGTGCATGCGTCGTACCGCAGGGACCTGGTGCCGTACCAGGAAGTGCAGCAGGCGAGCGCGCTGGTGGTTTGGCGGCCCAACGGTCGTCGGCGCAGTAGGCGTATTTACAACTGGCTGAAGGGGCCGGCAGGTTGAAGTGATTCAACCTGCCGGCCCCTTTGTCGTGCCTGTCCCCCTGCGCTTCACCGTCCTGCCGTCGCCTCCCACAGGGCGATGGCGAGCGCGGTGCACGACGTCAGTGCGGCCAGTGACGGGAGGGGCCAGCGGGTGCGCTCCAGGGCGTCGAGCCGCTCCTCGTGGTCGACGAGCGTCTTGTCGGTCTGGTCGGCGCGTTGGAGAAGCAGCGCCAAGTCGCCCCGGGTGGTGGCGAATCCGACGTCCACGCTGCGCCGCAGCCGCTCCAGCTCGACGGCGACACCCCCGGTGCCCGTATCACTCATCCTCGTCTCCTCCTCAGGCGTGCGGCACGTGCAGCCTGTCCCAGCTGGCGCGTCCCGGAATGCCGTCCGCGGCCGCTCCCACATAGCCGAGCCTGCGCTGCCAGGCGGCGTACGAGAGGACGTCGGCCTCGCCCCACACGGGCCCGGGTCCGACGCGGTAGCGCCCGCATCCTTCCGCGACCAGACGCTTGCCGACGGCGGTGACGAGTGTGCTGCGACGGCCAGGGGTGAAGTACGCGGAGCCCGGAAACGGCTCGTACGACTGGGGCTCCGGCTGCGGTACGGGTCTGAGGCCGAGCCGCGCCTCGATCCGCGTCCGCATTCCCGCCATCGAGAACGACGGATCGATCTTGCGCCGCGTCCACTCCTTGTGGCCGATGACGCTCGCCGCCGACCAGCCGTGCGCTCGGCAGATCGCTGCCGACAGGCGTTCGGCAGCAGCGAGTTGGGCGGTGGGGTACGGGTCTTTGCCGCTGCCGAGGTTCTCGATCTCGAAGCCGTAGAAGCGGGCATTGCCGTCCTCGGCGTCCGGGCCCGGGGGCGGGACTGTGCGCTCAGCACGTACGGCATCGAGCACCGCGGATGAACCGAGGCCGGCGTGATTCGTGCGCCCGTAGCCGACCAGATGCACCGTGCCGTCCTTCGCGACCAGGCCGATGCACAGCGGCCCGGTGAGCACGGCTGTGCCGTCGCGGCACAGAGTGAGACTGTTGCTGCCCGCGGTGTGGTGCAGCATCACGCCGTGGACCGGGCCCCAGGGGCCCTTGTGGTTGCGGTTGTGGGTCTGCCAGTTGGGGTGTTCGGAGATGCGTACGCCTTCGCCGCGCAGGGCGCGGGCGAAGGCGTAGGGGGTCAGGGGCGTGGCCACCGGGGCTCCTTGGCGGGTGAGGTTCTGGTTTCCTACGGGATGGGGTCGACGCGGATGTAGCGCGTGTCGAAGAACGACGTGTTCGTGGAGATGCTGGAGCGGTATGCGGGCGTGGCCGTGTGCGTGGTTCCGATGGCGAGCCCGCTGACCAGGAACTGCGCCGAGACGGAGGTCCGGTTGGTACTGGTCACCGCGGCCGCGCGGTTGTCGTCCGCCGGGACCAGCACCGTGCCCGCAGAGTTGCGGATGTTGGCGGACATGAAGGACGTGGCGGTGGTGGAGGTCCGGATGTAGCTGCCCACGGTGACGATGACCTGGCCGGACGCGGGCACGGTGAACGTCGCGGCCATCGGGTCACCCAGGGCGTTGTTGAGAGTTTCGACGTACGCGGTCGACGTGGTGTCACCGTCGTCGAGGTTGACCCGGAAGACCGGGACCGGAGCCACGGGCACCCAGGCGGACCCGGTGTAGTACATCATCCGGCCCGGAGTGCCGATCCAGGCCAGCATGCCTGCAACCGGCGCGGTCAGCTTGGCATCGCGCGTAGCCGAGTCCGGGAAGCGCATCACCAGGCGGCCGTCCGCCGCGTCGGCGAGTGCCTTCAGATGGGCCGGCAGGTCGGCGGGATCGGTCGCCTGCGGGTAGGGGAGCGTGCTGATCGGCGTGTACTGGGTAGTCATGCGGACTCCTCCTGGAGCGTGGTCTGGGCGGTGGCCGGGTCGAGGGTGACGGTCAGCAGTTCCTCGGCGGCGGACGGCGCGGGGGCGGGCGGATCGTCCTGGTACGGGTCGGATGCGCGGGCGATCGCCTCGGCGAGTTCACGCAGCAGCGCTTCGGACGGCTGCACGGCGACGGGTTCCGGTGCGGGCTCGGACATGGCGAGGACCTCCGTCTCGGGTCGGGACGTGCGGGGGGTGCGGATCGGTGGCGCGTCGGCGCGGGGGCGGGGCGGTCAGGCCGGGGCGCCGTCCTTCACATCGCCCCAGGTGGGATTCGCGGTGAGCAGAGTGGCGAGCGTCGGATACGCGGCCGCCACCTCGGCGTAGGTCGCGGAGGTGTCCGGCACCGGGGGCAGAGCGGGAGCGTCCGGGGTGAGCCCCGCGTCGGCGGGCACCCCGTTCGCCCGTACGCCCCGCAGACTCAGGGTCTGCTGGACCCCGCCGCCCGCGGACGCGGACGTACTGATGCCCACGACCCAGGCGAGCGTGTCGAGGGTGGCGCCCGTCGTGTCGAGAATCCGCACCACGTCACCGAGCTGGATCCGCGGGTCGTACAGGACCTGCACATCCTCGAGAACCGGCACCGGGTACTCCCCGGCCAGGCGCATGGCCTGGGCCAACTGTTGTGCCGCGCCGAGGTCCTGGACCCAGTCGGACTGTTCGCCGTAGAACTCCTGGCGCCCGTAGAAGCGCTCACTGCCGCTCCCCGGGACATACGAGACTCCCTGCCGCTCCACAGGATCGCGGTCGGGCCGGATCGGGACGATGCGGATGGAAGGACCGCCGCTCTGATCGACGGTGTAGAGCTTGGTCGCGGTGCGGTTGGTCAGCCGCAGCACGATCGTGCCGTCCTCGCGCCGGACGAGCGCGTCGACCGCCCCCTTGACGGCCTTCGTGCCCGCCGCGTTCTGCGTGGCGACGCGGAAGGAGGAACCGGAGGTGACCACCGAGTCGTCATCGGTGTCCGGCGGGCCCACGTCCAGCTCCTCCTCACCGAAGACGTACGAGATGGTGAGCGAGCCGTTCGCCGGGATCTCCCGCACCACGGTGTCGGCAACCGTGTCCCCGGCGGTCGTGCGCACCGCGCCCCAGTCCTTGGCCGGCTGGACACAGAAGTTGCGGCAGGCGTCGATCTCCTCGGTGACCGTGAGTGCGGCGATGTCGCGCACCGACGTCAGGGTCAGATCGGGGGCGGTCGGCGCGGTCGCGAAGCGGGTGAAGTTGCGCCAACGGAACCGTCCGCGTTCGTCGATCTCGGCGGTGGACATGCTCGCCTTGGCGATCTGTCCGATCGCGTCCCACTGCGACCCCGAGATCTTGGGGATGGTGCGCAGCGGCAGGATCGCCTCGTCGAGCTCGGCGGTCTTGGTCCAGGTGCCGGCCTGGCTGAACTCGGCGACGGTCGGCAGCGCGGTCAGACCGCTGGTCACCTGGACCCCTTCTGTCGCCATGGAGGTGACCAGGCGGACCTTGCGCAGCTCGGCGACGGGCTGGGGGCCGGTGGCGGCCGTGAAGACGGCGGCGCCGCCCACCCAGGTGCTGCCGTTCGGGGCGGTGAGCAGGGGGATCACGGAGGGCAGGGCCTGGTTGTTCGTCGACGCGTAGACATCGACGTATGCGCCGAAGTGCCAGATGCCACGCTGCGTCTGCATGGCGGTGGCGTTCTGGCCCCACTGCAGGCCGCTGCCCGGGACCTGCGGGTCGGAGCTGAGCGAGGTGGCCAGGATGGTGCCCTTGGTGAAGTCGAGGGTCAGGGAGATGGTGCCGATGGCCGCGCCGGTGCGGTTCAGTTCCAGGTCGATCCGTACGGTGGAGCCGATACCGACGGCGTTGTTCACCCACGCCTCGGCGAGCAGCCGGCTGCCGGGCACCGTGACGCGGCTGCGCGGGAACCAGGAAGCGGTGATGCCGCTCTCGCCGGCGGGCAGTCCGCGCGGCACCAGCGCCATCTCGTGCGGAGCACCGGTGCGTGACCAGGTGTAGTGGCGCGGATCGGGCAGGTCCTCGGGCATGCCGTACGGCGTCGCGAAACCGCCGTGCAGGGTGGCGTGGACGAGGGTCAGCGGCTGCCCGGCGACGAACTGCGGGGCGCGCGGCGGCGGGGCGGTCAGGAGACCCGCTTGCCGCAGCAGCTCGTCGACGCACCAGGTGGCGCTGGCGAGAGGGCGTCCCCAGTACAAACCCGTGTAAGGGCGGGGCAGTTCGGCGGGCGCCCGCAGTCGCTCCGCGCCGTCGAGCGCGGTCAGCTGCACCGTGTCCGAGCCGGAGGCGGCACTGCGGTTGCGCAGGGTGCCGCGGAAGGCGGGCAGCGTACTGCCGCCGCCGACGCCCGTCTCGTGGACGACGGACTGGCCGGGGCGAGCGAGGTCGCCGGTGGCGTGGGCGGCCCACGCCGAGTACAGCTTTGGGGCGGAATCCCCTCCTGTACCCGCCAGTTGAAGCTGCAGCTGGGCGGCCGAGCTGCCGGAGAACGCCCGCATGGCAGCCGGGAGATCGGTCGCGTACGAGCGCTCGACCTGCCAGGACTCCACCTGCGCGGTGACGTCCTTGCCGCCGAGCCGGGTGGTGTGCGTGGCGGTGCGTTCGCCGGAGGCGAGCGCCGCCCGCGTGGTGCTGTCAGCCGGCTGCACTGGCCACCTCCACCAGATCGAGGCTGATGCTGCGGTACGGCAGCGGCCGGCCGGGGGTGTCGCTGTAGGCGGTGACGGACATCGCGGGCAGACCGTCGCCGGGGACGTTGTCCGCCGCCCCGTCGTCGTACGCGAGACAGGCGCCGGCCAGTGCGTACGTTCCCGCTGCGCCCGGGGTCGCGCAGGCAGTGGCGTACACCGCACCGGCGGGCACCGTCGCGGCGAGGTACGCCCCTGTTGCCGAGGGGCCCGACAGGTAACTCCCGTCGGCCTTCTTGAAGTCGATGTTGACGGCGACGGTGGGCAGCGCAGCGAAGGCGGTCGGCGCGCGGAAGGAAATGCGCGCACCCGGAGCCACGGGGAAGTTGTCGCCCCACGGCACGCAGCGCCAGGCGACCTTGCTGGTGGCGTCGGCTGCGGTGAACGCGAACGTGCCTGGCGCGGCGCCGATTTCGGCGACGGCGCCGGTCGTGGACACCTTGAACCACTGCTGCAGGCCCGTGGTGTCCGTGGCCCCGGCGGCTCCTCGTCCCGCGGCCTGGGCGGCGCCGAGGACATTGCCGGCGGCGGGATCGATGAGGACCAAAGGCCCCGGTCCGTCGATGCGCCGCGCGAGCCGGTCGAGCACCCGCGCGTCGGCGGCCGCGAGCCGGTCCCAGCCGATCTTCATCCGTCGGGCGGTGGCGGCGGTACGGGTGATGGTGACGCGGCCGCCGAGCGACTTGAACTCACTGACGCCGAGCTCGGCGCTGCGGTCGAAGGACGTGGCAGCCTGGTCGATCTCGTAGAGGGCTCCTGGGGGGCCTATCCATAGGTTGCTGGCCATGGGGTTCACCTCTCTTTGCTGTCGGAGCATGCGGGCATGAAAAAGGCCGACGACATCGGGCGTCATCGGCTGTGCACGGTCGGGGAGCCGGCCCTACCGGCGGGCGAGCTGCCGCTGCCCCAGGAACACGGCGCGGGCGATGGTCTGCGAGTCGACCTGTACGTGCACGGGCCGCTCGGCGAGCTTCTCGACGGCGGCGGCGAGGCGGTGGAGGGCGGCGCCACCGCCCGGGTGGTGGCCGAGCATGCGGCTCAGCTTGGACAGCGGGATGACGGCTTCGTCCTCGCCGCCTTCTCCGATGACGGTGAGGCGGCCGCCGGCGCGGGCGCTGACGACGCCGCCCTCGGCGAGGGTGGGGATGTTCGGGATCTGTGGCAGATGGATCCCGAACTCCTTGCCGCCGACGACCGGCACCCAGCCGGGGATCTTGACGTGGATCGAGTTGAGGCCGCGGATCATGGCGTTGATGCCGCCGATATAGGCGCGGGGGAGTGCGGTGAAGCCGTTGACCAGGCCCTTCATGATGCTCTTGATGGGCCCGGCGTGGGACTTGATGGCCCCGGAGATGGCGTTCCAGGCCCACTTCACGCCGGCGGCGAGAGCCTTGGATACCTTGTCCATGTTGATGAACTGGCCGATGATCGGCGCGAGCAGCGTCATGATCAGCCCGAAGGCGTTGGCCTTCATGGCGGTGTTGAGGCCCTTCTGGGCGAGCGTTGCACCCTTGAGGCCCTTGCCGAGGCCGCCCATGGACTTGCCGCCGCCAGTCGCGGACTTGCCGGCCTTGCCCACCGACTTCTCCACGGCGTCGGACTGGCGTTTTACGTCGCGGAGGGCGGTGTGGGCCTTGCCGGAGGAGGACTTGAGGTGGTCGAGGGAGGTCTTGAACTTGTCGGTGGAGGTTTTGGACTTGGCGAGAGACGTATCCGCGGTGCCGAGTCCGGCGCGAAGCCTGCCGACGGCGCTGTCGGCCTGACCAGTCCTGCCCTTGATGGTGTTGAGGGCGCTGCCAGTCGAATTGGCCGCGGTGCGCAGACGGCCAAGGGCGCTGGTGGCGCGGGTGAGAGAGCTGACGAGTGACACAGGGACCTCCTCCGGTCAGGCGGCGCCGGCGGCGCCGGAGACCGCCTGCGAGAGTGAGCGGAACCGCTGTTCCAGGGTGTTGGTCGCGGAAGCGAGCTGAGAGACGTTCCCATGGGCGCGGGCAACCCGGTCGAGGCGCTCGGCCGCGGAAGCCAGCTGCTTCATGTTGCGGGAGGAGGGCAGTTGACGTGCGCGCGAACTATAGGTGTGAACCTCCGCGTTCAACTTGCGTATTGCCTCCTTGACCTCGTTGACCTGGGTGACAGAAGGAAGGGGGCGCGGCTGTTGAGGTTCCTCGGGTATGGCCCGGGTTATCCTTCCACCTTCCGTTGTTGTGATCTCCTTGCCCTCGAATGCTTTTCGGGACAGTGCCTGGACACCCTTTTGGATGTCGAAAAGCTTGATGCCGAGAGTAGAGAGGGCTGCCTTCGCGGCTACTACTCCCAGGACTATGTAGGCAAGTCCACTGCCACCTTTTAGGATTGCCAGTGTTTCCTTCAATACGGGTAGCTCCGAAAGGGCTCCCTTCAAGTCTGTGGCCTTGTCTTTGGGGCCCTCGGAGATGGCATTCTTGAGGTCTGTGACCTTCTGATTGAGCTCACCTGTCGTCACGGCAGGCGAACTTCCGGCAGTCTTCTGGGAGTTGAGTGAACCCTCCAGTTCCGTCAATTTGTCGTAAATCTCATCGGTTGTGTGTTTTGGCACAAAAATCACTTCTTCCGTCGGGGCTGGCCTTCTTGACAGCGCCCCTCTCCACCGTGACTCCTTAGAGGGGGTAGTGTGCCCATTGAGGCAGAAAGGGTGGGATTTTATGATCGGGGCTGCTGATGTCACCGACGCGCAGATTCTCGCAAGAGCGGTAGGTGTCCTCCTGTCGGTCGGCGGGGCGATTTGCTTGCTCTTCTTCTTCTTGATGTTTGGCGTGGTGCGCGAAGAGCGGGAGAAGGGGAACCTGGAAGCCGCAAGCCGAGTTCGAAGAAATGTCTTCATCACGCTGTCGCTCGGAATACTGTCCATCGCGTCGGGGGCCGCGCTCTACTTCTTTGCTTAGCCCCAGAGCACTGGATTTCCGTCAGGCGAAGAACTGGGCCAGCTTCTCCGGGGCCGGGTATTCCGTGTGAGGTTCGGGCGTGGTGGGCTGCGGGGTCTCGCCGGGACGGGGCAGGGGCTCGGGAGGCTCGGGGGCGTCGGTGTCCTCGTCCCGGCGCTCGGGTCGACCCAGAATGCCTGGGTGCTCTCGTAGATCAGTTGGTTATTCGCCGCCACCCACTTCTTCAGGTGCTCATCAAGCCATTTGGGTAGCCAGCCTTTCTGGGTGGGCTGAAGTGCAGCTATGTCGGCGTCGAGTTGATGTATTTTGTCCCAGATGGGTGAATCACTCATCATCCCTCCGGTCTTCTCGCGCAATGTTCATGGCGGTACGCTCGCCTCCATGGGGACTCTGATTGTCCAGGGTATTCTGCTGACTATGGCCGCAGCCTCTTCCGGGTTCGGGCTCTATTGGCCGTGGGTGCTCTGGATTTTGAAGCGCCGAGGTGTGGTTACGGAGATTATTGCGGTCGAGGAAACATGGACCAATGGGAGTCGCGGATATCTCCTCACATTCAAGGACCACCACGGGAATCTCCAGATGATCGGCACTCAAAAATTGCCCCCGAGGGCAGGTGGGTCATATGGTCGTGTCGTCTACGATGAACGTCAGCCGAAACGAGCGCGGACATTTCCTCTCGATCTAGGATGGCTGTGGGTCTTGGTTCCCACCCAGATCCCGGCGGTGATCCTGTGCGTGATTGCCGCGAACCTGTGACATTGCTTCTCGCATGGCAGGCGAGGAACCGGGTCATCTCCGCGGGCCTCGGCATGGCGAAGACGGTCTGCCGGCTCGCTGTCCTGCGCGCGGTTGAGGTCGCGGTCGTCAGGCGGAGCCGAAGAATTGGGCCAACTGGTCCGACGTCGGTATGCCCGGATTGTCCTCTGGAGCTATTTTGGAGTGCGGTAAATGTATGGGTTAGCGACTCTAGTCGCCCTTTTGGCGCTTTCCGTACTTCTTGTTGCGGTACGAATCTTCAGGCGCGGCCGGGTGCTGCGGGTTCGCGGGGTCAGGGTCACCGCACAGTGCGTGAATGAAGGGAACCCGTCGAACGGCACCTCTTTCCTGATGGTGAGATTCCCCGCGGACGGCACGGAATGGGAGGCCAGCGTCGGGCCCTTCCGTTTCCCCCCGGCGCGCATCGGGGAATCGCTCATGGTGGTCTACGATCCCCGGGATCTAAGCAATGTCGAGACGCCGGAGCAGATGACGAGCGGAAAACTCGCGGTGGCCTTCATGGTTCTCGCCTCTGCGATGCTCGTGCTCTCGGCGGCGATGTTCGTCCTCGGGTAGGGATTGCCCTAAGAAAGGAAACGGAGTATTTCCTGGGAGGTGGGGGACGAAAGGGGCGTCCGTGGCTTCGTCGTCCGTGGGCCGCTTCAGCGGCATCGGATACTCCGGAGGGTCGGCGTCGTCGCCCTGATTGACCGTTGCGAACATCGAGTTTGCTTCCGCCAGTCGGTCGACCACATGGGCCAGGAGATGGGCCGTCACGCTCCACTCGACGGCTTCGCCATGCAGTTCATGCGTCAGGGCGGCGTCCTGCGGCAGATGCCGCACCAGCACCGCGAGCCGGCGTGACGGCAGCCGGCCGCGGTGCTCCTGCGTGCCCGGCGGCCCCTCGAGTCCGCCGGGCACGCACGCCCCCGCCCCCTGGTTCAGCGGGCAGTGGCAGGGGCGCTCACCATCGTTGAAGACGGGAAGTAGCCTCTCGCAGGACGTCCTCCCGCTTGCAGAAGGCGAAGCGGACCTGGTTGCGGCCGGCCTCCGGGTCGTCGTAGAAGACCGCGTTGGGGACGGCGACCACACCACACCGCTCCGGCAGGCTCCGGCAGAAGGCCAGGCCGTCCTTTTCGCCGAGGGCAGCGATGTCGGTGGTGATGACGTACGTGCCTTGGGGGTGGAAGACCTCGAAGCCCGCCGCCGTCAGCCCGTCGGCGAGGATGTCGCGCTTGGCGCGCAGGCCCTCGCGGAAGCCGGTGAAGTAGTCGTCCGGTAGGCGCAGTGCCTCCGCGACCGCGTACTGGAACGGGCCCGACGATACGTACGTAAGGAACTGCTTGGCCGTGCGGATGGCCGTGACCAGCGGTGCGGACGCGGTAACCCAGCCAACCTTCCATCCTGTGAACGAGAAGGTCTTCCCGGCGGAGGAGATCGAGATCGTACGGTCGCGCATCCCGGCAGGAAGATGAGCGGGATGTGCTCGCCTTCGAAGACCAGGTGCTCGTATACCTCGTCTGTCACCACGAGCGGGTCTCGCTCGACCGCCAGTTCGGCGATGGCCGTCAGCTCCTTCCGGGTCAGCACCATGCCCGTCGGGTTGTGCGGGGAGTTGAGAAGCAGCAGGCGGGTGTGGTCGGTGACCGCGTCGCGGAGCGCGTCGAGATCCGGGCGGAAGTCGGGGGCGTGGAGGGTCAGGGGGACGCGGGTGGCGCCCTTGAGGTTCTTGCCGAGTTTTCGCCGTTTCTTGCGCCTAAAGTGGTTCGCGAGGAGCGTGAAAAGGGGAACCTGGAGGCGGCTGCAAAGGTCAGACGAAATGGGTGGGGTGCGGCGACGATTGGGATTTCCTTGATCGGTATCGGCGCCTGCCTGTACTTCTTTTCCTAGCCCCTGGGCGAACTGAGGACGGGACCTCAGGCGAAGAAGCTGCTGAGTTCCTGCGGGGGCGGCAGCGTGGTTGCGTCCTCGCCCGATGTGTCCTTTCGGGCCGGCTCCGCCTGCCCGGGGCGTTGGATGCGCTCAGGGCAGTCGAGGGGGATCGCTGTCCTCGTCCCGGTTGACGGTGGTAAGGCTCTCCAGCGGATGGCCAAGCAGGCCTATGGGCCGGTGGGACAAGCGCAGTGGCGCAACCTGCTGGTCACCAACGTCAGCGGGCAGTGGCAGGGGCGCTCACCATCGCTGAAGACGGGAAGCAGCCTCTCGCAGGACGTCCTCCCGCTTGCAGAAGGCGAAGCGGATCTTGCTGCGGCCGGCCTTCTGATGGTCGTAGAACACCGGTTTGGGGATGGCGACGACCCCGCACCGCTCGGGCAGCGCGCGGCAGAACGCGAATCCGTCGGTCTCGCCGCCGAGCGGACGGATGTCGGTGGTGACGAAGTACGTCCCGGCGGGCCGGTAGACCTCGAATCCGGCCTCGGCCAGCCCGGCGCTCAGCAGGTCCCGCTTGGCCTGCAGATTCCGCGCGCAGCCCGTCGAAGTAGCTGTCGGGCAGGCGCAGCGCCTCGGCGACCGCGTACGGGAACGGGCCCGTGGAGACGTAGGTCAGGAACTGCTTCGCCGAGCGGACCGCCGCCACCAGCTCCGGGGCCGCGGTCACCCAGGCCACTCCGTTTTCATGCACTCATTCGTATGCCGCGCAGCAGGTCCGCCTGGGCGTCTCCGGGACTGCCGGTGAGCCGGCCGCTGTGCGCGTCCCGTGGTGCACGGTTCCGAGGCATCCGCGCTTTCCTGGTCGCCGCCCGTGGCGCTTCGGCTCCGAACAAACTCTGGACCGTCCTCATGAAGCGGCCCTGTCACCGCCGGACGACGGAGCCATGCGACCGCGGAACCTCTCCGGTCTCACAGCCGCACCGCCGGGTTCTCGGTGACGTGACACTGTCCGCCGTATCCTGACCGCACACGGGAAGGAGCCGTCCATGAGTGTCGACGCGATCGTGCACACCGAGTTCCCCGAGGGGTACACGGTCCTGTTCGGGGCCGACGGAAAGGTGATCATGACTCCGCAGAGCGAAGAGCACTCCAGCACCATCAGATCGATGCAGATCGACTCCGCTCTCGCCCTCGGCCGTCACGCGAAGGTCACTTCCGACGTCTACATCGATTTCCCCGCCGACGAGAACTCCGCCCCCGATCTGGCGATCCTTCGCGAGGACGCCCGCCGGGAGGGCATGCGCTACAGCTTCGAAGACGTCCTGCTGATCTCTGAAGTCGTCTCGACCTCCTCCGCACGCAAGGACTACGACGACTGCACCGCGAAGTACGGCCGGTACGGCATCCCCGTCTACCTGGTCGTGGATCCCTACGCCCAGGAGGCCGTCCTCCACACCCAGCCGACCGCCACCGGTTACATCGCGGCGCACACCCACAAGTACGGCACGGGCAAGCTGCCCATCCCCCTGGCCGACGGTCGCACCTTCACCCTCGACCTCGACGAACTCCCACGCCCGGAGCCCGAGGCAGACGCCCGCTGACGACGTGATGCCCTTGAAGTAGCAGGCCGCTCGTCCTCGGCCGACTTGCCGGCCGCGGTTCGGCGGTAGCGTGGCGCGGCAAGGCAAGGAGTGCTGCGGACAGGTTGGGGCGGGTTCATGCGGATGCGGTTCGAAGCCGGGGCCGAGGAGGAGTTCGAGGCGGCGTGCGGGTCGCTGGTCGACCGGCTGGTCCGGTGGGCCGGGGAGCAGGGGCTGCCGGTCGACGGGTTCACGGCCGAGACGGTGCTGGACTACCGGCACCGGGCGACTGCCGACGGCCGACTGGGGCTGTGGGAGTCGCGCCATGTGGAGGAACTGCTGCTCTCCCCCGCTTCCAGCTGGACGGCGGGTCGGACCTCCAGCACCGGATGTGGTTCGAGCACGCCGACCGGGACCTGCGCACGGTACTCGACCTGGGCGCGATCGAGCGTGACCGTGGGATGGCCGATCCGGTGTTCCTCGATGTCGACCTCTTCGATGCCGGAGACGAGCTGCCCACGGACATGCCGGCCGAGCTTGTGGGGCTGCTGGGCGTCGCGGGGGTGGCAGCGGACCCGGCGGCGCAGGAGGGTGCCCGCGCCCAGCGTGAGGAGCTGACCGCCGGGCCGGTCGAGCTCATCCGTCTCACCAAGCTCGGTACCCGGGCCGTACGGCAGCGGCTGCTGGCGGTGGGCCGGGACGCGCCGTTGGTCGGTGAACTGGCTCCTGCCCCGGCGAGGCCTGCTGGGGGTGCTGGCCGAGGACTACGACCCGGATGCTGCCCGCGCGGAGCTGGCCGGCTGGATTTCTGCCCGCGGCGAGCGGGAGGCCGCACTGCGGCAACTGACCGACTCCGTACGGACCATGGCTTTTCGTGCGCGTGCGCAGGCGATGCTCGACGTGCTGCTGGCGGCGTTGCCGGACGGTGAGGGCGAGCGTCTGCTGCGCACGCTGTGTCGCGACACCCAGCTGGCGCCGCTGGCGCTGAACGCTCTGGCGCAGCGTGAGCTGCTGTCCCCCGAGAACATGACCGATGCCGAGTATCTGCTGGTGCTCGCCGAGAGCCTGCTCCAGCTCGTGGAGCTGGCGGGCGGCCGGGACGGCGCCGAGGAGGCGCTGCGCGCCCAGGGCTTCGAGGCCAGGGACGCGGTTGCCGCCGCGTTGGACTCCACGCACCCTGACCGGGCTGGACTCGAAGAGCTCAGACAGCTGGCGGCCCGGGCGCTATGCGCTCCCGCCGCCCGTCCCGGCCGCGCCCGCAAGCGCGGGCGCCCTGCCGACAAGAGCGGCCGCAAGCGGCCCCGCTGACCAGCGGCAATACCGCCAAGTGCCGCAGGCGCAGGGTGAGACCGGCACCGGCACGGAGCCGGGGAAATCGGTGGGTCCCGGCATCGCACGTCCGCTGCGGCGCACGCTACGCGTCGGGGGCGTGGCCGAGTGTGGTCGACGCCCGTCTCAGCTCCTCCTTCGACGCCGGGTCCACCCCCCACTGGGTGGCCCGTACGGGCCCGCCCCTGCTCTTTCTCACGCATGACCCGTCGAGGTTGATGCCGGACTCATGACCGGCGACGCCTCCGGCGCCGCAGTGCGCGCAGAACTCCCATGACCGTCGCCGTTCTTGCCGATGAGGACGCGTGCTTCGAGCGAGCCCAAAGGCGGCGTGAGTTCAGGACGCGAGGCGTTGAAGGCGGCTGGTGGCCTCGGCGAGAACGTCGTCCCTCTTGCAGAAGGCGAAGCGAACCTGGCTGCGGCCGGCGTCGGGGTCGTCGTAGAAGACGGAGTTGGGGATGGCGACGACGCCGCAGCGTTCGGGGAGCGCTCGGCAGAAGGCGTAGGCATCTTTCTCGCCGAGGGGGGTGATGTCGGTGGTGATGAAGTACGTGCCCTGCGGCTGGTAGACCTCGAACCCGGCCGCACGCAGGCCGTCGCCGAGCAGGTCGCGCTTGCGGCGGAGGTCGGCGCGGAAGCTGTCGAAGTACGCGTCCGGCAGGCGCAGTGCTTCGGCGACCGCGTACTGGAAGGGGCCCGCGCTGACGTAGGTCAGGAACTGCTTGGCGGTCCGGACGGCGGTCACGAGTTCCTGAGTACTGGTCACCCAGCCGACCTTCCACCCGGTGAAGGAGAACGTCTTGCCCGCGGAGCCGATGGTCACGGTCCGCTCGCGCATGCCCGGGAAGCCCGCGATCGGCAGGTGGGTGCCCTCGAAGACCAGATGCTCGTACACCTCGTCGGTGACGACGAGGAGGTCCCGCTCGCAGGCGAGTGCGGCGATCGCCGCCAGCTCCTCGCGGGTCAGGACGGTGCCGGTCGGATTGTGCGGGGTGTTGAGGAGGATCAGCCGGGTGCGGGAGGTGACGGCGGCGCGCAGCTCGTCGAGGTCGAGCCGGTACGTACCGCTGTCCGCGTCCGGGTGCAGGGTGACCGGGACGCGGGTGCCGCCGGCCATGGCGATGCACGCGGCGTAGGAGTCGTAGTACGGCTCCAGGGCGATGACCTCGTCGCCGGGTTCCACCAGGGCGAGCAGGGCGGCGGCGATGGCCTCGGTGGCGCCCGCCGTGACGAGGACTTCGGAGTCGGGGTCGTACGCGAGTCCGTACCTCAGCTGCTGGTGGTCGGCGATCGCGGTGCGCAGTTCCGGGACGCCGGGGCCCGGCGGGTACTGGTTGCCGTGCCCGGCGCGCAGCGCGCGGACCGCGGCCTCCCGGATCTCTTCGGGGCCGTCGGTGTCGGGGAAGCCCTGGCCGAGGTTGATGGAGCCGGTCCGTACGGCCAGCGCCGACATCTCCGCGAAGATCGTCGTGCCGAACTCGGCGAGGCGGCGGTTGAGCAGCGGTCGTCCCTGTGTCATGCCCGTCATCCTGGGCCGAAGCTCTGGAGTTGCTCAAGTCTGCTTTGGCTCCGGGGGGCCGAGGGCATCCCCCACTCACGCGAGAAGCGGTGTGAAGCGGGGGGCCTCGCTTCGGGGGACGGAAGGGACGTGAGGTCGATGAGGATTTCTCCTGATGTGCTGATCGGGGTCGTGGCTGTCGGGTTCGTCGTGGTGCTGCTGCTGGCGGTGGCGGCCAACCGGAGGTCGGGACGGGTGCGCAGCGGGCGGCGCCGCGCGGGCGGTGGCTCGGGCAGTGGCGCGGCCGCCGGTGGCGGCTGGTGGGCGGCCGGCGACGGCGGTGGCTCGTCCTGCGGAAGCGGCGGCCATTCGGGCGGCCACTCCGGTGGTCACTCGTGTGGCGGGGGCTCTTCGTGCGGCGGGGGTTCCTCGTGCGGCGGCGGGGGCGGATGCGGCGGAGGCAGCTGACACGGGGCAGCTGGTCCGCGTGGTGAAGGTGTCCGACGGGTGAACTCCCGCCGGGCACCTTTTTGTTGGGCCGTGCAACGCGTTTGCGGTGAACAGGTGAACCGTTGGGCCCCCGAGGGGATGGAAACCACGTCAAGTTGGGCAAAAACGCTGTGGACGCGGCGTACTTCATGATTCCCTCGTTGGAGAGAACATCCAGCCCTCGGACCCGAGTTGGACCTGATCGGGCGTTCCCCACCCTCCACGTGCGTCGTTACGGGGGCGTCCCCTGTCCATGTGTCCATGCGTGTTTTGCGGAGCCGACCCATGCTCACGACCCTCCAGACGGCCTATTCCGACACCCGTGCTGCCGACCTGGCCTGGGCGCTGGGGCGTGAACCGCTCCCAGCCCTGGCCGTGCTCGACCTCGAGCTCGGCGGGGCCCAACTGCAGCTGCGTCTGCTCGGCGCCTCCCACCAGGTGCTTCTCGAAGAGGACGGCGGTACCTGTTCCGAAACCGTCGCCTGCATCCCCGGCAGCTCCACGCCGCTGCCGCTCGGCGTCGCCAAACGGCTCGGTGACTGGGAGTACGAATTCGCGGCGCGGGTCGAGACGCTCTCCGCGGGCTCCTTCGCCGGGCGTGCGCAGGAGCTCCTCGCCCTGGTGACCGACCATCCGCACGGCCTCGCAGGCACGTTCCCCGGCAGCCCGCACGCCTTCACCGCCATGCTCGCGCAGCGATCGGAGGGCCAGGTCCGGTGGCGCACCTGGCACGCGTACCCGCAGGAGGGGCAGTTGGTGGCGACCCGCACCCGGGTGGGAGTGCGGATGCCGGTGGTGGCGCGCTGAATCGCCTCAACCCGGTTGCGTGCACGGCACTTGCACCCTTGTGGGTGACAAGCGGCGACGTCATCGTGACGTAGCGTTCGCGTCATGATCGACCAGCAGGTGCAGGTGTCGTTGCGAGGGGGTGCGCCGCGTCTTCCCGTACGACCGCGGACCGGTCGGTTCCTCGTGCTGGCCACAGTCTTCGTCTGCGCCGCCTGCGGGCTGGTCTACGAACTCGAACTGGTCGCTCTGGCCTCCTACTTGACCGGCGATTCCGTCACCCAGACATCCGTCGTGCTCTCCGTGATGGTCTTCGCGATGGGGGTCGGCTCGCTGCTCGCGAAACGTTTACGCAGCCATGCCGCCGTGGGTTTCGGGCTGATCGAGGCGGGTCTCGCACTGATCGGCGGCTGCTCGGCGCTCGTGCTCTACGCGTCGTTCGCGTGGATGGGGGAGTCACGTTTCGCGCTGGTCGGGTTCTCGCTCGCCATAGGCATCCTGATCGGCGCGGAGATCCCGCTGCTGATGACGCTGATCCAGCGCGTCGACCGGCAGGACGCGGGCGGGGCGGTCGCGGATCTGTTCGCCGCCGACTACGTGGGTGCGCTGGTCGGCGGACTGGCGTTCCCCTTCTTCCTGCTGCCGGTCCTCGGCCAGCTCACCGGGGCGCTGCTCACCGGCACGGTCAACGCGGCGGCGGGCGGGGCGCTGGTGCTGTGGGTGTTCCGGCGGGACCTGACCCGGCGGTCCCGGTGGCTGCTGATCGTCGCCAACGTGACGGTGATCGCCCTGCTGGCCGCCGCCACGGTGCTGGTCGACGACTTCGAGCGGGTGGCCCGGCGTGCGGTGTACGGGGACCAGGTGCGGGTCGCCGTGCAGACCGACGTGCAGGAGGTTGTCCTCACCGGGGCCGGTCGCAGCTCCCTGGACCTTTTCCTGGACGGGCGGCTGCGGGTCAGCGCCCGTGACGAGTACCGGTACCACGAGGCGCTGGTCCATCCGGCGATGAACGGGCCCCATGCCCGGGTGCTGATCCTGGGTGGCGGCGACGGCCTGGCCGCCCGCGAGGTGCTGCGCTACCCGGACGTACGGAGCGTCACGGTCGTCGAGCTCGACCGCGGCGTCACCCGACTGGCCCGTACCGACCCCGCACTCTCCGCGCTGAACGCGCACGCGTACCGCGATCCGCGGCTGACCGCCGTCACCGCGGACGCGTTCACCTGGCTCCGGGAGGCGTCGCACGGCGGCTACGACGTGGTGATCTCCGACCTGCCGGACCCCGGGATCACGGCGAGCACGAAGCTGTACTCGGCGGAGTTCTACGGCCTGGTCACCGAAGCCCTCGCGCCGGGCGGACGGCTGGTGGTGCACGCGGGCCCGCCCGTCGTCCGGCCCCGGACGTTCTGGACGGTCGAGGCGTCCATGAGAGCGGCGGGCCTGCGGACCCGCCCGTACCGCATCAGCGGGCGTCTCTCCGGCTTCGCGGCGGGCCCGGACCGCACGACGGACGCTGCGCAGGGCCGCCCCGACTGGGGCTTCGTCCTCGCCCGCCCGGGCGTGAGACCTCCGGCCCTTCACCTGCCTCCACGTCCGCCGAAACTCCGGTTCCTCACAGAAGGGGAACTGGCGCGGGCGGCCCGGTATGCGGAGGGCCGACGGCTGCGGGGTCAGGCGCCGTCGACGCTCGTGCATCCGCGGTACCGGGAGGAGCCGTGAGGGCATGCGCGGGCACGTCCGGTCCCGGGGGATCGGATGTGTGTCGCTCCGGGGGAGATCCCGGCTCTTCCGGGTGCGGAAGCGCTGACGGGGCGGCCGTGCCTGAGTAGGCTCGGTTTCCATGGAGCATGAGGTGTTCGTTCCGGTTCCGGTCCCGTCCCTGCTGCGGACGCTGGGCGACTCCGCCCGTGTCGCCCGCTGCGTGCCGGGCCTCCAGCAGGATGCCGACGTGTCCGCGGGCCCCCTGGCCGGCCGGCTCAAGGTCCGGATCGGCGGCCACACGATCACGTACCGCGGCACGCTGACACCGACCGCGCTGCCGGACGGGGCAGGGGTTTCCGTCACCGGTGAGGGCGTGGAGGCACGGGGCACCGGCTCGGCGAAGCTCGGCCTGACGATCCGCCTGACGGAGACGGACGGCGGTACGACGATCGGATTCACCGGCACGGCGGGCGGCGAGGGCCGCATCGTGGAGCTGGAACCGGAGGCGGCGCTGGCGGCGGCATACCGACTGCTGGACCGCTTCACGCAGCAGCTGGTGACCGAGACACTGGCGACGCACGGCGCGGGCGACGAGGCCGAGGGGGCGGCGTCCGGCGGGGTGCCCGCCGCCTCCGCACCGTCCGACGAGGGACCGTCCGGCGAATCGCCGTCCGAGGAGGCACCCTCCGCCGAGGCACCGTCCGACGGCATGCCCCCTGCCGGGGCACCCTCCGACCGGACACCCCCCGGCACCGGCTCGGTCTTCGAGGCGCCGGTGCCGCCGCCCTCGCCCGACCCCTCCGCGGACATGGGGTCCGCCGTCCCCGAGGGCCCGCCCGCCGAGGCCGCGCACGCGCGCCGGACCATGATCGGGCGCAGCGCCGAGGAGGTCGACCACGCGCCGCCGCGCGGCCGGTACGCGCCCGTGCCGTCGCCCGAGCAGACCACCGCGGGCGCCACCCTGCGCTGGGTGGTCCCGGCGGCCGCCCTCGCGCTTGCCTCCGCGGTCGTCATCGGCCGGGCGCTGCGGCGGCGGAGGTAGCGGCGCCAGTAGTGTCGTCGTGTGAGCAGTAGCGAGAAGAACGTCCGGCTGTCCGTCGGCGACGCCGAGTTGACCGTGGACCCCGCCAACGGCTGCCGCATCAGCAGCCTCCGGATCGGGGGCACCGAACTGCTGCGGCAGGGGGAGCGGTACGGCTGTTTCCCCATGGTGCCGTGGTGCGGGCGGACCGAGAACGGCCGGTTCCACAACGGCGATGTGCCCCACCAGCTGCCGCTGAACTCCCCGCCGCACGCCATCCACGGCACCGGCCGTGACACCGCGTGGCTCACGGCGAAGGCGGGCGGGACCGAGGCCGCGTTCTACTACGACCTGGCCGAGCCGTGGCCGTATCCGGGCCGGGTCACCCAGACCTTCGAACTGGCCGAGGAATCGCTCACGCTCGCGTTCGGCATCGAGACGTACGGGGACTCGTTCCCCGCACAGGCCGGCTGGCACCCCTGGTTCCTGCGCAACCTCGGAACCGGCGGTGACGACGTGCAGATCGGCTTCGACGCCGCCTGGCAGGAGGAGCGGGGCGAGAACCATCTGCCGACCGGCCGCCGGATCCCGCCGCTGCCCGGCCCGTGGGACGACTGCTTCGGGATGCCCGACGGGGTCGACGTGACGCTCACCTGGCCGCAGCAACTGGAACTGAAGGTGAAGAGCCGGTCCGAGTGGGTCGTCGTCTACGACGAGCAGGACGAGGCTGTCTGCGTGGAGCCGCAGTCGGGTCCGCCGAACGGACTGAACACCGCGCCGCGCTATGTCACCCCGATCGACCCGCTGGAGATCGTGACGACCTGGAGCTGGCGCAGGCTCTGAGGCGGGCGGCCTTACGGACTCCCCCACGATGGGGAGTCCACTCTCTGTCGTGGGGGAGGCCGTTAAGCTCGTAGCCATGACTGACGTACACGCTGAGCTGCTCCAGCAGATCAAGGACAAGGCCGTGGTGCACGGCAAGGTGACCCTGTCCTCGGGTCTTGAGGCCGACTGGTACATCGACCTGCGCCGCATCACGCTGGACGGCGAGGCTGCTCCGATGGTCGGTCAGGTCATGCTGGACGCGACCGCCGAGCTCGACTACGACTGCGTGGGCGGGCTCACGCTGGGCGCCGACCCGGTCGCCACGTCGATGCTGCACGCTGCCGCCGCGCGCGGGAAGCGGATGGACGCGTTCGTCGTCCGCAAGGCGCAGAAGGCGCACGGGATGCAGCGCCGGATCGAGGGCACGGACGTGAAGGGCCGCCGCTGTCTGGTGGTCGAGGACACCTCGACGACCGGCGGTTCGCCGCTGACGGCTGTGGAGGCGGTACGCGAGGCCGGTGGCGAGGTCGTCGCCGTCGCCACGATCGTGGAGCGGGGTGCGGCTCCGGCCATTGCCGAGGCAGGTCTCCCGTACGTCCACGCCTACACGGTGTCGGATCTCGACCTGGCCTGATCGCTGGCCTGACCTGCGTTTTTCTTCGAGGGCGGACGGTTTCACGTGAAACCGTCCGCCCTCGTCGTACGCCTCCAGCGGCCCAGCCCGAACGTTGGGGGAGTCCGCCGGGTGGAGCCGGAGCGAGAGTCTGGGAAGATGGGGGCGACGATGACGTCGCCCCCAGGTCAGGGAACCAGCAACGCACCCCGCACATCCCAAGGAGCGGACAGATGCCCATCGCAACCCCCGACGCCTACGCCGAGATGCTCGACCGGGCGAAGGCAGGCAAGTTCGCCTACCCGGCCATCAATGTGACGTCGACCCAGACCCTGCACGCTGCACTGCGCGGCTTCGCGGAGGCGGAGAGCGACGGCATCGTCCAGATCTCCACCGGTGGGGCGGAGTTCCTGGGCGGTCAGCACAACAAGGACATGGTCACGGGCGCCGTTGCCCTCGCCGAGTTCGCGCACATCGTCGCCGCCAAGTACGACATCACGGTCGCGCTGCACACCGACCACTGCCCCAAGGACAAGCTGGACGGCTACGTACGTCCGCTGCTCGACATCTCTGCCGAGCGCGTAGCCAAGGGCCTGAACCCGCTGTTCCAGTCCCACATGTGGGACGGTTCGGCCGAGACCCTCGCCGACAACCTGGCCATCGGCCAGGAACTGCTGGCCAAGGCCGCCGCCGCCAAGATCATTCTTGAGGTCGAGATCACCCCGACCGGTGGCGAGGAGGACGGCGTCACGCACGAGATCAACGACGAGCTGTACACCACCGTCGACGACGCGCTGCGTACCGCCGAGGCGCTCGGTCTGGGCGAGAAGGGCCGCTACCTGCTGGCCGCGTCCTTCGGCAATGTGCACGGCGTCTACAAGCCGGGCAACGTCGTGCTCCGTCCCGAGCTGCTGAAGGACCTCCAGGACGGCGTCGGCGCCAAGTACGGCAAGACAGCTGGTAGCCAGCCCTTCGATTTTGTCTTCCACGGCGGCTCCGGCTCCACCGAGCAGGAGATCGCCACCGCGCTGGAGAACGGCGTCGTGAAGATGAACCTCGACACCGACACCCAGTACGCCTTCACCCGCCCGATCGTGGACCACGTGTTCCGCAACTACGACGGTGTGCTGAAGGTCGACGGCGAGGTCGGCAACAAGAAGGTCTACGACCCGCGCAGCTGGGGCAAGTCCGCCGAGGCGGGCATGGCCAAGCGCGTCACGGAGGCCTGCGCCAACCTGCGGTCCACCGGCACGAAGCTGAAGTAGCAGTAGGTCTGAGAACGGCGGCCGTGGGCCCGGTACTCCCTGGGGGTGCCGGGCCCACGGCGCGTTTGCGAACGAGCAGAAGGAGCACTGGTGCAGGCGAGCGCAGGCTATGACTTCGACACCGTCGTCGACCGCAGGGGCACCTGGTGTGTCCAGTGGGACGGAGTCGCCGACCGGTTCGGGGTGGACGGGCTCCTCCCGTTCACCATCTCCGACATGGACTTCGAGACCGCCCCGGAGGTGCTGACCGCGCTGCGGACCCGCCTCGACCACGGCGTCCTCGGATACACCAGCTGGCAGCAGGACGACTTCCGGTCGGCGATAGCGCACTGGTACGGGACCCGGTACGGCACCGAGCTGGACACCGGCCGGCTGGTCTACGCCCCGTCGGTGCTCAGCCAGCTCTCGCAGCTTCTCCAGATGTGGACGGCCGAGGGCGACGGCGTCGTCGTCCACACCCCCACGTACGACGGTTTCCGCAAGGCGATCACCGGTCTCGGCCGGGAGCTGCGAGGCGTGCCGGTGGGCGACACGGAGGCGCTGGAGCGGGAGCTGGCGCGCCCCGACGCGAAGGTGCTGGTGCTGTGCTCGCCGCACAACCCGACCGGCCGGGTGTGGACGGAGCCGGAGCTCGTCGAGACGGCGGCGCTGGCGGCGCGCCACGGGGTCGCGGTGATCAGCGACGAGATCCACGCGGACTTCGTGCACGAGGGCCATCGGCATGTGCCGTGGGCGCGCGTGGCGGGCGCGGGCGGGGGCCGCTGGGCGGTGATCTCGTCCGCCTCGAAGTCCTTCAACTTCCCGGCGCTGACCGGCTCGTACGGCATCATCGGCGACCCGGCGGACCGGACGGAGTTCCTGCGGCGCATGGAGACGGCAGAGGGGCTCGCCTCCTCGGCGGTCCTGTCGCTGACCGCGCACATAGCCGCGTACCGGGAGGGCGGGGAGTGGCTGGACGCGGTCCGGGCGTACGTCCGCGACAACCTGGCGCTGGTCGCCGAACGCCTGAACACGGCCTTTCCCGAACTGTCCTGGGAACCGCCGCAGGCCGGCTACCTGGCGTGGATCGACCTGCGCCCGCTGGGTGTGGACGACGAGGCGCTGCAGCGGGCGCTGATCGAACGCGAGAAGGTCGCGATCATGCCGGGGGCGGTGTACGGCGCGGAGGGCTTCCTCCGTCTGAACGTGGGGTGCCCGCGCAGCAAGGTGGAGGCGGGCGTCGAGGCGCTGATCAGGGCGCTGGGTGTGGTGCGCTGATCCCGGCCGGACAGGGCGCAAGGCGCCCCCTCTGGCAGGTGCCCGCCCAGGACTGGCCACCTCCCCCCGGACCGGGGATGCTGCTGGCATGGGCGAGACACCTGCCGGTCAGATCCGTGCCGCCTCCGCACCCGGGCGCTGGGTCGTTCTGACCACCGTCCTCGGGTCCGCCATGGCCATGGTCGACTCCACTGTCGTCAACGTCGCCCTGCCCCGTATCGGCAAGGACCTGGGCACCGATCTCGCCGCTCTTCAGTGGACCGTCACCGCCTACATGCTGACCCTTGCCGGGCTGATCCTGCTCGGTGGGGCGCTCGGGGACCGGTACGGGCGGCGGCGGGTGTTCTCCGTGGGGGTGGTGTGGTTCGCTGCCGCCTCGCTGCTGTGCGGCGTCGCGCCGAATGCTGTCGTGCTGATTGCGGCCCGGGCCCTTCAGGGGGTGGGCGGGGCGCTCCTCACGCCCGGGTCGCTGGCGTTGATCCAGGCCAGTTTTCACCCGGACGACCGGGCGCGCGCGGTCGGGCTGTGGTCCGGCTTCGGTGGGGTGGGGGCCGCGATCGGGCCGTTCGTCGGGGGGTGGCTCGTCGACGGACCGGGGTGGCGGTGGGTGTTTCTGATCAATGTGCCGGTCGCCGCGATCTGTGTGCCGGTCGCGCTGCGGCACGTACCGGAGTCGCGGGACCCGCACGCGCACGGGCGCTTCGATGTGCTGGGGGCCGTGCTCGGCGCGCTGGCTCTGGCCCTGGTGACGTACGCGTTGATCGAGGCTCCCGGGCAGGGGGCGTCTGCTGCCGTGATCGGGGCGGCCGTGGGCGGAGTGCTGCTCGGAGTGGCGTTCGTGCAGGTGGAGCGGCGGCGGGCGAACCCCATGGTGCCGCCGTCGGTGTTCGAGTCCCGTCAGTTCACCGCCGTCAATATCGTCACGCTCTGCGTGTACGCGGCGCTCGGCGGCTATTTCTTCCTCTCCGCGATTCAGCTCCAGGTCGTGGCCGGGTACTCCGCCCTCGGCGCCGGAACCGCCCTCCTTCCGACCACGGTGCTGATGCTGCTCTTCTCCGCTTCGTCGGGCGAGCTGGGGCAGCGCATCGGCCCCCGTATCCCGCTCACCGTCGGGCCGCTGCTCGCCGCCGCCGGGATGCTGCTCATGCTGCGGGTGGGGCCCGGCGACGCCTCCGTCTCCGCGTACGTACAGCACGTGCTGCCCGCCGTCGCCGTGCTCGGCCTCGGCCTGGTCACCCTGGTGGCGCCGCTCACCGCGACCGTCCTCGCCTCCGTCGACACCGCGCGCGCCGGGCTGGCCAGCGGGATCAACAACGCCGCCGCCCGCGCCGCCGGCCTGATCGCCGTGGCCGCGCTGCCGCTGCTCGCCGGGATGGGGCCGGAGGCGTACCGCGACGCCGGTGAGTTCGCCGCGACCTTCCGGCGGGCCATGCCGATGTGCGCCGGGCTGATGGTGCTGGGCTCGGTGATCGCCTGGGCGACCGTACGGACACCGCCCGCGGCCCGGAAGGGCAAGGCGCGTCCCGAATGCACCGTGCACTGCGGTTTCGCGGCACCTCCCCTGGAGCCCGCGCGGGACGAGGACGAGGACGGGGACCCGGGCCGGGCCTGACCGCTCGGGGGCGCCCGGCTACCCCCGACGCGCATGTGCCAGGCACACTTGAACCCATGTCCATCCACGAGAACCTGCTCGGGGGGCCTCCCCCGACCCACCTGCCCGACGACCCGGAGCCGCGCGAGCTGCTCGCGAACGGCACCGCCCCCGCTGACGTCGCCGCGAAGTACCCGACCTCCTCGCTGGCCTGGGCGCAGCTCGCCGACGAGGCGTTCGAGGGCGGCCGCGTCATCGAGTCGTACGCCTATGCCCGCACCGGCTACCACCGCGGCCTCGACGCGCTCCGCAGGGCCGGCTGGAAGGGCCACGGGCCCGTACCGTTCGAGCACGAGCCGAACCGCGGTTTCCTGCGCGCCCTGCACGCCCTGGCGCGCGCCGCGCAGTCGATCGGTGAGCAGGAGGAGTACGAGCGCTGCTCGACGTTCCTCCGCGACTCGTCGCCGACCGCCGCCGAGATCCTGGGATAGCAGGCGCATACGCCCTGTTCACGGCCCCGCAGACGTATCGCCGTCTGCGGGGCCTGCGCCTTTCGCGGGGCTCCGCTTAAGATGCGGGCAGGGGACCGGAGCTCCATCACCTCACGGAAGGGGCGGACCGCTACCCGGAAGCTCGTGTCGAGGAGACAGCAATGTCGACGATCCACCCCGATCCCGAAGCCACCGGTGCGGACACCCCGCACCTGGACTTCGCGGGAACGACTCCGTACGAGGACTATGTCCAGGCGGATGTCCTGACCCACCTCCAGCACCTCCGCTCCGACGACCCGGGCGAGATGGTCTTCCTGGTCACCACCCAGGTCATGGAGCTGTGGTTCACGGTCATCGTCCATGAGTGGGAGACCGCGGCGCACGCCCTGCGCGAGGACCGGCTGCCGGTCGCACGCGACGCGCTGAAGCGGTCGGTACGGGAACTCGAGGCGCTCAACGCGTCCTGGACGCCGCTCGCCCAGCTCACCCCCGCCCAGTTCAACTCCTACCGTGGCGCACTCGGCGAGGGCTCCGGCTTCCAGTCGGCGATGTACCGGCGGATGGAGTTCCTGCTCGGCGACAAGTCCGCGTCCATGCTCGTACCGCACCGGGGCGCACCCCGCGTCCACGCCGAACTGGAGAAGGCGCTCGCCGAACCGGGTCTGTACGACGAGGTGCTCGCCCTGCTCGCTCGGCGCGGGCACGCCGTACCGCAGGCCGTGCTCGGCCGGGACCTGACGCAGAAGTACGAGCCGTCCCCCGAGGTCGAGGCCGTCTGGGCGGAGATCTACGCCGATCCCGAGCGGCACGACGAGCTCGTCCGGCTCGGCGAGGCGCTCACCGACGTCGGTGAACTGGTGTGGCGCTGGCGCAACGACCACCTCGTCGCCACCCGGCGCGCGATGGGCTCGAAGACCGGCACCGGCGGCTCCGCCGGGGTCGCGTGGCTGGAGAAACGCGCCACGAAGAACGTGTTCCCGGAGCTGTGGACGGCGCGCAGCCATGTCTGAGACCTTCGCCGCGCGGGCCGCGGCACTCGACGCCGCCGACGAACTCGCCGATCTGCGGAAGCTGTTCATCCTCGACGACACCGTCTATCTCGACGGCAACTCGCTAGGAGCGCTGCCCCGGCACATACCCGCCCGGATGCAGGAGGTCCTCACCCGCGAGTGGGGTGAGCTGCGCATCCGGTCCTGGGACGAGAGCGGCTGGTGGACCGCGCCCGAGCGGATCGGCGACCGGATCGCCCCGCTCGTCGGGGCCGCCGCCGGGCAGATCGTGGTGGGCGATTCGACGAGTGTGAATGTCTTCAAGGCCGTCGTCGCCGCGAGCAGGCTGGCGCCCGCGGGACGCGACGAGATCCTGGTCGACGCGACGACGTTTCCCACGGACGGCTACATCGCCGAGTCCGCCGCCCGGATGACCGGGCACCGGCTCGTCCCCGTCGCCCCGGCGGACGTGCCGGGTGCGGTCGGTCCGCGCACCGCGGTCGTCCTGCTCAACCACGTCGACTTCCGCACCGGCCGGCTGCACGACCTGCCCGGTCTCACCGCCGCCGTGCACGCGGCGGGCGGGCTCGCGGTCTGGGACCTGTGCCACAGCGCGGGCGCGCTGCCGGTCGGGCTCGACGCGCACGGGGTGGACCTGGCGGTCGGCTGCACGTACAAGTACCTCAACGGCGGGCCCGGTTCGCCCGCCTATCTGTACGTCGCCGAGCGGCACCAGGCGGCCTTCGACTCGCCGCTGCCGGGGTGGACCTCGCACGCCGACCCGTTCGCGATGGCGCAGGACTACGCTCCGGCGGACGGTTCCGTGCGCGGCCGGGTCGGAACCCCCGACATCCTGTCCATGCTGGCGCTCGAAGCGGCGCTGGACGTGTGGGACGGGGTGCCGGTCGAGGCGGTACGGGCCAAGTCGCTGGCGCTGACGGACTTCTTCCTGGAGTGCGTCGGGGCGTATGTGCCGGAGGGCGTGGTCGTCCCGGTCACCCCGGGGGCGCACGGGGAGCGCGGCAGCCAGGTGTCCTTGCGGTGTGTGGACGCGGCGGTCGCCGAGCCGGCGATGCGTGCGCTCATCGCCCGGGGCGTGGTCGGGGATCTGCGGCGGCCGGATGTGCTGCGGTTCGGGTTCACGCCGTTGTACGTGGGGTTCGCGGATGTGGAGCGGGCTGCGCGGGTGCTGGGTGAGGTGGTGAGCGGGCCGCTCGGCGGGGTGTGACGCCTGCCGCGTCCCCACGGTCGGTCCCCGTGGGGACGCGGTGTCCCGTGCTGATACCGTCCCCGCTGGTCAGGCCAGTTGGGCACCTCTGTCGGATGGTTGGAGCAGCATGTCGGATTCCGCCGCGCGTGATCGGGACGCAGTCGAGACCGAGTCGGCGTTCTCGCATCCGGCTGTCGCCCCCGACGCCACCGCCGCCTACGGCAACCACCCCGACCAGGTGATCGACTTCTACGCCCCACGGGACGGGCGGGCCGGGGCGCCCGTCGTGGTCCTTCTGCACGGCGGTGCGTGGCGGGCGCCGTACGACCGGCAGCATGTGTCGCCGTTCGCGGACTTCCTGGCCCGGCGCGGGTTCGCCGTCGCCAATGTCGAGTACCGGTGCGGCAGCGAGATCCCGCAGCAGCGCGGTTCCGGTCCGGTCGCGGGCCGTTGGCCCGAGACGTTCGACGATGTTGCCGCGGCGATGGACGCGCTGCCCGCGCTGCTGGCCCGTGAACTGCCGGAGGCCGATGCGCGGCGGATCGTCGTCACCGGTCACTCCGCGGGCGGTCACCTGGCGTTGTGGGCAGCGGCCCGGCACGTACTCCCGGAAGGGTCGCCGTGGCGGCTGCCGGCGGCGCCGCCGCTGCGCGGCGTTGTCGCCCTGGCGCCGATCGCCGACTTCACCACGGCGGTGGAGCTGGATGTCTGCTCCGGTGCGGTGGGTCAACTGCTCGGAAGCGAAGAGGACTTCGCGGCCAGGAGTCCGTACGCCGACCCGGCTGTGCTGCTGCCGACGGGAATCGCCACGGCGCTGGTGCAGGGACGCACTGACCTCACGGTGCCGCAGGCGGTCGCGGAGGCGTTCGTCGCTGCGGCGGCGAAGGCCGGCGAGACAGTGGGGCTGACGCTGCTGGAGGAGGTCGGGCACTTTCCGTTGATCGATCCGGCGGCGGATGCGTGTGCGGTGGTGGCGGAGGAGATTGCGCAGCTCGCGTGGTGACAGGCGGTCCCGGGGCCGTCCGGCGGCGGCCCCGGCCGTGACCGGTCCGCCCGGGTGGGTCCGAGTAGTCCTTGCGACGGATGCCGCAGGATCCGTATCACTGCTGACGACGTCGCCCGCCGGGCCGCCTACCGTGAGGGCGTGACCGAGACCACCAAGACCAGAAGTCCCGAGTTCCGGCTGGCCGCAGGGGCGATAGGCGGCCTGCGGCAGGACCTCTTCCATGATGCGTTCGCCTACCGTTATCTGCCGCCGATGCGGACCGGCCGGGCGCTGACCCGGCTGCTGTCCGAGGGGATGCGCGCGCGGGCCGGGTGGACGCCGCACGCGCTGGTCGGGCTGGCCGCGCTGATCACCGTCTTCCTAGGCCTCACCGTGGCGGACCGCTCCGGGCTGGGGTCCGGGATCGAGATCATCGTGACCGCGCTGCTCCCGGCGGTACCCGTAGTGATGACTCTGGTCAGGCCGGTCGGCGCGTTCTGGATGTCGATGGCGCTCACTCCGATGGCAGGCATCTTCGGCGACCGTGGCTGGCCGTGGACGCCGAGCATGTTCCTCGCCCATCTGGTGGTGCTCGTCGTGGTCGCCGCCCGGACCCGGCCCCGTACCGCGGCCTGGATGTGGGTGCTGACCGTGGTGCTCGGCATCGTCATGGAGAACATCGGGTGGCACGACTCCACGACCACCGCGCCCATGGCCGTGACCTCCGCGTTCGCGCTGCTCGTGGTGACCGTCGTGCAGACCCGCCGGGAAGCGGAGCGTGAGGTGACCGTGCAGCGCACCGTCACCGCCGTGGAACGCGACCGGCGCACGCTGCTGGAGGAGCGCACCACCATCGCCCGTGAGCTGCACGATGTGGTCGCCCACCACATGTCGGTCGTCGCGATCCAGGCCGAGGCGGCCCCGTACCGGGTGGAGAACCCGCCCCCCGAGCTGGAGCAGGCCTTCGTCACCATCCGGGAGAACGCCGTCGCCGCCCTCACCGAACTGCGGCGGGTTCTCGGCGTCGTACGGGCCGAGGACTACCAGGCGCCGGACGCACCGCAGCCCACCCTCGCCGAACTCGACGGACTGCTCGCCAACGTGGCCGACGCCGGCCTGGTGGCCGAGAAGACGATCACCGGCGCGGTACGTGAACTGCCGCAGGGCGTCGAGCTGTCGGCGTACCGGATCATCCAGGAAGCCCTCAGCAACACGTTGCGGCACGCCCCCGGCGCCACCGCCAAGGTCGAGATCGGCTATGTGCTGGGCGGGCTCGGGCTGCGGGTCGTCAACGGTCCGCCGACCGGTCCGGTGAAACCGTCGCAGGGTGCCGGGCACGGGATCACGGGGATGCGGGAACGGGTCGCGATGCTGAACGGCGAGATGACCGCCGAGCCGGCCGCGGACGGCGGTTACGAGATCACCGCGTTCATCCCCGTACCGCCGGCCCAGGAACCGACGCGGAGCGAGACCTCATGAACGACATACGTGTCCTGATCGTCGACGACCAGATGATGGTCCGCGAGGGTTTCTCGGTGCTCCTGGGCGCGATGCCGGGCATCGAGGTCGTCGGCGAGGCGGTCGACGGCCGGCAGGCCATCGCCCAGGCCGCAGCGCTCCGGCCCGACGTGGTCCTGATGGACATCCGGATGCCGGAGCTGGGCGGCATCGAGGCGACCCGCGAGATCGTCACCAACGACGCGGCCGCCAAGGTGCTGGTGCTGACCACGTTCGACCTCGACGAGTACGTGTACCAGGCGCTGCGTGCCGGGGCGTCCGGCTTTCTGCTGAAGGACGCCTCCGCGCGCCAACTCGCCGATGGTGTACGGGTGGTGGCGGCCGGGGAAGCGCTTCTGGCGCCGACCGTCACCAAGCGGCTGATCACCGAGTTCTCGCGGCTCGCCGGAGCCCCGCGGTCACCCGCGCTGGCTCAGATCGGCGATCTGACGGAGCGCGAGACGGAGGTGCTCGTCCTCATCGCGCAGGGGCTGTCGAACGCGGAGATCGCCTCGCATCTGGTGGTCGCCGAGTCCACCATCAAGACGCATGTGAGCCGGATCCTGGTGAAGCTCGGGCTGCGGGACCGCACGCAGGCCGCGGTGTTCGCGTACGAGGCCCGCCTGGTCACCCCCTCCTGACCTTCCTGCTCCCCTTGAGGGCCGCCCGTGACCGAGAGGCTGTCGGGCCACCTCTGATCGGGCGGTCGTGCCCTGGCACGCACGCTCCAGGCCCCGCCCGCTTCCCGATCGAAGGTAGCCCGACAGCCTCTGAACCGACCGGTCGGGTTAGCGTCGGTTCATGCACCAGTCTTCGCAGCCCGCCGCCACCGCTTCGTTCGACCCCTGGTCACAGGCGTTCGTCGCCGACCCGTACCCCGCGTACGCCGCGCTGCGGGCCGGCGGCCGGGTGCACCGGTTCGAGCCCACGAACCAGTGGCTCATTCCGCACTACGCCGATGTGTCCGCGCTGCTGCGGGACCGGCGCCTGGGCCGGACGTATCTGCACCGCTTCACGCACGAGGAGTTCGGCCGTACGCCGCCGCCCGCCGCGCACGAGCCCTTCACCACCCTCAACGGGCAGGGGATCCTCGACCTGGAGGCGCCCGACCACACCCGGATCCGGCGCCTGGTCTCGAAGGCGTTCACCCCGCGCACGGTCGAGCAGCTCGTCCCGACGGTGCGGCGGCTCGCCGCCGAGCTGGTCGACAGCTTTGTGGAGGCGGGCGGCGGCGACCTGCTCGCCGCGGTCGCCGAACCGCTGCCCGTCGCCGTCATCGCCGAGATGCTCGGCATCCCCGAGTCCGACCGCGGGCCGTTGCGGCCCTGGTCGGCGGCGATCTGCGGAATGTTCGAACTGAATCCGTCCGAGGAGACCGCGAGCGCCGCCGTCCGCGCCTCGGTGGACTTCTCCGCGTACCTGCGGGAGCTGATCGCGGAGCGCCGCAAGAACCCCGGTACGGATCTGATCTCCGCGCTCATCGCCGCGCACGACGAAGGGGAGCGGCTCAGCGAGCAGGAGATGATCTCCACGTGTGTGCTGCTGCTGAACGCGGGCCACGAGGCGACGGTCAACACCACCGTGAACGGCTGGTGGACGCTGCTGCGTCACCCCGAGCAGCTGGCGGCCCTCCGCGCCGACCACGGGCTGCTGCCCACGGCCGTGGAGGAGTTGCTGCGGTACGACACTCCGTTGCAGATGTTCGAGCGCTGGGTCCTCGACGACATCGAGATCGACGGCACGGTCATTCCACGCGGCTCCGAGGTGGCCCTGCTCTTCGGCTCCGCCAACCGCGACCCGGCGCGCTTCGCGGACCCGGACACGCTGGACCTGTCCCGGCAGGAGAACCCGCACATCACCTTCGGTGCGGGCATCCACTTCTGCCTGGGCGCGCCACTCGCCCGAGTCGAACTCGCTGCGTCCTTCGGTGAGTTGCTGCGCAGGGCGCCCCGGATGCGGCTGGCGGCCGAGCCGGAGTGGAACCCGGGCTACGTGATCAGGGGCCTGAAGGAGCTGCGCGTGGAGCTGTGACCGGAAGGTTCCACTCAGCACCCCGGTCCGCAGGGCGGCGGCGGGCCGGCGGTGTCCTCGATCTCCCCCATGGCTCAAGGCCACGGGGGACCGCCTCGACGGGCTTGAACACCGAGCCCGTCCGGCGATCGAGGGCAGGAACGGTCACCCGGTCACCCCTGCACGTCCCGCCTCCGGAGCGCTCCCAGTCCCGCCGCCACCAGGACCACCGCGCCCGCCGCGAGCCACAGCGCCGGCGGCCACTGCATCTCCGTGCCCGGCAGCTTCGGCAGGTGGCTGAAGGGTGACAGGTTCATCACCGGCTGCGGCATGTTCACCGCCGGCCCGATCCACCCCAGTGTCAGGCAGATTCCGACGACTCCCCACGAGGCCACCGCTGCCTTCGGGAGCGCGCCGTACAGCAGGACGGCGAGTCCTCCGAGCAGCCAGACGGCGGGCAGCTGCGCCAGCGACGCGCCCAGTACGGCCGGGAGTTCGTGGCCGTAGCCGACGGCCAGGCCGAGGCCGCCGACCGCCATGATCAGTGCCGCGCCGCCGAAGGCGATGACCAGATGTCCGGCCGCCCAGCCGATCCGGCTCACCCCGCCCGCCAGCACGGGTTCGGCGCGCCCCGCGGTTTCCTCGCCGTGCAGCCGCAGCACCGACGCGACGACGTACAGCGCGGCCACCATCCCCAGCATCGAGACCATCGCGGCGAGGAACGCGTCCGTCAGACCGGCCTGCCCGCCCATCCGCTCGAAGATCTCCTTCGTCTTCTCGTTGTTGCCGACGAGATCCGCCGCCCCGCCGGTGAGCCCGCCGAAGACGGCGCCGACCGCGGCGAACGACAGCGTCCACCCGATCAGAGCACCGCGCTGCAGCCGCAGCGCCAGCCCGAACGCCGTGGAGATCCGCCCTGTCGCGGGTCCGGGACGGGGCGGGAGGAAGCTCATGCCGACATCGCGCCGCCCGGCCAGGGTGTACGCGATCCCGCCCTGGAGCAGCACCGCCGCGCCGATCACCAGCAGCACCCACCACCGTTCGTCGGCGTAGGCCCGGACGTTCTCCGCCCAGCCGATCGGCGAGAGCCAGTTCAGTACGGACGAGGCGTCGTCCGTCGACGAGTCGCCCGCCGCCTTCAGGACGAACGCGGCGCCGATCACCGCCGCCGTCAGCCCCTTCGCGAGCCGCGCGCTCTCCGTGAGCTGGGCGGCGATCGCCGCGGTGCAGGCGAACAGCGCCCCGGTTCCGGCGACCGTCAGCGCGAGCGCCACCGCCCCGGCGCCGCCCGCTCCGGACCCGGCCATCCCGGCGACGATCATCAGGGCGAGCGCGGCGTCGGCGACGAATGCGGCGAGGAGGGCGGAGGTCAGCGGGGCGCGGCGCCCCACCATGGCGGAGGAGAGCATTTCCTGGCGGCCGGTCTCCTCCTCCTCGCGGGTGTGCCGGATGACGATGATCAGGCTCATCACGGCTGCCATCGCGGCGCCGAAGCCGGCCATGCGCCAGGTGACGAGCCCGCCGACGGAGTCGTTGAAGACGGGTCCGTACACCGCGCGCAGCGAACTGTTGCCATTCATCGAGGCGGCGAGTTCGGCGCGCTGGGCCGCGGTGTCGTACAGCGTGGAGAAGGACTTCCCGACGGAGGAGAACGACCCGCCGAGCACGATCACCCAGATCGGCATCATGATCCGGTCGCGTCGCAGCGCGAGCCTGAGCAGGGCTCCGGTGCCGGTGAGCTGCCCGCCCCGGGCGGGGCGTCCGGCACGGGTCGCGGGCACGGTTACGGCAGTCATCGCGCCGTCACCCCCGCGCGTTCGTCGGTGTCCGCGGCGTAGTGCCGCAGGAAGAGTTCCTCCAGCGTGGGCGGGGTGCTGGTCAGCGACCGTACGCCGGACGCGGTGAGCGACCTGAGGACGGCGTCGAGCTTGTCCGTGTCGACCTGGAGCGTGACCCGCATGCCCTGGATGTCGATGTCGTGCACGCCGGGCAAATGTGCGAGCCCGTTGGGCGCGCCGGCCAGTTCGGCGGTGATGCTCGTACGGGTCAGGTGCCGCATGTCCGCCAGGGAACCGGTCTCCACCGTGCGTCCCTGCCGGATGATGCTCACCCGGTCGCAGAGCGCCTCGACCTCGCTGAGGATGTGGCTGGAGAGCAGGATCGTCCGTCCGCGCTCGCGCTCCTCGGCGACGCAGCTCTGGAAGACCTCCTCCATGAGCGGGTCGAGCCCGCTGGTCGGCTCGTCGAGGATCAACAGGTCCACGTCGGAGGCGAACGCGGCGACGAGGGCGACCTTCTGCCGGTTGCCCTTGGAGTACGTACGCCCCTTCTTGGTGGGGTCGAGTTCGTACCGCTCGATGAGGTCGGCCCGGCGGGCCGGGTCGAGGCCTCCGCGCAGCCGGCCGTACAGATCGATCACCTCGCCGCCGGAGAGGTTGCGCCACAGGGTGACGTCACCGGGGACGTATGCCACCCGCCGGTGCAGCTCGACCGCGTCGTTCCACGGGTCCCGGCCGAGCAGCTGGACGGCGCCGGAGTCGGCCCGCAGCAGGCCCAGCAGGACCCGGATGGTGGTGGACTTTCCGGAACCGTTGGGCCCGAGGAAGCCGTGAACCTCACCGGTCTCGACCGCGAGGTCGAGGCCGTCCAGCGCGTGTGTCCGCCCGAACGACTTGTGCAGTCCGGCCACGGCGATTGCCTTCGTCATGTTTCTGAACGTACGCTATTTTCACAAACTTGTGAAGTTAAGGAAGCGTATAAAGTCGGGGTGTGGCCCGGGGCCGGGGAACCCGCAGGAAATTCAGGGGAGACGATGGGGCGATGAGCAGCGAAACCGGCGCGGACGGGCGTGAGCGCGAGCCGGAGCCCGAGCACGCGCGCGACGAGGAAGCCGTGTCGCGGTTCGTGGAGCGCTTCGCGGCCGAGATGACCGAGGCGGGCATGCAGCGGATGGCGTCCCGCGTCTTCGCGGCGCTGCTCGCGGACGACGACGGTTCCATGACCTCGGCGGAGCTCAGCGAGCAGCTTCGGATCAGCCCGGCCGCGGTCTCCGGAGCGATCAACTACCTCACGCAGGTCAGCATGGTCGGCCGCGAACGCGACCCGGGCTCGCGCAGGGACCGCTACCGCCTGCACAACGAGATCTGGTACGCCACTTTCGCCAGCCGCGACCGGGTCCTGACCCGCTGGGAGCACACCCTCAAGGAGGGCGCAGAGACGCTCGGCCCGGACACGCCTGCCGGTGCGCGGCTCGCGGAGACTGCGGAGTTCTTCGAGTTCCTGCAGACGGAACTGGTCGGCCTGATGGACCGCTGGCGCGACCACCGCAAGAAGTTGGACCTCCCGGACAGGACCTAGGCAGAACGGAAGAGCTGGGCAAGAGGCCCGGGATACTGGGTCCTGGGCCTCGGCTCGGAACGGCTCAGGTCAGCGGGTGCGACGTCCGGCCGGACGCCTGGTCGATCTCGTCGTGCGCCTTGGTCAGCAGGTTCATGGCGAGTTCGTTCAGTGCTCTGGCACCCGCGATCTCCTCGCCGACCCTCGGCTGCTGGGCATCGGAGGGGTGGCGGCTGGCGTATCCGTGCGCACGTACCTCGTTCCCGTCGGGAAGCCGTACGAGGGCGGCGGCACGGGTGCGGTGGTTGTCTTCCTCGAATTCCAGCTCGATGTGCCATCCGACAGCGGTTTTCATCATGGCGAACACCTCCAGGACCTGCTACCAGGGTGCGCCTCTTTCCGCGCCCGCGCTCGGTGTGTCAGGGGCCGGTCGCGTGCAGGTCGCGACAGGTGCGACACGTCCCCTGAACCCTCACGTACGCGCCCACGGCGCGGGGGTCATCCGCTCTCCACCGCCACCGGCAGCATCAGTCCCCACGCACCCGTCCGCACCGTCCACGTCCTCGTCCGGACCGGGCCGCCGACCTGTATGTCCGCCCGGTAGCGGAAGTCCGCGCCGGAGACCGTGACCGCCTTCGCCGCCGCGATCACCGGTTCGCCGGCCGTCGTCCGGACCACCACGTCCGCCAGGCCCCCGTCACCGCCCTGCGCGCTCACCGTCACCGATTCGACCGGGCGGTCCAGATCGTTCAGCAGCACCCCGTCCGCCTCGACCCGCAGCCGATGGGGGCGGGGCGGGGCGGGCGTGGCCGGCGACGGGGCGGGGCGGACCAGGGTCCGTACGAGGGAGCGGCAGGTGTCCCAGACCGCCGTGACACCCGTGTGCGCCGCCGCCGTCCCCGGTACCGCGGTCAGGGCGGGGATGCGCAGGGCGCCGAGGACGACACCGTCGCTGTCGTCGACCAGCAGGTCGAGCCGGCGCACCGCCCCGTCCAGTGCCGCGCGCGCCGCGGCCACCGCGCCCAGGGGCACGCCGAGCGAATGCGCGAGTTCCAGCGCGGCCGCGGCACCCACCGGGACCAGCGAGAGCGCTGCACCGGCCAGCTCCCGCTCCCGGTGCAGGAAGGCCACGGCGCGCAGCAGCGACCGGTCGTCGCCGACGACCACCAGCCGCCTGCTGCCCCGGCGGGACAAGGCCCGCGCGAACTCCTCCGGACTGTCCGGGAGGCAGATCTTGGCGTGCGAACCGGCGCTCAGCACGTCCTTCGCGATCCGGACGGACTCGCCGTCGGTCCGGCGGGCGACCGGGTCGATGACCACCAGCAGTTGGTGCGTACCGTTGCCGGGGGGCTGGGCAGCCGACACCTCGGTCCTTCCTCGGGTAGCATCTTGGTGCAAGAGCCCCTTGCGCTATTGCGCCAGGGGCTTCGTCTATTCCGGGGCACCCGGTTCGACGGTTCAGGCTTCGTCGTACATCGTCGTACGGCATGTGCGGCGTTTTCGTACGCCCCCTGACCTTGGACATGCCCCGCCCGGAAGGGGTGTACGCCTGTGCCCGCACTTGTGCTGCTCGGTGCTCAGTGGGGTGACGAGGGCAAGGGAAAGGCCACCGACCTCCTCGGTGGATCCGTGGACTATGTGGTGCGTTACCAAGGCGGCAACAATGCCGGCCACACGGTGGTCGTCGGCGACCAGAAGTACGCACTTCATCTCCTCCCCTCCGGAATCCTTTCGCCGGGGTGTACCCCGGTCATCGGTAACGGTGTCGTCGTCGACCCGGCGGTCCTGCTCTCCGAGCTGAGTGGGCTCAACGAGCGCGGCGTGGACACGTCCAAGCTGCTGATCAGCGGCAACGCTCATTTGATCACTCCGTACAACGTCACCGTCGACAAGGTGACGGAACGGTTCCTCGGTAAGCGGAAGATCGGCACGACCGGCCGCGGTATCGGCCCGACGTACGCCGACAAGATCAACCGTGTGGGCATCCGCGTTCAGGACCTGTACGACGAGTCGATCCTGGAGCAGAAGGTCGAGGCGGCCCTGGAGCAGAAGAACCAGCTCCTCGCCAAGGTCTTCAACCGCCGCGCCATCGAGTCCGGCAAGATCGTCGAGGAGATGCTCCAGTACGCGGAGCAGATCAAGCCGTACGTCGCGGACACGACGCTGATCCTCAACGACGCCATCGACGCGGGCAAGGTTGTCCTCTTCGAGGGCGGTCAGGGCACGCTGCTCGACGTCGACCATGGCACGTACCCCTTCGTCACCTCGTCGAACCCGACCGCGGGCGGCGCCTGCACCGGTTCCGGTGTGGGCCCGACGAAGATCAGCCGGGTCATCGGCATCCTCAAGGCCTACACCACCCGCGTCGGCGCCGGTCCGTTCCCGACGGAGCTGCTCGACGAGGACGGCGAGGCGCTGCGCCGGATCGGTGGCGAGCGCGGTGTCACCACCGGCCGCGACCGTCGCTGCGGCTGGTTCGACGCGGTGATCGCGCGGTACGCGACCCGGGTCAACGGTCTCACCGACTTCTTCCTCACCAAGCTGGACGTGCTGACCGGCTGGGAGCAGATCCCGGTGTGTGTCGCGTACGAGATCGACGGCAAGCGCGTCGAGGAGCTCCCGTACAGCCAGACCGACTTCCACCACGCGAAGCCGGTCTACGAGATGCTGCCGGGCTGGTCCGAGGACATCACGAAGGCCAAGACCTTCGGTGATCTGCCGAAGAACGCGCAGGCGTACGTGAAGGCGCTGGAGGACATGTCCGGCGCCCCGATCTCCGCGATCGGTGTCGGCCCCGGCCGCACCGAGACCATCGAGATCAACTCCTTCCTGTAGGACGGGACGACGCGGAGGGGGCCGGGGCGGCTGTTGCGCCCCGGCCCCCTCCGCGCGTTCACTCTTCTGCGCCGGCTCCCGCACGACCGGTTCGAAGGCGGTGGAGCCGGTCACCGTCAGGGTGTCCCGGGCGCAGCTCGGCCCGGACCGCTGTCACACACCGGTGCCGTGCCGCCGGCATGCCTTCCGCCTCCCCCGCGATGGGGAGTGGGCTCCCGACGCCCTGCGACTCCGCCTGACGCCGCGCGCTGATCCACTTCCTGTCGCGGGGGAGGCCGTCAGACCAGCGGCTTCACGGACATCAGAAGATGCCGGTGCGTGGGGCCGCCCTCGGTTTCGTCGGCCGTCCCGCCGGTGATCAGGGCGCGCTGGCCGGGACCCATCATGCGGAACTGGACGACCGGCGCGTCGAACGAGGTCAGGGCGCCCATCAGGTACGCGGGGTTGAACGCGACCGTCAGCTCGTCGGCGCCCTCCAGGGCTGCGGGCAGTCGCTGAGAGGCGACATCGTCCTCGTACCCCGCCTGAAGCAGCACCGAGCCGTCGGAGAAGGTCAGATGGAGCGGGCTGTCGCCGTCCGCGACCACCGCGACGCGCTTGACGGCCTCGACCAGGGGCGCCCGGTCCGTGACGGCGGTCGTCGGGTCCGCCATCGTGAACAGCTTGTCGTGGCGGGGGAGTCGGCCGTCCAGGAGGCGGACCGTGGTCCGCATCCCGGCGAGTTCGAAGCCGGCCGATCCGACGTCCAGTGCGACGCGGACCATGCCGGAGCGGCCGAAGGAGCGGGCGATCTCGGTCAGCCGCCGGGCCGACACCACCACATCGGCCGTGACGTCCGCCGTCTCCGGTTTCCATCCAAGCGTGCGCACCGCGAAGCGGTACCGGTCCGTGGCGGCCAGCGTCATCGTGTCGCCGTCGAGCCCCAGCCGGATCCCGGTGAGGGTCGGCAGCGTGTCGTCCCGGCCCGCGGCCACGGTCACATGGGCGACGGCCGCGGCGAACTCCTCGGAGTCCACCGCTCCCAGCACCTCGGGCAGCGGCGGCAGCGACGGATAGTCGTCGAGCGGCAGCACGGACAGCCCGAACCGGGCGCCGCCGCCGGTCACCGAGAACCGTGAACCCTCCACCGCGCACACCACCGGACTCTCGGGCAGCACCCGGCACACATCGAGCAGCCGTCGCCCCATGACCAGGACCTTCCCGGCCCGCACGGTCTCCGCCTCCACCTCGATGCAGGCGGACGCCTCGTAATCCAGGCCGGAGATCCGCAACACCTCGCCGTCGGCCTCCAGCAGCAGCCCGCCGAGCACGGGTACGGGCGACCGGGTGGGCAGCACCCGGGCCGCCCAGGCCACGGCATCGGTCAGAGCGCTGCGATCAATACGGAACTCCATGGCGGGGCCTCTCTCCGTCGGACCGGACGGGGTCCGACGCTAGAGGGCGCCACTGACATTGATACTCGTAAGTGGGTTCCGGTGGTCGTGGCTCCACCACTGACTGACGCCCTGCTGGGCTGTCCTCCGGTTGTTCTGTCCGGCTGCCGGGACCCGTTCTTCATGGCTCCGGCCAGGTGGAACATGACCTGATAGGAGCTTGGTCAGAAGCCCCCTCAATGTCCTGTCTGCCCCACCCGGCCGGGCGCCACCTCCGGCTAGGAAGGCACCTCCAGCATGACAGCAGCGGGCATGACGGACACAGCGCACGAGACCGGGTACGGAGGAGTCGACTCCCACAAGGACACGATCCACGTGGCGGTCGTCACCGACCACGGTGGCCACGTCACCGACGCCGAGTTCCCGACCACGACCGCCGGCTTCGCCGCGGCGATCGCGTTCCTCAACGCACACGGCACCGTGACCGCCGTCGGAGTGGAGGGAACCTCCTCCTACGGCCTCGGATTCACCCGTGCCGCCCGCCACGCGGGCCTGGCAGTGGTGGAGGTCAACCGGCCCGACAAGGCCGAACGCCGCCGGATCGGCAAGTCCGATCCGATCGACGCCTACGCGGCCGCCCGCGCCGCCCTGTCCGGACGGGCGGCAGCCGCGCCGAAGGATGACACCGTCAGCGGCATACGCGCCCTCCACAACGCAGCCCGGTCCGCGATCAAGGCCCGCACCGCCACCCTGAACCAGATCGGCCACATCCTCATCACCGCCCCGGACGGCATCCGCGCCAAGTACCGTGCCCTGCACGGCAAGACGCAGATCAACGCCCTCGCCCGCCTGCGACCAGCTGCATGTCGCCGTCCTGACCGCACTGAAGAGCCTCGCCCAGCGCGTCCAAGCCCTCACCACCGAGCACGACGCACTCACCGCGGCACTGGACGCCGCCGTCACCGAGCAGAATCCGGGCCTGCGCGCCGCCTACGGCGTCGGCCCCGACACCGCCGCCCAGCTCCTTGTCACAGCCGGCGGAAACCCTGAACGCCTGCGCACCGAGGCATCCTTCGCAGCCCTGTGCGGCGCCGCCCCCGTACCCGCCTCCAGCGGCAAAACCAACCGCCACCGTCTCTCCCGGGGCGGCGACCGCGCCGCCAACGCCGCTCTCTACCGGATAGCCCTCGTACGGATGGCCAGCGATGGCCGCACCCGCGACTACGTGGCCAGGCAGACCGAAGCCGGACGGACCAAGAAAGAGATCATCCGACTCCTCAAACGCGCGATCGCCCGGGAAGTCTTCCGCTGCCTCACCACAGCGGTGGCCGTCCCCGCCATCGCCGACCTGCGACCCGCGCGCCAGGCCAAGAACATCACCCTCACCGCCGCCGCCCACCACTTCAACGTCTGGCCCGCAGTCATCTCCTGCATCGAACGCGGCACCCGCCGTGACGACACCCTCGCCAATGCCTACCGCGACTGGCTAACCGCCGCTTGACAGCCAATAGGAGCATCAATCGACCGAGGTCCGGCGACGCGCGGCCGACGACAGCGGCCACCCCCGTGGGTCGCTGCCGTCGTTCACCCCGCCGTCCCCCGACGCCGGGGTGACCACGGACGGCACCCGACATCCCCCGACATCCCCCGACATCCATGCCGTCCGCGGAACACGTTCGGACTGTAGAGCGACGGGTACCCGACAGGAAGATTCAATTCGCACGGTGTGGACACCACGGGGGTAACAGTCCGCACAGCCAGACCGGTACTCTGCACTCCGGTTTCCTCCACGGCCGGGGACAGGGGACAGACGGGTACGAGTACGGAGCGGAGGGCCTGTGCGAGCGCGGGAACGGGCCGACGACGTACTGCGGATGCACCGCCTGGCCCGCGTCGGTGGCGTGCAGGAACTGCTGCGCTGGCTGTCGGGGCGCGCCGACGGCTGGGCCGGACTGCTCCACGACGACGGAACCGTCCTGCACGCCGTCGCACGGACCCCGGACCGTACGAGCGCCGCGGCCGTCACGCTCGCCTCCGACGGCGCAAGGGAACTGACGGCCCTCGGCGCACGCTCCTTCACCCTCGACCGTGGCCCGGACACTGCTCTGCTGCTCCCTCTCGACGGCCCTCCCGATGCCCGCGACGCCCGCGTCCCGCTCCTCGCCGTTGTCACGTGCCGTCCGCTGCCGGACGGGCTGGCCACGCTCCTCGCCGACGCGGTGATGCCCCTGGCCATGTGCTGGGCCGCCGAATCGGTCGAACGCAAACGCCGCCGCGTCGACCTCGCGGAGTCCCGCGGCCGGGAAGCGGTGCTGCATCTGCTGATGACCGGCCAGCTCTCCATCGCCCACCAGGTCGCGGGCGCCCTGAAGCCCAGGCTGCCCGACCCCGTCCAGGTGTGCGTGGTGGAGTGCCCGGGCGGGCGGCGGGACGAGGTGGCGAAGGTCTGCACGGATCTCTCCGGCGGACGGTCCTGGATCGTGCGGTGTCCGGTGTACGCACGCCACTTGATCCTCGTCGTGCCCGCCGGCCCGGGCGGGACCGAGCCGCGACTCGGCCGCGAAGTCGCCGTCGTGGTGGACGACTGCGTGGTCGGCGTGAGCGAGGAGGTTCCGCTCAGCGACACGGCGACCGGATACCGGCAGGCGTTCCATGCCCTGGCGGTCGCCCGCGGACTGCCGGTCCGCCACGCCCGGTTCGGCTCGGCACCGGAACCGGCGCTGCTCGTCGGCGCCGAGGGCGCACAGTGGGCCGACGCCCTGCTGGCGCCGCTCCTCACCTACCTGCCCCGGCGCAGCCAGGACCCCGGCAGTCAGGAACTGGCGGCGACGCTGGGTTCCTGGCTCGCGTTCTCGTCCCATGCGACCAAGCATCTGAAGATCCACCGCAACACCCTGTCCGCACGGCTGCGGTTGATCGGCGAGCTGCTCGGACGCGACCTCGACCGGCTCGCCGATCAGGCCGCACTCGACCTGGCGCTGCGGATCCGCGCCACACCCGCCCGCGCACCCCGTCCCGCCGAGCCCGCGAAGGGGGCCCGCTCCCTGGACGAGATCCTGCGCCGCCCGGACGTTCGGGAGTGGGCGGCCCAGCAACTGCAACCGCTCCGCCGGAACGGCGGGGCGGCCGAGGCGACGGTCCGGTGCTGGCTGGAGTGCGGGGCCCAACTGGCCCCGACCGCCGAGGCGTTGGGGATCTCGGTGCCGGGCGCCCGCAAGCGTCTCACCCGGCTCGAAGCGGCACTTCAACGCTCACTGCTCCAAACGCCCAGTGCGCGTTACGAGTTGTGGCTGGCTTTCCGGGCGCTGGACGTTGCGGGTGTCACCGTCCCAGCGTGAGTTTCACCCTCGGGGGTGAACTCATCCGGTGATCGCAGAAAATTCCGGGGGTTGAAAAGCAGTGCACCCGAAGTGGAAAACGGCAGGTCGGAGGCGGTATGGAGAGGACGCTCCGCTGTCCCCAACTGCGGTTCTGGCCAATGCTTTTGGCATTTGCGCCGGTGACGGTGTGTGGCATTGCATTCGCAGCGGAACTTCAGACATGAGAATGCCCCCGCGGTGCAGCAACACCCGGGGGCTCGACACCAGGAGTAACAGCTCCGGATGCGCATTTACCGTACAACGCCGACGCGTTCCTTCTCCACTTTCGGCAACGCACTTCTGCGTGACCGTTCCATCTCGTGGTGCGCCGCAGGCGTACTGGTGTATCTCCTCAGCCTCCCGAACGGCGCCCGTGCCTCGATCCGGGCGCTCGCCGAACAGCGCAAGGAGGGGCGTACGCGCATCGCCGACGCCCTGCGTCAGCTGGAGGATTCCGGCTATCTGCGTCGGCTGCTCCGCCAGGACCCGGCCTCGGGTGAGCTGCGGACGGTGTACGAAGTGTTCGATACCCCGCATGTCGAGCCCCCGGAAGAAGTTGGCCGAAATCAGGCCTCCGGTGAATCGGACGACGGTGGTGCGGGCCCGCTCCCCAAGGGAGAAAAGACGGGGGAACAAGAACCTCCCTCCCCGGCGCGTGAGGAACCGAGGGCGCGCAGAAGCGTCCGGCGGCTGCCTCGCCTCTCCGTGCCCGAACAGCTCAGGTCCGCCACGGAACTGCTGCTCTCGCTCGGCCGCCGCGACCCCCGCCTCACGCTCGGCACCGCGGAGGCGGTGCGGCTGGCGCCCCGGGTCGAGGAGTGGCGGGCGGCCGGGGCGACCGACGCCCAGGTGCGGGAGGCACTGACCAGTGGCCTGCCCACGCCCGTGCTGACGGCGCCGGGCCTGATCGGCGACCGGCTGATCCGCAAGATGCCCACCCGGCCCGAATCCCCTGCGCCGCCCGCGCCGCCCGCGCCCCGCGCCGAGTGCCCGGAGTGCGGAGTGCCGGTCGTGGACTCGGCGGCCTGCCGAGTCTGTGCGCCGCCCTCGGTGAATCCCGCACACGCCCGGTTCCGGGACGCCGCCGAACGGGGGCGGGCCAAGGTCCGGGCCGCCCTGGGCGCTCTTGCCGAGGCTGCGGCCACTTAGAACTCCCGGCCCGGAACAGGGCCGGGTAAGCCCAAGAGAAAGCGCAACATGACCCTCCAGCTTGACCCACCCCAGACGGTATACCGGCGGTATACTTTCGTCATGGCCGACACCACCGTCAAGGTTGACCCCGCTGTCCGTGACCGCCTCATGGTTCTCGCCCGCGAGCGCGGCCTGACCATGCGTGACCTGATCGCCGAACTGGCTGGGGCGACACCGACCCGGCCCGAACTCCAGAAGCGGTACGAGGAGACGAAGGCGTACTGCGAGACGCACTTCGGTGTGACGCTCACGGACGATGACCACGACAGGGCCGAGAAGGTCTGGCAGGACCTGGAAGCCGGCCGGCCTGTGGACAGCCTGTGACCGGGTCGACGGCGGTGATCTATGACGAGTCCGCCCTCGTCGCGCTCGGAGCAGGCAATCGGCTTGCCTCGCAGCTCGTGGTCAATACCGCGCACGGACCGACTCGGCACGTCTATGTACCGACCCTCTGCCTGGCAGCTGCGGACGGTACGAGGAAGGGGCTGGCTGATCATGTCGGTGCGCTGCCGGCCGCCGAGATCGTGGAGCTGGACTTTGCCGGTGCTTCTGCGGTGGGTGCGCTGATTCGCGATGGTGTCGAGTGGCATCTGGGCCACGCGATCCATCTCTCGCGGCCGACGCTGGACTGGCCGGACGGGCGCCCTGTGGTGACGGCAATGCCCGAGTTGTACGCGGACGTGCCGCTTGTCAGGACTATTCGGCTGCCTGACAAGCGCTGACCGGGATGAAGGCACGCAGGGCCGGATACACCCGGCACCGCCCGCAAGGCATGGCCGGACGGGGTGACGCAGCTGAACGCGCGTGCCGGGTGCGTGAGTTACGTACCGGTCCCGGCGCTGACCGGGCGGACCTGGCCGCTGGCGTGGCGCTTTCCGCCGACGGCGCCCGGCAGGTTCGTCCATACGCTGCTGCTGCTCAACGCGGCCGGAGCGGCGCTCGGCTGAACCCTTCAGCCGGTCTTCGTGTACGTGACCTTCTCGCCGGTGTCCGGGTTCTCGCGGCGCAGAGTGCCGTCCGGCAACAGGGTCAGCGTGGTGGCCTTGCCGGGGGTGCAGGACGTCATGGGTTCGCCGAGCGTGATCGTGGAGGGTCCGATGTGGATCGGTCCGTCGGGGGACGGCTCGTCGGTCAGGTCCGCCTGGAAGACGCAGCGGTAGGTGCCGCCGGTGTCGATCGGACCCTCCGCGGTGAGGGTGAGGACGGTCTGGCCGACCTTGCCCTGCTGGATGACGAGTTCGCGGGTGGAGTGGCCGGCGGGGTTGTCGATGCTGCCGGACCAGGTACCGAGGTAGCCCTCGGGTATGGAGCCGTCGCCGTTCTTCTCCTCGTCGGAGGGGGGCGGGGAAGCGTCGGAGGGGGAGTCCGACGGCTCCTCGGACGGGTCGTCGGACGTGGACGGGCTGGGCGAACTGCTCGGGGACGCACTGGACTTCGTGCCGTCGTCGCTCATGAGCGCGTACACCGAACCGCCCGCACCGATCGCGACGAGCACGGCGACCACGATGAGAGCGACGGTCGAACCCGCCCTGCGGCGTACCGGTTCGGGCTGCGCGGCGGAGGCGGGATAGTGGGGGCCGTACGGAGGCGTGGAGCCGAAGCCGGGGTGCTGCGGTGGCTGCTGCTGGTGCTGCGGATATCCGTAGCCGTACGGCTGTACCTGACCGGGGTGTGGCTGGGCGGGCAACTGCGGGTAGCCGTACGCGGGAGCAGGACCCGGTACGGGGGTTGAGGCGCCGATCACCGTGGGTATCGCATGGACCCCGTCGGGTGCTTGCGGGGCCGGAGGCTGCGGGGCGGGCGGTTCCGCCGCCGCGGGCACCGCGTCCTGCGGACCGGACGGGTCAGCCGGTTCCGCAGGCCGTTCCGGCTCCTCCGGGTCCTCCGAGTCCAGCAACTCCACCGCGTGACGGCCCAGCTGGGCGAGGAGCGCGCCCGGCAGCCACGGTTCGGCGGGGTCGTCCTCCGCCAGTCGTTCCAGGATCGCGTCCGTCGTCGGCCTGGCGGCCGGGTCCTTGAGGAGGCAGTCCCGGACGAGGTCGACCAGATCCACCGGGACGCCGGTCAGGTCCGGGTCCTCCTGCGCGATCCGGAACATCAGCGCATGGACCTCGTTGTCCGCCCCGCCGAACGGAAGCCTGCCCGTCGCCGCGTACGCCAGCACCGAGCCGAGGCAGAACACATCGCACGCCGCGGTCACCCGCTCGCCCCGCACCTGCTCCGGCGCCATGAAACCGGGCGAACCGACCAGCGCCCCGGTGCGGGTGAGACCACCGTCGGTGGCGGTGTCCAGTGCCCGGGCTATGCCGAAGTCGATGACTCGCGGACCGTCGATCGTCAGCAGAATGTTGGACGGCTTGAGGTCGCGGTGGATGAGCCCGGCGGAGTGGATGGCCTGGAGCGCGCGGGTCAGCCCGGCACCCAGGATGTGGACCGAGCGCTCGGGCAGCGGACCGAAGGCTCCCGGGGCCGGCCCCACCGGTGCGCCCGCACGCCCGGAGACGGTGACCTGGAGGGACGGTCCGGCGACGTACCCGGTCGCGACCCACGGCACGGCGGCCTCGGTGTCGGCGTCCAGTACGGGGGCCGTCCACGTCGAGCCGACCTGGCGGGCGGCCTGCACCTCCTGGCGGAACCGGTCGCGGAACTCCTGCTGCTCGGCGAGCTCCTGGCGTACCAGCTTGATCGCGACGGTACGGCCCCGGTCGGACCGGGCCAGATAGACCTGCCCCATGCCGCCCGCGCCGAGCCGCCCCAGCAGGCGGTACGCGCCGATGCGTTGCGGGTCGGCGGACCCGAGCTTTTCCATGGTGTGCGACCTCCCCCGTACGGCGACACGCCGGACGGGTCGAGAATAGCGGCGCACGTCACGCCCCAGCAGTCCGCCCGGGCGCCGGTTCCGTCCGCTGCCGGTTCCGTCCTCGAGCGCCGCGCCGACCCGACACCCTGCCCACCAAACCGCCCCACGCCATACACGTTGGCCATGTCGAGCCGCTCACCGCACGACCTACGCTCGCCGCATGACCCCTCATGCCTCCCATGCCTCCCACGCTCCGCAGGTCGACTCCGCGGCCGGTGCGGCCGTGAAGGCCGCCGACCGTGCGCACGTGTTCCACTCCTGGTCCGCCCAGGGCCTGATCGACCCGCTCGCCGTCGCCGGCGCCGAGGGGGCGTACTTCTGGGACTACGACGGCAACCGTTACCTGGACTTCACCAGCGGCCTCGTCTACACCAACATCGGCTACCAGCACCCCACCGTCGTCGCCGCGATCCAGGAGCAGGCGGGCAAGCTCGCCACCTTCGCTCCCGCGTTCGCGATCGAGGCCCGCTCCGAGGCCGCACGCCTCATCGCCGAGCGGACCCCCGGCGACCTGGACAAGATCTTCTTCACCAACGGCGGCGCCGAGGCCGTCGAGAACGCCGTCCGGATGGCCCGGCTGCACACCGGCCGTACGAAGGTCCTCTCCGCCTACCGCTCGTACCACGGCGCCACCTCCACCGCGATCAACCTGACCGGGGACCCGCGCCGCTGGCCGTCCGACAACGGCTCCGCAGGTGTCGTACGGTTCTGGGCGCCGTTCCTCTACCGCTCGCCGTTCTACGCCGAGACCGAGGCCGAGGAGTGCGCCCGCGCCCTCCAGCACCTGGAGGACACCCTCGCCTTCGAGGGGCCCGCCACCATCGCCGCGATCATCCTGGAGACGATCCCCGGCACGGCGGGCATCATGACGCCTCCGCCCGGCTACCTCGCGGGCGTCCGCGAGATCTGTGACCGGTACGGCATCGTCTTCATCCTCGACGAGGTGATGGCCGGTTTCGGGCGCACCGGCACGTGGTTCGCCGCCGAGCACTTCGACGTCACACCCGACCTGATGACCTTTGCCAAGGGCGTCAACTCCGGTTACGTACCGCTCGGCGGTGTCGCCATCTCCGCGGAGATCGCCGCCACCTTCGAGACCCGCCCCTACCCGGGCGGACTCACGTACTCCGGTCACCCGCTGGCCTGCGCCGCGGCCGTCGCCACCATCGGCGTCATGGAGGACGAGAAGGTCGTCGAGAACGCCGCCCGCATCGGCGAGACCGTCCTCGGCCCCGGCCTGCGTGAGCTTGCCGAGCGCCACCCGTCGGTCGGCGAGGTGCGCGGTCTCGGCGCGTTCTGGGCGCTGGACCTGGTCCGCAACAAGGAGACCCGGGAGCCGCTGGTCCCGTACAACGCCGCCGGCGAGGCCAATGCGCCGATGGCGGCGTTCGGCGCGGCCTGCAAGAAGAACGGCCTGTGGCCCTTCATCAATATGAACCGCACCCACGCCGTTCCGGCCTGCAACGTCACGGAGGCCGAGGCCAAGGAGGGTCTGGCGGCTCTGGACGTGGCCCTGTCCGTCGCGGACGAGCACACCGTCTGACGCGCTCCGCCCACATTTCGCGGGCCGTCCGCATGGCGTCCCTCCCCCCGTGCCCGGATCCGGGCACACCGGCCCTGGCTTAAGGTGGCCCGAAGCCGACAAGGGAGGGTCGCCATGCGCGCGAGTGGAACTGTGACCCGCAGTACGCTGCGGCAGCAGATCGCGGACGCGCTGCGTGACGAGGTGCTTGCCGGGCGTTTGCAGCAGGGACGGGAGTTCACCGTCAAGCAGATCGCCGAGCAGTACGGGGTCTCCGCGACGCCCGTCCGCGAGGCGCTCTTCGATCTCTCCGCGCAGGGCCTGCTCGAATCCGACCAGCACCGCGGGTTCCGGGTGCACGAGTTCGCCGTGGACGACTACCGGGCGATCGTCGAGGCCCGCACCCTGGTCGTCGAGGGGGTCATCCGCAGCGTCTTCGACGGGCCGGTCCGCCCGAAGGGTGCGCAGTCGGCGAAGTACCGCGACGCGCTGGTCTCCGTGCGCCGTCGCGCCGACGAGGCCGCACGGGCGGCGCGGGGCGGTGACCTTGACATCCTCATCGGGTACGACCTGCGCTTCTGGCGTGAGCTGGGCGCGTTCGTCGGCAACACGTACATCACCGACTTCCTGCACCGGCTGCGCATCCAGGCCTGGGTGTTCGCCGTGCCGTACCTCCGCAGCGACGTGGATGTGCGCGACTGGCTCTGGAGCGGCCACCAGGACCTGGTCGCGGCGATCACGCTCGGGGACCGCGACGCGGTGCGTGCGGTGTTCGACGGCCACAACGCCCACGCGCTGAGCTGGGCGGAGCGGCTCGCGGCCGGCGACCCGCCGCATCCGGGGCACGGCGGCTGACGGTCCGGCGGCGAGGTGTTCCGCAGCCGGTCATGAGGGACCACTGTGCGCGATGGCATCCTCGCATTACGCTGTCCCGACCATCGCGCGAACCGCGCGAGATCCCGTGGGAGAGCGAGACTTCGTGGCCTGTGACCTGTGGCTGGTCCCCCTCGTCGATGTGCTGTGCCACAGCCCCGACAACCCGTTCGCCGAAGAGATAGCCGTCTACGACAACGCGCTGGGCGAGGCCGGTCTCCCGGCCGTACCCGTCTACGCCTACATGCCGGGTCTGACCGGCGATGTGGCCCCGGTCGCGGGCTTCGACTACGACGCACTGCACTTCCTGCGCCGCGCCTATCTGCTGCAGCTGAGCGGTCTCGCCGTCACACCGGTCGACGAACTGGGCGGCGACTACGAGCAGCTGCTGGAAATGTTCGAGTCGACGGCGCGGCAATCCCACCTGGTCTGGCACTACGACCATGCGGGGGCGTACGTCCCCGTGGACTTCCCCTCCCCGCTCTCCAACGACCAGCTGCTGGAGGGAGGCGGCCCGCTCGGCTCGGCGCACGGGCTGCTGCGGGAGCTGGAGTACGTCGCTCCGTCCATCGGCATCGACCCGGCGAACCCGCCGGCCGCCCCGCTGCCGCCCGTCGCGCCGACCTCGCTGGAGGAGCCGGCGAGCCCGATTCCGTACGACGACAGCCCGTTCGCCCGGGAACGGCACGTCTGGCTGGGCCTGCACGCGGCGGCGACCCGCAGCCTCGCCCAAGGCTCCATGATCATTTTCAGCTGACGCGGCGGCCCGGACCGCCGAGTTCACCGCCCACCGGAGTCACCGCCCACCGGGACCACCGTCACCGTGGTGACTCCGGTGGTCGCTGCCGCGGCATGTTCGGCCGGGTCACCGACTGCATCGGGTACCGCCCCTGCGCCGCCCCCGGCTCCGTACGCCCGCCGATCCCGCTCCCCGAGACCAGTGCCTGCATCCCCATCGGCGCAGGCCCGGCCCGGAATTCCACCATCCAGTCCGCGGTCTCGGACCGTACGAGATCCGTGATGTCCTCGGAGAACCGCCGCAGCACCCCCAGGCACCGCTCAGCCGCCTCGCTCGCCGTCCCCTCGGTCGGCCCGAGCACCTCCCGTACGCACTCCGACGCCCAGTCGAACTGCAGCACCTGAAGCCGGCGCTGCACGGCCTGCGCCGTGGCGAGGTTCCTTATCCAGCCGGAGGTCAGGCCGAAGTACCGGTCGCAGGCCATGCAGGCGGCACCCAGCAGCAGTGAGAGATAGCCCCAGCCGGCCGCCCCGTGCAGCGCGCCCGTCAGATCGAGCAGCGGCAGCGCCGCGCCCGCGACCGCCCCGGCCGCCGTGCCGATCCGCAGCGCCCTGGCGCCGCGTCGCTTCCACACCCGGTCGTTCAGATACCAGCCGGCGGTGCGCAGCGCCTCGGCCTCGACCCAGCGGTACAGCTCGTCGAGGCGTTCCGCGGGTTCGCCCCAGTCGCCGAGCGGGAACGGCTGTCCGGTCAGATCCCGGCCCCGCGCACGGAAGCCGGAGCGCGGCTCCGAGCCCGGCCCGGAGCCCGGGCCCGAGCCCGGCGGAACGGCCGAACCGGGCGCGCCGGACTCGTTGCGGGGCGCCCTCTCGGGCTGCATCTCCGGCTGACTCACCGGGGCACTCCTCTGCACTCTGTGTTTTCGGCGTTTCGGCGTTTCGGACGCGCGTATGGGACACGTGCATGCGACAGCGGGCGGACCTTCGACGCGGCCGACCGTTCCGCTCGCGTAACCCTGCGTGACGGACGACGCACGTGTGCGTATTGATATGCATGCCCTTCCTACCGCCGAATGGTGGGCCGTGGGGCCGAAATCGCGGTATTCCCGGGTGTGCATGCCCTGTGATCAGGTATAGGAGTCTTGTCGTAGTTGACCGGATCTCACCCGAAAGAGTTGCTCGACAGTGGGTGGGGCGCGGTTCCCGGTGACCACGTAGGCTCGGCATACCGAAACATTGTCGTCGAAATGCCAGGAGTGACCGTGATTCCCGGTGGTGGCCAGCCCAATATGCAGCAGCTGCTGCAGCAGGCCCAGAAGATGCAGCAGGACCTCGCCCAGGCCCAGGAGGAGCTGGCCAGGACCGAGGTCGACGGTCAGGCGGGTGGCGGTCTGGTGAAGGCGACCGTCACCGGCTCCGGCGAGCTCCGCAGCCTCGTGATCGACCCCAAGGCGGTCGATCCCGAGGACACCGAGACGCTCGCCGACCTCGTCGTCGCCGCAGTCCAGGCGGCGAACGAGAACGCGCAGGCGCTTCAGCAGCAGAAGCTGGGCCCGCTGGCCCAGGGGCTGGGCGGCATGCCCGGTCTTCCCTTCTGATCCGCCTGCACAGCAACTACCGTTCGTACCACGACAACAACAGCAGTAGCAGTCGAGGCACTCAGCTCAGGAAGGCGTTCCGTTGTACGAAGGCGTGGTCCAGGACCTCATCGACGAACTGGGCAGGCTGCCCGGCGTCGGTCCCAAGAGCGCGCAGCGGATCGCTTTCCACATCCTGCAGGCCGAGCCCACCGACGTGCGCCGTCTCGCCCAGGCCCTCCTGGAGGTCAAGGACAAGGTCCGGTTCTGCTCGGTGTGCGGCAATGTCGCGCAGGAGGAGCAGTGTGGGATCTGCCGCGACGCACGCCGCGACCAGACGGTGATCTGCGTGGTCGAGGAGCCGAAGGACGTCGTGGCGATCGAGCGGACCCGTGAGTTCCGGGGCCGCTACCACGTGCTCGGCGGGGCGATCAGCCCGATCGAGGGCGTCGGCCCGGACGATCTGCGCATCCGCGAGCTGCTGGCGAGGCTGGCCGACGGCTCGATCACGGAGCTGATCCTGGCCACCGACCCCAATCTGGAGGGCGAGGCCACCGCGACCTACCTGGCGCGGATGATCAAGCCCATGGGGCTGCGGGTGACGCGGCTGGCCAGCGGGCTGCCGGTGGGCGGCGACCTGGAGTACGCGGACGAGGTCACCCTGGGCCGCGCCTTCGAGGGGAGGCGCTTGCTGGATGTCTGACCCCGCCCCGTACGACACCCGCACCACGGCCGGGATCCTTGCGGACGAAACCTTGACGTCTCACGGCGGCTTTACGTTGAGCGGCGCTATGTTCTACTCACCGTTCGCGACCGTGCCCACGGGAGGTCCCCTCGATGTCTGACGCCACGCTGAATTCCGTCACGCAGGATCCGGACGACTTCGCCGTCCAGATCGCGGACCAGATCAAGACGTTCATCGTCGCGGTCACCGAGGTTTCCAAGGTCGACGAGCCGGAGCAGGCTGTCCCGACCCTGCTCCTCCAGGTCTCCCAGCTGCTCCTCGCGGGCGGCCGGCTCGGCGCGTACGAGGACGTCCTCCCGGACGAGCGCTACGAGCCGGACCTGGGTGCCGAACCGGACGCCGACGGCCTGCGCGAGCGGTTCGCGGCCCTTCTCGAACCGATCGACGTCTACTCCGAGGTCTTCGACCCCTACGAGCCCCGCAAGGCCCCGGTCCCGGCCCGCATCTCCGACGACCTGGCCGACCTGGTCACGGACCTGCGTCACGGCCTCGCCCACTACGAAGAGGACCGCGCCACCGAGGCGCTGTGGTGGTGGCAGTTCTCCTACTTCTCCAACTGGGGCTCCACCGCCTCCGCCACCCTGCGCGCCCTCCAGTCCCTGGTCGCCCACATCCGCCTGAACCAGCCCCTCCAGGAACTGGACGGGCTGGACACGGACTCGGAGACCGTCGACGACGATCTGGCCGAGGAGGCGGGTCGGGTCATGGCCGAGGAGATCGCGGGACCGCTGGGACTGCGCCCGGTGAACTAGTGCCCCTCCCGGCAAGCTCTGCCCTGTCGCACCGCCCGGCACGCCCGCTCGCCGCGTTGGCCAAAAGCCCTGGTGGCTCCTTCCCCGAGCTCTCAGCTTCGTTCGAGCAGGGGAGATCCCACTCAAGGACTTCCGGCCGCCTTGCGATCGCACGCGTGCGTCCGTGTCGGTAGCGAAGCAGGTGCCGCCCGCATGGGCCGGGGCGGCGGCCAGGGGCACGGAGGCGAGGGCGAGAAGCAGCGGGAGGGTGCGGAGCGGCTTGTGCATCGGGGGGAGTGTCCGGGGGCGGTCCGTGGGGTTCCGGTTCACTCTGGAGGGGGCGGACCCGGAGATCGCGGACCTTGCCCGGTGTGGGCTGAGCCACATGCGGGCGTGGTACCGGGATCACCGGGCAGCAGACCCGTACGGGCAGTCCGGGCGACACGCCGATGATCACGTGGTGAGCGGGACATCTCACGATGCGATATCAGCGGGGCGATTCCGGACTGCTCGTTAAACTGAGTCGACCGCAGTAATGGATTGAGCGAGGAGCGCACGTGGGCCTTGTCGTGCAGAAGTACGGAGGTTCCTCCGTAGCCGATGCCGAAGGCATCAAGCGTGTCGCCAAGCGAGTCGTCGATGCCAAGAAGAACGGCAACCAGGTGGTTGTCGTGGTGTCGGCGATGGGCGACACGACGGACGAGTTGATCGATCTCGCCGAGCAGGTGTCACCGATGCCTGCCGGGCGTGAGTTCGACATGCTGCTGACCGCCGGAGAGCGGATCTCCATGGCCCTGCTGGCGATGGCGATCAAAAACCTGGGCCACGAGGCCCAGTCGTTCACGGGCAGCCAGGCCGGCGTCATCACCGACTCGGTCCACAACAAAGCGCGCATCATCGATGTCACGCCGGGCCGTATCCGGACCTCGATCGACGAGGGCAACATCGCCATCGTCGCCGGGTTCCAGGGGGTGAGCCAGGAGGGCAAGAACATCACCACCCTCGGCCGCGGCGGGTCCGACACCACCGCCGTCGCACTCGCGGCCGCGCTGGACGCCGAGGTCTGTGAGATCTACACCGATGTGGACGGTGTCTTCACCGCCGACCCGCGGGTCGTGAAGAAGGCCCGGAAGATCGACTGGATCTCCTTCGAGGACATGCTGGAGCTGGCCGCGTCCGGCTCCAAGGTGCTGCTGCACCGGTGCGTGGAGTACGCACGCCGCTACAACATCCCGATCCACGTCCGCTCGTCCTTCTCCGGACTGCGCGGCACCTGGGTCAGCAACGAGCCGCAAGGGGACCAGAAGGTGGAGCACGCGATCATCTCCGGAGTCGCCCATGACGTCTCCGAGGCCAAGATCACCGTCGTCGGCGTGCCCGACAAGCCGGGCGAGGCCGCCGCGATCTTCCGCACCATCGCGAACGCGGAAATCAATATCGACATGGTGGTGCAGAACGTCTCCGCCGCGTCGACCGGTCTGACCGACATCTCGTTCACGCTGCCGAAGGCCGAGGGCCGCAAGGCCATCGACGCCCTGGAGCGCAACCGTGGCACGATCGGCTTCGAGTCGCTGCGCTACGACGACCAGATCGCGAAGATCTCCCTGGTCGGCGCTGGTATGAAGACGAACCCCGGGGTCACCGCGGCCTTCTTCGAGGCGCTGTCCGACGCCGGTGTGAACATCGAGCTGATCTCGACGTCCGAGATCCGCATCTCGGTGGTCACCCGCGCCGACGACGTCATCGAGGCCGTGTGCGCCGTGCACACCGCCTTCGGCCTCGACAGCGACTCCGACGAGGCCGTCGTCTACGGGGGCACCGGCCGATGACACCTCGCCGCCCTTCGCTCGCGGTCGTCGGAGCGACCGGGGCGATCGGCGGCGTCATGCTCCAGATCCTTTCGCAGCACGCGGACGTCTGGGGCGATGTGACGCTGATCGCCTCGTCGCGCTCGGTCGGCCGCAAGCTGGTCGTACGCGGCGAGGAGACCGAAGTCGTCGAACTCACCGAGGACGTGTTCGACGACGTGGACGTGGCCCTCTTCCTGGTGCCCGACGACGTGTCCGCACGATGGGCACCGATCGCCGCGTCCAAGGGTGTCGTCGTCATCGACGACTCGGCGGCGTACCGGATGGACACGGACGTGCCGCTGGTCGTGCCCGAGATCAACCCCCATGCCGTACGGATCAGGCCGCGCGGCATCATCGCGAGCCCCAACTGCACCACGTTGTCGCTGATCGTCGCCGTCGGTGCGCTGCATGCCGAATTCGGGCTGCGGGAGCTCGTCGTCTCCTCGTACCAGGCAGTGAGCGGCGCGGGCCGCGACGGCGTCGTGGCGCTGCGCGAACAGCTGTCGATGGTCGCCGGCACGGAACTGGGCACCAAGCCCGGGGACGTACGCCGCGCCCTCGGGGACGCCGAGGACTCGCCGTTCGCCGCGCCGGTGGCGCTCAACGTCGTGCCGTGGGCCGGGACCGACGCCGGCGACGGCTGGTCTTCCGAGGAACTGGCGATCCGCGACGAATGCCGCAAGATCCTGGACCTGCCGAGCCTGCGGGTCGCGGCGACCTGTGTGTACGTACCCGTCATCGCGACACACTCCATGTCCGTGCACGCCCGCTTCGAGAACGAGGTCGCGGTCGACCGGGCGCACGAGATCCTGGCGACCGCGCCGGGTGTCGTCCTCTTCGACAGCCCGGCATCCGGTGACTTCCCGACGCCGTCCGACGTCGTGGGCACCGACCCGGCCTGGGTGGGGCGGGTGCGGCGGTCGCTGGACGATCCGCGCGCCCTGGAGCTGTTCGTCTGTGGCGACAACCTCCGCAAGGGAGCGGCGCTGAACGTGGCGCAGATCGCCGAAGCGGTGGCCGCAGAATTTCCCCGGACCTGATCCGATCGTTTCTGTACGCTCTGTGGACCACCTGTGAGCAAGTTGCTCGTCAGAATCTCTTGAGCTGGGACCTTCCGGTGCCCGACGATGACCTTTGGCGTGCTGGAACCGGCGGCCGGGGAGCGCGCGTCTATGCGGTCACTTCTTGCGCGGCGGGGCGCGAAATCGTGGCATTCGGGGAAGAGCAGGTACGTATGAGGGCATGTCGCACAGCCCCAAACGCGGTGCCGTACGCGTACAACCCTGACGGGGGGAAACGTGTCCAACAGGCGTGGCAGAGGTTCTCGATATCACAGTGGTGGGCCCGTTGCGGGGCGCTTCAGTGCGTCCGCTCCGGAGGCCCCGCGCACCCGGCGGTATGCCGGTGATTGCGCCCATGCCCGCTGCGCGCCCCGCCCAGCTCCCGTCGCAGCGCGAGGGCGCTGAGCGCAGAGTGGCAGCCGGAACCACCGTTGACCACCTCACCGAGACCTACCGCGCCCACTACCGTTCGCTGCTCGGTCTCGCGGCCCTGCTGCTGGACGACACCGCGTCGTGTGAAGACGTGGTGCAGGAGGCGTTCATCCGCGTGCACTCGGCGCGCAACCGGGTACGTGAGCCCGAGAAGACACTCGCGTACCTGCGCCAGACGGTCGTCAACCTGTCGCGCTCCGCACTGCGCCGCCGCATCCTCGGGCTGAAGCTGCTCTCCAAGCCGATGCCCGACATGGCGAGCGCCGAGGAGGGCGCGTACGACCAGCTGGAGCGGGACGCGCTGATCAAAGCGATGCGGGGGCTGCAACGGCGCCAGCGAGAGGTGCTGGTGCTGCGCTACTTCGCGGACATGACCGAGGCCCAGGTGGCCGAGACGCTGGGCATATCGCTGGGTTCGGTCAAGGCGTACGGCTCGCGCGGTATCGCGGCGCTTCGCGTCGTGATGGAGGCCCAGGCATGAACTGGCGCGAGCGCAGGCAAGCACGCACGCATGAGCGTGGGATTGACCGGACTGGAAACGGAATTGTGAACCACGGGCCGGAGAACACCTCGAACGCGCAGCCGAACGGGGATCGGGATCCGCAGTCGGATACGGATGCCGTCACGGAGGCTGCCGCATCCGTGACGGGTGAGGCAGGCGCGCAGGAGGCGCAGGACGGTGGCGACGATCCCGCCGGAATGGCCGGGCTCGGAGGTCTGTCGGAGCTCTTCGGCACGGACTCCGACGACGGTTCCGGCGCAGCCGGCGGCTCCGGCCCCGACCTGGACGAGCTCGCACTGCGCCGCATGTTCCACGGTGCCGTCCAGAACCTCGCACCCACCGACGGCGCCCTCGACCACCTGCGGCGTGCCGTTCCCGCCCGGCGCGCCCGGCGGCGGCAGGTCGTCGTCGGCATGGCGGCGGCGGCGCTGCTCATCGGCACCGCGGTCCCCGCGTTCGTCCATGTCGCCCGCTCCACCGGCTCGGACACCGCCAACCCGGCCATCGCCGGACACGGCGAGCAGGCCCAGGGCGGCAACGGCGTCGATTCCGGTTCGGAGGCCGACGAGAAGAGCCACAGCGGCGGCACCGACGGACACAAGAACGGCTCCAACGGCCACCCCAACAGCACCAGCAGCCCCTCGGGCAGCGGCGGCACGGGCACAGGCGGCAGCGCGTCAGGCGGAGGCGCTGACCCTGCCGAGACCGCGGCGGCTTCGACGCCGGTCTGCGACCCGGGGCAGCTCGGTGTCGCCTCCGCCCAGGCGGGCGCGCCCGGTGCCGACGGCACGGTGTACGGCACGTTCCGTATCTCCAACACCTCCGGCACGGACTGCTCCGTGACCAGCAGCGGCACCGTGGGCTTCGAGACGACGGGCGCGGCCGACCCGGCCAGGATCGATGTCGTCCAGCACACCGCGGGCGACCCGGCGGCCGGACTGCCCGACCCGTCGCAGGAGGCGGGCGCGGTGCTGCTGAAGCCGTCCATGACGTACGAGGTGCAGTTCGCCTGGGTACCGAAGGACACCTGCCCGACCGCCGGCAGCTCGCCGGACCCGACGCCGACCGACGACGCCGTGGGTACCAGCGGCGGCACCAGTGAAGGGACGTCGCAGACGGACCCGCAGCTCGGTGGCGCGGACGATGGCGGAACGCTGGACGGCAGCGTCGCCGTGACGCACACTCCGGAGCCCGGTTCGCAGGTCGCTGCGGCGACGATCCCCAACGCCTGCGCGGGCACGATCTACCGGACGGGCGTGATCGCCCCGTCGGCGTAGCGACGACGCACATACGTGACGACGCACATACGTGACGACGCACATACGTGACGACGCACATACGTGACGACGCACGTATGTGTGTCAGCACGCCTCAGGCGCTGTCCGTGTCAGCATCGTCCGCGAGGCCGAGCCGCACGTCCCGCGCGGCCTCCGCCTCGCGCCGGACCAGCCGGAACCACATGAAGAGCACGAAGGCGGCGAAGACGAACCACTCGCCGGTGTAGCCGAGGTTCTGGAACGCCTTCAGGTCGAGCCCACTGCCCTGCGGCGCGACGGCGGGTACGGGGCGCAGAGCAGTGGCCCCGCTGTTCTTGGCGTCGGTGCTCTTGCTGTCGGTGTCCTGGAGCGTCACCCATGCGTCGTACACGTCGTACGGGACGAGGTTGACCAGCGATGCGGCGCTGATCATGCCGAGCTGGCCGTCCGGGAGTCCGCCCGCCGGGTCGACGCCCGCAGTCCCCGCGTTCTCGGACGCCTGGAGGTCGCCGGTCACGGTGACTTCACCGGTCGGAGCGGCGGGAACCGCGGTCTGCCCTGCCTTGCCGGGCAGCCAGCCGCGTACCACCGGAAGCGCCTTGCCGCTGTCGGTGCGCAGCAGGTTCAGGACGTAGAAGCCGCTCTTGTCGTCGAGTTCCCGGCCGGGCACCAGGAACTGGTCGGCGTACCGGCCCGTCGCGGTGGCGGGGCGCCCGGACGTCACCTTGTCGACCGGCAGGAGATCGTCGAGCGGTTCGGCGGCCCTGTTGCCCGGGGCGGGCTGCTCCTGGGCCTGTTCGTGTGTCTGCACGCGGTCCTCGAAGCGCCCGAGCTGCCAGGTGCCCATGAAGACGCAGAACGGGATGGCCAGGACGGCGAAGAGGTTGATCCCCCACCATCGCGGGGTCAGCAGGAACCGGTACACCCCTCCACGGTACGGTCCCCGCTCCGGCATCCCGGACCGGGGTGCCGCAAGCACCCCCACCCGCCCGGGCCAGGATGCCGGTCACCCGGGACGCCGCCGTGCGGGGCGGAGGTCGGCGCGGGACGCCGCGCCGGAGCGTGGCGCGGGCCCCCGCGTGGCCCGGGCGCCACCAGGGCCTTGGCGCGGGCCCGCGCCGTCGCCTGCCACGGCGCGGGCCCGGACGCCGACTACCCGAGGTGCCGTCGGGCGAAGTCGAGTTCCAGCCGCACCTGCTTGATCCGCTCCTCGACGACGAGCGAGCCGTGCCCCGCGTCGTACCGGTACACCTCGTGCAGGGCGCCCCGGTCCTTCAGGCGGTCCACATAGTTCTCGACCTGGCGGATCGGGCAGCGTGGGTCGTTGACTCCCGCCGAGATGTAGACCGGTGCCTTCACGGCGTCGACGTACGTCAGCGGGGACGAGGCCTCGAACCGCTCGGGCACCTCCTCCGGCGTGCCGCCCAACAGTGTGCGGTCCATCGCCTTCAGGGCCTCCATCTCGTCGTGGTACGCCGTGACGTAGTCGCCGACCGGGACCGCCGCCAGGCCCAGCGCCCAGTCGTCCGGCTGCGTACCCAGGCCGAGCAGGGTCAGATAGCCGCCCCACGAGCCCCCGGCCAGCACCAGCTTCTCCGGGTCCGCGAGCCCGGACTTCACCGCCCACTGCCGTACCGCCGCGATGTCCTCCAGTTCGATCAGGCCGACCCGGTGCTTGAGCGCGTCCGTCCACGCCCGCCCGTAGCCCGTGGAGCCGCGGTAGTTGACCCGGACCACCGCGTAGCCGTGGTCCACCCAGGCGGCGGGCCCGGACGCGAACTCGTCACTGTCGTGCCAGGTGGGGCCGCCGTGGATCTCGAAGACGGTCGGGAACGGTCCCTCCGCCGGAGTGGCGGGCCGCTGCACGAGCGCGTGGATCCGGCCGCCCGGACCGTCCACCCACACGTCCTCCACCGGAACCGACTCCGGAGCCTTCGCGCCCGGCGGATCGAGCACCATCCCACCCGTCGTGGACCGAACGACGGGCGGCTGCGCGGCCGACGACCACAGATACTCCACCGTGCCGTCCGGCCGGGCCGTGGCACCCGACACCGATCCGGCCGGCGTCTCCACCCGTACCGGAGCGGTATCGGTGCCCGGCTCGAACCGCCACAGGTCGCTGCGGGCCTCGAAGCCGTGCACGATCAGCAGCGCGGAGCCGTCCGGATACCACTCGGCGCCCACGTCGCCGGGCAGATCGATCGCGAGGTCCGTCTCCGTCCCCGCCACCGGGTCCCAGATCATCGGCTCCCAGCGTCCCCGCCGCTGATGCCCGATCAGCAGCCGGGTGTCTCCGGCCACCGGCGCGAAGCCCAGCACGGTCAGCCCCAGCTCCTCGGTACCCCCCTTGGTGTCGTCGAGTTCGGCGACCGTCGTTCCGTCCGGCCGCACCACGCGGAGCGCCGAGTGCATCGCGTCGCCGTGCTCGGTGTGCTCCAGGGCGATCAGCGTCCCGTCGTGCGACAGGTCCCCGACGCCCGCCGACTCGCGGTGCCGGTAGATCTCGACGGGCGCGGACCCCGGCCGTACGACATGGACCGTCGTCCCGTCCTCGTCGGTGGAGCGGCCGATCACCGCCGTCCCGTCCCGCCCGATCGCGAGCCCCGCCGGGTAGGAGGGGGCGAGACCGGGAGCCGCGGGCACGTCCGCCGTCCCTTCACCACCACCGCCGTGGAACGGCTGGCGCATCCACACCCCGAACTCGTCCCCGTCGGTGTCGTCGAACCACCAGATCGCCTCGCCGTCCGGGGTCAGCACCCCGTCCGTCGTCCCGTTCGGCCGGTCGGTGACCTGCCGCTGATCCCCGCTCGCCCGGTCCCATGCGTACAGCTCGTACGTCCCCGTCGCGTTGGAGACGAACAGCGCACGGTCCGGCGCGTCCTCCGCCCAGTCGGGCAACGACACCCGGGGCGCCCGGAAGCGCTGCTCCCACACCGGAACGGAATCGGTCGTCTGTGCCGGAACAGTGCCGTTCGCCCGCGCCGGAGCGGAGTCGGTCGTCGAGCCAGTGATCTCAGTCATGCCCCCCATTCTGCGTCGGGCCCGGAAAATCCGTTCACATCGTCCTCAGCCTGTGGATAACCTCCCTGACATGTACTCCCCGACTCCGGACGACTGGCGCGAGGCCAACCGCGCGCGCTGGGATGAGCGCGTGGCGATCCATACGGCGAGCGACTTCTACGACCTTGACGCCTTCCGGGCGGGCAAGGACGCGTTGCGCGCGTTCGAGCTCGCGGAGGTCGGGGACGTCACGGGAAAGTCGCTGCTGCATCTGCAGTGCCACATCGGGCTCGACACTCTCTCCTGGGCCCGGCACGGCGCAGCGCACGTCGTCGGGCTCGACTTCTCCGAGCCTGCCGTCGAGACCGCCCGTGGTCTGGCCCGCGAGCTCGGGTTCAGCCCGGACCGGGCGGCGTTCGTCGCCGCCGATGTGCATGACGCGGCGGAGGCCGTCCCCGACACCTCCTACGACATCGTCTACACCGGCGTCGGTGCGCTGAACTGGCTGCCGGACACCCACCGCTGGGCCGAGATCGCCGCCGCGCTCGTCGCGCCCGGCGGATTCCTCTATCTCGCGGAGTTCCATCCGCTGACCGACTGCCTCGACGACGCGACCGGCTCGACGATCACGTACGACTACTTCAGCCGCGACGCATGGGTCGACGAGACGCCGGGTACGTACGCGGACCTCGACGCACCGACCGTCCACAACCGGAGCGTCGAGTGGCAGCACCCCGTCGGTGACGTGGTGTCGGCGCTGGCCGCCGCCGGACTGCGGATCGAGTTCCTGCACGAGCACGACGCCTCGCTCTTCCAGCGGTTCGCGGCACTGGAGCGGCATGCCGACGGGTTCCACCGCTTCCCGTCCGACCGGCCCCGCATTCCACTGATGTACTCGATCAAGGCGTCGAAGCCGGCTGCGGGTTGAGCGAAGGCCGGTTGTCAGTGGTGGGGTTCAGACTCGAACCATGACTGCCGATCTGCGCGCCACGGTGGAGACGTACTGGACCGCGGCCGAGACACGTGACTGGGACACCTTCGCGACGACGCTCGCCGAGGAGGTTTTCTACGACCTGCCGCAGACCCGCGAGCGCATCCGCGGCAAGGAGCGGTATCTCCGGTTCAACCGGGAGTATCCGGGGGACCGGCATGTCCGTGTTGAACGGATCGTGGCCGACCGGGCAGGCGAACAGGTGGCCGTTCGGACGCTGTTCACCGTAGGCCTGGAAGAGATGCACGCCATCCACTTCTTCACGGGGGACGACCAGGGCCGGATCGTGGAGATCACGGACTTCTGGCCGGAGCCGTACGAGCCCCTGGCAGGGCGGGAGCACCTCGCCGAGCGTTACTGAGGCGCGGCTTCAGGGGCGGCCTCCACGGGGGTGGGGCCGGCCCGGTCCCAGCCGGGGACGCGGACGTCCACGGTGAGGGTGTTCATCACGACCTCCTCGCCGCAGGTGCGGCAGACCCACGCGGCGTCGAGATCGTGCCCGTGCCCGCCGTCGACAGGGGTATCCGTGCTGCCTGGCCGGGGGACGCCGCCCGGCTCATGGATCATGACGACGGGCGGCTCGTCGAGCACCCAGCGGTCGCCCCAGTCCAGCAGGGCCCGGATCACCGGAGCGAGGTCCCGGCCCGCCTCGGTCAGGTGGTACTCGTAACGCGGCGGCCGTTCGTTGTACGGGCGTCGCTCGACCACCCCGGCCTGCTCCAGCGAGCGCAGCCGGGCCGCGAGGCGGTCCCGCGGCGCCCCGGTATTGCGGGCGATCGCCTCGAACCGGTGGTTGCCGAAGAAGATCTCGCGCACCGCGAGCAGCGCCCATTTCTCGCCCACCACATGCAGCGTGGCGGCGGCGGAACAGGGCCGCCCGGGCAGGGCACCTGTGTCGATCCGGCTCACGGAACCGTTCATTGCACTCACCCTTACAAGGTTGCCATCTCAAACTTACTGGCGCTACCTTGCCGCCATGACAGTTGGAGAATCAAACTCACTAACGAAGGCGGCTGACCTCGCGCCGCCCGCGGCGAAGGGCACGGCCGCGCGCTCCCGTGCCACCGCCTGGATCATCTCGGCCGGTGTCTTCGTTGTGAACCTCGACCTGTTCATCGTCAACGTCGCCGTCCCCGCCCTCGGCGATTCCTTCCACGGCAGCTCCCTCGCCTCGCTGTCCTGGGTGCTCAACGCGTACGCGATCGTCTTCGCCGCCCTGCTCGTCGTCGCGGGCCGGCTGGCCGACCGGTACGGGCACCGGCGCGGCTTCCTCCTCGGGCTGACGGTCTTCACCGTCGCCTCCGCACTCTGCGCCGTAGCCCCGGGCGTCGGCTGGCTGGTCGCCGCCCGCGCCCTGCAGGCCGCCGGAGCCGCCGCGCTGATGCCGACCTCGCTGGCGCTCCTGCTCGTCAACACCCCGCCGGAGCGCCGACCGCGGGCCATCCGCAGCTGGGCGGCGATCGGGGGCATCGCCGCCGGTCTCGGTCCCGTCATCGGTGGGCTGCTGGTGGAGGCCGACTGGCGCTGGGTGTTCCTCGTCAACGTGCCGGTCGGTGCGGCCGGACTGGTGGCGGGGGCCCGGCTGCTGCCCGACGCCCGCCCGGACCGCGACGGCTGCTTCCCGGACCTGGTCGGCGCGGCCGTGCTCACGCTCGCCATCGGTGCGCTCGCGCTCGGACTGGTCAAGGCCGATGCCTGGGGTTGGGGTTCGCCGGAGGTGATCGGCTCGCTCGTCGCCGCGATCGCGCTCGGCGGGGCGTTCTGGCTGCGATCGGCCCGGCACAACGCGCCGATCGTCGAACTGCCGATGCTGCGCACCCCGGCCTTCGCGGCTGCCACCCTTGCCGCGCTCCTCTTCACCGTCGCGTTCGCGGCGATGCTGCTGACCTCGGTGCTCTGGTGCCAGCAGGTGTGGGGGTACTCGGCGATCCGTACCGGACTGGCCATCGCGCCCGGCCCGTCGGTCGTCCCGGCGCTCGCCGTCACCTCCGGCCCGGTGGTCCGCCGCCTCGGCGCGGGCCGCACGGCGGCGCTCGGCTGCCTGCTGTTCGCGGTCGGCCTCGGCTGGTGGGCGGTCGCGCTCGATACGGCTCCGCACTACGCGACGGGGTTCGTGCCCGGCCTGCTGATCACTGGCATCGGCGTCGGTTTCGCCCTGCCCACTCTGGTCGGCGCGGCTGCGGCGGCCCTGCCACCGACCCGGTTCGCGACCGGATCGGCTGTCACCACGATGGCGCGCCAGTCCGGTTCGGTCCTCGGCGTCGCCCTGATGGTCACCCTGCTCGCCACCCCGGAGACCCCGGCCGCGGCACTCGACGCGTTCCGGCACGGCTGGTGGGCAGCGGCCGTCACCGCCGTACTCGCCGCAGCGACGGCCCTCGCCCTGCCCCGGCCGGGCACCGCGGGCCGCGCCTGAGCGGGTCGGCAGACGTGTGGCGGCCCACCGGAGACGTCCCGGCGGACCGCCACATTTCCGTACCGCACGAACGCGTTACCCGATACCTCTTACCCGTTGCGTGTTACGCGACCGAGCGGAAGGCGGGCAGATAGCCGCCCGACGGCCCCGCGGCCTTGGGCTTGGCGATGACACCGTTCAGCACGTCGGACGCGCTCACACAGGTGGACTCGCTGTACAGGACGCAGTCCTGCATGACATCGGCGAAACCGACGTCGTTGCCGCCCGCGGTGACGCTCACCAGGGTCGTCGACGAACTCAGCACACCTAGCTGGCTGCCGGCGACGGAGCTGGTCGTGGCACCCGAGCATGCGACGAAGGCGAACGAGGACGGCGAATTCGCCGCCGCCCACAGGTAGGGGTAGGCCTTGGTGCTCCGGTGGCAGTCGCCGGAGTCGGAGAGATAGCTTCCCGAACCGACGCCGGCCGAGTAGGAGTCGCCGAGGGCGACATACCCGCCGGCGGCGGCCGAGGAGGTCGCCGAGGCCGGCTGGGCGTCGGCTCGTCAGACGCTCACCGACGCCGAACTGTGAGCGGTGTTCGGACACGGTCGGCCGAGCGGCGGCAAGCTGGACTTCGGCGCCCCGCCCCCAGGAGCTGCGCCGCGTGCGCAAGAACCTGCTCCCGTCGGACGACGGACCGGTCACCCTGACCGTGGCCACGACGGGCCCCGTCGCCCCCGGTATCGGCAGCGCGCACAGTTGCGGTCTGCCCGGCGACCGGGATGACGATGCCGGTATTCGGTTCGCAGGCGGCAGTACGACGGATCCTGACGGCCGGGATCACCACCGGCCCCGGTATCGACATCGAAACGTGCCGCAGCGGGCGGTCTGTTCACCGCGATGCGCTTCACGGTCGCAACCGACCGGGCGAACGCGCCGGACGAGGAGTCCGCACTCGGCGCGGGAGGTGCTACGAAATCATCGAAGGGGTGCGCGGCATCGGGCCCGGTGGCCGGGCAAAGTGGCGGATCCGGTCCCGCTCGTGCCCGGCGACCTGAACCCGGCGCCGATGCCGACGGCTGCGGAGCGGTCGCGCTGACCGTGCGCCCGGGCACAGGGGACACGGTTCTCGTCGTCGGGTGGATCACAGAACGGGGCGGGTGACCGCTCACGCGACACCACACGGCTCCGCAGGCCGGCCGCGGCATCAGCGGCATACCCGCGGGGGCGCCGCCACAGATGGCGCCGGGGGCTGCGCGGATTCAGGCCGACGGGCGCACTCTGTGGTGGCCCCCACGCGGGGTGCCACCACAGCGCTTCGGTCACGGTCGGCCGCCGAAGATCAGTTGTGCCCGAACCTACGCTGCTTCCGGTGAGAGACCTGCTCCGATATCGCGCGCACCGGCCCAGGAGCTTCTCGGATATGCGCTTGCGTCTGATCCTTCGTCTCCGCGGACGCGCTGCGTTCGTGGCCACCCGTGCGGGCACCGCGATTCTGTCGGCTCTGCTTCTTGCTCACGATTACGCCTCCTGTAGCCGATCTCGGACGAGGGGCCACTTTCAGATTCGCATGTGAGTGCGAAGCGCGCATTCCGGGCGTCCGGGGCTGGGGGATGCGGCGCGTCGCGAGGTGCCGGATTGCCGCCTGCGCGGACGGCCCGACCGCGCGAGTCCGACTAGCGCGGTGCGTCGCTGCTCAGGGGAGCCCGGTCTCGCGGGGCGATTTCGGCGATCAGGCTCTCTGCCAACGCCCTGATCTCGTCGCGGATGGGGCGGACGGCTTCGACGCCCCGGCCGGCCGGGTCCTCCAGCTTCCAGTCGAGGTACCGCCTGCCGGGGAAGACCGGGCAGGTGTCGCCACAGCCCATGGTGATGCAGACGTCCGATTCCTTGACCGCTTCGACCGTGAGGATCTTGGGGGTCTCGGCGGAGATGTCGACGCCGACCTCGGCCATGGCCTCGACGGCGGCCGGGTTCACGGCGTCAACGGGGTCGGAGTCGGCCGAGTGGAGCTCACGGAAAGGGCCTGGATCGAGCGTCAAGCGTGGTCCGGCCGGGGTCCGGAGTCTAGATCAATCCCCGGACGGTTCACTTCAATTCCGGCTGGACCAGAGGCAATCGACATGGTGGATGGAGTGCTGGCCCGGCCTGACCGTGGCTATAGTGGCGGGGTGTCGAGAATTGGGGGGCTCCAGTGTCGCAGGAAGAGTCCCGGGCTGAGGCGGCGAAGATCGCCTGGCAGATCCACGCCTCGCTCCACGAGTCGACCCGCACGGTGGACGCCAAGGCGTCCTTCGCCCTGGCCATGGAGTCCGCCGCCCTCGCCGGAATTGCCGCGCTGTCCGGCAGTGGCCGCTCCCTCGACCGCGTGACCGGCGTCGCCGAGGTCATCCTCTGGCTGGGAGTAGCACTCATCGGGCTCTCTGCGGTCCTCGCCGTTCTCGTCGTCGTCCCTCGCCACAACGGCCAGGGCCGCTCGCCCAACCCCGGCGAGGACGAGTTCCTCTTCTACGGCCATCTGCGCCACTGGACCCCCGACGACCTCGCCCAGCGGCTCGCCCGCGCCGATCCTTTGCCCACCCTCAGCCGCCAGCTCGTTGTCATGAGCGCGATCGCCTGGACGAAGCACAGGCGTGTCCAGCAATCGCTGCTGCTGGCCGTCATCGGCAGTCTGCTGGTCGCCGTCGTTGTCGCTCTCGTCTGAAACGGCCTTTGTGGACAGCGCACCCCACCGCCGCCCGCGCCGGATGCCCTTCTGGTCGCTGCTCGACGACGACGCCAGGGTCCAACTGCGCGACATCGGCCGCATGGTTGCCTTCCCACCTAAGGAAACCCTGCTGCGGCAGTACGACCTCACTGACCATTTGCTCGTCGTCCGGCGCGGCTGCGCCAAGGTCGCCGCCAACTCCGCCGGGGGCTACCAGGCCGTGCTAGCCATCCGCAACGCCGGGGACCTGCTGGGCGAGCAGGCCGCACTGGACGGCGGACCGCGCTCCGCCACACTCACCTCGCTGACTCGGGTCGAGGCCCTGATGATCCCGTCGTCCCTGTTCCGTGCCGCCGCCCGGTCCACGCCCGCCATCGCGCTCGCGCTCCAGCAGGTGCTCTCCGAGCGCCTGCGCGAGGCGGACGGCCACCGGGCCGCCGCCGGTTCCGAAGCTGTCCAGGCCAGGCTCGCCGCACTGCTGTTGGAGCTCGGCGGGGAGTACGGGCGCCCCGAGGGCAATGGATCCGTCCTCATCGCCCTGCCGCTGTCCCAGGACGACTTCGCCGGACTCGTCCTCAGCTCGCGGCGGACGGTCAGCCGTGTCTTTGAGCAGTGGCGCGGGCGCGGCTGGGTGACGACGGGACGCAACAAGCTGACTATCGACCGGCCGGATGAACTGAAACGGCTGAGCAGCACCGGGTATTAGGAGGAGCCTGGCGGTGCGGACCCGGTCGCTAGCCGTCGGACAGTACGGGGCGCGGTCACAACTCGTCCCAGGACATCTTGGCCAGCCCGTGCTCCTCAGCCATCGGGTTCCAGTCGGAGACGAAATCCTTCTTCGCGCGCGTCGCCCGTGTGTTCGCATGGGACGCCTCCCGCCACTGCGACGAGGACAGCACGGCCTTGGGCGTGCAGCTGTTCATCATTTCGCCGGCCAGCCGCGCGTAGGCACGATCGGCGTCGGCCGACGCCTGCCAGCTGGATTCGAGACTTTTCGTCATGGAGCTGGGCAGCAAATCATGGTCGAGCGCTTCCAGATCCCGCACGAGTTCGTCCCGCTCCGTCGCCGCGTCCTCGAACACCCCCTTGGCCTTTTGGAGTCCGGAGCGGCCCGGGCAGGCGGTCATCTGGCGGACCGCCTCGCCGACGCCGCCACGGTTCCCCTCGTTCCGTTGCAGCAGGCCGTTCAGGCTGAGCGCCTGGCCTTCTTCGGAGTTCTGAGCGGACGAGCCGGAGCTGTTGGACCCGATGCCCTGACCCGACTGGCCGGGGCTGCCGGATTGGAGCCCTTTCTCAATCTTCTCGTAGAGATCGGGACCGTAGACGAAGGCCAGGATGATCAGCACGATCGCGACGAACCGCCGGCCGACTCTGGACTTGCCCGGCGTGGGTGGCGTCGGCCTTGGCATATTGGGGGTTCGGGGGGCCATGGGCATGGGCGGGGTGTTGGGCACGGTCCGCGGCGGCTGCTGTGGCCGTGCGGCACCTGGCGGTGATGACGCCGTGCCCGCCGCGTTCCGCGGTACGGAGGTTCGCGGTGGTGTGGCCTGCGGAAGCGTCGCGGGCGCCGTGGTAGCCGCGTCGGCCAGGGCACTCAGCCACTCCTCCGCCGACGGCCGCCTGGCGGGATCGGCGGACAGGCTCCGCTTGGCCAGCTGCCCCACGGCCGGGTCGGCAGCACGCAGAACCGTCAGGTCCTGGCCGTCCTGCTGGCCTGCGAAGAGCCGTGCGGCGAGCAGCCCGAACTTGTACGCGTCGCCTGTCGGACTGCCCAACCGCTCGCCCGAAGGCAGATCCCAGTTGGGTGTCTCCGCTGTCTGGAGCGCCAACTTGCCGTGCAGCGCCATCGCGTCACAGTCAATGAGGAAGCAACTCGGCGTCCCGTCAAGGGAGAAGAGCACGTTGTTCGGCGACACGTCGCCCACGACGACGCCGAGGGAGTGCAGTCGCCCCAGCGTGCGGGCGAAGTCCAGGAGCAGCTCGAACCGCTGGCGGGGTGTGATGGTGAAGCCCGCTGTATCGAAGTAGGCCGGGCCGTTCAGCAGGTACTGGAAGCCCGCGGGCCGCGACTCGACCGGCGCGAAGTCGAACCGGCGGAAGAACCGTTCGGGGATCTGCCGCATCAGAAAGCCGCTCACCCCGGCGGAGTCCGTCACCAGCACAGCCGGCCAGGCGGTGCACTCGGCGAGCCACTGGCCGGTGCCGTGCGGCAGGGACGGAATGAAGTCGACCATCGCGGCGAGGACTTCGGGCTTGAGCTCGGGGCGGATCCTGGTGTGGTACTCCTTGTAGGCCACCGGCCAGGTCCCGTTGATGGTCCGGTCCTTGACCGCCCACACCGAGCCCTGACCGCCGGAGTTGAACTTCCGCCCCTTCACTACCCGGTCGGCATCCATGGCTCCCGGATACGCCCCGCTCATCCCGGCGCTCCGCCTGTCCGGGCCGCTGCGGGTCCAGGGCCGCCGCTCTCGTCGAGGCGGTGACGCGGCCAGACCGCGAGCAGGGTCCGGTCGTCGTCGAATGTCTCGCGGGAGAAGTCGAGCAGCTGCGCGACGGCTTGCGGTTCACGAGGCGGACGGCCCAACTCGTACGCAATCACCGACCCGATCCTCCCCGTGCCGTCCCCCAGCGGATCGCCGAACCCGTCCGTCCCGATCAGCAGCACCCCGTCCTCGGGGACCGTGTACCAGGTCCCCTCGATCTGCGGCGGCACCCATGGCAGTGCCGACACCGCGGAGGAGAAGACCCCGTCCGCACGCTCCTCCTTGCCGCCCAGCAACGGGTGGAATCGGTTCTCATGGAGCATCCAGGCACCGCTGTCCCCGACGTGCACCAGATTGACCTCCAGCTGTCCGCTCCCGGTGAGCCGCACGACGCCCGTCACCAGGGTCGTGGCCAGCAGGGCCTGGGCTTCCTGTTTCTGCTCCCGGGTCGGCTCCGGACCGCGGGTCACCCGCATGAACAGCTGGTACGCGGCCGCAGCGACGGCCCGGTTCCAGTCGACGTGCGGCCGTCCTTCGTCCAGCTGCCTCAGTACGTCGGCGACGGCGGTACGGCAGGCCAGCGCGGCGCCCACATGCGACTGAGGAGCCGCTGAGACGCCGTCCGCCACAGCGAACACAACCGCATCGGTCGGCTCGTGCGCCGCCACCACGATGTCGTCCTGGCGCGGCTGCCCGCCGAAGCGGTGCGCGTCACCGCGCACGGAGGCCAGCCGGACGGTGAGCCCCGGTGTGGACCAGCCGTCGAACAGCGTGTCGGGGCGGTAGGGGTCCGCGGGCGGCGGCTTCGGCTCGAACCGGGCGGTCGGCCGGCCGAGCACGAAACGGGCCCAGGCCGGCGGCTGTGCCCCTGGGGGCCGGGGCTCCCGTGTGTTCTGTGCGGGCACCGGGGAACCGCGGTCCGGCTGCTGGTGGGGCAGGACGGGCGCCGCCCGCTGCGCCTGGCCCGGCGGAGGCCGGTGACCGGCCGACGGCCCGTAGCCGGTGGATGCTCCCTGCCCCGGCGGAGGCGCGTGACGCGCCGGGAACGCGGGCCCGTGTCCCGGCGTCGACCCGTGTCCCGGCGTCGGCGGCCCGGAATGCGGTCTGTCGGCCGGGGGCAGAGCGGGGGGCCGGCCGTCCCTGGATACGGCCGGGGTCTGGGCGTCCGGCATCCGGTTCCCCGCCGGGGACTCGGCGGCGCCGGAGGATTCGGAGGGCTTCCCCTCGTTCTCCCGTCGCCGCCCGAAGAAACGCGCCACGCTCACACCTCGTCAATCGCGAGCCGGAAGCCTTCCGGCCGCTCGACCACCAGCTCCGGCTGGCCCGACGCCATCGCATTGCCTGACTCCACCACGCTCTTGGTGAGCGCGGTGAAGAACTGAGCGATGGACTCGCCCAGTTGGGCACCGGGCACCGAGATGAAGGCGAACTCCGACTGTGTGGCGACGCTGAGTATCGTCTCGGCCTCGGCCTGGCCGATGCCGCAGGCAATGATGTTGGGCGCCGCCTTGGTCACCGAGCGGTCAGTGAGCTCCCGGTGTCTGTCCTGCCATGCCTCTCCGAAGTTCGGCTGTCCGTCACTGAGGAAGAACACCGCGGGCCGGTGAACGCGGTAACCCTGGCTCTTGAGCGTGTCCACATCCTGCGGGAGCCGTCTCAGCAGAGCGGTAAAGGCCGCCTCGTAGCTCGTGCCGCCGCTCGCCGTAAGGCGTGGCAGCTCGCTCTCGGCCCGCAGATCGGCGAGTATCAGCCGCTCGGTCACACTGTTGGCGAACCCCAGCACCGAGAAGCGGACCTTCGCTGCGGCCATCGGCTCGCCGAGCATGGCCCGGTGGAGCGAGGCGAGTCCGGCATTGAGGTCACCGACGTAGGGATGCATGGAACCGGACTCGTCCGCCAGTACGTACACCGGCAGCAACTGCCCTAGGGTTTCGGCCATTTCTTTCGACTCTCTCTACTCGACATCTTCGATGGGGCTCAGTCCCTGCGGGCGTTCCAGTCGCAGCTCGGAGGAGCCGGCGACTGCACTCCGCCCCAGGTGGAGCACGGTGTTCTGGAGGAGCATCGAGAACTGCGCTGCCGACTCCGCCAGGTCCGCGTGTGCGTTCGCCGCGACAGCGAATTCGGCGGGGCTGGCGATCCGCGCCACCGTCCGCCGGTCGATCGCACCGATGCCGCAGGCGACGATGTTCGGCCGGTACTGGTGCTGCATCAGCTGCTGGTGCGCGGCCTGCCACTGGCCGCCGTCCTCCGGGTCGCCCGCGGCGAGGAGGAAGACGGTGGGGCGGTTCACACGCGGCGCCTGCTGCTTGAGCCGTTCCGTCTCCAGAGGTACGAGCTCCAGCAGGCGGCGGAAAATGGGTTCGTACCGGCAGCCGTTTCCTGCCTGGAGGTCGGGGACGCCGGTCTGCCACGACACCCGCGTGAGCGGCATCCGGACGTCGGCCGTGTCGGAGAAGGTCAGTACGGACAGCCGTACGGCCGAGGTCACATCCGGGCTGTTGGCGAGCAGGGTCTGCAATGACCGGAGCGAGTCACGGAGTTCGGTGACACAGCCGGCCGCGGACGCGGAGGTGTCCAGGACGACGTAGACCGGAGCGAGGCCGACCGTCGTCGGGCGGATGTCAGGCGGCGGGGCGGATGGGGTGCCACCGGACCGCTGCGCGGCGTCGGGACGGGTCCCGCCCCACGGCGGGGTCGCCGGCGGCTGGGGCGCGGGCGGTGCCGTCTGCGCTACCGGCGGCAGCGCATGCGGGGTTGCCGACGCCGTCTGCGCAAGCGCCCCGGTAGCCGGCGGCAGCATCCCGCCGAAGACACTGGCCGACGGCCCGAGCACACCCTCTCGCAGGCCGGGCAGATCCACCTCCCGCACTATGCCCTTGTCGATCATGTACCGGACCATCTCGACCTGCCGCTGCTCCTGGTCCAGGGCTCGCAGCTGTCGTCCCTCCTCCCAGCGCATCAGCAGATCCATAGCCTTCTCGGTGTCGTCCGGGTGCTTCGCCAGGTGTTCGAGGACAAGGCTGCGGAAGTCGAGCTGTACGGAGGCGAGGGCGGCGCGTTCCCGCTTGTCCCGCTCGATCCGGGCCTCCTGCTCGATGTTCTTGATCGTTTCCTGGTGGCGGGTGTTCCCGACGGCCGCCTTGTGCTGCATGCGGCCCATCTCCGAGTCCCGGCCCGCCCTGGTGCGGCTGCGGATGAACTCACGAGCCGCCTGGTCGGGTTCGAGCTGCACATCGCAGTAGTAGAGCGTCATGCCCTCGGGCAGCGGGATGGGCAGCGCCAGCGCCCCGTTGATTCTGGCCTGGGCCTCGAAGGCCTCGTCGATCGCGAACCGCGCCGCGTGCGGCCGGATCTTGCTGACCAGATGCGGATAGACGGCGCTGAGCACATCGGGGAGATTGCTCCGCACCACCGCGACCGGATCATGCACCCGGAATCCGACGTCGATCGTCGCCTCGAACCGGTGCGCCTGGTCCTTGCAGGTCAACGGGGTCTTGGTGAGCTTGGCCGTTCGCCGGTGATCACCCAGGTCCACGACGTAGCAGAGCTTGTTCTTGCCCAGCCACCGCTGGGTCATCGTCCGGTGCTTTGGCGACTCGACCTCCCAGCCACCGCCGTCAAGGGGATAGACGACCGCAAAGTTCGGCGGAAGGTTGGGCAGGGTGGCGAGCTGACCGCGTGACACCGGACGGTTGTTGAGGATCAGTGAGACTGTCATGTCACACCCTTTCCAGATCGAGCTGAGCATGGACGACGGCAGTGGTCAGGGGCAGCGGTGCCAGCTCGTCCAGGTCGACCCAGTCGGCCGCGCACCGTCGCAGGATCCGGCCGGTTCTCGGGTCCCCGTACGCGATCGCGCCCACCATCAGCTGGAACATGGACCGCAGAGACGGATCGCGTTCGGCGACCGCGGCCCAATTGCGCAGCACCTGCTGGGCCTCCTTACCGAATTCCGCCTGGTTGAGTGACTCACGCCACAGGGCGATGAACGGTGCACGCAACTCCTCGCGGTGGTGCGCCAGATAGAGGAGGGCCGGCCACTGCTCCATGTAGCCGTCGGTCCCCGACGCTTCCCTGCCCACCACTACTTGGGCCGCCACGATCAGGAACGAGAGCAGCGCCGTCGGCCGCCTTCGGTGGTCGGCGGACCGCTCGTGGAGGGTGCGGAGCACCAGCCCCGCCGAGTCGGTGTTCTGCGCGAGCAGATCAGTCAGGCTGCGGCCGACGGCCACGGCCACGGTTGCCCGGTCGACGACGGTGAGGCGGGCCAGCGCCGCAACGGCGAGCTCGGGGTCCTCACCCATGCCGTACACCCGTGCCGCCGTCGCCTGCGCATAGGGCCGGCTCCGATCGGCGAACCATCCCGCGACCAGCATGTCCGCCCGCTCCCTGATCCAGGGGTCGCGCGAGGCGATTTGAAGGGCATAGGCGACGGCGTCGCGCCGCAGCGGGTTCTCGCTCTGCGCCCACTGGTGGAAGACCTGGTCGCAGAGGTAGGTGTACGACTCTGCCGCGATTACCCCGAGGGCCGCGGCCGCGTAGACCCGGACCTCTTCGGCCGGGTCCACGACCAGAGCCGACAGCCAGTCGAGCAGTTCGCTCTGGATCTCGTACTGGATCCATGCGTGCCGGATGATCCGTCGCGGATAGGAGGGGTCCTTGTACTCCAGCGCGCGGCCCGGCTCGCCGTTCTCCTTGCCGATGTCACGGGCACGCAGCCGGGTCAGCTGCGTGCGGCGCGGGGCACCGAAGGGGTCGTTGATACGGGGCGGTTCACCGTTCGGCCCGGCCATCAGCACATGCGGGCGGTCGTCCTCCAGCTGCTCGCGCAGGGCACGGGCGGCGGTGGCTACGTACTCCTGCGGCAGGCCGTTGAGCACGGCGAGGGCGATCGCGAGACTCCGGGCGGCGGGCTCCCGCAGGCTCTCGACCCAGATGTCGAAGTCCTCGTCGGCCTGGCGGGCACGGCGCTTCTTGATGCTCTCAGGGTCCAGCTGGCCGGTCTCCCACTCCTCGGTGATCGCCGCCGCGAGATCGGCTGCCTGTTTGCAGGCGGGGTCGCCGTCGAGCTGCTCGTCCAGCAGTTTCCCGATGCCGTCGTCGGCGAGGAGCCGGTCGCGGACCGCGTCGCCCAGACGCCAGCGCAGATGCGAGGAGACGATGCCGCGCTGGTCGGGCGCCTCGGTGACGTCGACGACCGCCGTCAGGAGTTCGCTGTCCGCGACCTCGGTGCTGGAGACGGTCATCACCAGCCACGCGCCCGCGAGGGCGAGTGCGCCCTGCACCTTCTCGTACACCTCTCGGCGCAGGCCGGCGATCGCGGACGGCTGGTCGAGCAGAAAGGCCGCACCGCGCTCGATGGAGTCCCCACCGCGCTCCAGGAGGTCGACGAGGGAGGCGAAGTCGACATCACTGTCCAGGTGGTATTTGGTGGTGGCACCCATGCCCTGGAGCAGGCGGACGGCCATGGCCGTCTTCCCGTGGCCGGGGGCGCCGCGCAGGATCAGTAGATGCCGGCCCGCCAGCGCCTCCCGGGCGGCGGACAGGCCACGAGGCTCCTGGTATGCGAAGCGCACCCGTTCGTCCAGGAGCGGGGAGATGGTCCGCAGGCGCCGCTGGGCGCCGCCCAGGAGCAGGACGTATTTGTCGCCGCCGAAGACGTCGCCCTCGACGTTGGCGAAGGCGTTGCGTACCCGGTCGTGGCGCAGAGACCCCTGCCCCATCCGGCCGGTGGCCTCGAAGGACTCGGCTCCGGGGCCGGAACGCGGAGGCTCGCCCTGGACGCCGCCCTCCCCGTTGCCCTGCGCACCCGACGCGCCGTCTGCGGACTGGGGCTGTCCCTCGGCTGCAGCCTGCGCCGGGCCGGGTGGGGCGGCGTTATCCGCCGCCCCACCCGGCCCGCCCCCGTGCCGGCCGCGGGCGGTGCTGCTCCCGCGGCGCCGCCCGCGGCCGGCGCTCCCCCCGTCGGTGTTGTCATGGCCGGACTGGGCCGTTCGTGTTGACATTGACGGTCTTGTTGCCCTGGAACACATCACCGTGGACGGTTCCGACGCTGATACCGGCTCCGTTCGGCGATATCCGGTCGCCTGGGCCGGCTGCTGCTCCCCCTTGCCCGTCCGGGGCCGCCTGAGGACCGCCGGCCTCGGGTCCGCCCGTCTCCGGGGGCCCGGCCTGCCCGGGGCGATCCGGTGCCGCCGCGGGGAGACCGGGCGGGGCCGGAGATCCGGGCACGGTCACCCAGCTCTCGATGAGCTCGCCGTGTTTGGTCCGGAACGGCATCGGCAGATACGCGGCCGGGTCGATGGAACGGTGTCCGTGCCGGACGACCGCCCGGTAGATCTCGTCCGACACGACGAAGACCATCCGCGACGAAGCCGCCGCGGCCAGGACCTCGCGCAACGGCCCCGCGTCGACCAGCCGGCAGGCGGTGTTGACGGCGTCCCCGGACCAGCCCTCACCGTCTCGCGAGGCGAGCCCCTGGTGCAGAGCGACCCGGAACCGCATCGCGTGGGCGGGGCTGTAGACGACCGCCTTCTGTTTCAGCTCGTCGTCAAGGGCGCGTACGAACGGTCCGGCCAGAACGATTGGTGAAACGACCGCAGGAACGATCATCAGGACCCCGTCGCCACGGTCCTCGGTGACGATGCCATCGGCCGACAGCCCGGCCCGTACAAGCGCTTCACGGAGTACCTCGTACATCCCGCTTCGCAGGGAACGCTGGATCGGATCGGGCCGGGAACTGAAGTTCTCTATGTCCAGCACCACGACCCAGCAGTGCGTGGCCTCACCAGACATGGCGATCTCCCCAAGGGCTTTAGACAGCAACTACTCGATCAGTCACCCCAGTTGTATGACACCAAAGTCCTGTGGGTCTACGCCAATTGACCCACAGCGGGAAGCCGGGTTTCCGCAGCCAATCGGGGTCCCGGAGGCCAGATCGGGGACAAGTACTGGTCAGCGGCTCGTGGCTAGCTCCAGAAGTTGAAATTGCCTAGTTACGCGACTCGTGAGTCCGGTGGGTCTTAACTTGCAAGAGTGGGTGAAGTGGCTAGCGGCGCGTATGTGAAGGCTTCGCTATCGGCGGCCTGAACATGGCCGGCGACGACGCCTGCCACCGCGGGCCATGGACTACCTGCCCGCCAGCACTCCGAAGGGTGTCCGACCGGCTCCGAGGCGTCGGGGCCGTCGCAGTGCAGTCGTGTTCCACAAGCTGTCCTCGGGGCGAGTCGGCGGCCGGATGCGCAAACGCGCAGGCGCGAGGCGTGACGCTCACCATGCCTGCGCGGCGATCACGTGCAGAGCGCCGCGGTTATGTTGCGAGTCCCGTGCGGCAAGATCTAGGGGGTGTGATGAGGCGGCCGTTGCTGTATGGGGTTGTCGGTGGCACGTACTAACGTGCCCGCAGCGTCCCGTCGATCTTTGTACGCTCGAGGAGCCACGATGCCCGGAGACACACCCGAGCTGCCCCCGAAGGATCTGCGCACCCTGATACCGGAGTACGCGGGCCTTGCCCGGGAAACCACCCTCCTCAACCCGGAGCCCGGCGACCCTGGCGTGCGGGAGAGCTCGCTGGGAGGCAAGCTGCTGTGGCCCGCGGACGAGCCGTGGCCGTACTGCGCGCAGGAAGACCACTGGACGTACGGGTCCGACTGGCGCAACCACACCGAGATTGTCCCGGGCGCGGTGCCGATGGTGCCGATCCTCCAGCTGTTTGCCCAGGATGTGCCGGGGTTGGAGTTCCCGGAGGGGAAGGATCTGCTGCAGCTGGTGTGGTGCGCGCTGATACATGAGCAGGATCCCGGGCTGGTGATGCCGCAGCTGTACTGGCGCAACGAGGCGGAGGTCGTGGCTGGAGGGCTGCTGTCCGAGATCCCCGGGGTGAGCGAGGGGGAGTACGACGAGGACAACATGCCGGAACCTTCCACGTTGTCCCCGATTACAGCGGAGGACTTTCCGAGGTGGCTTGATCTACCCAAGGACATGTGGGAGACCTGGGAACCTCGTCTCCGGTTGCCGACGGGCGGCTCCATGTGGCCACCCGACTCCAACATCATCGGGACGAAGGTCGGCGGCTGGCCCGCCTGGACGCAGCCTGCCGACTGGCCGAACTGCGAGAGCGGACACCGCATGGAGCACCTTCTGACCATCACCGGCGACATACAGTTGGGCGACTGTGGCGGCGTCTACTTCTTCCATTGCCGCCAGTGCCCCGGCCTCCCGTGGGGCTGGCGCTTCGACTGCCACTGACAGCTGAGGTCGGTGGAGCGGCTTTGGGCTGGAGCTGCTTTGGGGCGAGTGATCATGGCCCCGTAAGCTTCCGGCGAGTCGGGCAGTCTGTGGACCTGCCCGTTAAAGCACGACGGTGGGGCCATGATCTGCGAGGCTCGCCCCAAAGTGGCTGCCTGAAGCCGTGGAGCCGACCGCCCCCAGCCACAGTGGGTTTCCTCCACCCACGCCCCCGCAGCCGCCGGCGCGCCGCCGGGCGCGGCCAGCCGGGGCGAAGACACGCTTGTTGCGCTGTGATCCGTGCCTCAGGGGCAGGCAGGGCGCCCGTCCAAGGCGCTCACCTTCACCCAGGCGAGGCCGTTCTCAAGGCAGCGGAGGGGACCTCGATGCACGCGTACATCGTCGTCGCCCTGCTGACCGGCGCGCGTACGGAAGAACTGCGAGCCCTCACCTGGGACCACGTTTTCCTCAAGGGCCAGCCGGATGCCGACCCGCCGCAGCCTCCGCACATCGCGGTGTGGCGCTCTGTCCGTGTAGCGGAGCTACCAGGGCTTTGGCCAACGCGGCGAGCGGGCGTGCTGGGCGGCGCGACGGGGCAAAGCTTGCCGGGAGGGGCACTAGTCACGCAGATAGACACACAGCAACGCCAGAGGGCCCTTACCTAGTCGGTAAGGGCCCTCTGGCCTGCTACTTCAGCTGTCGGGGTGGCGGGATTTGAACCCACGACCTCTTCGTCCCGAACGAAGCGCGCTGCCAAGCTGCGCTACACCCCGATTGCCGCCGGTGTCCCGGCGACATCGATTACTTTAGCCCACCGGCGCCCGGAGACGAAATCCGGTTTCTGCTCCGGTGGGCGAGGCGCCCCCGGGTTTCAGTCGCGGGGCGTCAGCGTCAGCAGGGTCGCCTCGGGCGGGCAGGCGAAGCGGACCGGGGTGTAGCGGTTGGTACCGCAGCCTGCGGAGACGTGGAGGTAGGCGCGCCGGTCGCCGACCGTGTGGCTGGAGAGCCCCTTGACCCGGTCCGTGTCCAGGTCGCAGTTGGTGACCAGGGCCCCGTAGAAGGGGATGCAGAGCTGGCCGCCATGGGTGTGACCGGCCAGGATCAGCGGGTAGCCGTCGGCGGTGAAGGCGTCGAGGGTGCGCAGGTACGGGGCGTGGACCACGCCGATGGACAGGTCGGCGCCCGTCTCGGGGCCGCCCGAGACCTCCGCGTACCTGTCGCGCTTGATGTGCGGGTCGTCGAGGCCGGTGAAGGCGAGCTCCAGGCCGTCGAGCTTGAGACGGCCCCGGGTGTTGCTCAGGTCCAGCCAGCCCGCCTCGTCGAACGCATCGCGCATCGGCTCCCACGGGTTGTGGACGACGCCGACCGCGGGGGCGTTGCCGTTGAGGCCGTGCTTGCCCTGGGCCTTCTCGAAGAGGTAGCGGGCCGGGTTACGGAGCTTGGGGCCGTAGTAGTCGTTGGAGCCGAAGACGTACACACCCGGGATCTCCATCAGCGGACCGAGCGCGTCCAGCAGCTCCGGTACGGCCTCCGGGTCGGAGAGATTGTCGCCGGTGTTGACGACGAAGTCCGGGCGCAGGCCGGCCAGCGACTGCAGCCAGCCGCGCTTCTTGCGCTGGCCGCTCACCATGTGGATGTCGGAGACCTGCAGCACGCGCAACGGGCGTGCTCCGTGCGGGAGTACGGGGACGGTGACCCGTCGGAGCCGGAACGAGCGGGCTTCGAAACCTGCCGCGTAAACGAGCCCGGCGGCGCCGACCGCTGCGCCGACTGCCGTGACTTTCAGGGGTACTCCGTAGCGTGCGCGCATATGCCCATCGTCGCAGACACGACGCGGCGACAGGAAAACCGGCGGGCGGTGGCCACCCCGCACCTGCCACAATCAGCACATGACCACGCTCAAGTCCAAGCTCAAGGAAGACCTCACCACGGCCATGAAGGCGCGCGACGAGCTGACCTCGTCGACGCTCCGGCTGACCCTCACCGCGATCACCAAGGAGGAGGTCAGCGGCAAGACGTCGCGTGAGCTCTCCGACGACGAGGTGCAGAAGGTCATCGCCAAGGAGGCGAAGAAGCGCCGCGAGGCGGCCGAGGCTTTCGCCCAGGGCGGCCGGACGGAGCAGGCCGAGCGCGAGAAGGCGGAGGGTGAGCTGCTCGACGCGTACCTGCCGAAGCAGCTCAGTGACGACGAGCTGGGTGCGATCGTCGCGTCGGCGGTCGACGAGGCGAAGGCCGCCGGCGCCGAGGGGCCGCGGGCGATGGGTGCCGTCATGAAGATCGTGAACCCGAAGGTCGCGGGGCGCGCGGACGGCGGCCGGGTGGCCGCCGCGGTGAAGAAGCTCCTCGCGGGCTGAGCGGACCGTACATACGAGGAGGTGGGGTGACCCGGAATGTTCCGGGTCACCCCACCTCCTCGTTCATGGACCGAGCGGCCGGTCAGGGACCCTTCGTGCCGCCGTTACCCGGGCGCGGGGGGCCGTTGTTCCCGCCGATGAGGTCCGGCGAGGCGCTGATGTCGGGGAACGGGTCGTTGCCGTCGCCCCTGTCCCGCCTCCTGTCCCGTCCCCTGCCCCGGCCCTCGTCCGTGTCGTCCGGCGGGTCCGGGATGTTGACGGTGTTGAACGACGGGGCGGGCAGTCCGTTGAGGGCGTTCGTCATGGCGTCGCGCCAGATCGGTCCGGGGACCTGGCCGCCGTACACCTTGTCCCGGTACACGCCACCGATGTTGATGCCCACCATCTTGACCGCCTGGGTCGGACTGCCGACCCAGACGGCGCCGGACATGTTCGGCGTGTAGCCGACGAACCAGGCGTTCCGGCGTTCATCGGTCGTACCCGTCTTGCCCGCGCTGTCGCGGCTCTGCAGACCGGCCTCCTGGCCGGTACCGGAGTCGATCACGCCGAGCAGCAGCGTGTTGACGGTGTCCGCCACGATCGGCGTCATCGCCTGTGTGCAGGTCGACTTCGGCACCGGGAGGGAGGAGCCGTCCGCCTTCTTCACCGACTCGATGGCGATCGGCGTGCAGTACGTGCCGTGATTGGCGAACGCGGCGTACGCGCTGGCCATCGTCAGCGGCGAAAGGCCCTTCGAGCCCAGCGCGATGGCGGGGGACTCGGGGAGCCTGTCCCCGTTGCCCTGCACCACTCCGAGCTTGTCGGTCATCTTCATGACCGGGCACAGGCCGATGTCCTGCACCATCTGGATGAAGTAGGTGTTGACGGACTTCGCCATCGCCTCCTTCAGCGCGTACGGACCGCGCTCCGACTCGTCCTCGTTCGGCACCCGCTCGCCGTTCAGGTTCACGTACGGCTTGTCGCAGGTCTGGACCGTCGGGTAGGGCATCTCATACGGCGACGAATAGACCTGGGTCGCGGGCTTCCCCTGTGCTATGGCGGCTGCCGCGACGAACGGCTTGAACGTCGACCCGGTCGGGAAGCCGTAGTTCGAGCCGCCCATGTCCTTGTTGACCGAGTAGTTGTACTGGGTCTCGTTCGGCCCGAAACCGTACGGCTTGGACTGGCCCATGCCCATGATCTTGCCGGTGCCGGGCTGGACCAGCGTCACGGCGGTGGCGACGTTGTCCGTCTTGTAGACGTGACTCTTGATCGAGTCCTGCACGCCCGCCTGCGCCTGCGGGTCGAGCGTCGTGCGGATCGTGAGTCCGCCCTGGTTCCAGACCTTGGCCCGCTCCTCCTGCGTCTTGCCGTAGACCGGGTCGGTGAGGAAGACCTTGCGGACGTAGTCGCAGAAGAAGGAGGCTCCGCTGGCGGCCGTGATGCAGCCGTTCTTCGGCTTGCTGACCCTCAGCTTGATCGGCGTCGCCTGCGCCTTCTCCGCCGCCGTGTGGGTGATGTTCCCGACGTCCGCCATCCGCTGGAGCACGGTGTTGCGACGCTTGGTCGCCTCCTGTGCGTCGTTGACGGGGTCGTAGCGGCTCGGCGACTGGACGATGCCGGCCAGCAGGGCGGCCTCCTCCAGCTTCAGGTCCTTCGCCGGCTTGGAGAAGTAGCGCTGGGAGGCCGCCTCGATGCCGTACGCCTGCTGCCCGAAGAACGTGATGTTGAGGTAGTTCTCCAGGATCTTCTTCTTGCCGAGCTCCTCCTCGACCTGGATCGCGTACTTCAGCTCCTGGACCTTGCGGCCCATCGTCTGCTGGGTGGCCTGCGCGACCTTGTCCGGGTCGTCGCCCGCCTCCTCGACGAAGACGTTCTTCACGTACTGCTGGGTGAGGGTCGACGCGCCCTGCGCGGTGCCGCCCGCCTGCACGTTGCGGTTCATCGCGCGCAGGATGCCCTTGAGGTCGATCGCCCCGTGCTGATAGAAGCGGGCATCCTCGATCGCGACGATCGCCTTCTGCATGTACGGGGAGATGTCCTTCAGCGGAACGACGGTGCGGTCACGCGAGTAGACCGTCGCAAGCATGCCGCCCTTGCTGTCCAGGATCTTGGTGCGCTGGCTCAGCGGCGGAGTCTTGAGGTTGGCCGGGATCTCGTCGAATCCCTCGACCGTCCCCTTCGCGGCGAGCCCCAGTGCTCCGGCGGCCGGCAGCGCGATGCCTGCGAGCACGACTCCGGAGAGTGCGGCGACACCGAGGAACTTGGCGGCCTGCTGGGTCGCGGTGAGACCCCCGCCCGAGCGGTTCTTTGGCATGGGGGCAGCCTACGTTCTCATTCGCCGGACACGCGTATATGCGTTGGCCTAAGCTGCTCCCAACTGTCACAGCAGTCCGGTTCCGTATCAACCCCATGCAGCATTCGGCCGTGACCGACCACGGTTCGGCCAGCACTTAGGGCGCCCCCGAATCGCCCCATGTGTCATCGAACGTCCGTTGTGACTCAGGTGAATTGTCCCTATTTTGCGGGGAAATTCTTGTATGTCCTCGCCTCACTCCCCTGGGTGATCTGCCGCGTACGCATAGTCCGTTCGGGCCATTCAAGATTGGGCCCGAAGGGGGTGTTGTGCTGTCGCCGCCTTCCGTAACGTCCTCAACTGGCAGCGGTGAATATGCCGCTACCGCCGTGGGGGAGCCTCGATTCGGGAGAGGACGGCGCCGGGATGGGCTGGGTAACCGACTGGAGTGCGCAGGCAGCCTGCCGCACTACCGATCCGGATGAACTGTTCGTACAAGGGGCAGCGCAGAACAGGGCCAAGGCGGTGTGCACCGGTTGCCCGGTGCGGACCGAGTGCCTGGCCGATGCGCTGGACAATCGCGTCGAATTCGGCGTGTGGGGCGGAATGACGGAACGGGAGCGTCGCGCGCTGCTGCGCAGGCGACCCACCGTCACGTCCTGGCGCCGACTGCTGGAGACCGCTCGCAGTGAGTACGAGCGGTCCACGGGCATCCTGCCGGTGGCCATCGGTCTGGACGACGAACTGCACGGGACGTATGCCGCCGTGGGGTAGACCGCTGGGGGTCCACCCGGCCGTCCGGGTGGGTTACGCAGCTCCGGCCGGAGCGGAATCGGCCGCGAGCCGGTCCCCGACGGCCCGCAGTCCTGCGAGGTCGTGCACATCTCCGGGCAGCGCCGCGACTTCGGTCACGGGGACCTCGAGGTGCAGTGCGGTGAAGCGGTCGCGGGTGCGCTGTTCGCGCGCGACCACCTGCATGCGTTCAGCGTGCAGACGCAGCAGGCCTGCGGTCAGCTGCTCGACGGAGACGGCATCAGCCTCTGGTTCGGTGTCAGCATCCTGGGTGTGCTCGGAACGGGCGGGAGAGGGCGGCGACTCGGGGTCTTCGGGAGAGGTGACTGCCGAGTCGGCCGGGTCACGAAGTCCAGCCTTCCCGGTGGTCTGATCCACAATGCCGATGTCGTCAAGATTTTCTGCGGCTGCCAGGGCGCGCTCGGCAGAGAGCCGGGCGGCGTCACTGCCGTGGACCCGGTTGAGGACCAGACCGGCCAGGGGCATGTCTTCCGCGGCCAGCCGTTCCACGAAGTAGGCGGCCTCGCGCAGTGCGTCCCGCTCCGGTGTCGCGACGACGAGGAACGCCGTGCCGGGCGCTTGCAGCAGCCTGTACGTGGCATCCGCCCGGGTCCGGAATCCACCGAACATGGTGTCCATCGCCGCGACGAACGTCTGTACGTCGCGCAGGAACTGGCCACCCAGCAGCTTGCCGAGCGTTCCCGTCATCATCGACATGCCGACGTTGAGGAACTTCATCCCGGCCCGGCCGCCCATCTTCGCCGGAGCCATCAGCAGCTTGATGAACTTCCCGTCCAGGAACGAGCCGAGCCGCTTGGGCGCGTCCAGGAAGTCCAGCGCGGAACGCGACGGCGGGGTGTCGACAACGATCAGGTCCCACTCGTTGCGCGCCCGCAGCTGCCCCAGCTTCTCCATCGCCATGTACTCCTGCGTGCCCGCGAAACCGGCCGACAGGGACTGGTAGAAGGGGTTCTCCAGGATCGCGCGCGCCCGTTCGCCCTCCGCGTACGCCTCGACGATCTCGTCGAAGGTCCGCTTCATGTCGAGCATCATGGCGTGCAGTTCACCGCCGCCCTCACCGGCGCTCTCGATGCCCGGCACCCGGCGCGGGACGTTGTCCAGCGAGAGAATGCCCATGGACTGGGCGAGCCTGCGGGCCGGGTCGATGGTGAGGACGACGACCTTCCGGCCGCGCTCGGCGGCCCGTACACCCAGCGCCGCCGCGGTCGTGGTCTTGCCGACGCCGCCCGAGCCGCAGCACACGATGATCCGGATGTCCGGATCGTCGAGCAGCGCGTCGGTGTCCAGCGCGGGCGCGGTGGCCGTGGCTGTGCCTGTACCGGCGTCCGTACGCGCATCGGTGCCCGGTTCCGTACCCGTTCTCATGCACCCACCCCTTGGCCCGCCTCTTCGTCGACGCCCTGCTTGCGGAGTTCGACCGCCAGGTCGTACAGACCGGGCAGGTCCACGCCTTCGCCGATCAGCGGAAGTTCGTTGGTCGGCAGCTCCAGACCCGCGAGGGCCGCGCGCTGCTCGCGCTCCAGCTCGACCCGCTGGGCATGCTCGGAGGCCTGCTCGATCAGCGGACGTACCAGCGCCGCGGACCCGGTCACGCCCGCCCGGGTGAGCGCCTTGGCGATCTCCTTGCGGCGGCTCCCGGAGGCGGTACGCAGCGCGTCCTCGTCCAGCAGATGCGGCCGCACCATGTTCACGATGACCTTGCCCACCGGCAGTTCGGCCGCCCGCAGCTCCGCGACGCCGTCCGCGGTCTCCTGGACCGGCATCTCCTCCAGCAGCGTCACCAGGTGGACCGCCGTCTCCGGGGACTTCAGCACCCGCATCACGGCCTGCGCCTGATTGTGTATCGGGCCGATCCGGGCCAGCCCCGCCACCTCGTCGTTCACATTGAGGAAGCGCGTGATGCGGCCGGTGGGCGGCGCATCCATGATCACGTAGTCGTATCTGTACCGGCCCTGCTTGTCCTTGCGGCGTACGGCTTCGCAGGCCTTGCCCGTCAGCAGCACGTCCCGTACACCGGGTGCGATCGTCGTGGCGAAGTCGATCGCACCGAGCTTCTTGAGCGCCCGGCCCGCGCTGCCGAGCTTGTAGAACATCTGGAGGTAGTCGAGGAGTGCACGCTCCGCGTCGATTGCGAGGGCGTACACCTCGCCGCCGCCCGGCGCGACGGCGATCTTGCGCTCCTCGTACGGAAGGGAATCCGCCTCGAAGAGCTGGGCGATGCCCTGCCTGCCCTCGACCTCGACGAGGAGGGTGCGCTTGCCCTCGGTCGCGAGGGCGAGCGCGAGGGCGGCGGCGACCGTGGTCTTACCGGTACCGCCCTTGCCGCTGACGACCTGGAACCTGCTCACGTATTCGAGCCTAACCAGTACGGCCCCGGGCTACGCACGAGCCCGTACGTGCCAGGCATTACAGTCGGCCTATGACCAAGTGGGAATACGCGACCGTGCCGCTTCTCGTGCACGCGACGAAGCAGATTCTGGACACCTGGGGCGAGGACGGCTGGGAGCTGGTCCAGGTCGTTCCCGGCCCGAACAACCCCGAGCAGCTCGTGGCCTACCTGAAGCGGGAGAAGCCGTAATGGCGGGCGCCGTCGAGGCGAAGCTCGCCGAACTCGGACTGACGCTGCCGGACGTCGTACCGCCGCTCGCCTCGTATCAGCCGGCCGTCCAGTCCGGTGTGTACGTGTACACGTCGGGCCAGCTGCCCATGGTGGAGGGCAAGCTTCCGGTCACCGGCAAGGTCGGTGCGGAGGTCACGCCGGACGAGGCCAAGGAGCTGGCCAGGACCTGCGCGCTCAACGCGCTGGCCGCCGTGAAGTCGGTCGCGGGCGACCTGGACCGGATCAAGCGGGTCGTGAAGGTCGTGGGCTTCGTCGCCTCGGCCTCCGACTTCACCGGGCAGCCCGCCGTGATCAACGGTGCGAGCGAGCTGCTCGGCGCGGTGCTCGGCGACAAGGGCGTGCACGCGCGCAGCGCCGTGGGCGTCGCGGTGCTGCCGCTGGACGCGCCGGTCGAGGTCGAGGTGCAGGTCGAGCTGGACGGGGCCTGAGCCGCTGCCGCAGTGAGGCGGGTACCTCCGTGATCCATGATCCCGCCCGGTCCGTGCGACCGGGCGGGATCACGCGTTTCACGGCCGGTCCGTGCGGCCGGGCGGGATCACGCGTTTCACGGTCCCGGGTCCATGTGTGAAGTGTGTCGCGTCCCGTGCGCCCCTTGCTGCCTCTCGAACATCGTCGCGGTTCCGGATAGCCTCCGGCCATGTCCAATGGTCAGTGGTACCCACCGGAATGGCCCGACCGGATCCGGGCACTCGCCGCAGGCGAGCTCACGGCCGCGACGCCCCGGCGCGCTGCCACCGTGATGCTGCTCCGGGACCCCGCTGACACCGAGGGCGGGCCCACCGTCCACATGCTGCGCCGCCGCACCTCCATGGCTTTTGCCGGAGGTGCGTACGCCTATCCGGGTGGCGGCGTCGACCCGCGCGACGACGACCGCCTCGTCGGCTGGGCCGGACCCGCGCTGGAGCTCTGGGCCGAGCGGCTCGGCGTCGGTACGGTCACCGAGGCGCAGGCCATCGTCTGTGCAGCGGTCCGTGAGACGTACGAGGAGTCGGGTGTTCTCCTTGCCGGGCCGACCGCCGACACCGTCGTCAGCGACACCACGGGCGCCGACTGGGAGGCGGACCGCGAGGCCCTCGTCGCCCGCGAGCTGTCCTTCGCCGAGTTCCTGGACCGGCGCGGGCTCGTACTCCGCTCCGATCTGCTCGCGGCGTGGGCGCGCTGGATCACGCCCGAGTTCGAACCCCGGCGCTACGACACCTGGTTCTTCGTCGCCGCGCTCCCCGAGGGCCAGCGCACCCTCTCCCATGGCCCTGAAGGCGTGGGAGGTGCCCCCTCCGCCTCCACCGAGGCCGACCTCGCGCTATGGATCTCCCCGGCGGACGCCACCGACGGATACGACCGGGGCGAGCTGCTCATGATGCCGCCGACCGTGTCGACGCTGCGTCAGCTGCGCCCGTACGGCACCGCTGCCGAGGCGCTGAAGGCCGCGTCCTCCCAGAACCTCACCCCCGTACTGGCACAGGCCCGGCTGGAGGACGGCGAACTGGTGCTGAGCTGGCCGGGGCACGACGAATTCACCAAGCACGTCCCGACCGGAGATGGTTCCGCATGAGCGACGCAGCAGCGCTGCCCGGGCAGCCGCGCGGCGGGGTCCTCTCCGGCCCCGCGACCGCCCGTACGGTCAACGTCCTCGCCCCCAACGCCTCGGCGATGACGCTCGACGGCACCAACACCTGGATCGTCGCCGAGCCCGACTCCGACCTCGCGGTCGTCATCGACCCGGGCCCACTGGACGACAGCCATCTGCAGGCCGTCATCGACACCGCCGAGCGCGCCGGCCGGCGGATCGGCCTCACCCTCCTCACCCACGGTCACCCCGACCACGCGGAGGGCGCGGCGCGCTTCGCCGAACTGACCCGTACGGCGGTGCGGGCGCTGGACCCGGCGCTGCGGCTCGGCGAGGAGGGGCTGACGACGGGCGACGTGATCACCACCGGAGGGCTCGAACTGCGGGTGGTCCCGACCCCGGGGCACACCTCCGACTCGCTCTCCTTCCATCTGCCCGCCGACCGGGCGGTGCTGACCGGCGACACGATCCTCGGGCGCGGCACCACGCTCGTCGCGCACCCGGACGGGCGGCTCGGCGACTACCTCGACTCGCTGCGGCGGCTGCGCTCGCTGGCGGTCGACGACGGGGTGCACACGGTGCTGCCGGGGCACGGTCCGGTCCTGGACGACGCACAGGGCGCGGTCGAGTTCTATCTCGCCCACCGCGCGCACCGGCTCGCCCAGGTGGAGACGGCGGTGGAGGCCGGGCACCGCTCGGCCACGGAGGTGGTGGCGTACGTGTACGCGGACGTGGACCGGTCGCTGTGGCCCGCGGCGGAGCTGTCGGTGCGGGCGCAGCTGGAGTACCTGGGCGAGCACGGGCTGATCTGAGCCGCTGATACGCCCGTGGCGCTGATATCGGGGCTGCGAGGCGCCGACGCGTGGCCGAGGCGCCGTGACGCGCGAGAGGCCCCGCCGTCCGGCGGGGCCTCTCCCGTCGTGAGGGGGTGGTGTCCGGCTAGCGCGAACGCTTCGCCAGGCGCTCCACATCCAGCAGGATCACGGCGCGCGCCTCCAGGCGGAGCCAGCCGCGGCCCGCGAAGTCGGCAAGCGCCTTGTTGACCGTCTCGCGGGAGGCGCCGACCAGCTGGGCCAGCTCTTCCTGGGTCAGGTCGTGGACGACGTGGATGCCTTCCTCCGACTGGACGCCGAACCGGCGCGACAGGTCGAGGAGGGCGCGGGCGACACGGCCCGGTACGTCGGAGAAGACCAGGTCGGACATCTGGTCGTTGGTCTTGCGCAGTCGGCGGGCGACTGCGCGCAGCAGGGCCGTGGCCACCTCGGGGCGGGCGTTCAGCCAGGGCTGGAGGTCGCCGTGGCCGAGGCCGAGGAGCTTGACCTCGGTCAGCGCGGTGGCGGTGGCGGTGCGCGGGCCCGGGTCGAAGAGCGACAGCTCACCGATCAGCTCGCCGGGGCCGAGGACGGCCAGCATGTTCTCGCGTCCGTCAGGGGACGTGCGGTGGAGCTTCACCTTGCCCTCGGTGACCACGTACAGGCGGTCACCCTGGTCGCCCTCGTGGAAGAGAGCGTCGCCGCGTGCGAGGGTCACCTCACTCATCGAGGCGCGGAGCTCCGCGGCCTGTTCATCATCGAGCGCCGCGAAAAGCGGGGCGCGCCGCAGAACGTCGTCCACGAGTTCTCTCCTTGTCGGCCTGTTCAGGGAACCGTGGTCCCCATCATGCCGGACGGTAAAACAGTGCGATCAATCACAAACCAGTTTGACGCACGGGCGCGCCCCATCACGCGGCAGGGGGCCGATTGGGGACGGATCCACAGTGACCGGGGCGGATGTCAGTGCCTGGCTCTAGGCTGGCCAGGTGTCCAACAAGCCGGTGAGAGCGCAGGCCAAGGGGGCTGATGGGGTGTCGGAAGACCGTGATTCCGCTGTGGGCGAACAGTCTACGAGTCAACCGGCAAAAGCCGCAAAACGCCCGACTCGGGAGTCGGTGAAGTCGGTGAAGGCCGGGGGGCCCGCGAAGGCGTCCACCGGGCCCGCAAAGAAGGCCGGAGCATCGGCGAAGACGTCCGGGGCGTCCGGGAAGACGGTCGGGGCAGCGGTGAAGCCGGGAAGGTCCGGGAAGCCGGAGTCGCACCTCGCGATGGTCCGCCGCGCCCGCCGGATCAACCGCGAGCTCGCCGAGGTCTATCCGTATGCCCACCCGGAGCTGGACTTCCGGAACCCCTTCGAGCTCCTGGTCGCCACGGTCCTCTCCGCCCAGACCACCGATCTGAGAGTCAACCAGACCACCCCCGCGCTGTTCGCCGCCTACCCGACGCCCGAGGACATGGCGGCGGCCGTCCCCGAGGAGCTGGAGGAGATCATCCGCCCGACCGGCTTCTTCCGGGCCAAGGCCAGGTCGCTGATAGGGCTCTCCGCGTCCCTCAGGGACAACTTCGGCGGTGAGGTCCCGGGGCGGCTCGCGGACCTGGTCACGCTGCCCGGCGTCGGCCGCAAGACCGCCAATGTCGTCCTCGGCAATGCCTTCGGCGTCCCCGGCATCACGGTCGACACCCACTTCGGCCGGCTGGTCCGCCGCTGGAAGTGGACGGAGCAGGAGGACGCGGAGAAGGTCGAGGCGGAGATCGCCGCGATCTTCCCCAAGAGCGAGTGGACGATGCTCTCGCACCGCGTCGTCTTCCACGGCCGCCGCATCTGCCACGCCCGCAGGCCCGCCTGCGGTGCCTGCCCGATCGCCCCGCTCTGCCCTTCGTACGGCGAGGGCGAGACGGATCCGGAGAAGGCCCGGAAGCTCCTGAAGTACGAGATGGGCGGACAGCCCGGCCAGCGGCTGAGCCCGCCGCCCGACTACCCGGGCAAGCCCGCGCCGGCGCTGGGAGCCGGGTGACGGGGCGCCCTTCCGGAACGAAATGCGCGACCGCAGGCGTTGTGAGACGAGGGGTGCCTATGAAGACGCACGAACAGAGCCAGGTGGAGGATCACTCCGCAGGTGTGGGCCGGGACGACGCGATCGCCGTCTCGACGGACGGGCTGCCCGAGTGGCTCGAGCCCGTCGCCCGCGCCGCACGGACCATCGAGCCCCAGCAGCTCAGCCGCTTTCTGCCGCCCGAGAGCGGCGCCGGGCGCCAGTCCGCCGTCCTTGTCCTGTTCGGTGAGGGCGAGCGCGGGCCCGAGCTGCTCCTGATGGAGCGATCAGGCTCACTTCGTTCCCACCCCGGGCAGCCCTCCTTCCCCGGGGGAGCCCTGGACCCCGAGGACGGCGACCAGGCGACCGCAGGGCCGCTCAGGGCGGCTCTGCGGGAGGCCGAGGAGGAGACCGGACTCGATGCGCGCGGCGTCCAGCTCTTTGCTGTGCTGCCCCGGCTCTACATCCCGGTGAGCAGTTTCGTCGTCACGCCCGTACTTGGCTGGTGGCGGGCGCCGAGTCCGGTCGGGGTCGTCGATCCGGCCGAGACCGCCCGGGTCTTCACGGTTCCCGTGGCGGATCTCACTGATCCGGCCAATCGGGTGACGACGGTGCACCCCAGCGGTCACCGAGGCCCGGCATTCCTGGTCGAATCTGCACTGGTCTGGGGTTTCACCGCCGGGGTGATCGACCGCATTCTGCACTTCGCGGGCTGGGAGCGCCCCTGGGACGGGACCAGGCAGGTGCCGCTCGACTGGCGCGCATGACAGGCTGACTTCCGTGCTGGGCCGTTCGGGCCTGCCCGGTCCCAGCCGAACGAACGGGTCCGGTGACGAATCTGCGAGGCAATAGACGGTGAACGTGCTGGACATCCTGCTGCTGGCCGGCGCCGTGTGGTTCGCAGTGATCGGCTACCGCCAGGGCTTCGTCGTCGGCATCCTGTCGGTCATCGGCTTCCTGGGTGGCGGCCTGGTCGCCGTCTATCTGCTGCCGGTCCTGTGGGACCAGCTGACGGACGGCTCCGAGATCTCCTCCACGGCCGCCGTGGTCGCGGTCATCATCGTGATCGTGTGCGCCTCCGTCGGCCAGGCATTCACCACCCACCTCGGCAACAAACTCCGGCGGTACATCACGTGGTCGCCCGCCCGCGCCCTCGATGCCACCGGCGGCGCACTCGTCAATGTGGTCGCGATGCTGCTGGTGGCGTGGCTGATCGGTTCCGCACTGGCGGGCACGTCGCTGCCGACGCTGGGCAAGGAGGTGCGTAACTCCTCGGTGCTGCTCGGGATCTCCCGGGTGATGCCCGCCCAGGCCTCCACCTGGTTCACGGACTTCTCCTCCGTCCTCGCGCAGAACGGCTTCCCGCAGGTCTTCAGCCCCTTCGCCAACGAGCCGATCACCGAGGTCAAGGCCCCGGATCCGGCCCTGGCCGGCAGCCCCGTCGCGGCCCGCGCCAAGCAGTCCATCGTCAAGGTCGTCGGTACAGCCCCGGGCTGCGGCAAGGTCCTCGAAGGCACCGGCTTCGTCTTCTCCGACCGCCGGGTGATGACCAACGCCCATGTCGTCGGCGGCGTCGACGAGCCGACCGTCCAGATCGGCGGCCAGGGGCGGCTGTACGACGCGAAGGTCGTCCTCTACGACTGGCAGCGCGACATCGCCGTACTCGACGTCCCGGACCTCGACGCGAAGCCGCTGAAGTTCACCGATACGGACCACGACGCCGCGACGGGGAACGACGCCATCGTCGCGGGCTTCCCGGAGAACGGCTCGTACGACGTACGCTCCGCGCGCGTCCGCGGCCGCATCGACGCCGACGGCCCGGACATCTACCACCGGGGCACCGTCCGCCGCGATGTGTACTCGCTCTTCGCGACGGTCCGCCAGGGCAACTCCGGCGGACCGCTGCTGACCCCCGACGGCAAGGTGTACGGAGTCGTCTTCGCCAAGTCGCTGGACGACCCCGACACGGGCTACGCCCTGACCGCCGACGAGATCCGCCAGGACATCGCCCACGGCCGCACCGCCAACCAGCAGGTCGACAGCCAGGCGTGCGCGCTGTAGGGAAACGGACAGGGGTCGGCCCGGGTCCGTCCGTGTGATCAGGTCAGGACTGCGTCATCCGCGGGGATGGCGCAGCCGCGCCGAGACCCAGCGGGCCCGGCGGCGGAGAATGTGCGGAATACCCAGCTGGGGATCATGCAGGTCATGCACACCGAGCACCCGGCCCTGAGGGCCGTCCCCCTCATGAATGCCCGGATCCGCCGTAGCGGTCGAGCGACGATTGCGTGCTGTGTCACCGAAGTCGTGCGTCCAGCCCATACCCCGACGTCTGCCCGTGCCTCATGGTCGGTAATCGTGCGGGCGCCAGCCAATTGGCCTATGCGCCGGGCAATTGGCTGTTCGTCGGACAACCGTGCTCTTCCGGCCACCGGTTGGTCGCGACCGGTTACGTGTCCGGCCGCCCCCAGGGCCTGTCCCGGGGCTACCGGTCGGGCTCGGGATCCTTGAGCCAGTTGATGAGTTCGGTCGAGAATCCGGCCGGATCCTCCTCGTGCGGGAAGTGCCCCAGACCATCGAAAAGTCGCCAACGGTACGGCGCTTCGACGTACTCGCCGGACCCCGCCGCACTCCGCGTACGGGCCACCGGATCGAGCGAACCGTGCAGATGCAGCGTCGGCACCCGTACCGGGCGCTTCATCCGGCGGTTGAACTGGATGCCGTCCGGGCGCGCCATGGAGCGCACCATCCAGCGGTACGGCTCGATCGAGCAGTGAGCCGTCGACGGGATGCACATCGCACGCCGGTAGACGTCCACCGTCGCGTCGTCGGGGAACCCGGGCGTCCGCGGACCCGACCAGTCGCGGATCAGCCGGCCCACCAAGGCCCCGTCGTCCGCGACGAGCTGACGCTCCGGCACCCAGGGGCGCTGGAAACCCCAGATGTACGAGCCCGCCCGGGACTGCGCGAAGTCGGAGAGCATCGAGGACCGCCACCGGCGCGGATGCGGCATCGAGGAGACCACCAGCCGACGCACCAGCTTGGGCCGCATCACCGCGGCTGTCCAGGCGAGGTATCCGCCCATGTCATGGCCGACCAGCGCCGCGTCCGGCTCACCGAGCGACCGGATCACGCCGGTGACGTCGAGGGCCAGGTTGGCGGGGTCGTACCCCCGCGGCGTACGGTCGCTGCCGCCCACCCCGCGCAGATCCATCGCGACGGCACGGAACCCGGCGTCGGCGAGCGCGGTCAGCTGATGGCGCCAGGTCCACCAGAACTGCGGGAAGCCGTGCAGCAGCAGTACCAGAGGGCCGTCGCCCAACTCGGCGATGTGGAAGCGTGCCCCGTTGGCCGCCACATCCCGGTGGACCCAGGGACCGTCGATCCGTACGGGACTGCCGGAGCCGGGGCCTGTGGGGCCGAATGCGCTGGAATCGGGGACGGTCATGTGGACGAGCGTGCCACAGCGGACGCCTCCTCCTTGACCGCGGACTTCGCTCCGGCCTTCTCCGTCCGCGTGCTGCCCGAGGCGGTGACGGCCGGGAGACCGGCACTCGCGGTGATCGCCGGACGCGGGTGCGGCTTGACGCCCTGCAGCAGGGCCGCCGACTGCTTGGCCGACGCCATCGACTTCTCCGGCGGCTTGACCTTCTTGAACGTGGCCTTGGCGATCAGGAAGAGCACGATCGCCAGCAGGATGAACGCACCGCCCACGATCAGGAACGACCAGGCGAGCCCGAGGCCCAGGTTGTGGATTCCGTACGCCGCCGCGAAGCTCAGCACCGGCACCGCGAACAGGATCAGCACTCCCGCGACGATGGACGCCACACTGCCGGTCACACCCCGCTTGACGTCCTGCCGCATCTCGGCCTTGGCCAGGGCGATCTCGTCGTGCACCAGCGCGGACATCTCGGCCGTCGCCGAGGCGACCAGCTGCCCGAGACTGCGGTCGGCGCTGCCCGCGTAGTTGCCGGGGTCGCTCATCCCTGACTCCCTCTTCTGCTCTCCTGCTCAACACATCTGGTGTCAGATCATGCCGGACTGTCCGGCTTGCTGCTCGCCACCCCCGCCACTTGGGCAAGGCGTCGGTGCTCTGCGGCCTTCTTCTCGTAGATCGCGGCCATCCGGAGGTGGTACGCCGGATCGTCCTGTTCGTAGATGTCGGGTACCCCGTCCTCGTCCTCGTCGCGCTCCTCCGCCTCGTACAGCGCCCGGTAGGTACGTACCCGGAGTTTGAGCAGCACACCGGAGAACATGGCTGCTATCAGCGACCCCAGCAGCACGGCTGCCTTGATCTCGTTCTCGATGAACGCGTCGCCCCCGAACGCCAGCTCGCCGATGAGCAGCGAGACGGTGAAGCCGATCCCGGCGAGTGAGGCGACCGCGAAGACGTCCGCCCAGGCCAGGTCCTTGTTCAGCTCCGCCTTGGTGAAGCGGGCGGCCAGCCACGTACCGCCGAAGATGCCGACCGTCTTGCCGACGACGAGCCCCAGCACGACACCGAGCGTCTCGGGCCGCGTGAAGACGTTCGCCACCGCGTCGCCGGAGAGCGACACCCCGGCCGAGAACAGCGCGAACAGCGGCACGGCGAGACCGGCCGACAGCGGGCGCATCAAGTGTTCGATGTGCTCGCCGGGGGAGTGCGCCTCGCCCTCGCGCCGGGTGCAGCGCAGCATCAGCCCCATGGCGACACCGGCGATGGTGGCGTGGATGCCGCTGTTGTACATCAGGCCCCAGATGACCAGCGCGAGCGGGATGTAGACGTACCAGCCGCGCACGTTCTTGCGCAGCAGGAGGTAGAAGACGGCGAGGCCGACGAAGGCGCCGGCGAGCGCGGCGAGGTCGATGTCGTCGGTGAAGAAGACCGCGATGATCAGGATCGCGAAGAGGTCGTCGACGACGGCGAGCGTGAGCAGGAAGGCGCGGAGCGCGGACGGCAGCGAGGTGCCGATGACCGCGAGCACAGCGAGCGCGAAGGCGATATCGGTGGCCGTGGGGACGGCCCACCCTGCGGTCGAACCGCCGCCGATCACGGTCACCAGCGTGTAGACGACGGCCGGCACGGCCATTCCGCACACGGCGGCGATGACCGGCAGCGCGGCCGCCTTGGGATCGCGCAGCTCACCTGCGACCAGTTCGCGCTTGAGCTCGACGCCCGCGACGAAGAAGAAGACCGCGAGCAGCCCGTCGGCCGCCCAGTGCTGCACGGAGAGATTCAGCCCCAGGGAACCCGGACCGAAGTGGAAGTCGCTGAGGGCCCGGTAACTGGAGCCGAAGGTGTTCACCCAGACCAGCGCCGCGACGGCGGCGACCAGCAGGATGACTCCGCCGACGGTCTCGGTGCGCAGGGCGTCCGCGAGGTAGTTCCGCTCGGGGAGGGAGAGGCGCCCCAGGAAGGTGCGGCGGGACGGCGGGGGTGTGGGAGCGGGCGCGGCCACGAGTGGAGACCTCCGGGTCGGTACGGCAGCGATGGCATGGCTGATGCACTTGCCGACCAGACTTCCCGGCACACCCTGTGGAGATTTCTTGATGTGTTGTTGACGTTGCTGCCACTGTACCCGGGGGTGTGCGGGGGGCGTATCCAGTGGTCTTCACCTTAAATGCCCGAGGGGCACCCGGCGCGTTGCCGGATGCCCCTCGGGTTCGTACACGTACGTCGGCCGGTGCTCCGGCCTTCTGCCTGTGCCTCTGTCAGTCCTCGGACGACGACGTCGGCAGCTGCGTCTGGATGAGGTCCATCACCGAGGAGTCGGTGAGCGTGGTGACGTCGCCCAGCTCGCGGTTCTCGGCAACGTCACGCAGCAGACGCCGCATGATCTTGCCGGAGCGGGTCTTCGGCAGCTCGGCCACCGGCAGGATCCGCTTCGGCTTGGCGATCGGGCCGAGCGTGGCACCGACGTGATTGCGCAGGTCCGCGACGAGCTCGTCGGACGCGGACGCCGTACCACGCAGTATCACGAACGCGACGATGGCCTGACCGGTCGTCTCGTCGGCCGCGCCGACCACGGCCGCCTCGGCGACCGCCGGGTGCGACACGAGTGCCGACTCGACCTCGGTCGTCGAGATGTTGTGCCCGGACACGAGCATCACGTCGTCGACCCGGCCGAGCAGCCAGATGTCGCCGTCCTCGTCCTTCTTGGCGCCGTCGCCCGCGAAGTACTTGCCCTCGAAGCGCGACCAGTACGTGTCGATGAAGCGCTGGTCGTCGCCCCAGATGGTGCGGAGCATCGACGGCCACGGCTCGGTGAGGACGAGGTAGCCGCCCCCGCCGTTCTCCACCTCGTGGGCCTCGTCGTCGACGACGGTGGCGGAGATGCCGGGCAGGGCGCGCTGCGCCGAACCGGGCTTGGTGTCCGTGACACCGGGAAGCGGCGAAATCATCATCGCGCCGGTCTCGGTCTGCCACCAGGTGTCCACGACCGGGCACCTGTCGGCGCCGATGTGCTTGCGGTACCACATCCATGCCTCGGGGTTGATCGGCTCACCGACCGAACCGAGGACCCGCAGCGAGGACAGGTCGAACTTGGCGGGGATGTCGTCTCCCCACTTCATGAACGTACGGATCGCGGTCGGCGCGGTGTAGAGGATCGTGACGCCGTACTTCTGCACGATCTCCCAGAAACGCCCCTGATGGGGGGTGTCGGGCGTGCCCTCGTACATGACCTGCGTCGCGCCGTTGGCCAGCGGTCCGTACACGATGTACGAGTGCCCGGTCACCCAGCCGATGTCGGCCGTGCACCAGTAGACATCGGTCTCCGGCTTGAGGTCGAAGACCGCGTTGTGGGTGTACGCGGTCTGCGTGAGGTAGCCGCCGGAGGTGTGCAGGATGCCCTTCGGCTTACCCGTCGTACCCGAGGTGTAGAGGATGAAGAGCGGCTGCTCCGCCTCGAAGGCCTCGGGGGTGTGCTCGGCGGACTGGCGGCCGGTGATCTCGTGCCACCAGACGTCGCGGCCCTCGGTCCACGCGGTGTCCTGGCCGGTGCGCCGCACCACGAGGACATGCTCGACGCTGTCGATACGGGATACGGCGTCGTCGACCGCAGGCTTCAGCGCCGACGGCTTGCCGCGGCGGTAGCCGCCGTCGGCGGTGATGACGACCTTGGCGTCCGCGTCCTGGATGCGGGCGGCGATGGCGTCGGCGGAGAAGCCGCCGAAGACCACCGAGTGCGCGGCACCGATGCGCGCGCAGGCCAGCATCGCGACGGCGGCCTCGGGGATCATCGGCAGGTAGACAGCGACCCGGTCGCCCTTGCCGACACCGAGCTCGGTGAGGGCGTTGGCGGCGCGGGAGACCTCGTCCTTCAGCTCCGCGTAGGTGATCGCACGGCTGTCGCCGGGCTCGCCCTCGAAGTGGATAGCGACCCGGTCGCCATTGCCCGCCTCGACGTGGCGGTCCACGCAGTTGTACGCGACGTTCAGCTTGCCGTCCGCGAACCACTTCGCGAAGGGCGGGTTGCTCCAGTCGAGCGTCTCGGTCGGCTCCGTGGCCCAGGTCAGGCGCCGGGCCTGCTCGGCCCAGAAGCCCAGCCGGTCCGCCCCGGCCTGCTCGTACGCCTCCGCTGTGACGTTGGCGTTCGCGGCCAGATCGGCAGGCGGTGCGAACCGCCGCTCCTCCTTGAGCAGATTGGCCAGGCTTTCGTTGCTCACGACATCTCCCATTCCCAGGGTGTCCGTTGTGTCCCGGGGCATAGCTCATCAGTCCAGGGGCCAGGTGACAAGTGTCTGCCAGGAATTGGTTTAGACCTGTGTTTTCGTGTATGGGGCACGGTCCCGCTCCCCCTGCGAGGCGGTGCAGCACAGTGCAATGCGGAAGCGGGACCACAAGGTCTCACGGACCCGAGGTGCGTGCGGTTCAGGCGCTTGTACGTTCCAACACGCCGGAACCGGAAGGATCGCCGGGGCCCACGTGGTCGAAGACCTCGTCGAGACATGTACCGGCGCTCGCGCCCTCGGTCAGGAGGTATGCCTGCGCCTCACCGACATGGAAGTACATCCCGTGGAGCTGCAGCGTGCCCTCGGCGAGTCGCCGTGCCACCGATTCGTGGGCGCGCAGATGATCCAACTGCTGGACCACGTTGGTGAGGCAGAGCTGCTCCACGGCGTCGGCGGGCAGCCGGCCGGAGATCCGCGCCCAGGCGCGATGCCGGGACGTCATCCGCTCCAGGCTCGGCAGACCGTGCCGCAGCCACCGCCACAGGGACGTCTGCGAGTTGTCCGGCTTGGCGCCCAGCAGTGCGTGCATCGCGCCGCAGCCGGAGTGGCCGCAGACGGTGATGGACTCCACCTGCAGCACCTCCACCGCGTACTCGATCGCGGCGCCCACCGAGTCGTCGCCGGCTTCCGCGCCCGGTGGGGGCACCAGATTGCCGACGTTCCGCACGGTGAACAGGTCGCCCGGACCACTGGCCGTGATCATGCTGGTGACCAGCCGGGAGTCCGCGCAGGTGATGAAGAGCTGGGAGGGGCGCTGCCCCTCCCGGGCCAGCCGGGCCAGCTCCTCGCGCACCAGCGGAGCCGTATTGCGCTGGAACGAACTCAGACCACTGACCAGCCGGTGCGCGCCGGTCCGACGGGGGGCGGCGGGGGGTGTGGGGGATGACGGAGTGCCGGGAACGGGTTCGGCGGCTGGGGCCGCGGCGCTTGTGGTGGGCGCTGCGTTGCTCGTGCCGTCGGTCATGGTGTCGGCCGCCGTGGTCTCGGTTGTTCCGGGACCGGGACCGGGACCGGGGCTGGGGCGGGTGGCGCTGGCGTGATGCTCACCGCCGCCGGCGTCGGCTCGCGTGCCGCGGTCGTGGTGGACGCTTGCCGGCTCGGGCCGGTCGTGGCAGTGGTGATTGCGCCACGGCGTCCAGGGGCGGCAGCAGGAGTGCGCCGCCGAGGCAGGCTCGGCGATCCGGCCACCGGATCTGCCGGTGAAGACGACCCGGCCGCCCTGGGAGGTCTGAGCGTTGCTCCAGTCCTGGATCGTCTCGTATGCCGCATGGTCCATGAAGAAGCCGTCCAACTCGACGACGGCATCACCGCCTTGAGGAAGTCGGCCGAGCGTCCGGCTGAGCCGTGGTACCGCGAGGAACGTCAACTGCCCGCGCACGACCACGAGATGCTGTCCGCCCTGATCCGTCACCGTGATCCGTGTCCGGGCCAGCCGGTGCAGGGCGATGACGACGGCCACCGCGATGCCGATCACCACGCCCTTCAGCACACCGAAGAGCACCACACCGGTGATCGTCGCCCCGTAGACCGGGAATTCGCGGTGCTTATGAACATTGCGGATGTGCGCGAAGCTCACCATCTGGATGCCGACCATCATCACCAGCGCGGCGAGCGAGGCCAGCGGGATCCACTTCAGCGCCGCGACCAGCAATCCGGCTGCGAGCAGGACCCAGACACCGTGCAGAACGGTGGAGGCGCGGCCAGTGGCCCCGGCCCGTACATTCGCCGAACTCCGCACCGCGCCCCCTGACACCGGCAGCCCGCCCAGCAGGCCGGACAGCACATTGGAGATGCCCTGGCCGCGCAATTCGCGGTCGAGGTCGGAGCGCCTGACCGGCGGGGCGGCCGGGACTGCCGGGGCGGGAGGCTCGGCGCTCTGCCGTCCGGCGCGGTCGGTGGTCAGCTTGTCCACTGCGACCGCCGCGAGCAGTGATTCGAGGCTGGCCACCAGCGTCACGGTGAACACGGTGGTGGCGAGGGCAAGTACGGGGCCCTGCGGCAGTTCGGGCAGGGCGTGCGACCGCCAGGAGGGCAGATCCACCCGGGCGATCCCGGGAGCCGCCACCGCCGCCATCGCTGTTGCGATCGCCACCGAGGCGAGGGCCGCCGGAATCCTCCGTACCGCCCGCCCGATCCGCCCGGGGAGCCGTGGCCAGGCCATCAGGATGGCGATGGTCAGCCCGCCGACGAGAGGAGCGGCCGGGCTGAGCCGGTCCAACTGGGCAGGCAGGGCGAGGGCATTGCCGACGGCTGAGCTCTGGGGTGAGCCGCCGAGCACGATATGCAGCTGGGCCAGTGCGATGGCCACGCCGATACCGGCCAGGGTGCCGTGCACGATGGCGGGACTGACGGCGAGAGCGCTGCGCGCCGCACGCACCGCGCCCAGCAGGATCTGCAACAGCCCGGCGCCGATGGTGATCGCGCAGGTGGTGCGCCAGCCGTAGATCTGGATCAACTCGGCTGTGACCACGGTCAGTCCGGCGGACGGGCCACTGACCTGAAGGGGGGTGCCACCGAGCAGTCCGGCGACGATGCCGCCGACGGCCGCGGAGACGAGTCCGGCCTCCAGCGGGGCGTCCATGGCCACGGCGAGGCCGAGCGACATGGGGACGGCAATGAGAAAGACAGTGATCGATGCGGACAGGTCGGCGCCCGCGATACGGAATCGTCCGCCGCGGCGCGGCGGTGGCGGGCTGTGAGGTCGCTTGATTCCCGGGCCGTTGGACTGGCGCCAACTACGGGACGTGTGGTCATGACGAGTGGGGACGCAGGCAGACATGTTCCCGTCTCCTCCGGGGCAGCGCGGTCGCGGAACGTGGGGGACGCGGCCGTGGGTCACGGCGTGCAGCGGCGGGATTTCTCAACTCTCAGTAAATAGATCGTAATGGAGAGTAAAGAATGGTGTCCATGATTGAGGGCAAACGGTCCATTCGATCACCCATTCACGTGAATGGGAAGCTTTTCGTATGGCTTGTCGTGTCGATTCGCTCAGGGTCGCGTGCGAATGTGCCTGCGCCGTGTCGGCGCATTCCACGCAAATTACCCGAAAAGGAAGAGGATGGGCGGATGATAGCCGCCAGGAAGAGGGTCGCCCTGAGTGTCATGGCCCGTCGCGCTCGTGGTGGGAGTTGCCGGCTGTTCCGGCCCGGGCTCCGGTTCGGCTCCGGATTCGGCTTTCGGGGCTGCGGGTCCGGGTGCCGAGAAGGGGGCTGCCGGGCCCAGGGGGAACGCCCCCGAGAAGACCTTCCGGCTCATCGGCGACGGCTCCACCTCCTTCACCGGCAGCCAGCCGAAGCAGCCCGTGCCAATGCGCCTGACGTCTGGTCAGAAGCCCGCGCAGTTCGTGGTGTTCTCCTGGGGCGGCGTGGGTGGGGACAGCCAGGAGCTGTTCTCCCGCTTTCGCGAGGTCGGCAGAAGTACCACGCGAACATGACGTACTTCCTCAGCGGTGTGTACATGCTGCCGGAGGAGAAGCGGGAGCTCTACGACCCGCCCAAGCACAACGCGGGCAGCTCCGGCATCGGCTTCAACGACATCAAGGGGATCCGGGACACCATCACCCAGATCCGGGGCGCCTGGCAGGACGGCGGCGAGATCGGCACTCACTTCAACGGCCACTTCTGCGGCCCGGACGGCGGCGTCGGCACCTGGTCGGTCGCCGAGTGGAAGCGCGAGATCAGCCAGGCCAAGGCCTTCGTGAAGAAATGGAGGACAAACGTCCCGGACCTCGCGGACGAGAAGCCGCTGCCCTTCGACTACGACACGGAGCTGGTCGGCGGCCGCACCCCCTGCCTGGAGGGGCGGAAGAACATGGTGGCCGCAGCGCGGTCGATGGGCTTCCGCTACGACTCCAGCGGCGCCGACAAACAGGTCTGGCCGAAGAAGAAGGACGGCGTCCGGGACCTCTCCCTGCAACTCGTGCCGGTGCCGGGGCGGGGGTTCGAGACGCTGTCGAGGGACTACAACTTCATGTTCAACCAGTCCGGGGCGGCCATGCAGGGCGACCCGGACCAGTGCGAGTACTGGGGCGACCAGATGCGCGACGGCCTGATCCAGGCCTTCGACCGCGCGTACCGGGGAAACCGGGCCCCGCTGATCATCGGCAACCACTTCGAGTCCTGGAACGGTGGCACGTACATGCGCGCCGTCGAGGAGACCATCGAGACGGTCTGCATCAAGGAGGGCGTGCGCTGTGTGTCCTTCAGGCAGCGCGCCGACCGGCTGGACGCCCAGGACCCGGCGACGCTGGCGAAACTTTGCACGCTCGACGTCGGCCAGGCGCCGAAGGAGGGCTGGGCGGCCCATCTCGCCGCCCAGGCCTCCGGAACGGCCAGGACTCCGGGAACCGTCAAGGCTCCCGGTAAATCCGGTACGAAGCCGGCGGATCACTGACGCCGGTCGATCCGTCGCCCGCCGGGTCGTCGGTGGACGGGGCTTCGGGCGACCGGCTCACGCGGGCTGTACGGCGGCTGCCTGTGCGCTCCGCTCGTCGAGCACGAAGGCGGGGTCGACCTGGGCGGCCAGGTCGGCGCCCGTCTTCTCGTTGCCCCAGCTCTCCGCGTTCTTCAGGTGGAAGTGCACCATCTGCCGCGTGTAGCGCTCCCAGTCGCGCTGCTCGTACGAGTCCTCCGCGGCGTTCTGCAGAGCCTGCAGGGCCATCCGGTTGTCCGCCTCCAGAAGCTCGAAGCGGGCCGGACGTCCCTTCTCCATCGCCCGGACCCAGTCGGAGTGGCCGACCGTGACCAGCAGGTCGTCGCCGACTTCGGCCCGCAGGAAGTCCACGTCGTCCTGGCCCTGCACCTTGTTGCCCACGACCTTCAGGGCGACCCCGAAGTCCCGTGCGTACTCCTTGTACTGGCGGTAGACCGAGACGCCCTTACGGGTCGGCTCGGCGACCAGGAACGTCATGTCGAAGCGGGTGAACATGCCGGACGCGAACGAATCCGAACCCGCGGTCATGTCGACGACCACATAGTCGTCGGGGCCGTCGACAAGGTGGTTGAGGCAGAGCTCGACCGCGCCGACCTTGGAGTGGTAGCACGCCACCCCGAGATCCGACTCGGTGAACGGTCCGGTGGCCATCAGCCGGATGTCCCCGTCGTCGAGCCCGACCGTGCGGGCACACGCGTCGTAGACCGGGTTGTCCTCGCGGACCCGCAGCAGCCGCGAGCCCTCGCCGGGCGGAGTCGTCTTGATCATTGTCTCCACCGAGGCGATGCGGGGGTTGCTGCCCCGCAGATACTCCTTGATCAGGGGCAGGTGTGCACCCATGGCGGGCAGCGCCGCAGCCTCCTCCTCGTCGAGGCCGAGCGCGGCCCCGAGGTGCTGGTTGATGTCGGCGTCCACCGCGACGACATGGGCTTCATTGGCGGCAAGGTGGCGGATGAAGAGCGAGGACAGCGTGGTCTTGCCGCTGCCGCCCTTCCCCACGAAAGCGATCTTCATGTTCACCTAGGGTAGCGGTGTAATTGCGCTGCGCAGTCACACTTCGTGAAGAAGACCACTCCGGGGTGGTAAGGGCGTAGGGGGCGCGTAGCCTCGCTACTTATGAGTACGACTGCCTCAGATCCGCTCGCCGCCCTGGGTGCCCTGCCGGGTGTCACCGATGCGGTGGACTCCGTACGCAAGGCCGTCGACCGGGTCTACGGCCACCGCGTCATGCGACGCCGCAGCAACGAGATCACCGCGGAGGCGGCGCTCCGCGGCGCCCGCGGCTCCGCCGCGCTCTCCGGTGCCGACTGGAACCTGGAGGAGGTGCGCCGGCGCACCGACTTCAGCGGCGACGAGGAGTCGCAGGTGATCGGCGCCGCGCTGCGGCTGACCGCGGAGGCGGGCCAACTGCTCTCCATCTGGCGGCAGTCGCCGCTGCGGGTCCTCGCCCGGCTGCACCTCGTGGCGGCAGGCGGGGCCGCGCCCGACGACGCGGTCGGCCGCCCGCGGCTGGTCGGTGAACCGGTTGACGAGCCGCTCATCGAAGCGCCGCTGCCCGATGCCGACGAGGTCGCCGGCCGGCTGGAGGGGCTCTCCGGCTTGATCCTTTCGGGAAGCGCGGCGCCCGCGCTGGTGACGGCCGCGGTCGTGCACGGTGAACTGCTGGCGCTGCGTCCCTTCGGCTCGTACAACGGACTTGTCGCGCGGACCGCCGAGCGGATCGTCCTGATCGGGAGCGGGCTCGACCCGAAAGCGGTCTGCCCCGCCGAGGTCGGTTACGCCGAGCAGGGCAGGGCGGCGTACGTTGCAGCGTTCGAGGGGTATCGGTCGGGAACGCCGGACGGGATGTCCGCCTGGATCGCACACTGCGGGCGCGCGGTGGAACTGGGGGTCAGGGAATCGACGGCGGTCTGCGAAGCGCTTCAGCGCGGAGCCGCGTAACGACCCACGAGACTGCCGGCACGCGCCTCAACTGGCGGGTCCGTCAACCCTGTTGTGCTTCGTCAGTTTCACTGCCCGATAAAAGGGTTGCGGCGGTACCGTCCTCGGTACCGCCGCTGGCACGTCCACCCAGTTACCATGCGTCCTCGAAAAATGCCCATCAGGTCGGGAACTCAGCCCGTTCCCTGGTGCGGCTGGCCCGTAATCGACGGGTCGACGTCGCGTGGGTGCTGGGTATTCATGCTCGGTCCGTGGGGCCTTCTCTGCGTTATCAGGTAATCCTTTCGGATGTCCTTGGTCTCGCGGGCCGTTGAGTCCTTTGTACTCCAGAGTCAGGGCGAGCGGTAGTGCTGGCCGTACTTCTTTACTTTTGCGTTCAAATACGGACGAGGCGGGCGGGCGGTCGGGTGTGGGATCCGGGCGTCGCCGGAGGGTGTCGGATGCGAGTGGGTGGCGCCCCGGCCCACGTCCGGGGCCGCCGGCCGAGGGCGTGTTCGGGCCGGGTTCGGGTGCAGGTCTGGGCCGGATGTGGGAGGTCAGCCGGATGCTGTGGTCGCGCGCCGACGCGAGGTGTACCAGACCAGCCCCGCTGTGACGGCGGCCGCGCCGACCGCCGCCGCGGCGACGAGTGCCGGGCGCGCCGGCATCGAGAAGGCGGGCAGCCGCTGCTTGAGTCGGACCGGGCGGTCGAAGACGAGAATCGGCCATTCCCGGAGCGTCGCCTCACGCCGCAGCGCGCGGTCCGGATTGACCGCGTGCGGGTGGCCCACGGACTCCAGCATCGGTACATCGGTCGCGGAATCGCTGTAGGCGTAGCACCGCGAGAGGTCGTATCCCTCGGACGCGGCGAGCGCCTTGACCGCCTCGGCCTTCGTCGGCCCGTACGCGTAGTACTCCACCTCGCCGGTGAAACAGCCGTCGTCGCCGACGACCATCCGGGTGGCGACGACCCGGTCGGCGCCCAGCAACTCGCCGATCGGCTCGACGACCTCGGCGCCGGAGGTGGAGACGATGACCACGTCGCGTCCGGCGGTGTGATGTTCCTCGATGAGGGTCGCCGCCTCGTCGTAGATGATCGGGTCGATCAGATCGTGCAGGGTCTCGGCGACGATTTCCTTCACCTGCTGGACGTTCCAGCCCTTGCAGAGCGCGGAGAGATATTCGCGCATCCGCTCCATCTGGTCGTGATCGGCGCCCCCGGCGAGGAACACGAACTGTGCGTACGCGGTGCGCAGTACGGCACGGCGGTTGATCAGTCCGCCTTGGTAGAAGGACTTGCTGAAGGTCAGAGTCGATGACTTCGCAATGACCGTCTTGTCCAGGTCGAAGAAGGCTGCTGTACGCGGCAAGGAGTGGTTTTCCACAAGGCAGAGCATAGGGGGCCACCATTCGGCGTAAACTCTGGTGCGCGGGTTTGCCTGAGAAGGCTCTCGGGTACACCATGGAAGTCACGGATCGTTCGCGACCGTGCTAACCCGGTCCGACTCCTCCCCCCCCGAGTCGGCCGTGGGGACGACCCCCGCTCTCCCCCCCGGCGGGGGTCGTCGCATGTCCGGACGCGTTTCTGCCGCTCGGAATCAAGCATTCTGTCTCCTTCTCGGCTGCGACGGCCTGTCTTTTCGGGCCTCCCTCACGACCCTGTGTCGTCACAGTGTGTAACGAAAGTGCTGCTCTCCGGAAGTCGTCGGTTTGGGTGACCGAGATATTCACAACCGTGGAGTTGTCCACAGTTTTAGAGCAAGATCCACACGATTTTCCGAAGCGCTGCACGGTGATTCCACCCGCGAAGTCCGCGGGTTCCGGATATCGCCGATCTCGGAACGCTCCGAGAGCGCTGCGAAACCGCGGTGAAGGTGCAGTGAGAAGGGGGCGGAGATCGTGGCTGAATCCATCGCACGGGATCGTCTGTCGGTCGTCGGAGAACGCCGGGGCGGACCGTTGATCGTGACCGAGGATGTGGAACTGCTCGACGATCTGCTGCGGCTGTGCGCGGCCGCCGGCGCGGAGCCTGAGGTGTACCACACGCTGCCCGAGGGCAGGGGCGGCTGGGAGCAGGCTCCGATGGTCCTGGTGGGCGACGACGCGGCTTCGCGGTGCCGCGGAGCGCTGCGCAGACAGGGCGTGATGCTTGTCGGGCACGACCAGGACGCACCGGATGTCTGGCGGCAGGCCGTCGAGATCGGGGCCGAATATGTGCTGCGGCTGCCCGATGCGGAGAGCTGGCTCGTCGATCAGATCGCCAATGCGGCAGAGGGCGTGGGGCGGCCCGCTCTCACCGTCGGGGTGATCGGCGGGCGGGGCGGCGCCGGTGCGTCCACGCTGGCTTGTGCTCTCGCTGTGACCGCTGCCAGGGCCGGGCGGCGGACGATGCTGATCGACGGCGATCCGCTGGGCGGTGGCATCGATGTGCTGCTCGGCGGCGAGCGGGCCGAGGGAATGAGGTGGCCGGATTTCGCCCATTCCAAAGGGCGGGTGGGCGGTGGCGCCTTGGAGGAGTCGCTGCCCGCACTGCACGGGCTGCGGGTGCTCAGCTGGGGGCGTGACGACTGGGTGGTCATCCCGCCGCAGGCCATGGAGGCGGTGCTGGCGGCCGCCCGCAGGCTCGGCGGCGTGGTCGTCGTCGATCTGCCGCGCCGGGTCGACGAGTCGGTGGCGAAGGCGCTTGCGCAGCTGGACCTCGGGCTGCTCGTGGTCCCCGGTGAACTGCGGGCGGTCGCGGCGGCAAAACGCGTGGCGTCGACGGCCGGGATGGTCCTGGGCGACCTGCGGGTGGTGGCACGCGGCCCCTACGCGGCGGGGCTGGACGAGCGCTGGGTGGCGCAGGCGCTCGACTTGCCGCTCGCCGGTGAACTCCCGCTGGAATCAGGTTTGCTGGCGGCTCAGGACGACGGAGCGCCGCCCGGCTCCAGTGCCCGCGGACCGCTCGCCAGATTCTGTACGGCGTTCTGGGAGCGGGCGCTTGCCGGTGGAGCCGGCGGGGGCCTCGCCACGGGCCCCGGTGGGGAAGGTGCGTCATGACCGACGGGCTCCTCGACGCCGTGCGGCAGCGGCTTGCGCAGAGCGGCGCCGCACCGACCCCGGCCGGGGTGGCAGCCGCGCTGCGCGCCCAGGGAAGGCTTCTCGGCGATGCCGAAGTGCTCGGCGCGGCAGAGGAGTTGCGCGGCGAACTGGTCGGTACGGGAGTGCTGGAACCGCTGCTCGCCGATCCGGCGGTGACGGATGTGCTGGTCTCCGCACCGGACCGGGTGTGGGTGGACCGGGGCAGTGGGCTCGAACTCACCGGGGTGACCTTCCGTGATGCTCCGGCGGTGCGCAGGCTGGCACAGCGGCTCGCGGCAGTGGCAGGACGGCGGCTGGACGATGCCCGGCCCTGGGTGGACGCGCGGCTTCCGGACGGGACCCGGATGCATGCGGTCCTGCCGCCGGTAGCCGTGGGTTCCACCTGTCTGTCGCTGCGGGTGGTGCGCCCCCGGGCCTTCTCGCTGGCGGAGTTGGTCGCGGCGGGCACCGTACCGCCGGGTGGTGACCGGGTGCTGCGGGCGCTGGTCGAGGCCCGGGTCTCGTACCTGATCAGTGGCGGGACGGGGGCGGGGAAGACCACGTTGCTGTCGAGTTTGCTGGGTGCCGTCGGGGAGCGGGAGCGGATCGTGCTCGCCGAGGACTCGGCGGAACTGCGGCCGGACCATCCGCATGTGGTGCGGCTGGAGTCACGCCCTGCCAACCAGGAGGGTGCCGGACGGGTGACTCTGCGGGACCTGGTGCGGCAGGCGCTTCGGATGCGGCCCGACCGCCTGGTGGTCGGGGAGGTGCGGGGCGCCGAGGTCACCGAACTGCTCGCTGCGCTGAACACCGGCCATGAGGGTGGCTGCGGGACGGTTCACGCCAACGCTGCCGAGCATGTCCCGGCGCGGCTGGAGGCGTTGGGGACGGCAGCCGGTCTTGACCGGGTGGCGCTGCACAGTCAGCTGGCGGCGGCGCTGTCGGTGGTGGTCCATCTCGTACGGGACCGGGCCGGGGTGCGCCGGATCGCCGAGGTGCATGTGCTGGAGAGGGATGCGGCCGGGCTGGTGGTGACCGTCCCGGCGCTGCGGTGGGGCGCCGACGGCTTCGTCCACGAGCGGGGCCGGGAGCGGCTGCGGTCGCTGATCGGGGGTGCGCTGTGACCGGTGGCGCGGCGGTGGGGGCGCCGGAGTACGCGACATATGCGTCGGCCGTGTGTGCGGGGGCCGCGGCGTGGCTGGTGGTGGGGCGGGGCCAAGGAACGCGGCGGGCGCGGGTGTTGTTCGTCGGGTCGGCGCTGGAGCCGGAGCCGCGGATCGGCCGGGACCGGGTCCGGCTGTGGTGCGTGGGGATGTTCCGGGAGCGGCGGGAGTGGCTGTGTCTTCCGGTGGCGTTGCTTCTCGCTGTGCTGGGCGAGTCCGTGCTGCCGCTGGTCGCGGGGGCGCTGGCGGTACCACTGGTGCGGCGATGGCTTCGTAAGCGGGCCGGGCGGTACGAGCGGGAGCGCAGAGCGGATGCCGTGGTGGCACTGTGCGGTGCGGTGGTGGGCGAGCTGCGGGCCGGGCACGAGCCGGGGCAGGCACTGCTGGTGGCGGTGCGTGGCACGGGGGCGATGGGTGCGGCGGAGGCCGCGGTGTCGGCCGCGGCGCGGTTCGGTGGCGATGTGCCGGGGGCCCTCGGGCAGGCGGCGCGCGAACCCGGGCTGGAGGGGCTCGCCGGGGTGGCGGCCTGCTGGCGGGTGGCGGTCGACGGCGGGGCGGGGCTGGCAGCCGGTCTGGACCGCCTGGAGGGCGCGTTGCGGGCCGAGCGGCGTCAGCGGGAGGAGTTGCGGGCCCAGCTGGCGGGGGCCTGGTCGACGGTGGCCGTGCTGGCGCTGCTGCCGGTGCTCGGTCTGGGGCTGGGGGCGGCGTTGGGGGCCGACCCGTTGGGGGTGCTCCTGCACAGTCCGGCTGGGCTGGTCTGCCTGTTGGCGGGCGGGCTGCTGGAGACGGCCGGTCTCTGTTGGGCCGGCCGGATCGTACGGGCGGGGGAGCGGCCATGAGCGAAGGGGCCGGCGTGGTGGCGCACATCGTCCGCGGGCCGGTTCCGGTGGCGGTCGCCCTGGGCGCGGTCGGATACCTGGCTGTCTGCCTGGCCGGGCGGAGGCGGCATCGGGTGGTGCGCCGCCGGGGCGCGGTGCTGCTGGCGGTCGACGCCGGGAGGCGGCGGCGCAAGCGGTCGGTGTGCGGGGCCCGGTTGAAGAACTGGGCCGCGCTGCTGGGCGCCGTGGTGACGGGCTGGTTCCTCGTCGGCGGTTCGTGGGGGTGCGCGGTCGGACTGGTGGCGGCGTACGGCACGTGGCGATGGCAGCGGACGCGGCATCGGCGCAGACCCGCCGCGTCCGCTGCGGAAGCTGCGGAGACCGAACGCCGGCTCCCGTTGGCGGCCGACCTGTTGGCGGCGTGCATCTCCGCCGGAGCCGGCCCGAGGGAAGCGGCCGAGGCGGTCGGGGAGTCGCTGGGCGGTCCGGTCGGCGAACGGCTGGCACGGACAGCGGCGGAGATCCGGCTGGGCGGCGAACCTGCCGTGTCCTGGGGGAGGTTCGGCGAGATAAAGGGCGCAGGCGCGCTGGCCCGCTGTCTGGACCGGGCGGGTTCGACCGGGGCTCCGGCGGCGGAACCGGTCGCCCGGCTGGCCGAGGCGATGCGGGCGGAACGGTCGAGCGAGGCCGTGGCGCGCGCCCAGCGGGCCGGCGTGCTGATCACAGCTCCGGTGGGGCTCTGCTTTCTGCCCGCCTTTCTGGCGGTCGGTGTGGCGCCGGTGGTCATCGGCCTGGCGAACGGGCTCCTGCAAGCCCGATGAATAAAAGCATCGAATGAGTGACCAATCTGCACAAAAGAAAACTTCTGGGGGTTGACATGGCATGGCAAATCAAGCGCATCAGGGGCTGGGCACGGGGTGTGGCGCGCCGAGTCCGGACGGACCGCGGGATGACGACGTCCGAGTACGCGGTGGGGACGATCGCCGCCTGTGCGCTGGCGGCGGTGCTCTACAAGGTGGTCACGAGTCCGCCGGTCATGGCGGCACTGCAGTCGATTCTCACGGACGCCCTCGATGCCAAGGTCTGAGAGGCGTTCGGGGAGCGGATTCGGGGACCGCGAAGGGGGAGGAGGCGACCGGGGTGCGGTGACGGCGGAGGCGGCCATGGTGATCCCGGTGCTCGTGTTGTTCGCTCTGGCTCTTCTCTGGGCGCTGGTGGCCGCCGCCGCGCAGATCCGGTGTGTGGATGCGGCAAGGGCCGGTGCGAGGGCGGCGGCCCGGTCCGAACCCGAGGCGCAGGTGCTGGCTGTCACCCGTTCGGTGGCACCCGACCGGGCGCGTGTGGAGGTGGAACGGGCCGGGGAGCTGTGGCGGGTACGGGTGGCCGCGCCGACGCCCGGACCGGGTGCGCTGGCCCTGACGCTGAGAGCGGACGCGGTGGCGATGGCCGAGGACACGCTGGGGGCGGAGCCGTGACGGGGGCGATCGGGGCGGTGCCCCTGCGACAGAAGCGACGAGTGCGACGGATGCGGTGGGTGTGGCGGGTTCGACGGGCGTTGCGGGTGGTGGGTTCGCGTAGGTGTGGGGAGGGGCGTGATCGGGGGGTGGCGACAGTGTGGGTGGCGGTGACCACGGCAGCGTTGTGTGCGGTGTTCGCGGCCGTGCTTGCGCTCGGCCAGGTGGTGGTCGCTCGGCACCGGGCCGGCGGGGCGGCGGACCTGGCTGCCCTGGCAGCGGCAGACCGGGCCCTTCGCGGGGCCGAGGCGGCGTGCAGGGCGGCCGCGGAGGTGGCCGAGGCGCAGGGTGCGGCGGTGGTCCGGTGCGCCCTGCAGGGGGAGATCGCCGATGTGACGGCCCGAGTGCGGTTCGGGCCGTACGCACCCGAGGTCAGGTCTCGGGCGGGCCCTCCGACGGGCGGTCCCGGTCCGATTCCGCGCTCGGCGGCTCCCCCGCCTGCTCCGGGTCCGCCGGGGCGGACCGGAGAAGTTCGGTGAGGAGGCGTAGGGCCCCCCGCTTGTGCAGCGGGTCGTTTCCGTTGCCGCACTTGGGGGACTGGATGCACGACGGGCAGCCCGCTTCGCACTCGCAGGACGCGATGGCCTGGCGGGTGGCGGCGAGCCAGCTGCGAGCAGCGTGGAAGGCCCGCTCGGCGAATCCGGCGCCGCCCGGATGACCGTCGTACACGAAGACCGTCGGCAGCAGGGTGTCCGGATGGAGGGGTACGGAGACGCCGCCGATGTCCCAGCGGTCGCAGGTGGCGAAGAGGGGCAGCATCCCGATCGACGCGTGTTCGGCGGCATGCAGGGCGCCACCGAGGATCTCCGGGTTGATGCGGGCGGCGTCCAGCTGGTCCTGGGTGACCGTCCACCACACCGCGCGCGTGCGCAGCGTGCGGGGCGGCAGATCGAGCTTGGTCTCGCCGAGGACCTCGCCGGTGATCAGTTTGCGACGCAGGAAGGAGACGACCTGGTTGGTGACCTCCACGGAGCCGTAGCAGAGCCTTCCGTCACCCCAGGGGATCTCTGTGTCGGTCTCCAGGACGGTGATGGAGGTGGTGTCGCGGGCGGTCGTCGAGTACGGCGGACTGGCCTCCTCGACCAGCGCCACCGAGTCCTCCAGATCCAGTTTCCGGACCAGATAGGTGAGGCCCTGGTGGAGGTGGACGGCCCCTTCGTGGACGGCAGTGTGCGCGGCCGACTCGTCGACGGTGCCCAGCAGCCGGCCGGTGCCCTCCTCGACAATCTGGACCGGGCGGCCGCCCTCGCCACGGATGTCGGTGAGATCGGCGGCCCGCTCGCGCCGCGTCCAGTGCCAGCCCGTCGCCCGCTTGCGCAGCAGCTTCGCGGCCTCCAGCTGCGGCAGCAGCTCGGCCACGGTCGGCCCGAACAGCTTCAGGTCGCTCCCGGTGAGCGGAAGCTCCGCGGCGGCCGCGCACAGATGGGGGGCGAGGACGTACGGGTTGTCCGGGTCCAGAACGGTCGACTCCACGGGCTGCTGGAACAGAGCCTCGGGGTGGTGGACGAGGAAGGTGTCCAGCGGGTCGTCGCGGGCCACCAGGATGGCCAGGGCGCCCTGGCCGGAGCGCCCGGCGCGGCCCGCCTGCTGCCACAGCGACGCCCTGGTGCCGGGGTAGCCGGCGATGACGACGGCATCCAGGCCCGAGACATCGATACCGAGTTCGAGGGCGGTGGTGGCGGCAAGACCGAGCAGCCGGCCGGAGTGCAGGGCGCGCTCGAGGGCGCGGCGTTCCTCGGGGAGGTAGCCCCCGCGGTAGGCGGCGACCCGGGCGGGCAGCGAGCGGTCCACCTCGGCGAGGCGTTCCTTGGCGATGACGGAGATGAGCTCGGCGCCGCGCCGGGAGCGCACGAAGGCGACCGAGCGGACGCCCTGGACGGTCAGGTCGGCGAGGAGGTCGGCGGTTTCGGCGGTGGCCGTACGGCGTACGGGGGCGCCCTTCTCGCCGTGCAGCTTGGTCAACGGTGGCTCCCACAGGGCGAAGACCATCTCGCCGCGGGGCGAGGCGTCGTCGGCGACCTCCATGACCGGGAGGCCGGTGAGGCGGCCCGCGGCGACCGAGGGCTGCGCGGCGGTCGCCGAGGCGAGCAGGAAGACCGGATCGGCTCCGTATCGGGCGCACAGGCGGCGGAGCCGGCGCACCACCTGGGCGACATGGGAGCCGAAGACGCCGCGATAGGTGTGGCACTCGTCGATGACGACATAGCGCAGGGCGCGCAGGAAGGAGGACCAGCGCGGATGGGACGGCAGGATCCCGCGGTGCAGCATGTCGGGGTTGGTCAGGACGTAGTTGGCGTACTGACGTACCCATTCGCGTTCCTCGACCGGAGTGTCGCCGTCGTAGACCGCGGGCCTGACCGCGTTGCCGAGCGGCGCCGCGAGGTCCTTGACCGAACGCCGCTGATCGGCGGCGAGCGCCTTGGTGGGGGCCAGGTACAGGGCGGTCGCGCCACGGCCGTTGGGGGCCTCCGAGCCGTCGAGCAGGGCGCTGAGGACCGGGGCCAGATAGGCGAGCGACTTGCCGGAGGCGGTTCCGGTGGCGATCACGACGGATTCGCCGTCCAGGGCGTGCTCCGCGGCGGCCGCCTGGTGTGCCCACGGGTGGTCGATACCGGCCTTCTGGACAGCGGCGATCACTTCCGGCCGGATGCGATCGGGCCAGATGGCATGGGTACCCGTTCGCGGGGGCAAGTGCTCCGTATGAGTGATGCGCGCGGACCGGCCCGCCGCTGCGGCGAGCCGGTCGAGGACCATGGCGGGAGAGGGGCGGGAGTCCCTGCTCTCGGGTGGTCGACTGGGGCGGTGATTCTTGGCCATCGGCACCGAGTGTGTCACCGCTGTGACGGACAATGGTCCCAAGGCGTCGTGCATGGCTGCTGGTAAGTGATTGAATGCCATCGCGGCTGGCGATCCGTCCCCTGGCTCCGTCGGGGAGACCGAGGGGCGACCGCTCGATAGCAAGGTGCTGGAGGATCCGTGGACCTGTCCTTGTCGACTCGCAATGTGTCCGGCCCTGGTGGCGACCGTACGGTCGTCGAGGTCGGTGGCGAGATTGATGTGTATACCGCGCCCAAGCTGCGCGAGCAGTTGGTCGAGTTGGTGAATGACGGCAGCTACCACCTGGTTGTCGACATGGAAGGTGTCGACTTCCTCGACTCCACCGGCCTCGGCGTGCTCGTGGGCGGCCTGAAGCGTGTCCGGGCCCATGAGGGCTCACTGCGCCTGGTCTGCAACCAGGAGCGCATTCTCAAGATCTTCCGGATTACTGGTCTGACCAAGGTGTTCCCGATCCACACCACGGTCGACGAGGCTGTCGCGGCCACCGACTGACGGCTGACCGCCTGCTTCGGGATCGGCCGGAGGCCGGTCCGGAAGCCAGTCGGTCGGTCCGGCAGTCAGCTGGTCGGTCCGGCAGTCGGTCGGTCCGGTGCACAGCCGGGTCGGACCGCGGCCCGTTCGGCGGGCGGCTGGTTCGCTGGAAGTCGTGGTGCCGGGTCATCGGCATTCCGGCAGCCGGGCCGGGCCGTCGGCTGTGACACGCCCGGCAGCGGGCTGCCGGTCATCGGTACGGACGGCTTCCGGGCGTCGACGGGATAACCCGTCGGCAGATCGGTGGGCCGGCCGCCGACGGTCGCACGTCGGCTGTCGGGGGCCGGTGGCTCTGCCGACTTCCGGAGGAAGAGAGAGCGGGGGTACCGGGCAGTGCGCCCGGGCCCCTGAGATGCACGCCCGTACGTCTGAGGGGGATCGCATGGCCACTGTTGAACTCCGCTTCAGCGCCCAGCCCGAACACGTCAGGACGGCCCGCCTCGTGGCGGCCGCCGTGGCGCGCCGCGCCGGGGTCGACGAGGCAGTGCTCGACGAGGTCCGGCTCGCCGTCGGTGAGGCCTGCAGCCGCGCCGTAGGGCTGCACCGCAACCACGGCATCACCGCTCCGGTCAAGGTCGTCCTGACCGAGGAGGAGAAGTCCTTCTCCGTCGAGGTCGGCGACGAGGTGCCTGGCGGTGAGGAGACCGGAACCGCCGAGGCGCCCGGCGCCACGCCCGGAGCGGGACCCGGCCAACCGGATGCCGAGGCCGATGCCGACAGCGAGGACGAGATGGGTCTCGCGGTCATCAGCGGCCTCGTCGACGACGTGGAAGTCAGATCGGGGGCCGACGGCGAAGTGATCCGCATGAGCTGGCCCAAGACGCCCGCATCGGCGCATCCCTGAGGCGCCGGAGGCGTCACAGCGGGCCGGCCAGTCGCGGCGCCGCCTCGATCCGTAACTCCTGATCCACTCTCCGGGGCCCTGCCGAGCAGGGCCTTTTTTCATTTCTGCTTGATCAGCGATCTACGGACAATGCTTCTGCCCCGTTACTGCATTCGGATCAATCCGAGGGCGCGATCATTTATCGATCGGCGGGTAAAGTCGATTTACATTTACCGCGGACTGTTTTGATCAGGTTCTGCTCCCTACAATCCGTCCACGTCTTGAGCGCTGAGCGTCAAGGAGGACGTATGGCGGGCTTCATCAACACACCACTGGCAGAACTGCCCGAAGTTTCCGCACTTTCCGACCGACCCACCTCTCTCGCGGCCGCGGTACTCACCGATGACAACCGCGTCATCGTGATCGTCATCGCGATCGTCGCCGTCGCCGCACTGATCGTCGCCCGGCTGCTGGTCCGCCAGGTGCTGGCGGCCGGCGAGGGCACCGACCGCATGAAGGAGATCGCGGCAGCCGTCCAGGAAGGCGCGAACGCCTATCTGGCCCGGCAGCTGCGCACCGTCGGCATCTTTGCCGTCGTGGTCTTCTTCCTGCTTCTGCTGCTTCCGGCCGACACGTGGTCGCAGCGCGCCGGCCGGTCGCTGTTCTTCCTGGTGGGTGCGCTTTTCTCGGCGACCACCGGATACATCGGCATGCGTCTGGCCGTCCGCAGCAATGTGCGGGTGGCCGCCGCCGCGCGTGAGGCGACTCCGGCGGAAGGCGAACCGGAAAAAGATCTCACCGACGTATCGCACCGGGCGATGAAGATTGCTTTCCGCACGGGCGGAGTAGTCGGCATGATCACGGTGGGGCTCGGGCTGCTCGGCGCCTCGTGCGTGGTTCTCGTCTACGCCGCCGACGCGCCCAAGGTGCTCGAGGGCTTCGGGCTCGGTGCCGCGCTCATCGCCATGTTCATGAGGGTCGGTGGCGGTATCTTCACCAAGGCCGCCGATGTGGGCGCCGACCTCGTGGGCAAGGTCGAGCAGGGCATTCCGGAGGACGACCCGCGCAACGCCGCCACCATTGCCGACAACGTGGGCGACAACGTCGGTGACTGCGCGGGCATGGCGGCCGACCTGTTCGAGTCGTACGCCGTGACGCTCGTCGCCGCGCTCATCCTCGGCAAGGCCGCTTTCGGCGACGCCGGACTGGCCTTTCCCCTGATCGTGCCGGCGATCGGCGTGGTCACCGCGATGATCGGCATCTTCGCGGTCGCCCCGCGGCGCGCCGACCGCAGCGGGATGACCGCCATCAACCGCGGCTTCTTCATCTCCGCGGTGATCTCGCTCGTCCTGGTGGGGGTGGCCGTCTTCGTCTACCTCCCGTCCTCGTACGCCGACCTGGACGGCGTCACCGACAGCGCGATCACCGCGCACAGCGGTGACCCTAGGGTCTTCGCCCTGGTCGCCGTCGCCATCGGCATCGTGCTGGCCGCGCTGATCCAGCAGCTCACCGGCTACTTCACCGAGACCGGCCGGCGCCCCGTCCAGGACATCGGCAAGTCCTCCCTGACGGGCCCGGCCACTGTCGTACTCGCCGGGATCTCCATCGGTCTGGAGTCCGCCGTCTACACCGCGCTGCTGATTGGCCTGGGCGTCTACGGGGCGTTTCTGCTCGGTGGTACGTCGATCATGCTGGCGCTCTTCGCGGTGGCCCTCGCCGGAACCGGGCTGCTCACCACCGTCGGGGTCATCGTCGCCATGGACACCTTCGGACCGGTCTCCGACAACGCGCAGGGCATCGCCGAGATGTCCGGCGACGTCACCGGCGCCGGTGCCCAGGTCCTCACCGACCTGGACGCCGTCGGCAACACCACCAAGGCCATCACCAAGGGCATCGCCATCGCCACCGCCGTGCTGGCGGCGTCGGCGCTCTTCGGCTCGTACCGCGACGCGATCGCCACGGCGGTCGACGACGTGGGTGCCAAGGCCGGGGAAATGACCCTCAGCCTCGACATCTCGCAGCCCAACAACCTGGTGGGGCTGATCCTCGGCGCCGCGGTCGTCTTCCTCTTCTCCGGTCTGGCCATCAACGCGGTGTCCCGGTCCGCCGGGTCCGTGGTCTACGAGGTGCGGCGGCAGTTCCGCGAGCACCCCGGGATCATGGACTACACCGAGAAGCCGGAGTACGGGCGCGTCGTCGACATCTGCACCAAGGACGCGCTGCGTGAGCTCGCCACGCCGGGGCTGCTCGCGGTGCTGGCGCCGATCGCGGTGGGCTTCACCCTCGGTGTCGGGGCGCTCGGTTCGTACCTCGCGGGCGCGATCGGCACCGGGACGCTGATGGCGGTCTTCCTCGCCAACTCCGGAGGCGCGTGGGACAACGCCAAGAAGCTCGTCGAGGACGGTCATTACGGCGGCAAGGGCAGCGAGGCCCACGCCGCGACCGTGATCGGCGACACGGTCGGCGATCCGTTCAAGGACACGGCGGGACCGGCGATCAACCCGCTGCTCAAGGTGATGAACCTGGTGGCGCTGCTCATCGCGCCGGCGGTGGTGCAGTTCAGCTACGGGGCGAACGCGAGCGCGGGCGTGCGGGCGCTGGTGGCGGTGCTCGCCCTCGCCGTCATCGTCGGCGCGGTCTATGTCTCCAAGCGTCGCGGGATCGCCGTGGGCGACGAGGACGACTCCGATGACGACGGCGGCGCGACTGCCAAGTCGACCGATCCGGCTGCCGTTTCATGAGGCGGGTACAGGGAAGAGAGCGACAGCTCGCGGGGACCCGGTCAACCCGGGGCAGCGCCTGATCAAGCAAGGGCATGACCTGGTCAAAGAACGGGTGGGCGGCGCATTCCGATGCGCTGCCCACCCGTTTGCCGTTCGTCCGCCGCGCGCGTTCACCCGTTCGTGCGTGAGTTGTATCTCCCTCATTTCCCTTGGTGCAAATGGCTACAAAAGGCCACCCATCGGACACCCGGCACCCGGATGGAGGTCATTTGGCGTGTAAGTTCCGGGGCCGAGAGCCTTGGAAGGGACCGATCCGGTGAACAAGAAGCTTGCAGCCGCACTGTCCGGCGGTGCGGTACTGGTACTTACGCTGTCGGGCTGCAGCGACAACAGCGGCAGCGACAACAAGGTCAACGACTGGGCCAAGAAGGTTTGTGACCAGGTCAAGCCCCAGCTGCAGAAGATCGCGAACGCCAACGCGGCCATCCAGCAGCAGACCGCCGACAACAGCAAGCCCGCCGATGTCCAGAAGACCGACTCGGCCGCCTTCCAGCAGATCTCGCAGGCGTACAAGGCGCTGGGCACAGCTGTGGACTCGGCGGGCGCACCGCCGGTCGACGACGGCGCGACCACGCACAAGGAGGCCGTGAAGGAGCTCAACGCCTCCTCGGCCGCTTACGCGGAGCTGCAGAAGAAGGTCGACGCGCTCGACATCAAGGACCAGGCGAAGTTCGCCGACGGTCTGAAGGGCATCGCCGACGAGCTGAACAAGATCAGCACCAACGGTGACCAGGCGCTGAAGCAGCTCCAGTCCGGCAAGGTCGGCATCGCGATGGCCAAGCAGCCGGGCTGCCAGAAGCCGACGGCTTCGGTCCCGCCGGCCGCCACGCCGTCGAAGACCCCCGAGAAGTCGGCTTCCGCGTCGCCCAGCAAGAAGCCCTGACAACGGCGGTACGACCGGCCCGGCAGCTCCGATGCTGCCGGGCCGCTGCCGTTGTCGGTGGGAGCGGCCACAATGGGCGGGTGAGTACGACCAGTCTCCCCGCGCCCGACCGTTCGCCCCGGCTCCGCGAAGCCCTGCTTGCCGCCGCCTTCACCGCCGACGGTCTCCTCGACCTGCTCGGCGCGCCCGCCTATGCCGCGCTCGCCCGCAGCGAGACGGTTCCGGCGCTGCGGGCCACCCGTGGCGACTCCCCGCTCGACACGCTGGTGCGGCTCTTCCTGCTTCAGTGCCCCGTCCCGTACGAGCGGGCCCGCGCCGCGCTCCCGCTGGACGAGTGCGTCGAGGACGGCTGGGTGATCCGCGCGGGCGACGAGGTGTGGGCCGCCGTCGATGTGCGGCCGTACAGCGGGCCCGAGGGGCAGGACTGGTTCATCGTCTCCGACCTGGGCTGCGCGGTCGGCGGCGCGGCCGGCATCGGTTCGCACGAGGAGGGGGTGGTCCTCGGCGTCGGTGGGGCGTCGTCCACACTCGCCGGGATCACCGTCCGGACGCCGGTCGCCTCCGCGCTCGATCTCGGTACGGGATCCGGCATCCAGGCGCTGCACGCCGCGCAGCACGCCATCCGGGTCACGGCCACGGACCTCAACCCCCGCGCCCTCGCCTTCACCCGGCTGACCCTCGCCCTGTCCGGTGCCGCCCCGGCCGATCTGCGCGAGGGTTCGCTCTTCGAGCCGGTCGGCACCGAGACGTACGACCTCATCGTGTCGAATCCGCCGTTCGTCATCTCGCCGGGCGCCCGTCTCACGTACCGCGACGGCGGCATGGGCGGCGACGACCTGTGCCGGACGCTGGTGCAGCAGGCCGGCGACCGGCTGAACGAGGGGGGATACGCGCACTTCCTCGCCAACTGGCAGCACGTCGAGGGCGAGGAGTGGCAGGACCGGCTGCGCTCCTGGGTGCCGCGCGACTGCGATGCCTGGGTCGTCCAGCGCGAAGTGCAGGACATCACGCAGTACGCGGAGCTGTGGCTGCGCGACAGCGGCGACCACCGTACGGACCCTGCGGAGTACGCGGCACGGTACGACGCCTGGCTGGACGAGTTCGAGGCCCGCAAGACGAAGGGCGTCGGCTTCGGCTGGATCACGCTCCGGAAGTCCGTGGCCGCGGCCGACGGGAATCCGTCGGTCGTGATCGAGGAGTGGCCGCATCCGGTGGAACAGCCGCTCGGCGCGGCCGTGGAGGCCCACTTCGCGCGCCAGGACTATCTGCGGACGCACGATGACGCGGCGCTGCTCGCCGACCACTTCACGCTGGCCCCGGAAGTGATGCAGGAGCAGGTCGGAATGCCGGGCGCGGAGGACCCCGAGCATGTGGTGCTGCGTCAGAACCACGGCATGCGGCGCGCGACGAAGGTCGACGCGGTCGGCGCCGGTTTCGCGGGCGTCTGCGACGGGACGCTGCCCGCGGGCCGGATCCTGGACGCGATCGCCCAGTTGATGAACGAGGACCCGGTACTGCTGCGCGACCGTACCCCGCAGGCGATCCGGCTGCTGGTGGAGGAAGGGTTCCTGGAGCCGGTGGGGGCGGCCTGATGAGCGCGGAGCGGACGGTGACCGCCGGGTGATCCGGATCGAGCTGGACGAGGCGGCGCTCGGCGCGACCCGGATCGCCATCAGCCCGCTGTAGGACGCTTTCTGCAGCCTGCATCTGGCCAGGCCGCACCGTACGCCCTCCTGGCCGTACGAGAAGTGGGTCGGGCGGGCCCGTGAAGTGCTGCGCGAGGACGACCGGACCGCGGCGCTGCGGCTGCTGATCGACGGAATCGACGGCCCGCTGGGCTTCCCGGACTTCCTGCTGCCCCGGCCGGTCGGCGCCTCGTCCGTCGAGATGGAGCTGGACATCATCAGGGCCACGCCGCCCGAGGTCGTACGGGCCGGGTTCGAGGAGCACTTTCCGGGACTCGGGGACCATCCGCGCATCCGGCCCTATCTGGAGGATCCGGAGGCGGCCTGCGCCGGGCCGGCGGATTCCTACGCCGCGTACTGGGAAGGGGCGATGGAGCCGCACTGGCCGACCGTTCGGCGCCTCGTCGAGGACGAAGTCCTCATCCGCGCCCGGACGTTCGCCACCGAAGGCATCGACGCGCTCTTCACCGGACTGGAGGCGCGGGCCAGGTGGACGCCGCCCGTCCTTGAGCTGACCAAGCACATCGACGCCGAGTACCGGGCGGGCGAGCGGCGGCTCCTGCTGGTACCGCTGGTCTTCGCCGAGGGCTGCCGGCTCTACTCCACCGACGATCCCGAAGTCCTCGCCGTCTCCTTCCAGGCCCGGGGCGCGGGCGCGCTCCGCGAGCCCGCCGGGGTGGGACCGGAGGCCACCGACCGGCTCGGTGTGCTGCTCGGACGGGGCCGGGCGTCGGTGCTGCGCCAGCTCGGCGGGCCGCTCACCACGGCCGGGATAGCCGACCGGCTCGGGCTCGCCCCGAGTACGGTCTCGGAGCATCTGTCCGTCCTCGCCGACGCGGACGTCGTCACCCGCCACCGGGTCGGGCGCAGCGTCTACTACCAGCTCACGGAAACCGGCCGGGCGCTGCTCGCGCTGCTCTCGGGCGAGGACGTGCTGCGCGCCGTGTCCTGACCGGACCGGGGCGTGAGCGACGATTCGGCCGCCCCCGAATTGATGGCCGGTGCGGTACGGGCAGGCCTAGCGTCTCCGCCATGCTTGCGATCGAGGCGAAGAATCTCCGCCGCACCTACACCAGCCGCACCGGCTTTCTGCGCCCCCGCCGTATTGTGACCGAAGCCGTGCGCGGCGTCAGCTTCGAGGTGGCGCGCGGCGAGCTGTTCGGGCTGCTCGGCCCCAGCGGAGCGGGCAAGACCACCACCATCAAGATGCTCAACACCCTGCTGCTGCCCACCTCCGGCACGGCCCGGGTCCTCGGCCACGACGTGGCGTCCGACCCCGTCGCCGTACGCCGCAGGATCGGTTACGTCTTCGGCGGCGACCGAGGCCTGTACGACCGGCTCCCCGCCCTCGACAACCTGCGCTACTTCGCCGAGCTGTACGGGGTCGAACCGCGCGACCAGAGGCGCCGGATCGCCGAACTCCTCGATCTGGTCGGTCTGGCCGGCCGGGAGAAGGAACGCGTCGAGGGCTACTCGCGTGGGATGCGGCAACGCCTGCACATCGCCCGTGGCCTGCTGCACAAGCCCGATGTCCTCTTCCTCGACGAGCCGTCCATCGGCGTCGACCCGGTGGCGGCGCGCGTCTGCGCCGTACCGTCGCCGATCTGCGGACCGGTGGCACCACCGTCCTGCTCACCACCCATTACATGGCCGAGGCCGATGAGTTGTGCGACCGGATCGCGGTGATCGCGGGTGGCACGATCCAGGCGCTCGGCACCCCGGACCGGCTCAAGTCCCGGGTCCAGGAGCGCGACATCCTGGAGATCGAGGCATACGGAGCGGCCGACGAGCACCTCGACCGCATCCGGGAACTGCCCGGGGTGCGCGGAGTGGCTGCTGAGGAGCGCGGCAGCCGGCAGGCCGTCATGGTGCAGACGGAGCGGGGTGCCGGGCTGCACTCACGGGTCCTGGCCGCGCTCGACGGGATCCGGATCGGACGCGTCGTCACCCGTGAACCCACCCTGGAGGACGCGTACATCGCGATCGTCGAGGAGGCGGAGAGCGGTGCGGACCGTGCGTCCGGGGCCGCGGCGGCCGACCGGTCCGAGGAGGTCGTGGCATGACCACGATGACGACCGTGCCGCGGGTTCTGCGCCTGACCGCCGTCGGTGTACGTACCCATGTCTCGTACATGAGCCGCTCACCGCTCGAGATCACCTTCGCCGTCCTCGTTCCCCTCGTCTACGCGACCCTTGCCGTCTACCTCTTGCGTGCCGCGGACGACCCCGACCGGCTGCTCACGGCTGCCGTCGGAGCGGGGCTGATGGGCATCTGGTCCTCGGTGCTCTTCGGATCGGGCGGAGCCGTACAGAACCAGCGCTGGCTCGGCACCCTGGAGACGCTGGTCAGCTCGCCCACGCCGCTCCCCCTCGTCCTTCTGCCGATCACGCTCGCGACGGCCGTCATCGGCACGTACGCCATGGGTGCGACCGTGATCTGGGGCGCCGTGCTCTTCGATGTGCCCCTCGACTCCGCCCACCCTTTGCTGTTCCTGGTGGCCGTACCGGTGTGCGTCCTGTCGCTCGGGATGATGGGGCTGCTCCTCGCCGCCACGTTCGTGCTGCTGCGCAACGCCAACGCCCTCGCCAACCCGCTGGACGCGCCCGTGTGGCTGCTGTCCGGGATGCTCGTGCCCATCACCGTGCTGCCGGACTGGACTCGTCCGGTCTCCTGGGCGCTGCCCACCACCTGGGGTTCGCGGGCCGTGCACGCGGCGACCTCCGGCGGCCCGTCCGCCGGTGAGGTCCTGGCCCCGATGGCCGTGGCCCTCGCCCTCGGCCTGTTCTACGCGCTGATCGCCGTGCTGGTCCTGGGGCGGGTCGAACGCCGGGCACGGGCCGCGGCGACGCTCTCCCTCGCCTGAAGCCGGACGGCCGGACGGCCGGTCGGCCCCACAGCCCCGAAGCCCTGGAGTTCCCGCATGTCCTTCCTCACCCTCTCCCGCGCCCTCACCCGGAGGATCGTCCGTACGCTGCGACTCGTCGTGGTCGGCGGCGCCATCTCCCACCGAGCACTCTTCAACTGGACGACGCCGCCCATGTTCATCGGCACCCTGCTGGTCGGCCCGCTGCTGCAACTGCTGTTCTTCGTCTTCCTCGGACGGCAACTGGGGGTCGCCGACGACCGCTTCTACCTGCTGGGCAACGCCGTTGTCGCCGCCTCCACCGCCTCCACCGCCTCCACCGCCTCCACCGCCTGCGTCTACGGCGGCACCATGGCCGTCGCCAACGAGCGTCGCTACGGCACGCTCGGCGCGGTGCTGCTGAGCCCTCGGCACCGGGTTCCGCTCTGGTTCGGGCGCGCCCTGCCGTACGTACTGAACGGCCTCCTCATCAGTGTCTTCACGCTCACCGCCGCCACTCTCCTGCTGGGTCTGCGGATTCCGGTTGGGGCGCTGCCCGGTCTTGCCGCAGTGCTGCTCGCCGCCTCGGCCGGGTGCTCCGTCTTCGGCCTCGCCCTCGGGGCGCTGGGACTGCGTTTCCGCGATGTGTTCCTGGTGTCCAATGTGGCCGCTTCCGTACTCCTGTTGCTGGCCGGCGCGAATGTGCCGCGCGTGACCCTGCCGGAGTGGATGCGGGCCGTCGGGGACGTTCTTCCGCTGACCCATGCCGCCGAGGCCGCCCGGGAGTTGTCCGCAGGTGGTGGCCTCGACCGGGGACGGCTCGGCGCCGAGCTGGCGACGGGGGCCGGATACGCGGTGCTCGCCGTGGTCCTGCTGGCGGTGTTCGAACGTGGCAGCCGGCGTCGCGCGACCCTCGACCTGATGTGATCCCGCCCACGAGGGGCGGTCCGGGCGGAGCGCGCCCCCGTGGACCGCGGCACTGGAGTTCACCCGGGGTTCGCACCGGTGTCGCCCCCGAGTGACAGCCTCCCCCTGACTCGACGCGGGCATCGGCCCCGGGCCGGGCGGTCACGGAGAGGCGTACGGGCATGGAGAGCGGACCTGCGGTATTCGCCGGAACGACGTTCGCGCTGTTCGGGACCGCCCTGCTGGTGTGGACGGGGGCGCGCGTCGCACACCGCGCGCCGGTGGCGTACGGGGTGTGCCCCGTTGTCTCCGCCACACTCGCCACTCTGTTCGGCGTACTTTTCCTCGTCCTCGGTGTGGGGTGCTTCAGCCGCATCTGATCCACGGCTGCCGCCTCGCCACCCGCGTGGCCGCCGTGTGATCACCCGGCCCGGGGCGTGAACACGCCCGGCTGTCCCGCCACTCTCCTCCGGCGGCCGCAGCACCGCCACGGCGCCGCGAAACCCGCAGGCAGCGACCGCGCGCGCCGCGTATCGGGCACTCCGGGCGGCAGGAATGGCGGAAGTCGGGTTACCGTTCGAGTGGCCGTTGCGGGCTTTTGCCGTTTGACACGGGGGCGGGTTGTACCGTCACACTCCGCAGCGACAGCACCGTCGGCAGCGTCATCGCGCTGCCCGGATGCCCACTGAGTGTCGACCGGAGAGAAGAGCGAAGTTGTCCCCGACCAGCGAGACCGCACAGGGCGGCCGCCGACTCGTCATCGTCGAGTCGCCTGCCAAGGCGAAGACGATCAAGGGCTACCTCGGCCCCGGATACGTCGTCGAGGCGAGCGTCGGGCACATCCGCGACCTGCCGAACGGCGCCGCAGAGGTCCCCGACGAGTACACCGGCGAGGTCCGTCGGCTCGGCGTCGACGTCGAGCATGACTTCCAGCCCATCTATGTCGTCAATGCGGACAAGAAGGCGCAGGTCAGGAAGCTCAAGCAGCTGCTGGCCGAGTCAGACGAACTCTTCCTCGCCACCGATGAGGACCGCGAGGGCGAAGCCATCGCGTGGCACCTGCAGGAAGTGCTGAAGCCCAAGGTCCCGGTCCACCGGATGGTCTTCCACGAGATCACCAAGGACGCGATCCAGGCCGCCGTCGCCAACCCGCGCGAGCTGAACCAGCGCATGGTCGACGCCCAGGAGACCCGCCGTATCCTCGACCGCCTCTACGGCTACGAGGTCTCGCCGGTCCTGTGGAAGAAGGTCATGCCGCGGCTCTCGGCAGGCCGGGTCCAGTCCGTCGCCACCCGACTCGTCGTCGAGCGGGAGCGCGAGCGCATCGCCTTCCGTTCCGCCGAGTACTGGGACCTGACCGGCGCCTTTGCCACCGGCCGTACCGGTGACGCCTCCGACCCGTCGACGCTGACCGCCCGCCTCAGCGCGGTCGACGGCCGCCGGATCGCCCAGGGCCGCGACTTCGGTCCGGACGGACAGCTGAAATCCGGCTCCGGCCAGGTGCTGCACCTGGACGAGACGAACGCCCGGGCCCTGGCCGCCGCGCTCGCCGACTCCGCGTTCGCCGTTCGGTCCGTCGAGTCGAAGCCGTACCGTCGTTCCCCGTACGCCCCGTTCCGTACGACGACCCTCCAGCAGGAGGCGAGCAGGAAGCTGGGCTTCGGGGCGAAGGCCACCATGCAGGTCGCACAGAAGCTGTACGAGAACGGCTTCATCACCTACATGCGTACCGACTCCACGACGCTCTCCGACACCGCGGTCTCCGCGGCGAGGGCGCAGGTCACGCAGTTGTACGGCGCCGACTACCTGCCGGACAAGCCGCGTACGTATGCCGGGAAGGTCAAGAACGCGCAGGAGGCGCACGAGGCGATCCGCCCCTCCGGCGACCGCTTCCGCACACCCGCCGAGACCGGTCTGACCGGTGACCAGTTCCGGCTCTACGAGCTGATCTGGAAGCGGACCGTCGCCTCCCAGATGAAGGACGCGGTCGGTAACTCGGTCACCGTGAAGATCGGCGGCCGGGCGAGCGACGGACGCGACGCCGAGTTCTCCGCGTCCGGCAAGACGATCACCTTCCACGGCTTCATGAAGGCGTACGTCGAAGGCGCCGACGACCCGAACGCCGAGCTCGACGACCGCGAGCGCCGGCTGCCGCAGGTCGCCGAGGGCGACGCGCTGTCCGCCGACGAGATCTCGGTCGACGGCCACGCGACCAAGCCGCCGGCCCGTTACACGGAGGCCTCGCTGGTCAAGGAGCTGGAAGAGCGCGAGATCGGCCGCCCGTCGACGTACGCGTCGATCATCGGCACCATCCTCGACCGCGGCTACGTCTTCAAGAAGGGCACGGCGCTCGTCCCGTCCTTCCTCTCCTTCGCTGTGGTCAACCTGCTGGAGAAGCACTTCGGCCGGCTCGTCGACTACGACTTCACCGCGCGGATGGAGGACGACCTCGACCGCATCGCGCGGGGCGAGGCCCAGTCCGTGCCGTGGCTGAGGCGTTTCTACTTCGGCGAGGGCGACGACGCCGTCAGTGGCGCGGCTTCCGCCGCGGGCAACGGCGACGGCGACCACCTCGGCGGTCTCAAGGAGCTCGTCACCGACCTCGGCGCGATCGACGCCCGGGAGATCTCCTCCTTCCCTGTCGGCAACGACATCAAGCTCCGCGTCGGGCGGTACGGCCCGTACATCGAGCGCGGGGAGAAGGAGGCCGAGGGCCACCAGCGCGCGGACGTGCCGGAGGACCTGGCGCCCGACGAGCTGTCGGTCGAGTACGCGGAGGAGCTGCTGGCCAAGCCGAGCGGCGACTACGAGCTCGGCGCGGACCCGGTCACCGGCAACCAGATCATCGCGAAGGACGGCCGGTACGGTCCGTACGTCACCGAGGTGCTGCCCGAGGGCACGCCGAAGACCGGCAAGAACGCGGTGAAGCCACGGACCGCGTCGCTCTTCAAGTCGATGTCGCTGGACACGGTGACGCTGGCGGACGCGCTCAGACTGATGTCGCTGCCGCGGGTCGTCGGCGAGGACGCCGAGGGTGTCGAGATCACCGCGCAGAACGGCCGCTACGGCCCGTACCTGAAGAAGGGCACGGACTCGCGGTCGCTGACGTCCGAGGACCAGCTCTTCGACATCACGCTCGAAGAGGCCCTCGCGATCTACGCCCAGCCCAAGCAGCGCGGGCGCGCCGCCGCCAAGCCGCCGCTGAAGGAACTGGGCACGGACCCGGTGAGCGGCGCTCCGGTCGTCGTCAAGGACGGGCGCTTCGGCGCGTATGTCACCGACGGCGAGACGAACGCGACGCTGCGCACCGGCGACAGCGTCGAGGACATCACGCCGGAGCGCGGCTACGAACTCCTCGCGGAGAAGCGCGCCAAGGGACCCGCCAAGAAGAAGACGGCGAAGAAGGCCCCGGCGAAGAAGGCGCCCGCGAAGAAGGCGACGGCGGCCAAGAAGACGGCGGCCAAGAAGACGACGGCGGCCAAGAAGACGACGGCGGCCAAGAAGACGACCGCCGCGAAGAAGACGACCGCGGCGGCGAAGAAGGCGACCGCGTCGTCCGTGGAGGACTGACCGCACCGGCGGTCAGCGCGTTCCCGAACACCCGAGGGGCTGGACATTCCAGCCCCTCCGGCGTGCGGGGGAGCACGTCCGCACCCCGCTCGGGCGCCCATATGTTCGGACGGGGCCGTCACCGACCGCACCACTCCGGATAGGCTGGGCGGATGACGCGAGCCGAGCAGCCAACGGTCGTGAGCCCCACCTCCGACACACTTGCCGCAGACTCACGCGAGCGCGCCGTACGAGCCCTGTTGCGTGTCCCCCCGCTGAAGCGGTTGTGGAGCGCCCAGCTCGTCGGCAGTATCGGCGATGCACTCGCCCTTCTCGTGCTGGTGTTGCTGTCGCTGCAAGCGGCGGTCCTTGAGGGCTCATTCGGATCCGGATACCGCGGGGCGGCCTTTGCCGTCGCCGCCGTGTTCGGTGCCCGAATCCTTGCAACGCTCCTCTTCGGAGCCGTACTCCTGGGGCCGCTGACGACGCTCACCGCGCCCGGTGGACCGGTGGACCGGCGGTGGCTGATGATCGGGGCGGACGGCCTGCGGCTCGCGCTGCTCGTCGTCGCGCCGCTGTGGATCGACTGGATGCCCGACAGGGCGCTCATGATGATCCTCATCACCGTCTTCGTCACCGGCGCCGGCGAACGGCTGTGGACGGTCGCGAAGGAGAGCGCCGCCCCCGCGCTGCTGCCCTCCCCGCCCCCCGAGGGCGCCGCGGTACGCCCGCTGCCCGACCACCTCGACGCCCTGCGCAGGCTCTCCCTCCGTACGGACTTCGCCGCCGTCCCCGCCGCCGCGGCCGTTCTGCTGATCGCCACGCTGATCGGCAATCTGCTGTCCTCGGGTCTTGAGTGGTTCTCCTTCCACCAGGCGGCTCTCGGTTCGTACGTCGCGGCCGGGCTGTTCTCCGCCTCGATCTCGACCCTCTACTTCCTCGAACTCCCCGGTTCGCCGACGCCCCGCCCGCGCTCGCCCCTGGAGGGTCTGCGACGGCCGTCCACCGGCAGCGGCCCGGACAAGGGCCGCACCGGCGCAGTCCCGCTGATCGTCGGCGCGTGCGCGGCCGTCGCCGGAGCGATCGCCGCCGCAGCCGCCGTCGCCGCACTGCACGCCTACGACCTCGGTGGCGGACCGGCCACGTTCGCCCTGCTGATCCTTGCTCTGACGGGCGCCACAGGCGCCGGTATCCGTACCGCGGAGAAGGTGCTGCACACCCTGTCGCGGCGCCGGCTGCTCGCCATCGCCACCGCCGTCACCGGGGTCGCGCTCCTCGCGATGGGTCTGGTGCCGGACACGGCGACCGTGGTGTTCCTCGCGGTCCTCGCCGGTTACGCGGCGGGTGTCGCGGCCAACACCGGCCACACGCTCGTCGACCAGGAGACCGAGGAGTCCCGCAGGGCCAGGGCGACCGAGCACCTCCAGGCAGTCGTCCGGGTCCTGATCGCGCTCGGCGCGGTCGCGGGACCGCTGCTGGCCGCAGCGATCGGGACCCACCGGCTGACGGCCGGCGACTTCGTCTTCGCGCACGGCGGCGCAGCGTTCGCCCTCATGCTCATCGGCGCCCTGCTGCTGCCGGTCGCCGCGATCGTCCTCGCGAAGACGGACGACCGTTCCGGAGTGCCGCTCCGCCGTGACCTGCGCGAGGCCCTGCGAGGCGGCGAACCGGCTGTCGCCCCCGCCGCCACCGGCTTCTTCCTCGTGCTGGAGGGCGGCGACGGGGCCGGCAAGTCCACCCAGGTCGAGGCGCTCGCCGAGTGGATCCGGGCCAAGGGCCACGAGGTCGTCGTCACCCGCGAGCCGGGCGCCACGCCGGTCGGCAAGCGGCTGCGCTCGATCCTGCTCGACGTGTCGTCGGCCGGGCTCTCGAGCCGGGCCGAGGCACTGCTCTACGCCGCCGACCGCGCCGAGCACATCGACTCGGTGGTCCGTCCGGCCCTGGAGCGCGGCGCGGTCGTCATCTCCGACCGCTACATCGACTCGTCCGTCGCCTACCAGGGCGCGGGCCGCGATCTCTCCCCGACCGAGATCGCCCGGATCTCGCGGTGGGCGACGAGCGGACTCGTACCGCATCTGACGGTGCTGCTCGACGTCGACCCGGAGACCGCGCGTGAACGGTTCACCGAGGCGCCCGACCGGCTGGAGTCCGAGCCGCCCGAGTTCCACGCCCGGGTACGGTCCGGCTTCCTCACGCTGGCTGCCGCAGACCCGACCCGCTACCTGGTGGTGGACGCCGGCCAGGAACCGGAATCGATCACCACCGTCGTACGCCACCGGCTCGACCAGCTCCTGCCGCTCTCCGAGGCCGAGATCAAGGCCCAGGAGGAGGCGCGCAAGGCGGCCGAGGAAGAGGCCAGGCGCAAGGCCGAGGAAGAGGCGGCGCGCAAGGCGGAGGAGGAGCGGCTGGAGCGTGAGCGCAAGGAGCAGCTCGCCAAGCTCCGCGCCGAGGAGGAGGAGCGCAAGCGCCGCGAGCTGGAGGAGGCGCGGCAGCGCGAGGCCGAGCGGCAGGCGGAGGAGGCCCGCCGGCAGGCCGAGGAAGCCCGTCGGGTCGCCGAGGAGGAGCGGGTCCGGCGCGAGGCCGAGGAGCAGGCGCGCGAGGCCGAGCAGGAGCGGCTGCGCAGGCAGGCCCAGGAGGAGGCCCGGCTGCGCAAGGAGGCCGAGGCGCGACGGCTGGAGAAGCAGCGCAAGGCGGAGGAGGCGCTGCTGCGGGCCGAGGCTGCCCGGCGGCAGGCCGAGGCCGAGGCGGCCGCGTCCGCTTCCGTCCCGGACAACGAGCTGACGGTGCCGACGCCGGTCGTCAGCCCGAACGAGGTGACGCAGCCGGTGCCGTCACCGGTCGACACGCCTTCGGACCAGGCCGAGACGGCGATGATCCCGAGGATCACCGATCCGTCCGAGCGGCCTGCGGTACGGGAAGCTCCGGGCTCCGCGGACGAGACGGCGGTACTCCCGCCGGTGCGGGACGTACGTGATGAGCAGCCGGTGGACCGGGTTCCGCGGGGTATCTTCCGCGACGAGCGCCCGGCGGACGCCGTACCGGAGGGCGAGAACGAGCGCACCCGGGAGCTGCCGCAGGTCAGCGATCCGCACGCCGCCCCGGAGGCAGCCGAGGACCGGCGTCCGGGCCGGGGCCGCCGCCGTCGCCCGGAGTGGGCCGAGGAGACTCCGCTGGACGATCTGCCGACCCTGGCCGACGAGCTGCTCGGCGACCACGACCGGGACGACGAGGGCCGTGGCACCTCCGGACGGGGCCGCCGCCCGCGCCGCTGAGAGCGGCCGCGGCGGGTGGCCCTGGGGGTGAGGGGCGGACCGGATCGCCGGGAATGTCAGACCCTTCCCCCACAATGGGAAGCCGGAGCCGTAGACCACCACCGGAAGGGCGGTGACCGATGACCGTATGGGACGACCTGGTCGGCCAGGACCGGGTGCAGGAGCAGCTCGGTGCCGCCGCCCGGGACGCCGATGCGCTGGTCACCGCCATTTCCGCGGGGGATCAGGTGCCGCCGGGGTCGAAGATGACCCACGCCTGGCTGTTCACCGGACCGCCGGGTTCCGGGCGGTCCACCGCTGCCCGCGCCTTCGCCGCCGCCCTCCAGTGCACCAGCCCGGACCGCGCGCTGGGCGGCGCACCGGGGTGCGGTTTCTGCGACGGCTGCCACACCAGCCTCATCGGGACGCATGCCGACGTCGAGGTGGTCCGTACGGACCTGCTCTCCATCGGCGTGAAGGAGACCCGTGAGCTGGTCCGCCGCGCCCAGCTGTCCCCGGCCGTGGGCCGCTGGCAGGTGATCATCCTGGAGGACGCCGACCGTCTCACCGAGGGCGCGGGAAACGTGCTCCTGAAGGCGGTCGAGGAGCCCGCGCCCCGTACGGTGTGGCTGCTCTGCGCACCCTCGCTCGAAGATGTGCTGCCCACCATCCGGTCCCGCTGCCGTCACCTCACCCTGCGCACGCCCCCCGTCGACGCCGTTGCCGATGTGCTGATCCGGCGTGACGGAATCGAACCGGAGCGGGCCGCGTCAGCCGCTCGTGCCACTCAGGGGCACATCGGCCGGGCCCGCCGCCTGGCCACCGACGAGAAGGCCCGTGCGCGCCGCGCGGCCGTGCTCAGGCTTCCGCTCCGGGTGGAGGACATCGGTGGATGTCTCAAGGCCGCCCAGGAGCTGATCGACACCGCCACGGAGGACGCGAAGCAGGTTTCCGAGGAGGTGGACGTCAAGGAGACGGAGGACATGAAGGCCGCACTCGGCGCGGCTGCCGGAGGCCGGATGCCGCGCGGCACGGCAGGGGTGATGAAAGAGCTGGAGGACAAGCAGAAGCGCCGCAAGACCCGTACGCAGCGCGACAGCCTCGACCTCGCCCTCACCGATCTGACCGGCTTCTACCGCGACGTACTGGCGCTGCAGCTGGGCTCGCAGATCGCCCTCGCCAATGTCGATGTACGGGACGCACTCGACCGTATCGCCGGGTCCTCGACGCCCGAGCGCACCCTGCGCCGGATAGAGGCGGTGATCGCCTGCCGCCGGGCGCTGGACCGCAATGTGGCGCCGCTGCTCGCAGTGGAGGCGATGACGATGGTTCTGCGCGCCGGCTGATCCGTCCACGTCCTCGTCGCGCACCGCCGATTCATCCGAATGGGTAACGAATCGGGCCAGTCGCCCCTTGAGGGCTACGCTCCGGGCATGGATACCAGGCGTCTGCTCCGTACCTTCGCCACCGTGCTCGGCACGACCGGCCTACTCATCTCCGGCTGCAGCAAGGGCAGTTCGACAACGAGCGCGCCGGGCACGACGCCCGCCGCACCCGCGGCGCTCCAGCCGTACTACGCGCAGCATCTGAACTGGCGTGACTGCGGCGTCTCCGGTTTCCAGTGCGCCACGATGAAGGCGCCGCGCGACTACCGGAAGCCGGACGGCGGCGACATCAAGCTGGCCGTCTCCCGGAAGAAGGCCACCGGTCCGGGCAAGCGGATCGGCTCCTTGCTGGTGAATCCGGGCGGCCCCGGCGGCTCGGCCATCGGCTACCTCCAGGGCTACGCGGCCCTCGGCTACCCCGCCCCGGTCCGCGCCCGCTACGACATGGTCGCCATCGACCCGCGCGGCGTCGCCCGCAGCGAGCCCGTCGAATGCCTCACCGGCCCGCAGATGGACGCGTACACCCAGGTCGACCAGACTCCCGACGACCGTGCCGAGGTCACGGAGCTGGGCACCGCCTTCGACAAGTTCGCGGACGGCTGTGAGCAGCGCTCCGGCACGATCCTCCCGCATGTCTCCACCGTCGAGACGGCCCGCGACATGGACATCCTGCGGGCCCTGCTCGGCGACGAGAAGCTGACGTACCTCGGGGCGTCGTACGGCACCTTCCTCGGTGCGACATACGCCGAACTCTTCCCCGGCCGGACCGGCCGTCTCGTCCTCGACGGTGCGATGGACCCGTCGCTTCCGTCGCTGGAGATGAACCGCGACCAGACGGCGGGCTTCGAGGTCGCGTTCCAGGCCTTCGCCGCGGACTGCGTGAAGAAGTCGGACTGCCCGCTCGGCACCATCTCCACCGCGGACGCCGCGACCCGGCTGAAGCAGCTCTTCACCGACCTCGACGCCAAGCCCGTCCCCGCCGGCGACTCCCGCAAGCTCGGCGAGTCCCTCGCCACCACAGGTGTCATCGCCGCCATGTACGACGAGGGGACCTGGCCCCAGCTCCGTAGCGCCCTCGCCGGCGTCCGGGCGGGCGACGGGTCCGGCCTGCTCGCCCTGTCCGACAGCTACTACGAGCGCAAGCCGAACGGCACGTACGCGAACCTGATGTTCGCCAACGCCGCGGTGAACTGCCTGGACGCGCCCCCGGCCTTCACCGGCCCGGACGCCGTCGAGCAGGCCCTCCCCAGCTTCGAGAAGGCCTCCCCGGTCTTCGGCAAAGCCTTCGCCTGGGCTGCCCTGAACTGCGCCCACTGGCCCGCCGCGCCCACCGGCACCGCGCACCGCATCACGGCGAAGGGCGCGTCCCCGATCGTCGTGGTCGGCACCACCCGTGACCCGGCGACCCCGTACAAGTGGGCCCAGTCCCTCGCCGCCCAGCTCTCCTCGGGCAGGCTCCTCACGTACGAGGGCGACGGTCACACCGCGTACGGCCGCGGTAGCCACTGCATCGACACGGCGATCAACACGTACCTCCTGGACGGCGCCCCGCCGGCCGACGGCACGAAGTGCTCCTGACCTCCCGCGGCTCCCTCCACCCCCCTGACCTGCGCATTCTGCTCCGGAGGCGGGTGGTGCGGAGCACCCTCCGAAACTGTGTAAACTTAGCGACGCTGCTGCTCGCACCATAGTGCGACAGGGCGTGCCGCCTTAGCTCAGTTGGCCAGAGCAACGCACTCGTAATGCGTAGGTCTCGGGTTCGAATCCCGAAGGCGGCTCTGTAGAAGCCTCAGGACTCACTCGCCGTGACCTGGGGCTTTTGCTTTTACTGGATACGGCGGCGGCGCTTGGCGCGGGCCGCCCGACTGCCGGTGGTCTCAGTCCTGGTCTCAGTGGGGCTCGGCACCGGCTCCGCCGGGTCGGGTAGGAAGAACTCGCCCATGCGCCGCATCGCGTCCTTCGACAGGTGTGATCTGCCCTTCACGTACCGCCTCGTCTGGCTGATCTGCGTATGCCGAAGGATCTCCATGATCGTGGGCATGTCGACACCCAACTCGTTCAGGATCGTTCCGGCTGTGTGGCGGCTCCCGTCGTAAAGACGGCGGTCGTCGATCCCCGCCTCCGTGAGTAGTTCCGTGAACTCTTCGTAGTCGGCACGCGGGTCGAGCGGGCGTCCGTCCGGCCGCGAGAAGACGACGTGGTGTTCCTCCCACAGCTCGCCGGCTGTGGCCCGCATTTTCTCCTGCGCAGCCCTGTGGTCACGGAGGAACGGGACGAAGACAGGCGGGATCGGGACGGCGTTCCGGCACGTCGGAGCACGACCTGCGAGCATGTACGTCCTCGGTCTCCGACAGGAGGCTGACCAGGAGGAGGCCCATGAAGCGGCGGCTTGCCCAGTTCGGTGTCATCTTTCTGGGCATCGAGGCGTGGGTGGCCCTTCGCGACACGACTTCAGTTGTTTCGTTGGTGATCGGCTGCGTGTCCGTCGCAATACTTGCTTGTTGCTTCGCTCTCCGTGTCTGGAGAGAGATCCAGGCCATCAAGGACGACAACAGGCAGGCCCGGGACCGCCGGGAAGCGCGCAGGTGCGAGCAACAGTAGGTGATTCGCTGACCGGCCTGCGACGATCGTGTCAAGCCCGCACTCAACAGCTGACATCAACGTCTGACACCAACAGGCGCGGACAGCAGCGGTCAGCGCCGAACCTGGACGGACCACCAGCCGGGGGCTCCAGCCAGTTGGCCGACGTTGACGGCTCCCCGTGATCGACCTGATAAGGATGAGGCCACAAGTTCAAGGCCTGTCACCTCCGCCAGGGCGTGGGAGGGCCGCCCATCGATCATCGGTTCCGGATCCAGGACTGTATGAACGGGAGGCCAATGGCAGCTGCCGGTTTGGGGGTTCTGCGGGCGAGGCGCTTGTCGGGGTGAGCACCGTGTGGATAGTTGGGGTGCGGCAGGCAGCCGTGGGGAGCGGGGCCTAGGGGGAGAGGCGTGCGCAGGTATGTCCACCATGAGCTGATGGCCGCCGCCGAGGCGGTGGGCGCGACGGTTGTCACCGCGCCCGTGGTGTTCGGTGTGCGTGGCGTTCCCAGGGACGAGGGCGAATGGTGGTGTCTTGCGCTCCTCGCAGCGTTCAGCGCTGTAAACGGGGTGCTCGCCTGTACCCGTTTGAGGTGGCTGGGCGGTGAGAAACGGGAGTTCGAGGATGCGGTTCCCCTGGCGAACCCCGACTCGGTATTGCCCACGCCCCGGGAGTCTTTCCGTCGCAGCTTTGACTGGGGCTTCGTTGTCTTCGCGATGTTGTTCGGTCTGGTCTTTTCCCTGATATGGGTGCCCGTCATGGCCTTGTGGTCTCTGCTGTTCTTGCCGGAGCGGCTCATCAAGGGGGCGTACGGGATTTATTGGGAGAGACGTCACGGGGTCCTGTTGTGGCGAGGGCGCGTTCCGGAGCAACCCCTGGGGAAGGGCCAGTACCTCTATTCATCGGTACGGCAGCCCGGTACTGCGTGACAACGCCGACGTACGACAGCGGACGAGCGCGGACGCCTGCGGACCATCGGCGCAGGTGAGGAGCTGGCCGGCCCCAGGCAGAGCTCCCACCCAAGTTGCTTCGGGACGAAGAGGTCGTCGACAGGTGTGCTCGGCCAACCTGGACGGCGACTTCCGCGACGCCTAAAACTTGTCCCGTAATCCTGTGTGCTGGATCAGGCTTCGCTGCGGTCCAGTGAGGCTGCATGCTCCAGCCACTTGTCCACCACGTCGTGGGACTCGTCCAGGGCAGGATCGCGCCTTCCACCAGGTGCGTATGCCGGAGACCGGTCCGCGCGCAACGGTACGTGGGCGCAGTACCAGGCCCGCCTTGCGCCCGCCTGCTCAGCGTCTGTGCCTGTCTGTGCATAGTTGAGCAGTGCTGTCATGACCCGACGGCGCCCGAATACGTAGACCGCCGGCTCGATGAACCACCGACAGAAGCTGGGGTCAGGGTCGTAGACGGCTGCAGTCATCAACGATGAGAAGAACTCCTCGGGCAGGCTGACGCGTTCGAGCAGCGGCTTGCGCACTGCATGCGCCAGGTGCCGCGCACGTTGGTCCTCCGGCACGCTGGCCGCGTTGTCGAGGTCCATCAGCCGAGCCACCTCGACTGCAGCTGACAGGAACGTGGGTGCTTCTGTCTCATTACGCTCTTTGTCGACCATGGGCAGCATTCTGAGCCGAGCCCGGACCGAGAGGCAGCCACGTTGGGCAGATCCGTGACCCATGTGCCCGAGACCGCATACGGGCTGCTGCTCGTTTTCAGCTATCCGGATCACTGCCCGTGGCCAACTTGTGGCCAGGGAGTTTGCTCCACTCTGCCTCGGCGGACTGACTGGGTTGGCGTGCGCGCGCCGGTCTCAGTTGTGGTCTCGATAGCCGACCGATCCGGAGCGGTCCGCCACCGTCCGTGACAGTACGAATCACCCCCTGACCAGCCATGCGGGCAACACGGCGGACGACGGTGGGCACCCGCGGACCGAGATCGGACAACTCGTAATGCGTAGGTCTCGGGTTCGAATCCCGAAGGCGGCTCCATGGAAAGCCGCAGGTCAGGCCTCTGACCTGCGGTTTTTTCTTTTGGTCGACCTTGGAAGTCGGGCCAATCGGACACTTGCGGTCTACGCATCGCAATGCGTAGGTCGGAAGTTGACTGGGTGTCGCCGACTCAGCGAGGCATACAACAGCCTGTGCGACAGGCTGGGCGTGGTGCAGTCCATGGGGCGGGTGGGATCGGCCCTGGACAACGCCGCCGCCGAGTCGTTCAACTCGCTGATCAAGGTCGAGTTCATCCACCGGCATCGCTTCGCGACCCGGGCTGAGGCCCGCCTGAAGATCGCTCGCTGGATCACGGACTTCTACAGTGCCGCCGCCACAGCGGGGGCGCCGGCCTACCGCCGAACGAGTTCGAACGCACCATCAGCGAAGCCCGCGCCGAGCACCCTCAGAAGCACCAAGCCGCGTAAGGAACGCCTCTACGTTTCCAGGGGATTGACAGCGTCAGCAACAGGGCCAGCAGCAGAAGGAGTACTTCGATCACCGTGTCACCCCCGTCCCGCTCCCCAGGTGCTCGGGGATCTCATGCGGGCTGACACGGCAGGTACTGGGAGGTTCGTCCATCGCGGGGACCGCGACTCCTTCTCGGCTATGGGGATGATCGGTGATTCCCATACTGAGGAGCGGCAAAAGCGGGTCAGCGTACCTGCCGGCGGACCAGCTCGTGGAAGAGGCCGCTGGTGTCGGCGAGCAGTTCGGCGGGCGGTCCCTGCTGGATCACCTGGCCGTCCGACATGACGATGACCCGGTCGGCGTCCATGACAGTGGAGAGCCGGTGGGCGATCACGATGCGGGTGGCGCGCAGCGCGCGGGTGCTCTCGATCACGACGCGCTGGGTCTCGTTGTCCAGCGCGCTGGTGGCTTCGTCGAAGAAGAGGATGCGCGGGTGGCGGATCAGGGCCTGGGCGATCATCAGGCGTTGCCGCTGCCCGCCGGAGACGGCGCCGCCGCCGTCGGAGAGCACGGTGTGCATGCCCATCGGCATCCGCTTGATGTCCTCGGCCAGGCCTGCCATCGCGGCGGCCGCCCAGGCCTCTTCCAGGCTGAACAGCTCGGCGCCGCAGATGCAGTCCAGGATCGAGCCGGAGAAGGGCTGGGCGTTCTGCAGGACGACTCCGCACTGACGGCGTACGGCGGCCTGGTCGAGGGCGGCCAGGTCCTGACCGTCGTAGAGCACACTGCCGGAGGCCGGTCGGTCGAAGCCGATGAGCAGCCGGAGCAGGGTCGACTTGCCGCAGCCGCTGGCTCCGACGATCGCGACGAACTCGCCCGGCCGCACCTGGAACGACACGTTGTCGAGCACCAGCGGCCCGTCCTCGGCGTACCGGAAGGACAGGCCCTTGGCCTCGATCGCGCCGGACAGCGTGCCGGGGGCCGTGCTGCCCCCGCGTACCTCGGGGACCTCGTCGAGGATCGGCTTGACCTGCTCGAAGAGCGGCAGGACGGAGGCGGCCGAGATGAGGGCGCCGGTGAGCTGGGTGACCGAGGTCAGCATCATCGTCACGGCGGTGTTGAAGGTGAGGAAGCCGCTCGCCGACAGGGTGCCGCGGGCCGGCCCGGCGAGCAGCATGAACATCACCAGGGTGCAGAACGGCAGGTAGACCGCATTGAAGACGGTGATCAGGTTTTTGCGCCGGCCCACCCGCTGTTGCAGCTCGCGGCTGTGCGCGAACTCCCGCGCCCAGGCGGCGTAGGCGAAGCTCTCCGCGGCGGCGACGCGCAGTTTGGGCAGGCCGCGCAGCGTCTGGAAGGCCTGGTTGTTGAGCTTGTTGTTGAGCACGATCAGCCGGCGCTGCCACCGCAGCTGCGACAGGCCGAGCCCGAGGAACACCGCGGCGACGACCACCAGCATGGCCAGCGCCATCAGCGTCAGCGGGACGCTGTACCAGAGCAGCAGGACGAGGTTCACCGCGCCGACCATGCCGGCCTGCAGCGTGACCGAGCTGATGCCGGACAGTACGCGGCGGATGGCGCTGATGCCCATCGCCGCGCTCGCGAGCTCTCCGGTGGAGCGCTCGGCGAAGAATTTCGTCGGCAGCCGCAGCAGCCGGTCCCAGACGGCCGGCTGCAGGGTTGCTTCGGCACGTCCTTCGATGCGCAGGATGGAGATGTTCTGCAGCAGCATGAAGGCGGTCGAGACGACGGTGGTGGCCACGAGCGCCAGGGAGGTCGAGACGATGAGGCTGTTCTCGGCGTTCGGTACGTAGACACCGAGGACCTGTCCGGTGGCGATCGGTACCAGCGTCCCGAGGCCGACCGCGACCAGCCCGCCCAGGACCAGGTTGCGCATGTCCATCCCGGTGCCGTGCACGCTGAAGCGGAGCAAGTGCCAGGCGGACACCGGTTGTTCGGGCAACGGGCGGTAGAACATGATGGCGCGGGGCTGGAGTTCGTCGAAGTTGGCCCTGCTGATCCTCATCCGTGCGCCGGTGATGGGGTTCACCGCCTCATACCCGCCACGGCGCCACAGCAGCGCGACCGGCGCTCCGGTCTTTCCCCGGTGGCCCACCAGGGGACCGGAGTTCTCCCGCCACCAGCGCCCGGTGAGCCTGACCACCCGGGTACGCAGCCGTGAGTGCACCGCGATGCGCTCCACCGGACTCATCCGGTCGGTCAGGTCGCCGCCCTCCAGGGGCGCCGAGACGGTGACCCCGGCGGCGTCGGCGACCAGCCGGCAGACGGCGAGGGTGGCGTCGTCGATCCCGTCGGCCGGAACGGCCGCGGTCTTTCCCGGCCGGTTGGCGGAGGGCCTGTTGATGGAGGCCAGCAGCGCCTGATCGGCCTGTGCGCGTACGGCCTCGCCGGCCTTGATCCCGGCCGCCGTCCGGTCCTCGTGAGCGCGCTCCAGCCGCTCTATCCAGCGATCCAGCGCGAACAGCAGCCGGGACTGCTGGTTGACCATCTGCTGCCACATCGCACCGTCGATGAGCAGGTCGGCGGCCGCCTCCGTGCTGAACGCGGCGCCGTACTGCACGCTGCCGGGGGCCACCGGCATCCACAGGATGTTGTCGTCACCCGATTCGTACGGCTCGGCCTGGCCGTCCAGTTGGCCGTCCAGCTGCCCGTCGAGGGGGCCTTCGAACAGTACGCGCAGGCTGCGGCCGACCCCGCGGGCGAAGGCGTCCTCCAGCGGGCTGAGGCTGACCTGCTGGTCACCGTAGCCGTAGCCGTGCTCGTATCCGTACTCGGGCCGGTACAGCTCCCGGAGCTGTATTCGGCGCACCCGGCACCCCTCCAGGGGCCTGCCGACCAGTGTGTGCTGCGGGCCCTCGACCGGGCCGAGCAGCAGGGTGCCGGTTTCGAGCCGGCCGAGGAAGTGCCAGCGGCCCTGGCTGACGGCGTCGACCGCGAACAGGTCCATCGCGCCGTCCACCACCAGCCACAGGACGTGCGGCCCGTCCAGCGACAGGCTGCGGGTGCTCGTGGAGTCGACCGGCAGGCCCAGGCCGCCCATGGCGCCGACCACCACGTCGACGGTGTCGTGTACGGATGACGTCACGTCAGTGCTCCCTGACCAGCTCGGCGTACGGGCCCCCGGCGGCGACCAGGTCCTCGTGCCGGCCGCGCTCCACGACCGTTCCGTGGTCGAGGACGACGATCTCGTCGCTGTCGCGCACCGTGCTCAGCCGGTGCGCGATCACGACGCAGGCGCAGCCGCGCCGCCGCAGGTTGTCGATGATCAGCTGCTCGGTCTCGGCGTCCAGGGCGCTGGTCACCTCGTCCAGGACCAGCACGCTGGGCCGACGGACCAGTGCCCGGGCGATCTCCAGGCGCTGCCGCTGACCACCGGAGAAGTTGCGGCCGTCCTGCTCCACCCGGCTGTGGATGCCGCCGGGCCGCCGGGCGACGGCGTCATGGACTGCGGCGTCCTTGAGGGCGGCGATCACGGCTTCGTCGGGTATCGAGGGATCCCACAGCGCCACGTTGTCGCGGACGGTGCCCTCGAAGAGGAAGACATCCTGGTCGACGAAGGAGACCGAGGCGGACAGCGAGCTGCGGGAGATCTCGTCCAGCCGCTGCCCGTCGATGCGGATCTCGCCCTCCCACGGCTTGTACAGGCCCGAGATCAGCCGGGACACCGTGGACTTGCCGCTGCCGGAGCCGCCGACGAGGGCGACCTGCCGGCCTGGTCCGACCGACAGCGAGAAGTCGGTGAGCAGCGGTTTGTCGAGCGGGCTGTACCCGAAGGTGATGCCCTCCAGCGTCACGTGCCCGCTGAGCCTGCGGGTGCTCGCGGCCGGCCGGTCCTGCGAGTACAGCGGGTCCACCGGGAAGCTCTCGACGTCCTTGAGCCGGGCCACGTCGGCCGCGAAGTCCTGGATCCGGCCGGCCACCCCGCTCAGCCGGGCGACCGGCGCGGTGAAGCTGGTCACCAGCGACTGGAAGGCCACGAGCAGACCGATCGAGATATGGCCCTCCACCGCCCGCACCCCGCCGATCAGGAGGATCAGCGCGCTGTTGAGTGCCGCGAGCGTGGGCGCGACGACGGCCAGCGCCGCGCTCGGCACGCCGAGCCGCTGCTGCCCGTCCAGCGTGGTCGCGTGCTGCCCGGCCCAGCGGCGGAAGTACCCGTTTGCGCCTCCGGTGGCCTTCATCGTCTCGATCAGCTGGAGGCCGCTGTACGAGGTGTTGGTCAGCCGGGCGCTGTCCGCCCGCAGCTTCTGGACGCCGGTGCCCCGGATCCGGGTCACCATCCGCAGCGCCGCCACGTTGAGCAGCGCGATCAGTACCCCGATGACGGTCAGCTGCGGGTCGTAGCTCCACAGCAGGACCGCGTAGAGGATCACGACCACGGCGTCCACACCGGCGGCAGCGAGGTCCCGTGCCAGGGTCTCGGCGACCGAGTCGTTGGACTGCAGCCGCTGGACGAGGTCGGCGGGGTTGCGCTGGGCGAAGAAGGTGACCGGCAGCCTGAGCAGATGTCGCAGGAAGCGGGCGCTGCTCAGTGTGGAGGAGATGATCCGCCCGCGCAGCAGGTTCGCCTGCTGGATTGCGACCAGCACGGCGGTCAGCACCACCGTGGCGGCCATCGACGAGAAGATCAGCGGCAGCAGGGACGTCTCGTTGCCGAACATGAACATGTCGATGTAGGCGCGGCTCAGAGCCGGCGCCGCCATGCCCACCACGACCAGCAGGAAGCTGGCGATCACCGCGGCCAGCATCGTGCCCGCGGTGCCGCGCAGCCGCGCCGGCAGGGCGCCCATGATCCCCGGCCGGCGGCCACCCGGGCGGAATCGATCGCCGGGCTCGAAGGTCAGCACGACGCCGGTGAAACTGGTGTCGAAGTCCTCCGTCGGGACGAACCGGCGGCCCCTGGCCGGGTCGTTGATGTGCACGCCGCGCCGGCCGAAGCGGCGCCCCATCCCGTCGTAGACGACGTAGTGGTTGAACTCCCAGAACAGGATGGCCGGCGCGGGTACCTCGGCCAGGGCGGCCGTTTCCATCTGCATGCCCTTGGCGTTCAGGCGGTAGCCGCGTGCCGCTTTGAGTACATTGCTGGCCCTGGAGCCGTCGCGGGACACCCCGCAGGCGATCCGGAGTTCCTCGAGGGGCACATGGCGGCCGTAGTGGCCGAGCACCATCGCCAGCGAGGCGGCGCCGCACTCCACGGCTTCCATCTGGAGCACGGTGGGGCTGCGGACGGTCCTCTGCTTCTTCCGCTTCGGCTCGTGCCTGCGCCGTCGGCGATCGGGCTGCTGGGCCGGGCGGTTGGGGTGGTTGGGGCGGTGTCTCCCGCGCCCGGCGGGATCGTGCTGCGCGGTCACGGGAGGACCCATTCGACCGGGCGCTGCGCCGCGAGGTGGATGGCGCCGCTGACCAGCGTCGTGGAGTCGATCGTGTAGGGCGGGCCGTCTGTCGACGACCACGCGTACCCGGACTTCGTGCCCGCCGACCGGTCCAGCTGGACCACGACCGCCAGCGGCTGGCCGCCCTGCGAGAACTGCTCGCCCAACTGGCTGTCCCCGAGGAAGCTGGTGATCTGCTGCCGCGTCTGGGGAGTCCGGCCGACCCCGAGGACCCGGCCCCGCAACACCCCGTACTGCTGCGCGGGCACGGACTGGACGGTGAGGTCCACCGACGAACCCATGGGGATCGTCGATGCGCTGCTGTCCTGCGCGTACAACACCGCCACCAACGGGTCGTCGGTGGCGTCGATACGTTCCACGGTCGCCAGATCCGCCCCGGTGGCCACCACCGCACCGATCTTGGCCAGCAGGGCGTTCAACCGGCCCGCGGCCACCGCGTGTACGGTCTCGACCTTCTGGTCCGTGCGGATGCTCAGCAGCCGGGCGCCGGCCGGCAGCATGTCGCCCTCATCGGCGTAGACAGCGGTGACCTGACCCGCGACCGGGCTCTGCACTATGTAACTGCCCTCCGCATGGGTCAGGATCCCGGCCGCGGTCAGCTTGGACGACACGGAGCCGGTCACGGCCCAGAAGCACGCGCCGGCCATGACGACGGCCGTTACCGCAAGCACGAGCCAGCCCTGCGGCCGGGCGAAGCGCACCGGTACGTCGAGTTCTTCAGGCGATTGCAGCTTGGAAAGCGCCTTTTGCCGGAACTGCACGGAGGTATTCCTTCAACTGCATTCATCGTGGCTACAGCCGACGGCCGCCGACCCACAGCATCCATGGGCCCGGGAACAAATGTTCCGGGGCCCATGGATTTTACGCCTCGCGGCAAATGAGACCGTCAGAGGCCGGCGATGGCCGACGGGACGGGCACCAGGGAGGCGGTGGAACCGATGAGGCCCTCGACGCCGTCGACAGCGACACCGCCGGAGACGTCGATCGGGCCGGCGTAGACACCGCCTCCAGCGCTGATGCCACCGGAGATGTTGTCCAGGTCGTTGTCGGCGATCTCGCGGGTCTCGATGAAGTTACGCATGAATTGCGCTCCTCTTCAATGGCTTGGGGGTTTTTGAAAAGTGTCGTTCGAAAATAAACCGAACACATTTTCATAACTTCGGTTCGGGCAAGACGCTAGTACGCCGACGGGTCGACAGGCCACCTCGGCCCCAGTTTCTTTCGGTCAACATTTCGGTACCGCAAGACGCTGCTGTGCAGCATTACCCAGTGAACGATGACCACTTCTTCACATAATTTCAACGGCTGATTTTCAGCGGAACGTTCCGTCGCCGACGCCGATTGGGACATACCTGCGGTAAAGGCTTCCGGGCATCCGGCCGGCCGCGATCCGGTCAGCCTCGTGTGCACCTTGTGTGTGCACCATGTGCGGGATTGCTCATCGCGACCCGGTGCGGGCCGGCACATGGCCGTGCAGGGTGGCCGCAAGTTGGTCGCGTCCTTCGATACCGAGCTTTCGGTACGCGTTGGTGAGATGGACCTCGACGGTGCGCAGCCCGACCCGCAGGATGTCGGCCAGTTCCCGGTTGGTCCGGCCCTCGGCGGCAAGCATCGCGGTGCGCAGCTCGGCGGCGGTCAGTACGGCGACTCCCTCCGCGCCGGCGGACTTCGGCGCTCGGCCACCCGACGCGGACAGCTCGATACGCGAACGTCGCGCCAGATCCGCGCAGCCGCACTCCTCGGCGAGTTCGACCGCACCGCGCAGCGCCCGGCGAGCCGGAACCGAGCGCTTGGCCCGGCTCAGCGCCGTACCGTACTCGCTCAGGGAGCGTGCCAGGTCGAGCTTGGCGGCCGACCGTTCCAGAACGGAGACCGACTGCTCCAGCGTGGTCAGTCCCTGGGCGCCACCGGTCACCACGCCCTGCGTCCGCAGCGCGGCACCCAACGGGCCGGACGCCTCCCACCGGCGCGCCTGCTCCACCGCCTCCGCGGCCTGGCGGCGGGCGTCGGCCGTCTCACCGAGCGCCAGCAGAGCCGTCGCGGTCTCGGACCGCCACGGGGCGACCGCGGGATTCTCCACCTTCCAGGACGGAAGCCGATCGCCTACGCCGAGCAGATCCCGGAGCCCTTCGGCCGGCACTCCGGCGGCGACCCGCAGGCGGCCCCGGGCGAGCAGCAGGGCCGTGCCGGCCCAGGTCCGAGGCACATCGCCGCACAGTTCCGACCGTTCGAGCAGGCCCGCCGCCTCGTCGTGGTCGCTCAGGTCGACCAGGATCTCCACCAGCCGGGCCAGGAACTCCACCGCCGCGCCCCGCTGCCGGGGCGCCCCGCAGCCGATGAGCAGCTCCAGCGCGCTCCGGGCGTCCTCGGCCGCGGCCGGCATCCGGCCCAGCCGGTGGGCGACGACTCCGCGCAGCGACCGGGCCGCGGCCAGGGACGGCCGGTGGCCCCAGCGCAGCGCATGGCCCACCAGGGCGTCGCAGCGTTCGTGGGCTTCCTCGGTCCGCCCGGCCTGGGCCAGCACCAGCACAGCGCGCAGGGTGGGCCGCATCGCGTCGGGGTTGACCGGGAGCACCGCCAGCGCCTCCTTGGCCAGGGCCACGGCCCGGCTCCGGCAACGGCCGGCCCATGCGGTGCGCATGGCGAGCAGGCTCAGGTGGCGCCCTTCGTCCGCCCTGCCCTTCACCGGCGCGGGCAGGCGGGTCAGCAGCGCCGCCGCGGCTCCCGCGGTCGCCTCGCTGTCGAACTGCAGCTCCGCCGAGCACAGCGCCTGGTCGTCGGCGTCCAGCTGCTCAACGGCGGCTTGGTGGCGCCCGGCCACGGCGAGGTGCTCTGCCAGTTCCCGTACGACGCCGGCCTGCCGCTCCGAGACCGTGGTCAGCCGGCGGATCGCCGCGCCGAGGTCCACGTACCCCTCGGCCCGGCCCAGCTCCGTCAGGAGCCGCGTCCGGAGGGCGTCCGGCACGGGCTCGTGCAGAGCCCTGCCCAGGTAGGCGATGGCCGTGTCGGGATCGCCTCGGCCGATGGCGGCTGCGGCCGCGTCGAGCAGGCGGGCGACCACCCAGGGTTCGGCCAGCGGCGGGGTGGCGACGAGCTGTTCGGCCACCCGGCACTCGGGAGCTCCGGTGGCCCGCAGGGTCCGGACCGCCTTGGTGCGCAGCGTCTGCAGGTCGGCGAACGGCACCTGCTGGATCACCGTGTTGCGCAGCATCGGCTGTGCCAGGGCCACGGACTGATCCGACACGCGCAGCAGTCCGGCCCGGCTGAGCGCCGTTGTCACCTCCATGACCACCGGCGGCTCGACACCGCAGACTCCGGTGACGCGGGGCAGGTCCGCGTCGGCGCCCAGCACGGCGACGGCTCTGGCGACATCGAGGGCGTACGGCGATATCCGGCGCAGGCGGGCGTGCACCCCGGAAGCGAGCCTGGACACGGCGGTGTTGCCGGGCACTGCCGCCGAGTCGGCGGTGGGCGTGACCGCCTGGTCCCTCAACACCGAGGCCAGCTCGGTCACGTACAGCGGGTTGCCTCCCGCTTCCCGCATGACCGCGGCGACGAAGGACCGGTCCGGGGTGGCGGCGAGGGTGCGTTCGATCAGCGCTGAGGTGGCCGGGACGCTCAGCTCGGCCGGGCGGAGCTCGACCGCGCTGACGGCCAGCAGCTCGTCGAGGACGTCGGGATCGGCGCACGGCTCACCGGGGCAGATGGTCAGCAGCACCGCGATCCGTGCCTGATCGACGCGCTGCGGAAGGGTACTCAGCCAGCGCAGCGACTGCCGGTCCAGCCACTGCAGATCGTCCACCGCCACCAGCACCGGGGCCTGGGATGCCAGCTGCGACAGCGCCCGGTGCACAGCGCACAGCTCGGCCAGCGACGGCTCGTCGGCCGGCCCGGCGAACGGCAGCTCCGCGAACTCCGGCACCACGGGCGCGAACAATCGGCTCACCAGGCCGTAAGGCAGGGCCCGTTCGGGTGCACTGCCCCGGGCCGTCAGCACGGTGAACCCGCTGCGCCGGGCCCGGTGAACCGCGGCCTCGAGTACGGCCGTCTTGCCCGTCCCCGCACCGGCGTTGACCACCACCACGCGCCCGGCGTGCTCAGCCGCACCGGCCAGCATCGCCTCGATCTCGGCGATCTCCCTGTCGCGGCCGAACAGTTCCGACGGAGCCGTCTTCATGCGATACCCGTTCCCGCGGCCGGGTGTCATGACGCGGACGGATGACGAGCGGTCGTCAGCAGGAACGGCGGGCCAGTGCCCCCTCCCGGCAAGCTTTGCCCTGTCGCGCGCCGCCCAGCACGCACGCTCGCTTACGGGCAGACATTGCCGGTCACGGCACTAGGCCACGCGAGCCCCGGACCATGCCACCTGGTCGTCCACGCCGCCACCCCGGCCCCGATTGATTGAGGGACAAGCCTGGCGTGAAGGTTCCGGGCCGGGTCTTCGACACCTGTTGCCGGGTCGTGCCATCGCTCACACACCGCGTATCAGTGGACGGGTCAGGGGTCTGCGGGGACTGTGGGGCCCTTTGGGGCCTCTGGGGCCTCCGCCCGTGGGTAACACTAATGCTCATCGGACCGCATGCGGAGACGGGGGCGGGCAGGAGCCCCGACGGCCGGTCCGCCGTCCGGACTCCAGGTCGCCGTCGCGAATCAGTCGTTGATGCGAAGAAGGCGAGCGTGGGCCATTCTCGTCCGGAAGGGAAACTCTGCGCTGCTCAGACCCGGTTGAGCGCGGCGGCGCCGAAAGACACGTCGAAGCGGTCACACCAGATGCTCACCCTGCCGTACCGGTCGACAGACCGCGCAGGACCTGGCCGACGTGGCGGTGCCCGAGCTCGCCGGCTTCGGCGCCGTCGATCTGCTGGACCCGGTGATCAGGGGCAGGGAGACCGCCCCCGGCAGGATCGACGAGCGGACACCGTGGCGCTGCGGCCGGTAATCCGTACGGGAAGGCGACCGGAAGCGAGTTCACGTGAGGACCTCCTCGAGGGTCTTGGCAGTGGCGTCGTGTGTGTCGGCGAAGCAGCGGAGCCGGTCTGCGTTGCTGCCGGAAGATCCCAGATACCCAGCATCCCCTCATCCGGCAGCGGACCCCACCTCTCCGGGTCCGGCACACCGCCACGTCGTGTCCGCCATGCGCCTCATCGCCGGCCGCGACCCCTCCGATCCCGCCCTTATGGCCCTCGTCGGCGAGCTCGCCACCCACAGCCCCGAGTTCCGCACCTGGTGGGCAGGACACACGGTGACGATCCACACAGCCGGAACGAAAACGATCCGCCACCCCGTCGTCGGCGAACTCACCGTCGCTTACGAGACCCTGACCCTCGACTCGACCCCCGACGTCCGGATCGTCACCTACCTCACCGACGCCGGTACCGCCTCTGCTGACGCCCTCGACCTGCTCCGCAGCTGGGTCGCGACCACACACACATCCACCGAACGCGCCCCCGCAACCTCCGGCGCCCCGCCCGGATTGTGACGTCGTTCCCGCGGCTGCTCCAAGTGGACGGACGCGACCTCCACGTGACGGACCTCGACGCCGTCGACGGCACACCGATCATCGACTTCGTGGCCGTGTTCAAGGAGATACTCCCTCGCGGCCCTGTCACACAGCCCTCGTGGCCGACCGAGATGCTCCAGGACTACTGGAGGGATGCGCGCGAGCGCTGAGCCGGTGCCGATGGAGGGCGGCAGTTGTTCGAGCCGCTTGCCGTACGGAGGCGTTGCCCCAGGCCGGACAGGTTGGTCCTCATGAAGGGGCGGTCTCCAAGTCATCTACCGTTCGAACCGGAACCCGAAAAGCCCTCCGCCCTCGTAGGCATCGGTGAGCAACGGTTCAATGAGGTAAGGCGCCGGGTTGAAACCAAGGTTGCGGGCCTTGGCGAGGTCATCCTCATTGATTGTGACGATGTACTGCATGCCTTCCGCCGCCGTGACGTCCACCGCGATCTCGAGCGCCCGAGTCAGCTGACGGTCATCGACTCCATCGAAGATGTGACTGTCATGGACCAGGAAGTCGGGCGCACGCCCTTCTCGGTGGGCAATGACCGCCATGGTGAGGTCGAAACAGAAGATCGACATCTTGTTGATGCCCTGACTCACGTCGCTGCTGATCTTCGGCGTGATCTTCAGACTGCTCCGCCCGGCCGAGCTGACCCGGTTCGCCACCCTGCCCGGCCCGCGGGCCACGCTCGGCGTGGTCTCCGGCCGCCGCCGGCAGGGTAAGACCTTCCTGCTCGATGCGGTCACCCGTGCCAGTGGCGGCTTCATGTACACCGTCACGGAGACCACCGAAGCCGACGCCCTGCGACAGTTCGGCGAGGCACTGGCCCGCTATCGCGGCCAGCCCACCCCGTTCCGCTTCGCGCACTGGGACGAGGCCGTCACCGAACTCATGCGCATCGCCGACGCGGGCGGCCCCACCGTGGCGGTCATCGACGAGTTCCCTTTCCTCGCCAAGGCCTCCCCCTCCCTGCCCTCGATCATCCAGCGCACCCTGGACCCTGCCGCCCAGCACACCAACACTCCCGTACGTCTGCTGCTGTGCGGCTCCGCACTGTTCTTCATGGGCAAACTGCTGTCCGGAAACGCTCCGTTGCGCGGCCGAGCCGGCCTCGAACTCGTCGTCCCCACCCTGGACTTCCGCCTCGCGGCCGAGTTCTGGCAGATCGCCGACCTGCGCACCGCGCTGCTGACCAATGCCATCGTCGGTGGTACACCTGCATACCGCCGTGAATTCACCCAGGGCGACACCCCAGCCGGGCCGGACGACTTCGACGCCTGGGTCATCCGCGCCGTCCTCAACCCGGCGCGCCCGCTCTTCCGGGAAGCGCGCTACCTTCTCGCCGAAGAGCCCGAACTCCACGACACCGCGCTGTACCACTCGGTACTGGCCGCCATCGCCGCGGGCAACGCCGTCCGTGGCGGCATCGCCGACTACCTCGGGCGCAAGTCCACCGACCTCGCCCACCCGCTGAGCGTTCTCCAGGACGTCGGCATGATCACCCATGAAGCGGACGCCTTTCGCCGCAACCGCTCCGCCTACCGTATTGCCGAACCACTCGTCACCTTCTACCACGCGGTCATTCGCCCGGCCTGGGGTGACCTGGAACGGCCTGGGCGGGCGCCCGCCGTATGGCGCCGCGCCCAGTCCACCTTCCGCAGCAAAGTCGTCGGCCCGCACTTCGAGCAGGTCTGCCGGGAATGGGCTCGTTGGCACGCGGCGCCTGACACCCACGGCGGACACGTCACGCGGGTCGCCGGCGGCACCGTCAACGACCCCGCCGCCAAGGCCAGCCATGAAGTCGACGTCGCCGTCCACGGCGAGACCCACGAGGGCCGCCAGGCGCTGCTCGCCATCGGCGAAGCGAAGTGGAACGACGTGATGGGGGTCGGCCAACTGGAACGCCTCCGGCACATCCGCTCTCTCCTGACCACGCGCGGTGCGGCCACCGAGGCAACCCGGCTGCACTGCTTCAGCGGCACCGGCTTCACCGATGAACTGCATTACCTCGCGAAGGACGACCGCACGATCCAACTGATCGACCTGCCCCGCCTCTACCACGGAGAATGACTGCCGTTCGGCAACTCGGGGGAGGCGGTTCGCCTCTATCGGCGAACCGCCGGGCCTCTCTGTGGTCGTCGTTTTCCCTGCAGGCGCATGGGCCGAAGGGTCCAGGTCTTCATTCCTGCGGCATGGCTCCGGCGAACGTCGGGTGGGCAGCGGCGCAGGAGTGCCGGTCAGCGCCGGAAGTCGCCCTTGGGTCCTCCGGAGCCCGCGGATAGCCGAAAGGGTGGGAACGGGCCACGGCTCGTTGAGCCGGTTGCGGTGGGTCGGCTGGACGGGCACTGGAGCGGCTGGAATGGGCAGGCAGCAGCCGGGTCTTGCGGACCGGACCTCGATCACCGGTCGCGGCGGCCCCGGGCTGGGGTGAGCCGGGCGTCGGGCTCGGCCCGGGACAGCGGATCCTGGCAACGGGCGGATGGGCCGCAGCTGGATGTGATGTCAGGAGAGGTGGAATATCGCTGGTTCCCCTTCCGGATCACCTGTGGGCCGGAAGGCCGCGATGACTGCGGCGCTGTATCAGCTCACCTCCGGTGACGGCTCGATCACCGATTGTCAGACCCTCGTGTCACAGTGTGAAGCATGGTGACCACGGGGGAGGAACAGCATGGCCAGTACGACGGCAAAGCACCTCACGCTCGAAGCGGCGCGTAGGGAACTCGGCCTGTGGAAAGACGAGTTCGGTCTGGGGATCGAGCACGGCGTGATCCGTACGTGCTGGAGCGGGGACGAGCTGTGCATCAGAGCAGGCGAGGTGGCCCGGTGGTGCGCGAGCCCCGGTGAACTTGCCGAGCTCACCCGCCTGGTGCACGCGGCAGAGGCCGCTGGGCTCGCGGGAATCAGCAGGCACCGCTTCGACCAGTTGGCGCGTGCCGGGGTCATCCGCCCGGTCCGGTCGTACACCAACCGCTATCACGCCGAGGTCTGGCAGTACTCGGCCGCCGACGCCCGCCAGTTGCCCGAGCGCTGTCCCGAACTGCTCGGTACGCGGCTGCCCGGCCCCTTCCTGGTCGAACTGGCGTCCGGCGCCGACCGCCGGGCCGAGGGCTACCGCTCGCGGCTCCGTGCCCAGGCGTTGCTCATGCTGCATGACCCCTGGACGAGAGCTGCCGCTTGGTCGCACTGGCTGCATTTCGCGCAGCCGTCCATCGACCACACGGAGATCAGCCAGGCCGAGGTGGTCCATCTCGCCAGGCGTGCGGTGGAGGAGAGGCTGAGGGATGCGCTGGGCTCGCACACGAATCCTGTCACCCCCGAGGAGCAGGCAGAAGCCGCCCGGGAGTTTGCGACCGCGCTACGCAGGGCCAGGCGCAGCCGCCCGGCGCCCGAGCTCGTCGCCTCCTCCGACGCGGCGGCACGCCTGGGCTGCACCGTGGAGCGGATCCCGGACGATTACCGTGACCGCGGCGTCCCCGTAGATCTACTCGAGCAGAGCGTGGCCGACGGCCTGGCTACGGTGCCCACCCCCGCGCGGGTCGCGGAAGCGCGTACACGGCAGGTCGTCCAGCGTCGGAAGGACGAGCGGCACGCGGCCCGGGAGGCCGAACGGGCCGCGAATCGGCTGCGCGAGCAGCGCGAGCGCGCAGCCGCCGCGCGTGCCCGCGCCCATATCCCGGAACGGACAGCCGTCCCCAGAGTGACCCTCCACCTGGGCCCCACCAACTCCGGCAAGACGCATGACGCCATTGCTCTGCTGGCCGCCCACGCCGAGGCCGGCCGGACCGGCGTGTACGCGGCGCCACTACGCATGCTTGCCTTTGAGATCTACGAACGGCTGCGCACCCGGCTCGGTGCGGAGCGGGTTGGTCTGCGCACGGGTGAGGAGCATCTCAATCCGGACGCGCCGGTGCTGTGCTGCACAGCTGAGGCGGCGCCCACCGTCAGCGATTTCCTGGTTGTCGACGAAGCGCACTGGCTGGCCGACGAAGGCCGCGGCCACGCCTGGACCGGCCTGCTGCTGGGCGGATCCCAAACCGACGTGCACGTCTGTGCCGCACCGGAAGCCGAAGACCTGCTGCGCAAGCTCTTCGCCCTGGGCACGGACATCACCGTGGTCCGCCACACCCGGCACGGCACACTGAGCCGGACGAAGGAGTTCCGGGCTGCGACCCTCCCGACGGCAAGCGCGGTGGTGGCCTTCTCCCGCAAAGCCGTTCTTGCTCTGCACCGCGAACTACTCGGGGCGGGCCGATCGGCGACAGTTCTCTACGGCGCGATGCCGCCCGTGGCCCGCCGCGAGCAGATCCGGCGTCTGTCCGAGGGCGAGGTCGACGTGATCGTCACCACGGATGTGATCGGTCACGGCGTCAACCTTCCGCTGCGTGCTGTGGCGTTCGCGGAAACGAGCAAGTACGACGGCAGATCCCGCCGGGAGTTGCTGGTCTGGGAGGCCGCCCAGATTGCTGGCCGGGCCGGCCGACGGGGCCATGAGGCGGGGGAGGGGCTCGTGGGCGCCTACCGCAGCCGACTGCCCGGCCTCACCGTCACGGCCCGGCTTCTGGACCACGCCGTTCAGGCAGCCAATGGAGCGCGGTCCGGTGGCCTCTGCGTCACGACGGCCCGGCTGCGCCCCACCTGGGCCGACCTCGGACATCCGGAGCCCGGAGAGATCCCGCACGCTCTGGCCGGCTGGACCGCTGCGGCCCGTACGGCTACCCAAGAGCGCTCATGGCTGCGGCCGATGCCCGTGGACGAGGTCCACGCCAAGCTGCTGGCAACACGCCAAGCCGTCGGGGCACCGCCGGACGTCGACGGTTGCTGGCCACGCGACGGGCACACCGTCTGGCGCTTGATCACCCTGCCCATCGACGCGGACCGCCCGGCCTACCCGGCCATCTGCCGAGCGGTCCTGCGTGGCGTGGCCCTGCACCACCTGACCCGTCCGCTCACAGGCATCGAACGAATGACCTTGCCCCAAGCCGAGGAGTACGCCGCGACCATGCGGGACCTGCGCATCGCCGTCCTGGCCTTCGGCCGTGAATGCGGTGGCTTGAGCACCGAGGAAGTGGCTGCCTGCGAGCAGGCGGCCGCCGAACGGATCAACCAACTGGTCGCCGCCTCCCGGCCACTGGCCACGCATGGCAGCTGCGCCTCCTGCGGCGAACCCTGCGCTCCCTGGTACACACACTGCGATGCCTGCCACTCCGCCCGCTTCTCCCGCCATGACACCGGGTGGCTCGACTGGTGAGAGCGGTACGGCTCTGGCCACTCCCGTTTCTTCCGCACTCGCGAGCGCGATCAACGGGTCGGTCTCCGTCGGCTCGCAGGGCCACCAGCCGCTCTACTCCTGCGCGTACGGGTACCGGCGGCCGTCCGGCCCCAGACCCAGCTGGAGGCTGGCGGCGCCGAGGGTGAGCCAGTTGCGCCACACCTTCGGCGGCACCGGGTTCCTGGTCACGTCGGCGAGAGCGTCGGCGAGGACAGATCGGGGAATGGCCGGCACGGCAGGCTGCGGAGGGAATGCCACCGTGACGACAGCGGGACCACGGACTTACCCGCCCCCGCGCGGGCGAGCAGTTCGTCGTCACGACTTGACCGCCCGCATGCTGCTGACGGCAGGCGATCGTGGCCGCTGCCCCCGTACTGACCTTCCGGGGGAGCGCAAGGGGAGCGCGGACGCCTTTGGACGGTGAAACACGAGGCGCGAACAGATGGACCGCGGCATGCGCTCTGATCTGGGAAAACGGGATTTGGCGTGATCGCACGGCATAGCCCGGCACGATCCCCAGCGGCCTCGTAATGCGTAGGTCTCGGGTTCGAATCCCGAAGGCGGCTCTGTGGAAGCCCCAGAACTCACTCGCCGTGATCTGGGGCGTTTGCTTTTTTCGGGGTGCGTCGGCGCGTGCGGTGGCCGGTCCGCTCATCTGCGGTGAATTTTTTCCGCTTCTTCTCTTGACTACGGGCAAATAAGGAGGAAGCTAACTAATACACCAGGCAACCGGTGAGAGCCGCACCGCCGATGGAGACGTCCATCGACCCGAGTGACACCCACCTCGGCCACTGGCTAGGCTCCCGGCAGAGCAACGTATCGACATCGGAGTCGTCGGCGACGACTGACGGTGACGGGTCGATATGGGGCACCGGGAGCCACCGTATGTGCGGCCCCGGTCTGTATGAGCCGACGAAACGCCGCGTGACGCCCCGAACTGGCTGGTCAGCTGATCTCCGGCAGCGCGTCCGTGGCCCTTGTTCGAATCCCGGAGACGGCTCGGGGAAACCCCAGGACTCACTCACCGTGACCTGGGGTTGTTCCTTGTCCGGACGAGGGGGGCAGTTGTGCGCGGCGCCCGCCACCCTCTCGTACCGCGACCTGTCGTGGATCCCCAATGATCCGTACGGCTCCTTCATGGCCGGCGGTATCCACGGGCGGCGCCTCTTCGTCCCGCCGGGGCTCGACCGCGTCGTGCGTTTCGGCTGCCAGGCCATGTCGCCTTCGGTGCGTCGGGCGCCGCTGCGCCAGACACGTTCCTCAAGATCGGTACCCGTCTCGGGGGCCGGGGCTGAGGCGTCCGTGGGCGCGGGCGCATGCGGAGCCGGCCGCGGGGTCCGGCCCGGCGGCGTTTGACAGCCACGAGCGGCCAAGACCGTAATTCCACTAGGTGACTAGTTGAGTCTGGGGGAGGGTGTGCCCGACATGACCACTCCGGACACCGCCGGGAGCCCATGGGCCCTTGAGGCGCAAGGGCTGGGGAAAAAGTACCGGCGCGGATGGGCACTTCAGGACTGTTCGTTCAGGCTGCCCGCCGGGCGGATCTGTGGACTGGTGGGGCCCAACGGGGCAGGAAGGAGCACCCTGTTGGGCATCGCGACCCGACTGGTGGAGGGCACGGTCGGCGAACTGCGCATGTTCGGGGTGTCGGTGGACTCGCCCGGCGTCATGCCGCGATACGCCTTCCTCGGCCAGGAGAAGGCGTTGTTCAAGCGCTTCACCGTCGCCGAGACGCTCAGGATGGGGCAGGAGCTCAACCCGCGCTGGGACCAGGCAGCGGCCGAGCGGATCGTGCGGGGAGATCTTGCTCGCCTGTCTCCGAGGACGTCCGCAGCCTGATCACTGCGGTCTTCGAGGAGACATTCGCGCGACCGCTGTAGGACGAGAAGGGCCTGCTGCTGACCGAATGGCCTTCGGTGATGGGCTTCGGCAACTTCGCGCGCAGGGTAAGCGACACCACCCTGCCCCACGGGCACCGGGTGATGTCGCTGCTTTCGTGCGTGCAGCTGATCACCGACCGGTCGCCGGATCGGTCCTCATCCTGCCCATTCGCTGATCAGGTCCGCCGCTTCGTCGATGAACTCCCGTTCGTCCTGCGTCAGGTTCGGGTCCGCCGCGCGGCGATAGACCGCCTGGGCCAGCTGGGCGCCCGGGATGCCGCCCCGGTCGGCGAGGCGGGGGAGCAGAGCGGTGAGCAGGGAGCGGGCGCCCGTTGCCTGCGGGGAGGTGCGGTCGACCGCCACCTGGGCCAGGATCAGTGACGACATGGCCCGGTCCAGGGCGGGAGGCCCCTCAGCGGCGGTCCGCCAGTCGATCACCACCGGGCCGTCGGGCGTCAGCATCACGTTGTCCGGGTGCAGGTCCAGGTGGAGGATCCGGTCCTCGGGATCCGGGGAGAGCCTGGCCGGGATCGTGTGCAGGTCGGTGAGGAGACCGGCGAGGATCGCGGCTCCCTCGTCCCCGGTGAGTGCGCCGGAGAGCAGGGACTCCCGCATGGTCGGGCCGGTCAGGCGTTGCAGCACGAGGTCGGAGGGGGTGGCGGCGGCCGGGCTCGGGCCGAGGCGGGGGACCGGGTAGCCGAAGGCCGAGAGGTAGGACATTACGGCCAACTCCGGTCTGGCGTCACTGCTGTCGCGGTAGCGGCGCAGGACCCATGCCTCGTCCATCGCGTACACATCGGCAGATCGTCCCGTGCCCAGCAGGTGGCCTATTCGCATGAGGGGAACCTACTGCCGTGGGCGGATGCCGGGGAGATCACCAGCGCATATGGACGTCCTGCGCCCAGCCGAGGAGCTGCTCGACGACGATGTCCTGGCCCCGGGCGTCCCTGATCCGGCCGTTGTAGTGGCCGAAGCACTGGTCGGTGCGGTCGGCGAGTGGAGAGATCCGTGCTTCATAGACGTGTACGGGCCGCCTGTACTGCCACCGTGGCCACCGCCGCGCTCGCGCCGGCCGGGCTGACGACCGGCACCGTCTCCGCCGATCCCGCCCCCCGTCTCCCGGCCGTCGCCACCACCGACGCCCGCGGACTGCGCCGCATCACCGGGGCCGGAGCCGGGCCCGGGTGGTCGGTTCCGCCGTGGGCGAGGCCTTTCTCGCCGTCGCCGGATCCGGGCACGACGTGGTGACGGTGCGTCGGGCGAGCGAGAAGCCGCGGACGTTCACCGATCTGCGGGTCGGTGACGCGTACTGCATGACACGCAGCAGTCGCGCACCACCGCTGCGCGGGCGCCCCGGATGCCTCCGCACCCAGGGTGCGGGCCGCGCCCCGGTCCGGGCCGGAACGGAAACGTTCCTGGTCCGGGCCGCTTTCCCCGTTCGGCCGGCAACCTGTGCGGAGGGCTCGCGGAGTAGCCTGGAGAAGTCTCGGCCTGCGCGCGCGAAGGGGGCCGTCTCTCATGGACACCTTGATCACCGCGGCGGTCGTCCTGGCGATGATCGCGCTGACGGCGTACGTCATCCATCTGCTCAATTCCCGGCATCGGCACCGGCATCTGCGGGCCGTGCATTACGATCACGGGCTGGCCGGGTTCGGCGGGCCGGGTGCGGGTACCGGGCGCGTCGTTCCGCCCGCGGAGACGGTGCAGCCGACACAGCCCACGCAGCCGACACAGCCCACGCAGCCGACGCAGCCCTTGCGGAAGGGCGAGCCCGGGACGGAGGCGGCCGAGCGCCCCGACGGGTGAGCTCTGCTACTTGGCGTCGGAGTAGCGTTCCACGATCGCCGTCGTAAAAGGGAAGCGCACCGGCGTCCTGCCGAAGGCGGTCCGCCCCGCCAGGTCACCGGCGGCCCGGATCGCCTTCACGACTGCCTCGGCCTCCTCTTCGGGGCAGTGCACCATCACCTCGTCGTGCTGGAAGAAGACCAGTTCGGCCCGGAGACCGGCGGCGGCCAGGGACCGACGCAGTGCGGCCAGGAACAGCAGCGCCCAGTCGGCGGCGCTGCCCTGCACCACGAAGTTACGGGTGAAGCGGCCACGCGCCCGGGCGTTCGACGAGGCGTAGCCCGGCGTGAACTCGCCCTCCCCGGACGGCTGCTCGTCGCTCTCCTGCGGGATACCGGCCTCGTCGTAGTCCCCGCTCCCGGCCGCCGGCGGACTGGTCCGGCCCAGCCAGGTCCGTACGAGACGGCCCTCCTCGCCCGCCTTCGCCGCGTCGTCGACATATGCCACGGCAAGCGGGAAGCGTCGTCGCAGCGCCGCGAGGTTCTTCAGGCCGTCGCCCGAGGTCTGGCCGTAGATCGCTCCCAGCAGCGCCAGCTTGGCGTGGTCGCGGTCGCCGTGGAAGGCGCGGTCCGACAGCGCCGTGTAGAGGTCGCCGTCATGGCCCGCGACCTCCATCAGGCCGGGGTCGCGGGAGATCGCGGCCAGAACCCTCGGCTCCATCTGGTCGGCGTCGGCGACGACCAGCCGCCAGCCCTCGTCGGCGACGACCGCCTGCCGTATCACTTTCGGGATCTGCAGCGCCCCGCCGCCGTTGGTGGTCCAGCGGCCGCTGACGGTGCCGCCCGGCTGGTACTCGGGGCGGAACCTGCCGTCCCGCACCCAGTCCTGGAGCCAGCTCCAGCCGTGCGCCGTCCAGATCCGGTACAGCTTCTTGTACTCGATCAGCGGCTCCACGGCCGGATGGTCCAGTTCCTGCAGCTCCCAGCGGCGAGTCGACTTCACCTTGATCCCGGCCTGTGCGAACGCCCTGACCACATCGGCGGGAAGGTCCGGGCGGACCCGACGGCCGAACGCCGTGGACACCTCTTCGGCCAGCTCGGCCAGTCGGCGGGGTTCGCCGCCGCCGGCGTACCGCTCGCCCAGCAGGTCGTGCAGGAGCTCCCGGTGCACGTCGGCCCGCCAGGGCAGGCCGGCCCGGTTCATCTCGGCGGCGACCAGCATGCCGGCCGACTCGGCGGCCGTCAGCAGACGCATGCGGCCGGGGTGGGCGGTGGCGTCGTGGCGGCGGAGCTGCTCCGCGTACACCTGGAGGAGCGCCTCGAAAGGGATGTCCGTGCCGGACTGCGGCTCGAAGAGGGAGGACTGCGAGCCGGGCTCCGCGGCGCGGGAGGGGGGATCGGGGGGTACGGGGGCGTTACGGAGGCGGGCGTGGGCGGCCGCGGCGGAGCGGGGTTCGCCGAGCCGGCCCTCGTGTGCGAGGAGGAGGGATTCGGCTGCCTCGATGTCGTAGCAGCGGTCGATCCGTACGCCCGCGGCGAACAGGCGGGGGTAGATCTCGGCGGTCGACCGCCAGACCCAGCGGATGACGTCCGGGCGGGAACGGACCGCCTCCACGAGGTCGGGTTCGGTCAGGACCGGGGCGGCGGGGAGGCCGCCGGCAGTCAGGGGGGTGAGGCGGGCGCCGCCGGTCTCTGTGGTGGCCAGAGCCCAGCGTTCGGTCATGTGTGTGAGTCTGGCAGGTGGGACTGACAGTGGGGTGGGGTCGCATGGAGGGCGTGGGTTCCGATGGCCGGGTTCGTTCACAGCCGTGAGTACCGACGCCGGACCGTCCGAGCCGAGGGCAGGTACCCAGGAGCCGTGCACGAGGGAAGCAATCGTTTTCGAGGAGTTCGGTGGGCCCGGGGTTCTGCGCCTCGTGCAGGTCGATGAGGGGCACGCGCGCCCGGGTCAGATGGGCAGTCACAGCCCGCGCTGCCCCGAGCTCCGGTGCCGTACGGCCCGCGGGAGCATCGCCGCCGCAACCGCCACCACCGCGCACGCCCCGGCCGCACCCCCCACCACCGGCCACTCCACCGACACCGTCACCGGTGCGGACAGCGCGGCGAGTGCGGCGCCGAGTCCTGCCAGGTTCACCGCGGTCACGGCCATGCCGAGCGCCGCCCCCAGCGCCACCGCGAGCAGCGTCTCCCCGGCGACGATCGCGAGGACCCGCGTGCGGGTCGCCCCGGCCAGCCGCAGTGCGCCCAGCTCCGCGGACCGTACGGATCCCGCCATCAGCAGCGTGTTGGCGAGCGCGATCGCCGTGTAGACGAGGGCGATGCCCAGCACCACCAGCAGACCGAGCCGCGTCTGCGGGCTCGTGCGCGGATGCGTGGCGGCCAGCCACTGCTGCGTCGACCGGACCGTGCCGCCGGTGCCGTGCAGTGCGGCGGCGACCGCCGCCCTGTCCGCGCCGGGGGCGAGGCGTACGTCGATGCGGTCCACCGGAGCCGTCGGTGCGTTCGCCGCCGTCACGTATGCGCCGTTGTTCCCCGTGCCGATGGCCAGCACCGCCGCGATCCGCAGCGACACCGGGCGGCCGTCGCCGAGCCATACCCGTACCGTCGCGCCCACCGTGTGCTGCTCCCACTCCTCGTTCACGACGATCGAACGGTCGTCGAGGTCACGGACGTCGCCCGCCACCACCGGCAGCCGCTCGACGGCCGCGAGCGTCTTCGCGTCGTCGACGGCCCGCGCCTCCGTCTCGATGAGCGCGGTGCCCTCCTCCCGCACGAAGACCGCGGTCGACGCGGACGCGGACAGCGTCGCCCCGGGGACCGGCCGTACCTCGAGGTCCGCGCCCGTCACGACCAGATCGGCCCGGGTGTGCTCGCGCGCCTCGACGCCCTTCGCCCGCGCCACCGTCATCGCGGAACCCGGCAACGAGCCGGCCAGTGCCACTGCGATCAGTACGGGAGCGGCCACGGCGGCCGTACGGCGCAAGGACGCCGCCGCATTGGCCCGTACGAGCATTCCGGTCGCCCCGGGAAGCCGGAGCAGCCGGGTCAACGGGCGTACGAGCAGCGGCGCGAGCAGGGCGACGCCGGTGATCAGCACCATCGGCTGTGTCATGTACGTCTTCCGCTTCAGCAGCCCGGACGGGTCCGTGACCAGCGACTTCGTCATCAGGAACACGGCGCCCACGAGCAGTGCGAAGCCCAGCAGCCGACGCACGGGCGGCAGCACGCCCGTATCGACGTCGGCCTCGCGCAGCGCCTCGGCCGGACCCGTTCTGCCAGCCCGTCGCGACGCCGCCCAGACGCCGGTCAGCGCTACGGCCAGACCGGTCCAGAACGCCGCGTGGAGCGGCCAGGCCGAGGGGCGGATGGCGAACCAGGAGGGCGCCATCTCGCCGTCGACCAGCAGCCGGGCGAGGTGCGGTGCGCACCGGTCGCCCAGTGCGCATCCGGCCGCCGAGGCGAGGGTACCGACCACGGCCGCCTCCACCAGCAGCATTCGCTGCAGCTGGCCGGGGGTGGCGCCCGCCGTGCGCAGCAGACCGAACTCCCGTCGGCGCAGCGCCACCGCGAAGGCGAACGTCGACGCGACGACGAAGACCGAGACGAACGCGGTGACGGAGCCCGCCGTGCCGAGCAGCGCGTTCACGGCCGGCAGCGCCTCGGCGTCCCGCTCGGTCACCGGGTCGGCGCGGCGGCGTTCGTCGCCGGTGAGGACCTCCGCGCGGTCGCCCACGACGCGGCGGACCTCGGCGACGGGAGCGTCCACGCCCACGGCGTCCGGGCCGCCGCCGACGTCCTGTCCGTCGCGGGCCACCGGGCCGAGCGCCGTCAGGTCGCGCAGAAGTTTGATATCCACAGGGTGTGGATGAGCGAGTCTCCTGGTGACATGAGCGGTGGACGGTCCGCGCCGCACCCGCACGGTCAGCGTGTCGATGCCCCTCACCACCACCGGCGACGCGGCGAATCGCTGCGGCTTCCGGTCAGGGGCGTCGAAGGTCGAGGCGAGTCCCAGCCCCATGGTCGCGATCAGCCCCACGCCGAGCGCGAGCGCGACGAAGGTGCCGATGAGAGTGGTCCAGCGGGTCCGCAGCGCGGCCAGGGCGACGGTCAGCACGAGGCCGCCTCCGCGCAATCCCTGACCGCAGCGTCCGTACGGGCCGCGCTCGCGCGCGCTGCGGTCATCCAGGCCGCGATCCGTTCCACGGAGAGTCCGGTCAGGTCGTCCGCGATGTGCCCGTCGACCAGGAAGACCACCCGGTCCGCGTACGACGCCGCCACCGGATCATGCGTGACGATCACGATCGTCTGTCCCTCCCGGTCCACCAGTTCCCGCAGCATCACCAGCACGTCCTGGCTCGTCGCGGTGTCCAGTGCGCCGGTCGGTTCGTCCCCGAAGAGCACCGCGGGCCGGGTGATCAGGGCCCGCGCCAGTGCCACCCGTTGCTGCTGGCCGCCGGAGAGTTCGGTGGGCCGGTGGTCCGCCCGGTCGGCGAGTCCGACCCGGGCGAGCGAGGCGCGCACCCTCGTACGGGACGGGCGGCGGCCCGCGAGCCGCAGGGGCAGCGCCACGTTCTGGGCGGCGGTCAGCGAGGGGACCAGGTTGAACGACTGGAAGACGAAACCGATCCGGTCCCGGCGCAGCAGTGTCAGCCGGCGCTCGCTGAGCCCGGTCAGCGCCGTCCCGCCGACCTCGACCGTGCCGGACGTAGGCCGGTCGAGCCCGGCCGCGCAGTGCAGGAGCGTCGACTTGCCGGAGCCGGAGGGGCCCATGACGGCGGTGAAGGTGCCGGGGCGGACGGTGAGGTCGACGCCGCCGAGGGCGTCGAGGTTCCCGTACGAGCGTCGTACGGAGCGGAGCCGTACCGCGTCGGCGGCAGCAGTGGGGGTCATGTCTTCGATAGAACCGCGCGCGGAACCTCCGGACACGACCACCAGAACCCGTCTCCGGGGTGGGGCCAGGCCTACCCCGCCGCGCCGCCCTGCCTACCCTGACCTCATGGAACCGGTGATCGACCAGGCATTCGCGGCAGCCCTCTACTCGGACGGCGACGCCGGTCTCGACACCGGTGCCTCCCTCCTCGCCGCCGATCCGGCGGCCGACGCGGAACTGGTCCGGCGCGGAGAGGAGTTCGTCCGCCGGGCCTGGGAGCGTGGCTGGCAGCCCGCCGATGTCGTACGGATCGTCCGCCGCGAACTCGATGAGACCGGGGCCGGGCTCGCCGCCGCGCTGATCACCGCGGAGACCGGCCGGTACGAGCAGCTGCCGCCCCGCTGGCGGTCCCAGCTGGCCGAGCTGCCCGCGCCGCCGCCGCGGAACCGGCCCGACCGGTTCTTGTACGCCTCCGCCCTCCTCGGTCTCTACCGGCTGCTGCTCCGGCTCCCCTCGATCGAGCCGGTCGGCCCGCCGCCCGGCGCCCCCGGCCGCCGGCTCGATCTGCCGCCCGCGCACGACGAACCCCGCATGCTGACCCGGATCCGCGCGCTGCTCGCGAAGGCGGAGGCGACCGGGTTCCCGGAGGAAGCGGAGGCCCTCACCACCAAGGCGCAGGAGCTGATGGCCCGGCACTCCATCGACGAGGCCCTCCTCGCCGCCCGTACGCACAGCAAGGAGGCGCCGGGCGCCTGCCGGATCGGGGTCGATGCCCCGTACGAGACGGCGAAGGCGATCCTGCTCGACGCCGTCGCCTCCGCGAACCGCTGCCGTGCCGTGTGGAACAGCGAGCTCGGCTTCTCGACGGTCGTCGGCTTCGAGCCGGACCTGGAGGCCGTGGAGCTGCTGTACACCTCCCTGCTGGTCCAGGGCACGGCGGCGATGGCGAAGGCCGAGGCGGGCCAGCGGGCCGGCGGGCGCAATCGGACCAAGACGTTCCGTCAGTCCTTCCTGATGGCGTACGTCCAGCGGCTGGGCGCGCGCCTGGCGTCCGACACCGCCCGGGTGACCGCGGCCTCGGTCTCGGAGGGAGTCGCCGCCGACGGCGATCTGCTGCCGGTCCTGGCGGCGCGGGATGTGGCGGTCACGGACGCCGCGGACCGGATGTTCCCTCGGACGACCAGCACCCGGGTGCGCGGAGTGACGGACGGCGAGGGCTGGGCGCACGGCACGGCCGCCGCCGACCGGGCCCGGATGGGCGAGCGGCGGCCGGGCATCGACGGTTCCCGGTAGCGGGGCGTACGCGAGCAGGTGGCGCCCCCCTTCGACCGAATGACCGGAAAGTCCGCATAAGGGGCATTCCGACTAGGCTCGGTCCATGAGCTGGCTCCGGGCGCTGAGAGAGACCGCCCGCTCGGGGTTGACGATCGAGCGGCGGCGCCTCGAACCGCTCATCGCGATCCGTGGCGCGGCCGGACTCGCCCTGGTCATCGGGGTCGGCCTAGCCTTCTTCGGGCCGGTGGTCGCCGCCAGTTCCGCGTTCGGTGCGTTCCAGGCGGCCATCGCCACCTTCCAGCGCAGCTGGCGCCCCCGGCCCGTCCTGGCCCTGGTCTCCGGTGCGAGTCTCGCGGTATCGACGTTCCTCGGCTATCTCACCGGCGCCCATCTCCCGCTGTTCATGGCCCTGCTGGTCCTCTGGACGTTCCTGGCCGGGCTGGCCTGGGCGGCCGGGCCGACCGGCGGCATCATCGCCGCATCCAATGTCGGCATCATGCTGGTCACGATCACCCTCCCCACCTCCGTTGCCGAGGCGGCCGTACACGCTGTGATGATCGCGTTCGGCGGAGTCGTCCAGGCGGCGCTGATCGTCCTGTTTCCGGTACGCAGATGGGGCGCCCAGCGCGACGCCCTCGCCGACGCGCTGGCGGCGGAGGCCGACTACGCCCGCAGGCTGCGCCAGGACCCGGTCGCAGCGTTCGACCCGGTCCCGCTGATGACCGCCCGCAGCGCCGCCGCCGTCACCCCGCGCCAGGCCCGCCACCGCCCCGCCGAACTGCATGGCTCCCGCGGCGTCGCCGAACGGATCAGGCCGGTGCTCGCCTCGCTCGCGGACCCGGCGGTGGGCGCCCCCGCCGAAGGTCCGGAACGCGGCCGGGTCTGCGAACTCCTCGCCGCCGCAGCCTCCGTACTGGACGCCGCGGCCCGCGCCATCCGGCACGGCACCCCGGTGCGCCTCCCCGCCCCCGCCGTCGCCGCCTTGAAGACCCCCGACACCGAGGCGATCCTCACCGGAGCCGCGCGCCGTGCCGCGCGCCGCCTCAGCGCGCTGCTCGCCGATGTCATCGAGACCGCCGAGGGCGACGGGACGAAGGAGGACCGGGCGGAGGCCGATGACGCGGCCGACACGATCACCCCGCACCGCCGCCGCCCCACCCTGCTGCGGCTGGTCCCCGTCGTCCTGCGGGCGATGCGCGCCGAACTGCGCCCCGGTTCGCCGATCCTGCGGCACGCCGTCCGGGTCACTGCCGTCGTCGCTGTCGGCTATCTCGTCGGCGCCGCCCTGCCGTTCGGTCACGGCTACTGGGCGCCGATGGCGGCCATCATGGTGATGCGGCCCGAGTTCTCCCAGACGTACGCCCGAGCCGCGGGCCGGTTCGGCGGCACGATCGTCGGGGTCTTCGTCGCCACCGCCATCGTCCGGGCCATCCATCCCGGTGTCGGTCCCGCCGCCGCGCTCGCCGTCGGCTGCGCCCTGCTGATGTACCTGCTGATGCGCACCGGGTACGTGGTCGGCCAGGCGTGCGTCTCCGCGTACGTCGTCTTCCTGCTCGGCATGGCGGGCGACGTCTGGTCGCAGACCGTGGCCGAACGCGTCGTCCTCACCCTGGTGGGCGGGCTCCTCGCGATGATCTCGTACGCCGTCTACCCGGCCTGGGAAACCCCTCGGCTGCGCAACCGGCTCGGCGACTGGCTGGCAGCCGGCGGGCGGTACGCCGCCGCCGTCGTCGACCAGTACGCGGATCCGGCGGAGCGCGGCGCCGAGGACGTCCGCGCCGCGCTTCTCGCCTCCCGCGAAGCCCGCGTGGCCTGGCAGGAGGCGGTCGCGAGGGCCCAGCACGAACCCGTGCGCCACCGCGGCCTCTCCCGCACGGCCGCCGAGGACGCCCAGCACACCCTCGCCCAGCTGGGCCGGGCCGCGATGCTGATGGAGGCGCACCTGCCGGAGGGCGATGCCACTCCCGTCCCCGCCGCGCAACTCGCCGACGCGCTGCGCCGGGCCACCGAGCAGGGCGCGAAGGATGTGCGGGAGCGCCGCGCACCGCGCTGGGACGCGGTCCGTGAGGCGCTGGAGCGGTGGGACGAGGAGGACCGGCGGCGCGGGCGGACATCCGACCCGGTCGTACGGAACGGGGCCGATCTGCTGCTGGAGTCCCTCGAGGAGTTCTCCCGGGCGCTGGACGGCGGCGCGGGCGCCCGGCCCGGGACGAGCGGTGCCGGACGGAGCTGAACGGTCCGGCAGCGCTCCCGCGTCACGGGGTGGGCAGGCCCGGCAGTCCCGTCGGCAGCGCACCCGGCTCCGTCCTGGCCAGCGTGTCCTTGCCGCCGGCGTCCCACTGAACGACGATCGTCTTGCCGTTGTTGGACGCGATGGCTCCCATGGTGCGGGTGGTGTCGCCGTCGGTGCACTTCAGTGCCAGCATCACCTTGCCCATGTCCTTCACCTCGCCCGAGCAGACGTGGCCGTCGGCGACGAGCGCGGCCTTGCCGGCGGTGACCGACAGGGCGACGGCCTTGCCGTCGCTCACCCCGGCCCATGTCCCGTCGAGCGCCGCGGCGTCTCCCGCGGAACCGCTGTCGCTGCCGTCGGCGGGTGCCGAGGTGGACCCGTCGGCTGCGCCCGTGTCCGAGTCGCTCTTCCCGCTGTCACTGCCGCAGCCCGTCAGTGCGACCGCGGCGGCCAGACCCGCGACGGCGACGGCGCCGGTTCGTACGAGTGGGTGCACCTGGAATTCCCCCTGGTTGACGAAAGACCGCCCAAAGTTACCAGGGCGTGCCGATCAATTTGCGGGGCAACTCATGCTGCCGGGAGCCAAATAGACGCACCGTTCGTCTATCTCTCCGTGCGAGCGGGCGGGCGGGCGAAGGCAAAGCTGTAATCAAGAGAACACCCCGCGTGCACGTGCATCTGCTCATGCATCGGCATGTGAACACAGCTATGATCCGACCCAGTTGACACTTGCACCTTGCAACTCGGGGAGCGTCCTGTGCACCACGTGTACAACGGCATGACCGCCACAGAGCTTCGCGGAGTCGTCTGGCAGAAGAGCAGGCACAGCAACTCCCAGGGATCCTGCGTGGAGTTCGCCAAGTTGCCCGACGGGGGTGTGGCGATGCGGAATTCACGCGACCCCGACGGGCCCGCCCTCGTCTATACGCCGGCCGAGATAGAGGCGCTGCTGCTCGGCGTGAAGGACGGGGAGTTCGATCACCTGGTAGCGGGCGGCTGACCGCCGTACGGGCGGAAAGCGCAGGCTGTGCGCGCGGAGCGCCGCGCCGGGCCGCGTGCGTCAGACGGTGTCGGAGAGCCGGAACAGCGCCCAGACCACCTTGCCGCGCTGCGCCTGCGAACCCGCGGGCGGATTCTCCGGGCCCAGTGCGGGGGACGGGTGCCAGCCCCAGCCGTCACTGAACGACTCGACCAGGAACAGACCGCGGCCCGACTCCGCCGAGTCCGCCGCCTCGGATGCCACCGGACTCGCCTGACTGGGGTCGCGCACCGCGCACACCAGACGTGAGGACCAGCGCATCAAGTGCAGCCTTACCGGAGCCTCCTGAGGGTCTCTCGGGGCGTCATCGGGCAGCGCGTGCCGCAGCGCGTTGGTGACGAGCTCGGAGACGACCAGGGCGACGTCGTCGAAACGGTTGCTCAACTCCCACCGGGCCAGCGTCGCCTTGGTGAACTGGCGGGCCCCGCCGACGGCTTCGTACCGGACCGGCAGGGTGCAGGTGGCCGATCCGGAGACGGCTGAGGGGTCAATGGGGGGAAGCCCCTGCCGTAACGGCCCGAGCATCGTCGATCCATTCGTCCCCATGCGAGGCACTCCCGGGATTCGCGGCTGTAGCGGTACTGCGGTGGTACAGCGGCACAACACGAACGAGCACGCAGGTGCGCGGGGCCCATGGTTCCGAATGCGCTGAGCAGATGCAAGGGCAGATGCACGTGCACGCGCCGGACCTGTCCGACCCCGTGCCGGTTCTTGCTCATTTCTCCCTGCACACAGTTTCATGGCGTTCCGGAAGTCGTCTCATTTCCGTAATCGAATGAGTACGGGCTGAAGCATTTTGATGGCAGAATCCGGCTCTTGGGGTTCCGGGGGTGCCCCGATGCCCAGGAAGCGATGGGGAGGGTTGGACCAGTGGCGGCAGGCGAGTCGAGTGGATCCGTGGTGCGGCGCATCCTGCTGGGCTCTCAGCTCAGGCGGCTGCGCGACTCGCGCGGCATCACCCGCGAGGTGGCCGGCTACTCCATCCGTGCTTCCGAATCGAAGATCAGCCGCATGGAGTTGGGACGGGTGAGCTTCAAGGCCAGGGACGTCGAGGACCTGCTCACGCTCTACGGGGTCACGGACGAGGCGGAGCGCGACTCGCTCCTCGGCCTGGCTCGCGAGGCCAACGTGGCGGGGTGGTGGCACAGTTACGGAGACGTGCTGCCCGGCTGGTTCCAGACGTACATCGGTCTGGAGGGGGCGGCTTCGCTCATACGGATCTACGAAGTCCAGTTCATCCACGGCCTGTTGCAGACCGAGTCCTACGCGCACGCCGTCGTCTCCCGCGGCATGTCCGGCGCCCCCGCCGCCGAGATCGACCGCCGGGTGGCACTCCGGCTCGAGCGGCAGAAGGTCCTCGTCTCCGAACGCGCTCCGAGCTTCCATGCCGTGCTGGATGAAGCGGCGCTGCGCCGCCCGTACGGCGAACGCGAGGTGATGCGCGCACAATTGCGGCATCTGATCGAAATGTCGGAACAGCCGAACATCACGCTTCAAGTGATGCCCTTCAGTTTTGGCGGGCATGCCGGAGAGAGCGGCTCCTTCACAATGCTGCGATTCCCGGAATCCGACCTGTCGGACATTGTCTATTTGGAGCAGCTGACAAGTGCGCTCTATCTGGACAAGGCCGAGGAAGTCGCCCAGTACGAAAAGGCGATGACGCGGCTCCACCACGACAGTCCGGGCCCCGAAGAGAGCCGTGATCTGCTCCGCGGCCTTCTCCAACTGTCCTGATTCATCAGTACGATGACGTATCAACAGGAGTCTGCACCTGCAGTAAGGGATCGCATGTCCTTCTTCAACGAGCTGGCCAACCAGTACATCGACGGTGAGTGGCGGACCGGCACGGGCTCGTGGGACATCATCGATTTCAATCCGTACAACGGGGAAAAGCTCGCCGCCATCACCGTCGCCACCGCGCAGGAGGTCGACGAGGCCTACCGTGCCGCCGAGCGCGCCCAGCGGGTCTGGGCCACCACCAACCCGTACGAACGGCGCCTCGTCCTCGAACGCGCCCTGCGGATCACCGAGGAGCGCACCGAGGACATCATCGGGGCGATCATCGACGAACTGGGCGGCACCCGGCTCAAGGCGGAGTTCGAGATCCGCTGCGCCAAGGACTTCCTGCGCGAGGCGATCCAGCAGGCGCTGCGCCCCGAGGGGCGGATCCTGCCGTCCCCGCTGGACGGCAAGGAGAACCGCGTCTACCGGCTGCCCGTCGGCGTCATAGGCGTGATCAGCCCGTTCAACTTCCCCTTCCTGGTGACGATGAAGTCGGTCGCACCGGCCCTGGCGCTCGGCAACGCGGTCGTCATCAAGCCCAACCAGAACGCTCCCGTCGTCGGCGGTGGGCTGATCGCCAAGATCTTCGAGGACGCCGGGCTGCCCGCCGGACTGCTCAACGTCCTGGTCACCGACATCGCCGAGATCGGCGACGCGCTGATAGCGCACCCTGTGCCCAAGGTGATCTCCTTCGCCGGCTCGGACCGGGTCGGCCGCCATGTCGGTGCGACCGCGGGCGGACTCCTCAAGCGGGCCATCCTCGAACTCAGTGGCAACAGCGCCCTGGTGGTGCTGGACGACGCGGACATCGACTACGCGGTCGACGCGGCCGTCTTCAGCCGCTTCGTCTACCAGGGGCAGGTCTGCATGGCCGCCAACCGCATTCTGGTGGACCGCTCCGTCGCACCCGAGTTCACCGAGAAGTTCATCGCCAAGGTGGCCGCGCTCAGGACCGGCGACCCGCGCGACCCCGCCACCCAGATCGGCCCGGTCATCAACACCTTCCAGGCCGACGCGCTGACCGCGCTGGTGGACCAGGCAGTCGCCGAGGGCGCCACGGCACTCGTGCGGGGCGGTACCCGTGGAAATCTCGTCGAGCCGACCGTCCTCGCGGGGCTCCCGGACGACTCGCCGCTGCTCGTCCAGGAGATCTTCGGCCCGGTGGCGCTGCTGATGACGTTCGACGGCGAGGAGGAGGCCGTGCGGATCGCCAATGACACCCCGTACGGGCTGAGCGGTGCCGTGCACACCCGGAACGCCGAGCGCGGGGTGCGGTTCGCGCAGCGCATCGTCACCGGGATGTTCCACGTCAACGACGCCACGATCGCGGACGACCCGATGGTGGCGTTCGGCGGAGAGAAGTTCTCCGGGACCGGGCGGCTGAACGGCGAAGCCACCGTGGAGGCGTTCACCACGCAGAAGTGGATCTCGATCCAGCACGGCCGGACCGAATTCTCGCTCTGATGCCCGCCTGTTGAGGACGGAAGCTGTCCGCAAGGGTCCGTAGCTTGGTCGGTGTCAGGAAGACACCGAGCGCAGGCTCGAACAGTTCCGAAGGGCGGACATCATGGTCACTCACGTTCCCGCAGAGGCCCACGGCGACGAGCGCGGCGCGCTCCTCTCCTTCGTCGAGGCCCAGCGCGGCGCGATCCGGCGCTCGCTGATCGGGCTGACAGAGGAGCAGGCGGCGAGTCGGCCCAGCGCCGGCGAACTCTCCCTGTCCGGGCTGCTCAAGCATGTCGCCGAGACCGAGCTGAACTGGCTGCGTCTCGCTCAGCAGCGGCCCAATGAGAAGGCCCGCACCGAGGAGACGTGGGCGGACAGCTTCCGGCTGGTCGGGGACGAGACCGTCCCGCAGATGCTGGAGTTCTGGGCGAAGGTCGCGGCGGAGACCGAGGAGTTCATCCACTCGGTGGAGAGCATGAGCGACACGTTCCCGCTGCCCGAGGCGCCCTGGTTCCCGAAGGACGAGCGCTGCTCGATGCGCTGGCTGCTGGTCCATCTCGTCGAGGAGATCGCCCGGCACGCCGGGCACGCGGACATCATCCGGGAGTCCCTGGACGGCCGGACCGCGTTCGAACTGGTCGCCGAGGAGGCGGGCTACCCTAGTCAAAGTTGAATAGGAAGGGTGGGTGGGATGTCCGCGATCCGGCTGCTGGTCCTCGGTGCCGTGCGTCAGCACGGCCGGGCGCACGGCTATCAGGTCCGCAACGACCTGGAGTACTGGGGCGCCCACGAGTGGTCCAACGCCAAGCCGGGCTCGGTCTACCACGCCCTGAAGCAGATGGCGAAGCAAGGGCTGCTGATCGCCCATGAGATCGCCCCGAGCACCGCGGGCGGCCCGCCCCGTACCGAGTACGAGATCACCGAGAAGGGTACCGAGGAGTACCTCGCCCTGCTACGTGCGGCGCTGACCTCGTACGACCAGAAGATGGACGTGCTGTCGGCGGGCATCGGCTTCATCGTCGACCTGGAGCGGTCCGAGGCGGTCGCGCTGCTCAAGGAGCGGGTGGCGGGGCTGGCGGCCTGGCGGGCGTCGGTCACCGAGTACTACACGCCGGAGGGCGGGCCCGAGTCGCTCGGTCACATCGGCGAGATCATGAACATGTGGGTCCACTCGGCGGACGCGGGAGCCGAGTGGACGCGGGGGCTGATCGAGCGGATCGAGGGCGGCGCGTACACCTTCGCAGGGGAGGGCGATCCGTTCGTCGGGGTGCTCGCCGAGGGTGAGGAGAACCCGTACGCGACCGGTGTCCCGGATCCCGGGGACCTCGACTAATCAAGATGCCCCGGTGGCGACGAGAGGGTGCGGCGAGGGTGGCGGACGCGATCATGCGGAACTTCTCGCGTTGGTGTGGCCGTCGGCACTGATCGCGGTGTTCTTCCCGCTGGCGGTGCGGAGGTTCGCCCGGCTCGGCCGGTAGAACCCCCGCCCCCTGACTCAGTGATGGAACGCCGTCGGCACGTCCCGGTCGTGACTCAGCGGATGGCGCTGGGAGCGCAGGTCGGGCAGCAGCAGCCGCAGGTCCTCCACGAGCAGTTCCGCGAGGTCCGAGGAGAAGCCGTTGCGGCACACCACCCGGAGCACCGACAGGTCCTGCCGGTTGGCGGGGAAGGTATACGCGGGCACCAGCCAGCCGTGCTCGCGCAGCCGGCGTGACACGTCGAAGACGTCGTACGCCCGCACATCGGGCGCGGTCGTCAGCGCGAAGACGGGCAACTCGTCGCCCCGGGTGAGGAGGTGGAAGTCGCCCAGCTTCTCGATCCGGGCGGCGAGTGCGCTCGCCACATCACGGGACGCCTGCTGAACGGCCCGGTAGCCCTCCCGCCCCAGCCGCAGGAAGGTGTAGTACTGGGCCACCACCTGGGCGCCGGGCCGGGAGAAGTTCAGCGCGAAGGTCGGCATGTCGCCGCCCAGGTAGTTGACCCGGAAGACGAGATCCTCGGGGAGTTCGGCGGGCGAGCGCCACAGCGCCCAGCCGACGCCCGGGTAGACCAGGCCGTACTTGTGCCCGGAGGTGTTGATGGACGACACGCGGGGAAGCCGGAAGTCCCACACCAGGTCCTCGTCCAGGAACGGCGCCACCATCGCCCCGGACGCACCGTCGACATGGACGGGGATGTCGAGCCCGGTGCGCTCCTGCAGCGCGTCCAGGGCCGCGCAGAGTTCGGCGATGGGCTCGTACGAACCGTCGAAGGTGGAGCCCAGGATCCCGACGACACCGATGGTGTTCTCGTCGCAGAGCTCGGCGGCGGCCTGCGGGTCGAGATGGAAGCGGCCGCCCTCCATCGGGACCTGCCGGGCCTCGACCTCCCAGAAGTTGCAGAACTTGTCCCAGCAGACCTGCACATTGATGCCCATGACCAGATTGGGCCGGGCGGTCGCCGGGTAGCGGTCGGCGTGCCTGGCCGCCCAGCGTCGTTTGAGCGCCAGGCCGGCGAGCATGCAGGCCTCGCTGGATCCGGTGGTCGAACAGCCCACGGCCGTCGACGGGTCGGGGGCGTTCCACAGGTTGGCGAGCATCGACACACAGCGCCGCTCCAGCTCGGCGGTGCGCGGGTACTCGTCCTTGTCGATCATGTTCTTGTCCCGGCACTCGCCCATCAGCACCCCGGCCTCGGGCTCCATCCAGGTGGTGACGAAAGTGGCGAGATTGAGCCGGGAGTTGCCGTCGAGCATCAGCTCGTCATGGACGAGTCCGTACGCGGTGGAGGGCGGCAGCGGACCGTCGGGCAGCTGATGCCTGGGCGGTGCGGACGTCATACCCGCAGTCGGGTCCGCCTCCCCGAAAAAGGGGTTGAGGGCGAGCCTGCGGCGCTCCGCGGACGGTTCCCTGCCGTGGTTCGAACCCTGATGGAGAGGCATCGGCGGAGAGCCCTTCTCAGCTGGTGGTGGTTCTGGCGGTGGTCTGCTCGGTGCCCGGGGGCAGCTCCCGGCCGCGAGGCCGTCGCCGTGGGGCAAGCGAGGCATGACCATATGAATGCGACGATACGGACAACTGCCGTGACCGGCGCGTCGGACGGGACCGGGAGGGGCTCCGGCTCACCGCAGCGGTGTGCCGTCCGCGCGCAGCTGCATCTGCGGCCGTCCGGTCACCAGCAGCCAGGTCGGCAGTGAGGCGAAGGCGAGCAGCGGCAGTACGGCCGAGTCGCTGACCAGCACCGCCGCCGTGAACAGGCTCAGCCAGCCCTGCCGGGTGACGGCCAGCAGGACCCCCAGCACCGCGGTCGGCACCGCGAGGGCCAACGGCACCGCGTCGACCAGCGCATGGGCGCACATGCCGAGCGCGACGCCCACGAAGACGGACGGGAAGATCCGCCCGCCCCGGAAGCCGCAGGTCGCGGCGATCACCAGGGCGGCCGTCTTCACCACGGCCATGGTGGCGAACTGCCCGGCCGACCAGCCGCTCGGATCGGCGCTGAGCTCCTTCACCTCGTCCAGCCCCTTGAAGAGGGTGAGATGCCCGCCGAGCGCGCCGAGCAGCCCGAGCAGCAGACCACCGGCGGTCAGCATCAGGACCGGATGCCGCAGCGCGCGGAACGCCCGGTGCGCGTGCGGCACCGCGTACACCGCCGCCAGACCGAGCGCCGCCCCCGCCGAGGCGATCACGGTCGACGAGAGCAGATCGACCCAGTGCGCTCCCGGGTACGCCGGCAGGGACAGGTCGAAGCTGGGATGGGCCAGCAGTTTCATGGTGAGCGCCCCCGCGGCGCCTGCCGCGAGCGGGGCGAAGAGCCGGTCCCAGAGCGCGCCCGGTTCGCCGCGGCCCTCGGTGAGCGACTCGGTGAGGATCAGGGCCGCGGCGACCGGGGTGCCGAAGAGGGCGCCGATCGTCCCGGCCGAGGCGAGCGCGATCCAGAGGCCGGCCGTACTGTCCGGGGCGGCCCGGCGGCCCAGCCAGAAGGCGAGCGCGATATTGGCGGCGGTGATCGGGTTCTCGGGCCCCAGGCTGACCCCGCCCGCCAGTGCCAGCACCGTCACGACCAGCAGTCCGGGGATGACGTCCGGAGGCAGGGGTGGATCGACCAGCCCGGTGGTGGCCGGATCGGGGCCTGCGTGGCCGTGCACCGTGCGGACGACCAGCCCGACGGCGAGGCCGGTCGCGGTGAGCGTCACGATCATCCACAGCGAGGAGTAGCGGCCGATGGAGAGCGCGTCCGGAAGCGTCTTCCAGAGCACGGCCTGGAGTTGCTCGGCGAGCAGGCTGACAGCGAGCAGGATCAGGGCCGAGGCCATCCCGACGACCAGGGCGGGCACGATGAGGAGCAGCAGCCGGCGCGCCGGGGTGATCCGGGCGAGAGCGACGGAGTCGGAGGCCATCGGGTCACCATAACTACGCAAAAGCCGTATAACCCACCCATGGCATCGGGGTGTGAGGGCAATTCGGGCTTGCACCTCACGTCACGTCAGGGCTCAGGCTCGGGTCCGTACCGACGCACCGACGTACGGAGCGAAAGCAGAAGGGAGCGGAGAGCCGTGGTCTTTTCCGTGGGACAGGTCGCCGGGTTCGCCGGAGTCACGGTGCGCACCCTGCACCACTACGACGGGATCGGACTGCTCTCGCCCAGCGGGCGCAGCCACGCGGGTCACCGGCGTTACAGCGACGCCGACCTCGACAGGCTGCAGCAGATCCTGTTCTACCGGGAACTCGGCTTCCCGCTCGAAGAGATCGCGGTGCTGCTCGACGACCCGGCAGCGGATCCGCAGGACCACCTGCGCCGCCAGCACGCGTTGCTGTCCGGCCGGATCGCCGAACTCCAGAAGATGGCCGCCGCCGTCGAAACAGCCATGGAGGCACGGAAGATGGGTATCAATCTCACGCCCGAGGAGAAGTTCGAGGTCTTCGGGGCCAAGGACCCGGAGGAGCACGCGGAGGAGGCGGAGCGCCGTTGGGGCTCCACCGCCACGTACGCGGAGTCGCAGCGCCGGGTGGCCCGCTACACCAAGGACGACTGGAAGCGGATGCAGGCCGAGGTCGCCGAGTGGAGCGAGGCGTACACCGCGGTGATGGAGGCGGGCGAACCCGCCACCGGGGAGCGGGCGATGGAGCTCGCCGAGGCACACCGGCTCCACATCTCCACATGGTTCTACGAGTGCACCTACGAGATCCATCGTGGGCTCGGCGAGATGTACGTCAGCGACCCGCAGTTCCGCGCCTACTACGAGTCGATCGGGCCCGGCCTGGCCGAACACCTGCGGGATGCGATCAATGCCAATGCGGAGCGCCGGGCGTAACTCCAGGTACGGGGGCGAGAGCGCCTCGGCCCCGTCGGTGCCCGTCGGGACGGTCAGGCCTTCTCGAGGACGACCGCCGTGCCGTACGCGCAGACCTCCGTGCCCGCGTCGGCCGCCTCCGTCACATCGAACCGCATCATCAGCACCGCGTTGGCGCCGCGCGCCCTCGCCTGCTCGACAAGCCGCTCCATGGCCTGATTGCGAGTCTGGACGAGGGTCTTGGTCAGCCCCTTCAGCTCGCCGCCGATCATCGACTTCAGCCCGGCGCCGATCTGGCTGCCGAGGTGACGAATGGGGTCTCCCCTGCTCGAGCGCAGCCGAGAGCTCGGGGAAGCACGGTCAGACCGAACACCTCACCGATCACCCGGGTCACCCGGTACCCGGGGGCGTCGTTCGTGGTGACGACCAGGACATCGGACTGTGCCGTCTGCCCGCCGCCGTAATCCTCAATGCCCATCGTGTGGCACCTCCTGGGGGCAGCTTTGTCCCGGTTCACCCGGTGTGCATCCCCGCGCGGTCCACTGGAACCCGAAGCTGGCCTCCGGCGTTGATAGCTTTGGGCGGCCACGCAGCTGCCATCGACCGATCCTGGAGCCCGGACCCTTGAATACGCTTGCGCTCGGACCGAGCTGGCTGGACCCGGACCATCTCATCGGGCAGTTCGGACTGCTTGGTGTGCTGGTCGTCGTCTTCGCCGAGTCCGGGCTGTTGATCGGCTTCTTCCTGCCCGGCGACTCCCTGCTGTTCACCACGGGTCTGCTGGTGACGACGGACAAGCTGCACACCCCGCTGTGGCTGGTCTGCGTCCTGGTGGCGCTGGCGGCGATCATCGGCGACCAGGTGGGCTATCTCTTCGGCCGCAAGGTCGGGCCTTCGCTCTTCAAGCGCCCCGACTCCCGCCTCTTCAAGCAGGAGAACGTCGAGAAGGCCCACGAGTTCTTCGAGAAGTACGGGCCGAAGTCACTGATCCTGGCCCGCTTCGTGCCTGTCGTGCGTACGTTCACGCCGATCATCGCCGGTGTGAGCCGGATGAACTACCGCTCGTTCATCACGTTCAACATCATCGGCGGTGTGCTCTGGGGCGTCGGGGTCACCCTGCTCGGCGCCGGGCTCGGGCAGATCGAGCTCGTCCGCAAGAACATCGAGGCGATGCTCATCCTCATCGTGCTGATCTCGGTGGTGCCGATCGCTGTCGAGTTCCTGCGCGCCCGCAGCAAGTCGAAGAAGGAAGCGGCCGCCGGGGACAGCGAGGACCGGGGCCCGATCGCGGGCGGTGGCGCCCCGTCCACGGGCCAGCGCGGCCGCCACGCCAAGCGCTGACCGCTGCTCGATACGGGGCCCGTACCCGGGTCAGAAGCCGCGCGTCCGCTTGGCCGCGCGGCGGTTCGCCCCGCCGACGGCTCCGGGCACCCGCATGAACAGCCGGGAGATCTCGCTTCCCAGATTCACCCCGATCGCGATGGCCAGCGCCGTCGCCACCGCGGTCGACAGGGAGGCGAGCCCGGCGTTCACATTGCCCTGTGCCATGCCCAGCAGACCGAAGTACGTGGCCGAGCCGGGCAGCAGCGGGCCGATCGCCGCCGTGATGAACGGCAGCGACGACGTGTACCGGTAGCGCGAGAGCAGCTGCCCGAACAGGCCCACCAGACCGGCCGCCGTCGCTGTCGCCGCCACCGGCGAGATGTTGCCGGTCCTGGCCATCGCTCCGTAGATCACCCAGGCCACGGCGCCGTTGAGGGTCACCGCAAGCACCGTGGACCGCTCCTGCTGGAGCAGGATCGCGAAGGCGAAACAGAGCGCCATCGATGCCAGGATCTGCACCACGGGACGGTCGTGGGCGATGAACCTGGCTTCGGGGTTCAGCTGGGCGCCCAGCTGAACCCCGAGATACAGGACCAGCAGCACACCGACGACGATGCCGATGAACAAGTACATGACTTCGAGCAGACGGGCGGCGGCGGTGATGTAGAAGCCGGTCAGCCCGTCCTGCACACCGGCCACCAGGGCCCGCCCCGGCAGCAGCGCGAACAGACCACCGGTGATGACGGCGGACGGCCGGATGTCCGTCGAGTGGGTGAGGGTCAGCGCGACCCCCATCGCGGCCGGGGGCATCGCCGCCACCACGAACTGGTAGAACTCCGGCAGCCCGCGCCCGGCGCAGAGCCAGGCGAACCGGTCGCCGAGCATCGCGCCGATCGCCGCCACCACGAAGACCAGTGCGTTGCCGCCGACCAGCACCGATGCCGCACCCGCCAGCCCGCCACCGGCCAGTGTCAGCACCCAGCCGGGGTACGGATGCCGGTTGCGGCGGATCTCGGCGAGCCGCCGGTACGCCTCCTCCAGGGAGACCTCGACGTCCTCGTGAGTGATGTCGTCGATGAGCCGGAAGACGGCCGCCAGCCGGGTGTAGTCGGTGCCGCGGCGGCGTACGGTACGGCTCGCCGTCACCGGGTCGTCGACCAGCGACGGCTGGTGCGAGATCGACAGCAGGGTGAAGGTGACCGTCGGCTCGCACCGGTCGAGACCGTACGAGCGGGTCACCGCGAACATCGCGGCCTCGACGTCCTCCGCGCCCTCACCGCCCGCGAGCAGCAACTCCCCGATACGCAGCGTCAGGTCGAGCACGCGCGGCACCGCGGGTCCCGTGTCGTCGGGCTTCTGCGCCGACTCGGGCGCCGGCCGCTCGGCGACCGGCATCCGCAGCATCGTGCGCATCCGGTCCTGCCAAGGAGCTTCCTTGGTCAGCCGGATCATCGGGATGCCGTGCGCGGGAGTGAAGGCGGGCGGCGACTGGCTGGCGCTGTAGGTGCTCGGCGGGGCGAAGGCCGAACCGATCGTGTCCGAACCCGAGCCCGAGCCGGAACCCGGTCCGGAGCCGGAAGCGGAACCCGATCCCGGGCCGGATCCGGACCCCTGCGGTTCGGTCGTCAGACCGGCCGGGAGGGCGAACTCCGAGGTGGGGTGGTCGTCCTCGGGCGGCGCTGCTGGGCGCCCGACCCCGGCCGGCGGGACAAAGGCGCTGCGCGCCTCGTCGGACTGGGGCTTCTGATCCTCGGGACCGCCCGGTTCCGCCACCACTGGACCTCGCTCGTTCTTGGCTGCGCGTCTTGGGTTGCGCTCCTGCCCCAGTATGGGCACGGACATGGGCGCACATGCCAAACGGGCGGCACACCGGTGAGGGGTGTGCCGCCCGTTCCTTGCGCCGAACTCTTTACGGAACCGCAGCGGGAACCGTAAGCGGAACCGGGATCACGCCTGTGCGGCGGTCACGGACACCGCAGTGTCAGTGCTTGCCGCCCTGCGCCTCGAGGCGCTTGTAGGAGGCCTCGATCTCGGCCTCGGCCTCGGCGCGGCCGACCCAGTCGGCACCCTCGACGGACTTGCCGGGCTCCAGGTCCTTGTAGACCTCGAAGAAGTGCTGGATCTCCAGGCGGTCGAACTCCGACACGTGGTGGATGTCGCGCAGGTGCTCCACCCGCGGGTCGGAGGCCGGGACGCACAGCAGCTTGTCGTCGCCGCCGGCCTCGTCCGTCATGCGGAACATGCCGATGGCGCGGCACTTGATGAGGCAGCCGGGGAAGGTCGGCTCGTCCAGGATGACCAGCGCGTCCAGCGGGTCGCCGTCCTCGCCGAGGGTGTTCTCGACGAAGCCGTAGTCCGCCGGGTAGCTGGTCGAGGTGAAGAGTCGACGGTCCAGGCGGATCCGACCGGTCTCGTGGTCCACCTCGTACTTGTTCCGCGAACCCTTCGGGATCTCGATGGTGACGTCGAACTCCACGGGTGGCTCCTCCATGATCAACACATACGACTGGTGATTAAGTGTCCCCCACGGAGATGTGTGCTCGCGAAAGGGGCTGGTCAACGGTGGCCGAGCCGGTGAAAAGACCGTCGATCAACCCGTTGAACGCGTTGCGCAGGCCGACCGTGGCGGGCTGCCTGAACAAGGTGAACGGATGGAGCAACTGGCAGTTCACGGCAGGCTCCGCCGTCCTCGGCCTGGCGCTCGCAGCCGGCGCCGTCCTCGCCGCCGGTCCCTGGGACTCGGGTCAGCGTAAGGCCGAGCAGCAGTGGGCAGCCGCCCGGGACCGCACAGGTGGCGCACATCACGAACCCGCCGCGCCCGCCGCGCCGGCCCCCGCCCCCAGCGCCCCGGCCGTCCTCGCGGCCCTCGGCGCCCGGGTCGACAAGGCCGCCCCGGACGGAGCGGCGGCCGCGCTCCGCACCACCCTCGACAAGCTGCTGGACTCCTCCGCGCTCGGCACCGTCCGTACCGCCGTCGTCATCGACACGGCCACCGGCAAGCGGCTGTACGGGAAGGGTGCCGACACCGCGATGACTCCCGCCTCCACCGTCAAGATCGCCACTGCCGTCGCCGCACTCTCCGCCCTCGGCCCGGACCATCGCATCGCCACGACCGTCCAGGCATCCGAGGACTCCCGCACCCTCACCCTCGTGGGCGGCGGCGACCCCACCCTCGACAAGGCGGCGCTGCGCGAACTGGCCGCCGGCACCGTACGAGCCCTGCGCGACCGCGGCGTCGACTCCGTCCGGCTCCGGTACGACACCTCCCGGTACTCCGGCCCCGCCCTGCACCCGATCGGCCCCAACGAGAACATCGCCCCGGTCAGCGCCCTGATGCTGGACGAGGGGCGGCTCGACCGGACGGACAGCGGGCCCGCCCCGCGCAGCGGCGACCCGGCCGGCGCCGCCGCCCGCACCTTCGCCGGACTCCTGAACGACGCCGGTATCGGCACCGGGTCCGCCCCCGCGCGGGGCCGCGCCGCTGCCGCGTCCCGGCCGGTCGCCAAGCATCTCTCGGCCCCGCTGTCCGCCCTGGTCGAACGGGCACTGACCAACAGCGACAACGACATCGCCGAGGCGCTGGCCCGGCAGACCGCCCTGGCCGCCGGCGAACCGGCCGACTTCGACGGCGGCCGACGGGCCGTCACCGCCCGGCTGAAGGAGCTGCACCTGCCGATGGCCGGCGCGAACTTCGCCGACGGCAGCGGACTGAACCGCAAGGACAAGGTCACCGCCGGGCTGCTGGCGGGCCTCCTCGCCCGCGCCGCCGAACCCGGCCGCCCCGAGCTGCGCCCGGTCCTGACCGGCCTTCCGGTGGCCGGTTTCACCGGCACGCTCAGCAAGCGGTACACCTCGACCTCGCGCGGCACCGGACTGATCCGCGCCAAGACCGGCACCCTCACCGGGGTGAACACCCTCGCCGGGACGGTCGTGGACGCACGGGGCCGGCTGCTCGCCTTCGCCTTCCTGGCGTCCGGCACGACGGCACCGTCCGAGGCCCAGTCCGCCCTCGACGCCCTCGCCACGAGCCTCGCCGTCCGTACCCGATGAGCCGGTCAACAGCACACCGCGGACGGGCCCGAGCACGTACGGTTGACGCATGACGAGCATCGGTGGTGCCGAGATGGTCGACTGGAATCTCGCGGTCGCGACCGCGACCCGGCTCGTGCGGCCGGGACCCGACATCAGCCGCGAGGAGGCCCGCGAGGTCGTCGCGGAGCTCCGCAGGCATGCCAAGGCGTCGGAGGAGCACGTCCGTTCCTTCACCCGGATGATCCCGGAGGGGGCCGAACCGGAGGACACCCCGGTCCTGGTCGTCGACCGGGCCGGCTGGATCAGGGCGAACGTCGCGGGCTTCCGCGAACTGCTCCGCCCGCTCCTGGCAAAAATGGAGAACCGGCGCTCCGGCAGCCCCGGCGGAGCCGTGCTCGGCGCGGTCGGCTCCAAGGTGACCGGCGTCGAGCTGGGCATGCTGCTGTCGTTCCTGGCCTCCCGGGTCCTCGGACAGTACGAGGCGTTCGCCCCCGCGAGCCGTGAGCTCCCGGCCTCCCTCAGTGGCGGCGGCAGACTGCTGCTCGTCGCCCCGAACGTCGTCCACGTCGAGCGCGAACTCGACGTCGACCCGCACGACTTCCGGCTCTGGGTCGCGCTGCACGAGGAGACCCACCGCACCCAGTTCACCGGTGTCCCCTGGCTCCGCGACCATCTGCAGGGCGAAATCCAGTCGTTCCTCGACGAGACCGACGTCGACCCGATGACCGTGCTGGAACGGCTCCGCGAGGCCGCCCAGTCGCTCGCCGGCAGCACGCCCGAGGGCGAGGAGGGCGAGGACGGCGGCCGCAGCCTCGTCGAGATCGTCCAGACGCCCGCCCAGCGCGAGATCCTCGGCCGGCTCACCGCCGTGATGTCCCTGCTCGAAGGACACGCCGACTACGTGATGGACGGTGTCGGCCCCGAGGTCGTTTCCTCCGTCGGAGAGATCCGGGAGAAGTTCCAGCAGCGCCGGGCGCGCGGCGCCAGCCGCCTCGACCAGGCGTTGCGCAAGCTCCTCGGCCTCGATGCCAAACTGCGCCAGTACCGGGACGGCGAGCGGTTCGTGCGCGCCGTCGTCGACGAGGTCGGTATGGACGGCTTCAACCGGGTCTGGACCTCCCCGAACACGCTCCCCACCAAGGCCGAGATCGCCAAACCGGTGGACTGGATCGCGAGGGTGCACCGTAAGGCAGAGTCGTGATCATGAGGCGGCCGACGGGGGAAGCCGGAAGAAGTACGCCCCGGTAATCACCCATCCGAGGGACCGTAGGGGCATGGGAAGGCGTGCAATGCTCGATGAACGGCTTGGCTCTGTCACCATCGACGCACTCTGGGTGACGGCACTCTTCCCGTCCCGACGCTCCGAGGCACCCCCGAAACTTCACGAAGGGCACCGGACATGGGTCCCCATCCTGCGGTCGCGGCGATACGCCTGGCGGTCCGCCGCGTACTCCACGACGTACTGAACGAACGCACCGAACGCACCGAACGCACCGAACGCACCCCGCGCCCCGAGCTCGCCGAAGCCGGCCCGGGCAGGCGGCGCCCCGCGCTCCCCGAACGCCCCGACGCCCCGCTGGTGCTGGTGGCCTGCTCCGGCGGCGCCGACTCCATGGCGCTCGCCTCCGCCCTCGCCTTCGAGGCCCGCAAACTCGCCGTCCGGGCCGGCGGCATCACCGTCGACCACAACCTCCAGGACGGGTCCGACGTCCGCGCCGCCGAGGTCGTCGCCCGCCTCGCCGCCATGGACCTCGACCCGGTGGAGGCCGTCGCCGTGCACGTCGGCCGCGACGGCGGACCCGAGGCGGCCGCCCGCGACGCCCGCTACGCAGCCCTGGACGCCGCGGCCGAGCGCCACGGCGCCGCCGCCGTCCTGCTCGGCCACACCCGTGACGACCAGGCGGAGACCGTCCTGCTCGGCCTCGCCCGCGGCTCCGGCATCCGCTCGCTCTCCGGCATGGCCGCCGCCTCCGGCCCGGCCGGCCGCTACCGCCGCCCCTTCCTGCAGCTCGACCGGCAGACCGCCCGCAAGGCGTGCCTGGTCCAGTCCCTGCCCGTCTGGGACGACCCGCACAACGTCGACCCCGCCTACACCCGCTCCCGGCTGCGCCACGAGGGCCTGCCCGCCCTGGAGAAGGCCCTCGGCAAAGGCGTCGTCGAGGCCCTGGCCCGTACCGCGCAGCTCTCCCGCGACGACGCCGACGCCCTGGACACCTGGGCCGCCGAGGCCGACACCGCCGTACGGGACGACGCCGGGCAGCTGGACTGCGCCAAGCTGTACGCGCTGCCCCCCGCCGTGCGCCGTCGGGTGCTGCGCCGGGCGGCCATGGAAGCAGGCGCTCCGGCCGGTTCCCTCTTCGCCCGCCACATCGAGGAAGTCGACCGTCTGATCACCGGCTGGCGCGGCCAGCAGGCCATCAACCTGCCCGGCCGCGTCGAAGCCCGGCGCCAGGGTGGCAGACTGGTGATTCGGCAGAGCTGAAGCACAAGCGGCTGACATGCAGGCGAGCGGCCGCGCACGGCCGGGGCACACCCCGGACCGGGGCAGGCGAAGAAAGAGACGTGGGTGAACGAGAAGGACATGGGCACCGACCTTCAGTCGGTGCTCCTCACCAAGGAAGAGATCGACGCGAAGCTCGTCGAGCTGGCCGCGAAGATCGACGCGGAGTACGCGGGCAAGGACCTGCTCATCGTCGGCGTCCTCAAGGGCGCCGTGATGGTGATGGCGGACCTGGCGCGCGCGCTGTCCACCCCCGTCACGATGGACTGGATGGCCGTCTCCTCGTACGGAGCGGGCACCCAGTCCTCCGGTGTCGTCCGGATCCTCAAGGACCTGGACACCGACATCAAGGGCAAGCACGTCCTGATCGTCGAGGACATCATCGACTCGGGCCTGACCCTGTCCTGGCTGATGTCGAACCTGGGCTCGCGTGAACCCGCCAGCCTGGAGATCTGCACCCTGCTGCGCAAGCCGGATGCGGCGAAGGTCGCGCTCGACTGCAAGTGGGTCGGGTTCGACATCCCCAACGAGTTCGTCGTCGGCTACGGGCTGGACTACGCGGAGAAGTACCGCAACCTGCCCTTCGTCGGCACGCTCGCCCCGCACGTCTACGGCGGCTGAACACGCCGCAGCCCTCCTCCGGTCCGCACCCGACCCGGGTGCACCCCCGGGAACCCATGACGGGTTCCCGCCGTTGGAGCCTTTGAAGGCCGGTTTGACAGACGGCCCAGGCGGTCGTAGGCGACAATGCTGGGGTACCGTCCGAAGAACAGTCTTTTCTCACAGCAGCATTTACCTACGGGCAGGAGGGACGGGGCGACTTCGCTCCGTATGGATGGACGTGAAGCGATACTTCCGTGGGCCGGTCATGTGGATCGTGCTGGCCGTCCTCGCCGTGGTCGTGTTGATGCAGGTCGTCGGCTCGTCGGGCGGCTACAAGACGGTGGACACCGGCAAGGTGATCCAGGCGATCAGCAAGAACCAGGTGGAGCAGGCCAAGCTGACCACCGGCGACGAACAAATCCTCAAGATTGAGCTGAAGGACGGCCAGAAACTTTCGGGCGAGTCCGGCAGCAAGTTCCAGGCGAGCTACATCGGTGACCAGGGTGTCCAGCTCGCCGACACGCTGCAGAAGAAGTTCGAGAGCGGTGACATCGAGAAGGGTTACACCGTCTCGCCGTCGAAGCAGTCCCCGTTCCTCTCGATCCTTCTCTCGCTGCTGCCCTTCGTCCTGATCGTGGTCGTCTTCCTGTTCCTGATGAATCAGATGCAGGGCGGCGGCTCCAAGGTCATGCAGTTCGGCAAGTCCAAGGCCAAGCTGATCACCAAGGACACCCCGAAGACGACCTTCGCCGATGTGGCGGGGTCCGACGAGGCCGTCGAGGAACTCCACGAGATCAAGGAGTTCCTCCAGGAGCCGGCGAAGTTCCAGGCCGTCGGCGCGAAGATCCCCAAGGGCGTCCTGCTGTACGGGCCTCCCGGTACGGGCAAGACGCTGCTCGCACGCGCCGTCGCGGGCGAGGCGGGCGTCCCGTTCTACTCGATCTCCGGTTCCGACTTCGTCGAGATGTTCGTCGGTGTCGGTGCCTCCCGGGTCCGTGACCTGTTCGAGCAGGCCAAGGCGAACGCCCCGGCGATCGTCTTCGTCGACGAGATCGACGCCGTCGGCCGGCACCGCGGTGCGGGTCTCGGCGGTGGTCACGACGAGCGTGAGCAGACCCTGAACCAGCTGCTCGTCGAGATGGACGGCTTCGACGTGAAGGGCGGCGTCATCCTGATCGCCGCCACGAACCGGCCGGACATCCTCGACCCGGCGCTGCTGCGCCCGGGCCGCTTCGACCGGCAGATCGCGGTCGACCGGCCGGACATGCAGGGCCGTCTCGAAATCCTCAAGGTGCACCAGAAGGGCAAGCCGGTCGCCCCGGACGTCGATCTCGGCGCCGTGGCCCGTCGTACGCCCGGTTTCACCGGTGCCGACCTGTCGAACGTGCTGAACGAAGCGGCGCTCCTCACGGCGCGCAGCAACAAGAAGCTGGTCGACAACGAGATGCTGGACGAGGCGATCGACCGCGTCGTGGCGGGCCCGCAGAAGCGGACCCGGATCATGTCCGACAAGGAGAAGAAGATCACCGCGTACCACGAGGGCGGACACGCCCTGGTCGCGGCGGCTTCCCCCAATTCGGACCCGGTGCACAAGATCACGATCCTCTCCCGCGGCCGTGCCCTCGGTTACACGATGGTGCTGCCGGAGGAGGACAAGTACTCCACGACGCGCAACGAGATGCTCGACCAGCTGGCCTACATGCTGGGCGGGCGCGCGGCCGAGGAGCTGGTCTTCCACGACCCGACCACCGGCGCTGCGAACGACATCGAGAAGGCCAGTGCCACGGCCCGCGCGATGGTCACGCAGTACGGCATGACGGAGCGGCTCGGCGCGATCAAGTTCGGCGGCGACAACACCGAACCCTTCCTGGGCCGGGAGATGGGCCACCAGCGCGACTACTCGGAAGAGGTCGCGGCGCTCGTCGACGAAGAGGTCAAGAAGCTCATCGAGACCGCCCACAACGAGGCGTGGGAGATCCTCGTCGAGAACCGCGACGTTCTCGACAACCTGGTTCTCCAGCTGCTGGAGAAGGAGACCCTCGGCAAGGAGCAGATCGCCGAGATCTTCTCCGGAATCGTGAAGCGTCCGGCCCGCCCGGCGTGGACCGGCTCCGCACGGCGTACGCCATCGACGCGGCCGCCGGTGCTCTCGCCGAAGGAGCTCGCCCTCACCAACGGGGTCACCACGGCCAACGGGTCGACCCCGGCGGACACCGCCGCGGCCACCGAGGCGATCCCTGAGGACCGTCCCGAGAGCTAGTGCGGACCCCGGTGTGGCCCCTGTCACGGGGGTCCACCGACCCGGAATGGATGCCGCGCCCCCCAGGTTTTAGCCTGAGGGGCGCGGCATTTTGTATGTCTGCGCGATGTCCGCGCAGGTGACGGCTGAAGGAACGAGGCACAGATGACCGACCCGGTGACGCTGGACGGCCAGGGTTCGATCGGTGAGTTCGACGAGAAGCGGGCCGAGGCAGCGGTGCGCGAGCTTCTCCTCGCCGTCGGGGAGGACCCGGACCGGGAGGGGCTGCGTGAGACGCCGGGACGGGTGGCGCGGGCGTACAAGGAGATATTCGCGGGTCTGAACCAGCAGCCCGAGGATGTCCTGACGACCACGTTCGACCTCGGCCACGACGAGATGGTGCTGGTCAAGGACATCGAGGTGTTCTCGACCTGCGAGCACCACCTGGTGCCGTTCCGTGGGGTCGCGCATGTCGGGTACATCCCGGCGACCACCGGCAAGATCACCGGCCTGTCGAAGCTGGCCCGGCTGGTCGACGTCTACGCCCGGCGCCCGCAGGTCCAGGAGCGGCTGACCACGCAGATCGCCGACTCACTGATGAGGATCCTGGAGCCGCGCGGAGCCATCGTCGTCGTCGAGTGCGAGCACATGTGCATGTCGATGCGCGGCATCCGCAAGCCCGGGGCGAAGACGCTGACCTCGGCGGTACGCGGCCAGCTCCGTGACCCCGCGACGCGCGCCGAGGCGATGAGCCTGATCATGGCCCGCTGAGGGCCGGAGGCGGTGCCGGTGGCCGGGCGGGGGCGGAGCGGCAGGGGCTGTCGGGCTACCTTCGATCGGGAGGCGGTCGTGCCAGGGCACGACCGCCCGATCAGAGGTATCCCGGCATCCTCTCAGGCCGAGGCGGCGCTCTTGTCGTCGTCCTTGTCCTCCGGGAGCTTGCAGACGCGCTCAAGGAACAAGGCGGCGGCGACCACCCCGATCCCGGCCAGCACCGCGAAACCGGCGTAGATCGCCTGGTCGCGGCGGGCCGGGATGTCGAGCGAGCCGAGCAGGAAGACCCCGGTGCCGCCGTACAGGCCGGCGACCAGCGACACGACGAGGGCGCTGGCCTGGCCGAAGACCACGGCGCGGGCGGCCATCAGCGGCTCGACACCCTTCGCGCCCGGGCGGCGCTCCCGCTGCGCGCGCAGCCGGGAGCGGATGGAGAGCGCCGTCGCGAGCAGGATGACGGCGATCACCGCGAGCACGATGGGCGCGGCGATCGGCACGCTCGGCAGGGTCGCGAGGGAGTCCCAGAGGCGGGCACCGCCCCAGGACAGCACGCCGGCCGCGGCGAAGAGTCCGGCCAGTACCCCGAGCCGTAGTTGCTTCACCGAGAAAGCCGCCCTTCGCCGCCGACCGACCGGGCCGTCCGCCCGCCTGTCCGGCTGTCTGTTCTGTGTCCTGTGCTGACCTGCCCTGAGCCTAACGACTACTCGGGCAGACGGAGTTCCAGATCGGCCCGGGGGCGTACGCCGTCGCGGCCGATCGTGCCGAGCAGCTCCGCCACCGGGCCGTGGCCGGGCAGCTGCGCCTCGGGGGCGACGTCGTACCACGGGGCGAGCACGAAGGCCCGCTCGTGGGCCCGGGGGTGGGGAAGAGTCAGCGCCGGGTCGTCGGAGACCACATCCGCGTACGCCACGATGTCCACGTCGATGGTGCGCGGGCCCCAGCGCTCCTCGCGGACGCGGTCGAAGGCCTCCTCGATGGCCTGGCCGCGCTCCAGGAGGGAGGACGGGGGCAGCGTCGTCTTCACGACGATCACCGCGTTGAAGTACGACGGCTGGGAGCCGGGGGCGACACCCCACGGCTCCGTCTCGTACACCGGGGACACCGCCTTGACCCGGAGGCCGGGGGTGTCCTCCAGGGCGTCGATGGCGCCCTGCAGGGTCTCCAGGCGGTTGCCCAGGTTGGAGCCGAGCGAGATCACGGCCGGTTTGGGGTTGGAGAGGGTGATGTCCGCCGCGTCGACCTGCTCGACCACGGAGGCGGGCACCGGCTGTACGGTCGGGTCGCTCTGCCCCTCGGTAGAAAATGCTGTCATGCTCGGCTCCGGGTGATGGTGATGGTCACGTCGTCGAACGGGACGGTGATCGGCGCATCCGGCTTGTGCACGACGACCTCGACCTCCTCGACGCCTTCGTGTCCCAGGCACTTCTGGGCGATGCGCTCCGCGAGCGTCTCGATCAGATCGACCGGCTCTCCCTGCACGATGTCGACGACCTCCTCGGCGACCACGCCGTAGTGCACAGTCTTGGTCAGGTCGTCCGCGGCTGCCGCGGGGCGGGTGTCGAGGCCGAGAACCAGGTCGACGATGAAGGTCTGGCCCTCTTCCCGTTCCCGGGGAAAGACGCCATGGTTCCCACGGGCCTTGAGGCCGCGCAGCGCGACACGATCCACGCGAATCACTCCTGCTGTCGTTGGTCGTAGAGACACGGGGCCGCGTGCGGACGGCAAGGTGCCCTGTTTCGAATCTACCTGCGAGCGCGGACAGTGCTCGCCCGCGGGGGCTATGGACGGACCGCGCGGGGCTGGTAAGCGCGTCCCCTACCCCGCAGCCCGGAGTCCAATCCCCTCGGGGGGCGCATCCGCACCGGACCGCGCCCCCGCAGGGGGGTCAGGAGGGCGACTCGTCCTCGTCCGCGTCCTCGTCCTCGTCCTCGGTCAGCACCGGGGACCCGTGATGGGACCAGAGCTTCCAGCCGTTCTCGGTGCGGCGGAACACATTGGTGGCGACGACGAGTTGGCCGACCAGCGGCCCGAGCTCGCCGCCGTCCTCCGCGGGACCGCCGCTGAGGATGTTCTCGGTGCAGGTGACCAGGGCCGTGTCCCCGGTCATCGAGACCCCGACATCGGTCAGGAAGAACTGGATGTACTCGGTGTTCGCCATGATCAGGGCGTAACTGCGCAGTACCTCGCTGCGTCCGCTGAGCACCGGCCAGCCGGGGTGGACGCAGGAGACCGTGAGGTTCTCGCCGGGCAGCCAGAGCCCGGAGAGCTCGTCCAGGTCGCCGCGTTCCATCGCCTCGTAGAAGGCGGTGTTGGCCTGTTCGACCGCCGCGATGTCGGCCGCCACCTGTTCCTGGTCGTCGCTCACGCGGCTCCCTCGACGGCGCGGGCGACCCGGACGGCGTCGGCGGTCGCCCGGACCTCGTGGACCCGGACCGCCCAGGCGCCCGCCTGGGCGGAGAGGGCGGAGATCGCGGCAGTGGCCGCGTCGCGTTCCCGGGCGGGCGGCGGTGCGGCGCCCTCACCGGCCAGCACATGGCCGAGGAACCGCTTGCGGGAGGCGGCGACCAGCAGGGGGCGGCCCAGCGCGCGCAGCTCGTCGAGGTGGGCGACGAGGGAGAGATCGTGGTCGGCGTCCTTGGCGAAGCCCAGGCCGGGATCGACCACGATCCGTTCGGGGGCGACACCGCCCGCGACCACCGCGTCCATCCGCGTCCGCAGCTCCGCGACGACCTCGGCGACGACGTCCTCGTACACCGCACGGCTGTTCATCGACTCGCTGAAGCCCCGCCAGTGCATGACCACGAACGGCGCTCCGGCGGCGGCGACGACCGGGATCATGTCCGGGTCGGCGAGCCCGCCGCTCACATCGTTGACCAGCGCCGCGCCTGCGGCGACGGACTGTTCGGCGACCCGGGCCCGCATGGTGTCCACGGAGACCGTGATGCCTTCCTGGGCCAGCCCCCGGACGACCGGGATCACGCGCCGCAGCTCCTCGGCCTCGTCCACCCGGCTGGCGCCGGGACGGGTCGACTCGCCGCCGACATCGACCAGATCGGCGCCTGCGGCGACCAGGTCGAGGCCGTGCTTGATCGCAGCCGTGGTGTCGAACCAGCGGCCTCCGTCGGAGAAGGAGTCGGGGGTCACATTGACGACACCCATGACCGCACATCGGTCCCACTCCGGCAGGCCCTGGACCGTGCCTCGTCCACGCAACGTACTCATGCGACCAGCGTAGGCCCGTACGGAGCGGTGTTACGCCGCGCTGGCACCGTGCTCCGATTCGGGACCCGGTGCGTGGGCGCAGGGCCGGGGCCGGGAGGCCGGGAATCGGCGGGCGAACGGACGGGGCAGCCCGACGTTGACGAAGCCCTCGGCCTGCATCGCGGCGAACGAGATCCGGGGCAGGTCGCGGCTGGTGCGGTAGACGACGAAGCGGGGCTCCCAGCGGGGCCGGAACTTGGCGTTGAACTTGTAGAGCGACTCGATCTGGAACCAGTGCGACAGGAAGATCAGAAGCCCGCGCCAGCCCCGCAGCACCGGGCCCGCGCCCAGTTTCTCGCCGCGGGCGAGCGCCGAGCGGAACATCGCGAAGTTCAGCGAGACACGCTCGATGCCGAGCCGGGGCGCGTCGTGCAGGGAGGCGACGATCAGCAGCTCGTTCATCCCGGGGTCGGCGGCGCGGTCGCGGCGCATGAGATCCAGGGACATGCCGTCCGTGCCCCACGGGACGAAGTGGAGCACGGCCTTCAGATCGCCGTACGGGGAGTCGGCGGTGTGCTCGTCGGCCTTGTGGGCGGTGGCGATGATGCAGTCGCTGTCGGTCGGGTCGCCGATCCGGCCGAGCGCCATGGAGAAGCCGCGCTCGGTATCGGTGCCGCGCCAGTCGGCGGCGGCCCGCCGGATGCGGTCGAGCTCGGCCTCGCCTATGTCGCGGACCCGCCGGACGCGGGTCTCGTAACCGTTCCGCTCAATGCGCTTCACCATCTGGCGCACGTTGCGCATCGCGCGCCCGGCGAGCGAGAAATCCGCGACATCCACCACCGCCTCGTCGCCGAGCTCCAGCGCGTCGAGCCCGGTCTCGCGGGTCCAGACCTCGCCGCCCGTCTCACTGCAGCCCATCACCGCGGGGGTCCAGGAGTGCGCCTTGGCCTCGTCCATGAAGCGTTCGATGGCGCCCGGCCAGGCCTCCACGTCGCCGATCGGGTCGCCGCTGGCCAGCATCACCCCGGACACCACGCGGTAGCAGACGGCGGCCTTGCCGCTGGGGGAGAAGACGACGCCCTTGTCGCGACGGAGCGCGAAGTGGCCGAGCGAGTCGCGGCCGCCGTGCTTGTCGAGGAGGGCCCGCAGCCGGACCTCGTCCTCCTCGGTGAGCCGGGCGGCCGGATGTTCGGGGCGGAACGCGAGGTAGATGGTGGTGACGGCGGTCAGCAGACCGAGTGCGCCGAGCGAGTAGGCCACGGTCCAGGAGGTCACTCCGGCGTACTCGACGGGGCCCTCGAAGCCGACCAGCCCGTACAGGACGTGCTGGAGACGGTCGGCGATGGAGGGGTTGCCGACGACGCGGCCGGGGTGAACGGAGACGATGATCAGCCCCAGGCCGAGCGAACCCGCTCCGAGGAGGACGAAGTTGGCCAGCGCCTTCCACCGGCTGCGCGGGTCGGGGAGCGCGGCGAATTCGCTCCGGTGCCGGACCAGCAGACAGCAGAGCGTGAGGGAGACGAGGGCGCCGAGGATGGAGTGCCGGTGGACGAACTGCGCTGCCGCGCCTGCCGGCAGCAGGACCACGGCGGCGCGCCAGGCCCGCCGTTTGTGCCGCTTGAGGCCGTGGGCGAGGAGCAGCAGCAGGACGCCTGCGCTCAGCGACAGCGCGGCGGCGAAGGGGCCGAGGGCTCCTGGAAGGACTTCGGCGAGCGTGTGTATCCGGCTGTGCCGGAAGCGCGGGAACACCCCTGCGGCGACATCGATCAGACCGACGAGGGTGCAGGAGGCGCCGACGAGCGCCGGTACGGATTCGGGGCGCGGTCCGCGTACGAACTTGCGTACAGCTTTCGGAACCGATCCCGATTTATCCCCATCTAGCGTGATAGACATCGCTTCCCGTGGCTCCGCGAGAGATTTTTGAGTCCGTCGGCCGAAGCGTTTCGGACGATGTGCGACCTCTAGGACGAGGCTTCCGGGCGGTGGGTTCACCCACATCCCGGAAAATTCCTGACAAGAAAGCTCACCCGACTATGGGGCTCACCAGCAAGACGGTTCTGACCCTGGCCATTGCGCTGGCCGTCATTCTGTTCGCTGCCACGGTCTTGATCTGGCCGAGACTGGCCCGCCGCAGTACGTCCGCGGTGTTCGGCCGGGTCGGCCTCCTGCTGGCGACCCAGGTGATGGTCTTCACCTCGGCCGGCCTGATGGCCAACAACTCCTTCCAGTTCTACGGTTCCTGGGCCGATCTCCTCGGCGGGCAGCAGGACCTGGGCGTGGTCACGGACAGGGCGGCCGGGACCCTGGCGTCGAAGAACATCGTCCGGGTCGGGATACAGCAGCCGAATGTCCCCGGTGGTTCGCGCCCCACGACGGGCGGCCGGATCGACAAGGTCGTCATCGCGGGGCGGCGGTCGAAGATCGAGAGTTCGGCGTACGTGTATCTGCCGCCGGAGTACTTCCAGCCGGAGTACGCCAACCGGAAGTTCCCCGCGGTCGTCGTCCTCACGGGCTATCCGGGCACCGCGGAGAACCTTCTGAAGGGCCTTGCGTACCCACGCACCGCACTCGACCGGGTGAAAGCCGGACGGGCACAGCCGATGATCCTGGTGATGCTGAGGCCCACGGTCGCGCCGCCTCGGGACACCGAGTGCGTGGACATAGCGGGCGGGCCGCAGACCGAGACGTTCTTCGCGAAGGATCTGCCCCAGGCGATCTCGGACTCGTACCGGATCGGGAAGCGGGCGCGGAACTGGGGCATCATCGGCGACTCGACCGGTGGGTACTGCGCGCTGAAGATCGGTCTGCACCACCCGGACAGGTTCGCGGCGAGCGCCGGTCTGTCCGCGTACTACAAGGCGGCCGAGGACCCGACGACCGGTGATCTCTTCCACGGGAACAGGGCGGAGCGAGCGCGCGCGAACCTGCTGTGGAGCCTGGACCATCTGCCCCAGCCCGACTCGTCGTTCCTGGTGACGACGTCACGGCGGGGCGAGGGGGACTACCGCAGTACGCGGAGGTTCATGGCGAAGGTGAAGGCGCCCGCCCAGGTCTCCTCGATCGTGCTGGACAGCGGCGGGCACAACTTCAACACCTGGCGGAGGGAGATCCCTTCGGCGCTGGAGTGGATGAGCAGCCGGCTGAGCGAGAACTGACCGGGTGCGGCAGGCTCGTGGAGATGCCGGGCGCGCGCCCCCGGTTCAGAGCGAGCCTGCCCGGGCCACCGTCTCCACATTCACGTCGGCGCGCGGCAGGTCCTGGGCGTCCGCGTCGATCGAGCGGCGCAGCGCCTCATGGAGGCGGCCGGGAGTGAGCACCCCGAGGAACCGGCCGGTGCTCTCCTTGTCGATGACCGCGATCCAGCCCGCGTCGTGCTGCAGCATCGTGGCGAATGCCTGCTTGAGCGGGGCGCCGACGGGGAGCCACGCCTCCATGCGGCGGGCGTGTTCGCGGACCGTGCCCTTGGCCTCGGTGAGGGCGGTGCCGGCCGGGATCCAGCCGTGCAGATGGTCGTCGGCGTCCAGGACGACGGCCCAGCGCGCACCCTCGGCACGCAGCCGCTCGGTCGCCCGGGAGAGCGGGTCGTCCAGATGGACGACGGGCGGCTGGTCGAGATCGCTCTCCTCGATGGGGGTCACGGAGAGCCGCTTGAGGCCGCGGTCGGCGCCGACGAAGTCCGCGACGTACGGGGTGGCGGGGGCACCGAGCACGGTCGCGGGGGAGTCGAACTGCTCGATGGAGCCCTGCCCGTAGACGGCGATGCGGTCGCCGAGCCGGACGGCTTCCTCGATGTCGTGCGTGACGAACAACACGGTTTTCCGGACCTGGGCCTGGAGATTGAGGAATTCGTTCTGCAGCCGTTCACGGACCACCGGGTCGACCGCACCGAAAGGCTCGTCCATCAGCAGTACCGGCGGATCCGCGGCCAGCGCCCTTGCCACTCCCACGCGCTGGCGCTGGCCACCGGAGAGCTGGTCCGGATATCGGTCACCATAAACGGAAGGATCGAGTCCGACGAGGTCGAGGAGTTCGGCGGCGCGCTTGCGGCCCTTTCCCCGCTGCCAGCCCAGGAGATGAGGAACCGTCGCGGTGTTCTCCAGCACCGTCCTGTGCGGAAACAGCCCGACCTGCTGGATCACATAGCCGATACGGCGGCGGAGCCGCACGGGGTCGATGGCGGATATGTCGTCACCGTCGAGGAATATCCGGCCCTCGGTCGGTTCGATCAGCCGGTTCACCATTTTCATGGTGGTGGTCTTGCCGCAGCCGGACGGCCCTACGAGCGTGACCAGTTCACCCTCGGCCACTTCGAAGGAAAGGTCGTCGACTGCGGTCGTGCCGTCGGCGTACCGCTTGGTGACGTGCTCGAAACGGATCATGGTTCCCCATTGTGGCGCGTGTTCTGTGAAGGACATGTTGCTGGAACACAACGGCCTCGGCGATTGTCAGTAGTCGGGGATAGGGTCGCCAGACATCAGTACGGACCGGCGAACGGGAGGTGGGGGACGGATGGCCGGACAGAACTGCCTGGTGACGAACGACTGGATCTGCGGTGAGTATCTCCGTTCCCGTAGCCAGGAGTTGACCGATGCGACCGTTCAGCACATCTGGCTCACCGCTGTCTCGGTGGTGATCGGACTCCTGGTGGCATTTCCGCTGGCGCTGCTCGCGCGCCGCAGCCGGCGTATCGCGGGACCCGTGCTCGGACTGACGACGGTGCTCTACACCGTGCCGTCGCTGGCGATGTTCTCGCTGCTGCTGCCGCTGTTCGGGCTCTCGGCCGCGCTGGTCGTCACCGGTCTTGTGCTGTATTCGCTGACCATTCTCGTACGGAACATCCTGGCCGGGCTCGAAGCCGTGCCGCAGGAGGCGAAGGACGCCGCGAAGGGCATGGGATACGGGCCGGGCCGGCTCCTGTGGGAGGTCGAACTCCCGCTCGCCCTGCCCGCGGTGATGGCCGGGGTCCGGATCGCCACCGTCTCCACCATCGCGCTGACCACGGTCGGCTCGATCGTCGGCAGAGGCGGCCTCGGCAACCTCATCGAGGACGCCCTGCCGAGCTTCTTCAAGGCGCAGGTGCTCACCGCTTCGGTGCTCTGCGTGCTGCTCGCGGTGGTCGCGGACCTGCTGCTGCTGGGGGTGCAACGGCTGCTGACGCCCTGGACCCGCATACGCACGACGCGCGACGCCGTGGGTGCGGTCGCCAAGGTGAAGGCGGTCTGACCCATGGGAGTACTCGGCGAGGCCTGGACCTGGCTGACCACCGGCGCCAACTGGTCGGGGGAGAGCGGGGCGGGGCACCGGCTCGGCGAGCATCTGTACGTCAGCGGGGTGTCACTCGCGCTGGCCTGCGCGATCGCGCTGCCGGTCGCTCTGTATCTGGGGCACATCGGGAAGGGCGGCGCACTGGCCGTGAACCTCTCCAATGTGGGGCGGGCGATCCCGGTCTTCGCGGTGCTGGCCCTGTTCATGGTGTCGCCGCTGCGCAACGCCGGTTATGTGCCGACGATCATCGCGCTGGTCCTGTTCGCCGTGCCGCCGCTGCTGACCAACGCCTATGTCGGGATGACGGAGGTGGACCGGTCGGTGGCCGAGGCGGCGCGTGGCATGGGGATGTCGGGCGGCCAGCTCTTCGTACGGGTCGAGCTCCCGCTCGCCTACCCGCTGATCATGACCGGTCTGCGCTCGGCGGCGGTCCAGGTGATCGCCACGGCGACGATCGCCGCCATGGTCGGTCAGGGCGGGCTCGGCCGCATCATCACCGCCGGCTTCAACACGTACAACACACCGCAGGTGGTTGCCGGCGCGCTGCTCGTCGCCGTGCTCGCCCTGGCGGTGGAGGCCGTGCTGGTGGGGCTGGACCGGGCTCTGTCGCCGCTCCGCCGCCGCCGGACCGCCTGACCCATCCGATTTACCCGATACGACTCGTAATCAGCCCTGTTGCTGTGGACGGAGAACATCATGAGCAAGACCTCGCGCATAGCGGGCGCGGTCATCGGCATGGTCGCACTGGCCGGCTCGCTCGCCGCCTGCGGCGGCGACAGCCTGGAGAAGGACAAGGGCGGCTCCGCCGCCTCCGGTGGCTCGGGGAAGAAGGGCTCGCTCGTCGTCGGCGCCGCGGCCTTCACCGAGTCCAAGGTGCTCGCCGAGCTGTACGCACAGATCCTCGGCGACGCCGGATACAGCACCTCGGTCACCACGGTGAAGAACCGGGAACTGTACGAGCCGTCCCTGGAGAAGGGCGAGATCGACGTCGTACCGGAATACGCCGCGACGATCGCCGAATTCCTCAACGCCAAGGCGAACGGCGCGAAGACGGCCGAGAAGAATCCGGTCGCCTCCGGTGACGCGGCGGCCACCGCCGCCGCGCTGGAGAAGCTCGCCACCCCGCGCGGACTGAAGGTGCTCCCGTACGGCGAAGCGGTCGACCAGAACGCGTTCGCGGTGACCAAGGAGTTCGCCGACAAGAACAAGCTCAAGACCCTTTCGGATCTGGGTGCGTCCAAGCTGAAGGTGAAGATCGCGGCGGGTGACGAGTGCGAGGTGCGGCCCTTCTGCGCACCAGGTCTGAAGAAGACGTACGGCATTGATGTCACCGGTATCGACCCGACGGGAGTCGGCACCCCGCAGTCCAAGCAGGCCGTCAAGGACGGCAAGGACCAGCTGGTCCTCACGACCACCACGGACGCGGTGCTGGACAGCTTCAACCTGGTGTTCCTGGAGGACGACAAGAAGCTCCAGAATGCGGACAACGTCGTTCCGGTTCTCAATGCCAAGGACGCCGGAGCGCAGGACATTGCCGATGCGCTCGGCACGCTCACCAAGACGCTCACCACCGAGGACCTCGCGGAACTGAACCGCAAGGTCGACGCCGAGCGTGCCAAGCCGGCCGATGTGGCCAAGGACTATCTGCAGTCGAAAGGTCTGATCAAGAAGTAGGAAGGGACCACTTCGGGGGCCGCCGGGTAACCCGTCAGGTAACCGCCGGGGAACAGATTGCCGGGCGGCCTCCCAAGCGACCCGCACGCACGGTAAATTTCAGGCCATGCCACGTGGACGTCATCGCCATTCGCCACCTCTGCACAGAATCCTTCCGCCTTCGGTCGTCGCCGGAGCGTCGGTCGTCTGTGCTGCGGGCGCCTGGCTCCTCGCCGAGCCCCTGGTCCTGCGCGGACTGGTCGCCGCCGCTGCGGCCGCCGCCGTCACCGGTGCGTATCTGATGCGCTCCTGGGACCGGCAGGCCGGCCGTCGCGTCGCGGAGCTGATGCGTGCCCGCGCAAGCGACGAATGGAAGACCGAGGAGCGCATCGCGGAGCTCGAGGCCGACCTGGAGGAGTCGCGTGCCCTGCGCGTCCGGCTGGAGACGAAGCTGCGCCGCAAGCGTGTGGAGCTCGCCGGTCTGCGCGGTGAGCACGCCGCACTGCTGCGGCGTTACGCCAACGCCGAGACCGAGCGGGCCAGTGCGCTGGAGGGACGCAGGCAGCTCGCGCTCGAAGCGGCCGCCTCGCCCCGGGAGCTGCCCACCGCCCGCTCCACGCCGACACCGGCCGCGTATGCGCGCGCCGCCCAGGCCCTGCAGGACCTCACCCGCAACGCCGCGCTCCAGGAGGCCCGCCGCACCGCCGAGCAGGCCAGGAAACGCGATCTCGCGGAGCGCGCCCAGGAGGCGGAGGAGCGCAAGGGGAAGCACGCGGCGGCCGATGCCGAGCAGCACCGCCGTCCGTCGGCCGCCCTGCCTCCGGCCCGCCCGTCCACCGCGCTCCCCGCGCCGCGCGCCAGCGCGGTCGTTCCGCACGCCGCGTCCCGCCGTCATCCGGTGTCGCAGGGCAGCTTCGACTTCTTCGGTACGCAGAAGGCGCGCGCCGCGATCGAGTCCGTGCAGAACGAGGACCTCGCGGACGTGGTCGGCGAGGAGGCGCTGGCAGCGCACCGCACGGGGACGGCGCAGAACCGGGCCGTCGGCAAGGTCATCGACCTGACCGCGCACGACGAGACGGAGCAACTGGACGTCGTGGAGCTGCGCAGCGCGATCTCGTAGGCCCTGTTCTGCCGCCGGTCGTCGGCGGAGCTACTTGTCGATGTCGCCGACGACGAAGAACAGCGAGCCCAGGATCGCGACCATGTCGGCGACCAGCGTGCCCGGCAGCAGCTCGGTGAGCGCCTGGATGTTGTTGTACGAGGCGGAGCGGAGCTTCAGCCGGTACGGGGTCTTCTCGCCCTTGGACACCAGGTAGTACCCGTTGATCCCGAGCGGGTTCTCGGTCCAGGCGTAGGTGTGGCCCTCGGGGGCCTTCAGCACCTTGGGCAGCCGCTGGTTGATCGGACCGGGTGCCAGCCCGGCCATCCGGTCCAGGCAGGCGTCCGCCAGGTCCAGCGCGTTGTGGGTCTGCTCCAGCAGGCACTCGAACCGGGCCAGGCAGTCGCCCTCGGTGCGGGTGACGACCTTGAGGGTGTCCTGCAGCTCCCCGTACGCCAGATACGGCTCGTCGCGCCGCAGATCGAAGTCGACCCCGGAGGCGCGGGCGATCGGCCCGGACACCCCGTACGCGTGCACGGTCTCGGCGGACAGCACACCGACACCGCGGGTACGGCCCCGGAAGATCTCGTTGCCGAGCACCAGCCGGTCGTACACGTCCATCCGTGAGCGGACCGACGCGACGGCGTCCCGGGCGCGGCCGAGCCAGCCCGCCGGGAGGTCCTCCTTGAGACCGCCGACCCGGTTGAACATGTAGTGCATCCGGCCGCCGGAGACCTCCTCCATCACGGCCTGGAGCTCCTCGCGTTCCCGGAAGGCGTAGAACACCGGGGTGATGCCGCCCAGTTCGAGCGGGTACGAGCCGAGGAACATCAGGTGGTTCAGCACCCGGTTCAGCTCGGCGAGCAGCGTCCGCGTCCAGACCGCGCGCTCCGGGACCTCCATGCCGAGCATCCGCTCGACAGCCATCACGACGCCCAGCTCGTTGGAGAAGGCCGACAGCCAGTCGTGACGGTTGGCGAGCATCACGATCTGCCGGTAGTCGCGCGCCTCGAAGAGCTTCTCCGCACCGCGGTGCATATAGCCGATGACCGGTTCGGCGTGCTGGATCCGCTCGCCGTTGAGAACGATCCGCAGACGGAGCACGCCATGTGTCGAGGGGTGCTGCGGCCCGATGTTGAGCACCATGTCGGTGCTCTCCGCCGCGCCACCGATGCCGACCGTCGTTTCCGTCATACGGCCAGTATTCCCTGCGCGCGGCACAGCGCGTTCCGGGCCCCGGGGCTTTCCGGCCCGTCCGCCCCGCACCCCGGGCCGCGTTGCCTCCAGGGCGCTGCCGCGGAGCCCGCTCGTCAAACGCCGGAGGGGCTCGACAGGCTCGCCCCCACCCGTTGCATCAGCCATCCGAAATCGCCCAGTCCGCCCCGTGCGGTCAGCTCGGCCGCCTCGCCCGCCGACGCCAGCGCCCGCACATACGCCGCCGGGTCGGTCGAGGCGAGTGCGAGCGACGGCCGCTCCCCGCTGACCCCCAGCCCCCGCAGCGCCTCCCGCTGATCCACCACCTCCGGCTCCATCCCGCCCCCCGCACCCGCCGCCGCGCACGCGTCCAGCGCCACATGCGAGGTCAGGTCGCAGCTGCCGTCCGGCACCGGCAGCACCTCGCGCCCGGCCCGGAAACCGGTCAGCGTGCCGAACGGCGGCCGCGCCTCCCGTACGTGGGCGTAGTCGACCGCCACCGCGAGTCCTTCGGACAAGGCGGCGACCGCCCGCGCCCACGCCTCGTCGCGCGGCCGCCCGATCTCCGCGCGGCTGCCGGGACCGGCCGACGGCCACCAGCGGCGCAGCCACTCGGCGTCTGCTCCGGTCACCGGTGCGCCCAGCCGTTCCGTGCCGTCTGCCGTCCGGACAAGCACATACCGGTCGACGCCGTCCGCGTCGGTCTCCGCGACCGGCGTCGGCACGTTGTCCAGCCACTCGTTGGCGAACAGCAGCCCCCGCGCCCCCTGCGGCGGCTCGGCGCACCACTCGATCCGGGGGTCAAGGTCCGGCGGCCGGGCGGCGATCTCCACCGCGTACGCCCGTACCGCGAGCCCCGCCGGGGCAATGCCCGGCAGCGCCGCCAGCACCCCTGTCAGCAGCTCGCCCCGCCCGGCCCCGAGGTCGACCAGATCGACCCGGTCCGTACCCAGCTCCCGCGCCGTCCCGGCCAGCAGCCTGGCCACGGCGGCGGCGAACAGCGGCGAGGCATGCACGGAGGTACGGAAATGCCCGGCCGGCCCCTCGGGGCTCCGGTAGAACCCCCCGTCCCCGTACAAAGCGGTCTGCGCCGCCTCCTGCCACCCACGCCACTCATCCGTCACGGAGCCAAGTCTCCACCCTGGGGAGTACGGTCCCAGGAACCGGATCGGCCCTTCGGCTGACCCAGTCACCTATCGGCCTTCCCTACGCTGGGTCACGTGCAGCGCCTCTACGACTTCATCCGCAGACACCCGACGGGCGTCGACACCTTCTGGGCTGTCGTCCTCCTCGGTCTCTCCGGCCTGTCCGTGGTGGCCGACCCGAGCCGCGGATCGCAGCGGCTCCCCGCCGTGCCGATCATCATCGGCCTCTGCCTGGTCGTCGCACTGCGCCGCAGGGCACCGGAGAAGATGCTGCTGCTCGCCGTCGCGATGGGCGTCGCGCAACTGGCGTTCGGTGTCAGACCGAGCGTCGCGAACTTCGCCATGCTGGTGATCACCTTCACCGTGGCCACGGTCGGTGAGCGTTGGGCGTCCCGGCTCGCGCTGGTCTGCAGTCTCTGCGCGGCCGGTCTCTCACAGCTGCGCTGGCCGAACGAGATGCGCGGCGGCTGGGCACAGGAGATCTTCGTCGTCGTCGTCATGACGGTGCCGTTCGTGCTCGCCTGGGTGCTCGGCGACTCGATGCGGACCCGGCGGGCGTACTTCGACCAGCTGGAGGAGCGCGCAGCCCGGCTGGAGCGGGAGCGCGAGGCGCAGTCGAAGGTCGCGGTGGCCGCCGAGCGGGCCCGTATCGCCCGCGAACTGCACGATGTCGTCGCACACAACGTCTCCGTCATGGTGGTGCAGGCCGACGGTGCGGCGTACGTGATGGACGCGGCGCCCGACCAGGCCCGGCAGGCCCTGGAGACGATCTCCAGCACCGGCAGGCAGGCCCTCGCCGAGATGCGCCGACTGCTCGGCGTGCTGCGGACCGGCGACGCCCGGGAGAGCGGGGAGTACGTCCCGCAGCCCGACGTCGAGCAGATCGAGGACCTGATCGAGCAGGTCAGGCAGACCGGCCTGGCAGTGGACTTCAAGATCGAGGGCACCCCGCGCCCGCTCCCCAGCGGGGTCGAGCTGACCGCGTACCGCATCGTGCAGGAGGCCCTGACCAACACCCGCAAGCACGGTGGCCCGGACGCCGGTGCGAGTGTGCGGCTGGTCTACTTCGACGACGGGCTCGGGCTGCTGGTCGAGGACGACGGCCGGGGGGCCGCGCACGAACTGTACGAGGACGGCGGCGCCGACGGCGCGGGTCACGGGATGATCGGCATGCGGGAGCGGGTCGGCATGGTCGGCGGCACGCTCGACGCCGGGCCGCGCCCCGGCGGCGGTTTCCGGATCAGCGCGCTGCTGCCGCTCAAGCCCGCCCACTAGCCCACTGACCCTTGCTGGACAGGACAGGAGACAAGGACCCTCATGGCGATCCGCGTGATGCTCGTCGACGACCAGGTGCTGCTGCGCACCGGTTTCCGGATGGTGCTCGCAGCCCAGCCGGACATGGAGGTCGTCGCCGAGGCCGGCGACGGCGCGGAGGCGATCGAGAACCTTCGTTCCACCGCAGTGGATGTGGTGCTGATGGACGTCCGCATGCCGAGGCTGGACGGCGTCGAGGCGACCCGGCGCATCTGTGGCGGGCCCGATGCGCCCAAGGTGCTCATCCTGACCACGTTCGACCTCGACGAGTACGCGTTCTCCGGACTGAAGGCGGGGGCGAGCGGCTTCATGCTCAAGGACGTGCCGCCGGGCGAGCTGCTCGCCGCGATCCGTTCGGTGCACAGCGGAGACGCGGTCGTCGCCCCGTCCACCACGCGGCGACTGCTCGACCGCTTCTCGCCTCTGCTGCCGAGCAGCGGCAACGAACCGCAGCACAAGGACGTCGGCAAGCTCACCGAACGCGAACGCGAGGTGATGCTGCTGGTGGCGCAGGGCCTGTCGAACGGCGAGATCGCGGCACGCCTGGTGCTGTCCGAGGCGACGGTGAAGACGCACGTCGGCCGCATCCTCACCAAGCTGAACCTGCGCGACCGGGTGCAGGTCGTCGTCCTCGCGTACGAGACGGGGCTGGTGCGGGCCGGCGGCGGGGCGGGCTGAGAGGCTGTCGCGATCTCTCCGCGGGACCCGTCCGGGCTCAGGCACAGGCGGCTGGACCGGGCCCACGGCGCCCGGTGCCGCTCACCGCAGCACACCTTCCAGGAAGTCGCTGCCGAGCCGGGCCACCACGGTCAGGTCCAGCTGGTGCAGTACGTAGCGGCCGCGGCGTCGCGTGGTGACCAGGCCGGCCTTCTTCAGTACCGAAAGATGCCGGGAGACCTCGGGCGCCGTGATGCTGTGCGAGTCGGCGAGTTCACCGGTGGTGTACGGGGAACGGGCGAGGTTGCGGCACAGGCGCATCCGCATGGGGTGGGCCAGCGCCTCCATCCTCAGCTGCAGGATCTCGACCGAGGCCGGGGACGGCAGCTCCGGGCGGTGCACCGGGTAGTGGATCACCGGCCGCCAGCCGGGTGCGTGCAGCACCATCAGATGCGGCCAGCCGAAGCTGGACGGGATGAGGGTCAGCCCGGCGCCGATGGACGGGTCGGTCGCGGTGGTCGAGCCCTCGGTCATCTTGTCGACGCTGATCCGGCTGCCGCACTCGTCGAGCGAGAGCGCTGCGGACACCGCGCCCAGCGCCTCGTCGGTGCCCTTGCGGCGCAGCAGATCCGTCTTGTGCCGGGCGTCGGCGACCAGCTGGACCTGGACCCGGCGCCAGGTGTCCGCGAAGAACGCCTCGTCGCAGTCCTCGAAGAGACGCCGGACCCAGCGGCGTACGGGGGCGGGGTCGGCCAGCAACTGCTGGGTGAACTCCACCTGCCGCGGACCGCGCGCCGCCGCCATGTCCAGGGCGCGGGCGCGCATGCCCGGGTCGCTGAGCGGGGAGGGGGCGCCGATCCCGTACAGGCTGGCGCAGGTGAACTCCAGGGCGGAGGCGACGAACCGCTCGTCGTCCAGCCGGTCGAGGATGTCGAGGTCCTCGGCGAGCGTCGCCCCCGTCCTGCCGTCACCGCCGCGGACCCCGGCGAACGCCATGAAGACGTCCGAGAACGTGTTCCGCCACAGGAACTCGGCCTCGTGCAGCCGGTCGGCCAGGTCCGGCTCCAGCGCACTGCCGGTCGCCGTCGCCCAGCCGTGCAGGCCGGGGTGGTGCCCCGGCTCGGAGAGCGCATGCAGCGCGAGCCCCAGCTCGGCGAGGGGCGAGGTCTCGAAGACGATGTGTTCGGACGGCAGTCCCGCGATGTCGATGTTCACGCTCACCCCTCCATAGTGCGGGGTGCGGAGAGAGCGTCACGCGCCATTTGACGGTGGTCGTCAATCGACGGGCCGGACCCGCCGGAGCGGCCCAGGCTGAGGTCATGGACGCGATGCAGCAACACATGATCGACAGCTACCGCGCAGCTCAGCACGGGGAAGCGCCGCCGCCACTGCCTGGCCGGCACGACTGGGAGGCTGTGCGGGAGGCCCGCGACGCCCGCCGCTTCGAAGCGGTGATCGAAGGCCGCCCGGCGAACCGCCGCTGGAGAACGGCCCTCCGAGAACGCCTCACCCGCCGCCTGCCGGGCACCGTCGGCCGGTCCGGCAGCCCCGCCCGGCCCGTCGGTCCCGGCACTTCCGGCCCGTCCGGGGTCTGAGGACGGAACGGCCCCGGACGCCCCGGCACCCGCCTCTCATCCAGTGCCCCTCCCGGCAAGCTTTGCCCCGTCGCGCCGCCCAGCACGCCCGCTCGCAAACGTTGGCCAAAAGCCCTGGTAGCTCCTCCCCCAAGCTCTCGACTTCGTTCGAGCAGGGGAGACCCCACCCAAGGACTTCCGGCCGCCTTGCGATCGCACGCGCTGGACGACGCTCCTCATGGGGCAGACATTGCCGGTCACGGCACTAGGCCAGCCGCCGCACGAACTCCCCCACCGCATCCCGCACATCCCGTTTCGTCCACTCCAGCCCCGCCTCCGCCACCGTGACCTCCGTGTACGACGTCCCGGGCGGCCCCGCGGCGGCCGGGTGCCACCTGCGGAAGAGCGCCACGCCCGTCTCCTCCGCCTGCCGCACTCCCGCCTTCGTCAGGACATCCGCCGGGTACGGCAGCCACACCTGGAACTGATGCGTGTGAGGCGGCTCCGGATGCACCCGGAACCACGGCACTGCGGACTCTGCGAACCCCTCGGTCAGCGCCCCGGCCACCACCTTCGCCTGCGCCACGTACGAAGCCAGTTTCGGCAGCTCCCGTTCCAGGCCGATCAGCGCGGCCAGCGCCGCCGGGAACTGCTGGAAGAGCTGCCCGCCGTACCGGTGGCGCCAGGTGCGCGCCTCCTCGATCAGGGACTCGGGACCGGCGAGCGCCGCCCCCGACAGCCCGCCGAGGCTTTTGTAGAACGACACGTACACGCTGTCCGCCAGCGCCGCGATCTCCGGCAGCCCGCGCCCGAACCGGGGGGCGCACTCCCACAGCCTCGCGCCGTCCATGTGCACCACTGCATCACGTTCGCGCGCGGCCGCCACCACGGCCTCCAGCTCCTCCCACTCCGGCAGGACGAAACCGGCGTCGCGCAGCGGCAGCTCCAGCATCAGCGTGCCGAACGGTTCGGCGAAGTCGCGGATCTCCTCCGCGGTGGGCAGCCGCGGCGCAGACGTCGGGTGGACGGTACGCAGCCCGCTCACCACCCCCAGCGCGCCGCGCTCGTGCACCTCGGGGTGGGCGAGCGGGTGCAACGCCACGGTCGGATTGCCGGTGCGCCCCGCCCAGCAGCGCAGGGCGACCTGCTGCGCCATCGTCCCGGTCGGGAAGAATGCCGCAGCCTCCATGCCCAGCAGCCCGGCGATCCGCGTCTCCAGCTGGGCGACGACGCCGTCCCCGTAGATGTCCGCGGGCTGGTCCGGGTCGGCGACGGACGCGGCGTGCGCGGCGAGGTCGGCCAGCTGCTCCCCGAGGGTGCGGTCGACGTGCGGCCGCGCCAGGACCCGCTCGGCCCGCCGCCAGGCGCCGATCCGGCGAAGGCGCTCCGCCTGTTCGTCGTCAGGGGAGCCACCCCGTACCTCGTCCCGTACCTGCACCTGCACCTGCTCATCCGTGTCTGCCATGGGACGATCATCACGCAGAACGCCACCCCCGCCCATACCTTTTCGCGGCCCCTGCCCCGCCTGGCGATCCACGTGTCCGTCCACAGCCTGTGGACGGCCGGGAGCCCGGACGAAACGCTGGCGTAGCATGCAGAGAAATCGTCCGGTACCCCCCGCGGACTGGAACGGAAGGCCATCGCCGCGTGAATGCAACAACACCCAGGGAGCCCCTCGACGCGAGGGACCGCCCCGCCCGACTCACCGTCGGCGTCGTGGGCGCGGGCCGCGTCGGCCCCGCCCTCGCCGCATCCCTGCAGCTCGCCGGACACCGCCCGGTCGCCGTCTCGGGTGTCTCCGACGCGTCCGTGCGCCGCGCCGCCACGCTTCTGCCCGACGTCCCCCTCGTGCAGCCCGCAGAGGTGCTCGCCCGCGCCGAGCTGGTGCTGCTGACCGTCCCCGACGACGCCCTGCCCGGCCTGGTCGAGGGCCTCGCCGAGACGGGCGCGGTCCGCCCGGGACAGCTGATCGTCCACACGTCGGGGCGCTACGGGACCCGGGTCCTGGAACCCGCACTGCGGGCCGGCGCCCTGCCGCTCGCCCTGCACCCGGCGATGACGTTCACCGGCACCGCTGTCGACGTACAGCGGCTGGCCGGATGCTCCTTCGGAGTCACCGCCCCCGAGGAGCTGCGGCTCGCCGCCGAGGCGCTCGTCATCGAGATGGGGGGCGAACCCGAATGGATCGCGGAGGAGTCCCGTCCGCTCTACCACGCGGCGCTCGCCCTCGGCGCGAACCACCTGGTCACCCTGGTCGCCCAGTCGATGGAGCTGCTGCGCACGGCAGGGGTCGCGGCCCCCGACCGGATGCTCGGCCCACTCCTCGGCGCCGCACTCGACAACGCGCTGCGCTCCGGTGACAACGCGCTGACCGGCCCGGTGGCCCGCGGCGACGCAGGCACGGTCGCCGCGCACATCGGCGAGCTGCGCAGGCACGCCCCGCAGACCGTGGCCGGTTACCTCGCGATGGCCCGTGCCACCGCCGACCGGGCGCTCGCGCACGGCCTGCTCAAGCCGGAGCTGGCGGAGGACCTGCTCGGCGTCCTGTCCGACGGTGCGGGCGGCGCGGGCAGCACCGGACCGGGAGGGATCCGATGAACACGACCGGAGCCGCCACGCTGCTGCGTACGGCGGCCGAACTCGCCGCGTTCGGTGCACGCACGGGACCGCGGGCCGTCGTCATGACGATGGGCGCCCTGCACGAGGGCCACGCCACCCTGATCCGTGCCGCACGCACCGCCGCGGGCCCGGACGGGCAGGTCGTCGTCACCGTCTTCGTCAACCCGCTGCAGTTCGGTGAGGCGGCGGACCTCGACCGCTACCCCCGTACCCTCGACGCCGATCTCGCCGTCGCGGGCGCGGCCGGCGCCGACGCCGTCTTCGCCCCGTCCGTCGACGACGTCTACCCCGGCGGCGAACCGCGGGTCAGGATAGACGCGGGCCCGATGGGCGAGCGTCTGGAAGGCGCGTCCCGCCCGGGACACTTCAACGGGGTGCTGACCGTTGTCGCCAAGATGCTGCACCTCACCCGCCCCGATGCCGCGTTCTTCGGACAGAAGGACGCCCAGCAGCTGGCGCTGATCCGCCGCATGGTGCGCGATCTGAACTTCCCGGTGGAGATCGTCGGCGTGGAGACGGTCCGCGAGCCCGACGGCCTCGCGCTCTCCAGCCGCAACCGTTTCCTCGACGCCGAGGAGCGCCGCACCGCCCTCGCTCTCTCCCGGGCCCTGTTCGCCGCCCGGGACCGGCTGGCCGCCCAGCAGGCGCTGCACGCCCGCGCCCAGACCACGACGGCGACGACGGGCCGGGCCGCGGCGCTCACCCGCCTCGGCGAGGTCCGCGCGGCCGCCGACACCCAGGCGGTGGCCTGGGCCCGGCCCGACGACGGACCCGCGGCGGTACGTGCGGCCGCGCGCACGATCCTCGACGACGCGGCCGCCGCGCAGCCCCCGCTCGCACTGGACTATCTGGCGCTCGTGGACCCGGCCGACTTCACCGAGGTCCCCGATGACCGGACCACCGGTGACGCGATCCTCGCCGTTGCCGCGCGGGTGGGTGCCACCCGACTCATCGACAACATCCCGCTGACCTTCGGAGCCGACACGTGACCGGAATACGGCTGACCGCCCCCGCCCCCGGCTGGGCCATCGACGCGGATGTCGTGGTGGTCGGCTCCGGCGTCGCCGGCCTCACCACCGCACTGCGCTGCGCGGCAGCGGGCCTCGCCACCGTCGTCGTCACCAAGGCCCGCCTCGACGACGGCTCCACCCGCTGGGCGCAGGGCGGCATCGCCGCGGCGCTCGGCGAGGGCGACACCCCCGAACAGCACCTGGCCGACACCCTGGTCGCGGGCGCGGGCCTGTGCGACGAGTCCGCGGTGCGGACCCTGGTCACCGAGGGCCCCGATTCCGTACTCCGCCTGATCGAGACCGGCGCGCACTTCGACACCACCGACACCGGCGACATCGCGCTCACCCGCGAGGGCGGCCACCACCGCCGCCGTATCGCCCACGCGGGCGGGGACGCGACGGGCGCCGAGATTTCCCGCGCCCTGGTCGAGGCGGTCCGCTCCGCGGCCCTCCACACCGTGGAGAACGCCCTGGTGCTGGACCTGCTGACGGACGCCGAAGGGCGTACCGCGGGCGTCACCCTGCACGTCATGGGCGAGGGCCAGCACGACGGCGTCGGCGCGGTCCACGCCCCCGCGGTGGTCCTTGCCACCGGCGGCATGGGCCAGGTCTTCTTCGCCACCACCAACCCGCCGGTCTCCACCGGCGACGGTGTCGCGCTCGCGCTGCGGGCCGGTGCGGAGGTCTCCGACCTCGAGTTCGTCCAGTTCCACCCGACGGTCCTCTTCCTCGGCGCGGACTCCGAGGGCCAGCAGCCCCTCGTATCGGAAGCGGTACGGGGCGAGGGCGCCCATCTCGTCGACGCGTCCGGTACGCGGTTCATGGTCGGGCAGCACGAACTGGCGGAGCTGGCGCCCCGCGACATCGTCGCCAAGGCCATCACCCGCCAGATGCAGCTGCACGGCACGGAGCACATGTATCTCGACGCCCGCCACTTCGGCGCCGAGATGTGGGAGCAGCGGTTCCCCACGATCCTGGCGGCCTGCCGCGCCCACGGCATCGACCCGATCACCGAACCCGTCCCGGTGGCGCCCGCCGCGCACTACGCCTCCGGCGGCATCCGCACCGACCTGCGCGGCCGGACGACGGTCCCGGGCCTGTACGCGTGCGGAGAGGTCGCCTGCACGGGCGTGCACGGCGCGAACCGGCTGGCGTCCAACTCGCTCCTGGAGGGGCTGGTCTTCGCCGAGCGCATCGCTGCGGACATCGTCGCGAACGGTCCGCGCACCGCGCAGGCACCGGCCTCCGAAATGCCGGCCGCCGGACTCCCCGCCCCCTCCCCGCTCCTTGCCTCCGAGGCGCGGCCGCAGATCCAGCGGATCATGACCCAGGGCGCCGGAGTCCTCCGTTCCGCAGCCAGCCTCGCCACCGCCGCCGACGAGCTGGAGGCCCTGCACCGCAGCGCCGCCGTCGACGCCGACGCGGCCGAGCCCAAGGTCGCGGTGCCCGGCGTCGAGGCATGGGAGGCCACCAACCTCCTGCTCGTCTCGCGCGTCCTGGTCGCTGCCGCCCGGGAGCGCGAGGAGACCCGCGGCTGCCACTGGCGCGAGGACCGGCCCGAGCGCGACGACGAGACCTGGCGCCGCCACCTCGTCGTCCGGCTCACCCCCGACCGGCAGCTGGTCCTGGCCCGTACGGATTCCGAGGCATTCCCGCCCGTACGCGCGACGGGGGCACCAGACTGCGCAACAGCACCCACGAACCACCCCACTCCCGAGGAGCCGTAACCGTGAGCACGCCCGAAGAGAATCCGCGCCCCACACCCGTGGACGTACCGCTGATCCAGATCGGCGCGCCCGCACCGGCCGCGGGCGGCTGCGGGGACGCCTGCGGCTGCGGCGGGGAGGAAGGCTATGAGCTGGACCCCCTGGAGTGCGGTCTCGACCCCGACCTCGCCCAGCTGCTCGCCGACGCGGGCCTCGACCCGGTCCAGGTCGAGGACGTCGCGCACGTCGCCATCGAGGAGGACCTCGACGGCGGTGTGGACGTCACGACCGTCGCCACGGTCTCCGAGGAGGCCATGGCCACCGGTGACTTCACCGCCCGCGAGGCCGGTGTCGTCGCAGGTCTGCGCGTCGCCGAGGCCGTCCTCTCCATCGTCTGCACGGCCGAGTTCGAGGTCGAGCGCCATGTCGAGGACGGCGACCGCGTCGCCCCCGGCCAGAAGCTGCTGACCGTCACCACCCGCACCCGTGACCTGCTCACCGGCGAGCGCAGCGCGCTCAACCTGCTCTGCAGGCTCTCCGGCATCGCGACCGCGACCCGCGCCTGGGCCGATGTGCTCGAAGGCACGAAGACGAAGGTCCGCGACACCCGCAAGACCACCCCGGGCCTGCGCGCCCTGGAGAAGTACGCGGTGCGCTGCGGCGGCGGCGTCAACCACCGGATGTCGCTCTCCGACGCAGCGCTGGTCAAGGACAACCACGTCATCGCGGCCGGTGGCGTCGCCGAGGCGTTCAAGCGGGTGCGGGACGAGTTCCCGGACGTACCGATCGAGGTCGAGGTCGACACCCTGGACCAGGTCCGCGAGGTCCTGGAGGCGGGAGCCGACCTGATCCTGCTGGACAACTTCACCCCGTCCCGGACCGAGGAGGCCGTCGCGCTCGTCGGCGGCCGCGCGGTCCTGGAGTCCTCCGGCCGGCTCACCCTCGACACTGCCGGTGCCTACGCCGCCGCAGGCGTCGACTACCTGGCCGTGGGCGCGCTCACCCACTCCTCGCCGATCCTCGACATCGGCCTGGACTTCCGCGACACCGACGGGGCCGGCGTCTGATGCTGCTCACCATCGACGTCGGCAACACCCACACCGTCCTGGGCCTGTTCGACGGTGAGGAGATCGTCGAGCACTGGCGGATCTCCACCGACGCCCGCCGCACCGCGGACGAGCTCGCGGTGCTGCTCAACGGCCTGATGGGCATGCACCCGCTGCTCGGCGAGGAGCTGGGCGACGGCATCGAGGGCATCGCGATCTGCTCCACGGTCCCGGCCGTCCTGCACGAGCTGCGCGAGGTCACCCGCCGCTACTACGGCGACGTGCCCGCCGTGCTCGTCGAGCCGGGCATCAAGACGGGCGTCCCGATCCTGATGGACAACCCGAAGGAGGTCGGCGCGGACCGCATCATCAACGCGGTCGCGGCCGTCGATCTCTACGGCGGCCCGGCGATCGTCGTCGACTTCGGCACGGCGACCACCTTCGACGCGGTCTCTGCCCGGGGCGAGTACGCGGGCGGGGTCATCGCCCCCGGCATCGAGATCTCGGTCGAGGCGCTCGGCGTGAAGGGCGCCCAGCTCCGCAAGATCGAGCTGGCCCGGCCGCGCAGCGTGATCGGCAAGAACACGGTCGAGGCCATGCAGGCGGGGATCGTGTACGGCTTCGCGGGCCAGGTCGACGGCGTCGTCGAGCGCATGAAGAAGGAGCTGGCGGCCGACCCGGACGACGTCACCGTCATCGCGACCGGCGGCCTTGCTCCGATGGTGTTGGGGGAGTCCTCCGTCATCGACGAGCACGAGCCCTGGCTCACGCTCATCGGGCTGCGACTGGTGTACGAGCGCAACATCGCCCGGATGTAGGGCACGCGCCGGGTACCTGCGGAAACGGCGCGGCGGCGCGAGGGCTGCCGCCGCGCCGCCAGCGCCCAGTTAAACGGATTTTGTCCATTTAGCACGTATTGTCGCGATATGCCCACGCCTTACGGATCACGCGGCGGTATGGCGTTCAGCGCGGACGAGCTGCGTGTGCTCCGACGCGCCCTCGCCAACGCCCTCCGCCCCGCGCCCCTGCCCGACGAGGACGTCCAGGACTGCCTGCGGCTCGCGAGTTCCCTGGACGAGGCGGTCGAGGAGGCAGGACGGCTGCGTGCGTTCCTCCTCACCGACCTCGTCCGCTACCGCGACGCCCTGCCAGGCTCGGTCACCAGCTATCTGGAGCTGCTCCAGGACGCCCTGGCCGCCGGATACGACCCCCGCCCGGAGGATCTGGCCGCCCTGCGCACCCAACGGGGCAGACCGGTTGCCGCAGCGCTCCTGGAGCGCTGCCACGTGCTCGCCGAGCGGTCGGTGCGGGCCCGTCTCGCCGGACGCGCCGTCCCCACGACAGCACCCGCCCCACGCAGCCGTCTGCTCGCACTGCCCGGCGGCCGGGCCGCGACCACGGAACCCGAAAAGCCGAAGGCCCCGGCGGCCCCGGCCCGTCCCGTGCCGCCGTCCGAACGCCCCGCCCCGAAGCCCTCGGAAGTCTTCCCGCCCCGCCGCCGGCCCGTCCCGCCCCCGCAACAACGCGCCGCGGGATAGCCACGCCGGACAACGGAGGGGTCGCGCGGAAGTCCGTACCGGGATCGCTACTCTGGATCCCATGGACTACGTATCCGCGCTCGTGCCCCCTGTGGTGATGGCCGCCTTCTTCATCGGCCTCGTCGTGACGATCGTCAAGAGCCAGGGCGGCCCGAACAAGGCCAAGGAGGACGCGGCCGTGGACTCGGCGCTCAGCCGCGCCGAGGCGGCGCAGCAGACACCGCGGACCGAAGGCGTCTGACCGGTACGGCGCGTACCGCACCTTGCGTACCGCGTCCCGCACCGAATGAAGGGCGTGCGGCTCACCAGGAGTCGCACGCCCTTTTGTTGCGCAAATAACCGGTCATTCCGGACATCTAGCGCTAAGGTGACGCTGTGCCTCGCCAATTGGGAGAGCTGGAAGACGCCGTGATGACACGGGTCTGGCAATGGAACCGTCCGGTCACCGTGCGGGAAGTCCTTGAGGACCTTCAGAAGGAACGGTCCATCGCGTACACGACCGTCATGACGGTAATGGACAATCTCCATCAGAAGGGCTGGGTGCGCAGGGAAGTCGAAGGCCGCGCATATCGATATACGGCGGTCTCCACCCGCGCCGCCTACTCGGCCGCACTGATGAACGAAGCCTGGTCCCACAGCGACAACCCCGCCGCCGCTCTTGTCGCCTTCTTCGGCATGATGTCCGCCGAGCAGCGGGAAGCACTCAGTGACGCGATGCGGATCGTATCGCCGGAGCTGCCGGAGACAGGCGATCGCCCGGCCGATGACTCGGACACGGAGTCCGGGCGATAGCGTCGGGGCATGTCCTCAGAGCTTCCGCATACCGATTTCCGTACCGAACCGTCGGTTATGAACGCAGCCATCACCGTCCGGCGTGCCCGGACGAGCGACGTGCCCTCGGTCCGCCGTCTCCTCGACGGGTACGTACGCGAAGGCATCCTGCTCGACAAAGCGACAGTGACGCTTTACGAGGACATCCAGGAGTTCTGGATCGCGGAACGCGACGAGGACGCCCGCATCATCGGCTGCGGCGCACTCCATGTGATGTGGGAAGACCTTGCCGAAGTCCGTACTCTCGCGGTCGATCACAGCATCAAGGGCGCCGGCGTGGGGCATCAAGTCCTGGACAAGCTGTTGCAGACCGCCCGCTGGCTGGGTGTGCGCCGGGTTTTCTGTCTCACCTTCGAAGTCGACTTCTTCGCCAAGCACGGCTTCATGGAGATCGGAGAGACGCCGGTTGACACAGATGTCTACAGCGAGCTGCTGCGTTCCTATGACGAGGGCGTAGCAGAGTTCCTCGGTCTCGAACGAGTGAAGCCGAACACCTTGGGTAACAGCCGGATGCTTCTGCACCTGTGACCGTCGGGAGACGCCGGAACCCTATGTCCGAATCGCGCACGTTTCCCGTGTTCTTGCGCTCCTGAACCTCTCCCAGGGGTTTGTGTTTTCCGGGGAAAAGCGGTTTCCTTTCCGCGTACTGCATTTTCGATGAAAGGAAATCCCGTGGCACAGAAGGTTCAGGTCCTTCTTGTCGATGACCTCGACGGTGGCGAGGCGGACGAGACAGTGACGTTCGCTCTGGACGGCAAGACGTACGAGATCGACCTCACCACGATCAACGCGGACAAGCTCCGTGGTCTTCTTGAGCCGTACACCAAGGGCGGCCGGCGTACCGGCGGCCGTGCCGCGGCGGGTCGTGGCAAGGGTCGCGCCGTTACCGGTGGCAACAAGGACACCGCTGAGATCCGTAAGTGGGCGCGCGAGAACGGTCACAATGTGAATGACCGTGGTCGTGTTCCGGCAGAGATCCGCGAGGCTTACGAGAAGGCCAACGGCTGAACTGCCGACCGATCCGTCGACAGTCCCTTTGCCGACAGCTCCGCTGTCGGTTGCACCGTTGTCGTCCGCCCCGTCCGGGCATGCATCAACCGGGCCCGGTGGCATTCCGTTGCCACCGCGTCCACGAGCCGTACGAGATCGGGAGCATCCCCACCCCTGCTCCCGAGGCCGGCGAGGGCCGGGAGCTCCGGCTTCCCCTCGTGCCGCAGCTCGGGGGGCCGCAGCCATGCGGCGGCCCCCGGCGAGCCAGGAGCCCAGCCGGGCGGCGTCGGTGCGATGATCCGCCCGCCCGTACCGACGGCGGTCAGCGCGAGGGAGACCCCGCCCCACTCCAGCCAGTCGAGCAGCCCCGGCAGCTCGTCGGCGCTCCCTGCGGCCACCAGCAGCCCCATGGTCCGCCCCGTCAGCGCCACGGGTCCTGTGCGGCCCAATCGCCGCAGCGCCGCGTACCCCGCGGCCGCAGGCAGTTCCAGGACGTCGAACCGCAGCCCGGTCGGCAACTGCACCGGAGCGGCCCCTTCCGTCGGCCAGCCGACTTCGTGTTCGTACCACCACGCACAGTCACCATCGCGCTCGTCGGCGAGCGCTGCGCGTGGGGGCGGGACAGTGAGGGCCATGCCCGAAGAACTGCCGGGCCACCCCAAGAGTTACGCAGAGTCTGCGACCGTGTGCAGAACGTGTCCATGATGGGGGCGTGCGAGCGCATTTCCGGGCGCAAGGATGTTCGCCCGTAGCGGAGGGAACCGGCGCGCGCCGCATGGACTGTCTGTAATTGCGGGTAGGAACATCCCTAGTGGGGAGGGGCGACACGCGGCTCGGCACGTCTCACGTTCGCCATCGGCGTACTGGCGATAGGGGTATCTGCCTGGCCTGCGGGAACATCGTCTCGCACCATCGGGTTGGAGCAGTTGTCGGCGTTCGGGGCAGGAGGCCAAGTACGGGTGTCGGCAGTTGGAATGAGCGGTCCCCGCTTGCGGGACTAAGCTGCGGAAGGACAGGGAGGGGACCGACCCCTTACTGCCTGACCGCTCTGAGGAGCGATTAACGATGTTCGAGAGGTTCACCGACCGCGCGCGGCGGGTTGTCGTCCTGGCTCAGGAAGAAGCCCGGATGCTCAACCACAACTACATCGGCACCGAGCACATCCTCCTGGGCCTTATCCACGAGGGTGAGGGTGTCGCCGCTAAGGCCCTGGAGAGCCTCGGGATTTCGCTCGAGGCGGTCCGCCAGCAGGTGGAGGAGATCATCGGTCAGGGCCAGCAGGCCCCGTCCGGGCACATCCCCTTCACCCCCCGAGCCAAGAAGGTCCTGGAGCTGTCGCTCCGCGAGGCTCTTCAGCTTGGCCACAACTACATCGGCACCGAGCACATCCTGCTCGGCCTGATCCGCGAGGGCGAGGGCGTCGCCGCCCAGGTCCTCGTGAAGCTGGGTGCCGACCTGAACCGGGTGCGGCAGCAGGTCATCCAGCTGCTCTCCGGGTACTCGGGAGGCAAGGAGGCGGCCTCCGCAGGCGGCCCCGCGGAGGGCACGCCCTCCACGTCCCTGGTGCTCGACCAGTTCGGCCGGAACCTCACCCAGGCCGCTCGCGAATCCAAGCTCGACCCGGTCATCGGGCGCGAGAAGGAGATCGAGCGGGTCATGCAGGTGCTCTCCCGCCGTACCAAGAACAACCCGGTCCTCATCGGCGAGCCCGGCGTCGGCAAGACGGCGGTTGTCGAGGGCCTGGCGCAGGCCATCGTCAAGGGCGAGGTGCCCGAGACCCTCAAGGACAAGCACCTCTACACCCTCGACCTCGGCGCGCTGGTCGCCGGTTCCCGCTACCGCGGTGACTTCGAGGAGCGCCTGAAGAAGGTCCTCAAGGAGATCCGCACCCGCGGCGACATCATCCTGTTCATCGACGAGCTCCACACCCTCGTGGGTGCGGGCGCCGCCGAGGGCGCGATCGACGCCGCGAGCATCCTCAAGCCCATGCTGGCGCGAGGTGAGCTCCAGACGATCGGTGCGACGACGCTCGACGAGTACCGCAAGCACCTGGAGAAGGACGCCGCTCTTGAGCGCCGCTTCCAGCCCATCCAGGTCGCGGAGCCGTCGCTGCCGCACACCATCGAGATCCTCAAGGGTCTGCGCGACCGCTACGAGGCCCACCACCGTGTCTCCATCACGGACGAGGCGCTGGTCCAGGCCGCGACGCTGGCCGACCGCTACATCTCGGACCGCTTCCTGCCGGACAAGGCGATCGACCTGATCGACGAGGCCGGTTCCCGGATGCGTATCCGCCGGATGACCGCGCCGCCGGACCTCCGCGAGTTCGACGAGAAGATCGCGGGTGTCCGCCGCGACAAGGAGTCGGCCATCGACTCCCAGGACTTCGAGAAGGCAGCTTCCCTCCGCGACAAGGAGAAGCAGCTGCTGGCGGCGAAGGCCAAGCGGGAGAAGGAGTGGAAGGCCGGCGACATGGACGTCGTCGCCGAGGTCGACGGCGAGCTCATCGCCGAAGTCCTGGCCACCGCCACCGGCATCCCGGTCTTCAAGCTGACGGAGGAGGAGTCCTCCCGACTGCTGCGCATGGAGGACGAGCTCCACAAGCGCGTCATCGGCCAGAAGGACGCCATCAAGGCCCTCTCGCAGGCGATCCGCCGTACGCGAGCCGGTCTGAAGGACCCGAAGCGCCCCGGTGGCTCGTTCATCTTCGCCGGCCCGTCCGGTGTCGGTAAGACCGAGCTCTCCAAGACGCTCGCCGAATTCCTCTTCGGCGACGAGGACGCGCTGATCTCCCTCGACATGTCGGAGTTCAGCGAGAAGCACACGGTTTCCCGCCTCTTCGGTTCTCCCCCCGGTTACGTGGGTTACGAAGAGGGCGGCCAGCTCACCGAGAAGGTGCGCCGCAAGCCGTTCTCCGTCGTCCTCTTCGACGAGGTCGAGAAGGCCCACCCCGATATCTTCAATTCCCTGCTCCAGATTCTGGAGGACGGTCGCCTGACCGACTCCCAGGGCCGGGTCGTGGACTTCAAGAACACGGTCATCATCATGACGACCAACCTCGGGACCCGGGACATCTCCAAGGGCTTCAACCTGGGCTTCGCCGCCCAGGGCGACGTCAAGACCGGCTACGAGCGGATGAAGAACAAGGTCAACGAAGAGCTCAAGCAGCACTTCCGTCCGGAGTTCCTCAACCGTGTCGACGACACGGTCGTCTTCCACCAGCTCACCGAGGAAGACATCATCCAGATCGTCGACCTCATGATCGCCAAGGTGGACGAGCGCCTGAAGGACCGCGACATGGGCATCGAGCTCAGCTCGGAAGCCAAGTCGCTCCTGGCGAAGAAGGGCTACGACCCCGTGATGGGCGCCCGGCCGCTGCGCCGGACGATCCAGCGCGAGATCGAGGACATCCTCTCCGAGAAGATCCTCTTCGGTGAGCTGCGCCCCGGTCACATCGTGGTCGTCGGCACCGAGGGCGAGGGTGAGGAGAAGAAGTTCACCTTCCGCGGCGAGGAGAAGTCGGCGCTGCCCGACGTCCCGCCGATCGAGCAGGCGGCAGGCGGCGCCGGCCCGAACCTGACGAAGGACGTGTAAGGGCGCGCTGAGCGTCCGAGCATTCGAAGGGGCTGCCCCGGACCGTTTCATACGGTTCCGGGGCAGCCCCTTCGCTGTGCCGTCAGGTGCGCACGATGAGCCCCTCGCCGCCGATCGTGGCGTCGCGCGGTTTCCGGGTGAGGGAGGCCAGGTGGGTGCGGCCCGTCGCCCGGGACGCGTCGGCGCCCGCCTCCACCACCCAGGCCTTCACCTCGCCGCCGCCCTTGACTTGCGGAGTTCGAGGGTGAACTCCATCTGGATGTCGCCGAACTCGAAGGCCACGGGGCGGCCGGTGGCGCGGCTCGCGGCGTCGATGAGCTGGTTACGGATGGACTCGACGGCGTCTGCGAGCCCGATGCCGTCCATGGCACCCGGGTCAGTGCGGTCGCTGGTCATCGCTGTCCCGCCGGGAGCTGAGCGTCTGCCGTGACAGCGTCGTCAGGTTGCATGCCGAATATCCCGAATCGGGCGGTCTTCGGTCCCGTCGGTCGTGACAAGGCGCACACCCCCTTTCGGCCCTCCTATGAGGCATAGGAGACGGGACCGGGATCGCGGAAGGGGCCTTCGCCCCGCAGTGGAACGGGACCTTCGGTGCGACGGAAGGGGAGGTCTGAAACGCTGCAACATGTCCGTTTCAGGCCGTTTGGAGCTGGGGTTAAACCTGTTCGGTCGAGGAGATTCGGCCGAGCTGTGTGTCGAGGATCCGGGACCCATGGCAACGAGTTCCCTGGGGCTCGAATACGGCTTTTCTTCGTAGATGGGGTGTTTGAGTACAGGCGGGGTGGCGGGTTACCAAGGGATGGCCAGCCCGGCGGACAAGCCGGGTCTGCTCACATCCGGAGGACCCCCGCTTATGTCGAAGCGCGTTACGTTCCAGCACTCCCGCCGCCCGTCCATGTCCCGTGTCCGTGGCGCCGTGGTGGCAGCCGGCCTGGGGACGTCGATGGTTCTCGGCGCGGGCGCTGCGTTCGCGGCCGCCCCGGCGAGCGCCCCCGGCACCGCAAGCCTGATCAGCGCCACCGCGGCCGACTCGGTCGCCGCGCAGGCGGCCGCGCAGGCCAAGGCGGCGGTCAAGAAGGCCGCTGCGGCGGAGCAGGCCGCGCGCAGCTCCGCCAAGGAAGCCGCCGGCAAGGCCGCTTCCTGGATGACGCCGGTCCGCCACTACACGCTGAGCGCCTGCTTCGGCACCGACGGCAGCCGCTGGGCTCACAAGCACTCCGGCCAGGACTTCGCCGTGCCGATCGGGACCAAGGTCGAGGCCGCCCACTCCGGCACCGTCGTGAAGGCCGGCCCGAACGGCGGCGGCGACGGTCCCGCGTACGGCAACGCCATCGTGATCAAGCACGGTAACGGCGCGTACTCGCAGTACGCGCACCTGTCGCGGATCGACGTGCGCATAGGCCAGACCGTGAGCACGGGCGAGAAGATCGCTCTCTCCGGCAACACCGGTAACTCGAGCGGCCCGCACCTGCACTTCGAGATCCGGCACACCGCCAACTACGGTTCGGCGATCAACCCGGTCTCGTTCCTGCACCAGAAGGGCGTCACGGTCTGATCCGACCTGATGACCGCACCACGGCCCGGATCCCGCCAGTGCCCCCTCCCGGCAATCTTTGCCCCGTCGCACCGCCCGAAACGCCCGCTCGCCGCACTGGCCAAAAGCCCCGGTAGCTCCTTCCCCAAGCTCTCAACCTCGTTCGAGCAGGGGAGACCCCACTCAAGGACTTCCGGCCGCCTTGCGATCACACGCACCGGACGACGCTCCCCATGGGGCAAACACTGCCGGTCACGGCACTAGCTCACGGGGCCCGGGCCGTGGGCTTGGGTGATGAGATCGAAGGCGACTTCGAGGACGGCTTTGCGCTTGTCCTCGGGGTCGCCGTCGAAGTCCTTGAGGGCGAACATGCCCGCGTGCAGTGCGAAGAGTGCGGTGAAGCAGCGCACCTGGTCGGTCAGCGGCGCGTCGGGTTCCTTGATCAGATCGACGAGGGTCACGACGCGGCCCTTGATGGTCTCCCCGATGCTGAGATCCCGTACGGTCGCCTGGTTCTCCTGCATGAACCGGAAGAGCGGCGCCGCCGCGGCCAGTGCGTCGCTGTAGCGGACCAGGAGCTCCTTCTTCGTCTCCAGGGTGCGCGGCTGTTCCTTGCCCCAGGCGATCAGCTCCTCGACGGGCCGGTTGAGATCCTCGAAGATGCTGATGAGGATGTCTTCCTTGGTCTTGAAGTGGTAGTACAGCGCCGCCTTGGTGACGTCCAGCTTCTCGGAGATCTCGCGCAGCGAGGTCTTCTCGTAGCCCTGCTCGGCGAAGAGCTCCAGGGCGACGTCCTGAATGCGCTGGCGCGTATTGCCCCGGCGTGGCTGCGGCGTGCTGCCCATGGTGCGCTCCCCAAAAACTTACTTGACGCCCGGCTAGTTACGGGTCTATTTTCCCCAGTGTAGTCAGCTAGCCGGGCGGCAAGTAAGGGCCCGGCTAACAGGGGATCAGGGGAGTTGGGAACCATGTCGGACCTGAAGAAGGCGGCGGACGGGAAGCCGGGCGGCAGGGCAGCCGAGAAGGCTGCCGACGAGCCGCCCGCCGCACCCGAACCGCAGCAGCGCAGCGTCCGGGTGGTGATGCTCGCCCTGATGATCACCATGCTGCTGGCCATGCTCGACAACCTGATCGTCGGCACCGCCATGCCGACCATCGTCGGTGATCTCGGCGGCCTGGAGCATCTGTCCTGGGTCGTCACCGCGTACACCCTGGCCACCGCGGCCTCGACCCCGATCTGGGGCAAGCTCGGCGACATGTACGGACGCAAGGGCATCTTCCTCACGTCCATCGTGCTCTTCCTGATCGGCTCCGTACTGAGCGGCATGGCCCAGGACATGGGTCAGCTGATCGGCTTCCGCGCGATCCAGGGGCTCGGCGCGGGCGGCCTGATGGTCGGTGTCATGGCCATCATCGGCGACCTGGTGCCGCCCCGCGAGCGCGGCAAGTACCAGGGAATGATGGCCGGTGTGATGGCGATCGCCATGATCGGCGGGCCGCTGGTCGGCGGCACCATCACCGACCACCTCGGCTGGCGCTGGAGCTTCTACATCAACCTGCCGCTGGGCGCCGTCGCCCTCGCCATGGTCACCTCCGTACTGCACCTGCCGAACAAGAAGCGCACCAAGGCGAAGGTCGACTACCTCGGCGCCGGGCTGCTGACCCTCGGCATCACCGCGATCGTGCTGGTCACCACCTGGGGCGGTTCGGAGTACGCCTGGGACTCCGCCGTGATCATGGAGCTCATCGCGATCGGTGTCGTCTCGCTCGTCGGCTTCCTCTTCGTCGAGACGAAGGCCGCAGAACCGATCATTCCGCTGCACATCTTCCGCAACCGCAACTTCACACTGATGTCGGTCGTCGGCTTCATGTCCGGTTTCGTGATGTTCGGAGCTGTGCTCTTCCTGCCGCTGTTCCAGCAGTCCGTCCAGGGTGCGTCCGCGACCAACTCCGGCCTGCTGCTCCTGCCGATGCTGCTGTCGATGATGGTCGTCTCGCTGATCGCCGGACGGGTCACCACCAGCATCGGCAAGTACAAGATCTTCCCCATCATCGGCTCCATCCTGATGGTGGCCGGCCTGTTCCTGCTCTCGCAGATGGACACCGGCACCACCCGCTTCACCTCCGGCGTCTACATGGCGGTCCTCGGCGCGGGCATGGGCTTCCTGATGCAGATCACGATGCTCGTCGCGCAGAACAGCGTCGAGCTGAAGGACATGGGCGTCGCCTCCTCCGCGACCACCCTCTTCCGTACGCTCGGCAGTTCCTTCGGCGTCGCGATCATGGGTGCGCTGTTCACCGGACGGGTGCAGGACGAGATGGTGGCCCACGGCGGCGGAGCAGCCACCTCGAAGTCCGCGCAGCTGGACGCGGCGAGCCTGGCGAAGCTGCCGGACGCGGTGCGTGAGGCGTACCAGTTCGCGGTGTCGTCCGGCACGCACATCGCCTTCCTGGTCGGCGCATCGGTCGGTGTGATCGCGCTGGTGGCGGCGGTGTTCGTCAAGGAGGTACCGCTGCGGGGGGCGGGCCCGGAGGCCAAGCCCGAGCCCGCCGCCGAGAGCGGGGTGGAGGCACCGGAGCCGGTGGCCGACGTCAAGCAGAGTGAGAACGTCTGACCCGACAGTGACCAGGGGCCCTGGGACGCGCGGTCCGCGCGTCCCAGGGCCCCTTCGTCGCTGCCCGGCCGGATCAGCTGCGGAACGGTGTGCCGTCCGACGGCGTGACCGCCCGCGAGCTCCCGGGCCTGCGCTGTTCGGCGAGGTGCAGGATCGGGAAGCTGCCAGTGTTTGTCGGGGCGTGCTCCGGCAGCCACAGCACGGCGATCGCCCCGCCGGTCCCCTCCGCCGCGCCCTGCGGTGCCGCGTTGCGGAACGTCAGCCGGGCGCCGAGCACCCGGGCCTGACCGGCCGCGATCGTCAGCCCCAGGCCGTGCCCGCGCCCGGAGCGGTCGCTGCTGCCGGTACGGAACCGGCTCGGGCCCTCGCGCAGCAGCGCCTCCGGGAAACCGGGCCCGTGATCGCGGATGCGCACCACCCGTCCCTCGACCGTGACCTCCACCGGAGTGGAGCCGTGCTTCGCGGCGTTCCCCAGCAGATTGCCGAGGATGCGCTCCAGTCGGCGCGGATCGGTGTTGACCCACGACTCGTGCACCACCTGGACCCGCACATCGGGGTCCAGCAGCGCGATCCGGCGGCTGACGAACTCACCGAATGCGATCTCCTGCAGCTCGGCACGCTCCGACGCACTGTCCAGCCTGGCCACCTCCAGCACGTCCTCGACGAGCGTGCGCATCGCCTGCGCCCTGTCCCGTACGAGCTCGGTGGGGCGGCCCGGCGGCAGCAGCTCGGCGGCGGTCAGCAGCCCGGTCACGGGGGTGCGCAGCTCGTGCGCGATGTCCGCGGTGACCCGGCGCTCCGCCTCGATCCGTTCGTTCAGCGCGTCCGTCAGGGCATCCACCGCGCGGGCCAGCTCGTCGGTCTCGTCCCGGATGACGCCGCCGATGGCCTCCCGGACCCGTACCTCCGTATGGCCCTGCGCGACCTTGCCGGCCGCGGCCGCCGCCTTGCGCAGCCTGCGTGACAGCTGCCCGCCGATCAGCACGCCCAGCGCGCAGCCACCGAAGACCACCGAGACGGAGCCGATGATCAACGCCCGGTCGAGATCGCCCATGATCGTGGCGGAACGGTCCGCGAAGCGGGTGTGCAGGGACAGCACGTCGCCATTGGCCAGCGGCACGGCGGCCCACACATCGGGCACCCCGTTCCCGTACTCGTCGACATGCGTGGCGCGCCGGTGCTTACGGATCTCCGCCCGCAGGCTCTGCGGCATCGTCGGGTCATTGAGCTTGGCGCCGAACTTGGGATCGGCCTTTTTCGTCTTCGTCGCCTCATACAGCAGCTGCGCGTACGTCAGCCGCTCCAGCTGGACCTCACGGGCGTTCTCCAGCATCGAGACGCGGGCGGCGTTGTGGACGACGAGGCTCAGCGCCACGGCGACGAGCGCGCCCACTACGGCGATCGCGATACTGATCTTCCAGCGGACCCCCGTCCGCAGTGCCGGCCGCTTCATGGCTTGAGTTTGTAGCCGAAACCGCGGACCGTGTCGATCCGGTCCTGCCCGATCTTGGTACGCAGCCGCTGCACATGGACATCCACGACCCGGGTGTCTCCTCCCCAGCCGTAGTCCCAGACCCGTTCGAGCAGTCTGTCGCGCGAGAACACCGTGCCGGGCGCGGAAGAGAACTCCAGCAGCAGTCGCATCTCGGTCGGGGTCAGCGCCACGGGCGCGCCGCCCTTGCGTACCTCCATGCCCTCGGTGTCGACCTCCAGGTCACCGAAGACCAGCACCCCGCCGACAGGCTTCGACCCCGCCTCCGCGCCGCCCTGCTGTCCGCCCGACGCATGGCCGAAGCGGCGCAGCACGGCTCGGATCCTGGCGACCAGAACAGCGCCGTCGAACGGCTTGGTGACGTAGTCGTCGGCGCCGGCCTCCAGGCCGAGCACCACATCGATCGAATCGGCGCGGGCGGACAGCATGATCACGGGCACGGTCGACTCGTCGCGAATACGACGGCACAGACTGACCCCGTCCAGGCCCGGCACCATCACGTCGAGCAGGGCGATGTCCGGCCGGTCGGCACGGAACGCCTCCAGACCGGAGAGGCCGTCGGGCATCGCGGTGACCGCGAAACCATCACGCTCCAGCGCCAGCTGGGTGGCCTCGCGGATGACATCGTCGTCCTCGACGAACAGGACGTGGGTCTCGGCCATCGACTGCTCTCAGCTTTTCGTCGGTTCCGTGGGCCCCGGGAAATCCCCTTCTCCGTTGCCGACGGCTCTGTTGAAGTCGTTGTACACCCGGTCGTGCTCGGCGAACCGGTCGTCGGCCCAGCGGTACGTGACCACTTCCTCGCCCGACGGGTACGCGACCGCGTCCTTCTTCTCGTACACCTGCGTCGTCACGACCAGATCGCCCCGGTCGATGGTGCCGTAGACCGCAGGCTGCTCGGTGGTGAAGATGTTCTCGTACGTGCCGTTGCTCTGCCGGCGGTACACGTAGGTGCCGACACCCACCGCGTCCCCGCAGGTCATCACGTTCACCACGACGTCCGGCGCGGAGCCGCCCGTCAGCCTGCCGTACGAGGAGTCGACCGGGTACTCCTTGCCCGTGCAGGGCTTCAGGTCCGTCCTGACCCGCTCGCTCACCCGGGGGTCCCGCTTGACCAGCTGGACGGGATCGACCCGCGGGATGGGCTTCGCCGACGGCGCGGTGGCCGACGGCGTGACCTGGGCGGCCCGCTGGGAGCCTGCCGGGCCCTCGTCACGGGTGCCCGTACCACCAGTGGAACAGCTGACCGTGAGCAGCGCCAGAACGGCGAGCCCGACCAGTGTCGTACTGTTCGCCGCCCACCGGGTCAGCCGGCGACCACCGCTGCGGGCCGCCCCGCTTCCGCCGGTCGCCGTGTCCCCGCCGGTGCTACCGCTTCTGCCGACCCCGCGTTCACCGCTGCCTGTCAGGCCGCGCACCGCTCCCGCCCCCGTTCGTCATGACGCCGGTCCGCCTGTCCGCGGAGCTGCGCCCCTGCCCGCGCACGCTGCGCGGCACCGCTGGCCGGAGCCCGGTCGCCCGCCGTGTGGCCCTGGGCCTCACGGATCCTGGCTTCCCTGCTCATGGCCTCGCGGCTCTCCAGTTCCTGGCGCAGCCGAGCCAGCGCACGGTGCAGCGTGCTCTTCACCGTACCGGCCGACATGCCGAGCGCCGCGGCCGTCTCCTCCGTGCTCATCTGCTCCCAGTGTCGCAGCACGACGACGCTGCGCTGCTTGGGAGCCAGCACACCCAGGACGTCCATCAGGAGAGCACGGTCGGCGCGCTGCTCGGTGCCGTCCTCGATGCTGGCATCGGGCAGCTGCTCGGTGGGCACCTCCTCCAGCTTGCGGGCCCGCCACCATTCCGTACGGGTGTTGATCATGACGCGGCGCAGGTAGGCATCGGCCAGGGACTTGTCGGCGATGCCGTCCCAGCGGCCGAAGGTACGGGCCAGGGCGGTCTGCAGCAGGTCCTGCGCGTCCACCGGGTCGGGGACCAGGCGGCGCGCACTGCGCAGCAGTGCGTCCTGCCGGGTGCGTACGTACTCTTCGAATTCGAGCACCTCGCCCTGCGCCATTCCAACCGCCTCCGTCCCCGTCGATCCCCGTTTGACCTCTGTCGGCCACTCCTGCGTGGGCTGACGGTCGGAGACGTTACGGAGCGGTTGTCACGGCACTGTGCGGAGCAGCCATACGCCGACGCACGGCTGTCCATCGGTTGTGTAACAGCGGAGGGGGAGGACCTTCCTGCCCTGTTCCCAGGGGGTGTCCGGCGGATCAGGGCCGTGCCAGGCGTCGCGGCCCTGATCCGCCGGACACCCCCAGTGCCCCTCCCGGCAGGCTTTGCCCCGTCGCGCCCGCTCGCCGGGCCGGCCAAAAGTCCTGGTAGCTCCCTCCCCAAGCTCTCAACTTCGTTCGAGCAGGGGAGACGTCACTCAAGGACTTCCGGCCGCCTTGCGGTCGCGCGCACCGGACGACGCTCCTCATGGGGCAAACACCGCCGGTCACGGCACTAACTCTGCGGAAGTCGGTACTGGCCTCCCGGGAGCGGCTCGACCAGGCCGTCGGCGACCAGGCCGTCCAGTGCCCGTGCCCGTTGCACCGGCTCGTCCCACACGGTGTCGAGTGCCGCCTGCGACACCGGGGTCACCGCCTCACGCAGAACGGCGAGCAACCGTCCGCGCACCTGCCGGTCCGTACCGGCGTAGGTCTGACCGCGGCGCGGAGGCCCCTCGTGCGCGGGCTTCCCGGCCAGCCGCCAGGCGCACTGCGTCGCGATCGGGCATTGCGTGCAGTCCTCGTTCTTGGCTGTGCAGACGAGCGCGCCGAGTTCCATCGTGGCTGCCGCCCAGCGGGCCGCGCGTTCGTCCTCGTCGGGGAGGAGCGCGCGGGCGAGTTTCCGCTCGGCGGCGGTGGTCGCGTTCGGCGGGTACTGAATGCCGGTCGCGGCCCGGGCGAACACCCGGCGGACGTTCGTATCGAGCACGGGATGCCGCTGCCCGTACGCGAACGAGGCCACGGCCGCCGCTGTGTACTCACCGATCCCGGGCAGTGCGAGCAGCTGACCGTGCTCGCTCGGTACGTCGCCGCCGTGCCGTTCCGTTATTGCCTGCGCGGCGCCGTGCAACCGCAGCGCACGCCGCGGGTAACCGAGCCGGCCCCACGCGCGGACCGCCTCACCGGGCGGCTCGGCGGCCAGGTCGGCGGGGCGCGGCCAGCGGGCCAGCCACTGTTCGTACACCGGGATGACCCGGCTGACGGGGGTCTGCTGCAGCATGAACTCGCTCACCATCACACCCCAGGCACCCGCCTCGGGGCGGCGCCAGGGCAGATCGCGGGCGTGCTGGTCGAACCACCCGATCACGGGAGTGTGGAGGGATGTGGGGGGCGTCTGTGTCGCAGTCATGGCAGTCATCGCATGTCGATCCTGACACGGAAGGGCAGACGATGGTCATGGTCACGGTGGTGTCGCCCCGCTTGAGGGCCCTTGGGGTGATAACGCCACCCGTCTGTCCCCACGATGAGCCCCGGTCAGCGTCTTCGCCCGGACTGCCGCCCGTGCTTTCGCCCAGGCCCCGGCCCGATCATCGACCTGTGCTGTGGCCCCGGGCCGGGCCGTCCGCCCCGGGCCGGATAGCCAGACCGCGAGGGACGCCCGGCTGTCCCGCACCGTCCGGGCGAGCGAGTGCTTCGGACGGGACAGCCGGACGGTCACCAGCGCCGCCACGGACCCGCTGACCAGCAGCCCACCGCGACATCGTGCGGATAGTGCACCCCGACAAAGACCCGGGAGAGCGCCATCAGCAGCGCCATCGGCACTGCGAACCAGGCCGTGCGCGGCCGGGCGCACGCCAGTGCGACGGCGGCGATGCCGGCTAGGGCCGCGTGATTGCTCGGGAACGACCAGACGCCCGTCGACGGGCAGGGCGCCAAGGAGGCTGCCGCGCCGACGACCGCACGACACGGGCGTTCCTCGTCCATGACCGTCTTGAGCACCTCACTGACGACATGCGGCCTCCCCCGCGGCACGGAGTGGGCTCCCGACGCCCTGCGACTCCGCTTGCGGCGTCGTCGTCGGCCACCGACGCTCCGCGTCGACTCTGTCCTCCGCCTTGTCATCGAAGCCGCACGACGCCGCTCGCCGATCCACTCCCTACCGCGGGGGGAGGCCGATAGCCGACCGCCGTCGCGAGGGGCGCAAGCACCGAGCGGGCCGGGCTTCCGCATGCTCCCTGCGCGCCCGCTACCAGCCCACGACGAACAGGACGCCGAAGATCAGCAGCCCGAGTTCCGTCCATATTTCGGCGAGATGCTGCACCCACGGTGGCGCGCCGTGCGCGAAGTCGGTGATGTCCCTGTACGCAGCCTCAGTGGTCGAACTCTTCATGTGACTGACCGTAGGCAACGGTGCACGATTGTCACATTGCGCGATCGTCAGGGGCCGCACCTGACGAATGTAGGGGTCGAAATCCAGCCACCCCATGATGATGATCCGCAAAACTTGGGGGTCGGAGCGGCGGGTGGGGCGGGAGTTGGCGCGGATCTCTCGTACAGTTTGCGCCGTGGGATCTCTGCGCAATCCGATCGGGCCGCTTCCCTCCACCATCTACTGGCGACGGAGGGCCGCAGCGGCGACGCTGATTGCGCTGCTCGCGCTGCTGATCGTATGGGCCGTCACCTCCGGTGGGAGCAAGGGGAACAAGGACGATTCCCGGCCCAACGGGTCCGGTCCCGCACACTCCATCGGTCCTGGACCTGCCAGTACCGGGCCGGCCATCAGTCAACAGCCGGGCGGGCGCGACGAGTCGGGCACCACCGACGGCAGCGGCGGCGGCAGCGGCGGTACCGACGCGGGCTCCGAGAACACCACGGGCGGGACAGGCGACGACAGCAACGGCGACCCCGGCACCGGATCGGATTCCGGCAGCGCATCCGGCGGCGGAACCGAGGGCCGGCAGGTCCCGGCCGGCTCCTCGATCCCCGACTGCACCGCTTCCGCGCTGCAGTTGACCCTGCGCGCCGGGCTCACGTACGGCCCCGGCGAGAAGCCGAAGTTTCAGTTGATCGCCAAGAACACCTCGTCCACCGCCTGCAAGGCCGACTTCGGACCGAAGAGCGCGGTGCTCACCGTCACCGAAGCCGGTGGCGACGACGCCGAGGTGTGGTCCTCCAAGGACTGCCCGCGCAACGGGGGCAGTGTGCTGCTGGAGGTCCCGGCGGGCGCGACCATCGTTCACACCGTGGAGTGGGACCGGCAGAAGAGTGCTCCGCAGTGCGCGACGCCGTCCGCAGGATCCGCGGGGCCGGGTACGTACCTCGTCGAGGCGAAGGCCTCCGGCGAGCCCCTGCAGCGCGCATCGTTCGTCCTCGCGAAGGACTGACGCGAGAGGCCCACTTGCGAAGTACCGGCGCGCGAAGGGCCAGTTCGAGAAGGACGAGTCCGCGAGGAGCCGACGCGAACGGCCGACGGGAAAGAACCGCTCGCGCAGTACCGGCCCGCCAATGACCGGCCCGCGAAGTGCCGACGTGCTGAGCAGGACGTGAACACGCTCCCACACGCACGTCGGGGCCCGGTCAGCCGACCGGGCCCCGAGCCGACGTGAGACCCGCCCCCTACACGTACCGCTCAAGAATCGACGACTCGGCCAGCCGCGAGAGCCCCTCGCGCACGCTCCGCGCCCGCGCCTCGCCGACCCCGTCCACCGTCTGGAGATCGTCCACGCTCGCCGCGAGCAGCTTCTGCAGTCCTCCGAAGTGCTCCACGAGCCGGTCGATGATCGCCCCGGGCAGTCGCGGCACCTTCGCCAGCAGCCGGAAGCCGCGCGGCGAGACCGCCGAGTCCAGGGTCTCGGGCGAGCCGCTGTACCCCAGGGCCCGTGCCACGACGGGCAGTTCGAGCAACTCGGTGTGAGAGAGCGCGTCCAGCTCGGTCAGCGCCTCAGCGACCGTACGGGACCGCTTCGCGGTCGGCTCCGGCACATAGTCGCGCACGACCAGCTCGCGCTCCGGCTCGACGCCCGCGATCAACTCGTCGAGCTGGAGCGAGAGAAGCCGGCCGTCGGTACCCAGCTCCACCACGTACTCGGCGATCTCGGTCGCGATCCGGCGCACCATCTCCAGCCGCTGTGCGACGGCCGTCACATCGCGGACCGTCACCAGGTCCTCGATCTCCAGCGCGGAGAGTGTGCCCGCCACCTCGTCGAGCCGGAGTTTGTACCGCTCCAGGGTGGCGAGGGCCTGATTGGCGCGCGACAGGATCGCGGCGGACTCCTCCAGGACCCGGCGCTCCCCGTCCACGTACAGCGCGATCAGACGCATCGACTGCGAGACCGAGACGACAGGGAAGTTGCACTGCTTGGAGACCCGATCCGCCGTGCGGTGGCGGGTACCGGTCTCCTCGGTGGGAATGGAGGCGTCCGGGACCAGCTGCACGCCGGCCCGGAGGATCTTGCTCATGTCCTTGTCGAGGATCAGCGCTCCGTCGAGCTTGGCCAGCTCGCGCAGTCGCGTCGCGGTGAATTCGACATCCAGCACGAAGCCGCCGGTGCACATGGACTCGACGGTCTTGTCCATGCCCAGCACGATCAGCCCGCCGGTGTTGCCACGGAGAATGCGCTCCAGGCCGTCCCGCAAGGCCATTCCGGGCGCGACGGCGCTCAGCGAGGCGCGCATCAGCGCCTCGTTACCGGTGCCTTGGCCGGACTTTCCGGGCGATGCTGCCCGGTCGTTGGCTGCCACTGCACTCCTCCGGTTACAGGTTTGCGGTGCCCTTACGTCCCTCATACCGTTCGTACGGACGGGCGAGACCAGGGCAAAGTCTACCGGCGCGCGTTGTCCTCCCGTGGGGCCTCCGTACGAGACCGGCGCGGGAGTACTCTCAGCGCCTCGCCCATGTTGGCGACTTCCGTGACCTTCATACCGGCCGGGACCTTCCCCGGGTCGGTCGGGACCAGTGCGTGGGTGAAGCCCAGCCGGTGTGCCTCGGCCAGTCTGCGCTGCACCCCGGTCACGCGTCTGACCTCGCCCGCGAGGCCCACTTCGCCGATCGCCACCAGGTTCTTGGGCAGTGGTGTGTCGCTTGCCGCACTGGCCAGCGCCAGTGCGACGGCGAGGTCGGCGGCGGGCTCGGAGAGCTTCACACCGCCGACCGTCGCGCTGTAGATGTCCCGCTTTCCGAGCGAGCTGATCCGGCCGCGCTGCTCCAGAACGGCCAGCATCATCGAGACCCGGGACGTCTCGAGCCCGGAGGTGGTGCGCCGGGGCGACGGGATCTGCGAATCGACCGTCAGCGCCTGCACTTCGGCGACGAGCGGGCGACGTCCCTCCAGGGTGACTGTGAGACAGGTGCCGGGTACGGGTTCGTCGCGCCGGGTGAGGAAGAGCCCGGACGGGTCGGCGAGGCCGGTGATGCCCTCGTCGTGCAGTTCGAAACAGCCGACCTCGTCCGTCGCGCCGTACCGGTTCTTCACGCCGCGGACCAGCCGGAGGCGCGCGTGACGGTCGCCCTCGAAGGACAGCACCACGTCGACGAGGTGCTCCAGCAGCCGCGGTCCGGCGATCGCGCCGTCCTTGGTGACGTGGCCGACCAGCAGCGTGGACATGCCGCGGTCCTTGGAGGCGCGGATGAGCGCTCCGGCGACCTCCCGGACCTGCGCCATACCGCCGGGCGCACCGTCGATCTCGGGCGAGGCGACGGTCTGTACGGAGTCGAGGATGAGCAGGGACGGCTTGACCGCGTCCAGATGGCCGAGGACCGCGGAGAGGTCGGTCTCGGCCGCGAGGTAGAGGTGGTCGTTGATCGCGCGGATCCGGTCGGCACGCAGCCGCACCTGGCTCGCGGACTCCTCCGCGGTGACATAGAGGGTGCGGTGCTCGTCACTGGCTGCCTTGGCTGCCACGTCCAGCAGGAGCGTCGACTTACCCACGCCCGGCTCGCCCGCGACCAGCACCACAGCGCCGGGGACCAGCCCGCCGCCGAGCACCCGGTCCAGCTCGTCGACACCGGTCGACCGGGCGGTGGCCTGTCGGCTGTCGACCTGGCCGATGGGGAGAGCGGCCGTACTCACGCGGCCGGCCGCCGTCGTCCGTACGGCAGGGGCACCGCCGAATTCCTCGACCGTGCCCCATGCCTGGCATTCGGGGCAGCGGCCGAGCCACTTGGCGGTGGTCCAGCCGCATTCGGTGCAGCGATAGGACGGCCGGTCCTTCGCGGATTTCGTACGGGCAGCCATGGCGCCACCGTATAGGTGAGGACTGACAACACCGTCCGGCGCGGGTGCACGGGCGGTCGCGGGGGCAGGGAACGGAGAGGAGGCTCCGGCGGAATCAGGGGCTCCTGTCCCATTTTGAGCGATACGTTCACCCGTAAGGGTTAATAGTGGGCAAGAGACGCCAAGAACATGCCTTGCCCTGCCTACGGTCGCCGGGTGACGAGCAGCAGGCTGGAGACCTCTACATCCACCACCGGCGCACACCGGACGCAGCGCAGTGCGCCCCACTCGTCGCCGCAGAGACCGCCCGCCCGTTACGAGCCGCATCTCGACGGCCTGTTCACCTACTGCCTCTCCGTGCTCTGCGACCACGACGGCGCCGTCGAGGCGCTCGGGAGTGTGCTCGCCATCGCGGAACGGCAGGACGGGCGGTGCCCCGCGGGTGAGGAGGAACGTAAAACCTGGCTGTACGCGCTGGCCAGGTGGACGTGCCTGCGCAGGCTCGCCGAGCAGAAACGGGGTCGTCAGGCGCATCGCCAGCAGCCGGGGAAGCAGTCGGGCCGGAAGTCCCCCAGGGGGGCGCGTCCGGAAAACCGTACGTTCCCGGCCGTCACCCCACCGCCGGCCACCAGCGAGGCGGGCCTCACGAACGCCCCCGCTCCGACCCCCGATTCCGCCCCTGCCGCCGAAGCGCACCGCCGCGAACTTGCGCAGCTCGCCTGGCCCGAAGCGGCCGGCACCACCCCCGAACAACGCGAAGCGCTCGAACTGGCCGTACGCCACCGCCTCGCCCCGAGCGCCGTGGCCGCCGTCCTCGGCCTCGAACCCGCGACCGCCCGCGAGATCCTCGCCGCCGCGGCCTGCGAGGTGGAACGCACCCGCGCCGCCCTCGCCGTCGTCGAGACCGGCAACTGTCCCACCGTCGCCCACCTCACCGGCGACCACCGGGTCCTGCTCTCCGCCGTCCTGCGCCGCGAACTCGTCCGGCACGTCGACGACTGCCCCCGCTGCCGTCGCGCCGCCGAACGGGCGGGCGCCGAGGGCCCCTGGCCGGGCGGCGCCTTGGCCCCTGCGGCCGCGCTGCCGGTCGTGGAGGCGCCGCGGCCGTCCGCATACGTCGCGATGATCCATGCCCAGAGGAATCGGTCCGGCAGTCCGCGCTTCGACCGGGCGGGCTTCCCGGTGGACCCCAAGGACCACGCCGCGCGCCGGGACCGGCTCCGGGCGAGGGTCGTGACGACGACGGTGGTGGCGACGGTTGTCGCCGCCCCCGTGATTGCCCTGTGGTCCGCCTACCGGGGGGCGCCGCTGACCGGCGAGGGGCACGACGGAGCGTCGGTCACCGCAGCCGGGACGGACGACCGGCGCGGTCTCGACGGCGACCCGTCCGACCGCTACGAGAATGCGGGCAACGCCGGCCCCGAGCCCGGCGCCCGCTTCAAGGACGGCAGTCGTGCACCGGATGTCTCTGCCGAGGTCATCAGCTCGGGGACGGGACAGCACGGCGCCGGCAGGATCCGGGTCACGGCTCGTTCCTCCGGTGGCGCGACGCTGATCACGCTGACCGCCTCGGGCGGCGCGCCCGTGGCCTGGTCGGCGCGGGCGGATGCGCCCTGGCTGCGCCTCAGCAGGTCCTCCGGCACCCTTGCCGCAGGCGAGAGCGTCACGATCCGCGTCCTCGTCGACCATGCGAGGGAACCGGCGGGTGCCTGGGGTGCCCGTATCGGCCTCGCCCCATCGGGCTCGGCGGTGGCGATCAGCGGGTACGGAGCAACGTCGTCCGGCGGCCCGTCCGCCCCGCCGCCGTCCTCACCCGGTCCCACGGCTCCGTCGCCGGACCCGACGGAACCCACGCCCTCGCCGACGGACCCGACGGACCCGTCGCCGGACCCGACGGAGCCCACGCCCTCGCCGACGGACCCGACTCAGCCACCGTCACCGGACCCGTCGAACTCGTCCAGCCCGTCCGAGCCGGGGACAAGCCCGTCCGACCCGGCGCCGACGGGCTGAATGCCGACCTCGGCCCGTCGGTCCTCAGCCCAGCGGGCCCATGGGCCCCTGGGCCTCCGCGGGTCCTACCGGATCCGCCGGATGCGGCGCCATCGGCAGCAGCGAGGACAACCGCTCCTCGCACAGCTCGACCAGCCGCTCGTACGCCTCCTTGCCCATCAGCTCGGTGAGCTCGGGCCGGTACGAGACGTAAACCGGCTCCCCGGCCCCGTGCGCCGAGGTCGCCGACGTGCACCACCAGTGCAGATCGTGACCGCCCGGACCCCAGCCCCGGCGGTCGTACTCGCCGATCGAGACCTGGAGCACGCGCGTGTCGTCGGGGCGGTCGATCCAGTCGTACGTACGCCGGATCGGCAGCTGCCAGCACACGTCCGGCTTGGTCTCCAGGGGCTCCTTGCCCTCGCGCAGCGCCAGGATGTGCAGCGAGCACCCGGCTCCGGCCGCGAATCCGGGCCGGTTCTGGAAGATGCAGGACCCCTTCCAGCGGCGCGTCTGGCGTTCGCCGTCGTCGTCGACCTCGACCCAGCCCGTCTCCTTACCGACGTCGTGGAACTGCCACAGCTCCGGGGTCAGCCGGGAGACGTGGTCCGCCACCCGCTTCTCGTCGTCCTCGTCGGAGAAGTGCGCACCCAGCGTGCAGCATCCGTCGTCCGCACGGCCCGCCTGGATGCCCTGGCAGCCACTGCCGAAGATGCAGTTCCACCTGGATGTCAGCCAGGTCAGGTCGCAGCGGAAGATCTGCTCGTCGTCCGCGGGATCGGGGAACTCGACCCAGGCGCGTGCGAAGTCGATCCCCTTCTCGTCTTCGGACCGGTCAGGCCCGTTCTTTTCCGGCTGCTGCATCTCCTGCTTCGTTCTCTGCTTCTTCGTGATTTTGCCCGGCTTCGCCTTTTTCGTCTTTGACACGGGCCAAGGGTAAGTCCGCGGGAGCAGTAGCGTTCCGCGTATGAGACTCGGAGTCCTCGACGTGGGGTCGAACACGGTTCATCTGCTGGTGGTGGACGCGCATCCCGGCGCCCGCCCGCTGCCCGCGCACTCGCACAAGGCGGAGCTGCGCCTGGCCGAACTTCTCGATGCGGACGGAGCGATCGGCCCCCAGGGCGTGGACCGGCTCGTGTCGACGATCGCCGGCGCGCTGCAGGCCGCCGAGGACAAGGGCTGCGAGGACGTGCTGCCGTTCGCCACGTCCGCGGTGCGGGAAGCGAGCAACGCCGACCAGGTGCTGACCCGGGTACGGGAGGAGACGGGCGTCGATCTCGCCGTCCTCAGCGGCGAGGATGAGGCCCGGCTCACCTTCCTCGCGGCCCGCCGCTGGTTCGGCTGGTCGGCGGGGAAGCTGCTGGTCCTCGACATCGGCGGCGGCTCGCTGGAGATTGCGTACGGCATCGACGAGGAGCCCGACGCCGCCGTGTCGCTGCCGCTCGGGGCCGGGCGCCTCACCGCCGGCTGGCTGCTGCACGACCCGCCGGACCCGACGGAGGTGAAGGTGCTGCGCCGCCACGTGCGGGCCAGCATCGCCCGTACGGTCGGCGAGTTCAGCCGCTTCGGCCGCCCCGACCACGTCGTGGCGACCTCCAAGACGTTCAAGCAGCTCGCCAGGATCGCAGGCGCCGCGCGCTCCGCCGAGGGTCTCTACGTGCAGCGTGCCCTCACCCGGAAGGCCCTGGAGGAATGGGTGCCCAAGCTGGCGGCCATGACAGCCGACCAGCGCGGCCGGCTGTCCGGTGTCTCCGAGGGGCGGGCCGCGCAGCTGCTCGCCGGGGCGATGGTCGCCGAGGGGGCGATGGATCTCTTCGGTGTGGAGGAGTTGGAGATCTGCCCGTGGGCGCTGCGCGAGGGAGTGATCCTGCGCCGCCTGGACCACCTCCCGACGGCGGCGGCTGCCCTGAACTGACCGCACGTTCCGCCGGAGGACCAGGGCGACGGGGAGCGCGGAACGCCGGGAGCGGAGTCATGGGCCTTCTCACTTTCCGCCCCGGCGCCTCGGTGGCGCGCACAGCTGCCCCGTACGCTGTCTGCGTGGCAGAACCAGTGGTGCGCATCCCGGATGCGAAGGTCGCCCTGTCGACGGCTTCCGTCTATCCGGAGTCGACGGCGACGGCCTTCGAGATTGCCGCGCGTCTGGGCTACGACGGTGTCGAGATCATGGTCTGGACCGATCCCGTCAGCCAGGACATCGAGGCGTTGCGACGCCTCTCGGACTACCACCAGGTGCCGATCCTCGCCGTTCACGCGCCCTGTCTGCTGATCACCCAGCGGGTCTGGTCCACCGATCCATGGGTGAAGCTCCAGCGGGCCCGCGCGGCCGCGGAGAAGCTCGGAGCGACGACCGTCGTCGTCCATCCGCCGTTCCGCTGGCAGCGCCAGTACGCGCGCGACTTCATCACCGGCATCTGGCGGATGGCGGACGAGACGGATGTGCGCTTCGCCGTCGAGAACATGTACCCATGGCGGTACCGGGACCGCGAGATGCTCGCGTACGCCCCCGACTGGGACGTCACCAACAACGACTACCGCCACTTCACCGTGGACCTCTCGCACACCGCGACCGCCCGCACCGACGGCATGGCCATGGTCGACCGGATGGGCGACCGGCTCGCCCACATCCACCTCGCTGACGGCAAGGGCTCCAACAAGGACGAGCACCTGGTGCCCGGCCGCGGTGACCAGCCCTGCGCGGAACTGCTGGAGCGCCTGGCGCGCACGGGCTTCGACGGCCATGTCGTCATCGAGGTCAACACCCGCCGCGCCATGTCCGCAGCCGAACGTGAAGCCGACCTGGCGGAAGCGCTCGCCTTCACCCGGCTCCACCTGGCTTCCTCGTCGGCGCAGGTCCCGCGCTCATGACCCCCGGCAGGACGGGTGGGAACACCGGCGGCGAGGGCGCGGCACACACACCCCCCGAGCGCCCGAAGCGCCGAGGCCGCCCCGCCCGTACGACGGCAGACACCGGCCCCGGCGCCCGCGAACGCATCCTGGAAGCGGCCCGTACCGAATTCGCCGAACGCGGCTACGACAAGACGTCGATCCGGGGCATCGCCAGGGCGGCAGGCGTCGACGCCGCACTCGTCCACCACTACTTCGGTACGAAGGACGAGGTCTTCGCGGCGGCGATCGAGGTCTCCTTCGAGCCCGCCCTGGTGATTCCGTCCGTCCTGGGCATGGGCACGGACGGCCTGGGGGAGCGGCTGGCCCGCTACTTCATCGGCGTGTGGGAGAACCCGGCGTCCAGAGCCCCCCTGCTGGCGATCATGCGCTCCGCCCTGACGCACGAAGGGGCGGCGAAGGTACTGCGCGGCTTCCTCCTGCGACGGCTGCTGGAGCGTATCGCGGAGGCACTGGACGTACCGGACGCGACGTTCCGTGCGGAACTGGCCGCGTCGCACATGCTCGGGATCGCGATGCTGCGGTACGTGATCCAGGCGGAGCCGCTGGCTTCGGCGGACCCCGAGAAGATCATCGCCATGGTCGCACCGACGCTCCAGCGTTACTTGACGGAGACCTGAACGCCCCAGGATGACCTTTCGGTCTGTCCGGCGTTCGAGGGCCGGGGTTCCGGGTGGAGCCCCGGTTCCAGGAAGGGGGCGGGCAGCGGGAACGGACCCTCACCCACCGAGCCGCACCCCGCCCACTCACTGAGCACCCCGTCCCGCATTCCGGACACGGTGTCCAGATCTTGGAGTCGAGGCGTAGGCTCGAAGACAGTCTTTTCTGTCGAAGGAGCGAGAGACGATGCCCCAGCTGAGGTCCCGCACTGTCACCCACGGCCGCAACATGGCGGGCGCCCGCGCCCTTATGCGGGCCTCGGGCGTAGCGAGCGAGGACATCGGCAAGCCGATCATCGCCGTCGCCAACTCCTTCACCGAGTTCGTCCCCGGCCACACCCACCTGGCCCCGGTCGGCCGGATCGTCTCCGACGCGATCAAGGCCGCGGGTGCCGTGCCGCGCGAGTTCAACACCATCGCCGTCGACGACGGCATCGCGATGGGCCACGGCGGGATGCTCTACAGCCTCCCCTCCCGCGACCTGATCGCCGACTCCGTCGAGTACATGGTCGAGGCGCACTGCGCGGACGCGCTGATCTGCATCTCCAACTGCGACAAGATCACCCCCGGCATGCTGATGGCCGCGATGCGCCTCAACATCCCGACGGTCTTCGTCTCCGGCGGCCCGATGGAGGCCGGCAAGGCCACCCTCGTCGACGGCACGGTCCGCAAACTCGACCTGATCAACGCGATCAGCGACGCGGTCAACGAGAACATCTCGGACGAGGACATCCTCCGCATCGAGGAGAACGCCTGCCCCACCTGCGGCAGCTGTTCCGGCATGTTCACCGCCAACTCGATGAACTGTCTGACCGAGGTCCTCGGCCTCTCCCTCCCGGGCAATGGCTCCGTCCTCGCCACGCACACCGCCCGCAAGGCGCTGTACGAGGAGGCCGGCCGCACGGTCGTCGAGATCACCAAGCGCTACTACGAGCAGGACGACGCGACGGTCCTGCCGCGTTCCATCGGCACCCGCGCCGCGTTCGACAACGCGATGGCGCTGGACATCGCCATGGGCGGCTCCACCAACACGATCCTGCACCTGCTCGCCGCCGCGCAGGAGGCCGAGCTGGACTACGACCTCGACGACATCAACGACGTCTCGCGCCGCGTCCCCTGCCTGTCGAAGGTCGCCCCCAACGTGGCCCCCGGTGGCACGTACTACATGGAGGACGTCCACCGGGCCGGCGGCATCCCCGCCATCCTCGGTGAGCTGCACCGCGGCGGCCTGCTCAACGAGGACGTGCACTCGGTGCACTCCGCCACCCTCGGCGAGTGGCTGAAGAACTGGGACGTCCGCGGCGGCTCCCCGTCCCCCGAGGCCGTCGAGCTGTGGCACGCGGCCCCCGGATGCGTGCGTTCCGCGACGGCCTTCTCGCAGTCCGAGCGCTGGGACACCCTCGACCTGGACGCGGCGGGCGGCTGCATCCGCGACCTGGAGCACGCGTACTCCAAGGACGGCGGCCTCGCGGTCCTGAAGGGAAATCTCGCCGAGGACGGCTGCGTCGTGAAGACGGCGGGCGTCGACGAGTCGATCTGGGCCTTCGAGGGCCCGGCGGTCGTCTGCGAGTCGCAGGACGAGGCCGTCGACAAGATCCTCCGCAAGGAGATCAAGGAGGGCGACGTCGTCGTCATCCGTTATGAGGGTCCGCGCGGCGGCCCCGGCATGCAGGAGATGCTCTACCCCACCTCCTTCCTGAAGGGCCGCGGCCTCGGCAAGAGCTGTGCGCTCGTCACCGACGGCCGCTTCTCCGGCGGCACGTCGGGCCTGTCGATCGGCCACGCATCGCCGGAGGCGGCATCGGGCGGCACGATCGCGCTGGTCGAGGACGGCGACCGGATCCGGATCGACATCCCGAACCGCTCGATCGAGCTCCTCGTCCCCGAGGCCGAGCTGGCCACCCGCCGTGAGGCGCTGAACGGCGTGTACGCGCCGAAGAACCGCGAGCGCAAGGTCTCGGCGGCGCTGCGGGCGTACGCGGCGATGGCGACGAGCGCGGACCGCGGCGCGGTGCGCGACGTCTCGAAGCTCGGCTGATACGACACCGGATCCCGTACACGCAGTGGCCCCCGGCGTTCTCCATACGCCGGGGGCCACTGCGTGTGCCCGACGAGACGGACGGGTAGTGACTCCACGTGTCCGGGCAGATGCCCAGAATCACGCCCACCATGCGTTCTCACGATTGGGGGAGCATGCACATCCCTGTCCGTACCGACGTCCGCATCCACCGCTCGGCGGTCATCGCCTCGGCGATCGCCGCACTGGCGGCCCTCGGCGCCGTCCCGGCCCACGCGGCGTCCGCAGAAGCCACCACCGCGACCGCCGCCACCCCGGCCGGTATCTGCGGATCCGGCTACGCCCAGATCGACTCGCACGCCTTCCGTAACTCCACCACCGAACTCGCCCGCGTCTATCTGCTCTACAACGCGAGCACCAAGTCCAACTGTGTGGTCACCCTCCACTCCTCCTCCACCAGCGGTTATGCGCTGCCGACCGGCGCCTGGCTCGACGTGGACGGCGACGGCAAGGGGCAGGCGAAGGACCAGGGCACGTACTCCACGTACGCCGGTCCGGTACGCCTCGCCGCGGGCAGCCGCTGCGTGAAGTGGGGCGGAATGATCGAGGCGGGCGTCGGTACGTACACGTACACGAGCCCGTGGGAGCACTGCGGCTGATGCGGGACGGCGCTGCTCCGTCCCCCGTAGGGGCAGCGTCGCCGCTACCGCCGCCGACCCGGGATAATCGACCTCGTGAGCGAGAAAAGCGAAGCCTCCGACGGCACCGAGCCCAGCACCGCGAGCACCGGCACCGCCCCCGGCCCGCAGCCCGAGCCCATCCGCTTCTTCGGCACGACCTGGGTCGAGCACGACGGCCGGTACGGGCTCCGCCGCGTCGGCGTCGCCCTCGGCTCCCTCGCCGCGGCCGTCGCCTCCTGCTTCGTGCTCCGCTTCGCCTACCAGGGCCTGGAGATCGCCGACGTCGGCAGCTTCGTCGGCATCCTGGTCGTCCTGATGTTCGGCATCTGCAGCGCCATCGCCTTCCGCAAGACCTGGGAAGGGTTCAGCCGCCGCCCCGCCGGGCCGGCCGGCGAGGACAACCTGCGCAGTCTGAAGACGATCGGATTCATCGGCTCGCTGCTCGCGTACTTCTTCCGCTCGTTCCTGGAGGCGCCGGGCGAGAAGCTGCGGCGCACGGAGTACGAGGCGGCCGTCGCCCAGTACGCGAAGCGCCGCTCGGCCCGGACCGGAAACCCGGCAGGCCGCAAGTCGCCCAAGGGCAGGAAGCCCAGCCGCAAGTAACCGCACCCGGGCCAGGAAGACCCCCATGCCCCACAGAGACCCCACCACCCCCACCGCCGCTCCCTCCCGCGCCCTCTCCTTCGACCGTGCCGCCGCCCAGTACGCCGCGGCCCGCCCCGGCTACCCGCCCGTCCTCTTCGCCGCGGTCGAAGAGCTCACAGGCCACCCCCTGCGCGGCGCCCGCACCCTCGACATCGGCGCGGGCACCGGCATCTCCACCCGGCTCCTGTCCGAGTGCGGGGCCCACGTCACTGCCGTCGAACCGGGCCCCGGTATGGCGGCGGAGCTGTACCGCACGCTCCCGCACGTACCGATCGTGCGCGGCGACGGCAACCGCCCTCCCCTCGGAAGATCGAACAGTGCGGTCGCCCCCGCCGCGAGTCCCACCGCAGCGAGCGGTGCGGGCACCACCCGGGCCGCCCGTCGCCACCGCGGCCACAGCACGAGGACGGCGAGTGTCCCGACCCCCACGGCGACGGCGGCGCCTTCACCCCCGTACCCCTGACCAGTCCGGGCAGGGCGCCCAGCTTCTGTCCCATGGACCCGGGGGCCGCCAGGTCGGCGACCACGAAGATCTGCCCGGCTATCAGCACCGGCCCGATTCCGGCCGGCATCCCGTGCACCGCGGCGACCGACACCGCCCGGAACCACTGCCCGAGCCGCAGCGCTCCCAGCCCCACCCGCACCAGGCCGACGGCGAGCACCAGAACCCGAGGGCTCCGGCCTCGTACACGAGCACGGTCAGCCCGGCGGCAGGGCCGTTGCCCTGCCGAGTGCTGCCCGGCAGTACACCTGTCACCAGACCGCCGACGATCCCGGTGAGCAGCCTCAGCTCGGCCGGCATCCCCGACCGCCTGCGCCCCGCTCCACGCCCCGCACCGAGGCCGCCTCCGTGCCCCGAAGGCTGCGCACCGCCCCGATCCCTTGACGGGACGGCGTGGCGAGGATAAAAATTCATCGCATGATGAATTATTCGGGTGCCGCCATCGCGGCCCGCGGCCTCACGGTCGTACGAGGCAACCGCGCCGTCCTGCGCGGCCTCGACTTCACCGTCGAACCCGGCAGGATCACCGGCCTCCTCGGCCCCTCGGGCTGCGGCAAATCCACCCTGATGCGAGCCGTCGTCGGCACCCAGGCCAAGGTCACCGGCACTCTCGACGTTCTCGGCAACCCCGCGGGCCACCCCACCCTCCGCCCGCGCATCGGGTACGTCACCCAGGCGCCGTCGGTCTACACCGACCTCAGCGTCCGGCAGAACCTCGACTACTTCGCGGCGATCCTTCAGCCGGGCCGCAGACACCGGGACGCCCGCCGCGCCGCCGTCGCCCGCGCGCTCACCGATGTCGACCTGACCAGCCACGCGGACGCTCTCGCCGGCACCCTCTCCGGCGGCCAGCTGACCCGTGTCTCCCTCGCCGCCGCCCTGCTTGGCACCCCCGAGCTCCTCGTCCTCGACGAACCGACCGTCGGTCTCGACCCGGTACTCCGCCGCGACCTGTGGAGCCTCTTCCACACCCTCGCCACCGACCACGGCACCACGCTCCTCGTCTCCTCCCACGTCATGGACGAGGCCGAGCGCTGCCACCGCCTGCTCCTCATGCGCGAGGGCGAGATCCTCGCCGACGGCACCCCCGAGGCACTGCGCACCCACGCCCGGACTGCCACCGTCGAAGAAGCCTTCCTCCACCTGGTCGACGAGGCCGCCACTTCTCAGGAGAACGCCCGATGAGCACGACCAACACGCCGCAGCAGACCCCCGCCACCCAGCAGGCCCCCACCGGCGGCCGCGCCCGGCCCGAACCCCAGGCCCTCAGCCCCGCCCGCACTCTCGCCACCGCCGCCCGCGTCCTGCGCCAGCTGACCCATGACCCCCGCACCGTCGCGCTGCTGCTCCTCATCCCGGTCGTGTTGATCACGTTGCTCCGGTACGTCTTCGACGGCAGCCCGCAGACCTTCGATGCCATCGGCGCCTCGCTCCTCGGCATCTTCCCGCTGATCACGATGTTCCTGGTGACCTCGATCGCCACCCTCCGCGAACGCACGTCAGGCACCCTGGAACGCCTCCTCGCCATGCCGCTCGGCAAGGGCGACCTGATCGCCGGCTACGCCCTCGCCTTCGGCGCGGTCGCAATCCTCCAGTCCCTCCTGGCCACCGCGCTCTCGGTCTGGGTGCTCGGGCTCGACGTGGTCGGCTCCCCCTGGCTGCTGCTCCTCGTCGCCCTGCTCGACGCCGTGCTCGGCACGGCCCTCGGCCTCTTCGTCTCCGCCTTCGCCGCGTCCGAATTCCAGGCCGTCCAGTTCATGCCGGCCGTGATCTTCCCGCAGCTCCTGCTCTGCGGACTGTTCATCGCGCGCGACCGGATGGCACCCGCCCTCGAAGCGATCTCGAACGTCCTGCCCATGTCGTACGCGGTCGACGGCATGAACGAAGTCCTCCACCACACCGAGGTCACCGGCAACTTCGTCCGTGACGTCCTGATCGTCTCGGGCTGCGCCCTCCTCGTCCTCGCCCTCGGCGCCGCCACCCTCCGTCGCCGCACCACCTGACGTGCCGGTGCGAGGATGGCGGCGACGACGCACCACCAGAACCGCGTACCACCGCACCGTCCGGAGGGTGAACCGCATGACCCAGACAGTCGCAGTCCTCGGCACCGGCAAGATCGGCGAGGCCCTGCTCAGCGGCATGATCCGGGCGGGCTGGCGCCCGGCCGACCTGCTGGTCACCGCCCGCCGCTCCGAGCGTGCCGAGGAACTCCGTACCCGTTACGGCGTCGAGGCCGTCACCAACGCCGAAGCCGCCAAGCGCGCCGACGTCCTCATCCTCGCGGTCAAGCCCCAGGACATGGGCCGTCTCCTCGACGAACTCACCTCCCATCTCACGGCCGACCGGCTGGTCATCAGCGCCGCCGCCGGTATCACGACCGCCTTCATCGAGGACCGCCTCGCCGCGAAGACTCCGGTCGTACGGGTCATGCCGAACACCCCCGTCCTCGTCGACGAGGGCATGTCCGTCATCTCGGCGGGCAGCCACGCCACCACCGGACATCTCGCCACCGCCGAGGCGATCTTCGGCGGTGTGGGCAAGACCCTCCGTGTCCCCGAGTCCCAGCAGGACGCCGCGACCGCGCTGTCCGGATCGGGACCCGCGTACTTCTACTTCCTCGTCGAGGCGATGACCGACGCGGGCATCCTGCTCGGCCTGCCCCGCGCCCAGGCCCACGACCTGATCGTGCAGGCTGCCATCGGCGCGGCGGTGATGCTCCGGGACAGCGGCGAACACCCGGTCAAGCTCCGCGAAGCCGTCACCAGCCCGGCCGGCACCACCATCAGTGCCATCCGGGAGCTGGAGAACCACGGCGTACGCGCCGCCCTGATCGCTGCCCTCGAAGCAGCCCGCGACCGCAGCCGCGAGCTGGCCTCGGGCAACGGCTGACCCTCACTTCCCGGCGGCAGCCACCAGCTCCGCACTGGTCACGACCTTCGTGAAACCACCGCTGTGCAGCGACACAGCGGTGGCCCGCGCCAGCTCGTCCGCGCTCAGCGCGACAACGTCTGGACGTCAGCCGGCACCGCGGCCGGCATCGACCTCTGCCTCCATCTCGTCCGTACGGCCCATGGCGCCGAAGCCGCAGCAGCGATCGCCCGTTCGATGGTCACGGCCCCGTTCCGCACCGGCACCCAGGCCCAGTTCATCGAGCACCCCACCCCGCACACGGACCGGGACGCCGACACCCTTGCCGCAGTACGGGCCTTCGCCCTGACCCGCCTGGCCGAACCCCACACGGTGGCCGACCTTGCCGCCCGCGCGGGCATGTCCCCCCGCTCCTTCGCCCGCCACTTCCAGGCGACCACGGGCACCACGCCGCTGCGCCGGCTGATCACCCAACGCATCGCTGCAGCCCAGAAGCTTCTGGAGCGGACCGACCTCCCGCTCCCCGAGGTGGCCCGCCGTACGGGATTCGGCAGCGAGATCACCATGCGCCAGCACCTCGCGACCCATCTGGCCACCAGCCCCCGGGACTACCGCCTGGCCTTCCACCACACTCCGGGGCAGCCGGAGGTTGACACGGGTCGCCCGCATCCGTAGTGTGCTCCGAGTTGTCCGACGTGAGCGCCGACTCCGGTCGGTCCCCGGACAGCCATTCCGCAGGAACCACAGCGAGCAAGCGACACCTGTCGCCCAGCTTTCTGTGCGCATTTGCGAAATGAGGAATCCGCGTTCGAAGGAGCGCGACCCCGATTAGCGTCGGGGCCCAGGATTCCGCTAAAGTCTCACTCGTCGGAACGGCCCAACAGCCGGGAAGGCAAACCCCGCTGACTGGGAATCAGGCCCGAAAGGATCTGATAGAGTCGGACTCGCCGGAAAGGGAAACGCGAAAGCGAAGAACTGGAAAGCGCAGTAACAAATCTTCTGCTTCACAGAGGGCCCGCTTCGACCGGGAATCGGACACGAAAGAGTCTGATAGAGTCGGAAACGCAAGACCGAAGGGAAAGCCCGGAGGAAAGCCCGAGAGGGTGAGTACAAAGGAAGCGTCCGTTCCTTGAGAACTCAACAGCGTGCCAAAAGTCAACGCCAGATATGTTGATACCCCGGCCTGCTTCGGCAGGTTCGAGGTTCCTTTGAAAGTCCTGCCGGGCCTCACGGTTCCGGTAGGCAATTACACAGCGAGGACGCTGTGAACGATCGGTCCTATTCCGACCGGTCGTTCCGCTCTCGTGTGTGTCATCCCGATTACGGGAGAACATTCACGGAGAGTTTGATCCTGGCTCAGGACGAACGCTGGCGGCGTGCTTAACACATGCAAGTCGAACGATGAAGCCCTTCGGGGTGGATTAGTGGCGAACGGGTGAGTAACACGTGGGCAATCTGCCCTTCACTCTGGGACAAGCCCTGGAAACGGGGTCTAATACCGGATAACACTCTGTCCCGCATGGGACGGGGTTAAAAGCTCCGGCGGTGAAGGATGAGCCCGCGGCCTATCAGCTTGTTGGTGGGGTGATGGCCTACCAAGGCGACGACGGGTAGCCGGCCTGAGAGGGCGACCGGCCACACTGGGACTGAGACACGGCCCAGACTCCTACGGGAGGCAGCAGTGGGGAATATTGCACAATGGGCGAAAGCCTGATGCAGCGACGCCGCGTGAGGGATGACGGCCTTCGGGTTGTAAACCTCTTTCAGCAGGGAAGAAGCGAAAGTGACGGTACCTGCAGAAGAAGCGCCGGCTAACTACGTGCCAGCAGCCGCGGTAATACGTAGGGCGCAAGCGTTGTCCGGAATTATTGGGCGTAAAGAGCTCGTAGGCGGCTTGTTGCGTCGGTTGTGAAAGCCCGGGGCTTAACCCCGGGTCTGCAGTCGATACGGGCAGGCTAGAGTGTGGTAGGGGAGATCGGAATTCCTGGTGTAGCGGTGAAATGCGCAGATATCAGGAGGAACACCGGTGGCGAAGGCGGATCTCTGGGCCATTACTGACGCTGAGGAGCGAAAGCGTGGGGAGCGAACAGGATTAGATACCCTGGTAGTCCACGCCGTAAACGTTGGGAACTAGGTGTTGGCGACATTCCACGTCGTCGGTGCCGCAGCTAACGCATTAAGTTCCCCGCCTGGGGAGTACGGCCGCAAGGCTAAAACTCAAAGGAATTGACGGGGGCCCGCACAAGCAGCGGAGCATGTGGCTTAATTCGACGCAACGCGAAGAACCTTACCAAGGCTTGACATATACCGGAAAGCATCAGAGATGGTGCCCCCCTTGTGGTCGGTATACAGGTGGTGCATGGCTGTCGTCAGCTCGTGTCGTGAGATGTTGGGTTAAGTCCCGCAACGAGCGCAACCCTTGTTCTGTGTTGCCAGCATGCCCTTCGGGGTGATGGGGACTCACAGGAGACTGCCGGGGTCAACTCGGAGGAAGGTGGGGACGACGTCAAGTCATCATGCCCCTTATGTCTTGGGCTGCACACGTGCTACAATGGCCGGTACAATGAGCTGCGATGCCGCGAGGCGGAGCGAATCTCAAAAAGCCGGTCTCAGTTCGGATTGGGGTCTGCAACTCGACCCCATGAAGTCGGAGTTGCTAGTAATCGCAGATCAGCATTGCTGCGGTGAATACGTTCCCGGGCCTTGTACACACCGCCCGTCACGTCACGAAAGTCGGTAACACCCGAAGCCGGTGGCCCAACCCCTTGTGGGAGGGAGCTGTCGAAGGTGGGACTGGCGATTGGGACGAAGTCGTAACAAGGTAGCCGTACCGGAAGGTGCGGCTGGATCACCTCCTTTCTAAGGAGCACTTCTTACCAAGCTTGCTTGGTCAGAGGCCACTACGTCGGCAAATGTTCGACGGTGGTAGCTCATGGGTGGAACGTTGACTATTCGGCACGACAGGTTGTTTTTCACTAGTACTGCTTCGGCGTGGAACGTGGGAAGGGATCGGTTGTGTCGGGCACGTTGTTGGGTATCTGAGGGTACGGCCGTCATGGTCGCCTTCAGTTGCCGGCCCCAGTGAACTCACCTGATAAGGGTGGGGTGATGGGTGGCTGGTCGTTGTTTGAGAACTGCACAGTGGACGCGAGCATCTGTGGCCAAGTTTTTAAGGGCGCACGGTGGATGCCTTGGCACCAGGAACCGATGAAGGACGTGGGAGGCCACGATAGGCCCCGGGGAGCTGTCAACCGAGCTTTGATCCGGGGGTGTCCGAATGGGGAAACCCGGCAGTCGTCATGGGCTGTCACCCGCTGCTGAACACATAGGCAGTGTGGAGGGAACGAGGGGAAGTGAAACATCTCAGTACCCTCAGGAAGAGAAAACAACCGTGATTCCGGGAGTAGTGGCGAGCGAAACTGGATGAGGCCAAACCGTATGCGTGTGATACCCGGCAGGGGTTGCGCATGCGGGGTTGTGGGATCTCTTTTTCACGGTCTGCCGGCCGTGAGACGAGTCAGAAACCGTTGATGTAGGCGAAGGACATGCGAAAGGTCCGGCGTAGAGGGTAAGACCCCCGTAGCTGAAACATTGACGGCTCGTTTAAGAGACACCCAAGTAGCACGGGGCCCGAGAAATCCCGTGTGAATCTGGCGGGACCACCCGCTAAGCCTAAATATTCCCTGGTGACCGATAGCGGATAGTACCGTGAGGGAATGGTGAAAAGTACCGCGGGAGCGGAGTGAAATAGTACCTGAAACCGTGTGCCTACAAGCCGTGGGAGCGTCGCATGCAAGCTTGCTTGCATGTCGTGACTGCGTGCCTTTTGAAGAATGAGCCTGCGAGTTTGCGGTGTGTTGCGAGGTTAACCCGTGTGGGGAAGCCGTAGCGAAAGCGAGTCCGAATAGGGCGTTTTAGTAGCACGCTCAAGACCCGAAGCGGAGTGATCTAGCCATGGGCAGGTTGAAGCGGAGGTAAGACTTCGTGGAGGACCGAACCCACCAGGGTTGAAAACCTGGGGGATGACCTGTGGTTAGGGGTGAAAGGCCAATCAAACTCCGTGATAGCTGGTTCTCCCCGAAATGCATTTAGGTGCAGCGTCGTGTGTTTCTTGCCGGAGGTAGAGCACTGGATAGGCGATGGGCCCTACCGGGTTACTGACCTTAGCCAAACTCCGAATGCCGGTAAGTGAGAGCACGGCAGTGAGACTGTGGGGGATAAGCTCCATGGTCGAGAGGGAAACAGCCCAGAGCATCGACTAAGGCCCCTAAGCGTACGCTAAGTGGGAAAGGATGTGGAGTCGCAGAGACAACCAGGAGGTTGGCTTAGAAGCAGCCACCCTTGAAAGAGTGCGTAATAGCTCACTGGTCAAGTGATTCCGCGCCGACAATGTAGCGGGGCTCAAGCGTACCGCCGAAGTCGTGTCATTCCAGCGTATAGGGCCAACGCCTGCTGGGATGGGTAGGGGAGCGTCGTGTGCCGGGTGAAGCAGCCGCGGAAGCGAGTTGTGGACGGTTCACGAGTGAGAATGCAGGCATGAGTAGCGATACACACGTGAGAAACGTGTGCGCCGATTGACTAAGGGTTCCTGGGTCAAGCTGATCTGCCCAGGGTAAGTCGGGACCTAAGGCGAGGCCGACAGGCGTAGTCGATGGACAACCGGTTGATATTCCGGTACCCGCTTTGAAACGCCCAATACTGAATCAGGCGATGCTAAGTCCGTGAAGCCGGCCCGATCTCTTCGGAGTTGAGGGTAGTGGTGGAGCCGACGAACCAGACTTGTACTAGGTAAGCGATGGGGTGACGCAGGAAGGTAGTCCAGCCCGGGCGGTGGTAGTCCCGGGGTAAGGGTGTAGGGCGTGTGATAGGCAAATCCGTCACACATGAGCCTGAGACCTGATGCCGAGCCGATTGTGGCGAAGTGGATGATCCTATGCTGTCGAGAAAAGCCTCTAGCGAGTTTCATGGCGGCCCGTACCCTAAACCGACTCAGGTGGTCAGGTAGAGAATACCGAGGCGTTCGGGTGAACTATGGTTAAGGAACTCGGCAAAATGCCCCCGTAACTTCGGGAGAAGGGGGGCCATCACTGGTGATTGGATTTACTCCATGAGCTGGGGGTGGCCGCAGAGACCAGCGAGAAGCGACTGTTTACTAAAAACACAGGTCCGTGCGAAGCCGTAAGGCGATGTATACGGACTGACGCCTGCCCGGTGCTGGAACGTTAAGGGGACCGGTTAGCTGACTTTCGGGTCGGCGAAGCTGAGAACTTAAGCGCCAGTAAACGGCGGTGGTAACTATAACCATCCTAAGGTAGCGAAATTCCTTGTCGGGTAAGTTCCGACCTGCACGAATGGCGTAACGACTTCTCGACTGTCTCAACCATAGGCCCGGTGAAATTGCACTACGAGTAAAGATGCTCGTTTCGCGCAGCAGGACGGAAAGACCCCGGGACCTTTACTACAGTTTGATATTGGTGTTCGGTTCGGCTTGTGTAGGATAGGTGGGAGACTTTGAAGCAGCCACGCCAGTGGTTGTGGAGTCGCCGTTGAAATACCACTCTGGTCGTGCTGGATGTCTAACCTGGGTCCGTGATCCGGATCAGGGACAGTGTCTGATGGGTAGTTTAACTGGGGCGGTTGCCTCCTAAAGAGTAACGGAGGCGCCCAAAGGTTCCCTCAGCCTGGTTGGCAATCAGGTGTTGAGTGTAAGTGCACAAGGGAGCTTGACTGTGAGACCGACGGGTCGAGCAGGGACGAAAGTCGGGACTAGTGATCCGGCAGTGGCTTGTGGAAGCGCTGTCGCTCAACGGATAAAAGGTACCCCGGGGATAACAGGCTGATCTTCCCCAAGAGTCCATATCGACGGGATGGTTTGGCACCTCGATGTCGGCTCGTCGCATCCTGGGGCTGGAGTCGGTCCCAAGGGTTGGGCTGTTCGCCCATTAAAGCGGTACGCGAGCTGGGTTTAGAACGTCGTGAGACAGTTCGGTCCCTATCCGCTGCGCGCGTAGGAATATTGAGAAGGGCTGTCCCTAGTACGAGAGGACCGGGACGGACGAACCTCTGGTGTGCCAGTTGTCCTGCCAAGGGCATGGCTGGTTGGCTACGTTCGGAAAGGATAACCGCTGAAAGCATCTAAGCGGGAAGCCTGCTTCGAGATGAGTATTCCCACCCCCTTTGAGGGGTTAAGGCTCCCAGTAGACGACTGGGTTGATAGGCCAGATGTGGAAGCCTGGTAACGGGTGGAGCTGACTGGTACTAATAGGCCGAGGGCTTGTCCTCAGTTGCTCGCGTCCACTGTGTTAGTTCTGAAATAACGAACGGCCGTGTTGTTGCCCGGTGTTGGTTAATTTCATAGTGTTTCGGTGGTCATTGCGTTAGGGAAACGCCCGGTTACATTCCGAACCCGGAAGCTAAGCCTTTCAGCGCCGATGGTACTGCAGGGGGGACCCTGTGGGAGAGTAGGACGCCGCCGAACAATTATTCCGGGAAAGCCCCGTGCCCTTGTGGCACGGGGCTTTTCTGCGTTCTGAGCGTCTAGGCTCGAACCATGCGCTACGAACTGGTCATCTTCGACAACGATGGTGTGCTCGTCGACAGTGAGCCGATCTCCAACACCATCCTCTCCGGCTACCTGACCGAGCTCGGTCACCCCACCTCGTACGAGGAATCGCTCCGTGACTACATGGGGTCCGCCGTGCACCGGGTGCACGACGTCGTCGAGGAAAGGACGGGAGAGAAGCTACCCGCGGACTTCGACGAGACGCTCCACTCCCGGATCTTCGCCGCTTTCCAGGAGGAGCTGGAACCGGTCGAAGGAATCGGCGACGTGCTGGGGAAGCTCGTCGCCGACGGCGTGCCGTACTGCGTCGCCTCCTCCGGGAGCCACGAACGGATCCGGGTCGGGCAGCGCAAGACCGGGCTCGACCAGTGGTTCGAGGAGGAGTGGATCTTCAGCGCGGAGGACGTCGGGCACGGGAAGCCCGCACCCGACCTGTTCCTCCTCGCAGCTGAGCGGATGGGCGTTCCGCCCGAGAGGTGTGTCGTCATCGAGGACAGCCCGCTCGGGGTGGAGGCGGCACGGGCCGCGGGGATGGATGTGTACGGGTTCACGTCGATGATGCCCGCCGACCGGCTCGCCGGGGTGACCGGGCACTTCTCCGACATGGCCCAACTGCGGGAACTGCTCGCCTGATCCATCTACCCATGGGTAGGCCAGGGCCCTACGCTGCGGCCATGACGGATGCGCGGCTGCGGCACGGTAGGGCCTCCTTGGCGTTGAGCTTCCTCGTGCAAGGGGTCACCTTTGCCCTCCTCGTGACGCGTATTCCTGCCATTCAGGACCGGTACGGGATATCCGACGGGCTGCTGCCCGTGTTCCTTGCCGCCGTACCGATCCTGGCCGGTGTGGGCAGCGTGGTCACCGAGAAGGTGGTCGCGCGGGCACGGCCCCGGGTCGTACTGAGGTGGGCGCAGCCCGTTGTGCTGCTGGCGCTGCTCGGTGTCGGGGCCGGCAGCGAGCTGTGGCAGGCGGCCGTCGCGCTCGGGGTATTCGGACTGTCCGTCGGGGCGCTCGACGCCTCCATGAACATGATGGGGGTCAGCCTTCAGCGGGCGTACGGGCGCAGCATCATGCTCGGGTTCCACGCCGCGTACAGCATGGGCGGGATCGCCGGGGCGTCGGTGGCGTGGGCCGGGGCGCACTGGGATCTCCCGCTGCTGGTGTCGTACCTTCCCGCGGTCGTCGTGCTGCTGCCTGCCGCGTTCATCGGGAGCCGGTGGTACGTCGAGGGGAAGGCTGAGGGCGAGAGGCAGGGGGCAGAGCGTCAGGGCGGCTCGGTCTCGTTCAAGCTGCTGATGCCGCTCTGTCTGGTGATGAGCTTCGCGTACATCGGGGACTCGACGGTCTCCAACTGGAGTGCGAAGTATCTGCAGGACGTGCTGGGGGGTTCCGAGCAGCTGTCGACCGTTCCGTACAACGTCTACATGGTGACGACGCTGCTGGGGCGGGCCGTGGGGGACTTCGGGGTGCGGCGGTTCGGGGCTGTGGCTGTCGTGCGGTTCGGGAGTGTGCTGGCCGCGGCCGGGTTCGCGGTGGTGGCGGTGGCTTCCGGGGCGTGGATCGGGATGCTCGGGTTCACCCTGCTGGGGCTCGGGCTCTGTGTGATCGTTCCGCAGACGTTCGCGGCCGCCGGGCGGATGTTCCCGGGGGCGAGCGACACGGCGATCGCCCGGCTGAATGTCTTCAACTATGTGGGGTTCCTGGTGGGGTCGCCTCTGGTGGGTGCGCTCGGGGACGCGTGGAATTACCGGGGCGCGATGCTCGTCCCGATGGTGCTGGTGCTCGCGACGCTCGCGTACGCCAAGTCGTTCGGTTCGGAGCCTGCCCGATACGGTGGCGGGCATGAGCGGCCGCACACAGTTGATGTGGGATGACGAAGTAACGGGATACGACTTCGGGGACGGTCATCCGATGGACCCCGTCAGGCTTGTCCTGACGATGGGGCTGGTGCGGGCGTTCGGTCTCGACAACGCGGTGGATGTGGTGGCCGCCGAGCCGGCCGGGGAATCCACGCTGCGGCTCGTGCACCGTGAGGACTACGTGGCGGCCGTGCGCGCGGCCTCCGCGGATCCCAGGGCGGCCGATCAGAACTACGGACTCGGGACGATGGACGATCCGGCGTTCGTGGGGATGCACGAGGTGTCGGCGCTGATCGCCGGGCAGTCGGTGGCCGCCGCCGAGGCGGTGTGGCGCGGGGACACCGCGCATGCGGTGAACTTCGCGGGCGGGCTGCACCATGCGATGCCGGGCGGTGCGGCGGGGTTCTGCATCTACAACGACGCGGCGCTCGCCATTGCGCGGCTGCTGGAGCTGGGCGCGGAGCGGGTCGCGTACATCGATGTGGACGTCCACCACGGTGATGGGGTGCAGGCCGCGTTCTGGGAGGACCCACGGGTTCTGACCGTGTCGCTGCACGAACATCCACGGACGCTCTTCCCGCAGACCGGCTGGCCGGAGGAGACCGGTTCCGGTGCAGGGAAGGGGGCCGCGGTGAATGTGGCACTGCCCGCCGGTACGGGGGACGCGGGGTGGCTGCGGGCGTTCCATGCGGTGGTGCCGGAGCTGATCGCGGACTTCCGGCCGCAGGTGCTGGTGACCCAGCACGGGGCCGATACGCACTTCGAGGATCCGCTCGCGCATCTGGCGGTGTCGCTGGACGCGCAGCGGGCGGTCATGGAGTCGTGCCATGAGCTCGCCCACGCGCATACGGAGGGCGCGCGGTGGGTGGCGCTCGGCGGGGGCGGGTATGCGGTCGTCGATGTGGTGCCGAGGTCCTGGACGCATCTGGTGGGGATCGCCGCGCATGCGCCGGTGGACCCCGAGGCGGTGATTCCTGCCTCGTGGCGGGACGAGGTCTATGCCCGGACCCGGCAGCTGGGGCCGGGCCGGATGACCGACGGACGTACGCCTTCGTGGCAGCCGTGGGAGGCAGGGTACGACCCGGCGGACCGGCTGGATCAGGCGGTGCGGGCGACCAGGCGGGCGGCGTTCCCGTTGCGGGGGCTGCTGGCCTGAGGCGGGTGGAAGCGGTCCGGTTCGGCTGTTTCTCCGCGGCGGTGGGGACGGGGTTACGCCAACTGTGGGGCCCGACCTCTCTTTTGGCCCTCCGTCCGGGTGATTGAGGCAGCATCGGCAGGGTGTTGAGCACCGGAGCGCTGCGCGCGCATCTGCTGGCGGCCCGGCTGGCCGGGCCCGTGGCCACCTCGCGGGAGGTGAGTCTGCGGAGCTATCGGCTGTTCGCGGCCAGGGATCCGCGGGTGATGCTCGGGCTCGACCCCGCATGGGGGTGGGAGGCGCCCGATCTGCTTCGGCTGATGGCCGACAAGTGCGGGGTTTCGAACGATCCCGCTCACGTTGCGGGTCCTGATGTGATCGATCCGGAGCGGACGTTGGCCGGTCTGGATGCGTTTGCCCAGCGGTTGTCGAGCGCGGCGGTCCGGCGGGCGCCGGTGCTGTTCGGGACCGGTCATCCGCACCGGCTGCTCGGGTTCTACGTCGCGCTGGCAGACGCCATGTCGTCGGCGGGGTGCGCCGTACTCACCCCAGCGCAGGGGAGATGTGTCGACATAACGACCCGGTTCGGCGTACGCACGTACAAGCTCGACTACGTACGGGGAGTCGCCATGGTGCGTGAACCGGGCATGCGGTCCCATGGCAGTGAGCCGGGCGCACATACCCACTCGCCGCTGCCGGTCCGGGTCGCGCTGGAGGCGGCGGTGGTGGTCCACGGGCGGCTTCCGGAGCTGGTCGTCGGGGACCATGGCTGGGTCTGCGGCGCAGGTCAGTTGGGCATTGAGGCAATCGGTCTGGCGGATACGGACGATCCCGCGCTGTTCGTCGGGGAGGCCGAGGGGCGGGTCTCGGTCGCCGTTCCGCTCGACGACGCCGTGCGGTCCGCTTATTACCGGCCGCTTACTCGCTATGTACTCAATCAGGCGTGTCTGTCACAGTAGGCGGCCGATGGTCCCTCCTCTTCCCCACTCGCATCACCCGCCCCTAATCTGGGGAGTGAGCGCACAGCGACGAAGAGTCACCGGAGGGGAAGCCGGTGCGCGTCTCGTGCGGAAGGTACAGGTGGGTCATGGCTGGTGCTGGCAGCGAGAGGCCTCTCAACGAGGTCAAGTTTCTGACCGTGGCGGAAGTCGCCTCGGTCATGCGCGTGTCGAAGATGACCGTGTACCGCTTGGTGCACAGTGGTCATCTGCCGGCGATCCGGGTGGGCAGGTCCTTCCGGGTCCCGGAGCAAGCGGTTCACGAGTATCTCCGCGAGTCCTTTGTGGGGGTGGAGTCCGCCTGACGGTCACCTCGGATTACGTCCCTCACCCGGTGGCGGGTAGGCTAGGCCGACGTAGGTCGTGTGGGCCCAGACGCCCCGCACCAGTGAAGAGAAGTGAGCGAGGGTAGTCGTGGGCTCTGTTATCAAGAAGCGGCGCAAGCGGATGGCCAAGAAGAAGCACCGCAAGCTGCTCAAGCGCACGCGCGTTCAGCGTCGCAACAAGAAGTAAGCGAACGCTGTTCGTGAATCCGCAGCCCTCCCGCCGATACGGCGGGAGGGCTGCGGTGCGTTTGCGGGAGGGGCCTCTGCGGGCGTGTGTGGGCCGTGTGACGCACATTTGGGCCAAAGACTCGGCAGAAGGCCGCCGCGCAGTCATCACAGGGCAACATCCACCCGCTACGGTGACGGCCAGGGGAAACCTCTTCGACGGAAGGCGCTGATCTTGGGGAAGGTCGTGCTCGTCACGGGAGCGGCCCGGCAACTGGGCGGCCGATTCGTGCGGCGCATCCAGCGTGATCCGGACGTGGACCGGGTGATCGCCGTCGACGCGGTCGCGCCGGCACACCAGTTGGGTGACGCCGACTTCGTACGTGTGGACATTCGCCAGCCCGCGATCGCCAGAGTCCTTGCCGCGCACGCCATCGACACGGTCGTGCATCTGGACGTCAGCGGCAAGGCGCTCGGCGCGGGCGGCCGGACCACCGTCAAAGAGACCAACGTCATCGGCACCATGCAGTTGCTCGGTGTCTGCCAGAAGTCGCCGACGGTCCGGCGGCTGGTGATCAAGTCCAGTACGAGTGTGTACGGCTCCGCGCCGCGAGATCCGGCCGTCTTCACCGAGACCACCCCGCCCAAGTCCCTGCCGAGCGGGGGCTTCGCGAAGGACGCGGTGGAGGTCGAGGGATACGTACGGGGCTTTGCGCGCCGCCGGCCTGACGTGGCCGTGTGCGTGCTGCGGTTCGCGAACATCCTGGGGCCGGACGCGGACTCGCCGCTCGCCGACTACCTGGCACTGCCCGTGCTGCCGACGGTGTTCGGGTACGACCCACGGCTCCAGTTCGTGCACGAGGACGATGTCATCGACGTACTGAGGATCGCCTCGCACGAGCCGCGGCGCGGGACGCTGAACAGTGGCACGTTCAATATCGCCGGCGACGGGGTGCTGCTGCTCTCGCAGTGCGCGCGGCGGCTCGGGCGGCCGACGATGCCGGTGCCGCTGCCCGCTGTCACCTGGGTGGGCCAGGCGCTCCGTACGGTCGGCATGACGGACTTCTCGCCGGAGCAGATCCGGCTGCTCACGCATGGCAGGGTGGTCTCCACCGTCCAGATGCGCGAGACGCTGGGCTTCCACCCGGGATTCACCACCGCGGAGACGTTCGCCGCGTTCGCGCGCGGCCTGGGTCCCGGACTGCTGCCGCCCGAGACGGTGGGCAGGGCCGTCGACCGGCTGGCGGCGCTGCCGTTCGCCGGTGGGACCGGCGAGGTTCCGGTGACCACCGGGGCAGGCGACACACAACCGACCCCCGGCGCCAGGTAGAGGAGCGCACCGACGATGGCGGATGCCAAGGTCATTCCGTTCGATGACGACCGTTCACGGTCGGGTGGCGCGCAGCGGTCCGCCCGCCGGCGGGCAGCCGCGGGGCCCGCGGTGGGCACCGCAGCCCTCAGCGCCCTGCCGGGGCAGCAGGACGCCGTGCAGGCCCAGGAGGCGGTGCAGGGGGTGGCGGGTGCGCAGGCTCAGGAAGGGGCTCGGCGCGGCAGCTGGGACCGGCGGATCGCGGGTGGGCTCGCCTTTCTGCGGCGGCGGGTCACCGGTGAGTACGAGGTCGACGAGTTCGGGTACGACAAGGAGCTCACCGATCAGGTTCTGATGTCGGTGCTGAGACCGATGTACGAGAAGTACTTCCGGGTCGAGGTGAAGGGCATCGAGAACATCCCGTCGGACGGCGGGGCACTGATCGTGGCCAACCACTCGGGGACGTTGCCGCTGGACGGGCTGATGCTTCAGGTCGCCGTGCACGACACCCACCCGGCCGACCGGCATCTACGGCTGCTCGCCGCGGACCTGGTGTTCATGATGCCGGTGGTGAACGAATTGGCCAGGAAGGCCGGGCACACGCTGGCTTGCGCGGAGGACGCGGAGCGGCTGCTGAGGCAGGGCGAGGTCGTCGGGGTGATGCCGGAGGGCTTCAAGGGCATCGGCAAGCCGTTCGGGGATCGGTACAAGCTGCAGCGGTTCGGGCGGGGCGGCTTCGTGTCGACGGCGCTGCGGGCCGGGGTGCCGATCGTGCCGTGCTCGATCGTGGGGGCGGAGGAGATCTACCCGATGATCGGCAACGCGAAGACGCTGGCGCGAGTGCTGGGGACTCCGTACTTCCCGATCACACCCACGTTTCCCTGGCTGGGACCGTTGGGTGTGGTTCCGCTGCCGACGAAGTGGACGATTCAGTTCGGCGAGCCGATTTCTACGGACGGATATCCGGTGGAGGCGGCGGAGGATCCGATGCTGATGTTCAACTTGACGGATCAGGTGCGGGAGCAGATTCAGCACACGCTGTACAAGTTGTTGGTTCAGCGGCGGTCGGTGTTCTTCTGACGGTGCGTGCTGTGTGTGCCCGGGGCGTTCGACAGTCGGCTTGTCCTCAATCGCCGGACGGGCTTGATGTACCGGCGATTGAGGACGGTTGGGGCCAGGGGGCTCCCCCTGAGGGCCGTCCCGCAATCCCTGGCGGGCGCACGACGACAGCTACGGCACCTCGCTGCGTTGTCGGAACGCCCGAATACGCCCAGTATGAGGACGATCCTCCGCCTTGCGATGCACCGCACCGGACGCCGCAGGCTGATCCACGAAGATCGACCGGACAGGACCTAGTCGTCTTCGCTCTCGTTGTTGATTCCCAGGCCTGGGAGCAGCCCGGGGAGCAGCGGGGGCAGTGTGACGTCCGGGGTGGGTGGGGTGGATCCCCTGCCCGTTGTGGACGGGGTGGCGCCCGGTGACGGGGGGTCCAGGAGGCCGTCCGTGCCGCCCGCGATCAGGCCGTCGGCCGGGGTGGAGGCCGAACCGGACGGGTCCGGGGTGCCGGTGTCGCCCCGCCGGCCCTGTGAGGCTCCGGGGGACGAGGGCGCCGGGCTGTCCGTCAGGGACGGGTCGTCGGACTGCTGCGACGAGCCGGACTGTTGCGAGTCGGTGCTCCGGTCCGGGGTGCGGGGCAGCAGAGACTGCAGCGGTGCGACCTCTTCGTCTATGGCCTCGAAGACCGAGCTGACCTCGTCCCCGACGTCCGTCAGCTGGACCGGCAGCCGGTCGCGCAGGCTGCTCCAGCTCCCGCGGTGGTTGCGGGAGAAGGAGTCCAGGGTCTGGATCGGGCCGAGTGTTCCGTCGCGCTGGTACGCGGCGTGGAGCAGGCGGTGGCCCTCGGTGGCATCGTGCGTCATGCCGTTCAGCGTGCGCCTGATCTCGCCCAGTGATTCGTGGTCCAGATCGCCCGCGCGGTCGCGTTCCATGAGTCTGCGGGCCTCGCTCAGCCGCGTCGATGCCTGGTCGAGGTAGACCTCGCCGCGGTCGGTATCGCCGTTGGCCATACCGAGGTGGATGTCCTCCATGCCGCGCTTCAGCCCGTACAGCGAATCACCCGGAAGGGCGTCGGAACTGGCAGCGGCTACTCCGCCGAAGGCTCCCGCGGCGACGCCGACGGTGAGCCCGCCGGCGGCGAGCCCCTTTGTCCAGCGGGAGCGGGGGCGCAATTTTCGGAGTGGGGAGGCCCGGTGGGCCCCCTTGCTCCGTTGTTCGGGCACCGTAGGGCCCGTGGATGCGCCGCCCTCGGCAAACATGGCCTCCATGGCGGCCACGAGCTGCGCTCGCTGCACCACTTTGACCTCGGGATCCAACTCCGGTCTCGGCAGCTCACCGAGGCCGTTCGCCAGGGCCAACAGCGTTCCGTGGTCGGCCGGTTCGGCCGGTTCCTCGGGCTGTACGGCCGCCGCACCCTGGAGCTTCTGCTCCTCCAGGGCCTGGGCGAAGGCGTTCGCCCGCCGGTGTGCCGAAACGTTTGCGATCACTGGCGGCACCTCCTCTCGTCATGACGGTCGACTCCCCTGGGGGTCCGGAAGGTTGCACACCTTGAGCGCTTCCACACGAATGAGTGAGTGTAGGCGGACATGGAGTGACGACAGGGGGCCTGCAACCGGCACAACGAGTGGCGCGGCACATGGGTTACGCACGAAAGATGATCGGACCAGTGCGTGATCGGGGCGTCGCCGAGGGTGATTCTCAGCGGGCATCGTCCGGCAGCAGTCGGGCGAGGGTGCGGACGGCGCGGTACTGCAAGGTCTTGATCGCGCCCTCGTTCTTGCCCATCACGCGGGCCGTCTCGGCGACCGAGAGGCCCTGCAGGAAGCGCAGCGTCACGCATTCCTGCTGCTGGGGGTTGAGTCGGCGCACGGCTTGCAGCAGTGCGGCGTTGGAGAGGGACTCCAGGACGGAGTCCTCGGGGCTGCGCTCGACCTCGTTGGCGTCGAGCATTTCGCCGGTGGTCACTTCCAGCCGGAACCGACTGGACTTGAAGTGGTCGGCGACCAGGTTGCGGGCGATCGTGACCAGCCAGGCGCCGAAGTCGCGGCCCTGCCAGGTGAAGGTCGAGATGCGGCGCAGGGCGCGCAGGAAGGTCTCGCTGGTGAGATCCTCCGCCGTGGCTTTGCCGCCCACCCGGTAGTAGATGTAACGGTAGACGGTGTCGCTGTACTGGTCGTAGAGACGGCCGAAGGCGTCAGCCTCACCGGCCTGTGCGCGCTCGACGAGATCCATCATGCGCGCGCTGTCGCTGTCGGCGGTCGGCCGACGAACGGTGGACGTGGTCGTTGCGCCGCGGTTGCTGCGTCTTCCGACCGCCGCACCGCGTTCGGCCAGGGCGTAGCAAGGGCCGACAGGTGCAGGGGTGGCAAAGGCGGGTACGGCGTACGCGGTGGGGACGAAGCCGCGCAAGCGGTCGGCGACCGTTGCGCGCAGCGTAGCCAGGCCCGAGGCGTCAACCCCGACGTGTGGGTACACGGGACTCCCAGAGGCAGAGCTTCCATCACGTGCAGTGCGAAACCGTCACTCGTCGTAGTGAGTGGGGGTTCCGGAATGCGTCTGAGGAGAATAACGCTTCGTACAGGCAGCGCTACACCCAGTTGCTCAAATCACCGATTCCGTCGCTTCTGTAGCGACTATGAGACGCATCAAGTAGCACATCGTGACCGGTTATTGATCGGATTACTTCGTGATCTGGCTGCGGCCGCGACGGGTTGTGGTCGGGTGCGCGCAATCCGACTGGCGGGAGCGGTCGGTGGGTAAGGGGCCCCGATTGGCGGCTGGGGCCGGGCGTGGCCCGGCCCCCCGGGGCGGAGGCCGGGCCACGTGGTCGGTGTGTCGGTGTGTCGGTGCGTCCGCGGGTCAGCGGCGGCGGCGGTGCAGGGCGACCGCGGCCGCGGTGCCGCCCGCGAGGGCGCCGACACCGGCGGCGGCCGGGATGCCGACCTTGGCCGCCTTGCGGCCCGTGCGGTAGTCGCGCAGCCGCCAGTCCAGGGCCCGGGCGTGCTTGCGGAGCTTGGTGTCCGGGTTGATCGCGTACGGGTGTCCGACCAGGGACAGCATCGGGATGTCGTTGTGCGAGTCGCTGTACGCGGCGCAACGCGCCAGGTCGAGGCCCTCGGCGGCGGCCAGGGCGCGGACCGCCTCGGCCTTCGCCGGCCCGTGCAGCGGTTCGCCGACCAGGCGGCCGGTGTAGACGCCGTCGACGGACTCGGCGACCGTGCCGAGCGCGCCGGTCAGGCCGAGGCGGCGGGCGATGATCGTGGCCGTCTCCACCGGGGCGGCGGTGACCAGCCAGACCTTCTGCCCGGCGTCGAGGTGGGCCTGGGCGAGGGCGCGGGTGCCGGGCCAGATGCGGTCGGCCATGTACTCGTCGTAGATCTCCTCGCCGATGGACATCAGCTCGGAGACGCGGTGGCCCTTGACGATGGACAGGGCGCTGTCGCGGGCGTCCTGCATGTGTTCCGGGTCCTCGACGCCGGCCAGTCTGAACCAGGCCTGCTGCCAGGCGAACCGGGTCAGCTCGCGGCGCTGGAAGAACTTGCGTTTGTACAGGCCGCGGCCGAAGTGGAAGATCGCCGCGCCCTGCATGACGGTGTTGTCCAGGTCGAAGAAGGCGGCGGCCCGTTCGTCGCCGACGACCGGGAAGGCCGGTTCCGGCTCCTCGGTCGTGGCGGGGGCCGTGCCGGTGGATCGTCCGGCGGGCTGTTCGGCGCGGAGTGACGACTTCCGCGCTGCCTCGGCTGCTGCCTCGCCTGCCAGCACGCTCCGTGCTGTCGCGGAATGCCTACGGGGTGTGAGCCATCCAAGAGCGGCCATATCGTGAGCATAGCCAGTCCGTTCGGCCTTTCCCGACGTGCGGGGATGTGGTGGCGTGAACTCTCGGGGACCGAATTGTTAAGCGGGCGATTCCGGGCGTAACGGATCAGCGCCGGACGGGCTCCGGAAACGGCAGGCGGGCGCGCAGAATATAGGCATGAGTGCCTTGCTGCGTCGTACGAAGAAGAAGCCCGCGGACCGTGTCGTGACCCTGGTCGGGAAGCCTGGCTGTCACCTCTGTGACGACGCGCGGCTGGTGGTGAGGGAGGTCTGCGAGGAGACCGGCGCGTCCTGGGAGGAGAAGGACATCACCCAGGACGAGGAGCTGCACCGGGAGTACTGGGAGCAGATTCCGGTCGTCCTCATTGATAACGAACAGCACACGTTCTGGCGGGTGGACCCGGCGAGGCTGCGCAGCGCGCTGCTTTCCTGAGTGAAACCCGGTTACCATCATGGGCGTTTTGAGTGGTCTCGGGGGTGTAGTCGTGAGGAGTGTGTACCGCCTTGCCCCCTTCGGGCCTGCAACGGGCTGATGCGATCCATGGTTCCGGGATCGCGCGACGGATGTGCGTGACCCCGGTCACTTTGACCGGACAAAACGGACACCATCTTTGTGCACACGTTCACAAAGACATAGCCTGCATTCGACGGGGCGGTCTTGGAACATGCGGCCGCCTGCAGCCCCGCTCATCCCGCAGGAGCACCGTGGCAACTGGCCGAACTCACCGACCGGCGACCCGTAGCCGAGGAATTCCCGAGGCCACCGTCGCCCGGCTTCCGCTGTATCTCCGCGCACTGACCGCGCTCTCCGAGCGCTCGGTCCCCACGGTCTCGTCCGAGGAACTCGCCGCGGCGGCGGGGGTCAACTCCGCCAAGCTGCGCAAGGACTTCAGCTACCTCGGTTCGTACGGGACGCGCGGGGTCGGCTACGACGTCGAGTATCTCGTCTACCAGATCTCCCGCGAACTCGGGCTCACCCAGGACTGGCCGGTCGTCATCGTCGGTATCGGTAACCTCGGCGCCGCGCTCGCCAACTACGGCGGCTTCGCCTCCCGTGGCTTCCGGGTCGCCGCGCTGATCGATGCCGACCCGGCGATGGCCGGTACGCCCGTCGCCGGGATCCCCGTCCAGCACGCCGACGAGCTGGAGAAGATCGTCAGGGACAACGGCGTGTCGATCGGTGTCATCTCGACCCCCGCCGGTGCCGCACAGCAGGTCTGCGACCGGCTCGTCGCCGCGGGCGTGACCTCCATCCTGAACTTCGCACCGACGGTGCTCTCCGTGCCCGACGGCGTCGACGTCCGCAAGGTCGACCTCTCGATCGAGCTCCAGATCCTTGCCTTCCACGAGCAGCGGAAGGCGGGCGAGGAAGTCCCCGGCGGGAACAGCGTCGACCCGGCCGCGCCGCCCGTGCGTGCCGCCACGGACAGCAGCCGGAAGGGACCCGACGGGGACGTTCCCGCCGTGATGCCGGCATGAGTCTTCTTGTCGTCGGGCTGAGCCACCGCAGCGCCCCCGTCTCCGTACTGGAGCGGGCCTCGCTGGCTGCCGGGACGCAGGCCAAACTGCTGCAGGACGTCCTTGCCGCGGAGCCCGCGGCCGAGGCCGCCGTCCTGGCCACCTGCAACCGCATCGAGCTGTACGCCGACGTGGACAAGTTCCACGCCGGTGTCGCCGAGCTGTCCACGCTCCTCGCCCAGCACAGCGGGGTCGGGCTGGACGAGCTCACTCCGTATCTCTATGTGCACTACGAGGACCGGGCCGTCCACCACCTCTTCTCGGTGGCGTGCGGGCTGGACTCGATGGTCGTCGGCGAGGGCCAGATCCTCGGCCAGATCAAGGACGCGCTGGCACTGGGGCAGGAGCTTCACACCGCCGGCCGGCTGCTGAACGACCTGTTCCAGCAGGCCCTGCGGGTCGGTAAGCGTGCCCACAGCGAGACCGGGATCGACCGGGCCGGGCAGTCGCTCGTCACCTTCGGTCTGCAGCAGCTCGCCGACGGCGCCGATGTCGCCGTCTGGGCGAAGGGCAAGCGCGCCCTGGTGATCGGCGCCGGTTCGATGTCCTCGCTGGCTGCCGCCACGCTGGCCCGTACCGGTGTCGCCGAGATCGTCGTCGCCAACCGGACCCGGGCCCGCGCCGACCGGCTCGTCGAGATCCTCCATCAGCCTGGCGGAACGGGAGTGACTGCCCGCGCCGTGGAGATGGCCGCGGTGTCCGACGAACTGACACGTGCCGATGTCGTCGTCTCCTGCACCGGTGCGACCGGTCTCGTGCTGACCGCCGAAGCCGTCGCCGGAGCGCTCGGGCTGCCCTTCGACGCGGCCGTCACCGCGCCCCCGGCGCCCGCCGCGCCCGCCGCCGACCTGGACCAGCACGCCGCATGGGTGGAGAACGGCTCCGCCACCACGACCGCGCAGGTACGGGCCGTCCGCCGGGTCACCGTGCCCGCGCAGTCCCAGTCCGCCGGACCGGTCAGGCTCGCCCTGCTCGACCTCGCGATGCCGCGCGACATCGACGGCGCCTCGACGCGCCTCGACGGTGTGCGCCTCGTCGACATCGAGTCACTCGCCGAGGCATCCGCGGACGCCCCGATGGCCGCCGATGTGGACCAGGTGCGCACCATCGTCGCCGACGAGGTCGCCGCGTTCGGTGCAGCCCAGCGCGCCGCCCACATCACACCGACCGTCGTCGCCCTGCGCACGATGGCCGCCGATGTGGTGGCCGGCGAGATCGCACGGCTCGACGGACGCCTCCCCGACCTGGACGAGAAGCAGCGCGCCGAGATCACGCAGACCGTGCGCCGCGTCGTCGACAAGCTCCTGCACGCGCCCACCGTGCGGGTCAAGCAGCTCGCCAGCGAGCCCGGCGGCGCCGGGTACGCCGATGCGCTGCGGGAACTCTTCGACCTCGACCCGCAGACGGTCGCCGCCGTCTCCCGGGCAGACCTGAACGACCCGAATAGAGGGCGGTCATGACCGACAACTCATCCCAGCGCGAGCAGACCGGCGCGCCGCTCCGGCTGGGCACCCGGCGCAGCAAACTTGCCATGGCGCAGTCCGGCCTCGTCGCCGACGCGGTCAGCGAGGTGACCGGGCGCGCCGTCGAGCTCGTCGAGATCACCACGTACGGAGATGTCTCCCGCGAGCACCTCGCGCAGATCGGCGGCACCGGTGTGTTCGTCGCGGCGCTGCGCGAGGCGCTGCTGCGCGGCGAGGTGGACTTCGCCGTGCACTCGCTGAAGGACCTGCCGACCGCACAGCCCGAGGGCCTCGTCCTCGCCGCCGTGCCGGTGCGCGAGGACCCGCGCGACGTGCTGGTGGCGAGGGACGGGCTGACCTTCGAGCAGCTGCCGTCCGGTGCCCGCATCGGCACCGGTTCGCCGCGCCGCATGGCGCAGCTCAACGCGTACGCCCGGAGTCACGGCCTCGACATCGAGACCGTGCCGGTCCGCGGCAACGTCGATACGCGTATCGGATTTGTACGAAGCGGTGAACTGGACGCGGTGGTTCTCGCCGCAGCCGGGCTCAGCCGCCTCGGCCGGACCGGTGAGGTGACCGACTTCCTGTCGGTCGACACCGTTCTGCCCGCTCCCGGCCAGGGAGCACTGGCGATCGAATGCGCTGCAACCAGCGCGGACCTCGCCGCAGCACTCGCCGAGCTCGACGACCCGTACACCCGGGCCGCCGTGACCGCCGAGCGCGCCCTGCTCGCCGCCCTGGAGGCCGGCTGCTCCGCACCTGTGGGTGCGCTGGCCGACTTCCTGGTCGACGGACAGGTTGTCAACGAACTGCGCCTGCGCGGTGTCGTCGGTTCCACCGACGGTTCCTCGCTGGTACAGATGTCCACCACCGGTCCCGTCCCCACGTCGCCCGACGACGCGGCGGCCCTCGGTCGCGAGCTCGCGACCGAGATGCTCGCCAAGGGTGCGGCCGGTCTTATGGGGGAGCGAGCACTTTGAGCCCCACCGGCCCCGCCGCATCCGACTTTCCGGTCCTGTCCGCAGGGCACGTCACCTTCCTCGGCGCCGGTCCCGGCGATCCGGGACTGCTGACTCTGCGCGCTGTCGAGGCGCTCGCGAGCGCGGACGTCCTTGTCGCCGAGCCGGACGTTCTCGGCGTCGTCCGCGGCCATGCGCGGGCAGGCGTAAGCACACCTGAGCTGGCGGTTGTTGACGTGACGTCAACAGCCGCCGGGGTGCCCGTTCTCAGGGACGCGGCCAATCTTGTCATGGAGGCCGCGAAGGGCGGCAGGCGGGTCGTCCGTGCCGTCTCAGGGGACCCGGGCCTGGACGGGAACACAGGCGCGGAGATGCTCGCCTGTGCCGCCGCCGGCATTCCCTTCGAGGTCGTGCCGGGTGTCGCGAACGCCGTGGGCGTGCCCGCGTACGCCGGTGTGCCGCTGCGTGATACGCAGGGCGCCGACGTCCGGTTCGTCGATGCCCGGACCGCCTCGGACCGCTGCTGGACCGAGGTCGGCGCCAGCGATGCCACGGCGGTCGTCTCGACGACGCTGGACTCGGTCGCGGCCGCCGCGGGCGAGCTGGTCTCTGCGGGCCGCAAGCCCGACACCCCGCTGACCGTGACGGTCGCCGGCACGACGACGCGCCAGCGCACCTGGACGGCGACCCTCGGGACGATCGCCCAGGTCCTGAAGCAGGCGAAGGTGCTGCCGTCGCCGGACGGGCACCAGCCGGTCATAGCCGTGGTCGGTGAGTGCAGCTCCGCTGCCCAGCGCAACCAGCTCTCGTGGTTCGAGTCCAAGCCGCTCTTCGGCTGGAAGGTGCTCGTGCCGCGGACGAAGGAGCAGGCGGCGTCGCTCTCCGACCAGCTGCGTTCGTACGGCGCCGTGCCGTACGAGGTCCCGACGATCGCCGTCGAGCCGCCGCGTACGCCCCAGCAGATGGAGCGCGCGGTCAAGGGCCTCGTCACGGGCCGCTACGAGTGGATCGCCTTCACCAGCGTCAACGCGGTCAAGGCGGTCCGTGAGAAGTTCGAGGAGTACGGGCTCGACGCCCGTGCCTTCGCCGGGATCAAGGTTGCCGCGGTCGGCGAACAGACCGCCGACGCACTGATCGATTTCGGTGTGAAGCCGGACCTGGTGCCGTCCGGTGAGCAGTCCGCCGCCGGTCTGCTGGAGGACTGGCCGCCGTACGACCCGGTCTTCGACCCGATCGACCGCGTCTTCCTGCCGCGCGCCGACATCGCCACGGAGACGCTCGTCGCCGGCCTCATCGACCTGGGCTGGGAGGTCGACGACGTCACCGCGTACCGCACGGTCCGCGCCTCGCCGCCGCCGTCCGACACCCGTGAGGCGATCAAGGGCGGCGGGTTCGACGCGGTGCTCTTCACCTCGTCGTCGACCGTCCGGAACCTGGTCGGTATCGCGGGCAAGCCGCACAACGTGACCGTCATCGCGTGCATCGGCCCCGCCACGGCGAAGACCGCGGAGGAGCACGGCCTGCGGGTCGACGTGCTCTCCCCGGAGCCGTCGGTGCACAAGCTGGCCGAGGCGCTGGCCGAGTTCGGCGCGCAGCGCCGGGAGGCGGCGAAGGAGGCCGGTGACCCGGTGACGCGGCCGAGCGAGCGGCGTCCGGGTGCGCGCAGGCGTCGTACGACGACCTGACCGGCCGGGTCGGGGGTGTTCAGGGGTCCGGTTGCTTCGGCAGCCGGGCCCCTGCCCGTTCTCCGGTCCGTTTTTCCGGCACGGGTGTCGGTAAGACGGTGGTGTGTACGGGTCTATCGTCGAAGGATGACTGTGTACGGAAACTTCCCCGGCTCCCGCCCCCGGCGGCTGCGGACGACCCCGGCGATGCGACGGATGGTCGCCGAGACACGGCTCGACCCGGCGGACCTGATCCTGCCCGCGTTCGTACGTGAGGGCATCACGGCGCCCGTCGCCATCTCGGCCATGCCCGGTGTCCAGCAGCACACCCTGGACACCCTCCGGAAGGCCGCGGTCGACGCGGTCTCGGCCGGGGTCTCCGGGATCATGCTCTTCGGTGTCCCCGCGGACGAGAAGAAGGACGCCCGGGGGACGGCGGGTACCGATCCGGACGGCATCCTCCAGGTCGGTCTGCGCGCGGTGCGCGAGGAGGTCGGTGACGACCTCGTCGTCATGTCGGACCTGTGCCTGGACGAGTACACCGACCACGGCCACTGCGGTGTCCTGACCGCCGACGGCCGCGTCGACAACGACGCGACGCTGGAGCGGTACGCCGAGATGGCCCAGGTCCAGGCCGACGCGGGCGCGCATGTGGTCGGCCCCAGCGGCATGATGGACGGCCAGGTCGGTGTCATCCGTGACGCGCTCGACCAGACGGGCCACGAGGACGTATCGATCCTCGCCTACACGGCGAAGTACTCGTCGGCGTTCTACGGGCCGTTCCGCGAGGCGGTCGGCTCCTCCCTCGAGGGCGACCGCAAGACGTATCAGCAGGACCCGGCGAACACCCGTGAGTCCCTGCGCGAGCTGGCGCTCGACCTCGAAGAGGGCGCCGACATGGTCATGGTCAAGCCGGCCGGACCGTACCTGGACATCCTGGCGAAGGTCGCCGACTCGGTGGACGTGCCGGTCGCCGCGTACCAGATCAGCGGCGAGTACGCGATGATCGAGGCCGCCGCCGAGAAGGGCTGGATCGACCGCGACGCGGCGATCCTGGAGAGCCTGACCGGGATCCGGCGGGCCGGTGCGCAGATGATCCTGACGTACTGGGCGACGGAGGTCGCGCAGCGGCTGGGGCGCGCGTAGGGCCTGCCGCCGGGGCGTCTCTGTGGCGCCCCGTTATCGCGGTCGCATGTGACAGCACCGGGGTACTTGCCAGGAGTACGGGGTCACGTATTGCCCGGTAAGGAGAGCGGTGGACTTCGATCGCCCGGCCGCCGTACGTGCTCAGCAGGCAGGTCCGCTGCTCGCATCGGACTGTGTGAGGATGCGCCGAAGCCAGCGGGAACGGGCGCTGCGGGCGTCCTGGCTGAGAGCTGCCCGTGGTGCGAAGGTGTCGAAGCCGTGGAAGGCTCCGGGCCATACGTGCAGTTCGGCTTGGCCACCGGCCTGCCAGATCGCATTGGCATAGGCCACATCCTCGTCCCTGAAGGTCTCGGCCGACCCGACCTCGATGTAGGCCGGGGGTAGCTTGGACAGATCCGTAGCACGGGCGGGAGCTGCGTAGGGCGACAGGTCCGCAGCGCCGTACTGGTCGCCCAGCAGCGCCTGCCACGCGGTTGCGTTGGAGGTTCGGTCCCAGGTGTCGATGCCGGCCATCTGGTGGCTGGAGAAGGTGTTGTTGCGGTCGTCGAGCATCGGGCACAGGAGCAGTTGCCCGATCGGTGTGGGCCCGCCTCGGTCACGGGCGAGCAGGGCGAGCGCCGCGGCGAGTCCGCCGCCGGCACTCTTTCCTCCGACAATGATGCGGTCCGTGTCGATGCCCAGTCCGGCCGCGTGCACAGCCACCCAGACGAATCCGGCGTAACAGTCCTCCACCGGTCCGGGGAACTGCGCCTGCGGTGCCAACCGGTACTCGACGGAGATGATGGCCAACTCCAGCGTGAGAGCCCATTCGCGAAGCAGCTGCGGAAGTACGGACCACGCATTGCCCATGATCATTCCGCCGCCGTGCATGTAGTACAGCAGCGGCAGCGGCCCGGCGATCCCGGCGGGCCGTGCGCTCACGAGCGTGACGTCCTGCCCGCCCGACGCTCCCGGCACACGCAGCTCATCTACCTCGAAGCGGCCGTCGGCCTGGAGATCCCGGACCGTCGGCCTGGGCCGGGCCGCAGCATCCCGATCCTGCCGGGCCGCAAGGTTCTCCAGGGTGAACGGCTCCCTCGTCTCGTCCGCCAAAGCCGCCAGCGCCACACTCAGTTCGGGGTCGAAAGGGGGCGCATCCCAAGTCATCGAGACGGGGCCGGGTTCCGACGGCATGCCACCGACATTCATGACAGGCCATCCCGTCGGGCGAGGGAATACCGGCCGGCATCCCGACCGGAACAGCTCGTCAACACGTCCGTCCACACAGGGAACGCTCGCGCGAGGTCCATGCGGCGTAGTCAATCACCTGCCAGGCGAAGGCCACAGCTCCTCGGCGAAGGCCACAGGTCCGCCGGGTCTTCCGCACGTTCTGGTCCCGTACCGCGCGCGACAACGAATGGTGGAACGCCTACCTGGACGCGGAGGACCACCGGGCCGTGGCCGAGCCCCTTGGGGTCGTCCAGGTTGAGCGGACGCGTTCTCGAAGCGGCCCGGCCCACGGAATCCCCGTGGGCCGGGCCTTCGTGTGTTCGGGCGGAGCTCTTCCGGAGGCTCTGTCGCGATCCGGGGCGTCCCAACCTCTTGACGGTCATCCGATGTATTTATAGCTTCGGTGCGGTAATCCCTGTACAACTCGCAGAAGTTGGGCGCAGACATTGGATGCCTGACTTCCAAGGAGAGCCGACCCGACGTGACCGTCGATGAGGAGTGCCCATGCGCACCGCCCCAGGCCTGTGTCCCGGCCGCCGAACCCCGGCCTCAGTGCTGACTTCCGTCGTGGCCGTCGCTGCGATGGGCGTCGGGCTGGTTGTACTGCCCGTCGCCCCGGCCGCCGCCCGGAGCGGGGCGCCGATCGTCTTTCATGTCTCACCCACCGGCAGTGACAAGGCCAAGGGGTCGGCGGACAAGCCGTTCCAGACGCTGGAGCGGGTTCAGAAGGCCGTCCGCGCATCGCTTCGTACGGCGGTGCGTCAGGGGAGACCGGTCGATGTCGTGGTGCACGGCGGTACGTACCGGGTGCAGTCCACGCTGAGATTCGGCGTTGCCGACTCGGGTACCGCGAAAGCCCCGGTCCGCTATGTCGCGGCGCCCGGCGAGCGCGTCGTCATCAGCGGCGGCCGCTCTCTCGCACCCCAGTGGCGCTCCTACTCGGGCGCCGTCGAGGTCGCCGACATCGGAGCCGGCCTCGACTTCGACGGGCTCTTCCTCGACGGGGAGCGGCAGACGCTTGCCAGGTACCCGAACCGCGACCCGGACACGGCGATCCTCGGTGGGTACGCATCCGACGCCATCTCCGCGCAACGCGTGGCCCGTTGGAAGAATCCGACGACGGCTCTCGTGCGTGGTCTGCACGACGGCATGTGGGGCGGGAACTCCTTCAAGGTCACGGGCGTGAAGGCGGACGGCACGCCGGAGCTTGCCTGGGTCGGTGACAACAACCGGGGCAGCGGTCTGCACGATACGTACCGCATGGTCGAGAACGTCTTCGAGGAGCTCGACGCGCCCGGCGAGTGGTTCTACGACAAGCCTGCCGGGAAGCTCTACTTCTATCCCCCCGAGGGCGTCGATCCCGCGAAGGCGCGTGTCGAGACGGCAGAGCAGAACGAGTTGATCCGAGTGGAGGGCAACGGTCCGGGCGATGCCGTCCACCATCTGACCTTCTCCGGCTTCACCTTCACCCAGACCCATCGCACGCTGTTCAACCAGCCGTACGAGAAGCTCCAGCTCGGCGACTGGGCATTCGTGCGAGCGGCTGCGGTCCATCTGAAGAACACCGAGAACGTCGTGGTGAGCGACTCGCACTTCGACCAGGTGGGCGGCAACGCGGTCCTCGTCGACGGGTACAACAGCCGTGACGCCGTCTCGGGCAATGAGTTCAGCCACTCCGGAGCCTCCGATGTCGCTGTCATCGGCAGTCCTGACGCGGTCCGCGAGCCGTCCACCTGGGACAGCATGCGCAGGACCATCAGCGACACCCAGCCGGGACCGAAGACCGAGAACTACCCCCGCGACATCAGCATCCGCGACAACTACATGCACGACAACGGTCAGTTCGAGAAGCAGACCTCCGGCGTGCAGATATCGATGAGCCGCCGCGTCACCGTCGACGGCAACACCATCCACGACGGTCCCCGTGCATGCGTCGACATCAACGACGGCACGTGGGGCGGGCACCTCATCGAGAACAACGACATCTTCAACTGCGTGAAGGAGACGTCCGACCACGGGCCGTTCAACTCCTGGGGCCGCGACCGCTTCTGGCCGCTGACCGCCGACGACGCGACGAAGAAGTCGTACGCAGGACTGGACGCCATGGAGACCACCGTCATCCGCCACAACCGGATCCGGCACTCCTCGCACTGGGACATCGACCTCGACGACGGCAGCTCCAACTACCTCATCGAGGACAATCTGCTGCTCAACGGCGGGGTCAAGCTGCGCGAAGGCTTCCACCGGACCGTACGCAACAACGTGTTCGTCAACGGCGGCGCGCACTTCCATGTCTGGTTCGCGGACAGTGGCGATGTCGTCGAGAAGAACGTCTTCGTCACCGACACCCCCTACAGCCTGATCCAGGTCGACATGGCCAGGAGCAAGCCCGTCATCAACGACAACCTGTTCTGGAACAACGGGAAGACCGTCCAGGGGCTCGGCGACGCCTGGCGCGCCCAGGGACTGGACACCCGGTCGGTGATCGCCGACCCGAAGTTCACGGGTGCCTCCCCCTTCGACGACCCGAAGAAGCTCGACTACACCGTCGGGTCCGATTCGCCCGCGCTGGCGCTCGGCTTCCGTAACATCGCGATGGACGGCTTCGGCAAGGCCGGATCCCCCACCCCGCCGCCGCTCACCTGGCCCACGGAGACTCCTGACACCGACACCCTCGACGCCCTTCCGGAACCGCTGCTGGGTGTGCCGGTCACCCGGATCTACTCCGACACGATCAAGTCCGCCACGGGACTGACCGACACCAACGGTCTACACCTCGCTTCCGTGCCGAGCACCTCGGAGGCGTACCGGCAGGGGCTGCGCGCCAATGACGTCATCCGGGAGATCGACGGCCGGCCGGTCACCGACCGCAACAGCTTCTGGCTCGTGTACAACCAGGCGGCTCCCGACACCGACGTTCCACTGAAGGTCTGGCGCAACCAGGCATCGGTCGACGTGACCCTGCGCAAGCCCGTCGGCGGCGAGCAGATCAACAACACCTCAGGGGTTGTGTACACGGGCACCGGATGGGACTGGAAGAACAGGTCCCGGGGCGGGGCCGGTGGATGGGCCGACGACGTGCATGCCACGCAGGCCCCGGGCGACTCCTTCGAGCTCGCCTTCAACGGCACCGCGATCGACCTCATCACCCAGGTCAACACCGACGAGGGCGAGGTCGAGCTCTTCCTCGACGGCCGGTCCGTCGGCACGATCGACAACTACAACGCCACTCGCGTGCACCAGAAGACCGTCTTCAGCGCGGCCGGGCTCGCTCCCGGTGCGCACACCCTCAAGGGCGTGATGAAGACGGGCGACTACATGATCGTCGACAGTTTCAGGATCCAGTAGCGGAGATCCTGGGGGCGCGGAACTCCTCGACGAGGTGATGGGGGGTGGGGTGGTCCGGTGGGGATGGTTTGGGCTCGGGGCCGGCGGCATGCCGACGTTCCGCTCGGGCACGTCGGGCCCGGACCTCGGGTCCCGGGGCTCGGGGGTCGAGCTTCGGGCCCGTTGATTCACTCGTGCGGGGGACGAGTTGGGGCGGCGGCTGAGCGTTGAGCTTCGGGGCCCGGGCGTCGGGATTCGGTCCCCGGGATTCGGTCCCCGGGATTCGAGCGCCTTCTTCAACCGGTAGGTAGAAATGGGTGGTTGGGGCAACCTCCCGGCTTCCCTGACCCGTCACGGCCAGCAAGTATGACTAATCGTGACAGCTTGCGGCGCGGCGTCCTGGCTGCTTACGGTGCGCACAACGAAACGACCCCGACGCGGTGTTGTAGCACCGGGCCGGGGTCTCACCCCAAGATCGGAAAGAGCGATCTCGTGGCTACCCAGAACTTTAGCCCTGCCCTGTGCGCGCCCGCATCCTCGGCTTCGTACCCGATGGCCAAGCCCGGTTACGGCAAGCGGTCCGCGCCGGACCAACATCTTCGTCGCGCCGACGACTTCGCGCTGTTGCCCGAGCGGGAGCGGTATGTCGCCGGGTTCGTCGACCACCTGCCTGACGGCGCGGCGATGAATGTGAAGGCCCTGGCCAAGCAGTTGCCGCTCTACGGGCAGCAAGCCGTCAGCAGTGCCCTGACCGCCCTGTCGGTGGCCGGTCACCTGCGTCGTGTGCGTCGCCTGGTGGGCGAGGGCGACCAGGTTCGGTGGGTCTTCCGCACGTTCTGGTCCCGCACCGCGCGCGACAACGAATGGTGGGCCGACTACCTCGCCGCCGAGGACAACCGGGCCGGGGCCGGGGCTGAGGGTGAGGGTGAACCGCTGACGACCACATTCCCGTCGCGCTGGGCCCCCACGGAGTCCCCGGTTCCGGCACCTGGGGCCGCTGCCGACGAGTCGCTTCCGGCCCCCGTGCCGGTCGCAGCGCCCCAGCCCGAAGCGGGTCCCGCGCCCGTCGAACCTGCCGCACTCCCACAGCCGGACTCGGGACGTCCCTCGCCCGCGTACCTGGCCTTGGCGCAACTCGGGCGCCTGGACCACAGGGTGGCCCTCTCCGCCGCCGACTGCGAGGCACTGGAGGGGCGCGCCACCGAATGGCTTGCACGCGGCGTGAGCACGGACTACCTCACCCAGGCCCTCACTGCAGGACTTCCCGCCCAGGTCGACTCGCCCGTCGGTTTCCTGCGCCGCCGGCTCAACGACAAGATCCCACCCGCCTTGCCCGCCTCCCCGGAAGCCCCCGTCGTCCCCGCCCACCGCGTCATGGTCGAGTGCACCCAGTGCGGCACCCCCGGCCGCCCCGACGCGCTTCCCGACGGGCTCTGCCGCCCCTGCCGCCAGGCCGCCCACGGCTCAGCCGTCACCCCGGATGCCGTCACCGAGCCCGCCATCGAACGTGATGTCCGTGCCTACGTGGGCGAACTCCGCGACCTACTCAAGGTCCCCTGACGCCGCCGCTGTCCGAGCGGCAGCGGCACGCCTCTGTAGGCTCAAGGCCAGTCAACCAGCGCCATGAACGTTACCCATGCGACGAACACCGTGCCGGGTGCGAGTACGGCGAGGGCGAGACCGGCCGGTGGCCTGCGCCTGCTGAACATCCAGCTCGCGACCAGCACACCCAGCGCCAGCACCAGGCCGCAGCAGAGCACCGTCCAGGCGGAACCGAAGCTTGCGTCGAACCGGTTGGAATTGGGTTCCGAGCAGGAGTCGCAGGCCATCGGCGAGAGCCCGCCGAAGACCAGGGCGAAAAACGCGAGTGGGAGCGTCACGATCGTGGAGATCAGTGACGCGATCCAGGTGCGCCGGGGGCGGCTGTCCATGACGTTGTCGGGCATGCGTGCGATTCAATCGGGCTCTCGAATTACGGCACATGAGTTGTCGTACTCATCTGCCGGGCTGCGGGGCGTGACGCATCGTACGGTGGTCAGCCTTGCGCCGCGTGTCCCGACGGCACGCATCGCATCGGCAGCGGCTACTGCGGGACGGGCGGGGCTCCGCCTTCACGATACCGTCACTACGGCGGCATTCCGCTTGCGGCTCCGCCATTGAGCCCCCGACCAGTGGCTGTCTCGCCGGATCACGTCAGGTCAAGGCGGTGTGCAACGCCTGCAACTCGGCATCCTCGGCGCCGTGCGCCAGGAGGTAGCCGGGCACGGACCCGTAGTGGCTGCGGATCCAGATCACGGCGTGGAGCAGGTGAGTCGCGGTGACGGGGCGGGTGCCGTGTCCGGTTCGTGCCGCAGACGAAGCCTCAGTGAGGCCCAGGACGGTGTTCGAACGGAGGAAGTCCTCCGTGATCTCCGCTTCGGAGGCGTTCAGAAGAGTCTGAAGGATGGCGACGGTTACACCGGTGCGGTCCTTCCCGGAGGCGCAGTGGACAAGCGCGGACAAGGTGCCAGGAAAAAATCACGTCCCTAGTCAGGAAGATCCCGGATCTGTCGGACGGGCGGCACAGGCCGAGACTCTGAGTCCCGTCCGCACTATCTGGGAGAGTCATGACAAGTAGGTTCACCGAGTTGGCTGTTGACTGCCACGATCCGGAGAGGCTCGCGGCCTTCTGGTGCGAGGTCCTGGACTTCAAGGTGATCGACCGGAGCGAGGGCAAGGTCGAGATCGGCTCCTGGGTGCCGACGGTTGAGGATGTTCGGGCCCGCCAGATGTCGCCCACCCTGCTGTTCATCCAGGTGCCCGAGGGCAAGACCGTGAAGAACCGGCTTCACCTCGATGTCAGCCCGATCGACGGCAGCACCGAGGACGAGGTGACCCGATTGCTCGGCCTCGGCGCCACCAAGACGGATGTGGGCCAGGGCTCAGACCGAAACTGGGTGGTCATGGCAGACCCCGAGGGCAACGAGTTCGACGTCCTACGCACCCTGGCACCGCAGAACTAGGCCACGAGCGGGCACCCACACCCCGTCACGTTGCCGAGAAGACCTCAGTGATCCGCCGGACAGCTGCCCAGCCGGCTAGCTTGAGATTTAACCTCCGGATTCGAACACCTCCGACCAGTCCTTCCTGCCGCACAAGCAGGCCCTGCTGCGCGGTCGGGAATCAGGGTGAACCGGGATAGACGGTGCGCATGCCGAGTCCGCGAAGCCGACCTGCGGTCGCGTTCGAGCAGCGAGGTTTAAATCTCAAGCTAGTCCCACCAGAAGGACCAGGTCTCCTGGTTCAGCAGCATCTTCTCGGCGTAGACGTCCAGGTCGTACGGCGGGTTCTGATTTATGTTGTCCGGGCAGAACGCGAAGTGCTCGGCGGCGAGCGCCCGCGCCTCCGCCAGGGTGGTGGGCGGTCGTCCCACGGACACGGTCAGGGTGTCGAAGCCGATCACTACGACCCGTATGCCGAAGCGGTCCTCCCAGGAGCGGAGGACTGCGCAGAGCCGGGCCACGTCGTCCTCGTAGTTGACCGGGCCCGACCAGCCGATCGCCGCCGGGATGTCCGCACTGCGCCGGGCCGGGACGAGCGCCGCCCGCGTACCGGGGAACCAGCTGTCCGGGCCGGTGCACTCGTCCGCGATCTCGGCCGCCAGGTCGTCCGGGTCGCCGGGCCCGTCGGCGGCCGGGGAGGGCGCCAGCCCCGGCCACTCGTTGGCGGCGGCGTCGAGCTCGTCGGGTGCGCAGTCCGCCCAGTACTCGCCGAGCACCTCCTCGGCGTCGTGATCACCGGGGTACGACGCACCGTCCGGGATGAGATCCCAGGTCTCGGGCCACTGGTCGCGTCTCCCGCCGTCGATCAGTACGGGAAGCAGCCCGACCGTCCGCCCCGCCGCACGCAGCCGGGCCCATGTCCCGGGGGACGCGGGCTCGTCGGCGTACCAGAGCAGCGGCTCGTGCCACGGCCCGTCGATCGTCGCGTCGACCAGTGTGCCGGGCGGGAGTTGGAGCCCGGAGGTGGCCAGGGACGGGAGCGGGTTCGGGAGCGTCGCCATGACCGCGACTCTAGACGCGGCCACTGACAGCGGTGGGGCGCGGCCGGTGGCGCGGGCCTTGGACTACGGGTGTGCGTGAACGACGGCGAACGCGGTGCGCGCCGTGGTGCCGTCGGGCATCGGCGCGTCCGCGGTGACGTGGCCGAGTATCTGCCCCTCGGTGTCCTGACCGGGCTGGAGAACGCGGTTGATGTGGATGGTCAGGCGGCGTCCGTCGGATGCTGTCTCCACGAGGAGGTCCGTACCGTCCGGGTCGTCGCTCACAGTCGTGGAGGCGATCGCCGTCGTGACGCCGGACTCCGCGAACCAACCGCTGACGGAAGGGTCGGGGGTGTCGCTCGTACTCTGCATCTGCGGCTCTGCCTCGCCGACGATCAGCGCGAACAGCTGGGCGACGAGGACCGGGTCACGCGTTCCGTCGTACACCCACCGCTGCCCCAGCACCCCGTGCTCGGTGGTGCCGATGAGCGCTGCGTCGGCGCCCGCGATCGGTGCGCCGCGATAGCTGAACGGCACCTGGTACGTGACCGGCTGGTCCCCCGACGTGTCGGTGACCGCCATGAACTCGATCCCCACCTCGCCCTTCGGGTCGTCCAGTCGGAATCCGCCGGCCTTCACCAGCTCGGGTTGTCCCTTGCCGCGGTACCAGGGCTGCGCGGGCAGCCAGTCGGCGAGGAGTTCCAGCTTGGTGGGCGTCAGCGTGGTGTGGTAGATGAAAGCCATGGCGGTGGTATCCCTCCCGTGGGCTCAGACGAGTCGCCGGCCGGCGGCGAAGCCGGTGAAGGCCGACCAGGCGGCGGGGGCGATGGTGAAGATGGGGCCGTCGGGGTTCTTGGAGTCGCGGACGTGGACGGCGGTGGGGTGGGTGGCGACCTCGACGCACTGCCCACCGTCGCTGCCGCTGTAGCTCGACTTGCGCCAGTCGTAGGCGACTTCGAGGCATTGCCCGCCCTCGTCGCCGCTGTAGCTGGACTTGAACCACTTAAGTGCAGTGCTCATTGCTCTCCCAGCAGCCGGTCCAACAGGCCCACGGTGTCTTCGGGGCTGAAGGCCTGAGCTCGCAGCATCGCATATTTCTGGGCGAGGATGCTGACCTCATCGGGGTCGGAGACAAGCAGGCTGCCTCGTTGGGTCTCGGAGTAGGCGACATGTTGATAGTCCGGTGTTTCCAGCACGGTGAAGGGGCCGTTGAGTCCGGCATGGGTTCGGCGGTCCAGTGGGAGAACCTGTAGGCAGATGCCAGGGAGTGCGGCGCACGATCGCAGGTGGCGCAGTTGCTCTGCATGCCCTTCGTCATCGAGGAGTTGAAGCATCAGGACCGGTTCCCAGATGACGAAGCTGATCGTCGGGGGCTGCGGGCGCTGCAGAACTTCCTGGCGCTCCAGACGGGCAGTGGTCTGGATCGCGATCTTGTCCTTGCTGAAGACTGGGACTCGGTTACGGAATACTGCTTGGGCGTACGCCTCCGTTTGGAGAAGCCCGGGTACGACCTGGTTGTCGTACCAAGACAGCGCGAGGGCCTCCCGTTCCAGATCCAGGTACTGCTCGACCCACGCCGGGATCAGGTCGACCTCCGGCATGTTCTCCACCGCGGTCTCCAGCGCCCCCTTCGTCTCCAGCAGCTCGTCCAACTGCCGTGCCAGATCGGGAAGCAGGGCGCGTCTGCCCTGTTCGATGGAGGCGATCGTCTCCACCTGGAGGCGTACCCGGTCCGCCAGTTGAGCCTGGGTCAGGTCGGCCGCTGTGCGGAACACGCCGACCAGTTTGCCTACGAGTTTCATGGCCGACGCGTTCCTGCGCTGTCGCTTCCTGGGGTGCATGCGGTTCGACTCCCACCCTCGTCCGTACTTCACGCGCGCACGACCCGTACAAAGAATCTGTACGGGTTCACGTACTGCATCAGCATAGTCACCGAGTGTGACGCTCGCTTCATGAATGAGACGATGGAACTCCCGTTGCTGCGCGAGCGGTTCTACCGGCGTGAGCGTCGGTCGGTCCGTGCGGCCAGGGAGTTCGTACGCGCTGCGTTGGCCGACTGGGGGTTCGGCGAGGCGCGGACCGATGACGTACTGCTCTGTGTGAGCGAGCTGGCCACCAACGCCGTGCTGCACGGCGTGCCGCCGGGGCGCGGGTACCGAGTGCGGCTGTGGCTCGGGGAGCAGGGGCGGTTGCGAGTCGAGGTCCACGACAGCGGGGACGGTGAGCCGGGGGTGCGGGAGCCGGACGGGGAGTCGGGGCGGGGGCTGCTGATCGTGGAGGCGCTTGCGGACCTGTGGGGAGTGGGGGAGCGGGAGCCCGGAAAGGTTGTGTGGTGCGAGTTCGGTTAGGGCCGCTACTCCGGCTCGGTGAACTCGACGGCCTCTCGGACGTCGGCGTCCGGGTCCTGCGACAGGCGCTGGAGGAGTTCCTTGACGCCTGGTGTCGACCAACCGGCGACGGCCTCGACCAGCGCCACGCGGACCCGCGGGTCCGGGTGGTCGGCGAGGTGTGTCAGTTGATCGACCGGGCCTCGTCGGCGCAGACCGAACCAGTGCAGCGTCTCGCAGAGCTTTGTGGGGTCACCGGGGGTGCCCGCTGCGACAATCTGCCGCAGGAGGATCGGCGTGGCGGGGGCGGGGCCGTCCAGGGGGTGCGGTCGGCGTTCGCGCAGGCGTTGTGAGCCGTACTCGCCACGCACTCGGCAACCGAAGCAGGTGCAGGGTGTCGTGCCGTTGGAGTCGGGGAAGTAGCGCCAGCCCGTGACCTGCTTGACGGCGCGGAGCCGGTGCACTTCGCGCTTGGTGACCGCTCGGGGGACGAACACCTCCCAGCCGCGTGGGTCGTCCAGGGCGGCGATGCGGTGTACGGCTTCGCTCGCTGTGGTTGCCGTGGGGCCCTGCCCGGGGCGGTCGTTGTAGCGGCCGACCGTGACGGGTTCGTCGTCCGGCAGGCGTATGTGTACGGCGACGAGGCCGCGGGGGCCGCCGTGCCGGGCGAGTTCGCGCAGCCACTGGTGGGTGAGGGTGTACGACGTGAGAACGGGGAAGCAGAACAGGCCCCGTGATCCGTCACGGCCTCGGCTGATGGCCCGTATCCCGGAGCGGCGGATGCGGGTCGCGTTCGCTGTGGGTGTCAGGTGCACGAACATCGCCATGGGGCCGATGCTAGTGCTGTGGCCGCATGGGCTCGACCGGGTCCGTCCGGTTGCCGTTGTGTCCTCAATCGCCGGACGCGCTTGAAATTCAAGCCCGTCCGGCGATTGAGGACATGGCGTGCCGCAGGCCCCTACGAGGCGGCCTGTACCGCCTGCCGGGCCGGGTCCGGCGTCCGCTCGCCGGCCGACGGTGTGCCGAGCTGGCGCAGGCGTGCCGTGCAGACGATGCCGATCGCGGAGATCACCATCAGCATGACGGCGGGCGGCCAGTAGTGGCCGCCCGCGGCCGCCGCGAGGGAGACCGCGGCCAGCGGTGCGAGGCCGCCGAAGATCATGTTGCAGATCTGGTAGGAGAGGGAGATGCCGGTGTAGCGGACGTGCGGGGCGAAGCCCTCGACGAGGATCGAGGCGATGGGCCCGTACAGCGCGGACATCACCAGGCGCATGGCCAGCATCATCAGCCAGATGAGGAAGACGCTGCCGGTGCCCAGCACCATGAACTGCGGTACGGAGAGGACGATGACGCCCGCGAGGCCGGCGATGACGACCTTGTGCGGTCCGACCCGGTCGGCGAGCCAGGACAGCCAGGGCGTGACGAGGAGTTCCAGGAAAGCGGCCAGGGTGAGGCCGTTCAGCAGCATGGACTCCGACAGGTGGAGGTCCCCGGTGCCGTACGAGAGCAGGAAGCTGGTGACGACGTAGTAGCCGCCGGTCGCGGTGGCCAGCGCGAAGACGCCGATGAGGACCGTCCGCCAGGCCTTCTGGAAGACCTCCACGACGGGGAGCTTGGCCGCCCCGTCCTCCTTTGCCTCCTGTTCCTTGCGCACCTCCTCCATGACCGGGGACTCCTCCAGCTTGACCCGGACGATCAGGCCCACGATCACCAGCACGGCGGAGGCCAGGAAGGGCACGCGCCAGCCCCAGCTCATGAACGCGTCGTCGCCGAAGAGGTTCATCAGGCTGAAGGCGCCCGTGGAGAGCAATGCGCCGACGGACGATCCGAGTTGGGCGAACGATCCGAAGAAGGCGGCCTTGCCGCGCGGGGCGTTCTCCACGGCGATCAGTACCGCGCCGCCCCACTCCCCGCCGATCGCGATGCCCTGGACCAGGCGCAGCACGATCAGCAGGATCGGGGCGAGCGCGCCGACCTGGGCGTACGTGGGCAGCAGACCGATGGCGAAGGACGCGACGCCCATCATCACCAGCGTGATGACCAGGGTCTTCTTGCGTCCGACGCGGTCACCGATGTGTCCGAAGACGATGCCGCCGAGCGGGCGGAGCAGGAAGCCGATGGCGAAGGTCGCGAAGGCGGACAGGGTCCTGAGGTAGGGCGACATGTCCGGCGGGAAGAACACGTCGTTGAAGACGATCGCCGCTGCGGTGGCGAACGCGTAGAAGTCGTACCACTCGATGGAGGTTCCGGCCAGTGCCGCGACGGCGGCTCTGTACGGGCTCTTTCCGGTGCTGGGCTGCGGGGACATGGGGCCTCCGGGGGCGGGAGGGGCGGCGGGGAAGGGGTGGGGCGAGCGGAGAGAGGGGAGCGGGAGGGGGTGGGGGTGGGTCAGCGGCTGGGGGCGGACCAGGCGCGGGTGCCGCCGATCCAGGTCTCGCGTACGCCGATGGAGGCGAGTTCGGCCGGGTCGGTGGTGAGCGGGTCGCCGGCCAGGACGACGAAGTCGGCGAGCATGCCGGGGGCCAGGGCGCCGACGGCATGCTCGCGGTGCAGGGCGTGGGCGGCCGAGGCGGTGTGCGCGTGCAGCCCGTCCGCCACGGGCATCCGCAGCGAGGCGTCGCCGAGGACGGTGCCGAGGACGGTTCGCCGGGTCGCGGCGGCGGAGACGGCCTCCAGCGGGGCGGGCGGGGCGACGGGGGCGTCCGAGCTGAAGACGACGGGGACGCCGGCGGCGAGGCAGGTGCGGGCCGGGTTGTAGCGGTGGCCGAGGTCGCCGACGGCGGTCAGGGTGCCGTCGCCGGTGCGCAGGTGGTGCTGGGGTTGCATGACCGGGATGACGCCCAACCGGCCCATGCGGGCGATCTGTTCGTCGGTGGGCAGGCCGGAGTGCTCGATCCGGTGGCGCATGTTGGGGCGCTCCCGGCCGGCCTGTGCCTTCTCGATGGCGTCGAGGACCATGCCGATGGCGTACGGGGACTGGGCGTGCGTGGCGGTCTGGAGTCCGGCGCGGTGGGCGCGGGCGACGATCTCGGCGTACTCCTCCGCCGAGTGGTACAGCTGCCCGTGGTGGCAGCAGTCGGCGGCGTAGCCCTCGGGGAAGTACGCGGTCCAGCCGCCGAGTGTCCCGTCGGCGTAGAACTTGACGCCCTGGACGCGGAACAGGTCGTCGCCGAAGCCGTTCACCACGCCCAGGTCGAGCGCGGTGTCGAGCAGGGCGGAGGTGAGGTAGGCGGAGACGCGCATGCGCAGGGAGCCGTCGGCGCGGGCGCGCAGGTACGTCTCCATCTCGCGGCGGGACGCCTGGGCGTCGCCGACGGTGGTGACTCCGGCGGCGAGGAAGACATCCTGGGCGCGCTGGAGGTGGTCGGCCATGATGGCGTCGGGCTCGGAGAGGTGAAAGTTCGGGCCGTGGTTGCCGATCTTCACGCCGCCGGGGCCGGTGAGCAGGTCGCAGGCGGCGTCCCAGAGTTGGCCGTCGGGCTCGCCGGAGGTGAAGCGGCCGATGCTGCCGCCCTCGGGGTCGGGGGTGCCCGCGGTGACACCGCAGGTGCGCAGGGTGTGGGAGTTGACGACGCCGCCGTGGCCGGAGGCGTTCATCACGTAGACCTCGCGGTCGGTGGCGACGCGGTCCAGGTCGTGGCAGGTGGGGTGGCGGCGTTCGGCGAGCCGGCGGTGCTCGTAGCCGAAGCCGCGCACCGGGACCCCGGCGGGCAGTTCGCGGGCCGCGTCGGTGAGAACGGCGACGAGCGTCTCGATGTCGGGTACGCGTTCGGGGCGGCAGTCGACCCAGGCGAGTGCCTGCCCGTACATCACCGGGTGGCAGTGGGCGTCGACGAATCCGGGGTGGACGAGACCACCGTCGAGGTCGAGGACGTCGTCGGCGCGGCCGCCGAGCGCGGTGCGGGCGTCTTCGGCGGTGCCGACGTGGACGACCCGGCCGCCGCGGACGGCCAGCGCCTCGGCGCGTACGGAGGTGCCGGGCGCGGCGACGGCCGCGCCGGTCACCAGGAGCGTGCGGTCGGCGTCGTCGAGGGGGTGGTGCATGAGGGGGCCTGCTTTCGACCGGGGGACGTCCAGGAGGAGCCGTACGTGCGGGGATTCCGCAACGGCTGATTCGTTCGCATGGACGATATGCAGCGAACGATGCCTTGCCTAGACCCTTCACGCACAAACTTTTCGGAATGTGATGGCGGATGTGGCTTCCGTATCGTCCGGCGCGGCCGTAGGGGGAGGGGCTTCTCGTCAGGACGGGTGGGTGGTGAGGTCGTAGCGCTCCTTGATCAGTTCCAGATGGATCCAGCTCTCCACCGCCCGTACGCCCGTACAGGCCCGCATGTCCTCCAGCGTGTCGCGCACCGCCGCGAGCGACTCCGCGCTGATCGTTCCGACGAGCTCCGCGCGCCCCACGCAGGCGGAGAGGAACGAGACCCGGTCCCAGGCCGCCAGGTGTCGGGCGACCGGGTCCCGCTCGCCGTCCAGCCGTACGGCGAACCCGCACAGGAAGCCCAGCCCCAGCAGCTCCGGGCGCACCAGTGCGAGCACTTTGGCGACGCCGCCGTCGAGGAGGCGCAGCGTGCGGGCGCGGGCGGCGCCGGGTGAGAGGCCCACGCGCTCGGCGAGTTCCGCGAAGGGCAGCCGCCCGTCGCGCTCCAGCTCGTCCAGGATCAGCCGGTCCGTCTCGTCCAGTTCCGGCACCTCGGGCCGGCCTGCCAGCAGATACGGATCCTTGAGATGTTCCAGGGAGATCAGTGGATCCACCACGTCCACACCCTTCAGGGAGCGGATGGACTCCACGGCCCGGTCCAGCTCGGCCAGTCCCTTGGTGCGCAGCTCCGCCATGATGGCGCGGCTGCCCGCGGTGAGCGTGACGAACGGTGCCTGCGGCATGGCGGCGATCGCGCGGGCCACCGGCTCGGCCGGGCCGCTCACGCCGATCGACAGGTGGGCCGACGCGGTCAGCTCCCGTACGGCGGGATGTACGACGGCCACCACCCGCACACCACCACCCGCGAGCAGCCGCTGCACCCGGGCGCGGGTGGCGGGCCGGGAGAGGCCGACGCGCTGCGCCAGCGTCTCGTACGTCAGGCGGCCGTCCGTCTGCAGTTCGCGGACGACGGCCAGATCGGTGTGGTCCAGATCCACCTGAGCGATTCCCCTCGGCTCGAGAGCCCGGGGCGGGTGCGCCCGGGGCGGGGTCCATTCTCGACCACCGGGGTGCGAGGGCCGGACCCGGCCGACGTGCATCGCTGACGATCGCATCACCACCGCTGGACAATTCTGTCGGATGAAACGTAGGTTCTGCGCGAGCGTGGCGAACGAATCATCTTTGCGTGACGCTCTGAGGAACTTGAGGAGGATGGGATGAGTCGGCCCCTGGTGGTGTTCACGGACCCCGAGGAACTCGATGTCGGTCCGGGCGCACGACTGCTGACCGACGCGGGATTCGACACGCGCGTCGTCGGCAGCCGCGACCCGGACGCGATCGCCGCCGCCGCGCGTGACGCCGTCGCGCTGATCGTCGGCTACGCGCCCGTGGACGCCGCGCTGCTCGACCGCCTCCCCGGTGTCGGGATGCTGGCCACCATGTCCGCCGGGTACGACATGATCGACACGGCGCAGGCACGGCGACGCGGGCTGTGGGTGAGCAACCTTCCGCACGCCGCGACCGAGGACGTCGCCGTGCACGCGCTCGCCAGCGCGCTCAGCCTGGTGCGCGCGCTGCCCCAGGCCGACGCCACCGTGCGCGGCGGCGGCTGGAACACCGAATTTGCCGCGCTGCCGCGCAGGGCGGGGGAGCTGACGCTCGGACTGCTGGGATTCGGACGCATCGCGCGGGTCCTGGCCCGGATCGCGGCCCCCGTCTTCGGCCGGGTCGCCGCGTACGACCCGCACGCCGACGCAGCCGGGTGGCCCGACGGCGTCGAACGGCTCGGCCTGGACGAACTGGTCGCCGCCTCCGACGTGCTCTCCCTGCACACACCGCTGACTCCGCAGACCCGCGGCATGGTCGACGCGGCGCTGCTCGCCCGGATGCGGCCCGGGGCCTTTCTCGTTAACGTCGCCCGCGGCGAACTCGTCGACACAGCGGCCCTGCTGGCCGCCCTGGACAGCGGACGGCTCGGGGCGGCGGCGCTGGACGTGTTCCCGGTCGAACCCCCGCCGCTCGACGACCCGCTGCGCAGCCACCCGCGCATCCAGCTGTCCCCGCACAGCGCCTATCTGTCCGACGCGTCGCAGCGGGCGTACGTGTGCGCACCCGCCGAGAACGTCATTGCCTGGCACCGCACCGGGCGACCCCTCACCCCCGTGGTCGACCCGACCCTCGAAGGAGCCCCCTCATGACCGACGTGCAGACCGTCGACGCATCCGTCGACGCATCCGTCGACGAGGAGACGCGGCTGCGGCGCGAACTCGCCGCCGTATACCGGCTCGTGGCGCACTTCCGGATGACCGACCTGATCTTCACGCACATCTCGCTGCGGCTTCCGGGGCCCGATCACCACTTCCTCATCAACCCCTACGGTCTCCTCTTCGAGGAGATCACCGCCTCCAACCTGGTCAAGATCGATCTGGCGGGCAACCCGGTCGAGCCCACCCCGTATCCGGTAAACCCCGCGGGCTTCGTCATCCACAGCGCGATCCACGCCGCTCGCGAGGACGCCCACTGCGTGCTGCACACCCACACCAAGGCCGGCTGCGCCGTGGCCGCGCAGCGCGACGGGCTGCTGCCGCTCAACCAGATGTCGATGGAGTTCTACAACCGCGTCGGCTACCACGACTACGAGGGCGTCGCCCTCAACCTCGACGAGCAGAGGCGCCTGGTCGACGACATCGGCAGCCACCCGGCGCTGGTCCTGCGCAACCACGGTCTGCTGACGGTGGGAGAGAGCGCCACCCAGGCATTCCTGCGCATGTACTACCTGGAGAAGGCGTGCGAGATCCAGGTCACCGCCCAGGCGGGCGGCGGACCGCTGATCGTCCCCTCCCCCGAGACCTGCGAGTACACCGCTCGTCAGCTCGCGGGCGAGGCGGACGCGGACTTCCAGGACGACGGGGCGTGCGACCTGGCCTGGGCGGCGATGCTGCGCCTGTTGGACCGGGTGGCGCCGGACTACCGGGACTGATCCGGGGGCAGCGCCAGCGACGCGGCAGCCGCGGTGGCCGCTGCTGCCCGGATCGCCGTTGGCGTCGGTCCGACACCTCTGTTCGTACGCACGCCTCCCCCTTCAGGCCTCGATCCGGGATCCTACGATCTACTGCCCTTGGGGGAAGGCGGGTTGGCGCTTGCTGCGCGAGAGGAATCAGTAGGTGAGGGCGTCGGCCATGTCGCTCTGCCAGTAGGTGACGAAGCCGTTGCTGCCCCAGTACGTGTCGGCCGGGAGCGTCAGTTCTGCCGGGGAGCCCGTGGAGCCCGAGTTGCTCTTCGAGGTGAAGTACACCGTCAGGTGCGTGCTCTTGTTCAGGTCCTTGCCGTCGGACTCACCAAACAGCCCGATGGAGGCGTAGGCGGACTGACCCGGCTCAAGGGTGACCACGGCCTGCGGGATGCTGTCGCGGAGGACCGGGAAGGCGGCCTGGGCGTCGTCGAAGCGGAGCGCCGGCGCGTGGTACGCGTAGCAGGGGCGGTTGCCCGTGTTGGTCGCGGTGAGCAGCAGGTGGTTGATGGGGCGGCTCACCTTGCTGACGGTGACCTTGGTGTTCTCGCCGGTGCAGGTGACGGGGGAGCTGTTGCCGGTGCCCTTGTTGCCGGTGGCGCCGGTGTTGCTCTTCTGGCCGCCCGCGCCGGAGGTGGAGCCCTTGGAGTGGGCCGCCGTGTTCTCTGCAGGGGCGTTGGACGTGCTGTCGGTGTCCTTGGCGTCCTTGCCCGAGTCCGGCGCGGTGGCCGCCGGGGACTGCTGGTCGGCGGTGCTCCCTGCCGGAGCCGCCGCTCCCGCCTTGCCGTTGTCACCGCTGCCGTTGTCGCTGCAGGCGGTGAGCGAAAGGGCGGCCAGGAGGGCGGTCGCGGCGAGGGCGGTGGTGCGGACGCGGTTGTTGCGCATGGTGGTGGTACTCCCCGTATGTGTTGGTGAGGTCGTTCAGTCAGTGATGGCAGATCAGGACCATGACGATCGTGGTCGACACGATCACTACGCCGATTGCCGCGGCATCGATCAGCTCGATGCGGAAATGGGTTCGCACTGCGTCGTCCCGGTGGTCTCTGCGGTGTGGTCACAGACTGCGGGACGGCGGATTCCGGCCGCAACGCCGAATGGCCCATTGGGGAAGCTGGAATGCTTGCGCGTACTGTGACCTGGGCAGATTCCGCGTCCCTGGAACGGTGTTCCGGGACGAACCAGGAGGGGGAACGCCGCAGTGGCGACGCCGGAGGCCGAGGAATTCGCGGCTCTGCTGAAGGAACTGAAGAACCGTTCGGGGCACAGCTACGGGGTTCTCGCCGGAAGACTGCACGTCAGCACGTCGACGCTCCACCGGTACTGCAACGGTGACGCCGTGCCCAATGAGTACGCGCCGGTGGAGCGGCTGGGGCGGCTGTGCGGGGCGAGCCCCGACGAGCTGGTGGAGCTGCACCGGCGGTGGATCGTGGCCGATGCGGCGAGACGGCGCCCTGTTGCCGTTCCCGATTCCGTTCCGGTTCCGGCTCCTGCTCCCGTTTCTGATTCCGAGTCCGTTCCCGAGCCGGGAGCTGTGGCTGAGGCTGTGGCTTCGCCCGAGGACCGGGACGGAGGCGAGGACAAGGATGGCGACGCGCTCGCGCCCGAGGTCGTGACGGCCGGGGCGAGCCGGCCTCGGCGGTTCTGGTCCTTCCCGCGGGCGCGCGTCCTGCTCGCGGCCGTCGCCGTCGTCGCGCTCACCGTGCCCACCACGATCATCGTCAGCAATCTCTCGGGCACGGACCGCGGCGGCCTCAGCGATGCTCCCGCCGTGGACGGCGTACCCGCACTGCCCGACGACGAGAGCGCGCCCGCGTCGCCCGGCACGCCGGATCCGTCGGACAAGCCTGCCAAGCCCGGCAAGTCCGGTGCAGCGACCGCCCCGTCCCTGGGGTCAGGTGCCGCCTCCGCCTCCGCGTCCACCGGGCACAGCGCGGGAGCGGGAGCAGGGCCGGGTGCGCAGACGGGCGGGGGCGTACCCCTGAACGCCACCATCAGCTCTTACAACTGGGATGCGCCCTGCGGCCAGTACTACGTGCTGGACCAGAAACCGAACGAGGTGCCCCCGCCGCCCGCGCCGCAGGACACCCGTGGCTGGGCCAGGGCGCTCGGCGGGGTGGACGGCGGCAGCCTGCTGCTCGAACTCACCGTGCAGGGAAAGTCCGATCAGGCCGTCGTGCTCCAGGGGTTGCATGTGCGGACGCTGTCCCGCAAGGAACCGCTGGCGTGGTCGGCGTACTCGATGGGGGAAGGCTGCGGGAGCGGTATCACACCGCAGTCCTTCGATATCGACCTCGACGACAGTCGGCCGACCCTCACCCCGGTTGCGGGGCGGCAGGGGGACAAGCGGGTGCCGCCGAAGGACTTCCCGTTCCGGGTGTCCTCCACCGATGTGGAGGTGTTCGACCTCAATGCACACGTCGACGGGCACGACGTCAGCTGGTACCTGGAGCTGGAGTGGAGCAGCGGCGGCCGTGAGGGGACGCTGCGCATCGACGACGGCGGGAAGCCGTTTCGTACCAGCAGCATCAAGACGCGGCCGCAGTACCTGTACCGGCACGACACGGCCCAGTGGGTGACCAAGGAGTAACGGTCACGGCCACTGGGCCGGTGCCTGCGCGTGCGGACGGGGCTCGGAGGAGCTCGGGGGTCAGAGGCGCTCAGGGGTCCTGATGCCGAGCAGCTCCATGCCCTGGTGCAGGGTGCGGGCGGTGAGGTCCGAGAGGAAGAGGCGGTTCTCGGCCACATCGCCCGGAACCTCGGGCTTCAGCACCGGGCACTGGTCGTAGAACGTCGTGAAGAGCGACGACAGCTGGTAGAGGTACGAGGCCAGCTTGTGCGGCTCGTACGCGGCGGCGACCTCGGCCACGACCTCGCCGAACAGGTCCAGGTGCAGGCCCAGCGCGCGCTCGGCCGGGGCCAGCTCCAGCTCCGGGTGCGGCTGGGACTTCAGCTCGCCCGCCTTGCGCTTGATGGAGCGGGACCGGGCGTGCGCGTACTGGATGTACACGCTCGTGTCGCCGGTCAGCGACACCATCTGGTCCAGGTCGAACTTGTAGTCGCGGGCGGCCGACGTCGACAGGTCCGCGTACTTCACCGCGCCGATACCGACCTGCGTGGCGCGCTCGGTGATCTCCTCGTCGGTGAGGTCCTTCGCCTTTTCGCGCACGACGGTGGACGCCCGGTCGATCGCCTCGTCCAGCAGGTCCTGCAGCCGGACCGTCTCGCCCTCACGGGTCTTGAACGGCTTGCCGTCCTTGCCGAGCACCGTGCCGAAGGCGAGCTGCACGGCCTTGACGTCCTCGTTCAGCCAGCCGGCGCGGCGGGCCGTCTCGAAGACCATCTTGAAGTGCAGGGACTGCCGCGCGTCCACCACGTACAGCAGGGTGTTCGCCTTGAGGTTCTGGACCCGGTCACGGATCGCGGAGAGGTCGGTCGCCGCGTAGCCGTAGCCGCCGTTCGTCTTCTTGACGATCAGCGGGACCGGGTTGCCGTCCGGGCCCTTCACGTCGTCGAAGAAGACGCACAGCGCACCTTCGGAGCGGACGGCGACGCCCGTCTCCTCCAGGATCCGGCAGGTCTCCTCGAGCATGTCGTTGTAGCCGGACTCGCCGACGATGTCGGGGTCGCGGATCTCCATGTCGAGCTTGTTGAAGACCGAGTAGAAGTAGATCTTCGACTCGTCGACGAACCGCTGCCACATGGCCAGCGTCTCCTCGTCACCGGCCTGGAGCGCGACGACCCGGTCCCGGGAGCGGGCCTTGAACTCCTCGTCGGAGTCGAAGAGCGCCCGCGAGGCCTTGTAGAGCCGGTTCAGGGAGGACATGGCGGCTTCGCCGTCCGCCGCGCCGCCGTCGCCCTCGTGGTTCAGTTCGCCCGGGTGCTCGATCAGGTACTGGATGAGCATGCCGAACTGGGTGCCCCAGTCGCCGATGTGGTGCCGCCGGACCACGGTCTCGCCCGTGAACTCCAGGATCTGCACCATCGCGTCACCGATCACCGCGGAGCGGAGGTGCCCGACGTGCATCTCCTTCGCCACGTTCGGCTGCGCGTAGTCGACGACCGTCGTGCCGGCGTTCTGCGCGTACGGCACACCGAGCCGGCCCTCGTCGTCCGCGGCGCGCTCGGCGAGGGTCTCGATGATGGCCTTGTCGCTGAGCGTGATGTTCAGGAAGCCGGGGCCGGAGACCTCGATCTCCTTGATCAGGTCGCCTGCCGGGATCGCGGCCGTCACCTGGGACGCCAGCTCGCGCGGGTTGCCCTTCAGCTTCTTGGCGAGGGCCAGGATCCCGTTGGCCTGGAAGTCGGCCCGGTCGCTTCGACGCAGCAGCGGGTCCGCGGTGCCGGCATCCGGCAGTGCTGCCGTCAGGGCGTCCGCGAGCTGCTGCTGGAGCGTGGAAGCGAGGGAATTGACCGAGGCCATGGGATGGCTGCCGTTTCCGTAGGGGTACAAGGGATCACACCCAGTATTCCACGGCGAGTAAAGCCGTTTTCGCGCTGCCGGTGGGACCTGGGAGAATGGGCGGTGCCCCTACGAGTCCCACAAGGGTGTTCCTACGAGTCCTACAAGAGAGAAGGACGTGCAGACCGTGGCTCAGAGTCAGAGCAGCACCGAGGCCGACTGGGTCTCCCGCTTCGCGGACGATGTCATCGCCGAGTCGGAGCGTCGTGCGCCTGGCAAACCGGTCGTCGTCGCGTCCGGCCTCTCCCCGTCGGGCCCGATCCACCTCGGCAACCTCCGCGAGGTCATGACCCCGCACCTGGTCGCGGACGAGATCCGCCGCCGCGGGTACGAGGTCCGCCACCTGATCTCGTGGGACGACTACGACCGGTACCGGAAGGTTCCGGCCGGCGTCCCCGGCGTGGACGAGTCGTGGGCCGAGCACATCGGCAAGCCGCTGACGTCCGTGCCCGCACCGGCCGGGTCCGCGTACCCGAACTGGGCGGAGCACTTCAAGGCCGCGATGACGGCTGCGCTGGACGAGCTGGGTGTCGAGTACGACGGCATCAGCCAGACGGAGCAGTACACGGCGGGGACGTACCGCGCGCAGATCCTGCACGCGATGAGGCACCGCGCCGACATCGACGCGGTCCTCGACCGGTACCGCACGAAGAAGGACCCGGCGGCAGGCGCCAAGGGCGGCAAGAAGCCGCAGCAGCAGAAGAAGGTCGACGAGGCCGAGCTGGAGGCCGAGGCGGGTTCCGGCGCGGCGAGCGAGGACGACGGCAGCGGCGGCTCGGCCGGCTACTTCCCGTACAAGCCCTACTGCGGCAACTGCGAGAAGGACCTGACCACGGTCACGTCGTACGACGACGACACGACCGAGATGAACTACACCTGCACCGCCTGCGGCTTCGCCGAGACCGTCCGGCTGAGCGAGTTCAACCGCGGCAAGCTGGTCTGGAAGGTCGACTGGCCGATGCGCTGGGCATACGAAGGAGTGATCTTCGAGCCCAGCGGCGTGGACCACTCCTCGCCCGGTTCGTCGTTCGTCGTCGGCGGCCAGATCGTCCGCGAGGTCTTCGACGGTGTGCAGCCGATCGGCCCGATGTACGCCTTCGTCGGCATCTCCGGCATGGCGAAGATGTCCTCCAGCAAGGGTGGCGTACCGACCCCGGCCGACGCGCTGAAGATCATGGAGGCACCGCTGCTGCGCTGGCTGTACGCGCGCCGCAAGCCCAACCAGTCCTTCAAGATCGCCTTCGACCAGGAGATCCAGCGGCTGTACGACGAGTGGGACTCGCTGGCGCGCAAGGTCGCCGACGGCTCCGTGCTGCCCGCCGACGCCGCCGCGTACGCGCGTGCCATCGGCACGGCCGCCGGTGAGCTGCCGAGCACGCCGCGCCCGCTGCCGTACCGCACGCTCGCGTCCGTCGTCGACATCACCGCCGGCCACGACGAGCAGACGCTGCGCATCCTGAGCGAGCTGGACCCGGAGAACCCGATCGGCTCGCTCGACGAGGCACGGCCGCGCCTCGACCGCGCGGAGAACTGGATCACCAACCAGGTCCCCGCCGACGCCCGCACCATCGTCCGCAACGAGCCGGACAAGGAACTGCTCGGCTCGCTGGACGACCAGGGGCGCCGGTCGCTGCGGCTGCTCCTGGACGGGCTGGACACGCACTGGTCGCTGGACGGGCTCACGACGCTCGTCTACGGGGTGCCGAAGGCCCTCGCGGGGCTGGAGCCGGACGCCAAGCCGACGCCCGAGCTGAAGGCCGCGCAGCGGTCGTTCTTCGTGCTGCTGTACGAGCTCCTGGTCGGCCGTGACACCGGTCCGCGGCTGCCCACGCTGCTGCTGGCCGTCGGCGCGGACCGGGTGCGGAAGCTGCTGGGCGCGTAGGAGTCGGTCGTACGGAGGGCCGTCACCCGGTGATGCGGGTGACGGCCCTTTGTCCTGCCGGTCCCGGTCCGTTCTCGTGCGGCGGACGGACTCGGAGGTGGTTACGCGATGTGGTTCTCGGCCATCTCGTTGTCGAAGCGCTGCTTGAAGCCCGGGACCAGGCGCCGGAGCAGGGCCGTGCTGCGCGGGTGACTGACGCCGTGGACGTCCGAGAGCGTTATGTCGAGGACCTCGGCGCTCGGATGGACCTGGTGCTCGTGCGTGAGGTCGGAGAACACCGTGTACGCCATGTTGCCGAACTCGATCTCCGCCTCGGCCCACTCCGCCGGATCCGCTTCCTGCTGGGGCTGCGGCTCCTCCTGGGGCAGGCCCTGCGGCTGCTCCAGCTGCTTCGGCAGGGGTTCCTCGCTGCGGGGGTGAGGGACCGCGCCGATCGTGCCCACGTTGCCCAGGGGACGGGTGCGGCCGCCCGGGCCCGACGGGACCGTGACCGGGGTGGGCTCCAGGCCCTCGACGTACGTGGGGTCGTACGCGCCCTCGTACGCGCCCTCCGGGACCTGCGGCGCCGCGAACCAGGGGCTCTCGTGCGCGCCGGGGCCCTCCGGGGGCCAATCCTCGGCGGCCGGGTCGGAGGGGTGGGCGTACTGCTGTTGGGGCTGCTGCGGGTGCTGCCGGGGCTCGGCGTACTGCTGTTGTTGTGCGGCGTACGGCAGCTCGGGCTGAGGGGGCACCGTTTCGACGGCCGCCGGAGCCGGCGGCAGCAGGGCCGGTTCGATGCCCGCTGCGGCCAGCCCGGCCGGGCCGGTGTCGGCCAGCGGGACACCGAACTTCGCCAGCCGCAGCGGCATCAGGGACTCGACCGGCGCCTTGCGGCGCCAGTTGCGGCCGAAGCGGGCCTGGAGCCGCGCCTGGTAGATCAGCCGGTCCTGTTCGAGCTTGATGACCTGCTCGTACGAACGCAGCTCCCACAGCTTCATCCGGCGCCACAGCTTGAACGTCGGGACCGGGGAGAGCAGCCAGCGGGTGAGGCGGACACCCTCCATGTGCTTGTCGGCCGTGAGGTCGGCGATCCGGCCGACCGCGTGCCGGGCGGCCTCGACGGCGACCACGAACAGCACCGGGATCACCGCGTGCATGCCGACGCCCAGCGGATCCGGCCAGGCCGCGGCGCCGTTGAAGGCGATCGTCGCGGCGGTCAGCAGCCAGGCCGTCTGGCGCAGCAGCGGGAACGGGATCCGCATCCAGGTCAGCAGCAGGTCCAGCGCCAGCAGTACGCAGATGCCCGCGTCGATGCCGATCGGGAAGACCAGGGAGAAGTTCCCGAAGCCCTTCTGTTCTGCGAGCGCGCGCACCGCGGCGTACGAGCCCGCGAAGCCGATCGCGGCGATGAGTGCCGCGCCGGCGACGACGACCCCGATGAGTATCCGGTGCGTGCGTGTCAGCTGCATCGCGGCCACCCGCGATCCCCTCCCTGCGTTCCCGACTTCGACTTCTGGCGGGCACAGCCTGGCACATGCGCGTGGGGTGCGGTGCGCGGGGAGGGGCGAAGCCCGGCTCTCGGGGGAGGGCCGGGCTTCGTGGAACTGCTTCTGCGCAGGGTTGTTGGGGTACCTGCCGTGGGCCTGGCGGGAATGCCCGGCGGGCGGTGGTCCGGTGTTACGACGTGTGTGACGCGGACTTCGTCGACTTGGGGGAGCCCGCCGACTTTGTCGACTTCGGGGACGACCCGGACTTCGCGGACGCCGCGGACTTCGTCGCCGTCGGAGACTTCGACGTGCCCGCGGACGGGCTCGACGTCTTCCTGTTGGCATCGGCGACCGCCGCGACGGTCTCCTTGGCGGCTTTCTCGGCGCCCTTCAGGATGTCGTCGCCGGACGGCGTCTGCGCGCCCGCGTAACCCGCGCCGTTGTAGGTCAGGGTGACGACGACGTTCCCCGTACGGGCCACGACCGTCGCGTACTTGAAGTCCTCTTTTGTCTTGGTGAGGTCGTACGTGAGCAGGGTGGCCTGGTCGCCGATACCGCTGACGGGGGCTTCGACGACCTTCTCGGCGCCCTCGGTCGCCTTGGTCTTGGCGACCTGGTTCGCGAGGTCCTCCTGGGCGCGCTCGGCGCCGCTGCCGAGCGCCTGGTCCGATTCGAAGCGGGTGAAGCCGACGTCGAGCCAGCGGTACTGCGAGCCATTGACGCCGTTGTCGTCGAGGCCGTTCCAGGAACAGCCGGCGCGCGCCGAGGTGTCGCTGGACCGGGCCGGCGTACCGGCCTTGCTCTTGGCCTTGGGCACCAGCGAGGTGATCGTCTTCGCGGAGATCGCGTTGCACGGGTCGGGCAGCTCGGCGAACTTCGCCGGCTCGACCGTCGCCTCCGTCTTCTGTGCGCTCGGAGCGGAGGCCGAGGGCGAGGCCGACTTCTCCTTGCTGCCGGAGTCCGACGAGCAGCCGGCGACGACGAGCATCACCGGAACGGCGGCGCAGGCGAGTATGCGGGTGAGTCGCGGGGCTGATCGGTGCATGGTTCCTTCACTCGGGTGGCGCGACGGGCGGGTGGCATGGTGCTCGGGCAGGTGTTCCGGAGGGCCACGGTACGACGGACGGCGACCGGATGCCGCCTCGGCCGGACGCTCCGCCGGCCGGCGCGGTGCGGGTCGGGGGCGCCCGGCGGCGGGCTATTCGCTGAACTTGTCGACCAGCTTCCGGGCCAGTGCCTGGGCCTTCTCCTGCAGTTCCTTGCTGTCCGGGACCTGGCTCGCGAGGGCGGGCTGCTCGGCGTACCGGACGGTCACGATGACGTTCGATGTGCGGAATACCACGCTCACCGTGCGGTGTTGTGCGCTGGATCCTGCCCGAGTGAGCAGATCGTCCAGAAATGCGGCATCTCCGAGGCTGTCGAGGGTGCGCGGACGGAGGTCCTCGGAGCCCGCGCCTGCGTCGCCGCCGGTGTCCTGTGCCGAGCCGGAGGGGGAGTCCGACGGGGAGTCCGACGGGGAGTCCGACGGGGAGTCCGTCACCTTCTCCGCGTCGTCGGGGGCGAAGGTGCCGGACGGCAGGTGGGCCGCGGTCTCCTTCTTCCCGTACACCTCGCGGGCGCGGTCCTCGTCACTCACCGAGGTGTCGTACGAGACGACGCGCTCGAAGTCGAGCACGACGGAACGGGACGAGGCCGCGGCCTCCGACTTCCACTGGCAGCCGACCCGGCGGTCGGTGTCATAGGTGACGGCGGCCGTGCCCGTGTACGCCTTCTCCTGCTGGTCCTCCGGCAGTTCGGCGATGCCCGGAAGCAGGTCCTTCAGCGTGGATCGCGTGATGGAGCGACAGGGCTCGGGAAGCGTGCGGTATTTGCCCGGCGGAGCGGCGGCGATGCTCGGGCTGCCGGGTTTGCTGTCGGCGGCGGGGCCTTCGGTACCGGTGCCACCGGTGCAGCCGGCGGTCAGCACTGCGAGGAGTACGACGCCGGGTACGTACGCCATTCGTCGCACGGTCCGGGCTCCCTTCGAGCGAAAAGAAGTTGCCGCTCGATGGCGGCCGGTGGACACAATGTGTATCGCACGCGCCGCTGTGATTGCCGGTCGGCCGACTCTTTTGCCGACCTTGGCACCGGTTTTGCGCTTTCAGACTTTCCGGGGGAATCGAGGAGCTATGTCGTACGTAGAGGTACCGGGGGCGAAGGTCCCCATCCGCATGTGGGCCGACCCGGCTTCGGTCGAGGACGGTGCGATGCAGCAGCTGCGGAACGTTGCCACGCTGCCCTGGATCAAGGGGCTGGCCGTCATGCCCGACGTGCATTACGGCAAGGGTGCGACCGTCGGTTCGGTGATCGCGATGAGTGGTGCGGTCTGCCCGGCGGCAGTGGGAGTGGACATCGGGTGCGGCATGTCCGCGGTGAAGACCTCCCTGACGGCCAATGACCTTCCGGGCGACCTGTCGAGGCTCCGGTCGAAGATCGAGCAGGCCATTCCGGTGGGCCGGGGCATGCATGGCGACGTCGTGGACCCCGGCCGGCTGCACGGCTTCCCGACCGCGGGCTGGGACGACTTCTGGGGACGGTTCGACGGGATTGCGGATGCGGTCAAGTTCCGTCATGAACGTGCCACCAAGCAGATGGGAACGCTTGGATCCGGAAACCACTTCATCGAGTTCTGTCTCGACGAGTCGGGTTCGGTGTGGCTGATGCTGCACTCCGGGTCCCGGAACATCGGCAAGGAGCTCGCCGAGTACCACATCGGGGTGGCGCAGAAGCTGACGCACAACCAGGGCCTGAGCGACCGTGACCTGGCGGTCTTCATTTCGGACACCCCGCAGATGGCGGCGTACCGGAACGACCTGTTCTGGGCCCAGGAGTACGCGAAGCACAACCGCGCGATCATGATGGGGCTCTTCCAGGACGTCGTCCGCAAGGAGTTCAAGAAGGCCCGGGTCACCTTCGAACCGGTCATCTCCTACCAGCAGGAAGATGCCGAAGGCCAGATGAGAACCGTCGAGTACCGCCCTGGCGTGATCAGCTGCCACCACAACTATGTCAGCGAAGAGCGGTACGAGGGGGTGGATCTGCTGGTCACCCGCAAGGGAGCCATCAGCGCGGGCTCGGGGGAGTGGGGGATCATCCCCGGTTCCATGGGTAGCGAGTCGTACATCGTCCGCGGCCTGGGCAACCCCAAGTCGTTCAACTCTGCCTCGCACGGTGCCGGTCGAAGGATGAGCCGGAACGCGGCGAAGCGGCAGTTCTCCACGAAGGATCTGGAGGAGCAGACGCGGGGGGTGGAGTGCCGTAAGGACTCCGGCGTCGTGGACGAGATCCCGGCCGCGTACAAGCCCATCAGCCAGGTCATTGATCAGCAGAAGGACCTGGTGCGGGTCGTCGCGAAGCTGAAGCAGGTCATCTGTGTGAAGGGCTGACTTCCAGCACTCCATGTGATCGACAGGCCCCGGACTCTGCGTCCGGGGCTTGTTGACTGACGCGTCGTCTCGATGGGCTCAGCAGAGCCCCGAAATGCGGCTGCCAGAGGACTGGGCCGTGCCTGATGATTTCGCTCATGTCGAATCCCGCCTCCTTCCGTGACCAGACCAACTGGTCCAACGGCTACTACGAGCTGGCCATCGAGGTTGGATCAGCCGATGACGCCCAGATACAGGCAGTCCTGAGCGCTCTGTGGTCCGTAGCAGACGTACAGGGATGCTTTGGAAACAGCGACCGTGAGCCTCAGGAGCAGGATCCCGTACCGTGCACGGTTGCCTCCCTGTCCGAGTACGGTCACCTTCACGGCCAGGTCCGCCTGCCGACGGGCCAGCTGGCCGTGTGCGGTTGCCTGGTGATCCGCGGCGGGGATGAAAGCAGCGACTGGCTGGACTTCTACGTGCCCGTAGGAGCGCTGGAGAAGGCGGGCATCGCGTACTGGGACGGTCGGCCGTTCTTCAGGTCCGCCGACATGGATGACTGGCTTGCCGCCATCGGGACCGAGACCTTCAAGCGCGCGCCCTTCAGCCTGGGCGTCATCGGCTTCGAAGTCTCGGGCTGCACCGACGCATCGGCGATGGAGGGCAGGTTGCCGGAGGAGCGGGACATCGGGTACCTGCTGCCGCAGGGCGAGGTCCTGCACTATGGGGCCGCCAACACCTGAGTCTTGGCCAGGCATGGGTGATTGTCGGACCCTGGTGCCAGCATGGCGCGCCATGGACGTGGATGAGTTCTGGAGCTTCATCGAGTCGGCGCGTAGTGACGATCGGCCGTTCGCCTAGGCGTTGGCGGAACGGCTGGCAGCAAGGTCGGCGGAGCAGATCCTGGCGTTTCAGGAGCGGTTCGATGCCCTTGATGGTGCCGTCTGCCGCTGGGACGTCTGGGCTGCGGCGTACCTCATAGGCAGTGGATGTTCCGATGACAGTTTCATGGACTTCCGAGCCGGGCTGATCGCACTCGGTCGTGTTTGGTACGAGAGAGCGATCAGCTCGCCGGACAGTCTCGCTGTCCACCCGGACGTCAGGGCTGGCGTGGGGAAGTATGGCGAGGGCGTGGTGTTCTCGGAGGAAGCGGGAACTGCGGCATGCGATGCGTTCGAGCGGCGCACAGGCGGGGACGTGGACGACTTCTACGAGGCGTGGGACCAGTACCGGGCCTCGCGTGGCATCCAAGAGTCCCCGGCCGATATGGGGGAGGACTTCGACTTCAGCGACCCTCTGCAGATGCGGCGACGTCTGCCCCAGCTTGCCGCGCTCTACCTTCCCGAACGCACCGACTGAAGTGGCCGGTCACCCTGGTTGAATCACGGCATGACGGACTGGTCGCGGCTTGGCGATGCCTACGGCTCTGCGGAAAGGATCCCTGAGCTTCTCGACCGTTTGGGCGCGGGAGCAGACGAGGAAGTGTGGCGTGAGCTCTGGGGGCGTCTCTGCCACCAGGGGACAGCTTGCTCTGCGGGCTTCGCAGCGATACCGCGGTTGGCCGAGGTGGCTCGACACGGCCAGAGCGATGACAGCGGTCGGGCACTCGTCCTGGCCGGCACCATCATGCGCGGCTCGCTCCAGAGCCATGGGGCGGACGGCATCATCCTGTCGTGCTCGGCAGCAGTCGAGGATCTGCGGAGGCTTGCGGACGAACGCCTCGTGGGTCGCCCGGACGGCTACCTGGGGCTCTTCAGTGTGCTGCTTGCTCTCGAAGGTCATCCCCTGTGGAGCGAAGTCATCGGTGACTTCACCGATGACTTCTACGAGGTTGGCTGCCCGCACTGCGCTTCGAGTGTCACTGTGGCCATCGGGGACTACGGTCACTACTCCTCTATCCGTGATTGGCACAGAGGGGACGTGCACCGCTTGCCGCTCCGGCCCATCGGCCTGGACCAGCTGCGCGGCGTGGGTAGACGGATGTACGTGACGGCCGTGCGGGACGCCCAGGACAAGCTCGCGCGCGGGATCACCCACCTCTTCGGCTGCGCAGAGTGCGGGGAGTGCGGCAGCGTCTTCAATGTGGCGGATGAATACTCCGCAGCGAACTCACCGTGAAGTGAACCTAGTTGTAGCCAGCAGGAAGAAGCCGTGGACATCGCACCTTGTGCGCGGTCCACGGCCCCTCGATGGCCTGCCACGCTCGGCGGCCAGCGGCCGGAAGGGGACGCTGCCGTTCTCAGAGTCGCTGCGCACTCGGCAGAGCTCGAACCTGCAACCTTCTGATCCGTAGGATCGGGCAAGACGCGGATCGAGCAGCTGGCGGCCCCTAAGCTCGATCGGTCATAGTTAGCCACTATGTGCGTCTGTCTGCCGTCGTTGCCGTCAGAACTGCCGTCAAATCTGAACTATGGCACCACCGCCGAGTGTCTGCGCCCGTGCCAGCCTCCTGGCCGGGCCTGCGCTCCAGGCTCCGCCCGACTCCAGCCGCACCTGATGCCAGACAAGGTCCGTCGGGTCTGGCGGGGACGGCTCCACAGCTAACGGCAGCCACTTTGGCGCGATCCTCGAACATAACGGCCCTACCACCGTTCCTGCTCAATCGCCAAAAACCCCACCGAAGCGTCAGGCATTCCGTACCATCCGTCTATGCTGCGTCTCATCATCGATACATCGGTCTGGCTGAACATGGCGAAGCGCCGGGATGGCCGGCAGATCATCGTGCCTTTAAGGGTTCTATTTTTCCAAAAAAAGCTAGAAATCCTGACCCCATCCGTAATTCTGGACGAATTCGAGCGCAATCGACCTCGTGCAGAGGCAGCTACATCGAGCAGCGTACGCGAGCGTTTCAGGCTTCTACGGCAGGATTTGCAGGATTATGGGGATGATGCAGCTCAACAGTGGATCGCAGAAATGGCTCATCAAATCCCATACGTCAGTACACGTTCTCTTCAAAACTTTTCGGAGATTTCTGACCTGCTGCGGGCTGGGTCAGCTTTGCAGCCGAGTGATTTTGAATACGCAGCGGTTGTAAGGCGAGGCCGAGAGCAAGAATAGCGTCGCAGACGCGTTGATCATCGAACAGTACGCGTCCGCCGTTAAGGCCGGAAGCCTGCAAGACCAATACGTCTTCGCAACCTCAAACTACACCGACTTCTCGGCCCCCAAAGGTGACCGCCGACAGCCGCATCCAGACATTGCAGATATATTCAAGTGCGAGAACTCCCACTATGCATATGACGTCGACGGGCTCATTGCAGTCCTGGGCGAAAAGCTAGGGAGTGATTATTTCGACGAGACCGAGGAAGTGGAGTTCATCCAAAACGCAACAGAGAATCGGTCCCTGTCTGACATTACTGCCGCCGAACAGGAGTATTTCGATAAGATTTGGTATGGGCGAAGCTTGATGAGGGATACCGAAGACGGACAGATAGACTCCGAATCATCGGAATCTCTGAAGCAACGGATCGCCTCAGCAAGGAAAAGCATCGAGGATAAATACGGAGAGGAGGGACTCCCACCCGTCAATGATTGGGAATGGGGATTTATGCACGGGAAGCTTTCGGCGCTGCGCTGGGTGCTTGGCGAGGAATGGGATTTCCTCGACACCTGACCTGATCCTACGTAGGTTGCAGCGAATGTCGTGCGTTCGATGCTGGGCCGGACATGTACATGTGAATCAACACTACTAGGCAATTACCACAAGAGGGCCGCATTGAACAACAAGGGACCAGAATGGCAACAGTATCAACATGAAGTCGCAGCGGCTCTGTCTGAGCTCGGTTTCGCCACAGAGGTTGAAGAGAAAGTCACAGGCGTTAGGGGCACACATGATATTGACGTGACCGCGCGAATCACAGCGGCAGGCATTACCCAACTGTGGGTAGTCGAGTGCAAGAAGTGGAAACGGGCCGTACCAAAAGAGCGAGTCCTTACGTTCTCGGCGATTGTCGCTGATGTAGGGGCAGATCGGGGTCTTGTATTTGCTGAGAATGGATTCCAGGCTGGGGCGATACGCGCGGCAGGCAACACCAACCTCACCCTGACGAGCCTAGTCGATTTTCGTCAGAATACGGCAGATGAGCTAGCATCCATTAAGGTGAGGGACCTACAAGAGCGAATCACCCTGCTTGAGAACAAGTTTCATTCCATTTGGGACTTGTCGCAGGAAGAGCGGGATAAGCGAGTCGCCCAATATATTGGGCCATCCGGCTTTTTGGATCTGCCAGCAGGCCATAGTGCAGCTACGTCTCACCTCTTGGCGTGCCTGTCGCAGATGAAAGAGGCTTTGAACGCCGCACGGTTCAATCGTTGGCCCGTATTCTATTGGGCTTTGGATGACGAAGCTCCCATCAGCGTCAACGCATGGCCGGGCTTGCTTTATATCACCGAAGAGACCGTTGCCACGTGCGAGCGAATTTACGATCAGATGGAATCACCCCAGAGGCAAGTCAAGGACTGGAGAGAACTACAGTCTCAAGAAATTACCGAACTACTGGCCAAAATTCGCCAGCCTAAAGATGCGTAGACGCAGATAACCCCTCTGACAGGCTGGAGAATGCGGGAACGAGTGGTCGTAGACAGAATATACTCTCGCCCGATCAATGAGTAAGCCATTCTTTGGCTTTCCTTCCCTTTGCCTATCGCAGACCGAGCGGGTCACCCGATCCCGCGACTTTCTCAACGGGAATTCCGATGAGTCTCGCCGCCACTCGTTCTGAACGAAGCGCATCAACTGCGGCTAGGATCAATGACATGGAACCCAGCACAACACTTGTCCAATAGAACACTTGAGCCGCGATCTCATGACGCGCCAAGTTATACGTGATTCCACCGGCCGCGATAAAGGCAGCGTAGATCAAGAACAAGAATGTCCCTTGAATTGGAATAAGTCCTAGATACCGGCGACGATTCAGGATTGTATTCGAGCTTGACTTCGTCTGGCATCCCCTCATTCAGTGCAGTCTGTAGCTTTTCTAGGTACACACCTAGGGCCAATGCGCAACGTCGTTCGATTAGTTGATCTTGATCGGGTAGAGTCTGGGGCTCGTGCCGAGTGATCATGTTGCTGACGGCGCAGCCGGTGGCCGTTGTCGCGGGGAATCGTCAAGATCTCCCTCTGCTCCACCAACGTGATCCGGCGCGTGGAGGTCACCGACCTCGACGACGTGAGGCACGAGAACCCGCCCGTCCTCTGGTGGGCCTTCGCGCGTGCAGGTCACCGTCTGGCGGCGCTGTGCGCGCTTGCCACGCCTGTCGTGGCGCATCCCGGGACGGGCGGGGCGTAGCCGGCGGCTGTGGTGGTCGGCTCCAACCACGAGTCCGGCACAGTCCGGGCTGACAGCCGCGGTCACAGGATGAGGAGAGCGGCCGCCCACAGGGCGTAGAGCACCGCCAACAACGGGCCGAGCGGGAGGCCGTGGGCGCGCGCCGGGCTCTCCTCGGTGGGGCGGAGCTCGGGGTGGGCGTGCATGGCGGAGATCTCCGCCGCGGCTCTCAGGTATGACGGACGCAGGCCAAGGCGGCGTTCCATCCAGGGCCAGCCCAGGGACGGTGCCCAGGTCTTCCCGTCGGCGCGGCGTATCTCGAGAACGCCGCCGCTGGTGTAGACGGCCGCGCGCAGCTCTTCCCAGGCCAGATACCGCACCTTGTACGCTCCGGCCAGCCACAGCCCCGAACGGTCTGCGGTGATACGCCAGTTGAGGAAGGTCGCCAGCGATCCCGGCGCAAACGCCAGTCCGAGCAGGGGCAGGACATGCCACCCCAGCGTGCCCGCCCTCACCTCGTCCAGGATGAACTTGATCACCGCCGCAGCGATTACTGCGCCGAGCAGCGCCGCGCACCGGGTGAACACGCTCGGCCCCCAGCGCATCGGACGGGCGACCGGCTGCATCGACGCCGCGATCCGGCCCACCAGCACTGGATCCTGCTCAACGGCATCCCCCACAGGCCATTCGAGCTCCGGCCTCTGATCGCCCGTCGGCAACCGCACCGGACCAGCCGTGAGCAGGACCACCGGGACCCCGCCCTGGGCGGCGGCGACGATCAGCAACTCGCCTGCGTCATAAGGTGGGCCGTACAGCACTGCCTCCCGCAGCTGGGTGTCGACGATGGGCCGATCCTCGTCCTCGCCATCAGAGGGGCCGAACTCACCGGCCTCGTCATCGATGACCGGGTAGGCCAGGCAGCGCAGCAGCGGCGTACGGCCGGCGGTGTCGTCGGCGGCGTAGATCCAGGTGTCACCGTTGTGGTCCAGGCGTTTCAGTACCCGCAGCAAGGGAACGGGCGCCCGGCGCAGCGCGGCGGCCCGGCGGCGGGCCAGGACACCCGCGGCGAGGAAGGCCAGCCCCGGCACCCCGGCGGCCAGGGTGAGCAGTTGCCAGCCGAAGGCGTCGTACGGCTCGGCGGCCAGGCGGATCCAGTTACCGTCCGACAGGAGCGTCACGACGCTGCCGGTGTCGTAGTCCTCGGGGAAGACGGCGTCAACGGTGCGCTTCGAGCCGTCCGAGGTGCGCACGCGCAGCGTTTCCTCGCCCTGGCCGAGGACGACGGCCGATACCGACACCGCCTTCGCGGCCCACTGCTCGTCCTCGTGAATGCCCCGCAGGCCCTGGTCGACCGCCACGCCCGCCACGGCGCACAGCACCAGCCCGGCAACGATGGGAACAATCCCCCGCCGCAGCGGGCCCATGCCGCCGGGGAGCGGGTGCTGCACCCCGGCGGCCGCCTGCTCGGCGAGGCGCCGCTGCCGTCGCCGAAGAGCGAGCCGCTGCCAGGATGCGGCCCACCCGAAGGCGAGTGCCGCGATCACGGCGGCGTTGGCGGCGTCGGAAGCGGTATCGGGCAGGGGGAACTCCTCCACCGCCACGATGACCGCCAGCACCGGTCCCGACACGAGAGTGAGTTCCGGCAGCCGGACGTACCACAACAGCTGCACCACGGCCAGTCCCACCTGGATCATGCCCACCCAGTCCGGCCCGCAAGGGGCCGCCACCGTGCAGCGCTGCTCCGGCTCCAGAATCATCGCCGCGATCAGGGTCATCAGCAGCGTCAGTACCGGCCACCGGGGCTGTGCCCAGCGCGACAACCTGGGATTTGCCCAGCGGAAGGCATCGTGGGACAGCCAGGCAGGAGCACCCGCAGGTGCAGATCCGGGCGGCAAGGGAACGGGCAGGTCGCTCACGCGAGCGATTATGCGGCCCAGGAACTCGCCGCCCGCGGGCGGGGCGGCCTGGAGCGGCTGGATGCGGTGCCGTTCCTGCCGAAACAGGGGCTCGCCGTTGCCCGGATTCGACGCCCGAGAGAGTTGACCACCCAGTATTGGCCGGACGATTCGGCGAGCGCGACGGCGGTAGCCACGGCGCTTGGGGGCCGCGGGCGCCGCATCGGCCGAAGGCATCCGTCACCGTGAATCGGTCCCACCAAAGGGGCAGACACTCTCCTCAACCCGGCCACCTACGACTACACCGGCGCGGTCCTGTGGAACGCACACGCCGGTGCTCTATGGGCACGCTTCACCACCTACCTCCGCCGCGCCCTCGCCGCCCACCTCGGCATGACACAGAAGGCACTGAACGCCGCGCTGCGCGTCTCGTTCGCCAAGGTCGCCGAATACCGGAAGCGCGGCCTGGTCCACTTCCACGCCGTGATCCGCTTCGACGGACCCGACGGCCACACCACCGAGCCCCCCGCCTGGGCCACCACCGACGCCCTCAACCACGCCGTACACGCCGCCGCCCGGCGCGCCGTGCTCACCGTGGAATCCGACGCGATCGGCGAACGCGAGATCGCCTGGGGCGACCGCATCGACGTACGCGAAATCACCGCCCTCGGGGATGGCGAACTCACTGACCAAAAGGTCGCTGCCTACGTCGCCAAGTACGCAACCAAGAGCGCCGAGGGCTCCGGCACCGTCGACCGGTCCCTGATCTGCCACCCCTGCGGCGGACGTGGCCATGTACGCGGCCCGGACGGCTTCCGTGACCTGTGCACCGACTGCGACGGCACCGGACAAGCCGAACCCATCAAAGACCTCCGCGTACAGCAGCACGTCCGCCAGATGATCCGCAGCGTCTGGGCCCTCGGCCACCTGCCCGAATTCGCTCACCTCAAGCTCTGGAAATGGGCCCACATGCCCGGCTTCCGGGGCCACTTCTCCACCAAATCCCGCTGCTACTCCACCACCCTCGGCGCACTCCGCGACGTACGCCGTGCCTGGCGCACCGCACAAGCAGAGCAAGCCCGCACCCGCGCCGGCCACTCCGCTCCCGACGAGAAAACCACCCTCGTCACCGAAGCCTCCTGGGCCTACCTCGCCTCCGGCTACCGCCCCGGCGAAGAACTCCTCGCCGCACAAACCCGCCATGACATTGCTCAAGCACGCGACCAAGCCGAATGCGCCAAGACAGAAGGAGAGGTGTGGCAGTGACCACCGTTGCAGAGCCCATGCCCTCCCTGACCGAGGCGAACATCCTTTGCGTGGAGACGACGGGTGCCCCGGTGGAAACCGAGGCAGAGATAACCGAGGAAGAACGCGCCTGGATCGCCAAGTGGCTGGACAAGTCGCCCGAGTGGAGCGCCGAGAAGTGGAACGCGATGGGCCATGTCCTCGGCGTCAAGTTCAGCTAGCGTCCTCTTCCTTCCACACGGGGACGATGGTGTCGGGGTCGAACCTGTGCGATCCCTTCACGCCGGGCAGGACGATCACAGCCTCCAGCGCGCTGAAGATGACGGTGCGCTTCTGCTGTAGGTCCATGTCCTTCCACTGAGCCCGTACATCCGTGACCTCGTGCTTCCGGGTCTCCTGACGCGCCGCCCACGCCTTACGCTCATTGGAGAGACGCTTGATCTCCGCCCCCTCCTTCTTCAGGAGGGAGAAGAACGTCGAGTCGCTGATCTCCTCAGCGTGCCACTGCTCCTCCAGCGCGGTCTTCCTGCGCTGGGCTGCCTCAAGCTTCGGCTCGTCGGCCCACGTCTCTTCAACCGGCTCACGCTCCGCGTTGCGCTTCTCCAGCTTGGCGAACACGAGTTGAGTTATCAGCTTGTCGATGGCTGGGCCCTGACGGCTCAGCTTGTCGCAGCCCCCGTCCAGCACAGACCGGCAACGGTACTTGTGCGTCTTCCGGGCGGGGGCGCCGTGCATCTTCGCATTGCAGGTCCGTCCGTCTTCCAGCTTCTTCCCGCACCGCAGGAGCCCGGTCAGCAAGTACTTGCGCGGAGTCCGCTTGCTGTCGCCGGAGCCGTCCCAGCCACCCGCGCTGCGGTTCTTCTCCAGCAGCGCCGTGACGGCGTACCACTCCTTGGGCGTGACAATCGGTTCCCACTTGCCGACAACCGGGTTGCCCTCGGCGTCGGTCACCAGCTCGCCTTTCAACTTCCGGTAACCGCAGATGCGCGGGTTGCGCAAGATCTGCTTGACCGTCTGAAGCTGCCAGCTGTTGCCCATCGTGGTTGTGAGCCCGGACTGGACGAAATTCCACGTCACAGTGGTGATGCTCTTGCCTGCGAGCAAGTCCGTGACTCCTTGGCGGACAACCTTGGACTCTTCGGGGCGCAGGGTCAGCTTGTCGTTGTTCCAGCCGAACGGGCGGCGACCCGATACCGGCTCGCCCCGCTCCGCGCGGGCAAGGTGGTTCAGCCGTGCCCGACGCTTCTTCTTCTTGGTCTCTGATCGGGACGCGGCAACGCCGAGCAGTCCGCGGTACTCGGCTCCGTCGCCGTAGAGGTCGTGGCGGCCAGTGTCGTCCGCATAGACGCGGTCGGGGTGGCCTGTGAACGAGTCCACGAAACGCTCGTAGGCGTGTGCGCCCCGGTAGAGCCGGTCATCCGCCACGCACACCACGCCATCGACTGGGTAGCCGTGTTCCGTGGTGCCTCGTTCGAGTGCTTCGATCATCTTGTCGAAGTCGTCCCGGACGACGTTCGCCTTCGACGCTGACTTGTCGTTGTCGATGTAGTGGTGGATCACGACCCCACGCACGTGCCCCGCAATGCGTCCACAGTGCCGTGTTTGGTCCTCCACGCCGTGACCGTCGCGCTTGTGTGCGTCGTCGGAGATCCGGCAGTAGGCCAAGAGCAGATGCCAACCCTCCGCGCGTAGGGCCAACGCCTCTTCGAGGCTCGGGGCGCCGGTCGGCACTCCCCGGAGCCGCTCGATCAAGCGCTCCACCTCGGCGGCAGTCAGCTTCTTCTTCGGCTGTTGGTCAACCAGCGTCAAAGTTCCCCTCCTTGCTGCGGTTCATACGAAATTAGCAGCTTTCCTGACATCACAACTATGTGTCGGAGGAGCGGTACGAGGGCATGGATCTGCTGGTCACCCGCAAGGGCGCGATCCGTGCCGGTTCGGGTGACTTCGGCATCATTCCGGGGTCGATGGGCACCGGCTCGTACATCGTGAAGGGGCTCGGGAACGCGAAGTCGTTCAACTCGGCCTCGCACGGTGCCGGCCGGAAGATGAGCCGCAACGCGGCCAAGCGGCGCTTCTCGACGCGGGACCTGGAGGAGCAGACGCGGGGTGTGGAGTGCCGTAAGGACTCCGGCGTCGTGGACGAGATCCCGGGTGCGTACAAGCCGATCGAGCAGGTCATCGAGCGGCAGCGGGACCTGGTGGAGGTCGTCGCGAAGCTGAAGCAGGTGGTGTGCGTGAAGGGCTGAGTGCCCTTGACGCCGCTACGAAGACGAGCCCCGGACCCTGTGGTGGTGGTCCGGGGCTCTTCCGTGCGGGCCGATGGCTTCAGAGCGTGCGGTGGACCTTGGTGTTGGACGCCTGGGCGCGGGGGCGGACCACCAGGAGGTCGATGTTGACGTGGCTGGGGCGGGTGACGGCCCAGGTGATCGTGTCGGCCACGTCGTCGGCGGTGAGGGGGGCGTCGACGCCGGCGTAGACCTTGGCGGCCTTCTCGGTGTCGCCGCGGAAGCGGGTGGTGGCGAACTCCTCCGTCTTGACCATGCCGGGGGCGACCTCGATGACGCGGACCGGGGTGCCGACGATCTCCAGGCGGAGGGTCTCGGCGAGGACGTGTTCGCCGTGCTTGGCGGCCACGTAGCCACCGCCGCCCTCGTACGTGGACAGGCCCGCCGTCGAGGAAAGGATCACGATCGTGCCGTCGCCGCCCGCAGTGAGGGCGGGGAGCAGGGCCTGGGTGACGTTGAGCGTGCCGATGACGTTCGTCTCGTACATCTGGCGCCAGTCGGCCGGGTCGCCGGTGGCGACCGGGTCCGCGCCGAGCGCGCCGCCCGCGTTGTTGACGAGGACGGCGAGAGAGCGGAAGGCGGTGGCGAAAGCGTCGACCGCCTCGCGGTCCGTGACGTCCAGGGCGTACGCCGTGGCCTCGTGGCCCGCCTCGTTGATCTCGGCGGCGAGCGCCTCGATGCGGTCCTTGCGGCGGGCGGTCAGGACGACGCGGTAGCCGGCGGCGGCCAGCTGCCGGGCGGTCGCGGCGCCGATGCCGCTGCTCGCTCCGGTGATGACGGCGATGGGGGTGGCGGCCATGCGGACTCGACTCCTCGGACAGCTGATCGGTACGGGGTCAGGATAGGCAGGCGGCGCGAGGTTCCGGCCGGCGGCCGCGCTGTACGGGGCGTCGGGCGGGCCGCGTTTCCTGAGAGGCGGCCGGGGGGCGGGGAGAGCGGCGCCGCCGGAGTCCGGCGGGTGTCGGCGGGGTCGGCGGTCGGCGCCGGATCGGTGGGCTGTCGGCGTGGTCGGCCGTCGGTCGGTGGTGGGTGCCGACGTGGCCGGTGGGGTGCTGTTTCTCAGTGGTTGCGCGGGGCGTACATGATCACGGCCATGCCGGCCAGGCAGATCAGCGCGCCGGTGACGTCCCAGCGGTCGGGGCGGTAGCCGTCGGCGACCATGCCCCAGGCGATCGAGCCCGCGACGAAGACACCGCCGTACGCGGCGAGGATGCGGCCGAACTCACCGTCCGGCTGCAGCGTGGCGACGAAGCCGTACGCGCCCAGGGCGATGACTCCGGCGCCGATCCAGATCCAGCCCCGGTGTTCCCGCACGCCCTGCCAGACGAGCCAGGCACCGCCGATCTCGAAGAGCGCGGCAACGGCGAAGAGTGCGACAGAGCGTGCGACGACCATGGGAGCAGCGTTTCATGCGGGCCGGGTGGGTTCGGATGGGTGGGGCAAGCGGGTGGAGTGGAGCGCGGAACCGGTGTGTAAATACGGATAATTCGGGGCGATCGGTATCTTCGGGGCATGGTAGTGACGCGTAAGGCTCGGCTGGCGGTTTCCGCCGCGGCGGCGATGGCGGCAACGGTGTCGTCAGGGGCATGGGGGGCTGGACAGGCGGTCGCGACGGGGCCCGTGCCCGTGCCGGTGGACCGGCGGGTGGCGCGGGAGGCGGACGTCTCGCACCACGGGCATGTCTCGCTGTGGGGAAGGGGGCTCGGGGTCTGGCTGCACAGCGAGAACCACGGTCCGTCGAGTCTGGCGAGCGTGACCGTACGGTTCCGCTTCTCGGTGCCCCTCAGCGGCCGGCAGGAGATGCCGGTCGAGTGTCTGCAGGCGAGCGCCCGAACCGTACTGTGCCGGACGGGTCCGCTACGGACGGACGAGTGGGCGGGCCGCCAGCTCGCGCTCGAGCTGCAACTGGCGAGGCGGCCGAACGAGGTGGTCGTACGGATCGACACCGTCTGGAACGGTGGTGCGACCGACCGGAACCCCGGCAACAACCGGCATGAGGTGCTGGCGCCAGCCACCGGTGACGAGTACGTCTTCTGACCTCTGGTGGCGCGAGGGGCCGGTGCCGTGGGGGCCGCGGGCGCAGTGGACGCGCGACGTGCGCGGTGCACGGACCGGCCGGTGGTCATCGGGTGAGAGCGGTCTGCAGCGCCGCCGGGTCGGGCCGGTCGCTCGCCCAGGCGACATAGCCGTCGGGGCGGACGAGCAGCGTGGCCGCACAGTCGCTCGTCCAGTGGGCGGCGATGTTCGAGGCGTACGACGACGACGAGGTGGCACTCCTCATCGCTCATATGCGGCGTACGGTCGAGCTCGGTGCGGGCCAGATCGCGCGGCTGCGGAGCGGGGAGTTCGATCCGGCGCAAGGCGCGTCGTAGGGCGATGCGTCAGGTGTGTCGTGCGGGTCGTCCGGCCGTGTCCCACCGGACAGCCCTACCGGACCGGACCGGCCTGATCCCGGGCGCCGAACTCGAGCACCGCGTCGGTGACGATCGTCTCCAGGTGGGAGTGGTGGGCGCCGCGCCAGTACACCCGACCGCACTCCGCGCACTGCGCGAAGACGTCGTACGACTGCTGCGTGCCGTGCTCCAGCTGCTCCCGGACGGATTCCTTGTCCGCGTCGGTCAGCGGCCCGTTGCAGGCCGTGCACCGGGTCCACGGGGCCAGCTCCGGTGCGAACCGCTCCAGCACGTCTCGCAGCTGGTCGTCCGGACGGTCGCTGTAGATGTACGCCCCCGCCCAGATCTCCCGCCGCCGCAGCAGTCCCCGGTCCCGGGAGAGAAGTACCCGCTGCTCCTTCGCCGACAGGGCGGCCAGCGCCGGGTCGCCGAGGTCCTCGCTCTCGTACGCGGCGTCGACGCCCAGCAGCCGCAGCCGCCGGGCGAGCGTGCCGAGGTGGACATCGAGCAGGAAGCGCAGCGGCGCGCCCTCGACGCGCTGGGGGCGCGCCACCGCACGCACCTCCACCAGTTCGCCCGCGCCCGGGATGTGCGAGACGGGGACGGGGCGGCCGTCCACGAGCAGCTGGCCGGCCTCGGTGAGCGGGACGCCGAGCGATTCCACGACATGGCCGAGCGTCGAGGCGCCGTCGGTGGTCACTGACGTGCGTCCGTTGCGGCGTTCATGGGCAACGAAGAGTCGCAGTTCAGGGGCGACCTCGAGGTGGATCTCCGGTCCGTTCACGTCGTCAGCATGCCACCGGGCGGTCTGTGTGAGCCAGGGAATTCACGGGCGAGGGGCAGCCGGAGGCGGGTGGGCCGGCTCAGAGGCTGTTGGGCTGCCTCTGAGCGGGCGGTCGTGCCCTGGCACGCACGCTCGCAGCGGTTGAGGTAGTTCACCACCCTGCTCGCGCGGTCCGTGGCGCGGGCCGTTCCGTCGAAATGCAGATCGCTGATGTGTGCCGGCAGCATCGGGTTCCCCGTCGCTCGGTGAAGCGGTTCTCATGGTTGATGGGCCACCGACCATGAGAATGGTTGCCGGATCCCCCCTCGCAAGCCCCCGGGGCTGCGCCTACAGTTCCCGCATGAAGATCACCGACCTCGAACCCGGCGACCCCCGACTGGCCACGGACCTTCTTCCCGTGCTGCGCGAACTCCGTCCGCATCTGACGGAGGACCTCTTCCGCGAGGTGTACGACAAGGGGTACCCGCAGGGGCTCCGCTTCACCGCCGTCCACGACGGCGACGGCGCATGCGTGGGCGCGGCCGGATGGCGGATCGTCGACAACACCAGCCAGATCCGCAAGCTGTACGTCGACGATCTGGTCACCGCCGAGCACGCCCGGTCCACCGGTGTCGGCCACCGGCTGCTGGGGTATCTGGAGCAGCGTGCCCGGGAGGCCGGCTGCCTGGACCTGAGTCTGGACTCGGGCACGCATCGCACCGATGCCCACCGCTTCTATCTGCGGGAGCGGCTGGACATTGTCGCGTTCAGCTTCAACAAGCCTCTGGCCCGGAATTCTGACTGATCCCGGGGCCGGGCTCGGAACCGAGCTCCGGAGTGAGGTCCAGTCGCCAGTCGTTCGTCAGCAGCACATGGCCGGGCGGGTACTCGACGTCGCACTCGCCGATCAGGATGAAGCCCGCCCTGCGGCACACCGCGTTCGACGCGCCGTTGTCGACGGACGGGTAGGCGTGCAGATAGCGGTGCTTGCGCTCGGCCCGCGCCTGCTCGACGACGGCCCTGGTCGCGGCCGTGGCGATGCCCCGCCCCTGGTGGCCGGCGAGGACGGCCCACCCCGTCTCGTACACCTCCTGGCCCTGCCAGGTGCGCTCCCAGAACCCGATCGTCCCCACGGCCTCGCCTCCGCTTCCGTCGGCCAGGGTGATCCGGAACATCCTGCCCCGGCCCGTGCGGTCCGCGCTCAGCTCCACATAGCGGCCGTGGCGCACCATGAGCTGCTCCTCCGACTCGGGACCGCCCAGATGATCCATCAGTTCCGGCGCGTTGACACGGCGCAGGAGCTCCAGGTCGCCGTCCGACCAGGGTTCGATCCGTACCGGAGACGCCGATGACGGGGGAGTGTGCTCCATACGGCAACAGTAGGACGCGGCACTGACAGTCAGCGCCCGACGAGTGCCGTCGGCGGCACTCCGAGCGTCGTCGTGAAGTCCCTGACCAGGTGCGCCTGGTCGCTGTAACCGAGTTCCGCCGCGAGCGTGGCCCAGTCCACCTCGGGGTCGGTCTCGGCGCGTTCCAGCGCCTCGTGGATGCGGTAGCGCAGGATGACCCACTTGGGGCCGACGCCCACATAGGTGGCGAAGAGCCGCTGCAGCGACCGCGCCGACAGTCCTTCGGTGCGGGCGAGTTCGTCGACGCGGCGGATCGTGCGGTCGGTGCGGACGCGCTCGACCAGCGCCATCACGCGCTCGGCCTGCGGGTCGGGTTCCGGGGCGAGCGCCAGCAGGTACGCGTCCAGCGCCGCGACCCGTGCGTCCTCCTCGGCCGGGTCCAGCACGGCCGCCACGGGCGCGGGTACGGCGAGGACCTCGTCCGCCATGAGCCGTCGGCCCGACCACCGCGACACCGGGTGGTCCGGTGCGAACGGCCGGAAGCCGCCCGGCCGGAACTTCACCCCGCAGACCCGTCCGCGGCCCTCCAGCTTCTGGCTGAAGAGCTCGAGCCCGATGCCCGCGACCTCCGAGAAGGCGGGCTCGCCGGTGCTCTCGTAGTACTGGAAGACCAGGTTCACCGAAGGGTGCGGCACCACGTGCGAGATGTACGGCTCCGGCAGGTCCCAGTCGATCAGCCAGTAGAACGCCACCTGCGTCCGCAGGCCGGGGGCGGGCTCGCGGCGTCGGAAATGCACGTGCGAGAAGAGTTCGCGGGCGTCGACGATGCCCTGGTTGTCGCGTCGAGGACCTGACATGACAGCGATTCTATGACGCACAACAGTTCGAATCATCCCTGTCGCGTTTCTTCAAGACGCAGGCGCTTGCCGGATGCACGGTTGAAGCATGAAGAAGATCAGTGAATTGCTGGACATGGCCGCGGAGCGGGCGATTCCTGTGGTGCGCGGGATCGACGACGGCCAGCTGGGCGACCCCACGCCGTGCACGGAGTACGACGTGCGGGCCCTGGTCGACCATCTCTTCCAGGTGGTCGTCAACTTCCAGGCCCTGGCGGCCAGGGAGGAGCCGGACTTCGGCGCGAGGCCGACCGCGGTCACCGGCGACTGGCGCAGCCGCTTCGGCGAGGAGACGGCCAAGCTGGTGGCGGCGTGGGGCGCGCCGGGTGCGGACGAGGGGACCGCGGGCTCCATGGGATTCCCCGCCAGAACCGTCGCGCAGATGGTGCTGGGCGATCTGACCGTGCACGCATGGGACCTGGCGCGCGCCACCGGGCAGGAATTCGTTCCGGACGAGGCCGTGGTGCGCGAACTGGGGCCCGGCGTCGCCGACATGGCGCCGAACGCGCGGAAGGCGAAGGTGTACGGCGAACCCTTCCCCGTACCGGACAGTGCTAGCCCCTTTGAGCGGATGCTGGGTACGACCGGCCGCGACCCGGGCTGGCAGCCGCCCCGGGCGTGACCCCGGGGACGCCCGGGGCGCCTGCGGCGCCGATGGTTTCCGCCGGCGTCGGCCTCTGTGCGGCCGGCTCCGGTGCCCGTGCGGCCCTGCCCGTCGCGGAGGTGGCCACCGCACCGTCGGACGCGCCCCGCAGCCGTGCGGAGGCCGCCCTCTCGGACATCTGGGCCGACGTACTCGGCCTCGACGAGGTCGGTGTCCACGACGACTTCCTCGATCTCGGCGGTCACTCGCTGTTGGCCTTGCGGATCACCAACCGGGTCAGGGATGAACTCGGCTTCCCGCTCACCGTCCGCGGGCTCTTCGAGCATCCGACGATCGAGGAGCTCGGTCGGCTGATCGACGGGACCGGCGAGGAGAACTGACCTGTCCGGGAGAGATCACTCGGGGCGCGGAATCTCCTCGGTCCGCGGGGCCTGCCGTATCACGGGAAGCGCGGTGACGACGGCGGCCAGCACGACCATGAAGACGGCGTACGCCACCAGCGTGCCCCGCGCCCCCAGCGACTGGAGCAGGCCCCCGGCGGCCAGCGAGGCCAGAGGGACCGCCCCCCAGGTGATCAGCCGGGCGGCGCTGACGGTGCGGGCCTGAAGACGGTCGGGGGCGAGCGCGTAACGGTACGACGTGACGACCACGTTGAAGGCCGGTTCGGCCAGCGCCGTCACGGCGACTACCGCGCCCAGCGCCAGAGGCGAGGACAGCCACATCAGCACCGCCATGCCACAGGCCCACAGCCACAGTGACCCGATCACCACGGTCCGCGGCCGCAGACGCCGGTGCAGCCACGGAGCGGCGAAGGCACCGGCGATCGCGGTCCCGCCGGGCAGCGCCAGCATCACCCCGATCAGCGAGGGCGAGGCACCGAGCTCCTGGGCCCGCACGATCATGACGAGGGTGAGCGCGGACAGGACGAGGTTCACGGCACCGGTCAGGGCCACCAGGGCCCGCATCAGACGCTGGTGCCACAGCCACACCAGCCCCTCGGAGATGTCGGCGAGCAGTCCCCGCCGCTGGTGTTCCACCTCGCTCCGGTCCTGGAGGCCGGGCCGTACGAAGAAAATGGCCAGGAAGCCGAGCACGTAGGACAGCATGTCCGCCACGAACGGCAGGACGTGGCCGGCGGCGAACAGGGCGCCGCCCAGCGGGCGCCCGGCCAGGTCGGCGCCGAGTTCCCGGGCCTGGTTCTGGGCGACCGCGGTGGGCAGTTGGTGCCGCTGGACGATGTGCGGCAGTGCGGCGGACTCCGCGAGCTGGAAGAACACGAAGCACGCGCCGTCCACGAAGACGACCGCCAGCAGGGCCGCCACGCCCAGCCTGTCGACCGCGAGCGCCAGCACGACGAGACCGAGCAGCACCGCCCGGACACCGTCGGCCGCCAGCATCACGCGCCTGCGGTCCCAGCCGTCGACCAGTGCCCCCGCGGGCAGGTAAAGCACCAGGAACGGCAAGGTCTGGGCGAACCCCACGAGCCCCGCCTGGAACGGCGAGCCCGTCAGCGTAAGCACCAGTAGCGGGTAGGCGAGCGTCGTGACCCGCATGCCCACGGTCGAGACGACCTGGCCGCTCCACAGCAGCATGAAGTCCCGGTTGCGCCACAGCGGTCGCGCGACAGCCGACGAGGCGAGGCTCTCGCTCATCGTCGGCCGCGTAGGTCACTCAGCGCCCTGCTGGACCTCAGTATCCTGCTGTCCCTGCCGCTGTCCGGATCACCCATTCGCCCAAGCGTGACGTGCCACCGCGGGACTGTCCATCCCCACCGTCCTGAACCGGACATGACGGCAGCCCAGTCACCCGGCTCCTTGGGGAAAACCCCCAGGCGGCCCCGGAAGAGCACATCAGCGCCCCAGCGAAATCCATGTGCCCTCAATGTGCCCTGGCCACCTGACGGCCCCACCAGGCACTGGCCGGGGCGGGACCCGAAAACCCCGCCCGAACCCTACAAAACCCCAGGTCAGGGCCACACCAGGCAATAAGGCTGATGCCCCGCCTCATGTAACCGGTGGCTGAAATCCTGCCACTCGTGCAGCAGTTGGTAGACGTTGAACGCGTCGCGCGGGCCGCCGCGGTCCGGGACCGTGGACCAGATGAAGGCCGCGGCGCCGACCGACTCCTCGCCGACACCGCGCAGCGGGTCGACGACCGTCATGGGGAGTTTGACCACGGCGTAGTCGGGGTGCAGGACGACCAGTTCCAGCGGGGGGACCTTGTGCAGGGGTATGCCCTGGATTCCGGTGAGGACCATGGCCGCCACCGTCTCCGGTTTGATCTTGGTGAACATGCCGCCCATGCCCAGCTCGTCGCCGCCGAGCTCCTCGGGGCGCATGGAAATGGGCACCCGTGCGGCCGTGGCCCCGTCGGGGGCCCCGAAGTACTTGTACGTCACCCCCACCCGGCCACCACTCCCGCTTCCGGACTGCGCACTGCCGGCCTGAATGCCCTGCCGACGCTCGGCCTCACGCCGGTGCCGACCTCGTCGGGCAGGCTCGGGCCCCAGGTCGTCGGTCCCTTCGCCCACTTCGCCACCGCGATGCATATCTCATCCATCCGACTACTGCTTGGGAGACACAGCCCCCGCCGCGCAACCTGATCATCGTGTCAGTGACCTCCCCCACGGGCGTGGTGTGAAACACCTGTCCGCAGGACCGTCGGAGGCTCTGACACCATGGCTTGTGTGAGCTTTCCCTATGACGCCCCAGTTTCGCAGACGCTTTTCGACCGCGCGTCCCTCGTGACGCCCGGCGGCGTGAACTCTCCCGTACGTGCCTTCCGGGCCGTGGGCGGTACGCCCCGCTTCATGGTGTCCGGTACCGGTCCGTACCTCACCGATGCCGACGGCCGTGAGTACGTCGACCTCGTGTGCTCGTGGGGGCCGATGATCCTCGGCCACTCCCACCCCGAGGTCATCGCCGCAGTCCAGGAGGCTGTCGCCCGCGGCACCTCGTTCGGTACGCCCGGTGAGGGCGAGGTCGCGCTCGCCGAGGAGATCGTGGCCCGGATCGAGCCCGTCGAGCAGGTGCGGCTGGTGTCCTCGGGCACCGAGGCGACCATGTCCGCGATCCGGCTGGCCCGCGGGTTCACCGGCCGGGCGAAGGTCGTGAAGTTCGCCGGCTGCTATCACGGGCACGTCGACGCGCTGCTTGCCGCCGCCGGGTCCGGGGTCGCGACCTTCGGTCTGCCGGACACCCCGGGCGTCACCGGCGCGCAGGCCGGCGACACGATCGTGCTGCCGTACAACGACCTGGAGGCCGTGCGGGCCGCGTTCGCCGCGCACCCCGGTGAGATCGCCTGTGTGATCACCGAAGCCTCGCCCGGCAACATGGGCGTGGTGCCGCCGCTGGACGGTTTCAACGCCGGGCTCAAGGAGCTCTGCGCCGAGGGCGGTGCGCTGTACATCTCCGACGAGGTCATGACCGGATTCCGTACCTCGAGGGCCGGCTGGTTCGGCATCGACGGCGTGCGGCCCGACCTGATGACCTTCGGCAAGGTCATGGGCGGGGGCTTCCCGGCCGCGGCCTTCGGCGGGCGCGCCGATGTGATGGCGCACCTCGCCCCGGTCGGCCCCGTCTACCAGGCGGGCACCCTCTCCGGAAACCCGATCGCCACCGCCGCCGGCCTCGCCCAGCTTCGGCTGCTCGACGACGCGGCGTACGCGAAGGTCGACGCGGTCTCCGCGGAGATCCGGTCCCTGGTGAGCGAGGCGTTCACCAAGGAGGGCGTCGCGCACACGGTGTCCGCGGCAAGCAACATGTTCTCCGTGTTCTTCACGGACCAGCCGGTGCGGAACTACGAGGACGCCAAGAAGCAGGAAGCTTTCCGCTTCACCGCCTTCTTCCACTCGATGCTGTCGCAGGGCGTCTATCTGCCGCCGTCCGCGTTCGAGTCCTGGTTCGTCTCCACCGCCCACGACACGCAGGCCGTCGAGCGGATCGCCGCCGCGCTGCCCGCCGCCGCCCGCGCCGCCTCGGAGGCCACCGCATGAGCGAGACCAGCAGTGCCGGCACCGCAGACAGTGCGCGCAAGGACATCACGGTCGTTCATCTGATGCGGCACGGGGAGGTGCACAACCCCGAGGGCGTGCTCTACGGACGCCGTCCCGGCTACCACCTCTCCGAGCTCGGCCGGCAGATGGCCGACCGGGTGGCCGAGCACCTGGAGAAGCGCGACATCACCCATGTCGTCGCCTCCCCGCTGGAGCGCGCCCAGGAGACGGCGACGCCGATCGCCAAGTCGCACGGCGTCGACCTGGCCACCGACGAGCGGCTGATCGAGGCGGCCAATGTCTTCGAGGGCAAGACCTTCGGGGTCGGCGACGGTGCGCTGCGCAAGCCGGACAACTGGAAGCACCTCACCAACCCCTTCCGCCCGTCCTGGGGCGAGCCGTACATCGAGCAGGTCGTACGGATGATGGGCGCCCTCGACGCCGCGCGCGACGCGGCCCGCGGGCACGAGGCGGTCTGCGTCAGCCACCAGCTGCCGATCTGGATCGTCCGGAGTTTCGTCGAGCGACGGCGGCTCTGGCACGACCCGCGCAAGCGGCAGTGCACGCTGGCCTCGCTGACCAGCTTCACGTACCAGGGCGACAAGATCGTCTCGGTCGGCTACACCGAGCCGGCCCGCGATCTGGTCCCTGCGCACCTGCTGGCCGGTGCGAAGCCGGTGAAGGGGAAGTCCAAGGCGTTCGGCGCGTAGCCGAGATTTCTCGACCCGCACGGGCCCCTGCCGATGTGTCGGCCGGGGCCCGTGGTGCGTTCGGGTCAGGAACAAGGTCACGTCCGGAGTGGGGTCCGGTCACGCACAGAATTGTGTGTTAGCCAGCGGAACCGCCGCGCTGTATCGCGCATCTAAGCCTTCGCCAGTTTGTGTGCAGTTGGGTCGGGAACGACCGCAGATGGGGACGCCATGCGCGACATCAGCCGAAGGAGTCTGCTCGGAGCCGGACTGGGGGCGGCGGCTGCCATCGGGACGGCGGGCTGCGGTTCCCGGCACTCTTCCGAAAGGGGCCGGCCGGGCCCTGGCCCCGGGGAGAGGACGGGCGGCAAGGCCGAGGGGGACGGTGCCGAGGACGAGGACGTTCGCGAGATCGGGGACGGTTCCACCGCGGACACCGGGGAGCAGCCGAACCAGCCTTCCGCGCCGGTCCCGCTGGAACCCGGCCAGACCCCGCCGCAGTTCGTGATCTTTTCCTGGGACGGGGCGGGGGAGGTCGGCACCGGGCTCTTCCCGCGTTTTCTCGAACTCGCCAAGGAGCACGACGCGGCGATGACCTTCTTCCTCTCCGGGATCTACCTGCTGCCCGAGTCGAAGAAATCCTTGTACCGGCCGCCGAACAACCGTATCGGCGCCTCCGACATCGGCTATCTCACCGATGCCCACATCAAGGAGACGCTGGGCCACATACGCAGGGCCTGGCTCGACGGTCATGAGGTCGGCACGCACTTCAACGGGCATTTCTGCGCCGGTTCCGGATCGGTCGCCCACTGGACGTCCGCCCAGTGGCAGAACGAAATCGATCAGGCGGTCTCCTTCGTCACCGAATGGCGCACCAATACCGGCTGGACCGATCTCGACCCGCTGCCCTTCGACTACCGCAAGGAACTTGTCGGCGGCCGCACCCCCTGTCTGCTCGGCCAGAACAATCTGCTGCCCACCGCGCGCCGACTGGGCTGGCGCTACGATGCGAGCTCGCCCGGCGGCACCCAGATCTGGCCCACGAAGCGCCAGGGCATATGGGATCTTCCGCTGCAGGGCATGCCGTTCCCCGGGCACACCTTCGAAGTGCTGTCGATGGACTACAACATCCTCGCGAACCAGTCACAGAACACCACCCGGGGAATGCCGTCGCGCTATCCGGAATGGCGCACCCAGGCCACTCATTCGTACCTCGCCGCTTTCAATCGTGCGTACGGGTCGAATCGAGCACCCTTCTTCATCGGCAACCACTTCGAGGAGTGGAACGGCGGCATCTATATGGATGCGGTCGAAGAGACCCTCAAAAGGATCGCGGGGAAGCCGGATGTGCGGCTCGTCTCCTTCCGGCAGTTCGTCGACTGGCTCGATGTCCAGGATCCGGCCGTGCTCGCGAAGCTCCGTACGCTGGAGGTCGGCCAGTCGCCCGACGGTGGGTGGAACACCTTCTTTAAACGGGCCTGACAACGGGCTTTACGGGCACCGAGGGGGGTGCGCAAGATCCCCGGAACCGTCATGCGAAACTTTTCACATGAGCTTTGGCCGCGCACCCCGACGCCGCTTCACCCTGCTCGCCGCCCCCGCAGCGGCCGCCGCACTGGCGCTGACCCTGACCGCCTGCGGAGGTGACGGCAACAAGGCCGGTGGTGGCGGCAATTCGCACTTCGTCACCGGCAGTGGCGGAATCTCCACCGTGGCCAAGGCGGAGCGCGTGGCCGCGCCGAAGCTCGACGGAACGACACTGGACGGCAAGCCCCTCGACGTCGCCGACTACAAGGGCAAGGTCGTCGTGCTGAACGTCTGGGGCTCGTGGTGCGGCCCCTGCCGGCTGGAGGCCAAGCACTTCGCGAAGGTGTCGAAGGAGACCGCGAGCCAGGGTGTCCAGTTCATCGGGATCAACACCCGGGACGCCGAGAAGGGCCCGGCGGTGAACTTCGAGAAGGACAACAGCATCACCTACCCGAGCTTCTTCGACCCGATCGGGAAGCTCATCCTGCGCTTCCCCAAGGGCACGCTGAACCCGCAGGCCATCCCGTCGACCGTGGTCATCGACCGGGACGGGAAGATCGCGGCCCGCACCCTCGTCGCCCTCGACGACGTCAAGCTCCACGAGATGATCGACCCGCTGATCGCGGAGAAGTGATTCCGTGCTCACCCTTGCCGCGACCACGGGCATGAACACGACGGTGTTCAACGGGGCCCTCCTGGTGGCCCTGCCCATCGCCGTACTCGGCGGACTGGTCTCGTTCTTCTCACCGTGCGTGCTGCCCCTGGTGCCCGGCTACCTCTCGTACGTCACCGGGGTCAGCGGGACCGATCTGGCCCAGGCCAGACGGGGGCGCATGGTCGCCGGCGCCTCGCTCTTCGTGCTCGGCTTCTCCGCGGTGTTCGTCTCCAGCGGCGCGCTCTTCGGCTATTTCGGGCAGCGACTGCAGGACCACAGCGAGGTCATCTCCAAGATCCTCGGCGTCCTGATGATCCTGATGGGCATCTTCTTCATGGGCTTGATGCCCTGGATGACCCAGCGCGAATTCCGCATCCACAAGCGGCCTGTGTCCGGCCTCACCGGGGCACCGCTGCTCGGGGTGCTGTTCGGGGTCGGCTGGACGCCGTGCCTCGGCCCGACGCTCACCTCGGTGCAGACACTCGCCCTCGAACAGGGGACCGCGGGGCGCGGGGCCGTGCTGACCCTGGCGTACTGTCTCGGACTCGGCCTGCCGTTCGTGCTGGCCGCAGTCGCCTTCCGCAAGGCGCTCGGCGCCTTCGGGTGGGTCAAACGCCACTATGTATGGGTCCTGCGGATCGGCGGCGCAATGATGATCGTGACCGGACTGCTCCTGCTGACCGGGGTGTGGAGCAGCATGATGCAGGAATTGCAGGGCTGGTCCGACGGCTTCACGGTGGGGATCTGAGTTCCATGAGCAACACCAAGACCAACGCGGCCGAAGAGCGCGCGAACGAGCGCGAGCGTGAGAACCAGCGGGAGCTGGAGAACGCGGCGGAACTCGGCGCGGCCGGCTCGCAACTGTCCACCGCCCCGCGCGAAGAGGCCCTGGCCACGCTGCCCGCCATGGGCGTCATCGGCTGGGCGCGCTGGTTCTGGCGCCAGCTCACCTCGATGCGGGTCGCGCTGATCCTGCTCTTCCTGCTCTCGCTCGGGGCCATCCCCGGCTCGCTGATCCCGCAGAACAGCGTGGACGAGCTGAAGGTGCAGACCTTCAAGGAAGCCCACACCACCGTCACGCCGATCTACGAGAAGCTCCAGTTCTTCGACGTCTACAGCTCGGTGTGGTTCTCCGCGATCTACATCCTGCTGTTCATCTCCCTCATCGGGTGCATCGTGCCGCGCACCGGACAGTTCGTCGGTCAGCTGCGCAGCCGGCCGCCGGGCGCCCCCAAGCGGCTGACCCGGCTGCCCGTGTACACGACCTGGCGCACCGACGCCGAGCCCGAGCAGGTCCGCGAGGCCGCGCTCGCGATGATGCGCAAGCGGCGCTTCAGGGCGCACGTGGACGGTGATGCGGTCGCTGCGGAGAAGGGCTATCTGCGCGAGGCCGGGAACCTGATGTTCCATATCGCGCTGATCGTCATGCTGGTGGCCTTCGCCATCGGACAGCTCTTCAAGTCCGAGGGCGGCAAGCTGATCGTCCAGGGTGACGGTTTCTCCAACACGCTCACCCAGTACGACGACTTCAAGTCCGGTTCGCTGTACGACACCGACTCGCTCGCCCCGTTCAGCTTCACCCTCGACAAGTTCGTCGGCACGTACGAGCGCAACGGCCCGCAGATCGGCACGCCCCGCAAGTACGAGGCCCACGTCACGTACTCCGAGGGTGCGTACGGCAAGCCGAAGAAGGCCGTCATCAAGGTCAACGAGCCGTTGGTGGTCGACGGCTCCAAGGTCTATCTGATCGGGCACGGCTACGCCCCGGTCGTCTCCGTCAAGGACGGCAGCGGCAAGGAGGTCTACAAGGCCGCTGTGCCGCTGCTGCCGATCGACTCGAACGTCACCTCGACCGGTGCGATCAAGGTGATGGACGGCTACAAGGACGGGACCGGCAAGAGGGACCAGCTGGGCTTCCAGGCGTTCTTCGTGCCGACGTTCGCCGGCAAGGGCAAGGGGACGATGTTCTCGCAGTTCCCGGCCGCGGACTTCCCGGTGCTCGCGCTCAACGGGTACCACGGCAGCCTCGGCGTCGACTCCGGACTGCCGCAGAACGTGTACCAGCTGAACACCTCGAAGATGAAGGCGTTCAAGGACAGCAAGGGCGAGCAGCTGAAGCAGCGCCTGCTGCCCGGCGAGACGATGAAGCTGCCCGACGGCGCCGGATCGATCACCTTCGAAGGCGTCGAGCAGTGGGCCAGCTTCCAGATCTCGCAGCAGCCCGCCAGCGGCTGGGCACTCACCGGGGCCATCGGCGCGATCGCCGGTCTCGCGGGGTCGCTGTTCATCCAGCGGCGCCGGGTCTGGGTCCGGGCCGTACGGGGAGCGGACGGCGTCACCGTCGTGGAGATGGCGGGGCTGGGCCGCAGCGAGTCCGCGAAGCTGCCCGAGGAGCTGGCCGACCTCGCGGTCACGCTCAACGACCTGGCACCCACGGCGCCGGACGCGCCCGAAGCACCGGACGCGTCCGGTGAACCAGATGTGGCCGAAGAACCAGGCGTGGCCGCGGCGCCCACAGCGCCGGACGACGCATCCGCCGAAGCACTTTCCGAAGGGGCTGAGAAGTGAATCTCGCCGCCGCAACCAACGAGAATCTGGCACACACCAGCAATGTGCTGATCTATTCGTCGATGGCCGTCTACACCCTGGCCTTCTTCGCGCACATCGCGGAGTGGGTGTTCGGCAGCCGCAGCAAGGTCGGCCGCACCGCCGCCGCGCTGACCGGGGACGGGGCCGCCGCCTCCTCGGCAAGGATCCAGGTCCAGGTCGCGCAGAAGGGCGGCGCCACCGCCGTACTGGACCGGCCGAAGATCATCACGAGGTCCGCCGCCGGCTCGCGGGACGTCCCGGACGGCCCCGGTGCCGCCGGTGGCACGTTCAAGGGCGACCTGTACGGGCGGATCGCGGTCTCCCTGACCGTCGTCGCCTTCCTCGTCCAGGCCGGCGGTGTCATCGCCCGCGCGATGTCCGTGCAGCGTGCCCCCTGGGGCAACATGTACGAGTTCTCGATCACCTTCTCCACGGTGGCCGTCGCCGCGTACCTGATCCTGATGGCGCTGAAGAAGAACGTCCGCTGGATGGGCCTGCTGCTGGTCACCACCGTCCTGCTGGACCTCGGCATCGCGACCACCTTGCTGTACACCTCCAGCGACCAGCTGGTGCCCGCGCTGCACTCGTACTGGCTGTGGATCCACGTCTCCACCGCCATCATCTGCGGCGCCGTCTTCTACATCGGCGCTGTCGCCACGCTGCTCTACCTGTTCCGCGACACCTACGAGAGCAAGCTGGCGAACGGCACCGAGCCCGGCTCCTTCGCCCAGTCCGTGCTGTCCCGGCTGCCCGCCGCGGCGACCCTCGACAAGTTCTCGTACCGCATCAACGCCGCCGTCTTCCCGCTCTGGACGTTCACGATCATCGCCGGCGCGATCTGGGCGGGCGACGCCTGGGGCCGCTACTGGGGCTGGGACCCCAAGGAGGTCTGGTCCTTCATCACCTGGGTCGCGTACGCCTGCTACCTGCACGCCCGCGCCACCGCAGGCTGGAAGGGCCGCAAGGCGGCCTACCTGGCGCTGATCGCGTTCGGCTGCTGGCTCTTCAACTACTACGGCGTGAACATCTTCGTCACCGGCAAGCACTCCTACGCCGGCGTCTGACCGTTCCCGCGTACGGGTGCGGAACGCGCCCCACCGGGCCACGCTGGAACCATGACCGACGCACTCCCCGTGATCGAACGTGGTACCGCCGAGACCCATGGTGACCACCACCTCCTGCGGTTCGTGCTCCGGCTGCCCCACCCCGTCCCACGGGTGTGGGCAGCCGTTGCCAGTTCCGAGGGGCTGCGGGGCTGGCTCGCCGCCGCCGACCCGTTCGAGCCCCGCATCGGCGGGGCGATCACACTGCGCTGGCTCAATACCGACCCGGACGGGAAGGCCACGGTCGCCTCCGGCACCGTCACCGCCTGGGACGTCGAGCGCGTCGCCGAATACACCCTCGAAGGGGTGCACGGCCGGATCCGCTTCCACCTGGAGCCGCCACGCGGCGAACACGTGCTCCTGCGCTTCAGCAACGAGTTCCACGGCGACGACGAGCTGCGGCTGGACTGCCTGGCGGGCTGGCACAACCACTTCGAGTACCTGGTGGACGCCCTGGACGGGCACCCCGCCGACTGGTCACGGTGGACCCTGGCCCGATGGCGGGAGCTGCGCGAGAGCTACGGTGCGGAGGACGGCGGCAAGCAGTTCTGAGCCGGGGGCTTCCCCTCCGGCCAGGCGATCGCCACGAACCGCTGGGAGACGGTCGCCTGTCCGGAGGGGACCAGTTCCACCACCGGCACCGCCTTGTTGTACGGGTTGCCGTGGTTGTCCAGACAGATCCAGCCGCTGGCCCCCGACACCCGCAGCGACGCCTTCACCCGCGGCCACTGCTCACCCACGTCCGCCGGCTGCGGCAGCTCTTTGCTTTTCGGGGTGGCCTGCCGGATGGCGTGCACGGCCGTCGCCATCGCGTCGTGCGCGATGATCACCTGGCCGTCGGTCAGATCGGCGTAAGCGGTCGGGCCGATCGGACCCGCCTTCTTCTTCCCCACCACCTCCAGCAGATCCAGGAAGCTGCGGTAGTCCGCCGCGGAGCCGCCCGTCCGCACCGCCGCCCCGCCCTTCCCCGCCGCCCAGGCGTCCGGGTGCGCGAGCGACGCGTACCGCACCGTCACCTTGCGAAGCAGCGCACTCCGGTCGAGCTTCTTGTCGCCGCCGAGATACGAACCCTCGTCACCGGTGAGCACGGTGAACGCCCGGTTCTGGCAGCCGCGGTCCCCGAGCGCGTTGATGAACTGCCGCAGCTGGGTATGGCGCCCGGCGAAGAACACCGTCTCCGCGTTCGTGTCGCAGATCAGATGCGTGATCTGCTGGAACGTGTTGGCCGTGGTGCCCTCGTCGGTCGGGTCCTTCGGCGAGGTGAACAACTGCGGCTCGTACCGGGTGCCCCTCACCAGCGTGGCGAACGCCGCCCTCAGCGTGTCCGTGTAGTTGTCGCCGGTACGGGTGTCCTGCACCAGCAGCGCCCTGTCGGCCTCCACCTTGCCGAACTGGGCCAGCGCGCGTGCCTCGTCCCGGTTGGTGGGGGAGACCCGGGCAAGCCCCGGGAACGGGTCGCCCTTCGGGCCGTTCGCGATGTCGTCCGCGGTGATCGTGGTGCCGACGACCGCGATGTGCGCCGCGGTCAGCTCCTTGACCGCCGACTTCACCTCCGCACTGCTGGTGGCGACCCCCGAGACGGCCCGCAGCCGGTCCGGGGCGCCCGTCATCGTCTTCAGACGGTCCACCGCCGGGCGCCAGAGCAGGTTGTTCTTCCCGGTATTGGCGAGCACCAGACGGATCTTCGGCACCTGGTCGTTCGACAGACGATTGGCCCGGTACTGCGCGGCGAACGCGCCCTGCAGCTCATGCCGCATCTTCGTACCCATCGAGTCGTCCGTCGACGTCAGCGGCAGCAGCAGCGCGACCGTCACGTACTTGCCCGGCTCCAGCCCCGCGTTCTCCCGCCCGATCGCCGCCGCGACATCGGTCAGCTTCGCCCTCCCGAAGTCGTAACCGGAGCCGGAGACACCGATGCACTCGTCACTGCCCTGCGGGCGCTCCACACCCGGCACGCACTGCCGGTTCTCCGGGTCGGTCAGCCGGCTGATGACGTACCACCCCGACGTGATCACCAGCGCCCCGGTCACCACCGTCGTGACGATCTTCTGCCGGGCCGTGTACCAGACGCGATAACGCAACGGATTACGCATACGAGCCACCGTCCCCCTGGGTCCGTCCTGGTCCGTGCACAGGGGCCGGCGGCCCCGGCGGCATGGACAGCGGCCGCCACGCCCTGATGTCCTGCGGCCAGTGCGTCGCCGCGTCCCACAGCACGCTGTTGCCCGTCGGGTGTCTCCCGGACAGCTGCCGCAGCTCGAACGCCATCTTCTCGGTCACCTCGTCGTCCGGCAGCGCCAGCGGATCGGAGAGCAGCCACACCGCATGGAACAGCCGGCGAAGCTGCAACTGCAGCTGGGCCGCCCGCTCGTCGAGCCCGGCGAGCCCCGTCTCCTCGTCCGGCAGCGAGCCCGCCGCCTCCCGGCCCAGGGCGACCGCCCGCCGCGGATCGGGACCGCCGCCGCCCAGGGGGCGCGGATACGGCGCCGAGGCGATGAACCGCAGCGCATCCAGCCAGCGCACCACGTCCCCCAGCTCGAACTGCACCCGCAGATGCGTCACACACGCCCCCGCCCCGCCCAGCACCAGTTCCTGGTGCAGCCGGTGCGGGACGCTCGGGAAGCTGCCACCGGGCACGTACGCCCCGCGCAGCGACTCGTGCACCGCCCGCCACATCGCGTAATGCGGATGGTCGCCGTCCTGGAACCGCAGCCGGTGCAGCAGCAGCGAACGCAGCAGCGGATCGGCGACGAAATGGTCGGGACCGACCTGCCAGTCCTCCGCCCGCAGCAGATCCCGTACGAGCAACGCCACATCGCCGTCCATCGGGACGCCGCGCAGCCGGGTCCTGGCCAGCAGCCGCGCCGACTCCTCGCCGTGCGCGGCCGCCAGCACACTCAGTACGTCCGGACGCTGCCCCGGCAGCAGCTGCCGCAGCAGCTCGTCCGCCACCCGCACCGGCGGCCGGTCCTCGCGCAGCTCCACCGTGCAGTCGAACAGGGCCCCCGGCACCAGCGTCGCCGGTTCGCGCGCCTCGCCCGCCGCCTGCGCGAACAGCGCCACCCCCAGCGGCCGCCCGCCCGTCAGCCGGTGCACCCCGCGGGCCAGCCCGGCCGGGGTGCGGCCCGCCGGGTCGAACCGGTCGAAGGCGGCCTGCACATGCGAGGCGTTCAGCGGGGTGAGGCCCACCGCGAGGATCCCGGACGTCACCTCCGTGGACCGCACCCAGTGGCTGGCGTGCGCCACCTCCGGCAGCCGGCGCCGCACCGCATGGCTCAGCCCCTCGTGGTCCCGGACCCGGGAGGAGGCGAACACGGCAATGTGATCACGGCCCCCCGCGGCGCGCCGCCGCAGCACCGGCTCGAGCAGCTGCCGCCCCAGCACCGTGTGCGCATTGTCGAGCAGCAGCACCGGTCGCCCCCGGCGGGCGCCCCGCGCCCTACCCCGGTAGGCCCGGACCAGGTCCTCGACCAGCGCCAGCACCAGATGGTCCTCGGCGCGGCGACGCAGATCGCCGCCGCGCTCGAAGTCGACGGCCAGCTGCCGCAGCCCGATCCGGCCATTGCCGCCCGCCTGCGGATAGGTCCCGTACCAGTCGGCCGAACGCCGCTGGACGCGGCTGAACGTCTCCTCCAGCACCGTCTCCACGGTCGCCTCCGCCAGCAGCCCGGCCATCGGGACCACGGCGTCGAGCGTGGTGGCGGCCAGCTTCGTCAGCACCTTGGTGACCCAGCCGGTCCACGCGTCCCCCTTGGAGTGGACGGTGGCCAGCACCGGGCCGAGCGACTGGAGATCGCGCTGCGCCCGGGTCTCGTCCTCCCGGGTCCACGAGATGGAGGCGACCGCGACCAGACCGAGGCTCAGCCGCGGGAACTGCACCGAGGGCGCGGCCCGCACCCTGGCCGCGAACTGGGCGACGAGATCGGGCAGCGCACCGATGACGGGTGTCCAGGCGGGACCGGGATCCTCGGGCGGGGTGACGGCCTCGCAGTCGGCCAGGGCGACCGGGGTGATCTCCCGGTACATATGCCGTAACTGCTTGAGCACCGCGGTCTTGCCCATGCCGCGCCCGCCGGTCAGCACGACGACGGGTGGATCGTCGCGGTGCTCGTACGCGGCCCTGGCGGAGCCGTGGGGGGTGAGACCTGTCAGACGCGCCGCAAGTCCGTCGTTGCCGAAGATCGCCTCGCGTCCGTACAGTTCTCTGTCCACAGCACCCCCAGTGCCGACGCCTGCCCGAACTGCCACATCGTCAACATCAGGATATCGGTGGTGTGTTGGAGAGGGGTGAGGATTTTCGAACGCTATTCGGTACCGATGTCCTCGTTCCAGAGTGCGGGGTGGTCGCGGATGAACTCCCGCATCAGGGCAGTGCATTCGGGGTCGTCGAGCAGCACGACCTGGACGCCGTGCTCGGCCAGCCAGTCGTGGCCGCCGTGGAAGGTGGCGGCCTCGCCGATGACCAGCCGGGAGATGCCGAACTGGCGGACCAGGCCGCTGCAGTACCAGCAGGGGGAGAGCGTGGTGACCATGGTCGTACCGCGGTACGAACGCTGCCGGCCGGCCGCGCGGAAGGCGGCGGTCTCCGCGTGCATGGACGGATCTCCGTCCTGGACACGGCGGTTGTGGCCCCGGCCGAGGAGCGTGCCGTCCGCGGCGTAGAGGGCCGCGCCGATGGGGATGCCGCCCTCGGCGAGACCGGCGCGGGCCTCCGCGAGGGCGGTGGCGAGCATGGTCCTGTCGTTCATGCGCGTCCTCTCCTGATGGTCGGTGTTCCCGGACCGCTGCTCCATGCGCATGGTGCACGCTGCCCTCGAAGCGCCCAGCCCCGCAGGAGCGGACAGCGCGGCTGCCCCTGCTCGAACGGCCGGGGCAGCCGCTGTATCCGTGAGCCTTCGCGCTACGAGGCGGGCGGAGCGGACTCCTCGGGACCGGACCCGCTCTCCCGGCGCTTGAGCTCCTCCTCGCGGCGGCGCAGATCCGCCTCCCAGTCCTTGAGGAGCGACTCGTCCTTCTTGTTCTCTTCCTTCAGCGCCTTCAGGAAATCCGGATTGTCGTCCGGCGCCACCCACTCGTGGCGGTGACTGCGGTGCCATTCGGAGGGCGTGCGGCCTCCGGCGGGCACCTGGCGCAGCTTGCCGGCGGCCAGCCACACGATCGGGCCGACGATCCAGAAGAGCAGGATGATGAAGACCCAGGCGATCTTCGGCAGGTGCTTGGCCTCGTCCTCCGGGGTGTTCAGACAGTCGATGAACGCGTAGATCGTCAGCGCCAGAGGCAGGAGATAGATCAAGGCCCGGAACATGGTGGAAGGGTCCCCCCACGGAGAGATGGCGGGGCACTGTCCCGCCCCGGTGACGGGCCCAGGGTAGCCCGTGGCCGATACTGGATCGCATGGCTTACGACGATCTTCGTTCCCTCCTCCGGGCGCTGGAGCGCGAGGGCGAGCTCAAGCGCATCAAGGCCGAGGTCGACCCCTACCTGGAGGTCGGCGAGATCGTCGACCGGGTGAACAAGGCGGGCGGGCCCGCGCTGCTCTTCGAGAACGTCAAGGGCTCGTCGATGCCCCTGGCCATGAATGTCTTCGGGACCGACCGGCGGCTGCTGAAGGCGCTCGGGCTGAAGTCGTACGCCGATATCAGCGACAAGATCGGCGGCCTGCTGAAGCCGGAGCTTCCGCACGGCTTCGTCGGAGTGCGCGAGGCGTTCGGCAAGCTCGGCTCGATGGTGCACGTGCCGCCGAAGAAGGTGAAGTCGGAGAGCGCCCCCGTGCAGGAGGTCGTCCTCACCGGCGACGACGTGGACCTGGACCGGCTGCCCGCACTCTTCACCTGGCCCGAGGACGGCGGCTCCTTCTTCAACCTGGGGCTCACCCACACCAAGCACCCGGAGACCGGCGTACGGAACCTGGGGCTCTACCGGCTCCAGCGCCACGACCGGCGCACCATCGGGATGCACTGGCAGATCCACAAGGACAGCCGCAACCACTACCAGGTCGCCGCCAAGCGCGGGGAGCGGCTGCCCGTCGCGATCGCGTTCGGGGCGCCGCCCGCGGTGACGTACGCGTCCACCGCCCCGCTGCCCGGGGACATCGACGAGTATCTGTTCGCCGGGTTCATCCAGGGCAAGCGGATCGAGATGGTCGACTGCAAGACCGTGCCGCTGCAGGTCCCGGCGCAGGCGGAGGTCGTCATCGAGGGGTGGCTGGAGCCCGGGAAGATGCTTCCCGAGGGGCCGTTCGGCGACCACACCGGGTTCTACACACCGCAGGAGCCGTTCCCCGCGCTGACCATCGACTGCGTGACCATGCGGAATCGTCCGCTGCTCCAGTCGATCGTGGTGGGCCGGCCGCCGACCGAGGACGGGCCGCTGGGTCGGGCCACCGAGCGGTTCTTCCTGCCCCTGCTCAAGATCATCGTGCCGGACATCGTGGACTACCACCTGCCGGAGGCGGGCGGCTTCCACAACTGTGCGATCGTCTCGATCGACAAGAAGTACCCGAAGCACGCCCAGAAGGTGATGAGTGCCATCTGGGGCGCTCACATGATGTCGCTGACCAAACTGATCGTCGTCGTGGACTCCGACTGCGACGTCCACGATCTGCACGAGGTCGCCTGGCGGGCGCTCGGCAACACCGACTACGCCCGGGACCTCACCGTCACCGAAGGCCCGGTCGATCATCTCGACCACGCCTCCTACCAGCAGTTCTGGGGCGGCAAGGCGGGCATCGACGCGACGAAGAAGTGGCCCGAGGAGGGCTACACCCGGGACGGGGGCTGGCCGGACATGGTCGAGTCCGACCCGGAGACGGCGGCGAAGGTCGACCGCCGGTGGAAGGAGTACGGGCTGTGAGTGCGGCCGAAGCGACGCTGGGCCCCGGGCCCGCGCAACCGACCGGCAGGGTCAAGGCGTTCTTGCGGCTCGTGATGATCGAGCACTCGGTCTTCGCGCTGCCCTTCGCCTACATCGCCTCGCTGACCGCGATGTTCGACCTCGACGAGAGCATCCACTGGGCGCGCCTGCTGCTCGTCACCATCGCGATGGTCGGGCTGCGCACGTTCGCCATGGCCGCGAACCGGATCATCGACCGCGAGATCGACGCCCGTAATCCGCGTACCGCCGGCCGTGAGCTGGTCACCGGTGCCGTCTCCGTGAAGTCGGCGTGGACGGGCGCGCTCGTCGCGGTCGTCGTCTTCCTCGGCGCCGCCGCGCTGCTGAACCCGCTGTGTCTGGCGCTCGCGCCGATCGCCGTCGTGCCGATGGTCGTCTATCCGTACGGCAAGCGGTTCACCCACTACCCGCACGCCATCCTCGGCATCGCGCAGGCCATAGGGCCCGTCGGTGCCTGGCTGGCGGTCACCGGCAGCTGGTCGTGGGACGCGGTGATACTCGGTCTCGCGGTCGGCGTCTGGATCGGCGGCTTCGACCTGATCTTCGCCTGCCAGGACGTCCAGGCGGACCGCGCGCACGGTGTGTTCTCGGTCCCGGCCCGCTTCGGGATCCCGGCCGCGCTGTGGGGGGCGCGGGTCTGCCATGCGGTGACGACCGGGCTGCTGGTCTGGTTCGGTCTGGCGACGGGTGCGGAGCTGTTCTACTGGATCGGGATGGTGATCGTCGCCGTGGCGTTCGTGTACGAGCACCGCGTGGTGCGGCCGCACGATCTGTCCCGGCTGAACCGGGCGTTCTTCTCCGTCAACGGATTCATCGGGATCGCGCTGTTCGCATGTGCCCTGCTGGACCTGCTGGTGCGCGGCCTCACACCGTAGAGGCGGGGGTACGGGGCGGGCGGTACGGCGCGGGCGGCGGAACGCGAACGTCGCGCCCACCCCTCCGGCTGTCGGAGCGCGCGGAGCCCCTCGCTCGGTTCCGCAACTCCTGTGCCGGATAGGCTCGGGGGTGTGAAATCCGGGACTTCAGTGAGTCAGCAGCAGCGTCAGCCTTGGATTGTCGGGGTTTCGGGCGCTTCAGGTACACCATTCGCCGCCGCCGTGCTGCGTGGTCTGCTGGCCGCGGGCGAGAGCGTCGACCTGGTGGTGAGCCGGGCCTCGCGGCTGACGCTGCTGGACGAGACCGGGATCGCCTTCCGCGACGCACGCTGGCAGGAGGACCTGCGGAGCTGGCTGGCGCTCGGCGCGGACGGGAAGCCGCACACCTTCGAGGTGGGCGATGCGGAGCTCGACGCCGTACAGCACTGGGCGGCCGGCGATCTCGCGGCCGGGCCGTCCTCGGGGTCGTACCCGACGAAGGGGATGCTGATCGTTCCCGCCTCGACGGCCTGTGTGGCCGGAGTGGCGCTCGGGCTCTCGAAGGATCTGCTCCAGCGGGCCGCGAGCGTGACGCTCAAGGAGCGGCGGAAGCTGGTCGTCGCGGTGCGCGAGACTCCGCTGAACGGTCAGACGTTGAAGCATCTGGTGACCCTGGACGAGGCGGGCGCCGTGGTGCTGCCCGCCTCTCCGGCGTTCTATGCGGGCGCGACGCACATCCAGGATCTGGTGGACTTCGTCGCGGGGCGGGTGCTGGACGCGGCAGGGGTGCCGCACCAGCTGTACCGCCGGTGGGAGGGGAAGCTCGGTGGCTCCCGTGACTGAGGCCGGGTTCGCCCCGGCGGGACTCAGCGCTTCTTCGGGGCGCGCGGGGTGCGGGTCTTGTCGATCCGGTGCGCGGCGGCGGGCTGGTGGGCACGCGAGCGGTTGGCCAGGTCCTGCAGCTCGCGCATCCGGGCGTAGGCCATCTCGATCGTGTACACGGTGTTTTCACTCCTGAGGATTCGAAAGCACTTCTTGGAATATCTGAAAGATTTACAGGGCGTGGGCTCTGTATGCCTTAGATTCTACACGTAGACTCGCGGTACTGCTGAACAATGGAAGGTTTCAGTCATATGGACGCGGTGGACAGGCAGCTCATCCAGGCACTGAGGGAGAACGGCAGGGCCTCGTACGCCGAGCTGGGACGGCTCGTCGGGCTCTCCGGGCCCAGCGTCACCGACCGCATCAACCGGCTGGAAACCGCCGGTGTCATCACCGGTTACCGCGCCACTGTCGACGCCGCCTCGCTCGGGCTCGGGGTGACGGCCCTGGTCGGCATCTCGCTCTCCGACGCCGCCGACCACGAGGACGTCGCGCGCCGGCTCAAGGACCTCGCCGAGATCGAGGACTGCTGGTTCATCGCGGGCGACGACTCGTTCATGCTCAAGGTGCGGGTCGGTGACGTCGACGGCCTGGAGAAGACCATCCGCCGGCTCAGCGGCACGAAGGGCGTCTCCCGGACCCGTACGACGATCGTGCTCTCCACCAAGTGGGAGAACCGGGTCGGGGAACTCCCCGAGGAGTCGTAGGCGTAACGTGGTGGAGCCCCCGGGGGACCGGGGGTTTCTGCCGGTGCCACGGCGGAATCCGGTGGAACGCACAGCACGTCAGAGACATCTGGGAGGCAGCCGCATGGACGTTGGGCTCAAGCGCGAGCTGGAGGAGAAGGTCCGCGCAGGGGAGCGGCTGACCCGCGAGGACGGCATTGCCCTCTACGAGTCGGACGATCTGGCCTGGCTCGGCGGCCTCGCCCACGAGGTGCGCACGCGCAAGAACGGTGACGTCGTGCACTTCAACGTCAACCGGCACCTCAACATGACGAACGTGTGCACCGCGTCGTGCGCGTACTGCTCGTTCCAGCGCAAGCCGGGCGAGAAGGACGCGTACACGATGCGCATCGAGGAGGCCGTCCGCCTCGCGAAGGCGATGGAGGGCGAGAACCTCACCGAGCTGCACATCGTCAACGGGCTGCACCCCACCCTCCCGTGGCGCTACTACCCGCGCTCCCTCGGCGCGCTGAAGGAAGCCCTGCCGCAGGTCTCCCTCAAGGCGTTCACCGCCACCGAGATCCACCACTTCGAGACCATCTCCGGGCTCTCCGCCTCCGAGATCCTCGACGAGCTGATCGAGGCCGGTCTGGAGTCGCTGACCGGTGGCGGTGCGGAGATCTTCGACTGGGAGGTCCGCCAGCACATCGTGGACCACAACACCCACTGGGAAGACTGGTCGCGCATCCACCGCCTCGCGCACGAGAAGGGTCTGAAGACTCCGGCGACGATGCTGTACGGGCACATCGAGGAGCCGCGTCACCGCGTCGACCATGTGCTGCGACTGCGCGAGCTGCAGGACGAGACCGGTGGCTTCCAGGTCTTCATCCCGCTTCGCTACCAGCACGACTTCGTGGACATGAAGGACGGCAAGGTCCGCAACAAGCTCCAGGCGCGGACGACGATGGCGACCGGCGCCGAGGCGCTGAAGACCTTCGCGGTCTCGCGCCTGCTCTTCGACAACGTCCCGCACGTCAAGGTCTTCTGGGTGATGCACGGCGTGCAGACCGCCCAGCTCGCGCTGCAGCACGGCGCGGACGACATGGACGGCTCGGTCGTCGAGTACAAGATCACGCACGACGCGGACAACTACGGCACGCCGAACAAGCTCGGCCGTGACGACCTGCTGGACCTGATCCGGGACGCGGGCTTCCGCCCCGTCGAGCGCAACACCCGGTACGAGATCATCCGCGAGTACCCGGGGCCGGACGCGGACCGTCGCGAGGCGCCGCAGCCGATGCGCGTCTGACGTCCGGCACGTCCCTGCGTACCGCTCCGTACGAAAGCCCCGGCCGCCGTCCCCGGCCGGGGCTGGGCGGGTGCCGGATGCGATCCGGGTCGCCGACGGGGACGACCGCGACGACATCATCATGCTGCTCCCGCTGGACCGACCGCAGGGGTCTTCTGGCTGGTCCTGCCCGCCGAAGCGATCGATTTCGGGGCATGCTTCACTGGTCGGGCAGGTTTGTCGTACGTAGAGAGAAGGCCAGCCGTGTCCGCTGCCAAGCCGAGCGCAACGATCCGGTACACCCTGATGCGCCTCAGCATCTTCGTCGGCTGCCTCGCCGTCGTCGCCGTGGCTGTCACCTACGGTCTGCTGCCCTCCGGACTCGGCGGGTCCAACGTCATGTGGGTCATCTTGCTGGCCCTGATTCTCTCCGCGCCCCTCAGCTACGTCCTGCTGCGCAAGCAGCGCGACGAGATGTCCGCGCAGATCGCCCCGAAGATCGACCGCGCCAAGGCGCGGCTGGCGGCGAACCAGGGCCAGGAGGACTGACGGCGCCGCGTAGCGAGGCGCGTCGAGTCCGCGAGGGCCGAGTGACGGTCGGGTAAGGGATACGTAAGGTTCCTCACACCCGCAGAGATTCTCGTTGAAACCCCAGTACCGAGCTTCCCGCTCAGGTACTGGGGTTTTGTCGTACCCCGGACCGGGCGGGTCGAGGTTTCCCCAAAGAAGACCTTTGAGGTTCTCAAAGTTCAAGTGTTAACGTGTTCGGCATGAAGACATCTGTGCGCCCCCGCCACTCGGCGAGCATTCCGCTCGTGGCGCGCCTGCATGTCGATCTCTGCCGCTGTATGTCCGCGGTCTGTTAGCCGCAACGTCGAACCGGCACCATGCAGCGGCGCCGCCCCTGACGCGGGCGCCGCACCCCCGTCCCCCCGTCTCGTTCCCGTGCGCCCCGATGCGTCACATCAGGAGTGTGTCCGTGTCCGCGAATCCCGCGTCCGCCACCGCCGGCACCGGCAAGCCGTCCGGCTCCGGCTCCGGTTTCCGTATACCCAAGGTCCCGTTCTGGGCCCAGATCGTCGCCGGTCTCGTCCTCGGCGTGCTGCTCGGGTGGCTCGCCCGCAGCCAGGACATCAACTGGCTCTACACCACGCTCGACAAGGTCGGCCACCTCTTCGTCCAGCTGCTGAAGCTCGCCGTCGCGCCCCTCGTCTTCTTCGCGATCCTGGTGTCGATCACCAACCTGCGCAAGGTCAACAACGCCGCCCGGCTGGCCAGCCGCACACTGCTCTGGTTCATGATCACCTCGTTGATCGCGGTCGCCATCGGCCTCGCGATCGGTCTGATCACCAACCCGGGTTCGGGCACCGGCCTGACCCCGAAGGACGGCAAGCTGCCGGAGCACGCGGGCTCCTGGCTCGACTTCCTCACCGGGATCATCCCGGAGAACGTGATCACCCCGTTCACCGAGCTGAACGTCCTGCAGATCGTCTTCATGGCCGCCGTCGCCGGTATCGCCGCGCTCCAGCTCGGCGAGAAGGCCCAGCCGATCCTCACTTTCAGCGAGTCGATCCTGGAGCTCCTCCAGAAGGCCCTGTGGTGGGTCATCCGCCTGGCCCCCATCGGCACCATCGGCCTCATCGGCTATGCGATCGCGGACTACGGCTGGGACCTGATCGGCAAGTACGCGACGTTCACCGCCGACGTCTACATCGGCTGCGCCCTGGTGCTGTTCGGTGTGTACCCGCTGCTGCTCGCCACCGTCGCCAAGGTCAACCCGGTCCAGTTCTACAAGGGCGCCTGGCCCGCGATCCAGCTGGCCTTCGTCTCCCGCTCCTCGGTCGGCACGATGCCGGTCACCCAGAAGGTCACCGAGCGTCTCGGTGTCCCGAAGGAGTACGCGAGCTTCAGCGTCCCGTTCGGGGCGACCACGAAGATGGACGGCTGCGCCGCGATCTACCCGGCGCTGGCGGCGATCTTCATCGCCCAGATCTTCGACGTGCAGCTGGGTGTCGGTGACTACATCCTGATCGCGTTCGTCTCCGTGATCGGCTCGGCGGCCACCGCCGGTCTCACCGGTGCGACGGTCATGCTGACCCTCACGCTGTCGACGCTCGGTCTGCCGCTGGAGGGTGTGGGTCTGCTGATGGCCATCGACCCGATCCTGGACATGATGCGTACGGCCACCAACGTGGCCGGCCAGGCACTGGTCCCGGTGATCGTCTCGGCCCGCGAGAAGATCCTCGACCTCGACGCGTACCACTCGGCCTCGTCCTCCCCGATCGACGACGTCGAGGTGCGCGACGCGGAGCAGCAGGTGAGCGTGCCGGTCGCCGCGTAACGGCCATGCTTCCGCCGAGCGCCCCCGGTCCGTCGACTGACAGACCGGGGGCGCTCGGCGTTGTGCGGGAGTCGGCCGGCACCTCAGGGAGCGGTGCCCGCTGCGACGAAGAGGGGGAGAGCGAGGAACAGCCGCCCGGTTCGGGCGCGTGCGCGCTGGTCCGCGGTCCAGGCCGAGGCCTCCGCGGCGGTGAGGGCGCCCGTGTCCCTGGCCGCCTCTGCCAGTCCGGTGAGCATCGGCAGCGCCGCGGCGTCGGTGAGGACTGCCGTACGCACCTCCGCCACGACGTCCTCGAAGCCTGCGTCCAGCAGCAGATTCCGGTGGCGGCGGGCGGCCCGGGGGCTCGGTACGGTGTCGGCCCGCGCGTGCACGACGGTGCGGGTGAGTGCAGGGTCGTCGGAGTCGATGACGAAGGTGTCCCAGTCCGGTCCGATGAGGACGGCCCGCCCGCCGGGGGTCAGTACGCGCCGCGCCTCGCGCAGTGCGGCAGCGGGGTCGGCGAGGGCGTGGAGCACCTTGTCGGCGCGGTAGCCGTGCAGGGAGTGGTCGGGGAAGGGGAGGGCGTACGCGTCCGCCCTCCGGATGTCCGCACCGGGGAGCCGCTCCCGGGCAACGGCGACCATCCGCGCGTCGAGGTCCGCGCCGATGACCCGGGCACCGTGCGCGGACAGCTCGGCGACCGCGGTTCCGGTCCCGCAGCCGATGTCGACGACGGTGGTGTCCGCTCCTGCCCGGAGCAGTTCGTAGCTGTGGCGGCGGAGCGCCGCGGCGCCCGGGATCCGCTCGGCCGCATCGAGGAGCGCGGCGAGAGGCGTGGCGGATGCGGTGGTGGGAGGCGTGGCCAGGGGTGCCGGCACGGGTGCGGTCGGGGGTGTGGTCCGGGGCTTGTCCATGGCCGCCAGGCTGCGACTTAATGTCGGCATGAAGTCAAGCGAGGCGGGGACTCTGCTGAGCATCGGGGACGCGGCGGCGCGCTTCGGGCTGCCCACGCATGTGCTGCGGCACTGGGAAGCGGTGGGGCTCGTGACGCCCGCGCGGGACGGTGCGGGAAGACGGCGTTACGGTACGGACGACCTCACCCGGGTCGCGGTCGTCGTCCGGGCCAAGCAGGCGGGTCTCGGCCTGGATGCGATCCGGGTTCTGGTCTCCGCCGCGGACCCCGCCGAGCGTCGGGCGGTGCTCGTCGGTGAGGCGGCGCGGCTGCGGACCAGTATCGCTGCCGTGCAGGCCTCGCTGGACCTGGTCGAGTGCGCGCTGGACTGCGAGCACGACGACTTCACCCGGTGCCCCCACTACCGCACGCACGTGGCACTCGGGCTCTGAGCGCCACGTGCGTATGCGACGCGACGTGCCCCCGTCCCGTCCGGGGCGGGTCAGGGCTGCTGGAACCCGACCTCGGGGTTGTCCGGTGTCGGGCCGTCCAGGAGCGGTTGGGGTGTGCCCCGCAGATGGAGATCGAAGAAGGCCGCGACATAGTCCCGGGTGATCCGCATCGAGCGTTCGCCGGAGAGCGGTGCCTCGGGGTCGACGATGCCCAACTGGCCTGCCAGCGCGGGGACATCGGTGAAGGTGAAGTGGCCGGAGTCGGTGACGGTCAGCCAGCGCTTCCAGCCGTCCAGCCGCGCCCAGCCCTCGTCCCAGCTCTCGTCCTCACCGCCGGGATGGTGGTCGGAGGCGGTGCCGAGCATCAGGAACGGTCTGCTGTCGAGTCCGCCGGCGGGGACCGGGTCGAAGAAGGTGCCGTCCATGTCGACCCCGGCGCGCACGCGGTGGTCGACGGCCATGGTCGAGGCGGTCGCGTTGCCGCCGATGGAATGACCGGCCATGCCGATCCGGTGCGGATCGATCATGTGGGCGTGCCGCCAGGCCGGGTGACGGCCGGTCAGCCGGTCCAGTACGAAGGAGAGGTCCTTGGCCCGCCCCGTGGCCACGGCTGCCATGCCCGTCGTCGCAGTCTGTTCGCAGGCGGCGCAGGTGAGCAGGCGCCCGCCGGGGAAGGTGGTGCCGGTGGACTCGTAGGCGTGGTCGACCGTCGCGACGACGTATCCACGGCTGGCCAGGTCCTCGGCCAGGCCGGTCAGCGTTGTCCGCGGAGTGCCGAAGCCGGGGGAGAGCACCACCAGCGGGAACCGGCCGGGTGCCGGGCGGGCGGCCAGGCGGGCGTGGGTGAGGGTGGCGCTGACCGTGGTCGCGGGGATCACGTCCTCCAGCCCCCGGGACGCCAGCATCAGCCGGGCTTCGTCCGTGGTCATGTACGGCGCGGTCACCGTGCCGCTGCCGGGACGGGCCGGGTAGTGGACCGACACCATCAACTGCCGGGCGCCCGCGGCCGGGACCCAGGGGTCCGGGCGGCTCCAGTCGGTCAGATGCAGGGTTTCCCGGCCTGTCGCGTAGGGTCCGGTGGGCCTGGGAACCTCCAGCGACGGTCCGGTGGCGGCGTGTGCCGCAGGGGTCGCATCGGGACGGGTTCCGGGACCCGGGGCGGCTAAGGCGGTCGTGGGTGAGGCGAGCAGGACGGCCAGGGCGATCGCCGTGGCCGTGGCCCGGCTGCGAAGACTGATCATGGTGAAGACGCTACGGATCCGGCCGTGCGGGAACATCGCGCGCAAGGGGGAACCGCTGTCCCACCACAGGGTGATCCCGGGCTTCGGAAGACCCGACTTTCGGCGGGGGCATAACCGGCCACTCGGCGGACGCGGAAGTCCTGGACGCCGCCCCGTAGCGACGTCCCAGATCGCCGGGGATCCGCCACTCGGCGACGGCGGGGCTGTACCGGAAGGAGGACAGTGACTGACGCCTGTTCGCGACTTTGGGCCCTGCGCGTACGTCCTCTGGGCCCAGTGGGCCTATGGGGAAGGCGGAAACTCCGGCACTCTTGAGCCCGTTCAACCCGGATTGATGCCCCGCACTCCACGCCCGGATTCGACTCGGAGGACGTATGCGCTTTTTACGTATCGCCCTGCTCGCCCTCGTGGCTCTGCTCGCAGGACTGCTCACCGCAACTCCCGCCGCAGCGGCGCCGAACTTCAAGGCGCCGTTCCCCTGCGGCCAGACCTGGACCTACAGCCACCATTCGGCGGAGGTCAGATCGGCGCTCGACTTCGTCCGCACGGACGGCGGGGCCACCGCCGGGACCCCGGTCCTCGCCTCGTCCGGAGGGACCGCACACCGCTACTCCCAGCCCAGCGGCGCGGGCAACTACATCGTGATCGACCATGGCGGCGGCTGGCAGACCTACTATTTCCACCTCTCCTCGTACTCCGTCGCCGACGGCGCCTCGGTCTCCCAGGGGCAGCAAATCGGCGTGACGGGCACGACCGGCAACAGCTCCGGCGCCCACATCCACTACGAGCAGCTGTACAACGGCGTCGGCCAGAGCATCGCGATCAACGGCCAGTCGCTGGCCCCGTACCCCGGCTCGTACTACAGCAAGTACCTGACCAGCGACAACGGCTGTGGCGGCGCGAAGTACTGGGTGGACACGTTCGCCAACGCGACGGGCTATGCCGCAGCCAACACCGTTGACGCACAGGGCGTACTGTACGCGGGCACGAACTACGTCTACTGCAAGGTGTGGGGCGCCCAGGTCGGCTCGGGCAGCGCCTACAACCACTGGTGGCTGAAGACCGACCTGGACATGGTGTATGCGGGCAAGAACGGTCGCGGCGCGTACGTCTCCGCGTACTACCTCTCACGCTGGGGCAACGACGAGGCGCGCGACAACAACGGCACGGTCATTCCGAACTGCTGACGCCGGTCTGGTGGGTGGTCCCGCCCGTTCCCCCGGGAGGGGGCGGGCAGGATCACCGGGATGAGGGAGTGCGCGAGGCCCGACAACACACGGAGTTCGCGCGGAAATGCGTCAAGAAACATGCGAGAGCGCCATCGGGAATGCCGCCTTGACGGCGTCCGGCGGGGGTATGGGCAATCCTGCGGCAACGGTCGTGGGGGTGCGGGTGCGGCAGCCCGGCGCAGCCTCTCAGGCGGCCGTCCGCGACTCCGAGCAAACCTCCCTGACCTGGGCTTTTGCGCCGCACAGCCCTACCGTTTCCCCATCGTGAAAGGGGATTCGATGGACCGGAACATACGCACGGTCGACGACGTGTTGAAGCTGCTGGACGGCCTGTTCGCGCCGGAGGCCGATCGCTGGACGGCGGACGGGGCCGGCTGGTGGGACGGCTTCTACACCGATCGCTCGAAGCCGGTGCCGTTCTTCGTGGCGAAGCCGGACGAGAACCTGGTCTCGTACCTCGACCGATCCCTGATCACGCCGGGCCGCGCGCTCGACCTCGGGTGCGGTCCGGGCCGCAACGCCGTCCATCTCGCCTCCCTGGGCTTCCAGGTGGACGCCGTCGACCTTTCCCCGACAGCCATCTCCTGGGCCGAGGAGCGTGCCCGTGAGGCTGGAGCCGACATCCGGTTCCGGTGCGGTGATGCCTTCGCCCTCGCCGAGGCCGAGTTGGTCGGGCCGTACGACCTGATTTACGACTCCGGCTGCTTCCACCACCTGCCGCCGCACCGCCGCGTCAGCTACCTCGCCCTGCTCGACCGCGCCCTCGCCCCCGGCGGCCATCTGGCCCTTACCTGCTTCGCAGCCGGAGGGATGGGCTCCGAACTCCCCGACGCGGAGTTCTACCGCCAGTCCGGCCTCCACGGCGGGCTCGCCTACACACCGGAGTCCCTGCGCCGGATCTTCTCCGACCTGACGGAAGTCGAACTGCGCCGCATGCAGGACGAACCGCCCGGGTCCCCGTACTTCGGTGAGCCGTTCCTGTGGACGGCCCTGTTCCGCCGCGATGCGCAGACGTCGCCCGGTGGATCACGCACGGAGTGACGGAGCCGGAGTCAGAGCACGCAGAACTCGTTGCCTTCCGGGTCGGCCATCTCCACGTGATCGGGCCTGCCGTCCATGTCGTGCTCGCGTACCACCGTCGCACCCGCCGAGGTCAGGCGCTCGACCGCGTCGACGACGCGCGGCCACCGCTCCTCCCACGGCGTGTCCCGGCCGCCGCCGGCCTGTACGTCCAGATGAACCCGGTTCTTCGCCACCTTCGGCTCCGGCACCTTGAGGAAGGACAACGTCGGCCCCACACCGTCCGGGTCGCACAGGTACGCGCCGTCGTCCCACTCCTCCTCCGGGACGCCGTGGTGGGCGAACCACTCCTCCCAGCTGCCGAAACCGGCGGGCGGAGGCTTCGGCACGTAGCCGAGGGCGAGCGCCCAGAACTCCGCGAGCCTGGTCGGCTGCGCGCAGTCGAGCGTCACGGTCCACCTGGTCGGCATGGCTCCTCCTCGGTCCGGGGCATGTGGTGGGGACCGTACCGCGCACCTCTGACACGCACGGACCGCCGGCCTCGGCCGATGTCCTTGAGGACGGCGTTTCCGGCCGCTGCGGCGCGAGCGTAGCGAGCGGCACCCACAGCAGGAGTACCGGTTTCAACCGTCGTCCATGGCCGTCCGGCGACCGGCCGGGGTGACGGATCCGCCGTTCTTCTCCCCCTCTCTTGTGTGATGCATCGTCAGGTACGACGATGGCACCCGCCTCGAAACATGACGAAGTGTCAGATCGGGTCGGGGTGGAAGCGGAGGAAGGGAGGCGACCCGGTGCCGATACTGCCCGCCGGGCGGCTGTCGTACGGGATGCAGCTCCCGGTCCAGTCGCAGAGCACCATCTATACGGAAGCGTGGGAGGCCTCGGCCGGGCCCGGTGATCTCGCCGAGATCGCCCGCACCGCCGACCGCACCGGCTTCGCCTATCTGGCGAGCTGCGACCATGTCGCGATTCCGCGGCGGCTCGCCGATGTCATGGGCACCGTCTGGTACGACCCGGTGGCCACCCTCGGCTTTCTCGCCGGGATCACCGAGCGCGTCCTGCTGATGAGTCATGTCGCCGTCGTCGGGCTGCGTCATCCGCTCGCCACCGCCAAGCAGTACGCCACGCTCGACCATCTGTCCGGCGGCCGGCTGATCCTCGGGGTCGGGGCCGGGCACGTGCGGGAGGAGTTCGAGGCGCTCGGGGCGGACTTCGGCGGGCGCGGCGCCGTGCTCGACGAGACCATCGACGCGCTGAAGGCGGCGCTCGGGCCGGAGGAGTACCCGGAGTTCGCCGGGGAACGGTTCTCGTTCAGCGGGCTCGGGCAGCGGCCGCGGCCCGCCCAGGAGCGGGTGCCGGTCTGGGTGGGCGGTTCCTCGCCCGCCGCGGTGCGCCGGGCCGCACTGCGGGGTGACGGATGGCTGCCGCAGGGGGATCCCAGGGACCGGCTGCCGCAGCAGATCGCCAGGGTGCGGGCGTTGCGGGAGGAGGCGGGTGTCGAGGCGCCGCTGGTCGTCGGTGCCATCACCGAGCCGCTGTACGTGGGGGAGCCGGGCTGGGCCGTGGGGCGGCGCACGCTCAGTGGGAAGCCGGAGGCGCTCGCCGAGTCCTTGCGCGCGTACGGGGCGATGGGGGTGCACCAGATCCAGGTGCGGTTCCGCACTCGGAGCCGCAGCGAACTGACCGATCAGATGGCGGCGTTCGCCGCCGATGTCGCTCCATACCTCGACCGGCAGTAAGGAGTACGGGCATGGGCAAGCTGGATGGGCGTGTCGTCCTCATCAGCGGCGCCGCGCGCGGGCAGGGCGAGCAGGAGGCGCGGCTCTTCGTCGCGGAGGGCGCCCGGGTGGTGATCGCCGATGTGCTCGACGACCAGGGGGAGGCGCTGGCGAAGGAGCTGGGGGAGGGGGTCGCCCGGTTCGTGCATCTCGATGTGGGCCGGGAGGAGGAGTGGCAGGGCGCGGTCGCCGCCGCCAGGGACGCCTTCGGGAAGATCGACGGGCTGGTCAACAACGCGGGGATTCTCCGGTTCAACGAGCTGGTGACCACCCCTCTGGAAGAGTTCCAGCAGGTGGTGCAGGTCAACCAGGTGGGCGCCTTCCTGGGGATCAAGAACGTCGCGCCGGAGATCGAGACCGCGGGCGGCGGGACGATCGTCAACACCGCCTCGTACACCGGGCTCACCGGCATGGCCTTCGTCGGCGCGTACGCCGCGACCAAGCATGCCGTGCTCGGGCTGACCAGGGTCGCGGCGGTGGAGCTCGCGGGCAAGGGGATACGGGTCAACGCGGTGTGCCCGGGGGCCGTGGACACGGCGATGACCAACCCGGCCGCGCTCGATCCGGCCGCGGACCCGGAGGGGTCCCGGGCGGCGGTGGCGCAGCTCTACAGGAAGCTCGTGCCGCTGGGGCGGATCGGGCAGCCGGAGGAGGTCGCGGCCCTGGCGCTCTTCCTGACTTCGGAGGACTCCTCGTACATCACAGGGCAGCCGTTCGTCATCGACGGCGGGTGGCTGGCCGGGGTCAGTCTGTTCTGAGGACGCCGATAGCTGACGAGGTGTCAGGTATTGACGGGTCGGGCGGCCGGTGGGACAGTCGGTCGCATCACAATCTGACGGAGCGTCAGAAACGATTGAGGACGGTGAACCTCCTTGGAATTCGGGCTGTTTGTACAGGGGTACGTGCCCGCCGCGCGCGCCGAGGCCGACCCCGGGGCAGAGCACAAGGCGCTGATCGAGGAGACCGAGTACGTCATCCAGGCGGACAGGTCCGGTTTCAAGTACGCCTGGGCCTCCGAGCACCACTTCCTGGAGGAGTACTCGCATCTCTCGGCCAACGACGTGTACCTGGGGTACCTCGCGCACGCCACGGAACGGATCCACCTCGGATCCGGCATCTTCAACCCCCTCGCCCCCGTCAACCACCCCGTGAAGGTGGCCGAGAAGGTCGCCATGCTCGACCATCTGTCGGAAGGCCGCTTCGAGTTCGGCTCGGGGCGCGGGGCCGGCAGCCACGAGATCCTCGGGTTCATGCCGGGCATCACCGACATGAACCACACCAAGGAACTCTGGGAAGAGACCATCGCCGAGTTCCCCAAGATGTGGCTCCAGGACGAGTACGTCGGCTTCCAGGGCAAGCACTGGTCGCTGCCGCCCCGCAAGATCCTGCCGAAGCCGTACGGCACGTCCCACCCGGCGATGTGGTACGCGGCGGGGTCGCCGTCCTCGTATGCCATGGCGGGCCGCAAGGGCCTCGGCGTGCTGGGCTTCAGCGTGCAGAAGGTCTCGGACATGGAGTGGGTCGTCGAGTCGTACAAGACGGCCGTCAAGGACGCGGAGCCGGTCGGTGGCTTCGTCAACGACAACGTCATGGTGACGTCCACGGCCATCTGTGCCGAGACGCACGCCAAGGCGGTCGAGATCGCGGTCGGCGGCGGGCTGAACTACCTCCAGTCGCTGCTGTTCCGCTACCACGACACGTTCCCGCGGCCCGAGGGCATTCCGGAGTGGCCGGAGCTGCTGCCCGAGTACAGCGAGGAGATCATCGAGCTGCTGATCGCCGAGGAGCTGATGATCTGCGGGGATCCGGACGAGGTGCTGCGGCAGTGCAAGCGGTGGGAGCAGGCGGGGGCGGATCAGCTGAGCTTCGGGCTGCCGATCGGGATCAGTCCCGAGGACACGATGAACTCGATCCGGCTGATCGGTGAGCACGTGATTCCGAAGATCGATACGGATCCGGTGCACCGCACGACGCGGTTCCGCACGGCGGCCTAGACGGGGGGCTGCCCCCGGATCCCCGCTCCTCAATCGCCGGAGGGGCTTGAGCTGGAGCGGCGTCTTCCCGGACCGTCGCTCCGCGAGCCGGGGTGCGTACCGCGGTCGTACGCACCCCGGCTGCACACCCACCGCAGAAGGGAACCCGTCATGTTCGACCACCTCATCCGCGGAGCGACCGTCGTGGACGGCACCGGCGCTCCCTCGTACACCGCCGACCTCGGCATCCGCGACGGCCGCATCGCCGTCGTCGCCGAGCCCGGCACCCTCACCGAGGAGGCTGTGACCTCGGAGGACGCCACCGGACTCGTGCTCGCCCCCGGCTTCGTCGACCCCCACACCCACTACGACGCCCAGCTCTTCTGGGACCCGTACGCCACCCCCTCCATGAACCACGGCGTCACCACCGTCGCCGGCGGCAACTGCGGCTTCACCCTCGCTCCGCTCCACCCCGACCGGCCCGAGGACGCCGACTACACGCGCCGCATGATGTCCAGGGTCGAGGGCATGGCCCTCAAGGCGCTGGAGGAAGGCGTCGACTGGTCCTGGTCCAGCTTCCGCGAGTACCTCGACGCCCTCGAAGGACGCATCGCGGTCAACGCCGGGTTCATGGTGGGTCACTGCGCCCTGCGACGGCATGTCATGGGCGTCGACGCGGTCGGCGGACAGCCCACCCCCGCCCAGCTCGACGCGATGCTGCGCCTCTTCCACGACGCCATGGACGCCGGGGCGTGGGGGCTCTCCACCACCCAGTCCGCCACCCACTCCGACGGCGACGGCAGACCCGTCGCCTCCCGGCACGCCCTCCCCGAGGAACTCCTCGCGCTCTCCCGCGCCGTCGGCGAACACGAAGGCACCCAGCTCGAAGCGATCGTCGCGGGCTGCCTCGACCAGTTCTCCGACGACGAGATCGACCTCCTCGTCGACATGACCGCGGCCGCCGGACGCCCCCTGAACTGGAACGTCCTCACCATCGACGCCGCCGTCCCCGAACGGGTGCCGCGCCAGCTCGTTCCCAGCGAACGGGCCCGCCGCGCGGGCGGCCGGATCGTCGCCCTCACCATGCCGATCCTCGCCCCCATGAACATGTCGCTCGGCACCTTCTGCGCCCTCAACCTCATCCCCGGCTGGGGCGAGATCCTCTCCCTCCCCGTCCCCGAGCGGATCGAACGGCTCCGCGACGCCGGCACCCGTGCCGAGATGCTCCGCCGCGCGGACAGCAAGGAGGCAGGGGTCTTCCGGCGCCTCGCCGACTTCGGCCGGTACGTCATCGGCGACACGTACAGTGCGGCGAACGAGGGGCTCAGCGGGCGCGTCGTCCGCGACATCGCCGCCGAGCGCGGCCAGGACCCCTTCCACTGCCTCGTCGAGATCTGCGCCGCCGACGAGCTCCGGACGGTGCTGTGGCCCATGCCCACCGACAACGATCCGGACTCCTGGGCGCTGCGGCAGCGGACCTGGGAACACGAGGACGTCATGCTCGGCGGTTCCGACGCGGGCGCCCATCTGGACCGGATGTGCGGAGCCCCGTACACCACCCGCTTCCTCGGCGACTGCCTGCGCGGCCGGAAACTCGTCTCCCTGCCCGCCGCTGTCAAAATGCTCACCGACGACCCCGCCCGGCTCTTCGGGTTGCGCGACCGCGGCCGGATCCAGGAGGGTTTCCACGCCGACCTCGTCCTCTTCGACCCCGAACGCATCGACGCCGGGCCCGCCACCCTCGTACACGATCTGCCCGGCGACAGCCCGCGCCTCGACTCCAAGGCCATCGGCATCGTGTCGGTCCGCGTGAATGGCGTGGAGACGCTGCGTGACGACAAGGTGACCGGTGCGGTTCCCGGCACGGTGCTCCGCTCCGGTCGCGACACCCGGACGGTGAGCACCCAGTGACCACACCCCAGCGCCTCTTCATCGGCGGCGAGTGGACCGAACCCGACGACGGTCACTACGAGGTGATCAACCCGGCCACGGAGGACGTCGTCGGTCTCGCACCCGAGGCGAGCCGCGCGCAGGTGTACGCGGCGGCCGCCGCGGCCCGCGAAGCCTTCCCCGCCTGGTCCCGCACCCGCCCCGAGGAGCGCGCGACGATCCTCGACCGCGCCGCGGATCTGATACAGCGCGACTTCGCCGCCAACGCCGCACTCGCCCGGGCGGAGAGTGGGGCGACGACGGGAACCGCCCGGTCCATGCAGGTCGCCGTCGGCGCGGCCCGCTTCCGGCGGTACGCGAGAGGCGCCCTGGAACCGGTCGAGGAGGCGATCCCCCCGCAGATCAACGAGGCCGGACCGATGGGCAGGGCAGGTGTCTTCGGCGCACTCGCCGTACGCCAGCCGGTCGGCGTCGTCACCTGCATCACCTCGTACAACAACCCCTGGGCCAACCCGGCCGGCAAGGTCGCCCCCGCGCTCGCCATGGGCAACACGGTCGTCGTGAAGCCCGCCCCGCAGGACCCGCTCTCCGTCTATCGGATGGCCGGGGCGCTCGCGGAGGCGGGCGTACCGGCGGGCGTCGTCAACGTCGTCACCGGTTCGGGCCCCGCGGCGGGCGAGGCGGCCGTCGACTCCTCGGACGTCGACATGGTCAGCTTCACCGGCTCCACGGCGGTCGGACAGCGCATCGCCGAGGTGTGCGGGCGCGGGATGAAGCGGCAGCTGATGGAGCTGGGCGGCAAGGGCGCCGCGGTGGTCCTCGACGACGCCGACCTGGACGCGGCAGTGGCGGGCATCGGCACGACCTTCTCCTTCTACAGCGGCCAGATCTGCACGGCTCCGACGCGCGTCCTCGTCCAGCGGGGCGTCCACGACGCGCTGATCGAGAGGCTCACCGCGTACGCAGGTCATCTGCCGGTCGGCGACCCGGCGGCGAAGGGGACGGTCGTCGGACCGGTCATCTCCGCGGCCCACCGCCACCGCATCGAGTCGTACGTCGAACTGGGCCGGAAGGAGGGCGCCCGGGTCGTCACGGGCGGCGAGCGACCGGCAGGACACGACCGCGGCTTCTATGTCGTACCGACGCTCCTCGCCGACTGCACCAACGACATGCGGGTCGTCCGGGAGGAGATCTTCGGCCCGGTCGTCGTGGTCGTTCCCTTCGACGACGAGGAGGAGGGCATCGCACTCGCCAACGACAGCGACTACGGACTGATCGACTACGTCTGGTCCGGGGACGTGGCGCGAGCCTTCCGGGTGGCGCGGCGGCTGCGCGCGGGCGGGGTCGGGGTGAACACGATCGGCCGGAACATGGAGGCCCCGTTCGGTGGGTTCAAGAGGAGCGGGGTGGGGCGTGACGTGGGTTCGTACGCGCTGCATGCGTACAGCGAACTCCAGGCGATCGTCTGGCCGGGCTGAGCATCGGGGCGGTGCGCCCGTCCGGATAACGGACAAGCGCGGGAAAATTTCGAATCATCATAAATCGGACAGTGCTGCGGTTCTCGTACATTGATCCAATCGAGCAGGACCATCAATTGAGTGGCGATCCATGATGTTCACATTCAATTCATCTCCGTTCGGCGATAATTGACCAATCAATCGAAGGGTGAGGCGTCGGAGTCTCACACTCCGGATGTGGATATCGCAGCGCATACCGTCCTCTTTATGACTCAGTTGGACGTGCGGCCGCAGGCCGGAGACACGGGCCGGGGCGCCTCCTCGGCCGACGGCGGTGTTCGCAGCAAGGGCCTGGGCGGCAACTCCGTCGGTCTGATGGGCAGCGCGGTCATCGGCATCTCGACCGTCGCCCCCGTCTACTGCCTCACGTCCACCCTCGGCTCCACCGCGGGCGAGGTCGGCGTCCAGATGCCCGCGGTCTTCCTGGCCGGCTTCCTGCCGATGCTGCTGGTCGCCTTCGCCTACCGCGAACTCAACAAGGTCATGCCGGACTGCGGCACCTCCTTCACCTGGACGGTGAAGGCATTCGGCCCGCGCCTCGGCTGGATGTGCGGCTGGGGCCTGGTCATCGCCACGATCATCGTCCTGTCGAACCTGGCAGGCGTGGCGACCTCGTACTTCTGGCTGCTCGCGGGCGAGATCACCGGCAGTGACTCGATCGCCGCCCTGGACGACAACAAGCCCGTCCACATCCTCACCTGCCTCATCCTGATCGCGGTCGCCACCGCGATCAGCTACCGGGGGATGACAGCCACGAAGGGCATCCAGTACGCACTGGTGGGGCTCCAACTCGTGGTCCTCGCCCTGTTCGTGGCGATGGCGGTGCAGAAGGGGGCGAGCGGCGACTTCGCGTCGTCGGTCCACTTCTCGTGGTCGTGGCTGAACCCGTTCGCGGTGCAGTCCTTCGCCGCCTTCACCGCGGGCCTGTCGCTGTCGATCTTCATGTTCTGGGGCTGGGACGCCTGCCTGACCGCCAACGAGGAGACGGCCGGCAGTGAGAAGACGCCCGGCCGCGCCGCACTCATCGCGATGGTCGTCCTCGTCGGCTCCTACCTGGCGACCGGCGTCGCCGCCCAGATGGCCGTCGGCTCCGGCACCACCGGTCTCGGCCTGGCCAACCCGGACACCTCCGACAACGTCTTCGCCGCACTGGCCGGCCCGATCATGGGTCCTGGCCTCGGCATCCTGCTGTTCGTCGCCGTCCTCGCCTCGGCCGCGGCCAGCCTCCAGACCACGTTCATCCCCGTGGCGCGCACGGTGCTGGCCATGTCCACGTACGAGGCACTGCCCGCCTCGTACGCCCGGGTCCACCCGCGCTTCAAGACGCCCGGGAAGGCAACCGTCACGGCGGGCGTCGCGACCGGTGTCTTCTACACGGTCATGACCCTGGTCAGCGAGCACGTCCTGGTCGACACGATCTACGCGCTCGGCCTCATGATCTGCTTCTACTACGCGCTGACGGCGTTCGCCTGCGCCTGGTACTTCCGCGCCGAACTCACCCGCTCCGCCCGCGACCTGGCCTTCAAGGGCCTCTTCCCGGTCGTCGGCGGCATCCTGCTCACCGCCGTCTTCGGCAAGACCCTCTACGACATGTGGGACCCGGCGTACGGCTCCGGCTCGTCGGTCTTCGGGGTCGGTTCGGTGTTCGTGATCGGTGTGGGGCTGCTCCTGCTCGGCGTGGTGCTGATGGTGGCGATGCAGCGCAGGAGCCCCTCGTTCTTCCGCGGCGAGGTGCTGACGAAGGAGACCCCGGCGCTCGTCGTCGAGGACTGAGCGGTCACCCCGCCACCCGCTCCTCCAGCCGTCCCAGCACCCGTCGCCCCGCCCGTCCCACGGCCACGGGAAGCAGAGCGGCGTGGCCCGGGACGCGTACGCCGCCGGTGAACGCCACCAGGGTGTGATCCGGGGCATCGCCGAGGGCGCCGGACTGCCGGTGGACCGGGTGGCCGCGCTCAACGCCCGTACGGAGATCCTGGCGTCGGGGCGGCGCGGGCCCGGCTCGCCCTTCCGAGCCGGGCCGCCGCACACCGCTAGGAGACGTCCGGAAACACCGGATTGGTGAGCGCCGCCAGTGCCCCCGGCAGCCCCGGCACCGTGGCCGGGTGGCGGACCTCGGCGCGGACATAGGCGGCGTACATCGGGGTCGTACGCCACTCCACCGTGCCCGAGCCCGACCCGGGCAGGGTGGAGGTGAACAGCGTGCCCTGGTCCGTGACGAAGTGGGCGGTGCAGCCGGGCACCCCGGTGACCTCCAGCCGTACGGTGACCGGACTGTCCGCGTCGGCCCGCAGCCGCTCACCGATCCCCGCGCGCCCGCCGCGCCCGCCCGATACGCCGAAGGAGAGGGTGACCGCGGACGACTCGGCGATGTACGAGTGCCCGGCCCGGATGCCCGCGAGGATCGCGTCGCGCGAGAGCTCCTCGGCGAGGACGACGGTCTGCGGCAGCCCCACCGTGTCCGGCTCGCGGTGTGCGTCGCTGTTGCCCATCGCCGGGATCCACGGCTTCGATGCGCGGACGGCCGCGACGAGGGAGTTGTCCCACTCGGCGAGCGCGATCTCGTCCTCCGGGGTGTACGGCCCGTTCCACACCTCCACCGCGTCCGCCTCGCCGAAGCCGAACTTCCAGTGGCAGCCGATGCAGGTGGCGTGCGGATGGGCGGGGACGACCAGGCCGCCCGCCCGGCGGACGGCCTTCGCGTAGTGCCCGAAGCGGTTGTCACGGGCCCGGTAGCGCCAGTCGACGAAGGTGCCGGGGTCGGTGGAGAGCGCGATCACATGACCGTTGCGCGTGGTGATCTCCTCGCCCGTCAGGATGAGCAGATCGTCGCCCCACAGCCCCTGCCAGGCGCTGTGCGCGGTGTGGGTGTTGTGCTCGCTGCTGTTGATGAAGTCGAGCCCGGCGGCGCGCGCGGCGGTGGCGATCTCGGCCGGGGTGCGCTTGCCGTCCGAGTGGACGGAGTGCAGATGGCAGTCTCCGCGGTACCAGGCGCGGCCGCGCCCCCTGGCGCGTTCGGGCGGGTACACGGGCGTCGCAGTGGTGCCGGCCTCGCCGAAACGGAGAGTGATCGTCACCTCGTACGGGAGTCCCTCGGGCGCGACGGTGTACGGGCCCAGCGCGATGTGCCAGGTCCCGGCCCGTACCGGACCCGCGACATAGCCGGGTGTCGCCTCGTCCGCCCGGATGAAGAAGCCGGCACGCGCCCCGCCGGACCAGCCCCGAAACCCGCGTCCGCCCAGGTCTGTGCCGCGCTCGTCGAAGATGCCGATGTCGAGGGCGTTGCCCTGGGTGCCGGCCGGGACGGGCGTCTTCACGTACGTGTACGAGACGGCGATCTCCCGTACGCCGCGGGGCACGTCGACCGGCAGATAGACGAAGTCGGGCGACCCGGTCGGCAGGGTGCCGCGCACGGTCTTCGTCAGGTCGGCCCGGTCCGTGCCGCCGTCCTTGCCGGGTGCGGCGTTCGCGAAGCTCACAGTGGACAACGTTAGGGCGGTGGCGGCGGTCCCGACGAGAAGGCCGCGCCTGCCGGGCGGGCCGTTCCGCAGGGTGTGCGATCCGGTCATACGAGTGGCTCCCCAGGGTGTCGTGCGCGACGAGGGTGACGTACTCGAACCGTGCTACGGGGCCATGAACTCACCGCAGACGGAAGTAGATTCACGGACAGGAACGGCGAGCGAGAGCTCTGGGCGTCCTGATCGGCACCGCATATGTTGGGGCCGGACGACGACGGAGGTGTCCTCGAATGCGGATCGCCACAACGATCTTCCTCACCGACGAGACGATCACGCCGGTACGGCTCGCGCGCGAGCTCGAACAGCGGGGATTCGCCGGGCTTTATCTGCCGGAGCACACGCACATCCCGGTGAGCAGGGACACCCCGTATCCGGCGGGCGGCGATCTTCCGCCCGAGTACGGCCGCACGCTCGACCCGTTCGTCGCCCTCGGCCAGGCGGCCGCGGTGACGGAGCGGCTGGCGCTCGGCACCGGCATCACCCTGATCGCCCAGCACGACCCGATCGACCTGGCGAAGCAGATCGCCACGCTCGACCACCTTTCCGGCGGCAGGTTCACGCTCGGCCTAGGCTTCGGCTGGAATGTCGAGGAGGCCGCGGACCACGGAGTGACCTGGCGGACCCGGCGGGAGCTGGGCCGCGACCGGATGGCGCTGATGCGCGCCCTGTGGGCGGACGAACCCACGGGTTACGAGGGCGAGTTCGGGTCCGTCCGGGCCAGCCATGCGCACCCGAAGCCGGTCCAGGAGGCGCGCGGCCCCGTGACCGGCCCGCGCACCCTGATCGGCGGCGCGGCCGGTCCGAAGCTGTTCGCTCATATCGCGGAGTACGCGGACGGCTGGCTCCCGATCGGTGGCCGGGGGCTGACGGAATCGGTGCCCGTTCTGCGTGAGGCCTGGGAGTCGGCAGGCCGGGACCCGAAGCAGCTCCACGTGGTGCCGTACGCGGTGCTGCCGAGCGCGGGGAAGCTGGCGCACTACGCGGACCTGGGCATCGCGGAGGTCGTCCTGCAGCTTCCCCCGGCGGGGGAGGTGGAGGTCCTGCGCGCCCTCGACGAATACGCACAGTATCTGTGACCGAGGCATGGCAGGGACGGCACCGCGGGCGGGGACCGCTCGGGTGATGTCCACTGCGCACCTCCGGGAGGACGGGCGCGCCACGTCTCTCGGGGGTCGGTGATCGGGAATGATCGGCCACCCCGGCGGGTGGGCCCGCGCCCCCTTCCGCGGGCCCGCCCCCCGGTGCAACCGTTCGCCCGCTATGCGCATCTTCCACTGTTGAAGATCGAACCGGTTCCGGGGGCGGGGGGACGATGAACAGGCCGTTGCGGCACATAGCCATCTTCTGCGGGGTGCTGGTGATGGCCCTGCTGCTGCGGACGAACTGGCTCCAGCACTTCCAGCGCGAGGCACTCTCCACCGACAAGCACAATCGCCGGGTGCAGATCGCCCAGTTCGCCACTCCGCGCGGCGACATCATCGTCGGCGGCAAGGCGATCACCGGCTCCAAAGCGGTCGACGGCACGGACTTCAAGTACCAGCGGACCTTCAAGCAGGGCGCGATGTACGCCCCCGTCACCGGCTACGCCTCCCAGGCGCAGGGCATGTCCCTCCTGGAGAGGACGTACGACACCATCCTCAGCGGCCAGGACGACCGGTTCGCCTTCCGGCATGCCAAGGACATCCTCACCGGTGAGCAGCGCCGCGGCGGCGATGTGATCACCACCATCGACCCCAAGGCGCAGGAAGCCGGCTACAAGGGACTGACCGACCTCGGCGCCCGGGGCGCGGTCGTCGCGCTCGATCCGCGTACGGGCAAGGTCCTGGCACTCGTCTCCACCCCCTCGTACGACCCGTCCGTCTTCGCCGGGAACACATTCAAGGAGAGCGACCGGTTCCAGGCGCTCGTCGACGAGAAGAGCAAGCCGCTGGCCAACCGCCCACTGCGCGAGACCTTCCCGCCCGGCTCCACCTTCAAGATCCTCACAGCGGCCGCGGCCCTGGAGAACGGCGTGGTCACGGATGTCGACGCCGCGTCCGACGCGGTCTCCCCGTATCCCCTGCCGCTCTCCTCGAACAGGATCAGCAGTGAGGCGGGTGACGCCGTCTGCAACAAGGCGTCGATGAAGACCGCCATGCAGCACTCCTGCAACAACGTCTTCCTCGACGCGGCGTCCAAGGTCGGCGCGGACAAGATGCGCGGGACGGCGGAGAAGTTCGGTTTCAACTCCGATGTCTACTCAGACGAGTTCGGCGACATGCTCGCCACCAAGAGCCTCTACCCGACCGGACTGGACAAGCCAGGAACCGCTCTGACCGGCATGGGCCAGGGCAGCCTGACCAGCACACCGATGCAGATGGCCATGGTGACCGCCGCCCTCGCCAACGACGGCAAGCTGATGCAGCCCTACCTCGTCGAAGAGCTGCGCGGCCCCGACCTGGCGACCCTGGAGAAGCACGAGCCGAAGCTCAAGAGCCAGGCCGTGTCCGAGGGAACGGCGAAGAAGGTCCAGGAAATGATGGAGTTCACCGCGAAGGAAGGCAGCGCGCAACGGGCCCTCATCGACGGGGTCACGGTCGGCGGCAAGACCGGCACGGCGCAGCGCGGAGTGAACGTGAAGGACAAGGTGCCGTACGGCTGGTTCGTCTCCTACGGCAAGAAGGCCGACGGGCAGTCGGTGGCCGTCGCGGTCTTCATCGACCCGACGGACATGGACATCTCCCGCACCGACATCTCGGGCGGCCGCCTCGGTGGCCCGATCGCGAAGCGCGTGATGCAGGCGGTGCTGGGGAAGTAGCCCAGGTGCTCGCGGCGTGTCCGCCATCACGGCGCGGATGCGCGGGGTGGAGGATAGGCTCCCGCGCATGAGCGTCGAGGTGGAGATTGTCCACGAAGCGAGTCAGGAAGTCGTCGACGCCTTCGGGCGGTTGCTGCCCCAACTTTCTTCGACAGCCGCCCTCCTGGACCTCGAAGCGGTCGACCGGGTGGTGCGGTGCGAGACGAACACCGTGCTGGTCGCTCGCGACGGGGGCGAGATCGTCGGGACGCTGACTCTGGTGGTGTTCCCGGTTCTCACCGGGGTACGGGCACGCATCGAGGACGTCGTCGTGGATGTCTCGGCCCGGGGCAAGGGAGTTGCGGCCGCGCTGACCCGAAGAGCCCTGGACCTCGCGCGGGAGGCGGGCGCCCGGACCGTCGATCTGACGTCCTGCCCGGACCGGGAGGCGGCGAACCGGCTGTATGAACGTCTCGGTTTCCGGGCCCGGGGGTCGACGGTCTACCGGTTCCCGATGGAGTAGGGCGCCGCGCCTCCCGCCCTTGCCCGCCCCCGCTCCGGTCTCCGACTAGGCGGTGGGCGGGTGGTGCTCGTCGGTTCGGCAGTCGCGGCAGTGGCCAGGCGTGGGGGAGCGGAAAGCGCGCTCGCAGCCGTCGCAGGTCTGGAAGGGCGTCACCACCCGGTGTACGGAGGTGAGGGGAAGCGGCGGTGGGAGGAGCGCGGCGAGGCGGTGTTCGAGCAATTTCGCCGGGTGCTTGAGGGGCATGGGAAGGTCGGCAGCCAGGGCACGCCTGATCATCTCGGGGGTGGCTCCGCGTTCGAGCCAGGCGGCGACGGCGTGGCTGAGACGGTCGACATCGCGCTCGGAGAGGATCAGTTGCGGGGTGTCCCGACGTAGATCGGCGAGGAGATCGGTGGCGGTGCAGAGCAGCTCGACGCTGGGGGCGTGAGGCGTGGGCAGCGGAGGGGAGGGTGCAGGGGCGGCAGGCAGGGCGGGCGGCGGCGCCAGGGTCCGGTCGGGGGAGAGGGGCGTGGGCGTCGCGCACTGCGCCGGTGCGGGAACGGGGCACCTGGGGCGCGGCCTCGGCCGGGGCTGCGGCCTGGACGCCGGAGACGTGTGCGGGGTGGTGTCCGGCTGGTTGTACGAGCAGGTGCGGGTGACGACGCGGCCGTTGGGGAGGCGTTCGCGGATGCGGCGCAGGTAGCCGTGGACTTCCAGTTCGCGCAGGGCGGCGGCGATGCGGGCCTCGCTCTCCGGGAAGCGGTCGGCGAGGAACCTGATGCCAATCTTCGCTCCGGTGGGCAGCGACTGGATGTGGGTGGCGAGACCGATCGCGAGGAGGGAGAGCTCGCGGTGCTGGGCGAGGTGGTTGCCGACGACCGTGAAGCGTCTGGTGTGCCGGGAATTGATGTGTACGACACCGGATGACGGCGTGGCGTCTCCGGGAAGGGGAGACGGGGCGCGCGAGGGCGCGCTAACCTGCTGGGTATCCATCGGGAAGCCCTAACTTCCTCGGTGGTCAGGCCCTCGATCGGGATTGCGAGTCCCGGCCGGGGGCCGACGCATGTTTGCGGTTGTCGCGGCGAGCATATGCCAGCCAACCGCCAGGGAAGCCAGCCAAGTTGGCAAACCTCACCCGTGTGAGTGACGGGCCTCTGGTTGTGACCGGGGGAGGGGTTGGGTTGGGAAGTTCCTTCTTCCCAAAGCCTTTAAAGCCTTTACGTCGGGGGCCGCCGCGTCGCGTTCGACCGGGTCGCGGCGCACCGGGTCGCGGCTGTCGCGATCCGGTGCGGGACCAGGTGCGCCAGGCGGATCGGGCCGCGCTCAGCCCTGGCGCGCGTACGAGACGAAGGCGGACCAGGTGGCGGGGGTGACGTCGAGGTGGGGACCCTGGATGTTCTTGGAGTCGCGGACGTGGACGGTGGTGGGGCAGGTCGCGACCTCGACGCATTCGCCGCCGCCGCCACTGCTGTGGCTGGACTTGCGCCAGTCATAGGCGACCTCGATGCAGGCGCCGCCTTCGCCGTCGCTGTAGCTGTTCTTGTACCAGCGCAGTCGCTCGGTGCTCATTGCTCTCCCAGCATCTTCTCGATCACGGCCAACGACTCCTGTGGCGTGAGAGCCGCCGACTGGATGATTCCATAGCGGACGGCCAGCACACGGACCTCCTCCAGATCGGTGATCAGCCTTGGATACGTGTGGATCTCCAGGTAGGCCACTTGCTGCTTGCCCTTGGGCGTGACCAGCGTGAACGGGCCATCCAGGCTGGGCTGTTCGGTGCGATCAAGCGGCATCAGCTGAATTTGCACCGTCCGGAGACGGCCAATGTGCAGGAGCTTCCGCAACTGTTCCTGATGGACGCCCCGGCCACCGATGGGCCGCATCAGTACGCTCTCGTCCAGGATGAAGTGAAACGTCGGCGAGGGCCATGGGGAGAAGATCTGCTGGCGGTCCAGTCGGTCGGCCACCCTCTTGTCGATGGTCTCCTCGCTGAGCAGCGGTTGCCACTGAGTGAAGAGGGCGCGTGCGTAAGACTCGGTCTGAAGCAGGCCGGGCACGGACTGGTTGTTGTAGACGTAAAGCTGTACTGCGTCCGCCTCCAACCTTGCGTAATCGCGGTACCACTCCGGATGCCGGGTGCGCGCCTTCTTCCGGGCTTCCAGGACGTCGGGGATTGCCACTCTGAGCAAACCCTTTGCCTCAAGAAGCTCATCGACCCGCTCAAGGAAATCAGCTTGCGGCGTCCGTACTCCCCGCTCCATTGCGGAGATCAGGTCCTCCCCGCAATGCACAGCGAGCCCCAGATCCTTCTGGCTCAGACCCGCGCGTTCCCGCAGCACCTTGATCTGTTTGCCCAGCGCCCTGAACAGGTGCGCCGTGCCGTCCGACTCGGCCGGTCGCTTCGGTCGTTCCTCACGTTCCGCGTTCGCCATCTGCCCCGCACCGCTCTCTGTCCGCCCGGTCACGGCCGACGCTCCGTACAGCCGACCGGGCGTGCCCGTACAGCTGCTCGGCGTCGTGGTGTCACTCCTGGTCAGCGTACGAGGAACCGGACACGCTGAGTCACATGAACGCCGAAACCACCCTTGCGGGCGCCGAGTTCGTCCAACGCTTCAGCGCCACCCGCCGCGGTGCACGGCTCGCCCGCCGGCTCGCTGTGCATCAACTCGACGAGTGGGGAGTGCCGTACGGGAGCGAGCTCTCCGACAATGCCGCCCTGGTCGTGGCCGAACTGGCGGCGAACGCGGTGCTGCACGGGCACGTGAAGGGGCGGGACTTCGAGCTGAAGCTCCTCGACCTGGCGGACACACTCCGTATCGAGGTGTCGGACGCACTGGGTGAGCGGGGGCCGCAGCGGTGTGCGCCGACGAGTGGCGCGGAGTCGGGGTACGGCCTGAACCTGGTCGAGGCGCTGGCCACGTCCTGGGGAGTCACCGAGCGAGTCGTGGGCAAGACGGTCTGGGCCGAGTTACTTTCCGGTCATCATTGAGGCGGACACGCGGCAGGGCCGACGCCCACCACCCGGGGCCCTCCCGGTGGCAGGTCTGGCCGCCGCTGGTCAGCATGGACCCATATCCGTCGAACAGGGAGAGAACCCATGTCCATCGCCGTACTCGGAGCGACCGGCGGCCAGGGCGGCGCGGTGGCCGCCGCCCTGCTGGAGGCGGGGCGTGCCGTGCGCGCCGTGGTGCGTGATCCCGGCAGCGGTCGGGCCAGGGCGCTGGCGGCGGCCGGGGCGGAGGTCGTTCCCGGGGATCTGTTCGACGCGGCCTCGCTCGCCGAGGCATTCCGGGGTACGACGGCCGCATTCGCCGTCACCACCCCGTTCCAGGACGGCCTGGACGCGGAGGTGGCCCAGGGCGCGGCAATCGTGCGGGCCGCCGAGGACGCCGCGCTGCCGCATCTGGTGCTGGCCTCCGTCGCCAGTGCGGACCGTGGCACCGGCGTCCCGCACTTCGAGACCAAGGCCAGGACCGAGGAACTGCTCGCCGGCTCCGGACTTCCGGCAACCGTGGTGGCACCGACCTACTTCTACGACAACGCGCTGGGCGCGCTGGACGAGGTCGCCGCCGGCCTCCTCACCATGCCGCTTCCCGGCGACACCCCACTCCAGCAGGTGGCACGGCAGGACCTGGGCCGTGTCGTGGCCGCGGTCGTGGCCGATCCGGACCGCTGGATCGGGCAGCGGATCGAGGTGGCGGGCGACGATCCCACGCCGGTCCGGATGGCCGAGGAGATCGGACGGGCCGCGGGCGGCACGGTCGCGTTCCGGCAGACGCCACTGGCGGACCTGCGTACCACCAACCCCGACATGTTCGCCATGTACAGCTTTCTGGCGGACACCGGTTACCAGGTGGACCTGGAGGCGTTGCGGGCGCAGTTCCCCACCGTCCCCTGGACCTCGTACGCCGCATGGGCGGACGCCCAGGAATGGCCTGCACCCCGCGTGTGACCCCGCTATTGCGGTTATTGCGGTCGCATCAGTTCCAGGTCCTCGCCCCATGCGTCCAGCACCGCGCCGTGCCCGGCGTGACGGGCCGCCGCCTCGACACGGGCGAAGAGGCTCCGCTGAAGCGACACACTGCCTGTTGCCGAGATGTGGTCCGCAGCCTCCAGCAGCGAGCCAGTGTCCCAGCCGGGCAGCGGGTACCGGACGAGCTCCCACTGCAGGTACTTGTTGTAGGGGCGCGGGCGACGGTCCAGAGCGAAGAGCAGCTCCAGCAGAAAACGGATGCTGTCGGCGGCGTCGAGGCGGGCGGCGAGTGCATGTCCGTCGCGCTCGTTCTTCACGGAGCGGTAGAGAGAGTTGGCGTAGGCATCGAGCCACTCACCGGCCTCCCGAAACGCTTCATCGGTGTCGAGTCGTGCTTTGGCGGCCAGGATCTCGGCGATCCCTCCGTCGAGCCTGTCGAGTACGATCCGGGCGCGGGCAAGGGCGTAGCGCTCGAAGCCGGGCATTCCCGCCGCCCGGAAGTCGGCGAGCGGGAGGACGACGAGGTCGAGCTCGGCCGTGCGGTGGCCGGAGAGCGGGGCGAGATCGGTCGCCGCATCATCGGCGACGACGACGTAGAGGTCATGGTCGGAGCGCTCGGTCGTCATACCTTCGTGGGCGTGGGATCCCTTGAGGACGAGACCGACGACGGCGCGGTCGGCTGAGGCGATTTCGACGAACGCGTCGTAGGTGAGGGGCTGCTGAGCGGTCATTGCGTGACCTCCGTGGGATGGCGTCGGGTAGGCCTGCCGGGCGGCTCCGCCTGCCGGAGTCGCCCCCACCGTCCGTGACGGCACTTGGCCGCCGCCCAGATGATCAGCGCACGCGTGAACCGTATCCGCGCGGGCCCGCCCCCACACCCCGTCCGAGCAACGTGACACACGAGCCCTGCGATGTCACGTTATTCGACGACCCCTGCCCGGGCCGGGCGCGCCTAGTTCGTCCAACGCTTCAGTGTCACCCGTCGCGGCGCGCGGCTCGCCCGTCGGCTCGCTGTGCATCAACTCGACGAGTGGGGTGTACCGTCGCTCCCTTCTCGGCCCGGCGCGGAATCGGGCTACGGCCTGCACCTGGTCGAGGCGCTGGCGACATCGTGGGGCGTGACGGACCGGGCCGTGGGCAAGACGGTCAGGGCCCAGTTGGCCACGGCTCTGTGAAAGTCAGCCGACGCGACCGATGTGGATCACGATGATGGTGACCTCGGCCTCTGTGATCTCGTACAGCACTCGGTAGCGCCCGACGTGCACGCGTCGCAGCGTGGGGGAGCCTTACGGTGCAGACCCTTGAGGCAGAGGGTTGTCGGCGAGCAGGTCGACGGCATCCACTAACTGGCGCAGGCCGTCGGGGTCGTCCTTGAGGAACCGGGCAGCCTGATCGATGGCGTGCTCGTCCCACGTGATCAGATACGTCAACGCTGCTCCAGGCCGAGTCGTGCACGGACCTGGTCATGTGGAACGGTTTCCACGGTGCCGGCGGCCTGGCGTGCCTGGTACTGGGCCAGAGCCAGCGCATCCTCCAGTTCAGCCAGTTCCTGAGGATTGATCAGTATGGCCGCGGGCTGGCCGTGGTCGGTGATGGTGATGCGTTCCCGCGCATTCGAGGCTCTGCGGACGAGGGAGCCGAAGCGGGCGCGGGCCTCGGTGATCGGCAGTGTGTCACTCATACACAGAAGTGTACACTTGTTGCAACTTGTGTCCAGTCGGCATCTGGGTGCCGCCGGCAACCACACCCCATCCGAACAACGTGACACCACGGCCCGCGATGTCACGTTCTTCCTCGACACTGCCGAGCTGCGCGGCTCGGCAGTGGCTGACCCAACCCGGACACGTGTGACGGCGCGTACCACCCTCGGCGCCCGGTCACCGCCGTGAACGCGGCGGTGACCGGGCGCCCCGTGTCAAAGCGTGAGCAGCGCCTTTACGGGGATGAGGGTGTCCGACAGCGGGCGTACCGCCATCCGCATCAGGGCCAGGGCGTTGTCGTCTCCCGCGATGCGGTTGGCGCTGAGCTCACCGCAGGTCAGGCACTCGTGGATGATCGTCCATTCCCCGTCCTGCCGGACGGACAGGCTGAGCGCCGTCATCCGCCCACGGCAGTCGGCGGCCCGGTCTCCCGGAATCCGCTGATCGACGTGCAGGCTGGTCAGGCAGTGCGGGCAGTGGTTGCGATGGGCGGTGCCGGGTGCGATCAGCGGCACGTCCAGCCGGCAGCCGACACAACGGAACGCGTCGCCGTGAGCGCCGCCCGGTCCGTGCAGGACATCCTTTCGCCTCTGTGGGCGGTGCGTTGATCGCCGGGGTCTACGACGTGGCATGTCGGTTTCTCCGTCCGTTCCGCGGTCGTCGTCGGCGGCCCGTCACAGGTGACCGAACGCTTCGAGCGGAAAGGGCGGTTGGGCCAGTGGGCGTACGGCCATCCGCATCAGGATCAGCTGGTTGTCGTCTCCGCACACCGGGTTCGAGGTCAGCTCGTCGCAGCGGGTGCAGCGGTGGATGACCATCCAGTCGCCGGTGCGGAGCACCGCGATGGAGATCGGGGTCATACGTGCCCCGCAGTCGGACGGGCCGCCCTCGATGTGGTCGAGGCAGTGCTGCGAGTGCAGGCAACTGGGGCAGTGGTTGCGGCGGCTGCCGTCGGGCGCGAGCGTGGCGACGGTCAGCCCGCACCACAGGCAGGTGAAGGTGTCGGTCCTCAGATAGGCGCTGGCGCCGTTGGCGGAGGACTTGGTCGAACGGTTCTGGGGGTTGTCGGTGGACACCCGGTTTTCTCCTTGCCGAAGAGGATGAGCAATGCAGCAGGGAAGTACCGAGCAGCCCTCGGGGGCACGGGCCGGAGAGGCGTGAGTCGTCAGCCGGGATCACGTACTGACGAGGCGGAAACGCGTACCGGTCAGGGCATGCAGGTCAGCGCGATGCCGCGGGCGTGCGCATGCACGCAGCTCCGATCGCCCCGGCGCGGATGGAGGCGCGACGAGGGAAGCTCGGAACTACTGGCCGGGGCATACATCAACTTCTTTCCAGGGCGAGCGCCCATGGTTCGGCGACGGTCGACACCGTGGTCGAGGTGACCGTAACAATGTGCCCGGGCCGGATCCAGCGATTATCGGGCCGCGCGGATACGCGTGGGATGGCCCGGCCCGGCCGAAGAGCGGGCCGGGCCACCCCGGGCAGGTGAAGGTGCGTGTTCAGGAACGAGTCGGCGGGTGGATCGAGCTCCGGGCGGGGGCGGCCTGCTCCGTCGCCGCAAGTGACCGGTGCTGTGTGATACGGCCTGCGCTCAGCTCCAGGTGGTTGCCGGTGAAGCGGTCTCGCATGCGGCGGTCGTGGGTGACGACGACGACGACCGCTCCCGGGTAGCCGGCCAGTGCGCCTTCCAGTTCCTCGGCCAGGGCGGGGGAGAGATGGTTCGTGGGCTCGTCGAGCAACAGCAGGTCGACGGGATCGCTCACCAGGCGGGCCAGTTCGATGCGGCGCCGCTGCCCGTAGGACAGCTCGCCGACCCTCAGACGCAGGTCGTCAGGACGGAACAGGCCGAGCGAGAGGAGGGCGTCGGTGTGCTCGTCCAGGTCCCCGGCCCTGTTGTGGGCGAAGGCCTGCGGCACTGTCAGGCCGGGCGGCCACGGTGTTTCCTCCTGCCGCAGGTGCCCGACCCGGCCCGTGGTGCGCACGGTCTCGTCGTCGGGCCGCAGTTCGCCCGCGAGGACCCGCATGAGTGTCGTCTTGCCGGCCCCGTTGGGTCCGGTGACCAGCAGCCGGTACCCGTCACGTGCCTCGTACCGGGCAACCAGCCGGGAGTAGGCGTCGAGCGCTGCGGCGAGCTCCGCCCCGGCCAGGTTCTTCAGCCCGGCCTCGGCGCGGCGCATCCGGCTTTCGAGGTCGCGCAGCTCGGCGAGGGCCAGGTTCACGGCATCCTGGACATCGGCTTCGGGTGGCAGCGCCAGGGACTGGGCGAGATGGCCGATGCCACCGGGCGAGACCACGGTCAACTCGCCGTTGTCGGGCCGGTCCTGTCCGGAGACCAGCCGCAACAGGGTTGATTTCCCGGCCCCGTTGTCGCCGATGATGCCGGCCTTCTCGCCCGCTCCGACGGTGAAGGACACCTCGTTCAGCACGATGTGGTCGTCGTAGCGGCGGGTGATGTTGTGAAGGGATAGTTGTGCGCTGGGCATGGAGGAGTCCCTTGTTCTCGGCCGGTGCCGATCGGAACGGGCAGCTGGACGCATCCGCGCACGCCGTGGCCCCTCACGGCCCGCCGCGCAGGCGGCATCGGCGCAGGAGAGCAGGAGCACGGATGAGAACGTGCGATGGCGGAGCCGAGCTCAACGCGGTCGCACGGGGACTGTCACAGGGAACCCATACGAAACACCGTACGGGGAGGTCTGCCGGCGCGCATGTCATTTGCCGTCCACGCGCCATGTGTCCGGGTAGCCCCGCCTCCCTCCCGCGTCATGACGCGTACGGGCCGGGCGCCCCGTCCGTGGCGGGTGCCCGGCCCGTACGGGTGCCGGAAGCGCGAGGTCAGCGCTTGATCTCCTTGATCTTCAGCATCCGCGTGATGACCTTGTCGAGCTCATCGTCACCGGCACCGAAGTGGACCTGGCCACGGCCGGGTCGAAGGCCGCAGCAACGGCGTGGCCGTCGCGGTCGTCTTCCCGGGCCCGGCCATAGCCGGTGGCAGCTGAACGGCCTGCAGAACGTCGCTCACTGTCGATATGGCGATCCTGCTCGTCAGCCGGCCCATCGTCCTGAGAGAAAGGTGAGGGCGAAGACGGTTGTCAGGGGTGCGGCAAGGCAGAGGTAGGCGGTCATGAACCGTGGTCTGCGCAGGCTCCATCCGGCCAGGACGATCCACAGCGGCCACCACAGGAGAGTGGCGCGGGGGATGGACGTGTACCAGTAGGAGGTTCCCAGGGCACACAGGCTGAGGCCGATGTACAGGGCCTCGGCCCAGCGGCGTTGCCGGATCAGCAGGCCGCACATGAGGATCCCGGCGAGCATGGCAAGGAGTTCGGCCTGGAACATGAAGGCGTAGCCGGTGGTCTGGGTGTGGCTGAAGGCGGCGTGCCAGGTGTTGGTCCAGGCCCCCCAGGGGGTGTGGAAGGTGCGGTACCAGCCCCGTTCCTGGGCGTGCTTCCAGGCCATCCAGTCGCCGGTGTACGCGTGCAGGTAGCAGGCGTAGGCGGCTGTAGGCAGGGCGGGCAGAGCCAGCCAGGGCAGTTGGCGCCAGTGACGACGGGTGCGCGCTGCCAGGACGAAGTGGAGGGTGATGGCGGCAGCGAGGAAAAGGCCGCTCACGCGGACCGTGGTGGCCAAGGCGGTCAGGGCGGCGGCGAGAGGCCAATTGTGCCGCTGGGCGGCGAGCCAGGCAGGCAGGGCCAGCGCAAGGAAGAGAGCCTCGGTGTAACCGGCGGCGAGGAAGACTGCGCACGGTGAGAACAGAAGCATCAGGACGGTGCGCCGGCCTGCGCTCTCATAGGGCAGGTGCAGTTGGGCGATCCGGGCCAGCGCCAGGACGGCAACGGCCCCGGCGACGAAAGAAATCAGCAGCCCGGCCGCAGTCCAGTGCGGCACGATGACGTGGACCGCCCGCAGCACAAGCGGGAAGCCGGGGAAGAAAGCTGCCCGGTTGTCGTTCTGCCAGGTTCCTGCCTGCCCGGGAAAGTAGCCGTCGCGCGCTATGTGCAGATAGTGAGCCCAGTCCCACTGCTGAAAGGACGCGAGGACGGAGTCGGCATCACGGGAATCACGGTCGGCCGGAAACAGCCACCGGGCACAGTAGGCGGTGGTCCAGACGCCTATTCGTGTCAGCAGGTACAGCCACAACACCTGACGGTCGGCAGAGCCCAGGCGGAAGGACAGGCCGCCGAAGAGGGCCGCTCGCGAGCGGCGAGAACCGGACTCGCTCCCTGTCCGGGGGTGCACTGCAGGCCGTTCCTGCGTCGCAGAGCGTTGGGCGGGTACAGGCGTGCTCTCACGCAACCTGGACGACATGGCAGACATATAGGGCTCTCTTGAGTGTGCGCAGGCGTGCGGGACCGCCCGGTGGCGCCCGCCGGGTCACGAGAAATGGGCGATCAGGGCGCTGACGTAGCGGTGGCCCCGCTGTGCGAGGGCGACGTCGTGGCGACGGGCGCACCACCTGAGGTGCTTGTATCGGTCGGCCGGGCTGAGGTTTCCGTCGCGCTGGGGATGGAGGGCGTACTGCTCGACGGTGGCCGGGTGGTGAGCGCGGGTGACGGCGTGATCGGAGACGGGCTGGTTGCCGGGACCGCCGGGGGTGGCTTGCCCGCCAGAAGCGTGGCTGTGGTCACACCGCCGCCGGCAAGGACCAGGCACGCTCCCGCCGCGAGCGCGGCAAGGCGGCGCCGGTGGGCCTGCCGACCGCGTTCGGCGATTCGGACAACAGGCGCGGCAACGGCGCGGGACTGCCCGGATTCGGCCGCTTGCTGGAACAGGGATCGCAGCGGGTCGTGTGGCTCAGGCACCGGCGGCCTCCTCAATAGGCGGGTCCTGCAGGCGATGAGCGAGCGCGGCCCGTCCGCGGACCAGGTGTGTCTTGACGGTGCTGGCGGACTGACCGGTCTCACCGGCGATCTGCTCAACGGTGAGGTCGCATACGTAGTGCAGGGCCATCGTGCGGCGCTGCTGGGCCGGCAGCCCGCGCAGCCCCTCCACCAGCGCCACGCGCTCTGGACCTGGCCCCTCGGCATCCGGCAGGGCACCACTGCGCGTCCACGCGTCTGCCGCACGCCGCCGCAGGCGCCATCGGCTCACCGCCAGACGCCATGCAACCGTGCGGATCCACGCCTCGGGCTGCCCGTCGCGGTCAAGCTGCCGCCGCCGGTTCCACCCCTTGACGAAGGCCTCCTGTACGACGTCCTGCGCCTCGTGCAGGTCGCCGAGCATCACGTACAACTGCCCTGTGAGACGCGCGGCCGTCTGGACATAGAAATCTTCGAACTCCTCGACGGTCAACAACCACTCCCGGATCTCTCGCTTCACCAGGCATACGCCCGGCACAGGGCATCCGGTCGACACCGAGCGCGAAGAAGCACAGTGATGGTGATCACGGAACCAAGCGCGGCAAACACGCGTCTTCCGCCGCCGGCTCAGCCTCACGGCCCACTGAGCGCTTAAGGAGTTACTCAACAGGGCCTGGGCCCGCACGTCCGCGTGAGGTGGGTGGTGTGCTCAGCTTCCGTCGGCTCCCGCAGCCCTGGCGAGCATCGCGAAAGATCCGGTGGCAAGAGCTTCACCCGATGCCCCGCAGGCTGAGCCTGTTCTTCAGCGTCCGACCATCGGTCGAAGGCTGAAGAACCGAACCTGGTCCGCACGTCCTGTGGTCGGCTTATGCCTTCGCCGAACTCGGCCTCGGGGACACGGAATCACGCAGCCGCGGTCGGGCCGCCATCCTTGACCGGCCTGGACCGAAGCGCGGGTGGCAGCACCGGCAGGGCCGTTGTCCTGGAATGTCCTGAGCTGGACCCGGGTGCGTTTCACCTCCTGACCGACCAGTGGGCGCGGTCCGCGCAGGAGCAACTGGACCAATGCGTAGCCCTCGGCGGCGGTGAGCCGGCCGCCGAGGGTGCGCAGCCCGCCAGTAACCCCAAGCACCCTCGACACGTTCGATCACCAGCTATGAAAATCTTGTCGGAGCCGAACGTTTTACAGTCCCCATGCGGTGATCCTTCAGGGAAGGAGCGGGTGCGGGGATCAAACCGCCATCGGTGCCGCTGTAACCCCCATGACCAGCGAGTAGAGCGTGTCGTTCGCAGTGATGAAGAGGCGGTTTCGCTTCGGGCCGCCGAAGCGGATGTTGGAGACCGTGTTGGGCACCAGGATGCGGCCGAGCAGGGTTCCGTCCGGGGCGTAGCAGTGCACTCCGTCGTCCATGGCCGCAGCCCAGAGGTGGCCCCGGTCGTCGAAGCGGAGGTTGTCGAAGCGAGCCTGCTCACGGGCCCCCGCCTCGGCGAAGACCTTGCCCTCGGACAGCGTGCCGTCATCTCTTACCTCGAAGACCCGGATGAAGCCTGCCCGGGTGTCGGAGACGTACAGCTCGCTCTCGTCGAGCGAGAAGACCAGGCCATTGGGGGCGCCGAAGCCGTCGGCTGCGAGTCGTACCTCGCCGGTGTCCGGGTCGATCCGGTAGACGTTGTTGGCGCCGATTTCACTCTCGGCGCGGTGGCCCTCGTAGTCGCTGGTGATGCCGAAGTCCGGGTCCGAGAACCAGATCGAGCCGTCGGACTTCACAGCCGCGTCGTTCGGGCTGTTGAGCCGCTTGCCCCGGTAGTGGTCGGCCAGCACCGTGATCGAGCCGTCGTGCTCGGTACGGGTGACCCGGCGATTGCCCTGCTCACAAGTGATCAGACGGCCCTCGCGGTCCAGGGTGTTGCCGTTGGAGTGGCCCGCGGGCGACCGGAAGAGGCTGACCGCGCCGGTCGCCTCGTCCCAGCGCAGCATGCGGTCGTTGGGGATGTCGCTCCAGATCAGCTGGCGCCAGGCCGGTATGTACAGCGGCCCCTCCGCCCAGCGGGAGCCCACATGGAGCGTCTCCAGTTGCAGATCACCCACGGCGCACTTCCCTGTACGGAACCTGTCGTCGAGCACTTCGAGCAGCGCGGGGCGGCCGGTGGCCATGTCTGTTCTCCTTCAGTCGTTCCGAGTTCCAAATTCTGAACAACATCCTGCTAGAGATGAATATTGCAGGATGTCGTATGGTCAGCACAAGCAATTGGTGGAGCTGGTTCGATGGAGGGTGTCATGGATGATGTGGACCGGAAGCTGCTGAACCTGCTGCAGGAGGACGCCACGCAGGCGTACGCCGCCCTGGGCAGGGCCGTCGGGCTCTCCACGGGCGCGGCTCATGAGCGAGTGCGCAAGCTGCGCGAGTCGGGGGTGATCCGCCGTACGGCGGTCGAGGTGGACCCCGCCGCGGTCGGCCGAGGAGTGCTGGCCTTCGTCATGGTCGACTCATCCGCCTGGATGGGCGACTCCGGCGACTTCTTCGCCGCGATCCCCGAGCTGCAGGAGGCCCACATCATCGCTGGCAGCGCGTCGGTCCTGGTCAAGGTCAGGACTGAGACGACCGAACAACTCCAGGACGTCCTGCGGCGGTTGTACGAGATCGAGGGTGTCAGCGGCACCCAGGCGACGGTGGCCCTGGAGACGTTCTTCGAGAGGCCGGTGTCGACGGGAGCCTGAAAGCACCCATGCACCGCTATCAGGTCGGCAGGAGCGAGTATCGGCCCGGGTGACGGAGCGTCACCAGCGCACTGAAGCGTGATCGGTTTCTGGTCAGGGTGTCCCGCACCTGCTGGGGACTCGCGGCGATCGTGACCGTGTAGCGCAGAGGCTTTGTCATGGGGGAAGGTTAGGACGCGGCTCTGCCAACGGGGCGCATGCGGTGCACTGACGCCTATGGGAAATTCCGAACCCGCCGCCGGCGTCCGGAAGATGGGCGCCCAGGCCCCGCCTGCTCGCGATGCGTGTTGACGGGTACTCAGAGGTGTTGACCACGGATGCAGTTGCTCTTATCGTTCTTCGATAGCATCGATATTCGATACGAGGGGCGGTTGCTGGTGTCTGCTGAGGTACAGAGCTCCAAGTCACACGGCGACCGTGCCGAGGCCAGGCTGCTGGAGCCGGTCGCCACTGTGGTCCGGGTTGTCTACCGACTGTTTCTCGCGGGCCTCGTAGTCGGCGCCGTGGGACCCCTGGTCGGCACCAAGCTGGGCCTGGCGTGGGGCGGTCCTCACGTGTGCGCCGAGTCCCGCTCACAATTCAGCGGGGACGGGTTCACCGGCATGTTCCGACCCCATGCAGGGGTCGAGGTCATGGCCCGCCCGTCGTACTGCACCGATCACGCCGACAGTGCCCAGCGGCTGTTCGACTTCCTCGGTGGCTTCCCTTCGTTGCTACTGGTACTGGGTATCCTCTTCCTGCTCGACCGCTTGATACACGGCGCGTCCCGCCAGGGTGTCTTCACCGCACGGACAGCGAAGCACCTGCGGGTTGCAGGCTGGTGGCTGCTGCTCGGCTGCCTGGTCGCAGACGTAGTGGAAGCCGGCGCACATGCGGCGCTACTGGCGACCCTGGCGCAGGACTACACCTTCAATGTGGACACCTGGCTGGGAACCTGGCAGCCGCCCTACGCACTCGTCTTCACAGCTCTGGGCATCCTCACGTTCGCCCGCATCATGCGCGCCGGGGTGGCCATGCGGGAGGATCTGGAAGGGACGGTGTGATGACGCCGGACGACAGCGACAGCCACGCGATCGAGGTCCATCTCGACCGCATGCTCAGCGAGCGCGGCATGACCCTCGCGGAGCTCGCCTCCCGGGTCGGCGTGACCAACGTGAACCTGTCCATCCTGAAGAACGGCCGGGCCCGCGCGATCCGCTTCACCACGCTGACCCGCATCTGCGAGGTCCTCGACTGCCAGCCGGGCGACCTGCTCACGCACCGGAGGACCGAAGACGAGCGCGGGCGCCCACCGACAGCCCTCTGAGGCGGGCCGGGCCGACGCCGTGGGGGGCAGGGCGGTGGCGATGCGGGCCTCGCTGTCGTGGGCCGCCGCGACGAGGTCGACCAGGTCGCGGTCGACCGGGTCGCGGCTGTCGCGATCCGGTGGATCCCGGGTCGCTCAGCCCTGCCGCGCGTACGCGGCTCCTCGGCCGCACAACCGACCTTGCTGCCGACGGAGGCGCCCTGAGCGTTGTTCCGCAGTGACGGGCCGTGCTCGTGTCACGCTCCGCATCATGAGCCGTCCATCAGTTTCTGTACCTCGGGCGGGAGGTCCGCGCCGGAGTAGGCGGCGAAGAACGAGGCCTCCGCGGGTGTGTCCCCGACCGCGATGGCCACCTCGGGCGAGATGCCATGCACCTCGTAGGCAGTCTGTGCGGTCCCCGTCTCATCGGTCTTGTCCTGGCCGCCGGTGTCGTCGCAGGGAGGTTGGGTGGCGACGCCGAGCTTCGCCCCGACCGTGAAGTCGACGTTCGCCACGTCTCGGTACGTTCGTTCCTGGTAGGTGAACCGGTTGACGCAGGAACCCGATGCCGCCCCGCCGCTGCTGCTGTCAGCCGTGCACGCGGCTGCTGAGATCACCATGCTCGCCGCCAGCAGCACGCCCGCGGATCGCCCGGTCCAGTTCATGTGCGTTCCTCCAGTCCGATGAACAAGCACCTGCCGAGGCAAGTCGGCAGCCCTGGTGTTCAGTTGACGTAGGTAACCCGGTTCGGGTTCCCCTGCCGCACCACGGACCCATTTCGGACCAGGGGTGTGCGGGTCAGCGCTTGATCTCCTTGATCTTGAGCATCCGTGTGATGACCTTGTCGAGCTCGTCGTCGTTGAAGACGTTCTTCCAGTCGTCGCGGACGATCGACTCGCGGCCGTAGTCCATCGCGATCAGGCACGCGTCGGAGAACGGAACCCTTGCTCCGGTGAGCCGGAAGCCTATGGCGCCTCGCACCGGAGAAATCCGCCCACGGTCCGGCGCACACCGGCCCTGATGGGGTGGGCGGAAACTCCGGCGACGGTTCCGTCCTCAAGCGCCGGACGGGCTGGACGGGCGCCGACCCATGCTGGGTGGACGTCGACCAAGCCGGGTGGGCGCCGGCCCATGCCGGGTGGGCGCCGGCCCAAGCTGGATGGACGTCGACCAGGCCGGATGGGCGCCGGCCCACGCCGGATGGGTGCCGTCGCCCGTAGCGGGTGACCTGGTGGAGGCCCCGGCCCGGGGCGGGGGCCTCGCTCGTATGCTCGGTTCATGACCGATCCTCAGCGCGGACGCCCGACCACCAACTCCATGCGGCGCGCGCTCAAACGGGCCCGTGACGGTGTCGCCCTCGATGTGACCGAGGCCGCCGTCCTGCTCCAGGCGCGCGGCGACGATCTGACGGACCTTGCCGCGTCCGCCGCCCGGGTGCGCGACGCCGGCCTCGAAGCCGCGGGCCGGCCGGGCGTCATCACGTACTCGCGCAAGGTCTTCATCCCGCTGACCCGGCTCTGTCGCGACAAGTGCCACTATTGCACCTTCGTCACCGTCCCCGGCAAGCTCCGCAAGGCCGGGCACGGGATGTTCCTGTCGCCCGACGAGGTTCTCGACATCGCCCGCAAGGGCGCGGCCATGGGCTGCAAGGAAGCACTGTTCACGCTCGGCGACCGCCCCGAGGACCGCTGGCCCGAGGCGCGGGAGTGGCTGGAGGCCGAGGGATACGACGACACCCTCGCGTACGTACGCGCCATGGCGATCCGGGTGCTCGAAGAGACCGGACTCCTTCCGCACCTCAACCCAGGCGTGCTGACCTGGACCGACCTCCAGCGCCTCAAGCCCGTCGCCCCGTCCATGGGCATGATGTTGGAGACGACGGCCACCCGCCTGTGGTCCGAGCCGGGCGGCCCGCACTACGGCTCCCCGGACAAGGAGCCGGCGGTACGGCTGCGGGTGCTGGAGGACGCGGGCCGGTCCAACGTCCCGTTCACGACCGGCATCCTGATCGGGATCGGCGAGTCGTACGAGGAGCGCACCGACTCCCTCTTCGAGCTGCGCAAGACCGCCCGCGCCTACCACGGCATCCAGGAGGTCATCGTCCAGAACTTCCGCGCCAAGCCGGACACGGCGATGCGCGGGATGCCGGACGCCGAACTGGAGGAGCTGGCCGCCGCCATTGCCGTGGCCCGGCACATCCTCGGCCCGTCCGCCCGCATCCAGGCCCCGCCGAACCTCGTCGACGCGGAGTACGCACTGCTCATCGGCGCCGGGATCGATGACTGGGGCGGCGTCTCACCGCTCACCCCGGACCATGTGAACCCCGAGCGTCCATGGCCGAACATCGACGAACTGGCCGCGAAGACAGCCGAGTCGGGCTTCGAGCTCCGTGAACGGCTCACCATCTACCCGGAGTTCATCCAGCGCGGCGAGCCCTGGCTCGACCCCCGCCTCCTCCCGCACGTCCGGGCGCTCGCCGACCCGGAGACCGGGCTGGCGAAGGAAGGGGTGATCCCCGCCGGTCTGCCGTGGCAGGAGCCCGACGAGGGCTTCAACGCCTCCGGCCGCACCGAGCTGCACCGCACCATCGACACCGAGGGCCGCACCGGCGACCGCCGCGACGACTTCGACGAGGTCTACGGGGACTGGGAGGCACTCCGCGAGGCCGCCGCCCCCGGCATGCTCCCGTCCAGGATCGACACCGACGTGAAGGCCGCGCTCGGCCAGGCCGCCGACGACCCGACGAAGCTCACCGACGACCAGGCCCTCGCCCTGCTCCACGCGGACGGCCCGGCACTCGACGAACTGTGCCGGATCGCGGACACGCTGCGCCGTGACGTGGTCGGCGACGACGTCACGTACATCGTCACCAGGAACATCAACTTCACCAACGTCTGCTACACCGGCTGCCGGTTCTGCGCCTTCGCCCAGCGGCGCACCGACGCCGACGCGTACACGCTCTCCCTGGACCAGGTCGCCGACCGGGCCGCGCAGGCGTGGGACGTCGGCGCGGTCGAGGTGTGCATGCAGGGCGGCATCCACCCGGACCTGCCCGGCACGGCGTACTTCGACATCGCGCGGGCGGTGAAGGAACGCGTCCCCGGCATGCATGTGCACGCCTTCTCCCCGATGGAGGTCGTCAACGGCGCGACCCGCACCGGCATGTCCATCCGCGACTGGCTGACCGCCGCGAAGGAGGCCGGGCTCGGCTCGATCCCCGGCACGGCGGCCGAGATCCTGGACGACGAGGTCCGCTGGGTCCTCACCAAGGGCAAGCTGCCCACGGCGACCTGGCTGGAGGTCATCAGGACCGCCCACGAGGTGGGCCTGCGATCGTCGTCGACGATGATGTACGGCCATGTCGACCAGCCCCGCCACTGGCTCGGCCACCTCAGGACCCTTGGCCGCCTCCAGCAGGAGACGGGCGGCTTCACGGAGTTCGTCACCCTCCCCTTCATCCACACCAACGCCCCCGTCTACCTGGCAGGCATCGCCCGCCCCGGCCCCACCGACCGGGACAACCGGGCCGTCACCGCCATGGCCCGGCTCCTGCTGCACCCGCACATCACCAACATCCAGACCAGCTGGGTCAAGCTCGGCACGGAGGGCGCGGCCGAAATGCTCCGCTCCGGTGCGAACGACCTGGGCGGCACGCTGATGGAGGAGACCATCTCCCGTATGGCAGGCTCCGGTTACGGCTCCTACCGGTCCATCCAGGACCTCGTCGCGATCGCGGAACTCGTGGGCCGCCCGGCGAAGCCGCGTACGACGCTGTACGGAGAGGTGCCGCAGGAGCGGGTGGCGGCGGCTGCCGCCTCCGACGGACACCTCCCGGAGCTGCTTCCCGTGCTGCCGGACTGAGCCCCATGCCCTCAGCCCGGCAGCACGGGAGCAGAGCATGGTGGAGCAGGCGGTACGGCCGATAGTCGAGGCGATCGTCGCGAGCGCTCCGAGCGGTTGGACGCACGCAGGTCGGAGTCCGTGGAGGAGTCGGTGGTCGACCGGAGTGGACCCGTCACCGACGAAGCCCTCTGCGAGGTCCCGGCCGACGGCTGAGGACGTGCGGACGCCGGCGGACCGGAACCGGAGTCGAGGCTCAGTGAAAGCCCAGCATGCCAGGTGAGTCGATGCCGACCGTGAGGATGCCGGGGGGATAGTCGCCCTCGCGGCGGGTCAGGATGATCGACATGCCGCCGCTTTCCTGGTGCGGAGTCGCGACGTACAGCGCGTGACAGGTATCGGCGCTGCCCCACCCGTCCCGGACCATCCCACCGACCGTGGCCGCCGCGGTCTGATCGAGCGGATCGACCAGGATGCCTGGGAGGGCGAGCACACTGCGCGCGAGCCCCTCGCCGTCCGCCTCGGCGTGCATGAGGCAGAGGGCGGGGGTGTGCAGCCAGTCGCCCGGTGTGGCGGCGACATTACCGGCGAGGTGGTGCAGGGCACGATGTCCCTGCGCAAGTGCCGACAGCGCGCTCGTGTCGAGGATGATCACGCGGCGGTGTTCCGTCGGGTGTGCATCTTCTCGGCTGCCATCGCGTACACGTTGGCCAGGACGTCCGGCCCGTGGTCGAACTCCTCATCGGTCAGGGTGCAGCCCATGCGGTCACGCAGCACTTTGCGGGTAGTGGCGACACGCTCGGCGATCTGGGCCGCGGTCGGCTGTTGGGCGGCCAGCTGACCGACGAGCTGACCCAGGCTCAGCCCGCGTTCCTTGGCCAGCTGGGCGAGGTGGTCGCGCGTCTCTTTAGGCACCTGAATGGTCGTAGTAGCCATAGATTCACTATAGAGCCACTACGGCCCACGAGTGGCTGCTGCTCCGAGACCCGGAAATCCCCGGAGAATGCCTTTCAAAAGTGATCGCAGGATCTACTCCGTACATTCTGTTCAGGCCCACAACCGACCGTTCCGGTTCGATTACAGTGCTGCGCGTCAAGGCTGCGCAGTCGTACGCGGACTGCCTATGCGGACGGGGGAGGGGCGCCGTGACCATGGGAACCACAGCCATCTGGGGCCGCGCCGAACAGCAGGACTTCCGCAGCCGGGTGCGCGGCTGTCTGCTGGGCGGTGCCATCGGCGACGCGCTCGGCGCGGCCGTCAGCGGGCTCTCCCTCGAAGAGATCCGCGCGGCCCATGGCGCCGAAGCCGTCACCGACTTCGTGCCCGTCCACGGCAGACGCGGTGCGGTCACCGCCGTCACCCAGCTCACCATGTTCACCGTCGACGGGCTGATCCGCGCGCAGGTCCGCCGCGACACCGGCGCCTGGCACCCGCCCACCGATGTGCACCGTGCCCATCTGCGCTGGGCCGCCACCCAGAGCGACTGGGGCCCGGACGAGCGGCGCACGGAGAACGGCTGGCTCGCCCAGGAGGAGTGGCTCTACGCGCGCCGCGCCCCCACCCGCGAATGCCTGAGCGGTTTCGCCGACACCACCATGGGCACCCTCGGCCGGCCCAAGAACCCCGCCGCGCGCGACTCGGCGGCCCTCACCCGCTCCGCCCCCTTCGGACTGCTGGTGGGCTGGGAACCGCCGCTCGTCCTGCAACTGGCCGTCGAATGCGCCGCCCAGACCCATGGCCACCCCACCGCGCTGCTGTCCGCGGGCGCACTCGCTGTCGTGGTGCACGGACTGGCCCGCGGCGAGACGCTGGACGGCTCCGTCCAGCAGGCCCTGGCGCTGCTCGCCGAGCGCCCCGGCCACGAACAGGTCACCGACGCCCTGCGGCAGGCCCTCGGCTCCGTGCGCCAGGGCATCCCGGGCCCGGCCCTCATCGAGGCGCTGGGCGACACGGACTCCGCCGAGGAGGTCCTCGCCGTCGCCGTGTACTGCGCACTGGTCGGCCAGGACATCCGGCACGGGCTGCGGCTCGCGGTGAACCACAGCGGACCGTCCGCGGCCACCGGGGCGCTCTGCGGGGTACTGCTCGGTGTGCTGCACGGCGAGACCGCACTGCCGCCCGCCTGGCTCGCCGAACTGGAGGGCCGGGCCACGCTCCTCGAACTCGCCGACGACTTCGCCATGGAGATGACCCAGGGGCCGGCGCTCCACAGCCCGTCGGCTGCCGCCCCGGGCTGGCTCACCCGCTACCCACGCGGCTGACCGAGGTACGGAGGTCGGCGCCCTCGTTGTTCCGGCGCCCTCGTTGTTCCGGCGCCTCAGCGCATCAGCTCGCCGGCGTCGACCAGCAGGGACTGCCCGGTGATCGCCCGCGTCCGGTCGGAGGCCAGGAACACCGCCGCCTCCGCCACGTCGCCGTCCGTGGCCGGCTCCGGCAGCGCCATCCGTTCGGGCCTGCCCAGTACCTCGGCCTCCGGCACTCCCTCGGTGTGCGCGGTGAACTGCACGTACGCCTGCACCGGCGGACCCCACATCCAGCCGGCGGTGGGCCCCCTCGGCCAGGACGGCGGACCAGTCGAGAGGGCTCCCTGCGGCACCGTTTCGGTGCCGCACCGCATTCCGTGGGTGGGCATGGGTCAGACGTCGACGGAGCCCTTTGCGATGTCGGACACGAAGGCGTTCCACGCGCCGGGCACGAAGGTGATCGAAGGGCCCTCGGGGGCCTTCGAGTCGCGCACCGCGATCGACTGGACGAGGGGGGACTTGACCTCGACGCAAGCGCCGTTGCCCCCGGAATACGACGACTTCATCCAATTGTCCGTGGCACCCTGACGAATAGCCATGTTCACTCCGGTTCGGATTCAGAGAGTTGTGTGAGTCGCACCAACTGCGTATCTGTTGGCGTGATCGACGCTACTCGCCAACGTCGCTGGGTGAGAGGGCCGTTCACTCGACCGGATGGCATATTCCATGCGGGTCTTCCGCTTTGATGTGGCGACGGTGTACCGTGCCGTCGCCGCACCCGTAACATGGCCCCTTTTCCCGCATACCGGACTTTGCGGAATGTCTGGTTCAGTCGGTCAGTCGGTGCTGAGCTGGGCGTACGTCTTCGCGATGTCGGCGATGTAGTGCCGGGTCTGCTCCACGTTCAGTGCCTGTGCCCGCAAGTGCTCGTACATGACGCTGTACCGCTGCACGTCATTGGCTTTCTCCAGATAGAGGTCGCTGGTGACGCCCTCGATATAGACCACGCTGGAGTCCGCGGCATCCGGGAATTCCAGAATGGCGTACTGCCCGTTGATGCCCGGGTGGGCACCCATGTCGAACGGCAGTACCTGCACCGTGACATGGGGCAGGTGCGACAATTCCACGAGCTGTTCCAGCTGCTCGATCATGACCTGCTTGCCGCCGACCATCCGGCGCAGCGCGGCCTCGTCGATGACCGCCCAGAGCCGCAGCGGCGCCTCCTGGGCGGTGATCCGGTCCTGGCGGCGCGCACGGACGTTGACGCGCTTGTCGATGTCGGTCGGCGGCGCCTCCGGCAGCGCGCCGTTGATCAGTGCCTCGGCGTAACTCCGGGTCTGCAACAGGCCGGGGACCACCTGCGGTTCGTACACACGCAGCGACTCGGCATCGGTCTCCAGGCCGATGTAGACGCTGTACGGGATGTCGCCGAAGGCGTGCCACCAGCCCTGCTGGCGGGAGTCCTTGGCCATCTGCATGAGCGAGTCGACGATCCGGTGGTCCTCGACCTCGTACACCCCGCAGAGATCGCGGACATCGCGCTGGCTGATCGAACGGCGGCCGTTCTCCAGGCGGCTGATCTTCGACTGCGAGACCAGCAGTCGCTCCGCCACCTCCTCGGCCGTCATGCCCTTGAGCTCGCGCAGTCGGCGCAATTCCTGGCCCAACCGGCGTCGCCTGACGGTGGGATTGACGTTGGACGGCACGGAAACGGCACCTCCGGCTATGTAGCTGTGCGTATCTACTGCTCAGCAGATTGCCACCCGTGGGCCCGGTTGCGCTGGGAAATGGCCACACGCAGGTGCGCGGGGCAGCCGGTGGGCCGGCTGCCCCGCGCCTGGTGCGGCTCCCGAACCGGGTCTTGGGGACGTCGGTGCGGCGGTATTCGGTGCGGTGGTGCGGTGGTGCGGGCTGCCTCAGTGGGCGGCGGTGTGCACCATGCTGTCGCGACGGGACTGCGACTGCACTTGCGGTTGCAACGGCCCCCCCGCCGCCTGATTGCGGCGCGGCTGGGCGATCGCCCCGTTCTGGACGTCCATCACGGCGTGCGCCACGAGACCGCCCATCGGGTCGTGTCTGATCAGGTCCCGGAGCCGGGAGCGCGATGAGCGCCCCTCGTTCCCGGGGTAGAGGTGCTTGCCGAGTCCGACCGCGTGGGCCAGTGCGGCGAGCGCCGCGGTCCGCGGGTCCGGCGGTACACCGGTGCGGATCGCACTGTCCAGCCGGGATCTGATTTCCCGGCTGATCGCCGTGTCCGTCGCCTGGTAGCGAGTCGTCGGCAGCACCCCGCACATCTGGCCCGCCACGGCATGCACCATGCCGCACCGCTCCAGATGCGAGAGATAGGTCTGGCGCAACCCCAGTCGGGGCCCGCCAATCCAGTGGACGGCCCGAACCGGGCTGCCGCGTCGGCGCAGCAGTTCCAGTGCGGAGTCCAGTGTCGGATCTCCTGTCGGCCGTGGCATCACCACGGCGATACGATCCCCGTCAGGGGCTATCCGTCCTGCCAGAGCCAGCTCCACTAGCTGAGCTCCGGCGAGGCCGAGGTCGAGCGACTGCGGCTGCGCTGTGGTACCCGTGGTCGGGTCCAGAGCGAGCAGCAGAAGCTCCTCCGGAATTGTTCTGCGGCTCCTGCCCATCCATGCCTCCCCGCGTGGATGAATGACAGGGTGACCCCTCTCACATTGGTCTGTCGAGAGCGCCTGGGTGCTTCGTACGGGAACCGGTATGTATGTCGTTCTCGTCTGGCGCCGCGGCCAAGGGTTCACACAGGACACTGGTAGATGGTTCGGACAGCGCGGGGGCGGCCCCGCAGCGCAGGAGGAGGCATCGGTGGCGGGCGAGTCCCCCGACAAGTCGGAGCAGCAGAAGTCGTCGGGAACGGCTCGGGGTGAAAGCGATCCGCGGCTTGCCGTCTTCAGTGAACAGGGCTCCCCGGCGGAGCCCGGCGGCAAGCAGGACACGGCGACGGCGGTCTTCCGTACGAAGCCGGTCGGGACCGGCGAGGACGCGGAGGGCGCCGAGGGCGCCGAGGGCGCGGAGAACGGCTCTGAGGCCTCTGCGGCGGCCTCCACGCCCTCCGGGTCCGCCGAGCCCGGGGAGGGCGACGCGCGGCTGCGTGCGGCGGTCGCTGCGTGGGTGGGGAAGGGTGACGGCGACGCCGCAGGCGCTGCCGAGGAACCCGAGGACGCCGACGACGTCGTGAAGCCCGAGGCGGTCGCGGAGAGTGACACGCCCGTGCCGGCGGAAGAGGCGGGCGAGAGCGGGACGGACTCCGCCGACGCGACCGCGGACGAACCGGCTGCATCGAGCACGGACGCGGCGGATGTGGCTGAAGTGGTGGACGACGCCGCAGAAGCGGACACCGATCGCGATGCGGATGACGAGGCCGCCGACAAGCCTGCGGCGTCCGATGACGCCGCGGACGCAACCACTGACGCAGCCGCAACCACTGACGCAGCCGCAACCATTGACGCGGACGAGGACGAGGACGAGCCTGCGGTCTCCGGCGACGCCTCCGACGAGACCCAGGTCTCCGAGGGACGCGAGGAGAGCCACGCCACGGACGCCACGGACGCCGAGGGCAACAAGAGCGGCGGTGACACCGAACCCGCGGCGGCTGACGATGCTGATGACGCCGCCGACGCGGCCAAGGGCGCCGAGACCACCGGCGCCGACGTCGTGGACCCCGCCGAGGACGCCGGTGGCAGCGAACCCGCGGCGGCTGACGATGCTGATGACGCCGCCGACGCGGCCAAGGGCGCCAAGACCACCGGCGCCGACGTCGTGGACCCCGCCGAAGACGCCGGTGACACCGACGGCACCGAGCCCGCTGCGGACAAGCGCGGAATCGATCAGCCCACGGCCGTCTTCAAGGCGGTCCGGCGCGACCGGATCGACCAGCCGACGACCGCGCTGAAGATCACCCGTCCCTCGGCGAAGCCTGAGGAGAAGCCGGAGCCCGAGAGCCCCGCCGAGCGCACCAGCCAGTTCGTACCGCTCCGCCGCGACGACGCACGCCCCGCCCCGGCGCCCCGCAAGCCCGAGACGACTGGATCCGCAGCCGCCCCGGCCGCCCGGCCGAGCCCTGCGCCGGCCCCCGCTCCCTCGCTCAGCGGAGCCGAGCGCACCCGGCAGCAGCCGATGCCGCCCAGGCCGCCGCTCGACCTGCTGGCCGAGCTGACGAACACGCCCCCGCCCCCGGAGACGCCGGTCCGTACCGCCGTTCGCCGGGTCAAGATCTGGACCCCGCTGGTCCTGCTCCTCCTGGTCGTCTTTGCGATCGCGCAGGCTGTGCGCCCGTTGCCGGCGCCCGAGCTGCAACTGACGGCGAAGCCGACGTACACCTTCGAGGGCGGCAAACCGTCGCTGCCGTGGCCGAGCGAGGGCCAGGGCTACATGGCGGCGACCGGTCTCGGCACGGTGGACTCGTTCGGCGAGCAGAAGGCCGTGCCGATCGGCAGTGTGGCCAAGGCGATGACCGCGTACATCGTGCTCAAGGACCACCCGCTGAAGAAGGGCGAGAACGGTCCGTCCATCACGGTCGACGCCAAGGCCGAGGCGGACGGGAAGCTCAACGCGGTGAACGAGTCGACGGTCGACACCGTGAAGAAGGGTGACAAGCTCACCGAGAAGCAGGCGCTCTCGGCCATCATGATCCCGTCCGCGAACAACATCGCGCGGCTGCTGGCGCGCTGGGACGCGGGTTCCGAGGAGGCGTTCGTCAAGAAGATGAACGACACGGCCAAGTCGCTCGGCATGACGAACACCACGTACACCGATCCGTCCGGCCTCAAAGAGACCACGGTGAGCTCGGCCGAGGATCAGGTGAAGCTGGGCGAGAAGCTGGTGGAGATCCCGGCGTTGATGGCGATCACCGTGCTGCCGTACTGGACCGACCCCTCGGGTCGCGAGTGGCGGAACTACAACACCCTCGTTCCGTACAACGGCGCGCTCGGCATCAAGACCGGCTCCACCACCAAGGCCGGTGGCAACCTGCTCTTCGCCGCGCACAAGATGGTCGGCGACACCGACCAGCTGATCGTCGGCGCCATCCTCGGCCAGCACAAGCAGTCCATCATCGACACGGTCAACGCCGCCAGCAAGGAAGTCATGCTGGCGACTCAGGATCTGCTGGAGGGCGACAAGGTCGTCAAGAAGGGCGATGTCGTCGGCACCGTCTCCGACGGCCTGGGCGGCAGCACCCCGGTGGTCGCGGCCAAGGACGTGTCGGCGGTCGGCTGGCCCGGTCTGACGGTCAAGCTCGAACTGACCGACGACGGGAGGACGATCCCGCACTCGGCGGCCGCCGGGACCCATGTGGGCACGCTCACCGTCGGTGAGGGAGCCAGTCAGGTGAAGGTCGCGGTGGCGCTGCAGAGCGATCTTGCGGAGCCCGGCCTCGGCAAGAAGCTGACCCGCATCAGCTGACGCGCAACAGGGAAGGGGGTGCCGATCCCGGCACCCCCTTCCCTGTTGCCCACGTGTTAGCGTCCCCGGACAACCGGGGAGGGCCGCACTGCGTCCTCGCAGGTGTACCGAATACGGGGCACGGGGGCACGGGCACGAAGTACGGGGACGGGGTACGGGGCAGGCGGAGACGGGGAGAGACCGTAGTGACCACCGCGGAGCCGAGATCCGGCCGTGCAGCGGCCGGGGGCAGCGATGTGCGAGGCGACGTGACGAGCGGCAGCGGTGGCGGGAACACGGACGTCCGGCTGCCTGCCCCGGGTACCCCCGAACCCCGGGCCGAGGTGCCACGGCGGACCCGCGCCCGGCGGCTGCTGCGTCACCCCGTCACCATCGCGACGGCGGCCGCCGCGGTCACCCACATCCTCTGGTTCTTCTTCTTCGCGAACAGCGGTGGCGACCTCGCGGCGCAGGATGCCTGGGCCGAGTTCGTCGGCCGGTATCCGGGCACCGCGTACAACCTCGCCTGGTACGGGGGCATGCACCCCGTCTCGTACAGCGTCGTGTCGCCGTATGTGATGTCGGTGCTCGGCGTCCGTACGACGATGATGGTCGCCGGGACCGTGTCGGCGGCGCTGACCGCGCTGATCCTGGTCCGGGTGCGGGCCGTCCGCAATCCGCTCGCCTGCTCGCTCGCCGGGGTGTTCGCGTTCTTGTGCAACGCGCTGTCCGGGCGGGTGACGTTCGGGCTCGGCATGATGTTCGCCCTGGGCGCGGTGGCCGCGGTGTTCTGCTGGCCGTACCGGTGGCGCCACAAGCGCTGGGCGAAGGCGGCCGTCGCCGCGCCGCTCGCCGGTCTCGCCACTGCGGGCAGCCCTGTCGCGGGGCTGTTCCTCGGAGTGGTGGCGGCGGCGCTGTTCCTGAACAAGCGGCGCCCGGGCGCGTACGCGCTGGGGCTGGCGCCGGTCGCGGTGGTGGCGCTGTCCTCGTGGCTGTTCCCGTTCTCGGGCACACAGCCGATGTCGATCGCGACGCTGTCGCTGCCGTTCCTCTTCGCCGTCCTCGTCTTCCTCCTCGTGCCGCGCGAGTGGAGCACGGTCCGTACCGCCGCCGCTGTCTACGGGGTCGGGACGCTGCTGACCTATGTGATCGATTCGCAGATAGGGTCGAACGTCACGCGGATGGTGATGCTGTTCGCCGGGGTGACGCTGCTTGCCGCGCTGCCGTACGCAGTGCCGCGGTCCCGACGCTGGTACGCGCTTCTCCTCGCGTTCGTCGGCATGAACGTCTGGATCGGTTTCAAGGGTGCCGACGACATCGTCCGCACCGCCCCCGCCGCCTCCTGGACGCGCGAACTGGCGCCACTCGTCAACGAGCTCCAGAACATCGGCGCGGAGCGGGGCCGGGTCGAGGTGGTGCCCGCCAGCAGCCACCGGGAGGCGTCCGCACTCGCGTCGTACGTCAACCTGGCCCGCGGCTGGAACCGGCAGGCGGACATGGAGCGCAACCCGCTCTTCTACGACGACACCCTGAACTCCGCGAACTACCGCCAGTGGCTCGACCGCTGGGCCGTGCACTACGTGGTACTGCCCAAGGGGCAACCGGACGCCACAGGCGCGGTGCAGGAGGCGGAGCTCGTCCGGAAGGGGCAGCCGTATCTGCGCAGGATCTGGTCCGACTCCAGCTGGCAGCTCTTCGAGGTCGACAGCCCGGTGCCGCTGGCCGATCCGCCGGCGACCGTGGACCGGGCCGGTGCGGGCGAGCTGACCATCCATGTGAAGCGGGCGGGCCGGGTGCTGATCCGGATTCCGTACTCGCGCTGGCTCGCCCTGGTCGACGACGAGGGCAAGAGCGTGGAGCGGCCGCAGGAGACCGAGGCCTCCAAGCAGCGCGCGGACCAGGACAGCCCGCGGACCTTCGTCAACACCAACGGCTGCCTGATCAAGGTGGACGAGGACGCGGACGGCGACGAGTGGACGGAACTGCTCGCGCCGCACGCCGGGGTGTACCGGCTGGCAGCGCCGTACCAGCTCTCGCCCGGCACGCCGTGCCCGGAGGAACTTCGCTGAGCGGTGCAGCGGGCCTCCGGGCTGCGGTGGGCGGTGCGGCCGGGCGTTACAGGCGCTTCGCGCTGCGCAACGTCGAGGCGTAGTAGCCGTTTCCGTCGAGCCGGGAGGTGCCGCCCTTGTCGCCGACGGTCGGGCCGTTGACCTCTTCGCGGCTGGACACGAAGATCTTGTGTCCGTCGGTGTCGTGCCCCATGTATATGCCGACGTGGTCGAGGCGCTGCTTGGTGCGCTGGTCGAGCTTGAAGAAGACCAGGTCGCCGGGTTGCAGCACGTCGATGTTCTTCGGCCGGTTCGCGGGGGCGATACCCGTGAGCTCGATGATGTCCGTGCCGCGGCCGGAGCGGGCCATGCCGTTGGCGGTACGCGGCAGGCCGTCGCCCTGGGAGTCGGTGACCATCAGCGGGTAGCGGGCGCGGTAGCCGAAGACCGTACGGATGAAGCCCGAGCAGTCCATGGAGCGGGCGCGCTCGGCGCGCGGCTGCATGGTGGTGCCGTTGCGGAACGTGTACGGGATGCCGAGGTAGTCGTAGAAGTCGGACTCCTCCAGGCGGTAGTCGTTGCCCGGGCTGCCGTTCGGGTTGATCGGCCCGAAGTTGGCGTCCCCGGCGTACGGGATCCCCTCGTCGTCCTTCTTGACCGGCGCCTGGTCCACGTACTGGAAGGCCATGGCGAAGAGGTCGTCCTCCTCGCTGCCGAAGAACTCCTTGAACCAGTCCTTGAACCACTTCTCCTTCTGCGAGCCCTTCTTCCACTGGTACGGCATCAGCCGCACCCAGTCCTCGGTGACGATCCGGGACTTGGTGTTGGCGGGCTCGGTGAAGGTGCGGCTGGGGCCGGTGAGCGTGGCCGTGCGCGCGCCGTCGGTGAAGCTGGCGAGGACCTCGCCGTTCGCGCCGCGCAGCAGGGTGCGGGACGGGTTCTGCAGCCGCTCCCAGCGCTGGTCGCCGGTGTCCGCACCGGCGCCGGAGGACCGCAGCGCCGGGTTGTCGGTGACGGCCTGCACGGCCGGGGCCTTGGCCTGCTCGTCCTTGCGCAGTTCGACGGTGAGGTAGCCGCTGCCCGCGAGCAGGGCGATCACCGTGACGGCATGCAGCACCGGGCGGGGGCCGCGTTTGGTCTTGGCACTCATGAGTCGGTCAGCTCCGGTTCGGGTGAGTCGTCAGGCGGTGTCGGTCGGCATACCGGTCAGACGGAGGGCAGCGCGCCCAGCAGGATTCCGGCGGTGAGCACGACGTAGGCCGTCAGCGTCACCGTGCCGGTCGCGAGCAGCGTTGCGCCCTTGGGCTGCCGGACGAGCTGATAGGCGATCAGGCCCGGGACGATGAAGCCGAGGGTCTGGTTGGTGTACATCAGCGGGAACTCCAGCGACAGCACGATCATCAGCGTCGCCTGGAAGATGACGCCGGTGAGGACGACGGTGGAGAACAGCCGCTTGCCGTAGAGGATCACCACGCGCTGGAGGCCGAGCACGGCAACGTACGTCAGCACGGTGACGCCGACGACCATGGCCGCACGCTGAAGGTCCTCCACGAGGGTGAGGGCGAGCCAGCCCGGCGTGATCATGCCACCGGGGGAGAGGTTGGTCGTCAGATAGCAGACCAGCGAGAACATCAGCCCCAGGGCGATACCGATCGCGGCTATCTCAGGGGTGAGGACGGAGGGGATCAACGGGGCTCTCCTGGGTTCTGCTGCTGGGCCGGTGCGGGCGGCTTGACCGGCTCGAACGGGCCGCGGACGTACGGTTCCGAGGACGGCTGCGCCGAACTCTGCGACGGAGGCTGCGGCCGCATCCCGGCCGTCGGCTGCTGCGCGGGCGGCGCCTGCTGGGGCAGTGCGGAGAGCGGGAGCACGCTCTGCCGACGCTGCTGGTAGCGCGCCTCGAACGCTTCCGGGTACGGCGCGAACGGGTCGAGGCGCGGGGTGTACCGCGGCAGGGCGAGCGTCTCGTCATGCCGTACGTAGGTGGGTTCGGGCTGGTGAGAGGGGTTCGGCTGGGCCGGGATCACGGGGAGGGCGGCGGTGGCCGGCCCGTCGTCGTCGCGCACGTCACGCGGAACGGGCCTGTCCGCATCACCCGGCGTCCGGCCCCGGGTCTCGTCCGGCGTCTCGTCCGCAGGCAGTTCGGCCAGCTGCTCCAGCAGCAGTTCGCCCTGCCCGTGGATGTTGCCGATCGCGACGAGCGACGAATCGGGGCCGAGCTGTGCGAGCAGCTGCTGCATGAATTCCTCGGGGTCCCGCTTGTCACCGCCCAGGTCGACCGCGGTGCGCCGCCACTCGGTGGGGATCGCGTCGATGGCGCTCTTCGCCGGGTGGCCGATGACGAAGACCTTCTCCGGCTGGAGGTCGGGGATGATCTGGCCCATCTGGCCGTTGCGCTCGACCCGGTCGGGGCGGCAGTTGATGACAACGTTCAGCGGCCGGTTGATCGCACCCAGGTCGAGCAGTTGGTTGATGTTCATCAGCGTCGACTCGGGGTCGTTGGCCGCGAAGACGTTCGCGAACCGCAGCCGCTTGCCGTCGTCGGTGCGGTACCGCTCGACCGAGAGGACACCCGGGTCCGGCGGCGCGTCGTACATACCCTGGAGTGCGGTGTCCCTCTCCACGCCGAGGAGTTCGGCGACGGTCAGCGCGATCGCCACGTTCTCCTTGAAGGTGAACCAGCTGAACCCGCGCAGCTCCTCGTCGCTGACGGTGTTCGGGTCCGCGTAGATCAGCTTGCAGTCCCGGGCGTCCGCCTCCTCCTGGAGGATGTCGAAGCGGTCCTGCTCGGCAGTGACACAGATGCCGCCCTCCGGCATGGAGCGGCACAGGGAGCGGGCCACGTCGTCGAGGGTCGGGCCCATCTCGGCCAGATGGTCCTCACGAACGTTGCAGAGCACGCCGATCGTCGACCGGATCAGCTTCGACTGGTTGATCTCCTGGAGCGCGGGCATGACGGCCATGCACTCGATGACGAGCGCGTCCGGGCTGTACGACGCGGCGCGGCGCACGATGCCGATCTGCTCCACGACGTTGGCGATGCCGAACTTGCGGTAGACCGGCTCCTCGGTGGCGTCCGGGTGGATGAAGCGGGCCGCGGTGCCGGTGGTCTTGGCGACGGTGACGAGGTCACCGCCGCGCAGAGCACCCGCGCACAGCCGGGTGATGGAGCTTTTGCCGCGGATGCCGTTGACCAGTACCCGGGTCGGTATCCGTTCCAGATTGGCGAAGTGGCGGCGCTGCTCGACGATGCCCGCGATCAGCAGGATCGCGCAGCAGACCACGAGCACGGTATAGAGGAAGAGCACGGCCGATCAGTTCCTTCCGGCCAGGGGAGCGCTGTCGTGTCTGCGCTGCTCCTGGAGCTGCTGCCGGACGAGTTCGAGGCTGCGTGCGACGGCGCCGACCTCGTCGTGGTGATGCGGGAAGAGCACGGTGCGGCGGTCGCCGGCGGCCAGGGCCTCGGCCTTGACGGCCAGCTCACGCAGCGGACGTACGACGACGATGTACAGCCAGCCGAGGCAGGCCGCGGCGGCGGTGACGCCGAGTACTCCGGCGAGGACGGTGCGGTTCTGCAGGCGGTACTCGGGGATGGCGAGTCCGGCGGCGGGCTGCCAGCTGACCACCGTCCAGCCGAGTTCCTTTGCCGCTCCGCCGCCGACGAACGGCGCCGCACCGGCGACCTGGACGCCGCCTCCGTCGCGGTACATGACGCCGCTGGCGCGGGCGGTGAGACCAGTCTTCTGGCTGGTGCCGGTGGCCAGCTCGTCGAGCCGCTTCGGCAGCTTCTGGAAGGCCAGATAGCCGGTGTTGCCTGCCAGGACCCGGTGCTCGCCGTCGACCACCCGGATCTGACCGAGGCCGGGGCGCTTGAGCAGCGAGTTGATGAAGTCGATCCGGAACTCGCCGATCACTGCGGCACCGCCCCGGCCCGGGATCTCGGCGTATCCGGCGATGACGGGCTCCTTGCCGGAGCTGTTCAGGACGCTGATCGGCTGCGCGAACGGCTTGTCGTTGTCCTTGGCGCCGTCACCGGCGGGCAGCCGGTGCGGGGATTCGCCGGCCCGGGCCAGGATCGCGCCGTCGGCGGAGCGTACGTACAACGACCGGTAGCGCAGATGCTCGGTGCGGGTGCGCTCCAGGACCTTCGTCATATCCTCGGGGCTGGTCCGGTCGCCGATCAGGGCGGAGACGGACACCAGGTCGGCGTGGCCCTCGTTGAGCGCGCGGCGCACCCGGTCGGAGAGCGTGTCGGTGCGTTCGCGCTGGTCGCTGATGATCTGTTCGGGTACGGCGACGGTCGAGTCGGCACGGTTGAAGAGCAGCAGCATCGGTGCGGACCAGGCCAGCAGCAGGACGCCGCAGACGACGATGAGACCGCGGGTGCCGAAGCGGCCGCGGCGCGAGGAACCGGGAGGCGGGCCCGCGGTGTCGGCGGACTCGCCGACGAGCTGGCGGCGGAGCCGTTCCAGGGCCTGCCCGATCCGGGCGGCCTCTCCGTACTTCGGGACGGTGACCGGGCGGGCCAGATCCCCGCGGGTGAGCCGACGGCTCTCCAGGAAGAGCCGCAGCAGGGGGCGCTGAACCGTACCGATCAGCAGGGCTACCGCGAGGGCGCCGATCAGCAGCAGTGCCGCCGCCGCGATCAGCCCGAAGAGCGGGCCGGCGACCCGGGTGGGGTCCACGGCGACGTCGACCATGGCCACGACGGTCAGCCCCAGCGCGGTCGCGACCGTGCCCTCGCCGGGCTGCGGGCCGGTGAGCGTGGCGTATCCGGCAATGGAACGGTCACCTTGGAAGGAGCTGCCGAGCAGGCTGCCGCTGACCCCGGGAAAACCACCGGAACCGGGCTCCTTCGCCGTGAGCGGGTGCTGCGCGGCCTTGGTGGCAGCAACCTTGGAGAAGGCTTTGAGCTCCTTGTTGGAGCGCTTGACGCCGTCGCGCTGCAGATCGGTCAGGACCTGCTCGGGCTCGGGGATGCCGTCACTGCTGAGGATGTGTCCATCGCTGTCGATGACGGCGATCGAGCGGAACTGTCCGAGGCTGATTCCGGGGAAGCGCAGACTGCTCGATGCGATGAGCAGTTGCTGCGGCCGGTCGGGCCAGGACAGCAGGGCAAGGGCGAGCAGCCGGGTCTCGCCGTTCTGCAGCCGCACCATGCGTGGGGTGAGCCCGTCCTTCGCGGAGAGCCTGCTCGTGTCGATGGCGGTGACGGGCACGTTCTCACCGCGTGCGGCGAGCAACCGGCCCGACTTGATCTCCACGACGGCCGTGCCCATCCACTTCTGATAGACACTGCCGATCTTGTCGAGGACGGCGTCCGGAGAGACCGGCTCCCCGGCGCTGAACAGTCCCGCGGTACGCGTCAGGTCGGTGGCGCTCTCGTCGATCGAGGCGCGCATGGCGACGGCACCGTCCTCGGCGAAGCGCTGCTGAGACGTCAGCACCGCCTCGGGGACGGATCCCTGACTTGCCCTGCCCAGGCCCAGGGCGGTGATGCCCGCGAGGGAGAGCAGCAGGGCCGAGAGGACCGCGATGGGTGGACGGATGCCACCCAGCAGCGACATGTCGGCCCGGCGTCGGACCTTGTGCCGCCGCTTCGCAGACGAAGCGGCCATGAGTGTTCCCCTTTGGGTTCCGGCCCGCGCCGATGCGTGCCATGGAGACAGGACGACCAGTTCAAGGACTGGGAAGCTTGGCGGAAGGTTGTACGGAGAGTTGCCGATGTGACGCACGCAACTTTTGAAGCCCTGCCTGTGGGGCACATGTGAGTTGACTGCGTGCTGCCCAGGAGAGGGCGGCGAGCCGACGCGGGATCAGCGGCAGGCCGGACGACCAGGTGATGACCAGGCGGATCAGGTGATCAGTCGGGAAGGCTCTCCAGCGGCTTCAGACCGTCCTTGGCTCCACCCCGGTTGAGCATCGTGCCTTGGGTGCGTTCGAAGGCCAGCCGGTACCGGGCCCGCTCCTCGGACGACAGCCCCTTGCCGCCCCGCAGGGACTCGGCCGGAATCACCAGCCGATGGTCCGTCACCGCGCCGGGCGCCTCGGCCGCCTCGACGGAGGCGGGGTCGGTGTCGTCGACGTCCGGCGGGATGGTGACGAGCGTCGGTACGTACCGGGCGTCCACGCCCCACGTACCGCCCCGCTTGTGGAATTCGAACCAGCCGATGACGCCTTCCTCGGTCAGCCCGGACGGCACGTCGTGTCGCGCCAGCTGATTGCCGAGGCCGTACGCGACCCAGGTGCCGTCCACCTTCTCCATCGGCTGCACCACGTGCGCGTGGTGGCCGATCACCAGGTTGATCCCGGTCTCTTTGGCGAGCCGACGGGCCAGCTTCAGCTGCGGGGCGCTCGGGTCGGGGTGGTGTTCGCGGCCCCAGTGGATGCTGAGGATCACCACCTCGGCGCCGGCCTTGCGGGCGGCCTTCTCGGCGGCGGCGATCTTGGTGAACGAGTTCTGGTTCACGAGCCAGGGTTTGTCGGCCGGTATCTCGCGGCCGTTGAACCCGAAGGCGTACGACAGCTGGGCAACCTTCACGCCCTTCACGTCCAGGATCAGCGGCTTGGCGGCCTCCGCGCTGCTGCGTGCCGAGCCCGCGTGCTTGAGCCCGGCGGCGTCGAGGGTGTCGAGCGTGCGCTTCACGCCCTCGGCGCCGTGGTCGAGGGTGTGGTTCGAGGCTGTCGAGCAGGTGTCGTAACCCGTGCTCTTGATCGCCTTGGTGATCTGCGGTGGAACCAGGAAGTCCGGGTAACTCTGGAACGGACCCTCCGGCTTGCCGACGACTGGCTCGAAGTGGCAGATCGCCAGGTCGGCCTTGCTGATCACTGGCTTGACCCCGGCCATGATCGCGCCGAAGTCCAGCCCGCCGGCGGCGGTGTCACTGCTCCCGGCCCCACTGCTCCCGGCGTCCTTGCGGGCCTGTTCGGTCAGCTGCGGATGGATCAGAATGTCGCCTGCGGCGGCGACGGTGAAGGACGGGCCCGACCTCGCGTCGGCGGCGCCGCTGTCACTGCCCGGGAGGGAGCAGCCGGCGGCGGTGGCCGCGAGGAGCGCCAGCGCGGTGGCGCGGTATGCGAAGGAGCCGTGAAAGAGTGGTGACACCCCTAATATTTTACTTACATACGACAATGGATCCTTCCGTGAAGGTAACAATCAAGGCAACATTGCTCGGTGTTGGGGTGATGGTGGTCACGCTCGGCGCTCTGGCGGCGGTTCTCGTCCCGACTCAGAACCAGGGTCGACTCGGGGCGGTTTCTCCGCCATCCCCTTCTTACGGTCACGATCTGGCCCGGCGCATCACCGACTTCACCAGGGGCACCGTCGCTCACAGCGGCTATCAGCCACCCCTGCGCGCGCAGCGACGTACCGTCGCCGAGGGGGTCGGGCTCTTCCTGGACGGCCGCCGGGCCGAGGCGGGGCGGCGGCTGGCCGAGGTCGAATTCGGGATCCGTGAGTTCGCCGACACCGGGACCGGCCGCCGCTACGCCGAGATCGCCGACCGTGCGGCGGAGGCTGGACGAGGCTGGGGCCGGGTCTATGTCGACCTCGGCGCCCCGATCCGCTGGTCCGTCCAGGTCCCGCATCCGGTCGCCGACACCGGAAGTGAACAGCTCGGCCTGGGGGTGCTGCGCGCCAGGCCCGGTGGGGTGCTGGTGCTGGCCGGTGCGCACCGGAACGCCGGGAAGGGCGACCGGGCCGATGTGGCGCACCGCCGTGACACCGTCTTCGACGCGGTCTGCGACGAGCTGGTCGAACGCCGGCTGCCGGGCCTCCAGGTGCACGGCTTCGCCGACGCCACCGAACCGGACTACGACGTGATCGCATCCACCGGCAAGGGCGACCACGGGCTGGCCGCGGCCCGCCGCACGGCAACCGCCCTGCGGCGGGAAGGTTTCGATGTCTGCCGGGCCTGGGTGCGCCGCTGCGCGCTGGAGGGGCGCAGCAATGAACAGGGACGGCGGGCCGCGGCGGACGGCGTACCGTTCCTGCACATGGAGTTCAGCCGGAGTGTGCGCGACGACGAGGGCCGGATGCGGCGTGCGGTGGCGGCGATGGCGGCAGTGCTGCCACGCTGAGAAAAGGCGAGGGCAAGTAAGACCGGCCGGCAATTGGGGGGCGGCGTCACGGGCACCGAGAGCCCGGACCCGGGTCCGATGCCCAGCCCCTCCGGCTCCCCGTCCCTGCGAAGCCCGTCACCGAGTCCGACCCGTCCCACCAAGCCACCACCACGCAAAGGTGGTTACGCGTACACTGCGTGGGCGGGTCCCGGCTGCTCGACGGGCGAGTACCGCGAGCACGGCGTGGGCCACGGCGTCACGTCGTCCTGAGCTCCTGGCCCGACGGCTGGGCGCAGGCCCATACGGGCGGGCCGGGCGGTGAGCGGAGACGTACCGACGTACATACAGGTACAGAACCTCAGCACGTGACCATTCGCCCGGCCCCGGCTGTACGAGGTCCTGGGTCACGAGGCGAGTGCGCGTCAGGACTTGCTGCGGCATCCAGTCGTTGGGGCGGGCTGAGCACATCGCCTCGGAGGGTGACGCTGGTTCCTCCGCGCGGCTGATCACGCAGTCCAGGTCTCGTACCCGGCGACCATCCGAGTCAGCCGCGCAGGCTGACGACACGCGTTGGGCGGCGCTTGATGATGAGGCACATGAGCATTCACCCGGCCCTCTCCACTGCCACTGCCGTTGCAGAGCCGCCCCGTTGGGCGGTCTGGGCCGCCCATCTGACCACGCTGGTGGTGCTGCCGAGCGGACTGTGGCGTATCGCCCTGGTGCTCGGATACCCGGCTGGTTACAGCGACGCGGGCTTCGCGGGCTTCGAGACGATCGGCGCGAAGGTGTGGATGCTGACACTCAGCGTGCTCTGCGAGCTGGGCGCATTCCTGACGATCGGTCTGGTACGACCGTGGGGCGAGATTGTGCCGCGCTGGATACCGCTGATCGGGGGGCGAAAAGTCCGTCCCATGGCCGCCGTCGTCCCTGCCGCCCTTGGCGCAGCGGCCCTGACCCTGATCTGGGCCAACGTCCCCTGGTGGTGGACATACCCGCACGATGACATGACGCACACCGGAAACTTCGTCGTCGGCATCCTCTATCAGCCATTGGTTCTCTGGGGCCCGCTGCTCGCCGCCGTCACCATGTCCTACTACCGCCGCCACCGCTCCCCGCATCGCCGGGCAACGACCGCCGGCTGAGTGCCGGACCTTGCACCCCGGACGATTCGGTGACGAACGTGTCCGGGCAGGCAGACGGATGCTCCGCTCTCGTCCCGAGGGTGTGAGTGGGCAGGCGGGAACCGTAGCCTGGGACCAGCACAGTACGCAGCCTGATCAAGCGGGAGGGATGCCGATGACCACAGCTCCCAGCGGTGTGCCTCACCCGCTGCGGACCATTCGTGACATCCGGGAGTCCCTGCCGGAGGACCAGCGTCGGCACTTCGACGCGGAGCTCGCCGACACGGAGATCGAGGCGCTGCCCGAGATGCTGCACCGCTGGGTGACGCTGAGCAACGACGGTTTTGAGGAGTTCCTGCTCTCCCGGCCCTTCGAGGGGCTGGAGTTCGGTGCCCGCTCCTATGACGAGCCGACGGACGCCGAGTGATCTACCTCTGGTCTCGCCCAGTGCTCCGCCCTTCAGGGCGGGGGTGGAGAGCGTCCTTGTCCCGGAGGCGCGGAGAGCCGGAGCTCATTGCGCCTCCGGAGCGGTGAGTGTCATGCGGGTCGCTGCTGGTTCTCGATGTATTGGCGGACGACGGTGAGCGGTGCGCCGCCGCAGGACCCGGCGAAGTAGGAGCCGGACCAGAAGTGCCCGCCCCACAGATAGCGGCGGACGTGCGCGTCGTACTCCTTGCGCAGGTACCGGGAGGAGACGCCCTTGAGAGTGTTGACCAGCTTCGACAGGGCGACCTTCGGCGGATAGTGCACCAGCAGGTGCACGTGGTCTTCCTCGCCGTTGAACTGCTTCAGCTCGGCCTCGAAGTCGGTGCATACCTCCCGCATGATCTCTTCGCAGCGTGTCAGCATCTCGGCGGTGAATGCCTGGCGCCGGTACTTGGTGACGAAAACCAAATGAGCGTGAAGGTTGTATGTGACATGGCGACCGGTGCGTACATCGGGATTCGGGTTCCAGCGTGGTGACATGAACCAAATGGTACGGTGACGACGTGAGCGTCGAAATCGGGTACGAGAAGCGGCAGTTCGGGCACCGTGCCCGGCTGGCGCTGGACCCGGTGCTCTCGGCCAGGGCCGATGAGCAGGCTCATGCGGCACGCACGATGTGGAATCTGCTGCACGTGTGGTGGCAGATGATGCCGAAGGACAAGCGGACCCCGGCAAACGCGGACGCGGCGATACGCCGGGCCCGCAAGGACATCGACTTCCTCGCCGTCCTCCCGGCGCAGGCCGCGCAGGCAGTTCTCAAGACGTACCTCCAGGCCTGGAAGAACTGCTGGGAAGGGCGTGCGGCCGCGCCGGACTTCAAGGCCCGCTTGCGGTCGGTGATGGCGGTGGACATTCCGCAGGGCCGGGACCTGAACATCGTCCGCGTCCACCGCCGGTGGGGGATGGTCAACATTCCCAAGCTCGGCCGGGTCCGGTTCCGCTGGACGAAGAACCTGCCCGTGGGCAGACAGGCCGATGGTGACAACCGCATCACCGGGGCACGGCTGGTCAAGGATGCCCTCGGCTGGCACATCGCCTTCCGCATCCAGACTCTTGAAGCCCGGCCCGAGCCCCACCGGGGGCCGGAGGTCGGCATCGACGTCGGCATCACCGTGCCCCTCGCTCTTTCGGATGGCACCACGTACGGCCATGGCGAGTGGCTGACCGAATCCGAGCAGGCCAGGCTTCTGCGTCTGGAGCAGCTGGCCGCCCGGCGCAAGAAGCACCGCAAACCGGGCGAGAGGACGTCTCGCCGTCTGCACCGCACCTACGACCAGATCGCCGACCTGCGCGCGAAAGCCAAGCGCCGGGCCGTCGACTGGCAGCACAAGACCACCACCACCGCCATCGCCGCCAAGTACAGCGTGGTCGTGGTCGAAGCACTCACCATCACGAACATGGTCAAGTCCGCCAAAGGCACCCTCGAACAGCCAGGCAGGAACGTCGCGCAGAAATCCGGCCTCAACCGTGCCATCAGCCGGCAAGCATGGGGCCGAACCATCACGATGCTGACGTACAAGACCGCCCGACGCGGCGGCACTCTGCACAAGGTCCCCGCCCCCGGCACCTCCCAGCGCTGCTCGGCCTGTGGCTTCACCACCCCCGGCAGCCGGGAGAACCAGGCCGTGTTCGTGTGCAAGAACCCCGACTGCGGCTGGTCCGGCAACGCCGACCACAACGCATCGATGAACGTCTTGCACCTGTACCGGATGGGCCTCGCGCTCGTCCCGGCTGCCGGAAGGGCAGTCGTCAGGCGCGCCCGTCGCGTCAAGCCCGCCACCGCAAGGTAGGCAGGAATCTCCCTCGTTCACGAAGGAGAGCACTTCAACTGTTCGACACCAATGTCATCGCGGAGCTCACGACCCGGGCGAAGCCCGACCCGCGCGTAATCGCCTGGTTTCGGTCCACGGCCAGGCCCAACCGCTTCCTGAGCGTGATCACTGTGGCCGAGATCGAGGCGGGGGTGGTCGCCGCCCCGGATCCCGTACGACAGGCCCGCTACGCCCAAGCCCTCGCTGCGGTACGGCACGAATTCCGTGACCGCTTCGCGCCGATCGGCGAACCGGGGGCGGCCGCCTATCTCACCATCCACAAGACGCTCAAGGCCGCCGGTACCAGCATCGACCCGCCGGACGCACTGATCGCCGCCACTGCCCTGGCCAACGGCTGGACGGTAGCGACCCGCAACATCAAGCACATGGCCCGAACCGGGGCTCTGGTGGTCAACCCGTGGGAGCAGCACATGTAGGTGGCGGCAGCTCCTGGGGTGAGACAGGACGTGTCCTCACCCGCGAGAACGGAGAACTGCTCCACCCCGCCAACGTCACACGGCGGTTCATCGAGCTGTGCGAGGAAATCGGCCTCCCGCCGATTCGCCTCCACGACCTCCGTCACGGTGCCGCGACCCTGGCTCACGCGGCTGGTGCCGGCCTGAAGGCTGGGCGAGTCCCGCGGAACTAGCCAGGCCAATTCTGATCTTCTCCGACCCCCGCGAGGAGACGTCAGGCTGTGGGGGCGCCCAGGGCCCACAGCTGCTTCTCCGCCCATGCACCCACGATGGCCACATCAGCGTTTTGCTGCCGTACCCCGGCGAACCGGTCCGCAAGCAGTTGGAGTCGGGCGGTCATCGGCAGCTGGGCCAGGACCGGCGGCAGGTCGTCGGTGCTGTCGCCGAGGACGTGAACAGTGATGCCCTCCAGGCGGGCGGCCTCGCCGAGCGCTGCGACCAACCCGTCCGGATCCCGCGCGGGCTCCAACAGGACCAGTCCGTCGGCGGTCCCGAACGGGACGGCCGAGCCGTGGAGGAAGTTCTCCGCCTCGAAGCCCTCTGCGAGGGTCCGGGACGCCTCCCGGATCTTCAGGGCGCCCTCCCTTGCGGTGACGCCCCATGGGCCGGTGCCGATCAGGGCGAGGGAGCGGGCAGGGAAGGCGATCTCGTCGATCCCCGGGTCGGCCACCGCTGCCCGTACCATTTCGGCGGTGCGCCGCAGCGCCTGGGGGCCGTACTGCTCGGCGCCCAAGTGGGCGGCAATTCCGGCGAGGACGGCGAGCGCGGCGGTGTAGCTGGCGGTGTACGTCTCGGACCGTTCGCGCTCGACGGTCTCGATGGCGTCGGGCCAGCCGGACCCGATGCCGGTGATGGAGACGATCGGCACCCCGGCAGCCAGAGCCTGTTCCCGGCAGGTGAGTGCGAAGGCGGTCTCGGCAGTATGGGTGATCACCACCATGGCGTCACCGTCGCGTAGCGGTGCTCCCCAGCGAGCGAACTGAGCAGCGGAAGACCAGCGGGCGTCGATCCCGGTGTGGACAAACATCATGGCGCCGAGTTCCGCGGCGTGCTGGCTGGTGCCGGTGCCGATGAGCAGGATGCGTCGCGCTCCGGCCAGCCTCTCTGCGGGGATTGACAGGTCGGTGTCGGCCAGCCGCGCGATGGCGTCAGCCTGGGTATGGATCACGTCGTACAGGGCGGTCTTCGAGGTCACGCCAGATCACTTCTCTTTCTTGTGAATTGCCGTTGTTGTCAAGGCGGATTCGGGGCGCAGGGGCGGGAATGCTGGGTGGCCCCTTCCAGCCAGTCCGGTTTCCGGCGGCCGGGTACGGCGGCCAGATGTTTCAGGTTCAGGTTCTGCCGGTCGTGGGCTGGGCCGTGATGATCAGGTGCGGCGCGTGCACGTGAAACGGATTCAGGTCGCGGTCGCCGTACGCTTCGGCGACCAGGAAGCCGGCCCGGGACAGCAGCGTGCATAGCTCGTGAGCGCTGTAGATCCGGTAGTCGGCGGTGGCAGAGCGCTCCGGGGTGGTGCCCGCAGTGCGGATATGCCAGCGGAGCCGGCTGGTCAGCGGCGAGAAGCGCTCCTCGTACAGATAGGTCACCGGGCCGTCGGCGTCGAAGTTACGGACGACGAATTCGTGAGCCTCGACACCGAACGACTCACCGCTCTGGCTCAGGAACCAGTCGCGGTCGACGCCGGTGACGGTGTAGCCCGCCTCGGCGAGCGGCACGCTGTGCCGTCCGGTACCGCACGCCAGGTCGAGCAGAGTCGCCGCTCATCGCCAGTCATCGAGCGGATCAACACTAGTCACATCTCCAGGACTGGATTCCACGGAATGGGTTGTGAGTTGCGCTCTGTGTAGCTGATTACGTTGAACTGGTGCGGGATGGTTGCTGATTTCGTTGAAATCTTGGTCTTGCTCCCCGGTGCTGTCAAGAGGGTTTCGAAGCACCCCATTCGCTGCGCTGCGGCCTGATGTTCACTCAGCTTGGATCCGCCAGGGAGCCCCAGCAGGGACCTTATCCACGATCGTTATCCACGATCGTTCTCCTTCTCGGTGGTGCGTACCAGCAAGGCAGCCTCGCCCAGTTCGAGGTCGAGGTCGGCAACGTCGCCCAGGGCCTCAGCCTGATCCGCGGCGCCCGCCGCCAGCTCGGCAGCGAATGCCCCGCAATCGCCGCCGCCTGGCTCTCGGCCCTGGAGGCCGTCGCCCACGCCACCGCGGGCGACGAGCGCGCCGCGGACCGGGCCCTGCTCGCCGGCGCAGCCGACGTCGAGCAGATCAGGACGGCCCCGTCTCTGGGGGCGGGCTCACGGAACATCGCGCGGACGGCGCCGCGCAGGGCGCGTGCGTGATGGTGTTCGGCCCGGTTGCGGGAGCGGGTGGCGCGCTCTAACGCGGTTGCTGCGTCTCGGAGTTGGGGCCGAAGGGCCTGGGGCGCCGGGCTTCCGGCCTGCTGCTTCGTCGTCGGCCTGATCGGCCACGGAGCCGAGCCACCCCAGCAGGGCGGCACGCATGGGCCCGGGAAGATCGACGGGCCAGGCTGTACGCGAGTCGGGGAGGATCCCCGCGACGTAGAGCGCGGCTGGGATCGTAGCGGTGTACAGGGTGGTCTGGTGGTGCACTGCGTAGTGCAGGTGGTCCAGGGCCTGCGATCGGACGTGCTGGTCGGGGTTTAGCAGCGCAGTGAGGTGCTCGGGGGTGTCCTCCGCCGTTCCGGGCGTCTTCCGGCATTGCAGCATCCTTCCCTTCTCGATACCGCTGCCGCCCTTCCCCATGTGGCCGGCTCTCCCGGCCTCGGAGTACTACGGCGGCTCCGCCCCGTCCCGGGCCGATCGGCGGTCGATGCGCCCAGCCCCGGCAACCTGCTGGAGACAAGCGGCGGGGCGAGGTTGGGGACGGCTCCCGTGTTCACTGTGGTTCGCTCGATGAAGGAGGAGCCCGACTGTGTCCCTGCGGCATCGCCACGAGGGAAAGGGGCTGCCACGCCTCGAGCCCGTCAGCGGCGAGGTTCAACGCTGTCCAGATCAGCCGGGCCGCGTGGCCGTCCCAGGTGGGTTCGACGTGATCGTCCTCGAAGCGCGGCGGGGCATCCGGAATCTCGCAGATCAACGAGCTGCGCGGTCGGTGCTGCGGCTGAGGTCCATGACTCGCCTTCCGTGACGGCTCAGGTGGGACGGAGCAGTAGTGCGGCTGCGGTGTGGATGTCGTCGGTGAGCTTGCGGTCGGCGAGGTCCGGGGAGAGGGCGTCCGCGGCGGCGCGGTAGAAGTCGCGGAGTTCTCCGGCCGGGGGTTTGAGCCCGCGCATCCGCAGGGCGCGCACGGCGGCGACGAGTTCGCAGCCCAGCACGAGCGAGACGTGGTCGACGGCCTCGAGGATTCGGCGTGCACCGGTGGAGGCGAAGCTGGCGTGTTCCTCGACGCCACGGGAGATGACGGCGTGGCCGACGGTCACCGGCTGGGCGCCGCCGCGGAGTTCGGCGAGGGCGGATTGCGCTGCGTACTCGACGATCATGATGCCGCTGCTGCCGTCGTCGGTTTGGGCGAGGAAGGGCGGCAGTCCGCCGGTGAAGGCGGGTTCGACCAGGACGCCGAGGCGGGAGGTGGACAGGGAGGCGGTGCCAAGCAGGGCGAGGCGGAACTGGTCGAGGGCGAGGGCGAGGCTGGCCATGTGGAAGCCGCCGTGGTGGTGGTAGTCCTCGTGGCCGGGCTGGTCCGGGGCGAGATCGAGCAGGGGGTTCTCGACGGAGGAGTTCAGCTCGATGGTGAGGACGGAGTCGAGCGCGGCCCAGGAGTCGAGTGCCGCGCCGTGGACCTGGGGAAGACAGCGGAACCCGAAGGGGTCCTGCACGAGGGCGGGCTGCCAGTCTGAGTGGGCGAGCAACTCGCGCATACGGGCGGCGGCCTGCCCGGCGCCCACATGCGGGCGCTGGGCGTGGACGGAGGCGGCGAAGGCCTCGGTGCCGCCGCGGACGGCGGTGAGGGTGAGTGCGGCGACCAGCGGCAGCCGGTCGAGGAGCAGCCGCAGATCGGTGGTGGCGAGGGCGGACTGGCCTATGGTCAGCGCGCTGCTGGACATGAGCGGCAGGGCGTCCCAGCGGGTGATCGGGACGGACACGGGGGCGGGGCCGTCGCCACCCTGCCAGGGGAGTTCTCCGGCGAGGGTGAGGCCGAGTTCGGCCAGGGCGGTGAGGTCGGCCGTGCCGATCGCGCCGAGGGCGTGCACGGCGGGGACGTGTCCGCCGGCGAGGGCCCGGGCGAGGGCGTCGACGACTGTGTCGCCGAGGGCCGAGCCGGCGCCGAGGACCTGGTTGAGGCGCACGGTGAGCATGGCGCGGGCCTGGGCCTCGGGGACAAGAGGGCCGATGCCGCCACTGTGGCTGCGCAGCAGGCGCAGGCCGTGGGTGTCGGCGGCGGCGTCGGGGACGGGGGTGGTGCGGTTGGCGCCGACTCCGGTGGTGTGGCCGTAGACGTGGCGGCGTGCGGTGACGCGTGCGGCGGCGGCGCGGGCGGCGGTGACGCGCTGCCGGGCCGCGGGGGCCACGACGGAGGTGGCCCGGCGGCGGGCGAGGGCGGTGACCTGGGAGGGGGTCAGCGTGGTGCCGTCGAGTACCAGTGTGTGCGGCATCAGTGGATCCACTCCTCGGTGGTGACGGTGTCCTTCGTCTCGGGTGCCCAGGCGAAGGTGACGACGGTGCCGAGCAGCAGGACGAGGGAGAGCCAGCCCATGGACCAGCCGATCCCCAGAGTGCTGAGGCTGACCGGGAGCACGAACGTGCCGACGGCTGAGGCGACGCGACTGGCGCCGTTGAGGAAGCCGACGCCGGAGGCGCGCAGTGCGGTGGGAAAGAGCTCGGCGGGGTAGACCTGGGTGATGTTGGAGGCGGCGGCCATGACGAAGGTGTAGATCAGGAAGGGCACCATCAGCCAGGCGCCGGAGGCGTTGCCGAGCAGCGCCATGACGCCGAGGCAGGCGGTCATGACGAGGAAGGTCCAGGCGGTGAACGGGCGTCGGCCCATCCGCTGCACGGGCCATAGTCCGATGACACCGCCGGCCAGCAGGAAGAGGTTGAGCAGCAGGTTCTGGGCGTCCGGGTCGGAGACATGCAGAGTTTCCAGGATGCTGGACATGAAGGTGTAGATGGCGAAGTAGGGCAACACCTGGGCGCTGTAGAAGACGACACCGAACCAGGTGTTGCGGCGCTGCCCCTTGGCGAAGAGGGCGCCGTAGCGGGTGACCGGGGCGTCACCGACCGTGGCGCTGACCGGGGTGGCGGTGTCCTGCCCGAGGTAGTCGCGGCGGATGGCGGCGGCCTCCTGATGGCGGCCGCGGCTGTCGAGCCAGCTGGGGGACTCGGGGGTGCCGATGCGCAGCAGCAGGACGAGCAGCGCGGGCAGCGCGCCGGACGCGAGCAGCCAGCGGGCGGCAGAGTCGGTGAGCGGTATGTAGGTGCCGAGGATGTTGGCGAGGACGTAGCCGACGGTCCACAGGACGGTGAGTGAGCCGAGGAGGATTCCGCGGAGGCGCCGGGGGGCGAACTCGGCGAGGAGGGTGGGGCCGACGGCGTAGTCGGCGCCGAGGCAGAAGCCGATGACGAGCCGGAGCAGGAACAGGGTGAGCGGGTCGTGGGCCCAGTACTGGGCGGCGGACGCGAGGGCGATGATGACGAAGTTGTAGAGGTAGAGCTTTTGCCGGCCGATGTGGTCGGCGAGGCGCCCGAGCAGGATGCTGCCGAAGAACAGACCGATCAGAGCGGATGAGCCGAGCAGTCCCTGCCAGATGCCGGAGAGACCCATGGTGTGGGCCAGTACCGGGAGCACGGCCCCGATGATGCCGAGGGCGTAACCGTCGGAGAAGTTGGCGCCGAACGTGGTTGCGGTGACACGGAGATGGAACGCCGTGAGGGGCTCCCTACCGATGCCGGTGTGACTGCGGTCGGCATTCGCCAGCCTTACCTTGCTGTCCATGCACGCCTCCGTAGGGGCAGATGAGGTGCGCACATCGTGCATGAAGTTATCCAGTCAGACAATGCTTGGTTGAAATTTCTTATGCATCGACGTGCTGTCGCGCGCCCCCGGCACTGATGCGCGCAGCGGGCGTCGGCTGGCTGATGCTCCACCGCCGACTCGCTTGCGACCGGTGTGTGCCGCCGCGTCATGTCTTGCGTATCGGTCCGTCGATGCGCAGGTCAGAGCCGGGCGCACAACTCCCGCGAGGCCTGGTCCACAACGATGGTCTGCACAGGAAGCTGCGGTCGCGGGGACTGGCGCAGCGGGTATTGGCCGGTCACTCAGGCGGCTCCCCGCGGCCGCCGGCTTTGCCGCACCCCCGCCCTCGGCCCGGCGCAAGCGGGCGCTCAGCCCGACAGGGAGCCCGGTGAGCGGGCCTGAAGCACCTGTCCGGCGTGCACGAGATGGTCATCTCCCTTGCGGCGAAGGGCCTGACGAACGGCGACGTCCACGCCCATCTGGCGCAGGTCTGCGGAGCCGACGTCTCCCGCCAGACCTGATGCAGAACTTCTCCCGCCATGGCGCCCGCCAGGACTGGGACAAGATCGCGAAGGCGCTCAAGCCCCTCTGCACCGCGGCGACCGAGGAGGCTGCTCTGGAGCGGTTCGCCGAGTTCGCTGACACCTGGGGGAGGAGTACCAGCGATCGCGGGTGCTGCCGCGAGCAGTGGATACCGCATGCCCCGGTGATATTGCACGGACAGGAAGCCGTCAGGCCCTACGACACCACGAGTTCAAGCTCAGTACTCGAAACCCAATGTCTCCGTCATGCGGGCTTCCAGCTCTGAGGCTGCCACTCGCGACTCGTGGATGAATCCGGAAGCCGCGTCCGACAGCGGTCGATTCCGATGCCAGGCGATCCCGACGATGCGCGGACTGACCTTGGCCAGCTGACGCACGCATAGGTCGTCCCGGGAGTGGTCGATTCCGAGCCATGGCATCACTGCGGCTGCGTAGCCCTGGGCAGCGAGGCTGAGAAGAGTGGAGTTGTGATTGCTCCGAAAGACCACTCGGTCCCTGTAGGCCGGTCGACCCAAGCGCGTTTCGATCGTGTGAGCCGACCGAAGCTCGCCGTACGACATCAGAGGCAGATCTGTGTTTTCGTCGAGATCGATCGGTCCCACGCTCGAGGCTACCGGTGAATGCGAGGCAGCCACCAGGACGTACGGGTCCCTCAGGAGTGCTTGAGTCTCGAAGGGGCCGTCTGGGAGAGGGAAAACCACGAATGTCAGATCAAGGTCGTGGCGCTCTACGCGATCAAGCAGCTCCCCGTCGTCCGGTAGCTCGGTGAGAACGACTTGTACTCGGGGGAACTGCTTTTGATAGCCGGCCAGGACCGACGGTATGAGATGTGCCCCCACGCTCTCGTAGCAACCGACGCGCAGGATTCCGGCCGATCCCGAAGAAAGCGCCTCGATATCGGTAGCGGCCCTCTGTAGGGTTGCCGTCAGGGACTCGGCATGGCGAAGAAGTACCCTTCCAGCCGGAGTCAGAGATACAGATTTCCCGCCGACCGAACGATTGATGACGCGGTGCTTGATCACTGATTCCAGCCGCCTGATCTGCTGACTCACTGCGGATTGCGTATATCCGAGTTCGGCTGCAGCCTCCGTGAAAGAACCCGACCGCGCCACCTGCCCCAGCGTCACGAAATGGCGTAGATCAAGCCGGGCCCACAAAGGAGTAGTCAACGTTCCTCCATAAGGGAAATTAATGATTCCCACAACTTACAGGCGCTGGTGCTTATCGGCCAGCAGGGGCCAGGCTTGTCGCGACATCGTTCTGACCAGGAGGGAGGCGTCCCCATGAGTGGGTCCTCACTGATCACCGCCGTAGAGCAGGTGATCGACCTTGACCGCTACCCCATCGACAAGCTCGACAGCCCGAAGGGCCGAGCTCTTATGGCCTTCTGTCATGCGTCGCTCGCGTTCGAGGGTGCGTGTCAGCTGCCCGGCTTCGTCCGCCCCGAGGCCGTGGAGCTTCTTATCGCGGAGGCGCTCGAGAAGCGCGGCGTGGCCTACCGGACCGACGACACGCACAACGTGTACTTCGAGCCTGTGCCTGACGAGCCGTCAGGCAATGATCCGGCCGCAGCGCTGCAGCACAGCTCCAAGTCGGCGATTGCCTGGGACCTGATCGGCCCCAGCTCACCCCTCCGCATCGCCTACGAGTGCGATGACCTCACCAGGTTCCTGGGCGAGGCCCTCGGCATGCCTGAGTTCCACCGGTACGCCGACCCGCTCGGCGCCGCCTCGCTCATGCTGTTCGAGAAGGGGGACGAGCTCGGCTGGCACTTCGACCGCTCGCCGTTCGCAGTGACCCTCATGCTTCGGCCCTCCACGGTCGGAGGGGACTACGAGTACTACCACGATCTCCGCAGCGCGAACGACGAGAACAAGTCCGACGTGACGTCGGCCCTGCGGGGCGACCTGCCGGGCAAGATCAAGCTCTACAACGCCCCGGGAACTCTCAGCATGTTCCGGGGGCAGTACTCCCTTCATCGGGTCTCGCCGATCGAAGCCGATGAGGTTCGCATCAACGCCGTACTGGCGTACTCGGCGAAGCGCGGAGACAAGCTCAACCAACTGACCCAGGAACTGTTCTACGGCCGCATCGCCTAGGACGGGGTCACTCCCGCAGCGTGAGCTGCGGGAGTGACCCCTCTCACTGGACCCCTCTCACTGGTGGGACTGAGGAGTCGGATCTTGCATCCGCCATCACAGTCAATCTCTCCGGTCGTACGCCGATCGGTCTGTGGTCATTGCGCCCGAAGCGTGGGAGAAGGCCGCACGGGCCAGTGAGGCTCGATCGGAGCGAAGCCATGACCGCGTCTACGGGGCCAGCACTGGCGGGGGAACGAATCGGACGGCCCAGGCAGCCGCAGAGGACAGCGTGGTTGACCTGAGGCGGCTGCTTTGTAGCCACCGTGCCGGGGTGAGGCCTGTCGAATCCGCAGGGCTCACCTGGGCTGCCCTCACGATTCACCTCGACCAGCTGCTGGCCGGGTCTTGCCTGCCCAGGTGGGCGCAGGCCTGGGGGTTGCATTCCTCCAGGCCGCACTGATGGGTGGCCCTTCCGGGGCGGACGACAGGCCGGCACAGCGGCGCCGAAGGATCGAACTTTTCAACACGGGAGCACACATGCAACAAGTGAAGGCAGTCGTCGCGCGGGGTCAGGACCGGCCCCTCGAGGTGGTCCGGGTCAACGTCCCCGATCCTGGGCCCGGCGAGGCGCTGGTGAAGGTGCAGGCCTGCGGGGTGTGCCACACCGATCTGCACTACCGGGAGGGCGCGATCAACAACGACTTCCCATTCCTGCTCGGGCATGAGGCGGCAGGCGTGGTCGAGGCGGTCGGCGAGGGGGTGGACGGGGTGGCGCCGGGGGACTTCGTGATCCTCAACTGGCGTGCGGTGTGCGGTCAGTGCCGCGCGTGCGGCCGCGGTCAGCCGTGGAACTGCTTCGCCACCCACAACGCCACGCAGAAGATGACGCTGGCCAACGGCGACTTGGATGCCGGTGCAGAGCTCACCCCGGCGCTGGGCATCGGGGCGTTCGCGGAGAAGACCTTGGTGGCCGCCGGCCAGTGCACCAAGGTGAACCCGGCCGCCGACCCGGCCGCGGTCGGGCTGCTGGGGTGCGGGGTGATGGCCGGCATCGGCGCGGCGATCAACACCGGTCAGGTGACCCGCGGTCAGTCGGTAGCCGTCATCGGCTGCGGCGGCGTTGGATCCGCGGCGGTGATGGGGGCCCGGCTCGCCGGCGCCGCGAAGGTGATCGCGGTGGACGTGGACGACCGGAAGCTGAAGTGGGCGTCGTCGATGGGCGCCACCGACACGATCAACGGTGTGGCGACCGATCCGGTGAAGGCGATCCGGGAGCTGACCGATGGCTGCGGGGCAGACGTGATCATCGACGCTGTCGGGCGCCCGGAGACCTGGCGGCAGGCGTTCTACGCCCGGGACCTGGGCGGCACGGTGGTGCTGGTCGGGGTGCCGACTTTGGACACGCGGATTCCCGACGTACCGCTGTTGGACGTGTTCGGCCGCGGTGGGGCGTTGAAGTCGAGCTGGTATGGCGATTGCCTGCCCTCGCGGGACTTCCCGATGCTGGTGGACCTTTACCAGCAGGGGCGGTTGGATCTGGATGCCTTCGTCACCGAGCGAATCGGCCTGGACGACGTAGAGGAGGCTTTCGCGCGGATGGGCCGCGGCGAGGTGCTGCGTTCCGTGGTCGTCCTGTGACGCGCACCCGGGTGGACCACACCACCACAAGCGGCACATTCAGCCTCGACGGCCAGGTCTTCGAGGTCGACAACAACGTGTGGGTGGTCGGCGACGACCACGAATGCGTTGTGGTCGATGCACCTCACGACGTGGATCGGATTCTCGCTGTGGTCGGCGCCCGCAGGGTCAAGGCGATCCTTTGCACCCATGCCCACGACGACCACGTCCGGGTGGCGCCACGGTTGAGGCAGCAGACCCAGGCGCCGATCTTCCTCCACCCCCACGACCGGCCGCTGTGGCAGCTCACCCATCCGACCGACCCGTGGGACGTCGATCTCGCCGATGGCCAGGTCATCGAGGTCGGGGACGTGCGCCTGGAGGTGATCCACACCCCCGGTCACGCACCAGGGGCGGTCTGCTTCAGCTCCAAGGAACTCGGATGCGTGTTCACCGGCGACACCCTCTTCCAGGGCGGCCCTGGCGCGACAGGCCGCTCCTGCAGCGACCACGACACCATCCGTGCCTCGATCCGTGACCGACTGCTCACCCTGCCGGACGACACCGTGGTTCACACCGGCCACGGGCCCGACACCACCATCGGCGCCGAACGAAAGAAATGACGAACCGCTATCGATCGGCAAGCAGGTCCCCGACGCGCCCGAAGCCCGCGAACGACAACAGCCGCCAGTTCGCCCGCTGCGACACGGAGGCGTCTTTGCAGCTCAATCGCTCGATGGAGTGAAGTACCCGCAGAGAACCCTCGTCGGTACCGGGAGTGGCGGCGAAGACGGCGGCCCAGCGGCCACGTGGTAGCAGCGAGGTGACGGCGGCGAGCCAGAATCGGTCGGCCGGCTCATAGCGCACCCTGCCCCTCACATGCCTGCACAAGGATGGCGTTCTCGTGCCGCAGCACCAACAGTTCGGCATCCTTGGCGGCGTCTCGACGCAGTAGGACCACGGGGGCGTCTTAGCCACGACGGTGGTACGCAGCGTCTCGAGTCGGGCGAGGTCTTCGCCGATCCCCCGGGGGTTTGCAACCCCCGTGCTGGGCCCGGTGTCCGCTGCGATGTGGCCCTTGCCAAGCTTTAAATAAAGTGATTCATTCAGCCTGGCTAGTGAATGGATGTATGTCAAGCACGAGGAGATGTCCGTGGCCGTCCACCTGGCGGAGCCCGCTTCGGACGGTCGTGCCCTGACTGTCGCGCCGTCAATGCCGAGCGCTCCCGCGGCGCCATCGGGACCGGCGCCGACAGCGCGGGCTACCCGCTGACGGGTCCCATCACCGACTGCTGGCCGATCTGAGAGGACCCCCATGGCCGCCCACAAGATCACCACTGTCACCTTGGGTGAGGAGCCGATCACCATCGAGCAGTTCGTCGCGGTCGCCCGGCACGGCGCCCGGGTCGAGTTCGATGCGACGTATGTCGACCGAGTGCGCAAGTCCCGCGCGCTCGTGGAGCGCTTCCTGGCCGAGAACCGCTTGGTGTATGGGGTGACCACCGGATTCGGCGACAACGTCACGGAGGTGATCGCCCCGGCGGATGCCGAGCAACTGCAGCGCAATATTGTGCGCTCGCACGCCGTGTCGGTCGGTGAACCCCTGCCCACTGAGATCGTCCGCGCCATCGGGCTGATGGAGCTGGTCGGCCTCGGCGAAGGCTATTCCGGCATCCGGCTCGAGACCCTGGAGCTGATCCGGCGGATGCTCAACGCCCGGGTCACGCCGCACGTACCCGGTGAGGGTTCCGTCGGCTACCTGGCCCCAGAGGCGCACATGGCTCTTGTGCTGCTGGGAGAGGGCAGGGCCTGGTATGGCGACGAACTGCTGCCCGGGGCCGAGGCGTTGACCCGGATCGGGGAGGAACCGACCCGGCTCGGCTGCAAGGAGGGTCTTTCGCTCACCAACGGGACACACTCGGTCACCGCGATCGCCGTCCTGGCCGCCCATGACGCCGACGTCGCGGCGGCCACCGCCGACATCGCCGCGAGCCTGTCGGTGCAGGCACTCAAGGGCACCGTTCGCGCCTACGACGCCCGGCTGCACGAGAGGAAGCGGCACCCCGAGCAGGCCGCGGTCGCCGAGAGCCTGCGGCGGCTGACCGAATCCAGCGCGCTCAGCGCCGAATTCCTCGACCATCGGCTCCAGGACGGCTTGGCCCTGCGCGCCGTTCCGCAGATGCACGGCGGTGCGAAGCGGACGCTCGCGCAGGCCCGGGAGGTCATCGTCGAGGAGCTGCACTCGGTGGGCGACAACCCGGTCATCCACCCCGAGGGCGAGGACGGGGTGGCGCTGATGGGGGCGAACTGCGACAGCACGTACGTCGGCATCCAGGCCGACTCCATGGTGAACGCGATAACGGTGCTGGCCAAGGTGTCCGAGCGCCGCACCGACCGCATGGTGAACAGCAACTTCAGCGAACTGCCCGCGTTCCTTACTCCCCAGCCGGGGCTGAACAGCGGCTACATGATCGCGCAGTACACGGCCGCCGCGCTGACCATGGAACTGCGCGGCATGGCGATGCCCGCATCCGCGGACAACGTCACCACCTCGGCCAATCAGGAGGACGCGGTCAGCAACGCCTATCTGGCGGCGCTGAAGGCCTACCGGGCGGCGCGCAAGCTCGGCTACGTCGTAGCGATCGAGGTGATGTGCGCCGTGCAGGCGCTCGACCTGCTCGCGCCGCTCTCACCCTCGCCGGCCGCGGAGGCGCTGCGGGCCAGGATCCGGGAGACCGTTCCGGCCGTCTACGAGGACCGGGTCTTCCACGCCGACATGGAGCACATCACCCACCTCGTGCGAAGCGGGGAGTTGCTGCGGGTCGCCGAGGACGTGGTGGGCCCGCTGGGTCGCTGAGGTCGGGCTGAGGACCGGCGGCGCGGTGCGTTATCCGCCCGTCGTCGACGGTCAACCTGACCTGAAAGGGCGAATCGTTAGCCAGAGGCCGCGAGGGGCGCCAGCCGTAGCTGGCGCCCCTCAACACGTCCCTTCGGGGGTGGAGTCCGGATATGGGGAGCACGGGTACAAACCGTTCCTGGGCAGTGAGCAGGAGTGAGTCCTGTCTCACCGGTACGCCCCGAACGGTCTTGGGCGCACTGGTCCTCCGCTTTCGCGTCCCGGTCGGCGACGCATATCCCGTATGCGGTCCGTCCCGGGCGGGCGGAATTCCTACGACCTGGCCATGTGGGTGTGGCCAGAGGTGACGGGGAGGCCCCGAACCATCTCGCTGGTGACACGGGGGCCCCGACTGCTGACGCCACACCCGGCGTCCCAGATCGCACCGAATACGTTACGCACACCCCGCCGGGCATACAGAATCAAGGTGGCGCTGGCCCAGGCGGTCCCTAGGCTGCCCGAGGGGCCGGGGTGGTGGTTCGAGCCGAAGTTCGACGGGCACCGAGTTGTACTGCGGCGCACCGATGGCACTGTGATTCTGTATGCCCGGTCCGGGAGGGTTGTCACGCCGTACTGGATGGACCTGGCCCTGGCCGGCATGGCGCTGCGGCCGGGCACGGTGCTGGACGGGGAGGCGGTGGTCTGGCGGGATGGGCGGCTCGATTTCGGAGCCGCTCAGTCGAGGGCCGCTTCGTCCGTGACCCGGGCCCGTGCGCTGGCCGCCCGGCACCCGGCCTCGTATGCCTGCTGGGACCTCGTGCAGCACCCCGCCCCGGCGATCGGTGACACCCGCACGCTCCCCTACACCAAGCGGCGCACCCTTCTCCTGGAACTGCTCGCGGAGGTCGGCCCGCCGATCCAGCCCGTACCGGCGACCGACGATAGGGATGTGGCGGAGCACTGGTACGAGGCCCTCCAAGCGCAGGACCTTGAAGGAGTGGTGGCCAAGCGGGGCACGGCCGCGTACCCGTCGGGACGGCGCGGGTGGGTGAAGGTTCGAAACAGGATGAATTGCATTGGCTGCAACAGTTCGTACAGCCCTACCTCGAACGTTCCTGCTGATCAGAGACCCTGTATCGGGAACGCCCTGGGCCTCCTTCGGTAGCTGACCAGCACCGCTCGATATGGACGCAACAATGATGCGTTTGATACAACGACGGGCATGGTCACTGAGGCACCCGGTTCGGTGCGTCTTGCCCTGGCCCCGAACGTTGTCCTCCTGGACCCGGAGCCAGCGGTTTCCTCTGCAATGAAGGAAGGATGGGCTCGGCAGCAGTCCGCGCGGTTTCTCCAGGCTTCGACGATCCAGCCCCGGCTGCGTCTGATCCAACGGTTCGAGGATTTCACGGGGTTGTACCCGTGGCAGTGGACTCCGGCCGATGGCGAGGCGTTCATCGTCCACCTTCGCAGCGGGGCCAAGCCGATCCAGTTGTCTACGGCTCGGTCTTACGAGGTAGTGATCGAGCTGTTCGTGGAGTACCTGCTGGACCGCCGGTACGGGTGGATCGAGACCTGCCAGGAGCGGTTCGGCCTGTCACCGCAGGTGATCTTTCACGAGGGCAACTCCGTCCTGCACTCGGTGGAGTACGAAGGCGATCCCCGACGTCGGCCTCTGACCTACGACGAGGTCCAGGCGCTGTTCGACGCCGTCACAGCATTCCGGCCGGACGTAGGTACCTCTTACCCGGCCAGAGCCCTGGACGCCCGCGTAACCCCCTCGGCCTCGCCGACACACTGAGACACCACGGTCTGTCCGCCCGCGCAGCACGGAACACCGCCATGATGGACGCCCTGGTAGACCTGCCGCCCATGGTCATCGCCGACCTGCTCGGCATCCACCCCAAGACTGCCGAACGCTGGGCCACCCTCGCCGGCGGGAACTGGTCCGAATATTTGGCAGCGAGACGGGACGCCCCGCAGGGCTAGGAGTGTGGGTCAGTAAACAACTCCTGGAAAGCCACGCCTCGTGGTGAAGTGCGGCTGCCGACCGCTGCTCTTGAAAAGGCGTGGCTGCGGGGCAGTCGTGATGCGACAATCCGTCCGCAACTTGATCCACATCCGCGTCCCGGAGGTCCGCATGGACATCGCTTCGCTGCTGCCGTTGACCACGTCCCGGTTGTCGCTGCGTCTGTTCACTCCCGGCGACGCCGACGACCTGTACGCCTACCAGAGCCTGCCGAGCGTGGCGCGCTACTTGTACCGGCCGGCGCACACGCGTGAGCGCAGCGAGCAAGTTGCCGCCGAGCGTGCGGCGCAGACGGCCTGGCGCGCCGACGGGGACAAGCTGGCGCTCGCTGTCTGCCGACGCGATGAGCCCGGCGTCCTTGGAGAGGTGAGCCTCACCCTGGCCGATGTCCGCGCCGCCCAGGCCGAGATCGGCTGGACTCTCGACCCAAGTCACGAGGGACACGGCTACGCGACCGAGGCGGCCGCGGCGCTGGCCGGGTTTGCCTTCGACACGCTGGGCGTGCACCGGCTCTACGCACGGCTGGATGTGGAGAACACCGGGTCTGTGCGGGTCTGTGAGCGCCTCGGGATGCGCCGGGAGGCGCACCTGGTCGAGAACGACCTCGACGGGGATCGCTGGGGCAGCGAGTACATCTACGCGGCGCTGTCCGCGGATCTTGGCAGTCGATCAGGCGATTGAGTCCGACGCTGCCCGGCTGGTTCTTCGGCTCTGGGATCGTGTGCTTGATCTGGCGTCGTCGCAGGTAGCACCCGTTGCGGCAGGAGCCTTACACCTTGTCACCGCTGGCGTGACCAGGTCGGGTGCGGGGCTGCTCGCCCTGTGGGCGAATACTGCAACTCTCGAATACCGACACTCCACCAGTGCCACGCCGACACCGCCGACGGTTTGGTCGTGGCGTTCACGGGGCCCAGGCTCCGCCCGCAGCACCTGGCCCTGGTGGTCGGCGACGAGGACAGCCGGGTAAGGCTGTCGGCCCGCCTCGAGCGGGTCCTCGCCGCACACATCGGTACCGCCCTGACCGATGCGGAGGTAATGGGTGAGCGGCGGACGGAAGGCGAGACATACACCCGGATCCAGACCGACCTCACGGTGGAAGTCCTGGCGGGATCAGGCCGGCACGGAACGCTCACGGTGGTGCGGATGCGGTGACCCGTCCCGACCCGGCACCGCCTTGGTCTTGCGGTTACCCGGCGAGTCGACAGGAACGCCAGCGGCGTTTGCTGCGGGGGAGCCACGACGTGACCGTCGTTCCCCGTGACTCCCCCCTCGCACCCGCCTGGTCGGGCACGCAAGGGGCACGCCACCGGCTCGTTGGGCGGCTCGGTTAACCTGCGCGAGTGCGCGCCGAAGAGATCTCCACCTGGATCGTGGAGCGCGATGCCTTGATCAGCCCAGTCGAGCTTGCTGCGGCGTTCGACGCCTATCTCTGTACCCTCCCCTGGGCGGGGTAAGGCATTGACCGGCGGGGACTTGGTGTCAGTGATTGATGTCATGAGGCGCGATCAGCCAATGAACGCAACGCTGACCACTATCGCTCCCAGGACCGCCCAGGCTCCGGCGGCCTTCCTCAGACCTGGCACGGTGCGAGGCCATCGCCTGTGCTCGGGGATCAACTCATGGAACGATTCCGCGGCTCCACGGAAGTTGGTAGCCACTACCCCTCCACCGCCGATGGTGATGACGCCCCAAACCAGCATGAAACCGAGATCTCCAGCCACGAACGCATGGTAGCGATGGGTCCAACGGGGTCTCAATTGCCCGCCAAGCGGCGGCGTTCTTCCCTCAACCCACCACTCACCCAGCTCCCATCCCGTCCGCCTTCGCCCCACACACCGTGGAGCAGTCGTGGTTCAGGGCGTCAAGGTGGAGCGCGCCACTGTACGAACGACCTTGACGCCCTGGGCCGCGACTGCTCGGCTCTGCCTGGGTCGAAGGTGGACGGGATGGGAGCCCACAACGCTCACCACGAATCCGCCGGCACCCGCGAACGGCGCCCCGTCCATCCTGTCCCACCTGCACCGACCCCGACTACCCACACCCCGGCCAGTGCGCCCGCTGAGCTCGGGATTCGGCCCAACCAGGCCCGCAGCACCGCGCTCTTCCAGCTCGCCACCGAGATCCCCGCCGCGATCCTCGCCCGCACCCCGGGCATCCACACCGACGTCGCCGTCGCCCGGCAACGTCTCTCTGCGGGCGACTGGGCCACCTACGCCGCCGAAGTCAGCCGACGTTCCAGCAACCGAACCTCGAAGCCGGCAGAAACGATCGAATAGGAGATCCAGATGCAGACCCCCTCACTCGACGCGAACTGGCTCGTTGTCTGGCAGCACCAGATCACCAAGTTTCTTCAGCGTGTGCTCGGCTCCTTCGAGGACACCTACGGCTACCCGCCTGGTGACAACGAGATCATCCTGGCGAATGCCGACAGTCGATCAGCAGCTGCACAGCTCAAGGAGCACCCGGCAGCCGCACCCACCTTGATCACGTTCTACGACACGATCTCCGAGGCAGCCCTGCCCGACATCGACAACGGGCACTTCATCCACTCACCCGACCACGTGCTCAACGATCTCGCCGAGTACGGCTCCGTGCACGTTGCAGATCACATTGTCGGCATCGTGTTCGGCAGCGACGGCGGAGGCAACCTCCTTGCTGTCGACCCGAGTGGGGCGGTCCATCGCTCCATCACCGCGTCTTGGTTCGACGACTTCGAATTGATCGCCGCGAACCTGATCGACTTCCTCAAACAGCTTCAGCAGACCGTCGTCGACTTCGCTGGCACAGGGCTGTCGCCCGAGCATCGCTGACCTGCCCTGACCCAGACCCTGCGCTACCACAGACAGGCATTCGGACAGTTCCAATACCCGACGTCACCATTACACGTCGTGCAGGACACGCAGCGTGAGGCGATCAGCCACATGGACCGGCTGCTCAAGAAGCGTCCCGGCCGTGACCGACCGCGTCCACAAGGACCGGGCGGGAGAGGCGTAATCCGTTTCTGCCCCGCGGGTCACCGTGTGCCGTCCAGAGCACCCGACATGAGTCGGCGGACCACCTCGGTCAGCAGATCGGTGCCCGCGCTGATGTCCTGGTCGTTCGTGAACTCGCCCTCGTTGTGGGAGATTCCCTCGATGCTGGGCACGAACAGCATGATCGAGGGCGCGACATCCTTCATGTTCACCGAGTCGTGTCCCGCGATGGTCATCATGGTCTGGTGGCTGAGCCCCAGTTCGTCGGCTGCTTGGGCTGCGAGCTCGACCCCGGCCGCCGGGAACGGCGCCACGCCCCAACCGTGTGTCTGAACCTGCTCGATGGTGACCGACGCACGCTCCTCGACGCAGGGGATCGACTCGGCCAGCTTCTTGGCCGCCGAGTCGAGAAGCGCTTCGTCGGGCGAACGCAGATCGACGTGCATGCGCACCTCGCGCGCGACCACCACGGGAGAATTGGGCTCGATGGTCATCTCGCTCACCGAGGTGTGCAACGGGATGTCCGTGCTCTGCTCGGCCAGTTCGCGCACCGCCACGACGAGGAGCGAGGCGCCGAACAGGGCGTCGCGTCGGTCCGCCATGATCGTCGATCCGGTATGCGACTGCTCGCCGCGAACCACGACCTGGTACTTGCGTGCCGCCCAGGTGGCATCCACCAGGCCGATCGTGATCCCCTTGTTCTCCAGGTCGCGGCCCTGCTCGATGTGGATCTCGGCGTACGCTGCCACGTCCGGCCCGGCGTAGTCGCCGATCGTTCCGATCTCGCGGAGAGCGGCTTCGACCGTGGTGCCCGCAGGATCGGTCGTCGTGAGGGCGGTCCGGGCCGGCAGCTTCCCCGTGAACACCGAGCTGCCCATCATGCTCGGCTTGAACCGGGAGCCTTCCTCGTTGAACCAGTTGACCACGGCCACGTTGTACTTCGGTGCGGAGTCCGAGACGCCGTACCGTTCCACGGCCCGGTGCGCGGCGTAAGCCGAGGCTAGGACGCCGTACGCACCGTCGTAGCGGCCACCGAGCGGCTGGCTGTCCAGGTGTGAGCCGGTGAGGACGTACGGGGCTCCGGGTGTGACGGTGAAGAGACCGAACTGGTTGCCGACACCGTCGTAGCGCACTTCGGCGCCGCGGGCGGTGAGCCACCGGTGGAGCCAGGCACGCTGTTCTGCGTCGGCGGGGGTGGCAGCCTGTCGGTCGACCCCACCGCCGGGTGTGGCACCGAACGCCGAGAGAGTCGCGAAGTCCTCCAGCAGGGTGACGTCGTGTGCGGTCGGAGCCGTGGAAGAGGTGGCGGGGTTGCTCATGATCACGTCCTGTCGGTTTGCGGGGTGGGCTGCGGGAACGCGTCCACGGAGGGAGGCGGGTCACCTTGGCGGAGGCGGGTGGGGCTCCGGCGATCGTGGGGCGGCGCGGGGGTCATCGGGTGGGTGGCCTCGCGGCTCATCGGGCGGGCGGCTTCGGGGCCCAGGCGGCGGTCGCCGGAGCGCGGACCGCCGGGTCCTGGATCAGGTGCAGCACGGCCGGGAGGCCGCTCGCGCGGGCCCGCCGGAACGCCTCGCGGAAGTCGCGGTGCGAGGTCACGGTCTCGCCGTACGCACCGTACGAGCGGGCCCATGCCGCGAAGTCCGGGTTGGTCAGCTGGGTGCCGGACGGGCGGCCCGGGTAGGCGCCCTCCTGGTGCTCGCGGATCGTCGCGTAGCAGCCGTTGTCGACCACCAGGGCGACGAAGGCGGCGCCGTGTCCCACCGCGGTGGCCAGTTCCTGACCGTTCATCAGGAAGCAGCCGTCACCCGCGACCGACACGACCTCGCGTCCGGGGAAGGCCAGCGAGGCCGCGACGGCGGCCGGTATGCCCATGCCCATGGCGCCGTTGCGGGGGGCGACGAGGGAGGCCGGGGCGCGGTGCGGGAGGTAGCGGGCCGGCCAGAGGGCGTGGTTTCCGGCGCCGTAGGTGATGACGGCGTCGTGGGTGAGCTCCTCCCGCAGCACGCCCATGACCGCGGTGAGGTCGACGTAGGTGTCGTGGGTGTCGTCCTCGGTCGGCTCGGAGGGGGGAGTGGCGAAGCGGGCCTGGGTGTCCACGGCCGCCCCGAACCACGCGGCGTCGGCGTCCGGCGCCGCCGGCGTGGTGACGAGGTCGAGGACGAAGGCGGGCGCATGGGCCGCGACGAACTGGTCGATGCGGCCGCAGTGGCCCTGTGCGTCGCCGGGGAGGACGAGCACCGTCTCCGAGTCGAGGCCGCGGGTGTATCCGTCGCTGAGCACGTCACCGCGCGGTGCGCCGAGGAAGACCGTGAGGTCGGCCTCGTCCAGCAGCCGGGCCGCGTGGTCGCCACGGCCGTAGCCGAGCGAGCCGGCGTAGGCGCCGAGGCCTTCGATGTCGTGGGGGACGGCGTCGTAGGCGCGGAAGTCGGCGAGGACGGGGATCGAGTGCCGTGTCGCCCAGCGCATGAGTTCCTGGCCGCTCTCCGCGGTCCAGCCCTCTCCGCCGACGACGACCAGGGGCCGTCGCGCGCGCTCGAACCGGTGCACCAGCTCCTTCAGCTCCGCTTCTGCGGCGCCGGGCCGCGGCACCGCAAGCGGCCGAACTCCGAGGGCGGGGCCCGCGGGGAGGGTGAGTACGTCCTCGGGAAGGCCGATCACCACCGGGCCGGGCCGGCCGCTGCGGGCCACGTGGACGCTCTCCGCGACGACGCGGGCGGCGGCGGTGGGGTCGTCCAGCATGACGACCTTCTTCGCCGTGCTGCCGAACCACCCGCTGAGGTCGAACTCCTGGAACGCCTCCCGGCCGCGGTCGGGCACCGGGACCAGCCCGACGAAGAGGAGCATCGGGGTCGCGTCCTGGTACGCGGTGTGGACGGCGATGAAGGCGTTAGCGGCGCCCGGCCCCCGGGTCACCATCGCCACCCCGGGCAGGCCCGTCAGCCTGCCCTCCGCCAGCGCCATGAAGCCCGCACCGCCCTCGTGCCGGGTCACCACCGTCGAGATCGACGAGTCGTGCAGGCCGTCCAGAACGTCGAGGAAGGACTCACCGGGAACCCCGTACACCCGCCGGACGCCCTCGCGCTCCAGCTGCGCGACGATCAGATGGCCGGCGGAGAGGGGGCGCTCGGGGGAGTCGGTGGGTTCGGGTGCGACGTTCGCCATCGGGGGTCTGTTCCTTCTCTTGAGGCCGCGGTTGCCCGGCCAGTGTTGCTTTCGAGGCGGCCGGAGACACGGGGCAAAGGCCCCCGGATAGCGGCGCTGCGATGTGCAGATGAACAGGCGTGGGCGAGGGGGCCAGGTCCGTAACACGAAGTTTTCATCCGGAATTCGGAGCGCGACGTGGCGCATTGGTCATGTGCACAGTCGTCGCTCCGCGGCGGTGTGCTTCTGCTCCTTGCGGTCGGCGAAGTCGTCGATGCACCGTTGGCCAACCGGACGGCGCCCGCTCAGCCCCCAGTCCCCCAGACGATTCCTCGGCTCAGACCTCAGACCGGAGTCCCCATGACCGCTCCCGCTTTCCCGCCGACCACCGGCAGCCGGCTCGACGCGACGAAGATGCGCAGGATCTCCCTCGCCAGCATGGTCGGCACCACGGTCGAGTGGTACGACCTGTTCCTGTTCGGCACCGCCTCCGCGCTGGTCTTCGGCAAGGTGTTCTTCCCCGAGTTCGACGGGGCCGTAGGCACGATCCTCTCGTTTCTGACCTTCGCCTCCGCCTACCTGGCGCGCATGGTGGGCGCCGTGCTCTTCGGCCACTTCGGAGACCGTCTCGGCCGCAAGTCCATGCTGCTGATCTCCCTGACGGCGATGGGCGTGGCCACCTTCGCCATCGGCCTCGTGCCCGGTTACGCCACCCTCGGCGTGGCCGCGCCCCTCCTGCTGCTCGGCCTCCGCGTGGTGCAGGGTCTCGCGCTGGGCGGCGAGTGGGGCGGTGCCGTACTGATGACCGTCGAGCACGCACCGGAGAACCGGCGCGGATTCTTCGGCTCCATGGTCCAGATCGGGGTGCCGATCGGAACGCTGCTCGCCAACGGGGCTTTCCTGCTGGTCGCCTCGACCACGAGCACCGACGCGCTGTACTCGTGGGGCTGGCGGATCCCCTTCCTGGCTTCGGCGATCCTCGTCGGGATCGGCTTCTACATCCGGCTCCACATCGAGGAGACGCCGTCCTTCCAGGCGGTCCGGGAGGAGGGCGTCAAGGCCAGAATCCCGTTCTTCGCGCTGATGAGCCGGTACTGGCGCCAGGTGCTGCTGGGCGGCGTAGCGACCCTGTCCACGGGGTCGACCTTCACCCTGATGGTGGCCTCCGGCGTGAGCTACGGGACCAACGACCTCGGACACTCCAAGAACCTGATGCTGTGGGCGGTCATGGTGGCCTGCGCCATCGCGTTCCTGGCCATCCCGTACTTTGGCCGGCTGTCCGACCGGGTGGGCCGCAAGCCCGTCATCTACGCGGGCATCGCGGCGGAGGCCGTACTCGCCTTCCCGTTCTTCTGGCTGCTGGACACCGGATCGGCGCTCGGGGTCTTCGTTGCCTACGCGCTCATGATGCTCGCGTTCTCCGCCAACTACGGCCCCATCGCGACCTTCCTCGCCGAGCTCTTCGGCACCCGGGTCCGGTACTCGGGCCTCTCGGTCGCCTACATGCTGTCGGGCCTGCTGGGCTCCGCGGCGACTCCGGCCGTCACCGCCTGGCTGCTGTCGGCCACCGGAAGCAGCTCCTCGATCGCCTGGTACGTGCTCGGCGCGGCGTCCTTGTCCCTGCTGGCCCTGCTCCTGCTCGCGGAGACCCGGTTCGGGGACATCGACGAGCCGGGCGTGGAGTCCCGGTCCGCCGCGCGCCCGATCGGGGCGGTCGCATGAGCACAGCGACAACGGCGGCAACAGCGACAAATGGACGCGGGATCACGCGGATCGACTCGGCGCCGGGCGTCCCGGCCGCCGTGGGCCCCTACGTCCAGGCGACGTCTGCCGGTGGCTTCGTTTTCACCACCGGTCAGATACCCGCCGCCCCGGGGCAGTCGAACGGCACCTTCGAGGACGACGTGCACGCGACGCTGCGCAACCTCGAAGCCGTTCTCCACGCGGCGGGTTCGGATCTCGACCACATCGTCAAGGTCAACACCTATCTCAGCTCGCCGGACCAGCTCGCGCCCTACAACCAGGCGTACGAGGCGTTCTTCGCCGACCGCCGGCCGGCGCGGACGACGGTCTGCGTGGGGCTGTGGGGCGTGTCCCTGGAGATCGACTGCATCGCGGTGGTCAAGGAAGGAGCGGGGGAGTGAGCGTCACCGCCGGCCCCGACCAGGCCGGACTCGCACACGGGGAGTTGCTGGAGCGCCTCCGGCGAGTGGACCTCCCGACGCTCGGCCATTTCCTGGAGGAAGGCTTCGTCGACTCGGCCGTCCGGCGGCTGGGCTGGCCACGGCGGATGGCCGGTACGGCCGCCACCCTCGCCCTCGACGCCCCGGACGCCGTGGCGGTGAACCGCGCGCTCGTCGCGCTGCGCCCCGGCGAGGTGCTGGTCGTCGACATGCGCGGCGACCACACCCACGCGCCGATCGGCGCCGTCACGGTAGCGGCGGGGCGAGCGCGCGGGGCCGCGGGCATCCTCGTCGACGGAGTGGTGACGGATGTGGACGCGCTCACAGATCTGGCCTTCGGCCTGCCGGTCCACGCCCGGGGCACCAGCTGCCTGACCACCAAGAGGCTTGACGGTCGGGGCGGGCGGCACCAGGTGCCCGTGGACATCGGCGGTGTCCGCATCGCGCCGGGGGACATCGTCCTCGGCGACGCCAACGGCGTGATCGCCCTGCCGCCGGTGGCGCTGGCCGCCGTAGTGCACGAGGCGGAACTGTCGGACGCGGCGGAGCCGGAGCTCCTACGGCGGATCCGCGCGGGCGAGGACCTCCGGACGCTCCTGCACCTCGGCTGATCCACCTTTGGCTATGCGAAGGAAGAAGGCACGCGTGACGGAATACAAGATCGTCGACCCGGCCACGAACGTTCTCGTGCGGCGGTACCCGACGTCGGACGACGCCACGGTCGACCGCGCGGTCGAGGCGGCGGCAGCCGAGTTCACGGCCTGGCGGCGACGCCCGGTCAAAGAGCGGGCCGACGCCGTACTCGCCGTGTCCCGGGAGTTCGAGAACCGGCGGGAGGAACTGGCCGCGATCATCACCCGCGAGATGGGCAAGACCACCCGCGAAGCCCTGGGTGAGGTGGACCTGTCGGCGGCGATCTTCGCGTACTACGCGGAGCACGGCCCCGACTTCGCCGCCGACCAGCGGCTCGACATCCGCGGCGGCGACGACGTGGTCGTACGGTCCGAGCCGCTGGGCGTGCTGCTCGGCGTGATGCCGTGGAACTACCCGTACTACCAGGTCGCCCGCTTCGCTGCCCCCAACCTCGTCCTCGGCAACACCGTCGTCCTCAAGCACGCCCCGAACTGCCCCGAGTCGGCGCAGGCCATCGAGGACATCATGCGGGCGGCCGGACTGCCGACGGGCGCGTACATCAACGTGTACGCCACCAACGAGCAGGTCGCCCGCGTCATCGCGGACCCTCGGGTCCAGGGAGTGTCGCTCACGGGCTCGGAGCGGGCCGGGCGAGCGGTGGGCGAGGTCGCGGGCCGCCACCTCAAGAAGTACGTCCTCGAACTCGGCGGCTCCGACCCCTTCGTTGTCCTTCCCGACGCCGACCTGGAGGCCGCCGTCGCCGCGGCCGTCGAGGGCCGGATGGGCAACGCGGGCCAGGCGTGCACCGCCTCGAAGCGGTTCATAGTCGTAGACCCTCTCTACGACCGTTTTCTCGGCGCCTTCACGGACACGGTGCGGGCGTTGACCGTTGGAGACCCCACCGACGACGGCGTCTCCTTCGGTCCCCTCTCCTCCGAGGAGGCCGCCCGGGCCGTGATCGCGCAGGTGAACGACGCGGTGGAGCGGGGCGCGACGGCGGTGACGGGGGGCAAGCGGCCGGCCCGCGAGGGTGCCTTCGTCGAACCGACCGTCCTCACCGGGGTCACCCCCGGCATGCGGGCGTACCAGGAGGAGATCTTCGGCCCGGTCGCGGTCGTCCACCGCGTCCCCGACACCGCGACGGCGATCCGCCTCGCCAACGACACCCCGTACGGCCTCGGCAGCGTCGTGTTCGGCCGCGACCTCGCCGCCGCGAAGACGGTCGCCGACGCGCTCGACGTCGGCATGGTCTCGATCAACGGCTCCTCCCAGACCCAGGAGGACATCCCCTTCGGCGGGGTCAAGCTGTCCGGCGTGGGGCGGGAGCTGGGGGCGTACGGAATGGCGGAGTTCGTGAACCGGAAGGTGATCCGCGTACGCGGCCGGGCGAGCTGACTCGGCGTTTCTACCCCGGCGGGGACGAGGCACGATGGAGCACATGCACACCCCGACTCCGCACCTGGCCGCCCTGCCCTTGCCGGACCCGCATGTCGTCGCTCTGGCCCGCGAGTGCCTGGAGGAGATCGACAGCCTGGTCGACGAGTGGGCCGAGTACGTGGGGCCGGTCCGCGCCTCCTACTCGGACCTGGTCTCCCGGCACGAGTTCCGCGACAGCGCCTGGCAGGCGTTCGAGCTCTTGCTGCGCACCGTCGCGCAGTTGCCGGTGCCGGAACACATCGCCGGCGTCTCCGAGCGGGTCGGCGAACAGCGTGCCCGGCAGGGCGTTCCGCTGGATGCGCTGCTGCAGGCCGCCCGCGTGGACTTCCGGGTCGTCTGGGCCGCCCTGGTGCGGCGCGCGGGCGAGGAGGGCAGGGCGCAGCTGGTCACCTCCGCCTACTACGTGTGGGAGGCGGTCGAGCGCCACGTCACCGGCATCATGACCGCCTATCAGCGCACCGTCCTGGAGATGGGGCGGCGGACGGAGGACGAGCGGCGTCTGTGGTTCAGCCGGCTCCTGGACACCGACGGCCGCAACCCCACCGTGGTGCAGGACGTGGCGCGGGCTCTCGGATTCCAGGTGCCCGGGCAGTTCCTGTGCGCGGTAGCGCCCGGAGGCGGCGAGGCGTCGCTACGGGGAGTCGCGAACGCCCTCCGCAACCTCGACGCCCCACTGCAACAGCAGGCGGTCGCCTCGGACATGGTCCTGGTGGTCCAGCTGGGCCCACGCCTCACCCGGGAAGCGGTGCTGACACAGCTGCACGGGACGCCGTGCGGCGTTTCCCGCGTGGTGACCGGACTCACCGAGGTCCCCCGCGCGGTGACGCTCGCGACCGCCACGGCCCGTGTGCTGGCGCCCGACGCCACAGAACCGCACCGGCTGGAGGACAACTGGCTCGACGTCCTGGTCCACCGCGCCGGCGACCTCGGCCGGGACCTGGCGTCCGACGTGCTCGGCGGCCTGTACACGGGAGTTCCCGCGGTTCCTGCGGCGGAGGCGGAACGCCTGCTGAAAACCGTCCAGGTCCATCTGTCGGGCAGCGGATCGGTGGCCGACACGGCCGCCGCCCTGTACTGCCACCGCAACACGATCCAACAACGCCTCAACCGCTTCGCCGAACTCACCGGCCGCGACCCCAGACGCCCCGAGGACGCGGCCCTGGTCGTCCTGGCCCTCAGCGCGCATCGCCTGCTACAGATGTGACGCCCGGTGCCGGCGCGCAACGCGACGAAGCCGACACCGCCAGGGGAAAGGCCGGCGCCACGCTCGCCGGCCCAGTTCGTCGATCCAGCCGGCGACTTTGGACTTGCAGCGGCGCCCCGCCCTGCATCGGCTCCGGGGGCGATGCGTTCGACCAGCCGGAGCGGTGGCAAGAAGCCCCCCGAGGGAACGGCGAGATGCTCCACCCCGCCAACGCGTCACACGGCGGTTCGTCGAGCTGTGCGAGGAGATCGGTCTCCCGCCGGTCCGGCTCCACGACTTGCGCTACGGTGCCGCAACGCTGGCCCACGTGGCCGGGGCCGGCCTGAAGGACATCCAGGAGATGCTCGGCCACTCCTCGATCACCGTCACGGCCGACACGTACACGAGCCTGCTCCCCGAAGCGGACCTGGCGATCGCCGAGGCCGCAGCCCGGCTCGTCCCGCGCGCCCGCGCCACCTCCGAAAACACCGCCCCCCAAGCGGAGGCCGAGCCCGACGACGCGGAGCATCCCGGCTTGGAGTCCGTGCCGGATGATGCTGATCCGGTGGCAGAAATTTCGGAGATCAACTCTCCGTCCGCTCACGCACCGCTCACGCACCGCTCACGCAAACGGCCCCGGACGAGGAGTCCGAGGCCGAATAGGGCGCCTCCCTGGGGGAGAAACCCCAGGTCAGTGGCGTAATGCGTTGTGCCCCCGGCAGGATTCGAACCTGCGACACCCGCTTTAGGAGTTTTCTCGGAGCGAGACTGTGACCTGCATAGATGTCGGGCGTAGGGTGCCTCGCCTGGAAGAATTCCTCTCCCGGGTTCTCACGTGTTCGCGTGGTTTCCCGTCCTGATGTGTGCTGAATCCGTTCTGAACCGGGGGCTACTCGGCAGGCGGCCGGCTGCGTGTCTTCGTGACAGACACGAAGGATCGGCGGCACCCCGCTTGAGGTCTCATGTCGGCATGGGCGCTAATCCACATCGATGCCGTACTCCTGGACCAGTTTCTCCAAGCCGCCTCGGTATCCCTTGCCTCCGGTGACGAACTCCCAGTCGCCGTTCGCGCGGCCACGGAAGGACCCCAGTACGAGGGCGGTTTCGCCGGTGCGGCCGTCGGAGACTTCCAACTGGTCGAGTGGGGTTCCCTCGGAGTCCAGCAGCCGAATACCGGCGTCGGTGAACCCGGACAGGTCGGCCGCGGGGTCGGCGACAGGATCGACCGCGGCGATGACGACGAGGCGGTCAGCGCGCGCCGGTAGGGCATCGAAGGAGACTTGGATGGCGGCTCTGTCCGGCGCGACGGGGATGAGCGCGCGGACTGTGCCGTCGGGTGTCCGGGGGTTGTTGAAGAAGACGAAGTGGTCGTCGTCCAGAACCCGGTTGCCGTGGCAGACGAGCGCGCACACGTCCAAGGCGACGCTGCCCGACCAGTACATGCCCAGCACGTTGTGGTCGTCCGTGCTGGTCTCACTGTCCGGCGCTGTCCGCTGGGCGGGCACCGAGCGTTCGCCGCTGCCCAGTCGCCCGCGCAGCCCGTGGCGGTGCAGCAGGTCGACCAGTTCGGAGCCTGCCACCAGTTCCAAGGGCTTGCCGTTGGCGAAGGTGTGCGAGCCGGGGCCGAATGCGGATGTCGTGACCAGCACACCCTTGTTGGCGCCGGCGTCCTGGACGGTGCCGTACAAGTCGCGGACGGCTGTCGGGGGCACGGTGTTGCGGTAGCGCTTGACCTGTACGACGATCTTGCCGCCGCGAATCGGGGTCGGGTCCAGCGCATCGACGTCCACACCCCCGTCGTTCGAGCGCTGTGTGGTCACGGCCTGCATGCCCATGGCCCGGAACAGATCGGCGACCAGCGCTTCGAAGGCGATGGGATCCATCTCGTACAGATCCGGCTCTTCGTCGCCTCCATGGGTGACGACACCGTTACCGACGTCTTCGGGAACCCGGCCGGGCCGCACGGACGCGTACTGATCGGGGCGCGACGACAGTTGCCCCCGGAGTCCGTCCACCAGGCAGTTGACAGCGTTCACCTGTTCCAGATGCAGCTCGGCGAAAGTCGAACGCGGGGCCATGACAGTGCCGAGGAACATGGGTGCGCGTCGGCCGGTCGTCGGGTCGTGATCGTCCACGAACCCGTTCAACGCGACCGATTCCAGCGCACCGAACTCATCGGCTGCGAAAAGATCACGCAGAACCAACAGGAGACACTGCGCGAGTACGTCCCGGTACAGGGCGCGGCGCTGCGTGACCGGTCGGGGCGACTCCTTCTCCTGATCGGCGTTGATCATGTAGCGCACCGACTTCGCCTCCGGGACGACGTCGTACTTGGGCAGCTCCCAGTTCAGTACCAACTGGCGCGCACCGGAGTCGTACGCTGCGGATACCTGACGGGGCAGGCCCTCCGGCCAACCGGTCGAGGCGTAGAGGGCGGCGGAGAAATACTCCACCGCGGCCTCGGGATCTCCGTTGCGAAGCCCCATCGTCATCTCTCCGATGCCGGCGTTGTGCCGACGGATCTCGCCCAGCTGGGTTTCGGCCCACTGCTGGTACTGCAGCTGGTAGGTAGCCAACTGGTGCTGACGCTGTGCTTCCGCAGCCTGTGCGGCCTGCCAGTCGTGCTCGAACCTGGACCGGGCCTCCGCCTGTGTCTGGGCTCGCCGTGTGGCGGCCCAACCGCCCTGCGGCTGGTACTGGTTCGGGTCCGGCATGCGGATGGGGTGCGCGAGCTGTCCCGGCGAGAATGCCTCTATCCGCTCCGCCCGAGTCAGAGCATCGGCCCTGAACGCCGGAGCCCGGCACCCTGCCGCCAGCAGGCCCTGCAACGACTCCACCCGCGCGTCGAGTTCCTCCGTGCGCCGCCGGGCCTCCGCCTCGCGCTGCTCCCGGTACGCCGCTCTCTGCTCACGGTGGCTGCGCGCGAGCTCTCGCTGGTAGGCGCGTTGTTGCCTCTCCTGATCCCGCTGGTATCTGGCTTGCGCCTCACGTTGACGTTGCTGTTGGCGTTGCGCTTCAGCCCAGACACCGACCAACCCATTGGAGCGACGGCTCATGCTCTACAGGCCGTCCCCACCAGCGGCTCGGCGTGTGTGCACCGATCCCTGGCCCCATAACCAGCAGTGATGAGGTGACTCTAGTCGGCAACCAACCGTGCGCCCATGCCCTTGCCGCAAATGACCTCCACTCCGCCCTAACCTGCGCATACCAGAGGTGAAGCGGCGCCTGTCGGCGGGACGTCGCCTTCCTGTCGGGCGGAGCCAGTGCTCAGCGACGAACCGTCTTGAGCGTGCCGGTCCTTGGCTGTGGTGAGTAGGGAGGCGCCTTGGAACGTTCCGCGGCGCTGAGGTCAGGAAAGGCCGACTGTCCGGGCGTCGGCCCCCATCGGCTGCGGCACACGACGCGCCGTCTCCACGGGAGGGCACAGTGTTGGAACAGTTACGAAGACTCGTCCACACCCATGCCGGGCGCAGTCAGCACCGGGTGCGATTTCGTCCCGAGACCTGGCGTCCATGGCTGGAGCCGCACGGGGCCGGGCACGTTCCAGATGCCGGTAAGGAATGCGCGAGCGGGCCGAGCGGAGACCGCCTGATCAGCCGGGACGACTTGACGGCGATACGAGAGCGCGCCGGCGACGATCCCGACGGGCTCCGCGATCTGTTCGTGGCCGTCATGATCTGGGGCAGGGCTGTTGGAGCTGTAGCCGTGTTCGGTCATCCACGTCTCAAGGACGGTGCTGCGGATGGCGTCCATTCGGGCACGGTAGCCCGCGCACTTCCCACCCGCCAGGTAAAGAGGAGGTCAAAACGCCCTAGGTCCTGCCGTCGGACGAGTGCCTGAACGCCCTAACCAGGAAGCCAGGCTGTGGAGTTGCTTGGTTGTCGGTCGCCTCCTGTGAGCGGCTGTTGACGGTCCGGTCCGCCCTGAAGTGTCACGAGAGGGCGGGTCGGGCGCCGAGACGACACGAAGGCTCCAACCAATGCCGAGTCCGAAGAAGCCAGTTGAGGCCGTGCTCGCCAGCCATGCCACGTACAGCGAGATCTTTCCGTGCGAGCCGTCCACGGCCGAGGCCGGTCGCAAGCTCGTCCGATCTCGTCGATCAAGGAGCCGTCTCGCGTCGCGGCGTCGTCATTCACCACGGTGAGCACGGGCGTGCCTTCCCGACCCGCGCTGCAACGCGGGCCTACTCGGTGACCATCACAGGATCATTCGGGAAGGTACGCCCTCCGCGCGCCTTCCCGGAACCGATCCACAAGTCCCGAGCATTGCTCCCGGCCATCCGGCTCAGGACGGCTCCTGTTACGCCGTCCGCTCACGCGCCGCTCACGCATTCGGCGGCCGTGGGGCGTCCAGTGGCGGACCGTGCTGTGGCGCCGAAGGCTGATTGTCTCCCGTGGATGTACCGGGGTAAGTGCCATCCTTCCGAGCCAGCCTCCACCACTAACGCTAATGTTACTAACTGCGATGTTAGTATCTGCGTGGATGTTAAGTAACGCTCTGGAGGGCGGCGACATGGCGGATTTCGTGGGCAGGCGGCACGAGCTCGAGACGCTGGATCGCGAGCTGGGCAAGGTGACGGCCGGGGTCGGTGGGGAGCGGCCCGGGCGGTGCGTGATGCTTCGAGGACGCCGCCGGGTGGGTAAGTCGCGGTTGGTGGAGCGGTTTGCCGAGAGGTCCGGTGCGCCGTTCCTCTTCTATGCCGCCACAGGGGCGTCGCCGGGGGTGGACCTGGAGCGGCTCAGCCAGGATGCGCAGTCATCCAGCCTTCCGCTGGCGAATCTGCTGTCCGCGGCCCGCCCGGCGAGTTGGGATGCCGCCTTCGATGTACTGGCGGCGGCACTGCCGCATGACCGGGCGAGCGTGGTGGTCATGGACGAGGTGCCCTATTTGATGGATGCGGAGGGCGCCTTCGAGGGCATGCTTCAGCGGGCCTGGGACCGAGTGCTGGAGACGAAGCCGGTTCTGCTGGTTCTCATCGGCTCCGACCTGTCGATGATGGAGGCGCTGAACAGCTATGGACGCCCGTTCCACCAGCGCGGACGGGAGATGGTGCTGGGTCCGCTCAACCCGGCGGAGGTAGGCGAGATGCTCGGTCTCGAGCCTGCCTCGGCTTTCGATGCGGCCTTGATCACCGGTGGACTGCCCCTGATCTGTGCAGAGTGGACGCACGGCGCCGGGATGTGGGAGTTCCTGCAGGCGGCACTCAGCGATCCGGTCTCGGCCTTGCTGGTGTCGGCGGAGCGCTCGCTCGCTGCAGAGTTTCCCCAGCAGGTGCAGGCCCGCACCGTCCTCTCGGCGATCGGCAGCGGTGAGCGGACGTTCTCCAATATTGCCCGCGCCGCCGGCGGGATCGGGGCGACCCCGCTACAGCGGTCGCTGGGGATCCTTACGGAAAAGCGGGTGATCGCGGCGGAGCTTCCTGTGTCCACGCGGCCTTCGAAGGATCGTCGATACCAGGTCGCGGATCCCTACCTCCGCTTCTGGCTGAAGCTCCTGGGTCCGGCGATGGAGGAGATCGAGCGGGGCCGGGGTGACCTGACGCTGCGGCGAATCCGCGAAAACTGGACCAGCTGGCGTGGCCGGGCCGTTGAACCTCTGGTGCGCGAGGCGCTGGCACGGCTGCTGCCCGACGCGAACCTCCCCGCCGCCCCCGCCATCGGCGGTTACTGGACCCGCACCAACGATGTGGAGATCGACGTCGTGGGAGCGGACCGCGCGCCGATCGCCAAGGAGCTGTTGTTCGTCGGCTCGGTGAAGTGGCTGGAGAACTCCCCCTTCGACCGGCACGATCTCGCGGCGCTGCATCGACACCGTGCCGCGCTCACGCCTGCTCCCGTGCCTGTGATCGCTGTCTCGCGCAGCGGGACCGACTGCGCGGGGCTCGACGCCGCGTACGGCCCGGTGGAACTTCTCGCGGCGTGGTCCTCCTGAGCACGCCCGATTACATGTTGGGCTGGAGGTGTACGGCCTGCCAGCCAAACTCGGGTCGACCGAGCCTCTGGACCCGATACTCGATCCTGCCTTACGAAGTCCGCCTGGACGCAACTGAGGAGCAGAGGTGCACCAGGATGTCGGTCGCCTGCGCGGGTCGTCCCGCCGTCGAGCGGCGCACGATGTCCGGCACGACACGGCATGGCACGGACCACCGGCCGTACCCGGGCCGAGCCGCTCTCGAGCAGCCCGGTCAGTCGGCCCAGCGTCACCGGACATGCCGACCGGCGACATCCACAGCAGTCGACAGGTCGGCGAAAGTGCGCTTGCGGCAGTCTGCTTGGATGCCGGAGATGACGACGAGTTCTCTTGTTCCCCGCGCAGACGACGCTGATTCCGACCGCCTGAAGGCCTTGCTGGAACGTGCCGCCACGGGCCGGGACAGTCAGGCCTGGAGCGACCTCTGGACGGAGCTCTACCACAACGGCTCTCTGGACGTCGCCCATCCGCTGGTGCTGCACACGCTGGCCGACATGGCGGAGGCCGACAAAGCCGGCGTGGCGCCTTCGGCCCTCCACTTGGCTGGCGCCCTTCTCGTCCAGGCCGACCAGCGGTCCGAGACCCGGAACCTGCGGCACCGGTACGCGCCGGAAGTTGCACGCTTACTGGGCGCCGCACACCGGTGGCGGCAGGTCACCGCCGACCGCAACGACTACTGCTATCTGGTTGAGGCGGTCCTGAACCTGGAGGGTGACATCCACTGGGCGGAGGACTTGGTCTGGGGCGTCGTCAGCGAGGAATACGAGCTCGAGTGCCCCGATCCCGACGGGTGCGCGTCGCTGTGGGTGATTTTCGGAGAGCGGGGCTTCTTCAGCGCGACGGAGGACTACGCCCTCTCTGACGACATCGAGACCTTCCCTCTCCATCCGGCCGATCCTCGCGCCCTGGAAGGTCTCGGCCGGCGCCTCTACGACCTTGCCATGGCCGACGGCCATGAGGAAGTCGCGCGCGCCCTGACTTATGCCTTCGGTGAGGCGACCTGCCCGGAGTGTGAGCAGCGCTTCTCCGTCATTGGGCAGGTCGTCGACTGTTCCAGCTGAGAACCGCGTCGGGGTGGCAAGGTTTGAACCCACGACCTCTTCGTCCCGAAGCAATGCGCGCGACCTTGTGACCTGCGGCCGAACCGCTCGTGACCTGGGCGGACCGTCCGCGAGAGTCCGTGGTTGTGCGCCCTGGTGCGGGGCTGTTGTAGCGCAGTTAGACACTCAGCGCGCATGCCTGCGGAGGCCGCGTAGCGCCTCATATAGATCGTCGTAATTGCCTAACTACGGCTGGTCTTTCAGCGCCGCGTACGCTCGTTCGACCTCGCCCAGGTACTGGTTCAGGCGGAAGCGAACCTCCTCGATGGGCTTGCCATCGAGGCCCGGGTACATCAGGTCGGTCCAGATGACCGTCTCGCCCCGGAGCCGGACCCGGATGGTCAGCCTGTCTGGCCCGGGCTCGGGCCGCTCTTGGGCTGCTACATCCACCTTGCACGGCATATCCGTCGGATAGAGCGGTCCGCCTGGGCGGAGCAGCCACCTTGGATCGAGGCCAGCCATTCTGCTGTCGCTGCGCGCGACCACGTCGAGGCCATCGGCGAAGAGGTACGTGTGAACGGCGGAACAAATTGGCTGCCCGGGGCACGCGCTGACGAGCAGTGTGCTTACCCCACCATCGTTTTGCCCACGGAGCACGGTGGCCCTGAGCTCGCGCGGGGACCTACGCGGCATCCGCCTGATGTGACGTCATGGGTCGATTCTAGCGGCCACGCCGCACCAGTTTGGAAGACGCCGTATGCGGATGGCCGCTGACCTGGCGGCTCCCTGACCTGGTCCGGAGCGAGGTTGGCGCCGCTGTTCCCCGTGAGTCCCCGCTGCGTCCCCTCCGAACGGGCACGCTGTACTGCGAGCATCGGATACCGCTGCGCACCGTGACGTCCATCGTCATTGCAGTGAGACCGCCGTCAGCTGAGGCGCCCCACCAGTTCGGCACTACACGATGCCGGCCCGAGCCACTGGTCAGGCTTGGGCCACGATTTCAGCCCGCAGACGGTCGTACTCGGCGACCGCCTGCTGGACAACCGCGTGATCTACGTCCGGCAGCAGACCCAGCGACGGCGCGGAGTCCTCTACGACGACGAGACCAAGAACCGCCGCCATCGTGCCCTGCCGCTCCCGGCGATGTGCATCCCGCCGCTGCGCTGGCATCGGATGCGCCAGTCGGCCGCGAAGCAGCGTGCGGGGGAGTCCTGGGACGAGAACGGCCACGTCTTCACTACCCGCACCGGTCGCCCGGTCGAGCCGCGCAACGTGTACCGCTCCTTCACCCGCGTAGCCGACTCCGCCGGCCTCCGCGTCGTCCGGCTGCACGATGCCCGGCACGGCTGCGCGACGCTCCTCACCGCGGCCGGCGTCGCGCCCCGCGTCGTGATGGCGATCCTCGGGCACAGCCAGATCAGCATCACCATGGACGTCTACACGCACGTCGTCCACGACACGCAGCGCGAGGCCATCAGCCACATGGACCGGCTGCTCAAGAGGCGCCCCGGCCGTGAGTGACCGCCCTCGTTGATGTCAAAAACTGATGTCAAAGGCCCCGGACCATGATCGGTCCGGGGCCTTTTGCCTGGTGCCCCCGGCAGGATTCGAACCTGCGACACCCGCTTTAGGAGAGGCCCTATAACCTGCCCTGTCTGTGTTGATCTTCCCCCGGATTCACCGTTCTGGCTGGTCAGCGCGGTCCGGCCTTCCGTCCCCGTCGGATCGTTCCCGGCCTTTACTCGGCCTTCCGTTCCCCTGACGTTCCCCATGCGGGCTCCCAGACCTGTGGGAACGGAGGCCGGGGGAGTCGGTCGAGGTCAGCTGCGGTCGTCGAAGCGGTGAGCACCGCAGAACCCTTGGGGGCGACGAAGGCCCCGCTCCCATCACAGTGGGGCGGGGCCCTCGGACCGTCTCTGCGGGCCGTGCATGGCCGCTGGGCACAGGCTAGCGGCTCGGGCTCAACTGCGTGGCCAGTCCGTGCAGGACGCTCAGACGGATCTCGGGCTGGCCGACGTAGCCGCAGGCGTGCGGGCCGGGTACCTACTTCCAGTGCTGGGCGTATGAGGCGCGCAGGGACTCGGGGGAGCGGTCGAGGTCGTCGGCCGCGCAGCGGCGTTCGACGCGGCTTCGGAGGCCGCAGCCGGTGTACAGGCCGAAGGCGTCGCGGTAGGGGCCGCAGCGTTCGGCTTCGAGGGCGTCGGTCTCGCGCGGGAGGACTGGGTGCACTTCAGGTGGCCATTCTGAGCACGATCTCCGCCTGCTCGACGTGCCACTGGAGCTGGGTCGGTTAGACCCAGATCTCGTGCTCGTTGCGGTAGTGCGGCCACGGCTGGCCGGCCTGTCGTGCGGCGATCAAGTGTTTGATACCTGCGACCCACGAACCTGGCCGGAGGAACTCGATCAGGTAGCGGTCGAGTGCTGAGCGGCGCATCTGCAGCGTCCAGGCCGGGGTCATGGTGAGCCCGCCGGGCAGAAGGACAGACCGCAGCTGCTCCTGGCGGTGGATCTCCATTACGACCTCACCGGATTGCAGGTCATGGTTCCCGGGTGGGCGAACCCATCGCGCGTCCATGCCTGAGAGCTGGAGCAGCCGGGTGAGCGCGGGGCCCGAGGTCTCGACGGTCACCGCGGCGTAGTCGCCGATCAGGCGGGCGCAGAGGACGGGATCCAGCGGGTAGTTCGCCCAGGGCACCCGCTGCGGGTCACCGGCCGTGCTGTCCAGGCTGGTTGTGTGGATGTTGTGCTCCCGCTGGCCGCCGATGCCCGCACGCTGGAGCGCCGCGTCGAAGGCATCGGCTGTGCGCTCGGTGAACTGCTCGTGGGTCAGGCCCTGTGCGGCGCAACCGTATTGGTCGAAGGTGAGCAGGGCCCGGCTGCCGGGGACCTCGGTCGCGTAGACGCCTTCTGCCGCGGCCTTCCCCATGGCCGCACGCAGCAGGTCCAGATGCGTGTGCAACGGCAAGTCCAGGTCATGCAGGACCTCCGACGCGTTCTCCCCGGGCAGCGGGCCACCGTGCAGGACCGCCGCGCGGGCCTGGTTGATCCGCCGTAGCTGAGCGCGTTTGGTCTTCTTCGGGTCCGTCTTGATCTCCACCGTGCGGGGCGGCTCGGTGTCGTGGAACACCGTGATGTCGCCGATGCGAAGGCAGCTGGTCAGATCCCCTGCTCCCCGCCAGCACGGGGGTGACCTTCACTTGGACACGCGGTGAGATGAGCCATGACTGGCGACGCTTGGTGCCGATCTGCGGGGCAAGCGCCGTGGTCGCGCATCGCTGCGTGCGCCGTGGTGCCGCGCGCGAGGTCCGCTCGGGTCCGGGGGAGGGGTTGACGATCTTCCCTGAGATCGGGCCCGTCACCGATCCGACCACCGTTGGGGAGGTGAACGAGCGATGATCCGACGCCTCCTCGGCGCCCTCGGCTACGAGCAGCAGCCGCTGTACTACTGCGCCTCCTGCGGTGGTTGCTACCCGATCAGCCGCTTCGAGTGACCCTGGACGGTTCATCACGATCAGGTCAAGATCACCGATTCGAGGCAACCGCACATCTTCTTCACCAGTCACACACCTGTACCGCACAATGCCTGCCCCAGAGGAAACCATGAGCAACCAGCAGTACCCGCAGCAGCCCCAGCAGCCCGGCTGGAACGGACCGCAGCAGCCCGGATGGGGCGGACCCCAGCAGCCCTACGGCCAGCCGCCGTTCCAGCCGCAGCCGCCGAAGAAGTCCAGCGCCGGGAAGATCATCGGCTTCGGATGCCTGGGCATCGTTGCTTTGTTCGTCCTGATCGGCATCGTCGCGGCCATCGCCGGAGGCGGCAGCGACTCCACCGACACCAGCAGCAAGGACAAGGCCGTCACCGCCAGCGACAAGCCGAAGACCAGCGACAAGCCGAAGACCGACGACAAGCCGAAGACCGACGACGCGAAGGACAAGCCGGCCGAGCAGAAGGCTCAGGCCGAGGAGTTCAAGGCCTGCGTCGCCAAGTCCGGCACGGCGCCGGAGAAGCAGGCGGTCAAGCACGTCACGAAGGTGACCGGCGCGGACAAGCGGAACGACATCCTGGACTCGGCCGAGGTGTTCACCGACTACACCGGCGGCTTCATGAGCGAGAACGCAGGCGACGCGAAGCTGATCGCGTCCGCGTTCACCTCCTGCTACGAGTCGGACAACGGACTCGTCAGTGTCTATGGCGAGGACGGCGACCTCATCGCCAACGCCAACTACTAGGCGGCCCACAGCCCGTGGCCCCCGCCCACCCGTGACGGCGGGGGCCGCGGCCCCCGGCACCGCTCGCCATCACGAACCCGCCACCAGACGCACCAGGGGGAACAGTGCGCCGTACCACCACCGCCCTCATAGCCACCGCCATGCTCGCCGCCCTGGCCGGCTGCTCCAGCTCCAGCGACGACAAAACCACGGCAGCCTCCCCGGCCACCACGGTCACGGCCAGCACCGAGCAGGAGCACACGATCGACGACTGCGTGGCCGTCATCGAGCAGGACTACGCGCAGGACAACCTCCACGACGCGTCCGACGAAGCCGAGTGCATCGGCCTCACCGAGGACGAGTACACCGACGCCGTCGCGGAGGTCATCGGCGGCCACAAGGACGAGATCCTCGATGACGCCGCCAACGAGACTGCCTGGGATACCGCGTGGGACGAGATGGACGCCGACGCCCAAGCAGACATCTGCTCCGCGCTCCAGATCGACGATCCTGCGGTCGCCGAACTCCTCACGGAAGAGCAAGCCCAGTACTTCCTGGACAACAAGTGCTGACCTGAGCAGAGGAGGCGCCTGTGGCCGGCAACCCGCGCAACGGGATCTTCCAGTGGCAGCCCGCGACGCGGACCAGGTCCGCGAGGGCGGCGTCCAGGGGTGCGCAGGCGAGGTAGTAGGCGACCTCGGATTGCGTGGTGGAGGGCGAGGTAGGCACGGCTGTGGCCGCGTGCCTGGAGGCGAAACGGTCAGCCTCGGCCTGCGGCGCCGTCGTCTGAAGTCGCCCAGGCGGACGAGGCCGTCTGCCGCGGTCGCCGTGGCAGGCCGGGGCGCGAGTTGGAAGCAGGGGCGGCGGCCGGTCGCGGCGGAGTGGGCGCGGGCGCGGGGGCGCGCTGCCCTGCGCTTTGGCCTGTGCCGGCGGTCGCCGAGCCGCGTTGTGGCGTGAAGTGGGCCACCTCGCTCGGGGGCATGCCGAGCAGACGCGCGGCGTCACCCTGGCTTATGTGCAGCTTGTCTACGAGCTCGTGAACAGCGGCGGCTATCGCCTCATCCTCGGCGGCGACCGCGGCCGCCCGACGGTGCCGCGCTTCGGTCACCGGGCCGAGCACGGGCGCGAGTTCAGGCACCACCATGTTCAGGGCGATCACCTCCGGAGGGACGCCGACGGCTTCGGCGACCAGGCCGCGCGCCAGGTCCTCCGCACCTTCCAGTGTGCGGCCCTGGGTGTGGAGGTCGAGGCGGGGGATGTCGACGGCCCACCACCGGCCGATGCGGCGCAGGAGGACTTGGAATTCGTCGCGGGGACTCATTGGCTCTGTCTCCTCTCCTTCCATCGGCTGGGGCCGTTGCTCAATTGCTCACAGACTGACACATGCCCGCGAACTCCGAAAATCGTTCGACCGGGAACGGCCGGGTGCAGGCATGGTCAGCTGAGGCACAGTGCGAGTAGACAGACATCCGTCGGCGACGTCGATGCCCGTGCGGGGCGGGTCTGGGACGTGCCCGAGTCCGTGCCGTTGGTGGGCGCAGGCGTCGACGGCTGTTGCGCCGTTGTATCGGAGCGGTCGGGGGCCGTGTCGCCGGCGGGCGGGGTGGTGCTGTGCGGCTGCGGGGTCGGCGTCGCGGCCGGGCGGCCGGGCGCGTCGGCCTCTGGCCGGTCGATTGATGGCGTCGCGCGGGGCGAGACCGCGCGGGTCAGCACTCGCGGGGCGTTGGTCCTCGTCGGCGGTTGCGGCTGGGACGGGGCGTGTGACGACCGGTGAGTGCGCTGATCGGTAGCTGGCGCGGAGGCCGAACGATTCTGCTCGGGCGTCCGCTCCTTCACGGCGCCGATGCTCTGGTCGTACGGCGCCACGGCTGCCTCGGCCCGGTCGGCGGAGTTCCGGTCCATCATGGCGATGGTCAGGCCGCCTCCGACGAGTGCGACAGCACTGGCGACCGCCGCCCGGCGCTTGTTCTTCTTCCAGCGGACCAGCTGGCGTCGGCGTGCCGCACGCCCCTGCCGCGCGGGCGGCAGGTCCTCGACATCAGCGGCAACGTGCGGGGCCACGTCCATGGAATCGCTGGACTGCGCCTCGCCGTCGAGGAGCGTGTCATGCCACGTGTCGTAGGTCGCGGTGTCCCGGTGAGCCGTTGTGGCCGGTGTGGCGCTCGCCATCGCCGGGGCCGACCCGCTGAAGCCGTCGGCGGCGGGCGGGGCGGTGTCCGGGGCGTAGGCGCCGCACCCGGGGCACACCAGGGCGCCGTTGAGATGCCGACGGCATGAGGAGCAGTAATCCATCTGCGGTTTTCCGGTCTTCCTGGTTCGATGCGTCGTCGGCCCGCCTGGGCCACGGCCCGCCTGGGCCACGGCCTGGTCACGTTCGCACAGGGGATCGAGCAGCCGTCAACGCTAACGAGGCTTTTGAAACGCTGTGTGCAGCATGTGTGATGCTCCTGCGCGGATTCCTTGTGTGGTGACGGGATAGGTGGACGTATCCGCGCCGAGTCCAGCTACGGCGGCGACCCGTGCTACTCCGGCTGACCAGCCGCAGCGGCTCCGGCCGAGGGCCGCTTCCTCGGCGGGACGTGTGGCGGGGGCGTCCTTGGTTACAGGCCGCAGGAGCCGCGGTCGAGGTGGAAGTATCGGGCGTTGGCCCAGCGGCACAGCCGGATACCGACGATGACGCCGACGATGGTGACCAGGGCAGGCAGGTATCCGCTGGCGACCTGGATGATCGGGATTGCAGGGCACCCACCTGAGATCGCCCAGCCCGTACCGAACAACACCGCGCCTGGGATCACGCCGGCGTGGATGCGCCCCGGGGTGCGGCGGACCCGTAGCAGAGCGAATGCGCACACGATGATCACCACGGCGCCGGCGAAGGAGAGGAGCATGCGCAGGTCCTGGAAGGTGAACATGCGGTTCAGCTCGGCGTAGTCGCCGAAGCCGATGTTGGTGACGGTATAGCCGAGGGCCAGTCCGGTAAGGATGTTGGCCAGCAGAATCGCGCCCCGGGTACGCATCAGATCACCTTCCACAGGAGGAACGACACCACGATGGCGGTGCCGAAGAACACGGCGGTCGCGACGAGGCTGACCGGGCGTAGACGGCCGCAGCCGTTGAGTCCGTGGCCGGAGCTGCACCCACCGGCCAGCCGAGTGCCAAAGCCGACCAGCACGCCCCCCACGAACAGCAGGACGGTCATGGTGGTCGGATTGGCGGTGACCAGGCTCCGGAAACCCGGGCCCATGTCGTAGCGGAGGTGGAACCGCCCGGAGGTGACCGCGGCGATCAATCCGCCGAGGAAGATCGATATCAGCAGGGCAGCCTGGGTGACCAGCGGGGCCGGGCCCGGGTCTGTGACCGAGGTGTTCTCGCTCACCGTCGGTTCGACGTCCGTTTTGAGCAGCTGTGACTCCCCGTATGGAGCCGGCGGCACGGTAGACGCGCCAGGGCCGGTGCCGAAGTGCTCCGCTGTAGCTGCGGCGAGAGCGTCAACAAGAGCACGATCGTCGGTGAACTCCTCGTCCATCCGCTCGAGGTGGCGTTCGCGGCGCCAGTGCAACACGCGATCCCACGCGGACGACACCCCAAAAGAGCGATCCGTGGTGAGGGCGTAGTTGATCGTGACCAGAGCGAGCCCGGCAGCGCCGGCCCACCAGGGCCAGTAGCTACTCATGCGGGGCCTCCCATCCATTCGGTGAATCGAGCCCACCAGCCGCGCTTCGAGCTGGGCGCTCGCCGCGCGTGTCGAGAGGGGTGGGTATGAGGCTGGGGAATCTGCGGGGGTGGTGACGGTTGGTAATGCGTGACTGGTATCGGCGGAGATGCCGCCCCCCACTGAGTCACGCTCTCCGGAGCCGCGATCCCAGGTTCAGACGGCTCAGGTGGCCGGGCCAGCGCTTGCTGCGACCAAGACGCGCTCCCCGGTGACGTCGGATTGTGCCGTGGTGGCGGGGCCTGCCGGGGTACCTGCCCTGGGTCGACGGCGCCGGACCGGCCCGCGTTGGCCGCGTCTTCGAGATGTCGTGCGCGAGCCCCGTTGGGCAGCAGGCTGATCGGCACGCGCTCGCCGGTGAGTGACATCTGGTAGCGCGCACAGCCGAGCCACTGATCCTCGCTGTCGCAGTAGTAGTCGCGCCAACCTTGCAAGCTCGCCCTAAGCAGCGGGAACAGGGGGCATCCTACGGCGTGCGAGCAACCCACGTTGCTCCCTTCTGACCGGCGCACACCACCCATTCGGAGAGGGCGGTTGCCGTTCTCGATTTCATGCCCTCGCCGCGCCAGGTCGACGATCTCAGAGCGACGCGGTGACGGCCTGTCACAGCTATGGAGCTGTGCCTCCATTTCTTCGACCGGGCGTGATGGAACCACCGTTTCGGTGTCCCAAGCAACCTCAGGGGGATTCTGACCGTGACCGCTTGACATCACCGAGTGAGATATGCCACGTGATGCTTATGCGTCTTTGTCTCTTGTGTCTGAATATTTACGGTCGGCGGCGGGGCCGCTTGGAGCGTGATTGGGTTTCAGGACCGGCCCTCGCGCTGGCAGCGAGTTAGCCGTTCGGGGAGACAGTGCGCATATGAGGGTTGGTTGTGGCGAAATTGTGAATTCGGTTGTGACGAAGCTGTTGATTTTCCAGGCGGTAAATGAAGACGCTAATGGAGGGGAATCATGTGCCAACGTGCTGTCTGTCGGTCGTGCCGCAAAGTGACTTATGAGGGCTGCGGGAGACATGTGGACCAAGTACTCAAGGGCGTGCCAACGGCTCAGCGGTGCCTGTGTGAGCCGGCGGAGCATAGGCGGGCGCGCACGGTGGAGGCGACAACTCGGTCGGAATCGGTGCCGGCCCGACCGGGTGGGGCGGCGCGACGCACGCAGGATCCTCGGTGCCCAGGGGGTTCACCGGGCCGATCGAGGGGTGGCTGGTGGGCCCGGCTCGTCAATTGGGCGAAAAGCCCGATATGAGATAATTGCCGCCAAGCTGCATGGTACGTGCACAGCGCCAGGGCGTGGCTCGCGCAGCCGTTGTGCGGCATCCCTGCTACCAGCAGGAGTGGCGTCCACGATGAAAGGGAGCTGTTGACAGTCGGCTTGTTACGGGAGCGGCTTACCAGTCGCCCCGCTGGCGACGGCAGCCCGGGTGCGACTGCCACGTGGACACCCGGGCTGCCGTATGCGAGCAGGAGCGAGCCGGCACGGGGGGAACCAGCCCGCTCCTGCGGTCGGCGCTCGCGTACCTCCCCATGAGGGCGAGCGCCTCGACCCTCACGACGGGGTCACTCTTTCCAGCGTGCTGTGCCCCTGGGATGTCACTGGTGGCGAGAGGTGGTCACAACTCCAACGCTCGTGTGACAAGCGCAACATAAAGCCATCACGACTCAGCCGCGAACCACGCACGCACCTTCCCCCTCGTGGCGCACCTCATAGCAGCCGGGCACTGGAGCGGTCCCTCGGCTCGGGCCCTCCCGCTGTAAACCGGCCGAAAGGCACACCGAGGGATGGCTGCGCCGCCCAGAGGCACGTTGCAGGGCCGGTACGCTGGGGCCGCTGCGGCACCCCCCCACTTGATCCGCGCCCCGGCGGTGAGCGATGGCCTGCGGTGATCAAGACGTCTTTGGGTATGAGGGTGAAGAACACGTGCTGATAGCGGGCCGGTACCGGCTGCGGGATGCCATCGGGCGGGGCGCGATGGGGGAGGTCTGGCGGGCCTTCGACGAGACGCTCGGCAGACCGGTTGCCGTGAAACTCCTGCTCCCCCATGACTCAGACCCCACCGCATCCTCCCGCTTCCGGCTGGAGGCACAGACCGCCGGCCGCCTCAGCCACCCGAATGTGGTCGGCGTCCTCGACTTCGGCGAGCACGAAGACCGTCTGTTCCTGGTGATGGAGCTCGTCGACGGGGACAGCCTCGCCGGGCTGCTCACCGTCTCCGGACCGCTGCCCGCCGAGCGGGTGGCCCGTATCGCCGCGCAGGGCGCTGCTGGGCTGGCCGCCGCGCACCGGCAGGGCATCGTGCACCGGGACGTCAAGCCGGCCAACCTCCTGCTGGGTGCCGACGGCACCCTGAAGATTGGCGACTTCGGCATCGCCCGCTTCCTCGACGACCCCGGCGCCGCGCTCACCGCCACCGGGCAGATCGTCGGCACCAGCCTCTACCTCGCGCCCGAGCGTGCTCTGGGCCGCACCGCCGGTCCTGCCTCGGACGTGTACTCCCTTGGCTGTGTGCTCTACCAACTCCTCACCGGCCGCCCGCCGTTCCAAGCGGACAGCGCGCTCGCGGTGCTTCATCAGCACCTCGACTCCACCCCGGTCCCACCCCGGCAACTCGGTGCCGATCTCCCGCCCGCCTTCGAGAGCTATCTGCTCGGTCTGCTGGCCAAGGAGCCCGAGAGCCGGCCCACGGCCGAGGAGGTGGCGGACTGGTTCGGGCGCGGAGCCTGGCGCGGCGTGCCTGAGCCGCTGCCGAGCGAACACCAGGATCACAGCCGCCCGGACCGGCCACACGCCACCGGCTCGAGCGCCGCCGCCCCTGCAAGCTCCGCCTCTGCTCCCACGGCACACTCCCAGGGTGCCTTCGTCCCGGTGGCGGACACCGAGTGGCAGACCAGCGTGCACCGGGTCGCGACCCGCCGCTCGCACCTGCCGTTTCTCCGCCGTTCCCGCCTGGTGGCCGTGCTGGGCGGCGTCGGCGTCTTCATCATGGCTTTGCTGGTGGGCATGGCGTGGTTCTCGCCCGACACCGGCTCAGCGCAGGAGCCGCAGACCACGCCGTCCGCGAGCACGAGCCCCGCCACATCCTCCTCGTCCCCGGCCACGCCGTCATACGGGACCGCCTCCTCACCCCCAGCACAGCCTGCCGAGCAGAAGCCGGAGAAGGAGCACGACATCAAGCCAGGCCCCAAGGAGGCCGGCAAGCACGGCAAGGGCAAACACTGACACGAGTCCCGGGGCCTGGATCCCCCACGGTCTGCCTTGCGCGTCTGACACCCGGGCCTTACCTGGAAGTGGCCAGACCTCCAGACCAGCGCCAGGCCGGAAAGCCTTTCCATCGGATCGACCTTGCGACGCGAAGAGCCCCTACTCCTCCTGGGGGTAGGGCCTCTTGGCCGTCTGCGTCGGCCCTCTGAGAGCCGTACAGCACAGGCCACTTCTTCGGGCTGATCTGCGGGGCCAGTTGGTACAGAACGCCGGCGCGAGTCTCTGGCCGACCGACGTAGCCGCAGTCGTGCGGGCAGGGCGCCCACTTCCACGGCTGGGCGTAGGAGGTGCGTCGGGATTCGCGGGAGCGGTCGGGGTCGTCGGCCGCGCAGCCGCGTTGGACGCGTCCTCGAAGCCTGCAGTCCGTGCACAGGCCTACACGATGCCCGGCATGACGTCCACCGAGACAGCCAGCTACATCAAGCACCACCTCGGCCTCGCCGGCCGCAGCGACCAGCTCTTCACCGACGATGCCGTCACCCTCATCCACACCACATCGCGCGGCTTCCCCCGCGCGGTCAACAACCTCTGCCTGCAATCCCTCGTGGCCACCTTCGCCGCCGGCAAGTCTCTCGTCGACGAGAAAGCCGCGCAGCCCGCCGTCACCGAAGTCCTCGACTGATATTCCACACCCTCGAAACTCGATGTCGGTGGCACCGGATACCTTGCATCAGACGATGCACACCACTGGAGGGGACATGCCGTCTCAAGGAACAGTTCTCGCCGCACTCACGGTGGTAATGCCGCCACATGACGGGGCCGATGAGCAGGTGGACTGGGATGCGATCCGGCGGGCTTGGGGAGTCGGCTTTCCCTCCGATTACATCGCCTTCATGAGCACGTACGGAGCTGGCGGCATCGACAACGCGCTGGGCGTCGTGATCCCCGAAGCGAACACGCAGCCGGCCGACAGCCCTGACCTCGAGGGCATGGCGGCCGAGACAGCCAACATGCGGCACATGTGGGAGTCCGAAGGAGGACCGGACGAGGTCGATGCCGGACCTGATTCTGTCGTCGCTTGGGGCGTCAGCTGCGGAGCCGACATCCTCGGCTGGCTCACCCTTGACCACGACCCCAACAAGTGGCCCGTTGTCGTGTGGGAACGGCACGGCTGGCCCCACTGGAAAATCTACGACTGCGGAATGGCGGAGTTCCTTCGGCGCCTGTTCACCAAAGGCTTCGACGAGTGTCCACTCAGCGACGCCTCCCTCTGGGGAGAGTCCTCTCCGCACTTCGTCCACTGGCGCGAGGAACAACGACGGTGGGAGTCCGGCGTCGACCCCTACACAGGCGAACCCGACCCATACTTCGGCATGAAGTTCGACTGATTGCGCCTCGGCACCTTACCGACGCCCGCGACACCTCGCCGACAAACGCCCCGCTGGGACCACCCCAGTGGGGCGATCTTGTTCTCGGTGATCGGCACCTTCAGTGCCGGACCCGTCGGCATTTTCAGCGTCGACCAACAGGGCGATGACGGGGTTGGGGTGCAGCTCGGTGGCGGGCGGGAGGATGCCGAGCCGGCAGAAGGCTTCGGCGATGTGCCAGCAGTTGGTGTCGGTGGTGAGGGGCAGGAGGCAGTGTTCCATGTCCCTGGTGAGGATGAGGGCCACGGGGAGGTCGGCGATGGTGGCGGCCGCCTGGTCGGGGTCGAGGTGCAGCGCGAGGGAGTAGTAGAAGAACGCGCCGGCGGGGGCGGGGTGCTGGCCGTAGGCGGTGGTGTGCTCGCCGCTGTAAGCGACGTGCCGTCCGGCGTTGTGCTCCAGGGCGGCGATGGGGGTCCAGTTCTCGGGGGTCACGGCTGGGGTGTCTTCCTTTCGGGGATGGGTGCGGCCCGGCTGGTGGGCCGGGCCGCGTGGTGGGTGGGCGGTGCTGCTCAGGCGACGATCGAGCCCATCGCGTCGATGAGGGCCTTGGCCTTGTTGGCCGTGAGTTCGTCGTCGGCGGTTTCCCAGTGGCCGCCCATGACCTGCTCGCCGCCGTGCTGGTAGAGGAGCCAGGACCATGCGTCCCCCGGCCAGTCGCTGAGCTCCAGGCGTACGAACGGGGTGAGGGTGATGGAGGAGGACCAGCAGTTGCCGCCCGTGTTGATCGTCTCGGCCTGGACGCCGAGGGCGACCAGCAGGGCCGTCATTGCTTGGGCCGACTCGAACTCGCTGCGCTCGCGGTTGGGTTCGGTCTTGTGGTCGGTGTCGGGTGTGGTGGTCATGGGTGTCCTCGTGTGTGGGCCGGGCCGCCTACCTGGTGGGGTGGGCGGCCCGGGTGCGGGTCAAGAGGTGGTGCGGCGGACCATGCGCTGCTGGTCGCGGTCCCAGTCGCATTCGGCGTAGAGGCGGTTGAGGTCCGGGAGGTGTTCGCGGACGGGGTCGTCGCCGAACTTGATGACGAAGCCGTACTCGTTGCACTCGGCCTCGCCGGGCCACTGGCCGGTCCAGCGGGTGTTGCAGACGTCGCTGCCGTGTACGCATCCGGCGCGCTGCAGGCCGGTGATGGCGCAGCGGGCGATGTCGCAGCCGTGGAGGTGGAAGCGGCCGGGCCGGACAGAGCAGTCGGGGCAGTTGTCGAGTGTGGGGTCGGCCGGGGTTTCGGGCTCGGGCTGGGTTTCGGGTTTGGGAGCCATGGGTGTCCTTGCCTTGGGTTCGGGCGCCCGCTGTGGTGGGCGGGCGGCCGGGCGGGGTGGTCAGGAGGTGGCGGGCTTCGGCTTGGCGGTGGTGCGCTTGCGGGCGGGGCGCGGCTTGGGTTCGGCTGCGGCGGCCGCGGGGGCGGGCTTGGTGGTGGTGCGCTTGCGGGTGGGGCGCGGCTTGGGTTCGGCGGCGGCCGCGGGGGCGGGCTTGGTGCGGCGGGTCCGCTTGGCGGCGGGCTTGGCCTCGGGCTCCGGTTCCGGCTGGGGCTGGGTTGCGGGCTGATCGGCCGGGGTCTGCGGCTCGGGTGCGGGTGCGGGCTGTTCGTCGGTGCCGGCGGCGGGCAGGGTCGTCACCTCGGGGTCCGGCTCGACGTCGGGTGCGGTGTCGGGCTCCCAGGGCCGGTGGCCGACGTAGTACGGCTTGGCGTCGAAGACGGGCAGCAGGTTGTCCCTGACGGTGTTGTAGAGGACGACCCCGGGGTCCTGGTCCTCGGTGAGGGAGCCGATGTGGACGGCCATGTTGTAGCTGTGGCGGTACGGCAGCGGGGCGATGCCGTCGGCGGGCTGGTCGGTGGGCTGGGTGCCGCCGGTGGCCCACATCTGGACGGTGCTGCCGTTGTTGATGAGACGCATCCCGATCTGGCGTTCCAGGTCGCCCTGGAGGTGGACGATGCCGTCGATGTCGAGCCCGTCGAGCTGCCAGCCGAGGCGCACGGCGAGATCTTCGCCGGTGGCGTGAAGGGCTGAGGGTGCGAGTTGCACGGTGTTCTCCAAGAGGTCGGTGGTGCTGGTTGGGGCCCCGCCCCTGGTGGGGCGGGGCTGGCTCGGGTCAGGCCGGGAGGTTGTCCAGGAGGGTGCGGGCGGCGGCTGCGAGCTGGGGGGCGCCTGCTTCCTCGCAGCCGGCGTAGCTGCAGGCGGCGCGCAGGGCGTCGCGAGCTGCGTCGGTCTCGCCGCGGTCGAGGAAATATGCGGCGGAGTCGAGCGAGATGGCGGCGACGCTGAGGGCGTTCTCCTGGTCGTCGCAGACGGCGCGGTTGCCGAGGGCGCGGGCGCGGGTGGCCCACTTGCGGGCGGCGGCTTCGAGGTTCGGGAGGTCGAGGTGAATGTCGAGGGCCGGGGCTGCGGGCTGCATGGGGTTCTCCAAGAGGTCGGGTGGTGCTGTGCGAAGGCCCCGCCCAGGTGGGCGGGGCCGAGTGCGCGGGGACGGGTGGGGTCAGCTCAGGACACTGACCTCGTCGCCGTCGTCGAGGAGCATCGAGAGGCGGGAGCCGTTGTCCCAGTCGACTGCGAGCTGCTGGAGGCGGGTGTCGTAGCGGCGGACGGTGCCCTTGTCGCCGGGGCGGAGTTCGGTGTGGGGGTCGGCTGTGGCGATGAGTGCGATGCGCTGGCCTCGGTGGTACATGGGTTGCCTTCCCGTGAGGTGCAGGTCGGTCGAATGGTGTGGCACATCTAGGTGCGGGCGGCGGAGTCGTCCGCCGCCCGCACCGGGATCAGGCCTTGTGAACGGTGACTTCGCCGGTTCCGGTCGTGTTCAGCGTCGTCTCGCTCAGCTTGGCGCCGAAGGCCCAGACCTCGACGATCGCCGTGTCGTCCTCGTCGCGCGACCTCAGCTCCCAGCTGCACTGGCAGTTCGCGGAGCACTTCGTCCGCTGATCGCCCCTGACGTGCGGCGAGAACTCGGAGGTGACGGTGACCTCGCCGGTTCCGGTGGTGTTCAGCGTCGTCTTGCTCAGGTTGGCGCCGAAGGCCCAGAGCTCGGCGATTGCCGCGTCACCCTCGTCTCGCAACCTCAGCTCCCAGCCGTCGTGGTGAATCGAGTGCGTCTGCTGCTCGCTCATGTTCAGTTCTCCTCGCGTTGAGGCAGGGGGGCGCTTCCCCCTTGCCCATCCCCCTTATTCTAGCGGCATAGCAGTGGGGGTCAAGGATTTTTTTCGGCGAAACCCCAGGTCAGGCGGCCGTTGGTCCGGCCATGAGCCGGTCGGCGAGCTTGATCGCCTCGCCGTACGCCTCGACCGTCGCGAGGTACCCGACGATCTGGTTCCGCTCCTCGATGAGCGCCGCACGCTCCCGTATGGCCTGGTCCACGACGTCGCCCTGCCGGAGAGCGTCGCCGCAGGAGACGACGACGCTCGGGCCCAGGCCCCAGACGATCGCGTTGACGGCGGCACCGGCGGCCGCGAGCGGGTCGAGGTCGTTGATCGCCCACCCGAAGTCGGCGGGGTCCAGGTGATGGTTGCGCAGGTGCTGCGCCAGCGCGCGGAACATGCCGCCGGTTCCGCCGGCGGGCTCGTGGAACCAGGCGCCCTTCTGCAGCGACTCGGCGTCGCAGGTCAGGCGGGCCATCATGTCGCACAGCTCCGGCGGGGTGTGGTACTCGCCCAGGCCCTGGCGGGCGCCGTGCGAGCGCAGCGAGGTGATCGTCCACGACATCAGGTCGGTGTCGGAGCGGCTGTCGGGGTCAGTGCTGCCGGTCATCTGCAGCACCCCGTACTTCAGCGCGGTGTCGGTCACCCGGCGGACCGCGTACGCCTTCTCCTCCACACCGTCCTCGGTGAGCCATCCCATCAGCGGGGCCATGCGGGCGCCCAGGTCGGGGCGGCTGGACCAGGTCGCCGCGTAGATCTCGCGGTAGCCCTGCAGGAGCTCCCAGTCGGTGCAGGTGCTGATGATGCGGGTGACGTCCTCGGTGTGCCCCTTGATGGGGAACAGGGCCAGGGCGGCGACGATGCTGACGGGGATGTCCATGCGGTAGCCGCCCCAGTTGGAGGCGTGCCAGGTCTCCGCGACGGCCTCGCCGAGGCGCTGCCCGGCGTCGCGGGGGTTGCCGATCATCAGCGGTGTGACGCCGCGGCGGGCGGGGATGGGCGTCTGCACGGCAGGCAGCTCGGGGCGCGGGTCGGCGAACAGGCTGTCGGGCTCGGCGGCCGCCACGACCGGGCGCGGCGCCGGCGCCGGGCGGGGCGCGGGCACAGCGGCCGGGCGGGGTGCGGCCGCGGGGCGGGACTGTGCGGGGCGGGCGGTGAAGGTCGCCGGGATCTCCTCGGCTTCGGCGAACAGGTCGAGCTGGTCCATCGGTTGCTCCTCGAGGTGTGGGTGTGACGGCGCCCCGCCACCCGGGCTGGGGTGCAGCCGGTGGCGGGGCGCCGAAGAAGGGTGGTGTGGGTCAGTGGGTCCAGGCGCTGGTGCGGATCGGCTCCCAGCCGTCGCCGCCCGGGGCGAGGGCCACGAGGCGGTCCGGGTGCAGGACGTAGGCGTACTCGACGTCGGCGTCCGACTCGTGGGTGAGCAGGCCCGTGTCGAGTCGGCTGGCCGTCTCGACGCTGTGGCAGAAGCACTCGCCGTCGCTCTCCGAGTCAGGCAGGTCGATCCAGCCGAAAGGGTGCTCGTCGAGCAGAATGCGGGTGGCTGCCTCGACGTTGCCGCTGTGGCCGAGGAGGACGAAGTCGCGCAGCAGCCTCATGGCGGTTGCGGGGTCGCCGTCCTGGTGCAGGTAACGGCCGGCGAAGCCGCCGCCTTCGGTGGGGCGGGCGACGATGGCGCGAGTACTCATCAAAGGTTCCTCCTGGTGCGGAAGGGGCCGGGCGTCCGCAGGTGCGGGGCCCGGCCCAGGGGTGGGATGGTGCGCCGTCAGGGGCGGTCGTTGACGCGGGCGACGGTGTCGGCGACGCAGAGAACGGCGGCGACCAGGCCGCTGACCATCTGGGCGATCTCGTTGGCGTCATGGGATGTGACGTCGCTGGGGATGGTCCTGGCGGCGTCCTCGGCGATCTCCCGCAGATCCCGCGTGCCCGGCCCGCTGCGCTTGGGTTCCGGCTTGATGATCGGGTCCTCGCGGCGGGCGTGCGCCACATCAGGGGCGGCCTCGTCGGCGGCGTCTTCGGGGCGGGGCTGGCCGCACTCGCAGCGGGTCACGTGCCATTCCTCGTCGGCACCGCAGGTGCACGACCAGGTCGCGAAGTGCCAGGTCCACGACCAGCCACCGATGCCGTACAGGCCCTCGTCGTTGGGCTGGATGATCGAGGCGGCCGTCTGGGAGCCCTCGTCGAAGTACTGCCAGCTGATGTGCAGAACGACCGCGCGGGGCTCGCCCTCGCGGTCGATGCCGCCGTCGATGACGTGGATGGTGTCGACGCAGTCGTGGCCGTCCTCATCGGCCATCTCCTGCGTGCGGGCGGCGATTTTGCGGGCGGTGTCGAGGGTGAAGAACGGGGAGAGCCAGCCGTTCCACCGGTTGTCGGGGTTCAGCTTGGCGTCGTAGGGGCCGAGCATGTCGTCGATGCAGACCCGGGTTTCGATCAGGGGGGATGCGGCGTCGGCGGGCTGCTGCTGGTCGGTGTCGGTCACGGTGTGTTCCTCCGGGTGTGGAAGGGGCCGGGCTCCCGCAGGTGCGGGGCCCGGCCCAGGGGTGGGGTGGAGCGGGGTCAGTGGGTGGCGGCGGCGCTGCCCAGTGCGTTGATGAGGACGGCCACGGCCTCCTCGGTGCGGCCTGCGGCCACCAGTGCGGCGTGCCGGTAGAGGGTTGCCGCAGCGTTGGCCGTGAGGTGGTCGACGTACTGCTCGTACGTCAGGTGGCGCTGACGCAGGGGCCGGTGCCGGTATCCGGCGCGCAGCGCGGTCGTGACGATCTCGTCGGCGCGTTTTGCGGCGGTCCGGGTCAGGGCGACGTCGCGGGAGGCGCGGGCGAGGGCCTGGTGGCCGCGGGGCGCGGTGCAGGTGCGCGGGGCGGCCGGGCGGCGCTGGGGGCGGTCGGCGCGCAGGCGGGCGCAGACGGTGCGGATGCGCTCGACGTCGTGCAGCTGCCGGGCGGTGAGCCGGGCCTGGCCGGCGGACGGGGCGTCGACGTAGAACGAGGCCAGGTTCGCGACGTACAGCTCGGCGTGCAGCTCGTCGTCGCTGTCGTCGTCGGCGGCCGGGTGCACGGCGACGATGCGCATCGCGTACGGGTCGTCATGGAAGACGACGAGCCAGCTGCGGAGCGGTCTTTGCAGGCGGATGGGCATGCGGGTCTCCAAGAGGTCGGTGGTCCGGTGGTTCGGTGGCCCGCCTACCGACGGGCGGGCCACCGAAGGGGTCAGGCGCCGAGTTCGGTGGTGATGAGCTCGTCGATGCGGAAGGCCAGGCAGGTGATGCCGCGGGTCCGGCTGATCGTGGTGGCGTGAATGGTGTGAACGAGCGCGTCGTCGAGGAGCGTGTTGTAGAAGCAGTGGCAGACCAGCTGCGTGTACTGCTCCTGGGTGAGGCCGTAGTGCGCGATGTCCCAAGCCTTGGTGAGGGCGCAGTTGATGCGGTCCAGGGCGTCGCGGAGCTGGGCGCCGTCGACGTTGTGACGCTCGACGGTCTCGGTGATGTTCAGGCCGGGGTAGGGGGGAATCGGCATGCGCGTGGACGTGGATGCGATGGTCACGTTGCTCTCCAAGAGGTCGTGGCGGGGAGGGGGCGGCTTCCCCCTCCCCGCTGCCCTTATTCTACAGGCATTTGGCGTATGTGCCCCCCTATGCCAGAAAATCTCGGGTATGGGCCAGATTTTTCAGGCGCTCGGGCGCGGGAACCTGACCACGAGCGCGGTCGCATTGTCCTGGCTCGCCCCACGCGTCCGGCCCTGGGACAGGGCCTCGGCCACGAGCGATCCCGCGCTTTCCTTCGCGTCCAGGGCCAGCAGCAGGGCCTCCTCCATCAGGCCCGGCTCGTAGGTCTCCAGTGGGTGATGCACCCCGTCCGAGCACAGGACGAGCTGCGCGACCACGTCCAACTCCGCCTCCTCGTAGCCGATGTCGCCGTCTTCGAGGCACGCCATCAGCGAGTTGTGGTCCCACTCCTTGGGCTGGCGGCCGGCGTCGCGCAGCTCCTGCGCAAAGTTGTGGTCCTTCGTCAGCGGCACGAGGGTGCCGATGTGGGAGAGCCGGTAGGCGCGGGCGTCGCCGGACCAGGCCAGGCGCAGACGCGGGTTGGTGGGGTGGTGGACGGCCACGACCGCGGCCGCGCCCGGGTCCATGTGGTTCCAGCGCCGTCCGAGTCGGGTCAGGATCTGGGCGCGGACGTGGGCGATCGCGGAGATGGGTTCGCCCGAGCGGGCGGCGGCCCGGGCCAGCTCGGGCGCCCACGTCCGCACGTGCTCCTGGATGTCCTCCTCGTCGCCGACGCCGTCCAGGACGACGAACGCCCAGCGGCCGCTGACGCGGTCGTGGTGGACGGCGTGCGTGTCGCACTGCAGGTCGCGGGTGCCGACGGCTTGGGCGGCAGACATCTGCGGGCGGCGCCGGATGGTCGCCGGGCGCAGCAGGCGCGCCCAGCGGTATACGCGCTCGATGGCCTGCGGCGGCAGCGGCAGCAGGAGGCCGTCGCGGCTCTCGGGGCCGGTGACGATGACGGGGCCGCGAAGGTCCGGGGCGTCGGTGCCTGCGAGGTCGCGCCAGGCGCAGCGCACCGGCTCGTTGCGGGTGCGCTCAAAGCCGGGGCCGCTGGTGTGGGCGGTCATGTGACGGCCGAGCCTCCAGGCGGTGACGGGGCCGTCGAGCTCGTCGGCGATGTCGGACTGCTGGCGCTTGGGCTCGTCGTCCAGGTAGAAGGGCTCGGCGTGGCCGTTGGGCTGGACGTACAGGGCCTGGATCTCTCGGGGCATGTTTCCTCCTCGGTCAGGGCTTGCGGGGTCAGTTGGCGTCCTGGTCGGCGTCCTGGTCGGCGTGCTCGCCGCCGTGGGCCAGGACGAAGGTGCGGATCTCGTCGACCGGCACCTCCAGGTACAGGGAGGCGTCGGGGCTTTCGCAGTCGACCGGGTCCTCGTCCCAGTCGCAGTCGTCCGGGACTTCGAGGCCGGGCCACAGGAACACCTCGAGGTGGGTGTAGGGGCCGGGGTAGTCGGTTGGCACGGTGCCCGGCCAGGAGCTGGTGGGCCTGGGGAGGCTGAAGGCTCCGGGTCCGGCCTGGACGCTCATGAGGTGGCCGTCGGCGAGGCGGATGCGGGCGGGCTGCCAGCCGGTGCCGGTGGCGGCGAAGCGGTCGAGGCGGTCGGTGCGCATGCAGGCGGTCCGTTCATGGGTGGCGGGGCGGGCGGCCGGGCCCGTGCTGGGTCCGGCCGCCCGCGGGGGGTCAGGAAGTGACCGGGGTGTAGCGGGGCTTGAGGGCGTCGATGATCTGCGGCAGGCCGCCGCGCAGCACCTCGGGCACGTCGGTGTGCAGGCCCGCGCCGTCCAGGGCGCCTATCAGCACGACGGGCCCGTGCAGGCAGTACCCCAGGCGTTCGAGGCGGATGGCGTTGATCAGCGACGTCGCATACAGGTTCGGCGGCAGCCCCAGGGCAATGCCTTCTTCGTTCACGGCCACGGACAGGCGGTGGGTGCCGCCGGGGCGGGCGTAGTGGGCGATCTCGACCCAGCCGTCGACGACCGGGCGCAGGGCGGCCGACAGGCCCTCGGCGACGGGCAGTTCCAGGTCGGTGAGGGTGCCGTCGACGTCGAGGCGGATGCCGCGAATGGTTGTCATGGTTGTCTCCGAGTCGGTGAGGAGTGGGGGCCGCCGCGGTGGCGGCCCCCGGGGGCGGGTCAGAACGGGCGAAGAGCCAGGGCGAGTTCGGCGATCAGCTGGCGGCCGACGTGCACCGCGTGACCGACGGCGAATTCGTCGGCCTCGGCGCGGGCGGCCATCTCCACCAGGCACTTCAGGAACACCTCGGGCATGCAGGCGATCCACGTGCGGTAGTCCTGGCCATAGCTGGCCGTCCGGTGGGTGGCGGTCAGGACCTGGTCGACGGTGATCACGACCTCGCCGGCGGCGGCGACGGTGAGGCCGAACCGCTCGACAAGCAGGGCCTGCAGGTGCGGGCCCCCGGCGACGATGCCGGCGAGCCGGTCGGCCGTGTGGCCGGTGGTGAGCGTGTACGGGGCGGCGAGGCGGTCGGTCTGGTCGGTGGCGAACATGGCTTCCTCCAAGAGGCCGGTGGTCGTGCAGAGACGGCCCGGCCGCCCACCTGGTGGGGTGGGCGGCCGGGCCGGGGTGGGTCAGGCGAGCGGGAACCAGACGTTCATGAACGCGTCCAGCTCCTCGAGGGCCTGCGAGAACTTCTGCGCGCGGGTGTGGGTGAAGCTGACCGCGTCGATCGCGCCGCGTTCCGGGGTGACGGCTACGAGCGTGATGCGCAGCTCGTCGGCCGCCGCCGGCTCGCAGATGACTTTCAGGACGAGGGTGTTATCGATGTAGCGGGCGTAGACGTTGTTGCTGACGCACGTGACGTCGTCCGCGCGCTCGGTGAGGTTGGCGGCGAACAGTTCCTGGACGGTGCTCATGACTTCTCCTGTGGTGACTGGAACGTTTGAAAGATGTGGCATACTTCCGGCCGGCCGCCCACCTGTGGGTGGGCGACCGGCCGGCTGTGTTTCCTACTTCGAGAAGGTCCGAGGACCGCACAGGTGACCCTGCGGGCCGTTGTCCCAGTCGACGACGTACTTGTGGACGCGAGCGGTGCTCCCGCTGGCTTGGCGCTTCCAGCTGGACTTCACCTCGATGATCGTCCCGCGGTCTCCGACCTGGGCGTGCTCGACGGTGTCTCCGAGCTTGTACGTACGACTCATCGTCGTCTCCCTCTTGAGTTGTCAATGACTTGTCGACGCAGGGGGGTTTCCCACCTCGCGCTGCTCCCCTTATTCTAGCGTCCTTCTATGGGGAGGCAAGAACTTTTTTTCGCGTTTCCCCAGGTCAGAGCCCATCCAGTCCCGCAGGACCGCCTACGCCTACGCCGCCGCCTCCGCCCCTCCTGCGCTTGGCCATGGCACCGCGTCCAGGGCCCGACGGTGCGTGTCCGGCACCGGCGCGAGCGGCCAGCCCGCCCAATGCAGGCCCATCGCGGCGAGGATGAACGCGTCCGCCTTGTCGTACCGGCCCGGCCCCTCGCACTCCACGCCGTACCGCTCGGCGACCGCGTCGCGGACCATGCCCTTGGCGACGCGGGCCCGCTCCTTGCGCGGGTAGTCCTTCGCCGGGTTGGACACCCCCATCGCGTAGACGATGCGCGAGGCGGGCGCCACCACCGCGTACGGGATGTTCCGCTCCCACAGGTCCTGGGCGAGGATCCACCACAGGCCCGCCAGCTCGTGGTGCCCGGCCTGCCCGCCGTGCCCGTACGCCGCGCCCTCGATGACGACCAGGTCGGCCGCGCGGGTCCGCTCCCGGACCTCCCCGCGCAGCCACTGCAGCCGCCCGTGGCCGCGCCCCTTGGGTCGCAGCGCATCAGCCCAGCCGTCACCGGCGACGCCCGTGCACGTCAGCGAAGGGTCCACGCCGATCACCAGCGGGGACCGGCCGGCCGTGGCCATCCAGGCGCCGGGGGCGGGAACGAGGTCAGTCAACGAGGGCTCCTTGCGCAGCAGATGGGGGTGGTTGGGCCGCGCCCGCGGGGGTGTGGGCACCGCGCGGGCGCGGCCCGGCTTGGGGGGTCAGTGCGGGTCGGCCACGGGCTCCTCGCCGCCTTCGGCAAGCTGAAGCAGCGCGCGGCGGGCCAGGCGGGCGACGTCGCCGAGCAGTGCGATCACCGAGTGGGCATAGTCGTCGGCGCTGGCCTTGGACGCGGCCAGGTACAGGGCCTGGCAGGTCTCCATGTCGCCGTTGGCGAAAGCGGTGATGAAGCGCAGGGAGAAGGCGTGCGCGGGGTGTTGGGGTTCGTAGTCCGGGTCCGGTGCGGCCAGGGCCCACATCGTCTCGGGGCCCTGGTGCCCGTAGAGACGCACGAGGGTCTGGCGGGCGGCGTCCGCCAGACCGCAGCACACCCCGTATATCTGCTGGCCGGTGCTGTTGCGGAAGATCTCGCCCATCAGGTTCGAGGCGACCTGGAAGTCGCAGTCGATGGCGCGGCTGATGGCGTCCATGACCAGCTTGGCGCGCAGGGAGGAGTTCACGATGCTCGGTTCCTTTGTCTGGGTGATTGGTGGGCCGCGCCCGCGGGGGTGTGAGCACCGCGGGCGCGGCCCGGATCGGGGGCTGGGTCAGGCGGCGAGGAGGGCGAGGCTGTCGGCCCACGCGCGGCCGCCGGACGCCCACGCCACGGCGTGCAGGGCCAGGCGCTTGTTGGGCTCGTCCAGCAGGGAGACATTGGCCAAGGACAGGGCGTGACGTCCGGTCAGGAGGCAGGCCAGGCGCAGAACCTGCCACTCCGAGAGCGTGCCGATCAGGGAGCCGTCGCCGGCGGACAGGCACGCGACGGCGACCTGACGCCAGGCGATGCGGGACTGGCCGTCGACGTCGGCAATGACCAGCTGGGTGCGCTCCAGTTCGGGCAGCCAGTGGCCGTGGGTGGCGAGCAGCCACACGGCGGCTTCCTCCTGCCACGATCCGGCGGCGCGCTCTGCAAGGCGGGTGGCGAGGTCGGTCATGTCGTGGTTCACGGGTTCTCCAAGAGGTGTTGTGGTCAGCGGGTGGTGCGGGGCTTGGGCGTGTGGCCGACGTGCCAGCCACCGCAGCGGCGGTTGCGGCACCGGTAGGCGGCCAGGCGTACGGCGCCTTTGGCTATGAGCCGTTCGCGGTGCTCCTCGGCCTGCTCCTCGGTGTCGTGACGGCGCTTGCCGGTGCAGGCCCGGCCGTTGGTGCGGATCACTGGGGGCCGCCGGTGTCGGCGCGGGGATCGGTGGCAGGGTGGAGCATCGTCGTCTCCAAAAGGGGGTCGGGTCCGTCGCCCGCCCCCCTTTCGCCGGAGGCAGGCGGGGGACGGGTCAGGTGGTACCGGCGAAGTCGAGCTGCAGCTGTTCTTGCCGCTTGGGCTTCTCCGCCTGGCGGCGCTCTTCGATCTCGCGGGTCGCCTGCCGGCACGAGGGGCAGATGCGTTCGTCGTTGCGCGTGTGGCTCTTCGCTCCGGCTTCGGTGCCGCAGGAGGGGCGCAGTTTCGGCTCTGCCAGCTCCTCGTCGCTCACGTCGTCGAGGGCGGCGATGACTTCGCCGTTGCACCACAGGCGGCCACCGGCAATCCCGTCGAACTTGGCCTGGGAGGGCTTGATGGTGGCGATGCACTCGGCGCGGAACGGGCACGGCCCGCACGTCGGCAGCTGCGGTAGACACAGGTCTTTGATGTCGTTTGCGCTACCGCAGTCGTCCTGGTTGGGCGCGAAGCCGTCCTGGTCGCGGCAGGGTGCGCGAAGGGTCCACGCGCCGGTCACAGCTGCTCCTCGGGGTCGTAGGCGGTGGCGTTGACGGCTTCCGCTTCGGCCGGCAGGCGGGCGGCTTCCGGCCGGTGGTCGGTAGTGGTCACAGGGGTCTCCAAGAGGTCGGTTTGAGGTGGTGAAAGGGGGGCGGCGGGCCAGGCCGGTCGGGGCCTGGCCCCCGCGGGGTTACAGGGCTTCCTTGATGCGCTCGCCGATGTGCCGGGCGACGTTCACCGACACCGCGTTACCGCCCTGCATGGTCTGCTCGGCCTGGGTGCCCAGCACGATGTACCTGTGAGGGAACCGCTGGGCCTCCAGCTGCTCGCGGGGCTTGAGCATCCGGAAGAAGCAGTCCTCCACCGCCGGGGCGCTGCGCAGCAGTGCGGCCGAGTCGTGGGTGGTCATCGTGTGGACGGGCTCGGCAGCCGTCTTGACCGCTGCCTTGCGGTACGGGATGACCAGGGAGTTGCGGAGCTCCACCGGCACGGGGCCGCCAGGGACGACCAGGCCGTGATGGTTGCCCTGCGCGGTGACGGCGGTGACCGGGGCGGTGGCGAGAGCCGGGTTGGCGTTCTGCCGGTAGGTGATCACGAACGGCTCCGGGTCGACCGTGACCAAGGCCTCGCTCTCGCGGGTCAGCCGGGTACGCATCGGGTCGGCGACGTCGCTGCACGCGGTGTTCCAACTGCCGCCCGTCGGCACGAGCAGCGCCTCGCCCTGCTTGATGGTGCGAGTGGTGAACGGCCGCTCGGCCACCGCGTAGGCCCGGTCGGTGCCGTCCTTGCCGTGGTTGAGAGTGATCGAGGCCGGGGTGTGGGGGAACTTCACCAGGCCCGCGCGGATGCGATCCATGGTGGTGTCGGCCAGTGGCTTCTTGCGGTCCCCGATGCGCTGGCCGAGGTCGTCCCAGTTGATGACGGAGGCGGCCGGGCGCACGTACGGCTCGACGACGGCGTTGCGGCAGCGGCTGCTGGGGCAGCGGTAGTTGTAGTCGCGCAGGTACTTGCCGACTCGGACCCTGGGGGCGAACCACGCCTTCTTCGCGCGGATGTCCTTGCCGCACTCGAAGCAGAACGCCAGCGGGCGGGGCTCCAGGTCCGGCTTGGGCATGCCCTTGAGGCGGAAGAGGATGTAGATGCGGTCCCGCCACTGCGGGGCGCGCACGTTGTCGTCGTCGCCGACGTGGGCGGAGGTGGCGCACAGGATCTGCGGGGGCTCGTAGCGGAGCTCCGTCATGGCCTTGACCCAGGTCTTCCTCAGGACCCAGCACAGCCAGAATTCGACGACGTTCTCGATGACGACATACGGGAACCGCTTCGCCTCGCAGGCCCGCACCACGCACCAGGCGGTGGCCCGGGTCCGCTCGAACGCGTCCGGCGTCAGGGCCTGCCACGACTCGGCATCGTCGTCGTCACCGAGCTGGTCCAGGACCTCGAACAGGTCGAGCTGATTGGTCTGGTGAACGCGGCCGCCGGCCGGGGACACCTCGGTGCAGATGATCGACGCCCACAGCAGCAGCGCGCGGGGCAGGAACCGCATGGGGTAGCCGCTGACGTCGGCGGTCAGGTGCTCGATGTTGGGGTGGTTCGCGGCGTGCGAGTCCATCGCGGTCTGCCAGTGGTTCATGGCGAGCTTGCCCTGCCATCCGGCCTCCACCAGGCCAGAGGAGGAGCCGCCTGCTCCTGCGAGCAGGTCGTTGAACGTCAACTCGATGTCGGTGGGAAGAGTGGTCAGCACAGGTGTCTCCAAGAGGTCGCCGCCCCGCCCCCTGACGGGGGCGGGGCGGGATAGGTCGTGGCGCAGGTCAGGCGCGGGCGGGGCAGGGGCCGGTGAGGCGGGCAAGGAGCAGCGGCAGCGCCGCGGCGTCACCGATCCGGCGGGCGTAGGTGATGGCCTCGTTCAGCTCGGCGCGCTGCTGCTCGGTGACGGGGTGGTTGATGACGCACCAGCACTGGCGGGGCTCCAGCAGGGATTCGCCGAGGGCCTGGCCGGCGGCCACGGTGTCCGCGTCGCGCAGGTCGCGCAGGTAGAGCGCGATCGCGGCGAGCATCGAGCGGACCTCTGCGGCCAGCTGTGCGTGTTCGCCTTCGGCGGTGGAGTCGTAGAGCAGGCCGTCGAAGTTCGGGTTGTCCTCGTGGCTGCGCACGATCCGCCAGCCGGTGACGTCAGCGAGACGGTCGGGCAGCGAGTGGTCGTCGGCGATGACCAGGTGCGTGCCGTCGGGGAGGTTGACGTAGATGACGGTCTCGCCGCCGCAGGTCTCGATGTCGCAGACCAGTCCGGCCGCGCGCAGCGGCGTGGTGACAGCTTCGTACTGCAGCCAAAGGGCTTGCCACTCCGGGCGGTTCACGCGGCCGTGGTCAGGCATGGGAGCGAGGTTCATCTTGATCTCCAAGAGGTGAGCGGTCGACACAGTACAGAGTTGTGGCACATCTGTGAACCGGGTGGCGGAGTTGCCCGCCGCCCGGACCGGGGGCGGGTCAGCGGTCGGCGGGGTGCTGGAGGGCCAGCGCAGGGGGCAGGGCGGGCTGGTGGCCCGGGTTGGCGAGCTGGGCCCGCAGGCGCATCAGTTCGGCCTCCTGGCGGGCGCTGCGCTCACGCTCGGCGGCCTCGACTTCGACGTCGATCGCGTTGGCGTGGCCGTCGAGGGCGGCCGCCATGCGGCGGGCCTCCTTGGCGATCCGCCGGGCCTGATGGGCGGCGTACCGGTCGCGCTTGGGGCTCAGGTGGAACTCGGCGCCGCCGGCCTCGGTGACGAGCCGGTCGACGAGCTGGTCGCGGGCGTGCTCGGCGCTGCCGAGGACGCCCAGCTGGATTCCTTCGCGGACGCACTCGTCGAGTCTGGCGACCTCAACAAGCAAGGCGTCGATGGCCTCGGGGTTGGCGAACCAGGCGTTGACGAGGCCGATCAGGACGGTCGCGGCCTGTGCGGAGGCGTCCAGGACCATGCGGTCCGGGTGTTCGCGGCGCAGGGTGGGCAGGTAGCTCATGCGGTGCTCCAAGAGGTGAATTCGTTCGGTCGAGTGGTGTGGCACATTCCGGCCCGGACGGCGGATGCTGTCCGCCGCCCGGGCCGGGGGGTCAGGCGGTCTGAACGGACTGCCGCATGGGGAAGCCGAGTTCACCGGCGAGCTCGGCGGCGCGCTCGGCGCTCGCGACATAGCGGCCGTCCTTGAACTCCTGGACGGACGCGGTCAGGCGGTGGAACTCGCCGTGCGCCTCGGTGATGGCGACGGGCCAGGCCTCGACGAGGAAGCCGACGACCTGTTCCGACTCGATGACCAGCACGTCGCCGTCGGCGATGTCGTCGCGGCACTGGGTGGCGTCGTACGCCTCCCAGGTGTCACCGAAGCGGTGGACGGCCTTGGGCTGGGCGGCATCCTCGGCGGCGAGCTCGGCGTCGTGGGCGTCGATCTCGGCCAGCTCACAGGCGGCGCGCTCGGCGTCAGCGGCGTCGTCGTCGTTGATGTCGATCAGGTGGTTCATGGCGTCTCTCTTTCGGGTTGATGGGCGGGGCTTTCCCTCTCACCGCTGCCTTTATTCTAGCGTCACTCGGGTTGGGGGTCCAGTTTTATTTTTCGGGTGAGCGGGCGTCACCGAGCCCTTCCCGCCCTGCTCGTGCCGCCTGGCGGGCCAGCTGCCGGGCCGCCTCCACGTCCTGCGGGCGGTCGCGGGCCACCTGCCGCGCCTGGGCTTGGTCCGCGTGCCAGTTCTCCATGAACTCCCGCTGCGACTGCCGCTCCGTCTCCGCCCGCTCCCGCTCCCGTGCCGCGCGCTCGGCGCGCGGATTGGTTTTGCAGCCACGACAACTGGCAGCCGGAGTCGAGTGCTTGGGGCAGCCGCGCGGCTCCCCTGCGGCGTCAGCCGCGGGGGTAGGGGGGAAAGGAAGAACACCAGTAGAAGAAGGAAAAGAAGGGGTTCCACCGGTGGAACCCTTGGGGTTCCCCCCGTGGAACCCTTGGGGTTCCACCGGTGGAACCCTGGCCTCGTCATCATCAGGGTTCCACCCGTGGAACCCTGGCTCTCGCCTCACGCCTTCGCCGGCGGCCAGCTCCTGCACGTCGAGGTCCTCGCGCGTCCTCGCATCGATGTCCTCGTGCGTCATCGCGGGCTTGGACGGTGCCGCGCGAGTGATGCCCGAGCGGGCTTTGTTCGGGTTCTTCGGCGCGGCGTCGGCGGCCTGGAACCGGGCGTCCAGGTCGTCGTTGGACGGGATCGGGGGCACTCCCAGCGGGAAGACCCGGTACACCGCCCGGCGCCCGAGCATGCCGACCTCCACGCGCTCGATCAGGCCCTTGGCGACCAGCTCGGTGACGATGGTCGTGCACCGCTTCTCCCCGCAACCGACCCACGCGCGAACACGCTTCATACCCGGCTTGGACAGGCGGGTCTCGTCGTCGGCCGAGTCGCAAATCTTCATCAGGGCCAGCTTCTGGCCCTGGGTGACCACGTCGGCGGGCAGGTATGCGGCGACGAGCATCAGGTGAATGGACAACGGAACTTCCCCTTCTGACGGCACGCTGCCGCCCGCCCGGGTCGCGGGCGGGCGGCGGCGGTCCGATCAGGCCTTGTAGGCCCGCACGTTGATGGTCTTGGGCGTCTTCTGCGCGGTCTTCTTCTCCGGGACCGCGAGGCCCGCCTCCTTCAAGTTGGCGACCATCCGCTTCTCGTCGGGCACCATCGGCACCGTCAGGCCCGCCGACTCATGCAGGTCGACCATGGCCTGCAAGTCGCCGGTCCAGACTTCGTTCCCACCGAGCCAAACCAGCTCGTTCGCGCCGTACACGCCCGCCGGCGAGAGGTCGACCTTCTTGCGCGCCAGGGCCTTCATGCGGTTGCCCTGGAGCGCCAACGCGTGGCCTTGCACGTACTCCTCCAGGGCCTGGGTCCGGTCGGCGTCGTCGTGGATGAGCACGCTCTGCACCGCCGCGCCGGGGCTCTGGGGCAGGCCCCAGCAGGCCGTCATGAACGGGCAGTGGTCGCAGATCGCGTCCAGGCCCGGCCCGTCGAAGTCGCGGCGCCCCTCCTCGGGCGAGTTCAGCTCCCGCACGCGCTGGACCCACCAGCGGGCGCGGGTGGCCTCGTTCGGGTCGAAGTCGAACTCCTCGATGAGCTCTTCGCCGTTGTCGCGGTTGACGAAGCGGAAGCGGATCCGGGCAACCTCCAGCGGGCCGAGCTTGGCCAGGTACCGCTGGCCGCGCACGTCCTCGAACCCGGTCGTGCGCAGCAGGTCCGCGTACAGGTACACCTGGCGCAGCTCGGCCGCCGAGGGCCCGTAGCGGCGCACCTTCTCCCACAGGTACGTGGACTTCGTCTTGACGTCCTCCACGGTCACCCCGTGCTCGGCGGTCACCTTGGGCCGGTGCCGGGCCGGGACGCGGGCAGCAGTGTCCTGGTCGAGCTGCACGGCGTCGATGTGGCCCCGGATCGTCTCGTCGGCCACGGCCCTCTCCACCAGCCAGCCGTACTCGGTGCGGGCGGCACCCAGCAGGCCCTCGTGAATGTAGGTTCCCAAGATCGCGGCACGCTTCTCGGACTGGTCGGTCGGGGTGGTCCCGAACAGGACGTAGGCGGCGCGGCGCTCACACACGGTGTCGGACGCGCCGAGCTGGCGCTGCAGGGATCGCGGCCGTCTGGCGTCGACGTCGTGAGCGGCTGTCCACAGGGACACGGCGCTTTCCACAGGTTGTGCGGTCATCAGGTACTCCTGGAAGTAGGGCGGCTCAACGCCGGGCGGGGACCTTGGCGGCCGTGGTCTTCTTGGCGGTGGTGCGCTTGCGGGCGGGCCGGCGTGTCGGCTCCGGCACGGTCACGTCGTCGGGGTCGACGTCGGGCTCCTCGGCGGCCTTGCGCTCCGCGGCGGCCCGCAGCTTGTCGGCGTCGCTGAGCGGGCCCTGGCCCATCTCGGTGGGCGGGTTCTCGAGGACGGCGACCTTCCGCTCGATCGCCCCACGGATGGAGACGACCTCGGCGCGGGCCAGGCCGGTGTCGGGCTCGGCGGCGTCCCACCACAGCTGGCGCAGCTTCTCGACGTCCTTCAGCTCGTCGACGTCGTTGTCCTCCAGCCACGCCTGCACGCGGTCGCCGACCAGGGCGGGCATCTGGCGCGGCTGGGAGTCCATCGAGCAGCCGAGCCGGTTGAACACCAGGTCCTCGACGGTGAAGGCCTCCAGGTTGAGCGGCTTGCCGTCCTCGACGCGCAGCTGCAGCGAGCGGGCCTTGATGACCTGCGGGTTTTTGCCTCGGCGCATGCGCACCCACACCGAGCAGTCGAACGCCAGGTCCTTCTGGGCCTGGACCTTCCACTCCCTCAGGACGCGGCCGCGGTCCTTGACCGGCCTGCCGTTGTCGTCGATGGCGGAGATCTGCTTGCCCCGGGCGGTGATGATGGCGATGCCCGGGAAGGTCTGCAGCAGGTGGATGACTTCCAGCCAACGGTCGGTGGCGTCGTTCCACAGGTTCATGCCGACGTCGATGGCGGCGTCCGGGTTCTCCTCCAGGAGTTGCGCGTTGTTCTTGCTGCGCCGGGCCCGCTCGTTGGTCCAGGTCTTGAGCATCCGCCACAGCGCGGTGCCCGAGTCGACGGCCAGCACCACCGGCGGTTCGCCGGCGGCCGCGGCCCGGCGGGCCTCGAGGAACACGGCCCGGATCTGCTCCAGGATGTCCCGGTAGGTGCCGTCGTGCTCGATGATCAGGTAGCGGGCGCCGGGGATCGCCGCGTACTCGTCGGCGCTGCCTTCGGCGAGGTCGATCCAGTACATCTGGCCGATGCGCGTGGAGGCGGAGAACTCGGCGGCGGAGTAGGTGTTGTGCGTGACGATGAAGTGCTCGGTGACGTACAGGTGGTCCTCGGCGGCGACCCTGATGCACCGGGCGGGCTTCACGCCGACGTACGTGATCTCCTTGATGATCCTCCACGGCTTCATTGCCATCTGCTTCGGGCGCCCGCGCAGCCAACGCTCTGCCTTGCGTGGGAGGGCGAACGGACAGACTCCTTCGGGCAGGCGCACCCGCAACCGGAACGCCAGCAGGCCCTCGCGCACCCCTCCCTGCGCCGTGCGGTACTTCGGCGTCTTGGACGAGGTGGAAGCGGTGCCGCCCAGAGACTCCACCAACTCCCTGACATCCGCAGCGAGTTGCCAAGAGCTCGTGTAAAAGAGCGCCCCCGTCTTCTCCATCCCGCCGTCGGTGTCCATCAGGCCACGGAGCAGTGCGATCCGGTCCTCGGCGCTCGCCCGCTTGTAAGGCTCAGGGATGAACTTGTCCTCGCTGCGGTGCCCCTGGAGACCGAGTGCACGGAGCGTGGCAAGCGTCGCTCCGCCCCGCAGGTAGGCGTTTCGCGGGTCGTCTGCGGCCGGACGCAGGATGTCGCCCTCGGGCAGGGCGGCCTGGACAGCCGCGTGGAGTTCCGGGTCGGCGCTGAAGAAGCTGACGGCTTGCGTCATGCCGCCGTCGCCGATGAGCAGTCCAAGCAGGTAAGGGTCCAACGGGAGCGGGGTGCCGGACCCCTCGTACTGCACGGGCTGCACCACCGGCAGGTGTATGACCCGGCCAGCCTTGATCAGTTCCGCGATTGCGTCGGTGGTCAGGACTCGGCCTTCGTGGTTGCGGTGCTCGCCGTTCTTGCGCCGGCGGTGCCGGTCCTGCGTCGTCCACACCCGCCACAGGTGGTCCCCGGCGGCCTCGACCGTGGCCCCGTCCGAGGCGGTGACGCGGTAGATCGGCAGCTCGCCACGGTCGAAGACTCCGGTGACGGTGGTGGCTCGGCCGTCGAGGCCGATGACGGCGCTGCCTTCGGTGAGGTCTCCCATGCGGCTCCACCCGGTTGGGGTGGCGACGAGAGAGTCAAGCGGCTGCGCCTTTCCGGCGCCCTCTTCTCCTTCGAGGAGGATCAGGGGCCACGGGACGATGCCCGTGGGTTTGCGGGTTTTGAGCTTGATGGCCATCGGGACTGCTCCAAGAGGTCGTTGGTCTCATGCGGCGCGCAGGGCCCGGGTCTCGAACAGCGGCGCCCACTGGGCGTTCCGTTCGATGAGGAGCCGCACGTACCGGCTGCGGAAGTTGTTGTTGAGCCGGAAGACATCGCCTTGGGTGGCTTCGCCGTAGCGCCAGCGCAGGAGCTCGAAGAGCGTCCCGATGCCGACGCGTTTGAAGCCCTTGGCGACGCAGTCGGTGGTCAGTGCCTCCAGGTGCCGCAGCACCCACGGGTTGAGGTCGTGAAACGCCTCGAGCCGCTGCTGGATGGACTGGCCGGGGTGGATGGCGGGCTGCTGGACGGGCTGGATGTCGTCCAGGCAGGGCAGTTGTTGCTGGAAGGGCACAAGACCCCCGAAAGTGCGCTCACGCTCGAATGGTGTGGCACATCTTTACGGATGCGGGTCGCATGATCAACCAGCGAGACATCCCCGGGCCCGCACCGGCGGGTCGGCGAACGGGCCACACCCGTGGTGGCGTGCATGCATTCCTCCCAAGAGAAAGGGCAGCGCCGCCCTCTGCGGCACTGCCCTTATTCTATCTCCATTTTGGGGGTGTGGCCAGCGGTTTCCGCAGGTCAGGCGGCCTTCGCGGCGGCGAGGCCGCGTGGCACGATCACGGAACCGGGGCCGGTGTACCGCTTCTGCCGCAGCGCCGCCGCAACCTGCGTATTGATCGCCCACGGCAGGACGCGGGACTTCGCCTGCATCTCCGGCGCCGCCTCGATCAGGGTGTCCAGCAACCACAGCTTCGACCCCGACAGCTGGTAGTCCGCCGGCACCGTAAACGGCCCCTTCCGCACCATCGCCGCCATGCTCTGCTGGCTGGCCACGCCGAACAGCTGCGTCACCTCCTGCAGGCCCAGCAGCGGCGGGATCTCCTCCACGCTCTGCGCCCACACCCCGGGCTCCTGCGCGGCAACGACACGCTGCAGCACCGCCTGGTCCAGCTCCTTGGGCCGCGGCGTCGTCTGCCCGAAGCCCCGCACGAACGACAGCAGCCAATACGGCGAGCCCGACACGATCACCGCACGGTCGTAGTTCAGCGCCCCCCGCGTCAACCACTGCGTCACCTGCGTCGGCTTCACCCCGTACAGGGCGCCGAACTCCTGCCTACCGGCCAGGAAAGGCTTCTTCGACATCGCCGACCCCCTCATCGCGTTCCATGATTGCCCTTAGATTCTAACCAGTGCGGGCCAAGTGGGCGAGCTCACCAGCTGCTAGGCTGACTGCTCCAAGAGGTCGAGGCCCCCACCGCACGGTGGGGGCCTTGGTCTTTGCCGACCTGGGTCAGCCGAGCGGTGTCGGCTGCGGCTCCGGGTCCTTGTACTGCGGCGGCTGCGCGTACCCCAGCAGCCAGCCGAAGCGCGGGCTGAGGTGCAGCTCGGCCCAGCGGAACACCAGGTAGTAGGCGCCCGCGAACGCCGACGTCTCCAGCGACACCAGCACGGTGCCGTCCAGGTGCACGCCGAGGCGCAGGGCCTGGGTTATCAGCCATCCGGCGAGGATCGGCGCGAGGGTCCGCACCAGCGACAGAAGGTAGTTGTAGAGCATTCTCACTCCTTGGGTTGGCGGGCGATCGCAGCGTTCGCCCAGAACATGACCTCTTCGAGCCGGAACAGGGCGGCCTGCTTCTCCGCCCCGGCCGGCAGCTCGGCGTTCAGCGTGAGCGCGAGGTCCAGGCACACCGTGCGGACGTCCTCGTGCGCCTGGCGGCGCGCGGCGGTGTCGGCCGGGTGGAACGTGAACCGGCGGATGATCTCTTCGGCGTCCATCCGTCCCTCACTTCCGGCCGTAGGCGAGGGTGAACAGGTAGGCCCAGCCGCGCGGCCCGATCGCCACGTCGTGCGGCTTGCCCTTCTCCCGGAACTGCGGGTGCGCGGCGAAGAACTTGCCCACACCGGCCTGCGTGCGCGGCCCGTACGTGTCGGACAGGTCCCGGTCGCTGATGGTCAGGAACTTGGCCTTGCGCAGCGCCTTCTGCAGCTCCTTCGCCGACGGGCGGGACTTGCCTGGCGCGAGGCCCACGGGGAACGGCGGCGGCGCATACGGCTTCGGCGCGGGCGGCTTCGGGGCAGGGGTTGGGGTGCTGTCCTGCGGGCGGGGAGCGCCCCGCTGCACCCACGCGTACAGCGGCCCCCCCGGGCAGGCGGTGGCGTAGCCGTCCCTGTGCCCCTTGATCTCCGTACCGGCGCCGCCCTGGGACTGCAGGTGCTCAATGGCGTCGCGGATGCCGCCGAGCTGTGCATCGGTGGGCTGAGTGAGACCGGAGTCGCCGACCATGCCGCACACCGAGTAGTGCGCGATGTTCAGCGACTGGTTGCCGTTCGCGGCGGTTCTCTTGTGCAGACCACGGCCTTCGTAGATGTACCCGTGAGGGCAGACGACGAAGTTGTAGGCGATGTCGGAGTAGCCCTCGGTTTTGTTGGCGAGGTGGCTGGCCTGGATGGCTCGCATCCGGACGGCGCACTGATCGTGGTGGTCAGCCAGGCTGGCCGGGACCGGGGCGCCCTCGTAGTGGACCTTCACGCCTCGGGTGGAGGCGATGTAGACGAGGTCGTACTTGGATGGCTTGGCGCCCCACTGGGCGCGGGTGACGAGGTGCATGAGGGCTTCCTTCGATGGTCAGGCGCGCAGCTGGAGGGCGTCGATGTAGCGGCGCAGCTGCTGGTAGGTGGCGAGGGTCATCAGGCCGTCCCCGTGGTCGCCCCACGACGAAGACCAGGAGTTGCGGAAGCGGATGACGGTGGACTCCGCCTCGATGTGGCCCGCGTGGTCCTGCACGACCTGCTCCAGGGCGATCACGCAGATCTCGTGGCCGCCGGCGACCGGAGAGGCCGCCCAGTCGCCGTGGTCGACGAAGCCGTGCCGGTCGGGCTCGAACCACGCCTTAAACCAAGGCACTCCGAGGAGAACCGGGCCGGTCTGCAGGAGAGAAGCGAGAGCGGCGGCGGTGGTGGCGTGTTGGTAGTGGCCCACCAGGCCGCGCCGCTTGAGAGCCTTGGCGATGCCCAGGCCCGACGAACCGGAGTCGTCCGGCGGGAAGACGCCGTCGGCGTTGTCGAGTGCGCTGGCCTGCGCGTACAGGCCGATCGCCCACTCCTCGGCCCGCTTGGCGCTGGACACGTCCAGCCCGGCGGTCTTCGCCTCGGCGTCGGTCAGCAGCACCGACACCGCAGCGGCACCGGCGTTTCCGGTGCACGAGCCGAGCGCATCGACGTCCTCGCCGCCGGCGACGACACCGGAAACGCGGATGCCCTGCGCGAACAGGTCCTCCTGGTCCAGGACCGGGATGCGCGGGGTGTGCGCGGCCGGCTTGAGCGTGCCGCCGGTATGCGTGTGGACCCACGCCAACGAACGGGCGTCGAGGACCTGGTGGCGGCCGAGCCTGGTGTGGCGCGCGTAGCGGTGGACAAGGGTGCCGTGATCAAGGGGCACGTCCGGTGCCGTCTCTCCCCCGCGCCGGACGAATGGGTACTACCGAAGGCGCAGACCCCGCTACGGGCCTGCACCGATCCTGCTGGTGAACCACAGCTGCACCAGGCCCAGCAGTAACGGGGCGACGAACACCGCCACCAGCCACTTACGGGTGTTGGCGGCCTGCTGCTGGTCGCTCTCGCGCTGCCGGACCGCGGCCTCCTGCGCATCCTCAACCGCCTGGATCCGCTGGTTCACCAGACGCTGGTCGGCCTGGTAGACGTCCTTGGTGACCATCTGCTCGAACCGCTGGCTCATCGCGGCGAGATCGCCGCGCAGGTCGTCGCGAAGCTGCTTGATGCCGTCGCTCTGGTCTTCGCGAAGCTGCTGGAGCGTGCGGTGCAGCTCCCACAAAGTGGGATCGGCGTTCGGCGGCTGCGTCACCGCGCACTCCCTTGATTGGCGTGCCCCGCGCCGCATCCGATCTTACGGGCACGGGGCGACACCACAGCGGGGTCAGGCCATCTCGGGCTGCGGGTCGATGAGGATCGCCGACACGATCTCCATCCTCTGCTGGCACAGGCCGCACTGAATGCTGGGCATCCCGGCGTTGGAGTACAACTCGGGTACGTCGAACGGGGGCTCGCCGTAGTTCTCGCACGTCTCGGTGATGCACTGGGCCACCGCGTCGTAGAACTTGCCCGGCTCGAAAACGAGATCGCTCATGATCCCACCACCATCCAGTAGACCGTCGTGCCGGTCGTGTTCGCACGGGTGAGCCACACCGTCAGACCAGTGCCGCTGACGCTGGTCGCACCCACACCGGTCACGCTGGTTCCCGGCACGGTGGAGTTCGCGGTGACGTACGCGCGAAAGGTCGTCCCGGCCACGTGCAGGCCGCTCACTGTGGCGCTCGTCGGGGTGTTGGCCGCGCTCGGGGTGATAGTCACGGACCCGAAGACCATGTTCCCGGCGGTGAGACTCCCGGACGTGGTCGTATCGCCGACGACGGATAGGCCCGTGCGCGAACCGGCGGTCGACGAGTAGGTGAACCCCTTGTTTCGGGCGTCCGTCCAATCGAACGTGTCGGCCGTGATGGTCAGGTCTCCGAGCCCGTTCGGAGTGATGCCCGGCTGCTCGATGGTCACGCTGAGCTGGCCGAGATTTGATCCCCCATCGGCCGCGTAGGCGTAGAGGGATGTGGTGGAACCGGAGCCGTCGCCAGTGCTGAGCCGGAACTCGCCCTGGTCGTTCTGCGTGCCGCCGCCGGCGATCAGGGCAAGTTCGGCACTGGTGCCGGTTTCCACGGTGGGGGACCACAGATTCAGGCGGGGTCGCTCGTGTCCCGAGTTGCTGTCGACCGTGGCCAGAACCTCGCCAGGCTCTGTCTCCGCGGCCGTGCCGGAGTAGAACCGGACGGAGTTGGTGCCGGGGGTGCCGGACGGGGTGATGACGACACGCTGCCCGGTGGCGGCGGTCTGCAGCGTTGCCCCGGTGATCGTCTGCCCGTTGATCGCCCCCGCGACGATGTTGCTCGCCGTGAGCGCCCCCATCTCCACGACCTCGATCGCGACCATGTCGATCTCGGCGGTGCCGCTGCCCCCGTTGTAGTTCACGTACACGAAGGGGGTGATGAACCGGACATTGGCGTGCAGCTGACCGGGTGCGTTCGCATTCGGTTTGACGCCGCCGACGGGAGCGGCGGAAGTGCCCTTGATGTAGCCGGTGTACGTCACAAACCCGGCGCCGGCTGTCAGGTCCTGGGCGTTGGCCGCAACATAGAAGTGGCTGGAGGCCGAGTTCGCGCCCGTGAGGTTCACCCAGGTCACCCCGTCGGCCGCGAGGCCCGCCACACCCGCGTAGAACTTCTGGTTGGTGCCGGGCGTGCTGTTGGCGACGGTCTGCCGGACCCTGGCGCTCACCCGGTAGGTGACGCCTGGATCGAACGGGATCTTGACGTCGGGACGGTAACCGGACGCGATGGAGCCCACGCACCGCATCACACTGCCGCCGGACAGGGCATCGGTGACGGCGACGGTGGTCATGGAACCGGCGCCGGTTTTGCTCCACTTGGAGGCGGCGTCGCCGAAGTCGTAGAACTTCTGCCCGACTTGGCCCTGCAGCCCGACCGACAGGCGGTCCACGGCGATCGTCCCGGCCTTGATGCCAGCGGCGTCCAGGGTGCCGGTCAGGATCGAGCCGCCGTTGATCGTGGTGGTCTGTGGGATCTGGCCGGTGCCGATCTGCGTGGGTGGCACCGTGACCCCGGCGCCGATGGACCCGGTGACGGTCGTCGCGCTGCCCGCGGTGGTGGCCGTGGAGGCGGAGGCGACCGTGCCGTTGACGTTCGCGGCGGAGATCACCAGGTTGGTCGCGTCGATCTGCGACGCGGAGAGCTTCCCGACCGTGATCTTGGAGGCGTCGATGGAGGAGATCACCCCGGACGCGGCCGTGATCGTGCCCGTCACGAACTTGTCGGCGGTGAGGGTGTTCACCGCCATCCGGTCGCCGGTCAGGCTCAGGGCCTTGACCTGAGCGGCGGTGATACTCGCGGCGACCAAGATGTTAGCGGCCATGGTCCCCACCGCCATCCGGTCGCCGTTGATCGATCCGGCGACGAGCTTCGGTGTGGTGATCGAGTCGTCGGCTATCTCGGTCCTGCCGACCGCTCCCGCTGCGATCTTCGCTTGGGTGACGGCGTCGTCGGCGAGCGCGAGCTCGTTGATGATGCCGTCCAGGACGGCCTGCGCGACGACCGGCGCCGGCCCGGCTGGTCCCGCAACCGGTGACGGGTCGGAGACGACGCCGGATGTCGAGACGCACACCAGGCGCACCCACACCGGGGTTCCCGCCGGCACGGTCATCGTGCCGCCCTGCGTCGAGTAGAACGCGGAGAACAGGGAGCCGTCGTCGGGGAAGTCCGGGGCGGTGGAGAAGTGCACCTCCACGTACGCGAAGTCGGCCGGGGCCTGGGCGCCGCCGTCGAAGGAGCCGTCCCAGACCACGGCGACACCGCCGAGGACCGAGGTGATCGTGGGTGCGCCCGGCGCGGGCGGCGGGGGCCCGTTGACGGCCGCGACCGCCAATGTGCCGTCCTGCTGCAGGCCGATGCTGCCGCGTATCGTCCCGCCGTCGTCGTAGACGGCGATGGCGCCGTTCTCGATCGAGGAGTTCGCCAGGCGGCTCGTACGGGACAGGTCCCGCACCAGCCGTTCCAGTGTGGCGATCCTGCCCGCCAGAACAGCGAGGGTGTCAGCCAAGGGTCAGCCTCCGTAAGTGAAGGAGTCGGCGCGCGCCAGGCGCACCGTCATCCGTTCCTGCTGGTCCCCCTGCGCCGGCGTGAGTGTCCATCCGGTCACTCGCGCCCAGCCGTCGTAGTCGGTCCACTGGTCGTGGACCTGCACCCACACGTCGTCGCCGACGGCGAAGGAGCCGAAGCGGGCGGCGGGGTGGTCGATGATGTCGATCTGCTGAATGTCGCCGCGTATCTGGCGGGCGATCCGCTCGGTGCGGGCCTTCGCCGCGAGCTGGTCCTTGCCCTTCACCGCGGGCAGGTCCAGGACTTCCTCCAGGCGCAGGCGCCCGTCACGGACCGCGTCGATCGTGCGCAGCCGCGCCCGGCCCTCACCGGAGCCGAGGGCGACGACGACCTGCGCGTACGTGTCGCCGTCGTAGATGACCGGCTCGGAGGCGGCGATGTTCACCCCGGTGGTGAACGACACGTCGGTGCGGCGGGTGCCAAGGCGCGGCCAGCCGATCCGAAACCTGCGCTGCGGCACGTCGCCCACCCAGTCGACCTGCTCGGTCCACTCCGGGCCGCCGTCGGTACCCACCGCGTCGACGATCAGGTCCGCCAGGGTGCGGGTCTCCCACCAGCCGGAGGCGTACGGCTCCTCAGGGGTGCCGATCTTCGCCTTGGATGTGGTGCCGTCGACGAGGACCTGCAGGTTCCCGTCAGGCTGCTCCTGGCAGTACGCCCACACGTCCCGCATCAGCTTGCACGGGTCGCCGTACGTGTACGGGCCGCGCGCGTTGAGGTTGCCGTGGACGTCGTGGCGGCGAGCCAGGTACGACGTGAACCCGGCAGCCTCGATCGGGTACCGGCCGCCCTCCGGTTCGGCCCGCCAGATCAGGCCTCCCCACATGAGCTTGGAGTCCCGCTCGGCGAAGATCAGCGTGTTGCCGGGGTCGACCATGCTGTCCAGCACATGCGCCAGGTGCGGTTCCAGCGTCGCCGACAGGCTGCCCGGCCCGTTCAGCTCCGGGCCGTAGGCGACATCCGACAGCGGCAGGTCCCATGCCAGGACCTGCCCCGTCAGGGCACTGCACGTCAAATAGCGGTAGGAGCGCACCGTTAGAACACGCCCTCCTCGAACTCCACGTCCGCAATGGCGGTCGTGGCCACGTCCGCCTGCAGCGTTCCGGCGGCCGAGATGTTCATGGCGACCATGGCCTGCAGCAGCTGCGTGGTGCCGCGCAGCGACGCGGGCACGCTGACGGTGTCGGCGGAGATCAGGTTCACGCGCTGGGACCGGTCGCCGCTGGTGAACGCGCCCGTGTCGAAGCTGATGCTCTGGCCCTGGACGGTGCCGAGCTTGAACGCGGCCTGCCCGTACACGCTGCCGGTCAGGACCTGCACCGCGGCAACGGTGAAGACGATGCGGGCCCGCACCGCCCACACGGGCACGGCTATGTTCCAGCGGGCCGCAGTCGGCCACGACACGAGCGTGCCCTTGGGGTTGCCGCCCCAGTTCTGATCACCGGTCGGGGACGCGGTGTAGATCTGCCGGTCCCGGCGCGGGTTGGCGATGCCCCGCAGGTCGGTGATCATCGCGCTGGTGATCGTGGCGGTGTTCGGCCCCATCGTGATCCGTGCGAGCGGGATCGCGGTCATCCCCGCCGGCGGCTGCGTCGCGGTCGAGGACACGTTGGAGACGACGTAGAAGTAACCGATGTCGTCCTTGGCCGGATCGCGGGAGCCTTCGTACTCGGGGTCCAGGACGCGCAGCACCACCATGTCGGTGCGCCCCGTCGCCCCGGTCGGGGCGATGTTCACCGTCGCCGAGCCGACGTTGTACTGGGTGTAGGAGCCCTGGCCCCAGGCGGCTCCCCGGACCACACCGGAGCCGTCGGCAATCTGAACGCCCGCGCCGGGCGTCGTCAGCGGGGTGACCTTCAGGTCGTTGTACTCGGTCACGCCCTGCGCCCCGCGGGACAGGTCGCGGATCATCATGCGCATGGTGCGGGCGGGGTGGATGCCGCCGTTGACCATCATCGGGGGCTGGATCAGCGTCATTGGGGTGTCCTCACAGGGCGGTGTAGGCGTCGCGCCACGACAGGGTCAGGCGGCAGGTGTTCGTGTAGTCGGTGGCGGTCCAGCGGATCTCGCTCTTGCCGGGCGGGATCTGGAACAGGTCCATGCGGCTGCCCGCCGTCAGGGCCGGGGCCGCGTTGCCGGACCCGTTGCGCAGCACCCATCGGGTGCCGGGCCGGGTGTCGATGTTGATGCGCTCCCCGGCCGCGAGGCTGATCTGCAGCTGCAGGTAGCGGCCGGTCTCCACCACCCACACCTTCGGGTTGGTGACCGGCCCGTCGATGCGGACCGTCGGCCACGCCGCCAGGTCACCGGAGTTCAGGACCCACCCGGGGCGCTCGTCCGGGTTCGACACCCCTGTGGTGATCGGGGCTTCGACCGGCGCGGTGAAGCCCTGCTCGTCGTTGGAGATGTCCAGCGGCAGCGTCAGCGACTGCGAGTCGTCCGCGTGCCAGCGCGGGTCGGTTGCGGCGAAGTCCAGCATGAACGGAATCCAGCCGTGGACGGCCTGCGCCACCGTCGCGGTCTCCACCCGCCGCCACCTGCCATACAGGCGCTTGGTGTCCCGGCCGGGCAGCTTGGCGCGCAGCACCGCCAGCGCCCCCGCTGTGCGGCGGGTGGCATCCGTGCCGGTGACCTGCTGCAGGCGGGCCAGCAGATCGAGCGCGGCCCCCGGATCGTCGGGAGTGCGGATACCGGCCTCGATTGACACGGTGCGCGTCCCGAACAGGTCGACGCCCGGAAAGCCGCCGTCATCGGTCGGGTTGTCCACGTCGGCCGTACGCAGTTCCGGCGCGCCCAGACCGCTGACCTCGCCGACCGGCACCAGCGTGCTGCGGCCGATCACCAGGCCCTGGCCGACGTCGAACTGGTAGTCCCCAAGGGTTGCCATCAGAGCTTGCCTCCTCGCTGCGCGGCACGAAGGCGCCGCATCACCTCCGCGCCGATCTCCTGCGCAGCCCCGCGGCCGCCACCGCCGGCCGTGACGGTCACGGGCATTTGGCCGATCAGAGGCCCGCCGTTCTCCTTCACGACGACGACCTGCACGCCACCGGCCGGCCGGGCGTCCACACGCATCGGGCCCGTCACCCCGTGCGCGGTGAGGGTGTAGCCGAACCGCTGGGCGACGTCCTCGAGGACCGCCGTCGCGGACGGCCGTTTGGACTGCCCGAGCGGGATGTACGCCTCACCGCCGGTGGAGGGCTCCGCGAACCGCACCAGGCCGTTGCTGGTCGCGTACAGGCCCGGCGTCAGGACGCCGCCCTGCGCGTACGACAGGCCCTTGTTGGCCCGCCCCAGGTCGGCGACGAACTTCGTGGACCGCTTCCCGAGGGCCTTCTTCAGCCGGGACAGGCCCGCGTTGGCGACCTCGATGATGCGGTCCTCGCCGAGCTCGGTGGCATCGGCAACCTGGTGGATACCGGTCTTGCTCGACTTGACCGCCGAGATGATCGACAGCAGGTCCGCCAGGTCCTGATCGGACAGCGTCGCCGACGCAGACTTTGACGCCGTGTTGGCCTTCGATGCGCCCTTCTTGCTCTTGACGGCCTGCGCGGCCAGGTCCTGCGCGGCCTGGTCGCCCTGCGCCGCGAGCCGCGAAGCCAGGTCCCCGTACCCCTGGGCCGCCAGCGTCGCCAGGTTCTGCTGGAACGTGGCCGTCTGCTTGGCCGCGCCGCCGAGCTGGCTGGTGTACTCCGACAGCGACGCCTTCGCGGTCGCGGCCAGCTTCTCCAGGTCCTTGGCCATGCTGCGCACGTACTTGGAACTGCCGGTGGCCATCTTGTGCGTCAGGGCGACGCCGTCGGCGCCCATGGCTTCCAGGGCGTCGGCGACGTCCTGCCCGGCACGGCTGGCGACCGTCGCCAGATCGCGGCGCCAACGCTTCGCCTCCGCAACGGACTTGTGGAGGTTCTTGGAGAACTTCCCCAGGTCCAGGGCGGTGCCCTTCTTGTTCATCGAGTCCGACGCGATCGACGACAGGGAGAACAGGCCCTCCGAGCCACCGGCCGGCTGGTACGTCCACCCTGACAGGCCACCCTCGGCATGGAAGTCGACGCTCGCACCGAACCGGTGCGCGACCTCGGACAGGATCTGCTTGGACCGGGCCCGCTTCGACGGGGCCAAAGGCAGGTACGCCTCGCCCCCGGTCTCGTCCTCCGCCCACACCCGCCACGACCCCGCAGGTGCGATCTGCGCCACATGGTTCTCCCGGCGCACACCGCCGCCGGCGTAGAACGACAGCAGACCGCCGTCGGCCTGCGTCAGCGGCTTGTTCGCCCAGGGCACGTTCGAGCCGGGCGCTACGCGCGGGATCACCGTCACCGACACCGGCGACGGCGGATTCACACTGACGGAGATCGTCTTGGTGCCGGGGATCTGCCGCACGCTCGCACCGATCGCATCCAACTGCGACTGCACGGCCCCCATGTCGCCGGACAGCAGCGCCGACGTCAAAGCCATTGCGGCCTCGTTGCCCTTGGCCTTGGCGACCTGCTGGATCAGCGTCAGCATGCCCGTCCACTCGGTGAGGGACTGCTGGCCCGCCTTCTTGAACGCGCCAACGACGCCCTGCAGGTCCGCCTCGCTGATCGGCAGGTCCGCACCCCAGATCGCCTGCAGCTGTTGCATGGCGCCCTTCACGTCACCGGACAGCAGGGCCTGCTGCAGGGCGTTCGCCGCGTCCGCCCCCTTTTCCTGCGCGACCTGCGCCAGCAGGCCCATGCCGCGCTGCATCTGTACCTTGGCGGCCGCGCTGCCCTTCTTCACCGCCCGGGTCATGTCGGTGACGGCCATCTCCTGCAGGACCCGCCCGAACTTGCCCGCATCGTTGGTCTCTGCGGCATCGGCGAACTTCTGCGCGATCTTCTTGCCGTAGCGGGCGGCGATCACGGGCAGTTGGTCCAGGCCCGCGCGGAACGCTTCCGACGACCGGGACGACGACTCGGAGATGATGCCCTGCAGCTCGTCGGCAACCTTCGTCTTGCCCTTGCCCAGCTGCTTGACCAGCTCGTCCAGGATCGGGGCGGAACTCACCCCGAGCTTGGCGAAATGGTCGGTCAGGCCCGTGTACCCGGACATGGCGAGCGCCGACAGGTTCTTCTGGAAGTCCCGCTGCGACTTCAGCTGCTTCTGCAGCTGGTCCATGTAGTCCTTGAGCGTCGCCTTGGCGTTCTTGTTGGACTTGGCGACCTTGTCCTGCGCCGCGGCCCACGCCTTGGCCGGGTCGACGATGCCGCCCAGGGCCTGCGCCATGGCCTTCATCTCGTCGGTGTACTGCGGCATGCCGTCTCTGCCGGGCGGCACCAGCATTTCCAGGGACCAGATCTTCGACGTGTTGATCCTCGCCTGGCGGACCTTGGCGTTGACGATGTCCATGTTGGCGGCGAGCTCGGCCTGCTTCTTCACCGCGTTCGACCAGACGTCGTGCTGCTTGTCGAGGACGCCCATCGCCGCTTTACCCTCACGCGTCAGCACCGTGCTGACCATCTCGGACGCGGGGTCCACCAGGGTGAGCGAGTTGTCGTTCCACAGCTTGGTCTTGAGGTCCGCGAGCATCTGGCCGCCGGTCGTGATGGCGGTCAGGGCGTCGGCCATGTCGATGCCGGCCTTCTTGAGCTTGGCCGCGTCATCGGACTTGGTCAGCGACTCGGTCAGGGCCCGCAGGCCCGCACCCTCGTCGCCCTGCTCGTGCTCCGCGCGCAGGGCCTCCACCAGTTCGTCGGTGGCCATCTTGGCCTTCTGCTTCGACGCCGAGTACGCCGAGTACGCGATGACGCCGATCGCGAGCAGTGCCGTGAGGCCCGACACGGCCAGGCCCGCGCCTTTCAGGACCGCGGGCATGGCCGACTGGCCCGCCTGCGCGGCGGCCAGCGCGATGCGGAACTCGCGCCACTGAGTGGTCAGTTTGGTGACCGCAGCAAGGGCCAGCATGCCCCCGGCGGTCACCGCGAGCAGTCCCGCACCGATCTCCTTGAGCGGGCCGGGAGCGTCCGCGAGGGCCCCGGCGAACACCGACACGGCTTCGCCGACGGCCTGCAGGGCCGGCAGCAGCGCCCGTCCCAGGTCCATGCCCAGCGCCTTGCTGCGGTTGACGAACATCTGCCACTGCCCGGCCGTGGTGTCCATCTGCATCTGGAACGCCCGCTGGGTGGCCCCGGCGCGCTCCACCTCGTTGGCGATGCCCGCGTAGGTGTCGGCGTAGTTCTTGCCGTCGGCGGCGGCCAGCGCCAGCACCGCGCGGGTGGCCCGCACGTCGACGAACAGCTTGGTAATGGCCTCGGACGAGCCGCCCGTGGCCCTCGCCAGCTTGTTGACGACCACGTACAGGCCGTCCTGCTGCAGCGCGGACGCCGCCGAGTCGTACCCGAGCTTGAGCATCGCGTTACTCAGGTCGCGGGTGGGCGCCACCATCCGCGTCATCATCCCGTTCAGCGCGGTCGCAGACTCCGCCGCGGGGATACCGGCGAGGGTGATCGCGGCGAACGCCGCCGACAGGTCGTCGAACTCGACGCCCGCGGCGGCCGCCATCGGCACCACGTCGCCAAGGTTCTGTGCCAGCTCCTCGAACGAGATGACGCCCTTGTTGACGGTCTGGAACATGATGTCCATGACGTTGCCGGCGTCACCCGCAGTGAGCCCGTACGCCTTTAGCACACCCAGCAGGGCCCGCGAGGACGCCTCGGTGGTCGTCAGGCCCGCGCTGGCGCCCTTCGCTGCCACTCCAAGGATCGTCATGGCGTCGGCGCCGTCGAAGCCCGTGGAGACGATCTCGTACAGGCCTTCGGCAAGCTGGTTCGACGACTGCGTCAGGTCCTTCGACAGCTCGACGATCTGGTCGGTGAACGAGCCGACCGTCGCCTGGTTGATCTGCTGGGAGATCGTCATGACGTTGGCCATGCGCTTCTCCAGCGCGATGGCCTGCGCGACACCGGCACCGAGGACCGCGGTCAGCACCAGACCGGTCTTCAGGTAGCCGTTGACGCGGGCCTGTGTGGTGGCCCGGGTCTCGGCGTCCGCGGCGGCCTGCGCCTGGCGTACGGCGGCCGCGTTCGCCGCCGCACGTTGCGCCGCTGCCGCCTCGGCCTCGGACCGTGCGGCAACCGCCGTCAGGGCCTGCGCGTCGGCGGCCTGCCGCGCCTGCAGCGTGCGGGTGGACAGGGCCGCGCCACGAGCGGCGGCCGCCTGCGCGGCAGCAGCCCGCCCCTCCTGCAGCGTCTGCGCCTGCGCGGCCTGCGTGGCCGCCCGGGCGGCGGCCGCCGCAGTGTTCTGTGCGGCGATCGCGCCCCGGCCGGTGGTGGCCTGCGCGCGGGCGGCCATGGTCTGGGCGAGGGCCTGGGCGCGCAGTGCACGCTCCCCGGCCGTCACCGCTGCCGCCCGCTCGGTCTCCGCCCGCGCGGCCAGGTTCGCCGCGAGGACCTGCGCCCGGCCGTTGCGTTCGGCTGCCGTAGCGGCGGCCGTCTGTGCGGCCTGGCTGCGTTGCACGGCGGCGGTGACACGGGTCTGCCCGAGGACCGCGTCAACGGACGCGGACGCCTGCAGGCGGGCCAGGCGTTGCGTCGCCGATGACGTTTCCATCAGGCTGCGGTTGACCTGCTGCAGCTGCCCGTCGAACTGGCGCAGCTGCGTGGCACCGGACCGCAGACCGCTGGTCAGTCCGGCGGTCTGCGCCTGCAGGTTGACGTACAGGTTGTAGGCACTGGCGCCCACCTACTGCTCCCGTCTGGGCGTGAGCCCGATCTTAACCCCGCGCCCATCCGGTCCGTCCGGTACCTGCTCCCGCTCCATCTCCAGCAGCTCGCACCCCGGACAGGTGCTCGCATCGGCCACGTACGCGAACCGGTCCCCGCCCAGATCCGGCTTCCACTCATCCGCCCTGGTGCCACAGCCGGTACACACCGCGCGGCTGTACGCCAGCCACGCAAGGGCCTTCGCCCGGTCCAGCGCCGACCAGCGGCCGTCACCGGCCCCCGTGAACCGACTGTGCGGCATTCCATAGGTGTGACACAGCTCCATCTCCGCCCGGAAAGCCGGGTCAGAGATCAGCCTTTTCCCAGGTCCGCGCGGAGCGTCTGGTTGATGACGAGAGCGGCCGTGAACAGGGCCTTCGCCTCGGCGTCCGCCCAGGTGTCCAGGAGCTCCTGCGCGTCGGCCGCGCTCATGCCCTCGATCTCCGCCCCGCCGGCGTCACGCTCGACGTGGCAGGCGGAGATCAGCGCCGCGGGGAAGGTCTCGACGTTGTACTCCATGCCCTGGTCGGCCTGCACCTCACTGGGGGCGTGGTCGCGCAGCAGCTGCTCCCACACCGGCCGGGGCAGCGCCCGGAAGGTGAGGGCCAACGTGGCGTCCGCAAGGGCGTCCTGCGCCTTAACCAGTCCGGCGTCGGCTGCGAGGACCTGCGGGTTCGACGCCACCCAGGCGTCGCGCTGCTCCTCACGGATGCCCTGCTCGGTGCATTCGGCCAGCGCCCCCGCGCGGGCCTTGGCCAGAGCCAGGGCCGCTTCGGTGACGGCGGTCTTGGCGTCCTGGTCGTCACAGATCGACAGGGTGCGCTCAGGCAGCTTCCGGGCCCGCAGGCGGGCCATCTTCGCCGACCAGTGCGCGTCCTTGGCGACCACGGCCGCCGGCGGTTCAGTGGTGTTCGTGGACATGCGGGATCCCCCCTGGATCAGGTAGTGGCCGGGACGGCGGCGTCGAGCGTCGGCTTGTCGGACACCGCGAAAGTGACGGTGAACTTGGCCGGGTCCGATCCGGCGGAGTAGGCCGGGGCACGCGAGGCGACACGCGCCGGGAAGATGTCCATGGACTTCGACGCCGGGACGTCGCCCTTACGCAGGATGACGACGAACCCCTCCTCGCCCTTGCTGAGCAGGGTCTCGATGGTGTCGCCCGCCTTGTCCTCGTAGAAGGTCAGGGTCGACGCGTCGGCCTTGTCCTCACCGGGGATCGACGTGGTGAGCGACGAGCCCAGGTCGGGGGTGTCGATCGGGCTGTTGCCGAGCGACCAGCCCGCGATGTCGGAGATCGCGCCGGACAGCTCGGTGCCGCCGGTCAGCTCCGCGCGAGTCGGGACGTTCGTCGCCGCGGCGATCTCCGGCAGGAAGTAGATCTTCGTGACGCCGCGGCGCATGAACCGCTGCTGGGTGGTACCCAAGGGGGGTGCTCACTCTCCGGGGACCCCGGCCTCCGGCGATACGAAGGCCCGTCCCCAACAGGTCGCAGGACTGCGAACCAGGGGTGCGGCCCGTACCGGTGTGGCCGGGCGTCCGCGCGGGGGCCTCCGCGGTGAGGTGCGATCAGGTGTCAGCTGTTCGGTGTTGACACCGTCAAGACGAATCGCTGGACGTAAGTGTAGGTGGAGCTCACGACACTGGTCCCTTCCTCCCGGTCCAGTTCCCGGCCGATCACGGTCGCCCCGGTCACGGTGATCGGGTTGAGGTACTGGCCGCTGCCCGGCACCCGGGCCAAGAACGCCTGCCGGGCCTTGTCGGCCTGCAAGCTCGCCTGCTCGGCGGTCGTACCCACCGACGACACCTGCAGCAGCACCCGGGCGTCGGCGTCACTGTCCCCGAAGGCCGGGCCCAGGCCGGTGACTTGCCCCAGCTCGTACAGCACGCAGTACGGGATCGTGATGCCCGTCGGCAACGACGTCGCCGTGGGCGCCGTCCCGTACCCGCAGGACCGGCCGGTCGCCGTCTGCAGCATGGTCTGTGCTGCGAGCGCCACTTGGCGCCCCGACACGCTCATCTAGTCCTCCTCGTCGTTGTTCGTCATCCGGTCTGCGGTGACGACGGCTTGAATGTCCGCGATAGCGTAGGTGTGCAGCCCGAGTTCGGACCACACGGGCATGTCGGACGGGCTCGATGCCCGAAGCAGTCCCAGGCCGCCGGTCTCCTCATCGATGAGCTCGACGACGAACACCAGCCGCGACACCATGCCGTAGCCGTGGGCCTGCATGACGTCGGCGACAGCCCGATGCAGGTCCTCCGACGGGGTGCTCACGCCGGGTTCCCGTCGGCAATCCGGCCGATGGCCTGCACGAACAGGGGGCTGACCGTCTCAACTGCCGGGCCGACGTGGGCGTACGGCGGCTGGTCGTAGACCCGGCCGAGACTGTCGGGGCCGACGAACCCGAACTCCAGGCGCCGCCCTTGCGGTTTGGCGGTGCCGATGATCGCCGTCACCGCGTCGCCGGTGACGTGCACCTCATGCGTCCAGGAGCGCCGGTAGTCCCCGGTCGGCGCGTTCGGGCCGGGCCTGCCCGAGGCGTTGGCCTTGATCTGCGTCTCCAGCAGCATCGCGTAGTGCCGTACGACGGACACCGCCGACGGCAGCATCCGCGCGGCGCGGGCCTGCAGTTGGGCGGCGATCTCGTCCGCGTTGCTGAACGCGCCGCCGCCAGGGCGCGGGGGGCTGGGGGTAGCCACTATCCGGTCACCTCCGGCTGCCACCGTCCGGACGCCCAGTCCTGCAGCAGCCGCAGCACGGCCCGGGTCATCTCGTGCGGCCCGCCGTCCATCAGGTCATGCCGGGCCAGGGCGTTGCGCTCCAGTTCGCCCGCGTCGATCGCCGACAAGAACGCCGCGGCGGCCGGTCCCGGGTCCGGGGAGACACCGACGGCGACGCGGGCCAAACCGTCGAACTCGTCCTTCACCAAGGGCGACAGGAACAGCAGCAGCTCCGCCGGCTGACCCGCGCGCTGGCGAAGGTCGTACCCGGAGACCTGGGAAGAGATGTCGCGGCCGTCGAGTGCCACGGTCCCGGTGGTGTGGTGGGCGGTAATCCGCACCCAGTGCGCCTGATCATCCATGCCGTTCAGCCTACGAAAAGGCGCGGACAGCACTGCGGCCCCGCGCAGGGGTGCGCGAGGCCGCCAAGAGGCCGTGGGTCAGATGGCACTGGACGCGGTGGTGATGCGTTCCATCAGCCTGGTGGAGCGGCAGATCTCCACCGTGGATGCCTCGGTGACGTCGTCGGCGAGCCAGATGCGGCCGGCCAGGCCGCCCGTCTCGGTGAGGACCTCCACCAGGTCGCCGATCAGCGCGACCGGCGCCGACACGGGCGTCACGAGCCGGTACCAGGCCGAGCCCTCGGACAGCCAGTCCTGGCCGAGGACCTGGCCCAGGACGATCTGCCCATGCGTGGACAGCACCGCACCCGGACCGTCGTACACCACGGTGGTCGGGGTCTGGCCGGGCTCCCCGGTCTCCGGGTCCAGGATGGGCTGACCGGCGGTGCGGGAGATCCGCACCGTGTCGGTCAGCTGCGCCTCCAGATCGGCCCTGGCCTGTGAAAGATCCAGCGGCACCGGCTCACGCCCCCGTGGTCTGGGTGGACTCGTCCAGCCACGTCGTACGGACGACGGCGAGCGAGTTGGCGTCGGAGATGTCCATGACCCGCCACACCCTGTTGATCAGGCCCGGGTCCTGCGTGGCGACGGTGACGCGCACCCTGTCCTCACGCGACGCGAGCGGGACGTCCAGGGGAGTCAGGAGCCGGTAGCGGTTTCGGGTGTCGTCGGCGTACGCCTGCCCTTCCAGAGACAGGACCAGGCCGGGACCACCGGCGGAGAAGATCGCACCCGCACCCGCGTAGAGGATCTGGTCCGGGCCGGGGTGGTATTCGCCGGAGTCCGGGTCCAGGACCGGCTCCCCGGGGCGGAAGATCTCGACAGTGTCCACGAGGATGCGCGTCTCGACGATGGGGGCGACGGCGGCAAGCGAAAGCCCCTCAGAGGGCGGAGGAGTGCTCATACGTTCGAGCGTAGGCCGCTGTGCGGACAACCCCCTGGCAGCAAAGCGCCCCTGTCCTGCGCCACTGATCCTTGACCGATTGCCACTGAAGTTGGACCACCGTGTGGTTCGTGCCATCGAACCTTGGCCACCCTGGTCAGAGCCGTACTGGGCTGTGTCTGACCTAGTGCTGTGACCGCATAGGTTCGCCGGGTTGGTCGTCGTGGCGGTTGGATGTGCGGTGACGTCCGATCCGACCGCTGGAGGCGCGGTGGCCGAGCCTGTCCGTGTGCGCAGACTGACCGACCAGGAGGGGCAGCGGCTGCAGCAGATCTTGCGCCGGGGCAGCACCAACTCGGTGCGCTATCGGCGCGCGATGATGCTGCTGGCCTCGGCCGGCGGGAATCGGGTGCCGGTGATCGCCCAGCTGGTGGCGGCCGACGAGGACACCGTGCGCGATGTGATCCACCGGTTCAACGAGATCGGCCTGGCCTGCCTGGACCCTCGGTGGGCGGGAGGCCGTCCCCGCCTGCTCAGCGATGACGACGCGGACTTCGTCGTCCAGACGGCCACCACCCGCCCCACCAAGCTCGGCCAGCCTTTCACTCGCTGGTCGCTACGCAAACTCGTCGCCTACCTGCGCACAGTCCACGGACGAGTGATCCGTATCGGCCGCGAGGCGTTACGCGGCCTGCTCGCCCGCCGTGGAGTCACCTTCCAGCGCACCAAGACCTGGAAGGAATCCACCGACCCCGACCGCGAGGCGAAGCTGGACCGGATCGAGCACGTCCTGGACCGTTTCCCCGACCGGGTCTTCGCGTTCGACGAGTTCGGCCCACTCGGGATCCGGCCCACCGCAGGCTCGGGCTGGGCCGAACGGAAACACTCCGACCGGGTGCCGGCCACCTACCACTGCACCCATGGAGTCCGGTACTTCCACGGCTGCTACTCGGTCGGCGACGACATGTTGTGGGGCGTCAACCGCCGCAAGAAAGGTGCCGCGAACACGCTGGCCGCGCTCAAGTCGATCCGCGCCGCCCGGCCCGACGGCGCCCCCATCTACGTGATCCTGGACAACCTGTCCGCCCACAAAGGCACCGACATCCGCCGCTGGGCTACAAAGCACAAGGTCGAGCTGTGCTTCACCCCGACCTACGCCTCTTGGGCCAACCCCATCGAGGCCCACTTCGGACCGCTGAGGCAGTTCACCATCGCCAACTCCAACCACCCCAACCACCCCGTGCAGACACTAGCCCTGCACGCCTATCTACGCTGGCGCAACGCCAACGCCCGCCACCGCGACGTCCTGGCCGCCGAACGCAAGGAACGCGCACGCATCCGAAGCGAGAAGGGCATCCGTTGGGGCGGACGCCCCCTCAACACCGCAGCCTGACCAACCGCGAACTTACACAGCCACAGCGCATCATCGGTCCGCTCGTGGCCAAGCGCGGACGGCCGAAGCGTTGTGAAGATGATCTCGGCTGGGCAGCCCCGGAGCCCCGAACGGGGCCGGTTCAGGAGAAGGACGGCGCCAGAGGAGAATGACTCAGGAGGCGGACGGCTCGATCTCCCCCGCGAAGACGATGACCTGGTCGATGAGGCTCCGCCGCAGATGGACGACGTCCGTTCCCGCCAGGCGGGGGCCTCCATCCGGCGTCGTGAAGACCCACTGGTACCGGGCCCACTCGTCCGGCATGTCCACCGCCGAACAGCGCACCATCGTGCCGGTCCCCGCGGGGTGGCGCCGGATGTCCAGCACGAACCGCTCGACCGCCTCGATCCCCTCACTGCGGCCCAACGGTCCCCAGAAGACCACGTCCGAGGTTAGGGCCTGGGAGAGCAGCGCAGTCACATAGCTGTCGTCCGAGGCGTTGAACGCGGAGATGAACGTGTCGATCGCGGACCGCGCGGTCTCTTCCTGCATGCACCAGTAATACCAGTCGCCTCGCGGACCGCGCTCGTCCCGTGAGCCGTCTCCCGACCACGGTGAACCATCCCGGTCACAGCACTAGCTGGATGATCTGGCCATGCTGATCGCGAACCAAGGCTTTGACCTGGTCTTCTGCGGCCTTGGAATGTTCGGCAGTCGTGTTGATCGGCTGTTTGGAGGTCCGGGGTGCCGGTCGAGTCTCTGGGGACACGGCTGGCGTGCGCCTCGGTTGCACGGCGAACTTCACCACGGGCGAGTGATGGTGTTGGTGTCCAGACTGACAGAGCCGTCGATGGCCAGGACCTGGCCGTTGACCGTTACGCCGGTGGTCACGGTGATCGAGGTCTGGGCCAGGACCCTTCCTGCAAAGTCGGTGCCGGTGCCCAGAGTGGCTGAACTGCCGATCAGCCAGATGACGTTCCTGGCTGTGGCGCCGTTGATGAGGAGCACATGGCTCGCGGTTGCCGTCGTCAGGGTCGATCCGATCTGGAAGATCCAGTCGGCGTTGCGGTCTCCCTGGGCATCCAGCGTGAGCGTGCCGGTGAGCGCGATGGAAGAGGCGGCGTTGTAGACACCGGGGGTCAGTGTGAGGCCGCCGATGTCGCCGGTGATGCTGCCGTCCGGGATCTGGCCGACGGCGTCGTTGTACGTCGTGACCAGGTCGGCATGGCCTGCGACGGCGACGGCGTCCGAGTTGTGGATGCTTCCGTTGACCTGGCCGGGCGGGAATCCGGTGATGGACACTCCCGGGCTCACTCCGAGATCTCCGGTGACGTTGGAGAGGCCGGTGTTGGTGACCGACGCTCCGCCCAGAACCGCGAAGAGCCCCAGATAGGTGTAGGCGTTCGAAGCGGTGGTGGTGCCGCCGAGGGTGGTGACGGAGACATCGGCCGGCCCGAGCGCCCCGGCGGGCACCACGGCGTCGATCTCGGTGTCGGAGGCGACCCGGAAGGACAGGACGGGGGTGCCGTCGAAGGTGACGCTGGTGGTGTAGGCGAACGCGGTCCCGGTGATGACGACGAGATTGCCGCCGTCCACTGGTCCCGAGTCGAGGGTGACGACGGTTACGGAAGGCGAGTTGAGATAGGTATAGATGACTCCGCTGGCGATTCCGCCCCTGGTGGTGACGGTGACCCCTACCGGACCCGCGGAGGCCGCCGCTGGGACGGTCACGGTGAGCTGGCCGTCGGAGTCGACGGTGAACACGGCGGTCTGCGTGCCGAATCTGACCTCGCTCGTGGTGGAGAGGCCGAGGCCGGTGAAGATCACCGTATTTCCGCCTCCCAGGGGGCCTGCGGGAGGCGGGTCGATGCGGAAGGAGGGCGGCGGCAGGTAGAAGAAGGTGCCCACAATCCCCGTTCCGCCGGCGGTTGTGACGGAGACCGGGACGGCGCCGTGACCGGAAGGGGTGATGGTGTCGGTCGTGGTGTCGCTGACGACCGTGAAGCTCGTCGCCTGGCGGGTGCCGTAGTGCACGGCGGTGGTGCCGGTGAAGTGGCTGCCGGTGAGGGTCACCGCGTCGCCCCCGCCGGTGGATCCTTGGTTCGGCGAGACTGGCATAGGGGCTCCCCTGAGTCCATCGCCGACGGACGGAGCGCGTCTCGAACCAGCTCTTCCTCCGACGACATAGCGGTGCGAATACATCAAGTAGCACACCGGTTCAACCCGGTGTCAATAACTCAAGGAGCTCAAGTCGCCCGCAACGGACGCGCGTTCGGCGCTTCGCGTCAAGCAGCACCACCGGCGCACCACCCGCGGACCCAACATCGCCGCCCGGTTCAGCCCCGGTTCCTGAGACCCATCCGAGCCGTCTGGCGGGACGGGACCATCGGCAGGTAGGGAATCATCCTGACCAAGTTGGTCAAGGAGTCGATGGCACGAACCACACAGTGGTCCAACTTCAGTGGCAATCGGTCAAGGATCAGTGGCACAGGACAGCCCCGGATTACGAGGAGGTCGGGCGTGATGCCGCGTCGTCAGACGGCCGCAAGGCGGATCGTCTTCGGCGCATATACGCGCCAGTCCTGCAGGGCGAGCCCGCCGTCGTGGACTGCGTCGAGCCGGCCTCGTGCGTGAGTCTGAGGCCGTACGGCTTGTCAGGGGGCGAGGATGTCGCGTAGTTCACGCACCGCGCTCAACCGGTGGTGTTGGGCTGGGATCGAGTTGTAGAGGTCCATCGCGCGCCTGCGGACCAGCCCGGTGCGATAGTCGGCCGGGAGGGCTGTCAGGGCGGCGATCGCGCGATGGCACGCCTGTTCGGTATCGCCGTCGTGGTGGGCGCAGGCTGCAGCGTCGATCTTCAGTAGCGTGCGCGTCATGCTGCTGGTTGGCGCCGACAGTTCCAGGGCCCGCTTCTGGCTCTCGCGGGCTCGTTGAGTGTCACCGAGCGCCGTGAAGGCGTGGCTGAGGTGTACGTGGTGCTTTTGCTCGCCGTGGGTCAGCCACGTGTCCGCCCGTTCGCTGGCGTTGAGCCGGTCCATGAACCCGTCGGTGGCCGCGAGGGCTTCTCGGGCCTGGTCGGGCTGGTGGGACAGTGCGTAGGCGCGGGCGGCGACGGCGGCAGCCAGGGTCGCTGCGGCGGTTGGGTGACTACCGGCAGCGTGGCGGGCCTGCTCGGCGAGGGTGGCCGCCGCCCGGGGGGCGCCGTAGTTCAGCGGGACCATCGCTTCCCGGGCCCACAGCCAGGCGCGTAGCTGACGGTCACCCGACTCGGCGGCGGCCCGGCCGGCGGTTGTGAACCAGCTGCGGGCTTCCTTGCGGGCGCCGAGGTCGTGGAGCACGATCGCGACCATGCCCGCCATCTGTCCTGCGGTGCGGCATACCCGAACGCGGGTGGCGACCGGCTGTGGGGTGGTGAGCAGCAGTGGCCGGAGTTCGGCAAAGTCGGTCACGAGGTCGGCCAAAACTCGTGTGGGTGGTTGACCGTGGTAGCCGTAGCCGTACGTTTCAGTGGCGGCCTCCAGGTCGGACAGGTCAGCCAAGGGGTCGGCGACGAGTGCCTGGTCTAGTGACTGACGGGCGGTGGTCAGGGCGGTGAGCGCCGTGCCGGTGAGGCCGGTGGCGAGCGCGCCGCGCAACAGCTGGCGGCGTTTCATTGGGTCGTCTCCATCGTCGAAGTTTGTGATTGGGAAGCTGTGTTCCCAGGGTCGCGCAGCAAGGCCCAGGAGAACACCGGGAATGCAAAGTCCGTCCGCGATCCGCTCGACGGTGTCCAGTGAGGTCACTGTTGCCTCGCCCCGGGCCACCTTGGAGACCCGATCCGTCTTCATGCCACAGGCTTCGCTGATCCGGTTGTAGCTGATGCCAGCCCCGTGCGTTTTGGCGAAGACCACGGTGAAGTCGCGGTCTTTGAGCGCATGGACGAATACCGGGTCGTCGTAAAGCAGACGGCGTGGAACCTGTGCGGGTGACGGTGGTAAGTCCACGGACAGCGGCCCCCTCGTGACGGTATGTCAACGCACGGTACCCATGGTGGGGGTCCCACCGTGGGGTTATCGCCCGTCATAGGTGCGGCTTCACTGAGCGGGTCCTCGCGCTGAGGCGCCCGGAAGAGGTTTTCGGGGCTCCTTGCGCGACCGTGGTGCGGCACGGCACCGAGTGGCGTCCTTCCTTCGTGGCGCCGAGCGGGCCGTGCCGACCCTGGCTCCGGGAGATGACGCAGCCGCCATGAACCAGATGTCTGTCCCTCTGCTCCGGCCCCGATCGGGCCGACACCGTGCTCTGGGCCGCTTCGACGCAGCCCTGCAAGTTGCCTGGGTGGCCGCGCACGTGCCGGCCCTGGCACTGCTGTGGATGGCAGTTGAAGCCAGGCCCGCCGCGTCCCTGCCTGTGATGCCTGTGGCGGAGAGCCCAGACACGCCCCTGACCGGAGCGCCGTAGGCCCCGCCCCGGCCCGAGCTGTCCTCCCCTCGCCCGCGCCGGGGCGGTCCACCCACTTTCCTTGTGTTCCCCGGCACTTCAATGGGCGACCGCCGCTGAACCCCCGGCCCGCCGCCCGGAACGCTCGGCGGCGGGCTGGGTTCCACCGTCCACACAGCGTCACCCGGTCAGACAGACCACCAGGAGGGATTTCTCCGTGGATCGATACTTACCCCACCGCGAGCGGCTGCTGACGTCATCCAGGCCCTTGCCGGACTTCGATGTCGTGGCTGCGAACGGGCCCTGGCTCCACTGCGCTGACGGCCGCCGGATCTTCGACGGATCGAGCGGACTCATCTGCGTGAACGTGGGCCAAGGCAGCCCCAAGGTCTTCTCCCGCATCGAGCAGCAGTTCTCCCGCTACTCGTTCGGTGGCGCCGCCGTCGTCCAGCCCCACATCCAGATGGAGCTGATGGAACGCCTTTGCCACGCTGTTGGACGCCCGGAGGACTCCGTCGCGCTGACCACGTGCGGGACGCTCGGCGTGGAGGTCGCGGTGGGACTGGCGCGGAACATAACGCGGGCCCGCGATGGGAAGCTGCGCGGGGACATCCTGACGTCCAACCTGAGCTACCACGGCAACAGCGTGTTCACCCTCGGGGTCGCAGGCAACCAGATCCGGAACCCCCGTCCAGAAGACCGGTACGGCCTCGGCCCCGCCTTCCCAGCGCCCTACCCGCCGACACACGGCCACGCCCATGAAGGGCACGGGTGCGATGCCTCCTGTGCCAACGAGGTGGCGCGGGCAATCGACAGCAGGGGCGCGGAGAACGTCGCCGCGGTCCTGATCGAGCCCATCAACGGGACCACGGGCGGCGCCTTCGTACCCCCGGGTGGTTACCTGCGGCGGGTGTCGGAGATCTGCCAGGAGCGGAACGTCCTGGTCATCCACGACGAGGTCTTGACCGGGCTGTGGCGCACCGGCACGCCTCTGGCGAGTCATCACTGGGACGGGTGCAAGCCCGACCTAGTCATCCTGTCCAAGGGCCTGGGTGCCGGCTACGTCGGTGTGGGCGCGGTGCTGGTATCGCCGGAGATCGCGCCGCTGCTGCGGCACAAGAACGTGGACCCGCTGCCCGCGATGGGCACCATGGCCACCCACCCCCTCATGGCGGCGGCCTGCCTCGGTGTCCTCGACGAGCTGGAGTCCCTGGACTTCGGCGCCTTCACGGCTCGCGGAGATCGTCTCGGAACGTCTCTGCGATCCCTGACCGGATGGGCGCCGGTGCGGGATGTCCGTGGCGTCGGCCACCTGTACGGGGTGGAGGTCACGCCTGGCCTGCTCTGGCGCCTGATGGAGGAGTGCGAGCGGCGAGGCGTCTTCTTCTACCCGTTTACCGGAGCCGGTGACCCGCGCAGCGAGGGCCTGGTCGTCGCGCCCCCGCTGAACTCCAGCGGTGAGGACATCGACTTCCTGACCGCCGCGCTCACCGACGCGGTGGCCGCCCTCAGCTAACCCACCCGCCGCTCCTTCTCCAAGGGAGCGGACCGTTTTCGAATCAGAGATTGGGGACACGACATGCAGTTTCCCGTCACGGTCATCGACCAGCTCGATGAGGCCCAGCTCCGCAAGTGGCACGACTTCTACGGGGTGAACGCGGACCGACCCCGCTTCGAGGAGGAGGGCATCTGGCGGCGCACCCAGCAGGAGGAGACCGCCTCCAACTCCGGCTGGACGGGCGAGGGTGACGCGCGCCGCCGCATCGTCCACTACTGGCACCAGTACGGGCTCGTGGACACCACGGCGGCGCCGTCGCTGGCCATGCAGCAGATGTACCTGTACCACTCGGTGGCGGCGCCGCAGGCCGAGATCGAGGTGGCGTGGGAGCAGAACCACGCCATGTTGGCCGAGGGCGGCTGGAAGCAGGTCGGGCCGGGCCGGTTCGAGCTGAGTGACCTGCGCGTCCACATGATCCGCGTCGAGGAGCACCCGGAGGATCTGCGGGCGGGCCGCAAGCTTCCGGCGGACTACGAGGTCATCGACACCACGTTCACCTCCGTCAACACCTTCCCGACGCGGACGATCCGGCGCCGGCCGTGGGAGGTTCTGGCCCACGGTGTCCGGGTCAAGGACACCCCCGGGCAGCCGGTCTACGCCGACAACCTGGCGCAGCTCACGGACTTCCTGCCGTTCCAGGTCGAGGTCGGCTGTGGCGTCTCCTACGAGGCCGGGATCCCCCCGCTGCACCGGCTCCACGAGATGTACCACGTCAACGAGATCGAGGACGAGCTGCTCGGCAAGGGCTTCACGTTCGTCCTCGCGCCGGGCCAAGACCCGCTGCTCGCGGAGATGTTCCTCAACACCGAGGACAAGGTCAGCGAGCTGTCGGACATGTACCGGGCCTGCTTCAACGCCGCGGTCACCCCCGCCCTGCACGCGCTCAAGCGCATGGAGGAGGCCGGGCACATGGTCGGCCCGTTCATCACAAACAACTTCGACGCGCTCGGCGCCCGCGCCGGGTTCGAGGAGGAGTTCATGCGCCGCTACGACCAGCGGATCCCGCCGGTCACCTTCCACCCCGACGCGAAAGCCCTGGTCGTGGTCGGGCTGCACGCCGACCGGCGGTGGGTGGCCAAGCGGGCCCGTGCGGCCGGGCTCAAGGTGTTCCACGTCGACCCGGAGGGATTCCCGCGCCCGGACGGGTCCTGGTTCGAGTACCCGCTGGAGGCGCCGCAGACCGGCGATGTCGTCGTACGGAAGACGGCCGCCGACGCGATCGGCGACCTGGAGCGGATGCTGCACCTCGGCGCGGACAACGGTTGAACTGTGGGGCCAGGGAACGGCAGTAGCCTCTGAGCTTGTTCCCCGGCCCCGCACGCGGGCCCCCCTCCCAGAGTGAGAGTCAAGGATGCGTATTTCAGTAATCGGCCTCGGTCACCTCGGTATCCCTCACGCGGCGGGCATGGCCGAGATCGGCCACGAGGTCATCGGCGTGGACGTCGACCAGGCCAAGGTGGACCGACTCAACGCCGGCGAATGCCCCATCTACGAGGTCGGCCTTCCCGAACTGCTCGCCCGCCACACCGCGAGCGGGCGCCTGCGGTTCACCACCGACATCCGCGAGGCTGCCGACTTCGCCGATTTGCACTTCATCGGCGTCGGCACCCCCATCGACGCCGACGGCCGCTCCTACAACACCGGACAGGTCTACGGCGCCATCCGCCAACTCGCCCCCCACCTCAACCGCCCGTGCACGATCGTCGGGAAGTCCACCGTCACCGTCGGCACCACCCGCCAGGTCACCGCCCTCGCCCAGCGCCTGGCCCCCGCCGGCGAACACGTCGACGTCGTGTGGAACCCGGAGTTCCTCCGCGAGGGGCAGGCGGTCGAGGACACCCTCCGCCCGGACCGCCTCATCGCCGGACTCACCACCGCCGCGGCGGAGAAGGCGATCCGCGACGTCTACGCGCCGATCCTGGACGCCGGCGTCCCCCTCTTCGTCACCGACCCGCAGACCGCCGAACTCGCCAAGGGCGCCGCGAACACCTTCCTCGGCCTGAAGATCAGCTACATCAACGCCGTCGCCGACATGTGCGATGCCGCCGGCGCCGACATCTCCCAGATCGTGGACATCCTCGGCATCGACCCCCGCATCGGGTCCGGCGGCATGAAGCCCGGCATCGGCTACGGCGGCGGCTGCCTCCCCAAGGACGTCCGCGCGTTCACCGCCTCCGCCCAGCAACTGGGCGCCGCCACGGCAGCCACCCTCCTGCGCGCCGCCGAGAACATCAACGAAGCCCGCACCGGCGTCGCCATGAACCTCATCACCCGTGCCCTGGGCGACCGGCCTGTCCAGGGCGCCCGGGTGACCGTGTGGGGTGCCGCGTTCAAGCCCGGCACCAACGACGTCCGCGAGTCCCCGGCCCTCGCCCTGGCCCACGCCCTCCAGGAGGCCGGAGGCATCGTCACCGTCCACGACCCGCAGGCCGTTGCCACCGCCATGACCCGCAACCCCGAGCTCGACTACACCGACGACCTGCCCGCCTCACTCAACGGCGCCGACATCGTCGTGCTGGCCACAGAGTGGCCCGAGTACCAGCACACCGACCCCCACGCCCTCGTGGACCGGCCCGAGACACCCCTGCTCGTGGACTGCCGCACCACTCTCGACGCCGAGCCCTGGCGCGCGGCCGGCTGGACCGTCCGCCAGCTCGGACGCCCCGGAAAGTAGCAACTCTGGACACCGGGTGGGTGGGACACCCCGCATCACACCGTCCGGACCGCCGCCTCCCGACGACCTCGAAACGGAGCCGATCATGGCCAGCAGCGACTTCGGACCCCACCCGGCAACCTGGCACCTCACCGACGACCTCGACGCCTTCCTCACCCGGACCGGAACCTTCCTGCACTCGCAGCCCGCGCTGCACACCCTCATCCTGACGCTGACCGACACGGTCCGTACCTGCGGACCGAACGCGTACGGGCAGGCTCCCGCCCTGGGGTGGCTGGAACGGGCGGGCCAAGTTCGCGCCTCCTTCTTCCGCGCCGCGCCGCACCGACTCAACCTCACCCCCCTCACTCCCGAGGAGGCCGACACTCTCGCCGCCCACCTCGCCGACTCCCACCATCAGCTGCCCGGCGTCTACGCGGACCACGACACCGCCACCGCCTTCGCCGACGCATGGCAGCGCCACACGGGCGCCATGTCGACGCTCTATGAGCGCCAGTGCCTGTACCGCCTCGACACCCTCACCCCGCCCCAGCCGCTCCCGAAAGGCCACGCCCGAATCGCGAGCGAGCGGGACCGCGAGGAAGTCGCCCGCTGGTACAGCGACTTCTCCGAGGCCATCGGAGAAGCACCCTCCAGGGACCCCGGCCAATGGGCGGACACGCGCATCGCCGCCGGAGGGATCACGTTCTGGGAGACCCCGGACGGCACCCCCGTCTCCATCGTCGGCGTGAACCCCACAGTCGCCAGGCAGATCCGCCTGGCCATCGCCTACACCCCGACCCACTTCCGTGGCCGCGGCTACGCCACCGCCGCGATGGCCGAAGTAACCCGGGGCGCCCTTGCCGCCGGCCCCCAGCAGGTACTCCTCTTCACGAACCTGGCCAACCCCTCCAGCAACGCCGCCGTCCAACGGATCGGCTACCGACCCGTCGCCACCTTCGCCCTGTACGACTTCGGCCGTGGTTGAAACATCGGAGCGCGGGCGCTCGCAGACTTCCGCGGCTCCTTCAAGGCCACTGCCGGGCAGCGCGTCGAGGCACTGGAGGTGTACTGCAAGGGGTGCAGACGTCCGTACGACGAGGTCAAGCGCGGCGCGCGGACAGATGACCGGTTGGCAGCCCCGAGGGGGAGGCCGACACCGCTGTGCAGGCGGTGCGTTGAGTGGGCGGTGTTCTCGCTCAATCGGGATGGCGCGTTGTGAACAATGGCGAGATCATCCGCGCTGACCTGCAGCGATCCGCTGAGCGTTTCCAGATCAGGGAGTGTGCGTTCCAGGCCGTCTTAGCGGCTAGCCGCTGACCTGCGGTGATGGGGTTTTCTCCAAGCCCCATCCCGCTTGCTGGCTGCTTGCTGCGACTCGGACCTGCCCCGCCCGTTCAGCGCCGGCGGGGCTTCGCACTGGCCGCGCTAGTCGTCTTCCGGCTCCGGATGCAGGACGGCCTGCTTCACGGCCATTTCCAGCTCGTACCGGGACACCCCGGCCGCCTCGGCATGCGCGGTCACCGCGGCCTGGAACGCTGCAGCAGCCTCCCGCCAGGGCGCCCACGCCTCCTCCGTGTACGGCTCGGCGAGGGCCTTGCGCTGCTCCGCGACCGCGGACCGTTCCAGCAAGATCAGATCTTCAGGGATGTCGATTGCCACGGCCGGATCGTAAACGGGGCCACTGACAACCGACCGGAGCCGCGCAGCTCACGCCGCCTCGACGACGAAGAGCCTGCCTCAGGTCAGGTCAGGGGCGGCAGGACCTCGTAGCGGAACACCACGAGAGCGTCTTCCTGGGTGCCGCCGAAACGGTGGTACTCCCCGTCGCTACTGAGAGACACGGTCAGGCCCGCCCGTGCGCGGATGTGCAACGGCTTGACCTCCCAGGTCCACTCCATGGCGTCGCCGTGAGCATCGTCGGGGGTATGGCGGGTGCCGTCCGGCGTCTGAAACGCCCAGTTCAACTGCCGGTTCTGCGGGTCGACCCCTCGGCAGGTGAACGTCACGACGTCACCGGGCCGCAGCGTCGTATCGGAAATCACGCCGAGCATGTGCGGCTGTATTTCGCTTGCAGTCTCGCTGCTGTTGCCGAAGCTGTCCCGCACCAGTTCGATACGCGGGAAGTACTCGCCCACGGGGTCCTGACCGCTGATGTGTATGGTCACTCGGTTCCTGATCTCTCCGGCTATCGCGCTCAGCAACTCCTCCTCGAAAGGGAGTAGTTCGCGACTATGGGCGACAGTGTTACGCAGGGCCTCGAAGCGGTCCAGGAGAACGGTGATCTCCTTCTTGGCGCCCAGCGCCCCGTCAAGCTTCTCCCAGTGGGTGTTGATCAGCCGAGTGAGCTGGGTGAACTCGGCGTATTCGATCAAGTTGGCAGAGACCGCGACCACGCCACGCCTGGTACGACGCTTCTGCTCGGCCGTCTGCTTGTCGCGGAGCTTGGTCACGACGTCAGCATCGAAGACCTGGCTGATCCAGTCGGCGCCGATCTTGTTCCGCAGGGCAATGGTCAGCAGGTCCCGCAGTGATCGTTCGCAGCTGGCCAAGGCCACCGACGGCTGCATCAAGGGCATTCGTGTTCCTTTCCGAGCCAGAGGCACAGGACGAAAGAGCCCCGCCTCCCGGACGGGGGGGGACCGGGAGGCGGGGCGGCGCTGGGGCTGGTCAGACCTCGAAGTAGGCGACGATGACGATCGCCCCGAGGACCGTTACGTGGTACACCACGCGGGTGGTGCCTTCGGTGTACTCCCGCAACGGCACGTGGCCCTCACGGGTGGGGCGTTCGGGCCCGATCTTCGGGTCCATTGAGATCGTGACGATGGCCCGGTCAAGGCGCACCAGATCCGACACCGACAGCTTTGCCAGGCCGGGTTCGCACTCCGGGGTGAACGCGACCTGCGCGCGTCGGCCGGGGGTGTGCTTAGGCGACACGGGCATCGCCGCCGGTCCCGGTCACGTCGATGCCGTGAGCCGCGAACAGCTCGATGCGCTTGGTCTCCCAGTCGCTGGACAGGTCGATGCCGTTCTCGGCGATGCCGCGCAGCGACGCCGCCAGCAGCGGCTTGCCCGCCTCGTCGGCCTCCACGGCCTGCTCCAGGATGGGCGACTTCTCGTCGTTGTCGAACACCAGCCGCATGCCTATCCCCTTCATTGCCTCGTCCCCCTCCGTAAGGTACGCCCGCAACGGTGCGGGCGTCTGTGGTTCAGCCCAGGCCCGACCAGTAGTCGCACCACTGCTCCGCCATGCGGGCCATGTGCTGCTTCCACGGTTCGGGGTCGTGCTTGGTGATGCTCTTCCACAGCCGCGCGTTCGCGGCCGAGAACGACGCCACGTCCTCACAGTCGGCGCCCTGCCAGGCCGGCAGGACCCTGCATTCCGCGTCGGCCTGCGTCGCGGTGTGCCCGGCCTCCATCAGCCGAAGGATCAGCACGACCGGGTCGACCCACGCCGGGCCGACCGTGGGCCACGCCCAGTCGATCAGCCAGTCCCGCGTCTCGCCGAGCAGGACGTTGTGCGACGCGAAGTCGGTGTGCAGCAGGGTCCGGCCGCCGCGCCAGCGTTCGGCCGTGCCGGGGTCGGCGTGCGCCGCCCAGCGTTGCTCGACGGTGCGGACCACCTGCGTCGGCGGGGTGTCGACCTGCGCCAGCTCGCCCGCCAGCCGCAGGACGCGCGGCAGGTCGGGCGAGCCGGGAGCGTAGTCGGCGTGACGGCCGCTGACGTACTCGAACCCGAGGAGGTCCCACCCCCCGTCCTGGACGCGCCACAGGATCGTGGGCGCCATGCGGGGGGCCACGTACGGGTTGATCGCAGCCTCGCGCTGCTGCGAGGGGTGCTGCGGGTGATCGGACGGCATGCCCTTGACGAACAGGCGCTGCTCGGCCGTGAACACGCACGCGGCGATCTGGGAGTTCTTGCCGCCCGACACGGTCTCGGCCTTGAGGACCGGCCCGGTATGGGCTTCCACAGCGTGGTGGACCTGCTCGGGAAGGTGCTCCCAGTCGATGCGCGACATGGACATGTGTGGCGCCGTTCCTATCGGACGAATCGGGCGGGGCCGCCCCGGCGGAAACTACCACCGGGGCGACCGCGCGGGACTCCTAGTACGGGTTGTCGTCGCTGGCGCTGCAGTTGCACATCGTGGCTTCCAGGAACCCGTCCAGGTCGCCCACGATGATCACCTCGTCGTCACCGACGGTGCCGGGGAGCTCGGCCCCCAGCGGGGGGAGGCTCTCCGCGTCCGCGTCCGCCGTCGCCTCGGGCGGCCGCTTGCCGATCTCAACCATCACGATGGTCATGTGTTGTCCCTCTCTGTGTGCTGGCAGTAGCTGACGAGTGGCGCCTTGGCCTCCTGGTAGAGCTTGGCCAAGGGCCTGCAGGTCCGGCAGGTGCCGGACAAGGCGCAGCCGGAGCAGCCTCCGGTGCGCTCCATCAGGGAGTCCGCGATGCCCCCAAGGCGTCGCAGACCCTCCACGCCTTCGGTCATGAGGTCGATCTGCGGATCACGGCCGATCTTGCAGATCGACGCCTGGCCGAATGGGTCGGCGTGGAAGAAGGTGTGGCCCGCGTTGCAGCCCTTGACGACACGGCGGGCCTTCTCGTACCGGATCGACTGGGTGGCCAGCACCGAGCCGTCGCCGCCGATGGTCGGCGACATGTTGCCGTAGACGTTGTGCGGCCCGTACTTCTCGGCCAGCGCCTCCATCTCGGCGACCTCGTGCTGGTTTTCCTTGGCCACCACCACGTTCATCCGCATCGGCAGCCCGGCCTCGCGGGCGGTATCCAGGCCGCGCACGAACCGCTTAAAGCTGCCGCGGCGGCGGGTGATGCCGTCGTAGGTCGCCTCGGTGGCCCCGTACACGCTGATCGTGAGCCGGTACGGGGGACGTCCCCGGAACAGGTCCTGGATCATCTCCGAGTGCAGGCGGGACCCGTTGGTGGAGACCTGCATCATCATGCCGAGGTCGTAGGCGTAGGCGTACACCTGCGGGAACCGCCGGTCGATCAGCGCCTCTCCGCCGGTGATCTGCAGGTACACCACGCCAGCGTCGGCCATGATGCCGAGGAGCTGCTTCTGCTGCTCCCAGCTCATGCCCTCGAACCGCTTCTCGCCGAGGTAGCAGAACTCGCAGTCGTAGTTGCAGCCGAGGTTGATCTCGTAGGACGCGCGGACGTACCCGTACGGCGACGCCTTGCGGACCAGGACCGACTGGCCGATTCTGCGGTCTGCCAGGTCCAGGCCCCACGCCTGGCGGACGGCGTCGGCGGCCCACTGCGGGACCGGGGTGTTCGGGTGGGCGTCGGCCAGCTCCTTGAAGCGGGCGGCGCCCAGGCGCAGCCCGTTGTGCTGGCCGGGGCGCAGTAACAGGTGCCCGTCCATGAACGGGCTGGCGATCAGAGCGTGCTGCATGTCCCCTCCTTTGCCGGTGAACCCGCCCGGCCGCTTCGGGGAGGCGACGCGGCCGGGCGGGTGCTGGAAGGAAGAGGGGCGGTTCCCCTCTTCCTTAAGCCCTTATTTTAGCTGCATTCGGGGTGGGGTGCAAGATTTTTCCCGATAAAAGTGCAGGTCAGGGCCCTGATGGCCCCACCGTGCGCGGGTCCGCCGGCGCCCCGTCCACCCGGAGGATCGAACCGATCGGCACCGCCGACGTCGGGTCCGACAGCGCGGCCACCGCAGCCTCCAGCCGATGAGGATCCGCCCCCCGGAACCGCGTGGTCGCCTCCGCGATCGCGTCCGCCAAGTGCGCCCGCATCCGGGCCTCGTGCCGGTTCAGCGCGATCTGGACCGCCGCCGCCTCCGCGCTGAGTATCAGCTCGCTGGTGACCCGCTGCCTCGGCTGCACGCCGAACGTCATCATCAGCACCAGCTGCCCGCGCTCTGGGTCGAAGGACACACGGAACGGCATCTGCTCCTCGGGGACGGCGGTCACGGTTCTCTCCCTTGCCTTTCGGACGGGCAGACTGCTGGGCAGGGGCCCACAGCCAGATCAGGGCGTGCACGAGTGCAGGCATGGATCTACGGCCAAGACGACAATCGGCGGCACGAACAGGGACGTTGCTGCGATGAACAGGGCGGCGGCGTGTCGCCGGGCGGTGGCAGCGAGCCCTACCACTCGGTTGATTAAGTGCATGGCGGAGTTCCTGGGGTCAGGCCGCGCGGGGCGGCAGATGGAACCGGCCCGGCGGCGCTACGGGGGGCGCACCACCGGGCCGGGGCTCAAGGGGCGGGCGTCCGGGGAACGGTCGCCCACACGGTCTTGCCGACCGGGTCCCGGTGCCGGGCCCCGAAGTCGGAGGCGGCCGCACGAACCAGGAACAGCCCCCGGCCACCCTCCGCGTGGCTCGACGGGACCGTCGGCCGCGGCGGGTTACGGCTCGGGTCGGACACCTCCAGCAGCAGCTCCACACCGTCGTCAGTGACCTGCAGGTGCACCAGGTTCTGGTTGTCGCAGTGCCGGATGGCGTTGGTGACCAGCTCGCTGGTTATCAGGACGGCGGTGTCCACCGCATCGTCGGGCACCTGCCAGTCGGTCAGGGCCGAACGGACCTGCCGGCGGGCCTCGCTCACCGTCTTCGGGAACGGCGTCAGCCACAGCTGCCACCGCTGGTCGGTCGTTGACTCGTCGCGCGTCGTCGTCATCGAGGACACCGCTTCCCCTTCAAGGGGCAGCGCCCCGGTCGGGTTTTCCAAGAGGTCAGCGCCGACCTGACGTTGCGTCGGACACTGTCTGTAGGAAACCCGTCACCGGGCCGTACCACCATCTCCGATGCAGTCAGCGCATGCGGATATGCACAGGACGCATACGGGGCGGGTACGTCCTGTGGAACCGTACGTAGCGTGGGAGGGGAACGCATGGATTGGTCCGGGAACAAGCAAATCCGAGACGCCGCAAGAGATGGCGACTATGGCCGCGTCATCAAGCAGGCCCGCAAAGCATTAGGTCTGACCCAACGCCAACTAGGAGAGGCATGCGGCCTCTCCCAGTCGGCCACGTCCCGCCTCGAAGACCGCGGCGTCGGCACCTACAACATGAGCCTCCTGGCGAGCGCAGCCAGCCACCTCGGTATCCCCCCGAATCTGGTCGGCCTCGCCGACTACGACCGGAACGGGAACAGCACCGTGGAACGCCGCGAATTCCTCAACGGCGTCGCCGCAGTCGTCGCGACGCCAGCCCTCCCCCCACAACTGCAGCCCCGCCCCGAATGGGACAGCGGCCAGGCAGCCGCCCTGCGCGTGGCCACCACCGTGTTTCGCCGCCTGGACGCCACCGTCGGCTCCCGCGACCTCGCCGAAACCGCACAGGCCCACCTGCGGCTCATCCAGCGGGTCGCCTCCCAGGCCCCCGACGCCTCTCACAAGGCCCGCATGGCCGCCGTCGGCTCCGAGGCCGCATCGCTGGTCGGCTGGCTCGCCTGGGACATGGCCGACCACGGTTCCGCCCGCACCTGGTACGGCTCGGCGATCAAAGCCGCACGCACCGCCGGTGACCCACTGCTCGGCGCCTACCAGACCGGCAGCCTCGCCCAGTTCGAGGTCGAAGCGGGCAACACCGCCGAAGGGCTGCGCCTGATCGCCCGCGCCCGCCGCCAGCTCGGCCCCGACCTGCCCGCCATCGCCGCCGCCTGGCTCGCCTCCATCGAGGCCGTCGCACACGCCACGGCCGGCGACGAACGCGCCACCGAACGGGCGCTGCGCTCCTGCGAACAGCACACCGCCCGCGTCCCCCGCGAGGATCCGCCGCCGTGGCCGTGGGTGTTCTCCTTCGACGAGCGGAAGGTCGCCTCCTGCCGTGTCGTGTGCGGCGCCCGGCTCGGCCGCACCCGCTGGGTCCTGTCCTCACAGGAGATCGCGACCGCCCTGTCCTCCGGCCACGAGAAGCAGCGGGCGCTGCTCACCCTCGACGTCGCCACCGGCCACCTCAGCACCGACCGCGTCGACTCCGCGTTCGCCCTGGCGACCCGCGCCGTCCAGGACGGCGTGCGACTGCGGTCCGGGCGCATCGTCGAGCGCGCCCGCGCCTTCCGCCGCTCCTATGCCACCGCCACGCCGCCCGGTATCGTGCGGGATTTCGACACCCTGCTGCACGACACCTACCTGTAAGGGGGACGCCAGCTATGCGCCTGGGCATCACGGGCCACCGTGGACTGTCGCCGGAGGTCGAAGCCCAAGTCCGCGACGAACTCACCAAGCTGATCGCCGACTGCCGACCCGAGGACCTGGTGGGCATCAGCTGCATCGCCGACGGCCCCGACGCCTGGTTCGCGCAGGCCGTCCTCGCACACGGCGGCCGCCTCGAGGTAGTCATCCCCGCCGCCGAATACCGCGACAGCCTGCCCGACTGGCACCACCCCGTCTACGACGAGCTCACATCCCGCGCCGCCGACGTCCACCACACCGGGATGCGCGAGTCCAACTCGCAGGCCCACCAGGCCGGCAGCGAGATCGTGGTGGGCCTGGCCGACCAGATGATCGCCGTATGGGACGGCCAACCGGCCCGCGGTTACGGCGGAACCGCCGACGTCGTCGCGTACGCGGACCGTGTCGGCGTCCCCGTGCGCATCGTGTGGCCCGAGGGCGCCACCCGCGACTGACCCCGGCGCACTGTACGACTCAGGCTCGGCCCGCGTCTCGACCCCACGCACCTACGCCGACACGTCAGATTCTTTCGTCATCGTCCAGGCGAGTAGGCACGTCAATGTGCTCCTGAGCACGCGGTTTGGGCCTGATGAATTTGACATGCCATGGTCGTGCATCTCCACCTGTCCGCACCTTTTCCTCCCAGCGAAGGCAACACTCAACGACGACTATTTGCCAAAAGACCTCGAACGCGAAGGCAAGGCAAGCTATTACGAACGCCAGCCACCACCCCCAGGTAGCACCCCGCCCAGGAAACGCAGCCATTGCCAATCCGGCGAATAGGGCAAGGACGCCAAAGGTATACGTCCATTTTGCGCGACTGTGCCACTTATCGAACCCGTCCCAGTGGGCTCGCTGCTCTTCAATCAGACAGAGAAGATAGTTTCGCTGCGGCCCTTCTGGCCACCAGTCCAGCATCTCCTTCGGAGTCGTGATGTAGACCCGAGCCCAGTAGGTGGCGTGCACAGCGAATATGAACAAGCCTGCCGCAGCGACGAAGGCCGCTACCGACCAGTCCACCAAAGTCGGCGCGTCGTCCTTTTTCACAGAAATCAAGACGATCGCAGCGGTTAGCGAGAAGCCAGCGAGGAACGGTGATCCTACAGAGCTGGCCATAAGAACCGACTTCGGGTAGCCGAAGTGGTTGGGAACTTTCCAGGTCTGCTCTCGCCGCTGCTTCCAGAGTTCTGCATTGATTTCCCGTTCGCCGTCTGGGTCTCCCTCATCACCGCGGCCGGCGTCTTCGTTCTGCCCTTGGGAGGCGTTTGAGGTTGAGGTCTCCTCTTGGGAGGGTTCTTTGCGTTGGTTTCGATCAGCGTTGTCATCAGCTGCCATCAGCTGCCTCCGCGTTGTCTCTACCGCTTCCAGCTTCGCGCTGCACTCGAACCAACGCACCTTGGGGAGGATCAGCCGCCCAACGACCCGCTCAGGTCTGGCCGGGGCCCGAACGCCCGACCGCAGCGGGGGTGGGAGATCGGCCACGCAGCGGCCTCCTCGACCGTCCTGAGCGTGCCTGTGGCCTTGTCGGGGTCCTTGTGGCTGGTCCACCCGCACCCGGTGCCGTCGAAGACCTGCATGTACTGCACGCCGGCCTCCCGCGCCCTGTTCAGGGTGCCCGCGTTGTAGGCCACGGCCGACTTGGCGAGGACCGCCGACTCCGCCCATGCCTGCACCGGCATTCGGGCGCCGCCCCGGTAGATGACGTACAGCAGCTGGTGCTCGGCGGCCAGCCGCTCGGCGAGCGCCCTGGCGGCCTGCAGCGCCGTGGTGTTCCCTGCCGCGAGCAGCGGCACCTCACGTCGTGCCGCCTCGCGCACCGCGCGGTAGAACGCGGCCGCCATGCGCTGCTCCTCCTGTGAGCGGCGCAGGAAATCCGCGTAGGAGTCAGCGGCGAGCGACTGCAGCGCCTCGGTGTGCAGCAGCGTCCACGTGAACCGGCCACCCACCGTCTTCGCGGCCTGTTGCGCCCCCTGCTCGTACAGCAGCGGCAGCTGGCGGGTGACGAACGCGCGGGCTTCGGCGTCCACACGCTGCTGGAAGTCGGCGATGGCGGCCTGGAACTCCGCGAGGCGGGCGACGACGTGCGGGGCGCGGCCCGACTCCGACAGGGCTGCCAGGACAGCGGTCTGCTGGTCGGTGAGGCGCTGCCAGGCGTCCTGCAGGACGGCGGCGACCCGGGCCGCAACAGTCTTCGCGTCGCCGGGTGTCAGCGGCGGGAACTCGTAGGCCACGACTTACCGGTGCCAGCGGTGGGCGCGGCGCAGTGGCGCGATGACCAGTTCGGTGCCGCCGGTGGGGTCGTCCGGGGCGGTGGCGGCCTCAACGGATGCGATCTGCCGTTCCAGGCCGGTGAGGTTGTTGCTCTGGTCGAGGGTGACGACACCGTTGACGGTCAGCTGCAGCGGGTCCGCGAGCAGCCTGGCACGCCGCTCGCCCAGCACCTCCAAGGCAACGGCCTTCGCCGCACCGAGGCGGGTGTACCGGGCCTGCAGGTCGGCCGGGTCGGTGGCTGTGCCGAGCTGTGCTTGGAGCCAGGCGAGGACTGCGGGGTCCACGGGTGTCCTTCCGGGTAGCAGGACCGGCCCCGCACCCCGCAGCGGGTGCCGGGCCGGGCCTGGCTTTGGGTTACTGCTCTCCGGTGGCCTTGCGGGCCCGGGCCTTGGCGGCCGGCTTGGCCGGGGCCTCCGACTCCTCCGGCTCCGGCTCGGGGGCCGGTTCCGGCTCCGGTTCGGGCTCGGGTTCGGGCTCGGGCTGCGGATCGGGCTTCGGCTCTGGGTCCGTTCCGGGGTCGGGCGCCAGGTCGTCACCCGTCACCTCGTCCGGCGTCTCCCAGGCGTCCGGGTTGGTGATGGCCTCGGCCACGTCCTCGTCCGGCTCGTCACCGGGCTGCAGGATCAGGAGCTCGTGCGTCTTGGGGTGCTCCAGGTGCACCGCTGTTGCCAGTCTCCGCCCCATGTCACAGCACCTTCGCAACGATGTGGCAGTCCGGCGCAAGGAGGACCGGCATGGCGACGGCCGCGCCCTTGGTCCACACCTGCGGCGGGTCGTCCTGCGAGCCCTTGGTGATGATCAGGCCCGGCGCGTCCTCGCGGATGATCTCCGGGTTGCTGCCACGGGACAGGACGAGGGACTCTGCCGTGGTGCCGTACATGGTCTGGCCCCACTTGGTGCGGTCCGGCGGAACCATCACCCACCGGTCGTCCGGCAGCGGGCGCACCGTGGCGCCGTCGACTCGGACCTGCCCCTTGTACAGCTCGATCGGCGGCAGCCCGTAGTTGCCGCGCACCACGTTGACCTGCTGCGGTGTCAGGGATGCCGTTGGCGTGGTCGACGGGTTCACCGACCCGTAGTACGCGGCCCGGTAGGCGTTGTTCTTCCCCAGGTAGGAGAAGGCGCGGCGGCTGGTGACGACGAGCTCGGGGAACGGGGCGCCGATGGTGTCGAGGTAGTCCAGCCACCCGAGCTCGTCCTTGATCGGATCCGACGTCGGGTCGGACCAAAGGACCGGTGCGGTCGGCATGTTCGCCGCCGGCACCTGGAAGTCGACGTCCATGGTGAGGGCGTTCTCCGCCGCCAGGGAGAACTTGCCATCGGTGAGAACGTCACCGGCCGCAAGCTCCAGGCGCGAGTTGACCGCTTCGACGTGCCGCTCGACGTCGTCGTACAGCAGCTCGATCAGGCGGTCCTGGTCGGCGCCGCGGGACGCCTCCTGCAGCAGGATCTCCATTTCGCCGACCAGCAGCTTCTGGCCCAGCGCGGGCAGCATGCCCTGGGTGCTGGTCGTCCACGCCTGGCGGTCGGCCAGTACGACGCTGGCGTCGTAGCTGCGGTACTTCGCGGCGTTGACGTAGCGGCCCTGGTTCTTGATCCGCCACATCACGTCGTGGACCTCCACCTTCGGGAAGATCTTCTGCGTGAGCAGGAAGTCAGCCGGGGTGGGGATCTCGCGGGCGAACGTGGTCAGGTCCTGAACGGTGACGCCCTTGATGAGGTCTGCGATCGTCATGTCTGGGCCTCCTTCCTTACACGAAGCGGATCTGGCAGGTGGCGGACGGCACGACCGGGGCGACAACGACGGGAAGCTTCGCGGTCTTCACCGAGCCGTGCCACAGCAGCGCGGCCGGAACCTTGGTCTGGGTGGGGTTGAACAGCACCTCGGCGTACACGAACCCGGCGAGGTTCTGGCGGCCGTCGGAGGCACTGGTGGCGTACAGGCCGTACAGGCCGCTCGCGGTGATCTTGCCGACGGGGATGCCGGACAGGAACCGGCTGAACGGCACTGTGCTGTCGGTCGACGCGAAGTAGTGGGTGCTCGCGGTGAACGTCGTCAGGTCGAGGGTGATGGAGTCGGTCTGGGCGGTGCCGTGCAGCGACGCCAGCCAGGACCGGTCGGCGGTCAGGTTCTGGGTCGTGGTGACCGGCTGTACGGTCATGTGTCCTCCGTGGACGCGATCAGGCGGATGATCGTCCGCTCACCGGGTGGTGGCGTCGTCCACGGGAAGGGGCGTGGTCCCCACAGTCCGGCCTTGTCCCGCCGGTGGGAAGTTCAGGTGGTTTTGGTGGTGTAGCCGCGTCGGCGGGCCATCTCGGCGCCGGCCGCGCCCCGCTTCGGGACGTTGCTACCGCGCTGCGGGGGCCCACCGGCAGGTGAACCACCAGGCGCCGCCGCCGGGGTGGGCGTCTTGCCGAACAGCTCCGGCCGGCGCGCCTTGAGTGCGGTGGCCGCGCCGGTGACGGCCTGCTCGTCGGCGTCGTCGTCAACGACCAGGAGACGTTCGGCGTCGGCCAGGTCGGTACCGGTGGCTCCGAGCGCAACGAGGGCGGCGCGGCGTACCGCGGCCTTCTCACGGGCGACAGCTGCAGCTTCACGGGCTGCAGCGGCAGCGGAGGCGTCGACGGCTGCCTTCTCACGGCGCTGGACCTCCGTCAGCTGGGCGGTCTCCGCTGCCTGCTGCGCCTTGACGAATGCGGCCAGGTCCTCGGCCTTGCCGAAGCCCAGCTGCTCCACGAGCTTGCGGACGGCGGACCGGCCGCCCTGCTCCTTCTCGCGGGCGAGGAGCTTGGACAGCGACTCCTGGTCCACGACGGTGCCGGACGCGGTCGGCGAGGCGGAGGGCGGCTGTTCGGGGTCGCCGAGAAGGTCGTTGGACGGGTCGGTCGGATCCGCGCCCAGGATCGGGAAGATCGGGCGGCCGTCGCGTCGGTGACCGATGGGGGTGTGCGGGTCGGGCAGCGGGCGGGCCATAACGGTGTCGTCCTCCAGCAGCAGCGCCCCCGCGCCGTCGATCAGTGTAACCACCCGCGCGCGACGACCCCCGGCTCGAAGGCAGCCAGCCCACGCCTCACTGGGCAATACCTGACCCACATTCGGGCGCTTCCTTGGTAGAGGCCAGAATGCTCCCGACCTTCCAATTCGGCCGCTTCATTGTCACCTGCCTCGGCCGCCGGAACACCCCCGCGTCGGCGGGGAGAACCGGGTGAAGGGCTGCGGCACGATCGCGGCCTTCGGCTCACCCCCGCCTGCCCGGGGAGGACTTCACCGACCCCATCTTCGGCGCCCGCCACGTCGGCTCACCCCCGCCTGCGCGGGGAGGACCTTCTGATCCTTGAGCACAGAAGCCCACTCCTCGGCTCACCCCCGCCTGCGCGGGGAGGACCCGGACAAGTAGAGCTGGATCGCGTGATCGAGCGGCTCACCCCCGCCTGCGCGGGGAGGACGTCTTCTGCGACCCCTACCGGCCACACCTGTACGGCTCACCCCCGCCTGCGCGGGGAGGACTCACGGAGGACGCCGGTGACTCCGTCCATGAACGGCTCACCCCCGCCTGCGCGGGGAGGACGACCAACTGTCGGCGCTGGGGCTTGCCTTGAATGGCTCACCCCCGCCTGCGCGGGGAGGACACTCCGACAGGCGCAACGTGCGGGACTTTCAGCGGCTCACCCCCGCCTGCGCGGGGAGGACGCGACCACGCTCAAGGACAGGCTCACTCCAGTCGGCTCACCCCCGCCTGCGTGGGGAGGACTCCACGGTGGCCAGCCGCCCGTAGAGCTTGTCCGGCTCACCCCCGCCTGCGCGGGGAGGACCCGAAGATGCCCGCGATCTCCGCCCTGGTCAGCGGCTCACCCCCGCCTGCGCGGGGAGGACGTAATCTTCACCTGGTCGTTGGAGATCGGCTCCGGCTCACCCCCGCCTGCGCGGGGAGGACGTTGCCTGCGGTGTGGACGGGGTTCGTGGTCACGGCTCACCCCCGCCTGCGCGGGGAGGACGCATCGGGCATGTGGGACAGCATCACGTCGAACGGCTCACCCCCGCCTGCGCGGGGAGGACCCAGTCGGAGCCGTTGTACTCGAAGAACCTGCCGGCTCACCCCCGCCTGCGCGGGGAGGACGTACTGGGCGACGAGCTCAAGGAGTTCCTCGGCGGCTCACCCCCGCCTGCGCGGGGAGGACTCCACGACGACCTTCGGCTGCGCCAGGTTCACCGGCTCACCCCCGCCTGCGCGGGGAGGACCATGACGCCCCCGCCGGCGCCGCGCGTCGATTCGGCTCCCCCCCCCGCCTGCGCGGGGAGGACGCTTCGCAGCAGGCTCACGCGATCCGGCAGCGCGGCTCACCCCCGCCTGCGCGGGGAGGACAGAGTCAGGGTCGCCATGGATGACGGAGACGACGGCTCACCCCCGCCTGCGCGGGGAGGACCCATGCCGGTAGATCTGGATCGCAGTGCCCACCGGCTCACCCCCGCCTGCGCGGGGAGGACTTCTGCTCGCGCAAAAAAGAGAGCGACCAGTGCGGCTCACCCCCGCCTGCGCGGGGAGGACAGAGCGATCGCGCTACCAGAGCGCCGGCCAGGCGGCTCACCCCCGCCTGCGCGGGGAGGACGGTGATGAGTGCCGCCAGGTGCGGGGCGGGCTCGGCTCACCCCCGCCTGCGCGGGGAGGACCGCCTGGATCTTCAACACCGGAACCTCTATGGCGGCTCACCCCCGCCTGCGCGGGGAGGACGCCACGGGGGCACCCGTAAGGGCACCCCCGTACGGCTCACCCCCGCCTGCGCGGGGAGGACTGAAGTGGGATCACCGTGAGATCGCGGACCGGCGGCTCACCCCCGCCTGCGCGGGGAGGACTTGGACATCAGGTCCATCATGTGCGCCCAGCGCGGCTCACCCCCGCCTGCGCGGGGAGGACAACACCTCGAAGAGGCGCGACATCCCCAGGAACGGCTCACCCCCGCCTGCGCGGGGAGGACGCGGGCGAGACACCCCGCCGTGTCGCCATCTGCGGCTCACCCCCGCCTGCGCGGGGAGGACTCCCCGTCCCAGGCCAGGTGGTACGCCGTCAACGGCTCACCCCCGCCTGCGCGGGGAGGACGATCGCCGGGCCGTTCGCTTTGTCTTCCACGAGGGCTCACCCCCGCCTGCGCGGGGAGGACCTTCGCGACCTGCAGCGTTAGACCTGGTTTGCCATTTCTTTGCCAGGATCGGGGACGCCGGGTTCGCGAAATCCGATCAGCGTGAGGCCGTCGAAGTCAATGGGGATACGGCGGTGCCAGCCTGCCGTGCGTAGGTCGAAGCCTTGCTCGTTCGCGGCTGAGTAGACCATGACGGCGACGCCTTCTTCCACGCAGGCGCTGACGGCTTCCCAGAGCTGGTCGCGGACTTTTGCGGAGACCGTGCCGACGTACATCTGGGGGGTGACTTCGAGGAGCCAGCGGCTGAGTGCCCCGCGGAGGTGGTCGGGGACCGCCGACATGGTGAGGGTGATCATCGAGGCCACGGCTCTCCTTCCGCGCTGGTCATGGTGTATGCCCGGCGTAGTTGGTTCCTCCGGGGAGTATGCCGGAGACGGGATCCCACAGGTCGACGAGCTGTTCTTCCGGGTCCGGTTCGTCGATGTTGGTGTCGGGCTGGAGGAGACGTTGGACGTCGGTCACGATGCGCGGCATGAGCTTGAACAGGCGCAGGCCGTCGCGGAAGCGGCGACGTGCTTCGGCTTCGGGTTGGTGGCTGGAGTGGAGGGAGAAGGCGAGGGGGATGGTGAGTTCTGCCTTGTACAGGTCGGCGATGTCGTAGACGAAGGCCTGCTGGTTGCCGCTGTGGACGAAGCCGAGGGCGGGCGAGCAGCCTATGGCGAGCAGGGTGGCGTGAACGATGCCGTACAGGCAGGTGTTGGCGGAGGACAGGGCGAGGTTGACGGGGTCTTGGGTGTCCCAGGCCTGGGGGTCGTAGGCGCGTTTGAAGCGGCCGATGCGGTGTTGTTGGGCGAGGAGTTTGTAGAGGGCTTTGACGCGTTGACCTTCGAGGCCGCGGAGCTGGGCGAGGCTTGTGCCGGGTGGGGCGGTGCCGTGGCCGAAGCGGTGTTCGTACATGCGGGTGGCGACGGCGAGGCGCTGGGTGTCGTCGGCCCAGGCGCGGACTTGGTGTTCGAGCCAGGTGGTGCTGAGGGAGTCCGGCGTCATGCCGGCGTAGGCGCGGACGCCACCGGATCCGGTGATGACGACGGTGGTGCCGTGGCGGGCCAGCGTGCTCAGGGCGCGGGCGGTGATGCTGGTTCCGGGACCGAGGAGGACGCAGCTGAGGGCTGCGGTGGGCAGATAGACCAGTTCGGTGCCGCGCTGTTCGGTGGTGACTTGTGCGCAGACGCCGGTGTCGTCCTGGTGGATGCGGACGATGTCGAGGTAGAGGAAGGACAGGGAGTCGCCGACGCGCGGGAGCATCGCGACGGTCGGCGCGGCGAGTTTGCGCCGCGCCGAGCTCGCTTGGGGCATGGGGTTACCTTGCGGGGGTGGTGAGGGGGGCGAGGCTGAGGAGGCCGCAGCCGTAGGACTTGCCGCGGCCGATGCCTTCGAGGATCCGTTGTTGCAAGGTGGTGTGGTCGGTGATGACGGCGGTCCCTTCGAAACGGGTGCGGGCGTGTTTGATCTGGCGTTTGTCCTGGTGGCGTTCGCCGCGGGCGGCGATCAGTGGGGTGCTGTGGGTGCTGGTGAGTTTCAGGCCGGATCGTTCTTCGGCCTGGCGTTCCCACCACTCGTCGGCGTCGGCGCCGGACAGGGGGATGACGGCTTTGGCGCCGGTGGCGGCCCTGGTGGTGTGGCCGGGTTTGCGGACGGCGTTGGCGTCGATGCGGTAGCGAACGGCCAGGCCGGTGGTGAGCAGGCCGATCAACGCGGAGATGTCTTTGGTGGTTGTGGTGCCGTAGCCGGCGGGGAGCCGGTTGGGGTCGGGGCGTTGGTGGCTTTGCAGGAGGATCTGCGGGCTTCCGGTGGGACCGGCGTCTTCTATGCGGAAGAGGACGCCGAGGTGGTTACGGGCGGTGGGGCCCAGGTCGTCGGGGAAGAGCATCATCAGCCGGTGGTGCATGCCGACCGCACTGGCCAGGTCGCGGCGCACGTCGCGGTGGCGGAGGTTGGGCTGGATGCGGGTGAGCCACAGCGTCATGCCGCGCCTCCTTGTAGTTCGCTGGTCGTGGAGTTCAGGTAGGTGTGCAGGGCGGCGAGGTAGTCGGCGCCGAGTCCGCCGCGCGGGGTGTCGGGCAGGTGGACGGTGCGGCGGTAGACCGGGCGGGCCCGGTAGGTGCGGCGGCGCGGGGACAGGTCGAGCGGGTCGTCGGTGACCTCGCCGACGGGTGTGCTGCCGTCGAGGAGTTGGTCCGCGGTGGTGTCGGCCGGTGGGACGGGGAGGCGGTGCAGCGGGGCGTCGCTGTGGAAGTCCACCTGCTCGCCGGGAAGCTGCGGTGAGGTTCCGGTCGGCTGCCGCTGGGGGCCGCTGGTGCATGCCAGCGGGAGGCGGATGAGGTGGTGGAACGGGTCCTGGAGCAGGCCGATCAGCAGGGGGCCTTCCGGCGGGCAGGATCTGCGGCCAAGGTAGGGCGGCCAGACCGGGTGCCGGAGGGCTTCGGCGCACTCACGCAGCAGCGTGTCGCTGCCGGTGAGGGCGGCGGTGAACACGGCGTCGGCGAGGTAGGTGCGGTGGGAGAACAGGGTGCCTTTGGCCGGGGGGCGTTTCTTGCCTTCGGCGGTGGTGACGGTTCCTTTGGCGGGCAGGCCGCCGCCGACGGTGTGCAGGTCCCGAAGGAGCACGCCGGGCCGGTCGGTGCGGGTGGTCAACGACAGGCGGGCCAGATCGTCGACGGGCTCGCCGCGGCGTCGGCCCAGGCTCGCGGCGAGCAGGCCGATGATGCCGGAGCGGGTGGGGAAGCGGGCGGTGTCGCGTTCGTTGAACGCACTGTGGGTGCCCCAGGACTGCAGCGGCCCGGCCAGGTGCAGCAAGATCCCGGCGGGCGCGTGTTCCGGGTCGTGGGCGGGAGTCATGCCTGGTTGCCCTCTGCGAGTGCGGCGGTGGCGGCGGTCTCGATCAGGTCGGGGTAGGAGTCGGCCCGTGCGCCGAGGCCGTTCAGGTCCTTGGTCTCCAGGCTGGCCCAGCCCGCGTTGAGCAGTCCTCGGCCGCCCAGCAGTCGGCCTGCGGCGGTCGCGTAGGTGTCCAGGGCCTGACGGGAGGGGGCGGCGAACCCGCCGGTGCGGTCTGCGGTCACGGGCTGCTCGAACGCGGCGGCGTAGGAGACGGGCCGGTCGCTGCGCACGGTGAGGTGGACGAGGTCGGGGATCGTGTGGGGGGCGGTCGCGGTCTTCTTGGCCTCGGGCAGGGACAGCACGAACGCCTCGATGAACGCGACGGTCAGTTCCCGGGCTGCCGCCACGTCGCCGCCAATGTTGCGCAGCAGGTCGTTCAGGTCGATGGTGGCGTAGCGGTAGAAGACGCCGGCGCTGTATTCGGTGCTACCCATGTGGGCGCTGCCGGTGGTGTCGCTCCAGGTGTCGGTGATGTCGTCGACGGCGGCGAAGTAGTCGATTTCGACGTCGGTGCCGTGGGTGGTCAGGGCGTGGGCGACCTGGACGGCGCCGTCGACACCGGCGTCGTCGATTTCGGCAAGCATGCGGCCGAAGAGGTTGATGACGCCGTTGCGGGAGCGCAGGATCTGGTCGATGTCAGCGGCCGGCAGGACGCTCTTGCCGCCCTTCTTCATGTCCTTGGCGCCTTCGAGGTGTTCGCGGTGGGTCTCGGCGAGGTCGGCGAGTTCGTCGACGGCGGTGGCGGGGACGTAGACCATGGCGTTGGTGCTCCAGGCCGGGTCGTCGTTGGACGGCGGGTCGGCCTTGATGCTGGAGCCGGCCGCGATGTGCTGGCCAGCGCGGCGGGCCAGGTCGGTCGGCCACTGCCGCTGCTCGCGCAGCGTTCTCTCGACGGCTTCGCCGATGCGGCGGGTGCGCAGCGCCTGCTGGCCGATGGTGTTTTGGAAGTAGCGGCGTACGGCGCGCTTCCAGCACTGGCTGCTAACCCGGGTGCGTTCGCGGTCGCCGTACTGGACGGTCTTGACGGAGTTGGTGTCGTCGCGGTTGAGGTTGGAGTAGGGGACGGACTGCAGGACGTGGATGCAGATGAAGCGTCCGGGGATGCCGGTGGGCTGCTGGGTCATGGCGGGTTTCCTTTACGTGGGCGATGGGCTGCGGTCCGGGTCGTCCGGTGCAGGGCTACGGCTGGTCGTCGGTGGGGCGGTCGGGCAGAAGGGTGTCGGCCGCTTCGCGGGCGGCGTCGAGGGTGGCCTTGTTGCGGGCGCGGTAGAAGTCCTGGAGCCAGCGGCGGCCAATCTCCTTGCGGTCGCGCGGCCAGGCCCGCAGGTGGACCAGGAGCTGGGCCCAGTCCGGTGGCGTCTTCTTGTCGCACAGCTGCCGCACTGCTGCGGGCAGGTGGCGGTGCAGTCCCCGTGTGCTCTGCCGGGTGAGCAGGTTCAGCCTCGTCTCGGCGGCGTTCTCCCGCAGGCCGTTGCGCCCGTCCGTCGAGACCGCCGCGGCGAACGTCAGCCCGAGAGAGGTGCCGTAGGGGGTAGGACCAGCGGACGGGTCGCCGCCTTCACCGTTGCCGTTGAGCGGGGTGCGGTCGGTCCGCAGCACCTCGGACTTCTGGGCTGCGATCAGCGATGCCACGGTGTAGAAGGCGCGCTGCGCGTCGGTGTCGTTGGCCCTTATGGAGGGCGGGAGCCAGGCGGCGACGATGCGGTGCATGCGCGGCACTTCGTCCAGCGGTTTGCCCAGGCCGCTGCGCAGCGCGGCCCGTGCGCCCGGGTCGGTGGCGCAGATCGCTTCGATGCGGGTGACGAAGGTCCTGGCCTGCGTCATCCACGATGATGGTGAGCTGGCGCCGATGGCGGGTGCCGGGGCTGCGGTGATGTCGGTGTCTGTCACGGTGTCTCCGTCTCGGCGCCGCCGGTTGCGGCAGGGGTGCGGGACCGGGTTGGTGCTCCGGGCTTTGAGGGGCGTCCCCCGTACAGTTCGATGCGGGCGATCTCGCGTGCCTTCGCGCCCCGCAAGGTGCCGGCTGCGGTCTGCGTGACGTGGTCGTAGATGCCTTCGGCGATCTGCCGGAAGGACCGCGCGGCGCCGTCGAAGCGGCGTTCGCCGAGTCGCTGCCAGAATTCGGCCTCCGCGGCCGGCCAGTACCGGGCTGCGGCGGTCTGCGACCAGGCGCAGTCCTCGGCCTTGCGGGCGTTGCTGAAGACCGCCCAGGCCTGCTTGGTTGCTCGGTTCAGCCGCGATCCGGCCGTCTCCCCGCTGATCCGCAAGCTTGCGACCATGCGGGCGGTCTCTGGGTCGCGTTCCTCGGCCAGCGACAGGACCGGGGGCGTCGACGCGGACACCAGCTGGGTGTCCTTGGCCTGGCCCTCCTGCTCGATCCCCAGCGCCTGCACCCGCAAGTTCTCGAACCCCAGGTCCACGGCCGTCTCGAAAACGCGAGGCCGCCGGACCTCTGTGCCCGGCACCTCCTTCAGCAGTAGCGCGTCCAGGTCCCGCCATAGCGCCCGCCCGGCATTCGCGTACCGGGCGTAGGGGTTGCCGGCCTGGCTGATCTGCCAGATCAGGAAGTCGTCATCCCGCGGCAGCCGGTCGCGGAACGCCCAGGTGATGTAAGCGTCCTTCACCTCGCGGCCGGTGTTGTCGGAGACCAGCAGCAGCGCGTGCTGGGAGCGGGCGGTCAGACCGGACAGCTGCCCGGTGACAACGTCCTTGAGGCTCAGAGGGTCTGGCAGGTCATCGCGCTCCCACGGGCACAGATCGGCCTCCGAGTGCGCGTAGGGGTCCGGTTCGACGACACCCGCCAGCAGCGTCTCGAATAGGGTCCGGCCCACCGGGTGGTAGGACAGGGCGCTGCGCAGCGGCCCGGCGACGGAGTTCGCTTCCTTCTTCCCGCGGACGGTGCGGGCCGAGCATCTGCCGGCCGGCCCGTAGTACCGCCACACCAGTAGGTGCTGCAGCGCGTCCGCGGAGCTGAGGTGGTCGGGCCGCGAGTCGACGGCGTGCTGGAACCAGGAGTGGTTGGACCCCGACGGCCGGATCGTCACCAGCTTGTTCACCCCGGCTGGCCTGTCGCACTCTGCCACGAGTCGCGGGTCCTGCAGGAAGGGGCGCTGCGGGTCATAGAGGCGGAACCGGTCACCGTAGCGGCCGACATAGGCGTCGACGGCATCCGCCGCGAACCGGCCCTGGTCCAGCACCTCGTAGCGGCGCTCGTGCCACCCGTCCCACACGTCCAAGCCGGTGACGCGGGCCGTCAACGCGTACAGCACCCGATACAGGGCCGACAGCGCGGGCGGCAACGGCACCGCGATGCCGGCGATCTCGTGAGCGCGCGTCAACAGTGCCCGGAACCCGACCGCTTCGGGCCGGTCATCGGGCGGCGCGTGCTCCGCCCAGCGGACCGGCACCGCAGGCCGGTCCCAGAGGTCGTAGAAGTCAGCAACAGGCATAGGGTGCCCCAAGGGAAGATGGGTGAGTTACCGCCGCTCCCGGACGAAGCGGCGGCGCGAGCGGTAGTGGGTTCAGGAGCGGCGAAGTCCGATGTCGGACATCGTCAGCGTGTGGTCGCCGACCCGGCACGACCAGCTGATGTCGGCTGGATCGCCGTCCAGCAGCTGCTGCGCGGTCGGGGACATGCGCAAGGCCACCAAGTCGGACAGGACCGGCTGGTCTGCCCATCCCGCGGGTACGTTCTGGTCGGGTCCGCTTTGGGCCAGCCACCGGCCCGGGACCGGCACGGTCTGCCGCATGACGACCCGGACGTCGCCCCTGTCCAGCCGCGTGCGGTCACCGGCACCATCGGCGGCGGGAACGGGGATTTCACCTTCCTGATCGAGCGTCCATTCCCCGCCGGGCTGCCGGTAGAGGCACACAGCCCGTTCGGAGTCCGCGCCCAGCCGGGTGGTCACCAATGCCTCGTCCAGCAGGCCCAGGCCGGCGTCGGTCAACTTGGCCAGGTTCACCAAGCCGGTGGGCGGCGGCACTGCCGTCATCGTCGCCAACTGCTTCTCGGCCAGCTCCGACGCCTCACGTTCGGCGTCCTGCCGACGCAGTTCCGCGGCCGCCGCGGCCGGCAGCCGGTCCGCGAAGTCCTCCGCATAGACGGCATCGACAAGCCGCTGCACATCACCGGGCACCGCGATCCCCGTCGTCTGCGACTCCCGTAACAACATTGAAGTCCGGCGTAGCAGAGCCACGTCGTAGACGGTGCCCCACGTGCGCGGCACCGCGACCTGCCCATCCGCCGTGGGTTCCAGGACTACCAACCGCGGATCGCGGCCCACCCAGGCGGGGCGGCCCTCACGCTCGTGCCGCATGCAGCGGCCGGCCCGCTGCAGCAGCTGTGCCAGTGGGGCCAGATCACTCACCACCAGGTCGAAGTCCAGGTCCAGTGACTGCTCCACCACCTGCGTGGCCACCAGGATCGCCCGCCGCGGCCGCCGGCCTGGCGCGTCATCGGAACTGGGCTTGCCGAACGCCACCTCGCAGACGTCGGTGATCTCCTTGCGCCGCTGCGCCGGAAACCGCGAATGCAGCAGCATCAGCCCGTCTGGCTCCGCCGCCAACTCGGGGAACCGGGCCTGCAGCAGCCGGTAGGTGCGCTGCGCCTCCGCCACCGTCGTACAGCACACCAGGGCGCACCCGCCATCGGTCACCACCGGCTCCAGGTGCCGGGCCAGCGCCGCACTTCGGGTACCGTCCCCGACCGGGTCTGCGCCCCGGAGGCTGGTGTCCCATGCGACGCTCTCGACATGCAGCCGCACGGTGCGGGGCCTGCCGCTGGCCACCGGCCGCGGGGTCGAGACCGCGCCGGTGCCCGCGTCCACGTACAGCCAGCCCGGATACACCGGCTCCACCGCCACCGAATCCTTGAAACCGCAACCGCGCCGGTAGGCCTCCACCAGCGACGTCGCCGCACGGCCCGCCAGCGTCGCTGACAGCAGGACCACCGGTGTGCCCATCGCCCCCAGCCACTCCAGCAACCGCACCAGGAGGCTGTGCATCCACGGCCCGTAGGCGTGCGCCTCGTCCACCACGAACACCTTGTTCGACAGGCCCAGCAGGCGCAGTGCGTTGTAGCGGACCGGCAGCACACCGGTCAGCGCCTGGTCGATCGTGCCCGCGCCCAACGGGGCGAGCAGGCCGCGCTTGGCGCCCCGCAGCCACCGCCCGGCATCGGTGCTCGTGTGCGCGTCGGACACCGTCGCGCCCAGACCTCCGTCGACCGCGGAGCCAAGCGTCGTCGCGGCTTGTCCGTAGGCGTCGCTCAGCCACGCCATGCTGTGCAGCAGCGTCAGCGCCCGAGCCCCGTCCACGTTCGACTCGGCGAAGCCGGCCACCCGGCCGAACATGGCGTCCGCCGTGGCCATCGTAGGCAGCGCAAAATACAGGCCGCCCGCCCCCGACGCCCGTGCCATGACCGACGCCGCATGCAGCGCCGTCTCGGTCTTGCCGTCACCGGTCGGCGCTGTGACCAGCAGCAAACCCCCTCCCCCGCCAGCAGTCAGCCCCGGCAGATCCTCCGCCACAGATGCCTGCAAAGCGTTGGGCGCGAAGGGGAACTGCTCGCCGAAACCACGAGCAGGAAACCGCGCCACACCCAGCCGGGCGGCCGCCACGACACTCCGGGCCTGCGAGACGGCAATGTCCCAGTGCCGTTGCAACTCTCCTTCCCCGGCCTCCCAGCCCTCGCCGGGCAACCTGGCCTCGATCAAACTCTCCTGGCTCACCAGCCAATCCGCGACCACGATCATCCCCAGGAACCGCACCGCAACATCAGCCGGCAACGCCCGCTCCAACGCCGGCACCCCGCCGTCGCCCCCCACCAGGTGTCGCACCGCCTCAGCATGCTCGCGCCGCTGGGCTGCCCAACCGGGGCCGCCCAGCTCCGGCATCCATCCCTCGAGGTTCTTCAGGTGCTTGGCCTCCAGCGCGCGGTGGAAGCAGCCGTGATGGCCCCCCAGCAGCTGAGCGACCTGATGATGCGGAGATCGGGAGGGGGGAGATGCCTGGGGGTAGTTCCAATCGGCCAGGATCTGCGTCAACGCCCAGTGCCCGGCCACGTCATGGCGCAGCCTCTCCCGCTCTGCCCCCGGCTTGTGCACGTACGCTGGGTTGTCGGCCAACACCTTGTACGCCTCGGGCACCATGGCCTGGAACGGCGGGCTGATCTTCCCAATGTCGTGCAGCCCCGCCCACAGGCACAGCCACTGCCGACACACCTCCACCGACACACCCAGCCGCCGCGCCACCTGCGCCTTGGCCTCGTCGGTCAACGTCATGTCCCACAAAGCCCCCGCAGCAGCCGCCGTATCCAGCAGATGACAGATCACCGGGTACGACCGCGTCAGCCCCCTGCTCTTCCCCCACAACCGCACATCCACAGCCGAAACCGGCATACGGCGCCCCCCATCTCCCCTGCGGCACAGTCACCGCGGATACAGAGATAGCAGCCACCACCGACAACGCAACCCAAAAACCCCGGATTTGCCCGCACCGCAACCAGACGTGACGGTCGTCGGCGGTAATGTAGGCCAACCACCGAGCACCGAAATGTGCCGCAATGATCGTAGTCAAGAAAAGGCAAAGCCTTCCTAACGCCGCAGGTCGGGAAGTGTCCTCCCCGCGCAGGCGGGGGTGAGCCGTGGGAAGGGCGCAGGTCAGACGGGGTGCGGTCGTCCTCCCCGCGCAGGCGGGGGTGAGCCGGAACCTGGCCGATGAGCAGCTGGAGTGAAGAGGTCCTCCCCGCGCAGGCGGGGGTGAGCCGTTGAAGATCGCAGCAACAATCCCGTGGGTCTCGTCCTCCCCGCGCAGGCGGGGGTGAGCCGTCGGAGGCGTGGGCCCAGTCGACGGCAGCTATGTCCTCCCCGCGCAGGCGGGGGTGAGCCGCCAGTCCTTGAGGCGCGCCTTGGTCAGCAGCGGTCCTCCCCGCGCAGGCGGGGGTGAGCCGGAGCAGGCGGCAGCCGCCGACATCGCGATCACGTCCTCCCCGCGCAGGCGGGGGTGAGCCGAACGCGAACAGGGAAGAGGCGCCGAGGACGAGGTCCTCCCCGCGCAGGCGGGGGTGAGCCGCGGCCGCCGTGTGTGCCGGGGTTCGGCGGGATGTCCTCCCCGCGCAGGCGGGGGTGAGCCGGCGCCGCTACCCCGTGACCTGGCCCACCGCACGTCCTCCCCGCGCAGGCGGGGGTGAGCCGCGGGTGGTGACCTGCTCGGTAATGTCTGCCATGTCCTCCCCGCGCAGGCGGGGGTGAGCCGAGCAGGGCGACGTCGCGGACGAATCCGATGTCGTCCTCCCCGCGCAGGCGGGGGTGAGCCGACGGAGCAGCAACTCAACGACGCCACCGAGGTGTCCTCCCCGCGCAGGCGGGGGTGAGCCGCGGACAACGATCAGGGGGGAACCATGGCTGGTGTCCTCCCCGCGCAGGCGGGGGTGAGCCGCGGGGGTGCAGCGCACACGACCGCGAGTTTCGGTCCTCCCCGCGCAGGCGGGGGTGAGCCGATGACCGGCAGGTTGTGCCGCTTCACAATGTCGTCCTCCCCGCGCAGGCGGGGGTGAGCCGCCTTGGTGTCGATGGTGTCGACATCGACGCATGTCCTCCCCGCGCAGGCGGGGGTGAGCCGGTCGCCACGTGCACGTTCAGCGGGCCCGGGACGTCCTCCCCGCGCAGGCGGGGGTGAGCCGCACGGCTGCGAGGAGTGCGGGGACGAGTACGCGTCCTCCCCGCGCAGGCGGGGGTGAGCCGCGCCTGTCCTCCCTGACCGCGTTCTTCAAGCAGTCCTCCCCGCGCAGGCGGGGGTGAGCCGAGGCGAGCCAGGTTCCGGCGGCCCCCGCTCGTGTCCTCCCCGCGCAGGCGGGGGTGAGCCCTGGAGTCCACCCGGGTGTCCGCCCGGTACGACGTCCTCCCCGCGCAGGCGGGGGTGAGCCAGTGCCGGCGGATCCGGCGGCCACGGCCAGGACGTCCTCCCCGCGCAGGCGGGGGTGAGCCGCTGGGGTCGGAGAGGATGTTTGCGCCGCCGGTGTCCTCCCCGCGCAGGCGGGGGTGAGCCGGCGTTGGGGATGCGTCCGGTGACGGCCTTGAAGTCCTCCCCGCGCAGGCGGGGGTGAGCCGTCCGTGAGGACGTTCTCGGCGACCATGTGGGAGTCCTCCCCGCGCAGGCGGGGGTGAGCCGCGTTGCCGACGGGCATCACGTCGAGGGACCACGTCCTCCCCGCGCAGGCGGGGGTGAGCCGTCGTCCTCGGACACCACGATGCATCGGTCCGAGTCCTCCCCGCGCAGGCGGGGGTGAGCCTACTGGTCGATGAGGCCGCGGTCGCGCAACACCGTCCTCCCCGCGCAGGCGGGGGTGATCCGCGATACGTGCGGGTAGTTCCGGGACCCTCTTAGTCCTCCCCGCGCAGGCGGGGGTGAGCCGGGTGGCCAGTCGAACACTGTGCTTCGATACAAGTCCTCCCCGCGCAGGCGGGGGTGAGCCGCCGGATGCCGCGGCCGCCGGTAAGGGGAGCAAGTCCTCCCCGCGCAGGCGGGGGTGAGCCGGTGCAGGAAGACTCCCTGACCGAGCAGCAGAAGTCCTCCCCGCGCAGGCGGGGGTGAGCCGAAGGGGCGCTTCTCTCCGTCCACGGTGATGTAGTCCTCCCCGCGCAGGCGGGGGTGAGCCGTACAGATGCACCCCGCCGGACGGGGTGACCACGTCCTCCCCGCGCAGGCGGGGGTGAGCCGAGGGCAAGCTGTCGGCGAGCTGCGACGCCGCCGTCCTCCCCGTACAGGCGGGGGTGAGCCGAAACCGGGCTGGACGTAAAGGCCGGTGCCCTGGTCCTCCCCGCGCAGGCGGGGGTGAGCCGGTGGACCCGCGCGGTATCTCCGGCGGAATGCCGTCCTCCCCGCGCAGGCGGGGGTGAGCCGGCCAGGAACGTCCTGAATCAGATCGATAACACGTCCTCCCCGCGCAGGCGGGGGTGAGCCGGTCCGGTACATGGACAAGGCAGTCATCATCGCGTCCTCCCCGCGCAGGCGGGGGTGAGCCGAGCGCCATGCGGTGCGACCAGACGACCGAGCAGTCCTCCCCGCGCAGGCGGGGGTGAGCCGCGAGTGGAGGCACTGAACTGGCAGCACCGGGCGTCCTCCCCGCGCAGGCGGGGGTGAGCCGCTGTCCATCTCCTGAGTGCCGGTGCCCCCGGAGTCCTCCCCACGCAGGCGGGGGTGAGCCGTGAACCGGGTGACACAGCTTGGTGTTCTGTTCGTCCTCCCCGCGCAGGCGGGGGTGAGCCGTCGGGTCAGGTGGGCCCGCACGGGCGGACGCTGTCCTCCCCGCGTAGGCGGGGGTGAGCCGCTTGGTCTGTAGGACGCGACCGTGACGTTCAAGTCCTCCCCGCGCAGGCGGGGGTGAGCCGGGCCCCCCTCCGTGAGGAGTAGGGGCCCTTCGTCCTCCCCGCGCAGGCGGGGGTGAGCCGCGGATGGAACGGGCCAAGGCCGTCGTGTTCTCGTCCTCCCCGCGCAGGCGGGGGTGAGCCCATGTGCGGGCAGAAGTGCCGCATCGGCGGCCGGTCCTCCCCGCGCAGGCGGGGGTGAGCCGTCCAAACGCGCGCCGGCCGCGAGCGGGTACGCGTCCTCCCCGCGCAGGCGGGGGTGAGCCGACGCTAACTCGTTCGAGTTCGGCTACAACAAGGTCCTCCCCGCGCAGGCGGGGGTGAGCCGGCTGGCGGGTCCGCGCTGGACCGGCTGTCCGCGTCCTCCCCGCGCAGGCGGGGGTGAGTCGAACTCCGCGGGCCGGACGCTCTCGGAGGGCACGTCCTCCCCGCGCAGGCGGGGGTGAGCCGCGAGGTGAACGGGTTGGGCTTGAACATGGGTGGTCCTCCCCGCGCAGGCGGGGGTGAGCCGCACCGAATCCACCCGGGCCGCCACCTCGTCCGGTCCTCCCCGCGCAGGCGGGGGTGAGCCGTAGGTGGAGTGGTACATGCCCATCAGGTGCTCGTCCTCCCCGCGCAGGCGGGGGTGAGCCGACGGTCGTCAACGGTGCGGGCAGCAGCTACAGGTCCTCCCCGCGCAGGCGGGGGTGAGCCGCTGGGGTCATTGAGGACGTTGGTGCCGCCGACGTCCTCTCCGCGCAGGCGGGGGTGAGCCGTCGACGGACACCTCGCTCATCTGACGCTCGGCGTCCTCCCCGCGCAGGCGGGGGTGAGCCGTCTTCTTGGAGTAGCGGGACGCGTCCTCCCCGCGCAGGCGGGGGTGAGCCGCCGCCGCCCGTGGTGACGCCGCCCAAGCCGAAGTCCTCCCCGCGCAGGCGGGGGTGAGCCGCCCACCAGTGGTGGCGCGGCGAGCGAGGAGACGTCCTCCCCGCGCAGGCGGGGGTGAGCCGGCCTCGGTCTCGATGGTGTCGACATCGACGCAGTCCTCCCCGCGCAGGCGGGGGTGAGCCGGGGGGATCGTGCGAACCGTCCCCGTTCAAATCGTCCTCCCCGCGCAGGCGGGGGTGAGCCGCCGGACGGCGCTTTGGTGGGGTCGAGGGCTCCGTCCTCCCCGCGCAGGCGGGGGTGAGCCGTCGCGGTACCGGTCCCCGTGGTACTTGCTGAAGTCCTCCCCGCGCAGGCGGGGGTGAGCCGTCACCCGTGGGCGCGGACGAGCAGCGTGCCGAGTCCTCCCCGCGCAGGCGGGGGTGAGCCGTCACGGACAATGTGGCGGCGTCCGCGTCAATGGTCCTCCCCGCGCAGGCGGGGGTGAGCCGCTGACGCGGTCCTGCAGCTCCCGCTGGGAGCGGTCCTCCCCGCGCAGGCGGGGGTGAGCCGCGGTCGCCGCGGACGCCGACAATGTCGGTCACGTCCTCCTCGCGCATGCTGGGGTGAGCCGAACACGATCGGGATGATGAGCCCCAGTACCGGGTCCTCCCCGCGCAGGCGGGGGTGAGCCGCCCGGCACCAAGGCCGCCGTGTCGGTCCAGTAGTCCTCCCCGCGCAGGCGGGGGTGAGCCGCTGTTCAAGGTCATGCAGGGCACCGGCGGCAAGTCCTCCCCGCGCAGGCGGGGGGTGAGCCGCGGGCCGACCTCGAGCGGGTCCACGACATGGCGTCCTCCCTGCGCAGGGGGGTGAGCCGGCGGGTGGGCTGAGCTCACCATCCGCGCCCGCGTCCTCCCCGCGCAGGCGGGGGTGAGCCGACCCTCGGTTCAACCCTCCCGCGGGGAGCGACGTCCTCCCCGCGCAGGCGGGGGTGAGCCGCGCACCCATGAGGGGCTCGTGGGCCGTGGCCTGTCCTCCCCGCGCAGGCGGGGGTGAGCCGGCGAGCACGTCACTTTCGTCGGCCGGACGGGAGTCCTCCCCGCGCAGGCGGGGGTGAGCCGTTCAGGTGTGCCACGGAGACGCGGCGCAACGGGTCCTCCCCGCGCAGGCGGGGGTGAGCCGCCTGAGTGTTCGGGGTGAGGCCGACCCATTGCGTCCTCCCCGCGCAGGCGGGGGTGAGCCGCCGGGTTCAGGGTGATTCGCAGCTTCCACGTCGTCCTCCCCGCGCAGGCGGGGGTGAGCCGTACGGTCCGGGGCGTCTCGGGTCTGCTCGACGGTCCTCCCCGCGCAGGCGGGGGTGAGCCGTCTGTCGCGGGTCTCGCCACGATCGCGACGCGGTCCTCCCCGCGCAGGCGGGGGTGAGCCGCAGCTGCGATCGATCGGCCGCGCCACGGCCCGGTCCTCCCCGCGCAGGCGGGGGTGAGCCGCTGGATGTCGTGCACGCGAAACGTGAACGGCAGTCCTCCCCGCGCAGGCGGGGGTGAGCCGCCGGTCTGGGAATTGTTCAAGATCGGCATTGGGTCCTCCCCGCGCAGGCGGGGGTGAGCCGCCGGTCTGGGAATTGTTCAAGATCGGCATTGGGTCCTCCCCGCGCAGGCGGGGGTGAGCCGCGGGTCATTACCTGTGGGGAAGTGGCCGATACGTCCTCCCCGCGCAGGCGGGGGTGAGCCGCGGCTTCTTCGTCTTCTGCCCGATCCACAGGTGTCCTCCCCGCGCAGGCGGGGGTGAGCCGCCACGTGGCGCGACGTAACAACCAACGTCCGCGTCCTCCCCGCGCAGGCGGGGGTGAGCCGGGGCGGAGCTTGTCGAAGCGGGGTCCGCCGGTGTCCTCCCCGCGCAGGCGGGGGTGAGCCGTACCAGGCGATCCGCCGGATCACCGGGGCAGTGTCCTCCCCGCGCAGGCGGGGGTGAGCCGCCGAGTAGCTACAAGGTCCGGCGCGACTGGGAGTCCTCCCCGCGCAGGCGGGGGTGAGCCGCGTTTACCGCAGGGCGCGGACGGTGGTGGTGAGTCCTCCCCGCGCAGGCGGGGGTGAGCCGTCCAAGGCGAAGGACGCCGGCGTGTCCCTGTCGTCCTCCCCGCGCAGGCGGGGGTGAGCCGGTGTGGGATCCGCGGCGGGCGGACGAGGTGGCGTCCTCCCCGCGCAGGCGGGGGTGAGCCGGCGGTGGCGGCATGAGCGCCCCCCTCTCGCCGGTCCTCCCCGCGCAGGCGGGGGTGAGCCGGTCCAGGACATCGCGAAGAAGCCCGTCCGCTTGTCCTCCCCGCGCAGGCGGGGGTGAGCCGCCTCGGTCTCGATGGTGTCGACATCGACGCATGTCCTCCCCGCGCAGGCGGGGCTGAGCCGTCGTCGATCGGGGTCCGTCCTCCCCGCGCAGGCGGGGGTGAGCCGCGCGTCTTCGACGTGCAGCCTGACGAGGCCGAGTCCTCCCCGCGCAGGCGGGGGTGAGCCGCCAGTCAGCTTCGCCATGTGGGACGGGCCCTTGTCCTCCCCGCGCAGGCGGGGGTGAGCCGTTGGGGCGGAATGTGCCGTCGGTCTTGGCGAACCCCAGCTGCTCCACGAGCTTGCGCACCGCAGCACGTTCGCCCTGCTGCTTCTCGCGGGCCAGCAGCCGCGTCAGCGTCTCCTGGTCCATCGCCTGCCCCGTCTGGCCGGCAGGCTGGGCGGGGTCTGGGAGCTGGTCGTTGGACGGGTCGGTGGGGTCCGCGCCCACGATCGGGAAGATCGGGCGACCGTCGCGTCGGTGACCGATGGGGGTGTGCGGGTCGGGCAGCGGGCGGGCCATAACGGTGTCGTCCTCCAGCAGCAGCGCCCCCGCGCCGACCAACACTGCAGCGCCCAGCTCCGCACCGGTTCCAGGAAACAGAACCCAGTCAGCAGAGCCGGTCAGAGTCGTCGAGATTCTCTACTCGTGATCTGCCAGGAGTGCGAGCCAGCAAACCAGGTGGACGTCGTTCAGGATCACCCCGCTCATCGCCCGCCGTAGCACCGAACACGGCTCAGGGCTGGGCGTGCACCGGTGGGTGGTCGAGCAGAGCTTCGCGCTGCTGCACTGGTTCCGCCGGTTACGCATCCGCTGGGAGATCCGTGACGACATCCACGAAGCCTTCCTCAGCCTGGCCTGCAGCATCATCTGCTGGGGACGACTGAAGAAACTCTCACCCTGTTAGGAGTTCTTAAGCGGTAGCCCCGACCAGGGATGCGAGGTGATCGAGGAGCCGGTCGAGCTCGGGAGTGCTGGTGAACTCCTGGTGTTCCTCTGCATCGGCGAGTTTGTCTTGGATGTCGCGTACGCGGTCGCGTACCTCTTTGCTTTTGTCCTTTCCTTTCTCCTTGCCCTCGGCCAGCTTGTCCTGAGCTTCGGAAAGTTTATGTTGCAGATCGTCGGAGAGGTCCGCATCAAGCCGACCTTGGCGGGCCGAGCTGCTCAGTTCCTGGGACAGCTGGCTGAGCAGCACAGCGGGGTCGTTCGACAGCTCCGGGAAGCTGTCCTATTTTCGTCCCCGTGGTCTGGCCGTGCCCGTGAGGCAGGCACAGGTGTAGTCAGCCCCAGTCGGCGTTGATCCACGCGAGCAGGCGGGCGCGCTTCTTGTAGGAGCAAGGAGCGTAGACAGCGCCGGACGCGCGTGGGGGTGAGCGTGCAGAGCCTTTCGAACTACGAGCGAGGGCGCACCGAGCCCACCCCTGACACCCTCGCCCGGCTCGCAGCCGCCCTCGACTTCCCCGAGTCCTTCTTCTTCCAACCCGACCTCGAGCCAGTTCCGCTGGAGGCGGTGTCCTTCCGCGCCCGCAGCAAGCTGGCAGCAGGCCCTCGCGACGCTGCCCTCTGGGCCAGCCGCCTCGCGCTGGAACTTCATGCCTGGATCGATGACCGCTTCCGTCTGCCCGCAAACGGGATCCCCACCCTGGGCAGGCCGGACCCGGAAACCGCAGCCGAAATGGTCCGCGCCCGCTGGGGCCTCGGCACCGCGCCCATCAGCAACATGGTGCATCTCCTTGAAGCTCACGGCGTACGCGTCTTCTCCCTACCTCCCGAGTACGCGGACGTCGACGCCTTCGCCATGTGGCGGGACGGCACCCCCTTCGTCTTCCTCAACACGCTGAAGACGCCGGAGCGGGGCCGCTTTGATGCCGCCCACGAGCTGGGACACCTCGTCCTGCACGGAGAAGACCGCTCCCTGGCTGGCCCCCAGGCAGAGCAAGAAGCGAACGCCTTCGCCAGCGCGTTCCTCATGCCGCGCAGCAGCGTCATGGAACACATGCCGAATGCACCTCTGGTCCAGCAGATCCTTCGCGGAAAGGAGATCTGGAAGGTCGCCGCCCTCGCGCTCACCTACCGGCTGCACGACCTGGACATGCTGTCGGACTGGCACTACCGCCGCGCCTGCATCGACCTGGGCAAACTCGGCTATCGCCGATCGGAACCATCCGGCATGCCCAGCCGTGAGAGCTCCCAGTTGCTTGACAAGGTCTTCACCGCAATGAAGGCCAAGGGCATCACGCTCCACGACGTCGCCCGCGACCTGCACGTCTCCCCAGAGGAGCTCAGCAGCTGGGTCTTCGGCCTCATCGTCACCGCGCGCACCGGCACCAACCACACCAGCGCGGACCTCGCAGACCGCGAACGACCACGTCTCTCGCTCGTTCGGTAGCGCACGGCTCGGGTGGCAGGCCCTCGGCGAGGTACCGAGGGCCACGCACCATCTGTCTAGCTAATTCCAGTCCCCGTCGAGCCCGTCTCGCCTGACGCCGGCGACTGGGACGGCGTAGCCGGGCTGCGGCTCAGCTGCTGGGCATCGGGGATCAGTGGCACCTGCGGTACGGGGTCGGCCTCGGGCAACTGCAAGTACTCCCTCACGGCCGCGTTATCTCCGGTGGCATCCGCCAATCTGGCCGCCTGGTCGAAGGCCCGACGCTGGATCCGCTCGATCTCCTCGGGGATGTCCTCGATCGGGTAGCCCGCGTCCTGCAGCATCCGCACAGCCGTCTCCAGTGAGAACACACCCGCGGCGTAACCGGCCACGACGTCAGCGAGGACGGTGGTGCGGTCGGTGGGGGTGTGCGCACCCCACACCAGGCGTGCGGGCAGCGACTCGCCGGCGGGCCATACCTGCCCGGCCTGGTGCAGGCGCTGCACCATGCGCAGCATCAGCTGGTACTTGTGGGCGCGGGCCAGACGCATCGCGGCGATGAGGGAGTCCAGCGGTCCCAAGGCCAGCTGCAGCGCATACCCCGACGGCACCGACGCCGGGTCGAGACTGCCGAGCCCTGCCGTGGTCAGGCGGGTGTTCGAGGCGAGCCGGGTGAGCATGTGGTCGATGCGCTGGCGTAGTTCGGCGAGCTGCGCCGACGTGTCCAAAGCGTCCATGCTGCCGGTGTCGGACAGCTGCCACACCGTGCCAGCTTCGACGCGCACCGGCAGCGGCTGCCCGGTGGTGCGGTCGATGGGAAGGCGGGCCCCGGACAGGGCAACGATCGGGGTGCCGGTCGTCGCGGAGGCGGACGCACTGTCGGTGTCGGTGGCGGCCAGCTCGTCCAGCAGCTGCAGCACAGTGCCCAGCGACGACTTGCCCCAGTGCTCGCCGCCGTCGGGGATGGTGTTGGGGACGTGCACGACCGGTATGAAGTCGCACATCAGGTCGAGGCGGTCCAGGACCTGCCCGTCGGAGCGAACCCGGTAGGACGCTTTGTCGGCGGGCAGCGAGTACAGGTCGTGGGCGCCGCCGAGGTCTTCCAGCAGCCATTCGGCATCCGACAGGTAGCACGTGGTGCCCGAGGGGCGGCCCGGCGCCCACGGGTAGGTGCGCTGCACCATGCCGGTCACCGGATGCAGGGTGTCGCCGACGGTCAGCGCGGGGTCGCCGTCAGCGCCTGCGACCTGCTCACGGATAGCGCGGCCGTCCTCGGTGATGCCGGGCGCAGTCGCCGCACCGATCGGCCCCAGCTCGTAAGTGATGCGTCGCACCCGGGCTTTCAGCCCGCGCACCGGGTCGGCGGGCAGCTCCCACGCGAAGTGCACCCGTGAGGGGTATTCGGAGCTGTCCTGCTCGCCGTCGTCCCACTCGGGGAAGTAGAACCCCGGGTCGTAGGTGCGCAGCAGCACCCGTTGCTTGGCCGGTTCCCACGCCAGGGTGTACACGGCGTCGCCGCAGCGCACCGCGCAGCGTTCGGCCTGCTGGATCCGCAGCGGCCACAGTTCCTTGTCCGCCCAGGCGCGCAGCCGCTCCTGCACGTCGGCTGCCTGAACAGCACCGGGCGGCGGGTCGTCACCCTCGTCACGCCCGGCCCGATCGGCGCCGGCGGACCCGTGGTGGTGCTCGGCGTGCTCGGCACCGGGCACCACGATGGTCTGCTCCGCGCCCAGCAGGTAGCCCAGCGTGGTGTCGATGAGCTTGGCCGGGTCGCCCAACTCGCGGCGCTCCAGGCCGTGGTCGTCGCCGGTGGCGGCGGCGAGCTGCCCGGCCTGGTTGTTGTCGTAGGCGGCCAAGAGCTTGTACACGGCCAAACGCCGCCGGTCCGGCTCGGGCACCCACGAGTGGTTGATCTCGGGGAAGGCACGGTGGCCGGGGCGCTGCGGGTCGGCCATGGCCGGCTTGTAGTTGATCCACGACCAGGCGTCGATGACCAGTTCACGCAGCCTCAACGGATGCCTCCAGGCATGCAAGGCCCCACGCCCGCAGCCAGCTTAGAGGCAGCGTGCGATCACGAACCCGAACCGGCGGCCTTGCGCTTGTCGTCCTCGATGTCCAGACGCCGCATGAGGAAGCTGGCGAACGCCAACATCTCGTCGGCCTCGTCGCGGTCGTCCGCCCGGTCCGGCCCATGACTTCGAGGGTTACGCAGTGCTTGCACCGCACCTTTGAACAGTGCCTGCATGCCGTTCTGCTCACTCTCCAGGGAGCCGTCCGTGAACCGAGTCACGGTGATCAACGGGGGGTCTGGCTTGTTGCCGAAAGCCATACCCATGAGCCTGTCACCGACGAGGTTTGTCGGCCCGACCAGCGTGTGCACCCGGTGCTCCACCGCCTGGAACGCACTCCTCACCGCGTCGTTGTAGGCGCCGCGGTTGTACCTCTCGGCAGCGACCTCCGCGATCTTCGGATGCAGGATGCAGGTGACAGACATGGGCTCCGGCGGCCCGGCGGCGGGGACAGGCGGCGCTACCGGCACGGGAACCGCGTGCAGTATGCGTCGCTTGGCGAAGGGCCGGTTGTCGGCCTCGGTCCGCTCGGGCCCCAGCACCTGCTCGCGGATGCGCCAGTAGTCCCCCAGCTCGTTCACGCCGGCGAACGGCCGAATGCCCCGGTCGAAGTTGAGCGTCCAGTCCAGAGTCTCCCGGTTGATGCCCCCACCTCGGAAGCATGTCTCACGCACCCCCAACGCGGCGGCGGCGAACATGACCTCCCTCAAGACCGCCTCGGCTTTCAAGCCGCTCTGGGTGGCTCCAAGGTCTCCGGGTTGCATCCATGGCAGCTCGTTGCGATCCGCGGGCAGCCAGGCGAGCTCCAATCCGGCCGCTTTCCGCACCATCTCCAGGAATGTGCCGATGGCCGCTCCGGTGTCGGTGCAGTTCGCAGCGCCAGCGATGGTCAGGAACAGCTCCTGCGAGCCCTGCGGCAACTGCGCGAGGTCGGGGTCAACTCCTTGCAGCAGTGCGGGGCACAGCTGCTGTACGACCTCCTCGAACCGCAGGCCCTGCGCGTACAGCTTCCGATCGATGTCGTCGAAGGTCGGCCACTGGTGGTACTCGCTGAAGTACGCCCAGATCGCATCGAGGAGAACGCGGCCTTCTTCCCCTGTAGGGCGCGGCATGCCCTCTGGCGCGATGGTCCGAACGATCACGTGCTGCCCCCCAGCGGCCGACCCTGAACGATGCCCGCAGGCTACTACTGCGCGGTGGGCTACGGGGACGGCGCGTCCCTGCAGCCGACCATCCACGCGGATGCATTCATGGCGTGCTGCCCGGCGCTGGTCTTGCGGTCCCACAGCCCCTGGCACAGCTCGTCGCTGGGGGTTTGCCCCAGGTTCAGGATCGCCAGCTGCGCCTTGCGGCCATCCAGCAGCGAGGTGTCCTCGTGGGCCTGCGCGGCCGCTGACACGATCAGCTCACCGCGGCCGCCAGCCTGATTCGAGGCGCCGACTGCGTCTACACCGGGGGTTGATGGCGTTCCTACGGGTTCCGATCACACCTGTCCGTGTTGGCGGTTACGATCCCCGATGATCAACGGGATACCAGGCAGGAAGGCCACGACGGTGAGCAGGACGTCCGAAGCAATCTCACAGATCTACTCGCCCACCGTGAAGCTGTCATCGAGCGGGAGGCGGTAGCCCGTGTACCACTACCGCGACGCTAAGGCTGGGAAGTTCTACCTCGAAAGACACGAACTGCACCCCGGCTCTCCGAGTGAGACACCGCCCTTCTTGCGGTTCGCCCGCAAGCACGGCCCATCGCTTGACCTGTGGTCGGGCGAAGGGCATCTGGCAGCACCGATGCTCGAGTCCGCCGGCCTACACTGGCCCGTTGAGGAACGAGAGGTCTTGGTGCCGATCAAGCGGCGTGGCGAGCGGAAAGCAACCCCGGTGCGCGGCTACAAGGCACTTGTGCGGCCCGATACCGAGCAGGTCATGTCGGTCGTGACTACCTCCTACAGCGTCGCCGAAAATGAATGGGTCGCCCTAGCTCTACAACAGTTCTGCAGCCGGTTGGGGGAGCAGAAACCCATCATTGCCGCCACAAGCTTCGGGCGTGACGCGGAACGCACCATGTTCGCTGGACGTGTCTCGGGCAACGAGGAAGAGGCGCTCTGCGTAATCGCCTACAACACCCACGGCGGAGAAGGGGCCGTCTGCTTCCAGCTCGTGGAGGTCCACAAGCGCCAAAGGACCACTTTCATCCTCGACTCCGCTCACGCCTCTCTCTCGATCGCCCATGTGGGTCGCATGCAGTACCGCCTGATGCATGCCTCGTCGCCCGATCGGGACGAGACTTTCATAGAGCGATACCTGTCAGAAACCAAGCCGTTGTGGCACCAACTTGCGAACACCCTCTGGACGCCCCGACATACCAGCGCCCTCATCAAGAAACTCTGGGGCTCCACCCCGCCGCTCACCAGGACCGACCTCAGTGAGCAAAGCTCGATCGGGGATTCCCACCGCCACCCCGGGTACCACCTCCCCGACACGATGAGCCAGATCAGCGACGCCGCGAACGCCTATAGAGCCATCTGCTGCTGGATCGACAACGAGTCCGAAGCCTGCAAACGTGGCGACTTCACCAAAGACCGTGACGAGCGACTCGCCCTCGGGGCAGGACACACATACAAACAACGCGCCTGGCGTTGGATAGTGGACAACACCTGAGCTCGTACCGGTTTGACAGACGCCCCCGAAGTGGCGCGAGGCTGTGAGCACGGCTTCGCAGCAGGGAACGGCCGCACCGCGGCGCACGCCCGTCCCGCGTGCATTCGGTAGCTGCACCGACGGAGAGCAGCCGGAGCTGGTCGGATGTCAAATCACGCGACTCGGTTTGCTGGCTTCGCGTGAATGCCCGGCCGTCGGCTCGGTGTTGGCCGAACACGCTCCAGCAGTGCCGCGCGTCGGCCTGCGTCCGCGTCACGCTCACCTTGCGGTCGGCGCGGCTCATACCTGGTGTCAGCTCGTCCTCGACACGCTGGCTGACCCGACCGCGCCCTGGCGGACGCACGCAACCAGCGGTTCACCCGCTGGGTTGACGACTTGATGCTGCTCCAGAGGGGCGGTGCGAGGCGGGCGAGTGTGGGGGTGGCTCGCCCGGCGCGACGTGCTGCTCTACGCGAGGACGACGAGACCGCCCGCTGGTCCGTGGAGGCCCGCGACGGAGCCGTCGAGGGCAAGAGCCGCTGGTGGGATCTGGCATGCGAGCCCGACGCCACGCGCCTCGTTGAATGATCTGATGGCGGACCCCATACCCGGGCGAGGCGTGGCGCGAGCTGCCGACCCGGTGAGTCATCCCAGGGCGTGGCCGAACCTGACGCTCACCTTGCGGCAGATCCGGTCGGTTGATCTTGCGGAGTAGAGTCGAACCACCTGCGCGAGAACCGGCGTCAGTACCACGCCAAGAGATTTGGATCATGCGCGTCGACCCAGGCCCGGGCGACGACTGGCCGCCTCAAGTGTCAGAGACGCTCGAGCAGCTCAGCCTTCTTCTCCGCGAACTCCTCGTCCGTGAGGATGCCAGCGTCGTGGAGCGACGCGAGCTTCGCGATCTGCTCGACAACATCCGGCTGAGCTGCGGCCTCGGCCGGTGCCCCATGCTTGCCTCGTTGGATCACCGAAGAAGCGAGGTCCAAGATCTTCTCGCTCACGCCAGGCTGCGCCGGGAGGAGCTCCGAAGACTCGGCCTGCGCGGAGGTATCAGTTACGACCTGCTGGCCCTCGAGCAATACGGAGAAGATCACGAACAGCTTCTCCGGCAACTCAATGATGGACTGATTGCCGTCGGCCCAGTTCACGCGGACGGTGTGCCCGGATTTCATGGCAGCCCCGAGGCCGGCACCGACAGCCTTACCGATCATCCCAGGCAGAGCAGCATTCGCGGCAGCCTGGCCCATGACGCCGGCGACACCTTCCCTGGTCGAGAGTTCCTCCCACTCGAGCACGGTCTCGGCGTTGAGCTTGTGCCGCTTGAATGGGTTGCGTGGGTGCTGGATGGTGAGTCCGCCGTGGCCTGAGAGAACGCTGCCGCTCGCCAGGTGGCCGCCCACTACGCGTCCCTGGTTCGTCAGCGCCTGCAGAATCGCCATTCGCGAACCGTAGAGCAAGACTTCGGCCCCACGCAAATGTTGTGCGTATAAAATCGGTCTCGCACAGGCCGCCGATGCGTCGGCGACGACGTCGTCGGCGCGCGGGGTTCCGCGGTTGGTCTCGCGCTCGCTCAGCAGTGGCGAGCAGCGTGTCCCGTGAGCGGCGGACCGCCCGGTGTACCGGACTGGTTGCCGGGTACCGGTCCAGGATCTCGCCGATTCGAGTCTCCGGTCGATCTTCCAACCATCGGGAGCCGTCACAAGGTCGAGCAACGTGAGCGCATGGAGATCGTCTGGATCTGCGGCCGGCAATTCGGGGAGCCGCTCGCTCAATCGACGGGTATCTCTACAGCGACGACGAGCCGACGACGAGGGTCACGGTTATAGTCGCTGCCTTGCCCTCGATCTCCACCTGCGCCTCGATCGCATCTGCCCAGAACCGGGCACCACGATGGTCTGCTCTGCGCCCAGCAGGTAGCCCAGCGTGGTGTTGATGAGCTTGGCCGGATCGCCCAACTCGCGGCGCTCCAGACCATGGTGGTCGCCGGTGACGGCGGCGAGCTGACCGGCCTGGTTGGAGTCGTAGGCGGCGAGGAACTTGTAGGCGGCCAGGCGGCGCAGCTCCCCGCCGGGCACCCACGAGTTGTTCAGCTCGGGGAACGCATGGTGGCCGGGCCCGGTCGGATCGGCCATGGCCTGCTTGTAGTTGAGCCACGACCAGGCGTCGATGAGTACTTCGCGCAGCCTCACGGGTGCCCTCCAGGCGTGCAAGGCCCCGCGCCCGCGCCGACCAGGATACGCAGCCCTACGGGGTGGCGGGCTCGGCGCAGGCCTGCAGCCACGTCCCGTACTGCAGACCCTTCCGCTCCGAGTCGAGCAGGTTGTCCCACGCGGCCCGGCACGACTCGTCGTCGGGCGTCTTGGCGGTGGCCCGAAGGTTCGCCCGGGCGTAGCGCCCCGCCTCCACTGAGGCGTCCAGTTGGGCCTGCGCGGACGCTTTGATCTGCTCCGAGATCTGCTCATGCGTAGGTGCTGCCGGCGTGGGCCACAGCACGACGGCGGTGGCAACAGCGGCCGCCAACACCACGCTTGCGGCAGCGACTTGGACGGCGGATCTCCCCCGGATTGTCATGGCCGGGAGGCTAGCAGGCCGATACGGCCGGGGGCGTTTCCCTTTATGGGGCCGTTTCCGGGGGTTATCGGCGTCCGCCGAGGCGGTCGTCGTGGATGTGTCCGGCGACTGCGGCGAGCTGGTCGGGGTCGGCGAGTTCGGTCAGTCCGTGGACGGCTGCGTCCATGCGGTCGGGGGAGTCCATGCCGACGACCCAGGTGGCCATCTGCTCTTCGAGGCGGACGTGGGCGCCGACGTGGTGGATGAGGCCCTGCTCGTACAGCTGGGCGATGGGTTCGGCCCGCAGGCGTTTGCCGACCTTCGCGGTGACTTCGAGGACCCTGGGCATGAGCTGTCCGGCGGTCGTGCCGTCGCGGCGCAGCTGCTCCCATGCCTGGGAGAGGACTTGGCGGGCCATGTCGCCTCCGTAGTTGGACTCCACGACGATCGCGTCGGCTTTGAGGGCGAGGGCGAGGCGGCACGCGCTGAGGCCCCAGTCGTTGGCGCCCATGGAAGCCGAACGGTCCTCGAGGACGTACAGGTGACCGTCGAAGCCGCGTGCGGCGCCGATGATGCCGGTCTCGTCGCCGACTGAGGACTCTCCGCCGGCGGGGTCGACGGCGACGATGACGCGGGCCATGTCGAGGCCGCCGAACTCGACGGTGGTGATGCGGTTGTCCGTGATCCAGGCGCGCTGCCACACACCGCCCTCAGGGGGACGCGGCTTTTGCTGGTAGAGGGCAGCCCATACGCGTTCGCCGACGCGGCGGCGGGTCGTGGCGTGGTGGTCGGCGTCGAAGCGTTCGGGCCACAGGGGTTCACCGGCCGTGCGGCCCAGGGGGTCGTCGGGGGAGTCGGCGAGGGCGGGAAGGTCGATGACGTGCCACTCGTTGGCCTGTGCGTCGGCGAGGATGCGGCCGGCGAGGTCGTCTTCGTTCCAGCGGGTCTGGATGACGCAGATCGCCCCGTCGGGTTCGAGGCGGGTCTGCAGGACGGACTGCCACCACTCCCACGTCTTGCGGCGCATGCTGGGCGAGTCGGCGGACGCCATGTCCTGCACGGGGTCGTCGACGAGGGCGATGGTGGCGCCCTTGCCGGTGAGGCTGCCGCCGATGCCCGCTGCGACGAGGCCGCCTTGGTGGCCTGCGATATCGAAGCGCATCGCGGCCCGGCTGGAGGGGTTGAGGCTGATGCCGAGGTCGTCGCCCCACGTTTCGATGGCGTCGCGGATCCAGCGGGAGTGTTCCTCGGCGAGGTCACCGGAGTAGGAGGCGATCATGATGCGGCGGTCGGGGTGCTGGCGCAGGTACCACAGGGGTGCCCAGCGCGACGCCCGGCGGCTCTTGCCGTGACGCGGCGGCATGGTGATCATGACGCGGTCGGCGCGGCCCTCGGCCATGTCGATCCACGCCTGGTCGATGAGGTGGAGGTGGCGGGCCTGCATCTCGCGGCGTTCGGTGAGGACGGCGGCCATCGCACCGGGCGACGCGTCCATGGCGATGTGGCGTTCAATGCGGGCGAGCTGGACGCGCAGCTCCGGGGACGCTTTCGCGGCCATGGCGCGTCGCAGTCCCGGCGGCCTGGTGCGGTAGGCGGTCAGCAGCTTGGTTTCGCGGTCGCTGCTAGTCATCGGAGCCATGTGCGGCTTCCTCGGATATGCCGATCAGGGCTTCGAGTTCGTCGAGAGCGATGGCGGTCAGCTCGCTGCCGGTGGCGGCCGGGGTGACGATCTCGGTCTTGGCGGGCCTGTCGAGGCCGTTCATGCGGGCGCGGCGTTCCATGATGCGAAGGGCCCGGTCGATGGCGGGCAGGTCGCCGTCCTTGACGGCCTGCCGGTAGGCGACGAAGAACAGCCGGTCCAGGCGCAGGTTCTCCACGGCGCGCAGCTCGTCGGCCTTTTCGTCCTGCTCGGTGGTGCGCTCCTTGAGCGCCTGGCGGACGTCCTTGCAGGCGGCGTTGATGAGCTGGTCGTCGGCCGGCGGCTCCAGGCCCTTCTTGTACCGGTCGACGCCGTAGCCCTGCGGGTAAGCGATGCGGTCGGAGTTGACGGCGGGGTCGGCGGCGAGTTTCCGGCCTACGGTGAGCCAGTCCACACCGGCGAGGCGTAGGTCGATGGCGTCCGCTCGCCGCTGTGCGATGGCGGCGCGCGCGGCCTTGTCGGGGCGTCCCACCGGAAGACTTCCTCTCGCTGCTGCGCGCCCCCACGCCGAGAAACATGATGGCACTGCAAGATCCGAGGGGGAGCATGGCGACCATGGACAAGCTGTCGCGGAGGGCCAAGGCCGCGTGCAACTCGGCGCAGTTGCAGGGGAGTCGGTTGTCAATCGGTGACGACAGGGCTATTCTCAGAAGTGTCAGATTGGACAGACTTGGAGGCGACTGTGGGCGTGTTCATCCGTATCGCTATTCCCGACGCAACTGTGGAGACCAGGACAGTCGGTGAGGACGTGCACATCGACATCAGTCCCGGAGTAGGTGCAGCCAACACTGCGACTCAGACGGCCCCCGGTGGGCTAGCTCCGATGATCGAGTCCGGCGATCTGAGAGTCAGCGAGGTCCTCTACTGGTCCCGCCCCCGGCTCGGGGTCCGACACGAGGCCACAGTGCTCGCCAACGGCTGGCTGTCATTCGAGGGCAAGCCCTATCGCACGCCGTCAGGAGCAGCGGTCGCCGCGGCCGGATCGCAAGCTGACGGCTGGACTGCGTGGAGGCGACAGCGGGACGGCGTGATCATCGGCTCCCTGCGCAAGTCGCAGTAAACACCACCAAACGAGGACGGATTGCGGTCCCCGAGCTTCCCTGCATTCGGGCGCATGGAAAACGGGTGCAAGAGCGCACCCCTCGGCACAACAGGCCACCATCAGTTAGCCGTAAGAGGTGCAGGGTAGCGCTGCACCACCCAATTCGTACGAGGACCCATCATGGTCGCAGCAGAGTGGGAAACGATAGCAATTGACCTCCGTAAGAAGTGGCTCGGTCCCACCGACGAGCAGCGCCGGCTCGCCGGGTTGCTCGCACTGGATCTTGATGGAGATGTCCCGGCGCCAGTCGTTGCGGCCCTGCTTCGAGCCCGGCTGCGGGAAGCCCTAGAGCTGCCCCGCGCACAGGAGGCCAGCGACAACGAGATCAAGTTGCTGCGCACAGTCGCGGCGGAGACGGGCATCTCCTTTCCGGCCGAGGTGTGGGAACGAGACCTTCTCGACAGCTGGCTGGAGGCGATGCACGCTAAACGGGCTTATGAACACTTGGAGAGGTGGTCCCCGGCGCGCGGTGACGTGGTCGTCACCAAGAAGTCCGGCAAAGAACGCTCGCACGTCATCTCGTCCATCGGCGCCTCCGGTCAGCTGCACTTTCGCGGCGGCCGTGGACAGCGAGCCTGGCCACACGAAGTGCGGCGAATCATCAGGATCTCCGACGACGAGTACGCAAAGGCGGCTTACCAGGCGAGGCAGGAAGCTGCGGCACGGCATTCTGGGCCGGAGTTCATCGGTGGCCCACAGTTGGCTGCCTTGGAGAAGTGGAAGGTAGAGGACGATCCCTCGCTCGCGGCTCAACAGGCACTGGTCGCCGCTTTGGAGAAGGCAGACGGTGGTAGCCGTCAACGTCACGAACGTCCCATGCAAGTTGTGTTAGAGCAGTACCCAGAGATCCTCGGGCACCTGGTGCGGGGAAATCACGGAACTTACGTACGACAGCAGGTCCGAGTCGGCACGCAGTACGTGGCCGACTTCTTTGTTGGCAGTCAGACCTCTCTGGGTATGCGCTGGCTGTTGGTAGAGCTGGAGCGTCCTACTGCAGAGTTGGCCCTTCGGAATGGCCGCGAGCCATCGGAGACGCTACGCAAGGCCATTCAACAGATCAAGGATTGGCGCGAGTGGCTCGCGAATAACCTCGAACAGGCGCAGAAAAGTGCGAGCAAAGGCGGGCTCGAGCTTCCGGGCATCCGAACAAGGCCCCCCGGCCTCATCATCATCGGACGGGAAGACTGGGCAGCGGGCACCGGTGTCATGCGCAGTCAGTACGCAGAAACGGAGGACATCCAAATCCGCACCTATGACTGGCTGGTCAGAGCAGCTCAGTCGCGGCCTCCCATGCGGCTGGGCGCCCTTGACATGGAACTGGGGGAGGACTGGGGCTATGACATGCCGGACCCGGCGTTTTGATGAGTGCTGGCGGCCCGCAGCCGTGGAAGGCCGCAACAGGCAACCGCTGTTAGAACAAGGTCGTGGACCATCCGTGGACAAGATGAGTCACCGCACTAGCTGACACAGCTTTGACCAGCGCATTTAATGGGCGACCAAGTGGCCTCCGGAGCCGTGTCCGTGGCGGGGTCGAGGGCATCTGGGGATCCGCGAGGCGGCAGTCGCGGTCCAACATGATCGAGCACATGCTATCCCATCCCGGGGCCTGACCCATGAAGCAGTATTCGTATGTGCCAGGGCCTCGCTACCCTGGTCCCCCAGGGGGAGCACGCCATGACTGGCTGTTTGCGACGGAAGTCGCGGTGACGAATCGACGGCGCGGGAAACCGCAGGCCAGCAACGAAGGGGAACGACGATGCCGGGCTGGGTTCTTGCTTGGAATGGAAAGCCAGAGAACTTCCGTCCGGAAAGGGACGGTATCCGCGGGCGCGAGTTCCCTTGGACGATGGCCCAACACTTCCGAGGCGATAAGACGCCGCAACCGGGGGAGCCGTTCCTGCTGTGGAAGGCGGACTACAAGGCGCGCCGACAGGTAGTGGTCGTGCGGGGGGAGGTCATCTCTACCAAACCCTTTGAGAAGAACGGGCAATGGCGGATGACAGTCGTGACTCAAGACAACGACGAGGCAGTTGTTAGTCGAGACGACTTGCGAAGTGATCCAGTGCTCACAAACGAGGGGTCCTTCGTCGAGTGTGGGTTGTTCAACAGCCAGGGCAGCAATCATTACAAGGGACCGTACCGGCTCACGGATGAAGAGTGGGTGTGCCTGATGCGGTACCTGCCCTCGCCTCGCGTTTGACCGCCGACCAGTTCGCCGCCGGACGCCTTCTGACTCTCCGAACCCGCAACAGCGCCGCCGGATGGCAGTGCGGTACTTCCGTCGCTCCTCCCGCGGCCGGCTCCCGGCCCATATATAGCTCGTGGCCATGTGAGGCCCCAAAGGCTGCGCGAACCGGGCACGGCGGGAGCGGCTCCACGGACGCCTCCCTGGGGACGGCCGCCATGTCCGGGTCCGCGGCCGGGCCTCGGCGCGGAGGAGATGGGCCGGTTCGGTGGCCGCGAGTGTCGGCAACGGCCGAATTTGAGGCCAGTTTGAGCGGTTGAATTGTGGGCCGTTTTGCGGTCTTGGTTGGTTGTCAGTCGTTGTCGGTGGGGGTGGGGACGCGGCCGAGTTTTCGTCCTCGCATGCGGTAGGACTCGCCTTTGAGGGAGTGGACCTCTGCGTGGTGGACGAGCCGGTCGATCATGGCGGCGGCCACGGTCTCGTCGCCGAAGACTTCTCCCCAGCGTCCGAAGGGCTTGTTGCTCGTGACGATCACACTCGCTCTCTCGTAGCGGTTGGCGATCAGCTGGAAGAAGAGGTTGGCCGCTTCGGCTTCGAAGGGGATGTATCCCACCTCGTCGATCACGATCAGCGGGTAGCGGCCGAGCTTGACCAGTTCTTCCTGGAGTTGCCCGGAGCGGCGGGCTGCGGCGAGGCGGTCCACCCATTGGGAAGCGGTGGCGAAGGCCACGCGGTGTCCGCTCTGGCAGGCCCGGACGGCGAGGCCGGTGGCGATGTGGGTCTTGCCGGTTCCGGGCGGGCCGAGGAAGACCACGTTCTCTTTGCCCGTGATGAAGTCCAGTGTGCCCAGATGTGCGAGCTGTTGTCGCGTCAGACCGCGCAGATGGGCGACATCGAGTTCCTCGATGGTCTTGATCGCGGGGAAGTGGGCAGCCCGGGTGCGGCCCTCGCCGCCGTGGCTGTCGCGGGCGGACACCTCGCGTTGCAGGCAGGCGACCAGGTATTCGGTGTGGGTCCAGGACTCGGCGCGGGCGCGTTCGGCCAGACGTTCGGCGGCGTCCAGCAGAGTGGGAGCCTTCATCGCACGGGCAAGAAATGCCAGGTCCGAGGCAGTCTGACGGCCAGTGGGCGCTGTTGTGTCCGCAGTTTTCGCCGTGCCGGGCCGGGAGCCGGCCGCTGAGGTGCGGGGCATCAGGTGTCCGCCTCCTCTTTCCCGCCGCCGCCCTCAATGAGGGTGAACATCCGGTCATAGGTGCCCAGTTCACGCTGTTCGACCTCGACGCCGAGGTTGTCCGGTGCCAGGGCGGCAGTATGGGCGGTGGCCGCTCCGGCGGCCTGCTGATGCCAGACCTCTCCGCGCAGGAGGCGGGCCGCCTCGGCGTGCTCGGGATCGGTGAGCGTCTGGTGGCGGGCCCAGCAGCGCGGGTGCCGCGCCACCGTCTCCGTCCCGGCACCGGTGCTGGGGGTGTCGGTGAGGGTGACCGTGATGTCCTCGTTGTCCGCGCGGACCAGGACGCGGTGACCGATCGCCCGGGGGTGGACGGAATAGTCGCAGGTATCGACCCGGATGTAGTGGTCACGGCCGATGCGGGTCTGAAAACGCCACCAGTGGGGCGGGGCGACCGGTGGGACGGGGAGCATCTGGGCCCGGTCGGCCTCCCAGCGGTCCGCCGGCCGGGCGGCGATCGCACGATGGGTCCTGCGGTTGGCGATCTGCAGCCAGCCGGTGAGCTGGGTGTTGAAATCGTCGGGGCCACTGAACGTGCGGCCGGGCAGGAAACTCGTCTCCAGGTAACCATTCGCGCGTTCCACCAGGCCCTTGGCCTCCGGGTCGCGGGGCCGGCACAAGTGGACCTTCACCGCGAGCAGTCCCGCGAACGCCGCGAACTCGGAAGTCAGCTTTCCTCTGCCGATGCCTGCCTCGTTGTCCCAGACGAGCGTCCTGGGGACTGCTTGCCAGCCGTCGGCCAGTAGCCGCCAGTGACCGTCGATCAGGTCGCCGGTCTGCCGGGAGGGCAGCATCCGGGCGGTGATCATCCGTGAGTAGCCCGAGACGATGACCAGGACCGGCGGGCGTCCACTCTGGCCATAGCCCAGGGGGATATCCACCGGCGGGAACCACAAGTCGCACTGCGCGAGCTCGCCGGGCTGATAGACCGTCCGCGATACCGGGTCCACCGGGAGATACGCCGGCCGCAGCTCACGCACCCGGTCCCGCAGGATAGTCAGCCCGCGTTCCCAGCCGATTCGTTCCGCGATCACAGTCACGGGCATGGTCGGGGTCTGCCGCAGCAGTTCCCGGACCGCGGGTTCCACCGCGTCCACTGCGGACCCCTTCGCCGCCCGCCGGTACTGCGGGGGCCGGTCCGAAGCAAGAGCCCGCAGCACCGTGTTCCGTGAAATCCCCAGCTGTCGGGCAACAGCCCGCGCGGACAGTCCTTGAGCCCGGTGCAACCGGCGGATCTCAGCCCAGTCCTCCACAAGGATCACCCTCTCTTCCTCCCGCTCCAGAGACCCTGAAGCCAGAATGATCAAGAGATCGCAGAGTGGCTCACTTTTCATCCGCCGTCCGTGGTATCCATTTCACCCGTTGCCGACACGCGAGACCTCGGTCCCAGCCCACGGTCAGCAGCGTCATGGCCGAGGAGTTCACCGACCAGACCGAGAATCGCCCTGTTCCTCGGTCTCGCGCTGGGCGCGCGCTCGGTCGGCCTGCCGCTGGGCAGCCTCGCGCATGAGCTCTTTTCGGCGGGGCGACGTCATCGCGATCCTCCAGCGCCTTGTAAGTCACGCGCCCTGTTACAGGTCGCCGAGGACCTCGCGGCGGGCGGCCTCGGCCTTGCTGTTGAGCGCGTTGGTCATCCGCACAGCGGCGATCGTGGAGAGGATGCCGAGGCCGACGAACAGCACCTGCGTGATCACGCTGACGATGTGGATGTCCTTCGTTGCGAGCGCCACGCCGAGGCCGACCCATCCACCGCAGACCCATGCGAACCAGATGCGGAACTTCTCGACTCTGACGGCCTTCTGCACGTCGCTGTAGCTCGGCTGCATTGCTTCCCCCCAAGTTGGCGCCTGGAGCGCATTGTGCCGCCATGCGGGGTTGCTATGGAGGAGATGTGACCCTGTTGTGACACACACAAGTGGACGGCTACATAGAGGTGTTCTCCCTGCAACCATCTGCTGTCACCCGTGACACTCCAGTCGCACCGGCCGCTGAGGAGAGTGGCCCCGGGCGGGGTCAGGGCGCCTGCACTCCGGGGGGAGGCTCGCGGGCGCTGGCGTGCAGGGGCAGGCTCGGTTCCCCCCGTACCGGGTCTGCCCCTGCTCGAAAGGCTGGCCTGGGCGCCCCACACGTGGCAGGGCGCCCAGGCCTTCAACGTTGCGGGCGGGCCGGTACCGGCTCGGAGATATCGCTGGTGTCGCTCACGCGTTCGACAGTACGCGCCCCCGACCCCACCAGAGGAGTACGCGAGGGCGCCAGCGGCACTGCGGCCCGGCGACCTGGCCTGGTCGCCAGACCGCGCGGCCTACAGGAAGGTCAGCTGCTTGGGTGCGTCGGGATCGTCTGGCGGCTGCCAGGTGGAGGGCGTTGCGTCGGGTGCGTTCCGGTTGGTTCGCAGCCACCACGCGAACTGCCAGTTGCGGCAGGTGCGGTACTTCCACTGGCCCCGCCGGGGGGCGGTGGCGGGTATCGAGTGCTCACCCCATTCGGTGATGGGGCGGGCGTTGTCGAGGGTCACCTGCAGGCCGCGCACGAGGGCGGGGCCTTCCCACTGGTGGCCCTCGGCGTACTCGAAGGCCAGGTGTGCGTTCTTCGTCCAGTTCCACGGGTGGGGGAGGGCGCACAGGTACCAGGCCAGCGGCGGGTTCTCCGCCGGCAGCGTGACGTTTTGGCGGGGTGCCCTCGGGTTGAGCGGGGCCCGGTCGGCCTCGCCGAAGGTTTCCAGACAGTGCCTGTCGAGATTGACGTGACGGACCCCGGCCAACCACATGATCAGGTACGGTGCGGCGGCGGTGATCCCAACCCGTATGGGCGGTTGCGGCATTACGGCATTTCCCCCTCTGAATAGGGCCGTGGATTAGATGGCCCGGTTATTTCTTTCTTTAACCAATTTTACCAAAATTTCCACAAGTCGCTTATGGCGCCCGTGTCTGAAATCGTTCGGATAGGGCATGTTGAATTCCTCGTCGAGGGCTTTCGCGTAATCGAGGTCGGAAAGCGGCAGAGGGTCCTTGCATATGGCCCGCAGCGTCGCGTTCGAGCGGCCGGCGACCGTCACGTCACCGAAGTACGCCCCCAGCAAGTCGGCCAGCGACTCGGGGGTGTGGTACCGGATTCGCATCCACTTGCCCTGCATGAACCGCATGTCGACGTTCTCGCTGTCGAGGAACGAAAGCCGGGTGGCGTCGTTGGCGCTGGTGGCATGCTGCTTGTTCTCAAACGCCTGCTCGGCCAGCAGGTTGCGGGTGCCGATGCACACCGTGCCGTCGGCGGCGCACAACGCGTTGACGGTGGTCAGCACCCAGTGCTGGTAATCCAGCGACGTCGTCGCGTTGATGACGGAGTCGAGGACGACCATTTCGTACAGGCCGTGCTGGGCCACCCGCTTCTCGACGGTGCGGATCATGGACACGACGCCCCTGATGTCCACCGCGTACTTGCCGGGGGTGGTGCGGAAGGGCTCGTAGTCGTCGATCTGGTAGCCCTCGGGGCGCAGCTTCTTCGCGTAGTCGCCGTGGCCCGCACCGAAGTCCACCACCCGCGTCTCGGGGCGCTTGCGCAGCCGGGGCAGCGCCAGCTTCTCCCACACCTCCGACTTGTAGGCGAGTTTCCCAGCCTTGCGCAGCGAGGTGTACTGGCGCAGCCGCTTGGGCTGGATGATGTGCTGGTTGTAGACCGGCGCCTGGTCCTCCAGGCCGGACCAGTCGTACACGCCGTACTCGCCGGTGAGGTCGGCAACCAGCGTCGCGGCGTCCGAGGACGCGCAGGTCCATGCGAGGACGTCGAAGTGGTTCGCGGCCGCGACCACCGCGTACTCGGCGTTCAGCGCGATCTGGCCCTGGTCGTCGATGACGACGGAGCCCCACGGGCCGTGGCCGCCGGTCATGTAGTTGATGGCCTGCTGGAACGGCTTGTTGCGGGAGACAGCCACCTCGATGCTCTGCCACGGGATGTACGACCAGGCGCCGATGGGGCCGGGCTGCGCGTACACCACCGACGCCTCGGTCTCGACGCGGTTGTGCAGAAGGTTGAACTGGATCTCGTCGGTGAGGCGGACCTTCGTGCCGAGCATGACCGCCGGGGTGTGTGTCATCCCCAGCGCGGTCATGGCTTTGGTTCTCTGGTGGCCTGCGACCAACGTGCCGTCGGCGTTGAGGATGACCGGCTTGACGACGCCGTGGCGGCCGATGGATTCCTGGAGCCGGGCGAAGGCTTCATCGGAGAGGTGCCGCGGGTTGTAGTCGGCCGGGCGCAAGTCCTTGAGCGGGTACGCCTCGTGGAACGTCGTGGTGGGGGCGCTGCTCATGCGTCGTCCCCGTCCTCGGCGTCGTCCTCGTCCTCGACGTCGCCGGCATCGGCGTCGGCGTCGGCGGTCTGGTCGTCGTCGGGGTCGCTGATCTGGTCGTCGTCGGCGCCGGGCGCCTCAGCGGTGTCGGAGTGGGCCTCCTGCAGCAGGTGCCAGCCGAAACCGAGATCGGAGCGGGCCTCGGTGAGGAACTGCTCGTAGATGCGGTTCAGGGTCTCCACCTCAGCAGCCGTGATCTGCACGCGGGTGGTGGACCACTGCAGGTAGCCCCACTGCAGGTACTCCAGCTTGGCCATCGCCCCGGTGCCCGCACCGTCGGAAGGCAGGTCGATCGTGTCGGGCAGGGCCCGGTGGTCCAGCAGCTTGTCCAGGGCGCCCTGGTCGTAGCCGGTGCCGTCCAGGTCGGGCAGCTCTTCAAGGATGTCGGCCAGCAGCTCGCTGTCATAACCGGCCAGGTCCGAGGTGCGGTTGTCGACGACGACGATGCGGGCCGCGTCCTCGTCGTGGACGTCGACGAACGTGGCGGCGATCTGGTCCCAGCCGAGCTGCTGGGCGGCGGCCCAGGTGTGGTTGCCCGCCAGGATCTCGTTGGGGCGGCCGGTGTGGGTGCCGCGGTTGACGACGATGGCCTTGTACTGGCCGTTGACGCGCAGAGACTCGGCGATGGCGTCGACGTCGCCGGTGCGCGGGTTGCGGTAGTACGCCACCAGGTCGTCGACCGGTACCGCCAGCGGCAGCAGCGACTCGGGAATGCGGGCGGGCGCAGCACTCACAGGAGGAGTCCTTCGTGTAGGAGCGTGCCCCCGCGCCCTACGCCCGCCCACGATAGAGGATCAAGCCCGCGCAAGCTCCAGCTGCGCCTCGGCGGCGGCGTCGGCGGACCGATCAGTGTCAGAGGGCTGCCGTAGCTTGTGGCCATGGTTGAAACCGGCGAACACTCCACCCTCCGGCTCGACGTGCCGCCCGTGGCATGCCAACCCGTTGCGGGCGTCCAGGCGTACTACGCGGAGAACGCTGGGCTTCTGGCGCAGCGGTACGGGAGCGCCACTTTCGAAGAGGTGCACGGCAAGGTTTTGGATCTGCTGCCGCCAACTCCGGCGGTAGCGCTGGATGTCGGGGCCGGCACTGGGCGGGACGCTGCGGCGCTGGCGCGCCGCGGCTATCAGGTGGTGGCGGTCGAGCCGACGCGTGAGATGCGGGACGTCGCACGGCGCCTGTACCCGAGCGAGGGTATTTCGTGGGTAGAGGATTTCCTGCCTGAACTCCCCCGACTGGAGGGGTCCTTCGATCTGGCGCTCCTGTCGGCGGTGTGGATGCACCTGCTGCCGGCCGAACGTGGGCGAGCGATGGAGCGGATGGCCGCGCTGCTGGCTCCCGCGGGACTGCTGGTGATTTCGCTACGACGTGGGGACCCGCCGACGGACCGTGTGATGTTTGACGTGCCCGCCGAGGACGTCCTGCGCGACGGGGAGCGAGCGGGGCTGCGGCTGGCGCGGCTCGTGGAGGAGGGTACGGACCGGCTCGGCCGTGCCGAAGTGTGGTGGCAGACCGTCGCCCTGCTCAAGGGGGAAGCATGAGCGGCCGGGACTTCTACGCCCAAGACGCCTCAGCGCGCGGGTCCTGGCGGCTGGCAGTGCTGATGGGGGCCAACTCACGCACCTACAAGTTCGCCCTTGGCCAAGCCTTGCTGGAGTTCGGACGGCACGGACAGGAGGCCATTCCACTTGCCGAGTTCGCCGCCGCCTACAGCCTGGGCCTGGTGCGCCACTTGGCCTAGAACCCACAAGCGCCGCAAGCCGAGAAGTTGGGCGAGAACGACTTCCTCACGGTCGCCGCTCAGGAAAGCGCCGCGACCTTGGAGACCGGCCGCCCCACTGAGCGGCTGCTGGCGGCGGCTGTGCGCTCGATGCCGACGATGGTGATGCAGAAATTCCATAACCTGCGCGGTGACACCGCGGTGCCACACACCTTCTATCGGTTGGCCGGAACGGGGCGACACCGTGTGGTGCGCCTAACCCCCGACCTGCTTCAGTTGGCGCACTCGGAGCAAGCCACTGGTCTGGCTGCCGAGTTGGGAGCCCGCTGGAACATCGTTGAGATGTCCTTCGCGGCGGGCATCGGCCGCAGCCTGATCGAGGAGGGCATCTTCGTCGACTGGGACACGCTTCAGATCACGGACAAGCGTCGCCGCCGCTCAGTAACCGGTCTTGTTGAGGCCACGGCCGGCTTCCAGCACGGCCGCTGCCTGATCTGTGATGACGTCCTGGGCCTGAGTGATGCCGTCGCCGTCGACCACGTGTTCCCGTTCTCCCTGATGCACCGCTTCGACAGCGTCGGAGCCTGGCACGGACCGGATCTGGACGCCCTGTGGAACCTCGCCCCGGTACACGCCACCTGCAACGGAACGAAGAGTGATCGGCTGCCCAGCTCACTCGAACTCGCCTGTCTGGCTGCCCGCAACGAGGCCATCATGCAGTCCCCCCACCCACTCCGCCGCACCCTGCAACTCGGCCTGAGGAGTGCCCTGCCCGGCCAGAGAGTGTCCTCGTGGCCAGAATTCCTGAGAGCAGTGCAGATGGCTGTCTGAAGCAAATCCCCGGCCTGAGACCGCGGAAGACGCTCAGCCAGTCACCACGGTTCCGGAGGGCCCTTCGGTCCTACGAAACGTTGCTGGTCAGGGCCGCGTCTGCGACCGGCTGAGCGGGGCCTGTCCACGGATGGTCCACGCCGCCCTGCCGGAGCAGTGCCTGCTCTCAAGAACCTTGCAAGCTGAGCGCGTCCGTCGGAGCCCCGCGGTGCGCAACGATGTGCCTCATGCCTGACACTTCTGGACCATCACGGTGGCCGCGGCTACCGCCTTGGTGACAACCACGGCGACCGGCTTGATCGGGGCTCCTCGCGCTGGGTGGCGGGGCGGGCTCTGACCTGGGCATCTCGACGTTGACGATCTCTGCGCTCGCGAGCTTCGACATGTATTCGACAGGCCAAGTGATGACCACTTGTGCCATCTGTCCGTCAGCTGGCCCCCGCGCAAGTCTGCTTGCCAGCGAGCGAGTTCTGTTTTCGTAAGATGAATATCGCAACCCGGGAGCTAAGGTTCACTTCGTACAGCGGGATGTGCTGTACAGATTTCATGACGCGCCGGGCTGCCCAGGGGAGGGCTCAGCACCGGCCGGTGCTCTGGGGGGCGACATGCTGGAAATGGTCAAGGGAGCCAACGTCGGGCTTGCTTCTCTGAGCGAGGACGTCAGCTCCGTGGTCTTGAGCCTCGCCTGGTGTAGTGCGACGGGGGACGGGGACGCAGATGTTTCCGTTCTGCTGTTGGACGCCGACGGCAAGGTGCGCAGCGACGCGGACTTCTTCTTCTACAACAACCCGGCCGCAGCTGATGGCAGTGTGCAGCTCCTGGGCAAGACACCGACCGCCGATGGGAGCGAGGATCGAATCAGCCTCGACCTGAGTGCAATGCCGTCGGGCGTGGAGCGTGTGGTTGTGGCAGCGAGCCGTTACGGCGTCGCACGGTTCGGTGATTTGGACGATCTGCGGATAGCGATCGCCGACCGTACGGGTGAGGCTCTCCTCGGGTTCTCCATCACCGACGCCGGAGTGGAGAGTGCGTTCATCTTCGGGGAGCTGTACCGACGGGGCGAGGAGTGGAAATTCCGCGCCGTCGGCCAGGGGTACGAGACCGGGCTGGCAGGTCTGGCTACGGACTTCGGTATCGATGTGGACGACGCCTCTGAGGAAGAGTCGGAGGAACCCGTGGGGGGCGCGGAGCCGTCCGCGGTGGTTGTCGAGGCTCCGGCCGAAAGTCCGGTGCACGTACCAGCACAGGCGGCGGCGCCTGAGGCAGCTGCCGCGAGGCCACGGCGTCCTCGTACTGCCAAGAAGAAGGTCACTCTCCCCCAGACGGCACGGAAGTCGCTCGCCGAGAATGATGCGTGGCGGCAGGCCCGGCTCTTCCCGGTTTCGTCCCTGAAGAACGACCGAGAGCGGGAGATGCGGGCGACATCCGTGCTGCTCTCGGTGATGGCCCAGGTACCGGAGTTCGGGCGCCGGCTCACTGCCGCCTTCGGGGCTCCTGCTGGCCGAATGCAGACCTTCACTGAGGTCTCGCTACCGCATGGGGACACGCCTAAGCGCCCAGACGGTGTTGTCCGCGTCGAGCGTGCGGGCAAGTTGTGGACCGCCCTGGTGGAGACGAAAACCAACGGCAATCCGCTGAAGCCCGAGCAAGTGCAGGACTACATGGACATCGCCGCCCGGCGCGGCTATGAGGCCGTGATCACGCTGTCCAACGACGTGGCCCTCGAAGGCAGGCCGCTCGTCGACGTCAAGATCGATGGACGGCGCAAGCACAAGGTCACGCTGTGGCATCTGTCCTGGGCGGAGGTCACTCACCAGGCACAGATGCTGATCCGCCACGAAGGCGTCGGCAACGCTGCGCACGCGTGGCTCCTCCATGAGTTGCTGCAATATCTCCAGCACGAAAACTCCGGCTGTCACGGCTTCCAGAACATGGGCCCCGCTTGGGTTCCCGTACGCAAAGGCATCGAGGAAGAGACGCTCTGCCAAGGCGATCAGCGTGCCCTAGAGGTGGCCGAGAGCTGGGAACGACTCGTGCGCCAAGTCTGCTTGCGGCTGGGCGGCGAACTGGGGCAGAAGGTTCTGCCTGTCCAGCGCGTCAAGCGCGGCTCTGATCCCCAGGCCCGCCGTGTCGCACTCGCCGACAGCTTCTGTGAAAGCGGCCGCCTGAACGCCGAAATCCGCATCGATGGCACGCCGGGCGTTATGGCACTCGTTGCGGACTTGCGTACGGGTAGGCTGCGCACCTCGATCGAGGTGCCCGCGCCAGAGCAGGGCTACCCCCTCACCTGGGCCAAGCGCCTCATCCGCCAGCTCGCCGAAGCACCCGCCGACCTTCACATCGAGACCCTCGTCGAGGGCGAAAATGGAGGGCCGCGCGGCACCCTGGAACGGCTGCGTCCCGAACCAGCCGACATCCTTCCGAAGGACAGCTCCCAGATCACCGGCTTTCGTCTATCCCTCCTTAAGGGCATGGGCAGCGCCCGTGGCAACGCCGAGTCCGGCTTCATCCGCAGCATCGACGACGCCGTGGACCGCTTCTACACCAACGTCGTCGCACATCTAGAAAGCCGCCAGGCTCGCTCGCCGCGACCTGTGGGGGCAGCTACGACGGGGTGACAGGAGTGGCCCAAGTAGGCCCTGGGCGTGCCGACTCCCAGCCCCTTGGGTTCGGTCTCTTGGGCGGGAGTCGGCGGGGGTCGACATCCGCATTAGGAGTTCGGCCGGAACAACATCCGCGGGCGCTGCCTCAGGGCCGGCCCTGCCACCGGTGCAAATTGTCCCGATCCTGAGTCGCTAGGAGCCCCGTTGCCCACGCGTGTCCATCCCACCCGCCCTGGCGACCCCGGCCGTGTAGGCCCTTTCCGGATCATCGGTCGTCTCGGTGCAGGCGGGATGGGAACAGTTCACGCCGCTCTGGACCCTGAGGGGCGCCGCGTCGCGCTCAAGCTCATTCATCCTGCCCAGGCCGACGACGACGAATTCCGCTCTCGGTTCAGGCGAGAAGTAGAGCTGTCCCGGCGGGTCTCTGGTCCATGTCTGGTACCGCTGCTTGCAGCCGACACCGACGCGGCGAACCCGTGGCTGGCCACCGAGTACATCCCTGGCCCCACCCTGGGTCACCACATCACCACGGACGGCCCCCTCACCGGGGCCCGCTTGTACGCTCTTGCGGCCGGTACCGCGACGGCCCTAGCGGCCATCCATGAGGCGGGAGTGGTTCACCGCGACGTCAAACCGGCGAACGTGATCCTCGCCCCATCTGGCCCGCGCGTGCTCGACTTCGGCATCGCCCACGCCCTTGACGGCACCTCAGTGACCCGCACGGGCGTGATGACCGGTACCGCTGGCTGGATTAGCCCTGAGTACTACCGAACTGGCACCGCGGATACCGCCGGAGATGTCTTCGCGTGGGGAGCCCTGATTGCCTACGGCGCCACAGGGCGCCTGCCCTTCGGTACCGGGGCACCCGACGTGGTGGCCTTCCGGGTGATGTCCGGCGAACCCGATATAGCCGGCGTGCCCGACGACCTGCTCGTGTTGGTGACATCCGCGCTGGCCAAGGAGCCTCGTGACCGGCCCACGGCCGCCACGCTTGCCGAGGGGTGCACTGCGCTCCTCGCCGCCCAAGCCACGAGTGTTCTGTCCCCGAGTACGGACACGCCGACGGCCATCGGAGACCTCGTGGCCGCCCAGTGGCACATGCCCGCGCGGGACGACGCGGTATGGACACTCGCCCAACGACGGACCATCCGCCGCCGCGCCGGGCTCCTTGCCGCCGTTGCAGTCACCACAGTCGCCGTAGCCCTAGGCGGTGCCTATACCTTCCTCGGACAGGCGCTGCCGGACAAGCGCCCCAGCAGCTTGGGATCCGTTTCCCCATCGACTCCCACCCCGTTCCACGGCAGTAGCCAATCGGGCCCGGCAACGACCTCATCGCCAGCAGGTACTCCGGGCTCACGTCCCGCATCAAAGAGAAAGTCGCCAACTTCCGGGGCGCCAGCCACGTGCTTGCCCGTCACCTACAAAGAACCCCAGGGCGACGCAAGCTGCGAATCCAAGGACGTAATTTGTGCACCTGGCGCCCCGTGGTACGTCTCTGACATCAACACCGTGTGTGGCGGCCTCCCTTCCAGGCAGGTGGTTCACCTGATCTCCCAGCCAGAGACTGGAGGCGACCCCGGCGTCTTCTACTGCATCGCTTGGACAGGCAGCAGCGACGGGACCGGCCGCGACGGCGCGCTTCTCATGAATGCGCCCGGCTATCAGTGCGGCGCCGACCTGTTGGGCGCTGACGATGCGCAAGCTGCTCACCCGGACGGCAGTTCAAGCGTTTTCCAAGACACACCGCAGAAGTGCGCGCCTCTATATCCGGGCACCCGCCTAACCTACCCAGCAATGCTCGACTACAGCAGCCTCGACGAAGCGCTGCCACCCTCGTACGTTTGCCTTACAGAGCACGTCGGCGCATGACGTGCGACGTCATGAGCAGGGGCTCCCGGCCTGAGCTGCTAGGTAGTCCGCCCGGACTCCCGCTGCTTACAAGCTTCGACACGTATTCGACTGCGGCGGCTGGCCAGGATCCTCTTCACTGGGTGCATGGAACTTGTTGAGAGGCCGATCAAGTGGGACCCGAGCAAGCACACCGCTGGCACAAAGTCCCATCAACGGCTCTGCGCTTGGAACGCCCCGTGCTCCAGCGATGCGACTTGGAGCGTGCATGTGAGGGACAACGGCGGTGACAGTTGGTGGGCCGTCTGCAAGGAACACCGTGCTGCCTCTCCAGTGCTGAGCACCCTGCGTCCTGGCGACTAGCACGCAGATTCGGCGGCCGCGGCGCCTCGCATGCTCCTCGACAGGTACCGGGCAATATCACGCCACGAAGCGAACGTCGCCCTCCTGGTTCACGGCATACACCGTGACGGCAAGCAGGTCGCGCACGGCCTGCGGCACGCGCAGCGCCGCTGTGACGCCGCGCTCGGGTACGACTACGGCGTAGGTAGTGTTGTCCTCGCTCGTCATGCGGCGCAGAAGTTGCCCGTACGCGGTGTCGATGTCCAGGCCTGGCGCACTGGTCTCGCCTTTGACCTCGGCAAGGAGGCGGCGCCCGTCGGGATGGACCGCGTCGACGTCCACATCGCCGCGCTCGGGCTTGGCGCGCAGAGTCCATCCACCGTTGGCCAGCCATTGCTCGAATGCTGCTTGCACACGGCCTTCGTCTCCTCTGGGCATGTCCACACCCTTCGGCGGTGGCCCCCCAGGATCTACTACTGAATGGTCAGGGGGCAGTGCGTGTGAGGATGGCTCCGGCGTAGATGGCGTAGCTCGCCGCAGTCATCAGGATTCCATGCATGCCTGCAAACGGGTCACTTGGGCGTTGTCGCTCTGCCAAGACCTCGAGGTTCATACTTTCCCGGAACAAGTTTCGGAACAGGCCCTCCGTGTCTCTATACCTGGAGTTGAGAGCGACATGGAATACCGCGCCAGCCATGAGAAGGAGGTCCTCCGGTACGTCCTTGATCATTTCGTTCGCAGGAAAGACGACCTTTTCCAGCAACGTGGTTGCCACGTCGCCTCCCGTATGCTCCGCGATCCCGAGCGACCAACTGAACGTAATCACGTTGAAGGTGTAGAGGGTCAGCTCATGGGTCAACGCAGGAGCTTTCCCCCTTTGGCGTTCCTTTGTATTCCTGCGGCGCTGCCGGTCACTGGTCCGGAGGTTGACGAGACCTTGGCGGTAGGCCTCGACGGGCGTGTAGAGCAGCGCAGTGTTGCACTCCGGTGACCCGTCACCTGCTGCTGCCAGAGTGCGCATGACGAGGCCCGCGGCGTAGGGGTCTAGAAGGAGGTCTCCGAACGGCGGGTAGAAGGCCCGGGAAGGCCACAGGGGGTGCATCTCGTCGCACACGAGGCACTCGGGTCTTCCAGGTGCGGTGAATCCAGCGATGCTAAGCGGATTGGAAGTCACCCCGACATTCTCAGCTGGGGGCCCCTGATCTGTTGCAACATTGCGGTGATCAAGTCGGCTTTCTGGGCCGAGGGGCGGCACTAGCCCCGGCCGCCGCGCGGGTCAGCAGTCCGCGGATCGCCGCGTAGCCGTTCTCACCGAGGTCCGCGGTGAACTCGTTGACGGGATCGACGGTGTAGAGGTCGCCGTACCAGCAGAGGGAGGCGTAGAAGCGGGCGTACTCGCGGTCGGTGGTGATGTACCCGCGGTCGGGGCGGCGGGTGGGCGGGTCGACGGGATGGCCGTACAAGGTGGCGGTCAGGCCTTGTGCGCGGGCGGCGCAGACGGGGCAGCCGTCGAGGACCCTCGGGGGGTGCGGGTTGGCGAGGTCCCCAGGCCGAAGCCCGGGGACACCGCCGTGGAAGTACCGCAACTGTCCCTCGCCTACCGGTTGTTGCAGCGACACATGCCTTGCGGCGTGCACCAGCTGTCGCAGGACTTGCACCAGGTCGCGCCGGGGAACGGCGGGGTGCGCTCCGCCTTGGCGATGCGGGGGCGGCCGATCCCGGCCTCCTCGATCCCGGCCGCCAGCTCGGCGTAGTGCTCGTCGGCCTTCGGGTCGGGGTTGGGCTCATGGATGGTCGGTGACAGCGCGGGCATCTTCGTTCTTCTCCGGACGGGTGGTTCGGGCCTGGGCCGGGCTAGTTCGGCCAGGAGCTTGGGCAGCGGTCCATAGCGTTCGCGCATGAGCCGCTCGTACAGCTCAGGGTCGGCGGCGTCGTCGGTGCGATAGGTCGCAGTCGTCACGTTGTCTCTCCTGAGTACGCGGCGACCCGCCCGACCTGGAGGGCCGGGCGGGTCCAATCGCGGGTGCGTGGAGCGGCGTCCCCGAGTGGCTCCGCATGGGCGGCGCCGGCGTCTGGCGGGTAGGGCGCGGGGGGGTTGCCACCCGCCAGACACCGAAGGGGGATGCCGCATGCCACGGCATTGCTGATGGGCCGGTCCCGCGGCTGCAGCCGTTCCCGATCAACGCGCAGAACGTACCACGATCCAGTGTTGTGGCACATCTAGGCGTCTGGGCTGGTCGGAGGCGTGTCAGGCTGCTCGGCCCACAGGGCGGCGCCGAAGCCGAGGCCGGCCAGGGCCTCGGTGCCGCAGGCGTCGCGCTCGTCGACGAGGAACAGGGCGTCCTGGTTGGTCTTGGTGCGGCCGGTGAAGTCGCCGCGCTTCATGCGCAGCCAGTCGCGGCCTTCGATGCTGTCGCTCACGGAGTTCTCCTTGGTTGGGTACAGCCGGACGGCCCGCCCCCGGGGCGGGGGCGGGCCGTGGCAGGTCAGGCGGTGGGCACTAGCTCCGGCTTGGCCGGGGGAGCGAGCTTGGCGGCGGTGCGCTTGACCGGCGGAGCGGGCTTGGGCTGGGCCGGGGCGGCGGGCTCGGCCGGGGCGGGCTGGGCCGGGGCGGCGAGGCGCTTGGCCTCGGCGTCGGGGTTGAGGACGATGTCGCGGGCCTCGGCGTGGGCTTTGGCCTGCCGCAGGTTGAAGCGGGCCTTCTGTACCGCGTCGGCCACACGGTCCATCTGCTCCAGTCGGGCGCCGACTTCGCCCTCCAGGGCCAGGGCGAGCTTCTGCGGGTCGGCTTTGGCCAGGTCCTCCAGCAGGCCCCGCACCCGCTCGATGTTGTCGATGTTCCTGCGGGTGGTGGTGCGCTCGCGCTGCCGCTCCTCGCGCTCCTCTTCGCTCATGTCCTCCAGGATCAGCGCGAAGGTCTGGTTCTGCTGCTGCTTCAGCGCGTAGGCGAAGTGCACCAGCTCGTTGTCGCCGCTGAAGGCGCCCTTGGCCCACTTGTGCATGACCGCCCGCTGGTTGCCGGGGGTCAGGGCCGCGATCTGCACGGCGGCCTGGGTGCCGATGGCGCCGGAGTTGACGTGCTGCTGGACTTCTTCGGTGAGGTCGAGCAGGGCGAGGCGCAGGTTCACGTACTGGGTGGACTTGCCGAACTCCTTAGCGACGTCGCCCGGCCCGGCATCCTCCTGGTCGTCCAGGATGCGGCGAAACGCCTTGGCCTCCTCCATCGGCGTCATGTCGGCGCGGTTGATGTTCTCGGCGACCGACCGCTTGAACCGCTCCAGGGTGCTCAGGTCGTCTTCGGTGACGATGCACTTGATCTGGGTGATCCCGGCGACCTGGTGGGCGCGCCACCGGCGCTCGCCCGCGACGATCTCGTAGCCGCCGGCGTCGCGGTCGCGGCGGACCTCGATCGGCTGCATGAGGCCGAACCGCACGATGGAGTCAGCGAGTTCCTGCAGGGCCGCCTCGTCGAAGTATTCGCGGGGCTGGCGCTCGTTGCGGTGGATCTTGTCGACTGTGATGGTCCGGATCGTCACGACTACTCCAAGAGGCCGGTCGGGAGGGGGCCACCCCCCTCTTCATGCCCTTATTCTACCGCCTTTCACGGGTAAGGCCAGAAAATTTTGGGCCATCACCCCAGGTCAGAGGCATACGAAGGGGCGGGCACCCTGGGATGCCCGCTCCTTCGAATGTGGGGGGTCGATCAGCTCGCCTGCACCAGCGCCACCACATCGCCGGACAGCTCTTCCTGCGACTCCTCATCCATCACCACGGCCAGCACACGCAACACGCCGCGAGCCTCCCGCACCCCCAGGCCACGTCGGCCGGACTCCTCGGCCTCCACCATGCGCCTGCGGATGCGTGCCGGATCGATCGCCACTTAGGTCCTCCCCTGGGGCAGGGTCCCCGCCCCTATCGCCGTCCCCTGACACCTGCACCGCGCGTAGACACCCAGCGCGGCGAGGCCGTGCAAGTTCCCCGAAGGGCGGCCGACTTGACCTTTCCTGGGCACCCATAGGACCCCCCTACAGCGCCCGGCCGGCCGCCGCTGATGGACTACCAGCCCCAGGTCGTGTCCATCGGGACGGCCGGAACCGTGCCGTCGATCGGGGCCGACCAGGTGGTGTCATCCGAGACGGCCGGGACCGGGTCCGCCGGGACCAACCAGGTGGTGTCGTCCGAGACAGCCGGGGCGGTGTCCGCCGGCGGAGGCGAGATGGTGTCCACGGGGGCGGACCAGGTGGTGTCCCCGGCAACGGTGTCAGCCTGCGCGTGGACCTGTCCGGCCGCGAAGAATCCGGCCAGTACGGCCAGCCCACCAGCAGCTGCGATGCCGACAGTTCGGGAGATAGTCACGTGAACCCCTACCTTGCAACGATGAGAGTTAAGCGGGCGCGCGACGGCAGTAGCGGCAGCAACTGGGCTGCCCAACCCCCCGGTTAGCTACGTGCGGCGTACAAGCGTCGCCCAAGTCGCAACTTTGTAGGGGGCTTGTGTAAAGATCAAGAACCGCACGCGCGGTATTTTCACCAGTCGCACAAATCAGGGGTCGATAGGTGTCACATGTTCCTGACCTGCCGGATCTGTCCGAACCTGCGGTCACCGCGTACCAGCGCATACTCGACGGCGAGACTCTGGCCCCTGAAACTCCGGGCCTTGAGTCTCTTTTGAACTCCGGCCTGGCGGTCGCCTATCCGTATACGCCGAACACCTACACTCCCGTCCAACCCCCGCACGCCGCACTGCAGATGATGCAACTCATGCACAACCATCTGTCGGCGCTGAGCGCGTACGCGGGCGCAATGCCGGACCTCCTGATGAATCTGCGAGACCGCTACCAACTGACGCGGCCTCACGACACCTCGGTGCAGCACCTGGTCGGCCGCAGGCTCATCAACGAGCGCATCGCCGTCGAACACAGCGCCGCCCGCAAAGAGATAGCAGCTGCCCAACCCGGTTCCCGCAAGCCCGAGGACCTGGCGCTCTCATTCGAACGAGACCGCGGCGGCCTGCGCCGCGGCCTGTCGATGCGCACGATCTACAACGAATCCGTACGCCGTGTGACCGCCATCGGCGACTGGGCCAGGCACATGGCCGACGTCGGCGGGGAGATCCGCACCATCCAGGGCCGGTTCCCACGCAGCATCATCTTCGATCGCCGCGTCGCCTTCGTTCCCGTGTACACCGACGAGGGCGAAGGTCCCTCCGACGAAGCCGTCATGATCACCGATCCGCTGGTGGTCGCGCAGATCGCCTACCTCTTCGACCTGTTCTGGGAGCGCGCCGACCTGTGGCTGGGAGGCCGCGCGAGCGGCCGGGATCAGGGTCTGACCACCAACCCCACCCAGCGGTCGATCCTGCGCGAACTCTGCCTGGGCCGCAACCAGAAGCGGGCGGCGAAGAACATCGGCATTAGCGCGGCCTGGCTCAACAACCAGCTGCGCGAACTGCGCCTGCAGCTCGGTGTCGAGACACTGAACGAGGTCATCTACTGGTGGGTCAGCTCCCCGGACCACAACGTGCACGACTGACAGTCAGGCGCACCGTCTACGCGGCGAGGGCGGTGCGCCAGGTCAGCGTCACCCGGTCGTCCACATCCCGCACACCCCGGGCACGCGCCGGATGCACCTCGATCTTGTCCAGCAGGAGCACCGCCAGGCCCCGCCTGGAGCTGAACGGTGCATGCCCCCACCAGCGGGCCAGGTCCTCGACCCCGCCCAACGGCACGTCGACGGCCTGTTCCAGATAGCGCAGCCGCGCCCGCTCGATCCTCAACTCCCGGCCGATGCGCCGGTCCGCGGCAACGAACGAGTCCCGCGACAGCTGCCCTTGGGCGTAGGGCGCGGCCAGCTCGGTGCGCTTCCCCTCCAGAGCAGCGATCCGGACGACCACCTGCTGCGCCTCGGCAGCCATGGACTTGCGCGCCGCCTCCAGCGCGGCCTGCGCGCCCGGCCGCGCCAGCTCACCGAGGATGTACTCGGCGACGTGGTCCTCAAGCCGTGGCGCGTTGATGCGGATCTTCCCGCACCCGCCGCGCCCCTCGAAGTTGGACTGGCACCGGTACGACGGTGTCCCCGCGCCCGTACGGCTGCCCGTCATGCGCTGCCCGCAGTCGGCGCACACGGTCAGCCCGTCGCTGAACAGGTACTCGTAGTCGTCCTCGCGCCGCTCGATGCTGCGGATGCTGCCGCGCCGGCCGGGCCGCTGCTGCAGCCACCGGAACTCCTCCGGTGTGATCAGCGCCTCGCGGCCGGTCTCGCACAGCTCGCCAGTGTCGGGGTCTCGCTCAAGCCCGGCGATCGCCGGGTTGTCCAGCAGGCGTCCGAGCGTCATGGAAGTCCACTCGCCGCCCATGGTGCCGCGGTAGCCCTCGGCCGTCATCCACGCTGCGGCCTCCGCCTGCGATTGCCCGGCACGGATACGGCTGACAGCCTCGCGCACAACCTTCCGCTCCTGGGCGCGTACACGCGTCAGGGCCTGGTTGTCGAAGCCGTACAAGCGCGGCATGCCACCATCCCAAACTCAACTCAGCGGCCCGCAGACGCCAGTCCCCGTCGCAGCGAGCCAACCCCCAACGCCTCCCACAAAGCCGCAGTGGGAATGCGCACCGTGTCCCCCATGGACAGCGTTCGCACCGGAAATTGCCCGGCCTTGATCAGGTCGTACGCCTTGTTGTGGCCGATACCCAACGCACGGGCGGCGGTCACGACGTTGACTGTCGCGGGCAGTGCCAGGACTTCGTCCAGGCTCATTCCGCGCTGCCTGACGGTCGGAGTGCTCGTCGTCGTCATATTTGTTGTCGCGTTCTCCCCCGCGCCAACCTGGCCACACGATACACCGCAACCCCGTAAGGGGCAGCTACGGCGATCTCAGATAGGGAACAATGTGCGCCCTGAGTGAAAGCCGAGTGAAGGGGTCGGGGGGACCGTGTTCGAAGACAAGACGTACAAAAGGTGCTCTTGCAAGGGTCCGCTGGTGGACGAGGACGGCAAGCCCGTCTTGGACGATGACGGCAAGCAGAAGATCGTCCGCCTGGACAAGACCTGTCCCAAGCTCAAGCAGCGCGACCATGGGACCTGGTACTACTCCATCGAGCTGCCGCCCGGCCCGGACGGTAAGCGCCGGCCCCGGGGGAAGCAGGGCGGCTTCCGCACGAAGAGGGACGCGGCCACTGAGGCCGAGAGGGTGTGGAAGCTCGCGCAGGGCGGTGTCGACGTCCTCAGCGACGAAACCGTGGCGGACTACCTACGCCGCTGGTTCGCCAAGCGCGTCGACCTCAAGCGGTCCACCCGCGCGGGGTACGAGGACTACATCGAGCGGGTCTTCATCCCTTACCTCGGCGCGACCAAGCTGCTGTCGCTGCGCACCCGCCACGTCCAGGCGATGTTCGAGAAACTGTGGGCCGACAACGAGGTCCACGCACAGAACCACGTGAAGGCGCACCAGGCCCTCGCGGCCGAACGCGTCGCCCACACGGCTTGGAAGGACTCCCAGGAGCGGCCCCGGCCCAAGGAGCTGCGCCGGGCGTGGGAGGACGCCAAGGCTGCTTTGAAGGAAGCCCGCGCTCAGCCCTGGCATGTGGCTGGCCCCGGCACGCAGGTGAGGATGCTCAACACTCTCTCCGGCGCCCTGGAGGACGCCGCGAAGGAGAAGCTGATCTCCGAGAACTGGGCGAAGCACGTCGTCCTGCCGAAGTACGTTCGCCCCAAACCGGTCCTATGGACACGGGCCCGGATCGAGGCGTGGCGCCAGACCGGCGAGAAGCCCGGCAAGGTCATGGTGTGGACGCCGGAGCAGACAGGGGAGTTCCTGGACGCTGTCTCCGAGCACCGCCTGTACCCGATGTTCCACCTGATGGTCTTCCGGGGGCTGCGCCGCGGCGAGGCGGTCGGCCTTCCGTGGGCGGAAACCGACCTGACCCTGGGCACCGTCCACATCAGTGAGCAGCTGGTGGCCTCCTCGTACGACGTGTGGGAGGACACCCCCAAGAGCGAAAGCGGCGCGCGGACGATCAAGCTGGACTCCGAGACCCGCAAGCTGCTGGAAATGTGGCAGGCGCGGCAGGCCCAGGAGCGTGCCGACTGGGAGGAGGCCGCCAAGGTCTGGAAGAACACGGGCCTGGTGTTCACCTGGGAGGACGGAGGCGCATACCACCCCGAGTACCTGTCGCAGGTGTTCATGCGCCTGATGAAGAAGCTCGACCTGCCGCCGGTGCGGCTGCACGACCTGCGGCACTGCGCGGCGACGCTGTCTCTGGCCGCTGGCCTGCACATGAAGTCCATCCAGGTGCTGCTCGGGCACGCCTCCTTCTCGCTGACCGCTGACACCTACACCTCGGTGCTGCCGCAGTTCGAGGAAGCCCAGGCCGAGGCGCCGCTTGCTCTCGTTCCGCGCAAGTCGCCGGCGCATCGGGACCTCGCCCAGGAGCCGGAAGAGAAGGCCGACGTTCCCCCAGAGGATGCTGCCGACGTTCCCCGGGAGGACGCTGCATAACGGCGCGTTCCCCTTTCGTTCCCCTTGAAGCCGAACAGTCCCCCCGAACACCAATTTCGGGGGGACTGTTCGATGCTCCGACGCAGGTCAGAGCCTGTGCCCCCGGCAGGATTCGAACCTGCGACACCCGCTTTAGGAGAGCGGTGCTCTATCCCCTGAGCTACGAAGGCGGGGATCTGTCGGAAAACGTGTCTGAAAGTCTGCCGAGGTAGGCGGACTGCTCAGGCGTGCTTGGCGACAGGTCGCGGTGGCAGCCCGTGAGGGCGTAGCCACCGCGGTCAGTGTAGCGGGTGGTGCATGATCCGTAGGCGGAGATACGCGCGCTCTGGCTCAGGCCGCGAGGGCGTGGGTGATCTTGGCTCGGGCGACGGAGTTGACACCCCCAGCTCCAATGCCGGTGTCGGTGATTCAGGCGTCCGGGCTTCGTTGTCTTCTGTGTGGCGGGGGTGGGGCAGGTCAAGGCGCCTGTGGGTGAGCGGTTGTCGGACCGGATCGCGGTCGGGGTGCTGACGCAGGCGTTTCCGCCGGGGCTGGCGGTGAGGTGATCGCCCAGCTTCCTGACCCGAGCCCCTTGTCAAGAATGAGCGGCTGGGGCCACGCGAGCCGACCGTTGAAGCCAGGTGGCCTCCAGGCTGTCGCCGCTCACGCGCGGTCCGAGCCGGGAACGCGACCGGACCCCGCGCCAGCGGCACGCGGGGCCGGCTGTCAGACGTCTGCGGACGCCGGACTGTTGACGGGCGTCGTAACCGCGACGCGCACCGCGCCGGTGGTTGAGGCTTCGACCTGTGCGATCGTGCCCTCTTCGGGGTGGCGGGCGACGGCGGCGGGGGTGCCCCCGCGCGTCGGCACGTGGCGCACGCTCCATCCCGCGCTCTGGTAAGTACGCCTGCGTGCGTGCCAAGGCCCGTACCGTCTCGTCCTCCGGCAGCAGCTCGGTCGACCAGGCGTGATGGACCGAGGTCCCGGACTCGTCCTGGACCGTGCTGAGGCCTTCCCCGGGCTGCGTGGGCGTCGACCCGACCCGCAAGGCATCGTAGATCCGGCTGGAGTGGCCGAGGGCACGGCGCGTGGTGGGATCGTCGACCTGCGGGTCCGGGTCCTTCAGCGCGGCGAGGCCGGCCGTGGCCGACGCCGAGGACTTCCCCGGCGGGAGGAAGCGTTCCCACTCGTCCCACGCCATGCGCAGCCCTCCCCTGCGGATCACTCCAGCCAAGGACACCGCATCGCACCAGCAACACACATCCCGCGCCGTACAGGGCGCCCCATGAGTACCCGTACCTATGCGAATGAGCGCCTGTCCCGATAGTCAAAGTGATCTTGAGTTGTGGATCGCGGGGTGGTGATATGCCGCCATGAACTGTCCGATGCCGAGTGGGAACTCGTGCAGCCGTTGCTGCCCCGGCCTGGGCTGGGCGGCCACGGCTGGATGACCGGACGGTCCTGAGGCGTGCGGCGGGGCAAGTGAAGGGGGAGCGAGGGGCGGGGCGGTGTCTTGACGGGGGATGGGGGCGGGCATAGCGTCGCGGAGTCCTGAGCAGGCGCTTGGAAAGGTCGTTCGTGCCGCACCCCGATCCGACCCCCGCCGCCGCTTCCACAGCTTCCCCGTCCTCCGCCGACTCGCCCGCCGCTGCCGCAGCGTCCGCCGCCCGAATCGACGCCGCGCTCACCGGACCCGGCGCGCCGTTCGCTGTCGTGCGGGCTCAGGACGGCGTGCAGGCGGGCTCGCTCATCTATGCGAGCGGGCCCAGGACCCTCCGCGAGTTCGTCGAGACCACCTGGGCCTTCGGGGACCAGCCGTTCCTGATCGGCGCCGAGCGCAGCTACTCGTACGGGGAGTTCTTCGCTGCCGCATCCGCACTGGCGTGCCGGATGACCGAGGAGTACGGGCTCCGCCCCGGCGACCGGGCCGTTGTCGCGATGCGCAATCACCCCGAGTGGCAGATCGCCTTCTGGGCCGCGCAGTTGGCCGGTCTGGTCGCCGTACCGCTCAACGCCTGGTGGACGGAGGGCGAGTTCGCATACGCGCTCGACGACTGCGAGCCGCGGGTGCTGCTGGTGGACGGTGAGCGGCTGCCGCGGGTTGCCGCCTGGGCGGAGAAGGCCGGGGCGCGCGTCGTCGTCTTCCACCACCGGGACGGCGCCGTGCCGGAGGGGGGCGAGCGGTACGAGGACCTGCCCGCGCCCGACCCGCTCGCCGCACCGCCCGAGGTCGAGATCCGGCCCGAGGACGACGCGACGATCATGTACACCTCGGGCACCACCGGGCGGCCCAAGGGCGCTGTCGCCACCCAGCTCGCCCAGGTGGGGGCCGCATTCAACCCGCGGTTCTACGCGGCCGCTTCCGCGCTGGGCCGCGGGATCATTCCGGGGCAGGGGCCCGCTCCTGTCACGCTGATGACCTTCCCGTTCTTCCATGTCGCCGCGTTCACCGGTTTCTACGCGGCGATGGCGGCGGGCGGCTCGCTCGTGGTCATGCGGAAGTGGGACGCCGAGGAGGCGCTCCGGCTGATCCGGGAGCACGGCGTCACGCACTACGCCGGCGTCCCGGCCACCGCCCTTCAGCTGCTCGCCGCCGCCGAGCGGGCGGACGACCGGCTGGAGAGCCTCCAGATGCTGAACACCGGTGGCGCCGCCGCCCCGCCCGACCTGGTCGCGCGGCTCACCGCCCGCTACGGCGAGCGGATCGAGCCGCGCAACGGCTACGGCCTGACCGAGACCAGCGGCGGAGTCCTGGCCAACTTCGGCGCCGACTACCGGCTCCACCCGGGCAGTGTCGGCCGGCCGACACCCGTCACCGAGGTGCGGATCACCGGCCCGGCGGGCGAGGCGCTGCCCGAGGGGGAGATCGGCGAGCTGTGGCTGCGCGGCCAGTCGCTGGTCCGTGGCTACTGGCGCAATGAGGCGGCGACGGCCGAGGCGTTCACGGACGGCTGGTTCCGGACCGGCGATCTCGCGCTGGTGCGCGACGGGCGGGTCACCGTCGTCGACCGGATCAAGGACATGGTGATCCGCGGTGGCGAGAACGTGTACTGCGTAGAGGTCGAGGCCGCGCTCCACGACCACCCGGACGTCGAGGACGCTGCGGTGCTGGGGGTGGCGCATCCGGTCCTGGGCGAGGAGGTCGCGGCGGTCGTCCGGCTGCGGCCCGGTGCCACTGTCACGGCGGACGAGCTGCGGGCGCACGTCGGGCGGAGTCTGGCCGCCTTCAAGGTCCCGGCCCATGTTCTCGTGCGGGACGAACAACTGCCCCGGAACCCGACCGGGAAGATCCTCAAGCGTGAGCTGCGCAGGGTGGTCGACGAGGAGGTCCGCACCCTCAGGCGCAGCGAGGAGGGGGCGTGATCAGAGGCGGGTGACGCGGACCCGGTAGTTCCCCCTGGAGTCCTTGTCGACGACGGATATGTGTATGCCGTTGGTCCGGTCGGTGAAGCTCTGGCCGGGCTGGAACGGGGCGTCGGAGAGCTCGGCATGCACATTGGGCAGCCGCGTGCAGCCGCCGCTGTCCTTGGTGCTGTCCGCGATGGAGATCGGACCCTGCCCCGTGTCGACGTCGGAACTGACCTTGTAGATCAGTACGCCGGGCCGGCAGACCGCCTGGTCGTTGCCCGCCTGGGTTCGTACCTCCACCGCGTAGCCGGACTCCGCGGTCAGCGGTACGAAGGCCAGCTTCCGGCCGCCCCGGGTGGCAAGGGGCGTGAGGACGTGGTCGGTGGTGCCTGGCTTGGACGCGCAGCTGACCTGGTTCTTGTCGAGCCAGCCGAGTTTCCACTTGTGCCAGCCGAGGAAGTCGTTGTTGGCCCCCCAGTCCTCGGACATGATGTCCCAGTGCCCGACCGAACCGCCGCCCTCCATCGTGTAGAGGTCGGGCAGGCCGAAGATATGGCCGTTCTCGTGCGGCAGGACGCGGTAGCCGGTCTGTGGGTACGAGCCCGAGCCGTCGTCCTGGCGGCTGTAGATGAAGGACGTGTTGGAGAGCGGGGCACCGTCCGCGAGCGGTGCGTCGTCGTTGCCGGAGAAGGTCACGGACAGGACGGTGTCCAGGGCGGAGGGCCCGGCGTTCGGTGTGACCAGGATGTTGACCAGGTCGTACGCGCCGAAGTCCACCTTCGGGTCGGCGACGGCCACGATGTCCTGGACCAGGTGCCGGTAGCCCGGCTCGTACGGTGAGCCGCGCCCTACCCCGTACGCCGAGAACGGCAGAGGCATCCGGAGCCAGCTCTTCACGGGGGCGTCGGGCCGGTAGATGAGCCGGCCGTACGAACTGGTGCGGAACCAGTTGGCGGTCTGCGGGAAGAATTCGGCGAGCCGTTTCATCGCCGGCTCCGTTCCCGGCGCGTCCGAGAAGTCGATCATCAGGTTCAGTGCGTGGACCTGGCCCGTGGAATGGGCGTACCCCGTCGATGTCGGCATACCCTCCGACATCTGCACGCCCATCGTCGCGGATATCCGGCACGGTCCGACCCCTGCCGCCTCGGTGCTGGCCACCGGCCCCGCGCTGGCGTGGCCGGGCGGCAGGAGCGTGTTGCTGGCCGAGGCCAGTGCCCCGATGACCAGGGCGCTTGCCCCCGCCAGTGCGACCGGGTGGCGCTGGTTGCGTATCCGGCGGCGGGGCTGCTGCATAGAGGCGCCTTCGGGGTCCGCGGCAGTCGGCCGACCCTGACTGCGCTCTCTGTTCACCCTCGGGCGGGCGGTACGGCGCCGCGCGTTGGGTGCGCCGATCGGTGTAATTTCCCGCCTATGTGATGTGACTCAAGTCACAGTGGAGCGGGAAATAACCGGGGACGGATTCCCCGTTTGAACCTGGTGTCCCCTGCTGAACGGGGAGGTGGTCCCCGGTTGTACGAAGTTGTGCGCGCAGGGGCCACCGCAAGAGCTGCACGACCAGGAAAACCCGGAAGAGGAAGAGAAGGGCCGTCTCGTGAAAACCGCCGCCCGCACCGCCGCCGGAACCGTGCCGCGCCGTACGCCCCGTCCGCGGGCCGACGCGCTGCGCAACCGGGAGCGGATCGTCGCGGCCGCGCGCGAGATGTTCGTCGAGTTCGGACCGGATGTGCCGCTCGACGAGGTGGCCCGCCGTGCAGGCGTCGGCAACGCCACGCTCTACCGGAACTTCCCCGACCGGGCAGCGCTGACCCATGAGGTCGTCCTCTCGGTCACCTCCCGCACCACCGACCGCGCGGAAGAGGCGGTGGCCGAGGAGGCCGACCCCTTCGCCGCGCTCTGCCGCTTCGTGCACGCGGCGGCCGACGAACGCATAGGCGCGCTCTGCCCGATGCTGTCCGGCGGCTTCGAGAGGGACCATCCCGAACTGCTCGCCGAGCGCCGCCGCCTCGAAGAGGCTGTCGAAGGGCTCGTGGCGCGCGCCATGTCCGCGGGGCGCCTGCGCACCGACATCGCCGTCGGTGACGTACTGGTCGGCCTCTCCCAGCTCACCCGGCCGCTGCCCGGCACCGCCTGCCTGGACATCGACCGCTTCACCCACCGTCATCTCCAGCTGTTCCTGGATGGTCTGGAGGCTCCGGCCCGGTCCGAACTGCCCGGGACGCCGGCGACCTTGGAGGATCTGCGGCATCGCCCATGACGCCCGTGTCCGGCCCCTGAGACAGGCTCCGGGCCGCGCGTACGCCATGCCCTCACCACCCGACTTACCTCACGTCCACCCCCACCACCCTCACCTCTCCCACTTTCACCGCTGACCGGGTGCACGTCTTCACGGTCACGGATCACGGTTCACGACTCCTCGCGTCCATGCGCGTCCTTAGGTGGCTACTCCCATGTCAAAAACAGCTGATACCCGACTTCCCGACCCCAGTCGCTGGAAAGCGCTGGCCTTCATCGCGCTCGCGCAGCTGATGGTCGTGCTCGATGCCACAATCGTGAACATCGCGCTGCCGCACGCCCAGACGGCCCTCGGCATCACCGACGCCAACAAGCAGTGGGTCATCACGGCCTACGCCCTCGCCTTCGGTGGACTGCTGCTCTTCGGCGGCCGGATCGCCGACCTCTGGGGCCGTAAGCGCACCTTCGTCGTCGGTCTGATCGGCTTTGCGCTGGCCTCCGCACTCGGTGGCGCGGCGCAGAACCAGGGCATGCTGTTCGGCTCGCGTGCGCTCCAAGGTGTCTTCGGTGCCCTGCTCGCCCCGGCCGCACTCTCGCTGCTCGCCGTGATGTTCACCGATGCCAAGGAGCGCGCCAAGGCGTTCGGCATCTACGGGGCGATCGCCGGTGGCGGTGGCGCCGTCGGCCTTATCCTCGGCGGCTTCCTCACCCAGACGCTGAACTGGCGCTGGACGTTCTTCGTCAACATCCCGTTCGCCGTCATCGCCGCCGCGGGCGCGTACTTCGTGATCCGTGAGCCGGCCGGCAGCCGTAACCGCTCCTCGCTCGACATCCCGGGCGTGGTCCTCTCCGCGCTGGGTCTGGTCTCGCTGGTGTACGGATTCACCCGTGCCGAGTCCTCCGGCTGGTCGGACCCGCTGACCATCGGCATGTTCGTCGCCTCCGGTGTGCTGCTCCTGTCGTTCGTCCTGACCGAGGCCAAGGTCGCGTCGCCGCTGCTGCCGCTCCGCGTGCTGATGGACCGTAACCGCGCCGGCGTCTACCTCTCGCTGGGTCTGGCGGTCATCGGGATGTTCGGGCTGTTCCTCTTCCTGACGTACTACCTGCAGGTCGTGAGGGGCTACTCGCCGATCAGGACGGGCTTCGCCTTCCTCCCGATGATCGCGGGGATGATCACCGGTTCGACGCAGATCGGCGCACGGCTGATGACGCGGATCCCGGCCCGCAAGCTGATGGGTCCGGGCTTCCTGACCGCCGCCGTGGGCATGCTGCTGCTGACGCAGCTGGAGATCGACTCCTCGTACGCGGCGCTCATCCTCCCGGCGCAGATCCTGCTGGGTCTGGGCATGGGTACGGCGTTCATGCCGGCCATGTCACTGGCCACGCACGGGGTCGAGCCGCGGGACTCGGGTGTCGCGTCCGCGATGGTCAACACCTCGCAGCAGGTCGGCGGCGCGATCGGTACCGCGCTGCTGAACACCGTCGCCGCCTCGGCCGCGACGGCATACGCCACCTCGCACGCCGCGCTCGGCGCAACCGACCCGCAGCTGCTGAAGCTGCAGTCGATGGTGCACGGCTTCACCGGCGCCATCTGGTGGGCGGTCGGCATCCTGGTGGTGGCTTCCGCGATCGCGGTGACGTTCATCAACGCCGGGCGTCCGTCGACCGCTCCGGCCGGCTCGGGCTCCGGTGACGCCGATGGCGTCGAGGACGAGTTCAAGGTTCCGGTCGTCGCGCACTGACGCGGGACGCGCGAGGTGAAGTGATGTGAACACGGGTCTGCCCCGGTTCCGCTCGGCGGAACCGGGGCAGACCCGTATCGGTGCGCGAGGGCGGCTAAGACCGACCGGCAATTGGGGGGTGGGTGAAGGAGCGGGGCTGGGGTGCGTGCATCGCAAGGCGGAGGATTGAGCCATGGCGGAGCCCTGGTGATTGACGACAACGCCGCGAGGTGCGTGCCCCAGCCCCGTGACGCCGCCCCCCAATTGCCGGTCGGTCTCAGCGGAGCCAGGGCAGGTCGGCGTCCGTACCCTCCGGCTCCAGGCCGGTGGCGATGACCTGCATGATCTCGCCGAACGAGCGCACCTGCTCAGGTGTGAGCCGGTCGAACATCGCCTGGCGTACGGCGCGGACATGACCCGGCGCGGACCGGCGGAGCATCTCGTACCCCTCGTCGGTGAGGACCGCGTTCTGCCCGCGCTTGTCGGACGGGCAGTCCTCGCGGCGCACCCAGCCGTTCCGCTCCAGCCGGGCGACGGCGTGCGAGAGCCGGGAGCGGGTGATCTTGGCGTCCTTGGCCAGCTCGGTCATCCGCATCCGGCGGCGGGGCGCCTGGGAGAGCTGGACGAGCAGTCCGTAATAGATGTGCGGCATACCGGCATCGCGTTGCAGCTGGCGGTCGAGGTGGTCCTCCAGGAGCGTGGTTGCGTGGAGGTAGGCACGCCAAACGCCCTGTTCCTCGTCGGAGAGCCAGCGGGTCCCGCCGGTGGATGCCGTGGTCATGTACTCCACTGTACGACCTTTTCTTGAAAGTTGAACTAGATGCGGCTAAGGTCTCTTGAGTGGGAACTTGAAGCTTCAATAAGCTGATCCCGCCGCCGAGAAGACTTGCCTTGAGCAGTAGTGGATGGGGAGTGTCATGACTGTCACCGCGGAGCGCATGCCCGCCCTCTATCTCTCCCACGGTGCGCCGCCGCTGGCCGACGACCCGGTCTGGCCCGGCCAGCTGGCCGCCTGGTCCGCCGAGCTGCCGCACCCCACCGCGATCCTCATGGCCTCCGCCCACTGGGAGGAGGCTCCGCTTGCCCTCGGCGCGACCGAGACCGTCCCGCTCGTCTACGACTTCTGGGGCTTCCCGGAGCACTACTATCGCGTGCGGTACGCGGCCCCGGGTGCCCCGCAGCTGGCGGAGAGCGTACGCAAGCTGCTGCGCGGCGCCGGTACGCCGGTCCAGGACATCCCGGACCGTGGGCTCGACCACGGGGCGTACGTCCCGCTGGTGGAGATGTTCCCGGGCGCCGACATCCCCGTACTCCAGATCTCCATGCCGACGCTGGACCCGCAGAAGCTGATGGACATCGGCCGCAAGCTCGCGCCCCTGCGCGACGAGGGCGTCCTGATCGTCGGCAGCGGTTTCTTCACCCACAATCTGGCAGCCCTGCGGCACGCGGGCAGCGGCAACCCCGGCTGGTCGGTGGAGTTCGACGACTGGGGGCACCGGGCGCTGCAGGCGCAGGACATCGACGCGCTGCTGGACTTCGAGCGCAAGTCCCCGGCCGGGCGGCTGGCCCACCCCCGCACCGAGCACTTCGCGCCGCTCTTCGTGACGCTGGGCGCCGCGGAGGGCGAGCTGGATCAAGGGCGCAGCATCATCGACGGGTTCTGGATGGGGCTCGCGAAGCGGTCGGTGCAGTTCGGCTGAGTGGTCAGAGGGCCGGGGGGTTCAGTTCGATCGAGCGGAGCGCGGCGGCCAGGGCCGTCGCGTCGCCGACGTCCAGTGCGGTGTCGGTGAACTTGATGGTGTGGTCGTCGCCGTGCGCCGCCGCCCGCGCGAAGATCTCGTCCGCGGAGGATGCCGACGGCGATGCGGTGCACGGGACGGGGTCGGCCGGGCTGTACGCGGCGGTGACCGCGGCGCTCGCGGCCCAGGCGGCGGCCAGGCTCTGCGGCCACAGTTCGCGGGGGAGGGCGGGCAGGGTACGCAGCACGGCGTTGGGTGCGGTCGCGGCGTGCACCAGCATGATCGGTTCGCCATGGCCGTGGGTGGCGTAGCGGTGGGTCGCGGCCCTGACCAGTTCCGCCAGCCGGGTGCGCGCCACATCCGGGTCGTCCGCGAACTGCTGCGGCCACAGCGGGAACGCGGTGAGCTGCGCCAGCCGGTCGCGGATGCCGCCGCTCTGGTCGGCCACCGGTGGTACGGCGTCCAGCGCGGCCGCGGCACTCGGCGCGGGCACGAGCGAGGCCGGTGGGTTCAGCGTGGGCAGCGGCTGGTGGCGGGCGGCCCAGTAGCCGAGGCCGTGCGCGAGCTCGGCGACCCGGGACGCGTTCGCTCCACCGGCGAGCAGGGTGCGCACGGCGTGGCCGACCCGGATCACGGGGTGGGTGGCGCCCGCGGCGATGCCCGGCAGCAGGCGCGGCCACCATTCGGTGAGGACGTCCTGCCAGGGGCGCCCGGCCGTCTCCTGCGCGAAGTACATCGTCCAGTCGGCGATCCTGTGCGGGTCGCCCAGGGCTTCGTGCCAGTTCTCCGCGGTGATCCGGGTCGTGGGGGCCGGCATGTCCTCCAGCTTGTGGCTGTAGTGGTCGAGCCAACGGTGGACGGCCGGTGCCTGGCCGTGCCGTACGAGCGCCTCGACGGCCATCGGGCCGTGGTTGCTCAGCCAGCCGTTGCGCTCGGGACCTGCGGCGTGGAGCCGGTCCAGCGCCTCGTCGAGCGTGCCGGTGGGGTCGACCGGTGCCGGGTCCGGTGCGCTTACGGAGTCTGTCCTGCCTGTCGTGTCGGTCATGCCGGAACAGGCTAGGCGCGGGGCCCGCCGCCGGTATCGGGCTGCGGACCTACGTCGCGACCCCGCCGGGTCGTAGGCCTCCGGCCCCAGCCGCTTCTCGTAGCAGGCCACGTCCCAGTACGTGTCGAACTTCCGGCCCACCTCTGCGTACGTACCGACCTCGTGGAAGCTGAAACGTTTGTGCAATGCGACCGAGGCGTCGTTGGGCTGGGTGATGCCCGCGTACGCGCGGTTCAGGTCCTCGTCGGCGAGCGCCTCGAAGAGTGACGTGTAGAGGAGTGTGCCGATCCCGCGTGCGGTGGCCCACGGCGCGTGGTACACGCTCACCTCGACCGACGTGGCGTATGCCGGCTTGGGGCGGAAGGCGCTGCTGGTGGCGTAGCCCAGGATTGATGCGGGGCCGACAATGCGGACATCCTGAGCAACCAGAAGGCGGTGCGGGCCGTCTTCAGGGTGGGAGCGCAGCCACGGCAGCCGCTGTTCGGGTGTGAAGGGTGCGGTATCGAATGTGAGAGCGGTCTCACGTACGTCATGGTTGTAGATGTCCGTGAGAGCCACCGGATCGCCCTCGATGTCGGGCCTGACCTGCACTTCTGCACGGAGCTCCGACATGTGTACTCCCCTCGCAGCCGGACAGGGTACTGCATGATCGCGAAAATGAATGCCAGCCATGGGAATTCTGTCCGGATTCCAGTCGTTGTTTCCATCGGATGCAGGGCACCCGAAAGGGTGTCGCGACCTACTCAGCAAGGGAGCACGCATGGCAACCCGTGCCGTCGCCCGTCGTTCGTCCGCCAGTGGCGGGACCAACCGGGCAAGCAGTGTTCGCGCCGCGGGCGGAGAGATCGCCGATCGCGACCTGGTCGGCATGTACCTGGACGAGATCGCGCGCACGCCGCTGCTCGATGCCGCCAAGGAAGTCGAACTGTCGCAGACCGTCGAGGCGGGCGTCTATGCGCGGCAGATCCTCGACGGTGCGGTGGAGAGCGAAGCCGGTGGAGCGACGCGTGAGGAGCTGGAGGCGCTGGTCGCCGAGGGCGAGCGCGCCAAGGACATCTTCATCCGTTCCAATCTCCGACTGGTGGTTGCTGTCGCCCGCCGCTACCCACGGGCAGGTCTTCCCCTGCTGGACCTGATTCAGGAGGGGAACGCAGGCCTGGTGCGTGCGGTCGAGAAGTTCGACTACGCCAAGGGCTTCAAGTTCTCCACATATGCGACGTGGTGGATCCGTCAGGCCATCACCCGCTCCATAGCCGACCAGTCCCGTACGATCCGACTCCCCGTCCACCTGGTGGAGGAGCTCGGCCGGATCCGCCGTGTGCAGCGCGAGTTCAATCGTGAGCACGGGCGTGACCCGGAGCACGAGGAGATAGCCGCAGAGCTGGACTCCACGCCCACGCGCGTCGGTGACGTCCTCGACTGGGCCCGCGACCCGGTCAGTCTCAACATGTCCGTGGACGACGAGGGCGAGACCCAGTTCGGCGATCTGCTGGAGGACACCTCCGCGGTGTCGCCCGAGCAGTCCGTCATGACGCTGCTGCGCAGCGAGGAGCTGGAGGATCTGATCGGCAAGCTCGACCACCGCACCGCGTCGATCATCCGAATGCGGTACGGCATCGAGGACGGCCGTGAGCGGACCCTCACCGAGGTGGGCAAGCAGCATGGGCTGACCCGGGAGCGGATCCGTCAGATCGAGAAGCACGCGCTGCTCGAACTGAAGCGAATGGCCCACGACACGGGTTTTGACGCTGCGGCGTGACCCCGCGTCCAGTAGCCTCCGATATGGGTCGCTTCGCACGGACCCCCTGAGCTGAGTCCCGGCGCCCACCCCCCCTGGCGCCGGGGCTCATTCTTTTGCGCCAGGCTGTGCAGGCCGCTCCGCCGGTGGTGACTCCGGCGGCACGGCCGCGCGGGTCAGACGGGCACCCAGCTCACTCAGATACGCCACCAGCTCCGGTGGCTCGTGAGCGGTGAACTCGCAGTCGGCCAGCGCCAGTCGGAGCGCCACCCACTCCAGCGAGTCCGTCATGACCGCACGCAGCCGGCAGCTGTGCTCGCCGGTCGGCTCCAGTGGGCCGAACGCCGAGGGCAGCCGGGCGGTGACGAACTCCGCCGGGGCCGCGAAGCTCACCTCGACCGCCAGCTCCGGCTGCCGGCGCTGGATGGAGCCGGTGAGGAACTCCGCGGCGTCGCCCGTGGGCAGCTCGCGCGGGGTGAAGCGGGCCCCCGTGGCGAACGGCTCGCTCACCCGGTCGACGCGGAACGTACGCCACGCCTCGCGCCCCAGGTCGTACGCCACGAGGTACCACCGCCACCCCGTACTCACCAGACGGTATGGCTCGACCAGCCGCTTCGTCTCGGCGCCGTCCCCCGCCCGGTAGGTGAACCGGAGCCGCTCCTGTCCGGTGACCGCCGCCGCCATCACCGTCAGCGTCTGCGGGTCGATGGTCGCGCCGTCGCCGCGGGCCAGTGGCACCGTCGCGTTCTGCAGGACCGAGACCCGGTGCCGCAGCCGTGACGGCAGCACCTGTTCCAGCTTCGCCAGCGCCCGCACGGACGCCTCGTCGACCCCCTCGATGGCATGCCCGGCGCCCGCCCGCAGCCCCACCGCGATGGCCACCGCCTCCTCGTCGTCGAGGAGCAGCGGCGGCATGGCGGCGCCCGCGACCAGGCGGTAGCCGCCCACCGAGCCGCGCGACGCCTCGACGGGGTAGCCGAGGTCGCGGAGCCGGTCGATGTCGCGGCGGATGGTTCGCGGGCTGACCCGGAGCCGCTCGGCGAGCTCGCTGCCCGGCCACTCGCGCGGCGTCTGGAGCAGCGACAGCAGATTCAGCAGTCGTGCCGGGGTGTCGGTCATGGATCCAGGATGCCCATTCATTGGGTCATGGCCTGACCTAATAGACCTTTAACTTCGTCGTATGAACTCTTCCGAATCCCCTCTGCCGTCCACGGCGGCCGCTCCCGCGGTGTCCTCGGACCCGTCGGACCGGCGCCGGTGGTTCGCGCTCGCCATCGTGATGACCGCGGCCTTCATGGACCTGGTGGACGTCACGATCGTCAACGTCGCCATCCCGAGCATCCAGCAGGACACCGGTGCCACGTTCAGCTCGATCCAGTGGATCACCGCCGGATACGCCCTGGCATTCGCGGCCGGTCTGATCACCGGCGGCCGGCTCGGCGACATCTACGGCCGCAAGCGGCTCTTTCTCATCGGCATCGGCGGCTTCACGCTGGCCTCGGCGCTCTGCGGCTTCGCCGCGAACCCGGAGATGCTGGTCGCTTCCCGCATCCTGCAGGGTGGCACCGCCGCGCTGATGGTCCCGCAGGTGCTGTCGATCGTGCACGCCACCTTCCCGGCGCACGAGCGCGGCAAGGTCTTCGGCCTTTTCGGTGCGATCGTCGGCCTCGGCGCCGTCTTGGGACCGCTGCTGGGCGCACTGCTCACCGAGTGGAACATCGCCGGTCTGGAGTGGCGGCCGATCTTCCTGATCAACCTGCCGGTCGGTATCGCGGGGCTGGTCCTGGGCCGGAAGTTCATCACCGAGTCCAAGGCGCCGAAGGCCCTCCGGCTCGACCTGGTCGGTGTCGCGCTGGTGACACTGGGGCTGCTGATGCTGCTCTACCCGCTGACCCGCGGGCGCGAGCTGGGCTGGCCGCTGTGGGGGTACGCGTTGATGGCCGGCAGCGTCCTGGTCTTCCTGGCCCTGGTGCTGTTCGAGCGGGAGAAGGCGCGCAAGGACGGCTCGCCGCTCGTCGAGCTCTCGCTGTTCCGGGTCAAGAGCTTCGCGGCGGGTATCGCCGTCCAGCTGACCTTCGGCATCGGGCTCGGCATCTTCTTCCTGGTCTGGACGCTGTACATGCAGATCGGCCTCGGCTGGAGCGCGCTGCGGGCCGGCACGACCGGCATCCCGTTCTCGATCGCCGTCTCGTTCGCCGCCGGGATCTCCGTACAGAAGCTGGTGCCCCGGTTCGGCCGCAAGGTACTGCAGGCGGGCGCGCTGCTGATGGTCGCCGGACTGGTGCTCTACATCTGGGAGTCCGACCGGTACGGCATGGACATCACCCCCTGGCAGATGGCTCTGCCGCTGGTCGTCATGGGGCTCGGGATGGGGCTGATCGTGGCCCCGCTGACGGACGCGGTGCTGTCCGAGGTGCCGAAGGAGCACTCGGGGTCGGCGTCCGGGCTGATCAACACCGTGCAGCAGATGGGCAACGCGCTGGGGCTCGGCCTGGTCTCGGTCGTCTTCTTCGGGTCGATCAGCGACCGGCTGGCGCCGGACGCGGTGGGTCCGGCGTTCGCCGAGGCGTTCCAGCACTCGCTCTGGTGGGTGGCCGGAGTGCTTGCGGTGATCTTCCTGGTGATGTTCGCGCTGCCTGCGCGGCCGCGCAGGCACGTGGAGGGCGGCGAGGACGTCCAGGACGCCGACGGTGCGCCGGGCGAGGTGGCCAAGGAGCCCGTGCTGACGTCCTGAAGGTGTCTGCCCGCACGCAAAGGTGCCCGCACCCCCTCGGGGGGCGCGGGCACCTTTGCGTGCGGCTCGGCGGCAGCCTCCCTCGACGAACGGGCGGCGGCGGGCGGCGCAGCGGTCAGCAGATGCGCGTACGGCTCTCCATCGCCTCACGTGCCGTCTTCTCGTCCCCGTACACCTCGCACATGTGGCGACCGTCCGGCGTCGCCGTGTGCTCGACCTCCCACAGGCTCGTCTCACTGCCGTCGAGGAGCAGGAATGCGTGCTCGTACAGCGTGAATCCGGCGTTCCGCCCGTCGACCCGGCACTGCCTGCCGAAGATCTGGGTGATGTGGTGAGCGAAGGCGGCCCGCAGGAGGCGCGCGGTCTCCTCGCCCGGACCGTCGCTGTTCTCCGCGCGGCGCAGGACCCGGCGGGCGTGGTCCGCGGAGTTGTCCGGCGCGTACATCCGGGGCAGCGGGGCCGGTGGAGTGGCCATCAGGACCGTCAGTATCTCCAGGTCGGCCTGCGAGCCGTCCTCGCCGAACGCGGGTACGTCGGAGAAGCCGCCGGACAGCCGGGCGGCGGCGACATGGACGTCCGCCTCGGCGTCGTACAACTCGTGGTGCTGGGGGACGGGCTGCCTCCGCCACCGGGGGTCCGCCGCGTCCCTGGCTGTGCTGTGGACCAGCTCCCACAAGGTGAGCGTGGAGCCGTCGGCCAGCAGGTAGGTGTGCCGGTAGGTTTCGCGATGCAGCACGGGACTGTGGTGCGAGGAGTGCAGGGAACTGCTGTGGGCCAGCGCGGTCCCGAGTTGCTCGACCGTGCAGTCGGGCAGGTCGAAAGAGTTGAGTGCCCGTCGTAGGAGTCGGTCGAGATGCTGCTCGGTTGTCTCGTACGGATCGCTCAAGGTGCTGTCTCCAGGCCGTCGCCGCGTGTTACTTGATGCGTGCTTAACGTAGTCCCTGGGTCCGACATCGTGACCGGGGTTCCTGAAAACGTATGACGCGTGCGGAAGGTTCCTGGCGATTCGTCCGAACTTCCTTCTGAGGATGGCGAGTCGGTGGGCGCCCGGCTGCGGCCGGTGGGTCAGCGGGGGCCGTAGAGATCGCTGTACGAGGGGTGGACGTCCGCGCCCGGGCGGAGGTCGACGCCCTCCGCCGCCCGTACGGCCTTCACGACGGCGCGGGTCAGGGTGTCCGCGCCCGCTGCCAGGAGCTCGTTCAGAGCGATCGGGTTCTCCTGCGGCAGCGGGCGCTCGCCCGTGGCCAGGGCGAAGACCGTGTCCCCGTCGGTCAGCAGATGCACGGGCCGCACGGCGCGCGCCAGCCCGTCGTGCGCCGTGCCCGCGAGCTTCTGTGCCTGCGCCCGGGTGAGATCCGCGTCGGTGGCGACGACGGCGAGCGTGGTGTTGAGCGTGGGGAACCCGTTCGCCTCCCGTGCTTCGGCCAGGCGGCGCACGGCGGTTTCGTGGACCCCCGCCGCGGGGTGCACGGGCGGCTCCGCGGCGCCGTACTCCCCGTACAGCACCCCGGTCACCGGATCGACCACGGAGCCCGCCGCATTCACCACGACCAGCACGCCGACCGTGATTCCGGACGGCAGCCGCACGCTCGCCGTGCCCACGCCGCCCTTGAGCTGACCGGCGACCGCGCCCGTACCCGCACCGACCCCGCCCTCGGCGACCGGGGCCCCCGACTCCGTACCGGCTGCGGCCTCCACGGCGGCGCGGCCGGTCGCGGCGTCCGGGCGGGCCCGCCAGTCGCCGCCCCGCCCCAGGTCGAAGATGCACGCGGCCGGGACCACAGGCACCACCTGCGACGGATCGGGGCCGACCCGTACACCCCGCCGCTGCTCCTCCAGCCAGGCCATCACGCCGGACGCCGAGTCCAGACCGTAGGCGCTGCCACCGGTCAGGACGACGGCGTCGATCCGCTGCACCAGATTGCGCGGGTCGAGTGCGTCCGTCTCCCGGGTGCCGGGGCCACCGCCGCGTACGTCGACAGCCGCGACGGCGCCGCCCTCGGGGGCGAGGACGACAGTGGTGCCGCTCAGCGCGCCGTCGCCCGGCACCTGCGCATGACCGACGCGCAGCCCGGCGACATCGGTCAGCGCGTCCACCGCCCCTGCCGCCGGTGAAAGCGGAAACTGTGCATCCTGTCCGGTCATCCCGTGCTCCTCACATCCGGGTCGGCGGAACCGCGGCGGCCGGTGTGCCCGGTGCCGGGCGCCGGGCGCCGCGACAGCGACACCCCGACGGCCACCGTCGCGGCCGCCACCAGACCGGCCGCGAAGACCGCCCACTTCCCGGCGAACGTACAGCCAAGGATGGCCACCGCGGCCAGGGGGAGGGGCAGTTGCTCCGCGAGGTCGCGCTTGAAGTCGGGGGCGTGGACCAGCCACACCGTCAGCAGATGGACCGCGGCGGGGACTGTCACGGCGGCCGAGGCGGCCGTCGTCGACACATGCGCCTTGCCGATGACATCCTCCACCGCGACCTCGATGCCCGAGCCGATCGCGGCGGCGGAGCCGAAGAGCAGTCATCCGGGGCATGCGCCCCAGCACAGCAGACCGCCCCCGGGTCCGCCACACCGGTCCGGGCCCGGGAGCGGGAACCGATCAGGAGCCCGAGCGCTCCGCGAAGCTGACGGCTCGGCTGACCCTTGCCATGACCGTGGTCATCGGCCAGCTCTGGGGCCTGGCGGTCATCGTCGACGACTGGATGGAGGGCAACACCGCAACGGCCTGGTGGGGCGCGGGCTTCCTCTGCCTGTCCTTCGCCGTCGTCCTTGGGCTGTGGATGCTCGACCCGAAGGATCGCTGACCGCTGCCGTACCCGGGAGAGCCGCCGTACCCTGGAGATATGAGCACCGCCCCCGCCTCCGGACCGCGCGATTCGAAACCGACACAGCCGGTACACCCCGTACAACCGGAACAGAGGAAGCCCAAGCCGGCTCTGATCTTCGACGATCCACTGGACCAGCAGTCCGCGGACGATACGGACCGAGGGTGGGGTGAGCGGGCCCCGGTCGGCGACGGCTCCAATCTTGCGCGCTTCCTCGACGAGAAGCCGCCCCACCACGTCTGAGCTTGTCGTGGTGCCCGCGCCCCGGGTCCTGGCCGCGGCTCTCGCCCGTCGTCTGGCCGCGCTGTGATATGAGCGCGAGCGAACTGTTCCGCAACCTGGGGCAGTACGAGGCATAACCACCCGGTCCATGCCTTCGGGCCGGTTGCTTGACGGCGCATCAGTGTGCGGAGGACGGTGGGCCGGGTTCAGCACAGGGTCACCGCCAGCCGGGCCGAGATCCCCGCGCCGGCCAGCGACGCGGCCGTGCTCCGTGGCACGGACAGCACGACCAGCGCGCCGCCCGCCGCAGGACCTTCCGCGGGATCCTCGGACCAGCCGTCGGCCGGCGACTGCGGCACCGCCGCCACCCGGGCCCCCTTCGCCACCACCCTGGCATCGGCCCCGGCGCCCTCGGCCGCGATCACATCGACGCGGTCGCCGGGGCGCAGCAGCCGGACGGTTGCCGCGTCCGCGATCCGGACTGGTGCCGACACCAGCGGAACCGGCCGTCGCTTCACTCCCGGCCCGGCACCTGCCGCGCCCCCGGCACCCCCGCCCGGTGCCTCACCGCCGCCCAGTCCCGCGGCGGCAAGCGCCGCGGCCGTCAGCGCCAGCCCGGCCGCCATCGCGCGACGCTGCCGCCACATCGCACGCCGCAGCCGACGCCCCCCGCCCCCACGCACCCGTAACGGCGCGAACGAGGGCACCCCGCAGGGCGCGGGCGCCGACACCGGCGGACCCGGGACGGACGGGCGTACATGAGACGAGGAAGAGGTCGCAGAAGCGGGCGGGAACATGGCCAACACCACCAGTCGTGAGGAGCGCGGAGTCCGGACGAACGCCGACGCCCTTCACTCTCCGTCTTCCGCGAGATTCCCGCTGAGCCCTGTGGACAGCCCCCACGGTGTGGACAACTCCGTCACCCACCCGCCACCGGGGCACCCCCTACGGCAGTTCGAGTCCCGTCTCGATCCCGTCCAGCGCATGCGCACAGGGACAGTGACGATCCCCTTCCGCGGGCAGCGCGGTCACCGCGTCGAAGAGCACCGACCGCAGCCGGTCCACATTGGCGGCGAACACCTTCAGCACCTCCCCGTGGGATACGCCCTCGCCTGCCTCGGCACCCGCGTCCAGGTCCGTCACCAGCGTCATCGTCGTGTAGCACAGCGCCAGTTCGCGGGCGAGCACGGCCTCCGGATGCCCGGTCATCCCGACCACGGACCAGCCCATCGCCGCGTGCCAGCGCGATTCGGCCCGGGTCGAGAAACGAGGCCCCTCGACGACGACGAGCGTGCCGCCGTCCACCGGCTCCCAGCCCCTGCCGCGGGCTGACGCCAGCGCGACCTTGCGCCCCTCGGGGCAGTACGGGTCGGCGAAGCCCAGGTGCACCACGTTCGACGCCACCCCGTCCGCCCGGGTCTCCCCGTCGTAATACGTCTGCGTGCGGGCCTTGGTGCGGTCCACCATCTGGTCCGGTACGAGCAACGTGCCCGGGCCGTACTCCGGTCGCAGCCCGCCGACCGCGCACGGGCCGAGCACCTGACGGACGCCGACGGACCGCAGGGCCCACAGGTTGGCGCGGTAGTTGATGCGGTGCGGCGGCACATGGTGGCCGCGGCCGTGGCGGGGGAGGAAGGCGACCCGGCGGCCGCCGATCTCGCCGAGGAAGAGGGAATCGCTCGGCTGTCCGTACGGGGTGTCCACGCGAACCTCGGTGACGTCCTCCAGGAAGGAGTACAAGCCCGAGCCACCGATGACACCGATCTCTGCGTTCACCATGCGATCACACTAGCGGGGGCGGGAAACGCCGAGGACCCCGCCGAAAGGATCGGCGGGGTCTCCGGTGAAGCGTGGTGCGTACCTCGGCTCAGGCAGCCGACGTACCGCTCGACGACGACGCGGAGGACGACGAGGAGGACGAGGAAGCGGAGGACGAGGAAGCGGAGGACTTCGCGTCCGACCCCGTCGAGGAAGTCGATGAAGCGGAACCGGATGCCTTCGCGGACGCCGACGCCGGCGCGCTGCTCGACGAGGAGCCGCGGCTGTCGTTCCGGTAGAAACCGGAACCCTTGAAGACGATGCCGACCGCCGAGAACACCTTCTTCAGACGTCCTTCGCAGTTCGGGCACGCGGTCAGAGCGTCATCGGTAAACTTCTGCACCGCCTCGAGGCCCTCGCCACATTCGGTGCACTGGTACTGATAGGTCGGCACTTGTCTTCCTCCTGGCACTCTCACTCGATGAGTGCTAACAGTCCTCAATGGTAGCTGCTATGGGCCGCTGTTTGCAGTAACGTCTGTCACCTGCCTGAAGGGCAGCGGTCAGGGCTTGGCCGTCGTGAGGGCCGCTGGCCTGAGCGAAAAGCTGCCACATAGGTGGCGGACGAGTCACAGTGACGTATTCCGCTGAGCGTGAGCGGGCGACTGAGCGAGCGCATGGATCGTCACTTTCTGGCCGCGACAGGATCGCGGTGAACCGAGCCGCGTGCGGCCATGATGGTCGCGCGGGCCGGTGTCAGCCGCGAACGCAGCGTCACCAGGGTCGCCAGGGCCAGCACGGTCCCCACCAGCGGCACCACGAAGCCGGTGCTCGCGCCATGGGCGTCCGCGAGCCGTCCGGCGAAGGTCACCCCAGCCGCCTGGCCGAGCGCGACCGAGCCCGTCAGCCAGGTGAACGCCTCGGTCCGCGCAGATGCCGGAACCAGCGTCTCGACCAGCGTGTATCCGCTGATCAGCGCGGGTGCGATGGAGAGCCCGACGAGTAGCCCGAGTCCGGCCAGTAGCGGCACGGAGTGCACCGCCCACAGCCCCGAAGCGGTCAGCGTCAGCGCCGCGTACCCGGCGATCAGCCTGCGCCGCGGTCCGCTCTTCCAGGCGATGGCGCCGCAGGCGATCCCGGCCAGCATGTTGCCGGCCGCGAAGATCCCGTACAGCAGGCCGTTCGCGCCGGGCCGGCCGATCTCCTCGGCGAACGCGGTCAGTGAGACCTGCATGCCGCCGAAGACCGAGCCGATCCCGAGGAAGGCCACTGCGAGCACCCGTACGCCCGGCACGGACAGAGCGGAGACGCGCTGTCCGGAGGCGCCGGCCGCGGCGGCGCGGACCGCGGGCTGGGTGCGGTGCTGCGCCGCGAAGAGCAGCCCGCCCGCCAGCGTCAGCGCGGCTTCCGTGATCAGCCCGGCTGCCGGGTGCACGCCGGTGCACAGCGCGGTGGCGAGGACCGGCCCGATGACGAAGGTGAACTCGTCCGTCACCGACTCGAAGGCGGCGGCGGTCGACATCAGCGGCGAGGCCTTCCGGCCCGGCGCCGCGCCCAGCAGGGCCGCCCAGCGGGCCCGCACCATGGGGCCGACCTGGGGGACGGACGCACCCGTCGGAACGGCGGCCAGGAACAGCACCCACAGCGGCGCATCCGCCAGGGCGAGTGCGGTCAGTGCCGACACGGAGGCCGCGTGGACGAGGACGCCCGGCAGCAGTACGGCGCGCTGGCCGATGCGGTCGGCGAGCTTGCCGCTCTGGGGCGCGAACAGCGCCATGGAGACGCCGGTGACAGCGGCGACGGCGCCCGCGCTGCCGTACGAACCGGTGGTGTGCTGGATCAGCAGCACGATGCCGATGGTCAGCATGGCGAAGGGTTGCCGTGCGGCGAAGCCCGGCAGGAGGAAGGTCCACGCACCCGGGGTGCGCAGCAGCTGCTGGTAACCGGGGCGGTCGGAGACCGTGGACGCCACGGTCCATGCCTTTCTGCCGCCTGGTAGCGGTGCCCCCGCCGGTCCGCACCTGTGGGTGCCGGTCCCGTACGGGGGCTGCCGAGAGCTGTCCTCTTCGCGCGGAACTGCGGTAGATGCCGGGCGCTCGCTGCAGAGGCGGAGGACGCCACGACCGCCATACGGTCGCGCCAGCTCTGCATCAGGCAGAGTTGGTCGATCAGGTTTCCTTCATGCTACAGGCAGGATTGCTTGCCTGCCTGCGATTGTGCGCAGACTCCTGGTCGTGCGCCTTGGATGGTCAATGATGGGCCCTCGCGCCGCTGCTGGTCCCTCTGCTGTCCCCGTCGGTCCCCAGCCAGCTGGCCAGCTTGCCGCCCTCGCCGACTGCCCGCAGCCGCGACTCCGCCGCGTCGCGTACCGGATCGGTCGCGACGACCAGCAGTTCGTCCCCGCGCCGCAGCACCGTCGACGGCGCGGGGACGAAGCTCTTGCCTTCCCGTACGACCAGGGTGACCGCGGCGCCGGCGGGCAGTCGGAGTTCGGCGACCTCCACGCCGTGCATCTTCGACTTGGCGGGGATCGCCACCGACAGCAGATGACCGCGCAGCTGTTCCAGCGGCGCAGACTCGATGCCCAGGTCGGCGGCCTCGGACGGGTCCTCGGCGATCTTCAGGGCCTTCGCCACCCAGGGCAGCGTCGGTCCCTGGATCAGGGTGTATACGACGACGAGCACGAAGACGATGTTGAAGACCCGGGTGGAGCCCTCGATCCCGGACACCATCGGAATGGTCGCCAGGATGATGGGTACGGCGCCGCGCAGCCCCGCCCATGACATGAGGGCCTTCTCCTGCCAGGACATCCGGAACGGGATCAGGGAGATGAAGACCTCCATCGGGCGCGCCACCACGGTCAGCACCAGACCCACGACGACCGCGGGCCAGAAGTCGTCGAGCAGATCGTGCGGCGTGACGAGCAGACCGAGCAGGACGAACATGCCGATCTGGGCCAGCCAGCCGAGCCCGTCGGCGAAGCCGCGGGTGGCCGGCCAGTGCGGCAGCTTGGCGTTGCCGAGGATCATTGCGGCCAGATAGACGGCGAGGAAGCCACTGCCGTGGGCCATGGCGCCCGCTGCGTACGCGGCCACGGCGATCGCCATCACCGCGATCGGGTAGAGACCGGACGCGGGCAGGGCCACATGACGCAGTCCGAACGAGCCGATCCAGCCGACGGCGATGCCGACAGCCGCACCGATCGCCAGTTCCAGGGCGATCTCGCCGACCAGGAGGTACCAGCTGTCGATCGGTCCCCTGGTCGAGAAGGCCACCACCAGGATCACCACAGGGGCGTCGTTGAAGCCGGACTCGGCCTCCAGTACACCGGTGATCCGGGCCGGCAACGGCACCTTGCGCAGCACGGAGAAGACCGCGGCGGCGTCGGTGGACGAGACGACCGCGCCGATGATCAGCGACTGCCGCCAGTCCAGGCCGACCAGATAGTGCGCCCCTGCCGCGGTGACGCCCACGCTCACCGCGACGCCGACGATCGACAGCATCGCGGCGGCGGGCAGCGCCGGCTTGATCTCTTTCCACTTCGTACCGAGGCCGCCCTCGGCCAGGATCACGACAAGAGCCGCATAGCCGAACACTTGGGTCAGTTCGGCATTGTTGAACTTGACGTCGAAGATCCCGTCCTGCCCTATGGCGATCCCGATGCCGAGATACAGGAGCAGGCTGGGGAGCCCGCTGCGGGACGAGATGCGTACCGCCACGACGGCGACGAGCAGCACGAGTGAGCAGACGAGCAGGAGTTCGTTGAGCGCGTGGACAGTCAGTGGCCGTTCCTTCCCTGCGTACGCCTGCCGAATCGTCTTCCGGCGGCCGGTACTTCGTTACCTTACCTAATCTTTAACGCTTTCTTGACGGCTTCGGGCGTTCGTGCGACCGCTCCTCGATTCGATGCACCCCGATACCGCGTCGGACCCGCTTCGGTGCTGCGCCTATGGTTGCTCCTGCACTCCCAGGACCACCCTGCCCCTCGAAGGACAGCGATGCCCGCCAACACAACCGCCTCTTCCGGCTCTTCCGGTTCTGCCGGTGAGAAGACCGGCAAGAAGAAGGGGCGACGCGCCCGCCTGATCGTGATCGTCCTGGTGCTGGCGCTTGTCGCGGGTATCGGCTACGGCGCGTTCTGGTCCGTAACCACAGTGCGGGCCTCGTACCCGCAGACGAACGGCTCCATCAAGATCGACGGCCTCGCCGGCAATGTCGACGTCAAGCGCGACAGCTACGGGATCCCGCAGCTCTATGCGGACTCCGACGCCGACCTGTTCCGCGCCCAGGGCTTCGTGCAGGCGCAGGACCGTTTCTGGGAGATGGACGTCCGCCGTCATATGACGGCCGGCCGGCTCTCCGAGATGTTCGGCTCCGGGCAGGTCGACACGGACGCCTTCCTGCGCACGCTGGGCTGGCGCAAGGTCGCGCAGGAGGAGTACGACACCGTCCTGTCCGCAGACACCAAGAAGAACCTCCAGGCGTACGCGGACGGGGTGAACGCCTACCTCAAGGGGCGCGACGGCAAGGACATCTCCGTCGAGTACGCCGCGCTCGGCCTCACCAACGACTACAAGCCGACCAAGTGGACCCCGGTCGACTCGGTCGCCTGGCTCAAGGCGATGGCCTGGGACCTGCGCGGCAACATGCAGGACGAGATCGACCGCTCGCTGATGACCAGCAGGCTCAGCAAGAAGCAGATCGAGGACCTGTACCCGGCATACCCGTACGACAAGCACGATCCGATCGTCAGCGAGGGCGCGATCTCGCCGGTCACCGGCAAGTTCGAACCGAAGGCGACGCCGACCTCCGGCATCGGCGCGAACACCGTGCAGGGTGCCACCGAGGGGGTGAACACTCAGCTCGCCTCGCTCTCCGACACCCTCGACCGGATCCCCGCGCTGCTCGGCCCGAACGGCAACGGCATCGGATCCAACTCCTGGGTCGTCTCGGGCAAGTACACGACGACGGACAAGCCGCTGCTCGCCAACGACCCGCACCTGGCGCCGCAGCTGCCCTCGCTCTGGTACCAGATGGGGCTGCACTGCCGGGAGATCAAGCCGACCTGCCAGTACGACACCGCCGGGTACACCTTCTCCGGCATGCCGGGCGTGATAATCGGTCACAACCAGGACATCGCCTGGGGGTTCACCAACCTCGGCGCCGACGTCACCGACCTCTTCCTGGAGAAGGTCTCCGGCGACGGCTACCAGTACGACGGCAAGGTGAAGCCGTTCGTCACCCGTGAGGAGACCATCAAGGTCGCGGGCGGCGCGAGCCGGCACATCACCGTGCGCGAGACCAACAACGGTCCGCTGATCTCCGACCGCAGCAGCGAGCTGGAGAAGGTCGGCCAGAAGGCCCCCGTCACCAACGCGGCTCCGGACCGGGCCGGTGGTTACGCGGTCGCCCTGAAGTGGACCGCACTGGAACCCGGCAAGTCCATGGACGCTGTCTTCGAGCTCAACCGGGCCAAGGACTTCCCGTCCTTCCGCAAGGCGGCCGAGCACTTCGAGGTGCCCTCGCAGAACCTCATCTACGCGGACAACAAGGGGCACATCGGCTACCAGGCCCCCGGCAGGATCCCGGTCCGCAAGGCGGGTAACGGCACGATGCCGAGCCCCGGCTGGGCGTCGTCGTACGGCTGGGAGAAGGACCCGATCCCGTTCGACAAGCTGCCGTACGAGTACGACCCGAAGCGCGGCTACATCGTCACCGCCAACCAGCCCGTCATCGACGAGAAGACGTACGAGCCCATGCTCACCAAGGACTGGGGCTACGGCGCCCGCAGCCAGCGGATCAACGACCTCATCGCGTCGAAGATCAAGGGCGGCGAGAAGATCTCGACCGAAGACATGCAGAAGATGCAGATGGACAACACCAGCGAGATCGCCACGAAGCTGGTGCCCGAACTGCTGAAGATCAAGGTCTCCGACAAGAGCGTGCGTGAGGCGCAGAAGCTCCTGGAGGGCTGGGACTCCACCCAGGAGCCCGACTCGGCGGCCGCCGCGTACTTCAACGCGGTCTGGCGCAACATCCTGAAGCTGGCCTTCGGCGACAAGCTGCCCAAGGAGATGCGGGTCAAGGGCGAATGCCTCACCGTGCTCCCGGCCGACAGTACGGGCCCGGTCGACGAGCAGGACAAGCCGGTTCGCGAATGCGGTCAGCGCGACGCGGACTCGGCGCAGCCGGACGGCGGGGACCGCTGGTACCAGGTGGTCACCAACCTCATGGACGACGAGAACAACGACTGGTGGAAGGCGCCGAAGAACCGCAAGGACAAGGCGACCGAGAACCGTGACATGCTGTTCGCCCGCGCCATGAAGGACGCCCGCTGGGAGCTGACTGCCAAGCTCGGCAAGGACATCTCCACCTGGAGCTGGGGCCGGCTGCACCAGCTGACCCTGAAGAACCAGACCCTCGGTACCGAAGGCCCCGATCTGCTCCAGCGGGCCCTCAACCGCGGCCCGTGGAACCTGGGCGGCGGCGAGGCCGCGGTCAACGCCAGCGGCTGGAACGCGGCGGGCGGCTACGAGGCCATCTGGGTCCCGTCGATGCGCATGGTCGTCAACGTGGGGGACTGGGACAAGTCCCGTTGGATCAACCTCACCGGCGCGTCCGGTCACGCGTTCAGCGCGCACTACACCGATCAGACCGACAAGTGGGCCGACGGAGATCTGCTCGACTGGTCCTTCGGGACGAACGCCGTGGCCAACTCGACGAAGGACACGCTGACGCTCAAGCCGTCGTAGGGCGGCGGACCGGCGCCGCGGGTAGCCCGACAGCCTCTCTCAGCCGGTGAAGCGCCGCGTTCCGGTCGGCGTCACCACGGCGTCCACGGGGTGGTCGTGCGGTTCCACCGGAACCGTCGCGACCACCTCGTTGTCGTAGAGCAGGACGATCAGCGCGGGGTGCGCCCCCGCGGCCGCGAGCCGGGCCAGCACCCGGTCGTACGAACCGCCGCCCCGGCCGAGCCGCATCCCGCGTCCGTCCACCGCGAGACCCGGCAGCAGGACCGCGTCCGCCTCGAGGACGGCGTCGGGCCCGAGCCGTGAACCGTCCGGCTCCAGCAGCCCGCGGCCCGCCGGGCGGAGACGGCCGGCACCTTCGTACGGCGCCCAGTCCAGATCGTTGTCCGGGAGGAGCACCGGCAGCAGTACCTGTACGCCCCGCGCGCGCAGCGCGTCCAGCAGCGCGCGGGTTCCCGGTTCACTCCCGACCGAGACATAGGCGGCGACGGTACTGGCCCCGGCCAGCTCGGTGAGACCGACTGCGCCCCGGGACAGAACCATCGCGGCATTTTCGACGTCTTCGCTGGTCAGGAGGGATCGCGAGGCGAGTAGTTGACGCCTGAGCGAGGCCTTTCCGGACATGTCGGTGTTCAACGTGCACCTGCGCATCTCTCGTATGTGCATATAGAAGTACAAAGTTAACCGGAGGCTCATCTTCCGCCCATGCTCACCGGATATGGTTGCGCGCATGACTCAGTCGCACCCCAGGATCAGCAAGGCTGTCATTCCGGCCGCGGGACTCGGTACCCGCTTCCTGCCGGCCACCAAAGCCACTCCCAAGGAGATGCTGCCTGTGGTCGACAAGCCTGCGATCCAGTACGTCGTCGAGGAGGCGGTGGCCGCCGGTCTCTCCGACGTACTCATGATCACCGGCCGCAACAAGCGTCCGCTCGAGGATCACTTCGACCGCAACTACGAGCTGGAGTCGGCGCTCACCCGCAAGGGAGACGCCGACCGGCTCCAGAAGGTCCAGGAGTCGAGCGACCTCGCCACCATGCACTACGTCCGCCAGGGCGACCCGCGCGGCCTCGGCCACGCCGTGCTGTGCGCCGCGCCGCACGTCGGCGACCAGCCGTTCGCCGTTCTCCTCGGCGACGACCTGATCGATCCGCGGGACCCGCTGCTCGCCCGCATGGTCGAGATCCAGGAGCGCGAGGGCGGCAGTGTCATCGCGCTGATGGAGGTCGAGCCGGAGCAGATCCATCTGTACGGCTGCGCGGCCGTCGACACCACCGTCGAGGGCGATGTCGTCAGGGTCACCGGCCTGGTGGAGAAGCCCGACGCGGCCGATGCGCCCAGTAATCTCGCCATCATCGGGCGCTACGTCCTCGACCCCGCCGTCTTCGACATACTGCGCAGGACCGAGCCGGGCCGCGGGGGCGAGATCCAGCTCACCGACGCGCTGCAGCTGCTCGCCGCGGACGAGAAGATCGGCGGCCCGGTGCACGGTGTCGTCTTCAAGGGACGCCGCTATGACACCGGCGACCGGAGCGACTATCTGCGTGCCATTGTCAGACTCGCGTGCGAACGTGAAGACTTGGGCCCGGAGTTCCGGACCTGGCTCCGCAGTTACGTCACCGAGGAGATGTAGCACTTTGAGCAGCACGATCTGGTCGGTGGACGAGCACCTGGAAGACATTCTCGGCGCCGTGCGGCCGCTCGAACCCATCGAGCTGCAACTGCCCGAGGCCCAGGGCTGTGTCCTCGTCGAGGACGTCATGGTGGAGATCGCCCTGCCGCCCTTCGACAACAGCTCGATGGACGGGTACGCGGTCCGGATCGCCGATGTCGAGGGAGCCAGCGAGGAGTTTCCCGCGGTGCTCACGGTCATCGGTGACATCGCGGCGGGCAGCGACGGGCTCTCCGGCGACCAGACCGTGGGACCGGGCGAGGCCGCACGCATCATGACCGGCGCACCGTTGCCGGCCGGTGCCGAGGCCGTCGTCCCGGTCGAATGGACCGACGGCGGTACGGGCGGCGGCCCGGCGGACACCATGCGCGCCCACAGCGACGCCCCGCAGGTCGCGGGCGGCGAGGTCCGTGTCCACCGCCCGGTCGCGGCCCGCGCCCATGTCCGGGCCCGGGGCAGCGATGTGCAGCCCGGCGATCTGGCGCTGCGGGCCGGTTCGGTGATCGGGCCGCCGCAGATCGGGCTGCTCGCCGCCATCGGCCGCTCCACCGTGAAGGTGCGTCCGCGGCCGCGCGTCGTCGTCATCTCCACCGGCAGCGAACTGGTGCAGCCCGGCGAGGAGCTGACCGGCGGCCGGATCTACGACTCGAACAGCTTCGCGCTGACCGCCGCCGCGCGCGACGCCGGAGCGATCGCCTACCGGGTCGGAGCCGTCGCGGACGACGCCGAGTCGCTCCGCGCCACCATCGAGGACCAGTTGATCCGCGCGGACATCGTCGTCACCACGGGCGGGGTCAGCGTCGGTGCGTACGACGTGGTCAAGGAGGCCCTGTCCTCCGTCGGCGACGAGGACGAGCCGGGCAGCGGCATCGACTTCCGCAAGCTCGCCATGCAGCCCGGCAAGCCGCAGGGCTTCGGTTCGATCGGCCCGGAGCACACACCGCTGCTGGCACTGCCGGGCAATCCCGTCTCCTCGTACGTCTCGTTCGAGCTGTTCGTGCGGCCCGCGATCCGCAAGCTGATGGGCCTGGAAGAGGTGACCCGCCCGACCGTCCAGGCCACGCTGAACACCGGCAAAGCGCTCTCCTCGCCGCCCGGCAGGCGCCAGTTCCTGCGCGGCACGTACGACGCGGAGGCGGGCACCGTCACCCCCGTCGGCGGCTCCGGATCGCATCTGATCGCGGCCCTCGCCCAGGCGGACGCGCTGATCGTGCTGCCCGAGGACGTCACCTCCGCAGAGCCCGGCACGGTCACCGAGGTGATCCTGCTCCGCTGAACGCCGACCGGTGGCGGTACGGTGTCTGCCGCTGTGCCTTACCGGGGACACCCCCCGGGCCCCCGGCCGCACCCCGGTGCAGGCCGAGCGGGCAACCGGCGCCCTACCGCTAGGCGGAGTTCAGTGAGTACGCAGAACAGGCTGACGCATCTCGACGAGGCGGGCGCGGCCCGGATGGTCGACGTGTCCGAGAAGGACGTCACCGCGCGCGTCGCCCGCGCCAGCGGCCGGGTCCTCGTCTCGCCGCGCGTCGTCGAACTGCTCCGTGGCGAGGGAGTCCCGAAGGGCGACGCCCTCGCCACCGCCCGCATCGCCGGGATCATGGGTGCCAAGCGCACCCCGGAGCTGATTCCGCTCTGCCACCCGCTCGCCGTCTCCGGTGTGAAGGTCGATCTGAGCGTCGCCGACGACGCGGTGGAGATCACCGCCACGGTGAAGACGACGGACCGCACGGGCGTGGAGATGGAGGCGCTGACCGCCGTCTCGGTCGCCGCGCTCACCGTGATCGACATGATCAAGGCGGTCGACAAGAGCGCGGTCATCACGGATGTCCGGGTCGAGGCGAAGTCCGGCGGCAAGTCCGGCGACTACCGGCGCCCGGCGCCGGAGGGACCGGACGCATGACGGCGCCCACCGGCGCGGCGCCGCCCGCCCCGTACACCGCTCTTGTCGTCACGGCGTCGAACCGCGCCTCGGCCGGTGTCTACGCCGACCGCGGCGGTCCGCTGATCGTCGAGGCGCTCATCGCGCTCGGCTTCGCCGTCGACGGGCCGCAGGTCGTCCCCGACGGCGACCCCGTCGAACAGGCCCTGCGTGCCGGGGTGGCCGCCGGGTACGACGCCATCGTCACCACCGGCGGTACGGGCATCTCACCGACCGACCGCACCCCGGACGCCACCCGCCGCGTCCTTGACCACGAGATCCCCGGCATCCCGGAGGCGATCCGCGCCGAGGGCCGTGAGAAGGTCCCCACGGCCGCGCTCTCCCGTGGTCTCGCGGGTGTAGCGGGCGGCACCCTCATCGTGAACCTGCCCGGCTCCACCGGCGGGGTACGGGACGGGCTTGCCGTCCTCGAACGTCTTCTGGTGCACGCCGTCGACCAGCTCCGCGGCGGCGACCACCCCCGACCCGGGAGCCCGAGCTGAACGTCCCGACCTGGCCGGTGATCCTGACGGACGGCGCGATCACCCTCCGGCCGATAAAGCTGCGGGACCAGCGCGTGTGGCGCGAGGTCAACCGGCGCAACCGCGACTGGCTGCGCCCCTGGGAGGCCACCGTTCCACCGCCCGCCCCGGGCGGCCCGGTCGCCCGGCGTCCCACGTACCGTCAGATGATCCGCCATCTGCGTTCCGAGGCCAACGCGGGCCGGATGCTGCCTTTCGCCATCGAGTACGAGGGGCGCCTGGTCGGGCAGTTGACGGTCGCCGGGATCACCTGGGGGTCGATGTGCTCGGGACACGTCGGCTACTGGGTGGACCAGGACATGGCGGGCCGCGGTGTGATGCCGACCGCGGTCGCGCTCGCTGTCGACCACTGTTTCCGGACGGTCGGACTGCACCGCATCGAGGTGTGCATTCGGCCGGAGAACGGGCCCAGCCGGAGGGTCGTGGAGAAACTCGGATTCCGCGAGGAAGGGCTGCGTCCGCGTTATCTCCACATCGACGGTGCCTGGCGGGACCATCTGATCTTCGCGCTCACGGCGGAGGAGGTGCCCGACGGACTGCTCCGGCGCTGGCACCAGGCACGACCGGAACGCCATGCGAAATAAAATAAGTGTTCGAAATTGATCGACGTGTGGCCGCTAACGAACACGCAAACGCCGACTGCTGATCTGAACAATCACAAAAAAGTCCGCGATATCAGCCGGATCGTGCGACACACCGGGCCAATTGGCGGATGCCTGCGTGCAAACCCCTCTACGGTGTGAGACGTGAGCAGCAGCGGCCTCATCTACGCAGTCATCGTCGGGGCCTGGGCCGCCTACTTGGTGCCGATGTGGCTCCGCAGGCAGGACGAGCTCAATGAAGCCCGTCCGACGGAACGCTTCAGCACCGCCATCCGGCTGCTGTCCGGACGGGCGGCCATGGAGCGCCGGTACGCCAAGGAGCTGCGGGAACGCACCGCCGAGGAGGCGGACCCCGACGCCGACCCGGACGTGGACACGGACCGAATGGATTCCGTGGACGTCCGGGCCTTTGCCGCGCCTCCGGCGCACACCGAAGCCCGGGTGCACGACCCGGCGCGCGCACCGGAGCCGCAGGCCCAGGACAGACCCGTACACGCGCCCGTGCCCGCACGGCGCGCACGACCTGGCGGGACCGACGCCGAGCGCGCCCGGCGCGCCCAGCGCTCCCAGGTCCTCGCGCGCCGACGGCGCACCACCTCGGTCCTCTTCCTCGCCTTCACCCTCGGCGCGGTCGTCGCGGCCGTCGGCGGCCTCCACTTCCTGTGGGCGCCCGCGGTGCCGGCCGTGCTGCTGAGCATGTACATCGTGCATCTGCGCGCCCAGGAACGACGTCGGTTCGTCTTCACCATGGACCGGCGCAGAGCGGAGGTCGCGGCGCAGCGCCTGCGCGAGAACCGTCCCCGCAGGCACCAGCCCGCGACGACGGCGCCCGCCGAGTCCGACGAGGAGCCCGAAGCGCGCCACCCGGAGCCCGAGCCCGCCCCCGCGGTCTCTCCGCAGGAGGCGGGCCGCCGCGCCCTGGTCGAGCAGACGGACCACGCGGAATGGGTCGACCAGCAGCGTGAACGCGGCCGGGTCCAGGGCGACAGCTGGGAGCCGGTCCCGGTCCCGCTGCCGACGTACGTCACCGCACCGGTCGCCCCGCGCGCCACGGGCGGTGTCGAGGTCGGCAACCCGGAGACCTGGAGCGCGGCCCGCTCCAGCACGGCCGAGCCGACCCAGACGGGCACCGCGCCCCCCGCGGCACCCCCGGTCGAACCGGCGCCACGCCAGCGCACCGGCTCGTCCCGCCGCTCCCGCGACCGCGGCCGGACCCCGCTCTTCGACCAGTACGAGGACGGCGACCGGCCCCGCGCCGCCAACGAGTGAGACCCGCTCCGACGCCGACCCGGCTGACCAGCAAGGGAACGGATTTCCAAGCACCCCTGTGAGGGTGCTAGAGTTTCACTCGTTGCAAGGGCCTGTGGCGCAGTCTGGTAGCGCACCTCGTTCGCATCGAGGGGGTCTGGGGTTCAAATCCCCACAGGTCCACCGCAAGGCCGTTCAGGGGTTCATCCCGGAATGGTTCACGAGATCCCGGTCAGACGGTCACCGTCCGTCCGGGATCTCGTCGTTTGAGCTCCTGCCTGTGTGAAAGTCAGCCTGCCGGGCCGTTGGGAAGCGCGGCGGTCCGCGCCGAGGAACTCGCCACCGAGCTGCGTGCCCGGCACGGCGCGGGTGACGCCGGTCCCGCCGACATCCTGGGCATGGCACTCGCCGTGGTGCGCGCGGCCGCCGAGACGGATGCCCGCAAGCGAGCCGACGACGCCGACGCTGCTACCGAGGCTCCGGCCCGGCTGGCCGTACTGAGGGGGGCTGGGCGCGTTGTCCTGGCGCTGGAGGACCAGCTGGGCGCGGATGACCCGACGCCGGTCGAGGTGGCGGAATACGCAGCCCGCCTCGGTGAGGTCGCGACCGCAGTGGCGGCTCGAGATCCGCTGCCCGGCCGGGCGACCGTGCTGCGCGAACTGCGTGCGGTGAGCGCGCCCGAGGGAATAACACCTCTGGCCGACACGCGGCTGGTAGGGCTGGCCGCCGCCCTGGCGCGCGGTGTCGCCGTCTCCCCACGTCTGGAACTGTTCCCCCTGGACCTGGATCGGGGGGACCGGGCTTCGGCGTGAAGCGCATGAAGTGCGTCCCGGCTTCGGCGTGAAGCGCACGAGGTGCGTCCGGGATCGTTCGGCCCGCGCCACCCCGGAGCTCGGTCCTCGGCGCTCGAATCCCGGGACCCGGGCGCCGAGTTCCGGAAGTCGAGCTTCGGGACCGGCCGTTCACTCTTTCGGTGGTACGAACAGGGGGCTTCGCCCGACGCTTGAGCTTCGGGATTCGGGCGTCGGGATGCGAGCTCCGAGAGCCGAGCGCCTTTTTTAACCCGATAGGGAAAAGGGGGTTGGGGAAAACCTCTCCCCTCGCCCTACCCCGTCACGACCAGCAAGTATGACTAATCGTGGTCGGCTTGCAGCGAAGTGTCGCGACTGCTTACGGTGCGACAACAAAACGACCCCGACGCGGTGTTGGTCGCACCGTGCCGGGGTCTCACCCCAAGATCGAAGGACCGATCTCGTGGCTGCTCAGAACCTTAGCGCTGCCCTGCCCGCGCCCGCATCCTCGCGCCCGTACCCGAAGGCCAAGCCCGGCTACGGCAAGCGAACCGCCCCGGACCAACCCGCCCCGACCGGCCACGAGTTCTCGCTACTTCCCGAACGGGAGCGGTACGTCGCCTGGTTTGTGGACAATCTGCCCGAGGGTGCGGCGATGGACATCAAGACGCTGGCCAAGCAACTCCCGCTCTACGGCCAGCAAGCCGTCGCCTCGGCCCTGACCGCCCTGTCCGTCGCAGGCCATCTCCGCCGCGTACGCAGCCTCGCCGGTGAAGGCGACCAGGTCCGCTGGGTCTTCCACACCGGCTGGTCCCGCACCGCACACGACAACGAATGGTGGGCCACCTTCCTCGCCACCCTCGACAACCCGGACGCTTCGGAAACGAGGGCTCCCGAGACTGCAACGCCGCAGCCCTGGACCCCCACGGAGTCCTCCGCACCCGTGCCCGCCGTGCCCGCCGCGCCGGTCGCTGCCGAGGTCTCGCCCGCCCCCGCACCGGACGCATCGCCCCAGCCCACACCGGAGCCTGCAAGCGGACCCGCTGCGCCCCGCCGGCCGGGCCCGCGGTGCCCCTCGCCCGCGTACGTGGCCCTGGCCCAACTCGGCCGCGTCGAACCTCGCCTGGCCCTTTCCGTCGCCGACTGCGAAGCCCTGGAAGAGCTCGCCAACGACTGGTTCGCACGCGGCGTGGACGCGAACTACCTCATCCGGGCCCTGGCTGCGGGCCTCCCCGAAGCGGTCGACTCACCCGTCGGCTTCGTCAGATGTCGCCTCGTCAAAAAGATCCCGCCCCACCTGCCCACCACCCACACCCCGTTCGCGCCCGCCGGGCCCGTTCGCCGCGTCACCGTCGAATGCACCGCATGCGGGGCCCCCGGCCGGCCCGAAGTCCTCCCCGACGGCCTCTGCGGCCCCTGCCGCCGAACCACCCAAGGCCCCGCAACCACCATGGGAACCCAATCCCAGGAGCCCCTCACCGAATCGACGACCGGACCCGACGTCCACGCCCACGCCGGCCACATCCGCCGGACACTTCTCGAAGCCCGCTGACGGCCACGGCTCGACTCGCCGCGCGGCCAGTCACTCGGCGGACAACTCCGTGCTTGCTTCGCCTGTTTGCCATGTGCTCGCCGCATTTCGGCCGGGGTGCGGAAAGCGGGAACTGATGGGGTGTCGATCGCGTCATCCTCAACCCATCGACACCGATACCGGGGGACACCTTGCTCATCCTTGCTCTGCTGCTTCTCGCAGCCGCCGTAGTCCTGTTCGTCCTGGCCCGGAAGACGGTCGTGGCCTTCACCGGCGCCACCTCCTTGGCCGCCCTGATCGGGCTGGCGGGCATAGCCGTCGGCACGGGCAGCGTCATCACCGTGGTGGGAGCGCACGAGGTGGGTGTGCCGGTCACCTTCGGCAAGATCGGCTCCCCGCTCGCCTCGGGTATCCACCTGACGTCGCCGTTCACCACGGTGAGCACCTTCTCCACCCGCCCCGTGGACCTCACGCTGTCCAAGGACGACCAGGTCGAGGTGCGGTCCTCGCAGGGTGGCGTGATGGACGCCGAGCTGACGGTCAAGTGGTCGGTGTCCGCCAAGGACGCGGTCGAGCTGTACCGCCTGGCGGGCAGCGAGGAAGCCGTCCAGCAAAGACTCGTGTACCCGGACAGCCGTGAGATCGTCCGCAACGTCTTCGCCCGACACACCAGCGAGGAGGGTTACGTCTCCCAGCGCGAACAGATCGGCCGGGAGATCGAGGAGCTGCTCACGGCCCGGCTGGCCCCGCGGGGCATCGTCGTCGACGCGGTCAACCTGCGCAATGTGCAGCCGTCCGAGGAGCTGCAGAAGCAGATCGACCTCAAGATCCAGCAGGAGCAGAGCACCGAGCGCGCCGAGGAGGCCACCCGTACGGCCAAGGCCGAGGCGGAGCGTAAGCGCGTCGAAGCCGAGGGCGACGCGGCCGCCAACGCCATCGTCAACCGCTCGCTCACCGACAAGGTGCTGCTGAGCCAGTGCATTGAGGCCTTCAAGGAGGCCGCCGCCAAGAACCCCGTGTACGCCACCCCGTGCGGCTCCGGCGGCGCCTCCGACGTGATCGTCGACGGCACCCGCGACTAGGAGCGGGGGTCAGTAACGAGCAAGCGGCTCCGTTGCTGTGACCGGCGGATCGGTTGCGGCGGCCCTGTCCGGGCCTGTGGGGCTCTGGCGGGGCCGTGTCGGCCGGGTGTCCGGCCGGCAGGGCTCGTCACGTGGCCGGAGAGGCCCGGCCGGTCAGCCGGCCAGGGCGGCGATCCCTGCCGTCCCTGCGTGCCGGAAGATCTTGCGGAGGTTGTGGCAGGCGGCCAGCAGACGCCACTCGCCGCGGGCGCCGTCTTCGCCGCGCAGGAGGAGCTGGCGGCCGTTCTGGCAGGTCGTGATCTGTCCGAAGACGGGTTCGACGATGGCCTTGCGGCGGCTGTAGGCGGCTCGCCCGGGCTTGGTCCACAGCTTGCGGGCCATGCGCTCCTTCTAGGTCGCGTCCTTGGGGATGCGTCCGCGAGGTGCGGGTGGGACCTGCTCGTCGTGGGCGAGGCGGCCGGTGGCCATGAATGTATCGTTTCCGCAGGCGAGTTGGCGGTCCAGGGCGGCTTCAAGGTTGGTCTCGGAGCAGTATCCGGCGTCGGCCAGGGCCTGCTTGGGGTGGGTGCCGGTGTTCGCCGCGGACTGCTCCAGCATGGTGGTGTAGTTCAGCGCGTCGGAGGCGTTGGTCGTGACTTCGGCGGCGGTGATGATCTGGTGCTGCTCGTCGACGACGGCTTGGGCGTTGTAGGCCTGGATGTAAGCGCCGTCGCTGTTCTTCGTGATCCGCGAGTCGGGGTCGGGCTGGGCATCGTAAACGGCAGTGGGCAGGCACATCTGACGGTCACCGCCACCTGGAAGCCTGGGACGTGACGGATACGAGGTTCATAGCCATAGATGCGTCCCGCCCCCCGCGCGACCGGTCCAGGGCGGGGACCATGCATTCGAATCTTGCGCAAGGTTTCGCACAAGCTCCCCCCAACGAGACGTGACATCCACCACAGGCGACGCCTGGGAAAGGGACATGATGGCTCGCCGTAACGCGACACGCAGCAGAGGCTCAAGTCTGGTGTAAAGCGACACGACCTGCGGGGGACACGGTCTCTGCCGACACAACGGGGTGGGTGGGGTCGGCTTGGTCCGGGGTCAGGCTGGTGATGGCGTGGACGGTCTTCGTCTGGACTTTGCCGGTCCTGCGGTTGGTGCGGCGGCGCTTGACCTCGATGGCCTGGACGGCGTGGGGGAAGAGCAGGCCGGGCTGGACGGTGCAGACCTTGAGGCGGCGGACCTCGCGGCGGCCGTGGCCGGTGGCCGTGGTGCGGCTCTGCAGCGGGATCCCTTGCCAGGGAAGCTCTTTGAGCTGCTTGCGGAGTTTCTTCTGGTTGCCCTTGACGACCAGGAGGTAGTGGCCGCCGGCGCAGACCTACGGCCGCGCCGGGCACGCTCTCCTCCGCCAGCGGATCCCGCTCAGCTGAAGGCCGGACCAAGGTGATCACCGGCTACGAAAATCTTGGAAGACCCATCTTTAGGACAGTCCCCAACAAGGTGCCGGCCAGGACCAACGAGCCTCCGCCCAGCAGCGAGAGGCCCCAGAACGCGAGCGCCCCGGCGGTGTCATTGCGATGCGTGATCACCTCGATGACCCCGAACAGCATGAAGAGGGCACCGAGCGAGAGCCCGAGCAGCCTGGCGGAAGGAAGGGGCACTCCTTTGACGGTACGTCCAGGGGCGGTTCCGGTGGTGGTTCGAGAAAGCCGGGTGCGACGGCACGGACGATCTACGGCATGAGCCGACGGTCTCACTAACGCATGGTGTTCCGGTACCCGCGGAAACGTCGGTCCGATGCCCTTCTGGTGTTGTCCGGTGCTGTCCGGCTGAGACCGGGTCTTACAAGGGAGCTGCGGTCAGACCCAACCACGGCGGAAGGTGTGCCAACCGAGCTGCATTCGCGTGGTGGCGCCGGTCGTCTTCATGAGGGCGCGGAGGCGGCGCTGGACCGTACGGGCCGAAGTGCCGAGCTGGTGGGCGAGCGCCTCATCGGTGAGGCCGGCGAGCATGAGCTGCAGGATCTGCCTGTCCAGTGGGTCGAGCCCGGTCTCCTTGACGACGAACGGGCGTGCCGAGGCCCAGGTGGCCTCGAAGAGTTCACCCGCCAGCCCAGCGAGCGGCTGGCGCAGCATCACCGACGCGTGGTCGCTGATCTGCACCATCGCCGTGGCGTCGTCGGCGATAGCGATCTTGCGCAGCGGCTCGTCGGCGACCCGCACCTCCGCTCCCTCATCGAGCCTGGTCTGTAGGGCGCGGGTCCCCACCGGCTCCTGTAGGAACGCCGTGTCGACCACGAGGCGATAGACGACGCCGGTGACGGCGTGGCGGCGTACTCGTTCCAGCCCGTCGTCCTCGTCGTGGCCGCACTTGTCCGGGACGTCGTCGCCCTTTGCCTCCTCGAATGTGTCGGCGGCTGGGATCGCTTGGTTGGCGCCCGACTGAAAGGCGCGGATGGTGCGCTGGGCGCCGTACTCCAGCTGCAGCAGCCGGTGGGCAACCGACTCGGGGCCCTCGATGAGCTCGACGAGATCGTGGCCTCGGGCGGGCGCCATCTCGCGGTGGTAGGTCTCGGCGAACTGAGCGAGCATTTCCTCGGAGCGGCGCAGCCGCTCGCGGGACCGGGCCAGCCGCGGGCCGAGGGCCAGCTCGGGCGGAGAGGCGATCACCGCCCGGTCGGGTCCGGAGTGGACCAGGCCGGTATCCGCCAGACGGTTAACCGACGCGGTGACCACGGCGACAGGCCTGCCGAGCTCGTCGGCGAGCCGCCCGGCGCCGGCGCCGGGGAACGCAAGCACGGCGCGGTACACCGCCTCGTCCTGTGGCAACAAGTCGTCGAACACCCGCGTCCCTCCTGCCGGTCGTCCCAGCGTGCGCCGGGTGTCGAGTTCCCGCCAAGTCGCCATGTCGCCACGCACGAGTCGATCGCAGGCGACGTCAACTAGGCGAGAGTACGGCACGACCCACCCTGCTCACCCAGGAGTTACGCATGTCCGATCACCGCGGCGCCCTCCGCCCGGTCAGCACCCTTGCCGCTCTGGTCTTGTTCGCCGCCCTTCCGACGCTCGGGACCGAGGCCGCTCGAGCCGCCGACCAGCCCACGCCCCCCGCCGTCGCAACGACACCCGAAGGTCAGGTGCGGACCATCACGCTCGTCACTGGCGACGCGGTCACGGCGCACGTCACTGCCAACGGCCGCCTGGCCGACGCACGCCTGCGGGACGCCTCAGGACAGGACGCCCTGTTCACGACGTTCACCGACGCCGGAGGCACCTACGTCTTCCCGGCCGGGATCGAGGCCCAGATCGACGCCGGCACGGTGGACCGCGACCTGTTCAACATCACCAAGCTGCTTGCCGACGGGTACGACGACGACAGCAGCGAAACCCTGCCCGTGATCGTCACCTACCCGACCCTGCAGCAGGCCGAGGAGCTTGCGAAGGACGCACCGGCCGGAGCCGACGTCACCTCGCAGCTTTCCGTCATCCAGGGCGCGGCCGTTCGGGTCCGCAAGGGCCACGCCGCCGGTGTCTGGCGCTCCCTCGCCCCGGCGGGCACGCCGCTGGCTGCGCCGAACGGCACCACCTCGACGCCGTCGATCCAGCGCCTCCCGGCTGCCCGGATCTGGCTGGACGACGTCGTGCACTCCTCCGACAAGGGCGGCGACACCTTCAGCCCGACGGTGCCGCTCACCGGCGCCGACGTCGCCCACCAGCTCGGCTACGACGGCTCCGGCGTGAGAGTTGCTGTCCTCGACACGGGCTACGACACCGGTCACCCGGACCTCGCCGGCCGCGTGGTCGCCGAGCGCAGTTTCATCGGTGGGCAGGGCGTCCTGGACCGCCACGGCCACGGGACTCACACGGCCTCAACACTCGCCGGGACGGGTGCCGCATCGCAGGGCAAGTACGCAGGGATGGCGCCAGGCGCTGACCTGCTCATCGGCAAGGTGCTCGACAACACCGGCGCGGGGTACACCTCCGGGATCATCCAGGGGATGCAGTGGGCCGTCGACAACGGCGCGAAGGTGGTGTCAATGTCACTCGGCGCCGTCGGCGCCAAGTGCGAGGGCCCCAGCGTCGATGCCGTCCAAGCGCTCAGCGACCAGGCACTCTTCGTGATCGCGGCCGGCAACTCCGGCCTGCCCGGCTCGGTGTCGACGCCAGGGTGTGCACCCGCCGCGCTCGCCGTCGGCGCCGTGGACCGGCACAACGACACGGCGTACTTCACCTCGCGCGGCCCGGTTTTCGGCGGCACCGCCGCCAAGCCGGACATCGCGTCGCAGGGCGTCGACGTGGTCGCCGCCCGCGCCGGCGGCCGGGGCGACCTGGCATACGTCTCCTACTCAGGCACCTCGATGGCGACCCCGCACGTCGCGGGGGGCGCGGCGCTCGTGCTCGACGCCCGGCCCGACCTCACCCCGGCGGAGGTCAAGGAGGTGCTCACCTCTTCGGCCGACGACACCGGCGCGGACGTGCTGGAGCAGGGAGCCGGCCCGATGGACGTGGGTCGCGCCGTCACCCAGCAGGTGGTCGCGCAGCCCAACCTGCAACTTGGCGAGTTCTCCTACCCGCAGAAGTCGCTCCCCGTCACGGAGGCATCGGCCACCTTCACCAACCTCGGCAGCACGCCCGTCAGGCTGAAGCTTCGGGTTGAGGAGCTCGTCGGTGGGGACGGCGCGACGCCCGTGCCCAACGCGATGGTCCTGCCGGTCGAGAGCCAGCTGACGGTGGGCGGCGGCCAGGACGCTCCCGTCAAGCTGCGGATCGACCCCCGGCTGCCGGTCAAGGATGTCGCCTACGGCACGGTCACCGGCCGATTGGTCGGCACTGCAGAGGGTGTCCAGGTCGAGGTGCCGTTCACTCTTCACCTCGAGGAGCCGTCCGCAGACGTGACCGTCGTTGGCATCGACAGGTTCGGCAACCCAGCGGCCTCACCGTCCACATGGGACCTCATCGACCCGGTCCGCGGCCAGGCGAGGCACCTCGGGTTCGGCGCCAAGGGCACCGTCACCACGCGGTTGCCGCTCGGCACCTACACGATCGCATCGGATGTCATGACACGTGACGAGCCCACCAATGCCAGCGGTGTCACGTCGCTGGCGTTCCTCGCCCGGCACAACCTCGAGATCGACGGCGACACGACGATCACCCTCGACGCGCGCGACGCGCGCCAGCCGAGCTGGCGGACGGACCGGCCCAGCCAGTCGTTCGGGTACACAGTCGGCTACACCTACGACCTGACCGGCAACGGCATCATGCAGTCGAGCTTCGCCACCGCTCCGTCGTACGTTGACGCCGTCTACACCGACTCGGAGGGGCCGCATGACGACCGGTTCACGTCCGGTCTGACGACCCGCGCGTACGCACCCCGGGCGACGATCTCCACCCAGGCCGGACCGTTCGACTACTGGTCAGTGGCGCAGACTCCGCCGCTGCACGGTCAGGGCGAGGCGCCACTCGTCGCGGTCGACTGGGCCACGGTCCTCGACCAGGACCTGACCGGGAAGGTCGCACTCGTCGCGGCTCAGGGGTCCTGGCCGGTCAACAGGATTGCCCAGGACGCCGCCCGGGTGGGCGCGGTCGCGGTGATCGTCCACTACCCGAGCATCGTCGGCAAGGTGACTCCGACGGGAGGCACCGGGGCACCGATCCCCGTCATCAGCGTCCGCTCCGACGAGGGCGCACGGTTGGCAGCCGCGGTGGCCGCCGGCCCGGTGGTACTGCGCTGGTCCGGAGAGCAGCCGGAGACGAGCCCATACGTCTACAACCTCGCGTGGCTCACGAGCGGCACGGTGGCTGCGGGAGTCCAGCGGGTGAACGACCGTGACCTGTCCGCCCAGCGGGCCGGCTACTACACCCAGGGCGACAGCCGCACCCTCTGGACCGACATGCGGTTCAAAATCCACGGAATGTCAAGCTCGCTGTACGCAGCCGGCAGCAGCGTCGGGGTCCTCGCACCCACCGAGCGAACCGACTACTTCACTGCGGATCCCGACGTCGCCTGGACCAGCATCGTGGCGCCCGCAGCCTTCAACGCCGGTGGGGCTTTCGACGGCCCGCGGACCCGGACCGCCGGCCAGGAGACGACGAGCTGGTACAAGGTGCCCACCGGGATGTCTCTGTCGACCGGCGGCACCCCACTGTTCCGACGCGACACCAACCGACTGCTTGTGAGCGTCCCGTGGTTCGCCGACGCCGGCGGGCACGACGCCCTCGGCGCCTCCCCGGACAGCCGTCTCCTGAACGTCAACGTCGACGGGCAGCCGGCCAAGTACGAGAATGGGGTGATCTTCCTGCCCGACGACGAGGCCACCATCACGGCCCGGGCGACCTGGCAGCGGCCGGTCGGCCAAGGCGCCATCCGTTGGTCGATCGGGATCGCCCAGGAGACGGCATGGACGTTCCGCACCAGCGCTGCGCGACAGGGGGCGCAGGACGCCCCGGTGCCCGTTCTCGATCTGCCGCTCCAGCTGACCAACACCGTCTCCGGCGGCACCGCCGTACCGATGCGGCTCTCGGCCGTCACCGACGCATCCAGCGGAAAGCCCGTCCCGATCACCCAGACGAAGGTCATGTTCGCAGCCGGATCGCAGAGCTCGGTCGCGGGAATTCCCGCCAGCGACTGGACCGAGCTGCCGGTCACCGGCACCGGCACGCAGAAGATGGCCACCGTGCCTGGGGTGCCAGCAAGCAGCGGCTATGTCCATCTGAAGGTCGAGCTCACGACCGCTGACGGCGCCACCGTCACCCAGACGATGGTCCGCGCCTACGGTCTGGACTGAGCGATACGAGTAGCGGCCCCGGACCCGTAGGAGCCCTCGGGCCGCTACTCGTCCCGGAGACAAGTCGCCAGGTGTACATCTCGTCGCGAGAGCTTCAAGAGCGGTGACGAAGATCCCGTCCGATCGCGAGATCGGACGGGATCTTCGTCGTTTCAGGGGTCGTTCGATGCCTGTTCGGGGTGATGGGAAGAGCGCCGCTTGGTGGCCGCTGGGCGTCGCTCTTGAGGCGCCCGTGGATTCCCTTGTTGTGCGAGCGGATGGGCTTGTAGGCGGCGGGGTGTCTCGGTGGCCGGTCCGGGGTCCGTGCGCATGATGACCCAGGCGCGGTAGGTGTTCTCGCGTGCCTGCTGGGCGAGGCTTTCCCAGCCCTTGGCCGCGGCCGCGTCCGCGAAGCGGACCTCCCCGTGGCCTTCCAGTGCCGGCGGTGCGGCGCGGTCGCCGCGACCCGCGCTCACGCAACGTCCCGCGGGTCCGGCGCAGGGCCGTAGTCCTCGTCGTGGTCCCTGGTCAGCGCGGCCAGCAGTTCGGGGTCGGAGTACACCTCGGCGGTGTGCTGCCATGCGATCAGCATCTGGGCGACGGACGCATTATTGCCGACGGAGTCGGCGGCCCGCATGGTGTCGACAAGTTCGACGGCGAAGGCGTGGACGTCTGTCTCGGGAAGGAAGCGGACCCAGGGAAACGCGTCCGGCAGTATGTCCAGGAGCAGCTCCATGCTGCCGGGCTCCCGGCGCGCCAACGCGCTCAGCATCCGGGTGGCGGCCGACACCACGGTCTGGTCCTGCTCGGCCCGAGCTGCTGCGGTCGGGGGCATGGAGCAGGGCAGTCGCGGCAATCGTGTGATGGGGGACGCGCCGACAGGCAAGAGCGCACAGCCTGTGCCCCGCCGAGGGGGCACTGGATCAGGACAGGGCCCGGATCACGACTCCCGGAGCGGTTTGGCGAAGCAGCGGCTGCTCTCGTACGTGCGGTAGTAGCCGAACTTCTCGCAGGGGGTGTAGCCGCTGGAGGTGTACAGCGCGATCGCCTCCGGCTGCTGGTCGCCGGTCTCCAGCACCATCCGGGTGCGGCCCGCCGCCCGTGCGTCCGCTTCGAGAGCGGCGAGGATGCGACGGGCCAGACCCAGTCCGCGGCACTCCCGGATCACGAACATCCGCTTGAGCTCGGCGTCGCCGTCCAGGTAGCCCTCCTCGTTCTGGTCCTGCGCACGCCAGCCGCCGGTGGCGACCGGTGCGCCCGACTCGTCGTAGGCGAGGAGGTAGAGGCCGCGCGGAGGCCGGAACATGGATGGGGCGAGTGGTGTGACATCGCCCTCGTCCCCGTAGCGCTCCGCGTATTCGAGCTGCACCTGGTCGTTGAGTTTGACAGCGTCCGGGTGGTCGAACGGCCGAGGCTGGATATTCATGCGCGAAATGGTACAGGTATGCGATCGCTGGTTGTCGGTATTGTGCCCTGATGCTCACCGTGACCACAGACAGTGTGCTGAGCAGGTTCCGAACGCTTGTGAATTTGAGGGGCATGTTTTGCTCACAGTGACCACCGTGAATGTGAACGGGCTCCGCGCCGCCGCGAAGAAGGGCTTCGTCGAGTGGCTGGCGGGGACCGAAGCCGATGTGATCTGCCTGCAGGAGGTGCGTGCCGAGCCGCACCAGCTCACCGACGAGGTGCGCGAGCCCGACGGCTGGCACGCCGTCCACGCACCGGCGGCCGCCAAGGGGCGGGCCGGGGTCTCCCTCTACACCCGCCGGGCGCCGGAGAGGGTGCAGATCGGGTTCGGCGGGTTCGGGGACGCCGGGAGCGATGAGTTCGACGACAGCGGCCGGTACGTCGAGGTCGACCTGCCGGGTGTCACGGTGGCGAGCCTGTATCTCCCGTCCGGTGAGGTCGGTACGGAGCGGCAGGACGAGAAGGAGCGCTTCATGGCCGCGTTCCTGCCGTATCTGAAGGGGCTCAGGGAGCGGTCCGCGGCCGGCGGCCGCGAGGTGCTGGTGTGCGGCGACTGGAACATCGCCCACCGGGAGGCCGACCTGAAGAACTGGAAGGACAACCAGAAGCGCGCGGGCTTCCTGCCGGAGGAGCGGGCGTGGCTGACCCGGGTCTTCGACGAGGCCGCGTACGTCGACGTGGTGCGGGCGCTGCACCCGGACGGGGCGGGACCGTATTCCTGGTGGTCCTACCGGGGGCGCGCCTTCGATAACGACACGGGCTGGCGCATCGATTACCAGGTGGCCACCCCCGGCCTCGCCGGGCGTGCGGCAAAGGCGTGGGTGGAGCGGGCCGCCACGCACGGCGAGCGGTGGAGCGATCACGCGCCGGTGACGGCCGTCTTCGAGCTGTAGGGGCTACCCGGCCCGCCGGTAGCTGCTGCCGTCCTTGGGGCGGGTCAGCAGACCTGCCACGACCAGGAATCGGCGCAGCGCCGGGTAGTCGTCGTGCACGGTGAGCAGTGCCTCGTTGACCTCGCGCTCGCTGTACGTGCGGTCCGGCTCGAACAGGGTCTGCGCCAAGTGGACGAGCAACTGCTCGCGGCGGGCCGGCTTGCGGGGGATCGTGGTCAGCCGCCCGTGGGAGAACAGGGCGGCAATTTTGTGCGAACTGCTCGGATCGTTGTCGGACATGGGGGCAGCCTGACGCACGGGGGAGGGGCGGTCAACGCGGATTCGTCGGGGCGGTCGGCTCCTGCGCCGCCACCGGGCGTGTACCGCTGTTCGGCGACCTGTCGCGGGAGCGGTTACGTCTCCGGTCCCTTCGGTGGCTGCGTGCCGTCGTCGCGGCGCAGCCGTCGGTCCAGGGCCATGGAGAGCTCGGCGTCCACCACTGCGCGGGCGAGCGGGCGGAGTTGGGGCGGTTCGGTCTCCGTGGTGTGGGCCGGCAGCACCTGCACGAAGAGTTCGGCGAGGGCGTCCGCGTGTTCCCGGACCCGGCGGCCCGCCGCGAGCACCGTGGAGAGCGGCACGCCCGCGCGTACCAGCTCCGCCGACGCCTCCAGGAGGCGGCGGCTGATGTGCACGATCTCGTCGCCGTCGATGGCGAGATGGCCCAGGTCCAGGGCGGTGGCGAGGTTCTCCGGGGTGACCTCGCCCTCGAAGTGGTCCGCGAGCTGTTCGGGCGTGAGGCGGACCGGGGTCTCCTCGGTCGGCTCGCCCAGCCCCAGCACCTCGGCGACATCGCGGCCGCTCTCGAAGGTGCGGGCCAGATCGGCGATGCCGGTGAGGGTGTGGCCGCGCTCCAGCAGCCCGGCGATGGTCCGCAGCCGGGCCAGATGGTGGTCGTCGTACCAGGCGATGCGCCCCTCCCGGCGCGGTGGCGCGATCAGACCGCGCTCCCGGTAGAAGCGCAGGGTCCGCACGGGGATGCCGGCCTCCTTGGCCAGCTCCTCCATGCGGTATTCGCGGTGCTCGCGTCCTTCAGCCACCACCGCACCCTATGTTGTACCGCCGGTAACTTTCCCTCGCCGGACCCCTACCCATCGGTACGGGGCTGCTCTACCCTCCCAACAATGCCAGTGATTGCTGGCGGAGTCGTGTGACGTACCGCGGGAGGCGGCAGCATGGCCCAGCACGAGCATGTACGAGTGGCGGTGATCGGATCCGGATTCGGGGGCCTGGGGGCCGCGGTCCGGCTGCGCCGCGAAGGCATCACCGACTTCGTCGTCCTGGAACGGGCCGAGTCCGTCGGTGGCACCTGGCGCGACAACAGCTACCCCGGCTGCGCCTGCGACGTACCGTCCCACCTCTACTCGTTCTCGTTCGCCCCCAACCCGGACTGGCCGCGCACCTTCTCCGGGCAGGAGCACATCCGCGCCTACCTGGAACGTATCGCCGACACCTTCGGGCTGCGCCCGCACATCAGGCTGGGCCATGAAGTGACCATGATGCGGTGGGACAACGACGAGCTGAACTGGGTGATCGAGTCCGCGAACGGGACCACGATCGTCGCCGATGTCGTCGTCTCCGCGACCGGCCCGCTCTCCGACCCGAAGATGCCGGACATACCCGGTCTCGCCGACTTCCCCGGCAAGGTCTTCCACTCGGCCCGCTGGGACCACGACTACGACCTGACCGGCAAGCGCGTCGCCATGGTCGGCACCGGCGCCTCCGCGATCCAGATCGTGCCGGCGATCCAGCCGCAGGCCGGCAGGCTGACCCTGTTCCAGCGCACCCCGCCGTGGGTCATGCCGCGCATGGACCGGAACATCAGCGGCGCCGAGCGGTGGCTGCACCGCGCGCTTCCGCTCACCGGCACCGCGCGCCGCGGACTGCTGTGGGGCATACGGGAGTTGCAGATCAGCGCGTTCACCAAGCACCCCAACGAGCTCGGCCCGGTGGAGAGGATAGCCAAGTCCAACATCGCACGGGCCATCAAGGATCCGGCGCTGCGGGCCAAGCTGACGCCGTCGTACCGCATCGGATGCAAGCGGATCCTGCTCTCCAGTACGTACTACCCGGCGCTCGCCCAGCCCAATGTGGATGTGGTCGCCTCCGGGCTGACCGAGGTACGCGCCTCGACCGTCGTCGCCGCCGACAGCACGGAGACCGAGGTCGACGCGATCATCTTCGGCACCGGCTTCCATGTGACGGACATGCCGATCGCCGACCGGGTCGTCGGCGCGGAAGGCATCACGCTCGCCGAGTCCTGGAAGGACGGCATGCAGGCGCTGCGGGGCGCGACCGCGGCGGGCTTTCCCAACTGGATGACGATCATCGGCCCCAACACGGGGCTCGGGAACTCCTCCATGATCCTGATGATCGAGTCCCAGCTGAACTACATGGCGGACTATCTGCGCCGGCTGAACGTCCTGGGCGGGCGGACCGCGCTCGGTGCGCGGGCGTCGGCGGTCGGGGCGTGGAACCGGCGGGTCCAGCAGCGGATGAAGCGGACCGTGTGGAACACCGGTGGCTGCACCAGCTGGTATCTGGACGCAGGCGGGCGCAACACCACGGTCTGGCCGGGAACGACGGGTGAGTTCCGCCGGGCGACACGGACGGTGGACCTCGGGGAGTACGAGGTCATCCGGCCCCGGAAGACCGATGCCGCCGAGACCGTCGTCGCCGAGAAGGCCGTCGCCGAGGAGGCCGCGTGATGAGCCGGCCGCTGCGGCACGAGGACGCCCCGCCGGTGCCCACACGCGAACTGACCGCCGTCTCCGCAGACGGCTCCCGCATCCACGTCGAGCTGCACGGGCCGGACGGCGCCCCCGCGGTCGTGCTCGCGCACGGCTGGACCTGCAACACCCATTTCTGGGCCGCGCAGATCCGGGACCTGGCGGTCGACCACCGGGTCGTCGTCTACGACCAGCGTGGCCACGGCCGTACGCCCGCCGTCCGCCCCGAGGGGTACAGCACCGACGCGCTCGCCGACGACCTCGAAGCGGTGCTGGCCGCCGCGCTGGCCCCCGGCGAGCAGGCGGTGCTCGCCGGGCACTCCATGGGCGGCATGACGCTGATGGCCGCCTCGCGGCGGGCCGGGCTGCGCGAGCACGCGGCAGCCGTACTGCTGTGCAGCACCGGCAGTTCGCGGCTGATCGCCGAGTCGCTCGTCGTACCGATGCGGGCCGGTGCGGTCCGCACCCGGATGACCCGCGCGATCCTCGGGGCGCGCGCCCCGCTCGGGCCGGTCACACCCGTCTCGAAGCGGATCCTCAAGTACGCCACGATGGGCGCCGGTTCGGCCCCGGAGCGGGTCGAGTCCTGTGCCCGGATCGTGCACGCCTGCCCGCGGGCGGCCCGGGTCTCCTGGGGACATGTGCTCGCGGAGCTCGATCTCGACGCGGGTGTAAGGGAGTTGTGGGTGCCCACCGCTGTGATCGCGGGTACGGAGGACCGGCTGACGCCGCCCGTCCACGCGCGCGCCCTCGCGGCGGCGCTCCCCGAATGCCTGGGGATCACCGAGTTGGCGGGGATGGGCCACATGACACCGGTGGAGGCGCCGGAGGCGGTCACCGCGAACATCCGGGAACTGGTCGCTGGGTATGTCACCGCTGCCACCGGGACGGTCAGTGGCACTGTTGAGGAGGAGGTCGTATGAGCGGCAGGCGCAGTCTCGAAGGACAGGTCGTGGTCGTCACCGGCGCGGCGCGCGGCGTGGGCGAGCTGCTGGCCCACAAGCTCTCGGCGCGGGGCGCGAAGCTGGCGCTGGTCGGTCTGGAGCCGGACGAGTTGAAGAAGGTCTCCGAGCGGCTGCACGCGGAGAGCGACCACTGGTACGCGGACGTCACCGACCATGTGGCGATGGCACGGGTCGCGCAGGAGGTGAAGGAGCGCTTCGGCAAGGTCGACGTGGTCGTCGCCAATGCCGGGGTCGCCTTGGGCGGGCCGTTCGTCGACTCCGACCCGCAGGCGTGGCGGCGGGTCATCGAGGTCAATCTGATCGGCGGCGCGGTGACAGGGCGGGCGTTGCTGCCCGTACTGATGGAGAGCCGCGGCTACTTCCTGCAGATCGCGTCGCTCGCCGCGATCACTCCGGCGCCGATGATGACCGCGTACTGCGCGTCGAAGTCGGGTGTGGAGGCGTTCGCACACAGTCTGCGGGCGGAGGTCGGACACCGGGGCGTGAAGGTCGGTGTCGGCTACCTGTCCTGGACGGACACCGACATGGTGCGGGGCGCCGACGAGGACGACGTCATGCGGGAGTTGCGGCAGCGGCTGCCGTGGCCGGCGAACCGCACGTATCCGCTGGGCCCGGCGGTCGACCGGATCGTGGCCGGCATCGAGCGGCGTTCGTCGCACGTGTACGCGCAGTGGTGGCTGCGCGGCATGCAATCGGTGCGGGGATATCTGCCGGCGGTCATCGGGGCGGTCGGGCAGCGCGAAATGAAGCGGTTCGGGTCGCGGCTCGAGGGCGTGAGCAAGGGACTTGTGGGCGCCGGAGGTGCGGCGGACGAGGTCGCGCGGGGTGCGAGCACGCAGCGTAAGTGATCGAAATGCGTGGGATGTCCTGCCGTGTAAGTCTGGTTGAGGCCCCAACGGGTCACCCCCAACGCATCCCGAGCACCCCACTAGGAGTGAACAGCATGGGTATCGCAGACCAGTTCAAGGACAAGGCGCAGGAGCTCGCCGAGCAGGCGAAGAAGAACCCGGGCGAGAAGAAGGGCGAGCCGCGCGGGCGGACGTCCACTGCGTCGGAACGGGCGCGGGACAAGGCCCGGGACGCGGCGCAGGGGGCGCGCGACCGGTACGACGACGAGTCCTGACTCGTCGGTGCGAGGGGCGCGTTCGGGAGACCGGACGCGCCTTTCGCGTGCGCGGGGCTTGTTCCCCCACCCCGCCCCTTCCCGAAACCGGGGGGCACGCCCCCGGCCCCCCTTCTTTTGTCCTCAATCGCCGGACGGGCTTGATCTGTCCGCCGGACGGGCTTGATGTGTCCGCCGGACGGGCCTGAGGTGACGGGCCGCGGGGACGGGCTTGATGTGTCCGCCGGACGGGCTTGAGGTGACGGGCCGCGGGACGGGCTTGATGGGCCTGCCCGGTGCCTATCGCGGCGGCAGCGGTGGCCGTGCGCGGTTCGGGGCGTCCTCGTAGGTCGGTGGGGTCGACGCCGGGTGGGACTTCAGGAGGTCGAGCGCGATCTGCACCGCGTCGTCCAGCACCGCGTGCCGGCCCTCCGCCCAGTCCAGCGGCGTGCGCAGCGCCTCCAGGTCCGGTTCGACACCGCGGTTCTCGATCGACCATCCGTACGCGTCGAACCACGCCGCGTTCATCGGCACCGTGATCACCGTGCCGTCGCCCAACCGGTGCCGGCCCGTCATGCCGACGACCCCGCCCCATGTCCGCTGGCCCACCACCGGGCCCAGTTCCAGCAGGCGGAACACGGCGGTGATCATGTCGCCGTCGGAGGAGGTCGCCTCGTCGGCGAGAGCCACCACCGGGCCGCGGGGGGCGTTGGAGGCGTACGAGACCGGCTGGGCGTCGCGGGTCAGGTCCCAGCCGAGGATCGCACGGGTCAGTTTCTCGACGACCAGCTCGCTGATGTGGCCGCCCGCGTTGCCGCGTACGTCGACGATCAGGGCGGGGCGGGAGACCTCCATCCGCACGTCGCGGTTGAACTGGGCCCAGCCGGAGCCACCCATGTCGGGGATGTGTAGGTAGCCGCACTTGCCGGCACTCAGCTCCCGTACGACGTCGCGGCGTTTGGCGACCCAGTCCTGGTAGCGGAGCGGGCGCTCGTCGATCAGGGGGACGACGGCGACGCGGCGGGAGGGTCCTTCGCCCTCGGGCGGGCAGAAGGTGAGTTCGACGGTGGTCCCGCCCGCCTGGGAGAGGAGTGGGTAGGGGCCTGCGACCGGATCCACCGGGCGGCCGTCCACGTGGGTGAGGATCGCGCCGTCGCGGATGCCCGTGCCGGCGAGCGGTGAACGCGCCTTGGAGTCCGAGGAGTCGCCCGGCAGGATTCGCCGGACCAGCCACTTGCCGTCCCGGCACACCAGGTTCGCACCGAGCAGTCCGATCGCCCGCTGGTAGTGCGGTGGGCCCTCGTTGCGGCGGGCGGGTGCGACGTATGCGTGCGAGGTGCCCAGTTCGCCGAGGACCTCGCGCAGCAGGTCCGCGAACTCGTCGGGGGTCGCGACCCGTTCGACCAGCGGACGGTACTGGTCGAGCACGCCCGGCCAGTCGATGCCGCACATGTCGGGTTCCCAGAAGTAGGAGCGGATGATGCGGCCCGCTTCCCCGTACGCCTGCCGCCATTCCGCCGCCGGGTCGACATCGTGCAGGATCCGCCGGAGGTCGAGGTAGACCGTCGAGTCGCTGTCGCCGGCCTCGGTGGCCGGTACGGCGCGCAGTTCTCCGTCGTCCATGACGACCAGCCGGGTCGCGTCGCCGCTGACGGCGAACCAGTCGAGATGGCCGACGAGTTCGGTCTTCCTGGCCCTCGTGATGTTGAAGTGTTCGAGCGTGGGACGGCCCGACATGTCCGCCGGGTTGGCGAACGTCTCGCCGAGCGCGCCCGAGATCGGCCAGCGCAGCCAGACGAGCCCGCCGCCGCTGACCGGGTGCAGAGCCGAGTACTTCGACGCGGTGACCGGGAACGGCGTCACCCGGTTCTCCAGCCCCTCGAACTCGACCGTGACCGTGGCCCCTTCGGCTGGAGCCGCTTCCGGAGTGTCGCCCGGGTCGAGGCCGCCCGCCGCCGGGCGTCCCTCCGGTGAGAGAGCGAACGGGGACGGCGTGGCGGAGGAGAGCGGCACCAGGTACGGGCGGCAGCCGAGCGGGAAGGAGAGGTCGCCGGTGTGGACGTCGTACACCGGGTCGAAGCCGCGCCAGGAGAGGAACGCGAGATACCGGCCGTCGCCGGTGAAGACCGGGTTCTGGTCCTCGAAGCGGCCGTTGGTGACATCGACGATCACCGGGGCGCCCGGTCCCATGATCCGGGCCAGTTTGATCTGCCGCAGCGAGCGGCCGATCCCGGGATGCGACCAGGTCAGCCAGGCGCCGTCCGGTGAGAACGCCAGATCGCGGACCGGCCCGTTGATGGAGCGGATGAGCTCGGTCGGTTCGCCGGTGGACTCCTCGGCCGTGTCGAGGAGCAGCAGCCGGCCGTCGTGCGTGGCGATCGCGAGCCGTTCGCCCTCCGGGTCGGCGATCAGTTCGTGGACCCGGCCGACCTGCCCGGAGGCCAGCCGGCGCGGTGCCCGGTCACCGCTGGCGCGTGGCAGGTACGCGATCTCGATGGCGTCCTCGCCGTCCGCGTCCGTCACGTAGGCGACCTGGCCCATGCTGCCGAGCATCTCGGGCAGCCGGACCCGGACCCCGGGGGTGTCGGCGATCGTGCGGGCGGGCCCGTCGCGGTGGGTCAGCCAGTACAGACTGCCGCGGACCGAGACGGCGCTCGCCCGGCCCGTCTCGTCCACGGACAGCGAGTCGACATTGGTGGCGGCGGGCACCTGGTACGAACGCCGCCCGGCCCGCGGCCCGCCGAGCCGCACCTGCAGCTTCCGCGGGACCGCGTCCGGTGATTCGAGGTCGTCGACCAGCCACATCTCGCCCGCGCACTGGTAGACCACCCGGCGTCCGTCGCTGGACGCGTGCCGGGCGTAGAAGGCGTCGTGGTCGGTGTGGCGGCGCAGGTCGGAGCCGTCGTGCAGGCAGGAGTACAGGTTGCCGACGCCCTCGTGGTCGGAGAGGAACGCGATCCGGCCGCCGACGAACATCGGCGAGTCCAGATGGCCGCCGATATCGGGCAGCAGTCGCTTGCCGTGCAGCCACAGCCGCCCCATCGCCCCGCCCCGGTACCGCTTCCAGGCGGCCGGTTCGTGCGGGGGTGTGCCGGTGAGCAGCAGCGTGCGCCGTTCGCCGTCGATGTCCGCGACCGCGATGTCGGAGACCGGGCCCCACGGGAGCTTGCCGCCGGGGGAGCCGTCCGTGGGAAGGCTGTAGGCCCAGGAGAAGTACGAGAACGGCTGCGCGTGCGAGGACACGGCGAGGATGTGCGACGTCTCGTCCGGATCGGGGGTCCAGCCGCAGACCCGGGCGTCGGTCGACCCCCAATAGGTGAGCCGGCGGGCCGGTCCGCCCTCGACCGGGGCGAGATGGATCTCGGGATCCAGGGTGCGCCAGGTCGTGTACGCGATACGGGTCCCGTCGGGTGAGAAGCGCGGGTGACTGACCCGCGTCCGGTCGACGGTCACCCGCCACGCCCGGCCGGGCTGCTGCCCCTCGGGGGCGAGGGGAGAGACCCAGAGGTCGTCCTCGGCCGCGAAGCAGAGCAGGTCCTTGTGAAGGTGCGGAAAACGGAGATACGCGACGTCGTCACTCACCCCCCAATGCTTTCCGCGTGAGCGGGACGCGGCAACTCGTGGTGCGGAAGACGTTGTGGTGCAACACACAAGCGAAACGATGCAGTTTCGCTCAGTGCCGGGGTAGCTTCGATGTGTACGAAACAGTTTCGTTCGGCTGAATGACGTACGAGTGACAGGACAGGAGGTCGGCCCATGGCACGCACCCGTCTCACGCCCGAGCGCGAGAGCGAGCTCTACGCCGCGGTGCTCGACCTGCTTCGCGAGGTCGGCTACGACGCCCTGACCATGGACGCCGTCGCCGCCCGTACCCGCTCCAGCAAGGCCACCCTCTACCGCCAGTGGGGGAGCAAGCCCGAGCTGGTCGTCAAGGCCCTGCGGCACAACAAGCCGGTGTCCCTCGCGGAGATCGACACCGGTTCGCTGCGCGGAGATTTCCATGCCGCGCTGGGCCGGAGCGACGACTGCCAGATGCAGAAGAACTCCGCGCTGATGCGGGGCCTGATGCAAGCCGTCCACGACAATCCTGATCTGTACCGGGCACTGCGCGAATTGCTCATCGAGCCGGAGATAACCGGCCTCGACTCGCTGCTCCGCCGAGCCGTGGGCCGGGGTGAACTGCGTCCGGACAACCCGGCGCTGAAATATGTACCGCACATGCTGGTCGGTGCTTTCACCGCTCGGCAGCTGGTCGAGGACCGCCCCGTCGACCAGGCGTTTCTCACCGACTACGTCGACTCCGTGATCCTCCCCGCTCTCGGCGTCTGACCCCGTCCCTTCCGTACGACCCTCTCCCCAAGCCCCACCTGACACGCCGCTCTCGTCGTCGGGCCGGTTCCTCACGCCCTTTTCCACCCACACGACCTGACCGGGAGTACGCCTCCGTGGCCACATTCCTCTACAAGCTCGGACGGTTCGTCTTCCGGCGCCGCCGCTATGTCGCCCTTGTCTGGGTGGCACTGCTGGCGCTCGCCGGATTCGGCGCCGCCTCCGCGTCCACCGCCACCTCCAGCTCCTTCTCCATTCCGGGTACGGAGGCTCAGAAGGCCTTCGACCTGCTGGAACAGCGCTTCCCCGACTCCAGCGCCGACGGCGCGACCGCACGGGTCGTCTTCAAGGCCGACGACGGCCAGAAGATGACGGACCCGGCGAACAAGGCCGAGGTCAACAAGATCGCGGACGAGCTGAAGTCGGGTTCGGACCAGATCGCCTCGGTCACCGACCCGTACACCGGCAACGCCGTCAGCAAGGACGGCTCCACGGCGTACGTCTCCGTGTCCTACAAGGTCAACTCGATGGAGCTGACCGATGCGACCCGGAGCGCCCTGGAGGACGCGGGCCACGCAGCGCAGAAGAGCGGGATGACCGTCGAGATCGGCGGCGACGCGCTCCAGGTGATGCCGGAGACCGGGGCCACCGAGATCATCGGTGTGGCGATCGCCGCAGTGGTGCTGGTCGTCACCTTCGGCTCGCTCGTCGCGGCGGGTCTGCCGCTGCTCACCGCGCTCATCGGCGTCGGCATCGGCGTCTCGACGATCACGGCCCTGGCCAACGTGCTCGACCTGGGCTCCACCACCTCCACCCTCGCGATGATGATCGGCCTCGCGGTCGGCATCGACTACGCGCTCTTCATCGTCTCCCGCTACCGCGCCGAGCTGGCCGAGGGCCGCGAGCGCGAGGAAGCGGCGGGGCGGGCGGTCGGCACGGCCGGTTCCGCGGTCGTCTTCGCCGGTCTCACCGTCGTCATCGCCCTGGTCGGCCTGGCCGTCGTCAACATCCCGATGCTGTCGAAGATGGGCTTCGCCGCGGCCGGCACGGTCGCGATCGCCGTCCTGATCGCGCTCACCCTCGTCCCGGCGGTGATGGGCTTCGCGGGCAAGCGGGTCATGGGACGCAAGGCACGCAAGGCCGCCGAGGCTTCGACCCGGCCCGAGACGAAGCCGAACATGGGTACCCGGTGGGCGCGGTTCGTCCTGCGCAAGCCGGTCTGGGTGCTGCTGGTCGGAGTCCTCGGCCTCGGGGTCATCGCCGTACCGGCCGCATCGCTGGAGATGGGCCTGCCCGACGACGGCTCCCAGCCCACCAGCACCACCCAGCGCCGCGCCTACGACCTGCTCTCCGACGGCTTCGGCCCCGGCTTCAACGGGCCGCTGATGGTCGTCGTGGACACGGCGAACAGCTCGGACGGCAAGGCCGCGGTCAAGCAGGTCTCCGACGAGATCTCCGGCATCCCGCACGTCGTCGCGGTCACCCCGGCCCACTTCAACAAGGCCGGCGACACCGCCATGATCACCGTGATCCCGAAGGACCGGCCGAGCTCCGCCGAGACGGAGAACGTGGTTCACGCCATCCGTGACACGGGCACGGACATAAAGTCCGACACCGGCGCCGAGGTCCTGGTCACCGGAGCCACGGCGATGAACATCGACTTCTCGCAGAAGATGAACGACGCGCTGCTGCCGTATCTGGCGCTCGTCGTCGGCCTGGCGTTCCTGCTGCTGATGCTGGTCTTCCGCTCGGTGCTGGTGCCGCTGAAGGCGGCCCTGGGCTTCCTGCTCTCGGTCGTCGCGGCGCTGGGCGCGGTCGTCGCGGTCTTCCAGTGGGGCTGGCTGGGCTCGCTCTTCGGCGTCGAACAGACCGGCCCGATCATGTCCATGATGCCGATCTTCATGGTGGGTGTGGTCTTCGGTCTCGCCATGGACTACGAGGTCTTCCTCGTCACCCGGATGCGCGAGGCGTACGTCCATGGGGAGAAGGCCCCGCAGGCGATCGTCACCGGCTTCAAGCACGGCGCCCGCGTCGTCACCGCCGCGGCCGTGATCATGATGGCGGTCTTCTCCGGGTTCATCGGCTCCAGTGAGTCGATGATCAAGATGATCGGCTTCTCGCTCGCCATCGCCGTCTTCTTCGACGCGTTCGTCGTCCGGATGGCGATCGTGCCCGCAGTCCTTGCCCTGCTCGGCAAGCGCGCCTGGTGGCTGCCGCGCTGGCTGGACCGGCTGCTGCCCGATGTCGACGTGGAGGGCGAGGGGCTGCGCAAGCAGCTCGGCGAGACGTCCGGCGGAGACGGGCAGGGCGACGCGCAGGGCGAGCGCGAGCTGACGCGCGTCTGATCCGTACGAGCCCCGGGGTCCGCGTCCGAGCGGAACGCGGCCCCGGAATGCGCCGGTTACCTGTGGGGACGGGGGGCCGGAGCGGCGATGAGCCCCCGTGCGAGCGGCACGGGGGCTCATCCATGCCGTCACTCCGTCAGGGTCACGCCGGTGCGGTCTCGGACGTCCTGCCCTTGCCGTGGGTGCGGTCCAGGAAGCGGATCAGCGGCGCGTTGTCGAACTGCACCACCTCGACGCCGTCCGGCGAGTGCCGCTCCACGACCAGCTGCGCCCGTCCGCACGGCCAGATCCGTATCGTGCCGTGCCCGGCCGGCGAGTGCAGCCCGCTCTCCAGCAGGTCCCGGCCGAAGGTCCAGTCGGTGCCGCCGGGGAAGGTGAGATGCACCGTGCGGGGGTCGACGGCCGCGTCGTACCGCAGGTCGACGGGGACGGAGAAGGTGTCGGTCGCCTCGGTGATGAGCCGGGCTTCGGCCTGTTCTTCGATCACGGGGGGCATGGGCCGAATCCTCCTGTTACCGACTATTTGTGAATGTTTGATATCTAATGTCGCATATTTCGGCCAAAGAGCACGATGAGGAAGCCGGGTACTTGTTGCGAATGCGCTCTTGCGAGCCATTCGCAACAAGGCCCTATTATCGAGGGGTTCATGACCCCGCGCAGCAGTGCAGGAACGCAGGAAGCGGAGCCTCCCCATGCATGTACCCGACGGATTCATCAACGCCCCCGTCTCCGCCGCCGCCGGTGTGATCGCCGCGGGTGCCGTGGCGGTCAGTCTGCGGGGCGCCCGCCGCGAACTGGATGAACGCACCGCGCCGCTCGCGGGCCTCGTCGCCGCGTTCATCTTCGCCGTGCAGATGCTGAACTTCCCGGTCGCGGCCGGTACCAGCGGGCATCTGCTGGGCGGGGCGCTCGCCGCGATCCTGGTCGGGCCGTACACCGGGGTGCTCTGCATATCCGTCGTGCTGCTCATGCAGGGCATCCTCTTCGCGGACGGCGGGCTCACCGCGCTCGGTGTGAACATCACCGTCATGGGCGTCACCACCACCGTCGTCTCGTACGCCCTCTTCCGCGGTCTCGCCACCGTCCTGCCGCGCACCCGCCGCTCCACGACCGCCGCGGCATTCGTCGCCGCTCTGATCTCCGTACCGGCCGCGGCCTGCGCCTTCACGCTGATCTACTGGATCGGCGGCACCACCGACATCCCGATCGGCAAGGTCCTCACCGCGATGGTCGGCGTGCACATCCTGATCGGCATCGGCGAGGCCGTGATCACCGGGCTGACCGTCGGAGCCGTCATCGCCGTCCGCCCCGATCTGGTCCACGGCGCCCGTGGTCTCACCTCCCCGCTCAAGCTCCGGATCGACGGCGAGCTCGTCGACGCCCCCGCCCGGCAGTCCGCCGCGCCGGTCGCCGCCCGCTCCACGCGCGGGCTCTGGGCCACCGGCCTGGTCACCGCCCTCGTGCTGGCGGGCTTCGTCTCCTTCTACGCCTCCGCCAACCCGGACGGTCTGGAGAAGGTCGCCGCCGACAAGGGCATCGACAAGAGGGTCGAGGAGCACGCGGCCAAGGACTCGCCGCTCGCCGACTACGGCGTCAAGGACATCTCCGACGCGCGGCTCTCCGGCGGTCTGGCCGGGGTGATCGGGGTCGGTGCCACGATCGTGGTCGGCAGCGGGGTCTTCTGGGCCGTCCGCCGCCGCCGTACGCCGGACGCACCCGCCGGCATCCGCACCAAGGAAGCCGTCTGATGGGCGCGGGCCACGCGCACAAGCTCTACCGGCACGCGCACTCGCCGGTCCATGACCTGCCCCCGCACTGCAAGCTCGCCGCTGTCTTCAGCTTCGTGCTGGTCGTCGTCCTGACGCCGCGCGAGGCGGTCTGGGCGTTCGCGCTGTACGCCGCGCTGCTCGCCGGGGTCGCGGCGGTGGCCCGGATCCCCGCCGGGTTCCTCCTCAAGCGGCTGGTCATCGAGGTGCCGTTCGTCGCGTTCGCCGTGCTGATGCCGTTCGTGGTGCCGGGCGAGCAGACGGAGCTCCTCGGCGTCTCCGTCAGCGTCCCCGGTCTCTGGGGCGCCTGGAACGTCCTCGCCAAGGGCACCCTCGGCGTCGCCGCCTCGGTGATCCTCGCGTCCACCACCGAGCTGCGCTCCCTGCTGCTCGGTCTGCAGCGGCTCAAGCTGCCGCCGATGCTCGTCCAGATCGCCTCCTTCATGATCCGGTACGGGGATGTGATCACCGGCGAGATGCGGCGGATGTCGATCGCCCGCCGCTCCCGCGGCTTCGAGGCGCGCGGGGTACGGCAGTGGGGCGTCCTCGCCAAGTCGGCGGGCGCGCTCTTCATCCGTTCCTACGAGCGCGGCGAACGCGTCCACCTCGCGATGGTCAGCCGCGGCTACACCGGCTCGATGCCGGTCATCGACGAGGTGACGGCGTCAGGCGCGCAGTGGGCATACGCCTCGGCACTCCCCATGCTCGCTCTCGCGGTCTGTCTGCTGGGATGGACCCTATGAGCCCGTCCAGCAGCACCGCGCCGTCCCTTGAGGTCAGTGGCCTCGCCTACGCCTACCCCGATGGTCACCAGGCACTCTTCGGCGTCGACCTGACCGTCGCCCGCGGCGAACGCGTCGCCCTGCTCGGCCCGAACGGCGCCGGCAAGACCACGCTCGTCCTCCACCTCAACGGCATCCTCGACGCGGGCGCGGGCACCGTCCGGGTCGCCGGTCTTCCGGTGGAGAAGCACAATCTCGCGGAGATCCGCCGCCGCGTCGGCATCGTCTTCCAGGACCCCGACGACCAGCTCTTCATGCCGACCGTCCGCGAGGACGTCGCCTTCGGGCCCGCCGCATCCGGGCTGCGCGGCGCCGAACTGGAGGAGCGGGTCACCGAGGCGCTCGAACAGGTCGGCATGGAGGGGTACGCGAACCGTCCCCCGCACCATCTGTCGTTCGGTCAGCGCCGCCGCGTCGCCGTCGCCACCGTGCTCGCCATGCGGCCGGAAATCCTCGTCCTGGACGAGCCCTCGTCCAACCTGGACCCCGCATCGAGGCGCGAACTCGCCGACATCCTGCGGTCGTTGGACGTCACCGTGTTGATGGTCACGCACGACCTGCCGTACGCCCTGGAGCTCTGCCCGCGCTCCGTCATCCTCAGCGAAGGCGCCATCGCGGCCGACAACCGTACTCAGGACCTGCTCTGTGACGAGGAGTTGATGCGTGCTCACCGACTGGAGCTGCCCTTCGGGTTCGACCCGCGCTCCGTGGCGATGGGCGCGTGACCGACGACGACACCAGCCATCCCGCGGCCTCGCTGCTGCTCGACGAACAGCTCTGCTTCGCGCTGTACGCAGCCCAGCGGGCCGCGACCGCCGCCTACCGCCCGCTCCTCGACGGGCTCGGCCTGACCTACTCCAACGCCACCCGCGGCAACATCGACCTCTCGATCGTGCCGAGCTGAGGGTCACCCGCGGTACAGCTCACCTGCGCAGCGATGCACCATGGGGGGATGAGCGGGAGCGCAGGAGCAGGCGTGGACGTACGGGGCACGGTGGCGACCGGATTCGAACCGGTCAGGGACGCCTTCATCCGTAACTTCGAGCAGCGGGGGGAGCGGGGGGCGGCGGTCGCCGTCTACCGGGACGGGCGCAAGGTCGTCGACCTGTGGGCCGGTACGAGAGACGTCGACGGCGTCGAACCGTGGGCGGTCGACACGGTGCAGATCGTCCGCTCCGCGGGCAAGGGCATCGCCGCGGCCGTACCGCTGCTGCTGCACCAGCGCGGACAGGTGGACCTGGACGCCCCGGTCGGCACGTACTGGCCGGAGTTCAAGGCGGCCGGCAAGGAGCGCGTCCTCGTGCGGCACCTCCTCGCTCACCGTGCGGGAGTCCCCGCCCTCGACCGGCCGCTGACGCCCCAGGAGGCCGCCGACGGAAGCTCCGGGGCGCACGCCGTTGCCGCGCAGCGCCCGCAGTGGGAGCCCGGTACGGCACACGGCTACCACGCACAGACGTACAGCTGGCTGATCGGCGAACTGGTGCGACGGGTCACCGGGCGAACCGTGGGCCGCTGGATCGCCGAGGAGATCGCCCGCCCGCTCGGCCTCGACTTCTGGTTCGGGCTCCCGGAGGAAGAGGCGCACCGAGTGGGCCGGATCGGACCGGTCGAGCCGCCCGTCCTCGACGGCAACGGTGGGGCGCTGCGGATGCGTCCCAAGCGGTCGGTCGTGGACGCCTACCGTGATCCCGAGTCGCTGACCCGCCGCGCGTTCGGCGCCATCGACCCGTTCCCCGACGAGAACGACGCCGGCTACCGGGCGGCCGAACTCCCCGCCTCCAACGGCATCGCGACCGCCCGCGCGCTGGCCCGCGCCTACGCCGCGATGATCGGCCCGGTCGACGGACACCGGCTCTTCGCCCCGGCCACGCTCACCCTCGCCCGCACCGAGGAGTCCGCCGGCCCGGACCGGGTGCTCGTCGTGAACACCCGCTTCGGCCTCGGCTACATGCTGCACGGCCCAGCCGCCCCGCTCCTCGCCCCCGGCTCCTTCGGCCACCCGGGCCGCGGCGGCTCGCTCGGCTTCGCCGACCCCGAATCGGGCATCTCGCTCGGCTATGTGACGAACGGTCTGCAGAAGGGAGTCACCGCCGATCCCCGTGCCCAGGCCCTGGTCAGAGCAGTACGGTCGGCCCTATGACTCCTACCGGTGATTCCAGGTTCGACGGATACGGCGTACTCATCACGGGCGCGGGACAGGGCATCGGCGCGGCCACAGCCCGTCGGCTGGCCTCCGAGGGCGCACGCGTCCTGGTGACCGATCTGGACGGTGACCGCTCCGAGCAGACGGCGGCGGCGATACGGAAGACGGGAGCCATCGCCGAGGCGCTGCCCTGTGACGTGGGCGACCGGGCGGCGGTCGAGGCGGCGGTGGTCCGTGCGGTCGAGGCGTTCGGCACGCTCGACGTGCTGGTCAACAACGCGTACCGCTGCACCCCCGACACCCCGCTCTTCGAGGACGAGCCCGACGACGTCTGGCAGGGCGATCTGGACGCCACGCTCACCGGACCGTACCGCTGCTCACGGGCGGCACTGCCGCACCTGGTGGCGTCGGGCAGGGGCGCGATCGTCAACATCGGCTCCGTCAACGGGGAGCAGGACTTCGGCAACCACGCCTACAGCGCCGCCAAGGCGGGCCTGGGCAGCCTGACCCGTACGCTCGCCGGCCACGCCGGCCCGCGCGGGGTCCGCGTCAACCTCGTGGCCCCCGGCACGATCCGCACGGACGCGTGGGCGGACCGCGCCGACGAACTGGACCGGGTGAGCCCGATCTACCCCCTCGGCAGGGTCGGCGAACCGGAGGACATCGCGGCGGCGGTCGCCTTCCTCGCCTCCCGCGACGCGTCCTGGATCACCGGGACGACGCTGAGGGTGGACGGCGGGCTGCTCGCCGTGAACGCGGGCTTCCGGAGGGCGGTCGCGCAGGACTGAGAGGCTGTCGGGCGGCCCGGCGGGCTGCGCCGGTTGCACCGGCACCGGCGTCTGCTGTCCGCGCCGGTGCTTCTCCGGGCGCCGCCGCGTTCAACTCGTGTGCAGCATCAGCCCGATCCCGACCACCATCAGTCCGGCCGCCGCGATCCTCGGTGCGCCGAACCGCTCCTTGAAGAACACCGTGCCTATCGCCGCGCCCACAATGATCGACGACTCGCGCAGCGCGGCGATCGGGGCCAGCGGCGCCTTCGTCTGCGCCCACAGGACCAGCCCGTACGCGACCACCGACATGGCCGCGCCCGCCAGCCCCCGTGCCGCGTACGGCCGCAGCTGGGCGGCCAGTTGTCCGCGGCGGCGGTAGAACGTGTACGCGGGAACGGCGAGCCCCTCCAGGATCATCAGCCAGGCGATGTAGCCGAGCGAGGTGCCGGAGGCCCGGACCCCCACCCCGTCGACGGTCGTGTACCCGGCGATCGCCAGACCCGTCGCCAGCGCCGCGGCGATCGCCGGCCGGTGCGGGCGGGTCTCCGCGCCCCGGATGCCCCACAGCGCGACGCCGACGAGCCCGGCGCAGGCGACCGCGACCCCGGCCGTCGCCCAGCCGTCGGGCCGCTCGCCGACGAAGACCGCCGCGAGGACCGTCACCACCAGGGGCGCGGTGCCGCGTGCGATCGGGTACATCTGGCCGAAGTCGCCGAGCGTGAAGGACCGCATCAGCAGCGCCATGTAGGCGACGTGCAGGATCGCCGAGACGACCAGATATGGCCATGCCGCCGCGGCCGGCAGCGGTACGAAGCAGGCGGCAGCCGCGCCGAGCAGCGCCCCGCCCCCCGAGATCAGGGTGAAGGAGAGCAGCTGGTCCCTGATGGCGTGCGCGATGGCGTTCCAGCTGGCGTGCGTGATCGCCGCGATCAGGACCGCGAATGCGACCAGCGGCGTCACTCGGACTGCTCGCGCACATCCACCACGGTGCCGCCGGCATGCCCGATGACCGCCTGGGGATCGAGCGGGAAGACCGTGTGCGGGGTACCCGCCGCAGCCCACACCACGTCGTGGTCGAGCAGCCCGCGGTCGGCCAGCACCCGGGTCTTCGTACGGTGGCCGAAAGGCGGCACACCGCCGATCGCGTAGCCGGTGGTCTCCCGGACCAGATCGGCCCCGGCGCGCTTGACCTTCCCGGCGCCCAGCTCCCGCCGTACGAGCTCCACGTCGACCCGCGAGGAGCCGTCCATCAGGACCAGCACGGGAGCTCCGTCCGCCTCGAAGATCAGAGACTTGACGATGGCGCTGAGCTCGCAGCCGATGGCCGCGGCGGCCTCGGCGGCGGTACGGGTGGCGTCCGGGAAGCGGCGGATCTCGACATCGAGACCCAGCTCGCGCAGGGCCTCGGCGAATCGGGGGTGTGCGGCCGGAACGGTGGCTTCGGTCACGGGAGCGGTCGCGTCGGGAGTACTCATGCCCCGCACGCTAGTGGCCGCCCAGCGGGGCAGGCGACCCGGTTTCGGGCACCGGGGGAACGCGTCACGGTCCCGCGCGCAGTACCTGGGCCACCACCGGCCCCGCCGCGTCGCCGCCGTGACCGCCGGACTGGACGACGGCCGCTGCCGCCAGGTCATTGCTGAAGCCGGTGAACCAGCTGTTGGACGTGGACTGTCCGTCGACCTCCGCCGAACCGGTCTTCGCGCCCTTGTCGCCGCCGACCGAGGCCATCGCCGCCCTTCCGGTGCCCCAGCTCGCGGTCTGCCGCATCATGTTGGTCACCTGCTGCGAGACCGACCCGGGCAGCGAGCGGGACGCGGCGGCGAGCCGACGGCCGTCCAGGTCCTGCGGTACGAGGACCGGCTGGCGGAAGGTTCCGTTCTTCGCGGTGGCGGTGATCGACGCCATGGTGAGCGCGTTCATCTGGATGGTGCCCTGGCCGATGTACTGCGCGGCGGCCTCACCGCCGGCGGCCTCGGGCACGCTGCCGTCGAAGGACGCGACTCCGGTCTTCCAGTCGAGGCCGATACCGAAGACGTCCCGGGCCTCCTTGGCCAGTGCGGCGTCGTCCTTGGTGTCGTCGATGAGCTTGATGAAGGCGGTGTTGCACGACCGGGCGAAGCTGGTGGTGAGGGTGGAGTCCGGGATGGAGAACCCGTCCAGGTTCTGGAACGTGCTGCCCTGGTACATCGCGGTCTTCGGGCACTCGATCTTCTGGTTCGCGCCGGCGAGTCCCTTCTCGATCAGCATCGACGCGGTCACGATCTTCATCGTCGAACCGGGCGCCTGCTTGCCGAGCATGGCCGCGTTGAACCCGGTCGCAGGGTTGTTGGCGACTGCGCGGATCGAGCCGGTGGACGGCCGGATGGCGACCACCGAGGCCTGGGAGTACCGCTTGACGGCCTGCTCGGCCGCCGCCTGGACACGCGCGTCCAGCGTGGTCTGCAGCGTGCCGGGCTTCCCCTTGGACAGCGTCAGCAGCGTCTTGTCCGGGGTGTTCTCGTCCGCCGACTCGATCCAGGTCTCGATACCCGCGGTGCCGCCGGCCTTCTCCCCGTACTTCTCGCGCAGCACGTCCAGGATCGGTCCCAGCGACGGGTACTTCTCCTTCGTCAGCACCCGGCCGTCGTGGTCGAGCGCCTCGATGGACGGGGCCGACGCCTCGCCGGTCTTCAGCGTTTCGCCGTCCGCCAGGTCCGGATGGATCACGGACGGCTTCCAGTCGATCAGGGGTCGGCCGGTGGTCAGGCCGCGCACGACGGTCAGCTCCGAGGAGTACGACCAGGGCTTGGACTTCCCCTCGAAGCTCACCGTCGCCTTCACGGTGAACGGGACCTTCGAGCCGGTCGCCGGGCCCGGCGTGATCACGGCCTTGGTGACGTGGGCCAGTGCGCTGTAGCCGCTGAGGGCGGGTTCGGCCTCGACCGCGTTGTTGGTGAGCTGGGACGCGTCGGACGCCTGGCCGGCCACCCAGGCCTTGAGGAACTTCTTCGACGTCTCGCTGATCTCCGCCTCGCTCGGCGGGCCGGTCTTCACCTCGGCGGAGGTGGAGCGTCCGTCCGTACCGTCGCCCCCGCTGCCGCCGAACCCGTCGAGGACGTTGTACGCCCCGTACCCCACCCCGCCGACCACCAGCACGAACACTCCGCCGATGACAGCGACCTTCGCCCCACTGCGCATCTGTGCGGTCCCCCTCCCCAGGAGGCTCTCTTGAACACGTTCGAGAGAGCGCTTGTCGGCACTTTACGGGACGGTGGTGACAGCGGGGGCTGTTGTTATCGGAACGCGATCCGCGACGGCGTGAACAGTTCGGTCAAATCCAGGTATCCAGCCACATGCGGTTGCGCCAGGAACTCTCCGGAATGGGCGTTCCCGTATACAGCGGCCAGAAATAGATGAAATTCCAGACGATCAGCAGAACCAGTACGCCGGCCGCAATGGCCCCCAATGTCCGACGCCGCTCACCGGACGGGTCGCCGGACAGCAGACCCAGTTCCCGCTTGGTCGCGGTGCCCGCCGCCGGGCCGAGCATCGCGCCGATCATCATCGCCACCGCGAGACAGAGGAACGGCACGAAGACGACCGCGTAGAAGAGGAAGATCGTCCGCTCCTGGTAGTGGAACCAGGGCAGCCAGCCCGCCGCCACCCCGCACGCGATCGCACCCGCCCGCCAGTCGCGGCGGAAGAACCAGCGCCACAGCACGTACAGCAGCGCGAAGCACGCGGCCCACCACAGCAGCGGTGTGCCGATCGCCAGGACCTCGCGGGCGCACTTGCCGGTCGCCGAGCTCGTGCAGCCGTTCTGCTCCTCGTAGAAGTACGAGACGGGACGGCCCAGGACGATCCAGCTCCAGGGGTTCGACTGGTACGTGTGCCCCGAGGTCAGGTTCACGTGGAACTCGTAGACCTGGTACTCGTAGTGCCACAGGCTGCGCAGCCAGTCCGGCAGCCAGGTCCAGTGGCCGCCCGATCCGTCGGTCGTCGCCCAGTCCCGGTAGTAGCCGTGGCGCTGGGGGTCGTTCCTGATGATCCAGCCGGTCCAGGACGCGAGGTACGTCAGGATCGCGACCGGCACCGTCGAGACGAACGCCGGCAGCAGATCGCGTTTGATCACCGCCTGGTACGGGCGGACCGCACCGGCCGTCCGGCGGGCGCCGACATCCCACAACACCGCCATCAGTCCGAACGCGGCCAGGAAGTACAGCCCGTTCCACTTCGTGCCGGACGCCAGGCCCAGCGAGAGCCCCGCAGCGATCCGCCACGGCCGCCACCCCAGCCGCAGCGTCTCCGCGACCTGAGTGTCCGGGCGCAGCACGCCCTCCGCGTCGACCGGCAGCGCCGCGGCCAGCCTGCGCCGCGCCCAGTCCCGGTCGATCAGCAGGCAGCCGAACGCCCCCAGCACGAAGAACATCAGCACCAGGTCGAGCAGCGCCGTGCGGCTCATCACGAAGTGCAGCCCGTCGACGGCGAGCAGCGCGCCCGCCAGACATCCCAGGAACGTCGACCGGAACAGCCGCCGCCCGATCCGGCACAGCATCAGCACCGACAGCGTGCCGAGCACCGCCACCATGAACCGCCAGCCGAACGGCGTGAATCCGAAGAGCTGCTCACCGAACCCGATGATCCACTTGCCGACCGGTGGATGCACCACATAACCGGGATCCGTCGGCACCGGCACCAGCGACGGGTCGGCCAGGATCGACTTGTCGACGTCCTTCGGCCAGGAGCCCTCGTACCCCTGCTTGATCAGGGCCCAGGCGTCCTTGGCGTAGTACGTCTCATCGAATATCACCGCCTTCGGGCTGCCCAGATGCCAGAACCGCAGCACCCCGGCGACCAGCGCCACCAGCAGTGGCCCGCCCCAGGCCGACCACCGCACCAGCCGGTCGGCCGTCGGCGGGGACACCCCCAGCACAGCCCAGAGCTGCTGTCCCGGCCGGGCGTACGGCGGGACCAGCCGTTCACGCAGCCCGATTACGGACCGGGGCGCATGGCCGAAGCGGCGCAGCCGCTGCTGCCAGGACGGCAGTTCTTCACCGTGCTGGTTCCCGGCGTCTTGACCCTGCTGGGCTTCGGGCGCAGTACTCGTCACCGCGCCATCGTAGGGAACGCATGTGTGCGACTGCTGTCGCCCGTGCTGGGAGGATGGCTGATGTGACTGGAACGACTGGAACGCTGGTACTCGCAGGGACCCCCATCGGTGATGTGGCGGACGCCCCGCCACGGCTTGCCGCCGAACTGGAGACGGCCGATGTCGTCGCCGCGGAGGACACCCGTCGGCTGCGCCGTCTGACGCAGGCGCTCGGCATCCACACCACGGGGCGTGTCGTCTCCTACTTCGAGGGCAACGAGTCGGCCCGTACGCCCGAACTCGTCGAGGCGCTCATGGGCGGCGCCCGGGTGCTGCTGGTCACGGACGCCGGGATGCCGTCGGTCTCCGACCCCGGCTACCGGCTCGTCGCCGCCGCCGTGGAGAAGGACATCAAGGTCACCGCGGTCCCCGGCCCGTCCGCCGTGCTCACCGCGCTCGCCCTGTCCGGGCTGCCCGTCGACCGGTTCTGCTTCGAGGGCTTCCTGCCGCGCAAGGCCGGCGAACGGCTCGGCCGGCTCCGAGAGGTCGCCGACGAGCGCCGCACCATGGTCTTCTTCGAGGCCCCGCACCGGCTCGACGACACCCTCGCCGCGATGGCCGAGGTGTTCGGCAGCGACCGCCGGGCCGCCGTGTGCCGGGAGCTGACCAAGACGTACGAGGAAGTGAAGCGCGGTCCGCTGGGCGATCTCGCGGTCTGGGCGGCCGAAGGCGTACGCGGCGAGATCACCGTCGTCGTCGAGGGCGCGGCGGAATCGACCGAGGACCTGGACGCCGCCGAGCTGGTACGCAGGGTGCAGGTGCGCGAGGAGGCGGGGGAGCGGCGCAAGGAGGCGATCGCCGCCGTCGCCGCGGCCGCCGGGTTGCCCAAACGCGACGTTTTCGATGCGGTCGTCGCGGCAAAGAATGCGGCTCGGACCGGCCCAGCAGACGGCAAAGGTCTATCGTGAAAAGCAAAGCGCGAGCCGCGCACCGGCCACTTTTGCCACGAGAAGGCCAAGACCGCTCCAACACTCGACAGGACCTGGTGCGCCCCCGCCGGTAAAGGCGTCCACTGAATCAGGGACGCATTTTCCGGAGTGCTTGTCCGGCGGACAAGAGGAGCAGGCATGAGCGAGATCGCAGCAACCACCGTGCATGAGGCGTATGCCTTCGCCTGCATGGGGTGCGGACACGGTTGGGAACAGGTCTACGACATCGAGCACCACACGGACGGCCACGGCCAGCCCTTCGTCGTGTACCGCGTGCAGGGGCAGCTCGTTCCCTCACCGCTGAACCGGCTCACCTGCCTCAACTGCGACGGGCACAAAGTCCGCATCATGCGCGCCGGGCAGGTCTCCTCCATCGCGGAAACCCTGCGACGCCTGAACTTCGCGACCCCGACCGGCGCCACCGCCGGGCCCATACCGTCCTCGGAGGGCGCGTCGGAGCGCCCTCCGCACCAGTGGCGTTTCGTGCATATGTTTCGCGCGCGGCAGCGCCGTCAGTGAGGTCCGGGCCCGGTGACACCGGGCTCTCATAGGATCGCCCTATGAGCTCCAAGGACTCCCCGCCGCTGCCCGAACCCCTTCGGGTACCGGTCGCCGATTCGCACACCCATCTGGACATGCAGGACGCCACCGTCGAGGAGGGCCTGGCCAGGGCCGCGGCGGTGAACGTCACCACCGTGATCCAGGTGGGCTGCGACGTGAAGGGCTCGCGCTGGGCCGCCGAGACCGCCGCCGCGCACCCGAGCGTGTACGCGGCGGTGGCGCTCCACCCCAACGAGGCGCCGCGCATCGTGCACGGGGACCCGGGAGGCGGTTCGCGGCAGGGCGGCCGCGAACCCGGCGGGAAGGCGGCGCTCGACGAGGCGCTCGCCGAGATCGACCGGCTGGCCGCCCTCGACCAGGTGCGCGGCGTCGGTGAGACCGGGCTCGATTACTTCCGTACCGGCCCCGAGGGCATGGCCGCCCAGGAGGAGTCCTTCCGGGCCCACATCGAGATCGCCAAACGGCACGGCAAGGCGCTCGTCATCCACGACCGTGAGGCGCACGCCGATGTGCTGCGCGTCCTCGCCGACGCGGGCGCCCCGGAGCGGACCGTGTTCCACTGCTACTCCGGTGACGCCGAGATGGCCCGGATCTGCGCGGACGCCGGGTACTTCATGTCGTTCGCGGGCAATGTGACGTTCAAGAACGCCCAGCCGCTGCGGGACGCGCTGTCCGTGGCGCCGATCGAGCTGGTCCTGGTGGAGACGGACGCGCCGTTCCTCACCCCCGCCCCGTACCGCGGACGCCCCAATGCGCCGTATCTCATTCCCGTCACGCTCCGTGCCATGGCGGAGGTGAAGGGCGTCGACGAGGACACCCTGGCGTCGGCGATCAACGAGAACACGGCTCGCGCGTTCGATTACTGACGTATCGCGCCATGACGGTGTGCAGTCGCGCCACTTTGGAGAGTGACGGAAGGTCCGCTGTCGTCCCGGACGCCCCTCGGGCGACCGGGACGGACGGATCTTCTGGAGCGTCGTGAGCAATCTGCAGGGCAGTCACCGGGCGGCAGCCGGCAGGGGTACGGCGGTGGGGGCGCCGCCCGACGTCCCGGCGCCGCTGTCGTTCCGTGAGCCGGTCAGCTCTGCGCACACCGGGGGGCGAGCCCGTGGCCGCACTGCGGCCGTAGGCTTACCGGGTGAGCAGCACAGAGCCCGACGCCCTCCTGGGGCCCGCAGACATCCGCGACCTGGCCGCGAAGCTGGGCGTACGCCCCACGAAGCAGCGCGGTCAGAACTTCGTCATCGACGCCAATACGGTCCGCAGGATCGTACGGACGGCGGAGGTCCGCCCGGACGACGTGGTGGTGGAAGTCGGGCCGGGGCTGGGTTCGCTGACCCTGGCGCTGCTGGAGGCGGCGGACCGGGTCGTCGCCGTCGAGATCGATGACGTGCTCGCGGCGGCGCTGCCCGCCACGGTCGCGGCCCGGATGGCGGGCCGCGCCGACCGGTTCTCGCTCGTCCACTCCGACGCGATGCTGGTTACGGAGCTGCCGGGCCCGGCACCCACCGCTCTTGTTGCCAACCTGCCGTACAACGTCGCCGTGCCGGTCCTGCTGACGATGCTGGAGCGGTTCCCGACCATTGAGCGGACCCTTGTCATGGTGCAGGCCGAGGTCGCCGACCGGTTGGCCGCCCGGCCGGGCAACAAGGTCTACGGCGTGCCCTCGGTGAAGGCCAACTGGTACGCGGACGTCAAGCGGGCCGGGTCCATCGGCCGCACAGTCTTCTGGCCGGCCCCCAACGTCGACTCCGGTCTGGTGTCGCTGGTCCGGCGCACGGAGCCGATCACGACGACCGCGAGCCGGGCCGAGGTCTTCGCCGTCGTCGACGCGGCGTTCGCCCAGCGCCGCAAGACGCTCCGGGCGGCCCTGGCCGGCTGGGCGGGTTCCGCGCCCGCCGCCGAGGCGGCCCTGGTCGCGGCCGGGATCTCGCCGCAGGCCCGGGGCGAAGCGCTGACGGTCGAGGAGTTCGCGGCCATCGCCGAGAACAAGCCCGCCCTGAAGACCGATGAGGACCAGCCAGCCGGGAGCAATGAGTGAGCGTCACCGTCCGCGTCCCCGCCAAGGTCAACGTCCAGCTCGCGGTAGGTGCCGCGCGCCCCGACGGCTTCCATGACCTGGCCAACGTCTTCCTCGCCGTCGGCCTGTACGACGAGGTGACCGTCACCCCCGCCGACGAGCTGACGGTCACCTGCTCGGGCCCGGACGCCGCCCAGGTCCCGCTGGACGCCTCCAACCTCGCAGCCCGCGCCGCGATCGCGCTCGCCGAACGCCACGGCATCGCGCCCCATGTGCACATCCACATCGCCAAGGACATCCCCGTCGCGGGCGGCATGGCGGGCGGCAGCGCCGACGGCGCGGCAGCGCTGCTCGCCTGCGACGCCCTCTGGTCCACCGGCGCCACCCGGGACGAGTTGCTCGCCATCTGCGCGGAACTCGGCAGCGACGTGCCGTTCTCCCTGGTCGGCGGCGCCGCCCTCGGGATCGGCCGCGGTGAACAACTGACCACGATCGACGTCGGCGGCACCTTCCACTGGGTCTTCGCGGTCGCCGACGGCGGGCTCTCCACCCCGGCCGTCTACGGCGAGTTCGACCGGCTCACCGCGGACACCGACGTCCCCGCACCGGCGGCCTCCCCGGCGCTCCTCGACGCTCTGCGCACCGGCGACACCCACGCGCTCGCCGGTGCGCTGTCCAACGACCTGCAGCCCGCCGCGCTGTCCCTGCGGCCCTCGCTCGCCGACACCCTCGCCGCGGGCACCGGGGCGGGCGCCCTGGCCACCCTGGTCTCGGGCTCCGGGCCGACCACCGCGTTCCTGGTGGCGGACGCCGGGTCGGCGCGGAAGGTCGCGGACGCGCTGTTGACGTCGGGGACCTGCCGGACCGCGCGCGTCGCGGTGTCCCCGGCGCCGGGCGCCACGGTGCTCTGACCGCGGGTACTCGGACGGGAGTCGAGTACGGTCGCGCTGCCGCCTCCGGGGCGTAGGGCGCGACCGTACCCGTATGGGATCAAGTAGGGTGCCGTCGGCCGGGGCCCATGCTCGTCTCAGCCGAGCCGCACGCTCTTCTTCGCCAACTCGTACGCCGGGAGCATCGCCTCGTGCTCCTGCGGGTCCAGCCCGCCGAGGTGCACCACGACCGGTCCGCTCGGGGTGGAGACGGCGAAGGCCCGCTGCTTCATGGGCTCGTCCAGCAGCTCGCTGCTGAAGGTGTAGCGCACCTCGGCCGCGGTCAGGGCACCGGCCTTCACCTCGGTGTACGTGGCTTCGGAGGCGTTCGGGCCGGCGGCCAGGAACGCCTTCAGGACCTGGCGCGGGGTGCTGCCGGTACGGTCCCCCGTCCACACCCGCAGGAAGCCGATGTTCCCGGCGGGCTTCGCGTCGATCTCGCAGACGAGCGTGACCGGGCCCTGCTCGGCCAGTCCGCTCAGTGCGTCGTCCTCGCCGACCTGGACGGACGCCGGCTTCCAGGAGGCCGCGAGGTCGAAGGTGACGGGCAGGGCGCAGGCAGAACCGGGGCCTCCGATGCTGCCGCCGTTCACCGCGCTCTTTGCCGCGGTCCTCGGCTTCGGCACCGTTTTCCTGCCGTTCCCGCCGTCGTCCGGGGCGGACGACGTGCAGCCGGTCACCGCCACCGACACCGCCGCCAGCACGGCCGTGACCGTGCCCCGTACCGGATCGCGCACCATGGAAGTCCCCCGTCCCCGCCCTTGATCGATCGCCGCACGCTAACCCACCCGCGTGGCGATTACCCTGGGAGGTCGATCGATCCCCCAGTCAGGAGTGAAATGGCCGTCAATCTGGTCAGTGTCGAGCAGGTCAGCAAGGTGTACGGCACCCGTGCCCTGCTCGACGGTGTGTCCCTCGGTGTGTCCGAGGGGGACCGGATCGGTGTCGTCGGCCGCAACGGCGACGGCAAGACGACCCTCATCCGGATGCTCGCCAAGCTGGAGGACGCGGACACCGGCCGCGTCACCCACAACGGCGGCCTGCGCCTCGGTGTCCTCACCCAGCACGATTCGCTCGACCCGAAGGCGACCGTCCGCCACGAGATCATCCGCGATCTCGCCGACCACGAGTGGGCGGGCAGCGCCAAGGTCCGTGACGTGCTGACCGGACTCTTCGGCGGGCTCGACCTGCCCGGCTTCGAGCACGGCCTGGACACCGTCATCGCCCCGCTCTCCGGCGGCGAGCGGCGCCGGATCGCGCTCGCCAAGCTGCTCATCGCCGAACAGGACCTGATCGTCCTCGACGAGCCGACCAACCACCTCGACGTCGAGGGCATCTCCTGGCTGGCCCGGCACCTCCGGAACCGGCGCTCGGCGCTGGTCTGCGTCACCCACGACCGGTGGTTCCTCGACCAGGTCTGTACGCGCATGTGGGACGTCCAGCGAGGCACCGTCCACGAGTACGAGGGCGGATACAGCGACTACGTGTTCGCCCGCGCCGAGCGCGAGCGGATCGCCGCGACCGAGGAGTCCAAGCGGCAGAACCTGATGCGCAAGGAGCTGGCCTGGCTGCGGCGCGGCGCCCCCGCCCGTACATCGAAGCCGCGCTACCGCATCGAGGCGGCCAACGAGCTGATCGCCGATGTGCCGCCGCCGCGCGACACCAGCGAGCTGATGAAGTTCGCCAACGCCCGGCTCGGCAAGACCGTCTTCGACCTGGAGGGCGTGACCGTCCAGGCCGGCCCCAAGACGCTGCTCACGCACCTCACCTGGCAGCTCGGTCCGGGCGACCGGATCGGTCTGGTCGGCGTCAACGGCGCGGGCAAGACCTCGCTGCTGCGGGCGCTCGCCGAGGCGGCCCGCACCCAGGGTGACGCACAGCCGGCGGCCGGGAAGATCGTCGTCGGCAAGACCGTCAAGCTCGCCTACCTCTCCCAGGAGGTCGCCGAGCTCAACCCGAACCTGCGGGTGCTGGAAGCCGTGCAGCAGGTGCGCGACCGGGTCGACCTCGGCAAGGGCCGGGAGATGACCGCGGGGCAGCTCTGCGAGCAGTTCGGCTTCTCGAAGGAGAAGCAGTGGACCCCGGTCGCCGACCTGTCCGGCGGTGAGCGGCGCCGGCTGCAGATCCTGCGCCTGCTGATGGACGAGCCGAACGTCCTCTTCCTCGACGAGCCCACCAACGATCTCGACATCGAGACCCTGACCCAGCTGGAGGACCTCCTCGACGGCTGGCCCGGGTCGATGATCGTGATCTCCCACGACCGGTTCTTCATCGAGCGGACCACGGACCGGGTGATGGCGCTGCTCGGCGACGCCACGCTCCGGATGCTGCCGCGCGGCATCGACGAGTACATCGAGCGCAGGGAGCGGATGGCGGAGGCGTCCTCGCCCGCCCCGGCTGCCCCGGCGGTGAAGGAGTCCGGCGGGACGGTGGCCCCGGCGGTGTCCGCACAGGCGGCGCGGGCGGCGAAGAAGGAACTGCAGAAGATCGAGCGGCAGCTCGACAAGATGTCGAGCAGGGAGACGACCCTGCACGCACAGATCGCCGATAACGCCACGGACTTCGAGAAGGTGGCGAAACTGGACGCGGAGCTGCGGGAACTGGTGGCGGAGCGCGACGAGTTGGAGATGCGCTGGCTGGAGCTTGCCGAGGACGCCTGACAGCTGCTCAGCGGCCGGTGGTGCTGATGGTGTGTTCGATACGGGTGGTACAAAGGGGGCCCGTTCGACCGCACCAAGGGGGACGTCCCGATGACCTGGCCGCCCGGCCCGCAGCCACAGCAGCCGCAGCCGCCGCAGGGGGAGTTCGGGGCTCCGTTCGAGCCGGTGGAACCCATGCGGCCGACCCAGGGGTACGGCCCGCAGGCCCCGCCTCCGGCGCAGCCCCAGCCCGGTCCGTACGGATACGGGTACGCCCCTCAGCAAACGCCGTATCCCGCCGGTCCGCCGGCCGGCGGACCGGGAGGGCGCACCCCCTCCCGGCGCCGCCGCACCGCGCTCGTCGCCGCGGTGGTCGCCGTGGTCCTGGTGGCCGGGGGCGGCGTCTGGTTCGCCGTCCGCGGGGGTGACGACGGCGGCAGGCCCGTCGCACACGGCAGCGCCGACCCCAAGCCGCCCGCCGCCTCGCAGCCCGCCCCGCCCGCCGAGGAGACCGATGCCGTCGACACCTCCGCACCGGTCGGCAAGCTCAACGCCGGGCGCAAGTCGGGCGAGGCCGAGGTCCTCTGGATGCGGGACAACGGCATCGACATACCGCCGCTCGGCGCCGACGTGTACGGCCCCTGGCTGACCGGGGACACCCTCGCCAAGGGCATGTACCGCACGGTCTCCGGCTACTCCGCCGCCGACGGCACCCGGAAGTGGAAGCTGGACCTTCCCGCCCCCCTGTGCGCCGCGCCGACGCTGCCCACCACCGACGGCAAGACGGTCGTCGCCCTCAAGGACGGCACGGCGCCGGACGCGGACTGCGCCGTGCTGCAGATGATCGACCTCACCACCGGCAAGGCGGGCTGGAAGAAGACGGTCGAGCGCAAGGGCGTCGTTGACCTGCTCTCGGATGTCGCCATGGGCATCAGCGGAGACCTGGTCACCTTCGGGCGGGCCGGTAACTCGGCGGGATACCGGGTCAGTGACGGCGCGGAGGTGTTCGGCAAGCGGGAGGGCCTCTGTCAGCCGTTCGCGTTCACCAGCGGTCCCCGGCTGATTGCCGCGACCAACTGCCGCACCGACGCCGACACCCAGGACAAGGAGCGGGTCGAGGGGATCGACCCGGCCACCGGTGAGCCGAAGTGGACGTACCGGGTCAAGACCGGCTGGCGGGTCCAACAGGTCTACTCGACGAGCCCGCCGGTGATCTCGCTGAAGAAGGGCGTGGGCGAGAGCGGGGCGTGGGCCATCGTCACGCTGCGGGACAACGGCACGTACCGCTCCCAGATGGTCGGCGGCAAGAACGAGAACTACGCCGTCACCTGCGACGCGGACCTCGTGGTGAGCGGCAGGAACCTCGACGGCTGCGCCGGCGTCGCGGCCGACGGCGACACGTTCTACCTGGCGACCAAGCCCGTGACCGTGGACTCCGCTCTCACCAACAAGGTCGTCGCGTTCGACCTGAACACCGGCAAGGCCAAGTGGAGGGCCGCCGCCCCGGCCGGACAGATCATGCAGCCGCTGCGGATGGACGGCCGGAACGTGATCGTCCGGGTGGAGGGCACATACCGGAAGGGCGGAGCCGTCGCCACCCTCGCACCGACGGGTGGCGCTCCGACGATGCTGCTGCGGCATCCGGCGTCGGCGTCCAAGGTCGAGAGCACCTTCGATGCGGCGAGGCTGGTCTATGCCGGCGGCCGCTCCATCCTGGTGTGCGCACGCGTCAGCGCGAACGACGACGAGGAGGAGAAGAAGGTGAAGACCTTCATGGTCTTCGGTCCCTGACGGTCCGCAGGTCCACGTGGTCTCTGATGGTGTGTCGCGGATTCTGGCGGTCCTGACGGTCCGTCCAGGTCCCTGGCGATACTCGGCGATGCGCGACGGTCCTTGATGCGCCGGACTTCCGCCGTCCGAAGTGATGGCAGTTTGCGAAGAGTTGGCACTTGCACATCGAGTGGCGCCCGGTGCGGCGCACCGGCCGCAGTCGTCAGGGGTGCGCTCCGGCTGCGTAACGGCGGCATCACGAGGCGGTTCTCCCTTGGGAACAGGGGATGAACCGACCCGGTGTTCGAACGCGTGCGGGTGGTACAAAGAAGCCCCGCTCGACTGTCGTGACGCCGCGGGAACCATGCCCGATTCGCTCCTTTCCGAAGGGAATTCAGCCCTGCGGAATCGCGGGGGAGACCGGAACGGGCACCGGACCGCACGAAGGGGGACGTGCTGATGACCCAGCCGCCCAGCCAGCAACCGCCGCAGGGAGGCTTCGGCGCTCCGCAGGAGCCGCCGCAGGGGAGTCCTCAGCCGCCCGCGCAGCCGCCGCAGCCGCCGGCCGCTCCGCCTGCCGCGCCTCCTGCGCAGCCGGGTTACGGCTATCCGCAGGCACCGGGTCAGGAGCCCGGCCAGGCACCCGGCTACGGCTACCCGCAGCAGCCCGGCCCGTACAGCCAGCCGGGCCCGTATGCCCAGCAGCCGGGCCCCTACGGCCAGCAGCCCGGACCGTATGCCCAGCAGCCCGGACCGTACGGCCAGCCGCCGCAGCCCGGTTACGGCTACCCGCAGCAGCAGTACCCCGGCGCCCCGGTCCCCGGCGGCCCGGCGGGTCCCGGCGGCGGCAACCCCTTCAAGCGCAAGCCCGCAGTGATCACCGGTGCCGCGGTCGCGGCGCTGCTGGTCATCGGCGGTGGCGTGTTCGTCGCCACCAGCGGCGGTGGCGACGACAAGAAGCCCGTCGCGCACGGGAGCGCCGACGACCAGAAGGCGAGCGCCTCGCCCTCCGTCAACGGGGGCAACGGCAACGGCGACGGCCGCGACGCCGGCGACGACCTCAATGCCGGGCGCAAGGCAGGCGAGGCGAAGGTCCTCTGGCTGCAGAAGAACGACGTCGACCTGCCGCGCAACGGCTCCGACGTGTACGGTCCGTGGGTCGTCGGCGACACCGTCGTCAAGGGCATGTACCGGGCGATATCCGGCTACTCCGCAGCCGACGGCAAGCAGAAGTGGACGCTGAAGCTGCCCGCGGACCTGTGCGCCGCGCCCGCCCGGACCACCACGGACGGCAAGATCGTCATCGGGGTCAAGAACGGCACGACCGACAAGGCCGACTGCGCGGACCTGCAGATGATCGACCTCAACACCGGCAAGGCCGGCTGGAAGAAGCCGATCAAGCAGAACGGCATCTGGGACATGATGTCGGACATCTCCCTCGCCATCAGCGGCGACACCGTGACCGTCGGACGCACCGGCAACTCCAACGCCTACCGCGTCAGTGACGGCAAGGAGCTGTTCGGCAAGCAGCCGGGCAACTGCCAGCCGTACGCCTTCGCCGGCGGTACGAAGCTGATCGCCGCCTCCAGCTGCCGCACCGCCGACGTCGACAAGCCCCAGAACCAGATCCAGGAGCTCGACCCGGTCACCGGCAAGCCCAAGTGGACGTACCGGCCCGCCGTGGGCTGGGAGGTCGACCGGGTCTACTCGGTGAGCCCGCTCGTCGTCTCGCTGACCCAGAGCGAGAAGAAGAAGTGGAGCATCCTCGCCATCAAGGAGAACGGCACGCTCCGTTCCCAGCTGGTCGGCGACAAGGGCGACAAGTTCGCGCCGGACTGCGGCAGCGCGTTCGCCATCTTCGGCAAGTCGCTGGAAGGCTGTGTCGGCGTCGCTGCCGACGCCAACACCTTCTACATGGCGACCACGGCCGACTCCAGCGGCACCGCCCGTACGAACAAGGTCGTGGCGTTCGACCTGAACACCGGCAAGCCCAAGTGGAAGGCCGCGGCCCCGGCCGAGCGGACGATGACGCCGCTGCGGATGGAGGGCGGCAACGTGCTGCTCTACCTGGAGGCCTCGTACAACAAGGGCGGCGGGATCGCCACCCTGGCACCGACCGGTGGTACCCCACAGGTGCTGCTGCAGCACCCGGCGTCGACGTACCAGATCGAGAGCTCGTTCTACAACCCGAAGATTGTCTACGCGGGCGGCCGTTCCTTCATCGCGAGCGGGCGGGTCAGCGCGGCCAACGACAAGGAAGAGCTGGAGACGAAGACCATGATGGCCTTCGGCAAGTGACGGCTCACGCAGGCACCCGACGGACCATGACCGACCACGCCAGGTCCCGACCGACCGGCTCCCTTTCCCCCGAGGTACGTACGCCATGACACAGCCGCCCCAGCCGCCCAACGAGCCGCCCCAGGGCGGGTTCGGCGCCCCGCAGGACCTGCCGCCCGGAGGGTTCGGGGCACCGACCCCGCCGCCCGCCGACCCGTTCGGCAAGCAGCCGGCCCCGCAGCCCCCGTCGTCCCAGACGCCGCCCGCCGGTGGGTTCGGCGCCCCGCAGACGCCGCCCGCCAGTGGGTTCGGCGCCCCGCGGATACCGACCGCGGGTCCGCCGCAGCAGCAGCCCGGCTACGGCTACCCGCAGCAGCAGCCCGGCTACGGCTACCCGCAGACACCTCCGGGCGGCGGGTACGGCATGCCGCCCGGTCAGCCGCCGCAGCAGGGGTACGGCTACCCGACCGCTCCGATGCAGCCGCAGTACGTGCCGCCGCAGCAGGGCGGGAACGGCGGCAAGAAGTTCGGCACCCAGACGCAGATCATCGTCGCCGCAGTAGTTGCTGTGGCGCTGATCGTCGGCGGTGGCGTCTGGTTCGCCTCCAGCGGGGGCGACGGCGGCAAGAAGACGGAGGCGTCCAACTCCACCGGCACCACCGGTGAGGGCAAGGGCGGCTCCGACGGCGGTCTCGGCGGCGGCAAGGAGAAGGCCCCGGCGAACACCAAGGCCACGGTCGCCTTCCAGCTCCCGGAACCGAAGGTCACCGACGTCACGTCGGTCAACGGTTCCTGGCTGACCGACAAGGCGTTCGTGAAGACCGGCCTGAACGAGATCGTCGCCTACGACAAGGTCAAGGGCACCAAGCTCTGGTCCATCCCGCTGGACGGCCAGCTCTGCGCCGCCTCCCGGCACATGTCCAAGGACTTCAAGACCGCCATCGCCTTCGAGGCGGGCAAGGCGACCAAGGCGAACAAATACCCGCCGTGCACCCAGGTCGGTGCGCTCGACCTGACCACCGGCAAGCTGATGTGGAGCAAGTCGGTGACCGCCGCCAGCGGCGGTGACGAGCCGATCCGGTTCGACGAGATCACGCTCAGCGGCACCACGGTCGCCGCGGGCGGCACCGAGGGCGGCGCCGCATTCGACCTGGCGACCGGCGCCGAGCGCTGGAAGCCGAAGGTCAGCGCCGACGGGTGCTACGACAAGGGGTACGGCGGCGGCGACGCGCTCGCCGTGGTCCGCAAGTGCGGTACGTACGACGACCCGCAGCTCGTCATCCAGGCGCTGAACCCGACCACCGGAGCCCCGCTGTCCTCGTACAAGATGCCGCCCGGCGTCGAGTACGCGAGCATCGTCTCCACCAAGCCGCTGGTCGTCGCCGCCGACGTCGGCGACACCGCCGGTGACGGCAGCGGGATCTCGGACTTCTTCTCGATCGACGCGTCGACCGGCAAGCTGCTCACCAAGATCGCCGCGGACGGCGGCAAGTACGCCGCCCGCTGCGGCTCCACCGAGGTCGAGACCTGCCAGCATCTCGCGGTCGGCAACAACCGCATCTATCTGCCGACCGAGGAGCACGAGGGGAGCACGGGCGAATACGGCGGCACCAACGAGATCGTCTCGTTCGACCTCACCACCGGCAAGCCGACCAGCGACAAGGCCGACGCGGGTGACCTGTACACGATGTTCCCGATCCGTATGGACGGGTCCAACATCATCGCGTACAGGGAGCCCCCGTACAACAAGGGCGGCCAGATCGTCTCCATCGACGGCTCCACCTTCAAGCAGACCGTGCTGCTGGAGAACCCGGCCGGCGAGGCCGATCGGAACGCGGAGACCAGCTTCTCCGCGGACTACGCCGAGTTCCTCTACTCGGGCGGCCGGCTGTTCATCTCCGAGACGATGGTGAGCAAGCGGGGCGACAGCTCGCTCGACGCCGATCGGCACCTCGCGGTCTCGTTCGGCGCCGGCTGACGCCTTCACGGGAAGCACCACGCACCACAGCCCTGCCGGTCGATCGTCCGACCGGCAGGGCTGTTCGTCTGCCGCCGGATTCCTGCTCCCTTCTGCCCGCTTGCCATCGGTCAAGTGCCCCTGAACGGCACATGATTCGGCATTCCGGGGGGCTTCTGCCTGGTAAGGGGCACACGAGGTCGAACAAGCGTGTAGCTTGCCGGGTCAAGAGGGCCGGGGGGCCTGGGTCCTGATAGGGGGTTTTCGATGGGCGTGCGGCTCATGGTGGTCGATGACCACCGACTGCTCGCCGAGGCGCTCGCCTCGGCGCTGAAATTACGGGGCCACCGGGTGCTGGCGGCGGCCGCGCCGACCGCCGGCGCGGCGGACATCGTGGTGAGCCGCGCCCCGGAGGTCTGCTTGTTCGGTACCGCGACGCCTGCCGACCCGGCCGTCTTCGACCCGATCGCCCGGATCAAGCGGGAGCGCCCGCAAGTGGCGGTCGTGGTGCTCGGACCGGTGCCCAGCCCGCGCGGGATCGCGGCCGCTTTCGCCGCCGGCGCCGCCGGATACGTCAGGCACGACGAGCGGATAGAGGGCGTCGAACGGGCGATGGTCAAGGCGCGCGCCGGGGACACGGCGGTCGCGCCGCAACTGCTCCAGGGCGCCTTCGCCGAGCTGCTCAACCCGGCCGTCCAGCCGGACGACGAAGGACAGCGGCTCCTGCAGATGCTCACCCCCCGCGAGATCGAGGTCCTGGTGCGGGTCGCGGAGGGCGAGGACACCCGGTTGATCGCGGTCGGGATGCGGATCGCGCCGAGCACCGCCCGTACACATGTGCAGCGGGTGCTGATGAAGCTGGGCGTCGGCTCCCGGCTGGAGGCCGCGGCGCTGGCGGCCCGCACCGGGCTGCTGGAACGGGTGGCGGTGGACACCGGGCAGAAGGGGCCGGACGCCGTGTGACGTCCGGCCCCGGTGGGGCAGTGTGCCGACGGCTCAGGCATCGGTGCCGGTGTCGGAGCCGCCGGAGCCTCGGCCGGGCGCAGCTTCAGCCACACCGGGAAGAACACCCGAGGACCAGCATGGCCGGCCCTGTCCACAGGATGATGAGGACGCCCTCGGCCTTCTTCAGGTCGGCGTCGGACGGGTTGATCCCGGCGATCGTGACGATCGCCCCGTAGACCACGAAGAGGCCGCCGACGATCCGCCGGATGCCGAAGAGGCGGGCCGCGACATGGTGCCGCGCTGCTCGAACACGTACATGCGCTGTTCCGGCGCCATGTTCCGCAGGGCGCGAGCCGTGTGCCCCTCACCTGGCCAGAACTGCTTGCTGCCCCCGGATGGGGTGCAGCCAAGTACCGGCCGCCCATGTCTGCCTTCACGTCCTGCAACGTGACCCGGTTCCAGGCATCAAGGGCGAAGTGCCGTTTCGGCGTCGAGACGTTGACGCGTACTGTTGAGTTGTGGTTTGTTGTGTGTGGTTATGTTTGATAGGTGGTAGTGGCGAGGAGCGCCCGAGTGAAGAAGACATCGACCTGGCTCGCCGACGGCCGGGAGCTGCTCTACTACGACAGTCGCGACGACGTGGTCCGGGACGCCGCCGACCGGCGACCGCTCGACGCCGTCTCGACGTCGTCGGAAGTCCGCCGCGACCCCCTTCTCGGGGACAGCGTCGCCATCGCCTCGCACCGCCAGGGCCGTACGTACCACCCGCCGGCCGACGAGTGCCCGCTCTGCCCGTCCCGGGACGGCCGGCTCAGCGAGATCCCCGACGGCAGTTACGACGTGGCCGTCTTCGAGAACCGCTTCCCCTCGCTCGCCGGGGACTCCGGCCGCTGCGAGGTCGTCTGCTTCACGTCCGACCACGACGCGTCCTTCGCCGACCTCACCGAGGAGCAGGCCGGCCTGGTCCTGGAGGCATGGACCGACCGCACCACCGAACTTGCCGAGCTTCCGCAGGTCAAGCAGGTGTTCTGCTTCGAGAACCGGGGCGCCGAGATCGGCGTGACGCTCGGCCATCCGCACGGGCAGATCTACGCGTACCCGTTCGTCACCCCGCGCACCGAGCTGATGCTCCGCTCGATGGAGGCGCACCGCGAGCGGACCGGCCGCAATCTCTTCGACGTCGTCGTGGCCCGCGAGCTGGCCGACGGCGAGCGGATCGTGCTGACCGGCGAGCACTGGGTGGCGTTCGTGCCGTACGCGGCGCACTGGCCGTACGAGATCCACCTCCACCCGCGCCGACGCGTCCCCGACCTGCGGGAACTCGACGATGCCGCGCGCACGGAGTTCGCACAGATCTATCTGGAACTCTTGAGGCGATTCGACCGGATCTTCGGCCCCGGTGAGCCGCCGACGCCGTACATCTCGGCCTGGCACCAGGCGCCGTTCGGGGTGCCCGGGCGGGAGGAGTTCGGGCTCCACCTCGAGCTTTTCACCATCCGACGCACCTCCGGCAAGCTGAAGTTCCTCGCGGGTTCCGAATCCGGCATGAACGTGTTCATCAACGATGTGCCGCCGGAGGCCGCGGCCCAGCGACTGCGAGAGGTAGCGAGCGAGTGAGCAAGCCGCAGAAGAAGTACCTGGTCACGGGTGGCGCGGGATATGTCGGCAGCGTGGTTGCCGCGCATCTTCTGGAGGCCGGTCACGCGGTGACCGTTCTCGACGATCTGTCGACCGGGTTCCGGGAGGGTGTCCCGGCCGGGGCCGGGTTCATCGAGGGCCGCATCCAGGACGCCGCCCGCTGGCTGGACTCCTCCTACGACGGGGTGCTGCACTTCGCCGCGTACTCCCAGGTGGGCGAGTCCGTCACCGACCCGGAGAAGTACTGGGTGAACAACGTCGGCGGATCCACCGCGCTGCTCGCCGCGATGCGCGACGCGGGGGTCCGCACGCTGGTCTTCTCCTCCACCGCCGCGACCTACGGCGAACCGGTCTCCAGCCCCGTCACGGAGTCCGACCCGACCGCGCCCACCAACCCGTACGGCGCCACCAAGCTGGCCGTCGACCACATGATCACCGGCGAGGCGGCCGCGCACGGACTGGCCGCGGTCTCGCTGCGGTACTTCAACGTGGCGGGTGCGTACGCCAGTTGCGGTGAACGCCACAGCCCGGAGTCGCACCTCATCCCGCTCGTGCTCCAGGTCGCGCTGGGGCAGCGCGAGTCGATCTCCGTGTACGGCGACGACTACCCGACCCCCGACGGGACCTGCGTGCGCGACTACATCCACGTCGCCGATCTTGCCGAGGCCCACCTCCTCGCCCTGGACGCGGCCACCGCGGGCGAGCACCTGATCTGCAACCTCGGCAACGGCAACGGCTTCTCGGTGCGCGAGGTCATCGAGACCGTCCGCAAGGTCACCGGCCACCCGGTCCCCGAGACCGCGGCCCCGCGCCGCGCCGGCGACCCCGCGGTGCTGGTCGCCTCCGCCACCACCGCCAGGGAGCGGCTCGGCTGGCAGCCGTCCCGCGCCGACCTGGCCGGAATCGTTTCCGACGCCTGGACGTTCGCCCGCCGAGAGGAGCCCACCGCCCCATGACCGACAGCGCTGAGCTGGTCACCGCTTTCACCGAGCTGTACGGCACCGTCCCCGAAGGAGTCTGGGCGGCCCCCGGCCGGGTCAACCTGATCGGTGAGTACACCGACTTCAACGACGGTTTCGTGATGCCGCTCGCGCTGCCGCACACCGCGCGCGCGGCCGTCGCCCGGCGCACAGACGGCGAGCTGCGGCTGCACTCCACCGACGTGCCGGGCGGTGTCGTCCAGCTGCGGGTCGACGAGCTGGCACCGCACGAGGGCCACGGCTGGGCGGCGTACCCGGCCGGTGTCGTCTGGGCGCTCCGCGAGGCGGGCCACCAGGTCACCGGCGCGGACATCCAGCTGACCTCGACCGTCCCGACCGGCGCCGGGCTCTCCTCGTCGGCCGCCCTCGAAGTGGTCACCGCGCTCGCACTGAACGACCTCTTCGGACTCGGCCTGTCCGCAGCCGAGCTGGCGGTGCTGGCGCAGCGCGCCGAGAACGCGTTCGTCGGCGTGCCGTGCGGGGTCATGGACCAGATGGCGTCGGCGTGCTGCGTCGAGGGCCACGCCCTGCACCTCGACACCCGTGACCTCACCCAGCGCCAGGTCCCGTTCGACCTGGCCGCGCACGGTCTGCAGCTGCTGGTGGTCGACACCCGGGTCAAGCACGCGCTGGGCGACGGCGCGTACGCGGAGCGGCGGGCCGGCTGCGAGGAGGGCGCGCGGGCGCTGGGCGCAGGGACGCTCCGCGATCTTCCGTACGAGGGTCTGGATGCCGCGCTCGACACGCTCGCCGAGTCCGGCGCGGACGAGTCGGTCCGGCGGTACGTACGCCATGTGGTCAGCGACAACGCGCGGGTGGAGCAGGTCATCGCACTGCTCGACGCGGGCGAGGTGCGGGCGGCGGGACCTGTGCTCACCGCGGGTCATGTCTCGCTCCGTGACGATCTGCGGGTCTCCTGCCCGGAACTGGACCTGGTGGTCTCGACGGCGAACGCGTCCGGGGCGCTCGGTGCGCGGATGACCGGCGGCGGCTTCGGTGGTTCGGCGATCGTGCTGGTGGACGAGGCGGACGCGGACGCGGTCACCACGTCGGTGCTGGAGGCGTTCACCTCGGCCGGGTACGCGACGCCCGGCGTCTTCCCGGCGGTCCCGTCGGCAGGCGCCCGTCGCATCGGGTGAAGGTTTTCGTCAGGATGAACTCGGTGACTCCGGGCGGGTAGTTGTCGACCTGCCCGATCACCTCGTAGCCCCGCTTCCGGTAGAAGTCCGGAGCCTGGAGCGGGTGCAGGCCCGGTCCGTGTTGGTCCGGTGGAGCCGTTCGCCCAGCAGAAAGCGACGATCTTTGTCTACTTCTGTCTCAAGACGAAACATGAACCACACCCTAAACACCGAGGTCCATCAGTTCTGTGAATTGCCTTCCGCTCCCGGCCCCCGGCCGTACGCTGATGCTCAGCACCGGTGGGGGCCGGTGCTGATTCAGGGGTACGAGACAGTCGGGCACGACGCCCGGGGCGGGGTGGCAGTCGGCATACGGCGGCGGCCGTAGAACTGCGGTTCACCCTCATCGCTCCGGGCGTCGTGCCCGCACCGGTCCGTCCCGTTCGGGGGGTCCTGGGGTGGCCCCGGAACAGATGCAGTGTGGGGGTACCTGTGGTTCGTATCCGGGTTCTCGTGGTGGACGACCACCGCATTTTCGCCGAGTCGCTCGCGGCGGCACTCGCGGCGGAACCGGACGTGGAGGTGGCGGCGGCGGGCAGTGGCCCGGCCGCGCTTCGGTGTCTGGAGCGGGCGTCCGCCGAAGGCCGTAGGTACGACGTGATACTCGTCGATGCCGACCTGGGCATCCTGCCGACGGCCACGGGACGAACCGCCCCCGGCCCGGTCCCGGTCCCCGCCCCGCGCAGTGGCGAACACGCCCCGGTCGACGGGATCTCGCTGGTCGCCGGGGTCCGTTCGGGCCAGCCGTCCGTCCGTACGGTGGTGCTCGCCGAGAAGGACGACCCGCGCCGGGCCGCGCTGGCGTTGCAGGCCGGGGCCTGTGGGTGGGTCGCCAAGGACTGCTCGCTGCAACGGCTGCTCGCGGTCATCCGGGGGGTGCTCCGCGACGAGACGCATCTGCCTCCGGCGCTGCTCACCGGTGTCCTGCGCGAGCTGACGGCAGCCCGCAAGCACCGCACCGAGAGCGAGCAGCTGGTCGAGTCGCTGACCCCGCGCGAGCGCGAGGTGCTGCGCTGCATGGTGGCCGGGCTGGGCCGCAAGGCGGTGGCGGAGCGGCTGTACCTCTCCCCGCACACGGTGCGTACGCATATGCAGAACGTGCTGGGGAAGCTGGGCGTGCACTCGACGCTGGCCGCGGTGGCGCTGGCCCGACGCGCCGGTGTCGGACCGGCCGAGCTATCCGGGGATGTTGTCGAACGGGGCGGTCAACTGGCGTAGCAGCCCGGCCAGTTCGCCGCGTTGGTGGCGGGAGAGCTCGCCGAGGATGGCGCGCTCCTGGGTGAGCAGTCCGGCCAGCGACTGGTCGGCCTTGTCGCGTCCCTCCGCGGTGAGCCGGACCAGCACGCCGCGCCGGTCGCTGGGGTCGGGGAGCCGTTCGACGAGGTTCTTCTTGGTCAGCCGGTCGATGCGGTTGGTCATCGTGCCCGAGGTGACCAGCGTCTGGGTGAGCAGCTGACCGGGGGAGAGCTGGTACGGGGCCCCGGCGCGGCGCAGCGACGTCAGTACGTCGAACTCCCACGGCTCAAGATGGTGCTCGGAGAAGGCGATCCGGCGGGCCCGGTCGAGGTGACGGGCAAGGCGTGAGACGCGGCTGAGCACCTCAAGTGGTTCCACGTCGAGGTCGGGGCGCTCGCGACGCCATGCAGCGACCAGTCGGTCAACCTCGTCCTCCATGTGGATCAGTGTAAAGGGTCTGTCGACATGAAGTCTCTTGAATTCGAGTGTCTTGACATCAAGATACATCCATGGTGATCCTGGCTGCCATGACGACACCGACCTGGGATCCGCAGCAGTACCTGCGCCACGCGGACCACCGCACCCGCCCGTTCCAGGATCTCCTGTCCCGCATCCCGGAGCCCCCGGCCGCCCCCGCGCCCCGCATCGCGGACCTGGGCTGCGGCGCGGGCAACGTCACGGCACTCCTCACGGCCCGCTGGCCGACGGCCCGGATCACCGGGTACGACAACTCCCCCCAGATGCTGGAACAGGCCCGAGCCCACGCCACACCCCTCCTGGACTTCGCCGAGGCCGACGCGACGACCTGGACGCCGGCAGAACCGTACGACCTGATCGTCTCCAATGCCCTGCTCCAGTGGGTCCCCGGCCACGTCGGCCGCTTTCCCGGCTGGCTGGACGGCATCACCCCGGGCGGCACGTTCGCCTTCCAGGTCCCCGGCAACTTCGACCAGCCCACCCACACCCTGATGCGCGAACTGGCGGAGTCCCCACGCTGGCGCTCCCGCCTGACCGGCGTCCTGCGCCACGCCGACGCGGTCCTCAGCCCCACCGCCTATCTGGACGCCCTGACGGCCCCCGGCATCACGGCGGACGTCTGGGAGACCACGTACCTCCACCTCCTCCAGGGCGAGGACGCCGCCCTCGACTGGGTGAAGGGCACGGGCCTGCGCCCCGTCCTGACGGCGCTCGCGGACGACCCGGAGGCGCACGAGGCGTTCCTCACCGAATACCGGGACCTGCTGCGCACCGCGTACCCGAAGGGTCCGCACGGCACGGTCTTCCCGTTCCGCCGCATCTTCGCCGTCGCCCACAAGGAGAAGTGATGATCGCCGCAGTGGACCACGTCCAACTGGCCGCCCCGGCAGGCTCGGAGCCCGCCCTGCGCACGTACTACGTGGACATCCTGGGAATGACCGAACTTCCCAAGCCCCCGGTCCTGGCGGCCCGCGGCGGCTGCTGGTTCCAGGCGGGACCGGTCCAGCTGCACCTGGGCATCGAGGCCGACTTCCGCCCGGCGAAGAAGGCCCACCCGGGGCTGCGCGTCACGGACATCGAGGCGTTCGCGGCACGGCTGGAGGCACACGGCGCGCAGGTGCACCGGGACGCCGACCTGCCGGGGCACCGGCGCTTCTACTCCTGCGACCCGGTGGGAAACCGGCTGGAATTCCTGGAGCCGGTGGACGGGTGAGCCGCGGAGCCGGTCGAGCGCGCGCGGGGTGATGCCGATCCCGAGCGGTGCGGCGTCACGGTGGGCTATGCGTCGTTCAGGGCCCCGGTCACCAGCTCCAGATCCACCGGCATGACCGCGATCAGGACAGTCCCGTCCGACGACGCGCACTCCACGATCCGGGAACCCGGATTGATGACCAGACCCTCACGTGTCGATACCGCGCGCACCGCGGTCCGGTGCAGATCGCCGGGGAGGACGACCGCCGACCTGCCGTAGGCGGGGCGCCAGGTCAGGGGCTTCGCGTTGATCAGCAGCTGCCCGGGGCGCCAGCGGTTGCCGTGGGACGCCCGCTTGATCATGCACGGGATCCCGGTCGGTGCTCCGTCGGCCGCCCGCGCCGACCTGCGCCGGTGTCTGCGGCGGATCAGCATGCCGACGAGAGAACCGACTACGCCGAGCACCACACAATCGATCGCAAATTCGATCACCCCTGTATTGAAACAGGTGAGGGGCGCCGAGGGGATGAGCTCGAAGGCCGGCCCGCCCCGGCCCGCCGCCCGCCCGTCCGGCACCGTCGTACCGCGTGCGGTGCCGGCTCCTGTCGGGTCAGTTCTTCCGGTGACCTACCAGGCGCGGCTTCGACTCCAGGTTCTCCAGGCCGTGCCAGGCCAGGTTCACCAGATGCGCCGCCACCTCCGCCTTCTTCGGCTTGCGGACGTTCAGCCACCACTGGCCCGTCAGCGCCACCATGCCGACCAGCGCCTGCGCGTACAGCGGGGCGAGCTTCGGGTCGAAGCCGCGGGCCTTGAACTCCAGCCCCAGGATGTCCTCGACCTGCGTGGCGATGTCGCTGATCAGGGATGCGAACGTGCCGGTCGACTGGGCGACCGGGGAGTCGCGGACCAGGATGCGGAAGCCGTCCGTGTACCTCTCGATGTAGTCGAGCAGCGCGAATGCCGCCTGTTCCAGGAGTTCGCGCGGGTGGCCGGCGGTCAGGGCGCTGGTGACCATGTCGAGGAGCTGGCGCATCTCGCGGTCGACCACGACGGCGTACAGGCCCTCCTTGCCGCCGAAGTGTTCGTAGACGACCGGCTTGGAGACGCCGGCGCGGGCCGCGATCTCCTCCACCGAGGTGCCTTCGAAGCCCTTGTCGGCGAAGAGGGTACGGCCGATGTCCAGCAACTGTTCGCGGCGTTCCTTGCCGGTCATCCTCACGCGGCGGGTACGCCGGGTGGAGGAGGGACGGTTCTTCTCGCTGCTCGTGTTGCCGTCGGTCGCCACGTCGTCAATCATGCCGCGTCGGCGCGCGCGGACTCGCGCCGGGAGTCGATCCGGCGGGACTCGATCCGGGCGGAGTCCGGCCAGCGCACGTCGTACGCCCAGCCGAGCTTCTCGAACCAGCGGATCAGCCGGGCACTGGAGTCGACCTGGCCCCTCATCACCCCGTGCCGGGCGCTCGTCGGATCCGCGTGGTGCAGGTTGTGCCACGACTCGCCGCAGGAGAGGACCGCCAGCCACCACACATTGCCGGACCGGTCACGGGACTTGAACGGGCGCTTGCCGACCGCGTGGCAGATGGAGTTGATCGACCAGGTGACGTGGTGCAGAAGCGCCACCCGTACGAGAGAGCCCCAGAAGAACGCCGTCGCCGCTCCCCACCACGACATCGTCACCAGACCGCCGACCAGCGGCGGGATCGCCAGCGACACGATCGTGAGGGTGAGGAAGTGGCGGGAGACCCCGCGGATCGCCGGGTCCTTGATCAGGTCCGGCGCGTACTTCTGCTGCGGGGTCTGCTCCTCGTCGAACATCCAGCCGATGTGCGCCCACCACAGCCCCTTCATCAGGGCAGGGAGCGTCTCGCCGAACCGCCACGGCGAGTGCGGGTCGCCCTCGGCGTCGGAGAAGCGGTGGTGCTTGCGATGGTCGGCCACCCATCGCACCAGCGGCCCTTCCACGGCCAGCGACCCGGCAACGGCCAGGGCGATGCGGAGCGGGCGCTTCGCCTTGAAGGAGCCATGGGTGAAGTAGCGGTGGAAGCCGATCGTGATGCCGTGGCAGCCGATGAAGTACATCGCGACCAGCAGACCGAGATCGAGCCAGCTCACACCGCGGCCCCAGGCCAGCGGCACCGCCGCGACCAGGGCCATGAACGGCACCACGATGAACAGCAGCAGGGCGATCTGCTCGATCGACCGCTTGTTGTCGCCGCCGAGCGTGGCGGAAGGGAGGACCGGACCGTCGGCCGCCGCTGCCGGGGCGTCGTCGATCACATCGGGGCTGGTGTTCATGGGGAGTCCCCTGGAGGGTGAGGAGTACGAGGACAACTCTGGCTACGCATCCGTAACCTACGGTTTCGTAAGTATGGCAGCGCGGAGGCCCGCAGCACGAGAGCGCCGTCGGAGCCACCGCTCCACCGGGTCGACGAGGGCTGTGGGCAACGCCGACGGCACGGACACCTATCCTGGAAGCGTCGGACAGCGCGGTCCGCACTCTGCTTTCCCGGGGCGGCGACAGCACCGCTGCCAGCCGCGGGCCCCGGACCCCCTTGTGGGGAGACGCTTCGCGACGCACCTCCTCAATCACTGCAAGGAGCCGCACACTGTGAGCAGTGCCGACCAGACCCCCGCCGCAAGCCCCGAGCTGCGCGCCGACATCCGGCGCCTCGGCGATCTGCTGGGCGAGACCCTCGTACGTCAGGAGGGCCAGGAACTCCTCGACCTCGTCGAGCGTGTCCGCGCCCTGACCCGTACCGACGGCGAGGCAGCCGCCGAACTCCTCGGCGACACGGACCTGGAGACCGCAGCGCAGCTGGTGCGCGCCTTCTCCACCTACTTCCACCTCGCCAACGTCACCGAGCAGGTCCACCGCGCCCACGAGATGCGCGACCGGCGCGCCGCCGAGGGCGGTCTGCTGGCCCGTACCGCCGACCGGCTGAAGGACGCGGACCCCGAGCACCTGCGCGCGACCGTCAAGAACCTCAACGTACGGCCCGTCTTCACCGCGCACCCGACCGAGGCCGCGCGGCGCTCCGTGCTGAACAAGCTCCGCCGCATCGCCGAGCTGCTGGAGACCCCCGTCATCGAGGCCGACCGCCGCCGCCACGACCTGCGGCTCGCCGAGAACATCGACCTCATCTGGCAGACCGACGAGCTGCGCGTCGTCCGCCCGGAGCCGGCCGACGAGGCCCGTAACGCCATCTACTACCTCGACGAGCTGCACGCCAACGCCGTCGGGGACGTACTCGAGGACCTCGCTGCCGAGCTGGAGCGGGTCGGCGTCGAACTGCCCGCGGGCACCCGCCCGCTGACCTTCGGCACCTGGATCGGCGGCGACCGCGACGGCAACCCCAACGTGACGCCCGCCGTCACCCGCGAAGTGCTGATCCTCCAGCACGAGCACGGCATCACCGACGCGCTGGAGCTCGTCGACCACCTCCGCGCGCAGCTCTCCAACTCCATCCGCTACACCGGCGCCACCGACGAACTGCTGACCTCGCTCCAGGCCGACCTGGAACGCCTCCCCGAGATCAGCCCCCGCTACAAGCGGCTGAACGCCGAGGAGCCGTACCGCCTCAAGGCCACCTGCATCCGCCAGAAGCTCCTCAACACCCGCGAACGTCTCGCCGGCGGCACCCCGCACCGCCCCGGCTGCGACTACCTCGGCACCGCCGAGCTCATCGAGGACCTGGTGCTCATCCAGACCTCGCTGCGCGAGCACCGCGGCGGTCTCTTCGCCGACGGCCGGATGGACCGCACGATCCGCACGCTCTCCGCGTTCGGTCTGCAGCTCGCCACCATGGACGTACGTGAGCACGCGGACGCCCACCACCACGCCCTCGGCCAGCTCTTCGACCGGCTCGGCGAGGAGTCCTGGCGGTACGCCGACATGCCGCGCGACTACCGGCAGAAGCTGCTCGCCAAGGAGCTCCGCTCGCGCCGCCCGCTCGCCCCGACCCCGGCCCCGCTGGACGCCGCGGGCGAGAAGACCCTCGGCGTCTTCCACACCATCAAGGAAGCCTTCGAGCGGTTCGGCCCTGAGGTCATCGAGTCCTACATCATCTCGATGTGCCAGGGCGCCGACGACGTCTTCGCGGCCGCCGTCCTGGCCCGTGAGGCCGGGCTGCTCGATCTGCACGGCGGCTGGGCCAAGATCGGCATCGTGCCGCTCCTGGAGACCACCGACGAGCTGCGCGCCGCCGACGTCATTCTCGACGAGATGCTCGCCGATCCGTCGTACCGCCGTCTCGTCTCCCTGCGCGGAGACGTGCAGGAGGTCATGCTCGGCTACTCCGACTCCTCCAAGTTCGGCGGCATCACCACCTCGCAGTGGGAGATCCATCGGGCGCAGCGCCGACTGCGTGACGTCGCGCACCGCTACGGCGTACGGCTGCGGCTCTTCCACGGCCGCGGCGGCACCGTCGGCCGTGGTGGCGGCCCCTCGCACGACGCGATCCTCGCGCAGCCGTGGGGCACGCTGGAGGGCGAGATCAAGGTGACCGAGCAGGGCGAGGTCATCTCCGACAAGTACCTCATCCCGGCGCTCGCCCGGGAGAACCTGGAGCTGACCGTCGCGGCCACCCTCCAGGCATCCGCGCTGCACACCGCGCCCCGCCAGTCCGACGAGGCCCTGGCCCGCTGGGACGCGGCGATGGACACCGTCTCCGACGCCGCGCACAACGCCTACCGCAAGCTGGTCGAGGACCCGGACCTGCCCGCGTACTTCTTCGCGTCCACCCCGGTCGACCAGCTCGCCGAGCTGCACCTGGGTTCCCGTCCGTCGCGGCGCCCGGACTCCGGCGCCGGTCTCGACGGCCTGCGGGCCATCCCGTGGGTCTTCGGCTGGACCCAGTCGCGGCAGATCGTGCCCGGCTGGTACGGCGTCGGCTCGGGGCTCAAGGCGCTGCGCGAGGCCGGTCCGGGCACCGTTCTGGACGAGATGCACGAGCACTGGCACTTCTTCCGGAACTTCATCTCGAACGTGGAGATGACGCTCGCCAAGACCGACCTGCGGATCGCCCGCCACTATGTCGACACGCTCGTCCCCGACGAGCTGAAGCACGTCTTCGCCGACATCGAGGCCGAGCATGCGCTCACGGTGAAGGAAGTCCTGAAGGTCACCGGCGGGACCGAGCTGCTCGGCACCAGCCCGGTGCTCCAGCAGACGTTCGCCATCCGGGACGCCTACCTGGACCCGATTTCGTACCTCCAGGTCTCGCTGCTGGCCCGCCAGCGCCGTGCCGCCGAGCTCGGCGAGGAGGCCGACCCGCTGCTCGCCCGGGCCCTGCTGCTCACGGTGAACGGTGTCGCCGCGGGTCTGCGCAACACCGGCTGACCCTCTCGCCCGCAGCACGACAGTGCCCCCACCGGACGCATCCGGTGGGGGCACTCCGCTGCGCGGACGTCAGTGCTGCTGGGCCTTGCGGCGGCGCATCACCAGGAAGCCGCCGGCCGCGGCGAGCGCCGCGGCGACCGCCGCCATCGTGCCGACCGGGGCACTGCTTCCGGTCTCGGCGAGGTTGCCGGACGCGCCGCCCCGGGTGGACGGGGCACCGGCCAGGGTGCTTTCCGAGGGCGACGGGGTGCCGGAGGGCTGCTCGCCGCCGGGAGCGGACGGGCCGGTGGACGGCGTGGCTGAGGGCTCTTCGCCGGGCTTCGCGGGCTCTTCGCCGGGCTTCGTGGGTTCTTCGCCGGGCTTCGTGGGTTCTTCGCCGGGCTTGCCCGGCTCGCAGTCGGTCTTGAAGACCTTGTGCTTGGCCTTGCCGTTCTCGCCCTCGAAGTTCCAGAACAGCTTGTACTGGCCGTCGGGCAGGGTCATGTCGGTGGTACGGCCGTGGCCGGAACCGTCGAGCGCGAAGGCGCCCGTCTTGACCGTCTCGCCCTTGTCCAGGTCGTTGTTGGCCCAGGCCTCGATGTGCCACTGGACCTTCTGGGCGGCGTCGAAGCCGAACGCGTCGAGGTAGAAGGAGCAGACCTTCGGTTCGTTCCTGCGAAGCTCCTCGCCGGTCTTGGCGTCGTGGATCTTCACCGTCCCGTTGTCGCCCTTGGGCGTCGCGAAGGCGGAAGGTGCCAGCAGCAGCGAGGCGGTCACCGCGGTGACCAGAGTGCCGGCGGGAATGAGTATGCGCATGGGCAGTCCAACGTAGGAGATGAGGGATGCCGTGGGGGGTCGGCCAAGCTTCTTGTGGTTGCTTCAGCCCGTCAAATTTGATGTGTGCGCATCCGCCCCCTGTGCAGGGTTCTGCCCCAATCGTTCCGGGTAACGATCGGGCGAACGCGCGGCTCCGGTACGGGAGTCCGCGCCTCGGGGCGTCCCCGGGGAAGGGCTCGGAGCGCGGCCCGGGAGTCGCTCAGGGGGCGGCTGGGGGCGCGGCTCAAAGCGCGATGAACGTCGCCACCAGCAGGACCGCGCCCGCGATCCCGGTTCCCCATGCGGTCCGGGTGAGCCGCAGCCCGCCGCCGATGATCAGGGCGGCGAGCAGCAGTGCGCCGCCGAGCGGCACCCAGGAATGCAGGAAGCCCGGCATCCCGGTGCGTACGACCTCGTCGGTGCCGGGCTTCACGACGACCGGGAACCTGCCGCCCTTCTTCACCGCGACGGACCGCTCGATCGTCACACGCGAGCGCGCGGTGGCGTGCTCGGCGGGGGCGAACGGCCCCGTGCAGACGTCGGCGCCGCAGCCGGTGACGGTCATCGTGCCGTGCTCGCGGCCCTTGGCGAGGACGATGTGCTGCGCCGAGGACCAGGACGACAGGACGCCTGCGACGAGCAGCAGCAGGACGACGCAGCCCAGGGCGGCGCTGCGGCCGTAGAGCAGTGCGCGGTGGGAGGTGCTCCGCTTCATGGGGAGCGATCCTTGGGCAGGCGAACGCTTTCGGTCAACTTCACGTCGGACCCTGGTCGGAAATGGTCCGGGATCGCCCTGCTATCTCATGAGTTGTACGCGCTCTGCGCGCGCTCAAGACCCTCCGCGAGCAGGCACTCCACCGAGTCCGCCGCCCGGTCCACGAGATAGCCGAGCTCCTTGCGCTCGGTGGACGAGAAGTCCTTCAGTACGAAGTCGGCGACCTGCATCCGGCCCGGCGGGCGGCCGATCCCGAACCGGATCCGGTGGTAGTCGGACCCCATCGACTTGGTCATCGACTTGAGCCCGTTGTGCCCGTTGTCGCCGCCGCCCAGCTTCAGCCGGAGCGTCCCGTAGCCGATGTCCAGCTCGTCGTGGATCGCCACGATGTGATCGGTCGGCACCTTGTAGAAGTCGCGGAGCGCCGTGACGGGGCCGCCGGAGAGGTTCATGTACGACATCGGCTTGGCCAGGATCACGCGGCGGTTGGCCGGTCCGGGCGGGCCCATGCGGCCCTCGACGACCTGCGCCTGCGCCTTCTGGGCCCGCTTGAACTTCCCGCCGATCCGCTCGGCGAGGAGGTCGGCGACCATGAAGCCGACGTTGTGCCGCTGCGCCGCGTGCTCGGGGCCGGGGTTGCCGAGGCCCACGATGAGCCAGGGGTCGGTGGCGTCGGACATCTGCGCTCGGTCTCCTTCGCGTACGGATGGTTCCGGATGGCCCGGATACAGGCGGACGGGGCGGCGGGTCCCTGGGGAAGGAACCACCGCCCCGTCAGTGAAGCAGGTGAAGCGGGGAGGGCGAGGCTCAGGCCTCGGCGCCCTCGGCCTCGGCCTCGGCGGTCGGCTCCTCGGCCTGCGCGGAGACGACCTGCAGCACGACGGCGTCCTCGTCGCCGGCCAGCACGGAGCCGGCGGGCAGCGGGATGTCCTTGGCGAGGATCGAGTCACCGGCGTCGAGGCCCGCGATGGAGACCGTGACGGACTCGGGGATGTGGGTGGCCTCGGCCTCGACGAGCAGGGTGTTCTGCACGTACTCGAGGAGGTTGCCGCCCGGGGCCAGCTCGCCCTCGACCTGCACGGCGATCTCGACGTTGACCTTCTCGCCGCGCTTGACGGTCAGCAGGTCGACGTGCTCGATGTCGCCCTTGAGCGGGTTGCGCTGCACGGCCTTCGGGATGACCAGCGCGTCCTTGCCCTCGAGCTCCAGGCCGATCAGGACGTTGGCGGTGCGGAGCGCAAGGAGCAGCTCGTGGGCCGGCAGGGTGACGTGGACCGGCTCGGCACCGTGGCCGTAGACGACCGCGGGGACCTGGTTGTCACGACGGGCGCGGCGGGCGGCGCCCTTGCCGAACTCGGTACGGGGCTGGGCGGCGAGCTTGATCTCGGCCATGACTGCACTCCTCGTGGGGTGACGAAAACTGGATGGTCACCCGGCCCACGACAGGCCTGCTACGAAGAGCGCGTCGATAACGGACCGCCGTACCCATGAGTACGGCCTCCCTCGCCGAGCAACTCGCTGAGTCTACCCGGCGGGGAGGCCGCACCCAAAGTGGATCTTCTGGGTCAGGTGTTTCTACTGCTCCTCGAAGAGGCTCGTGACCGAGCCGTCCTCGAAGACCTCGCGCACCGCGCGCGCGATCATCGGCGCGATCGAGAGCACCGTGATCTTGTCGAGCTCCAGCTCACCCGGGGTCGGCAGGGTGTCCGTGAGGACGAACTCACTGACCTTGGAGTTCTTCAGCCGGTCCGCGGCCGGGCCGGAGAGCACCCCGTGCGTCGCCGTCACTATGACGTCCTCGGCGCCGTGCGCGAACAGGGCGTCGGCGGCGGCGCAGATGGTGCCACCGGTGTCGATCATGTCGTCGACCAGGACGCAGACCCGGCCCTTGACGTTGCCGACGACCTCGTGGACGGTCACCTGGTTGGCGACGTCCTTGTCACGGCGCTTGTGGACGATCGCCAGCGGGGCGTCGAGGCGGTCGCACCAGCGGTCGGCGACGCGCACGCGGCCGGCGTCCGGGGAGACGATCGTCAGCTTCGAGCGGTCGACCTTGGCGCCGACGTAGTCGGCGAGGATCGGCAGCGCGAAGAGGTGGTCGACCGGGCCGTCGAAGAAGCCCTGGATCTGGTCGGTGTGCAGGTCCACCGTGAGGATGCGGTCGGCACCCGCGGTCTTCATCAGGTCGGCGACCAGGCGGGCCGAGATCGGCTCGCGGCCACGGTGCTTCTTGTCCTGGCGGGCGTAGCCGTAGAACGGCACGATCACCGTGATGGAGCGGGCCGACGCGCGCTTCAGCGCGTCCAGCATGATCAGCTGCTCCATGATCCACTTGTTGATCGGAGCCGTGTGGCTCTGGATCAGGAAGCAGTCGGCGCCGCGTGCGGACTCCTGGAAGCGGACGTAGATCTCACCGTTGGCGAAATCGAAGGCCTTCGTCGGCACGAGGCCGACACCCAGTTGGTGCGCAACCTCCTCGGCCAGCTCGGGGTGGGCGCGGCCGGAGAAGAGCATCAGTTTCTTCTCGCCGGTCGTCTTGATCCCGGTCACAGCACAGTCTCCTCAGACGTGTTCCTGGCGCCGCACGCATGTCCCGATGTGCAACGAGCCAGCCGAAATGGGGTGAGCATCTATCACGGTACGCCGTGCGCGGCGCACCCGTTTCCGGTCAGCTTTCGCTGTCGGTCTCCGCCGCGGCGGCCCGAGCCGCCTGTGCGGCGGCGCTGCCCGGACGCTTACGGGCCACCCAGCCCGCGATATTCCTTTGCTGGCCACGGGCGACGGCCAGTGAACCGGGCGGCACGTCCTTGGTGATGACCGAGCCGGCGGCGGTGTACACGCCGTCCCCGACCGTGACAGGTGCCACAAACATATTGTCCGACCCGGTGCGGCAGTGTGACCCGATCGTCGTGTGGTGCTTCGACACCCCGTCGTAGTTCACGAAGACGCTGGCGGCGCCGATGTTGGTGTGGTCGCCGATGGTCGCGTCGCCGACATAGCTCAGGTGCGGCACCTTCGTGCCCTCGCCGATCGTGGCGTTCTTCATCTCCACGTACGTACCGGCCTTGGCCTTCGGGCCGAGCGTGGTGCCGGGGCGCAGATACGCGTACGGGCCGACCGTCGCGCCCGGGCCGATCTCCGCCCCGACCGCGACCGTGTTGTCCACGCGGGCGCCCGCGTGGACGGTGGTGTCCGTCAGCCGGCTGTTCGGGCCGACCTCGGCGTCCTCGGCGAGGTGGGTGGTCCCGAGCAACTGGGTGCCGGGATGCACGACCGCGTCCTGCTCGAACGTCACCGTGGCGTCGATCAGCGTCGTCGCCGGGTCCACGACGGTCACGCCGGCGAGCATCGCCCGCTCCAGCAGCCGCTCGTTCAGCAGGGTGCGGGCCTGGGCGAGCTGGACGCGGTTGTTGATCCCGAGGATCTCGCGGTGGTCGGCAGTGACGGAGGCGCCGACGCGGTGCCCGGCCTCACGCAGGATGGACAGCACGTCGGTGAGGTACTCCTCGCCCTGGCTGTTGTTGGCGCGGACCTTGCCGAGGGCGTCCGTGAGCAGCCGTCCGTCGAACGCGAAGACCCCGGAATTGATCTCGCGGATGGCGCGCTGCGCGTCGGTGGCGTCCTTGTGCTCGACGATCTCGGTGACCGCGCCGCTCGCGGCGTCGCGGACGATCCTGCCGTAGCCGGTGGCGTCCGGGACCTCGGCGGTCAGCACGGTGACGGCGTTCGCGTCGGCGGTGTGGACGGCGGCGAGCGCGGTGAGCGTCGCGCCGGAGAGCAGCGGGGTGTCGCCGCAGACGACGATCACCGTGCCCTCGACGGTGCCGCCGAGTTCTTCGAGCGCGGTGCGCACGGCGTGGCCGGTCCCGCCCTGGACGGCCTGGTAGGCGGTCCGCACCTGGCTGTCGACGGTGGCGAGGTGTGCGGTGACCTGCTCGCTCGCATGGCCGACGACCACGACGAGGTGCTCGGGGTTCAGCTCGCGTGCGGCGGTGACGACATGCCCGACGAGTGAGCGCCCGGAGATCTCGTGCAGAACCTTCGGGGTCTTCGACTTCATGCGGGTGCCCTCACCCGCTGCGAGGACGATGACGGCTGCCATTGGGGCCTCCCCTGATCGAGCGGCGCCTGGGCCTGAGGAGGTCCGGCGCACACGGATGTGCCCTTCGGCTTCGGATGGTGGACATCCGCAGGATACCGGGGGAGCTACTGGCCGAAACGGACGCGGGCCCCGACCGTCATGGTCGGGGCCCGCCCGTGCATGCTCCCCTGCCAGGATTCGAACCCGGACAAATGGCACCAAAAGCCACTGTGCTGCCGTTACACCACAGGGGACAGCGAAGCCGATCGACTGGACAGATCGTCAGGCCGTCGACCGGGCTGACAACACTATGCCGTACCACCGGCCTTCGACGCGACGGTTCAGCGCGCCCCGGCGAGGCGCGCTGTGATCCGCGTAGCCCGAAAATGAGCTGCGCCCGCCCGTAGGCTGGATGCCATGACCGCAACGGGGGCATACCGGGAAGGCGCAGGAACAACTACTCGCGGCTATTGGTGGTGGGAACGGCGGCGCAGTGTCGCCCTGGACGTGGGGCTGGCGCTCCTGTCGGCGCTGGAATGCGCACTGGAAGGTGTGGCGTTCGCGGGGGACACCGGGCTGCCGGTGCCCGTCGGGGTGGTGTTCGGCCTGCTCGCCGGGGCCGTCCTGGTGGTGCGGCGGCGCTGGCCGATCGCCGTGGTGCTGGTCGCGATGGCGACGACGCCTGCCGAGATGGGCTTCCTGATGGGCCTGGTCGGCCTCTACACGCTGGCCGCGTCCGACGTGCCGCGCCGGATCACCGCGGTGCTGATGGGAATGTCGCTGGTCGGGACGTTCATCGTCACGTACGTACGGCTGCGGCAGAGCGTCTCCGTGCAGTCCGGGGACTTCGGGCAGGGCCAATGGTACGTACCGCTGACGTCCCTCTTCATGTCGCTGGGTCTCACGGCTCCGCCCGTGCTGTTCGGCCTCTACATAGGGGCGCGGCGCCGGCTGATGGAGAGCCTGCGGGAGCGGGCGGACTCACTGGAACGGGAACTGTCGCTGCTCGCCGACCGGGCCGAGGAACGGGCGGAGTGGGCGCGCACGGAGGAGCGGACCCGGATCGCGCGCGAGATGCACGACGTGGTCGCGCACCGCGTCAGCCTGATGGTGGTGCATGCGGCCGCCCTGCAGGCCGTCGCTCCGAAGGACCCGGCGAAGGCGGTACGGAACGCGGCGCTGGTCGGCGACATGGGCCGGCAGGCCCTGACCGAACTGCGGGAGATGCTCGGCGTGCTGCGGACGGGGGATCCGGCGGTGACCCGGGGCGCGAAGGTTCCGCTGACCGCGGTGGGCGAGGCGGCGGCCGCTGCGGCCGCCGCCGCCACGGAGGACGGGCCGCGGCTGCACGAGGTGGAGACGCTGGTCGGGCAGTCACGCGCGGCCGGGATGACGGTGGAGCTCTCGGTGGACGGCGAGGCGTGCGCATACCCCCCCGAGGTGGAACAGACGGCGTACCGGGTGGTGCAGGAGGCCCTGACGAACGTCCACAAGCACGCGGCGGGCGCGAAGACGTGGGTGCGGCTGGCGCACCGGGGCTCGGAAGTCGCGATGCAGGTGGAGAACGGCCCGTCGGACGGCGCCGCGACGGACGCGGGGCTGCCGAGCGGCGGCAACGGCCTGGTGGGGATGCGGGAGCGGGTGCTGGGCCTGGGCGGCGTATTCGTCTCGGGCCCGACGGACGCGGGGGGCTTCCGGGTGTCGGCGGTACTCCCGGCGGCCCGCGGGGCCGCGTAACCCGCCTGCGGTCTCACCCCGTCCGGCGATGAGGACGCGGCGCTCACCCTGCGAGGGTTGCGGGCCGTGCAGGCCGGCTTTTCGAGCCTGTCCGGCGATTGAGGACAGAGCGTTCCCCGGACGCCCCGGCCCGCCTCACCGCCCCCGCCCCGGAACCCGCTCAGCCCGAAGTCAGACGCTCCGGCTGGAACCCGCCGACCAGCGTCGCCAGGGCCTGGTCGATGTCCGCGCCCAGGAACCAGTCCCCGGTGTGGTCGATGCTGTACACCCGCCCCTCGGCGTCGATCGCGAGGACCGCCTGCCCGTCCCCCTCCTCGCCCAGCGGGCTGACCTCGGTCTGCAGCGCCCGCCCGAGGTCACCGAGGGTGCGGGCCAGGTGCAGTCCGCTCAGTGGATCGATCCGCACCGACGCCGGTGCGATCTGCCGGCCCGGCGCGGGCGCGGCGATGCGCAGGCCGCCGAACTCCGCCCACGCCTCCACCGCCGCCGGGAACACTGCGTGCTGATGTCCGGCCGGCGATGTGTGGGCGCGCAGCGCGTCCGCCCACTCCTCCGCCTGCCGGATGTCCCAGCGTCCCGGCTGCCAGCCCGCGGTCCGCAGGGCGGCGTCGACGGCGACGGGAAAGCGGGTGGCGGAGGCGCGGTCCGCATGCGTCGCGCGGCCGCTCTGCTGGGGAAGGTCGGTTCGGTCGTGCATCGGCGCGCGATCAGCCCTTCTCGGCGGCGGTCACCGCGCTGGTGGTGGTGAGGTCGACGGGACGGACGCCGAAATGGGCGAGCATCGCCGTACAGGAGCGGCACGGTGGCGCGTAACTGCCGTGCATCGGGTCGCCGTCCTCGCGGATCCGACGCGCGGTCAGCCGCGAGTGCTTCAGTGCGCGCCGCGCCTCCCCGCTGGTCAGCGGCTTGCGCTGGGCCCGCTTGGACCGGCCGGTCTCCGCGGCGGTGAGCTGCCGCGAGAGCAGGATCGCCTCGGGGCAGCGGCCGGTGAAGCGTTCGCGCTGCCCGCTGGTGAGCGTGTCGAGGAAGTCCTGGACCAACGGGTGCAGTACGGGCGGCTGGTCGCCCTTGCCCGCCGTGCAGGTCAGCGTCTCACCGCGAACGGACAGCGCTGCGGCCACGGCCGGCAGGATGCCGTCGCGGCGGTGCTGGAGACGAGGTGTGCTGCTCGTCCCGGTGCTGCTCCAGTTGAGGCGCGGATCCCCGGATGTGACTGATTGTGCCGTGTGCATGGTGCGTATGTCCCTCCCGTGCCCCGCAGCGGCAGCTGCACGATGTGCGCGCCCCCGAGTTGCGGTGACAGCCTGCCAAATGTGCCAGTCGGTGGGGAAGCTGGGTCGGTGAAACGTGTCTGCGTGTCGCGGACAGTGGCCCGACCGACGCTCGTCCGTCACTCAGTTGTGACGGTTCGTGACCGAACGGAGGGGAAGGCGGAAGAGAAGCGGAGGGGCGAGACCCCCTGTAGCGCCACCGCATAGGCTGTGCCTGGACCGCCCCCGTGGGCAGGTCGGTCCTCACCAGACAGACGCAGCAGGGGGCAACCGCCATGACGACAGGTCGGCTCGGGCAGCAAGCCGCGCCACCGAACGCGGCCTACGCCGGGCAGGTCGTGCACTTCCCGGACCCGGTCCGGGCGTCCCGCCACCCCAGAGGTGTGCGCGTGGACGAGAACGGCTGCCCGGTCTTCGCGCCGTACGCGCGCGCCGCCGCCGAGATCGCCGAGCCCCCACAGGGCTTCGGCGTCGATGAGCTGCGGCTCACCGACTACGTCTCGGCCAACGCGGCGCTGGCGGCGAGCGGCCACGAACTGTGGGACACGATTCCGGCGGTCGCCACCCCGCACGGCTGGACCTGGCACCACGTGCCGGGCGGCCGGCGGATGGAGCTCGTCCCGGTCGAGGTCAAGGCACTGCTCCGGCACCACGGTGGTCTCGCGACCACCCCGGTCGACCAGAACAAGCGGGGCACGCGTCCGCTGCAGGAGACCCGGCCCGCGCACTTCCGGCTCCCGAAGGGCGCGGTCGCGGTCAGCGAGCAGCAGATCCAGGGCGTCGAGGAGGACCTCGGCTACCGGCTGCCGGGCGCGTACCGCTCGTTCCTGAAGGCGGCCGGCGGCTCGGCCCCGGTCGGTGCGGCGCTCGACGCGGAGCTCGGTCTCCTGGTCGATCAGCCGTTCTTCACGGTGCGCGAAGAGGCTGCGGTGAACGACCTGGTGTACGTCAACAAGTGTCTGCGTGACCACCTCACCAAGGACTACCTGGGCGTCGGCTTCGTGCAGGGCGGCATCCTCGCGGTGAAGGTCCGGGGCAACGGCGTCGGCTCGGTCTGGTTCTGCGCGTACGACGATGCCCGGGACCAGGACGGCTGGAGCGTGCAGGAGCGCGTGGACCGGCTGCTGCTGCCCTGCGGTGCGGACTTCGACGCCTTCCTGCAGCGACTGGCGGGCAACCCGCCGGAGCTGGAGACCGTGGCGAACCTGATGGTGGACGGCGGCTTCGCGCGGGCCGTCCCGGTGGAGGGGTGAGCGCAATGGTGACCTTTGCGCAGGCGCAGGAGCGCGCGGACGAGTGGGTCAACGGAGACGTGCCCGCGTACCAGCACCGCGAGGTGCGGGTCCGCGAGTTCGAGCTGGGCTTCGTGGTGTGGGCCGAGGACCGCGCGGACGGCCCCGTCTCGGACGGCGGCCGGCAGCGGCTGGTGATCGCCCGCGACAGCGGCGAGGTGACGCTCTGGCCCGGACTGCCGGTAGGCGAGGTGATCCGGCGGTACGAGGAGGAGTACGGCGCGGTCGCCGCGGTCCCGCCCCCGGCGGCGGCGCCGGAGCGCGTCGACCTGAACCAGACGTCATTCCTGCTGAGTCCGCCGGAGTGGCTCCAGGAAGCGGCGGACAAGCTCGGGATCCCGGACCGGCGGGCGGAGCGCGACGGGAACCCTCCCCCCGCGCCTTCCCCTTCTTCTGTACCTGCCGCTCTCTCCTCTCCTTCTGTTCCTGGGCAGCCGGCCCCTTCCGGGACGCCGTCCGGCGGGCCGTCGTGGCAGGGCGCAGGCGCGCAGGACGAGCACGAGCCCACTGCCCCCGACGGCGTTCCGGCCTCCTCGCCGAGCGTGCCCACCGGGGCCACCCCGTGGGCCGGGACCGACACCAACGCGGACTCCGACGACCGGGCGGTCGCGCTGCCGGCCACCGTGTTCGCGCCGCCGCTCTCGGGGGCCGATGACGACGACACCCCGCCGCCGGTGGTCTCCGCGGAAGCGCCGACCGCGCTGATGTCGGGCGGCAGCCGGCTGCCCCGGACGGCGATCGTCCCCGGCCTGAACCCACAGGGTTCGGGTGCGCCCGGTCCCGGCGCCCCCGTGCCGGGTGCCCCCGGGGCTCCCGGGAGTGGTGACATAGCCGACGCCGCCACCAGTAAGGCCACGATGCCGCCGCGCGGTGCGCGCGGTGGCGGGTCGACCACTCCGCCGCCGCCCGGCCCACCCGGCACGCCGGGCGCCAGGCCGGGTGCGCCCGTGCCGCCGCCCTCGGGTCCGGGCGTGCCCGGCGCCCCGGCGGGCGGGTATCTGCCGACGCAGCTCGTCTCGCAGGTCGGCCCGCCCGGTGCACCTCAGCCCCCCGGGCCTCCTGGACAGCACACACCTCCCGGACCTCCTGGACAGCCCGGACCTCCCGCACCTCCCGGACCTCCCGGACCTCCTGGGTCGACGCCGCCGCCCGGTGGCGGCTTCGACCACGCGGCGACCATGCTCGCCGACCCGGGCATGGGTGGCCCGAGCGCGCCCAGGCCCCCTGGCCCGCCCGGTGCCCCCGGTGTCCCGCAGCCTCCCGGTCCGCCCGGACCTCCCGGATCCACCCCGCCCCCGCCCGGTGGCGGAGTGCATCAGGCAGCGACGATGTTCGCCGACCCGGGCATGGGTGGCCCGAGCGCGCCCAGGCCCCCCGGCCCGCCCGGTGCCCCCGGTGTCCCGCAGCCCCCCGCCCCGCCCGGACCTCCCGGGTCGACTCCGCCGCCGCCCGGTGGCGGCGCGCACCATGCCGCCACGATGCTCGCGGGACCTGCCCAGGTCGGCCCCCCCGGTCCGCCCGGGGCCCCCGGCATGCCGCCGGGGGGCGCCCCCGGTCCCGTGCCGCCGAATCCGCACACCCCGCCGCCCCCGGCGTACGGCTACCCGCAGGCGCCGACGGGGCAGCCGACCGTCGGCCCCGGCTACCAGGCCGTGCTGCGCTTCCGTGCGCCCGACGGCAGCGAGCAGCAGCTGATCCGCCGCTCGGCGCCCGGCACCCCGCACCCCGAGTGGCAGATGCTGCACGAGCTGCGGGCCATGAACGTGCCGCCGCAGCAGGTCATCGAGCTCCACACCGAGCTGGAGTCCTGCGAGCTGCCAGGTGGCTACTGCGCGCGGATGATCCGGGAGACCTGGCCGCAGGTGCGGATCACCAGCGTCGCCCCGTACGGCACCGATCACGCCAGCCGCCAGCAGGGCATGCAGCATCTGCTCACCCACCAGGGCGAGCTGCACCAGGTCGCGGACGGTCCGGCGCGCCCGGCGCCGGTGCGGGCCCCGCTGCCGCAGATGCCCCCCGCGGTACCGATCCCGCCCGAGGCCATCGCGGAGGAGCTGCTGCATGCCTTCGGGCCGCAGGGCGTGCTCCGTTTCGACCAGCGCGCGGTGTCCCGCCAGGGCGTGCCCGAGATCGTGGCGCGGACCCTGGTGTGGGCGGGGCTGCCCGCCGACTTCGGGCCGTTCTTCTGGGCGCAGCCCGGTCACCCGGTGGTGCCGACACTGGCCGAACTGGCCGTGCAGCGGCAGGTTCAGCCGGCCACCGACGCGGGGTCGTACCTCGTCATGGGGTCCGACTTCGGACGGGCGATCTGTGTCCAGTACGGCACGGCGAACATCGTGGCCGTGCCGGTGGAGGCGGGTCCCGGCGGGCAGCCGGTGCCGCAGTTCGTGAACACCGGCCTGCCGGAGTTCACGCGCTCGATGGCGCTCCTCGGCCGGATGTGGCGGCTCCGCTTCGGCCTCAACCCGGAGCAGGCGGGCCGCTGGACGGTCGACTTCCAGGCGCAGCTGGTGGCACTGGACCCGGCGGCGCTCGCGTCGCCGGAGAGCTGGTGGTCGGTGCTGCTGGAGCAGATGTGGGACGGCCTGATCTGATCCGACCCGACCCGCCGAGCACGAGGCGCCCGGACCCCGCCAGGGGATCCGGGCGCTCTGTTGTATGTGACACCTGTCGCTTCCCTCCGGGAAACCACCGAATGGATTCGGACTTCTCTGTCAATTGCCGCATCCTTGACGTATTGCTTGGTGGTCGGAGAGTCGGAGAGAGGCTTCAAGGATGAGTGCTGCACCGGTGTCCGCGTACGGCTTCGTCGTGGTGCGAGGACGTGGCTACCGCCCGGAGCAGGTGGACGGAAGAGCGGCCGATCTGTCGGCGGAGCGGGACGCGGCGTGGGAGAGAGTGTCCCGGCTGACCGCGCTGGCGCAGGAGCTGGAGGCCGAGTCGGCGCGGCTGACCGAGGTCGTCGCCACGCTCGCCCCGCAGACGTACGCCTCGCTCGGCGAGCGGGCCCAGGAGATCCTGGCGCTCGCCGACGCGGAGGCGCAGACCGTACGCAGCACTGCGCAGGAGGAGGGGCAGGCGCTGCGGGACGCGGCGGACGCGACGGCACGCACGTTCCGCGACTCCGCCCGCGCGGACTCCGACGCCCTCCGGTCGGCAGCCGCGGCCCACGCCGACGAGACGGTGGCCGCCGCGCAGCGGAGCGCCGACTCCACGCTCGCCGCCGCCCGCAAGGAAGCCGAAGAGGCGCGCGACCAGGCGGAGGCCGCGATGGCGGAGACCCGCAGCCGTACCGCGAGCGTGCTGGCCAATCAGGAGCACGAGCACACCGAGCGGTGGAAGACCGCCGAACATGAACTGGCGGATGCCGAAGCGGCCCAGGCCGCGCGGCACGACGAGCTGATCGACCGGGCGGAGGCCCGGCTGGCCGAGGCGCGCCGGACCCTGGCGGAGACCGAGGAGACGGCGCGGCACGGCCAGGAGGACGCCGAGGCGCAGGCCGCCGAGCTGATCGCGGCGGCCAGGGTGCGCGAGGAGCGGGTGGTCCGGGAGACCGAGCGGATCCTGCGGGAGCACGAGGAGGGCCGCGAGGAGGTGCAGGCGCACATGGCGCACGTACGGAACTCGCTCGCGGCGCTCACCGGGCGTGTGGCACCTGCGGCGAACTGATCCGCATGCCTCCGGAGGCGGTTCAGGCGGCCTGCCTGTCCTTCGCGCCGCGCAGTGCCGCGCGCATGGTGCCGATGGACTCGGCTCTCGTGCTCTCGTCAATGTCGGGTGAGCCGTCGCAGTCGCGGCACTCGCGGCAACTGCCGGGCCGGGCGGCGCGGAAGGCGCGCTCGCAGCCGCCCTCACAGGTCTGCCAGGGCAGGGCATTCGGCCGGTCCGGCGGTGTGGCCGGATGGGACGTGGCGGGTACGGCGATGGGCTGTTCTCCGAGCCGGTAGGCCAGGATGCGGGACGGGCGGGCCCGGAGCGGGTCGGGGAGATCAAGGGTGAGCGCCCGGGTGATCTCCTCGGCGCCCACGCCCCGTGCGAGCCACTCGGTGACGGCAGGGGCGAGTTCGGCCACTTCGCGCCGGGACAGGATCAGCCTCGGGTTGACGATACGCAGCGAGGCGAGGATGACGACGGCTTGCGGATCGGCATCGTCGAGAGAGAGCGGGGGAGGGGCAACGGCACTGTCCGGGGCGGCAGTTCCGCATCCGGCCTCGACGCTCTCAGGAGCGCTGGACGCGGCAGCGGCGGCGGTGCTTGCCCCGGACTCAGGGGCAGACCCATCCCCAGGGGCGGTTGCGGGGGCGGCTTGGGCGTCGCCCGTGGACGCGGATCCGGCTTCGGCGTCCGTGGCGGGCGTGCCCGCCACGGACGGCGCGGGCATCTCCTCCGCCGTCGAAGGCTTTCGGGGACGTGGCGGCGGGGTGGGCCGGTCTCCCTGGCCGGGCACGTCGTAGAAGTATGTCCGGGTGTGGATCAGGCCGTTGGCCCCGCGCACGCGGCGGCGTTCCAGATAGCCGGCGCCCTCCAGCTCCCGGAGCGCCCGCGAGATCAGGATCTCGCCCTCGGTGAAGTGCGCACACAGTGCGGCGACGCTCACGCGGGCGCCGTCCGGCAATGAGAGGATGTACGCGGCGACGCCGACCGTGACCGCGCTTCCGGGGCGCTGCGCAAGGGCGTTGGCGATCACGGTGAAGTGGGCGGTGAGGCGCGTGCGTACATGGATCACGCCGGAGGTCGGAGCTCCGGCTTCGGCGCGCGGGCGCGCGTTAGACTGCGAATCAGCCATCGGGAAGGGACTACTTCCTGGTTGGTCAGGCCCTCGATCGGGATTGCCGTCCCGGCCGGGGGCCGTCTTCATCTGTGAGGTTGTCGCGGCGAACGTAACCGGCCCCGCCCCGCATATGCAACCAAGTCACCCGTGCGGGTGACGAGTTGGGAGGGGAGGGAGGGTAGGTGGTTCTTTCCCCAAGTCCTTTGGGGAGGTCCGTGACTCACCGGCCCCTCGGAGACGAGCCCCCGGTGACACCGAAGCACCGCTCCCGACCGGGCCCCGGCCGGTCCGGACACGGTGGCCTGGTGGGACTCGGCACGGCGGCATGGGCTGTTCCTCGTCGGCCCTTGCCAGCCGGTGGGGCTCGGTTCCTCGCGCTCCCGTCGGGAAGACCGTGTGGGTGGAGTGTCACGCTTCACCAACTGATGCTGTGCGGAAATGAGTTGCTGATAACTGGGGTTACCAGTCGATTCATGGCTTCGTAGCACTTCGCATCCCTAGGTGATCAATTCCAAGGGGTTCACTGCGGCCGCGGCAGCGAGTGACGTAGGTATGCCGAGGGCATCCGCGCATTCGCTGCCAGCCTTGAGTGATTGCTGCGATCGATTAAGGTTGCGCAATGTTCGAAGGGAAGTTGGTAAGGCTGCGTGCGCTGGACTCCGAAGACGCGGAGCATCATCTTCGGTGGCGCAACGACCCGGAGGTGGTGCGCTGGGCCGCGGCCGGTGACCCGTGTTTCGGCCCGGTCACGGCGGAGGCGATCGGGCTCGGCTTCGACACCATGCTGCGTCTGAGCCCGAGGGAGTCGGCCGTGTTCACGGTCGAGGATCTGGCAGGCGGAAGGGTGATAGGTATGGCCGACTACCGGGACCTGGACCCGTACGCCGGAGTGGCCACGCTGGGAGTCACCATCGGCGAGCGGGAGTTCTGGGGTTGCGGCCATGGCAGTGACGCGCTGCGGCTGCTCGTCGGCCACCTGTTCGGCGCGTACTGCCTGAGTCGCCTGGAGCTGGACACCTGGAGCGGCAACGAGCGCGCCGTGCGCGCCTTCACCAGGCTGGGCTTCCGTGAAGAAGGCCGCCGCCGGTCGGCGGTACTGGTGGAGGGGGAACGCTACGACCGCGTGCTCTTCGGGATGCTTCGCAAGGAGTGGGCGAACCCCGCGTGACGCCGTAGATGATCCCCAGGGGGCATGTGCGGAGGTGAGAACGAGGGCGTCCAAGATCGTTGTGTGACGAACAACCTGGACACCCTCGCGACAGCACTCCATGTGACAACCGACGACCTGCTGAAGGAGCGTCAGGATGTGGCGCCGTGGCGGCCGCGGCGTTGGTCAGCGGCGCCCCGTCGCCGGCGGCGCGCCCGCGAGGATCCACGGCTCCTCCACCTCGTACCGTCGGCGCGCCTCGGCGGAGGTCCGCCGGGGCAGCACCGTGCCCAGCCAGCCCGCCAGGAATCCGGCCGGGATCGAGACGAGGCCGGTCGTGGTGAACGGGAACCAGTTGAAGTCGTGCCCGGGGAAGACCGACCCGGGCGACCCCGAGACCAGATTGGTGCCGGTGATCAGCACCAGCACGGCGACGGTGCCGCCGATGAGGGTGCAGAGCAGTCCGGTTCGGGTGAAGCGACGCCAGAACATGCTGTAGACGAGCGCCGGGGCGAGCGCCGACGCTCCGACGCAGAAGGAGAGCGTCACCAGCGCCTGGAGGTTCCAGTGCCGGGCCGCCACGGCGAGGACGATGGCGAGCAGCCCGACGCCGACCGCCGCGGCCTGCGCGGCGCCCATCTCGGTCCGGTCCGCGACCTGCTGCCTGCTCCCGTCACGCATCCCGTGGACGAACAGGTCGTGGGCCAGCGAGTTCGCACAGGCCAGGATCATTCCGGCGACCGAGGCGAGCAGGGTCAGGAAGATCGCCGTCGTCATCGCCGTGAGCACCAGTGCACCGATCTTCCCGCTGCCCGCGACCACACCGCTGACCTGGAGCACCGAACCGTTGCCCTGTGCCCCGGCGGCGACGATGAGGTCGTGGCCGACCAGCGCGGCCGCACCGAAACCGATCACGGTGAGCAGCAGTGAGATCCCGACGACCACGGAGACCGCCCAGGACATCGAGCGGCGGACGGCCCGCGCGCTGCGGGCGCCCGTCATCCGCATGGTGACGTGCGGCAGTGCGGCGGCGCCGAGCACCAGGGTCAGTTCGGAGCTGACCATGTCGAGGCCGCTGCCGCCGAACTGGAGCCCCGACTGAAGATAGGCGGCCCCGGCACCGCTGCCCCGCTGGGCGGACGCGAGCAGCGCGGCGACGGACCAGTCGAAGTGGTTCATGACCAGTGCGGAGATGGTGAGACAGGCGACGACGAGAAAGACCGTCTTGACGATCTGGATCAGGGCGGTCCCCTTCATCCCGCCGATCGCCGCGTAACTGATCATCATGATCCCGAGCGCGATGATCGAACCGGTACGGAAGCCGGAACTGTCGAATCCCAGGATGAAGGCCATCAGATCGCCGCTGCCGGCGAGCTGAACGACCATCAGTGGCAGCAGGGCGGCGAGGGTGACGCCGCAGGTGGTGATCCGGATCGCGCGGCCGGGGGCGCGGCGGGCGAACACGTCGCCCATGGTGAACCGGCCGGCGTTGCGCAGCGGTTCGGCGAGCAGGAACATCAGAAGGACGAGTGAGAGCGAGGTGCTCAGGCCCACCACGAGCCCGTCGTAGCCGGTGAGGGCGACGAGTCCGCTGGCGCCGAAGACGGTCGCCGCGGAGAGGTAGTCCCCCGCGATGGCGAGGCCGTTGCGGACGGGGGAGAGCGAGTGGTAGCCGGTGTAGAACTCGGCGAGGTCGTCGTGGTCGGGGCCGGTCATCACACAGAACAGCAGAGTGACGGAGGCGACCGCGATGAACGCCACGAGGGACATCGCCTGCGCCGACTCGTCGATCCCGTTCATCGGGCCGCTCCTGTTCTACGGAGTGCGGCGGCGAGCGGGTCGACCGTGCGCCGTGCGGTCCGCTCGTACAGGGCGATCGCGAGCAGGGTCACCGGGAGCTGGCACAGACCGAGCGCCAGGCCGACGTTGAGTCCGCCGGCGACCGGACGGGACATCAGCCCGGGCGCGAAGCCGGACAGCACCAGGAAGAGCGTGAAGTAGCCGAGCGCGGTCAGGGTCGCGACCCGCCGCAGCGCCCGGTACGCGGTGCGCAGCCGGCGCAGATCGCTGTGCCGTCCGGGAGCGGGCATGGGCGTGCGTACCGGCGTCGGACGGCGGGGTGGGGGCGCGGGCGGTGAACTCTGCCAGGGGAGAAGGAGATCGGGGTCGTACGGGGGTCGGCGCGACGGTTCGACGTGCGGGGGCTCGTACGACATCTGGGTGCTGCTCCTTGCATGGCTCGGGTCCCGGGGCGGACTGCAAGGGAGAGCGCGTGAGCGCTGCTGGGAGCGGGAACACTACTCGCCGGTAGGGCGATGGGGGAGTGGTTGGCCTGAACTGCCCTACGTGAAAAAGAAGTTGGCTAAGACCGACCGGCAATTGGGGGGCGGCGTCACGGGGCCGGGGCACGCACCCCCAATTGCCGGTCGGTCTAATTCTGTGGTGCTTCGGTGTTGCTTCCAGGGCTGGTTGCGGAGCCGGCTCCGGCGTCCTCGGTGAGGATCGGGAAGCGGCGCGGCGTCACGAAGACCAGCACCAGCAGCGCCACCGTCGCGGCCACCGCGGCCCCGACGTACACCTGGTCGACAGCGGCGTCGACGGCCCGCCGCAGATAGTCCGTCGCGGCGGCGGAGAGCGCGCCCGGGGCGTCCAGTGCCTGCGAGATCGCGTCCAGGTCGCCCGGCAGCCCGGGGACGGGCGCGTCGGCGAGCCGAGAGGCGAGGACCCCGTTGGCGACGGCGCCGAAGAGCGCGGCGCCCAGACTCTGGCCGACCTGGCGGCAGAACAGTACGGAAGCCGTCGTCGTACCGCGTTCGGACCAGCCGACCGTCGACTGGACCCCGACGATCAACGGCAGTTGGAACAGCCCCAGCGCCGCGCCCAGCAGCAGCATGATCAGGGCCGGCTGCCAGGGCTCGCCGGGGTACGGCAGCAGCGGGAACGAGAGCAGGATCAACAGGGCGCAGCCCATGCCGATGATCGCCGTGCGGCGGAAGCCGATGCGGTTGTAGACCCGGTTGGAGAGGGCCGCCGACACCGGCCAGCTCAGCGTCATCACGGAGAGCACGAAACCGGCGGCGATCGGGCCGAGGCCGAGCACCGACTGGGCGTACGTCGGCAGGAAGACCGTCGGGGCGACCATCAGCAGCCCCATCGCGCCCAGGGCCAGATTGACCGAGGCGATGGTCCGCCGACGCCACACCCAGCCCGGGATGATCGGGTCGGCGGCGCGCCGCTCGATGACGACGGTCAGCACGGCGAGGACCGCGCTCGCGGCCAGCAGGCCGAGCGACGGCGCGGAGAGCCAGGGCCAGGCGACCCCGCCCTGGACGAGCGCGGTCAGCAGCAGCGCGCCGGTCGCGAAGACGGCGAGGGCGCCCGCCCAGTCGATCCGTGGCCGGGGCGCACCGGCTCCGCGGGCGCGGGACGGCTCGTGGAGGTGGCGCACGACCAGCCAGAGCGCGAGCGCCCCGACCGGCAGATTGATCAGGAAGATCCATCGCCAGTCGGCGTACCCGGCGAGCAGCCCGCCGATCACCGGTCCGGCGACGGCGGACGTGGCCCAGACGGTGGACAACTTGGCCTGGATCCGGGGGCGTTCCTTGAGCGGATAGAGGTCGGCGGCGACCGTCTGCACCGTGCCCTGCAGCGCCCCGCCGCCGAGTCCCTGGACGACCCGGAAGGCGATGAGCGCGGCCATGTTCCAGGCGGCGGCGCAGAGGACCGAGCCGACCAGGAAGAAGATGATGCCGACGATCAGGACCGGTTTGCGGCCGAACGTGTCGGAGAGCTTCCCGTAGACCGGCAGAGTGACGGTGACGGCCAGCAGATAGCCGGAGAAGAGCCAGGAGAAGACGGCGAAGCCGCCGAGATCGCCGACGATCTGCGGGACGGCGGTGGAGACGATGGTGCCGTCGACGGCCGCCAGCGTCATGCAGAGCATCAGCGCGGCCACGACGGGGCCGCGGCCCCGGGGCGCGGACGGGGAGGGGACGGGGTCCACTCCGGACCCCGATTTCGCTTCGGTGTCGCCGTCCGAGCCGCTCATAAAGATCCCTTCCCCATGCACCTATCTTTCGGTGACACTGTCTCACCCGCTGCCGGGCAGGGCCCCGGGACCGGTCGGCGGCCACCCGGGGGTTCACAACTGCTGGGCAAGCACATCGTTTTGGCGAACGTGGACACGATGGGGTGAGCGGTGTGACGAGCTGCGGGTATGCCCGGCGGGGTGTGCGTAGCGTTCTCGGTGCGATCTGGGACGCCGGGTGTGGCGTCAGCAGTCGGGGCCCCGTGTCACCAGCGAGATGGTTCGGGGCCTCCCCGTCGCCTCTGGCCACACCCATATGGCCAGGTCGTAGGGATTCCGCCCGCCCGGGACGGACCGCATACGGGATATGCGTCGCCGACCGGGACGCGAAAGCGGAGGACCAGTGCGCCCAAGACCGTTCGGGGCGTACCGGTGAGCCGGGACTCACTCCTGCTCACTGCCCAGGAACGGTGGAGCCCCTGAGATCCGGCTCCACCCGGGGGCTGAGACCCCTAGGGGTAGCTCCTTACTTCTGCCCAGGGGCGGTTCCTCCCGGCGGAGGACGTGGGGCCGGGGGCCCGTTCCTTAACGTGTTCCTACAGCGCGAATGCGGGTGACCGCAGGGGGCGGGGTGGGGAAAACCCCACCTCAAGACTGCGCTGGGCACCAGCGCGCCGGACCACGTCCGGACACGAGACTTGAGTACGTACACAGCGCCGTCCGTTCAGGGGGCGGCGCCCATCTCGACGCGACGTCCTGACCGAGGACGTCTTCACCGACTTAGGAGAATCACCGTGACAACGGCTGTAACCATTCCCAGGCACGGGGGCACTGGAGGGCGTACGGCCGTCGCTGCGCGGGCGCGGCAGGTCGTCAAGGCGTACGGCGCCGGGGAGACCCGGGTCGTCGCGCTCGACCATGTCGATGTGGACATCGCCCGCGGGCAGTTCACCGCGATCATGGGCCCGTCCGGTTCCGGCAAGTCGACCCTGATGCACTGCCTGGCCGGACTGGACACCGTGAGCTCGGGCGAGATCTACCTCGACGAAACCGAGATCACCCAGCTCAAGGACAAGAAGCTCACTCAACTCCGCCGGGACCGGATCGGCTTCATCTTCCAGGCGTTCAACCTGCTCCCGACGCTCAACGCGCTGGAGAACATCACGCTGCCGATGGACATCGCGGGCCGCAAGCCCGACGCCGGCTGGCTGCGCCAGGTCGTGGAGACGGTCGGTCTCGCCGAGCGGCTGAAGCACCGGCCCACCGAGCTCTCCGGCGGCCAGCAGCAGCGCGTCGCGGTCGCCAGGGCGCTCGCCGCCCGGCCGGAGATCATCTTCGGTGACGAGCCCACCGGGAACCTGGACTCGCGGGCCGGCGCCGAGGTGCTGAGCTTCCTGCGCAAGTCCGTCGACGAGCTGGGACAGACCATCGTCATGGTCACCCACGATCCGGTGGCCGCCTCCTACGCGGACCGGGTGCTGTATCTCGCGGACGGACGCATCGTCGACGAGATGCACAACCCGACGGCCGACCAGGTCCTCGACCGCATGAAGGACTTCGACGCGCGCGGGCGGACGTCATGACCATCTGGAAGACCTCGGTGCGCAACTTCCTTGCGCACAAGGGGAGGATGGCGCTCTCCGCCGTCGCGGTCCTGCTGTCGGTGGCGTTCGTGTGCGGCACGCTCGTCTTCACCGACACGATGAACACGACGTTCGACAAGCTCTTCGCCGCCACCTCCGCCGACGTCACCGTCAGCCCCAGGACCGCGCAGGGCGCCGACGAACTGCCGGAGAACGGCAAGCCCGTTTCGCTACCCGCCGCCGCCGTCGAGCAGGCCGGGAAGGCGGACGGGGTGAAGACCGCCGAGGGCGCGGTCACCAGCATGTCCGTCACCGTCGTCGACAGCCACAACAAGAACATGGGCTCCTCGTCCGGCGCCCCGACGATCGCGGGCAACTGGACGCAGAACGACCTGCGTTCCATGGAGATCACCTCCGGTCACGCACCGCGCGGTCCGACCGAGGTCATGGTCGACGCCGACACCGCGGACAAGCACCACCTGAAGATCGGTGACGAGCTGCGCACCATCGCCGTCACCGGCGACATCAGGGCGAGGATCAGCGGTATCGCCTCCTTCAAGGTCACCAACCCGGGCGCGGCCGTCGTCTACCTCGACACCGCCACCGCGCAGGTCAAGCTGCTCGGCAAGCCCGATGTCTTCACCCACATCTCCGTCACCGCCGAGCCCGGTGTCACTGATACGCAGTTGAAGAAGAACGTCGCCACCGCCCTCGGTGACAGCGCCGCGTACAAGCTCCAGACCCAGCAGGAGGCCGCGGACGCCAACAAGGACTCCATGGGCTCCTTCCTCGACGTGATGAAGTACGCGATGCTCGGCTTCGCCGGGATCGCCTTCCTCGTCGGTATCTTCCTCATCGTCAACACCTTCTCGATGCTGGTGGCCCAGCGCACCCGTGAGATCGGCCTGATGCGGGCCATCGGCTCCAGCCGCAAGCAGGTCAACCGGTCGGTCCTGATCGAGGCGTTGTTCCTCGGCGTCGTCGGTTCCATCCTCGGCGTCGGCGCCGGAATCGGTGTGGCGGTCGGACTGATGAAGCTCATGAACTCCATGGGCATGAACCTGTCCACCGAGGACCTCACAATCGCCTGGACGACTCCGGTGCTCGGCCTGGCGCTCGGCGTCATCGTCACCGTCGTCGCCGCGTACGTCCCGGCCCGCCGGGCCGGGAAGATCTCCCCGATGGCCGCCCTGCGCGACGCCGGCACGCCGACGGACGGCCGCGCCGGCCGGGTACGGGCCCTGATCGGTCTGGTCCTCACGGCCGCCGGTGGGGCCGCCCTGTACACCGCAGCGCAGGCCGACAAGGCGAGCGACGGATCGCTCTTCCTCGGTGCCGGTGTGGTCTTCACCCTGATCGGCTTCATCGTGATCGGCCCGCTGCTGGCCGGCTTCGTGGTCCGGGTGCTCAGCACGGTGGTGCTGCGGATGTTCGGCCCGGTCGGGCGGATGGCGGAGCGCAACGCGCTGCGCAACCCGCGGCGTACCGGAGCGACCGGAGCGGCCCTGATGATCGGCCTCGCGCTGGTCGCCTGCCTCTCCGTCGTCGGCTCGTCGATGGTCGCCTCGGCGACCGAGGAGCTCGACAAGTCGGTCGGCGCGGACTTCATCGTCCAGCCGAGCGGCAACCCGCCCCAGCCGATCGTGCCGCAGGCCGCGAAGGCCCTGGAGGCCGTCCCGGGTATCGAACACATCACCGACTACAAGTCGGTCGGTGCCAAGCTGACCGCCCCCGACGGCGCGGTCGAGGACGAGGGTGTCGTCGCCGCGGACCCGACGTACCAGGACGACCTGCGCCGCGAGACGGTCTCCGGGAACCTGGCCGACGCCTACGGCAAGGACGCCATGTCGGTCGGCGACGCGTACGCCACCCGGCACAAGATCAAGGTCGGCGATCGGATCACCGTCGCGTTCAAGGACGGCGAGACGGCGAAGCTGAAGGTCGCCGCGATCACATCGGACGACACGAACGTCGACAAGGGCGCGATGTACACCAACATCACGACCGCCGAGAAGTACGTCCCCGCCGACAAGATGCCGAAGAACATGATCATGTTCGCCACGGCGCAGGACGGCAAGGAGAAGGAGACGTACGCCGCCCTCAAGGACGCCCTCGTCGCCTACCCGCAGTACACCGTGCAGAACCAGGCCGACTTCAAGCAGGACCTCAAGGACCAGATCGGCCAGCTGCTGAACATCGTCTACGGCCTGCTGGCGCTCGCGATCATCGTCGCGGTGCTCGGTGTGGTGAACACCCTGGCCCTGTCGGTGGTCGAGCGGACCCGGGAGATCGGCCTGATGCGCGCCATCGGCCTCTCCCGCCGCCAGCTGCGCCGCATGATCCGCCTGGAGTCGGTGGTCATCGCCCTCTTCGGTGCCCTGCTCGGCCTCGGCCTGGGCATGGGCTGGGGCACGGCCGCGCAGAAGCTGCTGGCCCTGGAAGGCCTCGGCGTGCTGGAGATTCCGTGGCCGACGATCCTCACGGTCTTCGTCGGCTCGGCCTTCGTCGGCCTGTTCGCGGCCCTGGTCCCGGCGTTCCGGGCGGGCCGGATGAACGTGCTGAACGCGATCGCCACCGAATAGTAGTGCGCTGGTCCACGTAGGATGACGCGTCCGGCCCCGGGGTGTTCCAAGCACCCCGGGGTCGGGTGCGTTGCGGGTGCGGCGGCGCGCTGTCTTGCCGGGAGAAAAAAATGTTCACCCAGGTGAAGGCGGACGTGCCGGCGGCGCCGCAATCCGGCCGCCCGAGCCGGATTGCGGGCGCGGCTGTCGGAGGGGAGTCGTACGCTGGAGCCCCCGGCCCGTGATACGTGTCGGGCCCTTCGCGTTGCCCCCTGGCAGCAGCCGGCTGCCGGAATCTCCCTCGTTACCCGGACGGAAGCCCTTCATGAGCCTGCACGGTCTGCTGGATGTCGTCGTACGTGACCCGGCGCTCGCCGAAGCGGTGAAGGCCGCCACCGACGGTCACCGGATGCATGTGGACCTCGTCGGCCCGGCGGCCGCCCGGCCCTTCGCCGTGGCCGCACTGGCCCGCGAGGCCGGGCGGACCGTGCTCGCCGTGACCGCGACCGGGCGGGAGGCCGAGGACCTGGCCGCCGCCCTGCGGACGCTGCTGCCCCCGGACACCATCGCCGAGTTCCCGTCCTGGGAGACCCTGCCGCACGAGCGGCTCTCGCCGCGTTCGGACACGGTCGGCCGCCGCCTCGCCGTATTGCGCCGCCTCGCGCACCCGAGGGCCGACGACCCGGAGACCGGGCCGGTCAGTGTGATCGTCGCGCCGGTGCGTTCCGTGCTCCAGCCGCAGGTCAAGGGGCTCGGGGACCTGGAGCCCGTGGCGCTGCGCATCGGTCAGAGCGCCGATCTCGGCGAGACCGTGGAGGCGCTCGCGGCGGCCGCGTACTCCCGGGTCGAACTGGTGGAGAAGCGCGGCGAGTTCGCCGTCCGCGGTGGCATTCTGGACGTCTTTCCGCCGACCGAGGAGCACCCCCTCCGGGTGGAGTTCTGGGGCGACGACGTCGAGGAGATCCGGTACTTCAAGATCGCCGACCAGCGGTCACTGGAGATCGCCGAGCACGGCCTCTGGGCGCCGCCCTGCCGCGAGCTCCTGCTCACCGACCAGGTGCGCGAACGGGCCGCCGCCCTCGCCGAACAGCACCCGGAGCTGGGCGAGCTGCTCGGCAAGATCGCCGAGGGGATCGCGGTGGAGGGCATGGAGTCCCTCGCCCCGGTCCTCGTCGACGACATGGAGCTGCTGCTCGACGTGTTGCCGAAGGGCTCGATGGCGCTGGTCTGCGACCCGGAGCGGGTCCGCACCAGGGCTGCGGACCTGGTCGCCACCAGCCAGGAGTTCCTCCAGGCGTCATGGGCGGCGACCGCCGGTGGTGGCGAGGCGCCGATCGATGTCGGCGCCGCCTCCTTGCGGGGCATCGCGGACGTCCGCGACCGGGCCCGGGAGCTGGACATGATGTGGTGGTCCGTCTCCCCGTTCGCCGCCGACGCCGAGCTCGACGAAGACACCCTGAAGCTCACGATGCACGCCCCGGAGTCGTACCGCGGCGACACCGCCCGTGCGCTCGCCGACACCAAGGGCTGGCTCGCCGACGGCTGGCGCACGGTGTACGTCACCGAGGGGCAGGGGCTCGCCACCCGTACCGTCGAGGTGCTCGGCGGCGAAGGCATCCCGGCCCGCCTCGATCCGGACCTGGCGGAGATCTCGCCGTCCGTCGTCCATGTGTCGTGCGGCGCGATCGACTACGGCTTCGTCGACCCGGCGCTGAAACTCGCCGTACTCACCGAGACGGACCTGACCGGTCAGCGCACCGCGACCAAGGACCTGGGCCGGATGCCGGCCCGCCGCCGCAAGACCATCGACCCGCTGACGCTGGAGACGGGCGACTACATCGTCCACGAGCAGCACGGCGTCGGCCGCTACATCGAGATGGTGCAGCGCACGGTGCAGGGCGCCACCCGCGAGTACCTCCTCGTCGAGTACGCCCCCGCCAAGCGCGGCCAGCCCGGCGACCGCCTCTACATCCCGACCGACCAGCTGGAGCAGGTCACCAAGTACGTCGGCGGCGAGGCGCCCACCCTGCACCGGCTCGGCGGCGCCGACTGGACGAAGACCAAGGCGCGCGCCAAGAAGGCCGTCAAGGAAATCGCCGCCGACCTGATCAAGCTGTACTCGGCGCGGATGGCGGCGCCCGGCCATGTCTTCGGCCCCGACACCCCGTGGCAGCGCGAGCTGGAGGACGCCTTCCCGTACGCGGAGACGCCGGACCAGCTCACCACGATCGCCGAGGTCAAGGAGGACATGGAGAAGTCCGTCCCGATGGACCGGCTGATCTGCGGCGATGTCGGCTACGGCAAGACGGAGATCGCGGTGCGCGCCGCATTCAAGGCGGTCCAGGACGGCAAGCAGGTCGCCGTCCTCGTCCCCACCACGCTCCTCGTCCAGCAGCACCACGGCACGTTCACCGAGCGCTACTCCCAATTCCCGGTCAACGTGAGGGCGCTGAGCCGCTTCCAGTCCGACACCGAGTCGAAGGCGACTCTGGAGGGGCTGCGCGAGGGCTCCGTCGATCTGGTCATCGGCACGCACCGCCTGTTCTCGTCCGAGACGAAGTTCAAGGACCTGGGCCTGGTCATCGTCGACGAGGAGCAGCGCTTCGGCGTCGAGCACAAGGAGCAGCTGAAGAAGCTCCGGGCCAACGTCGACGTCCTCACCATGTCCGCGACGCCGATCCCCCGTACGCTCGAGATGGCCGTCACCGGCATCCGTGAGATGTCGACGATCACCACACCACCCGAGGAGCGCCACCCGGTCCTGACCTTCGTCGGCCCGTACGAGGAGAAGCAGATCGGCGCGGCCATCCGCCGTGAACTGCTGCGTGAGGGGCAGGCGTTCTACATCCACAACCGTGTCGAGTCCATCGACCGAGCGGCCGCGCGCCTGCGCGAGATCGTCCCCGAGGCGCGGATCGCGACCGCCCACGGCCAGATGTCGGAACAGGCACTGGAACAGGTGGTCGTGGACTTCTGGGAGAAGAAGTTCGACGTCCTGGTCTCCACGACGATCGTCGAGTCCGGCATCGACATCTCCAACGCCAACACGCTGATCGTGGAGCGCGGCGACAACTTCGGCCTCTCCCAGCTCCACCAGCTGCGCGGCCGCGTCGGCCGTGGCCGCGAGCGCGGTTACGCGTACTTCCTGTACCCGCCGGAGAAGCCGCTCACCGAGACGGCCCACGAGCGCCTGGCCACGATCGCCCAGCACACCGAGATGGGCGCGGGCATGTACGTGGCGATGAAGGACCTCGAGATCCGCGGCGCCGGAAACCTCCTGGGCGGCGAACAGTCCGGCCATATCGCGGGCGTCGGCTTCGACCTGTACGTACGCATGGTCGGCGAGGCCGTCGCCGACTACCGGGCCTCGCTCGAAGGCGGCGTCGAGGAGGAGCCGCCGCTGGAGGTCAAGATCGAGCTCCCGGTCGACGCACACGTTCCGCACGACTACGCCCCCGGCGAGCGGCTGCGCCTCCAGGCGTACCGCGCGATCGCGTCCGCCACCACGGAGGACGACATCAAGGCGGTCCGCGAGGAACTCACCGACCGCTACGGCAAGCTCCCGGAGCCGGTCGAGAACCTCCTCCTGGTCGCGGGCCTGCGCATGCTGGCCCGTGCCTGCGGCGTCGGCGACATCGTGCTCCAGGGACCGAACATCCGGTTCGCCCCGGTGGAACTGCGCGAGTCGCAGGAGCTGCGCCTGAAGCGCCTCTACCCGAAGACGGTGATCAAGCCGGCTCTCCACCAGATCCTGGTCCCGCGCCCGACCACCGGCAAGATCGGCGGCAAGCCGGTCGTCGGCCGTGAACTCCTCGCCTGGACCGGGGAGTTCCTCACGACGATTCTGGGGTCCTGAACAATGGCCCGGTGAGCGACCGGAACACGGGGTTTGAGGAACATCCATGTCAGATGGCGCGGCCTCGATCGGCGTCCAGCTGACGAGCGTGCGCTATTTGGACCGGTTCATGCCAGACCCGCGTCGAGCGCCGACCGGCGCGCAGCCGCCACACCAGGTGGGTGCGGCGGCCGTGGGTGGGATCGGCGCGTGGTTCGAGTCAGTCGGCCCGGAGCAGGGCGTGCAGCTCGGCGGTGTCGACGATGTGGGCCCGTGAGGGGAAAACGTGATGGAGCAGCACGTTGTGGACTTCGGCGTCCGGGTCGGCGACGCCGTCGGACAGGACATAGAGCTGGTAGTCGCGGTCGGCCGCGTCCATGACGGTGGACAGGACGGCGCCGCTGGTACTGATGCCGGAGACGACCAGAGTGGTGATGCCGCGCTCGCGCAGTTGCTGGTCGAGGTCGGTGGTGGACATGCCGCCGTAGCGGATCTTGCGCACGATGATGTCGCCGTCCTGGGGAGTCAGGCGATCGTGGATGGCAGTGGCAGGGTCCTCGTGGTGCATGACGCGGTGTTGGGCCAGCGGGGCGAAGGACTTGTTGCTGGCCGGGATCGCGTCCCAGTCGGCCTCGGTGAAGCCGACGCGTACGTAGGCGATGGTGCCGCCGTTGGCGCGAACGTCGGCGATGGCCCCTTCCATGCGGCCGAGCAGGGCCTCGCGGTCCCCGCCTTCGGGCAGCGCGGCCAGGATCGCGGGCTGGTAGTCCATGACGAGAAGAGCGGTGTGCGCGGGGTCGAGGGCGGGGGCAGTGCTCACGCGAGTGATCTCCTTGTTGGTGGTGTGCCTGGTCGACGCGGACGCGCATCGGCGGACCGGCTGCAGCCTGGGCGCTTCAGCGGCGAATCGCGGTGTGTAATGAGTGGCTACGTAGCCGGTTCCGGCTCGTGCTGCGGCGTGTGGTCGCGTCGGGGAAGCAGGAGCGGGGTGGTCAGGATGAGCAGTCCCGCGACCGTGAGAGCGGTGCGTGGGCTGGTGACGTCGGCGAGCAGCCCGCCCAGCGCGGTCAAGATGGCGATGGACGCCTGCTGGCCGATTGACCAGGCCGACAGGGTGCGGACGACGAGATGCTTGGGGGTGTGTTCGAGCCGGTAGGTGGCGAGCACCGGGGTGTACAGGCTCATGTTGATGATGATCGCCAGCTCGACGGCCATCACGGTGACGAGGCCGACGACGCCGGGACGGACGAAGGCCAGGCCGATCAGCCAGATGGCGCGCAGGGTACCCACGGTCCGGAAGACCCAGTGCCGGCCGTAGTGGGCCACGACACGGCGGGCCAGCCGGGAGCCGATGAGTCCGCCGAGACAGGGGGCGGCGAAGGCGAGGCCGTACTGCCAGGGCGGGAACCCGAGTTGGCGGAGGAGGAGCACGGCCAGCAGCGGCTCGGTGGCCATGATCAGACCGGAGACGAGCATGTTGTTGAGGTAGAGCGCCCGCAGACCGGGGTGGTGCATGATGTGTCGCCAGCCGTCGAGCAGTGCGCCCGCCCGGACCGGGCTTTTGTCGGTTGGTTGCGGCGCTTCTTCTCGGCCGCGAATCGCTGTGATGCCCAGAGCAGAGAACAGGTAGCTGAGCGCGTCGGCCACCACGGTGGTGACCGGCCCGAACAGGCCGATCGCCGCCCCGCCCAGCGGTGGCCCGACCGCGATGGAACTCCAGTTCGTGGACTCGAATCGCGCGTTGGCCACGAGCAGATCATCCGGCCGGACGAGGGCCTTGAGGTAGGCGCCGCTGGCCGCGTTGAACGCGATCTTGGCCGCGGCGACCACGGCCGAGACCACGAGCAGCTGCACGAAACTGAGCCACCCGAAGGCATAGGCGACCGGGATCGTCGCCATGACCGCAAACCGGGTCAGGTCCATCGCGATCAAGACCGGGCGCTTGCGCTGAAACTCCACCCACGGCGCGAGTGGCACCGCGATCAGCGCGCCCACCGCAGGCCCCACCGCGGACAGCGCGGACACCTCAGCGGAGCTGGCATGCAATACCAGCACGGCGATCAGCGGCAAAGCCCCGAACCCCAGCCCGGAGCCATAAGCGCTCACCGCAAACGCCGCCCACAGCCAGCCGAACTGCCGCCCCAACCGTCTCCTGCCCATCATGCCCAGCACGCCCCCTCGACGTCCCACCCGAACAAACTGACGTTGACCAATGAGAGCTAAGCGAGCAGCGCAACAGCAGGTCAAACAACTGCCCTGCCAGCTATTCACAACCATCCGTTGTTCACTAAGGTGGATCGGCGTGGATCTCGAAGCAGTACGTACCTTCGTCGCCGTCGCGGAGGCGGGCCAGTTCCAGAAAGCCGCCGCCGACCTGTCGATCACCCAGCAGGCTGTCTCCAAGCGCATCGCCGCGCTGGAGCGCAGCCTCGGCGTGCGATTGTTCACCCGCACCGCGCGCGGTGCCGAGCTCACCATCGACGGGCAGGCGTTCCTGCCCCACGCGCATGAGCTGCTGCGCGTCGCCGAGCGCGCGGTCGCGTCCGTGCGCCCCGGCCGCCGTCCGCTGCGCGTCGACGTGATCGCTTCGCGCGGCGCGCAGTCGGGCCTGATGCGCGGCTTCCACCGCGCGTACCCCGAGATCGACCTCGACGTGGTGATGCTGTTCGAGATCGAGACGGCCGTCGCCGCCATCAGGTCCGGTGCGATCGATGCGTCCTTCCGCGCCGTCGCCGCGCCCGGCCAGCCCCTTCCCGAGGACATCGAGTCTGTCCGGGTGCTCGACGAGCCGCTCCAGCTCCTCACCGGCCCCGCCCACGCGCTGGCGGGCGTCCGGTCGGTGCCCCTCACCCAGCTCGTCGGGCACCGGATCTGGATGCCCGGCATCGTCCCCGGTACCGAGTGGGCCGCCTACTACGACGACCTCGTCGCCGAGTTCGGCCTCACCATCGAGGCGACCGGCCCCAACTTCGGCTCCGACGCGCTCCTCGACACCGTCGCCGACACCCCGGCCCTGGCCACCTTCATGGGCGAGCAGACCCGCCTCGTCTGGCCCGCCGGCCACGACCTGCGCCGCATCCCGGTGACCGACCCGGCGCCCGTCTACCCACACTCGCTCCTCTGGCACCGCGACAACCCCCACCCGGCGCTGGCCACACTCCGCGCCCACCTCGCCGCCACAGCGGCCGGCCACGACGCCGCCGGGACCTGGCGGCCGGGCTGGGTGATTCCGCGCTGAACGCCTCCGCGTCTTCGATCATCCAGGCCGGTGTGATTCGGGCCGCATCCGGCTCCTGTGGCGGCCTTGAACGTCCGTCAGCGGGAAGACGTCCGTAGGATCACCGGGTTCGGCTTTCTCCCCGTCAGGACGGTTTCGAGTGATATCTTCCCGCGCGTACCGAGTGATGCTGCCCGCCCTGAGCGCGGCGACCGTGCTGTCCCTGGCGGGCTGCGACCCCGAGGGCGTGACCGCCGAGGGCAGCAGGAGTGGGCGGCAGGGCGGCGGTTCCGCGGGCGGCTTCGGCGCCAGCCCGCTGAACAACCCCGACGGCACGAAGCCGGGCCTCGCACCCCTCACCACCGAGGCGGACCGGGCCGCCGCCCGGAAGGTCATCGAGAAGGTGAGCACCAAGGGGCGCGGACCGAAGACCGGTTACGCGCGAGACGAGTTCGGCTACGCTTGGAAGGACTCGGTCGACGGTGTCCCGCTGTCCCGCAACGGCTGTGACACCCGCAACGACCTGCTGGCCAGGGACGGCAAGGATGTCGAGTTCCGGTCGGGTTCGGACTGTGTGGTCGTCTCGATGACCCTCAAGGATCCGTACACCGGCTCGACCATCGAGTGGCGCAAGCAGCAGGCGACGAAGGTCCAGATCGACCATGTCATGCCGCTGTCGTACGACTGGCAGATGGGCGCCTCCCGCTGGCCCGAGGGCAAGCGGCAGCAGATAGCCAATGACCCCCTCAATCTCATCCCGGTCGACGGCCCGGCCAACAACGCCAAGCGGGACTCGGGCCCGGCGTCCTGGCTGCCGCCGTACAAGCCGGTCCGCTGCTCGTACACGGTGCGGTTCGCGCAGGTGTCGCTGAAGTATGCCCTTCCGGTGACAACGGCCGACAAGCGAGCGATGCTGGCGCAGTGCGGCGGCTGACGGGGCCGGGTGGCTGAGAAGCCGTCGCGGACGAGGCCCCCGGGCGGACGCTCTGCCGGGAGGGCGGGGCGCCGGGTGCAGGTCGGCCGGTCGGCCGCCTCCATGCCGCACCGCAGAATTCGGTGGCCGGCAGGAATACCGACACCTAGCGTGGGGTGGATGGAGCTGACCATCACCACGCTTGCCGCGCGCCCCGAGCTTGCCCGGCCCATGCGCGAGATGCCCGAAACCTGGCCGGAGTTCGTCGTGGAGGATCTCGTCGGGTGGGCGAACTACCCGCGGATGGCTGTCGAGTTCCCGGAGTATGCGCTCGTCGCGACGGACCCGGACGGCACGGTCGTCGCACGGGCCTACAGTGTGCCGTTTGCGCTGAATGCCCCCGGCCGAGGAGAACTGCCCGAGGGCGGCTGGGACCAGGTGCTGCTGTGGGCGTTCTCCGACCTGCGGCGCGGGTCCACGCCGGACACGGTCAGCGCGATCGAGATCTGCGTCGCCAAGGGGTGGCAGGGGAAGGGCATTTCGGGGCGGATGATCGCCGCGATGCGGGAGAACGCCGGGAGGCTCGGGTTCCGGGAGCTCGTCGCTCCGGTGCGGCCGAGCGCCAAGCACCTGGACGCCTCGGCTCCGATGGAGGAGTACGCCCGACGGACCCGGGCGGAGGACGGGCTGCCGTACGACCCGTGGCTGCGCGTCCACGTGCGGGCGGGCGGGGTGATCGAGGCGGTGGCGCCGGTGTCGATGATGGTGTCCGGCTCCCTCGCGCGGTGGCGGTCCTGGACCGGGCTGCCGTTCGACGAGGACGGTCCGGTGGAGGTGCGGGGGGCGCTGGTGCCGGTGCACTGTTCGGTGGCGCACGGGTACGCGGTGTACGTGGAACCCAATGTGTGGGTGCGGCACAGCGTGTGAACACAGTGGGAACCCGCCCGGGCGGGCGGGTTCCTCAGGTGTCAGACGGCCGGTCTCTTCACCGTGAACGGTTTGTCGAACTCGGAGAACTCGACCGTGACCGGGGTTCCGGTGCTGAAGCCCAGCTTCAGGATGTGGGGCCGGCCCTCCGTGGCGACCGCCGCCGTCCATGTCCCCTGGCCCGCCGTGCCGGTGAGGGACAGCACGGGCGTGGAGCCGACCGTGGTCGCCCGGCCCTTGTGGGCGGTGGCGCTGTTCCCGGCCAGGCGGTCGAGGAGCCCTTTCCGGTCGCAGTAGCTCAGGGCCTCCGCGGTGTACCGGTCGGAGGGGCGTGCCTTCACCCAGCGGCCCGTCAGTTTCTTGACCTCGGTGTCCACGGTGGTACGGGACCGGCCCGCGCCCGCGGCCCGCAGCATCGCCTCGTCGGACTGGAGGTAGACCGTGCCGCCGGTTCTGACCAGCTCCATCGTGCCTGCCGCGCCCATGGACAGGGTGACCGTGCACTCCCCCCTGATGTCGGTGGCGACGTACGCCTGGACCGGGGCGCCGTCCGGCGACTTCGTCCCGACGGTGATGCGTACCGCCTTGGCCGCCCGGGTCGCCGCGAGGGCCTTGTTGACGACCTCGGGGCCGCTGAGCCGGGCGAACGGCGCGGGGTCCCGCTGCCGGGCGAACACCGTGCCGCAGGCCGTGAGTCCCAGGGCGGTGACCGCGCAGAGGGACGCCGTCGCGGTACGGAGAGCGGTTGCGGCGATGCCGGCTGGGGGGCGCATGGGCGGGCTCCGTCCTGGGACAGGGAAGGGCGAGGGGAGGGGAGGGGAGGGAAGGGCGAGGGGAGGGGAGGGGAGGGGAGGGGAGGGGTCAGAGCGTGAGGTCCCACTGGGTGGCGTCGTACGTGAAGCCGGGGTTGACCTCGACCGTCAGGTTCTTGGCGTCCACCGGCGCGTCGAAGGCGAACTGGACGGTGACCTTCTTGCCGGGCAGGACCGTGCCGCTGAAGCCCTCGCCGACCTTGCCGTCGAAGATCTGCTCGGCGTCCACGCCGTCCTTGCCGGCCCGCGCCTCGACGTTCACGAGCGCCGCGTCGAACTTCTCCTTGCCCGCGTTCTCGATGACGACCGCGATTCGGTACGCCTTGTTGCCCTTCGTGTGACCGGCGGCGTACGCGTCGGGGGTGTACGAGGTCGCGTCGCCGACCGTGACCGTCACGTCGTCGTCGTACACGGCCGAGTCACCGGCCTCCAGTGCCTTCCCGGCGTCCTTCTTCTTGTCCTTGCCCTCGGCGGTGTCCGTGCCGCCTGCCTGCGGCCGGGCGGAGGCCGTGGTGTCCGACACCGCCTTGTCGAGTTCGTTCACCGCGTCGCCCACCGCCTTGAAGGTGATCACCGCGCCGACCACCGAGAGGATCAGCGCGATCAGGCCGAGGACGGCGCCGAACGTGGCCATGCCCTTGTTGGTGGCCTCGCCGCGCTTGGCGCGGCCCCGGCCGACCAGGCCGAGGATCAGGGCGATGAGGCCGAGGATGCCCGCCAGCCAGAAGAGGAACGGGATCAGGCCCGAGACGGCTCCGATGATGCCGAGGATCAGCGCGGAGATGCCGAGCCCGTTGCGGGCCGGGCGGATGCCGGGCGTCTGGGCCGGGGCGTACGGCTGCTGGGGCTGCGGGGACTGCGGCGGCTGCGTGAACTGGGACATGGCTGTGCCCTCCGGCAAGTGCAGGGATGAGTGGTGAGCGGTTCGTTGCGCCACCTGATGTAGCGACAGGTCAATAACAGCAGAGCTTGTGAACCGAGTCAACATGGTTCACGGGAAACGGCTTCGCACACAGCGTGAATCGATGGTGGTCGAATGGGTCGGTATGCTCGCGGACACAGCAGGCAGCGCGGATCCGTAAGGACGCATCGGGACCAGGGAGACAGCCAGTGCCGGAGAACTCGACAGAGGTGACCGCGGCCGGAATCGCCCGGCTCGCCGGGGTGGGGCGCGCCGCCGTCAGCAACTGGCGCCGCCGCCACGCAGACTTCCCCAAGCCGGTCGGCGGCACCGAGACCAGCCCGTCCTTCGCTCTCCCCGAAGTCGAACAGTGGCTCCGCGACCAGGGGAAACTGGCTGAAGTCCCGCTCCGCGAACGGGTCTGGCAACAGCTGGCCGGACACCCGGCCGGCGCCGTCCCCGCCCTCGTGCACACGGGCTGCGCCCTGCTTCTCGTCCGGGACAGGCCCACCGCCTGGCTGGAGATCACCGCCGTGTCGGACGCGCGGATGGCCAAGGTGCTCCACCTCGCCCTGAACAGCCTGCTCACCGCACGCTTCGGACCTGCCACCGGCGGCGCGGAAGGAAGCGACGGTGGCGGCGGAACCGGATACGAGCGGGCTGTTCACACTCCCACCGCCGACGAACTGCTCCCATCCGTCCCCCTGCTGCGCGCGGCCGCCGAACTCGCCGCCGGGACAGGGGCCCGCCAGGCCTTCGAATTCCTCCTCGGCCGTCAGTTCGCCGCCAATCCACGTCAGTTCACCCTCACCCCGCCCGGTCTCGCCGAACTGATGGCCGCGCTCGGGCGGACCGGCGACCGGCCCGCCCGCACGGTCCTCGATCCGGCCACCGGCACCGGCGCCCTGCTGTGCGCTGTCAGCGGTCCGGCCGCCCTGTACGCCCAGGACGCCGACCCGGATCTCGCCGCGCTCAGCGCCCTCCGCCTCGCCCTGCACTCCGACACCGCCGACCGCAACCCCACCGCGCTCGCCGTGCGGACCGGCGACACGCTGCGCGCCGACGCGTTCCCGCAGCTCACCGTCGACGCCGTGCTCTGCCACCCGCCGTTCAACGAACGCAACTGGGGACACGACGAGCTCGCCTACGACCCGCGCTGGGAGTACGGCCTCCCCGCACGCACGGAGTCCGAACTCGCCTGGGTCCAGCACGCCCTGGCCCATCTGCGCGAGGGCGGCACCGCCGTCCTGCTGATGCCCCCGGCTGCGGCATCACGCCGCTCCGGCCGGCGGATCCGCGCCGATCTGCTGCGCCGCGGCGCGCTGCGTGCCGTCGTCGCCCTCCCGGCCGGCGCGGCTCCCCCGTACGGCATCCCGCTCCACCTCTGGGTGCTCCGCAAGCCCGGCGCCGGTGTCCGCCCCTCGCCCGAACTGCTGCTCGTGGACACCGCCGAGCCCGCCGAACCGCCCACGGCGCCCGTATCCTCCGTCCCCGCGTCCGGCGGGCGCGACCGGCTCGACTGGCAGGCGGTGCGCAGTGCCGTGCTGGATGCCTGGGAGCCGTTCGACGGGCGGACCCGTTCCGAGCCGGACGTCCCCGCCGAAGCGGCCGGGCAGCACCGGCCGGGCGTCAGCCGGGTCGTCCCCGTCATCGAACTCCTCGACGACGACGTGGACCTGGCCCCCGCCCGCCATCTGCCGTCCCCGGCGGCCGGTGGCGGACCGGGCGAACTCACCCGCGTACGGGACCGGCTCACCGAGACGCTGCGACTGACCGCGACCCTCACCCCGCCGCCCGCGGACGTCTCAGGACCGGCGCACTGGCCGCTCACCACCGTCGGCGAACTCGCCCGCGCGGGCGCCCTTCACCTCCGTACCGGAGGTTCCGGCACCGGCAGCGGGGCCGCCCCCGTCCCCGTGCTCACGGAACACGACGTCCTCGGCTCCACCGCCCCCTCAGGAACACTCCCCACCGCCCCCGCCGGCTCCGAGGGACCGCCCGAGGAACCGGTCCTGGTCGAGCCGGGCGATGTCGTCGTCCCCGTACTCGGCGGCGGCTCCGTCGCCCGCGTGATCGACGAGGCGACCGCGGGCGCCGCGCTCGGCCGCAACCTTCAGCTGCTGCGCCCCGATCCGGCCGCCGTCGACCCGTGGTTCCTCGCCGGTTTCCTGCGCGGCACCGCCAACAACCGTCAGGCCAGCAGCTATGCGTCCACCGCCACCCGGCTCGAGGCCCGCCGTCTCCAAGTGCCGCGGCTCCCACTGGCGGAGCAGCAGCGGTACGGGGAACGGTTCCGTGCCCTGGCCGCGTTCGAGGACGCGCTCCGGCTGACCGGCAGGCTCGGCGGACAGCTCGTCCAGGGGATGTACGACGGTCTGACGGACGGTACGGTCACGCCGGAGTGAGCCGAACCACAACGGTTCCGTACAACCCGTGGGCCGTTGTCGGTGTCGCCCTTTACGCTCAGATCTGCCAGATCTGCGCGCGCACGTCTTCGCATACCCGCACGGGTACGTACGCGTGCGCGCGGGACCTCCACGACCACGTACCAGGAGCAGCCATGTACGCCCCGGGTCATCCGCCGACGCCGCAGCGCCGGGTCCCCAGCCGGGCCTGGATCGTCTCGATGCGTGTGCTGTTCGCCGTGCTCGCGGTGGGCTCGGTCGGTCTGCTGCTGTGGACGCCGTTGCTGCGGCTGGCGATCGTGCGCCGCCGCGCGTCCGACTGGTGGCTGACCGGGGCCGGCTTCGTGCTGGTCTGCGTGCTCCTGCCGATCATCGGCAGGGACGACACCAATCCTGATCCCAACGGCGTCGACTTCTTCTTCATACCGCTGCTGCTCGTGGCGATCGTCGCCGCCTGCGCGTACTACCTGTACGGGGACGTCCGCCACTACGCGCAGCCCACGAAGCAGCAGTTCGGCGGCGGGTATCCGCCCCCGGTGCCGGGGTACGGGTACACGACCACCGCGCTGCACCAGCCGCTGCCCCCTCGGCCTCAGCAGTACGCGCAACCGCAGCCGCCTCAGTACCGGCCACAGCCGCAGCCGCAGCCGCAGCCGCAGCCGCAGCCCCAGCCGCAGCCCCAGCCGCAGCCCCAGCCCCAGCCTCACCCGCAGCCCGTGCAGCACGCGCCCGCGCCCACCCCGCCCCACCGCATCGACCAGGTCCGTGCCGAGCTCGACGAACTGAGCGACCTCCTCCGTCATGAGGAGGACCGATGAGCGGACGCGTCATCGCCGGACGGTACGAGCTGGCGACCATCCTCGGCCAGGGCGGCATGGGCCAGGTCTGGACGGCGTACGACCAACGCCTCGACCGCCGGGTCGCGGTGAAACTGCTCCGGCCCGACCGGGTCGCGGGTCCCACCGGCAGCGGAGCGGTCGACGAGCTGCGGCGCCGGTTCGTCCGCGAGTGCCGGGTCACCGCCCAGGTCGACCACCCGGGCCTGGTCACCGTCCATGACGCGGGCAGCGACGGCGACGACCTGTTCCTCGTCATGCAGTACGTCGAGGGCTCCGACCTCGCCGACCATCTCGCCGAGCACGACCCGTACCCCTGGCAGTGGTCCGTCGCCGTCGCCGCCCAGCTCTGCGCCGCGCTCTCCGCCGTGCACGCCGTGCCGATCGTCCACCGCGACCTCAAGCCCCGCAATCTGATGGTGCGTCCGGACGGCACGGTCACCGTCCTCGACCTGGGCGTCGCCTCCGTCCTGGACAGCGACACCACCCGCCTCACCCACACCGGTACGCCGATCGGTTCGCCCGCCTACATGGCGCCCGAACAGGCGATGGGAGGCGCCGTCGGTCCGTACACCGACCTGTACGCGCTCGGCGTGCTCCTCCACGAACTGCTCAGTGGAGATGTGCCGTTCGCCGGCTCCACCGCCCTCGGGGTGCTGCACCGCCACCTCTACGAGCCGCCACTCCCCGTCCGGCAGATCCGGCCCGAGATCCCGGAACCCCTCGAATCGCTCGTGCTGCGGCTCCTCGCCAAGGATCCGCAGCACCGCCCGGCGAGCGCCCAGGAGGTGTACGAACACCTCACCCCGCTCCTTCCGTCGAGCGGCACAGGGCTGCCGACCGGCCCGCTCGACCCGACCCGCCCGTTCCTGCGGCCGCACGCACCGTGGCCCGACCGCGTCACCACCCCACCCGCCGCGCAGCCCGCGCCGGTGGCTCCGAAACCCGATGTCGCAGCCGCGGTCGACGAGGTCAAGCAGCTGCTCGGGCAGGGCCGGATCACCCAGGCCGTGGACATCCTCGGCGGCATTCTCCCGGCCGCCGCCGAGCAGCATGGCGAGGGTTCGCCGGTGGTCCGCATCCTGCGCAAGCAGTACGCGGCGACCCTGATGGACGACGGGCAGTACCGCCGCGCCCTGCCCGAACTGCGGCGCCTCGCCGACGACCGCGCGGTGGAGGCCGGACCGGCCGACACGCAGACGCTGCAGTACCGCTACGACGCGGCGCACTGCCTGGAACAGCTGGGCGAACCGACGGCCGCGCTCGCGGAGTACCGGTCGGTCCTGCCGTACTACGAGAACCAGTACGCGACGGGCAACAACCCGGCACGGTCCTTCGAGATCCGTCAGCGCATCGGGTATCTGCTGCTCGCGGTCGGTGACCACGCGGCGGCGCGCGGACAGCTTCAGGCACTGCTCCACGACACCGAGCGGATGTACGGGCCGCACCATCCGCTGCCGGTGGAGCTGCGCCGCCAGCTCGACCGGCAGCTGCAGGTCCGCGGCGGCTGAGCGGCCCTGTCCGGTCCGCTCAGCCGGTCCGCTCAGCCGGTCCGGCCGGCGCGAGCCGGGGGCGCCGCCGCAGCCGCGCAGCACGCGCCGCCCCCGTTCCCGCCATGACGACCAGCGCGCCCGCCCCGACCGTGACCACCACCCGAACCGTCCCGCCCGCCACCGTCCCGCCCGCCACCGGACCGATTCGCTCCCTCGCCGCGCGCCGGGACAGCAGCATGCCCCGGAGCAGGATCTCCCGGCCCCCGCCCAGCCGCGCCGAGCCGAACACTCCGGGTGTCCACACGTACGCCTCACTGCCCGCTGGACAGCGCGCGCTGAGCAGATATGTAGCGCGTCCCACCCGGTGGCTGTAGGCGCCCCGGTCTTCGACGGGGGCGCCGTCCACCGCCCGGATGACGGTCCGCGGCACCGTGTGGACCCGCGAACCGAGCAGCGCCTCCTGGTTCCGGAACGGTGACCGGCCGAAGGACGGAGCCGGGCCCGGTCCCCGCACGGTCCCCAGCGGCGGCACCACTTCCCGGACCACTGTCACCGGCCGGTCGTCCGGCGGCGCGCCCCACCGCTGGTGCGGGTCGCGCGGCCCGCGGACCCGGGCACCGACCCAGGCCCGCAGCCTGCCGCAGGCATCGGCCTCGGCCGACGCCTCCGGCGCCAGTTGGCCGGGAATGCTGGAAGGCCGCCGCCGGGCCGGCCGGCGCGTGCCAGACTTTGCCCATGACGCACGCACTGCATCTGACCGCCGCGATCACTCATGAGGGCGAGTGGTACGTGGCCCGCTGCCTCCAGGTCGAGGTCGCCAGCCAGGGCGAGACCATCGAGGACGCCCTGTCCAACCTCCGCGAAGCCCTGGAGCTGTACTTCGAGGACGCCCCCGCCCCCGAGGTCACCGATGTGATCACCGCACCGGTCGAGGTCCGCGTCGCGTGAGCCCCGCGGTCCCCAACGGTCTGTCCGGCACCGAGATTGCCAAAGCGCTGGAGCGCGCGGGATTCGGGCACGTCTCCACCAGTGGCAGCCACGCAAAGTACCGCAAGGACGACCGCACCGTCATTGTGCCCCTGCACCGCTCTCTCGCGCCCGGCACCCTGCGCTCCCTCCTTCGCCAGGCCGACTGGACCGTGGACGACCTCACCGAGCACCTGAAGTAGCAATAAAGGTCCAGACCTCCAACGGCGGTGGTGACGGCAACAACCATGGGCGCCAGTGCACAACCGCGGACCCCTATTCGCCGTCGACTCTGCGGGTGAAGCCACCGTCATGCCCGTCCATACGATTGACAGGGCAAGATTTCCGGATGGTGCCGACAATTTCGGCAACGGAATCACCAGTGGGATGCGCCGGAGGAAAACATGGCTACTCTGATCGACCACCTCGAGTCACGTTTGGGTCAACTTGTCGGAGCGTGGTCGGTCAGGGACGGCGCCCCCGAAGGCGCTGCGCAGGTGGGGTACTTCACCGGCGGCGTGTTTCAGGGTGTGCAGTCCTTCGCCACCATCACCTTGCACGAGGCGCATCTGGTCCCGCCTGCTGGCGGTGAGCCCCAGCATCTGGAGTTGCTCGGCTGTGGTCGCCCCCTCGCGGGAGATGAGTACGGGCCTTTTCCGGGGGTGCTGGAGTGGGTGGCGGAGCGCCTCGCGACGTCGGGGTGCGCGGTACTCCGCGGAGAGGTTGTACCTCTGCCCATGCCGTTGACTCCGGGTAGTTCCATGACCGCGCTCTATGCGGCCATGCCGGTCTATTTCGATGACGATTTCTTCTCCGTCACGTTGGAGAACGGAACGCATGTTTCCGTTGTGTGGCTGGTGCCCATCCATGATGCGGAGGCGGATTACGTGAAAAAGAATGGATGGTCGGCCTTTGAGGCGGAATTGACGAAGCAGAATCCTGATCTTTTTGAGCTTGATCGGCCGCAGCTGAGCCTGTGAATTTCTGTCAGGGGATCCGGATCGGCCGTCTTTCAGGTGGATTTGGATCCCCGTGGAGTGTGCTGTTCTTCCTTTCGGTGCCCAGGCCGTTCAAGGAGACGTATGTCCCGTACCACCCTCTCTCGTCCGGTGGACATCGAGAGTGTCTTCCCGGAGCTCGCCGTCTACCGCCGCACCACGACACGGCTGCATCCCCGGCCAGGTGCCCCGGGCCCCTACGACAGCTCGGTTGGCGGGCCACTGCTCTGGCCGGCAGTTGAACCGTGGCCGGTGTGCACGGAGCGCCATCGACGGGCCTACGGGGAGCGGACTGCGGACGTACGGTTGCGTCGGCGCATCCTTGCCGAGGCGTGGAACCGGGTTCCCTGGTACTCGTCTGCGCCCGTTCAACTACCACTGCGCTTGGAGCAGGAGCCGGTCCCCGTCGAGGGCTGCGCGGGCTGTGCTGAATTCGCCAACGTACGCGATCGGGCACGCTTGGTCGGCGACATGACGACCGTGACCGATTGCAACGTCTACATGCGACGCCACCTCGAGGGGCACCAGTGACCACTCGCGCCGTGTACCGACGCGTACCCCACACCATCCGGCACGATCCGGAAGGCGGAGCACCAGGCAGCCGCGGAGCACAACCGGCAGAGCCGAGGTCTGGAGCTCGCCTGGAAAAGGCCGACGAGCCCCGACGTAGGTGGTGAAGGCAATGAGCACGCCAAATTTCTGTAATGGCTGTACGGAATGCCTCATTCGTCGGCGAACCGCCGACCGCGACATGAGACCGTGATCTGCCGCCGGGGCGGCTGACGACTCGCCTGCCCCGTCGGCCTCCCACTTCATTCGAGCGTTCTTCCGAGCACTGTCGAGGTCTCTGTGCCTTCTCACCGCATATCCAAGAAGCGTCGCCGTATTTCCCTGGCCGTCGCCGGCGTCGCCGTACTTGCCGGTGGCGCGTTCGCCGCCGAGGCCGCCACCGCCACCACTGTCTCCAGGCCCGCGCCGAAGATCTACACCGGGCATGTCTTCGACACCTGCACCGCACCGTCGCTGACCACCATGAAGGGCTGGTACAGCTCCTCCGTCTACCACGGTGCCGCCGTGTACGTCGGCGGGAAGAACCGCGGCTGCGCGCAGCCCAACCTCACCGCGTCCTGGGTGAAGTCCGTCAGTGCCACCGGGTGGAAGCTGGTCCCGCTGTACGTCGGTGCGCAGCCGCCGTGCCAGACGAGCGCCAACCCCGAGAAGATGACCGCCACCAACGCCGCCTCACTGGCCGTCACCGACGCCAACGACGCCGTGGCGAAGGAGGCCGCGCTCGGTATGAAGCCGGGCAGCCCCGTCTACCTCGACATGGAGTACTTCGACCCGAAGAACACCTCGTGTGTGAACACGGTGCTCACCTACATCCGGTCGTTCGACAAGACGGTCAAGGCCAAGGGGTACTGGTCCGGCTTCTACGGCTTCAGCAACTCCAGCGCCGCCGTCGTGGCCAACGCCACGAACCGCACGGACCTGCCGGAGATCCTCTGGTACGCCCGTTACGACGACGTGTACTCCACCACCACGGGCTTCCCGTACGCCTCGACGCTGTACACCGGGCACCGCCGCGGTCACCAGTACGCCGTCAACAAGAAGGTGACACACACCGGTGGCACGCTCACGATCGACCGGAACGCCTGGGACGCCCCGGTCGCGATCGTGGCCGGCTAGTTGCTCTGACCGCATACGTTCACCGGGCTGGCGTTGTCTTTGGTGAGGCCTGCAGGAGCTGAGTCGTGTGCGCTTGCGGAGGAGGCTGCGGGCAGGCTCAGCCGTGGAGGAAGGAGGAGGCTTCGGCGAACGGTGTGGCCGTCTCGGGCGTGAAACGCCTGGTCTCGCCTCGAAAAGAGCGGGCTTCAAGCCAACTCTGCGCTGCCGCGGCCGGGAGCACGTCCATGAGCATCTTGAGGTCCGCGGATCTGAAGACCTTGAAGGTCTGCGTCCGTCGGTAGCTGGACGGCTGGACGTCGAACCTGAGGTCGACGACCGGCTCTGGCTGACGGCCCCAGTCGCTGTAGGGCAGTGCACCGTGGCCGCGGATTCGCGCGTCGACGAGGACCTCGGAATCCGCGTCGCCGATCTCGCAGTCGAAGATCGGGAAGGCTGTCGCGACGCGAGCCGCGATGGCTGGATACGCGATGCAGGCTTGCCCGAGCGCCGGCGAGCAAAACAAGGCGTGACTGAAGGGTCCCACCGGCTTTGACAGAGGCACCTTGTGGTGGGATCGCCCGTCGAAGGGCAGGTCACGCTGAGCGCTGAGGAGGGCCAGGAAGGACGACACGGCAGCGGGGTCATGGCACTGTCCCCGCACCGTGAAGCGAACGGCGCTGCGTCCCTGGTCACGCAGCACGAAGTACTCGTGAAATCCCATCGGGTGATCCGGGGCATGGCTGCGGTGGTACGTCTCGTCAAAGCCATCGATCGGCAGATACTCGGGTACGGGGGCATGCGACCGGGTGCTTGCCTTGATCACGTCGAGGACGGGCTTCTGCTGGTCGAGTTCGGCCACGTCAAACGGCCGATCAACCTCGGCGAAGCCCTTCCGGAGCCATTCGTTGATCTTGCGGGAAGCGTGGCGGCTGGCGTGCTGTTCGTCGTCCAGCGTCGACGTGCTCGCCTTGCCTCTGGTGCCTACCGCGCCCCAGCGGAGGAAGCAGCGGATCCTTTCCTGGCGTATCTCCCGGTACTCGGACTTAGCCCCCTGCAGGAGTTCGAATCGCCGCCAGCCCGTCACCAGTTCCTCCAGCGCATGTGAACAGGGCGCGGCGCCGTGCCAGTCCGGGCCGTCCTCCAGCCGACACGCTATCCGGTGACTGAGCCGGTGGCCCCCACCCTCGGCGTCGTTCACGCCGCCGCAGGGAGGGGGCGTCCGCCCCAGCGGGTGCCTTTCTCGCTGCGGCGTGCGGTCTGGGCAGCGCTGCGTTTCATATAGATTTCTGTATAATCGCTTCCGTGAGTGGCCCCTGGCAGATCGAGATGGAGCCGGAAGTCCGGCGTTGGCTGGAACTCCTTTCGGACGCCCAGTACGACAAGGCCGAACGGGCGGCCGACATGCTCGCCGCCCAGCCGACCACTCTGGGGGAGCCGTACTCGCGCCACCTCGGCGGCAAAGTACGCGAGCTGCGTTTCACCATGGACGGCAATGCCGTGCGCATCACGTACTGGCTGGCTCCTGACCGGCACATCGTGCTGCTGACGGTGTTCCGTAAGACCAGGCAGCGCGAGACGGCCGAGGTCGAGCGTGCGCAGCAGGCACAGAAGTCGTGCGAGGCGGACCACGGTCCTGCGGAGCACAGTTACGACCGGATCAAGGAGGAGAATCCGTGAACCACTCCCAGTGGAAGACCCGCCGGACCAGGAGGCTCCTGGGAGAGTCGGTCGAGGAGTCCCCGGCCTACCGGGAAGCCGGGTATGCGTTCGCACTCGGCCAGGCCGTCTACGACCGCCGTATCGAACTCGGTCTGTCGCAGACCGAACTGGCGCGGCGCGCAGGCATGACTCAGCCGCAGATCTCTTACATCGAGGGCGGCGACTCCCTGCCGACCCTGCAACTGCTCACTCGCCTCGCCAAGGCCCTGGACGCGTCGCTGACCATCGACCTCGACGGCGATAGCTCGGCTTTCGTGTTCACCCCGCACGACGGCCGCGAGCCTGACGAAGCGCCCCCGGGCAACCGCTCCACAGCGGCTTGACGTCTGACCAACCAGCGTCCGTAAGAGCCGCTGCCGCCCCGCATGATGCGGGAACCCCTGCGCGGGCGGGGGCGGAGGAGTTCCGGGCAGGGCCGGGTGATCGGGTGCGGGGCGGCGGCGAAGCGTGGACTGCACGGATCTGCCGGAGATTCTCTGATACGCCCGCTACGACGACGTGTACTCCACCACCACGGGCTTCCCGTACGCCTCGACGCTGTACACCGGGCACCGTCGCGGCCACCAGTACGCCGTCAACAAGAAGGTGACGCACACCGGGGGCACGCTCACGATCGACCGGAACGCCTGGGACGCCCCGGTCGCGATCGTGGCCGGCTAGCTACTGCGGGCCGGGTCGCGTCGCCGCTGCGTCCCCCACACTCCCGCCACCAGGAGGGCGAGCACCGCGCCCGCGCCCACCGTCGCACCCGCCCGCAGGCCGGGTGGCCGGAACGAGCAGTCGACGGCGGTGTCGTGGGCGGGGATCGGGGTGGAGACCAGCCCCAGATAGCTGTCGGCGGGCCGCCCCTGGCAGCTCCAGCCGGCGATGCGGGGCGCGGCGATCACGACCGTTCCGGTGCTGCCGGACGGCAGTTCGGCCCGTATGCCGTCGGCGGTGACATGGGCGGCGGTCGCACCTGTGCGCTTCAGGCCGGCGACCGCCGAGGCCAGCCGGGTCCGGTCCAGGCAGCCGATCGCCTCGTGCGGCACGGTCCCTTCGCGTACGGAGGTGAGCGTGACCGCCACCGGCGCGCTCCCGCCCGCCATTCCCAGGCGCCCCATCGGGGCGCGGCGGGCCGGGAGCCGCCCCTTGAGCCCGACCTCCGGGCCCGTGCCCAGCCGCGCCGAGCCGAACAGGTCGGGCGTCCACAGATACGCCTCCGAGGCCGCCGGACAGCGGGCGGTCAGCGTGTACGTACCGCACGGTGACGGCGGTGATCAGTGCGGCGAGCCCGGCCGCGGCCGTGCGGGGGCGGAAGGTCGGCATACGGAGGAATATGGCAGCCAAGGGCGAGTGAACAGTGTCTAACTGTTTCCTCCATAGTTCAATTCACGTAATGGTTGCTCACTATCCATGTAAAGCATATATATCTGACTGACCGACAGGGTGAGAAAATCCCGTGCTGATCTCGCTGGTGGTGCCTTGTTTCAACGAGGAGGAGATCCTCGGACGCTTCCATGCGCGTGTCACGGAGCAGATGACGCGGCTGGGGCGTGATTTCCAGCTGGTCTACGTCGATGACGGCAGCGTGGACCGCACGCTGCCGGTTCTGGAGGAGCTGGCCGCCGCCGATCCGCGGACCCGCTACCTCTCCTTCAGCCGGAACTTCGGCAAGGAGGCCGCCATGCTCGCCGGCCTCCAGCACGCCGACGGCGACGCGGTCGTCATCATGGACGCCGACCTCCAGCACCCGCCGGAGCTCATCGGCCGCATGCTGGACGAGCACGCCCACGGCTACGACCAGGTCATCGCCCGCCGCACCCGCAAGGGCGACCGTCTCACCCGCACCCTCGGCGCCCGCGCCTACTACTGGCTGATCAATCGCCTGGTGGACGTGGAACTGGTCGACGGCGTCGGCGACTTCCGGCTGCTGTCCCGGCGTACTGTCGACGCCGTCCTCGAACTCACCGAGTGCAACCGGTTCTCCAAGGGACTGTTCGCCTGGGTCGGATTCCCGACGACGACCTTCGGTTACGAGAATGCCGTCCGCGAGCAGGGCAGCTCCGCCTGGACCTTCGGGAAGCTTCTCAACTACGGACTCGACGGGCTGCTCTCGTTCAACAACAAGCCACTGCGCGCCGCGTTGTACCTGGGCATGGTGCTGATGTCCGTCGCCCTCGCCTATGCCGCCTGGATCGTCGGATTCGCCCTGTTGAAAGGCGTGGACACGCCCGGCTATGTCACGCTCATCGTCGTGGTCACGGCTCTTGCCGGGGTACAGATGGTGATGGTGGGTGTGGTCGGTGAGTACGTCGGCCGCATCTACTACGAGGTGAAGCGGCGCCCGCACTTCCTGGTGAAGGCCGGCAATACCGCCGTACCGAATCAGCAGGCCCGGGAGTTCGTACGCCGATGACGGTCCGGGCGCAGATGATCCGCTTCGCACTCGTCGGCGGCGTGAATACCGGTACGTACTACGGCTGCTATCTGGCCCTGCTGACCAGGCTGCCGTATCTGGCCGCGCATGTGATCGCGTTCGCGTCGAGCATGACCGGCTCGTTTCTGCTGAACTCGTACTTCACCTACCGGACCCGTCCCACCTGGCGGAAGTTCCTGCTCTTCCCGCTGACCAACGCCGCCAATTTCACCATCACGACCGGGGGTGTCTGGCTGCTGGTCGACCTCGTCGGATTCAGCAGCCGTTACGCACCGCTGGTCGCGGCGGTGGCGGCCATCCCGATCACGTTCGTGGTCTCCCGCGCGATCATGCTGCGGCCTGAAACAGCCGTGGAGGGGTGGTGAACAGGCCCACATCCCCAACTCCTCCCGAATCGTTGGTCGAATCAGTGGCCGGGATCACGCCCACTGCCTAACATCGATCACCGCAAGGTCTTGTGCGTCCGTCGCCCGGCCAGCACCCTTCGACGGGGCGCGGCGCGCCGCACCTGCTGTCTCAATCTCCCCGGGAGGCTCCTTTGCACCGCCGCCGTCGCACCGCGCTCGTCGTCTCCGCCGCCATGCTCGTCGCGGCGCCGCTTCTCTCCGCCTGCGGCAACCAGGCCCACCCAGGTGCCGCAGCCGTGGTCGGCGGAGACCGCATCGAGGTGTCCACCGTGCAGGCCCAGGTGGCGGACGTACGCACCGCGCAGAACGAGTCCGACCAGTCCGTCCAGCTCATCAACAAGTCCGGGCAGCTCAGCCGGGCCAAGCTGCACGGGATGATCTTCGACCGGATCCTGGACAAGGCCGCCGCGGACGCGGGAGTCACGGTCAGTCGCAAGGAGGTCCAGGAGATGCGGCAGTCGGCGGTCTCCCAGTACGGGGGAGAGGCACAGCTGCAGGCGATGATGCTGCAGCAGAGCTGGGTCGCCCCGAACCAGATCGATGCCGTCCTGCGCGAGCGGGTCCAGCTGTCGAAACTTGCGCAGACGTTCGGTGCCGACCTGCAGCAGCCCGCCGGGCAGCAGGCCGTCGGCGATGCGCTCGGCGCGGCGTCGAAGTCGCTGCACATCGACGTCAACCCCCGCTTCGGCACCTGGGACAACAAGCAGACCCAGCTCGCCGACTACAAGGCCCCGTGGATCACCCAGGTCACCGAGCCGGCCCCGCAGGAAGCCGCAGCCGGCGCCTAGGGTCTTTCGTAGGGATCATGCCGGACCCCGCGAGCCCGGCATGATCCGAACGAGAGGCGTCCGGCCGGTCGGGCCGGTCGACCACCCCCTGGTGCCCCTCCCGGCAGGCTTTGCCCCGTCGCGCCGCCCGGCACGCCCGCTCGCCGCGTTGGCCAAAAGTCCTGGTAGCGGAGCTACCAGGACTTTTGGCTGCCTAGCGATCGCACTGGACGACGCTCTTCATGGGGCAAACATTGCCGGTCACGGCACTAGTAGGTTGGTGGGGTGAACGCTGAAGACCCCGGTCGTATCGTCCTGCTCACCGCCAGCCACCGGGTCGCGCCCGGACTGCTGTCCTGGCCCGCCTGGCAGACGCTGCACGCCGCCGACCGGGTGCTCTGCGCCGAGTCCGACCACCCCCAGCTGCCGTACCTGCGCGAGGCCGGCGTCACCGTCGAGCACACCGCGCTCACCGCGCAGGAACTCGTCGACGCCTGCGCGGGCGGCCGGACCGTCGTGGTCGTGACCAGTGGTGAGGGCAACCAGCCGCTGACGGACGGGCTGGCCCGGCTGGCCGGCTCGGGCCGGGTGCAGATGCCGAGCCTGGAGCTGCTGCCCGGTTCGTACGATCTGCCCGGCGCCCGCCTTCTCGACCTCGTCCAGGTCATGGACCGGATCAGGGCCGAGTGCCCGTGGACCTCGCAGAAGACCCATGAGGGGCTTGCCAAGTACGCCATCGAGGAGGCGTACGAACTCGTCGAGGCGATCGAGGACGGCGACCGCGACGAACTGCGCGAGGAGCTCGGGGACGTCCTTCTCCAGGTCGTCTTCCACGCCCGGATCGCGGAGGAGGACACGGACCAGCCGTTCTCCGTCGACGATGTCGCCGCGACCCTCGTCGAGAAGCTGATCCACCGCCATCCGCATGTCTTCGGTGACGAGACCGCCGAGACCCCGGAGGACGTCCACGCGCACTGGCTGCGTACCAAGGCCATCGAGAAGCAGCGCGACTCGGTCACGGACGGCGTTCCGCTCGGGCAGCCCGGACTGGCGCTGGCCGCGAAGCTGGCGAGCCGGGTCCGTGCCGCCGGACTCGATGTGCCGCTCCCGACGGGCGACAGCATCGGTTACGAACTCCTCGCCCTGGCCGTACGCGCGGAACAGGACGGCACGGACCCCGAGGCCGCCCTGCGCGCTGCGGGCCGCGCCTACCGGGACGCGATCCTCGCTGCGGAGGCCAACGGATAACGTCAGGGGGTGAACGACAGCCCCGCCGACGCCCCCGAACTCTTCACCTGGGAGTTCGCCACCGACCCGTACCCGGCCTACGCCTGGCTGCGCGAGCACAGCCCCGTGCACCGCACCGCGCTGCCCAGCGGGGTCGAGGCATGGCTCGTGACGCGGTACGAGGACGCCCGGCAGGCCCTCGCCGACGCCCGGCTCTCCAAGAACCCCGCGCACCACGACGAACCGGCGCACGCCAAGGGGAAGACCGGCATCCCGGGCGAGCGCAAGGCGGAGCTGATGACGCATCTGCTGAACATCGACCCGCCCGACCACACCAGGCTGCGCCGACTGGTCTCGAAGGCGTTCACGCCGCGCCGGGTCGCCGAGTTCGCCCCGCGCGTGCAGGAGCTGACGGACCGCCTCATCGACAACTTCATCGAGGAGGGATCCGCGGACCTCATCCACGACTTCGCGTTCCCGCTCCCCATCTATGCGATCTGCGACCTGCTCGGCGTCCCGCGCGAGGATCAGGACGACTTCCGGGACTGGGCGGGGATGATGATCCGCCACGGCGGCGGTCCGCGCGGCGGGGTGGCCCGGTCGGTGAAGAAGATGCGCGGCTATCTCGCGGAGCTCATCCACCGGAAGCGGGAGAACCCGGGGGAGGACCTGATCTCGGGGCTGATCCGGGCGAGTGACCACGGCGAGCATCTCACCGAGAACGAGGCCGCCGCCATGGCCTTCATCCTCCTCTTCGCGGGATTCGAGACGACGGTCAACCTCATCGGCAACGGGGTGTACGCCCTGCTGCGCAATCCGGAGCAGCGGGAGCGGCTCCAGCGCTCGCTCGACGCGGGGGAGACAGGGCTACTGGAGACCGGCATCGAGGAACTGCTGCGGTACGACGGTCCGGTGGAGCTGGCGACCTGGCGGTTCGCCACCGAGCCACTGACCCTCGGCGGGCAGCGGATCGCGGCGGGTGACCCCGTACTGGTGGTGCTCGCCGCCGCCGACCGGGACCCGGAACGGTTTGCGGACCCGGACACGCTGGACCTCGCGCGGCGTGACAATCAGCACCTCGGATACGGGCACGGCATCCATTACTGCCTGGGAGCACCGCTTGCCCGACTCGAGGGGCAGGCTGCCCTGGCCACGCTGTTGAGGCGCCTCCCGGACCTGCGGCTTGCGGTGGAACCTACCGATTTGCGGTGGCGCGGCGGACTCATCATGCGTGGACTGCGCACGCTTCCGGTGGAGTTCGGTCCCGGCCGGCGTTCCGATGAGGGTGACACTCTGTCAACTCTGTGACTTTCACGTGATCTGCGCTGCATCGACTTGTGACAAGCGTTCGAGAGCCGCTACGTTCACCGTTCGACTCACCAGTCACTTGTCAGTCACACGGAAGGCAATCCCATGGGCTCCGCGAACGGCAGACACCGTCGCCCTCGCCAGGCACCCGCGATCGTCGTCGCCGCAGGCGTGACCGGTTCGGCCATCGCTATTCCCCTGCTCGGAGCGGCCGGTGCGCACGCCGCCGACGCCACGACCTGGGACCGGGTCGCGGAGTGCGAGAGCGGCGGCATGTGGAGCGCCGACCTCGGCAACGGCTTCTATGGCGGTCTTCAGTTCTCGCAGGACGCCTGGAAGTCGTACGGCGGTGAGGCGTACGCCCCGCGCGCCGACCTCGCCAGCCGCTCGCAGCAGATAGCGGTCGCCGAGAAGGTCCTGGAGGACCAGGGGTCGAAGGCGTGGCCCAGCTGTGTGGCCATCTCCGGGCTCACGGAGGACGGGGTGTTGCCGGGGGTCGACCCGGGAGTCGTGCCGTCGGCCGAACCGGCGGAGAGCGGGGATGCGTCCGATTCGCCGTCCGCCAAGGCGTCCGCCACACCTTCGGGCAAGGCGTCCGCCACGCCTTCGGACAAGGCGTCGCACAAGCCGTCGGCAGAGCCGGCAGCCACATCACCATCCAAGAAGTCTGATTCATTCGACTCGCCCCGGAAGTCCGACTCGTCCGGCGATGAGGCGGGCGGCAAGCACCGCGGCGCGCCGGCCCCCGAGGTGAGCCAGGACACGGACAGGGGCGGCGACCGGGACTCGGGCCGGCATGCTTCCCGCGGTAACAGCGAGGGGCGCGACACGCGCGCGGTGGCGGCCGACGGCGATTACACCGTCCGGCCGGGCGACAACCTCTGGGCGATTGCTGACGCACAGAAGGTTCCCGGTGGATGGCCCGCTCTCTATGAGGCGAACAAGGGTGCGGTCGGAAGCGACCCGGACCTCATCCTGCCTGGCCAGAGCCTCGATCTCGGCGTGAAGTCGAAGTGAGGGTAGTCCGATAAACAGCTAAAAGGACCCCAAAAATCGGGGTAGTTCAGGGACCTATGTCCGCTTATGCGTAAGTGAGACATGGGTCTCTTTGCGTCAACTGGCGTGTCGCGTCTGCCGGGCCCGTCTGCATCACCCCTCACCTGCGAAAACGCTGCGCAGTCAGATGCAGGTAAGGACTGATTGTCCGTTATGCCCATCTTTGAATGTCGAGGTTGCATACGTTTACGGTCGGAACCGCTCGCACCGCGGGCCCCGTCGACCGTCACGCCGAATCCTGCCGTCGGTCGAAGGGAACAGACGCGTAAAGCGCCGTAGGCAGGAGCGGGGGACCCAGGTAAGCCGCCAGGCCCGATGGCCGAAAGACCGTCAGGACCGGCTCGGGGTGAAGTCGCGTGCTAGGACATGCGACCGGGCAACTCACTTGGCCCGAACCCGACAGCTCACCTCGTAGGCGTCGGTGAGGAGAAGTTCCATGCTGCTGAACAGCAAGGGCAAGCACCGTCGCCCGTCCAAGGTCGTCCGTGTCGCCACGCTCGCCGGCGTCACCGGTGCCGCCATCGCCGCTCCCCTGATGGGTGCGACCGGTGCCTCCGCCGCCTCCGTCGCCACGTGGGACGCCGTCGCCCAGTGCGAATCCGGTGGCAACTGGTCCATCAACACCGGCAACGGCTACTACGGCGGCCTGCAGTTCTCGCAGTCCAGCTGGGCCGCCGCCGGTGGTACGCAGTACGCCCCGCGCGCCGACCTCGCCACCAAGGCTCAGCAGATCGCCACCGCCGAGAAGCTCCTCAACATGCAGGGCCCGGGTGCCTGGGGCTGTGCCGGCCGCGGTGGCCTCACCAACGACGGTGTCGACCCGGGTGTCGACACCGGCTCCACCGCGCAGCAGAGCGCCCCGGCGCAGGAGTCGAAGCAGGCCGCGCCGAAGCAGGCCGCGCGCACCGAGGCACCCGCCGCCTCCCGCGCGGACCGCGGCACCGCCCCCAAGAAGACCGTCACCACGCCGACCGGCGAGAAGGTCGCCAAGGGTGACGGCGAGTACAAGGTGAAGTCCGGCGACTCGCTCAGCAGGATCGCCGCGCAGCACAAGGTGAAGGGCGGCTGGCAGCAGCTCTTCGAGCTGAACAAGGACATCGTCAAGGACGCCGACCTGATCTACCCGGGTCAGCAGCTCCACCTGACGAAGTAGGACGGGCGCTCCGTGGACACGGGCTCCCCGTAGACACGGGCTCTCTCCTCCCCGAGCACCCCGACCCGGCGCGGATTCCCCCGTACGCACCGGGTCGGGGTTTCTGTATTCACTGTTCAACTGTTGTCGTTACCGCCAGTAGGAATCTGGGCCTTTGTCCTGCTGTGGGTGCCCTTGGGTTCTTTTTCGTCCCAGGAGGCGGGCGGTCGGCGGACCGAGGCGGCCCAGCCGGTTAGGCTCTTGTCGCAAGGCCAAAGCGACCCTGCACAACCAGCGTCATATCCCAGAAGGAGATGCCTCGTGCCGTCCATCGACGTCGTCGTAGCCCGGGAAATCCTCGACTCCCGCGGAAACCCCACGGTCGAGGTCGAGGTTGGCCTCGACGACGGCAGCACGGGCCGTGCTGCTGTTCCGTCCGGCGCCTCCACCGGTGCGTTCGAGGCCATTGAGCTTCGCGACGGTGACCCCAACCGCTACCAGGGCAAGGGCGTCGAGAAGGCTGTCCTCGCCGTGATCGAGCAGATCGGCCCGGAGCTTGTCGGCTACGACGCCACCGAGCAGCGGCTGATCGACCAGGCCATGTTCGATCTGGACGCCACCGAGAACAAGGGCTCGCTCGGCGCCAACGCCATCCTCGGCGTCTCGCTGGCCGTCGCGCACGCCGCGTCCGAGGCCTCGGACCTGCCGCTGTTCCGCTACCTCGGTGGCCCGAACGCGCACCTGCTGCCCGTTCCGATGATGAACATCCTCAACGGTGGGTCGCACGCCGACTCCAACGTGGACATCCAGGAGTTCATGATCGCCCCGATCGGCGCGGAGTCCTTCTCCGAGGCCCTGCGCTGGGGCGCCGAGGTCTACCACACGCTGAAGAAGGTCCTGAAGACCAAGGGCCTGTCGACCGGTCTCGGCGACGAGGGCGGCTTCGCGCCGAACCTGGAGTCGAACCGCGCCGCCCTGGACCTCATCCTCGAGGCCATCAAGGAAGCCGGTTACGCCCCGGGCAAGGACATCGCGCTCGCGCTCGACGTCGCCGCCTCGGAGTTCTACAAGGACGGCAAGTACGAGTTCGAGGGCAAGTCCCGCTCGGCCGCCGAGATGACCGAGTACTACGAGGAGCTCGTCTCCGCGTACCCGCTGGTCTCCATCGAGGACCCGCTGTACGAGGACGACTGGGCCGGCTGGAACGTCATCACCCAGAAGCTCGGCGCCAAGGTGCAGATTGTCGGCGACGACCTGTTCGTCACCAACCCGGAGCGCCTGGCCCGCGGTATCGAGGAGGGCTCCGCCAACGCTCTGCTCGTCAAGGTCAACCAGATCGGTTCGCTGACCGAGACCCTGGACGCCGTCGAGCTGGCCCAGCGCAACGGCTTCAAGTGCATGATGTCCCACCGCTCCGGCGAGACCGAGGACGTCACCATCGCCGACCTCGCCGTCGCGGTGAACTGCGGCCAGATCAAGACCGGCGCCCCGGCCCGCTCGGACCGCGTCGCCAAGTACAACCAGCTGCTGCGCATCGAGGAGATCCTCGACGACGCGGCGGTGTACGCGGGCCGCTCCGCGTTCCCGCGGTTTCGCTCTGCGAACTGATCAGCACAGCGCTCTGCGAACTGATCAGCACAGCGCTCTGCGAACTGATCAGCACAGCAAGGGCTGACCGCAGGCCCGGTACCGGGGCAAAGGCCCCGGCCTCCGTCCGTCCCCGCACTCGGTCCCGTACCGTGTGCGGGGACGGACGTGCGTAGTGGGGAGGCGGAGACATGGCCGCGAAGGACCGGGACCGGTTCTCCACCGCGACCCGGCTGCGACTGCTCGGTGAGCAGACCGCCGCTCGCGTCTACCGGTCCCAGAACCGCCGCCAGGCCCGCCGTTCCCGGCTCACCGGCCGGGCCGCGTTCCTCGCCCTGGTCGTCTGTTCCCTGGTGGTGGCGCTCGCGTACCCGATGCGGCAGTACGTGTCGCAGCGCGACGAGATCGCCGACCAGCAGCGGCTGGCGCAGGAGGCCGAGAAGCACACCGAGGAGCTGCGCGACGAGAAGGCGCGCCTCCAGGACGACGCGTACATCCGGCGGCTGGCCCGGGAGCACCTGCACTACGTGCCTCCCGGGGAGACCAGCTACACGGTGATCGACCCCGACGCGGCGAAGGAACGCAGCGGAGGGGCGAAGGAGACCGACCGGCCGTGGCACTCCAACCTGTGGGACGGCGTGGACAGCGCCGACCGCAACTGACTTCTCATTGTTCACCTCGTCTCCGCAGCACTGTGCGGAGCCGTAGTTCACGCATCCGAGTAGATCCAAGGCAGGCATGGAAACGCCCCCTCCCCAGACCGAGTCCACCACACCCACCGAGGCGGACATCGCCGCGTTCCAGCAGCAGCTCGGCCGCCCGCCGCGCGGGCTGCGCGCGATCGCGCACCGCTGCCCGTGCGGCAACCCGGACGTGGTCGAGACGTCCCCGCGGCTGGAGGACGGTACGCCGTTCCCGACGACGTACTACCTGACGTGCCCGCGCGCGGCTTCCGCGATCGGCACGCTGGAGGCGAACGGCGTCATGAAGGAGATGACGGAGCGGCTGGCCACGGACCCGGAGCTGGCGGCTGCATACCGTGCCGCGCACGAGGACTACATCGCCCGGCGCGACGCGATCGAGGTGCTGGAGGGCTTTCCCAGTGCCGGCGGCATGCCGGACCGGGTGAAGTGCCTGCACGTGCTGGTGGGGCACTCGCTGGCGGCGGGGCCGGGCGTGAACCCGCTGGGCGACGAGGCGATTGCGATGCTGCCGGAGTGGTGGCGCAAGGGGCCGTGCGTGACGCCGTGCGGGCCGCCGGACGAGAAGGAGGGCCGGACGGCCGCCGGGAGCGAAGGCGGCCACGTCGCCTTCCGGCCGGCCGACGAGGCGGACGAAGGCTGACCGCGCCCGGGGGCTCCCGCCCCCGGGACCCCCGCCCCTCGACCGCCGGAGGGGCTCGAATCGGCGTCGGAGGGGCTTGGACCGGCGTCGGAGGGCTTGAAGACACAGGAGAACCCATGACCCGCGTTGCCGCCATCGACTGCGGAACCAACTCCATCCGACTGCTCGTCGCCGACGCCGATCCCGCCACGGGTGAGCTCACCGAGCTCGACCGGCGGATGGAGATCGTCCGGCTCGGCCAGGGCGTGGACCGCACCGGTCGGCTCGCCCCCGAGGCGCTGGAGCGGACCTTCGCCGCCTGCCGCCAGTACGCGGCCGTCATCAAGGAGTACGGCGCGGAGAAGATCCGCTTCGTCGCGACCTCCGCCTCCCGCGACGCGGAGAACAGGGACGAGTTCGTCCGCGGAGTCCTGGACATCCTCGGCGTCGAGCCCGAGGTGATCAGTGGCGACCAGGAGGCCGAGCTCTCCTTCGACGGCGCCACCAAGGAGCTCGCGGGCAGCGAACACCTGCCGAAGCCGTACCTGGTGGTGGACATCGGCGGCGGTTCCACCGAGTTCGTCGTCGGCGACGACCGGGTCCTGGCCGCGCGGTCGGTGGACGTCGGCTGCGTACGGATGACCGAGCGCCATCTCGTACGCGACGGCGTCGTCACCGACCCCCCCACACTCGGTCAGATCACCGCGATCCGCGCGGACATCGACGCCGCCCTCGACCTGGCCGAGGAGACGGTCCCGCTCACCGAAGCCGCCACGCTCGTCGGCCTCGCCGGCACCGTCACCACCGTGGCCGCGATCGCGCTGGGACTGGAGGAGTACGACTCCGAGGCGATCCACCACTCCCGGATCTCCTTCGAGCAGGTCCAGGAGATCACCGGACGGCTCGTCACCTCGACCCACGCCGAGCGAGCCGCGATCCCCGCGATACATCCGGGGCGGGTCGACGTGATCACCGCCGGGGCGCTCGTCCTGCTGGGCGTGATGAAGCGGACCGGGGCCCGCGAGATCGTCGTCAGCGAGCACGACATTCTCGACGGGATCGCCTGGTCCATCGCGTAGCCGGGAGGTCGTCGGCAGCCCGTTCGAAACGGTGCCCGAAAGGCTGTTCGCGGGGGTGCGGCGAGAGGCGCCGAAAACGCGCTCATGCGCACTCCCGCCTGCACCTTTGATTCGTCGGGAGCCTCTCCGGGGCCTCTTCGGGAGACGCTCCGCGACGAAGTTCGTGAACTTCTTCACAAGGAATTCGTTCCCTTGATGCGCACTTCTGCTCCGTACGGGGCCCCGTGACCGTCCGCGGACCCGCTCGCTGTGCATACGGGATGGTTCCGGACGTGTTGCTGGAGTGTTGATCGAAGGGGTGCTTCACCCCGCTCGCGGGGCTCAAGGGCCAGCTCACAAGCGGTGAACAACGTTCGCCGCTGGGCCGTGGTTCCCCTGTGGCACCATGACCTCGCTCACGTGGGCGGCGAAGTGTAGCAGAGGGTGGGGGATACCTTGTGAAGGGGCTCACGAGCATGCCCCCCGAGGGGGGTGGATACTCGATGCCATGAGCACCACGGAGCGTCCCAGGATCCTCGTAGTAGGCGGTGGGTACGTAGGCCTGTACGCAGCTCGGCGCATTCTGAAGAAGATGCGCTACGGAGAGGCGACCGTCACGGTCGTCGACCCCCGGTCGTACATGACCTACCAGCCTTTCCTCCCCGAAGCCGCCGCAGGCAGCATCTCGCCTCGGCATGTCGTCGTCCCGCTGCGACGCGTACTGCCGAAGGCCGAGGTTCTCACCGGCCGCGTCACGACCATCGATCAGGACCGCAAGGTCGCCATGGTCGCGCCGCTGGTCGGCGAGGCCTACGAGCTGCCCTTCGACTACCTCGTCATCGCGATGGGCGCCGTCTCCCGTACCTTCCCGATCCCCGGCCTGGCCGAACAGGGCATCGGCATGAAGGGCATCGAGGAGGCCATCGGCCTGCGCAACCACGTTCTCGAGCAGCTGGACAAGGCCGACTCGACGACCGATGAGGACGTCCGCCGCAGGGCGTTGACGTTCGTCTTCGTGGGCGGCGGCTTCGCCGGTGCGGAGACCATCGGCGAGGTCGAGGACATGGCCCGTGACGCGGCGAAGTACTACACGAACGTGAAGCGCGAGGACATGCGCTTCATCCTCGTCGACGCCGCCGACAAGATCCTTCCCGAGGTCGGCCCGAAGCTGGGCACCTGGGGCCGGGAGCACCTGGAGTCCCGTGGCGTCGAGGTCTTCCTCTCGACCTCCATGGACTCCTGCGTCGACGGTCACGTCGTCCTGAAGAACGGCCTCGAGGTCGACTCCAACACCATCGTGTGGACGGCCGGCGTGAAGCCGAACCCGGCGCTGGCCCGCTTCGGCCTGCCGCTCGGTCCGCGCGGTCACGTGGACACGTCCGAGAAGCTCCAGGTGCAGGGCACCGACTACATCTGGGCCGCGGGCGACAACGCCCAGGTTCCGGATATGGTCGGCCGCAAGGCCGGTAACCCGAACGCCTGGTGCCCGCCGAACGCCCAGCACGCGCTGCGTCAGGCCAAGGTCCTCGGCGACAACGTCATCTCCGGGATGCGCGGCTTCCCGCAGAAGGAATACAGCCACGCCAACAAGGGTGCGGTCGCCGGTCTCGGCCTGCACAAGGGCGTCGCGATGATCGTCATGGGCAAGATGAAGATCAAGCTCAAGGGCCGTCTCGCCTGGTACATGCACCGTGGCTACCACGGCATGGCGATGCCGACCTGGAACCGTAAGATCCGGATCTTCGCCGACTGGACCCTTGCGATGTTCCTCAAGCGCGAGGTCGTCTCGCTCGGCGCCATGGAGACGCCGCGCGAGGAGTTCTACGAGGCCGCCAAGCCGGCCCCGGCTCCGGCCGCCGCCAAGACCGAGGGCGAGAAGGCCAAGGCCTCCTAGCCCGGGCTCCGGTCCGCCGGATCCTCTCCGTACGACGCCCGAAGGGGCCGCCCGCCATCCGTGGTGCGGGCGGCCCCTTCGGCATGTCCGGAGCCAGGGAGTGACCGCCCGGCAAATGCGTGTAGCGTGCAGGTATTTTGCCGTTCCGTTGCGCCACTGCGGGATGGCGTTGGCGCCGGAGAGTGTTGACGGGGGTGTACCTCGTCGTGGCGCCACGGGTGCATGGCGTGGTTCAAGGCATGTTTGGGCATGTTTGGGCTCGTTGGGAAACACCATCACGGAGGTGTACGCCATGGCAGACGCCGCGTTGCGGCTGACCGCTCTCGCCGAGGAGTTGCTGGGAGAACCCCTGCCGGTCCGGATCCGGGCCTGGGACGGCAGCGAATCCGGACCGCCCGGCGCCCCCGTACTCGTCATCCGGAACCGCCGCGCGTTGCGCCGGCTGCTCTGGAAGCCGGGCGAACTGGGCCTGGCCCGCGCCTGGGTGGCCGGCGAACTCGACATCGACGGCGATCTCTTCGAGACGCTGGATCTGATGGCCGGACTGCTCTGGGAGCGCGGCGTGGACGCGAAGGACACCGTCCACCCGGTCCGGAACCCGAAGCTCCGGGCCGCCGCCCGGAGCCTGCTGCACCTGGCGGGACCCTGGCCGCCGCCACCCCCGCCCGCCGAGGAGGTCCGCCGCCGCACCGGCCCCCTCCACACCAAGCGCCGCGACAAGGAGGCCATCAGCCACCACTACGACGTGGGCAATGACTTCTACGAACTGGTCCTCGGCCCGTCCATGGTCTACTCCTGCGCCTACTGGGAGGACGACGGAAGCCTGGAGGACGCCCAGCGCGACAAGCTCGACCTGGTCTGCCGCAAGCTCGCGCTGAAGGAGGGCGACCGCCTCCTCGACGTCGGCTGCGGCTGGGGCTCCATGGCCATCCACGCGGCCCGCCAGTACGGCGCCCAGGTCACCGGGGTGACCCTCTCCGTCGAACAGGCCGCATACGCCCGCAAGCGCATCGCCGAGGAAGGTCTGACCGACCGGATCGAGATCCGGGTCCAGGACTACCGGGACGTCAGGGACGGCCCGTACGATGCCGTCTCGTCGATCGGCATGGCCGAGCACGTCGGCTCGGTCCGCTACCGCGAGTACGCCGACGACATCTACGCCCTTCTGAAGCCGGGCGGCCGGCTGCTCAACCACCAGATCGCCCGCCGCCCCGAACGGGACGAGTCCGCTTACCACGTGGACGAGTTCATCGACGCGTACGTCTTCCCCGACGGCGAACTCGCCCCGTTGGGCCGGACCGTCGCCACGCTCGAGGAAGCCGGCTTCGAGGCCCGCGACGTCGAGTCGATCCGTGAGCACTATGCACTGACCCTGCGCAGCTGGGTCGCCAATCTGGAGAAGCACTGGGACCGGGCGGTCACGATGACCTCGCCCGGCCGGGCCAGGGTCTGGCGCCTCTACATGGCCGCCTCCGCCCTGTCCTTCGAGCGCAACAGGATCGGGGTCAACCAGATTCTCGTGGTGCGTCCGGTGGACGAGGGGTCCTCCCGGATGCCGCTGCGCGCCCGCGAATGGAAGGCGTCCGCGGCCGGCTGAACACGTACGAGCGCAGAGAGGGCCGGTACCCGCAGCTCCAGCTTGCGGGTACCGGCCCTCCCTATCAGGGTCTCACTCGTTACTCGGTCTTGATCGCCGTCAGCATGTTCAGCTTCGCGGCGCTGCGGGCCGGCCAGAGCGAGGCCAGCACGCCCACCAGCGCCGCCAGTACCAGGAAGAGCGCGATCCGGTCCCACGGGATCACCAGGGCGTAGTCCGGGATGGAGGAGGCCAGCGTCCGGCCGATCGCCCAGCCGAGGAACGTACCGAGCGCGACCCCGACCACCGCACCGAAGACCGAGATGACCACGGCCTCCAGCCGGATCATGCGCTTGACCCTGCGCCGGTCCAGACCGATCGCCCGCAGCATGCCGATCTCCTGCTGGCGCTCGAAGACCGACATCGCCAGGGTGTTGATGACCCCGAGCACCGCGATGATCAGGGCCATCGCCAGCAGCCCGTACATGATGTTCAGCGCCATGCTGATGAAGCCGCCGAACTTGTCCCGGATGTCCTGCCGGTCCATGACGGACATCGCCGGGTTGTCACCCAGGGCGTCGACCACGGCCTGCTCGTTGGCCTTCGACGCACCGCCGTCCGTTTTCAGCCAGATACTGCGGATGTCCGGGTGGCTCTGATGCGCGGTCAGGATGTTCCTCGGCATCAGGACCGGTGAGAGGAACCCGCTCTCCTCGTAGACCGCACCGACCGTCAGGGTGCCCTTCTTGTCGTCGTCGTACGTCACCGGGAGGGAGGTGCCGGGCTTCCAGCCGTTCGACTTCGCGGTCTTGTCGCCGACGGCGATCTTGCCGTCGCCCAGCGAGTCCAGCGAACCGGAGACCGTCTTCAGGGAGAAGACCTTCTGCACATCGCCCGGCGTGACCCCGGAGACCGAGTGGTACGTGCCCTTGACCTTGATGGAAGCGGCCTGCTGGGGCGAGACCGCGACGACGGAGTCGGACTTCTCCAGGGCGGTGAGCGCCGACTCGTCGAGCGAGTCGCCGCTCGCCATCGAGATCATGTAGTCGGCCCTGATGTTGTCCGTCGTCATCCGGTCGACCGCCTGGCCGAGCGTGACGCCCAGCACCGAGATGCCGGTGACCAGGGTGAGACCGATCGCGAGAGCGGAGGCGGTAGCCCCGGTACGCCTCGGGTTACGGACGGCGTTCTGCGCAGCCAGCTTGCCCGAGACCCCGAACAGCTTCAGCAGCATCGGCCGCACCAGGGCGATGACCGGCCGCGACAGCAGCGGGATCAGCACGATGACACCGATCAGCGCCACGAAGGCACCGATCCCGATCATCGTCCGGCCGTCCGAACCGGCCGCCGCACCCGCGACGATCCCGGCCGCGCCGAGCAGGGTGAGCACCCCGCCGATCGAGTTCCGTACGACCAGCGACTTGGTGGTGGCCACCGCGTGGACGCTGCTCATCGCGGCAACCGGCGGGATCTTCGCGGCGCGGCGGGCCGGCAGCCAGGCGGCCAGCACGGTGATCAGGATGCCGACGCCGAACGCGGCGCCGACCGCGACGGGGGAGATCACCAGCGGTCCGGCCGGGATCTTCCCGCCGATCAGGCTCATCGCCGAGCGCAGTCCGGTGGCGAGACCGAGACCGAGCAGGAAGCCGATCACGGAGGCGAGCGCGCCGACCACGGCCGCTTCGAGGAGTACGGAGCGCTTGACCTGGCGGCGGGAAGCGCCGACGGCGCGCAGCAGGGCCAGTTCCTTGGTGCGCTGGGCGACCAGCATGGTGAACGTGTTGGCGATCAGGAAGATGCCGACGAACAGGGCGATGGCCGCGAACGCGAGCAGCATCGTGTTGAGGTTGCCCAGGCCGCTCTCGATCTGCTTCGCCTGGTCATCGGCGAGGACCTTGCCGGTCTGGGCGGTGGCGTCCTTGGGCAGCAGGGGCTCCACCGCGTCAAGCAGCTTCCGGTCGGAGGCGCCGGCCGCCGCGGTGACGGTGACGTTCTGGAACCAGCCGGGCCTGAGGTAGAGCTGCTGGGCGACCGGGGTGTCGAAGAGGACCAGGCTGCCGCCCGCGTTCACCGCGCCGTCCTCGGTGGTGAAGACACCGGAGAGGGTGTACTCCTTCACCGGGCCGTTCGTGGCGACCCGTACCCGGTCGCCGACCTGGTACTCGCCCTTCTTCGCTGTCTCCTTGTCGAGCGCGATCCGGTCGTCGCCGGCCGGACCCCTGCCGTCGACGAAGGTGTGCGAGGCGTCCTTGCCGTTCGGGCCGGGGGAGAAGTTGGCGCCGGTGTTGGACCAGCCGTTGCCGATCAGCTTGCCGTGCGGGTCGGCGACCCCGGCGAAGCCGGAGACCCGGCCGGTGGCGGTGGCCACTCCGTCCAGGCCCTGGATCTTCTTGAGCGTGGCGGCGTCGATGCCGGAGGTCTTGTTGTCGCGCTGGTCCGCGTGGGTGGTGACGGCGACGGCGACGTCGTCGTAACTCTTCGCAGACTGGTTGCGGAAGGCGTTGCCGAGGGTATCGGTGAAGACCAGGGTGCCGGAGACGAAGGCCACGCCGAGCGTCACGGCGAGGACGGTCATCAGCAGCCTGGCCTTGTGCGCGAGCACATTGCGCAGGGCAGTACGGAACATGTCTGTCAGTCCTGGGATGGGGAGGGGTTCCGGAAGGGGGCGCGGGAGCGGTCCGTGCTCAGCTGGTACGGCCCTTGGCGTCGAACGCCTTCATCCGGTCGAGGACCCCGTCCGCGGTGGGGCGCATCATCTGGTCGACGATCGCCCCGTCCGCCAGGAAGATCACCCGGTCCGCGTAGGAGGCGGCCACCGGGTCGTGGGTCACCATCACCACGGTCTGCCCCAGCTCGCGCACGGAGTTGCGCAGGAAGCCCAGCACCTCGGCGCCGGAGCGGGAGTCCAGGTTCCCGGTGGGCTCGTCACCGAAGATGATCTCCGGCTGCGAGGCCAGGGCGCGGGCCACCGCGACGCGCTGCTGCTGGCCGCCGGAGAGCTCGGTGGGCCGGTGCTTCAGCCGGTCGGAGAGCCCCACCATCTCGATGACCTTGCGCAGCCACTCGGCGTCGGGCTTGCGGCCCGCGATGTCCATCGGCAGCGTGATGTTCTCCGCCGCGGTCAGCGTGGGCAGCAGGTTGAACGCCTGGAAGATGAAACCGATCTTGTCCCGGCGGAGCTGGGTGAGCTGCTTGTCCTTGAGGGAACCGAGCTCCGTCTCGCCGATCCGTACCGAACCACTGCTGAAGCTGTCGAGACCGGCCACGCAGTGCATGAGGGTGGACTTGCCGGAGCCGGACGGGCCCATGATCGCGGTGAACTCGCCCTGCGGGAAGTCCACGGTGACCCGGTCCAGGGCCTTCACCTGGGTCTCGCCCTGTCCGTAGACCTTGGACAGATCCGTGGCGCGGGCAGCCACCGCGGTGGCGCGGTGAGCGGTGGAGGTGATGGTCACGGGGACACTCCTGTTCAGGACTTCGGTTCGGGGGTCCGGAAGCGGACTACTCCATCGTCGGCGCTGATCCGCTGCCGGTCGTCAGCCCCCGTGCCCGTTCCGGAGGGCCACTTGAGTCGCACCGGAAGGGCGATTCGTCCTCCTCGGGTATGACACCGACCCTGAGCCGGTCGTATGCCGAACCGGTTCCCCCGCAGCGCGCACACCCAGATCCGAAGATCACACAGAGTGAGGGTCGGGTGGACCGGGCGCGGCGCCCCGCTCACCCCTCGCACGGCTGTGCCGACGCGTGCCCGCGTCGCTTGATCGGCTGATTCCGCCCGACGGCGCGGACGGGTCGGGAGGTGCGTCGCAGACCCGGGGCCGGCGCTGTGATTCAGGTGACACGTGTGTGTCCCCGCCCCGCGAGTGCCGGAGATCGCTCCGGGAGCGAGAAGTGCCGGTGAGGCCGTTGCCCGGCGGGTGGCGGGCCCATGGCGCGCAGGGCCGTCCCGGGGAGGCGAGTTTCCGTCATTCCCGATTGTGGGTCCGGGTGCCCACCGCCCCGCCCAGGCATGTGACTATGCCTTCCACGCTGTGCTGACGGCCCCTCAAACGGTCAATAAAATAAGACAACATCGCGCCACTGTTCCGCTGATCGGGGGACACCCCCGGATAGGGTCAGGTGCCAACGCGGAGCCGCGCGCCAAGCCCGGATGGTGGAATGCAGACACGGCGAGCTTAAACCTCGCTGCCCCTCGGGGGCGTGCCGGTTCGAGTCCGGTTCCGGGCACCACTGCGACGTTCAGTGACGGTGCCGATCGTCCGGACGTTACTTCCGTGACCAACCTTCATAAAGATCCTCCTCTGGCACGAGGGTGATCCTTTTGCCTACCCATTACTCTTGTGGCAAGGCCACGCAGGGTGGCCATGAAGGAGTGAGATGAGGAGCAGCAACCCGGTCTTCTCGCGACGGGGCTTCAGCCGTGACAACGGCTACGCGGGTTTCAACGCGGCGCCGCAGGCCGGGGCCGCTACCGCGAGCGCCAACCCGTACGCGCAGGGCACCGCCGCCAACCCGTACGCCACCAATCCCTACGCTCAGCCGGACGCCCAGTACGGCGCCCCGCAGGCGCCCGCGCGCACCGGCGCGATGACGATCGACGATGTCGTCTCGCGTACCGCGCTGACGCTGGGCACCGTCGTTCTCACCGCGGCGCTCGCCTGGGCGCTGCTGCCGGTCGACCCCGCCAACATCGGCAAGTCGTACGGCATCGCGATCGGCGCCGCCCTGGTGGCCTTCGTCCTGTCGCTGGTCCAGTCCTTCAAGCGCCGGCCGGTTCCGGCGCTGATCATCGCGTACGCGGCCTTCGAGGGCATCTTCCTCGGGGTGATCTCCAGCGCGGTCAACGCCGCCCTGGGCATGGACGTCGTGGTGCAGGCGGTGCTGGGCACCATGTGTGTCTTCGCCGGTGTGCTCGTCGCGTACAAGATGCGCTGGATCCGCGTCACCCGTCGCTTCTACGGCTTCGTGATGGCCGCCGCCGTGGGCTTCATGCTCCTGATGGTGGTCAACCTGCTGTTCTCCGTCTTCGGCGGAGGTGACGGCCTGGGCTTCCGCACCGGCGGTCTCGGCATCCTCTTCGGCGTCATCGGGATCATTCTCGGCGCATGCTTCCTGGCCCTGGACTTCAAGCAGGTCGAGGACGGCATCGCGTTCGGCGCCCCGCGCGAGGAGTCGTGGCTGGCGGCCTTCGGCCTCACCATGACCCTGGTGTGGATCTACCTGGAGATGCTGCGCCTGTTCTCCATCCTGAGCGGCGACGACTGACCGTACGCACGCTCTGCCCAACGGAACGGCCCGCAGGCTCACCGCCTGCGGGCCGTTTCCGTCGGTCCGGGTTCCGCTCGCCTAGAGCAGCTTCCGCGCCGCCCGCCTCAGGTCGTACTCGTGGACGAGCGCCTTCGCGTGTCCGTAGGCGAGGTCGTGTTCGCTCCGCAGCCAGCTGACCTTCTCGTCGAACCGGAGGGCAGGGCCGTCTTCGACAGTGCGGAGCCAGTCGGAGACTTCACGACCGGTGCAGTGAGGGATTCTGGAGAGCAGATTGCGATGGGTCTCTTCGGAGAAGACATGGGTCATCGGCGCCTCCGACGCATTGCGCGTTGCTGGTCCTTCCCGACACCGTGCCTGAGCGTCGGCCCGTTGGCAACCATCACGGGAGGGCGCGTAGGGTCGCGGCATGCTCGATACGACCCCGCTGGTCACCGTCGTGGACCGATTCGCCGACCGGCTGCGCGCCGCCCCGCAGAGCAGGCTGCAGCGCGGAGCGGCCGCCGAAGGACTGGCCGCGGCCAGGGAATTGGCCGCACGGGCCCAGCGCATCGAGGCACCGGGCCGCGAGCCCCGCATCATGCCGGACGCGGGGATGTTCGCGATCGGCGACCAAGTCGCGGTCGCGGGCCGGGACTTGGCGATGGCATTGGAAACGGCCCCATCCGTCGAACTGGACGAGGCCGTGCGATTCGTCGAGGAAGCGGCCGCCCGGGCTTTCGCGTAGCGGCCGTCCCGTACGGGAGGTCGTGGCAGCGGCCGACGCCGCTGGGCGGGCACCGGGGGTTCCCGCGGGTCAGAGCGAGGCGATGACGCGGTCGGCGAGAATGTAGACGTTCTCCTTGCCGCAGGAGAAGGTCAGGGCGTACGCGCCCGAGACACCGGAACCGCCCAGCAGTACCGGGTGCTCACCCGCCAGCAGCGCCTCGGCGAGCCGCTCGGCCGTCTCGCGGTGGCCGGGGGTCATACAGAGCGTGGTGCCGTCGACGAAGACGTAGACATCGAGCGTGCCGAGCGGGCCGGGGCGGACGTCGGCGAGCTCGGTCCGGCTGTCGGCGAGCTCCTCCAGCCGGCTCACGGTGCGCTCGTGGTCGGTGACGACCGGGGTCTGCACCGGTACGAAGTCGGGGTGCGAGGGGTGACGGCGACGGGCCGCGGCCAGCTCGGGGGAGTCCTCGGCGAACTCCACCATCTCCGGAAACCCGGTTGTGTCGGCCGACTCGGCCAGTTCCGTCAGCTCGTCGAGCGCCTCGGTGGCGTCGAGGTCCATCGCCTCAAGGCCCGCGAAGTCCGCCTGGCGCGGCATGAAGAACGGCGCGTCCTCGCCGATCCCGGACAGGCCGCCCAGCAGGGACGGGGCGTCCGCGGCGTCGCGCGTCTCCTGGGAGGCCCAGAACGCCCGCGCCTCGGCGAGCTCGCGCTCACGCTCCTCGGCGAGTGCCTCGGCGACGGCCGCACGTATCTCGGCGGCGGCGGTGTCGGTGCTGCGGACCTGCTGGGGCACGGCGGCGGCACGGGCGCGGCCGGCAGCCAGCTCCATCCGCAGGGCCGTGACCTGCTTGCGCAGCCCGTGAGCAGCGTGCAGAGCAGCAGCGCCCACGGCTGTGGCAGCGGCGGTGGTCAGCAACAGGGCAAGAGGCATGGCGCTCACTGACATACTCCCGGTTTCAATCGATCCCCCGACTTCCTACATCAGCTTGTCCTCTACCTGCGCCCGGTGTCAGTGCATTACGTCACGAATTGGACAGGTCTTTGTGTCTGGGGTTTACCCCTGATGCGGGTGTGACCTGCGGAAATGACTCTCCCCCAGGAGATAAGTCACATCCTGGGGGAGATTCGGTCACGGTCGGGGCTCGGAACCGGCCGGCTCGTCGGCTCGGAACACCCGCTCAGTGGCGCGGGACCGCCGGCTCAGCTCAGCCGCTCGATCACGTGGTCGCGTTCGCTTCCGCTGCGGGCAGGTGCCGCCTTCGTACCTCAGGCGACCCCTACTCTCTGCTGCAGCTCAGCTCAGCCGCTCGATGACCATCGCCATGCCCTGGCCGCCGCCCACGCACATGGTCTCCAGACCGAACTGCTTGTCGTGGAACTGCAGGCTGTTGATCAGCGTGCCGGTGATCCGGGCGCCGGTCATGCCGAAGGGGTGGCCGACAGCGATGGCGCCACCGTTGATGTTGACCTTCTCGAGCGGCAGGCCGAGGTCGCGGTAGGAGGGGATCACCTGGGCGGCGAACGCCTCGTTGATCTCGGCCAGGTCGATGTCGTCGACGGTGAGGCCGGCACGCTTCAGCGCCTGCTTGCTCGCCTCCACCGGTCCGTACCCCATGATCTCGGGGGAGAGGCCGGAGACGCCGGTCGAGACGATCCGGGCCAGCGGGGTCAGACCCAGCTCGCGTGCCTTGGTGTCGGACATGATCACGAGCGCGGCGGCACCGTCGTTCAGCGGGCAGCAGTTGCCCGCGGTGACCAGGCCGTCGGGGCGGAAGACCGGCTTCAGACCCTGCACGCCCTCCAGGGTGACGCCCGCGCGCGGGCCGTCGTCCTGCGACACGACGGTGCCGTCGGGGGCCGTCACCGGGGTGATCTCGCGCGCCCAGAAGCCGTTCTTGATGGCTTCCTCGGCGAGGTTCTGCGACCGCACGCCGAACTCGTCCATGTCCTGTCGGGTGACGCCCTTGAGCCGGGCCAGGTTCTCGGCGGTCTGCCCCATCGCGATGTACGCGTCCGGGACGAGGCCGTCCTCGCGCGGGTCGTGCCAGCCCGCGCCGGTCTCCTCGGCGCGGGCGGCGGTACGGGCCTCGGCCTCGGCGAAGAGCGGGTTGTGCGTGTCCGGCAGGCTGTCCGAGTTCCCCTTCACGAAACGGGACACCATCTCGACACCGGCGGAGATGAAGACATCGCCCTCGCCGGCCTTGATGGCGTGCAGCGCCATGCGGCTGGTCTGCAGCGAGGACGAGCAGTAGCGGGTGACCGTGCAGCCGGGAAGGTGGTCCATGCCCATCCGCACGGCGATGATGCGGCCCAGGTTGTTGCCCTGCTCGCCGCCGGGGAGGCCGCAGCCGAGCATCAGGTCGTCGATGTCCTTCGGGTCCAGCTCGGGGACCTTGGCCAGTGCGGTCTGGATGATCGTGGCGGTCAGGTCGTCCGCCCGCAGGTTCTTCAGCGACCCCTTGAAGGCCCGGCCGATGGGGGAACGGGCAGCAGAGACGATCACGGCTTCGGGCATCACGCGGCTCCATGAGGGCTGGAAGGCTGTCTGGGTGTCTGGCTGTCTGACTGTCTGGGCTGAGCGGGACCGAGTGGGAGGCTCGGCAGGCTGAGCAGGGCTCAGAGGCTGTCTTGGAAGTTACCCGTACGTATGGCCGAGGTCACCCGGCAGGCTGTGTGATGCGGGCCTCTTTTCTAAGCGACCGCTCAGGCAGTCCGGGGCGCGGGGTCCGTGCCCGCGTCCCCGCCTGCGCGAGGGTCCCTGTCCAGCGGTACGTCCGGGTGCTTGCCGTCCAGGTGCTGGACCTCCGGGGGCTGGACCTCCGGGGTCCGGCCGTCCAGGTGCTGTGCATCCGAGTGTCGTACAGCCGGCTCCGGATGCGGCTTCGTGGCCGCGGGCAGACGCCTGCGCCTGCGGTGCTTGAGGAGAGCCCACGGTGCCCGCGCCCCCGTGACCTCCGTACCGGCCTCCTGGGCCGCCTGGGACGCCGCCTTGGCCACCGGCAGCATGTCCTCGCGCCGCGACCCGTCGAGACGGTCGGACTCCGGCCACAGCCCCAGCACGGCGCACAGGGTCGGCAGCAGTGCCATCGCCGCCGTCGCGTACCCCTCGGCCGACGGGTGGTAGTTGTCCGGGCCGAACAGCTCGCGCGGATTCGCCTCGAACTCGGGCCCCAGCAGGTCGCCCAGCGACACCGTTCGCCCGCCCTGCTCGACCGAACCGATCGTCTGCGCCGCCGCCAGCTGACGGCTCGCCCGCCGGGCCAGCCAGCGCAGCGGCTGGTAGACCGGCTCGATCGTGCCCAGATCCGGGCAGGTCCCGACGACCACCTCCGCACCCGCCGTACGCAGCCTGCGCACGGCGGTGGTCAGGCATCGCACCGACTGGGTGGCGGGCATCCGGTGCGTCACGTCGTTCGCCCCGATCATGATCACGCAGACGTCCGGCGGACGGGATGTGTCGGCCAGCAGCAGCGAGACCTGCCGCTCCAGATCGTCCGACCGGGCCCCCGGCTGCGCGACGTTCCGCAGATCCACCGGCCGCTCCGACACCGCCGCGAGCCCCGAGGCGAGCAGCGCCCCGGGCGTCTGCCCAGCCCTGCGCACCCCCTGGCCGGCCGCGGTCGAGTCACCGAGCAGCCCGAGCCGCAGCGGCTCCGCAGGCCCGGTGAACGCCACCCCGTACCGTCCGTCCGCACTCGGCGGAACCGGCGCGATACCGCCGCCCACCTGCCGCTTCGCCAGCTGGACCTCCGCCAGCAGCACGCCTGCCGCCGCCGCGCCGAGCAGTCCGATACTGCCGCCGCCGTAGGCCGCGCCCGCCGCGATCCGCCGTGCCACCCTTGCTCTCGACACAGTCCGGTCCACCTCCTCGTTGCCGTACCGCCGTACCTACAGCTAACTGCCCCGTAATGACCGGCGCCCAATCGCTTCGCCCAATCTCATGCCCGTACGCATACCCTGGCCGCACCATCTCGGAGACCCCGGAGTAACACGGTGCAATTTCACGATTCGATGATCAGTCTCGTTGGCAATACCCCGCTGGTGAGGCTGCGCAGTGTCACGGCCGGCATCCAGGCGACGGTGCTGGCCAAGGTCGAGTACTTCAACCCCGGCGGTTCGGTGAAGGACCGGATCGCCCTGCGCATGATCGAGGCCGCGGAGGAGAGCGGCGCGCTGCAGCCCGGCGGCACGATCGTCGAGCCGACGAGCGGCAACACGGGCGTCGGCCTGGCGATCGTCGCCCAGCAGAAGGGCTACAAGTGCATCTTCGTCTGCCCGGACAAGGTGTCCACGGACAAGATCAATGTGCTGCGCGCCTACGGTGCGGAGGTCGTCGTCTGCCCGACGGCCGTTGACCCCGAGCACCCGGACTCGTACTACAACGTCTCGGACCGGCTGGTCCGGGAGACGCCGGGTGCCTGGAAGCCCGACCAGTACTCGAACCCGAACAACCCGCGCTCGCACTACGAGACCACCGGCCCCGAGCTGTGGGAGCAGACGGACGGCAAGATCACCCACTTCGTGGCGGGCGTGGGAACCGGTGGCACGATCACCGGCACCGGCCGCTATCTGAAGGAGGTCAGCGGCGACTCGGTCAAGATCGTCGGCGCGGACCCGGAGGGCTCGGTCTACTCCGGCGGTTCCGGTCGTCCGTACCTGGTCGAGGGCGTCGGCGAGGACTTCTGGCCGACCGCGTACGACCGGACGGTCACGGACGAGATCGTCGCCGTGTCCGACAAGGACTCCTTCCAGATGACCCGGCGGCTCGCCAAGGAGGAGGGCCTGCTCGTCGGCGGCTCCTGCGGCATGGCGGTCGTGGCGGCCCTGGAGGTCGCGCAGCGCCTCGGACCGGACGACGTGGTCGTCGTGCTCCTCCCGGACAGCGGCCGCGGCTACCTGAGCAAGATCTTCAACGACGAGTGGATGGCCGACTACGGCTTCCTGGACGACACGGGTACGTCCGCCCGCGTCGGCGACGTGCTCGACCACAAGGACGGTCCGCTGCCGACGCTCGTCCACATGCACCCGGAGGAGACCGTCGGGGAGGCGATCGATGTCCTGCGCGAGTACGGCGTCTCGCAGATGCCGATCGTGAAGCCGGGCGCCGGCCACCCGGACGTGATGGCCGCCGAGGTCATCGGTTCGGTCGTGGAGCGGGAACTGCTGAACGCACTGTTCGCGCAGCGCGCCTCGCTCACCGACCCGCTGGAGAAGCACATGTCGCCGCCGCTGCCGCAGGTCGGCTCCGGCGAACCGGTCGAGGACCTGATGTCGGTGCTCGGCGGCGCGGGCGGTGCCGACGCGGCGATCGTGCTGGTGGAGGGCAAGCCGAAGGGCGTCGTGAGCAGGCAGGACCTGCTGGCGTTCCTGGCGAAGGACGCGGGCCCGAAGCAGTAGGGAGCGATTCGGGGCTTCGCGAAAACGGTACGAGCGCGACACGTACGCGCAGCACCGGCTTAACACGGCTCCGGCACATTGGTGGGTGCCGGCAGGGAAACCCGCCGACACCCAAGACGGCGACGCGGACTACGGATCGGCTCCCGGACCTCCACTGTCGCCAGGACGCGCGCACCCGGCCCTGACCCGGACCCGCGTCCCTCGCGGGGACCGCCGTCGTCCCGCCCCCTGGGAAACCGGGGGTGCGGCGGTCCCCGCGACATACCTCTATGCGCGTCCATCAGCGGCCAAGGGCCGCTCAGCCGGCGGGCGCGACCGCCCAGCTCGCCAGCAGCGCGATCCGCTCCGCAGTCCCGGTAGCCGGCTCCGGCCGCTCAGTCCTCCCAGTCGGACTTCGTGCGCTCCTCCGAGCGCCGGAACAACGGCCGGCTACGGGCGGCCTGGGCGACATTCACCCCGACGATCCCCAGCCAGGCCACGACGAGCCCGCCGATCCCGGCGTTCGTGACCCCGATCGCGGACAGCGGGACGGCCAGGATCAATGAGATGATCCCGAACCCGAACCGCTCACCGAAGTTCCCCAGCGGCGGCTCGGGCGCCCGGGCCCCCCGGGCGACCACCAGTTGCTGTTCGGCGAGATGCCGCCGCACCCGCCGGTCGAGCGTGACGTCGAGACGCTGGTCGACCTTCTCCAGGAACGAGTCGATGAGCGCGGACTCGTACTCCGGCCCCAGTTCACTGCGGGCCTGCAGGGTGGCATTGAGCTCGCTCTTGAGCTCCGGGTCGCGGGCTTCCATGTTCCTACGGTACGAAGCGGAGGGGCCCGGGGCAGTGGGGCTAACCCCCCTGTTGGGCCTCGGGGGCGTACCGGGGGAGGTCCTCGGTGGAGATGGTCCACTCGCCGATGGTGATGTCCTCGCCGTACACGAAATCCTTGCGGGTGGCGTAGCGCTGACCGTCCGGAGTCGGGTGGATGTCGGAGAACACCGCTCCCGATCCGGTACGCGGATCGAAGACCTTCGGCTCAGCCGACCGGCACCCGGTCCGTCGGCATGATCGTGGCGGCCGGGACGTGGGAGGTGTCGCGGCGGGCGAGCAGCCAGTACAGCAGGGCCGGTACGAGCAGACCGATCACCCAGGAGATGTCCGCGCCGCCCAGCGGCTCCACCAGCGGGCCGGTGTAGAAGGTCGTCGCCAGGAAGGGGAGCTGGGCGACGATGCCGACTGCGTAGACCGTCAGTGCGTCCCAGCGCCAGGCGCCGTAGCGGCCGTTCGGGTCGGACAGGGCCGGGATGTCGTAGCGCTCGCGCGATATCAGGTAGTAGTCGACGAGGTTGATCGCCGACCACGGGGTGAAGAAGGTCAGCAGGAACAGCAGGAAGTCCTTGAACGAGGCGAGGAAGGTGTCCTTGCCGAGCAGGGCGACCGCCGTGCCCGCGATCATGATCACGGCGATGTACGCGGAGCGGCCGCGCTGCGACAGCGCCCGCTGCCCGCGGAAGCCGCTGATTCCGGTCACCATCGACATGAAACCGCCGTAGGTGTTCAGCACGTTGATGGTCAGCTTGCCGAGCGCGATCACGAAGTAGAGCAGCGAGGCGATCAGCCCGGTGCCGCCCAGCGAGACGACGTAGCTGACCTGGTCGTCGAGGAACGCCTCGCCCGCGGATGCCGCGACCAGCACGCCGAAGGCCATGGACCACTGGGAGCCGAGCGTCGTGCCGGCCAGCGTCCACCAGAAGGTGGCGCGGGAGCTCGTACGGCGCGGCAGATAGCGCGAGTAGTCGGCGACGTAGGGCCCGAACGCCAGCTGCCAGGACGCCGCGATCGACACCGCGAGCAGGAACATCGGCAGGTCGAAGGCGCGGTCGGCGAGGACGGCGCCGAGATCGATCCGGTCCAGCAACCGGATACCGAGATAGATGAAGGCCAGCGCGCAGACCACACTGGCGACCCGGCCGAGGACGTGGACGACCCGGTAGCCGATCACCGCCATCAGTGCGGTGATCGCGGCGAAGACGAGGATGCCGGGGGTCTGCCCGAGGTGGGTGAGCTCGCCGACCGCCTGGCCGGCCAGCACGCTGCCGCTGGCGAAGAAACCGACGTACATCACGACGACCAGGAGCAGCGGCACGACCGCGCCCCGCACCCCGAACTGTGCCCGGCTGGAGATCATCTGGGGCAGGCCCAGCCTGGGGCCCTGGGCCGAGTGCAGCGACATCACCGCTCCGCCGAGCAGATTGCCCACCAGCAGGCCTATCAGGGACCAGAAGGCGCCGCCGCCGAAGATGACCGCGAGTGCGCCGCTGACCACCGCGGTGATCTGGAGGTTCGCTCCGAGCCAGAGGGTGAACTGGGAGAACGCGGTGCCGTGCCGTTCGTCGTCCGGTACGACGTCGATCGAGCGGCGCTCGACGAGGGAGTCGGCCATCGGGGATTGCTCCTTTTCTCTTACTTCTCTGCCAGGCCGTGCGCCGCGGCCGAGTCGTGCGCTATGTCCTCCGGGTCCTTCTTGTCCTTGTCCACCAGACGGTTCAGCTCCGCGAGGTCCTTTGTTGTGAGGGTGGCGCCCGGGCGGGCCAGTGCCCTGCGGACCGTGGAGTCCGCCGCGCGGTCCGCGATCGGGGGGACCACGTGCTGGCCGGGGATCAGGTTCTTGGGGTCGGTGGCGTCCGCTTCTTTGATCACCAGTCGTCCCTTGCCCTGGCTGCATATAGTCATGCAGGGTTCTCCTGGGCTGAATGGATTGTCAATGCCTCGGGGTAAATCACTGGTGACAGAAGTCCGAAAGGCAGGATTGAGTGTCCGGATGAGGAGTATTTGCGCATGATGTCGTCCCACATGATGGACTCCTCGCCCTTCGGTGGATGGGCCGCGGACCACGCCGTCTCCATCGCCGAGCTCGACGGAGAGACCCTCCCCGTCGCCGATGTCGTCCGGATCGCCCGCGGCGCCGCCCGGCCCGTGCCCGGTGGCGAGGCGATGAAGCGGGTCGACCGGTCCTGGGCGGCCGCTCGGGAACTCGCCGCGACCGGGCGGGTGTACGGGCGATCCACCGGGGTCGGCGCCAATCGCAACGAGGAGGTCCCGACGGAGGCCGCCGCCGACCACGGGCTGCGGTTGCTGCGCAGTCACGCCGGGGCCATCGGCGAACCGCTGCCGGTCGGGCGGGCGTTCGAGCCGGCCGATTCGCTGCTCGAAGGGGAGTTCGCGGACCGGCCGCTCACCGATGATGTGAAGGCGGCGGCCGGGGAGCTGCTCGACCGCTGCACGAACCTGTGGAACACCGATCTCACCAGCACGAGCACTAGGGGGACAGCATGAACGGGAGCAGCCCGGCCGCGCGGTTGCAGCAGCTCTTCGAGGGGCACCGGCTCACGCCCACGCAGCGGCGGATCGCGCACTCGATGGTGCGCAGGGCCGGGGACGTCCCGTTCCTGTCGAGTGTGGAGCTCGCCGAGCTCGCCGGGGTCAGCCAGCCGTCCGTCACCCGGTTCGCCGTCGCGCTCGGGTTCGACGGATATCCGGCGCTGCGCAGGCATCTGCGGGAGGTCGCGCCCGGACCCGTCGAGGGAGGTGCGGGCACTGCCGCCGACACCTACAACGAGTACCAGCAGGCCGTCCGCGCCGAGATCGAGAACCTGCAGCACCTCGCCGAACTCCTCGCCGACCCCACTCCGGTCGAGCGGGCGGGGCGGCTGCTCGCGGCGTCGCGCCCGCTGCCGGTGCTCGGGCTGCGCGCCGCCTCCTCGCAGGCGCGGGGCTTCGGCTACTTCGCCGCCAAGGTCCACCCGGATGTGCGAGTGCTCGACGAGGGCGGCAGCATGCTGCACGACCGGATCGACGCCGCGCGCCGGGCGGGGGCGAGCGCGCTGGTCTGCTTCGCGCTGCCGCGCCATCCCAAGGAGGTCGTGGACGCGCTCGCGTACGCCCGGGAGCAGGGGCTGGCCGTGGTGTCGGTCGCCGATTCGGCGTTCGCCCCGGTGGCCAAACACAGCGACCTGCTCATTCCCGCCGCAGTCGGCACCGGACTCGCCTTCGACACGGCGTGCGCGCCGATGCTGCTGGGGCGGGTGCTGCTGGAGGCGATGTGCGACGACCTGCCGGACGCGCAGGCGCGGCTGGAGGAGTTCGACGCGCGGGCGGCGGCGCGCGGGCTGTTCGCGGAATGAGGGCGTGACGCACGGGATGTGGCTGCCGGGCTGCCCGGCGGGGTGAGCGCCCGGAGTCTGTCGCCGGTGCTCGGCGGGACCGGGCGGACGGTCGTGCCGACGCCGACGCCGACGCCGGGGGCTGCGGCTGGGCGGGCGGTCGTCGGCGTCCGGACCGTGATCGCTTCCGGCACTGGCGGACCCGGGAATTCGCCGGCCGGGAACGGCGCCGCGGACGCGAGTCCGCCTGCGTCGGGGGCGGGGACGGCAGGGCGGGTGTCCGGTGCTGAGGGAAGTCCGGCTGGTGGTCGGCATTCCCCGCCGATTCTCAGACACCGCTCAGATACGGCCATTAATCTGCGCCCCGAGAATCAGCATCGATGGCTGTCGAGAGGGGTACGGACGTGGGGCGCGGAGCGCAGTCGCTGGCGAGGGTGGCCGTGATCGTACGGGCCGGAGCCGTACCGCTGTGGTGGCCGGGGCTGCTCGCCGCCGCCGTCGGTGCGCTCGTCCCGGGACTCACCGGCCGTCGGATCGGACTGCTCGCCGGAGCCGCGCTCTTCCTGATCACCGCGGTTGTGGTGGCGCGCGGGCGCAGGTACGCGGAGTTGGCGGGGGCCGCCACCCGTGCCGGGCGGACGGACTTCCTCCAGGACCGGGCCGTGACCGTACGCAACTGGCGGCGTGGGCACCGATGGTGGCTGCTGGGCGGGTTTCTCGTGGCGATCGCCAGCGGATTCCTGCTGCCCGGCGCCGGTGGGCTGATGCTTGCGGGTGCAGGGGCCGGCCTCTGGGCCAAGTCCGTCCGGATCGGGCAGCGGGAGCGGAAGGACGACGTCCTGTACTGGGTGCGGACCGACTGGGTGGAGAAGGGGCGGCCCGCGGGCAAGCAGGTTGCGGCGTACCGGACGACCGGGCCGGTGGCCGGCGACGCCGCGCCCGGTGGGGCGCGGCGCCGCTGAGGGCGTCCCGCGGAGGTCAGACTTCCAGTTCGGTCTCGATCCGCTTCAGCTGGTGGCGGGCCATCGCCAGGTTGGAGCGGCCGCTGTCCAGCACCAGGTAGAGGAAGAGACCGTTGTTGCCGCGCGCCTTGAGCAGCCGGATCAGGTGGTACTGGGCGCCGAGGGTGATCAGGATGTCCTCGATCTCGTCCTTGATACCGAGATGTTCCATGGTGCGGAGTTTGGCGCGTACGACATCCGTGTTGCCCGCGGCAGCGACCTCCAGGTTGAAGTCCTTGCCGCCGCCGAGGGCGCCCAGCGCCATGCCGCTGGTGTAGTCGACGAGTGCGACACCGAGGGTGCCCTCGATGGACGTCATTGCTTCCTTGAGTGACGCTTCGGTGTTGGCCATGAGTGCTCGTTTCCTTTCCTTGCCGGCTGAGGTGACCGGCTCCGTTTCCTGGCGTTCCTGGTGCGGTGTGACTGGCGCTACGTGCGGTGCGGGAGGGGGCCGGGGGGTGGGGTCCGTGGGCGCGGGGCATGCGGCGCCGGCGCGGGTTGTGCGGTGCGTTTCAGTGCGGCGTCGACCAGTTCGCCGATCCGGGTGCTCGCCCGGCGGCCTTCCAGGTGGAGCCGGCCGACGTTGATCCGGTCCTCGGCCAGGAGTGTGAGGACGGCGGAGGAGCCCGCCGCGTACGTGGCGATGTAGCCGGTCTCGCCACGTACGAGCAGTTCGCGGAAGCCGCCCCGGCCGGTCGCCTCCGCCATCCGGAGGGCGACGCCGAGCGCGGCCGCGGTGAGCGCGGCCACGCCCTCCGCCTCGACTCCCGGGGTGTCCTGCGCCAGGACGAGGCCGTCGGTGCTGGCCGCCGGCGAGCCCGCGAGGAGCGGCACCCGGACCCGTAGCCGCTGGAGTTCGTCCAGGACGTCCTGGACTTCGGCCTCGGGAACCATCAGCTGTCTCCTCCCGGCACGCTGTCTGAGCGCGCGTATCACAGGGCCTCCAATGCGTCTCTGAGCCGGCGCAGCAGGGCGACGTCGGGGTCGGCCGTGACCTCGGGAAGCGTGATCCGGCCGGGCACGGAGGCGGACGGGGCCGCCGTCTGCCGGACCGCTTCGACCAGTCCGGCGGCCGTGAGCCGCCGAAGGTCGACGAGGATGTGGAACGCCGAGCGACCCAGGTGCTGGGCGATGTCGGATGCCGTACGTACTCCGTCCACCACGTCGAGTACGCGGCGCCGGCGCGACGGGACGGGGGCGTCGACGGGATGGGCCGCCCGGGCGAGCGGGGCGGTGTCGGTCACCGCGTCGGGCCAGATCCGGTCCAGCAGCTCCCGGCGCCGGAGCGTCTCGCGCTGTACGGCATCGACGGGGACGGGGTGCACGGGACCGATCCAGTGGGAGACCCCGTAACGGAACCGGGCCGGGGTCCGGGTGGGGGAGATGGCGAAGAAGGCGGCGTCGTACAGCGCACTCAAGTGGCAGAGCTCCAGTGCGCCGCCGGGTATCCGTCCGCTGTCCACCAGGTAGCGGCCGACCCGCTGTCCGGCGCCCGCCTGGGCGACCGCGTCCCACCAGCCGTCGCGGTGCAGGGCGCCGCTCGCGGTGAGCAGGATGTCGAGGCCTGGTGTCGCGGGGCTCTCGGCGTGCACGACCTGGCCGTCGGCGAGGTAGAGCGTGCCGTGGTCGCGCATCAGGGCGCCGGTGGCGCGCTCGGCGGCGAGACGCTGGAGCATGGGGGAGAGGGCGGAGGCTGCTCTCACGGGGAAGGGCTGTGACCCAGAGGCTACGCAACGTGCCCGCCCCAGGTGGGAGTTCTGGCATTTTCCATTGGTACATGCGGAAGGCGATCGGAAACGGTCGGAGCCGCTGCCGCCCCTGTCATGTTCTGTCCGCGTTCGGTGCCGCATCCCGTCTTCGGGGCAGGTCTTTCGGGCGCGCCTGTTGACTATAAGTATTCAGAGCAGCAGGATGTGAATAGAAGCAACACAGTCGCGAGGAGGCATTGTCATGTCAGGACCCCGCCCCGTACGGGCACCGCGCGGTACCGAACTGAGCGCCCTGGGATGGCAGCAGGAAGCCGCCCTCCGCATGCTGCAGAACAATCTCGACCCCGAGGTTGCCGAGCACCCCGACAAGCTCGTCGTCTACGGCGGCACGGGCAAGGCGGCCCGCGACTGGCGTTCGTTCGACGCGATGGTGCGCACGCTGCAGACGCTCAAGCAGGACGAGACGATGCTTGTCCAGTCCGGACGCCCGGTCGGTGTCATGCAGACCCACGAGTGGGCGCCGCGCGTCCTGATCGCCAACTCCAACCTGGTGGGCGACTGGGCGAACTGGGAGGAGTTCCGCCGCCTGGAGGCGCTCGGACTCACCATGTACGGCCAGATGACGGCCGGGTCGTGGATCTACATCGGTACGCAGGGCATCCTGCAGGGCACGTACGAGACGTTCGCCGCCGTCGCCGCCAAGAAGTTCAACGGGACGCTGGCCGGGACGATCACCCTGACCGCCGGGCTCGGCGGCATGGGCGGCGCCCAGCCGCTCGCCGTGACCATGAACGACGGCGTCGCGATCTGTATCGACTGCGACCCGCGCGCCATCGAGCGCCGCATCGAGCACCGCTACCTGGATGTGCGCGCCGACTCCCTGGAGCACGCGCTCCAGCTCGCCACCGAAGCGCGCGACGCGCGCAAGCCGCTCTCCATCGGGCTGCTCGGCAACGCGGCGGAGCTGCTGCCCCGGATGCTCGCCGAGGGCGCCCCGATCGACATCGTCACCGACCAGACCAGCGCGCACGACCCGCTCGCGTACCTCCCGATCGGCGTCGACTTCGACGACATGGCCTCGTACGCCGCCGAGAAGCCCGCCGACTTCACGCAGCGGGCACGCGAGGCGATGGCCAAGCACGTCGAGGCGATGGTCGGCTTCATGGACGCCGGGGCCGAGGTCTTCGACTACGGCAACTCGATCCGCGGCGAGGCCCAGCTCGCGGGCTACGACCGGGCATTCGACTTCCCCGGGTTCGTCCCCGCGTACATCCGGCCGCTGTTCTGCGAGGGCAAGGGCCCGTTCCGCTGGGCCGCGCTGTCCGGCGAGGCGACGGACATCCACAAGACCGACAAGGCGATGCTCGAACTCTTCCCGGAGAACGAGTCGCTGCACCGGTGGATCAAGATGGCCGGCGAGCGCGTCCACTTCCAGGGGCTGCCCGCCCGGATCTGCTGGCTCGGCTACGGCGAGCGCGACCGCGCCGGTGAGCGGTTCAACGACATGGTGGCCTCCGGCGAGCTGGCCGCACCGCTGGCGATCGGCCGCGACCACCTGGACTGCGGGTCGGTGGCGTCCCCGTACCGCGAGACCGAGGCGATGCTCGACGGGTCCGACGCGATCGCGGACTGGCCCCTGCTGAACGCCATGGTCAACGTGGCGTCCGGCGCCTCCTGGGTCTCCATCCACCACGGCGGCGGCGTCGGGATGGGGCGCTCCATCCACGCGGGTCAGGTGACCGTGGCCGACGGTACGAAGCTGGCCGGCGAGAAGATCCGCCGGGTGCTGACGAACGACCCGGGAATGGGGGTCATCCGGCACGTCGACGCGGGGTACGACATCGCGGAGTCCGTTGCCGCGGACAAGGGCGTGCGGGTTCCCATGACGGAGGGACAGTGAGCCTGACGGGCGGAATCGGTTCCGTGGGCGCCGAGGGTTCCCCGGCGCCCTCCCTCCCCCATGGTCCGCAGGGACCGGGAGGGGCCGGGCAGCCGTCCTTCCAGGCCATGTGGAAGGAACTTGCCCCCATCGGACGCCACCCCGAGAGCGGTGGGTACCGGCGGTACGCCTGGACCGGTGCCGATGCCGACTGCCGGGTCTGGTTCCGGGAGCAGGCCGAAGCGCGTGGGCTCGGGTACGAGGTCGACCGGAACGGGAATCAGTGGGCCTGGCTCGGGGATCCGCTCGGTGACGACGCCGTCGTCACCGGGTCGCACCTCGACTCCGTGCCCGACGGCGGTGCCTTCGACGGGCCGCTCGGCGTGGTCTCCTCCTTCGCGGCGCTCGACGAACTCCGCCGCAGAGGAGCCGAGTTCACCCGGCCGTTCGCCATCACCAACTTCGGCGACGAGGAAGGGGCCCGGTTCGGGCTCGCCTGTGTCGGGTCCCGGCTCGCCGCCGGGCAGCTGACCGTCGAGAAGGCGCACCAGCTCCGCGACGGCGACGGCGTCACACTGCCGCAGGCCATGGAGGCGGCCGGGTACGACCCCGGCGACATCGGCCCGGACCCCGAACGCCTGGCCCGTATCGGCGCGTTCGTCGAGCTCCATGTAGAGCAGGGGCGCTCCCTCGACCTCACCGGCGACCCGGTCGGTATCGCCTCCGCGATCTGGCCGCACGGCCGCTGGCGGTTCGACTTCCGGGGCGAGGCCAACCACGCGGGGACCACCCGGCTCGTCGACCGGCGCGACCCGATGCTCACGTACGCCGAGACCGTGCTGGCCGCCCGCCGCGAGGCGGAGCTCACCGGCGCCCTCGCCACCTTCGGGAAGATCGCCGTCGAGCCGAACGGCGTCAACGCCATCCCCTCCCTCGTCCGTGGCTGGCTCGATTCGCGCGCCGCCGACCAGGACACCCTCGACGCCGTCGTCACCGGCATCGAGCGGGCCGCCCGGGAGCACGCCGAGCGTGCGGGCATCGGTCTCGATGTCGTACGGGAGTCCTTCACGCCCGTCGTGGAGTTCCAGCACGCCCTGCGTGACGAACTCGGCAAGATCCTGACCGGCCGGGGCGGCGACGACGCGGGCCGCGCCGTGCCCGTCCTCGGCACCGGCGCCGGACACGATGCGGGTATTTTGTCCGCTTCGGCCCCTACCGCCATGCTGTTCGTACGGAACCCCACCGGGATCTCGCACTCGCCGGCCGAGTACGCCGCCGAGGACGACTGCACCGCCGGGGTGATCGCACTCGCCGATGTACTGGAAGGTCTCGCGTGCAGCTGACAACGACACCGACGGGCGCGCGCCGCACCGCCACGTTCTGGATGTCCCACGCCTGGCTCGGCACCCATGTCGAGCCGGGCGTGACCCTGGACGTCGCCGACGGGCGGATCGCCGGGATCCGCACCGGCGTCGACGCCCCGCCGCCGGGCGCCACCGTGCTGCGCGGGCTCACGGTGCCCGGTCTCGCCAACACCCACTCGCACGCCTTCCACCGCGCCCTGCGCTCCACCGTCCAGGTCGGCTCCGGCACCTTCTGGACCTGGCGCGAGCTCATGTACCAGGTCGCGTCCCGGCTCACCCCCGATACGTACTACGACCTGGCCCGTGCCGTGTACGCCGAGATGGCGCTGGCAGGCATCACCGCGGTGGGCGAGTTCCACTATCTGCACCATGCGCCGGGCGGAGCCCCGTACAACAACCCCAACGCGATGGGCGAAGCCCTGATCGCCGCCGCCGACGCGGCCGGGATCCGGATCACCCTGCTGGACACGGCCTATCTCGCCGCCGGATTCGGGCAGCGAGCCGGCCAGTACCGGGAGCCCGACCAGCACCAGCTGCGCTTCTCCGACACCACCGCGGACGCCTGGGCCGAACGCGCCTCCCTGCTCAAGGGCAGCGACCACGCCCTGATCGGCGCGGCCGTGCACTCCGTACGCGCCGTGCCCGCCGGGCAGCTCGCGACCGTGGCGAAGTGGGCCGAGGAGCGGCAGGCGCCCCTCCATGTCCACCTCTCCGAACAGACCGCGGAGAACGACGCCTGCCAGGCCGCCCACGGCTGTTCCCCCACCCGGCTCCTCGCCGACCACGGGGTCCTCGGCCCGCGCACCACCGGCATCCACAACACCCACCTCAGCAGTGAGGACATCGCGCTGCTCGGCGTCTCGGCCACCGGCACCTGCATGTGCCCCACGACCGAACGCGACCTCGCCGACGGCATCGGACCCGCCGTCGCCCTGCAGCGCGCCGGCTCGCCGCTCTCCCTCGGGAGCGACAGCCACGCCGTGATCGACCTCTTCGAAGAGGCCCGCGCGATGGAGCTCGACGAGCGTCTGCGCACCCATACCCGCGGCCACTGGACGGCGGCCGCGCTGCTGCGCGCCGCCACCGTCGACGGGCACGCCGCCCTCGGCCGGTCCGACGCCGGCACCCTGGAACCGGGCGCGCTCGCCGACTTCACCACCGTCGCCCTGGACTCCGTCAGAACAGCGGGACCGGTGCCCCGACTGGCCGCCGAAGCAGTCGTATTCGCCGCCTCCGCGGCCGATGTGCGCCATACGGTCGTGGCAGGCCGGCACATCGTCCGCGACGGGCAGCACACGCTCGTCGCGGACGTCCCCGCAGCACTCGCCTCGGCCATCGCCGTCCTGCACGGCTGACCCCGGACCCTCGCAAGGAGAGCAGTCCCCCGATGACGACGACCGCCATCACCAACATCGCCAGTCTGGTCACCAACGACCCCTCCCTCGGTGACGGTTCCCCCCTGGGCCTGATCCTGGACGCGGCCGTCGTCATCGAGGGCGACCGGGTCGTCTGGACCGGTGAATCAAGCAAAGCACCCGCCACTGACAACGCCGTCGACGCGGGCGGCCGCGCGGTGATCCCGGGATTCGTCGACTCCCACTCCCACCTCCTCTTCGCGGGCGACCGCACCGAGGAGTTCAACGCCCGGATGTCCGGCCGCCCCTACACCGCGGGCGGTATCCGCACCACGGTCGCCGCCACCCGCGCCGCCACCGACGACGAGCTGGACGCCAACGTCGTCCGCTATCTCGCCGAGGCGCTCCGCCAGGGCACCACCACGTTCGAGACCAAGTCCGGCTACGGGCTCACCGTCGAGGACGAGGCCCGCGCCCTGCGCATCGCCGCCCGCCACACCGACGAGGTCACCTACCTCGGCGCCCACGTCGTCCCCCCGGACTACGCCGACGATCCCGCCGGGTACGTCGACCTGGTCACCGGGCCGATGCTCGACGCCTGTGCCCCGTACGCCCGTTGGGTCGACGTGTTCTGCGAGAAGGGCGCGTTCGACGGCGACCAGGCCCGCGCGATCCTGACTGCGGGCATGGCCAAGGGCCTGCACCCCCGGGTCCACGCCAACCAGCTCACCCACGGCCCCGGCGTCCAGCTCGCCGTCGAGCTGGACGCCGCCTCCGCCGACCACTGCACGCACCTCACCGACGCGGACGTCGACGCCCTCGCCCAGGGCGACACCGTCGCCACACTCCTCCCCGGCGCCGAGTTCTCCACCCGTGCGAACTGGCCCGACGCCCGCCGCCTCCTCGACGCGGGCGCCACCGTCGCGCTGTCCACGGACTGCAACCCGGGCTCGTCGTTCACCTCGTCCATGCCCTTCTGCATCGCCCTGGCCGTACGCGACATGGGCATGACTCCGGACGAGGCCCTCTGGTCGGCCACCGCGGGCGGCGCAGCGGCCCTGCGCCGCACGGACATCGGCCGCATCTCCCCGGGCGCCCGCGCCGATCTGGTCCTCCTCGACGCCCCCAGCCATGTCCACCTCGCCTACCGGCCGGGCGTCCCCCTGGTCCGGGCGGTCCGGCAGCGCGGTGAACGCGCCCTCTGAGCGACATCTCCGGCCCCGTCCCGGACTCGTCCTCCATCTGCGGATGGCGCAGGTCGCTGCCCAGGCCGTCGGTCCGCTCTCCCCATGAGCCATGGGACCGCACGGAGCCATATGAACCATGTGTGTTCCCCCCGGAACCTTCGCCCAATGAGGGCCGGTCCGTGGCACTTCGTCAACAATGCGGAAGGACCTGCCCTTTGTCGGGGCAGGTCCTTCCGCAAGTGGTCCCGCGGGGGCGCGGGCAACTCCGGGATCATTCCTCCAGCGTCAGGCCCTTCCTGAGCTTGACCAGCGTCCGGGAGAGCAGCCGCGAGACGTGCATCTGGGAGATGCCGAGTTCGTCGCCGATCTCCGACTGCGTCATATTGGCGACGAAGCGGAGCGAGAGGATCTTCCGGTCGCGACCGGGCAGCGAGGCGATCAGCGGCTTCAGGGACTCGACGTACTCGATGCCTTCGAGTCCGTGGTCCTCGTAGCCGATCCGGTCCGCCAGCGCGCTCTCGGTCCCGTCCTCCTCGGCCTTGGCGTCGAGCGAGCTCGCGGTGTACGCGTTGCTCGCGGCCATGCCTTCGACGACCTCGTCGTCGGTGAGTCCGAGGCGGTCGGCGAGTTCGCCCACGGTGGGCGCCCGGTCGAACTGCTGGGCGAGTTCGTCGCCCGCCTTGGCCAGGTCGAGCCGCAGCTCCTGCAGTCGGCGCGGGACGCGCACGGACCAACTGGTGTCGCGGAAGAATCGCTTGATCTCGCCGATGACGGTCGGCATCGCGAAGGTCGGGAACTCGACGCCCCGGCTCAGCTCGAACCGGTCGATCGCCTTGATCAGGCCGATGGTGCCGACCTGGATGATGTCCTCCATCGGTTCGCTGCGGGAGCGGAACCGTGAGGAGGCGAACTTGACCAGGGCCAGGTTCAGTTCGACGAGCGTGTTGCGTACGTACGCGTACTCGTGGGTGCCCTCTTCGAGGGATTCGAGCCGCGCGAAGAGTGTCTTCGACAGCGCTCTGGCGTCCAGTGCGCCCACTTCGTCGTACGGCGGGATCTCGGGAAGTCCTTCGAGGCCGTCGCTGCCCTTGGCGCTGCTGATGTCGCTGGTGCTGCTGCGCGGAGCGGGTACGGCGACCGCGGCAGGGGAGTCTGATTCGGTCAGTCCCTGAGGACATGCTGACGTCGCGATGTGGGTACGCGGTCCGTCGAGCCGGGGTGACATGGTCTCCTCCATCATTCTCGGCATATGGCTGCCGATGCCCATACGTGTTCCTGCGGTGAAGCGGCGCCTCCAAAGCCGGTCGTGTTTCGGGTGTCCCTCTACCCTTACCCGGTCCTGACGTGCAGATACAACTGCCAATTGAGGCTATATGTCCGGTTTGTTGAGGTCTTCGGCTACCGTGTGCCGCACGGAACGCGTAGTGTTTTATGAACGTCAGCGACAGCTACACACGCAACCGCACGCGCCATCACAGAGGGTGACGCGCACGGTGACGCAGGCAGTGACGAACGGCGAAGAGAGACGGGCATGGACCGCCAGACGGTCGGCAGGGCGAACCGGGGTCGACTCCAGGTCGAGGTCCGGACCGAGGGGCGCAGTGAGGTAGTGACGCCGGTGGGTGAGTTGGATCACCACACCGCCGATCTGCTCCGCGAACCCTTGGAGAGCGCGGTCGAACGCGGACGGACCCGCCTGGTGGTCGACTGTTCGCGACTCGAATTCTGTGATTCCACCGGGCTCAATGTGCTGCTCGGTGCCCGCCTCAAGGCGGAGGCGGCCGGGGGAGGGGTCCATTTGGCCGGAATGCTGCCGATGGTGGCGAGGGTCTTCGAGATCACCGGGGCCGAGGCGGTCTTCACCGTCCACGACTCCCTCGAATCGGCGCTGGACACCTGATCGCGACCCGGAGTGCAGCCTCGCCCGTCCCGGGTGTCGCCTGCCTCACACATTCCGCATGGGCGAAGTCGGTGTTGTCGCGATACGGCCGGGCAGGAGACATCCCGGCGAACCTCATGTGACCCGGGTGGCCCGCACACTCCGCATGCGATCGGTATCCGTATCGGCAGCTGCGCCCGTATCTGTAACTGTTCAATGGCGACATGGTGAATCGGTGAGGTGAAGCGCTGATGAGCACCACCCGGCAGCATCCGCCGGGCGACCTCGGCCGGGAGCCGGAGGGCGCGGGCGACGGCGCCGACGCAGCCTCCTCCGGGCCCGTCGACCGGCGGTGGCGCACGCTGCCCCTGCGGGAGGCCGGCGGCATCGTGCCGACAGCCCGCGATTTCGCCCGTCAGGCACTCCACGACTGGGGCTGGCTCCCCGCGTCGAGCGCCGACCGGCGCGCAGCCGCCGAGGACGTCCTGCTGGTCGTCTCCGAACTGGTCACGAACGCCTGCCTGCACGCGGAAGGACCCGAGGAGCTTCGCATCGCCTGCACCTCGAAGGCGCTGCGGGTGGAGGTCGTCGACGGCGGTGCGGGACAGCCCGCGCCGCGCACCCCGCACCGGGCGGGACGGCCCGGCGGGCACGGCATGTTCATCGTGCAGCGGCTCTGTCTGGACTGGGGTGTCCAGCGGGTGCCGGGCGAGCCCGGCAAGACCGTATGGGCGGAGCTGGCCGCCCCCGCGTAGTCACCACCCGAACCGTCGGGCCGTGCGGCCCCTCCTTCCTGCCCCCGAAGAGCGCGCCGGATCGGCGCGCTCTTTGTCTTCCCTCCATACGGCCCCAGGCGTACCTTGAGCGCCCGATCTGATGTGTCGTCAGAAACTGGTGCCGTGACCGGCAAAGCTTGCCGGGAGGGGCACTGGCGTCGGAGTGATGCGGCGCGCGGCGACTTCCGGCATGAGGGGAACTGAGGTGCCGTACCCGAAGCGAACAGCTCTCGCGCTGGCGTCCGCGCTGGCCGGCTCGGTGGTGCTGCTGGCCGCGCCCGCCGCCCACGCCACGGTCGTGGACGTCGACTACAAGTGCAGGACGCCGATCGGCGACAAGAGTGCGGTGTCGCCCATCGACATCAAGGGCGTGAAGAGCGGCAGCAGTTACACGCTCACGATGTCCTTCCAGAAGGGCGTCTCGTCCAGCCCCGTCGAGCTGGGCAAGGGCGCCATGAAGCCCAGCGCCGTCATCCGGCTGAGCGGCGCCGAATCGGGTCAGGTCCAGGTCTCGGGACCGGCGAACGCCGAGGCGATCCCGGCGAACACCCCGATCAGGATCAGTGACCTGTCGGGTACGTACACCCCGAAGAAGAGCGGCAAGGTCGGCTTCACCGCCGGAGTGCTCACCATCAAGGCGCTCGGTACGACCACGACCTGCACCCCGGGCAACAGTCCGAAGCCGTCGCTCGAACTCGATGTGACGGCGGCGGGCGGCTCGAAGGACACCTCGGAAACGACCCTCCCGAAGACCGGACCGCTCGACTCGGCGATGGCGCTCGGGACGCTCGGCGGCACGGTACTGCTGACCGGTGCGGCCGGGGTGCTGTGGCTGACCCGGCGCGGACAGCGGGCCGCGGGCTGAGCTCCACGGAGCCGCCGCGCGCCGTCCGTACGTACACGCCCGTTCTGTACGCAGCAGGGAGCCCGCCCCTATGCCACCGTTGACCGGTCACGCCCCCCGAGCCGTTCTCGCAGCCCTGCTGTGCGCTTTCGTCTGCGCCTTCTCCGCGACCCCGGCGACCGCCGCCGACCGGAGCGGCACGGACTGGACGGCGCAGCCCGCGGCGGGCGGTGGGACCCGGAGCGGCGAGGACGGCGGCAGACCGTACTTCTATCTGGAGGGACTGCCCGGCACTGTGCTGCAGGACCGGCTCTCCGTCACCAACCCGGGCACCGCCCCGGTCACCGTGCGACTGCGCGGGGCGGATGCGTACAACGCCGAGGGCGGCGACTTCACCGTACGCGGAACAGGCGACTTCACCGTACGCGGAACAGAGGACTCCACCGGGACCGGTACCTGGCTGCGGCTCGCCGCGGACCGGGTGACCGTGCCCGCCCGCACCCGCGCCGAAGTGCCGTTCTCCGTCACCGTCCCGGCAGGTGCGTCGCCCGGCGACCACCCGGGGGCGATCGTCGCCGAGAACTCCGGGCGCTCGGTGGGCGTACGCGTCCATCTGCGGGTCAGCGGGCCCACGCTGACCGCGCTGACCGTCGAGGAGGTCAGCGTGTCCGGGCGGACCATCCACTACACACTCGTCAACCGGGGCAACGCGGCCCTCGCCCCACGCCTCGCCGTCAGCGCGGACGGGGCATTCGGCACCCTGCTGCGGCGCGAGGCGCGGAACCTGCCGGTGGACCTGCTGCCCGGACAGCGGGTGAAACTCACCGAACCGTGGCGGGACGCCCCGGCCCTCGATTCCGCCACCGTCCGGCTCCGCGTCACCGCCGCGGGCGGAGCGCAAAGCGAGGCGACCGCCCCGGCGGTCTTCGTCCCCTGGGCGCCGGTGACCGGCGGCGCCTTGCTGGTCCTGGCCGCGGCCGCCGCAGGCGCGTACGCGTACCGGCTCCGGCGCAGCCACCGCCGGCCACCGGGCCGCGACGGCCCGGACCATGGCGACGCAGCTCGAACCACGGCAGGGAGAAGGCACTCGGTGAAGGCGGGAGCGGAATTGTGAGACGACAGACCGGACCGGCGTCCCTCCGGCGCGGCAGCCACCGGTGGTCCGCCGCGCTCCTCGTCGCGCTGCTGCCCGCCCTGCTGCTCCTGCCCGCGCCCGGCGCCCGTGCGACGGACGGAAAGCCCGCGGTCACCCTCTCCGAGCAGCAGGCGGGCAAGGGCGGTGACATTACCGTCAAGGGCACCGGATGGCGGCCGAACACCCTGCTGATGATGCTGATCTGCGGACAGTCCGCGCCCGGCACGGGCGTCATCGGCGGCACCAACTCCTGCGCCAACGCCGACGGACGCTCCGTCACCACCGACGCCAAGGGCGCCTTCAGCAGGAAGATGCCGGTCTCCGAACCGCCCCAGCCGTGCCCCTGCGTGGTGCATGTCGCGACGGTCACCGGGGAACAGGCAGCCGCCGACGCCGGGTTCGTCGTCGCCGGACACCCCGTCGCCCCACTGCCGGAACAGACGGACGGCGGAAAGCTCGCGGTGCTCGCCACCACCCGGCTGGAGGGCGACAGCGGAATCCTCACCCGGTTCGGCGCCCCGCCCTGCCGGCAACTCGTCTTCACCGTCGGCAACCTCGGTTCGGCGCCGGTCAAGGACCCGGTCTTCCGGGTCGGCACCGCGCACGGCGTCTTCGCCCCGCAGTGGGAGGAGCGGCAGTGGCGCGGCACCATCGCGCCCGGCCGCAAGGCACAGATCGGACTGCCGGTCGAACTGACGGCGGGCGCCCACGGCGACTACCGGATCTCCCTGCGGTACGGGACGAAAACACTGGCCGAACAGCCGTGGGGGGTGGGCCGTCCCTGGGGCGTCACGCTCTTCTGGATCCTGCTCTGCGTCGTCGTACCGGCCGCGGTGTTCCGTATCGGCATGGCGATCGTCGACAAGGTGCGGCCCCGCGCCGCGTACAGCCCGGCCCGCGCAGGTCGTCACCGCCATCCGCTGTCGGCCGACGTGACGGCGAAGCTCCCGAGGCTGCGCCGGGTACCGCGCACCCCGGCGCCCCCCTCGACAGCGTCCGCGGCAGGACCCGCCCCGGGCGCGACCACCACGGCCGCGCTGCCGTGGTTCACACCGGATTCCGCACCGTCAGAGAACAGACCCACGACGAAGGGACATTCGTGAGCACGCAACGGAGGATGAGCGCGGCCGGAGTCGCGCTGATGCTCGGCGGCGCGGGGATCCTGCTGGCCGCGAGCCCAGCCCTGGCTGCCGACGTCTCGTACAAGACGGAGTGCATACCACCGTCCATCTCCGGACTGCCTCCTGTGCAGGGCACCACCAAGGTGCAGCTGACCGCGCCCGCCGAGGCCAAGGTCGGGGACAGTGTCGAGGTGGTGTGGAAGACGGTCGAGGCCGCTTCCAGGAACCCCGACGTCCTGGACCTGGAGAAGGACACGGTCAAGCCCACCGGCGCCATCAAGGTGGGCGGTGCGGCCACGGGAACGCTGCAGATGGAAGGGCCACGGCAGAACCCGCCGATCCCCAGGAACAGCGCCATGGTGCTGCCCGACATGAAGGGCACGCTGAAGGTGGAGAAGGCCGGTGAGATCACGCTGACGCCGGACGCGTACAACATCAACGTGTCGAAGCCGATCTCCACCGACACCAAGTGCTCCCCGAAGGAGACCGTTCAGCCGGGCGCGACGATCAAGGTCACGGACGGCGGCGGTACGACAGCGGGTGGTACGACCACCGGTACGACAGCGGGTGGTACGACCACCGGTACGACAGCGGGTGGCACGACCACCGGCTCCACCACGGCAGGCGGCACGACGGCGGCAGGGGGAACGACGGCGGGCACGACGGCCGGCGGTACGGACACCGGAGGCACTGGCTCCGGCGGCGCGACGGCCGGGTCGAGCGGCGGCGGTGGTCAGACCGACTTCGAGGGCAAGGAGGTGTCTGTCGCGTACGCCTGCAAGACCCCGATCGGTGACAAGAACGCCACCTCCCCGGTGAAGATCAACGCGAAGAGGAACGGCGGCAGCTTCGACCTCACGGTGAAGTTCGGCAAGTCGGTCATGGACAGCCCCGCCGACATCCCGGCCGATTCGGTGAAGCCTTCCATGGAGGTCAAGCTCGGCGGAGCCGACAAGGGCACGGTCCATGTCGAGGGCCCCACCAACAAGGAGCCCATCAAGCCCGGCAAACCGATCGAGATCCCCGATCTCACGGGAACGTACAAGCCGGGCGCGAGCGGTAGGTCCACCCTCAGCCCGGGCGTGCTGACCGTGAAGGCGCTCGGCACCACGACGACCTGCACCCCGCCCGCCGGTGTCGCGGTCTCCCTGCAGCTGGACACCTCGTCCCAGCCCGGTGGGGCCGTGGGCGGCTCGGACACGGGCGGCGCCACGACCGGTGGCGGTACGGACTCCGGAGGCGGACTGGCCGAGACCGGGGCCGAGGACAGCGGCACCCTGCGCGCACTCGGCCTGGTCGCCGGTACGGCGATCCTGCTGGGCGGCGCCGTGTTCACGTTCACCCCGTGGCGCAGGCTGCGCGGCACCCGGTGAGCTGAGCCGCCAAAAACGCGAAGGGCCGCTGCACCGACGATCCGGTGCAGCGGCCCTTCAGCGCTTCAGTGCCTCAGCGCACTTCGCCCATGAGCTGCTTGACCTTGTTGCGGTACATGAAGATCGCGACACCCGCGGCCGCCGCGACGGCGGCCTGCAGAGCGACGATACCGGTGCCGTTCAGGTCGACACCCGCGATGGAGAGCAGACCCGTGGTGCAGTCACCGGCGGTGACTGCCAGGAACCAGACACCCATCATCTGGCTCGCGTACTTGGCCGGAGCCATCTTCGTGGTGACGGAGAGACCGACCGGGGACAGCGTCAGTTCGGCGACGGTCTGCACGAAGTAGATCGCGACCAGCCACATTGCGGCGGCCTTGTGACCGTCCGTGGCAATCGTCAGCGGCATCAGGAAGACGAAGAACGACGCACCGACCAGCACCAGACCGGAGCTGAACTTCACGATCGTGCTCGGCTCCTTGCCACGCCGGTTCAGCGCCAGCCAGAAGGCGGCGAAGACCGGGGCCAGCGCCATGATCATGACCGGGTTGACCGACTGGTACCAGGAGACCGGGAAGTCCCACCCGAAGACGCTGTTGTCGGCCGAGCTGTCGGCGAAGATCGCCAGGGTCGAACCGCCCTGGTCGTAGATCATCCAGAACATGGCGGCGGCGACGAAGAACCAGATGTAGCCGGACATCTTCGACTGCTCGGCGGCGCTGAGATCCTTGTCGCGCTTGATGCGCGCCAGGACCGTGACCGGAATGATCAGGCCCGCGACGGTGATCGGGACGAGGATCCAGTTGAGCGTGTAGACGCCGGTGACGACCGTGACGATGTAGAAGACCGCCGCGATGGCCAGCCAGATCATGCCCTTGCGCAGCGTGCTGGCGCGCTCGGCGGCCGACAGCGGCTTCGGGACGACGAGGCTGCGCTCGTTCAGGTGGCGGGTGCCGAGCAGGTACTGGGCGAGGCCCAGCCCCATGCCGGCTGCGGCGAGCGCGAAGCCCAGGTGCCAGTTGACGTTCTCACCGATGGTGCCGATGACCAGCGGGGCGGCGAAGGCGCCCACGTTGATGCCCATGTAGAAGATCGTGAAGCCACCGTCGCGCCGCGGGTCGTCCGGGCCGTCGTAGAGGTGGCCGACCATCGTGGAGATGTTGGACTTCAGCAGACCGGAGCCGAGGGCGACGAGTCCGAGACCGGCGAAGAAGGTGCCCTGCGTGGGCAGCGCCAGCGCCAGGTGGCCGATCATGATGACCGCGCCGGCGACGGCGACCGTCTTGCGGGGACCCCAGACACGGTCGCCGAACCAGCCGCCGGGCATGGCGAGCAGGTACACCAGCGACACGTAGACCGAGTAGATCGCCGTGGCCGTGGCGGGGTTCATGTGAAGCCCGTTGGGGGCGATCAGGTAGAGGGGAAGCAGGGCCCTCATGCCGTAGTAGCTGAAGCGCTCCCACATCTCGGTCATGAAGAGAGTGGCCAGGCCGCGGGGGTGGCCGAAGAAGGTCTTCTCGGCGCCGGCCGTGCCGGCGGAGTCCTTCGTCAGGCTGGACGCCATGGTCGATCCTTGCTCGCTCGGGACGCGACGCCTCGTGAGCGTGACGCGCCCGGTGGGGGGAGGCCGGCACCGACGCGGCAAACGCCCCACCCCTCACGCCTGAGAAGGGTTTCGCTCCGGACTCCGCACGGTGTGCGGAGCGGGTACCGGAGTCGGGGGACCAGCTGCATCGGGATCCACGCCCGGCGCACTTCCTCGCGCTCCGGGCCCGGCCACAGGTCATTCACTGAAGTCAGGGCTGGCAGGTACCAGCCCGCGCACAAAAGAGACCCTTGGCGCTTAAAGCTGCCCAAAGGTCCTTGAGTAGTGCAACAGGCGTTGAGTCACCATACGAACCACGGTGGTCGATATGAAAGGACTTGAGAGATAGATCACAGGTTCAGGTGCAACCAAACTTACACATTCGAAGGCGGCCCTCCGAATGGGACGCAGATCTACAGGCCTTGTGGATCACCTCCCGGTGGCCGCCCCATGCGGACTACCATCACTCCATGACCCGTGTACTGCTCGCCGAGGACGACGCTTCCATCTCGGAGCCGCTGGCTCGCGCCCTGCGTCGGGAGGGTTACGAGGTCGAGGTCCGTGAAGACGGTCCGACCGCTCTCGACGCCGGCCTCCAGGGCGGCATCGACCTGGTCGTGCTCGACCTGGGCCTGCCCGGGATGGACGGCCTCGAAGTAGCCCGACGGCTCCGCGCCGAGGGCCACGCCGTGCCGATCCTGGTGCTCACCGCCCGCGCCGACGAGGTGGACACCGTCGTCGGCCTGGACGCCGGAGCCGACGACTACGTCACCAAGCCGTTCCGCCTGGCCGAACTCCTCGCCCGGGTCCGGGCGCTGCTCCGGCGCGGCGCCACCGACTCGGCCCCGCAGCCCGCCACGCACGGGGTGCGGATCGACGTCGAATCGCACCGGGCCTGGATGGGCGACGAGGAGCTCCAGCTCACCGCGAAGGAGTTCGACCTGCTGCGGGTCCTGGTCCGCGACGCCGGCCGGGTCGTCACCCGCGACCAGTTGATGCGCGAGGTCTGGGACACCACCTGGTGGTCGTCCACGAAGACGCTCGACATGCACATCTCCTGGCTCCGCAAGAAGCTCGGCGACGACGCGGCCAACCCCCGCTACATCGCGACCGTCCGGGGCGTCGGCTTCCGGTTCGAGAAGAGCTGACGTACAGAAAAAGTCATGCGCCGCCGACTGATCAACTCCACGCTCGCCGTGGTGCTCGTGGTGATCGCCGTCTTCGGTGTCTCCCTCGTCATCGTCGAGACCCGCACCATCAGCCAAAGCGCCCAGGAGAGTGTCGACTCCGAGGCGCTGCGGCTGATCAGCGTGGTCGAGAGCCGGCTCCTCGGGGCGGAACGGATCAACCCTGGGGTGCTGGCCCAACAGGTCGCCCACAACCGGTACGCCCGGGTCGAGATCCCCGGCCGCACCCCCATCCAAGTGGGCACGCGTCCCACCGGCAGTGTGATCAGAAGTACGGCGAAGGGGGAGCAGGGCGAGAAGGTCACCGTCGAGGAGTCCAGCTCCGCCGTCACCCGCGAGGTCGGGCGCACGCTCTTGATCATCGGTGCGGTGGCGCTGCTCGCGATCGTCTCCGCGGTGCTCCTCGCCGTACGCCAGGCCAACAAACTGACCTCGCCGCTCACCGACCTCGCCGAGACCGCGGAACGCCTGGGCTCCGGTGACCCGCGGCCGCGCCACAAGCGGTACGGGGTGCCGGAGCTGGACCGGGTCGCGGACGTCCTCGACTCCTCCGCCGAACGGATCGCCCGGATGCTGACCGCCGAACGCCGGCTCGCAGCCGATGCCTCCCACCAGCTCCGCACGCCGCTGACCGCGCTCTCCATGCGGATCGAGGAGATCTCCGTCACCGACGACCCGGACACGGTGAAGGAGGAGGCGAACATCGCCCTCACCCAGGTCGAGCGCCTCACCGACGTGGTGGAGCGGCTGCTGACCAATGCCCGCGACCCGCGCACCGGCTCGGCGGTCGTCTTCGACCTGGACGAGGTCGTCAAGCAGCAGATCGAGGAGTGGCGCCCCGCCTACCGCGGCGAGGGCCGCGCCATCGTCCGCTCCGGCAAACAGGGTCTGCGGGCCGTCGGCACGCCGGGCGCGGTCGCCCAGGTGCTGGCCGCGCTGATCGAGAACTCACTGATGCACGGCGGCGGCACGGTGGCCCTGCGTACCCGGGTCACCGGCAACCAGGCGGTCATCGAGGTGACGGACGAGGGCCCCGGCGTCCCGCCCGATCTGGGCGCCAGGATCTTCGAGAGGACGATCAGCGGCCGCAACTCGACGGGAATCGGCCTCGCGGTCGCCCGCGACCTGGCCGAGGCGGACGGCGGCCGCCTGGAACTGCTCCAGCAGCAACCGCCGGTTTTCGCGCTGTTCCTGAGCCGGGTGGCCCTGAACCGCGAGGAACCGGAACGACCGGTCCGCTGAATCAAGCCGGCCGAGGGGAGACCGAGGGCGAAGCGGCAATCGGATGCTCCCGGTGCCTCAACGTTGTACGGGCTCCGCCGGCTCCACCGGCACCCGCTCCACCGGCACCCGCTCCGCGGCCCCGCGTCCCTGTGTCACCACGCCTACGCCGTCTTTGGCAGGCAGCGCCTTGAACACCCAGCTCCGGTAGGACCAGAACCGGAACAGCGTCGCGATTCCGATTCCCAGGATCTTGAAGACATTGCTCTGGATCGGGCCGTTCCATCCGAACCCGTACGTCGCCGTGTACAGCACACCGTTCTCGATCGCCGCACCCACCGCGCTGAACAGCAGGAACAGTGTCAGTTCCCGGGTCCGCCCGGTCTTGTCGCGGTCCCGGTACGTCCAGTAGCGGAAGCCCACGTAGTTGAAGAGGATGGCGACGAACGTGGCGAGCAGACTGGCCCGCACCACTTGAAGGTCCGTGGTCTGCCACAGCAGGTTGGACACCGCCACATTGACCAGCAGACCCATCGCACCGACCACGCCGAACTTGGCGACCTCCCGGGCCAGCGCATCCAGCCGGGTCCGTAGTACGCCCCGTTCGTTCATGGTGATGGCTCAGCCCCGTCCGTGGGTTCGGTCGACCCGGTCATGCTATCCAGGCCTCCTATGAGATTCCTGTGAGCATCCATCGAGGCGTGGCGCGCCTGTGACACGGAGCCTCCGGCCGCCGCCCTCAGGGGCATCGTCCGGCCGTCCCCGGGACGCCCGATACCCTGGAGGTGTGACGTTCCCGGTAGTCGGCATGGTCGGCGGCGGTCAGCTCGCCCGTATGACCCACGAGGCGGGCATCCCCCTCGGCATCAAATTCAAGCTCCTCAGCGACACCCCTCAGGACTCGGCGGCCCAGGTGGTGAGCGAAGTCGTCATCGGCGACTATCGCGACCTGGACACGCTGCGCGCCTTCGCGCGCGGTTGTGACGTGCTCACCTTCGATCACGAGCACGTCCCGACCGAGCATCTGCGGGCCCTGGAGGCGGACGGCATTCCCGTACGCCCCGGCCGCGACGCGCTGGTGCACGCCCAGGACAAGGGGGTGATGCGCGCGAAGCTCAGCGAGATCGGCGCGCCCTGCCCCCGCCACCGCATCGTGACGGACCCGGCGGACGCCGCGGCGTTCGCGGCCGAGGTCGGTGGGTTCCCCGTCATCCTGAAGACGGTCCGCGGCGGCTACGACGGCAAGGGTGTCTGGGTGGTCCACTCCGAGGCGGACGCGGCCGACCCGTTCCGGGCGGGTGTCCCGGTCCTCGCCGAGGAGAAGGTCGACTTCGTACGGGAGCTGGCGGCCAACATCGTCCGCTCGCCGCACGGCCAGGCAGTCGCCTACCCGGTCGTCGAGTCGATCCAGGTCGACGGCGTCTGCGACACGGTCATCGCCCCGGCCCCCGAGCTGAGCGAGCAGCTCGCCGGCGAGGCCCAGCAGCTGGCCCTGCGGATCGCCGCCGAGCTCGGTGTCGTCGGCCACCTCGCCGTCGAACTCTTCGAGACCCGCAATGACGACGGGACTCCCGGCGTACTCGTCAATGAGCTCGCGATGCGCCCGCACAACTCCGGGCACTGGACCCAGGACGGCGCGATCACCTCCCAGTTCGCCAACCACGTCCGGGCCGTTCTCGACCTGCCGCTCGGCGACCCGCGCCCGCGCGCCACCTGGACGGTCATGTGCAACGTCCTCGGCGGCGACTACCCGGACATGTACCAGGCGTACCTGCACTGCATGGCCCGCGACCCGCAACTCAAGATCCACATGTACGGCAAGGACGTGAAGCCCGGCCGCAAGGTCGGACACGTCAACACCTACGGCGACGACCTGGCGGACGTGCGTGAGCGCGCCCGGCACGCGGCCGACTACCTGCGAGGAACGATCACCGAATGACTTCCCCCGCCTCCGCCGCGCCGGTCGTCGGCATCGTCATGGGTTCGGACTCCGACTGGCCCGTCATGGAAGCAGCGGCCAAGGCCCTCGACGAGTTCGAGATCCCGTACGAGGTCGACGTCGTCTCCGCGCACCGCATGCCGCACGAAATGATCGCGTACGGGGAGAACGCCGCGGACCGCGGCCTCAAGGCGATCATCGCGGGTGCGGGCGGCGCAGCCCACCTGCCCGGCATGCTCGCGTCGGTCACCCCGCTGCCCGTCATCGGCGTCCCGGTTCCGCTGAAGTACCTGGACGGCATGGACAGCCTGCTGTCCATCGTGCAGATGCCGGCCGGTGTGCCCGTCGCGACCGTGTCGGTCGGCGGTGCGCGCAACGCGGGTCTGCTCGCAGCCCGTATCCTCGCCGCCCACGACAGCGAGCTGCTGACCCGCATGCGGGAGTTCCAGCAGGAGCTGAACGACCAGGCGACCGAGAAGGGCAAGCGGCTGCGCAGCAAGGTCGAGGGCAGCGACTCCTTCGGCTTCGGCAAGTAGACACATTCGGCAAGTAGACACACAAGTAGACATAGCGGACAACGAGCGGAAGCGGGCGACCATGGCGGATCAGATCGCGGACCGGGCCACTGACCACACCGGGGACCACCTCGCACAGGCTGCGGAACTCCTCGCCGAGTACCCGGTCGTCGACGGCCACAACGATCTGCCCTGGGCACTTCGCGAACAGGTCGGGTACGACCTGGACGCCCGCGACATCGCCACCGACCAGTCCGCCCACCTCCACACCGACATCGGGCGGCTGCGCGCCGGTGGCGTCGGCGCGCAGTTCTGGTCCGTCTACGTACGGTCCGACATGGCGGGCGAGGACGCTGTCAGCGCCACCCTCGAACAGATCGACGTGGTCGCCGAGCTGCTGGACCGCTACCCCGCGGACCTGCGGCGCGCCCTGACCGCCGACGACATGGAGACGGCCCGCACCGAGGGCCGGATCGCCTCCCTGATGGGCGCCGAGGGCGGCCACTCCATCAACAATTCGCTGGGCACCCTGCGCGCCCTGCACGCCCTCGGCGTCCGCTACATGACGCTCACCCACAACGACAACATCGCGTGGGCGGACTCGGCGACGGACGAGCCCGGCGTCGGCGGTCTCTCGCCGTTCGGCCATGAGGTGGTACGGGAGATGAACCGCACCGGCATGCTGGTCGACCTCTCCCATGTGGCGGCCACGACGATGCGCGACGCGCTCGCCACCTCCACCGCGCCGGTGATGTTCTCGCACTCCTCGTCGCGGGCGATCTGCGACCACCCGCGCAACATCCCCGACGACGTCCTCGCGCAGCTCCCGGCCAACGGCGGCATCGCCATGGCGACCTTCGTACCGAAGTTCGTCCTCCCGGAAGCCGTCGAATGGACCCGCGCGGCGGACCGGAACATGCGCGACCACGGTCTGCACCACCTCGACACCACCGCGCAGGCCATGAAGATCCACGCGGAGTTCGAGGCCGCTCACCCGCGCCCGATGGCCACCGTGGCGACGATCGCCGACCATCTCGACCACATGCGTGAGGTCGCCGGGATCGACCACATCGGTGTCGGCGGCGACTACGACGGCACCGCGTTCCTCCCCGCAGGTCTGGAGGACGTCTCGGGCTACCCGAACCTGATCGCGGAACTGCTGGGCCGCGGCTGGTCCGCCGCCGACCTCGCCAAGCTCACCTGGCGCAACGCGGTACGGGTGCTGCGCGACGCCGAGGCCGTCGCGCGTGAGCTGAGCACGCACCGGGCCCCGTCCCACGCCACGATCGAGCAGTTGGACCCCCAGGCCGACTGAGCCGAAGCTGTCGAGTGCGGGGCACCCCCAGGGGTGCCCCGCACGTTTCCTAACACGCACACAGGCAGAACGGGTGCCCCGCGGGATCCGCGTACACCCGGAAACTCCGCTGCCGGTCCTCCGCGTCCAGTACGGTCGCGCCCAGTGCGAGCACCTCCCGCTCCGCCGCGTCCAGATCCGGCACGGCCAGATCCAGGTGGAACTGCTGCGAACCGTCCGGACGCGGCCACCGCGGCGGTACGAAACCGCGCGCGGCCTGGAACGCGAGCGGCGTGGCCGCGCCACCGGTCAGCTCCACCCAGCCCTCGCCGTCGTCCTCGACCTTTCCGCCGAGCAGCCCGGCGTAGAACCCGGCGAGCGCGGCGGGGTCGGGGCAGTCCAGAACGACGGCACCCAGTGTGGCGACAGCCATGACATTTCCTCCTTCGAGCAGGGAGACAGTCTTGTGCGCAAGGACGGTTACCTCTAGATCGCCTCAACAGGTAACCGTTACTGCATGCTGCCGCAATGCGGGTAACGTCGCAACCATGAATGAGAAGGATTCCCCGCCCGGTGGACTCGCGCTGATCGAGGCCCTGGTCAACACACTGGACGTCGAGACCGGTGCGGACACCCTCGACACGGTGGACGGGCGCGCCGCCTTCTCTCTCAACGAGTCCGATGTCCCGGACGCCCGCGTCCTGCGCGAGGCGCTCCGTACGGCCTGCCTCGCCCATGCCGGCCACTGCCCGTCGGACGACGCCACGGCGCCCCCGCTCGACCGGCTCCTCGCCGAAGCGCCCCTGCGCGTCACCGTGGACGCGGCGGGCGCCGCCTCACTGCGGCCCGCCGCCGAACCGGCCGGCCTGACCGCCCGTGTCGCGGCGGCCATCGCCACCGCGGCGGCCGACGGCACCTGGACCCGGCTCAAGGCGTGCGAGGCCGAGGACTGCCGATGGGCCTACTACGACCGCAGCCCGGCGGGGCGCCGCCGCTGGTGCTCCATGTCGGTGTGCGGCGCCCGCGCGAAGATGCGCACCTACCGCGCGAAGCGCGGCTGAGGATCTCCCGAGGGGCGGACGGGTCGCGCATTCGGGCGCCGGGGCCCGGCCGGGACCGTTCCGAAGGCGCGGATACGCCCGACGCGTCAGGCCTTCGGGCGCCCCATCGCCCGGTACGTCCAGCCGGCTCCGCGCCACAGCGTGCTGTCCAGCGCGTTGCGGCCGTCGAGGATGATCCGGTGTGCGGCGGCCTCGCCCAGCGCCGCCGGGTCCAGCTCGCGGAACTCGCGCCACTCCGTCAGGTGCAGCACCACGTCCGCGCCGCGCACCGCGTCCAGCGCCGTCTCGGCGTACCCGAGCGTCGGGAAGAGTCGCCGGGCGTTGTCCATGCCCTTCGGGTCGTAGACGGTGACCTGGCCGCCCTGGAGGTGTATCTGCCCGGCCACGTTCAGGGCCGGCGAGTCGCGTACGTCGTCCGAGTCCGGCTTGAACGTCGCACCCAGCACGGCCACCCGCTTGCCGAGGAACGTCTCCCCACCCACGGCCTCCCGGGCCAGCTCCACCATGTGACCGCGGCGCCGCATGTTGATCGAGTCGACCTCACGGAGGAAGGTCAGCGCCTGGTCCGCGCCCAGCTCACCGGCGCGCGCCATGAACGCCCGGATGTCCTTCGGCAGACACCCGCCGCCGAAGCCGATCCCGGCCCGCAGGAACTTGGCTCCGATCCGCTCGTCGTGACCGATCGCCTCGGCCAGCTTCGCCACATCGCCGTCGGCGGCCTCGCAGACCTCCGCCATGGCGTTGATGAACGAGATCTTGGTTGCCAGGAACGAGTTCGCCGAGGTCTTCACCAGTTCCGCGGTCGGGAAGTCCGTCACCACGAACGGCGACCCCTCCGCGACCGGCACCGCGTACACCTCGCGCAGCGCCTTCTCGGACCGCTCGCTCTCCACCCCGACGACGATCCGGTCCGGGTGCAGGGTGTCCTTCACGGCGAAGCCCTCGCGCAGGAACTCGGGGTTCCAGGCAAGCTCCGCATCGGTCCCCACCGGCGCCAGCTCGGCCAGCCGCGCCGCGAGCCGGGCCGCGGAGCCCACCGGCACGGTCGACTTGCCGACGACCAGCACGGGCCGGGTGAGCTGCGGCGCCAGCGACTCGAAGGCGGCATCCACATACGACATGTCGCAGGCGTACTCGCCGTGCTTCTGCGGGGTGTTCACGCAGACGAAGTGCACATCACCGAAGGCACCGACCTCTTCCCACGAGGTGGTGAACCGCAGCCGCCCGGTGGATCCCTCGATGCCCGCGACGTGCTTTTGGAGCAGCTCCTCCAGACCCGGCTCGTACATCGGGACCCGGCCCCTGCTGAGCATCTCGATCTTCTCGGGCACGACATCGAGCCCGAGCACTTCGAAGCCGAGTTCCGCCATGGCCGCGGCGTGGGTGGCGCCGAGGTAGCCGGTGCCGATCACAGTGATTCTGAGGGCCATGGAGTGCTCCAGAGAGATGCGGACAGACATGCGGTGAACGAGCATAGTCGTGCCTCTGAAGGCCGGGTTTTACGGGCTCGGGGGACCCCTGTCGCGAAGCTCACGTGCAGCTCGCATAGGCCTTTCTGAGCCAGGCACCTAAAATTCGGTTACTTAACGGTAGTTAGCATCCCTGGGGAGTGAGAGTCTTGGCGGGTTCCACCGATTTCGACCTGTACCGTCCGGCCGAGGAGCACGACATGCTCCGCGAGACGGTCCGTGCGCTCGCCGAGGCGAAGATCGCCCCGTTCGCGGCGGCGGTCGACGAGGAGGCCCGCTTCCCGCAGGAGGCGCTGGACGCCCTGGTCGCTTCCGAGCTGCAGGCCGTGCACGTCCCCGAGGAGTACGGCGGCGCCGGTGCCGACGCCCTCGCCACGGTGATCGTGATCGAGGAGGTGGCCCGCGTCTGCGCCTCCTCCTCCCTGATCCCGGCCGTGAACAAGCTGGGCTCGCTCCCGGTGATCCTCGCCGGCTCCGAGGCGCTGAAGAAGAAGTACCTGGGCCCGCTCGCCAAGGGCGACGCGATGTTCTCGTACTGCCTCTCCGAGCCCGACGCGGGCTCCGACGCCGTCGGCATGAAGACCAAGGCCGTCCGCGACGGCGACTTCTGGGTCCTCAACGGCGTGAAGCGCTGGATCACCAACGCGGGCGTCTCCGAGTACTACACGGTGATGGCCGTCACCGACCCGACCAAGCGCTCCAAGGGCATCTCGGCGTTCGTTGTCGAGAAGTCGGACGAGGGCGTCTCCTTCGGCGCCCCGGAGAAGAAGCTCGGCATCAAGGGTTCCCCGACTCGCGAGGTCTACCTCGACAACGTCCGGATCCCCGGCGACCGCATGATCGGCGAGGAGGGCACTGGCTTCGCCACGGCGATGAAGACCCTGGACCACACCCGCATCACGATCGCGGCCCAGGCCCTCGGCATCGCGCAGGGTGCCCTCGACTACGCGAAGGGCTACGTCCAGGAGCGCAAGCAGTTCGGCAAGCCGATCGCCGACTTCCAGGGCATCCAGTTCATGCTCGCCGACATGGCGATGAAGCTGGAGGCGGCCCGCCAGCTCACCTACTCGGCCGCCGCCAAGTCCGAGCGCCTCGACAGCGACCTCACCTTCTTCGGCGCCGCGGCCAAGTGCTTCGCCTCCGACGTCGCGATGGAGATCACCACGGACGCGGTCCAGCTGCTCGGCGGCTACGGCTACACGCGGGACTACCCGGTGGAGCGGATGATGCGCGACGCCAAGATCACGCAGATTTATGAAGGAACGAATCAGGTCCAGCGGATCGTCATGGCGAGGAACCTTCCGTAGAGCGGTCGGCTTCGCAGACCGGTACGGTACGTGCCCTTGGTGCGTGTCAGGGGCGTGATGTCCTGGCGCACACCGAGGGCGCTTCTGCGTGGTGGGAGCGTCGTCGCGTCAGGTCCGCCCTCCGGGCAGCCTGCGGCTCTCAGGTCGGGCCTGCGGACAGGGACGCAGGCACCAGGGCGGGGCTACTCCGCGGTGAAGATCTCGTCGGCGGAGGTGGCGGTGACGGCGCGGCTGAGCCACTGGCGCATGAGCTGGGGGTCGCCGCAGCCGGTGATCTTTTCACGGGTCTCGTCCAGGACGTCGATGCCACGTGCTTCCAGGACCAGCAGGATGTCTTCCGCGCGGCCTTGTGCACGGCCTTCGTCTCGGATTTCTTCCGAGAGGGGCGACTTGTAGAACGAGAGGTCCACGGCCACCAGGTTCCTCCACTGTTGTGCGGCCGGGCGCTTGCCCAGGCCCTGTGCGGTGAGTTCGATGACGGGGTCGGCGATTGCTTCGGGTGCGTCCCGAAGTGCGGCGGACAGGGTTTTCAGTATGGCACCGACGTCCGGATTGTCGGCGTGTGTGATGGCGGACAGGGTGGCGAGTGCGAGGTCTTTGCGGGCTTCGGCCACGTCGGTGATGACGGGCATGTTGTGCGGGCCTGCGACGAGAGGGCTCAGGGTGAGCGTGGCCCATTGTCGTGTGCCGAGAGGGACGGGGCGTGCGGCCCATTCGGCGGTGGCGCGGTCCTGGCAGACGACCAGCAGGGTGGTGGGCAAGCGGTACTTGTTGAGCAGATAGGAGACGTAGTACGCCCAGCTTGCGGGCTTGTCGGGGTCTTTTCTGCCTTGGGCTTCGATGGCGAGGAGGAAGGGGCCGTCGTCCTGAGTCTCGATGCGCAGGAGAGTGTCGACTCGGCGTTCGAGAGGCTGGGCTTCGGTGAGGTCGTTGGGTAGGACGGCGGCGGAGGTGGACGGCGGGAAGGCGACTCCGAGTACTACGGAGAGGCGCGAGAAGAGCCCGGGGTACTCCTGGAAGATGCGGTGCATTGCTTCGTGGGGCGAGCTGACCATGTAGGTCCGTTCGGGTTGTGGGTGGTGTTTCGGTCAAGCGGCTGTGTGCAGGTCCGTGCGGCAGTCGCGGCAGTGTCCAGGGTGGCGGGAGCGGAAGGCGCGGTCGCAGTTGTCGCAGTTCTGGAGGGGGATGACGATGACGTCGGGGCGTGCGGGTGCGAGGTCCTGGGCTCCGGGCAGCGGGGGTGGCAGCAGCGTCGTAATCCGGTGTCGCAGGAGCTTGGCCGAGTGCTTCAGCGGAATCGGGAGGTCGGTAGTGAGGGCGTGGCGGATGGTGTCGGGGTGGGTGTTGCGTTCGAGCCAGGTGGCGACGCCGGGGGTGAGGGTCTGGATGTCGTCCTCGGAGAGGGCGAGTTGGGGTGTGTGGCGGCGCAGGTCGGCGAGGAGAGCGGCCGCGGAGCGGTGGAGTTCCGGGGTGGGGGACTGCGGCTGAGGGAGCGACAGGGGTGGTGCCGTGCGTTCGGTGGGGGCTGGTACGAGGACGGGTGCGGGCACGGGCTGCGGTGCGGCTACCGGTTGTGGTGCGGGCGGTTGTGGCGCCTGGGTGCGCTCCGGTTCGGGAGCGGGCTCGCGTGGCGGTGGTGGGGGCGGCGGGGTTGCCGGTTTGCTGGGCCTGGTTCGGGGCTGAGGAGTTGTGACGGAGGCCGGGTCGGTGCCGGGCTGGTTGTACGAGATGGTGCGGGTGACGATGCGGCCGTTGGGGAGGCGTACGCGGCTGCGGTGGAGGTAGCCGGTGGCTTCGAGTTCGCGCAGGGCGGCGGCGATGCGGGTCTCGCTCTCGGGGAAGCGGTCGGCGAGGTGCTTGATGCCGATCTTGGCTCCGGCGGGCAGCGACTGGATGTGCACGGCCAGCCCGATCGCGACGAGGGAGAGCCCGCGGTGTTGGCTGAGGTGATTACCGATGACGGTGAAGCCTGCGACGCGGCGGAAGTTGATGTGGATGACACCGGATGACGGTGTGGCGCACCGGGATGCGGGGGACGGGGCGCGCGAGGGCGCGGTAATCTGCTGGGTATCCATCGGGAAGCTCCGAACTTCCTCGGTGGTCAGGCCCTCGGCCGAGATTGGCGTCTCGTCGGGGGCCGTCGCATGTCTGTAGTTGTCGCGGCGAGCATATGCCAGCCAACCCGCCTTAAATCCAGCCCAGTTGCGATATGTCACCCGCGCGAGTGATGCGAGTCAGGGTGGGGTCGGGTTGGGGTGGGTAATTTCCCCAGGTTCTTTAAAGCTTTATGCGTCGTGGGACGCTGCGACGTGGCTCACCGGGTCATGGGCGTCCATGACCCGGTGGAGACGATCACGGTACGAGGTCGAGTTCGGCCCAGACGGTCTTGCGAGGAACGGGCCCGACGTCGATGCCCCAGCGGTCGGCGAGCGCCTCGACGATGAGCAGGCCGCGTCCGGATTCCGCGTCGTCGGCGGGTACGGCCGTGGTGCCGGGCGGGGGAGGCAGCACGCTCACCCCGGGTGTCGGTCACCTCGATCCGCAGGCATGTGTCGCGGTGGACCGTGACGCTCAGTTGGAAGTCCCGGCCCGGTACGCGGCCATGGACGGTGGCGTTCGTGGCCAGCTCGGCGACGATGTGCGCGGCCGACTCCGAGGGGAGCCCCCAATCGCCCAGATGCGCCGTGGTAAGGAGACGGGCGAGCCTGGCGCCCCGGCGGGTGGGGGAGAGCAGCACGGTGAACTGCCGGGTGGGAGCGGAATGTTCGGTTCGAGTGATTTCTTGGGTCACGTCACTCAGCGTGGCCGGGCATACGTACCGTGAATAGCGACGAAGCCCTTGCGTACGGCGATTGTCCCGGGCTTGTCCAGTGCTGTCCCGGCTGTCCGGGGTGACGTGCCGGGGACACCAGGTGTTGAGCAGGAACGGCATGCATGTCGGAAGTGGGGCACGGATGAGCGTGGATGGGGCCGGTACGGAGCACGGGGACGGCGGAGCGGACGAGCCCGGCTGGGACGTCGACCCCGACGACGAGTCCGGGGTGGCGGTGGTCGCTGCGGTGGGCCGTCAGATCAAGGCCTGGCGGGAGTCGGCGGGGCTACGTGCCGGCGAGTTCGGCGCCGCGATCGGGTACGGGGAGGATCTGGTCTACAAGGTGGAGGGCGGCCGGCGCATCCCCCGGCCGGAGTTCCTGGACAAGGCGGACGAGGTGCTTGGCGCGGGCGGGAAGCTGGCCGCGATGAAGTGGGATGTGGCGGAGGTGCGGTACCCGAAGAAGGTGCGGGATCTGGCGAGGATGGAGGCGCGAGCCGTCGAGCTCGGGGTGTACGCCAACCACGGCATCCACGGCCTGTTGCAGACGGAGGGGCATGCGCGTGTGCTGTTGGAGGCGCGACAACCCGCTTACTCGCAGGACGAAGTGGAGCGAGGGGTGGCGGCACGCATGGCACGACGCTCGATCTTCGACCGTCTACCAGCACCCGCGCTCAGCTTCGTCCAAGAAGAGACTGCGCTGCGACGGCCGATCGGGGGCAGAATGGAATTGCATTGCCAGCTCGAACGTCTCCTGGAAGTGGGCCAGTTGCGACACGTCTCGCTACAGGTGATGCCGCTCAACTGTGAGACGCACCCTGGATTGGGTGGTGAGATCGAGGTGCTGAAGTTTGCAGACGGTACGGCCGTTGGTCGCTCAGGCGGCGCCTTCAACGGGCGCCCGGTCTCCGACCCGAAGCAGCTCCGGGTCCTTGAGCTGCGGTATGGCATGATCCGGGCTCAGGCGCTGACGCCAGGGGAGTCACTGGCCTTCATCGAGCAAGTGCTGGGAGAGACATGATCCACAAGCCCTCTGCCGAGGACGCTTCCGAGCTGGAGTGGTTCAAGAGCAGCTACAGCGACAGCAGCAGCGGTAACGACTGCGTCGAAGCCGCGGCTGCCCCCGGCGCAGTGCACGTTCGCGACTCCAAGCACGTGCCCGGCCCGCACCTCGGCTTCACGCTGACCACGTGGGCAGCTTTCTTGACGTACGCGTCCGGGAGCTGACCTCTACGCATGCGCGCTCCGAGCCCGGTTGGTCCGAACTCGGAGCGCGACGCTGCCAGAAGAAGCTGATGAGTCCTCCGGGCCCTCTCGCCTCCACCGTCAGTTACCGGTGACGGTGACCTTCTCGTCGTTGTTGAGCTGCTCGACCAGCTGCTTGACCTTGGCCTTGTCCCAGACCAGGTTGCCGCCCGTGCTGCCCGAGATCGGCATGTTCATCGACTTACCATCGCCGCCCGTGACGCCCTTCATCGCGAAGAACATGTTGCCCAGGTCCCACAGCGACATGTCCTTGTCGACGATCAGAGTGTCGAGGCCGGCGCCCATCGTCGGGTACAGCTTGAACGGGTTGAGGATCGTGGACGGCGTCGCCGTCTGGCTCGCCAGCGCCGCGAGGAACTTCTGCTGGTTCTTCGTACGGTCCAGGTCGCTGCCCGCGAAGGCGTACCGGGTCCGCACGAAGGCGAGGGACTGCTCGCCGTTGAGGGTCTGCTTGCCGGCCTGGAAATCGGCGCCGGAGTTCTTGTCCTTGAACGCCTTGGGGATGTCGAGCTCCACCCCGCCGATCGCGTCGACAATCTTGGCGAAGCCGCCGAAGCCGATCTCGACGTAGTGGTCGATGTGCAGCCCGGTGTTGAACTCGACCGTGCGGACGAGCAGTTCGGGCCCGTCCATGGCGTACGCGGCGTTCAGCTTGGTGAAGCGGCCACGGCCCGGGTAGAGCTTGCCGGAGTCGGAGCCCTTGAACGAGGGGATCTCGACGTTCGAGTCACGCGGCAGCGAAACCAGCGTCGGGCCGTTCGAGCCGTCGTGCAGGATCATCATCGAGTCGGTCCGCTTGCCCTCGGCCGAGCCGGTGTGGAGCTTCTTCTTGTCCTCGGCCGTCATGCCCGCGCGACTGTCGGAGCCGACGATCAGATAGTTGGTGCCGTCGCCCTGGTGCGGTCGCTCGATCACCTTGGAGAGGTCGACCTCACGCTTGAGCTTGGAGTCGGCCCAGAAGTACGTGCCGATGGAGACGGCCAGCACCACGACCACGAGGGTCAGGGTGCCTATCTTTATCCGGCGGCGCCAGTCCGGCGCGGGCCTCCCCTGGAGGTAACCGCCGTCACCCCGGCCGCCGTCGTGACCGTAGCCACCGCCGTTGCCGCCGCCGTAGACCTGTCCCGTGTTGTAACCGCCGTCGTACCCTGCGCTGTCGCCATAGCCGCCGGAGTACTGCGGTGTCTCGGGCTGACGCTGTCGCGGCGCCGTCGGTCGCTGCTGCGGCGGCGCGGGGCGCTGCTGAGGCGGTGCGGGGTGCCGCTGGACGTGCCGCATGACGCGGGCGCCCTCGGGCTGGGCGCTGTCACTGCCCCGTCCGTAGCGGTCGTTGCGGTCGTCGTCGGTCCATCCACCGGGCCTGTCGCTCATGCGGTCCAGTGTGCAGTCCGGGCATGCCGGTATTACAGGGGGTGTGAGGTATCGGGCTTGGGCTGTTGCGAAGCTGATGCAATGTCCGCGGCCCGGGGCCCTCCGCATAAGGTGGACGGTATGACAGATCAGGCCCCACACCCAGAGGGCGACATTCCGGGCAAGCCGACTGCGGCGTCCCGGACCACCCTCAGTCACATCATGACCGGCAGCGACACCAATCTGCTGGGTACGGTGCACGGCGGCGTGATCATGAAGCTGGTCGACGACGCGGCGGGCGCCGTGGCCGGCCGGCACTCCGGCGGACCCGCGGTCACGGCCTCGATGGACGAGATGGTCTTCCTGGAGCCGGTGCGCGTCGGTGACCTTGTTCACGTCCGTGCCCAGGTGAACTGGACCGGCCGTTCCTCGATGGAGGTCGGCGTCCGGGTCATGGCCGAGCGGTGGAACGAATCGACCCCGGCCCAGCAGGTCGGCAGCGCGTATCTGGTGTTCGCGGCGGTCGACGGGGACGGCAAGCCGCGCCCCGTACCGCAGGTGATCCCCGAGACGGAGCGCGACAAGCGGCGCTACCAGGAGGCGCAGATCCGGCGCACGCACCGGCTGGCCCGGCGCCGCGCGATCAAGGAACTGCGCGAGAAGCGCGCGGCGGACGGCATCGAGGACTGACAGCAGGGCGTCCTCCCCGGAGCTCCGGGAGGACCACCGCCCCGGAGTTCCGCCCACGGGGCGCCTCGCTACGGGCACGCCACCTGGTCGCCCGTGACCGCGGCGAACGCGCCCTGGTGCGTGTCCTCGGCCCGTACCCGCTCGACCTTGCCGAAGTCCGCTCCCGTCGTCACCTTCATCGTCGCGCCCTGCCCCTTGACGGCCCGCAGCTCGGCCCCCGGCAGCGCCGCCGCCAGCGACTTCGCGGACTGGTCCCACCTCGGGTCGTACTCGACCAGGGTGTGTTTCAGTACCCGCGGTGCCCCGTTGAGCGGTGCCCGCGTCGTACGGAACCCGGTGGCGCGCAGGGCGTCGTCGGCCGTCCTGCCGAGGCCGTCCATCGGGGTCCCGTTGTAGACCTGGACCCGAATCTGCTGCGGCGCGACATCGACGGTTTTCGCAGCTGCCTGCTCCGGCCGCTTCATCGCGAGGGGCTTGTCGTCACGCAGCGCCTGGAAAAGCTTCGTCGACTTCTCCGGATCCCACTTGACCGTCGAGCCGATGCCCTTGACCGGATAGGAGGGATCGCTGATCGGTACGGAGGTGAACTCGGACGACGCCGCGGTGAAGCCGCGCATCGCCTGGCCGAGGTCCAGCATCTGCTCCGTGCCGAACCCCTCGTCGGCCCGGACCGAATGGAGCATCGTCGAGGCGATGTCCCGGAACTTCACCGGGTTCAGCAGCACACCGCTGCTGGTCGTCTGCTTGATCAGCGAGGCGAGGAACCTCTGCTGGCGCTGGATCCGGCCCAGGTCCGCGGCCCCGTCGACATGGCGCGAGCGCACGTATTGGAGCGCCTGCCCGCCGTTCAGCCGGTGGGTGCCCGCGGCGAGATCGAGACCGGTGTACGAGTCCTTCATCGGCCGGGTGGTGCAGATCTGCACCCCGCCCAGGGTGTCGACCGTCTTCATGAAACTGGTGAAGTCGACCTCCAGATAGTGGTCGATCTTGATGCCGGTCATGTCCTCGACGGTCCGTACGGTCAGATTCGGCCCGCCCTCCGCGTAGGCGGCGTTCAGCTTCACCGAGTGGGCGGCGTGCTCGGCGCCGGTGTTCCGGTCGCGGTGTTCCGGGATCTCGGCGTAGCTGTCGCGCGGCAGGGAGACGATGCTCGCGCGTTCCTTGTCCGCCGACAGATGCACCAGCATGATCGTGTCGGTGCAGTAGCAGGGCGCACCGCCCAGCCGGTACTTCTTCTTCTCGTCCTTGCTGATGCTGTCGCGGCCGTCGGTGCCGACGAGCAGCAGATTCGTGCCGTTCCCGGCCCGCGGCCGGTTCTTCATGTCCTTGAACGGGTCGATGCGGTCGATCCCGGTCTCCAGATTCGTCACCAACGCGTGACCGATCCCACCGGCGCCGAGCACCAGCACAGACAGACCGGTCGCGACCCGCATGCCCCAGCGGGGCCTCTCGTCCTGGTTTCTCGACCTGAGCTGCGGGGGAGCGGCGCGGGGGCGCGGCGGACGGGGGGAGCGGTGCGGTGTGGGCATGGGGGGACCTCCGCGGTGCGAGGGGATCGTTCGCACAGTAGGCCCGTACGATCTCCATACCGGGAAGCGACCTTGCGGCGCGCGCCCGTGTCCCCCATTCGCGGTAACGTGGCGGCCGAAACGCCGCCTCCTGGGGTGAGAACCCCCGGCGCCCCCGAGGACCCCCCGAGGACCACATGTCTGCCGCGCACTACCCCGCCGTCTCCGTGATCATGCCGGTGCTCAATGAGGAACGCCATCTCAGGGACGCCGTCCGGCACATCCTGGAGCAGGAGTACGCCGGCGAGATGGAGGTCGTGATCGCGCTCGGCCCGTCCACGGACCGTACGGACGAGATCGCCGCCGAGCTGGTACGGGAGGACTCCCGGGTCCACACCGTGCCGAACCCGACCGGCCGCACCCCGGCGGCGCTCAACGCCGCGATCAAGGCCTCCTCGCACCCCATCGTGGTGCGGGTCGACGGCCACGGCATGCTCTCGCCGAACTACATCGCGACCGCCGTCCGCCTTCTGGAGGAGACCGGCGCGCAGAACGTCGGCGGCATCATGCACGCCGAGGGCGAGAACGCCTGGGAGGACGCCGTCGCCGCGGCCATGACATCGAAGATCGGCGTCGGCAACGCGGCCTTCCACACCGGCGGCCAGGCGGGCCCTGCCGAGACCGTCTACCTCGGCGTGTTCCGCCGCGAGGCGCTGGAGAAGGCGGACGGGTACAACGTGGAGTTCATCCGCGCCCAGGACTGGGAGCTGAACTTCCGGATCCGCGAGGCGGGCGGACTGATCTGGTTCTCGCCGGAGCTGAAGGTGCAGTACCGGCCGCGTCCCTCGGTGAAAGCGCTGGCCAAGCAGTACAAGGACTACGGCCGCTGGCGCCATGTCGTCGCCCGCTACCACTCCGGCTCGATCAACCTGCGCTATCTCGCCCCGCCGACCGCCGTCTGCGCGATCGCGGCGGGCCTCGTGGCCGGTGCGGCCGTCACCCCGTGGGCGTTCGTCATCCCCGCCGGGTACGCCGCGGCGATCGTCGCCGGTTCCGTCCCGGCGGGCAAGGGCCTGTCGCTGAAGGCGCGGGCCCAGATCCCGGTGGCGCTCGCGACGATGCACATGTCATGGGGGTACGGCTTCCTGACCAGCCCGCGCGCGCTGGCGAGGAAGGTCATCGCCAGCCGGCGCCCGGCTGTCACGGTGTAGCTGCCGACACGGTGTGGGGGCCTTCCGATGTGCCGGAAGGCCCCCACAGTGCGTTGTGCCCGGTCCGGAGCTACCAGCCGAAGCCCGGCTGGATGGGCATGCAGGCCGTTTCGTCGTCGCCGTTCAGGGCCCCTGCGCTCTCCGGGGTCTTCTCCTCGGCGCTCGGCGCGTGATAGTCCCCGATCGTGCGCCAGTCGGCCCCCACGGTCAGCGTGATGCCCGAGACGTCGGTCGACTTCTTCACCGCCGACAGCGGGATACCGAGCGCCTTGGCGACGGCCTGGGCATTGCCCTCCATGTCCACGTTGGGGAAGAGCACCCCGGTGCGCGCCGCCGCCGCGGTGTTCTGCGTATCGACCGTGGTCTGGATGAAGCCCTTCCCGACCAGCAGTCCCTTGACCTCTGTCGCGCGGCCCTTGACGGGGTACCCGGTGCCGGTGCCGGTGCCGTTGCGGACGCTGACCGGGATCTCGGCGATGGGCGACGTGGGCTTCTTGGCAGCCGGGGCCTTGCGCTTGGACGCCTTGCCGTCGAGTGGGACGTCGTCGCGGACCATCTGGAACAGCTGATCGGCGTCGACGGGCATGGGGAGCACCCGGCCCCTGTTCACGCCCGTTCCGTAGACGTTCGGCATCGTCGTCATCGTGATGCGCTTGGTGGGCACCTTCTTGAGCTCGCCCGCGAGGTCGTACAGCTTCGTGACGCTGCCGAGGCCCTTGTCGCCCTTGTCGACCGTCAGCGCGTTGGTCGCCGCCTCGGCGAGGCTCATCAGCTTGCCCGGGTCGGTGAGCTTGGTGCCCTTGCGCAGCTCACGGACCATCGAGTTCATGTACATGTGCTGGGCGTGCGTACGGCTGAGGTCGGTGCCGTCCTTGAAGCCGTAGCGGGTCCGCAGCCACTGAAGGGCCTGCTTGCCCTTGACCTTGGTGGTGCCCTCCTCCAGCTTCAGCCCGGAGCCCTTGCCGTCGCTCGTGTGGGAGTAGACATTGCCCTTGACGCAGACCGGGACGCCGCCGATCGCGTCGGCCATCGAGACCACACCGGCGAAGTCGATCATCATGAAGTGGTCGATGGTGATGCCGGTGAGCTCGTACCAGGTGGCCACGGTGCATCCGGGACCGCCGCGGCCGAGCGTCTCGTTGGTCATCGCCAGGCCCGTGGTTGCGGGGTAGACGTGCTTCGTCTTCGGGTCGGTGCACTTCGGGATCTTCAGCAGCGTGTCGCGCGGCATGCTGATCACCGACATGTTGCTGCGGTCGGCGGAGAGATGGAGCAGCATCTGTACATCGGCCAGCGGCGGCGCCCCGAAGGTGTCCTTGGCCCCGCCGAGCTTCTGGTTCTCCTTGGAGTTCCGCGCGTCCGAGCCGATGAGCAGGATGTTCAGCGGGGTCTGACCGGCGGCATTGGCCTTGTGGTCGGCCATCTTCTTGTCGCCGAGCGTCAGGTCCGCCTTCTTGAGGTTCCCGTTGAGGTGCTGGTAGTAGAGGTATCCGGCGCCGGCGCCGGCGAGTATGACCACAGCGAGAATCCAGGCGATCCAGCGCAGTATGCGGCGCTTCCCGCGTCGGCCGTGCCGGTGCGACTGCCCGCGGCGGCGCCCGCCCTGGCCCGGGCGGTCCCGGTCCCCGGCGCCGCCGCTGTTCCGCCGGCCGTCCCGTCCGCTGTCGTGCCCGTCGTCGGAGCCGGCGGACGGGCCGTCGTCCCAGCCGAGTTGTCCGGCATGCCGGACGCGTGGTCGCGTTCCCTCCCCGGGTGTGCTGCTCCGTCCCACCAGATCCCCCCTGCTGCTCAGACTCTTGGAATGGCGCAGTGACCCGGTGTCACTTGGCGCACTCTGCCTTGGCGGCGTTTCCTAGCGGTATGTCTGCCGGCGCCTTTGCCGGTCCGGTGATGGGCACACCCGCGCCCTTGAAGTCCGCGCCCAGGGTCAGGACCATCGCCTGGAGTCCCTCTGCGTCGGTGGTGCCCTTCTTCAGGGCCGAGCCGGGCAGCCCCATCATGGCGGCGAGTGCGCGGGCCTGGTCCGCCTGGTTCGGCGCGTACTCCAGCGTCGTTTTGTCGAGCTTCGCTGGGGCGTTGGCCTTGTTGGTGGACTTGAGCACGCCCTGGTTGTTCTGCAGCCACGCGACCGTCTCCTGCGCGGCACCCGCACGGTCGCCGCCGTTGAAGACATCGACGCGAACGTCGGCGGCAGCGGCCTTGGTGCCCTTGAGGAGTGCGTCCTGCTTGCTCCTGGCGGCCTTCTTCTGCTTCTTCACCTCGGTCAGCGAGGTGTCCTCGCGCATCATCGCGAACAGCGGGTCGGACTTGGCGGTGTTGAGCACCACCGTCGCGTGGACCTTCTCGGCCGGGTTGTCTATCACCGGCACGGTCACGAAGGTGATGTTCTTGGTGTCGACCTTGCTGAGCTCCTTGGCGAGCGACACCAGCTTCGTCCCCGAGCCGATGGGTTTGTCCACGGTGAGCGCCTTGGTCGCCGCGTTCGCCAGCTTGTACAGCTTGGTCGGGCTGGTCAGGGTGTCGTCCGACTTCATCTGCCGGATCATCGAGCCGATGAACTGCTGCTGCACCTTGATCCGGTCCAGGTCGCTCTGATTGCCGAAGCTGTGCCGGGTCCGTACGAACGCCAGGGCATCCTCGCCCTGGATCTTGCTCTCGCCCTCCGGAAGGTCGAGGTGCGACTTGGAGTCCTTGACCGGATGTGCCAGGCAGACCTTGACGCCGCCGACCGCCGTGGACAGCTCCTTCACCGCGTTGAAGTCGACCATCATGAAGTGGTCGACCTTCAGCTTGGTGATCTCCTCGACGGTACGCATGGTGCAGCCCGGGTCGCGTCCTTCCTGGCCCAGGCTGGTGTTGAACCGGACGCCCTGCGTCCCCGGAATGACCTTCTTCGTGCCGTCCGGCAGCGTGGTTTCGCAGTCCGGGATGTTGGTGATCATGTCGCGGGGGATGCTCAGCGCCGTCGCGTTGGTGCGGTCCTTGGAGACGTGGAAGAGGATGTTGGTGTCGGCGTGGCCGGTGCTGCCCTTGTCGCCGTACCCCTCGTTGCCCTTACCGGTCCGCTTGTCGGTGCCGATGATCAGGATGTTGATCGGGGCGTCGGCGGTGACGACGTTCTTGTTTCCGACGTCACCGACGTCGACAGCGTCGAGGTTGCTGTTGAAGTGCTGGTACAGCGCGTATCCGCCCACCGACAGGCCGACCAGTACGAAGGCCATCGCGCCGCACGTCCAGATGAGCGCCTTCTTGCGGCGGGACTTGGTCTGCTTGCGCTTGCGCCGGCCCGCGGTGTCCGGACCGGAACCTTCCGGCCCGCGCGGGCCATTGGCCGCACGACGGCCACGCTGTGCCGGCACCTCGCGGCGCGGCCCGTTGCCCCGCCCGCCGTCGTCACGCGCACCGCTTCTGCGTTCGCCACCGCCCTCACGAACCGCACCTGCACGCCTGGAACCACGCTGCCCCGGAGGGGTCGGCATGCGGCTCGAATTCCCTCCGGATTGGGTCAGTCGCAATTCGTAATCGCCGGTCTGCGGGTTGAGAACCCATTGGTCTGCGGGATCGATTTCGTCCGCCCGCCCACGGCTTTGCGCATCCACGGTTGTTTGAGTCCTCCGTCGGTGCCACGCGAGGCGCCTCCCCCGACAAGGCGCTCGATCTTTCGCTCCAGCAGTGCGCGACCTGACGGCCGGAAGCACCGGATCGCGTCACACTATCCGCCAAGTTCGGCGTCGGGCGACGGGCGTGACAAATTCCACGGACCTCACAACCGGTCATTCTGCTCATTGCGCGCCGATCGTCGACAATTCCTTGGCCATTGCTTTACTGCTTACACAGGTCCGCGGCAGCGTTGTTGCCCGAGTAGGTGGGTGTGGGGGTCGGGCTCGTGGACTCCGAGGCGTGCCCATTCCCGTTCTTCCTGCGTGCCAGCTCGTCTGCGGGGACCACGGTGACAGGGGCGTCCTGGCGCAGCTGCTTGAAGAGCTTGGCCGCGTCGGGCTGGACGAGTTCGTCCCGGTTCGGGTCGGCGGCGTACGGCTGTCGTGGCACGGTCAGGAACTGCACCTTGTCGGTCGGTACGTCGCGTACGCCGCGCACCAGCGCGTACAGGTCCTTGAGGCTGTCCAGGCCGGGGTCCGTGGTCAGCGACTTGGTGGCCGCGTCCAGCACCGGATAGAGACGGGTCGGGTTGAGCAGGACGCCGTTGCTCTGCACCTTGTTCACCAGCGCGCCGAGGAAACGTTGCTGGCGGTCCATCCGGTCGGTGTCGCTCCCGTTGCCGAGGGACTTGCGGGCCCGTACGTACCCCAGTGCCTCCTCACCGTCGAGCTTCTGGCGTCCCGCGCGCAGCTTCAAGTGCGCGTCGGGGTCGTCGATCGGCTCCTTGAGACAGACCTCGACACCGTCCACCGCGTCGACCATGTCCTTGAAGCCGTTGAAGTCGACGACCATGTAGTGGTCTATGCGGATCCCGGTCATCCGCTCGACCGTACGGATCGTGCAGGCAGTGCCGCCGAACTCGAAGGCCCAGTTGAACTGGGCGAATTGCTTGTTGGTCCGTTTTCCGTCCGATGCGCGGCAGCTGGGGATCTCCGCCATCAGATCGCGCGGGAGGGACATCGCGGTGACGCTCTTCCGGTCCGCGGGGAGGTGCAGCAGGATCGTGGTGTCCGAGCGCTGGCTGCCGCCGTAGGAGCGACCGTACTTGCGGTTGTCACCGGCGCGGCTGTCGGAGCCGATGAGCAGGATGTTCTGCGCCTCGTGCACGACGGACGGCGGGCGCTCCTTCTCGTACGCGCGCAGTTCGGCAGACACCGACGTGTCCGTCCTGATGTTGCTGTCGAGCTTCCGGTACAGCCGCCAGCCGACGCCGGCGGCCACCAGGACGAGGAACGAGGCGGCGAGCGCGGCCCAGCGCACCCAGTGGCGCCTGCGCCGGGCGGGGACGGCCTCGTCCCGCCACCGCACGCGGGAGGCTTTCCCGTCCGGCCCGTCCTGCGACTCGCCCCTCGACGTGTCGTCGTCCTTGTCCGCGGCCGAGTGGTCGGGGTCCGGCGGCGTGCCGGCACTTTCGGTCACGTCTGCGTCCATCCTTCACGTTCGGCAGCGCGCTGGGCCGCCGGTCGCAGGAGTAGACGGCTGAACCCCACGCTTGGTTGTGCCCAGGGCCTGTACGGCTGATCATGTACCGGAGTTGAGGCGCGGGCCCGGGGGCTCGGCCCGCTGTGGGCCGTACGAGTGCCCTCAGACTGCCGGTCGTGCCGCGGTGTTGGTGACCCGCTCGCTCCCGATGCGCTTGGCGAGCCCGTCCTCGTCCAGCCGGTCCACGTGCCGGCACAGAACCACCGAGCCACCGGTGGCCAGCGGCGCGTACAGCCCGGCGCTGAGCCCTTCCCAGGTGTTGTAGGTGTGCCCGGTCAGCAGCCGGGATCCGGGCGTCAGACCCAGCTCCGCACCGTCCTCGCGGGCGCGCGCGACCAGTTGCGCCGACGTCAGCGCGACACCGCCGACGGTCAGCGCGGGCGCGTCCGGGTCCACCGGTGCGAACGGCGCGAACCGGTCGCCCTGGCCCGGCACCTCCACGGCATAGTCCGCGAAGCCCTCGGGCGGCTGCGGGAACCGGCCGCCCAGTGGACGCAGGGCCAGCGCGACGCGCTCGCCGCGGCAGGCGCGCGCCGCGTCCAGCGTGTCCGGACCGGTCACGACGAGGTCGGCCGCGGCGGGGTCACCCTGCACATCGGCGACGACGCCGACCGAGGAACAGGCGAGCAGCCAGACCGCGGACTGCCAGTGCGCGGGCAGCAGGAGAGCGAGCCGGTCGCCGGGTTCCGTGGCCAGGTCGCCCTGCAGCAGATTGGCTGTCTTGGCCACCCAATTGGCGAAGGTGGCCACCGACAGTTCGACCCGTTCTCCGGTGGCGTCGTCGTAGAAAGTGACCATGGGGCGGGCCGGGTCCGCGGCGAGCGCGGAACGCAGCAGGTCGGCAGGGGTGCGGTCGCTGGCGTTCATCCGCGCAAGGGTACGCGGCCGCGCCGGACGGGACCGGGTGCCACAGGTGTCGCGTACACCGGTTCGGCAGACGGCTCGTCAATTGTGGAGAGATGCCCCAGTAGCCGGAGCTATCGGATTGTGCCCAAGATCGTTCGTATGCGTGCCTTCATTGCATCCGCCATTGGTGTCACCTGCTCGGCAGCCCTCGTCCTGCCGCTCGCCGCGCCCGCGGGCGCCGCCCCCGACACCACCGTCACCGCAGAGACCGAGGCAGCCGACCCCGTCGAGGTGTCCGGGTCGACCCAGTCCCTGCCACTCACTGCGCTGCCCACCGCGTCCACGCGGGCGACCGGCGCCCCCACCGAGGCCGCCGCCACCGCCGAACAGGGCCTGCCCCGGCGCGACGTCCACCCCTTCTCCCTGGTCGGTGTCGTCTGGGACGACGCCGACGTGGAACTCAACGGCACCGTCCAGGTCCGCACCCGCGCCACCGGCACCACCCACTGGTCGGACTGGCAGGAGCTGGAGACCCACAACGCCGAGCACGGCGCCGACCCCGGCACCGCCGAACGCGACTCCGGGACCGTCCGCGGCTCCACCGCTCCGCTCTGGGTCGGCGACTCCGACGGCGTCGAGGTCCGGGTGAGCCCCGAAGTGACCGACGTACGGGACGGGAACAGCGGCGCCAGCGTCCCGCTGCCCGACGGGTTGCGGCTCGAACTCGTCGACCCGGGCAAGGACCCTCGACAACTCCCCGCAGCCGGCCCGGGAGCCGCAGCCGGCGGCGGGGACAGTCGTGCCCCGTCCTCCGAAGCCCTGGTTCTCCCCGCGCTGAGCAAGACGGAGACCGAGGCGGAGAGCGAGGCCGAGGACGGCGTCGCCCCGGGCAGCAAGCCGTACATCGGCCCCCGCCCGACCATCATCACCCGCAAGGGCTGGGGCGCCGACGAGAAGCTCCGCGAGAGCACCTTCGTGTACACAAAGTCCGTCAAGGCCGCCTTCATCCACCACACCGCCACGGGCAACAGCTACACGTGTTCGCAAGCGGCCTCGGTCCTTCGCGGTATCTACCGCTACCACGTCGAGAGCAGCGGCTGGCGCGACATCGGCTACAACTTCGCCGTCGACAAGTGCGGAACCATCTACGAAGGACGCGCCGGAGGCGTGACGAAGGCCGTCCAGGGCGCGCACACTCTCGGTTTCAACGCCGACAGCATGGGCATTGCGGTGCTCGGAACCTTCACCACGTCCAAGCCGCCCACCGCGGTGGTGAACGCCGTCGCCTCGCTCAGCGCCTGGAAGCTCGGCCTGTTCGGCGCCGACCCCAGTGGCAGCACCACGCTCGTCTCCGGCGGCGGCAACCGGTTCAAGAAGGGGACGAAGGTCAAACTCAAGGTCATCTCCGGCCACCGGGACGGCTTCGTCACCGAATGCCCGGGAGAACGCCTCTACGAGAAGCTCGGCACGGCCCGGACCACCTCCGCCCGTCTGCAAGGCCGCTGACGACCCGCCGCTGCGGACTGCTGCGGGGCTGCCGGACGGTGATGAACCGGCCGGTCTGCATACACTGGCCAGCCAAAACCAGGCCCGGCCCCAGCAGGAAGCAGAGACGTGCCGTGACAGAGGCAAAAGAAGCGATTCTCCTGGTCGGTGGCAAGGGCACCCGACTGCGCCCGCTCACGGTGCACACTCCGAAGCCCATGGTTCCGGCGGCCGGTGTCCCGTTCCTCATGCACCAACTGGCGCGGGCACGGGCCGCCGGCGTCGAGCACATCGTGCTCGCGACCTCGTACCTGGCGGAGGTCTTCGAGCCGTACTTCGGCGACGGCTCGTCGCTCGGCCTGCACATCGAGTACGTCACCGAACGCGAACCGCTCGGCACCGGCGGAGCCATCCGCAACGTGGCGTCCCGCCTCACCTCGGGCCCGGACGAACCCGTGCTCATCTTCAACGGCGACATCCTCACCGGCCTCGACATCGGGGCGCTGGTCACCTCGCACGCCACCTCCGGCGCGGATGTCTCGCTCCACCTCACCCGGGTCGAGGACCCCCGCGCCTTCGGACTCGTACCGACGGACTCCACGGGCAGGGTGACCGCGTTCCTGGAGAAACCGCAGACGCCCGAGGAGATCGTCACCGACCAGATCAACGCGGGGGCGTACATCTTCCGCCGCTCGGTCATCGACACGATCCCGGCCGGCCGGCCGGTCTCCGTGGAACGCGAGACCTTCCCCGGACTGCTCGCCTCCGGCGCGCACCTCCAGGGCATGGTCGACTCCACGTACTGGCTGGACCTCGGCACGCCGCAGGCATTCGTACGCGGCTCCGCCGACCTGGTCCTCGGCCGCGCCCCGTCCCCGGCCGTCCCCGGCCGGTGCGGCGACCGGCTCGTCCTGCCGACCGCATCCGTCGCCGCCGACGCCAAACTCACCGGCGGTACGGTCATCGGCGAGGACGCCCTGATCGGCGAGGGCGCCCGGATCGACGGCTCCGCGGTACTGGCCGGAGCGGTCGTCGAACCCGGCGCCGTGATCACGGACTCCCTGGTCGGAGCGGGTGCCCGGATCGGCAGCCGCACGGTCCTGGTGGGCGCGGTCATCGGCGACGGCGCCCACGTCGGCGCCGAGAACGAACTGCGTGACGGCGTCCGTGTCTGGTGCGGTGCCGTCCTGCCGGACGCGTCGGTCCGTTTCTCGTCGGACGAATGACGGGCGCGCTGCGGCGCGTACCCTCGACACGCACCCCCGACGACCGAGGACCTCACCGTGGCAGGACGATTCGCTCCCCGCAGCGCCCCGCGCACGCCCGTCCCACGCCAGGTGCCGACCGGTCCGGCACCGGAGGCACTGACCCGGGACTGGACCCCGCCGGGCCCGCTCGACCTGCGCCTCGTCCTCGGCCCGCTGCGCCGCGGCCCCGCCGACCCGACGTTCCGCATCGACCGGGACGGCTCGGTCTGGCGGGCCACCCGTACCCCGGCAGGCCCCGGCACGCTCCACATCACCGACCGGGGCGGCCGGATCGAGGCGACGGCCTGGGGTCCCGGCGCGTCCTGGCTGCTGGACCAGCTCCCGGCCCTGCTCGGCGCGGAGGACGACCCGGAAGCCTTCCGCCCCCGCCACCGCCTGGTCGCCGCGGCCCGGCACCGCCGCCCCGGACTGCGCCTGCTGCGCACCGGCCTGGTGCTGGAGTCGCTGATCCCGTCGATCCTGGAACAGAAGGTCACCACCGACGAGGCCTACCGCGCCTGGCGCCTCCTGGTCCGTACGTACGGCACCCCGGCCCCCGGCCCGGCGGCGCACCTGTTCGGCACGCACGGCCTGCACGTCATGCCGGACCCGCGCACCTGGTCGCTGATCCCGTCCTGGGAATGGCACCGCGCAGGCGTCGACACCAAGCGCTCGGCCACGATCCTGCGCGCGGTGCGAGTCGCCCGCCGCCTGGAAGAAGCGGCGACGATGCCCCTCCCCGAGGCCATTGCCCGCCTGGAACTGATCCCCGGCATCGGCCCCTGGACCTCGGCGGAAACCCTCCAACGAGCCAACGGAGACCCCGACGCGGTCACCGTGGGCGACCTCCACCTCCCCGGCATCATCGGGCACGCCCTGGCAGGCAACAGAAACGCCGACGACGCGGAAATGCTGACGCTCCTCACCCCCTACGAGGGCCAGCGCCACCGAGCCACCCGCCTCATCCTGCTCTCGGGCCACACCCCGTCCCGCAGAGCTCCGCGCATGACAAGAGGCGACATCGCCCGCCTCTGAGGCCCCCCTCAAACACCCGACCCGGCCTCGCAGTCCACGATCAGCCGTGTCGCATTCGAGTTGTCCGGCGATCGGGGACGAACCGGGCCCGCAGGTCGCGACAAGCCGCGTCGTATTCGAGCCGGTCCGCCGGTCGATGCCGACGATCCGGCAGGCTTCCCTGCTGCTGTAGCCCTGCTGCATGAGCTGGAAGTATGCCGCCCGCTCACGGGTCAGCTTCTTTCGCCCCTGCGGCCCCCGGTCCTTGCGTATCTCGAAGTCCATTGCATCCCCTGAGCTGGGGTGTTGCAACGACCACTAGAACTCAAGGTCGCCCCCGGGCCCCGGCAAGGGGCGGGCAGGGAAAATCCCGCCCCGGCCCACCTCACCGCACCTCGACGAACCCCTCCGCACCCCGCTCCGCCCGGGCCGCCGGCGCAACCGCCGGACGCCCGACCGCCACCGCACCCAACGGATCCCACTCCGCCGGCAGATCCAGCACCTCACGCACCACATCGCGGCAGAACATCGTCGACGACACCCACGCCGACCCGAGCTGCTCACCGGCCAGCGCCACCAGGAAGTTCTGAACGCCCGCGCCCGCCGCGACCACGAACATCTCGCGCTCCGCGGCGTCCCGTCGCGCGTCCCCGTACGTATGGGCGCCATCCATCACCAGGCACGGCACCGCCAGATACGGCGCCCGGCGCAGCACATCGCCCCGCCGCACCCGCTTGGCGATCGACTCCTCGCTCTTGCCGTCGCGGCGCAGATCCGCGATCCACGCATCCCGCATCGCGTCGAGCAGCCGGGTCCGCGACTCCTCGGACTCCAGGAGTACGAACCGCCACGGTGTCGTGTGATGCGGCGCCGGCGCCGTCACCGCCGCGGCCACGGCACGCCGTACCGCCGCCGGGTCCACCGCCTCGTCCGTGAACTCCCTGACCGTACGCCGCTGCGTCACCGCTTCCCGCACCGCCTCGGACGTCCCGAGCCGGAACATGTCTTCGGCGGCCACCCGCACCATCGCCCGGGCCCCGGTCTCCGCGCCCGCCGGGTCCACCACATGCGAGAGCCCCCGTACGATCGCGACCGGCAGCCCCTCCGCCTTGCCCTTGACCAGATCACCGGCCGAGGCGAGCTCGTCCGCGGTGGCGACCACGGTGGCGCTCAGCGGATTGCCGTGCGCATCTGTCCCACCCCGCAGATCGTCCAGCACCCGGACCCCGGCCGCCCCGATGGCGACATCGGTCAGCCCGTTGCGCCACGGCCGCCCGAAGGTGTCCGTGATCAGAACCCCGACCTCGACGCCGAGGGTGTCCCGCAGCCCGTCCCGGATCGTCCGCGCGGAGGCGTCCGGGTCCTCGGGGAGCAGCAGCACCGTCCCGGCGGGGGTGTTCGAGGCGTCGACCCCGGCCGCGGCCATGACCAGGCCCTGCCGGTTCTCGACGATCCGCAGCGTGCCGCGCCGCGCCACCACCCGTACGGTTTCGGCGTCGATCGCCGCCTCCCGGTCGGTGGCTTCGGCGATCCGGCCCTCCGCCTTGGAGACGATCTTCGAGGTGACGAGCAGGACGTCACCGTCGACCAGCCCCGGCTCGGTGGTGGCGATCAGCTTCGCGAGGTTGTCACCGGCCCGCACCTCGGGCATCCCGGGCAGCGCCCACACCCGGTACGAGGGCGTCGCACCGGCAGCCGTGCCGCTCACGCCCGTACCTCCTCGGCCAGCGCCAGCGCCTGCCGCGCCATCTCGGTGGTCGCGTCCACATCCGTCATCATCAGCGGCACGGCCCGGCAGCGGATGCCCGCGGCCTCCACCTCGTCGACCGTCCCGGCGTCCACCGTGTCGACGAGCCAGCCGTCGAGCAGCCCGGAGCCGTAGTGCTGGGCGACGGCGGCCGCCGTGGACTCGACGCCAACCGCGGCGAGCACCTTGTCCGCCATGCCGCGTACCGGCGCGTTCCCGACGATGGGGGAGAGGCCGACGACCGGCACCCCGGCCTCGGCGATCGCCTCCCGGATCCCGGGCACGGCGAGGATGGTGCCGACCGAGACGACGGGGTTGGACGGCGGGAAGAGGATGACATCGGCGCCGGCGATGGCCTCGAGGACACCGGGCGCCGGCTCCGCCTGCTCGGCACCGACGGGCACGATCGCCTGCGCCTGGACCGAGGCGCGCAGCTTCACCCAGTACTCCTGGAAGTGGATCGCCTTGCGCTCGCCGTCGATGTCGACGGCGACATGCGTCTCGATCCGGTCGTCGGACATCGGCAGCAGCCGGACCCCGGGCTTCCAGCGAGCGCAGAGCGCCTCGGTGACGGCGCTCAGCGGGTAGCCGGCGCCCAGCATCTGCGTACGGACGATGTGGGTCGCGAAGTCACGGTCGCCGAGCCCGAACCATTCGGGTCCCACGCCGTACGCGGCGAGTTCCTCCTTGACGTGGAAGCTCTCGTCGGTACGGCCCCAGCCCTGCTCCTCGTTGATGCCACCGCCGAGGGTGTACATCACGGTGTCGAGGTCGGGGCAGACCTTGAGTCCGAACAGATGGATGTCGTCACCGGTATTGCCGATCACCGTGATGTCCGCGTCGGGCGTGGCCTGCTTGAGGCCACGCAGAAAACGAGCACCACCGATACCGCCGGCCAGAACCACAATGCGCATACAGACCAGTCTGTCAGGCGCAGCCTGATCGTTGTGGGGGTGGTGGTGGGTGGCGCGTGGGGCTGTCAGGCGCAGCCTGATCGTTGTGGGGGTGGTGGTGGGTGGCGGGTGGGACTGTCAGGCGTGTACGGCGTCGGCAGTCTCCGAGGCGCACTGCGCCGCGTGCATGGGCATCTCGGTGAGCCCCGGGAAGTAGATGTGCAGGCTGACGGCCGGTTCGAGGGAGTCGTTGACCACTTCGTGGACGTATCCGGGCGCGAACACGCGCTGCGCGCCGGGGTCCAGCGACCGCATGCCGCGCTCCGTACGCTCGGTCAATTCGCCTTCCAGGACTGTCAGTACGCCGGACGACAGCCCGTGGTCGTGCAGCCCGCTGCCCTGACCGGGGACCCAGCTGAGCAGCCACACCTCGTAACCGAGTGGGGTCTCCCCTGCTCGAGCGGAGCCGAGAGCTTGGGGAACGGTGCGGAGCCGGTGGTACCAGCGGGTGGTCGCGTCGTACTGGACGAGCGGCGCCCACTGCGAGCGGTCGGCGGCGATGCTGCGGGCGAGCCCGACGAACTCGGCCACCGTGGAGGGGTGCTGGCGGGCAGGGCGGAGGAGGTGCTGGACCTCAAGGATGTCGCCGGCGATCTGGAGGTCGCTGTCGCTGTTCATGGGTGCGGTGGTTCCTCGGCAAGTGAGTGCAGGGCAAGAGTGCAGATGCAGAGATCGAGGGGTGTCGCGAGGACCGGGGAGGGACCGGGCAGCCGCCGGGCGAGAAGTCGTTCGACGGGGTTGTCCGGAGAAGGTCGAGGTCCGGAGAAGAGCTGCGACTAGCTGGAGCGCGAAGGCCTCAACAGCTGAGACAGCTGGAACAGCAACAGCGAGCCTGGACAGCGGTGCGGAACCCACGGAGGTGGGTCGCGCGCATCACGGAGGTCGCTGGCATGAAAGCAAGGGAACCGAGCAAAGCTCCCGTTGTCAACCTGATGCCCGATTTGGCGGTAATGTTTCACCTCATCCGGTTACTCCGGTCGGAGAAAGGTTTGTGCACCCGCCGTGGCGGAGATGTGGCGCAACAACGGCGCCCCCAAACGTCGTAGTGGCCTCGTGATCCGACTGTGATCTTGATCGCTTCGGTGATCGAATCGAAACATGGCCGCCCTCCCGGGAGTCTGACTCTGTGATGGACGGGGGCGTGATGAAGCCCATGGCATATGTCAGATTTTTGGTGATTTGCACACTTTCCGCATAGGCTTGGTTCCGCAGAGTGAATACCGGGCCCAATAGCAGATCTCCGCTTGACTGGCTCGGATCCACACACTTGTAATTTCACTCGTGTCGTTCGGCCGAATCGATAACGGCTGCATCACGGGGACGCAAGAGACAGACGAGGGGCGCACATGACCGAGCTGTTCCAGCAACTGCTGGTCGAGGACGCGGACGAGGAACTCGGCTGGCAGGAGCGCGCACTGTGCGCCCAGACCGATCCCGAGTCCTTCTTCCCCGAGAAGGGCGGATCGACCCGCGAGGCCAAGAAGGTCTGCCTCGCCTGTGAAGTCCGGTCCGAATGCCTTGAGTACGCCCTTTCCAATGACGAGCGGTTCGGTATCTGGGGCGGCCTTTCCGAACGGGAGCGGCGACGCCTGAAGAAGGCCGCTGTCTGACCGCGAGGCCCGCGAAGCAACAGACCGACGGATTCACTGGAACCCCCGGCCGCCCGAGCGCCACCGACCATGCTCCGGACCGCGGCCCCGATGGCCCGTCGCCTGCACCCTGCCCGCAGGCGGCGGGCCATCGCCGTGTCCGCACACCCCCGTACCACCGCCGGCGCGGCTGCTCCGCCCATCGCCCTCCGAGCGCCCCCGTTCAACCACTCGGCGCCACTCCGGTCATCCGTACCGTTAGTGTGGGGCCCCGTCCGAGACGCGCCAACGCCCCGACGGAGCGCGCGTGTACACCGATGCAGCCCCCGGGGGGACGCCCCCCGGACCTGGCCGGAGGGCCCGTACCTCGATGTCCGTGCACAGCCAATCGGCGGCGCCGTACGCGGCCGCCGCCGCCCCAGAGTTCCCCCGGCACGTCGTCACCGCCGTGCTCGTCGCCCACGACGGCGCACGCTGGCTGCCCACCGCGCTGGCCGGGCTGCTCGGGCAGGAACGTCCCGTACAGCAGGTCGTCGCCGCCGACACCGGCTCCGCCGACGACTCCGCGCGGCTGGTCACCGAGGCGCTCGGCGCCGAGCGCGTCCTGCATCTCGCACGCCGTACGAGCTTCGGTACGGCCGTCGACGAGGCGGTCCGCACGGCCGATGAACTCACCCCCGACGACTTGCCGTACCTGAAGCGCCCCAGCTCCTGGGACCCGGTCACCAGGAGCTGGCGCGACGACGCGTACGACCTGCCCGAACTGCCGCACGGCGAACCGGTGCAGTGGCTCTGGCTGCTCCACGACGACTGTGCACCCGAGCCCGACGCGCTCGCCGAGCTGCTGCGCGTCGTCGAGACCGACCACCACGCCGCGATCGTCGGCCCCAAACTCCGCGGCTGGTACGACCGCAAGCAGCTCCTCGAAGTCGGCGTCTCCATCGCCAACAGCGGACGCCGCTGGACCGGACTCGACCGCCGCGAGCAGGACCAGGGCCAGCACGACCAGGTCCGTACCGTGCTCTCCGTCTCCTCCGCCGGCATGCTGATCCGCCGTGACATCTGGGAGGAACTCGGCGGGTTCGACAGCAGGCTTCCGCTGATGCGTGACGACGTCGATCTCTGCTGGCGTGCGCATGCCGCCGGACACCGGGTCCTCGTCGCCCCCGACGCCGTCCTGCGGCATGCCGAGGCATCCGCCCGGGAACGCCGCCCCATCGACTGCGCCGGACGCTCCGTCGCCTCCCCGCACCGCGTCGACAAGGCCGGCGCCGTCTACACGATGCTCGTCAACGCCCGCGGCAAACAGCTGCCCTGGGTGCTGCTCCGGCTTGTGCTCGGCACCCTGCTCCGCACCCTCGCCTACCTGGTCGGCAAGGTGCCCGGCCAGGCACTCGACGAGGTCGCCGGACTCTTTGGCACGCTGCTGCGCCCCGGCAGGATCCTCGCGTCCCGCCGCAGGCGCGGCAGGGGCGTCGTGGACACGGCCGAGCTGCGTGGGCTCTTCCCGCCGCGCGGTGCGACCGTCCGCGCCACCGTCGAGCAGGTCGCCGGAAACTTCGGCAGCGGGTCCGACGCCGATTCCGGCGGCTCACGGCACGGCGCCGTCGAGTCCGGACCGGGCGGTGACGACGCCGACTTCCTGGAGATCGAGCAGTTCGCCCGGCTGAAGCGGATCGGCCGCAAGCCCGGCCCGGTCCTCTTCGCCGTCCTGCTCCTCGTCTCCCTCGTCGCCTGCCGCGGCCTCCTCGGTGGCGGCGCACTGGCGGGCGGCGCGCTGCTGCCCGCACCCGCGGACGTCTCCGACCTGTGGGGGCGGTACGCGGACGGCTGGCACCCGGTCGGCACCGGCGGCACCCAGACCGCACCGCCCTACCTCGCCGTGATCTCCGCCCTGTCCGCGCTGTTCCTCGGCTCGACCGGCTTCGCGCTCACGCTGCTGCTCGTCTGCTCGGTTCCGCTCGCCGGACTCACCGCGTACTTCGTCTCCCGCCCGCTGCTCGAATCACGACTGCTGCGAGCCTGGACGAGCATCGCGTACGCCTTCCTGCCCGCCGCGACCGGCGCCCTCGCGACCGGCCGCCTCGGCACCGCCGTACTGGCGATTCTGCTTCCGCTGATCACCCGCGCCGCCGTCTCCGCGTGCGGGATGCGCGGCCACGGGGACACCCGTGGCAGCTGGCGCGCCACCTGGGCGTACACCCTGCTCCTCACCCTCGCGATGGCCTTCACGCCCATTGTCTGGCCGCTCGCTGTCGTCCTCGGCATCGGCGTCCTCGTGCTGCGCCGCGACGACATCGCCGCCTACGGGCTCCGCTTCCTCGCCACGATCGGCACCCCGCTGCTGGTCCTTGCGCCGTGGTCGCTGTCGCTGCTCAGCAACCCCTCGTCGTTCCTGGACGAGGCGGGCCTGGACTTCGGTACGGGTACGGCCTCCGCGCTCGACCTGCTCGGGATCAGCCCCGGCGGCCCCAAGGCCGCGGGCGGCGTGCTGCTGCTCGGCATCGTGCTCGCGGCGCTGGCCGCGCTGCTGCGCGGGGAGCGGCAGTTCGCGATCCGTGCCGCCTGGGCCGTCGCGCTCGTCGCCCTGGTCTTCGCCGGGCTTGCCAACGGCTCCGGCTGGGCCGGGCCCGCCACCCTCGTCTACGGCATCGCGCTGATCACCGCCGCGCTCGTCGGCGCGGACGGTGCCCGGGTACGGGTCGCCGAGCTCAGCTTCGGCTGGCGCCAGCCCGTCGCCGCCCTGATCGCCCTCGCCGCGGCGCTGGCCCCCGCGCTGGCCGCCGCCGGCTGGATGATCGGCGGCGCCGCGGGCCCGCTGGAGCGCCGTGACCCGGTGCAGGTCCCCGCGTTCGTCGCGGAGGAGAGCAGCACCCGCGACCAGCCGCGCACCCTGGTCCTGGGCGGCAGCTCGCCCGCATCCGTCGCGTACACCCTGGTCCGCGGCTCCGGCGCGCGGCTCGGCGACGCGGAACTGGCCGAGTCGGGCGGCTCCAACAGCCACCTGGACAAGGTGGTCGCCAACCTGGTCGCGGGCTCGGGCGCCGACCAGGGCAGCCAGCTCAGCGGCTTCGCGATCCGTTATGTACTCGTACGGGACGGCGCGCCGCGCGAGATGAGCCGGGTGCTCGACGCGACCCCGGGTCTGAGCCGGCTGAGCCAGCTCGACGGCAGCGCGCTGTGGCGCGTGGACCGTCAGGTCGCCCGCATCATGATCGTCCCGTCCGGCGCCGGCGGCGAGCAGCTGCCCGTCGGCTCGGGGCCGGTCGAGGCGCACTCCAGGATTCCCGCGGGCGGCTCCGGCCGCGTCCTGCGAATCGCCGACGCCGCGGACCCCGGCTGGAAGGCCACGCTGAACGGCCGGGCCCTGACCGCCAGGACGGTGGACGGCTGGGCACAGGGCTTCGAGCTGCCCGCCGAGGGCGGCACGCTGGACCTCACGTACGAGACGCCGATCACCCACACCGCGTGGATCTGGGCCCAGGCCGCGCTCGGCGTGATCCTGCTGGTCCTGGCTCTGCCGGGCCGCCGCCGGGAGATCGACGACGACCTGCCCGAGGAGGACCTGACGGTTCCGGCCGAGCCGGTCGCGGGCGAGGGACGCCGGGCGCGCAGGCTGCGCGCCGCCGCGGAGGCGGAGGCGGCATCCGAGGACGCCGAGCCGACGCCGGACGAGGCACGGCAGAACATCCCCGCGCAGCAGTCGGCCGACCCGTACGGCGAGCAGTCCGCGGCACAGGACGCGTACGGCGAGCAGTCCGCGGCGCAGGACCCGTACGCCCAACCCGACGACGACGGCCACTACGCCCCCGTACCGCAGCAACAGCAGTACGGCGAGTGGGACACCCAGCAGTACCAGGGCGCCGACTACACGCAGTACCAGGGCGAGCAGCAGCAGGCCGCCGCCGATCCCTACCAGCAGGGCACCGCCCCGGCGTGCGACCCGTACGGCTACCCGCAGCAGCAGTACGACCAGAACCAGGGCCAGTACGACCAGAACCAGGGCCAGTACGACCAGGAACAGGGCCAGTACAACCAGAACCAGGGCCAGTACAACCAGGAACAGGGCCAGTACAACCAGAACCAGGACGCGTACGACCAGGGCCAGTACTCCGACCAGGGCCAGTACAGCCAGTACGCCCCGCAGCCCCCGTACGACCCACAGGTCCCCTACACCGCACAGCCCCCGTACGACCCGCAGAACCCCGACGAGAACCCCGCCCCGGCCCGGAACCCGTGGCCGACCGGTAACGCATCGCGAGGCGAGTCCGAGTGAAGTCCACCAGCCTGTCCCTCATCGCGGGCACCGTAGCCCTCGCCGCCGTCACCGGGTTCGCCGCGCTCACCGCGCCGGGCGACGCGGATGCGGGCGAGGCGAAAGCCGCCGTACGGCTGCCGGTGGAGCGGTCCAGTCTGCTCTGCCCGGCCCCCGGCCTCTCGGACCTCGCGGAGACGACGTACACGTCCTTCACCCCGGCGGGCGGCAGCGGCGGAGCGGCAGGCGCCGCCGAACTGATGCCGTCCGTCTCCACCACGGCGGGCGCGGGCGACGACACCACCGCCGAGACGGACGGGAAGAAGGACAAGAGCAAGAAGGCGGAGTCCGACAAGCCGGTCGTCTCCCTCAAGAAGCCGGGCAGACCGGTTACCGCCGAGGCATCCGGCTCCGACGCCCCGGCCCTGGTCGGCACCGCCACCGGCGAGCTGGCCCCCGGCTGGACCACGCAGCAGACCACCACGGTCAGCGCGGGCGCCACCCGCGGCCTGCTCGGGGTCAGCTGCACCGGCCCCGACACGAACTTCTGGTTCCCGGCCGCCAGCACCGCGAAGTCCCGCGAGGACTACGTCCACCTCACCAACCCGGACGACACGGCCGCGGTGGCCGACATCGAGCTGTACGGGCCGGACGGCTCGCTCAAGTCCGATGTGGGGGAAGGCATCACGGTCCCGGCCAGGTCCAGCGTTCCGGTCCTGATCTCCACCCTGACCAGCGAGGCGGCCGAGGACGTGACCGTCCACGTCACCACGCGTACCGGCCGGGTCGGCGCGGTCGTCAGGGCAGCGGACAACGAGACCGGCAGCGACTGGCTCGCCGCCTCCGTCAACCCGACCGGCACCCTCGTCCTCCCCGGCATCCCGGCGGACGCCACGGACGTCCGGCTGGTGGCCTTCGCCCCCGGCGAGGACGACGCCGATCTGAAGGTGAAGCTGCTGGGCAGGAACGGTGCGATCTCACCGGCCGGACACGAGGATCTTCACGTCAAGTCGAACATGACCGCAGGCATCGACCTGAAGGACGTCACCGGGGGCGAAGCGGGCTCCCTGCTGCTGACCCCGGCGGAGAGCGGACGGGCCACTCCGGTGGTGGCGGCGCTGCGCGTGGTCCGCGGCACCGGCGACAAACGGGAGGTCGCGTACATCCCGGCGACCGGGCCGGTGGGCGCACAGGCCACCGTGGCCGACAACCGGGCGAAGGGCTCGATCCTTTCCCTCACCGCTCCGGGCGCCACCGGGAAGGTGAAGGTCACGGCCTCAGCGGGCAGCGAGGGCGGCGAACAGACCGTCCAGACGTACACGGTCAAGGCCGGTACGACGACCGCCGTCACCCCGCCGGTACCGGCCGGGCTGAAGGGCAGTTACGCGCTGACGATCGAGACGGAGTCGGGCGGTCCGGTCCATGCCGCGCGCACCCTGTCCCTTCCGGAGGGCGGCATCCCGATGTTCACGGTGCAGACGTTGCCGGACGACGGCGGAACGGTCGAGGTACCCGACGCCGAACAGGACCTCTCGGTCCTGGACGACTGAGCAACGGGTTCGGGGCGGGCCGAGGCCGGCCCGCCCCGAACACCCAGGGACTCTCGTTCGGATCATGCTGGGCTCGCGGGATCTGCAGCCCGATCCGGACGACAGGACCTGGTGCCCCTCCCGGCAAGCTCTGCCCCGTCGCACCGCCCGGCACGCCCGCTCGCCGCGTTGGCCAAGCGCCCTGGTAGCTCCTTCCCCAAGCTCTCGACTCCGTTCGAGCAGGGGAGACCCCACTCAAGGACTTCCGGCCGCCCTGCGATCGCACGCACTGGCCGACGCTCCCCATGGGGCAAACATTGCCGGTCACGGCACTAGTCCTGCCCATAGCGCGGATCCACTGACTCCGGTGACAGCCCGAGCAGCTCCGCGACCTGCTCGACCACGACCTCGTGCACCAGCAGCGCACGCTCGTCGCGGTTCTTGGTGCGGATCTCGACGGGGCGCCGGTAGATGACGATCTGCGCGGGCCGGTCCTTCTCCGCGGACACCGCACGCCCCAGCGATACGGTCTCCGTCTGCGGCCCCGGCACATCGAGGACCATGAAGTCGACATCGGCCAGCTGAGGCCAGCGCCGCTCCAGCCGCTCCACCGAGTCCTGTACGAGATCACGGAAGTTCTCCGCCCTGGTGGCCGAGAGCGGCACCTGGGGCGGGGCGACGGGTCCGCGCATGCCGCGGCCATGGCGGTCACGACGGCGCGGTCGCGGCTCGGACCGCGGCTCGGACGGGTGGGGCGGCGGTACAGGACTGTCCATCACCGACGCAGCGTAACCCTCTGCGGGGCAGCCGGATCGCCCGTCACCGGCAGCACAGCGGCATGTCCGCACTTGAACATTCCGGCCAAGCTTGAGCCCGTTTCAGGCCCGGTCCGCGACCGTGGATCTCCTACGTATTGACAGCTTATGCACCGAGTGGTGACCGAAATCGTTGCCGTTGTGACCTGTGCTCCCCTCTTCCCGCGCAGGTCAGGCCAGTTGCCCGAAAGGCGGTTGTGCCGGAGGTCACAGTGCGACACGGTGGGGTGACCTGAGGGAGAGTCGTCGCAGCCCGCTCAAGAGTGCGGTACCGTCCAACATCGTGAGCCCTGTACGTCGCTGTTCGCGCACCGCGTGCGGCCGCCCTGCCGTCGCGACACTGACGTACGTCTATGCCGACTCGACTGCGGTCCTCGGCCCGCTCGCCACCTACGCCGAGCCCCACTGCTACGACCTCTGTGCCGAGCACAGTGAGCGACTGACCGCGCCACGCGGCTGGGAAGTCGTCCGGCTCACCGATCCCTCTGCGCCCACGCGCCCCAGCGGTGACGACCTCGAAGCACTCGCCAACGCCGTGCGGGAGGCGGCGCGTCCGCACGAACGCGCGGCGGAGGCCAGAGGCGGCGGCCCGCACACCGCGGACCCGATGGAGGTCGCGCGCCGCGGTCACCTGCGGGTCCTGCGCTCGCCCGACTCCTGAAGCGGACGATCACCGAACGACCACATCCCCCCGCGGGCGCGCGCACCGGCCGGGTAGTTTGGGCGGTCCGCAGGAAACTCAGGAGGACCGGCCCGTGACTGCTGATCTGTCGCAGATCGTGAAGGCGTACGACGTGCGCGGAGTCGTGCCCGACCAGTGGGACGAATCGCTGGCCGAGCAGTTCGGGGCGGCGTTCGTCGAGGTGACGGATGCGGAGGCGATCGTGATCGGCCACGACATGCGCCCGTCGTCGCCCGGCCTCTCGGCGGCGTTCGCGCGCGGCGCGGCGGCACGCGGTGCGGACGTCACCCTGATCGGCCTCTGCTCCACCGACCAGCTGTACTTCGCCTCCGGCAGCCTCGGCCTGCCCGGGGCGATGTTCACCGCCTCGCACAACCCGGCGCAGTACAACGGCATCAAGCTGTGCCGGGCGGGCGCCGCACCGGTCGGGCAGGACAGCGGGCTCGCCGAGATCCGCACCCTGATCGAGAAGTGGGCCGAACAGGGCGTACCGCACCCGGTCGCCACGCCCGGCACCGTCACGGACCGCGACACCCTCACCGACTACGCGGCCCACCTGCGGTCCCTGGTCGACCTGACGGCCATCCGCCCGCTGAAGGTCGTGGTCGACGCGGGCAACGGCATGGGCGGCCACACCGTCCCCACCGTCTTCGAGGGACTTCCGCTCGACGTCGTCCCCATGTACTTCGAACTGGACGGCACGTTCCCCAACCACGAGGCCAACCCCCTCGACCCGAAGAACCTCGTCGACCTCCAGGCCCGGGTGCTGGCCGAGGGCGCCGACCTGGGCCTCGCCTTCGACGGCGACGCGGACCGTTGCTTCGTCGTCGACGAACGCGGCGCGGGTGTCTCCCCGTCCGCGATCACCGCCCTGGTCGCGGCGCGCGAGCTCGCCCGCAACGGCGGCAAGGGCACCGTCATCCACAACCTGATCACGTCCTGGTCGGTCCCCGAGGTGGTCCGCGCACACGGCGGCACCCCTGTCCGTACCCGCGTCGGCCACTCCTTCATCAAGGCGGAGATGGCCGAACACGGCGCGATCTTCGGTGGCGAACACTCCGCGCACTATTACTTCCGCGACTTCTGGAACGCCGATACGGGCATGCTCGCCGCCCTCCACGTCCTCGCCGCCCTCGGCGGCCAGCCGGGCCCGCTTTCCGAACTGGTCGCCCAGTACGACCGCTACACCGGCTCCGGAGAGATCAACTCCACGGTCGACGACCAGCCGGCCCGTACGGCAGCGGTACGCGCATTCTTCGAGGCGCGCGAGGGCATCATGCTCGACGAACTGGACGGCCTGACGGTCACGGCACGGGACTGGTGGTTCAACCTCCGGGCCTCCAACACGGAACCCCTGCTGCGCCTGAACGTCGAGGCACGCGAAGAGCGGACGATGAGGGCGGTACGTGACGAGGTCCTGGCCCTGGTCCGCGCGTAGGTCCACTCCCGGCCCTCTTGGGCGAGCGTCCGGCCCGTCCGGCGTTCGGGAACCGGACGGGGCCAGGACGGAGCACCGGTTTCGGGAAGGGGCGAGCCCGCCGAGGAGCACCCCCCCGCCGCCCCCGACCCGCACCGCAACCCCATGCACACCACATCGCCCCACCCGCCCCACCGGCTCCGGGCCGGGCCGCACCCCCGCCACCCCGGCGGTAGGCTGACGACGCCTGATCCGCGTGAACCGAACACACACGTTCGAATGCCCGAAGGGACCCACCCCATGCCGCTCGAAGCCGGCCTCCTGGAGATCCTCGCCTGCCCGGCCTGCCACTCCCCGCTGGACGACCGCTCGGCAGCCGACAGCCCCGAGCTGGTCTGCACCGGCACGGACTGCGGCCTGGCCTACCCGGTACGGGACGGCATCCCCGTCCTCCTCGTCGACGAGGCCCGCCGCCCCGCGTAACCCCGCCGCCCCGCGTAACAGCGAGTCACGGGACCGCCGTCACCCACCGCACCGGCGACCCCGCCCCGTACACCGCAGACCTCACGCTGAGCAGCACGTGATCGAAAGGCCCGTCCCCATGCTCGACGAGTCGTTGCTCGACGCCCCGGAAGCACTGGCCCGAGCCGACCGCCGCGGTCTGCTCCGTGGCGCCGCCGAGGCCGGGGCGCGCGTCCGTACCGCCGCCCGGCACGCCGCGGAGGCCGGGATCACCGAACTGACCCCGGAGGGCCGCCCCCGCGCCGTCCTGGTCGCCGGCTCCGGCACCGCCGCATTCGGCGTCGCCGACCTGATCGCCGCACTGGCGGGCGCCTCGGCCCCCGTCACCCGTATCCCCCCTTCCGGCGTCGCACCCGCCGCGGGCGCGATGCGCTGGACGCTCCCCGGCTGGGCCGGCTCCGTCGACCTGCTGCTGATCGCCACGGCCGACGGCACCGAACCGGGCCTCGCCCTCCTCGCCGAACAGGCGTACCGGCGCGGCTGCACGGTCGTTGCGGTCGCCCCCCACCGGTCCCCGTTGCGCGAGGCGGTCGACGGGGTGAACGGCCTCGTCGTACCGATGGCGTCCGCCCCGCACGGCGAGTACGACGCCGAGACCTCGGCCGCGGGCCCCGGCACGCTCTGGGCCCTGTTCACGCCGCTGCTCGCCCTGCTCGACCGGGTCGGCCTGGTCACCGCAACCCCCGAGGCACTGCAGAGCGTCGCCGACCGCCTCGACCGCACCGCCGAACGCTGCGGACCGGCCATTGCCACGTACAGCAACCCGGCCAAGACCCTCGCTGCCGAACTCGCCGACAGCCTGCCCCTCATCTGGACGGAGGGCGACGCCGCAGGACCGGTCGGGCGACGCTTCGCCGCCGTCCTCGCCGAACTGTCCGGCCGCCCGGCCATCGCAGCCGAACTCCCGGAGGCGCTCCCCGCCCACGGGGCACTGCTGGCGGGCACCTTCGCCGCCGGAGCCGACCCCGACGACTTCTTCCGCGACCGGGTCGATGAGACGGAGCCCCTGCACGCCCGGGTCGTCCTGCTCCGGGACCGGCCCACCGGCGGCCTGAGCGCCGCCCCGGCCGCCCGCGAACTCGCCCTCGGCCACGACACGGCGATCAGCGAACTCGAACCGGAGGAGGGCACCGAACTCGAAGCCCTCGCCGAACTCCTCGCAGTCACCGACTTCGCCGCCGTCTACCTGTCCCTGGCGTCGGCAGTTCATCCCTGACCCGCTCCACCGCATCGCACGATCCCCGCATCTCACGAGGACGAAGAATCTCCATGGACCGGCTCTCCAACACCGTGCGCCCTTACGCCTGGGGCTCCACCACCGCCATCCCCGAACTGCTCGGCGTCGCCCCCACCGGCGAACCCCAGGCCGAGATGTGGATGGGCGCCCACCCCGGAGCCCCCTCCCGCCTCACCCGTACCGCAGGCACCGAGCAGCCCCTCACCGACATCATCGCCGCCGACCCCGAGCGCGAACTGGGCCCGGCCACCGTCGAGAAGTTCGGCCCCCGCCTCCCCTTCCTCCTCAAGCTGCTCGCCGCGGGCGCCCCCCTCTCCCTCCAGGTTCACCCCGACCTCACGCAGGCCAAGAAGGGGTACGAGGACGAGGAGCGTCGGTCCGTCCCGATCGACGCACCCCATCGCACGTACAAGGACGCCAACCACAAGCCCGAACTGATCTGCGCGCTCACTCCCTTCGAAGGCCTCTGCGGCTTCCGTAGGCCCACCGAGGCTGCCGAGGCGATGGCGGCGCTCGGCGTCGACTCCCTCAACCCGTACGTCGACCTGCTCGGAGCCCACCCCGAAGAGGCGGCGCTCCGCGAAGTGCTCACGGCGATCCTCACCGCCGACCCTGCGGAGATGGCGGAGACGGTCACCGCGGCGGCCGCAGCCGCCGAACGCCTCGGCGGCGCCCACGCCCCGTACGCCCGCATCGCACACCACTTCCCCGGCGACCCGGGTGTCATCGCTGCGATGCTGCTGAACCACGTACAACTCCAGCCCGGCGAAGCCCTGTTCCTCGGTGCCGGCGTTCCGCACGCGTACCTCGGCGGCCTCGGCGTCGAGATCATGGCCAACTCGGACAACGTGCTCCGCTGCGGACTGACGCCCAAGCACATCGACGTCCCCGAACTCCTCGGCATCGTTCGCTTCGAGGCGACCGACCCCGGCATCCTGCGCCCCGAGGCGTCCCCCTCCGGCGAGGAGCTGTACGAGACCCCGGTCGACGAATTCCGGCTGTCGCGCTACGACCTCTCACCTGGCGCCGCCCCCGTGGACCTGACCAGGTCCGCCCCGCAGATCCTGCTCTGCACCGCCGGTGCACCCCGCGTCGGCACGCTCGACCTCGCCCCCGGCGGCTCGGTCTTCGTGCCGTCGGACGAATCGGTCGAAGCGTCCGGTACCGGCACACTGTTCCGCGCCACAGTGGTGGCCTGACGTACCGTCCGAATCAGCGGCTGCAACAATGTCCGGCCGTACCGCGGCGCCAGGCCGCAGCATTGACGAAGGGACACCAGGCACCCATGAGTGCGTCAGGCGGAACCAAGGCGATCGTGGCGGCACTCAGCGCCAATCTCGCGATCGCAGTGGCCAAATTCGTGGCGTTCCTGTTCAGCGGCTCGTCGTCGATGCTCGCGGAGAGCGTCCACTCGCTCGCCGACTCGGGCAACCAGGGGCTTCTGCTGCTCGGCGGCAAGAAGGCCCAGCGCGAAGCCACCCCCCAGCACCCCTTCGGCTACGGCCGTGAGCGCTACATCTACGCCTTCCTCGTCTCCATCGTCCTGTTCTCGGTCGGTGGCATGTTCGCGGTGTACGAGGGTTACGAGAAGGTCCGGCACCCGCACGAGATCGAGGCCTGGTACTGGCCGGTCGGCGTACTGCTCTTCGCGATCATCGCGGAGGGCTTCTCCTTCCGGACCGCCATCAAGGAGTCCAACGAGACCCGCGGCAGGCTCTCCTGGACCCAGTTCATCCGCCGCGCCAAGGCCCCCGAGCTCCCCGTCGTCCTCCTGGAGGACCTCGGCGCCCTGATCGGTCTGGTCCTCGCCCTCGGCGGCGTGGGCCTGGCTCTCGTGACCGGCGACGGCGTCTGGGACGGCATCGGCACCCTCTGCATCGGCACCCTGCTGATCATCATCGCGATCGTCCTCGCCGCCGAGACGAAGTCGCTGCTGCTCGGTGAGGCCGCCGGCACCGACCAGGTCGACAAGATCAAGGCCGCGGTCGTCGACGGCGAAACCGTCACCCGCATCATCCACATGCGTACGCTCCACCTCGGCCCGGAGGAACTGCTGGTCGCCGCGAAGATCGCCGTCCAGCACGACGACACCGCCACCGAGGTCGCCAACGCCATCAACGCCGCCGAGGCCCGCATCCGCGAAGCCGTCCCGATCGCCCGGGTCATCTACCTGGAACCGGACATCTTCAACGAGGCGGCCGCCGCCGCGGGCATCAATCCGGCCAAGGCCCCCGACACCGACCCGGCCGATTCCGGCCACTGACCCTCCCGATCCCCCTTCCGACCGCTCCCGGCCCCGAGTGGGCTGGGAGCGACTGGGCCGATCGGTGTAGATTCGGTGACAGTGTCAGACGTCGCTGCTGATGGCGGTCGGCCGCTCCGCGCCTGCGGAGCGGGCGAGGGAGAGAGGGCCTCCGACGGACTGCGCTGCGAGCGCCCGGGCATTGCTGTGCCCGCCGTCGCAGAGCCAGCTACCCACCCTCAACCCCATGACGAGGAGCAGCCCGTTATGACGACGGTCGCCAATCGACAGGACTTCAAGGTCGCCGACCTCTCCCTCGCGGAGTTCGGCCGCAAGGAGATCACGCTCGCCGAGCACGAGATGCCCGGTCTGATGTCGATCCGCAAGGAGTACGCCGCCACGCAGCCGCTCGCCGGCGCCCGCATCACCGGCTCGCTGCACATGACCGTGCAGACCGCCGTGCTGATCGAGACCCTGGTCGCCCTCGGCGCCCAGGTCCGCTGGGCCTCCTGCAACATCTTCTCCACCCAGGACCACGCCGCCGCAGCCATCGCCGTCGGCCCGAACGGCACCCCGGACGCCCCCGCCGGCGTCCCGGTCTTCGCCTGGAAGGGCGAGACGCTGGAAGAGTACTGGTGGTGCACGGAGCAGGCCCTGACCTGGCCGAACACCCCCACCGGCGGCCCGAACATGATCCTCGACGACGGTGGCGACGCCACCCTCCTCGTCCACAAGGGCGTCGAGTTCGAGAAGGCCGGATCGGCCCCGGACCCGTCGACCGCGGACAGCGAGGAGTACGGCCACATCCTCACCCTGCTGAACCGCACCCTCGGCGAGGCCCCGCAGAAGTGGACCCAGCTGGCGTCCGAGATCCGCGGCGTCACCGAGGAGACCACGACCGGTGTGCACCGGCTGTACGAGATGCACCGCGACGGCACCCTCCTCTTCCCGGCGATCAACGTCAACGACGCCGTCACCAAGTCCAAGTTCGACAACAAGTACGGCTGCCGCCACTCCCTGATCGACGGCATCAACCGCGCCACCGACGTCCTGATCGGCGGCAAGACCGCCGTCGTCTGCGGCTACGGCGACGTGGGCAAGGGCTGCGCGGAGTCCCTGCGCGGCCAGGGCGCCCGCGTGATCATCACCGAGATCGACCCGATCTGCGCGCTCCAGGCGGCGATGGACGGCTACCAGGTCGCCACCCTCGACGACGTCGTCGCCCAGGCCGACATCTTCGTCACCACGACGGGCAACAAGGACATCATCATGGCCGCCGACATGGCCAAGATGAAGCACCAGGCGATCGTCGGGAACATCGGCCACTTCGACAACGAGATTGACATGGCTGGTCTCGCCAAGATCGACGGCATCGTCAAGGACGAGGTCAAGCCGCAGGTCCACACGTGGACGTTCCCCGACGGCAAGGTCATCATCGTGCTGTCCGAGGGCCGTCTGCTGAACCTGGGCAACGCCACGGGCCACCCCTCGTTCGTCATGTCCAACTCATTCGCGGACCAGACCCTGGCCCAGATCGAGCTGTTCACCAAGCCCGAGGAGTACCCGACCGACGTCTACGTGCTGCCCAAGCACCTCGACGAGAAGGTCGCCCGCCTCCACCTCGCCGCACTCGGCGTGAGGCTCACGACGCTCCGCCCCGAGCAGGCCGCCTACATCGGAGTCGAGGTCGAAGGCCCGTACAAGCCCGACCACTACCGCTACTGATCCGGCGCTGATCCCGTCCGTCAGCGGCGCAGCTCAGACCAGCCGGTGACCGGTCCAGAACTGCCCTGACGGACCAGCCCCACCTTCAGCAGCAGATACGAGCGCAGGCCCCCGCACCCCCGTGTCGGGGGCCTGCGTCGTACCGCACCCGCACAGCCCGAGGAACCCGAAGGACCCCATGCCCCGCGGCCGTTATTCGCTCCACGATCCCCACGACCACACCCCCCTCGGCCAAGAACATTTCCAATGCGCCCCAGGCCCCTCCGGCTGGCGCTACGTCTCCCGGACCACCGCCCCCTCGGGCGATCACCTGGGCTCCGTCGACCTCACCCTCGACGAACTCGGCCGCCCCGTTCGCCTCGAACTCCACGCCGCGAACTGGCAGATCCGAGGAGCCGCCCTCGAAGGCGTCACCTGGGTCCGCACCGACCCGATCGGTACCCATGCCACCGAAGGCAATGTCCGCGCCCACGCCTTCACCGGCACTTCCCCCGCATTCCTCGTCGCGACCTCACGACTGCTGCGCCTCACCCCCGGTTCCCCCGCGACCCGCGTCCGCCTCGTCGCCTTCACGGACCCGGTCCTCGCCCCCCGTACCGTCGACCAGTCCTGGGCCCTGGTGAACAGTGAAGCGCATGCCACTGACAGTGGCCCCCTGATGGTGGACGAATACCAGGTCAGCGCCCTGGACACGGGTGAACAGCACACCGTCCACATCGCCGGCGACGTGGTCCTCTCGGCCCCTGGCATCGAGCTCGAAGAGCTGGAATCCCCGCCCTCCCCTCGCTGAGACCGGCCGGCAATTGGGGGGCGGCGTCACGGGGCTGGGGCACGCACCTCGCGGTGTTGTCGTCCATCGCCATGTTCCCCGAGCTCTCGGCTTCGCTCGAGCAGGGGAGGCCCCATTCGCCATGGCTCAATCCTCCGCCTTGCGATGCACGCACCCCAGCCCCGCTCCTTCACCCACCCCCCAATTGCCGGTCGGTCTAAGCAGGCGGCGCAAACCCAGTGCCCGGAGTCCGCACCGGGGACCCGTCCGCCCCGGAAACCCCAGAAATCCCAGAAGACCCAGGGATAACGGGTTCCACAGGAGCCAGCCACTCCATGGACGCCGATGCAGCCCGCACGCCCCCCGCGCCCTCCACGCCGCTCTGTCCGTCCGCAGGCAGACCCCCGACCTCCGGGGAAACTCTCTGCGCAGCGGCGAACACCCGCCGCGCATCGCGTGCCTGCCGCTCGTTCACCACGCCGGCCAGATAGGCCGCAGCCGGTACCCCTTCCGGAACGGGAACCCCCGTACGCGCGGCCAGCTCCCCACTCAGACGCGTGGCCATCGACCACCCCACCTCCGCATCGAGCTGGTTCATCCGCGTCAGGTACTGCCGTATCGCCAGCCACAGCTCGTCCGGCACCGCCGACAGATCAAGCCCGGCGAACCGCCCGACCACCCATGGCGGCGGAGGCGGCACGGCGACACCCCGCCCCGACGGCACCCGTTCCCGTACGACGAGCGTCCCCGCGAAGACATCCCCGAGCCGCCGCCCGCGCGCCGACACCAGCGACGCGATGGATGCGACGACCCCGAGCGTCATCAGGATCTCGACAACCCCCATTGCCCCGCGCACCAGCGCGTGCCGGAACCGGATCGGCCCGCCGTCGTCCCGCACCACCCGGAGCCCGCACGCCAGCTTCCCCAGCGAACGGCCGTGGCTGAGCGTCTCCACCGCGATGGGCCCGCCCACCAGCACGAGCAGAAACGTGGCGACGGCAATGGCCGCGTTCGCCGCCTCGTCCAGCGTCACCGTCGCGACGGTCAGCCCGATCGACACCAGGATGAAAACCGTCCCCACCACGACGAGATCGATCGCCAGAGCCAGCGCCCGGCTCGGCAGTTTCGCCGGCCTCAGCCCCAGCACGACCGCGTCCCCGGTCACAAGCTCACTCATTGCCGCCCACCCTTCGCCGACCTTCCCTGCCCCTCGGGAGCTCAGTCTGCCAAGCTGACCCGCAGCGCGCCGCAGTAGTACGGACCCGTACGCACCCATGCCTGGAGCAGCAGCCGACCATGGATCTCGACGTCTTCGTGACAGCCCACCGCACCGAGTGGGACCGCCTGGACCACCTCCTGCACCGCGGGCGCCGTCTCACCGGCACCGAAGCCGACGAACTCGTCGCCCTTTACCAGCGGACGGCCACCCATCTCTCACTGATCCAGTCCAGCGCCCCGGACCCGATGCTCACCGCGCGCCTCACCCAGCTCGTGGCCCGCGCCCGGTCCACGGTGACGGGCACCCGCCGGGCCACCTGGCGCGACGCCACCCGCTTCCTGACCGCCGGCTTTCCCGCAGCGGTCTACCGCTCCAGGCACTGGTGGATACCCACGGCCGTCCTCTCGACGCTCCTGGCCGCACTCATGGGCTGGTGGATCGGCACCCACCCGGAGGTCCAGGCGGCGATCGCCGCCCCTGAAGACCTCCGTCGCATGACCAGCCCCGGAGGGGAGTACGAGACGTACTACTCCAGCCATCCGGCCGCTTCGTTCGCCGCCCAGGTCTGGACGAACAATGCTCAGGCTGCCGCGATGTGTCTGGTCCTGGGGGCGTTCCTCTGCTTGCCGGTGGTCTGGATCCTCTTCGTGAACGTACTCAACCTCGCAGTCGGCATCGGCCTGATGTCGTCGGCCGGCCGACTCGACACCTTCATCGGCCTGGTCCTCCCGCACGGCCTGCTCGAACTCACCGCGGTATTCGTCGCAGCCGGAACAGGCCTCCGCCTCGGCTGGACGGTCATCGACCCCGGCCCGCAGACCCGCCGCTCCGCCCTCGCGCAGCAAGGCCGAGCCGCCATCGGCATGGCCATCGGCCTGGCCCTGGTCCTGTTCGTCTCGGGCGTGATCGAAGGTTTCGTCACCCCCTCGGGTCTCCCTACCTGGGCCCGTATCGCCATCGGTATCGCGGCCGAACTGGCGTTTCTCGCGTACGTCTACATACTCGGCGGCCGCGCGGCCCGAGCCGGCGAGGCAGGAGACCTCGACGCCACCGAGCGAAGCGCCGAGCTCCCGGTCGCTGCCTGATGTGCGTATGACCCCGCTGACCTGCTAGTCTTCTCCTCGCCCCGAAAACCATTGACATGGTGGACGTGGGGAGGTAGATTTTAACGGTTGAGTCGGACTGGACAGGTTCGAGCTCAAGAGCTAGTGTCTACCTCGCTCTCAACGGAAACCGAGTTTCCGCAGAGCCGTTGACCTTATCTGGAGCAATGAAGCCGATTAGATCGGCCGAAATGCTTCTGATAAAGTCGGATCCGCCGAAAGGCAAAGGCCACTCCAAAGGCCACCGGAATCAAATTCGGACCGGAAACGGAAACGAAAAAGAGTCTGGTAAGGTTGGAACCGCTGGAAAGGGAAACGCGAAAGCGAAGAACTGGAAAGCGCAGTAACAAATCTTCTGCTTCGCAGAGGGCCCGCTTCGACCGGGAATCGGACACGAAAGAGTCTGATAGAGTCGGAAACGCAAGACCGAAGGGAAAGCCCGGAGGAAAGCCCGAGAGGGTGAGTACAAAGGAAGCGTCCGTTCCTTGAGAACTCAACAGCGTGCCAAAAGTCAACGCCAGATATGTTGATACCCCGGCCTGCTTCGGCAGGTTCGAGGTTCCTTTGAAAGTCCTGCCGGGCCTCACGGTTCCGGTAGGCAATTACACAGCGAGGACGCTGTGAACGATCGGTCCTATTCCGACCGGTCGTTCCGCTCTCGTGTGTGTCATCCCGATTACGGGAGAACATTCACGGAGAGTTTGATCCTGGCTCAGGACGAACGCTGGCGGCGTGCTTAACACATGCAAGTCGAACGATGAAGCCCTTCGGGGTGGATTAGTGGCGAACGGGTGAGTAACACGTGGGCAATCTGCCCTTCACTCTGGGACAAGCCCTGGAAACGGGGTCTAATACCGGATAACACTCTGTCCCGCATGGGACGGGGTTAAAAGCTCCGGCGGTGAAGGATGAGCCCGCGGCCTATCAGCTTGTTGGTGGGGTGATGGCCTACCAAGGCGACGACGGGTAGCCGGCCTGAGAGGGCGACCGGCCACACTGGGACTGAGACACGGCCCAGACTCCTACGGGAGGCAGCAGTGGGGAATATTGCACAATGGGCGAAAGCCTGATGCAGCGACGCCGCGTGAGGGATGACGGCCTTCGGGTTGTAAACCTCTTTCAGCAGGGAAGAAGCGAAAGTGACGGTACCTGCAGAAGAAGCGCCGGCTAACTACGTGCCAGCAGCCGCGGTAATACGTAGGGCGCAAGCGTTGTCCGGAATTATTGGGCGTAAAGAGCTCGTAGGCGGCTTGTTGCGTCGGTTGTGAAAGCCCGGGGCTTAACCCCGGGTCTGCAGTCGATACGGGCAGGCTAGAGTGTGGTAGGGGAGATCGGAATTCCTGGTGTAGCGGTGAAATGCGCAGATATCAGGAGGAACACCGGTGGCGAAGGCGGATCTCTGGGCCATTACTGACGCTGAGGAGCGAAAGCGTGGGGAGCGAACAGGATTAGATACCCTGGTAGTCCACGCCGTAAACGTTGGGAACTAGGTGTTGGCGACATTCCACGTCGTCGGTGCCGCAGCTAACGCATTAAGTTCCCCGCCTGGGGAGTACGGCCGCAAGGCTAAAACTCAAAGGAATTGACGGGGGCCCGCACAAGCAGCGGAGCATGTGGCTTAATTCGACGCAACGCGAAGAACCTTACCAAGGCTTGACATATACCGGAAAGCATCAGAGATGGTGCCCCCCTTGTGGTCGGTATACAGGTGGTGCATGGCTGTCGTCAGCTCGTGTCGTGAGATGTTGGGTTAAGTCCCGCAACGAGCGCAACCCTTGTTCTGTGTTGCCAGCATGCCCTTCGGGGTGATGGGGACTCACAGGAGACTGCCGGGGTCAACTCGGAGGAAGGTGGGGACGACGTCAAGTCATCATGCCCCTTATGTCTTGGGCTGCACACGTGCTACAATGGCCGGTACAATGAGCTGCGATGCCGCGAGGCGGAGCGAATCTCAAAAAGCCGGTCTCAGTTCGGATTGGGGTCTGCAACTCGACCCCATGAAGTCGGAGTTGCTAGTAATCGCAGATCAGCATTGCTGCGGTGAATACGTTCCCGGGCCTTGTACACACCGCCCGTCACGTCACGAAAGTCGGTAACACCCGAAGCCGGTGGCCCAACCCCTTGTGGGAGGGAGCTGTCGAAGGTGGGACTGGCGATTGGGACGAAGTCGTAACAAGGTAGCCGTACCGGAAGGTGCGGCTGGATCACCTCCTTTCTAAGGAGCACTTCTTACCAAGCTTGCTTGGTCAGAGGCCACTACGTCGGCAAATGTTCGACGGTGGTAGCTCATGGGTGGAACGTTGACTATTCGGCACGACAGGTTGTTTTTCACTAGTACTGCTTCGGCGTGGAACGTGGGAAGGGATCGGTCGTGTCGGGCACGTTGTTGGGTATCTGAGGGTACGGCCGTCATGGTCGCCTTCAGTTGCCGGCCCCAGTGAACTCACCTGGTAAGGGTGGGGTGATGGGTGGCTGGTCGTTGTTTGAGAACTGCACAGTGGACGCGAGCATCTGTGGCCAAGTTTTTAAGGGCGCACGGTGGATGCCTTGGCACCAGGAACCGATGAAGGACGTGGGAGGCCACGATAGGCCCCGGGGAGCTGTCAACCGAGCTTTGATCCGGGGGTGTCCGAATGGGGAAACCCGGCAGTCGTCATGGGCTGTCACCCGCTGCTGAACACATAGGCAGTGTGGAGGGAACGAGGGGAAGTGAAACATCTCAGTACCCTCAGGAAGAGAAAACAACCGTGATTCCGGGAGTAGTGGCGAGCGAAACTGGATGAGGCCAAACCGTATGCGTGTGATACCCGGCAGGGGTTGCGCATGCGGGGTTGTGGGATCTCTTTTTCACGGTCTGCCGGCCGTGAGACGAGTCAGAAACCGTTGATGTAGGCGAAGGACATGCGAAAGGTCCGGCGTAGAGGGTAAGACCCCCGTAGCTGAAACATTGACGGCTCGTTTAAGAGACACCCAAGTAGCACGGGGCCCGAGAAATCCCGTGTGAATCTGGCGGGACCACCCGCTAAGCCTAAATATTCCCTGGTGACCGATAGCGGATAGTACCGTGAGGGAATGGTGAAAAGTACCGCGGGAGCGGAGTGAAATAGTACCTGAAACCGTGTGCCTACAAGCCGTGGGAGCGTCGCTGTTGTTCTTCGGAGCAACAGTCGTGACTGCGTGCCTTTTGAAGAATGAGCCTGCGAGTTTGCGGTGTGTTGCGAGGTTAACCCGTGTGGGGAAGCCGTAGCGAAAGCGAGTCCGAATAGGGCGTTTTAGTAGCACGCTCAAGACCCGAAGCGGAGTGATCTAGCCATGGGCAGGTTGAAGCGGAGGTAAGACTTCGTGGAGGACCGAACCCACCAGGGTTGAAAACCTGGGGGATGACCTGTGGTTAGGGGTGAAAGGCCAATCAAACTCCGTGATAGCTGGTTCTCCCCGAAATGCATTTAGGTGCAGCGTCGTGTGTTTCTTGCCGGAGGTAGAGCACTGGATAGGCGATGGGCCCTACCGGGTTACTGACCTTAGCCAAACTCCGAATGCCGGTAAGTGAGAGCACGGCAGTGAGACTGTGGGGGATAAGCTCCATGGTCGAGAGGGAAACAGCCCAGAGCATCGACTAAGGCCCCTAAGCGTACGCTAAGTGGGAAAGGATGTGGAGTCGCAGAGACAACCAGGAGGTTGGCTTAGAAGCAGCCACCCTTGAAAGAGTGCGTAATAGCTCACTGGTCAAGTGATTCCGCGCCGACAATGTAGCGGGGCTCAAGCGTACCGCCGAAGTCGTGTCATTCCAGCGTATAGGGCCAACGCCTGCTGGGATGGGTAGGGGAGCGTCGTGTGCCGGGTGAAGCAGCCGCGGAAGCGAGTTGTGGACGGTTCACGAGTGAGAATGCAGGCATGAGTAGCGATACACACGTGAGAAACGTGTGCGCCGATTGACTAAGGGTTCCTGGGTCAAGCTGATCTGCCCAGGGTAAGTCGGGACCTAAGGCGAGGCCGACAGGCGTAGTCGATGGACAACCGGTTGATATTCCGGTACCCGCTTTGAAACGCCCAATACTGAATCAGGCGATGCTAAGTCCGTGAAGCCGGCCCGATCTCTTCGGAGTTGAGGGTAGTGGTGGAGCCGACGAACCAGACTTGTACTAGGTAAGCGATGGGGTGACGCAGGAAGGTAGTCCAGCCCGGGCGGTGGTAGTCCCGGGGTAAGGGTGTAGGGCGTGTGGTAGGCAAATCCGTCACACATGAGTCTGAGACCTGATGCCGAGCCGATTGTGGCGAAGTGGATGATCCTATGCTGTCGAGAAAAGCCTCTAGCGAGTTTCATGGCGGCCCGTACCCTAAACCGACTCAGGTGGTCAGGTAGAGAATACCGAGGCGTTCGGGTGAACTATGGTTAAGGAACTCGGCAAAATGCCCCCGTAACTTCGGGAGAAGGGGGGCCATCACTGGTGATTGGATTTACTCCATGAGCTGGGGGTGGCCGCAGAGACCAGCGAGAAGCGACTGTTTACTAAAAACACAGGTCCGTGCGAAGCCGTAAGGCGATGTATACGGACTGACGCCTGCCCGGTGCTGGAACGTTAAGGGGACCGGTTAGCTGACTTTCGGGTCGGCGAAGCTGAGAACTTAAGCGCCAGTAAACGGCGGTGGTAACTATAACCATCCTAAGGTAGCGAAATTCCTTGTCGGGTAAGTTCCGACCTGCACGAATGGCGTAACGACTTCTCGACTGTCTCAACCATAGGCCCGGTGAAATTGCACTACGAGTAAAGATGCTCGTTTCGCGCAGCAGGACGGAAAGACCCCGGGACCTTTACTACAGTTTGATATTGGTGTTCGGTTCGGCTTGTGTAGGATAGGTGGGAGACTTTGAAGCAGCCACGCCAGTGGTTGTGGAGTCGCCGTTGAAATACCACTCTGGTCGTGCTGGATGTCTAACCTGGGTCCGTGATCCGGATCAGGGACAGTGTCTGATGGGTAGTTTAACTGGGGCGGTTGCCTCCTAAAGAGTAACGGAGGCGCCCAAAGGTTCCCTCAGCCTGGTTGGCAATCAGGTGTTGAGTGTAAGTGCACAAGGGAGCTTGACTGTGAGACCGACGGGTCGAGCAGGGACGAAAGTCGGGACTAGTGATCCGGCAGTGGCTTGTGGAAGCGCTGTCGCTCAACGGATAAAAGGTACCCCGGGGATAACAGGCTGATCTTCCCCAAGAGTCCATATCGACGGGATGGTTTGGCACCTCGATGTCGGCTCGTCGCATCCTGGGGCTGGAGTCGGTCCCAAGGGTTGGGCTGTTCGCCCATTAAAGCGGTACGCGAGCTGGGTTTAGAACGTCGTGAGACAGTTCGGTCCCTATCCGCTGCGCGCGTAGGAATATTGAGAAGGGCTGTCCCTAGTACGAGAGGACCGGGACGGACGAACCTCTGGTGTGCCAGTTGTCCTGCCAAGGGCATGGCTGGTTGGCTACGTTCGGAAAGGATAACCGCTGAAAGCATCTAAGCGGGAAGCCTGCTTCGAGATGAGTATTCCCACCCCCTTTGAGGGGTTAAGGCTCCCAGTAGACGACTGGGTTGATAGGCCAGATGTGGAAGCCTGGTAACGGGTGGAGCTGACTGGTACTAATAGGCCGAGGGCTTGTCCTCAGTTGCTCGCGTCCACTGTGTTAGTTCTGAAATAACGAACGGCCGTGTTGTTGCCCGGTGTTGGTTAATTTCATAGTGTTTCGGTGGTCATTGCGTTAGGGAAACGCCCGGTTACATTCCGAACCCGGAAGCTAAGCCTTTCAGCGCCGATGGTACTGCAGGGGGGACCCTGTGGGAGAGTAGGACGCCGCCGAACAATTATTCCGGGAAAGCCCCGCACCTCTGGTGCGGGGCTTTTCTGCGTTCACGGACAGGTGACAACCACGGCTCCTCATGGTGAGTGCGTGGTGTGGTTGGCACGGAGTGTTGGATCAGAGCCGGCCGGCTCCCTTGAGGGCCAGGTAGGCATCGGCGAGAGCCGGGGCGAGATGGTCCGGGGTGGCGTCGACGACCACCACGCCATGGCGCTGGAGCTGCTCTGCAGTGCGCTGCCGCTGAGCTTTGGTCTGGGCCGCCGCTGCCGCCTCGTAGACCGCGTCCACCGTTCCCCGGGCCTCGGCCATCTGCTCGATGTGCGGGTCGGTCACGGCAGCCAGCAGCACCGTGTGGCGCTGAGTCAGCTGGGGGAGGACAGGGAGCAGACCCTCCTCGAGGGGAGCTGCGTCCAGGCTGGTGAGGAGCACGATCAGAGAGCGACGAGGGGCGCTTGCCAGGGCAGCGGCGCTGAGTCCTCGGGCGTCCGTTTCCACCAACTCAGGTTCGAGCGGTGCCATTGCAGTGACCATGGCCGACAGGACTTCACCCGCGGCGCGTCCCTGGACCTGGGCGCGGATGCGGCGGTCATAAGCGAGCAGGTCCACGCGGTCGCCGGCGCGTGTAGCGAGAGCGGTGAGGAGCAGCGTCGCGTCCATTGCAGCATCGAGGCGGGGCACATCACCGACTCGGCCTGCCGAGGTGCGGCCGGTATCAAGGATGATGAGGATGTGGCGGTCCCGCTCGGGGCGCCACGTACGGACGGCGACGGCCGACTGCCGTGCCGTTGCCCGCCAGTCGATGGAACGGGTGTCGTCGCCGGGGACATAGGCGCGGAGGCTGTCGAACTCCGTGCCTTCGCCGCGGGTGAGGACGCTGGTGCGTCCGTCCAGTTCACGGAGCCTGGCGAGGCGGGACGGCAAGTGCTTGCGGCTGGTGAACGGCGGCAGTACGCGCACCGTCCACGGAACTTGATGACTTCCCTGCCGGGCTGCCAGGCCCAGTGGCCCGTAGGAGCGTACGGTGATGCGTTCGGCTCGGCGGTCGCCGCGGCGAGTGGGACTCAGGCGCGTGGTGAGGCGGCGGCGTTCACCTGCCGGGATGTCCAGCCTGTGGCGGGACGCCGCCTGTTCCGTACCTGTGAGCCAGCTGCTGGGCGGCCAGGCATCGCGGAGATGAGCGCGCAGACGCCGACGCGAGGCGTTGGTTACGGTCAGTTGCACTTCCGCAACATCGCCGAGTCGAACGGCTGTGTCACCGGATCGGGTGAACCGGAGCGTTCGCACTGGCGCGGCCAGGGCGTAGTCGCACAGAATTGCTAGAGAGAGCGGGGCATTGACCGCGAGCATGCCCGTCCAGCTCGGGGCAAGGATGCCTACAGGGAGTGACCCCAAGGCGGCGAGCAGCGCTGTTCGTCCGGTGAGGGCCACGGTCACTGCCTCATCGGGGTACGGGGACGTGGGCGAGGACTGCGGTGATGACGGAGTCAGGGGTGACTCCTTCCATCTCCGCCTCGGGGCGCAGGTGGATGCGATGGCGGAGCGTGGGGAGTGCCAGGGCTTTCACGTCGTCCGGAATGACGTAGTCACGGCCGGTCAACCAGGCCCAGGCGCGGGCCGTGGAGAGCAAGGCGGTAGCACCTCGGGGGGAGACCCCGAGGGAGAGCGAGGGGGACTCACGCGTGGCACGACAGATATCGACGACATAGCCGGCGATCTCGGGGGAAACCGTGGTCTTGGCGACCGCGGTGCGGGCGGATTCCAGGTCGGCAGGGCCTGCGACGGGGCGGACACCTGCTGAGACCAGGTCGCGGGGGTCGAAGCCGTCGGCATGGCGGGTCAGGACATTGATTTCCTCGTCGCGGGACGGCAGTGGCACCGTCAGCTTGAGGAGGAAGCGATCCAGCTGGGCCTCGGGGAGGGGGTACGTGCCCTCGTACTCGACGGGATTCTGAGTGGCCGCAACCAGGAAGGGGTCCGGCAGGAGGCGGGGGGTTCCGTCGACGGTGACCTGGCGCTCCTCCATCGCTTCCAGGAGCGATGACTGCGTCTTCGGGGGAGTGCGGTTGATCTCGTCGGCCAGGAGCAGGTTGGTGAAGACCGGGCCTGGCTGGAAGGAGAACTCAGCTGTACGGGCGTCGTAGACCAGAGAGCCGGTGACGTCGCTCGGCATCAGGTCGGGGGTGAACTGGACGCGCTTTGTATCGAGCTCGAGTGAGGCGGCGAGGGCGCGGACCAGGAGGGTCTTGGCCACGCCGGGAACGCCTTCCAGGAGGACGTGGCCTCGGCAGAGCAGCGCGACGACGAGGCCGGTGACGGCGGGGTCCTGGCCGACCACGGCCTTGGCGATCTCGGAGCGCAGGGCTTCCAGGGATGCGCGGGCTGCGTCGTCGTTCCCGACGGTCTCGGTTGTCCCGGCGGGCACTGGGGGCGGGGCGCTCATGAAGTGCGTACCTCTCTTTCGAGGGTGTCGAGTTGGTCTGCCAGACGGACAAGGGCGGCGTCATCGGCCGGAGCCGTGCCGAACAGCACGGCGTCGAGGCCGCCCTCGAAGACGCTGAGGCGTGCGGAGACGGCGGGAAGGAGCACCGCGGGGGAGTGAGCATTGCGGGGTGAAACCCCGAGGAGCGGGGCGATGCGGGTGCGAGTGGCCGAGCGCAACGAGGAGGCGGCCCGGTCGCGGGCGTTCGCCTTGCGGTAGAGGCGGGCGCGGCCCTCGGTGGACTCGGAGGCGCGAATGGCCACGGGCAGCCGTTCGGTGACCAGGGGGCCCAGACGACGGGCGCGCCAGATGGCGGCGAGCACGGCGGCGACTGCGAGTTGCAGGGTTCCCCACAGCCAGCCCGACGGGATCAGGTCGGCGAAGCTGCGGTCGTTGTCGGCGTCGTCACGGCCTGCGTTGTCGTCACTGTCTCCGCCGTTCCCGGTGGCGGAGGGATCAGCGAGCGAGGGGAGATACCAGACCAGATGTGGGCGGGAGCCGAGAAGTTGCAGGGCCAGGGAGGCGTTGCCCTGGCTGTCGAGACGGCTGTTGTAGAGGAAGTCCGCGGAGCCGAGAACGGTGGTGTCGCCGGAGGCCTCCTCCTGGACCACGAGCAGGGTGGGGAGACCCCCGCTGGGGTAGCAGGCGAGGGTTTCGAGGCCGTCCGCGGTGTAGCGGAAGCCTCCCGTGTCGGCGGTTCCCGCGCTGTGGGCTGCGGGAAGCAAGCACTGCGGTGCACGAGGGGCAACCGGTCCGGTGGACGTCGTGCGGACCCCGGGGACCAGTGTGTTCACGGACGGGGGACCTGGCGCGAGGAGGACGGTGCGGCCGGCCGAGCCGGCGGTCGCGGCGCGGAGCTCGCGCTGCTGGCCCGGTGTCAGCAGATCGGGGGTGGTGACGAGCAGGGTCGTGTCCGGGCCGACTGCAGCGGTGGCCTCCTCGAGTGTGGTGGCCACCCGTACGGAGACGCCGCGGTCCTTGAGGAGTTCGGCGGCGGCCCGGCTTCCGTGCTGATCGGCGGAGCGAGGGTCGAGTCGGCCGTGCTGGGCACCGGAGTGTGCAGTGGCCAGCACGATTCCGGCTGCTATGAGAAGGAGAAGAGCGAGCACCAGACCGCGGGTGCGGGCCCAGACCTGGCGTGGGGTGGGGGAGACCGAGGTGGGGGGTGCGGTGGAGGTGGCAGTGGGCGCGGTCATTCGGCCGCTCCCCGGGCCGGGGCGGTCAGCAGGGGCTTGGCGTTTTCGAGGTCGAGGTCAAGGTCCCGCACCGTCAGATACGCCTGCCGGTCGGTGTTCCGGCCGCCGTACGTGATGGCGTCGAACTCCCTGGCGGCGGCGCGGAGGGGCAGCGCGTGCGCCGGCAGCGAGTGGCCTGCCTCGGTGGCGGCCTCGTCGGCGGTGCGGCCGGGGCGGGGGTCGAGCAGGGCGCGTTCCTCCAGCGAGCGGACGATGGCGCGCATGCGTTCCTGGACGGCCTCGTCCCAGCGGTGGGCGGCAGCGTGTGCCTCGGCGGCGGTCCGGTGTTCGGCGGCGCTGCGGGGGCTGTCGTCGAACAGGGCGTCGGTGGGGCGGGCGGTGCGTTGCGGGGCGCCCAGCCGCCACCAGAGGGCGGCGGCCAGACCGATGACGACCAGCACGAGGACGATCAGCCCGAGCGGTCCGCCGGGTGCGGTGTTCGAGGCTGCGGAGAAGAGATCGCCGAGCCACGCCCAGAGGCGGTCGAGACCGCGCTGGAGGAGGTTCGGGTCGTTCTCGTGGTACATCGGTTTGGACAGTTCGTGCCTCGCCGCCTCGCGGGCGGGCACGCGTGGAGTGTCCACCGGTATGTCGCTGCTCGCGTGGATCAGCAGTCGTGCTGTTGTCGCGCCCCCCGCCCCCGACACGGCATCAGCTCCTGGTGTCGTAGCCGGGCAGGCCTGCGGCCCGGGCGAGTTCGAGGTCGAGTGCCTCGCGACGGATGCGCTGGTCCACGTAGAGCAGGGCCATCACACCGGCGGAGAGCGGGTAGGTGATCGTCGAGATGATCACCTCGCCGATACCGGAGATGATCAGGAAAGGCCAGCCGAAGTCGGTGGGCTTCCCGGTGAGGAACGCTCCCATCCCGTCGCCGTCCATGATGATCGCGATGATGCCGAACGGAATCGCGATGATCAGGGTCACGATGAGTGTCAGCAGCCAGGTGAGGATCAGGATGCCGAACGTCCGCCACCAAGCGCCCCGAACCAGTTTCGCGGAGCGGCGCATCGAGACGGTGATCGACTGCCGCTCCAGCATCAGTGCCGGCGAGGCGAGGCAGAAGCGGACCATCAGCCAGATGACGCCGACGGTGGCTGCCAGGAATCCGAGGAGGGCGAGAGCGACGCCGGCTGTGGAGCCGATCAGCACGCCCGGGAGCACGCCCACCGCCATGATGCCGACGATCATCAGGGTCAGGAGCAGGGTCAGGCCGAGCAGCTGAAGGAGGCGGGGTCGGGCCTCGGCCCACGCTTCGGAGAGCGTGACGGAACGGCCCACCACCGAGCGGCTGATCACGATGGTGAGCACGGAGGTGGTGACGAGCGTCGCGATCAGGGCGACGAGCGTCGACGGCGCGCTGTAGATCAGGCTCGACTGCATGGAGTCGGCGGCCTGACGGAGTGCCTCCGTGCCGGTTGCGTTCGGGTCGACCGAGGTGGGTTCCGGCAGCAGATAGCGTTGCGCGAGGATGATCGTGACCTGGGCGATGACGGAGACGGTGAGGGTGATGCCGAGAACCGTGCGCCAGTGGGCGCGCATAGTGGACACCGCACCGTCGAGGATCTCTCCGACGCCGAGCGGGCGGAGCGGGATGACCCCGGGCTTCGCAGCAGCGGGCGGCTGAGCCCAGCCGACTGCCTGCGGCCCGCCACCCCAGCCGGGGGCGGGTGGCGGTGCGCCGGGGCCGTTGCCGGAGGTGCCCGGTGGGGACCACTGCCCTGCCGGCGGCTGCATGGAAGACCAGTTTCCCGCAGGGCCGCTGCCGTCGACGGGCTCGGAAGGCCGGGGGACGCCCGCCTCCTGGCCGTCGGAGGGGGCGGATCCGGGCGAGGCCCAGCCCGGAGTGTCGTTCATTCTCGCTCCTTCACGGTCCTGTCCGCTCATCGGGGCGGCAGGTTGGCAGCCATCGTGCCACGCGTTGCTCCGGTACGGGCCGGGTGCTCCATCACCGGCTTACCTTCATGTGTGGGCGGCTCACCGTGCAGACTGGGCGGATGGCTGATCAGGACGCGCAATCGCCGGTGGGCATCGAGCCTCCCGCGCTTCCCTCCATCCGCTGGGCCGAGCCCCCGGAAGGCCCCGCAGTGGCGCTTCTCGACCAGACGCGGTTGCCCGCCGAGGAGGTCGAGCTGCTGTGTACGGATGTGCCGGTACTGGTGCGGGCCATTCAGACCCTGGCCGTGCGCGGGGCGCCGCTGCTGGGCATCGCGGGGGCCTACGGGGTCGCTCTGGCCGCGGCCCGGGGCGACGACATGGCAGAGTCTTCTGGGCTGTTGGAGCGGGCGCGGCCCACCGCGGTGAACCTCGGTTACGGGGTGCGGCGCGCGGCGCAGGCGTACTGGGCGGCGCTGGACAAGGGCGAGGATGCGCAGCGGGCGGCCGCAGTGGCCTTGGCAGAGGCCGAGGCGCTGCACCGGGAGGATGCCGAGGCCAGTCGGCGCATGGCGCAATACGGGCTCGCGCTCCTCGAAGAGCTGCTGCCCGGCGGCGGGCATCAGCTTCTGACCCACTGCAATTCGGGGGCGCTCGTCTCGGGCGGTGAGGGCACTGCCTTTGCTGTGGCGCTCGGGGCGCACCGGGCGGGAAAGCTACGACGGCTCTGGGTGGACGAGACGCGACCGCTGCTTCAGGGGGCCCGGCTGACCGCGTACGAGGCGGCGCGCCACGGGATGGCGTACAGCTTGCTCACGGACAATGCCGCGGGTTCGCTGTTCGCCGCGGGGGAGGTGGATGCCGTGCTCATCGGGGCCGATCGCATTGCTGCGGACGGGTCCGTGGCCAACAAGGTCGGGAGTTATCCGCTGGCGGTGCTTGCCAAATACCATCACGTGCCGTTCATTGTGGTGGCGCCGACCACGACCGTGGATCTGCAGACCCCGGACGGGGCATCGGTCGTCGTGGAGCAGCGTCCCGGACGGGAAGTGACAGAGCTCACACCACCCCGGATCGGGGCGGGTGGGGAAGCGGGCGGACTGTCTGTCGCACCGCTGGGAACCCAGGCGTACAACCCCGCATTCGACATCACGCCGCCGGAACTGATCACGGCGATCGTCACGGAGGAGGGTGCAGTTTCCCCGGTCACGGGGGTCGGACTGGCAGAGCTGTGTGCCAGATCATCGCAGGTAACGATTAGCTAATGGGATGATGTCGATTATGAAGGGACGCGTCCTTGTCGTCGACGACGACACCGCACTGGCCGAGATGCTCGGGATTGTGCTGCGTGGTGAAGGGTTCGAGCCGTCGTTCGTAGCGGACGGCGACAAGGCACTTGCCGCATTTCGAGAGGCCAAGCCGGACCTGGTCCTGCTCGATCTCATGCTGCCCGGACGGGACGGCATCGAGGTCTGCAGGTTGATCAGGGCCGAGTCGGGTGTACCGATTGTCATGCTCACCGCCAAGAGCGACACCGTCGATGTGGTGGTGGGCCTGGAGTCAGGGGCCGACGACTACATCGTCAAGCCGTTCAAACCTAAGGAGTTGGTTGCCCGGATCAGGGCACGTCTGCGCAGGTCCGAGGAGCCGGCACCGGAACAGCTGACCATCGGGGACCTGGTCATCGATGTGGCCGGTCACTCGGTGAAGCGGGACGGGCAGTCGATCGCCCTGACCCCGCTGGAGTTCGACCTGCTGGTCGCGCTCGCCCGTAAGCCGTGGCAGGTCTTCACCCGTGAGGTGCTGCTCGAGCAGGTGTGGGGATACCGCCACGCCGCTGACACCCGGCTGGTGAATGTGCATGTCCAGCGGCTGCGTTCCAAGGTCGAGAAGGATCCGGAACGGCCGGAGATCGTGGTGACCGTCCGAGGCGTCGGTTACAAGGCCGGACCGAGCTGACGTGTCCCTGGGTAGCGCTGCCCCGAAGCCCGGGGAGCCGGGAGTCCGTACGGGGCGGGCTACCGGTTCCGGGCACAGGACGTCCCCGTTCGGGCGTCTTGTGCAGGGCGGCCGGTTGTTCCACGACCGGGCGCCCGGCGGGCCTGTGCCGCGACTGCTGATGCGCTGGGTGCGGCGTCCGCTGCTGCCCGCCGTCCGGCTGTGGCGGCGCAACCTGCAACTGCGGGTCGTCGCGGGCACGCTGCTCATGTCTCTCGGTGTCGTGCTGCTGCTCGGCCTGGTCGTGATCGGGCAGGTCCGCAACGGCCTGCTCGACGCGAAGGGCAAGGCTGCCCAGACGCAGGCCACCGGCGGTTTCGCGGCGGCCCAGGACAAGGCGAATGCTCCGCTCACCCCCAGTGGGCAGGGCGGTGACGGCGGGGACGGCGGGGACGGCGCGACCGCCAACAACTCGTGGCGGACGGAGCTCGTAGACCAGCTCGCCAGCGGCGGCAAGAACGCCTTCAACGTGGTGGCGCTCAGCGCCGACGAGGGCAGCCGTGCACCGCGCGGCTCGGGCAGTGTCGAAGCGGCCAGCATTCCGCAGAGCCTGCGGGAGGCAGTGGACAAGGGGCCCGGCGCGTTCCAGACGTACTCCCTGATCCGGTATGCGAACGGGCAGAAGTCGCAGCCCGGGCTTGTCGTCGGCAAGCGTCTCTACGACATCGACCACAACCCGTACCAGCTCTACTACCTTTTCCCGCTGACGCAGGAGGAGAAGTCCCTGACCCTGGTCAAGGGCACGCTGGCGACCGCAGGACTGTTCGTGGTCGTGCTGCTCGGCGCCATCGCCTGGTTCGTGGTGCGGCAAGTCGTCACCCCCGTACGGATGGCTGCGGGGATCGCCGAGCGGCTCTCCGCAGGCAGGCTCCAGGAGCGCATGAAGGTCACCGGCGAGGACGACATCGCCCGGCTCGGTGAGGCCTTCAACAAGATGGCCCAGAACCTTCAGCTGAAGATCCAGCAGCTGGAGGAGCTCTCCCGGATGCAGCGACGCTTCGTCTCGGATGTCTCGCACGAGCTGCGGACGCCGCTCACGACCGTACGGATGGCCGCCGATGTCATCCATGAGGCACGCGTCGACTTCGACCCGGTGACCGCGCGTTCCGCGGAACTGCTCGGCGATCAGCTCGACCGGTTCGAGTCGCTGCTCTCCGATCTGCTGGAGATCAGCCGGTTCGATGCGGGTGCCGCGGCGCTGGAGGCCGAACCGATCGACCTGCGGCAGGTCGTCCGGCGCGTGATCGGCGGCGCCGAGCCGCTCGCCGACCGCAAGGGCACCCGGATCCGGGTGGTCGGCGACGAGCAGCCGGTGATCGCGGAGGCCGACGCGCGGCGGGTCGAGCGCGTGCTGCGCAATCTTGTCGTCAACGCCGTCGAGCACGGTGAGGGCCGGGACGTCGTGGTGCGGATGGGGGTGGCCGGAGGCGCGGTCGCCGTCGCCGTCCGGGACTACGGCGTGGGACTCAAGCCCGGCGAGGCGACCCGGGTCTTCAACCGGTTCTGGCGCGCCGACCCGGCGCGGGCACGGACGACCGGCGGCACCGGTCTCGGACTGTCGATCGCCGTCGAGGACGCCCGGCTGCATGGCGGCTGGCTGCAGGCGTGGGGCGAGCCGGGCGGCGGTTCGCAGTTCCGGCTGACGCTGCCGCGTACGGCGGACGAGCCGCTGCGCGGCTCCCCGATACCGCTGGAGCCCGAGGACTCGCGACGCAACCGGGAGAACCGGGAGCGTCCCACGGACGCCGGTACGACCGGGAGCGAGCACCGGCTCACGACGGTGTCGACCCAGCCGGGCAGCCCGGACCGTTCGCCGCTGCCCGTACCCGCGGCTTCCCGGACGGCGCCGGCGTCGGTGAATCCGGCCGCCCTGCCGGGCAACGGCGCCCGTGTGGTCGCTCGCCCCGCCGAGGACCGGCCGGGCGACATCATCGACTCTGCTGCGCAGGACCCGGAGCGGGAGGACACGACTCGTGGGCGCTGACCGTCGTGAGGGCGGCCGTGGACGTGCGGTGGGGATGGTCGCTCTGCTGGGATGCGGCGTCGTGCTGCTGTCCGCGTGCGGCTCGATGCCCGTCACCGGGGACATCAAGGCGGTCGACGCCTCGCAGCCCGGCGACTCCCAGGTACAGGTGTACGCGGTGGCGCCCCGCGAAAACGCCACTCCGGATGAGGTGGTCGACGGCTTCCTGGAGTCCATGACCAGTGACGACCCCGGCTTCCGGACGACCCGGAAGTACCTGACGAAGGAGGCGTCGCGCACCTGGAAGCCGAGCGCGTTCACCACGGTGCTCTCCAAGGCGCCGAACCGGAGCGATCGCCCGGTCCGCGACAGCGACCGCAGCAGTACGGAGCTCACCTTCACGCTGACCGGCGAGAAGGTGGCGACGGTCGACGCGCAGAGCGTCTACCGGCCCGTCGCGCCCACGGGCTTCAACCGGAGCCTGCACCTGGTGCGGCAGAACGGCAGCAAGGAGTGGCGCATCGACTTCGTGCCGGACGGTCTGCTGCTCGGGCAGTCCGACTTCAAGCGGCTCTACCGCTCCGTCAACAAGTACTACTTCGCCACCGGGCCGACGGCAGGTCAGTCGACGCTGGTCGCCGACCCTGTCTATGTGCGCAACCGGACGGATCCGATCACGGGGATGGACACCGTGACACAGACGGTCCGCAGTCTCGTCGAGGGACCGACCAACTGGCTGCGGCCGGTGGTCGACTCCCGCTTCCCCACCGGTACGGTCCTGCGCAAGGGCGTCACCGCGCTGGCGCCCGACGACCGCAGCGTACTGAAGGTTCCGCTCAACAAGAAGGCGGACGGCGTCGGGCAGCGCTCCTGCCGCATGATGGCCTCTCAGGTGCTGTACACCGTGCGCGATCTGACGTCCGCCCGGGTCGCGCAGGTCGAGCTGCAGCGGTCCGACGGTTCGTCGCTCTGTGTCCTGGGTTCGGACCAGGCGGAGGAGTTCGCTCCGGACGGTTCCTCGGGCGGCCCCGACAGCCAGTACTTCGTCGATGACAACGGGCATGTCCAGCGCATCCCCGGGAGCACCAGGGGCAGCGGTGATCCGGAGCCGGTGGCCGGCCCGCTCGGTGACGGACCGGAGCGGATGAGCACGGTCGGCGTGGCCCGCGACGAGCAGATGGCGGCGGCGGTCTCGCAGAACAGCGCGTCACTGTACGTCGCCTCCGTCGTTTCGGCGGGCGAGCTCCCCGCGCCCGCCGTGACCAGCAGGGCGAAGAAGCCGGAGGACCGGTTGTCGGCGCCCAGTTGGGACGGGCGGGGTGATCTCTGGGTGGCGGACCGGAATCCGGATGATCCCCGGCTGCTGCGGCTGGCCGGCGGTACGGGCAGGCCGTCGAACGTCACGGTGCCGGAACTGGGCGGCGCGCGGATCGAGGCGCTGCGGCTGTCGGCGGACGGCGTCCGGATCGCGCTGTTGCTGACCGAGGACGGCCACACCACGCTGAAGATCGGCCGGATCGAGCGCCAGGGGCATCCGGACACCCGGCAGGACGTCTCCGTCGTGGAGCTGCGGAAGGCCGCGCCGCAGCTGGCGGACGTGACCGCGATGTCCTGGTCGGGCCGGAGCCGCCTCGTGGTGGTCGGCAAGGAGCAGGGCGGAGTGCAGCAGGTGCGCTATGTCCAGGCGGACGGTTCGGCACCGGCGTCGGGTGTGCTGCCCGGGGCGAATCAGGTGTCGTCGGTCGCGGCGGCGGACGACGAGCAGCTGCCGCTGATGGCGGACACCGAGGACGACGGGATAGTGAAGCTGTCGCCGGGGGACAACTGGCAGACGGTGCTCAAGAAGGGCTCGTCGCTGGTCTATCCGGGCTGAGAGGCTGTCGGGCTGCCTCTGATCGGGCGGTCGTGCCCGGCACGCACGCTCGCAGCGTTGCCGAAACGTCCTGGTAGCTCCTTTTCCAAGCTCTCAGCTTCGTTCAAGCAGGGGAGGCCCCGTCCGAGGACCTTCCGGCGCCTTGCGATCGCACGCACCGGGCCCCGCCCGCTTCCCGATCGAAGGCAGCCCGACAGCCTCTGAGCCCCGGTCCGGGGAGTCCCCGGACCAACGGTGCCGGGTGCCCGGGACCAACCCTGATCGCGTGGTGACGGGCGCTCCCTCCCGTTCGAGGCGGCTGCGTTTTCCACAGGGGTGGCCGGGTTCGTGCTGCGGGCGCACAGTGGAGTCATGCGGGGGTGGTGGCGGGAGATCGCTGGGCTGGTCCTGCCTGTGGCCTGCAGTGGCTGCGGCGGACCGCGGGCCGAGCTGTGCGAGGACTGCCGGGCGGCGCTTCACGGAGCGGTGCCGCGACGGGTGAGGCCCGCGCCGGAGCCGGCCGGACTGCCGGTGGTGCATGCCGCCGCGGCGTACGAGAACGCGGTACGGGCGACGCTCCTGGCCCACAAGGAGCGTGGCGTACTAGGACTGTCGCGGGAGCTCGGCAGGGCGCTGGCGGGTGCGGTAAGGGCCGGGACGGGGCAGGTGGGTGGTCGGCCGGGACCGCTGCTGCTCGTGCCGGTGCCGTCGGCGCGACGGGCGGTGGCGGCGCGCGGGCACGATCCGACGCGCAGGATCGCGCTGTCGGCGGCGGGCGAGCTGCGGCGCCGTGGCGTGCGGGTGCAGGTGGCATCCGTGCTGCGGCAACGGCGGCCGGTAGCCGATCAGTCGGGGCTCGGTGCCCGGCAGCGGCAGGAGAATCTGGCGGGCGCGCTGGAGGTGGTGACCGGTGGTGAGCGGCTGCTTGCGACCGAACGGGTGGTGCTTGTGGACGACCTTTTGACGACCGGGGCCTCGCTGGCCGAGGCGGCACGCGCACTCGACGCGGCGGGCGTGCGCGAAGACAAGGATCCTGGAATGCGGCAGGCGGCCGTTGTTGCAGCGTCTCCGTCTGCCTTCGAAATAAACCGGAACTGCCAATGAACTTTCATCGTTGCAGGTAGTGAGTGGGTGAAGAGCCCTGAACGGAGGTACGTGCGGGTAGCGGGTGCCGACATCCGGCCGGGCAGGCTATGTTCGGTGGTGAGGAATGGTGAATGCCGGACCTCGACGAATGCACCCCCAGGTTTCGGGCAGGTAACTCACCGGTAGCCCAGAAGCTGAAAAGTCGGTGGGGTGGAGACCTCCCGGATGGGGGAGGAGGAGGTCGAAGCCACCGAGTCCGCGGCTCCGGCGATCACCGGAGCCTGGTGCAAAAGGGAGATGCTCCGCCGCCGAGCGGAGCGATCCGGGAACGGAGTTCTGCGTGGACATCGTCGTCAAGGGCCGCAAGACCGAGGTGCCCGAGCGGTTCCGCAAGCACGTGGCCGAGAAGCTGAAGCTGGACAAGATCCAGAAGTTCGACGGCAAGGTGATCAGCCTCGACGTCGAGGTGTCCAAGGAGCCAAACCCCCGTCAGGCCGACCGTTCCGACCGGGTGGAGATCACGCTTCGCTCGCGGGGACCGGTCATTCGTGCGGAAGCGGCCGCAGCCGACCCCTACGCAGCGCTGGACCTGGCCACCGGCAAGCTGGAGGCGCGGCTGCGCAAGCAGCACGACAAGCGCTACAGCCGCCGGGGCAACGGCCGGATTCCCGCTGCAGAAGTCGCCGAGACCGTGCCGGGTGCGGCGTCGTTCAACAGCGAGGGTGACCTTGCCGGCGAGGGCGCGGCACAGTCCGTACCCACCACCAGGATCGGCTCGCTCGAGGTGCAGGGCGAAGGGCCGCTGGTGATGCGCGAGAAGACGCACGTCGCGGCACCGATGCTGCTCGATCAGGCGCTCTACGAGATGGAGCTGGTCGGGCACGACTTCTATCTGTTCGTCGATGCCGAGACGAAGGAACCCAGTGTCGTCTACCGGCGGCACGCCTACGACTACGGTGTCATTCATCTGAGGACCGACCCGCTGGCCGCTGACGAGGCGGGCGGCGCAGGCGGTGCGCTCGGCGGCTGACGCCTCGCATCGGTGGTGCCCCTGGGGGCGCAATCACGCCACCAGGGGCACCCGAGTGGGACCACAGGACCACCGCTCTGACGTCCAGGCATGGAATCATGACGTCCCAAGCCAATCGGTGCTCTGTGAACTGCCGTTGGCGGACAGCTTGTGAACTTCAGGCCGTGGCCTTCAGGGGGAGGAACGATGGCGGACACCTTCGGGCCCGTGCGCGATGCCAATGATGCCGACGACGCTGCCTGTGCCGATACCGGCGCGGACGCGGAGAGTTCCCGTAAGGAGCCGATCCGCGTCCTGGTGGTGGATGACCATGCGCTCTTCCGCAGAGGTCTGGAGATTGTCCTCGCCCAGGAGGAGGACATCCAGGTCGTCGGCGAGGCGGGTGACGGGGCGGAGGCCGTCGACAAGGCGGCCGACCTGCTGCCCGACATCGTGCTGATGGACGTACGGATGCCCAAGCGCGGCGGCATCGAGGCCTGCACCTCCATCAAGGAGGTGGCCCCCAGCGCGAAGATCATCATGCTGACGATCAGTGACGAGGAGGCCGACCTCTACGACGCGATCAAGGCGGGTGCCACCGGCTATCTCCTCAAGGAGATCTCCACCGACGAGGTGGCCACGGCGATCCGCGCGGTCGCCGACGGGCAGTCCCAGATCAGCCCGTCCATGGCGTCCAAACTGCTCACCGAATTCAAGTCGATGATCCAGCGGACCGACGAGCGCAGGCTGGTGCCGGCGCCGCGGCTCACCGACCGGGAGCTCGAAGTCCTCAAACTGGTTGCCACGGGCATGAACAATCGCGATATCGCGAAGGAACTGTTCATTTCCGAGAACACCGTGAAGAACCACGTCCGCAACATTCTGGAGAAGCTGCAGCTGCATTCCAGGATGGAAGCAGTGGTCTATGCGATGCGGGAGAAGATTCTGGAGATCAGGTGAATCCTGTACGCCGGTACAGCCGGGTCAGCCGAGGGCGCGGGCGACTTCCTGGCTGAGCGCCTCGCGCAGCTCCGGTGCGTCCACCCGTTCCACCCGGACCGCCGTGCAGCCGACCCAGGACGCCGCCTCCACGAGCGCCTCGGCCATCGGTGCCACGGCCTTCCTGCCTGCCAGGGACACCTGCCGGGCGACCAGAGTCGTGCCCTCGCGCGCCGGATCGACCCGGCCCTGGAGCTTTCCGCCCGCCAGCAGCGGCATCGCGAAATAGCCATGGATCCGCTTGGGCTTGGGGACGTACGCCTCCAGGCGGTGGGTGAAGCCGAAGATCCGCTCCGTCCGTGCCCGCTCCCAGATCAGTGAGTCGAACGGCGACAGCAGCGTCGTACGGTGTCGTCCGCGCGGCTCCGCAGCCAGCGCCGCCGGGTCGGCCCAGGCGGGTTTCGCCCAGCCCTCCACCTTCACCGGCACCAGCCCGGAGTCTGCCACCACCGCGTCGAACTGCTCGGCCTTCAGCCGGTGATAGTCGGCGATGTCCGCCCGGGTGCCGACCCCCAGGGACTGCCCGGCGAGTGCGACGAGCCGGCGCAGACATTCCGTGTCGTCCAGACCGTCATGCAGCACGGCATCGGGCAGTGCACGCTCCGCGAGGTCGTACACCCGCTTCCAGCCGCGCCGCTCGGTGCACACCACTTCGCCGTACATCAGGGCCCGCTCGACGGCGACCTTCGACGCCGACCAGTCCCACCACTCCCCGCCGTTCTTCGCCCCGCCCAGCTCCGTCGCTGTGAGCGGCCCCTCGGCGCGGAGCTGCTTGATCACCATGTCGTACGCCCCGTCGGGCAGATCGTGGTTCCACTGCGGGCGCGCGCGGTAGGAGCGGCGGCGGAACGCGAAGTGCGGCCACTCCTCGACCGGCAGGATGCACGCCGCATGCGACCAGTACTCGAAGGTGCGGCCACCCGACCAGTACGCGTCCTCGATCGTGCGGCGGCCGACCGCGCCGAGGCGCGCGTACGGAATCAGCTCGTGCGAACGGGCCAGCACCGAGATCGTGTCGAGCTGTACGGCGCCGAGGTGCCGCAGCACGCCCGGCACCCCGGCCCGGCGGTCCGGTGCCCCGAGGAAGCCCTGGGCGCGCAGGGCGATCCTGCGCGCCTGGTCGGCGGAGAGTTCGGCTGCGGGAGGCGGCACAGGCGTCATGGACCGAACCCTAGAGGGCCGCACTGACATTCGTTCACGGAGCGGTGGACCGGCCCGTGCGGCCGGAGGCGGGGGCGCCGGTGGGGGACTTCGTCGGCAGATACGGGTGGACTCCCGGCAGGCCCAGGTCGGACGGGAGCAGTGCACCGACCCAGGTGTCCCGCCGCACGCCCTTGTTCAGCAGCCCCGAGCGCTGATCGCCCTCCAGGCGGAAGCCCGCCCGCTGCGCCACGGCCCGCGAGGGCACATTGCCGACCTCGGCCCGCCACTCCAGCCGGTCCCCGCCGAGCGCGGTGAACGTCCAGTGGGCGGCAGCCCGTACCGCCTCCGTCATATAGCCGAGACCGCGGTGCTCCTTCGCCGTCCAGAACCCCACCTCGTACGTGCCCGGCAGGGTGCGCCGGTTGATGCCGAGCGCACCGGTCATCGCCCCGCCGTCGCGCCGCACCACCGCGAAGTTGTACATGAAGTCGTCCTGCCAGCCACCGGGGGACAGCTTCTCCGTGAAGAGTTCGGCATCGGCCCGGCTGTACGGGGAGGGGACGACCGTCCAGCGCTGGATGTCCGGGTCCTGACAGGCGGCGTACACCTCGTCCGCGTCGCTCCGGCGAAAGGGGCGCAGCAGCAGACGTTCGGTGGTGAGAGTGATCGGCTCCATGTACGGATTCTGGTGAGGTGCCGACGGTGATGCGACCAGTTTTCGTGCTTTCCGGCACCTTTCGAGTCCTCCATCCGTTGACTCGAAAGGGCACAGCGGGCTCAACGCGGCGGCAGCCCTCCCGGCGCGGCGGGGTCCTCGCTTACGATGGCCGTTGCGGTGGGGCTCACCTGCCGTGCCCGTGCCAGCGTCCATCACACGACCCAGTGCCAGGCCCGACCGGCAAGGAGACCAGCCTCAGTGTCCGTCTTCAACAAGCTCATGCGTGCAGGCGAAGGCAAGATCCTGCGCAAACTGCACCGCATCGCGGACCAGGTCAGCTCCATCGAAGAGGACTTCGTCAACCTCTCCGACGCCGAGCTGCGGGCGCTCACCGACGAGTACAAGGAACGGTACGCGGACGGCGAGAGCCTGGACGACCTGCTCCCCGAGGCATTCGCGACGGTCCGTGAGGCCGCCAAGCGAGTCCTCGGACAGCGCCACTACGACGTCCAGATGATGGGTGGCGCGGCGCTGCACCTCGGCTATGTGGCCGAGATGAAGACCGGTGAGGGCAAGACCCTCGTCGGCACCCTGCCCGCGTATCTCAACGCGCTCTCCGGCAAGGGCGTGCACCTGATCACGGTCAATGACTATCTGGCCGAGCGCGACTCCGAGATGATGGGCCGGGTCCACAAGTTCCTGGGCCTGTCCGTCGGCTGCATCCTCGCGAACATGACGCCGACCCAGCGACGTGAGCAGTACGCCTGCGACATCACGTACGGCACGAACAACGAGTTCGGCTTCGACTACCTCCGCGACAACATGGCGTGGTCCGCGGACGAGCTCGTCCAGCGCGGCCACAACTTCGCGGTGGTCGACGAGGTCGACTCGATCCTCGTCGACGAGGCCCGTACGCCGCTGATCATCTCCGGCCCGGCCGATCAGGCGACCAAGTGGTACGGCGACTTCGCCAAGCTGGTCACGCGCCTCAAGAAGGGCGAGGCGGGCAATCCGCTCAAGGGTATCGAGGAGACCGGCGACTACGAGGTCGACGAGAAGAAGCGGACCGTCGCGATCCATGAGTCCGGTGTGGCGAAGGTGGAGGACTGGCTCGGCATCGACAACCTCTACGAGTCGGTGAACACCCCGCTCGTCGGATACCTCAACAACGCCATCAAGGCCAAGGAACTCTTCAAGAATGACAAGGACTACGTCGTCATCGACGGCGAAGTCATGATCGTCGACGAGCACACCGGCCGTATTCTCGCCGGCCGCCGCTACAACGAGGGCATGCACCAGGCGATCGAGGCGAAGGAAGGGGTGGACATCAAGGACGAGAACCAGACCCTCGCCACGATCACCCTGCAGAACTTCTTCCGCCTCTACGGCAAGCTGTCCGGCATGACCGGTACGGCGATGACCGAGGCCGCCGAGTTCCACCAGATCTACAAGCTCGGCGTCGTGCCGATCCCGACGAACCGGCCGATGGTCCGCGCCGACCAGTCGGACCTGATCTACCGGACCGAGGTCGCGAAGTTCGCCGCGGTCGTCGACGACATCGCCGAGAAGCACGAGAAGGGCCAGCCGATCCTGGTCGGCACCACCTCGGTCGAGAAGTCCGAGTACCTCTCGCAGCAGCTCTCCAAGCGTGGTGTGCAGCACGAGGTCCTCAACGCCAAGCAGCACGACCGTGAGGCGACGATCGTTGCCCAGGCCGGCCGCAAGGGCGCGGTCACGGTCGCGACGAACATGGCCGGCCGCGGTACGGACATCAAGCTCGGCGGCAACCCCGACGACCTCGCCGAGGCAGAGCTGCGCCAGCGCGGTCTCGACCCCGTCGACCACGTCGAGGAGTGGGCGGCCGCGCTGCCCACCGCGCTGGAGAAGGCCGAGCAGGCCGTCAGGGCGGAGTTCGAAGAGGTCAAGGAGCTCGGCGGGCTGTACGTCCTCGGTACGGAGCGGCACGAGTCGCGGCGTATCGACAACCAGCTGCGCGGTCGTTCCGGCCGTCAGGGCGACCCGGGCGAGTCCCGCTTCTACCTGTCGCTCGGCGACGACCTGATGCGGCTGTTCAAGGCGCAGATGGTCGAGCGCGTGATGTCGATGGCGAACGTGCCGGACGATGTGCCGATCGAGAACAAGATGGTGACGCGGGCGATCGCGTCGGCGCAGTCGCAGGTCGAGCAGCAGAACTTCGAGACGCGTAAGAACGTCCTGAAGTACGACGAGGTGCTCAACCGGCAGCGCGAGGTCATCTACGGCGAGCGCCGTCGCGTCCTGGAGGGTGAGGACCTGCAGGAGCAGATCCGCCACTTCATGGACGACACCATCGACGACTACATCCGGCAGGAGACCGCCGAAGGCTTCGCCGAGGAGTGGGACCTCGACCGGCTGTGGGGCGCGTTCAGGCAGCTCTACCCGGTGAAGGTCACCGTCGAAGAGCTGGAGGACGCGGCCGGGGACCGGGCCGGGATCACCGCCGAGTTCATCGGGGAGTCCATCAAGGACGACATCCACGAGCAGTACGACGAGCGCGAGAAGCAGCTCGGCTCGGACATCATGCGTGAGCTGGAGCGGCGCGTCGTGCTGTCCGTCCTGGACCGCAAGTGGCGTGAGCACCTCTACGAGATGGACTACCTCCAGGAGGGCATCGGCCTGCGGGCCATGGCGCAGAAGGACCCGCTGGTCGAGTACCAGCGCGAGGGCTTCGACATGTTCAACGCCATGATGGAGGGCATCAAGGAGGAGTCCGTCGGCTACCTGTTCAACCTGGAGGTCCAGGTCGAGCAGCAGGTCGAGGAGGTCCCGGTGCAGGATGCGGCCGAGCGGACCTCGCTGGCCAAGGAGGACGCCACGGTTCCGGCCGCGGCGCGTCCGGAGATCCGCGCCAAGGGGCTCGACGCTCCGCAGCGGCCGGACCGGCTGCACTTCTCCGCTCCCACGGTGGACGGGGAGGGCGGTGTCGTCGAGGGCGACTTCGCCAACGGTGACGGTGGGGCCGGGTCGGAGTCGGACGGGCTCACCCGGGCGGAGCGGCGCAAGGCGCAGAAGAGCGGTGGCGGGGGGCGGCGCCGCAAGAAGTAGGTGCGGCAGCGCCTGCGTCCTGCGGGCGTGAGTTTGCTTTGTACGGCGGCTGGGGCCGGGCACCGAGGGGTGTCCGGCCCCAGCCGTGTGCGGGGGCGGGATGGGCCGCCGGGGTCGCCCGGCGGCCGCTCTGTCCTGGGGCGCCGGACGGGCCCGGAGGGCCTGCTGGTGCAAGCCTGCCGCGGGGGCCGGGGGCTTGTCCTCGAACGCCGGAGGGGCGTGAAGCACCGGACGGGCCCGGGGATGGCTGCTGGGGTCGCGCTGTGCCGCGAGCGGTGGGTGCCGGGGTCTCGCCTCAGAGGCTGTCGGGCTACCTTCGATCGGGAAGCGTGTGTGCCAGGGCACGACCGCCCGATCAGAGGTAGCCCGACAGCCCTTCAACTGCTGGACTTGGTGCCGCCCAGCTCAACCGCTGCGCAGCGCCAGCGGAGGTCCGGGCCCTGTTCCAGGCGGAAGGCCATGGCGCGTACCTCTTCGCCCGCCGCGATGCTCGCGCACGCTTCCACCACTCCCGGTGCGGGCTGGGCGCCGTGGCAGCGGCGTACCACCGGGCGGGCCCCGCGGGCCCTGAGCGGGGTTGCCGGGGCCAGTTCGGCAAGTTGGTCGTAGGCCTCGCCGATGGTGTGGCCGAGCATCCAGTGGACCGGTCGCTGGCCGCTGAGAACCGCGAGGAGGCGTTCCGCGAACCAGTGGTGCGGGCGCATGCGCTGCGCTGTCCGGCGACGCTGCGCCGGTACGGCTTCGGGCCTGCGCTGGTCGTGACGTCCGGCGGGCCGGGTCCTGTTCACGCTCATCGTTCATCGCCACCGTTGATCCGAGGCCCGGTTTTCTACCGGGCGGTAACTTCTGCTGGGGATCTTCTACGGCGGTGGCGTACGCGTCCGCAAGCGCCGTCGGGGCGCCGGGCGCGGTCCCAGAGGTTCACCTATCCGGGTGACGGGAGCGGTGCCGCAAGGTGCGTGGGGGAGGCGTGAGGGGTGAATCGTGCGCGTGGGGTGGACGGGCCGGAGGCCGTACCCGTAACCCCGATGGGGGACGTCGCACGTATCCTGAGGGCGTCTCCGACTACGAAAGCGGCCAGCCATGCGCGTGTACGTCCCACTGACCCTCTCCGGTCTCGCAGCGGCGCACCGGGCGGGCGAGGTCGGCCCCGGTCCGCTGACCGCGTACGCGGTCACTCCCGCGCTCCGCGAGTGGTACGTCTCCGACGACATCGAGGAGCTGGAGTACGCGGCGCTCAACCGGGCCGCGTCCGCCTCGCTGCGGATGATCGCCGGGGACCCCGGTGCCGTGCGCAGGCGCGTGGTCGTCGCCGTCGACGTACCGGACGGGGAAGCCGTCGCCGACCCCGACCACAGCCTCGATCCGTCGTCGCTCGGTGAGGTGCGGATCGCGTCCGCGGTGGCGCTGAAGAAGGCGGCCGCAGTGCATGTCGACGCGGACGACGCGGAGAAGGACGTAGCGGCGGCCGCCGCGGTGCTCGGCGCGGCGGACCTCGGGGACGACGACGCGCAGTTCACCGTGGACGGTGCCGAGGACCACGAACTGCTCTGGTTCGGGGTGCAGGAGATTCCCAACCTGATCGGCTGACCCGTACCTGACCGGCTGACCCGTTGTCGTACCCGGCAGGTACTTTCTATCCATGGGGACGCACGGGAAGCACCGCAGGCATCTGGTCTGGGACTGGAACGGCACACTGCTCGACGACAACGACGCGGTCGTCGGCGCGACGAATGCCGCGTTCGCCGAGGTGGGCCTGGAGCCGCTCACGCTGGAGCAGTACCGGGAGATGTACTGCATCCCGATCCCCCGCTTCTACGAGCGGCTGATGGGCCGGCTGCCCACCGAGGCCGAGTGGGAGCGGATGGACGGGATCTTCCACCGGTACTACACCGAGCAGCGGGTCGCCTGCGGGCTGACCGCGGGGGCCGCGGAGCTGCTGGCGCAGTGGCAGCTGGCCGGGCGCAGCCAGTCGCTCCTGAGCATGTATGTCCACGAGCAGCTGGTGCCGGTGGTCCGGGGGTACGGGATCGAGCGGCACTTCACGCGGGTCGACGGCCGCACCGGGCCGTCCGGCGGCAGCAAGGCGCAGCACATGGAGCGGCACCTTGCCGCTCTGAACGGGATATCGCCCGAGCACACGGTGGTCATCGGCGACGCGGTGGACGACGCGCTGGCCGCGGCGCATGTCGGTGCGGGGGCGGTGCTCTATACCGGGGGGTCGCACAGCAGAGCCAGCCTGGAGGCGGCCGGCGTGCCGGTGGTGGACAGTCTGGCCGAGGCTGTGGAGCTTGCCGAGCAGATGACCCTCTGAGGGTGCCCGGAGGGGTCCGGCGGGGTCCGACGGGAGACCGAGGGGGTTCTTCGGCGACGTTTCGGCTCGGCGAGGCCTCAACCCGCCCAGGCTTCAGTTCGCCGGGGCCTTCGTGCGCAGGACCTTCAGGAACTCGCGCATCCACGCCGAGTGGTCCGGCCAGGCGCGGGACGAGATCAGGGTGCCGTCCACCACCGCTTCGTGGTCCTCGAAGGTGGCACCCGCCGCCTGCATGTCGAGTTCCAGTGCGGGGTAGGCCGTGACGCGGCGGCCGCTCAGTTCGCCGATCGCCGCCGTCAGCAGAGGGCCGTGGCAGATCTGGGCGACCGGCCTGTCCGAGTCGAAGAAGGCCTTGAGGATCTTGCGGAGCTCGGCGTCGTTGCGCAGGTACTCGGGGGCGCGCCCGCCCGGGATGACCAGGGCGGCGTAGTCTCCGGGGTCGACCTCGGAGAAGGCCAGGTCGGCCGGCCAGGTGTAGCCGGGCTTCTCGGTGTACGTGTCGAAGCCGGGCTCGAAGTCGTGGACGACGAAGCGGAGCGTCTTGCGGGCGGGGGCCGCGATATGGACGTCGTACCCCTCCTCGCGCAGCCGCTGGTACGGGTACAGGACTTCCAGGGACTCGGCGGCGTCGCCGGTGACGATCAGGACCTTCGGTGCCATGGTGCGGGCTCCCCTCGCGCGGACGTCTGCGTCAAGCGTGCATCTGCCCGTTGCGCGCTGTCCAGAGTGTCAAAGTTCGGGGCCTTCTTTTGTACACATACGGCTCATGACGGTTCCGGGTGCGGGCGAGATAGCCTGGACCCGTGATCAGCGCGATACGCCTCGGGGGCAGCGAAGCCCCCGGCCTGCGCCCGGAGTGCCACCGTGCCCGGGCGATCACTGATCCCCTCGTCCCGGACCCGCTGCCGAAAATGGCCAATATGGTCCCGGGCGTCTCTCGTAGCGGCATAGCGTCGTCTCAGACCGGAAACCCCGTGTCGTGGCGGTACGTCGCTTTTTTCACCTACGTCACGCAACGGCGCGCGACAGGAGCCAGAGGACATGCAGACCAAGCTGGACGAAGCCAAGGCCGAGCTGCTCGCACGGGCGGCCCGGGTAGCTGACAACAGTCCGGGCGGTGGTGTCGGCGGCCCGGGCGGTACCCCCCGGGTGGACGTTGCGGGCACCGGGGCCGGCGCCACCGGTGCCGGGCAGGACGAGCGTCCGGGCCCGGACGTGCTGCTCTCGTACCTCCAGCGCTACTACCTGCACACCGCTCCGGAGGACCTCGCCGGCCGCGACCCGGTCGATGTCTTCGGTGCTGCTTCCTCCCACTACCGGCTCGCGGAGAACCGCCCGCAGGGCACTGCGAACGTCCGGGTGCACACCCCGACCGTCGAGGAGAACGGCTGGACGTGCAGCCACTCAGTCGTCGAGGTCGTCACCGACGACATGCCGTTCCTGGTCGACTCCGTCACCAATGAGCTGTCCCGGCAGGGGCGCGGCATCCATGTCGTGATCCACCCGCAGGTCGTCGTCCGTCGCGATGTCACCGGCAAGCTCATCGAGGTCCTCGCCGAGGGCAACGGCCTTTCTGCCGGCCAGCAGGGCCGCAAGGGCGCCAACGGGACCACGCACGCGCTGCCGCACGACGCGCTCGTCGAGTCCTGGATCCACGTCGAGATCGACCGCGAGACCGACCGCTCCGACCTGAAGCAGATCTCCGTGGATCTGCTCCGCGTGCTGTCCGACGTACGGGAGACCGTCGAGGACTGGGACAAGATGCGCGACGCCGCGCTGCGCATCGCCGACGACCTGCCCGGCGAGCCGCTCGACGAGCTCGCCGACGAAGAGGTGAACGAGGCCCGGGAGCTGCTGCGCTGGCTCTCCGCCGACCACTTCACCTTCCTCGGCTACCGCGAGTACGAGCTGAAGGAAAGCGACGCGCTGGCCGCCGTCCCCGGCACCGGCCTCGGCATCCTGCGCTCCGACCCGCACCACAGCGAGGACGAGGCGCACCCGGTCAGCCCGTCCTTCGACCGGCTGCCCGCCGATGTCCGCGCCAAGGCCCGCGAGCACAGGCTGCTGATCCTCACCAAGGCGAACAGCCGGTCGACCGTGCACCGCCCCAGCTACCTCGACTACGTCGGCGTGAAGAAGTTCGACACCGACGGCAATGTCATCGGTGAGCGCCGCTTCCTCGGACTGTTCTCGTCCGCCGCCTACACCGAGTCCGTGCGCCGGGTGCCCGTCATCCGCCGCAAGGTCTCCGAGGTGCTGGAGGGCGCGGGCTTCTCGCCCAACAGCCACGACGGACGCGATCTGGTGCAGATCCTGGAGACGTACCCGCGCGACGAGCTCTTCCAGACGCCCGTCGACCAGCTGCGCTCCGTCGTCACGTCCGTGCTGTACCTCCAGGAGCGGCGCCGGCTGCGCCTCTACCTCCGCCAGGACGAGTACGGGCGCTACTACTCCGCGATCGTCTACCTGCCGCGCGACCGCTACACCACCGGTGTGCGGCTCCGGCTGATCGACATCCTGAAGGAGGAGCTCGCCGGCACCAGCGTCGACTTCACCGCCTGGAACACCGAGTCGATCCTTTCCCGGCTGCACTTCGTCGTGCGTGTCGCGCCCGGCACCGAGCTGCCCGACCTGACCGACGCCGAGGCCGACCGCATCGAGGCGCGTCTCGTCGAGGCCGCCCGCTCCTGGGCCGACGGCTTCCAGGAGGCGCTGACCGCCGAGTGCGGTGAGGAGCGCGCCGCCGAGCTGCTGCGCCACTACGGTCACTCGTTCCCCGAGGGCTACAAGGCCGACCACACGCCGCGTGCCGCCGTCGCCGACCTGGTCCACCTCGAAGCGCTGAAGAAGGACGAGAAGGACTTCGCGCTCAGCCTGTACGAGCCGGTCGGCGCCGGCCCCGGTGAGCGCCGCTTCAAGATCTACCGGACGGGTGAGCAGGTTTCCCTCTCCGCCGTTCTCCCGGCGCTCCAGCGGCTCGGGGTCGAGGTCGTCGACGAGCGTCCGTACGAGCTGCGCTGCGCGGACCGTACGCACGCCTGGATCTACGACTTCGGGCTGCGGATGCCGCAGGTCAACGGCAGCGGCACCTACCTCGCCGACGACGCCCGCGACCGATTCCAGGACGCGTTCGCCGCGGTGTGGACCGGGCAGGCCGAGAACGACGGCTTCAACTCCCTGGTCCTCGGCGCCGGTCTGAACTGGCGGCAGGCGATGGTGCTCCGCGCCTATGCGAAGTACCTGCGACAGGCCGGTTCGACCTTCAGCCAGGACTACATGGAGGACACCCTCCGTAACAACGTCCACACCACCCGGCTGCTGATCTCCCTCTTCGAGGCCCGGATGTCGCCCGGTCGGCAGAGCGCCGGCACGGAGCTGACCGACGGTCTCCTCGAAGAGCTCGACGGGGCGCTCGACCAGGTCGCCTCGCTCGACGAGGACCGGATCCTGCGGTCCTTCCTCACCGTCATCAAGGCGACTCTGCGCACGAACTTCTTCCAGACGGCGGACAGCGGCAGGCCGCACGCGTACGTCTCGATGAAGTTCGACCCGCAGGCCATCCCGGACCTTCCGGCGCCCCGCCCGGCGTTCGAGATCTGGGTGTACTCGCCGCGCGTCGAGGGAGTCCACCTGCGCTTCGGCAAGGTCGCCCGCGGTGGTCTGCGCTGGTCGGACCGGCGGGAGGACTTCCGTACGGAGATCCTCGGCCTGGTCAAGGCGCAGATGGTGAAGAACACCGTCATCGTGCCGGTCGGCGCCAAGGGCGGCTTCGTCGCCAAGCAGCTGCCGGACCCGGCCGTCGACCGTGACGCCTGGATGGCCGAGGGCATCGCCTCGTACCGGACATTCATCTCGGCGCTGCTCGACATCACCGACAACCTGGTGGCCGGCGAGGTCGTGCCGCCCGTCGACGTCGTGCGCCACGACGAGGACGACACGTACCTCGTCGTCGCCGCCGACAAGGGCACCGCGAGCTTCTCCGACATCGCCAACGAGGTCGCCGTCGGGTACGGCTTCTGGCTCGGCGACGCGTTCGCCTCCGGTGGTTCCGCCGGTTACGACCACAAGGGCATGGGCATCACCGCCCGCGGCGCCTGGGAGTCCGTGAAGCGGCACTTCCGCGAGCTCGGCCACGACACCCAGACCGAGGACTTCACGGTCGTCGGCGTCGGCGACATGTCCGGTGACGTGTTCGGCAACGGCATGCTGCTCTCCGAGCACATCCGGCTCGTCGCCGCGTTCGACCACCGGCACATCTTCCTCGACCCGACCCCGGACGCCGCCACCTCGTACGCCGAGCGGCGCCGCCTCTTCGACCTGCCGCGCAGCTCCTGGGCCGAGTACAGCAAGGACCTGCTCTCCGCGGGCGGCGGCATCCACCCCCGTACCGCGAAGTCGATCCCGGTCAACAAGCACGTCCGCGAGGCGCTCGGCATCGAGGCGGGGGTCACCAAGATGACGCCCGCCGACCTGATGCAGACCATCCTCAAGGCGCCCGTCGACCTGGTGTGGAACGGCGGCATCGGTACGTACATCAAGGCGTCGGCCGAGTCGAACGCGGACGTCGGCGACAAGGCCAACGACGCGATTCGCGTCAACGGCGAGGACCTGCGGGCCAAGGTCGTCGGCGAGGGCGGCAACCTCGGCGCGACCCAGCTCGGCCGGATCGAGTTCGCCCGGGGCGGCGGCCGGATCAACACCGACGCGATCGACAACAGCGCCGGTGTGGACACCTCCGACCACGAGGTGAACATCAAGATCCTGCTCAACGGACTGGTCCGGGACGGCGACATGACCGTCAAGCAGCGCAACAAGCTGCTTGCGGACATGACCGACGAGATCGGCCGCCTGGTGCTGCGCAACAACTACGCGCAGAACACCGCGCTCGCCAACTCCGTCACCCAGTCCGCCTCCCTGCTCCACGCCCAGCAGCGCTTCATGCGCCGCCTGGGCCGCGACGGGCACCTGGACCGCGCGCTGGAGTTCCTGCCCACTGACCGGCAGATCCGGGAGCTGCTGAACAGCGGCAAGGGGCTCACCCAGCCCGAACTCGCCGTACTGCTGGCCTACACGAAGATCACCGCATCCGACGAGCTGATCCGGACCAGCCTGCCGGACGACCCGTACCTGCAGAAGCTGCTGTACGCCTACTTCCCGGATCAGCTGCGCGCGCAGTTCCCCGAGGCGGTCGACGGGCACGCGCTGCGTCGCGAGATCATCACCACGGTGCTGGTCAACGACACGGTGAACACCGGTGGTTCGACCTTCCTGCACCGGCTGCGGGAAGAGACCGGCGCATCGATCGAGGAGATCGTGCGGGCGCAGGCCGCAGCCCGCGAGATCTTCGGCCTGGGCCAGGTGTGGGACGCCGTCGAGGCGCTCGACAACAAGGTCGCCGCCGATGTGCTGACCCGGATCAGGCTGCACTCGCGCCGGCTCGTCGAGCGCGGCTCGCGCTGGCTGCTCGGCAATCGGCCGCAGCCGCTGGAGATCGCCGGGACGATCGGCTTCTTCAAGGACGGCGTCGACCAGGTCTGGGCCGAGCTGCCCAAGATGCTGAAGGGTGCCGACGAGGAGTGGTACCGGTCGATTCTGGACGAGCTCACCGAGGCGGGCGTCCCGGACGAGCTGGCGCAGCGCGTCGCCGGATTCTCCTCCGCCTTCCCGGCGCTCGACATCGTGGCGATCGCCGAGCGCATCGGCAAGGACCCGCTCGCCGTCGCCGAGGTCTACTACGACATCGCGGACCGGCTGGGCGTCACCCAGCTGATGGACCGGATCATCGAGCTGCCGCGGAGCGACCGCTGGCAGTCCATGGCCCGTGCCTCCATCCGCGAGGACCTGTACGCCGCGCATGCCGCGCTCACCGCGGATGTGCTGAGCGTGGGCAACGGTACGTCGACACCGCCGGAGCGGTTCGAGGCGTGGGAGGAGAAGAACACGGCGATCCTGACGCGTTCGCGCTCCACGCTGGAGGAGATCCAGGGGTCGGACGCGTTCGACCTGGCGAACCTGTCGGTGGCCATGCGGACGATGCGGACGCTGCTGCGTACGCACGGCTGATCGGGCGGCGGTTGTACGGAAGGGGGGCGCCCCGGGCTTTCGGCCCGGGGCGCCCCCCTTCGGTTCGGGTCCGCTACTTCTTGGCGGTGGTGAACTTCTCGTACGCGGCGACGACGTCCTTCGCCGGACCGTCCATCCGCAGCGTCCCTGCCTCCAGCCAGATCGCCCGGTCGCAGGTCTCGGTGATCGACTTGTTGCTGTGGCTGACCAGGAAGACCGTGCCCGCTTCCTTGCGCAGCTCGATGATGCGCTCCTTGCTGCGCCGCTGGAACTTGGCGTCGCCCGTGGACAGCGCCTCGTCGATCAGCAGGACGTCATGGCTCTTGGCGGCGGCGATGGAGAAGCGCAGCCGGGCGCCCATGCCCGAGGAATACGTCCGCATCGGGAGGGTGATGAAATCGCCCTTCTCGTTGATGCCGGAGAAGTTGACGATCTGCTCGTAGCGCTCGCGGATCTCCTCGCGGGTCATGCCCATCGCGAGCCCGCCGAGGATGACGTTCCGCTCGCCGGTCAGATCGCTCATCAGGGCCGCGTTGACCCCGAGCAGCGAAGGCTGGCCCTGGGTGTGGACCCGGCCCTTCGACGGCGGCAGCAGACCCGCGATCGCCTTCAGCAGCGTCGACTTCCCGGAGCCGTTGGAGCCGATCAGGCCGATCGCCTCGCCCTTGTACGCGGCGAAACTGACGCCCTTCACGGCGTGCACCTCGCGCACTCCGGGGGCCTGCCGCCGCGAGGCGATCCGGCTGAGGGCAGAGGTGGCGCTGCCCCTTCCGGTACGGGCGCCATTGACCTTGTACGTGATGTGGACGTCGTCGACGACGACGGTCGGGACCCGCTCGTTGGTGCCATTCATGTTCTCAGCCACGTCCGTACAGCTCCTCGGCCTTCCAGAAGTACACGAAGCCGCCAACCCCGCACACGAGCGCCCAGCCCGCGGCGACGGCCCATACATGCGGAGGCAGCTGGGACCCGCTGAAACTGTCGATCAGGGCGTACCGCATCAGGTCGATGAAGACGGCGGCCGGATTGCACTCCAGCGCGACCTTCACGAAGTGCGGGACCCGGTCTCCCTTGAGCAGCGCGTCGATGCTCCACATGACGCCGGAGGCGTACATCCAGGTGCGCAGGACGAACGGCGTCAGCTGGGCGATGTCCGGGGTCCGGGCGGCCAGCCGTGCCACCACCATCGAGACGCCGGTGTTGAACACGGCCTGCAGGAAGAGTGCCGGAATGGCCAGCAGCCAGGACGGCCGCGGGAACTGCCCGAACCCGATGAGGATCAGCACCAGCGCGCCCAGCGAGAACAGCAGCTGCTGGAGCTGCTGCAGGGCCAGGGCGATCGGCAGCGAGGCGCGCGGGAAGTGCAGGGCCCGTACGAGGCCGAGGTTGCCGCTGATCGCGCGGGTGCCCGCAGTGATCGAGCTGCTGGTGAAGGTCCAGATGAAGACGCCCGTGACGAGGAACGGCACGAAGTCCTCGACGTTGCGCTTCGTGTTCATCAGGACGCCGAAGATGAAGTAGTAGACCGTCGCGTTGAGCAGCGGGGTCATGATCTGCCAGATCTGGCCGAGCTTCGCGTCGCTGTACTGGGCGGTGAGCTTGGCGGTGGCGAATGCCGTGATGAAGTGCCTGCGCCCCCACAGCTGCCGGATGTAGGCGCCCAGGGTCGGCCGGGCGCCGCTCACGGTCAGCCCGTGCCGGGCCGCGAGCGCCGCGAGCTCGCCCGGTTCGTACACCGGGTGGAGCGCGTGGGCGGGGACCGCATCGGCCACCGCCTGAGCGGATGCGGTCGGCGGGGTCGCTGAGGCTGTTGTCTGGCTCACCACGATCGCTTTCGACGGGAGGACAGGAACAATCGCGATCGCCGGAACGGAACCGTATCGTCGCTACGTCAAGGGTAGGACGCGAAGACGTCGCAACGCAACCGTTCCGTCGTTACGGACTATCATTCTGGCCATGACCACCGCCCCGGGAACCCGCCGCCGCGTCCCCGCCGGAGCCGCTGTGCTGCGCGAGGACGTCACCGATGCCATTCGCAACGCCGTCTTCGAGGAACTGGCGGCGGTCGGCTTCGCCCGGATGTCGATCGAGGGCATCGCCCGGCGCGCGGGCGTCGGCAAGACCGCCGTCTACCGCCGCTGGAAGTCCAAGCTGGCGCTGGTTCTCGATCTGGTCTCCGCCGTCGCGGTCCAGGGCATGCCGGCACCGGCCACCGGTTCGCTGTACGGGGACGTCCGCGCCGTCCTGCAACTGGCCGCCTACGCCCTGCGTCACCCCGTCGCCTCGCAGGTCATCCCGGACCTGCTGGTCGAGGCGGCACGCAACCCGGAGATCTCGGACACGATCAAGGCGGCCCTGCTGGACCCGCAGCAGGGCATCGCCGCCGTGGTCGTCCGGGACGCGGTCGCCCGCGGCGAGCTGCCCGAGGACAGCGACCCGGACCGCGCGCTGGACCTGATCGTCGGACCGCTCTACTGGCGGCTCGCGGTCGTCCGCGGCGAGCTGCCCAAGGGGTACCTGGACGATCTCGCCGCCTCGGCGGTCGCCGCCCTCAAGAAGAACTGACCGCCCCCTCCGCAGCCTGCTGCGCCAGCAGCCGGTCCACGACCCTGGCCGCCGCCCGGCCGTCGTCCAGGTCGCAGAAGTCCCTGCGGAAGCTCTCGTAGGCCTCCGCATGCCGCTGCGCCGACGCGGCCAGGGTGTTGGGGTTGCGCAGCGCCCTGGCGATCTCGTCCGTGCCGACCAGCAGCGGGCCGGGGGCACGGGTCTCGAAGTCGAGGCAGAAGCCGCGCACGGTGTCGCGGTAGTGCTCCAGGTCGTACGTGTGGAAGAGCATGGGCCGGCCGGTGTGCGCGAAGTCGAACATCAGCCCCGCGTAGTCGGTGACCAGGACATCGGCGATCAGCAGCAGCTCGGCGGTGTCCGGGTGCGCGGACACATCGCGTACGAGGGGGCCGTCGGGCACGGAGCCGGTCACCCGCGGATGCCTGCGCACCAGCACGGTGTGGGTGTTGCCGAGCGCCTCCGACAGGGCCGAGGGGTCGAGCGCCGGATCCCAGCGACAGCGGAGGGATCCGGCGTCGGCGGCCGCGTGGGCCAGGTGGTCCCGGTAGGTCGGTGCGTACAGCACCACCTGGCGCCCGGCCGGGATGCCGAGCCCTCGCCGTACCCGCTCGGCGGTCTTCTCCCGGTCGGCGGCGAAGAGCAGATCGTTGGCGGGCGAGCCGGCCTCCAGGACCTCGCCGTCGTAGGCGAGCGCGCCGCGCAGATGGGGGGTGGCCCAGCTGCTGGGGGAGACCAGGACGGACCACTGGGCGGCGCGGTGCGGCAGGGACGCCAGGTGCTGGTGGTCGGCGTAGAGGGAGTCGGTGAGGTCCGTGCCGAAGCGGCCGAGCGGGGCGCCGTGCCAGGTCTGCACGACCGTCTGCCCGGGGCGCCGCTCGAACCACTCGGGGAGCTGGTCGGCGGTGACGATCCGGCGCGCCCGTGCCAGGGCCTCGTACCAGGCGGTGCTGTGCTCGACGACCGGCACGGCGGTGGGCGGAAGGTGCCCCTGCCGCCCGTCCGCCACCCAGAGGTGCTCGAACTCCACGCCCCGGCGCACGAGTTCGTGGTGGACGGCGCGCGGGGAGTCGCCGCCGGTGTACAGAACGGTGTCGCGCAGCGGCAGGGCGCGCTGCGCCGGGTAGTACGTGCCACGGAGGGCGGCCTGGCGGTACGCGCCCCGTTCGGCGGGTGCGAGGACCGGGCCCGCGTGCACGGTCAGCCGGTCGCCGTGTCGGCGGTCGAGAGTGAACTCCCGGTCAAAGCCGACGTGTTCGCCCTTCCCGCGGAGTGGCAGCCGCGCGGTGAGCGCGGTCAGCACCCGGACGGGCAGCCCGCCCAGATGCGATTCCCAGCGCCCCTCGTGCAGACCCGCCGCGACCGACGGGGCGAGGAACGCGGTGAAACGGCCTGTCCCGCGCCGGCCCCCGGGCGTTTCTTCGTACGTCACCGGGAGGGTCACCGTCTCGCGCCGCGCGTCATGCCGCAGTACGAGCAGGGGTGCGTTCTCCGCCGAACCTGCCGCGCCCTCCAGGCGCAGAGCCCCGTCCGCCGTCCACTCGGCCCGGTCCACGACCGGCTGCCCGGTCAGGTCCAGGACCAGTTCGCCCCCCGCGTCGGCCAGTGCCGGAAGCGGCAGGTCCGGTGCGGCGGGGAGCGGCACGCGGGAGCCGTCCACAAGGATCAGCCGTGCCCGCCACCGACCGCCGGGCTCCGCCTCGACCTCGCGCGGTGCCCGGTGCGGCGGGCCGGGTGCGTCCGCCATGCGGGCGAGGTCGGTGAGGGGGATCCGTACCGTGAAGCGTTCGCCGGCCCGGCACTCGAACGGGTAGCGGTACTCGCTCTCCAGCGCCCCGTCGCACGTCAGCACCAGCGACTTCGGCCGCGCACCCCCGTACAGCCGGCCCGTCAACTCCAGCTCTTCCCCCGTGCGATGAGCCTCGCACCGGGCGGACAGCTGCGCCACGGTCAGCTGCAGCCGCCCGCCCCGGTAGTCGAGCACCGCCCGCCGCCCGTCGCCCAGGTCGTGGACCAGCGGCTGGACCGCACCCGCCTCCACGGCCCGCACCGCGACGCGGCGCACCACACCGTGCCCGGCGACCACCACCCCGACCAGCCAGCTGCCCGGCCGCAGCCGCCTCGGGTCGAGGACCAGCTCGAAGCCGGACCGGTCATAACTGTGCAACTCCTGGCCGGAGTCGATGGTCGCCTCAGGGGCGGGAACGGTCCGCACGGGCACGCTCCGCAGCTGTGTGCCGCGGGCCGCTCGCACCATCCCCATCTTCAGCGAGTGGCGCGGCGCCGAGGCCGACAGATTGCGGATGTACGCGTATCCGCGCAGCCGGAGCTTCCCGTCGCCGCCCCACTCCGCCCCGAGCAGCCGCGCAACCGCGGGGAGATCGGTCCTGGCCGGGCGGGCGCTCTCCGCCACGCCGGGGAAGGACGCCCGCCGCCGTCCCGGCACACCGGTGACCGCGAACGTCCCCGCGCCATTGGCCCGTTCGAAGGCGAGTGCCGACAGCAGCTCGGCCGTCCTGCGCTCCCGCACCAGCTGCCACTTGATCCGCAGCTCCACGGGCAGCTCGTCGAGGACCGCCGGCCCCGCACGGTCGAGGAACGCGCCCGCACCGGCCATGAACGCGTCCCGGTACTCGGGCCCGCCCATCGGCAGCCCCTCCAGGAAGTACACGAAGTCGTCGCGCAGGCAGGACGCGTCGTAGCGATGGCGCGCGCCCCTGTTCGCCTCCCGTCCGCCGAGAAACGCGCTGACCTGTTCGCATGCCGCGATCCGGTCCCGTACGCCCTTCACATCCGTACGCCGCCGGGTGATCGAACCCTCCCGCACCCGCCAGTAGTAGACGTGCTCGTGCAGCACGTCGACGGAACCGGCGAGGAAGTGCGCGGGGATCATCACCGGGGTGTCCTCGTAGAGCTTCCCCTCCGGAAAGGCGAAGGCGTGCCGGTCCCAGAACGAACGCCGGAACACCTTGTTCCAGGCGACCCGGTCGGCGAGCAGCCGGGGGTCTCGGCTGATGTGGGTGCGGGCGCGGGTCCCGGTCAGCCAGCGGTACTGCCAGGCCTGCTGCCTGCCCTGCTCGGTCAGCCGCCAGACATTGCCGGTCGCCAGGTCCGATCCGGTCGACTCCAGTGATGCCAGCATCCGCTCGTACCCGTCGTGGACGACGATGTCGTCGCTGTCGGCGAACGCCAGATACGGGATGCCGGGGGTGGTGTGCCGCACCCCCGCGTTACGGGCCGCGCTCAGCCCCGCATTGGGCTGGCGGACATAGCGGAAGCGCCGGTCGTGGGCGGCGAAGGCCTCGGCGATCGCCGTGCTGCCGTCCGTCGAGCCGTCGTCGACGAGCACCACCTCGATGGCGTCGACGGACTGCTCGGCCACCGACCGCAGGCATGGCTCCAGATACTCCTCGACGTTGTGGACGGGGACGACGACACTGAGACGAGGCTTCATGCCCGGGTCAACCCTCGCGGACGCCCCTGGTCACCGGCACTGACCCGAACGGGTGAACACGCGATTCGGCACGCGGTCCGTGCGCGGTTACGCTCGGCTGCCATGCTCCGTCTCAGTGTCGTCGTGCCCGTCCATCGCGTTCAGGGATATCTCAGGGAGACCCTGGAGTCCGTGCTCGACCGGTCGGACGCCGGGACCGAGCTGATCGTCGTCGACGACGGATCGACGGACGGCAGCGCCGAGATCGCCGCCGAGTTCGCCGAACGCGACCACAGAGCAAGGGTGTTGAGCCTTCCCAGGCATCGCGGTGCGGGGCCGGCCCGCAACGCGGGGGCCGCTGAGGCGCGCGGCACGTACCTGCTCTTCCTCGATGGGGACGACCTGCTGCGACCGGGTGCACCGGAAGCGATCGCCGACCGGCTCGCCCGGAGCGAGCCCGATGTGCTGCTCCTCGGGCACGACCGCATCGACTGGTGGGGCGATACCGTCCCCGCCGACGGTCTCCCGTCCGTCCGCAACCGGCTCTTCCGCCGGGAGTTCTGGACGGGGCACGGCCTCCACTTCACCGACGGACCCTACGAGGACGTTCTCCCCGTCCACCGTGCCGAACTCCTCGCCGCCGACGCGGGCACCCTCGCCGAGCTCGACCGGATCTGTGTCCGCCACCGCATCCGCCGTACCGGCACCTTCGCCACCACCCCCGGCCGCCACCACTTCGCGGTCATCGACGCGTACGAGCGGCTGCGCACCGAGACGGACCACGACCCGCGCGTCGAGGAGGCGCGCAACCGCCATCTGCGCGCCGTGCTCGCCGACCCCGGCCGGATCGCTCCGCCCGACCGCCCCGCCTTCCACCGCGCCGCCGGCCTTCCCGGCAGCTACACCGCCCACCGTGCCCAGCAGGCCGCCCGCGACCGGCGCGCCCGGACCACCGCCGCCCTGCGCCGCCGGAAGAAGACGCTGCGCGCCCGCGTCATGCGCGCCGCTTACCGCACCGACCTGCACCGGCCGCTCGACCCCCACCTCGCGGTGTACGGCGCCTACTGGAACCGGGGCGTCGCCTGCAACCCTGCCGCGATCCACGCCAAGGCGCGCGAACTCGCCCCGCACATCCGGGGCGTCTGGGTCGTCTCGTCCCGCCACCGCGACCGGATGGAGCCCGGGACCCCGTACGTCATCGAGGGCTCCCGCGCCTACTGGCGGGCCATGGCCACCGCCACGTATCTGATCAACAACTCCAGCTTCCCCGGCGGCTTCACCAAGCGCCCCGGCCAGGTTTACCTCCAGACCCACCACGGCACCCCGCTCAAGACCATGGGGCTCGACCAGCGCGCCTACCCGGCCCTCACCAACGGCATCAGCTTCGACAAGATCGTCGCCCACGCCGACCAGTGGGACTTCTCCCTCTCCGCCAACCCGCACACCACCGAGACCTGGGACCGGGTCTACCCGTCCTCGTACGAGCATCTGAACCTCGGCTACCCGCGCAACGACATCTTCTTCACCGCCACCGCCGCGCAGCGGGCCGAACTCCGGGACCGGCTCTCCCTCGCCCCCGGACAGACCGCACTGTTGTACGCACCGACCCACCGCGACTACCGCAAGGGCTTCGTCCCCCGCCTCGACCTGGAACGCCTCGCCCGCGAACTCGGTCCGGATCATGTGGTGCTGGTGCGCGCCCACTACTTCTACGGCCGCTCCGCGCAGCTGCACGGCGCCCGTGTGATCGATGTGACCGGGCACCCGTCCGTCGAGGAACTCTGCCTCGCCTCCGACGTGTTGATCACCGACTACTCGTCCCTGATGTTCGACTACGCCTGCCTGGACCGCCCGATCATCAGCTACGCCCCGGACTGGGCCGCCTACCGGGCCTCGCGCGGCACCTACTTCGACCTGCTGTCCGGCCGCCCCGGCGACACCCCGGGCGCCGTCGCCACCACCGAGGACGAACTGATCGAGGTATTCAGTTCGGGGGAGTGGCGGTCGGCGGAGACCACCGCGCTCCGGGCCGCGTTCCGGGAGCGGTTCTGTCCGTACGACGACGGGCGCGCCGCCGAACGCGTGGTGCGACGACTGTTCCTGGACGGCGCCTAATGTCACACGTTCGAGGCCGTAACCGGTGACCCCCGGGCGTTCACGGGGTTGAGCCATACGGACAACCAGGCCCCCGATGAACGGACGTGCTCAACATGCCGCCACGGCTCAGTGTCGTCGTCCCCGTCCACAACGTCGAGCTCTATCTGACGGACTGCCTGAAGTCCCTCGCGGAGCAGACCATGGCCGATCTGGAGGTGGTGATGGTCGACGACGGGTCCACCGACGACAGTGCCGCCCTGGCCACCGCATTCGCCGCGCAGGACAGCCGCTTCCGGCTGGTCAGCCAGAAGAACGGCGGACTCGGGCACGCCCGCAACACCGGTGTCCGCAACTGCGACCCGGGCAGCAGCTACCTCGCCTTCGTGGACAGCGACGACATCCTCCCGCCCCGCGCGTACGAACTCCTCGTCAGCGCACTCGACGAGACCGGCTCCGACCTCGCGTCCGGCAATGTGCTCCGGCTGCGCGCCTCCGGCAAGCTCCAGCAGTCGCCCAACTTCCGCAAACCCATGGCGAGCACCCGGCTGCGCACCCACATCTCCCGCGACTGGGACCTGGCCGCCGACCGGATCGCCTGCAACAAGGTCTTCCGCCGGTCCTTCTGGAACGAGCACGCCTTCGCCTTCCCGGTCGGCGCCCTCTACGAGGACATTCCCGTCGTCCTCCCCGCCCACTTCCTGGCCCGCACCGTCGACGTCGTCAAGGACCCCGTCTACCACTGGCGCGACCGGGCGGGCTCGATCACCACCCGCCGCGCCGTCGTCCGCGGCATCCAGGACCGGGCCTCGCACGTACTGGGCGTCTCCACCTTCCTCGACGAGCACCGCAGCGCAGCCGACAAGCGTCGCTACGAGGCGCATGTCCTCGCCAACGACCTCTGGTACTTCATGGAGGCGCTGCCCGACGGCGACGACGAGTACCGCCGCGCCTTCCTCACGTACGCCAACGAGTTCACCGACCAGGTCGACCCCACCGTCCTCGACGGGCTGCCGCTGCGCCTGCGCCTGATGTGGCACCTCGTACGCGAACGGCGCACCGACGAACTGCTGGCGCTGCTCGCCCACGACAAGGCCGAACCGGGCGCGTTCGCCGTACGGGGCGTGCGGCGCCGCAGCGCCTCGTACCCGGGACTGACGCGGCCCGTGCCACGGGCGGTGCTACGCGTCAGCGACCGGGACCTGCCGCTCACCGCCCGGCTGCGCGAGGCGCACTGGCAGGGCGGAAAGCTGCACCTCAAGGGGTACGCCTACATCCGCAACCTGCCCGCCGCCTCGCGGCGCAGCGAGTTCCGGGCGGGCTGGCTGCGGGCCGGCCGACGGCATCTGGTGCCGCTGCGGCTGCGTACCGTCGACGAGCCGGAGGCCACCGCACGCTCCCGGCAGAGCCTGCACGACTACGACCGGTCCGGCTTCGAGACGGTCGTCGACCCGGCCAGGCTCCGGATCGATCCCGGCGGCCCTGCCGAACGGCTCACCTGGCGGCTCGAAATCGGCATCGCCGGGCACGGGATGCTGCGCCGCTCCGACGTCTCCACCGACGAGGCGGCGGCGGCGCCGCCCGTGCACCGGCCGGACGGCGACCACCGGATCGTGCCCGCCTTCGAGAGCGGCAAGCTGGTGCTGCACGCCGAGCGGATCGACGCCCGGTTCGAGACGCACCGGGAGGGCGACGCGGGCGACGGGACACGCACCGTGGTGATCGACGGCATGATCCGCGACCGCCTGGGCACGGGCCCGTTGCGGATCGGCCTCACCCACCGGCCCTCCGGCACCTCCTTCGACTGTCCGGCGGCGGTCCACGAGGGCGCCGTGCCGTCGGCGGCCGGCTGGCGGCGCTTCACCGCCGAGATCGCGATCGGCGCGTTGACCGGCGCCCGGCCGCCGACGGGCGCGGGCACCGTCCCGTACAGCCTCCACCTCGTCGGGCCGGACGGCCGCCGGACACCGATCGATGTGCCGGGACCCGTCCTGCCGGGCCGCTACCCGGTCGGGCGCGGCGCGGACGGCGGCAGGCGGGAGCTCGCTCTCACCGCCGGCTCCCGCGGCAATCTGCTGATCAGCGACCGGACCGTACAGCCCGTCTGCGAGCTGGCGAGCTGGACCGAGGACGGCCTGCTGCTCCTGGAGGGCACCTTCCCCGACGACCCGGACCGCCCCGTCGAGCTGGTCGCCCGGCACAGCGGACACCGGGAGGAGGCCGTGTTCCCGGTGGCCCTCTCCGGGCCCGCCGAGGCGCGCCGGTTCCGGGCCGAGCTGCGGCCGGACGCCGTCGAGGCACCCGGCGGGGCACTGCCGCTGGGCGAGGGCCACTGGTACCTCTTCCTCCGCGAGAAGGGCGCCACCGACGACGCGCTCGACCTGCCACTGCGCATCCCGGCCGCCGCCCACCGCACCCTCCCCGCCACGCGAACCCTTGCGGGGCGTCGGTACGTCATCGAGCGGCGCTACCACGACCAGCTGCTCATCGACTGCGCGTCGGTGCTCACCGCCGCCGAACGCGGCGTCCGCGGCAAGCGGCTGCTGCGCGAGGCGTACGGACGGCAGCGCACGGCGGCACCCCTGCGCGAGGCCGTGCTCTACAGCAGCTTCGACGGCCGCCAGTACTCCGACTCACCGCGGGCGATCTACGAGGAACTGGCCGCCCGCACGACCGAGTTCGAGCACCTGTGGGTCGTCCGTGACCAGCAGGCCCGCATCCCGGCAGGCGCCACCGCCGTCGTCCACGGCTCCGCCGCCTGGCACGAGGCGCTGGCCCGCAGCCGTCACATCGTCACCAACACCCAGCTGCCCGATTGGTTCGAACGGCGCGACGGCCAGACCGTCGTGCAGACCTGGCACGGCACCCCCCTCAAGCGCATCGGCCTCGACCTCGCGGGCACCGTCCAGGCCAACGCCGCCTACATCGCCGGCATTGAACAGCGCGCAAGTCAGTGGAGCGTCCTCGTCTCCCCGAACAGCTTCTCCACCCCCGTCCTGCGGCGCTCCTTCGGCTATCGGGGGGAGATGCTGGAGTGCGGCTACCCCCGCAATGACCTCTTCCACGCATCGGACCGCACCAAGGTGGCCGCCTCGGTGCGGGAGCGGCTGGGGATCCCCTCGGGCAGGCGGGTCGTGCTGTACGCGCCGACCTGGCGCGAGGACCGGCCGCAGGGCGGCGGCAGGTATGCCCTCGACCTGCAGCTCGATCTGGCGGCCGCCGAACGAGAACTCGGCTCCGACAGCGTGCTGTTGGTGCGCCGCCACTATCTGGTCACCGACCGGCTCCCGGACACCGGAAGCGGCTTCGTGCGGGACGTCTCGCGGTACGGGGACGTCGGCGAGCTGATGCTGATCAGCGACGCGCTGGTCACCGACTACTCCTCGCTGATGTTCGACTTCGCGCAGACCGGGCGCCCGATGCTGTTCCACACGTACGACCTGGCCCACTACCGCGACACCCTGCGCGGCTTCTGTTTCGACTTCGAGAACCGCGCCCCCGGTCCCCTGATCCCCGACTCCGACGGCCTCGTCGAGGCGCTGCGTGATCCGGTCCGGGCCACCGAGGGACACGCGCAGGCGTACGAGGCATTTCGGCGGGACTTCTGTGATCTCGACGACGGGCACGCGGCGCAGCGAGTGGTCGACCGGATGCTGTAGGCGGCGCAGCGGTGTTCCCCGGTGCCGGCCCCCGTACACCGGGGGGACCGGCATCGGGCTCGGTGCTGAAGCGGCGGCGAACGCGAACGGGCTCGTGAGAATGCAGGCTGCATGAACCGTTCGAGTGATTCGCGCCATCCGGTGCAGGTGCTGTTGAGCAGGGAATCGATTCGCATCCCGCTTAAGTGTGTTGATCGGTGCGCTGTATAGCGGCCTCTGGTTGCTACGTTCTGTTTTCATGGGTATCCGAATGTGGTGCGACACCTGGAACGTACGACGCGCAAGAGCCGTCGTGCTCGTCGCCGCAGCCGTCGGGCTGCTCGTCAGAATGCTGATCGCGGCAAACACACCGGGCCCCGCCGACGTGCGCATCTTCCAAGGTTTCGCAAAAGCCATCACCGTTTACGGCCCCATTCGCATTTATGAGCAGCCGCTGCCCGGCCTGCCCGTCTACAACCATCCGCCGCTGGCCGGATGGATGCTTCTCGGGCTGAACGAACTCACCGAAATCGGAATTCCGTTCGGGACGCTGATCCGATCACCTGCCTCGATCGCCGACTTCTTCTGCGCGCTCGTCGTGTTCGAAATCGTCCGGCGGCGCGGCTCTCTCCGTACGGCGGTCGCCTGCGGAGCGGGCGTGGCCCTCAGCCCCGTACTGATCGCCACCTCCGGGTACCACGGCAACACCGACGCGGTCGCCATCACCTTCGCCCTCGCCGCCGCGTATCTGCTGGCCGACCGGAAGGCGCCGCTGGCCGCGGGGGTGGCCGCCGCGCTCTCCATCAGCGTCAAGTTCATCCCCGTCGTGGTGATCCCCGCGCTGTTCGTCGTCGCACTGCGCGGCGGACGGCCGGCGTTCGTCCGCTTCACCGCGGGGTTCACCGCCCTGTTCGCCCTCGTCTGGGGACCGGTCCTGGTGACCGTGCCGGAGAACCTCAAGGAGAACGTCCTGGAGTACGCGGGCGGCAACTACCGCCTCTGGGGGCTCGTCCGGTTCGCCGATGTGCTCGGTCTGCCGGAGTCGTTCATCGCCTTCATCCGCGGCGAGGGCCACTTCCTCTTCGTGCTGATCTGCGTGGCCGTCGGCGTCTGGCTGGCCTGGGTGCGGCCCGCGCAGCTGCCCGGGGTCGTCGCCGTGACGATGGGCCTGCTGCTCCTCCTCTCCACCGCCTCTGCCCTCCAGTACCTGACCTGGGCGGCAGCCGCGATGTTCGTCATCGGGTTCTGGGAGGGACTCGCGTACAGCTGCCTGCTCGGCTGGACGGCCGTCCTCGGCTACCAGGGACGCTCCGCCGTGCGCTGGAGCGAAACGGTGCTGCAGCTCGGCGCCGCCGGGTGGTTCGTCCTCGCGATCGGACTGGTCGCCGGCGTCCGCAAGATCCTCGCCGCCTCGCCGACCGAGCCCTCGTCGACCTCCGCCGAACGGGCGTCGGTCACGGCGCCCCGTGCCTCACAGCCATCCGGTTCCGCCGGCAACTGACCACACCCGAGCACAACTGGAGAACCTCCCGTGAAGGAAAGCACCAGCCCCAGGATCGGCATCCTGGTGGTCGCGTACAACGCCGAGACGACGCTGGAGAACACCCTCGACCGCATTCCGGAGGATTTCCGGTCCCGGATCTCGGAGGTCCTCATTCTCGACGACGCGAGCCATGACGCGACCTTCACCGCAGGATGCCGCTGGTCCCAGACGGAGGGGATGCCCCGGACCGTCGTGATGCGGCACACCAAGAACCTCGGATACGGCGGGAACCAGAAGGCCGGATACGCGCTGGCCGCCGAACACGGACTCGACATCATCGTGCTGCTGCACGCCGACGGACAGTACGCCCCCGAATTGCTTCCCGACATGGTCGACCCCATTGAACGCGGCGAATGCGAAGCCGTGTTCGGATCGCGGATGATGAAGTCCGGCAGCGCCCTCAAGGGCGGCATGCCGATGTACAAATGGCTCGGCAACCGCATTCTCACCCGTCTGGAGAACGGGCTTCTCGGCTCGCAGCTCACCGAATTCCACTCCGGCTACCGCGCCTACAGCGTCGCGGCACTCAAGAAGCTGCCGATCGGCCGGAACACCGACGCGTTCGACTTCGACACGCAGATCATCGTCCAGCTGCTCAACGAAGGAATGCGCATCAAGGAGATCCCCGTACCGACGTACTACGGCGACGAGATCTGCTACGTCAACGGCATGAAGTACGCGAAGGACGTCGTCAAGGACGTCCTCGAATACCGCCTCGCCGTCAAGGGATTCGGCACCTGCGCCTGGATCCCCAAGCCGGTCGAGTACGCCTTCAAGGAGGGCGACGGCTCCTCGCACGCCGTCATCCTGGAGAAGATGCGGGCGCTCCCGCCCGGCCGTGTGCTCGATCTCGGCTGTTCCGGCGGGCTGTTCGCCCAGCGCCTCGAAGCCCTCGGCCACGAAGTGACCGGCGTCGACTACATCGAGGTGCCAGGGGTCCGCGAGAAGTGCACACACTTCCGTCTCGCCAACCTGGAGGAGGGGCTGCCCGCCGAGATCGGCGTCGACTTCGACTATGTGGTCGCCGGCGATGTCATCGAGCACCTCTCCCGCCCCGAACGTGTCCTCTCCGAGGTGGCGACCGTGCTGCGGCCGGGCGGCCAGGTACTTCTCTCCGTACCGAACTTCAGCCACTGGTACGCACGGCTGCGGGTCGCGCTCGGGATCTTCGACTACGACCGGCGCGGCATCCTCGACGAAACGCATCTGCGTTTCTTCACCCGGGCCAGCCTCCGCCGCACCGTCCGGAACGCGGGCTACGACGTCCTCGACATCGCCTCCACCGGCGCGCCGTTCTGGTCCCTCCTCGGCGGCCGCGGCCCCCTCCCCGCGATCCTCAGCGGGCTCTCGAAGCTGCTGACCCGGATCCGGCCGACGCTGTTCGGCTATCAGCACGTCGCACTGCTCACCCCGCATGCGGCCGAGACGATCATCGCTGGAGAGCACGTCGATGTTCAGGACATCCTCAACCGACAGTACGTCCCTGCCGACCGGGTCGGCGTCTGAGACCGCGGCTCCCGCCGCCTCCGTGCCCGCCCCCTCACGCGCTCCCGGGCCGCCGCCCGCCCCCGCAGTCAGGAGCAAGACCTTGACCCTGCCCAGTCTGACGCTGCTCCTGTTCGCCGTGTTCGCGTCGGCGGGCGGCCAGATCATGCTCAAACACGGTATGAAGGGTGCCGCGGCGGCGGCCGGGCGCGACGGCGGATCGCTCGCGATCCGTGCCGCGACCAGCCCGTGGGTCATCCTCGGGCTGGTCGTCTTCGCGGTCTCCGCGCTCGCCTGGATGGCGACGCTGGCCAAGGTGCCGCTCAGCATCGCGTACCCGTTCAACGCGCTCGGCTACCTGCTGATCGTGATGGCCGGATCGACGGTGCTGCACGAGCGCACCTCGATGTGGACCTGGGGCGGCTCGCTTCTTGTCGTCGTCGGCCTCGCCACGGTCATGGCGGGCCAGCAACGCTGAGAGGCGCATCCCGGGGCCGGGTGCGCCATCGATTGCCGGACGAGCGGGACGATCAAGGCCGTCCGGCGATCGATGGCAAACGCCCGCCGGGCGCCGCCGGTTCCCCCAGCAGCACCGCCCGCACCACCCGCTCCGCCGCGTGCCCGTCGTCGTACGGACAGAACCGCGCCCGGAACGCCGCCCGCAGCGCCCCGTTTCCCGCGCTGTCCCAGCTGCCGTCGAGGAAGATCCGGGCCAGCTCCTCCGTACTGGTGGAGACCGCCCCGGGGGTGTCGCCCGGCGCCCCGGACAGCAGATCGAAGCAGACCCCGCGGACCGTGCGGTACGTCTCCCAGTCCGGGGCGTGCACCACGATCGGGCGGTCCAGCGCCGCGTAGTCGAACATCACGGACGAGTAGTCCGTCACCAGCGCGTCGGCCGCCAGGCACAGCTCCTCGATGTGCGGATGGTCGCAGACATCGAGGAGCGTCGGACGGTCCGGCAGCCCCGCACCGTCGTAGAAGTAGTGCGCGCGGACCATGATCACGGTGCCCGGGCCGAGCGCATCGGCGAGCCGTTCCAGATCGATCCGGCTGGTGAACGACGCCTCGTAGTCGCGGTGCGTCGGCGCGTACAGCACGGCGCGCTGCCCGGGCCGGATACCGAGGCCGGCCCGGATCTTCGCGATCTGTGCGCCCGTGGCCGTCGTCAGGACGTCATTGCGCGGGTAGCCGGACTCCAGCGGGCGCGCGGCGCTCGGGTAGGCGCGGGCCCACACCTCCGTGGAGTGCGGGTTGGCGGAGACGCTCCAGTCCCACCGGTCGACCCGCTGGAGCAGCCGGTCGAAGTTCAGGCCCTGCGCCGCCGCCGGATACTCCATCTGATCCAGGCCCATGATCTTCAGAGGGGTGCCGTGGTGGGTCATGACATGGATCTGGCCGGGGCGTTTGACCAGGTGGTCGGGGAAGTTGACGTTGTTGAAGAAGTACGTGGCGCGGGCCAGCAGCGCCCAGTAGCGGCGCGTCCCCGGCACCACGTGGTCGATGCCGGGCGGCACCGCGTCCACCTGGTTCTTCGACACCACCCACACTCCGCGCACTCCGGGAGCCAGCTCCTGGGCCTTGCGGAAGATCGCTTCCGGATTGCAGCTGACGCCGCGGTTCCAGTACGCGGCGTAGACGGCGAGCCCGCGGTCGAGCGGGCGCCTGCGCTGCCACCAGTAGTAGCGCGCGGACAGCGTGCGCTTGGCCCGCGCGCGGAGTGCGGCGGGTGCGGAGCGCGCACCCCGGCGCAGGGCGAGCACGGTGTCGAGGGCGCCGAGCGCCATGTACCGGCCGGCGCCGATCAGCCGCGGCCGCAGTCCCTTGGCGCCGCCGGGGAACCGATGCCCCTCGGGCCGGTGTGCACGGTGGAACGCGGCCACGGACCGTACGTACCGCATGCGCCGCCGCTTCACCGACGGATACCCGCCGAGGAGTTCCTGGGCAGCCCGGTCGAAGAGCAGGGCGCGCAGCGGGTGCAGCACCGGCCGGTCCTCGAGGAACGTCATCAGCCCGGCGTACGCCTCCACGAGCTGGAGCGGCGTCGTGCCGTCCGTCGGCTCCGACTCGTCGGCGAGGTCCGGCAGATAGCGCTGCCGGCGGTGTTCGACACAGGCGAGCGGCAGAACGACGACCGATGCGGCGGTGGCCAGCGTCTGGAGCGCGTACATCCGCTCTCCGTGCTGTCCCGGTCCGAAGGCCAGCTTCTCCGACTCGTGGAGGCTGCGGCGCACGGCCCGGTTCCAGGAGACCGGGGCGATGTCGAGAAGCCCGGAATGCTCGGCGAGGGTGAGCCGGCCCGCGGGCAGTTCGCGCAGCAACTCCAGCGACCGGGTCGGCTGGGGGCGGCCGCGGAACGGCCGCTTGTGGTGGCCGAACAGCAGCAGGTCCGGGTCGCCCGTGGCATTGAGCCGGTCGGCGACGGCCTGCAACGCGCCCGGCAACAGGACGAAGTTGCCCTCCAGGAAGAGGAAGTAGTCGCCGAGCGCCCGCTCCGCCCCGGCGTTGCGCCGACCGGCGGCGCCCGCACCCTCGTCCGCCGGGAGGTGGACGGCCTGCACCCGGTCGTCCCGGGCGGCGAACTCGTCGAGCAGCAGTCCCGAGCCGTCCGGCGCCCCGTCATCGACACCGATCACCTCGATGTCCGTGAACGTCTGCGAGAGCACCGACTCCAGGCACTCGCGCAGATGTCCGCGGGCGCGACGGACGGGGATGATGACACTCAGCCGGGGCATACACGCTCTTTCTCGGGCACTGGCACAGCGGGGCGAAGCGGGGAGGAGAGACGGCAATCAGGTCCCGTTGACGGACTGCGCCCCGGCGAGGCCGCGCTCGGCGGGCGCCGCCTGCTGGTCCGCCGGAGCGGTCCCGGGGCCCGCGGCAGCGGGGACGGCCGGCGATCCCGGACCCGTGGCGGGCGCCGGTACGACGACGGGCAATGGCCGCTGTTCCGCCGGCGGGACCGCGGTCACCTGAACGTCCGTGTCGCCCAGGAAGACCCGGCGCACCACCCGCTCCGCCGCGTGCCCGTCGTCGTACGGACAGAACCGCGCCCGGAACGCCGCCCGCAGCTGCGCGGAGCGGGAGCCGCGCCAGTGGCCGGTGGCGAAGATGTCGAGCAGCTCGTCCTCGCTGTGCGCGATCGCGCCCGGCGGGCAGGAGCGCAGGTCGAAATAGGTGCCGCGGGCCGCCTCGTACGCCTCCCGGTCACTGCTGTGGATGACGATGGGCCGGTCCAGACCGGCGTAGTCGAACATCAGCGACGAGTAGTCCGTGACCAGGGCGTCGGAGGCGAGCGCGACCGCCTCGACCGACGGATGGCCGCTGACGTCGATGATCCGCGGGTGCGGCTCGCGGACCAGCGGAGCCTCGTACGAGTAGTGCGCGCGGGTCAGGATCACAAAGCCCGGACCGAGCTCCCGGACCACCCGCTCCAGGTCGAGGCCGAGATGCTGGGTGCGCCGGTAGTCGCGGTGGGTGGGGGCGTACAGCAGGGCGGTGGCGCCCTCGGGGACGCCGATCGACTCGCGCAGCCGCGCCACATCGGCGGCGGTGGCCCGCTGGAAGAGGTCGTTGCGCGGGTAGCCGTACTCGAGCGTCGTGCAGCCGGCGGATCCCGATGGATACGCCTTCTCCCATACGAGGGTGGAGTGCCGGTTCGCGGAGAGGGAGAAGTCCCACTTGTCGACGTTGGCGAGCAGCCGCTCGAAGTCCATGGAGCGGGCCGCCGCGGGACGGTCCCGAAGGTCCAGGCCCATGGTCTTCAGCGGGGTGCCGTGATGAGTCTGGAGCAGCACCTGGCCGGGCCGCTTCACCAGCCGCCGGTCGAAGTTGACGTTGTTCACCAGGTACTTGGAGCGGGCGAGAGCCTGCCAGTAGCGGTACGTCCCCGGGGCGAGCGGACGGGTCCCGGTGGGGACGGTGTGCGCGTCCTCGGGGCGGCAGATCCAGGACGTGTGCAGCCCGGGCACCAGTTCGCGGGCCTTCGCCTCGATCGCCGCCGGGTTGCAGGCGTAGCCGCGGTGCCAGTACGCGGCGAACACCGCCCGGTCCGCGCGGACCGGCAGTCGCAGCTGGATGCGGTAATAGGCCTGGAGCGAGGCGGCCCGCGTCACCCGGCGCACGGCCCCGGTGAGCCGGCGCAGCCGCCCGCGCAGCAGCTTCGCGGACCACAGGGCACGGTACGTGCGATGGGCGCCGACCCGGATCAGTCCGTGGCGCAGCCGGGCGCGGCACGGGGCGGGGGCGCCGGGGATGCGGTAGCGGGCGCAGTGGGCGCGGGCCCGGCGGAAGAACTCGGTGCGGCTGCCGCGCGGTAGCCTGCCGCGGGTGGTGAACAGCGTCGAGAAGTGGTCGAGCATCCTGCGGAAGATCACCGGCCGCCACGCGGCGAGTGCGGGGCGGGCGTCGATGAACGCGAAGACCCGGTCGTACTGGTCGAAGATGTCGAAGTGTTTGCGGCTGGTGGTGGAGAGGATGTTGCCCTGACGCCGCTGCCGGTAGCCGACGCACACCTGGTCGAGGACCGCGATCGAACCGGCGGCCATCAGCACCGGGTAGGTCCAGGGGGCGTCCTCGTAGTAGCCGGGCGGGAAGGTGAACCGCTCGGCCTCGACGAAAGCGCGGCGGTACGCCTTGTTCCAGACGACCATCAGGACCTTCAGCAGTCCGGGCCGGTCGGCGAGCGTGAACGTGGCAGGGGCGGTCTCGGCGAGATGCTCGGCGAACGTGTTGCGTACGCTCTCGCCGGTCCAGTACGTCCGGGCGTAGTCGTAGACCAGCACGTCCGGTTCGCCGGTCTCCCCGATCCGGTCGGCGATGGCCCGCAGGGCGCCGGGGGCGAGGGTGTCGTCGCTGTCCAGGAAGATCAGATAGTCGCCGGTGGCCTCCGCGATCCCGGCGTTGCGGGCGAGGCCAAGACCCACGTTCTCCGGCAGGTGCAGGGCCCGCACCCGGCTGTCGCGGGCGGCGAACCCGTCGATGATCGCGCCGCAGGAATCGGGGGAGCAGTCGTCGATCGCGATGATCTCGAAGTCCTCGAAGGACTGGGTCAGCACCGAGTCCAGGCTCTCGTCCAGATACGCCTGAACCTGGTACGCGGGCACGATGACACTGAACCGGGGCACAACACATCCATGGGTCGTTCGCTGGCGCGGGCGGGTGGTCCGCAAACGGCCGATGGGGTGCGAGGGTTACGCCGAACGTGGCATTCGCGCGAACTGCCAGGTGGGGCGGGTCCCGTTATGGGTAATGGGACCCGCCCCACGGTGACGTACATCTGGTGGATTCCGGTCGGTTCGGTGTGCGGTTACTTGACCGCGCCCGCCATCACGCCGGAGACGAACTGGCGCTGGAAGGCGAAGAACACCGCGAGCGGAATCACCATCGAGACGAAGGCGCCGGGCGCCAGCACATCGATGTTGTTGCCGAACTGCCGCACCTGCTGCTGCAGCGCCACGGTGATCGGCGGGGAGTCGGAGTCCGCGAAGATCAGGGCGACCAGCATGTCGTTCCACACCCAGAGGAACTGGAAGATGCCCAGCGAGGCGATCGCCGGACCGCCCAGTGGCATCACGACCCGGGTGAAGAGCCGGATCTCGCCGGCCCCGTCGAGCCGTGCCGCCTCCAGGAGTTCGCGCGGGATTTCCGCGAAGAAATTCCGCAGCAGGAAGATCGCGAACGGCAACCCGAAGGCGGTGTGGAAGAGAATCACGCCGAAGGTCGTCTCGAAGATCCCGATTTCGCCGAAGAGCTTGGAGACCGGGACGAGGGCGACCTGCACGGGGACCACCAGCAACCCGACAACCAGCAGGAACCACCAGTCGCGGCCGGGGAAGTCCATCCAGGCGAAGGCGTACCCGGCCAGTGAACCGATCACCACGACCAGGACGGTCGCGGGCACCGTGATCATGACCGTACTCAGCAGGGAGTGGGTGATGGTCGAATTGTCCAGCAACCGGCTGTAGTTGTCGAAGGTGAGCTCGGACGGGGCGGTGAAGACCTTCCACCAGCCGGTCGCCGCGATGTCGTCGGCGCCGCGCAACGAGGAGAGCAGCAGCCCGATGGTCGGCATCAGCCAGAACAGGCCCACCAGGATGAGGAAGACCCGCATCGCGCCGCCGCCGGTGCGGGCCGCGATCCGTGAGCCGAGGGACTGCGTCGCCTTCGCCGTAGGGGTGGTCATCGGCGCCCCTCCTTCCGTATCCGGCGAATGTTGCTGTGCTTTCCCGGGGGGCAACCCCCGGACCCCCGGCCGGAGGCGGCCGTGGTCGACGGAGTCGTCATCCGCGCCCCTCCTTCCGGATCCGGCGAATGTTGCTGTGCTTTCCCGGGGGGCAACCCCCGGACCCCCGGCCGGAGGCGGCCGTGGTCGACGGAGTCGTCATCCGCGCCCCTCCTTCCGGATCCGGCGAATGTTGAAGATCATCACCGGGATCACCAGCAGCAGCAGGAGTACGGCGATGGCGCTGCCGATCCCGAGATCCGCGTCCGTGCCGAACGAGGACCGGTACAGCTGCAGCGCCAGGACGTTCGCGTCGTCCTGGGAGGAGCCCGGCGCGATGATGAAGACCAGATCGAAGATCTTCAGCACGTTGATCATCAGGGTGACCAGCACCACCGCCAGGACGGGCGCGAGCATCGGCACGGTGATCCGGCGGAACACCTGCCACTCGTTCGCCCCGTCCACCCGGGCCGCTTCGAGGAGTTCACGCGGCAGACCCGCAAGGCCCGCCGCGATCAGCACCATGGCGAAGCCCGCCCACATCCAGACGTAGCTCCCGATGATCCCGGGCGTCACCAGGGACGGGCCGAGCCAGTCGACCCCGTTGTACGGCTCCCTGAAGTTCGAAGCGGGAAGCCTGAGCAGGGCGCCTTCGGCGGAGGCGGGCAGGGTGAACGTACCGTCCGCGGCCGCAGTCGCCGAGCCGACCACCTTGCCGTCCTTGACCGCCTCGACCTTCAGCCCCTTGAGGCCGAGTTCCTTGGCGTCGACGACATTGGGCTTCCCGCCGCCGCCCTTGGTGAAGTCCAGCCACGCGGTGCCGGTGACCTTCCCGGACTCCGTCGGGGCTGCCTTCGCCGGCTCCGCGTCCGTCGGCATCTTCGCGGGCGCCACACCGACCAGCGGCAATCGCACGGGTACACCGGCCCGTACCGGCGCCTTCGTGACGAACGACCCGCCGCCGCCCGCCTTCAGCGGATGGACCGGCAGCGGATGCGCCTTCGGATAGCCGGCCGACTCCACGAACGTGTCGTGCACGCCCACCCAGACGGCGTTGGCGACCCCTCGCTCCGGCGCCTGGTCGTACACCAGCCGGAAGATGATGCCCGCCGCCAGCATCGAGATCGCCATCGGCATGAAGACGATCAGCTTGAATGCCGTGCCCCAGCGGATCCGCTCGGTCAGCACCGCGAAGATCAGCCCCAGCGCGGTGGAGATCGTCGGCGCGAAGACGACCCAGATCGCGTTGTTCTTGACCGCTGTGCGGATGGTGTCGTCCGTGAACAGCGCCTTGTAGTTGTCGAGGCCGGCGAAGCCCGTACCCGCCTGGTCGAAGAACGACCGGTAGACGGAGTACACGATCGGATAGACCACGAGCGCACCGAGCAGCACCAGCGCGGGCAGCAGGAAGAGCGTTGCGATGATCTTCCGGGTGCCGGTCACGCTCCGGCTCGGGCTTGTGGGATCAGGGCGCTCGGAGCGCCCGGGGGGACGCTTGTCGGCGGGGGGCACCGCGTCGGCGCCCCCCGCTGTCGCTGTTGTCATCCCGTCAGCTCTTGTACGCCTTGGCCGCGTCGGACTCCAGTTTCGCCTGGGTCCCCGCGATGTCCTTCGGGTTCTTCAGGAAGTCCTGGAGCGTCTTCCACTCGCCCTTCCCGGGCGTCCCGCCGAACGACTGCGGGGCCTGGTCGGACATGTCGAACCGGACGGCGTCACCGGCCGCGATCAGCGCCTTCGCCATGGTGCGCTGCACCTCGTTCGGATACGCGGCGGCGTCCAGGGACTTGTTCGGCGAGATGAACCCGCCCTGCTCGGCCCAGATCTTCGCGGCATCGGCCGAGGCCAGCCAGGTCAGCAGGGCCTGGGCACCCTTGCTGTCCTTCAGCGCCACCGCCGCGTCGCCACCCGTCACCACGGGCGACTCGGCGCCGACCGCCGGGAAGGGGAACACCTTGGCGTCCGTACCGATCTTCGCCTTGGTCTGCGCGATGTTGACGCCGACGAAGTCGCCCTCGAAGACCATGGCGCCCTTCGGCTGGTCACCGCCGGTGAAGGTCTGGGTGACCGAGGCCGGGAACTCCGTCTGCAGGGCACCGTCGGCGCCGCCCGCGATCAGGGACGGCTTGCCGAAGAGTTCGGCGAGTGTCGTCAGTGCGTCCTTGACGGACGGGTCAGTCCACTTGATCTTGTGCTGAGCCAGCTGGTCGTACTTCTCCGGGCCCGCCTGGGAGAGATAGACGTTCTCGAACCAGTCGGTGAGCGTCCAGCCGTCCGCACCGCCGACCGAGACCGGGGTGACACCCGAGGCGGAGACCGTCTCGGCCGTCGCCATGAAGTCCTTCCAGGTCTTCGGCTCACTCGCTCCCGCGTTCTCGAACGCCTTGGCGTTGTACCAGATCAGGGACTTGTTGGCGGCCTTGAAGTAGACGCCGTACTGGGTGCCGTCCACCGCGCCGAGGTCCTGCCAGACCTTCGCGTAGTTCTTCGCCAGCTGCGCCTTCGCGTCGGCGCCGACCGGCTTGGCCCACTTCTTCTCCACAGCCTGCTTGATCGCACCCACCTGCGGGATCATCGCGACGTCCGGCGGCTGGCCGCCCGCGATCTTCGTACCGAGGAAGTTGACGATCGGGTCCTGCGCCGGGACGAAGGTGACCGTGGCGCCCGTGCGCTTCTCGAACTCCTTGAGGACCTTGATGAAGTTGGCCTGCTCGGGCCCGGTCCAGACGGCCGCGACCGAGATCTTCTCGCCGTCCAGCTTGGGCAGTGCGACGGCCGAGGCGCTCGGCTCGTCACTGCCGGACCCTCCGCCCGCCTTTCCCTTTCCGCTGCCGTCGTCGCCGCAGCCGGTGAGGGCCAGTGCGCCGACGGCGGTGAACACCATCGCGGCCCTGCGAATCCCAAGCGTTGTGCGCATCGCTGCCCCGTCTCTCCTGTGCGCGTGAACGGACGGGTGGGACCGCCGGTGGGTCGGCGGTGCCGCTCGTCCATCAGGTCGTCCTGTGCGCACCAGTCCTACGCCCGGTGCACGGACGCCGCAATACCGCTCTCAGCCCCAACTGATCGATCGTGATGGGCTCGTGACGTGAAGTCAGTCTTCTCCGGGTCTCCGGACGGGTTTGCGGATGGAGCCTGTCGAGGCGGTACCTCCCCTGCCCTTGAGGCCATGGGGGAGATCGAGGACGCACCGGCGACCGGGGGTGAGGACGCCTCAGGAGTGGTAGGGCGCGAGCGGAGCTATTCGCTCGGCGTTCACCGAACGGGCGGCCCGCTCCAGCGCGCTGGCCAGCAGCGCCAGGTCCGTCGGTCCGTTGCCCAGTTCCCGGACCGGGCGCCGGGTCGGCGGATCGCCCATCCGCTCCCACTCCAGTGGGACGACGGTGGGCCGCAGGGTCGCGGTGCGCGGAATGCGGCCCGTGACACGGCCGCCCTGGAACGGCGTCACCCGCCCGTCCGGATGCCCCAGCCGACCGCGGCCGGGTGCCGGATCCTCCGGCGAGGGTGTGACGACGGGTGCGTCGAGCACCGCGCGCAGCCGCGCCCCACGGGCAAGCTCCGTGTCCTCCGTGCGGTCGGCGCGGGCGGACGTCGCGACCAGATGCACGCCCAGCCGGCCACCGTCCCTGGCGACGGACTCCAGCGCCCGTACGACCGAACCGGCGGCGGGCCGTCCCGGGCTGCCGAGCGCGGGGGCGACCAGGGCGTCGAAGTCGTCGACCAGCACGACGAGCCGGGGCAGCGGTGACGGACCGGGATCCGCGGGCAGCGCGGCGGCGGGCCGCAGCCGGAGCGTGCCGCTCATCGCCGGGTCCAGGTCACCGCGCCGCTCGGCGGCGCTGGGGGCGCGTCGGCCGACCGTCTGCTGCGCCACGTCGTGACGGGCATGCCAGTCGTTGAAGTCGAGCCGCCCGAGCAGCTCGGCCCGCCGCTTCAGCTCGCCGCCCAGGGCCTGGGCGAACTCGCGCATTCTGACCGGATCGGAGGCGACCAAATGGGTGAACGCATGCGGGAGTTCCGCGCAGGGGTGCAGGCTGTCGCCGCGTTCACCGCCGGCTCCGTCGACCAGCAGGATGCCGAGCCGGTCGGGCCGCGCAGCAGCGGCCAGCGAGGCGGCGACGGCTCGCAGCAACTCTGTACGTCCACTGCCGGCCGGGCCCTCGATGAGGAGGTGGGGCCCTTCGTCGGCCAGATCGACACTGACCGCGCCCCGGGGCCCGGCACCGAGAACGACGACGGGCCGCCCGGCGAAGGCGACGGCGGAGGCGGGAGGGGGCGAGGTTGCGGCGACGGGCGCGGCGGTGGCTGCCGTGGGCCTGCCGGTGGCCGTTGCATGCTCCGCCCCGGGAACGGCACGGGAGCCGGCGAAGCCGCCGGACGCGCTGCCGTAACGCTGCGCACCGACGCGGGGTGCGGGCGCGGCGGGGTGGTGGGCGCGGCCCGAGCCGGACGAGTCGGTGTCCGGGTACGGGGTGCGGCCGGAACCGCGGCTGTCGTTGCCCGGGTAGGGCGTACGTCCTGAGCCGCCGGGTGTGTCCGTGCCCGGGTAGGGGGTGCGGCCTGAGCCGGGGCTGTCCGTCCCCGGATATGTCGTACGGCCTGAACCGTGGGCGTCCACGGCTGCCGCCTCCGGATCGCCGGCACCGCCGGAAACGGTCACGCCGGCACCGCCGCTCCAGCTCCCCGCCCCACGCACCGTCGCCCCCGGCTGGGTCTCGGAGGTCGAGGCCCAGCGGGCCATCAGGGAGGCCGGGGTGGCTCTGGCCAGGCCCAGTTCGTCCAGCAGACGGGCGGACCGGGGGAGGGCGGCTGCCGGCGGTCGGCCGGGCGCCGTCGCCGGACCCTCCGTACGCAGGGGTGCCAGCGCCCGCCCGAACCGCTCCGCCCACGCCGTCGACACCGCGTCCACCGCGGCCACCGTGCCGTGGCCCGCGGCCTGTCCGCCCGCCGTGCGCAGCAGCCGCAGTGCCGTTGCCACGTCGCCGCTCAGCATCGCCACCGCTCCGCACTCACGGAACGCGATCGACGCATGGCAGGCCGCCTCGTAGGTCGCCGCGACAGGCGAGGTGGGCGACGCGGCCGGCGTCTCGGCCAGACAGATCAGATGGATCCCGGCTGCCGCACCCGCGGCGGCCAGCCGTGCCGTGGTCTCGCGCAGCACCGCGGATCCGGGGTCGCCGTCGACGATCACCACGGTGAACGGCCCCTCGTACCGCCGGGCGGTCTCGGCGACCGTGCTCCGGTCGACGCTGGCCCAGCCGGTGCCGAGCGGCCCGTCGTCCAGTCGGCGCACCAGCTCCGTCGTGCGCGCCGTCGCCTGCTCACGGTCGTACGCGAGCAGCAACCGGCAGTCCTGCCCGTGCATCGGCCGCAGATGGGGCAGCCAGCCGAGCCACGCCCACTCGCGCCTGCGCTCGTCGGCGCTGCGGGCGCGGTCCGTGCTGATGAGCACGATCTCCAGGTCGGCCGGGGAGTGCAGCGCGGCGAGCTGCGCCACCGTCGAGCGAGCGAGCCCGGCCAGCCGCTCCCGCGGACCGGCGAGCCCCAGCGAACCGGCCTCCCGAAGTCCCACGGTCACCGGCACTGCGGGCAGCTCCGCCCGGTCCGTGGTGCCGAGCCGGACCACGAGCGCCTCGGAGTGCTCGGCGTGGCGCTCCCACAGCCGGGGTCCGGGCCCGAGCGCGGTCAGCAGCACCGCCGCCGGGTCGGGCCATGTCCCCGCCGAGGACGAGCGTGGGCGCGGTACGGACGCGAGCGGGCCCGGCAGGCCCACCGCCCCCGCCTCGTCGGGCGCCGCCTCGTGCCGCGGCTCGCCCTTGTTACCCGCCAGCCTGCGCGCCCAGGCCCCTATCCCGCCGCGCCGGGGTGTCTCGTCGTCCGGGAATCGGCCGGACGCCCGTCTGGCGGTGCCCCGTACGCCCCCGTCGTCGGACCCGGCCGGTGCGCCGCCCGCGTACGCCACGGGTGCGTCGCCCGCGCTGTACGCATGACCGGTGGCGTACCCGGCCGGTTCCTCCGAGAGGTTCCCGCCCGCCGCCCTTGCGACCCGCAGATGCCCCTCGCCGTCCGGCGCAGTCGCCAGCGACGGCGTGGGCGAGCCCGACGTCAGCCGGAGCGTCGATTCGCCGAGCCGCAGCAGCGCGTCCGGCCTCAGCCGGACCGGGCGGTCGTGGACCTCCGTACCGTCCAGCGAGGTGCCGTTCGTGGAGCCCAGGTCGGCGACCGAGACCGCGCCGTTCTCGGAGACCGTCACCGCGCAGTGCAGCCGGGACACATCGGGGTCGTCGAGCGGGACGTCCGCGTCGGCGGACCGGCCGATCAGTATCTGTCCGCCGTGCAGCAGATGGACGCCGCCCGCATCGGGCCCCGCGACCACGTGCAACTGCGCCGGAACGGCGTCGGCCGCCGTCTCGTCCTCCCCGGGGACCTGGAGCGAAAGCACCGCGCCGTCGACCAGAGGCGGCTCGCCGAGCGCGCACCGCTGCGCGTCGAGCCGGTCGCGGCCGGCGAACAGCACCACCGCTCCGCTGCCGAGCGAGCCGTCGGGCCCGGAGACGGCGGCGGCCAGGTTGGAGGCCACGGCGGCGAGTGCCGTCCCCGCGGGGGCGGTGACGAGCACGTCGCAGGCGCGCGCCGGGGTCTGGCCGCTGCGCGGCGCGAGGACGGTCAGCCGGATCTGCATCGCCGTCAGCGGTCCCTTCTGCGCGGGGTGCCCGGCAGGGGAAACGCCCTGTGATTCCCCCCACCCGGCACGGACGCGTCGTCCGGTACAGGTCGTCACGTACCGCGAGGCTCCGACCCCACAGTTCCGTGCTGGAGGCATCCTCGCACCTGCCGCTGACAACGCGCCCGGGGGCCACCTCGAAGTGATCATGAAAAGTCGGCTGTGGACCCAAAAGTGCCTGCTTGGGGCGGTACCCGGAGCCGCGCGCAGAATCCGGGCAACCGCCGGGATTCCGGCCAGGCGCACGTGTGTGCGGCAACCATCTGTCCGGTGTGGGCGTCTTCTTCCGGACACGATGGCTCACACCTCGTCCACGACAGGAAGGTGACCGACCGGTGACCCGTTCGAAGCCCTCGGAGCGGCATTAGAGTGGGCCGGAAACTCCCGGGGCGGGCTCCGGGAGGCCGTAAGCACCACGATCAGCAGGGAGCGCATGACGTGCGGCCGGTAGGCAGCAAGTACCTGCTCGAAGAGCCGCTGGGACGCGGCGCGACGGGCACCGTCTGGCGTGCCCGCCAGCGGGAGACCGCAGGCACCGAGGCGGCCGTCGCCGGCCAGCCCGGCGAGACCGTGGCAATCAAGGTTCTCAAGGAGGAGCTCGCCAACGACGCGGACGTGGTGATGCGGTTCCTGCGCGAGCGGTCCGTGCTGCTGCGGCTCACCCACGAGAACATCGTGCGCACCCGCGACCTGGTCGTCGAGGGCGATCTCCTTGCCCTCGTGATGGATCTGGTCGACGGCCCCGACCTGCACCGCTACCTCCGCGAGAACGGCCCGCTCACCCCGGTCGCCGCCTCGCTCCTCACCGCCCAGATCGCGGACGCGCTCGCTGCCAGCCACGCCGACGGTGTCGTCCACCGCGATCTGAAGCCGGCGAATGTCCTGCTGTCCGAGCGGGACGGCCAGATGCATCCGATGCTGACCGATTTCGGCATCGCGCGGCTCGCCGATTCCCCGGGCCTGACCCGGACCCATGAGTTCGTCGGCACGCCCGCCTATGTGGCGCCGGAGTCCGCCGAGGGCCGCCCGCAGACCTCCGCCGTCGACATCTACGGCGCGGGCATCCTGCTGTACGAGCTGGTCACCGGCCGCCCGCCGTTCTCCGGCGGCACGGCTCTCGAGGTCCTGCACCGGCACCTCAGTGAGGAGCCCCGCCGCCCCACCACCGTCCCGGCGCCGCTCTGGACGGTCATAGAGCGCTGCCTGAGCAAGGACCCGGACCGACGGCCCAGCGCGGAGAGCCTGGCCCGCGGCCTGCGTACCGTCGCGGCCGGCATCGGTGTGCACGCCACCTCGGCGCAGATCGCGGCCGCCGACGGCGTGGGCGCACTGCTCGCGCCCGACCCGGCGCCCGCAGCCGTTCCGGAGACCCCCGGTGCGGCCGACCCGACGCAGGTACTGCCGAGCAATGCGGGTGCGTACGACCCGAACGCGGCGACCAGCGTCATGCAGCACTCACCCGGCCTGGGGTACGGACCGGGGCAGGGTCAGGGCGGGCACGCCGACCCGACCGCGGTCATGCCGCCCGTACCGCAGCGCCCCGACGGCCCGCCGCAGCCCGACGGCCCGCACCCGTGGCAGTCCCAGCTGCAGGCGGCCCGCGACCGCAACGAGCAGACGCAGGTCCAGTACCTCGACCCGAGCCAGGATCCGCTGCGCCGTCGGCCGCAGCGCCAGCAGCCGCAGCAGGCTCCGCAGCACCGCCAGCAGTCGCCGCAGCACCAGCAGTACCCGCAGCAGCCGCAGCACCAGCAGTACCCGCAGCCGCCGCAGCGCCAGCAGTACCCCCAGCGCCGCCAGCAACCGCAACCCCCCCAGCAGCAGTACGCACCTCCGCAGCAGCCGGCGCCCCAGCAGCCCGCCCCGCGCCAGCCCCGCGAGCCGAGGCAGCGCAGCGCCAACCCGATGAAGATCCCGGGTCTCGGCTGTCTCAAGGGCTGCCTCTTCACGGTGGTGCTGCTCTTCATCGCGGGCTGGCTGATCTGGGAACTGACGCCGCTGCAGGACTGGATCGGGCAGGGGCAGAGCTACTGGCAGGCGATTGGCGACGCGGTCTCCTCCGTCACCGACTGGCTCTCGAAACTGGGCAGCAGCAGTGGCGGCTGACAGGGCCCGCATCACCAACTTCGTAGCTTTGTCGACTTCTGCGGAGCGATTTCGCCCGCAGAAGTGAAGGTTGGCGCCATCCAGGGCACGTAACACCCCGATCGCCGCGTAACTTTGTCGACCGGGGGTCCAACGCCAGCCGCTGAGGGAGCAGTCTTGGCACGGAATATCGGCAGCCGGTACACCGCCCACCAGATCCTGGGGCGCGGCAGCGCCGGCACGGTGTGGCTCGGCGAGGGTCCTGAGGGCCCCGTCGCCATCAAGCTGCTCCGCGAGGACCTCGCGTCCGATCAGGAGCTGGTCGGACGCTTCGTCCAGGAGCGCACCGCGCTGCTGGGGCTCGACCACCCGCACATCGTCGGCGTCCACGACCTCGTCGTGGACGGCAACGACCTGGCGCTGGTCATGAACCTGGTACGCGGTACGGATCTGCGCACCCGCCTCGACCGCGAGCGCCGCCTCGCCCCCGAGGCAGCGGTCGCGATCATCGCGGACGTCGCCGACGGCCTCGCGGCCGCGCACGCCGCCGGAGTGGTCCACCGCGACGTCAAGCCGGAGAACATCCTGCTCGACATGGAGGGACCGCTCGGCCCCGGCGGCTCGCACCCCGCGCTGCTCACCGACTTCGGCGTGGCCAAGCTGATCGACACCCCGCGCCGTACCAAGGCCACGAAGATCATCGGTACGCCGGACTATCTGGCCCCCGAGATCGTCGAGGGCCTCCCGCCGCGCGCCGCCGTCGACATCTACGCCCTCGCGACGGTGCTGTACGAGCTCCTCGCGGGCTTCACGCCCTTCGGCGGCGGCCACCCCGGCGCGGTGCTGCGCCGCCACGTCACGGAGACGGTGGTCCCGCTGCCCGGCATCCCCGAGGAGCTCTGGCAGCTTCTGGTGCAGTGTCTGGCCAAGGCCCCGGCCTCCCGGCTGCGCGCCTCCGAGCTCGCTGCGCGTCTGCGCGAGCAGCTCCCGCACCTGGCCGGCATCCCGCCCCTGGACGTCGACGAGCCGGGCGCCGAACCGGAACCGCAGCCCTACGACGAGCAGCAGTACACCCCGGCCCCCGACGAACCTCGCCGTCGTGGCGCGGTCCCGCTGGTCCCCGGCGCCGCCCCGGACTCCAACCGGGACACCCACACCAGCATGCGCGTCCCGGCCCCCGACGAGCTCTCCGGCGGCCCCCGGGGCACCGCCCGGGCCCCCCGCGCTCCGGGCCAGCCCCGTCCGGGCTCGGCGCGGAACAAGTCGGCGGCCATCCGCAAGCGCCGCATCACGCTGGGCGCGGTGGCACTCGTGCTGTGCGCGGCTCTGGGCGTGGGCGGCTGGCTGGCCTTCGGTGGCAACGACGCGGACGCGACCCCGCAGGACACGAAGAACTCGGTGCCGGCGGGTCCGTAACCGCGCCGCGACCGCACGGATCCCCGCGGAAAGGGCGGCCCGGGGATCGTCCGAGCCGACAGCCGTTACGCTGGACCCGTGGCAGTCGTCGATATTTCCGAAGAGCTGAAGTCCCTCTCCTCGACCATGGGGTCGATCGAGGCCGTCCTGGACCTCGAAGCGCTGAGGGCGGACATCGCCGCGCTCGAGGAGCAGGCGGCGGCGCCGTCCCTCTGGGACGACCCGGAGGCGGCGCAGAAGATCACCAGCAAGCTTTCGCACCTCCAGGCCGAGGTCCGCAAGACCGAGGCCCTCCGCGGCCGTATCGACGATCTTGAGGTTCTCTTCGAGCTCGCCGAGGACGAGGGCGACGCCGACACCCTCGCCGAGGCCGAGAGGGAGCTGGAGTCCGTCAAGAAGGCGCTCGACGAGATGGAGGTCCGTACCCTCCTCTCCGGCGAGTACGACTCCCGCGAGGCGCTGGTCAACATCCGTGCCGAGGCCGGTGGCGTCGACGCCGCCGACTTCGCCGAGAAGCTCCAGCGCATGTACATCCGCTGGGCCGAGCGGCACGGGTACAAGACCGAGGTCTACGAGACGTCGTACGCGGAAGAGGCCGGCATCAAGTCGACCACCTTCGCCGTCCAGGTCCCGTACGCCTACGGCACGCTCTCCGTCGAGCAGGGCACCCACCGGCTCGTGCGCATCTCGCCCTTCGACAACCAGGGCCGCCGCCAGACGTCCTTCGCGGGCGTCGAGGTGCTGCCGGTCGTCGAGCAGACCGACCACATCGAGATCGACGAGTCCGAGCTCCGCGTCGACGTGTACCGCTCCTCCGGTCCCGGTGGCCAGGGCGTCAACACGACCGACTCCGCGGTGCGCCTGACCCACCTGCCGACCGGCATCGTCGTCTCCTGCCAGAACGAGCGTTCGCAGATCCAGAACAAGGCGTCCGCGATGAACGTCCTCCAGGCGAAGCTCCTTGAGCGCCGCCGCCAGGAGGAGCAGGCCAAGATGGACGCGCTCAAGGGCGACGGCGGCAACTCCTGGGGCAACCAGATGCGTTCGTACGTCCTGCACCCGTACCAGATGGTCAAGGACCTGCGTACGGAGTTCGAGATCGGCAACCCGGAAGCGGTCTTCAACGGTGAGATCGACGGCTTCCTGGAGGCGGGCATCCGCTGGCGCAAGCAGCGGGAGAAGTAGCCGGGCCCAGCAGCCTGTTGCTGTTCCTGATTTTTTACGGCGGTGCCGGAACCCCCACGGGTTTCCGGCACCGCCGTTTTTGTCGGGGACGGGTACGAGGCGGCCGAAAGGGAGTTGGGTTCCGAGTTACGCAGGTGCCGTGGTGAGTGGGTCACAGTCGTGATTCTGAATGACGGTCAACTGTCGCCAAACCGGTGCACATTGCACGGAATCGGCCTTGACGTAGTCCTTAACTGTGGACAGGGTGCCAGGGCAGCATGCGTATGTCTGGGACGGGTGTGAACGGGGGCGGGCGGCGTGACCACGGCTTCACGTGGCGCTGTTCGGAGCAAACCCCGCAGAGCCGGGGCCCGCATATGGCTGCTCCACTGACGAGAACAGCTACTGGGGGTAGCAGCAGATGACCAAGAAGACGCGAGTACGCGTCGCGCGGATAGCCGCGGGTGCGGTGATCGCCGCGGGCGCCTCGCTCACCGCTGCCGGTGCGGCGTCGGCCGTCGGTATCGGTATCGGTATCGGCGTGGACGCCGGTGAGGCCTCCGTCAACGCCCAGGTCGGCAACGCCGGCGAGGCCGACGGTGGTAACGGCGGGGAACCTGGTGGCGTCGACCAGGGCGGGACCACCAGCCAGGGCGGGACCACCAACCAGGGCGGGACCACCAGCCAGGGCGGGACCACCAGCCAGGGCGGGACCACCAGCCAGGGCGGGACCACCAGCCAGGGCGGGACCACCAGCCAGGGCGGGACCACCAGCCAGGGCGGGACCACCAGCCAGGGCGGGACCACCAGCCAGGGCGGGACCACCAGCCAGGGCGGGACCACCAGCCAGGGCGGGACCACCAGCCAGGGCGGGACCACCAGCCAGGGCGGCACCACCAGCCAGGGCGGCACCACCAACCAGGGCGGCACCACCAACCAGGGTGGTGCCGGTGACCAGGGCGGGACCACCAACCAGGGCGGTGCCGGTGACCAGGGTGGTGCGGGCGACCAGGGTGGTGCCGGTGACCAGGGTGGTGCGGGCGACCAGGGTGGTGCCGGTGACCAGGGTGGTGCCGGTGACCAGGGTGGTCCGAAGGGTGGCGACACCGGCTCCACCACCGGTAACGCCTCCTCCGGCTCCACCGGCGAAACCGACACCTGCACCGTCGACCTCGACGGCGCCCACTGCGCAAACAACACCGACACCGACTCGGTCGGCAACCAGCCGGTCGAGCAGGGCAAGGGCAAGGACGAGCTCGCCGAGACCGGTGCGGCCGAGACCACGTTCCTGCTGGTCGGCGCCGCGACGATGATCGCCGGTGGCATCGGCTTCCGAATCCTGCCGCGTCTGGTGAACGGTCGTACGGTCGCCTAAGGCCTGTGGCCAGGTACACCTAGGTACACAGAAGGGCCCGGGACATACGTCCCGGGCCCTTCCACGTACTCTCACTCCCGCCGTACGGGCGGCTACGGGCAGCTACACGGTCTGGTGCGCCAGCAGCGCCAGCGCGCCCACCAGCACCACCAGCAGGGCGACCAGCATCGCCGGGCTCAGCCCCGCGAACGGTCCCTGATCCTGCTGCTGCAGCCGTGCGCGGCTGGCCCGGCATACGGGGCATCGGCCCTCGTTGACGGGCGCCGCGCAGTTTGCGCACACCAGTCGGTCATAGGTCATGCGCTTTCCTCCTCCCGCGCGGCGGAGCCGCATACGCCTTCTCTCCGCACAACGCTCCTGGAAACGCATCCGTTCCCCCTCCACTGTGCCAGGTCGCGCGGAATTCGGCGCGGCCCGCCGGAGAACACCCGTTCCGTTCCGGTTCCGGTTGCGCCCCCACCCGGTTCCGTTCCGCCATAAATCGCCCATCACGGGACGCGCGCCTGCACGGCTGAGCCCGGGTCGCGTATGGTCACGCACACCTACTCCCGGCCGACCGTGGTGCATCCGTGATCCGATTCGACAACGTCTCCAAGACCTACCCGAAGCAGAGCCGTCCCGCTCTACGGGATGTGTCTCTCGATATCGAGAAGGGTGAGTTCGTCTTCCTGGTGGGCTCCTCCGGCTCCGGCAAGTCCACCTTCATGCGACTCATCCTCCGTGAGGAGCGCGCCAGTCAGGGCATGGTCCACGTCCTCGGCAAGGACCTCGCGCGCATGTCCAACTGGAAGGTGCCGCACATGCGCCGCCAGCTGGGCACCGTCTTCCAGGACTTTCGCCTGCTCCCCAACAAGACCGTTGCGGAGAACGTGGCGTTCGCCCAGGAAGTCATCGGCAAGCCGCGCGGCGAGATCCGCAAGGCGGTTCCGCAGGTCCTCGACCTCGTCGGGCTCGGCGGCAAGGAGGACCGGATGCCCGGCGAGCTCTCCGGTGGTGAGCAGCAGCGCGTGGCGATCGCGCGGGCGTTCGTGAACCGTCCCATGCTGCTGATCGCGGACGAGCCGACCGGCAACCTCGACCCGCAGACCTCCGTGGGCATCATGAAGCTCCTGGACCGGATCAACCGGACCGGGACCACCGTCATCATGGCGACCCACGACCAGAACATCGTCGACCAGATGCGCAAGCGCGTCATCGAGCTGGAGCAGGGCCGTCTTGTACGCGACCAGGCCCGCGGCGTCTACGGCTATCAGCACTGAGCGGTACCGGCCGCGCCGGAACCGCTGAGCATCGAGTACTGAAAGGACGCCATGCGCGCCCAGTTCGTCCTGTCGGAGATCGGCGTCGGTCTCCGTCGCAACCTCACGATGACCTTCGCCGTCGTCGTCTCCGTCGCCCTCTCGCTCGCCCTGTTCGGCGGCGCGCTGCTGATGCGCGAACAGGTCAGCACGATGAAGGACTACTGGTACGACAAGGTCAACGTCTCGATCTTCCTCTGCAACGAGAGCGACGCGGAGTCGGTGCCGAAGTGCGCCAAGGGCGCCGTCACCGATGAGCAGAAGAAGGCGATCGAGGCCGACCTCGGGAAGATGAAGGCCGTCGAGAAGGTCACCCACGAGTCGGCCGACGAGGCGTTCAACCACTACCAGGAGCAGTTCGGCGATTCGCCGATGGCCGGCAACATCACGCGGGACCAGATGCAGGAGTCGTTCCGGGTCAAGCTCCACGACCCGCAGAAGTACAAGGTCGTCGCCACCGCCTTCGCCGGACGTGACGGGGTGCAGTCCGTCCAGGACCAGAGAGGGATCCTGGACAACCTCTTCGGTCTGATGAACGGCATGAATGTGGCCGCGCTCTTCGTGATGGCGCTGATGCTGGTCATTGCGCTGATGCTGATCGTGAACACCGTCCGCGTCTCGGCGTTCAGCCGGCGCCGCGAGACGGGCATCATGCGGCTCGTCGGCGCCTCGGGCTTCTACATCCAGATGCCGTTCATCATGGAGGCCGCGTTCGCCGGTCTCATCGGTGGCGTGCTCGCTTGCGTCATGCTGCTGGCCGGACGGTACTTCCTGATCGACGGCGGACTGGCTCTCCAGTCGAAGCTCAACCTGATCGACTTCATCGGCTGGGACGCGGTCTTCACCAAGCTGCCGCTGGTCCTCGCGATCGGTCTGCTGATGCCCGCCGTTGCCGCGCTCTTCGCGCTTCGCAAGTACCTCAAGGTGTGACATGCGCCCCGTGGGGCGTGCGGTCAACCGGCCGTGCGCCCTCGGGGCGTTGTCCTAGACTCGTCGCCATGTCGGGCCCTACGCAGCGTCTCCGGCCCCGCGGCTTCGGCCGCGGGGCGGCCCTGACATTGGTCTTCGCGAGCGTCCTCGCCACGGCGGCAGCCACCGGGTCGCTGCCGCAGGGTGACGAGAGGACCGCGGCGATGAAGTCGCGTTCCGTCGCCTCCACCGTCGACCGCGACGAGGTCGCCGCCGCAGCGGCCGAGGCGGTGGCCGACGGCAAGTCGAGTACGGAGGCGGCCGAGGAAGTCGTCAGCCGCAGCGGGGACCGCTGGGGCGCGGTGTACGACGAGCGGGAGTACGAGGAGTTCGAGCAGGCCCTCGACGGCTCCTACACGGGCGTCGGCCTGGCCGCGAAGCGATCCGCCGCCGGGCTGGTCGCGGTGGCCCGGGTCCAGCCCGGCGGCCCCGCCGACCTGGCCGGCATCGAGCCCGGCGATCTGCTCCGTACGGTCGACGGCCGCCGGGTCGACCGGCGCCCCGTCTCCGAGGTGGTCGCCCTGCTGCGCGGGGACCGTACGAGCGCTGCCGTCGGCACCACCGTCGTGCTGGGAGTACAGCGCGACGTCACCGGCCCGGCCAGGACGCTGACGCTGACCCGGGCCCGGCTCACCACCGAGGCCGTCACGGTCCGCAGGCTCGGGGCGAAGCAGCTCGGACCGGACCGTTCCGATTCCCCCGCAGCTGTACTGATCAAGGTCGACGCGTTCACCAAGGGCTCGGGCGCCAGGATCCGCGACGCGGTCCTGGACGCACCGGCGGGTGCCGGGGTGCTGCTCGATCTCCGGAGCAATTCCGGGGGGCTGGTCACCGAGGCGGTGGTCGCCGCCTCCGGATTCCTCGACGGCGGACTGGTCGCCACGTACGACGTGCACGGCGTGCAGCGCGCCCTCTACGCCACGCCGGGCGGTGACACGGACCGCCCGGTCGTCGTCCTCGTCGACGGCGGCACCATGAGTGCGGCCGAGCTGCTGACCGGAGCCCTCCAGGACCGGGGCCGTGCCGTCACCGTCGGCTCGCGCACCTTCGGCAAGGGGTCCGTGCAGATGCCCAGCAGGCTCCCGGGCGGCTCGGTGGCCGAGCTGACCGTCGGCCACTACCGCACCCCGGCGGGCCGCAGCGTCGACGGCCGCGGCATCACCCCGGACCTCGTGGTCACCTCCCGGGCCCTCCAGCGGGCCCAGACAGTATTGAGTGGCCTCGGGGGTGGGTCGTAGTGCGAAAATGGTCGCACTATGGCTAAGGAAAAGGACACAGGGCGCAAGCTCATCGCGCAGAACAAGAAGGCGCGGCACGACTACCACATCCTCGACACCTACGAGTGCGGTCTCGTACTGATGGGCACCGAGGTCAAGTCGCTGCGGCTGGGCCGGGCCTCGCTGGTGGACGGCTTCGTCCAGATCGACGGGAACGAGGCGTGGCTGCACAACGTGCACGTCCCCGAGTACGTGCAGGGGACCTGGACCAACCACTCCGCCAAGCGCAAGCGCAAGCTGCTGATGCACCGGGCCGAGATCGACAAGCTGGAGTCGAAGTCGCAGGAGACGGGGCACACGATCGTGCCGCTCGCGCTGTACTTCAAGGAGGGCCGGGTCAAGGTCGAGATCGCGCTCGCCAAGGGCAAGAAGGAGTTCGACAAGCGGCAGACGCTGCGCGAGAAGCAGGACCTGCGCGAGACGAACCGCGCGATCTCGGCGGCCCGGCGGCGGCAGCGGAGCGCCTGAGCGGGGCCCGCCGGGAATAGGCTGGCACCGTCGCACGTCGGTCACGTAGGATGGGACTGCACCGCACAGCGGGTGCGCCTTTGAAAAATCAACATGGGGATGATCGGTTTCGACAGCGGATGTCGAAGCAGGGGAAGCGAGCCGAGGAAGCGGCAATGATCTCGTAAACCATATGTCGCAACCAATAATCGCCAATTCCAAGAGCGATTCCCAGTCCTTCGCCCTCGCTGCCTAATAAGCAGTGAGTGAGGGACCCTTAATGGGTGTCAGCCCGGGGGTGTTCCCGACCCGGACCCTGGCATAATCTAGGGGACTAAACCACTGAGCCCGGTCACGGGGTTCGGTGGGAAATCAAACAGTGACTGAGCCCGTCGGAGACTTGTTCGCGAGATCTCCGGGGCCGAGAAAATCGCAGCGAACTGCGCTCGGAGAAGCCCTGATTCTGCACCGTTGGACGCGGGTTCGATTCCCGCCATCTCCACAATTCCCATGTGAACGAGGACCCCGTTGCCCGCCGGCAGCGGGGTCCTCGTTCTTGTGCGGGTACGGCGTCCTCGCGCCGGTGCGGGGTCACGCGCCGTTGCCGCGCACGCGGATCCCGGCCGCCGCCACCGCGAGCGCCAGCACCGCCGCGCACCCCGGCACCACGTACGCCGTGACCGTCCCGGCGTGCTCCACCATCCAGCCGCCGGTCGCCGAACCGGCCGCTATTCCGCCCAGCAGCGCGGTGACGGAGAGCGTCATGCCCTCGTTCAACCGACTCTCGGGGGTCAGCCGCTGCACCAGCGTCATCCCGGTGACCATCGTCGGCGCCGTCGCCGCGCCGGCCAGCAGCAGACTGCCGGCCAGCGCGAGGAGCGAATCGGTCGACGAGGCGGCGAGCAGCGGCAGGGACATCAGCGCCGTCATCCCCGCCAGGCACCACAGGAGCCGCCGCCGGACGTCCACGGCCGGGCGCAGCGACCCGTACAGCAGTCCCGCCACGCACGAGCCGCCCGCCTGGAGCGCCAGGATCGCGCCTCCGGCGTGCGCGATCGTGACCACCTCCATGGCGCCGAAGACCGCGCCGGTGGCGAGGAAGGCGGCGAGCAGTGCGGGCATGCCCCGGGTGCGCAGCGGGGAGCCCGCCCGTGTGCCGGGCGCCACCGGGGGTTCGGTGGCGCGCTGAGCGGCGAAGACCAGCACGCCCGTCATCAGCAGCACCGCACCGATGAGTGTCCCGGCCTCCGGGAAGAGCGCCGCGCACAGGAACGCGGCGAGGGCGGGGCCGAGCATGAAGCACAGCTCGTCCGCGGCCTGTTCGAAGGAGTTCGCGGTGTGCAGGGCGGCCGGGTCGCCGCGGTGCAGATGGGCCCACCGGGCACGGGACATGCCACCGGTGTTGGGGGTGGTGGCGGTCGCGGTGTAGGCGGCGAAGAGCGTCCAGTCAGGGGCGTCGTAGTGCACACAGAGCAGCAGCGCGAGCGAGCCGAGCACGGCGATCGCGGTGGCGGGCACGGCGATCCGGGCCTGGCCGTACCGGTCGACGAGCCGGGCCGTCCAGGGCGCGACCAGGGCGGTCGCGGCGAGCCCGGTCGCGGTGACCGCCCCGGCCAGGGCGTACGAACCGCGCGACCCGGCGATCATGATGACCGCGCTGACGCTGAACATGCCCATCGGCAGCCGGGCGATCAGATTGCCCGCCGTGAAGGCGCGGGCGCCGGGGGTGGCCAGCAGCCGGCGGTACGGGTTGGTGGAGGTGCGGCGGACGGGAGCGCCGGTCCGCGGGGCGATCACCAGCATGTCTCCGGAGACGGCATGCAGGGGCGTGGTGGGAGTGTCGTACGGCATGGCTCAACCCTCGCGGTGGCCGGCCCGTGCGGTCCAACACCTGCTCCGCACCCATTCACGCACCTGTGTTGTAAATTCGGGCCCGTGACCTCCTCCGATATCGAGCCGCGGCTGCTGCGCGCCTTCGTCGCCGTCGCCGAGGAGCTGCACTTCACCCGTGCCGCCGCCCGGCTCTACCTGGCCCAGCAGGCGCTCAGCCGCGACATCCGCCGGCTGGAGCGCGAACTCGGTGCGGAGCTGTTCGTACGGACCACTCGCCAGGTCTCCCTCACACCCGACGGCGAACGGCTGCTGCCGCACGCCCGCCGGGTGATCGCCGCCCACGACGACCTCCGCGCCGCCTGGGCGGTGCAGACGCGCCCGCTGCTGGTCGACGTCAGTGTCCCGATCGGGACGGGTCACCGACTGCTCGGGCTGGCCCGCGACGAGGCGCCGGGAGTGGAGTTCGTGGCGCGCTATCTGAGCGGGCTGACGGGGGCGGCGGCGGAGATCCTGGCCGGGCGGCTCGATGTCTCCTTCGGCCGGGTCGCGGGGCTGGATCCGGCGGTACGGGCGGGGCTGGCGCATCAGCCGGTCTGCTTCGAACGGCTGACCGTCCTGCTGCGCGACGACCATCCGCTGGCCTCGCTCGACCGGGTCCCGATGGGGGCGCTGACGGGGGAGCGGCTGTACGCGGCGGCGGGCAACCCGGCCACGGCGGAGTGGACCGACCTCGCGGAGCGGCTCTTCGCGGGGCGGGGAATCGAACTGGTGGCTCCGTTCCCGGAGATCGTGGGGGAGGAGGAGTTCGTCCGGGTGGTGCGGAAGCAGGGCTGGTCGGTGCTGGCGAGCACCGAGTTCATCGAGGTGCCGGGGATGGTCGTACGGCCGCTGGTCGACCCCGTACCGCTGTCACCGGTGTCGCTGGTGTGGCGCAAGGGGCTGAAACACCCCGGGGTGGACGCGCTGCGGCGGGTCGCGGCGGGGGTGACGGCGGCGGAACGGGGGCTGGAGGTACCCGCCGGGAGCTGGCTTCCCGAGGGCGATCTGGCACTGATGTCGCAGACGTGAAGGGGCGGCCCGGAGGCGGCCGTCGGAGGACTGCCGCGGCGCAGCCGGACAAGGTGGCCGCGAGGCCGACCGCGATGAGGATGACCGACATGCCGTTCTCGATTCTCGTGACGTGCCCGCACGATAGGAACATTCGTCCGGGAGGAGGGGCTGATTGGCTGATTGCTTGGCCAACGATCCGTCAACTCCGTAACGGACAAACATGGATCGGACGTGCAGTTATGGAGCTACCGCCCGGCCGCAGGCCGTGTGAGAACGGCGTATCTCGCATCTTGAGCATCACCCGTTCAGGGCTATTTTCGTCAGCTTCGTGCGCCACATTCATCCTCCGGGTGCAAGGTGCTGAGGGGCGCGCGGACTGGGTGGGGGCCCGGTCCGCCGGTACGTGACCGGCTCAAACGTGCGCGCCCGTTTATCTGAGTGGGATGTGCCTACACCTGTGGAAAATTGGCCTGAAGGTGCCCGGTCCGGGCACGCGCACGAGTGGAACGACGTCACCGTCCAGCGCGACGGTCTCGGACGTCAGCTCTCCGAGCTCTCGGCCGAACCGGGAGCCCCGGAAGGCTCCGACGGTCCGGTCTTCGTCGACGAGAGCGGCCGGCGCAGCAAGACGTTCAGGCGTCTGGGCTGGGTCCTTGCCGCGGTCTGCGCCTGTTACGCGGTGACGCTGGCCGTCGCCCTGATCGGCGGTAATTCCACTGCGCCGTGGTTGCCGCTCTCCGGCCAGAAACAGCACAAGAAGGCGGACGAGGTCCAGACGCCACCCACTCCGTCGGGCAGCGCGGACACGGTCGTGCCGGTGGGCGCGGCACCGGGCGCCACAGCGGTGGATCCGGCGGCCGACGTCCGCGCGAAGCCTTCGGGCAGCGCCGGGTCCGGCTCCCCGTCCGCGTCCGCACCCGGCAAGGCCCCGTCGAAGCCGGCCGTCGGCGTCACCCCCACGGGCGACACCGCCGGCGGCGGCACGAAGCCCGCGCCGTCGACATCGGCCCCCGAGTCGCCCGCCGCCACCACGACGCCGCCCGTCGATCCCGGTCCCACGCAGACGACTGCGCCGCCCACCGAGTCCCCGGATCCTCCCGTGCAAGAGCAAGAGGCACCCACTAGATGACCACCCCCGCCTCGCGGGGCAGGCACAACCGACAGAAGCGGAACACGCGGCGCAGGCTTCCCATGCGCTATCTGCTGCCGTCCGTGTTCCTCGTTGCCCTGCTCGCCATGCTGATGCTGCGCGGTTACGTGCACAGCGAAATCCTCGCCGACCACCGCATTCAGGCTCCGGCGGCCACGGACCGTGTGCCCGACAAGATCCTCGACGGCGGTCCGGTCATCGATGCCCGGAGCACCACCGGGCCCGCCAAGTCGCTGAGCGTCCCCGATCACCGGATCGTGCTGACCTTCGACGACGGCCCCGACCCGGTGTGGACCCCGCGGGTCCTCGACGAGCTGAAGAAGTACGACGCGCACGGCGTCTTCTTCGTCACCGGAACCATGGCATCGCGCTACCCCGGACTCGTCCACCGCATGATCGAGGAGGGGCACGAGGTCGGGGTGCACACCTTCAACCACCCCGATCTCTCCTACCAGTCCCACTCCCGTATCGACTGGGAGCTGTCCCAGAACCAGCTGGTGCTGGCGGGCGCGGCAGGTATCCGTACGTCCCTGTTCCGGCCCCCGTACTCGTCGTTCGCCGACGCGATGGACAACAGGTCCTGGCCGGTCACCCGGTACGTCGGCACCCGCGGCTACCTCACCGTCGTCAACAACACCGACAGCGAGGACTGGAAGCGCCCCGGCGTCCCCGCGATCATCGAACGGGCCACGCCCAAGGGCGGCAAGGGCGCCGTCATCCTGATGCACGACTCCGGCGGCGACCGGTCCCAGACCGTGGCCGCGCTCGGCGAGTTCCTTCCGCAGATGCAGCAGCAGGGCTACACGTTCACCAACCTCACCACCGCTCTCGGTGCCCCCAGCGCGCACACCCCCGTGACCGGGCTCGCGCTGTGGAGGGGCAAGGCGTTCGTGTACGCCGTCGGCCTCGCGGAGAGCCTCACCGACGTGCTGGTGGCCGGGCTCGCCGTCATCGGGGTGCTCGTCATCGCCCGCTTCGGCCTGATGCTGCTGCTGTCCTTCCTGCACGCCCGGAAGGTCCGCGGGCGGGACTTCGGCCGGGGACCCGCGCACACCAGCCCCGTCTCGGTGCTGGTGCCCGCGTACAACGAACGCGAATGCATCGCCAACACCGTGCGTTCCCTGGTGGCGAGCGACCACCCCATCGAGATCATCGTCATCGACGACGGCTCCACGGACGGTACGGCGGACATCGTCGAGGGGCTGCGGCTGCCGAACGTCCGCGTCATCCGCCAGCGCAACGCCGGAAAGGCCGCAGCCCTCAACAACGGCATCGCACACGCCCGTCACGACATCGTCGTGATGATGGACGGCGACACGGTCTTCGAACCCGCCACCGTCCGCGAACTCGTCCAGCCGTTCGCCGACCCGGAGGTGGGCGCCGTCGCCGGGAACGCCAAGGTCGGCAACCGCGACTCGTTGATCGGTGCCTGGCAGCACATCGAGTACGTGATGGGCTTCAACCTCGACCGCCGGATGTACGACATGCTGCGCTGCATGCCGACCATCCCCGGCGCGGTCGGCGCCTTCCGCCGTGATGCGCTGGACCGGATCGGCGGCATGAGCGAGGACACCCTCGCCGAGGACACCGACGTCACGATGGCGCTGCACCGCGACGGCTGGCAGGTCGTCTACGCGGAGGACGCCCGCGCCTGGACCGAGGCACCGGAGACCATGCAGCAGCTGTGGTCGCAGCGGTACCGCTGGTCGTACGGCACCATGCAGGCGATCTGGAAGCACCGCCGTGCCGTCATCGAACGCGGACCGTCCGGCCGCTTCGGGCGCGTCGGCCTGCCGTTCGTCGCCCTGTTCATGGTCGTCGCCCCGCTGCTCGCGCCCCTCATCGATGTCTTCCTGCTGTACGGCCTGGTCTTCGGCCCCACCCAGAAGACCGTCGTCGCCTGGCTCGGCGTCCTCGTGGTGCAGGCTGTCTGCGCCGCGTACGCCTTCCTGCTCGACCGGGAACGCATGACGCATCTGATCTCGCTGCCCCTCCAGCAGATCCTCTACCGGCAGCTCATGTATGTGGTGCTGCTCCAGTCCTGGATCACCGCACTCACCGGCGGCCGACTGCGCTGGCAGAAGCTGCGCCGTACCGGAGTGGTGGAAGCGCCCGGCGTGATGGTGAGCCAGGGCAGGCACGGCAACGATCGGAGGCCCGTCGCATGACGAGCAGCTACACCCCCGCATTCCCCCCGCCCCACCCGGTCCCGGCACCGGTGCCGGGACAGTCCGCCGCACCGGCACCGGAGATCGCCGCCCCGCCCGCCGCGAAGAAGCCGGGCCGCGACCGCTATCTCGACCTGTTGCGCGCCGTCGCCCTGGTCCGTGTCGTCGTCTTCCATATCTTCGGCTGGGCCTGGCTGACGGTCGTGTTCCCCTCCATGGGTGTCATGTTCGCCCTCGCGGGGTCGCTGATGGCACGCTCGCTGGACCGCCCCGCCCCGGCTGTCGTCCGCGCCCGGCTCCGCCGTCTGCTGCCCCCGATGTGGGTGTTCGCCGCGGTCGTCGTCCCGGTCATGTTCGCCCTCGGCTGGAAGCCCCTGAAGGAGGAGGGCATCTGGTGGTTCATCAGGCTGGGCTGCTACCTCCTTCCGGTCGGCGCCCCGCCGTATCCCTGGGAGAGCGGATCGGCGGGCGGCTTCCTGGAGGTGTCCTGGGCGGACCAGGCCGTCGGCCCGCTCTGGTACATCCGGGCCTACCTCTGGTTCGTGCTCGCCTCGCCGCTGCTGCTGAAGGCCTTCCGCAGGATGCCCTGGCCGACGCTGCTCGCCCCGCTCGGCCTCACCGCCGTGTTCGGCACCGGACTGGTCACCGTCCCCGGGGAGACCGGCGAGGGGCTCCTCGACTTCGCGGTGTTCGGCTCCTGCTGGATTCTCGGCTTCGCCCACCACGACGGGCTGCTGAAGAAGATCCCGCGCTATCTGACGGTCTCGCTCGCTGCGATCGCGATGGCGTTCGGACTGTGGTGGGCCTCGGCGCATCTGACGGAGGAGGGCTGGAATCTCGACGAGATCCCGCTGGCCCAGGCGACCTGGTCACTCGGCTTCTGCGCGATCCTGCTCCAGTACGCACCGTCCTGGCAGCAGCTCCCCGGCAGGCTGGCCCGCCTGGACAGCCTGATCACCCTCGCCAACAACCGCGCGGTGACGATCTACCTCTGGCACAACCTGCTGATCATGACGACCTCGCCGCTCATAGACCTGCTGTGGACCGTCCCCTGGGTCGGTGACCACCTCGGTACGTACATCGACTCCTCGTACGCGGTACTGATGCTGCTCCTGGTCTGGCCACTGCTGGCCCTGATGATCCTCGCGATCGGCTGGGTCGAGGACGTCGCGGCGAAGCGCAGCCCCCGGCTGTGGCCGACCGGTGTGTCCAGGAGACGGAGGCACGCACCGGCCCCCCGGTGACCGTCCCTCTCCTCACCGGGCCGCCGCCGGTCCGGTGAGAGCAAGGCTGCGGGTGGGACGGATGGTTGTCATGTCTTCCAGTGAAGTCACGTGGGTGGCGCCGCTCCATCGTTCAAACGCGCAGCTCCATACGCGGGCGTCCAGGACGGACCCGGGACGGTCGGCGCGGCGTGCCGCAACGGATGCAGGAGAGGAACGACCGGCGGAAGCCGGCGTCGTGAGGGAGAGTGGGGGGCGAGCGCGGCCGAGCGGGCCGGAGGCGCGCCGGGCTACCGTGCAGGGATGATCAACGACACTCACCGGCTCGACGCGGAGGTACGACTCCGTCCCGCCACCCCGGGCGACGCCGCCTCGCTCGCCGATGCACTGACCCGCAGCCGTACGTACATGCAGCCCTGGGAACCCGTACGGCCCGACATCTTCTACACCGAGCAGGGTCAGCGGGAGCGCCTGGCCGGGATACTGGCGGACCGTGAGGCGGGGCGGGTGATGCCCTGGGTGATCGCCGATGCCGAGGACCGTGCGGTCGGCGGTTTCACGCTCTCCAACATCGTGCTCGGGCCGTTCTGCAGCGCCGTGCTCGGCTACTGGGTCGATGTCACGTATGCCGGACGCGGTCTGGCCACCGCCGCCGTGCAGCGGATCTGCACCGTGGCCAGGGACGAGCTGCGGCTGCACCGGGTGGAGGCCGGGACCGTGCTCGACAATGTGGCATCCCAGCGGGTGCTCACCAAGTGCGGCTTCGAGGAGTTCGGTACGGCTCCGCGCTATCTGCACATCAACGGCGAGTGGCGGGACCACCGGCTGTTCCAGCGGATTCTGCACGACGGCCCGCCGGCGGGCTGAGTCCGTCGGCTCTGCGCGCCCCGCCCCGCCCTGGCCTACGCCGCGTGCCGGACGTGCAGATGCCCGTCGAGCGGCCACGGCGCGCGGGCCGGGAGGATCTCCGCGAAGGCGTATCCGCACTTGACCGCGACCCGGCACGAGGCTTTGTTGTCCTCCTGGTGGATCAGTTCGAGTCGTCGAAGGCCGTCCGCGGCGAAGGCGGTGAACGCCCAGCCGGTGAGCGCTTCGACCGACTGCGGGGCGATCCCGCGCCCGCGCGCCCACACCGCCGTCCAGTAGCCGACCTCGGCCGAACCGGATCCGGGGTGCGGGTACTTCAGCTCCACATCGCCGACCACTTCGTCACCGCGCTCCGTGTCGACGACGGCGAAGCTGAACCGGGTGCCGGTCTCCCGGCCCTCGGCCTGCACCCGCAGCCAGCGTTCCGCGTCCGCCTCGTCCGCGACGAGATGCCACAGCCGGTTGCGCATCGTCGGATCGCGATACGCCTCGACCAGCGCCGGTATGTCGTCCTGGCGCCAGGGCCGCAGCAGCAGGGGTCCGGCCGAGAAGGCGGCCGCGCGGAGATCCTCGCTCATGATCTCACCGTACGCGGTGAGTTCGGCGGCGGCCCGCGTGGTGGGAGGGGTTACGGGCCGGGCCGCCGAGGGGCACTCTGGTGGTGGCTCCACCGGCGACCCCGAGGCGGTGACATGCGCATGGCGGCGGGCAGAGGCTCGTGCGACTGGCGTTTCGACTCCGGGCGGCTCTGCCTGGACCTGGTGGCGACGGGGGTCGGAACCTCCGGCGCCTGCGAACTGCTCGACGGGACCGACCGGCTTGCCGACTGGCTGGTGGCCGCCGGACTCGTCCCGAAGGGCACATGTCTCGACGGCGTCGACGAAACCTGGCTGCTGAGCTTCCGCCTGCTGCGGGCGGGCGTCGACCGGCTGCTGACCGCCGAGCTCGGCGGCCGCGGCGCCGAGGGCGTGTTGGAGCGGGTCAATGAACTCGCCGCCGCGCCGCCGCCGGGACTGCGGGCCGTGCGCGCCGGGAACGGCGTTCTGGTACGGGCGTTCAGTGCCGAGCCCGAGTGCGGGGCGCTGATGGCCGCCGTCGCCCGCGACGTCGTGGAACTCCTGACGGACCCGGAGGCCCGGGCCGGGCTCCGCCGCTGCGAGGCAGACAACTGCCGACGGCTCTACCTCGACACGTCACGGGGGAGGCGCCGCCGCTGGTGTTCCAGCGAGGTGTGCGGGAACCGGGAGCGGGTGGCCCGGCACCGGCGGCGGGCGGCGGCGCTCGCCGCCCCGGCGGATGTGTCCGCGTGAACCATCGCGCACAGGCACATCGTGCCCACGTGAAAAATCTCGAACTGCTTTGAATGGATCGCGGCCTGCCCCCGTATTCGAGGACCAAGGAGCTCTACAGGGTCTCGACCGGGAGGTTCGGGTGCGCAAGGATGCGGCCGTGGCCGATGACCGTCCGCACAGGGCTCGACATCGCAGTGAACCGCCCGCGTCACCCTCCGCCGTTTTGGACGAGGAGCTGATGCGGGCGCTCTACCGCGAACACGCCGGACCGTTGCTGGCGTATGTGCTCCGCCTTGTCGCCGGCGACCGTCAGCGTGCCGAGGACGTGGTGCAGGAAACGCTCATCCGTGCCTGGAAGAACGCCGGTCAGCTCAACCGGGCGACCGGCTCTGTCCGCCCCTGGCTGGTGACGGTCGCCCGGCGCATCGTCATCGACGGCCACCGCGGCCGGCAGGCCCGGCCGCACGAGGTCGATCCGTCGCCGCTGGAGGTCCTTCCCGCGGAGGACGAGATTGACAAGGCGTTGTGGCTGATGACGCTCTCGGATGCGCTCGACGATTTGACCCCTGCCCATCGGGAAGCATTGGTCGAGACCTACTTCAGGGGACGTACGGTCAATGAGGCCGCCGAGGTGCTCGGCATACCCAGCGGCACGGTGCGGTCCCGGGTCTTCTACGCACTGCGCTCGATGAAGCTCGCACTCGAAGAGAGGGGGATCACGGCATGAGCGACCACGAGTGGGAGCCTTTCGGGCCCCGGCCGACCGGTCCCTCCAGCCCCTCCGGCCCCACAGGTCCGCGTGGCCGCCCCGTGTTCCCCGGCGGTCCGGGCGGCTTCGGCGGTCCCGATGACTTCGGCGGTCTCGGCGGACGCGGCAGTTCTGGTTCCGGCGCGGCGGTGGAAGGGCCGGAGCACGACGCCGCCGGTGCGTACGTCCTGGGCATCCTGGACGACGCCGAAGCGTCCGCCTTCGAAGCGCATCTGGTGGGCTGCGCGCTCTGCGCCGCCCATCTCGACGAGTTCGCCGGGATGGAACCCGTGCTCGCGACGCTCGCCGAGGCCCCCGCCACCGTGGCGGGCGCCCGTCACGTCCCGTACGTCCCGGAGCCGTCCGCACCCCGAGTGCTCGACCGGCTGGTCGACGAGGTCGCGGCCGAACGGGCCCGGCGCAAGCGCCGCGGCATGTATCTGGTGGCGGCGGCAGCGGCGCTGATCATCGGTGGTCCGGTCGTCGCGGTCATGGCCACCGGCGGTGACAGCGGCACGACCCAGGCGGCCGACCCGCACCCCACCAGCCCCGCCGATGACGCGTTTTTCCACCACATGCAGGAGAAGGTGCAGGCGACCGACCCCACCACCAAGGTCGCCGCCACCGTCGGCATGGAGAAGAAGGCGTGGGGCACGCACACGGTGCTGGAGCTCAAGAACGTCAGGGGTCCGGAGAAGTGCTACCTGATCGCCGTGTCCAAGAGCGGCGAGGAGGAGGTCGTCACCTCCTGGACCGTCCCGAAGTGGGGGTACGGCATCAAGGACTCCACGCACCCGACCGCGAAGTACCCGCTCTACGTCCACGGCGGCGCGGCGATGGACCGCGCCGACATCGACCATTTCGAGGTGCGGACCTTCGACGGCAAGCGGCTGGTGGACATCGACGCGTAGGGGCGGCAGCAGGAAATCGGGCCGTGGACGCACCCGCCATGAGGGTCCGAGGCGCAATCGATATCTGCGACGCGCATGATCCGGCCCCGCTGCAGGTGCGCGGCGGGCCCCCTTCGCATAAGGTTGACGGCTGCCCAATGCACGTCAGAAGGGGGCCTCGGTGGCCGCGCAGGATGCCGCTGTCGATTCGTTGCGGGACCGGGAAATCGGTGTCGAGCAGGAACATCTCGACCGTGTTTATCACCGCCTTGAGGAGAAGATCCACGAGGCGGAATTCCTCATGAACGATGCCGTCAAGCGCGGCCAGGTCGGGACCCCGGGTGCGTTCGCCGAGCGCGACGCCCAGGTGTTCCGGGCCGGAATCCACCTCAACCGGCTGAACAGCGAGTTCGAGGACTTCCTCTTCGGGAGGATCGATCTGCTGCTCGGCAAGGACGGTGAGCGCGGCCCGGACGGCGCGTACACCTCCGTCGAACCGGCCGACGACGCCGTACGCGACGGCAGCACCGCCGACATCGCGGAGACGCTCCACATCGGCCGGATCGGGGTCCTCGACTCCGACTACGCTCCGCTGGTCATCGACTGGCGGGCACCGGCCGCCGCGCCGTTCTACCGGTCGACGCCGAAGGATCCGGGCCGGGTGGTACGCCGCCGGGTCATCCGCTCCAAGGGCCGCAAGGTCCTCGGGGTCGAGGACGACCTGATGCGCCCGGAGCTGACCGCGTACAAGGACGGCCACAAGCTGCCCGTGATCGGCGACGGCGCGCTGATGGCAGCGCTCGGCCAGGCCCGCAGCCACACCATGCGGGACATCGTCTCCTCCATCCAGGCCGAGCAGGACCTGGTCATCCGGGCGCCCGCCGCCTCCGTCACCGAGGTCTCCGGCGGCCCCGGCACCGGCAAGACCGCCGTGGCCCTGCACCGTGCCGCGTACCTGCTCTACCAGGACCGGCGGCGGTACGCGGGCGGCATCCTCGTCGTCTCACCGACCCCGCTCCTCGTCGCGTACACCGAAGGGGTGCTGCCCTCGCTGGGAGAGGAGGGGCAGGTCGCGATCCGTGCGGTCGGCTCGCTCTCCGACGAGGCTGCGGGTGTCGAGGGCGCCACCACGTACGACGAACCGGCCGTCGCGCGGATCAAGGGCTCCTCCCGGATGCTCCAGGTGCTGCGCAAGGCGGCCCGCGGGGCACTGGAACAGCCGCGGACCCCGGGCGCGCCGCAGAACGAGCAGGACGGCCAGCTGTCGTTCGGTGAGCCCGACGAGTCCGGGGGCGGGGCTGTCGCGCCCCTCACCACCCCCACCCGGCTGCGCGTCGTCGCCTTCGGCGCCCGCGTGGAGCTGAACGCCGACGAGCTGCACCGCATCCGGCAGTCCGTCCTCGGCGGCACCGCCCCGGTCAACCTGCTGCGCCCGCGTGCCCGCAGGCTGCTCCTGGACGCCCTGTGGAACAAGTCCTCCGGTCGGGGCCGCTACACCGACCCGGAACTCGCCGCGGAACTGCGTACCTCCTTCGACGAGGACGTCTCCACCGAGACGCCGTTCCTGGAGTTCCTGAACGCCTGGTGGCCCGAGCTCACCCCGCGCGGGGTGCTCGCCGCGATGGCCGACGAGAAGCGGCTCGGCCGGTGGGCGCGCCGGGTCCTCAACCAGGGCGAGGTGCGCCGCCTCGCCCGCTCGCTGAAGCGGCTGGACAGCGCCGGCCAGGGCCCCCTGTCCGTGCACGACGTGGCGATCCTCGACGAGCTGCACACGCTGCTCGGCACCCCGCACCGGCCGAAGAAGAAGCGCGAGTTCGATCCGCTGGACCAGCTCTCCGGTCTGGAGGAGCTGATGCCGCAGCGCGAGGAGACCCAGCGCGAGCGGGCCGAGCGGCTCGCGGCGGAGCGCACGGAGTACACGCACGTCATCGTCGACGAGGCGCAGGACCTGACGCCCATGCAGTGGCGCATGGTCGGCCGCCGCGGCCGTATGGCCACCTGGACGATCGTCGGCGACCCGGCGCAGTCCTCCTGGTCGGATCCGGACGAGGCGGCGGAGGCGCGCGACGAGGCGCTCGGCAGGCGCCCGCGCCGCCACTTCACGCTCACCGTCAACTACCGCAACCCGGCGGAGATCGCGGAGCTCGCGTCAAAGGTGCTGGCGCTCGCGATGCCCGGCATGGAGTCCCCGGCCGCGGTCCGCTCGACGGGCGTGCAGCCCCGCTTCGTGGCCCTGCGCGACGGCGATCCGGCCGGGACCGTACGGGAGGAGGCGCGGCGGCTCCTCGGCGAGGTGGACGGCACGGTCGGTGTCGTCGTCGCGATGCACCGGCGCGCGCAGGTCCGGAAGTGGCTCGCGGAGCTCGGCGACCGGGTGGTGGCGCTGGGAAGCCTGGAGGCGAAGGGCCTGGAGTACGACGCCACGGTGGTCGTCTCACCGGCCGAGATCGCGGACGAGTCACCGGCCGGTCTGCGGGTGCTGTACGTGGCGCTGACCCGGGCGACGCAGCAGCTGACCGTGGTGTCGGGGGAGCGGGACCTGCCCGACGAGGACGGTGTGCCGGACCTGCTGAGGGACTGAGAGGCTGTCGGGCTGCCTCTGATCGGTCGGGCGAAGGCAGCCCGACAGCCTCTGAGCCGGAGGGGGCGGGCGGATACCGGCGGGGAGAAGTCAACCCGCGATGGGGGAATCACTTCTCCGGGGTCTTTGTTAGCCTGGTGTCGGCACCGGCTCGATCCAAGCCCCCGGGCCCAACCTTCGTCGCCACGAGCGACCACTTGCCGCGAGGCGAGCATGGCGGGTCGGTGCTGCTCAAGTGAAAAGACAGACCCGCGTCACCTTCCGGTGGCGCGGGTCTGTTCTTGTTTGTGGCCCTGGCGTGTCCGTCGCCCCGGTTGGGGGTTCCACTCAACACTCTTTATCTCGTATGGTGGAAACTACTTTTCGAAACGTGGCAGTCATTACCGGCTACCCGTCAGTAGGTGCGAATATCGGGAAGCGTGTCCGAGGCGAACGCCCCGGCCGCGTGGCAATGAAGCTAGGGAAAGCGAAGGACTCGGCCATGGCAACGGCGCCCAGCGTCTCGTACTCGATGACGGTCAGGCTGGAGGTGCCCGCGAGCGGCACAGCGGTCTCCCAGCTCACCACGGCCGTGGAGTCCTCCGGCGGTTCGGTCACCGGCCTCGACGTGACCGCTTCCGGTCACGAAAAGCTCCGGATCGACGTCACCATCGCGGCCTCCTCCACCTCGCACGCGGAAGAGATCGTCGAAGGTCTGCGCGACATCGAGGGTGTCGTGCTGGGCAAGGTCTCCGACCGTACGTTCCTGATGCACCTCGGCGGCAAGATCGAGATGGCGTCCAAGCACCCCATCCGCAACCGTGACGACCTCTCGATGATCTACACCCCGGGTGTGGCGCGGGTCTGCATGGCGATCGCCGAGAACCCCGAGGACGCCCGCCGCCTCACCATCAAGCGCAACTCCGTCGCAGTTGTGACGGACGGCTCCGCGGTGCTCGGTCTCGGCAACATCGGCCCGATGGCGGCCCTGCCGGTCATGGAGGGCAAGGCGGCCCTCTTCAAGCGGTTCGCCGGCATCGACGCCTGGCCGATCTGCCTGGACACCCAGGACACCGACGCGATCGTCGAGATCGTCAAGGCGATCGCCCCCGGCTTCGCGGGCATCAACCTGGAGGACATCTCCGCACCCCGCTGCTTCGAGATCGAGGCACGGCTGCGCGAGGCCCTCGACATCCCCGTCTTCCACGACGACCAGCACGGCACCGCGATCGTCGTCCTGGCCTCGCTGACCAACGCACTGCGCGTGGTGGGCAAGGGAATTGGGGACGTACGGGTCGTCATGTCGGGCGCCGGAGCGGCCGGTACGGCCATCCTGAAGCTGCTCATCGCCGCGGGCGTCAAGCACGCTGTCGTCGCCGACATCCACGGTGTGGTGCACGCGGGCCGCGAGGACCTGGTATCCGCCGACGCCGATTCGCCGCTGCGCTGGATCGCCGAGAACACCAACCCCGAGTCGATGACCGGCACCCTCAAGCAGGCGGTCGTGGGCGCCGACGTCTTCATCGGCGTCTCCGCCCCGAACGTGCTGGACGGCGACGACATCGCGGCGATGGCGGACGACGCGATCGTGTTCGCGCTCGCGAACCCGGACCCCGAGGTGGACCCGGCAATCGCCCGCCAGACCGCAGCAGTTGTCGCCACCGGCCGCTCCGATTTCCCGAACCAGATCAACAACGTGCTGGTCTTCCCGGGCGTCTTCCGCGGTCTGCTGGACGCTCAGTCCCGCACGGTCAACACGGAGATGATGCTGGCCGCTGCCCGCGCCCTCGCCGACGTCGTCGCCGAGGACGAGCTGAACGCCAACTACATCATCCCGTCGGTCTTCAACGAGAGGGTCGCGGGAGCGGTTGCCGGAGCCGTCCGGAACGCCGCGAAGGGCGCCGGGGGCGCTGTGACGGGCCTGGGGGACCTCGGCTGAACCACCCACTCACAGAACCCACCACGGCCCCTGCCGGCGTCGCCCACGGCCGCGGTGCCCCCCACGTTGGCCTGACCGACGGCGCGTCGCGTGTCGCGGCACCCCAAACGCCCCTTTAGGGTGGGCGGGCAGCGAGCCCCGCAGAAGTCCGCACCCGCTGCGGACCGCTTCAGGGAGTCGACGGAACGTCACCACGACGAGGCAGTGGCGCTTTTCGTGTGACTCCGGAGGGTGCCGGATTGGCTTTCCCGCCGCAGGTGGGGGCAGGATGCTTCCCCAAGGACTACGTCCAGGGGAGACCCCACAAGGCGCGAGGTCTAATGACAGACCCGGTTTCGGGGACTGTCCGAGGGCCCTGGCAGCATCGGCTTCGATCTCACGCCTCACAGGCAAGAAGAACACGGGAGTAACAACATGAACCGCAGTGAGCTGGTGGCCGCCCTGGCCGACCGCGCCGAGGTGACCCGCAAGGACGCCGACGCCGTTCTGGCCGCGCTCGCCGAGACCGTCGGTGAGATCGTCGCCAAGGGCGACGAGAAGGTCACCATCCCCGGCTTCCTGACCTTCGAGCGCACCCACCGTGCCGCTCGCACCGCTCGTAACCCGCAGACCGGCGACCCGATCAACATCCCGGCCGGCTACAGCGTGAAGGTCTCCGCGGGCTCGAAGCTCAAGGAAGCCGCCAAGGGCAAGTAGGACCTGTAGGCGCGACGGAGGGCGGTCACCCCGACCAGGGTGACCGCCCTCCGTCGTACCGCCCGCAGAAGCGGCCCTGAGAGGCTGTCGGGCTGCCTTCGATCGGGAAGCATGCGTGCCGGGGCACGGCCGCCCGATCAGAGGCAGCCCGACAGCCTCTAACGACCTCGGGGGAAATGGGGAGTGGATCAAGGAGCGGCGTTTGGTGCGTGCGATCGCAAGGCGCCGGGATGGCCTCGTAGCGGAGCTACTAGGACATTTCGGCAACGCCGCGAGCGTGCGTGCCAGGCGTCGCGACGCCGCTCACTATTTCTCCCGAGGTCGTAAGCCCTCCGGCGGCCGCCGGACCCTTCCGGCGATCGAAAACGGGGGCCCGGGGGCAGTGCCCCCGAACCCCCGCTCCGGCTCTCGGCCGTCAGACCAGCGAGCCGCCCGGCAGCTCGACCTTCGCTCCGAGCCTCTCCAGCTTCTCCATGAAGTTCTCGTAGCCACGGTTGATCAGATCGATCCCGTGCACCCGCGAGGTCCCCTGTGCCGCCAGCGCGGCGATCAGGTACGAGAAACCGCCACGCAGGTCAGGGATGACCAGATCCGCGCCCTGCAGCTTCGTCGGGCCGGAGACGACCGCCGAGTGCAGGAAGTTCCGCTGGCCGAAGCGGCAGTCGGAGCCGCCCAGGCACTCGCGGTAGAGCTGGATGTGCGCGCCCATCTGGTTGAGCGCGGAGGTGAACCCGAGCCGGGACTCGTACACCGTCTCGTGGACGATGGACAGCCCCGTGGCCTGCGTCAGCGCCACGACGAGCGGCTGCTGCCAGTCCGTCTGGAAGCCGGGGTGCACGTCCGTCTCCAGGGCAATGGCGTTCAGCGCGCCGCCCGGGTGCCAGAAGCGGATGCCCTCGTCGTCGATCTCGAAGGCGCCGCCGACCCGGCGGAAGGTGTTGAGGAACGTCATCATCGAGCGCTGCTGTGCGCCCCGTACGTAGATGTTGCCCTCGGTCGCCAGCGCCGCGGACGCCCAGGAGGCCGCCTCCAGGCGGTCCGGGATCGCCCGGTGCGTGTACCCGTCGAGCCGGTCGACGCCCGTGATCCGGATGGTCCGGTCGGTGTCCATGGAGATGATCGCGCCCATCTTCTGCAGTACGCAGATGAGGTCCTCGATCTCCGGCTCCACGGCCGCGTTGGACAGCTCGGTGACACCCTCGGCGAGCACCGCCGTCAGCAGCACCTGCTCGGTGGAGCCCACCGACGGGTACGGCAGCCGGATCTTCGTGCCGCGCAGCCGCTGCGGGGCCTCCAGGTACTGGCCGTCGGCCCGCTTCTCGATCGTCGCGCCGAACTGCCGCAGCACGTCGAAGTGGAAGTCGATCGGCCGTCCGCCGATGTCGCAGCCGCCGAGTCCCGGAATGAAGGCGTGGCCCAGCCGGTGCAGCAGCGGGCCGCAGAACAGGATCGGGATGCGTGACGAGCCCGCGTGGGCATCGATGTCAGCGACGTTGGCGCTCTCGACATGGGTGGGGTCCAGGATCAGCTCGCCCGGCTCGTCGCCGGGCCGGACCGTCACACCGTGCAACTGCAGCAGCCCCCGCACGACCCGCACATCGCGGATGTCGGGCACATTGCGCAGCCGGCTGGGCCCGCTGCCGAGCAGCGCGGCGACCATTGCCTTCGGCACCAGGTTCTTGGCGCCTCGGACGCGGATCTCGCCCTCCAGCGGGGTTCCGCCGTGGACAAGCAGGACATCGTCTGTGCCGGTCATGAATCTCGCGTTCCGGAGTGGTCGGGCAGGGGGCCAACCGAAAGGGTAATGGCCCCCCACCCCCGTTCCATAAGGCGGCGGGGGGTGTACGAACGTCATGAATCAGCCACAACACGCTCTGCTCGCCACGCCTCGCGGAGGGTCACCGCCCACACGTGCCTCCCGGGCTGCGCGCTCCCCACGCACCCGCGCGCCCTGAGCTGCGCTCGGGCTCCCGCGCCGAGCCGACGCGTCACTTGATCCCCACGGAGGGCGAAGATGCGGGATCATTTCTGCCATGACCGAGGTGTCCTCGCTCACAGGGCGACTGCTCGTGGCCACACCCACCCTCGCGGACCCGAATTTCGACCGCGCGGTGGTGCTGCTCCTCGACCACGACGAGGAGGGCTCACTCGGCGTCGTCCTGAACCGCCCGACCCCCGTCGGCGTCGGCGACATCCTCGAGCCCTGGGCCGGCCTGACCGGCGAACCGGACGTCGTCTTCCAGGGCGGTCCGGTCTCCCTCGACTCGGCGCTCGGCGTCGCGGTGATCCCCGGCGACGAGGGGCCGCTCGGCTGGCGCAGGGTGTACGGGGCGATCGGCCTGGTGGACCTGGAGGCGCCGCCGGAGCTGCTGGCCGCGGCGCTCGGCTCGCTGCGGATCTTCGCGGGGTACGCGGGCTGGGGCCCCGGGCAGCTGGAGACGGAGTTGACCGAGGGCGCCTGGTACGTCGTGGAGTCGGAGCCCGGAGACGTGTCCTCGCCCTGTCCGGAACATCTGTGGCGGGCGGTCCTGCGCCGTCAGCGCAGCGAACTCGCCATGATCGCGACCTACCCGGACGACCCTTCGCTCAACTGAACCGCGGGGCTTTCAGTACCCTTGCTGTTATGAGCACTCTTGAGCCCGAGCGCGGGGCAGGTACGGGGACCCTCGTAGAGCCGACGCCGCAGGTGTCGAGCGGCGACGGCGACCACGAGCGCTACGCCCATTACGTCCAGAAGGACAAGATCATGGCGAGTGCCCTGGAGGGCACCCCCGTGGTCGCACTGTGCGGGAAGGTCTGGGTGCCGGGGCGCGACCCCAAGAAGTATCCGGTCTGTCCCATGTGCAAGGAGATCTACGAGTCCATGGGCGCCGGTGGCGACAAGGACAAGGGCAAGGGCGGCAAGGACAAGAAGTAGTCCGTCCGCAGACCGTTCGGGCCGAGGCCCCCGGAGCGCGCTGAAGCGCGCCCCGGGGGTTCTGCGTGCAGCCGTGTCATTCCCGTATGCGGTGCGCGGGCTGTACCGGCGCCCATGCGCGGCACGGGTGAGCCGCCGGGCCCGGTCGAGGTGTCGTCCGCGTCCCGTGCGAGAGCCGTGGGCCGGGGGTGCGGCCCTTGCCGCGGGCCTGCGGTGGGGCACCCACGTGCAGCACGTCATCCCGCCACCACCCGACGAACTCCGCAACACCCAGGATCCCCGGGCCTGACCGACTAGGCGACCCGTCACATCCTGGGCACCCAGGCCGACGTGTGGACCGAGGTCATGCAGAACCGGTCCCGCGTCGACTACCAGGTCTTTCCGCGGCTCGCGGCGTTCGCGGAGGTCGCCTGGTCGCACTGCCCGCCTCCGCCGACCGGGACTTCGCCGGCTTCGAGCGCCGGATGACCGTGCACTATGCCCGACTTGACGCGCTCGGCGTCGATTACCGCCCGCCGGGCGGCCCGTTGCCGTGGCAGAAGCGCCCCGGCATTCTCGGACGTCCGATCGAGGGTGTGCCCCCGAACGTGTGATCCCGCTCGCGGACCGAGGCCCGGCCACCGTGGTTCCTGGGACCGTGGTGGCCGGAAGCGTTCTCGCCGGCCCGCCGGAACCGCGCTTCCCTGGAAGGGAATAAGTCGTACAAGGCTTACCGAAGAGTGGCAATTCGCACTCTGTGCATAAGAAGCGCGAAACGGGAGCATCACCCAGGTCAGGGGCGGATGTGCCCTTCGCGGACCCTCGCGTCGCTCCGATCGGAAGATGTGCCAGAGTTGCCACGTCCGGGCTTTGAGCACGTACCGTACGGCGAAACAAGCGGGACGCCGGGACACCGGGAAGGGGCAGCTGGGTTGACCACGCACGCACCGCAGGCGACGCAGACGGTGACGCTGCCCGCCTCGCTCGACGAGGCCGTGGCGGCACTCGGCGCCATGCCGGCCGCCGTTCCCGTGGCCGGCGGCACGGACCTGATGTCGGCCGTCAACAAGGGGCTGCTGCGCCCCTCCGGACTCGTCGGCCTCGGCCGCGTCAGCGAGCTCCGCGGCTGGCACTACCAGGACGGTCACGCCCTGCTCGGCGCCGGACTCACCCACGCACGCATGGGCCGGCCCGACTTCGCCGCACTGATCCCCGCCCTGGCCGCGTCCGCGCGCGCCGCGGGCCCGCCCCAGATCCGTAACGCCGGGACGCTCGGCGGCAACATCGCCACCGCGGCCCCGACCGGCGACGCACTTCCCGTGCTTGCCGCCCTGGAGGCGGAGCTCGTCATCGCGGGCCCCGACGGCGCCCGCCGCGAGATCCCCGTCTCGCACCTGCTGGCCGGCCGGGAGATGCTCGAACCCGCGGAGCTGATCGCCTTCATCCGCGTACCGCTGCTGCACGCCCCCCAGGTCTTCTTCAAGGCGACCGGCCGCACCGGCCCCGGCCGCGCCACCGCATCCGTCGCGATCGTCCTCGACCCGGCCCGGCGCGGGGTGCGCTGCGCGGTCGGCGCGGTCGCACCGATGCCGTTGCGACCGCTGGAGGCCGAGCGCTGGATCGCCTCGCTGATCGACTGGGACGGCGAACGGGGCCTGGCGCCCGACGCGCTGGCCGCCTTCGGCGAGTACGTCGCCGCCGCGTGCATCCCGGACCAGCCGCCGCCCGCCGACGGGGGAGAGGCGCCACCGCTGCCCCCCGCCGTACTGCATCTGCGGCGCACGGTCGCCGCGCTCGCCCGACGCGCGCTGGGGAGGGCACTGTCGTGAGCAATAGCAACGCCGACAACAGGAACAACGAGGGCCCCGCCGACCGGCACGGCGGCTGGCAGCCGACCGCGCAGGGCGGCGAGTACGACGCCGAGGCGACCGCCTTCGTCCAGCTGCCCCCGGAGGACCTGGCGAACATCCCGCTGGCCGCTCCCGGCCAGGGCTACGTACCGCCGATGATCGTGCCGCTGACCCCCGCGGCCGGGCTCGACCCGGCGGCGACGGGCAGCTGGGTCGTGCAGACGCAGAGCACGCAGGGCCAGGAGACGGAGCAGCAGGCGACGGGCGCGGTGCACTGGCCGGACCCGAACGAGCAGCACCAGCAGCACCAGCAGCACCAGCAGCTTTCGGAGTACCCGCAGCACGAGCAGTACCCGCAGCAGGGCGAGACGTCGGCCTCGACCGCCCAGTGGAACTTTGCCGAGGCGACGGCCGCCGAGACTTCCGGCCACACCGGCCAGTGGACGATCCCGGTCGCGGATGGCGACCTGCCGGAGGAGTCCGGCGAGTTCGCGGCCTCGGCGCCGGCGTCCCAGTGGTACGCGGACCGGACGCCACCGGCCACGCTGCCGGGTGGCGCGCCCGCGCCGTGGGCGACTCAGCCGGAGGCTCCCGAGGTTTCCGACACGGTCGAGACGGTCGAGACGGCCGACACGGTCGAGACGGTCGAGACGGCCGACACGGTCGAGACGGTCGAGACGGCCGACACGGCCGAGACGGCCGCGGAGGGCACGGCGGACACCCCGGCGCCGGGCACGGACCTCACACAGGGCCAGACCCCGGACGCCACCGCGTCGGAAACGGCCGAGCCGCTGACGGAGTCGGTGGCCGACGCCACGGCCACCCCCGAGCAGGCCCTCCCCACCGACCCCTCTCACGACACCACCTTCGACGCCCCCCTCGACGCCCCCCTCGACACCCCCAGCGAGCACCCTTCCGCCTCCTACGTCCTGCATGTGAACGGCGCCGACCGCCCCGTCACGGACGCCTGGATCGGCGAGTCCCTGCTCTACGTGCTCCGCGAGCGTCTCGGCCTCGCCGGAGCCAAGGACGGCTGCTCGCAGGGCGAGTGTGGTGCCTGCAACGTCCAGGTCGACGGCCGCCTCGTCGCCTCCTGTCTGGTCCCCGCGGCCACCGCGGCGGGCAGCGAGGTCCGTACGGTCGAGGGCCTGGCCGTCGACGGCGAGCCGTCCGACGTGCAGCGCGCCCTGGCCGACTGCGGCGCCGTCCAGTGCGGCTTCTGCATCCCCGGCATGGCCATGACCATCCACGACTTGCTGGAGGGCAACCACGCCCCCAGCGAACTGGAGACCCGCCAGGCGCTCTGCGGCAACCTCTGCCGCTGCTCCGGCTACGGCGGCGTCCTGGACGCCGTGAACCAGGTCATCGCGGGCCGCGAGGCGAGCACCGAGGCCACCACGGAGCCCGGCGCCGCCACCGCGTCCGCGGATGCGCATTCCACCGAGGCCCGCATCCCGCACCAGGCGGCGCCCGGTGCCGGTAGTGTCCAGCCCCATCTGCAGGACGGAGGCATGGCGTGAGCAACGACGCAGCCACCGCAACCCACACGGCGCTCACCATTTCGCCGGTGGACGGCCCCGGCGCCGAGCCGCCCGTACTCGGCATCGGCGCCTCGCTGCCGCCCGCCGACACCCGTGCCAAGACCGAGGGCACGTTCCCGTACGCGGCCGACCTCTGGGCCGAGGGACTGCTCTGGGCGGCCGTGCTCCGTTCCCCGCACCCGCACGCCCGCATCCTGTCCATCGACACCACGGGCGCCGCGGAGATGCCCGGCGTTCGTGCGGTCGTCACCCACGAGGACGTCCCCGGCGACGGGGCGTACGGACGCCGGGTCGTCGACCGCCCCGTCTTCGCCTCCGAACTGGTCCGCCACCACGGCGAACCGATCGCCGCGGTCGCCGCCGACCACCCCGACACGGCCCGCCTCGCCGCGGCTGCCATCGTCGTCGAGTACGAGGTCCTCGAACCGGTCACCGACCCGGAGAAGGCGTTCGTCGCGGAGCCCCTGCACCCCGACGGCAACCTCATCCGCCACATCCCGCTGCGCTACGGCGACCCGGACATCACGGGCGACGTCATCGTCGAGGGCCTGTACCGCATCGGCCGCCAGGACCCCGCCCCGATCGGCGCCGAGGCCGGCCTCGCCGTGCCGCGCCCCGACGGCGGTGTGGAGATCTACACCGCCTCCACCGACCCGCACACCGACCGCGACCTCGCCGCCGCCTGCTTCGGCCTCGAACCGGACCGGGTGAAGATCGTCGTCACCGGCGTTCCCGGCGCGACCGGCGACCGCGAGGACCCCGGCTTCCAGCTCCCGCTCGGCCTGCTCGCCCTGCGCACCGGCTGCCCGGTCAAACTGGCCGCCACCCGCGAGGAGTCCTTCCTCGGCCACGCCCACCGCCACCCGACGCTGCTCCGCTACCGCCACCACGCGGACGCAGAAGGCAGGCTGGTCAAGGTCGAGGCACAGATCCTCCTCGACGCGGGCGCGTACGCCGACGCCTCGTCCGAGTCCCTGGCCGCCGCGGTCGCGTTCGCCTGCGGTCCGTACGTCGTCCCGCACGCCTTCATCGAGGGCTGGGCGGTCCGTACGAACAACCCGCCGTCCGGCCATGTGCGCGGCGAGGGTGCCATGCAGGTCTGCGCGGCGTACGAGGGCCAGATGGACAAGCTGGCCGTCAAACTCGGCATCGACCCGGCCGAACTCCGCCTCCGTAACTCGCTCTCCACCGGCGACATCCTCCCGACCGGCCAGACAGTGACGTGCCCCGCGCCCGTGGCCGAACTCCTGTGTGCGGTCCGGGACTTCCCGCTCCCCGCGCTCCCCAAGGACTCCCCGGAGGACGGCTGGCTGCTCCCCGGCGGCCCGGAGGGCGCAGGCGAACCCGGTGCCGTACGCCGCGGCGTCGGCTACGCACTCGGCATGGTCCACATGCTCGGAGCCGAAGGCGCGGACGAGGTCTCCACCGCCACGGTCAGGGTCCACAACGGCGTCGCCACGGTCATCTGCGCCGCGGTCGAAACCGGCCAGGGCTTCAGCACCCTGGCCCGCCAGGTCGTCCAGGAGACCCTGGGCATCGAAGAGGTCCATGTGGCCGCGGTCGACACCGACCAGCCCCCGGCGGGCCCGTCCACACACGGCCGCCACACCTGGGTCTCCGCCGGAGCGGTGGAACGCGCCGCCAAGATGGTCCGCACCCAGCTCCTCCAGCCCCTGGCCCACAAGTTCGGCATGTCCACCGAGCTGCTCCAGATCACGGACGGCAAGATCACCTCGTACGACGGGGTGCTGTCCACGACGGTCACGGAGGCGATGGACGGCAAGGAACTCTGGGCCACCGCCCAGTGCCGCCCCCACCCGACCGAGCCGCTCGACGAGTCCGGCCAGGGCGACGCGTTCGTCGGCCTCGCCTTCTGCGCGATCCGCGCGGTCGTGGACGTCGACATCGAACTCGGGTCGATCCGCGTGGTCGAGATGGCCGTGGCCCAGGACGTGGGCCGGATCCTCAACCCGTCCCAACTGGCGACCCGTATCGAAGCAGGCGTCACCCAGGGCATCGGCGCAGCCCTGACGGAGAACCTCCGCACGACCCGCGGTGTGATCCGCCACCCCGACCTCACGGGTTACGCCCTCCCCACTTCCCTTGACGCCCCCGACATTCGCATTGTCGAACTTGTCGAAGAACGAGACGTAGTAGCCCCCTTCGGCGCCAAGCCGGCTTCCGCGATCCCCGTGGTGACCTCCCCCGCAGCAGTGGCCGCAGCAGTACGAGCCGCCACCGGCCGCCCGATCAACCGCCTTCCGATTCGACCCCAGGCGGCGGTGGCGGCCCCCAAGTCCTGAGCGTGGCGCGATCCCCGGCGTTGCGCTGTGGACCCAGCGGTTCCGGCCGAACGGGCCGGCGGCCAGGGGCCGGGTACCTCGAAGTCATCCGAGGCGAGGGCGTGATCGGTCGTGCGGTCCTACCCGCGCCCGCCTCACCGCTCCTCCGGGGCCAACTGCGCCATCACCAGCCCGTACAGCAGTTCCACGTCCACGAACTCCCCTTCCTTTGGCGGCCCGTACCGCCAGCTCAGTGGATACGTGTTGCCGTCGGGTGCGGGGATTCCCACGTACTGATCACGGACGGCCGGCCCGAAGCACCTGGCACCCGGCGGCCAGTCGTACTCCTTGCTCGACCCGGGCGGGATCAGGAAGTACATCCATCGGCCGCCCGCGATCTCCCGTACGACCGGGCCCGGTTCGCCCTCGGTGAGCGTCCCGAGGTGGTGCAGCACTGCCTCGCCCCGTACGCCCCGCAGCCGGATGGCGTCGAAGTAGATGCCGGTCAGGTGGAGTTGGTGGCCGTCGGCGGGTACCCATTCGGGGCGTTTCTTGCTCGTCATGACTCCAAGGATTCCGATGGCTGCGTAGCGTGACCAGAAGGACGCGGTCCACATCGACGGGATGTGGTGAGGGTGGTGGTGGCTGTGGGGACCAGTGGTGAGCCGTCGCAGGTGCGGAGGCTTGTGGGGGACCTGATACGTATCCATCGGGTACGGGCGGGGTTCACGCAGAAGGACGCTGCGGACAAGCTGTTGATCTCGGAGTCGCTGATGGGGGCGGTCGAGCGGGCGGAGCGCATCCCGACGCTGGAGTTGCTGGCCGACGCGGACGCGGTCTTCGTCGCGGGCGGTGCGCTGAAGGCGTGCGTCGAGCTGATCGACGAGGAGAAGTACCCGGCGAAGTTCCTGGACTGGGCACGACTGGAACGGCAGGCGCGGGTCATCAGCGCGTACGAGACGATGCTGATCCCGGGGCTGCTCCAGACGGAGGCGTACGCGTACGCCCTGTACCGGGCACGCAAACCCGCGTACACCGAGGACGAGATCGTCCGGCATGTCGAGGCGCGACTGGAACGGCAGGCAGTGCTGATGCGCAAGCCTCCGCCGTACGTCGGGTTCGTCATCGAGGAGTCGATCCTGGAGCGGACGCTCGGTGGCGCGGAGGTGCTGAAGGAGCAACTGCTGCATCTGCTGGAGTGCATACGGCGGATGAACCACCTGACGGTGCAGGTGATGCCCTCGGATCAGCACACGCACGCGGGATTGAACGGGCCGATGCAGTTGATGTGCACGGCGGAAGGGCGCAATCTGGTCTTCGCGGAGGGCCAGGGCGGCGATAGGTTGATCTCCAGGCCGGAGCGGGTGGCCGATACGTTCGACCTCTTCGGCATCCTGCGGGCCCAGGCGCTCAACCCCTGGAAGTCGGCGGAGATCATCGAAACGAAGGCGAGGCAACTGTGACCACCGGGCCCGAGCTCTCCTGGTTCAAGTCCAGCTACAGCAACAACGAGGGCGGTGCCTGCGTCGAAGTCGCCTACGACTGGCGCAAGTCCAGCTACAGCGGCAACGAGGGCGGCGCATGCGTCGAGGTGGCCACCTGCCCCCACACCGTCCACGTCCGCGACTCCAAGGTCACCGACGGCCCCACCTTCGCCGTCGCCCCCGCCGCCTGGACCGCCTTCCTGGCCGGCGCAGTCGCAGGCTGATCGCGAACGTGTTGCGAGCTGCTGATCCCGGCCCCGCCGTCGTCCTCATCACCGGCGTGATGGCCTCCGGGAAATCCACCGTCGCCCAGGCTCTCGCCGAGCGGCTACCGAAGGCCGTTCATGTGCGCGGGGACGTCTTCCGGCGGATGGTGGTGTCCGGGCGGGCCGAGATGGTGCCAGGAGCGTACGAGGAGGCTGTCGCCCAACTCCGGCTCCGGTACCGGCTGTCCGCGATGACAGCCGATGCGTACGCGGGTGAGGGCTGGACCGTCGTGGTGCAGGACGTGGTGCTGGGGGAGGAGTTGGCCGCGTACGTCGAACTCGTACGGACCCGGCCGCTGTACGTCGTCGTGCTCGCCCCGGAGCCGCATGCCGTTGCCGAGCGGGAGGCCGGGCGGGGCAAGAGCGGTTACGGGGCCGGGTGGACGGTCGAGGCGCTGGACCGGGTGCTGCGGGAGGAGACGCCGCGGATCGGGCTCTGGCTGGACACGACCGGGCAGACCGTGGAGCAGACGGTCGATACGGTCCTCGCGGAGCTCGGCCGGGCGCGGGTGGTGGGAGCGGCGGAGAGCTGAAGCGGCTGAAGGGCCGACACATTCGGACCTAATGTCTTATTTAACAGCAGTTCCTCTATGGTTGGTGCGGTAACGCACCACGAGGAGGAGTCAGCCGCATGAGCAATCTGTTCGTCATCGCCTACGACGATCTCGCCACCGCCGACAAGGTCCGGGACAAGCTGCTGTCCATGAACCGCGAGCACCTCGTCGAGCTGGAGGACGTCGTCGTCGTCGAACGGCGTGAGAAGGACGGCAAGATCAAGCTGCATCAGGCCGTCAACCACGTGGGTAACGGTGCCGCGGGCGGCGCGCTGTGGGGGAGCGTCATCGGGCTGCTCTTCCTCGTGCCGTTCCTCGGTGCCGCGGTGGGCGCCGCGGCCGGCGCCGCCGGTGGGTCCGTCGTCGACACCGGTGTCAACGACGACTTCATGAAGGAGCTGAGCACCAATCTCCGGCCCGGCGCCGCCGCCGTCTTCGTGCTCGTCAGGAAGTCCGCCCGCGACAAGGTCGTCCCCGAGATCGCCAAGTTCGGCGGTCAGCTCGTGCAGACCTCGCTCAGCAAGGAGGACGAGGCACACCTGCGGGAGATGGTGAAGGAAGCGCTCAAGGAAGAGACGACGATCGCCTCCTGAGTTCCGGACCATACGAGAGAAGGCGACTGCCCGCGCCGCGCGCAGGGTGGTCGCCTTTCGTATGTGGGGACCCGGTGCAGACGTATGACGCGTGCTGGGCGGGCTTACCGGGTGGAGGCCGTGACCGGATTCGAACCGGTGTAACTCGAGTTGCAGTCGAGCCCCTGAACCACTCGGGCACACGGCCGTGCGTTCCTTGCTGTGATTCGACCGTAGGGGCGGGTGACCCGGCCACTCAAGAGAACGGGGCGGGCCGCAATGCGAGTGCCATACCGCGTTCACGATCGGCTCCGCGGTCCTACGACCAACGGACGAGCGGCGGACCGCCTCGCGACAGGGCTCAACCGAGATCTTGCCCCTTACTCTTGGGCTCATGAGTGCCCTGGAACCACGAGACGCCGGTACCGATGCCGGCACCACCTTCGAAGCGGCGATACCGGTCCCGCCCGCCGAAACCGAAGGGGTGCTCGGGCGGACCTATCGGGCACTGAGCATCGGCATCGTCTCCGTCGTGTTCCTGATCGCCTTCGAGGCGACGGCCGTGGGGACCGCGATGCCGGTCGCCGCCCGTGAGCTGCACGGCATCCCGCTCTACGCGTTCGCGTTCTCGGCGTACTTCACCACCAGTCTGTTCGCCATGGTCCTGTCCGGGCAGTGGGCGGACCGGCGCGGGCCGCTCGGGCCGCTCGCCACCGGGATCAGCGCCTTCGGGGCCGGGCTGCTGCTGTCGGGTACGGCGGGCAGCATGTGGATGTTCATCGCCGGGCGGGCCGTCCAGGGGCTCGGCGGCGGGCTGGTGATCGTGGCGTTGTACGTGGTGATCAGCCGGGCCTACCCGGAGCACCTGCGGCCGTCGATCATGGCCGCGTTCGCCGCGAGCTGGGTGATCCCGTCCGTCGTCGGGCCGCTCGCCGCCGGGAGTGTGACCGAGCACCTGGGGTGGCGGTGGGTCTTCATCGGCATCCCCGTCCTCGTGGTGTTCCCGCTGGCGCTCGCGCTGCCCGCGATCCGGCGCCGGGCGTCGGGGCCGGCCGATCCCGCGGCGCCCGTCGAGCCGTACGACCGGCGCCGCATCCTTCTCGCGCTCGGGATCTCGCTGGGGGCGGGGCTGCTCCAGTACGCCGGGCAGGAGCGGAACTGGTTCGCGCTGATTCCGGCCGTCGCGGGGGTTGCTCTGCTCGTCCCCGCCGTACGCGGGCTGCTGCCCCCGGGCACGGGCCGGGCGGCGCGCGGGCTGCCCTCGGTGGTGCTGCTGCGCGGGGTGGCGGCCGGGTCGTTCATCGCCGCCGAGTCGTTCGTACCGCTGATGCTGGTGACCCAGCGCGGCCTGAGCCCGACGATGGCCGGGCTCTCGCTCGCGGCCGGGGGCGGGACCTGGGCGCTGGGTTCGTACGTACAGTCCCGGCCGCGCCTTGAGCCGCACCGGGAGCGCTTGATGGTGGGCGGCATGGTGCTGGTCGCCGCGGCGATAGCAGCCGCGCCGTCCGTGCTGATCGACTCGGTGCCGGTCTGGACCGTGGCCGTGGCCTGGGCCTTCGGATGCTTCGGCATGGGCATGGTGATCGCATCGACGAGCGTGCTGCTGCTGAAACTGTCGGCGCCGGAGGAGGCGGGGGCGAACTCGGCCGCCCTCCAGATCTCCGACGGGCTGTCGAACGTCCTGCTGCTGGCCGCGGGCGGGGCGGCCTTCGCCGCGCTCGGCGGCGGCGCGGTGGGAGCCGTGCACGAGGCGGTGGAGGCGGGGGCCTCGGGGTCTCATCCGGGGGCGTTCGCGGTGGTCTTCCTGCCGATGGCCGGGGTGGCGCTGGTGGGGACGTGGGTGGCGGCGCGGGTGCGGACCAAGCCTTAGTGCCGCGTGGTACCGCGCGGTACCATCCGTGCATGGCTGGTCTGAATCTGCGGTTCACCGAGGAAGAGCTGGACGCACTGCGCGCGCGTGCCGAGTCGGAAGGGCGGAGCATGCAGTCGTTCGCCCACGACGCGGTGATCACCGCCATAAACGAACACTCGCGCCTCTTCGACGAGGCGGCGGACCACGTGCTGAAGGTGAGTGAGGAGCTCAACCGGAGGCTCGCCTGATGAAATACCTGACACTTCCCGAGCTGCTCAACCTTGCCGAGCGCCTCGGGGCCGCCGAGGTACGCGACTACGGGCTGCTCGATTCGGCACTCGCCCGCCCGCAAGCGAGCGTGTTCGGCCAGGACGCCTATCCGGACGTCTGGCAGAAGGCCGCGGCACTCATGGAGTCCCTGGCGCGCAACCACGCGCTCGTCGATGGCAACAAGCGCATCGCCTGGTATGCGACCTGGGTCTTCCTGCACATCAACGGGCATCGCCTGAGCGTGGACTTCGATGTCGACGAGGCCGAGAAGTTCGTGCTGGACGTGTGCCAGGGGTCCCTCGACATGCCCAGGATCGCGGAACGGCTCCCCGGGTTCGCCGTGTAGCGCGCCTCTGTGAAGAGGGTCTCAGCGGGGCCGAACCGCCGCTCGTCCATACGGGGTTCTGCCCGGCACCCCGGTAAGGTGGCCCGGTTGTCGTATCGCGTACGAGCCCGTCCCGGCCCGTACGGACAGCGCCCCACGTACCCGAGAGCCCCGAACCGGAGACCGTGACTACTACCGCCTCCCACCACCTCTCACCCGCCTATCCCGGCCGCGCCCCCTGGGGCACGGCCGGCAAGCTGCGAGCCTGGCAGCAGGGCGCCATGGAGAAGTACATCCAGGAGCAGCCGCGTGACTTCCTCGCGGTCGCCACGCCCGGCGCAGGGAAGACCACCTTCGCGCTGACCCTCGCGTCATGGCTGCTGCACCACCACGTCGTGCAGCAGATCACCGTCGTCGCGCCGACCGAGCACCTGAAGAAGCAGTGGGCCGAGGCCGCGGCCCGGATAGGGATCAAGCTCGACCCCGAGTACAGCGCGGGCCCCGTGAGCAAGGAGTACCACGGGGTCGCGATCACCTACGCGGGTGTCGGCGTCCGGCCGATGCTGCACCGCAACCGGTGCGAGCAGCGCAAGACCCTCGTGATCCTGGACGAGATCCACCACGCCGGTGACTCGAAGTCCTGGGGCGAGGCGTGCCAGGAGGCGTTCGACCCGGCGACCCGGCGGCTCGCGCTGACCGGTACTCCGTTCCGGTCCGACACCAACCCGATCCCCTTCGTCGCGTACGAGGAGGGCAACGACGGCATCCGGCGCTCCTCGGCCGACTACACCTACGGCTACGGGAACGCGCTCGCCGACGGCGTCGTCCGGCCCGTGATCTTCCTCAGCTACAGCGGCAACATGCGCTGGCGCACCAAGGCCGGTGACGAGATCGCGGCCCGGCTCGGCGAGCCGATGACCAAGGACGCCATCGGGCAGGCGTGGCGCACCGCCCTGTCGCCCACGGGGGACTGGATCCCCAATGTGCTGAGCGCCGCCGACAAGCGGCTGACTGAAGTGCGTAAGGGCATTCCGGATGCGGGCGGGCTTGTGATCGCCACCGACCAGGAGTCCGCGCGCGAGTACGCGAAGATCCTGAAGAAGGTCACCGGCGAGAAGGCGACCGTGGTCCTCTCCGACGAGAAGGCCGCGTCGAAGAAGATCGATAAGTTCAGCGAGGACGACTCGCGGTGGATGGTCGCGGTCCGGATGGTGTCGGAGGGCGTCGACGTGCCGCGCCTCGCCGTGGGCGTGTACGCCACCACCATCTCCACGCCGCTCTTCTTCGCCCAGGCCGTCGGGCGCTTCGTGCGCTCGCGCAGGCGCGGCGAGACCGCTTCCGTCTTCGTGCCGACCATCCCGATGCTCCTCGACTTCGCCAACGAGATGGAGGTCGAACGGGACCACGTCCTCGACAAGCCCAAGAAGGGCAGCGACGAGGAGAACCCGTTCGCGGAGGAGGACAAGCTCCTCGCCGACGCCGAGAAGCTGGAGGACGAGGAGACCGAGGAGCAGCTGCCCTTCGAGGCCCTCGAATCCGACGCGGTCTTCGACCGGGTGCTGTACGACGGTGCCGAATTCGGCATGCAGGCGCACCCGGGGAGCGAGGAGGAGCAGGACTACCTGGGGATTCCGGGGCTGCTGGAACCCGACCAGGTGCAGCTGCTGCTCCAGAAGCGGCAGACCCGGCAGATCGCGCACAGCCGCCAGAAGCCGGCCGGGGACGCTGATCTGCTGGAGAAGCCGGCGGAGGCCCGGCCGGTGGTCACGCACAAGCAGCTGCTGGGGCTGCGCAAGCAGCTCAACACGATGGTGTCGGCGTACACGCACCAGAGCGGCAAGCCGCACGGGGTGATCCACACCGAGCTGCGGCGGGTGTGCGGCGGGCCGCCCAGCGCGGAGGCGACGGCCGGGCAGATCCAGCAGCGGATCCAGAAGGTCCAGGAGTGGGCCACCCGGATGCGGTGAGCCGGCACCTACGGCCCCCGGTTCGCGGGCGGATCGATCCGCCCGCGAACCGGGGGCCGGGCTGTCAGCCGGCGGCGGCCAGGGCGTCGGGTACTTCGGCGGGCAGTTTCGCCTGCGCCGCGCAGCCCAGTTCCTCGGCCAGGGCGCGGGACACACCGTTGAGGACGGCCATCTGGTCCTTCTCCATACTGTCCGGCGCGATCTGCCCCCTCGTCACAGTGAGGTTCGCCCTCACATAGGGCGTGCTTTCTCCTCCCCCCTCCGTGGGGCACGCGAAGACCAGAGTGGCGCCGCCGTCCTCGTGCGTGACCGCGAATTCCCCGAGCGGGTAGACGACCAGGTCGTCCGCGCCTTTCGTGGCCACCTTTTTCGGATCCGAGTGGCTCGCCCTCGCCTCGAAGTCGATGCGGAGCACGGGGAAGTCGCTGTCGTTGTCGGCCTTGTACGGCTGGCACAGGTTCCGGTCACTCAGATCGTCATGGAGACGCTTCGCGGCGAGCGGCAGGGAGAACGCATTCGGATCTCCGATCTCATTGGTGCCGTCGAGTTCCGTGAAACGGTCTGTCGTGCTGACGCGCTTCAGCGCGGCCGCGCCCGAGGGCCCCAGGGATCCGTCGCAGACCTGGGATGCGGAAAGCACCTTCGGCTGTTCGGTCCCGGTCTCGTCGTCGCCGCACGCAGTGGCCCCGGTGGCAACGAGAACCGCGCACACGGCCCAGCGCAGTGTCGCCTTCATGACTTCCTGCCTCTCGCATGTCCGACTTTTCCCCGTCCCATCGATCAGTCCTTGTACGGGGGCCGCCCGCGATGGTCGTTCTGGGACGAGCCGTTGTCGTAGCTGTAATTGATGTCCTGTGTCCAATTGCCTTGGTCGCTGGCGTCCCCGATCTGGGGGTTGTTGTCGAGATAGGTGGCGTAGGCGCCGCCGAGTTGCTTGGTGCCCGCTCCGTAGAATTCCCGGCTGGTCATCTGGGACTTCTCGGTGGGGTCGTCCTCGGCGCCGTCGATGCCCTTGTCGACCTGGTGGCCGATGAACGTGTTGAGGGCCTCGCCGGCTGTGTCCGCAACCATCGGTGCGACGACCAGGGCCGCCGCGGTGCTGCCGGGCAGGGGGATCGCCGCGATACCGCCTCCGACGACCACTCCGGTGCCCAGCTTGATCCAGTCCCCGGAACGTCCCAGGGACTTGTTGGCATCTTCGGAGTCGGCCTTGTACGTCGTCTCCGCCTGCTGCACGCGCGAGTGGTCCAGAATGCCTCGTGCGTCGGCACCCGTCGTCAGCGCGTCGTGGGCGCTGTCGATGTTCGCCTCGCTGGTGGCCGGGAAGGCGTCCAGCGCGCTGAGCGTGTACAGGTGCTGCGCCGCCGAGACCACCCCGTGCGAGGTCTCGTCCTGACCCAGCACGCTCAGGAAGTCGATGGCACCCTGGTTGCCGAAGTTCGCCCGCCCCCCGTACTTGGCGGGGAAGGCCCCGTCGTCCTTCGCGGAGTCCCCGACACCCGACAGGCTGTAGTCGATGTCGTCGATGTACGCGGCGCCCATCTTCCCCAGGCTGTCGGCCAGTTGTGACTGCTCATGCAGCATTTTGGGGCCGTCCTCGCTCCCGTACAGGAACGCCACCTGCTCCATGACGCCTGCCGTCGCAGCCGTCCGGTGGTCTCTGCTGCCGGGGACCATCGGGTCCTTGCCGGACATCGGGTCGGCGTCGTACGCGTAACCGGTGGTGGCGGACTCCAGGGCGTGACCGAGCGAATCGTGACCGGCGATGACCTTGATGTCCCCGCCCATCATGGGGGAGTCCGACAGCCAGATCCGGTCCTTGGTCAGGTACTTGAGGTGGTCGTTCACCTCGGATTCCTTGTCGACCGCGGCTCCCGCGCCGTCGGGCTGGGCGAAGAACTGGGTCGAGGCGTCGGGGTTGTGGCCCAGGGCTTCCAGGAAGCCGGTCATCGGGTCGCGGCCCCGGTCGTACTTGCCGTAGAAGTTGAGGTCGCCCTGGTTCCAGTTGTTGATCCAGGGGCTCATGTTCTTGACGTTGTGTTCCTTGTCGTACGCGACGAGCTTGTCGCCGTAGTCGTTGAGGAATTGGTCGTCGTAGTCGCCGAAACGCATGAGGTTGCTCATGACCGCGAAACCCGTCGGGTCATTGGCGTCGTCGATGCCGAGCCGGTCCGGGCCCAGCTTCACCATCTGCCGTTCCCAGCGCTCCATCGTGTCGCTGTCGGAGAGTGTGGCCGTGCCCAGCGTGATGCCGAGGTTCTTCTGGAGTTGTTTCGCCTGTTCCAGACGCTTCCGGTCGGTCCCGTACCCCTGGTACGGATCGGCGATTCCGGCATAGAACTCCAGGACCTTCTTCGGCTCCACCTGAGTGGCGAACCGCTCGGCGAAGAGCGGGTCGTTCTTGTAGGCGGCCAGGGTGGTGTTGAGCGTGTTGAGCTCGGTCAGCGTGACGTCGTGCGGGTCCTTCTTGAGGATCTTCGCCATCTTCTCCGCCTCCGCCACCGCCTTGGCCGCGGAGTCGCGGTCCGAGTAGCTGGCATCGGAGAAGCCGTACTTGGCCTGGTCGACGAGGAGGGTGAGTACCTTCGCCGCCGATGTGTCGCTCTCCGTGGCCTTCTTCAGAATGTTCTGAATTTCGTCCCGGAACGCGTCGACGTCCTGCTGGGTGTGCTCGGGCAGCGTGGTGCCCTTCGCCGCCCGGTCGGGGTGGATGTTCATGGTGACGGTGAAGGACCCCTCGCCCATGTCCTGGACGGTGAGGTTCTTCTGCACCCCGCGGTGGATCGCGGCGTTGAGCTCTGTGCGGTAGCCGACGAGTTCCCCACGGGTGTCGGTGAGGATCTTTGTGATGGTTTCGGCCTGGGTGTGGGCGTCGGCGAATTCTCCGGCCGTCTTGTCCACGAAAGCGCGGGTCACGGTGGCATTTTCACCGGCCCAGTTCGCTTTGTCCGACTTGGCTTTGAGGTCGTCCTTGGCGTCACCCTGGAGGGTTTTGAGCTTTGCGACCATTTGTTCCCAGTCGGTGATGGCCGCGTCCAGGTCGGAGAAGTTCGCGAAGCGCAGGGAGTCGAGGTCCATCAGCGGCCCGACCCCTCGTCGAAGCCCTTGTCGAGCGTGTCGATGTTGCTGATGATCGTGCCGATGTAGACCTCGTCGCCGGCGTGGGCGCCCTTGGTGTAATCGAGGTGGTTCGAGATGTGGGCGCAGGCGTCCAGCAGGGAGCGGACCTGGTCGATCCACCGTGAGGCCACGTGATCGAGGGCTGCGCCTATGGCGAAGGTCTCCGACTTGAGGCCTCCGGCGGCCTTCTGGGTGGCGGCGCGGGCGTGGTCACCGGCCTTCTCGAGATCTCCGTACATCCGGTATGCGGTATTGCCGATCGCCGCCAGGTCCTGCTGATCGACCTTCAGATCACCCTGGGGAACCGGCCCTCCGCCGCCTGGTTCGACTTGGTTCAATTGCATCTGAGCCGAGTGTCTCTCTGCCGCCTCGGATTTCAGCTGCTCCCACTCGTCCCACGCCACTGGTGGTTACCTTCCCCGTAGTCCCAATGATTCCCGTATGTCGCTCGTGTGGGCGATATGCGGTGCGTCACTTTATCAATGGGGCCAGGTAGTTGTCGTAAGAGTTGACCATGAATTGAAATGATCAAACGCAAGGCATGTGTGTCCGGCGTGGCAACGCCGGGTGTGGGGTGTGCGGCGGGCCGGCCCCGGGCGGGGACAGCGGTCCTCGCCCTGGGCGTCGGCCTCTCGCCGGCCGTCGTCGACCCGGGCGGCAAGGTCCACGCCAAGGTCACCCTCGGCCTGGCGGCGAGGGTGATCAGAGCCTGTGAGGTGCTCGTGAACGGAAAAGTTGCGCAACAGACGTTCACGGCGAGTTAACGCCCGTTCACGTCCGGTGTACGGAGCTCGCGCCGAGCCGTCGGCCGACCTGGACGCGCGTAGACGTCCAGGCTTCGGCCGGCGCCGCGCTGATCGGTGCTCATGCTTCCTCACCGCAATTCCACTTCCGCTGATGCCCGGATTCTGGACGAGGTCTTCCGCTGAGCGGACGGACTCGCTACTGTCCCAAAAAATGCACGCCCCGTGGCAGTGCCGCCGCGGAGCGCAGCCGGTTGCCTTGGCCAGGCCGGCGGCCTCTCCGTGCGTCGCCGCTGGGACCGATGGCGCACATTCCGTGGGAGCCAGCCGCCGCCGCTCACCAAAGAGGAGAGGGCGTCGTGACCGCGGAGACCTCCCAGACGCTCGACCGGGGACTACGAGTCCTCAAACTGCTCGCCGACACCGACCACGGCCTGACCGTCACCGAGTTGTCCAACAAACTCGGCGTCAACCGCACCGTCGTCTACCGGCTGCTGGCCACACTGGAACAACATGCCCTGGTACGCCGTGACTTGGGCGGCAGGGCCAGGGTGGGACTCGGCGTGCTGCGCCTGGGCCGCCAGGTGCATCCGCTGGTACGGGAGGCTGCGCTGCCCGCGCTGCGGTCCCTGGCCGAGGACATCGGAGCCACTGCCCACCTGACGCTGGTCGACGGCAGCGATGCGCTGGCGGTTGCCGTCGTCGAACCGACCTGGACCGACTATCACGTGGCCTACCGGGCCGGCTTCCGTCATCCGCTCGACAAGGGCGCCGCAGGCCGGGCGATCTTGGCCGCACGGGCGAAGCCGGGGTCCGAGCCCGCGTTCACGCTCACGCACGGCGAGCTGGAAGCGGGCGCGAGCGGCGCCGCAGCGGCACTGATGGGGGTCACGGGCGTGGAGGGCAGCGTGGGCGTGGTGATGCTGGCGGACGCGGTACCGGAACGGGTCGGCCCGCGAGTCGTCGACGCGGCGCGCGAGGTCGCGGACGCGTTGCGGTAGTACCGGGGTCGTCCGGTGGCCGCTCTGTCCTCCGCCGCCGGACGGGCCGGCTCGTCTTCGGGCGGGCTGGGTCCGTGCTCCGGGCGGGCCTGTCGAACCCGTCCGGAGCCCGAGGGCGGACCGGCCGGGCGGGCGGACCACCGGCCGGGCGGACGGGTTCGCCCCTCCCCGGACCGGCCGGGCGGATGAACCCGGCCAGGTTAGATTGGGAGGGTGCTCACTCGTCTCTCGCGCCCCCGCGCCCTCGCCCTGTGCGCCCTGCCCGTCGTCGCCCTCTTCGGCGTCGCCGCCTTGGCGCCGCTGCCGTTCACCGTGGCGCAGCCGGGCACGACTGCGAACGTACTCGGGGACGTCCGAGGCACGCCCGTGATCAGCATCAAGGGCGCGTCGGTCCGCCCCACCGGAGGTCAGCTGCGGATGACGACCATCCTCGCGACCGGGCCGACCGCCGACGTCGGCATCGGCGACGTGATCGACGGCTGGTTCCGGACCGACCGGGCGGTCCTGCCCCGTGACTCGGTCTACCCGACCGGCGGCTCCGAGAAGCAGATCGAGAAGCACAACCTCGAGGACATGAAGAAGTCGCAGAACTCCGCCGTGGACGCGGCCCTGCGGTACCTCGGCAAGGCGCCCGGATCGGTGGACGTGACCCTGCACCTCGCCGATGTGGGCGGGCCCAGTGCCGGTCTCTTCTTCGCGCTCGGCATCGTCGACAAGCTCGACGGCAACGGTTCCGGCGGGGATCTCACCGGTGGCCGCACCGTTGCCGGCACGGGCACGATCGAGGCGGACGGTACGGTCGGCGCGGTCGGTGGCGTATCGCTGAAGACCCAGGCCGCCCGGCGCGACGGCGCCACTGTCTTCCTCGTACCGAAGGCCGAGTGCAAGGCGGCGGGCGCCGAACTCCCCAAGGGGCTCAAGCTGATCCCGGTCACCACACTGAAGAGCGCGGTGTCCTCGCTCACGGCCCTGGACAAGGGGGCCAAGGTTCCGAGCTGCTGACGCAGGGCGGGCCGGTGCCCTACGTGCGGGCGGCGTCGGCCTTCGCCTCCGCGCGCTCCTCCGCGGACGGCCGGTCGTCCATCGTGCGCCATACCGGGAAGATCATCGGGCTCACCGTCGCCAGCGTGTAGACCGCGCCCAGCGCCAGGAGCGCGCCGTCCGCCCCGATGCTCTCCACGAGCAGCCCCGCCAGCAGCCCGCCCACCGGCATCGCCAGCTCGCAGCCTGCGGTGAGCGCCCCGGATACCCGGCTGCGCAGCTGCTGCGGTACGCGTTCGTACGTCATTGTCGTCAGGATCGGGTTCAGGACCCCGCCGGCGAGGCCGCCCAGCAACATCGTCACCGCGAGCGGCAGCGTCGTGTCCGTCAGCGCGGCAACCACGAACCTCGGTCCGCCGCACAGCACCACGCACACCGTGAACACCGCACGCCGCGAGAACCGGTGTCCCACCGCCCCGTACACCAGCGCGCCCGTCAGCCCGCCTGCCCCGAACAGTGCGGTGAGCAGCCCGAGTTGGGGTGCGCCGCCCAGTTCGCGCTCGGCGTGCACCGGGAGCAGTACGGCGTTCCAGCCCTGGTCGGTGCCGTTCATGAAGAGCACCATCACCACGACGGCCAGCAGCAGCCGGTTGGAGAACAAGTAGGCGTATCCCTCGCGCAGTTCGTGGCTGTACGTGCGCAGTGAGGCCCGTGCCGCCGCCTTTCGCGGCTCGGCCGCCCGTACCCCTCGTACGCCTGCCGTGATGAGCAGCGCGGACGCGCCGAAGGTCGCCGCGTCCAGCAGCAGCACGGTCTCCGCGCCGACGAGCGCGATCAGCACCCCGGCCAGTGCCGCGCCGGTCATCCTGGCACCGCGTGAGGTGGCGTCGAAGAGGCTGGCGGCGCGGGTGAGCGTGGTCCCGGCGTGTTCGGTGAGGTCCGGCAGGAGGACGTAGCGCGCGGTGTTGCCGGGGGTGTGGACGAGTCCGTTCAGTGCCATCAGGGCGCAGAGCATCCAGAATTCGAGCGCCCCGGCGTAGTGGAGCAGTGGAATGGTGGCGATGGCGAGTCCGCAGACGGTGTCGGAGGCGACGGAGATCCGGCGCCGTCCGATCCGGTCGATGACGGGCCCGCCGATGACTGCGGAGATGATGATCGGCAGTGTGGCGCAGAAGGCGACGACACCGGCCCGGCCGGCGCTGCCCGTGGTCTGCAGGACGAACCACGGCACCCCGATCAGGGTGAGCGAAGTGCCTGCGGTGGATATGCAGTTGGCCGCGAGAAGCGCGGCGAGCGGCTTGCGGTTCCCCCCGTCCATGCCTAGACCGCGCGAGGGGAGGACGCGGAGAGGACGTGCCGGTCCGGCAGGACGCGCAGGCCCAGCTCGACCAGTCCCCAGCCCAGCCGCGTACGCAGGGTCCGGTGCGCTGCCCGAGGCGCCCGGGCCGTACGCGCCATGCGGAACTCGTCGGCCTGCCGGCGCAGTTCGGTGTTGCGGAGCTGCTGCAGCGTCAGGTGCGTGTCGGGGTGCATGGTGGATTCCTCTCAGTCGGTGGGGCGCGGGAACATGTGCAGATGGGTGCGGACGACGGCCGAACCCTCGGTGCCTTCGGGGACCCGGTCGCGGTAGCTGTCGATCAGGTCGTGGATCTTCTCGGCCAGCTCCAGTGAGAGCTCCGGGGTGAGCCGCACCTTGAAGTTGCTGACGTCCCAGCCGCGCAGCCACTGCTCGGGCCATTCGTGCATGGTGCCGAGCCAGGTGTTGAGCTCCTGGGTGTGCGTGGTGGCGACCTCGTGCAGCACGACTCCGATGGCGCCGCGCACCTCCGGGTCGGGGTCGCGGATGAAGTCCTCGATGCGGTCGAATGCGGTGCCCATGTGCACGGACCGCCACCACCGTTCGCGTCCCTTGCCGAGCGTGGGGTCGTCCTCGACGAAGCCGTGCGCGGCCAGTTGCCGCAGGTGGTAGCTGGTGGCGCCGCTGGACTCGCCGAGCCGGTCGCCCAGTTTCGACGCGGTGGCGGGGCCGAACTCCCGGAGGGCGCCGAGCAGGCGGATCCGGAGGGGGTGGGCCAGCACGCGCAGGGCGCGGACGTCGACGCGGTGGATGTTCGGGTCGAGCGGCTTCTCGCCGCCGACTTCGTTCGCTGCCATGTCTCGACTGTAGACTTGCAAAGGATCCTTTGCAACGATTCTTTGCAACATCTTCTTTGTAACTCGGCTCAGTCGCTGTCCTCCGCGGCCTGCTCGACGAGCGGGATGATGCGCAGAGGCACCGGGTTCTCCATGACGATCGCCGTGGAGGCCCGGACGATGCCATCGAAACCGACAACCCGGTCGATCACCCGCTGAAGGTCGGCGTTGGACCGGGCGACGAGCCGGCACAGCATGTCGCCGTGCCCGGTGGTGGTGTGCAGCTCCAGAACTTCCGGCACGCCGTCCAAATGGGCCCGCACGTCGGCGCCTTGGCCCTGCTTGATCTCCAGGGTGGCGAAGGCGGTGACGGGGTAGCCGAGAGCCGCCGGATCGACATCGGGGCCGAATCCGCGGATGACTCCATTCGACTGAAGCCGGTCGAGGCGCGCCTGCGCGGTGCCGCGGGCCACCCCGAGCCGGCGCGACGCTTCCAGCACCCCGATCCGGGGCTCGCGCGCAAGCAGCACGATGAGCCGCCCGTCCAGATGATCGATCGCCATACGTATCCCCCCATGGTCACCATGTACAGATAGTCCGCCCATCCAAGCAAACCTGTGTACAGACTGCTCAGCGAAAACGCGAACTATTGCGCACCTTGCGATGCAGGGAGAGCCTTCCCTTATGACTGAGACGCTGCACAACACCCCTGACACCGTCCGGCAGGCCGACCCCTTCCCGGTCAAGGGAATGGACGCGGTCGTCTTCGCCGTGGGCAATGCCAAGCAGGCCGCGCACTACTACTCGACCGCCTTCGGCATGAAGCTCGTCGCCTACTCCGGACCGGAGAACGGCAGCCGCGAGACCGCCAGTTACGTGCTGACCAATGGTTCGGCACGCTTTGTCCTCACCTCCGTCATCAAGGCGTCCACCGACCACGGCCGCTTCCTGGCCGACCATGTCGCCGAGCACGGCGACGGCGTGGTCGACCTGGCCATCGAGGTCCCGGACGCACGGGCGGCGTACGCGTACGCCGTCGAGCACGGCGCCCTGGGTCTCACCGAGCCGCACGAGGTCAAGGACGAGCACGGCACGGTCGTGCTCGCCGCGATCGCCACGTACGGCCAGACCCGCCACACCCTCGTCGAGCGCTCCGGCTACGACGGCCCGTACCTCCCCGGCTTCGTGGCCGTGGCCCCGATCGTCGAACCGCCCGCCAAGCGCACCTTCCAGGCCATCGACCACTGCGTCGGCAATGTGGAACTGGGCCGGATGAACGAGTGGGTCGGCTTCTACAACAAGGTCATGGGCTTCACCAACATGAAGGAGTTCGTGGGCGACGACATCGCCACCGAGTACTCCGCCCTCATGTCGAAGGTCGTCGCCGACGGCACCCTGAAGGTGAAGTTCCCGATCAACGAACCGGCGATCGCGAAGAAGAAGTCGCAGATCGACGAGTACCTGGAGTTCTACGGCGGCGCGGGCGTCCAGCACATCGCCCTCGCCACCAACGACATCGTCGCGTCGGTCCGCACGATGCGCGCGGCCGGCGTCCAGTTCCTGGACACCCCCGACTCGTACTACGACACCCTCGGCGAATGGGCGGGCGAGACCCGCGTACCGGTCGAGACGCTGCGCGAGCTGAAGATCCTCGTCGACCGCGACGAGGACGGATACCTGCTGCAGATCTTCACCAAGCCGGTTCAGGACCGCCCGACGGTCTTCTTCGAGATGATCGAACGCCACGGCTCGATGGGCTTCGGCAAGGGCAACTTCAAGGCCCTGTTCGAGGCGATCGAGCGCGAGCAGGAGAAGCGCGGCAACCTCTGAGCCCAGGTGGCTCCTACGTGAAGGCGGGGTTTCCGGCGGATCCGGAGGCCCCGTCTCTCGTGCCCCCCGCCGCGCCCCGTCAGCGGCTGCCCGGCGCATGCGAGGCCGGGGGCGCGGGAGCGCCCGTGGTCCCCGTCGTTCCGGCCGGTGCCGCCATCAGGACGCCCTGCTGCGCGGACGGGGTCCTGGACGGTTCCGGGGACTGCTGAGGGGGTGCCGCGGGAGACGTCGGTTCGGGTGCCGCGGGCACCTCCTGCGGGTCGCCCGCCGGGGTCCGGCCCAGCTGGTCCAGGGCCTCCTGGGCCGATGGGGCGTCCAGAGGGCTGAAGTGGGGGTTCGTGCGCAGCGCCGCCTCCAGGTGGCGGCGGGCCGGGCCGTGGTTCCCCAGGCTCCGTTCGATCATGCCCAGGTGGTACGCGTACAGGGCCGTCCCACCACCCGTGTCCGCCGCCTGCTGCGCGTATGTCAGCGCACTCTGCGAGTCGCCCGATCTGTACAGCGCCCATCCCAGCGCGTCCGCCGCCGCCGCGCTGTGGTGCTGTCGGTCCCACTCCGCCCGCAGCAGCTCCACCGCCCGCGACGCATCACCGTGGTCGGCCTCGAAGCGGCCGAGGAGGAGGGACTCGTCGACCCCGTGGCCGCTCTCCTGGGCCAGGGTTCTGCGGAGCTTCGTGTACTGGCCCCGGGAGTCGTCGTCGAGCCCCAGCGACTCGTACAACTCGCCGAGTTCCAGCATGTATGCGGGGCTTGAGCGCCGGGACAGCGCCGCCCGGTAGTCGCGCTGCGCCTCGTCCGTACGGCCCAGGGCCGCCAGCGCCCGCGCCCGGCCCGCGAGCGACGGCGGGTGGGCGCGGTCCGCCCGCAGGGCCGCGCTGTACTGCGCCACCGCCTCCTCGGGCTCGCCCCGCTCCCAGGCCAGTTCGCCCAGCCGGAACAAGGAGTCCGTCTTCTCGGCGGGGGTGGTGGCCCGGTTCGCCGCATCCTGCGCGATCGCCAGGGCGTCCTTGCGACGGCCCTCGTTCCGGTACATCTGCGCCGTCCACGAGAGCGCCGCTACGCCCGAGCGGAGCGCCGTGAACTTCTCCACCGCCCGGCCCGCCGCCGTGTACTGGCCGAGCCCGTTGTACGCGTCGATCAGGACCGGGTACGCCGTCCAGTCCTTCGGCTGCCGGGCCCGTACCTTCTCGCCCCACTTCTTCGCCGTGACGAAGTCGTGCCGTGCGTTGGCGAGCGCCGCCAGCCCCACCCAGGCCGCCGTGTTCCCCCGGTCGCCCGGCTGTACGTCCAGCGAGCGCCGCAGCGCCTGCTCGGCCCGCCCGTAGTAGGCCGCGTCCGCGGAACGCCGCCCCCACTCCACGTACGCCGATCCGAGTACCGCCCACGACCGCGCGTCGGACGGATGCGTGCCCACCCAGCTCTGCCGGTCCCCGATCAGCGCCGTCAGATCGGCGAGGGAGGCGGGGGCGCCCGCGTTCGTCGCCGTCAGGGCGCGCATGACCGGTCCCGGCACGGGCGGCGGCGCGGCTTCCTTCTCCTCGTCCGGTACGGACACGACCGCACCCGTGACCAGCACGGCAGCCGCCACCGCACCGACCGCGGCCCGGCGCAGCGTCGTGTGCAACGAGACCGGCGGGGGTTCGGCCGGCGGTTCGGAGCCGGGGAGCGACGACGTCTGCGGTGGGCAATCGTACGGATCGGATGAAGGGGGCGCGTGATCCGACTGGGGGGACTCCGGAGGCTGCTGCGGCATGACATCCATGCCGATCACTCTGCGTCAGTATGACGATCACACCGTGTTGCGCGAACGCTGCCGCAGACGGGTTCACACCATTGGCCCCGGGTGTCACGCTTGGATCATGGACAATCTTCTCGAACGACTGCGCGCGGGCCTTCCTGCCGAGGTCCTGATCACCGATCCGGACGTCACGGCCTCGTACACCCACGACATGGCGAGCTTCTGCGACGCGGGCGCTCCGGCCGTCGTGGTGCTGCCGCGCACGGTCGAGCAGGTCCAGCACGTCATGCGCACGGCGACCGCGCTGCGTGTGCCGGTCGTCCCGCAGGGTGCCCGTACCGGCCTGTCGGGCGCGGCCAACGCCTCCGACGGCTGCATCGTGCTGTCCCTGGTGAAGATGGACCGGATCCTGGAGATCAACCCGGTCGACCGGATCGCCGTCGTCGAACCGGGCGTCATCAACGCCGTACTGTCCCGCGCGGTCAACGAACACGGCCTGTACTACCCGCCGGACCCGTCCAGCTGGGAAATGTGCACCATCGGCGGCAACATCGGCACCGCGTCCGGCGGGCTGTGCTGCGTGAAGTACGGCGTCACCGCCGAGTACGTACTCGGCCTCGAGGTCGTCCTCGCCGACGGGCGCCTCCTGACGACCGGCCGCCGGACCGCGAAGGGCGTCGCCGGATACGACCTCACCCGGCTCTTCGTCGGCTCCGAGGGCAGCCTCGGCATCGTCGTCCGCGCCGTGCTCGCCCTGAAGCCGCAGCCGCCGCAGCAGCTCGTCCTCGCCGCCGAATTCCCGTCCGCGACAGCCGCCTGCGACGCCGTCTGCCGGATCATGGAGCGCGGCCACACTCCGTCACTCCTCGAACTGATGGACCGTACAACGGTCCAAGCCGTCAACACGATGGCCCACATGGGTCTCCCCGACTCCACCGAAGCGCTGCTCCTCGCCGCCTTCGACACCCCGGACCCCACCGCCGACCTCGCCGCCGTCGCCGAACTCTGCGCCTCCGCCGGTGCCACCGAAGTGGTCCCCGCGGCCGACGCCGCCGAATCCGAACTCCTCCTCCAGGCCCGACGGATGTCGCTGACCGCCCTGGAGACCGTCAAGTCGGCCACGATGATCGACGACGTGTGCGTACCGCGCTCCAGGCTCGGCGCCATGATCGAGGGGACGGCGGCCATCGCACAGAAGTACGACCTCACCATCGGCGTCTGCGCCCACGCGGGCGACGGCAACACCCACCCCGTCGTCTGCTTCGACCACACCGACGCCGACGAGTCGCGCCGGGCCCGCGAATCCTTCGACGAGATCATGGCGCTGGGCCTCGAACTCGGCGGCACCATCACCGGCGAACACGGCGTCGGCGTCCTGAAGAAGGAATGGCTGGCCCGCGAACTCGGCGAGGTGAGCGTCGAGATGCACCGGGGCATCAAGGCGGCGTTCGACCCGCTGGGGCTGCTCAACCCCGGCAAGGTCTTCTGACACCGCCGACGGACCGCGCATCAGACCTCGCCGTCCGTCGACTCGTCCGACGGCCACGGGTCGCTCAGCCACAGGTCGTCGGCCGGCAACGGCGCGAGCAGATCGGCGAGAGCGGCGTCGATGCCGAGCCGCTCGGTCTCGGTGCCGGGCGGCACCAGCCGCAGCGTCTGCTCCACCCACGCGACCACGGCCTCGGACGGCACCTCCAGCAGCGCATCTCCTTCGGGCGAGCTCAGCGCCACGCAGAGGACGTTGCGCCGCTCGATCCTGGCCGGCCAGATCCCCACGTCCCCCTGCCCGCAGGGCCGGAACACACCCTCGACCAGCAGATCGCGGGCGAACGTCCAGTGCACGGGGAAGCCGGAGCCGATGTGAAAGGTGATGTGCACGGCGTACGGATCCTCCGTGCGGTACGTCAGCCGGGACGGGACGGGGATGGTCCACTCCGGCGACAGGACCAGCTTGAGTTCCAGCTCGCGTTCCACAACGGTGTGCATGAGTGCGTCCTTTCGGTGCCTGTGGGCCGGTCCCCTGACCGGCCCGCACGTGGAGAGAGCGCCCTCCCCGCCATCTATGACGCGACTTACGGAAAGAACTTCACCCTGACCGGAAAGTGCCCCAAACGCCGGGACCGGCCCGGGGGTGCGCGGCTGTCTGATAGATGTGGTCCGTTGACTTGAGGCTTCGAAGAGATACGGGACCACGGTGATGAGCGCCCCAACCCCGGCACCCGGTGACGACAGGCCCCGCGAGGGGTATTACCCCGACCCGTCCATTCCCGGATATATCCGGTACTGGAACGGCACTTCGTGGGTTCCCGGTACGAGCCGTCCTGCGCCCCAGCAGGGCGAACCGATGGCCGCGACGCCCTCCGAGGGGGCAACGCCCGAACCGCAGCCGCAGCCTTCGGCACCGATGCCCGCTCAGGCGTCCGGTCCGACCTACGCGCCGGTGGACGAAACCGGTCCGGTCTTCCTCGACGAGGAGCCGAACGACAGCAACCGGCCCGAACCCTCGTCCGCCTGGCAGGCCGACGCCTCCCGGCAGACCGGCTTCGGCGGGGAACGCGACCGGCGGGTGTCCTGGGGCGGCACAGACGGTACGGGGCAGCCGGGCGGGGCCGGAGCAGCGGGCCAGGTCACGGCGGACCGGGCACCGGGAGGCGAGGCCCCCGCCGACCGGGCCCCCGCGGACCCGCGCCTGCCCGCGCCGCAGGACCCCACGGGCGGTGCGCCGGCGGGCATGCGGGGCGGCAACAGCCAGGTCCCCGAGCGAACGGTCTCGATCCGGGCCGACCGCCCTGCCGAGCCCGGAGGCGGCAGCGGTGAGGCGGGGCGTCCGCCTGCCGACGGTACGGTCACGATCCGCCCCGTGGGACAGGGGGGCCGGTCGCCCCGTCCCCGCAACGCGGAACAGGAACCGGCCGACGGGACGATGACGATCCGCGCGGTTCCCTCCGGCACCAGCGCCCCGCAGCCCTCCGCGGCGGCACCTGCTCAGGCCGCCGTGCCCGCTCAGGCCGCCGCACCGGCCCCGGCGCGGCCCGCGCCCGCCCCGGTCAATCCGCTCACCCCGGGCCCCGGCGGCGGCGCCGCCTCCTGGGCGCAGCAGGCCCACCGGCTCGCCGCGCCCCAGCAGGCCGCCCACCCGCAGCCCCAGCCCTCGCAACAGCAGCAATTCGGGCCCGAGCAGTCCCAGCAGGCCGTGCCGCCCCAGCAGCGTGTCGGTGCGCAGGCGGCTCAGCCGGACGGTCCTGTCGTGCCCTGGAAGCCCCCGGTCGCCGACCACTTCCAGCAGCTCGCACAGGCGCAGGCGGCCGCCCGCCCCGCCGGCCTCGGCAAGCGGTTCGCCGCCCGGTTCGTCGACACGGTCGTGCTGGGCGCGCTCGTCGGCGCGATCGGGTTCCCGCTCGTCTCGCAGGCGATGGACCACATCGGCGACAAGATCGACGCGGCGAAGCTGTCCGGCCGGACGGTCACCGTCTGGCTGCTGGACTCCACCACCGCAGGGCTGTTCGGCGCGGTGCTCGGTGCGTTCCTGGTGCTCGGCGTGCTGTTGGAGGCCCTGCCGACCGCGAAGTGGGGCCGTACGCTCGGCAAGAAGCTCTGCGGTCTGGAGGTACGGGACATCGAGTCCCACGGCGCGCCCTCCTTCGGTGCCGCGCTCCGCCGCTGGCTGGTCTACGGCGTGCTCGGTCTGCTGGTCATCGGCGTGGTCAATGTCCTGTGGTGCCTGTTCGACCGCCCGTGGCGGCAGTGCTGGCACGACAAGGCGGCACACACCTTCGTGGCGGGCTGAGAGGCTGACGACGAGCACGACGACGCCGCGCGGGCGACCCGTGCGGCTGACGGCTCATCGGGTGAGGGCGGCTGCTCGGTGCCCTGTTCCCCCGAACGCACCTGAGCCGTTGCGGGCACCCGTGGGCCGGGATGCACTGCCCCCATGAGCAACGATCAGCCGACGTCCGGCCAGCCTCCCGAGGACGACCCGTTCCTCAAGAAGCCGCAGGAGCCGCAGCCGCCGTCGTCGGGTTCGCCCTACGACAGCGCTCCGCCGCCTCCTCCGCCGCCGTACGAGCCCGGTGCCTACGGCGGTGGCCCGTACGGCGGCACGGACCCGCTGGCAGGCATGCCGCCGCTCGGCGAGCCCGGCAAGCGGATCCTGGCCCGGCTGATCGACTTCCTGATCATCTCGATCCCGCTGTATCTGATCTCGCTGCCGTTCGGCGGCCTGGTCGAGATGCCGTCGAACACCAACAACGGCAACAACGGCAACATCAGTAACGCCTTCAACCAGACCTACAGCGGCCATCAGCTGCTCTGGTCGCTGATCGGGCTCGTGGCCTACGTGGCGTACGACACGTACTTCACGCACAAGGACGGCCGCACCATCGGCAAGCGGCTGCTGAAGCTGCGGGTCGCGATGCTCAATGACGGCCGGGTGCCGGACACCAGTGCCGCGTTCCTGCGGGCCGTGGTGCTGTGGCTGCCGGCGCTGCTGTGCTGCCCGTGCCTGTGGTGGCTGATCAACATCGTGCTGATGTTCACGGACAAGCCGTACCGGCAGGGGCTGCAGGACAAGGCGGCCAAGACGGTGGTGGTCTCGACGGCATAGCCGACGCACGCAGACCGTCCGCCCGAGCGGCACGCCGCCGGTTGCCGGGTCAGTGGCGCAGGGAGTGCTCGCCCACGCGCTCGGCGGCGCGGACGGCCGGGATCCTGGCCGGCTGGACGTCGTCGAGCTCGATGTCCTCGGCTGCGCCGATGGTGGAGACGGCGCCGTGGTTCGTACGAACCACGGTCGCCGTCTTCGCTGTCTTCGCCGCATTCCTTGTTTTCATCCGCAGCGGCAGGGGTACGGTGACGGCCACCAGCAGACCGAGCGCCAGCGCCGCCGTGCCGATGACGGCGATGCCGATGCCCGAACTCGTGCGGGACAGCAGGAGCATGGCGAGCGTCGAGAAGACGACGGTGACCGATCCGTAGGAGAGCTGTGCAGCAGTGGGGCGCGGCATGGCGGTATCCGTCCTCGGGGCATCGGAAGGGGCAGTCTCTCAACGCGGTCGCACTGTCAAGCGACTCTACGACGGTGGATGCCCTGGAGGAACCGGTAGTAAGCGTGACCTAACCCACGGTGCCGGTGCACGGGGGGCGCACTGAGTCATCCAGTGCGTCAAGGGGGGGCACTGGCGCGCCGGTCGCCCGTTCGGTGAACGTCCGCATAACGGAGCTGCACTCCCACATAATGCACTTGGTCTGTTCAAGTCAAGATCTGTCTTTTCTCTCGTAACTCCGGTCGAATGGCGTCACTTGTGACGCGTATCCGCGCGCGGCCTCTTCATCACACCCAGGCCGCAGCCGCGGGCGCCGGGGAGGACTGCATCAAGTGACCACTAAGAGACGGACGCTCCGCGCCGCGGCGGTTGTCGTGGCCATGGCCGCCACCGCTGCCACGGCGTCGACCTTCGCCACCGCACAGGCCGATGACAAGGCATCAGATGCCGGCGCATCCAGCATCGACCGCCGCGATCCGGGGTCGGCCGAGGGCAACGCGCACAACCTGAAGGGCCCCTTCAGCGAGCAGCAGGACGCACAGCGTCAGGCCGCCCTGGAGCAGGTCGTATCCGGCGACAAGAAGGTGTCGAACCGCGACGGCTCCAACGTCGTCAAGCTCGACGACAAGAAGTACGTCGAGCTCGGCCGCGAGAAGACGGACAAGATCTTCACGATCCTGGTGGAGTTCGGCGACAAGGTCGACGGCACGACCATGTTCGACCCGGACGGCGACGGGCCGAAGCCGCCCGTCAAGAAGTACGGCGGCACGCCCGGACCGCTGCACAACAAGATAGCCAAGCCGGACCCGGCGAAGGACAACAGCACCGCCTGGCAGGCCGACTACAACCAGGCCCACTTCCAGGACCTCTACTTCGGTGAGGGCGCCGGCACGAACTCGCTGAAGACGTACTACGAGAAGACGTCCTCCGGACGCTACTCGGTCGACGGCAATGTCTCCGACTGGGTCAAGGTCCCGTACAACGAGGCCCGTTACGGTTCCAACTACTGCGGTTCGTCCAACTGCGCCAACGCCTGGGACATGGTCAGGGACGGCGTGAACACCTGGGCCGCCGACCAGAAGGCCAAGGGCCGTACGCCGGAGCAGATCAAGGCGGACCTGGCGCAGTACGACCAGTGGGACCGTTACGACTACGACAACGACGGCAACTTCAACGAGCCCGACGGCTACATCGACCACTTCCAGGTCGTGCACGCGGGTGAGGACGAGTCCGCGGGCGGCGGCGTCGAGGGCCCGAACGCCATCTGGGCGCACCGCTGGTACGCGTACGGCACCAACGTCGGTGCGACCGGCCCGGCCGGCAACAAGGCCGGCGGCACCCAGATCGGTGACACCGGCATCTGGGTCGGCGACTACACCGCGCAGCCCGAGAACGGCGGCCTGGGCGTCTTCGCCCACGAGTACGGTCACGACCTCGGTCTGCCGGACCTCTACGACACCACCAACCGCGCCGAGAACTCGGTCGGTTTCTGGTCCCTGATGTCGGCCGGCTCCTGGCTCGGCACCGGCAAGAACGCCATCGGTGACATGCCCGGCGACATGACCGCCTGGGACAAGCTGCAGCTGGGCTGGCTCAACTACGCCTCGGCCAAGGCCGCGACGAACTCGGTCCACAAGCTGGGTGTCTCGGAGTACAACACCAAGGACAAGCAGGCGCTCGTCGTCTCGCTGCCGGACAAGCCCGTCACCACCCCTGTCACGACGCCCGCGGAGGGCGCCAAGCAGTGGTGGAGCGACATGGGTGACAACCTCAACAACACCCTGTCCCGCTCGGTCGACCTGACCGGCAAGTCCAAGGCGTCCCTGGACCTTTCGGGCTGGTGGGACATCGAGAAGGACTACGACTACCTCTACACCGAGGTGTCTACGAACGGCGGCGCCAGCTGGACCGCGATCGACGGCACGGCCGACGGCAAGGCCATCCCGCGCGACGCCAGTGACAAGCCGGCGCTGACCGCGGTCTCCGGCAAGTACCAGAAGCTGTCGTACTCGCTGGACGCCTACGCGGGCAAGAAGATCGACATCCGCTTCCGTTACACCACCGACGGCGGCGCGGGCGGCAAGGGCTTCGCGGCCGACACCATCGCGGTCAACGCCGACGGTGCCGTGCTCTTCTCGGACAACGCCGAGGGCGACGACAACGGCTGGACCGCCAAGGGCTTCTCCCGGGTCGGTGCGTCGTTCACCAAGGACTACCCGCAGTACTACATCGCGGAGAACCGTCAGTACGTCAGCTACGACCGGACCCTCAAGGTCGGCCCGTACAACTTCGGCTTCCTCAACACCCGTCCGGACTGGGTCGAGCACTACCCGTACCAGAACGGTCTGCTGATCTGGCTCTGGGACCAGTCCCAGAAGGACAACAACGTCTCCACCCACCCGGGCCGGGGCCTGATCCTGCCGATCGACGCGCACGCCAAGCCGCTGAAGTGGGCCGACGGCACCGTCATCCGCAACAAGATCCAGCCCTTCGACGCACCGTTCAGCTGGCGGCCGACCGACAGCTTCACGCTGCACAAGGCCGATGTGGCGACCAAGATCAAGTCCCAGCCGGGCGTCCCGGTCTTCGACGACCACAAGGGCACCTACTGGTACGCGGAGAACGAGACCGGAAGCGTGCAGGTCGCTGACACCAACACCCGGATCACGATCGTCAGCGAGCCGCTCAGCGGCTCGACGATCACGGTCAAGGTGGGCGCCTCGCACAAGTAATTCCGCATCACCGCAGGTCAAAGCGTGATCGGCCGTCGCCCTCTAGCGGGCGGCGGCCGATCGTGTTTAGGTGCCTCTTGTTCGGATTCTTATTGACGCGATGTCTCACGGGGGAGCGCGGAGCATGGCAGGCGGAGGATTCAGCAAGTTGCCGAACGGCAGTGTGGTGGTCGCGATCACCCTGAACGGTCCGGCGGACGGGACAGACCCGGGAACCCCGGTCCGGGTCCTGGTGCACGCGGCGAACCGGGCCCGCGCACTGACCCGCCTGCGCAATGTGGGCCTCCGGGCGGTCTACCTCCGCGGCAACGCGGAACCGCCCACGCCCGACGAGATCACGGCGGTGCTGCACCACCCGGACGGCCTGCTCTGGCGAGCGAGACCGGAGAACGCCCAGGAACTCTGGCACCCCATCCGGGCACTCCTGCACCCACCGGTACCGGCCCACCAGTCCTGAGGGCGCCTGCGTCCTGCCCGGCCACGTCGAGCCCGCCCGGCGCTCGAGAACAAGACCCGGGCGGCAAACCGGCCCGCACATCGAGCGTCACGCCGGCAAAGACAAGCCCGTCCGGCGATTGAGGACAACGCGGCCGCCGGACGACCCCGGCAACCCCCCCCGCCGCCCTACACCACCGGCTTGCCGGAGAGCTCCACCCCGGCCTTCCGGAGCTCCTCCAGCGCCCGCCCCGTGCTCGCGGCGGCGACCCCCGCGGTCAGGTCCAGCAGCACATGCGTCGCGAACCCTTCCCGGACCGCATCCAGCGCCGTCGCCCGCACGCAGTGATCCGTGGCGATGCCGACGACGTCGACCTCGGTGACCCTCCGGTCCCGCAGCCACTGCGCGAGCCCCACCCCGTTCTCGTCGACCCCCTCGAAGCCGCTGTACGCCGCTGCGTACGCCCCCTTGTCGAACACCGCATCGATTGCGCCGGAAGCGACCGCCGGGGCGAAATTGGGGTGGAAGCCCACCCCCTCCGTGCCGGCGACACAGTGCGCAGGCCAGGAGTGCTCGAAGTCGGGCTGTGCGGAGAAGTGGCTGCCCGGGTCGACATGGTGGTCACGGGTGGCGACCACATGGCGGTATCCGGCCTGGGCCTCACCGATCAGGTCGGTGATGGCGGCGGCGACATCCGCGCCCCCCGTCACCGCGAGGCTGCCGCCCTCGCAGAAGTCGTTCTGAACGTCCACGACGATCAACGCGCGGTGCATGGCGGGTGTCCTTCGATGGGGGAGAGAAGCGGGGGAGGAGAACGGAACGGTGAAGTTCGGGGCTGTAAAACGAGCCTAGAGACAAAGACCGCGTTGCGGGAGGGGCGTATGGCTGCTAGCAGCGACCGTCGCCTTCCCTGCCGCGGTACGTTCACACGAACTCCGTCAGAATCACCGGCTCCCCCTTGGACAGCTGGATCGCTGACATCGGCAGCCCCCGCCGCGCCGCTATATGCCGCTCCCGCGCCGTGTCCAGCGACTCGCGCGCGATCACCTCACCACCCCTGACCAGCTCGACCAGCAGCTGTCGGTCGGCCAGCCCGTCGGGCACCGGACCGGTGCCGACCACCTCGGCCTCGGCCACTCCGTTCTCGTCCAGCCGCCGCGCGGCCCACTTGCGACCGCCCATCGAGGACTTCGCTCCCAGCGACTTCTTCGCAACCGGCCGCAGCGGTTCCGCGGGATCGGCGGAGCTCGCCCGGGCGACCAGCTTGTAGACCATGGAGCAGGTCGGCTGCCCGCTGCCGGTGACCAGCTGCGTGCCCACGCCGTACGCGTCGACCGGTGCCACGGCCAGCGACGCGATCGCGTACTCGTCCAGGTCCGACGTCACCACGATCTTCGCCCCGGTGGCGCCCAGCTCGTCGAGCTGCTGCCGCACCCGGTGCGCGAGGAGCAGCAGGTCCCCGGAGTCGATCCGGACGGCCCCCAGCTCGGTCCCGGCGAACTCGACCGCCGTACGGACCGCCTCGGCGACGTCGTACGTGTCGACCAACAGCGTCGTCTTCCGGCCCAGCGAGTCGACCTGCGCCCGGAACGCGTCGCGCTCGCTGTCGTGCAGCAGCGTGAACGCGTGCGCGCTCGTCCCGATCGTCGGGATGTTGTAGCGGAACCCGGCCGCCAGATCGGATGTCGCGTCGAAGCCGCCGATGTACGCGGCTCGCGCCGACGCCACCGCGGACAGTTCATGGGTGCGTCGTGCACCCATCTCGATCAGCCTGCGACCGCCCGCCGCCGCCGACATCCGGGACGCCGCCGCGGCGACCGCCGAGTCGTGGTTGAGGATCGACAGGATCACCGTCTCCAGCAGCACGCATTCGGCGAAGGAGCCCTCGACCCGCAGGATCGGCGAGCCCGGGAAGTACACCTCGCCCTCCGGGTAGCCCCAGATGTCGCCGCTGAAGCGGTAGTCCGCCAGCCAGGCGAGCGTCGGCCCGTCGACGATGTTCCGGTCGCGCAGGAAGGTGAGCATCTCGTCGTCGAAGCGGAAGTTCTCCACCGCGTCCAGGACGCGTCCGATGCCCGCGACGACGCCGTAGCGCCGCCCCTCGGGCAGTCGGCGGGTGAACGCCTCGAAGACCGAGCGCCGGTCGGCGGTGCCCGCCTTCAGTGCCGCCTGCACCATCGTGAGCTCGTACTGGTCGGTGAAGAGCGCTGTCGACGGCACACCGACCCGTCGCCCAAGGTCCGCAGAATTCATGGCTCGGATGCTACCCCTATTTCGTCAGAGTGACGAGATCTAAGCCCGTTTGTGCGATGCCCCCTCCCGGGTGGCAGCATGGGGTAGGTGAGTGTCGCCCCTGTAGAGATCGAGCGTCCCGAATCGGCCGAGGAGAACCTCGTCGTCCCTGAGCCCGACGTGCCCTGGGTGACGCTGGTCCACAATGACCCGGTCAACCTCATGAGCTACGTGACCTATGTCTTCCAGGCCTATTTCGGCTACTCCAAGGACAAGGCCCACAAGCTGATGCTCGACGTCCACCAGAAGGGCCGCGCAGTCGTCTCCAGCGGCAGCCGCGAGGAGATGGAGCGCGACGTCCAGGCCATGCACGGTTACGGGCTCTGGGCCACCCTGACCCAGGACCGCAACTAGCTCCACCTCTGCCCCGCCCGACCCATCCATCGGAGAAAACCCATGGCCGGCCACTTCGAGGCCACCCCCCGCGGCGGCGCGGCTGTCGCGCTCGACGAGGTGGAGATCGCGATCCTGCGCTCCCTCGCCGTCCAGCTGCTGGAACTGATCGGACCCGGCGACGAACCGGCCGACGGCGAGGACCCGCTCGCCGCCCTGTTCGCCGAAGGGCCCACCGAGCCGCCGACCGACCCGGCCCTGGCCCGCCTCTTCCCGGAGGCGTACGGCGACGAGGACAGCGAACTGCGCGCCGCGTCCGCCGAGTTCCGCCGCTTCACCGAGAACGACCTGCGCACCCGCAAGCGCGACGACGCGCTCACCGTCGTACGCACCCTCGATGCACTCCAGTCCGGCGAGGGAGGCGCCGTCCTCACACTCAGCGCCGACGAGTGCCGCAACTGGCTCGGCGCCCTCAACGACCTCCGCCTCACCATCGGTGCCCGCCTGGAGGTCTCCGACGAGGACGAGGGCGGTGAGGGCTCGCTCTACCGGCTGCCCGACAGCGACCCGCGCAAGCCGATGGTCATGGCCTACCTCTGGCTGGGCGCGCTCCAGGAGACGCTCGTCGAGACCCTGATGCCGTAGGGGCTGTCCGGCGGATCGTAGCCCGACAGCCTCTCACTCGCTGCGTTGCCGAAACGCCCGCACGGCTCCGCTGTAAGCATGCTCCGACGCCCAGGGGTCGCCCCGTGGCGATGCACCGCACCGGATGCCGCGACTCACCCGCCTTTCCTTGATCGGGTTTTACCTCCCTTTGGGGCCGGGCCGGAGCGTTCTCTCAACGGACTCTCAAATCCGAATAACGATCCCGTCACCTGAATGGCCTTTTTTGTGGCGGCTGGAAACCCTTGTCCGCTTTTTCCTGTGGTGTGCACCACACAATGTCCGGTGGACCACCGGTGGCTCCGTGATAAATCTTCACGACCACCCGGGGACGCCATCCCTGTTCCCGGGGGCGCTTACCACCGGCGGACCGCCGGTCGCACTCCATTCATATCCGGGGGGATCAGGACCTGATCCGCAGCCGTCAGGCGCGGATCGGCGTGGAGAAAGGCGCAACACATGACATCGGCGCAGGTCGACAAGGGACAAGGCGGCTCGCAGCAGGCCGCGGAAGCCGCAGATGCCACCACCTCGGGCGAGGGCTATCAGCGCACCCTCGGCGCCCGCCAGATCCAGATGATCGCGATCGGTGGGGCCATCGGAACCGGCCTCTTCCTCGGCGCGGGCAAAGCCATCGCCAAGGCGGGACCCAGTCTCATCCTGGCCTATGCCATCGCAGGCCTGGTGATCTTCTTCATCATGCGGGCCCTGGGTGAACTCCTCATGTACCGCCCGGTCTCGGGCTCATTCTCGGAGTACGCCCGCGAATTCGTCGGCCCCTTCGCAGGCTTTGTCACCGGCTGGACCTACTGGCTGTTCTGGGTCGTCACCGGAATCACCGAAGTCACCGCGGCAGCCCAGTACATGACGTTCTGGTTCGACATTCCCCCATGGGTGTCCGCACTGATCTTCACGATCATCCTGTACGGCGTGAACCTGATCTCCGTGAAGCTCTTCGGAGAACTCGAATTCTGGTTCTCGATGGTCAAGGTCACCGCCATCGTCGGCATGATCCTCATCTGTGCCGGAATTCTCACCCTCGGCTTCTCCGACGCCGGCGACACCGCGTCCGTCACCCACCTGTGGGCCGACGGCGGCTTCTTCCCGCACGGCATCAAGGGCACCTTGATGACCCTGCAGATCGTGATGTTCGCCTTCCTCGCCGTCGAACTCGTCGGCGTCACCGCAGGTGAGTCCAAGGACCCGAAGACCGTCCTGCCCAAGGCCATCAACACCGTGCCGTGGCGCATCGCCGTCTTCTACGTCGGCGCCCTCATCATGATCCTCGCCGTCGTCCCATGGACGGAATTCCAGCCCGGCATCTCGCCGTTCGTCGCCGCCTTCCAGAAGATGGGGCTGGGCATCGGCGCAGGCATCGTCAACTTCGTCGTCCTGACCGCGGCCCTCTCCTCCTGCAACTCCGGCATGTACTCCACCGGCCGCATGCTGCGCGACCTCGCGCTCAACGGACAGGGCCCGACGTTCTTCACCCGGCTGACCAAGAGCGGCACCCCGCTCGTCGGCACCACCTTCTCCGCCGCCCTCATGCTCGTCGGCGTCTGGATCAACTACCAGTGGCCCGGAGACGCCTTCACCTACGTCGTCTCCTTCGCCACCATCTCCGGCATGTGGGCCTGGATCATGATCCTCGTCTGCCAGATCCGCTACCGCCGCCTGGCCGACCGCGGAGTGCTCCCGCAGTCCACCTTCCGGGCCCCCGGCGCCCCGTACACCAGCGTCTTCGCCCTCGCCTTCATCGCCATGGTGATCGTGATGATGGGCATCGACAAGGACGCCAGGATCTCGCTGTACTGCGCCCCGCTCTGGGCCCTCGTCCTCGGCGTCTCGTACCTGGTCCTCAAGGCCCGTAACCCCGAGAACACGGCCTTCGCCAAACGCTGACCCGACCCGGCCGTCCGGCATACGGGCCCCCGCGTACCACTCCTCGGTGCGCGGGGGCCCGCTGCTTGGACCCCCAATTGCCGGTCGGTCTTATCCTGGCGCCATGCTGACCATCACCAAGGAGCTGTACGACCAGATCGTCGCGCACTCCCGCGCGGACCACCCCGACGAGGCGTGCGGCGTGGTCGCGGGCGCGGCCGGAACCGGCCGCGCCGAACGCTTCATCCCCATGCTCAACGCCGCCCGCTCGCCCACGTTCTACGAGTTCGACTCCGCGGACCTGCTGAAGCTCTACCGCGAGATGGACAACCGCGACGAGGAGCCGGTGATCGTCTACCACTCGCACACGGCGACCGAGGCGTACCCCTCGCGCACCGACATCACGTACGCCAATGAGCCCGGCGCCCACTATGTGCTCGTCTCCACCGCCGACACCGACGACGCGGGCCCCTTCCAGTTCCGCTCGTACCGCATCGTGGACGGCGTGATCACCGAGGAGGACGTCAAGGTCGTCGAGGCGTACGAACCCGCCTGACCTCCAGCGGGCCGGGGCGAATCCCCGTCCCCGGCCTGCCGCGGCTCCCCGCCCCGCCCCCGACCGTCCACCAGGCGAACGCTCGCCATCCATCAGGTGAGATCACATGCCGGAGTCCGGACCGGGAATCGATACGATGAACCCATGGTTCCCCATGACGTGAGCGACAAGACGCCGGGCATGCTGCTCGTCGCGCGCCTGCACGTCGACCTGTGCAGGCTCTCCAGCGCGATCTGTACGAGCCGCCTGCCCGCCGGCCGCAAGGCCTGAGCCGGGCCGCGGCCCCGAGCGCCGTCCAGACACACCACCCCTGCGCGGGGGCAGAGCCGCGCGCCCCCACGCCACCCCTCCGCTTTCGACAGGAGCCACGCCATGGCCATCGAGGTTCGCATCCCGACCATCCTCCGCACCTACACCGACGGCGCCAAGGCCGTCGAGGGCAACGGAGAAACCCTCGCCGACCTCTTCACGGACCTCGACAGCCGCCACAACGGCATCCGTGAGCGAATCGTCGACGGCGACCAGCTCCGTCGCTTCGTGAACGTCTACCTCAACGACGAGGACGTCCGCTTCCTCGACGGAATCTCCACCAAACTCAGCGACGGCGACAGCGTCACCATCCTCCCGGCCGTCGCCGGCGGCATGAACTGATGCGGTACGACAGCCCGCTCGCCGCGGTGGGCAACACCCCGCTCGTCCGCCTGCCGCGGCTGTCACCCTCGGACGACGTCCGCATCTGGGCCAAGCTGGAGGACCGCAACCCCACCGGCTCGATCAAGGACCGCCCCGCGCTCCACATGGTCGAACAGGCCGAGAAGGACGGCCGGTTGACCCCCGGCTGCACCATCCTGGAGCCCACCAGCGGCAACACCGGCATCTCGCTCGCCATGGCAGCCAAGCTCAAGGGCTACCGCATCGTCTGCGTCATGCCGGAGAACACCTCGCAGGAACGGCGCGACCTGCTCGCCATGTGGGGCGCCGAGATCATCTCCTCCCCGGCGGCCGGCGGCTCCAACACAGCCGTCCGCGTCGCCAAGGAACTGGCCGCCGAGCACCCGGACTGGGTGATGCTCTACCAGTACGGCAACCCGGACAACGCGGGCGCCCACTACGCCACCACCGGTCCCGAGATCTTCGCCGACCTGCCCTCCATCACCCACTTCGTGGCGGGCCTCGGCACCACCGGCACGCTCATGGGTGTCGGCCGATACCTGCGCGAGCAGAAGCCCGACATCCAGATCGTCGCCGCCGAGCCGCGCTACGACGACCTCGTCTACGGGCTCCGCAACCTCGACGAGGGCTTCGTCCCCGAGCTCTACGACGCCTCGGTCCTCACCACCCGCTTCTCCGTCGGCTCCGCCGACGCCGTCACCCGCACCCGCGAACTCCTCCAGCAAGAGGGCATCTTCGCAGGCGTCTCCACCGGCGCCGCACTCCACGCGGCGATCGGCGTAGGCAACAAGGCGGTCAAGGCGGGAGAGCCGGCCGACATCGTCTTCGTCGTCGCCGACGGCGGCTGGAAATACCTGTCGACGGGCGTCTACACGGCCCCCACGACGGAAGCGGCCATCGAAACGCTGCACGGCCAGCTCTGGGCGTAACACCAAGTCGCCGTACGCCGTCCCGCCCTCGGCCGCCGGACCCGCTGGAATTCCAGCCCGTCCGGCGGCCGAGGACTTTTCTCGACCGTCAGCCGATCCCGCGCACCCGCTCCCACACCGCCGGGTCCACCGTCCCCACCCGCCGCCGGAACCCCCGCACCGCCACATCCCGCAGCTCGTCCGTCTCCAGGAAACTCGCGCGCCACTGCGCATCCCCCACCGAACCCGGCGGCAGCGCGATCACCCCGGGCCGCTCCTCGTGATGCTTGCTGGTGATCTTCGCGACGAGCGCCGCACCTCCCCGCACCGACAGCACCAGACAGGGCCGGTCCTTCGCCCCGGGCCCGTCCTCGTACGGAACCTCCGCCCACCAGATCTCACCCGGCCGCGGCGCCGGCTCCGGCCGGCCCCGCGGCCCTTCCCGCCTGCCCGGCGGACGCGTCTGCCGGGCAGAACGCCCACCAGGGCGCTGACGCCCCCGCCCGAGCCGCCCCCGCCCGTCGGCAATCGCGGCAATGAGAGCGAGCAGTACGACCACGGCCAGAGCCGGCCACCAGGACATGTCCATGCCCCGACGGTACCGGCGCCCCCGCCGGCCCGCTTTCCGCGCCCGCCCTCCGCGCCCGCTTCCATCGAACCGGTGACAGAGCAGGTGAGTTCGCCCACAACGGCAGGCCCTAGAGGAGCGACCAGATGTTTCGCGCCTTACGCTCAACAAATCGCACGAACCCTCCCCGTTCCCACGTCTCGGAGGTTCACGCTCCATGAAGCTCACCGTCGTCGGCTGCTCCGGCTCGTTCCCGTCCACGGGTTCGGCATGTTCGAGCTACCTCGTAGAGGCCGACGGCTTCAGGCTGCTCCTCGACATGGGCAACGGCGCCCTCGGTGAGCTGCAGCGCCACGTCGGTCTCTATGACCTCGACGCCATCTTCCTCAGCCATCTCCATGTCGATCACTGCATTGACATGTGCGCGTACTTCGTCGTCCGCTACTACCGGCACGACGGCGGACGCCCCGCGTCCATCCCGGTCTACGGCCCCGACGGCACCGAACAGCGACTGACCACCGCCCACGCCGACACCCCGTCCGACCGGTCCATGGGCGAGGTTTTCGACTTCCACACGCTGAAGCCCGGCTCGTTCGACATCGGCCCCTTCTCGGTCCGTACGGAGAAGGTCTGTCACCCCGTCGACGCCTTCGGTATCCGCATCGAGCACGGCGGCCGCACCCTCACGTACTCCGGCGACACCGGCAGCTGCGAGGCGCTGGACGAACTCGCGGAGGGCGCCGATCTGTTCCTCTGCGAAGCATCGTTCGTCTACGGCAAGGAAGACATCCCGGACCTCCACCTCAACGGCCGCGAAGCAGGCGAAATCGCCGCACGCGCGAAGGTGGGACGACTCGTCCTCACTCACATCCCGCCGTGGACGGACGCGGACCGCAACCTGGCCGACGCCCGCACGATCTACCGCGGACCGGCGGAGCTGGCGGTTCCGGGTGCGGTCTACGAGATCTAGGGCCGCGACCGGCACCAGGGCCTCGGGTACGCACGACGGAGCCCCCACCTTCCGCCCGGAAGGCGGGAGCTCCGTCGTCGGCGGCCGAAGACCTACTTGACGAGGTCTTTCTCGATCTGTGCCTCCAGTTCGTCGGGCTCGCGCCCGGGGGTCTGGAGGTTGAACCTGGTGATTGCGAACCGGAAGATCACGTAATACACCACTGCGAAGCAGAAGCCGATCGGAATGATCATCCAGGGCTTCGTGGCCAGACTCCAGTTGATGACGTAGTCGATCAGACCCGCCGAGAAACTGAAGCCGTCCTTCACCCCGAGCCCCCAGCTCACCGCCATCGAGACGCCGGTGAGCACGGCGTGGATCACATACAGAAGCGGGGCGACGAAGAGGAACGAGTACTCGATCGGCTCGGTGATGCCCGTCACGAACGACGTCAGACCGACCGAGAGCATCATGCCGCCGACCGCCTTCCGGCGATGCGGCTTGGCGCAGTGGTAGATCGCCAGCGCCGCAGCCGGGAGCGCGAACATCATGATCGGGAAGAAGCCCGTGGTGAACTGCCCGGCCGTCGGATCACCCGCCAGGAACCGATTGATGTCACCGTGCACGACCGTCCCGTCCGGTTTGGTGAAGTCGCCGAACTGGAACCAGACGAACGTGTTCAGGAACTGGTGCAGGCCGACTACCAGCAACGCGCGGTTGGCGATGCCGAAGATGCCGGAGCCCAGCCAGTTCAGGTCCACCAGCCACTTGGAGAAACTGGTCAGACCGTCACCGATCGGCGCCCACAGCCAGGCGCACAGGGCGGCAAAGGCCAGACCGACGAACGCCATGATGATCGGCACGAGACGGCGGCCGTTGAAGAAGCCCAGCCAGTCGACCAGCTTGACCCGGTGGTACCGCTGCCAGAACCACGCCGACATCAGCCCCATCACGATGCCACCGAAAACCCCGGGGTTCTGGTACTGGGCGGTCGTCACCTTCGCGTTGCCGGTGACACAGGTGCCGAACCAGGTGCCGCCCGCGGTGAAGGTGGAACCCGGTGCGCAGTCCACCGGGAAGGCGTGCAGCACCGCGTAGTAGACGAGGAAGCCGGTCACCGCCGCGAGCGCCGTCGAACCGTCCGACTTCTTCGCCATGCCGATCGCGACCCCGACGCAGAACAACAACGGCAGTCCGAGACCGGAGTCGAGGAGCGCGCCACCGGCAGCGGCGAAGACCTTCGCGACGTCGGTCCAGCCGAGACCCTCGTCGCCGAACACGTCCGGCTGACCGAGCCGGTTGAGAATGCCGGCCGCCGGCAGCACCGCGATCGGGAGCTGGAGACTGCGTCCCATCTTCTGGAGGCCCTGGAAGAAGCCGTGCCACCACATTTTCCGGGGCACTGCGGTGCTGCTCGAGCTCATCGGCATCCTCCCGGAACAGGCCACGGCTGACGGTCGTCGCAAAGTGGTGCAGACCAGTTGCGGTGCGGTGCGTAACCCGCCCGGAGGGCAGAGCACCGGTGATCGTCATCATTGGTGATGATCAGGTTGACCGCTCGCGAAGTTGGGCCAACCGTGAGTTACCGTGGCGAAACGGACCCATGGCGGGCCGGCACCGGACGTGAAGAACCAGGGAGAACCACATGGCCAGCAAGGCTGAGAAAATCGTCGCCGGGCTCGGCGGGATCGACAACATCGAAGAAATCGAAGGCTGTATCACCCGCCTCCGCACCGAGGTCATCGACCCGAGCAAGGTCGACGAAGCCGCGCTCAAGGCCGCCGGGGCCCACGGCGTCGTCAAGATGGGCACCGCGATCCAGGTCGTCATCGGCACCGACGCCGACCCCATCGCCGCCGACATCGAAGACATGATGTGACAACCACTCGCTGAGCCGGCCCGGCTCCGCACCCCAAGGCCCCGATCCCGCCAGAACGGGGCCTGCGGCACACCCCCACCACCCCCCGCTGCACCCTCACCCGCCCCCCGGCACACCCCGACCGGCGCCCACGGCCCAGCCGATAGGCTCGACGCCATGTCTCGTATCGACGGCCGCACCCCCGAAGAGCTCCGCCCCATCACCATCGAACGCGGATGGAGCAAGCACGCCGAAGGCTCAGTCCTCATCTCCTTCGGCGACACCAAGGTCTTCTGCACCGCCTCCTTCACCGAAGGCGTCCCGCGCTGGCGCAAGGGCAGCGGCGAAGGCTGGGTCACCGCCGAATACTCCATGCTGCCCCGCTCCACCAACACCCGCGGCGACCGCGAAGCCGTACGCGGCAAGATCGGCGGCCGCACCCACGAGATCAGCCGCCTCATCGGCCGCTCCCTGCGCGCCGTGATCGACTACAAGGCACTCGGCGAGAACACCGTCGTCCTCGACTGCGACGTCCTCCAGGCCGACGGCGGCACCCGCACCGCCGCCATCACCGGTGCGTACGTCGCCCTCGCCGACGCCATCACCTGGGCCCAGGGCAAGAAGCTCATCAAGCACGGCCGCAAGCCGCTGACCGGCACCGTCTCCGCCGTCAGCGTCGGCATCGTCGACGGCACGCCGCTCCTCGACCTCTGCTACGAGGAGGACGTCCGCGCCGAGACCGACATGAACGTCGTCTGCACCGGCGACGGCCGCTTCGTCGAGGTCCAGGGCACCGCCGAGGCCGAGCCCTTCGACCGCAAGGAACTGAACGAGCTCCTCGACCTCGCCACCAGCGGCTGCGTCGACCTCAGCGCCATCCAGCAGGCGGCCCTCGCCCGCACGCTCGGCGAGTAAAGAAGCAACCAAGTACGCACCACAGAGCGTCGTTACGAGTACGGACGCACGGGTCGAACCGTGCGTCCGTCCGCGTATCCGCACCCGGGGAGGAACCGCACCATGGCCAAGGCCACCCGCCACCGCCGCATCACCGTCGCACTGACCCTGACCGCTCTCACCCTCACCGCCGCGGCCGGCTGCGGCGCCGTCGACAAGGCCCTCGACTGCGTCCGTACCGCCGACGCCATAGCCACCAGTGTCGACAACCTCCGACAGGCCGTCTCCAACGCCTCGAACGACCCCATCCAAGCATCAGAGGCCCTCGACGAGATAGACAAGGAACTCGGCAACCTCGGCGACAAGACGGACAACGCCGACCTCTCCAAGGCCGTCGACGACCTCCAGGCCGGCGTCAAGAACGTCCGCGACGCCATCGACAAGGGCGACGCCACCCCGGACATCACCCCGGTCACCGACGCCGCCAAGGAGATCGGCAACGTCTGCACCTCATAGCGGACCCCGCCCGGCACCCCGCGATAATCGGCACATGACCCGCCTGATCCTCGCCACCCGCAACGCCGGGAAAATCACCGAACTCCACGCGATCCTCGCCGACGCAGGGCTCAGCCACGAACTTGTCGGCGCGGACGCGTACCCCGAGATCCCCGACGTCAAGGAGACCGGCGTCACCTTCGCCGAGAACGCCCTCCTCAAGGCCCACGCCCTGGCCCGGGCCACGGGCCACCCCGCGATCGCCGACGACTCGGGCCTCTGCGTCGACGTACTCGGCGGCGCCCCCGGCATCTTCTCGGCCCGCTGGGCCGGCACCCACGGCGACGACCGCGCCAACCTGGACCTGCTGCTGGCCCAGCTCTCCGACATCGACGACAACCACCGCGCCGCCCACTTCGCCTGCGCGGCGGCCCTCGCCCTCCCGGACGGCACGGAACGCGTGGTCGAGGGCCGCCTCCTGGGCACCCTTCGCCACGCCCCGTCCGGCACGAACGGCTTCGGCTACGACCCGATCCTGCAGCCGGAGGGCATGACCCGGACCTGCGCGGAACTGACCCCGGCGGAGAAGAACGCGATCAGCCACCGGGGGAAGGCGTTCAGGGCACTGGTGCCGGTGGTGCGGGAGCTGGTGGGGTGACATGCAGATGGTCGCCACCTTCGAAACGAAGGTGGCGACCAGTTCTTGCCTGTGGGCCCGGTGGGACTCGAACCCACGACACACCGGACCTAAACCGGCGCCCTCTAGCCAGCTGGGGTACGGACCCGCGCGCCCACTCTACTGTGCGCGGCTGCGTCGGTTCGAGAAGGATTCGGTCTGGCTGTGGCAGGACGGACACAGGTATCGCAGGTTCTCGCGACCGTTGTCGATCCGGGAGTGCGGCGGACATCGTGCCGAGCATGCAGACCAGGGAGAGGCCCAGCATCACCATGCCGATCGTGATGGCCGGGATGCCGCCCTGGCGGATCAGCAGGAAGGAGGGGCGCGAGAGGAAGAGGAAGCCCAGCATTCCCGCCATCAGGCGGAAGAGGGCGGGGTGGCGTTTGACCGCTTCGGGGTCGGCCACCTGCTGAAGGTCGGAGGCCGCCATGGCCGGGTCCTTTCCTTGGTGGGGTGTTCCAGGAAAGGCTTCTGCGCGGTCATGGCGGTCGCAAACCGATGGGGAGTGAAAATGCGACGCCCGGCACAGGGGCGTGGCGTCGGTCAGATGCCGAGGTCCTTGATGATTTTGGCGACGTGGCCGGTGGCCCTGACGTTGTAGAGGGCGCGCTCGACCTTGCCTTCTTCGTCGATGACGACCGTGGAGCGGATGACGCCTGTCACCGTTTTGCCGTAGGAGTTCTTCTCGCCGTACGCGCCGTATGCCTCGAGGGTTTTCTTGGAGGGGTCGCCGACGAGCGTGACCTTGAGGTTTTCCTTCTCGCGGAACTTGGCGAGCTTCTCGGGCTTGTCGGGGGAGATGCCGATGACGTCGTATCCTGCGCCGGCCAGGAGTTCCAGGTTGTCGGTGAAGTCGCACGCCTGCTTGGTGCAGCCGGGGGTGAGGGCGGCCGGGTAGAAGTAGACGATGACCTTGCGTCCCTTGTGGTCGGCGAGCGAGATGTCGTTGCCGTCGGCGTCGGGGAGGGTGAAGGCGGGGGCGGTGTCGCCGGGCTGGAGTCGCTCGCTCATGGTTCTCCTCAGGGGCGTGTGGGGTGTACGGGACCGAGCGTAATAGGGGTGCCGTCGGGTATGCGGGTGGCTGAGCTGACAGACTGGCGATGAAGGTTGACCGGACGAGGACCACGGAGGCGGCGCAGTGTCGGATGCCAGGACCCCTGCGCAGATCGAGGCGGACATCATCAGCAGGCGTGAGCAGCTTGCGGTGGTGCTCGATGAGATCGGGGTGCGGGTGCACCCGAAGACGATCATCGGTGATGCGAAGGCCAAGGCTGCCGAGGCCGTGGACCGGACGGCCGGGCGGGCGTTCGTCGCGGTGAATCGGACGGTGTCGGACGTGAAGGCGCAGTTTGTGTCGGAGGATGGCGCGCCGCGTCTGGAGCGGGTGGTTCCGGCGGCGTTGCTGGCGGTCGGTGTGGTGGGGCTGCTGGTGGTGTCGGTGCGGCGCAAGAAGCGCTGAGAAGGCTGACCCCGGGGGCGTGCGGGACGGCTGCGGGCAGGTAGGTTTCGGGTCGTGAGCGAGAACACCGACGACAAGCTGCCCATTCGTATGCTGCATGACCGCGTGCTGGTCCGGTCCGATACGCCTGAGGGTGAGCGGCGTTCGGGCGGCGGCATTCTGATTCCGGCGACGGCTGCGGTGGGGCGCCGGCTGGCCTGGGCTGTGGTGGTTGCGGTCGGCCAGAATGTGCGGACGGTGGAGCCGGGCGACCGGGTGCTGTATGACCCGGAGGACCGTGCCGAGGTCGAGGTGCGGGGTGTGGCGTACGTGCTGATGCGGGAGCGGGATCTGCATGCGGTGGCGGCGGACCGGTTCGAGGGTTCGGTGGATTCGACCGGGCTGTATCTGTAGCTCTGTTGCCTGCGAGATGTGTGGCATAACGCCTGGTGACCGGTGTCACCAGGCCTTATGCATGCTCTTTGCTATGTTGGTGGGACCCCGACGAGACGCGCCGTACCGGGTTTCCGCAAAGACGACGCACCCGTGATGTCCGTGTGTCTGTGGTGTTCGGAGGTGCCGTCGTGGCGTGGGTTCTGCTGATTGTTGCCGGTCTGCTGGAAGTGGGCTGGTCGGTCGGGATGAAGTACACGGATGGGTTCACCCGGTTGTGGCCGAGTGTGTTCACCGGGTTCGGGATCGTGGCCAGCATGGTGCTGTTGTCGCAGGCGGCGAAGTCGTTGCCGATCGGTACGGCGTACGGCGTGTGGGTCGGTATCGGTGCGGCGGGGGCGGCGGTGCTCGGCATGGTGGTGCTGCATGAGCCGGTGACCGCCGCCCGGATATTCTTCGTGTCTCTGTTGCTGGTGGCTGTGGTGGGGCTGAAGGCGACGTCGGGGCACTGAGCCCCGCAGGGGTGCACCGGGCCTTTCTTTTGGATCCTGCCGGGCTGATCCGAAAGAAAGGCCCCGAAGGTCACCCGGTTTGGGCCGGGAGGGCGCCGTCCGCGCCCTCGGGGAAGAGTTCGTCGATGCCGCCGTTGTCGCCGCCCCCGTTGTCGCCGCCGATGTCCGTGCTGCCGATGTCCGTGCTGCCGTCGGCCGCGGGGCCGGTGGGCGGTGCCGCGGTGGCGGGTCCGCTGCCGACGGGGCTGGTGGGCGGGCTGCTCGGCGGTTGGCTGGACGGTGTCTCGGACGGGGTGCCGGTGTCGGTGGGGCTGGCGCCTTCGTCGGTGGGCAGGGCGGTTTCCTCGGCGCCGCTTTCGAGTTCGAGGTCGAATTCTTCGATGCCGGTGCCGCTGAGTGCGGCGCCGGTGTACTGGGCCCAGGTCTGGGCTGGGGTGCCGCCGCCGTTGACGCGGGACAGGCCGAGTGCTCCGTACAGGGGTTTCTGTACGCCGGTGTCGGGGTCCTGGCCCATGACGGCGATGACGGTCGCGAGGTTCGGGGTGTAGCCGGCGAACCAGGCGGCCTTGTCCTCCTCGGCGGTGCCGGTCTTGCCGGCGGCGGGGCGGCCGGCGCCCTGGGCGGCGGTTCCCGATCCGTTTTCGACGACGCTCTGCAGGATCGAGGTGGTGGTGTCGGCGGCTTCGCGGCTCACGGCCTGTTTGGTTGTCCTGCCGGGGAGTGCGAGCTCCTCGGCATCCTTGCTGATCTTGTCGACGAGGGTGTAGGTGCCGTGTCTGCCGTGGTTGGCGAGCGTCGCGTATGCCTCGGTCATGTCGAGCACGCTGGCGGTGGCGGTGCCGAGTGCGATGGACGGCGAGGCGGTCAGGTCGGGGGTGTTCTTGGGGATGCCGAGGGCGATGGCGGTGTCTTCGACGTTGCCGGGGCCGACGTCCTCGGCCATCTGTGCGTAGACGGCGTTGACGGACTTGTCGGTGGCGGCTCGGACGGTGATGGGTCCGTAGTTGATGTCGTCCTCGTTGGCGGGGGCGTATCCGGTGGGGCCGTTCGGGCCTCGCACCATGCGTTTGTCGGTGCCGTCGTAGAGGGTGTTGGGGGTGATGCGCCGGCCGTGCTGGGTGGTGGACCGGTTGGCGACGGCGGAGGTGAAGACGAACGGCTTGAAGGTGGAGCCGACCTGGTAGTCGCGGCGGGTGGCGTTGTTGACGTACTGCTTGGTGTAGTCGATGCCGCCGTACATGGCGACGACCCGGCCGTTCGCGGGGTCGATGGAGGCGCCGCCGACGCGGACGTTGCGGTCGGCCGGGCGCTCCTTGCTCGTCATCGACATCACGTTGTCGTTGACGGCTTTGACCAGGGCGTTCTGTTTCTTCTTCTCCAGTGTGGTGGTGATCCGGTAGCCGCCGGTGGCGAGCGTGTTCTCGTCGATGATCTTGTGGGTGGTGAGGTAGTCCTTGACGGCCTGGACGATGTAGCCGCGCTGTCCGGAGAGTCCGGTGGCGGGCTTCACCTTGTCGGGCACGGGGAACCGCATGGTGGCGCGTTCGGATGCGCTGAGCCAGTTCTCCTTGACCATGCCGTCGAGTACGTAGTTCCAGCGGGCGACGGCCGCGGCTTTGTTCTCGGGGTGGACGACGACGTCATACACGCTGGGGGCGTTGAGCAGGGAGGCGAGGTACGCGCCTTCGGCGGTGGTGATGTCGCCGATGTCCTTGCCGTAGTACGCCTGGGCCGCGGCCTGGATGCCGTAGGCGTTGCGGCCCAAGTAGCTGGTGTTGAGGTAGCCCTCGAAGATCTGGTCCTTGCTCACTTCGCGGTTGAGCTTGATCGCGATGAAGAACTCCTTGGCCTTGCGCATGACGGTCTGTTCCTGGCCGAGGTAGTAGTTCTTCACGAACTGCTGGGTGATGGTGGATCCGCCCTGTTTGCCCTTGCCGGTGAGGGTGTTCCAGCCGGCGCGGATCATCGCCTTGATGTCGACGGCGCGTTCGGAGTAGAAGTTCCGGTCCTCGGCGGCGAGGACGGCGTGCTGGACGCTGAGGGGGACCTGGGCGAGCTGGATGTTCTGCCGGTTGATCTCGCCGTCGCGGGCGATGTAGCTGCCGTCCTTGTAGAGGTAGACGTTGGACTGCGCGGTGGCGGTGGGGTTGGCGGGCGGAATGCCGACGAGCTGGTATCCGGCGATGAATCCGCCGATCAGGACCAGGGCGATGACGAGGAGCGTGGCGAGCGTCACCCGCCGGGTGGGGACGGCCCGGCGCCAGCCGGTGCGTCCGGGGCGGTTCTTGCTTCCCTTTTTCTTCCCGCCGGGGGCGGCTGGGCCTGCGGGGGCGCCGGCGCCGGCAGAGGGGTCTCTCGGGGACCGGTTCCCGTTGTCGGGCCCCCCGCTCTGCTGCTGTGACTCGTCGCTCATATCGGTGGAGACTCCTCGGACGCGGTCAATTCCCCCATAGTGCCCGTTTCTTCGGAATAAGCCCCGGATCGACCCTGGGCCGACCTGCGATCGCTCCCGGATCGGCCGTTGAAAAGCGGTCGCGGTGGCTGCTCCCGCTGTACTAGGGTCGTGCGCTTTGGTGTCCAACGCGGTTGGGTGCACGAGTGCGAACGAGCGCGAGGGTGATGGGGATGCGGTTGTACGCGGTGGTTGCGGCGGGCGGGTTTCGGCGCCATGCCACCTACCGGATTGCGACGGCGGCGGGGGTGTTCACCAACACCGTCTTCGGTTTCATCCTGGCGTACACCTATACGGCGCTGTGGGACGAGCGTCCGCAGCTCGGCGGCTACGACATGTCCCAGGCGCTCACGTATGTGTGGCTGGGGCAGGCGCTGCTGGCGACCTCCGCGATGATGGGCGGCGGTTTCGAGGACGAGTTGGTCGAGCGGATCCGTACCGGCGATGTGGCGGTCGACCTCTACCGGCCGGTCGATCTTCAACTGTGGTGGCTGGCCGGTGACTTGGGGCGGGCTGCGTTCCAGTTGCTGGCGCGCGGTGTCGTGCCGATGCTGCTGGGGGCGCTGGCGTTCCCACTGGCTCTGCCCGGCTCGCCGGGGGTCTGGTTGGCGTTCCTGGTTTCGGTGACGTTCGGTGTCGTGGTCAGTTTCGCTCTGCGCTATCTGGTGGCGCTCTCCGCGTTCTGGCTGATGGACGGGGCGGGCGCGGCACAGATCGCGTTCCTGGCGGGGCTGTTCTTCTCGGGGCTGCTGCTTCCGCTGACCTTGTTCCCGGGGGTGCTGGGCGAGGTGGCGCGGGCGTTGCCGTGGTCGGCGCTGCTCCAGGTGCCGGCCGACGTGTTCCTCGGGAAGCACACGGGGTGGGGGCTGGTGGAGGCGTTCGCCTTCCAGGGCGGCTGGGCGCTGGCGTTGTTGCTGGCGGGACGGCTGGTGCAGTCGGTGGCGACGCGGAGGGTGGTGGTTCAGGGTGGCTGAGGTCACCGAGGTCCCGAGGGCCGTCGAGGTGCCCGAGGCGGTGTTCGTCGAGCGGTCGAGGCTGGTCGAGGGGGTTCGTGCGTACGGGCTGATCGTCGCGATGTGGCTGCGTTCGACGATGGCGTACCGTGCCTCGTTCGCCATGACGGCGTTCGGGAACTTCGCGGCGACGGGCTTCGACTTCGTCGCGATCCTGCTGATGTTCGCGCACGTCGACGAGTTGGGCGGCTACACGCTGCCGGAGATCGCCCTGCTGTACGGGGCTTCGGGCACCGCGTTCGGGCTGGCCGATCTGGTGCTGGGGTCGATGGACCGGCTGGGCCGCCGGGTCCGGGACGGCACGCTGGACACGCTGCTGGTGCGTCCGGTTCCGGTGCTGGCCCAGGTGGCGGCGGACCGGTTCGCGTTGCGCAGGCTGGGGCGGATCACGCAGGGGCTGCTGGTGCTCGGTTACGGGCTGGCGGTGCTGGACATCGCGTGGACGCCGCTGAAGGTGGTCATGATCCCGCTGATGCTGCTGAGCGGGGCGGCGATCTTCGGCGCGGTGTTCGTGGGCGGGGCGGCCTTCCAGTTCTTCGCGCAGGACGCGGCGGAGGTGCAGAACTCCTTCACGTACGGCGGGAACACGCTGCTGCAGTACCCGCCGACGGTCTTCGCGAAGGACCTGGTGCGCGGGGTGACGTTCGTGGTGCCGCTGGCCTTTGTGAACTGGCTGCCCGCGTTGTACGTGCTGGGCCGGGAGTACCCGCTGGGGCTGCCGGAGTGGGTGGCGTTCCTGCCGCCGGTGGTGGCGGGGGTGTGCTGGGTGCTCGCGGGGGCGGCGTGGCGGGCGGGGCTGCGCTCGTACCGGAGCACGGGCAACTGAGGACGAGCGGAGCGAGGACGGGTCATGGATACGGGTACGGGTTTCATTGAGCTCGACGGTGTCGAGAAGGTCTTCGACGTGCGCCGCAGGACGGGTTTCCTGCGCAGCGAGCGGCGCGAGGTCCGCGCGGTCGACGGGATCGGCTTCCGGGTGGAGCGCGGCGAGATGGTCGGCTACATCGGCCCGAACGGCGCGGGCAAGTCGACCACCATCAAGATGCTGACGGGCATCCTCACCCCGAGCGGCGGGCGGCTGCGGGTCGCCGGCATCGACCCTTCCAGGGAGCGTACGAGGCTGGCGCACCGGATCGGTGTGGTCTTCGGCCAGCGCACCACACTCTGGTGGGATCTGCCGCTGCGCGACTCGTACCGGCTGGTGCACCGGATGTACCGGGTTCCCGACGCCCGGTTCCGGGAGAACCTGGACCGTTGTGTCGAACTTCTGGATCTGGGCGAGCTGTTGGACGTGCCGGTGCGGCAGCTGTCGCTCGGGCAGCGGATGCGCGGCGACATCGCGGCGGCGCTGCTGCACGACCCGGAGGTGCTGTATCTGGACGAGCCGACGATCGGTCTGGATGTGGTTTCCAAGGCCAAGGTCCGTGAATTTCTGCGGGACTTGAATGCCGATCGGGGCACGACGGTGCTGCTCACCACTCATGATCTGACGGACATCGAGCAGCTCTGCCGGCGGGTGATGGTGATCGACCACGGCCGCCTGATGTACGACGGTGCGCTCGCCGGGCTGCATGAGATCGGTGAGAGCGAGCGCACGCTGGTCGTGGACCTGGCGCGTGAACTCCCTCCGATCCGGATGGAGTCGGAGCCTTCGGTGCGTACGGTGAAGGTGGACGGGCCGAGGCAGTGGCTGGCCTTTCCGGCGTCGGGCTCGGCGGCTCCGCTGGTGGCTCGGATCGCCGCGGAGTATCCGCTGGTGGATCTCTCGGTGCGGGAGCCGGACATCGAGGCCGTGATCGCGAAGATGTACGCGTCGGCCGAGGCACGTTAGATCCGAGGCGCGTTGGATCCGAGGCGCGTTGGGTCCGAGGCACGTTGGATCCGAAGTGCGCTGGGTCCGAAGTGCGCTGGGTCCGAGGTGCGGTGGATCGGTGACGTGAGCGGGCGCGTTCAATAGGCTGCGCGGTATGACGAGCGAACTTCCTGACATGCGTGCTTCCGATGCCGAGCGTGAACGTGTTGCCGATGTCCTGCGCGACGCGGTGGCCGAGGGCCGCCTGCAGATGGAGGAGTTCGAGCAGCGGCTCGACGCGGCCTACAAGGCGCGTACGCATGGGGAGCTGGAGCCGCTCGTCCGCGATCTTCCGGCACCGGGCGGGGCGGTGGCACCGGTGGGTGCGGGCGCGGCGCCCGCACCCAAGGATTCGGCAGGCACCAACTGGGCGGAACGCATCGGCGGTCCTGCCACGTCGAAGGGCGCGTTCGCCGTCTGGGGCGGGTTCCGGCGCAAGGGCAGGTGGACGGTTGGCCGGACGTTCACCGCGTTCACGATGTGGGGCGGCGGTGAGATCGATCTTCGTGAGGCCCGTTTCGAGGACCGCGAGGTCGTCATCCGCTGCTTCACGATCATGGGTGGGATGCGGGTGACGGTCCCGCCGGAGCTGAATGTCAAGGTCAGCGGCATCGGCATCCTGGGCGGCTTTGGCGACCGGGCGACGGGCGAGGACATCCCCTCGCCGGGCTCGCCGCGGGTGCGGATCACCGGGTTCGCGTTGATGGGCGGGGTCGGTGTGGAGCGCAAGCGGAGGAAGGCGGACAGGGAGCAGGCCCGGCAGCTGAAGAAGGGGCCCGGAGGCGAATAAGACCGGCCGGCAATTGGGGGGTGCGTGCCCCAGCCCCGTGACGCCGCCCCCCAATTGCCGGCCGGTCCAAGTCCGTCCGGCGCGTGAGGTCGCGGCGGACGCGCCGCCCACCGCGTCCTTCTGTCAGAGCTGGTCGGACTGTTGGAGCTGGTCGGACGCCGGAGCCTCCTGGTGCAGGCTCCGCAGGTCCACCTGCTGGCCCAGCTGGAGATATCCGGCGTCGTTGAGATGGAGATGGTCGCCGCAGTCGTACGCCGGGCGGAGCCGGCCGGGGCGGTACGGGTCGCGTGCCGCCCGGTCGAAGTCGACGACCTCGTCGAAGACGCCGCCCGCCCGGATCAGCTCGTTGACCCGCATCCGTACGGCGTCCCGCGCGGGTGTCCAGCTGGGGTACCCCCCGTACGGCATCAGAGTCGCCCCGACGACCCGCAGCCCGCGCGCGTGGGCGCGTTCCGTCATGGACTTCAGTCCGTCCACGATCCGCTGCGGGTCCTGCTCCTGCGGGAACTGCTGCACGTCGTTGATGCCGAGGGCGATGATGGCGGTCTTCACGCCGGCGACGCCCAGTACATCGCGGTCGAAGCGGGCGAGCGCCCGCTGACCGCGGCCCTGGCCGTCGCGCAGGATGCGGTTGCCGGCGATGCCCTGGTTGACGACCGCGTAGCGCCCGCGCAGCCGGTCGGCGAGGACGTCGGTCCAGCGGCGGTTGGCGTCGAGGGCGGAGCCGGTGCCCGCGGTGAGCGAGTCGCCGATGGCGACGACTGCTCCGGCGGAGGAGGCGTTGCGGACGTCCACTGCGGTGAGGTAGCGCCACACGTTGGTCTGCCGGGTACCGCGCTCGTCCGCGAGGTACGAGGTCTGGTGGCTGTTCGGGTGGATGGTGACGGGTCCCTCGGCGGTGGGCGTGCGGAGGGTGACGACGAGATCGGAGTCGGCGTCGACGGGGACGACGACCGGGTCGCTGACGACCTGTCCGCCCGCGGCGACGGTGACGGAGGGGGCGCCGCGGAAGGAGACGGGGCGGGCGTTCAGCGCGGCCCGGTCGACGAGCAGGGGACGCGTACCGAAGAGGTTGGAGAGGGTGATGCGGGCCGCGTCGCCGCCGATGCTGGTGTGGACGACGTTACGGATGGTGCGCCGGGTGAGGTCGTGTCCGGGGTACGGGTCCGCCGCCCCGGCCACGGGGGCCCCGGCCCAGGTGGCGACCCAGACGCCGGTGGAATGGGCGGGCGCGGCGGGCGGACGGGCCGCCGGCTGCGCGCCGGCCTGTTGCGACCCGGCACCGGAGAACAGCGCGGACCCGGCGTACGCCATGAACGCGGCAAGCGCGGCGGTGCCCGCCACGAGGGCGACGAGCAGGGCGGTTCCCTGGCGCCTGGGCATCGGCGGGGTGTCTCCTCGTGGTGATGGGGGCTGGTCTCATGATGGGGCACAGTGCCGGGAACTCGACATGCGGCCCGGGAGTAGGTCAGGTAGGGACAATGCGTACGGGGCACCGGGGGCGATGCGTACGCGGACGCGGACGGGTGGAGCGGATGGAACGGATCGAACGGACCAGGTCGGGCGAGCCGGGCGGCGGACCGGCCGATCCCGCACAGGCACGTGGCGGCGCGGACGGGAGCTCCGGCACCGCAGCCTCCGCTCACGCGCGCCCCGCCCCCCTCGCCTCCTTCGCGTACACGGCCGCGGACGAGGAGAAGCGGCGTGGTGTGCGCCGTATGAAGACCACGGCCTCCGGCCTCCTCCTGCTCGTCGCGCTCGTGTACGTCCTCGCCACCTGGGCGAAGAACGCGGGTGTGGGCGGCTGGCCGGGCTTCGTCGCCGCGGCTGCCGAGGCGGGGATGGTGGGTGCGCTGGCCGACTGGTTCGCCGTCACGGCGCTGTTCAAGCGTCCGCTCGGCCTGCCGATCCCGCACACCGCCATCATCCCCAGCAAGAAGGACCAGCTCGGAGCCTCCTTGGGTGCCTTCGTCGGCGAGAATTTTCTCTCCGGGGATGTCGTGCGCGGTCGCATCCATGCCCTGGGCGTCGGCGGCCGGCTCGGTGCCTGGCTGGCCGAGCCGGACCACGCCGACCAGGTCACCGCCGAGCTGTCGACCGCGCTGCGCGGTGCGCTGACGGTCCTACGGGACTCGGATGTGCAGGCCGTGGTGGGTGAGGCGATCACCCGGCGGGCCAATGCGGCGGAGATCGCCCCCGGCCTCGGCAAGATGCTGGAGAAGATCGTCGCCGACGGCGGCCACCGCCGGGTCGTGGATCTGATCTGTCTGCGTGCGCACGACTGGCTGGTACTGCACGGCGACTCCGTGATGGACGCGGTGCAGGGCGGGGCGCCGGGGTGGACGCCGCGGTTCGTCGACAAGCGGGTGGGGGAGCGGGTCTACAAGGAGCTGCTGCGTTTCGTGACGGAGGTGCGGGACATGCCGGGGCATCCGGCGCGTGCCTCGATCGATACGTTCCTGACGGACTTCGCGGCCGACCTCCAGACCGACTCGGACACCCGGGCGCGGGTGGAGCGGCTGAAGACGGAGATCCTGGGGCGCGCTGAGGTCCAGGAGGTCATCGCGTCGGCCTGGGCGTCGGTACGCACGATGATCATCGCGGCGGCGGAGGACGAGCAGAGCGAGCTTCGGCTGCGGGCGCGCGCCTCACTGTTGACGTTCGGCGCGCGGCTGGCGACGGACGGGCGGATGCAGGCGAAGCTGGAGGGCTGGCTGGAGGACGCGGCGGCGCATGTCGTCACGAGGTACCGCACGGAGATCACCTCGCTGATCAGTGACACGGTCGCAAGCTGGGACGCGGACCAGACGTCGAAGAAGATCGAGGCGCACATCGGCCGTGACCTGCAGTTCATCCGCATCAACGGCACGGTGGTGGGTGCGCTGGCGGGCCTGCTGATCTACACGGTGTCGCAGGCGTTCGGCGCCTGAGCGCCGCCCCCCGGTGAGGGTCCGGGTGCGTACCCGTCCTGTCGTACGGGTACGTACCCGGCTCAAGAGGCCGCCTCTTACGCGGGGGAGTGCTCTTGAATACGGACGCCGGCGCGCCCGCGTTCAGTGTGCTGCGGGCCCGCGGGAAGGTTTCTCAGGCGGCGCGGCGGGTGACCGCCCACGACGCGGCGGCGACGGTGCCCGCCACGGTGAAGACGGCGGGCCAGGCGCCGACCTTTTTGGCCAGCGGGTGCGATCCGGCGAACGCGGCGACGTACGCCGTGGTCAGTGCGACGGCCGCACGCGGTCCGGCCTGCCGGTTCCACTCGTACGCGGCGACTGTGCCCGCTGCGGCGAGCGCGACCCCGCCGAGCGGCCGCTTCTTGGTCCACCGCGCGACCGCGTACCCGCCGACGAGTCCGCTCGCCGCCACTGCCGCCGTAGGAACCTTTGCCATCGCCGCCACCTTCGCCTTCTCGTGTCGTGGCTCTTGCCTGTGGCTTCCGAGGCTAACGCGGCTGGCGGACACCGGGCTCCCCAGGGGGTGCACAAGCGTTTACCCTAAGAGGTGAACGTCTGTGCACCCCCTGGCGCCACCGCCACCGCCACCGCCGAGCACCCCACGGAGATCGCATGCCCGCGGACACATCTGCCCCCGACGGGGCAGCCGCCCGGACCCCGACCCCGCACCACCCCCGTTTCGCCGTAGGCGTCCTGGCCTTCTGCGGGGTCGTGGTCGCGGTCATGCAGACGATCGTCGTCCCGCTTCTCCCGCACATTCCGGCCCTCACCGGCGCGACCCCCGCCGCTGCGAGCTGGCTGGTCACCGTCACCCTTCTCACCGGCGCCGTCTTCACGCCCGTCCTGGGCCGGGTCGGCGACATGTACGGCAAGCGGCGGGTGCTCGTCGCCTCGCTCGCGGTGCTGGTCATCGGTTCCGTGCTGTGCGCGGTCAGCTCCCACATCGGCGTACTGATCACCGGCCGCGCCCTCCAGGGTGCCGCGCTCGCCGTCGTACCGCTGGGCATCAGCATCCTGCGCGACGAACTCCCGCCCGAGCGTGTCCTCTCCGCGGTCGCCCTGATGAGTTCGACGCTCGGCATCGGTGCGGCCGTCGGGCTGCCGGTCGCCGCGCTCGTCGTCGAGCACTTCGACTGGCACACCATGTTCTGGGTGTCGGGAGTGATCGGCCTCATCGACATCGTGCTGGTGCTCTGCTGTGTACCCGAGTCCCCGCTGCGCTCGCGCGGCCGTTTCGACGCCGTCGGCGCGCTCGGGCTGTCCGCCGCCCTGGTCTGTCTGCTGCTCGCGGTGACGCAGGGCGCCGACTGGGGCTGGACGTCGGTCCGCACGGTCGGACTGCTCGTCGGCGCCGTCGTGGTGGCGCTGCTCTGGGGCGCGTACGAGCTCCGCGTGACGACGCCCATGGTCGACCTGCGGGTCTCGGCCCGCCCGGCCGTCCTGCTGACCAACATCGCAGCCTTGCTGATCGGCTTCGCCTTCTACGCGAACTCCCTGGTCACCGCGCAGATGGTGCAGGAGCCGAAGGCGACCGGTTACGGGCTCGGCGCCTCGCTCGTCGTCAGCGGACTGTGCCTGCTGCCGGGCGGCGTGATGATGGTGGCGCTCTCGCCGGTCTCGGCCCGGATCTCCGCGACGTACGGACCGAAGGTCAGCCTGGCGCTGGCGGCCGGGATCATCGCCGTCGGCTATGGGGTGCGGTACTTCACCAGCCACAGCCTGTGGCTGATCATCGCCGGTGCGACGGTCGTCGCGTCGGGCACGGCCATCGCGTACTCGGCGCTGCCCGCGCTGGTGATGCGCGGGGTCCCGGTCAGCGAGACGGGCGCGGCCAACGGTCTCAACACCCTGATGAGATCGATCGGGCAGGCGTTCTGCAGCGCGACGGTGGCCGCCGTCCTGGCCAACCTCACGTTCCGGGCGGGCGGCCGGACGGCTCCGACGCTCCACGCGTACCAGTTGGTCTTCCTGATCGCGGCGGGCGCGGCGCTGCTGGCACTGACGGTCACGCTGTTCCTGCCCGGCAGGCGCAAGGCCGGGGCGGGTACGGTCAAAGAGAGCCGCGACGACCGCAAGGGCGGTGCGCGGACGATCACGATCCAGGAGGGCGCATGACCGGCAGCCAGACCACCGCTCCGGCTCCGGCCCCCACCGACGGCACGGGCCGGGACGCGATTCTGCGGTCGGCCCGGCGGGCGTTCACCCAGCGTCCGTACGCGGATGTGACCATCCGGGGGATCGCCGCCGACGCGGGAGTCAGCCCCTCCCTGGTGGTCAAGCACTTCGGCCGCAAGGAGGAACTCTTCAACACGGTCGCCGACTTCGGCCCGGCCGCCGAGGAGCTTTTCGACGCCCCGCTGAACGAGCTCGGCCGCCACATGGTGATCACCCTCGTGCGCCGCCGCCGCGAACAGCAGATGGACCCGCTCCTGCGCGTCGTGTTCTCCCTCGGCAACCAGGACGAACGGTCGCTGCTGCGCGACCGCTTCCACGAACAGGTCACCGAGGCACTGACCGCCCGCCTCCCCGGCCACGAACGCGCCCTGCGCGCCGAACTGATCGCCGGCCACCTCCTCGGCCTCGGCGCCACCCTGAGCCTGCACCGCGAGGGCGCGGGTGCACGGGCCACCCCCGAACACCTCGCGGACCTGTACGCGCCCGCGCTCCAGACCTTGATCACGGGCTGAGGGCGGCACGATCCGCCGGTGCGGCGTGCGTGGTTCCCGGCGTGCGGGACACGACGTGCATCCGGACCGGCCGGGCGAACTGTGCGCGCGGATCGAGGAGTTCAGCTGAACAGGACAGAGCGGAGCTTCAGCTGCTCGGAGGCGTGACCGCCGGAGGGCCGAAGGGTGAGGAAGGCGCCCTCGCAGTCGGGGCCGGTGAAGACGGTGGCGGTGGAGTCGGTGTAGTTCCAGGGAGAGTCGGCGGGGTTCGACGAGCCCGGGTCGGCCACCTCGGGCAGCGCGATGCACTCCCGGCTCGCCGGGTCGATCAGGTTGGCGTACTGCGGGGTGCCGTCGAGCCCGGTGAACCGGTAGAGGAAGTCTCCCGAGGCCGCGTCGGCCGAGGCCGGCAGAGTCACGACGAGCGCGAGAGCGCCGAGGGCGGCAGCCACGGTGGTACGAAGACGCATGAAGGGCACTCCTTGTGCGGTGCGGGAGAACGCGTACCGCACCAGCGTGCTCTGCTGACCCGCGCCTATGACTGAAAGAACGGGTTCAGTCACTCAGAAGTGGGCAGCTGAATCGGTTTGCCGACGCCCATGTGAATCACTTCGTCGAACTCCCCACCTGATGAGCCCACACGAAGTCCTGGATTCCCCGAGAGGCGTTGGTCCTTCGGAACGGCGGAGGCAGTGCGGCGCGACGCGCGACGTCGTCGACGGTGAGGTCGGGAAATCCGGAGGCGCCCACGGTCCGCGGCTCCCTAGGCTCACCTCATGCCACGCCCAGAACTGCCACGAATCAACGCCTTCCTCTCGGCCTTCGCCCGCCGCCAGGCCGCGCGGACCATCGACCTCCCGGGCGGATTCGCCGTCCTCGACGACGCCTTCGCGCACTCGCACGCGAACAACCAGGTCGTCATCGACGGGCCTGTCACCCCCGAGGCGCTGCCCGGCATCGCGGACGAGGCGCTGGGGCATCTGCCGTTCCGACTGGTCTTCGTCCTCGACGACGAGAGGGGGAGGGCGTGTGCGGAGCCGCTGATCCGCGCCGGATACACCCACTCCGTCGAGTTGGTCATGGCACACGCGGGCCCGGTGCCCGCCGGCGGCCGCGCCGAGGAGGTGGACCTCGACGCGATCCGTGTGCCGCTCACCCGGCGCTGGCGCGGCTTCCTCCCGGTCGCCGACGACGCGGTCGTACGCCACCTCGTCGACCGCCGCGAGACCCGCCGCCGCGGCGCCGACGCCGTGCACTTCATAGCGGCTCGCACGGAGGAGGGCGAGGTCGCCTCGTGGGCGGATCTCTATCTGGACCCGGCAACCGGCATCGCCCAGATCGAGGACCTGATGACCTCCGAGACCCACCTCGGCCGCGGCCACGCCGACGCGGTCCTGGCCACGGCCCTGCGCATGGCCACCGACGCGGGCTGCGGTACGCGGTTCCTGATCGCCGACGCGGACGACTGGCCACGCCATTGGTACGAGCGCCGCGGCTTCTCGGTCATCGGGCAGTCGCACTGCTTCGAACGCGTCTGAGGGCGGCTTCGGACGGCGTCCGCTGTCGAATTGATCCACGGTGTCGGTGTTCACCCGCGACAGCAACGGGTCGGTGCACCACTTCTACTCGGTGCACCCCCGCATGTCCGACGACATCGACCAGCGCGGCATCGACCTGCTCAGCCCGGTGTGGCACGTCCTCGACCTCACCCCTCAAGGCGAGACGACTGGTTCCCGGCACTCAGCTATTAGCGGCACAGCTCTTGGCCAGGGCACGTCCGGCGGATCACGTCCCGTGGGTCGGTTGTGGTCCGCCGGAGCCGAGCGGAAAAGGCGCGTCGGACCGATGCCGTGGCAGGTGCGTTCCTATCCGCACATGCAGCCGGTCGGCTTCGCATGCGTCAGCTCCACCCAGCGCGCCAGCTCCGCATCGTGGGACCCGGCACTCGTCGCCCGAAGCTGTGCGGAATGCCGCTGAACGACGAGAGCCCGCGCGGGCAGGCCTCGCGTGTCAGCCTCACCATCCTCGACTGGGAGACGATCTCCGGGCCTGAAACTCAGCGACCGAAGAGCTTGGGAGGAGTCCGGCGCCGGAGGGCGGCCCGGATAGGTGTTCCGGTTTGTCGGCGCGGCGGTTGCCCATTTCCCGGGGCCGAGGCGTGGCGGTGCCGTCAGTCCGCCACGCCGAACAACTCCTTCTCCACCTGGTCGAGTGCGAGCCGTGCGCCGCCGAGCGCGACCGCCTCGTCGCCCAGGGTGGACGCGGCCACCTCCACGGGGTACAGGCACAGTTCGGCGAGGCGGGCACGCAGCGGGGTCAGCAGCAGGTCCCCGAAGCGGGACAGGCCGCCGCCGATGACGACGAGCTCCGGGTCGACGGTCAGGACCATCGCCGCGACACCCTGCACCAGGTCCGCCGCGAAGTCGTCGAGGACCCGCAGCGCGTGCGCGTCCCCTTCGCGGGCGGCGGCGAACAGGGCCTCGGGATCGGCCCAGCGGTCGGGCAGCCGGCCCGGGGCGGTGTGCCAGCCGGAGCCGGGCAGGACGCCGATCTCGCCCGCCGCGCCGTTGCGTCCGCCGTGCAGCCTGCCGCCCAGCAGCACGCCGGCGCTGACGCGATGCCCGACGTGCACGCAGAGCACGTCCTGGTGGCCGGCGGCCACGCCGCGCCAGTGTTCGCCGAGCGTCGCGTAGGAGGCGTCGTTCCCGGCGACGGCCGGCGCGTCGAACGCCTCGGTGAGCGCGGTGGTCAGATCCGTACCGGCCCAGTCCGCGAGGCGCGAGCTGAGCGTGACGGCGCCGTCCGCGGAGACGATGCCCGTCGTGCCCGCGCCGACCGCGCGCACATCGGCGGCGCGCATCCCGGCGCCGCGCAGCGTTCGGTGGCCGAGCGCGCGGGCGGCCGCGAGCCGTTCCTGCGCGGGCAGCGAGGGCTGGACCGAGGCGCGCCGCACCCCGAGCACCCCGCCGCGCAGGTCGGCGACGACGGCGAGGACCTTGTGCACGCCGATGTCGAGGCCGAGCACGCAGCCGGACTCGGCGCGGAAGCGGTAGCGCTTGGCGGGGCGGCCGATCTGGCGCCGCCCGCCGACGGCTTCGGGAGTCACCACCTCGACGAGCCGCTGCTCAGCCAACCCGGTCAGCGCGTTCTCCACGGTCGCCCGGGTGACAGCGGTGGCCTTGACGAGTTCGGTCAGTGTGAGTTCCTCCGCCGCGTGCAGAGCGCGCATCACAGCGGCCTGGTTGAGGCGCCGGAGCAGTGATGAGTCGCCTCCGGTGATGGACATGTTTTCCCTCGACCCTCTTGACGCGGTAGCGGACCCGATGCACTATCGAGCCACCTTATTTCAGAAGGTAGCAAAAATAAGCGGGCTTGATGCCGAAGTCCGGATCGAGGACGACCGTGGATCACATCGCCAAAGCAGCCGTACCGCTCCTTGCTCTCGGCCTGGCTGCGGGCGCCTGCTCACCCGCCGGGTCCGACAGCGCGTCCGGCTCTGCTCGTCGCGGTGGGCCGAACGGGGGTGTGCTGCACGGTACTTGCCGCGTCAGCGGCGGCACGTGCACCGCCTGATCCTGCTGCGCGGCCCGGTGTTCACGGCCGCCGTCCGGCCGGCGGTGCCGTTCACCGTACGGCTCGGGGAGTGGGCGACCAGTGGGGGGCCGGCCGCGCGGGCCGCCCTCCGGTGTCGAAGTCGCCCTGCTGTCTGCCCTGGCGGGCATCGGCCTGGTGCCCCTGCCGCGCCTGAAGCGTTCGACGTCCTACCGCACCACCCCCATCCCACCCGGCAGGGACCCGCCCCGCCGGACCGTGTGCCGTGCACAGCGGCAGGAGAGGACCGACCATGAGACACCCGAGACACCCGAGACGCCCGCAGGCGTGGCGCGCCACCGTCCTGACGGGCGCGCTCGCCCTGAGCCTTGGCATCCCGATGACCACCCCGGCAACCGGCGCGACCCCCGCCTCCCAGCTCGCCGTGGACAACGGCGTCAGCGGCGCCCTCTCGCTCTCCGCCGGCTACCTGTCCATCGGCCTGGACGGGACAGGGACCGTGACCGGCCTCCTGGACTCACGCACCGGCCTGGACTATCTGGCCCCCGGCAAGGCCGCGTCCCTCGTCAGCCTCGTCATCGACGGAAGGCAGATACGGCCCACGCGTGTGGTCCGCGACGGCGACGGCGGCGTGCTCACCTTCAGCAACAGCGAGGCCGGTTACGAGGTAGACGTACGGGCCGTCGACAAGGGCACGTACACGACGCTCGAAGCCGTACGTGTCCATGCCCCGGACGGCGCCGACGTACAGACCCTGCTGTGGGGACCGCTCGCCACGGACATCACCCGGACCGTCGGCGAGACGGTCGGCATCGTGCGCGACGACTCCTTCGCCATCGGCCTGCGCCCCCTGACCGACCGCACGGAAGGCGCGTGGCCGCAGGAGTACCAGGACTACGGCTGGGAGAGCGAGGTCGCCGACAACCCGTCGAGGCTCGAGGTCGCCCCTCACGAGGAGTGGAGCGCGGCCGGGAGGACGCCGTGGGGATCGGTGCTGCGCGCCTTCACGTACGACTACACCAAGGAGCGCGAGCGGCAGAACCTCAACGGCTACCGCATTCCTGTCGGGCCGCTGCCCGACCACAGCGCGCGCGTCACCGGCTCCAAGGTGGCTCTGTTCGGCACCACGCCTGGCATGGCCCCGACCGTCCTGTCCGCCGTCGCCTCCGGCGAGGGTCTGCCGTATCCGACGCAGAACGGCCAGTGGCAGAAGGCCGCGCAGGCCAGTAGCCAGTCGTTCCTCGTGCTCGGCGACCTGAGGACGGACAGGATCCCGGCCGCCGCCCGCTTCGCGAAGGCCGCGGGGATCGGCTACATCTACTCGCTGCCCAATGCCGTGGGGCCCTGGCAGAGCACCGGGCACTACCAGTTCGACTCCAGCCTCGGCGGCAGCGACGCGGGCGCCAAGGCGGCGGTGGACCTGGCTGCATCCAACGGCGTACGCCTCGGCGTGCACACCATCTCCGACTTCATCAGCACCAACGACCCGTACGTCAGCCCCGCTCCGGCCGACTCCCGCCTCGCCCTCGGCGGCCGGGCCAAGCTCACCCGCCCCCTCGGCGCAGGCGACACCACGCTCTTCCTCGACTCGGGCACCCTCTTCGCGGGTGGCCTGGGGTACGGCAAGATCCTGCGCATCGGCGACGAGTTCGTCTCGTACGACACCGCGCAGAAGACCGGCGACGAGTGGCAGGTCACCGGCGTCAAGCGCGCCCAGTGGCGTTCGGTCGCCGCGGCCCAGGCCACGGGGAAGACGGCCGCCCGCGTCTTCGTCAACCAGTACGGCGGACCCGTCGGCGGACCCGGCATCATCAAGGAGATCTCCACCCGCCTGGCCACCGCCTGGAACGACACCGGTATCCGTTCCAACTCCTACGACGGCGTGGAGTCGGCGTCGGAGTCCGGCTGGGGCTCGTACGGGCAGGCCCTGCTCATCAACGGCGCGTACGAGCAGAACAAGGCCAAGGACGGCTTCATCACCGAGACGAGCCGCATGACCTCCAACACCTGGGACGCGCTCACCCGCGCGAGCTGGGGCGAGATCGCCTCCACCTCGATGAATCAGGTCTTCATCAACAACGAGTTCTACAAGAACAACTACCTTCCCGGGATGCTGGGTTGGATCAGCCTCAGCGGCCAGGAGGGCCTGCTGAGCATCGAGAGCAAGCTGGCGCGCGGCGCGGGACTCAACGCCGGTGTCGGATTCCAGGGGTCCGTCGCCAACCTCACCGCCGGCGGCGACAACGGCCTGAAGGTCCTCGACGCCATCAAGCAGTGGGAGACGGCCCGCAACCTGGGAGCCTTCACGGAGGCGCAGAAGGCACGGCTGCGTGACCAGTCGACCAACTGGCACCTGAGTGTCGTCACCCCCGGGCAAGCCTGGTCACTGCAGCAGCTGGACTCGGCCGGCAAGCCGATCGGCGAGCCGCAGGTTGTGAAGACTCCGACGCCGGGGTTCACCACGCCCGAGCCGCCGGACGCCCACGTCGGCAAGCTGTACGAGTTCAAGGTCGCCTCGAGCACTCCGCAGACCATCCGCTACGAGGTCACCTCGGGAGCGCTGCCGGCCGGGTTGACGTTGAACAAGGACACCGGGGGGATCACCGGTATCCCCACCGCGAAGGGTGCCGGCAAGTTCACGATCACCGCCCGCAACGGTGGGGGGGTTGCGGACGCGTCGATCAGTTACGACATGAAGGTGACTCCGCCCCTGGCGCCGCCTCAGATCACCCTCACCACTGGTGTCGAGAGCAGCACGCTGTCCCGGGGTGGATCCGTCGACGTTTCGGTCACCGTGCGCAATGACAGTCCTCAGTCGGCGTCGGGTGTGGTGTCGCTGGCTGGGCCTGAGTCGGTGAGCGTCGAGCCTGGCTCGGCGGAGTTCTCCGGGCTTGCGTCCGGTGAGACGGTGACCCGCTCGTTCCGGATCAGCGCCAAACCTGATTCCCCGCTCGGCGAGGCCGTGCTCACCGCCTCGGCTCGGGTGACCGGCGTCCCGGTGGCGCCGGTCCAGGTTCCGCTGAAGATCGTCAACCCGGTGGACATCACTGTCGCCCCGGCGAGCCTGGACGCGGGGCGGCCCAACCTGGTCCCGGTCAAGGTCGACAGCAACATGACCGGCACCGCGACGGTGCAGGCGGACGTCCCGTCGGGGTGGACGGCGGACAAGCAGTCGGTCACGCTGGTTGAGGGCGAGTCCAAGATCGTCAAGCTGCCGGTCACCCCGGCGGCGAATGCGCTCGGCAAGGCCACGGTCACGGTATCGGCGACGGCTCAGTCCGTCACCACCCGGGCCACGCAGACGTTCGAGGTCCTGCTGCCCAACGTTGCTGTAGGCAAGCCGGCGACACAGCAGAGCGTGGCCTGGGACGGCGTCCCGAGCCGGGCGGTCGACGGCAACACCGACGGCGCGTACGGGGCCGGGTCGGTCACCCACACCGCCGAGCCGTCGAACCAGGCATGGTGGCAGGTGGATCTCGAGGCCAACTACGCCATCGACCAGATCGAGATCTGGAACCGGACCGACTGCTGTGCCGGCCGCCTGTCGAACTACTGGGTCCTGGTGTCCGAGTCCCCGATCACCGGCGACTCGCTGGAAGCCGCACGCACCGCGCCCGGCGTCACCGCCCTGCACCAGCCGGACCAGGCCGGGCTGCCGACCCGGATCGACCTGGCCGGCCTGCGTGGCCGCTACGTACGGGTCCAGCTCGAATCGGGCAGCAACCCGTTGTCGCTGGCCGAGGTGCAGGTGCGGGCCAAACCGGATGGAGGCGCCTGATGACGACGGAGGTACCCGGGTGATCGAGCGGTGAGTGTGCGAGCCCGCTACCTCGCCGAGCGCTGATCCGACGTTCACCGCCTGGCTGTACGACACCCATGATGCCGTTCCACCCGCGCTTCGGCTCGGCCGCAGCCGGCGGTGGCCGTGGCGACCGCGGGGCCGACGGCATCAAACCGTCCACGCTGAACGTGACACTGCCTGTCGCCAACCTGAAGGCAGGCGACAACACAGTCACCATCACCACAACCAGCGGGTCGTGGATGGTCTGCGACGCGTTCGGCGTACGGCAACTGCCGTGGCCTGAACCAAGAACGTCCAGGCGCTCGAGAGAGACATCCGCGACTGGATCGCCCACTGGAACGAAGACCCCAGACCGTTCACCTGGACCAGTTCCGCCGACGAGATCTTCGAACGCCTCGCCGGCTACCTGAACCGCCTGCCGAACCCCAAGCCCTGGTTATGCAGCCTTTCCGAGACTCAGGACACTAGTGAGATGTGTTGCGACTCGCCGGAAATTATGGAACGGACCGTCAAGTCGCCGCTACACACCGTGTGATGTGAGTAAAGAAGTACCTCGTGTGTCGAGATTGGATTGAACTGATTACAAGATGGTCACTAAGGTCGGGCTTCGAACCTTCGCACGGTTGATCACCCATCCGGGGTGGCAGCGAAGGAACCGCCGAGTCCGTGACGTGCACGGAGCCGGGGATTCAGTTCCCCCCACAGCCCGGTAGGCGGCTCGAGGAAGAAGGAGCTCGCCTTCGTGGCGTCCCACCGTCGTCCCAAGCAGCCGAGCCGCGCCCGTGTGACCGTGCTCACCGCGACCGCCGCCGCGGCCGTGGCCCTGACCTCCCAGGCCGCCCACGCCGACCCCAAGCCGACCAGGAGTGAGGTCAAGGCGAAGGTCGACAACCTCTACCACGAGGCGGAGAAGGCCACCGAGAAGTACAACGGGGCCAAGGAGCAGCAGCAGAAGCTCGAAAAGCAGGTCGGAGCGCTGCAGGACAAGGTGGCCCGCGGCCAGGAGGAGCTCAACACGCTCCGCAGCGGCCTCGGTTCGCTCGCCGCCGCGCAGTACCGCTCCGGCGGCATCGACCCGTCCGTACAGCTCTTCCTCGCCTCGGACCCGGACACCTTCCTCGACGAGGCCTCGGCCCTCGACCAGTTGACGGCCAAGCAGACCGAGTCGCTGGAGAAGATCCAGGAGAAGCAGCGGGCCCTCGCGCAGCAGCGCAAGGAGGCCCAGGACAAGCTGGGCGACCTCGCGGACGTCCGCAAGACGCTCGGCGAGAACAAGAAGAAGTTCCAGGGCAAGCTCACCGAGGCGCAGCGCCTGCTCAACACCCTGACCGCCGCCGAGCGCGCCAAGATGGCCCAGGACGACCAGCGTGCCAGCCGCGCCGCAGGCGACCGGGTCGAACTCGGCAACGAGGCCCCCGCCTCCGCCCTCGGCGCCGCCGCCCTCCAGGCCGGCGCCACCCGGGTGGGCAAGCCGTATGTCCGCACCGCCACCGGCCCCAACGCCTTCGACTGCTCGGGCCTGACCCAGTGGGCCTACGCCCAGGCCGGTGCCCAGATCACCCGCACCACGTACACCCAGATCAACCAGGGCACCCACATCGCGCGCAGCCAGCTGAAGCCGGGCGACCTGGTCTTCTTCAGCAACACCTCGCACGTGGGCCTCTACGCGGGCAACAACACCGTGCTGCACGCCCCGTACCCGGGCGCCTACGTCCGCTACGAATCGATGAACACCATCGGCAGCTACCAGGCCGCGGTGCGCATCTGATCACGCCCGAACAGGCGAATTTCCGCGCCCCGTACCGACTGTCCGCCCCGCCGGAGACCACAGGTCACCGGCGGGGCGGACCTCCGTCGAGCGCCTCAGCGGTCTGCCACCCACCGGCGAAAACACCCACCACGGCCGCCGACCGCCTTCTCCGCTACAGCGCCCGGTGCTTCGCCGAGGCGGTGTACGACTCCCACCGGCCCAGGCCGCGCCGTGTCCGGCGTCCAACTGGCACGCGCGGAACGGGTCCTGCTCTCGCTGCGCCACACCCGCCGCGAACTGCACCTGGGAATGCGTGAGGCCCGCGCACTGGCTGTGGAGGCGGTCAAGTGGCTGGAGCGCGGCCTGAGCGAGTCCGACCTGCGACAGGCACTGCTGGCCGAACGCCCGGAAGGCGGCGTGCGATCGGCGGTCGGCTTCCTCCGCTACCGCCTCGTCCAGAAGCTCCCCGCTGACCCGTCCCCGCTGCCCCAGCTCCCGTCGGCCGCTGCCCTGGTCGCCTGCTCCTCGCCAGGTGAGGAACACGTCTTCCGCCCCCTGGGAGACGAGACGGAATGCGCCCCGTGCCGCCAGTCCACCGCGTACGCGACCTTCTACGGCACCCCCGCACGGGAGCCTGAGCACATCCCGTGGCGCGAACGGATCGCGAAGATCAACGGGGCGCCGCCCTGCGCGCTCGATGGTGGCTGACGACAGCCTCAGCGAGCTCAGCGACTGAGAAACGCCCCTCGCCCCCGTTACGGCTTCCTGGCCGTGACGAGGGCGTGCGGGCGGCTCCTCCCGGGGGAGGCGTCAGTTGGCGGGGGCCTGGTAGAGGCCGCGGCCGGCGCGGTGGGCGCGGGAAGTGCCGACAAGCCGGTCGAGTGTGCTGCGTACGGTGTTGATGCTGCCGGGGGTGAGCTCGCGTCCCAGGGCCTCCGTCACGTCACGCGCACGGACGGGGGTGTCGCCGAAGGCGGCCAGGACCTTCATGGCCATCTCGGTGAGGCTGCCGCTGTCGTCGGCTGCCGGTTCGGCGGGCGCAGCCTTCTTCGGCGCCCTGGCCTTCGCGGGCTTGACGGCCTTCGCGGGCTCGGCGGCCTTGACGACCTTCGCGGGCTCGGCGGCCTTGACGACCTTCGCGGGCTTGGCGGCCTTGGCAGCGACGGCCTTCTTGGCAGGCTCGCTCTTCTGCTTGGCGGGCGCCTGCTTGCGGCCCTTGGCCACGGGCGCCTTCCGGGCCGTACGGCGAGCAGGGGTGGCTGCTGCCTTCTCCTGCGGGGCTTCCGCCTCGACGGCAGAGTCGGTGCGCCCCTGCGCCTGCCGCGGAATCTTAGGAGCGGCGACGTTCTCCGTCTCCGTCTCCGTCTCCGTCTCAGCGTTCGCCGACGGAGCGGGGACAGCGCTGGGCTCGCTGCCGACCAGCGCAGTAGCCGGTGCCAGGGGAGTGGTGGACAGCGCCTGCAGAGCGGTCAGAGCGGTGCGCACCGACTCCAGGCGCTCGGTGACCGTCGCGAGTTCCTTCTCAAGAGCCTGCTGGTGCTCTTCCAGGCGAGGAAGTTCCGCCTGCAGCAAGGCGGTTGTGGCATCGACGGTGCCCTGTGTGTTGGCTTCTGAGGTCATGGTGTCGCCCTTCGTTTCCGGCCGACCGTTGCTGACCGACATGTTGCAGCGTAAGGGGCATTGTGTTGTGGCCTGAAATCGCCCCTTCGGCGCGCACTGGCAACAGGCGCCGTCAGCACTGGCCACCAGTCTTCGGAAACCTCGGGCGTGGTAGCCCGGAGACCGGCCGGCCAAACAGAATGCGCACCGCGCCATCGGACCGCAGCGCACGCAACCTCCCATGGAGCCCCCTCGTCGGATCCCGGGCGCATACCGTGGCGGGAACGGTTCGCGAAGATCATCGGGTCGGCAGCGGCTCCGCCGGGTGAGGGCTGACCTCGCCCGCTGCGGGGACTGCGACCAGCAGGGCTCACCGAACAATCACGGCAAACGATGTGCGGACGCGCCGGAAGCTCTTGTGTCCACTGCGCCCGGTGTGGCTCATGCACTCCACGTCGACACTCGCGGAGTCTGTCGAGGGTTCCGCGGCCCAGTCGCACCAGAGGCATGCGGCCTCGAACGTGATGTCCGTGACGGGGTGTTCGGTGATGCGGTGGAGCACGTAGCGGTACGCAGCTCGCGCACGGGCGGCCGTCACGTGTGTTCCCCGTGGTGTCGTCGCAGCTCAACATTGCAGTCGGCGACCGTCGACCAGTTGCCCACACCGGCAGCTTCCTCGCGTTTCCTTGCGAGTGCACCGCTGTGCGCCGTGGTCGACGAGGCCCAGGAGCTTTGGGCTGGCGTGTCGGAAGCGGCCAGTAGCCTCAGGCACCATGGGCATTCAGATCGATGTAGTGGCGGGTTACCCGATCAACGATGAGGTGGAGAGGGTGCTCGGGTTGGCCGAGGCGGTCGGCGAGCCCGTCACTGTCACGTTCATGTGGGAGGGGCGTGAAGAGGCGGAACGCGCGGTGCTGGTGCCCGCAGCAACGCTGGCGCTCTGGGAGCATTGGGCCCCCACCGCCTACCCGACGAGTGGCGCTGGGGGCGAGAACCAGGCTGTGGCGGAGGAGCCGGAACTGGCCCACCCAGCGGAATTCGGCGCGTTTACGCTCTTTCGTCGTCGCGTAGGAGGGCGCACGGCGGTTGCTCGCAAAGGCGTGGTGGTCGCCGAGCTACTGGACCCCGACGAGGCGCACTGGCTCCAGGAGAAGGCCCGCAATGTCCGCCAAGGCTTCATGGATCCGAAGCAGAAGGCGGCGTTCGAGGAGTTCCTTGCCCGGCAGGCATCCCTCGATGAGCAGTGACGCGCCTCGACGTTCGCTGACGGCGGCCGCCACGTAGTCCCATGCCATCGGTTTTACTTCCACCGAACCATTCCTTGGGCGGGGACTGCGGACGATGACGGCCCGGAACTTTCCGCAGTCGACCGCTCCTTCTCCAGGTAATAAGTGTTGCGGTTGTCGGGATCGCTGAAGAAGAAATACAGGGCCAGCCCCTTGTCACCGCGCTCCAGCTCCAGGGTCCAGGTGTACGCGTCCGGGGTGGGCTCCCTGAGGTCGGTGGAGCCCACTGCCCCCTCCTCTGCACCCTTGACTTCACGCCACGCCGACGAGGTGCGCCGAGTGACGCTGAGGGACACGTGTTGGCCATCACCCCAACCGATGTCCCGGTCGGTCAGTTCCCATGTTCCGGTGCCGGACATCCGCCACTGATCGTCGAAGTCGAATTCCTGCCCGTCGAGAAGCTTCACGACAGCGGTTCCGTCTTTCCGCATGGTGACCGCGGTGCCATCGATACACCGCCAGGTCCCGACGATCTCCGCCGACGAGACCCCGGTAACAGCCGGCACCTCCGCGTACTGCCCCGGCACACACCCGGACACCGAGAGGGCGAACACCACCGAGGCCATCCCTGCCAAGACCCCACGACGACCGCACATGTCCATCCCGCACCCCCTGCCGCCGCCACTCACGGGCAGACGATCCTCATCCTCGTACGGGGGCGGTGAGGCACGTGATGCGGGGGTGGCCTACGCGCGGTGGGGGCGCGGAGCATGGCACGGCTTGAAGCACCAGATGCCTCTTGAACGGTGGCGAGGTGGATCGGACCCCGACCTACCGGGTGCGCAGTGAAGCGACGAACCGTGCCCACGTTCCAGGGGCTACGGCCATCCAGGGGCCCTGCGGCTGCTTCGAGTCGCGCACCCCGACGGCCGACGGCAGCTCCGCGACCTCGACGCACTCGCCGCCCGCGCCATTGCTGTAACTGCTCTTTCGCCACTGCGGGGCGGTGGGAGACAGGTTCATTGTGCGTGCTCCTCCATGGCTGAACGGATCAGCGCAACTGATCTCTGCGGACTCAGGGCAAGAGCCCTGAGATGGTCAAAAGCCCTCGTGTAGACACTGACGTCGGTCGGGAGTTCCAGGTAGATCGAGTCTGTCAGGCCTTCCCGGTACACCACGTCAGGGTCCTCCTGCTCGGGGAAGCCGAGCACGGTGAAAGGTCCGGTGGTGGGATACGCACCGGCGTCGTACGGGAGAACTTGCACCGTGACGTTCCTCAACTTCGCCATTTCCAGCATACGTTCGAGTTGCGCAGCCATGACCTTTCGATTGCCCATCACATGCATGAGCGCACTCTGGTGGATCACGGACCAGAAGTCGGGCCCCTTCGGATCCATGAGCAGTTGTTGGCGGCGCATGCGTACGTCGATGAGTCGCTCGATTTCCTCATGTGGCAGATCGGGCGTGACGCGGCTTATCGCTGTGGCGTACTCGGGTGTTTGGAGCAGGCCGGGAACGAATTCTCCCTGGTAGGTGCGCATATTGCATGCTGCCTGCTCCAGGCCGACGTACACCGAGAACCACGACGGAACGGCGTCACCGTGCGCGTGCCACCACCCCTTGGTCTTGGAGTCCTTCGCAAGGGACCTCAACAGCTCACGCAGCTCGTCGGACGTGCTGTAGAAGCGGCAGAGCGCATCCACGTCCGAGGGCTGCACTCGCCCCTGGCCGGTCTCCAATCGGTTGACCTTGGATCCGCTCCAGTCGAGCTCCGTGCCGACTTGGTTGCAGGTCAGGCCGCTCTCTTCGCGAAGCTTCTTCAGTTCGATCGCCAGACGTCGGCGGCGAGCAGTGGGTGAACCTGCCACTTCAACACCTCTTTCAGTAGCTGGAGTTACATCCCATCGGAAGTGGCGGTGATCGCCAATCACCCTAAGGAGGGAATCTCACCGTGCACATTGCATATCGGGACGCGAGGTTGGCATTCTCTGACGCGAGACAACTGTGAGTCACTGCTCTTCACGGAAGGTGAAGATGCGGAGGCCTCGCCGGCGAAAGGCGTGTGCTCGTGGTGAACGGAAACGACGGTTGCATGATTCGGAAGCCCTGGGAGCTGCCCTTCCTGGCGGAGCCCGAGGAGGTTGCTGCCCTGAGACGTGTCATGCGGCTGCACCTGCGGTTGTGGGGTCTGTCGGACGTGATCGATGCCGCCGAGATCTGCGTGAGTGAACTGGTGGCGAATGTGATCAGGCACGTCGGTGTGGGGACGCCGAGCACGCTGGTGGTCGAGATGAAGGGCACGCACCTACGGGTGGGACTCCGCGACCCGGACACCCGAGCGCTCCCGACGCTCCTGTCGGTCGGTGCGGAGGCCGAGACGGGACGTGGTCTGGTGTTGTTGGATGCAGTGTCGGATCGTTGGGGCGTGATCCTTGGTGCGGACTTCAAGTTCGTCTGGTGCGATCTGGCGACGCAACTTGATGCGCCCGGCGGACACATCGTTGATCCCAGAGTTGCCAAGAGCGAGGCTTGTCTGACGCTCTACGCGGGCGGAGTGACGGCGGAGAGCCTCAGTTCAGGGCGGACCGGCGCCGCGTTCCAGGAGGAGGCGGCGATCGATCTGATCGCCGACCTCCTCCACTGGCTGCGCGCTCACGGCCATGACCCGGACGAAGCGCTCGACCGGGCCCAGATGCACTTCGAGGCGGAACTGAGTCGAGCTGGATGAAACCGAGATCAGAGCAGCAGCGCCTCGCTGAAGAAACCGATCGACGGGTCCTCCAGAGTCCCGATCAACAATGCTCGGTCGAGGAGTCCTTTGCTGTGCTCGCAGCCGGGTACCGGGCAAGAAGCGGGCGACCCTCATTGTCCTGGTGGATACCTTCGAGGATGTCGGCGATCGCGTGCACCGTGATCTGGAGCGGCTGATCCAGCGCGTGGTGTGGCTCATGCCGAACGCCCTGTTCGTCATCACCGGCCGTAACCGGCTCCAGTGGGACGACCCCAAGCTCGAGGGCCAGCTCGACTGGGCGGGCCCGGACGGGGCGGGCGACGGTGCACGGCCGCGTACGTCACCCCCGTGCGACGCTCCCTTGACTGACGGTCAACATCCCTGGTGGGCTGTTTGTGTTGAGGTTGTCTTCATGGGGGTGCTACGTGGCCAGGTCCGATCTTCGCGCGCTGTTCCGGTCCAACGATCGCGAGCTCAAGGCGGTCGACTTCTTCGCGGACCGGCGTGACGAATGGGCCACCGTCGCGGCCTCCCTTGTACGGCATACCCGATGGGTGCGACAACCCGAGTTCGACGTGGAGGATCTGGAGGCTCCCAGGCGTAACGTCCTCGTCTTCTACGGGGTCGGCGGCATAGGCAAGTCCACGCTGTCACGCGGCGTTGCCGAGCACCTGGTGGACGGCTCCGCACGCGGCGGCGACTGGCCGGCTCTGGACGCTGGGGTCGGACGGGTCTTACCCGTACGCATCGACCTGTCCAACGAATCGGGCGCTGACTTCGAGACGCTGATGCTGGCGCTGCGGCTGGCGGCATCGGAGCTCGGGGAACCCATGCCGGCCTTCGACCTCGCCTTTCAGCGGTACTGGGAGCGCAACCACCCTGGGGAGCCGGTCGACGAGTATCTGCGACGGCGTACCTGGTTCAGCAGGTTCCCCGGGACACGGTCGCTGTCAGGGCAGATGCAGTCGGCGCTGTCCGACATCGCGCAGGCCGTGGCCCTGCCGGGAACCGCGGGCGCGGTGATCGGGCAGGGCGTCGGTGTGGTCGTGCGGGCCCTGCGCGAGCACCGGCAGCAGGTACGCGCTCTCGCGGAGTGCCACCGGCTGCCCGATCTGCTGGAGGCCGACCCGGACCTCGATGCACTGAGCTACTACTCCCATCTGCTGGCCTGGGACCTCAGCCGGGTACCGGACAAGAAGCGAGCCACGCTCGTCGTCCTGCTGGACACCTTCGAGGACGTCGGCGACCGAGTGCACCGCGATCTGGAGCGGCTGATCCAGCGCGTGGTGTGGCTCATGCCGAACGCCCTCTTCATCATCACCGGCCGCAACCGCCTCCAGTGGGACGACCCCAAGCTCGAAGGCCAGCTCGACTGGGCGGGCCCGGAGTGCTGGCCGCTGCTGGTCGGCGGTGCCAGCGAGGAACCGCGACAGCACACCGTCGGCTACCTCTCGGCGGAGGACTGCGAGATCTACCTGTGCGAGCGACTGACCATCGCCGGACAACCGCTGATGGACGACCGCACCCGCCACCTGATCACCGCGAACTCCCATGGCCTGCCGCTCTACCTCGACCTGGCGGTCATGCGGTTCCTCGACCTCTACCGCCGCCACGACCGCGCCCCGGCCCCCGGCGAGTTCAACCTCGACTTCCCCGCCCTTGTCGCGCGTACGTTCCGTGACCTCACCCCGGACGTACGCCGCGTCCTGCGAGCCGTGAGCCTGCTGGACTCCTTCTCGGTGGAACTGGCCACCGCCGCAGCCGGCCTCGACCACGACGCCCCCGCCCTCGACCTGATCGAGCGGCCGTTCGTCGACACCGACCCCGGTGCACCCTGGCGGTACCGGCTGCACAACCTTGTGCGCGACGTAGTGCGGGAAGCCGACCACACGAGCGAGGACCGGTGGAGCGAGGCGGACTGGCAGCGCGCGGCCCGCCGCACCTTCACCGCACTCGGCCGCGAAGCAACCGGTGACGACCGCAACCGCCTCGTGGCCGCACTGCGGCAGGGCCTGCGCCTGGCCCGCGACTACCGGCTGGACCTGGGATGGCTGGCCGACGCTGCGTTCCGGTACGTGGACGACTTCATCTGGGAGCCCATCGAACTCCCGGTCTTGGACGAGAGCGGCGGGGACACGATTGGCACGCCCGCCGAAGCGCTGGCCGTGACGCTCTCGGCGATCGCCCAACGACAGCGCGAACACCGAGGACGCACGGCGGACCGACTGCGTGCGGTCCTGGCTTCGGACCAACTCCCCGAGGCACTGCGCGAGCTGCCGCGCTACTTCCTCGCGGAATGCGAGCGCGACCTGGGGCACTTCGACGACTCGCTGGACGGGATGCGCCAGGTCGCCGATGCCGGAGGCCGTCTCGCCCCCACGGCCGCACGCGGCCTGGTGCACCTGGCCCGCCGGGTCGGCCGGTTCGAACGCGTACGTATCGCAGTCGACGCCCTCGGGCCGGAGGGCCGGGCCGACCGGGCCCGAGGCGACCTGTGGTGGACGCAGGGCAACATCGGACCAGCCTGCTCCGCCTACGCCGCGGGCCGCGACGAGGCACTCCACCTCGACCAGCCGGGCGAGGCAGCACTCTCCCAGGCGTGCCTGGCCTTCGCCGCCGCTTTCCAGGACCGTCCCCGCGCCGCGGAACAGATCGCCCGCGCCGAGGACATGCTCGGCGGGGTGTCGATCCGCTGGGCGGACATCCAGACCGCCATCGCCACGCTCGTACGGGACGCCGGTGTTGCCGCTGACCTCCCGCAGCGCGCCGAGGACACAGTCACCCGCGCCCGTGAGGCGGGACTCACGTCCTCCATCGCCTACATCCGCCTCGCGGTCTGCCTGCACTTCCTGGTGCTCGGACGCCCCGACCTGCTGGACGAAGCGAGGGGGCGGCTGCGCGCGTGCGTACGCGGGGAGGAGTTCGCCTACCTGGCAGAACTCTCGTACCTGATGGCCGACGAGGAGCCGCCGGTCGACCTACCCCGAGCGCGGTGGCTGGACGGACATGCCTCCGTACAGGCACGCTGGGTCGCGATCGTCGAAGATCGGCGCCGGGAGGCTGCCGCGATCAGAGGAGAATGAGCCGGTGGCGAAGTACACCACGCTGGAACAGATCGACCTGCCGGCCGTGGCCGACAGCTACGGCCTCGACGATCCGCGGCTCGCCCCGCTGTCGGGCGGCGCGGCCAACTCCAGCTTCCGCCTCTCCACCACCTCCGCCGAATTCGTCCTGACCATCCTCGACAACCACGACACGGCAAGCGCCGAGTCCCTGGCAGCCCACACCCAGGCGCTGTTCCTCCTGGGCGTGCCGACCAGCGCGGTCGTACCTGCCACCGACGGGTCTCTCATCACACACCTCGACGGCCGACCGGTGCTCCTCAAGGCTTGGACCGAGGGACGGGTGGAGCAGCCGCTACCGGTGACGCTCCTGCCCGAAGCGGGCCGTATCCTCGCCCAACTGCACGCGCTCTCACCGCAGTCACCGGGCCTCACCGACATCCCGGTCGGCACCCGCCGCCTCTCGGCCGACCACGAGGCCCTCATCCCGGGCCTCCCGGACGGGGACTTCGCCGCCTGGCTCACCGATCAGCTCAGCCGCATCCACTGGGCCGAAGCGACGAGCCGACGCCCGCGCACGGTCACGCACGGAGACCTCTTCGACGACAACATCATCGTGCGGACCGACGGCAGCCTCACCGTCCTCGACTGGGAGACCATCTCCCTCGACGACCCGCTGCTCGACCTCGGCATGGCGGCGGTGGGCCTGGCCCAGGAAAACGGCGAACTGGCACCGGAGCGAGTGAAGGCCCTGGTCGCCGGCTACGAGCAGATCGCCCCGCTCTCGGAGGAGGACGTGGCGGCGCTCCCCGGGGAGATCACTCATGCGGCGCTGATCATCGCTTTCCACCGCTACTACCGGCACCACGTGCGCTTCCCGGACCCGAGCAAAGCTACGTACCACCTGGAGATGATCAGGTTCGTGGAGTCGGTGGAGGGTGCTGTCCAGGTACGCGGCTGACGGAACCGGGCAGGGCGAAGACCACTCCCCACCCATCCTCCGAAGCCGAGCCGCCAGCTGAACCGGAGCCACCGTCCACCACGCTGAACCGGCCCAACTGGCCCGGGCCGAGCGGGTCCTGCTCTCGCTGCGCCACTCCCGTCGCGAACTGCACCTGGGAATGCATGAGGCCCGCGCACTGGCCGTGGAGGCAATCAAATGGCTGGAGCGCGGCCTGAGTGAGTCCGACCTGCGACAGGCGCTGCTGACCGAACCTCCGGAAGGCGGCGTGCAGCTTGGCGGTCGGCCGGCTCGGCTGCGGCGACGATACGCAGCCCGGCGGGGCGCCACTCCGTCGGCTCCCAGCACCGCGTCCGACCCGGCACGGTCGACTGTGCCACCCGCGTTGTCCGGCCCCCCGAGAGCGCAGCCCCGACATCCCCGGCGTCCTCGGTTTGAGCCTCCGCCTCCTCGTCGGCACCGACCGCGCAGAGCGGCGGAGACCTCGCCGAGGTCGGCAGCGGCGCACCCGTCGGCCCGCTGTCCGCGACGGCCGTCGCGCTGGTCGCTTCCTGGTGTTCCGCCGTCGCAAGGAACAGCAACAGCACTGACGCGCCTGCGCTCCCGTGTTCGCACTCCGCAATGCGAGCACGGGAGCACTGTGCTGCGAAGTCCTGTTCACGTGGCACGAGATGAAGTCGTGCGCTACGGCGAAGAAGTCACGTGTGTGTCCGACTGCACATGAAGTGACTTGTGGTTGTGCACCAACACCGAGCGAGGGCCTGCATCACCAGTGGAAGACTCAGCGCGCCAGGTCTCCGCCAACCTCGACATGGGTGGCGAGGCGCCCGGAACCATCAGCGACTGCAAAGACCTGAAGCTCTTCAGGGGCCACAGCGCCACGAGTGACCGAGCCAGCGGTGCGGCTGGCCCTCGCCGAGCGGACGGGCGCAGCTCACGATTTGTCTCCACCAGACGGTATGCGAATGTTCGTCACAGGTTCCTATCTCCTACCTCAAGGAACCGATCTGGTGGTAAAAAAATCTAATCGTGTCGGTGGCTGGGTCTACAGTCCGTGGCAGGTTGATGGTGCGTGACGTGACGCATTGTCGAGGTACATGGCGTTCTACGTTCGGGAGCCACGTAGGTGCAGGTCTGGCAGTGGTGCGTTGCGGTGTCGGCAGCCGAGGCGGTGCAGTCGTGACGATGAAGAGTGCCGAGTGGGTCCCCGACGCGGGGTTGGTCCGTGAGGTTGACGACCTCTTCAGGCGGGCGATCGAGTCGTATCGTGCGAATCCGAACCTGATCACGGAGCACGCCAACCACGAGGAGTCCATACGCGTCGGTGGTTACTCCAACCGCACGCTTCTGGAATTGGTGCAGAACGCGGCCGACGCGATGTCGGGGACTGCCGAATACGAGGAGGGGGCCGGACGCGTCGAGATTGTCCTCGACGTCGACCACCAGACTCTGTACTGCGCGAACGCCGGTCGTCCGTTCTCGAGAAGTGGCCTTACGGCCATCGCTCACGCACACCTCAGTGGCAAGAGGGGTGACGAGATCGGGCGGTTCGGGCTCGGGTTCAAGTCGGTGCTGGCCGTCACCGACGCCCCGCAGGTCTTCAGCCGATCGATCTCCTTCGAGTTCAACTCCGCCAAGGCCAAGGAGTCGTACGCCTCGATCGGGTCGGCGGCCAGAAGGTTTCCCGTCCTGCGGACCATTACGCGGATCGACGCCGAGGCCGAGTTCGACAAGGATCCGATTCTCGACGAGCTCGCTCAGTGGGCGACGACGATCGTCAGGTTGCCCCACGCCTCCAAGTTGGAGAGCCTCACGAAGGAGATCGAGGAGTTCCGCTCCGAGTTCCTCCTCTTCATCAACGCGGTCCGCGAGGTTAGGCTCCGAGTGATCGGGACGGACAACGACTTCGATACGAGCCACGTGTCACGCCGCCTGGGCGACGGCCGGTTCCGCATCGAGCGTCCGGAGGGCAGCCACGATGACTGGTACGTCGAGGACCGGATGCACACCCCCAGCCCCGAGGCCCGGACCGAGGTCGGTGAGGCGGTTTCGCGTGGCCAGGTAAAGGTCACGGTTGCCATGCCCGCGCGCAACACCCAGCTGAGGTTGGGAGAGTTCTGGTCGTACTTTCCGCTCCAGGACAGGACTTCTGCGTCCGCCCTCTTCAACGCGCCCTGGAGCGTGAACGACGACCGAACCACGCTGCTGGAGAACGACTACAACCGGGAGATCCTCGTGGCTCTCTCGAAGATGTTCGTCGACATGTTGCCCAAGGTCTCCTCTGGTGACGATCCGGCCGCGCATCTGGACTACATGCCTGCGCGTGGTCGTGAGACCCACTCGTTGGGCGACGACGTTCTCTGTGCTCATGTTCCGCACCTCGGAGCCAAGGAAGCACTGGTACCCGACGCGACCGGCACCTTGCGCATGGCTCTGGACCTCCGCCCCTTGGACTTCGGAGTCAGCGCGTCCGAGGCGGACCACGAAGAGTGGATCAAATCACCCAACACCCGTGAGAACGTGCCGCATTGGCGTTGCTACACCAACAAGCAGCGCGTGACGCGTCTACGGCAGCTGTACATCAACAGCGTCGACCCCGATTTCACGGACCGGCGGTCCAGGGACGAAATGAGGGCGCTGGAGCAGGCCCCCCAAAGGGGAGTCCTGTCGTGGCTGCGTGAGTGGGCCGACGGAAACGACGCACGGTCGGCCGCGCAGGCGCTCGAGTTCGTCGTGCAGAACCCAAAGGTCGAGGGCATCAACTCCGCGAAGGTCATTCCGACGACCGCCGGTATGTGTTCCATCAAGGACCGTGGCCACGTCTTCCTCAGGGGCCTCGAGGACGATGTCGAAGGGGCGAGCTTCGTCCGCCCGGACTTCCTCGCGCTCCCCGGTGTCGAGAAGAAGCTCACCGACAAGGGGTTCCGGGAGCTCGATCCGATGGCGATCTTCGAGGCCAGGATGGCCAAGCTGTCGCCGGAACCGGAAGGCGACGAACTCCCGAAGTTCTGGGAGGCTGCCAAGGAAGTGCCCGTGACGCAGGCGCAGAAGGTTGTCGTCGGCAGTAAGGCGGGGGGCTTCAGGGTCCCGACCTGCGACGGTGGTTGGGCGCTGCCCGAGCAGGTGCTGGACATCGATGGTCTTGGCGACAGCATTCCCGAGCGGACGCTGGACCGGTCGCGATGCGTTGTGCAGCTTGCGCACGAGGCAGGAGTTGTTCACGCTCCGCGGAAGTCCTATTCGGTCGACGACGAGATCTACTTCCAGGAGTACGGCGATTACGTCCTGGACGAGCTCAACAGGCGACTCGGGCCCGGTGAGCGCGCCGTCGAGCGGGTGGAGTTCGACAAGAACGATGGGCCCGGTCCGTTCTCGGTGCTCCTCATGTTGGAGGAGGCGCAGGCATCCCCCAGCATTCGGGAGACGTGGTCGGTCCAGCTGCTCGGGTTCGAGGAGGACGGCTACTGGACCTGTGAAGAAAGCGACACGGGCAACAGGTACCGAGTGATTTCCCCCGTCCGGTGGGCCGTGGAACGGGCGGGTCTGCTCAATTCGACTCGCGGCCACCGAGAACCTCGCAAGGTGGTATCGGCCTCGCTCGTCACGTTCGAGGCCCTGTTGCCCCTCTTCCGGGGACCGCGGCGCGTCGAGGATCTCCTGGAACTGCCGAAGGTGCTCAAGGATGTCCCGGCCGAGGTGCTGCGTGAGGCGCTCAACGCTGAATTCGTCAATCCAGCGATCAAGGATCCGACACTAACGGCGTTCGTCCTCACCGCCGGCGAGATCGGTTACCCCAATGCTTATCCTCCGCTGATCCCTGCCCGAGTGGGGCGCGCCGTCGAGGCGAAGCGGCCAGACGCGGTGTACCTGGCGACGACCGAGGAGGAGCGCGCGCTCCTCCGTGAGAGGCACAAGCCGTTTCTGTGGGCGGCTCAGGACGAGGTGGTGCTGCTGGTCGAGGCGGTCGGATGTCGCCGTTTCGAGGACAGTTTCTCCTTCTCGTTGTTGGTCGACGGTCGGCAGGACGGGGAGCGGGTCATCGACGTGTACACCGGTCTTCGTTCGATGTTTGTCGACGACAAGGTCATGAACGCGTCCGTGGCCAAGGCCGTGCACATTGCAAAGCGCGTGACCACGGAAGACGGAGTCGAGGACAAGTCGCTCGATTGGCATCTCGACGGGTTGACGCTGGTCGTTCGTGCGGACCTCGATGAACGACGCGTCCTGGACATCCTCAACGAGGCATTCGGTCTCCAGCTCACGAACGCGGAGATGAGCGATGTCCTTCAAGAAGGCATCGAGCAGCGACTCGAGGAGCAACGGCAGTCTGCACGTGCGGCGTCCAGTGATGCAGAACGTCTCGAGATCCTTCTCGGCGAGGACACGTTGAAGGACAACCTGCCGAAGGGACTCTGGCAGGCGCTGCAGAGTCAGGGCCTGGTGGATAGGACGACGTCCGTCGGCGACCTCTTCCTGACCGTCTATGGAAGTGACTCCATCACGCACCTCGCAGCTGAGTTCAGGGCCGAGGGGTACCCGGACGTTCCCACGACATGGGCAGGCGGGGCGTCGACGATCGCTTGGCTCCGCAAGATGGGGTTCGGAGCCAAGTACGCCGGGCGCCGAACCCATCGCCAGGACGAGGAATTCGTCGTGCCCGGCGCTGTGAAGCTCAACTCTCTTCACGACTTCCAGAAGGACATCAGTCGCCAACTGCGAGAGGTCCTGACGTCTCGAGACGCGGAGGGTCGCCACCGTAAAGGCATGGTGGAACTACCGACGGGAGCGGGAAAGACCCGCGTTGCCACCGAAACCGTGCTGCGGCTCTTCATCGAGGGCGAGATGCGCGGAACTGTCCTGTGGATCGCGCAGTCGGAGGAACTCTGCGAGCAGGCGGTGCAGACGTTCAGCACTGTTTGGCGTGGGCTCGGCGACGAGCGTCCCTTGACGATCGGAAGGCTGTGGCACACCAACGTCGTCCATGAGCCCGACACCGAGTTCAGCGTGGTCGTGGCCACGGACGCCAAGCTCAACAAGCTGGTCGGCTCCGCCGAGTACGAATGGCTGAGCCGCCCCCGCGCTGTCTTCGTCGACGAGGCACATCGAGCAGGCGGGTCGCCGATGTATACGAAGATCCTCAGGTGGCTGGGGGTCGACGGCCGCAATTGGAAGCGCCCCCTGGTGGGCATCTCGGCTACGCCGTTCAAGGGCAGGCCCGATGCCGACTCCCAGCAGACGGCCGACTTGGTCGCTCGCTTCGGCACGCACAAGATGGCGGCGTTCGACGGCAATCCTTACGACGAACTGTCGAAGATCGGCGTGCTCGCTCGGGTCGAGCACGAGGTGCTCACCGGCATGAAGGTGACGCTGGAGCCGGACGAGCTCGCCCAGGTGGAGTCCATGCGCAAGCTCGAGCCCAAGGTTCTCGACCGCATTGGCCGTGACCAGGCGCGCATGAGGATTCTCGTCGACCACATTCTGAGCCGGGACCCGGAGTGGCCCATCCTCGTGTTCACCCCCAATGTGCTGTCCGCCCAGGTGCTTGCGGCGACGCTTCGCTATCGAGGTGTCGCATCCGAAGCAGTCAGTGGTCAGACCGGACGGCAGGAGCGCCGTGATGTCATTCAGAGGTTCAAGGACCGTGAGATCCGGGTTCTCGCGAACTGCGACCTGTTGATCCAGGGCTTCGACGCCCCCGGTGTCCGGGCCCTGTATATCGCGAGACCGACGTTCAGCCCCAGCGCCTACATCCAGATGGCAGGCCGAGGTCTGCGCGGTCCGGCGAACGGTGGCAAGCCCGAGTGCCTGATCGTGGACGTCGCCGACAACTTCGGAGCAGTCAACGACTTCCTTGGATACAGGGCCTACGAGGACCTCTGGCGAAAGCAGGGCGCGTGATACTCATACCGGATCTCTCCGACATAGAGGCAACAGCCACCAGCAACGCCGAACGACGGGTGGCCCGGCTCCTGCGGGCTGTCGAGGGACCCCAGGACGCGGTCGCCTTCTACTCCGTCAAGCTGCGCAGCCACGAGATCAAGCAGCAGGCGGAGGCCGACTTCATCGTGCTCTGGGGCGGCGTCGTGATTCTCATCGAGGTCAAGGGCGGGGGCGTTGGGAAGCACAACGGAGTCTGGTACACGATTGACCGCCGTGGCGACTGGAACAGGTTGCGCGAGTCCCCGATGGACCAGGCGCAGTCGGCCATGTACGCGTTGCGCAAGATACTTCAGGAAGAACGGGTCGGTTGGTTCGCGGCCGAGGCGGTTGCTCTCACCCCGGACATCGAATCCCCTCCCGCAGCCGTCGGGTGGCAGGAGAGCCATTGGTGGGCCAAGGACCGGATGAGCATCGCCGGGATGACAGAGGCCTTTCAAACAGTCGCGAGCGCTGCCAGAACCGCTCCTCGGGGGATCAGAATCGCGACCCCTGAGGTTCTACGGGCTCGGCTCTTTGGTGAGTTCACGCGCGTGCCGGTGATCGATGCGCAGCGGGGCGCGGTTATAGAGGAGCAGAACCTGGCGACGGAGGGCCAGGCCCGGGTCTTGGCGGCGCTTTCCCGCAATCCGAGGATGCTCGTCTTCGGCGGCGCGGGGACCGGAAAGTCTCTGGTGCTCGCGGAAGGCGCGAAGCAGGAGGCCGGGCAGGGGAGATCGGTTCTCATAACCTTCCACTCGCCCGCGCTCGTCGACTTCTTCGGGCCGCGGATCGAGGGGAGGGACATCGATCTCCTTCCCTTCGCCGATCTGTCTGGTGACAAGCAGTACGACGTCGTCTTCGTCGACGAGGCACAGGACCTCATGAACGCCGAAGGCATGGACGCACTCGACTCCGTGATCCGCGGTGGCCGTGAACGCGGTCGGTGGAGGATGTTCCTCGACCCCAACAATCAGGCGCGTGTGGACGGCGAATTCGATCCGGATGTCTGCGAGCTGGTGCAGCAGGAGGCGCTGCAGTACGACTTGGACCGCAACGTGCGCAACACCCGGGCGATCGTCCATGTTGTGCAGGAGTATCTGGGCGCAGATGTCGGGGACCCGGCCATAGTCAATGGCGAGCGGGTGGCATGGCGGTGGTCGGCCGGACCGGCCGATGTCTCCGAGACCGAGGCCGTGGCGCGGGAACTCGTGGCGAACGGGGCCGGTCGGAACGACATCTGGCTCATCAGTGTCTCGTCGAATGGCGAACCGTTCAGGAGCAAGGCGGGATTCCTGGTGACGAATCCACGGTTCGCCAAGGGGTTGGAAGCAGAACACGTCATCGTCTGCGACCTGCCACAGGAATACGACGACCGTGCAGTGGCCGCCTTCTACGTGGCCATCACAAGGGCCCGCGTCACGCTCCACGTGGTCGCCTCCAAGGAAGACAAGAAGCGGCTCCAGGACCTTCTCCGAAAGCAGGTTGGCAAGTGAACCTCACCGCGGCCCAGAAGGAGGCCCTGCGACACCTCCGGGCGTCCTACGTCGGGCCTGAGGGGGGAGACGAGGAGGTCACGGCGAACCTCCCCCAACGGCAGTACGCCGTCGGCATGCTGTTTCCCGTCGAGGAGTCGGATGAGCACTCTGGCGGCAAGGACACGGACGACGAGGAAATCCCCCCGGACGTTTCCGAGGGTGACGTTGAAGAGAACGCTGCCCAGGTGCCCCTGGCCGAGGACTGGAAGCCGTCCTCCGTCGCGATAACCTTTGTCACCGACGGCGACTCCGTCGACGTCGACTTCTCGTGCGGCACGTATGCCCCCGTCGGCGGGGACGGTCCGCCGAGGTGGCAGCGCAGTCGGTTCTCCAAGGACGATCTCGCACTCCCGCGAGGCAGCGCGCCCGTGCATCTGGTCGTCGGTGGTATCAAGGTCCAGGTCGGAGCACGTTGGCGTGACTTCGGAAGCAACTCATTGGTCACCGTGCATGTTCGCAACCTGGCCGAGTCCACCGGTGACGACCGGCTCGACGTTCCTCTGACGCTGTTCCAGGTCCGGTTGAAGGTCGCGCCGTCTGCCGAGGCGGAAATCCTGGAGTACGTCACGACGCGTTCCTTCGACTCCGATCGGGAGGCCGCCGAGCTGCGTCTGCGGTACCAGAAAAGGAAGGTCTATGCGGTCGGGCACGGAATGGCCGCGGACTGGGACTTTACGGAGGGCCGTTGCACCCGTGTCTTTCTCGAGCCCGCGCCCGCGTTCGTGGTTCCTGCCGTCGAGACCACGGGCTTCGACATGGGGACGCCGGAGGCCAAGTCCCTAATGTTGGCTCACCTCGAGCAGATCGACACGGATCCTGAGGCGGTGCTTCGGGTCTTGGAGGCTTTCGTCGATGCCTTCGCCGATTGGGCCGACCGGCAGATGGAACGAGCCGGAGCCTTCGGCGACGACGAGGACGTGGCAGTCCGAATCGCCAGGCGTTCCCAGGACGCCGTCGACAGGATGAGGGAGGGCGTGGACCTCCTTGGAGCGCCGGAAGGGCAGGAACTCCGAAGGGCTTTCTCGCTCGGCATGGCCGCCATGCGCCTCCAGATGCGGCAGGCGAGGATCAACCGTGGAGAACCCGAGGACGAGGTGCCGGAGCCGGAATGGCGCCCGTTCCAACTCGGCTTCCTCCTCGTGTCGTTGGCGTCCACCGTAGACGCCGAGCACGAGCACCGGGACCTCGTGGACCTCATCTGGTTCCCGACGGGCGGTGGCAAGACCGAGGCGTACCTGGGCCTTGCCGCGATTGAGATCTTCCGGCGAAGGCTCGCCCACGGCCTGGCGGGCGGAGGGACCGCGGTCATCACTCGGTACACGTTGCGGTTGCTGACCGCCCAGCAGTTCCAGCGTGCAGCCGCGTTGATCTGCGCCATGGAGAAACTGCGTGCCACGGACGAGCGCGCGAAGGGGATGGCGCCGTTCTCGATCGGCCTCTGGGTGGGCAACGAAGTCACCCCCGGCACGCGTGGAGACGCGCGGGACGCCCTCAAGCGGCTTCAGAAGGCCGCGCGTCCGGAGGAGGCGAACGAGTTCCAGGTCGAGAGCTGCCCGTGGTGCCTGACGCCGATGGTGCCGGAGCTCAGGAGCGGCAAGCCGCAGGACTACGGCATGCGTCTGGAGGGCAGGGATGTCGTGCTGCACTGCGTCGACGAGTCGTGCGAGTTCGCTGGCGAACTTCCACTCGCCGTCGTCGACGAGGTGCTGTACGAGGAACCACCCACGATCCTCCTGGCCACGGTCGACAAATTCGCACGTTTGCAGTTCAGGCCCGAAGCCGGAAGGCTGCTGGGTCTGGGGACCAACCACAGGCAGCCCTCCATGGTCATCCAGGACGAGCTGCACCTGCTCTCGGGGCCGCTCGGCACCACCGTCGCCGTGTTCGACGCGGTGATCCAGCTCCTGCTCGGCCGAACGGGTTCTAGCCCCAAGATCGTCGCGTCGACGGCCACCATCCGTGCGTCCGAGGAACAGGTGCAGGGGCTCTACGGTCGGGACGTCGCCCTGTATCCCCCGTCCGGACTCGACGACGATCGGACCTTCTTCTCCCGCCCGGTGGAGAGCGGAGAAGGACGTCTCTACGTGGGCCTGATGCCCCAGTCGGTGTCGCAGCCGTCGGCCGTCATCGCCGCGGTCACCCCCATGGTGGAGATGCCGGAAGCGCTGGCCGCCCGTGCCCCGTCCGCCGCCTCGCGGGACGCCTACTGGACGCTGGTCATGTATCACAACAGTCTTCGTGAGCTCGGGCGTACCGGGACGCTGGTCGTTGACGACGTCAACGGCCGGCTCGAGCCTCGCGCGGAGCGATTCGGCTTCCCGCTCCGGCCTGTCAGGGCGGGGAAAGTCCTCGAGCTCACGAGTCGCCGCGGAGCGGAGGAACTGCCGAACGATCTCCGTGCGCTGCGTGTCAGGGTCGACGAGTCGCCGGATGCCGTCGATGTGGTTCTCTCGTCGAACATGCTCTCCGTCGGCATCGACATCCCGAGGCTCGCGTTGATGCTCATGGTGGGCCAGCCGAAGACCACAGCCGAGTACATCCAGGCCACCAGCCGGGTCGGACGTGGCGACATCAACGGGGTCGTCGTCACGCTGTTCAGGTCGAGTCGAGCCCGCGACCGGTCCCACTTCGAGACCTTCCGCGGCTACCACGAGGCGCTGTATCGCAGTGTGGAGCCCACGAGTGTCACCCCGTGGTCGTTGTCCTCACGCGACAGGTCCCTGGCCGGCGCACTCGTCGCACTGCTGAGGCAGTCGTTCACTCCGCTCGCCCCGAATGACGAGGCGGGTCGTCTCGACCTAGGCGACGTCAGGCTTCGCAAAGCGGTCGAAGGAATCGTGGACCGGTTCCTGGGCTACGTGCACCGTTCCGACGGGTCGGAAGCGACCGACACGAGGCATGCGGTGTGGAGCCTTCTGAAGGACTGGGATCGTCGGGCGGAACTGGCACGGGACTCGGACGAGCCCCTGTACTACCAGCGGACGAAGAAGGAACAGGCAGCTCTGTTGAAGAGGTTCGGACAGTCCGGAGAAGGATGGCTCGTCGCAGATTCGATGAGGTCGGTCGAGCCCAGCGTGGTAGTTGAGGTCCAGGAACCGCAGGAGGAGGTGCTCGATGGAGAAGATCAGGCATGACCTGCGGCTCTCCGAGACGATCTCGCCCTTCGGCGTAGGTGCGATTGTCGATATCCGAGGCGAGTCCCTCATGGCGCCGGACACGTCCTGGTGGGACACGAAATTTGCCCCGGAGATCAGCTGTGAGCGCCTTATGGCGAGGCTCGGAGCCGGAAAGCTGAGGCAACCTCCGGCGCATGCGGGCCGTGCTGGCAAGGAAACACCCGCGTTGCCCTACTGGCGCTTTCCGGCATGGAGGTTCTGCGAGCGCTGTGACAAGCTCACGAAGCTGACCGGGAAGAAGAAGGGCAAGTGGAGCAACACCTGCGAGTGCGGCGGCATGCTCGTGCCGATGCGATACATCGCCGTCTGCGAAAAGGGCAGCCACGTCCGGGACATCCCCTGGTTCAAGTGGGCGCACCGGGGACCTGCGGCCAGTAAGAGCGAAGCCGTTCGCTTCTGTCGTGACTACAAGGCGCTCAGGTTCCACAAGCTGGCCAAGCGCGGCGAAGGCCTCGCGTCACTGGTGGTCAAGTGCTACGGGTGCGGCAATTCACGCTCCTTCGCGGAACTGGTGGCCAAGGGTGCCCTGACGCGAGACGGGATCCGCTGCGAGGGGCGTCAGTCCTGGGAGCCGAAGAGTTCGGTCAAGGAGCCCTGCCCCCACGAACTGGTTGCTGTGCAGCGCGGTGCCACGGGCAACTACATCGCCCAGACCATCTCGGCGCTCGACATACCGGAGGAACGCCCGCCGTCCGTGGAAGCGGCCGACAAGATCCGTGGGCATGCCTTGTTCGCAAAAGTCGTGGCGGACAACGGCGGACCCTTGGCGGAGACGGGGGCACAGTGGATTGCCCAAGATCTCGGCGTGACACCGGAAACCGTCCTGGCCGTCGCGACGGGAGAGGAGAACACCGCCGGGGAGATGTTGCTCGACCTCAAGGACGGTGAGTGGGCGGCGTTCTTGAAGAAACTCAACGCAGGACGTGACGGCAGCGGCAGCGACTTCGTCGTCGACGGGCGAAGCCTCGAAGGCGTGCCAGGGCCCACGAGTCTGATCAGCAGGATCAACGGAATCGGACAGGTACGTCGGGTGCGGGAAGTCCGTGCTCTGCGAGGATTCCGGCGCCATGACGCGGAAGCGGCGTTGATCGGCGTCGACCTGGGGGCGAACCAGAAGTACGAGCCCGTCTATCCGGCGATCGAGCTGTTCGGAGAAGGCATCTTCCTACGGTTCGACGAGGCGAAGCTGGCCGCTTGGGAGGCGCAGACGGGGGTACAGGCACGTGCCGGCATCCTCAAGGCGCGCAGGGCCGACTCTCCGCTGGCCGGTCGCCTCGACGTGCCGGAGCCCAGGTTCGTGGCCCTTCACACGCTGGCGCACCTGCTCATCCGTCGATTGGCGTTCGCGAGTGGCTATGCGTCTGCCGCGTTGCAGGAGCGCATCTACGCCAACTCCGACCGTACCGATAAGACTGCGGGGATCCTGATCTACACCGCGGCAGGGGACGCGCAGGGAACGCTGGGCGGGCTCGTCAGGCTCGGGGACCCGGACAAGCTGATTTCCCTTCTGGTGGCGGCGCTTGAGGACGCGGACTTCTGTTCCAACGACCCTGTCTGTATTGAGAGTGACCGACAGGGAGCCTCACAGCTCAATCTCTCGGCCTGCCACGGCTGTTCCCTCGTGAGCGAGACGTCCTGCGAAACCGGCAACCGGCTGCTGGATCGACAACTGGTCCTCGGCGGACGCGACGTGACGGGACTGCTGGACGACGTGCTGGCGGAAGTCCGGCGGCCCGGGTGACTTGAAGTGGCCGTTCTGGGGCCCGGAGCGGGATGCTTGGGGCCCCAGAACGGCCACCCTCAGCTGCCAGCATGATGTGGTGGCCCGCCTCGTGTTCTGGGAGCAGGAACAGGCAGTCAGAACCAGATCCGGAGAGCTCACACGCGAAGGACCCCCGCGCGAATCAATTGCGCCGATGTGACCGAGGGGTCGATTCTATCGTGAGGTTCTGTCGGAGCTTGCGTGTCCCGAGTCTCGAAGACGTTCAAGTCACGTAATTTCAGACGTGTTTGGTGCCTTCTGCGGCGCGTCCATTGCGGATCCTGCGTAGCGCCGGTCACGGTCCCAAGTGTTCCATGAAGATTCTGTCCCGCCAGCGTGTGGCGTTTGTCGATGCGGGTGGGATTACTTGCGTATGTCAGGAATGGTGTGCACAATTTAGGATTTGGTGCCTGTGTCATGGTTTGGCGGGTCGGTGCGGGATGACTGTAGCGCCAAGTGATGTCAAACAACCTTGCCGCATACTTCGACTGTCAAATGCGCGTGTACCGTTCTGAGTTCCGAGGGCAACGTGGCAGCTGAGGAGCGGTGATGGTGGGCATCGGTGAGGAGTTCGGCCCGTGGCTTTCACGGCAGTTGAAGCGGGCGGACATGAACCAGCAGGATCTGGCCCAGCAGATCGGCCTGACACGTGCGGCTGTGTCGGCATGGATCACAGGCAGGGCTGTCCCTCGTGATGAGACGATGCGGGCGATCGCGGACGCGCTCGGCACCGACCACGGGACCATTCATACCCGAACCTCGGACGCGGTCATCGGCCGCCCCGTCTCCTGGTACCACCGTCCCGCGTACGCGGATGGTGGCAGGGATTTCGGTAACACCGCAGCCTTTGCGTTCGAGGCCGATCTGGAGGTCCTCGCCCGCGAGGCGACACAGAATAGCCTCGATGAGAGGCTGGACCGGACCAAGCCCGTACGGGTCCGATACACGCTGCACGAGCTGACCGGGGAGCCGCTGGCGCGCTTCCGTGAGGCGATCGGGTGGGACGACCTCTATCCCCACTACGAAACTACAGCTGCCCAGGAGCAAAAGGTCGGCCGCGTGATCGCAGAGGGCCTCCGCGAGATGAGCGAGCGCGATCGGCTCGTACTGCTCCGAGTCGACGACTACAACGCGTCGGGTCTCACAGGTGACGACTACGAGGACGGGCGCTTCGCTGCCGTTGTCCGACGTCAGCTCGACAGCCACAAGTCCGATTCCAGCGCCGGAGGGTCATACGGTCTGGGAAAGGCCACCCTCTGGGCCGCGAGCCGGCTCGGCATGGTGCTGATCAACTCCACGCTCTCGGTGCCTCACGAGGGACGCACCGAACGGCGCCTCATCGGGCGCCTCGACCTGCCCTGGCGCGTGGTCGACGGCGAGCGGTGGGCCGGGCCTGCGTGGCTCGGCGAGATGGACACCGCATCGGGCACGGAGAACATCGCCCGTTCGTGGTGGGCGGACAGCGAAACGGTGGAGCGACTGCACCTCGCCCGGGAGAACTCAGAACCCGGGACCTCCTTCCTGATCGTCGGAGCCCATGATGTGGCCGGGCTGGTCAACGAAACGTCTGCCGAGAGCAGTGACGACGACGATTCTGTACAGACCATGCACGAGCGGCTCGTGCGGGCATTGGCCAAGAATTTTTGGGCGGCCATGACCGCAGGCAGAACCACGGCGCCGCTCCTGGAGGCGTCGGTCAGGACCTTGCGTAACGGGCAGGTGCTGATCGACGACGAACGCGTGGAACCGCAACTTGCGCAACCATCTCGCACCCGGGCGCTCAGGGCCTACCTGGACGGCGAAACCGTCGACCGACTGACGGAGATCGACCAGGTAGCCATGGTCAAGGTGCCGTTGCAGGTCCCTGCTCACCGAGGCGGTCGCGGCACGATGGAGCATGAGTCCGTCCTCCTGGTCACCTCGGCCGAGGACGGCGACGGCAAGCCCAACCATGTGGTCGCGATGCGCGGTAACCGCATGACGATCAAGTCGACCAGGGTGCCGGATCTTCCCCTCGGAACCAACGCCTTCCAGGCCGTGCTTCTCGCCGGTCACGCGGCGGGGGACGAGGCCGTGAACGCGGACCTTGCGGAAGCCTTCCTCCGAGCTTCCGAGCCTCCCGAGCACAACAAATGGGGCCGGACCGACGAGCTGCGTGTCACGTACTCGCCGACGGCACACCGGCGGATCGTCGATTTCACGCGCGTCTCGAACGCTGCGGTACGTGAACTCGTAGGTCGAGCACGGGAGAAAAGTCAGGACGGCCCCAAGGCATTGCGCGACCTACTGCGACTAGACGTCGCCCCGCCCTCAGCCGCCCGTGGCGGCGGGGTACCGACAATCCGCGGACTGGACGCAGAAATCGACTCGTCGGGTGCCTGGCAGATCAAGGCCGAGGTCAAACTGCCAGTGAGTGAGGACCCCTGGACGTTGAGTCCGGTCGCGAAGTTCGATGTGCGATCCGGCGGCCGACCGACCGTGCAATGGGCAGAGATCGTGGCAGGGCAGAACTGCGAATTGGTGGACGGTTCGCTGCGCTTCAAGCCCGGTGTACGTACTGCCTCCTTCAGCGCGATCACCGATGCGTCCAGTCATCCGGTCCGAGCTCAGTTGGCAGGCCTGATCGTAGAGCTTCAGAAGACGAAGGAGGTCGCCGCATGAGGGTCTTCCCCTACAAGAGGCCGGTCGGTGAGATCTCCTTCCGGGTTACGAGCGTGCGACAGGAGCGTGAGGGGCACTACCAGCACGACCTGGAGACCACCGCCTTCTCCACCCAGGAGAGAGTCGTCGCCCTCCACCGAGTGGAACGGGACGACTGGGAGAGCGTGCGCCTCGGCATTTCGGCGTCCCTGCCGGACCGTGAGCTGGTCGAAGGCCCATGGGCCGACGTGTCGGCTGTCGCCGTTCTCACGGAGAAGGCCACCAACTCACGTACCACCGTGCAACTTCAGCAGGGACCCGGCACAGGGGCGGCATGGACCGGTCATCTCCGTTTCTGGCGCTCGGCGTACCGCAATCGGGCAGATCTGTCCGTGATGGTCATCGCCACCGTGGACGGTGTGCGCGGGCGGCTCATCGGGCAGGCGGAGGACAACTGGCTGGTGGACCTGACGGCCCAGACGCCGGCTCGGCAGCGCGAAATGGAGGTCAGCGAGGTCGACTTCCACACCGGCCCTGACTGGCTGCGCCCGTTCCGTGACGCCCCCTGGTTGGTGGAGACCTCCGGAGACATGCCCACGGTTCACCTGAACACGGGTTTCGATGGGATCTCCGATCTTCTCAACTCCGGCGGAAGCGCCCTGGAGAAGGCGGTGCGGGACATGCTGGCGGCACAGATCGCCACAGACGTCTGGACTGCCGTGTTCCACTCTGCAGTCAGTGACCTTGAAGTGGACGAGCACGGCAGCCCGCAGTGGCCCGGCGGCTGGCGGGGCGCGGTACTCCGGGGCATGCTCACCGACGTGCTTCCCAACCACTCGGAGACCGACGCACTGAGGGAGATCCATGCCCGGCGCAAGGAGTCGTCCGGCTGGAACGAGCTCCAACCCCGTATCAATTACGCGGCCGTCCGGCGCGCCAAGGTCGCGAAGAACCTTGGCACGGCCATCCGGGTCCTCGACGTATCCCAGAGGGGGAGCAAGGCATGACCGACAGGCCCCAGCATCTGCCGGAGCGGCTGGCGTTGCTCTCCGACATCAATGCGGCGAAGTACTTGAGCATGGGCGTGCTCTCCGGCCAGGAGAACCCGCCTCACATCGCCCTGAACAAGGTCTCCGAGCCGCTGTCCCCGCTGCCCGGCGCGGACGCACGCCTTGACGTCGGTGGCGTGCGGGATCTGATCGACGATGTGATGCACCTCTACCAGGAGGACACGCGGACCAAGGCGGACGCGTGGCTCGCACCCCGCCTGCATGCTGACCTGCGTCTGACACGGAGAGACGCCGCCGACGGGCGTCTGTGGAATTTCCTGGCCCTGGCCGTTGCACCCGATTACGTGATCTGGCGGCACCTGCCCGCCAAGGGCAAGGACGGCGTCGCGCCGCGAGTCGTCGCGAGCCGGTTCCAAGGGTTCCATTACACACAGGCATTCGCTCGCCTGTGGTGGGCCGCCGAACTTTTCCGTGACGGCTCCGACTACCGACCGGTAGAGGTGGCTTGCGGCAACCAGGATGTGCTCAACACCGTGATGCGGCTCGACATCATCGATCACCGGCCCACGGCACAGGCTCTGATACGACTCGTCGGCCGGGGCATCGTGCGCACGGGTCGTCAGGTCAACGGTTTGGCAGTCGTGGCTAACACGGCTGCCAGCACGCTGATGTACGACGTGATCGCCGAGGACGAGCAGTGGGACGGCACGTTGCTGGACGCCTGGATCCGTGAGGCAGATTCGGCGCCGCCGGTGTCCCGATACTCCCTGCCGGAGGGGCCGCCCGACGGTTCCGTGCCGGAGAAATCGGTGGACGCGCTCGCCGAACACTTTGAGGAACTGTTCGCGGACGCGCGGGTACGCGGACGGATCGTCGACTACGAGGGCTGACCTCACGGGCCGCCCGGTCGAGTGCTTCAGGACCGAGGCTCTTCGCTGTTCACCGCCTGCGGCTTCCACTTGGCGAGCCTGTCCAGCTCGGCATCTGTCGGGACTCCCAGCCCGAGCGCCGCACTGAGAACATGCATGGCAAGGCGCGGAGGAACGGCATTGCCGATCTGCTGCGCGACGTCTCGACCAGTCCATGGATAGGCGGCGGGAAACGACTGGAGCAGGCCTGCTTCGGAGGGGGTGAAGCGGGGGAGATCGAGGCCGTTCCTGACCACACGGTTTCGGGAGATTTTGCCTGTCACGGTGGCCGCCGGCTGGTCGGAGTGACGCTCACCACGGGCCTTGGGGTTACCACCGCTGCCGTAGTTGGAGATCACGACGAACGGCCTGGGGCGCTTCGGTAGCACGTCTTCCATCGTGACCCACGGCTCCCGTTTCCACGGGCCCAGTTCGGCGCCTTCCGTGGGCCGGGCAACCCCCTTGCGATAGGGGTGGTGTGTCGGCGTCGGCAGTTCGACGTGGTTGTTCCTGCCGAGTCTGGCGATCAGAACGGCACGACGGCGCGTCTGCGGTACCCCGAACTCCTCGGTGCGGAGGATGCCATATGTGGCTGCGTAGCCCTCGTTCTGCAGGGCCTCTGCATAGGCCTCCCATACGGGCAGAACTGCTGGAACCTGCTCCAGCACGATGGCCTCGTAAGGGCGGAGTGCGGGATCGTCAATGGCTTCCAGTGCCCACCGAAGGGGTTCCAGGACGAGCCCCGTGCGCTCGTCCTCCATCTCGGCGAGGTCCAGGTCGATGTTGGACGGCTTGTCCCGATCGACCAGACGTTGAACGAACTTCAGTACGTCGTCCAGCGCGCGGCGTCCCGCGCCATGCCCTGCCACGGTGAACGTCTGGCAGGGCGGCCCGCCGGTCAGCACATTGGCATTCGGGAAATCCGCAGGCCGGGACTTGCGGACGTCTCCCGGCACTGTCTCGAGGCCTGCTCTACCTCGTGTGGCGCATGCCCCCTCGTCCCACTCGATGCCTGTGACGGGGATGCCCAGTACGTCTGCAGCTACGTCCAGTCCGCCCGGACCGGCGAACAGGTCCACAATGCTAAAAGGGGTCTTAGCGGGCAAGCGGGCATCGGTAACCAGGGGCGGTTGTGGTTGTGCGGGGGTCATGTGGGCGAAGTGTAGCCGGCGGTCGGCCACCCCTCGATCCCCAGGCCTATCGTCCACCCCGGACCCGGAAGCGTTGCGCAATCGTTTAGACACGCAAAGCTCCCGCGATGGCCGCGCCCAGCGCCTTGGCCACCGGAGGCGGAGAAGCGTGACCGATCTGCCGGTATCTGGCTGTCTTCCTTCCGGCGAATCGCCACTCGGGCGGGAATGCCTGCAGGAGCGCGGCCTGTGCGTCTGTGAGCTTGACCATGTCCGAGGAGCCGTCGGACTCGGGCCCCGGAACCTCATCGGCCAGGGCGCCCCCGTTGACGCCCATGCGCGCCCAGGCTTTCTTCGTCCCCGTGGGCCCGAGGTCGGCGCCCCCGCGATTGTCGGACCCACCCACGAGGGTCGGCGCCACGTTGATCGCCTGCGCCGCCCACGCGTCGGCATCGCGCCACCCGCGCGCCGCCATGGAATGACGCAGAGCCCGGCCCACCGGAACGTGTTCCGTGACGGTCGGTGCTGGAGGCCGGAAGGAGTCGAAGTGCTGCTCCTTGAGCGCGACCAGAACGCCCTGCTTGCGATCCTGGGGTACGCCGTAGTCCGCAGCGTTCAGCACGAACCAGCGCATTCGATATCCGAGATGCTCTAATTCCTTGCGGATGAACTCGCGCAAGGGCTCGAACTCAGGGGCATCCACCAGGCCCGGCACGTTCTCGATAAGCAGCGCGCGGGGCTGGACGGAGTGGGCCAGGAGGACTGCTGCCTCCAGCAGCCGTTGTTCCTCCTCGGTCTCGGCCCTGGCGGTGGTGGCACTCGACTTCACCCGTGGCAGGCCCGCTGACAACAGGTCGACGTCGTAGGTCTCCGGATGCTCGTCCGGAACGAATTCTAGAAGGTCCATTTCCAGGACCTTCCACGTCGGTCGGTTCAGCCGAAGCGTCTCGCACGCCACCGGCTTGCTGTCCAGGAGCAGCACCGGGTCGAAACCCGCCTGCTCCAGGCCCAGCGCCAGTCCGCCCGCCCCCGCGCATACATCCACGAACCGGAATCCGCTCACAGGTCCCCACCCTCTTGTCGTGTCCGCCGTGCGGACCGTTCCCGCTCGACGGCTTCCGCCACCCGGTCGGCGACCCGGGACGGGGCCTCGTGCTCCCAGAACCGCAGTACCGTCCACCCCGCGGCCGCCAGATGGTTGGTCGTCTCCGCGTCCCGGGCCATGTTTCGGTCGAGCTTCTGCCGCCACCACTCGGCGTTCGCCCTCGGCTGCGTGGCGTGCTCGGGGCAGCCGTGCCAGAAGCAGCCGTCGAGAAATACCGCGACCTTGGCCCGGGTGAACGCGATGTCGATCGTTCGCCGGGACATGTCCGGCACTCGCTTATTGACGCGATAGCGGTAGCCCGCGGCGTGCAGCAACTTCCGGACTGCCACCTCAGGAGTGGTGTCGCGGCTCGCTTGGCGACTCATCCGGGCGGAGACCCCGAGGGACGAAGGCTTTGCCGTGCTCATAACTGCCAAGTCTCCTACGACCTGTCGCTCTCGCGATCAATGATCGCTGAATCGCTCCTCCCCGAATCGATGGTCCGGAAGCGCACCAGGCTCTTCTGCTGGCCGGTCGACGACTTCGGAGCGACCAGGGAGAAGGCCATGACCAGGTGCCGGGGGTCGATCGCGCCGTCGGAGGAGAGACGAGGCGCGTCCTCGACCACGGGATACAGGACCAGGACGCCTCGCCGCTCGCGTACGAGCGATTCCACGAGACGGTCTCCGGAATCCTTCAGCGCGCCGGCCACCCGCAGAGCGGCCCCACGGTGCTTCGGCTCGCTGATCGCGCCGAAGAGGTCGCCGCGACGCCGGGTGCGGTGTGCCAGGGACAGTGGGCCTCTGCCGAAGATCCTCGCCTCGGTGCGGCGGGCCGAGGTCTGCTGCGGGACGATCACCAGCCAGTCGTCGATGCCGACGCCGGATTCACCCGCCGTGAAGAGGGACTCCAGATGCGGCGAGAACTGTGTGGGAGCGGACCACCGCAGATCGCAAAGGATCTTCAGCAGAGTGCGGTGATCGACGGTGCCGAGCAGAGCTTCGTAGCTGTCGTTGCGACCGTGTTCGAGGGACGAGCACGTCAGCGTGACCGGGGAGGAGTCCAGTGATTCCAGAACGGGGCGCCAGGTCTCCGCGTTGTGCCGCAGATCCGCCGCGTCCGTCGGGTACGCCGTCGGCTCCACCCACTCGCCCGGCGACCGGATCTCCACCAGCTCCGCGTTGAACATCTTGTTGCGGGCGGACGGCTTGATCCAGGACAGGTGCTGGGACACCAGGGGCGGGATCTGGGCCGGGGTGACCTGGGGCTTGCCGTCCACCAGGGTGGCGTACCGGGTGAGTTGGGCGCGGAACGTCTCCTCGTCGCGGCAGATGGCCTCGAAGGCCTCGTACAGGTCGACCGTCTTCGACTTGCCCATGGGCTCCTCGCGGCCGATGTAGAGGCGGACCAGGTCGCGGTAGCCGGGGCGGAAGCCGAACCAGCGGCCCATCTGCATCAGGGTGTCGGCCTGCTGGGTCTTGCGGCGGTAGTACGTCACCGTCAGGCCCTCGACCGTGAAGCCGCGGGACAGCTTGGTGCCGCCGACCAGGATCTTCCACACGTGCGGGGTGCGGTCGAAGTCGAGGTCGGGCTGGGCGTAGTCGCGTTCGGTGTCGCCGTTGACGACGATCACCGGTGTGCCGCCGGAGTTGATCAGCTGACGTGCCCGGAAGACATGCGGCTTCAGCTCCTCGTACGAGATGGGGGTGGGCAGTCCGTCGTCGGCGAAGCGCTGGAAGTCGGAGGCCAGCAAGGCCGAGAGGCGGTCGTGCCCCTCCTGGCTGGTGTAGGCCGCCTCGTGCCACAGGGAGCTGATCCGCAGGGCGAGGGACGCGTGCTCGGCCATGCGTACGGACTCGTGGACGAGCATCGTGTGGTGGCGGAACGGACCGTCGGGCACGCCGTTGGCCGCGCGGTACAGCTTCAGGGCTCCGGTGAGGAGGAAAGCGTCCAGGGCTTCCTGGAGGCGGTCGCCCGTGTCCTCGTAGATGCCGCGGATGTGGGATTCCTCGGCGGTGCCGGTGGTGGAGTCGTCGGTCCGGTCCAGGTCGTGGAAGTCCTGGACGCCCATGTAGCCGGTCGGGCGGGGCAGTGAGATCAGGAAGTCGCGCGGGAAGATGTCCTCCCCGTCGCCCGGGTCGACGAAGACGTTGGCGAAGGGCGTCGCCGTGTAGCCGACGTACTGGGCGCGGGGGAGGAGGCCGAGCAGCTGGGAGATCTGGCTGTTGATGGCCGTACGGGCGACCTTGCCCTCCTCCCACTTCTTCGGGTCCGTGGTGTTGACCGAAGCCTGGTCGGACTCGTCGTCGATGATCAGCGCCGGGATCTCGGAGAGGAGCGGACCGATCTTCTTCAGGTCCTTGATGAGCTTGGCCAGCACGGACTTGTTCTTCTTCACCACCATCACGCGCGCGGCCGCGCGGTGCAGGTTGTCCGGGGCGTGCAGCGGCTGCGTACGGACCTGCTTGTCGAATTCGAGCGCCCGGATCCCGGTCGCCAGACTCTTGTAGTCGTCGTCCCGGGTGGTGAGGCGTTCGATGTCGAAAGCGCCTCGGGTGGAGGGGCGTCCGCCGTGGCTGACGAACTTCGCCGGCCAGTCCTCGTCGTCCTGGTAGTCGATGTCGATCAGGGCGTCGGGGTCCGACGGGTCGGCGCCCCGCAGGATGTTCTCCTGGCCGATCAGTTCCATGTCCAGGCGGCGTTGGGTCTGGCCCCGGAGGAGGTTCAGGGTGCCGCCGAGGACGATGACGAGGCGGTAGCCGGCATCGATGGCCTTCGCCGTGACGCCCGTGAAGTTGGCGGTCTTGCCCGACTGGACATAGCCGACGACCAGGCCGCGGGCGCCGTACGCCTCGGTACGCGTGGGGTCGGCGAGGCGCTCGACCACGGCGTGGCTTGCCTCGTCAAGGCTGGACACGGCCGCGTCCGACCAGCCCTTGCGACGCAGCAGTTGCTCGTACGAGTTCCAGTAGAAGGAGCGGGCGGCCGCGGCATCGCGGGAGTACCAGGAGGTCGGGGTCCTGCTGATGATCGTCGGGCCCGGCTCCTTGAAGACCGGGACCGCCTGGTCGAGCGCCTTGCGCAGGTCGGCGCCGAATCCGAGGCGGGTGTACGTGTCCGCGCGGCGCTCGTCGGTACGGGGCGGGGCGGCGGACCAGTCGGCCTGTTCCGCCAGGTCCCAGCCGGTCAGGGTGCGGTGCCAGAGCGCGGTCAGCTCGTCGCCGGGGCCCGCGGCGATGATGCGGTCCCGGAAGTGGCTCAGCTCCGTGTCGGCGGGTTCGTCGGCCTCGGTGAGTACGAAGGCCAGCTTGGTGAAGTGCTTGGGTCCGCGGCGCATTGCGGCCAGGACGTCGCCGTGCAGGTTGAACAGGTGGTCGGTCATGGTGGGGACGGCTTCCTCGAGAGGAGAGGTGGGAGGACGGTTCGGTTGCTCAGCGCGCGAGTTCGCAGCGCGCGGCCGTCACCAGGACGCTGTTCCACAGGGCGACGTTGTCGGTGTGGACGGCCCGGACCCGTTCCTTCTGGAAGATCTCGTTGACCATGAGGTAGAGCATGCTCTTCACCACCGGCGCGTCGTTCAGGCCGCCGCGGCGGCCACCGTTGAAGACCTGCCGGTACTCCTTGTTCAGCTTCACTTCCCGTTCCTCGCGGTCGAGTTCGAAGAACACGTCCGACGGCAGCGCGTCCCAGCGGAAGGTGATCGGGTCCTCGCCCTCCAGCTCGGGCAACTCATCGCGAAGGGTGCGCTTGAGCCGGGGGTCCAGGCCCTTGCCGGCCGGGAGAACGGCCTTGCGCTGCGGCTCGGTGGCGCGACGGGCTGCCTCCCGGTACGTCGTCTCCGCTTCATGGAGATACGCGGCGAACGTCTGGCCCCCGTCGTCCGTGGCCTGTTCGAGACCGCGGGCGAAGGCGGGCGTGACCGTCACGCCGTCCTTCTTCACCGTGAGGCTGAAGACGTCGTTCGGCTCGTTCGGCAGGTCGACGGCGATCCGGGCGAGGGCGAGGTGGCCCTCCGCGCTGCGGGTGCTGTTCCAGCCGCCCGCCTGGACGAGCCGGTCGTTGCGGTAGATGTAGAAGCCCTGGCGTTCGGCGAGCGGACCGATGCCGCGGAAGCTGACCAGTGGTGACTTCGGCGGCCAGATGTGCGCGGTCAGGGCGAGCTCGCCGACGCCCTCGATCGGTGCGGTGTACGTACGGGGGTAGCCGGCCCGGCCCGGCACCCGGTAGCCGAACGGGTCGAGTGGCTCGACGCCTCGGTGATCGAGCTCCTCCTTGGTCCGCACGTCCTCGACGACGATGTCGACGTTGAAGCCCTCACGGGCCAGGAAGCGGTGCAGATGGAGGCCGAGGTGGGTCTCCAGCTTCTCGATCGCTTCATTGAGGAACCGGTCGGCCTGACCGGTCGTCACGGTGTCGAAGGCCCGGACACGGTCCCAGCGGACGATCGTGCCGTGCCACTCGACGATCCCGTCGTAGCGGTCGACGAGGTCCTGGCAGTAGCGCGGGTCGACGACATCGCACGTGAAGTCGGCCTGGGCGCGCGCCGTCAGCCAGCGGCGGCCGGTGGACGGGCTGCGCTTGGTCCGGCTGATGACGGTGAGCGAATCGGCGTGCGACAGCGAAGCGGCCTTGAGGCCTGCTCCGAAGTGGCCGAGCGCGCTCGCGGCGTATCCCTCGCGGCCGCCGACCGTCATCGCGGTGTCCAGGGCCTCGTCGTTCATACCGCATCCGTCGTCGACGACGAGCAGGCTGACGAGGCGGTCCTCGTCCCGGAGGAAGCTGATGACGACGTTGTGGGCGCCCGCGTCAATGGAGTTGTCGACGAGGTCGGCGATGGCCGCCTCGAAGCCGTAGCCCTGGTGTGTCAGTGATTCGACGTAGCGGGCGGCGGGCGGAAGCCGCTTGCTGCCGGTCGTCGGGATCTCGTACTGCCAGTCGGCGGAAGGCTGATAGGGCGACATGAAGGCTTCCTCGCACGCACAGAGCTGGAACCTGCGTGGGGGAGGCGGGGCCCTGAGATCAATGGATGGAATGTGATGATATTGCAAAGGTGGGGCATTGGGGAATCGGCTGCGCGACCGGTGTTCCGCGTGAGGTGAAGCGGCGGACGGGTCACGGGGGTCTGGGCCCACTCCTCGTCGGCCGGGCCGAGACGGGGCGGCCTCAAAGGGGTGCCTGGTGTCAACGTGCGTGAAATAATGGCGAGTTACACGAACCGCTCCGAAGCGCGGGCGGCAACGGTGCCAATGGGGGCAGCGCATGGCGGACAGTGCGGACGTGGCCGGGGCGGCGGGGGCGCGGGGGGCCGTTGAGTTGCGGCTCACGGTGCGCGGTACGCACGCCGAACGGGACGACGTGAAGGCGCTCAGTACCTGGTTACGTAACGCGCCCGCGCTCGCCGAGGCGTGGCGCGCCGGGGAACTCAGGCTGGTCGAGGTCGAGTCGGCGGAGGAGCCCGGGCGGCCCGCGGACACCCAGGCGGGGGAGTTGGTCCAGGCGGTCATCCTCGCGGTGACGGTGAAGGGCGTCGACATCGCCGTCGAGAGCGCGTGGCAGTCTGCGCTGACCTGGCTGCGCAACCGGCGCAGACTCGTCGTCGACGACGAGGAGGACCCAGGAATTGCCTTCATCGATCAGGCCGGTGGTCCGGACTCCGCGCTGAGCCGCGACTCCGCACGCGATGCGGCCCCGGAGGAACCGCCGGAGCTCGGTGGCGAGGACCCAGCACAGGGCGGCGACGATCACAGGGGGGCATAGCCGCCGTGCCGCCCTACAACGCGCGTAGTGGCGAGAACCGCCGGAAGGCCCACCGGGCCCTGCTGATCGGCGTGGACAGGTATGAGCACCTGGGGCGTCTTCCGAGTGTGCCGCGCAACCTTGAGCTGATGAAGGAGGCGCTCACCGCCGAGGGCTCCGGCGTGTTCGACCCCGACGAGGTGAGGGTTCTCCTCGACCCGCGTGGGCGCCACACAGTGGATGCGGCCCTCAGCAAGGCTGCCGAGGAGGCCGAGGGGTTACTGGTCGTCTATTTCGTCGGTCACGGCCAGGTGGACACGTACGGCAGGAACTTCCATCTGATGGTCGCCGGTTCCAAGGTGACCCGGGACAAGAGCCACCCCTTCTCGAACGCCCTTGCCTGGCACAAGGATGTGATGCACTGGCTGTGGGAATCCGAGGCGGAGCACATTGTCGTCATCCTCGACTGCTGTTACGCGGGCAACGCGCTCAAAGAGCTCGACCTGAATCCGGAGAAGAGATTCGCTCTCTTCGCGGCGATACGTGAGGGCGCGGAGATACCCGTCGCCCGCAGCGCGGGCGGAACCCGGTTCACCAGGGAGATCCATCGCGTACTGACGGAGGAGCCGGCCGAGGGGGGACCGCTTCGCGGTGGCGACGTCCTCCTTGCGCAGCTGGATACGCGGGTGCGCGAGGCGTTGGCCGGCCTCAAGGCGTACGACGGGCAGGACTGGATTCCCGTCGAATTCCACCAGGGTGACGATGTCGTTCTCGCGCTCGGACAGGGGGAGGGGGAGGGGGAGGGGGCTGACTCCCGGTACGAGCGGGAGCCGAAGCCGGATTTCGTCCCCGAGCACGATCCGGGAGCCGTGCCGCACGATGCGTTCCCACCCCGGTTCCGGAACCGGCTGTGGCGCCGCCGAGGAGTCCGGCGGTCCCTCGTCCCGCTCCTGGTTCTCGCCCTCCTCGGCACCGCCGGCGTGATCGTCCGGAACCTGCTGCCGGGCGGCGGGGGCGGTGGCTGTGCGCCGTCGATGGAGCTGCGGGTGCTCACCGATCCCGACCTGCGGGCCACTGTTCAGAAGGCGGCCAACGCCTATACGAAACGGAATCCGCGCGCATGCAGGCGCATCGGGATCACGGTGTACGAGGCGAAGGAGACGGACGCCGTAGCCGCCTTCCAGGGGTCCAAGGCGTGGCAGTCGCCGGACGGCGAGTGTCCCGCCTCGGGGGCGTGCTTCCGGCCCCAGCGGGATCTCGGTGCCCAGCCGGACATCTGGATCCCGGCAGCCGACAGTACGTGGCGGCGGGCCCAGGACACCTCTGCCGCCGCGTCCGGGACCGGAACGGCAGCCCGCGCGGGCAGCGTGGTCTCCTTCGACCGGCTGGGGCCTCTCGCGTTCACGCCGATGGTGCTCGCCGTGCCCGACGGGCTGTCCCTGCCACCCGCACTGCAGACCGGCAGCCCGCTCAGCGGGCTGGTCTCCGAGCTGCGCTCCTCCGAGCCGGCCGCGTCCGTGCTGCGTTCCGATCCGGAGATCACGGACGGGGCGCTCCTGGCCACGACAGCCCTCTATCCGCCCACCGGCACCGCCCAGCCGTCCGAGCTCGAACAAGGCATGGCGGGGCAGCTCACGCCGATGCCCGGTACGGCGTCGGAGCTGATGTGTGCGCTGGCCGCGAGCTCCGAGAACACCCTGGAGGACCGGGCCGCCGTGCTGATTCCGGAGCAGACCATGGCCCAGTTCAACCTGCGGCCCGGTGACAAGGGCCGCCAGTCCTGCGCGAAGGACACCCTGTCCGCCCGGACGGCGTGGTACCCGTCCGACGTACCGATGCTGGATCTGCCGTTCGTGCACGTCACCTGGAAGGGAGCCGAGCGCGACGCCGCCGTGCGCAAACGGGCGGTCGAGGACTTCTACAGGTGGCTGACCAAAGACGTTTCCGCCCAGCGCGTGTTCACCGAGGACGGGTTCCGGGGCGTCACGAGTGACCGCACGCCCGCCCCGCCCGACGAGCACTCGCTGCTCAAGGTCTCCGCCAACACCCGCGCCGTCCACGCCGACGCGCTGCCACCGACCGGTCCGCGCGTCACGTCGGCCGTGCAGACCGACACGCTTCGGCGCTACCGGGAGGCTCTCGGGCCGGGCCGGGTGCTCTATCTGCTGGACACGTCGACCTCGATGGCGGACAAGCGGGTCCTCGACGGGTCAGGGCGCGCCAAGGATCTGGTGAGCCGGTCGATGAACTCCCTGGGCGCGAAGGACGAGTACGGGGTCCGGTCGCTCGCCCCGGCATCCCGGAAGTCCCGTCCGGACGTGGTGCCGTTCGGGCGGAACGACCGGGCCGCCGCGCAGCGGAAGGTCGACGCGGTGAAGCCGGTGAACACCGACGCACGCGTCGCGACCGGGCTGCGGGAGGCGCTCGCCGACCTGCGCGGGGGACCGGCGGAGCTCGACCCGCCGCGGCTGCTCGTCCTCGTCACCGACGACGAGGATTCCGCGGCCATCAAGGGCGCCGCGCTGGCGTCCCTGGTCAAGGAGGCGAAGAAGGCACCGCGGGTACGAGTCGTCGTGGTCTCCCTGCAGGGCGGCGGCTGTACGTCGGGTGAGCTCAACCGGCAGCTCACGGCCGCGACCGGTGGGCGCTGCCTCGACCCGTCAGTCGACCTGGCGAAGGAACTGCAGGCCGAGGTCGCCAAGACCGGTACGGGGGACGCCGAATGAGCCGCCGCAGTCGTCGGGAGTTCCGGGCCGGCCGTACGCGGCGCAGGCGTTCCGCCGTGGCGCTCGGCTGCCTGCTCGTCCTCGCCTCCGCAGCGTGTTCCGGCGGCTCCGGACCGACCCCCGGACCGGACGACCAGGGGCAGGGAGATCCCGGCCCGATCGTCGTCGCCAGCGGGCTCGACGTGACCGGGTCCGGCGGGGTGCGGCAGCAGCTGATCAAGGAATGGAACGAGCATCACGCCGATGACCCGGCCCTGCAGGCGAAACTCGTCGAGCTGCCCGGCGGCGCCGATCAGCAGCGCAGCCAGCTGCTCGGCGCGCTCCAGTCCGGCAGCGCCGGCTACGACGTGGTGAACCTCGACATCACCTGGGTCCCCGAGTTCGCCGAGGCCGGACTCATCCGCCCGCTCTCCGACGAGGATGTCGTCGACTCCGACGTCATCGCGGAGATCCGCCGGACCTCCGTCTGGAAGGGCCGCTCCTACGCCCGCCCCTTCAACAGCGATGTCGGTCTGCTCTACTACCGCCCCGACCGGCTGACCGCCGCCGGAATCACCCTGGCCCGCCAGCCCACCGCCAACTGGACGTGGGCCGATCTCGGCGCCTCTATCGACACGCTCAGCGCCAGCCGGAGCGAAAGCGGGGTCGAGGCGGGCTGGACGACCCAGCTCGACGCGTACGAGGGGCTGACCGTCAACACCATCGAGGCGTTCGAGTCCGTCGGCGTCCATCTCGCGGATGAGAAGGGGCATTACACAGCGGGCGAGAAGTCTCTGAAGAAGGGGCTTGAGGAGGTGCGCCGACGCGCCCGCAAGGACCGGATACTGGACCACGCGTTCTCCTCCGACGAACCGACGTCCCTGGCCGACTTCGCCCAGGGGCGCATCGCGTTCGTGCGTCACTGGCCCTACGTATTCGGGGCGCTGCAGAACCTGCTGCCGCCGGAGGACTACTCCGTGAACCGGCTTCCGGGCGCATCGGTTCTCGGCGGCCAGAACCTCGCCGTCACCACCGATTCGCCGCGGGCCGCGGGCGCCCGCAAGCTGATCGACTTCCTGACTTCCCCGGAGAGCGAACGCTGCCTGCTCGACGCAGGGTTCGCCGCCACCCGCGCCTCCGCCTACGACGGCACCGCCCCGCCCTGCTACCCCCGCGTCGCCGAGGCCCTCCACTCGGCCGGCTCGTCACCGTCGGCGTCCCCGGGCGGGGAGGGCGGTTCCTGGGCCCAACCGGTCATGATGCGGACCACGTACACCTTTACGTTGAGCCAGGCGTTGCAGCACGCGGTGCAGCGCCCGCGTACCCCTTATTACGGTGCGTTCACGCAGGTTCTGCAGTCGCATGTGCACGCCTGGCTGACGAGCGACGGAGCCGACGCCGACGAGGCCGCGGCGGGGCTCGACGCCGCCCTGCGCGAGGCGTTCAGCGGCCACTGACGTTCACCGACGGAGACGGAGACGGAGGAATGGGACACCGTCGCGGGCGTCGTCAGCACATGCCGTGAGGCTCCCGGCCGGAGGACCAGGCGACCACCGCCCGAAGCGCAGAACTCAGTTGCCGCCGGACACCATCCCTGCCGGCCGGGCCAGTTCGCTGTCGAGGACGGCGGGGGAGAGGGCGTGCTGGACGACCATGGCGGCGGCACCGAGCATCCCGGCGGCGGCGCCGGCGCGGGAGGCGACGATGCTCAGTTGCTGGGTGGCCATGGGCAGGGACCGCCCGTAGATGGCCTCACGGACTCCGGCGAGCAGCATCTCGCCGGCCTTGGCGAGGGAACCGCCGACCACGATCAGGGACGGATTGAGCATGCTGACGCAGCCGGCCAGCACCTCGCCGATGTCTCGGCCGGCCTGACGGACCGCCTGCGAGGCAACGACGTTGCCCTTGCGGACCAGGGAGACGACGTCGGCGTTGCTGTGAGCTTCCAGGCCTAGTTCACGCAGGGCCGCGGCGATGGCCGCCCCGCTGGCGACGGCCTCCAGGCAGCCCTTGTTGCCGCAGCGGCAGGGCACCTCGCCGCCACGGGGGGCGAGGATGTGGCCCATGTCGCCGGCCGCGCCGACCGCCCCGCGATGAAGCCGGCCGTTGCTGATGATGCCGGCCCCGATGCCGGTGGCCACCTTGACCAGGATGAGGTTCTCCGTGTCGGGGAAGCGCGTGGTGTGCTCGCCCAGCGCCATGAGATTGACCTCGTTGTCCACGAGCACAGGCACGCCGAAGTCGGCGGCGAGGTGGCCGGGTACGTCGTATCCGTCCCAGCCCGGCATGATCGGTGGGTTCTGCGGCCTGCCCGTCGAGTGCTCCACAGGGCCGGGGAGACCGACGCCGACCCCTGCCAGGGGGAGGGACTCCAGCCCCGCCTCGGCCAGCAACCCGCGCCAGAGGTCGACGAGTTGCGGTAGCACCGTGGCCGGGCCGTCGCTGATGTCCAGCGTCAGCCTGCCGGTGGCGAGTGTGGTGTCCGTCAGGTCGGTGACCGCCAGGGTGGCGTGGGTGGCGCCCACGTCGGCGGCGAGGGCCACGCGGGCGCGGGCGTTGAAAACGAAGCGTCCCGCCGGGCGTCCGCCGGTGGAGGCGCCGCTGCCGGCGTCGTGGACCAGCCCGGCGTCCAGAAGTGCGTCCAGGCGGGTGCGCACCGTGGAACGGGCCATCCCGGTTTCGGCCGTGAGCTCGGCACGGGTTCGGGGCCGGCCGTCGCGGAACAGTCGGAGCAGCTCACTCAGGGGTGCGGCGTTCGCCGCCGGGACGTCTGGGTGCATCAGGCAATTGAACCAGACCCGATGGAAGGTCGGGCTGTTCTGTTACCGCCTCATCCACTTCTGTAAAATCTGGCGGTACTTTTGATTGACAGTCGCCAATAGCTGCCCTTACGTTGCCGGGCATGACAGTGACTCCCCTCACATACGGGGTAAGCGAGTTGTCCGCGCCACCGGCCCTGCGCGTAGCGGTCGTCGGCGCCGGGTTCATGGGACGCGTACATGCCGAGGCCGCCAGGCGAGCCGGCGCCCGGGTCGTGGCTGCCATGGCCGGCAGGCCCGAAAACGCGGACGCCGCGGCCCTTGCCGTCGGCGCCGAACGCGGATACGCGGACCTCGACGACCTGCTCGCCCACGCCTCGGTGGACGTCGTCCACATCTGTACGCCCAACGCCCTGCATGCCGAGGCGGCACGTGCGGCGCTCGCCGCAGGCGCCCACGTCGTGTGCGAGAAGCCGCTCGCCACCGAGGTCCCACAGGCCGCCGCACTGAACGACGCGGCCACGGCCGCCGGCCGTGTGGCCACGGTGCCGTTCGTATACCGCTTCCATCCGATGGTCCGCGAACTGCGCGAACGCCTCGCCGCAGCGGAGGCCGGGATCGTCTCCGCGGTGAACGGCAGCTACCTCCAGGACTGGCTGTCCCGGCGCTCCGACGACGACTGGCGGGTCGACTCGGCGATGGGCGGGCCGTCCAGGTCGTTCGCCGACATCGGATCTCACTGGTGCGATTTATTCGAGTTCGTCTCCGGTGACCGCATCGCCCGCCTGTCCGCGCAGACCTCCGTCGTCCATGAGCGAGCAGCCCAAGGATCGGGCCCGGCCACCGAGGACGTGGCGTCCGTGCAGTTCAGGACAGCCGCCGGACGCGTGGGCACGCTGGTCGTCTCCCAGGTGGCGGCGGGACGCAAGAACCGCCTCCAGATGGAGATCTCCGGTACGGAGGCCAGCTTCGCCTTCGACCAGGAGGACCCCGAACGGCTCTGGGTCGGACGACGGGACGGAAGCCACATCCTCGTACGCGACCCCGGTGCGATGTCCGCAGCGGCGGCCCGCTACGCCCGCCTCCCCGCCGGCCACGCGCAGGGATACCAGGACTGCTTCGACGCCTTCGTCGCCGACACCTACCGGGCCGTCCGCGGCGACGACGCGCCCGACGGTCTCCCCACCTTCGCGGACGGGCTCCGCGCCGTACGGATCACCGACGCCGTGCTGACATCCGCCGCGGGCAGCGGCGCCTGGACGGAGATCGCCGCATGAACGAACAACCCATTGTCCGGCTGACCAGCATCACCAAGAGCTTCCTCGGCGTACCGGTCCTGCGCGGCGTCGACCTCGAACTGCGGGCCGGAGAGGTCCACGCCCTCATGGGGGAGAACGGCGCCGGCAAGTCCACCCTGCTCAAGGTGCTCGCCGGAGTGCACAGGCCCGACGGCGGCAGCATCGAACTGGACGGCACGCAGGTCACGTTCACGGCGCCGCGCGACGCCCAGCGCGCCGGAATCGCGATCATCCACCAGGAGTTCAACCTTCTCGCGCACCGAAGCGTCGCGGAGAACGTCTACCTCGGCCGTGAACCGGTGCGGCGCGGTCAGGTGGACAGGAAGAAGATGAACGCCGACACCGCCGAACTGCTCGACTGGCTCGGCGAGGAGGGCATCCGCCCGGACGACCGGATCGCCGACCTGCCGGTCGCGCGGCAGCAGGTCGTCGAGATCCTCAAGGCGCTCTCCACACAGGCCCGCGTCATCGCCATGGACGAGCCGACGGCCGCACTCGCCGACCACGAGGTCGAACTGCTCTACGACCTCATCCGCCGGCTGCGCGAACGCGGCATCGCCATCCTCTACGTGTCCCACCGGATGCGTGAGGTGTACGACCTCAGCCAGCGCATCACCGTGCTGAAGGACGGCGCGTTCGTCACGACGGCGCCGGCCGCCGACATCACCCCCGAGCAGCTGGTTCGGCACATGGTCGGTCGCCCGCTCGACGGGCTGTACCCGGCCCGCGCCGTGCCGGCCGACCTCGGCGACGAACGGCTCGCGCTGCGCGACGCGGGCAACGACCGGGTCCGCGGCCTGGACTTCAGGATCCGCGCGGGCGAAATCGTCGGCCTGGCCGGCCTCCAGGGATCGGGACGCTCCGCCGTCGCCCGCGCGATCTGGGGCGTCGAGCCGCTCACCCGCGGCACGCTCCTGCTGGACGGCCACCCGCAGCGCATCCGCGGCCCCCGCGCCGCCGTCCGTCGGCGCATCGCCTTCGTCACGGAGGACCGCAAGGGCGAAGGGCTCGCCCTGAGACAGTCGGTCCGCGACAACACCCTGATGGTCCGCCGGGCCGCACTGAGCGGTGGAACGTCCCGCGTCCACAAGGACATCGCGGACCTCCTGCGGTCCGTGACCGTGGTCTCCCGCGGTGAGCACCAGGAGGTGCGCCTCCTTTCCGGAGGCAATCAGCAGAAGGTGGTGCTCGCCAAGTGGCTCGCGATCGGACCCCGGGTGCTGATCGTCGACGAACCGACGCGCGGCATCGACGTCGGCGCCAAGCAGGCCGTCCATACCCTCCTGCGTGACCTCGCCCGCACGGGCGTGGCCGTCTTGATGATCTCATCGGAACTACCGGAGCTGATCGGCATGAGTGACCGCATTCTCGTGATGCACGAGGGACGGCTTGCGGGCGAACTGCCCGCCGGCGCAACGGAGGAGGCCGTCATGGCCCTCGCCACAGGCCACAGGACCGGTGAAGCGGCGTGAGCATGCTCAGGGAGACGGCCCCCGCCACGGCTGGCCCCGCAGCACCGGCGGCCGAACGCAGACTGTCGCTCACCCCCACCGTGACCGTCTATCTTGCTTTGGCGGTCCTGCTCGTCGCCGGCAGCGTCCTGGTCGGTGTGCGCGGCGGGGTGCTGCTCGACGAGGGCGGCGTGCAGAACATCCTCACCCGCAGCACCGCCCTCGGACTCGTGGCCATCGGCCAGACGATGGTCATCGTCACCGGATCACTCGACCTGTCCGTCGCCTACGTCGTCGGCCTCTGCTCCCTCGTCACCGCCGAGACCATGGCGGGGCAGGTCGGCATGATGGTCCCCGGAGTGCTTCTCGCCCTCGGCGTCGCGGCGCTCATCGGCCTGGTGAACGGTCTGGTCATCACCATGCTGCACGCCAACGCGTTCATCGCCACCCTCGGTGTCGCGCTCATCCTGCGCGGCTATCTCGAGAACACCTACACGGGCCCCGCGGGCAGTGTGCCGCGTGACTTCCAGCAGCTGGGCTTCAGCCGTATCGGACCCGTGCCCCTGTCGGCCATCACCATGCTGGTGATCGCCGCAGTCGCCTGGTGGTTCCTCTCCCGCACCCGGGGCGGCTACCACATGTACGCGGTGGGCGGTGACGTCGACGTCGCCCGGCTGTCCGGCGTACGGACCCGACGCACCATCGTCACCGCCCATGTGCTCTGCGCGGTGGCCGCGGGTCTCGCGGGGGTGCTCCTGGCGAGCCGGCTCGGTTCCGGGGCGCCGTACGTCGGTACGGACGCCGGCTACGACCTGGAGTCGATCGCCGCCGTTGTTCTCGGCGGCACCCTGCTCGCCGGCGGCCGCGGGGGAGTGACCGGCACCATCGGCGGCGTCTTCATCCTCGCGACCCTGGACACCGTCTTCGACGACCTCTCCGTGGACCCGTTCTTCAAGGACGTGGTGCGCGGCGTGGTCCTGATCGTCGCGGTCGCCCTGTACGCCCGCCGCCAGCTGACCCGGAGGACGGCATGAGCACTCCCAGAATCCCGCTGCCCCGCCTGGCCTCCGGCACGGCGCCGGTGCTTGTCGTCCTCGCCGTCCTGCTCGTCGCCCTCACCATCGAGGGCCCGGCCTACTCCGAGCCCGCGGGCTGGCTCGCGCTGCTCAAGCGTGCCGCGCCCCTGATAATCCTGGCGATCGGCCAGTACTTCGTGATCGTCTCCGGCGGCTTCGACCTGTCCGTCGGCTCCCTGGTCACCGCCGAGGTGGTGATCGCGGCCCGGCTGATCGACGGCCAGGAGTCGGCGACCGCCTGGGTGATGCTGCTGCTGCTCGGCCTCGGCGCACTCGTCGGGCTGGTCAACGGCCTGATCACGACCCAGCTGATGGTCCCCTCGTTCATCGTCACCCTAGGCATGCTGCTCGTACTCGACGGAGCTGTGTTCCTGTGGTCGGGCGGCGCGCCGCGCGGCGCCCTGTCGGACGGCTTCAGGGTCTTCGGCCGAGAGGGAACCGATCTGCCGCTCATCGGTGTGCTGCCGTGGTCCGTGGTCATCCTGGTGGCGATTCTCCTCGGCGCGGTGCTTTTCATGCGCAGCGGCACCGGCCGCACCCTGGTCGCGATCGGTGACAACGAGACGGCCGTGCACCTGGCCGGCGGCCGGGTGGCGCGGCTGAAGCTGCTCGCCTTCGTGCTGTCCGGCGTACTCGCGGCGGTCGCCGCGATCGTGCTCGGCGGTTTTGCCGGGGTGTCGGCACAGGTCGGCGAGGGGCTGGAGTTCCGCGCGATCACGGCCGTCGTGCTCGGCGGCGTGCTCCTCGGCGGCGGCCGGGGGTCAGCGGTCGCGGCGGCCGCCGGTGCGCTGTCGCTGGAGGCGCTGTTCTCCCTGCTCAACCTCCTCGGTGTGTCCGGGGCGCTGGAGTCGGCCGTACAAGGCGTGATCATCATCGCGGCTGTTGCCTACGCGTCACTCGGCTCCCGGCTCCGGCTGCGCAGGCGGCGCGAAGCCGTGGCCATGGCGCCAGCTGCCCAGTGACCGCCCAACCCGGCTTCCGCACCGTGCTGTTCCGCGCTCGCGGTGCCACAACCCGCCACATCCACTGCAACAAGGAGAGAAACATGAATCGGAGATGGTCCGCCGCGGCCGTAGTGGGCTTCCTCGCCCTGGCCGGGTGCTCCAGCGACCTGCCCGCCGAGAACAAGGGCGCCACCGGTGCCTCGTCCTCCGCACCGAAAGAAGACGCGTCGAAGTCGGAGTTCTTCGACCGGGCCGAGTACGAGCGTCAGCTCGCGTTCCGTACCGCCGCCCCCGAGGGCCCCGAGGGCAAGCCGTGGGAGCAGATGCTCGCACCCGAGATGGTGGACACCGCCAAGTACGCCAAGCCCGGCGGCAAGTACCACCTGTGCTTCTCCAACGCCGCCGTCAACAACCCCTGGCGGCAGGTCGGCTTCAAGACGATGCAGCAAGAAGTGAAGCAGCACCGCGAGATCACCAAGTTCACTGTGCTCGACGCCGAGGCCAAGGACGACAAGCAGATCAGCGACATCCAGTCGTTCGCCTCGAAGAACTGCAGCGCACTGATCGTGTCACCGAACACCACCGCCACACTGACACCGGCCGTCGAGGCGGCCTGCAAGACCGACGTCCCGGTGATCGTCTTCGACCGCGGGGTGAAGACCGACTGCCCGGTCACCTTCATCCACCCCATTGGCGGCTTCGCGTTCGGCGCGGACGGCGCCGAGTTCCTCAAGGAGAAGGTGAAGCCCGGCGGAAAGATCCTCGCGCTGCGCATCCTGCCGGGTGTCGACGTGCTGGAGCAGCGGTGGGCTGCGGCCGACCAGATCTTCAAGGACAGCGAACTGGACGTCGTGGGCGTGGAATTCACCGACGGCGACGCGGCCAAGACCAAGAGCATCGTGAGTGACTACATCCAGCGCGAGGGCTCCATCGACGGCGTCTGGATGGACGCCGGCGCCACCTCGGTCGCAGCCATCGAGGCGTTCCAGGACGCCGGCGGGGAGGTCCCGGCGATCGTCGGCGAGGACCAGCAGGACTTCCTGCAGATCTGGGCCCAGGACAAGCTGACCGCGATCGCCCCCACGTACCCGACCTACCAGTGGCGTACGCCGGTCATCGCCGCGCTGAACATCCTTGAGGGCAAGCAGGTGCCCAAGGAGTGGGTGCTGCCGCAGCCTTCGATCGGCGCCGACAAGGTCGGCGACTACATCCAGAAGGACCTGCCGCCCCTGCACTACGCCATGTGCGGATGCGAGTCCATGCCGGGCTACCCGGGACCCTGGAAGTGACAGGGGCGAGGAGCGGCGCGGTGCATGCCATCGGCGTCAACACCTGGGTATGGACCTCGCCGCTCGACGACCCGGCACTCGTCGAACTCGCAGCCAAAGCGGCCGCGGAGGGCTTCGACGTGCTCGAACTTCCGGTGGAGAATCCGGGCGACTGGGATCCGGCCGCGGCCGCCCGCGTCCTGTCCGACCACGGCCTTGGCGCGAGCGTGTGCCTGGTGATGCCCCCCGGACGTGAACTCGTCGATGCCGCCCCGGACACCGTCACCGCCACCCAGGACTATCTGCGGCATGTCGTCGACGTCGCCGCGCAGGTCGGGTCACCCGTGATCGCCGGCCCGGCGTACGCGTCCGTCGGCCGGACCTGGCGCATGACGGCCGGTGAACGACGCTCCCGCTACGAGGAGTTGCGCGATGCTCTTGCACCGGTTGTTGACCATGCGCGCGCGGCGGGGGTGACAGTGGCGGTCGAGCCGCTGAACCGCTACGAGACCAGCCTCCTCAATACCGTCGCGCAGACCCTGGACGCCATCGAGGGACTGCCCGCGGACGGCTGTGGCATCGCGCTCGACGTCTACCACCAGAACATCGAGGAACGGGACATCGCAGCCGCGGTCCGCTCGGCCCACGGCCGGATCGCACACGTCCAGGTTTGCGGGAACGACCGGGGCGCCCCCGGCGCCGACCACCTCGACTGGTCGTCGCTCCTCACCGCGCTCGCTGACGCGGACTACACGGGCCCGCTGTGCATCGAGTCGTTCACCGCGCTGAATGCGAGCATCGCGACCGCCGCTTCCATCTGGCGGCCGCTCGCGTCCAGTCAGGACGCGCTCGCCGCCGAAGGGTTGGCCTTTCTACGGGGGGTGATCGCCCAGCAGGGATGAGCACGTGCAGCGTCGGCGCCGGCACGCCGCGTCGTATTCCAGTCAGGAAAGTGGAAATTATGAGAACCCGCAGATCCTTCCGCCGGGCGACACTCGGCCTGGGCGTGGCCGGTGCCGTCGGCATGGGCCTAATGACGCCCACACCCGCAGCCGCCCATGACGAGTTCCGGGCACTGCTGTTCACCGAGGTCGCCGCCGGCTCTTACCGGCACGACTCCATCCCCGAAGGCATCAAGATGGTCGACAAGCTCGCCGTCGACCACCACTTCGCGGTCGAGAAGTCCGAGGACTCGGCCATCTTCAACGACGCCGACCTCGCGCGGTTCGACGTCGTCATCATGCTGCAGAACGGCGGCATGGTCTGGGACAACGACGCGCAGCGCGACGCCGTCAAGAAGTACGTGGGCGACGGCGGCGGCATCGTCGCCATCCACAACGCCACGGACATGAACATCGACTCGTCGTTCCCCTGGTGGGACGCGTTCGTCAACGGCGGCGCCCACATGACCGCCCACTCGTCCAACGGCGAGGAGGGCACCGCCTACCAGATCGACGAGGTGCACGAGTCCACCAAGCACCTGCCGGACCGCTGGACGAGGAAGGAGGAGTGGTACAACTTCACCGCCGGGATGCGTGGCAAGGTCCACCCCCTGGTCGAGGTCGACGAGTCCACCTACAACCCGGGGCCCTCGAAGATGGGTACTGATCACCCCATCTCCTGGTGCCGTGAGGCCGATGGCGGCCGCGTGTGGGCCACGGGTATGGGGCACAACGCCGCCGACTACACCGATCCGAACTTCGTGAACCATGTGCTCGGCGGCATCAAGACCGCTGCCGGGGTCGTCCCCTCGGACTGCGGCGCCACGGTGGACTCCAGCTTCGAGAAGGTCACGCTGGACGACAGCACCAAGGCTCCCACCTCGCTGGACATCGCTCCCGACGGGACGGTCTTCTACACCGAGCTGCTCGGCGAGATCAAGTTCTACGACCCCACGACCAAGACCACCGGCACGGCGCTGCGCAAGAACGTCTACTCAGGCGGCGAGGACGGACTGACATCCCTCGCCCTCTCACCGAACTTTGCGACGGACAAGCATATCTTCGTCTACTACTCGCCACCCGGGACCGCGGAGATCAACCGGGTGTCCCGGTTCACGGTGAACGACCACGTGATCGACCCCGACTCCGAGGTCACCGTCCTCGAAGTGCCGGCCTCCCGGCGCGAGGAGCCCGGTCACACCGGCGGCTACATGGAGTTCGGGCCGAACGGCAATCTCTACATCGGCGTCGGTGACGATACCAACCCGTTCCAGTCCAGCGGGTACTCCCCGATCGACGAGCGCAGCGGCCGGGACCTGTTCGACGCGCAGAAGACCTCGGCCAACACCAACGACCTGCGCGGCAAGATCCTCAGGATCCATCCCGAGCCTGACGGCAAGTACACCATTCCCGAGGGCAACATGTTCGCCCCCGGCACGGCCAAGACGAAGCCCGAGATCTACGCGATGGGATTCCGTAACCCGTTCCGGTTCAATGTGGCATCAGACGGCACCCTGTACATGGCCGACTACGGACCTGACGCCGGCGGCGACAACGCCTCCCGCGGTCCCGCCGCAATCGTCGAGTGGAACGTGATCAACGGGCCGGGCAACTACGGCTGGCCGTACTGCGTGGGCGACAACATCCCGTTCAACGACTTCGACTTCGCGACGAACACCTCGGGCGCAAAGTTCGACTGCGCCAAGCCGGTGAACAACTCGCCCAACAACACCGGTCTCACCGACCTGCCCGCCGCCAAGCCCGCCATCGTCTGGTACGGCAACGGCAGCAACGGCAACAAGTTCCCGGAGCTGGGCGACGGCGGCGAAGCGCCCATGGCGGGCCCGCGCTACGAGTACGACCCGGACCTCGCGTCGGACGTCAAGTTCCCCGAGTTCTACGACGGCAAGCCCTTCTTCTTCGACTGGGCCCGGAACAAGATCTGGACGTTCTCCCAGGACGACGACGGCAAGCTGCTGAAGATCGACCCCTGGTTCACCAGCATGAAGACGCTCGCGCCGATGGACATGAAGTTCGGGCCTGACGGTGCGATGTACGTCGTGGAATGGGGCGGCGGCTACGGCCGCGACAACCCCGACTCGGGCGTCTACCGGATTGACTACACCCAGGGCAACCGCCGCCCCGTGGCCAAGGCCACCGCGACCCCGTCGTCCGGCCAGGCCCCGCTCAACGTGGCATTCTCCAGCGAGGGTTCGGCCGACCCCGAGGGCGGTGCCGTCACCTACGCCTGGGACTTCGGCGACGGCGGGACCTCGACGGAGGCCAATCCCACCCACGTGTTCACCACGAACGGCGTCCGCAACGTCCAGCTGAACGTCAAGGACGCCTCCGGCAAGACGGGCACCGCCAATGTCGCCGTGACCGTCGGCAACACGGCGCCGAAGGTGACCACGAAGACCCCTGCCAACGGCGGGTTCTTCGAATTCGGCGACAAGGTCGCCTTCGACCTGGACATCACCGACCCCGAGGACGGCGCCGCCGACTGCACCAAGGCCGTCGTCCAGCCCGCCCTCGGACACGACGCGCACGCCCACCCGATCGATCCGATCAAGGCGTGCTCGGGTGAGTTCACCACCCTGATCGACGAAGGCCACGCCGACGCCGACATCTTCTACTCGATCGACGCCAGCTACACCGACAAGGGCGCGAACGGACAGCCCGCGCTGACCGGAAGCGACATCACGGTCATCCAGCCCAAGCACAAGCAGGCCGAGTACTTCTCCGCATCCAACGGCATCTCCGTGGAGAACAACGCGGGCGCCGAGGCCAGCAAGCGTGTCGGCGGGATCGGTAACGGCGACTGGATCTCCTTCGACCCGGTGAACCTGACGAACATCAACAAGGTCACCGCCCGCGTTTCCTCGGCCTCCGCCGGCGGGTCCATCGAGCTGCGTCAGGACTCACCGACGGGCAAGCTGATCGCCACCCTGCCGGTCAAGGCCACCGGCGGACTCGACACGTACACCACCCTGCCCGCGGTGGACGTCACCGACCCCGGCGGCACGATGAAGCTCCACGCGGTCTTCCGCACGACCGCCGACAACCAGTTCACCGTCGACTTGTTCGACTTCATAGGCAAGGGCGTCTCGGTCAACGCGGCCCCCTACGTGACCGTGACCGCGACCCCGGACTCCGGAACCGCGCCCCTGACCGTGAAGTTCGGCACGAGTGTGACGGACCCGGAGAACAACACCCCCTTCACGTACGCCTGGACCTTCGGCGACGGAAAGACCGGAACGGACGCCGAGCCGTCCCATACCTACGACAAGGCCGGCAACTACACCGCGTCGGTCACCGTCACCGACTCGGCCGGCCGGACCGGGAAGGCCTCCGTGAAGGTGGCCGTGCGCCCGGCTCCCATGCCGCCGATCACCTGCACCGCGCCGGATCCCACGGTGTCGGTCAGCGACGAGTTCAACAGCGACCGGCTCGACGGCTGCCGCTGGGGCTCGGTGGTCCGCCCGGACCTCAACACCATCCGCATGTCGGAGGGCTCACTGAGCATCGACACTGAGCCGGGCGACATCAACGGCTCGGCGAACGGCAACCCGGAGAACCTGGTCCTGCAGAACGCACCGGAAGGCGACTGGGTCGTCGAGACGCGCATGCGCGGCGACCTGAAGGAGCGCTACCAGCTCGCCGGCCTCCTGGTCCACGGCAATGACGACGACTACGTGAAGTTCGACGTGGTCGCGGTCAACGCACCGGACTCGGCTCGGTCGCTCAAGGCGGAGCTGGTCTCCGAGAACGCCGGGGTGTTCGGTCAGGGCGGCAACCGTTCGATCGACGTCTCCCTCCCCGAGAGTGGCTGGTGGCACCTGCGGCTCACCAAGTCCGGCAACACCTACACAGGCGAGATCAGCGACGGAGGCAACGACTGGAAGTCGCTGGGCACGGTGAGCAACGAGGTGCCTGCCCCCCGGTTCGGTGTGATGGCCATCGGCCCCCAGCAGACCCGCGGGCCGGTCACGGTCGACTTCGACTGGCTGCACCTCGCCGGGGAGAAGCCCATCGACCCCATCACCTCCGGCGGTACGTACCAGATCCTCAGCCGCGCTGACGGCGGCGCCGTCACCGCCCCCAGCAAGGGCAGGCAGCTGAGCGTAACTCCGAGGGAGGAGGAGGCCGTCGACAGCCAGAAGTTCGTCTTCACCGCGAACCCGGACGGCAGTTATCGCGTCAAGAGCGTCTCGGGCGGCAAGTGCCTCCAGGTGGGGAACAAGAGCACCGCGAAGGCAGTCCTGAGCCACTGTGGGACAGGCGAGACCCAGACGTTCCGGGTGGTACGCGCTCCGGAAGGCGGATACGCCCTGACCACCAGTGGTGACCTCGTGGTAACCGTCAGCGAGACCAGGGGTCTTCTGGTCCAGGAACCCGACAAGGGCATCCCGGCGCAGCGCTGGAGCTTCGTCCCCGCGTAGGACACCCACGCCCCCCGTGCGCCACAACCCCGCTGCGCACGGGGAACCGGCGGGGAGTGGTTGCCGGACCGCTCCCCGCCACCGGCCGGCACCGTCTCCACGGTGCCGGCCTTCGGTCTGCTCCGGGTCAGCCGCTCCCGTCGGGCCAACTCCACCCCATGCAACGACACCCGAACCCACCCCTGACACGACGGCGGTCTCCGGATGGAGCTCGGCGGGACCGATTCGCGTGATCTCGGCGGTCATGGCGTGAGTCCGGCGACTCGGCCGACGCAGCGCACCAGGTTTTCAGCAGGCCTACCCGGAAACCGGGCCCGAAAGCACCCGAAGCAACCCCACCAGCTCCAACCACGGGGCCGCGAAGACCATCACCATGATCCGTGCCGGTCGTGCGCTGCCGGTCACGCCGCCCCGTGGCACTCCCGGTAGGCCCGTCCCGATCCGCACCAGCACGCCGCGCTCCGGGCCGGCGGCCACGGGACCGCGCGGCCGCGGGCCGCGAGGGTGGTGGCGTACTGGGGGAGGAGGTCCGGGTCGGACGGTGACGCCGCCTCCGAGGCGGCGAACGCCTCGTACGACGGAACCGTGCCGGTGACGATGCCGAGGTTCGGGGTGCCTGCCGCGTGCAGGTCGCGGAGAGCGGCTTCCAGGCGGGTCAGGTGCTCGGGGTGGGACGGGTACTCGGCGCGCAGGGCCGGGTACGCGGTGAGGAGCTCGTCGAGTTCCGCCGCCGTCCAGTGCAGGACCGCCACCGGGAACGGGCGGGACAGCGCCATGCGGTAGGTACCCAGTTCCGCGCGGAGGCGGATGATCTCGGCCTGGAGCTCGCCCGGGTCGGACGAGCCCAGCGACCACAGGCGCTTCGGGTCGTGGAGCTCGTCCAGCGGGACCGTGGCGCTGTGGAGGGTGTCGGCGAGCTCGTCCCAGGCGTCGTGGCCGAGGCCCATCAGACGTCGTACGCGGTGGCGGCCGAACAGCAGGGACTGGGTGGCGTACGGGACTTCCTCGCCCGGAGCGAGGAGCAGGGTCAGCGCGGTCGAGAAGAAGTCGTGCGCCGAATCCAGCTCGTCGTGCGATTCGAGGGTCTCGGCCGCGATCCTCCAGGGGGCGGCATCGAGCGGTCCCGCCGCGCGGAGGCCGTCGATGATGGCGCGGGCCTCGGCCTCGTGACCGTACTCCCAGAGGTTCGCTGCCTTGAGGGCCTTGATCAGGGACGGGGCGGCGGGAGCCGCGGCGAGCAGTTCGTCGTAGAGGGTGGTGGCGCGGGGGCGCTGGTCGGCGAGTTCCAGGTGGGCCGCGGCGCGCAGGAGCAGTGGCTCCCGGTCGTCGGGGTACTGCGCCGCGGTGCGCAGCAGGCGCTCGGCTTCGGCGATGTGGTCAGCAGGCGTGTCGGGGCGCATGAACCACACCGTACTGCTGTACGGCTACTGGGCGGAGGGTTGTTCCGCCCCTGGTGAGTTACGGGTCGTGCCCTTATCGTGCGGGCCGTGAGGGAGCGGATACCTGTCGCGGTGCAGCGGAACCCGCGTGGGCGGCGCGTCGCCGCGCGTGGGCTGTGGACGGGCGCCGAGGCGGTCATGACCCTGGGCGTCGTGCTGCTGCTTCTCGTCGTCCATCAGCTGTGGTGGACCAATCGGCAGGCCAGGGCGGGAGCCGAGGACCAGGTGCAGGCCCTGGAGCAGGAGTGGGGCCGGGCCACGGACGGGGGCGGACAGCCGGTGGGGCCCTCGGAGGGCGGGGACGGGGACGACGGCTCGGCCCCGGTGTCGCGGGGTGGTGGTGGCGGGAGCGGGCGTACGACGGCTGCGGCGCGCGCGCCTCGCTGGGATCAGGCGTACGCCGTCATCCGCATCCCGCGCCTCGGGCTCACCGCCCCCGTCGCCCAGGGCATCAGCAAGAGCGGCGTCCTCGACAAGGGGTACGTCGGGCACTACCCGCGCACCGCGCAGCCAGGCGGCGCCGGGAACTTCGCGCTCGCCGGGCACCGCAACACGCACGGCGAACCGTTCCGGTACATCAACCGGCTGCGCCGGGGTGACCGGATCACCGTCGAGACCCGGGAGCGGGTGTACACGTACGTCGTCGACAAGACGCTGTCCCGGACGTCGCCGCGGGACAGCGGGGTGATCGCCGCCGTTCCGCGCAGCAATGTGCGGCCCCACGTCGGGTACAGCGAGCCCGGTGCCTACGTGACGCTGACCACGTGCACGCCCGAATTCACCTCCCGGTACCGCCTCGTCGTGTGGGGCAGGCTGACGGGAGCCAGGGGGCGGTAGGCCCTTGTGGGCCGGCCGTGCCGTCGCCGGACTCCGTCCCGGCCCAGCGTGAGCACGGCCGTGCCCTGCTCGCGCGGCGCCGGCTCCTCCGGCCGCTGGGGACCGCCCCCGTCCGGCGTCGGCCGGCTCCCGGGGCCATCGTGTATAAAACCGGCTCCCGGGGCCATCGTGTATAAAAACTGGAGGGCCGAACGAGCGAGCCCACCGGACCGAGCGGGGGAGGGATCGATGAGCAGCAGTATCGACAACCGCCTGCGCGGTGGCATCGCCCGCCTGCCCCGGCCCGTCGGAATCCTGCTCTTCCTGCTCACCGAGGTTCTCCTCGCCGAGAGCGGCAGCCTCTCCGCGGCGGTCGCGCTCGCCGCCACCGCCGCCGCCGGTTCCGCGCTCGTCGCCTGTTCGGTCATCAGTGCCCGCTGCGCCGACCCGGTGCCCCGCACCCGGGTCCGTACCGCCATGCGCGACCGCGAGAAACGCACCGCGTTCCTGCCGCAGCGCGATCCCGACGCCAAGGGGCGCAGGCGGCCCCGAGCCCCCGGCCGTGCCCTCCTGACGGCCGCGTAGGGACTTCGCACCTTCTCCGCCCGAGCACGAGTACGTGTGCTCAGGCGTGCCCCACGCGGGTCGTCATGCCGAGCCAGATCGTCCTTCTCCCGGCACGACGAGACCCCTGGAGGGCTCATCCATGTCCATGGCCACGTTCATGTCCGCTTTCGCCGCCCTGGTCGGCTCCTTCGCCGATCTGCTGCACCCGCTCTTCCAGGGCGCGGCCACCGCCGCCGCGATCGTCCTCTTCACCGCGCTCGTTCGACTTGCCGTGCACCCCCTCTCGCGGGCCGCGGCGCGTGGGCAGAAGGCCCGCACCAGGCTCCAGCCGCAGATCGCCGAGTTGCGCAAGAAACACGCCAAGAACCCCGAGCGCATGCAGAAGGCGCTCATGGAACTGCACCGGGAGGAGAAGGTCTCGCCGCTGTCGGGCTGCCTGCCCAGCCTCCTGCAGATGCCCGCCTTCTTCTTGCTGTACCACCTCTTCTCCAGTCCGACGATCGGTGGCAACTCCAACGAACTGCTCAGCCACGATCTCTTCGGCGCCCCGCTCGGCGAGCACTGGCACGAAGCGCTCGCGGCCGGTGGACCGTTCGGCACCCAGGGCGTCGTCTATCTCGGCCTCTTCGTGATCGTCGCCGTCGTCGCGACGTTCAACTACCGCCGTACGAAGCGCCAGCTCGCGGCCGCCCCGGCCACCCCCGCCACCGGTCCCGACGGACAGCCCGTGCCGGGCATGGGCGCGATGACGAAGCTGATGCCGCTGATGTCCTTCTTCACGCTCGTCTCGGTGGCGTACGTGCCGCTCGCCGCCGCGCTCTACATCGTCACGAGCACCACCTGGACCGCGATCGAGCGCACCGTTCTCTACCGCGACATGCTGGCCGCGGGCGCCGCCATGGCCACCGTGGCGTAACCCGCGAGGCGAGTGCGCCGGTCCACTGTGTGAACACCGTCTTGCGGAGTGATCCGATGTCTTGGAGGATCGGCCAAGCCTGCGATGGCCGCCACCCATCCGACGGGCCCGATCTCGACCAAGGGGAGAAAGACCGTTGAAGCTGCTTCGTGTGGGTACGGCAGGTGCGGAACGACCGGCGCTGCTGGACCAGGACGGAACCCTGCGTGACCTGTCGGGGATCGTCGCCGACATCGACAGCGCCCTGCTCGCCGACGAGTCCGCGCTGGCGCGGGTACGGGCCGCCGCGGCCGCGCCCGGCGAGCTGCCCGCACTCGACGCCGACGGGCTGCGGGTCGGGCCGCCGCTCGCCCGAATCGGCAAGATCGTGTGCATCGGGCTGAACTACCACGACCACGCCACCGAGACCGGAGCGGCGATTCCGGCCGAACCGATCCTCTTCTTCAAGGCGCCGGACACCGTCGTCGGACCCGAGGACACGGTGCTGGTGCCGCGCGGCAGCGTCAAGACCGACTGGGAGGTCGAGCTCGCCGTCGTCATCGGCCGCACCGCCCGTTACCTGGACTCCGCCGAGGAAGCGCTCGGCCACGTCGCCGGGTACGCGGTCGCGCACGACGTCTCCGAGCGCGAGTTCCAGATCGAGCGCGGCGGCACCTGGGACAAGGGCAAGAACTGCGAGACGTTCAACCCGCTGGGGCCGTGGCTCGTGACGGCCGACGAGGTCTCCGACCCGCAGGCGCTGCCGCTGAAGCTCTGGGTCAACGGCGAGCTGAAGCAGGACGGCACGACGGCCGACCAGATCTTCCCGGTGGGTGAGGTGGTCCGCTACCTCAGCCGGTTCATGACGCTGTACCCGGGCGATGTCATCAACACCGGTACGCCGGCGGGCGTGGCCCTGGGGCAGCCGGATCCCAAGCCGTATCTGCGGGCGGGGGATGTCGTCGAGCTGGAGATCGAGGGGCTGGGGCGGCAGCGGCAGGAGCTGAAGGACGCGTAGCCGTCGCGTAAAGGTCGGAGGGGTGGTGTGCCGCTGGTGCGGCGAGCCACCCCTCCGTCACGTCAGTCGTCTCAGCCGTCTCAGTCGGACATCGTGGTGGCGAACTGTTCCAGCGCCTCGACGACCAGCGCGTGGTCCTCCGCCTGCGGCAGCCCGGACACCGTGACCGAGCCGATCACGCCCGCGCCCTCGACCGCGATCGGGAACGAACCGCCGTGCGCGGCGTACGTGTTCTGGTCCAGCCGCGAGGATTCCTCGAACGTCGTCCCCTTCGCCCGGAACCGGGTCCCGACCAGGTACGAGCTCTCGCCGTACCGCTCGACGACCTTGCGCTTGCGGTCGATCCACGCGTCGTTGTCCGCGCTCGAACCGGGCAGCGCGGCATGGAACAGCTGCTGGGCGCCGCGCCGGATGTCGATCGCGACCGGTGCGTGGCGCTCCCGGGCCATGGAGACGAGCAGCCCGCCGAGCGCGTACGCGTCGTCGTAACCGAAATGCGGCAGTGTCAGCCGGCGCTCCTGCGCGATGAGCTCGGAGATGGTCGGAGCGGTGGGGTTCATGCGGGCTGCTCCTCGGAAGCGGTGGACAGGGTTACGGTGACGCCCTCGCGGGCCGAGCGGCGGGCGGCCTCCAGGACGTCCAGGGCGGCGGCGGCCTGCAGTGCCGTCACCGGATTCTCGCCCTTTCCGCGCACCGCGTCGGCGACCGCCGCGTAGTACGCCGGGTAGTCGCCCGGCAGGGTGCGGACCGGGGTGCCGCCACCGGTCAGCGGCGACTCGCCCGAACCGGTCCGGCCCCACAGCGCCTCGGGCTCCTCGCCCCACCCGGCAGCGGCGGCGGACGGGCGGTGGCCCTCACGCAGGGCGGCCTCCTGCGGGTCGAGACCGTACTTCACGTAACCGGCCCGCGAGCCGAGCACGCGGAAGCGCGGCCCGAGCTGGGCGGTGGTGGCGCTGACGTACAGATGCGAGCGGACCCCGTTCGCATGGGTGATCGCGAGGAACGTGTCGTCGTCGGTGACGGCGCCGGGGCGGCGCACGTCGGACTCCGCGTACACCCGCACCGCCGGGCCGAACAGCACGAGCGCCTGATCGACGACATGGCTGCCCAGGTCGTACAGCAGCCCGCCGATCTCCTCCGGGTCGCCCGACTCGCGCCAGCCGCCCTTGAGCTGCGGGCGCCACCGCTCGAAACGGGACTCGAAGCGCTGTACGTCACCGAGCTCGCCGTCCGCGATCAGCCGGGAGAGCGTCAGGAAATCGTTGTCCCAGCGGCGGTTCTGGAAGACGGACAGCAGCAGCCCGCGCTCCTGCGCCAGCGCGGCGAGCTCGCGCGCCTCGGCGGCCGTGCCGGCGATCGGCTTGTCCACGACGACCGGCAGACCGGCTTCGAGCGCGGCGGTCGCGATCGGGACGTGGGTCTTGTTGGGGGAGGCGATCACGATCAGGTCCAGCTCGTCGGCGCGCGCCCACAGCTCGTCGGGCGACGCGGCGAACCGGACGTCCGGGAACTCGGCACGGGCCTGGGCCCGACGCTCCTCGTTCGACGTGACGACCGTGTCGAGGGTCAGTCCCTCGGTCGCGGCGATCAGCGGGGCGTGGAAGACGGAGCCCGCCAGGCCGTAGCCGACGAGTCCGACGCGGAGGGGGGAGCCGGGCGTCCCGGGTGTCGTGATGCCAGTCATGCAATCCACTTAAGCAACGCTGTTGCCAAAGTGCAAGCGAGGGAGACAATGGGGCAGTGAACATGAGTAATACCGGGGCGAACCTACCGACACTGCGCAGCCACAACGCGGCGCTCGTGCTGGATCTGCTGCGTGTCGCGGGCGAGCGCGGGATCAGCCGGCTGGAGCTGGCGGAGCGGACGGGGCTCACCCCGCAGGCCGTCAGCAAGATCACCGCCCGGCTGCGGGCGGAGGGCCTGGCGGCGGATGCGGGCCACCGCGCCTCCACGGGCGGCAAACCGCGCACGGTGCTGCGACTGGTCCCGGACGCGGGGCACGCGGTGGGGCTGCATCTGGACCGCGATGAACTGACGGTGGTCCTGGTCGACCTTGCGGGCACGGTCGTGGCGAGCCGCAGGGCGCCGCTGGACTTCGGCGCACCGGCGGGTGAGGTGGTCGCCGCTGCGGCGCGGGAGGTGGGGGTGGTGCTGGGCGGGCCGGGAGGGGCAGGCTCGGGCGGGGCAGGAGAGGCAGGCTCGGGCGGGGCCGCGGAAGGGGGGCCGGGGAACTCCGCGCCCACCGCCCCCGACGGGACCGGCTCCGGGCCGCACGCGGCCTCCCCCGTGGCTCCGCCGTCCACCGTGCTCGGGCTGGGTGTTGCCGTGCCCGGGCCGCTTGATCACCGGGGGGGTGTGCTGCATCGAGTCACCGGGTTTCCGCAGTGGGACGGGTTTCCGCTCCGGGACGCTCTCACCGCTCGCACCGGGTTGCCCGTCGTCGTCGACAAGGACACCAATGCCGCCGCTCTCGGGCTCGCCCTGCGGGCCGACGGGCCGGGGGACTTCGCGTATCTGCATCTCGGGACCGGGCTCGGTGCCGGGCTCGTACTCGGTGGGGCCGTGCATCGCGGGGCCCGTACCGGGGCCGGTGAGTTCGGGCACCAGACCGTGCTGCTGGACGGGCCCCTGTGCAGCTGCGGCGGGCGCGGCTGTATCGAGGCGCTCTGCATCGCCGCCGTCTCGGGCGGCGATGCCGCGGAGGCCGCGCGGGTACTCGGGACCGGGGCGGCCAACCTTGTCGGGCTGCTCGACATCGACCGGGTGGTGCTGGGCGGCCGCACCGTCGACGCCGACCCCGATACGTACGTCCGTGGGGTCCGGGCCGTGATCGGTGAGCGCGTCCGGCGTGACGGCATCGGTGCGGCCGTGCCGCTCGTCATGACCGCGGGCGGGGACCGGCCGGTCGCCGAGGGGGCCGCCCAACTCGTCCTCGCTCCGCTGTTCGGGCGACTCGGCGGCGCCGGAGCGTAGGGCCGGTCGAGCGGTTGGGGTCGCCCGACCGGGCGGCTCCCGGCATGTCGGCGCCCGCCGGGTCGCGCGCGCGTGGCAGCGTCGCCGCCTACAACCGGTGAACTCCGGGCACGGGGCGATCCGGCCGTTTCGCGAGCAGCCACGAGCAGCAAAGGGTGTCCCCCAATGCCTCCCACGCCTCCCCCTCCCCGGCCACGCCACGGAATCGCCCTCGGACTGGCCGCGGCGTCCGTCGTCCCCGCCGTCGTGCTCGGCGGCGCGTCCGCCGCATCCGCCGACGGCGCCGCGGTGCCCGTCGCTGTCACCGCCGACCAGCAGCCCACCTGTGGTGCCCCGACGGCGAGCGACTTCCCGATCACGACCCGGATCCACGGCGGCCCGGAGACGTATGCGTCCGGCGGGGGATACGGCACCTGGTTCCTGGATCTGACCAATTCGACCTCGAAGCCCTGCGGCTCCATCCACCCGGTTCTGGTCCTCACCGACGAGGACCGGAAGCTGACCTCCGACCAGATCCAGCTGGAGTTCTCCGACCCGGACCGCCCTGATGTCCCGCACCGCGTCACCTGGGAGACGACCGACCGCGACGAGCACATCGGCGTCTTCGGCGGCGACGGCGCCGACACCTTCGGCGGCTTCACCGTCCCTGCGGGGCACACCGTCACCGTCCAGGTCCGGATGGCGTTCACCTCCGACACCGGACCCAATCGGATCACCGCCAAGGCCGCGATCGTCCAGCGTAAGCAGGCCGCGGGTGACGACGGCGGCAAGAAGACGCCGACGGGTGACGACGGGGACTGGGTCGGTGAGTCCGACGACTATGTCTTCGACGTGGTCGAGGACGAGGGCGACGGTGGCGACACCGGTGGTGGCGATACCGGTGGTGAAGACACGGGAGGTACGGGTGACGTCGGCGGCCTCAGCCGGGAGGGGGACGTGCTGCCCGACCCGCCCCTCGACAGCGCCACTCCGGGATTCGGTGACGCCGGTGGGGTCGGCGGCGGCGACGGCATCGGGGGAACCGGTGACGCCGGTGGGGTCGGCGGCGGTGGTGGCACCGAGGGATCCCGTGACGCGGGCGGGGTCGCCGGTGGGGTCGGCGGCGGTGGTGGCATCGAGGGATCCCGTGACGCGGGCGGGGTCGCCGGTGGGGTCGGCGGCGGTGGTGGCATCGAGGGATCCCGTGACGCGGGCGGGGTCGACGGTGGTGTCGCTGGCGGTGGGGGTATCGGGGGATCCGGTGACGGGGGTGGTGTCGCTGGCGGTGGTGGCATCGGTGGGACCGGTGACGTGGGCGGTGTCGACGGCGGCGGTGACATCGGCGGAACCGGTGACACATCCAGCCCCAGGGCCTCCGGAGAGGCGCCGCCCACCGCCCGGGATCCGCAGGGCCCGCCCGAGCTCGCCAGGACCGGACCGGGGGCCGTCATCTGGGCCGAGGGTGTAGCCGCCGGCCTCTGTCTGGCCGGCGGTGTGGCCGCCTTGAGAGGGGCGCGGCGGATCCGCCGCACCCGTCGTTGACCTGCGGGCCCCGAAACGTTCACCGTCGTTCATGTCCGTCTGCCAGGATCGAGAGGTGGACTACCTGCACGACCAGGCACCTGGCGCACCGATCCGATCCGGCATCCCGGAGCACGGCCGTATCCCCAAGTACTACGCCGTGAAGGCCCATGTCTCCGTCCTCATAGAGGAGTTGGGTGAGGGCGGCATGCTGCCCACCGAGCGTGATCTCGCGGTCCGTTACGAGGTGTCGCGCGAGACCGTGCGGCAGGCGCTGCGTGAGCTCCTGCTGGAGGGCCGCCTCGCCCGTCAGGGCCGTGGCACCGTCGTCGCGGGGCCCAAGCTGGAGCAGCCGCTCTCCCTCGCGAGCTACACGGAGGGCGTACGCCGTCAGGGGCGGACACCGGGCCGTCACCTCATCGGCCTGGAGCAGTTCCCCTGTCCCGCCGCACTCGCCGCCGAGACCGGCGTCGAGCGGGGCGAACCGATCTGGCACCTGGAGCGTGTGCTCCTCGCCGACGACGACCGGGTCGGCCTGGAGAGCACATACGTTTCCGTCGCCCGCGTGCCGGACCTGGACACGGAGTTCGACCCCGACTCCTCCTTCTACGCCCACCTCCACGACCGGCTCGGGATCACTTTCGGCGACGCGGACGAGCGGATCGAGACCGTGCTCGCCACCCCGCGCGAGGCGCTGCTGATCGGTACGCCGCCCGCCCTGCCCATGCTGCTGCTCCACCGCGTCTCGCGGGACGCGAGCGGGCAGCCGCTGGAGCGGGTGCGCACGCTCTTCCGCGGCGACCGGTTCTCCTTCACCGCACACCTGGGCCGCCAGGGCTGAGCGACACGACGCGGCAATCGGCGCACAGCGATAACGGAAATGTAACGGGTCTAGGCCAACTTTGGGCCCCGGTTCACCCTCCCGTTGCCCTACCGATCCGTGCGAGCCATGCGCCGCCAGGAGCGTTGCCGTCGTGAGAGTCATCGTCGTAGGAGCCGGCGTGGTGGGAACCATGCACGCCTGGCACGCAGTGAACCGCGGCCACGAGGTCGTACAGATCGAGCGCGAGAGCGAGGCACGCGGAGCATCGCTCCGCAATTTCGGACAGATATGGGTCAGCGGCCGGGCCGGCGGTGAAGAGCTGGAGACCGCGCTGCGCGCCCGCGAACTGTGGGAGGGCATCGGGGAGCGGGTACCCGGCCTGGGCTTCCGGCCCTGCGGTTCGCTGACCCCGCTCCGCACCGAGCTGGAGATCGCCGTCGCCGAGGCGGCCGTCGCCCGCCCCGACGCCGCGGCCCGCGGCTACAAACTGCTGACGGCCGGCGAGGCCCGCGCGATCAACCCCGCGCTCCGCGGTGACTTCGTCGCCGCCCTGTGGTGCGAGCGGGACGCCGCCGTCGAGCCGCGCACGGCGCAACTGGCGCTGAAGCAGGAGCTGGTGGCGTCCGGCCGGTACACGTTCCTCGGCGGCCGCGAGGTCCGAGAGGTCGTCGGTACCGCCGCCGTCCGCGACGACCACGGCGACGTGCACACCGGTGACGCCGTCATCCTCTGCACCGGCGCCTGGCTCGGCGGCCTCGTCCGCGAGCTGGCCGGACCCGAGCTGCCCGTGCGCCGCGTCCGCCTCCAGATGATGCAGACCGAGCCGCTCGGCGAAACGCTCACCACGTCCGTCGCCGACGCCGACAGTTTCCGCTACTACCCGGCGTACCGGAGCGAGGCGCTCGACGCCCTCAACGCCGGCCAGGCCCAGGCGCCGACCGCGGCCGAGCACAGGATGCAGCTGCTGATGGTGCAGCGCCGGGACGGCGGACTGACCATCGGCGACACCCACGAGTACGAGCACCCGTTCGCGTTCGACGTCGTCGAGGAGCCGTACGAGCACCTCACCCGGGTCGTCGAGTCCTTCCTCGGCCGCCCGCTGCCGAGGATCCGTCACCGCTGGGCCGGGGTCTACGCCCAGTGCACCGACACCAGCCGGGTCGTCCACCGCCAGCAGGTGCGGGACGGCGTCTGGCTGATCACCGGGCCGGGCGGCCGCGGTATGACCTGCTCGCCCGCCATCGCCGAAACGACCGCCAACGAACTGGACTGGTGAAGAAGTTGAGCAACACCGACAAGCTGAATCTCGTCGTCCTCGACATGGCCGGGACCACCGTCGCCGACGGCGGTCTCGTCGAGCAGGCCTTCGGCGCCGCCGCCCGGCGCCTCGGCGTGGCGCCCGGCTCCGCCGACCACGCCGAGAAGCTCGCCCACGTGCGCGCCACCATGGGCGAGTCCAAGATCTCCGTCTTCCGGCACCTCTTCGGCGACGAGAGCAAGGCCCAGCGGGCCAACCTCGCCTTCGAGGAGGCCTACGGGGAGCTGGTCGACGGCGGCCGCATCGCGCCGGTCCCGGGTGCCCGCGCAGCCATCGAGCGGCTCACGGGCGAAGGGCGGACCGTGGTCCTGTCCACCGGTTTCGCCCGCGCCACCCAGGACGCGATCCTCACCGCGCTCGGCTGGCAGGACCTGGTCGCCCTGACCCTCTGCCCGGCCGACGCGGGCGGCCGCGGCCGCCCCTACCCGGACATGGTCCTCGCCGCGTTCCTGCGCACCGGGGCCGTGGACGGCGTCCAGCAGATCGTTGTCGCGGGGGACACCTCGTACGACATGCTCAGTGGCGTACGCTCCGGCGCCGGGATCGTCGCCGGCGTGCTGACCGGCGCACACGACAAGGAACAGCTGCGGCGCAACGGCGCCACGCACGTACTCGGCTCGGTCGCCGAGCTGCCGGACCTCATCGCCCGGGCGGAAGCATGACCGGCGGGGCCACCCAGGGCAGCGGCATCCGGTTCGACCAGGTCAGCGTCGCGTACGGCGGGAACATCGTCCTCGACCGGCTCGACCTGACAGTGGAACCCGGCGAGGTCATGGCCCTGCTCGGGCCCTCCGGGTCCGGCAAGACCACGGCCCTGCGCGCCGTCGCCGGCTTCGTCCAGCCCGTCTCCGGGCGGGTCCGGCTCGGCGACCGGGACGTCACCGACCTGCCGCCGCACAAGCGCGGCATCGGCATGGTCGTCCAGCAGTACGCCCTGTTCCCGCACATGCGGGTCCGGGACAACGTCGCCTTCGGCCTCAAGGCCCGCAAGGTCGCGAAGGCGGAGATCCCCGAGCGGGTCGCCGAAGCCCTCGAACTCGTCGGCATGGCCGCGTACGCCACGCGCTACCCGCGCGAGCTCTCCGGCGGACAGCAGCAGCGCGTCGCCATCGCCCGCGCGCTCGCCATCCGCCCCGGCGTGCTGCTGCTCGACGAACCGCTCTCCGCGCTCGACGCCCAGCTGCGCTCCGGGATGCTCGCCGAACTGGCGCGGCTGCACCGGGAGTTGCCGGACGTCTCCATCCTGTACGTCACGCACGACCAGGTCGAGGCGCTGACCCTCGCCGACCGGATCGCGGTCATGGACAAGGCGCGGCTCCAGGACTGCGGCACCCCGCAGGAGCTGTACCGCCGTCCGCGTACGGAGTTCACCGCGTCGTTCGTCGGCAATGCCAACCTGCTGCCGGTCACCGTCGCAGGCACCACCGGCGCCGTGGACTTCGCCGGGCACGCACTCGCCGTACCGACCGGCGAGGTGGCGGGTGGCGTCACCGCAACCCTCTGCGTCCGGCCCCACCTGGTCGGACTCGGTGACGGCCCCAACGCGCTGACCGGCACTCTCGCCGAGGTCCAGTGGCGCGGCGCCACCCACCGGCTCTACGTCGACATCCACGGCCACCGGATCAAGGCCGACCTGCGCGAGCTGCGCGAGACCCCGGTGCTCGGCGACAAGGTCACCCTGCACTTCGCCGCCGAGGACGCGGTGCTGCTGCCGGCGGGCGCCGGCTTCGCGGGAGGGGTTCATGGCTAGCGCCGTGGCCGAAGACGTGTCCTCGGGTGCGTCCGGCAGCCGCCTTGTCCTCAATCTCCCCCATAGCCCTAAGGGCATGGGAGGGACCCCCTCGACGGGCTTGAGCAATCTCGTCTGGGCACTCCCGCCCGTCGCCGTCCTCGCCCTCGTCTTCCTCTACCCGTTGGCCCTCGTCGTCCAGCAGTCCGTCAGCCCGGACGGGGGCGGCACCTCGCTCGCCCCGTACGGCGACGTCTTTGACTCCGCGTCGTTCCGCTCGGCACTGACCACCACCGTCTGGCTCGCCGTCGGCTCGACGGTCGGCTGTCTGGTGCTGGGCTTCGTCCTCGCGCTGGTGATCGCCTTCGTGCCGTTTCCCGGCGGCCGGGCGGTCGCCAGGTTCATCGACGTCTTCCTCTCCTTCCCGTCCTTCCTGATCACGCTCGCCCTGCTGTTCATCTACGGCACCGTCGGCATGGCCAACGGCGTCTGGACGGATGTCACCGGGGCGGCGGACGGGCCCTTCCACTTCCTCACCACCCCGTGGGGTGTCCTCCTCGCCGAAATCACGTACTTCACCCCGTTCGTGATGCGGCCGCTGCTCGCCGCGTTCTCCCAGCTCGACACCGCACAACTGGAGGTGGCGTCCTCCCTGGGCGCGAGGCCGGCCCGGATCGTGCGGCAGGTGATCCTCCCGGAGGCGCTCCCGGCGCTCGCCGCGGGCGGCTCCCTCGTCCTCGTGATGTGCCTCAACGAGTTCGGCATCGTGCTGTTCACCGGCGCGAAGGGCGTCACGACCCTGCCGATGCTGGTCTACGGCAAAGCGATCCTGGAGTCCGACTACCCGGCCGCCTGCGTCGTCGCCGTCGTCAACATCGCGATCTCCGTCGGTCTCTACAGCCTGTATCGGATGGTGAGTCGCCGTGTTGGTGCATAGCCGTACCGGGAAGTGGGCCACCTGGGCCGTGTTCTTCCTGCTCTTCGTCCCGCTGTTCGCGGTGCCGCTCCTGGTGATCGTCGTCGCGTCGTTCACCACCAACTGGTCCGGCGCCTTCCCATCGGGGCCGACCACCGAGCACTACAAGGCCGCCACCAGCGGCGACTCGCTCCAGGCCCTCACCACCAGCCTGATCACCGCCGTCAGCGCCAGCCTGCTCGCCCTCACCGTGGGCACCTGGGCCGCGCTCGCCGCCGCCTCGCTGCGAAGGCGCGGACGCCGGTTCCTGGACGGGCTGTTCATGCTGCCGGTCGCCGTGCCGTCCGTCGTCGTCGGTCTCGCCGTGCTCGTCGCGTTCAGCAAGCCGCCGATGCTGCTCAACGGAACGCGCTGGATCGTGATCCTGGCGCACACCATTCTTGTCACAGCGTTTGCCTATCAGTCGGTTTCAGCCGCAATAGTGCGTCTTGACCCAATGTACGAACAGGCGGCGGCCAGTCTCGGCGCCCGCCCGTCCTACGTCCTGTGGCGGATCAGACTGCCGCTCCTGCTGCCCGCCCTCACCGCGGCCGCAGGGCTCTGCTTCGCCCTGTCCATGGGCGAGTTGAGCGCCACGATGATGCTCTACCCGCCCGACTGGACACCCCTTCCGGTGCAGATCTTCGCGGCGACCGACCGCGGCTCGCTCTTCACCGGTGCCGCTGTCGCGGTGGTCCTCATGGGGACGACGCTGCTCGTGCTCCTCGGCGTCGCCCGCATCCGCACCAGGGCCTCGTACCGCTGACACCCCCGCACTTACTCACCTTCCAGGAGATACGACACCCATGCGCAAGAACCTCCTCAAGCCGACAGCCGCCGTCACCGGCTGCCTCGCCCTCGCCGCCACCCTCTCCGCCTGCGGCGGGTCCTCCGCCGCCTCCGACGAGAAGGTCGTCACCGTCTACAGCGCCGACGGGCTCAAGGGCGAGAACGGCGACGGCTGGTACGACAAGGTCTTCAAGGACTTCGAGGCGAAGACCGGCATCAAGGTCAAGTACGTGGAGGGCGGTTCCGGCGAGATGGTGCAGCGCGCCGTCCGCGAGAAGTCCAACACCCAGGCCGACGTCCTCGTCACCCTTCCGCCGTTCATCCAGCAGGCCGACTCCAAGGGCCTCCTGGCGGCGTACGAACCGGCCGGCTCCGACCAGGTCGACGGCGCCGACAAGGCATCCGACGGAAAGTGGACCTCGGTCGTCAACAACTACTTCGGGTTCGTTTACAACAAGAAGGAGCTGAATACCGCGCCCGCCACCTGGGAGGAGCTCCTCGACGGGACGTACAAGGAGAAGGTCCAGTACTCCACCCCCGGAGTCGCCGGTGACGGCACGGCCGTCCTCATCAAGGCCATGCACGACTTCGGCGGCAAGGAGCCGGCGATGGAGTACCTGAAGAAGCTCCAGGCCAACAACGTCGGCCCGTCCGCCTCCACCGGCAAGCTCGCCCCCAAGGTGGACAAGGGCGAACTCCTCGTCGCCAACGGTGACGTCCAGATGAACTACGCCCAGTCCAAGGACATGCCGAACCTCGGCATCTGGTTCCCCGCCAAGGCCGGCTCCAAGCCCACCACCTTCGCCCTGCCGTACGCGGCCGGACTGGTCGACAAGGCCCCGCACGGCGCCAACGGCAAGAAGCTGCTCGACTTCATGCTCTCCGAGCAGGCACAGAAGGACGTCAGCGAGGTCGGCGGCGGCTTCTGCGCCCGTAAGGACATCGAGGCCACGGACGCCAACGCGACCGCGCTGACCGGGCTGATGGACGGCGTGGAGGTCTTCGAGCCGGACTGGTCGGACATCGGCACTCACCTGGACGACTACGTCGACGCCTGGAAGACCGCCACCGGCAGCTGAACCCCTGCTCGGCGGGTCATCGCACCGGTATGGACGACCGGTGATCCGCATCGGAAAGATAACGGGTCTGGACAGAAGCTTAACTCCTCGCCGAAAGCGGGGAGTTGAGCGCATGCCCGGTGGGGGGCCGGATTGGTCCGGATCAGGTACGGGACCGCCGGCCTGCCCGTACCTCTAAAATCGGTGACGTCGGCGCTGCACAACGCGGTGCCGCCGGCGTCCCCGCACGCGGCGTCCGGGCTGCCGTTCCTGGTACTTACCTGTTTGGCCCTGAACTGCGGAAACGCCGGTTTTTGGGCCTCCGAACGCCTTACTTCGGCTGCCTGGCACTCCGCTGCGGGGCGGAGTGCCAGGCCACCACTCAGACGAGGTCGACGAGGTCCGCGATCGAGTCCACGACCCTGGTCGGCCGGTACGGGTAGCGGTCGATCTCACCCCTGGTCGTCAGCCCGGTGAGCACCAGGAAGGTTTCCATCCCGGCCTCCAGCCCGGCCAACACGTCGGTGTCCATCCGGTCGCCGATCATGGCGGAGGTCTCGGAGTGCGCACCGATCGTGTTCAGCGCGCTCCGCATCATCAGCGGGTTGGGCTTGCCGACGAAGTACGGCTCCTTGCCGGTCGCCTTCGTGATCAACGCGGCGACAGAACCGGTGGCGGGCAATGCCCCCTCGGGTGAGGGCCCGGTGTTGTCGGGGTTGGTGGCAATGAAGCGGGCGCCGTTGTTGATCAGTCGGATGGCCTTCGTCAGCGCCTCGAACGAGTAAGTGCGCGTCTCGCCCAAGATCACGAAATCAGGCTCGGCATCAGTCAGCACGTACCCGGCTTCGTGCATGGCGGTGGTCAGCCCCGCCTCGCCAATCACGTAGGCAGTGCCGCCAGGGTGCTGGTTGTCCAAGAACTTGGCGGTGGCCAGTGCCGAGGTCCAGATGTTCTCGACCGGTACTTCGAGACCGATCCGGTTGAGCCGTACCTGTAGGTCTCGGGCCGTGTAGATCGAGTTGTTCGTCAGGACGAGGAACGGCTTGCCCGAATCGCGGAGCTTCTTGATAAAGGCATCCGCGCCGGGGATCGGCACGCCTTCGTGCATCAGCACCCCGTCCATGTCGGTGAGCCACGATTCGATGGGCTTCTGATCTGTCATGGGTGCGGCTCCTGCCATGCGAGGACTCACGGGGTGACCATGCTATTCACTCATCGCATTCAGGGCCTGAACGTCTCGTAGCCCGGACGGGGACCACGGCGGAAACGTCGAAGAGAGTCGTCGAGGACGGCCCGTGTTCGAGGAGCACGAGGACGACGAGGAGCCGCGAACGGTGTGCGTCTGAAGTCCCGTCCGGGAACGGGTTATGGACTGCCTTCAGACGCACGCCGAGGGCAGCTGTTTCCTACACGCGAGTTGGCAGGACTTCCAGGGGGCGCGCTCTACATAGCCCGCGCTCCATGTAAGGACTGCGCGAAGTTGATTAAGACCGACCGGCAATTGGGGGCGGCGTCGATGAGCGGCGTGGTGGGGAGCGCTGACTCCTGCCGAACCAGCCAGGAGTCTGCTAACTCTTCGATCAAATCGCCGAGATGTGCGTGCGGGACGCCGCAGAAGGCAGGATGGGTCAAGGCCGCACGGGCTCACTTCTTGGTCACACTCGAAGAACCTGCGCGGCCGTTGTCACGTCACGGCCCTGGTCGAGCAGCATCGCGGACCGCGTCGTAAACCTCGTCGCCTACCAGGGCAGAGGGCCCGCCGCGTCGAAGTAGCCGCCGGTCGGGCCGTCCGGCCCCAGCTGAGCCATCCGAACGATAATCTCGGCGCCCTGCTCAACGGTCTGCTTGCCCTCGTGCCGGTTCAGGTCCGTCGCGGTGTAGCCGGGCTCCACGGCGTTGATCCGCATCTGCGGAAACGCCTTGGCGAACTGCACGGTGAGCATGTTGACCGCGGTCTTGGAAGTCGGGTAGGCGACTCCCGGGTACCCGTTGCCGGCCTGAGCCAGCGAGGCCAGGCTGCTGCTGACATTGACCACGACCGGGGCGGCGGAGCGTTCCAGCAGTGGCAGGAAGGCGTGAGTCACCCGGACCAGGCCGAAGACGTTGGTCTCGAACACTTCCCGCATCACGTCGGCGGTCAGCTCCGCGGCGCCGATGATGTCGCCTCCCGGTGACCGCACCTCGATTCCGGCGTTGTTGACCAAGACGTCCAGGCCGCCGTCGGCCTCAATGGTGGCCACCGCGGCGGCGACCGACGCATCGTCGGTGACATCGAGTTGCACGAACCGGGCGCCGAGCTCGGCCGCGGCCGCCGCGCCCCGTCCGATGTTGCGCGCTCCCAGGTAGACGGTGTGGCCCGCGGCGATCAGGCGGCGGGCGGTCTCGTGGCCGAGGCCCTTGTTGGCCCCGGTGATCAAGGTTGTCGTCATGGGGCACAGCTTCCCTCCGGGATGATGCGATCGACCAGTGGTTTACGACGCGGTGCGCGATGCGGCTCGACCAGGGCGCCGAGGCTCAACGCCGCCAGGCGGCGGATCTCGGAGGTGTTGTTGTCCTCATAGATGCGGTGCACGTTCACGCGTTTGAGCTGAGCCAAGTCGTGCACGTCTTCGCGCTGGCGGATGACCCGCTGATGATGCGCAGGCCGCCTGCGCGCCTTCCCCGCACCCCCCTCGTTCCCGGCTCTGCCCAGGGCCTGCCTTTTCGGATCGGGCCGGATCCGGAACCCGCACGGCCCAATCCCTCACCCCTGCGGATGCGAAAAGCCGCCGGACGCGTGAACCTTCCATAAGGAGGTTCACGATGCGTTCCATACCCCTCACGTTCTGTGGGGCCGCGGTGATCGCGGCGACCCTGATACCCGCTCCCGCCGCACTGGCCGACTCCGGCTCCGACTCCGGCTCCGGCTCCGGGAAGGACTCGAAGTCCCAAGCCACCCTCTCGGTGACCCCGTCCTCCCTCGCCCCCGGCGATGACGTGGACCTGCAGGTCGACGGCTGCAAGGGCAAGGAGGCCAAAGGGATCTCCGACGCCTTCGCCTCCGACGCGCGCTTCACGGCCGACGACCGCGGCGGGCTCTTGACCCGGGCCAGGATTCGCTCCGACGCCGCGCCCGGCGCGTACGACATCACGGTGACCTGTGACGGCGACAAGGACACCAGGGTGTCCAGCACCGTCACCGTCGTCGCGGGCGACCGTTCCGAACCGCTCGCCCCGATCGCCCCGGTCCGGGCCGGTGGCGGAGGCACCGCAGTGCTCACCGAACAGCCGGCCGAGCAGGACGGCCCCGGCACCGCGCACGCCGTGCTCGGGCTGGCCCTGGCCGCCCTCGCGTCCGTCGCCGTAGCCCTCCGCAGCGCCCGCCGTCGCCGCCGCCCGGCCGCGGACTGAACGAGATGTCCGCCTCGGACCGCCAGGCAGGAACTGGCCGACTGCTCACCGGAGTGGCCTGGGCCATCCTGCTCCTGGGTTTGTGCTTGTGGGGCCGTGGCATCGCCGACGGCTCCGGCGCCAGCTCCGCCCCGACCACCGGCGACATCGCGGCGGTCGGGCGCCCCCACGGCGTACCGCTGCCCGCGGCGCACGCCCCGATCGAGGGCGCGGCGCCGGAACGGGTCGAGATCCCCTCGATAGGAGTCCGGGCCCCCGTCGTCGCCCGCGGACTGGACAAGGCGGGGGCGATCGACCCGCCGCCCTTCGCGAAACCGCAGACCGTCGGCTGGTACGGCAGCGGCACCCGACCCGGCGCTGCGGGCGCCGCGCTCCTCGTCGGCCACGTCGACACCGAGACCAAGCCGGCCGTCTTCTACGGGCTGAGCGCGGCCCGCCCCGGGGCGAAGATCCGGGTCGTCCGGACGGACGGCTCGGTCGCCGAATTCACCATCGACGACGTGCAGGTCTTCACCCGGGAACACTTCGACGCCCACAAGGCCTACGGGCCCCGCAAGGACGGCCGGGCGGAGCTGCGGCTGATCACCTGCGGCGGCACGTTCGACCGCGCGTTGCACGAGTACAACGCCAATGTGGTCGTCTCGGCGTACCTGACCGACGAGAAGCCGTCCGCGGGCAAGTCCGCGTAGCGGGCCGTCCGGTGGATGAGGTACACCTCGCCTGGCCGCCCGCCCGCTTTCCCCCCGGGGCGCCGACCGGGCCGGTCCTCGACCGCGGTGCGCGGGCTGCGGGAGAAGCCCGGCGCCGACGCGGGAGGCAAAGGGGGCGTACGGGCCACTGCGCGTCGCTGTAGGGTGCCCAACTGCCCGCACAGGAGAGGCCCCTGGCCGGCGGTGACGCCGGCCAGGGGCTCCTTTTCGTGATCAGCCTATGTCAGCCGTCGGACTCCGCCGACGGGATGTAGGCACCCGGCACGTCCTTCGGCGCGAAGATCTTCTTCTCGCCGGGGTACGGCTTGCTCCACCCGTGCGTCTCGTACCAGGTGAAGTGGTTCATCTGAGCGGGGTTCGCGAAGTCGAGCAGGGCGTTGGGCCCGGTCATCCGCTGGTGCGACTTCCACTCGTCCCACTGCGCCGCCACCTGCTGCTTGTCCGCCGGCACCTTCGCCGACGGTACGGCCGCGGCGTTCGGGTTCTGCGGCGCGGGGGTGTCCTCGCCGCAGGAAGGCGGGGTCGCCAGACCCGCGGTCAGCGAGACTCGGTTGGGCAGCGCGGTGAACGGCGTGACGTCCGCGTTCTGGGTGAACGCCCCACGCATCGGGCTGGCCGCGCTGTCCTTCTGGTTCATCGGGTGGATCCCGAGGATCTGCTCGATGGTCCGCATCATCGTGATCTGCGAGTAGTAGCGGCTGTCGACCTTGCCGTGCTGCGCCCAGGGGCTGATGATCTGGATCGGGGAACGGTGGCCGTCGACGTGGTCGAGGCCGGCCTGGGAGTCGTCCTCGACGACGAAGATCGCCGAGTCCTTCCAATACTTGCTGTGCGAGATCTCGTCGACCACCTTGCCGACCGCGAGGTCGTTGTCCGCGACCTGAGCGGGCCCGTTCGGCGGACCACCGGTGTGGTTGTTGGGGAACGTGAGCATGTTCAGGTTCGCCGGACCGTTCTTCTCGAAGTCCTGCTTCCAGATCTGGTACCTGTAGACGTCCGGGACGCTGCGGTCGACCGCCGGGAAGCCGGGCACCGACACCTTGTTGAGCGACGGGATCGGCGAGCCCGTTTCTATGGGGTAGGCGGTCTTCTGCCCGGTCGCGTCCATGTTCTTGGCGTCGCAGTACAGGTTCTGCCAGCTCGCGCCGGACGGCTTTCTAAAGACCGAATGGAACTCGCCGAAGTCCCGCACGGTCTTGCCCGCCGCCTGCGCACCGGTCCAGATGAAGCCGGTCTTCTGGTGGCCGAGGGCGTCGTCTTCGGTGGCGTAGCTGCGCACGTACTCACCGGCCGAGGACTCGGAGTACTCCGGGTTGTCGGCCTGCATCAGCCAGTTGTGACCCTCGGCGGAGTTCGTGCCGATGGCGTACGTGTTGTCGTACAGCCCGAACTGCCGAGCCAGCGCATGCTGGTTCGGCGTCACGTTCTCGCCGAACTGCGTGAGCGACGGGTCGCCGTTGCCCTGCGGCATGTCACCGAAGACCTGGTCGTAGGTCCGGTTCTCCTTGACGATCAGGAAGACGTGCTTGATCGTCGAAGGGTCGCCGAGCTTCACCGGGACCGGCACCGGCTTGTTGTCACCTGTGCCCTGGGTGACCCCGCCGCCGTGCCAGCCGTTCTGCGTGAAGACCTTGCCGGTCTCGGACTTGATGACGCTGTCGTCCGGCAGTGTGAACTGCGTCAGGCTCGACGTCGTGTCGTGGGTGCTGTGCCCGCCCCCGTTTCTGGGGCGGCGGGCGTCGATACCACGGGTGTTGGAGACGACCACGTTCTTGCCCACGGTGGTGATCTCCGCGGGGAAGTAGTCCGTCGGGAGCAGGCCGACGTAGCCGGCCGGCTCCTGCGGGGAGGTGTACCGGTAGACGGCGACCGCGTTGGCGCGGCCGAGCGTCACCAGCAGGTGACCGTCGTCGGTGAGCGTCACCGCGTTGGGCTCGTAGCCGACCGACGCCTGCGGCCACGGCTGGGTGGCGATGGTCTGCACGACCTTGTCGTTGGCGGTGTTGATGACCGACACGTTGTCGTCGGCGGTGTTGGTGACGAACACCGCCCCGTTCTTGGCGTACACCGCGGTCGGGTGCAGACCGACGTCGATGCTCCCGGCGGCGGCGGACGGGTCCGCCAGGTTGATGACGCTGACCGTGCCGGTGGTGGTGGCACCGGTGTCCGGGTCGGCCGGCACCTGGGTGCCGTAGGAGTTGATCGTGGTGTCGCCGGCCTTGGCCGGACGCCCGCCCTCGTTGCTGACGTAGAGCTTGTTGCCGACCATGGCGATGCCACGGGGGGCGTTGCCCACGGTCCAGCTCTGCTTGATGGTCCCGGTCGCCGCGTCGACGGCGACCACCCGGTTCTGGCCGTTGACCGCGGAGTACACGGTGGAGCCGTCGGCCGAGAACACCGCCGCACCCACCAGCGCGCGCTTGGAGCCGTCGGCCGGGATCGAGATGGTCGCCGGGTTGGAGAGCGTGCCGTCCGGGTTCACGGTGAACTTGGTGTAGCCGTCGCTCTGGCCCAACCACAGCTGCGAACCATCGGGCGAGTACGTCGGGCCCTCCTGGCCGACGGCGTTGCTCTTGATGCGCAGGTCCGCCGATGCCGAGTTACCGACGCGCTGCTTCACCTGCCCGGTCTTGAGGTCCATGACGACCAGCGCCATCCCACCGTCGGTGACCGAGGCCGCGAGGTGGGTGCCGTCCGGGCTGACTGAGGACGACATGATCTTGCCGTCGTTGATGACGGTGCGGCTGCCGTACGGGGCGATGTACTGGTTGGCGGAGACGACCTGGCCGTCAGCGGTGACCTGGCCGACCTGGTCGGTGCCGAACTGGTGCGTCTGGGCAACAGCGGTGCCCGTGACGGCGAGGGCCACAGCGATGCCCGCCGTTACCAGAGTGGTCCGGCGGCCGACGCGCCTACCGAAAAGGCTGATCTGCGCCTTCTCGTTGATCCGACGCTGCCGTGTTACCTGCATGGAACTATCCCTTCGGGGTGGTGTCCAGCAGTTCGACGTTGCCGTCGAACTGCCAAAGCGGGTTCGGTGCGTCCCCGGTCGGGGTCCGCACCAGGAAGTAGCCGTTCACTTCCTTCGGTCCGTCGCCATCGGCCACGAACCGCCCGTCTGAGGCGACGTCGAGCTGGTAGATGGCCGTCCCTGCGGCCTCGACGCCGGGGAGATGCCAGGTGACGACGCAACGCCAGTCGTTGCCCGGCCCCTGGGGGGCGACCTGGCCGCCGCCCTTGTTGCACGCCGCCGTGACCCGCAGCTGCGCCTCGGTGACGGCGGGGCGGTTGAGCTGCTGGGTCTGTATGCGGTAGAGGTGGGCGAATGCCGTGGCGACCGACCGCTGCACCTTGTCCTGCTCGATTCCGGAACTCATCGACGGGGTCGCAACGGCGACCACCGTGACCGTGAGGGCGGTCAGTCCGACCAGCGGCAGGAGTCCGGTGGTGACCGCGCGGCGCCCGGAGCCGTCGTAGGCCAGGTTGGTGAAGTCGCGCCGCAGGAAAAGCAGGTAGGCCAGCGCGGTCGCGAGCACGGCCCACACCAGGCTGACCGCGATGGCGATCAGGAGCGGGCCGAGCTGTGCCGGGCTGGTGAACAGACCGTTCCAGGAGATGAAGGCGTAGCCGGGCAGGGCGAGGCGCACGGCGACGGGCAGCGGCAGCATCTGGGCGAGCTGCATCGCGAGCGCGACAAGCGCGGGCAGCAGCAGTCCCATCGGGGACCGCCCCAGCGCGACCGACCCGAGGAGTCCGATCGCGGCGAGGGCCAGGGTCGGGGCGAGCACGCAGACCCAGGCGAGCAGGACCTTACCGGCGGCGTCCGCCGGCGTCAGCAGGTGGCCGTCGAGGCCGACCAGCGGCTGGTTGCCGACCGCCACGACCCCGCCGGCCGCGCTGGAACAGGCCAGCCCGGCCACGAGCAGCAGGATGACGGTGAGGCTGGCCAGCGCCTTCGCTGCGAAGATCCGTCGAGGCGACCGGACCGCCACGAGCAGGTGGCGCCAGGTGCCGAGCCGGTCCTCGGAGGCGAACATGTCGCCGGCCACCACCGAAGTCAGCAGCGGGAGCGCCCAGGAGCCCGCGAAACCGAGCGTCACCAGCGGTCCGGCCCACCCCGTGGCGTGCATCCAGCGACCGAAGAGGGTGTCGGTGGGCAGCGTGCTCTGCTGGCTCACCGCGGCGACGAAGAGCGCCGGCGCGATCCAGCAGGCGAGGACCAGCAAGCGGATCCGCCATTGCGAGACCAGCTTGACCAGTTCGAAGCGGTAGGCGCGCGAAACCGAGACGCGGCGGGCACTGCCAAGGTTGTTGTCGGCGATGGTCGCGGTCATCGGCCGGCCTCCTGCTGCTCGGTGAGGGCGAGGAACGCGGCTTCGAGCGGCGACACCACGGGTGCGAGCTCGCGCACCGCGATGCCCGCGTGCACGAGCCTCACCACCAGTTCGTCGAGGGCGGGCACCCGCGCGCGCACGACGAGCACCTCGGCGTCGTGCCGTGCCCCGGCGTCGTCGACGACCCGGATCCCGGCCGTGTCGGCAGCCAGCCCGCGGGCGGCCTGCGGGTCGGAGGTGAGCAGCCGGTAGTCGAGTTCACGGTCCTCGGCGGCCAGCTTGCTCAACGGGCCGGAGAAGACGACCCGTCCGGTGGCGACGATGGTGACCTCGGAGCACAGCGCTTCGAGGTCGTCCATGCGGTGGCTCGAGAGCACGACGCTGGTTCCGTCCGTCGCAAGCCGGGTCAGGACACCGTGGACGTTCTTTTTGCCGGCCGGGTCGAGGCCGTTGGAAGGTTCGTCGAGCACGAGCAGCCGGGGCTTGGTGAGCAGGGCGGCGGCGAGCCCGAGCCGCTGACGCATGCCGAGGGAGAAGCCGCGGGCCCGGTCGTCGGCGACATCGGTGAGCCCGACCTGGTCGAGCACGTCGTCGATCCCCGCTGTCCGCGCGTCGTAGCCACGAAGAGCGGCCAGCGCGGCGAGGTTCTGCCTGGCGGTGAGCGAGGGGTAGAGACCAGGCCCGTCCACGAAGCCGGCAACACCGTCGGGAACGGCGAGCGCCCGCCCGACCGGCGTACCCAGAATCTCGAGGCGGCCGCTGTCGGCGACGGCCAGGCCCAGCAGGAGGCCGAGCAATGTCGTCTTGCCAGCGCCGTTCGGTCCGACCAAGCCGTGGATCTGGCCCTGCGCCACATCCAGATCGATGCCGTCGAGTGCGACGACGTCGCCAAAGCACTTGGTGATCCCGCAAGCCCGGACTGCGGCGAGAGCGTCCATGAGTCCCTTCCTTTGAAACCTTCAAGGACCGTAGAGACGGCACACGACGCAGGCACAGACAGCTGGTTGAACCTTTATGGAACGGGAGACGACCGGCATCCCTTGACTGAACCCCTGACGCCGGGGTTCCACAGAAGCGAGGCAGCCCTAGTCCACGAAAAGGGGGTCTGATCTGCGGGAATGCGCGGCGGCATGGCGACGGGGCGTGTCACTAGGCGCTGACATAACTGCAGGTCAGCGGCCCTGGACCTGTCAAGTCCACTACTGGGGCGTTGCGTTGCGAGGCACCACGCTACCGGCCCGTGGCGCACCACACGGCCTGCCTTTGCGAGCGTTCACCGAGTCAAGATGCTTGCATATCAGGGCAATTAGCCTCGTTGTCAGGAAGACCGCCGGGTAGGTGGGGAACTTCCGGATTCGCCGGCTATCAGCAGCCGGCCGTCCGGCAGCTGGGTGTGACCGGAGCAGAACATGTCCTTGGGCGTGGGTATGTTCGTGAACGTGCCGGTCCCCGGGGCCCACAGCACGGACCGGAAGCTCTTCGCGCCGAAGTTCTTCTGGTTGCTGCCGGAGCCCGCGACGAGCAGCACCTTGCCGGTGTGCAGCAGCGCGGCATGGATCGTATTGATCCGGAACTCGGACGGGACGTCGAGGAAGTCCCAGTGGCCGTTGGCGGCCTTGTACTCCGGCTTGTTGATCTTGTACTCGTGGTAGCGCTCGCTGCTGACGCGGTACAGCCACGGCCCGTTCGCCCCCGCGAGCGCCAGTACCACCGCCGTACTGATCGCCATGCGGCGGGTACGGCAGCCAGGACGGTACGTCATTGGTTACGTCCCCCCAGGGCGATCTGCACGGTCTGGTCGTCGGACACCCAGTGCGGTTTTTCCTGCGGGGCATGCGCCGGATGCGGAGCCGGTGCGCTGTCCTGCGAGGGTGGTCCGCCGCGCCGCTGCTTCTTCTCCGCGTGGACGGTGTACCGCCAGCCGAAGATCGGCGCCGCGGTGATCAGCAGGCCCCGGCCCGCGGTCCTGGGCTGCGGGGGTATCCGCAGCTGCGTGGTCCGGGAAGGGTCGTTGTTCTGCCGGGCGCCTGTCGGCGTCGACGTCATGGGTCATCCCCCTGCGCGCATGCTGGCTGCGCGGTCGGTCGTCTCGTCCGCCGCGTATCCCCCTCGATCGCGGCGGACGACCTCTCTGGCGGACGCCTTCCCCTCAAGGGAAGGCGCCCTTCCGGTCGCCCGGTGCCCCTTCGGCATCCGTTCATGAGCGGATACCCCCCATCCCGCGGTACACGCAAACCGGAACTGGTGTACGAGGGGAGCTTTTCGGCCCCCGGGAGACGGCTCGGGGTCGCCCGCCGGGCGCGGGTGGGGTGAGGGCATACGAACAAGGCCCCCTCACGTGAAGTGAGGGGGCCTTGACTCTGCGTGCGCCGCCAGGGACTCGAACCCCGGACCCGCTGATTAAGAGTCAGCTGCTCTAACCAACTGAGCTAGCGGCGCCTGTCGACCTGGAGAACTCTACCCGACGCAGCGGAGTGCTCCTGACCATTTCCCGCCACCACGGCCTGTCGGGTGGTCGTTTTTTCTGCTTTTCCGTCAATATGCAATATGTCGGGAGAGTTAGACACTGACGCCCGTACAGATGTGCCCAAAGATCTTGACGAGTGCGGAGGGGATTCGCATGACTGCGCCGGCCTTCGAGGAGTACGTGCCCGCCATCGACTGCACCTGTGCGGGGTGCGCCGCGCAACGGCGCGCCGCCGCGCGTGCCCTGCCCACGCGGTACGGAGGGCACCCCGCTGCGCATGGTGCACGGCGCGTGCTGGTGCTGGCCACGGCGGCCGGCGTGGTGCTGAGCACCGGCGCGGCCGGGGCGGTGAGCGCGGTGACCGGGCTCGCGCCCGGGGCCGGCTGGACGGATGGGACGACGGATCCGGGCGATGCGGGTGATCCGGGGCCGGTCGATTCGGATGTGGGTAATCCGCAGGGCCTGCCCGGTCCGCTGAGGACCGGCTCGACGGATGGGACGACGGATCCGGGCGATGCGGATGATGCGGGCGATGCGGGTGATCCGGGGCCGGTCGATTCGGATGTGGGTAATCCGCAGGGCCTGCCCGGTCCGCTGAGGACCGGCTCGACGGATGGGACGACGGATCCGGGCGATGCGGATGATGCGGGCGATGCGGGTGATCCGGGGCCGGTCGATTCGGATGTGGGTAATCCGCAAGGCATGCCCGGTCCGCTGAAGCCCGGTGCCGCCCACGCGGTGAGCGCGGTGACCGGGCCTGTGCCCGGGTCCGCCCGGACGGACGAGACGGCGGATCCGGGCTCGGGTACGGCCGATGCGGATGTGGGCAATCCGCAGGGTATGCCCGGTTCGCTGAACGGTGCTGGGAGCCCGGGACCGCCGTCGTCCGGCGGTTCGAAACCGGCACTGAGCAAGGTGACCCGGGCGGACATCATCAACCGGGCCAAGAAGTGGGTGAGCGCGAAGGTCCCGTACAACATGGCGAAGTACTGGTCCGACGGGTATCGGCAGGACTGCTCCGGCTATGTGTCGATGGCCTGGAAACTGAAGCGCAACGAGTGGACCGGCAGCCTCGCCGAGTACGGGACCCGGATCGCGCGCGCGGAGCTGCAGCCCGGCGACATGCTGCTCTTCCACAACCCGGCCAACCCCTCGAAGGGCTCGCACGTCACAATCTTCGGGGGCTGGACCGACTACACGCACACCCATTACACGGCCTACGAACAGACTCCTGCGCACACGCGCAAGCAGACGACGCCCATGGCCTACTGGACCAATTCCGGCAAATACCTTCCGTACCGCTACAAGGGCCTGACCACGGGAACCAACAAGTACGGCAGCGGAGCCGGAGCGGGAGGCAGCGGGTCGGCGACGGCGTTCCCGGGCACCACGAAATTCGGTGCGGGCGTCAGCAACACGTACGTCACCCAGCTCGGGCGGATGCTCGTGGACCGCGGCGGAAGGCACTTCTACAGGGTCGGACCCGGGCCGGGCTGGGGCGACGCCGACCGGCGTGCGACCCGGGCGTTCCAGAGGGCACAGGGCTGGAAGGGCAAGGAGGCCGACGGCGTCCCCGGCCCGCACACCTGGCGCCTGCTGATGAACGGGACCGGCCGCGACATCCCGGCGAGCGCAAGCGGAAGCACGGGCGGCGGCAGTCAGGGGAGCGGTTCGCATGCGGCCCCGGCCTTCCCCGGCCGGAGCTATTTCCGGCCGGGTCGGTCCAACAGCCATGTCGACAGGCTCGGCAGACAGTTGGTGAAGAAGGGATACGGCAGGTACTACACGTCGGGCCCCGGACCCCGGTGGACGGAGGCGGACCGGCGCAACGTCGAGGCCTTCCAGCGCGCCCAGGGCTGGCGGGGCGCCGAGGCCGAGGGCTACCCCGGCCCGGAGACCTGGCGGCGACTCTTCGCGTGAGAACACGGACATGACGGAGGCGGGAATGCGATCCAGGGTGTCGGGCAGCTCCGGAATTCCGGAGGACGGGAAGGAACGGGAGCAGATGAGCGGCGGAGTGGACGACACGGAGGGTGCCGGAGGCGCCAGGACCGGCCGGGACGCGGGTGCGGATGTGTGGCCGGGCGCCGGTCCGGCATCGGTTCCGGGCGTGGAGGCTGGGGGTGGCTCCGGTGTGGGTACGGAGGCGGAGGCCGGCCGGGACGCGGGTGCGGATGTGTGGCCGGGCGCCGGTCCGGCATCGGTTTCGGGCGTGGAGGCTGGGGGTGGCTCCGGTGTGGGTACGGAGGCGGAGGCCGGCCGGGACGCGGGTGCGGATGTGTGGCCGGGCGCCGGTCCGGCATCGGTTTCGGGCGTGGAGGCTGGGGGTGGCTCCGGTGTGGGTACGGAGGCGGAGGCCGGCCGGGATGCGGGTGCGGATGTGTGGCCGGGCGCCGGTCCGGCATCGGTTTCGGGCGTGGAGGCTGGGGGTGGCTCCGGTGTGGGTACGGAGGCGGAGGCCGGCCGGGATGCGGGTGCGGATGTGTGGCCGGGCGCCGGTCCGGCATCGGTTCCGGGCGTGGAGGCTGGGGGTGGCTCCGGTGTGGGTACGGAGGCGGAGGCCGGCCGGGACGCGGGTGCGGATGTGTGGCCGGGCGCCGGTCCGGCATCGGTTCCGGGCGTGGAGGCTGGGGGTGGCTCCGGTGTGGGTACGGAGGCGGAGGCCGGCCGGGATGCGGGTGCGGATGTGTGGCCGGGCGCCGGTCCGGCATCGGTTCCGGGCGTGGAGGCTGGGGGTGGCTCCGGTGTGGGTACGGAGGCGGAGGCCGGCCGGGACGCGGGTGCGGATGTGTGGCCGGGCGCCGGTCCGGCATCGGTTCCGGGCGTGGAGGCTGGGGGCGGCTCCGGTGTGGGTACGGAGGCGGAGGCCGGCTCGGATGCCGTCCTCGACCTCGTGCTCGACCTGGCCCCGGGTGACGCGGCGGACCCCGCCTTCGGTGTGGCCCCGGTGTCGGTTCCGGCTGCGGCTTCGGCGCCGGCCCTCGACCCGGACTCGGACCCGCTGACCCGCCCGCTCCTGGACGCCCTGTCCGACACCACGCCGCTGGCTCGGACCGAACCCGGCCCCGACGCGCCGCACGGCACACCGCCCCCCACGGAGCCGGGGCCCGCCTCGGCCGCCGAAGCCATCCCCGTACCGGAGTCCGGATCGCCCCCCGTACCGGTGTCGGAACCCGACGACGCCGTGACCGGGCGGCGGCCCGTCGCCATCGCCAAGGAGCGCGCCGCCTCCATCCCCGTACACCTCCTCTTCCGGGGCGCGTCCGAGTACACCGACGCTGTCGCTCTCCCCTCCGGTCTCGCCAAGGGGGCCGGCGGCGGCGATAAGCCGGCGGGCCGGCGACGTGCGCCCGTGGCTCACGGGGCGCAGGTGAAGGCGCCCACCAGGCCCGCGCCGGTGGGCGATCCGCGGCTGACCGAGAAGCCGGGGCCCGCGCTGCCCGGGTGGGCGGCGGTGCTCGCAGGGCTGGCCGGGATCGCCGGCGGTGGGGCGGTGCTGTGGTGGGTCGGCGCGCTGCCCGCCGGGGTGCTCGCCCGGCTCGGGATCGGCTCGCGTCCGTACGACGGCATCGGCACCGGGGCATGGGTGGCGCTCGCCGCCCTGGTGACCGTCGTGTTCTTCGCGCTCGGCGGTCTGACTCGCGGCCGCGTCGGGCACGCATGGGTGATGACGCTCTTCGGTGACTACCGGGGGAGCGTGCGGCGGACGGGGCTCGTCTGGGTCAGCCCGCTGCTGCTGCGCCGCCGGGTCGACGTACGGCTCCGGCACTGGCGCAGCGAACCGCTGCCCGCGGTGGATGCGAACGGCACGGCGCTGCGCGTCGTCGTCCTCGTCGTGTGGCGGATCAAGGACACCGCGCGGGCGACGCTCGGGGTGGCGGACCACGAAGAGTACCTGTGCGCGCAGGTCGAGGCGGCGATGGCGAGGGTCCTCTCGCAGCTGCCCACCGACGCGTTCCACGAGGACGCCCACACGCTGCGCGATGCGGAGGCGGTCGGTGACGCGCTGACCGGGATGCTGAAGGCGGACTGCGAGCCGGTGGGCATCGAGGTGTACTCCGCGCAACCGACCGGCATCGAGTACGCGCCGGAGCTCGCCGCCGCGATGCAGCGTCGCCGGATCGCCGCCATCGACGCCCAACACCGCGACAGTGTGCTGACTTCGGTGATTGACGCGGTGGACGACACGGTCAACCGGCTGACCACGCGGGGTCTCGTGGAGCTCGACCATTATGAACGGAATGCGCTGGTCAAGGACTTGACGGTGGCCTTCTGCACCGGACACAGCGGTGCGGGCGGGGCCTGACGGCGCGTCCGTACCGCGTCGACGGCGAACCGGAATCCCATTCCCATTCCCCCGTCTGGACCATCGCGGATACCGGGAACGCGTTCTATGCGTGCCCCTGTTCGGTTCTGGCGCGTAGTCAGTTACCGTGCGACGCCATGGGGAGCGCAGGCACCGTCGCGGAGCCCGTACAGCGCCAATGGGGCGACCACCGGCGGCGAAGCCGGGCGAGGCGGTGCTCCGGGAGATCGGGCGCGGGACCCGGATGCTGCTCTACTTCACCTCGGGGTCGACCGGTGCGCCCAAGGCCGCGATCTGCACCCAGGGGCGACTGGCGGCGGCCGGGCAGTCGCTGGTCGACCACTTCGGGGTGCGGCGCGGCGACGTCCACTACATCTGCATGCCGATGTTCCACGGCAACGCAGTGATCGCCGACTGGGCCCCCGCGCCGGCGGGCGGCGCCGCGGTCGCCCTGCGCCGCCGGTTCTCGGCCTCCGGCTTTCTCGACGACGTGCGACGCGCGTACGGAGCGGCGGACGGCGAAAAGCGCCCAGGGCGGTCCACGTGTGTACGTGAACCGCCCTGGGCGTTGTCTGTGCGCCGCCAGGGACTCGAACCCCGGACCCGCTGATTAAGAGTCAGCTGCTCTAACCAACTGAGCTAGCGGCGCCTGCTGACTCGAAAATAATACCTGGTCCTCAGGGGTGCTGGTGACACGTGCCGACCAGCGCTCCTAGAGGGCCAGTGACAGCAGAACCGGAGCCGCCCGCCGGTTCAGCGTGTCCGCCGCCGAGCGCAGCCGGTGCGCGTGCTCGATCGGCAGCGACAGCGCCAGGCAGCCGGCCGAGGAGCCCGCCGTGAGCGGCACGGCCGCGCAGACGGTGCCCACCGCGTACTCCTGGAGGTCGAGCACCGGGACTGTCGCCGGCTGGCTGTCCAGCTTGGAGAAGAGGACCTTCTCGTTGGTGATGGTCCGCGAGGTGAGCCGGGCGATCTTGTGGCGCGAGAGATGGTCGCGGCGGCCGTTCTGGTCGAGCTGGGTCAGCAGGCACTTGCCCATCGCGCTGGCGTGCGCGGCGGACCGGAAGTCCACCCACTCGTTGACCGCGGGGGTGCGCGGACCGTCGGCGTACTGCGTGACCCGGATCTCACCGTCGACGTACCGGCTTATGTACACCGCGGCGCCGACCGAATCGCGCAGCTGGTCCAGGGTCTGCTGGAGCTTGTTCTCCAGTGCCTGCCTGCGGGCGGCCCCGGAGCCGAGCAGCAGGAGTGAGGCGCCGACCACATAGGTGCCGTCGGACACCTGCTCGATGTAGCCCTCGCGGCGCAGCGTCAGCAGCAGTGAGGCGAGATGCCCCGCCGGCAGTCCCGTCTCCCGGGAGATCTGGGTGTCCGTCACGCCGGTGCCGTGCTTGGAGACCGTTTCGAGAACACGAAGGGCGTACTGCACCGAGTGGAACGGTGCGGTCGGTTCGGGCTTCAACGCCACGGTTTCCCCCTATCAGGTTGTGACCGCAAGCTTTGGCACCACGATAGCCGCCAAGAGGCTTTTGGTGGGGGCCTGTTGATGAGTTCTCGGTGTGCCCCACGGCGCTGTCAGCTGGGGTGCGCTCGATTGGCATATGCCAGAGTCAACGACGATCGACGGACGGCGAGGTCACAGCACCGCGTCGAGGAACTCGCGCGTACGTTCATGTTCGGGAGCGGTGAAGATTTTTTCCGGCGGACCGGCCTCCACCACCCGCCCTGCGTCGAACATCAGCACCTTCTCCGAGACGTCACGGGCGAAATTCATCTCGTGGGTCACGCAGAGCATGGTGATGTCGGTGGTCCGGGCGATGTCGGACAGCAGGTCCAGCACGCCCGCCACCAGCTCCGGGTCGAGCGCGGACGTCACCTCGTCCAGCAGCAGGATCTCCGGCCGCATCGCCAGCGCCCGGGCGATCGCCACCCGCTGCTGCTGGCCGCCGGAGAGCTGGGACGGGTGTGCGTCGGTCTTCCCGGCCAGCCCGACCAGGTCGAGCAGCTCGCGCGCGCGGCTCTCCGCCTCGTCCCGGTCCATGCCCAGCACGCTGATCGGCGCCTCGGTGATGTTCTGCAGCACCTTCATGTTCGGAAACAGATTGAACTGCTGGAAGACCATCCCGATCTTCTTCCGGGCCTCGCGCAGATGCTTCTCACCCGCCGGCTTCAGGCCGCCGTCCGGCGTCCGGACATGGGACAACGGCGCGCCGTCCACCCAGATCACGCCGCCGCTCACCTTTTCCAGCGTCATCAGGAGCCGCAGGATCGTGGTCTTTCCCGAGCCGCTCGGCCCGATCAGCGTGACGTGCTCGCCGCGCCGCACCGAGAAGTCCAGCTCGTCGAGGACGACGTGGTCGCCGTACCGCTTGACCACGTGGTCGAAGCGGACCAGGGCGTCCGTGCCCGCGGCGGAGGGCGCGGCGTCCTGGGGCGCTGCGGCCGCCGTCTTCTGCAGGGGGAGAGGTTCAGTGGCCAAGGCGCTTCTCCAGCTTTCTCATCAGCAGTGAGGTGGGGTAGCTCGCGACCAGGAAGACCAGTCCGGCGAGCGTGAATGCCTCGGTGTACGCGAAGTGGGCGGCCCCGTACCTGCGGGCCTCGAAGACCATTTCCTGCACCGTGATCACGGCGAGGAACGGGGTCTCCTTGAACATCGAGATCGCATAGTTGCCGAGGGCGGGCAGCACCTTGCGTACCGCCTGCGGCAGGACCACGGCCTGCCAGGTCCGCCGCGGCGACAGCGAGAGCGCCCGGCAGGCCTCCCACTGGCCCTTCGGCACACCGTCGATCCCGGCGCGGTACACCTCGGAGGTGTAGGCGGCGTAGTGGATACCCAGCACCACGATGCCGATGGTCAGCGGCTCCACCGAGGTGAAAAAAGCTGCCGCGCCCACCAGCTGGACCAGCAGCGGGGTGGACCGGACGAACTCCATGACGGCCCGCACCGGCACCGTCACGAACCGGCTCGGCGCCCGCCCGGCGACCGCGACGGCCAGCCCGAGGACGGCCGCGACGAGCGTGCCGAGCACGGTCGCCAGCAGCGTGACCTCGAACCCTTGCAGGACCAGGGGCAGGACGTCGCCCGCGGCGTTCCAGTCGAAGCCGTTCACCGGGCACCTCCGGCGGTCGTCGCCACGGCGTCCACCGCGGAGCGGGTGCGCAGCAGGGAGCCCGCGCCGGTCGGCAGTCCGAGCCGCCGCTTGGCGGTCCGCTCGAGCAGGTTCATCAGCAGGGTCAGCGCGTACGCGAGGACGAAGTAGACCGCCAGCAGGGTCAGATACGCGGTGAGGGTCTCCCCGGTACGGTCGCGCAGCTGCTGGATCACAGTCATCAGATCGGCCGCGGAGATCAGCCACAGCAGCGGCGTGCACTTCAGCAGCTGGATCAGCAGATTGGTGAAGGGCGGAATCATCTGCACCCAGGCCTGCGGCAGGATCACCTTCCGCATCCGCTGGACCGGCGTCAGGTTCAGTGCGACGGCCGCTTCGTGCTGGGCACGCGGTACGGAGTTGATGGCGCCGCGCACCACCTCGGAGCCGTACGCCCCGTAGTTGAGGCCGAACGCGACGACGCCGCAGAGCAGCGGCGTCAGCTCGTACCCGGTCAGCGGCGGCATCGCGTAGTACAGCCAGAACAGCTGGATGTAGAGCGAGGTGCCGCGGAAGAACTCCACGACCACCCGGGACACACCGCGCACCGTGAGCATCCTGCTGATGGCCATCAGCCCGAGGACGAACGACAGGAGCAGGGCGAGCAGCGAGCCCAGCACCGTGGCCTGGAGGGTGACCCACAGCCCCGACCGGAGCTGGGGGAGATTGTCGGAGAAGGCGGAGAAGAAGTCGCTCATGCGGCGCTGCCCGTCCCTGTCGGCGTGGCCAGCCCGGCCGGAACCGTCAGCCCTTGCACAGATCCGCCGTCCGCAGCGTGGCCGGGGGGAGCTCGGTGGCGCCGAAGCCGTACTCCTGGAGCAGCTCCACATAGCGCGAGCTGTCGGACACGATCTTCTTCAGTTCGCGGTTGAAGGAGTCCCGCAGGTCCTCGTTGCCCTTGCGGAAGACGGCGCCGCCGGGGCTGTACTGCTTCTTCCCGTCGAGCTCCGGCAGGAACGCCTCGGTGACCTCGGTGCCCGGGTTGGTCTTCGCGAGCCAGCGCAGCGAGATTCCGGTGAGCAGGAAGGCGTCGATCCTGCCTCCCCTGACCGCGTCGGCGCCGTCCTGCGGCTTCTGCAGCGTCTTGATCTTCTCCTTCGAGATGCCCGCGCCCTCGGCGTACGAGCCCTCGACCGCACCCGACATCACACCGACGGTGATACCGGCGGCCTTCGCCGACGCCAGGTCCGTGACCTTCTTCGGGTTGCCCTTCTTCACCATCAGAGCGGTCGGAGAGATGAACTCCGGCTCGGAGAAAAGGGCGTTGGCGCAGCGCTCGGGGGTGATCGCCATGCCCGCGCTGACCACGTCGTACTTTCCGGCCTGCAGTCCGGGTATCAGCCCGTCCCACTCGGAGAGGGTGGGCTTCAGCTCCTCGACCCCGAGCGCCTTGAAGATCTCCCGGTGCAGGGTGGGCGCCTCACCCTTGAGTTCCTTGCCCTCCAGGTAGCCGTACGGGGCCTCGTTGGCGTATGCGACCCGGACGAAGCCCTGCTTGCGGAGCTTGTCGAGCGCCCCCGCGCCGTCCGTGCCACCGGAGGCGGTCTTGCTGCACGCCGCGAGCGCGCCGGGCACGACGAGCAGGCCGCCCACGGCTGTTGAGCGGCTGAGAAAGCCCCGGCGGGACAGGTTCGGGAAGTCGGCCATGGTTCGCAATCTCCTGGAACGGACGAACAGTTCGGACAGGAGGAACGCCTGCCCGATTCCGTACGTCTATGCAGGAAGCGGCCCGGTGTGACCGAACGGTGTCCGGAAGGTGACCTCTCCGTGTCTCAATGCGCAGACGTGTCAACGCCGTTCGGGGCGCCGGGGACATCCGGGGAGGGAACGTATCCGCACCGCTTGTCGACCACGTTCGGCAACGGCTCCCCGGCCGCCCACCGTTCGTACATCTCCACGAACTGCTCGCCCAGCCGGTCCCGCCAGCCCACGGTGTCGCCGCTCATGTGCGGCGAGACGATCAGCCCCGGTACGTCCCACAGGCCACTGCCCGGAGCGAGCGGTTCGTGCTGGAAGACGTCGAGCGCCGCGCCCGCGATCCACCGTCGGCGCAGCGCGTCGGCGAGATCGTCCTCGACGACCATCGGGCCTCGCCCCACATTGATGAAGCGGGCCGAAGGCTGCATCAGCCCGAAAAACCGCGCGTCGAACATCCCGCGCGTCCGTTCCGTCAGGGGCGCCGCGCAGATCACCCAGTCGGCGAGCGCCGCCAGCCGGTCCAGATCCTCGGCGCCATGGATGGTGCGCCGCGCCGTACGCCCCACGAGCGCCACCTGGACGCCCAGTGCGTTGAGCAGCCGGGTGATCTCGCGGCCGATCGGCCCGGCCCCGACGACGACCGCGCGGGCGCCCGCGAGCTGCTGCGACTCGCGGTGGTGCCAGCGCCGCCGGCGCTGCAGCTCCAGTGTGCCGGGGACGTCCTTGGCGAACGCGAGCACCAGGCCCAGCACGTATTCGGCGATCGGCTGCTCGAAGATGCCCCGCGCGTTGGTCAGCACGGTGTCGGACCCGGCCAGCTCCGGGCAGAGCAGCCGGTCCACTCCCGCGCTGGCCGTGTGCACCCACCGGGGCCGCGGTCCGTCGCCGGGCCAGGCGGCGCGTACCGCGTCGGAGGTGAAGTCCCACACCAGCAGGGCGTCGGCGTGCGGCAGCTCCCCGGCGAGGCCGGCCTCGTCCACGTAGCGGATCCGGACCCGGCCGGTCAGCCGGCCGAGGCGCGGCGACGGGGCGGCGTCGAGTACGAGGAGGGTGGGCTCTGACATCAGGGAGTGGTCGCCTCGTCAACGTCTGAGATGTACGGATTGACCACGCTCGCACCCGGGCCCGCGCCCGTCAACGCCAAGGTCGGCAGGGGTGCGGGCGCCGGAGGAATACTGGGCAGTGGGGAGGGCAGCGGCAGAACAGCGGTCCAGCAGTGCAGGAGGGTGAATATGACGACCGTCGGTTTCCTCTATCCGGGCCATTTCGCGGACGACGACTTCCCGCGCATGGAGGTCATCCTCGACACCACCATCAGGCTCGTCGTCAACCGCACGGAGCCGGGCGAGGACGACCGCCGTACCGAGATCCTGCGGCAGCGGGGCGCACCCGAACGCCTCGCCGCCGGGGTCGAGGAGTTGCGGCGCGCCGGTGCCGAGTCGGTGGTCTGGGCCAGCACCGGCGGGAGTCTCGTGTACGGGTGGGAGGGCGCCCATCAGCAGAGCACCGCTCTGGCCAGGGCGGCGGGGCTGCCCGCATCGAGTACGTCGCTCGCCTTCGTCCACGCGGTACGGGCGCTGGGCGCCGCGCGTGTCGCGGTCGCCGCTCCGTACACCGAGGAGATCGCCGGACTCTTCGGCGACTTCCTGGCCGCCGCGGGCGTCGAGGTGGTCGCCGTGCGCGGCGCCGGCGTCACCTCCGCGGCCGCGGCCGCGGGGTGGGGGCTGGACCGGCTGAAGGAGCTCGCGGTTGCCGCGGACCGGCCGGACGCGGAGGCGGTACTGCTGCCGGACAACGCCGTGCACACCGCCGCGCACGTCCGTGACCTGGAGGAACTCCTCGCCAAACCGGTCCTCACCGCGAACCAGGTGGCGGTGTACGAGGCTCTGCGGCTGGCCCGTCGCCGCACCTGGGCGCCCCAGCTCGGCACGCTGTTCGCCACCCGGGAGGCGCCGCCCGCGCCGGTCGGGAAGTGACCGGCCGGGAATAAACGGAGACAACCTCCTGTTAGGTTTCCCCGGACGCACGAGCATCACCGGAGAGGCCTTCACGTGGACAAGAACCGAGGCGACAAGAACCGAGGCGACGAGAACCGAGGCGACGAGAACCGAGGCGACGAGAACCGAGGCGACGAGAGTCGCGGCGACGGCATTCGGGGCAGGGCCGAGGGAACGGCCCCCGTGCCGCTGTCGGTGCTCGACCTGGTGACCGTCGGCCAGGGCCGCACCGCGACCCAGGCGCTGCGTACCAGCGTGGACATCGCCCAGCTCGCCGAGCGCCGCGGCTACCACCGCCTCTGGGTCGCCGAACACCACTCCATGCCCGGCGTCGCCTCCTCGTCCCCGGCCGTGATCCTGGCCCACCTCGCCGCCCGCACCGAGCGGATCAGGCTCGGCTCCGGCGGGGTCATGCTGCCCAACCACGCCCCGCTGGTCATCGCCGAACAGTTCGGCACGCTGGAGGCCATGGCCCCCGGCCGCATCGACCTCGGCCTCGGGCGCGCCCCCGGCACGGACGGTGCGACCGCCGCCGCGCTGCGCCGCACGGACCGGCCGGGCGAGGGCGCCGAAGACTTCCCGCAGCAGCTCGCCGAGCTGACCCGGTTCCTGGACGACGACTTCCCGGACGGCCACCCGTACGCCCGGATCCATGCGGTCCCGGGCCCGGTGCAGGGTCCCGTGGGCCGCCCGCCGATCTGGCTGCTCGGCTCCTCCGGCTTCAGCGCCCGGCTGGCCGGGGTCCTGGGTCTGCCGTTCGCCTTCGCCCACCACTTCTCGGCGCAGAACACGATTCCGGCGCTCGACCTGTACCGGGACTCGTTCAAGCCGTCCGCGGGGCTGGACGCCCCGTACGCCCTGATCGGCGTCTCGGCGCTGGCAGCCGATGAGGAGCGCGAGGCCCGCCGCCAGGTCCTGACCGGTGCCCTGTCGATGGTCCGCCTGCGCACCGGCCGCCCCGGTCTGATCCCGACGCCGGAGGAGGCGGAGGCCTATGCCTTCAGTCCGATGGAGCGGGAGTTCGTCGACAGCTGGCTGGGCAATGTCATCCACGGGACGGCGGACGAGGTGCGCAGCGGTCTGGACGACCTGGCCAAGCGGACCGGGGCGGACGAGCTGATGATCACGGCGAATGCGCATGGCGGGGAGGCGCGGCTGCGCAGCTACGACCTGATCGCGGATGCGTACGGGTTGCGTGGCTGAGAGGCCCTCGGGCCGGTCGGTGCGACCGTTCTGCCCTGGGGCGCGGCTCTCTCAGAGCCCCAGGGGGCTCGTCCCGATGAGTTCTGCGATGCGCTCCGGGGCCACCGCCCGGGAGTAGAGCCAGCCCTGCCCCGTGTCGCAGCCGATCCGCCGGAGCCGTTCCGCCTGGTTCACGGTCTCCACGCACTCCGCGGTGACGGTCAGCCCCAGCCGGTGCGCCAGCTGCACCATCGCCTCGACGATCGTCTCGTCGGCCGGGCTGGGGTGGGCCCCGTCCTCGTACCGGAAGCCGCGTACGAACGAGCCGTCCAGCTTCAGTACGGAGACCGGCAGCCGGCTCAGATAGGCGAGGTTCGAGTAGCCGGTCCCGAAGTCGTCGATGGCGATCCGGACGCCCATGTCGCTGAGAGTCCGGAGCGCCTCCAGCGGGCGGCCCGCCGAGCCCATCACCGCTGACTCGGTCAGTTCCAGCTGCAGCAGTCCGGGGGCCAGGCCGGTCTCGGCGAGGATCTCGGCGACATCGGTGACCAGGTCGGAGTCCCAGACCTGCCGTACGGCGACATTGACGCTGATGAAGAGCGGCTGCTCGGCCGGATGGTCCAGCTGCCAGCGCCGGGCCTGACGGCAGGCCGACCGGAGCACCCAGCGGCCGAGCTGGACGATCGAGCCGTCCTCCTCGGCGATCGCGACGAACCGATTCGGTGAGAGCATGCCGAACTGCGGGTGGTTCCAGCGGACCAGAGCCTCCACCCCTCGTACGACTCCGTCGGCCATCCCGACAAGCGGCTGGTACTCGATGGTGAACTCGCCGCGCTCGACGGCGGGCCGGAGCGTGGAGGAGAGCGCCTGCCGTGTCATCCGGTGCGCGTTGCGCTCGGGGTCGAAGAGGGTCCAGCGTGCCTTGCCGTCCGCCTTCGCCCAGTACAGCGTGGTGTCGGCGGCCTGCATCAGAGCGGTGGCCGAGGTCCCGGCGACGCCCCGCTCCACCACCCCGATCGACGCCGACACGGCCAGCCGTGTCCCGGCCAGGTCGAACGGCTTCTGGAGGGCGGTGAGCACCGCGCGGGCGAGATCGGTGAGTTGCTGCGTCCCGGCGGACTCCTCGACCAGGATCGCGAACTCGTCGCCGCCGAGGCGCGCCACGAGTGTGCTGCTGGTGCGGTGCAGGCTCTCCTGTTCGGCGCAGTCGGTGAGCCGGGCGGCGACGGCGGCGAGCAGCCGGTCGCCGATCCGGTGCCCCATCGTGTCGTTGACGGCCTTGAAGCCGTCCAGGTCGAGGTAGCAGAGCCCGATCCGGCCGTGCCGCGGGAGGCTGCCGTCCTCGTACGGCGGAGTCTCCAGGGCGGCGGAGAGCCGCTCGAAGAACAGTGTCCGGTTGGCCAGCCGGGTCACCGGGTCGTGCGTCTGGAGGTGGCGCAGCCGCTTCTGCAGCTCGTGGCGGTCGCTGATGTCGGCGACGGAGAGCAGCACGGGGCAGGCGCCCGGAGCGATCCCCGCCCCGGTCTCCGTGCCCGTCCCGGTCTCCGGCTCTGTCCCTGCGCCCGTCTTCGCGCCTGTTGCCCCGGTCTCCGGCATCGGCACGACGGTGATCTCGGCCCACATCGAGCGTCCGTCGGGGTGCTTGAGCCTGCGGGTGCAGCGGAACCGGGATCGCCGGCCGCGCAGCACCTCGCGGTACGCATGCCAGGTCCGGACGTCGGCGGAGAGGTCGAGCAGATCGGACGCGGACTGGGCGGTCAGCGCCGCGGCATCGGCGCCGAACAGCCCGCCGAGAGCGTCGTTGGCGCACAGGACCAGGCCCTCGCGGTCGACGACGGCCATCGGCAGCATGGCGCCGCGGAAGGCGGCCCGGTAATCGGCCGGGCGGGAGTCGACGGCTCCCGGGCCGACCGGTTCCATGTGACGCTCCGTGACACACGGTCGCACGGTGGGGGGCGCTGTGCCTGCCGCGGGCCTCGGCCCTTCGGAGGTTCCGCTCACCGCTCGCTCCCGCCGTGCAGTTCTGTCCTGAACAGTTGTGGTCGGACTGGCCCGCCGCGCGGAGCGCCGTTGTCCGAGGCGGGAACCACGCAGGAAAGCGTGGTGAAGCATAGATGCTGTTGTCTGGCCCGTTCCAGCTTCCCGGCCGTTGCGACCCCGGGGAGCACCCCGCATGGGTCATTCGCGCGTCTTTCCGGTTTGCCCATGACTGATTATTTCTGCGCGGCTCTGTTCCCTCACGTCGATCTTGGGTCTCCTTCACGTTGCCGCAGTGATCATTTGTGACTGTCCGTGAAAGGGCTCCGAGAGGCTGACTGCTGACCCGAGTGGGGCAGCACAACAGGGCGAATGCCCCCGAACCGGCACAGGGTGGATTGCGTGTATCCGCATCCCGCACCCGGAGGTCGATGTGCCGCCTCAGCGCAGGCTCGGGGGAGTGGAGAGACCGAGTCCGCGTGGTGTGGTGGCCGGTCTGATCTCTTTCCTGGCGCTCGCCTCCACCTCCCTCGTTGCGGGTCCGGCCGTGGCGGCCACGGGTGAAGCCGGCCCCTGCGCCCTGCCCAGGACGGGGGCGCACCACACGCTCGGCCTGGACGAGTGGGACGGCGCATACCCGCGCCCCGACCACGCCCTCGACGCGGTCATGATCTTTCTCTCGTTCCCCGACGCCCGCCCCGTCACCACCCCCGCCGAGCTCGCCGCCGACTACTTCCCCGCCACCACACAGTTCTTCCGGCGCGCCTCGTACGGGAAGTTCACCCTGCGCCCGCACCCGCAGCACCAGTGGGTCCAGATGCCCCACAACTCCACGTCGTACGGCATGAAGCGCGACTGGGACGACAAGCGGCGCAGCTCCTATCTGCGCGACGCGATCGCCGCGGCCGACGACCAGGTCGACTTCTCGAAGTACGGCATCGTCTATCTGGTCGCCGACCCGGACGCGCCCGGCGTCGACTCCGACGCCACCAAGGTCGTCAACTTCGACCAGCCGCTGCACGCCGACGGCACGGACATCAGGCGTGTCGTCACCGTCTTCGAGCAGCATCCGCCGGACCGGAACGTGCTGGCCCACGAGACCGGGCACATCTTCGACCTGCCGGACCTCTACCACCGGCCGTCGGACGGCAAGGGCGACTGGGACACGTACGTCGGCGACTGGGACGTGATGGGCAGCCAGTTCGGACTCGCGCCGGACCTTTTCGGCTGGCACAAGTGGAAGCTGGGCTGGCTGGACCGCAGGCAAGTGACGTGTATCCAGCACAACCAGGACATCACCCTGGAGTCGATGGCCGCCGTGCCGGTGCACGGTGCTTCCATCGGCACGCGGCTCGCGGTGATCAGGACCGGTGAGGGCAGTGCCGTGGCGCTGGAGGCCCGCAGTGCCACCGGCAACGACCGGGCGACGTGCAGCGAGGGGGTGCTGATCTACCGGGTCCGCAACGAGACACCGTCCGGCGGCGGGCCGATCCAGGTCATCGACACCCACCCCCATACCGACGCCTGCTGGGACCGGTCGGTCTACCCGCCGCTCGCGGACGCCCCGCTGCGGGTCGGCGAGACGTACTCCGTCCCCGGCGAGCACACCCGGATCGAGGTCGCGGACCGGACGCCGTCGGGTGCGTGGACAGTCCGTATCGCCACGGGCACGTAACGCTGCCGCGACGGTAAACGAAGAAGCCCCTCGCTTTCGCGAGAGGCTTCCTCCGTCTGTGCGCCGCCAGGGACTCGAACCCCGGACCCGCTGATTAAGAGTCAGCTGCTCTAACCAACTGAGCTAGCGGCGCCTGCTGACGTCGTAGACATTAGCACCCTGATCGGCGGGAGGAAAAATCGAAATCCGAGCCGACCCGGTGGGCGCGGAGCGGGTCACGCGCACACAGGCCCAGAGCAGTACGTCGGGGCCCGGCAGCCAAGGGGTGCGGGTGTCGGGGGCGACCACCCAGCGGGGCCCTGACGACGAGGAGTCGCAGGCCAGGGGCGGGACGGTCACCGCGTCACCGGTGCCGTGGCAGAGCAGCGGCGGGACCCTGCCCTCGTGGTCCTCACTCTCCCGGAGCGCCTCGGGGCCGCGCTCCGCCGCCTGCTCGCGGCTGGTGCCCCACTCCTCCCAGTCGAGCAGCGACGGCAGCCGCTGGGCGGTGCCGGGGGCGGCGAACAGCAGCATCCGCCCGCGGTGCGTGGCGACCGGGCCGGAACCCGGGCCGTCGGCCCACAGGTGCTCCAGCATCCGCCGCCCGAAGAGTGCCGGCGCATTGACCACGTCGAACGCCGATCCGCACGGCAGCACGCCGGGGGAGCCGGGGTGGGCCTGCCACTGGGCGAGCGCGGAGCGCGGATACGCGGTGGCGCCGGCCAGCCAGGCCGCTCCGGCCGCGGTGACCTGAGCGGTCTGGTCACCGGCTCGGTCCCGCAGGACCGCGAAAACATCGGCACCGCGGCGGGTGCCGACGCGGGGCCCGGCGCAGGTGCCGGAGCCGGGATGCAGGGTGGTCTCGTCTCGCAGCCATGCGCTCATGACTACCGGTTTACCGGTAGTGACACTGTGGATTGCAAGAGTTGTCGGAAACCCGGACAGGGTGGGATGGGGAGGAGTATCTTGCGCGCGGGCATATGCCAGCGGCCCGGAGTCAGATCCGGAGCGAGAGCCGGTGCCGGAGCCTGAGGCCCCGTCGCCGGATCCGGAGTCGGTCGTGGACGCGGCCAGGGGCCGGACGCTCCGGCGTCACGGCCGCGCGCCGCCCAGCAGACTCCAGCCGAACTCGACCATCTTCTTCGCGTAGTCCTCGGTCCACTCCGCACGCTGCGCGATGTCCGCCGTGGTGAGCCGGTCGAACCGGCGCGGATCGGCCAGCTGCGCGGCGGCGATCGCCTGGTACTCCACCGCCCGGTCGGTCGCGGCGCGGAAGGCCAGCGTCAGCTCGGTGGCGCGGGCCAGCAGCTCCTCCGGGTCGTCCATCGACTCCAGGTCGAAGAAGTGCTCGGGGTCGGCGACCGCCGCCGTCGGCTCGAAGAGCAGGGGCGCGGGGCGCAGCCGCTGCTGCTCCTTCCGCTCGGGTTGTGCCATGTGGTGTTCCTCCTTCGGTGGGCCCGACGGCCACCCTCCATTGTCCAACCGTCCGCAAGTGGGCTTCGGGGGCGGTGCGCGGGGGCGCACCGGGTCGCCGCCCGGCACGGCGCACGCCCCCGACGGCCCATCGCCCGGGATCCGGCAGTGTTACGGGCACCATGGGACGCGGTGTTCCGCGAGGTGGGCGAGGACCGCGTGGTTCGCCTCCCACCCGTCGGGGCTGTAACCATTGGCCGCCTCCGGCGGCATGCCGGACTCCGTCCGGCGGATGGGGCGCGGCAGCCGGCGTCCGCTGGGCAGGCACCGAGGCGTCGGTCAGGGGCGCCAGACCACCCGGTGCTCGGACCAGTGATCCCATGTGGACATCATTGCCTCCCACCCGTCGGGAAACTTGACCGTGACGCCGAGCTGGACCGGTTCCGTCGACGGGTGCTCGTCCAGCAGGTCCGCGACGCCGGCACGGCAGACCACGATGCAGGCGTGACGGTGGCGGGACGCCAGGACGCACAGCCGGCCCGTCTCCAGATGGAACGCCGTGGCGTCCGGGCGGCCGGACAGCGGGTGCAGGACCACCGTCACATCGAACTCGCGGCCCTGGAGCCGGTTCGCCGTGTCCACCGCCACACCCGTCACACCGAGCTCGGCGAGCGCCGCCCGTACCGCCGCCGCCTGGTCCCGGTGGGCCGTGCCGACCGCGACCCGGTCCGCCGTCACCGGGGCCGGGCCGGGGGAGCGCTCGCTCGTCGCCGCGCCGCCCCGGTCCAGCAGCCGGCGGACCACCAGGGCCACCGCCCGTACCGCCTCCGGGTCCGTGCGCGGGGTGTGCCGGGCCGGGAGTTCGAGCAGGCCCCAGCCGGACTCCGCGGCCTCGTCCAGCACCCGGTCCGGGGCGGAGCCGTCCGACGGGACCCCGAACGCCAGCCGCCGGTCGCCGTGATCCGTACCGCTGCGGAACGGGGTGTACGGGTAGAACGCGTCCGAGACCAGCCGCGCGGCCGACGCGGGCAGCCGCCACGACACCGGCAGCCGGCGCTGCGGCAGCTCGGGGTTGTGCGCCAGCAGCGTCGAGACCGCGCTTGCCGACGGGTCGTACGACAGCCCCGCCCACTGGTCCGCGCCGACGATGGAGAACGGGTCCAGCTGGCCCGGATCGCCGACGAACAGCGCCCTTTCGAAGAGCCCCGCGACGGCCAGCAGCGCGTCCGAGCGCATCTGGTACGCCTCGTCGACGATCGCGTGCCCCCACGGCTCGACGTTCTTCACATGAGCCCACTTGGCGGCCGTCGAGATGACGACATCAAGTCCGGCCAGATCCCCGGCCTTCGCCGACTTCCGTACGTTGGCCAGGCCGTCCAGCACCTTGTCGTACGGGTCCGCGTCGTTGCTGTGCAAGCGCCCGACCGGCAGCCCCGGGTCCTTCTCGGCCAGCCGCACCACCAGGTCGTCGACCTGGGCGTTGGTCTGCGCGACCACCATCAACGGGCGGCCTGCTGACGCGAGTTCGAGCGCGGCGCGCACCACCAGCGTCGACTTTCCCGCACCCGGCGGGGAGTCCACCACGATGCCGCGGGCCGTGCCGTTCAGCGTGTCGTCCAAGATCTGGGCGGTGGCCCGCCCCGCCTCGGCGCCCGGATCGAATACGGCCGTCACAACAGGTCCTCCGGGGTCACGGGGTCGGGGTTCTCGGAATGTCCGGCGGCGCCCGGCGGGCCGCCGTGCGTCCACGGCGTCTCCTCCGGGTCCGGCAGCTTCGGGCCGCTGCGCTGGTCGTGCTCGAACAGGGTCCAGACGATCCGGTCGCCCGGCTCCGGCAACGAACCCGGGGCCGGCTCCTTGCTCCGGCCCATCCGGTCGGTGATCCGCAGCACCAGCAGCCGCTCCTCGGCGTCCGGGAGATCCTCGGAGGCGTACGCCACGAACTCGGCGGTCTGCGGCTTGCCGTCCAGCGTGCGGTACACCTTCGTGCGCTCACCGAGATGAGGGTGCTCGCCCGTCCGGACCGTGACCAGCGGACGCGGCGAGGGCCGCTTCGACTCGCTGTACGCCATCACCACCTCGGCCACCTCCCCGACGAACGCCTCACCGGCCAGCCGGCGCCCGGCGAGCACCAGCGGGTCGTCCAGTGCCTCCTGCGCCTCCAACTGCGCCTGCGCCGTCTCCCGCGAGGCCAGCTTTGCCGCCGCCGTCACCGCGTCGTCCCGGCGCGGCTGCGGCGGCTCCCCGGCCCGCACCCGGTCCCGGTGGCCGGTGAACGACCACCGGTCCCGGGTCCACCGGTCCTCGGTCCTGGACCCGGCCGGCAGCTCCCGCATCAGGTCGAGCCCCCGCCACACCGCGTCCCAGGTCGGCCGCGCCACCCCGGCCAGCAGTGACCTGATCTCCCGCTCGGCGGCCGTCAGTTCGGCGAGCCGGGCGTCGGCCGCGAGGCCGTCCTCGGCCGCCGCGAGCGACGTGCGCGCCCGGTCGTACTTATCGATCGCGGGCGCGAGCAGCCGGTTGTCGAACGCCGGATCCGTCGCCGGACCGGCGGGCGGGCAGAGCAGCTGGCCACCGGCGTCCCGCTGCAACTCGGCCCGGAGCGCGGCCTCCGCACCGGACTCGCCCACCGCAGGGTCGATCCAGGCGAGCAGCGCCCCCAGATGTTGGTCCTCCAGCGTGGACTGTCCGGTCGCCCAGTGCCGGTTCAGCAGATCGGTCATGGCGAGGAGCAGCGAGGAACCCGGCACCCGGGCCCGCTCCCCGTAATGCGTGAGCCAGCGGCCCAACAGCGGGACCCTGGCCGGCGCCGGGTACGGGGTGTCCGGGTCGTCCTCGGCGGTGCGCCGGAACCGCATGGACCGGCCCAGCAGCCGTACGAAGTCGAGACCCGCCCGGCTCGGCACGATCAACTGCGGCGCGTCCGTGCACAACTCGACCTCGACCTTGACCTTCTTTCCGGTCTCGGGATCGATCTCATTGCGCTCGGCGGGCTCCACCACGTCCGTGTACGTCTCGATGTGCGGCAGGACCGCCTCGGCCAGCTCGGCGAGGAAAGCGAACCGCAGGTCGCGGTCGCGCGGCTGGGCCACGGCGAGCAGCCGGGGCGCGTCCCGGTCCGTTCCGACGAGGGCGCCGAGCGGGGCGCCCGCCTCACCGGCGGTGGTCAGCGGTACGAGAACGAGCGGCGCACCGGTGAGATGACGGTGCCGGACGGTGGCCATCGGCTGCGCCCGCCCGCTCTCCACGGCCTCCAGCCGCGCCAGGGTGCTGATCAGAGACATGCCGGGCTTCCTTCCAGGTGCGCGCCCCGGTGCTCCAGCGCCTCCGCGCGCAGGGCCGCGGCGCGGCGCAGGGCGGCGACCGTGGGGTCGGCCGGATCGCCCTCCTTGCCCGCCGCCGCGGCCAGTACCGCGCCCACCGTCGTCAGACCGCCGAGCTCACCCCGTACGCTCCGCCCCAGCGCCTCCACCGCACCGGCCGCACGCGCCTTCGCCCGGCAGTGGAAGGCCAGTTCGCACGCGGCCAGGCACTCCGGTGCGTACGCCGCCGTGACCGCGTCGACCGCGGCCGTCAGCTCCTGCGCGGAGCACTCCGGGTCGAAGGTGGTGCCTACGGGCAGGGCGGCCGCGATGTCCTCGACCCGGGTCAGCCGGGTCAGCTGGCGGCGGGTGACCGCGCGCTGCTTGCGCACGTCGACGACCGACGCCGTCGGCAGGTTGGAGAAGTCCTTCGGACAGACCAGCAGCACCCGGTGGCCGACCTCCGCCCCCGCCGTGACCGCCGCGATGCGCTCCAGCGCCAGCACATACACCGCCGACTGCCGGGCCGCCGCGCCGACCTTCGCCGCGTCCGCCGAACTGTCGATCACCGGAAACGACTTGATCTCCACGACCGTCCACCGGCCGTCGGGGTGCACCACCACCGCGTCCGGCTCCAGATAGGCGGGCGAGCCCGCCACCTCCAGGGCCAGCATCGGGTGATCGAGCAGAGCCCAGCCACCCGCCTCGGTCGCCGCCCGCAGCGCCAGCGCCGTACGCGCCGCACGGCCCTCGGGACCCGCCGCCGCCAGATCCGGCACCCGGACCTCGCGCGGCGCCTCGCCGCCGCCGCCGAGCCGCTCGTACAGCAGGCGCATCAGCTCCGTGCCGCCGTCGGCCTTGACTCTCGCCTCGAACGCGTTGCCCCGCATGAAAGCGAACTGCGACTGACCGAACGCGGCCGGAGAGCCGAGCGCGGCCGCCAGCGCGGCCTTGTCCACCCCGGCGCCGTCCAGCAGGGCGCGCCGCTTGCAGCCGGGGTTGGCGGCGAGGGCGGCCAGCGCGCGGGCATCGAGCGGATGCGGCGCGACGGCGGGACCGCGCAGTTCAGCGAGCCGCTGCCGGAGTGTCGTCGCCTGCTGCGTCGGCCGATGCTGCGACATCGATGGAGTCTGCGGAGGAGGTCCGCTGGCCGGGGATTCGCTCACCCGCCGAAGTCTTGCATCCGGCACTGACAACAGGGGACTTCGTGACCGGGACGGCCGCAGCGGTGCGGGCCCCTGCCGCTGCCCTGATCCGGTCGACGAGCCGCATCAGCGGCGTGGTGAGCAGCGCCCCGACGCCCATCACCGCGGCGCCCGCGACCGCGTCGAGGAAGTAGTGGTTGGCCGTGCCCATCACGACGAACGTGGTGAGGATCGGGTACACGACACCCGCGGCCCGGAGCAGCGGGTGCCTGCCGTGGCGCCACAGCAGGATCCCGCACCACAGCGCCCAGCCGACGTGCAGGCTCGGCATCGCCGCGTACTGGTTGGTCATCCAGCCCATGCCGCGCGGCGCACTCGCCTCGGCGCCCCACCAGCCGTACGAGCTGTACTGGGCCATGGTGTCGACGAAGCCGTGTGTGGCGTGGAGCAGCCGCGGCGGGCAGGTCGGCACCAGCGCGAAACCGATCAGACCGAGCAGCGTGGACGTCATCAGCCAGGTGCGGGCGGCGCGGTACGCGGCCGCGCGCCGCCGGTAGATCCAGACCAGGACGGCCGGGGTGACCACGTAATGCAGTGAGGCGTACACGAAGTCGGCGGGTATGCCTATCATCGGATGGGCCGTCATCAAGCGGTTGAGCGGGTGCTCGGCGTTGAGGAAGAGCGTCTTCTCCAGATGAAGTATGCGCAGCCCGTGGTCGACGGCGGTCGACACATCGCTTCGGACCAGCAGCCGGCCCACCGAGTAGGCCGCGTACACGATCGCGATCAGCGGCAACTCGGCCCACCATCGAGGCCGGTGCCGCGACGCGGGCGCGGCGGTGGCAAGCGACATCCGGATGCTCTCCATCATGTGTTCATGTGCCTGACGGCGGGCGTTCAACCGTACGGCGCAGGTCGGTGGCGAATCCCCCCGGGGTCCCCTGTGGATGCCCCGTGCGCGCGGAGCCTTCTCCGCGGGGGAAGGGACGCCGATGCGGTCCCGGAGGTTGCCTCCCGGGCACGTGAGCGATGATGGACAAAGGCGGATGACCCGTCCCTGTTGTCGTTTTCTCCGATCCACATCACAGGGGGAGCCGTCATGGCACCGCGTATCCTGCTCGCCCGGCACGGCCAGACGGAATGGTCCGTCAAGGGCAATCACACCGGCAGGACGGACATCCCGCTGCTCGACGCGGGCCGCGAGGGCGCCAAGCTGCTGGGCGAGCGGCTGCACCGGAAACCGTGGGCGGACCTGCCGGGCCTCGAGGTCCGGACCAGCCCGCTCGTCCGCGCCAGGGAGACCTGCGAGATAGCCGGCTTCGCGGACCGGGCACAGCCGTGGGACGCGCTCATGGAGTGGGACTACGGGGCGTACGAGGGCATGACCCCGGCCGAGATCCAGGCGATCCGGCCGGGCTGGTTCATCTGGCGCGACGGGGTGCCGGAGGGCGAGACCCTCCCCGAACTGTCCGCCCGCGCGGACGAGATCGTGGCCTGGGCGCGCTCGGCCGACCGCGACGTGCTGGTCTTCGCGCACGGTCACATCCTGCGGGCGCTGGGGGCGCGCTGGCTGGGCGAGGACGTGTCGTTCGCGTCCCGCATCCGGCTGGACCCGACGTCGCTGTCGGTCCTGGGGTGGGCGTACGGGGCGCCGGCGCTGGAACGCTGGAACGACACGGGTCACCTGGACCGCTAGTGCCGCGACCGGCAAGGTTTGCCCCATCGCGGCACTAGGTCCCGCCGTTGCCCGGAGGTGCGGTGGGCGCTTCGCGGGGGCGGCCGTTACAGGTCCATCTCGCCGCACCGCTCCAGAAGCACCGCCACCTCCGGTGACCCGCGCTGTGCCCGCAACACCCGCACCGCCCCCGCCAACATCGCCCGGATCCGGGACGACTGCACATGGTCGAGCAGGTCCAGCACCTGGTGCCCCGTCGCGGCCGCCTCCGCCGCGGCCCCGGCATGCGCCAGGTCCGTCGTCAGCTCGGCCCGGTACAGCGCCAGGTTCCGGGTGAAGTGCGGGTCCTGCAGCTGTGTGGCCCGTCGCGCATGACGCGCCGCCCGCGGCCAGTCACCCAGCGCCGACCAGCACTGCGCCTCCAGCATCTCCAGCTCTGCTTCCCGGAAGAACGTCATCCACTCCGGGTCGGCATCGCGCGTCCCCCGTCCGAAGGCCTCGTGCGCCCGCCCCAGCGCCCGCTCGCAGCCGCTGCGATCACCGAGCCCCGCCCGGCCCCCCGCCTCCCGCAGTGCGAGCAGCGCCAGCAGTCGCGGTGAGCCCAGCGGCGTGGCCGCCCGCTGCCCGGCCTCCGCCGCCCGTACCGACTCCCGCGGCCGCCCCGTGTCCCTGGCCAGGAACGACGCGTTGCAGAACGCATGCGCCTCCAGCGCCGCGTCACCGGCCAGCCGCGCCGTCGCCAGCGCCTCCGCGTAGTGCGAGCGGGCGTCATCGAAACGCCCCGAGTCATGGGCCAGCCACCCCACCGAGATGGCCAGCTCACCCGCCCCGGCATGCAGCCGCTCGGACGTGGAGCGGCGGGTGGTCGTCCCCTCGTCCAGCAGCACGTACACCGCCCTCAACGGCTGCGCGGCCCGCCGGTAGAGGCCGTCGCCGCCGTGCCGGTCGTCCAGCAGCCTGATCTGCCGTACCGCCTTCTCGACGGCGGTCACTTCGGCCTCGCCGACCCGTCGCTGTGCGGGTCGCTGTGCCGGTACGGCAGCGGCAGCGGCGGCGGTGCCGAGGCCGAAGCCCAGGGATGCGGCCGCCATCGCGGTGGTGCCGCTGGTCATGAATACGCGACGCAGCACGTCGCTCTCCTCGTCGGTGTCGCTGTGGAGCGTGGGGGGCGGTGGGGTGTCGGGGATCTCGGCGGTGGCGCGCGCCCCTCGGCCGCGTACGGTCTCGCGCGACGAGAAGCCCAGGTCCGCCAGGGTCGCCCCGGGGAACATGTGCAGGAAGACTCGTTCGTACGCGTAGTTGGGACAGCGGATCTCGCCGGACTCCACGCGTCCGATGTACCGGGCGTCGCACGCGACCTGCTCGCCGATCTCACGGGCGGATCTGCGCACCGCGGCAGCGAACTCCCCGGCGGAGCGCGGTCCGCGCAGCCGCCGGAAAGCGAGGTTGGGAACTGCCCCTGTCGACACCATGGCTGGGCCCTCTCTGGTGCAAGCCGGGCCTGTTTCCGGTGTCCCGGCGGAGCAAGAAGGTACCTGCTGTGACGGACCGCACACGCAGTGTTTGCCTACAAAAGGGATATCTCGCCCGCGATCCGCCATGAACTGCCATCCTTTGCGGCGGCGTGGCACCGTAGCCCTTGACGTAGTCGACGCGTTGGTTCATGTGGAGACGGAGTCTGGCTCCGCCCGGCGATGAGAGGAGAGGTCCCTTGTTGCATCTCGGCACGGAGACCGGCTCACGGACGACTGCGACGACGACCGGTTCCGGGGCTGCGGAGCGTGAACCCGCCACCCCCGAACCCGCCACACCCCGGCCCCCAACCCCCGAGCCCGCCGTGGCGGAGCCCCTGCCGCTCCCCGGGCCCTGCGAGCTGGTGACCGTCCCCGCCCGCCAGGGCCTCGAAGCCGTCGACATCCTGCGCCGCGGCGCCGATCAGGAGGCAGTCGGCCCGGTCCTGCACGACGGCACCTGCGACACCCTCGGCTTCCTGGTGCCGCCGGGCACCGCCGAGGCCTGGGACGTACCGGGCAGTGCCTGTACGCAGACGAGCGGCCGCGGGCTCCGCATTCCCGCCGAGCCGCCGGTCTCCGGCAGCGGCTGGCTGCTGCCGCCCGCCGCCGACGCCCCGGTCACCGACCCTGCCGCGCTGCGGGCCGCCCTCGACCAGGCGGCCCGGCTGATCGAGGCGGCCGACAACTGCTGCTGAGCTCATAATGGCCGGGGGCGTGTTCCCCGCCGGTGCCGGTCCGGTACCGGAGCGATGAGCAGCGAGCAGGGGAAACAGCAGTGGCACGTCGAGGAGCATCCAGCGGTGGCGAGAACGCCCGGAAGCGTTCCGACCGCAGGCCGGAGAGCCTCGCCGAGGCGGTCGACGGCGGTCTCGCCGAGCTGATACCCGACCGGGAGCGCCCCCGTGCCTGGACGCTGAACCTCGACGGCGCCCCTCAGTCCCATGTCGACCTCGACGACCTCTCGCACCTCTCCTTCTCCTACCAGCGTCGGATCGGCCACATCGCGGATCTCGTCGCTCCCGCGCAGCAGCCCCTGCACGTCGTGCACCTGGGCGGCGGCGCCTTCACCCTCGCCCGCTACATCGCCGCGACCCGCCCCCGCTCCACCCAGCAGATCGTCGAGCTGGACGCGGCGCTCGTCCAGCTGGTCCGCCGGGAGCTGCCCCTGGACCCGCAGGCCCGGATCCGGGTCCGCTCCACCGACGCCCGCGCCGGGCTCGGGAAGATCCCGGACGACTGGGCGGATCTCGTCATCGCCGACGTGTTCAGCGGATCCCGCACCCCTGCCCACCTCAACAGCACCGAGTTCCTCACCGACGTACGCCGGGTGCTGAAGCCCACCGGGCAGTACGTGGCCAATCTCACCGACGGCCCGCCGCTGGCTCATCTCCGCGGCCAGATCGCCACCGCCGCCGCCGTCTTCCCCGAACTGGCCCTCGCCGCCGATCCGGCGGTGCTGCGTGGCCGCCGCTTCGGCAACGCCGTGCTGCTCGCCTCCGGGCTGCCGCTCAAGGTCGCCGAACTGACCCGCAGGGTCGCCACCGACCCGCACCCAGGACGCGTCGAACACGGCCGGGAACTCGCCGACTTCACCGGCGGCGCGGCTGCGGTGCGCGATGCGGACGCCCGTCCGTCTCCGGTACCGCCGTCCTCCGCGTTCCAGTGACTCAGGCCGACCGGACTCGGCCGTGGCCCGCCACATGGACCCCGCGCTCACCAGCGTGCGTCAGCCGATCGAGGAGATGGGCCGGGAGATGACCCGGTTGCTGCTCCAGGAGATCGCGGGCGAGGACCTGGAACGCCCGCAGATCGTGCTCCCCACCGAGCTGATCGTCCGCGACTCGTCGTGACGCCCGCCGCCGGGCCGATAACGGTGTGACGACCGTCACTCGGCCCCTTGGTGAGAGGGCATCACATGACGAAGGGCCCCGGTCCGAAGACCGGGGCCCTTCCCTTCAGGGTGAGTAACGGGACTCGAACCCGCGACATCCTGGACCACAACCAGGTGCTCTACCATCTGAGCTATACCCACCGTGTCCGGTCTTTTTCTGACCGGCCGAGAAAAAGTGTACAGGGTCCGAGAGGGTGCTCGCGCCCCAGTTGTTCAGCCGCTGATCCCGGACCTTGAAACGCCCGTGACCAGCGGCTTCCCGAGGTCCTACGACGGCGGCGCCGTCAGGCGTGTCGCGATGGCCTTGGCCTGCTCCGAGTCCGGCCCGGGCTGCGGTACGAAGATTGCCTCCCGGTAGTACCGCAGCTCCGTGATGGAGTCACGGATGTCCGCGAGCGCCCGGTGGTTGCCGTTCTTCTCCGGACTGTTGAAGTACGCCTTCGGGTACCAGCGGCGGGCCAGCTCCTTGACCGAGGACACATCGACGATCCGGTAGTGCAGGTAGCCCTCCAGGGCCGCCATGTCCCGGGCCAGGAATCCCCGGTCGGTACCGACCGAGTTCCCGCAGAGCGGTGCCTTGCCCGGCTCCTTCACATGCTCGCGCACATAGGCCAGCACCTGGGCCTCGGCGTCGACGAGCGTGGTGCCGTCGGCCAGCTCGTCGAGGAGGCCCGAGGCGGTGTGCATCTGCCGCACCACCTCGGGCATCGTCTCCAGGGCCCTGTCCGGCGGGCGGATCACGATGTCCACCCCTTCGCCGAGCACGTTCAACTCCGAGTCGGTGACCAGTGCGGCCACCTCGATGAGTGCGTCTTCCGTCAACGAGAGCCCGGTCATCTCGCAGTCGATCCACACCATGCGATCGTTCATACGACCCACCCTACGGGGCGCTGCGCTGCCCCGGCAGAGTCGGGCGCCCGGTGGCGTATGCGTCGGAGCCCGGCTTCCCGTGCTCCGGCTGCCCCGCCCCGGCCCTCCGGCTCGCGGACGTGCCCTGTGCGGGCACGGCCGTCTCGATCGCCGTCGCCACCGGCTCCATGGATCCGCCCTGCGGACGGCGGGCCCGGTACGCGGCCCGGTACGTGGCGGGGGAGGAGCCCAGCTGGCGCCGGAAGTGTCCGCGCAAGGCGACCGGCGAGCGGAAGCCGCAGCGGCCCGCGACCTCGTCGACCGAGTAGTCGGACGTCTCCAGCAGCCGCTGCGCCTGCAGCACGCGCTGGGTGATCAGCCACTGGAGCGGTGCGCTGCCGGTCAGCGAACGGAACCTCCGGTCGAAGGTCCGCCTGCTCATGTAGGCGCGCGCGGCGAGCGTCTCCACGTCGAACTGCTCGTGGAGGTGCTCCAGCGCCCAGGCCACGACCTCGGCGAGCGGGTCGGAGCCGATCTCCTCGGGTAAAGACCTGTCGAGGTAGCGCTCCTGACCGCCACTGCGCCGCGGGGGCACGACGAGCCGGCGGGCCAGTGCCCCGGCGGCCTCGGTGCCGTGGTCCGTGCGGACTATGTGCAGACAGAGATCGATCCCTGCCGCTGTCCCGGCGGAGGTGAGCACATCGCCGTCGTCGACGAACAGCTCGCGCGGATCGACGTGGACCGACGGGTAGCGCTTGGCCAGCGTCGGTGCGTACATCCAGTGCGTGGTCGCGGGACGGCCGTCCAGCAGCCCCGCGGCGGCGAGCACGAACGCGCCGGTGCACAGCCCGACGATGCGGGCCCCTTCCTCATGGGCGCGGCGCAGCGCGTCCAGTGCCTCGGCGGGAGGTGGCGAGGTGATCGAACGCCAGGCCGGGCACCACGACGGTGCCTGCCCTGCTGATCGCCTCCAGCCCGTAGGGCGCGGTGAGTTCGAGCCCGCCGGTGGTGCGCAGCGGCCCCTCCTCCCCGCCGCAGACGAGAAGTCGGTAGCGCGGAACTCCCGCGTCCTGGCGGTCGATCCCGAACACGGAGAGCGGGATGGAGCTCTCGAAGATGGGGCCGCCGCTGAACAGCAGGACGGCGACGACTTCCCGACGTCGTCGTCCGCCGAGCTTCCGTACAGCCTCCGTTGCGGCGGCGGAGTCCTGGCTCATGACGCTAAGCCCCCCTCGGTGTTCGCGTCTTCCTGGTCCTTACGGGCCTGTCGCTCCTGCACGTTTCCCCTCGGTCTTGCACGAGTCCCCAGTCTTCGGCACTCAAGATCGAATCTACTGCGTCTCGTGGCGCCGTCGTGACAAGTTGACCAACCAGCGCTATGTCGACATGGCCACTTGGCGGGAAGCATTCGATCACGAAGCGTTCCACCCCCGGGCCGTGCAGGGAAGTGCGCCTCCCGTTCGTGGCCCGTCCCTATCGGGTGGAAGCGTACCGCGTGGTCTCTTCTTGCCTGGTGGCAAGGGGGTTGATCGGCCAATTCACCAAGGAATCGACAGGGGTGAGAAGTTGGCTGAAAATATACGGTTGCGTGTGCCGGATTTAGTCGTTTGACCGGCGCACGACCCCTCCGTACGACTGCTCGTGTGCGCCCCCTCGGTCCGGTGGGCGGCCACGCGTTCGGACCGGCGGAGCAGGATGCGGCAGGCGGCGGTGCCGACCCGCGAGGCCGGGAGCGAGGGCGCCCGGCATCGCCGGCGGATGTGCTGTACGCCACGAGGGCGGCCGGTTCGGGCAGGCGGCTGAACACCGCCCGGCGGACCACGCCGGTCGCGGACCGGTCGGCGGTGGTGACGGGCACGGTCGGTCGGTCGGGCGGGGCGGGTGCGGGCGCCGCGCCGCTCCCCGGGGCGGCGCGGTGATTCGGTGCGGTGGTCACCCTGCGGGTGGTGACTCTGTGGTGCGGCTCGGTCGCCGACGGGTGTCCGCCGCGGCCGGTCACCCGGTACCGTCCCCCGGTCGGGCGGCCTCGGTGTACCACGCAACCGGCATTGCCATCCGCGGCTGCCTCGGGCATGCTCCGTGGAACGTCGCACGCGCTTTGCGGGGGTCTGGGCAGTGGAGGAGTGGGGCCGTACCCTTGGGGGTAAGGGGTTGGGAAGATGATTCCCGGACACCACAACACCGCCCGCTGATACACCTTCCCCAAGCCGCTCTCTCCTCACGAGGACTCTCTTCGCCGAGACACCGATGGCCGGTCACGAAATCCCCGAACCCGCGGACCGCAAGCGGGTAGCCGACCCACTGTCGGACCCCCTGGCGGTCGAAGAACCACGCCACTCCTGCGATCCCGCCTTCCGGCATGGGGTCGTGGTCGGCTTCGACGGCTCCATGTCCAGTGAGCGAGCCCTCGCCTATGCCATCGGGATGGCTCGAAGATCAGGTTCCGGCCTGATCATCGTCCATGTCGCCAATCGGCTGCCGACCACGGTCTGGGCAGGCTGCGAGCCGCCCGTCTTCGTCGATGTACCCGATCACCGCACCGAGGTCCTCGGTCTGGAGCTCGCCTGTGCGGACTACCTCTCCGAGGTGCCGTGGGTGCTCGTCGAGCGGGGCGGCGACATCTGCCACGAGCTGGAAGAGGTCGGCCGGGAGTACTCGGCCGACGCGATCGTCGTCGGCTCCACGCACGGCATCGTCGGCAGGATCTTCGGCTCGGTGGCGGGGCGGCTGGCGCGGCGCGCCCAGCGTCCGGTCGTGGTCATTCCCTAGTACTGCAACCGCATCTGGCGTGACGGACGGCGTTGTGTCTCGTTGGTGTGACTGTGTGCTGATGTGCTGACGGTTGAGCAGGTCGAGTCGTGGTCCGAGGGGGTAGCCGGGCTCCATGCCCGGTTCGCCCACCGTTTCGGCAGGTCGGAGCCGCGTGAGCGGGCGCTTGACTATCTGACCGGGTTGCTCGCGCCGCTGGAGATGAAGAACGGGTGGACGCTGTCGGAGCAGGTCGGGCAGCTGCGCCCGGACTCGGTCCAGCGCCTGCTCAACCACTCCGACTGGGACGAGAACGCCGTCCGCGACGACATCCGCGACTTCGTCGTGGAGACCATCGGCAGTGCGGACGGCGTCCTGATCTGCGACGACACCGGCTTTTTGAAGAAGGGCACCAAGTCCGCCGGTGTCCAGCGGCAGTACTCGGGCACCGCGGGCCGGACCGAGAACTGCCAGATCGGGACCTTCCTGGCCTACGCCTCGGCGAAGGGGCGAGCCCTGATCGACCGGGAGCTCTACCTGCCGTCTTCCTGGACCGATGACCGGGACCGCTGCCGCGCTGCCGGGATCGACGACGAGGTGCCCTTCGCGACCAAGAACGAGCATTTCCGGCAGATGCTGCAACGTGCCATCGACGCCGGCGTTCCGTTCGCCTGGGTGACCGCGGACGAGGCGTACGGGCAGGTCAAGCACACACGGGCCTGGCTGGAGGAACGCAAGATCGCGCATGTCCTGGCCACCAAGGTCAACGACACCGTGATCACCACCAGTTGGGCCGAGTCGCGCGTCGACGACCTCATCGCCGCGCTGCCACGGCAACGCTGGAAGCGTCTGTCGGGCGGGCAGGGCGCGCACGGGGAACGGATCTACGACTGGGCCCGCGTCGCAATCCGCCCCTGCTGGGAAGAGGGATTCGGGCACTGGGTCCTGGCCCGCCGCAGTGTCAGCGACCCCACCGAGATCGCTTACTACGTCTGCTACGGACCGGCCATCTCCCGGCTGAAAGACCTGGTCAGGGTGGCCGCCACGAGGTGGGCAGTGGAGGAGTGCTTCCAGACCGCGAAGGGCGAGTGCGGCCTGGACCACTACCAGGTCAGGCTCTACCGGGCGTGGTACCGGCACATCACCCTGGCCATGGCCGCACTCGCCTACCTGGCTGCCGTCCGCGCCGCAGAAGCCGCAAAAGGGGCACCGCAGACGACGAGCAAGACCTCATACCCCTCAGCGTCCCGGAGATCCGCCGGTTGATGGGCCACCTCGTCAAGCCCCGTCACCAGACCAACGAGCACCATCTGCACTGGTCACGCTTTCGACGACGCAGCCAGGCCCGAGCCCGCCGCTCCCACTACAAACGTCGAGGCCACAACCCCCAAATGCGGTTGCAGTACTAGGACTCTTTCGTCCTGACGCGGCGGCGTCCTGGCCGGATGGCCGACATGGCGTCAACTCGCCCTTGAAAACAGGCAATCTACCCACCCGTAAAGGTGAATTGTGCGCTTGTGAAGGGTACATAAGGGTCACTGGGAAACAGCACCACTGCCTTGAAGGGAGCCCGCCGTGGACAATGACGTCTCTGCGGGAAGCAGCAGCACCTCCACCCTCGGCCATCTCGCCCTGGGACTCACCCTGTTGGCGTTCGGCATCGGTCACACCCGGGTCATCGACGGGGTGACGGCGGCCGACGCCGTCTCGCTCGCGCTGTATGTCGGCGGTATCGCCCTGTTCGTCGCCGGACTGCTGGAGTTCCGCGGCGGCAGCGCCTTCACCGGCACGGCCTTCGTCGGGCTCGGCGCCTTCTGGTTCACCTGGGGCACCGGTGCCGATGCCCATGTCTCCGGTCACGCGGCGGGGCTGTTCCTGCTGCTCTGGGCGCTGTTCGCGCTGAGTCTCACCTTCGGGGCGGCCGGCGGCGGTCTGCTCGCGCAGGGGACGTACGCACTGCTCTTCCTGGGGCTTCTGCTCCTGGGCGTCGGGCAGTTCGCCGGCAGTGACGGGCTCGGCAAGGTCGGCGGCTGGCTGGCCGCGGTGGCCGGTCTCGCCGCCTGGTACGGAGCGACGGCGGCGCTGGCCAAGTGGCCGACGGCGTTGCCGGGGCGTGCTGCCGGCCGGGGTGTGACGGCCGCCGGCTGAGGCACTCACCGGCCGGTGCGACCTGGGGCGGCACCGGCCAACGGGAGAGAGCGGCCCCGCACCTTTCGTGACGTGGTGCGGGGCCGCTCTCCTGCCGTACGGGTGGCGGGCTACTCGACGGTGACGGACTTCGCGAGGTTCCGCGGCTTGTCGATGTCACGGCCCATGGCCAGCGCCGTGTGGTATGCGAAGAGCTGGAGCGGGATGCCCATCAGGATCGGGTCCAGCTCGTTCTCGTTCTTCGGCACCACGATGGTGTGGTCGGCCTTTTCCTGGACCTGGTGCGCGACCGCGAGGATCCGGCCGCTGCGGGCCTTGATCTCCTCCATCGCGGCGCGGTTCTTCTCCAGCAGGTCGTCGTCCGGCACGATCGCGACCGTCGGCATCGCGGGCTCGATCAGAGCCAGCGGGCCGTGCTTCAGCTCGGACGCAGGGTAGGCCTCGGCGTGGATGTACGAGACCTCCTTGAGCTTCAGCGAGGCCTCACGGGCGACGGGGTAGCCGCGCACCCGGCCGATGAACATCATCGACTTGGCGTCCGCGTACTCCGCGGCCAGCTTCTTGATCTCGTCCTCGTTCTCGAGGATCTCGGTGATCTGCGCGGGCAGCCTGCGCAGCCCCTCGATGATCCGCTTGCCGTCGGCGACCGACAGGTCGCGGATGCGGCCCAGGTGCAGGGCGAGCAGCGCGAACGCGACCACCGTGTTGGTGAAGCACTTGGTGGAGACGACGCAGACCTCGGGGCCGGCGTGGACGTACGTACCGCCGTCGGCCTCCCGGGCGATTGCCGAGCCGACCACGTTGACCACACCGAGGACCCGTGCGCCCTTGCGCTTGAGTTCCTGGACGGCGGCCAGCACGTCGTACGTCTCACCGGACTGGGAGACCGCGACGTACAGGGTGTCGGGGTCGACGACCGGGTTGCGGTAGCGGAACTCGGAGGCGGGCTCGGCGTCCGCGGGGATGCGGGCCAGCTCCTCGATGAGCTGGGCGCCGATCTGGCCCGCGTGGTACGAGGTGCCGCAGCCCAGGATCTTGATCCGGCGGACCCCGCGCGCCTCACGGGCGTCCAGGTTGAGACCGCCCAGGTGCACGGTGGAGAACCGGTCGTCGATGCGGCCGCGCAGCACCCGGTCGACGGCGTCGGCCTGCTCGGAGATCTCCTTGTGCATGTACGTGTCGTGGCCGCCCATGTCGTACGACTCGGCCTCCCACTCCACGGTGGTCGGCGTGGCCGTCGTGGACGAGCCCTCCGTGGTGTACGTACGGAAGTCGTCGGCCTTGAGGGTGGCCATCTCGCCGTCGTCGAGGGTGACGACCTGACGGGTGTGGGCGACCAGCGCGGCGACGTCGGAGGCGACGAACATCTCCTTCTCGCCGATGCCGAGGACGACCGGGGAGCCGTTGCGCGCGACGACGATGCGGTCGTTGAAGTCGGCGTGCATGACGGCGATGCCGTACGTGCCCTCGACCGAGCGGAGCGCCTCGCGGACCTTCTCCTCCAGGGTGTCCGCCTGCGCACGGGCGATCAGGTGGACCAGCACCTCGGTGTCGGTCTCGGAGAGGAAGACGATGCCGTCGGCGACGAGCTTCGCACGGAGCTCGGAGGCGTTGTCGATGATGCCGTTGTGGACGACGGCGACCTTGTTCTCGGCGTCCAGGTGCGGGTGGGCGTTCTCGTCGCTCGGGGCGCCGTGGGTGGCCCAGCGGGTGTGGGCGATGCCGGTGGTGCCGGTGAAACGCTTGGGGACGCGGGCCTCCAGCTCGCGGACCCGGCCCTTCGCCTTGACCATCTTCAGCGTGGCGGGCTTTCCGGCCGCTGCCTTGCCGGTGATGACGATGCCCGCGGAGTCGTACCCCCGGTACTCCAGCCGCTGCAGCCCCTCCAGCAGCAGCGGTGCCACATCACGCTTTCCGATATATCCGACGATTCCGCACATGGATTCTCTGCCCCTCCATCGACGTTGTTGTGGTGCCTGGTGCTCAGCCGTAGACGATGCGGCGCAGCTGGCGGAGCGAGAGCTCCGGCGGCGCGACCGCCCGGTGCGGCAGCTCGGCGGCGATGCGTTCGAAGATCTCCGTGTTCACCAGGCCGCCGGACTGCAGTTCGCGGTGGCGGCGGCGGACGAAGTCGTCGGTCGTCTCGTCGAAGTACGCCAGCACATCGAGGATCACCCGGGCGGCTTCGCCGCGCTGGAGCGCGGTGGAGCGCACCAGGTGATCGATGAGGTCGTCGTGCGACGAGCGGCGTTCAGGCACTCGTCGATATTGCGGTGAATGGAGCCTCAACGCAAGAATTCTGCCCGATATCGGGCAAGGGTGAGTGTGATCACGCTCTCTTTCGCGCCCGGGCCGGGGCCAGAACCGCCCGGGAGTCACCCGGAGGTGCTTCGGCGCGGACGGCGGTCTCGCCCGGCGCCTCGCATGCCGGGTGATTCCGTCGGCCGCAGAACGGGGAAGTGGTCTACACCTTGACCACGCGTGAGGTGCACGATACGCATGGTGATGGTTCGTTGCTCAGGAGATCCACAGGTGTGAACCCGTCGAAAGGGACCCGGCTTGTGAGACTGCACAGGACACAGCGCACCGCACTTCCCCGTCTGCTCGGCTCGCTGCTGCTCGTCACGGCGGCCGGAATCTCCAGTGTCGGCGCGGCTCCGGGAGGAGCCGCGGCGCACAGCGGCCAGGCCCCCGCCGCCGCGCCCCGTCCGCTCGGGCAGATCGTGCCCGCCCCCGCCGAGGTGAAGGCGGGCGGGTCTCCATACACCATCACCGCGGGAACGAAGATCCGCATCGACGACGACTCCGGCGAGGCCCGGAGGATCGGCACCTACCTGGCGGGCGTGCTGCGCCCCTCCACCGGGTACGCCCTGCCGGTCACCGACCGCGGCGGCAGTGACGGCATCCGGCTCCGGCTCGGCTCCCACGACAGCGAGCTGGGCGCGGAGGGCTACACGCTGAAGTCGAGCCACGGATCCGTCACCATCACCGCGCGCGGCCCGGCAGGCCTCTTCCACGGCGTCCAGACGCTCCGTCAGCTGCTCCCGGCGGACGTGGAGAAGAACAGCCGCCAGGCGGGGCCGTGGCAGGTCGCGGGAGGCACGGTAACGGACGCGCCGCGCTACGCGTACCGCAGCGCGATGCTCGATGTCTCCCGGCACTTCTTCTCCGTCACCGAGGTCAAGCGCTACATCGACCAGCTCGCCCTCTACAAGATGAACAAGCTCCATCTGCATCTCTCCGACGACCAGGGCTGGCGCATCGCCATCGACTCCTGGCCGCGGCTGGCCACGTACGGCGGGCAGACCGAGGTCGGCGGGGGAGTCGGCGGCTACTACACCAAGAGCGACTACAAGGAGATCGTCCGGTACGCCTCCTCCCGCTACCTGGAGGTCGTCCCGGAGATCGACCTGCCGGGCCACACCAATGCGGCACTCGCCTCGTACGCCGAGCTGAACTGCAACGGGGTCGCACCGCCGCTCTACACCGGCACGAGCGTCGGTTTCAGCTCGCTGTGCGTGCCGAAGGCGATCACGTACACGTTCGTGGACGACGTGGTCCGTGAGCTGGCCGCGCTGACGCCGGGCAAGTACCTCCACATCGGCGGCGACGAGGCGCACTCCACCACCCACGACGACTACGTGACCTTCATGAACAGGGCGCAGGCCATCGTCGGCACGTACGGCAAGACCGTGGTCGGCTGGCATCAGCTGACCGGGGCCACGCCCGTCGCGGGCGCGGTCGCCCAGTACTGGGGTTACGACCGGACGGGCGCCGCCGAGCGCAAGCAGGTGGCGGACGCGGCGAAGAACGGCACGAAGCTGGTGCTGTCCCCTGCGGACCGTACGTATCTCGACATGAAGTACAACAAGGACACCGAGCTGGGCCTGGCCTGGGCCGGCTATGTCGAGGTGCAGCGTTCGTACGACTGGAACCCGGCGACGTACCTCGAAGGCGCCCCGGAGGGCTCGATCCTCGGGGTCGAGGCGCCGATCTGGTCGGAGACGGTGACGAACAGCGACGAGGTCGAGCAGATGGCGTTCCCGCGGCTGCCGGGCGTTGCGGAGCTGGGCTGGTCGCCGGCGTCCACGCATGACTGGGACGCGTACAAGGTGCGGCTCGCGGCGCAGGGTCCGAGGTTCTCGGCGCTGGGGATCGACTACTACCGGTCGGCGCAGGTGCCGTGGCCTGCGCAGTGAGGTGACCGGACGTCCTGCTGACGCTCTGTCCCCGGTCGCCGGGCGGGCTTGATCTTCCGGGCCCGCCCGGCGACCGGGGCAGTTCCCAGCACCCCTCTCGGCAGGCTCGGCCCGTCGCGCCGCCCAGCACGCCCGCTCGCCGCGATGGTTCCTCGCCCCCCCACGGGACGCCGAAGTTGTCCGGATTACGCGTCCTTGGTGACCGCTTCCGCGCGCAGCTGCTCCTCACTCATCCCGCGACGCCAGTAGCCGACGAACGTCACCCGCCGGCGGTCGAACCGGCGCTCGTGGACCAGATGGCGGCGCGGCGCCCGTACATGCGACGACTCGCCCGCGATCCACACGTACGGGGTCCCCTCGGGCAGCTCGGCGGCGCGTACGGCGTCCACGGCCGACGGCGCGCCCTCGTCCCGGACGAGCCAGCTGATCCGGGCGAGGGCCGCGGTGCCCAGCGCCTGACGGTCCTCGGTGTGCTGGACCTCCAGCCAGACCCGGGCCCGCATGCCGACGGGCAGCCACTCCAGGGCTGCCGACGCGGCGGGAAGCGCCGTCTCGTCGGCCCAGATCAGCACCCAGTCGGTGCCCTCCGGGGGCCGGAAGCGGACGGCCGTGTTGTCCTCGACGGCCGGGCCGAGCGCCTTGAGGAGATCGCCGGGGGCGGCGGCGGTGGCCCAGCGGCAGGCGGGTCCGCCGTCCTCGTGCAGTGCGAAGTCGATATCGATTTCGGTCGATCCGTCAGGGTCGCGGCGCTGCGCGCGGACGGTGTACGAGCGCATGACGGCCCGTATGTCCTCGGGCAGGGCACGCCAGGCGGCGAACCAGTTGCCGTCCTTGCCGACCGGAACGACTGGTTCCGGCTGGCCGGGGTGCGGCAGGAACAACGACAGGCTCTGGTCGCGGCCCCCAGCGGCGAAGCCGTCGAGCCCCGGACCGCCGAAGGTGATCCGGAGCATGGAGGGCCCCAGCCGCCTGGTCCGGGTGACCGTCAGGCCGAAGAACCGGAAGGGGGCGACGGGGGGTGCGGCTGCGGTCGTCATACGAGGGCTCCTTCCAGGAACCGGGAAGCGAAGGAAAACGGCCCGGCCCGGCCGGGGGACAACCGGGGCCCGGCCGGGGGACAACCGGGGCCGGGCCGGAGGTGGGGATGCCTGGCGCTCGGTCAGCTGACCTTCTTCGCGTCCTCGATGGCCTTCGCGAGGTCCTCCAGGATCGGCGCGCACTTGTCGTAGGAGTAGATCGGCTCGGTGGTGCGCGGGATGACCTGACCGGCCTTGACGGCGGGCAGCTGCGCCCAGGTCGGCTTGGACGTCAGGGCGTCGGGCTGCAGGGCCGAGGTGCGGTTGTCCATCATGATGATGTCGGCGTCGTACTTGTCGACGTTTTCCCAGCTCAGCTCCTCGAAGAAGCCCGCGGCGTTGACCTTCGGCTCGACGAACTTCACCCCCAGCTCCTGGAAGTACAGGGTGTCCGCTGACATCTTGGCGAGCGAGACGTAGAAGAGGTCCTGGCTGGCCGAGCCGATCATGACCTTGACTTTCGGCTGGGACTTGGCGGCGGCGCGCAGCCGGGCCGCGGCCTTCTCGAAGCGGGCCTTGGCGTCGGTCACCGTGGCGGCCTTGACGTCGGCGCCGAGGGAGGCGGCGAGATCCTCGTGGCGCTGGATCGCCTTGGGGATGGTGGTCCGGGCGGCCCAGAGGGCGACGCTCGGGGCCAGCTTCAGGATCTTGTCCCTGGACTGGTCCGGCACGTACCAGAGGGCGTCCTTCTCCCACATGGCGGTCACGAGCAGCTCCGGGCCGAGTGCCGCGTACTTCTCGACGTTGAACTCGCCCCAGACGTTGCCGAGGATCTCGACCTTGCTGATGTCGAGGTCGCCGGCCTGCACATCGGCCTTGCCGTCCTTGGTCTTCGTCGGGCCGAAGACGCCCTTGACCTCGATGCCGTAGTCGTGGAGGGCGGCGGCGACCCCGGTGAAGGCGACGATGTTCTTCGGGACCGTGGCGGCCTTCACGGTCTGGCCGCGGTCGTCCTTGAACGTCCACGGGCCGGACTTCCCGGCACTCGAACCCGAGCCGGAGCTGGAGTCCTTCGAGCCGCTGTCGCCGCACGCTGCGAGTGCGGCGCCGAGACCGACGGCGCCGCCGGCGGCCAGCAGGCCGCGACGGGAGAGGGAGGTGGTCCGGACCTTGGGCATGGGTGTGTCTGCTTTCGTACGCGCCGGTGGGCGCCCGCTGACGAGTTCAAAGGTAGGTTAGCCTAACCTTAGTGACTGTCCGCAGGGTGCCTACCCGACCGGCCGCCGGCGGCCCGGCTTCCCCCATCACGGCCCCTTCCCCTCGATGCGCGGACTCTCCGACTGACGGCAATGATCCGGAGAATCCCCGGTTTCCCCAACCGGGGATCGCCGGCTATGTTTCGCCGCCCGCGATCCCGGGATGCGTATAGAGGTGTCGCGATCGGCCCCCGTGTGACCCTGCATGCATGTGACGTGGACCACGGTTCTCATTTTCCGTGTGCATAGGCCCCGGAACTTCCGGCGCGAGCCGCACGCAATCAGCGAAAGCGGACACCCCCTCGGAACGCGCATTCCCGCACCCCTTTCCAGCGGCCCCGCGCTCGGCTGCGTGCCTGTGGACAACTTCCAGCAGGAACATCAGGCAGCGGGGAGTCTGTGGATAGTTTCCGGCGATCCCGCGAACAGACCGGTGTGAAACAGACGGATCACTAGGAGAGCGGGGCGAAGCGTGACAGAAACAGCCCACCCCCTACCGGCCGAAGCAGCCGAAGGGGTGAGGTGTCCAAAGTTTCTTTACTGGATCAAGGCGGCCCGCTGGCGCGGGCCGCGCGGCGCGGCGGCCCCAGGCCGCCGCTGGCTCCATGTCTCCGCCACCGCCCGCGACGGCCCCCGCCCGCTCGCGCCGCAAAAGCCCGAGAAGCGGGCAGCCAGCCCGTGAAGAACCCCGACAGCTGCCCCACGGCGAGCACGGCCAGCAGGAGCGGGGTGCATGCCAAGTCCGCACCGGTCACCGCGGATTGCCGTTCAACCAGCTGTGGCTGGGGCGGCTGGCCTCCACGGCTTTACCCACCTGTTCGGGCCGGGGCCCGCGTCGGGCAAGTCCAGGGGGCCACTCGTTCAAATTCCGGGCAGGGGCAAAGCCTGCCCGAGTTGCCGGGCCAGCGTACGGCCCCCTGAACATGCCCGAGCCCAACCCGAACAGGACACCGGCCAAAGTCGCTCCGGCCGACCGCGGGGTCAACGCTCGCGCCCATCACCAACCGTCAGGGCAGGGGCGGGACTTGATGCGCTGTGGTCCCGGCGCTGGAGGGCTGCGCCGGGGAGGATGCGTAACAGGAACGCTGTCAGCCGACAGCCGGAAGAGCCCGCAGCCGGTCGCGGAACTCCCGGACGGACGGCACCGTTGCGTGCGGCCCCAGATAGTCGCTGAACTTCGTCAGCCGGACGTACGCCCGGTCGGAGCGGACGCGGCTCTCCAGTAGCTCCAAGCCGACGTTGGCGGCGTCCAAGGCGCCGTCCAGGTCCCTGGCGGCCAACCGCGCCGTGGCGAGGCGGCCGGAGCGCACGGCTCGGTCGCGCGGGACTGCCTGGTCCACTGCCACCGCGAGGGCGTTGGTCGCGCGTTCGGGGAAGCCGGATCGCAGCATGCGATCTCGGCCGTGCGGAAGGTGTACCAGCAGGCCAACCACCAGCTCCTCGGGGAAGAGGCGTCGGTCTTCGCCGACCAGCTGTCCCCGCGATTCATTCCCTTCGGCGAGTGCGGCGGTTCCAGTTAGGCGCTTATGTCCGGGCGTCAGTACGCTGCGTGATCCGCTTACACAGGAGGCAGGATGTCGATCAAGGTCCACAACACGCTGACCGGACGTACGGAGGAGTTCCGCCCCGAGCGGGAGACCCAGGTACGGATGTTCGTGTGCGGGCCGACCGTCTACGGCCCCAGTCACGTCGGGCACGCGAAGACCTACACGCAGTTCGACTTCATTGCCCGGTACCTGGAAGCGAGCGGGTACGAGGTTACCTACCTCCAGAACGTCACCGACGTGGACGACAAGATCATCCGGCGGTCGAAGGAGGAGGGCATTCCGCCGGAGGACATCGCGGCCGAGTTCGAGAAGCAGTACCTGGAGGACATGGCCGCGATGGGGAACACCCGCGTCGACGTCCACGCGCGGGCCCACGACCACATCGACGCGATCGTGGATCAGATCAAGCGGCTCATCGAGCGGGGCCACGCCTACCAGCTCGATGACGGCTGGTACTTCGACCTGGCGTCGTTCCCGGCGTACGGCAAGCTCTCCGGCCGCACCGATCTCCGCCCCGAGGACTCGGTGTCCCGGATCGATGACCACGCCAGGAAGCGCAACCCGGGCGACTTCGCACTGTGGAAGGGCCGCAAGGACGGTGAGCCGTTCTGGGAGACCGAGCTGGGGCCGGGCCGGCCGGGCTGGCACATCGAGGACACCGCGATCACGGAGACGTCCTTCGGGCCCTCCTACGACCTGCACGGCGGCGCCGTCGACCTGATCTTCCCCCACCACGAAGCCGAGGTCGCCCAGATGGAGGCCGCATCCGGCATCGAGCCACTGGCCCGCTACTGGATGCACACCGGCCTGCTGCGGGTCGACGGCGACAAGATGTCGAAGAGCACCGGCAACTTCCTCACCATCCGCGACGCCCTCACCCGGGCGGACGCCCGGACCCTGCGCTACGCGTTCCTCTCCCAGCACTACCGCTCCTCCATGGAGCTGAACGACTCCACGCTGGAGCAGGCCCGAGGGGCCCGGCGCCGGGTCGAGAACTTCGTCCGGACGATCGACCCCGCGCACTCCGACAGTTCGGCGAACACCGTCCGCGCGACCGACACCTGGAAGGAGATGCGCGAGCGCCTGGACGACGACTTCGACACTCCCGGCGCCCTGGCGGTCCTCTTCCAGTTCATCCGCGAGCAGAACCGCGTGGACGAACCGGCCGGGCCGGCCGCCCTGCGGCTGATCGAGGACGTGAACAACCTCTTCGGAAGCTTCGACATCCCCGGCGCCGCCCAGAGTGACGCCGCCGTCGAAGAACTCGTCAAGGAACGCGACCGGCTCCGTGCGGCGAGGAAGTTCGCCGAGGCCGACGCGATCCGCGAACAGCTCACCAAGCAGGGCGTCGTCCTTGAGGACTCGCCCGAAGGCACCCGCTGGTGGAAGGAGACCACCCCGTGACCTGGAAGAGCCGCTTACCGCTCGTCGTAGAGAGCGCCATCCCCCTCAGCCTCTGCGGAGCGCTGATGGACCACGTGAAGAACCAGACCGCCCGCCCGCGCACCTACCAGGGCGTCATCGACGAATCGCTGCGCAAAAGCGAGTACGTCGAGGTCCCGGCGGACCTGGAGGAGGCGGTCATCTCCCACTGCGCCGCCCACGTCCGCGACCACTTCGAGGTCATCCCGAAGCGGATACCCACTCAGCCGGCGGTCGTCTACCACTACGGCCCCGGCGTCGGCTTCGTCGCCCACCACGACGAGGTCACCGACATCGAGCGCGAGCGGGCCCGGACCAACGGACAGCCCGTCGTCGGCGGTGACCTCACCCTCGTGGTCTGGCTCAACACCCCGGACTCCTATGGCGGCGGCGAACTGTTCTTCGAGAATCCCGCCCAGGAGATCAAGCCTCCCTGCGGCACCCTGGTCACCTTCCCCGCCACCCGCGACCACATTCACGGCGTACGGCCGATCACGAGGGGCGAACGCGTCACCCTCGTCGTACGCATCGATGCCGAATGCCTTTGAGTACAGCCCACTTGCACTGCCAGAACGGGCAGCCCAGCTGCCAGGATGAGCGGCATGACAACGATCGACGGTGAGGTAGCGCCCGGGTTCGAACCGGTCCGCGAGGCGTTCATGGCGAACTTCACCCAGCACGGGGACATCGGCGCGGCCGTGTGCGTCTACTGGCACGGCCGGCCGGTGGTCGACCTGTGGGGCGGCCTCGCCGACCCCGAGACCGGTCGTCCGTGGACACGGGACACCCTGCAACTGGTCTACTCGGCAACCAAGGGAGCCACCGCGACCGCGGCGCACATGTTGGTCGAGCGCGGCATGCTCGACCTTGACGCGCCGGTGGCGGAGTATTGGCCGGAGTTCGCGGCGAAGGGCAAGGCGGACATCCCCGTGCGCTGGCTCCTGTCCCACCAGGCCGGCTTGGTCGCCCTGGACGAACCGCTCCCGCTGGCCGAGGCGTTGTCCTGGGATCCCATGACAGCAGCGCTGGCGGCCCAGCGCCCGCTATGGACTCCAGGCACTGCACACGGGTACCACGGGCGAACCTGGGGATGGCTGGTGGGCGAGGTGATCCGCCGAGTCTCCGGCCGCTCGCCAGGCCACTTCTTCGCAGACGAGATCGCGCACCCTCTCGGGCTGGACTTCTTCATCGGCCTGCCGACGAGCGAACGCGACCGAGTCAGCCGCATGGTGTACCAGCCGCCAGCCGTCGACCTCACGACAGTGCCCGCCGAATCGCTTCCCGAGGAACTCCGTGAACAGGTCGCCGCCTGGCGCGACCCGAACTCCTTCAGCAACCGAGCGTTCGCGGTCACCGACCCGGCCGCGATCGACTTCGACTCACCGAAGGTGCAAGCTGCGGAACTTCCGGCATCCAACGGCATCGGCACCGCACGGGCACTCGCGCGCATGTACGCCGCGCTGATCAGCGAGGTTGACGGCGTGCGCCTGCTCGCCCCGGAGACGTTGGCGTCGGCGACGGAGGAGCAGGCCAGCGGGAAAGACCAGGTGCTGGTGATCCCGAGCCGATTCAGCACCGGCTACATGCTGCCCACGGAGGGCAACCTCATGAGCGGCCCGAACGCCTTCGGTCACACCGGCCGTGGCGGCTCACTTGCCTTCGCAGATCCCGAGCGCGGCATCGCCTTCGGCTACACGATGAACCACATCATCAGCGGGTCCGACGATGTACGCGCGTCTCTGCTGGCCGAAGCGGTCCGGAAATCGCTGGCGTAGGCGATCCCTCTCCGAGCCAGACCCAGTGGACCAGGTGTGGACCGCCAGAGGCGGCGATGGGCCCGGAGGGCGGGGAACGAGCAGGTCAGCTGGGTGCGAAAGGCTTCCCGCAGCACCCTCTTGAAAACCGTCGTGGCGCGAGTCACCGTGGGTTCAAATCCCACACCCACCGCAGCAGATCGGCAGGGGCAAAGCCTGCCCGAGTTGCCGGGCCAGCGTACGGCCTCCTGAACATGCCCGACCCCAACCCGAACAGGACACCGGCCAAAGCCGCTCCGGCCGGCCGCGTGGCAATCCGCGCCCGTATGGGCGAACGGTCAGAACGCGGGGGGAAGTTAGCGACAAGCCGCAGAGGGACGGGCCATTGCCGGAGGCGAGATCCGGCGGTTACGCCGGTGTGGTGTGGGTGAAGCCGAGGGACGTCAGTCCTTCTGCCTGGCACAGTCTGTCGGAGGGGCCGCCGACCTCAGTCTGGAGGAGCTGGTAGGCGGCGCCGTGGGACTTGCCCCAGTGCATCGCGGCCCGCCACAGGACACGACCCAGGCCCTGGCCTCGGGCCTCGGGCAGGACAGCGAAGTACTGAGGCATGAGCTGGGGGCGCCCGATGGCGTCGGGCCGTACTTCCATGGGGCCAATCGCTCCCGCGACGCGGTCGTCGACGACAGCGGCAAGGACCGGGCCGCACCGGCCGGTCTGCATCCGGGTATGGAGGAAGGCCAGGCCGTCGGCGGCCATCGCCTTGGCGAAGGGGGCGAAGGTCTCCTGCACGGCGGTCGGCCAGTCGGTGACGGGGCGGACCGGGCCGCCGGGGCCGGGGCCGGGGCAGGGGCCGGCGGTGAAGTCCTTCAGCTGGATGCGGGTGCCGCATGGGGAGCCGGTCTCGGGGCCGAGGGGGTGCACGACCCGGGCGCCAGCCACGTCGTGCGCGGCGGCGAGCTTCGTGGCCAGTTCGGCCGCCTCGCCCAAGACGCTGGCATGGAGACCGTAGGCGAAGACCTTGACGGTGCCGTGTCCGCGCCGGGTCAGGGTGGGAATGAGGGTGTGCTCGGGTTGGTGCACTACGTCCCCGCGGAGGACTTTCTCCTCCTTCTCGCCGCTCCAGCGCTGGTCCTTGTCGTAGGGCAGGAAGCCCCCGGTGTCGGCCGCTCGCAGGGTGTCCTCGAAGAGGTCGGCGGTGAGGGCATCGGGGTGGACGGGCCCGAGGGTCGGCACGATCGGTGCGGTCAGTTGGGGCCGGAGCCAGTCCCAGCGGAAGAACATGAGCGGCACCCTAGCGGTGGGCCGGGCAGGGCTCAGGCCCCGACGCGAGCACGCCGGGGCCTGAACGGAGTCGACCGGATCAGGTCGGTCAGTGGGGGTTGTCGTCACCGGCGTCGCAGGAGCACTCCGCGCTCTCCACGATCACGTCGAGGTCCTGGACGGCGGTGATCGACGCGGTCGCGACGGGCGGAGCCGCGCGGCGGGCCGAGGACGGCGGGCCGGGCAGGATGGTCACCGGTACGGGCGAGGTCATGAGGCGTTCTCCTTGTCTCCGTGCTGGCAGTAGCTGTGCAGTGGCGCCTTCGCCTCCTGGTAGTGCTTGGCCAGGGGGCGGCAGACCCGGCAGGTGCCGGACAGGGCGCAGCCCTCGCACCCACCGGTGCGAAGCATGAGGCGGTCGGCGATGGCGCCGAGCCGGGTGAGGCCGTCGATGCCCTCGGCCATCAGATCGATCTGGTCGTCGCGGCCGACCTTGCAGATCGAGACCTTGGCGTGCGGGTCGGCGTGGAAGAAGGTGTGTCCCGCGTTGCAGCCGGCGAACGGCCGTAGTGCTTATCGCCGTCGTGCGTGGACAACTGGCACTGCACGGCCCTGTCCACGCACTCGGCGGCCGACCTCTCCCGCGCTTCCCGCGCCAGGTCCAACGGCACCCAGCGCCAGTGCGTGCACCGCATCACGGCCCCACCCGAGAGGAGGCTGCGGAGTGCGAGGAGCGGTCCGTGCAACGCGGGCACGTGCACGGCGGAAAGCGGCCGGGGTTGTCGAGGATCACCGGATTCTCCTCTTCCTGTACTTCCGTCACCTGGCCCCAAGTCCGGCCGGAGTCGCGGGAGACCCTGAGCGTCATGAGGACTCGCTGCTCAGCGCCCAGGCCCTGCGTCCGCGCATTACCGTCCGGCTCGCGCGCCAAAGCCTCGTCTCTCGTCGTCATGACCGAACTCCTCTGTGAATCCCGCTGCTCGTCCCGGGCAACATTCAGGAAAGCGCCAGGAGTCGGAGGTCTCCACGGCATCCATGCGGCAGTCTTGACGCAGGTTCGTGCACGGGCACCGAAGGGGCCGAAGCCGCAGGAAGGGGGCGCCATGGGACTGGCGAAACGACGCAGGACCCTGAACTACAATCAGGAGAAATTGGCCCAGTTACTCGGCGTGGACCGCACAACGGTCGGGCGCTGGGAGAGCGGCAGGATCGATCCTCAGCCGCCCCAACGACGAGGCTTGGCTGCTGCCCTGGAAGTCAGCCTCCAGGAGCTGGACGCTCTCCTGACACAGCCACGAGCCGCAGGCCAGGAGATTGCCGGGCACCAGTCCAGTGACCCTCCGAACGCGGGAGACTCCGACGAAATGATCCGCCGCGAATTCCTCCGCATACTGACGGTCAGCGGCGCCTTGACCGTCCTGCCGGTCGATGAGGCAGAGGCCCTCACGGAGGGCGTCCGCCGGGGGATGCCTGCCGACTTCGCACGTATGAACAGCCATCTCTGGCAGGTCTACCAACTGGCTCGTTCCAAGGGTTCCGTCTACCCCGTCATCCGAGACCAGCTGACGACGCTGAACGAGGCCCTGGCGGGTAGCCGCGGAAGCGCCCGCCCACTGCTCAACGCGGCTGCCGACCTCTTCCAGTTGGCCGGCGAGGTGGCGTTCGACCGCAACCGGTACTCCGACGCCGCCGCTTCGTACTCGCTGGCGGCGTCGATCAGTAAGGACGCGAAAGCGTACGACCTGTGGGCGTGCGCACTCGTCCGTCACGCTTACGTGGACATGTCTGAGCAGCGCTACCACCAGGCAGCGCAGATGCTCGGCGTGGCCGAACGACTGGCGGTCCGGGGTGACAACAACCTTTCGACGCGGCATTGGGTGGCTTCGGTCCAGGCCGAGGCGTATGCGGGTCTCGGCGACCTGGAAGCGTGCGAGCGCGCCATGGACCGGGCGGAGACCGTCCGCGAGCTCAGTACCGACAGCGTCAACGGGGGATGGCTCCGATTCGATGGCGCGCGTCTCGCCGAGGCGCGGGGATCGCGATACGTGCAGCTCGGCCGCCTCGACCTGGCGGAGGGCGCACTGAAGAACGCTCTGGAGCAGACGGCCTTGGCGTCCGGGCAGTCCTACCGACGACGCGGAGCAGTGCTTACCGACTTGGCCATCGTCGGCGCGAAGCGGCGTGACGCCGAACAGGTCGTGGCGTACGGCAGAGAGGCCATCAGCTTGGCCCGAGCCTCAGCGTCCGGGTACGTCACCCGTAGACTCCGAGACCTGTGCGACGAGTTCGGTCCCTTGGCCCGCGACCACCGCGTGGCGGAGCTGGGGGCGGAGATCGCCACACTGAGCACGCCGTGACGAGAGGGGTAGGCATGTCGCAGACCGAAGGTGCACGACTGTTCCGGGAAACCTGGATCGCGGGAGTGCACCAGCACTTCCCGGGAGAGCCGAAGGCCGGCTATGTCACCCCGTGGGACGACACCCCGCAGTGGGAGCGTGAAGCCGCCGGATCGGTCTACGCCCAGGTCCAGCAGTTCATCGAGCTCAGCGGTGGCCACGCGTCGAGGCTGTCCCGCGAGCAGAAGAGCCGGTTCGTCGCGACGTGTTGGACCGCCCAGATGTTCAAGCACTTCGAGGACCCGAAGCCTGGGTATGTGGCGGACTGGCCCGACCTGCCGTCCTGGCAGCAGAAGACGGACGCTGACATCTTCGAAGCGATCGAGAAGGCGCTCAACTAACCACTGTGAACGTTCGCGTTATTCGGCTCTGTCGGGGATCTTGTGATGCCGCAGGACCCGGAATATGGGATCACCCACCCCTGAACCGGCCGGGCAGGTCCTTCCATACCGTGGTGACCTCTTATCTTGGTTTCATGGGAGAGGCGAACGCGAGGGGCGGGTCGAGTTGACGCACGAGGATGTCCACGCCGGTGAGCACGGTACCCGCGCGCGATGCCTGCCTGAGCCGTGGATGTGCGATGTCTTCCATCTCGACGGCAGCCTGAGGGACATTCGGGTCCTCGACACGACCCGCGTCGAATGGATCGCGGTCCTCGAACGCCTGAGTGTTGTGGCCGACGAGACCGAGGTGGAGCACCCCTACCCCCGGCTCGATCCCGTGCGTCCCGCCCTCGCTGACCTCTTCCGCGTCTGGGCAGACGAGCCAGAGGGCCGGGGGACGAGTTTCTCCTTCCGGGCCCGCTTCGGCGCGGTGTGGTTCTTCGCCCTGCCCTACAACGAGGAGGAGATCGAGTTCTCCGTCTGGCCCGAGGACGTCCTCGACGGGGCGGGGGTGGCCTCCGTGCTGCGGTTCCTGGTCGAGATCGCGACGGCCAGTCAACGACGGGCCCTGCTGACCGGCGAGACCGTTCAGTATGACCCGGGAATGCCGATGCTGATCTCCCACGACCCTGTTACCGGCCTCACTTCCCACATCTGAAAGGTGTTGTGGCCGTTCGCGTAACTCGGCTCTGACGGGAACCTTGCGATATCGCACGGTCATGGGGCGAGGAGTACGCGTCGGCGTAGGAGGTCGAGGTTGGCTCGCCCGTAGGCCATGCGTTTGAGGAGTTTGACGCGGGTGACGTGGCCCTCGACCTGGCCGGAGCTCCACGGTGTGGAGAGTCCGGCGGTGACGGCGTCGAAGTCTCTTCTTAGGCCGCTGACCAGGGAGTGCAGGGCTGGGAGGTCGTCGGCCAGGACGCGGTCCATCCAGTCGGGGAGTTGGTCTCCTCGGAGGTGATGGAGCATTTCGGCGAAGTCGTGGACGTGCCGTGAGGTGGCGTCGAGGTGGGGGCAGGCCGTACGGATCTCCTTCAGTTCCGCAGCGTCGGCGGCGGCAAGGTGTTGGGGGTTCGTCATGATCCAGCGGACGACGCGGCGGGGCTTGGGGGCCGGCCTGGGCTGCGGCCGGGAGACCGGCTGCTGTTTCCGCCCTGGTTTGCGGGGAGCCCTGAAGGCGCGGAAGTAGCGGCGGAGGCACTGGACGCTCCCGGCGAAACCGCGCTCGCGCAGTTCCCGGTGGAGCTGGGGAATGTCGTGACAGCCCTCCAGCCAGCGGGCGTGCAGGTAGGGCTTGTGTTCGTCCAGTACGGATAGGCGTCCGGTGGCTTTGGCCAGGAGTTCGTCGAGGCTGCCAGCGCGGGCGAAGCGACGGACGGTGGAGTGGTCCAGCCGTAGTGTCCGGCCGATCACCGCCAGGGACTGCCCGTCGGCCAGTAGTGCCTGGACCGCCGCGTATCTCTCTGCCGTGCGGGCCACCAGGCGCCGTGGCCGGCCCATAACGTCGAGCGTGCCGTCCGGCGGGACAAACGGCACGACCGCCGCCTCGGACGGTTCCGGCGTGACCGGATCCATCGCGGTTGCCTCTGCCACGACCGGAGTCTCCGCGAACGCGGCCCGGATGCAACCGTGGTGGGATCCGACCGTTCGCTCCACCGCCTCGGCGATGTTCCGCCACAGATGCCAGGCGTCGGCGACCTGCACCGCCTGCGGGGCACCGGTTCGGGCTCCCTCCGCGTAGGCACCGGCTCGGTCCCGGCAGATCACCTCCACTTCCTGGTGCCGTCGAAGCCAGGCGGCCAGAGGCTCAGCGTCCCGGCCGGGCAGAACATCGACCGGGCGGCGGGCCTCGAGGTCAACCAGGATCGTCGCGTAGGAGTCGCCCTTGCGCAGAGCGAAATCGTCCACTCCCAGAAACCTGACCGCCCCGACCGGCGGCTGCGGAACCGAGCGGAGCAGGTCCAACAGCGCGTCCTTGGCGATGCGGATCCCGAGGGCCGCGGCCAGGCGGGCGCCGGGTCGGCCTGCCAAGCACAGGGCGATCGAGGTGAGCATCGACCGCAATACCGGCGTCTGCCGGGCATGCGGCCTGGTCAGGCCCTCGATCTGCTCGGCGAACGTGACCGCCGGACACCGGCTGCTCAGACACTTGAACCGTCGCACGATCAGCTCGATGACCACTGGGCTCCCCGCGACGGGCGCGTCGCCGAGCCGGCGGACGTACCGGCCGTGCACCCGCCACGACGGCATACCGCATCCCGGGCATCTCACCGGAAACGTCTGAAACCCCGCACGAAGCGTGATAGCCCCGGCCGTTCGCCTGATCGACTCGACAACAACACCGGACAGATGCGGCAACAACCGCCCCAACACCCCTGAACCACACCCCTGGAGACTGCCCAGCTCAACCCTGCGGCATCACAAGATCCCCGACAGAGCCCGTTATTCCCCAGGGGTAAGTTCACGAAATTCCCCAGGCCCTGGCCTTGGGCGGGGTTACGTTGGCCAGCGTGAACTTGCTTGGGTGGAGCTATCGGTATGTTGGACCGCCTGATCTTCGGGCCCTTGTCCGGCCGGAGGCTGAGGGCCGAAGCATCCGCTCGGCAGCGGACTTCGACGACTGGGCTTCTGTTCTGGCAGCGGTGGAGCTGGCCGAGCCTTTCACGTTCGTCATCGACTCAGCTGGTGTGTTGCGGCTCGCGCCGCGCCGGAGTGAGCACGTGGTGTGTGCTGGCGGCGGCCCCGTTCTGGGCGCCGGGGAGATGACCTTCCGCGAGGAGTCCGGGCAGTGGGTGGTCGGTGAGGTGAGTAACCAGTCGACCGGATACTGCCCGGACATCAGTTCGTGGCCGGCCGTCGCTAAGGCTCTGAACGCAGCCGGGATCGAGCACCCTGCCGGCTTCACCCACGAGGTGGTGTTCCGGCGCTGTCCCGCCTGCGGCCAGTTGAACATCGTTCGGGAGGAGGACTTCATCTGCGTCTTCTGCGATGAGGTACTGCCGCGTGAATGGAACGTGGACGGGTCCGGGAGTTAGAGGACCGGGGGTTTGGGAGGCTTGTCGGTGGGGTTCTTGGGTCGCTTGTTCGGGCAGTAGCTGGGGTCGTTCATGATGACCTGATGGCTGGTGCTGACCAGTCGGTCCAGCAGCGACTCGGCGACGCCGGGGTTGGGGAAGAGCGGATACCAGTCACTGGGTGCCCGGTTGCTGGTGACGATCAGGGACCGGCCCTGCCGTTCGCTGACCAGTTCGTAGAGGTAATCGGCCTGGGCCGCGCCGAGCTGGCGCATGGCGAAGTCGCGTTCGGCGGGCGGGCCGTCGGTCCAGGGCACGGTGAACGGCATGCTGTCCGGCGCGTGCACCCCGTCGGCGGCGACGCCTGCCAGGTCGTCGAGCAACTCCAGGTTCGGAAGGCGGAGTTCCAGGCGGGGCGTGCGGATGCGGAGCCCGTACAGGGGCCAGTGCCGGGGGTTTATGAAGAGAATCTGCCGCGACGGATGGTGCACCGTCGAATCAATTACACGGGGGGACGGGGAGCAAGGATCCCCGTCCCGTCGGCCTTCCGCCGGCTCAGGCCGGCAGCCCCAGCTCCCGGGCGATCAGCATCCGCTGCACCTCGCTCGTTCCCTCGCCGATCTCAAGGATCTTGGAGTCGCGCCACATCCGCGCCACCGGGTACTCGTTCATGAAGCCGTAGCCGCCGTGGATCTGGGTCGCCTCGCGGGCGTTGTCCACCGCCACCGTCGACGAGTACAGCTTGGCGAGCGCCGCCTCCTTCTTGAACGGTTCGCCCGCCAGCAGCCTGGATGCCGCGTCCCGCCAGCCGATCCGGGCCATGTGCGCCCGCATCTCCATGTCCGCGATCTTGAACTGTATGGCCTGGTTGGCGCCGATCGGCCGGCCGAAGGCGTGCCGCTCCTTGGCGTACTTCACCGACTCGTCCACACAGCCCTGCGCCAGACCCGTGGACAGCGCCGAGATCGCGATCCGTCCCTCGTCGAGGATCCGCAGGAACTGCGCGTACCCGCGGCCCTCCTCGCCCAGCAGGTTCGCCGCCGGGACCCGGACGTCCGAGAAGGACAGCTCACGAGTGTCCGACGCGTTCCAGCCGACCTTGGAGTACGGAGCGGCGACCGTGAAGCCGGGGGTGCCGGACGGCACGATGATCGACGAGATGAGTGGGGCGCCGTTCTCCTTGCGCCCGGTCACCGCCGTGACCGTGACCAGCGCGGTGATGTCCGTACCGGAGTTGGTGATGAAGCACTTGGAGCCGTTGATCACCCACTCGTCCCCGTCGCGCACGGCCGTCGTCCGGGTGGCGCCCGCGTCCGACCCGCCGTCCGGCTCGGTCAGCCCGAAGGCACCCAGCGCCTCGCCCGAGCAGAGCTTCGGCAGCCACTGCTGCTTCTGCTCCTCCGTGCCGAACCGGTAGACCGGCATGGCACCGAGCGAGACCCCGGCCTCCAGGGTGATCGCCACGGACGAGTCGACGCGGGCCAGCTCCTCCAGGGCGATCCCGAGGGCGAGATAGTCGCCGCCCATGCCGCCGTACTCCTCCGGGAACGGCAGCCCGAACAGGCCCATCCGTCCCATCTCGCGCACGATCTCGTACGGGAACTCGTGGCGCTCGTAGAAGTCGCCGATCTTCGGGGCGACCACGTCGTGCGCGAACTCCTCGACGGTGCGGCGCAGTTCCTCGTGTTCGGCGGTCAGCCGGTGGTCCAGGGACATGGCGGGGGTCACTCCTTGTGGGACTGTGTTTATTGAACCGAGAGCGCGCGGACGGTACGGGACGGGCTCGGGCGGCCCAGTTGTTCGGCGAGCCACACGCTGGTGGCGGTGAGCGCGTCGAGGTCGACCCCGGTTTCGATGCCGAGGCCGTGGAGCATCCACACGAGGTCTTCGGTGGCGAGATTTCCGGTGGCGCTCTTCGCGTACGGGCAGCCGCCGAGGCCGCCCGCGGAGGCGTCCACGGTGGCGACGCCGTGCTGGAGCGCGGCGAGGGTGTTGGAGAGCGCCTGGCCGTACGTGTCGTGGAAGTGCACCCCGATGGTGTTGGTGCGCACGCCCTCCTCGTTCAGCTCGGAGAGCAGGTTCTGCACATGGCCGGGGGTGGCGACGCCTATGGTGTCGCCGAGGGAGAGCTCGTCGCAGCCGAGATCCATCAGCGCCTTGGCGACGCGCACGACCTGGTGGACGGGGACCGGCCCCTCCCACGGGTCGCCGAAGCACATCGACAGATAGCCGCGGACGTGCACCTTGTCCGCCTTGGCGCGGGCGACGACGGGCTCGAACATGGCGAGTGACTCGGCGACCGTGCGGTTGAGATTGCGGGCGGCGAACGTCTCGGTCGCCGAACCGAACACGGCGATCCGGCGCGCACCGAGAGCGAGGGCGCGGTCCAGCCCGCTTTCGTTGGGTACGAGCACGGGGAGCGCGACCCCCTCGATGTCCCCGAGGCGGGGGAACAGGTCCTCCGCGTCGGCGAGTTGGGGCACCCACTTCGGGTGGACGAAGCTGGTCGCCTCGATGGTGGTCAGGCCGGCCTCGGCGAGGCGGTGGATGAACTCCGCCTTCACCTCGGTCGGGACGACCGCCTTCTCGTTCTGCAGCCCGTCACGGGCGCCGACCTCGTGGATGCGTACCCGGGCGGGCAGATCCGGTGCGGGCACGATCATGGGCAGGTTGCCGGCGGTCATGCTTCCTCCTCGCTCGGAACCACCACGGCCAGCACCTGGTCCATGGCGACGGTGGCACCGGCCGTCACATCGAGCTCGGTGACGGTCCCGGCATGCGGGGCGGAGATGACGTGCTCCATCTTCATCGCCTCCACGACGAGCAGGCTCTGCCCGGCGACGACCTCGTCCCCGACGGCCACCTTCACCACGGTGACCGTGCCCGGCATGGGCGCGGCGAGCGTGTCCGCGCCGCCGTGCGCGGCGCCGGTGAGGGACGCCTCCACGGGGTCGTGGTCCTGTACGTGCCAGGTGTCGCCGTCGCGGCCCAGCCAGGTCCCCTCCGGGGAGGTGGCGTGGGTGAACGTATGGGTGACACCGGCGAGTTCGAAGATGAGTCGGTGCGCGGAGACGTCGATGACCCTGGCTGTCTCCATGCCGCCGGGCAGTGGGGCCAGCGGGCCGCAGGTGCCCGTCGCGGGCGCCGGCGGCAGTGCGCCCTCCCCGACATGACCGAACGTCAGCTCGGTGCCCGCCGGACAGGAGCGCACGGCGACCTGCACCGGGTCGTGGCCCGGAAGTCGGAAGTGGCGGACCGTGCGGGCGGGGGCGCCGCCCAGCCGCCAGCCGTCGGCCACCGAGAACGGATCGACCCAACCGGAGCCGGCCCCGGGCGAGGTGCCCCCGGCGGCCGGCTGCCGCAGCAGCGCCGCCGCCGCGTACACCTCCTCCGGTACCCCGTCCGGCACCAGCCCGTCCACCGCGCGCTCCACCAGCCCGGTGTCCAGCTCGCCCGCCACCACCTGCGGGTGGGCGAGCAGCCTGCGCAGGAACCCGGCATTGGTCGGTACGCCCAGGATCACCAGCTCCGACAGAGCGGTGCGCAGCCGCCGCAGAGCCGTGGCCCGGTCGGGTCCGTGGACGATGACCTTCGAGAGCATCGGGTCGTACAGACTGCCGACCTCGACCCCCTCACTGAGACCCGAGTCGGTCCGTACACCCTGGCCGTTCGGCTCGCCGAGGGAGAGCACCGTACCGCCGGACGGCAGAAATCCGCGGGCCGGGTCCTCGGCGCAGATACGGGCCTCGATCGCATGTCCGGTGAGTGTGATGTCCGGCTGCTTGTACGGGAGTTGTTCGCCGGAGGCGACCCGCAGCTGCCACTCCACCAGGTCCAGGCCGGTGATCAGTTCGGTGACCGGGTGCTCGACCTGGAGGCGCGTGTTCATCTCCATGAAGTAGTACGAGGCGGGGTCGTTGCCCGGGACGATGAACTCCACCGTGCCCGCGCCGACATACCCGCAGGAGCGGGCCGCCTGGACGGCCGCCTCGCCCATCGCCGCCCGGGTCTCCTCGTCGAGCAGGACGGACGGCGCCTCCTCGATGATCTTCTGGTGACGGCGCTGGAGCGAGCACTCGCGCTCGCCGAGATGCACCACGTTCCCGTGCCCGTCGGCCAGGACCTGGATCTCGATGTGGCGCGGCCGGTCGATCCACCGCTCCACGAGCAGGGTGTCGTCCCCGAACGAGCCGCGCGCCTCGCGCCGGGCGGCGGCGATCTCGTCGGCGAGCAGCGCCTCGTCGCGCACCAGCCGCATGCCCTTGCCGCCGCCGCCCGCCGAGGGCTTCAGCAGCACCGGCATGCCGATCGTGCGCGCCGCCTCCGCGAGCTGTGTGTCGCTGAGCCCGCTGCCGGACGACCCCGGCACGACCGGAACCCCGGCCGCCGCGACGGTCTCCTTGGCCTGGATCTTGTCGCCCATCAGCGAGATCGCGGAAGCGGGCGGCCCGATGAAGACGAGCCCCGCGTCCGCGCAGGCGTGCGCGAACCCGGCGTTCTCGGCGAGGAATCCGTACCCCGGGTGCACGGCCTGCGCGCCGGTGCGGCGGGCGGCCTCCAGCAGCGCGGGCACGCTGAGGTAGCTCTCGGCGGCGGGTGCGGGGCCGATCCGCACCGCCGTATCGGCCTCCCGTACATGCCGGGCGTCGGCGTCCGCGTCGCTGAAGACGGCGACGGACCGCACACCCAGCTCGCGCAGGGTCCGAATGACCCGGACCGCGATCTCGCCGCGGTTGGCGACCAGAACGGTGTCGAACATCGTCATCTGTTCCTCACATCCGGAAGACGCCGAAGCCGGGCTCACCCAGCGGGGCGTTGGCACACGCGGTCAGGGCGAGCCCCAGCACCTGCCGGGTCTCCAGCGGGTCGATCACACCGTCGTCCCAGAGCCGGGCGGTGGCGTAGTACGCGTTGCCCTGCGTCTCGTACTGCTCGCGGATCGGCGCCTTGAAGATTTCCTCGTCCTCGGCGCTCCAGTCGTCGCCCAGCTGGTCGCGCTTGACCGTCGCGAGCACGGACGCGGCCTGCTCGCCGCCCATGACGGAGATCTTGGCGTTGGGCCACATCCACAGGAAGCGCGGCGAGTAGGCCCGCCCGCACATGGAGTAGTTCCCCGCCCCGTACGACCCGCCGACCACGACGGTCAGCTTCGGGACCCGGGTGCAGGCGACGGCCGTGACCATCTTGGCGCCGTGCTTGGCGATGCCGCCGGCCTCGTAGTCGCGCCCGACCATGAACCCGGAGATGTTCTGCAGGAAGACCAGCGGGATGCCGCGCTGGTCGCAGAGCTCGATGAAGTGCGCACCCTTCTGGGCGGACTCGGAGAACAGGATGCCGTTGTTGGCGACGATGCCGACCGGGTGCCCGTGGATCCGGGCGAAGCCGGTGACCAGCGTCGTCCCGTATTCCGCCTTGAACTCGGCGAACCGCGACCCGTCGACGACCCGCGCGATGACCTCCCGTACGTCGTACGGCGTCCGCGAATCGACCGGCACGGCCCCGTACAGCCCGGCAGGATCGACCTTCGGCTCCTCCACGGCCTCCACGGACCAGGGCAGAGCCCCGCGCGCGGGCAGCGTGGAGACAATGTTCCGGACGATCCGCAGCGCGTGCGCGTCGTCCTCCGCGAGATGGTCGGTGACGCCCGACGTGCGGGAGTGGACCTCGCCGCCGCCCAGCTCCTCCGCCGTGACGACCTCACCGGTCGCGGCCTTCACCAGCGGCGGACCGCCGAGGAAGATCGTCCCCTGGTTCCGCACGATCACGGCCTCGTCGCTCATCGCGGGGACGTACGCCCCACCGGCCGTACAGGACCCGAGCACGGCCGCGACCTGCGGAATCCCGGCCCCCGACATCCGCGCCTGGTTGTAGAAGATCCGCCCGAAGTGCTCCCGGTCGGGGAACACCTCGTCCTGCATCGGCAGAAACGCGCCACCGGAGTCCACGAGGTACAGACACGGCAGCCGGTTCTCCAGCGCCACCTCCTGCGCCCGCAGGTGCTTTTTCACTGTCATGGGGTAATACGTGCCGCCCTTGACCGTGGCGTCATTGGCGACGATCACGCACTCCCGGCCGCTGACCCGCCCGATCCCGGCGATCACCCCGGCCGCCGGAGCAGCGCCCCCGTACAGCCCCTCGGCCGCGAGCGGTGCCAGCTCCAGGAAGGGCGACCCCGGGTCGAGCAGGGCGTCCACCCGCTCCCGGGGCAGCAGCTTCCCGCGCGCCACATGCCGGGCGCGGGCCTTCTCACCCCCGCCCAGCCTGGCCGCGGCCAGGCGCGCCCGCAGCTCGTCGCCGAGCGCGCGGTGCGCCTCCTCGTTGGCCAGCCAGCCCTGAGAAGCGGGATCCGCCGCACTCGCCAGCACCGGTGCCTGCTGCATCCGTCGAGCCCCCTTGCCCGGTCGACCGGTCCGGCCGATCCGGTTAATGAGCGTTAACACGTTTCCTTCAGGTTAACGCTCGCTAACGCCACTGTCTAGAATCGAATCCATGACCACCAGGACGGACGCCCCCACGCGCCGCGAGCAGATCCTCAAGGAGGCTGCCCGCCTCTTCGCCGAGCGCGGTTTCCACGGTGTGGGCGTCGACGAGATAGGCGCAGCCGTCGGGATCAGCGGTCCCGGCCTCTACCGCCACTTCCCCGGCAAGGACGCGATGCTCGCCGAACTGCTGGTCGGCATCAGCGAGCGCCTCCTGGCCGGCGGAAGGCTCCGCGTCACGGAGGACGCGACTTCCGGCGACGGCTCCCCGGAAGCCCTCCTGGACGCGCTCATCGAGGGCCACATCGACTTCGCTCTGGACGACCGTCCCCTGATCACCCTGCACGACCGCGAGCTGGACCGCCTCCGGGACACCGACCGCAAGCGCGTGCGCCAGCTCCAGCGCCAGTACGTGGAGCTGTGGGTCGAGGTGGTCCGCGCCCTCTACCCCCTCCTCCCCGAGAGCGAGGCCCGCGCCACCGTCCACGCGGTCTTCGGCCTGCTCAACTCGACCCCGCACCTGGGCCGCCCCGGCGCCCTCCCGGGCCGCACGGCGACGGCGGCGCTGCTGCACCGGCTGGCGCGGGGCGCGTTCGCTGCGGCGTCCGCTTCCTAGCGGCGACCGGGCGCGGGTCGCTCACCACAGGCCGTGCGCAGATCGCACCGACCGGGCAGGCCGCGGTACGCGATACCGACCGGGCGGGCCGCGGTGCGCTATGCGTACCGCGGCAGGTTCTCGGTCGAGATGGTCCACTCGCCGATGGTGATGTCCTCGCCGTACAGGAAGTCCTTGCGCATGGCGTAGCGCGGCCCGTTCGGCGTGGGGTGGATGTCGGAGAGCACGGCCCCCGACCCGGTACGCGGATCGAAGATCACGTAGAGGGGGATGTCCAGAAGCGGGTAGTCCCGCATCTTGCTCACCCAGTCGTTGTCCGGGTTGGACCGTGAGACAACTTCGACGGCGGCGATGAGCGTGCGGGGCTCGAAGGAACCCTCGCCCTCCATGTCCGCCTCGGCGATCACCATGACGTCGGGGTGACGCATGATGCCCTCGGTCGCGTCTTCCACGTCGGGAGTCCCGGTGTGGGCCACCAGCTCTTCCGGCAGGACCTTCTCCAGGCGTTTCCGTACACGCAGCGTGGTGAGTTCGTGCGGCCTCGCGGGCGACATCATGTCGTGGACGATCCCTTCCTTGGTGATCTCGAATTTGCCGGGAAGGGTGTCGTCCATGGATGAGACGAAGTCCCGCATGATCTGGTACAGGCGGGCGTCTCGCCGTGCGTCGTCCGGGGCGATGGTCATAGTGCTCGCTCCTCGTCGTCTGTACCCAGGGGCAAGGGTCGTCACGTTCATGCTAGGCGGCCTCCCACAGGTCGGATCGGCAGTCGCAGCACTCGCCGGGCTCCGGCGCCCGGAAGGCGCGGTCGCACCCGTCGCAGTTCTGCAGCGGGTCCGGGCGCCGTACGGCTTCCCGGGCCGGGGCGGCGGGGAGCGCGGGTGGCAGGAGGACGGCGAGGCGGCGGGCGAGGAGGCCCGCTGGGTATTTCAGAGGTTCGGGGAGGTCGGCGACGAGGGTGCGGCGCACGGCGTCGGGGTGGGCGTCGCGTTCGAGCCAGGCGGCGACGGCGGGGGTCAGTCGGCGGATGTCGTCCTCGGAGAGCAGCAGCCGGGGATCGTGGCGGCGCAGGTCGGCGAGCAGGTCGACGGCGGCGTGGTGATGTGCGAGGTCGAGGGCCTGTGGCTTGGCAAGCGGCGCGACGGGTGGCGCGGCTCGCTGCTCCGGTACGGAGGCCCGGACGGTGGCCGGGGCAGGCATCGCTGGCACCATCGGCTCGCGCTGCCGCTTCCGCTCGGCCCTGGGCTCGGGCTTCGGCGTCAGGCGGTCAACGTCCCCTCCCGGCTGGTTGTACGACACGGTCCGCGTGATGACACGGCCGCCGGATGTTCGTTCCCGCGTACGGGACAGGTAGCCATGGCCTTCCAGTTCGCGCAGGGCGGCCGCGATACGGGTCTCGCTCTCGGGGAAGCGGTCGGCGAGGAACTTGATACCGATCTTGGCCCCGGCAGGCAGCGACTGGATGTGTACGGCCAGCCCGATCGCCACCAGCGACATCTCGCGGTGCTGGGCGAGGTGGTTGCCGATGACCGTGTAGCGGTTGGTGTGCCGGGTGTTGACGTGAATGACACCGGAAGGGGTGGCAGGGCGGCGATCGCCTGCCGTGGCGCGCGAGGGCGCGGTAATCTGCTGGGTATCCATCGGGAAGGTGCTTCTTCCTCGGTGGTCAGGCCCTCGATCGGGATTGCGAGTCCCGGCCGGGGGCCGACGCATGTCTGGGGTTGTCGCGGCGAGCATATGCCTGCCAACCGGTGCGAAATCCAGCTCAGTTGGCAAACCTCACCCTTGCGGGTGATGGGAGGCAGGGAGGGGTTGGGAAGGTAATTCCCCGAAGAATCAAAAGCTTTTGATGTCGCACCGGACCGCGTCGCGGTCGGCCGGGTCGCGGGTCACCGGGTCGCGACAGCCGCGATCCGGTGAGGGATACGTCCGTCCGAACGGCGTTGCGCGGAGGGCCCCGCACCATGCCCCATCGGGCGGCAGGAGCACCACTCCACGGCCCAGTGCCGGGACCGGACCGCTCCGCGACGGTCCGGAGGGGGCAGCGCAGCCGCCCCCAACCGTCCGCCGTGCAAGACACCCGGCACACTGCGCACACCTGACGGCACAATGGGTTCATGCCGATACCCAGCCGCGCCGCCCTCGTCGAACACCTCGTCCGCACGCGTATCGCCGGAGACGTCGCCACCCCCCGCGACAACAACCTCACCCACTACCGCAGGCTCGCCAACGGGGACCGCCACTACTGGCTGGGGCTGGAGCTCGGCAACCGGTGGGCCGACGAGCAGGACGTGCTCGCCGTGATGGCCGAGCGCTGCGGGGTCAGTGACGATCCGGAGCACCGGTACGGGCAGGACACCATCGATCCCGAGCTGACCGTCGACGCGCTGGAGCGGATGGCGGCCCGGCTGCGCAAGGCGGCTGCGGGGTCGGAGCGGGTGCTGTTCGCGACCGGGCATCCGGGTGGGCTGCTGGATGTGCACCGGCAGACCGCGGATGCGCTGCGCGGCGCCGGGTGCGAGATCGTACGGATTCCGTCCGGGCTGATGGCGGACGAGGGCATGGTCTTCCAGTTCGCCGATGTCGCCGTGCTGGAACGCGGGGCGACGCTGTGGCACACGCACTCACCGGCGCCGATGGCGGCGATCCTCGACGGTCTGGAGCGCGAGGGGCGGCCGCTGCCGGACCTGGTCGTCGCCGACCACGGGTGGGCGGGGTGCGCCGGGCAGCGGGGGCTCGACGCGGTCGGGTACGCGGACTGCAACGACCCGGCGCTCTTCCTGGGTGAGGCGGAGGGCACCCTGCAGGTGGTGGTGCCGCTGGACGATCACGTGCTCGACCCGCGGTTCTACGACCCGATGACGGACTATCTGCTGGATGCGGCGGGACTGGTCTGAGTCGTACGTCCGAGTCGTACGCGGTCAGGCCGGTCCGGTACCCGGCCCGCTCTCCGCAGCCCCAGCCCCGGCGTCGGGTCCAGATACACCCGGCGGATCGCCGGATACCGCTCCTGCAACTGCTCCTCGCGGCCTGTTCAGTCCCGGGGGACCCGGACCACGCCCTCCTGGATGACGGTGATCGCCAGCCGGCCGTCCTGCGTGTAGATACGGGCCTGGCCGAGCCCGCGCCCACCGGACGCGGACGGTGACTCCTGGTCGTACAGCAGCCATTCGTCGGCCCGGAACGGCCGGTGGAACCACATCGCGTGGTCCAGGCTCGCGCCGACCACGTCGCCGACCGTCCAGCCGCCGCGCCCGTGCGCGAGCAGCACCGAGTCGAGCAGCGTCATGTCGGAGACGTATGTGGCCATGCAGACATGCAGCAGCGGGTCGTCCGCGAGCTTGCCATTGGTGCGGAACCACACCTGGGAGCGCGGCTCGCGGGACTCGCCGACGCTGGCGAACGGCGGGGCGTCGACATACCGCAGGTCGACCGCGGCCCGCGCCTCCAGCAGCCGGTCCATGACACCCGGGTCGGTGAACGCGTCCGCGTACCGCGGGAGCATCTGTTCCGCTGTGGGCAGCGTCTCCGGGTCGGGAGCGGGCGGCATGTCCGCCTGGTGCTCCAGGCCCTCCTCGTATGTCTGGAAGGACGCCGAGAGATGGAAGATCGGCTGCCCGTGCTGGACGGCCACCACCCGCCGGGTGGTGAAGGAGCGGCCGTCGCGGATCCGGTCGACGCTGTAGACGATCGGCGCGCCCGGGTCGCCCATCCGCAGGAAGTACGAGTGCAACGAGTGGGCCAATGGGGTCTCCCCTGCTCGAGCGGAGCCGAGAGCTTGGGGAAGGTCCGCGGGGACGGTGCGGCCCGCGGCAACGAGTGCCTGGGCCGCGACCTGTCCGCCGAAGACCCGGGGCACGACCGCCGAACGGCTCGTGCCCCGGAAGATGTCCCGCTCGATCTGCTCCAGGTCGAGCAGATCGAGCAGGGATTCAAGTGCTGCGCTCATGGAGAAGAACGTAACCGTTCTACAGGCCCATGGACTTGGCGATGATCGACTTCATGACCTCGCTGGTGCCGCCGTAGATGCGGTTGACGCGGTTGTCCGCGTACAGGCGGGCGATCGGGTACTCGTTCATGAAGCCATAGCCACCGTGCAGCTGGAGGCAGCGGTCGATCACGCGGTGCGCGACCTCGGTGCAGAACAGCTTCGCGGAGGCGGCCTCGGCGGCGGTCAACTCGCCGGCGTCGAGGGCCTCCAGCGCGCGGTCGGCGACGGCCTGGGCCGCGTCCACCTCGGCCTGGCAGGCGGCCAGCTCGAACTTGGTGTTCTGGAACGAGGCGACGGTCTTGCCGAAGACCGTGCGGTCCTGCACGTAGCTCTTGGCGAACCGGACGGCCGCCGCGGCCTGCGCGTACGCGCCGAAGGCTATGCCCCAGCGCTCGGACGCCAGGTTGGTGCCGAGGTAGCCGAAGCCCTTGTTCTCCTCGCCGAGCAGGTCCTCGACGGGGACCTTGACGTCGACGAAGGCCAGCTCGGCGGTGTCGGAGACCTTCAGGCCGAGCTTGTCCAGCTTGCGGCCGACGGAGTAGCCCGCCGACTTGGTGTCCACGGCGAACAGGGAGATGCCGAAGCGGCGGTCGTCCTCGCGGGGCGCGGACGTACGGGCGCACACGATCACGCGGTCGGCATGCACACCACCGGTGATGAACGTCTTGGCGCCGTTGAGGACGTAGTGCGTGCCGTCCTCGGAGAGCTTGGCGGTGGTCTTCATGCCCGCGACGTCGGAGCCGGTGCCCGGCTCGGTCATCGCGAGGGCCCACATCTCCTCGCCGGTGGTGAACTTCGGCAGCCAGCGCTTCTTCTGCTCGTCGGTGGCGAGCATCTTGATGTACGGCAGGCCGAGCAGGGTGTGCACACCCGAGCCGCCGAAGGAGACACCGGCGCGGGCGGTCTCCTCGTAGATGACGGCCTCGTACTTGTGCGAGTCGATGCCGGCGCCGCCGTGCTCCTCGTCCACCTCGATGCCGAAGACGCCCAGCTCGCCGAGCTTGTGGTAAAACTCGCGCGGCGCCTGGCCTGCGGCGAACCACTCGTCGTAGACGGGGACGACCTCGGCCGCGATGAAGGCGCGGATGGTCTCCCGGAACGCCTCGTGGTCCTCGTTGAATACCGTACGGCGCACGGGGTGCCTCCTCTGTCGGCTTCGATCAGCTTCGGGCGAGCATCGGCCAGCGGGATGGCTAAGCGCTTGCTCAGTTCTCCTCGAAAGTTACCCGGCAGTCACCAGGGCTGTCCAGGGTGATGCTCAGCACGCTTCCTCTCCTTGCGGTGCTCATGCGTGATCAATGTAGGTGCGATCAGCTGATCGAGGGTGGTTCGCAGCCGAAGTTCCGTACCACCCCGCTTGCCGCCCCATTACGCCCGGCCACGTTGCTGACCGGCTGCGCCACGAACAGCACCAGCGGCCCGGCGGAATCCCACACTGTCGCCTCCGCAGCCCCAGCAGCCAACTCGTTCAACCAGCTTGAGCAGCGCTTCGGCGCCCGACTGGGGGTATCCGTGCTGGACGCCGAAACCGGCCGGGAAGTGACCTACCGCGCGGACGAACGATTCGCGCACGCCTCGACCTTCAAAGCCCTCGTCGCTCTGCGCGACCTGCCGCCGCAGCCGAGCGGTAAGGCCTACTCCAGAGACTCATCGCGGCACTGGTCCTCCGGCTCCCCGAACCCATCAGGTGATCTCTCGTTAGACAGAACCTAGTGAAAGCAGGCACCACAGAATGTCCTCTGAGCAGTCCGGCCCGTCCCGCCGTGCTTTGCTGGTAGCCGCAGCTCTCCTGCCACTGGCGGGGTGCGACGCAGGTGATCGCTCAACCTCCGGGCCGTCCCCGGCGCCGGGTCGCCGCTCTGCCGGCCCCCCGGACAGTTCGCAGTTCGCGGCGCTCGAACGCAAGCACGGTGCCCGTCTGGGCGTGTACGCCCTGGCAACCGGTACCGGCGCCACGGTGGCCTACCGTGCGGACGAGCGTTTCGCGTTCTGCTCCACCTTCAAAACACTCGCCGCGGCGGCGGTTCTGCACCGATACCCACTCAGTCACCTGGACAAGCGCGTCACTTATACCAAGGCCGACGTCAACTCCATCTCGCCGATCACCAAGGATCACATCGCGACCGGAATGACCATCAGGCAGCTGTGTGATGCCGCCATCCGCTATAGCGACGGCACGGCCGGCAATCTGCTGATGCGTGACATCGGCGGTCCGGCGCAGTTGACCGCCTATGTGCGCGGACTCGGAGACACCATCAGCCGCATGGACCACTACGAGCCCGAGCTGAACAGAGACCGCCCACAAGACCCACGCGACACCACCACTCCCCGGGCGATCGCCGCCGACTACCACAAGCTCGTGCTTGGTGACGCACTGACCACCGACAAACGCGCCCTGCTCAAAGACTGGCTCCGACGCAACGCCGCCAGTGTCGGCGCCAAACGCATCCGGGCCGGGCTTCCCCAGGGATGGCCGGTGGCTGACAAGACCGGAACCGGCAACTACGGCAGGGCCAACGACATCGCCATCATCTGGCCGCCCCACACCGCCCCGCTCGTGGTGGCCGTCATGACCGACCGACCCGGATACAACACCTCGCCCAAGGACTCCCTGATCGCCGAAGCCACAACGCAGATCGTCTCCGATCTCACCTGACCTGCTTCCTCCTGCGGAGCTCGCAACACGATCATGTGCGGCTCTTCTTCGTCTGCAGCACATGAGGCGGGAGCGTCCGGTCAGCGGCTCTGTCGCAGATGTGTTGAAAGCCAGACGGCTTCTTCGCTCCCACTGCTCGCGGCCAACGCGCCCTGATAGTCGCCCGTATGGCTATCCGTCCACGCCGGCCGAGGGTGTGCCCGGCTTGCCGAGACAGGGGGAGGCTGTCGCCAGGACGGGACGAGACCGGGTCACGCAGCCGCGCGCCGTATGTGCAGATGGCCATCGAGAGGGTAGGAGGGCGGCGCCGACGGCAGGATCCGGTCGAACTCGTAGCCGCTCTTCTCCGCAACACGGCAAGATGCCAGGTTGTCCACCTGATGGAGGAGTTCGAGGCTTTCCAGGCCATCGGCCCGGAAGGTATCGAGAGACCAGGCGGTGAGAATCTCCAGGGCGCGGGGGGCCACGCCTTGCCCGCGAGCCCATGCTGCCGTCCAGTAGCCGACCTCGGCGGAGGGCTTGCCTGATGCCACTTCCTTGAGCACTACGTTGCCCACCAACCGCGGCGGCGCCGCGTCAGAGGCCGCTTCAAGGACGGCGAAGCCGAATTGATCGCCCGCTGCCCATCCCCGCTCCTGTGTCTGCACCCATCGCAGTCCGTCGGCCTCGCTGTCTATCGGAGGGCTCGCCCAACGACGCAGGTCGGGATCCTGGTAGACCTCAACCAGTGCAGCAACGTCTTCTGCGGACCAGGGGCGAAGGACGAGAGCTGGAGCGGTCGGCGTCGCGGGAGCCTTGAGTACGACGGGGGTGTTCACTGGCCGATCATATGCAGCAGCGCTTGCACCTGAGGTCGGCGATGACTGATCCACGCCGCTTGGCAGTCGCCGCCTCATTGTTGTATCCGGGCGTGCAGAGCACGGACGGACCAGTCGGGCACTGGTTCCAGACTCTCCGGACCGGGCCGGCCGTTGATCACCGCGAGCAGTCCGTCTGGTAGGCGGGGGTCAGCCGATGTTCACTCCGTAGTCGGTGGCGATGCCGCCGCGACCCTGGCATACGGTGTGAGCCACTGCGATACGGCTTCGACAGGGCCAGCCCCTGATACGCCCGCCGGGCGGAAGTTCAGCGGGTCGTGGTGCCGCCCTCCGAGACCGGGCGGGCCGAGGTCGCATCGCCGGGGGCGGCATGGATTGTCCGGGGCGACACCGGTTCGGCCGGTGCGGGCTCGGGTGTGGCGGCCGGTGGCGCGCCGTCCTCCTTCATCGCCTTGGTCTCGCTCTTGAGGATCCGTAGCGACTTCCCCACCGCGCGGGCGGTGCCGGCAGCTTCTTCGACCCGATCATTGCGGTGTTCCAGATGCTTCCCGGGCTGGACCGCATCGGGCCCCAGCGCTAAAGGTCGAGGCTTTTGGTTCTCATGTCGACACGATGAGTCCGTTCCTTCCAGGCCGCCAGGTCCGTCCACTAGCTGACGGGCCGAAACCCGCCAACAGCATCCCGAATGCGGGTTGTTCATACGAGCTGGCAAACATCCATGCTGCTGATACCTTCACGTGATCACCACAGTTCGCCGTGTGGTGACGCGCTGCCGCTGAAGCGCGACCAGCGTCCATATCTGCGGCAGCGGCCGTCACGCTGAGGAGGACTTGAGTGTGTCCGCAAACACAGTGACGCCCCATCGACGCAGGCCCACGGAGGGCGCGTCCCGCGCGGCTGGAAAGCAGCGCGGGCGTGGTCAACGCATCCGCAGAGGTATCGTCTGGACGCTGCTCGTGGTTCTTGTGGTGGCGGGAGGAACCGGGTGGTACTTGTACCACAAGCTCGATTCGAACCTGGGCGGCGGTGTGGATCTTCACAAAGCTCTTGGTGATGACCGCCCGGAACAACTGCCTGCCAGTGGCACCAACCTGCTGGTTCTCGGCTCCGACTCCCGGTCCGGGGCGAATAAGGGATTGGCCGGCGGGTCAAGTGGCGGTCTCTCTGACACGACGCTGATCGTCCACATACCCGAGGGCCGCAAGAAGGCGACTGCGGTCAGCATCCCGCGCGACACCCTCGTCACCCGCCCTTCCTGCCAGGCGCGAGACGGCTCTGCGCAGTCGTCCAGGAAGCGCGTGATGTTCAACTCCATCTATCCGCTCGCCGGACCTGCCTGTGTGGTCAAGACCGTTGAGCAGATGTCCGGGGTGCGGATGAGCCACTTCATCGAGATCGACTTCTCGGGCTTCAATGGCTTGGTCAACGCGATTGGCGGCGTCCACATCACGCTCAAGGAGCCGATCAAGAACGGCGCGAACGGTCTCAATCTTCCGTCCGGCCCGCAGAAGCTCAACGGTGCCCAGGCGCTGGACTTCGTACGCACCCGCCATGGCGTAGGTGACGGCAGCGACCTCGGTCGTATCGGCAATCAGCAGGTGTTCATGCTTGCCATGCTCGGTGAGATACAACGACAGGACCTGCTCGGCAGTCCTGTGAAGTCGCTCAAGATCGCCAACGCTGCGTCCGAGTCGCTGACCACGGATTCCGACCTGGCGTCGCTGACGGCGCTCGCGAAGTTCGGACGGAGCCTGAAGGGGGTCAACCCGGACTCCATGGAGACGATCATGCTGCCCGTCGAGTACGACAAGATCGACCCGTATCGCGTCGTCTCGGCTGAGCCTCAGGCATCCACGCTCTGGAAGGCCATTCGAGAAGGCAAGGAGATTCCGGCATCGGCGAGGAAGTCCCCTGCAACAGGCGGCTGATGACCATAGCCATCCAGGGCCGTTGTCAGCTCGCGGCGGCCCTGGTGTTGGGGGGACGACTTTTTACGGGGGAAGCGCTGTTCGCTCACCGGGGGACCGTGTTCGGGTCCGCGGCTTCGGCTCTATGCCTGCCGACCGCTGGACAGCATCGACGACGGGGTTCTGACGCGGATCGCTCGAGCCCGCAGGTATGCCCGGCAGCATGTGCGGGGTCTACTGCGACCCGGGCCGCTTTTGAGCGGAAACCCTCATCCGTGGGGGACGTGGAGCGTGTGCCTTCGGGTTGTCAGTGATGCTGTTGCATGAGGCGAACGCGAACAGGGCCCGCTCATCAGGCTTGAAACGTGCCGCCCTTCACTGATGAATGCGCTCACCGCTGCCGCAGCGCGAACCACAGTTCCGTGCGTACGTCCATATCGTCCAGGTTCGCGTCCAGCAGCGTCGCGCAGCGGGCGATGCGCTGGCGGACCGTGTTGCGGTGGATCTGGAGGGCGGTCGCCGTGCGGTCCCAGCTGCCGTGCAGGCTGAGCCAGCAGCGCAGGGTCTCGATCAGCGGTTCGGCGAGCGGGGCGAGCAGGGCGCGGGCGTGGGCCTCGGCCTGGTCCGGAGGGATCAGGGCGGCCAGACCGCCTCCGGTGCCGTTGTCGTGGTGGGCCAGTGGGGTGCGGGTGGCCACGGCCCGGCCCAGGGCGCGGGCCGCCTGGCCGTCGGCGAGGTCCAGCGCGGTGATGGAGACGGGGGCGGAGGTGCCGAGTGTCCAGCCGGGCTGCGGGGTGACCCGCTCGCCACCCGGGACCAGGACCTTGACCGCGTCGCCGCCCCGGCCCGCGTCGACCAGCGCCGACCCCAGCGCGGCACCCAGTGCCCCGGCGGTGAGCGGGTCGACGGGGCTGCCACCGCTGCGCCGGGCATGCACCACCGTCCAGAGTTCGGCGCCGCCGAGCAGCGGGGCGACGGTCACCGGGTCCGCGCCCAGCAGCAGCCGGACCAGCGCCGCGGACCGGCCCGCGGCGTCGGCGCCCTGGTGCGGGGCGGCCAGCAGGGAGAGAAGGACGACCGCGATCCCGGTGACCGTGTGGTCGCCCGCCTCGCGCCGCCCCGTCGACAGCGCCAGGACGAGCCCCTGCCCGCCGCCGAGCGCGTACGCGAAGAGATGCGTGTCGCCGACGGTGTCGGTCGCGGATGTGGGGGCGGGGGAGGCGGGAAGCTCGGCGGGGGAGACCACGCGGGTCAGCCGGGTCAGCGCCGCCCGCACCTCGGGGGGCGGGCGGCGGCCCGCCGCGTGCAGCTCCTCGCCGGCCGTGGAGAGCAGGACCGCCCACCCCGACAACTGGGCGGCGAGCTGGTGCAGCACCGCGGGGACCGGATCCGGCCGGGCCGCCGCCGTGGCCAGGGCCTGCTGGGCGCGCGTCACGCGGCGCAGCTCCCGGTGCCGGGCCTCGGCCATCAGGCGCCACACCGCTCGGGCGATCGCGGTGAACGGGGTCTCGGGCGGCACCTCCACCAGAGGCAGCCCGTGCCGGTCGCACGCCTCGATCAGCGCCTGCGGCACGGAGTCGTGCACCGGTGTGACCCCGAAACCGAGCGCCGCCGCCCCCGCCTCCACCAGCCGGGCGACATAGGTGTCCGGGTCCTTGAGCAGGACCCCGGCGCTCAGCAGCAGCTCACCGCCGAGCAGGTACGGGTACGGGTCGGCCATCTCCGAGGTGTGCACCCACCACAGGTCCGCGTGGTCGGGTCCTGCGATTCGGCGCAGCCGGAGCTCCTCGCGGGCGAGCAGCTCGGCGAGCGGGATGGGCGGGGTGGGGGGAGCGGACCCGGTGGTGGCTGTGGGTCCGGTGGGAGTGTCCGGCATGGATGGTCCATCCATTGGCTACGGCGAGAATGGATGAAACGTACACTTCAGCGCCGCCTGTGGGCCACCTACCGTCTTCACAAAACACATACGCGCAACATTTCACGGAGACGGAGGTAAGCCCATGGCTGTCGACTACGCAGTGATCATCGTCTATCTGGCCGGCATGCTCGCGATGGGCTGGTGGGGCATGCGCCGCGCCAAGTCCAAGAGCGAATTCCTGGTGGCGGGCCGCCGCCTCGGCCCCTGGATGTACTCCGGGACCATGGCCGCGATCGTCCTCGGTGGTGCCTCCACCATCGGCGGCGTCGGCCTCGGCTACCAGTACGGACTCTCCGGCGCCTGGATGGTCTTCACCATCGGCCTCGGGCTGCTCGCCTTGTCCATCTTTTTCTCGGCGCGCATCGCCCGGCTGAAGGTCTACACCGTCTCCGAGATGCTCGACCTGCGCTACGGCGGCCGGGCCGGACTCATCTCCGGTGTCGTCATGTGGGCGTACACGCTGATGCTCGCGGTCACCTCGACCATCGCGTACGCCACCATCTTCGACGTCCTCTTCGACATGAACCGCACCGTCGCGATCATCCTCGGCGGCGCCATCGTCGTCGCGTACTCGACGCTCGGCGGCATGTGGTCGATCACGCTCACGGACATGGTGCAGTTCGTCGTCAAGACGATCGGCGTCCTGCTGCTGCTCCTGCCGATCGCCGTCATCAAGGCCGGCGGCTTCAGCGAGATGAAGGCGAAGCTGCCCACCGAGTACTTCGACCCGCTGGGCATCGGCGGCGAGACGATCTTCACCTACGTGCTGATCTACACCTTCGGCATGCTGATCGGCCAGGACATCTGGCAGCGCGTGTTCACCGCGCGCACCGACCGCACCGCACGCTGGGGCGGCACCGTCGCCGGTACGTACTGCCTGGTGTACGCGATCGCCGGAGCCGTCATCGGTACCGCCGCCAAGGTCATGTACCCGAAGCTGCCCAGCGCGGACGCGGCCTTCGCGACCATCGTCAAGGACGAACTGCCGGTGGGTGTACGCGGACTGGTGCTGGCCGCCGCACTCGCCGCGGTGATGTCGACGTCGTCCGGTGCGCTGATCGCCTGCGCCACCGTTGCCAACAACGACATCTGGTCGAGGCTGCGGGGCGCGGTGACCGGGAGCGGCGGCGAGGAGCACGACGAGGTGAAGGGCAACCGGGCCTTCATCCTCATCATGGGTGTGGCCGTCATCGCCATCGCCATCGCCCTCAACAACGTCGTCGAGGCCCTGACCGTCGCGTACAACCTGCTCGTCGGCGGGCTGCTCGTGCCGATCCTCGGTGGTCTGCTGTGGCGTCGCGGCACGGCCGCCGGTGCGCTGGCCGCGGTGTCCGTCGGTGGCCTCGCGGTGATCGGTCTGATGGCGTCGTACGGAATCCTCGCCAACGAGCCGGTCTGCTACGGGCTGCTGTCCTCGCTCGCGGCGTATGTGATCGTGTCCCTGGCCACGAAGCCGACGGACGCGGCGGTGCTCACCGCTTGGCGCGAGCGCCTGGCGGGCAGGGGTGCCGACTCCGACGAGACGCCGGCCGCGGACCCGGTGACCGTCTGACTGCTTGTCCTCAATCTCCCCCATAGCCTTAAGGGCATGGGAGGGGCCCCCTCGACGGGCTTGATTTTGCCCTCGCCGTCCTCAATCGCCGGGCAGGCAATTCAAGCCCGTCCGGCGATTGAGGGTGGAATTGTTGCGGAAGGCACCCCGCGTGCCGCCGCATCCCGCACACTCGAATACCGTACGAACGCCCACAAAGCGTGCATCACCCTCTCAGGAAGGCACTCCACATGAGCAGCAACGAAACGCCGCGCGGCCCCGTCGACTCCTCCCGCGTCCCGCGGTACGCCGGTCCCGCGACGTTCGCGCGGCTGCCCCGGCTCGACGAGGTCGGCACCGCCGACGTCGCCGTCGTCGGCGTGCCTTTCGACACAGGTGTCTCCTACCGCCCCGGCGCCCGCTTCGGCGGCAACGCGATCCGTGAGGCGTCGCGCCTGCTGCGCCCGTACAACCCGGCACAGGACGCCTCGCCGTTCGCGCTCGCGCAGGTCGCCGACGCCGGTGACATCGCCGCCAACCCGTTCAACATCAACGAGGCCGTTGAGACGATCGAGGCCGCGGCCGACGACCTCCTCTCCACCGGCGCCCGCATGATGACGCTCGGCGGCGACCACACCATCGCGCTCCCGCTGCTGCGCTCCGTCGCGAAGAAGCACGGCCCGGTCGCCCTGCTCCACTTCGACGCCCACCTCGACACGTGGGACACCTACTTCGGCGCCGAGTACACCCACGGCACCCCCTTCCGCCGGGCCGTCGAGGAGGGCATCCTCGACACGTCAGCGCTCTCCCACGTCGGTACCCGCGGCCCGCTGTACGGCAAGCAGGACCTCGACGACGACGCCAAGATGGGCTTCGGCATCGTCACCTCCGCCGACGTCATGCGCCGCGGCGTCGACGAGATCGCCGACCAGCTGCGCCAGCGCATCGGCGACCGCCCGCTGTACATCTCCATCGACATCGACGTCCTGGACCCGGCGCACGCGCCCGGCACCGGCACCCCCGAGGCGGGCGGCCTCACCTCCCGCGAGCTCCTCGAGATCGTCCGCGGCCTGTCCTCCTGCAACCTGGTCTCCGCCGACCTGGTCGAGGTCGCCCCCGCGTACGACCACGCGGAGATCACCTCCGTCGCCGCATCCCACACCGCCTACGAGCTGACGACGATCATGTCCCGTCAGATCGCGGCGGCCAAGGGGACTCAGGGCCAGTGACCCACGACCACCACGACGAGCGTCCGCAGCTCACCCCCGAGCAGATCGCGGCCGCACTGAACCCTCCGGCCGGACGCAACGGAGGTGACCTCGTCGTCGAGACCCTCCAGGGCCTCGGCGCGACCACCGTCTTCGGGCTGCCCGGTCAGCACGCGCTGGGCATGTTCGACGCGCTGCGCCGCTCCTCCCTCTCGTACGTCGGGCTGCGCGTCGAGAACAACGCGGGCTTCGCCGCCGACGCGTACGGCCGGATCACCGGGGAAGTGGCGCCGCTGCTGCTCTCCACCGGGCCGGGCGCGCTCACCTCCCTCGCCGCGCTCCAGGAGGCGGCGGCCGCGTCCGCCCCCGTGCTGGCCATCTCCAGCCAGATCCCGACCGCGGGTCTGGGCGGCGGCCGCCACGGCTACCTGCACGAACTCCGGGACCAGAAGGCGTCGTTCCGCGACATCGTGAAGTCGGTCCACACGGTTCGTACGGCGTCGCAGATCCCGTCCGCGATCGCCGCCGCGTGGGAGTCCGCGCTGACGGCCCCGCACGGCCCGGTCTGGATCGAGATTCCGCAGGACGTACTCCTGGCCGAGACCACCCTGCCCGCCGTCACGGCGATGGACGCCACCCCGCGCCCCCTGCACCCGCGTCCCGAACTGACCGCCGTGGCAGCGCACCTGCTGTCGAACGCCGAGCGTCCGGCGATCATCGCGGGCGGCGGAGTCGTACGCTCCGACGCGTCCGGCAAGCTGCTCGCCCTCGCGGAGAAGATCGACGCCCCGGTCGTCACCACGTTCGGCGGCAAGGGCGCGTTCCCCTGGGAGCACCCCCTCTCGCTCCAGTCCTGGCTGGAGGACCGCCACACGACGGACTTCCTCGAAGCGGCGGACGTCCTGCTGGTCGTCGGCTCCGGACTGGGTGAACTCTCCTCGAACTACCACACGTTCAGCCCGCGCGGCCGGGTCATCCAGATCGAGGCGGACGCCGGGAAGCTGGAGTCCAACCACCCCGCACTCGGTATCCACGCCGACGCCCGCGAGGCCCTCGCCGACCTCCTCGAAGCGGTCGACCGCGAGGACAAGTCGGCGGCGGACCGTGTGCGAACGGTCCTCGAAGCGGTACGGACCCGGATCGCAGGCCAGGACCTCACGCTGGAGCAGCAGCTCATCGCCTCGGTCCGCGAGGCGCTGCCCGACACGTCCCCCAGCTTCTGGGACATGACGATCCTCGCCTACTGGGCCTGGTCAGCCTTCGACGCCCGCCACCCGAACACGATGCACTCGGCGCAGGGCGCGGGCGGCCTCGGCTACGGCTTCCCGGCAGCACTCGGCGCGGCGGCGGCCGACCGTACGAAGCCGGTCCTGGCGGTCTCCGGCGACGGCGGCGCGATGTACTCCATCGCGGAACTGGCCACGGCCCGTCAGTACGACCTGCCGGTCACCTGGCTGATCGTCGACGACGGCGGCTACGGCATCCTGCGGGAGTACATGACGGGTGCGTTCGGTGAGGCCACGGCGACGGAACTGTCCCGCCCGGACTTCGTCGCCCTCGCCGAGTCGTTCGGCGTACCGGCGGTCCGTACGACCCCGGAGACGCTCGCCGACGACCTGGCGAAGTCCTTTGCGGAGCCCGGCCCTTCGGTGGTCGTGCTTCCGGCACTGCTGAGGATGTTCGAGGCGACGCATCTGTAGGCGCGATGGTGCGCAGGTGGTTCAGCGATCGGCGGACTCCTTGCTGATCGCTTCCACCTGCGCCTGCCGACCCTGCTCGAACTCCTTCTGCTGGTCATCGGACAGGGTGTCAGGCAAGTGCCTGGTCGCGGGCATCAGGCTCGGGATCGACCGGAAGACGGCGCCGGCTGCCGGGCCGCGGTCCTTCATCCGTGCCTTGTCCAGGTACCTGCCGGACTCCCACAGGCGCGGCTGCATTTCGGGACGGGGTCTCTTGGCGGCCTTCTGTCTCGACTCCGGGCGCGACAGCGAGCGGAAGTCGACGTCGGCGAGGGTCTGCAGCGCTTCCAGCGCCGCGTACAACTGCCCACAGCGGTAGGCGTCGCTCGGTTGACCGTTCGGCATGATTCCTCCCCGATCCGCTCACGGAAGCCATCTCTACCCGCGTCTTCGGGGCCGGGAACACCGGTCCGGGCCCGCCGTACAACTTTTCGACGAGTCGTGAGTCATCCCTGACAGGTGTGCAGGGGGCACACCGTACAGATCACTCAGGGGGACACGTCTCATGACGGACCAGCCTCGTACATCCCGCCGCGCGCGCACCGCGCTCGCCGTCACGCTTGCCGCGGGCATGCTCGCGCCCGTGACCCTCGCCGCCACGCCCGCCGCCGCCGCGACGCCGACCGTGAGCTGTACCTCCGGCAAGGCGGGACTCGCCGCCAAGCTGTCGAAGGACATCACCGCCGCGCTCGTGGGGCGCAAGTCGACCACGGCGATCGCGCTCTACGACCGGACCACGAAGACGTCGTGCACGATGCGGTCCACGAGCACGTACGACTCCGCGAGCGTCGTGAAGGCGACCGTCCTCGCGACGCTGCTCTGGGACAACAAGAAGCACAACCGCTATCTCACCCAGCGCGAGATCAACCTCACCACCGCCATGATCACCAAGTCCGACAACAACGCGACCACCAGCCTGTGGAAGCAGCTCGGCGTGACCAAGGTGAAGGCGTTCCTGAAGGCCGCGGGCATGACGCACACCGAGCCCGGCTCCGGTGGCTACTGGGGGCTGACCCAGATCACCGCGCAGGACGAGCTGCGGCTGCTGACGCTGCTGACCGCCAAGAACTCCGTACTCAGCGACAACGCGCGTGCGTACGAACTCGGCCTGATGCGCAAGGTCATCTCCTCGCAGCGCTGGGGAACGCCCGCCGGAGCCCCGTCCGGGGTGACCGTCCAGGTCAAGAACGGCTGGCTGCCGCGTGCCACGCACGGCTGGCGGGTGCACAGCATCGGCGCGTTCACCGGGAAGGGGCACGACTACGGCATCACCGTGCTCACGCAGGACAACAAGACGATGACCGATGGCATCAACACCATCCAGGCCGTCGCCCGCGCCATCCACAAGGACCTGAATCCGGCCACCGCGACCAGGACGACCGTCGCCCCGCCGGCCACGCCGCAGGAGGCGGTCCCGGCGGTGCCGGAGGCCCCCGCCGTGCCGATGCTGACGGCGACGCCCACGTCGTAGGGCGCCCCGGGGCGCGCCCCCACCCCCGGGTGCGCTCCGTCGGACGGCGTACGCCGGTCCTACTCCGATGGGACCATCTTTGTAACGGCGGGATGAAATCCGCAGCTGATCGCGTTGGTGCCTTCCGGTAGAGCAGGTCGAACGGGAGGCACCGGTGACGGACGGGGACACGGACGCAGCACAGCAGGGCTGGGCGCGGCGGCTGGGCGGTTACGCATGGCGTTACCGGCGCAATGTGCTGCTGGCACTTGGCTCGTCGCTCGCCGGGATGGCCGTGCTGGCAGTCGTCCCGCTGATCACCAAGGTGATCATCGACGACGTCGTCGGCAACCACACCCGTTCCCTCGGCGTCTGGACCGGCCTTCTGATCGCCACCGCCGTGCTGGTGTACATATCGACGTACATCCGCCGCTACTACGGCGGCCGGCTCGCCCTCGACGTACAGCACGATCTGCGCACCGACATGTACCGGACGCTCACCCGGCTCGACGGGAAGCGGCAGGACGAGCTGTCCACCGGGCAGGTCGTCGGGCGCGCCACCAGTGACCTGCAGCTGATCCAGGGGCTGCTGTTCATGCTCCCGATGACGATCGGGAACGTGCTCCTGTTCCTCATCTCCCTGGTGATCATGGCGTGGCTCTCGCCGCTGCTGACCCTGGTCGCTATCGCCGTCGCCCCCGCGCTCTGGTTCATCGCCCGCCGCTCCCGCTCCCGGCTCTTCCCCGCCACCTGGTACGCCCAGGGGCAGGCCGCCGCCGTCGCCGGAGTCGTCGACGGGGCCGTCTCCGGGGTCCGGGTCGTCAAGGGGTTCGGGCAGGAGGAGCAGGAGACCGGGAAGCTGCGCGAGGTCGGGCGGAAGCTGTTCGCCGGGCGGCTGCGCACGATCCGGCTGAACTCCAGGTACACCCCCGCCCTCCAGGCCGTCCCCGCGCTCGGCCAGGTCGCGATGCTGGCGCTCGGCGGCTGGCTCGCCACCCGCGGCGAGATCACTCTCGGTACGTTCGTCGCGTTCTCGACCTACCTCGCTCAGCTCGTCGGGCCGGTCCGGATGCTCGCCATGGTCCTCACCGTCGGTCAGCAGGCCCGCGCCGGTGTGGAGCGTGTCATCGAGCTGATCGACACCGAGCCGACCATGAAGGACGGCACGGTGGAGCTCCCCGCCGACGCCCCGGCGAGCGTCGAGTTCGACGACGTGCGGTTCGGGTACGACCCCGAGCGGCCGGTCCTCGACGGGTTCTCGCTCACCATCGAACCCGGCGAGACCGTCGCCGTCGTCGGCGCCTCCGGCAGCGGGAAGTCCACCGTCTCCCTCCTCCTGCCCCGTTTCTACGACGTGGCGCACGGCGCCGTCCTGGTCGGCGGCCACGACGTCCGGGAGCTCACCCAGGACTCGCTGCGGGCCGCCATCGGCCTCGTACCGGAGGACAGCTTCCTCTTCTCCGACACGGTCCGCGCCAACATCGCGTACGGGCACCCGGACGCCACCCAGGAACAGATCGACAAGGCCGCCCGCGCCGCCCGGGCGGACCGGTTCATCGCCGATCTGCCGCACGGCTACGACACCAAGGTCGGCGAGCACGGGCTCACCCTCTCCGGCGGCCAGCGCCAGCGCGTCGCGCTCGCCCGCGCCATCCTCACCGACCCCCGGCTGCTCCTCCTCGACGACGCCACATCCGCCGTCGACGCCCGCGTCGAGCACGAGATCCACGAGGCCCTCGCCCAGGTCATGGAGGGGCGGACGACCCTCCTCATCGCCCACCGCCGCTCCACCCTCGGCCTCGCCGACCGCATCGCCGTACTCGAAAAGGGCCGACTCGCCGACATCGGCACGCACGAGGAGCTGGAGCGCCGCTCCGCCCTCTACCGGCGTCTGCTCACCGACCCGGACGAGCTGGGCGGCACCTCCCCGGGCCACCAGCCGGTGAAGGCCGACACGGCCGTCGAGGACGACCGGGCGCTCCAGGAGGATCTGGAAGCCGATTTCGACGCCGAGCGCGGCATCAGCCCCGGACTCTGGGTCCGCAAGGAGGAGCCCCGCGACACCGGCGCGGCCGGCATGCCCGCCACGCCCGAGCTGCTCGCCCAGGTCGAGGCGCTTCCCCCGGCCACCGACACCCCCGAGATCGACGAGGCACGCGCCGTCCGGCGCGAGGAGTCGTACGGGCTGCGCCGGCTGCTGCACGGCTTCGGGCTTCCGCTGGCGGTCAGCCTGGCGCTCGTCGCCGTCGACGCGGGCATGAGCCTGCTCCTGCCCGTACTGATCCGGCACGGCATCGACCAGGGCGTCACGCAGATGGCGACCGGTGCGGTCTGGGCGGCGTCCGCGCTGGCCCTGCTCGTCGTGCTGGTGCAGTGGGCGGCGCAGATCGGCGAGACCCGGATGACGGGCCGCACCGGAGAGCGGGTGCTCTACTCGCTCCGGCTGAAGATCTTCGCGCAGCTCCAGCGGCTCGGTCTCGACTATTACGAGCGGGAGCTCACCGGCCGCATCATGACCCGGATGACGACGGACGTGGACGCGCTGTCCACGTTCCTGCAGACCGGTCTGGTCACGGCCTTCGTCTCCGCCGTCACGTTCTTCGGCATCATGGGCGTGCTGCTCGTCCTCGACGTCCAGCTGGCGCTCGTCGTCTTCGCGACCCTGCCGGTGCTGGTCATCGGTACGTTCTTCTTCCGCCGCAAGAGCGTCAAGGCGTACGAGCTGGCCCGGGAGCGGATCAGCGTCGTCAACGCCGACCTTCAGGAGTCCGTCTCCGGGCTCCGGATCGTGCAGGCGTTCCGCCGCGAGAAGGACGGCGCGGAACGGTTCGCCGACCGCAGCGACCACTACCGCGAGGCCCGGGTGCGCGGCCAGTGGCTGATCTCGGTCTACTTCCCGTTCGTGCAGCTGCTGTCGTCGGTGGCCGCGGCCGCCGTACTGATCGTCGGCGCGGGCCGCGTCGACAACGGCACGCTCACCACCGGCGCCCTCGTGGCGTATCTCCTCTACATCGACCTGTTCTTCGCGCCCGTGCAGCAGCTCTCGCAGGTCTTCGACGGCTACCAGCAGGCCACGGTCTCCCTCGGCCGCATCCAGGAACTCCTCCGGGAGCCGACCTCCACCGCCGACTCCGAGGAGCCGCTGGACGTGCTGTCGCTGCGCGGCGAGATCGCGTTCGAGGACGTGACCTTCGCGTACGGCTCCGGCGACGACGAGGAAGAGGCACTCACCGGCATCACCCTGCGGATCCCGGCCGGACAGACCGTCGCCTTCGTCGGGGAGACCGGCGCCGGGAAGTCCACCCTGGTCAAGCTCGTCGCCCGGTTCTACGACCCGACGGGCGGGCGGGTCACGGCGGACGGCACCGATCTGCGCCGCCTCGACCTCACCGCATACCGGCACCGGCTCGGAGTCGTACCGCAGGAGGCGTACCTCTTCGCGGGTACGGTCCGAGACGCCATTGCGTACGGGCGGCCGGACGCCACCGACGCACAGGTGGAGGCGGCGGCCCGTGCGGTCGGCGCCCACGACATGATCGCCACGCTGGACGGCGGCTATCTGCACGAGGTCGCCGAGCGGGGCCGCAACCTCTCGGCCGGCCAGCGCCAGCTGATCGCCCTCGCCCGCGCCGAACTCGTCGACCCCGACATCCTGCTGCTCGACGAGGCGACCGCCTCCCTGGACCTCGCCAGCGAGGCCCTGGTCAACCAGGCGACCGACCGTTCCCCAAGCTCTCAACTTCGTTCGAGCAGGGGAGGCCCCATTTCCGGCCGCCGCACCACCCTCATCGTCGCCCACCGGCTGACCACGGCCGCCCGCGCCGACCGGGTCGTGGTGATGGACCACGGCCGGGTCGTCGAGGACGGCACGCATGACGAACTCCTCGCCGGGGAAGGGCATTACGCCGTGCTGTGGCGCACCTTCATCGGGGAGGACGAGCCGGCGGGAGTCTGAGAGTGCCCGGCAGTAGGCAGCGCGGGTGAAGGAGCGGGGCTGGGGTGCGTGCTTCGCAAGGCGGAGGATTGAGCCAACGCGGAGCGTTGGTGATTGACGACAACGCCGCGAGGTGCGTGCCCCAGCCCCGCGACGCCGCGAAGCCTACTGCCGGGCACTCTGAACCGCGGGTCTCAGCGGATGCCGGAGATCCTGCCGGTCTGCAGGTCCGACTGAACGGTCAGATAGGTGTACGTGGGGTGCTTGCCGCCGCTCCAGGTCAGCCGCACCTTCGACCAGGTGTGACCGGCGCCGCTGTCGCCCGCGGTGACCTTGAGGGCGAGCGGTGCGTTCTGGGCGCGGAGCACCCCGTCCGCGTGGTTGCGCGCCTCCCAGGTGCGCAGCTGTGAGCGGAGCCCGGGCGTCAGGTAGAAGGACCGGAGGGCGGTGGCGAGCTTGCCGCCTCCCTCGGCCGTGACCGCGTCGATATAAGCGCCGTAGAAGTGGGCGACCTGCTGATGGGCGGGGGTGGAGTGGGTGTTGCGCGTCTGCGTCGCGGGCGCCGGGGCCTGCGACGCGGCAGCGGCGGCCGGGACCACGGAGGCGGCGGCGAGGAGAGCGGTCACGAGAAGGGTGCGGCTGGCGGTGCGGCGGCCGCGCGGGCTGGGCTCATTGCGGAGTCGGATCACGACAGTTCCTACCTTTCGTATGACTCTGCCCTATTGGATCCATGGTGTGGAGGTTCGGTTGCGCGGGATGTGGAGCGGGCCGCATGCAACCTTCGGATGGCCCTTCGCGTCGTACGCATGTACGCGTACGAGCCGGGCGGGCGCGAGAGTGTTCGATGGGGTGACGAAACTGCTGGGAAACAGGAATGGGAGAACCGCCGGAGACGGCGGCATCGGACGGCGGGCGCTGGTCCAGGTGTTCGTACTGGCACTGGTGACCGCCGTCGGGCTGGTGCTCGGCGGTCCCGGGGCCGGCAGCGCCGACGCCGCATCGCCCTGCGGCGGACGGCTCGCGAAGACATTGACGTTCTCCACGGGCGAGGTGCGCATCTTCAGGAGCCGCTCCTACGCCTGCGCGATCACGGTCGCGAAGAAGTCGGGCCCGCGCCGCGAGATGTCCGTCATGATCCAGGCACGCGGCGGCCGGCCCGTCACCGACAGCGGCAGGTATACCAAGCAGACCGGCCGGGTGACCGTCCACGCGCTGCACCGATGTGTCCGGGTCGCGGGTTCGGTTGCCGGAAAATCGGGCGCCACGGGCTGGATACTCTGCTGATATTTCTGACGATGTGACAAGAGGGGCTGTTCAGCCGGGTGTTGCACCGCTAGATTCGCGATGAATCTTGTGAATCCAGGTGAATTCCCCGGGAGGGTGCATGCGCAAGGCGCTCAGAGGTTTCCTTTCGCTCGCGGTGCTCATAGGCACGGTGAGCGCGACGGGTGCCTCGGTCGGTGCGGCCAGTGCCGCGGACGCGACCGCGATCCGGTCCGCCGGGTCCGACCGGTCCGCCGATGCGACCGCGGACATCAAGGACCGCATCCTGGCGATACCCGGGATGAGTCTGATCGAGGAGAAGCCGTACGCGGGCTACCGCTACTTCGTTCTCAACTACACCCAGCCGATCGACCACCGGCACCCGTCCGAGGGCACGTTCCAGCAGCGCATCACCCTGCTGCACAAGGACACGTCGCGCCCGACGGTCTTCTACACCAGCGGGTACAACGTCTCCACGAACCCCAGCCGCTCCGAGCCGACCCGGATCATCGACGGCAACCAGGTCTCGCTGGAGTACCGCTTCTTCACCCCGTCCCGCCCCGCCCCCGCCGACTGGTCGAAGCTCGACATCTGGCAGGCAGCCAGCGACCAGCACCGCGTCTTCACCGCGCTGAAGCAGATCTACTCCGAGAACTGGCTGAGCACCGGTGGTTCCAAGGGCGGCATGACCGCCACGTACTTCGAGCGCTTCTACCCGAAAGACATGGACGGCGTCGTCGCGTACGTCGCGCCGAACGACGTGGTCAACCAGGAGGACTCGGCGTACGACCGGTTCTTCGAGAACGTCGGCACGAAGGAGTGCCGCGACCGGCTCGAGGGTGTGCAGCGCGAGGCGCTGATCCGCCGCGAGCCTCTGGAGAAGAAGTACAAGGAGTACGCCGACACGAACGGCTACACCTTCAACACCGTCGGATCGCTCGACAAGGCGTACGAAGCCGTCGTCATGGACTACGTCTGGGCGTACTGGCAGTACAGCCTGCTCGCCGACTGCGACACCATCCCCGCCGACGCCAAGACCGCACCCGACCAGGCGATCTGGGACTCGATCGACAACATCTCGGGCTTCTCCGCCTACGCGGACCAGGGCCTGAACACGTACACGCCGTACTACTACCAGGCGGGCACCCAGCTCGGTTCGCCTGACATCAAGCAGCCGTGGCTCGGCAATCTCAGCCGCTACGGATACCAGCCCCCGCGCACCTTCGTGCCGAGCTCCATCCCGATGACGTTCCAGCCGTCGGCGATGCGGGACGTCGACACCTGGGTGAAGCACAACGCCACCCGGATGATGTGGGTGTACGGGGAGAACGACCCGTGGGGTGCGGAGCCCTTCCGCCTCGGCAGCGGCGCCCATGACAGCTACGTCTACACGGTGGCCGGCGGCAACCATGGTTCCAAGGTGGCCGGTCTCACCGACGACGAGAAGGCGCAGGCGACCGCCGACATCCTGCGCTGGGCGGGTGTTGCCCCGGCCGCCGTGCAGTCGGACCCGGCCAAGGCGAAGCCGCTCGCGCCGTACGACGCGCGGCTCGACAAGCGGGATGTGACGAGCGAGCGCAGGCAGGGCCCCGCGCTGCGGCCGTAAAAGGCCGGCACGGTGTGATGCGTGCCGGGTCCGAACCATGCGGTTCGGACCCGGCACGCGCGCGTAGCCCGTCCGGTCAGTACGTCAGGCCGTAGCCGACCGGGTACAGCACCTGCGTCGGATCGTCCGCCCGTTGCACCGGCACCGGCAGTCGGCCCTCCGGTTCGGCGCGGCCCGCGATCACCCGGGCCGCGGCGCGCAGTTCGACATCCGTCCAGGAGTACGCGGCCAGGCTCGCCGCGTGGGCGGGCAGCCGGGCGATGTCGTACGGGTTCCGGATCGCGATCGTGATCACCGGGACGCCGGTCGCCACGAGGGCGCTGACCAGGGTGCGCTGGGAGCTGGTCGCCGAGACGTTGTACGTCCCCACGATCACCGCGTCCTTGCCCTGCGCGGCCGCCACCGCCTCGGCGATCTTCGCCTGGGTGGGCGCGGTGCCGGTGGACAGCGCGGTCGCCGCATACCCCAGTTCGGTGAAGGCGCCGGCGAGGGTGCTGGTCGGCGGTCCGGTGGTGCCGGACGGGGAGGCGGGATCGGCGCCGACCACGAGGAGGTTCTTGTGGGAGCGGCGGGACAGCGGCAGCACCGCACCGGTGTTGGCCAGCAGTGTGGTGGTGTGCTCGGCGATCCGGTCGGCGGCGGCGAGGTGCGACCGGGTGCCGACGGCACGGTCCACGCCCTGGTGGCTGACGAACGGGTCGTCGAACAGCCCCAGCTTCGCCTTCAGACGCAGGATGCGCAGGATCGATTCCTCGATCCTGGCCTCGCTGATCTCGCCGCTCTTCACGGCCGCCAGAACGGCGTTCCAGGAGACGTCGAGGCTCGGCGGGTTCAGCAGCTGGTCCACACCCGCCTGCAGGGCGAGGACGGGCACGCGGTCGTCGCCGTACTTCGTGCGCACCCCCTCCATGCCGAGCGAGTCGGTGACCACGACACCGTCGTAACCGAGCTCCTCGCGCAGGATGCCGGTGAGGATGGGCCGGGACAGGGTCGCCGGGTCCTCGGCGGCGTCGAGCGCGGGGACGACGATGTGCGCGGTCATGATCGCATCGATGCCCGCGGCGATTGCCGCGCGGAACGGCGGCGCGTCCAGCTCGTCCCACTGGTCGCGGGAGTGGTGGATGTAGGGCAGACCGGAGTGGCTGTCGGTGTTGGTGTCGCCGTGGCCCGGGAAGTGCTTGGCCGTCGACGCGATCCCGGCGCTCTGATACCCCTTCACCTGCGCGGCGACCATCCCGGCCACGGCCTGCGGATCGGCGCCGAAGGACCGTACGCCGATCACCGGGTTGGCCGGGTTGACGTTGACGTCGGAGTCCGGGGCGTAGTTCTGGTTGATGCCGATCGCGGCGAGCTCGGCGCCCGCGATCTGCCCGGCCCTGCGCGCGTCGGAACGCGAACCGCCCGCACCGAGCGCCATCGCACCCGGCATCAGCGTGGCGGGCTCGCCGACGCGGCAGACGATGCCGTGCTCCTGATCGGTGGAGATCAGCAGGGGCAGGGGCGTGGGACCGGCGAGACCGGCGCGCTGGATGCCGTTGGAGAGGTCGGCGATCTGGTGCGGGTCGCGGGTGTTGTGCGCCCAGGCGAAGTAGATGATGCCGCCGACGTGGTACTTGGCGATCATCTCGGCGGCGGTACGGACCCCGATCTCGGCCATGTTCGCGTTGATGTCGGCCTGGTCGGGCTCGGTGGCGGAGTGCCCGTACACCCGCATCACGAAGAGCTGACCGACCTTCTCCTCCAGGCTCATCCGGGAGATGAGCTGCTTGAGGCGCTCGGTGGTGGAGGCGGAGGAGGCTGCGGAGGCAGCGAATGCCCCGGGGGCGGAGACCGCGCCGGTCGCAACCGCTGCGGCGGTCACGGCGGTGGCGGTGAGGAGGGTGCGTCTGGAGGTGCGGTGGTGCACGTGAGCTCCTTCGGCCGTGCTCAGGGGAGAGGGGGCGGTGAAAGTAACTTCCAAGGGGCACGAATATCTAGAAAGTAACTTCCAGTCAAGGGGGTGGTCCGATAATCGGCTCGGAGAGGGTGACTCCGACAACGCGGCGAGGTGCCGTGCCAGGCGCTCCGGGCCCACGAAGACCGCCAGGACGGGACCTACGCCAACCCCGCCCCCGCACCCCGCGCCTGAAGCGATTTCACCGCCACCGTGATCGCGGGCCGCCGGGCGGCCTCCGTGCGCCACAGCGCGTACAGCCGCCGCACCGGTACGGGGTCCAGCGGCACCGCCACCACCCCCGCCGGCAGCGGTCCCCGCCCCAGCCGCGGGATCATCGCGACCCCGAGACCGGCGGCGAGCAGCGCCAGTTGGGTGTGGTTCTCCTCTGCCTGGTGCCGGATGTCCGGCTCGTAGCCCGCCGCCCGCAGCGTCCGTACGAGCCAGTCGTGACAGACCGTCCCCGGCGGCTGGCAGATCCACCGCTCCTTCGCCAGCTCCTCGCGCCGCACCGCGTCCCGCCCGGCGAGGCGATGCCCCTTCGGCATCAGCAGATCGCACCGGTCGTCACCGATCACCGCCTGCGCGATGCCCTCGGGGGCGGGCAACGGTGCGATGTCCCAGTCGTGCGCGACGGCGAGATCGATCACGCCCTTGGCCACCAGATCGACCGACAGATGAGGGTCGACCTCGGTCAGCCGCACGTCCAGGGCGGGGTGGTCCCGGTCCAGCTCGGCCAGCACGCCGGGCAGCAGACCGCGCGCCGCGGAGGCGAAGGCGCCGATCGACAGCCGTCCCGTCGGCAGCCCCCGGCGCTCCTCCAGCGTCGTCTCGGCGCGCTCCACGATCGCCAGCAACTGCTGGGCGGTGGCGGCGAGATGGAGTGCCTCCTCGGTGAGCGCGACGCCGCGCCCGCGCCGCTCCAGCAGCGTCGTACGGGTCTCCCGTTCCAGCTTCGTGATCTGCTGGGAGACCGCCGACGGGGTGTAGCCGAGCGCGGCGGCGGCGCCCGCGACGGAGCCGTGGACGGAGATGGCGTGCAGGGCGCGCAGCCGGGACAGATCGAGCACCGGAACCTCCCGGACCTTCCTGATTCATTAGCAACGCTCAATTTCATCATGAAGAAATCCGCGCTGGTGCTACATGGTCCCGGCGGGCGATCCTCGCTCCATGCGTCCCGTTCACATCGCCCTGGCCGCCCTGGTGGCTGCCGTCTGGGGTGTCAATTTCGTCGTCATCGAGGTCGGCCTCGGGCACTTCCCGCCGCTGCTCTTCTCCGCCCTGCGCTTCCTGGTCGCGGCGCTGCCCGCGGTCTTCTTCGTCGGGCGGCCCAAGGTCGCGTGGAAGTGGATCGTGGGCGTCGGGCTGGTCCTGGGCGTGGCGAAGTTCGGTCTGCTGTTCATCGGCATGGACCGCGGAATGCCCGCCGGTCTCTCCTCCCTGGTGCTCCAGGTCCAGGCGGTCTTCACGGCCCTCTTCGCGGCCTTGGCGCTCGGCGAACGACCAGGTGGAACAAGGGTGTTGGGAATGGGGATCGCGCTGGCCGGAATCGGGGTCGCGGCGGTGGACGAGGGCGCGAGCGGCCCCGTGCTCGCGTTCGTGCTGGTGATCGTGGCGGCGGCCTGCTGGGGCGTGTCGAACGTCCTGACCCGCAAGGCCGCCCCGCCCGACTCCCTCAACTTCATGGTGTGGGTCTCGACCGTGCCCGTCCTACCGCTGCTCGGTCTCTCCCTCCTCTTCGAGGGCTGGGACCGCGACGCCGACGCGCTGGCCGCACTGGACTGGAGCGGCGTCGGCATCATCGTCTACGTTGCCTGGATCACCACGGTCTTCGGCTTCGGGGCGTGGGGTTTCCTGCTGCGCCACCATCCGGCGTCGTCCGTGGCCCCGTTCACCCTGCTCGTCCCGGTCTTCGGGATGTCCTCGGCCGCGCTGTTCCTCGGCGAGTCGGTGAGCCCGCTGCGGTGGTGCGCCGCGGCGCTGCTGGTGGGCGGGGTGGCGCTCACGTCACTGGCGGGGGCGCGGCGGGCGCGGGCGGCGGCGGAGACGCCGGAACCGCAGCCCGCGCGCGCCTGAACCCGGCCGGCCCCTACTGCTTGGGCGCACCCAGCCGCAGCAGATGCTCGCGTCCCGCGCTCAGCAGCCCGGGCAGTTCGGGCGCGTCCGGGTGCCAGCGCTTCTCGTACTCCCAGCAGACCCAGCTGTCCGCGTCCAGCGTGTCCAGGCAGGCACCCAGCGGCAGTACCCCGGCCCCGAGCGCCAACGGTTCGGTGTCCTGCGCCGATGCGATGTCTTTGACCTGTACGTATCCCAGGTGCGGGGCGAGCACCGCATGGCTCGCGGCCGGCTCCTCGCCCGCCAGCCAGGTGTGCATGATGTCCCACAGCGCACCGACCTGCCGGTGCCCGACCGTCCCGACGATCCGGGCCACATCGGCACCGGCCCGGTGCGAGTCATGGGTTTCCAGCAGGATCCGTACGCCCAGGTCGGCGGCGTACGGGGCGGCGGCGCCCAGCCGGCGTGCGGCGTTCGCATCGGCCACCTCCGGGTCGAGCCCACCGCCACCGGGGAAGACCCGGACGTGGGAGGCGCCGAGATCCCGCGCCAGCTCCACCAGCCCGGCGAGCTCGTCCAGTACCGGCTGGTCCTCCCCCTCGGCGGCGACCCGGACGTACCCGGCGACGGTCAGGATCTTGACGCCGCCCTTCTTGAACTCCTCGGCCACGTCGGCACGTTCGGCCGAGGAGAGCCCCGGGTGCACCGGCTCCTCGGGGTGGGCGCGCAGCTCCACCCCCTGGTAGCCGTGGTCGACGGCGAGCCGGACGACGTCGGCGATCGGCATCCCCGGTACTCCGAGGGTCGAGAAAGCGAGCTTCACGTGCGTGTTCCTTCCGTCGGTACCTGCCCCTGCGCCGTACGGACCGGACAGCGGCCCGCACATCATCGGCCCACGGCACGCGGTACGGGTACCCGGGACCGGGGAGCGGAACCCGGCCGCGTCACCTCCGCGGCGGCGCCGTCGACCCCCGCACCATCAGCTCCGCCGCGATCGTCGCGATGCCTCCGGGCGGCGGCGTCTCCCTGCCCATCGCCAGCCGGCCGGCCCGCGCCCCCGCATCGAACAGCGGCAGCCGTACGGTCGTCAGGGCCGGGACCGCGTCCACCGAGAACGGCAGGTCGTCGAAACCGGCCACGGAGATGTCCTCGGGGATACGTAGACCGCGGTCCCGGATCGCCGCGCTCGCGCCCAGGGCCACGGTGTCGTTGGCGGCGACGATCGCCGTCATCTCCGGTTCGCGGCGCAGGAGTTCGAGCGTCGCGTCGTAACCGGACCGGCGGTCGTACGGGCCGTGCACAGTGAGACGATCCTCGTCCCGGGCGTTCGCGAGACGCCCTTCCATGGTTGTGTCGTCCCCGTACAGGCCCGCCGCCGCCATCGCGTCGCGGTGCCCTTCCAGCCGGTGGCGCGTCGTCGTCCGCTCCACCGGGCCCGCGACATAGCCGATCCGCCGGTGGCCGAGCGTCAGCAGATGCTCGGTGAGACGCCGGCCGCCGCCCCGGTTGTCGAAGGCGAGCGCGGCCACGACCGCTTCGCCCTCGGGCAGCGGGGGCCGCCCGCACAGCACCACCCTGGTCCCGGCGTCCGCGAGTTTCGCCAGCTTCGCCGCCATCGCCGCCTGGTGCGCCGGGTCCTCCACCGCGCCGCCGGTGAGAATGACGGCCGCGGCGCGCTGACGCTGGAGCAGGGTGAGGTAGGTGAGTTCGCGTGCGGGGGAGCCGCCGGTGTTGCAGACGACGGCGAGCTTCTCGCCCCCGGCCCGCCCGGAGCCGTGGCCCGGCCCGCCGATCTCGGTCTGCGCCGCCCCGGCCATGATCCCGAAGAACGGGTCGGCGATGTCGTTGACCAGGATGCCGACCAGGTCGGACGTGGCGGCGGCGAGCGAGCTGGCCGGTCCGTTGAGTACGTAGTCCAGGTCGTCCACCGCGCGCAGCACCCGCTCCCGGGTGGACGTCGCCACCGGGTAGTTGCCGTTGAGCACACGCGACACGGTGGCGGGCGACACCCGGGCGCGAGCCGCCACGTCCGCGAGGGTGACTGTCATCGCTTCCTCCGAGGGTTTTGGACGGAGCCCTCTTGTCCGGGCCGCTGTCGGCAGGCTAGCGTCATACCGCATAGAAAGCGCTTGCTACGGCTGTATGGAGGAAACCTCGTGACACGCAGGACAGTGCGCATCGCCATGAACGGCGTCACGGGTCGCATGGGATACCGGCAGCACCTGGTGCGCTCGATCCTCGCGATCCGCGAGCAGGGCGGCCTCGACCTCGGCGACGGCGAGGTGCTGTGGCCCGAACCCGTCCTCGTCGGCCGCCGCGCCCACGCGCTGGAGGAACTCGCCGACCGGCACGGTCTGACCGAGTGGTCGACCGACCTCGACGCGGTCCTCGCGGACGAGCGCATCGACATCTACTTCGACGCCCAGGTCACCTCGGCCCGCGTCGAAGCGATCAAGAAGGCGATCGCCGCGGGCAAGCACATCTACACCGAGAAGCCCACCGCGACGGACGTCGAGGGCGCCTTGGAACTCGCCCGCCTCGCCAAGGACGCCGGGATCAAGCACGGCGTCGTCCAGGACAAGATCTTCCTGCCGGGCCTGCTGAAGCTGAAGCGCCTCATCGACGGCGGCTTCTTCGGCGAGATCCTCTCCGTGCGCGGCGAGTTCGGCTACTGGGTCTTCGAGGGCGACTGGCAGGAGGCCCAGCGCCCCTCCTGGAACTACCGTGCCGAGGACGGCGGCGGCATCGTCGTCGACATGTTCCCGCACTGGGAGTACGTGCTCCACGAGTTGTTCGGCCAGGTCAAGACCGTTCAGGCGCACGTCCGGACGCACATCCCGCAGCGCTGGGACGAGCAGGGCAAACCGTACGCCGCCACCGCCGACGACGCCGCCTACGGCATCTTCGAGCTGGCCGGTGGCGCCGTCGCCCAGATCAACTCCTCCTGGACCGTCCGCGTCAACCGCGACGAACTCGTCGAGTTCCAGGTCGACGGAACGCACGGCTCCGCCGTTGCCGGGCTGCGCAACTGCCGCATCCAGCACCGCTCGGCCACCCCCAAGCCGGTCTGGAACCCCGACCTCCCGGTCACCGAGTCGTTCCGCGACCAGTGGCAGGAAGTCCCCGACAACGCCGCCTTCGACAACGGTTTCAAGGCCCAGTGGGAACTCTTTCTGCGCCACATCGTGCTCGACGAGCCGTACACCTGGGACCTGATGGCCGGCGCCCGCGGTGTCCAGCTCGCCGAGCTCGGGCTCAAGTCCTCCGCCGAGGGCCGACGCCTGGACGTACCGGAGCTGACGCTGTGACGATCCATCTCCCGCAGGGCCCGTACGAACCCCGCACCACCCCGCTCGACCTCGCACCGGCCGGGGCTCCGCTCGCCTCCCGTACGGTCTTCTCCGCCGCCCATGTCGTCGCCGACCCGTACGCCGACATCAGCCCCGACGACCCCGCGGCCGTCGACTGGGACGCCACCCTCGCCTTCCGCCGCCACCTGTGGTCGCACGGCCTCGGCGTCGCCGAAGCCATGGACACCGCCCAGCGCGGCATGGGCCTGGACTGGGCCGGCGCCGCCGAGCTCATCCGCCGCTCCGCCGCCGAGTCGAAGGCGGTCGGCGGCCGGATCGCGTGCGGCGTCGGCACCGACCAGCTCCCCGCAGGGCCCGCCACGCTCGCCGAGGTGAAGGCCGCGTACGAGGAGCAGCTCACCCTCGTCGAGGAGAGCGGTGCCCGGGCCGTTCTGATGGCGTCCCGTGCCCTCGCCGTCGCGGCGAGCAGCCCCGAGGACTACCTGGAGACGTACGCACATCTGCTGCGCCAGGCCTCGGAGCCGGTCGTCCTGCACTGGCTCGGCCCGATGTTCGACCCCGCGCTGGAGGGCTACTGGGGCTCATCGGACCTCGACGCCGCCACCGACACCTTCCTGAAGGTCATCGCCGAACACCCCGACAAGGTCGACGGCATCAAGATCTCGCTCCTCGACGCCGAGCGCGAGATCGACGTACGCCGCCGACTTCCCGGCGGGGTCCGCTGCTACACCGGCGACGACTTCAACTACCCGGAGCTGATCGCGGGCGACGACCGGGGCTTCAGCCACGCCCTGCTCGGCATCTTCGACCCGCTCGGCCCGCTGGCCGCCCACGCCGTACGCGTCCTGGACACCGGGGACGTGAAGGGCTTCCGCGCACTCCTCGACCCCACGGTCGAGCTGTCCCGGCACCTCTTCCAGGCTCCCACCCGCTTCTACAAGACGGGCGTGGTATTCCTCGCCTGGCTGGCCGGCCACCAGGACCACTTCACGATGGCCGGCGGCCTACAGTCCGCCCGCTCACTGCCCCACCTGGCGAAGGCGTACCAACTCGCCGACCGGCTGGGCCTGTTCCCCGACCCGGAGCTGGCCGAATCCCGGATGCGCGCCCTGCTCACGGTCAACGGAGGTGTCCGGTGACGGACCTGTCGCGCCTGAGCATCAACCAGGAGACCATCAAGCAGTGGTCGCTGCCCGAGCTCACCGAGGGCTGTGTCAAGGCGGGCATCGACAAGGTCGGCCTGTGGCGGGGCCCTGTCCAGGAGTACGGAGTCGAGCGCACCGCGCAGCTCCTGAAGGACGCGGGCCTGACCGTCACCAGCCTCTGCCGGGGCGGCTTCTTCACCGCGCTCGACCCGGCCGAACGGGCCCGCGCCCTGGACGACAACCGCGCCGCGATCGACGAGGCGGCGGCCCTGTCCACCGACACCCTGGTCCTGGTCTCCGGAGGCCTCCCGCCCGGCAGCCGCGATCTCCACGGCGCCCGCGAACGCATCACGGAAGCGCTTGCCGAGCTGGGCCCGTACGCGCGGGAACGCGGCGTACGCCTGGCGATCGAACCGCTGCACCCGATGTTCGCCTCGGACCGCTGCGTCGTCTCCACCCTGTCCCAGGCCCTGGACATCGCGGAGCGATTCCCGGCGGAGCAGGTCGGCGTGGTCGTCGACACGTACCACATCTGGTGGGACGACCAGGCGGCCGCACAGATCGCGAGGGCGGGGGAGGGCGGCCGTATCCACTCGTTCCAGCTGGCGGACTGGATCACCCCGCTCCCGGCGGGCGTACTCGTCGGACGGGGCCAACTCGGCGACGGGAGCGTCGACTTCCGCGCATTCCGCGAGATGGTCGAGGCCACCGGCTTCGACGGACCGATCGAGGTGGAGATCTTCAACGAGGACCTGTGGGCGCGCGACGGCGCCGAAGTCCTCGCGGAGGTCGCGGCGCGGTACGTCGAGCACGCCTGCTGAGAGCGGATTCGAAGCGGTGGGTAAAGACATCGCAAAGGGGTGCAACCCTTCTGCACCCTGCCGGGTCGTATGTTGCGTCGGGCGCTTCCGGGGAGGGATCCGGGGGGATCGGGAAGCCCTGATGGAGGGGGAAAACGAGGGGGGTCCGGTCTTCTGACCGGACCCCATTTCGCCTTACCAGGCCCATCTCGTACGACTGCTGTGGCCGGTCGGACCGGACCGGGCCGACTCGGTGGCCGTCGAGACCGGCTTCATCGCAAGCTGATCAGTAGGCCGAGTTGACGTTGTCGATCGAGCCGTAGCGGTCGGCCGCGTAGTTGCAGGCGGCGGTGATGTTGGCGACCGGGTCGTAGATGTTCCACGAGGTGCCGGGGACGTGGTACGCCTTGAAGGTCGGGTCTATGACCTGGAGCAGACCCTTGGACGGGATGCCCTTGGCGGCATTCGAGTCCCAGTTGTTGATGGCGTTGGGGTTGCCGGAGGACTCGCGCATCAGGTTCTTGTAGATGCCGTTGTAGGAGCCCGGGATGCCCTGCGCCCGCATGATCTCCAGTGACTGGTTGATCCAGGTGCTGACACTGCCGCCGGACTGGGCAGGGGTGGCGGCCGAGGCGGCCGGAGCGCCGACGAGAGAACCGGCGACGACTGCGGCGCCGGCGGCGGCCATGCCCAGCGAGACCTTCTTGGTCTGGGTCATGTGAGCGAACTTCTTGGACATCGCGGAGATCTGCATCGGAAATTACCTCTTCCGTCGGGATGCCAAGAATTCTTAAACGGGGTTCAAGTTCCGGTCAATGACCCTTATTACTATCGGGATACGTACAGGGAACCGGCAACAGTGTCCGAAATGGCCGCAAACGGGCCACAGAACGGCCTCTTTGCCCTACTAAGTCGTATCATAGTGACGCGCACCATATCGCCCACGTCACACGACAGAAGCGTTAAATCATCCCAAAACGGACATGGGTGTATTGTCTGCACTAACCAAAGAGCCCTCTATTTCGCTTCGCCACGCGTAATGAATAAAAAGCGCAATGTAATGAAAGCGTGGTTGGCCCATTCACAGCGGCCTGGGAGCCCGAGGGAGTAGGCACCGAGCATCTCCGGACCACCCGGCGGAATGACGGTCGCTCCCCGGCGGGCAGGCCGTGGGGCTCCGCCTGGGCGGCGTACAGGGACTGGTAGCGGGCGAGCCGGGCGTCCTCGAGCATTGGTGCCAGCGGCTCCAGCCCGGCCTGCGCTTACGCGGAGCGTGGCGCGGTGGGATTCGCTGTCACCAGGATGAGCGGAACGCCATCACAGGGCCGTAGTTGGAGTCCGCCGTGTTCGATGCCGGTGGTCCGGCCGGTTAGTACCGTCGCGAAGATCGGGTCCTTGGCGAGTGAGCCGACCAGGTGGTGAGGGTCGGTGGAGGCGGCGACCCGGCCGCGGGCGTTCACCAGGCGGGCGGGTTCCGGCAGGCGTTGGAGCAGGGGCATGACGACCGCTTCGAAGCGCCGCAGGTAGACGTCGGCAGCCGTAACTCCCATGAAGTGTCCTCCGACCGTCACCGGTGCGGAGAGGGTGAGGCTGTATTCGTCGGAGCAGAGGTAGTCGACGTACGGCCCGGCGACGGCCCGCTGCCCGGTGTCGCGGGGCAGGGTGTACCAGTCCCAGTGGGTGTAGTCGGAGTACGGCGAGTGCTCCGGGTCCAGGTCGAGCAAGAGCGGATGCACGGACCCGTCCACGGCGGTCTGCCACCACTCGAGCCACGCCGGTACGTCGTCGAGCAGTCCTGGCGCCGCGACGAAGCCGAGCCCCGAGACCAGTTCGTACTGGGCGAGGCGGGCATGCAGGCCGGGGCGGAGCGCGGCCAGATCGGCCGAGACCGGACGGCGGCCGCCCGCGACGTCCGGGGCGAGCACCGCCTCGGTGTCCGCAGCAGTCCTGGCCACGGCGTCGAAGACTCCTTCAAGCGCGTCACGGACACGGGCGGCCGCATAGGCGGCGGCCATCTCGTCACGTAGGACCGGTCCGGCCTCGCTTGCGAGGCGGGGACTGTTGCCCATCGGGGGCCTCCTTCGGACGTGGACCGCGCGCACCGTCGGCAGAGCCGAGGCGGAGTTCGATCAGGCGCGCCATGGAGGCCTGCACGCATTGTTCGGCCAGGGCCCTGGCACGGTCATCCGCCCCATCATGCACGGCCGAGATTACGGCGCGGTGACGATCCACGGAGTCCTTGAGGTGCTCGTCCTCGCCGAGCGGGAGGCGCAGCAGTGCCCCCAGTTCGGTCTGGAGAGTGACCTCTTCCCTGGTCAGCCGGGCGGACTGGGCGGCCGCGGCCAGCTCGACATGGAAGCGCCCGACGATGCGACTGCGCGCCCCGGAGTCCTTGGTGTCCACCAACTCTCCTAGAGACCTGCGCAGTTGCTGCAGATCATCGGGCTCGGTGCGCTGGGTCGCGAGCCGGGCGGCGGTCCCGGACACGGCCGCCCAGTGGTCGGCGAGATCGCGGAGTTCCTCGGTGCTCCACTCGGCGAGACGGGCCAGGAGCCGGTCCTCCGCGGGGCCGTCGGGCACGGTGACGAAGCTGCCTCCGCCACGCCCTCTGCGGGTGGTGACCAGCCCCTGCTGCCGCAAGGCCATCAGGGCTTCCCGCAGGGTCACGGTGGAGACGCCGAGCTGGGCCGCAAGGTCGGTCTCGCCGGGGAGTTGCTCGCCGTCGGCGAGCAGTCCGAGGTCGATGGCGTCACCGAGCCGCCGCACGACGGCGTCCACGCGGGCCAGGGTGTCGACGGGCGTGAAGACGACTCTGCGGGCGCCGGGTTTGTCTCGGTTCACGATCACCACCTTGCCAGTTGGCACAGCCTTTACCTTAGCGGGGCCTTGAAATTAGAACTATGACTTCATATGTTTACGGCCAACTCCCGACAGCACCAGAAAGGTTCCCGCCCATGGAGGGAATGGCCATTCGGCTGCAGAACCTGCGCAAGACGTTCGGCAGGACAGAGGCCGTGGCCGGAGTCGAACTGGAGATCGCGGACGGCGAGTTCTTCTCGATGCTGGGACCGTCCGGCTCCGGCAAGACCACGGTGCTCCGGATGATCGCCGGGTTCGAGGCCCCCACCAGCGGAACCGTCGAGCTCGCGGGCTCCGATGTCACCCGTCTGGCGCCCTTCGAGCGCGACGTGCACACCGTCTTCCAGGACTACGCGCTATTCCCGCACATGACCGTGGAGCAGAACGTCGCCTACAGCCTCAAGGTCCGCAAAGTGCCCAAGCCCGAGCGTCTGAAGCAGGCCAGGGAGGCTCTGGCGAGCGTACGTCTCGCGGACTTCGGCACGCGCCGCCCGTCCCAGCTCTCCGGAGGCCAGTGCCAGCGCGTGGCCCTGGCCCGCGCCCTGGTCGGCCGGCCGAAGGTGCTGCTGCTCGACGAGCCGCTGGGCGCCCTCGACCTCAAGCTGCGCGAGCAGATGCAGGTCGAGCTCAAGGCGATCCAGCGCGAGGTCGGCATCACCTTCGTCTTCGTCACCCACGACCAGGAGGAGGCGCTGACGATGAGCGACCGGATCGCGGTCTTCAACCAGGGGCGCGTCGAGCAGGTCGGCACTCCGGCCGAGATATACGAACGTCCCGCCACGCCGTTCGTCGCCGGCTTCGTCGGTACGTCGAACCTGCTGACCGACGACGCCGCGGAGCAGGTCGTGGGCGACCGGGCGACGTACAGCATCCGGCCGGAGAAGATCCGCGTACTCAAGGAATCAGCACTCGCCGACGAGCCGCGGCACTCCCGCGCCACCGGCACCGTCGCGGAGGTCGTCTACCTGGGGGACGCCACCCGCTTCCTGGTGGACCTCGACGCGGGTGGCCGGCTCACCGCCCTCCAGCAGAACCTGGAGACCTCGTCCGAGGACGTCGCCGCCTTCCGCGGCTCCCGGGTCACGCTCCAGTGGCACCAACGGCACAACTTCAGGGTCCCTGGGACCCGGTGACCGCGCGGACACGCGCAACACAACCTCCGGGCCCCTGAAGTCCGGTGACCGTACACACCCGCACACACCCTTCCCCGCCCTTCCACCCCCGTCCGTGGAGATCCCTGTGCGTCTGAACCGAACGTCCCGAGCAGCGGCCGCGCTCGGCGCCCTGCTCCTTGCCACCGCCTGCGGTTCTTCGGACACCGCCGGGACATCGCCCGGCGGCAGCGGCTTCACCCCGCCGAAGCTCGCCGCGCAGAAGTCCCTCGGCAAGACGGAGGGGCAGGTGAACCTGATCGCCTGGGCCGGGTACGCCGAGGACGGCTCGAACGACCCGAAGGTCGACTGGGTCACCGACTTCGAGAAGCAGACCGGCTGTCAGGTCAACACCAAGACCGCGGGCACCTCCGACGAGATGGTCAGCCTGATGAAGACCGGCCAGTACGACGCGGTCTCGGCCTCCGGCGATGCGTCGCTGCGCCTGATCGCGTCCGGCGACGCCGCACCCGTCAACACCGGGCTGGTACCCAACTACAAGGATGTCTTCTCCGGGCTCAAGGACCAGCAGTGGAACTCGGTCAAGGGTGTCCCCTACGGCATCCCGCACGGCCGTGGCGCCAATCTCCTGATGTACAACACGAAGAACGTCTCCCCGGCACCCGACTCCTGGTCCGCGGTCTTCGACAAGTCCTCGGCGTACAAGGGGAAGGTCACGGCGTACGACTCGCCCATCTACATCGCGGACGCCGCCCTGTACCTGATGAAGAGCAAGCCGTCCCTCGGCATCAAGGACCCGTACGCCCTGGACCAGAAGCAGTTCGACGCCGCGGTCGCCCTGCTCAAGGAGCAGAACGCGAACGTCGGCGAGTACTGGAGCGACTACCTCAAGGAGGTCTCCGCCTTCAAGAGCGGTGACTCCGTGGTCGGCACCACCTGGCAGGTCATCCTGAACACCGCCCAGGCCGAGAAGGTCCCGGTCGAGGCCGTCCTTCCCAAGGAGGGCGCCACCGGCTGGTCCGACACCTGGATGATCTCCGCGAAGGCGAAGCACCCGAACTGCGCCTACAAGTGGATGGACTGGATCGTCTCCCCGAAGGTGAACGCACAGGTCGCCGAGTACTTCGGCGAGGCCCCCTCCAACGCCAAGGCGTGTGCGGAGACCGCCGACAAGAACCACTGCACCACGTATCACGCGGCCGATGAGTCGTACTGGAAGCAGGTCCACTTCTGGACCACACCCATCCCGCAGTGCGTGGACGGACGCACGGACACCAAGTGCGTGCCCTACGCCAAGTGGGTCCAGGCCTGGACCGAGATCAAGGGCTGAGGGTTACCCGCCGATGACCGACACCGCGCATGCCGCCGGACCCGTCCGGCGGCTCGCCGGGATCCTGCACCGACGCCCCCGGCTGCAGCTGTCCCTGCTGCTCTCCGCGCCGCTGGCCTGGCTCGTCCTGGCCTACCTCGGCTCGCTCACCGTGCTGTTCCTGTCCGCGTTCTGGACCACGGACGCCTTCACCTCGAACGTGGTGAAGATCTGGAACACGGACAACTTCACCGCGCTGTTCACCACCGACGTCTACCGGCAGGTCGCCCTGCGCAGCGTCGGCGTCGCCCTCGCGGTCACCGTGCTGTGTGTCCTGATCGCCTTCCCCGTCGCTTTCTACACAGCCCGCATCGCGCAGCCCAGGTGGCGGCCGCTCCTCGTCGTGGCGATCCTCACTCCGCTGTGGGCCAGCTACCTCGTCAAGGCGTACGCCTGGCGACTCATCCTCGCCCAAGGCGGTCTGCTCGACTGGCTGTTGGGGCCGCTCGGCATCAAAGGGCCCGGTTACGGTCTGACCGCGACCGTCCTCGTGCTGACGTACCTGTGGCTGCCGTACATGGTCCTGCCGATCCACGCCGGGCTCGAACAGCTCCCGGCCAACCTCCTGGACGCCTCCGCCGACCTCGGCGCCCGCACCGGCAGAACCTTCCGCGCCGTGGTGCTGCCGATGGTCCTTCCGTCCGTCGCGGCCGGCTCGGTCTTCACCTTCTCGCTCAGCCTCGGCGATTACATCGCCGTGCAGATCGTCGGCGGCAAGACCCAGCTCATCGGCAATCTCGTCTACTCCAACATCACTCTGGACCTGCCGCTGGCCGCCGCGCTCGGCACAGTGCCGGTGGTCATCATCGTGCTCTATCTGCTCGCGGTGCGCCGCACCGGAGCCCTCAGCAGCCTCTGACGGTCCGCATCGCATCACGCACAGCGAAGGTCCCTACGATGAATCTCTCCCGCCCCGCGCGCATCACCGTGCGCATCGCCGCCGGGCTCGGCTTCGCGGTGATTTACGTCCCGCTGTTCCTGGTCCTCGTCAACTCCCTCAACCCGGACCGTAGTTCGGGCTGGCCGCCGCCCGGACTCACCTTCGACTGGTGGGTCGATGCCTGGCACAGCTCCGGCGCCCGCAGCGCGCTGTGGACCTCACTCAGGGCCGGGCTCGGCGCGACCGCGATCGCCCTGGTCCTCGGCACGCTCGTCGCCTTCGCCTGCCAGCGCTACAAGTTCTTCGGACGCGAGGCCATCTCCTTCGTGGTCGTCCTGCCGATCGCGCTGCCCGGCATCGTCACCGGCGTCGCGCTCAACACCGCCTTCCGCACGATCCTCGAACCGCTCGGCGTGGGCCTCGGCCTGTTCACCGTCATCGTCGGACACGCCACCTTCTGCATCGTGGTCGTCTTCAACAACGTGATCGCCCGGCTGCGCCGGATGCCGGGATCGTACGAGGAGGCCGCCATGGACCTCGGGGCGCACACCTTCCGTACGTTCGTCGACGTCACCTTCCCGCTGGTGCGCTCCGCGCTCGTCGCGGGCGGGCTCCTCGCCTTCGCACTCTCCTTCGACGAGATCGTCGTGACGACCTTCACTGCAGGGCCCGGCGTCCAGACCCTCCCCGTCTGGATCTTCTCCAACATGGCCCGGCCCCAACAGGCACCCGTCGTCAACGTCGTCGCCGCCGTCCTGGTCCTGCTCTCCGTCATACCGATCTATCTCGCCCAACGGCTGTCGTCGGACACCGCCTCCGGCAGTCGTATCTGAGAGGAGCGGCGCCCACGTCTCAAGAAGCTTCCTGGGCACCAAGGCCGTCGCCCGGGTCGCCTTCATCGGAAGGGGGCCCGGAGCGGATCACGTACGCGAACGAGGAGAACGGGTACTGGCCGCGATGTTCCACCAGTCCGCCCTCCCGGTCGCCGAGAGTCTTTTCGACGGCGAGGATGACGTGCTGGGGCTGCTACGCGATCCGGCCCTGCGTGAGGAGTTTCTCGGAGGTGCGTGACAATGCCCCGCATCCGTTCGCCGTGGTCGATCGGTTGCGAGGCACGAAACGCGTCAGACCGCGATGCGGTCGCCCTTGACCGCCGCGACGAACGACGACCAGCCGTCGGCGGAGAAGACGAGCGCGGGGCCGTTCGGGGTCTTGCTGTCGCGAACGGGGATGGCGGCGTAGCCGTCGGCGACCTCAAGGCACTCTCCGTTGCCGCCGCCGCTGTAGCTGGACTTGCGCCACCCGGTCAGCGCCCTGGCGTCAGTGATGGTGGGCTCGGTGCTGTGCATGTTCGTGCTCCTCCGCGATGGCTCTAACGAGGGTCACTGACTCCTGATGCGGGGCCGCGTCGCCCAAGGCGAGAGTGTAGGCCGTCTGGCAGGCGTCAACCAGCGCCGGATCATCCATCAGATGTCCAGTTTGAAGACCCTCGACGTACGCGACCGGAGCGGCATCCGCGAAGTTCAGCAGGTAGACCATGCTCTCCAGGAGTGCGTGTGCTCCCGATGCGAAAGTCAGCACGTGCAGACGCAGACGACCGGACTCGGCCATGTCCGCCACTTTGCGCAGCTGTTCCGCCATGACGCGCGGCCCGCCGACGCAGCGCCTGAGTGCCGACTCGTCGAGCAGTGTCCAGGCAATTGGAGTCGACGACTTACTGAGTAGCCGACCGCGCTCCATGCGGTTGACAACGAACTCGTCAAGTTCTTCCGCACGGTAGTTGGGGAGATATGCCTGGAACACGGCACGGGCATATCCCTCCGTCTGGAGTAGGCCAGGGATGAGAGACGCGGCGTACTGGCGGATCTCCGTAGCCTCGCGCTCCAACTCGGCGGCCACCGCGAAGTACCGGGCGAACTTCGAATCCAAGTCTCCCAACCAGCGGACGAAGAAGCCGTCAGTCTTCAACGCGATGTCGAGGCGGTGCGCGTCATCCGGCTTCGGCAGTCGCCGCCCCGCCTCGTAATGACTGATCAGCGTCGGCGAGCACACCACCTGATCACCCAGGGCCTCCTGAGTCAGCCCCGCCGCTGTCCGCCGTAGCCTCAGCTCCTCCCCGTACTTCTCTCTCGGCGTACGCGGCTTGCGGTTCATCGCCATGCGGCCCCAACTCCCCTTTCTGACCGGCGGGCTGTCAAGCCCGAACCCCTGGAGCGTAGCCACGCCCGGCCTCACTCTGTGATGAGTTCGCTACAGAACGCATCCGTTCGTGGGTAATCAGAGGGAGAGCACGCCGACATGAAGGATCTCGTCCGCCGGTTCACCGAGTCGCTGGTGCGGCTGGTGCGCCCGGTCCCCGACACCGTCCATCCGTACTCCTGCGTGTACGTGGCCGGCCCCACCGCCCGCCGTACCGGTGAGCGTCCGCCGCGTGGGGAGGACAGCCCGCTGGTCCGTCCGTATCTCGTAGCGCACGAGCGGCAGATGACCGAGGCGCGGCGTCGGCGGCGCACGCTGTGGCTCGCCGTGCACGGTGTGGACGTCGGGCCCCGGCCCCTCCGCGGAGCCGAGGCCGCCGCGTGAACGGGGAGCCGTGCGAACACCACACGTTCAGGTTGCTGCCCTGGACGGAGTCGGAGGGCAAGCCGTGTTACCTCCTGGGGGACGGCGCCGGCTATGTGTCACGGATGGCGGACGGCGTCGAGAGCGTCCAACTCGGCATGGCGGGCGACCTGCTCGGCCACGCCGCCGACCTGCTGGCGGACCGACGGGTCACAGAGGTGGAGCTCCACTTCCTCGCCAGCCGGCTGAGCGAGTCGCTGCAGGAGGTCAAGCGGGTCGCGGAGAGCCGAGGGGCGCGACTGAACGCGAGTGGGCACGTTCCGGACAACGACATGCCGGGACACCGAGAACCGGACATCAACAACCCGTGAGTCGGTAAGCCGCTTGGCGAGCTCCCGGACTGTCGCCAAACCTGTTCACGCAGCTCAGAGAACATGTGACAGTACGGGAGCTTACGGATGGCCATTTCCAGGCCGCGCACGAGTCAGTGTCCCTGCCCGGACCCGCGAGTCAGACGGCTACGGCCGAGACATCGGCTTCGGGCAGTGTGGCGGCGTACGCCTCGATGTCGTCGGTGTCGGAGGTGAGCACGCTGCCTCCTCCGTGGACGGCCGCGATGAGGACGGCCAGGGCATCCACCGGGTCGGGTCGTTTCTTGGGGGGCAGTGCGGCCGCGCCGATCATGTCGCCGATCGTTTTCCAGCCTGCGATGGCCATTCCCCCCGCACAGGGGAGGCAGCGGGGCATCAGGTCCGCGGGGCAGCGGGCCCTGACTGCTGGATATACGACGACGTCGGCGAGAAGGCGCTTCCAGGCGTAGGCGGTTTTCGGGCTCGTTCGCCAGGCCTGCGAGAGGGCCGGACCAGGGACGACCGGCTGGTGTCCGCCGGCCGCGACGAAGCCCTTGTGCAGGATGTGTGCCCGACGGTCCTGGCTCACCAGTGCCATCAGCATTCCTGTGTCGTAGACGACGACATTCACGCGGCGGCCTCATCGTGCGAGGGGCGGCCGAGGATCGCGTCGACCTCCGCCCGTTCCTCTCTGGTCAGTTCGATCTCGTCGCCTGCCCAGGTGCCGGTGCCCGCCTGTTCCTCGGCCTCCGCGCGGGCCTCCTCGAACGACTTGAAGATCTTCTTGACGCGGTCCTGCTGGTCCATCTGCGCTTGTGCGGCGATCGTGAGAAACGTGGAGACGTCGAGTCCGGCGTCTGCGGCGTGTTCTCTGATCCGGTCCCGAACTTCGGCCGGCATGCTGATCGAAAAGCGCTCGGTTGCCATGCCATTACGGTAACACCGAGTGTTACGGGGTGTCGTGGGTCAGGCGAGGGATGTCGTACCTGCCGGGTACCGTCGAGGCATGTCCAACATGGCCGTCCTCGAAGGTGTGCTGGAGCGCATCACCTACGCCAACGAGGAGAACGGGTACACCGTCGCCCGCGTCGACACCGGTCGGGGCGCGGGTGATCTGCTCACCGTGGTCGGCTCGCTGCTCGGGGCGCAGGTCGGCGAGTCGCTGCGGATGGAGGGGCGCTGGAGCTCGCACTCCCAGTACGGCAAGCAGTTCACGGTGGAGAACTACACGACTGTGCTGCCCGCCACCATCCAGGGCATTCGCCGCTATCTCGGCTCCGGACTGATCAAGGGCATCGGCCCGGTGATGGCCGACCGGATCACCACCCACTTCGGCGTCGACACGCTCGACATCATCGAGCAGCAGCCGAAGCGGCTCGTCGAGGTCCCCGGGCTCGGGCCGAAGCGGACGAAGATGATCGCCGCCGCCTGGGAGGAGCAGAAGGCGATCAAGGAGGTGATGGTCTTCCTCCAGGGTGTGGGTGTCTCCACCTCCATCGCCGTCCGTATCTACAAGAAGTACGAGGACGCGTCGATCTCCGTCGTGAAGAACCAGCCCTACCGGCTGGCCGTCGACGTCTGGGGCATCGGGTTCCTCACCGCCGACAAGATCGCCCAGGCCGTCGGCATACCGCACGACAGCCCGGAGCGGGTGAAGGCCGGACTGCAGTACGCGCTGTCGCAATCCACCGACCAGGGGCACTGCTTCCTCCCGGAGGAGCGGCTGATCGCCGATGCGGTCAAGCTGCTCCAGGTCGATACGGGGCTGGTCATTGAGTGCCTCGCCGAACTGGCCGAGGATCCGGAGGGCGTCGTACGGGAGAAGGTGCCGTCGCCCGAGGGAGGCGAGCCGATCACCGCGATCTACCTCGTACCGTTCCACCGCGCCGAGGTCGCTCTCGCCGCGCAGGTGCAGAGGCTGCTGCGGACACCCGAGGACCGGCTGCCGGCCTTCCAGGACGTGGACTGGGACAAGGCGTTGACGTGGCTCGCCGGTCGTACCGGGGCGACGCTCGCCCCCGAGCAGGAGGCGGCCGTGCGGCTCGCGCTCAGCCGGAAGGTCGCCGTGCTGACCGGCGGACCCGGCTGCGGCAAGTCGTTCACGGTCCGCTCCATCGTCGAGCTGGCCCGTGCCAAGCGCGCAAAGGTCGTTCTGGCCGCACCCACCGGGCGGGCCGCCAAACGGCTGTCCGAGCTGACCGGCGCCGAGGCGTCCACCGTGCACCGGCTGCTGGAGCTGAGGCCGGGCGGGGACGCGGCCTACGACCGGGACCGTCCGCTGGACGCCGATCTCGTCGTCGTCGACGAGGCGTCGATGCTCGATCTGCTGCTCGCCAACAAGCTGCTCAAAGCCGTGGCACCCGGTGCCCATCTGCTGCTTGTCGGGGATGTCGACCAGCTGCCCTCGGTCGGCGCGGGGGAGGTGCTGCGCGATCTGCTCGCCGAGGGCGGACCCGTCCCCGCGGTCCGGCTGACGACGATCTTCCGCCAGGCCCAGCAGTCCGGTGTCGTCACCAACGCCCACCGGATCAACTCCGGGACGCCGCCGCTCACCCAGGGCCTGAGCGACTTCTTCCTCTTCGTCGAGGACGAGACGGAGGATGCGGGCGTCCTCGCGGTGGACGTCGCCGCCCGTCGTATTCCGGCCAAATTCGGCCTCGACCCGAGGCGTGACGTCCAGGTCCTCGCCCCCATGCACCGCGGTCCGGCCGGCGCGGGCACGCTCAACGGACTCCTTCAGCAGGCCATCACCCCGGCCCGTCCCGACCTGCCCGAGAAACGGATGGGCGGCCGGGTCTTCCGGGTCGGTGACAAGGTCACCCAGATCCGAAACAACTACGACAAGGGGGAGAACGGCGTCTTCAACGGCACGGTCGGCGTCGTCACCTCGCTCGACCTCGATGAACAGCAGCTGACGGTCCTCACCGACGAGGACGAGGAGATCCCGTACGACTTCGACGAGCTGGACGAGCTGGCCCACGCGTACGCCATGACGATCCACCGCTCCCAGGGCAGCGAGTACCCGGCCGTCGTCATCCCCGTCACCAAGAGCGCCTGGATGATGCTCCAGCGGAACCTGCTGTACACGGCCGTGACGAGGGCCAAGAAGCTCGTCGTGCTGGTCGGCTCCCGGCAGGCGATCGGCCAGGCGGTCCGCACGGTTTCCGCAGGCAGACGCTGTACGGCGCTGGATTACCGGTTGCGCGGAGGGTCGGGCGGAGGATCAGCGGAAAAAATGATCGATCAAATCGGTGGCAAACATCACGGAGCCCTTCCGGAACCGGAGTCAAGGGGGCAGGATGAGTAACTTGGCGGCACTGAGTGCCGCCAGTAGGTCCAATGGACGACCCCGAGTGCACTCTCCTGAGCCAAATGGGGGAGGGTGGAGACAGTCAGGGAACCTCGAAGAAGAGGCACTACGTCGGTGAGGGATGACGTGAGCGACAACTCTGTAGTACTGCGGTACGGCGATGACGAGTACACCTACCCGGTGATCGACAGCACCGTCGGCGACAAGGGCTTCGACATCGGGAAGCTCCGGGCAAATACCGGCCTGGTGACGCTGGACAGCGGATACGGCAACACCGCCGCATATAAATCCGCCATCACCTACCTCGACGGCGAGAAGGGCATCCTGCGGTACCGCGGCTTTCCCATCGAGCAGCTCGCCGAGCGCTCGACGTTCCTGGAAGTCGCGTACACGCTCATCAACGGTGAGCTTCCCAAGGTCGACGAGCTGTCGACCTTCAAGAACGAGATCACCCAGCACACGCTGCTGCACGAGGACGTCAAGCGGTTCTTCGACGGCTTCCCGCGCGACGCCCACCCGATGGCCATGCTGTCCTCGGTCGTCAGCGCGCTGTCCACGTTCTACCAGGACAGCCACAACCCGTTCGACGAGGAGCAGCGCCACCTCTCGACGATCCGCCTGCTGGCCAAGCTGCCGACGATCGCCGCGTACGCGTACAAGAAGTCGATCGGTCACCCCTTCGTCTACCCGCGTAACGACCTCGGGTACGTCGAGAACTTCCTGCGCATGACCTTCTCGGTCCCGGCCCAGGAGTACGAGCTGGACCCGGTCGTCGTCTCCGCGCTCGACAAGCTGTTCATCCTGCACGCGGACCACGAGCAGAACTGTTCGACCTCCACCGTGCGTCTGGTCGGTTCCTCGCAGGCGAACATGTTCGCCTCGATCTCCGCCGGTATCTCGGCGCTGTGGGGCCCGCTGCACGGTGGCGCCAACCAGTCGGTGCTGGAGATGCTCGAGGGCATCCAGGCCAACGGCGGCGATGTCGACTCCTTCATCCGCAAGGTGAAGAACAAGGAGGACGGCGTCCGGCTGATGGGCTTCGGCCACCGGGTCTACAAGTCCTTCGACCCGCGCGCCAAGATCATCAAGGCTGCGGCCCACGACGTGCTGTCGGCGCTCGGCAAGTCCGACGAGCTGCTCGACATCGCGCTGAAGCTGGAGGAGCACGCGCTCTCCGACGAGTACTTCGTCTCGCGCAACCTCTACCCCAACGTGGACTTCTACACGGGTCTGATCTACCGGGCCATGGGCTTCCCGAGCGAGATGTTCACCGTGCTCTTCGCGCTCGGCCGGCTCCCCGGCTGGATCGCCCAGTGGCACGAGATGATCAAGGAGCCGGGATCCCGCATCGGCCGCCCGCGCCAGATCTACACCGGCGAGGTCCTGCGCGACTTCGTCCCGGTCGAGGGCCGCTGAATCCCGTAGCACCCCCTGCACCACCCCGGCCGCTGCGGCCGGGCTGCCTTCGCCCCGCGTACCGCGCTTTCGCACAGAGCGCGGTGTCCGGGGCGATTCGCGTACCCGGCCCGCCCCCGCACGCAGCGAGAAGCGCCCCGCCATCGATCCCCCCACGGGCCGACAGCGAGGCGCTTCCCATATCCCGGAGCGGATTCCCCCCACGGGATCCGGCCGGGCGTCTGCGGGAGCCGAAGCTCCTGGGTATTCCTCGGTGCTGCTGCACTACGTCACTGCGGTTGCACGTCTCGCGGTCTGCCGGGGTACGTACCTTCGGGAGGGCCGCTCAAAGCTCCCCGGTGCACGTGCCCCGGCCAACGCTTGCCTGAAGCATCCCCCAAGACGCTTCGTCGGACGTCCCCCAAGACATCCTTGGCATCGCACTCTTAGACTCGCGAACCCATCGGATGGTTACCCTCAAACCGATGTGATCTATATCTCTTTGTGGAAATCACGTGAAGGCGCGCAACCGCAGGCTGTTCGTCACGACGAAGACCGATGAGAAGGCCATCGCCGCTCCGGCAATCATAGGGTTGAGCAGGCCAAATGCCGCAAGGGGTAGGGCGGCAACGTTGTAGCCAAATGCCCAGAAAAGGTTGCCCTTGATGGTGGTCAGGGTGCGCCGGGAGAGCCGGATGGCATCGGCGGCCACCTTGAGATCTCCACGAACGAGGGTGAGATCGCTCGCCTCGATCGCGGCGTCCGTGCCGGTGCCCATGGCCAGCCCGAGGTCGGCGGTGGCGAGGGCCGCCGCGTCGTTGACACCGTCCCCGACCATCGCGACCGAACGTCCCTCCGCCCGGAGCCGCTCGATGACGTGCACCTTCTCCTCGGGGAGCACCTCGGCGTAGACCTCGTCGATGCCGACGGCACGGGCGACGGCGTCCGCCACGGCCCGGTTGTCGCCGGTCAGCAGCACCGGCCTGAGGCCGAGGGCGCGCAGCTCGGCGACGGCTGTCGCACTGGAGTCCTTGATCGCGTCGGCGACCCCGAGAACGCCACGCGCCTCGCCGTCCCAGGCGACCGTGATGGACGTACGTCCCTGGGCCGCCGCGTCCGTGAGAGAGCCGGACAGCGCCTCGGGGACGGCGATCCCGGCGTCGGTGAGCAGCTGCGGGCGTCCGACGAGCACCTGGTGCCCGTCGACGGTGCCGCGTACCCCGAGCCCCGGGACGTTGACGAAGGACTGGACGGCGGGGAGCGTGGCCCCGGTGCGTTCGGCGGCGCCGGTGGCGACGGCCTGTGCGATCGGGTGCTCGGAGGCGTGCTCCAGGGCGCCGGCCAGCCGCAGCAGCTGCGTCGCGTCGGTGCCGGGCGTCGGGTGGACGTCCTGGAGAGTCATCCGGCCGGTGGTGACCGTGCCGGTCTTGTCCAGGACGATCGTGTCGATACGCCGGGTGGTCTCCAGGACCTCCGGGCCCTTGATCAGGATGCCGAGCTGCGCGCCGCGCCCGGTCCCCACCATGAGCGCGGTGGGAGTGGCGAGGCCGAGCGCGCAGGGGCAGGCGATGATCAGTACGGCGACGGCGGCGGTGAACGAGGCGGTCACGTCGTCCGTGAACAGCAGCCAGACGACCAGGGTGATCAGCGCGAGCAGCAGGACGACCGGGACGAAGACCGCGGAGATCCGGTCGGCGAGGCGCTGCACCTCGGCCTTTCCGTTCTGGGCGTCCTCGACGAGCCTGGCCATCCGGGACAGCTGGGTGTCGGCGCCGACCCGGGTGGCGCGCACGACGAGGCGGCCCGAGACATTGACGGTGGCGCCGGTGACGGAGTCGCCGACGTTCACATCGACCGGAACGGACTCGCCGGTGAGCATCGACTGGTCCACGGCGGAGGTGCCCTCGGTGACGGTGCCGTCGGTGGCGATCTTCTCGCCGGGACGGACCACGAAGTGGTCGCCGACGGTGAGCCGGGCGACGGGGACGCGTACTTCGGTGCCGTCCGTGAGGACGGAGACGTCCTTCGCGCCCAGGTGCATCAGCGCACGCAGCGCGGAACCGGCCTTCCGCTTGGACCTCGCCTCCAGATAGCGGCCCAGCAGGATGAAGGTGATGACCCCGGCGGCCACTTCCAGATAGATGGTGGAGGAGCCTTCCCCGAGCTCTCGGCTCCGCTCGAGCAGGGGAGACCCCACTGCGCGTGAGACCGAGAAGTCGAAGCCGTGCCGCATCCCGGTCATGCCCGCGTCCCCGAAGAACAGCGCCCAGAGTGACCAGCCGAACGCGGCGAGCGTGCCGACGGAGACGAGGGTGTCCATGGTGGCCGCGCCGTGCCGGAGGTTGGTCCAGGTGGCGCGGTGGAAGGGCAGTCCGCCCCAGACGACCACGGGGGCGGCGAGGGTGAGGGAGAGCCACTGCCAGTTGTCGAACTGGAGGGACGGGACCATGGCCAGGAGCACGACGGGGGCGGCGAGGACGGCCGAGACGATCAGCCGCTGCCGCAGGGCGGCGAGGGCGTCGGCCGCGCTGCGCTCGGCTTCGGTCTCCTCCGGCACGGTGCCGGTGTCCGCCGCATCCCCGGTTTCCCGGGTCTGTCGGGTCTCTTCGGTCCGCTCGACCTCGGCGGGGCCGGTGGCCCCGGGCGGCGAGAGCGTTTCGGCGGGCAGCGGGGGCGGCGTCGGCTCGGGCCGTTGTACCGGCTGTGCGGTGTAGCCGGTCTTCTCGACCGTGGCGATCAGGTCAGCCAGCCGGGTCCCGGCACCGAACGCGACGCGCGCCTTCTCTGTCGCGTAGTTCACGGACGCGGTGACGCCGTCCATCCGGTTGAGCTTCTTCTCGACGCGGGCCGCGCACGAGGCGCAGGTCATCCCGCCGATCGTGAGTTCCGCTTCCGAACTCGCGACTGCCGGGGCTTCGGCCTCTGTTGCGCTGTGCATGTCCGAACTCCTGAAATGCCGACCGGGCCGTGCCCCACCAGTATCTGCTGGTCGGTCCGGCCCGGCGGCGCAAGGGGTGGTGCAGATGATGCTGGTGGTGCGGATCTGTGGGGTGTCCGGGTGGGCCCGGACGGCGTTCAGGCCTGGCCGGCGAGCTCGTAACCCGCCTCGTCGACCGCGGCGCGGACGGCGTCCTCGGACAGCGGCGCCTCGGAGACGACGGTCACCTCTCCGGTGGAGGCCACGGCTTTCACCGAGGTGACGCCCTCGATGCCGGAGATCTCCTCGGAGACGGCGCCTTCGCAGTGCCCGCAGGTCATGCCCGTCACCCGGTAGACGGTGGTGACTGCACCCGCCGTCGCTTCGGTGCCCGCACTGTCGTGGCAGGAGCCGCCGGGCGAGCAGCAGGAGCCGGTGGCCTGGGGGAGCTGGGTCTCGGCGGTCATGGTGTTCTCCTCTTCGACGCGTACAGCTTCAGTGTGGCGCCAGGGAACCCCGGGAAGGCCGGTGCGCCCCAACACGCAGTAACTCTATACCCCTAGGGGGTATAAATGCGAGATGGGGCCGGTGTCGGTTCGCGCACTATCGGCCATTCGGCGGTGCAGTGGCCGGGGCGGCCGGGGCGGCCGAGGGGGCCGAGGGGGCCCGGAAGGCTCGGCCGCCGACCAGTGGCTCCAGGGAGGCGCCAGGAGCAGGAGTGACGATCATCGACCCCACGAAGTAGCCCGGTCGGCCGGGGCGGGCACGACGAGGACCAGGCGCAACGGGAACCAGCGCAACGGGAGCCAGGCGCAGACGGAGGCCCCGTGTGGCGCCCGGTCGGAGCCGGTCGCCGTACGGGGCCTGGAGCGGACGGAGGAGGGGGGAGGGGGCGTCAGCCCTCGCGGCCCCGGTTGCTCGGGCGGGCAGCCACCCAGGCGCGGACAGTGTCCGCGTACCAGTAGGGCTTACCGCTCTCCACATGGTCGGGTGCGGGAAGGAGACCGTGCTTGCGGTACGAGCGAACGGTCTCCGGCTGCACCTTGATGTGCGCGGCAATGTCCTTGTAGGACCAGAGCCTTCTGTCCGTCATAAGTGACACCTCTCTGCGCCGCAGCGGCAGCCGGGGGGCTGTCGCGGGAGCTGCGGCACGGACGCTGACGATCACTCAGCCTGTGTCCGGTGAACGACGCGGAGTGATGAACGGGGAGGGGCTGTCGAACGCCTGTGACGGAAGACCCGCGTCACGCAGACATGTGTGACGCGGGGGTGATATCTGTGACAGAAGGCGTGCATTCGGGCCGGAGCCGGCTACGCGTGCCAGAGCGCGAACCAGGTCTGCGGACCGACCAGGCCGTCCGGGACGAGTGGCGGGTGGTCCGCCTGGAAGCGCTGAACAGCGGCGAGGGTTGTCGTCCCGAAGGTGCCGTCGACGGCACTCCACGGCAGATAGCGGCGGTTGGCCAGAAGGCACTGCACCTCGGAGACCCGTTCGCCCTGCTCGCCGAAGAAGGTCAGCTGATTGCCGTCGTAGAACACGCAGGCCGCGCCGGGCGAGGGGAGCGGCTGCTCCGGGTCGTGCCCGGCGGCAGAGGCGCCGGGGGCGGTGGTGAGGGCGGCGGCCAGGGCGAGTGCGGCCAGGACCGAGGCCCCTGCCGTCCTCACGGAGAGAGATGTCTTTCGGATCACGGTGAGTTGCTCCTCGTGCGGTCACGGGGTGCGGAAGGGACCGCACCCGCTTCTCTCCGAGCACAACACCGCACACCGTCAGGACGTCACATCCGTGCCCGGTTCGGTGTGTCCCGCTCGGGCGCGGGTGTCTGCGCCGGTGTGCCGCAGGAGCGGAGGAAGGCGCGGGTACGGCGGGCGATCGGCAGGGGCTTGTCGGGCGGGCACGGATACATGTCCTGCTCGACGATCGCGAACAGATCGACGTCCAGCCGGCGGGCCGCATCCAGCACGGGACCCAGGGCGGGCACGCCGTTCGGCGGTTCGCACATGACGCCCCGTGCCACGGCCGGCCCGAACGGCACCTCGTCCGCCACGACTTCGGCCAGGACGTCCGGGTCGACCTGCTTGAGGTGCAGATAGCCGATCCGATCGCCGTAGGTCTCGATCAGCTTGACGCTGTCCCCGCCGCAGTAGGCGTAGTGGCCGGTGTCGAGACAGAGCGAGACCAGGCCGGGATCGGTGGCGTCGAGGAATCGGTTGACGTTCTCCTCGCTGTCGATATGGGTGTCGGCATGCGGGTGGACGACGATCCGCAGTCCGAAGCGGTCCCGCACCTCGCGGCCCAGCCGCTCCGTCTGCGTGGTGAGGTGGCGCCACTGTTCCGCGGTGAGGGTGCGGTCCTCAAGGATCTCGCCGGTCTTGTCGTCGCGCCAGAACGACGGAATGACCACCAGATGCCCGGCGCCCATCGCCCGGGTGAGTGCCGCGATGTCGGCGACATGCGCCCAGGTCCGTTCCCAGACGTCCGGGCCGTGGTGCAATCCGGTGAAAACGGTGCCCGCGGAGACGGTGAGTCCGCGGCGACCGGTCTCCTCGGCGAGGCGGGCCGGGTCGGTCGGGAGATAGCCGTACGGACCCAGCTCGATCCACTCGTAACCCGCCTCGGACACCTCGTCGAGGAAGCGCTGCCACGGCACTTGGCGGGGATCGTCGGGGAACCAGACCCCCCAGGAGTCGGGTGCCGAGCCGATACGGATGCGGGCCGGAGCGGAAGCGGAGGAGGTCATGCGGCCAAGAATTCGGCGCCGGAAGACCAGTGTCAAGACTACGTCCGTATGTCCGGACAAAATGTTGACAAGGTTCCGGAGAGAGGGCTAGACCTGGGGGCAGCCGCTCCGGTCGCCGGTCGAAGGGATGCGTATGCCTGAGATGTACGACGTGATCACCATGGGGCGGATCGGGGTGGACCTCTACCCCCTGGAGACCGGGCGGCCGCTGGCTCAGGTCGACACGTTCGGGAAGTTCCTCGGCGGCTCACCGGCCAATGTGGCTGTTGCGGCCGCCCGGCTCGGCCGGCGGACGGCGGTGGTGACACGCACCGGCCGGGACGCGTTCGGGGACTATCTCCACCAGCAGTTGCGGGAGTTCGGGGTGGACGACCGATGGGTGACGTCTGTCGACGCGTATCCGACGCCGGTGACCTTCTGCGAGATCTTTCCGCCGGACGACTTCCCGCTCTACTTCTACCGCCTGCCCAAGGCGCCCGACCTGGAGATCCACGAAGCGGAACTCGACCTGGACGCGATCCGGGCGGCCCGGGTCTTCTGGATGACCGGCACCGGACTGTGCGCGGAACCCAGCCGCACGGCGACGCTGGCGGCGTTGCGCGCCAGGAGCGAGACGCGGGCGGAGTCCGGCAGCGAGCGAGGCCTTGCGCCGGGTCGCTGCACGGTCTTCGACCTGGACTGGCGCCCGATGTTCTGGACCGACGAGCCCGATCACCCCGGCGCGGACCACCTCGTCGCCCCCACGGCCACCGCGCGCTACCGCGAGGCCCTCGCCCATGCCACCGTCGCCGTCGGCAATCTCGACGAGTGCCGGATCGCCACCGGCGAACGCGAGCCGTATGCGGCCGCCCGCGCCCTGCTCGCCGCCGGGGTCGAGCTCGCCGTCGTCAAGCAGGGCCCCAAGGGTGTCCTCGCCGTCCACCGGGACGGCACCGTCGCCGACGTCCCGCCCCTGCCCGTGGACGTCGTCAACGGTCTCGGCGCCGGAGACGCCTTCGGCGGGGCGCTCTGCCACGGGCTGCTCGCCGGCTGGGAGACCGAGCGCATCATGCGGTACGCCAACGCGGCCGGCGCCATCGTCGCCTCCCGGCTCGCCTGTTCGCCCGCCATGCCCTTCCCCCACGAGGTGGAAGAGGCACTCGTCCGCGGCGCCGTCACCACCGGCGAACCCGAACCCGAACCCGAACCCGAACCCGAACCCGGGCCCGGGGCGGCCTCATGACACCCGCGGCCTCCTCCGTCGCCGACCTCGTACGGCTGCGCGTGCGCCACCCCGAAGCCGTCGCCGAGGCCGCCGCCCGCCGCCGCAGACGGCCCCTCGTCGGTGACAGCGGGCGCCTGATGATCATCGCGGCGGACCATCCGGCCCGCGGCTCCTTCGCCGTCGGCGGGCACGAACTGGCCATGGCCAACCGGTTCGAGCTCCTGGAACGGCTCTGCCTCGCCCTGTCCCGCCCCGGCGTCGACGGTGTCCTCGGCACCGCCGACATCCTCGACGACCTGCTGCTCCTCGGCGCGTTGGAGGACAAGGTCGTCATCGGCTCGATGAACCGCGGCGGACTCGCGGGCGCCTCCTTCGAACTCGACGACCGCTTCACCGGCCACCGCCCCGACGACCTCGCCCGGCTCGGCTTCGACGCGGGCAAGCTGCTGCTCCGCATCGACTACGACGACCCCGGCTCCCTCGACACCATGCACGCCACCGCCCGCACCATCGACGCCATGGCCGCGCACCGGCTGCCGGTCTTCGTCGAGCCGTTCCTCTGCCGCCGGGTCGACGGCAAGGTCCGCAACGACCTCGGCGCGGCCGCGGTGACCACGTCGATCGCCATCGCCTCGGGGCTCGCGGGCACCTCCGCGTACACCTGGCTCAAGGTCCCCGTCACCGAGAACCCCGACCACATGGCGCGCGTGATGGAGACATCGACGCTGCCTGCCGTGCTGCTGGGCGGAGAGGTGGGCGGCGACCAGGAGGGCGCGTACGAGAAATGGCGTGGCGCGCTGCGACTTCCCACCGTTCAGGGGCTGGTGGTGGGGAGATCGCTGCTCTATCCGGTCGACGGGGATGTGGCCGGTGCCGTCGACACGGCCGTGGCACTGCTGTAGCGAGTGGACAGGGAGGGGTAGGGAGAAGGCATGACGACGGACCATGAGGAACGCGTACGGGAACGGCCGCGGCACCGGTGGCATCTGCCCGCGGGCAGCGCGGCGGAGGGACCGTACGCCCTGGACATCGATCCGAAGCGGGCCGGCTGGGACCGGTCGAGCCTGCGTATGGTGGAGCTGCGGCCCGGTGGTGTTCACACACTTGTCACCGGGGAGAGTGAGTGGATCGTCCTGCCGTTGACCGGTGGCTGTAGGGTGCACACCTCAGGTGAGATCTTTGAACTGCTGGGCCGGGAAAGCGTGTTCAGCGGGGTGTCCGACTTCGCCTACGTACCACGTGACGCCCATGCGCAGATCGCCTCCGGCGCAGGAGGCCGCTTCGCCCTGGCAGGAGCGAAGTGCGAGCGACGACTCCCCGCTCGCTACGGCCCCGCGCCGGAGGTACCCGTGGAGCTGCGCGGCTCCGGGACCTGCTCGCGCCAGGTCAACAACTTCGCCGCCGACGACACATTCGAGTGCGACCGGCTGATCGCCGTCGAGGTCCTCACCCCCGGCGGCAACTGGTCCTCGTATCCGCCGCACAAACATGACGAGCACCGCCCCGGAGCCGAGTCGGTCCTCGAAGAGATCTACTACTTCGAGATCGAGGAGCGGGGCGGCACGGCCGGGTTCGGCTATCACCGTGTCTCCCCGTCCAGGCCCGGCGGCACGGATGTCCTCGCCGAGGTCCGCAGCGGCGACGCGGTCCTGATCCCCGACGGCTGGCACGGCCCGTCCATCGCCGCCCCCGGCCACACCATGTACTACCTCAATGTGATGGCCGGCCCGGGGGAGCAGCGGGAGTGGCTGATCAGCGACCACCCCGATCACGGCTGGATCCGCGACACCTGGCCGACGCAGCCGGTCGACCCCCGGCTCCCGCTCCACGGACTCTCCGGCCCCTCCGGACTCTCCGGTCAGGAGGCATCGCGATGAGCACCCGCAGGCTCACCACCGCCCAGGCCCTGGTCTCCTTCCTCGCCCGCCAGTACACCGAGCGCGACGGCCGTCGGCAGCGTCTGATCAGCGCCACCTGGGGCATCTTCGGCCACGGCAACGTCGCCGGAATCGGCCAGGCGCTGCTGGAGACCGGGCCCTCCATGCCCTACCTCCAGGGCCGCAACGAGCAGTCCATGGTGCACGCCGCCGTCGGGTACGCCCGCCAGTCCGGCCGGCTCTCCGCACACGCCGTCACCACATCCATCGGCCCCGGCGCCACCAACCTCGTCACCGGCGCCGCCCTCGCCACGATCAATCACCTCCCCGTCCTGCTCCTCCCCGGCGACACCTTCGCGACCCGCCCCGCCGACCCCGTCCTGCAACAGCTCGAAGTCCCGTCCGCCGGCGATGTCTCCGTCAACGACTGTCTGCGCCCCGTCTCCCGCTACTTCGACCGGATCACCCGCCCCGAGGCGCTCGTCCCGGCCGCCCTCCAGGCCATGCGGACCCTCGCCGACCCGGCGGAAACCGGTGCCGTCACACTCGCGCTGCCGCAGGACGTACAGGCGGAGGCGTACGACTGGCCGGAGGAGTTCTTCGCCGAGCGCATCTGGTACGTACGCCGGCCCGCGCCCGACGCCCATGAGCTGGAGCAGGCGGTACGGGCCGTGCGCACCGCCCGCCGGCCGCTGATCGTCGCAGGCGGCGGCGTCCATCACAGCGCCGCCGAGGAGACCCTCGCCGCGTTCGCCGCCGCCACCCGGATCCCGGTCGCCTCCACTCAGGCGGGCAAGGGCTCGCTGCGCCACGACCACCCCGCCGATGTCGGTGGCATCGGCCCGACCGGCACCGCGGCCGCCGACGAGCTGGCCCGCAGCGCCGACCTGGTCATCGGCATCGGCACCCGCTACTCCGACTTCACCACCGCCTCCGCCACGCTCTTCTCCAACCCGGCGGTCCGCTTCCTCAACCTCAACATCACCGGCTTCGACGCGCACAAGCTCGCCGCCCTCCCGCTCGTCGCCGACGCCCGCACCGCCCTCGAAGCGCTGACCGGGGACCTGAACGAGCGCAACTACCGCGTCGACCCGGCGTACGAGACCGAGTGCACCGAGGCGAAGGAGCGCTGGGAGCAGCGCGTCGACGCCGCGTTCGCCGCCGACGACCCCCACGCCCGGCCCACCCAGGCCCAGGTCCTCGGCCTGCTCGACACCCTGGTCACCGACGAGGACATCCTGATCAACGCCGCGGGTTCACTCCCCGGCGACCTGCACAAGCTGTGGCGGACCCGCTCCCGACGCCAATACCACGTGGAGTACGGCTACTCCTGCATGGGATACGAGATCCCGGCCGCGATCGGCGTACAGCTGGCCGCCCCCGGCCGTCCCGTCTGGGCGCTCGTCGGCGACGGCACGTACCTGATGAACCCCACCGAGATCGTCACCGCCGTGCAGGAGAACCTTCCGATCAAGGTCGTCGTCCTGCAGAACCACGGCTACGCCTCCATCGGCGGGCTCTCCGAGACGGTCGGCGGCGAACGTTTCGGCACGGCCTACCGGCACCGGAGCGCCGACGGGAGTTTCACCGGCCCCCCGCTGCCCGTCGATCTCGCCGCCAACGCGGCCTCCCTCGGAATGCGGGTGCTGCGCGCGAAGACCGTCCATGACCTGCGCGAAGCCCTCACCGAGGCGCGGAGCGCGGACCGCCCCACTTGTGTCTACGTCGAGACCGAAACGGCAGACACAGTGTCGGGCCCCCCTCCGGCGCAGGCGTGGTGGGATGTTCCTGTAGCAGAGACGGCCACCCGCCCGCCGGCGGTCAAAGCCCGGGAAGACTACGACCGGCACGTCGCAGCCCGACGCCGTCACCTCTGAAGCCCTGAAGGAGTTTCGTCATGAAGACCGTCAACCACTGGATCGGTGGCAAGACCGTCGAGGGCACGTCGGGCAACTACGGCCCGGTCACCGACCCGGCCACCGGCGCCGTCACCACCCAGGTCGCGCTCGCCTCCCTCGAAGAGGTCGACGCCGCGGTAGCCGCAGCGAAGGACGCGTACGCCACGTGGGGCACGTCCTCGCTGGCCGCCCGCACCGCCGTCCTCTTCCGCTACCGCGCGCTGCTCGACGCCCACCGCGACGACATCGCCGCGCTGATCACCGCCGAGCACGGCAAGGTGCACTCCGACGCGCTCGGCGAGGTCGCCCGCGGTCTGGAGATCGTCGAGCTGGCCTGTGGCATCACGACCCAGCTCAAGGGCGAGCTGTCCACCCAGGTCTCCAGCCGGGTCGACGTCTCCTCGATCCGTCAGTCGCTCGGTGTCGTCGCGGGCATCACGCCGTTCAACTTCCCGGCCATGGTGCCGATGTGGATGTTCCCGCTGGCCATCGCGTGCGGCAACACGTTCATCCTCAAGCCCAGCGAGAAGGACCCGTCGGCCGCCAACCTGCTGGCCGAGCTGGCCGCCGAGGCCGGTCTGCCGGACGGCGTGCTGAACGTCCTGCACGGCGACAAGGTCGCGGTCGACGGGCTGCTGAACCACCCGGACGTGGCCGCGGTCTCCTTCGTCGGCTCGACCCCGATCGCCCGCTACATCCACACCACCGCCTCCGCCAACGGCAAGCGCGTCCAGGCGCTCGGCGGTGCGAAGAACCACATGCTGGTCCTGCCGGACGCGGACCTCGACGCCGCCGCCGACGCCGCGGTCTCCGCCGCGTACGGCTCCGCCGGTGAGCGCTGCATGGCGATCTCCGCGGTCGTCGCGGTGGGTGCCATCGGTGACGAGCTCGTCGCCAAGATCAAGGAGCGGGCTGAGAAGATCAAGATCGGCCCCGGCAACGACCCGACGTCCGAGATGGGTCCGCTGATCACCGCGGCCCACCGCGACAAGGTCGCCTCGTACGTCACCGGCGCGGCGGCCCAGGGCGCCGAGGTCGTCCTCGACGGCACCGGCCACACCGTCGACGGCTTCGAGGGCGGCCACTGGATCGGTCTCTCCCTCCTCGACCACGTGTCCACCGACTCGGACGCGTACAAGGACGAGATCTTCGGCCCGGTCCTGTGCGTCCTGCGCACCGAGACGTACGAGGAGGGCGTCGCCCTCATGAACGCCTCGCCGTTCGGTAACGGCACCGCGATCTTCACCCGCGACGGCGGCGCCGCCCGCCGCTTCCAGCTGGAGATCGAGGCCGGCATGGTCGGCGTCAACGTGCCGATCCCGGTGCCGGTGGGCTACCACTCCTTCGGTGGCTGGAAGGACTCCCTCTTCGGCGACCACCACATCTACGGCAACGACGGCGTGCACTTCTACACCCGTGGCAAGGTCGTCACCACCCGCTGGCCGGACCCGGCGGACGCCCCGGCGGGCGTGGACCTGGGCTTCCCGCGTAACCACTGATCGCCGCTGGTTCCGCCGCTCTTCCGCGCCGACGGCCCGTACGGAAGCTGTATCCGTACGGGCCGTCGGCATGCACGGAAGCCGTGTCCGGCCGCCACGGTCGTTCGGCGTGCTCTCACAAGCGCCGCAGGCCCACGTACTGGAGCGCACCCATGGCCGCCACCGTCAGGCCCTGGAACACGATCCACCCGTTGCCGGCGCCCGTCGCCGTCAGGGCGTCCACGAGCACGGTCACGACACTTGCCACGGCCCAGGCCACGTTCAGGCCGATGACGACGGCGACCGCGCCGCGGCTGATGCGCTCCTGACGGGAGACGACCAGCACCCACAGGGCGTACGCGGTGAGGAACACGCCCACCGCGTACTGCACGGACGGAGGCACGCCGAGGAACGAGTCCAGGACCGTGGCCAGCGCGAGGTAGCCGATGCCGTTCGCACCGGTGAGGACCACGTCCGCCACGAGGGCCAGGCGGAGAAGGCCATCGGAACGGGCGGCACCCGTCGACGGGACCGTACCCACGTTCTGGGACGACATCATGAGGTCTTCCTTTCGTTGTCGTGTTGCTGATCCGCAGGTGTGTGCCGGGTGGGGCCGGAGGTGCCCCGGCATCGGGGAACACCGGGGTGGGCGAACCGGGCAGGACCCGGGTCCCGGTGTTCGTCGGCAGGAACGATTCGAGCGCGATGCCGCTCGGCGGACCGGAGAGGAGATCGGAGAAGAGGGTGCCGGGGCCTTCACCCGCGCGACCGCGGCGGAAGGCCCATACGGGGACGGTAATGACCGGCACACGGCCGCCTCAATTACCTCCCGGGTAATCGTCGCCCCTGCCGTCCTATGGTTCCGAGATGAGTAACTCCACTGCTGCTGCCGTCCTCACGACCGCGGACCTGGCCGAAGCGATACGTGCGGTGCGTACTTTGTTGGGCATCGCAGACGTCAGTCAGGGCGAGGTCGACTTCGAAGCCGTCATCAGGTCGTCGGATGTCCTGGCGCAAGTACGTCATGTAGTGCCCGACCTCGAATGGAGGGCGTTGGCCGGCGAGGAGCACGGCTCGTCGAAGACCGGCGACGACCCTACGAACTGTCTGCCGATCCGAGTATTCGACTGGAGCCGTCCGCTGGACCGCGCCGAGCCCTTCATCGTCGCTCTGGGGCCGGATCTCGCGGCTGTTCGGTGGGATCTGGACGCCTGGCCTGCGGTTCCTGAAGCGGGACTGGAGGAGATCTCGCAGAAGTACGCGTATCTCACGCTGACGGTGAATTCCCGGGACCTCTACCAGGACGAGCCGTCGCAGGATCACACCGTCCACGTCCACGTCCGGTACGGCGACCAGACCGCCCGCGTCCATTGGCTCGCCAATCAAGTGGGTGGCCGGTTCACAGGCAGGGTGGAGTTGGCGCCTCTGTAACCGTTCCGCCGGTCACCGCGACGCCTGTCGCCGGAAACTGAACGAAGCACCCGTGCCGGACGGCAGGCGGCCGCACCGGGGCCCCGCAGTGACATTGCAGGTCTGCCCACCATGCCGTTGGTCAAGGTCAGCCAGAAGTCGACACTGCGGGCAGATGCCAGGTCGCCCGAAGTGTCGTTTCCCGTCAGGGGCGTTCGCCCGGCTTGTTCACAACGCCCGAGGCGACACGGGCCTCGCTGATCAAGTTGCTGTTAGCCACCTTGTGCTGCATCCGTGGATTGAGGCCCTCAGGGCGGTAGTCACCTAGGGGGGCAACACGGCTGATCTCTCCCCGGTACTCGTAGGTCTGCGGGTCGAGGAAGATCTCCTGCTTGCCCTGCCAACCTGCGGCCGTCCTCTTGGGGAAGTTCACGGTCACACCGATCGCCTCGCGTCCGAGGGGATCCTTGACCCCCTTTTCTACCCGGGCTCCGGGGATCTTCGCCAGCGCACGGAACATGCCGGCCTGCACCTTTGGCGGGATAAGGACTGAGCGGAAGAGGACGTCGATCTCCCGCCAGTCGCGTTGCGCATGCGTCTCGCCCTTGATATCTCCAATGGCGTGCTCCTGGCGGATGCGCTGCATCATCTGGTCGGGGTCGCTCGGCAGAGTAGCGAGGAAACGGTAGAACTGACGCTGGGAACGGTCGTCATATCCCTCCTTCTTCCGCTTCTCCTCCTGGTTGGGGCCGTACCAGACGTGGAGTTTGTTCGGGTCGAAGTTCTTTACGTGGCCCGCAGGGGGCTGAGCGGGCAGGCTGGCGCTCCCTGTGCCGTCCCAGCGGGTCCATTGCTCCGACGTCTGGGGCTTGCCCCCGACGAAGCGCGTGCCCTTCGCGTAGACCCACTGCTTCGGCCCGGGTTCGGTCGCTCCCTTCTGCTCCACGGTGGCTGCAGCCAGCTCGAGCGCGGCTGCAGTGGCCTTCGCCGACAGCACTTCGCGTCCGCCGGCGGGAGCGCCGTGAGGCAGTTGTGCGACGACGCCGCCGGTTACAGCCAGGGCCGCGCCGGCCGCGGTAGCCATCAGGATCCTGCGGCGCGGGCTCCTGCTTGCTCCGGTGACTGTGAACAGAGTCCGCCACTGGCGGCCCTTGTCGTGCTGGATGACATCCAGCAGCTGGGAACGCTGTCGGTCGAGTTGTTCCGGATCGGGGAGCGGGGGGTTGGTACGCAGGGCTCGAGTCTCGGTCAGCTCGTTCATACGGCACCGCCTTCGTGTACTGACAATTCGGCAACAGGACTGTGTGCGCCCAGCGCGGTGCGTAGCCGCTTGCGGGCCCGGTTGAGCCGGGAGCGGACGGTTCCCACTGGGATGTCCAAGGCCTCGGCGATTTCCTGGTAGGTGAGATCGGCCCAGGCGAAGAGGAGAAGTACGTGCCGGTCGCCCTGGGAGAGTTCGGCCACTGACTTGGCCAAGGATCGGGAAGCGGCCTGTGCCGTGACACGGTCGTCGGCGGATTCGGTCCAGGTCTCGGCCACCGGGTCGTTGCCGGTGCGGGCGAGGATCTTCAGGGCCTTGACCTCCTCACGGCGGTGTCGACTGATCAGCTTGGCCGCGATGCCGTGTAGCCAGGGGCGGAGCGAGGCGCGGCTGGAGTCGTAACGGGCCCGTATCCGGAAGGCTGTCAGGAAGGTCTCCGCGGTGACGTCATCGGCCGCGTCAGAACCCAGTCGCCGTGCAACGTACTGATGGATGGCGGGGGCGTGGCGGTCGAAGACCTCAGCGAAGCGCTCCGGTTCCTCAAGTGAGGCCGTGATCAGCGTTGCTTCGTCTTCCACGAAGGTGCCGCTGGGCACGCGGGCTCCCCGGGAGGGCCCGCGCGGTGGGTCGGTCATGGGTGGTCCTCGCTGTGCGGAAGGGACATCGTCCACCAGTACTTGCCGACCTGAGGCCAACGGGTTCACGCACCGACCGCATTTGCCGATGATCCGGAGGCGAGAGGCGGTGTGCTGAGGGACCAGCCCACGATGCCGCCCAGGGGCTGACCCGACCTGCGCGACCTGGCATTCTGCACGTGTCCACCGGACCCCGAACGCGGAGACCGGTCAGGGGAGAGGGAAGAGGGGAGACAGCCGTGGAACCCACGCCTGCCCGGGAGCGGCACGACACCCTTCCCGAAGGGCTCGCCGAGGCGATACGCGACACCGCCGAGGACATAGCGGCGCTGCTGCGCGGCCGCACGGACACGAGCGTGCCCGTCCCCGGATCCGAGTGGACGCTCGGTGAGGCGGCAGCCCATCTGGCACAGGCCAACGAGCTGATGGCGGAGGTCGCCGCGGGCCACGAGCGCAGCTACGGGGACGGCACGCCGCAGAGCCTGGCGGCGGCCAACGAGCGCGCCCTCGCCGGGTTCGAGGAGCGTGGGGCGGATCCGCTGGCCGCAATGATCGTGGCGCAGGCGGCCGCCTTTCTCCGGGCCGCGGAACGTCGAGCACCGGACGAGCCGGTGGAGACGCCGCTGGGCTCGATGGATCTCGCAGCGCTCGGCTCGTACCTGCTCACCCACATGCTCGGCCACGGCTACGATCTCGCCCGCGCGCTCGGCCGTCCGCACATGCTCGACCGCATCCGGGTCGAGCTGTCGATGCCCTTCATGCTCACGGTCATGCCGCGGGTCGTCGCCACCGCCGGCCTGACCGCCCGCTACACGATCCGGCTGCGCGGCGGCTCCAGCTTCGGGGTGGCCGTCACCGACGGTGCGGTGGCCGTCAGCCGCGAGCCGCTCCGTCGCCCCGACTGCACCATTTCCATCGAGCCGGTCACCTTCCTGCTGATCGCCCTCGGCCGGTGCGATCCATGGGGGGCGATGGCCCGTGGCCGGGTGCTGACATGGGGCCGCAAGCCCTGGCTCGCACCCCGCTTCCCGGCTCTGTTCACGGCGCCCTGAGCCACGGAAACCCGCTCGCCGAACCGGACCGGCCGGTGCTGTGATGACGTCATGACAGCACCGGCCGCCCCGCAGCACCAGATCCGCGCCCAGCACACGGACACCACCATCACCGTCTACCAGGCCTACTCGCGCTCCATCGGCCTCCCCGCCGCCCGTGACGGACGCTTCCCCGCCGCCTGGAAGCGCGACCGCATGACATGGATCAAGCCGAGCTTCCTGTGGATGATGTACCGCTGCGGCTGGGCCACGAAGGAGGGCCAGGAGACCGTGCTGGCCGTCGAGATCAGCCGCGAAGGCTTCGACTGGGCGCTGGGCAACGCCGAACTCTCCCACTACGTCAGGAGAGCCCACGCGGACCGCGCGAGCTGGCAGCGCAGTCTGCGCCGGTCCCCGGCCCGCGTCCAGTGGGACCCCGAACGCGACCTCCACCTCAATCCGCTCCCGCACCGATCCCTGCAACTCGGGCTCTCGGGTGAGGCGGCGCGGCGGTACGCCGATGAGTGGACGGTTTCGATCCATGACGTCACACCGCTGGCCCGGCAGGTCCACGAACTGGTCCGCGCCGGGAGGACCGACGCGGCAACGGCGCTTCTGCCGTGCGAGTCGCCGTATCCGACGGGCCCTGTGCCCGTGCCGATGCGGGTCGGGCCGGAGGGCCGGCCGTGACGTGCTCAGGCCGCCGTCAGTGACCGGGTCGATCTGCGGATCTCCGTCATGAAGGGCGGGGGCGAGTCGGGCCGGGCGGGTGTACCGCGTACGGAGTACAGCGGGGGAGGGGCGTACGCCTGCGGGAGGTCGGACACTTCCCCCTGGCGGCAGCCCAGGCACAGGGGCCGGGCGCTTAGGGTCGGCATATGGAGACCCCTTTCGCGCGCATGTCCCGGTGGCGGCGCCTGCTGCCCCCCAAACGCGGCCGGTGGGCGGCGGCCGTGGCTGCGCTCGTCGTGCTCGCGGGTGCCGGTACCTGGACCGCGGTGGCCGACGACCGAGCGCCCGCCGTGCACCGCGAGGACCGGACGATGCGGATCGACGGGGTGTCCCTCGACACCTCGTACTTCACGTCCGGCGGTTCGGAGCGACGGCCCGCCGTGCTGATCGGGCACGGCTTCGGGGGTTCCAAGGACGATGTGCGGGCGCAGGCGGAGGAGCTGGCCGGTGCCGGGTACGCCGTCATGACCTGGTCGGCCCGCGGATTCGGGAAGTCCGGCGGGGAGATCTCGCTCAACGCGCCCGACCGCGAGGTCAAGGACGTGTCCGGGCTGATCGACTGGCTGGCCCGGCGGCCCGAGGTGCAGCTGGACGCGAAGGGCGACCCGCGGGTCGGCGTCACGGGCGCCTCGTACGGTGGCGCGGTCTCGCTCCTCGCCGCCGGGTACGACCGGCGTGTCGATGCCATCGCGCCGGTGATCACGTACTGGAACCTCGCCGACGCACTCTTCCCCGACGGGGTCTTCAAGAAGCTCTGGGCCGGGATCTTCGTCACCTCGGGCGGCGGTTGCGAGAAGTTCGAGAAGCAGCTCTGCGCCATGTACGAACGGGTCGCCGTCTCCGGGAAGCCGGACGCCGCCGCGCGTGCGCTGCTCAGCGAGCGGTCGCCGAGCGCCGTCGGCGACCGCATCAAGGTGCCCGCGCTCATCGTGCAGGGCCAGGCCGACTCCCTCTTCCCGCTCGGCCAGGCCGATGCCATGGCGCGGACCATCAGCGGGAACGGCGCGCCCGTCGCCGTCGACTGGATCGCGGGCGGGCACGACGGCGGGGACATGGAGAGCGGGCGGGTCGAGAACCGGATCGGGGCCTGGTTCGACCGCTATCTGAAGGAGGACAAGGGCGCCGACACCGGACCCGCCTTCCGCGTCACCCGTACCGGAGGCATTGACTCCACGGACGGGGCGGCGCTCCAGCGCGGGGCGAGCAGCGACACGTATCCCGGTCTGTCCAGCGGCGACCGGGAGATCGCGCTGACCGCGACGAGCGGCGCGCCGGGCATCGTGGGCGCAGGCGCAGGCGCAGGCGCAGGTACGCCGGCGAGTGGCGGGCGGAGCGGCGGATCCGCGGACCGTCGGACGCAGACCTTCCGCAACCCCGCCGGTGCCAACCCGCCCGCCATCTCCGCCGTCCCGGGCGCCGGCGGCGGCATCGCCCAGCTCTCGTCCCTCGGCGTCGGTCTCTCGATCGACTTCCCCGGCCAGTACGCCCGCTTCGACTCCGCACCGCTCGACACGTCGATGCGCATCACCGGATCGCCCACCGTCCGCGTGAAGGTGACGGCCGGGCAGGGCGACGCGGTCCTGTTCGGCAAGGTGTACGACGTCTCGCCGGACGGGAAGCAGCAGGTGTTGCCCGCGCAGCTCGTCGCCCCCTACCGGATTACGCCGGAGCGGCAGAACAAGACCGTCGAGCTGACCCTGCCCGCCGTCGACCACGCACTCGACGCCGGACACCGGCTCCGGCTCGTCCTCTCCGCCACGGACCTCGGCTACGCCTCACCGGCCGAGCCGACCACGTACAGCGTGTCCCTCGACGGCCCGCTGACCGTCCCCACCGCCCCCGCGGTGAAGACGGCATCGGCCGCCCTGCCGTGGTGGACCTGGGGGCTCCCGGCGGCGGCCGCCGTCATCGCTCTCGCACTGCTGCTCACCGCACGGCGGCGTACCGCGACCCCCGCCCCCGACCCGATGCTCGCCGAGGTCCCCCTCCAGATCACCGGACTGTCGAAGAAGTACGCCAAGTCCGCCGACCGGTACGCCGTGCAGGACCTCTCCTTCCGCGTGGAGAAGGGTCAGGTCCTCGGACTCCTCGGGCCCAACGGCGCGGGCAAGACCACCACGCTCCGCATGCTGATGGGCCTCATCACGCCCGACGACGGAGAGATCCGCGTCTTCGGGAACGCCATCCGGCCGGGCGCGCCCGTACTGTCCCGGGTCGGCTCGTTCGTCGAGGGCGCCGGATTCCTGCCGCACCTGTCCGGGCGCGCCAACCTGGAGCTGTACTGGCAGGCCACCGGACGCCCCGCCGGGGACTCGCACATCGACGAGGCCCTGGAGATCGCCGGGCTCGGTGACGCGCTGGCCCGCGCCGTGCGCACGTACTCCCAGGGCATGCGGCAGCGGCTCGCGATCGCCCAGGCCATGCTCGGCATGCCGGACCTCCTCATCCTCGACGAGCCGACCAACGGGCTCGACCCGCCCCAGATCCGCGAGATGCGGGACGTGATGATCCGTTACGCGGCCGCAGGCCGGACCGTCATCGTCTCCAGCCATCTCCTCTCCGAGGTCGAGCAGTCCTGCACCCACCTGGTGGTCATGGACCGGGGCCGGCTCGTCCAGGCCGGACCGGTCGCCGAGATCACCGGCTCGGGCGACATGCTGCTCGTCGCCACCGCCGAGGAGATCACCGAACCGCTGGTGGAGAAGATCGCCGCACTCCCCGGGATCGGCTCGGCCGTCCGTACGGATGACGGGCTGGGCCTGCTCGTCCGGCTCGACGGCGCGAACTCCTCCCGGCTGATCGCCGAACTGGTCCGGCTGGACGTGCCGTTGACGGGGGTCGGGCCGCACCGTCGCCTGGAGGACGCGTTCCTCACACTGATCTCCGGAGGCTCCGCATGAGTGCCGCAGTCGATGTCACCCACGCCGCCGAGGCTCCCGGCTACCTGGCCCGGCGTACCCTGCCGCTGCGTGTCGAGGCGGTTCGGCAGCTGCGCAGGCGGCGCACTCTGCTGATGGGCGGGGTGCTGGCGGCGCTGCCGTTCATCCTGATCACCGCCTTCGCGATCGGCGGCACCCCGTCCTCGCGGGGCGGCGGCGACCGGCTCACCCTGATGGACACCGCGACCGCGTCCGCCGCGAACTTCGCCGCGACCTGCCTGTTCGTCTCGGCCGGATTCCTGCTGGTGGTGCCGGTGGCACTGTTCTGCGGGGACACCGTCGCCTCGGAGGCCGGCTGGTCCTCGCTGCGCTACCTGCTCGCCGCGCCCGTGCCCCGGGCCAGGCTGCTGTGGAGCAAGCTCGTCGTGGCACTCGGCTTCAGCCTGGCCGCGATGGTGCTGCTGCCGCTCGTCGCACTGGCCGCGGGAGCCGCAGCATACGGCTGGGGGCCGCTCGAACTCCCCACCGGTGGTGCGCTCGCGGCCGGCGACACCGTGCCGCGGCTCGCCCTCGTCGTCGCCTTCATCTTCGTCTCCCAACTGGTCACCGCCGGGCTGGCGTTCTGGCTGTCGACGAAGACCGACGCCCCGCTGGGCGCGGTCGGCGGTGCGGTCGGGCTGACCATCGTCGGCAATGTGCTGGACGCCGTGACCGCGCTCGGCTCCTGGCGCGACTTCCTGCCCGCGCACTGGCAGTTCGCCTGGGCGGACGCGCTCCAGCCGGACCTGGAGTGGGGTGGCATGGCGAAGGGGGCGGCGATCTCGGTGACGTACGCCCTGATCCTTTTCGCTCTCGCGTTCCGCGGGTTCAGTCGTAAGGACATCGTGTCCTGACGTTGATGTTCCGCGGCGTCTCGCGCCGTTTCCGCCCGCCGTTGCCACATCGAGACTGTTCCGCAACGTCTTCGTCTGCTCCCTGGCGCCGCCCCGAACGTCACATGCACAAGTGCTGACACGATGGTTGGGGGTACGGGATGGAAAACCGGACGCATGGCCGGACGTATCGAAGGACGCTCGGACTGGTGCTGGCGGGCGGGATGCTGGCGGGCGGGGCGCTGCTCACCGGCTGCGGGGCGGGGGAAAGCGGGTACAACTCTTCCGCCGAACGTGCCGACGGTCCGCAGGGGACGAGCGGCGGCGGCCAGGTCGTTCCCGCGCCCGCGCCCGCCGCCGAGGACGACGGTGCGCAGAAGGCGGAGGACAGGCCGGAGAAGCCCGTGGCGCCGGACTATCTCTCCACGTTCGCACTGGACGTGGACACCGCCAGTTACGGGTACGCGCGCCGCAAGCTCGACGACGGCGAGCTGCCGGGGGCGGAGACCGTACGGCCCGAGGAGTTCGTCAACAGCTTCCGCCAGGGCTACCGCCGGCCGGCCGGCAACGGGTTCTCGGTGACGGTCGACGGGGCACGTACGGGCGAAGGCTCCAGGGCCGGTGGCTGGTCGCTCGTACGGGTCGGTCTGGCCACCCGTGTCGTGGACGAAGACGGCGAACGCCCGCCCGCCGCGCTGACCTTCGTCGTCGACATCTCCGGCTCGATGGCCGGGACCGGCCGCCTCGACCTGGTGAAGAAGTCCCTCTCGATCCTCACCGACGAACTCCGCGACGACGACTCCGTCTCCCTGGTCACCTTCAGCGACAAGGCGGAGACCCTGGTGCCGATGACCCGGCTGCGGGACCATCGCGGAAAGATCCGTGACGCCGTCGGCTCCATGGAACCCACCGACTCCACCAATGTGGAAGCGGGTGTCCGGCGCGGTTACGAAGAGGCGGTCGCCGGTCACCGCGCGGGCGCGAACAACCGGGTCGTCCTGCTGTCCGACGCCCTCGCCAACACCGGCGAGACCGATGCCGACGCCATCCTCGAACGGATCGACGGCGCCCGCCGCGAGTACGGCATCACCCTCTTCGGCGTCGGCGTCGGCAGTGACTACGGGGACGCGCTGATGGAACGCCTCACCGACAAGGGAGACGGCCACACCACCTACATCGGCGACGAGACCCAGGCCCGCAAGGTCTTCGTCGACCAGCTTCCCGCCCACATAGAACTGCGGGCCCGCGACGCCAAGGCGCAGGTCGCCTTCGACCCGGAGAACGTCAAGCAGTTCAAGCTCATCGGGTACGAGAACCGCAAGGTCGCCGACGACGACTTCCGCGACGACAGCGTGGACGGCGGCGAGGTCGGCCCCGGGCACACGGTGACCGCGCTCTATGCCGTACGGCTCCGGGACGGCGCCGCCGGACATGTGGCGACCGCGACGGTGCGCTGGCTGGACCCGAAGACACGGGCGCCGCACGAGCAGTCGGGCACGGTCGAGACCGGTGCGATCGACGGCAGCCTGTGGGGCGCCGACGGCAACAAGCGGCTCCAGGTGGCCGCGGTGGCGGCGTACTTCGCCGAGGAACTGCGCGGCGGCACACTGCCGGGTCAGCCGGGGCTCGGTGAACTCTCCACCCGGGCGGCGGCGTTGGCGACCGGCACGGAGGACAGCTCGGTACGGAAGCTGGCGACGGCGATCGCGCAGGCCGACCGGCTCCGGGGTGACGACAGGGGCCCCGGCGGCGGGGGCGAGCAGGAGGGCGAGATGGGCTGACCCGGCCGGGGCACCGGGCCACCTCGGTCTCCGTTTGCGGTGTTGCCGTCTCCCTGTCGCGGGGGAGGCCGTAAGTGAAGCAGGGGCGGGCGGGGACGGGGGCGGGGGCGGGCCGGCAGCGGCGCCTTGGTGAAATGGTGCCGCGCGGCCCGCCCCGCCGCGCCATGATGTGGGCCATGGCCTCTCTGCTGCTCGCGCTCGCCGCCGTCACCACCGGTCTCTACGCCGGCTTCCTGGTGTGCTTCACGACCGGGATCATGCCCGGCCTGAAGCTGTTGCCGGACGACCAGTTCACCGCCGCGATGCGCCGTTTCAACGAGAAGGTGCCGGGGCCGGTGTTCCTCGTCCTCTTCCTCGGGGTGATCGCCTTCCCGGTCGCCGCGCTCGTCGTCCCCGTCGACGGCCGGACCTCCGCCGAGCGGGGACTCGTCGCAGGCGGGCTGGTCTGCGCGGCGCTCAGTCACCTTGTCACCGTGAGCGGCAACATCCCGCTCAACTCGGCGCTCGCGGCGGCCGAGGGCGGCGACGACAGCGCGGCCCGCCAGGTATTCGAGTCCCGCTGGACCGCCCTCCACCGGATCCGCACCGTGCTCTCGGCAGCGGCATTCGCGCTGCTGGTCGCTGCCGCGGTGTAGCCCTTACGGCCTCGCCCGCGACAGGGAGTGGGCTCCCGGCGCCCGGCGATTCCGCACGCTGGGCACGGTGGGTGCGTGCGTAGCCGTCCCGCTGGCGCTGATGTCCACCCCCGCGGTGATGCAGGTGTACGGGAACGGCGAAGAGGCCCGCGTGGTGAAGCAGTGGATGGTCACCACCTGGCCCGAAGCCTTCGCCACCGCTGCGCTCGGCCTCGTACTCCTCGCGCTCGGCTGCTACGCGCTGGGCCTGCTGGCCGGAGCGAGAGCCGGACTGGCCCGCCTCCTGATCGCCGACAGGGGTGACGACACGGGGGACAGGGTCACCGAACTCACCCGCTCCCGGGTCCGGTTGGTCGACGCCTTCGAGGCAGAACGGCGCCGCATCGAACGCGATCTCCACGACGGCGCCCAGCAGCGCATCGTCGCGCTCACCATGACCCTCGGACTCGCCCGCCTCGACGCGCCGCCCGGCCCCCTCGCCGACCAGTTGGCCAAGGCCCACCAGGAGGCCGGTCAGGCACTGGCCGAACTGCGCGAACTGATCCACGGCATCCACCCCAAGGTCCTTGCCGACTACGGCCTGGAAGCCGCCGTCTTTGACGCGGCCGACCGTTCCGCGACCCCCGTCGACCTGGAACTGGCGCTCCCGGGCCGGTTCCCCGAGGCCGTCGAGGCGGCCGCGTACTTCGTGGTCTGCGAGGCGCTGGCCAACGTCGGCAAGCACAGCGGTGCGAGCCGCGCCGAGGTGACCGGCGGCCACACCGCGGGACGGCTCTTCCTGGAGATCCGCGACGACGGGCGGGGCGGCGCGCGCACCGGTGACGAAGGGACCGGGCTGACCGGTCTCGCCGACCGGGTCTCCGTACTGGATGGCAGACTTGCGCTGTCCAGCCCGCCCGGCGGCCCGACCCTGTTGCGTGTGGAGATTCCTTGCGAGTGGACCGATCGCTCCGCGTAGTGCTGGCCGAGGACAGCGTGCTGCTCCGTGAAGGTCTCATCGGACTGCTCACCCGCTGCGGCCACGAGGTCGTCGCCGCCGTCGGCGACGCGGAAGCGCTCATCGCGGCCGTCGCCGCACACACCCCGGACATCGTCGTGACCGACGTCCGGATGCCGCCCGGTCTCCAGGACGAAGGACTGCGCGCGGCGGTGGAACTCCGCGAGAGGCAGCCCACTTTGCCGGTGCTGGTTCTCAGCCAGTACGTGCAGCGGACGTACGCCGCCGAACTCCTCGACTCCGGCGACGGATCCGGTGTCGGCTATCTGCTCAAGGACCGGGTCGGCCAGATCGAGGAGTTCATCGACGCCCTGCGGGAGGTCGCCGACGGCGGCACCGTCGTCGACCCGGAGGTCGTACGCCAACTCCTGCGCCGCCGCCGCGATCCGCTGGAGCGGCTCACCGCCCGCGAACGGGAAGTGCTCGCCCTGGTCGCCCAGGGCAGGTCGAACGGCGCGATCGCCCGCGACCTGGTGGTCTCCGAAGCCGCGGTCGGCAAGCACATCGGCAACATCCTCGCCAAACTGGACCTGCCGCCGGCCGACGAGACACACCGCAGGGTGCTGGCGGTGCTGGCGTTCCTCCGCGCGTAACTCCCCGCCCCGTGGCCGTTCACGCGTCACCACTGTGAGTGTTGCGGCGTCAACTGCCATGCGTGATAGTCGATTTGCCTCCACGGTGCAGGGCATACAGCTCCCGGATACATCCGTGACAGTCCACTGCCGGATGCTGTGCCCGTCCCGAGCGAAGACCGCCGGAACAGTCGCGTTCCCTCATCGACAGTGCTTTTTACGCCGACCTGAAGAGGGGCTGCGCGGCATATTCGGCCGCAGAGAAGGTCTCCTGCGACGCGACGGCCTGGACCTGTTACCAGGCGGTCGACAAGCTCGGCTGCACGGCGGTGGTGGACGCCGCGTAGCGAGTCCCGCGGCAGTCGCCTGCGCATTCGCTCATCCGTGCCCGTACGTACACTTAAGAGGGCAATATCACTCATTCCGGGTGCCCTGTGTCCTAGGCGGGTTCGCGGAAGGAAGCGAGCGATGGCTGAGCGGCTCCTGATGGACAAAGCCGGTGCGGCACGGCTTCGGATGATCATCGAAGCGGGGGTTGAGCTGGGAGGAGTCGATCTGCTCGGTTTCGCCCTGGACCATGCGGTGACGGAGGCCGACGGACTGGGCGGAATGGTCCATGTGAGGGACCCCGGGGGCCAGAGGCTGCTGCTGATGGCGACCAGCGGGATCGTCCGCACCGTGGCCCAGGACTGGAAAGACATCGCGGTGGACGGCGACACCGCGCCGGCGCGCGCGGTGGCCGGTGGAGCCTCGGCATGGATGTCCGCTCTGGGCGGGCAGAGCCTCTCCCATGCCTCCGTGGCCGAGCGCAGCACAGGGGGCGGCACGGAACGCACCGGAGAGGGCGGTACGGACGGCGGCGCAGGGCACGGCGGCCGGGGCCCCGACAGCCCCCTCGGCCACCACCCCCACGCCGCCGCCCCTTGGTCGCCGCCCTCCGCGCTGCCCGCAGGCAGCGGGCTGCTGGCCGTTCCGCTCCTCACGCCGGACGGGGTCGTGGGCGCGCTGTCCGTGCTCACCGTCGGTGAGGGGCAGCCCACGCCGCAGCAGCGGTCGGCCGTCGAGACGCTCGCCGCCTGGGCCGCCCTGCGGCTGCGGGAGCCCTCGATGGGCTGGGGCAGGGCCGACCGCGGGCGGCTGGGGAAGGAGCCCCCCGTAACCCGGCTCCGGCAGTCGCTGGAAGCGATCAAGGTCGGTTCCTGGGAATGGGACCTGGCCACCGGGGAGCAGCTGTGGGACGAGTCGACGCTCGCCATTTTCGGTATGGCGGGGCAGTCCACGAACCAGCGCTTCGACACCTGGAGTGGGCTGGTCCACCCCGATGACCTGCCGTGGCTCCTGGCCGAGACCGAGCAGGCGATTCGTAACCACCGGGTGTCCGGTGTGGAGTACCGGATCTGCCGCCCGGACGGGACCACGCGCTGGGTCAGCTCGCGGGGCGGGGTCCTGCCGGGGGAGGACGGCCGGCCCGGCCGCATGGTCGGCACGGTGTGGGACACCACCGAGAGCCGGATCGCCCGGGACTCGGTCAGCCGCGCGCTGCGGCGCATGAGCGATGCGTTCTTCGCGGTCGACAGCGAGTGGCGGATCACTTTCCTCAACATGGAGGCGGAGCGGCTCCTCGGCGCCTCGCATGAGCTGCTCGGGCAGAACCTGTGGGACGTATTGGCCGAGATCGGCGTCGACGCCACGGGACTCGGCCTGCAGGCGTCGTACCGGCGGGCCGTCGACCGCGGCAGCCCGGTCGGCTTCGACGTGAGGTGGCCCACCAACCGGCGTCGGTACCAGATGCGGCTGGTCCCGGTACCGGACGGACTGACGGTGTACGCCACCGATGTCACCGAGATGCGGTCACGGGAGGCCGAGTCCGTCGCGGCGGAACGCGTCACGGCCGACCGCAACGCCCGCATCACCGCCCTGGCCGGTGCCCTTGCCGAGGCCCTGACGGTGCAGGACGTCGTGAACGCCGCCGCCGAGCGGATCATGGCGCCGTTCGGCGCCTCCGGTCTCGTCGTCCACCTCATCGAAGGGGGCACGCTGCGCGTCGCCGGGCAGGTCGGATACCCGGAGACGTTCTTCCGGGACTTCGACGGAAGACCGGTCCGCGACATCGCTCCGCTCGACGAGGTGTACCGCAGCAGGACGGCCGCCTTCATCGACTCGGTGGAGGAGTACGTAGAGCGCTACCCCCGGATGGCCGACCGCCCGGCCGAGGCCAAGAAGGCATCCTGGGCGTTCCTGCCGCTGATCGCCTCCGGCCGCACCGTCGGCTGCTGCGTCGTCTCCTTCACTGATCCGCGGCGTCTCGGCGGAGAGGAAAGGGCTCTGCTCATCACACTCAGCGGGCTGATGGCGCAGGCCATCGAGCGCGCCCGGCTGTTCGACGCCGAGCACATGAGGGCCCAGGAGCTCCAGCGGGGACTGCTGCCGAGCGAGCTTCCGACGCTGTGCGCGGTCAGTACCGCTGCCCGCTATGTACCTGCCAACGAGGGCATCGAGGTCGGTGGCGACTGGTACGACGTGATCCCGCTGTCCGGCGCCCGGGTGGCGCTGGTCATCGGCGATGTGATGGGACACGGCCTGTCCGAGGCGGCCACCATGGGGCGGCTGCGGACGGCCGTGCACACGCTCGCCGATCTGGAGTTCCCGCCTTCCGAACTCCTCACCCGCCTCAACCAGGTGGTGAACGACCTCGGCGACGACTTCTACGCCACCTGTCTGTACGCGGTGTACGACCCCGTCACCTGCACGTGCAAGTTCGGCTCCGCCGGGCACCCGCCGCCGGCCGTCGTGTACCCGGACGGCAACACCGAGTTCATCGCCCACCGGCCGGATCCGCCGCTGGGCACCGGACGCCCGCCGTTCGAGACCACTGAGGTCGTTCTCCCCCAAAACAGCTTGCTGGTGCTCTACACGGACGGACTGATCGAATCCGTCACCCGCGACATCGACCGGGGCATGCTCCACCTGACGAAGGCGCTCTCGAGTGCGGCGGCCGCCGCACGGGAGGACGATGCCGTGGGGAGCTCGCTCGGGCTGGAGCGGCTGTGCGACGACGTCCTGGCCGAGCTGCTGCCGGGCACCCAGCTCATGGACGACGCCGCGCTGCTCGTCGCCCGCACCTTTGCGATACCGGCCGACTCCATTGCCAGCTGGACACTTTCCGACGGTCCGATCGCCGCAAGCGAGGCACGTCACCATGTCCGGGACCAGCTGGAGGGCTGGGAGCTCGACGACCTCACCACGACCGCCGAGCTCCTGGTCAGCGAGCTGGTCGGGAACGCCGTCCGGTACGGCAAAAGCCCCATCGCCCTCCGCCTGCTCCGCGCCGAGGGGCTGATCTGCGAGGTCTCCGACGGCAGCCTGTCCACACCACGCATCCGCAATGCGGCGGAGACCGACGAGGGCGGCCGCGGTCTGCAACTGGTCGCCGCCCTCGCCCACCGCTGGGGTGCTCGCTACACCGCCTCCGGCAAGTGCATCTGGACCGAACAGCCGGTGACCTGACCGCCGTGCGGCGGGTCTGCACGACGGGCGGACGGCGCGGTCGGATCAACGGCGCCGGTCGACGAACTCGTCCGGGACGGCCGATTCCTCTCCCGCTTCCGCCGACGGCCAGTAGAGGGAGGCCAGTTCACCCGCCGGGTGCGCCAGCCGTTTGCGGGCCTCCGGCGGCCTTCTGCCGTGAGGCGGCCGTCATGACCCGAGCCGGCCCGGCGTCGGCGTCCCAGGTGAAGCGCACCGGCGCCACGTGGGGGGAGCCGTCGGGCCGGATGGTGGTCAGCGTGCACACGTGGTTCTCGGCCAGGAAGGCCTCGGCCGATTCCGGCAGGAACAGCGACATGTTGTTCCTCCGCTCTTCAGGCCCCGGGAATGCCGTCGTGTTCCGACGTCCTCATCATCGGCAGCAGCAGCGCGATGACGATGGCACCCACGGCGAACCAGGCCCCGACGACGAACGCGTGGTGGAAGACGCTCGTACGGGCCTCCCGTACGAGGTCGGGGTCACCGTGGGCCCACTTCTCCAGGCTGCGGGTGGCGCTGAACGCGATGGTGGCGGCGACGGCCACGCCGAGGGCGCCGCCGGCCTCCTGGCTCGTGCTGATGAGCCCCGCGGCCAGACCGGACTCGCTCTTCTCGACCCCGGTGAACGCGGCGATCTGCAGCGGCACGAAGGAGATGCCGAGGCCCAGGCCGACGACGAGGAAGGCCGGCAGTACGTGGGACACGTAGGTGCTGTCCGAGGGCAGTTGCCACAGCATGAGCATGCCGACGAAGGTGAGGGCGAGACCGGTGAGAAGCACCGGCTTTGCAGCGATCTTGGTGATCAGCTTCGATGCGACGCCCGCGCCGACCGCCGTGATCAGGGCGAGCGGCGCGTAGGCCAGACCTGCCCTGATCGGCGAGTAGTCCAGGACCATCTGCATGAAGAGGCTGGCGAAGAAGAACAGCGTCACCAGGGTGCCGAACAGCAGGGTGGCGACGATGTTGGCCATGGTCAGGACGCGGCGCCGGAAGATGCTGAGCGGGATCAGCGGCGACTGCGCCCGCCGCTCGACCACGATGAAGGCCATCAGCAGGACGGCCGCGACGGCCAGACTGCCGAGGGTGCGGGCGGACGACCAGCCGACTTCGATGGTCTGGCCCAGGGTGTAGATCGTGAGCACCAGGGTGGCGGTGAGGAGGACGGCCCCAGCCGTGTCGAAGGACTTGCGGCGCTCCGCGGAGCGGCTCTCGGGGAGGATGAACGGCGCTGCGAAAGCGGCCGCCAGGCCGATCGGCACGTTGATGAAGAAGATCCAGCGCCAGCCGGGACCCTCCGTGAAGAGGCCACCCAGAATGACGCCGGCCACCGACGCCAGACCGCCCATCGCACCCCACACCCCGAGCGCCTTGTTGCGCTCGGAACCCTCGGCGAAGGTGTTGGTCAGGAGACTGAGGGCGGCAGGAGCGATGAACGCCGCCCCGAGACCCTGCGCGGCGCGGGCGGCGATGAGCATGGTGGGGCCCTGGGCGATGCCCGCCAGCAGGGACGCCACGGCGAACACGATCAGGCCCGTCCGGAGCATGCGCCGGCGCCCGAAGGTGTCGGCAAGCCGGCCACCGAGCAGCAGGAATCCGCCGAGGACCGTTCCATAACCCGTCACCACGTACTGCAAATAGGCTTCGGAGATATGGAGGCTTTCCTCAATGCTCGGCAGAGCGACGTTCACGACGGTCACGTCGAGAAACGTCATGAGTCCGGCAACGCAAAGGAACGCCAGAATCAGCCCGGGTCTATGGACCGTCTGGGGCTCTGGTGCGACTGAAGTCTCGCGGGGAATGGGCAAGGATTCTGGGATCGACATGGCAATTCCTGGCAGTCGGTGGGATTCGGAAGCCGGCGCGAATGGCAGAGAGGTGCCGAATACAGGTCGTTATTGCGGCGACTCGGCGAAGCTAGCATCCGGAGTGAAGTAGGTACCTAGAGGAAAGTGACTTCCCTGGAGGGGGCCATTGAGCGACGAGGCACTGCGGTCTGCACGTCGTCGAGCCGGAACCGGCGCCGGGAATCACTGCCGGGGCGATCTGGCGAGTTCGTACTCGAGCGACCCGGCGGAAGATCTGCGGATCCTCGTCCCGGCCCGCCGCCCTTGCCCGCGAACGCCCAGGCCGACGGCTCCTGTCTGCTGGTCAGGAGGTTGACGACGAAGCCGTCCGACTGCTTCAGGGCGGGACGCAGCCGGGATCGCTGATGCAGGCAGAACAGCACCAGCGGCCGTTCCGGTGAGACCGGCGTGACGGAAGGGGAGCTACTCCCTTTCGCGCCGGTCCCCGGGTACGTCCGGTTCGCCGGCCGTGGCCAGCAGCTGTTCGGCTCGGGTCTCGGTGATCTCCAGTACGGCGAGTACGGCCGGCAGCGCGATGCTCGGCAGTACATAGCGCAGCAGCATCGAGATCCGTTGCTCCAAGTCCTTTCGTTCGCAGAGGACTTGGGACATTTCCTGGATGCCGGAGAAGGCGCCGGCCAGGAGCTGGGCGGCCTCCGCGGGATTGACGTGGGACAGGACCTCGCCCTGCTGCTTCGCCTCGATCAGCAGGGTTTCGAGCCGGGCAATCCAGGAGTGGAACGGCAGGCCGCGGTCCAGTTCGCCGCCCCCCTGCTTCATCGCCAGTCTGACGCTCGCGCGCACCAGCGGCTCGTGGCGGAGCCGATGGGCCAGCACCAGACCCTGGTCGACCAGCTCCTGGAGCTTCGTCAACTGCGTCGGCAGCGAACCGACTTCCAGCTGCGCCTCCATCACTCCGAGGGCCAGCTCCTCCTTCGAGGCGAAGTGGAAGTAGAGGGCCCCTTTGGTCACGCCGGCCCGTGCGAGAATCTCACTGATGGTGGAGCTTCTGTAGCCGCGCTCGTCGAAGACAGTGGCGGCAGCCAGCAAAATCGACTGCCGGGTCTGGATCGCTCGAGCTTGTTGGGCCATCAGCTGTGCGTTCCTGCCTCTCGTGGCGATGTGATCTCGTATACACCAGCCGCACTATGGAAGAACCAGGACCGTCGGTATCTTACCGTGGGGGAGCGAGGCACTCCCCCATGGATGAGCTGGGGGTATTTCCATGGTTCACATTGATTTGCCCGACACTGTCGCCCTCGCCGAGGCCGAACCATCCGGTCTCCACGGGATGGCGATTCCGCCGCAGAGAGGTTGGAGAACTGATGTCTCGCATGAACTCGTTCACCGGTCCGACCCCAGGGACATCTTTCCCACCGCCTGGTGCAGGCTGAGCGATACGGAGTTCTCCGTATCGGCCCAGTGGCCGCGCCCGCACCACTTCTTCGCCGCCGCATCGGGCCACCACCAGGATCCCCTGCTGATAGCCGAGACCATGCGGCAGGCGACGATGATGCTGGCCCACGCGGAGTTGGGAGTTCCGGTCGACGACCAGTTCGTGATGTGGGATCTGGCGTACGACACCGTCGTTCCGGGTTTTTCCCTTGAGGTCGCGTCCGGAAAGGTCCTGATCGATCTGACCTGCTCGGATGTGCGGAAGCGGGGCAAGAGCATCGCCGGCATGCGGGTCGACCTGCGTTTCTGCCGCGGCGGCACCGTACTGGCGACCAGCTCGGGACGGATCAGTTGCACATCGGCGCGGGCCTACCGCCGCCTCCGCCAGGGCAGTCTGGACATGGTGGGCCGTCCTGTACCGCTGTCGCCCGGTGCGGATCCGTACGAGGTGGGCCGGACGGCGGAGTCGGACGTCGTACTGACGCCGACAGCTCAGTCGAACCGCTGGCGGTTGCGGCTGGACACCACCCACCCGACCCTGTTCAGGCGCCCGAACGACCATGTTCCGGGCATCATGCTGCTGGAGGCGGCCCGCCAGGCAGCCGTCGCTGTCGCGCCGGGGCACGCTTTTCTCCCGACGTCGGTGGAGATCGCTTTCCACAAATACGCCGAACTCGACAGCCCGTGCTGGGTGGAGGCCGAGTTGATGCCCTCCGGCGACAGTTCCCGCACCGTGGCGCGGGTACGCGGACAACAGGACGGCGAGCCGGTATTCACCAGCGAACTCACTCACACGGGGGACGACCGGTTGTGACCACGCACATTCTCATCACCGGGGCGAGCGGCTTCGTCGGCAGACATGTGGTGGCGGCTGCGGATGCCATCCCCGGCGTCCGGCTGCGTCTGATGGAACACCGGGCGCCCGTGGACGTCCCTGCGTCCGGCGCAGGTTCCGACATCGAAACCGTGTACGGGGACCTCGCCGCCATCGCGTCGTTGCGCGGCGTCTGCGACGGGGTCGACGCGGTGATTCACTGCGCCTCGCAGATCAACGGGGACGAACGAACGGTCCGGTCCGTGAACGACCTCGGGACCCGGGCACTGGTGGAGGAGGCGGAGCGCGCAGGCGTCGCCCGCATCGTCTGTCTGAGCACGGCAGCCGTGTACGGACGTGGGCCGTTCACGGACCTGGCCCCCGGCCGGGCACCGCTCGCCCCGGTCTCGCTCACCAGCGTCACGCGTGCCGCCGCGGAGAGCCATGTGCTGGCTGCCGGCGGGACCGTGCTGCGCCCCCACCTCGTCCACGGCGAGGGGGACCGCTGGGTGATCCCCGGTCTGGTCGCGCTGGTCCGGGAACTGTCGTCCGGTCTGGCCGGGTGCGCCGCCCGGCACTCCATGATCGATGTGCGCGTGCTGGGCCGGGCTCTGCTGGCCGCGGCGCTCTCGCCCCGGGAGACCGCTGGTGTCCACCACGTCAACCACCCTGATCCGGTGGCCTGTTCCGATCTTGTCGCGGCGGTCTCCGCCGCGCTCGGACTGGAGTGGGCTGCCGCGGACATCGCGCTGGACGAAGCGCGGGCACGGCTCGCCGCGTCACCGCGTCTTCTGCATTCCCTTCAATTGCTCACCGTGGAGCACTGGTTCACCGATGACCGGGTCTGGGATCTCCTCGGCTGTGATCCCGGTGAAGGCTTCAAGGCGGACTTCCCGCTCCATGCGGACTGGTACAGAAGCGTCCTGATGCCCGGCGGGCAGGGACGACCGGGGCGGACGGCGCGCCGACAGCAGCACACCGGCGAGCGACCGGGCTGTCTCGGAGCCGAGTTCGTGGGTGGAGCCGCGCGATGCGGGCAGTACGTCACAGCCGGGACGGCGCTCGGGTCCCCGTCGGGCCGCACCACGTAGGCTCCGCCGCCGATGGTGTGCGGCGCTTCCGACGGCGTCGTTCCCGGGTCCCCTTGAGGAAGCTACCGTCCTGAGTACAGTGACCATCCAGAGGAAAGTGACTTCCCTGGAGGCGTCATGCCCTACAGCCCCGTCCCCCGGACTCCCGCCCCCGGACGGGCAGTTCCGTCCGCCACGGCGGTCGCGCCGACTCAGGCGTGCCCCATCGGACCGGCGGTCGACATCGTCTTCAGCCGCTGGACCACCCCGATCCTCTGGGCCCTGCACACGTTCGGGCGGCAGCGCTTCGTGGAGCTCGAACGCCGCATCGGCACCATCACCTCCAAGGTGCTGACGCAGCGACTGCGGCAGATGGAGCGGGACGGTCTCGTGCTGCGCACCTACTACCCGGAGGTGCCGCCGCGGGTCGAGTACGAGATCAGCGACCTCGGCCGGAGCCTCTCGCCGCTGTTCGCCGTGCTTGCCGACTGGTCCCAGGCCAACCTGGAGCGGGTCGAGGAGGCCCGCCGCGCGTACGACGCTCCCGATGCGACCGGTCCGGTCACGGGCCGTCGCCCCTGAGGCCGCGCTGCGCACCGGCATCCGCCGCTTTGCGCAGGCCTCCACCGACGAGATGCACGCATCCATCGAGCAGGGCGCGTGGACCGACCGGCCGCTGCGACCGAATTCCCCGTACGCCGGGTCGACCGCCCGGGACAAGGGCGTCGTCTCCATGAAGGTGCGCCGCGCGGTGGCCGGTGAACCCGTGACGATGGGGTACGCCGGAACGGTCCGCCGGGACCTCCTCCACGTCGACGACATCGCCCGCGACCGCATGGACGAGCCCGCCGGACGCCACTGGCTGCTCGGCACCGGCCACGGCGCCGTGTGCACCACGATCTACGAACGGATCGCCGAAGACCCGGAAAGGCGGAAAGCGCCGGTCCCTATCCACCGTGACCTGGGGTCGATCCGGTGCTTACGCGTTCGCTACAGAGGCCTCGCTACCGTGCCATGACCAGCAAGAAGGCCCTCCCGGCGGGAGGGCCTGACGTCTTACGGGAAAAGCGCCCCCGGCAGGACTCGAACCTGCGGCCAAGCGCTTAGAAGAGGCTGATCTAGTTCCCTCCAGCCGTAGCTCTGACCTGCGACGGGTCGGTTGTAGCCCTGCCTGAGCTCCGTGCGTACCCGCCAGCCCACCGGAAGTAGTCATTCCGCTGTCTGTGAGTTGCCTCAACATGCGGCCAATGCCGGATTTCGGTCTGTTGGCTTCGCTCTCTCGGCAGGATGCCGATCGTCGTCGGTCTGCCCTGTATTCATGCGGCACCCTGAGTAGATCGATCCATTGGGAACGGCAGTCGACCGCCAGGCGCACCTCTCGGTACAGCAACGGCTTGGGAGCTTTGCCGTCTGTGGAACCGCGGGGTCCCCTACCGTGTCTACTCAAGAGGTGGGGATACGTGGAAGGCGGTATGGGGTGGATCCGATTTCGGTGGCGTTGCTGTCGGCTCTGGCGGGCGGTGTCGGAGGCGAGGCTGGCCGAGAAGCCTGGGCGGGGCTAAGGGCGCTGGTTGGGCGTCGCTTTCGGGGGCGTGGAGAAACAGATGCCTCGGCCGCCAGTACTGGGGAGGTGGAGTTGGCCCGCCTGGAACAAGCCCCGACGGATCCTGCCCACGCGCAGGTTCTGAGCGCCGCTCTGGCGGTGCGGGCCGCGCTGGACACGGAGTTTCGCGATGGCCTGCAGCAGTGGCACCAGCAAGCAAAGTTGGTGCGCACCGGCGACGGCGAGGTGCACAACACAATCAGCGGCGGCACACAGAACGGCCCGGTGTTGCAAGGCCGGGACTTCTCCGGGATCTCCTTCGCTATGCCGCCTCCGCCGAGGGCCACACCCGGCACTGGTGCATGACCGACGCAGGATTGATCGGGTAGCCAAGGCGGATATTGAAGGCGATGTGGACGGGAGGGTGTTGAACGAGATCAGCGACGGCATCTTCTTCCACGCGGTGATTCAGGGTCGGGACATCACCGTGGTACTGCCCCCGCAGATTACCCCTGCGCTGTCCGGCTTGCCGAAGGCTGTAGCGACCACCTTCATCGGCCGCGACACGTATCTCGAGGAGTTGCTTCAGGGCCTGGCTCCCGACAACGGGGGGTGGCCGCAGCTGGCGGGACCGGTAGCGGCGGTAGCCGGGCTGGCCGGAGTTGGTAAGACCGAACTCGTTGTGCAGACTGCTTTCCGGGCGCTGAAGCAACCGGGCTGGTTCCCTGGCGGTGTGCTGTTTGTCGACCTATTCGGCTACGACCCCGAACGCCGCCTCTCTCCCGAGCGGGCCCTGGACAGCCTTCTGAATGCCTTGGGTGTGCCCGGCGAGCACATCCCTGCTGACCTACAGGACCGAACGCGGTTATATCGCAGTGTGCTGGCGGCGTTCGCCGAGAAGGGTCGGCGGATCCTGGTCGTCATTGACAACGCCTCCACCACCGAGCAGGTTCGCCTGCTGCTGCCCACAGACGGCGTCACCGCGGCTCTGCTCACATCCCGCCACTTCCTCGATGTCGATGCCCGCCGGTACGATCTGGCTGTCCTGGACGAACAGGCCTCGACAGAGCTGCTCCGCCGGGCCCTGCAGCAGGCTTGCGGCGTCCGCGACACTCGCGTGAGTGACGAGCCTGAAGCGGCTGCGGCAATCGCCCGACTGTGCGCGGGTCTGCCGCTTGCCCTACGTATCGCTGCGGCCCTGCTTGCCGACACCCCCACCCGTCCGTTGTCCTCACTCGCCCAAGACCTGGAGGCGGAGCACTCCCGGTTGGACGAGTTGTGTCGCGAGGACCGCGCGGTGCGCGCCGCCTTCGACCTGTCCTACCAGCACCTCGACGACGACCACGCTAGCTTTTTCCGGTTGCTGTCGCTCAACCCTGGCTCGGACCTGTCCACCGAATCCGCCGCTCACCTAACCGATGCTGACCAGCGGCAGGTCAGCCGGGTGCTACAAGACCTGAAACGCGCACACTTGGTCGAGCTCGGTCACACGTGGGGCCGCTGGCGGCTGCACGACTTGGTCCGCCTCTACGCCGACGAGCAGGGAGGCCTCCACTCCGACGCCGACCAGCGTGGGACCGCCCGGGCACGGCTGTTCGGCTACTACCAGAACACCGCTTCGGCCGCCGACTCCCATCTGAAGACCCTACCCGGCACTCGTTCCCCCCGTTTCCCCGACCGCAACGGTGCCCTTGCTTGGCTCGACGCTGAACGGCGCAACCTCATCGAAGTCGCCGCTGCGGCCCCACACCTCGGCCTGTCGGAGACCACGACAGCCCTCGCCGGCAGCCTTGCCAGGTACCTCGACTATCGCCGCTACTTCGACGACTGGATTGTCGTCGCCAACGCTGCCCTAACCGTTTTCCGCGAACGCGGCGATCGGAAGGGAGAAGCGGCAGCGGCGCATGATCTCGGCAGCGCCTTAGAGAAGGCGCGCCAATTCGAGGAGTCAATCAACGCCAATAGGCGCGCTGTGACTCTCTGCCAGCAGATCAACGACCGTCGCGGTGAAGCTATGGCGCTGAACAATCTGGGCTTGATTCTGGAAACTGTAGGGAAATTGAAGGACGCCATCGGCTCCTATAGTCAAGCTGTAACCATTGCTCAGGAGATCGGCGACCGCTACCTCGAGGCCGTGGCCCTGGGGAACCTAGGTGTGGGGCTGCGCAAATTGGGGCGGGTCGAGGGATCCGTTGACGCCCATGCCCAAGCTGCCACCCTCTTTCGGGAGATTGGCGATCGAATGAACGAAGCCACAGCGGTGCACAACCTGGGCACCGCATTTCAAGCGATGGGCCAGTTGCAGAAGGCCATCGATGCCCACACTCAAGCTGCAGCCGTCTATCACGACCTTGACGACCGCCACGGCGAAGCCATGGCGCAGAACAACCTCGGCATCGCGCTGCGTCGTGATAGGCGGTTGCAGGAGGCGGTCGATGCCCACACTCAAGCCGCAGCCCTTTACGGCGAGGCCGGTGACCGGTACAGCGAAGCCATGGCGCTTGTCAATCTCGGTCTCGGGCTTGAAGTGATGGGCCGGTTGCAGGAGGCCATCGACACTCATGCCCGAGCCGCAGTCATCTCCCATGAGACCGGCGACGCAAGTAGCGAGGCTAGCGCTGTGAGGTGCCTGGGCGTCGCGTTGCAAAGTGCGGGGATGCTTAAGGAGGCCGTCGACGCCTACACCCAGGTCGCCGCTCTCTATCGCGAGAGCGGCGACCGACAAGAGGAAGAGAAGGCGCTGCGAGCTGCGGCGATTTTGCACAATGAGCGGTGGTTGAGGGCGCGCTTCGTTCCAACGTTACTTTCTTCTGGAGTGAAGGGTGCACAAGTGCCATGACTCCTACATTCGGCCATCTGTAGTGAGTCCGCTACCTGTGACGGCTGCGCGAAATCCCCTCCAAGCTGATGGATACCCGAATGCTCGGCCGGCGTCTTCTTGAGCTGGAAATTGCCTTGCCTGTCCGCCGCGGAGTCGGCTAGTGGGCGAAGCCCAGTTCCTCATCCTCCGCGATCAGCCTTTGTAGTGGCTGCCACACCTTGGGACTGGAGTTGATCCCGTGGATCATCACCACACCGAGTTGGCCGACACTCAACGTTTCACATTATTACGCTGCGTTGGCAGAGCTTCAACGTTAACCTAACCATGCTCCGCTGTGTTGCGAGATGCCGCATAGACTATTGAAGCTGTGCAGGAGATGGTACCGACATGAGCGAAGTCGACGGCCATGTTGAGAACACCATTATTGGTGGCCTCTTCATCCACGCTGTTGTTCAGGGTCGCGATGTAACTGTGCACCTCCCGACACAGATCACTCCTGCTCTGTCGGGGCTGCCGGCGCCTTCTGCCACTTTCACCGGCCGCGATGAGCGTCTAATACTCCAGCCGTAGTTCGTGATCTCGATCGTGAGGGGCGCCGAGGAGGCAGGTGGCCAGCGTCGATCATCTGGACGAGACCGACCACGCCGTCGCGGGCGTCCGTTCCTTCTCCGCCTACCCGAGTCCACCGAGACGGAGGGCGTTCCTTATCTCGCTGAGCTTCGCGGTCGTCGCCGGGGTCCACTCCTTCGCCTGCTCACCGAGACGGAGGGCGTTCTCAATCTCGCTGAGTTTCGCGGAGGACAGAACGCCCGCTCGCTCGATCAGGTCGTCCCGGCACACTGTGGTCAGCCACGTGCAAGGGGTAAAGCCCGGACGCGGGAACGCGAACCGCAGCACGCCTTCAAAGAGCAGTCCTTCCACGGCGCCTACTGCCACTTCGACGCCCAGACCGGTGATGTCGACACCCGCCGGAGCGACGACCTGCATCACCCGGATCCCGGACGCGTCGTCTCCCGACAGCAGTACGACCGGCCGCCGCTCGTCGAGCTCCACCCACCAGACTTCGCCACGTTGCACATGTCCTCCTGACACAGGAACGGCGGGCGGACGCTGCGCGACCCTGACGCGCTGTGGAGACGGGTGCGGCCACCCGTTGATCATCGGTGTGTGAAGACAAACGATCACGCGGTGGCCGCAGGTCACAGCGTAGACCCTGCCCGCTGGCAGGAGGCGTTCGAGGGCCTGATGAGCCGGATAGCTGGACGGTTCACGCGGGTCGAACCCCGGTGCCGGGCACGGCAGTTGGTGCTCGGGCTGCTGTCGGACCTGCCGCGCAAGAACTGCTGGACCATCGCCGAATGGGCCGGGGAGAGGACCCCGGACGGCATGCAGCACCTGCTCGGCCGGGCCAAGTGGGACGCCGACCGGGTCCGCGACGATGTGTGTGACTACGTGGTGGACCACCTGCACGACGACCAGGCGGTACTGGTGGTCGACGAGACCGGGGACGTGAAGAAGGGCACCGACACGGTCGGCGTCCAGCGCCAGTACACCGGCACCGCGGGCAGGATCGAAAATGCCCAGGTCGCCGTCTACCTGGTCTACGCCGGCCGGCGCGGGCACGCGGCAGTGGACCGGGAACTGTACGTCCCGCGTTCATGGACCTCCGACCCTGACCGCTGCCGGGATGCCGGACTCGACCAGGACACCGCCTTCGCCACCAAGCCGGAACTGGCCACTCGTATGGTCGCCCGGTTCCTGGACGCCGGCCACCGCGTCGGCTGGGTCGCTGGCGACGAGACATCCGATGCGGAAGATCTGTCAAGCGGCCTCCGTGAGTTGAGCGTCAGAGGGTGCAGGGAAGGCGACTGTCTCGCTGTAGCAGACGCGGCGGGTGAGGCAGTGGTGGAGGCAGCCGAGCATGCGGTTGAAGAGGTTGCGCTGGGCGGCGGTGTGGCGGTCTCCGGCCTCGCGGCGGCGGTCGTAGTGGGCTCGGGCGCCGTCGGAGTGGGACATAGCGGCGAAGGCCCACATGTAGCCGACGCCGGCCAGCCGCTGGTTCTTGACCCGGCGGGCCAGGACGGCCACGCTCTTGCCCGAGGCCCTGGTGATCGGGGCCGACCCGGCGTAGGCCTTCAGGCCCTTGGCGTCGGCGAAGCGGGATCGGTCGTCGCCGATCTCGGCGAGCACCCGGGCGCCGCTGAGAGTGCCGAGCCCTGGGAAGCTGGTGATGATCTCGGCGTCCGGGTGTTTCTCAAAAGACTCCACCGCGGCCTCGGCGAGGTCGTCGGCGCTGGTGCAGGCGGCCTCCATCTGCCGCAGCAGCGCGAGCGTCTGACGTCCCATCGCCTGTTCGACCAGGGGGAGTTGGCGCATCTGGGGCAGGCGGATTGCGGCATGGAGGCGGTCGGCCTCGGCGTCGAGGGTGTTCTTTCGGCCGGCCTTCTTCAACAGGGACCGCAGCTGGGCGCGGGTGAGTCGGGCGGCCTGTACGGGGGTGGGGGCGGCGACCAGCAGGGTGCGGGCGATTGGGTGGCACACCCCCTCGCGGCGGACGCCGACCGCGGCGAGGAAGCCGGGGAAGTACTCGCGCAAGTGCGAGGTGAGCTTGTTGGCGGCCTGGGTGCGGTCCCACACGGCATTCTGCTGGGCGCGGGCGAGGACCGCGACGGCCTGGGCGAGTTCGGTGTCGGCGGGCAGCTGGCGGTGGGCGGCGGCATCCGTGCGCAGGATGTTCGCCAGCACCATGGCGTCGAGGTGGTCGGACTTCTTGCGGGAGACCGCGTGGCGGTCGCGGTAGCGGGCGGCGGCCATCGGGTTGATCGCGTAGACGGGGCGGCCGGCCGCGCGCAGGCAGGCGACCAGCAGACCGCGGGAGGTCTCGATGGCCACCGGGACGGGGGCCTCGGCGGTGTCGCCGTGCTCGGCGAGGAGCTGCAGGAGCTCGGCGAGTCCCTCGGCGGTGTCGTCGATCCGGGCCTTGGCCAGTAACGATCCGGTGTTGTCGACTATGGCGGCGTCGTGGTGGTCGCTGGCCCAGTCGATGCCGCAGGACACCTTCAAAGCGGTTCACGTCCTCTCGGTCGAATTGCCTGTCGTGGCTGGTCACAGCCGTGCGGGGCACGCGTCTCCCTAATGGCAGGGCTCGATGGCCCGTCATCCGATTAGCCGTTCGTGACCCCAGCGACCCGCAGGGTCCTCGGTCTTGGCGAGAGCTCGGCGGCTCCCGAACACGGAAGAGGTGCTCCCTGCGGGCGGCTCGGACCGCAAGCATCAACGGTCCGATCATGTGCTCGGTCACGGTGCCGGCCGCGAGCGTCGGCACCCGCCGGTCTTCTTCGAGGCTTGAGCCCAGGTGTTCGGTAGGCGTCGCGCCGACGTCGGCGTCCGGCACCGCGGCCGAGAGGGCGGGGGCAGACGGCGATACGAGGGACCGAGTCTCATCTCAGGGGTCGAGCCCCTGGTCTACGGTGCGGTTCCCCCTGTACCGTCCTCTGCCTTCCCTGCGTCGAAGCGTGACTCCGCTCTCTCGGTCCAAGTCTGGCGGGCCGGTTATGCGGGGAGCGGGCCTCTCTTCATTGCCCATTAGGTCTACGGCGGCAACCCCAGGCTGCGAACCGCACTGGAGGAACGCGGCACCGGCTACGTCCTCGCGGTGGCCTGCTCGCACGAAGTCACCACCGGGGCGGGGAGGTTCCGTGCGGACACCCTGGCCAAGAAGGTGCCCAAGCGGGCCTGGCAGAAGCTCTCCGCAGGGGCCGGGGCCAAGGGCCACCGTTTCTACGACTGGGCAGTCATCGACCTCGCCGACCCCCGACCCGGGAGTCGTCAGCTGCTGATCCGCCGTAACCGCAGCACCGGCGAACTCGCCTACTACCGCTGCTACTCGCCCACGTCCGTGCCGCTGACCGTGCTGGTCAGAGTCGCTGGATCAAGATGGCGGGTGGAGGAGTTCTTCCAGTCGGGCAAGGGCCTGGCCGCGCTCGACGAGCACCAGGTCCGCCGCTATGCCTCCTGGTCCCGCTGGGTCACCCTCGCCATGCTCGCGCACGCCTTCCTCGCCGTCGTACGCGCAGACGAGCACACCCGCCCCGCACCCGATGCCCTCATTCCGCTCACCTGCAACGAGATCCAGCGCCTGTTCATCACACTCGTTGTCCGACCCGTCCACGATGCCGCCCACCGGCTCGGTTGGTCCGACTGGCGGCGCCGCCACCAGGCCCGATCCCAGGCCAGCCACTACCGTCGACAAGCCACTCAGACATGAAGATCACGATCTACGGCTGGAGTACTAGCCTGCTGGACGGAACGCCTGCTGCCGCGAGTTCGGCCAAGCGCAACCGCAGGATTCTCAACGTCGCCATGGAGTACGCGGTCAAGCACCGCATACTGCGGTCCAATCCCTTGCCGAAGGGGCGGGGGACTTCCCCGAAGACATCATCCGCGGTGGACAAGCGGGCATTACTCAACCGCGGGCAGGCCGCACGCCTGTTGGGCTGGGTGCGCCTTCGGCCGCGCGGTGGACAGCGGCTCCACGCATTCTTCGCCACCATGTACTACGCGGGGCCGCGGCCCGAGGAAGCCGTTGCGATGGTCGTCCACGACGTGCGGCTCCCGGACGAAAATGCCGAGGACCAGTGGGGCGAGCTCCTGTTCCACACGGCCCAGCCAGAGGTCGGCAAGAACTGGACCAATGATGGTCAGGTCCATGAGAAGCGGGGTCTGAAGGGGCGAGCGGAGGACGACATGCGGTCTGTGCCGTGCCGCCCAGCTCTAACCAAGGTCCTGCGTGCCCACATCCAGACGGAGAAGCTGAAGCCCGGCGATTTTCTCTTCCCGGGGGAGAAGGGCGAGATGCTCGCAGGTTCTGTCCTCCGGCGCGCCTGGAGGAGCGCACGGCGCGAGGTCCTCGACCCTCAGGAGTGCGCCTCTCCGCTCGGCAAGCGGGTGTACGACCTTCGACACACCTGTCTGACGAACTGGCTCAACGATGGCGTCCCGCCGGCACAAGTGGCGGAGTGGGCGGGCAACATTGTCCCGGTACTGCTCGCGATCTACGCCCGGTGCATCGTCGGTCACCTGCCGGACCTCAAGAAGCGCATCGAGGCCGGAGGGGACCTACCGGATCTGCCAGAGCGTTGAGCGCGGCCCTGGAAGCGCCACTGCGTATCCACCGTGGCCACCCGTAGAAACCCGGTGACAGCCGGACAGCGCCGGACCCTCCCCACCGTGACCTGGGGAGGGCTCGGCGCTTATGCGTTCGCTCCGCGGCCCTCGCTACGGTGCGGTGACCTGCCAAAAGGCCCATCCGAGGGAGGGCCTGCCCGGCGGCACCCGGTGAAGGCGATCTCAGCCAGCTGGTGGCTGTGGTGAGTGTTCAGTGCCGCTGGAGGATTCGGGTCGAAGTTCCCCTGGCAGATCGGGCGGGGGCGGGGGCAAAACGTTCACGACGACCGGAGCTGGGGCATTCGAAGGCGTGGGCACCTGGATAAGGAAGGGGAAGAATGTAATCTGGCCGCCCCTGTTCAGGATCCGCTTCGAAACCCGATAGCACACGATCTCGTTTGGATCACTGATGGTCGTATAGCACTTAAGCACCGACGGTGCGACCTGGGAATTCTGCGGTGAAGCAACGGAGTCACTCGCTGATCTGCCCAATATGCCAGCCTCCAAGCAGAAGGAGGCCGCCGCTGCGACACTGACGCTCCGCAAGGTTGTCTTCTTCATGCTCATCAGCCCAAAGGCTAGGAGTGAACTGAATTTTCCCATCAGCGGCGCGACGGGGCTTCAGAAGCCCCACACACGTCATGGCTCGACGGGGACGATTCACGTAGGAGTGCTGCGCGTTGGCAACCATCATCTCGTACGGCACCGGCCCCAACTCCCGTAGCGCCTTCGCGTACATTTTCTCATGCTTCGACTGCTCTTCACTTGTTTCCCATCGCGCGGCCACGTGATGCCCGGCGAGCGGACGCTGGAGGCAACCCCTAAGCCGCGACTGGTTGAATCCGGGAAATCCTTCCGCGCGACATCCTCGAAGAGAACGCGCAAGGTGTAAGGGCGGGGGTTCAACCTACACGGAGTTGCTTCCACCAGTCCCGCCACTACGTCAGCGTCACACCGGAGCCACGATGTTTTTGGCCCGCCGCTCACGATGGCACGCGACTGGGATCGCAAGCACAGTGCCGAAAAGGAGAAAACCATGAGAGGAAAGATCGCCCTGAGTGCCGCCGCGGCAGTTGCGCTCGTCGGAGGGATGGCTGCGATCACGGTCGAGCCGGCTTCCGCTGCCCCGAACCCGAACTGTCGGGTAGTAGCAAGTAGCCTGACCGGAGAGAACTTTGCTCCCAATGGGACGTTCAACGTCTCGCCGGCTGGGATGATGGTGCGCTCTTCCTCTGACGGTCGCATCGGACCGACCACCGTTACGGGCGCGGGCAACTTCTCCGTAGGTCCTGTGGCCTGCACCGGGGCGGCAGCGACATCGGCAGCAAGCGGAACAGCTACAGCCGCTGCGACAGCTGCCGGGACGAGTGCAGCACAAGCGGCGATAAGTAGAGGCGCCTCCCCGCAAGCTGCGAAGGCACAAGGCATAGCAGCCGCACAGACCACGGGGAGAAGCCTTGGCTTGTCGCAGACGATGGTAAACCAAGTCATCAATCAGACAACCAACAACATGACCCAAATCCAGAATTCCAGCGTCATCAATGCCCCCGTCACGGTCGGTGGGAACCTGCCGCCGGTCACCGGTGGAAACACTGGTGGGAACCTGCCGCCGGTCACCGGTGGAAACACTGGTGGGAACCTGCCGCCGGTCACCGGTGGAAACACTGGTGGGAACCTGCCGCCGGTCACCGGTGGAAACACTGGTGGGAACCTGCCGCCGGTCACCGGTGGAAACACTGGTGGGAACCTGCCGCCGGTCACCGGTGGAAACACTGGTGGGAACCTGCCGCCGGTCACCGGTGGAAACACTGGTGGGAACCTGCCGCCGGTCACCGGTGGAAACACTGGTGGGAACCTGCCGCCGGTCACCGGTGGAAACACTGGTGGGAACCTGCCGCCGGTCACCGGTGGAAACACTGGTGGGAACCTGCCGCCGGTCACCGGTGGAAACACTGGTGGGAACCTGCCGCCGGTCACCGGTGGAAACACTGGTGGGAACCTGCCGCCGGTCACCGGTGGAAACACTGGTGGGAACCTGCCGCCGGTCACCGGTGGAAACACTGGTGGGAACCTGCCGCCGGTCACCGGTGGAAACACTGGTGGGAACCTGCCGCCGGTCACCCTGTAGGCGGCGCGTCCGGGGCCGACGCAGGTGTGAGCTCTCCGCCAGTGTCATGCGCCCATAGTTGATCGTTACCCTCGATCGGTCATGAGCCCTCGTCGATTACTTGATGAGGGCTCTGCGCCTGTGTGGTGCGTCCTCTCCGAAGCGGGGAGAGGCTGGCGGCCCGGTTGAAGCGGCGGATGATTTCTGGCTTCAGCCCGCAGCGCGTAGCGCGCCGCTGAGGCGGCGCGCGCCCGCGCCGTGCGCGGGCCTTGATGATGTAGAGAAAGTCTTACTGCGCCGGGACCGGGTGCTTGCCGTCGTGGCTCCTGAGGTACGGAGCTTCCGCATCCAAGGCATCGAGCAACCGCACTGCGAAGACCTCGGACATGCGCTCTGTGACTTCTTCGAGCGTGAGCCAGTCGACCGCCGTGGACTCGTAGAAGGTGCGCTCGACGCCGCCGGAGGGCTTTCAGCGGAAGACCGGGGCGACGATGCCGCGCGAGGTGTTCTTGTGGACCCCCGTGAGCTCGGCGACCTGGGAGTGCCCCCGTGTATCCACCGCAGCCACCCGCAGAAACCCGGTGACAGCCGGACAGCGCCGGACCTTCCCCACTGTGACCTGGGGTCGGTCCGGCGCTTATGCGTTCGCTACGCGGCCCTCGCTACGGTGCGGTGACCTGCCAAAAAGGCCCTCCCGAGGGAGGGCCTGGCATGGTGCGGACTGTGTGCCCCCGGCAGGACTCGAACCTGCGGCCAAGCGCTTAGAAGGCGCCTGCTCTATCCACTGAGCTACGGGGGCCGGGTGGTGGTCTCGGCGGCCTGGAGCCCTGGGGCCGGGCCGGTCCGTGACCTTGCCGGGACAAGGATAGGGCTCCGATCGCCTCGACCCGGTTGCCTCACCTGCGTGGCTCGATGTGTAGGTTCGGTGAAGCGAACCGATAATCGCAGGTAGGCGCGGCTGCCGCATTACTTTTGACGCCTCACGCGCCGGGTGTTGTGCACTCGTTATGCCTGCGTCCCACTCGCCCCGTCTGTCCCGACGGCGCAATCGGCGCGCAGAGGTGGCTATACGCTTCAAAAAGGCTCCAAAATTGGGCATTCTTCGCATGTGGTGACCATGGACGTACGGCCTCAGCTCATCGACGCACTTTCCGCCCTGCGCGACCGTGTCGCCGCCGTGCGTCTCCCACTCCCGCTCCCCGGGGTGACACGCGCCCGGCAGACCAGGGTCGAGCTGCTCGCGCAACTCGACGACTACCTGCTTCCCCGGCTCAAGGATCCCGAAGCGCCCGTGCTCGCGGTCATCGGCGGATCCACCGGAGCCGGGAAGTCGACGCTCGTCAATTCGCTCGTGGGGCGGCGGGTCAGTGAGGCCGGGGTACTGAGGCCGACCACCCGGATCCCCGTCCTTGTCTGCCATCCGGATGATCATCACTGGTTCGCAGGGGGCAGGGTGCTGTCGCAGCTGACCCGGGTCTGGCTGCCGCCGGGGGAGTCCACGGACCCCGGCCTCTGCGACGAGCTCGACAGGCTCGACGACGGTGCGGAGGAGGACGGGACCACACTGCGGGTCGAGACCGCCGCGAGTCTGCCGCGTGGGCTCGCGCTGCTCGACGCCCCCGACATCGACTCGCTCGTCGTACGGAACCGGGTACTGGCCGCCGAACTCATCTGTGCCGCCGACGTCTGGGTCATGGTGACCACCGCCTCCCGGTACGCCGACGCGGTGCCGTGGCATCTGCTGCGTACCGCGAAGGAGTACGACGCCTCGCTCGTCACCGTGCTCGACCGGGTACCGCACCAGGTGATCGGCGAGGTCTCGCGGCAGTACGGGGCGCTCCTCACCAAGGCGGGACTCGGTGAGGTGCCGCGGTTCACCATCCCGGAACTGCCCGAGTCGGCGGGCGGCGGCAGCGGGCTGCTGCCCACCACCGCGGTTGCCCCACTGCGCGCCTGGCTCAGCCACCGCGTACAGGATCCGGCGGCCCGTCAGCAGGCGGTGGGGCGTACGGCGGCCGGGGTCATCGACTCGCTGGACGTACGGATGCCGGAGCTGGCCGGTGCCGTCGCCGCACAGCACGCCGCGGCCATGCGGCTTACTGGCGTGGTCGAGGGCGCCTACCGGAAGGAGGGTGCACGGGTCCGGCGGCGGGTGGAGAACGGTGGCGTGCTCTCCGGGGACGCCCGTACCCGATGGCGCGGATACCCGCACTACAGCATGTCCGAGGAACTTCTCGAAGCGCTGGTGGACAGCCTCGCCGCGCTGCTTCAGTGCGCCGTGGCCGCCGCCGACGAGCAGATCCGGACCGCCTGGCAGCGCGAACCCGCAGCCGGTGTGTTCGGGTTCGGGAATACGGGCCGGGAAGCCGGAGGATGGGGGCCCGCCGAGGACGTCCGGGGCCGGATCGCCATGGCCGTACGGCGGTGGCGGCGGGTCCTGGAGGAGCTGGCCGAGGAAGAGGTGCGCCGGCTGGAACGCAGCGCCGCACCCGACGCCGAGACGGTGGCCGCGCTGCTGGCCGCCGCGCTGCTCGGCGGCCGTCGTGCCCGCAGCGCCGGGGAGCAGCTCGCCGAACGCATCGGAGCCCAGGGCGCGCTGCGGCTGCGCGACAAGGGCGGGGCGCTGCTGACCAGCTGTCTCGACCGGGTGCTGGGCAGCGAGCGCGACCGGCGGCTGGCGCCGCTGGACGCGCTCGACGTGGCCCCGGAGCCGCAGGCCGAACTGATTGCCGCGCTGTCCGTACTGCAGAAGGAGAGGTGGCAGCATTGACTGCCGTCACTGACCAGGATCACGGCCAGGAACAGGGCGAGGCCGGTGGTGTCGTCGTATCCCAGGGCCGGCACCTCCCCGCATCCGAGGGCCGGTGGGACGACGGGCTCATCGCCCGGCGCGCAGCGGCTCTCGCCAAGGATCCCGGGCCCGAGGCCGCCCCCGGCGACGACGTACGTCCTCAGGTCGAGGCGTACGTACCCTCCGGCGGCCCGCTCCGGCCGCGGCTCGACGCGCTGCGCGAACTCGTCGGGCTGTCCCGGGCCCGACTCGACGGGACCACGCTCGCCGAGGCGGGGCGCGTACTCGACGAGGCCGCCGCACGACAGCGGCTCTCCGCACGGCACACCGTCGTCGCCATCGCCGGGGCGTCCGGCAGCGGCAAGTCGATGCTCTTCAACTCCCTGGCGGGCGCACAGATCTCCGAGACCGGGCTGCGCAGGCCGACCACCGCCGCGCCCCTTGCCTGCTCCTGGACCGACGGCGCCGCCGGACTGCTGGACCGGCTGGCCATTCCGGGACGCCTCAGGCGCAGGCCGCAGCAGGGCGGTACGGAGGTGGACGAGGCGCTCCAGGGGCTTGTCCTCGTCGATCTGCCCGACCACGACTCGGCAGCGGCCGGGCACCGCGAGAACGCCGACCGGGTGCTGGCACTGGTAGACGCGGTGATCTGGGTAGTCGATCCCGAGAAGTACGCGGACGCCACCCTGCACGAGTGGTATCTGCGACCGCTGGCCGGCCACGCGGAGGTCACGTTCGTCGTCCTCAACCAGGTGGACCGGCTGCCCGGTGACGCCGCCGACCAGGTCCTCGACGATCTGCGCAGGCTCCTCGACGAGGACGGCATGGCGCTCGGCGAACACGGCGAACCGGGCGCCACCGTCCTGTCGCTGTCCGCGCTCACCGGTGAAGGTGTCGGTGAACTGCGTGATCTGCTCGGCCGGTTCGTGCAGGAGCGCACAGCAGCGGCGCGCCGGCTCTCGGCCGATGTGGACGCCGCGGCGGCGAAGCTGCGTCCGGTGTACGTCGCGGAGGGGCGGCCGGGACTCGGTGAACGGGCCCGCGAGGAGTTCGCCGACCGGTTGGGGGAGGCGGTGGGCGCGGCCGCGGCCGGCCAGGCCGCCGAACGTGAGTGGCGCAGGAACGCCGGACGCGCCTGCGGGACGCCGTGGCTGCGGCTGTGGCGGTGGTACGAGTCCACCCGGCGGCCGGGAAGTCCGGACCGGGCGCCGGCAATGCCCGCACCGGCGGAGGAACAGCTCACTGCCCGGCAACGCGTCGAGCAGGCGGTACGGACGGTGGCGGACGCCGCCGCGGACGGACTGCCGGGTCCCTGGGCACAGGCGGTCCGCGAGGCCGCGGTGCAGGGGGCGACAGGGCTGCCGGAGGCGCTGGACGAGCTGGCCGAGAAGGCCGGAACTGTGGGGCACGGGCGGGCCAGGGACGCGGGGCGCGGGACCGCGGCCGCAGTCGGCGGTGGGGGCGTGGTGACCACCGGTGTGGCCGGTGCATCGGGTGTGGCGCACAGCGGACGGGTGGGAGGCAAGCCGCCGAGACCCGCGTGGTGGCCCGCCGCCGTGCTGGCGCAGGCGTCCATGACGCTGCTGCAGATCTTCGGCGGGCTCTGGCTGGTCGGCCAGATCATCGGCGTGATCGAACCGGGACTGCTCACGCCCGCGCTGGTGATGCTGGCGGGCGTGATCGGCGGGCCACTGGTCGAGTGGTCGTGTGCGGCGGCAGCCCGGGGGCCCGCCCGGCGGTACGGGCAGGAGGCCGAGCGGCGCTTGCGCGAGGCGGCGGCGGCCGTCGGCCGGGCGAGGGTGCTCGATCCGGTGGCGGCCGAACTGGTGCGGTACCGGGAGGTGCGCGAGCGGTACGTGACGGTGACGGAGTTTTCCACAACCGGTCGGTAGTACACAGCCCTCAGCAGGATCCCCGCCTCCCCTTCAGCATGAGATCAGTGACCGCGCGGCAGCGGTCACGGAGCCGAAGGGGAGGCGGAGGCATGAACGAGACCATGGTGACACTGGTGGGCAATGCGGCGACCGGGGTGGAGTTCCGGGAGACCACGACCGGGGGAATGGCGCGATTCCGATTCGCCGTGACCGCCCGCCGCTGGGACCGGGAGAAACAGCTCTGGGCGGACGGGCACACCAGCTTCTACACCGTGTGGGCGTGGCGCACACTGGCGGCGAATCTCGCGGGCTCGGTCTCCGTCGGAGAACCACTGCTCGTGCACGGCCGGTTGAAGGTGCGCGAGGAGGAACGGGACGGACAGCGGCGGACGTTCGTGGACATCGAGGCGGTGGCGGTCGGACACGATCTGACACGGGGCACGGCGGCCTTCCGGCGGGTGCTGCGGGGTGACCCGACGCTGACGGCACGGCCGGGCAGGAGGGACGGGCCGGACGGGGCGGGAGATGTGCGGGGAAGGGGGGAGGCTGCCGAGCGGGGGCGACGGCGGGCGGCAGTCGCAGCGGGGACGCCGGCGCAGGCGCCGGTGGGAATGATGATGCGTCAGGAGCCGCTCCCCGAGCTGGCGTCGGCGCCGTGACTCCGCCCGGTGCGGGTGGAGCGGGGGCGACGGCGGCCGGTAAACAGTTCCGGTGATAACGATTCCGATTCGGAATGGTTGTACGACGGTATGACGGGGGACTGTGCTTTGTCGCTTCCTTAGGATTCCCCAGTACTCACGGGTACTTGAGTCGACTGGCGGGGCAATCCCCACACGCGCATCAGGCGCGGAGGGCGCCGCCCGGAGGGGACATCTGTGTTTTCTGCTTCTTCAGCGGCCTTTTCATCGTCCAACGCGGGGGCGAATCCGCCACGGGGCCGGGGCATTGCCCGGCTGGCCGCATCGGTGGTGGCATCCGGGCTCGTCATAGCCGGGGCCCTCGTCGGCGCGGGCACTGCGACCGCCGACGAGGCGCCGCAGCACCAGGGCGGTGCCACCGCAGTCCTGGACGGGTTGAAGACCTTCGACCGGGCCGTGCTCACCACGGACGGGAAGAAGCAGGAACTGCCCGCGGGGCTTTTCGAGATGACCGTCGACGGCGGCGGCAAGCTCAAGACGTACTGCATCGACATCCATAACCCCACCCAGGACCAGGCGAAGTACCTGGAGACGCCCTGGAACCAGACGTCGCTCGGCGTCAACAAGAACGCGGGCCGGATCCGCTGGATCCTGGAGCACTCCTACCCGCAGATCGACGACCTCGCGGCGCTCGCCAAGCAGGCTGGCACCGGGCCGCTCTCCGAGCGGACCGCGGCGGCGGGCACCCAGGTCGCCATCTGGCGCTACTCGGACGACGCCGATGTCGAGGCCAGCGACAAGCAGGCCGAGAAGCTCGCCGACTGGCTGGAGAAGCATGCCGAGGACGTCGCCGAGCCCAAGGCGTCCCTCGCCCTGGACCCGGCCGCGGTCTCCGGCCGGTCCGGTGAGCGGCTCGGGCCGGTCACCGTCCGCACCAACGCCGGCCAGGTCTCGGTGACCCCGCCCGTCGACTCCGCCAGCGGCGTCAAGGTCACCGACAAGAGCGGCAAGCCCGTCACCGCCGCCGCCAATGGCGCCGAGCTCTACTTCGACGTCCCGGCGGGCGCCGTCGACGGCACCGCCTCGCTGACCGTCCAGACCACCACCTCGGTGCCGGTCGGCCGGGCCTTCGCCGGAGTGACCAAGAGTCAGACGCAGATCCTGGCCGGCTCCAGCGAGTCCACGGTCTCCGCGACCGCCACCGCGACCTGGGCCAAGAAGGGCGCGATCCCCGCGGTCACCGCGAAGAAGAACTGTGCCAAGGGCGGCGTGGACGTCACCGCGAGCAACGAGGGCGACGAGGCATTCACCTTCGAGCTGGGAGGCATCAAGCACACCGTCGAGGCCGGCGCGTCGGAGACGGTGACCCTCCCGGTCGCCGAGGACCAGGCGTACGACTTCACGATCACCGGTCCCGGCGGGTTCACCAAGACGTTCAAGGGCGTCCTGGACTGCAGGACCAGCGGCAGCTCCACCGGTGGCCCCGACACCCAGACCCTCGACCAGCCCGCCCCGGCCTCCGCGGGCGGCAGCTCGACCGGGACCGGGACCGGGACCGGGGGCGACCTCGCCGAGACCGGTGGCTCGAGCGCCACCCCGGTCATCGCGGGCATCGCCATCGCCCTGGTCGTCGTCGGCGGCGGCGCGGTCTTCCTTCTCCGCAAGCAGAAGACGCAGACCACCGCGGAGTAAACAAAGAGTGACGCATCGGGGCCACGCCGTCACGATGCGCTGATGACAGCCCCGGTACGCCCACGCGTACCGGGGCTGTCGCGTACCGGAAGGCACCCGCGGGGCGTACCGTCGGCCGGACGGGTTTCCGTCCTGGGATGGACGTCAGGCAAGATGGGGTGTATCTGCCCACACATCGATTGCCGGACGGTTTCTCTTGGCTGAGTACATCTACACGATGCGCAAGACGCGCAAGGCGCACGGCGACAAGGTGATCCTTGACGACGTCACGCTGAGCTTCCTGCCCGGCGCCAAGATCGGTGTGGTGGGCCCGAACGGTGCCGGTAAGTCCACGGTGCTGAAGATCATGGCCGGCCTGGAGCAGCCGTCCAACGGTGACGCGTTCCTGTCGCCCGGGTTCAGCGTCGGCATCCTCATGCAGGAGCCGCTGCTCGACGAGTCGAAGACCGTGCTGGAGAACGTCCAGGACGGCGCCGCCGAGATCATGGGCAAGCTCACGCGCTTCAACGAGGTCGCCGAGCTCATGGCGACCGACTACTCGGACGCGCTCATGGACGAGATGGGCAAGCTGCAGGAGGACCTGGACCACGCCAACGCGTGGGACCTGGACGCCCAGCTGGAGCAGGCCATGGACGCCCTGGGCTGCCCGCCCGGCGACTGGCCCGTCGTCAACCTCTCCGGTGGCGAGAAGCGCCGCGTCGCGCTCTGCAAGCTGCTGATCGAGGCCCCGGACCTGCTCCTCCTCGACGAGCCCACCAACCACCTCGACGCCGAGTCGGTGAACTGGCTGGAGCAGCACCTCTCGAAGTACGCGGGCGCCGTCGTCGCCGTCACGCACGACCGGTACTTCCTCAACAACGTCGCCGAGTGGATCCTCGAGCTGGACCGCGGCCGCGCCATCCCGTACGAGGGCAACTACTCCACGTACCTCGACAAGAAGGCCTCCCGCCTCAAGGTCGAGGGCCGCAAGGACGAGAAGCGCGCCAAGCGGCTCAAGGAAGAGCTGGAGTGGGTCCGCTCCAACGCCAAGGGCCGGCAGACCAAGTCCAAGGCGCGTCTGGCCCGGTACGAGGAGATGGCGGCCGAGGCGGACAAGATGCGGAAGCTGGACTTCGAGGAGATCCAGATTCCGCCGGGCCCGCGGCTCGGTTCCATCGTCGTCGAGGTCGAGAACCTCTCGAAGGCCTTCGGCGACAAGGTCCTCATCGACGACCTGTCCTTCACGCTGCCGCGCAACGGCATCGTCGGGGTCATCGGTCCGAACGGCGCGGGCAAGACCACGCTGTTCAAGATGCTCCAGGGCCTGGAGACGCCGGACTCCGGTGGCATCAAGATCGGCGACACCGTCAAGATCTCCTACGTCGACCAGAGCCGCGCCAACATCGACCCCAAGAAGACCCTCTGGGCGGTCGTGTCGGACGAGCTCGACTACATCAACGTCGGTCAGGTCGAGATGCCGTCGCGGGCGTACGTCTCCGCGTTCGGCTTCAAGGGCCCGGACCAGCAGAAGCCGGCCGGTGTGCTCTCCGGTGGTGAGCGCAACCGCCTCAACCTGGCGCTGACGCTCAAGGAGGGCGGCAACCTGCTGCTCCTCGACGAGCCCACCAACGACCTCGACGTCGAGACCCTGTCCTCGCTCGAGAACGCGCTCCTGGAGTTCCCGGGTGCGGCCGTGGTCATCTCCCACGACCGCTGGTTCCTGGACCGCGTCGCCACGCACATCCTGGCGTACGAGGGCGACTCCAAGTGGTACTGGTTCGAGGGCAACTTCGAGTCGTACGAGAAGAACAAGGTCGAGCGCCTCGGCGCGGACGCGGCCCGCCCGCACCGCGCCACGTACAAGAAGCTCACGCGAGGCTGATCGTCTTGGCTCGTCACATCTACAACTGCCCGCTGCGCTGGTCGGACATGGATGCCTTCGGCCACGTCAACAACGTGGTCTTCCTCCGCTACCTGGAGGAGGCGCGCATCGACTTCATGTTCCGGCTGGCGCCGGGGGACGGCTCGCCGTCCTTCGCCGGCGGGTCCGTCGTGGCCCGGCACGAGATCGACTACGTGCGCCCGCTGGTCCACCGGCACGCGCCGGTGACCGTCGAGTCCTGGGTCACGAAAATCGGTGCCGCGTCCCTGACGATCTCGTACGAGATCAAGGACCCGGACCAGGTGTACGTACGGGCCTCGACCGTCGTCGTGCCGTACAACCTGGCCGAGGAGCGACCCCGGCGGATCTCCGCGGAGGAGAAGCTCTTCCTCCAGGAGTACCTGGCCGAGGAGCCCGCCGCCGTATGACGGTGCCCGTGCAGTCGCTGCACTTCGCCGACGCGAGGGAGGCGGCGGACCTCGCCGCCTTCCTCGGCCGCCTGCTGCACTACGACCGGGCGGCCGCCGTCCGGTTGCAGGCGGGCGGCGGCGCGCTGGCCGTGTTCGGCAGGCCGCCGTCGTTCGAGGTCCTCGCGATCCGGACGGCGCGGCTGGCCGGCCCGATCGACTTCGACGTCACCGTGTCCGCCGGTGAACTCCTCGAATCGCTCGACGTCGAGACGGGTGATTCCCGTGGCGGGCTGCCCGCGTCCGTCACCGGGCCGCCGTGGACGGGGATGCTCCCGCCGCGCACCGGCTGGCAGGAACGGCCCGGACTGCCTGACCCCGTCTCCCTGCGCACCGCCGTCACCGCCGCGGTGGCGGAGTTCCGCTCCCGCGACGAGGCGCTGCCCGAGGGCCGGCGTACGAGGGCGGAGCGGGACCTGATCGGCCGCGAGATCTGGTCGCGCACGGTCGGCGGCACCCCGCTTCCGCTGCGGGCCGTCCACGCCGCCCAGTCCCTCGGCTTCCTCCGCCCGGCCCCGGACTTCCCGGTCGCGCTGTTCGCCTCGGGTCCGTGGCTGCGGCTGCGTACCCCGTTCGGCTCGATCGCCGTGCGCGGCGCGGGCAGCGGACTCGGCACGCTCGCGGTGACGGTGGGCGCGGGCTGAGCACCGGCGGTCCGATGACACGGCCCGGCCGGCCGGTGCCGCACCGGCCGATGCCAGGGCCTAGCCAGTCAGGGGACGTTGTTGTCGCGCAGGGCCTGGAGCATCAGTACGGGTACGTCGTTGCCGATCACGATGGCGCCCGCGGCAACATGGGGCCACCTGGCCGAAGCCCCCTGGGGCCGGCACCAGTAACTCCGGTTACGGGTGCGGCTGGTCGTCCGGCCAGACCCCGATGTGGTCCTGCTCCAGCTCCAGCATCACGCGGTGCTCCATCCCGAGCGTCTCGGTGTAGTCGGCAGGCAGCTGCAGCCGCCCCGCGCGGTCGAGCATCGCGTACTCGCGGGCAACCTGGGACTCCTGGCCCGTCGCCGCGTCCACTTCCGTACGGCGCAGCACCTCGGACGACGTACGGCCGTCGCGGATGGCGACCGTACGGCGGACCTCGCTCGCCACCGCCTGGTCGTGGGTGACGATCACGATGGTCGTCCCCAGCTCCTCGTTGGCCCGGCGAAACGCGGCGAAAACCTGCTCGCCCGTCGCCGAGTCCAGCTCGCCGGTCGGTTCGTCGGCGAGCAGCACCGAGGGGTTGTTGGCGAGCGCGACCGCGATCGCCACCCGCTGCTGCTGGCCGCCGGACATCTGCGGGGGCCGCCGGTCGCGACAGTCCGCGACCTCCAGCATCTGCAGCAGCGACTCGGCGCGCGCCGCGCGTTCGCGGTTCCGGCCGCGGCCGCGCAGCTGCATGGGCAGCGTGACGTTTTGGACGGCGGTGAGGTACGGGAGCAGATTGCGGGCGGTCTGCTGCCAGACGAACCCGACGACGTCCCGGCGGTAGCGGAGCCGTTCCTTCGGGCCCATCGACAGCAGATCGCAGCCCCCGACCTTCGCCGACCCGGCCGTCGGCACGTCGAGGCCCGCCAGAATGTTCATCAGGGTCGACTTGCCGCTGCCGGACGCCCCGACGAGCGCCATCAACTCGCCCTCGGTGACCAGTAGATCGAGGCCCTGGAGGGCCTGCACCTCCACCCCGTCCGCGCTGAAGATGCGGACCAGCCGATCGCAGGCGATCAGCGCGTCGTGCCCGTACGAGGGCCGGTCGCGGCGTGCGGCGGCCCGCTGTTCGAGCTCCGTCAGCGTGGTCTCGGTCGTCGACGTCATCGGGTGTCTCCTGCCCTGAGTTCGGTGATCGATCCACGGCGCCCGGCCCACCAGGCCTGCACGGCTGCCACAGCGGCGGCGAGTGCGACCACGCCGAGCGCAGGGAGCGCCAGCGACCACGGGTCGGCCCGCAGCTGAGCGGTGTCGAGTGCGTCGGATCCGGGCCCGCTGGACAGCGCCAGCTGTACGAGGTCGACGCCGGGTGCCAGCAGGGCGATCGTCGCCCAGCCGACGAGAAGACCGCCGACGGCGGCCAGTAGTGCCTGCGGCGTCGCCTCCAGGCCGAGGAGCCGTCGGCCCTGCCGACGGGTGAGGCCCATGGTCCGCAGCCGGGCCAGCAGCGCGGTGCGTTCCGGTGCGGCCTGCAGCAGCGACAGCAGCACGGCGAGCAGTGCGTAGCCCGCGCCGGCCGCGATTGCCGCCGTGTAGATCCGCTCGGCGCCCGACTGCATGGGGGTGTCGACGAACGCCGCGCGCTCCTCGGACCGTAGCTGTACGAAGAACTTCGAGCCCGCCCGGTGCGCGGCCGCGCGCAGCGCCTTCGCGTCCGGGGAGTCGCCGGTGACCAGCAGGGTGGTGGTCTGCCGGTTGATGAGGGACGCGGCGTCGACGATCAGGAAGTCGGCGGTGTCGACGGCCGGAGTACGCGTCACCGTTCCGACGACCCGCACCTTGAAGTCCCCGGCCTGCGCGTTGACGGCGCGCGGCTGTTTGCCGAGCTGCTCGGCCACGGCCGGCGAGGCCAGGACGGGCAGCACCCGGTCCTTCGACGGCGGCGTGCCCTTGCCGGGCGCCGCTCCGGTGGCCTTCAGCCGGTCCGCGGGGAACGGTCCGAGACCGGTCGCGCGGGCCAGCCTGGCGTACGTCCCCGGATCGACGCCGACCAGCGCGGCCCTCGCGTCGATGCCGAGGTCGCTGGTCGTCAGCGCAACGCCGTACTCGATCTGGACCGGCGCCACTTCCCGTACGCCGCCCGCCTTCCGTACGTCCCGGACCAGCCGGTCCGGCAGCGGTACCGTATTGCCCTCGCCGCTGATCCGGGCGTCCGCACGGGTGGCCAGCACCGCCGCGTCGTCCCGGGCGTCGGCGACCGCCGCCAGCACCGAGCCGCCGAACGCCGTCGTCGTCAGCGCGACCAGCAGCGCCAGCAGGGCCGGTGCGCCGCTCGCCGATGCGCGCCCGGCCCGGGCCAGTGAGAGGAAGCCGATCGCGCCGCGCAGCCGTGCGACGGAGCGGGAGGCGAGCCGCAGCGGCAGCGGGTACAGGCGGGCGAGGACCAGCGCCGCGATCAGCCCGACCAGCACCGGAGCGGCGCTGACCAGGAAGTCCGAACCACCGTCCGCCGCGGTACCGCGGCGGCGCAGCGCGGCGACCGCGCCGACGGCCAGGACCAGCAGGGTGAGTTCGCCAACCGTGCGCCGCCGAGATGGGCGGGCGGTCATCATGTCGTCGCGGGCGCCGTGCAGCAGCGGTCTGCGGTGACGGAGCGTCGTACTCAGCGGCAGGGCAACACAGACCAGGACGGCGACGGCTGCGGCTCCGGTGACCGCGGGCCACAGCCGGGCCTGGCCGACGGCGGCAACGGCGAGCATCAGACCGAGCGCCGCCGCGGGCACCGTCGTCACCGCGGTCTCGGCGAGCAGCCGTCCGCCGATGCCGCGCAGCGATCCGCCGCGCGAGCGCAGCAGAGCCAGTTCGCTGTGGCGGCGGGCGGCGAGCAGGCCGCCCGTCATCAGCAGGACGACGGCGGCGACGGCACCGATCCCGACGGCGGCGACCGTGACGACCTGGCTGATCGCCGAACGCATCGCGTCGTACTCGGTGAGGACCGTGTCCAGATCGGTCGTCAGTGTCGCCGCACCGGCCAGCGCACGCAGCTTCAGCAGCTCGGGGCCGCTCTCCAGAGAAGCCACCCGGGAACGCAGCCGGTCCACGTCGCCCGCGGTGAGCCGGTCGGCGTCCGGCGCGATCCGCCAGTACGGCTCGGGCACACCGGTCGTGGCGAGCAGCGCGGGCGCGGCGTCCGGGGGCAGCAGCAGGGCCGCTATCCAGTAGTAAGGGGGATCCGTGCCGGGCTTCGCGACCAGTGACGGGGTACGCAGCAGGCGCTCGGACGACCAGTAGGCGGCCTCCGGAAGCTTCGGGGCGATGATGCCGGTGATCCGTACGGTCAGCGGCCGCCCGTCCCGGGTCGGTACCGCGATCGTCGAACCCACCTTGAGCCGCAGGGCCTTGGCGGTCGCTTCGGTGACCGCGGCCTCGACCTCCGTGGCGGCCGTGGTGACCTCGCCGTGGACGGTGGGCCAGGCGCCGTCGCGCAGCGTGGCGTGGGCCGGCAGGGCCGACGGGGTCGCGTACGTCAGCTCGGGGTCGAGGCCGCTGGGCCGGGGCAGCCATTCCTCCCCGGCGGCGATCGGCTCCGTCGTGTGGATGCCGTACGAGGACTGGGAAGTGTCGGCGCGCACCGGTTCGGGCAGCCCGGCCAGGACCTTGCGGTAGACCGCGCCCAGCGCCGCCCCGCGCACTGCGGCCTCGCGCTCCGCCTCTACCCCCGGGGCGGGCGGCGGAGCGGTCAGCTCCAGCACGCTGCGCCAGGAGTCCTCGACGGCCACCTCGTGGCGCAGCCCTTTGGTCTCATACGCGTCGACGGCCCGCGGGAACGCGGCGGCGAGGAACGCGGTGAGCAGCACCAGCAACCCGAGCGCGCAGGCGGCCCCGGGCGCGGTACGCAGCCGCGTGCGGACCCACGGGGCACAGGCACCGGCCCGGGCGATGGCTGCGGAACGACCGCTGTCGGAACGCGGGCTCATGTCAGTTGTCCCCCTGGTGGCGCACCGAAATCGCCGGGTCGGCGCGGCGCAGGGCGAGCGCTGCCACGATCAGCAGCGGCAGCGCGGCGACGCCCGCCAGCAGCGCGGCGACCTGCCCGGCCGGCAGCTGCACCAGCACGGGCGGCACCGGCTGGGCGGCCTGCCCGGTCAGCACGATGAGTGGCACGACGGCCCTGGTCAGTACGGCCCCGAGCGCGAACCCGACCAGCAGCGCGATGGCGATCAGCACGCCCTGCTCGGCGGCGAGCATCCGGGCCAGCCCGCGGCGCGGCGCACCCAGCGCCCGCAGCAGGGCGAATTCGGCGGACCGTTCGCGCTGCGATCCGACGGCGCTCACCGCGAAGCCGGCCGCTGCCAGCGCGGCGGCGACAACCGCCACCGCGAGCAGCGCGGACTGCGGCCCGACGCCAAGCGGGTCGCCCAGCAGATCCTGGGCCACCTCGTCGCGGACCAGGACCTGCGCCGGGTCGGTGTCGGGCTGTTCACGGAGCGCGGCGGCGGCCTTCCCGGCCTGGCCGGGGTCGGTGCTCAGCCACCATTCGGTGGCGGTGAGGACGGCGTTCGGGCGGTCCGCGAGAACCTGGCTGAGGGCCTTGAGGTCGAGCAGCAGCGCGCCGCCGTCCCGGAGCCGGTACGCCTCGGCGGCAGCGGTGGTGGTGGCGGCGCCGAGCCCGGTGGTGGGCAGCTGACGGACCGACCGCACGATCTTCACCCGGACCGTTTCGCCGGCCAGCGTGACATCCACGTCCTGGCCCACCTTCGCCCCGGACGCCTTCAGATAGGTGTCGGTGGCGACCGCGCGGAGTGCCGGGGCCTCGGCGCGGGCCGCGACGACCCGCACGGTGAGGATCGGCGCCCCCCCGTACACCACCTCCTCGGCCGGAACGGACCCGGTGTTGTATCCGACCGTCAGCGGGTTCTGGTCGGACGCGGCCGCGTCGACGGCGCCACGCGGCTGCGTCTCGTTGAGGAGGCTGGCGCCCTGCCAGCGGAATCCGGTGGGGACGGAGACCGGCTGCTCGGTGCCGTCCGTGGTCACGGTCCGCAGCCGGCTCACGGCGACCCGGTGCGTCTCGTCCCGGTCTACGGGCTGGCTGCCGTTCAGCTCGAACCCGGTCACGGCGAACTCACCGGCGGCCGCCACCGCGAGCGACTGGGGGTGCGCCCGGCCGTCGGCCGGTACGGATCCGAGGAGAACCCGGTACGGAATGCCGTAACGGTCCTCCAGCTCCACGGTGACCTGCGGGGCCATGCCGGACGGCGACGCCCGGTGCGGCGCCGAGGCCACGGCGATCCGCAGGTCGAACCGGATCTCCCTGCCGCCCTTCGGCAGCAGCAGCCCGGCGCGCGCGCTCTTCGGCGGTGCGATCGAGCCGAACAGCCCATCCGCCGGTCCGTCGGCGAGATCGCCGCGCATCAGCATCCGCTCGTCGGCGTGCGCCGTGTCCAGGGCGACCACGTCGGCCGTGCGGTCGCCGGACAGATCCACCGCCGTACGGAAGGCGGGCGCCGCCTCCCGTACCCCCGGCAGCTCTGCGTATCTGCCCGCCTTCGTCGGATCGCTGTTGAAGTCGCTTGTCATGCGTACCGACGCACCGGTCCTGAAGTCGGCCTGGTCGCCCTGCGAACGGTCCCAGGACGCGCTCTGCCCGATCGCCAGCATGCCCATCGCGGCAGAAAGGACCAGCAGCAGCACCGGTCCGGCGCCGCGCAGCGGACGGCGGCTGAGCTGCCAGCCGGCCAGTGCGGTGGACAGCCCCCGGCCGCCCGCCGCACGACGTTCCGCCAGCCTGGCCGCGGGCGGCAGCAGCCGCAGCGTCAGTACGGTGCCCGCGAGCAGCAGCAGCGCGGGCGCGGTGACGAGCAGCGGATCGATGCCGAGACCGCCCTCCCGGTCACCGCTGAGCGCACCGCTGCCGGTCTGCCGGTCGAGCTGCCAGTAGGCCACCGCCGCGATCAGCAGCAGCCCGATGTCGGCGCCCGCGCGCACCGGTCCGGGCAGCGCGGCGGCCCGGCTGCGGCTGCGCACCCCCGCGCTGGCGGCCAGCGCGGGCGCGACGACGGCCAGCGCACAGGCCAGCGCGACGGCGGCGGCCACCAGCCACACGGTGCCGGTCGCGCCCTCGTCGAGCCGCAGCCCGATCCGGGTCAGCTCACTGCGGTCCGCAAGGAGCCGGGTCAGCGGCCCGGCCAGCAGCGGGGCGATGACGGCGGCCGGCAGCGCGAGCAGGAGTGCCTCGATCGCGGCGAGCGAGGTGATCCGGCCGCGCGAACCACCGCGGGCCCGCAGCAGTTCCGTCTCCCCGCCGCGCTCAGTGCTCAGCAGCCGGGCCACGAGCAGCAGCGCGTAACCGGCGAGCAGCACCAGCTGCACGGCGACGATCATCAGGGTCGAGCGGGAGACCAGGAGCGCCCGGTCGATCTGGTCGAGGACGGTGGGCAGCGAGGTCTGCGCGCTGGCCCCGCCCTTGAACGCAGGGGCTGCGAGGAGTGCCTTCGGACCCTTGGTCGCTGTGGTGCGCAGCGTGTCGATGCGGTCCGTGGTGACGGTTCGGAAGTCGGCTGAGGCCAGCCACGACATCTCGCGGGTGCTGATCCGCCCGGAGGCGAGCACGGCGGGATCGGTGAGCAGCGGACCGTACGTGGTGAAGAAGACCTTGCGGACGCCGCGCCCGCCGAGTTCGTCCAACTGCCAGTACGGGTCGGCCTGGTCGGCCGCTTCGTAGAGGCCGGTGATCAGGACCGGCTGCCTGGTGTCGTCGGCGAGCCGACTGGTGAGCGTGAGTCGCGCGCCGGGCTTCAGCTTCAGGACATCGGCGACGGCGGAGGGCAGGGCAACCTCGATGGGGCCGCCGCTCTTCCCGCTCCCGGCGCCGGGCATGCGGCCTGCGGTGAGACGGACGCGGCTGGGGTCGAGCGAGGCGAACCGGGTGAGATCGGGGTTGCCACGCCGGGCCGCCGGAGCCTGCAGGCTGCGCGGCAGCGCGTACGCCCCCGAGGCCTCCAGCTTCCGTACGGTCACCGGCAGGCCGTCGAACGTCTCACGGGCGGCCTTGCGCGCGGTCGCGTCGGCCGCTCCCTGCTGCTCGCGCGCCACCTGCGCGAAGATGACGAGCGACGCGGACGCGGCGGAGCGGTGGGTGAGCGTGTGGCGCAGGGCCGCGTCGCCGATGGAGCCGGAGAAGGCGGTGAGCGCCGCCAGTACCGATGTGGTGAGCAGGACGGCCAGGACGGCTGCGGTAAGAAGGAGTCGATGCGCCCTCACCCGCAGAAAGACGAACCCCGTCACCTGGCCCCCTCGACATGGTTACCCCGCACGCCCCCCGACGCTCCCAGGATGCTTTCAGAGCGCACCACTGCTGGAAACCGCTTACGCACACACCTTGATGGGATCGTGACCGTTATCCGGCGGCGGAGCACCGTATTCCGCACAGTGCATGCGTGTGTGGGGGGATAGAGGGACGGGGCTGTGCCGTCAGCCCTCGGTGTTCACCATCGAGGCGGCGGCGTACGTGAGGTAGTCCCACAGCCGCCGCTCGTGCTCCGGGGAGAGCCCGAGCTCGTCGAGAGCCACGCGCATCCGGCTCAGCCAGGCATCGTGCGCGGCCCGGTCCACCCGGAACGGGACATGCCGCATCCGCAGCCGGGGATGACCGCGCTGCTCGCTGTAAGTCCGGGGACCACCCCAGTACTGGATCAGGAACAGCGTGAACCGCTCCTCGGCCGGCCCCAGATCCTCCTCCGGGTACATCGGCCGCAGCAGCGGGTCCTCGGCGACCCCCTGGTAGAAGCGGTGGACCAGGCGCCGGAAAGTCTCCTCGCCGCCGACCTCCTCGTAGAAGGTCTGCTCCTGAAGCGTGTCGCGCGGAATCTCTGTCACCCGTCCATGGTCGCAGACGCACCGGCCGAGGACCCGGGTCCTAGGACCCCGGTCCGGACGGCCATCGTGCCTCGTCGCTTCCGGGGGGCGCGAGCGGGAGAGTGGGGGTATGGGCCCACACCTGGATCAGTTCGCGGAGGCCGGCGCCGAGGCCCGGCGGGCGATGGTGCGGGGGATCGTCGAGGGCGGGGCGCTGGAGAACCCCGCCTGGCGTGCCGCGTTCGAGGCGGTGCCCCGCCATCTGTTCGTGCCGTACTACTACGTGACCGGGACCAGCGGGCCCGCACGGCTCTGGTGCGAGGACCCCGACCCGGCCCGGCAGGCCCAGTGGCTGCACGGCGCGTACGCCGACGGGGCGCTGGCCACCCGGATCAGGGACGGCGAACTCGTCTCGTCGAGCAGCCAGCCGTCGCTGATGGCCCGGATGCTGGAAGAGCTGGACATACGGGACGGCCACACCGTTCTGGAGATCGGCGCGGGCACCGGCTACAACGCGGCGCTGCTCGCCCACCGCCTCGGCGACGACGCGGTGACCACGATGGACCTCGACCCGGAGATCACGGAGTCGGCCCGCAACCATCTGTCGGCGGCGGGCTATCACCCGGCGGTGATCACCGGGGACGGGGCGCGGGGCTGCCCCGAGCGGGGCCCGTACGACCGGATCATCGTGACCTGCACCCTGCCGTCCGTACCGCAGGCCTGGCTGGCACAGTGCAGGCCGGGGGCGCGGATCCTGGCACCGTTCGCGACCGGTCTGATCCTGCTGCGGGTACAAGCGTCACCGCACGGCCCGTATGCCGAGGGGCGGTTCCTGCACACACCCGCGTACTTCGTGCCCCTGCGCGGGTCGGCTCCACCGCCGGTGTGCCACCCGCACACCGGCGGAGTGCCGAGGCGGGTGGCCGAGAACGAGTTGTTCCGGTTCCTGCTGACGCTGACCGGCACCACCCTCGACCCGCGGGAGGCCCTCTCCCTCTGGCAGCGTGAGAAGCGTCCCGAGCGGGAGAGGTTCGGCATCACCGTCCGGGACGGGCGGCAGTGGGCCTGGCTGGACGACCCCGAGGGGCCGTACGCCTGGCCACTGATCGCCGACTGCCTCTGAGGAACCCGGTCAGCCGCGGTGGATGGTGATCGTCGTCCACGCCCCGACATGCACCTGGTCGCCGTCCTGGAGCGGTACGGGGACGTAGGGCTGGATCGGGTCCTCGGCTCCGTTCAGCGTGGTGCCGTTGGTGGAGTTCTGGTCGACCACGGCCCAGCTGCCGTCGGGCTGCTGCACCAGCACCGCGTGCTGGTGCGAGACGCCCGGATCCTCCGGCGGCACGGACAGATCGACGTCGGGGGACTCGCCGGTGCTGTGCCGGCGACGGCCGATGGTGATCTGGTTGCCGGTGAGCGGCAGGCGCTGCTCCGGGGAGTACGCGGGCAGGTTGAGTCCGGTCGCCTCGGGGCCGCTGCGCTGCATCATCGCCAGGAAGTACTCACGGTCCGGGGCGATGACCGCCGTCCAGCCCGCGGGCGCCTGGTTCTGGTCCGGTCCCTGGTTCGGGCCCTGGCTCTGGAACGGCTGTTGCGCCGGCACCTGCTGCTGCGAGGGCGGTGGCAGCATCCAGTCGTCACCCGTGGCCTGCTGCTGCGGCGGCGCGGGCGGGCCGGGCTGTTCGAACGAGGGCGGCGCGCTCTGCTGCTGGAACGACGGCGGAGGCGGCGGACCCTGCTGCTGGAACGACGGCGGAGGCGGCGGACCCTGCTGCTGGAACGACGGCACAGGAGGCGGACCCTGCTGCTGGAAGGACGGGGGCGGCGGGCCCTGCCGCTGGAACGGGTGCGGCGGCTGCTGCGAGCCCGGCGCCGGGGGCCCGGGGGTGAGCGGCTCGGCCGGGCGGTTCACCTGCGAGGGGCGTGAGCTCTGGTACTCGTACGGATCGCGCTGCTGCGGCGGCGCGGGCGGCCCCTGCTCCGCCTGGAAGCCGGGCGGCAGGTTCAGACCGGGCACCGGACCGCCGGGGCCGGGCCCGCCCGGACCGCCGTGCTGCGGGGCCAGCGGGGTGTACGACGTCGCCGTGTTCGTGAGGAAGTTCCAGCGGCACTCCTCGCAGAACGGCGCCATCGCCTCACGCGGGGTGCGGCACTGCGGGCAGAGCTCTGCCTGCTGGGTGGCGTCGGAGCCGGGACCCTGCGGGTAGCCGTATCCGGGCGCGGGCGGCGGTGGAGGCGGCGGCGGGGGGACTGCGCCCGCAGGCGCACCGGCCCCGGCCATGCGATGGCCGCAGACCTCGCACCAGTCCTCGGAACCCGACTGGTGTCCGTTCGGGCAGGTCGGCATGTCGGCGCTTCCCCCTCTCCTCATCCGGCCCCGGGGGCCGTCATTTCTTATCGCTTCGCCACGTCGCTGAGCTGCGCGGCCCTCGTGTTACTTCTTCACGCGGACGGTCTTGGTGGAGCGCGTTTCGAGGGTCATCTCGTCGGCCGCCGCGACCTTCGCCTTCAGTCGCACAGTACCGGTCGCCGCATCGACGACGTCGACCACCTTCGAAAGCAGTTTCGCAGTGTCCTCGTTCCCGGACGCCGATGCCAGCTGCACCGCACGGCCGAGTTTCGCCGTCGCTCCGTCGAAGTCTCCCGACTTGCGCGCATCGAGCCCCTGCTGGATGACTTGTGCCAGTTCCGCCTGGCCGGTGTAGTGCGCGACCTGCGGATTGATCGAGGTGGATGCCACCATGTCGTCCGTCCACACCGCCCGTACCAGCCCCTGCGAGAGGACCTGCGGGGCCGCCGCGCCAGACGGATCGGGGAGGATCAGCGAGACGCGGGCGGCGAGCATCTCCTGCCCGATCCCGGCCTCCGGCACCTGCACACACACGTGATAGTCGCGGGACTCGTCGCCCCAGGAACCGGTCGGGTAGTCCCCGGCGCGCGGGTTCGCCTCGGTGCGGCGGCCGGTCAGTTCGGCGACCGCCGGCGCGACCTGCTTCACGAACTTGATCTCGACCCCGACGGGCGTCCACAGGCGCAGCGCCACGTCCGCGACCTCCTTGCCCATCGCGTTCTCCATCATCTGCGTGAAGTCCGCGGCGAGCCCCGCCGGGTCGGCGACGATGTCGGCCGTGCCGAGCAGCGCCGAGGCTATGGCTGTGACCTCTTTCACCTCCCAGTCGGTTCCGACACCACGGGCGTCACAGGTGAAGCGGCCCGCACACGCGTCGAGCGCGGCCCGCAGGTCCTCCGGTGACTCGTGTTCGTTGCGGCCGTCGGTGAGGAGGATGCCGTGCCGGATGTCCACGTCGGCGGCACCGAGCAGCCGGTCGGTCAGCCGCAGCCAGGTGCCGATCGCCGTACCGCCGCCCGCGCTGAGCCGGCGAAGCGCCTCCTTCGCCTGGGCGCGGGTCTGCGCGTTGGCCACAGCGAGGCGGCCGTTGCCCGGATAGACCTCCTTGGCGATGTGCGTACCGCCGACCACGGCGAACGAGGTGCCGTCGCGCAGGGTGTCGATGGCCGCGGCCGTCGCATCACGGGCGTTGCGCATCTTCGTCGGCGGATAGTCCATCGAACCGGAGCAGTCCACCATGATCACCACGGCGGCTTTCGGCCGCTGGCCCGGCACCTGCGCGGGCGAGAGAGCCGCCCCGGTCAGCGGGACGCCACCGGTGGTGCCGCCGCCGGTCGAGGTGACCGTGACGATCGCGTTGACCTCGCGGCCGCCCTCCGGCAGATATTCGTTCTGATACACCTCGACGGAGAACTGCGGCACGTGGGACTTGGAGAAGTTGGCCATCTGATCGGCTCCTGGCAGAGGTGGCAGAGCTGGCAAAGGTCGCAGCGGACAAGAGAGCGGGCAGTACCGGACGTGGGGCCTTAGACCGACCCTGCCCCTGGTGACGGCACGGCGAACGGCAGCAGAGCCACTGTTACGTTGTCGTGGCCCCCGCCGTCCAGTGCGTGACCCACCAGGACCTGGGCGCCGTGCAACGGTCGTTCGTGCGCATCCGCGGGTACCGCGGCGGCCATCTCGGCCGCCGATTCCGCGTAGTTCCACAGCCCGTCCGTGCACACCACGACCAGACCCGGCCGGTCCGGTTTGAACGACGCGGTGTGCGGCTCCAGTTCGTACGCATCGGCGCCGAGCCAGCCCGTGATGGCGTGGGCGCGCTCGTCCGCGTACGCCTCCGCCTCGTTCATCAGGCCCGCCGCCACCATCTGCGCGGCCCAGGAGTCGTCCTCGGTGAGGCGTGCAGGCGGGTGAGCGCGGTCGTCCGGCACCCAGTAGACGCGGCTGTCGCCGACCCAGCCGACGACCAGGAGTCCACCGGCGCTGATCGCGCCGACGAGGGTGCACGCCGGGGCGTTCGTGTGGTGGTGCGGATCGTGCTCCATGGCCCGGCCGTCGTCGTGGGCCAGCGCGTTGACCGACTCGGCCGCCGCGACGATCGCGTCGTGCATCGCCTGCTGCGGGTGGGCGCCGCGCGGCAGCGACTCCAGCAGCGCCTCGTTGGCCGCCGTCGCGGCGGCGGCCGAGGCCTCGTCGGGGCGGCTCGCCGAGGAGACGCCGTCGCAGACGATCGCGACGACGGCCGGGGAGCCGTCCGGCAGGGCGGTCGTCGACACCGCGAACGAGTCCTCGTTGCGGTGATGGCGCAGACCGCGATCGCTGACGGCTGCCACCGAACCGAGCTCCTGCTCCATGTGGTCACGCTCGCGGGGCTGGGCATGGCCGCAGTTCTCGCAGTAGCCGTCGGTGTCGACATGACCGGCGCGGCAGGCCACGCACAGCTTGGTGCCCGCCGTGCGTTCCTGCTCCGAGGCGGCGCCGGTGGTACGGGGATCGGGAGCGACGGGTGCCGCGGGCGCGGCCAGTTCGAAGTCGCCCGACCCGCCCCGCCGGTCGAAACGGACTCCGGCGGGCGGACCGGCCGGGGCGGGCGGTCCGGACCGGTCGGCGGCGGACGCGGCCGGCCACTCCACCGAACCGGAGGCCGCCGCGGTGTGCCCGCCAGGACCGGCCACCGGCGCACCGGTCCCTTGCGCACCGGTCACGGGCGCACCGGTCACCGGCACGGTGATCGCAATGGTCGGGCGGTCCTCCGGCGGCGCGGGGACGACCGACAGGTCGTACCCGCACGCGCCGCAGAACAGGTCGTCCGATTCCAGCGGCTCCTCGCAGTTGGGACACCTCGACAAGGCGGTCTCCTGGTGCATCCGCGACATCTTCACACCCACGTCCGGGGGCGGAAACGGTTGGCCCGCTCCACCAGTTCGATCCTCTCGTCGCCGCGCTGTGCAAGCCGGGCGAGCATCCGGTACGAACGCTCCAGGCCGAAACGCAGGCCGCGTTCGTCCAACTCACTGCCGAGCAGCATTCTCGGCCCGGCAGGGCCGTGCGACTGCGACGGCGACTGCGGAGCGGGCGGCTGGGCCGTGGGACTCCCGGAGAGTACCCAGTCCAGCGCCGTCCCCAGCACCTCCGTCGACAACTGCTCGCGGCGCACCGCGTCCAGCCCGAAACTCTGCAGCCCGGCCACCTGGTCGGCGGCCGCCGTCAGATCGGCGATCAGCGGCTCGTGCGGGGCGCGCTCGCGCAGCCGGGCCCGCACGGCGGCAACCCGGGCCGCCGTGTAGTGGATCGACGCCTCGGGCACGGACTCCAGCGTCCGTACGGCCCCGGCCCGGTCCCCGGCGGCGATCTGCACCCGGGCCAGACCGAACGCGGCGCTGACGAAGCTCGGATCGGTCGTCCACACCAGGTGGTAGTACTCGGCGGCGTTGTCCAGCTGGCCGAGGACCTCCGCGCAGATGCCCAGCGCCAGCTTGGGCGCGGGTTCACCGGGGAACGCGTCGTAGACCGCGTCGAACGACAGCGCCGCAGCCGCGTTGTCCCCAGTCACCAGCGAGGTGATCCCGCGGTACCAGACGACCCGCCAGTCGTCCGCGTGCAGCGCCTCCAGACCTGTCAGCGTCTGGACGGCGGCACCGGGTTCGTTCAGCTCCAGGCGGGCGCGCAGCTCGCGCAGCCGGGTCTCCAGCGAGGCGGCGGGAACCGCCTGCAGTGCGGCGATCAGTTCGGAGGGTGCGGACGTCATCACGCCGGCGAGGAATCCCGCATTCTGGTCGTTCGCGTCGACCCGGGGAACGGGCAGTGCGAGCGAGGTGGCCCGTGCATCGAGCCCGGCCAGCCGGGGGCCGGCCGAGGCGTACGTCCCCGGGAGCGTGCCCGGGTCGGCGGGCGCAGGCCGCGGCGCCGGAACGGCCGCCCGGGTCTGCGCGTACGGGAGAGCGGCCGGGGTTCCGTCACCGCCCCGGACATGCGTGGGAGGCGCCGACAGCAGGGCAGCCCCCGGAGCCCGCTGCCCCGGCACACCCGGCGCCGCGTGCCCCACCGCCCCCGGCGCAGCGGGAACTTCGGCGGCCGGAGCCGCTGCGACAACCCCGGATCCACCCGCCCCCTTCCCCTTCCGCCGCCCGGCCGGCTCCGCCCGTACCCCGAGCCGCGACACATCGCCCGTCAGCTCGGCGAACAACTGCGTGTCCGTGACCCGTAGTTCCGTACCGAACAGCGTCGACAGGGCCGGCCGCGGACGCCCCGTCTGCAACGCCACGACCTCCCGCAACACCCCCGTCAGCTGCTCCGCCATTTCCGACGCCGAGGCGAACCGCCGCGCCGGATCCGGGTCCGTGGCCCGGACCAGGAGCCGGTAGAACGACTCGTACGTCCGGAACACCTCGATGTTGTCCGGGTCCGGCAGCGAGTCCACGAAGACGTTCGTGTACCCCTGGAAGTCGAAGGTGAGCACCGCGAGCGTCCGCGCCACCGTGTACAGATCGGAGGCGACAGACGGTCCGACCTCCGCGACCTCCGGCGCCTGATACCCCACCGTGCCGTAGATGGCCGACTCCTCGTCGTCCATCCTGCGCACCGCGCCCATGTCGATCAGCTTCAGCTGGTCCTCGGTCTGGATCGCGTTGTCGACTTTGAAGTCGCAGTACAGCAGATTGCGGCTGTGCAGATGACCGAGCGCCTCCAGCGCCTCGATGCCGTACGCGCACGCCTGCTCGACGGGCAGCGGATCCCGCTTCCCGGCCGGGGTGCGGCGCTCGTTCGCGATCTCCTTGAGCGCCTTGCCGCCCACGTACTCCATCACGATGTAGCCGTCGAGCGAACCGGTCCGCTGGTCGAGGTGCTCGACGAAGTTGTAGATCCGGACGATGTTGGAGTGCTCGATCTCGGCGAGGAAGCGGCGCTCCGAGATCGCGGCCGCCATGGCGTCCTGGTCGCCGGTGTCCAGCAGCCCCTTGAGGACCACCCAGCGGTCCGAGACCGCACGGTCCACCGCGAGATAGACCCAGCCGAGCCCGCCGTGCGCCAGACAGCCCGCCACCTCGTACTGGCCGTGCACGATGTCGCCACCCTGCAGCTTCGGTACGAAGGAGTACGGGTGGCCGCACTTGGTGCAGAACCCCTCGGTTCGTCCCGTCCGTTCGCCGCGCGACCGTCCCACCGGGGCCCCGCAGTCGGAGCGCGAACAGAACCGCTTCCGCTCCGGCACCTCCGGGTTCTCCATCACCGCGGAACGCGGGTCGGGCCGCGGCACGTCCGGCACCTGCACCAGGCCAGCGCCCAGCCGGTTGCGCCCGGAAGCGCCCGACGACGCGCCGGAGGAACGCACCGACACCGAGCGGGCCGTGGAGGTCCCCGACAGGGACCGGGAGAGCCGCCCCGAGACCGAACGCCGCGAGGTCGACGAGCGGGACGAGGAGCGCGACGATGCCCGTGAACTGCTCCGCGCCGAACTGCTGTTGCCCCCCTTGCCGACCGCGATACCGGTGGGCGGCGAGCTCACCATCCCATCCCCGAGTTCTCGGCTGCGCTCGAACAGGGGAGACCCCATGGGCGAGACGACCGGGGCCAGACCGCAGGTGTCGCAGTACAGCTCACCGCCGCCCATGTCCTCGTAATCGCCTTCGCACGCGGGGCGCTGGCACTGCGTACTCATGATCGGTCCCCCTGTTCGCCCCGCCGCCGCAGCGGCCCGTTCACCTTGCACGCACGCCCAGGCCCTGTCCGGCCGATTTTCGTGGGCCCGCGACGTCCGGCACGGCACCTCGCCGCGTTGTCGGAGTCGACCGAGTACGCCCAGTACGAGGACGATCCTCCGCCTTGCGATGCACCGCACCGGACGCCGCAGGCTGATCCACGAAGATCGACCGGACAGGACCTAGGTGTACTCATCGCCGGTCCTCCGGTGCGGACGACCGCCGGACGTCCAGCAGTTCCGCCACCGCCTCCTGATAGCGCAGCACCGCCTGCCCCGCGACCCGCAGATCGCACGGGGCGCTCCACAGCATCCGGCGCGCCGCGTCGTACCGCTCGATCAGCACCGGGTCCTCCGCCAGCCCGTGCCGGGCGACCTTCGCCTTGAACGCGTCCAGCCGGCCACGCAGCTCCGCCCGGACCGCCAGCGGCGCGGTGACCGCCGACAGCGACTCGCGGGCCCGCAGCAGTTCGTCCTCCGCCTCCCGCTCCAGCGACTCCAGCAGCGGGGAGAGCCGGTGCCACTGGGCGTGCCTGCGGTACTCCGACGCGGCGGCCAGCCGCTCCTGCAGCGCGGTCGGCGGACCGCTGACCGCGGGCACCTCGGACGCGGCGATCTTCGCCAGCACCTCGCCGCGCGCCGACCGGGCCTCGGCCAGCGTGCGGTCCGCACGGGAGAGCACGTCGCGCAGGTGTACCAGGCGCTGCTCGGCGTCCTGGCGGACCGCGAGCACCGCCTCGATCTCCCGCCGCACGTCGTCCAGCGCGCGGGCCGCCCGGTCGTAGCGCGTCGTGTCCGGACGTCCGCCGCCGGGCGCCGCGCTGCCGGGGCCCGGCAGCCAGAACGCCAGCGGGTCGGAGATCACCTGGACCCGCAGCGTGGCCAGCTCATGGGTGATCGACTCCAGGTCGTCGCCCGCCGGGTGCTCCCCGGGACGCACACCGACGGAGTGTGCCAGCGAACGCGTCCGGTGCAGCTCGGCGGCGAGCAGATCTATCCGGGCGGGCAGCGCGGACCATACGGAGTCGGAGGCGACGACCATGTCCAGCGAGCGCGCGTACAGCTCGTTCATCCGGGCGACCAGCTCCTCCAGCGTGAACCGCTCGGAGAGCCTGGCCGGACCGGTGATCGACGGATCGGGCCGGGTGGCGGTGGACGCCACCGTGACGCCCTGGCCGCGCAGAAGTTCGGTCAGCGCCAGCAGGTCCTCACGGTTGGGATAACGACGCCTGGCCCGTATTTCACGTGCCGCGCCGATCGCCCCGGCATAGGCGTCGAAATATGCCCACAGCAGCGTGATCAACTGCTCGGTGGCGGCCCAGCGCTCCTTGGTGACACCGGTCAGATCGGCGCCCTCCAGGAGCCGGCGGCCCGCATGGTCCTGCAGGGCGAGGAGCGAGGTCTCGATCGCCTCGTGCTCCGCGCCGAGCCGGGCCAGCGCACGGTCCGCCTCGTCCCGGTCCATGACCGGGCCGGAGGACCTCCCCGCATAGCCGGGGAAGGGGCCCGCGACGCCCATCGATCACCTCTTCGCTCTCCCCGCCGGGCGGACCCGGCGGGATCAAGGACTAATTGCTCCGGTACTTGGGCGCAGGCGGCGCCGTTATACCGGGCAGCCCGGTCGCCAGCCACTTCCGGTACGACACCATCCAGGGGCTGTCCACACCACCCTTGCGGTAGTCGACCAGCACCTGGTTGACCCGGGCCACCAGGTCGTTCGCGCCGTGCTTCGTGGCCACGCCGTAGTACTCGGTGGTGAACGGCTTGTCGCCCTTGAGGACGACGGCCGGATCCTGGGCGGCCTGGCCCGCCGCCAGCGCGTTGTCCGTGACCACCGCGTCGACCTCGCCCAGCTGCAGCCGGACCAGGCAGTCCAGCTGGTTGGGGACGGTGAGCCGGTCCTCGTCCGCCTCCGTGCCGTCGTGCTCGTCCTTGAAGACGGCGCCGAAGGACTGTTTCTCCAGCGCCTCGTACGCCGTGGAGCCCTCCGCGGTGCAGACCCGCTTGCCGGCCAGGGACTTGTCGTATCCCGTGATCGGCGAGTCCTTCGGTGCGAGGACCTGCTGCCCGGCCTGGAAGTAGGCGGTGGAGAAGGAAACCTGGTCGAGCCGGCTGCAGTTGATCGTCATCGTTCGCACGACGACGTCGACCTTGTCGTTCTCCAGGGCGGCGATGCGCTGGTTGGTGGGGATCGCCCGGAAGATCACCTTGTCGGGGTCGCCCAGGATGTCCTGCGCGATGGCCCGCACCAGATCGATGTCGAAGCCTTCGAGCCTGCCCGTCTCCGGATTGCGGTAGCCCCAGCGGAAGCTGTTCTGGTCGACCCCGGCGATCAGCTTCCCGCGCGCCTTGATCTTCGCGATGCTCGGCCCGTCGGCGCTCGACGGCTGCAGGCTCGCCTCCGGGTCCTTGCAGTCGCCGGCCCGGGCGGGCACCGCCGTCGCCGTACCCGGCCCGGAGACACCGACGCCGAAGGAGCCGGCGCCCCCGTGCGAGAGAGGCAGCAGGGTGAGCGAGGCCGTCACCGCGCAGGCCACGGCCATCCCCGTCACCCCGCCCCAGCCCCGCAGTCCGGCCCGGGCGGAACCAGTCCTGGTCATCGTTCCCCCTCTCACCGGTACTCCGACAGCCTGCGGTTGACCCCGGTGATCGCGGCGACCGCGGCGAGCGCGGCGAGAGCCGCCGCCCCGACCGGCAGCCCGCCGAGCGCCCCGCGCCCGTCCTTCGCGGCCCGGGTGAACTCACCCTGCTCATGAGCGAGTGCCTGCTCCAGTGCGTCGTCCACCCGGTTGAAGGACGCCCCGGTGGAGTCCTTCGCCCCGATGATCTGCTTCAGCGCGCCCTCGTAGTCGCCGCTGTCATCGGTCTTGCGGGCGGTCCGGTGGCGGGTCTGCCACTCGGAGACACCGCTGATGGCGTTCGCCACCGGCCCGCTCCCCTGGGAGTCGTCGGCGAGCTTCCTGGCCGTCCCCAGCTCATCGCCGAGGGCCTTCATGCCCGTGGTGTAGTCGGTCTCGTACTTGTCGTTCCTGCCGTCGGCGGTGAGCACCGCGCCGCGGGCTACCACGGTCAGGAGCTCATTGGCGCGTGCCTTCAGCGAGTTGATCCGTGCCTGGTTGAGCACATCGAGCGACTGCTGCCCGTGCACATCGGCGTCCTGCAGTTCGGTGCGTGCGACCGTGTGTCCCACGGCCAGCCACAGCACCAGCACGGTGGACGCGGCGGTCGCCGCGAGCAGCCCGTGATTGAAGACCCGGTTCGTCCTGCGGTAGTTGCGCCGCTGCGCCCAGAACAGCCCGCCCAGCGCGACGACACCGAGACCCAGCGAGAAGAACGGCCAGGCTCGGGCGGAGTCGTAGTCCTGGTCGAGCCGTCCGGTCTCCGCCGTGTAGAGCCGCTCGGCGGCGGGGAGTAGCTCCTTGGACATCTTCTGGTTCGCGTACCGGAGGTAGGCGCCGCCGAGCGGCAGTCCCTGCCGGTTGTTGGCGTGTGCCCGCTCGATCAGGCCGGTGTACCGGGGGAGTTCCTGGTTGAGCGTGGCGATCTCCTGGCCGGACGGCGACGCGGCGTCCGTGGCGGACGCCGCCTTCACCAGCAGCCGGGACGCGTCCTTGATGTCCTTCTCGTACCGCTCGCGGACATCGCGCGGTTCCTGCGCCCCCGCCAGGAATCCGCTGGCCGCCGCGGTGTCGGCATCGGCCAGCGAGCGGTAGATGTTAGCCGCCTCGGCGCTCAGCGGCTGACTGCGGCTCACCACGTCGTCGACGGCGTCCGCCCGGTCGGAGACCTCGATCGCCGTCACGGCTCCGAACGCGACGACGAGCGCCGCCAGTACGGCACCGATGATCTGGAGCCTGCCCGGTTCGGTCGTCGCCGCGGCGCGCAGCCGCGCCGCCGGCTCGGACCAGGTGCCGCGCCGCGGCGCGGGCACGGAAGCGGGCACGGGCGGCTGGGCCGGCACGTGGTCCGGCGCCGTGCGCACATTCGGCGGGTATGTCACGTGACCTCCCCCTCGGTCGCTGACGGTGCCATTCCCCCGGCCGATCAGGGGACTGGCACCCGGCCAGAAGTATGGCCGCAGGGACCGACATCCACACCAGGAACGCCTGGATCGTGCATCGATCCACGGATGCACCACGCATTCGATCAAGGCAGGCGCCGCCGATCAAGACGAATCGGCGGAGCAATCCCCGAAGCGGACCGATCTCCCCACCCATGAACACGTTCGGGACAACTGATCGGTTCCCGTACGCAAGGGGCGTCCTGCGGCGTGATCGCCGCAGGACGCCCCTTCAGTGCCCGTCTGCCGAGGTGTCAGCCGTACTGTGCACGCAGCCTGCTGTGCACCTCCGGCGCAGCCCCCATGTGGTCAAGACCCAGCAGTCCGGCGCCCAGCACCGGCGGCTCCCGCACGACCCGGACCACCGCCTTCGGGGCGCGTGCCGCGAGGAGTTCGGCGATCCGGTCGTCCAGCTGCGGGTGGCGCGCCGCCAGCACGCTGCCGCCCAGGACCACCGGTGCCTCCTCGTCCAGCAGCCCGAGGCGGGTCAGCGCGACCGACGCCATCGCGACGACCTCCTCCGCCAGCCGGTGCACGAGACCGCGCGCCACCGGGTCCCCGGCCGCACCGGTCGCGAACAGCACCGGCGTCAGCTCGTGCCGCCGCTCGAACTCGATGTGCCCCAGATGCAGCGCCGCGATCAGCGCGTACATCGAGTCGAGCCCGAAGTGCGCGGGCAGGGTGCGCGCCAGTTCGGTCGGTTCGCCGCGCCCGTCCTCGGCCCGCGAGGCGAACCACATGGCCTCCTCGGCGAGCCCCGCACCGCCGCCCCAGTCACCGGAGATCCGGCCGACGGCGGGGAAGCGCGCGGTCCGCCCGTCCGGCACCATGCCGACACAGTTGATCCCCGCACCGCAGACGACGGCCACGCCCCGGGGCTCGTCGACCCCGGCGCGCAGTATCGCGAACGTGTCGTTGCGGACCTCCACCGTGCGACCCCAGTCACGGGCCCGCAGCGCCGCGGCGAGCGCCTGCTCCTCGACCGGGAGATCGGCATTGGCCAGACACGCCGACACATGCGCGACGGAGTCCACCGGCTCGTTGTACGCCCGCGCTTTCGCCAGCGCCTCGCCGATTGCCGAGGCCAGGACGTCCACGGCCACATCGATGCCGACGGCCGGCGGCTGGAAGCCGCCTCCGCGCACCGAGCTCAGCAGCGTTCCGTCCGGTCCGATCAGGGCCACATCGGTCTTGCTGTTCCCCGCGTCGATGGCGAGGACCGCAGCGTTCACGCCCACGCGAGGTGCTCCCGGTTGTGCGCGATCAGCTTGTCGGTGAGCGCCTCGGCGTACTCGAACTGGCCGATCAGGGGGTGGGCGAGCAGCGCCTTGAACACCGCGTCTCTCCCACCCGCCCGCCCGGTGGCCCGGCGGCCGCGCAGCGCCGCTTCCAGGGCGAGGTCCTCGTACGCCGTCACGTTGGCGATCAGCCCCGCGTACAGCGGGTCCAGCTCCGGAACGGCGAGCGGCGTCGCCCCTGTGCCGTCGACCCGGGCCTGCACCTCGATCACCGCGTCGTCCGGCAGGAACGGCAGCGTCCCCTTGTTGTACGTATTGACGACCTGCACCGCCGAGCCGCCCGAGCCCAGCAGCGAGGACGCCAGGTCCACGGCCGCCTCCGAGTAGAACGCGCCGCCGCGCTTGGCGAGCAGCGTGGGCTTCTCGTCCAGCGCCGGGTCCCCGTACATGGCGAGGAGTTCCTTCTCCATCGCGGCGACCTCCGCCGCCCGGGACGGCTTGGTGCCGAGCTCCCGCACGACCTCGTCGTGGGCGTAGAAGTACCGCAGATAGTAGGAGGGGACGACGCCGAGCCGGTCGACGATCGCCCGGGGCATGCGCAGATCGCCGGCGATCGCGTCGCCGTGCTCGGCGAGCAGCTTCGGCAGGACGTTCTCGCCGTCAGGGCCGCCGAGCCGCACCCCGAGCTCCCACGTCAGGTGGTTGAGCCCGACATGGTCGAGGTGCACCTCACCGGGGGTGACGTCGAGCAGCCTGGCGAATTTCCGCTGGAGGCCGATCGCCACGTTGCACAGACCGACGGCCTTGTGGCCGGCCTGGAGCAGCGCCCGGGTCACGATCCCGACCGGATTGGTGAAGTCGATGATCCACGCGTCGGGGTTGGTGCGACGGACCCGCTCGGCGATGTCGAGGACGACCGGGACGGTGCGCAGCGCCTTGGCGAGGCCGCCGGCCCCGGTGGTCTCCTGGCCGATGCAGCCGCACTCCAGCGGCCATGTCTCGTCCTGGTTGCGGGCGGCCTGGCCGCCCACGCGCAGCTGCAGCAGGACCGCGTCGGCGTCGGCGACGCCCGCGTCGATGTCCGAGGTGGTGACGATCCGCCCCGGGTGTCCCTGCTTGGCGAAGATCCGCCGGGCGAGACCGCCGACGAGGTGGAGACGGTCGGCCGCCGGGTCGACGAGCACGAGCTCCTCGACGGGCAGCGTGTCCCGCAGCCGGGCGAAGCCGTCGATCAGTTCAGGTGTGTAGGTGGACCCGCCACCAACTACTGCGAGCTTCATAGGTCAGCCCTTTACTCCGGTCAGTGTGACGCCCTCGACAAATGCCTTTTGAGCGAAGAAGAAGACGAGGGTCACGGGGGCCATGACCAGTACGGTCGCGGCCATGGTCAGGTTCCAGTCGGTGTGGTGTGCGCGCTTGAAGGATTCCAGGCCGTAACTGAAGACATGGCGGTGTCTCCCGGTGAAGGGTTGAGGCAGGGAAGGGACGGACGTGCGAAGGGCGGGCGGGTCAGCGCGACGTGTCGAAGACTTCGTCGCGGGTGGTGGCGAGGGCGCTCTCCAGCGCCCCGCGCAGTACGGGCCTGTGCGTGACGTCACCGGTGATCAGCCGGGGCCGGGAGGCCGCCAGTTCGGCGAGCTCCCCTTGCACCCGGGCGCGCAGCGGTTCCCCGCCGGAGGCGATCAACTCGCCGGAGAGCACCACGAGTTCGGGGTCGAGTACGGCGACCATGGAGGCCAGACCGGTCGCGAGGCCGGTGGCGAACAGATCGAGGAGCCGGGCATACGGGCCGTCCTCGCCCTGCTCCGCGGCCGCGGCGGCCCGGGTGATCAGGTCTGCCGCGACCTCGTGATGGGTACCAGTGGCGCGGGTCAGCTCGTCGTTGATGCCGAGCTCACCGGCCAGCCGGGACAGCACCTGGGCGCCCGCCAGCTCCTGGAAGCCGCCCGAGTTCGCCTTGGTGACCTGACGGACCAGCGGGACACCGGGCACCGGCAGGAAACCGACCTCACCGGCGCCGCCGGTGAAGCCGCGGTGCAGCCGCCCGCCGATGACCAGGGCGGCGCCGAGCCCCTCCTCGTTCCACAGCAGGACGAAGTCGTCGTGGCCGCGGGCCGCGCCGAGCCGCTGCTCGGCCACCGCGACGAGGTTCACGTCGTTCTCGTACTCGACCGGCATCGGCAGGAAGGCGGCCAGCTCGTCGAGCAGGGTGGGGGAGTGCCAGCCGGGCAGGTGGGAGGCGTACCGCAGCCGCCCGGTACCGGGGTCGAAGGCACCCGGCGTGCCGATGACGACACGGTGCACGTCTGCGCGGGTCAGCCCGGCGTCCTTGACCGCGCCGTCCAGTGCGTCCGCCACCTGCCGCACCACACTGTCGGCACGCCGCCCGGGGGTGCGCAGCTCGAACTCGCCGACCGTCTCGCCGGTCACATCGGCGACGGCGGCGACGATCCGGTGGGCGTTCACATCGAGACCGGCGACATGGGCGGCACGGGCGTTCACCGCGTACAGCTGGGCATTGGGGCCGGGCCGTCCCGCGACGGTGCCGGTGGCGACGACCAGACCGGCCGCCTCCAGACGGGCCAGCAGCTGCGAGGCGGTGGGCTTGGAGAGGCCCGTCAGCTTCCCGATCCTGGTCCGGGAGAGAGGGCCGTGTTCCAACAGCAGATCGAGGGCGGCCCGGTCGTTCATGGCCCGCAGGACGCGGGGGGTTCCCGGTGTCGTTCCGGCCATGCGTGCTGCACCTGCCCTCTGTTAGGAAAGTTTCCTATTCGGTGAGAGGACGGTATGGCGCACGTCACCGACGCGTCAATGGGCAGAGCGCCGGTGGCAACCAAAGCGTTATCCGGGGGGCCGTACAAGGCGCTTCAGGCCGAAGCGCACCCGCTTTCGCGGGGTTCGGCAGGAGCCGGCACCCGTCTCGGCGTCAACTGCTGCACCCCTGCTGCTCCACCCCGTTTTCACACCGAAGGGCGCCCCGCTTTCACGCCGAAGGGCGCCCCGCACGGCCCCTGAGGGCCGGGCGGGACGCCCATGGATCCGCGGTGCTACTTGGCCAGGTTCGACGGCGGGATGGGCGTCGCGGCCAGCGACTGCGGCGACGTCGCCGACGCGTAGGCGGACGGTGCGGCCATCCCGGCGGTCGGGTCCGCCGCCGACGGCTCGTCCGCCTGGGCCGGGACGCCGCCGACCATCCGGATGCCCGCCTCGTCGAAGGCCAGCTTGATCCGCCAGCGCAGCTCGCGCTCCACAGCCAGCGCCTTGCCCGGCATCGTCTTCGCCGTCACCCGGACCGTCATCGAGTCCAGGAGCACGGAGTCCAGCCCGAGGATCTCCACCGGACCCCACAGGCGCTCGTTCCACGGGTCCTCCTTGGCCATCAGCCCGGCGGCCTCGGTGATCACCGTACGTACCCGGTCGAGGTCCTCCGTGGGGCGTACCTGCACATCCACCCCGGCGGTCGACCAGCCCTGGCTGAGGTTGCCGATCCGCTTCACCTCGCCGTTGCGGACGTACCAGATCTCACCGTTGTCACCGCGCAGCTTGGTGACCCGCAGACCGACCTCGATGACCTCACCGGAGGCAACGCCCGCGTCGATGGTGTCCCCGACGCCGTACTGGTCCTCAAGGATCATGAAGACACCGGAGAGGAAGTCGGTGACGAGGTTGCGCGCACCGAAACCGAGCGCCACACCGGCGACACCGGCGGAGGCGAGCAGCGGCGCCAGATCGATCTGGAAGGCACCCAGGATCATCAGGGCGGCCGTACCGAGGATCAGGAACGAAGCGACCGAACGGAGTACGGACCCGATGGCCTCGGAGCGCTGACGGCGGCGTTCCACATTGACCAGCAGGCCGCCGAGAGCGGTGCCCTCGACAGCCTGGGCGCTGCGGTTCATCCGCTCGATGAGCTTGGTCAGAGCACGGCGTATCGCGATGCGCAACATGACCGCGATGACCGCGATGAGGAGGATCCGCAGACCGGTGTTCAGCCAGGTGGACCAGTTCTCCTCCACCCAGCCCGCAGCGTTGCCGGCCTGCTTGGCGGCTTCGTCCAGCGAGCCGCCGGGCTCGGGTGACGGGGCTGCGGCCAACAGGACGGACAGGGACACGGCGGAACCTCCAGATGGACGTGGGCTGACCAACCACACTAACGGGGTATCGGGAGTGCTCCGTTGCCGTGACGGAGGGGAGAGGCACGTTTCACCTGGGCATATGGAAGGGGCAGCCGGTTCCGGGAACGGGGTGCGAGGCCGATTGTGGCCGATCACACATCGATCCCGGGACCGCTCCGGCAACGGCCTCTTGCGCACCTGTTCCGGCGCTTTTGGGCCGTGCGGACGGCAGGGACCCGGGAAAATCCTTCCGGCCCGTTACCCGCACGTGGTGGCGGATTGACCAGGCATGAGGAGAGACTGAGATCGGATCGTCCCGGCGCGAGCCACGCGCCGCCGGCGTACAAGGAGGCATCCACCGTGCCGCATGTCCTGGTTCTCAACGCGTCGTACGAGCCGCTCGGCGTCGTACCGCTCCGCCGCGCGCTCGTCCTCGTCCTGGAGAACAAGGCCATCTGCCTTGAGGAGTCAGGCGCCCTCATGCACAGCGCCACCCGCGCCATCCCAGCCCCGAGCGTCGTCCGCCTGAAGCGGTTCGTACGGGTTCCCTACCGGGGGCCCGTTCCACTGACCCGCCGGGCGCTCTTCGCCAGGGACGGCGGGCGCTGCATGTACTGCGGTGCCGCCGCGACCAGCGTCGACCATGTCATCCCCCGCAGCCGAGGCGGACAGCACGCCTGGGACAACGTGGTGGCGGCCTGCCGCCGCTGCAACCACGTCAAGGCCGACCGCCATCTGCCGGAGCTCGGCTGGCGGCTGCACCAGCAGCCCGCCCCGCCGACGGGACTCGCCTGGCGGATCATCGGGACGGGACACCGGGACCCGCGCTGGCTGCCGTACTTGCAACCCTTCGGCGCGGACGACGCGATGGCCCGGATCGATGGCATCTCAGCCTGAGGACCCGGGCCTTTGTCGTCCCCGGGGCAGCCCTAAGGGCTGTCCTCGACGGCGTACGCCTCCACCGACCAGAGCGAGTAGCCGAACTCGGTGCCCCGGGCGTCGCCCTGGACCCTGAGGAAGCGGGTGTCCTTCGCGTCCATGCGGACGGACTCCAGCCCGCCCTTGCCGTCCCGGACGGTCGCCGCCGTACGCCAGCTGCGGCCGTCCGCGGAGACCTGTATGCGGTAGCGGGAGGCGTACGCGTCCTGCCACCGCAGCACCACCTGCCCGATCCTGGCGGGCTCCGCCAGTTCCGCCTGCCACCAGGCGCCGTCCTCGGCCGGGGACGACCAGCGGGTGGCCGGATCGCCGTCCGACGCGGCGGCCGCCGGGAAGTCCGGGGTCTCGTCGCCGGACGAGGAGGCGGTGGCCGTACGCGCCAGATCGGGCCCGGCGGTCCGCGGGTAGGCCCGCACGGTGAGGGTGCTCTCCTCGCCGCCGAAGCTGATCGGCACCTCGTACTCACCGGCAGGGGTGTCCGCCGGGACGGTGATCTCCACGGGGACGTCGGTACGTGACCCGCGCGGCACCGTCGTCTGTTTCGGGATGCTCACCTCGATGCCCCGGGGCGCCTTCACGGTGAGCGCGCCGCGCACCTCGGCGGGGCGGCGGGCGGCGAGCCGCGCCGCAACCCGCTGCGGCCGGCCACCGATCTCGGCGTCCGTCTCGCCGCGTACGAGATCGAGCCCGGCAGCGGGCTCGTCGCCGAACCACGGCACGAGGGCGCGTACCTGCGGGGCTTCGGGGACGGTTCCGGATACCGCCGGTGGCAGCGTGCCCGCGCTCACGCCGGGGGCGGTCACGGCGGCACCCGTCGCCCAGCTGATCCGGATCGCGTCGGCCCGCACGCCCTTGGCCGCGGTCTGGGTCCAGCCGGACGTCGACAGCCGGCCGAGGCGGCGCCAGCCCTCGCCCGGCACATGGGCCTCGAGCCGCGCGTCCGCCGCGGCTCCGTTGCCGGGTACGGTCATCGCGGTCACCGCCTCCACCGGGCGGGCCCGGTTCAGCCGGACCGTATGGCTGCCCGGGGCCGTGGTCACCGTGCCGGCGGAACGGTCCGCGCCGGTCCAGGCGTCGGCCTCCTTGCGCACCCGGTCCAGGAAGGGGTCGAGCACCCCCTTGCCGACCGTCGCCCCGCTCGCCCTGACCGCCGCGCGCAGCGGCTCCAGGGCCAGCGACGCCTTCCACGCGGTCGCGCCGTCGCCGCGCGCCTGGGCCTGCAGCAGATCGACGGCGAGCTCACCCGCCCGCCCGTACCGGGCCAACTGCTCCGTCCAGGGCCGCACTTCGTCGTCGAGCCGCCCGTCCGCCGGGCCCTTCAGCCGCTGCGGGGCCTCCCGCATCACGGTGAAAGCGGCCCGCAGCTCGCGTGCCGCGTCGGCCCGCGCCGTGGCGTCCGCCGTCGTACGGGAGTTCCAGAACGCGGCGAGCAACGGCTGCAGATACGCCGACTCGTCGCCGCCCAGCACGGACGTCGCGCTGTTCCCGGCCAGCGCCCGCAGCGCGTCCCGGGTGCGGGCGTCGCCGCCCGCCAGATCGTCCATGGCCGCCTGCCAGGACTCCTGCGCCCGGTAGCCCTTCGGGTTCCAGGCGAAGTCGGCGGCGGTGAACAGCGGGATGCGGGACGCGGACGGCTGCTCCATCGCGTTGGCGAGCAGCGCCGCCGAGCCGATCGCGACCGCCGGGTCCCGGCCGGTGTACGGGCCGAGGAAGATGCGGTCCTGTGCGTAGTCGTTGACCGGGTAGTTGTCCATCGTGACGAGCGGATGCCGGAACGTGGCGCGCGCACCGGCCAGTTCCCCGCCGGTGATGGTCCTCGGCACTACCCCGACGCCGGTCCAGGCGATCTGCACCCGGTCGTCCAGCTCCTTCGCGAGAGCCGCGCGGTAGTCGGTGACCCCGTCCTGGTAGAACTCCGTCGGCATCACCGACAGCGGCTCCGCATCCGGGTACCGGTCCGCGAGATGCTGCGCCACCTTGCTCGCGACCCGCGCCTGAGCCCTGGCCGCCGCCTCGGGTCCGCTGCCGAAGGTGTCCGGGTCGTCGTCGCAGTGCCATTCGCTGTAGCTGACGTCCTGGAACTGCAGCTGGAAGACGCGCACGCCCAGCGCCCACATGGCGTCGATCTTCCGCGTCAGCGCCTTCACATCGCTGTCCGAGGACATGCACATGGCCTGGCCGGGGGAGACCGCCCAGCCGAGCGTCACATGCCGGGCGCGGGCCCGTTCGGCCAGTGCCCGGAAGTCGGCGCGCCGTTCGGCGGGGTACGGATCGCGCCAGCGGGCCTGCCGGTACGGGTCGTCGCCCGCCGCGTAGAGGTACCGGTTCTGCTTCGTCCGCCCCATGAAGTCGATCTGCGCGAGCCGCTCCGCGCGCGTCCACGGATGCCCGTAGAACCCCTCGGTCATGCCGCGTACGGCGGTGGCGGGCCAGTCCCGCACGGTGACCCCGGCGACGCTTCCGTTCCGGATCAGCTGACGCAGCGTCTGCACGGCGTGGAAGAGGCCGTCGTCGCCGAGGCCGTCCAGGGCGACGGTGGGGCGGCCCGCGACCGTACCGACCGCCATCCGGTAGCCGCCGGACGGCAGATCGGCGCGCTCCGGGGCGCGCAGGGCCCGCAGGGCGTCCTGGGCGTCGTCGCCGCCGAGCCGGATGACCGGCCCGCGGCCCGGCAGCGCCTCGTGGACGGTCCGTACCCCCGCGTCGCGCAGCACCTGCCGGGCCGCGTCGAGGGCGTACGGATCGGTGCGCGCACCGGCGAGGAGGGTCACCTCGGTGGAGAGCGGTACGGCGGCTCCGGACGCCTTGATGGTCTGTGGGCGCGGCCACACGGTGGGCAGCGCGCCGTCGTCCGTACGGTCGGATGTCGAAATGGTGGGAGAGCCGGGGTCCGAGGGTGCGGCGAAGGCGGCCGGGGAGCCCGTGGAGAGCAGTCCCCCGAGCACGGCGGCCGCGACGGCCGCCGCCTGCTTTCTGCGCCTGAGCTGCATGCCGTACTCCCTCGCTCCCATCGATGGGCTCCGAGCCCATCACCCGGGCGCGAGGGTGTCAATGCGTGTGGCCGTTGTGCCGCATATACCCGATATGGCGGGTGGGATGAGGTGTGGTCAGTGATCGGCGGACCACAACAGGGATGACGCCGAATGGCCGAAAATGGCGGACGGTTTACGGGTAACCGGCGCCTGAGGAACGGAATGTGACCCAGGGCACGTTGGAGTCGTTGTTGTAGCGCCTATGTCTGCGGTCGCGCCCGCTGGGTAGGCCTGCTGTGTCCACTTGTCCACGGCCAGGAGGCCGCCATGCCCGTTGCCGCGCAGCTTCTGATCTCCGCCCTGTCCGAACAGGTACCGGGTCCCGGGCCGCTCACCGGCGAACCCGCGTATGCCGACGCCATACCCCTCACCAGCGAGCCGCCGCTCGCCGCCGCCACCCCTTTGACGAGCGAGCCGCCGCTCGCCGTCGTCGCCCCGCTGACCAGCGAGCCGACCGCCCCCGGCACCGCGGGGGGCACGGAGTCCCCAGGAGTCTGAATGGGCCTGTCCCGGCTCGCCGCACTGCACGGTGTCGCCACCTCCTACTCCCCGTCCGCGGATGTCACGGTGACCGTCCCCGACGACACGGTGATCACCGTGCTCGCCGCGCTGGGCGTGGCCGCCGCCACACCCGAAGCGGTACGGGAATCACTCGCCGCCGCCGAGTCGGCGGCCGCCTCCCGGCTGCTCCCGCCGACGCTCGTGGTGTGGACCGGGGAGCCCCTGCCGTCCGCCCTGACCGCACTGCGCCCCGGCACCACACTGGACATCGAGCCCGATGGAGCGGACGGATCGCCCCGGCCGCCACGGATGAGGGTGCCGGGCGGACAGCCGGATCCGGCCGTGTCCGCGGTGAGCACTGCCACCCCCGCCTGGTGGGCCGAACCTCCGCTCGGCGTGCACCGGTTGACCGTGCGCACCCAGCGCGGCAGGTCCGCCACCAGCACTCTGATCGTCGCCCCCGCCCGGGTGCCCCAGCCGCCCCGGCGCACCCATGGCTTCCTCGTTCAGCTCTACTCCCTGCTCTCCGGCCGCTCCTGGGGCATGGGCGACCTCGGCGACCTCGCCGATCTCGCCGCCTGGTCGGGCCGGACCCTCGGCGCCGGGTTCGTCCAGGTCAACCCGTTGCACGCCGCTGTACCGGGCAGACCCACCGACCCGTCCCCGTACCGCCCCTCCTCGCGCCGCTTCCCCGACCCCGTCCATCTGCACATCGAGTCGATTCCGGAGTACGCGCACGTGCGGGACCGGGCCGCCCTCGACGACCTGCGGCACAGTGCCGAAGCCCTCAGCGAAGCGGTCCTGAACAAGGGTGCCCTGATCGACCGGGACGCCGTCTGGGAACTCAAGCGCCAGGCTCTCGAACTCGTATCGGAAGTCCCGCTGACCCCCGGCCGCCGCGCCGCCTACTGCGACTTCCTCGCCGAGCAGGGGCAGGCCCTGGAGGACCACGCCCTGTGGTGCGCCCTCGCCGAGGTGCACGGCTCCGACTGGCACGCCTGGCCGCCCGCGCTGCGCGACCCCCGCTCCCCGGCGACCGCCCGCGCCCGCGGCGAGCTCCTCGACCGGGTCGACTTCCACTGCCGGCTCGCCTGGCTGACCGACACCCAGCTCGGCGCCGCCCAGAGCGCCGCGCGGGACGCCGGGATGGCGGTCGGCATCGTCCACGACCTCGCCGTCGGCGTGCACCCCGGCGGCGCCGACGCCTGGGCGCAGCAGGACGCCTTCGCGCACGGCATGTCGGTCGGCGCACCCCCGGACGCGTTCAACGCGCGCGGCCAGGACTGGGGGCTGCCCCCGTGGCGCCCCGACGTCCTCGCCGCGTCCGGCTACGCCCCGTACCGCGGACTGCTCCGCGGTCTCCTCGCCCACGCGGGCGCACTCCGCATCGACCACGTCATGGGCCTGTTCCGGCTCTGGTGGGTTCCCGAGGGAAAGCCGCCGACCGAGGGCACATACGTCAGTCAGGACGCCGAGGCGATGCTCGCCGTCCTCGCCCTGGAGGCGCACCTGGCCGGCGCGGTCGTCATAGGGGAGGATCTCGGCACGGTCGAACCCGGCGTACGCGAAGCACTCGCCCGGCGCGGAGTGCTCGGCACGTCCGTGCTCTGGTTCGAGCGCGACTGGGCCGGCGCCGGCCGCCCGCTGCCCCCGCAGGACTGGCGCGAGGGATGCCTGGCCACCGCCACCACCCACGACCTGCCGTCCACCGCCGCCCGGCTGACCGGCGACCATGTGACCCTCCGCCACCGCCTCGGCCTGCTCACCCGCACCCTGGAGCAGGAACGGACCGAGGCCGCCACCGACACCGCCGAGTGGCTCGCCCTGCTCGCCCGACTCGGACTGTTCCCGGAGGGCGAGGGCGACGAGGAGGGCGCGGTCCGGGCCGTCCACCGCTTCCTGCTGCGCACCCCCGCCCGCATGGCCGGCATCTGGCTCCCGGACACGGTCGGCGACCGCCGCCCGCAGAACCTGCCGGGCACCTGGGACCAGTACCCCAACTGGCGGCTGCCCATCGCCGACGCGGAGGGCCACCCGGTCACCCTGGAGGAGCTTGCCGCATCACCTCGCCTGCACCGCCTGATGGAGGTCCTCGACCCCGAGAACAGTCGCCCACGTCCCCGTACGGCACCCCCGGGCGTGCGCCGCTCCTAGGCGTTCGCTACGTTTGCACCGTGGACAAGAAGAACGCAATGCGCGCCGGCGCCGTGGCGGCCGGTACGACGCTGATGATGCTGCTCATGTCGTCCCCCGCGCTTGCGCTGACGCGTGACGACGGTGACGACCCGGGCCCCGGCCTCAGCGCGATCGACACGATCGGCCTCTACGTCGTGGCCCCCATCGCTCTGTTCGTGATCATCGCGGGCCTGGTCATGCTCCTGGACAAGTCCAAGAAGCAGGCCTGACCCTCCGGTTGCGCAGCGCCCGAACTGCGTGGACCCATGAGTGCTGCCCCAGGGCGCCTCGACGTGCGTAAGGCACGTCGAGGCGCCCTGTTGTGCGTTCCGGCAGAGCGCGCCACTCATCATTGAGTTCTGCTGCGGAGTGGCGCTGGGGGCCGGAAGGGCCGGGTCCGCGGCGGCGGATAATGTGCGGACATGACCGAGTGGGACATCAAGAAGCTCCGGATTCTGCGCACGCTGAGCGAGCGCGGGACCGTCACGGCGACGGCCGAGGCGCTGCTGATGACCCCCTCCGCGGTGTCCCAGCAGCTCTCCAACCTGGCCAAGCAGCTCGGCGTACCCCTGCTGGAAGCACAGGGCCGCCGCGTCCGGCTCACCGACGCCGCACACCTCGTACTCCGCCACGCCGATGCGGTCTTCGCCCAACTGGAACGCGCCGACGCCGAGTTGACCGGCTACCTGCGGGGCGAGGCGGGGGAGGTGCGGGTCGGCGCCTTCTCGACGGCGGTGCCCGCCCTCGTCGTACCGGCGGTCCGGCTCCTGCGCGCCGCCGACCGGCCGGGACCGTCGGTACGGGTACGGGAGGCGGAGGCCGCGGAGGCGTACGAACTCCTGTCGGCCGGTGACGTCGACCTCGCGCTCTCCCTCGCCGCGCACGCGCCGACCGCCCACGACCCCCGCTTCACCCTCCTCCCCCTGATGACCGACCCGCTCGACGTCGCCCTCCCCGCCGGTCACCGGCTCGCGGACGCCCCAGGGCTCCGGCTGGCCGACCTCGCCGCCGAACCGTGGATCTTCGGCGGCTCGGGCCCCTGGTCGGAGATCACCACGGCCGCGTGCGAGGCGGCCGGGTTCGTGCCGGAGCAGGCGCACAGCGCATCCGGGTGGACCGCGATCCTCGCCATGGTCGAGGCGGGCATGGGTGTCGCCCTGATCCCGCGGATGGCATCGGCGGGACGCCGCAAGGGTGTGGTGATGCGCGTTCTGGAGGCGGACCTGCCCAGGCGCCATGTGGTGGCGGCGGTACGGCAGGGGGCGGAGGAGGGCCCGGCGGTGGCCCGGGTCCTGGCCGCGCTCGAACAGGTCAGCACGGCCCGCGCGAATACATTCAGCTGACCTGAAGAAATTGTGCGAAAACTTTCGATGGACCTGATGGTTCATTCGGCGCGACAGTTACCCACATGACCTTCGACGCGAGCGAGACCACTGCCTCGGACAACGACCCCCACGCCAACGACGCGGCCCCGTACGGCGGAGGCGACCCCTACGCCGACTACCGGACCGGCGACTTCCCCTTCATCGACCTGGTGGACCTCGCCGACCGCCGCCTCGGTGCGGGCGTGATCGCCGCGAACGACGAGTTCTTCGCCGAGCGCGAGAACCTGCTGATCCGCGAGCGCGCCGTGTTCGACCCCGAGCACTTCGGGCACAAGGGCAAGATCATGGACGGCTGGGAGACCCGCCGCCGCCGCGGCACCGACGCCGCACACCCCTTCCCGGCGCCCGAGGACCACGACTGGGCCCTCGTCCGCCTCGGCGCCCCCGGCATCATCCGTGGCATCGTCGTCGACACGGCCCACTTCCGTGGCAACTACCCGCAGCGCGTCTCGATCCAGGCGACGTCGGCCGAGGGCGCTCCCAGCCCCTCCGAGCTCCTCGCCGACGACGTGAAATGGGAGGAGATCGTCCCGCCGACCCCCGTACGCGGCCATGCCGCCAACGGGTTCGAGATCACCGGCGGCCGCCGCTACACACACATCCGCCTCTGCCAGCACCCCGACGGCGGCATAGCCCGCCTCCGCGTCCATGGCGAGGTCCTCCCCGACCCCACGTGGCTGGCGGCCCTCGGCACGATCGATCTGATCGCGGTGCTCAACGGCGGTGCGTACGAGGACGCCTCGGACCGCTTCTACTCCTCACCGACCCAGATCATCCTGCCCGGCACCTCCCGCAAGATGGACGACGGCTGGGAGAACCGCCGCCGCCGCGTACGCGACACGAACGACTGGGTCCGCTTCCGCCTGGTCGCCCAGGGCGCGGTCCGCGCGGTCGAGATCGACACGGCCTGTCTCAAGGGCAACGCAGCCGGCTGGATCGCCCTCCAGGGCCGCAACGGCGAGACGGGTGAATGGTTCGACATCATCCCCCGCACCAAGCTCCAGCCCGACACCCTCCACCGCTTCCCCCTGCGCGCGCAGGCCGTGGTCACCCACGTCCGCCTCGACGCGTTCCCGGACGGCGGCGTGGCCCGCATGCGCCTGCACGGCACGCTCACGGAATCGGGCGCCGCCGAACTGGCCGCCCGCTACGAGGAGTCGGGCGCGTAAGGCCGACCGGCAATTGGGGGGCGGCGTCACGGGGCTGGGGCACGCACCTCGCGGCGTTGTCGTCAATCACCATGTTCCCCGAGCTCTCGGCTTCGCTCGAGCAGGGGAGGCCCCATTCGCCATGGCTCAATCCTCCGCCTTGCGATGCACGCACCCCAGCCCCGCTCCTTCACCCACCCCCCAATTGCCGGTCGGCCTAACACGGAGAAGAGGTGCGCAAAGGGGGCGCTCCCCGAAGGAAGCGCCCCCACTGCTCAGCTGCTGCTGTTACTGCTACGCGGAAGCCGCCGCCGCGTCCGCCGCCTGGGCCTTCAGCGCGCGCTCCACGCCTGCCCGCGACTCGGAGACCAGCCGGCGCAGTGCCGCGCTCGGCTGCGTCGAGTCCAGCCAGGCGTCCGTCGCGTCCAGGGTCTCCTGCGAGACCTGAAGGGACGGGTAGAGGCCGACGGCGATCTGCTGGGCCATCTCGTGGCTGCGCGAGTCCCAGACGTCCTTCACCGCTGCGAAGAACTGCTCGGTGTACGGGGCCAGCAGCTCGCGCTGGTCGGTCTGGACGAAGCCGCCGATGACTGCCTCCTGGACGGCGTTCGGGAGCTTGTCCGACTCGACGACCGAGGCCCATGCCTCCGCCTTCGCCTCGGCCGTGGGGCGTCCCGCGCGGGCGTTCGCCGCGTGGCGTTCGCCGGCGGCCGTCTTGTCGCGCTCGTACTCGGCGGCGATCTCGTCCTCGTCCAGCAGGCCGACCGCGGCAAGTCGCTCGACGAACGCCCAGCGCAGCTCGGTGTCGACGGCGAGGCCCTCGACCGTCTCCGTGCCGTTGAGCAGCGCCTGGAGCAGGTCGAGCTGCTGCGGGTTGCGGGCCGTTGCCGCGAGTGCGTGGGCCCAGGCGAGCTGGTGGTCGCTGCCGGGCTCCGCGGCGCGCAGGTGGGCGAGCGTCGCCTCCGTCCAGTGCGTCAGTGCCGCCTCGCGGGACTCCGGCGCCGCGTACAGGTCCAGGGCCAGCTTCACCTGGCGGTGCAGCGACTGGACGACGCCGATGTCCGACTCCTTGCCGATGCCGGACAGGACGAGCGAAAGGTAGTCGCGCGTGGCCAGTTCGCCGTCACGGGTCATGTCCCAGGCGGAGGCCCAGCACAGGGCGCGCGGCAGCGACTCGGTGAAGTCGCCGAGGTGCTCGGTGACGACCCGCAGGGACTCCTCGTCGAGGCGGACCTTCGCGTACGACAGGTCGTCGTCGTTGAGGAGGATGACCGCCGGACGGGCGGTGTTCGCCGGGAACGGGACGGTGGTGCGTTCGCCGTCGACGTCCAGCTCGATCCGGTTCGTACGGACCAGCTTGCCGGAGTCGTCGAGGTCGTAGCAGCCGATCGCGATCCGGTGCGGGCGCAGCGTCGGCTCGCCCTTGGCGCCGGCGGGCAGCGCCGGGGCCTCCTGAAGGACGGTGAACGACGTGACGTGACCGTTCTCGTCGGTGGTGACCTCCGGGCGCAGGATGTTGATGCCCGCAGTCTCCAGCCACGCCTTCGACCAGGTCTTCAGGTCGCGGCCAGAGGTCTCCTCCAGCGCGCCCAGCAGGTCGGACAGGCGGGTGTTGCCGAACGCGTGCGCCTTGAAGTACGCCTGGACGCCCTTGAAGAACTCGTCCGTGCCGACGTACGCCACCAGCTGCTTCAGGACCGAGGCGCCCTTGGCGTACGTGATCCCGTCGAAGTTGACCAGGACGTCGTCCAGGTCACGGATGTCCGCCATGATCGGGTGCGTGGACGGCAGCTGGTCCTGGCGGTAGGCCCAGGTCTTCTCGGAGTTGGCGAACGTGGTCCAGGAGTTCGGCCACTTCGAGCCCTCCGCGTACGCCTGGCAGGCGACCGAGGTGTACGTGGCGAACGACTCGTTCAGCCACAGGTCGTTCCACCACTCCATGGTGACGAGGTCACCGAACCACATGTGCGCCAGCTCGTGCAGGATGGTCTCCGCGCGCCGCTCGTACGCCGCGTCCGTCACCTTCGAGCGGAACACGTACTGGTCGCGAATGGTGACCGCGCCCGCGTTCTCCATCGCGCCCGCGTTGAACTCCGGGACGAACAGCTGGTCGTACTTGGCGAACGGGTAGTCGTAGTCGAACTTCTCCTGGAACCAGTCGAAGCCCTGCCGCGTGACGTCGAAGATCGCGTCCGCGTCGAGGAACTCGGCGAGCGAGGGACGGCAGTAGATGCCGAGCGGAACGGACTGGCCGTCCTTCTCGTAGCTGCTGTGCACCGCGTGGTACGGACCGGCGATCAGGGCCGTGATGTACGTCGAGATGCGCGGCGTCGGCTCGAAGACCCAGACGTCGTCCTTGGGCTCCGGAGTGGGGGAGTTCGAGATGACTGTCCAGCCCGTCGGCGCCTTCACGGTGAACTGGAAGGTCGCCTTCAGGTCGGGCTGCTCGAAGCTCGCGAACACCCGGCGGGCGTCCGGCACCTCGAACTGCGTGTACAGGTACGCCTGCTGGTCCACCGGGTCGACGAAGCGGTGCAGGCCCTCGCCGGTGTTGGTGTACGCGCAGTCCGCGACGACCCGCAGCTCGTTGGAGCCCGCGTGCAGGTGCGGCAGTGCGATCCGCGAGTCGCGGAAGACGGCGGCGACGTCGAGGGCCTTGCCGTTCAGCTCGACCTCGTGCACGGCCGGGGCGACCAGGTCGATGAAGGTCTCCGCACCGGCTTCGGCGGAGTCGAAGCGCACGGTGGTGACGGACCGGTAGGTGCCGCCCTCCTGTGCGCCGGAGAGGTCGAGATCGATCTCGTACGCGTCCACGGTCAGCAGGCGCGCCCGCTCCTGTGCCTCTTCGCGGGTCAGATTCGTGCCAGGCACCCGGTCATCTCCTTGATATGTGATGTTTCCCGGCCATCCTTCCACGCGGAGCGCGCGCAACGCTATGTCCGTTTTCCGCCGGACCCCGGCGGTGCCACGCGCGACGCTCGAACCATGACCGGCTACGAGGCACGTCCCATCGAACCTGCTGTCCTCAAGGAGCTCCGCGACACCGACGACGCGGGCCGTCCCTGCGTCCCGTACACCGAGCGGGAAGGCGGCAGCCCGCTGCGCTGCTGTCTGCGAGGCGTCGAGCCGGGGGAGCGGATCGCCCTCGTCTCGTACGCGCCGCTGCGCCGCTGGGCGGCCGCGACCTGGGCCAGGCCCGGGGCGTACGACGAGCAGGGCCCCGTCTACATCCACGCCGAGGAGTGCGAGGGCCCGGCGGCGGACGGGGACGGCTATCCGTTCGCCAGGGTCGGCGCGCTGCGTACGGTCCGCCGCTACAACGCGGACGGCCACATCGTCGGCGGCCGTCTGCTGGAGATCCCCGCCGACCCGTCGCGGGGCTTCGACGAGGCGTTCGCGGAGGCGTTCGCCGACCCGGAGGTGGCGCTGGTGCACGTCAGGGCCGTCGAGTACGGCTGCTTCCACTTCGAGGTCCGCAGGCCGCAGGGCTGACGGGGGGCGAGAGGGGGACGGACAAAGGTATCGGCGGGCACCCTGCCGGGTGCCCGCCGATACCTTTGTCCGTGCGACGCGTCAGCCGTTCAGTTCCGCCGCGACGAGCTCCGCGATCTGCACCGCGTTCAGCGCCGCGCCTTTGCGCAGGTTGTCGCCGGAGACGAAGAGCGCCAGCCCGTTCTCCACGGTCTCGTCGGCCCGGATGCGGCCCACGTACGACACGTCCTGGCCGGCCGCCTGGAGCGGGGTCGGGATCTCCGAGAGCTCGACGCCCTCGGCACCCTTCAGCAGCTCGTGGGCGCGCTCGACGCTGATCGGGCGGGCGAAGCGGGCGTTGATCTGGAGGGAGTGGCCGGAGAAGACCGGGACCCGGACGCAGGTTCCGGACACCTTGAGCTCCGGGATCTCCAGGATCTTGCGGGACTCGTTGCGGAGCTTCTGCTCCTCGTCGGTCTCGAACGAGCCGTCGTCGACGATCGCGCCGGCCAGCGGCAGCACGTTGAAGGCGATGGGCCGCTTGTAGACGGCCGGCTCGGGGAACTCGACGGCGCCGCCGTCGTGGGTGAGCTTGTCGGCGTCGGCGATCACCTTGGACGCCTGCCCGTGCAGCTCGGCGACGCCGGCCAGACCGGAGCCGGAGACCGCCTGGTAGCTGGTGACGACCAGTGCGTCGAGGCCGGCCTCGTCGTGCAGCGGGCGCAGCACGGGCATCGCGGCCATCGTGGTGCAGTTCGGGTTCGCGATGATGCCCTTGGGGCGGTTCTTGATCGCGTGCGGGTTGACCTCGGAGACGACGAGCGGGACCTCGGGGTCCTTGCGCCACGCGGAGGAGTTGTCGATCACGACGGCGCCCTGGGAGGCGACCTTCTCGGCGAGCGCCTTGGAGGTCGCGCCACCGGCGGAGAACAGCACGATGTCCAGACCCGTGTAGTCCGCGGTGGAGGCGTCCTCGACCGTGATCTCCTGGCCTTCCCACTCGATCGTGGAACCTGCGGAGCGCGCGGAGGCGAACAGCCGCAGCTCGTCGGCCGGGAACTTCCGCTCGGCCAGGATCCTGCGCATGACTGTGCCGACCTGACCGGTGGCGCCGACGATTCCGACCTTCACAGGGACTCCTTCAAACGTACGAACTGGCGCGGTTGCCGTTCCATGATGCGTAGGTCCACGGCTTCCTTGTCCAATCCATTGTCCGGCAGACGGACAGCGGGCGCGGATCGAACGTTTCGCGGCGCCCCGGCGGCAGAGGGGAAACACGCTCCGGGGGAGGCAGTCCTCGCTGAGGAGGAGAGCCGCGGGAGCGGGGGCGGGACCACCTCGGCCCGGCACAGGTGGACCGGGTCCGCGCGGTCCTGCCGCGGGAACGGGAAAGGGCGGGCGTTCACGGGAACGCCCGCCCCACTGTCGTACGGATCACACATTCAGCGTGCTGCGGTCACGGCGTGACCTTCTCGATCACGACGCTGCCGGTGCCCGCCGCGGTGCCGCGGCTGTTCACCAGCTGGACCTCGCCGAAGAACTGACGTCCCTCGGGAGCCGCACCGGCGACCACGACCTCGGCGCCGACCTGTGCCGAGGCGCCGTTGGCCAGGTTCACGGCCTTCGACTCGTCGACCTTGAGCGTGCCGAGCGACGGGGTGTAGTACACGTCGCGATAGTTGTACGTGGTGGTCCCGGCCGGGACCGAGTAGCCGTCGACGCGAATCGTGTACGTACCCGCGGCGGGCTTCACCAGGCTGACCGCTTCCTCCGCGCCCGCGCTCGTGGAGGAGCCGACCTGGTTGCCGTCCTTGTCGAGGACGTACAGGTCCAGGTCGGCGTTGGCGTCCGAGGTGCCGCCGATGGCGACGTCCAGCTTCTCGACGCCCGCACCGATGGTGACGGTGGTGATCTGCTGGTCCTTCGTCTTGATCGACGGGGTGGCGACCTTGGCCGAGCCCAGCGAGCCGCCCTTGAGCTTGCCCTCCAGGTCGCCCGCACCGTTGGTGACGGTCCAGTTCACCGCGGTCGGCGTGCCGATCTTCGCCTCCGGCAGCGTCTGCACGGCCGGGTCGAAGGACGCGCCGAGCAGGGAGACATCGAGCGTGAACGGGTTGTCCAGCAGCGGCGACGTGCGCCGTGCCTCGACCTCGATCTCCCAGACACCGGCCTGCGGGTCGGCGTACGAGCGCACGTCGGGGCGGCAGGTGTTGGTCGGGTTGTCGTAGTTCGGGTAACAGAACGGCGTTCCGCTGTTCTCCATCGACACCCCGTACGGGTGGATGGAGATGAACCGCGTCTGGCTGCCCGAGCGCAGGGCGCTCATCGCGACCTCAAGGGTCTTGGCGCCCTCCGGCACGTTCACGAAGTACGACGTGGTGCCGTTGCGCTGCACCGAGCCGGACGCCGTGAACGCGTAGGCGGGCTTCACCAGGTCCTTGGCGACGACGACCGTGGCGAGGATCTGCTGGTCCACACCGGAGGTCTTCGCGTCATCGACCTGCAGGATCGCGCTGTGCACGCCCGCGCTGCCCGGCTTCGCCTGGACCTTGACGGTCACCGGCTCGCCCAGCGGCAGCGATACGGTGCTGCTGCCGGTGAGCGCGAAGGTGCCGTCGTTGTTCTTCCAGGACAGCTCGTGCGCGACGGCCTTGTCCGGGCCCGTGGTGCGGGTGACCGTGACGTCGTACGACTTCGTCTGGCCGGCCTTCAGGCCGCCCTCGCGGTCGTACAGGCCGGTGCCGAAGCCGGGCGTCTTCAGCGCGAAGTCGATCGCCGTGTCGACCGGGGCCTTCACCGCGTACTCGTGCGCCGGGGCACCCTGCTTCTCGATGAGCTTCCAGGCGCCGACGATGTCGATCAGACCGGCGCCCTGGGCGTGCGCGGGCACACCCTTGATGTGGGTGGCGGTGCTGGTCAGCGCGGTGCGCAGATCGGCGGGCGGCAGCGCGATGTGCTTCTGCTTCGCGGCCGACAGCAGCAGCGCGGTGGCACCGGCGGCCTGCGGCGAGGCCATCGAGGTGCCCTGCAGCATGGAGTAACCGGCCGGCAGGTCGTAGCCCGCCTCCTTGACCGGGCCGCCGGGCAGCCAGGTCTGGGTGCTGTTGATCGCGGCACCCGGGGCCGTCAGGGTCGGCGTGAAGCCGCCGTCCTCACGCGGACCGCGCGAGGAGAACGGCATCATGTCGTACTTCTTGGTGACGTCCGAGCCGTAGTTGGCGGCCCACGTCTCCTTGGAGATGGACGCGCCGACGGAGATGACGTGATCGGCGAGGCCGGGGTCACCGATGGTGTTGACACCCGGGCCGTTGTTCCCGGCCGAGATGACCAGCTGGACGCCGTACATGTCGATGAGCCGCTTGTAGAGCCGCGCGCGGGCGTTGTTGCCGTCGTTGAGCGGCGGCAGGCCACCGATCGACATGTTGACGACATCGACACCGCGGTTCACGACGAGGTCGGTCATGCCCTCCATGAGCGCGATGTTGGTGCAGCCGCCGGTCCAGGTGCAGGCGCGCGAGGAGACGATCTTCGCGCCGGGCGCGGCGCCGTTCATCTTGCCGCCGAACAGCCCGTTGGCGGAGGTGATGCCGGCGACGTGGGTGCCGTGCTCGCTCTCGATGACACCGATGTTGACGTAGTCGGCCTTGTCGCCGGCCGCGTTGTACACGACGTCCTTGCGGGTCTCGACGACGAACGGGATGCGCTCGACGACATCGGTCGCCGGATCGTCCGTGCCGAAGTAGCCGACCTGGTGGCCGTCCTTGTACGGCTTCATGACGGCGTCGTCTCTGAAGTTCGCGTCGTTGTCCAGGTCGACGCGGGTGGTGCCGGCGACCGGGTCGTAGAGCACGGCCCAGACGTCGGTGGTGTCGCCGTCCCGGTTCAGGTCTCCGGCCATGTCGCCACCCTTGGTGGCGGCCTCGGAGAAGAGCTGGATCTTGTACGAGCCGTCCGGCGCCGAATAGGTGCGGCCGCCGAAGGTGAAGGTCGGGCCGCTCACCGAGTCGGTCATCCGCAGCCAGGTGCCGTCGCGGTCACTGACCGGGTCGGTGGCCGTCACCCAGTCGACGATCTTGCGCTCGCCGGTGCTGGTCTTCTGGAGCGCCGGGTGACCGAGGTCGACACCCGAGTCCAGGATGCCGATGGTCACGCCGCGGCCGTCGGCCTTCGGGTGCTGCTCCACGAAGTCGACCGCACCCGTCTCGAAGGACGGGTTGTACGGGTTCTTCGCCGGCGTCCTGCTGCTGGGCGCCGGGTAGGTGCCCGTGGACGTCGTCTCCGCCCCGGCGGCCCGGTCGCCCGAGGGCGTCGGGTCGTCGAGCATGATCTCCTGCTTGAGATCGATGCCCTGGACGGACGTCAGCTTCGAGGCCGCCTTGATGGTCGCCTCGGCGGTCGCGGTCGGTACGGTCGCGCGGACGTAGCCGAGCTTGTCGTACGTACGTCCCAGCACGGACCCCTTGACGGCTTCCAGCTGCTTGGTGACCTGCTCGGTCGCACCGGGCGCGGTGGCGACCATCATGGTGATGTTCTTCTCGCCCTTGGCCTGCGCCTCGGTCAGAACATCGGCATCGGCCGCACCGAGCTTGTCGCTGTCGGCGGCTGCCTTCACGGGGGTGGTGGCCGGGCCGTCGGCGGCGAAGACCGGGGCGGCACCGGAGGCGGCCAGTGCGGCCACCAGACCGGCAGCGGCCGCGACTCGGGCCACGCGTCTTGCCCCGGGTATGGAAATGGGGGATTCGGAGGTCATCAGCATCCCTGTATGTGAAAGAGAAAGTCCGGAATTCGGTACCGGATGACCGCTCAGCCTTTCGCAAATGGGAGGGGTTTGTGGAGGGTTGACGTGTCCGAGTTGCCGCCGTGGCGTACTTCCGCCAACGGGGCTGATGCGCCATGAGGGATGAACCCGGTGATAACTCCCGTATCACCGGGGCAGGATGACCACATCCGCTGCGGGGTCACGGTCGGCGGCCGCCATCAGCGCGGTACGCACCACGGTCGCCTGCTGCTCCGGTGCTTCCTGGAGCCTCTTCGGCGTGAGGTGGACGACGGTGACGCCGAGCCCTTCCAGATGCTCCCGCTCGGCGGCGTACGCGGACCACCGGGCGTCGTGCCCGGCCTGAGACCGGTCGTCGTCGAGCGCGCTGTGCCGGGGCGCCCCGGTGTCGAGCTCGACGGCGACCGCCTCGTCCGGCCAGTAGGCGTCCACCCCGCCCAGATGCGGCCCGCCCGGCAGCCGGAGGTCCACATTCCACAACGGCTCCGGCAGGTCGTACGTCCGCACCATCTCGTACAACCGGCACTCCGCCGACGCCCGCCCCTCGGCGATCAACGAGTCCACGGCGTGCACGACATAGGTCCGGCCCAGGAGCTTGGCGCGGCTCAACTCCCGTACCGCCGCGGCCGGCTCGCAAAGCCCGCCGCGGACCGCCTCGGTGAGCAGCCGGTGTGCGGCGGAGGCGTCCCCGATCCCGGCGACCGCGTCCGCGAGCGCCCGCGCCACGGGGGCCACCGGCAGCCCGGCGAGCCGGACCGGGCTGGGCAGCTCGGCCGTCCGCACCACGTGCGCGTACCGGGCGGACCGCAATCGGCGGGTGCGGGGCACCAGAACGTCGATCCGGTCGAGCGAGCCCAGCGGCGGTGCGAGGGAGAACCCGTACAGGGCGAGCGCGGCGAGCCCGGTGACCATGCCTTCGCCGTACCCCGCCCCCGTCGCGCCGCGCCGCCGTCCGGCGTACAGCAGGGCGGACCGCAGCCGCTCCTCACCGGTGGGCGGCCCCGGGTGCAGCACATACACACCGGGCAGCGGTTGCTGCCACGGTCCACCGTCCCGGCATTGTGCGGCGGCGCGGGCGGGGGATACCCCGTGAGCCTTCAACTCCTCGACGGAGAGCACGCGTTGCTCTACGTGAGCGGGGAGGCGGATGGGGCGGGAGGAGAGCGGGGTGTTCTGGGTCATGTTCCGGGGTATGCCGCACGCCGTCGTGCGGCTAACCCCTGTTACACGCCCGTCGACGATTCAGGACAAGCCCGCTCTAAAGGACGGGAGTTCGACAACCGAAAAGGCACGATCCCACCCCTGACGTCCCCGTCCCCGTCCCCGCCTCCGTCCGACGCCGCGCACGCTCAGAACCGGCCGCCGGCCCCCGCGTCACACGCCTGCGCCCGCAACGCCCGAGCCAGATCGTCCCGGGCCTCCAGCACCAGCCGCCGCAGCGCGGGCGCCGCGTCCGCATGGGCCTCCAGCCACACATCCGTGGCTGCCAGCGTCGACTCGTCGTCCTGCAGCGCCGGGAACAGCCCCCTCACCACAGCCATTCCGATCTGGATCGACCGCTCGGCCCACACCCGCTCGATCGCCTCGAAGTACCGAGCCGCGTAGGGCGCCAGCAACTCCCGCTGCGACGGCTGCTCGAACCCCGCGATCGTCGCCTCCACCAGCGCGTTGGACAGCGCGTCCGACTCCACCACCGCCGCCCACGCCTGTGCCTTGACCGCCGCCGACGGCCGGGAGGCCAGGCACCGCACCTGGTGCCGCTTGCCGGACGCCGTGTCGTCCCGGGCCAGTTCGGCATTGATCACCGACTCGTCGGCGACCCCGTGCGCAGCCAGCGGGGACAGGAATGCCCACCGCAGCTCCTGGTCGACCTCAAGACCGTCGATCCGCGCGGACGCCCCCAGCAGCGAGGACAGCAGCTGGAAGTCCGCGTCCGAGTCCGCGACCGCCGCGAAGAACCGCGCCCACGCCAGCTGGTGCTCGCTCCCCGGCGCGGCGATCCGCAGCTCCCGCAGCGCGCCTTCGGCCAGCGCCCGGCCGCCCTCCTCGCGCCATCCGGGAGCGGCATAGTGGACGAGCGCGGTCCGGGTCCAGGTGTGCAGCATCTGCAGGACGCCGATGTCGGACTCCTTGCCGGAGAAGTCCAGCACGAGTGAGATGAAGTCGCGGGCCGGCATCAGACCGTCCCGCGTCAGGTTCCACAGCGCGGACCAGCACAGCGCCCGCGCCAGCGGGTCGGTGATGTCACCGAGGTGCGCGCGCAGCGTGTCGAGGGACGCCTCGTCGAAGCGGACCTTGCAGTACGTGAGGTCGTCGTCGTTGACGAGGATCAGCTCGGGCCGCTCGGCCCCGGCCAGCGCCCCGACCACCGTGCGCGCCCCCGCCACGTCCACCTCGGCGCGCGCGTACCGCACCAGGTCACCGTTCGACCTGCGCCGGTACAGGCCGACCGCGACCCGGTGCGGCCGCAGTTCAGGGTGCGACTCGACCGCCTCCTGGAGCACGGCCAGCTCCGTGATCCGGTCCGCCGCGTCGTACGTCACCACCGGCGTCAGCGAGTTCACGCCCGCCGTCTGCAGCCACGACCGCGACCAGGTGACCATGTCCCGCCCGGACGTCTCGGCCAGCACCGACAGCAGGTCGCCCAGCTGCGTGTTCCCGTACGCGTGCTTCTTGAAGTAGCGCCGGGCGCCCTCCAGGAACGCGTCCCGCCCGGCGTACGCCACCAGCTGCTTCAGCACGGAGGCGCCCTTGGCGTAGGTGATGCCGTCGAAGTTCAGCTTGGCGTCCTCCAGATCACGGATGTCGGCCGTGATCGGGTGCGTGGACGGCAGCTGGTCGGCCCGGTACGCCCACGACTTGCGGTTGTTGGCGAAGGTGATCCAGCCGTTCTTGAAGCGGGTCGACTCCACCATGGAGAACGCGCCCATGAAGTCGGCGAACGACTCCTTCAGCCACAGGTCGTCCCACCACTGCATGGTGACGAGGTCGCCGAACCACATGTGCGCCATCTCGTGCAGGATGACGTTGGCCCGGCTCTCGTACGACGCCTGCGTCACCTTGCCGCGGAAGATGTACTCCTCGCGGAACGTGACACAGCCCGGGTTCTCCATCGCGCCGAGGTTGTACTCGGGCACGAACGCCTGGTCGTACTTGCCGAACGGGTACGGGTAGTCGAAGTTGTCGTGGAAGAAGTCCAGGCCCTGCTTGGTGACGAGGAAGATGTCGTCCGCGTCGAAGTGCCGGGCGAGCCCCTTGCGGCAGAGGGCGCCGAGCGGGATGTCCAGCGTCGTGCCGTCGTCGAACGTACGGCTGTAGGAGTCCGTCACATAGTGGTACGGGCCGGCCACGACCGCCGTGATGTACGTGGAGATCGGCTTCGTCTCGGCGAACCGCCGGACCCCGCCGTCCCGGGACTCCTCCGACCCGTTGCTCCAGACCGTCCAGGCCTCGGGCGCCGTCACCTCGAAGCGGAAGGGTGCCTTCAGGTCGGGCTGCTCGAAGTTCGCGAAGACGCGCCGCGCGTCGGCCGGCTCGTACTGCGTGTAGAGGTAGACCTCGCCGTCCTCCGGGTCGACGAACCGGTGCATTCCCTCCCCGGTCCGGCTGTACGCGCACTGCGCGTCGACCACCAGGACGTTCTCGCCCTCCGGCAGATCGTTCAGCGCCACCCGCGTCCCGTCGAAGACGACGGCGGGGTCGAGCGCCTGCCCGTTCAGGGTCACCGACGTCACGCTCGGCGCCAGCAGGTCGGCGAAGGTCGACGCCCCCGCCCGCGCGGTGCGGAACCGGATCGTGGTCACCGAGCGGAAGGTCCGCGGATCGGCCGGCTGCTCCCCGCCGCCGTCCCCGGCGTTGCCGCCGGGCTCGTCGATCGCGGAACGCACGTCGAGCACGACGTCGTATCCGTCGACGGTCAGCAGTTCGGCCCGCTCGTGGGCCTCGTCGCGGGACAGGTTCTGACCGGGCACAGGTGCACTCCTTTGTGTCACGTTCGAATGCTTTGATCCTCCCACGCGCGTTCCGGCCCCGGTGGCCGGGAATGACGGGGACGTTCTGCGGTGTTCTCGCGCACAGGTGCGATTGCCTCTTGAGGAGAGACATGTCTGAGAACAGCCCGGTGAACGGCAGGACCCCCGCCGATTTCTGGTTCGACCCGCTCTGCCCCTGGGCCTGGATGACCTCCCGCTGGATGCTGGAGGTGGAGAAGGTCCGCGACGTCGAGGTCCGCTGGCACGTGATGAGCCTTGCCGTCCTCAACGAGGACAAGCTCGACGAGCTGCCGGAGGAGTACCGCGACCTGCTGGAGACGAAGGCGTGGGGCCCGGTCCGCGTCGTCATCGCCGCCCAGCAGAAGCACGGCGACGACATCGTCGGCCCGCTGTACACCGCGCTCGGCACCCGCTTCCACAACCAGGGCGAGGGTCCCACCCGTGAGGCGATCGTGGGCGCGCTCCAGGACGTCGGCCTGCCGGCCGAGCTGGCGGACTTCGCAGACTCGGACGTGTACGACGCCGAGCTGCGCGCCTCCCACAAGGAGGGCATCGACAAGGTCGGCCAGGACGTCGGCACGCCGGTCATCGCCGTGCCCGGCTCCGACGGCGAGCAGATCGCCTTCTTCGGCCCGGTCGTCACCCCCGCCCCGAAGGGCGAGGAGGCGGCGAAGCTGTGGGACGGCACGCTGCTGGTGGCGTCGATCCCCGGCTTCTACGAGATCAAGCGGACCCGGACCCAGGGCCCGATCTTCGACTGATTCACCCGGTGCGGTGCGGGTTCCGGCCGCCGTCCGGACCCGGCACCGCACCGCCTCACGCGTACAACGCGTCCAGCTTCGGCAGCCGCAGCGCCACCCGCTCCGCGTCGTCGAAGCTGAAATTCCACTCCGGGTCCAGGTCGGGGTATTCGATCGTGAACGAGCGCTCGGGCATGGTCTGACCCGTCGTCACCGAGTACGCGTCCCAGGCGACCCCGAGCATCTCCTCGCACTCGAGGTCGATGCCCGCGGCCGCCGCCTCGCGGACCAACGGAAGTTCGGCGAGCGCGTCCGGGTCGGCAACGACCCGCTCGAACACCTCCCGCCCCTGCGCTATCAGCCATCCCCGGAAGTACTCGAAACCGTCGTCGGAACAGCCGCCATTGATGGTGTACGCCGCAGCCCAGAGCGGAGCCCGGTAGGAAGCGGCCATCAGGTCCCAGAGAAGCTGCTGCGCGGCGACGATCTCATCCCGGGGCCGGGTGGCGAGCAGCGCGGAGGCCCGCTCGACGACGGCCTCCGCATCCGCCGGGTCGGTGACCTGCGCGCGGGCGTCGTCGATCGGATTCCAGAAGTCCGTAGTGTCCATGCGGTGCAGCATGCCGGGGAAGTCTGACAGTCTCGGGTGCGGCGAGCTGCCGAGGGAGCCGAGGGAAGGGAATCGGGCGGACATGAACGTACGACCGGCACGCAGGTCCGAGGCCGCGGCACTGACCGAGCTGGCCCTGGCATCGAAGGGTCACTGGGGTTACGACGAGGCGTTCCTCGCCTCCTGCTGCGACGAACTGACCATGCACCCGGCCGACATCGAGCGCCGCCGCACGACGGTCGCCGAGGAGGACGGCCGCGTCCTGGGCTTCACCACCCTGGACGGCACCCCGCCCGAGGGCGCCCTCGGCATGATGTTCGTCGCCCCGGACGCGATCGGCCGGGGCATCGGCCGTCTCCTCTTCGAACATGCCGTGGCGGAGGCCCGCCGCCTCGGCTTCGCACGGTTCACCATCGACGCCGACCCGAACGCGGAGCCGTTCTACCTTGCGATGGGCGCGGTACGGATCGGGTCGACCCCGTCGGGCTCGATCCCCGGCCGCGAGCTGCCGCTGCTGGAAGTCGGCCTCACGTCACGCTGACCTCCTGCCGGGGGCCAGGGCAGGGCCATCAGTTGTTCCCGGGGCAGACGTACCCGCGTCAGTCCGGCACGATGATCAGCTTGCCGCGTACGTGGCCGCCTTCGCTCTCCCGGTGAGCGTCGGCTGCCTGGGACAGCGAGTACGTCCGTGCCACCGACAGGGTGAGTTCGCCGTTCACGACCAGCGCGGCTGCCTGCTCAAGACGCTCACGGATCGCACCGGCGCTGGCGAACACAAAGCGCACGCCGTGTTCCTCCGCTCGGTGGTCGGCGATGGTGACCACGCGTTCCGGCCCGCCGGTCACGTCGACGAGTGCCGGCAACGAGCCCTTTCCTGCGGCGTCGAATGCCGCGTCCGCGCCGTTCGGCGCGATGGTGCGGACCTGCTCGGCGAGCCCCTCGCCGTAGGTCACGGGCTCGGCGCCGAGCGAACGCAGGTACGCGTGGTTGCGCTCGCTTGCCGTACCGATCACGGTCGCGCCGAGATGCCTGGCGATCTGCACGGCCACGGACCCGACACCGCCGGCGGCCCCGTCCACGACCAGAGTCTCCCCGGCCTTCACATCGAGGTCGCAGAGTGCCTGGTATGCCGTGTTGGCGGCCACCGGCAGTCCGGCAGCGATCTCCCAGGGCACGTTTCCGGGCTTTCGCGCAATCTGCGCCGCAGGGGCCAGTACGAACTCGGCGTAGCTGCCGAAGCCGATCGAACCGAAGACCTCGTCACCTGCAGCGAAGTCGGTCACGTCCTTGCCGACGTCCACAACGACACCGGCTACGTCGCCCCCCGGCACCGCGGGGAACTCCACCGGCATCATGGCCGCGACGGCCCCGCTGCGCAGCTGCCAGTCCAGCGGATTCACCCCGGCAGCCCGGACCTCGACCAGCGCCTCCCCGGGACCTGGGCGCGGCACCTCGCGGTCCACAACGTGCAATACCTCGGGTCCGCCGTACTCCGTGAACTGCACAGCGCGATATGTCTTTAACATGTTTTCCTTTGCCCATTTGGGGTCTACCGAGACCGGTCAGGAGCGCGGATGCTCCGCCAAGACGCAGCCAAAGCTACCGAGCGATGGTCCGATGGGGCACCCGAGTTCGTTCCGAACGACCACCACCGGGCACCGTCCCGCCTCCGGGGCCCTGCCGCACAGCAGCAGGAGCCGGTCACGCTGGTCGACCAGCAGAACCCGTGACGTCCACCGTTTCCGAAGTCCCGTGGGGCTTCACGTTGTCCACCGCTCCCGCAGCCCGGCGCCCGGCCGCGGCCAGGGCCAGGGTGACCGCGAGAGAGGCCGCCGCCATCACGGTCATGGCCGTCGCCGGTGACGTCCACTGGGCGACGGCGCCCGCCAGCGAGGCCGCGACGCCCTGCATGGTGAGCATGCCGGAGGAGTGCAGACCGAGGGCCTGACCGGTGATCTCGTTCGGGGTCAGGGCCATCAGGCGTTCCTGCAGCAGCAGGCTCGCCGAGAACCCGACCGAGGCGAGCGCGGCCAGAGCGAACGCCACCGGCAGCGCCGGACGCGCGGCGAAGAGCAGATACGGGGCGGCCAGGAGCAACTGCATCGGCATGGCCAGCCGCCCCCGCCAACGCTGCGCGACGAACCGGCCCGCCACGGTGTCCCCGACGAGCATCCCCAGCGCGGCGAAGGCGAAGAGGAGCCCCGCGTGTTCGGGGGCGTACGGGACGAACAGCGACTCGCAGCCGACGATCAGCCCGTTCGGTACCCAGAGCGCGAGATAGATCCGGCGGCGCGGGCCCGAGGACCACAGAACGGCATTGGTCCGCCACGTCTGCGCGACCGACGGCCGCCCGGCGGCGCGCGGCGGACGGCGTGCCAGCCCGAACCGGGCGACGGCCGCACCTGCCAGATACAGGGCGGCGGCGACCAGCAGCGTGCCGCGCGCGGACAGCGTCGTCACCAGGAGCCCGCCGAGCGCGAACCCGCCGATCTGCATCAGGCCGACACACATGTTCAGTACGGAACGCCCCAGTAGATACCCGTCCTTGGGCAGCACCTCGTTGAGCAGTCCGTACCGCACACCGCCGCCCACCGCGGCGACCACACCCTCGATCAGGATGATCGCGAAGACGGCTGGCAGCGGAAGACCGGGGACGGCGAGGACGGCGGTGGCCAGCCCGAAGGCGAGCGCCATGCCGGTCATCGTGGCCCGTGGCGGCAGCCGGTCCGCCGCCGACATCAGCACGGTCGCGCCGATCACCTGGGCGAGCGAGGAGCCGAACATGGACAGAGCGGCGAGCAGCGGCGAGTCGGTCGCGGCGTAGACGAGGGTGCCGAGGGCCAGCCCGCTCATCGTCGACCCCGCGACCTGTACGGCACTGGTTGCGAAGAGCGGTCCGAACTGAGGCGCTCGGAAGAGTTCCCGGTAGGTGCGCATGCGAGGAGTCTCAGCGGCCGTCCGGGGCGACCGCTACTGTTTCGCGTGTCGGCGAAACGTGGAGGCATGACGTCGTGGGCCTGTGGCAGATCAACACGGACACGCTGGCCGGGAGCCGGTTCGTCGTCTCGCCGCTCGCCGAGACCATCTCCGCCCTGAACGCCCTGGAAAGCGGACGGGCCGAGCACCCCGGCGAACGGGCCTGGCTCGACGCCCATCTGCCCGCCCACCGTGCACGGCAGGCCGCCGACCCGGTCGCCGCCCGCCTCGTACCCGCAGCACTCGGCGGCAGCTGGAACGCGGACTTCATCACCCCCACACCGACGGGCGAGGGCGCACCCTCCTTCGAGGAGGAGTTGGCACCCGTCCGGGCGACCTCGCCGGAGCGCGCCCGAGCCGACCTGGAGGTGTCCCTCGGCGGCGGCCCCCTCCCAGCCCTCCTGGACCGCGACGACCTGGCACAACGCGCCGCCGACGTGCTGGAGTGGGTCTGGCGACACACCGTGCTGCCGGACTGGCCGCGCCGCCGCCGGATCATTGAGGCGGACATCGTCGCGCGGACCGGACAGCTGAGCCAGGGCGGCTGGGCCGCCGCCCTGAGCGGCCTGCGCCCGGGAATGCGGTGGCTCGGCGGGAGTCGGCTCCAGATCAACGCGCACGACTACCCGCCGAAGCAACTGGCGGGTGTGCGGCTGCTGTTCGTGCCGGTCACCCAACGCACGGGCTGGGTGTCCTGGGACGACGGCGCCGAACGGTACGCGGTCGTCTACCCGTGCTCGGGCGCTCTGGCCGACGCGGGTCGGGCGAGGGTGCCCGACAGCCTGGGTCGTCTGCTCGGCCCCGCGCGGGCGGCGGTCCTCGTCCTCCTCTCCAGCCCGAAGAGCACCACCCAGCTGGTGGCCCTGACCGGCCAGGGACTGGGTTCGGTGGGCCGCCACCTCAAGGTCCTGCTGGACAGCGGCCTGGCGGGCCGCCGAAGGGCCGGGCGGTCGGTGCTGTACTTCCGTACGGAGGTGGGCGACGTGCTGGTGGAGGCGCAGCGCCACGACTGAGAGGGTGCGGGCGTTCCGGGCGCCGGGGGCGGGCATAGGCTGCGGGAACCCGACCCCTTCGAGATCAGCGATACGTACCTGTACGTCAAGGGTGCCGCCGACGAGATCCCGTGGGACGAGGTCACCCGGCTGACCGTGGGCGACCACCAGGTCGCCATCACTCACGCTGGCACCCGCCCGTGCGGTGTAGGCGTACGGCTCGCCGGCCCTGAGCCGTATGATGGCCTCTCACTGACCTTGGTCGAGCCAGCGGTAGGTGCGCGCGCGGTCCTCCGCGTCGAATCCGAAGAGCAGGGTCCGTACGGAGACCCGCATCCAGATCAGCGCCTGTGTGGCGGTGGTGGCGTGCTCGGCCTGTACGACGCCTCCCGCGACGGTGACCTCGTACCGCCAGGTGGTTTTGAGGGGCTGCCTCATGGCAACTCCGCCAGGCCGATGGCGAGATGGACCCAGACCGTCTTGCCGGGGTCACGCGGCCGTACGCCCCACTTCTCGGCGATCGCGTCCACGATGACCAGGCCCCGGCCGGAGAGGTCGTCGAGCGTGGGGGTTGCGGGCTGCTGTTGGTTTGCTGAGTCGAAGTGAGTTGTGGTGAGCGGGAGTGAGTCCTGTCGGTGGGTTGCGAGGGGTGGGAACGGGAGTTCTGGGGCCGAATGGGTGACCTTGGCGACTGCTGCTCGTTGGGCTGGGTGGCAGGTGTCCGGCCTTGAGGATGGGGGGTGATGTGGTGGGTGGTTTGCGGGAGTTGGCCGTGTCCCTCGTGGTGCCCGGGCCTGCCGGGGTGGCGATCCGGGACCGTCTCAAGCACCTCACGCCCCAGGACGAGAAGGTGCTGCGTGCGGTCGGTGAGCACCAGGGTGCGCTGGCCTCCCGTGATCTCAAGGCCCGCTGCGCGGACGGTCTGAAGCACAGTGCAGACACCTGGGCGGCGCGCAAGCGGGACCTGACCGGGGTGTCGTCGTCGCGGATCGCGGGTGCGATCACCAAAGCCACCCACGATCAGTGGGCGCTGGCCCGCCGTTGCCAGGCGGCGCATATTCAGAACTTGGCAGCCGGGATCAAGACGTTGCGGCACCGCCTGTCCCTCCCGCTCGGGGAACGCGGGACGAAGCGGGCTGCGGGCGGCTACCAGTCGAAGAGCGAGTGGTTCCGCAAGTCCCGTCGCCTTGCGATGCTGGAAGACCGGCACGCCGCCGCTGTCTCCGACTGGCAGGCTGGATGGGTCCGGGTGGTGCGGGGCGGTAAACGGCTCCTGAACACCCGCCACCATCTCACCCAAGCCGAGCTCACCGAGGAGCAGTGGCAGGAACGGTGGAAGGTGGAGCGCTGGTTTCTTGCCGCTGACGGTGAGTCGGGGAAGCGGTTCGGAAACGAGACGATCCGCGTCACCCCGGACGGCGAAGTGTCGATCAAGCTGCCTGACCCGCTTGCGCACCTGGCCAACGCCCGGCACGGCCGGTACGTCCTCGCCTCCACCGTGGTGTTCGCGCACCGGGGCTCGGAGTGGGCCGACCGCATCGAAGCGCACCGGGCCGTCGCCTACCGCATCCACCTCGACGTGGACCGTGATCGCTGGTACCTCACTGCATCCTGGCAACGCCCCCTCGTGAAGACGGTCCCGCTCGCCGCCGCCCGCGCCCAGGGCATGATCGGCGTCGACACCAACGCCGACCACTTCGCCGCCTACCACCTCGACCGGCACGGCAATCCGGTCGGTGACCCGCACCGCTTCCCCTACGACCTGTCCGGTTCGGCCGGCCACCGCGACGCCCAGATCCGCCACGCCCTGACCCGCCTGATCAACTGGGCGGTGCGTGTCGGTGTCGCCGCGATCGGCATCGAGGACCTCGACTTCACCGCCGAGAAGACCCGGGAGAAGCACGGCCGCCAGAAGCGGTTCCGGCAGCTGATCTCCGGCATCCCGACCGGCAAGTTCAAGGCCCGGCTCGTCTCCATGGCCGCCGCGCAGGGTCTCGCGATCGTCGCGGTCGACCCCGCCTACACCAGCATGTGGGGTGCCCAGCACTGGCAGAAGCCACTGGTCACCCCGCACCGCACCGTGTCCCGTCACGATGCCGCCGGTATCGCGATCGGACGACGCGCCCTCGGACACCCGATCCGGCGTCGGACGGCACCGCCCCCACACGACCGGAGTGATCGTGCGGGGCATCGGACCGCCCAGGCCGGACCAGGTGACCGGGGGCGTGAGGGAACCCGCCCACCCACAACGGACCGGCCCCCTGGAGGGCCGTCGCCGAGTGGGAAGCGAAAGCGGGAACCCAGCGCATCCAACACCGTTCGGGATGCGCCCAGTACGCAGCAGTGGGTCCAAGACTCACTTACGCACACTGGTTAGGAACGGTGGGCCGCGTTCATCGACGGGGTGAAGGTCGGGGTCTTCAAGGGTTGAGCCAGTCCGTGACCTCGGCCACGTCCCCGACGGTCACCACGCCCTCGCGGACCACCGCGTTCTTCGCGCCGAAGCTCACCTTGTTCTTGTACTCCGGCTCGCGCCGGTACGTCGCGAGAGTCCGGACCGGTTCCGGACCCGCGCGGCGGCCGGTGCGCTGGTCGACGAGCGGGACGTTGCACCGTATCGCCCGTACCGAATAGGCGAGTTCCACGGAACCGAGGATCATCCGGCGTACCCGGTCCTCGAAGTGGGGTTCGTCGTTGCCGGTCAGGACTATGTTGGCGCGGAAGCGGTCCATCGGGACGGGCGCGGCGTCGCCCCGGGCGGCGATGCGGGCGTTGAGGCCGTCCAGGGAGGCCGTCGAGGCGACCAGCACCGCGTGGGCGTCCGCGAAGTTGACCTTGCCGGGGGTCTCGCCCCAGCCGTCCCGGTCGAAGCCGGGGGCCACCCGTACCAGGCGGGACTTGGCTCCGAGCGCGTCGGAGAACCATTCCGCGACCTCGTCCCCCTGGTCCGCCGCCGCGCCGAGGGGGCGGTCGAACATGCTGACCTCGCGGCGCGGGCCGTCCCGGTCGACCTTCAGGCGGAGCGGTTCGACGCCCTCGGAGGACAGGGCCAACGTCGCCCCGTCGTCAAGGACTTCGACCCTGATCGCGGCCATCGAAGGATGCGTACGCTGGCTGCGGAAGGCGCCGTCCGCCGCGTCCACCACCATGAACGTCCGGTCGTGTTCGAGGCCGGTCCCGAGAACCTGCACGGAATCGACCGTGGTGCCGGTGCAGCCCTTGACCGGGTAGTAGGTGAGTTCTCGAACGGCGATCGTCACGATGTCCCCTCCGGGGCAGCCGCTTCGAGGTCGTCGACGCTGCCGGACATGACGGTGCGGATGTGTCGGGTGAGGTGCTCGATGGGCCAGTCCCACCAGGCGACGGCCAGGAGCCGGGCGATGGTCTCGTCGTCGTACCGGGTACGGATCAGCTTGGCCGGATTGCCGCCGACGATGCCGTAGTCGGGTACGTCACCGGTGACGACCGCGCCGGCGCCGATGATCGCGCCGTGCCCGATCCGTACGCCCGGCATCACCATGGAGTTGTAGCCGAACCAGACGTCGTTGCCGACGACCGTGTCGCCCCGGCCCGGCAGCCCGGTCAGCAGGTCGAAGTGCTCGGCCCAGGAGCCGCCCATGGTGGGGAAGGGGAACGTGGACGGGCCGTCCATCCGGTGGTTGGCGCCGTTCATGATGAACCGCACTCCGGTCCCCAGCGCGCAGAACTTCCCGATGACGAGCTTCTCCGGGCCGTAGTGGTACAGCACGTTGCGAGTCTCGAAAGCGGTCGCGTCGTCGGGGTCGTCGTAGTACGAGTAGTCGCCGACCTCGATCAGTTCGGACTTCACCAGGGGCTTCAGCTGGACGACCCGGGGCTGGCCGGGCATCGGGTGCAGGACGGTGGGGTCAGCGGGAGCGGAACTCATGGCGCCCATCTTCGCATTCACCTTGCACGCGGTAAGTTCCTTTTAGGGACTCATGCGTTCGCCGTACCCGGCATCGACTATGCCGCGCCGGTCGAGACCGACATCCTCTGGCCGGACACCGTCACCTCTTGAAGCGGTCCGGTCCGGGGTTCGGCGGAAATCCCTTCGACACGGTCCGCGGATCCGGTCAGGATCGGACCTATGAGTTTGCACATGTCTGATCCGGTTCGTATCGGTACGGAACAGCTGTCGGGAGGGAGGCGGCTGGGTTGGGCCGAGTGGGGGCCGGTGGACGGCGTGCCGGTGCTGCTGTCGCCGGGGGCGGCCACCAGCAGGCATCTCGGGTTCGGCGGCGAGACGGTGGACGGCCTCGGCGTGCGGTTGATCTCGCTCGACCGTCCGGGACTGGGTGCCTCCTCGCCCCGGCCCGGCCGTACCTTCGGGGACTTCGCCGACGACATCCGCGCGTTCGCCGCCCTGCGCGGCCTGGGCCGGCCCCTGATGGTCGGCAACTCGCAGGGGGCGCCCTTCGCCCTCGGATGCGCTGCTGCCGGTGTGGTCGGCGCGCTCGCGGTGGTCTCCGGCGCGGACGAGATCGCCGCGTCGTGTTTCGCCGACGCGCTGCCGGGTGAACTGCGGCACCTCGTCGACCTGGCGGTGTCCGACCCGGCCGCCGCGGAGAAGACCTTCGCCGGGTTCACCCCGCAGGCGATGTGGGACATGGTCATGTCCGGCAGTCCCGAGTGCGACCTCGCCGTCTATCAGCAGCCCGCGTTCGCGGCCGCCTACCGGCGAGCGCTCGACGAAGCCTTCGCGCAGGGTGGCGACGGCTATGCCCGGGACACCGTCCTGGCCATGGGCCACTGGGGGATCGAACTGTCGGACATCGGCGTACCGGTGGTCCTCTGGTACGGGGGGAAGGACACCGGTCACTCGCCCGACCAGGGGGCCGAACTGGCCTCGCGCATCCCGGGCGCGGTCCGGCACCTGGTGCCGGATGCGGGCGGGGCGGTGCTCTGGACGCATGCCGAGCACGTACTGAGCACTCTGCTGAAGCATGCCCCCGTCTCTTGACTCCTCTCCCTCGCGCGCAACAAACAGAAGGACCCTCACCTGTCACGTCCAGGCGAGGATCCCCCCTTCATCCGCCTGCCCGGTGAAGGTTGAGAAGACGATCACGAGGCAGGACGTTCATGAGCGCCGCCCCGTCAGGGGGCGAGCAGCAGCACGTTGGCGCGCTCCTTGGCGGTCGCGTAACGCTTCGCCACGTCCTGCCAGTTGACGACACGCCACATGGCCTCGATGAAGTCGACCTTCTGGTTCTTGTACTGGAGGTAGAAGGCGTGCTCCCAGGCGTCGAAGACCAGGATCGGGACGGAGCCCTGGCCGACATTGCCCTGGTGGTCGTAGACCTGCTCGACGATCAGCTTCCCGCTGAGCGGCTCGTACGCGAGGACGCCCCAGCCGGAGCCCTGCGTGGTGGCCGAAGCCTTCGTCAGCTGGGACTTGAAGCCGGCGAACGACCCGAACGACTCCGTGATCGCGTCCGCGAGGTCACCGACACCGTCCGCCGCGAGGGGCTCGCCGCCGCCGTCACCGCTCATGTTGTGCCAGTAGATCGAGTGCAGGATGTGACCGGAGAGGTGGAACGCGAGGTTTTTCTGCAGGCCGTTGATCGCTCCCCAGGCCTCCTTGGCGCGCGCCTCCTCCAGCTGCTCCAGGGTGTCGTTGGCGCCCTTGACGTAGGCGGCGTGGTGCTTGTCGTGGTGGAGCTCGATGATCTGCGGGTTGATGACCGGTTCGAGCGCCGCGTAGTCGTACGGGAGTTCCGGGAGCGTGTACGTGGCCATGGGGCGAACCCTCCAGCTGCTTTCCTGTTGTTATTGCAACCTATATGCAAATGCAGGCTAACAGGAGGAAGGGAGGCCTGTGGTGCGGGGATGCCGGTGCCGGTGTCGGACGCGGGTGGTGCCCACCTCGTCGGTGCAGGCTGCCGAGCGGGTTCCGCGGCACGTTCGGCGCCTGCTGCGGGTCGATCCGTACGAGGTGACGGACGGGAACCAGGCACGTCCGCTCCCTGCGTAAGCACGCGTTCCGTTCAGGCGCGGCCGCGCGTACGACCGTGGGGCAGCCGGGGCAGGCGGTCGTCGTGCGCCCTCGCCCGCGACCCGCGGGCCACATGGTCAGAATCCGGCAGGTCCTGCGCCCCGACCCGGCGCGCACCGCCCGCCACACGGAGCCGTACCTCAAGCTGGTGGACGGACCGGAACGGCGGGGCCGGCTGTCCGGAGCGCTCGCCACCCACGCCCGGTCCCGAACGGAGAGCCGATGACCACCAGCCCCACCACCTTGTTCCTCGCCCGGCACGGACAGACCGCGTGGCACGCCGAGAACCGCTACGCCGGGGTCAGTGACGTCGCCCTCACCGACGAGGGGCGCCGCCAGGCCGAACAGTTGGCGCAGTGGGCGTTGCGACACCGCGTCGACGCGATCTGGACGTCGACCGTCACCCGTGCCATCGAGACCGCCCAACCCGCCTGCTGGGCGCTTGACCTCGTACCCGGACGCGAACCCGATCTGCGGGAGTGCGACTTCGGGACGGTGGAGGGGCGCACTCTCGCCGAGTTCGCCGCCGAGGACCCGGAACGGGCGGAGGCGTTCCGGGCCGACCCGGTGATCAACGCCTTCCCCGGGGCCGAGGACCCGCGGGTGGCAGCGGCCCGGGGAACGATGGCGCTGCGCCGGATCGCGGACGGCCATCCGGGGCAGCGGGTCCTCGTCGTCGCGCACAACACGCTGCTGCGGCTGGTGCTGTGCGAACTGCTGTCGATCCCGCTCGGCGCCTACCGCCGCGTCTTTCCGCAGCTGCGGAACGCGGCGGTGAGCGAGGTGCGGCTGGGGGAGGAGGGCGGCGCGCTGCTCTCCCTCAATGTGCCGTGCGCACCGGACGTCAGCCCTTGACGGCCGCGGCCCGCCGCTGTCGTACGACACCGATCACGATGAGTACGGCGGTCAGCAGACCGGTCGCCAGCAGCTGGTCACGCGTTTCGGGCTGGCGCAGCATCAGCAGGAAGATGCCGGCCATGGCCAGCAGCGCCAGCACCGTCCCCACCGGGAACAGCCACATCCGTACCACCAGCTTCTCGGGCGCCTCGCGCTCCAGCCGGGTGCGCAGCACCAGCTGCGAGGCCGCGATGAAGATCCAGACGACCAGGATCACCGCGCCGATCATGTTGAGCAGCCAGGGGAAGACATCGTCCGGCCGCCAGTAGCTGAGCAGCACGCAGAGGAAACCGAAGACGGACGAGACGAGAACCGCGTTGCGGGGCACCCCGGAGGTGACCCTGCCGAGCCGCTGCGGGCCCTGGCCGCGGGCGACCAGTGAGCAGGCCATGCGCGAGGCGCCGTAGATGTTCGCGTTCATCGCGGAGAGCAGCGCGACCAGGATGACCACATTCATGATCTCCGCGGCGCCGCTGATGCCGAGGTGGTCGAGGGTCGCGTAGAACGGGCCGACCGTGGCGACCTTCGGGTCGTCCCACGGCACGAGCGTGACGATGACCGCCATCGAACCGACGTAGAACAGCGCGATCCGCCACATCGCCGTCCGCACCGCCTTCGCGACACCCCGTACCGGGTTCTCGGACTCGGCCGCGGCGATGGTGACCGTCTCCAGACCGCCGTACGCGAAGACCGAGGCCAGCAGCCCGATGATGAAGCCGTTGGAGCCGTTCGGCAGGAACCCGCCGTCGCCGGTGAGATTGGCGCCGCCGGGGGCGTCCGTGCCGGGCAGCACGCCGAGGATCGCCAGCACACCCAGCACCAGGAAGAGCGTGATCGCGGCGACCTTGAGCGCGGCGAACCAGAACTCGAACTCGCCGAAGTTCTTCACGGCGGCCAGGTTCGTGCCGAGGAAGACCGCCATGAACAGCGCGACCCAGGCCCACTCCGGGGTGCCGGGCAGCCAGCCGGTGACGATCTTCGCGGCGCCGATCCCCTCAAGGCCGACGGCGACACTGAGCAGCACCCAGAACGCCCACCCGGCGGTGAACCCCGCCCACGGACCGATCGCCCGCTCCGCATGGACGGAGAACGAGCCGGATGCCGGATTGGCGGCGGACATCTCGCCGAGCATGCGCATCACGAACATGACCAGCAGTCCGGAGATGGCGTAGGCGAGGACGATCGAGGGCCCGGCGGAGGCGATGCCGGCGCCGGAACCGACGAACAGCCCGGCACCGATGACGCCGCCGAGGGCGATCATCGACAGATGGCGCTGCTTGAGCCCATGGGTGAGGGCGGAGTCGACCGGGGCTGCGGAGACTTCGGAGCCGGCGGTGGGGGGAGACGCGGAGGTCCGAGACATGGACGTGCTCTGTTCGGTAGGTGAGACGGTGGACGAGGCCACAGTCTGTCCGCGCCCCCCGCCCGCAGGGAACAGCTGTCCGCTATACGGGCACCGGGCTCACACATGGTGCACACGCGCGTACGCACCCGCGACGGCTCCGCCCCGTCAGCCCCGGCGCCGGTCCCGCACCTCCCGCGCCAGCGCCACGAGCAGCATCAGGCCGGTCGCCCCCGCCGACCACAGCACCTGCGGCCGCGCCACGTCATCGGTCAGCATCAGCACGAGCACGGCCACCAGCGCGACCAGGGTCAGCCAGGTCAGCCAGGGGAAGAACCACATCCGCAGCGTCAGGGCCTCGGGCGCCTCACGTTCGATACGGCGGCGCAGCCGCAGTTGGGACGCGGCGATCAGCCCCCATACGAACAGCAGCACCGCGCCCACCGAGTTGAGCAGGTAGAGGAAGACGGAGTCGGGCCACTTCAGATTGAGGAGGACGGAGACGAAGCCGAAGGCGACCGACGCGAGCACCGCCCGCCGCGGCACTCCGCCCTTGCCATTGCCGTCCTGGCCGCCCGACACCTTGAGCAGCCCGCGCGGCGCCTCGCCGCGCTCGGCCAGTGAGAAGATCATCCGGGACGCGCCGTAGAGATTGGCGTTCAGTGCGGAGAGCAGCGCCACGAACACCACGATGTTCATGATCTGCCCGGCCGACGGCACCCCGATCGCGTCCAGGACCTTGACGTACGGGCTCAGCCCGGCCTGCTGCGCGGTCCACGGCAGCACTGTCACGATCACCAGCATCGACCCGACGTAGAAGAAGAGGATGCGCACGACCGCGCTGCGCACGGCGCGTCCCACCGCGCGCGCCGGATCGTCGGTCTCGGCCGCCGCGATCGTCAGGACCTCCAGTCCGCCGAACGCGAAGACGACGGTCAGGACACCGGACACGACCCCGGCCCAGCCGTTCGGCAGGAAACCGCCCTGGCCGGTCAGGTTGGTCAGTCCTACCGGATCCGTGTCCGGGAGCAGACCGAGAATGGCCAGCAGTCCGAGTACGAGGAAGACCACGATCGCGGCGACCTTGAGCGCGGCGAACCAGAACTCGAACTCGCCGAAGTTCTTCACCGCGGTCAGATTGGCGACGGTGAACACCACCATGAACACCAGCACCCAGGCCCACTGGTCCACGGCCGGCACCCAGCCATGGGCGATCGTCGCGGCAGCGGTCGCCTCCACGGCGAGGACCACCACCAGCAGGAACCAGTAGAGCCAGCCCACACTGAACCCGGCCCACCGGCCGAGCGCCCGCTCCGCATGGACGGAGAACGAACCGGAGGCGGGTATCGCGGCCGACATCTCGCCGAGCATCCGCATCACCAGCATCGCGAGGGTGCCCGCGATCAGATACGACACGATGATGGCCGGGCCCGCGACGGCGATCCCGGCGCCCGAACCCACGAAGAGCCCGGCGCCGATCACCCCGCCCAGTCCGAGCATCGTCAGATGGCGCTGTTTCAGCCCGTGCGCCAGCGGTTCCGGCTGCCTGGGCTCCGTGGGGGGAGGGGCGTCGTGCATGGGGTGCGGATCACTCTCGGATCATTCAGCGGGTCCGGTAGCTGGGGGACCCTCTTATGGGGAACCTACAGTCTCACGTTGCAAAACCCCGCCCGGCGGACAGCCCCCTCTCCGCCCCCACCTCAGTGACGAGCATCACGCCGTCGCGTGATCGCTCACCGGCCTTTGTGTGAACCCCACCAAGCCGTCAAGCGCCGCTTTGTGGGCGGCTGATGGTGATCGAGCGTTGCCCCGTGGGCTAACGTCAGCCCCAGTCTGTCCCCACCTGCCCTACCACCGCGGAGTCCCGATGAGCACTGCTGCCGCCGCCCCCGTCCGTACCGGAGCGGTCCTCGCCGACCTGCTGCCCGCAGCCCGGCACCGCTATGCCGTCGACACGGCCCTGGTCGTCGGCGGCGCCGCGCTCACCGGCATCGCCGCCCAGATCGCCGTCCCGGTCCCCGGCTCCCCGGTCCCCGTCACCGGCCAGACCTTCGCCGCGCTCCTCGTCGGCACCGCCCTCGGCGCCCGCCGCGGCTTCCTCTCCCTGGCCGTGTACGCGCTCGTCGGCATGGCGGGCATGCCGTGGTTCGCGGGCGGAAGCTCCGGCGCGGGCGGTGCCTCGTTCGGTTACGTCCTCGGCATGCTGCTCGCCGCCACCGTGGTCGGGGGCCTCGCCCGCCGCGGCGGCGACCGCTCGGTGCTGCGCACGGCGGGCACGATGGCGCTCGGCTCCGCGATCATCTACGCGGTCGGTGTCCCGTACCTGGCGCTCTCCACGGGGATGTCGGCGAGCGCCGCGATCGCGGCCGGCCTGGTGCCGTTCCTGCTGGGTGACGCGCTGAAGGCGGCCCTGGCGATGGGCGCGCTGCCCGCCGCCTGGAAGCTCGTCGGCCGCCGCGGCTGACCGGGCTACTCGCCCTCGTAAACCGTTCCGAAGAGGCTCGCCGGGTCGTACTGCGACACCACACCGGCGAGCCTCTTCCGCGTCCGCTCGTCGTGGAATCCCTCGGCACGGTACCCGCCGCCGAACGAGAAGTTCAGCGAGCGCCCCACGGCCGGCGGCTCCGGCACGGAGGACACCTGTGCGTACGGGGCCCGTACCGCCGCCACACCGGTCCCGTCGAGCGGCGAGAGCAGCCGCAGCAGGAAGGCGGCGTCGCGGTACGGCACGGCAGTGGGCACCGCGGGCTCCGCGGCCGGCGCCCCGCCCAGATGGTTGATCTGCACCACGGTCATCATCGGCGCCTTCGGCCCGGTCAGCTCCAGGGCCCGCAGCGCACGCTCCGCGTCCAGCCCGCTCAGCATCGCGCTGTCGCCGTAATAGGCGTGCGGGAACGGCGGGTCGCCCGGTGGCCTGGACGGCGACAGGAAGTCCGCGGGCGGCGGCGTACACGACGGCGGCCCGGACCTCGTCGGCATCGGTGGCGCCGACGAGGTCCGGGCCGGAGCGTGAAACCGGTCTGGAAGCCGGCCAGTTCCTCCGTGTATCCGAGGTCGCCGGGGCGGAAGGTGAACTGGGCAGGCAACTGGTCGTTCATGGGGAGGCTCTCCGTTTGCCCGGTGACATCTGGCAGGAGAGAGCCTCCCCGGTATACCTGACATCGGCCGTCAGGTACGGACGGGCTCGGTCAGGCTTCGGCGGACGCGTCCGCCGTGACCGCTCCGCTCCTGCGCTGCCGGACCTCACGTACCAGCGCGATCGCCACCACGACCGCCGCGACGAGCAGCGAGAGCAGCACCTGCTCACGGCCGCTGTCGTCGGTCAGCATGTAGACCAGCACGAACGAGATCATCGCGATGGTCGCCCAGGTCAGATACGGGAAGAGCCACATCCGTACGACCAGCTTCTCCGGCGACTCGCGCAGGATGATGCCCCGCATGCGCAGCTGGGTGAAGCAGATGACCAGCCAGACGAACAGGGCGACCGCACCGGACGAGTTCAGCAGGAACTGGAACACGGTGTCCGGCCACTGGTAGTTGAAGAACACGGCGACGAAGCCGAAGACGACGGAGGACAGGATGGCCGCCTGCGGCACGCCCCGCTTGTTCGTCCGGGCGAACGCCTTCGGTGCGTCACCGCGGCCGCCGAGCGAGAACGCCATCCGCGAGGCCGTGTAGAGGCCGGAGTTGAGGCAGGACAGCACGGCCGTCAGCACGATGACGTCCATCACCTGGCCGGCGTGCGGGATGCCGATCGAGTTCAGTGCGGCGACATAGCTGCCGTCCTTGAGGATCGACGCGTCGTTCCACGGCAGCAGCGTCAGCACGATGAAGATCGAGCCCAGGTAGAAGACGGCGATCCGCCAGATCACGCTGTTGGTGGCCTTCTGGACGGCGCGCTGCGGGTTCTCCGACTCGCCGGCCGCCAGCGTCACGATCTCGCTGCCCATGAAGGAGAAGACGACCATCAGCACACCGGTGAGGATGGCGCCCGGCCCCTTGGGGAAGAACCCGCCGGTGTCCGTGAGATGCGCGAGCCCCGAGCCGGGGTTGTCCGAACCGGGCAGCAGCCCGAAGACGGCGAGCAGCCCGACGACGACGAACGCGCCGATCGCCACGACCTTGATCCCGGCGAACCAGAACTCGAACTCTCCGTACGAACCGACCGAGACCAGGTTCGTCGCGGTGAGCACCACCATCACGATCAGCGCCCACGCCCACTGCGGGACGCCCGGCACCCAGCCCTCCAGGATCTTGGCACCCGCCGTGGCTTCGACGGCGAGCACCACGACCCAGAAGAACCAGTACAGCCAGCCGATCGAGAAGCCGGCCCAGCGGCCGAGGGCCTGGTCGGCGTAGGCGGAGAAGGAGCCCGAGCTCGGTCGGGCCGCGGCCATCTCGCCGAGCATCCGCATCACGAAGACGACCATGAGGCCGACCAGCGCGTACGACAGCAGGATGGCGGGTCCCGCGGCGGCGATACCTGCGCCGGAGCCCACGAAGAGGCCGGCGCCGATCACCCCGCCGATGGCGATCATCGAGAGGTGACGATTCTTGAGACCGGCCTGGAGCCCGTCGGAGGAGCTCGGCTTGTCCGCCCGGTCCGGCTCGCCGGGCTGGTGGCCCGGCCCTGCCAGAGTCGTCTGGGTCATGGATCGAATCCTTATGTCTTGGATCACTCAGTTCCGTGGCTGTGCCGCTACACGGTGGTGTCGCGGCGGAGTCTCAGCATTGAAGCCTGTGGAACCCCGGAAGCGGAACCCCCTCTTCCAGATTGGTGACCGGATCGTGGAGTGGGATTTCCCACACACCCCGCACAAGGGCTCCGCAGCTCCGGCCGGACCGGAGGGTCCCGACCCCGATGACGGCTACCCGGCGCCGCGCGTGCCACACTCGGAACATGCGCGTGTACCTCGGCTCAGACCATGCCGGCTTCGAACTCAAGAACCACCTCGTCGAGTGGCTCACGGCCCAAGGCCACGAAGCCGTCGACTGTGGCCCCCACATCTACGACGCCCAGGACGACTACCCGCCGTTCTGCCTCCGCGCAGCCGAGAAGACGGCCGCGGACGCGGGCAGCCTCGGCATCGTGATCGGCGGCTCCGGCAACGGTGAGCAGATCGCCGCCAACAAGGTGAAGGGCGTACGCGCCGCACTCGCCTGGAGCGAGCAGACCGCCGCGCTCGGCCGCGAGCACAACAACGCCAACGTGGTGGCCATCGGTGGCCGGATGCACTCGGTGGAGGAGTCGACGAAGTTCGTCGAGATCTTCCTCGCCACGCCGTACTCCGGTGAGGAGCGTCACACCCGTCGCATTGAGATGCTGACGGCGTACGAGACGACGGGCGAGCTTCCCCCGATCCCCGCCCACCACCCGCAGCAGGGCTGACCGCCCCACACCCCCCGTGCCGCCGGCCCGCCCGGCGGCACAGCCATTTCCCCACCCGACCGAGGAGAGCCACCGCCGTGCCCGAGGGACACACGATCCACCGCCTGGCCGCGGACCATCGCGACCGGTTCGTGGGCGGGCCGGTGCGGGTGAGCAGCCCGCAGGGCAGGTTCTCGGACAGCGCGGCGCTCCTCGACGGCCGTGCGTTCACCGGCGTCGACGCGCACGGCAAGCACCTGTTCCTCGGTTTCGAGGACTTCGGCTGGGTACACATCCACCTGGGACTGTTCGGCAAGCTCCACTTCGGTACGGCACCGGTACCGCCGCCCACCGAAACGGTCCGCCTGCGCCTGGCCAACGACGAACACCACGCGGATCTGCGCGGTCCGACCACCTGCGCCCTGATCACGGAACCCGAGAAGCGCGCGATACACGACCGGCTGGGCCCGGACCCGCTACGGACCGACGAGGACGGCGAACGCGCCTGGCAGCGGATCTCGCGCAGCCGCATCACCGTCGCAGCCCTGCTGATGGACCAGAAGGTCATCGCGGGCGTCGGCAACGTCTACCGCGCCGAGGTCCTCTTCCGCCACGGCATCGACCCGTACCGGCCGGGCAAGGACCTCACCCGTGCGGAGTGGGACGCGATGTGGGACGACCTGGTGATGCTGATGCGCGAGGGTGTGCGGAACAACCGCATCGACACGGTCCGCCCCGAGCACCTTCCCGAGGCGATGGGCCGCGCGCCGCGGGTGGACGACCACGGAGGCGAGGTGTACGTGTACCGCCGGACGCACCAGCCGTGCCACATCTGCGGCACGGAGGTCCGCACGGCGGACCTGGCAGCCCGCAACCTCTTCTGGTGCCCCGCCTGCCAGCCGTACTAGGGTCTTGCGTTTGGATCAGGCCTGATCCAAACGCAAGACCCTGGCCCACCCCCTTCGTCCTCGGGCGCGGGACGGGCTCGGCATGCGGTCAGCCCCCAGCCCGTCCGGCGATTGAGGACCGAGCGTCTGCCGGGCGCCCCCGGCTCCCTCGCCGTCCCGGGCCCGGGCGGCCCATTTCAGCCCGTCCCGCGTCCGAGGACGAAGCGGCCGCGCCGGACGCGCCCGGCAGCACACGCCGCTAGAACCCCCGGGGCAGCCACGGCTCCACCGCCGAGGAGAACGCCAGCGAGGCCTCGTCGACCGCCCCCGCCCGCAACTCCCGTACCCGGCCCGCCCGCGCCAGCGAGACCACCGATGTGCCGCCCAAGTACGCCGCCCCCAACTCCCGCACCGAAAGCGCCAGATCCGCGGGGTCGTCCGTCCGCTTGCACGACGCTCCCCCCTTCGCATCGGCCGTCAGCCGCCAACGCCCCTCGTTCCAGGGGCAGAACGCGTCCGTCACCTCGAACACCACGTTCACCGGTGCCCGGTACGCCCGCGCCTCCAGCGCCGCGCCCAGCTCCACCAGCCGAACGTACAGCGCATCGCGCACTTTGATGTTGCACCGCCGCACGTCCGAGACGAGATGCAGGAGGGCATCGTCGACCGGCCGGTTCCGTGCCTCGACCGTCGACGTCAGGTCGATCCCGAAGAGGAACCGCCAGAGCGCCCCGTACGCCGCCGGGTCGAGGGCCGACACATCGTCCGCCACGATCCGGCCCTTGGGGACCCCCGCGTCCCAGTCCGGCTTGTTGCGGAAGGCCGCGTACCCGACCACCCCACCGTCCCGTTCCGCCAGCACGCACTGCAGCGGCGACGCCCCCTGCCGTGTGCTCTCCGGGTCGAGCGTCGCCTTCCGCTCCCAGCCGGGACCGCACGCCGGTGCGCCCGGCCGCCCTGCCACCAGCTGCTCGTACACGCCCTCGATCGTGGTGACCGCCTCGTCCGGCTTCGCGTACCGCAGGCGGATCCCGTCCGTGCCGTCCGGCACCGTCAGCCGTACCCGGTCCGTGTCGATCTCCAGCGACATCTGCTTCGTGGCCGCCCCGTACCCGAACCGGCCGTAGATCGCGGGCTCCGAAGCCCCCAGCACAGCGAGTGGTTCACCCAGGGCCCGCACGTCGTCGAGCTGGCGCCGCATCATCGAGGTCAGCAGTCCGCGCCTGCGGTGCGTGGCCGCGACGCTCACCATCGTCACCCCTGCCGCAGGCACCAGAGCCCCGCCCGGTACGGCCAGCCGGAAGCTGAAGGCACCCGCCGTACCGACCACGTCCGAGCCGTCCCAGATGCCGATCGACCGCTCGTGCTCGGTCAGCGCGTTCCAGAGTTCGCGTTCCTCCGGGGACTCGGCGACTCCGCCGAAGGCGAGTTCCAGACTCGCGAACCATTCGTTCCATTCGGACGGACGCAGCACCCGCAACTCTGTAGTCATATGCCATGCCTACCAGGGGTACGGCAGACGGGCGACCCGTTTTCGAACGCATTGTCACAGGGGTCCCCCTGCACCGGAGGCGCCCGGGTGGATAAGGTCCCCGCAATGGCCCGTCGCGCAAGAGCAGACTCGTACCCGGCCCGATTGCGGAAATCGGCGCACCGGGCACGCATCGCGCTGCGCAAATCCGGGGTCGACTACTTCCGTGGCGACGGCTCCGACTGGATCGCTCTGGCCGGACTGCTGCTCACCATCCCGGCGATCACCTGCGGGACGCTGCTGAACGCGGTGTGGTGCGCCCCGGCCGCGCTCGTGCTGCCGATCGTGGCGGGCGGTCTGCTGCTGCGGCCGGCCAGTCTGCTGGGGCTGTACGCGACCGCTGCCGCGGCCCTGATCGTGGAGTCCGTCGCGCTCGGCCCGTACGGACAGGGGTCGGCCCGGGTCACCCCGGGCACCGTCCTGGTTGTCGCGGCCTGCGGCTTCTTCGGTCTGATCCTCGCCCAGTTCCGGGCCAGGGTCGGAGTCCCCTGGCGACGCGGCGGCACCATGCTCTTCGACCTGCGCGAACGCATCCGGGTGCAGAGCGCCCTGCCACGCCTGCCGCAGGGCTGGCACCGGGAGATGGCGCTGCGCCCCGCGGGTGGCCAGTCGTTCTCCGGCGACTTCGTCGTCGCGGCCCGCACCAACGGCGGCCGCACCTTGGAGGTCGTCCTCACCGATGTGTCCGGCAAGGGCATGGATGCGGGCTCCCGCGCCCTGCTGCTGTCCGGTGCCTTCGGCGGTCTCCTCGGCTCACTGCCGCCGCACGGCTTCCTGCCCGCGGCCAACGGCTATCTGCTCCGCCAGGACTGGGACGAGGGCTTCGCCACCTCGATCCACCTGGTGCTGGACCTGGAATCGGGTGACTACGAGCTCCTCTCCGCGGGCCACCCGCCCGCCGTGCAGCTGCACGCGGGAAGCGGCCACTGGGAGGAGATGACCGCGGAGGGCCCGCTGCTCGGGGTGTACGACGGGGCGCAGTTCGACGCGGTGAAGGGCTCGCTGGCCCCCGGTGACGTCCTGATGCTGTTCACGGACGGCCTGGTGGAGGCGTCCGACCGGGACATCGCGGACGGTATCGACCGGCTGACCGGAGAGGCGGACCGCTATGTCGTCAGCGGCTTCGAGGGCGCGGCCTGGCATCTGATCGAGGCGTGCGCGAAGGACGTCAACGACGACCGGGCACTGCTGCTCCTGTCCCGCCGCCCCTGAACCGTACGTAACCGCCCTGAACCGGGCTTCCGTCAAGGGAAGTCGGCCCGCCACCCGAACGTGGGGCAACGCCCGCTCTCCGGGTGCGGGACGCGGCGGCCCGCACCCGGAGAGCGCCTGACCCGCTCAGGACCCCGGCAGGACCCCGGCAGGACCCGGGCCGGCCAGTGCGACCGCCGGTAGCACCCTGGTGCTCGTCGCCGCGACCGTCGGGCTCGGCCTCGCCGCCACAACGGTCCCGGCCCGTGCGGACCTGCGCGGAACGGCCGCCCGTCCGTAGAGTCGGGCCATGACCACGCCGCGCAGGAACCTGAACCTGGCCGAAGTCGAGGCAATCGCCCGCATGGCCCACCGTTCACAGACGGACAAGGCGGGACGTCCCTACGGCGAACACCTCCACGCCGTCGCGGAGGGCGTACGGATCAGGGGCGGCAGCGACGAACAGATCGCCGCGGCCTGGCTGCACGACGCCGTCGAGGACGACGCGCTGTCGGAAGAATGGCTGGCCGACGCCGCGTTGCCTCAGCAGGTCAAGGACATGGTCCTCGCCGTCACCAAACGGGACGGCGAGGACCTCGCCTCGTACACCCGGCGCATCCTCGCCACCCCGGGCGCCCTGCTGATCAAGGAGTCCGACCTCGCGCACAACGCCGATCCGGACCGCCTCGCGGTACTGGACCCGGCGACGCATACCCGGCTGACCGCGAAATATGCGCAGGTACGCGCGCTGCTCGGGCTCACCACCGGCGAACCGCCCGCCGACCGGCCGGATCCGGCCAACACCGCGGGCGGCTGATCCACTCAGAGCCTGGCGGCGTCCCGCCGGAAGGCCCAGTGCATGTCCGGTTCGGTCGCGAAACGCAGCACCCGCCGTACGGGTGGCGTACACATCAGCGTCACCGCGGCGGCCGCGGCCAGGGAGACGAGGACCAGGCCACCCGGCTCGGAGAGCCACGGGTACCGGTCGAACACCCCGGCATAGCCGACGCCCTTGATCAGGAACCCGTGCAGCAGATAGCCGCAGATCGTTCCGGCGCCCAGCACCGTGAACCACATGTGCCGGCGTGGCACCCAGGCCAGGAACCCGGCGGTGAGCAGCAGCGCACAGCCGAACATCGCGAGCGTCATCACCGCACCCGACCACCACGGAGCGCCCATCTCCGGCGCGCTGTTGCTGCGGTAGAACCAGCCCAACTGCATCCGCGGCGCCGCCCAGTACGCGAACACGATGGCCCCCGCGAACAGCGGAAGCGCCAGCAGTCGCACCTCGCGTCGGCGCACCAACTGGAAGTGTTCGGGCTTCAGTTGGAGACCGAGCACGAAGTACGGCAGGAACTGCAGGACTCGCTGGAGATCGAGGTCGTCGCCGATCGTGGGGGAGAACGAGGCGAGTACGGCGATGACGAGCGCGACGGGCAGCGGATGGCGCAGCGCCTGCCACAGGGGCGTGGTGATCCGCCAGATGAACAGCGCGCACAGGAACCAGGTGAGATACCAGGGGTCGAGCAGGCTGATCGGATGGTCCGGCGAGTTGTCCGCGTACCGCTTGAAGAGCGAGTACGCCGTCTCGAACACCACATACGGCACGGCGACGCCGGTGACCAGGCGTTTTACCTTCTTGACGCTCAGGTCGAACGAGCGGGAGAAATAGCCGGAGACGATGATGAACGCCGGCATGTGAAAGGTGTACGCAACCATGTACAGCGCACGGGTGGTCCGGCTCCCGTCCATCACGGGTTCCCATGAGTGCGCCACGGCGACCAGCACGATCGCCAGGTATTTGACGTTGTCGAAGTAGGCGTCGCGCCGCTTCGCGGGCTCGGCCGCAGGAGGCTTGTTCGCCACCGGCGCGGGGGCTGTCGCGGTGGTGGTCCTGCCACCGTCCGGTCTGGGCTCCGACTCCCGGGTCGCCGGGGAGATCGGGTCCCTCTGAAATACGTTCGGAGCGTGGAACATCTAAAGCACCTTAGGCGTCTCGAATGCAATTCGTAAAACGGCCATCGGATATCGCGTGTTCCCGCCCATTCGAAAGTGAAACCACCGAAAAATGCCCGCTATGACCTGATTGATCCGCCTTAAACGGTGCATATTGCCAGGCAGTTGGAGGGAGTGAATTTCATCGCATCAAGTTCGACGAAATACATGTGAATGATGTGTGTGGATATGGAAACCATCACAGTCGCACGCCATTTGATCCGGGCCCCGAACGGCCCCTGCGCTGCCCCGGGACGGTTCCGGCGGAGCGCCGGCAGGCGTGCCGGAAGGGTGGTGCGCGCCTCGCGCACGCGGGGCGTGAGGATGGCGTGATCCGGACAGTGCGATGCGTCACCTGGCAGCAACCACGGGGGAGTTGGTGGCACGATGGGCGTAACGGAGGAGTGCCGGGATGCGCGCCTCCGGGCCGGCAAGGCGGACCGACCAAGGGTGTGATCAGTCGTGGCCATTTCACTGTCTGTGGTGCTGATGTTGGCGATCATCCTGGTGGTCCTGATCCGCAGCGGCTCCATCAAGGCCGGACCCGCGGTCGTCGCGGTGCTCTTCGGCTTCTTCCTGGCATCGACCGGCATGGCGCCGTCGATCAACAGGTTCATGAACTCGATAGCGGAGACGATCAGCAACATCTCCTTCTGACGCACCGTCGGCCGGCCCGTGGGGCGGGTCACCGAACGCATCAGGGCCAGGTCGGAGGATGTCCTCCGGCCTGGCCCTGAGTGGCATGGAGCGGGCGACGGGAATCGAACCCGCGTAGCTAGTTTGGAAGACTAGGGCTCTACCATTGAGCTACGCCCGCAAGCACCGCACCGCAGGTCACGAGGACCGCGGCACGAAGAGCATCGTAGCGGGTCGCGGCCGGTCTGCGCACACATGGTTGCGGCACGGGGTGACGCGTTCCGCGCCGCCCCCGAAAGGCGTCCCGTGCACCGCCTGTCGGCATGTACCCTACGTGTCGCACCAACGGGGTGTGGCGCAGCTTGGTAGCGCGTCCGCTTTGGGAGCGGAAGGTCGTCGGTTCGAATCCGGCCACCCCGACCACCAGCAAGATCGCATTGTGGGAGTCATCCCCCTTGCCGTTACTATGCAAAATGCGTGCCCGCGTGTCTGATGTACCGGGCTCGATCCGCGGAGCCGCTGTCCGGTGGCCGAGCAGAACCCCAAGAAGTCAGCCACCAAGGAGACCGAACCGTGAAGAGCGCCGTGGAGACCCTGAACCCGACTCGGGTTCGGCTCAGCATCGAGGTGCCCTTCGAGGAGCTCAAGGACAGCCTCGACGCGGCGTACAAGAAGATCAACCAGCAGGTCACGGTGAAGGGCTTCCGTAAGGGCAAGATCCCCAACCGGGTCATCGACCAGCGGTTCGGCCGTGGTGCTGTGCTGGAGGAGGCCGTCAACGACGCCCTCCCGAAGTTCTACACCGAGGCTGTCAACGAGGGTGAGCTCAACGTCCTGGGCCAGCCCGAGGTCGACATCACCGAGCTGAAGGACGGCGAGCTGCTGGCCTTCACCGCCGAGGTCGACGTGCGCCCCGCGATCGAGATCCCGGACTACTCCGGCATCGAGGTCACCGTGGACGCCCTCGAGGTCACCGACGAAGAGGTCGAGAAGGCCGTGGAGCAGCTCCGCGAGCGCTTCGCCTCCACCAACCCGGTCGAGCGCGCCGCCGCCGAGGGCGACGTCGTCACGATCGACCTGCAGGCCAAGGTCGACGGCGAGGTCCTGGAGGACGGCGTGGCCGAGGGTGTCTCGTACACCATCGGCTCCGGCGAGCTCCTCGACGGCATCGACGCTGCTGTCACGGGCCTGGAGGCGGGTGGCGAGGCCACCTTCACCTCCGAGCTGAAGGGCGGCTCGGCCGAGGGCAAGGAGGCCGAGGTCACCGTCAAGGTCACCGCGGTCGCCGCCCGTGAGCTCCCGGAGCTGGACGACGAGTTCGCCCAGATGGCGAGCGAGTTCGACACGCTCGACGAGCTCAAGGCGGACAGCCGTACGCGCCTGGAGAACACCAAGCAGTACGACCAGGCCACCCAGGCCCAGGAGCGCGTCCTCGAGGAGCTGCTGAAGCTCGCCGAGGTCCCGATCCCCGAGAAGCTGCTCGCGGACGAGGTCCAGACCCGCAAGCACAACCTGGAGCACCACCAGCTCGGCCAGATGGGTCTGACCCTGGAGAAGTACCTGGAGATCCAGGGCAAGACGGTCGAGGAGTTCGATGCCGAGACCTCCGAGCAGGCCATCAAGGGCATCAAGACCCAGTTCATCCTTGACGAGCTCGTCAACAAGGAGAAGCTGAACGTCAACCAGGAGGAGCTCACCGAGCACCTCATGCGGCGCGCAGCTTCCTCCGGCATGAGCCCCGACCAGTTCGCCCAGGCCGTCGTCGAGGGCGGCCAGGTGCCGATGCTCGTCGGCGAGGTCGCCCGCGGCAAGGCGCTCGCTGTGGTCGTCGAGGCCGCCAAGGTCGTCGACACCAACGGTGAGGTCGTCGAGCTGGAGGACGAGGAGGAGCTCGAGGAGGCCATCGAGACGGTCGAGGCCGCCGAGGGCACCACCGAGGACGCTGCCGAGGAGAAGAACGAGGCCTGAGCCTCGCGCTGAACCCGTGCGACGGGCTCCGGACGCTGAGCGTCCGGAGCCCGTCGTCGTCTCGCCGCAGAGTCCCGCGCAGCCGGCCCCGAGCTCCCCGCCCGGTGCCGCGGAACCCTTGTGCGCACTGCCCAGCTTGCGCTCCCAGCGAACAGTTGCGGAAGCGGGATGGCGTTGTCCTACCTGCGCGTTAGGGTCCATGAATAGGAAGGGCAGGGGAGTCCCGCCCGCCCGGTACGAAGACGCTGAGACGGCCGGAGCCGTCAGAGACGAGCAGGTGGATACGTGACGAATCTGATGCCTTACGTCGCCGGAGAGCCGTCCCTCGGTGGTGGCCTCGGCGACCAGGTCTACAGTCGACTGCTCGGCGAGCGCATCATCTTCCTCGGTCAGCAGGTCGACGATGACATCGCCAACAAGATCACGGCGCAGCTGCTTCTCCTTGCCGCGGAGCCGGACAAGGACATCTACCTCTACATCAACAGCCCCGGCGGCTCGGTGACGGCCGGCATGGCGGTCTACGACACCATGCAGTACATCCCGAACGACGTGGTCACCATCGGTATGGGCATGGCGGCCTCGATGGGTCAGTTCCTGCTGACCGGTGGCACCGCGGGCAAGCGCTTCGCGCTCCCGAACACCGACATCCTCATGCACCAGGGTTCGGCCGGCATTGGCGGTACCGCCTCGGACATCAAGATCCAGGCGCAGTACCTGCTCCGCACGAAGCAGCGGATGGCGGAGATCACCGCCCGCCACTCCGGCCAGACCGTGGAGACGATCATTCGCGACGGTGACCGCGACCGCTGGTACACCGCGGAGGAGGCCAAGGAGTACGGCCTCATCGACGAGATCATCACGATCGCCTCGGGCGTTCCGGGCGGCGGCGGCACCGGGGCCTGAGCCCTGCCCGCCCAGCCCGCAGCCCCAGCCCCCAGAACGCCACCAGGATGGTGAACACCCACATGAACAACTTCCCCGGCGCCTCCGCGAGCGGTCTCTACACCGGCCCGCAGGTGGACAACCGCTATATCGTGCCGCGCTTCGTGGAGCGCACCTCGCAGGGTGTGCGTGAGTACGACCCGTACGCGAAGCTCTTCGAGGAGCGCGTGATCTTCCTCGGCGTGCAGATCGACGACGCCTCCGCCAACGACGTCATGGCGCAGCTGCTGTGCCTGGAGTCGATGGACCCGGACCGCGACATCTCGATCTACATCAACAGCCCCGGCGGCTCGTTCACGGCGCTCACCGCGATCTACGACACGATGCAGTTCGTGAAGCCGGACATCCAGACGGTCTGCATGGGCCAGGCGGCCTCCGCCGCCGCGGTCCTGCTCGCCGCCGGTACGCCCGGCAAGCGCATGGCACTCCCCAACGCCCGTGTGCTGATCCACCAGCCGTCCTCGCAGACCGGCCGCGAGCAGCTCTCCGACCTGGAGATCGCGGCCAACGAGATCCTGCGGATGCGCACCCAGCTGGAGGAGATGCTGGCCAAGCACTCCACCACGCCGCTGGAGAAGATCCGCGACGACATCGAGCGCGACAAGATCCTGACCGCCGAGGACGCCCTCGCCTACGGTCTCGTCGACCAGATCGTCTCCACCCGCAAGAGTGCGGCCGGAGCGATGGCCTGACGTCGGCCTTTGCCCCTTGGTGCGGTGGTTTCACACGGTTGTGACCGTGTGAACCGTGCCAAGGGGGGCCCGAACGGGGGGCCAGGCAAGGTACCGTCGGATAGAGGCACCAGGAGCTGCTGCACCAAGCTGCTCCCAGGCGAAGGGGAAGCACCTCGTGGCACGCATCGGTGATGGCGGCGACCTGCTCAAGTGCTCGTTCTGCGGAAAGAGCCAGAAGCAGGTGAAGAAGCTCATTGCGGGACCCGGTGTGTACATCTGCGACGAGTGCATCGATCTCTGCAACGAGATCATCGAGGAGGAGCTCGCGGAGACCTCCGAGGTGCGGTGGGAGGAACTCCCCAAGCCGCGCGAGATCTACGAGTTCCTCGAGGGGTACGTCGTCGGGCAGGAGCCCGCGAAGAAGGCCCTCTCGGTCGCTGTGTACAACCACTACAAGCGGGTCCAGGCGGGCGAGAACGGCGGCGCGCAGGGCCGCGACGACGCCATCGAGCTGGCCAAGTCCAACATCCTGCTGCTGGGCCCCACGGGCTCCGGCAAGACGCTCCTCGCGCAGACGCTGGCCCGCATGCTCAACGTTCCGTTCGCCATCGCCGACGCGACGGCGCTGACGGAGGCCGGCTATGTCGGCGAGGACGTCGAGAACATTCTGCTGAAGCTGATCCAGGCCGCGGACTACGACGTCAAGAAGGCCGAGACCGGGATCATCTACATCGACGAGATCGACAAGGTCGCCCGCAAGAGCGAGAACCCGTCGATCACCCGCGATGTCTCCGGCGAGGGCGTCCAGCAGGCGCTGCTGAAGATCCTGGAGGGCACCACCGCCTCCGTGCCGCCGCAGGGCGGCCGGAAGCACCCGCACCAGGAGTTCATCCAGATCGACACGACGAACGTGCTGTTCATCGTGGGCGGTGCGTTCGCCGGTCTGGAGCGGATCATCGAATCGCGGGCGGGTGCCAAGGGCATCGGCTTCGGCGCGACGATCCGTTCCAAGCGCGAGATCGAGGCGAGCGACCAGTTCCAGGAGGTCATGCCGGAGGACCTGGTGAAGTTCGGGATGATCCCCGAGTTCATCGGCCGCCTCCCCGTGCTGACTTCGGTCCACAACCTGGACCGCGAGGCGCTGCTGCAGATCCTCGTCGAGCCGCGCAACGCGCTGGTGAAGCAGTATCAGCGCCTCTTCGAACTCGACGGTGTGGAGCTGGACTTCGACCGTCCGGCGCTGGAGGCCATCGCCGACCAGGCGATTCTGCGCGGCACCGGCGCGCGCGGTCTGCGGGCCATCATGGAAGAGGTCCTCCAGTCCGTGATGTACGAGGTGCCGTCCCGCAAGGACGTGGCCCGCGTCGTCATCACAGCGGACGTGGTCCGCAACAACGTCAACCCGACGCTGGTCCCGCGCGAGCCGCGGACGATCGGCAAGAACGACGGCGGCCGCCACGAGAAGTCCGCGTAGCGGTAGCGATAGGTACGAGAAGGGGCGCCCGGCCAGGTGACTGGCCGGGCGCCCCTTTTCCGCGTCGCCGCGTGATCAGATCTTGGTGCGGGATGTGTTGTAGAGCTTGGCGGTCAGGGCGGCCGCGTCGTCCTGGGACATGCCCTTGCCCGCCATGGAGAGCGCCACGTCGACGCCCGTGACGACGCCGACCGTGCTGTAGTCGGCCCAGACGCAGATGGGGATCTCGAACTCCTTGGGGCCCTTTGCGGCGGTACCGTCTCCGTCCTTGTTGATCACCTTCATGTTCTGGCACTTCATCAGCGCGCCGTCGAACCCTGCCGGTGTGACGGCGTTGGCGCTGCCGACGAGCTTGACGTCCATGCCGTCGTCGCCCTTCTTGAAGTCCGACTCCGCGTTGTTGAAGGAGTTGTCGATGACCTTCGCCGGGTCGGTGACATCGCCCCAGATACCCGAAAGCGTCACGGACTTGGTGGCGAGCGGATTGTCCTTGGAGCCGGCCTGGTACGCCGCGCCCGCCTGCTGGGGGTTCTTGATCCCCAGAGCTTCGGTCTTGGCCTTGTCGGCGCCGGTCATCGGTCCCGACTGCGCCGGAGCACTGGGGCTCTTCTTGTAGCCGTCCAGCGTGGCGGCCGGCGTCAGCTTGTAGCCCTTGGTGCTGTCCGCGACGTCGCTGTTGCTGGCGCCGCCCGACGTCAGGAAGTACGCCCCGCCCGCGATGACCGCCAGCGCCACGACTGCGCCGCCGATGATCAGGCCGGTCTTCTTCTTCGGCTGGGCCGGGGGCATAGGCATCTGGCCGCCGTACGGCGCCTGGCCGTAAGGGGCCTGGGGCTGCTGGCCGTACGGGCCCGGCTGCTGGGCCTGCGGGTAGCCGTAGCCCGGCTGGGGCTGCTGCGGAACACCCTGGGGGGCCTGCTGCGGGTACCCGTAACCCGGCTGGCCGCCCTGCGGCGGCTGGCCGCCGTACGGGCCCGGCTGCTGGCCGTACGGTCCGGGCTGACCCTGCGGCGGCTGGCTGCCGTACGGTCCGGGCTGGCCCTGCGGCGGCTGGCCACCGTACGGTCCGGGCTGGCCCTGCGGAGGCTGCCCGCCGTACGGGCCCGGCTGGTTGTAGCTCATCTGCGGTGTCCCCTGTTCGTCATGCTTATGCGTTCCGAACATCCTGACGGAAGGTCCACCCGCATGGAGCAACGGGAGTCACACCGTTACTCGACAAACCGGTTTCAGTGCACGACTGTGACGGCCCTAAACTGTCCCCCGTGACCGAGAACACTCAGCAGACGCCAGCCAGCAACCCCGAACTGCCGACCCAGTACGCACCGGCCGAGGTAGAGGGGAAGCTGTATGAGCGCTGGGTAGAACGTGGTTACTTCGAAGCCGACGAGCACAGCGAGAAGCCGCCGTACTCCATCGTCATCCCGCCGCCGAACGTCACGGGCAGCCTGCACCTGGGGCATGCCTTCGAGCACACGCTGATCGACGCCCTTGTCCGGCGCAAGCGCATGCAGGGCTTCGAGGCGCTGTACCAGCCCGGAATGGACCACGCGGGCATCGCCACCCAGAACGTCGTCGAGCGCGAGCTCGGCAAGGAGGGCAAGTCCCGCCACGACCTGGGCCGTGAGGCCTTCGTCGAGCGCGTCTGGCAGTGGAAGAACGAGTCCGGCGGCCAGATCTCCGGGCAGATGCGCCGCCTCGGCGAGGGCGTCGCCTGGTCCCGTGAGCGCTTCACCATGGACGAGGGTCTCTCCACCGCCGTCCAGACCGTCTTCAAGAAGATGTACGACGACGGGCTGATCTACCGCGCCGAACGCATCATCAACTGGTGCCCCCGGTGTCTGACCGCGATCTCCGACATCGAGGTCGAGTACCAGGACGACGACGGCGAGCTCGTCTCCATGAAGTACGGCGACGGTGACGCGACCGTCGTCGTCGCCACCACCCGCGCCGAGACGATGCTCGGTGACACCGCCGTCGCCGTCCACCCCGACGACGAGCGCTACAAGCACCTCGTCGGCACGCACATCAAGCTGCCGCTCACCGACCGTACGATCCCCGTCGTCGCCGACCACCACGTCGACCCGGAGTTCGGCACGGGCGCCGTCAAGGTGACGCCCGCGCACGACCCGAACGACTTCGAGATCGGCAAGCGCCACGACCTGCCGTTCCTCACGGTCATGGACGAGCGCGCCGTCATCACGGTCCCCGGCCCCTTCGAGGGACTCGACCGCCTGGAGGCCAGGTCCGCCATCGTCGGCGCGCTGCGCGCCGAGGGCCGGATCGTCGCCGAGAAGCGTCCGTACCTCCACTCCGTCGGCCACTGCTCGCGCTGCAAGACCACCATCGAGCCGCGCCTGTCCCTCCAGTGGTGGGTCAAGGTCGCCCCGCTCGCCAAGGCGGCCGGTGACGCCGTCCGCGACGGCAAGGTCAAGATCCACCCGCAGGAGATGGAGAAGCGGTACTTCGACTGGGTCGACAACCTCCACGACTGGACGATCTCGCGCCAGCTCTGGTGGGGTCACCGCATCCCCGTCTGGTACGGCCCGAACGGCGAGGTCGTCTGCGTCGGACCGGACGACGAGGCCCCCACGGGCGAGGGCTGGAAGCAGGACAGCGACGTCCTGGACACCTGGTTCTCCTCCGGCCTCTGGCCGTTCTCCACGCTCGGCTGGCCGGAACAGACCGACAGCCTCGCGAAGTTCTACCCGAACTCCGTCCTCGTCACCGGCTACGACATCCTCTTCTTCTGGGTCGCCCGGATGATGATGTTCGGCCTGTATGTCAACGACGGTGTCCCGCCCTTCGAGACCATCGTTCTGCACGGCATGGTCCGTGACGAGTTCGGCAAGAAGATGTCGAAGTCGTTCGGCAACGTCGTCAACCCGCTGGACTGGATGGACAAGTACGGCTCGGACGCCCTGCGGTTCACCCTGGCGCGCGGTGCCAACCCGGGCACCGACGTCCCGATCGGCGAGGACTGGGTCCAGGGTTCGCGCAACTTCGCCAACAAGATCTGGAACGCCACGCGCTTCGCGCTGATGAACGGCGCCACGATCGAGGGCGAGCTGCCCAACCCGTCGCAGATGTCCGCGACGGACCGCTGGATCCTGTCGAAGCTCAACAAGACCGTCGCCGAAGTCGACGCGTTCTACGACGACTTCCAGTTCTCCAAGCTCAGCGAGGCGCTCTTCCACTTCGCGTGGGACGAGGTCTTCGACTGGTACGTCGAGCTGTCGAAGACCACGTTCTTCGCGGGCGGCGAGCAGGCGAAGGTCTCCGGCCGGGTCCTCGGCGAGGTCCTCGACGTGATGCTGCGGCTCCTGCACCCGGTCGTCCCGTTCGTCACCGAGACGCTCTGGACCACGCTGACCGGCCGCGAGTCCGTCGTCATCGCCGACTGGCCGAAGGACTCCGGCTTCCGCGACGCGGCCGCCGAGCAGGAGATCGAGCTCGTCCAGCAGGTCGTCACCGAGGTCCGCCGGTTCCGCTCCGACCAGGGTCTCCAGCCCGGCCAGAAGGTCCCGGCCGAGCTCACCCTGACCGGCACGGCACTCGCCCCGCACGAGGCGGCCATCCGCCAACTGCTGCGCCTGCAGCCCGCCGGTGACGGCTTCCACGCCACCGCGTCGCTGCCGGTCGCGGGCGCCACCGTCGCCCTCGACCTGTCCGGCACCATCGACGTGGAGGCCGAGCGCAAGCGCCTGACGAAGGACCTGGGCGCCGCCGAGAAGGAGAAGGCCCAGGCCAGCGCCAAGCTCGGCAACGAGGCGTTCCTGGCCAAGGCGCCGGACAACGTGGTCGACAAGATCCGTACCCGGCTCGCCAAGGCCGACGCGGACATCGCGCGGATCACCGCTCAGCTGGCGAACCTGCCGCAGAGCTGATGATCTGAGCGCGAAGCCCCCGTGTCCCTGACCGACCAGGGATACGGGGGCTTCGCCGTACCCGTTCCGGCGCCCGCGCCGCGGCCGGACCCGTAGCAGCGGCTCGTACAGCTCGTACGGCGTGTGCGGTGCAGGGCAGTCGTCCGCCCGGACTCCGGGGCGCACACCGCTCGGGCGCCGCAGTCGGGCTCAGAGGGCAGGGACCACCATGTGCCCCCGGGCGCGTCGTGCCGTCAGCGGCCCGGGCGGGCGATTCGTGACCGTTGCCGGGCCCCGCGCCGGATGTCCGTCCCGATCCGTAGACTGGGACCCGTGAGTGAGCCCCGCCCTTCAGACCGGCACGACGCGTCCGAGTCCGACGACACCTTCGCGGAGATCGTCGACGAAGCGACCCAACGCGACCCCGACCTGGCGGTGATCGAGGCCGGCAGCCGCACCCTGCGCACGGCCTCGGGACCGGTCCCGGGTGACGAGGTCCCCGCCCGACCCGCCGACCCGGAGGTGGACAAGGCGCTGCGCGCGGTGGAGCAGGAGCTCGCCGGCCGCTGGGGCGAGACGAAGCTCGAACCGTCCGTGTCGCGGATCGCCGCGCTGATGGACGTGCTCGGCGAGCCGCAGCACGCGTACCCGTCGATCCACATCACCGGCACCAACGGCAAGACCAGCACCGCCCGCATGATCGAGTCCCTGCTCGGCGCCTTCGAGCTGCGCACCGGCCGCTACACCTCGCCGCACGTCCAGTCGATCACCGAGCGGATCAGCCTGGACGGTTCGCCGATGGACCCGGAGCGGTTCATCGAGACGTACAACGACATCAAGCCGTACGTCGAGATGGTCGACGCCCAGCAGCCCTACCGGCTCTCCTTCTTCGAGGTGCTGACCGGCATGGCGTACGCGGCCTTCGCCGACGCGCCGGTCGATGTCGCGGTCGTCGAGGTCGGCATGGGCGGCAGCTGGGACGCGACGAATGTGATCGACTCCTCGGTCGCCGTCGTCACCCCCATCTCGCTGGACCACACCGACCGGCTCGGCGCCACACCCGCCGAGATCGCCGGTGAGAAGTCCGGGATCGTCAAGCAGGACGCCACCGTCATCCTGGCCCAGCAGCCGGTCGACGCCGCGCAGGTCATGCTGAAGAAGGCCGTCGAGGTCGACGCCACGGTCGCTCGCGAGGGCATGGAGTTCGGCGTCGTCTCCCGCGAGATCGCGGTCGGCGGCCAGCTTCTGACGCTGCGCGGCCTCGGGGGTGCGGCCACCGAGTACACAGAGGTCTTCCTCCCTCTGTATGGCGCCCACCAGGCGCACAACGCGGCGGTGGCGCTCGCCGCGGTCGAGGCGTTCTTCGGTATCGGCGCCGAGCAGTCCGGCTCGCTCGACATCGACACGATCCGCCGGGCCTTCGCCTCGGTCCGCTCGCCGGGCCGCCTCGAAGTCGTCCGGAGCAGCCCGACCGTCGTCCTGGACGCGGCCCACAACCCGGCGGGCGCCCGCGCCACCGCCGACGGGCTGTCCGAGGCGTTCGGCTTCTCCCGGCTGATCGGCGTGGTCGGCGCCAGCGACGACAAGGATGTCCGGGGGCTCCTCGAAGCCTTCGAGCCGATCTTCGCCGAGGTCGTCGTCACCCAGAACTCCAGCGGCCGCGCGATGGACGCAGACGAACTGGCCGCCGTCGCGGTCGAGGTCTTCGGCGGCGACCGCGTCCAGGTCGAGCCGCGCCTCGACGACGCACTGGAGGCGGCGATCACCCTCGCCGAGGAGGAGGACGAGTACGCGGGCGCCGGCGTCCTGGTGACCGGTTCCGTGATCACGGTCGGCGAGGCCCGGCTGCTTCTGGGAAGGTACTGACCCTGTGCGTACGCTCTGCGCGTCGACCCTGATCGGCGAATTCTTTGTGATCGGTTTCGCCGGACTCGTTGCGATGAAGTCCGACGACCTGTCGAACACCACCGTCTGGACGGTCTGCGGCATCGGCATGCTGCTCTCCGTCCTGCTCTGCGGGATGATCACCCGCCCCGGCGGCACAGCGCTCGGCTGGGCGCTGCAGGTCGCACTGGTCGCCAGCGGGTTCGTCGTCCCGATGATGTTCATCCTGGGGCTGGCCTTCGGCGGACTGTGGTGGGCCTCGGTGCACTACGGTCGCAAGATCGACGAGGCGAAGGCCCGCTGGGCGGCACAGGCGGCGACCGAAGCTCCGGCCGGTGGCTGAAGCCGGGCACGGCGGGCAAACCCGGCCGCCGGCCCGTCTCAGCGCCCCTGTAACCTCGCCTCACCGCACCCGCATGCCCTCAAGGAGCCGCACATGACTCAGCGCACCCTCGTCCTTCTCAAGCCCGACGCTGTCAGGCGTGGGCTGATCGGCGAGATCGTCGGCCGGATCGAGCGCAAGGCCGGCTGGCAGGTCACCGCGCTGGAGCTGCGCACGCTCGACCGTGCGACCCTGGAGCAGCACTACGCCGAGCACGTCGGCCGCCCGTTCTACGAGCCGCTCGTCGAGTTCATGCAGTCCGGCCCCGTCGTCGTCCTGGTCGCCGAGGGCGAGCGGGTCATCGAGGGCGTCCGTGCCCTGGCCGGCCCGACCGACCCGATCGCCGCCGCGCCCGGCTCCATCCGTGGCGACTTCGGCACGATCACCCGTGAGAACCTCATCCACGCCTCGGACTCCGAGGAGTCCGCAGAGCGAGAACTGAAGCTGTTCTTTCCGGGACTTTCCTGACCGCGGATCAGCCAAACAGCGCTCATGAGCCGGGGCGACCGAAGTAATTCGGTCGCCCTTCGGCATAGGGTCCCCGATCGCGGGAACGCATCCCTCCGACGTAACGTCACCATGAGTGGAACGGCCACCCGTTCCGCCCAGACTGGCGAAGGACCCTCGCGCGGTGTCCGTGAATACGGCACTACGATGGAATCTTCCACGCCCGCAGCGCTCACCTCGCCTACCAAAACAAGCCATAACCGCTTCTTGGGAAGGCCCGACGCATCCTCATGGGGAACAAGGGGAACTCAATGTCGTTCATCGGCCGTGACATGGCTATCGACCTCGGGACTGCCAACACGCTGGTGTACGTCAGGGGGCGCGGCATCGTGCTGAACGAGCCGTCCGTCGTGGCCATCAACACCAACACCGGCGGCATTTTGGCGGTCGGTTCCGAGGCCAAGAAGATGATCGGGCGTACACCGGGCAACATCGTTGCCGTACGGCCCCTGAAGGACGGCGTGATCGCCGACTTCGAGATCACGGAGCGGATGCTCCGCTACTTCATCCTGAAGATCCACAAGCGCCGCTACCTGGCCCGCCCGCGGGTCGTCGTCTGCGTGCCCTCGGGCATCACCGGGGTCGAGCGACGCGCCGTCATCGAGGCGTCGACGCAGGCCGGGGCGCGGCAGGTGCACATCATCGAGGAGCCCATGGCCGCGGCCATCGGCTCCGGGCTGCCGGTCCACGAGGCCACTGGCAACATGGTGGTCGACATCGGTGGCGGCACCACCGAGGTCGCCGTGATCTCGCTCGGCGGAATCGTCACTGCCCAGTCGATCCGGGTCGCCGGTGACGAGCTGGACAACGCGATCATCCAGCACATCAAGAAGGAGTACTCGCTCCTCCTCGGTGAGCGCACCGCCGAACAGATCAAGATCACGATCGGCTCGGCGTACGACATGGACAAGGACGAGCACACCGAGATCCGCGGCCGCGACCTGGTCTCCGGACTGCCCAAGACGGTCGTCGTCTCCGCCGCGGAGGTCCGCAAGGCCATCGAGGAACCGGTCAACGCGATCGTCGACGCGGTGAAGACCACGCTCGACAAGTGCCCGCCGGAGCTCTCCGGCGACGTCATGGACCGCGGCATCGTCCTCACCGGCGGCGGCGCGCTGCTGCGCGGACTGGACGAGCGGCTGCGCCGGGAGACCGGCATGCCGATCCACATCGCCGAGGACCCGCTGGACTCGGTGGCACTCGGATCCGGTAAGTGTGTCGAGGAGTTCGAGGCGCTCCAGCAGGTGCTGGACGCCCAGCCCCGCAGGTAGCACCGGAACGACAACACAGCGGTCCGCCGTACGGGCGCTGCCGCCCCGTACGGCGGATCGTTGATATACAGGCACGAACATTCCGACGAGGAAGGCACGGCCGCCGCACGTGAGGGACACACGAGAGAGCCGGCTGCTCCTGGTGCTGCTGATCGCCATCGCATTCGCACTGATTACGGTGGACATCCGCGGCGGCGAGGAGTCACCGGTGGACGGCGCCCGGCGGGCCGCCGCAACGGCCTTCGGCCCGGTCGAGAACGGCGTTGCGGCAGCCGTCGATCCGGTGGGCAATGCCATAGGGGCGATCCGCGACTCCGGTGAACGGCACAACCGGATCGCCGCCCTGGAACAGCAGAACACCGCGCTGAAGACGAAGCTCGGCAGCGACGACCGCAACCGCAACCGGGTGCGCGAACTCGACAAGATGCTGAAGAAGTCCGCCGCTGGGCAGTACGGCATCAAGGCCGCCGAGGTCATCGCCATAGGAGCGGCCCAGGGCTTCTCCTGGACCGTCACCATCGACGCGGGCTCCAACGACGGCCTGGGGCGCGACATGACCGTCATCAACGGCGACGGACTCGTCGGCCGCGTCACCACCGTCGGCCCGGACACCGCGACGGTGCTCCTCGCCATCGATCCCGACTTCACCGTCGGCACCCGGATGGAGAAGACCGACGAACTCGGCTTCGCCACCGGCCAGGGCGACCGCCCGCTCTCCGTTCAATTCCTCAACGGCAAGGCCAAGGTGAAGAAGGGCGACCGGCTGGTCACCTTCGGCTCCAGCAAGAACAAGCCGTTCGTGCCCGGAGTCCCGGTCGGCGAGGTGGTCCGCGTCGACCCGTCCGGCGGCGACCTCACCCGTACCGTCTATGTCCGCCCGTACGCCGGCTTCACCCGGCTCGACATCGTCGGCGTCGTCGTCCAGGCACCGCGCGAGGACCCGCGCGACATGGTCCTGCCGAAACAGCCCGCCAAACCGAAACCCACCCCCACCCCGACGGTCACCGTCACCATCTCGCCCAACGGTGACATCGTCGACACCAACGGAAAGGTCGTGGGGAACGTCAACGGGACCCCGAGCGGCAGTCCCAGTGGGAGTCCCAGCCCCACCGGAACCACCGGCAACGCGGTCAACGAGCAGAGGTAGAGCTGATTCCCATGCGCTTCAACCGGACTCTGCTCTCCACCGCTCTGGTCGTGATCGCCCTGGTCGTCCAGGTCTCGGTACTCGCGCGCCTCCAACTCCCCGGCGCCGTCCCCGACCTGCTGCTTCTCGTCGTCGTCGGCCTCTCCCTCGTGTACGGGCATGTGGCCGGTGCCCTGATCGGCTTCGGAGCGGGGCTCCTCACCGACCTGGCGCCGCCCGCCGACCACGCCGCCGGGCGCTACGCCATGGTCCTGTGCATCATCGGCTACCTCGCCGGACTCGCCCGGCCGGAGAACGGCCGGCTCAAGTCCGCGTTCGCCCCGATGGCCGTGGTCGTGGCCGCCGCGATCGGATCCACGCTGCTGTACGCCCTCGTCGGCGCCCTCGTCGGGGACACCGCCGCCCGTCATGTCGGCCTCGGCGGCCTGGTGTTCACCGCCGCTGTCTACGATCTGCTTCTCGCGCCGTTCACCGTTCCACTGATCATGGCGCTCGCCAGACGCACCGGGAACGACCCGCTGTCCGAGCCCTCCGGCGGCGACGTGGCCTCGGGCTGGCTCTCCTCCGGCACCGGACTCAGGATCGGCAGCCAGCGCGGCGGACTGCGTGTAAAGGTCGCCCGCGGCCGGGCGGCACGGGCCGGACGGATCAAGGGAGTCAAGCGACTGTGAGGCTGTATCTCCCGGGGGGCACCCCCCGGACACCCGGCCCGACCACCGGGGGCGCCCTGTGAGCAACATTCCGGAGACGGGCCGGACCCAGCGGGTCCAGATCAGGCTCATCGTCATCCAAGTCCTCGTCTTCTCCCTGCTGCTGACACTCGGCGGCCGCCTCTGGTACCTCCAGATCCGCAACGGCCGGGAATACACCGACGAGGCGAAGAGCAACCACGTCCAGCAGGTCGTCCAGCCCGCCGTCCGCGGCTCCATCCTCGACGCCCGCGGCGTGCCCCTCGCCGATAACGAGACCCGCCTCGTCGTCTCCGCCAGCCGCACCGAGCTGCTGAAGATGGACGACGACGGCAAGGGCGTTCTGACCCGGCTCGCCGATGTGCTCGACATGAAGCCGAAGGACGTCCTCGACAAGGTCCGGCTCTGCGACGCGAAGACCCCGCAGCCCTGCTGGAACGGCTCGCCGTACCAGCCGATCCCGGTCACCGACGAGGCCACCACCCAGCAGGCCCTGCAGATCCGCGAACGCGCCGAGGACTTCCCCGGCATCACCGCCGAACCCACTGCCGTACGCCGCTACGCCTCGCCCGGCAAGGCGAACACCGCCCAGGTCCTCGGATACCTCTCGCCCGTCACCGACGAAGAGATCACCAAGGCCCGGAACACCGACTCGCCGTACCTCCGCTCCGACCAGGTCGGCCGCTCCGGCCTGGAGCGCACGTACGACAAGGAGTTGCGCGGCAAGGCCGGTGTCACCCGCTACGAGGTCGACAACCTCGGCCGGGTCATCGGCCAGGCTAAGGACGACAAGGCGGAGCCCGGATCGAGCGTCATCACCTCCATCGACGCCAGGGTCCAGGCCATCGCGGAGTACGAGCTCAACGAGGCCATGAAGACGGCCCGTAAGACCTTCGACAAGAACACCGACCAGAACTACAAGGCCGACTCCGGCGCCGTCGTCGTCATGGAGGCCAAGACCGGCCGAGTCGTCGCGATGGCGTCCAACCCCGACTACGACCCCAACGCCTGGGTCGGCGGCATTTCGGGCAAGGACTACGCCCGGATGACCAGCAAGAAGTCCAACTATCCGCTGCTCAACCGGGCCATCCAGGGCCAGGCCGCACCGGGCTCGATCTTCAAGGTCGTCTCGACCGCGGCCTCGGTCAATGCGGGCTACTCGTTCGACGGCCGTTACACCTGCGGCAGCTCGTACAGCGCCGACGGCCAGGTCTACAAGAACTTCGAATCGCAGAGCCACGGCGCGATCACCCTGGGCCAGGCGCTCGAGGTCTCCTGCGACACCGTCTTCTACGCCCTCGGCCACCAGCAGTGGCAGAAGGACGGCGGGCTGAAGCCCAAGAAGAACGCCAAGGACTGGTTCTTCAAGACCGCCCACCAGTTCGGCCTCGGCAAGGAGACCGGCATCGACCTCCCCAACGAGGTCACCGGCCGGGTCCCCGACCGCCAGTGGAAGAAGGACTTCTGGAAGGCCAACAAGGACGCCTGGTGCGAACAGGGCAAGAAATGGCCCAAGAAGAAGGACTTCGGCACCGTGCTCGCCCACGAGAACTGCCTCGAGGGCATGAAGCTGCACGCCTATGATGCGATCAACTACTCCATCGGCCAGGGCGACACCCTCGTCACCCCGATCCAGATGGCGACCATCTACGCCGCGATCAGCAACGGCGGCAGGCTCTACGACCCGACCGTCGGCAAGGCGATCGTCAGCCCCGACGGCAAGAACGTCCGCATGATCGAGCCCCATTCGCACGGCAAGCTGCCGGCCAGCGCCAAGACCCTGAAGCAGATGGAGGGGGCGCTGGCGGGTGTCGCGACCCGCGGTACCGCCGCCTGGCGATTCGGCGGCTGGCCGCAGGACAAGATCCCGATGCACGCCAAGACGGGCACGGCCGAGGTCTACGGCAAGCAGACGACCTCCTGGTTCGCCACGTACACCAAGGACTACTCGGTCGTCATGACGATCTCCCAGGGTGGTACGGGCTCCGGCGCCTCCGGGCCCGCCGTCCGCAACATCTACGACGCGCTCTACGGACTCGACGACTCCGGCAAGCAGGACCTCAAGAAGGCGCTGCTGCCCACCCCGCAGAAGACCCTGCCCAAGATCCAGCACGACGGCACGATCGACGCCCCGACGATCAAGCCCTACGACCCGAACTCGCAGAAGACCCCGGAGGAGCAGACACTCGCCGCGGTGCTCGGGAGGCGCGACTGATGGCCGGCTTCTCCGTCTCCCGGTACGCCCCCGACCGCGGCCTCTGGGGCAGACTCACCGCCCGCGACTCCGTCGTGCGCCGGCTCGACTGGCCGATGCTCGGCTCCGCGGTCGCGCTCTCCCTCATCGGCGCGGCCCTGGTCTACTCGGCGACCCGCGGCCGGGACTCCCTCAACCACGGCGACCCGTACTACTTCCTGCTGCGGCACGCCCTCAACACCGGCATCGGCTTCGCCCTGATGGTCGGCACGATCTGGCTCGGCCACCGCACCCTGCGCGGCGCCGTCCCGGTCCTCTACGGTCTCTCGGTGCTCCTGGTCCTCGCGGTCCTCACCCCGCTCGGCGCCACCGTCAACGGCGCCCACGCCTGGATCATCATCGGCGGCGGCTTCTCCCTGCAGCCGTCCGAGTTCACCAAGATCACCATCATCCTGGTGATGGCGATGATCCTCGCCGCCCGCGTCGACGCGGGCGACCAGCTGTACCCCGACCACCGGACCGTCGCCAAGGCACTCGGTCTCGCGCTCCTCCCCATGGTGATCGTCATGGGGATGCCGGACCTCGGCTCCGTGATGGTCATGGCCGTCATCGTGCTCGGCGTGCTCCTGGCCTCCGGCGCGTCGAACCGCTGGGTCTTCGGACTCCTCGGCGCCGGTGCGGCCGGAGCCGTCGCCGTCTGGCAGCTCGGCCTGCTCGACGACTACCAGATCGCCCGCTTCGCCGCCTTCGCCAACCCGGCGCTCGACCCGGCGGGCGTCGGCTACAACACCAACCAGGCCCGCATCGCCATCGGCTCCGGCGGACTCACCGGCACCGGCCTCTTCCAGGGCACCCAGACCACCGGCCAGTTCGTTCCCGAGCAGCAGACCGACTTCGTCTTCACCGTCGCGGGCGAGGAACTCGGCTTCCTCGGTGCCGGACTGATCCTCGTCCTCCTCGGCGTCGTCCTGTGGCGCGCCTGCCGGATCGCCCGCGGGACCACCGAGCTGTACGGCACGATCGTCGCCGCCGGAATCATCGCCTGGTTCGCCTTCCAGGCGTTCGAGAACATCGGGATGACGCTCGGTATCATGCCGGTCGCCGGACTCCCGCTGCCGTTCGTGTCGTACGGAGGTTCGTCGATGTTCGCCGTCTGGGTGGCCATCGGACTGCTCCAGTCGATCCGGGTGCAGCGGCCGATGTCGGCCTGAGCAGGTGAGGATCCGCCCGGCCCCCTGCCGGGAGGGGGCAAACGCGACTAGATTCAGTTTATGGCGGACTCGAAGCGTGAAATCGAGCGAAAGTACGAAGCCACGGTCGATACCCGGCTTCCCGATCTGACCCGGGTGGCCGCCGTCGCGGCCGTGGACCACCGCGGCGTCATGGAGCTGGACGCCGTCTACTACGACACCGAGGACCTCCGGCTCGCGGCCGACGCGCTCACCCTGCGCCGCCGCACCGGCGGCGCCGATGCCGGCTGGCACCTCAAATTCCCGGTTGCCTCCGGGATCCGCGACGAGATCCGGGCCCCGCTCTCCGACACCCTTCCGGACAGCCTCGCAGGGCTGCTGCGCTCCCGGGTCCGCGAGACGGAGCTCGTCCCCGTCGTCCGGCTGCTCTCCACCCGGGACGTCCACCACCTGCTCGACGCCGACGGCGCGCTGCTCGCAGAACTCAGCGTCGACGAGGTCCGGGCCGAGCGGCTCACGGGCGGCAGCGGCACCGCCGCCTGGACCGAGATCGAGGTCGAACTCGCCGACGACGGCGACCCCGCCTTCCTCGACGCCGTCGAACGCCGGCTGCGCAAGGGCGGCGTACGTCCCTCCGCGGCGTCGTCCAAACTGGCCAGGGCCCTCGACGAGACAGCCCCGAAGCGGAAGCAGCGCCCGGAGGGGGACGGCAAGCCGCGGCCCCGGACGGCGGGCGACCACGTCCTGGCGTACGCACGCGACCAGATCACGGCGATCGTCGCCCTCGACCCCGCCGTACGCCGCGATCTGCCCGACTCCGTGCATCAGATGCGGGTCGCCACCCGCAGGCTGCGCAGCGTCTTCAGGACGTACGGGAAGATTTTGGACCGGACGGTCACCGATCCGATCGGTGACGAGCTGAAATGGCTGGCCGCGGAGCTCGGCGTCGACCGGGACCAGGAGGTCCTCGACGAACGGTTCCGCACCCGGATCGCGGACCTGCCCGGCACGCTCGTCCTCGGGCCCGTCCGCAGTCGCCTGCGCATCTGGTCCACCGCCCGCCGCTCGGGTTCCCGGAGCCGGACCGTCGGCGTACTCGACGGAAAGCGGTATCTGGCGCTCCTCGACACACTCGACGCGTTCCTCGCCGACCCGCCGCTGCTGCCCGCCGCGGACCGCAGCCCGCAGGACGCACTGCCGCGCGCCGTCCTGAAGGACTACGCACGCCTGGCCACCCGGATCGGTCACGCCCTGGACCTCCCCGCGGGCCAGAGCCGGGACGTGGCGATGCACCAGGCCCGCAAGGCCGCCAAGCGGGCCAGGTACGCGGGGGAGGCGGCCACCCCCGCCTTGGGCAAGCCCGCCAAGAAGTTCGCCAAGCGGATGAAGGCCGTGCAGACCGTGCTCGGCGACCACCAGGACAGCGTCGTCGCCCGCGAAGCCGTGCGCACCCTGGCCGCCCAGGCGCACGCGGCGGGGGAGTCCGCCTTCACCTGGGGGCTGCTGTACGGGCATGAGGAGGCGGCCGCGGCCGCCCGCGAACGGGAACTGCCCGGGGTGTGGGAGCGGGCCTCCCGGCCGGAATTGCGGTCGGGGCTGACAGGCTGAGCGCCGGGGTACGCTGGATGGTCACCTCTGCCGGCTCTCGAAAGTTCGCGATGTCTGTCGATTCGGTCTTCCCACAGCTCGAAGCTCTGCTCCCGCATGTGCAGAAGCCCATCCAGTACGTCGGCGGTGAGCTCAACTCCACCGTCAAGCCGTGGGACGAATGCGACGTCCGCTGGGCGCTCATGTACCCGGACGCGTACGAGGTCGGGCTGCCCAACCAGGGCGTCATGATCCTGTACGAGGTGCTCAACGAGCGCCAGGGCGTCATGGCCGAGCGCACGTACAGCGTGTGGCCGGACCTCGAAGAGCTGATGCGCGAGCACAAGGTGCCCCAGTTCACCGTGGACAGCCACCGCCCGGTGAAGGCGTTCGACGTCTTCGGGCTGAGCTTCTCCACCGAGCTCGGCTACACCAACATGCTCACCGCGCTCGACCTCGCCGGCATCCCGCTGGATGCCAAGGAACGCGGTCTCGACGACCCGATCGTCCTGGCCGGCGGCCACGCCGCGTTCAACCCCGAGCCGATCGCGGAGTTCATCGACTGCGCGGTCATCGGCGACGGCGAGCAGGCGGTCCTGGAGATCACCGAGATCATCCGCGCCTGGAAGGCCGAAGGCCGGCCCGGCGGGCGCGAGGAGGTGCTGTTCCGCCTCGCGAGGACCGGTGGCGTCTACGTGCCGCGGTTCTACGACGTCGAGTACCTCCCGGACGGCCGTATCGGCCGCGTCGTGCCGAACAGGTCGGGCGTGCCGTGGCGCGTGTCCAAGCACACCGTCATGGACCTCGACGAGTGGCCGTACCCGAAGCAGCCCCTCGTCCCCCTCGCCGAGACCGTCCATGAGCGGATGTCCGTCGAGATCTTCCGCGGCTGCACCCGCGGCTGCCGTTTCTGCCAGGCCGGCATGATCACGCGCCCCGTGCGGGAGCGAAGCATCACCGGCATCGGCGACATGGTCGAGAAGGGTCTCAAGGCGACCGGCTTCGAAGAGGTCGGCCTGCTCTCGCTCTCCTCCGCGGACCACAGTGAGATCGGCGACATCGCCAAGGGGCTCGCGGACCGGTACACCGAGGACAAGATCGGCCTCTCGCTGCCCTCCACCCGCGTCGACGCGTTCAACGTCGACCTGGCCAACGAGCTGACCCGCAACGGCCGCCGTTCGGGTCTCACGTTCGCCCCCGAGGGCGGCTCGGAGCGCATGCGCAAGGTCATCAACAAGATGGTCTCGGAGGAGGACCTCATCCGGACGGTTGCCACCGCGTACGGCAACGGCTGGCGCCAGGTGAAGCTGTACTTCATGTGCGGCCTGCCCACCGAGACCGACGAGGACGTCCTCCAGATCGGCGACATGGCGGTCAATGTGATCGCCAAGGGCCGCGAGGTCTCCGGTCAGAACGACATCCGCTGCACCGTCTCCATCGGCGGCTTCGTGCCCAAGCCGCACACCCCGTTCCAGTGGGCCCCGCAGCTGGGCGCCGAGGAGACCGACGCCCGGCTGGAGAAGCTGCGCGACAAGATCCGTGGCGACAAGAAGTACGGCCGCTCGATCGGCTTCCGTTACCACGACGGCAAGCCCGGCATCGTCGAGGGCCTGCTCTCGCGCGGCGACCGCCGTGTCGGCTCCGTCATCCGCGCCGTCTACGAGTCCGGCGGCCGCTTCGACGGCTGGCGCGAGCACTTCTCGTACGACCGCTGGATGGCGTGCGCCGAGAAGACGCTCCCCGAGTTCGGCGTGGACGTCGACTGGTACACCACCCGCGAGCGGACGTACGAGGAGGTCCTGCCCTGGGACCACCTGGACTCCGGTCTGGACAAGGACTGGCTCTGGGAGGACTGGCAGGACTCGCTCGACGAGACCGAGGTCGAGGACTGCCGCTGGACCCCGTGCTTCGACTGTGGCGTGTGCCCGCAGCTCGGTCTCGACATCCAGATCGGCCCGACCGGAAAGAAGCTGCTTCCGCTGACGGTCGTCAAGTAACACCGGACATTGCGTCACACAGGGCGTCACCGTTCGGGTGACAGCTCGATGACGAAGGCCCGGCCCGGGAAACCCTGGGCCGGGCCTTTCGCGTCCTGTCTCCCATGGACCAGGAGAAGCAGCCCCACGTGTACGGCAGGCATCAGGCACCCGCGCACTACGAAAACGGCGACGGCTGCCTGACCACGCTCATCAGGATTCCGGTACGGGTCGTGGTGCTGGTCGTCGTCCTGCCCGTACGGATGATCTGGGACGTACTCGTCGCCACCGCACGCGCCGCCGACCGGGTCCTGCTGCGCCCCCTGGGACGGGCCCTGTCCTGGCTGGGCAGGGTGCTCGTGGTCGTCCCGCTGGTCCGGCTGTACGAGTCGGTCCTCACCCCGCTGGGGCACGGGCTGCGGTGGCTGGGTGTTGTGGTCGGGCAGGGGCTGCTGTGGCTGGGCGCGGCCGTCTTCGTGTGGCCGTGGGTGGCGCTGTGGCGGTATGTGGTCGTGCCCGTGGTCCGGTACGGGGTCGTGGCGCCGGTGGTCTGGCTGTACAGGTGGGCGCTCACCCCGCTCGGGCACGGGCTGCGGTGGGTGTACCGCAAGCTGCTCACCCCCGCCGGACGGGGCCTCGCCACCGGCATCGGCTGGGTGCTCACCGCTGTCTTCGTGTGGCCGGTGGTCGGGGTGTGGCGGTACGTTCTGGTGCCGCTCGCGCTCGCCGTCAGCTGGCTGGTGGAGCACCTCGTCGTGGCCCCGATGGCCTGGACGTACCGGGCGCTGCTCACCCCGCTCGGCCGCGGCATCGCCTGGCTGGCCGACGTGGTGGCGAGCGGTGTCGTCGCAGCCGCGCGGGGGCTGGGGGCGGTCGTCGGCCGGCTGGTCGGGACGCTGCTCGTCGCCCCCGTCGCCTGGCTGTACCGGCGGGTCCTCGCCCCGGTCGGCCGCGAGATCGCCGCCGCGATCGGCGTCGCCTGGCGTGTCGCCGGACACATCTCGCCGGCCGTCGGCCGCGGCCTTGCCTGGCTGGCGTGGCATCTCATCGGCGCCCCGGTGGCCTGGGTGTACCGCACGGTGTGCACCCCGGTCGGCCATGTCGTGCGCGACGCGGTCTGGGCCCCCGCCAAGCGCGCCGCGGTCGAGGCGGGACGTGCGGCCCGCAGTGCCCTGCGCACCGCACGCGAGACCGTGCGGCAGGCTCGCCGCGACGCATGGCGCGCACTGGTCGGCGGGGGCCCGGTCCCCGAGCCCCGGGAACCGGTAGGCCGCCTTGCGCGTACTCTGGGTAGTACAAAGACCGTGCCCAGCGCGGCGCCCGAACCCGAGATCTCCCTGCGCAAGCAGGGGTGAGCCGGACCGGACACCCCCGGGCCACCCCGTATTTTCGAGGGCGGCGTGCCACCGCGTCCGCTCCGCACCGAGGAGAAGAACCACTGGGCAAGCGACAGCCCGAAGGCCCGCCGCCCGCACCGGCAGTGCAGCGCATCCGACTGCGCTACACCAAGCGCGGCCGCCTCCGGTTCACCAGCCACCGCGACTTCCAGCGCGCTTTCGAGCGGGCGCTGCGGCGCGCCGAGGTGCCCATGGCCTACTCGGCGGGCTTCACCCCGCACCCCAAGGTTTCGTACGCCAATGCCGCACCCACCGGCACGGGCAGCGAGGCCGAGTTCCTGGAGATCGCCCTCACCGAGCCGCGGGACCCCGACACGTTGTGCGCACTGCTCGACGCGTCGCTCCCGGACGGTCTCGACATCACCGACGCGGTGGAGGCCCGCACCTCGGGTCTCGCCGACCGGCTGACCGCCTCCGTGTGGGAGATGCGGCTCGACGGGGTCCCCTTCGAGGAGGCCGAGAAGGCCGTCGCCGGATTTCTCGGCGCCGAGACCGTCGAGGTCCAGCGCCGTACGAAGAACGGCATGCGGACCTTCGACGCCCGCGCGGCGGTCGCCGGTCTCGAGGCCGTCGATCCCGGCGCTGATAGGCCGGGGGACAAGCCCTGTGCGATACTGCGGCTGGTTGTTCGGCACGTGACACCTGCCGTGCGACCTGACGACGTCCTGTCCGGTCTCCGCGTTGTGGCCGACCTGGCGCCGCCGGTCCCCGCAGCGGTGACCAGGCTGGCGCAGGGGCTCTTCGACGAGGAGTCCGGCACGGTGACCGACCCGCTCGCGCCCGACCGCGAGGCAGCCCCGGCCGTGCTACTCACGGCCACCGGGACCGCTGTCGCGACGGCGCCGGAAGGTGCAGGTTCCGCGTAAGGCGGTCGTTGTAGCGCAGCCCTCGGGCTCGGGAGCCACCTGGGCCGGGCCGCGCGCTGACCCATAAGACTTTCGCCAGGCCGTACGTACATCGCGAACGGAACCGGCGAGCCAGACATTCAGCTCCCGTGCGGCGCCCGCGCCCCGGACGGCGGTACCGCGTTTCTCATGCGGACCGTGCCGGACCGGAATCAGGCGCGGCGCCCGGGAGCGTGACGGGAGAACCGCCCGCATGCTCGAACCGATCGAACCCGGTACGACCGGGAACGCCGAAGAGAACAACGCCCCCGGCGACAAGCTGCCGCCGCGCCGCAGGCGCCGCGCAGCGTCCCGCCCGGCAGGCCCGCCGTCGGCGGATGCCAAGGGCGCGGAAGCCGCCGAGGCGGTCGCGCCGGCCATACCGGCCGTTGACGCCGAAATGTCCGACACCGCTGCCGCCGAGGCGGAGGCCGCGCCGCCGGCGCGTACCCGCCGCCGGGCGGTCCGCAAGGCGACCGCCCCCGCGGGCGCCCCGCAGGCCGCCGAGGCCGTCGAGGCCATCGAGGTGGAGGAGCCCGCCGAAGCCGCTGCTCCCGCCGAGGCGCCGCGTGCGCGTCGCCGTGCGACGCGCAAGGCGACCGCTCCGGCGGGTGCGCCGAAGGCCGAGGAGACCCCCGAGGCTGCTGCGCCCGCCGAGGCCGCAGAGCCCGCTGAGGCCGCTCCGGCGCCGCGTGCGCGTCGTCGGGCGACGCGCAAGGCCACGGCTCCGGCTGGTGCCCCGCAGGCCGCTGAGGTCGTCGAGACCGCCGCTCCGGTCGAGGCGCCCGTCGCCGAGCCCGTCGAGGCCGCCGCCCCGCGTGGCCGTACCCGCCGCCGGGCGTCCGCTCCGGCGGGTGCCCCGCAGCCCGTGTCGGGCGACACCACGAGCGCCGAGATCGTCGAGCCCGTGGCGGCCGCGGAGGCCGTGCAGGTCACCGAGACCGCAGAGACCGCAGAGACCGCAGAGACCGCAGAGGCTGCCGAGCCGGCTGCCCCGCGCGGCCGTCGTCGGGCCTCCCGCAAGGCCACCTCGCCCGCGGGTGCCCCGCAGGCCGCCGAGATCGTCGAGCCCGTCGCGCCGGTGGAGACCGTGGTCGAGACCGAGGCCGCCGAGGAGCCGGTCGCCGAGCCGGAGGAGGAGACCGAGGCCGCCGCGCCGCGTGGCCGTCAGCGCCGCCGGGCCACCGCCGCCGCGGGGCGGCCGGAGTTCACCGGCAAGGTCGAGGAGCCCGCCGGCAAGAGCCGTCGGGCGACGCGTCCCGCCGTGGCCGTCTTCCAGGCGCCGGTCTTCTCCGAGCCGATGTTCCAGACCCCGGAGACCGCCGCTGCCGCCGCGGCCTCCGGTCCCGCCTCGCACTACGACGAGGCCGAGGAAGAGATCGAGACGGCCGAGGAGACCCCGTCGGCCGAAGAGGCGGCTCCGGCCGCCGAGGCGGCACCGCAGGCCGGTTCCCGGCGCCGTCGCCGCCGCCGCGGCGAGGCCGTCGAGACCGAGCCGGTCGCCGACCTGGCGCCCGCCCCTGCCGCCCCGGTGGAGGAGTACGCCGAGGACGAGCTCGAGGCGGAGGCCGAGAGCGAAGCCGAGCACGAGGGCGAGGAGTCGGACGAGTACGGGGACCGTCCTTCGCGCCGTCGCCGTCGCGGTGGCCGTCGCCGTCGTCGCGGTGAGCCCAGCGAGTCGGACGAAGCCGCGGAGCAGCTCGCCGACGAGCACGCCGCCGACACGTCCGAGGACGAGCACGAGCGCGGTCACGAGGCCGACGAGGAGGAAGAGGACCACGAGGCGTTCGCCTCCGGTTCCAGCAGCAGCCGTCGTCGCCGTCGTCGCCGCCGTCGCAGTGGTGATGTGTCGCCCGAGGCCGAGTCCGGCACGGACGACCCGGAGCGTACGGTCGTCAAGGTCCGCGAGCCGCGGGAACGGCGTGGGAAGGAAGCGGCCGAGCGCGAGCCCGGCACCGGCTTCGACGAGGTCCAGTCCATCAAGGGCTCGACCCGTATGGAGGCGAAGAAGCAGCGTCGCCGCGAGGGCCGTGAGCAGGGCCGCCGCCGCGTCCCGATCATCACCGAGGCGGAGTTCCTGGCCCGCCGTGAGGCTGTCGATCGCGTGATGGTCGTCCGCCAGAACGGCGAGCGCACCCAGATCGGTGTCCTTGAGGACAACGTGCTCGTCGAGCACTACGTCAACAAGGAGCAGGCCACCAGCTACGTCGGCAACGTCTACCTGGGCAAGGTGCAGAACGTACTGCCGTCCATGGAGGCCGCCTTCGTCGACATCGGCAAGGGGCGCAACGCCGTCCTGTACGCCGGTGAGGTCAACTTCGAGGCACTTGGCATGGCCCACGGGCCGCGCCGGATCGAGACCGCGCTGAAGTCCGGCCAGTCCGTCCTCGTCCAGGTGACGAAGGACCCGATCGGCCATAAGGGTGCCCGCCTGACCAGCCAGGTCTCGCTGCCCGGCCGCTACCTGGTCTATGTGCCCGAGGGCTCCATGACCGGCATCAGCCGCAAGCTGCCCGACACCGAGCGCGCCCGGCTGAAGACCATCCTCAAGAAGATCGTCCCCGAGGACGCGGGCGTTATCGTCCGTACCGCGGCCGAGGGCGCGAGCGAGGACGAGCTGCGCCGTGATGTCGAGCGGCTGCAGCAGCAGTGGGAGGACATCCAGAAGAAGTCGAAGAGCAACGGCAGCGCCAACGCGCCGACGCTGCTCTACGGCGAGCCGGACATGACCGTCAGGGTCGTCCGCGACATCTTCAACGAGGACTTCTCGAAGGTCATCGTCAGCGGTGACGACGCGTGGCAGACCATCCACGGTTACGTCGGGCATGTCGCCCCCGACCTGACGGACCGGTTGTCGAAGTGGACCTCCGAGGTCGACATCTTCGCGACGTACCGGATCGACGAGCAGCTGATGAAGGCGCTGGACCGGAAGGTCTGGCTGCCCAGCGGCGGTTCGCTGGTGATCGACAAGACCGAGGCGATGGTCGTCGTCGACGTCAACACCGGCAAGTTCACCGGTCAGGGCGGCAACCTCGAGGAGACCGTCACCAGGAACAACCTGGAGGCGGCCGAGGAGATCGTGCGTCAGCTGCGGCTGCGCGACCTCGGTGGCATCGTCGTCATCGACTTCATCGACATGGTCCTGGAGTCCAACCGCGACCTGGTGCTGCGGCGCCTGCTGGAGTGCCTGGGACGCGACCGTACGAAGCACCAGGTCGCCGAGGTCACCTCGCTGGGCCTGGTCCAGATGACCCGCAAGCGGGTGGGCCAGGGGCTGCTGGAGTCGTTCTCCGAGAACTGCGTCCACTGCAACGGGCGCGGCGTGATCGTGCACATGGAGCAGCCGAGCTCGATCGGTGGCGGTGGCAACGGCAAGCGGGCCAAGAAGCGCGGCCGGGGCGGCGTGGACCACGAGCACGTGGCGGAGATCGAGACCGAGATCGAGACCGAGGCCGAGTTGGCTGCCGAGGTGGCCGCCCCGGTAGCGCTGCCCGAGCCGGAGTTCGTCCCGGACGAGGAGCTGTACAGCAGCCCGGCCGAGGCGGAGGCAGCCGCCTCGCGCGGCCGCGGCCGGCGCCGCGCGACCCGTAAGGCAACGACCCCGGCCGGCGCCCCGAAGGCTGCAGCAGCACCCGCCCCGGTGGTCGAGCCGGAGCCGGTCGTCGAGCCCGAGCCGGCCGTCGAGGTCCCGGTGGCTGTCGAGGCCCCCGTGGCCGAGGCGCCGCAGGGCCGTACGCGCCGACGGGCGACCCGTAAGGCGACTGCTCCGGCAGGATCGCCGGCCCCGGCCGAGCAGGTCGCGCCGGTCGAAGCGCCGCTGTCCGTCGCGGACGTGATGGCCGAGGCCCCGGTGGCCGAGGCGCCGCAGCCGGAGGCCGCACCGGAGGAGGTGGCCGCTCCGGCCGTCCCGCCGCGTGCCCGGCGCCGGGTGACCCGCAAGGTCACCGCCCCCGCCGGATCGCCCGCGGGTGCGGACGGCGCCGAGGTCGTCGTGGTGACCGGCTCCACCGCGCCGAAGCCCGACGCGGAGCCTGTCGCCGCCGCAGTCGGGGCCACGGAGGCCGCGGAAGCCGCGGAGACCGAGGCTCCGGCGAAGAAGACGGCGCGCAAGACCGTCAAGAAGGCGACGGCCAAGAAGGCGGTCGCCAAGAAGACGGCTGCCAAGAAGACCGCCGCGAAGAAGACGACGGCCAAGAAGGCGGCGAAGAAGACGGTCGCCACGGAGCAGTCGTCGCCCGCGGCCGTCTCGGCCGACACCGAAGGCTGACCGACGGGCAGAAGGTGATCGACGAGGTGCGGTCCTCTCACGGGAGGCCGCACCTCGTCGTTCGGGCGGCCCTTTTCTCTACCCTTAACCTCGAGGAAACCCGCTGTGAAAAGCCTGATAATGTGACGCGGCCGTGCCGGGGGAGGTTTTCCCGGAAAGGTCCTGTTCCTGGCGGTGCCCTGGCCCAGCCAGGGCGAAGGAGTCCTTCATTCCCTGCGTGAACCAATTCCGTAGGGAATGGCAGATTTTGTCCGTAATGCATTGGTGCGCCATCGGTTATGTGCCGGGCGTAGGGGTCCCGCCGGACATCCGCACGCCTCAAAGCCCTCGCCGATCAAGCTCTTGTGCTGTTCAAGGAGGATGCCCATGTCGAGCGAGACCCGGGGACCTGTCCCCGCTGCCCGGCCGGTGATCGGTGAGGAAGAGATCGAAGCGGTGGTGCGCGTACTGCGCAGCGGTCGCGTGGTCCAGGGGCCGGAGGTGGCCGCCTTCGAGGAGGGCTTCTCGGAGCTGGTCGACGGACGCCACTGCGTCGCCGTCAACTCCGGCACCTCCGCGCTGCACCTCCTGCTGCTCGCTCTGGGCATCGGCCCCGGCGACGAGGTCATCGTCCCGTCGTTCTCCTTCGCAGCCTCGGCCAACGCGGTCCGTCTGACCGGGGCCGACGTCGTCTTCGCCGACATCGAGCCCGGGAGCTTCGGTCTGGACCCGGCCGCCGTCGAGGCCGCCATCACCCCGCGCACCGCCGCGATCATGCCCGTTCATCTCTACGGGCACCCGGCAGCGATGGACGCGCTGATGGCGATCGCGACGAAGCACGGCCTCGCCGTCGTCGAGGACGCCTGCCAGGCACACGCCGCGGCTCTGAACGGCACGCCCGTCGGCGCCTTCGGATCCGGCGGCACGTTCAGCTTCTACCCGACCAAGAACATGCACGCGCTCGAAGGCGGCATGATCACCACCGCTGACGCCGAGATTGCGCGGACCCTTCGGCTGCTGCGCAATCAGGGCATGGAGCAGCGGTACGCCAACGAGATCGTCGGCGCCAACATGCGGATGACGGACGTCTCGGCAGCCGTCGGCCGCGTGCAGCTCGGAAAGGTGCTCGGCTGGACCGAGCAGCGCCGCGCCAACGCCGCCTACCTCGACCGTCACATCACCGCGGCCAATGTGACGGTCCCGCCCGTTGCCGAAGGTGCACGCCACGTTTACCACCAGTACACCGTCCGGGTGCATGGTGACCGGGACGCCGCCATGGCCAGACTGAACGAGGCGGGTATCGGCAACGCCGTGTACTACCCGACCCCGATCCACCGGCTGAAGCCGTACTGGGAGCCCGACCAGAAGGCCGGCCGCCAATGGGATCTTCCGGAGACCGAGCGCGCAGCCGCCGAGGTCGTCTCCCTGCCCGTACACCCTTCGCTTTCGCCGGACGACCTGGACCGTATTGTCGCGGCCGTGAACTCGCTGGGAGACATACAGTGACCGCAGGACTGAGAGCCGGGCTGATAGGTCTCGGCTCGATGGGCCGCCACCACGCGCGCGTGCTGGCCGGCCTGGAGAACGTGACGCTGGTCGGCGTCGTCGACCCGATGGGCGACAAGAACGGATGGGCCCAGGGCGCTCCGGTGCTGTCCACCGTCGAGGAACTGATCGGGCTCGGCATCGACTACGCCGTGGTGGCCTGCCCCACCGCGCTGCACGAGGAAGTCGGCCTGCAGCTCGCCGAGGCCGGCGTCTGCGCCCTGATCGAGAAGCCGGTCGCCGACACGGTCGAAGGGGCCCGCCGTCTGGTCGAGGCCTTCGAGTCCCGTGGTCTGGTCGCGGGCGTCGGGCACATCGAGCGCTGCAACCCGGCGCTGCGCTCCCTGCGTACCCGTCTGGAGGCGGGCGAGCTGGGCGAGGTCTTCCAAGTGGTCACCCGTCGGCAGGGCCCGTTCCCCCACCGCATAGCCGACGTGGGCGTCGTCAAGGACCTCGCCACGCACGACATCGACCTGACCGGCTGGGTGACGGGCCAGAGCTATGTCTCGGTCGCAGCCCACACCGCCCACAAGAGCGGCCGGCCGCACGAGGACATGGTCTCCGTCGCCGGTCTGCTCAGCGACGGCAGCATGGCCAACCACCTCGTCAACTGGCTGAGCCCGCTCAAGGAGCGCTTCACCTCCGTCACCGGCGAGCGCGGCACCTTCATCGCCGACACCCTCACTGCCGACCTGACCTTCCACTCGAACGCGGCCGTGGCCACCGAGTGGGAGGCGCTCCAGGCCTTCCGCGGTGTCTCCGAGGGCGACATGATCCGGTACGCCATCCCCAAGCGCGAACCGCTGCTGGTCGAGCACGAGCTCTTCCGCGACGCGGTGCTCGGCGTCTCGCAGGACATCTGCACACTGCGGGACGGATTGCGGACGGTCGAGGTCGCCGCCGCGGTCCTGGAATCCGCACGCAGCGGACTCACCGTCACCACCTCGGCGGGAGAGCTGGCTGCTCATGGGGTCTGAGAACAACCCAGCACCCCTGAACGGAACCCGCGGACGGGTCGTCATGCCGGTCGACAACGGCGTGAACGGGGACTCCCGGGTACAGAAGGAAGCGCGCTCGGCCGCCGAAGCGGGCTGGGACGTGCCCCTGCTCGGCAAGTCGCCCGGCAAGACGGAACAGCACTGGATGATCGGCGACGCCAAACTGCTTCCCGCACGTCCGCGCACATCCGTCGACAGAGCCGCCGAGGTGACCGTGTGACCGGCAGAACCGATGTTCCTGATGTGACGGTCGTCGTGGCCGTGTACAACACCATGCCCTACCTCACCGAGTGCCTCGATTCGCTCATAGGGCAGACCATCGGTACGGACCGCCTTGAGGTCGTGGCGGTCGACGATGGCTCGACGGACGACAGCGGCGCCGAACTCGACAGGTTCGCCGAGCGCTACCCGAACGTCGTCAAGGTGGTCCACCAGCCCAACTCCGGTGGCCCGGCAGCGCCGAGCAACCGCGCACTGGAGCTGGCCACCGGCCGGTACGTCTACTTCATCGGCTCCGACGACCACCTCGGCGAGGAGGCGCTGGAGCGGATGGTCGCCTGCGCCGACCGGAACGAGTCGGACGTCGTGGTCGGCAAGATGGTCGGCACCAACGGCCGGTATGTGCGCCAGTCCCTCTACAAGGCCAACGACCCGGACGTCAGCCTCTACGGGCCGGAACTGCCGTTCGCGCTGGCCAACACCAAGCTCTTCCGCCGCGAGCTCGTGGAGAAGCACAAGCTGCGCTTCCCGGAGGACCTGCCGGTCGGCAGCGACCAGCCGTTCACCATCGAGGCCTGCTACCGCGCCCGCAAGATATCGGTGGTCGCCGACTACACCTGCTACTACGCGGTTAAGCGCGGCGACGCCAGCAACATCACCTACCGCGCCGATCATCTGGCGCGGCTGCGCTGCACCGCGGCGATCATGGACCACGCGGCCGGGCTGATCGAGGCCGGTCCGAACCGGGACGCCCTCTTCAAACGCCACTTCACCTGGGAGCTGTCCAAGCTCATCCAGGGCGACTTCGTCGGACTCGACGACGAGACGAAGCGGGACATCTGCGCCGGCATCACCCGGCTCGCCGACACCTATCTGACGGACCCGCTGAGCGATTCGCTCCCGGTCAAGCTGCGGGCGAGACTCCGGCTCGCGCAGCGCGGCGCCGTCGACGAACTCTGCCGTGCGATCAGCGAAGAGGCCGAGCACGGTGCGCCCCCCTTCCACCTGGAAGACGGCCGGGCCTTCGCCCTCTACCCCGGGTTCCGTGACGCGGGCCTGGAACTCCCCGACCGCTGCTTCGAACTGGTCGGGGAGATCGTCCCCGGCCGGCTCGCCAACAAGACCGAGCTGGTCGAATCGGAGTGGGTGCAGACCGGCGAGGAGCTGGCGCTGTCGCTGACGGTACGCGTGGGTGTTGTCGGTGACACCGGCTCCGCGATTGTTCGACTCGTCGAGGGAGCCATGCCCAAGAGCGCCGACAAGGCGCGCGCCCGCCCACTGCCGGACGGGCACGATCTGCCCCCGGCGCAGGGGGAGTTGACCAGGACACCGGCGCCCGACGGCGACGCCACCCTGCTGCGTGCCCTGATCCCGCTCGCGCGCCGTACGGTCAAGCGAGGTGTGCGGGTCTTCGTGGACGTGGCCGGAGAAACGTACGAGATTCCGGTACGGGGCGACGGCCGGCCCATGCCACTGGCCCGCAGATGGAGCCGTGAGACGGACCCGTACCGGGCGGCGGCGCGCCTCAACTCCAAGGGGCGCATGGTGATCAGCACCGGTCCACTCCATCCGCCCAAGCCATCGCTGGGCTCGCGGCTGCGATCCCGGCTGACCGGTGCCAAGCGCTCCAAGAGGAAGTAATCCCATGAACATCTGTGTAGTAGCCCTCGGCAAGATCGGTCTGCCGCTTGCCGTGCAGTTCGCCGCCAAGGGCCACCGGGTGATCGGCGCCGACGTCAACGAGAAGGTCGTCGAGCTGGTCAACGCAGGCGTCGAGCCGTTCCCCGGTGAGCACGACCTCGACGTCAAGCTCAAGGAGACCGTCGAGGCGGGCCTGTTGACCGCGACGACGGACACCGCGTCCGCGGTCGCGCAGTCCGAGGCCGTCGTGGTCGTCGTCCCCCTCTTCGTGGACGCGGAGGGCACGCCGGACTTCGGCTGGATGGACTCCGCGACCAAGGCGATCGCCGCCGGACTCAAGCCGGGCACTTTGGTCAGCTACGAGACCACGCTGCCGGTCGGCACCACCCGTACCCGCTGGGCGCCGATGCTCGAAGAGGGCTCCGGCCTCAAGGTCGGCGAGGACTTCCACCTGGTGTTCTCCCCGGAGCGGGTGCTCACCGGACGGGTCTTCGCGGACCTGCGCCGCTACCCGAAGCTGGTCGGCGGGATCGACGAGGCGTCGGCCGCGCACGGCGTCTCGTTCTACGAGTCGGTCCTGGACTTCGATGACCGCACCGACCTGCCGCGCCCCAACGGCGTCTGGGACCTGGGCACTTCGGAGGCGTCCGAGCTGGCCAAGCTCGCCGAGACGACCTACCGCGACGTCAACATCGGTCTGGCGAACCAGTTCGCCCGCTTCGCCGACCAGCAGAACATCGACGTCCTCAAGGTCATCGAGGCCTGCAACTCCCAGCCGTACAGCCACATCCACCAACCGGGCATCGCCGTCGGCGGCCACTGCATCCCGATCTACCCGCGGATGTACCTGTGGAACGACCCGTCGGCGACCGTGGTGCGTTCGGCGCGCGAAGCCAACGCGGCCATGCCCGAGTACGCGGTCGACCTGCTCGCCGCCGCCTACGGCGACCTCGACGGGGTGGGCGTGCTGGTGCTGGGCGCGGCCTACCGCGGCGGCGTGAAGGAGACGGCCTTCTCCGGCGTCTACGGGACGGTCGAGGCGCTGAAGGCGCGCGGTGCGGTGCCGTTCGTCTCGGACCCGATGTACACGGCCGAGGAGCTGACCGCGCACGGTCTCGTCCCGCACGAGGGCCAGAGCGTCACCGCCGCGATCCTCCAGGCCGACCACGCCGAGTACCGCGAGCTGGCCGCCGCCGACCTCCCGGACGTCCGCGTCCTGGTCGACGGCCGCCGCACGACGGACCCGGCCAAGTGGGAAGGCGTGCGCCGCGTCGTCATCGGCGGCTGAGAGGCTCCTGCCGACAATGGTCGGCCGGCGCCCGTGGGTGCCTGCCGACCATTGCGTTTCGCACGTGGTCCCGGGCGTGAGAATCCCGGTTCAGCTCCGGCCCGCCGGAGCCGGACCGCTCCGCTCCGCCGGCCTGTGAGGTGCGGGTGCGGCCTTGGCGACCGTGGGCCCGAGCCGTCGCAGAAGACGCTCCGTCGGCCGCTCCACGTACTCGTAACAGAGTCCGGCCAGGGCCAGGCTCACGGGAACGACCAGCAGCCAGATGGAGACCGTGCCCAGCAGGGAAGACGGCTTGCCGTGCACATGGATCACCAGTCGGATGACGATCTCGTGCACCAGGTACCAGGCGAAGGACCAGTGCCCGAGCCGGATCGACCAGCGCCCCGTGAGAGCCGTCCGGCGGCCTTCCTGGTCGGCTCGGGCCGCCGCGCAGATCAGCGCCGCGAAGAGCGGGGCGGAAAGCAGCTGGGAAGCGGCGTACGGGCTGTACCACTGTGCGTCAGGTACGGCATGGTGCCAGGGAACGAGCGCCAGATGCCAGCACAGGATGAGCCCCACGGCGGGAATCAGGCGTACCGGGGGACGCCAGCCACGCTTCACCGCGAGGCCGGCCACCACGCCCAGCACGAACTGCAGGGACCGAGTGAGCGGGAAGTAGTCCAGCGCCCAGCCACGGATGTCCGGAGACATGGAGGACGAAGCGAGCCACAGGACGACCGCCCCCAGGCTGACCAACCCGGCGGTGACCGTCCAGAACCGGCCACCCCGTCGGGCGAAGAAGGCCAGCAGCAGCGGGAAGGTCAGATAGAACCACGCCTCGTCGCTGAGCGACCAGGCGGCCGGGTTGCCGCCGGAGTAGTACACCTGCTCGGGAATCCACGCGTGGACGGCGAGAAGAGTTGCGGCGGCGGCCTTCCGCGACACCGGATGATCCATGATCATCCACGCGCAGACGGACAGGCCGACGCTCACGGCGAGCATGGGCCAGATCCGCGCGAAGCGCCGCCACAGAAAGACCTTTGCGGGGACGTGGGCGCCGTCGTACGTCCAGGCGAGCACGAAGCCCGACAGGACGAAGAAGAAGGTGACGCCACTGCGCCCGTACCATGCCGCCTCGCTGACCACGGGCACGGTACCGACCTGCCGGGACAGGTGGTACAGCACCACGAGAAGCGCTGCCCAGAAACGCAGCCCTGTCAGCGAGGGGAGCCGGTCACGGCTGGAAGGCGCGGATCTCAGTCGACTCCCCTCCCTCGGCGCTGGGCGAGGTGCTGGGGGACAACAGGGTGCTGGGGGACAACAGAAGGGCGTCGAAGGCATTGGCGACCACCGGCCAGTCCCACGCCGACCGGGCGTGCGCGGCAGCTTCCGAGGCGGCGGCACGCCATACCTCTTCCGTACCCGTCAGGGCGAGGATGCGGTCCGCGGCCTCCTGAGGGGTGGCGGCCAGCCATTCGGCGGGGAAGAGGGTGTGGGCCCCGTTCGGCTTGTCCGCGAAGAACGGCCAGTTGCGGCTGACCGGCACGGCGCCGCTGGCCGCTCCCTCGACGAAGCCGCAGTGGAAGCTCTCACGTACCGACGAGCTCATGATCACGCCGATGCCAGCGAGCGCCGCGGGCACGTCCGAGAGCTGGCCGAGCCGGCGCGCGGCTCCGGATGATTCGAGTGCCGCCACCTCCTTCTCGTACGCGGCTGCGTACGCGCGTGCGGCCAGGCTGAGGCTCCCGTCCACATCCGCGCCGATGAGGAACAGGCGGTAGCGGTCGTCCGAGGCCCGGAGCAGCTTGAGTACCGCGAGCGCCCATCGCGGATCCTTGGCCACCGCTGAGATCCCGGTGAGCCCGACGGTGAAACGGGCGTCGTCGCTCTTGGGGCGGTCGTAGCGTCCCAGATCCATGGCGTTCGGGATGACATGGAGCGCGGGAGCGCTGCCGGAGCCGCGCAGCGCAGGTACGGCAGCAACCGTCAGATCCCGCAGGTGCGCGCCGACGAACACGACGTCGTCGGCCCGGGAGAAGTCGGTGAGGAACGGCCAGACACTGAACGTCTCGAAACTGTGCAGCCGCACGACGATCCGTGTGGTACCCGGGTCCACCGCCGTGAAAAGCACCGCCGGCCCGGTGCACCAGTCGATGAAGACCGTGTCGGCCCAGTCCAGGTGCGGACGCAGGTGGTCCTCCACCGTGTGCCCGAACGCGGGGTCGGCGCCGAGCCGGAAGGCTGCCATGCGAGCAGGCGACTTGACCAGGGCGTCCAGGGGCGGCTCGTTCGTGATATCGAGCGAGCGGACCTCGACGTCGGCCCGGTCCTCGTACCGATCGCGGATCTCGGTGAGGAAGTTGGCGTTCTTCCGGGTGACGAAGAGCAGCCTGAGGGGGCGGTCGGAAGGAGGGGCGGCGGCCGGCTCCGCACGGCCGGACGCCGCCGTCATCGCCGTGAACGCCGCGCCGGAGTGCAGCGCGGCGAGGTAGGCCCCGGGGTCGCCCGCCATGGGGGACTCTGTCCGGTCGAAATGCAGGACCCGGTGGAACGCGAGCTCCATGCCCCTGGCCAGAGAAGCGGCCGCAGCCTTGCCGTTCCCCTTCCGCCAGCTCAGGTCCGCACATGCCGACTCCGCCGCGACGGCGTCGTCGAGCCTGGCCGGAACCTGACCCCGCTTCAGCTCCAGCTGTGCGGCCGTGCGGAGCAGGTCCGCACGATGCCGTGGTTCGCGGGTCTGTTCCGCCGCGGCGTTGAACGTGAGCACGGCCCCGGAGGGACGATTGGCCTTCCGCAGGCCGTCACCGACCCGCTTGGCCAGCCTGAAGCGGACGTTCTCCGGCAGCCCCGGTGCTCCCACGGCCATGCGCCAGGCGCGGGCGCCCGGATCGGTCCTCAGGACCCGCGGGCCGATCGCCCTGCGGGCAACGGCCTTGGGCAGTCGGCGCGTCCTGCTCGCTGCGGCGCGCACAGCGGCCTTGGGTGAGGGCAGAGCGTTGACGAAATCCGTCCGGGTGTAATAGCCCGGCCGTTCCCGCCGGTCGGTCACCGCACGCACGGCGGCGGCCACCCCGTAGCAGGCATGGGCGCTGGTGTTGACGCGCGCGAGATGCCACACCGTGTAGACGGCCTGTGCATCAAGTGCCACGAGCACCTTGGACTTCCGCGCATGGCGAAGCAACCAGGCATCGCGCTGGGCGTGCGTCCAGGCCCGCTTGGGCGCGGGAGCCTTAGCCGCCGATGCGGCGAGCTTCCGCCCCAGGGCCGCGGACGACTGGGCGAAGGAGCGGCGCTCGGCCAGCAGGGGAGAGTCGGGGAGTCCGTCCGTGCCGGCGAACGACGCCAGTCTCAGCCGTACGTTCATACCTTCGAAATTGCGGGCTGCGGCGGCCAGAGTCTCGGCCGGTACCTCCGCCACGGCTACCAGAAGTACGTCGATCATGCCTGAACACTCTCTACCGTGACTGAGCCCGCTCGCACCGCGTCCGAGAGCCGTCGGACCGAAGGAGCGAGCAGTGAGGAGCGGGTGAACCGTGTGGCGTGCGCCCGTGCCGCGGCGCGCTCGTCGTCGTCGGCCTCACCGGCCATGCGTGCGGCATCCACGAAGGCGCTCGCGAGTAGTTCCACGTCCATGCCCCGGGCACCGGTCCACAGGGGACGGCCGTCCAGCACGGTGGAGGCGTCGTGATCCACCGCATGGGCGGACACCACCGGCAGACCCGTGGCCATGAACTCGTACACCTTGCCGGAGGTCACGTACCGGCCGCCCACCAGCATCAGGACGAGCGCGTCCCAGCCGGCGTACGTCTCTGCGACCTCGGCCTTGGCGACAGGTCCTCCGAAGGCGACACCGTCCGCCTCCGCCTTCCTGATGAGGTCCATGTGGGCGTTGGCCTCACGACTGGCCCCTGCCCCTATGTGACCCCGGATCTCGAACCTCGAGCGGGCGACCAGCTGGTCGCGCAGCCTCGCCGCCCGCCAGGCGTCCAGCACCGTTTCCAGGAACTCGGGCCGGAAGTTGACGGACCCCAGGTAGCCGAAGACCAGGCCGTCCGCCGCCGGCCGGCCGCTCGTGACCTCGGGGACGCTGTCGGGGTCGAAGCCGTTGCGCGCAACATCCACGCGGTGGGCGATGTCCGGGAAACGCTCCCGGTAGAAGTCCGCGATCGGGTCGTTGACACACCAGACCGCCGTCGCGTCGCGCAGGACCTCGTCCTCCCACTGCCCCGCCTCGGAGTCCTTGGGGAAAGCCTCGCCGCCGCCGATGACGTCGACGGACCAGCCGTCCCGGTAGTCCACGGCGTAGGGGACCCGGTGTTCCTGCCAGAGCCGGCGGGCCGCCGCGAGGTTGACGTAGGGCGCGCAGCTCACCAGGAGCAGGTCCGCGGGCCGCTCCTGGTGAACGTCGAGGACGCCCTGTTCCAGACAGTCGCGCCAGCCGCCGAAGACGAGTTCTGGGAAGAACTCCAGATGCCGTTCACGCTCCTTCTTGGCCCAGGCGGCGGGCCGGAACGCCCGGCTCTCGGAGAACTTCCGGATGTCCGTTTCCAGGTCTTCCCTGGCCAGCGGCAACTCGACGATCTGCACGCGCGGATCGACCGGCTCGGACAGCGTGTGGTCGAGGCCGTACTCCCGCTCCCACGATTCCTCGAGAATGGTGACCACGGTGACGTCCCAGCCGAGCGCGCAGAACTGGTTCGCCGTTTCACGCATGCGATAGGCGCAACTCTTTGCGGCCGGGGGGAAACCGACGGCGAGATAGATCAGATGCGGCCGGGACGCATCCGTCGAAGGCCCGCGGCCACGGGAGCGGACGGCCGCACCCTTGCGAGCCACGGGGTGTTTGGTGGAGTGACGCAAGTGAAGCTCCAGGGACGCTGTGCCGGATGGTCCGTATGCAGGAAGGCGTCAACTCTGTTCGAGGACCGTGACGACGTTGCGTGCGGCGTTTCCGTCCCCGTACGGCGTTCCCCGCGGGGTCTCGGGCGCGGGGCGGGTAGCCGTGGCAGCCCACTCCACCGGCTCCAGCTTCTGCGGGTCGGGCACGAGGACGTTCCAGCCGTTCTCCAGGGTTTCCACCCACTCGGTCTCGGGGCGGATCGTGGTGCACGGGCGGCCGAGGAGGAACGTCTCCTTCTGGAGGCCACCCGAGTCGGTGACGACACCGGCGCTGGCCATCACGGACGCCACCAGGCCCGCGTACGGAAGGGGCCTGCCGACGCAGACGGAACCCTGGGCGAGATTGATGCCGTGCTCCTTGGCGCGGGCGATGAGCCGGGGGTGGGCGAGCAGTGCCACCGGCACCGGCAGCGACGCCAGAGAGGCGATGATCTTTGAAAGCCGCTCCGGGTCATCGGTGTTGTCGGGCCGGTGCAGTGTGGCGAGCAGGAACGGCGACGCGGGATCGATGCCTTCGGGCAGCGCCGGTGCCGGGTGCTCTCCCGCGGCTACCGCATCCCGGATGCGGAGGCAGATGTCGACCATCACGTCGCCGACGAGCTTCGTCCGGTCCCGCAACCCCTCGTTGGCGAGATGGCGGACGGCTTCCTCGGTCGGAGCCAGCAGTAGATCGGCACAGTGGTCCGTGAGGACGCGGTTGTGCTCCTCCGGCATCCGGCGGTTGAAGGACCGCAGACCCGCTTCCAGGTGAGCGACGGGAAGGTGCATTTTCACGGCGGAAAGAGCGCCCGCAACGGTGGAGTTGGTGTCTCCGTACACCAGCACCCAGTCCGGCCGCTCGTCCTCGAGGACCTTGTCCATGGCGGCGAGGACGGCACCGGTCTGTACACCGTGGCTCCCCGAGCCGACTCCCAGGTGCACATCGGGGGCGGGGATGTTGAGGCCGTCGAAGAACACGTCGGACAGATCCGCGTCATAGTGCTGGCCGGTGTGCACGATGACGTGCTGGTGGGGCGTTCCCGTGAAGGCCGAGGCGATCGCGGCGAGCTTCACCAACTGGGGGCGAGCCCCTACGACACTGAGGACCTTCACGTTGCTGTGCTCCTTGAGTGGGCCGGCGTACCGGCGAGTGCTCGATGGTACGGGGCATGCAAAATGCTTAGGAGATAATAGAACGTCCGGCTCACCTGACCGGTGCGCGTTCCCTGTCGCCCTCGCCCCGCATTCGGGGAAGGTCTCGACCGGGTCCGGACATGCCAACAATTTGTGAGACGCGGTAAAGTTCAGCGCCGCGACAGACGTACCCATGAATACTGCATGTGTACGAGGCACTGGTACGCCGGCTGGGCGGCCGCGACAAGCCAGGCCGTTGAGGACCAAGAGAGGCATGTACATGGAGCTCGAGTCCACGCCGTCCCGAGGGGGCCGGGGGCGGATCGTCATGCTCGTCGACAACGGCGTCAGGAACGATTCCCGTGTGCAGAAGACCGCCCGGTCCGCTGCTGATGCCGGGTGGGACGTTGTCCTTTTCGGCATTTCGCCCGACAGTCACAAGCACAAGTGGATGATCGGCGACGCCGAGGTACGGCTCATTCCGAAACCGGCACCCCTTGCCCCGAGGCGCCACGACATGCGCCGCCCGATTCTGCGCAAGCCCCTCGCCTATCGGACGCCGCAGCAGGCGCGCTACCGGGTGCAGGCGGTCAAGGCATGGCGTTCGGACCTGCGCTTCAGGCAGGCGGCCTCGCGTGCGAAGGGCCCCGGTTCGACCGTGAGCGGCTCGAAGGGCCGGCTCATCGTGCCTCGCGTGAGCGCGAAGCTGTACAGCAAGTGGGTGGGGCTCCGGGCGCGCGAGACGTTCGATCTTCAGGAGCGGCGGAAGGGCCTTTACGGCCCGATCGACCGGGCGACCACCGGTATGTGGGGGAAGCTGCGGGGCGAGCGTGCCTGGCGGCAGCTGCTTCCTTACCTCTACGACTATGAGCTGGCCTTCGCCAAGCACATCGACAAGCTCGAGCCGGACCTCATCCACGCCCATGACTTCCGCATGCTGGGTGTGGGCGCGCGCGCCGCTGTGCGCGGACGCGCCGCCGGCCGTCCGGTGAAGCTCATCTGGGACGCCCACGAGTACGTCCCGGGCCTCCACTCCGCCCACGGGCGCTGGCTGCCCGGACACGTCGCGTGGGAGAAAGAGCACGCGGTCTTCGCCGACACAGCGATCACGGTGTCTCCGTCGCTCGCCGAACTCCTGAAGAAGGACCACAAGCTCTCCCGGCTGCCGTACGTCGTGCTGAACGCCCCCGTCTGCTCGCCCGACCCCGGAGAGGTCGAGGCTGCCGACCCGGTGCCCGATCTGCGGGAGCTGTGCGGCATCGACGAGGACACGCCGCTGCTCGCCTACTGCGGCGGGATCAATCCGGTCCGTGGTGTCGAGACCATGATCGAGGCCATGCCCTCGCTGCCGGGGGTGCATGTCGCTCTCGTGTCGGTTCCGCCGGGCAAGGCGTATGCGACCACCGCCAAGATCCAGAAGCTGATCGACGAGATGGGCGTCGGCGACCGCGTGCACGTGCTGCCGTTCGTGCCGCACTGGCAGGTGCCCGAATACCTCTCCAAGGCAGACGCCGCGGTGAGCCCTCTCCACCACCTGCCCAACCACGAGCTTGCGCTGAGCAACAAGTTCTTCGAGTACTCGCAGGCGAAGCTGCCGGTGGTCGTCAGCGACATCAAGACCATGGCGGACATGGTCGAGAAGACCGGTCAGGGCGAGGTCTTCAAGGCCCAGGACGTGGAGGACTACGTCCGTGCGGTGAAGGCCGTACTGGCCGATCCCGGCCGGTACCGGAAGGCCTACGAGAAGCCCGGACTGTTGGAGCAGTGGACCTGGGAGGCGCAGGCCGAGGTGCTGGACGGCATCTACTCGGAGTTGCTGCCCGACCGGCCTCGCAAGGACGCCTGAGTCACGGCCTCACAGGCGAACGAATCGAGGGTCGGCCCCTCGGAGGAGTCGAGGCGATCGGACTCCTCCGAGGGGCCGGCCCTTCGCCATGGCGTAGGCAACCGGCCTGCTTCGGCGGCCCGTTGGCCTTGGCGTGTTACAGGCTGCGGGCCGGACGCTCGCTCAAGACGCCGTCCTTCTCGTCGTGCAGTGCGCCCGTCTGCGGGCACTCCCACACGCCCGGCTCGTCCGTCCGCTCGACGAGTTTGACGCCGCTGCGGCCCACCCAGCCGATCCGGCGGGCCGGAACGCCCACGACCAGGCCGAAGTCCGGCACGTCCTTCGTCACCACGGCACCCGCCGCCACCATGGCCCAGCGCCCGATCCGTACGGGTGCGACACACACGGACCGTGCCCCCAGGGAGGCGCCCTCGGCGACCTTGACTCCGACGGCCTCCCAGTCGCTGCCGCGCTTCTGCTTGCCCTCGGGGTCCACGGAGCGCGGGTTATGGTCGTTGGTGAGGACCACAGCGGGCCCGACGAAGACGCCGTCACCGAGCTCCGCGGGCTCGTACACCAGGGCGTAGTTCTGGATCTTGACGTTGTTGCCGATCTGTACGCCAGTGCCCACATACGCTCCGCGACCGACCACGCAGGCCTCGCCTAGCCGGGCGCCCTCGCGGATCTGAGCGAGCTCCCAGACGCTGCTGCCGTTGCCGATCTCGGCGCGATCGTCGACCTGAGCGGTGGGCTGGACCCTGTAATTCACTTGCCATGCCTTCCGGAGAGCGGACTCGCCCAGAAAGCATAAGGTCATGAGGGCCCGCCGCCTCTCGCGAGGGTGCGACTCCCAGATCACACTGCCGGTCCAGCGCTTGACCAGTGCCTGGACTCCGGTCCCGGTACTGAGGGAGGAGAAGCGGGGTCATCTCCATCCATACACGTCGCGCCAAGGTGGGTGCTGCTTGATGGACGTGTGGCGAGCAAACCCGCAGGGGGCCAACCGGATGTATTACGCCGCGCAGGTCAGTTCCGGCTTGGGCATGAGGTCGAACCAGAGGAGTTTGCCGCTTCGGCCGAAGAGGTCGTCACCGAGCGGGTAGCCGCCCCAGTCGTCGGCGCATTGTTGTACGAGATGCAGTCCGCGCCCACCTTCGGCAGTGGCGGGGGCCAGCACGGACAAGGGTGCCGGCACCCCCGGCGGCCTGTCGAAGGGGGCAGGGATCATCGGATTGGTGTCCCACACGCTGATACGTAGCCGGTCTCCCTCCACGTGGCGCAGTCGAAGGGCGGCCAGCCCGTCCGAGTGCCGGTAGGCGTTGGTGACCAGTTCACACGTCAAGAGTTCGGCGACGTCGAGCAGTTCAGCCAGGCCGTGGCCCTGGAGCGCGGCTCGCAGGGTCATGCGCGCCACCCTTGGGGCGCGGGGGTCATGGGGGAGTTGAAGGACGTACGACCAGGGTGTCTGCGGCGATACGGTGTCCATGGGAAGTCTCCTGCGGGGAGGTGGAGTTGGACCACTCTGCTGCGGGCCGTGCGGTGGCAGTGTTGCGATACGCGGTGCGCTTCCGGCTTACCGGCCAGCTGGCTGCGTGGTGTGAGTCACACCGTAGAGGTGTCGCTGGTATACCTGCCAATGAATCACGGGGATTCATTTCAAGTTCCCGCGTGTGGGTGCTGCGCCTGGCACATGAGTACGTAGAACGGAGTGTCGTGCCCCAAAGTGCTGTTCCAAGCCTCAGGCAACAGCGGCTCGGTGCTGAGCTGCGGAAACTTCGCGAGCATGCGGGGCTGACGTCGACTGCCGCCGCTGAACTGTTGGGCCTTAACCAAGCCCGGGTCAGCAGCATCGAGTCAGGTCGCTACGCGGTCAGTGCCGAACGCGTGCGTGCCTTTGCGCGCAGCTATGACTGCGGCGATGAGCGGCTGGTCGAGGCGATCTGCGCGATGACCGGAGGGCGTACCCGAGGGTGGTGGGATGACTATCGCGAGCACCTTCCGGCTGCCCTCGTGGACCTCGCTGAACTTGAGTACCACGCTGTGGAACTACGAGTGAGTCTTGTCATCCACATCCCCGCGCTTCTTCAGACCGTCGACCACGCGCGGGCACTCTTCCGGGAAGTAGCTCCGCCCTTGTTGCCCTACGAGGTGGAGCACCGTCTTTCGCACCGCATCAAGCGGCAGGGAATCCTCCATGGCGACCGGGCTGTCCGGTACACAGCGCTCATCCACGAGGCGGCGTTGCGCATGAGGTTCGGGGGGCGTGACGTCGCGTGTGCCCAGCTTGAGAACATCATCAGCATGAGCGAGCGCGACAACGTTATTGTTCGGGTGACCCGCTTCGGGGGTGGTTTTTCTGGCACTGGCCAGTCCATCGACTATCTGTCTGGGCCCGTGCCGCAGCTCGACACTGTGCAACTGGACACCCACCACGGCTGCGAATTCCTCGATGCGAGGTCTCAGCTGGTCAAGTACAGCTCGGTCCTCGACCGGATGGAAGCCGCGGCCCTCACGCCTGCGGAGTCGCGTGACTTCATCCAGCGGCTAGCCCGACAGCTCTGAAAAGGAGAGTGGAGTGCACATCTACCAGTGGAGGAAGTCTTCCTACAGCGGTGATGCCTCCAACTGCGTCTGCCTCGCCGTCGCCCCCGACGGAGCGATCCTCCTCCGCGACAGCAAGGTGCCCGCGGCCACTGTCGCCACGACTCGCCGTGCCTTTCGTCGCTTCCTGGGCGCTGTAATCACCGAATCCTTCGAACCCGGGCCTACCTGAGCTTGACTCTCTCGGGGATCTTGTAGCTGTCGGTGTCAGTCGCTGGGGGCCCGCCAGGACTTGCGCCGGGGGATTCCGTGTTGGTCCAGGGAGTCCTGGAAGGCGGTTGGTGGCCGTGGCGAGAGTGTTTCGCCGGTCGGTGGCAGGCCGCTGAGGCGCTCAATATTCACGGAGATGGCCGTGAAGACGTGCTGGAGGTGGGCCTTCGGCTGGCCTCGGTAGCGGCAGCGGCGCATGTCATGTCCATGGACGAGCTCGTTGATGGTGCTCTCCACTCCGGAGCGGACCGCGTAGCGGGCCTTCCAGGCGGGCGTCTGCTGTTCGGCACGGACGCGGATTTGCAGGTCGCGGAGTTCGCGCGGGGGAAAGCCCACGTTCCGGGCGCTCTGGTGGGAGGTAGTGCACCGGGTGCGGACCGGGCAGGGCTGGCACTGACCCTTGGTGAACCGGGCCACGATCAGCGGGGCGGCGGTGGGTGAGGAAGTCGGGTAGGGGCCATACCAGCCCCTGCTGATCTGGCCCTGGGGGCAGGTGACCTGCCGGGGGTCGAAGTCGATGTGGAAGTCGTCCCGGCCGAAGCCCTCGTTCTTGCGGTGCTGGCGGGTGGGGTTGCCCGGCAGTGGCCCCGCCACCGCAAGCTGGCCGTGGAGCACATCATCTGGGCTTCCGTCCTGGACCAGCGGGGCTGCCCGCCTCGCTGATCGCCCACCTCTTCCAGATCGGAGAGAACCAGATGCGCGCCCTCCTCCTACAGGCCCGCCCTCTCCCCCAGGCGCCATGGTGTTCGGCGTGGATGGCGCGGATCTCGTTCACGGTCCGCTTCTCCTGGCCCGGCGCTCGGCGCAGGCCTGCTCGGTGGCCAGGTGCTGGTAGCAGCCGGCGCGGGACGCCCCGAGCACCCGGCAGATCCGCTTGACGCCGAAGTCGGCGCGGTTGTCGGAGATGAAGTCCCAGCGGCGGGGGCTCACTTCACCTCCCGAGCGAAATAGGCGGCTGCCCGGCGCAGGATTTCGCGCTCCAGCTGCCACTCCTGCTCGGCCTTGAGCAGCCGGGCGTTCTCCGCCCGCAGCCGGGCCAGCTCCTCGGCCGCGCTCACGCTGCCGTCGCGGCCCTCGGGCGCGGCCTGGGTCTCGTCCTTGCTGCTTCGCTCTACGACCGGATCACCGGCACCCGCCCCTTCACCCCCCGCCCCCATCGACCCCAAGGACATGCGTTGAGCGAGCTGGTCACCGCCCGGATCCGCGCCACCGCCACCAAGCTCGGCCTGCCCCACCTGACTCAGCCCGGATCCACCGGCTTGATGCCTGTGGATAGCCTTCGTGCCGAGTCGGCGACGCTTACGGTGGATGCGTACGACCTGATTGGCGTGCGGGAACAGCAGGTTGTCCACGCTGGCGACCTTGACCTCGCGTACTTCCTCACGGCCATGACCACGGTCGCGGGAGCGGTCTTGGACGGGTATCTCACGCCAGGGCAGTTTCGCCAACTGGCGGGCGAGGGTGGGCTGGTTGTGCTTCACGGACAGCAGGTAGTGCGCTTTGCGCTGCTCCACGAGGTAGCGGGCATGGGCAGTCTGGGCGTGCAAGGCATCGACGGTGACGACCGCGTCGGTGAGGTCGGTATCGGCGGGCCCGGCAAGCGTCTCGAACAGACGCCGCAAAGGTGCGGCCCCCACCCTGCGCCTGGCCCGCGTCAGCGAGGAGACCGCGGGGCTGCGCATCCGGTGGCTGCACCGGCGAGGAGGAGATCGTGCCGGGAGCGGCGGAAGAGCCAGGAGGCGAGCCCCGCGGCCGCGATCAGGGCGGCCAGCAGCAGAGCCGTCGAGTAGCGCGTCACCGCGCACACGGCAAGGGCGCCGGTGAACAGCGCCGCACCGACAGCCGCCTGCTGCGCGCCATCAGGACACCACCACACACCGTCCCCAGCGCGCAAATCGTGACCAGACCCTCGCTCAGCGCCTGCAGGCTCCACCAGCCGAGTGGCGAGACAAGAAAGGCGATCTGCCCGACGACGGCCGGTACGCGTCCGAGACCGGCGCTCCGCAGCAGTCCGCGCACCGTCAGTGAACCGGCCAGGGCCAGTACGAGGCCCAGGGCGCGCATCCCGTCCAGCACGCCGAGAGCGCCGATGAAAGGAGCGGCGAGCAGCGGATACCCGGGCCGGGACGAGAAGATCGATTGGTAGCGGTCGTCCGCCGTGGTGATGTCGGTGGCGTCGGACCACCGGGTCAGGCAGGCGGCGGAGCTCGATGACCTGGCGGCGGCCACGTCGGCGGAATCGGCCAGCGGATCCAGGGACCTGGTCTCCGCGGCCGCGTCGGCGCGACTCGTGCAGAACGCCTTGAGCGCGGTCTGGTGCGCCTCCTCGCGCGTGGCGCCGAGCTGCTGCTCCGCGGCGCGTGCGTAACGGTACGAGTCCGGGAAAAGGGTCCAGGAGGAACCGGCGGTCAGCTGCGCCAGCGCGTAGACGGCACAGACCAGAAGGGGCAACAGCCAGGTGCGGCCGAGCAGGGCGGAGCGCAGCATCTACGGCCTCGGGAATACAGAGAGTGATCAAAACCGACAAACTAGCACGGTGCCGACCCGGCGCTTCGGCCCGTGCGGAGGCTCCACGGGCGGGCCCGCGGAGCCTGGCGACGACCCGGCGGAAGCCGGCCGACAGGTCCGAGGGTCCCGGTTTGACCCACAAGTGTGCGGCCCCGTAGCCTTGCACCTCGGCGTGTTTCCATGCGCGCCCACCCCTGAGCACATCCCTCGTGACGGATCCGTCTGTCAGGAGAGGCCGCTCATCCTTCCGGATCGTCGCAGGTTTCGGCCTGCGCGAGCGGCTGGCATCAGGGGACCCGTTCCGAGTGAGAGAGAGATCCGCGTGTACGCCATCGTGCGCAGCGGTGGCCGCCAGCACAAGGTTGCTGTCGGTGACATCGTTGAGGTTGACAAGATTTCCACTGCCCAGGTTGGCGACACGGTCGAGCTCTCGACCCTGCTCGTGGTCGACGGCGACGCCGTGACCAGCGACCCGTGGGTGCTTGCCGGGATCAAGGTCCAGGCCGAGGTCGTGGACCACCACAAGGGCGCGAAGATCGACATCCTTCGCTACAAGAACAAGACCGGCTACCGCCGTCGCCAGGGTCACCGTCAGCAGTACACGGCGATCAAGGTCACCGGTATCCCCGCGGCTGCGAAGTAAGGGACTGAGGAGACATGGCACACAAGAAGGGCGCATCGTCCACCCGGAACGGGCGCGATTCCAATGCTCAGCGGCTCGGCGTGAAGCGCTTCGGCGGTCAGGCCGTCAACGCCGGTGAGATCCTGGTCCGCCAGCGCGGCACCCACTTCCACCCGGGCACGGGCGTCGGCCGTGGTGGCGACGACACGCTGTTCGCACTCGCCGCCGGTGCGGTCGAGTTCGGCACGCACCGTGGCCGCAAGGTCGTGAACATCGTTCCGATCGCCGGCTGATTTTCGGCGCTCGTCGAGCGGTTTCTGCGGAGGCGGACCTCACTTCCCGTACGGGAAGCGGGTCCGCCTTTCGCGTGTTTCTCCTGTGAGAGACAGCTTCTGTCCCCAGCGGGACACCATGAGCTTTGAGTCATTTCTGCATGTAAGTAACTGGAGGTTTCCACCATGACCACCTTCGTGGACCGCGTCGAGCTGCATGCCGCCGCGGGTAACGGAGGCCACGGCTGTGCCTCCGTTCACCGTGAGAAGTTCAAGCCGCTCGGCGGTCCCGACGGCGGCAACGGCGGCCGTGGCGGCGATGTGACCCTCGTCGTCGACCAGGACATCACCACGCTTCTCGACTACCACCACAGCCCCCACCGCAAGGCCACCAACGGCCAGCCCGGTGCAGGCGACAACCGTTCCGGCAAGGACGGCCAGGACCTGATCCTGCCCGTTCCCGACGGCACGGTCGTCCTCGACAAGGACGGCAATGTGCTCGCCGACCTGGTCGGCCAGGGCACCACGTTCGTGGCCGGGCAGGGCGGCCGTGGCGGCCTCGGCAACGCCGCACTCGCCTCCGCCCGCCGCAAGGCCCCCGGCTTCGCGCTGCTCGGCGAGCCGGGCGAGTCCCGGGACATCGTCCTGGAGCTCAAGACCGTCGCCGACGTCGCGCTGGTGGGATACCCGAGCGCGGGCAAGTCCTCGCTCATCTCCGTCCTGTCCGCGGCCAAGCCGAAGATCGCCGACTACCCGTTCACCACGCTCGTCCCGAACCTGGGCGTGGTCACCGCGGGCGGCACCGTCTACACCATCGCCGACGTCCCCGGGCTGATCCCGGGTGCCAGCCAGGGCAAGGGCCTCGGCCTGGAGTTCCTGCGGCACGTCGAGCGCTGCTCGGTTCTCGTGCACGTACTGGACACCGCGACGCTGGAGTCCGACCGCGACCCGGTCTCCGACCTCGACATCATCGAGGAGGAGCTGAAGCAGTACGGCGGACTGGACGACCGGCCCCGCATCGTCGTCCTCAACAAGATCGACATCCCGGACGGCCAGGACCTCGCCGACATGATCCGCCCGGAGCTCGAGGAGCGCGGCTACCGTGTCTTCGAGGTGTCCGCCGTCGCGCACATCGGCCTGAAGGAGCTCTCCTTCGCGCTCGCCGGTGTGATCGCCGAGGCGCGCGCCGCCAAGCCGGTGGAGGAGGCAACCCGCATCGTCATTCGCCCGAAGGCCGTGGACGACGCGGGCTTCACCGTCACGCTGGAGGAGGAGGACGGCATCTACCGGGTGCGCGGCGAGAAGCCGGAGCGCTGGGTCCGCCAGACCGACTTCAACAACGACGAGGCCGTCGGTTATCTCGCCGACCGCCTCAACCGGCTCGGGGTCGAGGACGAGCTGATGAAGGCCGGTGCCCGGGCGGGCGACGGCGTGGCCATCGGCGCCGAGGACAACGCGGTCGTCTTCGACTGGGAGCCGACCATGGCGGCGGGCGCGGAGATGCTCGGCCGGCGCGGCGAGGACCACCGCCTCGAAGCACCCCGTCCGGCGGCCCAGCGCCGTCGCGACCGCGAGGCGGAGCATGACGAGGTGCAGCGCGAGTTCGACGACTTCAACCCGTTCTAGAGTTCGACGAGTTAACCCGTTCCGGACGGGTCACGCAGGGTGTGGCGGGTCGTGGTGGAAGATCTGTACCGACGGCCCGCCCCTGCGGAGACCCCGCACCCGGAGTCGCCGTCCGTCGCGGCTGGTGGTCAGAAATCCCGCTCACAGGTGGTTCATACCGCTCAACCGTGTGGTGTCGGTCACCCGGCGGGGAAGCGTCGATTCCGGCATTCGCCCTGATCACAAGGCAACGGCAGGTGTCCACGGGGCATGCGGGAGCTGACGTCCACCTTGCGAGACGGTAACGGAGAGTGCAACCATCGCTTTGTCTCCCAGCCCTCGCAAGGTAGGTCGTCTGTGTCTGCTCAGCACATAGCCAAAGCCCGAACCACAGCAGTCGTGCTCGCCGGCGGTACCGGCCAGCGCGTGGGGCTGTCGATCCCCAAGCAGTTGCTGAAGATCGCAGGCAAGGCTGTCATCGAGCACACATTGTCGATCTTCCAGCAGGCCGACTCCATCGACGACATCATCGTTCTGATGGCGCCGGGCTATGTGCCCGACGTGGAGGCGATCATCGCCAAGGCCGGTCTGACCAAGGTCACCAAGGTGATCGAGGGCGGCGCCACGCGCAACGAGACCACCGAGCGCGCCATCGCGGCCCTCGGCGAGGGCCTGGCCGAGGGCGAGGACCGCAACGTCCTCTTCCACGACGCCGTGCGCCCCCTGCTGTCGCAGCGAGTCATCCAGGACTGCGTGGACGCCCTGGACCGCTACCAGGCCGTCGACGTCGCCATCCCGTCCGCGGACACGATCATCGTGACCCGCACCCACGGCGGTGACGGTGAGTTCATCACCGACGTGCCCGACCGGTCCCGGCTGCGACGCGGCCAGACGCCGCAGGCCTTCAAGCTCTCCACGATCCGCCGCGCCTACGAGGTTGCCGCGGGCGACCCGAACTTCCAGGCCACCGACGACTGCTCGGTCGTGCTGAAGTACCTCCCCGACGTACCGATCTACGTCGTGGCGGGCGACGAGTACAACATGAAGGTCACCCAGCCGGTCGACGTCTTCATCGCGGACAAGCTCTTCCAGCTGGCGTCCACAGCCGTCCCGCAGCCGGCCGACGACGCCGCCTACCGCGAACAGCTCACCGGCAAGACCCTGGTCGTCTTCGGCGGCTCGTACGGGATCGGCGCGGACATCGCGACGCTCGCCGAGTCCTACGGCGCCAACGTCTATGCCCTGGGCCGCTCCACCACTGGTACGCACGTGGAGAACCCCGAGCACGTCGACGACGCTCTCGCCAAGGCTTACGCGGACACCGGCCGCGTCGACTACGTGATCAACACCGCGGGCGTGCTGCGTATCGGCAAGCTGGCCGAGACGGACAGCGCGACCATCCAGGAAGCGCTGAACGTCAACTACCTGGCGCCCGTCCAGATCGCCCGCGCCTCGTACAAGTACCTCGTGGAGACCAGGGGCCAGCTGCTGCTCTACACCTCCAGCAGCTACACCCGCGGACGCGCGGAGTACAGCCTCTACTCGTCGACCAAGGCCGCCATGGTCAACCTGACCCAGGCGCTCTCGGACGAGTGGGCGGGCGACGGTGTGCGGGTGAACTGCGTGAACCCCGAGCGCACCGCGACCCCGATGCGCACCAAGGCGTTCGGCGACGAGCCCGCCGGCACGCTGCTCTCCTCCGAGGCGGTCGCCCGCACCTCGCTCGACGTCCTGCTCTCCGAGATGACCGGCCACGTGATCGACGTACGTCAGCAGGACCCGACCCGTGGTGCATCCGAGGCATCCGGCTTCGAACAGGCGCTTGCCGCTGTCCTGGATCGACAGGCGGATGTGTAATACTGCTTGGTAATCGACTATTCGGACCCCTGCTGTCGCTCCGTGCGAACCGCAGGGGTCCGAATTCGTGAAGGTCTTCTTCACATTTCCCTCGTAAGGTAAAAAGTCGGCACCCTTTTCGGAAGCGGTACTTCGTGATTTCGAAAGCCATTCGCTTGGCTCGTGTGGGCAGCGGTTCGGAGCTGGCCGCCGCGCTCTCCATGGCTCTGGGGTTCCCGTGCATAATGCTCGCGGCGATAATCCCCAATCTGTGGTTCTTCATCGTGGCAGCAGCGGTGACGTATCTGGCCGACCGGTATCTGCACCATTGCGGCAGCTACCTGATCAACCGCCTGACCGCCGTCCGAGCCGGGCTCTCGATCCGTTTCCTGGTGCGCCAACTGCTGTTGATCCTGCTGCTCTCCCGCATGGGATACGGCGAGATGACGCTCTTCTACGTGACGATCGCCTGCCTGCTGACCTTCTACGGTCTCCAGGCGCCGCAGGGCGCGATGGTCGCCCTCATCCGGCTGCGCCGCAAGCTTCCGGTGGTCACCCGCAACGTCGACCTCGAAGCCGCACGGATTCCGGACGCCCCGCCGCAGCTGCTGATGAACCGGCCTGCGGAGAAGATGCTGCATCTGGACGTCTTCGCGATGGTCGGCGTCCTGGCCGCGATCGAGACCGGCAGGCACGGGCTCGCCTACGTGGGACTCGTGCTCACGCTCGTCCTCGCGGTCGGCTATCTGGCAGCGCTCCTTCCGCATGTCCGGCCGAGCCGCCTCGCGCCGTCCGACGCCAAGGTGCTCAAGGCCGTGGGCGACTGGCTCGGTGAGTACCAGCCGACGGTGATGCTGTACTTCTCCGGCTCGAAGGAATCGGCCTACCAGGTCAATATGTGGCTGGAAACGATGGGGCAGCTCGGCGGTCGGCCGCTCATCCTGCTGCGGGAGCGCACCATGGTCCCGCAGCTGAACACGACCTCGGTGCCGGTACTCTGCGTACCCGGTGGCGTGCACCTGATGAACCTGAACCTGTCATCGGTGCGGGTCGCGCTCTACGCCGCCAACGTCGGCAAGAACATCCACCTGCTGCGGGTGCCGACCATGAAGCACGTCTTCATCGGCCACGGCGACAGCGACAAGCTCGCCAGCGTCAACCCGTACAGCAAGGTCTACGACGAGGTGTGGACCGCGGGCCGGGCCGGCCGCGACCGTTACGCGCTGGCCGATGTCGGCGTACGGGACGAGGACATCGTCGAGGTGGGCCGTCCCCAGCTGGCCACCATCAAGCCGTGGACCGGCGCGCCGAAGAACCCGATCCCGACCGTGCTGTACGCGCCCACCTGGGAGGGCTGGGACGACAACCCGGGGAACACCTCGCTGCTGCTGGCCGGCGAGAACATCGTCCGGCGGCTGCTGGAGGCCGAGCCGCCGGTCCGGCTGCTGTACAAGCCGCACCCCTTCACCGGTACCCGCAGCCGCGCGGCCAAGGCCGTGGATCTGCGCATCACCGCGATGATCGAGGAGGCCGCCGCCAAGCGGGCCACCGACCCGCGCTGGGCGACGGAATCGGCCGCCCTGCAGGGTGAGCGCGCCGCGGCGCAGTCCGAGCTGGCCCGCATCGAGGCGCAGCTGGCCGCGGAGCCGAGCGGCGGCCGGGTGGCCCGGGACGAGGCGGAGCTCTCCCGGGACTCGCTCGCGGACCCGGCGCGCGAGGCCGAGACCGCGAAGCTGAAGGACGAGTGGAACGCCGCGTTCTGGCGCTCGCTGGGCTGGTGGAAGCACAAGGTCATCTCCGGCTCCCAGATGCGTCTGTACGACTGCTTCAACGAGTCGGACGCCATGGTCTCGGACATCTCCAGCGTGGTGTCCGACTTCATCGCGAGCGGCAAGCCGTACGCGGTCACGGACTCGGCCGAGCTGGGCGAGGACGAGTTCCGTCGGCAGAACACCGCGGTGCGTGCCGCAGTGGTCCTCTCCCACGCCGCGACCGAGCTGGATGCCCTCCTCGGCGCGGTGGTCGACGAGAGCGCGGACGCGCTGGCGGACGCCCGGCGTGAACTGAAGCAGTATCTGCTCGGCCCGGACGAGCCCACGTCCATGGTGCAGTTCGATGCGGCCGTGACGGCGCTCGCCGCCAAGTCGCAGGCTCGGAACACCGGTGTGGCGATCAGCCTGGGCGAGCCCGTGAACGGCTGAAAATCGCCGCAACCTATACAGGTTCACCGAGGCCCGGCAAACACCCTGAGAGGGGGGTGCCGGGCCTTTGTGATGAGTGTCACTATTCACGCGTTGAGTGTTGGGCAACCAACGGGTGGCATCGACTGTCTTCTGTGGGTGTGAACGAGATGCAAATTCCTGACGTGACGGTGATCGTCGGAGCGTACGAGGCAATGCCGTACCTCGTCCGCTGTCTTGAGTCCGTGGAGTCCCAGACCATCGGCGCCGGCCGGGTCGAAATTGTCGCGGTCGACGACGGCTCGACCGATGGCACCGGCGAATACCTTGAGGAATTCGCCGCCCGCTCCGCAGTGTCGACGACAGTGGTGCGTCAGGCGAACTCCGGCGGCCCGAGCGGCCCGCGCAACGTGGGTCTCGGCAGGGCACGCGGCCGCTATGTCTTCTTCCTCGACGCCGACGACTACCTCGGCGACGAGGCCCTGGAGCGGATGGTCACCACGGCCGACCGGGCCGGCACCGATGTGGTGCTCGGGAAAGTGGTCGGCGTCAACCGGGGAGCGCCCCAGTCGATGTGGACCGCCACCAAGGACCGGGTCGACGTATACAACTCCAAAGTCATTTACACGCTGAGCGCGCAGAAGCTCTTCCGGCGGGAATTGCTGGAACGGCTCGCGCTGCGATTCGACGAAGATCTCCGGACCGGTGAGGATGCCCTCTTCACTATGGAGGCCTATCTGCGAGGCGCCGGGATCTCCGTGATCTCCGACTACATCTGCTATTACCTGGTCGGCCGCGACGACGGAAAGCACGTCACCAGGAGCGGCACCTATGAATGGCGCTTCGATTCCATGCGGGCGATGATGGACCTCATCCACCGGCTCGAACCCGCAGGTCCGAAGCGGGATTTCCTGATGATCCGGCCTTTCACGGTCGGCATGCTGCAGCAGTTCGGTCCTCGCGTGCTCAAGGAGTCGCCGGAGGTGCGTCGCCACAAGATGGAGCTCGCGGCGCCCCTGATGGACGCCTACTGGAACGACGGCGTGGCCCGGCGGATCAAGGTGGCCGAGCGGCTGCGGCTCGCCTGCGTCGCCAAGGGGCGTGCCGATCTGCTCGTCGACCACCTGAAGTTCCTCCGGGCGAAGACCCTTCCGGACGTGATCCCTTCGCGCGGGGGCGACAAGGTCTATCTCGCGTACCCGCACTTCCGCGACCGGTCGGCCGGGCTCCCCGACTCCACTTTCGAGGTCACCGTGCCCGACTGGCACGGCGGCAAGCGCATCGAGCAGCCCAGGGCCGCGGCTCGCCGGGCGTCGCTCTCCCAGCGGGTGGCGCGCCGTATGCGCAGGGACGTGCGGCGCTTGAAGTTGCGCCTGAGCACGGGCTGAACGGCCCTCCGGTCCGCGGATTCACCCGAATCGCAGGGAGATTCTCAGTAAAATCGCCCAGAAGGTCGCACCGCGCGACAGGACCGACATCTCACCATGAGGACTGGTCACGTGAAGGCTCTCGTACTGTCCGGAGGGGCGGGCACCCGCCTCCGTCCCATCACGCACACCTCGGCCAAACAGCTGGTCCCCGTGGCGAACAAGCCGGTGCTCTTCTACGGCCTGGAAGCGATCGCGGAGGCCGGCATCACCGAAGTCGGCATCATCGTGGGCGACACCGCCGAGGAGATCCGCGAGGCGGTCGGCGACGGTTCCCGGTTCGGTCTCGATGTCACCTACATCCCGCAGGCCGAGCCGCTCGGGCTCGCGCACGCGGTGCTGATCGCCCGTGACTTCCTGGGCGACGACGACTTCGTGATGTACCTCGGTGACAACTTCATCGTCGGCGGGATCGCCGGTCTGGTCGAGGAGTTCCGCGCGGACCGGCCCGAGGCCCAGATCCTGCTGACCCGGGTGCCCAATCCGACCGCGTTCGGTGTCGCCGAACTCGACGGCGACGGCCGGGTGGTGGCTCTGGAGGAGAAGCCGAAGAGGCCCAAGAGCGATCTTGCGCTCGTCGGCGTCTATCTCTTCACACCCGCCGTCCACGAGGCGGTGCGCTCGATCCAGCCTTCCTGGCGCGGCGAGCTGGAGATCACGCACGCCATCCAGTGGCTGATCGATCAGCGGCGCGACGTCCGATCCACCACGATCCGCGGGTACTGGAAGGACACCGGCAATGTCACCGACATGCTGGAGGTCAACCGAACCGTGCTGGAGACCGTCGAGCCGTCCGTCGAGGGCGCCGACGTCGACGACGACAGCGAGATCATCGGCCGGGTCCGGATCGAGGCGGGCGCCAAGGTCACCGGCAGCCGGATCGTCGGTCCCGTGATCATCGGGGCGGGATCGGTGATCAGCGACGCGTACGTCGGCCCGTTCACCTCGATCGCGCAGAACTGCCGGATCGAGGACAGCGAGATCGAGTACTCCATCGTTCTGCAGGGCGCCTCCATCGCCGGTGTCCGCCGCGTCGAGGCATCGCTCATCGGCCATGACGTCGAAGTGACCCCCGCGCCCCGATCCCCGTCCGCCCACCGACTCGTGCTCGGCGACCACAGCAAGGTGCAGATCTCTTCATGACGACCAACATCCTGGTGACCGGTGGGGCCGGCTTCATCGGTTCGCACTACGTCCGAACGGTGCTCGGCCCGCAGGGGCCCGGCGATGTCGCCGTGACCGTGCTCGACAAGCTCACCTACGCGGGCAACCCGGCCAATCTCGACGAGGTCCGCGAGCACCCCGGCTTCGCCTTCGTGCAGGGCGACATCTGCGACCCCGAGCTGGTCTCCAAGCTGATGGCCGAGCACGACGAGGTGGTGCACTTCGCCGCCGAGTCGCATGTGGACCGGTCCATCGACGGCGGTGCCGAGTTCGTCCGTACGAATGTGGTGGGCACCCACACCCTGATCCACGCCGCACACCTGGCGGGCATCAGGACCTTCGTGCACATCTCCACCGACGAGGTCTACGGTTCGATCGACGAGGGCTCCTGGCCCGAGACCGACCCGCTGGCGCCCAACTCGCCGTACTCCGCGGCCAAGGCGTCCAGCGACCTGATCGCCCTCTCGTACCACCGCACCCACGGCCTCGATGTGCGGGTGACCCGTTGCTCCAACAACTACGGGCACCACCACTTCCCCGAGAAGGTCATCCCGCTGTTCGTCACGAACCTGCTGGACGGCCGGACGGTCCCGCTGTACGGAGACGGCGCCAACGTCCGCGACTGGCTGCACATCGACGACCATGTGCAGGGCATCGAGCTGGTCCGTACGAAGGGCCGGGCCGGCGAGGTCTACAACATCGGCGGCGGGACCGAGCTCTCCAACAAGGAACTCACCGGCCTGCTGCTGGACGCCTGCGGCGCCGACTGGGACACCAGCGTCACCTACGTCGAGGACCGCAAGGGCCACGACCGCCGCTACTCGGTCGACTGCACGAAGATCAGCGAGGAGCTCGGCTACGAGCCCCGCAAGGACTTCCGCACCGGACTCGCGGAAACCGTGCAGTGGTACCGCGACAACCGTGCCTGGTGGGAGCCGCTGAAGAGCCGGGCCGCCCTGTGAGCGCCGGCTGGCTGGTGACCGGAGCCGCCGGGATGCTCGGCCAGGATGTCCTGGCCCGGCTCGCCGGCGAGGGCCTCACCGCGGTCGCCGCCGACCGCGGGGCCATGGACATCACCGCCCCCGCCTCGGTGCGGGCGGGCTTCGAGCGGCACCGCCCCGCCGTTGTCGTGAACTGCGCCGCCTGGACCGCCGTCGACGACGCCGAGTCCCAGGAGGACGCGGCGCTGCGGGTCAACGGCACAGGCCCGGAGGTCCTCGCCACCGCCTGCCGCGAGTACGGCACGGTCCTCCTCCAGGTCTCCACCGATTACGTCTTCGCCGGGGACGCCGAGAAGCCGTACCCGGAGGACGCCACGACCCGCCCGCGCAGCGCCTACGGGCGGACCAAACTGGCGGGGGAGCGTGCGGTCCTGGAGACCCTTCCGGACACCGGTTACGTTGTCCGCACCGCCTGGCTGTACGGCGCGGGCGGCCCCAACTTCGTTCGTACGATGATCAAACTGGAGGGAGTCAAGGACACCCTCGACGTGGTCGACGACCAGCACGGACAGCCCACCTGGACCGCCGATCTGGCAGGCCTGCTGGTCCGGCTTGGGCAGGCCGCCCTGGCAGGGACCGCCCCCGCGGGCGTCTACCACGGCACCAGCGGTGGTGAGACGACCTGGTTCGGCTTCACCCGGGAGATCTTCCGGCTGCTGGGCGCCGACCCGGCACGCGTCCGCCCCACCACCAGCGACGCCTTCGTCCGGCCGGCGCCCCGGCCCGCGTTCAGCGTGCTCGGGCACGACCGCTGGGCGGCGGCCGGAATGGAACCGGTCCGCGACTGGCGGGAGGCGCTGGCGGAGGCATTTCCGGCACTGCTCCGAGCGGAACGCCCTTGATCATCCAATGATCGTATCGACATCTGGTCTTCTGTATTCCGCGTGTGGGAGACCACAGGTGTTAACACTGGAAGAATGCTTACGCCACCGTGCATTCATAGGGTAACTTCGCCGGGAATCGGACCAGTTGATTTCTGTCGAAGGGCCGCTCCACGTGAACCGCCATGAGTTCCTGCGTCACATGCACCGCATCTACCGGCCCCGGAACTATCTGGAGATCGGGGTCAACGACGGCAGAAGCCTGGCCCTTTCGCGGGTGCCCTCCGTCGCCGTCGACCCGGCCTTCCGCGTAGTGACGGACATCAGCTGCGACGTCCACCTGGTCAAGGCGACGAGCGACGACTTCTTCGCCCGCAAGGACCCGCTGCTCCACCTCCGCAACGGCCGCAACCCGTTCCGCGCACTCGCCCGCCGGGACCCGCTCAACGTGCTCGGCGGGGACCCCAAGCTGGAACTCTCCTTCATCGACGGCATGCACCTCTTCGAGTACGCGCTGCGCGACTTCATGAACGTCGAACGGCACTCCCGCTGGTCGAGCGTGATCGTTCTTGACGACATGCTGCCGCGCAATGTCGATGAGGCGGCCCGGGACCGGCACACCAAATTCTGGACCGGCGATGTCTACAAGGTGGTGCAGGTGCTGCGCCGTTACCGCCCCGACCTGGTGGTCGTCGAGATCGATACGGCACCGACGGGAGTGGTCGCCGTATTCGGTGCCGATCCGGAGAGCGACATTCTGAAGAACGCGTACGACAAGATCATCGAGGAGTACGTCGTACCCGATCCGCAGGATGTGCCCGAAGAGGTGCTGGTGCGCAAGACCGCGGTCCGGCCCGAGACGCTGCTCGGAGCCGACTTCTGGCCCGCGCTGACCCGGGCCCGCAATCTGCGCCGTCCCCGCTCGGCGTTCACGCCGCTGCGCGGGCGTATCGAGGCCGTCGCGGGCTGACGGCCTGGACGGAGAAAGCCCCCGTGATCCTTCCCCGGACCACGGGGGCTTTTGCTGCGCTGCCGCCGGTTCAGAGGCTGTCGGGCTACCTCTGATCGGGCGGTCGTGCCCTGGCACGCACGCTCGCCCCGCCCGCTTCCCGATCGAAGGTGGCCCGACAGCCTCTCAGCCCCGGCCGCGCAGCTCTGCGTAGTACGCCCGGCACGCCTCGTACGAGGGAAGCAGGCCCTGCTTCTCCGCCTCGGCCAGCGAGGGGGCGGCGGCGTCCTTCTCCGAGAGCAGCGGGGTGATGCCCTCGGGCCACTCGATCGACAGTTCCGGGTCGAGCGGGTCGATGCCGTGCTCACGACCGGGCGCGTACCCCTCGGAGCACAGATAGACAACTGTCGCGTCGTCCGTCAGCGCCATGAACGAGTGGCCGAGCCCCTCGGCGAGGTAGACCGCGTGATGGTCCATGTCGTCGAGGCGCACGGCCTCCCACTGCTTGTACGTGGGGGAGCCGACCCGGATGTCCACGATGACGTCGAGCACCGCGCCGCGCACGCACTTGACGTACTTCGCCTGGCTCGGCGGCACATCGGCGAAGTGGATACCGCGCAGCGTGCCGCGGCGGGAGACCGAGAAATTGGCCTGGGCGAGCTGCAGACCGTGGCCCGCGGCCTCGCTGAGCTCGGAGGCCCTGAACCATTCGTGGAAGCTGCCGCGACTGTCAGGGAAGACCTTCGGCTCATGCACCCAGGCGCCTTCGAGAGAGAGCTGCCGCATGCGATCACGTCCTTGTTCCGTGCTGGCTGAGGGGGTGGTCCGGGATCCCGGATCAGCGGGTGAATCGGGCGGCCAGGCGACGCGCCCGCTTGCGGCCGCCGGGCGGGAGCCTGCGGACGAGCGGGCCGCCGACCGTGCGCAGCGCCCGCCGCAGCGCCGCCTTCCGGCGCTGCGTGCCGACCTCCGCCATGATCGCGGCGTCGACCTCGGGCAGGGCCGGGTCGAGGTGGATCCGGCCGCGGCCGCCGACGGTGACGTTGCAGAGAGGGAGCGCGGGACCGCCCTCGCCATCGAGCCGGACCGACAGCTTCCAGTTGCCCGCCGCGACGCCCCGCGCACGTCCGGGCACCGTCAGATGGGCGCGGCCCTCGGTGGGGTGCAGCGAGGTCCGTACCGTGCGGACGGCGCCGGTTGTCCCGTCGGCCGGGCTCAGGACCAGCTGGGCGCCGGAGACGGCGGTGGCAGCGGTGGTGAAGAGGTCCAGCCGCAGCTCCGGCCGGCTGCCCGGCGTGCGCAGCACCGGACGGCCCGCGAGATGGTCGGCCAGCTTCTTGCTGCGGCGGGCGACATCGAGCGTGAGGTTGCCGTGCGGATCGGTGAAGTACGGGATGACGGCGCGCGCCGGGGACCCGAGGGAGGCGGGCAGACAGGCGGCGTCCACGCCTTCGCCGCGGTCGGCGCCGAGCCGGGCCTTGCGGACCAGACCCAGTCCGCGCAGTGGCACCCAGACGTCCCAGAAGCCGCGCGACACCCGTCCGCGACCCTTGACCGCCTCGGCGGACAGATGGCCGCTGCCGTGCAGGACGACTTCGCAGACGTCGTCGCCGAGCTCTTCCAGCTCCGTGGTGAACGTCGCGGGGCAGGGCCACTCGACGGCCGTCTCGCGGTTGCGGAGCGAGAGTTCGGCGGAGAAGCCGTCGAGGTCGTCGGTGATGTCCAGCAGTCCGCCGTCGGCCTGCAGCCCGTCGGCGAGCTCGGGGTGCAGGTAGTAGCGGCCGTCGCGGCGCAGTAGCCGCACCGGGGCCCGGTCCTCGCCGTGGACCAGCCGGGCGCTGACGGTGATCGCGATCCTGCCGTCCGGCTGCCAGGCGAACGTCTCCAGCCGTGCCGCCGCCGTGACGGACGAGGCGAAACGCGCGATGCGGAGGAGACCCTGCCGGTCGTTCTCGCGCAGCAGTGTGGACCGCGCCCGCAGGACCGGACCCAGGCCGTCGTGCACTCCGTCGCCCATGAAGTCCGTGGCCAGCGGCCGGATGGCGTCGCACATCTCGTCGTAGAACTCCGGCTGGTAGCGCAGCACCGCCGGCTCGCTGAGCCGGCTGAGCATCTCGACGCGGTAGAAGCGGCGCAGCAGCCGGTCCCGGAATTCTCCCGGTTCCGTATGGGCCATGACGACATCCAGGACCTCGCGGAGGTTCCCGTAGTAGCCGGACGGCACGATCCTCGTCGATCCGGCGTTCTTGCCGTCGTCCCGCTTCGAGTAGTAGTAGCAGGTGTACGTGCCCAGGATGGAGACGACCTTGGCCGGGAAGTACGCCTGCATCATGTAGAGCTGGTCCTCCAGCCGGCGCTTCCCCTCGGGGTAGGCGATGCCGTTCGCACGGAGGAATTCCGTACGAAACATCTTGTGCGGCGTGAGGCTGTCGTACAGCGGGGCGTCGTGCAGGGTGCACTTCTCGCGGTTCGTCTTGAACACGCCGTGCGGGACACCGCGGAAGTTGCTGGCCACCTTGCCGATGACAATGTCCGAGCCGTTGCGTCGGCCCATGTCGTACAGCCGCTCCAGGGCGCCGGAGGCGAGATGGTCGTCCTGGTCCAGGAACTGGACGTACTCACCCTTCGCCTCGGCCACCCCGATGTTGCGGGGCTTTCCCGGCCAGCCGGAATTAGGGATGGTGATCACCCGGAAATGAGGATGCTCAGCGGCCAGCTGTTTGAGGCGGTCAGGAGTGTCGTCCGTCGACCCGTCGTTGACGAAGAGGACTTCGAACTCCTGTGCTGGCAGGGTCTGCCGCAGGAGCGAGTCGATGCAGGGTTCGATGAACCTGCCCGGGTTGTATACCGGAATGACGACACTTACTTTAACTGGCATCGCTACTGTCCCATGGCTGATAGAGGCCCTTTGAGCCGGCGGCGGGTGCAGGTCCGCGCGCTGCGGAAAACGGCGATACAGCACCACCTGCCGTGCACCCTATCGATTGTTGGATGGACGACGTGTCCGGATGGTTGCCTGGGGCGGCGGTCAATGATTCGGCCGCCGAAAGGTGCGTACGGATTTGCGAATCATTTGATATGACCGCTGGCACTGTGGCGCTCCTCGGAGCAGCCGGTCTCCGCTCAATGTCCGAAAAAGGGAGAGCGGAGTCCGAATATCGGGAACGCCCGTTCCGTCCGGCGCCCCACCCGACTCGCGTACCCTGACGGCCAGGAGGCGCAGCCGACGGCGAGGACGGGGACAGTGCACGTGGCAGGGGCAAGGCAGAGCGTGACCGAGGCGCGCAGGATCGTGGTCAAGGTCGGGTCCTCGTCCCTCACCACCGCGGCCGGGGGCCTCGACGCCGACCGGGTCGACGCACTCGTCGATGTGCTCGCCAAGGTCAGGAGCGGCGGGGAGAAGGAGATCGTCCTCGTCTCCTCCGGTGCCATCGCGGCCGGACTCGCCCCGCTCGGCCTGGTGCGCCGGCCCAAGGACCTGGCCAGGCAGCAGGCCGCGGCCAGCGTGGGCCAGGGGCTGCTCGTCGCCCGCTACACTGCCTCCTTCGCGCGGTACGGCGTACGCGTCGGCCAGGTGCTGCTGACCAGCAACGACACCAGTCGCCGCGCCCACTACCGCAACGCCTACCGCACCCTGGACCAGCTCCTGGACATGGGTGCGCTCCCGATCGTCAACGAGAACGACACCGTGGCCACCGACGAGATCCGGTTCGGCGACAACGACCGGCTCGCCGCGCTCGTCGCCCACCTCGTCCGCGCCGACCTGCTGGTCCTCCTCTCCGACGTCGACGGTCTCTACGACGGCGACCCCAGCACCCCCGGCACCACACGCATCGCCGAGGTGACGGGCTCCGCCGACCTGGCGGGCGTCACCATCGGCAGCGCCGGAAAGGCGGGCGTCGGCACCGGCGGCATGGTCACCAAGGTCGAAGCCGCCCGGATCGCCACGGCCGCCGGGGTGCCGGTCGTGCTGACCTCCGCGAGCCGCGCCGCCGACGCCCTCGCGGGCCGCGACACCGGTACGTACTTCCGCCGCACCGGACGCCGCTCGGCCGACCGGTTGCTCTGGCTGGCCCACGCCTCCACCCCGCAGGGATGGCTGACCCTGGACGACGGGGCCGTACGGGCCGTCGTCGAGCGCCACAGCTCGCTCCTGCCGGCCGGGATCGCCGCGGTCGAGGGCGAGTTCACCGCGGGGGACCCGGTGGAGCTGCGCGACCTGCGCGGCCGCCCCGTGGCCCGCGGACTCGTCAACTTCGACGCCAAGGAGATTCCGCAACTGCTCGGGCGCTCCACCCGTGACCTGGCACGCGAGCTCGGGCCGGCATACGAGCGCGAGGTCGTACACAGGGACGATCTGGTCCTCCTGCACCACTGACCGGCTCCTGAATCGGCTGAAAGTCCGGACTTCCGGCAGAGACCTTCATGAAAACCGCCCCACGCCCGGCCCGGGACTGGTCAACTTTGTAACGGGGACACAGCGGGGTACAGCACAGCAACGCATTCACAGGAGGCCGCCGGTGAGACGAGCGCGCCCGGGGACGCCGCCCCGAGCAACGGGTGGCCGCACCCTGACCAGCGTCGGAGCAGGTGCCGGCTTCGACGGGAACCGGCCCGCGGACAGGACCGTCGACGGGGCCACCGACGGAACCACCAGCCCCGAGCCGGTGGGGGTGAAGGAGGAACGCACCCAATCGAAGCTGTGGCACATCACGCTCAGCGTCTCGGGCAATGAGACTCCGCTGAAGGAGGTCAGACGCTGTCTGGAACAGCTCGCGCACGACCACCCCTTCCTGCTGACCAGCCGGTACGCCAACGATCACGCGGAGATCCGCTACTGGGAGGAGGCCCGCGATCTGCACGACGCGGCGGCGGTCGCGCTGCGGCTGTGGGGCGAACACCGCTCCAGCGCCAAACTGCCGCCCTGGGAGATCGTCGGCCTGGAGGTCATCGACCGGGAGACATACCACCAGCGGATCGCCGAGGGATACGGGCCGCCGCCGGCTGCACCGGTCGGCGTCCACCCGTACTGAACCGGCCCGTCCTGGGACGGTTGTCTCGCATCACGGGATACGTGAGGAATGCCCGCAGCGTGCGCACTACCCTGCGGGCATGACCACGCTTTCGCCGTACGACAACATGTCCCCGGTCGCCCAGGCCGCCTACCGGGCACGCTCTGCCGCCGCCGACATCGCGCCACTGCCGCGTGCGGCCAAGGACGACGCGCTGCTGGCGATCGCGGACGCGCTGGAAGTGCGGACGAGCGAGATCGTCGAGGCCAACGCCGAGGACGTCGCCCGCGCCCGCGAGGCCGGCACCAGCGAGTCGATCGTCGACCGGCTCACCCTCACCCCCGAGCGGATCCGGGCCATCGCCGCCGATGTGCGGAACGTGGCGGCCCTGCCCGACCCGGTCGGCGAAGTGGTGCGTGGCTCGACCCTGCCCAACGGCATCGACCTGCGCCAGGTCCGGGTGCCGCTCGGTGTCGTCGGGATCATCTACGAGGCCCGGCCCAATGTGACGGTGGACGCCGCGGCGCTCTGCCTGAAGTCCGGCAACGCCGTCCTGCTGCGGGGCTCGTCATCCGCGTACGCCTCCAACACCGCGCTCGTCCGGGTGCTTCGCGACGCGGTCGGAGGTTCCGGCCTGCCGGCCGACGCGGTGCAGCTGGTGCCGGGCGAGAGCCGCGACTCGGTACGTGAACTGATGCGGGCCCGCGGTCTCGTCGACGTACTGATCCCGCGCGGCGGCGCCTCGCTGATCCGTACGGTCGTGGAGGAATCGACGGTTCCGGTCATTGAGACCGGAACCGGCAACTGCCACGTGTACGTGGACGCGCAGACCGACCTCGACATGGCCGTCGGCATCCTGATCAACTCCAAGGCCCAGCGCCCGAGCGTCTGCAACTCCGCCGAGACGCTGCTGGTCCACAAGGACATCGCCGCGGAGTTCCTTCCCCGGGCCCTGGACGCGCTGGCCGACGCAGGGGTGACGGTCCACGGTGACGAGCAGGTGCTGGAGTACGCCGACGGGTCCAAGGCCACCGTCGTGGCGGCGACGCCCGAGGACTGGGAGACCGAGTACCTCTCGTACGACATCGCGGCAGCCGTCGTCGAATCGCTGGACGCGGCGGTGGCACACATCCGGCTCTGGTCATCGGGCCACACCGAGGCGATCGTCACCACCTCGCAGGCCGCCGCCCGCCGGTTCACCCAACTGGTGGATTCCACGACGGTCACCGTAAATGCGTCCACCCGGTTCACCGACGGCGGGCAGTTCGGGTTCGGTGCGGAAATCGGGATCTCCACGCAGAAGCTGCATGCCAGGGGCCCGATGGGGCTGCCGGAGCTGACCTCGACGAAGTACATCGTGACCGGTGACGGTCACGTTCGGTGATCTCCGGCCCCGGTGATTTTGCGCTCTCCCTGCCCAAATCGACCCGCCGGGGCTACGCTGAAGTTGTGCCGGACGACGTGGGGGGCAGGCCGTTCCCGGACGGCTGGGAGCCCGACGACGACCGCGGGGGCGCGGACGAGGACTTCGCCTCCGTGGTGTTCGACGAGGACTTCGTCAGGGCTGCCGATTTCCATGAACCCACCGCGGTGGAGCGGCTGATGGCTGCTGCCGAGGCGCGTGCCGAGGCCGAGGCGGCCCGAGCCCGCGCAGGCGGCGGCCCCGGCGACGACGAGTTCTTCGACGACGGGTACGGCCCGGGCGGCGGCTACGGCCCCGGAAGCCCCTACGGCGACCCGATGGACCCCGACGGGCTGGGCGACTACGACAACGGCCCCTACGGGCGCCACGGCGGCGCCCTGCGCCCCTACCGGGGTGCCGCACGCTGGCACCGGCCGGTGGCCTGGCTGCTCGCGCTGCTGATGGGCATCGGCATGGTCGCGCTGGCCTTCAGCGCGGTCTACCGGGGCGCCTCCGCCAACCGGCAGGACCAGGTGCCACCGCCCGCCTCGACCGGCGTGGACAGCGCACCGGGTGTCGATGCCACCCCGTCCGCGTCCGCCCCCTCCGGCTATTCCCGGCCTGCGGTCTCCGCGGTGCCGCACACGCCCTGAAGCGAAGTCGCCCGGCGCATGAGAACCCGGCCCGAGTTCTCACCCGCCAGGGCGTTTACCTTCTTGGCAATCGACCTACTCTGAAGGTGTGACCCCTCCCCCCGGAGGGGGCTTCTCACTCGTCCGCACAGGCGAACTCGTGACGGACAAGCCCTGCCCGAGGCCTATCGGCCGAAGCAGAGCGTAGCGTGTCGGCCTCGGCCGGTGACGTGGAGTCGGGAGAAGTCATGGCAGGCCGTGAAGAACCGCCAGAAGGAGCGTCCGGGAACGCAGCCGGTGGCGGCGAGGACGAGTACCGATCCGTCGTCTTCGACGAGTCGTTCGTCCGTGCTGCCCGGCTCCAGGAATTCTCCGCCCAGGAACGCATGGGCGAGCACGCCCGCGCCGTACGCAGCCTCCCCGCCCGGCACCTGCGCACCGGCCCCCGGGCCCTCCTGGCCCTCGTCGTCCTGATAGCCCTGGCCTTCGCCGCAGCCGTCTACATGGGCTTCCGGCATCCGTACCAGGCGCCCGTCGGCCCACGGGCCGAGGCACTCCGCTCGACCGTCATACCCCTGGCGCCCCGCGGTGCCGTGCCCGGCGGCACGGCCGCCGGTCTCTTCGCCACCAGCCCCGCCGCACAGTTCCGGACAGGTGCCTCAGGCATCAACTTCCCGATGGTCCGGCAGACGGACAACTTCTCGGACAGTCAGGTGATCACCGCCCTCACCACGGTCAAGGACTACCTGGTCGCGTCCTCACTCGACCCCGGCGTCCTCACCGGCGGCGCGATACGGCCGGTGAAGCTCCTGCTCGACCCGGACCAGGTGCGTCAGTTCGACCGGAGCATGAGCCGGCCGGACGACGACGGGCAGCACGCCGCGGCCGGCTGGCTGGTGCGGTTCGACCCGGCGAAGGTGGCACTGGCCGACCCGGGCGTTCGCGTCCAGGGCACCCTGTCCTACTCGGAGGAGGGGTCCGGCACCCTGGAGGTGGTGTCGGACCACACCTTCACGTACGCCCTGCGCCCGGCCGTCTCCGGCCCCCAACAGGCAGGCGGCGTCTCCCTGTTCACCGTCCGGCGCGAGCTGCACTTCCGCTTCGACCGGGAGGACCTGCGGCTGCACCGGCTGGAGCTGCGGACCAGCTACGTCCAGGCCGGACCGCAGGCCTGCTCGGCCGACACGACCGGCGCACTGCGTCCGCTGCTCGCCGGCCAGCAGGCGGTATCCCGCGGACCGGCGGGCACCGACCCGTACGCCACGGGCAGGCCCGCTGGGGCGCTCTGCGGGGCGCTGGAGCTCAGCGCCCGCCCGTCCCGGGCTCCTGTGAGCTCTAGCTCTCCGGGTCTTCCGGCCCCGACTGCCGGGTCTCTTCGGAGCCACCCGTAGCGCCACCCTTGCCGGCCGAGCCACCGCCGCCGGTGAACTTGTCGCGGAGCTTGCCGCCCAGGTCCCCGGCGCCGCCCGCTATGTCGCCGACGAGCTTCATCAGCGGATCCTTGCTGGTGCGCACCGAATCGGCGTAATGCGAGGCGGACTCACGGAACGAGTCCGTTACCGAGGCGTCCTTGTCCTCGTCACGCCGCGGGTAGTGGCCATCCATGATCCGCTGGTAGTCGCGGCTCTCGGACCACTTCTTCAGCTCGGCAGCGCGCACCGTGGTGAACGGGTGGGAGCGGGGCAGCATATTGAGGATCTTGAGCACGGAGTCGCGCAGGTCGCCGCCCTTCTCGTACTCGTCCGCCTGGGCGAGGAAGGCGTCCACGTTCATCTCGTGCAGATGGTTGCCACCGGCGATCTTCATCAGGCCGCGCATCGACGCCTGCAGATCCTGGCCGACCAGCAGTCCCGCCCGGTCCGAGGAAAGCTCCGACTTGCGGAACCACTCGCGCAGCGCCGTCACGATCGCCATGATCGCGACATTGCCGAGCGGAATCCAGGCGACCTTCAGCGCAAGATTGGTGAGGAACAGCAGAATCGTGCGGTACACGGCGTGGCCGGAGAGGGCGTGTCCCACCTCGTGGCCGACGACCGCCCGCATCTCCTCCTCGTCGAGCAGCTCCACCAGCCCCGTCGTCACCACGATGATCGGCTCGTCGAGACCGATACACATGGCATTGGGCTTCGGGTCCTGGGTGACGTACATCGGCGGGACCTTCTCCAGGTCCAGGATGTAACAGGCGTCGCGCAGCATGTCGTTGAGATGGACGAACTGGGCGTCGCTCACCCGAACGGAGTCGGAGAGGAAGAGCAGCCGCAGACTGCGCTCGGGGAGCAGTCCGCTGAGGACCTTGAACACGGTGTCGAACCCGCTCAGCTTGCGCAGGGCCACCAGGGCCGAGCGGTCCGCCGGGTGTTCGTACGCCCGGGACGAGATGCCGGCGAAACGCCTGCGCTGCCTGCTCGGCACGTTCTCGTGACTCGTGTGGCTGCTGTCGGTCATGGATGGCCCCCTGTTCGTACGAGACGTCGCTCGCCCCCTGACAAATCCCAGCGTAGGTGCTGGGGCTACGGTGTGCGGGGGGCTGTGGATAACTGAGGAGACGCCCAACATGCCGCACACCGTTGCTCTGCTCGCCGCCGCATCCGATGATCAGGGCCCGGGCAACACCATCCGGATCGTGCTGCTCGCCTCGCTCATCGGCGCGGCGCTGCTCGCGTGGTTCCTGCTCCGCGGATACCGCAACGACGACAACGACTGAGTCGGCGTGAGCGTGCCCGGGGCACCCGCATACGATGTCCGCGACGTCTTCCCTTCCGACTCCCGATCGATAGGTCCTGCAGAAGATGAGCCTCACAAGCACCGCGCACCAGCTGGTCACTCTCGCCTCCGAGGGCGGCGAGAACGGTGGTAACCACGAAAGCCTCAACCCGTACCTGACCGGTGGCGGTGCGTTCGTCGTGCTGCTGCTCCTGCTGTGGATCACCACGCGCTTCAACCGCGACCGCTGAGGCCGAGGCGTACAGCTGTGCCAGTAGGCTCTGCACGCATGGGAGAGCAGGAAGTGCCTACCGGTGCCGCAAGACGCCGACTCGGCGTGATGGGCGGGACGTTCGACCCGATTCATCATGGACACCTGGTGGCGGCCAGCGAGGTGGCCGCCCGGTTCCACCTCGACGAGGTGGTCTTCGTCCCGACCGGGCAGCCGTGGCAGAAGAGCCACAAGAATGTGTCCCCGGCCGAGGACCGCTATCTGATGACAGTCATCGCGACGGCGTCCAACCCGCAGTTCTCGGTCAGCCGCAGCGACATCGATCGTGGCGGACCGACGTACACGATCGATACGCTGCGGGACCTTCGCGCCATCCACGGCGACGCGGACCTCTTCTTCATCACCGGCGCCGACGCCCTCTCCCAGATCCTCACCTGGCGAGACGCCGAGGAGCTGTTCTCGCTGTCCCACTTCATCGGTGTGACGCGGCCGGGGCATGTGCTCACGGACGCCGGCCTGCCGGAGGGCGGTGTCTCCCTCGTGGAGGTCCCCGCGCTCGCGATCTCGTCCACGGACTGCCGTGAGCGGGTCGCGCACGGGGATCCCGTCTGGTACCTGGTGCCGGACGGCGTGGTCCGATACATCGACAAGCGCCAGCTGTACCGCGGCGAATGAGCCACGGAGAGGGGGACCGGTGAACGACCGACAGAACCCGTACGACCCGTACTACCAGCAGTCGCAGATCGTCGGCTACGACGAGTACGGGCAGCCGGTGTATCAGCAGCCCGGGCAGCAGCAGGAACAGCAGCCGCAGCAGTACGACCCGTACGCGCAGCAGCAGGAACAGCAGCCGCAGCAGTACGACCCGTACGCGCAGCAGCAGGGGCAGCAAGGGTACGGATACGACCCGTACGGCCGGCAGCAGCAGCAGCCGCAGCAGCAGCCGCAGCAGTACGACCCGTATGCCTCCCAGCAGCAGGGTTATGGCTACGACGGGTACGGCTACGACACCGGTCAGCAGTCGGCCGCGGTCGACGCCACGGCGCAGTGGAGCATCCCGCAGCAGGCTCCCGCGCCCGCACCCGTATCCGCCCCGCAGCAGCCGGAACCGCGGTCCGGGTTCGACTCCGAGCCCGAGCCCGAGCCGGCCGTTCCGGAGCAGCGCCGCGCGGACCGCGAGGACGGCACCGGGCAGTTCTCCTTCATCGAGGAGCCCGACGAGGACTCCGAAGACGTCATCGACTGGCTGAAGTTCACCGAGAGCCGCAGCGAGCGGCGCGAGGAGGCACGGCGACGCGGCCGCAACCGGATGGTCGCGCTCGTCGTCGTGGTGGCCCTCGTCGTCGTCGGCGGAGTCGGCTACCTCTGGTCCGCGGGCAAACTCCCGGGCCTCGGCGGCTCGGAGGAGAAGAACTCCGCGACGACGGGTCCGCAGCAGCGCGATGTCATCGTGGTCCATTTGCACAGCACCAAGAAGGGCGGCACCTCCACGGCGCTGCTCGTCGACAACATCACCACCAAGCAGGGGACCACGGTCCTGCTCCCCAACTCGCTCGCCGTCTCCGACGACGAGGGCAACACGACCACCCTCGGCAAGTCCGTCGACGCCGACGGTTCGACCGGCACCCGCGAGTCGATCGACACGCTGCTCGGCACCAAGATCTCCGGAACGTGGCGGCTGGACACCCCGTACCTGGAGAACCTCGTCGACCTGGTCGGCAATATCGAGGTCGACACCGACACCGATGTACCCGACACCAAGAAGGACGTGTCCCCCCTCGTGAAGAAGGGCGAGGCGCAGACCCTGAGCGGGCAGATGGCCGTCGCGTACGCCACGTACCGGGGCCCCGGTGAGGCCGAGGCGAATCAGCTCATGCGGTTCGGGCAGGTCATGCGCGGCGTGCTGCGGAAGATCTCGGACGATCCGAAGGCCGCCACGGTCACTGTGCAGACGCTGGCGCAGATTCTCGACCCGTCGCTGCCGGAGGAGGACCTCGGCGCGTCCCTGGCGAAGCTCGCCGAACACGCCAAGATCGGCGACTACAAGACGGCGCTGCTGCCGGTGCAGGCCGACGGAACCCTGACCGACGCGGCCACCGAGAGTGTCGTCAAGGACGTCCTCGGCGGCACGGTGAAGGCACCGGACCAGGACGCGGCCGTGCGGGTCGGAGTCAGGAACGGCACCGGGAACGCGGGCGGTACGGAGTCCGCCCGGATCGAGCTGGTCAATGGTGGCTATGCCTTCGTCGGCGGCGGGAACACCGGCACCGAGGCGTTGTCCGAGGTCCTCTACCGCGATGCGGCCGACAAGGAGAGGGCGACCCAGGTCGCCAAGACCCTGGGCCTGCCGGTGAGCGCGGTGAAGCGGGGCAAGCCTGCCGCGAACGCGGATGTGTCCGTCGTTCTCGGCCAGGACTACAAGATCAAATAGTCGGGCTCCACCTCCTGGACGATCTCCAGGAACGATCTTCGGAAGATCACTGCGTGGGCTGTCGGCGGTCCGTGAGACCCTAGAGGTTGATCTGACCGCCGACGAAAGCCTGCTTGTGACCGCCACGGACCGCTCCATCGAGCTCATCAACGCCGCCGCTCAGGCGGCCGCCGACCGGCTCGCGCACGACATCATTGCGTACGACGTCAGCGACGTGCTGTCGATCACAGACGCCTTCCTGCTGGCCTCGGCCCCCAACGACCGCCAGGTCAAGTCGATCGTCGACGAGATCGAGGAGCGGCTTCAGAAGGAGCTCGGGGTCAAGCCGGTGCGCCGTGAGGGTGACCGCGACGCCCGCTGGATCCTCCTCGACTACGTCGACATCGTGATCCACGTCCAGCACAGCGAGGAGCGCGTCTTCTACGCGCTGGAGCGCCTGTGGAAGGACTGCCCCGAGATCGCCCTGCCCGAGGACGCCGTCAGGACCCGGGGGAAGGCCGAGGAGCACGCCCAGCTCACCGGCGGCATGGAAGGTGACCAGAGCTGAACGGCAGCAGCAGCGGCAGGGGCCGCAGGATCGTCCTCTGGCGACACGGCCAGACGGCGTGGAACCTGGAGCGCCGATTCCAGGGCTCCACGGACATCGAGCTCACCGAGACCGGCGTCGGGCAGGCCCACCGGGCCGCCCGGCTGCTCGCCTCGCTGAAGCCGGATGCCATCGTCGCCTCGGATCTGCGGCGGGCGGCGGCCACGGCCGGCGAGCTCGCCGCGATCACCGGGCTCGACATCACCCCTGACGCGGGACTGCGCGAGACCTACGCGGGTGCCTGGCAGGGCCTCACCCACGAAGAGATCGTCGAGCGGTACGGCGAGCAGTACGCCGCGTGGAAGCGGGGCGAGCCCGTGCGGCGCGGCGGCGGCGAACTGGAGACCGAGGTTGCCGACCGGGCCGCCCCCGTCGTGCTCGATCATGCCGACAAGCTGCCCGACGGCGGCACGCTCGTCGTGGTCAGCCACGGCGGCACCATCCGCACCACCATCGGGCGGCTGCTCGGTCTGGAAGCGCGCCACTGGGAAGGGCTGGGAGGGCTCTCCAACTGCTGCTGGTCGGTGCTGGGCGAGGGCGCGCGCGGCTGGCGCCTGCTGGAGCACAACGCGGGCACCCTGCCCGAACCCGTGCTCGGCGACGATGCCTAGAACGTCTCTCCGGGGCGCCTCACGGCGGTGCCCGGAGGCCCCCTCCGGGCCGCGTCGGCCGGATTTCACTTTCTGGCTGGTCACAGGCTAAAGTTCTTCTTGTTCGCAGCGCGGAAACGCAGGGAAACACAGCGGACAGCGGGGCTATAGCTCAGTTGGTAGAGCGCCTGCATGGCATGCAGGAGGTCAGGAGTTCAATTCTCCTTAGCTCCACAATCAGGATCCCGTCCCCGGCAGGGGGCGGGATCTTTGCGTTCCCCCAGGTGTTCCTGGATCCGGCTGTGGTCCTGCACGCGTGCGGCCACTCACCGTTCCTGGGCAGTGGGCAGGAGTGAGTCCTGGCTCACCGGCACGCCCCGAACGGTCTTGGGCGCACTGGTCCTCCGCTTTCGCGTCCTGGGCGGCGACGCATATCCCGTACGCGGTCCGTCCCAGGCGGGCGGAATCCCTACGACCTGGCCATGTGGGTGTGGCCGGAGGCGACGGGGAGGCCCCGAACCATCTCTCCGGTAGAACGGGGGCCCCGACTGCTGACACCACACCCGGCGTCCCAGATCGCACCGATAACGTTACGCACACCCCGCCAGGCATACCCGCAGATCGTTACACCGTTCACCCAATCGTGCCTATCTGCGCCAAAAGCAGCTTGCGTGCCCAGCAGTCGTGACCCCCCATGGTCGGTGCCCCATAACGGAGTTGCCGGTAACAGCATCAGCGGGCTCTCGTTACCCGTATGAGGCCGGCGGCACGCTTCGGGTCATGACATCGACATCCGAGGCAACTCCACGTTCCGTACCCAGCAAAGACGGCACCAATGACAACGGCGTCACGGATGGACGTTCCGGCCGGCTGCTCGCCCTGGTCCTGGCCACCCAGTTCATGGCCCTGCTCGACACCTTCATCGTCAATGTCGCCGCACCGACGATCCGCACCGAACTCGGCGCCTCCGGTGCTGGGTTACAGCTCGTCGTGGCCGGCTACACCATTACGTACGCCGTTCTGCTGATCACCGACGCCAGGCTCGGGGGGCTGCTCGGCCACGGCCGTGCCCATCTGGCCGGGCTCACGGTCTTCACCGCCGCCTCACTCGCCTGCGGACTGGCCGCGGACACCGCACAGTTGATCGCCTTCCGGCTGATCCAGGGGGCGGGTGCGGCGGTGATGATTCCGCAGGTGCTCAGCCTGATCCAGCGGCACTTCACCGGTACGGCGCGCACCTGGGCGCTCGGTGCCTACAGTGCGGTCCTCGCCACCGGCGCGGCCGCCGGGCAGGTGGTGGGCGGGGTGCTGGTCAGCGCCGATCTGTTCGGGGCGGGTTGGCGGCCGGTCTTCCTGGTGAACGTACCGATCGGGCTTGTTCTGCTGGTGCTCGGCCGACGCGTGCTGCCACGCGAACCGCGTACGGGGCAGGCCAGGGAGGAAGCGCGGGCCCGCGGGCTCGATCTGCCCGGCCTGGTCCTTCTCACCGCCGCCGTCACGCTGTTCGCCGTGCCCCTCGTCCTCGGGCGGGAGTTGGGCTGGCCGGCCTGGACCCGGGTCTGCCTGCTCGCCTCCGTCGTGTTCTTCGCCGGGTTCGTCGCGTACGAGACACGGCTGGCCGCGGGCGGCGGCGCACCCCTGATCGCCCTCAGGGTGCCGCGTATCCCCGGAATCGCGTCGGCGGCGCTGCGGATTCTGCTGGTGATGGCGATCAACTCGGGCTTCCTCTTTGCGATGACGCTGCACGTCCAGGGCGGTATCGGCTACTCGGCGCTGCGTGCCGGGCTGATGTTCGCACCGACTGCGGTGGTCTTCGGCGCGGTCGGGCTGACCTGGCGCCGGTGGCCGACGCGTCTCCAAAGGGGGCTGGTTCCGGGCGGGTTCGTCCTGGTGGCCGTCGCCTCGGTGGGGGTCGGGCTGGTGATGCGCGATGGCGGGGACGGCGGGTTCATGCTGTATGCGGCTTTGGTCGTCATGGGGGCGGGCGTGTCGCTGGGATTCAGTCCCCTCCTCACCCGCGCACTGGCCAACGTACGGCCCGAGGACGCCGCCGACGCGAGTGGTGTGCTGGTGAACGTCACCCAGCTGGGTCAGCTCATCGGTGTCGCGACCTTCGGCACGCTGTACCTCAACCGCCTTGATACGCCAGGGGCGCACGGGTCCGGCCATGCCCTGTGGGTGTGCGCCCTCGTGCTGTCGGCGGCCGCGATCGTGGGCGTGTCGGTCGGTCTCGTAAGGCGTCGGCAGCGGGGCGATTCTCAGCAGGGCTGCCCCCCTTGCGGGGTCATGGCAGAATCGGACCGCCGGAGGGGGCGACGGACCGAACGGGAGGGAGCGCGATGCCTGCGAGCCGCCACGAGGTCGCGGACCTGCCCCTTGTTCCCGGAGTTCCTGACGTTCCCGGAGTTCCCGAAGAGAACGGCGGAACCTCCCGCATGTGTACGGCCCGCAGCCACGGCCGGAGCTGACCCATGGGTGCACACAGGCGGAAGTGCGACTGGTGCGGCGGCGGTACGCCCATTGTCCGGGACATGGATCCGATCAATGCCGAGTACCAGTACTGGTGCGAGGAGTGTGCGCGGGCGCTGATCATAAAAGGCGACCCGATCGAGACGTACCGGGAGCTGGAGGGGGAGCCGATCTACGGACGGCTGTTGGAGGAGCACTGCACCCTGAAGCGCTTCTACTCCTTCGCGACCGCCTGAGCACCCGGTCGCACAATCTTCCCGAATGGGGCAAATCAGTTCCTGTGGGAATCGATTTGGTGGTGGGCCGGGGTGACCGTGTAATGTTCTCGATGTCGCCAGGGAGACCGGGCGGAACACAGCACGGGGCTATAGCTCAGTTGGTAGAGCGCCTGCATGGCATGCAGGAGGTCAGGAGTTCAATTCTCCTTAGCTCCACAGGGAAGTAACAGGAAGCGGGTCATCCGAATTGGATGACCCGCTTCCTGTCTGTACAAGTCAATTGCGGCCGGCAGGTCCAGGACATGGGCGGCAAGATGGTCCGTGAACGCGGACAGGGCGTCGATCCAGTTGCTGTGGTAGCCGCCGGTCAGCACGTCCTGGGGCAGTGGTGGTGCGCCGGCCAGCTGCAGCACGTACCGCAGGGGCACAGCTGTGGGCACCTCGATGACCACCGGGCGCGAGACGGCGCCGGAGGGGGTGAGCAGCACCGTGCCGGGCTCGTCGGGCAGGCCGGTGTGCCCGTAGCGGCGGGCACCGATCCGGGCCGCGACGGCGAGCTGCGCGTACGTCTGCGCGTTCGGCAGCGGCGTCGGGGCGCCGGCGACTCCCGACTCCGACTCCGAATGGTTCGGCAGAGCGGTCCCGTTGCCGCATGCCAAGTCGCTCCATACCGACCAGTACGAGGTTTGAGCGGTTGTCCCGATAGAGGGCGTTACGCGGAGTAACCCACGCTTCCCGGACGTTCCGCCGTGGCCCGGTGCGTGCTCCGCCGCCGCCTCGCCGGCGCTCCGGCCGTCCGCCGTCGTCCACGGAGCGGAATCGCCCGGCTGCGCTCCGGGCCCGTGCGGTACCCTGACGCCATGCGTGCCGTACGCCTTCTGCTTAGCGAGCCGCGCTGATCAGTCCCGACCGGTGTGAATGCCTGGTTGGAATCGGCGCGGCGTCCCCTCCTGTGCGAGGGGCTTTTTCGTTTCCGTAAGCGCTGGCAGATGACGATCGATGGAGCTTTGAGGATCATGAGCGAGACGAATTCCGCAGTCGACGTGGCTGCGCCGCACCGCTATACGGCGGCGATGGCCGCCGACATCGAGGCACGCTGGCAGGACTTCTGGGACGCCCACGGCACGTACGAGGCGCCGAACCCGACGGGCGATCTGGCGGGCGACGCGGAGCTGGCCGCCAGGCCGAAGAAGTTCATCATGGACATGTTCCCGTACCCCTCCGGTGCGGGCCTGCACGTCGGTCACCCGCTGGGCTACATCGCCACCGATGTCTTCGCCCGCCACCAGCGCATGACCGGGCACAACGTGCTGCACACCCTGGGCTTCGACGCCTTCGGCCTGCCGGCGGAGCAGTACGCCGTACAGACCGGTACGCATCCGCGCGCCTCCACCGAGGCAAACATGGTCAACATGAAGTCCCAGCTGCGCCGGCTGGGCCTGGGCCACGACAAGCGCCGCTCGTTCGCGACGATCGAGGCGGAGTACTACAAGTGGACCCAGTGGATCTTCCTGCAGATCTTCAACTCCTGGTACGACACCGAGGCGGACCGGGCCCGGCCGATCGCCGACCTGGTCGCGCAGTTCGAGAACGGTGAGCGCCCGACCCCGGACGGCCGCGACTGGAGCGCGCTGAGCGCCGCCGAGCGCGCCGATGTCCTGGGCGAGTACCGCCTGGCGTACGCCTCCGACGCCCCCGTCAACTGGTCGCCGGGGCTGGGCACCGTACTGGCCAATGAAGAGGTGACGGCGGACGGCCGTTCCGAGCGCGGAAACTTCCCCGTCTTCAAGGCCAAGCTGCGCCAGTGGAACATGCGCATCACCGCCTACGCCGACCGGCTGCTGAACGACCTGGACGGGCTGGACTGGCCCGAGGCGATCAAGCTGCAGCAGCGCAACTGGATCGGGCGTTCCGAAGGTGCGCGCGTCGACTTCCCCGTCGACGGCGCCGGTGACATCACCGTCTTCACCACCCGCCAGGACACCCTGTTCGGCGCCACGTACATGGTGCTGGCGCCCGAGCACGAGCTGGTGGAGCGGATCATTCCGGCCGCCTGGCCCGAGGGCACCCACCCGGTGTGGACCGGCGGACACGCGTCCCCGGCCGAGGCTGTCACCGCGTACCGCAAGCAGGCCGCCGCCAAGTCCGATGTGGAGCGACAGGCCGAGGCCAAGGACAAGACCGGTGTCTTCACCGGTGCGTACGCGACCAACCCGGTCAGCGGCGAGAAGGTGCCCGTCTTCATCGCCGACTACGTCCTGATGGGCTACGGCACCGGCGCGATCATGGCCGTACCGGCGCACGACGCGCGCGACTTCGCGTTCGCGCGCGCCTTCGAGCTGCCGATGCGCTGCGTTGTCGAGCCGTCGGACGACCGCGGTACGGACACCTCCACGTGGGACGACGCGTTCGCCTCGTACGACGCGAAGCTGGTCAACTCCGCCAACGACGAGATCTCGCTGGACGGCCTGGGTGTCGTCGACGCCAAGGCGAAGATCACCGAGTGGCTGAAGGCGAAGGGCCTGGGCGAGGGGACCGTCAACTTCCGACTGCGCGACTGGCTGTTCAGCCGCCAGCGCTACTGGGGCGAGCCCTTCCCGATCGTCTACGACGAGGACGGCATCGCCCACCCGCTGCCCGAGTCGATGCTGCCGCTGGAGCTGCCGGAGGTCGACGACTACTCGCCGCGCACCTTCGACCCGGAGGACGCCGACACCCAGCCCGAGACTCCGTTGTCCCGGAACGCCGACTGGGTCAACGTCACGCTGGACCTGGGCGACGGCAACGGCCCGAAGAAGTACCGCCGCGAGACCAACACCATGCCCAACTGGGCCGGTTCCTGCTGGTACGAGCTGCGCTACCTGGACCCGAACAACGACCGGAAGCTGGTCGACCCGGCGATCGAGCAGTACTGGATGGGGCCGCGCGAGGGTCAGCCGACCGGTGGTGTCGACCTGTACGTGGGCGGCGCCGAGCACGCCGTACTGCACCTGTTGTACGCCCGCTTCTGGTCCAAGGTCCTGCACGACCTGGGGCACATCTCGTCGGCGGAGCCGTTCCACAAGCTGTACAACCAGGGCATGATCCAGGCCTTCGTCTACCGGGACAGCCGCGGCATCGCGGTCCCGGCGGCCGAGGTCGAGGAGCGCGACGGCACGTTCTACCACCAGGGCGAGAAGGTCAGCCGTGTCCTGGGCAAGATGGGGAAGTCCCTGAAGAACGCCGTCACGCCCGACGAGATCTGCGCCGAGTACGGGGCGGACACGCTGCGTCTGTACGAGATGGCGATGGGCCCGCTGGACGTGTCGCGTCCGTGGGACACGCGCGCCGTCGTCGGCCAGTACCGGCTGCTGCAGCGGCTGTGGCGCAACATCGTCGACGAGGAGACCGGTGAGGTCACCGTCGTGGACACCGAGCCCGGCGAGGACACGCTGCGCGCGCTGCACAAGGCCATCGACGGCGTCGGCCAGGACATGGCCGGGATGCGCTTCAACACCGCCATCGCCAAGGTCACCGAGCTGAACAACCACCTGACCAAGGTGGGCGGCCCGCTGTCGCGGTCCGTCGCCGAGCGGCTGGTGCTGCTGGTCGCACCGCTGGCGCCGCACATCGCCGAGGAGCTGTGGCGCCGGCTGGGCCACACCGAGTCGGTCGTGCACCAGGACTTCCCGGTCGCCGATCCGGCGTACGTCGTGGACGAGACCGTGACCTGCGTGGTGCAGGTGAAGGGCAAGGTCAAGGCGCGGCTGGAGATCTCCCCGTCGATCTCGGACGAGGATCTGGAGGCGCTGGCCCTGGCCGACCCGGCGGTGGTCGCGGCCCTGGACGGGGCCGGGATCCGCAAGGTGATCGTGCGGGCGCCGAAGCTGGTCAACATCGTCCCCGCGTGACGGTCCGGGTCCGAGGCTGACCGCCGGTTGTCGTACGGCGGTCTGAGGGCTTTCCCCTACGGGCAGGTTGGGGGTTCCGACGGAACCCCCAACCTGCCCGTTCCGTTTACGGTTGAGGGGCCGGTACTCGGCATCCGAACCGACATCAAGGGGCGTCATGGAAGCCGTGATCCTGATCCTGGGGCTGATCTTTGTCGCGCTCATGGCCCTGGGCGTCTATGTGAGCGTCAAGGTCATCGGCGCGGCGAAGCGCGGCGTGGACCGCACGATCACGCAGGCGCGCCGCACCGTCGAGGACACCACGCTGCGGGCGAAGAGCTATGGCCAGCCGGGCGTGGCTGGTGAGCTGGCGCAGCTCCGGCTCGCGCTGCGTACGTCGATGCGGGCCACGCAGGAGGCGCTGCAGACAGGGGTGGCCGAGGACGCCTCGCTGTCGGAGTCGCTGGGGCTGTTCCAGCGACTGAGCGTCCATGGGCGGGAGCTCGACGAGGAGCTGAAGAGGCTGGAGCGCGAGCCCGACCGGGCGACGGTCGCCTCGCTGCTGCCCGGGCTGAAGCAGCGCACGCAGCGGATCACGCACTCCGCGGAGTCGCTGCGGTGGGCCGCGCGCGACCGGGCACGGCAGTTCGCCGACGACGATCTGGCGGCGCTGAACACGCAGATCGACGTGGAGGTGGCGGCGCTGCGGCACTGGACGGTGGAGGAGCCCGTGGAGCCTTCGGCTGGGGCGGACGCCCGTGCCGAAGGGCGGGTCGGCGCCGGTGCGGGGGCACGCCCGGGTGGGGACGGACGGGCGTGGAATGCGCAGGTCGGCGAGGAGGGGCCGGAGGCGCTCACGGCTCGGGATCCTCGAGGGCAGACGGGCTATCCGTGGCAGAAGGCCGCGCGGCCCGAGACGACGAACTGAGGCGGCGGGGCGGACGCGACCGGGGACTTCGGTCGCGCGCATGGGCGGCTGCGGGCGGTTCCGGGCACGGTACGCACGCGCGTGGCCGTCGGGTCCGGGCGTGCACAGACGAGTGGCCGTCGTGTCAGGCTCGAACCGACGTGACTGGTGGTGGCAGGATGCGCCCTGAAGCGACCGGATGTGATCACTCGCTCGGGGGCGGACTGCCGAGCCACCGCCCCGGCAGGTAACCTCCCGCTCATGTCCCGCCATGTCGCGATCGTCACCGATTCCACGGCCCACCTGCCGCCCCAGACGATGGAGCGGCATGGCATCACCGCAGTGCCCCTGACCGTCGTCCTCGGCGATCAGGCGCTGGAGGAGGGCACCGAGATCTCGGCCCGCTCCCTCGCTCTGGCGCTCCAGAAGCGCCGACCCGTGACGACATCCCGGCCCAGCCCCGAGGTCTTCGCCGCGGCGTACCGGGCGGCGGCCGAGGCGGGCGCAACCGGCATCGTCTCGCTGCACCTCTCGGCCGAACTCTCGGGTACGTACGATGCCGCGCTGCTCGCCGCGAAGGATGCTCCGGTGCCGGTGCGGGTCGTGGACACCGGGATGGTGGCCATGGCCCTGGGATTCTGCGCCCTGGCGGCGGCGGAGACGGCGGAGGGGGGCGGCAGCCTGGACGAGGCGGTCGCGGCCGCCGAGAAGCGGGCCGCGGGCACCTCCGCGTACTTCTACGTCGACACGCTGGACTATCTCCGCCGCGGTGGACGCATCGGCGCGACCCAGGCACTGCTGGGGTCGGCGCTCGCGGTGAAGCCGCTGCTGAAGCTGGACGGCGGCCGTATCGAGCTGCTGGAGAAGGTACGGACGGCCTCGAAGGCGATCGCACGGCTGGAGGAGATCGTCGTCGAGCGGGCGGGTACGGGCCGGGTGGACATCGCCGTGCACCACCTGGCAGCGCCCGAGCGCGCCGAGCGACTGGCCGAGAGGTTGCGCGTGCGAGTCCCGGGACTGGCCGAACTGCATGTCAGCGAGGTGGGTGCCGTGATCGGTGCGCACACCGGCCCGGGTCTGCTGGGAGCAGTGGTTTCGCCGCGTTGATCTCACTCCTGGGAGTGAGCGAGATATCCACAACTGGTCGGTTGTCCACCGGATATGGGCCTGCTCAGCGGGTTCGGGCACATGTGCCTAGCGTCGTGAGGCATGGCTCCCCGATCACATCGTGCAAGCAGCGGAAGTGGACCCGGCCGCGCTGCGGCCTCGGACGTGCGGGACCGACGCAGGCCCGGTGCGGGCCAAGGCGTTGATTCCGGGCCTGGTCCTGGACCCGGTACTGGCCCCGGGCGGCGACGGCCTTCGCGCGGGCGCGCCGCCGTGGTCGCTGCCGCTTCGAGGCGGCGTGCGGACGCGCTCATGGCGGGGGCGTACGGAGGACGTGCGGACCGGTCGGTGACGGGGCCGGCCCCGACCTCGGACACGGCCCCCGCACCGGCCCCGGCAGTTCCTGGTCCGGCGAGTGCCGCGCCGTCCGACGAGCCGGCGCGGGTGGTCGAGCCGGCTCCGGCTGCACCGGGGCGGTGGGAGCGGATGGTGCCCGCGGTGCGGGAGCGGCTCCCGATGTGGTTGCGGCTCAGGTGCGGTCTGGAGCCGAGAACCCTTGCCGCGCTCACCGTCGTGCTGGTCGCTGCCGCAGTCTTCGCAGCGCTCCACTTCCGGTCCGCACGGCCCCAGTCCGTGCGCGCGCCCGATCCGGTCAACGAGCGTGCGCACGCCCCGACATCGGACCCGATGACGGATCCCGTCCCTACCCCCGAACCGTCACCCGGACCACCGGTCACCCCGGGACCGGACGGGCGGATCGTCGTCGACGTCAGCGGCAAGGTGCGGCGGCCGGGCATCTACCCCTTGCCGTCCGGAGCGCGGGTGGCCGACGCGCTACGGGCGGCGGGCGGGGTCCGGCCGGGCGTGGACATCACCGGGCTCAACCGGGCACGGGTGCTGCTGGACGGGGAACAGGTCGTGGTCGGCGCGCCACCCGGCGCACTCGTCTCCGGTGCCACGGGCGGCGCCGGCACGGGCGGCCGTGGTGGCCCGGCGGCCGGGCCGGTCAGCCTCAACAGCGCGACCGTGGAACAGCTGGACACCCTGCCCGGCGTCGGTCCGGTCCTGGCCCAGCACATCCTCGACTACCGCACGCAGCACGGCGGCTTCCGTTCCGTCGACGAACTCCGTGAGGTCAACGGGATCGGCGACCGCCGGTTCGCCGATCTTCAGCCGTTGGTACGGCCATGACCCGCCCGCACGTCCCACCGGACGTCCATACGGCGTCGGGCCGACGGCTTGGCGCCTCCGACCCGCGACAGGAGGGCCCGGTCGATCTGCGACTGGTCCCGCCGGCCCTCGCGGCCTGGGCCGCCGCGGCGCTCGCCGTGGGTGCGCCGTGGCGCTGGACGGCCGCGGGGACGGCGCTCTGCCTCGTCGCCGCCCTGGTGCTCCTCGGCCTCTCACGGGCCTCAACGACCCGCGCAGCGCGCGCTCGGCCCGCCGACCACCGGGAGTGCGAGGGCGGTGAGGGCAGCGCCGGACGGAACCGGCACAGGCTCCATGCCACCGCGGCGGCCGCGGTGCTGCTCTGCGCGGCGGCCGGAGCGACGGCGGCGGGCCTGCACGGCGCGGACGCACGGCAGGGGCCCGTTCCCGGTCTGGCCGACCGTTTCGAGAGGGTCGCGGCGGACGTAACGGTCACGTCCGACGCACGCCGGACCCGCCCCCGGGTCCACGGCGACCACAGCACCCCGGCCGCTATCCTCCTGGACGCCGAGATCACCGGGCTCACGGCACCCGACGGTGCCACCACCCGTCTCCGCACCCCAGTGCTGCTGATCGTGTCGCCCTCCGGTTCGACGGCGCGATGGGAGCGGCTGCTGCCGTCCACGAGGCTGCACGTGAGCGGCCGACTCGCGCCACCGCTGCACAGCGGGCAACGCAACGCCGCGGTCCTGCGTCCGGACGGCAAGGGGCCGCCTCGCGTCACCGGGCCGCCGAATCCTCTCCAGCGCACGGCGGGCGAACTGCGCGCAGGCCTGCGACGCGCGACGGACGGGCTGGATCCCGATGCGCGGGCGCTGCTCCCGGGGCTGGTCGTCGGCGACACCTCCAGGGTCACCCCCGAACTCCACGAGGCCTTCCAAGCAGCCGACCTCACGCACCTGATGGCGGTCTCCGGCGCCAACCTGGCGATCCTGCTCGTGTTACTCATCGGACCGCCCGGCGCCGCGCTCCGGGTCGAACGCCGCGGTCTGGCAGCCCGGTTGGGCATCCCGCTGCGGATGACCGCGCTGCTCGGCGGCGGACTCACGCTCGCCTTCGTCCTCGTGTGCCGACCGGAGCCGAGCGTGCTGCGCGCCGCGGTCTGCGGACTGATCACACTGCTCGCGATCGGTACGGGCCGCCGCCGCTCGCTGATTCCCGCACTCGCCGCCGCCGTTCTGCTGCTCGTGCTGTACGACCCGTGGCTGACACGCAGTTATGGCTTCGTCCTCTCCGTGCTGGCGACAGGCGCCCTGCTCACGATCGCCCCGCGATGGAGTGCCGCGCTGCAACGGAGGCGGGTGCCGCCCCGGCTCGCGGAGGCGCTGGGTGCGGCCGCCGCGGCGCAGGCGGTGTGCGCGCCCGTCGTCGTGGTGCTCGCCTCGCGGGTCAGTCTGGTGGCGATTCCGTGCAACCTGCTGGCCGAGTTCGCGGTGGCGCCCGCCACCGTCCTCGGGTTCGCCGCGCTCGCCGCGGCACCGGTGGCCATGCCCGTGGCCGAGCTGCTCGCCCGGATCGCGGGCTGGCCGGCCGGGTGGATCGCCTCCGTGGCCCGCACCGGGGCGGCTCTTCCCGGGGCGGAGATCGACTGGCCCGACGGCTGGCGCGGAGCGCTCCTGCTGACCGCCCTCACGGCCCTGGCGGCGCTCTTCGCCCGCCGTATCGCGCGTCACCCATGGGCCTGCTCGGCTGCCGCGCTGCTGCTGGTCCTCGCGGTGCTGCGCCCGGTGCCGCTCACCCGGGTGCTGACGGGATGGCCACCGCCGGGCTGGGCGTTCGTGATGTGCGATGTGGGTCAGGGCGACGCCATGGTGCTTGCGGCGGGGGACGGCGAGGGCGTGGTGATCGACACCGGGCCCGATCCACGTCCGGCCGACCGCTGCCTGCGTGACCTGGGCATCACCCGGGTACCGCTCCTGCTGCTCACACACTTTCATGCCGATCATGTCCGAGGTCTGCCCGGCGTGTTGCGGGGCAGAGCGGTCGGCGCGATCCAGACGACGAGTCTGGACGAACCACCGGACCAGGCGGCGTTCGTACGCAGAACAGCCGCCGCGGCGCGGGTACCCCTGGTACGGGCAGCAGGAGAAGAGCGCCGCCGCATCGGCACGCTCGACTGGCGAGTCCTGTGGCCGGCGGGAGGCGCGACGGCAGGCCCCCTACCGGAGGAGCCGAACGACGCCAGTGTCACGCTGTTCGTCCGGACCGGCGGACTGAGCCTGTTGCTCCTCGGTGACCTCGAACCAGCGGCCCAGCAAAGGCTGTTGCGCCAGTACCCGGCGCTTCCGCGGGTGGACGTCCTCAAGGTCGCCCATCATGGATCCGCCCACCAGGACCCGGCGTTGCTGCGCAGCGCGCGTCCCCGGCTCGCCCTGGTGAGTGTGGGCAGGGACAACCCGTACGGGCACCCGGCGGCCCGGACCGTCGAGGCGCTGAGGGCCGGGGGAGCGGTGGTGCTGCGCACGGACCTGGACGGTGCGATCGCGGTGACGGGTGCCGGGTCGCGGCTGCGGGTGGTCGGGCGCTCATGACCACCATCCGGCCGACCGCACCCGTGCAACCGCGTCGTGGCCGACCGTGCCCCGTTCGGCCGTGCCCCCTTCAACCGCGCCCCGTACGACCGGACGCCGCCGCTCTGCGCGAGCTGCAGCTGCGACACCTCACCGCCGTGCCCCCCACCTCGCCCGACTCCCACTTCACCCGGTCCGTGGTCTGCTCCTGGCTCACCGACGAGGGCAGGGTCACCCTGAGCGGTCGTACGCTCGTCATGACGGTGCGTGGCGAACGCAGCGAGGTGCCGCTCGCCACGGACGCCGAGGTGCTCGACGCCTACCGCGAACACTTCGGGCTGCGTCTCCACCGGCTGCCCACGGTCCATCAGGTTGAGATTTTCGGACGCAACAGCTGATGTACACAAGCGGAACGTTCAATTTGGACCTTCGGTAACACCTCCACCCAAGCCCCTTCCAGTCCCTCCGTTTGCCTCGAACACCTCAAGAGTGATCGAATGCATGCTCGTCGGCGGGCCGCTGCTCCGACAACGACGTCCAGCCGTACGGCCCCAAGGTGAATCTCCCCCGGGGGTACGTGAAGATGTTCGGCCGTTGGCTGAAAAGCAAGAAGGCAACGGGTGCGGCGCAAGGCAACCCGCTCGCGGGACTCGCGGTGCCGCGCACCGCGGGAGTCCTGAGCTGCCGCGTCCTCGATCCGGTCAACGAGGCTGTTCAGCAGGCTGAGTTCGTTGTCACGGACAGTGCGGGCCGCAAGGTCGTCGGCGGTGAGACGGACCCCTTCGGGAACGTCCTCGCCGCCGTACCGGCAGGTGACTACCGGCTGGCTGTCACGGCCGAGGGCTTCACCCCGTTCCACGGTTCGGCCACGGTCTCCGAGAGCGGCTACGCGGGACTCGGGGACGTCATGCTCCAGGTGGCCGCGCCCCCACAGCTGCCCGACCCCGGTGAGTGGGAGATCGAGCCGAACCACTCGCAGATCGGCTTCACGGCCCGCCACATCGGGCTGGCCCGTATCCATGGCCGATTCAACACATTCGCAGGTGCGATACGGATCGCCGACCGCATGGAGGACTCCGCCATGCACGTGATCATCGACGCCTCGTCGATCGATACCAACGTGCAGATGCGCGACGACCATCTGCGGTCCAGCGACTTCTTCGACGTCGGGCGCTATCCGACGATGGAGTTCTACAGCGACCGTTTCGTTCACCGGGGCGGCAGCCGCTGGGGCGTGAGCGGCGCGCTCACTCTTCACGGCGTCAGCCGCACCGTGATGCTGGACACCCAGTACCTCGGCGTCGGCAACGGTGTGGAAGGGGAGACCAGGGCGGCGTGCCGGGCCACCACCGAGCTGCACCGTGAGGACTTCACCCTCACCTGGCAGACAATGCTGGCCCGCGGTATCGCCGCCGTCGGCTCCAGCATCGTCATCGACATGGACATCCAGATCGTCCCCAAGGGCTGAGCCCCGGGGGGCGCTGCTGCCGGGGCCCCGCGGCTGGGTGGTGTCGGGCGGATCAGGGTCGGACAGTCCTAGGGCGCCTCCAGCCAGCCCTCGTACTCCGCTGCCAGCGCGTCGAGTGCCGATGGGTCGAGCCGGCCGTCCGCGTCCTCCACGACCACCAGCCACTGGGCGTCCTCCGCGTCGTCCTCGCCGGCCAGCGCGTCGCGTACGAGTTGAGGTTCCTCGGCGACTCCCAAACGGTTGGCGAGCTCCCCGGCCACCTCCTCCGCGGTATCGCGGTCGGGCAGCACCAGTACATGTCTCACATCGCTCACCTGCCCATTCTCCGGTACGGCGACGGGTGCGGGGAGAGGCGTCGAAGCCGGGCTGTCAGAGGGGCGTGGGATGCTGGACGGCGATGGCCACCAGAAGGAATTCCACCGACGATCCGCTCGCCCCCCTCACGCTCGCCGTGGGCCAGGAGGACCTCCTCCTCGACCGTGCGGTGCAGCAGGTGGTGGCGGCGGCCCGCGCGTCCGACGCCGACACGGATGTCCGCGACCTCACCTCCGATCAGCTCCAGCCCGGCACCCTTGCCGAGCTCACGAGCCCGTCGCTCTTCGCCGAGCGCAAGGTGGTGATCGTGCGCAATGCGCAGGATCTCTCCGCAGACACGATCAAGGACGTCAAGGCGTACCTCGACGCACCGGCCGAGGAGATCACGCTCGTCCTGCTGCACGCGGGCGGCGCCAAGGGAAAGGGGCTGCTGGACGCGGCGCGCAAGGCGGGTGCGCGGGAGGTCGCCTGCCCGAAGACCACGAAGCCTGCCGAGCGGCTCTCGTTCGTCCGGTCGGAGTTCCGGGCGCTGGGGCGTTCCGCGAGCCCCGAGGCGTGCCAGGCGCTCGTCGACTCCATCGGCAGCGATCTGCGGGAGCTGGCGAGCGCGGTGTCCCAGCTGGTCGCGGATGTCGAGGGCACGATCGACGAGGCGGTCGTCGGGCGCTACTACACCGGTCGTGCGGAGGCGTCCAGCTTCGCGGTCGCCGACCGGGCGGTGGAGGGGCGGGCGGCGGAGGCGCTGGAGGCATTGCGCTGGTCGCTGTCGACCGGGGTGGCGCCGGTGCTGATCACCAGTGCGCTGGCGCAGGGCGTACGGGCGATCGGCAAGCTGTCCTCGGCGCGCGGGGGCCGGCCTGCGGATCTTGCGCGTGAACTGGGCATGCCGCCGTGGAAGATCGACCGGGTGCGGCAGCAGATGCGAGGGTGGACGCCGGACGGGGTGGCGGCGGCGCTGCGGGCGGTCGCGGATGCGGATGCGGGCGTGAAGGGCGGTGGGGACGACCCCGAGTACGCCCTGGAGAAGGCCGTAGTCGCTGTTGCGCGGGCGGCGCGGGCCGGGCGGCGCTAGTTGTACTGCCGCGTGAGGTTGGGGACGCGGCCGGTGGGTGGTTGGCCCTTGAGTGCGGTGTGTCCGCGGTGGTGATCGCCGGGCGGCCTTGACGGGACCGGCATGTCCGGGCATGCCGAAGGCCCCGGCTGTCGCTCTGGGGAGAGCGATGGCCGGGGCCTCGGTTTCACGCTTGGTGCGCCGCACCCGCGTGGCGAACGCAGGTTCGGTGTGCGGCGCGGGGGCCGGGCAGGGGCGGGAGAGAGGGCCCGCTGGTCCTTTCCGGCAGTTACATCAGAAAGCTCAGCCCTGGAGGGCGGCAACCTTGGAGGCCAGCGCCGACTTCTTGTTGGCGGCGGCGTTCTTGTGGATGACGCCCTTCGAGACGGCCTTGTCGAGCGCGCGCGAAGCGTCGCGAACGGCCGTGGTGGCCTTCTCGACGTCGCCCGCAGCGGCAGCCTCACGGGCCTTGCGGATCGCGGTCTTGAGCGAGGACTTGACGGCCTTGTTACGCAGGCGCGCCTTCTCGTTCGTCTTGTTCCGCTTGATCTGGGACTTGATGTTCGCCACGAAAGAGCCTTTTCAGGTTCGTTGGATCTTCGATGTGTGCCCCGCCGCCCGAAAGAGCCACGAAGCACAGCTGTCAACGGTACCAGTCGCGCTCCGACCGGCCCAAACCGGTCTCTGCCCCGCGGGCGTGGGACGATGGAAGCTACGTATCGATCCGACCGACCCGACATCGACCCGAGACACGGCGTTCGGCGTCTCAAGAATCAGGACCCTGCGTGCCCGCGACTCCTATCCACGTGCCCGAGCCGAGCCGTACCGACCCGGCGCTGATCCGCAACTTCTGCATCATCGCGCACATCGACCACGGCAAGTCGACCCTTGCCGACCGGATGCTTCAGCTGACGGGTGTGGTCGACCAGCGGCAGATGCGCGCTCAGTACCTCGACCGGATGGACATCGAGCGCGAGCGCGGCATCACCATCAAGTCCCAGGCGGTACGTCTGCCCTGGGCGCCCACCACGGGCGAGGGCCAGGGCAGCACCCACGTCCTCAACATGATCGACACGCCGGGCCACGTGGACTTCACGTACGAGGTCTCCCGCTCGCTCGCCGCCTGCGAGGGCACGGTCCTGCTGGTCGACGCCGCGCAGGGCATCGAGGCCCAGACGCTGGCCAACCTCTACCTGGCGATGGAGAACGACCTCACCATCGTTCCGGTGCTCAACAAGATCGACCTGCCTGCCGCGCAGCCGGAGAAGTTCTCCGAGGAGCTGGCCAACCTCATCGGCTGCCAGCCCGAGGACGTCCTCAAGGTCTCCGCGAAGACCGGCATCGGTGTGGACGCCCTGCTGGACCGGGTGGTCAGGGACGTCCCGGCGCCCGTCGGCAAGGCCGACGCACCGGCCCGCGCGATGATCTTCGACTCGGTCTACGACTCGTACCGCGGCGTCGTCACGTACGTCCGTGTCGTCGACGGCCAGCTCAACAAGCGCGAGCGCATCAGGATGATGTCCACCGGCGCCACCCACGAGCTGCTGGAGATCGGTGTCTCCTCCCCGGAGATGACCCCGGCCGACGGTCTCGGTGTGGGCGAAGTGGGCTACATCATCACCGGTGTGAAGGACGTCCGGCAGTCCAAGGTCGGTGACACGATCACCTCCCTGAACAAGGGTGCGACCGAGGCGCTGGGCGGCTACAAGGACCCCAAGCCGATGGTGTTCTCGGGGCTGTACCCGCTGGACGGCTCGGACTATCCCGACCTGCGCGAGGCCCTCGACAAGCTCCAGCTCAACGACGCCGCCCTGGTGTACGAGCCGGAGACCTCCGCGGCCCTCGGCTTCGGCTTCCGTGTCGGCTTCCTCGGTCTGCTGCACCTCGACGTGATCCGCGAGCGCCTGGAGCGCGAGTTCGGTCTGGAGCTCATCGCCACCGCCCCCAACGTGGTCTACCGCGTGGACATGGAGGACGGCAGCGAGCACATCGTCACCAACCCGAGCGAGTTCCCCGAGGGCAAGATCGACAAGGTGCACGAGCCGGTCGTGCGGGCCACCGTCCTCGCCCCCAGCGAGTTCATCGGCGCGATCATGGAGCTCTGCCAGAACCGGCGCGGCACCCTGCTCGGCATGGACTACCTCTCCGAGGACCGGGTCGAGATCCGCTACACCCTGCCGCTCGCCGAGATCGTCTTCGACTTCTTCGACCAGCTGAAGTCCAAGACGCGGGGTTACGCCTCCCTCGACTACGAGCCCACCGGCGAGCAGTCCGCCCAGCTCGTCAAGGTCGACATCCTGCTGCACGGCGACAAGGTCGACGCGTTCTCCGCGGTCACGCACAAGGACAAGGCGTACGCGTACGGCGTGCGGCTCGTCGCCAAGCTGCGCGAGCTCATCCCGCGGCAGAACTTCGAGGTGCCGATCCAGGCCGCCATCGGCTCCCGGGTCATTGCCCGTGAGACCGTCCGCGCCATCCGCAAGGACGTCCTCGCCAAGTGCTACGGCGGTGACATCTCCCGTAAGCGGAAGCTGCTGGAGAAGCAGAAGGAAGGCAAGAAGCGGATGAAGATGGTCGGCAATGTGGAGGTGCCTCAGGAGGCCTTCATCGCCGTGCTGTCGACGGACGAGTCGGGCGGCGAGGGCAAGGGCAAGAAGTAGTTCCCGGCGGATTCCCGCTTCCGAGCAGGCTCCGGCTCCCGTACCCGCTACTGGGTGGTAGCCCAACGGGCCCCTGTACCGCAGCACGCTGCGGTGTGGGGGCCCGTTCGTTATGAAGCGGCGTCCGATTGCCTCTTACGCGGCGGACGCGGGCGCTCTACCCTGATCACGGCTTCGTAGTTACTCGCCAGTTAAACAAGCGGAACCATCCGCGCGGAAAAGCACGCAGGACAAGCACGCAGACGGACGTATGTAAGCAGGAACAAGCAGCAGCACGCAGCAACCACCAATCGGTCGTGAAGCACTGCCGCAGGCCCGGAGGATGTCGTGAGCGACACACAGACCATGATCGATAACCGGCCGCCCTCCGTGGCGAGCCTCTTCATCGACCGCGTGGCGGCCACTCCGGACGGGGAGGCCTACCGCTTCCCGGTCCCGTCGGCCACCGGCCAGGGCCCCGATGAGTGGAAGTCGGTGAGCTGGGCACAGGCCGCGGAACGTGTGTACGCGATCGCCGCCGGGCTCATCGGTCTGGGTGTGGAGCCGGAGCAGCGGGTCGCGCTGTCCTCCGCCACCCGCGTCGAGTGGATCTTCGCCGACCTCGGTGTGATGTGCGCGGGCGCCGCGACGACCACGGTCTACCCGTCGACGAACGCCGAGGAGTCGGCGTTCATCCTCGCCGACTCCGAGAGCCGGGTGCTGATCGCGGAGGACGCCGGCCAGCTGGCCAAGGCCCGTGAGCGCCGCGCCGACCTGCCGGAGCTCGCCCACGTCGTCGTCATCGACCCGCACGGCGTCGAGCCCGACGCGGCCGACCCCGAGGGCTGGGTGCTCTCGCTGGCCGACCTGGAGGCCCGCGGCACCGAGCTCCTGACGAAGAACCCGTCCGTGGTCCAGGAGCGGGTCGGCGCGATCTCCGCCGACCAGCTGGCCACCCTGATCTACACCTCGGGCACCACCGGCCGCCCCAAGGGTGTGCGACTGCCGCACGACAACTGGTCGTACATGGCCAAGGCCACCGTGGCGACCGGCATGATCACCGAGGACGACGTCCAGTACCTCTGGCTGCCGCTCGCGCACGTCTTCGGCAAGGTTCTCACCTCCGGCCAGATCGAGGTCGGTCACGTGACCGCGGTCGACGGCCGGATCGACAAGATCATCGAGAACCTGCCGGTCGTCCAGCCGACGTACATGGCCTCTGTGCCCCGGATCTTCGAGAAGGTCTACAACGGGGTCGCGTCCAAGGCGCGGGCCGGTGGCGGTGCCAAGTACAAGATCTTCCAGTGGGCGGCCGGGGTCGCCCGCGAGTACGCCAAGGTTTCCCAGGACAACTTCCGGCGCACCGGCACGGCCTCCGTACCGTTCGCACTCGGCGCCAAGCACAAGGTCGCCGACGCGCTCGTCTTCGCCAAGATCCGCGAGGCCTTCGGCGGCCGGCTCCGCGCCTGTATCTCCGGCTCCGCAGCGCTCGCCCCCGAGATCGGCTACTTCTTCGCCGGAGCCGGCATCCACATCCTGGAGGGCTACGGGCTCACCGAGTCCAGCGCCGCCTCCTTCGTGAACCCGGGAGAGGCCTACCGCACGGGTACGGTCGGCAAGCCGCTCCCCGGCACCGAGGTACGGATCGCGGACGACGGCGAGATCATGCTGCGCGGCCCCGGCATCATGCAGGGCTACCACCGCCAGCCGGAGAAGACCGCCGAGGTGCTGGAGGCCGACGGCTGGCTGCACAGCGGTGACATCGGCGAGCTCTCGGTGGACGGCTACCTGCGGATCACCGACCGCAAGAAGGACCTGATCAAGACGTCGGGCGGCAAGTACGTCGCCCCGGCGGAGGTCGAGGGACAGTTCAAGGCGGTGTGCCCGTTCGTCTCCAACATCCTGGTGCACGGCGCGGACCGTAACTACTGCACCGCCCTGATCGCCCTCGACGAGCCGACCGTCCTCGGCTGGGCCGCCGAGAACGGCCTGGCGGGCAAGCCGTACGCCGACGTGGTCGCGTCCCCGCAGACCGTGGAGCTCATCGACGGTTATGTGAAGCGGCTCAACGAGGGGCTGCAGCGCTGGCAGACCATCAAGCAGTTCCGGCTGCTGCCGCGCGACCTCGACGTCGAGCACGGCGAGCTGACGCCGAGCCTCAAGCTCAAGCGGCCGGTCGTCGAGCGCGAGTACAAGAGCATCATCGACGAGATGTATGCGGGAGCCCGCGAGGCGTAGAGCGAGCCGCCATGAAGCACGCGCGGTGCGGACGGAGTGAGCTGCCCCGTCCGCACCGTCGTTTCGCGCCGCCGTTCCTGACAACCGGTCCTGTGTCTTCTCTAGTTCACTTCGGTAACTCGGTGCTTATATGCAGGGCCGGTCTGTCACTCTGTCGGTGTCGTCAGCGGCACACGGCGAAAACAGGCCGTGCGAAAACAGGTCAGGAGCTGCGCCATGGGGCCCATTCCCGTGCAGCGGGACACCGTTCAGCGTCCCGGTACCCACCTCGGACAGGTGGACCCGCACCCGATCGCCCGGACGAGCCTGCCCGGCAACCCGCTCGCACCGGCCGCCGCCCGCCGGTTCGTCCGGGCCGCGCTGGCCGAGTGGACCGGACTCAACCTGCCCGCGGCCGTCGGCTTCAGCGAGCGGCTGGGCGACGATGCGGTGATCGTGGTCAGCGAGCTCGTCACCAACGCCGTTGTGCACGCCGGGACCACCGTCGAACTGCTCTTCCGGCTGGAGGAGGCAACCGACGAGGAGTCCGCCGCGCTGGTCCTCGAGGTCGCCGACCACCACCCCGCCCGTCCGCTGCGCAGTGAACGCCCCGGCTCGTTACCCGCGGCGGAGCAGGACGGCCCGGCCGAGTGCGGTCGGGGGCTCCAAGTCGTCGCCGCTCTCGCCGAGCGCTGGGGCATCACGTACCGCACCGGCCTCAAGACCGTCTGGGCCCGGCTGCCCGTCGACGACTGGACCGCGCAGTCCGGCCGGACCGCCGAGCCCGATCTCCGCAGCGGGCTCCGCACCGCCGAATTGCTCGCCCCCACTGCCCGGCGCGCCCTGCGCGACGATGCGGACTGGGTGGGCCGCGGCGCCCTCTCCTTCCTCGCCGAAGCCTCCGATCTGCTCACCGGCCAGCTCGACGAGGACATCGTGGCGGCGCTCGCCGGACAGCTCCTGGTGCCCCGGCTCGCCGACTGGTGCGCTATCTGGCTGGAGCCGGAGAACGGCGGACCCGCGGCAGTCCCCCGGCTCGCCAGCGTCTGGCACCGCGACGAAGCCGAGACGGGGCGACTGCGTGCGGCGTTGGAGCGCGAGCCGATCCGGCTGCCGGAGCGCGTGGGCACCGGACCCGTCTCCATGCCGTGGCCCGGGGCGGACGAGGACGCGGCCGACAAGGGGGCCTGCGAGGTCTCCGGTGGTGCGGGCAGCCGCGAGGGGGCGGCGATGGCCTACCGGATCGCCGCGGGCGGCCGTACGCTCGGCGCCGTTCTCCTCGGGCGGGAAGGCATCGCGCGCGTTCCCGACGGGGTGACCGCCCTGGTCGAGGACTTCGTGCGCCGCGTCGGCCTCGCCGTCGGCGCCGCTCGCGCGTACACCCGGCAGGCCACCATCAGCCGCGTCCTGCAGCGCGGTCTGCTGCCCAGCAAGGTCGCGGAGATACCCGGCGTCACCAGCTCGCTGGTGTACGAGCCCTCCGACGACGGTGTCGTCGGAGGTGACTTCTACGACATTTTCCCGTGCCCCGGCGACCGCTGGTGCTTCATCCTCGGCGATGTGCAGGGCAGCGGACCCGAGGCCGCCGTCGTCACCGGTCTCGCCCGGCCCTGGCTGCGGCTGCTGGCCCGGGAGGGGTTCCGCGTCGGCGAGGTGCTGGACCGGCTCAACCGGCTGCTTCTCGACGACGCGATGGAGACCGCCGAGGCCGCCGCGCTCATGGTCGCGGCTGCGGGCGGGCAGCACCTGGCGGACGGCGGCCAGCATCTGCGCGAGGACGGTCCGCAGTTGCCGGACGGCGGGCAGCCCCGGTTCCTCTCCCTGCTGTACGGGGAGATGGTGCCGCTGCCCGGTGGCGGAGTGCGCTGCACCCTCGCCAGCGCGGGCCATCCGCTGCCGCTGCTGCTGCGGCCCGACGGCACCGTGCGGGCCGCCGCCGAGCCGCAGGTACTGCTCGGGGTCGTCGAGGACGTCGCGTACGAGAGCCAGACCTTCGACCTGGTGCCGGGGGACAGCCTGCTCTGCGTCACGGACGGGGTCACGGAGCGGCGCTCCGGGCCGGCGATGTTCGACGACGGGGACGGGCTCGCCCGGGCGCTGGCCGGGTGCACCGGGCTGACCGCGGAGGGGATCGCGGACCGGATCAAACGCGCCGTGCACGAGTTCGCCGAGCGCCCCCCGGACGACGATCTGGCGCTGGTGGTTCTGCAGGCCCGGTGAGCGCGGGCGGGGCACGACCGGCGAGGAGTGACAATGGACGGTATGCCTTCCGTACTGCCCGATGGTGAGCCCGTGCCCGACAACGGGGCGCTGCCCCGCCATGCCCTGGAAGGCGCCGCCGACCGGCCGCTCGGCTTCTACCTGCATGTGCCGTACTGCGCCACGCGCTGCGGGTACTGCGACTTCAACACGTACACGGCGACCGAGCTGCGGGGGTCGGGCGGCGCGCTGGCCTCCCGTGACAACTACGCCACCCATCTGACCGGCGAGGTCCGCCAGGCCCGCAAGGTGCTCGGCGACGACCCGCGACCGGTCCGTACGGTGTTCGTCGGCGGCGGTACGCCCACGCTGCTGGCCGCCGGGGATCTCGTACGGATGCTGGCGGCGATCCGTGACGAGTTCGGGCTCGCCGACGACGCCGAGATCACCACCGAGGCCAATCCGGAGTCGGTCGACCCGGCGTATCTGGCGGAGCTGCGGGAAGGCGGCTTCAACCGGATCTCGTTCGGGATGCAGAGTGCCCGGCAGCACGTGCTGAAGATCCTCGACCGTACGCATACGCCGGGGCGGCCCGAGGCGTGTGTCGCCGAGGCCCGGGAGGCGGGCTTCGAGCACGTCAATCTCGACCTGATCTACGGCACGCCCGGGGAGTCCGACGACGACTGGCGGGCCTCGCTGGACGCGGCGATCGGCGCGGGGCCGGACCATGTGTCCGCGTACGCGCTGATCGTCGAGGAGGGCACGCAGCTGGCGCGGCGGATCCGGCGCGGCGAGGTTCCGATGACGGACGACGACGTACACGCCGACCGGTATCTGATCGCCGACGAGGCCATGGCCGCGGCGGGCTTCTCCTGGTACGAGGTGTCGAACTGGGCCCGGACGGTGGACGGGCGGTGCCTGCACAACGAGCTGTACTGGCGGGGCGCCGACTGGTGGGGGGCCGGGCCGGGGGCGCACAGCCATGTGGGCGGGGTGCGCTGGTGGAACGTGAAGCATCCCGGCGCGTACGCGCAGGCGCTCGCGGAGGGGCGGTCACCGGGCGCGGGACGGGAGATCCTGTCGGCGGAGGACCGGCGGGTCGAGCGGATTCTGCTGGAGCTGCGGCTGGTCGACGGGTGTCCGCTGTCGCTGCTGGCGCCCGCCGGACTGGCAGCGGCGGGGCGCGCGGTGGAGGACGGGCTGCTGGAGGCGGCGCCTTATGCGGAGGGACGGGCGGTGCTGACTCTGCGGGGTCGGTTGCTCGCGGATGCGGTGGTCAGGGACCTGGTGGACTGAGAGGCTGTCGGGCTGCCTTCGATCGGGAAGCGGGTGTGCCGGGCGGTGCGACGGGGCAGAGTTTGCCGGGAGGGGCACTAGGCCGGCGCCGTCACGAAGTCGATCAGGTGTTCAACCGAGCCCAGCAGTGCCGGCTCCAGATCCTTGTACGAGCGGACCGTCGACAGGATGCGCTGCCACGCCGCGCCCGTGTTCTCCGGCCAGCCCAGTGACCGGCACACGCCCGTCTTCCAGTCCAGGCCGCGGGGCACCACCGGCCAGGAGCCGATGCCCACCGACGCCGGCTTCACCGCCTCCCAGATGTCGATGTACGGGTGGCCCACCACCAGCACGTTCGCATCGGTGACATCGGCCGCGATTCTCGACTCCTTGGAGCCGGGGACCAGGTGGTCGACCAGGACGCCCAGTCGCGCATCCGGGCCGGGGGCGAACGAGCGGACGATGGACGGGAGGTCGTCGATGCCTTCCAGGTACTCCACCACCACGCCCTCGATGCGCAGGTCGTCGCCCCAGACCCGTTCGACCAACTCCGCGTCGTGCCGGCCCTCCACGTAGATCCGGCCCGCCCGCGCCACCCGGGCCCGCGCCCCGGGGACCGCCACAGAACCGGAGGCCGTGCGGGCGGGGCGGGCCGGGCCGGCCGCCGAGGGGCGTACGAGAGTGATGACGCGGCCCTCCAGCAGGAAGCCGCGCGGTTCCATCGGGAACACCCGGTGCTTGCCGAATCGGTCCTCCAGGGTCACCGTCGGGCCCTGCGCCGTCTTCTCGCAGCGGATCACCGCACCGCAGAAGCCGGTGGAGACCTCCTCCACGACCAGATCGGGCTCGGCGGGGACCTCGGGGACGGGAGCGGACTTCTTCCAGGGCGGGGTCAGGTCCGGGTGGTAGCTGCGCATCGGACGACGATAGGACGGGAACCGGTCACGACACGCCGAAGGCGGCGGACAGCCGGTCACGTTGTGCCCGTACGAACGCCGCGTTCACGACGGCCCCGTGCCCCGGTACATACACCGCGTCCTCGCCGCCCAGCGCCAGCAGCCGGTCCAGCGCGGCCGGCCAGCGCGACGGGATCGCGTCCGGGCCCGCCTGCGGTTCGCCCGATTCCTCGACCAGGTCGCCGCAGAGGACCACGGCCGGGGAGTCGGGCACGAGAGCGACGAGGTCGTGGCCGCTGTGGGCGGGGCCCACGTTCGCCAGCAGCACCTGACGGCCGCCACCCAGGTCGAGCGTCCATTCGCCGCACACCTGGTGGTGCGGCGCCACCAGGACGTCCGCCGCCTGCGCCGCGTCCTCCTCGGACACCCCGTGGCGTACCGCGTCGGCGTACAGCTCGTCCGCGCTGCCGGTGAGCAGAGCGGCCGTACCGATCGCGCCGTACACCTCCGCCCCGGCGAATGCCGCGGTGCCGAGCACATGGTCGAAATGAGGGTGACTGAGTGCGATATGCGTCACCCTCCGGCCGGTCATGGCCTGCACCTGGGTCCGTATCTCCACCCCTTCGCGCAGCGTCGATCCCGTGTCGAAGAGCAGGGCCGCCTCCGCTCCGACGACCAGTGCCACCGTGGCATCCCACCCGGGGAGCCTCCGACGGCCCACACCGTTGCCCAGTCGCTCCCAGCCGAACTCTTCCCAAGACGCGTCCATGCGGAGACGCTATCGGCAAACGACCTGCACAGTCTCGGGGTAGCGTGGCCGGTCGCCCTTGCTAGGGCCCCACCCGGCCGCCGTACACTGGCGGGGGATCGCTGGCACTCGTACGCATCGAGTGCCAGGAATCACCGGAGATCGACCAGAACCACCGAGGAAACACAGCTGGAGGTGTGCGCCATGCTCAGCGAACGCAGACTCGAAGTGCTGCGCGCCATCGTCCAGGACTATGTCGGCACCGAGGAGCCCGTCGGCTCCAAGGCGCTCACCGAGCGGCACAAGCTGGGGGTCTCCCCGGCCACCGTCCGCAACGACATGGCTGTGCTGGAGGACGAGGGTTTCATCGCCCAGCCCCACACCAGCGCGGGTCGCATCCCGACGGACAAGGGCTACCGGCTCTTCGTCGACAAGCTCGCAGGGGTCAAGCCCCTGTCGTCGCCGGAGCGCAGGGCCATCCAGAACTTCCTCGACGGCGCGGTCGACCTCGACGACGTCGTGGGCCGCACCGTACGGTTGCTCGCGCAGTTGACCCGGCAGGTCGCCGTCGTGCAGTACCCCTCGCTGACCCGGTCCACGGTGCGGCATGTGGAACTGCTGTCGCTGGCACCCGCCCGGCTGATGCTCGTGCTGATCACGGACACCGGCCGGGTCGAACAGCGCATGATCGACTGTCCCGCGCCGTTCGGTGAGACATCTCTCGCCGATCTGCGGGCCCGGCTCAACAGCCGGGTCGTGGGACGCCGGTTCTCGGACGTCCCGCAGCTGGTGCAGGACCTGCCGGAATCCTTCGAGGGCGAGGACCGGGGAACCGTGTCCACCGTGCTCTCCACCCTGCTCGAAACCCTCGTCGAGGAGACGGAGGAGCGGCTGATGATCGGCGGCACCTCCAACCTCACCCGCTTCGGGCACGACTTCCCTCTGATGATCCGGCCGGTGCTGGAGGCACTGGAGGAGCAGGTCGTGCTGCTGAAGCTGCTCGGCGAGGCCAAGGACTCGGGCATGACCGTACGTATCGGGCACGAGAACGCCCACGAGGGGCTCAACTCCACGTCCGTCGTCGCGGTCGGCTACGGTTCGGGCGACGAGGCAGTCGCCAAACTCGGCGTGGTCGGACCGACCCGCATGGACTACCCCGGAACGATGGGAGCGGTACGCGCAGTGGCACGTTACGTCGGACAGATCCTGGCGGAGTCGTAAGTGGCCACGGACTACTACGCCGTTCTCGGCGTGCGCCGCGACGCATCTCAGGACGAGATCAAGAAGGCCTTCCGGCGGCTCGCACGCGAGCTGCATCCGGACGTCAACCCCGATCCGAAGACCCAGGAGCGGTTCAAGGAGATCAACGCCGCCTACGAGGTGTTGTCGGACCCGCAGAAGAAGCAGGTCTACGACCTAGGCGGCGACCCGCTGTCCGCCTCCGGCGGCGGTGGCGCGGGTGGATTCGGACAGGGTGGCTTCGGCAACTTCTCCGACATCATGGACGCGTTCTTCGGCACGGCGTCGCAGCGCGGACCGCGGTCGCGCACCCGGCGCGGCCAGGACGCGATGATCCGGCTGGAGATCGATCTCGCCGAGGCGGCGTTCGGCACCACCAAGGACATCCAGGTCGACACGGCCGTCGTCTGTACGACCTGCAACGGCGAGGGCGCTGCGCCCGGCACCTCCGCCCAGACCTGTGACATGTGCCGCGGCCGCGGCGAGGTCTCCCAGGTCACCCGGTCGTTCCTCGGCCAGGTCATGACCTCACGGCCCTGCCCGCAGTGCCAGGGCTTCGGTACGGTCGTGCCGACCCCGTGCCCGGAGTGCGCCGGTGACGGCCGCATCCGTTCGCGGCGCACGCTCACCGTGAAGATCCCCGCCGGTGTCGACAACGGCACCCGCATCCAGCTCGCGGGCGAGGGCGAGGTCGGCCCCGGCGGCGGCCCGGCCGGCGACCTGTACGTCGAGATCCATGAGCTGCCGCACCAGGTGTTCCAGCGGCGCGGCGACGATCTGCACTGCACGGTCACCATCCCCATGACGGCGGGCGCGCTCGGCACGAAGGTGCCGCTGGAGACGCTCGACGGCCTGGAGGAGGTCGACATCCGGCCGGGCACCCAGTCCGGCCAGTCGGTCCCGCTGCACGGCCGCGGCATCACGCATCTGCGGGGCGGCGGGCGCGGCGACCTGATCGTGCACGTCGAGGTGACGACCCCGTCGAAGCTGGACCCGGAGCAGGAGCGACTGCTGCGGGAGCTGGCGAAGCTGCGTGGCGAGGAGCGGCCCACCGGTCAGTTCCAGCCAGGGCAACAGGGACTCTTCTCCCGCCTGAAGGATGCGTTCAACGGCCGCTGAGGACCGTTCACACCCCGATGTTCCCTTGCGCCGCAGCGCCCGCCCGTCCCCGGACCGGCGGGCGCTGCCGCGTTCCGCGTATACCGCTCCGGCCATGCCGTGGCTGATTCGGCAGGGTGCACCGGACGTGACACGATGCGGTCATGTCATCCGCGTTGACCGATCTCTGCCGGTATCCGGTCGTCCAGGCCCCGATGGCGGGCGGTGTGTCCCGTCCACAGCTCGTGTCGGCCGTTGCCGAAGCCGGTGGGCTCGGCTTTCTGGCCGCCGGGTACAAGACGGTGGACGGCATGTACAACGAGATCAAACAGCTGCGCAGAATGACCGGTCAGCCGTTCGGCGTCAACCTCTTCATGCCGCAGCCGAACCTCGCCGACCCGAGCGCCGTCGAGGTGTACCGGCACCAGCTCGCCGGTGAGGCCGCCTGGTACGAGACCCCGCTCGGCGACCCGGACTCCAGCGGTGACGACGGCTACGAGGCCAAGCTCGCGATTCTCCTGGAAGACCCCGTTCCGGTGGTCTCCTTCACGTTCGGCTGCCCCACCCGCGACGCCCTCGACGCGCTCGCCGGAGTCGGTTCGTACACCGTCGTGACGGTCACCTCGCCCGAGGAGGCCCAGGCCGCCGAGTCGGCGGGCGCAGACGCGATCTGTGTCCAGGGCGCCGAGGCGGGCGGCCATCGGTCCACCCACCGCGACGACCCGCAGACCGACGACACCGGCATCGGGCTGCTCTCCCTGGTGGCCCAGGTCCGTGAGACCGTCCAGCTGCCGCTCATCGCGTCCGGCGGCATCATGCGCGGCTCCCAGATCGCGGCGGTCGTCGCGGCGGGCGCGGAGGCGGCGCAGCTCGGCACGGCGTTCCTGGTCTGCCCCGAGTCCGGCGCCCATCTGCTGCACAAGCAGGCGCTGACCAACCCGCTGTTCGTACGGACGGCCCTGACCCGGGCGTTCTCCGGGCGCCCCGCCCGCGGCCTCGTCAACCGCTTCGTGCGCGAGCACGGACCGTACGCCCCCGCCGCCTACCCGCAGGTGCACCATGTCACCAGCGGGCTGCGCAAGGCCGCGGCCAAGGCCGGGGACGCGCAGGGCATGGCCCTGTGGGCGGGCCAGGGCCACCGCATGGCACGCGAGCTGCCGGCCGGCCGGCTGGTCGAGCTGCTCGCCGAAGAGCTGGACGCCGCACGCACGGCACTGAGCACAAGGAGCACGCAGTGACCGCACCGGTCTTCGTCGTCGAACAGGTCCCCGCCGGGCCCGAGTTCGTCCTGGACGGTCCCGAGGGGCGGCACGCCGTTTCGGTCAAGCGGCTGCAGGCCGGTGAGGACGTCGTCCTGACGGACGGGCACGGCCGGTGGACGGAAGGGGTCGTGCGGGCCGCCGAGGGCAAGGACCGGCTGGTGGTGACGGACCTCTGCACGGTTCACGAGGAGCCCCGGCCCACACCCCGCATCACCGTGGTCCAGGCACTCCCCAAGGGCGACCGAGGCGAGGTCGCCGTCGAGACGATGACGGAGACGGGCGTCGACGCGATCGTGCCGTGGCAGGCTTCGCGCTGCATCACCCAGTGGAAGGGCGACCGCGGTCTCAAGGCCCTCGCGAAGTGGCGGAACACGGCCCGCGAGGCGGGCAAGCAGTCGCGCCGGGTGCGATTCCCGGAGGTGGCGGACGCACTGACGACCAAACAGGTTGCCGCACTTCTGGCCACAGCCGACTTCGCAGCCGTCCTGCACGAGGACCGGGGGTACGGCAGCGAGCCGCTGGCCACCGTCGGACTGCCCGCAGGGGGCGAGATCGTCCTGGTCGTGGGCCCCGAGGGCGGTGTGTCGCCCGAGGAACTGGCGGCCTTCGCCGAGGCGGGCGCCCGGACCTGCCGGCTCGGCAGGAGCGTCCTGCGCACCTCGACGGCGGGCACCGCGGCGACGGCACTGCTGCTGGGGCGCACCGGCCGCTGGGCGTAACCGCCGTATACAGGATGTCCGGTGTGGCTGCAAGCGGTCTACCGCACCGCGGGGGAGTGGTGGGACCCTGCCACGTATGGGGACATTGAGGGCATTGAGTCCATGGGGTCGCGGCCGGACCCATCGAATTCCGGCCGTACTGTGCCTCGTCGGTACGGCGGTTGCGGGGGCCGTCGCCTGTGAGCCGATCGACGGGCTGAACTCCGCGTCCGTCGCCCTGACCACCGACCGGACCGGCACCGGGGCGCTGGAGCGCAAAGGGGTCGATGTGCAGTGGTTGAACTGCACGGCCGAGGTCGAGGGCGGCGGTACGACGCCGTCCTCGACCTCGCCCTCCGCGTCCGTGCGGCAGGTGGCGCACGTCGACTGCCGCGGCCGGACCGCGGGCGGCAAGGACGTCACGCTCGTCGGCAAGGTCACGAGGGAGGTCAACGGGCTTTGTGTACGGGGGGACTTGACCGGGAAGGTCGATGGCAGGACCGTCCTGCGGGCCGATGCGCTCGGCAACTGTGACGCCGCCCCCTCGACCAGCCGCGTGACACCGCCGACGGGCGGTGGAAACGGCGGTGGCGGCCGTGCCCGGCCGACCGTCACGGTGACCGTCACGGTGACCGGATATCCGCAGGGCAAGTGAGTGCGTCCGACACGCGGACGGGCGGCGGACTCCGGCCAACCCCGTTCCCCGGAGCACGACCGCAGCCTAGGGTGATCGATGTGACACAGCCTGCCTATCTCCGGTACCCCCATGTCCAGGGCGAATTGATCGCCTTCACCGCCGAGGACGATGTCTGGCTCGCGCCGCTCGACGGCGGCCGGGCCTGGCGGGTCAGCGCCGACAACCGGCCCGTCCGCCAGCCACGCATATCGCCCGACAGCACCCACGTCGCCTGGACATCCACCCGGGACGGCGCCCCCGAGGTGCACCTCGCCCCCGTCGACGGAGGCCCTTCGAAGCGGCTGACCTACTGGGGCGACGCGCGGACCACCGTACGCGGCTGGACCCCCGAGGGCGACGTCCTGGTCACCAGCACCCAGGGGCAGGTGTCGCTGCGCCGCAGCTGGGCCCGGGCCGTCCCGATCGACGGCGGGCCCGCGCGGACCCTGCCGTACGGACCGGTCGGCTCCCTCGCGTACGGACCCGGCGGACGGGTCCTGCTGCTCTCCGCCACCATGGGGCGCGAGGCCGCCACCTGGAAGCGCTACCGGGGCGGCACGGCAGGCAAGTTGTGGCTCGCGCAAGCACCCGGGGAAGGCCAGGGGCCGCACGGCGTCCCGGACTTCGTACGGATCCACGAGGGCCTCGACGGCAACATCGAATGCCCGATGTGGGTCGGCGACCGTCTCGCCTTCCTCTCCGACCACGAAGGCGTCGGCGCGCTCTACTCCTCGCTCCCCGACGGCTCCGACCTGCGTCGGCACACCGAGGCCGAGGGCTTCTACGCCCGCCACGCGACGACCGACGGCACCCGCGTCAGCTACGCCTCGGCCGGTGAGCTGTGGCTGCTCGACGACCTGGAAGGCGCCGGACCCCGGCGTCTCGACATCCGCCTCGGCGGCCAGCGCGCCGACCTCCAGCCGCACTCGGTGCACGCCGGGAGCCACCTCGACTCGGCGTCCCCGGACCGTACCGGCCGCGGCAGTGCCGTCGGGACGCGCGGCGCAGTCCACTGGGTCACCCACCGTGAGGGCCCGGCCCGCGCCCTGGCCGTCGAACCCGGGGTGCGGGCCAGACTGCCCCGTACCTTCCAGGCCGACGGCGATCAGCACGTCGTCTGGGTCACCGACGCGGAGGGCGACGACGCCCTGGAGTGCGTACCCGCCATCGGAACCGCTCCGGGCACCGCACCGCGCCGACTGGCCGCCGGCCGGCTCGGCAGGGTGCTCGACCTGGCGGCGGCCGCCGACGGCAGCCGGTTCGCCGTCGCCTCGCACGACGGCCGGATCCTGATCGTCGACCGGGAGAGCGGCGAGGTCCACGAGGTCGACCGCAGCGAACACGGCGACGCCTCCGGACTCGTCTTCTCGCCGGACTCGGCATGGCTCGCCTGGTCCCACCCCGGGCCCGCGCCGCTGAGACAGCTCAAGCTCGCGCACCTCGCCGATCTGTCGGTCGCCGAGGCCACGCCGCTCCGCTTCCGGGACTACGCCCCCGCGTTCACCGTCGACGGCAAGCACCTCGCGTTCCTCTCCGAGCGGGCCTTCGACCCGGTCTACGACGCGCACGTCTTCGACCTGGCCTTCGTCGGCGCCTGCCGCCCGCACCTGCTGACGCTCGCCGCCACCACGCCCTCCCCGTTCGGGCCGCAGCGCCACGGCCGCCCGACCGAGAAGGAGAAGAGCTCCGGCGACGGCGACCAGGACAACCCCACCGCGCTGCCCGTCACCCGGATCGACCTCGACGGGCTCGCCGACCGGATCGTGCCGCTGCCCGTTGAGGCCGCCCGCTACTCCTCGCTGCGCGCGGCGAAGGACGGACTGCTGTGGCTGCGGCACCCGGTGACGGGCGTGCTCGGTACGGCAGCGGCGACGCCGGACTCCCGGGGACCGGAGACCGTCCTGGAGCGGTACGACCTGGAGAAGCTGCACAGCGACGAACTCGCCTCCGACGTCAGCCGGTTCGCCGTCAGCGGCGACGGCAAGCGGCTGGTCCTGCACACCCGGGGCAAGCTGCGCGTCGTACCCGCCGACAGCCGTGTCCCGGCAGGCTCCGACGACGACCACGACGGCGGCAGCGACAACAGCATCACCGTCGACCTCTCCCGGATCCGCCGGACCGTCGAACCGGCCGCCGAATGGCGCCAGATGTACGACGAGGCCGGCCGCATCATGCGCGACAACTTCTGGCGGCCCGACATGGGCGGCGTCGACTGGGACGGCGTCCTCGGCCGCTACCGGCCGGTGCTGGCGCGCGTCGCCACCCATGACGACCTCGTCGACCTGCTCTGGGAGGTGCAGGGGGAACTCGGCACCTCGCACGCGTATGTGACGCCGCCGGGCGGCCGGCACGACGACGCGAGCCTGCAGGGGCTGCTCGGGGCCGACATCTCCCGCACGGACGAAGGCCATTGGCGTATCGACCGGATCCTGCCGTCCGAGACGTCCGACCCGGCAGCCCGCTCGCCGCTCGCCGCGCCCGGCGTCGCGGTCCGCGCCGGGGACGCGATCCTCGCCGTCGACGGGCAGGAGATCGACCCCCTGACCGGGCCAGGGCCGCTGCTCACCGGCTCGGCGGGCAAGCCGGTCGAGCTGACCGTCTCGCCGGCGGACGGCGGCAACCTGCGTCATGTGGTCGTCGTGCCGACCGCGGACGAGGAGGCGCTGCGGTACCACGCGTGGGTGGCGGACCGGCGGGCGTACGTGCACGAGCAGTCCGGCGGACGCCTCGGCTACCTCCACGTCCCCGACATGGTCGGCTCCGGCTGGGCGCAGCTCCACCGGGACCTGCGGGTCGAAGTGGCCCGTGAGGGGCTGGTGGTGGACGTACGGGAGAACCGCGGCGGTCACACGTCGCAGCTGGTCGTGGAGAAGCTGGCCCGCCGCATCGTCGGGTGGGACCTGCCGCGCGGCATGCAGCCGTACAGCTACCCCGGGGACGCGCCGCGCGGTCCGGTGGTGGCCGTGGCGAACGAGTTCTCCGGCTCGGACGGCGACATCGTGAACGCGGCGATCAAGGCGCTCGGGATCGGGCCGGTGGTCGGTACGCGGACGTGGGGCGGCGTGGTCGGCATCGACAGCCGGTACCGGCTGGTCGACGGCACGCTGGTCACGCAGCCCAAGTACGCGTTCTGGCTTGAGGGGTACGGCTGGGGTGTGGAGAACCACGGGGTGGACCCGGATGTGGAGGTCGTGATGGCGCCGCAGGACCATGCGGCGGGGCGGGATCCGCAGCTGGACGCGGCGATCCGGATCGCGCTGGAGGGGCTCGCGGAGAGCCCGGCGAAGTCGGCACCGGGTCTGCCGGGATAGGGGGCCGGGGCCTTTCTTCCGGATCCGGCCCGATCCGGAAGAAAGGCCCTCGATCCCCTACCCGCCCGTTCCCGGGACCGGGGCTCCGCCCCCGGTTTCGGTAGCGGGGCGACCGCGCCCGATAGCATGCCGGTGTACGGATCAACCACGCGACCGAGGAGCCCGGCCATGGCGGGAGAACCGCAGCCCGACTGCCTGTTCTGCAAGATCGTCTCGGGAGACGTCCCGGCAACCATCGTCCGCGAGACCGAGACGACCGTCGCCTTCCGCGACATCAACCCCCAGGCCCCCACCCACATCCTCGTCATCCCCCGCGTCCACCACCGCGACGCCGCCACCCTCGCCGCCGCCGAGCCGCAGATCGCCGCCGACATACTGCTCGAGGCGGCGAACGTCGCCGCCGACGAGAAGATCACCGACACCGGCTACCGGGTCGTCTTCAACACCGGCACCGGTGCCGGGCAGACCGTCTTCCACGCGCACGCCCACATCCTGGGCGGCCGCGGAATGCAGTGGCCGCCCGGATAGGACCGATCGGCAATTGGGGGGCGGCGTCACGGGGCTGGGGCACGCACCTCGCGGCGTTGTCGTCCATCACCATGTTCCCCGAGCTCTCGGCTTCGCTCGAGCAGGGGAGGCCCCATTCGCCATGGCTCAATCCTCCGCCTTGCGATGCACGCACCCCAGCCCCGCTCCTTCACCCACCCCCCAATTGCCGGTCGGTCTAACGCCGAAACACCCGAATCGCAGGCCTCCGCACCCATGTCCGTACGCGAACTCGTCGTCCTCGGCACCGCCAGCCAGGTCCCCACCCGGCACCGCAACCACAACGGCTATCTGCTGCGCTGGGACGGCGAGGGCATCCTCTTCGACCCCGGTGAGGGCACCCAGCGCCAGATGCTGCGCGCCGGTGTTGCCGCGCACGACATCAACCGGATCTGCGTCACGCACTTCCACGGCGACCACTCCCTCGGCCTTGCCGGGGTGATCCAGCGCATCAATCTCGACCAGGTTCCGCACCCGGTGAGCGCGCATTACCCGGCGAGCGGGCAGCGCTTCTTCGAGCGGCTGCGGTACGCGACCGCCTACCGCGAATCCGTCGAGCTGACCGAGGCCCCGGTCACGGCCGACGGGGTGCTCGCCGAGACCGCCGCGTACACCCTGCACGCCCACCGGCTCTCCCACCCCGTCGAGTCGTACGGCTACCGCCTCGTCGAGCCCGACCGGCAGCGCATGCTGCCCGACCGGCTCGCCGAGCACGGGATCAGCGGGCCGGACGTCGGACGGATCCAGCGCGAGGGCTCGCTGGGCGGCGTCGGCCTCGACGAGGTCTCCGAGCGCAGGCGCGGCCAGCGCTTCGCGTTCATCATGGACACGAGGCTCTGCGACGGCGTGTACAGGCTTGCCGAAGGGTGCGACCTGCTGGTCATCGAGTCGACCTTCCTCGACGAGGACGAACGGCTCGCCGTCGACCACGGTCATCTCACCGCCGGACAGGCGGCCCGGGTGGCCCGGGAGGCGGGCGTACGACATCTCGTGCTGACGCACTTCTCGCAGCGGTACGGAGATCCGGACGCCTTCGCCACCCAGGCCCGCGCCGCAGGGTTCGAGAGCGAACTGACCATCGCCCAGGACCTGATCAGCGTTCCCGTCCCGAGCCGACATCAACAGCAGCAATAACCCGCAGCGAGAGTGAGCGAGCAACCCGTGCAACTCCCCAAGGCAGAACTCCACCTCCACATCGAAGGAACCCTCGAACCCGAGCTGGCCTTCGCCCTCGCCGAGCGCAATGGCGTGGAGCTGCCGTACGCGACCAGCGAAGAGCTGCGCACCGCCTATCTCTTCGACGATCTGCAGTCCTTCCTGGACCTCTATTACGCGCTGATGGCCGGCCTGCGCACCGAGGAGGACTTCGAGCAGCTCGCCGACGCCTACCTCACCCGCGCGGCCGCCCAGGGCGTCCGCCACGCGGAGATCTTCTTCGACCCGCAGGCGCACACCGCCCGCGGCGTCCCGATCGGCACCGTCGTCGAAGGACTAGGCCGGGCGCTCGACCGCAGCGAGGAGACCCATGGCATCTCCACCCAGCTGATCATGTGTTTCCTGCGCGACCAGTCCGCCGAATCGGCCCTGGAGACCCTCGACGCCGCGAAGCCGTACCTGCACCGGATCAGCGCCGTCGGCCTGGACTCGGCGGAGGTCGGGCATCCGCCCGCGAAGTTCCGTGAGGTGTACGAGGCGGCCGGGGCGCTCGGGCTGCGGAAGGTCGCACACGCCGGGGAGGAGGGTCCGCCGGAGTACATCCGGGAGGCGCTCGACGTCCTCGGGGTCGAGCGCATCGACCACGGACTGCGCTGCATGGAGGACCCGGACCTGGTGAAGCGGCTCGCAGCCGACCGGGTGCCGCTCACCCTCTGCCCGCTGTCCAACGTACGGCTGCGCGCAGTCGACACCCTGGAGCAGCACCCGCTGCGGGCGATGCTGGACGCCGGGCTGCTCTGCACGGTGAACTCCGACGACCCCGCGTACTTCGGCGGATACGTCGGAGACACCTTCCATGCCGTCCACGAGGCGCTCGGACTGGAGCGTGAGCAGCTGCGCACCCTGGCCCGGAACTCCTTCGAGGCGGCCTTCCTCGACCACGACGAGGAGCGCAGGTCGCGCTACCTGTCGGAGGTCGAGGCGTACGCGTTCGACTGACCGTCCGCGCCCGAAGGACCGGCCGTCCGGAACGCGTTCCTGCCGAGGCGCCTGCGGCGCAGCGCGGGCATGCTGATCTCCGTGACGGCCTGTTCGGGCGCGCCCATCCTGGGCACCGCGCCGGGCAGCGTGCCGGTGGTCGCGGCGAGCAGCGCCGCGGGAGCGCCACCTCGGCGGCGGACCGAACCGGGCACCAGCGGACGGCCGCCGGTGTGCAGCGCGACGGCCGTGACCGGGGCGGCGACCAGCAGGGTCACGGCGCCCAGGATCAGGCCCATCACCGGGTAGCCGGCCGTCTCGGACAGCACACTGCCGAGGACCGGGCCGCAGGCCACGCCGACGGACGACGCGGAGCCCGCGAGGACCGCCCAGCGGCCCCGTACATCCAGTGAGGCGGCCAGACCGATCAGATACGACAGGACCACCGGGTAGACGGTGTTCCACGTGATCTCACCGGTGGCGAACGAGCCGAGCCCGGCGGCCGACGAGCTGAGCACGATGCTGCCCGCGATGATCACGGTGCCGAGACCGATCGGGACGGCCCGGCCGAGTCTGGCGCCCAGCACTCCGGCGCCCATCACGCCGAGCAGGCCGGCGCCGAGCGCGGCGGCGAACACCGCGCCGATGGTGACCTCGGAGAGCCCGGCCTGGGACACGCCGATCCGGCTGCTGACCCCCCATAGGGCGTTCTGCGCCATCGACCAGACGAGCATGCCGCCCGCCAGCACCAGACCGGAGCGGCGGTGCGGCAGCCGGCCGCCCACCGGTGCCGTCGAACCGGTGGGCGCCGAGCCGCCGAGCCGCGCGGTGGCGGGCCAGACGAGCAGGGCGACCAGGGCGATCGAGGCGAACGGCAGCCGGTGGCCGCCAGTCAGGTGAGGGATTGTCAGGTAGAGGGCGCCCGCGGTCGCGGAGACGCTCAGCAGGCCCAGGGACGAGGTCCGGTGCGGATCACGCTGTGCGGCGATACCGGCCGCGGCCACTGCCGTCGCCGTACCCGAGCCGAGCCCGCCGATCACCGCGCCCATGACCACGAGGGGCACGGACCCGGCCAGTGCGGCGCAGCCGTAGCCCACCACGGCCAGCGCGAGTCCGGCCCGCGCCGGTCTCCGCGACCCGTACCGCTCGACACGGCCCGCCAGTGTGAACCCGGCGGTGGCCGAACTCAGCAGGAGCGCGCTGCCGACCAGACCCGCCTGGGCCGCGCTGAGGCCCAGATGGGCGGAGAGCCGGCCGACGATGGTGGGGAGCAGATAGGCGGCGAGGTAACCGGCGGTGAACACGGCGACCAGGGGCCACGCGGCGCGAGGGCGCGGGGACATGGGCGTTCCTGAAGACATGCCGGAGGAGGCAGGGAAGGCGGGGAGGGGTACAGCGGGGGGACGTGGCACTCGTCGGTGTCGATCGCGACGGCGCGTGCGGGCCAATTTGTATCAAGTGCGCACGGCCGACCGAAAGGCGTCCCTGAGTGATCTGGGTCACATTGGTGTTTGCTGCCTTACGAAGCGGGTAACAGCGCATGTTTACGCAGGTCAGTGTCGGTGTGCGCGGACCCGGGGCGCGTCAGGCACCGGTCCGGCTCACGCCCGCCCGGTGCGACGGCGCGGACCCGCCGGTTGCAGGGGCGAATCGGGCACACTGGCCGGATCTGCCACGACCGGGGAGTGCAAGGTGAGCACAGACAATCCAGGCATCGACCCACTGGACGGGCTGCGTGCCCCGCAGGACCCGGACTGCGATGTGTTCCTCACCGGCACGGTCTTCCTCGACATCGTCTTCACCGGCCTGGACAGCGCCCCGGTCCGCGGCACCGAGTCCTGGGCGCGCGGCATGGGCTCCAGCCCCGGCGGCGTCGCCAACATGGCCACTGCGCTGGCCCGGCTCGGACTGCACACCTCGCTCGCCGCCGCGTTCGGCGACGACCACTACGGGGAGTACTGCTGGGACGCCCTCGAACAGGGCGAGGGCATCGACCTCTCGATGTCGCACACCGTCCCCGGCTGGCACTCACCGGTGACCGTCTCCATGGCGTACGAGGGCGAGCGGACGATGGTCTCGCACGGACATGAGGCCCCGCCACCCGCCGCCCCCTCGCGCGCGGACCGGGCCTTCCCGCGCTGCCCGCCGCGCGCCCGCGCCGCCGTCGCCTCGCTGACCCCCGGCCGCAGCGAGCCGTGGGTCGCCGTCGCGGCCCGGCACGGCGCCCGGATCTTCGCCGACGTCGGCTGGGACGAGACCGGCCGCTGGGACCTGGACGCGCTGCCCGACCTGCAGCACTGCCAGGCGTTCCTGCCCAACGCGGAGGAGGCGATGCGCTACACCCGTACCGACTGCCCCCGTGCCGCCGCCCGCGCCCTCGCCGAACGGGTGCCGCTCGCCGTCGTCACGCTGGGCTCGGAGGGTGCCTACGCGGTGGACGCGGCGACCGGTGTCACCGCCGAGGTGCCCGCGATCGAGGTCGAGGCCCTCGACCCGACCGGCGCGGGCGATGTCTTCGTCGCCGGATTCGTCACCGGCACCCTGGCGGACTGGCCGCTGGCCGACCGGCTGGCCTTCGCCGGACTGACCGCGGCGCTCTCCGTCCAGGAGTTCGGCGGGTCCCTGTCGGCGCCGGGCTGGGCGGAGATCGCCGCCTGGTGGCAGCGGGTCCGCACCTGCGACGGGCAGGATCCGGCGGCCCTCCAGCGGTACGCGTTCCTGGAGCATCTGCTTCCCGCCGCCGCCCGGCCGTGGCCGCTGCGCCGGGCCGTACCGACGATCGGCTTCCGCCATCCCGCGTGACGCGGGCACGGATGTTCGCACCGTGTGCGAAAAAGCCCTCGGTGTTGTCCGTGCGGAGTCGTAGGCTTGGTTCCAGAGGTTGTCGAGCGGCGAGAACCCTGCAACGGGAGGTATGTGCAGGCCTGAGGGCCGGCCCATGACTCAGACACCCACACAGCCGCAGGCGCGTGCCCAGATCAGGATCCCGGCCGCACACCCCATGGTGATGCTCCTCGGATCGGGCGACTCCCTGCTGCGCGTGATCGAATCGGCTTTCCCGGCGGTCGATATCCATGTCCGGGGCAACGAAATCCGAGCCACGGGTGACGCAGCAGATGTCGCCCTCATTCAGCGCTTGTTCGACGAGATGATGCTCGTGCTCCGCACCGGGCAGCCGATGACGGAGGACGCAGTGGAACGGTCGATCGCCATGCTCCGGGCGAGTGGCAACGGGCAGGGGGAGCCGCAGGGCGAGACGCCCGCCGAGGTGCTCACGCAGAACATCCTCTCCAACCGCGGTCGCACGATCCGCCCCAAGACGCTCAATCAGAAGCGCTACGTCGACGCCATCGACAAGCACACGATCGTCTTCAGCATCGGGCCCGCCGGTACCGGCAAGACGTATCTCGCCATGGCGAAGGCGGTCCAGGCCCTGCAGTCCAAGCAGGTCAACCGGATCATCCTGACCAGGCCCGCCGTCGAGGCGGGCGAGCGGCTCGGGTTCCTGCCCGGCACGCTCTTCGACAAGATCGATCCGTATCTGCGCCCGCTCTACGACGCGCTGCACGACATGCTCGACCCCGACTCGATCCCGCGGCTGATGGCGGCGGGCACGATCGAGGTGGCGCCGCTGGCGTACATGCGCGGACGGACCCTCAATGACGCGTTCATCATTCTCGACGAGGCGCAGAACACCAGCGCCGAGCAGATGAAGATGTTCCTGACCCGGCTCGGCTTCGACTCGAAGATCGTCGTCACCGGTGACATCACCCAGGTCGACCTGCCGAGCGGCACCAGGAGCGGTCTGCGCCAGGTCCAGGACATCCTGGAAGGCGTGCCGGACGTGCACTTCTCCCGGCTCACCTCCCAGGATGTCGTCCGGCACAAGCTGGTCGGCCGTATCGTCGACGCGTACGAGAAGTACGACAACCGAGACAGCCACAAACGGAAGTAGTCGCAGCGCACCATGTCGATCGACGTCAACAACGAGTCCGGAACCGAGGTCGACGAGCAGGCGATCCTCGACATCGCCCGCTATGCGCTCGCACGGATGCGGATCCACCCGCTCTCCGAACTCTCGGTGATCGTGGTGGACACCGACGCCATGGAGCAGCTCCACATCCAGTGGATGGACCTGCCGGGTCCGACGGATGTCATGTCCTTCCCGATGGACGAACTGCGTCCGCCGGCGAAGGACGACGAGGAGCCCCCGCAGGGGCTCCTCGGTGACATCGTGCTCTGCCCGGAGGTCGCGAAGAAGCAGGGCGAGGACGCGGAGACCCGGCACTCCATGGACGAGGAGCTCCAGCTCCTCACCGTCCACGGGGTGCTGCATCTGCTGGGGTACGACCACGAGGAGCCGGACGAGAAGACCGAGATGTTCGGTCTCCAAGCGGCGATCGTGGACGGCTGGCGCGCCGAGCACGGACTGACCGGTCCGTCGCCCGCCCCCACCGTCTCGTGAGCGTCCCCCTCGTCCTGGGCGCCGTTCTGCTGGTCGTGTTCGGCTGGCTGGCGGCCTGCGCCGAGGCGGGCATCGCCCGCACGTCGAGCTTCCGGGCGGCCGAGGCGGTGCGCTCCGGGCGGCGTGGCAGCGACAAGCTGGAACAGGTCGCGGCCGACCCGACCCGCTATCTCAATGTCGCCCTGCTCGTGCGGGTCGCCTGCGAGATGTCGGCCGGCGTGCTCGTCACGTACGCCTGCCTGAAGGAGTTCCCGGAGACCTGGGAGGCGCTGGCCGTCGCGATGGGCGTGATGGTCCTCGTGTCGTACGTCGCCATCGGCGTCTCGCCGCGCACCATCGGGCGGCAGCACCCGCTGAACACGGCGACGGCGGCGGCGTACGTGCTGCTGCCGCTCGCCAGGATCATGGGCCCGATCCCGCAGCTGCTGATCCTCCTCGGCAACGCGCTCACCCCCGGCAAGGGGTTCCGCAAGGGCCCGTTCGCCAGCGAGGCGGAACTGCGGGCGATGGTCGACCTCGCCGAGCAGGAGTCGCTGATCGAGGACGAGGAGCGGCGCATGGTGCACTCCGTCTTCGAGCTCGGCGACACGCTGGTGCGCGAGGTGATGGTGCCGCGGACGGACCTGGTCTGCATCGAGCGGTCCAAGACGATCCGGCAGGCGCTGACCCTGGCCCTGCGCTCCGGGTTCTCCCGGATCCCGGTCACCGGGGAGAACGAGGACGACATCGTCGGGATGGTCTACCTCAAGGACCTGGTCCGCAAGACGCACATCAACCGGGAGTCGGAGGCCGATCCGGTCTCCACGGCGATGCGTCCTGCGGCGTTCGTGCCGGACACCAAGAACGCCGGTGATCTGCTGCGCGAGATGCAGCAGGAACGCAGCCATGTCGCTGTCGTCATCGACGAGTACGGCGGCACGGCGGGCATCGTCACGATCGAGGACATCCTGGAAGAGATCGTCGGTGAGATCACCGACGAGTACGACCGTGAGCTCCCGCCCGTCCAGGAGCTGGAGAACGGCCGCTTCCGGGTGACCGCCCGGCTCGACATCGGCGACCTGGGCGAGCTGTTCGGGGTCGGCGCCTTCGACGACGAGGACGTGGAGACGGTCGGCGGACTCCTGGCGAAGGCGCTCGGCCGGGTGCCGATCGCCGGGGCTTCCGCGGTCGTCGATCTGCCTGACGGGCGTCGGCTGCGGCTGACCGCGGAGTCCCCGGCGGGGCGCCGGAACAAGATCGTCACGGTACTGGTGGAGCCGGTGGTGCCGGAGGAGGCGGCAGCGGAATGACTCCGCAGGAGTTGAGGGCGTTCTGCCTGGAGTTCAACGCGAGCGTCGAGGAGTTTCCGTTCGGACCGGAGACCTCGGTGTTCAAGGTGCTCGGCAAGATGTTCGCGCTCAGCACGCTGGACGCACGGCCGCTCACGGTCAATCTGAAGTGCGATCCGGATGACGCGGTGCGGCTGCGGGAGGAGCACGCGGCGATCGCCCCGGGGTGGCACATGAACAAACGGCACTGGAACACGGTGACGGTGCCGGGAGTGCCGGGGCGGCTGCTGCGGGAGCTGATCGAGGACTCGTACGACTTGGTGGTGTCGGGGTTGCCGCGGGCGGAGCGGCTGCGGCTGGACCGGGGGTAGAGCGGGCCCGAGGTCCGGGGCGCCGCGCCGGACCCGCCGGGTGACAAGGTGACCGCCCGCGTGCCGGTCCCGGCCGTCCGCTTCGTATGCTCGGCACATGACTGAGAGCACCGAACTCGGCCCCGAGGACCGCAAGATCGTCACGCTGGCGCGCAGCGCCCGCGCCCGCAACGGTGTGCCGGAGGGCGCGGCCGTACGGGACGAGACCGGACGTACGTATGTCGCGGGCACCGTACAGCTGGAGTCGCTGAAGCTGAGCGCCCTGCAGACCGCCGTCGCGATGGCGGTGGCCAGCGGCGCCACTTCTCTGGAGGCGGCCGCGATCGTCTCCGAGGCGGAGACCCCGTCGGACGCGGACCGCGCGGCGGTGCGGGACCTGGGCGGGCCGCAGACCCCGGTGCTGCTGGCCGGACCGGACGGCGCGGTGCGGGTCAGTGTGACGGCCGGCTGACCTCGGATGTCGTCAGGATCCCTGGGGAGCAGGGATCTTGACAGCACCTGATGGCCCATCAGTCGGTGCATTCCGGCGACCACCGGCATCGTCGCGTACGAGGGCTCCGGCTGGGACGCCGACAAGGGCGCGGGCCCGCAGGCATACACCGTCACCGGTGGCGGCGGGGAGATCCCCGGCGACAGCCAGCGACTCACCTCGTCCGTCAAGGCGGGCACCCTGTCCATGGCCCAGGCCGACGACACCGTCGAGATGTCGGCGGTCGACTTCGGCACGGGCGGCGCCTCCCGCGGCTCCCTGCAGACGGTGACGGTCAAGGACTTCCGCGGCGGCCCCGCGGGCTGGTCCCTGACCGGCAAGGTCACCGACTTCAGCGGCCCCGGCGGTGCGACGATCGGCGCCTCCGCGCTCAGCTGGACCCCGGTCTGCGCGACAAAGCCCGGCAGCCCGAGCACCTGCGCCGCAGGTTCCGAGGGTTCGGTCGGCAGCGCGGGCGCCACCCTGGCGTCCACCCCGAACGGGGCGTTCACCGGCGGTGAGTTCACCGTCGACGCCCGGCTTGCCCTGGACGTACCGGCGTACACCGCGACCGGCACGTACTCCGGCGTGCTGACGCTCACCCTCACCTGAGCGTCGGTCCCCGACTGACCGGTGGGTCGGGCGGCGAACCCGGCCGGCCCACCCCGTCCGTACCGAGCACCCTGGGGGTTCCGCACCGTGCGCAAGCTGTACGTACTCCTCCTGGCCGCCGTTCTGCTGCTGGCCGGCGCACCCGCGGGCCATGCCGCCGACAACGGCAGCTGGTCCGTCTACCCGGCCACCACGAAGCTCGGGCAGCGCCCGTACTTCTATCTCTCCGCCGACCCCGGTGCCACCCTCACCGACAAGGTCACCGTCACCAACAAGACCGCCGAGCCGCTGACCTTCCGGCTGTATGCCGCCGACACCTACAACACCGAACGCGACGGCGGGTTCGCCGTCCGCTCCCCGGACGAGAAGCAGCGTTCCGTCGGCGCCTGGGTGAGGACCGGCCGCGACAAGGTCACCGTCAAACCGCACGGCTCCGTCACCGTGCCGGTCACCGTCACCCTCCCGGAGACCGCCGAGCCCGGCGACCACCCGGGCGCCCTCGTCGCCCTCGACGAGCGCATCGCCCCCGCCGACCGGGGAGCCGTCGCCGTCGGCATCCGGAAAGCGGTCGGCGCCCGGATCTGTCTCCGGGTGAACGGGCCGGCGATGCCCGCGCTGTCCGTCGACGATGTCACCATCGAGCACACCCAGCCGCTCGTCCCGGGCACCGGAAAGAGCCGGGCCGTCATCTCGTACACCCTCCACAACCGCGGGAACGTCACCCTCAACCCCAAGGTCGCCCTCAAGGCCCAGGGGCTCTTCGGCCGTACCCTGCTCGCCCGCGACCTGAAGAAGATCCCGTCCGAGCTGCTGCCCCGCCAGGAGGTCCGGCTGACCGAGCAGTGGGCCGACGCGCCGCAGCTGGAATGGGGCGAGATCGAACTGACCGCGAGCGCCCGCGACACCCACGAGTCCGCCGCCGCCCGGTACATCGCATTGCCCTGGCTGATGGCCGCGGTCCTGCTGGTGATCGTCGGCGGCGGTACGGGGATGTGGATACGGGCCCGGCGGAGCCGCATCCGTAGGGCCTGAGACGACAGCAGGCCGCCCGCTGTGCGGCGGGGCCGCCGGGATCGGGGACAATGGGCGCCATGAGCGCTCGACCGAACCCAGAAGCTGCTGCGCAGCAGGCTGAGAACAACGCCCCCCACCGGGCCGGCTTCGCCTGCTTCGTGGGCCGCCCCAACGCGGGCAAGTCCACCCTTACGAACGCTCTGGTCGGCCAGAAGGTGGCGATCACCTCCAACCGGCCCCAGACGACCCGCCACACGGTGCGCGGCATCGTGCACCGCGAGGACGCACAGCTGATCCTGGTCGACACCCCCGGCCTCCACAAGCCGCGCACGCTGCTCGGCGAGCGGCTGAACGACGTCGTGCGGACCACCTGGGCCGAGGTCGACGTCATCGGTTTCTGCTTGCCCGCCGACCAGAAGCTCGGCCCCGGCGACAAGTTCATCGTCAAGGAACTCGCGGGCATCAAGAAGACCCCGAAGATCGCGATCATCACCAAGACCGACCTGGTCGACTCCAAGCAGCTAGCCGAACAGCTGATCGCCGTCTCCCGTCTCGGCGAGGAGCTCGGCTTCGAATGGGCAGAGATCATTCCGGTCTCCGCGGTGAAGGACAGCCAGGTCGACCTTCTCGCTGACCTGATCGCGCCGCTGCTCCCCGAGAGCCCGGCGCTCTACCCGGAGGGCGACCTCACAGACGAGCCCGAGATGGTGATGGTCGCGGAGCTGATCCGGGAGGCCGCGCTCGAAGGCGTACGCGACGAGCTGCCGCACTCGATCGCGGTCGTCGTCGAGGAGATGCTGCCGCGCGAGGACCGGCCCGCGGACAAGCCGCTGCTCGACATCCACGCGAACGTGTACATCGAGCGGCCCAGCCAGAAGGGCATCATCATCGGCCCGAAGGGCAAGCGGCTGAAAGAGGTCGGCACGAAGTCGCGCAAGCACATCGAGGCGCTGCTCGGCACGCCGGTCTTCCTGGACCTGCACGTGAAGGTCGCCAAGGACTGGCAGCGTGATCCGAAGCAGCTGCGCAAGCTGGGGTTCTGAGCGCCGGCGGAGTCCGGCGGCCGGAGGCCGGCGCAGCCGCCCGAAGCCGTTGAGACCCCTGAGGTCGAGGGGCTCACAACTGCTGGGCGCGCACGTCGTTTTGGTGAACGTGGACACGATGGGGTGAACGGTGTGACGAGCTGCGGGTATGCCCGGCGGGGTGTGCGTAGCGTTCTCGGTGCGATCTGGGACGCCGGGTGTGGCGTCAGCAGTCGGGGCCCCCGTGTCACCAGCGAGATGGTTCGGGGCCTCCCCGTCGCCTCTGGCCACACCCATATGGCCAGGTCGTAGGAATTCCGCCCGCCCGGGACGGACCGCATACGGGATATGCGTCGCCGACCGGGACGCGAAAGCGGAGTACCAGTGCGCCCAAGACCGTTCGGGGCGTACCGGTGAGCCGGGACTCACTCCTGCTCACTGCCCAGGAACGGTGCGAGGGTGGCCGTGGGGGTGTTTTCGAAGCGGCTGCGCAAGCCGGGGTTCTGAGACGGGTCAGCTGTGCGCTGATCTCACGCGCCCTCCTTGAGGACGCGTGAGATCAGTGCGCGCTGGGCGTCGGTCAGGTGCGGATCCGCGCAGTGCGCGGTGCGGTCGTCGACCGTGATCCGGTACCGGAAGCCGTCCGGTACCCCGGGCGGTGCGGTGCCGCGGCCCGCCGCGAGTGCGGATTCGGCCAGGGCTTCCCACTCCGCTGCGTCGGTGAGGTCCGAGGTGTCGATCTCGCGGTGGCGGGCGATGCCGGTGAAGCCGCCGGTGCGGGTGACCTGGATCCGCATGGTTCGACTCCTCTCAGGTTGTTTCCGGGGCTCTGCCCCGGATCCCGCTCCTCAATCGCCGGAGGGGCTTGTTCTTGGCCGGGCTCCGGCGATCGAGGACAGGAACCGTGACCGGGCCTACGCGGACGGCACGCCCACCTCCGACCATGCCTTCCGTACCGCTTCCAACTCGTCGCCCTCGCCGAAGCGGTCCCTTGCCGCCTCGACCGTCAGGCGGGCGAAGTCCGTGAACTCCGCGTCCGCGGCCAGGCGGCGGCCCGTGAGGACGTCGAACCAGAGCTGTCCCGCCCGCTCCCACGCGTTGCCGCCGAGTGCCGTGGCCAACAGGTAGAAGGCACGGTTCGGGATGCCGGAGTTGAGGTGTACACCGCCATTGTCCTCGGTGGTGTGGATGTAGTCCTCCATCGACGCGGGCTGCGGGTCCTTGCCGAGCACGTCGTCGTCGTACGCCGACCCGGGCGCCTTCATCGAGCGCAGCGCCTCGCCCTGCACCCGTGGGGCCAGCAGACCTGCACCGATCAGCCAGTCCGCCTGGTCGGCGGTCTGGCCCAGTGAGTACTGCTTCACCAGGGAACCGAAGACGTCCGACATGGACTCGTTGAGCGCGCCGGACTGGCCGAAATAGCTCAGGTTGGCCGTGTGCTGGGTCAGCCCGTGCGTCAGCTCGTGGGCGATCACATCGATGGCGACGGTGAAGTCGAGGAAGATCTCCCCGTCCCCGTCGCCGAAGACCATCTGCTCGCCGTCGAAGAAGGCGTTGTTGTACTTCTCGTCGTAGTGGACGGAGCCGATCAGCGGCAGCCCGTTGCCGTCGATCGAATGGCGGCCGTACGCCGTGAGCAGCAGTTCGAAGGTGGCGCCGAGTCCCGCGAACGCGCGGTTGACGCTCGCGTCCCTCGTCGGCTCCTCGCCCTCGCCGCGGACCTTGAAGCCCGGCAGCTGCGTGCCGTGGCGGCAGTCGTAGAGCGTGCGCTCAGGCTTGTCGGACAGCTGGTCCGCCGTCGCGGGGCCCGGTGCGGGGGTGACGAGGGTGGCCATCTGGCGGCGGGTGCGCCGGGCGGCGTCGCCCTCCAGGGTGCGGCGGGCCGGACCGGCCAGATCGGGGTCGTCGGCTTGTGACAGCTTGTCGAGTACGTGGGGCGGCACGATCGTGCAGAAGACGGGCTGGAACCCGTGCTGAGGTCGAGGCTGCATGGGTTCGACTGTGGCACTGCGTCATCGTGATGTCACTGTTTGCCATCAGGATTGAACAAATGGAGTGATCGATCACTGTTTACCCGTTACCGAGGTCCGGTCCCGCATACTGATACGCGACGGACGTCTCGGGCGCCTCTCGGTTAGTCTCGTCGCATCATGCGTTTCGGGCTGCTTCTTCTTAGCTGCCGCGGCGAGGGCCTGTAGTCGTAGGCCGACCCCCTCCCCGCGGAGTCTGGTGTTGCAGCGACACAGTCGGCCGTCCCACCGCTGGACCCCGAGGAGCCGTACGCCATGACCACCGCGAATCCCGCTCAGACCCCCGCCGAGAACGCCGTCGGCCGGCCCACGCCGATCACCAACGCCACTCAGCTGCAGAAGCCGTCCGGGATGCCGGTCCACAAGTACGGCCGGTACGAGGCCGTCGAGATCCCCGACCGCACCTGGCCGGACAACCGGATCACCGTGGCGCCCCGCTGGCTCTCCACCGACCTGCGTGACGGCAACCAGGCACTGATCGACCCGATGTCGCCGGCCCGCAAGCGCGAGATGTTCGATCTGCTCGTACGCATGGGGTACAAGGAGATCGAGGTCGGCTTCCCGTCCTCCGGCGAGACCGACTTCGCGTTCGTGCGCTCCATCATCGAAGAGGGTGCGATCCCCGAGGACGTGACGATCTCCGTCCTGACCCAGGCCCGCGAGGAGCTGATCGAGCGAACTGTTGAATCGCTGGTCGGTGCGCGGCGCGCCACGGTGCACCTGTACAACGCCACCGCTCCCACCTTCCGCCGCGTGGTCTTCCGCGGTTCGAAGGAGCAGGTCAAGCAGATCGCGGTGGACGGCACCCGACTGGTCATGGAGTACGCGGAGAAGATCCTCGGCGACGAGACGATCTTCGGCTACCAGTACAGCCCGGAGATCTTCACCGACACCGAGCTGGACTTCGCCCTGGAGGTCTGCGAGGCCGTCTGTGACGTCTGGCAGCCCGAGGAGGGCCGCGAGATCATCCTCAACCTGCCTGCCACCGTGGAGCGTTCGACGCCGTCCACGCACGCGGACCGGTTCGAGTGGATGTCGCGCAACCTGTCGCGCCGCGAGCACATCTGCCTGTCGGTCCACCCGCACAACGACCGCGGCACCGCCGTCGCCGCCGCCGAGCTGGCGATCATGGCCGGAGCGGACCGGATCGAAGGCTGCCTGTTCGGCCAGGGCGAGCGCACCGGCAACGTCGACCTGGTGACGCTGGGCATGAACCTGTTCTCGCAGGGCGTCGACCCGCAGATCGACTTCTCGCAGATCGACGAGATCCGCCGCACCAGCGAGTACTGCAACCAGATGGAGGTCCACCCGCGGCACCCCTACGCGGGCGACCTGGTCTACACCGCCTTCTCCGGCTCCCACCAGGACGCCATCAAGAAGGGCTTCGACGCCATGGAGGCCGACGCGGCCGCCCAGGGCAGGACCGTCGACGACATCGAGTGGGCGGTGCCGTACCTGCCGATCGACCCGAAGGACGTCGGCCGCTCGTACGAGGCGGTCATCCGGGTCAACTCGCAGTCGGGCAAGGGCGGAATCGCCTACGTCCTGAAGAACGACCACAAGCTGGACCTGCCGCGCCGGATGCAGATCGAGTTCTCCCGGATCATTCAGGCCAAGACCGACGCCGAGGGCGGCGAGGTCACGCCGACGCAGATCTGGTCCACGTTCCAGGACGAGTACCTGCCCAACCCGGAGAATGCTGCGGCTCAATGGGGTCGCGTACAGATCCGCTCCGGTCAGACCACGACCGGTTCCGACGGCCAGGACACGATCACCGTCGACGCGACCGTGGACGGCGCGGACACCGTGCTGACCGGTACCGGCAACGGTCCGATCTCCGCGTTCTTCGAAGCGCTGCAGGCCATCGGCATCGACGCCCGTCTGCTGGACTACACCGAGCACACCATGAGCGAGGGCGCGAGCGCCCAGGCCGCCTCGTACATCGAGTGCGCGATCGACGGAAAGGTCCTGTGGGGCATCGGCATCGACGCCAACACCACGCGGGCCTCGCTGAAGGCGGTCGTCTCCGCGGTCAACCGCGCGACCCGCTGACCCCGCGCCCGAAAGGGCGTAGAACCGCACGGCCGACGGACCCCGCCCACCCGCTCCAGGGGGCGGGGTTCGGCCATCTCCCGACGGTTGTGACGAGCGAGGTGCTGACGTCACATCGCGACTGTGGTTAACATCACGTCAACACGGCAATGTTGCCGGAGCGTTACGGAGGTGTGCGAAGTGCGGTCAGCCCTGGGACAACGCGCCATAAAGCTGCGTATCTGCGGCATCCGCACCACCTGGGACGCCGTCGGTGACGGCGAGTTCTTCTGCCCCGGCTGCGGCGGCGACCGCAACTACCGCCGTCTCACCGGCCGTCGCCGCTTCGCCGTGCTCGGCGTGCCACTGCTGCGCCGCGGCACCGTGGGCCCCGTCGTCGAATGCGCCGCCTGCCGGACCCACTTCGGCACCGACGCGCTCGACCACCCCACCACCACCCGGTTCTCCGCGATGCTCCGGGACGCCGTCCACATCGTCGCGCTCGGCATCCTCGCCGCCGGTGGCACCGCCTCCCGCACCGCGTTGGAGACGGCGGCGGCCACCGTGCGCGGCGCCGGGGTCGACGACTGCACCGAGGACCAACTCTCCACCGTCGTCGAGGTCCTCGCCGCCGACATCGGACACGGCTCCGCGTTCGACGCCGCCGCCGAGGCGTGCGGCGCCGCCCTCGCCATCGAGCTCCACGAGGCGCTGGAACCCCTCGCCCCGCACCTGGCGCCCGGCGGACGCGAATCGATCCTCCTGCAGGGCGCCAGGATCGCGCTCGCCGACGGCCCGTACAGCCAGGCGGAGCGCGAGGTGCTGACCACGGTCGGCGCCGCGCTGCAGCTCTGCCCGCAGGACACGGCCCGGCTGCTCGCCGCGGCGGCGCGCACCCCCTCGTGACATACACCGCTCCGCACCGCGCCCGTACTCCCGCGGGAGTACGGGCGCCTCTTCGCCCACCCCGGCAGTAGCCGCGAAGTCGGCCCCCAGCGCGACGAATCGGCCCCCGGCGGCCGGGAGTCTGGACACGTACCGGACAACCGGACGAAGGGGGGCCCGTGATGAGGGCCGTAACAGAAGACAGCGGCACACCGCACCGGGCGGGTAGCCAAAGACGCATGCTGCCCTGGGCGGTCCTCGCGCTCTGGGTCGCCGTGATCGCGCTCGCCGGGCCGCTGGCGGGCAAGCTCGCCGACGTACAGACCAACCGGGCCGTCGACTACCTGCCGGCGAGTGCCGACTCCACGCAGGTGGCGAAGATCCAGGACGCGCTGCCCGGCGGGGAGTCCACCGATCTCGTCCTCGTCTACCACCGCGACGGCGGTCTGACCGCCGCCGACCGGGCCACGGCGGCCCGGCAGGCCGCCGCGCTCGCGGGCGGCCACACCCTGACCGGCACCCCCAGGGGCGTCCCGGCCAAGGACGGTACGACGCTGATGTACCCCGTCTCCTCGACCGAGCCCGGCCAGGACGACGAGGCCAGGAAGGCGTTCGTCGACGAGGTGCGCGACGTCGCCAAGGGCGGCGGCGGGCTGAGCGTCGAGGTGGGTGGCCCCGGGGCGCTGGTCGTCGACTCCCAGGAGGTCTACACGTCGCTGGGCGGACCGCTGCTCTACACGACCGTCGCCGTCGTGGCGATCCTGCTGATCGTCATCTACCGCAGTCCGCTGCTGTGGCTGGTGCCGCTCGTCGTCGCGGGCGTCGCCGACGCGCTGTCCATGGCCGTCGTCTACGGCCTCAACCGGGGCTTCGACGTCACCGTCACCGGCCAGAGCTCCGCCGTGATGACCATCCTCGTCTTCGGCGCGGGCACCGACTACGCGCTGCTGCTCGTCTCCCGCTACCGCGAGGAACTGAGCCGCGCCGCACGGCCGTACGACGCCATGGCCGCCGCCCTGCGCGGCTGCGGACCCGCTGTCCTCGCCTCCTCCGGCACCGTCGCCGCGGGCCTCCTGTGCCTGCTCGCCGCCGACCTCACCAGCAGCCGCGGCATGGGCCCCATCGCCGCTGTCGGCGTGCTCTGTGCGCTGCTCGCCATGCTGACGCTGCTGCCCGCGCTCCTTGTCCTGCTCGGCCGCCGGGTGTTCTGGCCGCTCGTCCCCGCGTACGGCAGCACGCCCGGGCGACGGCGTTCACTGTTCGCCGCGATGGGCAGTTCGGCCGGACGCCGGCCCGTCGCCGTACTCGCCTGCGGCGGTGTGCTGCTGGGGGCGCTGGCGCTCGGCGCGTTCAACATGCCCGGAGACCTGAAGCAGGAGGACTCCTTCACCAGCAAACCGGACTCGATCTCCGCGATGGAGACACTTGCCGCCGCCTACCCCGAGCGGTCCACCCAGCCGATCACCGTGATCGCCCCCACCGACCGGGTGGCCGAGACCATGGCGAAAGCCCGCGACACCGACGGTGTCGCCGCCGTCGAACGCGGCCGCAGCGGCGGCGGCTGGACCGAACTCTCCGTCGCCGCCACCGACGCCCCCGAGTCCGCGGGCGAACAGGCCACCATCAAGGCCCTGCGCGACGGACTGGACGGCAGCCATGTCGGCGGCCCCAGCGCCCAGCAGATGGACCTGGAGACGGCCGACGCCCGGGACCTGAAGATCGTCGTCCCGCTCGTCCTCCTCTCCGTCCTGCTGATCCTGATCGCGCTGCTGCGCAGCCTCGTCGCCCCGTTGCTGCTCGTCGCCGCAGTCGTCGCCGTCTGGGGCGCCGCCCTCGGCATCGGCGGCCTGGTCTTCGAACCGGTCCTCGGACTGAAGGGCGCCGATCCCGGACTGCCGCTGCTCTCCTTCGTCTTCCTGGTGGCGCTCGGCGTCGACTACGGCATCTTCCTGATGCACCGGGTCCGCGAGGAGGCGCTCTCCGGCGCCGAACCGACCGCAGCCGCACTCACCGCCCTGCGCACCACCGGCGGTGTGATCGCCTCGGCCGGACTGGTGCTCGCGGCCACCTTCGCCGTCCTGACGAACATGCCGATGGTCAGCCTGGTCGAGATGGGCTTCGTCATCGCGGTCGGTGTCCTCCTCGACACCTTCGTCGTCCGCACCTACCTGGTGACCTCGGCGAGCGTGGCACTCCAGCGCACCATCTGGTGGCCGGGGAAGCTCAGCCGGACGCCCGCCGCCCCCGGGCCGCGCGAGCCCGAACTCGTACGGAACCCGTGACGGTGCCCGTGCGCGTACCGGAGGATGGCGGCGTGTCCCGATCCACGCGCCGGCGCGAACGCATCCTGGCGGTCGTCAACCGCGACCCCCTGCATGCACCGCACAAGACGCGCACCGACGCCCTCGTCGCGGGGGGCGCCGGTGCGCTCTCCGCCGTCCTCGCCCTCACCACCGACCAGGCGCGGACGCCGGACGCGCTCGGCTGGGTGCTGCTGATCGCGAGCGCCGTACCGATCGTGTGGCGACGGCGCAGCCCACTGCTCGCCCTGCTCGCCATGATTCCGGTCCTGGTGCCGTACCACGCGCTCGACAACGCGCATGCGGCACCGATGCCGCAGACCTGGATCGCCCTCTACACGGTGGCGGTGACCGGACGGCCGCTGCGCACGCTGCTGACCGGGATCGGTGTGCTCTCCGTCATGGTGACGGTGGTGCTCACCATCAACGCCCATGAAGGCCTGCAGCTGCTGCGGATCTCCGGGTGGATCATCGCCGTGCTGTTCTGCGGCGTCGATGTGCGCATCTACCGCCAGTACGTCGCCTCCGTGCTGGAGCGCGCCGAACGCGCCGAACGGACCCGCGAGGAGGAGGCCCGGCGCCGGGTCGCCGAGGAGCGGCTGCGGATCGCCCGCGACCTGCACGACCTGCTGGCCCACAGCATCACCCTGATCGGCGTCCAGACCTCGGTGGCCTCGCACATCCTGACCGTCGACCCGGACCGGCTCGACCGGCAGGCGGTCGCCCAGTCGCTGGAGGACATCGCCGACACCTGCCGGGGGGCACGCGCCGAACTGCGCACCACCCTGCAGGTGCTGCGCGGCGACGGACACGAGGCGGACGGACCGCTGCCGGACCTGGCGGCGCTGCCCGGTCTCGTGCGGGCCGCGGAGGCCGCCGGGGCCCGGGTCGACCTGGCTGTCCGCACACCGGGCAGCAGGGTGGCCCCGGCGACCGGCGCGGCCGCTTACCGGATCGTGCAGGAGTCGCTGACCAACGCGCTGCGCCATGCCGGACCCGAGGTACGGATCACGGTGGCCGTCGAACCGGACGGCCGTGGCGCACTGAGCGTCAAGGTCACCGACGACGGCGCAGGACCCCGGGCGAACGGCCCGGCACCCGGGTTCGGCATAGTCGGGATGCGCGAACGCGCACGCAGCACCGGCGGCACGCTGACGGCCGGGCCGGGCCCGGCCGGGGGCTTCGAGGTCGCGGCGGTGCTGCCCTGCCACGAGGGGGAGACCGCGCCATGATCCGCGTACTGCTCGCCGACGACCAGACCCTTGTCCGGGCGGCGTTCGCGATGCTCGTCGAGTCGGCGTCCGACATGGAGGTCGTGGCACAGGCGGGCACCGGCCTCGAAGCGGTCGGCCTGGCCCGCACGCACCGGCCCGACATCGTCGTCATGGACATCCGCATGCCGGAGCTCGACGGCATCGAGGCGACCCGGCTGATCGCCGCCGACGGGGAACTCGCCGGGGTGAAGGTGCTGGTCCTGACCACGTACGACACCGACGAGCATGTCGTCGAGGCGCTGCGCGCGGGCGCCTCGGGCTTCCTGGTCAAGGACACCAGGCCCGCCGAACTCCTCGCGGCGATCAGAACGGTGTCGGCGGGCGAGGCCCTGCTCTCGCCCGGCCCGACCGCCCGGCTGATCTCCCGTGTGCTGCGCGGGCCCGGGCTGCCGTTCCGGGGCGCCCCGAGCGGTCCGGACTGCCTCTCGGACCGGGAACGGCAGGTGCTCGGCCTGGTCGCGCGCGGACTCAACAACACCGAGATCGCCGAGACCCTGGGCCTCAGCCCGCTCACCGCCAAGACCCACGTCAGCCGGATCATGGGCAAGCTGGGCGCCCGGGACCGGGCGCAGCTGGTCATCGTGGCGTACGAGTCGGGGCTCGCGGTACCGGCCGGCGGTGCGGCCGACGGAAGCTGACACCGCCCCCCAATTGCCGGTCGGTCTGAACCGGGGCGCCCGTCGCGGGCGGTCTTCCGGGGCGGGCCCGCTCCGGCGGCTGCGTACAGGACAATGGGCGCATGAGCTTGTTCCGGGACGACGGCGTGGTGCTGCGCACGCAGAAACTGGGCGAGGCCGACCGGATCATCACGATCCTGACCCGCGGCCACGGCCGGGTGCGGGCCGTCGCACGCGGGGTGCGGCGTACAAAGTCCAAGTTCGGCGCCCGCCTCGAACCGTTCTCCCATGTGGACGTGCAGTTCTTCGCCCGCGGCAGCGAGCTGATCGGCCGCGGACTGCCTCTCTGCACCCAGAGCGAGACCATCGCACCGTACGGGGGCGGCATCGTCACCGACTACGCCCGGTACACCGCGGGCACCGCGATGCTGGAGACCGCCGAGCGCTTCACCGACCACGAGGGCGAGCCCGCGGTCCAGCAGTACCTGCTGCTCGTCGGAGGGCTCCGCACCCTCGCCCGCGGGGAGCACGCCCCGAACCTGATCCTCGACGCCTTCCTCCTGCGTTCCCTCGCGGTCAACGGCTACGCACCCAGCTTCGAGGACTGCGCGAGGTGCGGAATGCCCGGTCCGAACCGGTTTTTCTCCGTCGCGGCGGGCGGCGTCATATGCGGCGACTGCCGGGTGCCCGGCAGCGTCGTACCCTCAGCTGAGGCCGTCGCCCTGCTGAGCGCGCTGCTCACCGGTGACTGGGAGACGGCCGACGCGTGCGAGGCGCGGCATGTCAGGGAGGGGAGCGGGCTGGTGTCCGCCTATCTGCACTGGCATCTGGAGCGCGGACTGCGCTCGTTGCGATACGTAGAGAAGTAACACAGGCACAGGGAGACGAGACAGCTCATGGCAGTACGCGGGATCCTCGGTGGCCGTAACAGGCGTACGTACAAGACCCCCGAGCCGCACCCCTCCGGGGCAACGCCCCCGAAGATCCCCGGCGAACTGGTGCCCAAGCACGTCGCCGTCGTCATGGACGGGAACGGCCGCTGGGCCAAGGAGCGGGGTCTCCCGCGCACCGAGGGCCACAAGGTCGGCGAGGGCGTCGTCATGGACGTCCTCAAGGGCTGCATAGAGATGGGCGTCAAGAACCTCTCTCTGTACGCCTTCTCCACCGAGAACTGGAAGCGCTCCCCGGAGGAAGTGAAGTTCCTGATGAACTTCAACCGGGACGTCATCCGCCGCCGCCGCGACGAGATGGACGAACTGGGCATCCGCATCCGCTGGGTGGGCCGGATGCCGAAGCTGTGGAAGTCCGTCGTCCAGGAGCTCCAGGTCGCCCAGGAGCAGACCAAGGACAACGACAGGATGACGCTGTACTTCTGCGTCAACTACGGCGGCCGGGCCGAGATCGCCGACGCCGCGCAGCGCATCGCGGAGGACGTCGCGGCCGGAAAGCTGGACCCCGCGAAGGTCAACGAGAAGACCTTCGCGAAATACATCTACTACCCGGACATGCCGGACGTGGACCTCTTCGTCCGCCCCAGCGGCGAGCAGCGCACCTCCAACTACCTGATCTGGCAGAGCGCGTACGCCGAGATGGTCTTCCAGGATGTGTTGTGGCCGGACTTCGACCGCCGTGACCTGTGGCGGGCCTGCCTGGAGTACGCCCAGCGCGACCGGCGTTTCGGCGGCGCGGTGGAGGCGGCGGAAAAGACCGAACCGACGGCCTGACCCTGCCGGAATGGAGGAGCGGGAACCCGGGGGCGCAGCCCCCGGAGGGTCACCCCGTCGCCGTCGCGCACTCCGCACACGTACCGAAGACCTCCACCGTGTGCGCCACATTCACGAACCCGTGCTGCGAGGCGATCGTCTCCGCCCACTGCTCCACCGCGGGACCCTCGACCTCGACCGCCTTGCCGCAGACCCGGCACACCAGATGGTGGTGGTGCTCGCCGGTGGAGCACCGCCGGTAGACGGACTCACCGTCCGTCGTGCGCAGAACGTCCACCTCGCCCGCGTCGGCGAGGGACTGCAGGGTGCGGTAGACGGTGGTCAGCCCGACCGAGTCACCGCGGTGCTTGAGTACGTCGTGCAGCTCCTGGGCGCTGCGGAACTCGTCCACCTCGTCGAGCGCCGCCGCCACCGCGGCCCGCTGCCGGGTCGACCGGCCGCGTACCGGGGCTGCGTTCGTTCCACTGATCGGCGCCGTCGCCACAGGTGCCTCCTCGTGTCGCCCGTACATGTGTCGGGCCATTGTGCCAGCCCGCCCGGGCGCCGGGGTCAGACCCGGACGCCGTTCGTGGCCGGGCGGGCAGCCGGTACTTCCTGAGTCTCCTCTTCCAGGGTGCACTCCGCCGAGACCGCATCGCTGCTGCGGGCGCGCCTTCTGGCCAGCGGCGTGGCGAGCAGGGTCAGCACGACGAAGACGCCGATGGCCAGCAGCACGATGGTCGCCCCGGGCGGTACGTCCTGGTAGTAGGAGGTCACGGTGCCGGCCAGGGTGACCGCCGTACCGATGACGACGGACAGCACGAACGTCACCTTGAAGGACTTCGAGATCTGCTGCGCCGCGGCGACCGGGACCACCATCAGCGCACTGACCAGCAGCAGACCGACGACCCGCATCGCCACGGTGACGGTCACCGCCGCCGTGACCGCGATCAGCAGATTGAGTGCGCGTACCGGCAGTCCGGTGACCCGCGCGAACTCCTCGTCCTGACTGACCGCGAACAGCTGTCGCCGCAGCCCCAGCGTCACCAGCAGCACGAAGGCGGCGAGCAGGCAGATCGCGGTGATGTCCTCGGACGAGACCGTGGAGAGGGAGCCGAAGAGGTACGAGGTGAGGTTGGCGTTGGAGCCGGTGTCGGAGAGGTTGATCAGCAGCACACCGCCCGCCATACCGCCGTAGAAGAGCATGGCCAGCGCGATGTCGCCGCGCGTGCGTCCGTACCAGCGGACCAGTTCCATGACGATCGAGCCGACGACGGCGACGGCCGTGGCCATCCAGACCGGGCTGGTGGAGAGCAGGAAGCCGAGACCGACACCGGTCATCGCGATGTGGCCGATGCCGTCGCCCATCAGGGCCTGGCGGCGCTGCACGAGGTAGATGCCGACGGCGGGGGCGATGACGCCGACCAGTACGGCGGCGAGCAGGGCCCGCTGCATGAAGGGGGGCTGGAGAAATTCCATGATCAGGTCAGCAGTCCCGTCCGGACGGGCTCGGAAGCCGCATGGGGGTGTACGTGGTCGTGGCCGGGCAGCGCGTGCTGGCCGACGGCCTTCGGGGGCGGCCCGTCATGCATCACACAGCCGTCGCGGAGGACGATCGCGCGGTCGATGAGGGGTTCCAGCGGGCCCAGCTCGTGCAGGACGAGCAGCACGGTGGTGCCGGCCGTCACCTGCTCGCGCAGCGTCTCGGCGAGGATCTCCTGGCTGGCCAGGTCGACGCCGGCCATCGGCTCGTCCATGATCAGCAGCTCGGGCTCGGCGGCGAGTGCCCGGGCGATCAGCACCCGCTGGTGCTGACCGCCGGAGAGGGCGCTCACCGAGTCCCCGGCCCGGTCGGCGAGGCCGACGAGCGCGATGGCGTGGTCGACGGCGGCCCGGTCCGCCTTGCGGAGCAGCCCCAGCTTCGTACGGGACAGCCGCCCGGCGGAGACGACCTCGCGGATGGTGGCGGGAACTCCGCCGGCCGCCGTGGTGCGCTGCGGTACGTAGCCGATCCGTGCCCAGCTGCGGAAGCGGCGCAGGGGGGTGCCGAACAGCTCGACCGAGCCGCCGGTGAGCGGGACCTGGCCGATGACGGACCGGACGGCGGTGGACTTGCCGGAGCCGTTGGCGCCGAGCAGCGCGGCGACCTCGCCGCGGTGCACGGTGAGGTCGATGCCGCGCAGCACGGGCCGCGCGCCGAGGGTCGCGGTGGCTCCGCGCAGGGCTATCACGGCGTCGGGCTGGGTGCTCTCGGGCTCGGGCATGAGCGCCTCCGATGCTGCTGTGGCGGGTGTTACGAGGGTCACTTCGCACCGAGCGCCTTCTGGAGGGCGGCGAGGTTGGACTGCATGACCTCGAAGTAGTTGTCGCCCTTGGACTTGTCCGTGATTCCCTCGAGCGGGTCGAGGACGCCGGTCCTCAGGCCGGTGTCCGCCGCGACGGTCTTCGCGGTCTTGTCACTGGCGAGGGTCTCGAAGAAGACCGTGGTGGCCTTGCTCTTCTCCGCGATGGTGTGGATCTCCTGGATCCGGGCGGGGCTGGGCTCGGCCTCGGGGTCGATGCCGGCGATGCCCTCCTGGACCAGGCCATAGCGCTCGGCGAGGTAGCCGAAGGCGGAGTGGGTGGTGATGAACGTCTTGGTGGCGGTGTTCCTCAGGCCCGTCTCGTACGCCGTGTTCAGCGCGTCGAGCTTCTTGACCAGGGCGTCCGTGTTCTTGCGGTAGTCCGCGGCGTGGCCTGGGTCGGTCTTCTCCAGGGACGCGCCGACGCCCTTGGCGACCTCGGCGTACTTCACCGGGTCCAGCCAGATGTGCGGGTCGGCCCCGGCGCCGTCGCCCTTGTGGTCGTGGCCGTGCTCGTCGCCGCCGGTCTCGGTGCCGTGGTCCTCCAGCGTGGTCAGCTTCGCCGCGTCGACGCTGTGGGTCGACGCGGACAGCTTGATCGCGTCGTCGACGGCGGGCTGGATACCCTTGAGGTAGAGGATGTAGTCGGCGTCGCCGAGTCCGCCGATCTGCCGCGGACTGAGCTCCAGGTCATGCGGCTCGACGCCCGGCTTGGTCAGCGTGCTGACCGAGACGTGGGTCCCGCCGATCTCCTCGGCAAGGAACTGCATGGGATAGAACGACGCCACCACATTCAGCTTGTCGCCGGGCTTGCGGTCGGCGGCGTCCGACGTGGAGCAGGCGGAGAGGGCCGTGAGCCCGAGGGCGACTGCGCCGGCGACGGCAGCGGTGGGTATGAGGCGGCGTATGTTCATGACAGTCATTTTCAACAAAATTGGAAACGATTGTCAACAAGGCTGATGGGGGTGCCCACTGGGTGAGCCGTCCGCACACCGATTTGATCCGGAGGGCGTGCCCGCCGGTAATCTGAAGCATTCGCCCGCCCGTCTCCCGACCACCACCCCCCACCGAGGCGCTTCGCGCCACCCCTGTCCAATTTCGTCGTCGTAATGAAGAGAGCACCGTGGCCGCCGACAAGATCGACTCCATCGTCAGCCTGAGCAAGCGCCGTGGCTTCGTTTACCCCTGCAGTGAGATCTACGGTGGCCAGAAGGCCGCCTGGGACTACGGGCCGCTGGGCGTGGAGATGAAGGAGAACCTCAAGCGCCAGTGGTGGCGCTACATGGTCACTTCGCGCGAGGACGTGGTCGGTCTCGACTCGTCGGTCGTCCTGGCCCCCGAAGTGTGGGTCGCCTCCGGCCACGTCGCCACGTTCACCGACCCGCTGACCGAGTGCACCTCCTGTCACAAGCGCTTCCGCGCGGACCACCTGGAAGAGGCGTACGAGGAGAAGCACGGCAAGCCGCCCGTCAACGGCCTCGCCGACCTCAACTGCCCCAACTGCGGCAACAAGGGCACCTTCACCGAGCCCAAGCAGTTCTCGGGTCTGCTCTCCACGCACCTCGGCCCGACCCAGGACTCCGGCTCGGTCGCCTACCTGCGCCCCGAGACCGCGCAGGGCATCTTCACCAACTTCGGTCAGGTGCAGCAGACCTCGCGCAAGAAGCCGCCGTTCGGTATCGCGCAGATGGGCAAGTCCTTCCGGAACGAGATCACTCCGGGCAACTTCATCTTCCGCACCCGCGAGTTCGAGCAGATGGAGATGGAGTTCTTCGTCAAGCCGGGCGAGGACGAGCAGTGGCACGAGTACTGGATGGAGCAGCGCTGGAACTGGTACACGGACCTGGGCCTGCGCGAGGAGAACATGCGGTGGTTCGAGCACCCGAGGGAGAAGCTCTCCCACTACTCCAAGCGCACCGCTGACATCGAGTACCGCTTCCGCTTCGGCGGCAGCGAGTGGGGCGAGCTGGAGGGCGTCGCCAACCGCACGGACTACGACCTCAAGGCCCACTCCGCCGCTTCCGGCACGGACCTGTCGTTCTTCGACCAGGAGGCCGGCGAGCGCTGGACTCCGTACGTCATCGAGCCCGCGGCCGGTGTCGGCCGTTCGATGCTCGCCTTCCTCCTCGACGCCTACATCGAGGACGAGGCGCCCAACGCCAAGGGCGTCATGGAGAAGCGCACCGTGATGCGCCTCGACCCGCGCCTCGCGCCGGTCAAGGTCGCGGTGCTGCCGCTGTCCCGCAACCCGCAGCTGTCGCCGAAGGCCAAGGGCCTCGCGACCGACCTGCGGAAGAACTGGAACATCGAGTTCGACGACGCCGGCGCCATCGGTCGCCGCTACCGCCGCCAGGACGAGATCGGTACGCCGTTCTGCGTCACCGTCGACTTCGACACCCTCGACGACAACGCGGTCACGGTGCGCGAGCGCGACACCATGAAGCAGGAGCGCGTCTCGCTGGACCAGATCCAGGCGTACCTCGGCGCCCGTCTGCTCGGCTGCTGACGCATCACGGTTCCACCGCGAAGCCCCCGGTTCCTCGTACGGAACCGGGGGCTTCGTTGCACACTGGGCACCATCCGACCCCGCCGCCGGCCAGTGCCGCAGCTGCGACGGGGCGGGTTCCGTGTGCTTCGCGCGGGCAGGCCGAAAACCGGGTGCCGCACCCGGTGCGGCCGGGGTACGGTTCCCGCATGTCTTCCTTCTTCCAGATCTACGAGTGAGAGCGCGGCGGGCCCACCACCCGCCGCCCACCGGATCGATTCCAGGTCGCTCACGACCTCACGTCACACGACGTCTCACCACGAATGGGAGAACCCCGTGGCCAAGAGCCGCAACAACCTTCTCGGTGTCGGCGGACAGCGCAAGAAGCTGTCCCGCGCCGATCAGCAGGGCGCGGGCAGTGCGCGCAACGCCGACCGCAGGACCGCGGACGAACAGAAGCAGGAACTGCTGCGCAAGATGCGCGAGCGCGCCGGGTCCGGGCAGGCCCCGGCGTCCGCCGATGCCGCGACGTCGGCCGGCGCGGGCGACTCCGCGGCGCAGAGCTGACGCCTTCTCGGCGCCCGTACGACTGTGGGCCCGGATCACCCCTGGTGATCCGGGCCCACACCCGTTCCCGTACCCGTGCCCCGTCCGTGCGCGGGCTCACGCCACCGTGCGCGGCAGCCGCAGACCCCCGAGCAGGTCGGTCTGCCCCGGGGCGGACGCCGTCGCACCCCGGCCTGCGGCGCGAGGAGGTCGCCACCCACGTCGGACTGCACGAAGGCGGTGGCATATGCGGCGCGGCGCGGGGAACCGGTGCCCGCCACGCCCGCCGCCTGCACCGATCACGGCGGCGCCCGGCGTCCCGCCGATCTGCCGGCTGGTCGAGGCGACCGCCGCGCGGTTGCCCGCCTCTCGCCTCGGCGCCCGCCGAAGCAGCTCCCGCTGTACGCGACAATGGAGCAATGACCACGCTCGCCCCCTCGCTCCCGCAGCTCCGGATCGGCCCGCACGCGGTGCAGCCGCCGGTGGTGCTCGCCCCCATGGCCGGTATCACCAACGCCCCGTTCCGCACCCTGTGCCGGGAGTTCTCCGGCGGCAAGGGGCTGTTCGTCAGCGAGATGATCACGACGCGGGCGCTGGTCGAGCGCAACGAGAAGACCATGCAGCTCATCCACTTCGACGCGAGCGAGACCCCGCGCTCGATCCAGCTGTACGGAGTGGACCCGGTCACGGTCGGCAAGGCCGTCCGCATGATCGTCGACGAGAACCTCGCCGACCACATCGACCTGAACTTCGGCTGCCCGGTCCCCAAGGTGACCCGCAAGGGCGGCGGCTCCGCGCTCCCGTTCAAGCGGCCGCTGCTGCGCGCGATCCTCAACGAGGCCGTATCCAACGCCGGCGACCTGCCGGTCACCATCAAGATGCGCAAGGGCATCAACGACGACCACCTCACCTACCTCGACGCGGGCCGGATAGCGGTGGAGGAGGGCGTCACGGCCGTCGCCCTGCACGGCAGGACCGCCGCCCAGCACTACGGCGGCACCGCCGACTGGGACGCGATCGCCCGCCTCAAGGAGCACGTCCCGGAGATCCCGGTCCTCGGCAACGGCGACATCTGGTGTGCGGACGACGCCCGCCGGATGATGCGCGAGACCGGCTGCGACGGCGTGGTCGTGGGCCGCGGCTGCCTGGGGCGCCCGTGGCTCTTCGGTGACCTGGTGAGTGCCTTCGAGGGCACGGAGGCGAGGCAGGCGCCGACGCTCCGGGAGGTCGCGACGGTGATGCTGCGGCACGCGACGCTGCTGGGGGAGTGGATCGGCGACGAGACCCGTGGCGTGATCGACTTCCGTAAGCATGTGGCCTGGTATCTCAAGGGTTTCTCGGTCGGCTCGGAGATGCGCAAGAAGCTGGCGATCACCTCGTCGCTGGACGAGCTGGGTGCGCAGCTGCACGAGCTCGACCTGGACCAGGCCTGGCCGGACGGGGCGGACGGGCCGCGCGGGCGCACCTCCGGCAACAACCGTGTGGTACTGCCGGACGGCTGGCTGAATGACCCCTACGACTGCTCGGGCGTGAGCGCGGAAGCCGAGCTCGACACCTCGGGCGGCTGAGGCACCGGGTGCCCTTGATTCCCTCCCGCTCATCTGAGCGTCAATCCGGGGTGAATCGAGGGTGGAGCGGATGGCATGGGGCGCCGCGGCGTGCGCTGGGGGTGCCCCGTCCGCACTTCTTTCGCCGTTTGTGGTCGGCGCGTGACCGTGCGTGGCCTCGGAGGCGTCCGGATAGTGACATCTGAGCGCCCGTCGGGGCGTGATTCTCGCCACCCCTGAGGGGCGCATTGCTCAGATGAGCGGGTTTTTGCGAACTGCACTTCTCAAATGATGGCACTCGGTGCCACCCCCGCTTTACTTTGATCGATCAACGCATCCACTACGTAGCGTGTGTAATTCTCTGAACTCGGGCACTTTAAGTAGTTATGCGTTCAAGAAGTGAATGAATGCTTCGATGCGTGGGTCTGGAACAAAACTTTCGATTTGCGGGCGGACGAGTGGTTAAGGCCGCATGACGCGCAAGTGGACGTACCCAGACTCCTTCGATCTGGGTATGTTCCTCGCCGTCAGGGCAGCCACCCGAGTCCTCTAGGAGTCGAGACCCGTGTCGGAAAACAAAGATCCTCACGTACCCACGCCGGAGCTCCCGGGGCAGAAGTTCGTTTATGACTTCACCGAGGGCAACAAGGATCTGAAGGACCTGCTCGGCGGCAAGGGTGCCAACCTCGCCGAGATGACGAACCTCGGGTTGCCCGTCCCTCCGGGCTTCACGATCACCACCGAGGCGTGCAAGGTCTACCTCGACAGTGGCGAGGAGCCGGCGGAGCTCCGGGACGAGGTCAGCGCGCATCTCGACGCCCTTGAGGCGCGGATGGGCAAGAAGCTCGGCCAGGCGGACGACCCGCTGCTGGTCTCGGTCCGCTCCGGTGCGAAGTTCTCGATGCCCGGCATGATGGACACGGTCCTCAACATCGGCCTGTCCGACGAGTCCGTGGCCGGTCTCGCCACCCAGGCCGGCGACGAGCGGTTCGCGTGGGACTCCTACCGCCGCCTGATCCAGATGTTCGGCAAGACCGTCCTCGGTGTCGACGGCGACCTCTTCGAGGAGGCGCTGGAGGCGGCGAAGGAGGCCAAGGGCGTCACCGTCGATGTGGATCTCGACGCGGCCGACCTGAAGAAGCTGGTCAAGCAGTTCAAGAAGATCGTCTCGCGGGACGCCGGGCGTGACTTCCCGCAGGACCCGCGCGAGCAGATGGACCTGGCCATAAAGGCCGTCTTCGACTCGTGGAACACCGACCGCGCCAAGCTCTACCGCCGCCAGGAGCGCATCCCCGGCGACCTCGGCACGGCCGTCAACGTCTGTTCGATGGTCTTCGGCAACCTCGGTCCCGACTCCGGTACGGGCGTCGCCTTCACCCGCGACCCGGCCAGCGGCCACGCGGGCGTGTACGGCGACTACCTGCAGAACGCGCAGGGCGAGGACGTCGTCGCGGGTATCCGCAACACCGTGCCGCTCGCCGATCTGGAGTCGATCGACAAGAAGTCGTACGACCAGCTGATGCAGATCATGCAGACCCTCGAAACGCACTACAAGGACCTGTGCGACATCGAGTTCACCATCGAGCGCGGCCAGCTGTGGATGCTCCAGACCCGGGTCGGCAAGCGCACCGCCGGTGCCGCGTTCCGGATCGCGACGCAGCTCGTCGACCAGGGGCTCATCGACGAGGCGGAGGCGCTCCAGCGCGTCAACGGGGCTCAGCTGGCGCAGCTGATGTTCCCGCGCTTCGACGAGGACGCGAAGACGGTGCTGCTCGGCCGTGGCATCGCCGCGTCGCCGGGCGCCGCGGTCGGCAAGGCGGTCTTCGACTCGTACACCGCGGTCAAGTGGTCCCGGTCGGGCGAGAAGGTCATCCTGATCCGCCGCGAGACCAACCCCGACGACCTCGACGGCATGATCGCTGCCGAGGGCATCCTGACCTCGCGCGGCGGCAAGACGTCGCACGCCGCCGTCGTCGCCCGTGGCATGGGCAAGACCTGTGTCTGCGGCGCCGAGGAGATCGAGGTCGACACCAAGCGGCGCCGGCTGACCGTCGGCGGGACCGTCGTCGAGGAGGGCGACATCGTCTCGGTCGACGGCTCCACCGGCAAGGTGTACCTCGGTGAGGTCCCCGTCGTGCCGTCCCCGGTCGTCGAGTACTTCGAGGGCCGGATGCACGCGGGCGCCGACGACGCCGACGAGCTGGTCGCAGCGGTGCACCGGATCATGGCGTACGCGGACCGGGTGCGCCGGCTGCGGGTGCGGGCCAACGCGGACAACGCCGAGGACGCGCTGCGGGCGCGGCGCTTCGGTGCCCAGGGCATCGGCCTGTGCCGCACCGAGCACATGTTCCTCGGTGAGCGCCGCGAGATGGTCGAGAAGCTGATCCTCGCGGACACCGACGACGAGCGCGAGGCCGCGCTTGCCGCGCTGCTGCCGCTCCAGAAGGCCGACTTCATCGAGCTGTTCGAGTCGATGGACGGGCTGCCCGTCACCGTGCGGCTGCTCGACCCGCCGCTGCACGAGTTCCTGCCCGACATCACCGAGCTGTCGGTACGGGTCGCGCTCGCCGAGTCCCGCAAGGACGCGAACGAGAACGACCTGCGGCTCCTCCAGGCCGTGCACAAGCTGCACGAGCAGAACCCGATGCTCGGTCTGCGCGGCGTGCGGCTCGGGCTGGTCATCCCCGGTCTGTTCGCGATGCAGGTGCGGGCGATCGCCGAGGCGGCCGCCCACCGCAAGAACGCCAAGGGCGACCCGCGCGCCGAGATCATGATTCCGCTCGTCGGCACGGTCCAGGAGCTGGAGATCGTCCGGGAGGAGGCCGACCAGGTCATCGCGGAGGTCGAGGCGGCCACGGGCACCAAGCTGAAGCTGACGATCGGCACGATGATCGAGCTGCCGCGCGCCGCGCTGACCGCCGGTCAGATCGCCGAGGCCGCGCAGTTCTTCTCCTTCGGCACGAACGACCTGACCCAGACGGTGTGGGGCTTCTCCCGCGACGACGTGGAGGCCTCGTTCTTCACCGCGTACCTGGAGAAGGGCATCTTCGGGGTGTCGCCGTTCGAGACGATCGACAAGGACGGCGTCGGTTCGCTGGTCCGCAGCGCCGTCGCGGCCGGCCGGGCCACCCGCCCGGACCTGAAGCTCGGTGTCTGCGGCGAGCACGGCGGTGACCCGGAGTCGGTGCACTTCTTCCACGAGGTGGGCCTCGACTACGTCTCCTGCTCGCCGTTCCGGATCCCGGTCGCGCGCCTGGAGGCGGGCCGCGCCGCGGCAGAGGCGAAGGGCAGTGACAGCCGCTGATGTGACCACCCGGACTCCGGGGCTGTCGTCGGCTCACGTCCACCCTCCACGACTCGACGACAGCTCCGGACGACCCTGAAGCGGCGGCACCCCGTGCGGGGGTGCCGCCGCTTCACGGTCGTCCGACAGCTTCTCGGTGATCCGTCGGCCGGTCGCTCCGCTCCCTGCCCAGTCCTTCGATACGTTCATGGGTCCGACGGTAGGAGCTCCGGCGATTTTTTCGCCGTCGGCGATGAGTTCGGAGTCTGCCCGCCGTCTACCCCTCGAAAGTACTCGAACAGAGCACCACACATGAGTAGAGAAGAGACGGACATGCCGCAGATGATCTTCGTGAACCTGCCGGTCAAGGACCTTGAGACGACCAAGAGCTTCTTCGGCAAGCTCGGATTCTCGTTCAACCCGCAGTTCAGTGACGAGACCACCACGTGTCTCGTCATCAGCGACACGATCTTCGCCATGCTCATCACCGAGCCGCGCTTCAAGGACTTCACCAAGAAGGAGATCGCCGACGCCTCGAAGTCCACCGAGGCGATCATCGCGCTGAGCGCCGAGAGTCGCGAGAAGGTCGACGAGCTGGCCGACACCGCGCTCGCGTCCGGCGGATCGCCTGCCAACGAGCCCATCGACCAGGGGTTCATGTACGGCCGGTCCTTCCAGGACCCCGATCACCACATCTGGGAGATCGTGTGGATGGACCCGGCCGCGGTCCAGGACCAGGGCTGAGCGCAGCGCGCGGCCCGGGCCTCAGGCCCCGAGGCCCGGCCAGGTCACCCCGGTGAGTTGCTCAGCACCCGCGCACCGCTGCGCGCCTCATGGTGAGACGCGTGCGCGGCGGGTGTTGCCCGACCGGATCCCCGCTGTTTCCCGGAAGGAACCTTGCGCTCAGCGCCTCCGAAGAGGGTCTGTGAGGGCCGCAGAGCCCCGGAAGCTCAGAGTTGGCTCAACTTTCCGGCAATCCCGCAGAAGCAGTTGGACGGGACACGTATCGCCTCCATAGGGTCGCGAGCATGCCCGACATCACCCTGACCACCCTCGTTGTCCTGTGCCTCGCCGCTGCCGCCGCGGGCTGGATCGACGCGGTGGTGGGCGGCGGCGGGCTGCTCCTGCTGCCCGCGCTGCTGCTCGGCCTGCCGCACGTCCCGGCCGCGCACGTCCTCGGCACCAACAAGGCGGTGGCCATCGTCGGTACCTCGGGCGCCGCCGTGACCTACGTGCGCAAGGCGCCGGTGAAGGTCGGGACGGCGGTGCGGATCGGGCTGATGGCGCTGGCCGGATCGATGACCGGTGCCTTCTTCGCCGCCGGGATCAGCAGTGACGTGCTCCGTCCGGTGATCATGGTGGTGCTGCTGGCGGTGGCGGCGTTCGTGATGCTGCGGCCGCAGTTCGGCAAGGAGGCGGACGGGGGCACGGACCGGAAGGTCACCCGGGCCCGTACCGTCACCGCGATCGTGCTGGTCGGCGGCGGCATCGGCTTCTACGACGGGCTGTTCGGGCCGGGCACCGGCACGTTCCTGGTGCTCGCGCTGACCGCTGTGCTCCACCTCGACCTGGTGACGGCGTCCGCCACCGCCAAGATCGTCAACGTCTGCACCAACGCCGGCGCCCTCGCGATGTTCGCTTACCAGGGCAGCGTGCTGTGGCAGCTGGCCGCGCTGATGGCGGTGTTCAACCTGGCGGGTGGGCTGCTCGGTGCGCGGATGGCGCTGCGCAAGGGCAGCGAGTTCGTCCGTGGTGTGCTGCTGGTCGTGGTGTTCTCACTCGTCGCGAAGCTGGCGTTCGACCAGTGGGCCTGAGGGTGCGCGACCGGCGTCAGCGCACTCCGGTGAGGTGCGCGTACGCGACCACGTTGCCCTGGTAGCCGGTGTTCGGTGAGAAGCCGCCGCCGCAGGTGATCAGCCGCAGCGAGGCGAACGACGAGGCGCCGTACACCCGCCGGTCGGGGAAGTTCGTGTTCTTGTACACCTCGATGGCGTCGAGCGAGAAGACGGCGGTGCTCCCGTCCTGCCGGACCACCTCGACGGTGCTGCCCTTGGCCAGGGTCCCCAGGTCGTAGAAGACGGACCGTCCCTGTGCGTTGTCGACATGACCGGCCACGAGTGCGGTGCCCTTGGCGCCGGGCGGGGTGCCGTCCTTGTACCAGCCGACGACGTTACGGTTCTCGGCCGGCGGCACATCGAGACTGCCGTCGGACCTGAGCCCGAGCCGGATCATCGGGGCGTCCACCTTGATGCTGGGGATACGGAGACGGACGGGCGTCGAGGGCCGCAGAGGGGCGGCGACGGGCGAGCCGGGCTGCACTCCGGGACCGCCGGCGGCGAAGGCCTGGGCGGTGGTCGGCTGCGGCGGTACCAGCACGGTGCCGGCGCCGTTGTGGATCAGCCAGACGCCGACCAGCGCTGCGACGGCGACCAGCCAGCCCTTGGCCTTCTGGGGCACGGTCGTCCTCCGGGGTGTCGTCCTCCGGGACGGGGAAGGACGTGAGGAAGGAAGTGGGGGTCCCGTCCCGGTGACGCGCGGCCACCGGGACGGAATCGTGGCGGTACGGGGACGTGGGTACGTCCCCGTCAGTCAGCCGTCCGCCTGCGTGCCGCTCGCCCGACGACGCAGGAGCCAGGCTCCGCCGACGGCGGACACGGCGAGAACGCCGGCACCCGCCGCGATCTGGGAGGTGTCCGGGCGGACGCTGCCGCCTACACCAGTTTTGACGTGCCCGGAGGGAGAGGTGGGCACGGAGCTGTCGCGGCCGGTGTCGAGGCCTTGGCCGTTTCCGGTGTCGAGGCCTTGGCCGTTCCCGGTGTCGCGGCCGGTGTCGAGGCCTTGGCCGTTCCCGGTGTCGCGGCCTTGGCCGTTTCCGGTGTCACGGCCGGTGCCCCGCCCGGTCCCGTTCCCGGTGCCCCGCCCGCTCTCGTTTCCGGAGGAGTTGCCGATGCCGAAGGGGTTCTGGTTCCCGAGGAGGCTCTCGCCCCTGGCTGCCAGGTCGTCGAGGGAAGGCACCGAGTTGCCGCTGCCCGTGTTGCCGCCGGAGCCGTTGTCCTCCACGGTGCCGGCGGGGGAACCCGCGGCGGCGTACTTCGCGGTGTCCGCCGCCTTCACCCGCAGCGTTCCGGTGACCTCTCTGCCGTTCTCGCAGGACACGTCGATGCTGTACGGCCCTGCATGGGTCTTCTTCGGCACCGTGAACGTGCCGACCACCACCTCCTCGCGGGTGGTGGACGCCAGCGTGAAGTCCCCCGCTTCCAGGGAGTTCGCATCCCCGGCGGCCTTCGTGTCGTTCCCGCAAGCGGTGGTGTTCACCGTGACCGTGGTGCCCGGAGCCGCGTCCGCCGGGGATATCTCCAGCTGACCGAGGTCCCCTGCGGACGCGGACGGCGCGGCGGTGGACAGGCCGAGCGTGGCAGCGGTGAGCGCTGCGGCGGCGGTGCCGGTCACGAGGCGGGCAGGACTGCGCATGGGGGGTTCCTCCGAGCAGAGGCGCTGGCGGGTATCTCTTGTTGCAGAGCTAACGGGCGACGCGCCACCCATGCATGCTGACACCGGGTCAGCTTTCACTCGACCGGTCCGGGCCGGGCCCCTTGTCGAGAGGTAAGCGTGCAGGTCAGAGTGGGGATGGGAGGGCGGGCGGCCGTCCCCGCGACACACCGTGCTGATCGGGTGACGAGCCACGAGGAATGAGTGGTGTACGTCACATGCATGACCTCGCCGGCCCCGGGCACACGCATGACACCCCCCCCACGGGACGGCTTTCCCCCCGCCGCCCCAGGTCGCCGCCCTCATCGGACCCACCCCCCCTGGGCCCGATGGGGGCGGTCCTGTCCCGTCACTCGGGGGCGAGGGCGGTCCAGGTGACGGCCGGCGGCCGGACGCGGGCGCAGAGAGGCTGCCCCTTGGCGTCGGAGAGGCGCAGGCGTGCGGTGAGATGTCCGGAGCGCGCGGCGGCCTCGAGCACGGTCGGATCGATGTCGTCGAACATCAGCTTGGCCCGCCGGAACATGGAGAAGACGCCGTGGTCGTCCACGGTGCCCCAGGACAGATGGACGAAGCGCCCGCCGAGCCGGTTCTGCACATACGGCCCGGCGACCGTGATGCCGTCGTCGGTCGCGGTGGCCGTGCAGTCCAGTGTCCATCCGGCCGACGGTGCGTCGCCGGGGTGCAGGCCCAGCAGCTCGCCGGGCCTGTCCTTGCGCTGTACGCCGACATGGATGTTCCGGGCGCCGGGGAAGTCGCTGTCGGGCCCGCAGGTGCGGCCGGGGAGGTCCGAGCCCTCGATGTGGATCTGCATGAGCCCCATGCTCCCCTGTCAGACGGTGTCCCAGGGCGCAGCCTCGTACGCCGACCCCACCCGCTTCATGAGTTCCTCGTCGACCACGAACTCCGTGTCGTCGATCCGCCGGATCGGAGCGATGCCCTGCGCGTTGGTGAGGAATGCCGACCGGTAGGCGCCGATCCCGTCCAGCGTCACCGGGCGCCGTACGGACTCGAGCCCGGCGCCCGGCAGTTCCTGCTCCAGCAGGGCCATGGTGATGCCGAGCAGTGCGGGCGCGTCGGGCCAGACGACCGAAGTGCCGTCCCAGAAGGCGACGTTGGTGATCGCCCCTTCCGTCACCGTCCCGCCCGGTGCGATCAGCAGCGCCTCGTCGAAGCCGGAGCGTGCGGCGAGCTGCCCGTAATAGGTCTGGCCGAACTCGCCGGGGCGCTTGATGTGCGGGACGGTGCGGACGTACGGAACGGACATCAGGCAGTGCGGTTCGGTGGACTTCTGCGCCGGTCCGCGCACGGTGACCATGACGGTCGTCCCGGTGTCGCCCGGCGGCAGGAAGGCGTGCACCCGGGTCGAGGCGTCCCGCACCCCGGCGCCGTCCAGCGCGTGCCGGATCAGCTCGCGCACCCGGCTGCCGTCGAGCCCATGACCGAAGAGTTCCCGGTTGGCGGCGTCCAGCCGTGCCAGGTGGAGTGCGAGGCCGCGTACCTTCCCGTCCCTGACCTGCATGGCGGTGAAGTGACCGTAGTTGGAGAAGGCGGGGATCCGGAGATCCGCCTCCGTTGCTGCGTGTCCGTTGAACTCGACGTACAGGGGCGCGGCGGTCGTCATGTGTTCCACCGTACGTCGGAGAGGTGAGCGGCGGCGCTTGACCCCAACCATGGTTGACATACGAGTCTCGCCGCATGGAACTCACCACAGCACCCCTGAAGGTCGCGGTCATCCTTGCCAGCAATCGCGAGGGCCGTTTCGCCCCGGTCGTCGCCGACTGGTTCCTCTCCCGTACCGCCGACCACCCGGGTATCGAGACCGACCTGATCGATGTCGCCGAACTCGAGCTTCCGTTCGCGCTCACCTACCGCCCGGGACCGGACGTGCAGGCCCGACTGGCGAGAGTGTCGCCCAGGTTGGCCGCCGCCGATGCCTTCGTCGTGGTCACGCCCGAGTACAACCACTCGTACCCCGCCCCGCTGAAGAACCTCATCGACTGGCATCACGCCGAATGGCAGGCCAAGCCCGTCGCCTTCGTCTCGTACGGGGGAGTGTCGGGCGGTCTGCGGGCCGTCGAACATCTTCGCCAGGTCTTCGCCGAGCTGCACGCCGTCTCCCTCCGCGACACCGTGTCGTTCCACAACGCGGGCGCTCTCTTCGACGACGAGGGCCGGCACAAGGACCCCGTGGCCGTCGACGCGGCGGCGAAGACTCTGCTCGACCAGCTGACCTGGTGGGGGAGTGCGCTGCGGGACGCCAAGGCGGTCCGCCCGTACGGAAGCTGATCCCTTCTCGGCCGGACGCCGGTCCCGGAGCGAGTGCTTCCGGGACCTGCTCCCTGTCAGCCGACCGAGACCGCGGACCAGGTCGCGGCCCCCGCGTTCTGCTCCGCGTTGTCCGCCCCCGCGTTCTGCTCCGCGTTGTCCGCCCCCGCGTTCTGCTCCGCGTTGTCCGCCCCCGCGTTCTGCTCCGCGTTGTCCGCCCCCGCGTTCTGCTCCGCGTTGTCCGCCCCCGCGTTCTGCTCCGCGCTGCCCGCCCCGTACAGGTCCTTCGCCGCGTTGAGCGTCGCCGTGCGGGCGGCGGGCGGCGGGCGGTGAATCTGAGCTCGCATCAGATTCAGGGTTCACGACATTTCATGTTCATGCCGTATCGCGGGATCGAGGGGAGGACAGCGGGCCGGAGCACCCGGACAATCGACGAAGAAGGAAGCCCGACAGGCAGCAGAACCGAGAAGAACCGAGGAGACCGACGGTGACATCGCCGGCATGGCTGACCGTACTGACCACCACGGACAGTGAGGAGAAGGCCCACACCCTGGCCCAGGGTGCGGTGGAGGCACGGCTCGCCGCGTGCGCGCAGATCTCCGCGCCCGTCACCTCCGTCTACCGGTGGCAGAACGCCATCGAGACCACCGAGGAGTGGCAGGTGCTGTTCAAGACGACGGCCGAGCGCTACGACGAACTGGAGGAGCACCTCCGAGCGGCGCACGACTACGAGACCCCGGAGATCATCGCCATGCCGGTGGTACGCGGAAGCGCCGGCTACCTCGCCTGGCTGACGTCGGAGACAGCTCCGATCACGGCCCTGTGACCATGCCGCAGACCGCCCCCGAACTGCCCTTCTTCGTCTACGGAACGCTGCTCCCCGGCGAACCCAACCACGACCTGTTCCTCCACGGCCGGGCGATCGCGGAACAGCCCGCCCTCCTGCCGGGCGCCCTCCTCTACGACGGCCCCGGCTACCCGTACGCAATCGAGGGCGACGGCGCCGTGCAGGGCGCGCTCCTCACCGCCGCGCCCGCGAGCTACGCCGAGATGCTCGTAGAGCTCGACCGGCTGGAGGAGTACGTCGGTCCCGGACATCCGGGCAACCTGTACGAGAGGGTCGCCCGAGAAGTCCGCATCCCGGCCGGGAAGCCACCCGGCACCGGAACCGCCCGCGCCTGGGTCTATCTCGCCGCCGCTCCCGTCGCCCGCTCCCTCCGCTCCAACGGCACCCTCATCCCCGGAGGCAGTTGGCTCACCCGCCGACAGCCTCCACCCGCACCGCGCACACCTTGAACTCCGGCATCCGCGACACCGGGTCCAGCGCCGAGTTCGTCAGCGTGTCGGCCCGGCCCTCACCCGCCCAGCGGAACGGCATGAAGACGGTGTCCTGCCGGATGGCCCCGGTGATCCGGGCAGGCGCCACCGCCCGCCCGCGCCGTGGGGTGACCGCCACCGGAACGTGCATCCCAGCCCGCCACCACCGGGACCGTGAGGTCGGCCGGAGCCTCACCCCTGAGGGGGTGTCCTGGCCGTCAGGGCCTCCCCGACCCCGGGCTCCTGCGGCCCCAGGAAGCGCGGGTCCGGCTTGAACATCACGTCCAGCGCCGCCTTCCCCGCCGCGAACACCTCCCGCGTCCCGCCGTAGTACCAGGTCACATCGTGCTTGGCGTCGACCCCGACGCCGTACGCATCGATCCCCGCGGCCCGGCACAGCGCGATCGCCCGCCGGATATGGAACCCCTGGCTCACCAGCACGGCCCGGTCGACACCGAAGATCTTCTTGGCCCGCACGCAGGAGTCCCAGGTGTCGAACCCGGCGAAGTCGCTGACGATCCGCCGGTCCGGCACCCCGTGCGCGACGAGAAACGTCCGCATGGCGTCCGGCTCGTCGTACTCCTTCCGGCTGTTGTCCCCGGTGACGAGCACGACCTTCACCTTGCCGTCCCGGTACAGCTCGGCGGCGGCCCGCAGCCGGTTCGCGAGATACGGCGACGGCTTCCCGTCCCACAGCCCGGCCCCGAACACCACGGCGACCTGCTGTGCGGGCGCGTCCGCGGTCGTCCTGACACGGGCGTCGGCCACGGAGTACATCCACGTGACGGGTGCCAGCCCCAGCACACAGGCGATCATGACCCCTTGCACGGCCCGGCGCTGCCCACGCCGCGTGCGCGGCCACAGCCGCACCGGCCATTGCGGCCGTTTCCCTCGCATCGGAGCCCCTTGTCAGTGTCGGTGCGTTACCTGGTCGGACGAGTATCTGGGCGCAAGGGTTCTCCGCCCTGCGGACTTCTTCGCCGACGAGCCGTCGACGCGCTCCTGGTGAACCACTGACGAGCCGTCGACGCGTCGGGCATCATGGCAGCCATGAACCTCCCGAGCGCCCGCAGGCCCTCCGACGACTGGGTGACCATCGCCGCGTACGAGAACGTGAAGGGCCGCCCGCACCCGGCGGCCGCCGTCCGCGCCTGACTGCGTGACCGGGGCATCGACTGGATGCCTTTCCCGCTCGACGACATGCAGTGGAGCCTGGCCTGCGGCCCCGGACCCGACGGGCACTGGCACGGCTGGATCACCGTCCGCATCCGCGCAACAGCCCTCCTCCCGCTCGGCCTTCACCCGGATCAGCCCTGGGCACAGCCCAACTCGCCCTCGCCGCCGCGCTGGTGGCATGCGGCGGCGGAGCGGGCCGTACGCCCGCCACGCCCGGATCCAGCCCAGTAGCATCGTGCGATGCTGCTTCCCCGGATGATCGCCTCCGACCTCGACGGCACTCTCCTGCGGGGCGACGGGACTCTCTCACCCCGCACCCTCCGCGCCCTGCGCACGGCCGAGAGCGCCGGTGCGGAGGTCGTCCTCGTCACCGCCAGACCGCCCAGGTTCGTCGACCGGCTCGCCGCCGCGACCGGGCTGGCGGGGACGGCGGTGTGCAGCAACGGCGCGCTCGTCTACGACATCGGGACGCGTACGGTCGTCTCCTCCCGCGCCCTGTCCGTCGCCGTCGCCCGGCGCGTGGCCACGGCGGTCGCCGCCGCCGTGCCGGAGGTGGGATTCGCCCTGGAGACCGGCAACCAGGTGCTGTACGAACCGGCGTACCGGCTGCGGCTCTCCGAGGACATCGACGCCGAACTGCCCGTACCGTCCCTCGCCGACCTGTGGCTCACCGACGTGCCCGTCACCAAACTCCTCGCCTGGTCCGCCCGGCTCGACGCAGACACTCTGCTGGCCGCCGCCCGCGAAGGGGCTGGCGCGACGGGCCGCGAAGTGCAGTTCACCCACTCCGGCGGACGCGGACTCCTGGAGATCAGCGCGTCCGGAGTCACCAAGGCGGGCACCCTCGCCGAGCTCTGCGCCGGGCGCGGGATCGACGCCACAGAGGTCATCGCCTTCGGTGACATGCCCAACGACCTGACCGTCCTCGACTGGGCGGGCATCGGCTACGCCATGGGCAACGCCCACCCGGCCGTGCTCGCCGCCGTACCCACGCACACGGTGTCCAACGAGGAGGACGGGGTCGCGCACGTCCTGGAGGGCCTCTTCGGGCCGCCGGCCGCTCCGTGAGTCCGCGGCAACGCCCCGTCACCCCTGCGCAACGGCCCGGCAATCTACGCCCTGCACCATCGGTCCATGACGGAGTCGGCACAGCTGCCGCCGCTGCCGCCCCGGGACCGCTGCGGCTCCGCTGGGCGCGCACCCCGCGATGGCGCGGCTGATCCTGCACCGGTACGACCGGGCGCTGGCCGGCCAGGCACGTTCCGGCGCACGTGAGGCGCATGAATCCGCGGCGAACGGGCCTCTCCTGGCGTCTGCCTGAGCCGTCTTGTCGGTCCGGCCGATTACTGTCGGAACCATGGACGGTACGCAGGGCACACAGGACCACAGCACCGCGCCCTACGGTGCTGCCGACGCCGAGCGCTGGGACACCGAGCCCGACAAACGGCCCGGTCGCACCGCCTTCCAGCGGGACCGCGCCCGCGTGCTGCACTCCGCCGCGCTGCGCAGACTCGCCGGGAAGACCCAGGTCGTCACGCCCGGCACCCGCAGCCTCGCCTGGGACGCCAGCCCCCGGACCAGACTCACCCACTCCCTGGAGTGCGCCCAGGTCGGCCGGGAGCTCGGGGCCGCACTCGGCTGCGACCCCGACCTGGTCGAGACGGCGTGCCTGGCGCACGACTTGGGGCACCCGCCGTTCGGGCACAACGGCGAGCAGGCGCTCAACGACTTCGCCTCGGACTGCGGGGGCTTCGAGGGCAACGCCCAGTCGCTGCGGCTGCTGACCCGCCTCGAACCGAAGCGGTTCGTGCGCGATGTGCGGACCGGCGAGCTGGTCAGTGTCGGGCTCAATCTGACCCGGGCCGCGCTCGACGCCGCCACCAAGTACCCGTGGCCGCGCGGCGCCCACCCCACCGACCCCGGCTCGCCGAAATTCGGGGTCTATGAGGACGACCTGCCGGTCTTCCGCTGGGCCCGCGAGGGCGCCCCGCGGCACCGCAAGTGCTTCGAGGCCCAGGTGATGGACTGGTCCGACGACGTCGCGTACTCGGTGCACGACTTCGAGGACGGGCTGCACGCCGGTCACATCGACCCCAACTGCCTCTTCGCCGAGCCGGAGCGCCGCGAGATCTGGGACGTCGCGATCGGACGGTACGTCCCGGCCGGCACCGACCCGCAGGAGCTGGCCGACGCCCTCGACCGGCTCATGGCCCAGGAGTGGTGGCCGCACAGCTACGACGGATCGGCTGTCGCCCAGGCCCGCCTGAAGGACGCGACGAGCCAGCTGATCGGCAGGTTCTGCCTCGCGGCGGAGACCGCCACCCGGCAGGCGTACGGGCACGGCCGCCTCGGACGGTACGCCGCCGAACTCGTCGTCCCCCGCGAGGCGCGCAGCGAATGCGCGGTCCTGAAGGCGGTGGCCGACCGCTATGTGATGCAGCGCTCCGAACAGGAGGCGATCCGTGCCGACCAGCGGATCATCATCGCCGAACTGGCGGCGGCGCTGACCGCGCGCGCCCCGGAGGGCATGGAACCGCAGTTCCGCGCGCTGTACGAGCACGCGCCCGACGACCGCGCGCGCAAGCGGGTCCTGGTCGACCAGATCGCCGCCCTCACCGATGCGTCGGCCCGCTCCCTGAACACCTCGCTCACCTCGCGGGGGCGGTGGTCGCGGGAGGGGTGAGAGCCCGGCAGGCCCGTTCCGCGGGCCGCCGTCCGCAGGACTCCGTGGCGGGCGGTGGTCCACGCGTGCCCCACGGGGGCGGCAGGCGGGACCATCCGCAGGGAGCGTCTCCGCCGGCACGCACCCGGGGTCCCTCGCAGGCGGCTCCCTCGGGCATGTCCTGCGGCAGTGGGGCGCGGCGATGACGCACAGCAATGCCGCAGGTGATGTGCTGGGAGCACATACCGCACTGCGCAGGGGAGCCGGGCCGCCGTGAAAGCAGCTGTCTCACAGCACACCCCATGCCACCGGCCCACTCCGGCCCCGTATCCAGGTGTCGCCGGCTCCGTCCGGGGGACCCTGCTCTGCGTGGTGCCGGTCCCGGTCGGCAGACTGGCCTGTGACCACTGGGTGTGACCTGATCGGGGTACACCCTCTTTCGCCATCACGCTGCGTGCGGGACGCTCGCAGTTGGCGGCGCCGCGCAGCAAGCACCGAGGAGGCATCAAGTGGTCGACGCACATCGCACGTTCGTCATCGTCGGCGGAGGACTGGCAGGAGCGAAGGCGGCAGAGACACTCCGGTCGGAGGGGTTCAGCGGCCGGGTGATCCTGGTCGGCGATGAGCGTGACCATCCGTACGAACGGCCTCCCCTCTCCAAGGGCTATCTGGTCGGCAAGGAGGCACGCGAGAGCGTATTCGTCCACGAGACGGCCTGGTACGCAGGCGCCGATGTGGAGCTGCACCTCGGCACGCCCGTCACCGCTCTCGACCGCGACGCCCGCTCCGTGGAGCTCGGAGACGGCACGGTCATCCACTACGACAAGCTGCTGCTCGCCACCGGCGCAGAACCGCGCCGCCTCGACATTCCCGGTACGGACCTGGCGGGCGTCCACCATCTGCGCCGCCTCGCGCACGCCGACCGGCTGAAGAACGTGCTGTCCGCGCTCGGCCGCGACAACGGCCATCTGGTGATCGCCGGAGCTGGCTGGATCGGCCTTGAGGTCGCGGCGGCGGCTCGCAGATACGGCGCGGAGGTCACCATCGTCGAACCGGAGGCGACCCCGCTGTTCCGGGTCATCGGCCCGGAACTCGGCCAGATCTTCACCGAGCTCCACAGCGACCACGGCGTCCGCTTCCACTTCGGCCGCAAGCTGACCGAGATCATCGGCCAGAACGGGATGGTTCTCGCCGCCCGCACCGACGACGGCGAGGAACACCCCGCCCACGACGTGCTCGCCGCGATCGGCGCCGCCCCGCGCGCCGCCCTCGCCGAGGCCGCCGGTCTCGACATCGCGGCCCGCAGCGACGGCGGCGGCATCGCCGTCGACGCCTCGCTGCGCACCTCCGACCCGCACATCTACGCGGCCGGGGACGTCGCCAACGCGCTGCACCCGCTGCTCGGCACCCGGCTGCGCGTGGAGCACTGGGCGAACGCGCTGAACAGCGGTCCGGCCGCGGCCCGCGCCATGCTCGGCCAGGACGTCAGCTACGACCGGGTGCCGTATTTCTTCTCCGACCAGTACGACCTGGGGCTCGAATACTCGGGCTGGGCGCCGCCGGGCTCGTACGACCAGGTCGTGATCCGCGGGGACGCGGGCAAGCGGGAGTTCATCGCGTTCTGGCTGAAGGACCGCAGGGTGCTGGCCGGGATGAACGTCAATGTGTGGGACGTCACCGAGACCTTGCAGGAGCTGATCAAGGCCGGCCGGCCGGTCGACGCGGACGCGCTCGCGGACCCGTCGGTACCGCTGGAATCCCTGGTCTGAGCCCTTTGCGGAAGCTGCTGTTCCGCGCCGGGCGGGTGTGATCACCATCCCGCCCGGCGCCCGCGACACCGATCACGGACCTGTCCTGTCCGAGCCCACCCGTAGACTTCACCCGTGGCAGGCAGGATCAATGACGACGATGTGAAGGCGGTCCGGGACGCGGTCCCGATCGACGCCGTCGTTTCCGAGTACCTGCAGCTGAGGAGCGCGGGCGGAGGCAACCTCAAGGGGCTCTGTCCGTTTCACGACGAGAAGTCCCCCTCCTTCCAGGTCAGCCCGAGCAAGGGTCTCTTCCACTGCTTCGGCTGCCAGGAGGGCGGCGACACGATCGCCTTCGTGATGAAGATCGACCATCTCTCCTTCTCCGAGACGGTCGAGCGCCTCGCCGCCAAGGCGGGCATCACCCTGCGGTACGAGGAGGGCGGCTACAACCCCTCCCACCAGCGCGGCGAGCGCATCCGGCTGGTCGAGGCGCACAAGATCGCCGCCCAGTTCTACGTCGAGCAGCTGGACAGCCCCGAGGCGGAGATCGGCCGGAAGTTCCTCGCCGAGCGCGGCTTCGACCAGGCGGCTGCCGCCCACTTCGGCGTCGGCTACAGCCCGGCCGGCTGGGACCACCTCACCCGCTACCTCCGCGGCAAGGGGTTCAGCGACCGGGAGCTGATCACCTCCGGCCTCTCCCAGGACGGCCGCCGCGGCCCCATCGACCGCTTCCGCGGCCGGCTGATGTGGCCGATCAGCGACACGTCGGGCGAGGTCGTCGGCTTCGGCGCCCGCAAGCTCCGCGACGACGACAACGGCCCCAAGTACCTCAACACCCCCGAGACCGCGATCTACAAGAAGTCGCAGGTGCTGTACGGGATCGACCTCGCGAAGAAGGACATCGCGAAGGCCAGCCGGGCCGTCGTCGTCGAGGGCTACACCGACGTCATGGCCTGCCACCTCGCGGGGATCACCACCGCCATCGCCACCTGCGGCACGGCGTTCGGCGGCGACCACATCAAGATCCTCCGCCGGCTCCTGATGGACAACGGCAGCGCCCGCGTGATCTTCACGTTCGACGGTGACGCGGCCGGTCAGAAGGCCGCCCTGCGCGCCTTCGAGGACGACCAGAAGTTCGCCGCGGAGACGTACATCGCGATCGCCCCGGACAACATGGACCCGTGCGATCTGCGCCTCGTCAAGGGCGACGAGGCCGTCCGTGACCTGGTCGAACCCCGCACCCCGCTTTTCGAGTTCGCGCTCCGCCAGATCGTCGGGCGGTACGACCTGGAGACCCCGGCGGGCCGCGGCGCCGCGCTCGACGAGGCCGCGCCCGTCGTCGCACGGATCAAGAACAGCTCCTCCCAGCACGAGGTCGCCGTCCAGCTGGCCGGGATGCTCGGCATTCTCGACACCCAGTTCGTCGTCAAGCGCGTCGCCCAGCTCGCCCGCTGGGCCCGCGACCGCGGCGACCGGGGTCCCGCACCCGCACCCTCCCGCGGCGGCCCCCCGCACCAGCAGGTCCAGGCCCTCGCCGGCCCCTCGGGCCCCGCGCTCAACCTCCGCAGCCCGGCCCACCGCACCGAGCGGGAGCTCCTCAAGCTCGCCCTGCAGAAGCCCGCCCTGGTCTCCCCGGCTTTCGACGCCTACGGGATCGACGAGTTCACCGCCCCGCCGTACGCCGCGGTGCGCCAGTGCATCGCGGAGGCGGGCGGCGCCGAACAGGGCCTCGCCGACAACCGCGAGTATCTGGTCGGCGTCCTCGACGCCGCCCCCAACGACACTGTGCGCAAGCTGGTCACCGAGCTCGCCGTCGAGGTCTTCCACGGCAAGTCCATCGACGAGGCGTACGCGGGCGAGCATCTGGTCAAGGTCCGGCTGCGAGCCGTGGACCGCCGGATCAACGACGTCCAGGGCAGCCTCACCCGCCTGGGCAGCAATGTCGCCCCGGATCACCTGGCGGCCGCGCAGAACGAGGTCTGGGTGCTGCAGCAGTACGCCCAGTCCCTGCACAATCACGGTGCCGACGCACTCTGACCGACCCCTGAGGGTTCCCTCCGGTAACCGAGCGGTTACGGACCGGACTCAGAAAGTCCGCGCACGCCCCTCGTGGCGGCGATGAGTCTTCCCCCACACTGGATGGCGGTGCCTGAGTCATCGGAGCGCGGTCTGCCCACTGCACGGTGGGCCCCCATCCCCCGCGATCCGGCAGCGATCACCTGGAGGTCGCCCCCGTGCAGACCCGGACCGTGACCACAACCGAGCGTGTCTCGGCCGTCCCCGCGCAGAACCGGGCCATGCATCATCCGGAGGCCGCGCTGGACCCGCCGACACCCGAACCGCCCGAGTCGTCGGAAATACCCGAAGCAGCCGACGTCATGGAGGAGCAGGCGGAGCTGCCCGAACCGCCGGAGCCGCGCGGGCGCCCCGACACCGGCGGCCCGTCCTCTGACCTCTTCCGCCAGTATCTGCGGGAGATCGGACGCATCCCGCTGCTCACCGCAGCCGACGAGGTGGAACTCGCCCGCCGCGTCGAAGCCGGTCTGTTCGCCGAGGAGCGGCTGGCGAGCACCCCGGACCCGGACTCCCGGCTCGCCGTCGATCTGGACCGGTTGGTGGTCATGGGGCGGATGGCGAAGCGCCGTCTGATCGAGGCGAACCTGCGGCTCGTCGTCTCCGTCGCCAAACGCTACGTCGGCCGCGGGCTGACCATGCTCGATCTGGTCCAGGAGGGGAACCTCGGACTGATCAGGGCGGTCGAGAAGTTCGACTACGCCCGGGGCTACAAGTTCTCGACGTACGCGACCTGGTGGATCCGGCAGGCCATGTCCCGCGCCCTGGCCGACCAGGCGCGGACCATAAGGGTTCCGGTCCATGTCGTCGAGCTGATCAACCGCGTCGTACGGGTCCAGCGCCGGATGCTCCAGGAGCGCGGCTACGAGCCGACGCCCGAAGAGGTCGCCGCCCAGCTCGACCTGACGCCGGAACGGGTCGGCGAAGTGCTGCGGCTCGCCCAGGAACCCGTCTCGCTGCACGCACCGGTCGGCGAGGAGGACGACGTCGCGCTCGGCGACCTGATCGAGGACGGCGACGCGGCGTCCCCCGTGGAGTCCGCCGCGTTCCTGCTGCTGCGCGAGCACCTCGAAGCGGTGCTCTCCACCCTGAACGAGCGGGAGCGGAAGGTCGTCCAGCTGCGCTACGGGCTGGACGACGGCCGGCCCCGCACGCTTGAGGAGATAGGCCGGATCTTCGGCGTGACGCGCGAGCGCATCCGCCAGATCGAATCCAAGACCCTCAACAAGCTGCGGGACCACGCCTTCGCCGACCAGCTCCGCGGCTACCTCGACTAGGTCCTGTCCAGCCGCTCCGCGGCGGGCCGCTCCCTGATGCGGCCTGATCCACCCGGAAGGCCCCAGGTTCTGTCGTCACACTGCCGGACGCCGGACGCCGCACGACGCCCGGCACACACACCGGGCGCCGCGCGCCGCGCGCCGCCCTCCGGGTGACGACGGCAGTGTGACGACAGAACTTCCGTGAGGGATCAGTCGACCTCGGCGACCGCCTGCGCGAACTGTGCCGCGTACAGCCGGGCGTAGGCCCCCTGCGCCTCCAACAGCTCCTCGTGCGTGCCCTGTTCGACGATCGATCCGTTCTCCATCACCAGGATGACGTCCGCGTCCCGGATGGTGGAGAGCCGGTGCGCGATCACAAAGCTCGTACGGCCGTGCGCCAGCCGGGCCATCGCCTTCTGGATCAGCACCTCGGTACGCGTGTCGACGGAGCTCGTCGCCTCGTCGAGCACCAGGATCACCGGGTCGGACAGGAACGCCCGCGCAATGGTGATCAGCTGCTTCTCACCTGCGCTGACCCCGGAGCCCTCGTCGTCGATCACCGTGTCGTAACCGTCCGGCAGGGTACGGATGAAGCGGTCGGCGTGGGCCGCCCTCGCCGCCTCCTCGATCTCCTCCCGGGTGACCTCGCGCGAAGCGCCGTACGCGATGTTGTCCGCGATCGAACCGCCGAACAGCCAGGTGTCCTGCAGGACCATGCCGATCCCCGACCGCAGCTCGTCGCGCGACATCTTCGCCACGTCGACCCCGTCGAGAGCGATCCGCCCGCCCGTCACCTCGTAGAAGCGCATCAGCAGGTTGACCAGCGTCGTCTTGCCGGCACCGGTCGGGCCGACGATCGCCACCGTGTGGCCCGGCTCGACATTCAGCGACAGGTCCTCGATGAGCGGCTTGTCGGGGTCGTAGCGGAACGACACCTTCTCCAGCGAGACGCTGCCGAGCAGCTCCGCCGGACGCTCACCCGCCTCGGGGTCGGCGTCCTGCTCCTCGGCGTCCAGCAGCTCGAAGATCCGCTCGGCGGACGCGACGCCCGACTGCACCAGGTTCGCCATCGACGCGACCTGCGTCAGTGGCATCGAGAACTGCCGCGAGTACTGGATGAACGCCTGGACGTCACCGATCGACAGCGAACCCGACGCCACCCGCAGACCACCGACGACGGCGATCAGGACATAGTTCAGGTTCGACACGAACATCATCAGCGGCTGCATGATCCCGCTGTTGAGCTGCGCCTTGAAACTCGCCTCGTACAGCGCGTCGTTCTGCTCGGCGAAGTCCCTCGCGGACTCCTCCTGCCGTCCGAAGACCTTCACCAGGGTGTGCCCGGTGTACATCTCCTCGATATGGGCGTTGAGCTTGCCCGTCACCTTCCACTGCTGCACGAACTGCGGCTGCGACCGCTTGCCGACCTTCGTCGCCACGACCACCGACAGCGGGACCGTCACCAGCGCGACCAGCGCCAGCAGCGGCGAGATCCAGAACATCATGACCAGCACGCCGATGATGGTCAGCAGGGAGTTGATGAGCTGGCCCATCGTCTGCTGCATCGTCTGCGAGATGTTGTCGACGTCGTTGGTCGCCCGGCTGAGCACCTCACCGCGCTTGGCCCGGTCGAAGTAGGACAGCGGCAGCCGGGACAGCTTCGTCTGGATGTCCTCGCGGATCTGGAACACGACCCGGTTGATCACCCGGATCGACAGCCGCGTCGACACCAGCATCAGCAGACCGGCACCGACGTAGATCGCCAGCGCCGCCAGCAGTACGTTCCCCACCGCACTGAAGTCGATACCCTGCCCGGGGGTGAAGTCGACCCCGGAGAGCATGTCGGCGAGGCCGCTGTTGCTCCTGCGCAGGCCCTCGACGGCCTGCTCCTTGGTCGTGCCCTCGGGCATCCGCCGGCCGATGACGCCGGCGAACACCAGGTCGGTCGCCTTGCCGAGGATCTTCGGCCCGACGACCGAGAGCCCGACGCTCAGCACACCGGCCGCCAGCATCCAGTACAGCGTGGCCTTCTCCGTCGCGAAGCGCTTCACTAGCCGCTTCGAGGACCCCTTGAAGTCCATGGACCGGTCGGTCGGTGCCCCGCCCGCCATCATGCGTCCGCCAGGACCGGCCATTACGCGGCCTCCGCTTCCGTCAGCTGGGAGAGCACGATCTCCCGGTAGGTCTCATTGCCGTCCATCAGCTCGTGATGGGTGCCGGACCCGACGACCCGGCCCTCGTCGAGCACCAGGATCCGGTCCGCGTCACGGATGGTGGACACCCGCTGCGCCACTATCACCACGGTCGCCTCGGCCGTCTCCCGCGACAGCGCCCCGCGCAGCGCGGCATCCGTCGCGTAGTCGAGCGCGGAGAACGAGTCGTCGAAGAGATAGATCTCCGGCCGCCGCACCAGCGTTCTCGCGATCGAGAGTCGCTGCCGCTGCCCGCCGGAGACATTGGTGCCGCCCTGCGCGATCGGCGCGTGCAGCCCATGCTCCAGCTCCTCGACGAACTCCTTGGCCTGCGCGACCTCCAACGCGTGCCACAGCTCCTCGTCGGTCGCGTCCGGGTTTCCGTACCGCAGATTCGTCGCGACCGTCCCGGAGAACAGATACGGCTTCTGCGGAACCAGACTCACCGTCTTCGCCAGCAGTGCCGGCTCCAGCGTCCGTACGTCCGTGCCGTCGACCAGCACCTGGCCGTCCGTCACATCGAGCAGCCGCGGTACGAGACCGAGCAGCGTCGACTTCCCGCTGCCCGTCGACCCGATGATCGCGGTCGTCTCGCCGGGCCGTGCCACCAGATCCACCGACCGCAGCACCGGCTCCTCGGCGCCCGGGTAGCGGAAGTCCACTCCCCGCACCTCCAGATGACCGTGGGCGCGCAGCTCCCGCACCGGTTTGACCGGCGGTACGACGCTCGAATCGGTCTCCAGGACCTCCTGGATGCGCTCGGCACAGACCTCGGCGCGCGGCACCATCATGAACATGAAGGTGGCCATCATCACCGACATGACGATTTGCATCAGGTAGGAGAGGAACGCGGTCAGCGCGCCGATCTGCATCCCGCCGCTGTCGATCCGGTGCGCACCGAACCAGACCACGGCGATCGACGACACGTTCACGACCGTCATCACGGTCGGGAACATCAGCGCCATCAGACGCCCGGTGGAGAGCGCCACATCGGTCAGCTCGGTGTTGGCGCCGCGGAACCGCTTCTCCTCGTACGGGTCCCGCACGAAGGCGCGGATGACCCGGTTGCCGGTGATCTGCTCGCGCAGCACCCGGTTCACCGTGTCGAGCCGCTCCTGCATCGTGCGGAACAGCGGCCGCATCCGCCGCACGATGAGACCCACCGCGATGCCGAGTACCGGCACCACCGCGAGCAGCACCGCCGACAGCGGAACGTCCTGGCCGAGCGCCAGGATGATGCCGCCTACACACATGATCGGCGCCGAGACCATCATGGTGAACGTCATCAGGACCAGCATCTGGACCTGCTGGACGTCATTGGTCGTACGGGTGATCAGCGAGGGCGCCCCGAAGCGCCCGACCTCGCGTGCCGAGAACGACTGAACCCGGTCGAAGACCGATGCCCGGACGTCCCGGCCGAGTGAGGCCGCGGTGCGCGCACCGTAGAAGACCGCTCCCACGTTGCAGACGACCTGGGCGAGGGAGACGGCGAGCATGATGCCGCCGTACTCCAGGATGTAGCCCGTGTCCCCCTCGACAACACCGTTGTCGATGATGTCGGCGTTGAGGGAGGGGAGATAGAGGGTGGCGCAGGTCTGCAGCAGCTGGAGCGCCACCAGTAGCACGATCGGTTTCTTGTACGGGCCGAGGTAGCCCCGCAGGAGTTTTATGAGCACGCGTGTCTCTCGGAGTCGGCAGGAGGTCGGGAGTCGACCCATTTTCCGGCAAGGCCCGGTGTGACCGCGAACGATTTTCCTCAAGCCCGGGTCAAAACGAGCCCCGGTCCACCCGCCGGAGACCGAACCTTCGGCCGGGGACCGGCCTTGTCACCGAGAGTGCCCGGCTCAGCGCGCGGAGTCGAACGCCCCGGGGTGAAGCTGGTCCCGCGTGGCCATGTACTGCTGCCGCACCGCCTGGCCGACCGGCAGTTCCTCGCCCGGCTCCAGCACCTGGGCCGCCGCACCCTGCCAGGCCGGGGGAGTCCGCGGATCGAGCGTCCCCCGAGAGACCCCGAGCGCCCAGGCCGCCTGCCGGGCGGCGCCCAGCGCCGCGTACTCGGCCGGCTGCGGCACGACGACCTGTGTACCGAACAGCGCGGGGGCAAGACCCTGCACGGCCGGCAGTTCGGCCGCCGCCCCCAGCAGGAACACCCGACGCACCTCGACCCCACGGCCGCGCAGTACATCGAGCGCGTCGGCCAGCGAGCACAGCATCCCTTCGAACGCCGCCCGCGCCAGATGCTCCGGCTTCATCGACTCGCGCCGCAGCCCGCTCAGCGTGCCCGCCGTGTGCGGCAGATGCGGGGTGCGCTCGCCCTCCAGATAGGGCAGGAGTACGAGCCCGGAGGCGCCCGGCGTCGACTTCAGCGCCAGCGCGGACAGCTCCTCCAGGCTCTCCAGCCCCAGCATCTCGGCGGAGCCCCGCAGAGCGCGCACCGCATTGAGTGTGTGCACGACCGGCAGATGCATCCCGGTGGCATCCGCGAACGACGTGATGATCCCGGTCGGATCGGACAGCGCCTCGTGGTGCACCGCCATCACCGAGCCGGAGGCTCCGAGCGACACGACCGCATCGCCGACCCCGACCCCGAGCCCGAACGCCGCCGCCATCGTCTCGCCGGTCCCGGCCGAGATCAGCAGCCCCTCGGGCGTCGTCCCGGCCGCATCGGAGGGACCGAGCACCTCCGGCAGCGCCGCCTGCTGTCCGAGCGCGAGCTCCACCAGATCGGGCCGGTACGAACCGGTCCCGGCCGACCAGTACCCCGTCCCGGACGCGGCACCGCGGTCGGTGGTCCGTCGGCTCGGCCGGCCCAGCAGCTGCCACACCAGCCAGTCGTGCGGCTGCAGCACCGTGGCGACACGCTGCGCCGAATCCGGCTCGCTCCGCGCCAGCCACCGTAGCTTCGACACCGGCTGCGCGGCCTGCGGGACAGCCCCGACCGCCTCGGCCCAGGCCTGCCGCCCGCCGAGCCCGTCGATCAGATCGGCCGCGGCGACCTGCGCCCGCTTGTCATTGCCGAGCAGCGCCGGACGGACGAGATTGCCCTGCTGGTCCAGCGGCACCAGACCGTGCTGCTGCGCGGAGACCCCGATGGCCTGCACACCTTCGAGCAGCCCGCCGGTGGCCGCCTCACCGAGTGAGAGCAGCCACGCCTGCGGGTCCACCTCGGTGGCCTTCGCCTCGACGGGATGTGCGGCGTACCCCTGCCGGAGTACGGCACCCGTGTCCGCATCGCAGACGACGATGTGCGTGAAGGCCGAAGAACTGTCCAAGCCGGCGACTATGCCCATGGGGAGATTCTGCCGCACCGCCGGACCCTTCCCGTACGGGAGGAGGGCCGGCCGGCCCGGTTACGTGTTGCTGGTGCCCCAGTCGTCCTCGGTGCCCTGACCCTGGCCCCGCTCCCGCAGCGACCGCACCCGCTCGATCACCGAGGCGGGCACCTTCTCCCCTACTTTGCCGCTCACCGCGTGGTACGCCTTGCCGGCGAACTCGCGGCCGCTCTGCGCCGCGGACTCGGCGCTGTTGCGCACGGCCGGATTCTGGGCGAACTGGCGTGCGGACTTCTTCAGCTGCTCGTAGCGCTCGCGTCCGGCCCGTGTGCCGAGTACGTAACCGAGGGCCATTCCGGCGATGAACGTGAGCCGGTACCGCATGGTTGCCACCCTTCTCCTGCTCCGTGCGACGTGTGCTGCCCGCCTACCCGTCGACGCCCGAGATCACCCGGGGCGATACCGATTGGCGAAGCACCCCCCTGCTTGCGCTAATGTATGTGTCGCAGCGAACGCGCGCCGCCCGGCAGCAGCCAGGCAGGTAGGGTTCGGTGCAAACGCAGCAATCCCCTGTAGCTCAATTGGCAGAGCAGCCGGCTGTTAACCGGCAGGTTACTGGTTCGAGTCCAGTCGGGGGAGCGCGATCCCCTGTAGCTCAATTGGCAGAGCATTCGGCTGTTAACCGGAGGGTTACTGGTTCGAGTCCAGTCGGGGGAGCGGAACGGAAGAGGACCCTTCGGGGTCCTTTTTCGCGTGCCGGGCCGACGCCGGCCCGGACTCTTTCGCGTCTGATTTCCGCTGTTCGGAACCGGGCAGCGGCCGACTCTGGCTTCATGGTCATGCGAAGCCGACCATCCGGAGCGAGAGATCGTATGACCGGCTATGCTGCGGCAGACGGCGCGCACATTTGTACGCGCCACGCCGAAAAGGGGCGGTAGCTCAGCCGGTTAGAGCAGCGGACTCATAATCCGTCGGCCGTGGGTTCGAGTCCCACCCGCCCCACGCCCACTGTTCCTGGCGGAAACGTTTGACCTGGAACAACGCATCAGGCCCCCGCGTCGGCGGGGGCCTCTTCGTGTCCCTCGTGATCGCTCGCTCGCCCCATGCTCGGCCGAAATGTCGATGGAGTCAGGGAGGCGCGCCGGTGGCTTCCCTCGAACAGTGCGTCGCACTGCTCCCGCTGCCATGATCATGCGGGCGTCCGGCGCGGGTCCGGCGCACAGGGAGGGACCATGAAGCTCTACCTCGTCATACCAGTTGTTCTGGTGGCGTTGCTCTTCGCCGCCTCCGGCGCAGCGGGGATTACCCGTGGCTGGGTGCTCCCCACGAACCGGCGGCCGGTCCGCCGCCCTCGCCTCTACGGCTGGGGCCAGCTGGTGGCTGCCTTCGCCCTGTGCTGGCAGATGGTCTTCTTCTCGGTGATCAGCGACATCGACATCAGGCAGTGGGGAACCCTGTTCGGCAGCGCGCTTCTGCTGACCGGCCTCATCCTGATGGGAATGAGCCAGCGCCCGGGTGGTAATCGACAGGGCAGCGCCACACCCTAGCCGCGGAAGTCGTTGCGCTTGATCACGGCCTTGCGGGACCTCGCTCCGGCTGGAGGCCAAGCGCGTCCCTCTCCGGCCGCACGCATCGTGGCGCCGGGACCGGCCGCTTCGGCACACAAGGACCCCATGCCCTCCCACCCGTGGGCCGCTGGACCGCGGCGCCGGCCCTGAATCCGCTCGACACCACGTCCCTGCTCACCGGCCTCGGCGCGCTCGGCGTCATCGCGGTGATCTTCGCCGAAACCGGGCTGCTGATCGGCTTCTTCCTGCTCTTCGGCCTGCCGGCCACGAACGTGCTCAGCGTGTAGGACCTGTCCGCGCGCCCCGCCGCTACCGCACCGCGGGACGACGAACTGCCCGCCCGCGGCTGAACCGCGCCCACCGCCCAGCAGGGACCGGCTCGACCTCATACTTGCCTTGGCGTCGGAGTCATCTCCTACGTCTCGTAGTAGTTTGGGTGTTCAGTCCCATCCGTGTGCGGAAGGAGCGACAGGAGTGAGCGATCAGGGGGCGGCAGGCCGGCGGGCGCGCGGAGCGTTGGAGAGCGAGGTGCTGACGGCCCTGTGGGCGGCCGGCGAGCCGGTGGCGGCAGGCACGGTACGTGAGCAGCTGCACGGCGATCCTGCCTACACCACGGTGCTGACGATCCTCACCCGCCTGCACGACAAGGGCCAGGTGACCCGCGAGCGGGCGGGGCGCGCCTATCTCTATGCGGCGGTGCGCGACGAGGCGGCGCACACGGCGGCCGGGATGCGGGCGCTGCTGGAAAAGGGCAGTGACCGGGCCGCGGTGCTCGCCCGGTTCGTCTCCGAGCTGGAGGCGGAGGACGAGCAGGTGCTGGAGCGGCTCCTGCACGGACACCAGGAGGATTGACGGTTGCGGATCGACGTGTACGTACCGCTGCTGCTGAGCATGCTGTCCGGCGTGGCGGCACCGTGGGCCGTCCGGAGGCTGCCGCCCCGCGCCGCCACGTGGCTGCTGACCTGCACCGCGGTGGTGGCGGCGGGCACCTGGGCAACGGCGCTGGCACTGCTGGCCTTCACCCTCGTGGGGCAGATCCCGCTGGTGGCCTCCGAAGGTCCGTGGTCGGCCGGGGTGCTGGCGGCGAACGATCCGGTGCACCGCTCGGTGGCGCTGGTCTGCGGGCTGGTGCTGCTGGCGTCCGTGGCGGGGCTGGCAGTGGTGTCCTGGCGGCGGGTGCGCGTGCTTGTCGACGGGTGGCGGGAATGCCGGGAGCTTCCGGCGGCGGGGGATCTGGCCGTGGTCGACGACCCGGTGCCGACAGCGTTCGCCCTGCCCGGGATGCCGGGCAGGGTCGTGGTCTCCTCCGGCATGCTTCAGGCACTGTCCGCCGATGAACGACGCGCCCTGCTCGCGCACGAACGAGCGCATCTGCGCCATCGCCACCATCTGTTCCTGCTCGTGCTCCAATTGGCGGCGGCCGTGCATCCTCTGTTGCGCCCGCTGGTCAGGGAGGGGGCCTTCACGGTGGAACGGTGGGCGGACGAGGAAGCAGCCGCCGCGGTCGCGGACCGCACTCTGGTGGCCCATGCCGTCGCCCGCGCGGCACTGGCCGCGAAAAGGGCACCGCAACGCGCTCTCCCGGCTACCGGCGGCCCGGTCCCGCGGCGCGTGCAAGCCCTGCTGACCCCGCCCACGCCCTTCCGGCGGGGCCCGGTGTTGGTCTGTGCCGCGTTGACGCTGGTCTGCTGCGCGGGCCTGGCCGAGGCCACCCACGACACCGAGCAGCTCTTCGAGAACGCCATGCACACCAGCGCCGCCACACACGAGACGCGCTGAGGTCCGCCGGGCGGACCGGGGCGGCCGCGCCGGTGGCGACCGCAGGCCGACAGTGGCGCGGGGCCAGTTCAGGACGTTCGGGTGAACCCGTAGTGACCGCCCGGCTACTCTACTACATGTTGTAGAGTCGGCGGAGCACGTCCCTCACGTTCCGCGAAGGAGAGCGCAGGCATGCACGTGATCACCGACTGGCTGGCCGGACTGTCCGGCCCGGTGATCTACGCCGTCGTCGCAGCTCTGGTCTTCTGCGAGGATGCCCTCTTCGTCGGCTTTGTCCTTCCCGGGGAAACCGCTGTGGTGCTGGGCGGGGTCCTGGCCAGTCAGCACCACGTCTCCGTGTACTGGCTCGCCCTGGCCGTGGTGCTCGCGGCGATCGCCGGTGACTCCGTGGGTTACGAGGTCGGCCACCACTTCGGGCCCCGAATCCTGACCACCCGCCCGCTGCGCCGACACCAGGACCGGATCGCCGACGCCCAGGCACTGATCCGCCGCCGGGGGCCCGCCGCGGTCTTCCTCGGCCGTTTCATCGCCTTCTTCCGCGCGATGATGCCCGCCCTGGCCGGCGGCTCGCACATGCGTTACCGCACATTCCTGCTCTTCAACGCCCTGGGCGGCCTCGTCTGGGGCGTCGGCTTCACCCTGCTCGGCTACTTCGCCGGCTCCGCCTATACCCAGGTCGAGCACACCGTCGGCCGGGCCCTCGCACTCGTGCTGGCCGCCATCGTGATCGTCGTCCTGGTGGCCTGGCATCTGCGCCGGCGCCGAGCCCACCAGGAGTCCGGCGCCTCCGGCCAATCGGCGGGTGGCCTGCGCGACGCCCCCTGATACCCGGCGCCGGGTTGAATGCTGTCCCCGGCCCCCTGCCCGGCCCGAAGGTGGGGCAGGGGGCGTCAAGTATCCGGTACGGCGAGGTTCCAGGGCCCCACGGTCTTGCCGCCGGGGATGCCGAAGCCGTAACCGGGCTTGAGGCCGTCGAGCCAGTTTGGCGCCCAGGCGGATGAACCCTGGTAGATGGAGACGTCCGGTTCAGGTCTCGCAGCGAAGCGGCCTAGGCCGGAGGCACGAGGACCTTGTCGATGAGGTAGACGGTGGCGTTGGCCGTCCTGATGTCCCCACAGACGATGTTGGCGGTGTCATTGACCTTGAACGACGTGCCAGATCCAGAGGTCTTGAGCGTGGAGCCCTCCAGCGTCTTGAAGCTGCCCTTGGGAAGCTCGCTGGGGGTGATCGTCTTGTCCACGACGTGGTACGTCAGGACCTTCTTCAGCTGCGCCTTGTTCCTGAGCAGGTCGGCAAACTGTGTTTTGGGAATCTTGTCGAAGGCCGCGTTCGTGGGAGCGAAGACCGTGACGTGCTTCGCGTGATTGAGCTTGGCGGTGAGTCCGGCGTGCTTCAACGCGAGTGCCAGCTTGGTCAGTTTCGGGTTGTTGGCCGCCGCGGTGGCCACGCGTTCCTTGGCCATGCCCTTGACACTGCCTTTGCCGCCGTGCGGCAGCGCGGAGCATCCCGGGCCGAACGGGCTCGGTGTGCTGGAAGGGCTGGATTCCGCGTTGTCGGCGAACGCTTGCGGGGCGAACGCTCCGAGCGAAAGTGGGAGAGCCACCACAGCGGTCACCGCTGCGGCGGTGGTGCGGACGCGATGTGAACTCATATCGGCTCCTCTTCGCCTGGGCGGAGGTCCGCGAGGTGCCGACTGCGACCGGAGTTGTATGGCCGACCTGGCCGGGGTGTTGTCTGCACCGCTCCGGCATGCCTCATCGGACCACCAGGTCAAGATTAGGCATCACCCCATGGGAGGCGCATTTTGACGGCGACCGGCCTGCCGGCTCCCCTGGGCCCCGGAGCAGGGGGGACGAGTACAAGGAGGATTGCGGCCACAGTTACGGCCGTATGCGCGCCGTCAGCGCCCGGTGGTCCTGGCGGTCGCTGACGCATCTGTTCGGCCGGCTGGTCCCAGGTGGCGTTGGTGCTACGGAGGTCGCTGGACAATTGGCTGGTATTCGGACACGTACACCAGCCGTCTGAAGGAGATGGACCTGGAGAACGCGGAGAGGGCGGCCGCGCTGGTTCCTCGGGCGTGGAAGTTGGTGGAGGCCGCCCCGGAGCCTTCGCAGGGAGGGACTGGAGGGGCGTGGAAGTCGAACGTACAAGGCATCCGTCACCGCTGGTGGCGGGGGATTTCTGCTGGTCCGAACGCCATCTGACGGTCCCGATGAGCGCGTGTGAACGTATTTCGACGGCGCGGAAGAGACATACCGTCGGCCCGGGAGTGAGCCGACGAGGAGAGTCGGCAGACAACTACGATGTGTGGGGCCGCCGGATACTCATCATCCGTCGCCCGTGGGTTCGAGCCACCCGCCCGACCGCTGATGTTCCGGCAGAAACGTTATGACCTGCGTCGACGCAGATGTGAGGGTCCTCGCCCCGGTGCCGGACCGAGATCAAGTGGTTGTGCGTCGGCCTGGCGGGTCGCGACCCGCCGGACTCGGCGCCTAGGTGGCCGTGCGGGCCGCCTGTCCGGTCCGGCATGCGTCCCTACTCCTCTCTATACGGGTTTCTTTCTGCGGGCTTCCGGCGCCCGGCGCGCTCCGATGCCGGGTGTGCTGCGGGAAGTGCGCTCGTGCGGTGACGCGTTGCCCGCCCGAACCGGATCGGTGATGTCGATGCGGCGACACGGTCCGGGAGTCCAGGGCATGCGCCGGGCGGGATGCAGTGGTAGCCCCAATACCTTTTGAGTCGTCAGAAATGCTGTGTTCGGGCCTGGTTGGCGTCGGGCTCGGCGTCGCGCCAGAGACATGCAAGAACCGCATATGCCAATTGAATGTGCAATTGGCATATGCATCATGTGGATCGGATATCCGGATGCTCGGTGCCGCGAGGTGCCGTCAGGTCGAGTGCGCGCAGGCGGGCACGGCCCGCGCCACGGCGGGAGCCGCCGACGGGCCGTGCGGGAGGGGCATGTAGGAGCGTCGCGCCCGGCAACACTCCGGAGATTCGGGGCGTTTCGTAAGTTCCGGTCGAATCAGCGCTTGCCCGACTTGTTGGTAGTCGGGGGTGGTCGTAATGTCGGAAGTGCCGCAGCTGGAGCAAGGGGCGGCACACCAACCTCGTAAGGAGGCGAAGATGAACGCACGTAGCATCTTCCGCTGGGGCGGCGACTGCGGCGGCTACGGCGGCTACGGCGGTCGCGGCGGCTACGGCGGCTACGGCGGGCGTGGACGCGGCTTCGGCGGCTTCGGCGGCTTCGGCCGCGGAGGCTTCGGAGGCTTCGGAGGCTTCGGAGGCCGCGGAGGCCGCGGAGGCTTCGGAGGCCGCTAGTCCTACCCAGAATCTCCAAACCCCCTACACGAGGCTGGCCCGCGCACCCGCGCGGGTCCGCCTTGTGGTTTTGGGGCCCGCGCCCCAGGGGCCTCCCGTTCGGATCATGTCGACCTGCGGCCCCTGACAGGCGCTCCGCAGGCGCTCTTCAAGGCTTGAATCGCGGCGGCATTGCAGTTCGCGCCGCGATCCGGCTCTGATTCGGGAAGAGGCTCCGGCGGCGGTCCGCATTCCGCACTCCTCAGTGATGTGAGGCCCATGCGCCTTCTCGGCCCCCTCGCGCGCCCCGACGAACCGCCCCCGGAATCGGTGGCGGACGTTCCGATCCGTACCGACCCCATTAGCGTGGTGCGGTCGTTCCGACGGTTCTGGCCGCTCACCTATGGCGACCGGCGATGGCTGCTGCTCATCTGCGCCCTCGCCATCGTGACCGCGATCGCGGAGACCATCACCATCCTTCTCTTCGCGGAACTGACCGACAACGCTCTGCAGCAGGGATCCGTCAGCGCCTTCTGGAAACCTGCTGGTCAGTGGCTCACCGTGGCTGTCATCGGTGCGATTGTGGGGTACCTGTGCAGCTCGCTCGCGGTCTGGACCGCCGAACGCTTCGTGATGCGGCTGCGGGCCCGGGTCTTCAGTCATCTGCAGACGCTGCCGCCCCACTTCTACCAGCGCAATCGCCGCGGTGACCTGGTCGAGAGGCTCACCGGCGATGTGGAAGCCATCGAAGCCCTCGTGGTCTCCGGCATCGTCGGGGCTGCGACCGCTCTCTTCAACACCTTCTTCTACGCTGCCGCCGCTGTGTGGCTGAGCTGGAAACTGGCCCTCGCCACCTTTGCCATGGTCCCGTTCTTCTACCTCACCACCCGCCTGTTCACGGGGCCTCTGCGCGCGGTGTCCCGGCGCGGACGTGCGGCGGACGGTGCCATCACTGCCGTGGTCGAGGAGACGCTGGTCAACGTCGTCATGACCCAGGCGTACAACAGGCAGCACGATGAGGAGGAGCGGCTCCTCGGCAAGGCGCGTGCCCGGTTCACGGCGGCGGTGAGGGGCACCAGGCTCGCCGAGCTCTACGAGCAACTCGTGGAGGTCCTCGAAACCGTGTGCGTCCTGGTGATCATCGGTCTGGGTGCGTGGCAGATCTCCACGGGCGGGATCACACTCGGGCAGCTCCTCGCCTTCGCCGCCTTCGTCGGTTCCCTCTACCCGCCGATCCGCTCCCTCGGCCAGCTCGGTCTGACGGCCACCGCCGCGACCGCCGGAGCCGAGCGGCTTCTGGAGATTCTTGACACCGAGCCCACCGTCACCGACCCGAGCGCCTCCGTGGCGGCCCCGGCCCGGCGGCGCGCTGTCGGTGAGGTGGAGGCGCGGCAGGTCGACTTCCACTACCCAGGTAACCCGGAGCCGGTTCTCCGCGGTCTCTCGTTCACCGCGGTCCCCGGCGAACTGCTGGTCATCACCGGCCCCAGCGGAGCCGGCAAGTCGACCCTGGCTGCTCTGCTGCTGAGGTTCTACGACCCGGACTCCGGCAGTGTCCGGCTGGACGGCACATCCGTGGACCAGTTGCCGCTGACCCACCTCCGCCGGAACATCACGCTGTTGCCGCAGGACACTCTCGTCCTGCACGACACCATCGAGCAGAACATCGCGTGCGGGCGCACCGATACGACCCTCCATGACATAGAGGAGGCCGCGCGGGCAGCCGGCGCGCACGACTTCATCCGTGCCCTTCCCGACGGCTACAACACCGTTGTCTCGCCCGGCACATCCCGGCTCTCCGGAGGCCAGCTGCAGCGCATAGCGATCGCCCGTGCCATGGTCCGCGACGCGCCCGTTCTCCTTCTCGACGAGCCCACCACCGGCCTGGACGCACTGGCCGCACAACGCATCCTCGGCCCGCTGCGACGCCTCGCTGAGGGACGCACCACCATCGTCATCACGCACGACCTGGCCCTTGCCGCCGACGCCGACCGCATCCTGGTGCTGGACGAGGGGCGTCTGGTGGAGTCGGGCACGCACGCCCAGCTGCTCGACCGGAGCGGCCTGTACGCCACGCTGTTCGACGCCAAACCCTCGCGTCGCAACGGCACCGTGAACTCCCGCGCCCGGCATGCGCGCCCATCGGGAATCCATTGGCGGTAGGGCCCTAGGGGGAGCCGGCTCCGGACCGGTCGTCACCATCCGCTGTGACCGAAACGACCGAAGAACCTGTACATCGCACGCGCGTACTCGCCGAGCTGACTCCACTGCGGACCTCGCCCGACTACCGGCGGCCACCGATGCTTCCCGAGCGGGGGGACGGCGTGGGGAGGGGGAGCGGGGAGAAGCGGGCGTCCGCCGCCGACGGGCTGCGTTTCCTGGGGGCCCGGCCCAATCTGCGGATGACCTTCTTCAGCGACCTGTGCCCCATGGTCCTCGTCCACCCGCGGGCCCTCTTCCCGGTCGTCGCCGTGGTCTGGTACGGCGGTGACGCGAAGACCACCACACCCGGTACGACGCGCGCGATCCGCAGCCGTGACCGGTCGGACGCAATGCCCTCCAAGTGCGGTGCTCGCAGTCAAGGGCAGTGCTCTCGCTCCTGTGGAGTTGTGTACGGAGCTGAGTGGACGGGGGAAGACAGCAGCCGGTCGCCGAAAGACGGCGACCGGCTGACTGTGACCGGCCGCCGGTGACCCGGACGGCCGGACTGTGCCGCCGCTCAGGTGGTCGCGTCGGAGAACTCCGGCATGTCGCCCCCGGTCGTCTTGACGTCGATCACCGAGAACGCCGCACCCTGCGGGTCGCTCAGCGCGGCGAACCGGCCGAAGGGGCTGGTCATCGGCCCGAACCGGAGGATCGCCCCGCGCTCCGTCGCCTTCGCCACCGCCGCGTCGCAGTCCTCGACGGTGAAGTACACGTTGATGTACGGCGGGACCTCGGGCGGGAAGTCGTCCGTCATCTTCATCCGCCCCATGACCGGGTCGGCGCCCAGGTCGTAGATGGAGAAGTCGATCGCGTCGTCCTTCATCTGCTTCACGTTGTACGGGAAGACGGCGGGGAAGAAGGAGTCCGCCTTCGCGGGCTCCCGGGTGAACACCTCCGACCAGCAGTACGCACCGGGCGTGCCCTTGGCCTCGAATCCCTCGTGCTGCCCCGCCTGCCACACGCCGAACGTCACTCCGCTCGGATCGCGGGCCAGTAGCATCGAGCCGAAGTCGCCGACCTGCATCGGGTCCATCAGCACCTCGCCGCCGTTGTCCCGGATCTTCGCGGCGGTGGCGGCGGCGTCGGGCGACGCGAAGTACAGACACCATGCAGACTGGCCCTCCTGGCCGGGCATGGGCGGTACGACGGCGGCCACCGCCTTGCCGTTCGCGTACGCCTGCGTGTAGTTGCCGAACTCCGACGACGCCTCGCTGAAGGTCCAGCCCAGCACGTCACCGTAGAAACTCTTCGCCCCCTCGAGATCGGTGAACATGGCGTCCGCCCAGCACGGCGTGCCCTCAGGTTCTGCGGCCATCACTCTGCGCTCCTGACTCGATGATTGGTCCGGTTTTCACGCTAACCAGCCATCCGGCACCCCGCGCGGAGGACTCGCCGTCAGAGGGTCGGCGCGCCAGGGGCCGCGATCCCGCGGGCGATGCCCAGCTCCCCCAGGTCCTGGGGGCGAAGGCGTAGCTGGTCGGCCGTGGCGCGTACGGCGTCGGGGGAGCGCTTCGGGATGGCTGCCGCGAGCTCCGGGGCGATGAAGGAAAAGTAGCTGTCCCGGGTGACATACGTGTTGTCCGCCGCCGCCAGGGCCAGCGCGCCGCCCTCGCCGATCACCAGGGTCGTCACCGGAACCCGGGCCTCGGCGATCACCGCGAACGCCTGCCGCGCCGTCATCCGCTTACGCACCGAGGGACCGCTTCATGATCTTGCCCATGTCGTTGCGGGGCAGCGCCTCCAGATAACGGACCGTGCGCGGCCGCTTGTGCGGGGCGAGCTGAGCCGCCACGTGGTCCGCCAGCTCGGCCTCCGTGGGAGGGGCGCCAGGATCGGACGGCACCACCCAGGCGACGATCCGCTCGCCCAGATCCGTGTCCGGCTCCCCGGTGACGGCGGCCTCGCGGACGCCAGGGTGGTCCAGCAGCGCGTTCTCGATCTCGCCCGCGCCGATCTTGTAGCCCCCGCTCTTGATCAGGTCGGTCGCCTTGCGGCCGACGATCCGTACATAGCCGTCCGTGTCGAGGGTCGCCATGTCGCCCGTACGGAACCAGCCGTCCTCGGTGAACGCGGCCGCCGTCGCGTCGGGGCGGTTCAGATAGCCGGTGAAGACGTTCGGGCCGCGTACCTGGATCTCGCCCACAGCGCCCTCGGCCGTCGGGTCGGCGAGCGGGGTGCCGTCCTCCTCGACCAGCCGGAGTCCGACGCCGAGCAGGGGTGCGCCGACCGTCCCGGGCCGTGGTTCGCCGTCCGCGCGGACACCGGTGTTCATCAGGGTCTCCGTCATGCCGTACCGCTCGACGACCCGGCGCCCGGTCGCCGCCGCGATCCGCTCGTGGTCATGGACGGGCAGCGCGGCCGACCCCGAGACCAGCAGCCGCGCCCCTGTGAGCGCCTTCGCCAGCCCGGCGGCGTCCGTCGCCGAACCGTCGCCGAGGGTCTCGGCCAGCCGGTGGTACATCGTCGGTACGCCGAACAGCATCGTGCCGCCGGACCCCAGCTCCCGGGCCACACCCTCGGCGGAGAACCGTCCCAGATGACGCACCGAACCGCCCAGGCGCAGCGGACCCAGGACGCCGAGGATCAGACCGTGCACATGGAACAGCGGCAGGGCGTGGACGAGGACGTCGTCGCCGGTCCACTGCCAGGCGTCCTCAAGCGCGTCCAGGGAGGCGGCGATCGCCCGGCGCGGCAGGATCGCGCCCTTGGGCGGGCCCGTGGTGCCGGAGGTGTAGACGATCAGGGCGGGGGACTCGGGGGAGGGCTCGGGGAAGCCGGCGCCGTTCGCCACCGTTGCCGACGTGTCGACATCCGTACGGTCCAGCGCGCCCAGTGCGGGCGGGAGCACGTCGCCCGCTCCGGCCAGCACCGCCGACGGGGCGCTGTCGGCGACGATATGGGCCAGTTCCCGCTCGCCCGTCCTCGGGTTGAGGGGCACGGCGGGCACCCCGGCCCGCAGCGCCGCCACCACCGCGACCACGGTCTCCGGGGTCGCGGTGGCCCAGACGGCGACCCGCCCGGCGCCCGCGAGCCGCGCGGCGAGGGCATCCGAGGCTGCGGCCAACTGTGCGTACGTCAGGGTGTGTTCGCCGAACCGGACGGCTTCCCGGGAGGCGGCCGGGCCGGAACCGTCCTGCAGCGCAGGCAGAAGAGGAGTCACCCTCCCGACCCTAACGGCCTCCTCCGCCCCGGCCCCGATCCGCCGGACGGCCGTTCGTCCCGCTTGACGTTCCGCATCCGCCCGTACGCGTACACACACCCGGCCAGTGCCAGGTCGGACAGCAGCATGAATCCGATCGAGTACGAGCCCTTCGCGCTGTAGACAGCGCCCATCACCAGCGGAGGGACGAAGCCGCCGAGTCCGCCCATCACGCCGACGATCCCGGTGACGCTGCCCACCTTCGGCTGCGGTGTCACCTGCGAGACGAGGGCGAAGATGCTGCCGCTCGACGTGCCGAGACCGGCCGCCATGCAGAGCAGCGCGATCGTGCCGCCCGGGGCCAGCTTCGGGTCGAAGGCCCGGACGATCGCCATCAGTGCGGCCGGCCCCAGCGCCGCCGAGGTGATCAGCGCCGGGTGGATGCGGTCCGGCAGCCAGCCGCCGATCGGCCGGAAGACCCGGGTCTCCGCATTCGCAATCCGGCACAAGCTGCGACAATCGCGGTATGGACCGTCTGGACAGGGAAATCCTCGGCGTCCTCCAGGAGGACGCGCGGATCTCGTATCGCGATCTGGGGGTACGGGTCGGCCTCAGCGCCAACGCCGCGGCCGACCGGGTGCGCCGGCTGCGCCGGGACGGCGTCATCCGCGGCTTCACCGTGATCATCGACCCGGCCGCCGACACACGGACGGGCCTGGTGGTCTTCATCGATGTGACGCTGCGTATCGACACGAGCAACGAGGTGTTCGAACGCGCGGTGCTCGCGCTGCCCGGCATCACCGAAGTGGTGCATGTGACGGGCGGGCACGACTATCTCGTACGCGCCACGGTCGCCGACACCGCCGCCCTGGACGGACTTCTGCGCAGGCTCAAGCGTGAGGCGGGCGTCGCCCACTCCAGCACCCGGGTCGCGCTCAGAGCGGCGCCTGCCAGGTGACGGTCGTCGAGCGCGAGCCGTCCTCGGTGCGCCCGTCGTCGGCAACCAACAGCCAGACCGCGGACCGTCCGTCCGGAAGCCGCGCCGTCGCATCCACCTCCACCTCCACCTCTATGGCCGGCACCCCGGCCCGCCGGTGCGCCGCCGCCAGGGCGCCGCGCAGCGCCGCGAGGAGCTGCTGGTCCACCGGCTGCCGCACCAGGGCGTCCACCGCCCCGGAGAATTGCACCGACGGCTGGAATCCGAGCACGGAGGCCGCGCCCCCGGTCTTCCGCAGCACCCGGCCGCCGAACGTGGAGGGCGCCTCGGTGGGCGGCTGCTGGAGGGCGAAGATCGCGGTCCGCGCTTCCTGCAATGGTGGAGTCCAGCTCGTCGACGGCCCGGCTGAGCAGCTCGTCCGTCTCCGGCGCGGCGGCCCGGCGGCGGGTCGATTCGAGCATCATTTCCGTCGCGAAGAGCCGCTGGAAGACGAGATCGTGCAGGTCGCGGGCGATCCGGTCACGGTCCTCGTACACCGCGAGCTGTTCCCTGTTGTGCTGGGCGTCCGCCGGCACCAGGGCGAGCGCCGTCTGCGAGGCGAACTGGGAGGCCAGCAGCCGGTCCACCGCCGTGTACAGCGCGCCGCCGGGGCAGCGCGAGGGTGCCGATGAGCCGCCCGCCGCTCTGCAGCGGCAGCATCATGCTGGGACCGAACCGCGTCCTCGTGCGTCATACGCCGCCCCCGCGGTCGTCAGGCGGCCAGCGGGTTGAGGACCAACGGCTGGATCTTGCCGTCCAGCATGGCGCCGAGCCCCAGGACGGAGCAGACGTCGGGGCGCTCGGCGATCTGTACCGGCATGCCCGTCGCATCACGCAGCATCTGGTCGAGACCCGGCAGCAGCGCGCTGCCGCCGACCATCATGATCCCGCGGTCCGCGAGATCGGCCACCAGATCGGGCGGGCAGTCGCGCAGCACCTTGCCGAGGCCGTCGTGGACCGCGGTCAGCGGGGTCTGGATGGCCTGCCGCACGGCGGCGGTGTCGACGTGCACCGAGCGGGCCAGACCGGTCGCCACGTCACGGCCGTGGATCTCGGTCGTCGCGGGACCGTACGGGGTCAGACCGTTGCCGCTGAGCGCCAGCTGCAACGGACGTACCGACTGACTCGGCAGCATCAACTCGTGGTGCTGGCGCAGATGCTGGATCACCGCGTGGTCGATGGCGTCGCCGCCGATCGGGATCCGGGTGGCCGTGACGATCGAACCGAGCGAGAGCACCGCGATCTGTGTGGTCGCCGCCCCGCACACCATGATCATGCTCCCGACAGGCTCCTCGACCGGGAGCCCGCAGCCGACGGCCGCCGCGATCAGCGTGTCGATCAGCTCGACCCGCCGGGCGCCGAGCCCGACCAGGGTCTCGACGGTGGCCCGCTGGGCGAGGGGATCGCTGTCGTGTGGGGTGCAGGCGGCCGCCCGCAGCCGCGGCTTGCGGCGCAGTTGGCGGCGGAGCTTCTCGCCGAGCAGATGGCGGAGCATGCGCTGGGCCATGTCGATGTCGACGACGGTTCCGCCGGAGACCGGGCGCGCCACCCGGATGTAGTCGGGAGTGCGGCCTGTCATCTGCTCGGCGAGCGCACCGACGGCGATGAGCGAGCCGGTACGGGTGTTCACTGCGGCGGCGCTCGGCTCGTCGACGACGAGCCCGAGCCCCTTGACGTACACCCGGGTACGGGCGGCCCCGAGGTCGACGGCGACATGGCAACGGCGCAACTGCTCAAGACTGACGGTCACGGCAGGTTCTCCCGAGAGCGCTGATGGGGGTGCCGGCGGCAGCCGACCCTCTCTGCATCGTGCGCCGTCCGGACGAATCGCGCGCGTTGGGATGAGCCGGAGGGAGTATGGAGCTGACGGGTCGACAGATGCGGGCGACGCGCCGGAGTCAGCCGGGCAGCAGTCGCTGGAACAGCCCCCAGGTGAATTCGGCCACGTACAGCGCACCCGTCGCGGGGTCGGTGATCGCCAGCGCCCAGCGGGTCGGCGCGCTGCCCTCCATCGGGCGGGCCGGGGCGAAGGCACGCGCCACCTCGTCGACGGTGCACGACCAGGGGCGCAGATCCTCGACGGTGCGCAGTTCAGGGCCGGCCGCCCCCGGGGCTCTGACCAACCATTCGTTCCATACGGCCGCGCCGGGCGCGACCATCACCTCGAACCGCAGATCCGGCCAGAGCGGTACCGGCCAGAGCAGGGCATCGCACTCCAGGTCGCCGATCCGGCGGCGTACGGAGGACTCGGGTTCGCCCAGCACCGAGCGGTAGCGGCGCAGCGCCCCGCGGCCGCGGGGCGCGCGCACCATCGCCTGCCAGCGGCGGTTCGCCTCCCGCATCTCGGAGAGCGAGGCGCTCAGTTCGTGCCGGGCGTCCTCGACGAGACCCGGTTGGTGGTCGGCCATCCGGCGGAGCAGGACGAGCTGGAATTCGAGCGGACCGAAGGGGGCGGTGGTCATGGAATCAACGCTTCCACACAGGATCCTCACCTGAGCGGCTTTCTCTGTTGTCCTATCGGCACTTAATCTGCGGGCGCCATGGATTACTGTCACCCGTGTCAGCGGCATCTCAACGGAGCCCTCGCCTGTGCCGGGTGCGGAACCCCTGTCGAGGCGCTGAGCCACTACGCCACGCCCGCCCTCTCCGGCCACGAACCGGACGCGGAGCGCGCGAAGGCCGCACCGCCCATGCCGGCCGGTCGCCGCCGGTCCCGCGGCGCCGCCGAACCTGCGCCGGGCGGGCACGCGCGCGGATCCCGGGGCGCGCGCGCCCCGGGCGGCTCGCGGCGCGGTGTCCGGGCGGAGAGCGGCGGCAGCGGCGGACCGGGCGGCCGGGAAGAGCGGGGTGGTCGGGGCAATCGACGCGGCCGGGAAGGGCGAGGCGCCAAGGAAGGCCGCGGCCGTCGCTCGCACCGCCACCGCGGCCGTACGGCTCTGCTCGCCGTCCTCGGAGTCGTGCTCGCCGCCGGTGCCCTGAGCCTCGCCCGACTGGCCATCGAGCCGAACGGCGACGACCACGCCTCCGACTACGTACGCGAGGCCACCGACGTCACGATCGAACCGGCACCGGACCCCTCGTCGAGCCACGACATCGACAGTCCCGGACCGGCGGACGGTCCCTCCGTGGCCGCGGACACCGATGCGCACACCTCCGGCACCGGCCGTCCGGCCGCCTCGACCGGCACCGGGGCCCCAGGAGGCGAGGGCTCGGCCCCGCCCGCGGCCACCACCACGCCCTCCGACGCCGCCGGCCCGTCCACGGAGCCGTCGTCCGGACCGAGTCCTTCCGGGACGCCTCGCGACCCGGCGGAGTCGGGGCAGCCCACCAGCACCGCCGTACCGCCCCAGAATCCGGCGCCACCCGCACCCGCGCCCAGCCCGACCGCGACGGAGACGTGCTGGTTCCTGTTCTTCTGCTCCTAGGCGCGGCCCGGGGCTAGGACTCCGCGTCCACGCCCAGCATCCGCCGCAGTAGATCCCGCAGCACCGCGCGGTCCGTGTCCGACAGCTTTGCCAGGGGCTCCCGGGCGAAGCTGAGCGACTCGCGCAGCTGCCGCGCGGTGTCGATGCCCTTCTCCGTCGGGGCGGCCAGTTTCACCCGCCGGTCGGCCGGGTCGGGCCGGCGCTCGACCAGGCCGCGGGTCTCCAGCCGGTCGACGATCCCCGTCACGTTCGACGGCTCGCACTTCAGCTTCTGGGCGATCCTGCGCATCGGCATCGGCTCCAGGGAGAGCAGTCCCAGGACCCTGGCCTGTGCGCCGGTCAGTGAGTGCGCGGCCGCTGCCTGGTCGTACTCCTCGTAGTAGCGCGCCACGACAGTGCCGATGAGCTCGACGACTTCGAGGGTCAGAGGGTCTGTTCGCGTGGTGGCCATGACACTCAGGATACCCAGTTACTTGACAATGTGAAATATTTAGGAGCATGGTTGTTTCATGTCATGAAACTTTTCTCCATCGCGGGAACGCGCCAGTGGTCGCGGACGAGCCGGGCGAGCCGGGCCGGGGTGGGCCTGCTCGGCGGTGAGGCTGGTGACCGCGTAGACGGTCTTGATCGTGGTCCGGCCGGTCTTGCGGTCGGCGCGGCGGCGCTTGATCTGTTGCCTCGGATCACGGTGCCAGGACGCGGCCGGCGGCTATGGCTGATGCGACGGTGCCGCCGGTGACGACGGCCCAGGCGGCGATGACCGGGATGCGGGTGCTCCAGGTGTGCAGCGCGGGCGAGGTCGTGGCTCGGGCGAGGAACGCGTCGCGACCGCGCAAGACCACGAGGCCGACGCCGGTCAGGGTCAGCGCCATGCCGGCACCGAATGCCGCCACCATGGCGATCGCCGCGCCGACCTGGCCGGTCAGCAGCCCGCTGAGGAGGACGAGGAATGCGGATGGGGAGGGGAGCAGGCCGCCGGATGTGCCGAGCAGCAGGATGCCGCGCCAGGTGAGCAGGGACTTGGACGTCGGGATGTGGTGGCTGTGGCCGTGGTCGTGGCCATGCTGGTGATCGTGGCCGTGCTGGTGATCGTGGTCATGCCCGTGATCGTGGCCATGGTGGTGTTCATGGCTGTGGCCGTGCTTGCGGTTGGTCAGGTGGCGTCGGAGCAGGCCGATGCCCACGGCGACCACGACCAGGGCCGCGATCAGCTGCAGCCAGTTCGTGACCGCTGCGACGTCCGGTGCTTGCTGGGCGGCGAGCCACCAGCCCACGGCGAGTACGGTGACCGATGCGGTGTGCATGACGGCCACGATGGCGCCGAGCCACACCGCGTCCCGCGCCTTGCCCTGGCCGCCTACGAGGTACCCGGCCGCGAGCGACTTCCCGTGGCCGGGGGCGCAGGCGTGGAAGGCGCCCACGGCTGCCGAGACGAGAAGGGCCAGTGGCAGTACGACGCCGTGGTCCAGCAGTGCGGCAAGGTCTGTGGTCCACACGGTTGTCGGCGCCGTGGATGCGGTGGCGGCGGAGCCGGCTGTGCCGAGGGCGAGGGTGAGGGTGGGGTCGCTTGCTGTGTGCAGGCCGCCGCCGCCCTTCTGTGTCACGGAGATCGTGCGATAGGCCGGGTTGACGTCGGTCAGTGCGGTGATGGTCAGGGCGACCCTGTCCACGGGTTCGGGGCAGGTGTAGTGGATCAGGGCGCCCTTGCTCGCGAGCCGTGCAGTGTCCACCGCCCCGAGCCGGCACTCGCGCCCGTCCTGCTGCACGGTGATGTGCGAGCCGAGGTAGGTCGCGTCGTCCCCCTTGGCCGCCTGGTGCAGGACGTCCAGGTCGTTCTGCTGGGCCGACCAGGTGATGTCGACGGTGCGGCCTTCGGCCTTGACCTGGGCGACCGGTGGTGTGCCGAAGGGGTGCGCCTCGGCCGTGCCTGTAGTGCCGAGCAGTGTCAGTGCGGCGGCCAGGCCGATCAGCACGAGACGGACGGCGTGGCTGCGGAGGGTGTGGAGGGTGTGCACAGCGGTGGTCCCGTCGGGAGTGGAACGCCGCGCGTTGCCTCCCCCGGCTAGGGGAGGCAACGCGCGGACGGTGGGTCAGTGGCCGTTGCCGCGCAGACGGCGGGCGGCCAGTGCACATCACCCTCGGCTTGACAGTCCTTCGGTCTGCCACGAGCCCGACCTGAGGTCTACGTGGGCCGAGGATGATGTGCAGGGATCACTGGTGGGAACGCGGATCCGGCTCACCGCGGCGGCATGTGGCCCACCGCCCTAGTGAGAACAGACCGGCGGACCCGCGGCAGGTGGCTCAGTCGCAGACCACCCGGGCGTCGGCCCAGTCGGCGTGGTCGGAGCCGTTGCCGTCACCGCCGTCGTTGACCTTCAGTGTCAGGATCCTGACCCCTGTCACATCGGCATCGATGGTGCGGGCACTGTCGGGGCCGCGGACGACAGGGGTGTCGGCGATTTGCTTGCCATCGCCGAGCACCTGATACGCCACCGATCCCCCCCCGGTCTCGTCATCGACACCGACCTCAGCGTGGAAGGTGCGACAGCTGCTGCCGAGCCAGAAGGTGATCTCGCTGTTCGCGTGCGCCCCAAGGCCCTTGGCGTACGTCTTCCCGCCGATGGTCAGGGTCTTTCCGTCGCCGGCGCTTTTGTCATTGTTGGACTTGTCGCGCTCGACCGGGCCCCACCCGTTGGACTCGCTCAGGAACGGCAGGTCGCTGACATACGCGGTTCCGCTCGGGCTGGGGGGCGGCACGAACACCCGGACTGTCTTCTCCACACGCTGCGGGTGGTCCAGCGGATCATCGGGGAAATGGAAATGGTAGGTGGCTATGACCGGCACGTTGTAATACCCGGAGGCAGTCTGCGCCGGCGGCGTGACGGCCCACCGGCCCTCGATGGACGAGCCGTCCTGCATGGACGCCTTCGACACCGTTGCGCCGTCGATCTTCCACCCGGAGGGCGGCGTCGCGCTGAGCTCCACGTTGCTGACCGGCCCGTTCGCCGACAGATTGAACGTGCCGCTCACGTCGATGGCGTGGCCCGGTTGCGCATCCTTCTCGGTCGGGGTCACCGTGAGGGACGTCTTCGGCCGCTGGCGGCCGTTCGCAGCCAGAGCGTGGATCGACCCGTCGTCGGTGAGGGCGATCACCCAGTCACCGCTGACGGACAGTGCCGAGGCCACCGCGCCGCCGAGGTTGTACTCGGTCAGCCGCGCGCCGGTGGCGCGGTCCAGGACGAGCAGACGCCCGTCCCGGGTGCCCGCGTAGACGTAGTCCTTGGTCACCAGGGCGTTGTCCGCAGGGGATCCGGGCCTGCCGTTGCTGTCGCAGCGCCCCCACGTGTCGGCCCGGGGGGCCTCCCCGGGCAGGTAGCCGGTCTTGGTTTCCCACAGCGGCTTGGCCGGGTCGGCCGCCTTGGTGTCGTAGGCGCGGATGACACCGTCGCCACTCGCGACGTAGGCGATGTCGCCCCAGGCAGCGGGGCCCGTCACCGGTGCCGGGCCGGCCTCGCAGGCCCAGACGTCGCCCGAAGCGGCCTTCCACAAGACCTTACCGGTCGTGCGGTCGTACCCGCGCACACCGTCCCAGGTCGCCGTCACCAGTTGCGGGTCCCCGCCGGCCGGGTCGGTGAGGACCGGAGAGGAGTGGCTCCAGATGTCGCCTCCGCTGCCCTGTTCCCACAGCCGCGTGCAGGTCGCCAGGTCCATGGCGACCAGCGTGCCGCTGGCACCCGTGTGCAGGTAGGCGGTGTTGGAGCCGGGCTGGCGGATCGCCGTGCTGTGGAACTGGCCCCAGCCGAACCCGCCGCCGAAGCCGCCGGGCAGCATCTTGCCGGTCCCGCCGTCACGGCAGCGGATGTTGTACGCGTCCTGGTAGACGGCGACCGAACGGTGGTCATCGCCCGCAAGCGCGAAGACGCTGACCGGTCCGCCCGCGCGACCGTAGCGGCGCACGGTGTCACCGTGCTGCTCCTCACGGTCGATCGACTGCCACACGACGTGACCGTCCCCCGCGTCGAGAGCGTAGATCCGGCCGACGCCGGTGGTCAGGTAGACCTTGCCGTCGTGCAGGGTCGGCGCCGACTCGGCGTCGCCGTCCAGATAGGTGCGCCAGATCTCACGGCCGGAGGCGAGGTCGTAGGCGAGCATCATGCTGTACGGCGAGTCGAACGCCCGGGAGGAGACGATCACCTTGCCGTCGGCGATCACCGATCCGTTGAGGTTGAACTGCTCACCGGTGTTGGCGGCCCAGCGCAGGCTGAGCTCGCTGCCCGGGTTGTCCGTGCTCGCGGAGCGCCCTGCCTCGTCGCGGCCCTGACGGGTCCAGTCCTGGCCGCTCTTGGGCTTGGGCAACTTGCTGTCGGGCACCACCTGGAAAGTGTTCTCGATGGTGGGCCAGGCCTTGCCCTTGGTGTCGACGGCGGTCATCTTCGCCGTATACGTTCCCGGGGCCAGACCCTCGATGCTGTCACTGACCCGGGTCCAGGAGATCCGGGCGTCCGGGCAGGGCTCCGGCGTGCCGCCGGGCGCCGTGTAACAGTTCTCGATGCCCGTACGGTCGTTGCCCGCGCCGAACTTCAGGCGGCTGTGCTGTCGCACCGCATGGCTGCTGTCGCGGATGGTGAGGGTCGCGTTGTCCGGGGTACGGCCGTCGTCCTCCGCGTACAGCTCGACCGGGATCTTGGCGCCGGCAGAGTGAACGCTGCCCTGTGCGGGGCTGACCAGCGCGGCATCGTCATCGACGTCGAACTGCCGGTGCGTACCCGTGACGAGGCCGGTGTCTTCGTTGCGCTCGGTGCGCGGGTCGTCGGTGATCTCCTTGAAGTCAAGGATCTTGTAGTCCGGCTGGGAGCCGTCGATGCCGTACTTGCCCTGGTTGTTGATCTCGACCGAGCGTTTGAAGGCGCCACGGCGGAACTCGGCCTGCTGGTTGTGGCCCGCGGCGAACAGCCGCACGTCGTACTTCGCCAGCTCGTCGACGGTCGGCTGCATGCCGGCGCCGGGTCCCCACTGGGTGAACAGGGACCGGTGCGCGAAGACGAACACCTGCTTACCCACGGCGTGGCGCTTGAGGTCCTCACGCAGCCACTCCAGCTGCGGCTTCAGGCCGCTGGAGTCGTAGTTGTCCTCAAGCACGACGATGTGACGGCCGTCGCGGTCGAAGCTGTACCACTCCGGGCCCATGTTCCGGCGCCAGTACTCCATGCTGCCGCCATAGCCGCGGGAGGTGGCGGTGCCACCGAAGTCATGGTTGCCCATCACCGGGTAGTACGGCATGCCGAGTTTGCCGTCGGTCAGGCCCTTGCGCATGCCGTCGTAGTTGGCCTGCCGACGCGACTCCGGAGCGGAGTCGGTGACCGTCAGGTCACCCGTCGTCATCACCAACGACGCGCCGTCCACCTCGGACATCGCATTGACGTGGCCGGTCCACTCCGGGTCGTCGGCCGTCTCGGTGTCGGAGACCATCAACCACTTCTCGGTGGGGTTGGCGGCGTTCTTGTCCTTGACGAGGGCGAAGTCGATCCCGGAGTGCGGGCCTTCACCCTCGGGCACCTTGTGGAAGTACTCCGGGACGTAGTCCTCCCGCAGGTGCGGGGTGTAGCCGTTCGGGGAGACGATGCTGATGAGGTCGGTCTCCCGGCGGGTCGGGTCCATCTGCAGGCTGTACGAGCCGTCGGGGCCGGTCGTCGTCCAGCCGGCGCCGTCCGTGACGTCGACCCCGGCCATCGGAGCCTCGTCCGCGTCGCGCTTGCCGTTGCCGTTGGCGTCCTTGAAGACCGTGCCTGTGACAGTGACCGTGTCCGCGGCCGCCGCTGCCCCGTCGGCGAGCGGCGCCGCCGCTGCCATCTGGGGAGCCAGGAAGGACAGCGTCACCGCGCCGACAGCAGCCAGCTTCATCCGCCCGCGGCCGGCGCGCACCCTGGCGGCCAGCTGGGCGACCTGGAGCCGCCCGGTGCGGATCTGCCACACCGCGAGCAGCAGGGCGGCGGCCAGCGCGATGCCGAGTGCCACCTCTGCCCAGGGGAAGGTGGGAAGCGCGTGGGCACCCGAGGCGTCCACAACTGGGGTCTGCGCGTTGGCGTTGACCGTGGTGCCGTCGAACTCGGCGACGACCTGGGTCAGCCCGCCCTGCTGCAGCATTGCGCTCAGGTCGAGCTTGTCGACGTGGCAGCTCCACGCGAGCTCGACCACCACACCGCCGGGGACGCCACCGCCGTCCCCGGCGACGCCGGAGCCGGTGGCAGGGCACGCTGCGCTCAGCAGGTGCGACGCCCAGGCACCCGCCTTCTGTGGTGACACCACGTCATGGTGGACGATCAGCCGCCCACTGGTGACGTTTTCCTTGGTCGTAATGACTAGTTCGGCGTGCTCCGGTGACACATGCGCCGCGGCGGGCTGTGCACAGAAGCCTAGGATGAGGAAGAGCTGCGCAAGGCCTAGACCTGCTGCTCTGCGAAGGAATTTCACGGGTAAGGACGCTAGCGCGACTAGACAACTTACCGATCAGGAAGCGGCAACCTTCATCGAGCGGTTAGCCAGAATTAACCGGAGGACGCGTGAGGTCTCAGTCCAAGGACCCTGGCCTGCGCGCCGGTCAGTGAGTGCGCGGCGCTGCCTGGTCGTACTCCTCGTAGTAGCGCGCCACGACAGTGCCGATGAGCTCGACGACTTCGAGGGTCAGAGGGTCTGTTCGCGTGGTGGCCATGACACTCAGGATACCCAGTTACTTGACAATATGAAATATTCAGGAGCATGGTTGTTTCATGTCGTGAAGCTTTTCTCCATCGCGGGAACGCTTCCCCCACCCGTAAGACATCGAGGGGACCCCGAGCCCATGTCTGCAGCACTTCCCACGTCCAGCCGTGAATGGCACCTTGTCGCCCGCCCCCACGGCTGGCCGAAGGCCGAGGATTTCGCGCTGCGTGAGGCCCCGGTCACCGCTCCCGGCGAGGGTCGCATCCTCGTCCGCAACCTGTACTTCTCCGTCGACCCGTACATGAGGGGCCGGATGAACGCCGTGAAGTCGTATGTCCCGCCCTTCGAGCTGGACCACCCCATGGAGGGTGGCGCGGTCGGCGAGGTCATCGCCTCCAACGCCGAGGGGATCGCGGTCGGCGACCACGTCCTGCACGGTCTGGGCTGGCGCGAGTACGCCGACGTCCCCGCCAGGCATGCCGTGAAGGTCGACCCGGACCTGGCCCCGCTCTCCGCCTACCTCGGCGTGCTCGGCATGACCGGGCTCACCGCCTACGCCGGCCTCTTCGAGGTCGCCTCCTTCAACGAGGGTGACGCCGTCTTCGTCTCCGGCGCCGCCGGCGCGGTCGGCAGCCAGGTCGGCCAGATGGCCAAGCTCAAGGGTGCCTCGCGGGTCATCGGCTCGGCCGGATCCGACGACAAGGTCAAGCTCCTCCTCGAGGAGTACGGCTTCGACGCGGCGTTCAACTACAAGAAGGGCCCGGTCGCCGAGCAGCTGCGCGAGGCCGCCCCCGACGGCATCGACGTCTACTTCGACAATGTCGGCGGCGAGCACCTCGAAGCGGCGCTCTCCTCGCTCAACGTGCACGGCCGCGCCACCATCTGCGGAATGATCGCCCAGTACAACGACACCGAGCCGGTCCCCGGCCCGCGCAACCTCGCCCTGGTCATCGGCAAGCGGCTGCGCCTGCAGGGCGTGCTCGTCGGCGATCACACCGCGCTCCAGCCGCAGTTCGTCCGGGAGGTCGCCGGCTGGCTGGCCTCGGGCGAGCTGAAGTACAGCGAGACCTTCGTCGAGGGCATCGAGAACGGCTTCGACGCCTTCCTCGGTCTGATGCGCGGCGAGAACACCGGAAAGATGATCGTCTCCCTCGCCTGAAAGCCGCTCACAGGCACCCGTTAGTCTCATCACAGGCCGTCGCGATCGTGGGCGCGAGTCGCGGCGCTACAGCAGAGGAACCCTCAGCATGACCATTCAGGACATAACCGTCGCGTACACCGCTGTCGCGACCGCGGAGAACGGCCGTGACGGCCGCGTCTTCTCCGACGACGGCCGGCTCGACGTCGTCGTCAACCCGCCGAAGGCGCTGGGCGGCAGCGGCGCGGGCACCAACCCGGAGCAGCTCTTCGCGGCCGGCTACAGCGCCTGCTTCCAGGGTGCTCTCGGCGTCGTGGCGCGACAGGAGAAGGCTGACATCTCCGGCTCCACCGTGACCGCCGCCGTCTCCATCGGCAAGACCGCCGACGGCGGCTTCGGCCTGGAGGTCGCGATCTCCGCGACCATCCCGAACGTCGATACCGCCACCGCGCAGTCGCTCATCGAGAAGGCTCACCAGGTGTGCCCGTACTCGAACGCCACGCGCGGCAACATCAAGGTCGAGCTGTCGGTCGTCTGATCGCCCGTATGGCTTGTACATGACCGAGGGCCGCACCCCCGCCAGGGTGTGGCCCGTCCGCCGCCGCCAGTACGCTGACGCCATGCGTGATCTAGGGGCGGGTTTCAGCTATTTGATCAAGGGTCAGCGCTGGGTGGCCCGGCACGGACGATGGTTCGGCTTCGGCCTGATCCCCGGCCTCATCACACTAGTCGTGTACGCGGGAGCGCTCATCGGTCTCGGCTACGGCGCCGACGACCTCGTCGCCTGGGCGACCCCGTTCGCCGACGACTGGTCCAGCCCCTGGCTCGGTCTTCTCCGCACGACGCTCACCGTGCTGGTCTTCGCCCTCGGCCTCTTCCTCGCCGTGATCACCTTTACCGCCGTGACCCTGCTGGTCGGCCAGCCGTTCTACGAGTCGCTCTCCGAGGAGGTCGACCGCACGGAGGGCGGCGAAGTCCCCGAGTCAGGGCTGCCGCTCTGGCGCGAGCTGTGGATCTCCGCCCGTGACAGCATCCGCATCCTGGTACGCGTCACGCTCTACGCCGTCCTGCTCTTCGCCCTCGGGTTCATCCCGGTCGTCGGCCAGACCGTGGTCCCCGTCATCGGCTTCTGCGTCACCGGCTACTTCCTCGCCGAGGAACTCACCGCCGTCGCGCTCCAGCGCCGCGGCATGGTCCTTGCCGACCGGCTCGTCCTGCTGCGCGGCCGCCGCATGCTGATCCTCGGCTTCGGCGTACCGCTGGGGCTCGCCTTCCTGGTCCCGTTCGTCGCCGTGTTCCTGATGCCGGGCGCCGTCGCCGGGGCCACCCTGCTCGCCCGGGACCTGGTGGCGCCGCCCGCCGACGACGGGGACGGGGACGAGGACCAGTCCCCGTCCCCGTACAGCGTCAACACGGACTGAGGAGGCCCGAGCCCATGACCGAGATCATCGCCGTCGCCGTCATCACCGTCCTCGCCGTCATCAGCCCGGGCGCCGACTTCGCGATGGTCGTGCGCAACAGCTGTCTCTACGGCCGGACGACCGGGCTCCTCGCCGCCGCCGGTGTCGCCGCGGGTGTCCTGGTCCATGTCACGTACACCATGCTCGGCGTCGGGCTGCTGATCGCGTCCTCGACCGTCCTGTTCACCGCGATCAAGCTGGCGGGTGCGGCGTATCTCGTCTACATCGGGGTACGGACCTTCTTCGCCCGCAACGACCTCGCCGTCGACCTGGAGTCGAAGCCGGGACTGAGCCGTCTCGGGGCCCTGCGCACCGGCTTCCTCACCAATGCGCTGAACCCCAAGACCACCCTCTTCGTCGTGTCGACGTTCACCCAGGTCGTCGGACCCGACACCGGCCTGTGGCGGCAGGCCGGCTACGGGCTCTTCATGTCCCTCGCCCATCTCGGCTGGTTCGGACTGGTCGCACTGTTCTTCTCACACGCCCACCTGCGCACCGCGATGCTGCGGTGGCAGAAGGTCCTCAACCGGGGCATCGGATCGGTGCTCGTCGGACTGGGCGTCACGCTGGGCCTCGCCCGCTGAGTCCGTGACGGACGTCAGCTCGTGTGCACGTCCAGCGCCGTGCGGACCGCCGACTCCAACGCCCCTTCGATCCAGGCCGGCTTGACCGAGGTGTGGCAGCCCGCGAAGTGCAGCGGCCCCTCGACCGAGCGCACATCGGCGAACAGTTCGGTGTGCTGGCCGGGCAGCAGCACCGACGCCTCGCCGTACGCGTACGGGTCGCGCATCCACGACTGGGTGGCGCCGACCCCCGTGTAGAAGACCTCGATGCGCTGCCCGTACACGTCCTGCACGCCGCCCAGGGCGTGCGGGTAGCGCTCGTCGTCGTCCAGGGAGTCCCACTTCAGGGCGTCGTCGGCCCAGCTGTACGAGGCGAGGAGAACACCTCCCTTGCTTCCGACGACCGGGTGGGAGGGCTGGAACATGAAGCGGTTGGCGTTGTCGGTGACGGATCCGCCGCCGATGACATGCGCCGCCTCGGGCTGGTCGCGGGCGGTCGCGCGGTACGCCGCATAGTGCACGCGCTGGTTGGGCGGAAGATGTCCGGGCGGTACGGAGGGGTGCGCGCCGAGCAGCGAACCGTCGGCCGGCGCCTTGCCGAGCCGGTACGCGTCGTACAGACCGGGCCGGATCCGCTCCAGCTCGGCCTTCCAGTCCTTCTCCTCGAACTCCCACCAGCGGAGGCTGAATTCGAGCAGCACCTTGGTGGCCGCGTCGTAGTGGATCTCGCTGATCGCGCGCCGCTTGCCGTACGAGAGCGCGGGCGTGACCGGGATGTGGCGCAGCCCGGAGAACGGCACGGTGACGATCGCCCGGTCGCCGGTGAACGTCTCCCGCACGACCTTGCCGTTACGGCCCTCGGACACCGTCTCGACCCGGACGCTGTCGGCTTCGTAGCTGATCCTGGCGGCCCGGCGGTCCAGCCGCACCAGGTCCTTGACCCGTGCGTACATGGCGTCGGCCAGGGTCGCCGTGCCGTCGGGCAGCTCGTAGAACGCGGTGTCCGGGCTGATCAGGGAGGCTCCGATGAAGCTGTGCACAAAGGCGAGATGGAGTCGCGAGGTGAGGTTCTCGACCGTGCCGATGAGGTCGATGGTGCGCTCGTCGAGCTTGGCCGCCTCGGTCAGGAAGCGGAACATCGACCAGTGTCCGTACCGCTGGATGACCCGTGCCCAGCCCTCGACGAGCTCCCGGCCCTCCTTGCCCTCGAACTCCTTGCGTACGGGCGCGAAGGCCTCCCGCACGATGGTCGCGGCGGTCTTGTTCTCGAACTCCGCGGGGACCCCGAAGGAGCGGTTGAGCGCCTGCGGCTTCTTCGCGTAGTCCGCCTTGCGGACCCGGATGCCGTTGACGTGGATCCAGGTGTGGTTGACGGGCTCTCCCGCGCCGTCGACATCGACGAGGTAGAAGCGGCGGCGCTTCAGGCCGAAGCTGTCCATGAGCCCGGTGACGAGCGGGTGGCTGTCGGGAATCCGCATCGCCCCGGCCTCGGCGTACTGCTTCGAGTCGGCGAACGGCGCCTTCGCCTTCTCGTGGCCGCCCTTGCGGAAGGTCTTGATCCGGCCACCGACCCGGTTGCCGTTGGCCTCGATCACGGTGACGGTGTGCCCGGCGCTGCTGAGCAGATGGGCGGCGGTCAGTCCGGCCGGACCCGCACCGATGATCAGCACCTTCTTGGGGGGCTTGCGGCTGCGCGGCAGGCCCTTGGAGAGCAGGACGTCGCGGTAGTGCGGCACCAGCGGCTCGTCCTGCTCGTCGCGTACGAGGATGGCGCGGGCGATGGCCAGGCAGGCATTCCAGTCGGAGCCGGGGGCCGCCTCGGGGGAGTCGGGCGTGGCCGCGTTCGCCGAGGTCACGGCGGTCGTGGCGAGGGCGGCGCCGGCGGCGGCGCCCGCGATCATGGTGCGCCGCGAGGGCAGGGCGGAGGTCGCTTCGGCTGGCTCGGTAGTCATGCGGACACCCTGGGGGGCGCGGAACGGAGCGCGTTGCCCGGACGCGCGTAGACCGCTCGGAATCACTCGCAGGTGCCGCGTATCGATCTTGTCGTATCGGTGTTGTGTCGCACGGGCACCCGCCCCGGAGCCGAGACGGTCCAGATCTGCCTGGCGCCGACGGCCGACACCGCCGAACGCCCGGCCCGCCGGCTGGCCGGCTTCGCCCGCGTCGAAGCGGCCCCGGGCGAGAGCGCCGAGGCCGTGATCGAACGGGACCGGCGCGCGCACGAGATCTGGGACGAGACGGCGTACGACTGGACCCTCGTGCCCGGCACGTACGAGGTGCAGGCGGCGCGCTCGCTCGGCGACGTACGCCTGACGGCGGCCACGGAGGTCAAGGAGTAGCGGCAGCCCCTCGTACCGGAGAGCCCGGAGCGGCACCTGACCCCGCTCCGGGGCTCTCCTCATCCGGTCAGCGCACCGAGAACCCGTACACGGTCGTCGACACGTACTCCTCGCGCGGCCGCAGCACCGTGCTCGGGAACTCGGGCCGGTTCGGCGAGTCCGGGAAGTGCTGCGTCTCCAGCGCGATCCCGTCGCAGGGCCGGTACGGCCGCCCGTCGAGGTGGTCGGCGGTGTACAGCTGCATCCCGGGCTCGGTCGTGGTGATGGTCAGGACGCGCCCCGAGCCGGGGTCGCACAGCTCGGCCACCGGACCGTCCACCGCCTCGTCCAGCACGAAGTTGTGGTCGTACCCCGTGCCGACCGTCCGCGTCTCACGGAAGTCGCACCGGGTGCCCTCCACCGGCAGCAGCTCGCCCGTGGGAATCGACTCGCCGTCCACCGGGGTGATCCGCCCGGCCGCGATCCGCAGGGTGTGCCCGGCCGCACTGCCGCTGTCGGCGCCGGCCAGATTCCAGTACGTGTGATTGGTCAGGTTCACCACGGTCGGTGCGTCCGTCGTCGCCCGGTACGCGATGCGCAGCGCCCCGTCCTCGTCCAGGGTGTACGCCGCCGAGACCGCCAGCCGCCCCGGGAAGCCCTCCTCGCCGTCCTCCGCGACCAGCGACAGCTCCACACCGCCCAAAACCTCCCGTGCCTCCCACACGCGCTTGTCGAAGCCGCGGGCCCCGCCGTGCACATGGTTGCGCCCCTCGTTCCGGGTCACGTGGTGGGTCTGCCCGTCGAGCACGAAGGAAGCGCCCGCGATCCGGTTCGCGTACCGTCCGACCAGCACCCCGAAGTAGGGGCCCGAGCACGTCTCGTACGCCGCGAGATCCGGCAGCCCGAGCGTCACCTCGGCCCGCACGCCGTCCCGTCCGGGTACCTCCACCGACTGCACGACGCCGCCGTACGTCAGGACGCGTACCCGCGTACCGGCCCGTTCCAGCGTCCAGCGGTGGACGGCGGTGCCGTCCGCGAGGGTGCCGAAGAGCTCCGTACGTATCGCCGTGCTGCTCAAACCCGTGTCCATGATCACGGACCCTAGACCACGTGCCGGTGGCTACGCCGGGGGCTTCCGAGCCGTGATATTGCGGTACGCGATCTCGGCGAGCCGGGCCTGGCCGCTCAGCCCCGGATGGAACCAGTCCCACTGGCTGAGCTGCCGGCCGGTGAACCGGTAGTCGAAGACCGCACCGCCGTCGTACCGGCAGCGCAGATCCTTCGCGCACACGTTCCGCAGCACCTCGTTGTACGCCACGACCCGCTCCTGCACCGAGGCGCGGCGCGCCTCGGCCCCGGCGCTCATGTCATCCGCATGGCCCAGCATCGACTTGCAGATGCCCAGCTTCCAGATCTGCTTGCCCAGGGGGTTGTCGCGCCCCGTGGACCAGAGGCGTTTGAGATCCGGCACGCTCGACACGTACACCTGCGCCTTCGGCGCCTTGCTGCGGAGCTGACGCATCGACGCCTCGAACGAGGCCCGGAAGTCCGCCACCGGCGTCATCAGTCCCGCCGAGTCCCGGCAGGCGTCGTTGGCGCCGATCATCACGGTCACCAGGTCCGGCTTCCGCTCCGCCGCGAGAGCCATCTGCTCCGGCAATTGGGCGATCCGGGCCCCGGTCTCGGCGTGGTTCCAGCTGTGCGAGGCCGCGCCCGAGGAGCCGAGCAGCCGCACGGCGAGGCTCCGTACCTCGCTGTCCGTGCCGGTCGCCCAGGAGGCCTCGGGGCAGTCGGCCAGCACGGAACAGGCGTCGAAACCACGGGTGATGGAGTCCCCGACCGCGGCCACCGACCCCGGACTGGGGTTCCAGGCGGGGGAGGGCGCGGCAGACGGGTGGTGCCGCCCGGCGGCGGACCCCTTGGTCGTCCCGCCCGGCCCGGTGTCACAGCCGGCCAGCGCGGCCACGGCGATCACCGGAAGCGCCGTCAGAACGGTGGCAGCGGTGCGCGAGCGATGGCTCGCGGAACGATTCTGCATCCCTCATGCCCTCCCGTTTATGCCCCCGGCAACCCCTCGTGGCCCCAGGCGACACGCCCGCGCGCCCTGCCGGGTGAAAGCTCTGCGAATCATGGGCCCAGGACCGACGGTACGTCACACCTCGGACGCCGCCGCACGGTAGCTTTTCCCCGTCGAACCAGTGCCGCGTTCCGCCACCCGACTCCACTTGGGTGGCTTCGTATCATCACATCACGTCACATACTGTCCTTTTCCGGAGATTCATTCCCGATGCTGTTTACTGACGACAACCTCGGGGACCGGCCGAGAAATGGCGGTACGGGCGCGAGGCCGCTGGGGAAGGCGAACCTCGTCCCACACTGGAGGTCCCGGTGACGACACGTGGAGTCCTGTACGTTCACTCCGCACCGCGCGCGCTCTGCCCACATGTCGAATGGGCGGTGGCGGGTGTCCTCGGTGTGCGGGTTCAGCTCGACTGGATCAGACAGTCGGCCTCGCCCGGCACCTGGCGGTCCGAGTTCTCCTGGAAGGGCGCCGCGGGCACCGCGTCGAAGCTGGCCTCCGCACTGCGGGGGTGGGATCTGCTGCGCTTCGAGGTGACGGCGGAGCCGTGTGCGACGGCGGAGGGCGAGCGGTACAGCTCCACGCCGGAGCTGGGCATCTTCCACGCGGTCACCGGCATGCACGGCGACATCCTGGTGCCGGAGGACCGGCTGCGGGCCGCGCTGGCGCGGTCGGTACGGGGGGAGACGGAGCTGGAGGCGGAGATCGCCAAACTTCTCGGCAAGCCGTGGGACGACGAGTTGGAGTCGTTCCGGCATGCGGGGGAGGGGGCCCCGGTGCGGTGGCTCCACCAGGTGGTGTGAGGGGCGCCTGCGGCGGGCCTGTTCCCCTACCCGCCCCCTCCCGAAACCGGGGCTCCGCCCCGGCCCCGCGCCTCAAACGCCGGCCAGGCCGGAATGCGGCGCGACAAAAATCAGTCCGGGGGCAGAGCCCCCGAAACGTCCCGCGCAGCGGACGAGGCCTGCCTCCCCACTCGGGGGAGGCAGGCCTCGGTGTACCGGGCCGCGGGCCGTGGGTCAGACGCTGCGGAACGCCAGCACCACGTTGTGCCCTCCGAACCCGAACGAGTTGTTGATCGCGGCGATCGGCCCCTCGGGCAACGGACGGGGCTCATCGCGCACGATGTCCGCCTCCACCGCCTCGTCGAGGTTCTCCACGTTGATCGTCGGCGGAGCCATCCGGTGGTGCAGCGCCAGGACCGTCGCAACGGTCTCGATGCCGCCCGCGCCACCGAGCAGGTGACCGGTCATCGACTTCGTCGCGGAGATCGCGACATGGTCGAGGTCGTCGCCCAGGACCTTGCGCAGAGCCTTCAGCTCCGCGACGTCGCCCTGCGGCGTCGACGTGGCGTGCGCGTTGAGGTGCACGACCTCCGACGGCTTGAGGTCCGTCTGGTCGAGCAGGTTCCGCATCGCGGCAGCGATCCCGCGCCCGGTCGGCTCGGGCTGGGCGATGTGGTGGGCGTCCGCGGACAGCCCCTGTCCCAGCACCTCGCAGTAGACCTTGGCGCCCCGCGCGGCAGCGTGCTCCGCGGACTCCAGGACCACGACGCCCGCGCCCTCGCCGAGCACGAAGCCGTCACGGCCCGTGTCGTACGGACGAGACGCCTTCTCGGGCTCGTCGTTGTTCTTGGACATCGCCATCATGTTGGCGAACGCCGCGATCGGCAGCGGGTGGATGGCCGCCTCGGTGCCACCGGCGAGCACGACATCGGCGCGGCCGGTGCGGATCATCTCGACGGCGTACCCGATGGCCTCGGCGCCCGACGCACAGGCGGAGACCGGGGTGTGGACACCGGCCTGTGCGTTGACCTCGAGGCCGACGTTGGCCGCCGGGCCGTTCGGCATGAGCATGGGCACGGTGTGCGGGGAGACGCGGCGTACGCCCTTCTCCTTCAGCACGTCGTACTGGTCGAGGAGCGTGATCACACCACCGATACCGGAGGCGATGACCGTGCCGAGCCGGTCGGGCTGGATCTTCTCGTCCTCACCGGCCTTGCCGGTGAAGCCGGCGTCCGCCCACGCCTCGCGGGCCGCGATCAGCGCGAACTGCGCCGAGCGGTCCAGTCTGCGGGCGAGCGGGCGGGGCAGTACGTCGCCCGGGTCGACGGCCGCGAGGGCAGCGATCCGGACGGGCAGTTCGGCGAAACGCTCGTCCTCGAGAGGCTTGACGCCGGAACGACCGGCCATCAGACCTTCCCAGGTCGACGCGGAGTCGCCACCCAGCGGAGTGGTTGCGCCGATACCGGTGACGACCACGGTGCGATTGGTCGAGTTCACTGGAAAATCTTCTCCACGTGTAGAGGTTCGTGAATCAGCGGCGCCACCGCCGGGTGGCGACACACGAGCCGGCTGGATCAGGCCTGGTGCTTCAGGATGTAGTCGGCAGCGTCGCCGACCGTCTTGAGGTTCTTGACGTCCTCGTCCGGGATCTTGACGTCGAAGCGCTCTTCGGCGGCGACGACGACCTCGACCATGGACAGCGAGTCGACGTCCAGGTCGTCGGTGAAGGACTTGTCCAGCTGGACGTCCTCGACCGGGATACCGGCGATCTCGTTGACGATCTCGGCGAGACCGCTGACGATCTCTTCCTGGATGGCGGCCATGTTGGCGCTCCTTCGATGTGTTTCTGCAGGGTACGGACGTCCGGACCGGAAGGTCCGGTGTGCCTAGGGGAGAGTAACGACCGTCGCGGCGTAGACGAGACCCGCCCCGAAGCCGATGACGAGCGCGGTGTCGCCGCTCTTCGCCTGACCGGTCGCCAGAAGCCGCTCCATAGCGAGCGGAATCGAGGCGGCGGAGGTGTTGCCGGTGGTCTCCACGTCACGGGCGACCGTGACGTGCTCCGGCAGCTTCAGGGTCTTCACCATCGAGTCGATGATCCGCATGTTGGCCTGGTGCGGGATGAAGACGTCCAGGTCTTCCGGGGTGATCCCGGCCGCGTCCAGAGCCTGCTGGGCGACCTTCGCCATCTCGAAGACGGCCCAGCGGAAGACCGCCTGACCCTCCTGCGTGATGGCCGGGAACTTCTCCGGACGGTCGGCGTGGAACTCGTCCCACGCCACGGTCTGCTTGATCGTCTCGGACTTGTCGCCCTCGGAGCCCCAGACCGTCGGGCCTATGGCAGGCACCTTGGAGGGACCGACGACGACCGCGCCGGCACCGTCGCCGAACAGGAACGCCGTCGCGCGGTCGTGCAGGTCGGTGAGGTCGCTGAGCCGTTCCACGCCGATGACAAGTACGTACTCTGCCGAACCCTCGACGATAAGGCCCTTGGCGAGGGTCAGACCGTAGCCGAACCCGGCGCAGCCGGCGGAGATGTCGAAGGCGGCCGGCTTGCCCGCACCGATCTTGTGGGCGATCTCGGTGGCGATGGCCGGGGTCTGCTTGAAGTGCGAGACGGTGGAGACGATGACGGCGCCGATCTGCTCCGGCGTGATCCCGGCATCGGCGATGGCCTTGCCCGACGCTGCCACGGACATCGCGGCCACGGTCTCCTCCTCGGAGGCCCAGTGGCGGGTGGCGATGCCGGAGCGGGAGCGGATCCACTCGTCCGACGAGTCGATCGTTTCGAGGATCACCTCGTTGGGCACGATACGGGTCGGGCGGTAGCCGCCGACACCCATGATCCGTGCGTACGTGGCGCCCTGGCTGGGCTTGATCTTCGACATGCTCTCGGGCTCCTTAGGCGTCTGCGTGCTCAGCGAGGAGCGCGCGGGCCGCGTCGAGGTCGTCGGGGGTCTTGAGCGCGAGGGTCTGCACCCCGGGCAGTGCCCGCTTGGCGAGACCGGTCAGGGTCCCACCCGGGCAGGCCTCGATGAGCGTCGTGACGCCCAGCTCCTTGAACGTCTCCATGCACAGGTCCCAGCGGACCGGGCTGGCGACCTGGCCGACCAGCCGCGAGACGACCTCGGCGCCGGTGGCGACCGGCTTTCCGTCAGCGTTCGAGACGTACGTCACAGTCGGCTCGGAGACCGTCAGCGCCGCGGCGGCCTCGCGGAGCCGGTCGACCGCGGGAGCCATGTGGTGCGTGTGGAAGGCACCGGCGACCTTGAGGGGCACCACGCGGCGCACGCCCTCGGGCATGTCCTTGGTCAGCGCGGCGATCTGCGCGGCGGTGCCGGCGGCGACGATCTGGCCGCCCCCGTTGACGTTCGCCGGGGTCAGCCCGAGCATCTCCAGGTGCGGGACCGTCACGTCGGGGTCGCCGCCGAGCAGCGCGGCCATGCCGGTTTCGGTGACCGCTGCGGCGTCCGCCATGGCGAGCCCGCGGGTGCGTACGAGACGGAGCGCGGCCTCCTCGTCGAGGACACCGGCGAGCGCCGCCGCGGTGATCTCGCCAACGCTGTGACCTGCGACGACATCGGGCGACGCGGCCAGTGCGGCGGCGGACAGCAGGCCCGCGGCGACCAGTAGCGGCTGAGCCACCGCGGTGTCGCGGATCTCGTCCGCGTCGGCCTTCGTGCCGTAGTGGACGAGGTCGAGCCCGATGGCGTCGGACCAGGCCGCGACGCGGTCGGTGGCACCGGGGAGGTCGAGCCAGGGAGTCAGGAAGCCGGGCGTCTGAGCGCCTTGGCCGGGAGCGACGAGTACGAGCACCCTCACACTCTCTCTTGCGAACGGTCCTGAACACCCGTGGGGACAGGGACGAAGAACCGTAGGGGGAATTGTTGATGTCCGACAAAAGTCTAGGACCGGGTGTACCTGTCGGCCAGACGCCCCAGAATCAGGGCGATTCGCAACGTGAACGCCGAGCGGACATCGGAGGGTGACCACCCGGTGACGTCTGTCACACGTCGAAGCCGGTAGCGCACGGTGTTGGGGTGCACGAACAGCATCCGGGCAGCGCCCTCCAGACTGCTCGCCTGCTCCAGGTACACGCTCAGAGTCTCCAGCAGCGCCGAGCCCGCTTCCTCCAGCGGTCTGTAGATCTCCTCCACCAACTGGTCGCGCGCGGCGGGGTCGCCGGCAATGGCGCGCTCCGGCAGCAGGTCGTCCGCCAGAACCGGCCGCGGTGCGTCCTGCCAGGCACCGCACGCCTTGAGCCCGGCGGCGGCGGCCTGGGCGGACCGGGTGGCCGCCAGCAGGTCGGGCACCACGGGCCCGGCGACGACCGGGCCGGCCGCGTACGGGCCGATCAGCGCCTTCGCGACGTGCAGCGGATTGTCGCTGCCGCCCGCGATGACGACCAGACGGCTGCCGAGCACTCCGGTGAGGACCTGGAGTTTGGCGTGGCGGGCGGCGCGCCGGATCGCCTCGACGGTCAGTTCGCTGTCGCCGTCGGGGGCCGTACCGAGGATCACACACACATGCTCGGGGGAGTTCCAGCCGAGCGCGGCGGCCCGGGAGACGGCGCCCTCGTCGGCCTCCCCGGACAGCACCGCGTTCACGACGAGCGATTCCAGCCGGGCGTCCCAGGCGCCGCGCGCCTCGGCCGCCTGCGCGTACACCTGGGCGGTCGCGAAGGCGATCTCCCGTGCGTAGACGAGCAGCGCCTCGCGCAGCACCGACTCGTCGCCGGGCGCGGCGACCTCCTCGATCGCGGCCTCCATGACCTCGATCGTCGTGCGCACCATCTCGACGGTCTGGCGCAGTGTGATCGCCCGGGTCAGCTCGCGCGGAGCCGTACCGAACACATCGGTGGAGATGGCCTGCGGCGTCTCCGGGTGCCGGAACCACTCGGTGAAGGCGGCGATTCCGGCCTGGGCCACCAGGCCGATCCACGACCGGTTCTCCGGTGGCATCGCCCGGTACCAGGGCAGCGACTCGTCCATGCGGGCGATCGCGTTCGCGGCCAGCCGGCCGGAGGACTGCTCCAGCCGCTTCAGGGTCGCGGCATGCAGGTGGGCGTCATTCGCAGCAGGCTGCTCAGGATCGGATCGGGGCACGGACACAAGATTGCCTTATCGGGCCGCCGGCACGGTGGGCCGGGGCCACCGCGGGTCGTACTGCCGGGTAGCGGACGGCCGGTCGCCGGCCGGGACGCAGGGGTGCCGGGCCGGGCTACCGTGGACCTGTGATTTCCGTACAGCGCGCGGACGACCGGTATACGGGCGGGGACGAGGCCGCCGGCATTCTGTCCCGGCACGCCTTCTCCTTCGGCTCCTTCTACGACCCGGACAACCTGCGCTTCGGCGCGATCCTGGCCTGCAACGAGGAACGGCTGGCACTCGGTGCGGGCTTCGACGAACATCCGCACAGCCACACGGAGATCGTCACCTGGGTGGTCGAGGGAGAGCTGACCCACCGCGATTCGGCCGGCCATGCGACGGTCGTACGGGCCGGGGACCTCCAGCACCTCAGTGCCGCGGCCGGGGTACGCCACGTCGAACGCAATGACGGAGAAATTCCGCTGACGTTCCTTCAGATGTGGCTGGCACCGCTCGAACCGGGCGGCGAACCCTCGTACACGATCGTTCCCGGCATCGCCGATTCCACCCCGTACGCCCTCCCGGAAGCCGGTGCGATGCTGCACGTGCGCAGGCTGGGCGAGGGGGAGCGCACGGCGGTGCCGGACGCGGCGCGGGTGTACGTCCATGTGGCGGCCGGGGGCGTACGCCTCGGGGGCGAGGAGCTGGAGCCGGGCGACTCGGTGCGGATCACCGGGGAAGAGGGGCTGGAGCTGGTGGCGGCCGGGACGGCCGAGGTGCTGATCTGGGAGCTGTCGGCCTGAGCTGCTGCCCTGCCCTCGGCCTGGGGCGTCGGTCTGCGTTGTCGGCCTGAGCTACCGGTTTGCGTCCCGGCGCCACATCGACCACATCGGCGGCCCGGCCCGGAAGGTCATCTCCTCCTGCACCGCGAAGCCGTGCCGCTGGTAGAAGGTCAGATTGCGGCGGTTGCTCGACTCCAGGAACACCGGCCGCCCGTCCGCGTCCGCCTGCTCCAGCAGCCCGCCGAGCACCTGCGACCCGCGCCCCGTGCCGCGGGCGTCCGCGTGGGTGCCGATGTACTCGACGTACCAGTGCGCGGGGGCGGCCGGGTGGCGGTGCTCAAGGGCCAGCAACCGCATTCCGGTCTGCGGGAGTTGGGCCCGCCCCGCCCGCAGCAGCGTGCCCGCATTGCGCAGCAGGTAGCTCACCGGCAGCTTCCACTTCCCGGGCTCCGCCCACACCGCTGCCACCGTGCGGTCCGGATCGGTCCACACCCGGCCCGCCGGAACCTGCTGCGCCAGATGGGCGGTGAACAGCAGCCGCAGCCTCCGGTCCCGGTCGCGCGGCATCAGCCAGGACCAGACGGGGTCCTCGGCGTAGGCGCTGGCGAGTACGGAAGCGAGCGCCGGGACGTCGGAGGCGGCGGCGCGGACTATGTCGGCCATGGCCGGGGAGCGTAGCCCACGCGCTAACGAAGCGTGTCCACGAACGCCCGCCAGGCGTCGGCCCCGACGACCAGGACGGGGCCGTCCGGGTTCTTGCTGTCGCGGACGGGTACGGCACAGGGGAGGCCGTCGGCCACCTCGACGCAGTCGCCGCCGGTGTTTCCGCTGTAGCTGGACTTGCGCCATGCCGCGCCGCCGGTGACGGTGCACTCGACGCAGTCGCCGCCGCTTTGAGGTCCGCGTCCCGAATCCGTATCCCGCATCCGCTCAGCGCAGCACGGCCGACAGCAGGTCCGTGCCCAGTGTCGTCATCGCGGACAGGTCGAGGGTGTAGTGGACGTAGCGACCGCGCCGCCGGCCCGTGAGCAGCCCGGCGCGGCGCAGGACGGCGAGGTGGCGGGAGACCTCTGGAGGCGTCAACTGCCAGGCGTGGGCCAGCTCGCCGGTGGTGTGCGGGCCGCGGGCCAGGGTACGCAGCAGCCGCAGTCGTACCGGATGCGCGAGTGCCTCCAGCCGTAGGCTGCACGTCTCCAGCGAGACCGGTTCCGGCTGGCTCGGCTCGGCCACGGGGTACTGCACCACCGGCTGCCACCCGGGCGCGTAGACCACCACCAGGTGCGGGTGGCCGAAGACGCTGGGGATGAAGGTGACTCCGGCGTCCTGTGCGGCGGTCGCGTTGTCCTGCAGCTTGTCCACGACGATGCTGCGGCCGTCCGGCGCCAGCGCGATGGCGCCGGAGACCGACGCGAGTGCCATGCCGATGCCCTGGCGCTTCAAGAGGTCCGTCTTCAGGCGCAGGTCGGCGGCGAGCCGCGCTTCGACGCCGGTCCAGGCGGCGTCGAAGAAGGCCTCGGCGCACTGTTCCAGGGTCTGACGCACCCGCGCCCGTACGGAAGCCGGGTCCGCGAGCAGCCGTTCCGTGAACGCCTCCTGGAGTGCGCCGCGGGCCTGGGCCAGGTTCAGGACGTACTCGCGCACGACCGCGTCGGTGAGCGGGGACGGCTGGGCGAAGTGGGCCCGGTTGCTGCCGCACGTGGTGATGAGCGCGGAGGTCACGTAGGTCTCGTCGTCGATCCGGTCCACATCGTCCAGCTCTTCGGAGAGGGTCTGCCGGGGGCGTGCGGGGACCAGGAAGTCCGCGCGAGAGGACCGCCAGAGGAACTCCGCCTCCTGTAGTCGCTCCGCCAGCTCCGGCCGCAGCCCGGCCCGGACGTCCGCGGCCCAGGCCGTGAGCTGCGGATGATGCCCGGGGGCGGCCAGCACGTGCAGCATCGCGGTCAGTTCGGCCAGCGGGGAGGGGGCGAAGCGCAGCCGGTCGGGCGTCAGGCCGGTGATGTCGATGCGCAGGGTCATCCCTTCATCGTCGCCGGTTGCGCGTCCGGTGGTCATGTCGGTTGACGGGCCCCGTCAACCGACATGACCCTGTTCGGGCGCGGAACGCACGGTGGGCGTCATGCAAACGACTACCAAGATCCGGCCGCGGGCACTCGTCCGTGCCTCCGGAGGCCCCCGCTACGCCGTCGCCCTGGCCGTGGACGCGCTCGGCACCGGCCTGTTGCGGCCCTTCCTGCTGCTGTACGGAGTGACGGTGCTGGGGCTGTCCGCACCGGTCACCGGCGCCGCCATGACGGCGGGCGTGGTTACGGGCTTGGTGTGCATGCCAGCTTTGGGCCGATGGCTGGACAGGGGCGCACGGAGCACGGCCGTGGCGGCGTCGATGCTGGTGCGTGTGGTGGGCACGGCGCTCCTGCTGGCCGCGTCGGCGGGGCAGGTCTGGCTGTTCGCGACCGCGGCGCTCTTTCTCGGCATCGGCAACCAGGCCTGGCCGGCGGCCCACGCCGCCCTCGTGGCCACGGTCGCCGACGGCCGGGAACGGGATGCGGCGCTGGCGGCGAGCCGATCGCTGCGCAATGCCGGCCTGGGCGTCGGCGCGCTCCTCGCCACCGCCTGCCTTGCGGGCGGCACCTCGGCGCTTCAGACACTGGCGGCCGTCACCGGCCTCAGCTATCTCGCCGCGGCGGCCCTGGCCTGGTCGGTCCATGTGCACGCGCACCCGGCCGCGGAGCCGGCCGGGCACCGGGACGACGAGCCCGCGCCCCGGATGGGGACACTGCTGGCCGCCAACGTGATCTACGTCTTCTGCCTCAACGTCCCCGAAATCGCGCTCCCGCTGGTCCTGGTGACACAGCTGCACGCGTCCCCGATGTGGTCGGCGGGCATCTTTGTGGCCAACACGGTGCTGGTGGTCACCCTTCAGGTGCCGGTCACCGTCCTTATGTCCCGCTTCTCCCGGCGGACCGTGCTCGCCCTCGCCGGCGTGGTGCTCACCCTGTCGTATCTCGGCTTCCTCGCCGCCGTCCCGCTGGGCCACGGCTGGGCCGCTCCTGCCGTCGCCGCAGTGTCCGTGCTCTGCACCCTCGGCGAGATCATCTACGCCGGCAGCGCGACGGCGCTGGTCACCGCCATGGCCCCGGCCCGCCTCCTGGGGCGCGCCCTTGCTCGCTTCCAGCTCTCCACAGGCTTCGGTCTCGCCGTTTCTCCAGCGGTCATCACCGCACTCGCCCCCCACGGCCCCGCCGCCCTCTGGGGCAGTCTCGCCGCCGCGACGCTTCTGTCAGCCGCTGCCGTCGCCCACTGAGCCGCACGTTGTTCCCCGGGTGGCTCAAGGCATGCCGGGCGGCGCGGTCGGTCGGCTCGATGCCGGCGCCCCTCATCGGCCGGGAGTGAGCTCCTTCAGTACCGCATCGGTGAACGCCGGCCACACCTCGACCGCCCACGGTCCGAAGGCCCGGTCGGTGAGCGCGACGCAGGCCGCCCCCGCCACCGGGTCGATCCACAGGAAGGTTCCGGACTGCCCGAAGTGTCCGAAGGTCGCGGGTGACGAGGAACTGCCCGTCCAGTGCGGCGACTTGTGGTCCCGGATCTCGAAGCCGAGCCCCCAGTCGTTGGGGTTCTGGTGGCCGTAGCCCGGCAGCACACCCTTCAGGCCGGGGTGTACGACGGTCTGCGCGGCCAGCACCGTACGCGGGTCGAGTAGCCGCGGCGCCTGCACCTCCGCCGCGAACCGCACCAGGTCGTCGACGGTCGAGACACCGTCCTTGGCGGGCGAGCCGTCCACCGCCGTCGCCGTCATGCCCAGTGGCTCCAGCACCGCCTGGCGCACGTACTCCGGGAACGGGATGTCGGTGGCCTTGGCGATGTGGTCGCCGAGGGCCTCGAAGCCCGCGTTGGAGTAGAGCCGCCGGGTGCCGGGTGCGGCCGTCACCCGGTGCTCGTCGAAGGCGAGCCCGCTGGTGTGCGCGAGCAGATGCCGGACCGTGGAACCCTCGGGCCCGGCCGGCTCGTCGAGCTCGACCGCGCCCTCCTCGTACGCGACCAGCGCCGCGTAGGCCGCGAGCGGCTTGGTGACGGATGCGAGCGGGAAGAGGTGCACGGTCGGGCCGTGCGTACCGACGACGGTGCCGTCTGCTCGTACGACGGCCGCAGCCGCGGTGGGGACGGGCCAGTTGTCGATCATCGCCAGGCTCTGCATGCGTACGAGCCTAAAGGGCCGTCCTGCACGGCTCGGAGGGGGTGGCCAGGCCGCCGTCGAAACCCGTCACCGTTTGCGCTTGCTTCGAGTGCACTCCAAGGTTCTAGCGTGGAGGTCATGACGGTGATGGAGAGCACTTCCGCAAGGACGGACGTATGCGCGGCGGCGCCCAGGGCGCATCCGCGCCCCGAGGGCCAGGACCGCTACACCATCAGTGAGGTCGCCGCCTTCACCGGGCTCACCGCGCACACCCTGCGCTGGTACGAGCGGATCGGGCTGATGCCGCACGTCGACCGGTCGCACACCGGCCAGCGCCGCTTCACCAACCGCGACCTGGACTGGCTGGCCTTCGTCGGCAAGCTGCGGCTGACCGGGATGCCGGTCGCCGACATGGTGCGGTACGCGGAGTTGCTGCGCGAGGGCGAGCACACCTTCGAGGAACGGCAGGAGCTGCTGGAGGCGACCCGCCGCGATGTCAAGACGCGGATCGCGGAGCTCCAGGACACCCTCGCCGTGCTCGACCACAAGATCGACTTCTATGCGGGCGCCCGGCGGGCGCCGGAGAGGCCCAGTGCCTGATGACTGACGACAAGATCACCACCGTGGAGCTCGGCAACGGCGGCCCGCAGGTCGGCGTGCAGGGACTCGGCTGCATGGGCATGAGCGAGTTCTACGGGGACACCGACGAGGGAGCGGCGCGCGAGACACTGGAGACGGCGCTGGCGGCGGGCGTCACCCTCTTCGACACCGCCGATGTCTACGGGAGCGGCGCCAACGAGAGGTTTCTCGCCCCGTTCGTCGGAGCGCACCGCGACGAGATCACCCTCGCCACGAAGTTCGCCATCGAGCGCAGGGACGACGACCCGCAGTACCGGGGGGTACGCAACGACCCCGCGTACATTCGGCAGGCCGTCGAGGACAGCCTGCGCCGGCTGAACACCGACGTCATTGACCTGTACTACATGCACCGCCGCGACCCCGCCGTCCCGTTGGCCGAGTCCGTCGGCGCGATGGCCGAGCTGGTGCAGCAGGGCAAGGTCAAGCAGCTCGGGCTGAGCGAGGTGACCGGCGCGGAGCTGCGCGAGGCGTACGCCGTGCACCCGATCGCAGCCCTCCAGTCGGAGTGGTCGCTCTTCAGCCGGGACGTCGAGCGCAGCGCCGCGCCCGCCGCCGTCGAGCTCGGGGTGACCGTCGTGCCGTACTCGCCACTCGGCCGGGGCTTTCTGACCGGGGCGTTCACGGACGCGGCCAAGGACCTGTCGAAGGGCGACTTCCGCCAGTACCAGCCGCGCTTCACCGGCGACAACGCGAAGGCGAACGCCAGCCTGCTGGAGCCCGTCCACAAGATCGCGGCGGCGCACGGGGCTTCGGCCGCGCAGGTGGCGCTCGCCTGGGTGCAGCAACGGGCCCAGGTGCACGGTCTGACCGTGGTGCCGATCCCGGGCACCCGCAAGAGCAGCCGGCTGCTGGAGAACGTGGCCGCCACCCGGCTCACGCTGACCGCCGAGGAGCTGGCGCTGTTGGAGCCGATCGCCGGGCAGGTGGCGGGGGACCGGTACCCTGACATGAGCTCGACGTCCGCCGCGCGCGAGTAGTCGTTTCCGGCCCGGGTACAGGGCCGGGGCGCCCGGCGATCGTTGTGTCCTCAAGCGCAGGACGGGCTTGAAAGATGCCCTCAATCGCCGGGCGGGCTGGGTTTTGCCAGGCGGGCCGGGTTTTGCCGCCCTACGCCAGCCCCAGCGCGTACACCGCGAACCCCGTCGCCAGCAGGCCCGCCACCGCCCGGCGGGCGTTCGCCGCACGTGTGCCGGTCTTCCACGGGGCCTCGAACCGCCGCGCGTACCGCGCGATCAGCACCAGCAGCCCCGCGAACACCGGCATCCACGCCACCCGCGCCAGGATCCAGCCGACCGTGTCGGGCCCGGTCATCAACCCCGGCACCGCACCGGCGAACGATGCCGGGACCGCCGCGGCCAGCATTGCCGTCTGGTGCCAGCACAGGATCGTCATCGCGGACAGGTTGATGACGACGACCGGCGCCCACACCAGCGGCCTGCGCAGGAGCCGGCCGATCCGGTCCCGCAGCAGGATCGCCGCACCGCTCTGCGCGGCGGCCAGCGCCAGGACCAGCAGCGACGGGGGATGCGAGTTCGTCCGTGCCTCGCCCGGTACGCCGACCATCGACGCCGGGTAGTGGAGGACGAGCAGCAGCGCGGCGAACAGCACCGTCCCACCGATCAGCAACAGCCGGGCGCCGCGCCTGCCGATGCGGCCCTCGCCCCACGAGACACCGAGCTGGTACGCGAAGAGCCAGCCCGGAAGGATGTTCAGCACGCTCAGCCAGGACGGCATGGTGTCGGCGAACGGCCCGTAACGCAGGAGGTCGACGACGGCGACCGAACCGAGCAGCGGCACGGCGGCCCAGCCGCCCAGCTTCCGCGCGGCCTTGACGCAGTACGGGGTGAGCGCCGTGACCACCGTGTACACCCCGACGAACCACAGCGGCTGGATCACCAGCGTCGACCCGGTCCGCAGGGTGTCGCCGGGCACGCCGAGCGCGCTCAGTACCGGGATCATCGCCGCCCAGACAGCGGTCACCCCGAGCACCGGCCTGCCCAGGCGGGCGACACGTCCGCGCAGCCAGGCGCCGGTGGTGGATTTCCTACGGCGGTACGAGAGGACGGATGCGTACCCGCCGACCAGGAAGAAGATGCCCAGCATCTGAAGCACCCAGCTCACCGGGGCGAGGCCGCCGAACGTGGACAGCGGGCTGGCGTTGTGCAGCGCGCCGTCGCTGTCGAGGCGGAAGCCGCCGAGCAGCCAGTGGCCGGTGGGGACGGCGAGCAGGGCGAGGGCGCGCAGCCCGTCGATGGCCCGGTCGCGATGGGCGGGCGTACGCGCGTCGATGCGCTCGGCGAGGGCGGTGAGGCTCATCGGGCTTCCCCCTCCGTGATCGAGGCGAAGGCGCGGAGCGAGTCCGTACCGGGGGCGAAGTAGCCGGTGTGCCCGTGGGCGTCGTGGGCCGGCACCCGGCGTGCGCCGAAGTCAGGGCCGGTCGGATCGGGGCCGTGGCCGAGGCCCGCCACCTCGACGTTCGGTACGTCGTCGATCCAGTCCGTGGCGTCCTTGGCGGCCCAGACCCGGGCGGTGGTGTGCAGATCCGCGACGTCGTCGGCGCGCATCCCCGGCGAGCCGAGAACGACCAGGTCCGTGGCGCGCAGCCGGGATGCGGCGAGGCCGCACACGACGGAGCCGTAGCTGTGGCAGAACACGGCGGGCGCGGGCACACCGTCGGCGGCCAGCCCGTCCGCGAACCGGGTCAGCCGGCCGGCCCCGGCCTCGGCGAGCGAGCCGGTCGCGGCATCGATGCCGACGCCCACGGGAGTGGTGTACCCGGCCCAGGCGACGACGGCGCTGCCGTGTCCGGTCTCCGCATACAGGGACTTCGCCATGCCGGCCGGAGTGCCGTACACATCGCTCGTACGGTCGAAGGTCCCGGCGTCGATGTCCGAACCCGGCACCACGACCGCCACATGGCGTGCGGTGCTCAAGTCCCCGAAGACCTCGGCGACCTGACCGCGTCCGCGCGGATCGAAGGCGAGGATCTGCCGGTGTCCCGGTTCGGCGAGATGGGTGTACCTGGGGTCGTGACTGGCCCGCAGGGAGCGGGCGTTGGCCCGGTAGCGCAGTTCGACCGGTACGCCGTCCAGATTGCCGACGACGAGTGGATGCCGTATGACCAGGGCCTGTTGCTGCCCTGCGGTCAACCCCCGGAAGAACCGGCTCACTTCGGCGGGTGCGGCCCGCTCCGGGGCGGGCAGCTGCCGCCCCAGCACGTGATCCGCGCGCCAGGCCGCGGTGCCGGGAGGTGGCCCGGTCAGAGCCTGCTGTGCGTTGCCGGACGCCCAGCCGGCCGTTCCCGCCACCACGGTGGTCGCCAGCGCGACCGCGACCAGAGTCCTTGCGTAACGGCGCATCCCGCCTCCCTCTCCGGCTGATCCGGCTCCTGCACGCCGTTCGGCGCGACGGAGAGGAAGGTAGGAAGAGGGTGGGTTCGGGGGCGTCGCACTGGGGGGCCAAGTGCGGGGTGATACCCGGGTAGGGGGTGTACGGGGGGCCTGCCGGTGGGGTGGGCGGGGGAGACCACCGTTACTGCTCTCCCGGTACCACCACCCCCGCCTCGTACGCGAAGATCACCGCCTGCGCGCGATCCCGCAGATCCAGCTTCGCCAGCACCCGCCCGATGTGTGTCTTCACCGTCTGCTCGGCCAGCACCAGCCGCCCCGCGATCTCCTGGTTGGACAGCCCCCGCGCAATCAGCTCCAGCACCTCCGTCTCACGCGGAGTCAGCCCGTTCAGCCGCAATGACTGCCCGCTCCGGGCGGCCCCGGACGGCCCCTGCCGGGCGAAGTCCGCGATCAGCCGCCGGGTCACCGACGGCGCCAGCAGCGCCTCGCCCGCCGCGACCACCCGTACCGCCGAGATCAGATCCGCCGGCGGCGCGTCCTTCAGCAGGAAGCCGGACGCCCCGGCGCGCAGCGCCTCGTACACATAGTCGTCCACGTCGAACGTGGTGAGCATCAGCACCTTGGGCAGGTGCACCACCCCCGGCGGCGGGTTCAGCAGCTCGCGGGCCGCCGCCAGGCCGTCCATCTCGGGCATCCGGACATCCATCAGGACCACGTCCGGGTGGACCCTCCGGCTGACGTCGATGCCCTGGCGCCCGTCCGGCGCCTCACCGACCACGTCGATGTCGCTCTGTGCTGCGAGCAGTGCCGCGAACCCCGCCCGCACCATGGCCTGGTCGTCGACGATGATCACGCGGATGGTCAAGAGTCCTCCGAGGTCGCGGGCGGAACGGGAGCAAGAGGCAGCCGCGCCGCCACCCGGAAGCCGCCATCGGGCAGCGGTCCGGTGTCCAGCGTGCCGCCCGTCAACCGTACGCGTTCCCGCATGCCGACCAGGCCGTGCCCGGTCCCGGTCGACTCCAGCGGCGAACCGGGCTGCTCCGCCCGGTCGTTGACCACCAGCACGGTCAGGTGCTCGCCGTCGGACGTGATCGACACCCGGGTCCGCGCTCCGGGCGCATGCCGGACCACGTTCGCCAGGGCCTCCTGCACGATCCGGTACGCCGACAGATCCACCGCCTGCGGTACGTCCGGCAGATCGGCGGACAGCGACAGCTCGGCCGGCAGCCCCGCCCGTACCGTCGCCTCCACCAGCTGCTGCACCCGGTCGAGCCCAGGCTGCGGCGCCCGCTCGCCCTCCGTGCCCTCGCTGCGCAGCACCGTCAGCAGCCGCCGCATCTCCGCGAGGGACTCCCGCGCGCTCGCCGCGATCGCACCGAACTCCTCGCGCGCCTCCTCGGGCAGCCCGCTGATCCGGTAGGGCGCGGAATCGGCCTGGACCGTGATTACGGACATGTGGTGCGCGACCACGTCGTGCAGCTCACGGGCGATCCTGGTGCGCTCCTCCAGGAGTGTCCGCTGCGCCCGCTCGGCCTCGCTGATGGTCTCCTGCTCGGCGAGCCGACGCTGCGCGTCGCCCCGTTCCCGCAGTGCCGCGCCGATCACCAGGACCACCGCGCCGAGGATCACGAGCAGCAGCGCGCTGCCGTTGCTGCGCTCCGGCGAGATCAGGTGCAGGACCAGGCTCGCCGCACCCGTCGCCACCCAGACCGAGATCAGGGTCCGCCGGGTCTCGCGCAGGGCCAGTGCGAGCAGCACGAAGAGATAGCCGATCAGGGTGGGCGGCGGCCACGGCCAGATGGCGTACGCGCCGACCGGATACCCGAGCAGCGCGGCCGCGCCGAGGATGTCCGCCGGGAAGATGATCCACCAGGCCTGCAACGGCCGGTGGGCCAGCATCAGGAGCGGCGCCGCCTGCGCGACGGCCAGGACTCCCGCCAGTCCTCCGTTCACGCCGTACTGGTGAGTCAGGACATTGATCGTGACCGGGATGAAGACAGCGACGAGGGCGAGGACGACCACGTAGGGCAGCAGTCGTTGCCATCGCTTCGGCGCGTCCGCCAGGAGTGGCGTCGCGGGATGGGACGGGTGGGCGAGCCCGTGAGCGAGCTCGCGCAGATTGCGTCGGGCGGCGCTCACCAGGCCGTCGGTGACGGGCGGCGGGGGCGGCCCGTGCGGCGGGGAAGTGGGCATGGCTTGATCAGCGTAGGCATGGACCGGCCCGAGGGCGTCATACCGGGGTTCCGGTCCACTGCCGCACTTCTCGTACAGGAGTACTACCGGCGAGCCGGACACCGGACGCCGGACATCCGACACCGCACACCTACAGCTCCGCGAGCAGCTGGGCCTTCTTCGCGCTGAACTCGTCGTCCGTCACGAGTCCCGCCCGGTGGAGTTCCCCGAGGTGCCGGATCCGCTCGGCGATGTCCGCCGGATCGCGGCGCCCCGCGCCCGCCAGGACGGCGGTTGCCGCCACGGGTGCGGACTGGTTCCTGCGTACGGATTCCAGGACGGCGGCGGCGAACGGCAGCGACTCGTGCACCGGGCCGTAGCCGAGCCCGAAGATCACCGCGGCCGGGTCCTGATCGGCCTGGGTGGGCCGCGGGGTCATTGCCTGCGGACCGGCTGCGGCGTCCGTACGGGGCGCCCCGCCCTCCGTGGCCGCACCCGCTTCCACGCCCGCCAGGGAACCCGCACTCCCGGCGCCTCGCGGGACCAGCCGCAGGTAGCCGTCGAACGCCTCGGGCGACCGCCACTCGACCCCGCACAGCTCGGTGACCGGAAACGTCTGGTCGCCCGCCTTCCACTTCGCCGTGGAGGCACCTGTCCAGAACCAGCGGAAGGAGATCCGGTCCCCGTCGAAGCTGGCCCGGCCGTCGTACGCCTTGAACTGCATCGGCGCCTCGGGGGCCGCGACCATGAAACGTTCGGCGGGCTCACCCACGTCCGCTCCGAGCAGTGCGCGCAGCTCGTCCGCGTAGTACTCGGCGAGCGTCTCGCGTTCGGCGGGCAGCACCAGTCGGTACGGATCGCAGCCGTCCTTCAGCTGTCCTGCCGCAGCCTCCAGCAGGGGATCGGCACCGCGTCTCGGCACCGCATGCAGCACCACCGTGCCCCGCTTGCCCGGGGTCAGCGTCACCGACGACAACGCCGCGTGCGGAATGCGGCGTTCACGCAGGCTCTGGAAGAGCTTCGGTGTGCGAATACCCCGTTCGAAGCGGATGAGCACGGAGTCGGTGTCGAACTCCCAGGTGGAATGAATTCCGGCCAGCACATCACCCATGTGCCTCATCGTATGCGGCACATGCCCGCACGTCCCGCCCTCGGCGGATGCCGCAATTCATGCTCCGTCGCGGCTCTTTACGCGCGTCACATGCCTTCGGCGCCGGAAATTCCCTTGTGACAGGCGCTGTCGGCGCCCGCACAGGTCACCGAGCCGTAGGCACCCACGCCGATGGCGGCGAAGTTGCGGAGGCTCCCGGTGCCCGGCACGAAATAGCCGCTGTGCCCGTTGGCGTCGCCCGCCGAGACGACACGCGCACCGAAGCCCCGGTCCACCGGGTCGGCCCCGTGGCCGAGCCCGCCGACCTCCATGTTCGGTACGTCCTGGATCCAGTCGTTGCGGTCCCGCATCGCCCAGACGGCGGCCGAGGTGTGCAGCTGCGCCGCGCGTTCCACCCGCATGCCGGGGCTGCCCGCGACCGCGATGTCGGTGACCCGGGACGGCAGTTCTTCCGCAGCGACACCGCACAGAACGGACCCGTAGCTGTGACAGAACAGCGAGACCTTTGACGTGCCGGGCAGCGCGCCGACGAGCGCATTGAGCCGGACCGCGCCGCGCGCGGCGAGGTTTCCCAAGGCCGCGTCCATACCGATGCCGGCGGGCGCGGTGTAGTCGGCCCAGGCGATGACGGCGGTCCGGGTGCCGGGGCGGGCGGCGCGCTCCGCCGCGTACAGCGACTTCGCCATGCCGACGGGGGCGGCGTTGACCTTCGGCCCGGTCCGCTCCAGCGTCAGCAGGCTGGTGTCGACACCGGGCACGACCATCGAGATCCGCTCCGCCTTGTCCAGGTCACCGAACACCTCGGCGGCATGGCCCTTCCCGGACGGGTCGAAGGCCAGGAAATGCCGGCCGTGGGCCAGCATCGACCGGAAGCGCTCCATCCGGCGCAGCGCGTCGGCGCGGCCGTCCGGGGAGAGCCTGACGTCGTGCATGCGCCGCCGCTCGACCGCCCGCGCCTGAACCAGGGCCCGCCGGTTGGCGTGGTAGCGCAGGGTGATCGGGGCGCCGTTCAAATTGCCGACGACCAACGGGTACCTGTCGGCGAGCGCGGTCCGCTGCGTGGCGGTGAGCATGGCGAAGAACTGCGCCAGCCGGTACGGCGGTGCATCGGCGTCCGGCAGCGGGTGACCCGCTATCCGCCCCCGCGCCCAGGAGGCGAGTGCGATGTCGCGTGGCTCGTGGGAGGGTTGGTGACGTACGGCTGTCCAACCGGTGGTCGCCAGCATCACGAACACGACCGCGACGGCGAGCAGCGCGCGCCATGCGGTGAGCGTGGGGGAGGAGTCGAAGGAAGTCACTCCGGCCCACATTAGGAGACGCGCGACGACCACCGTGAAGCGGGTGACACACATCACTCGCCTGCAGGGAATTGAGGCGGGTTTCCCTCACGCTCCGTGCGCGCGTCCGGTACGCTCCGACGGATTTCGCGCCGCTCCCGTCCTGCACGGGCCGGTTGTGGTACGGCAGTTGTGAAGTCTGTCATGTTCCGATTTGAGGCGTTCGGCACACGGCGGGGGCGGAGTTATCCGGCGGAAGGCGTAGGCGCAGCGGTCGTGGGTTCGACCGGCGTATTCCAGTTCCCCGCGAGCGCCGGGCCCAGTTGGTCCAGATAGTTCTCGGTCAGCACGCGCAGCGACTCCACGCTCGTGCCCCGACCCTGCCCCCATAGCTGCCCGGTCACCCGCATCACCCCGGAGAACGCGGCGACGGCGACCCGCGGCCGCGGATCCGTCCGGATGTCGAGGCCCTCGCGCCCGGCGATCACCTCGGCTATCTCGGTCTCCAGGGCGATGCTGCGCCGCAGGTGGGCCGCGAGCAGGGAAGGGGTCGACTCGATCATCCGGTACGTACGCATGTGGAGTTCGACCGTGACGATCTCCTCGATCGCCTCACCGATACTGTTCCAGGCGCACAGGACCGCACTGCGCATGGCCTCGAAAGGGGCTTCCGTGGCGGGCCGTTGACGCAGCTCGGAGAGGAAGCGCGACTCCACTATCTCCTGGACGGCGAAGGCGGTCTCCTCCTTGCCGGCGAAATGGCGGAAGAAGGTGCGCTGGGAGACCTCGACGGCGTCGACGATCTCGTCGACGGTGGTCTCGTCGTACCCCTGGGTGGTGAAGAGGTCGAGGGCGGCGTGCAGCAGGGCGTCCCGGGTGCGTCGCTTCTTGCGTTCGCGCAGCCCGGTCGGTTGCTCTGCGGCGCGCCGGACATCGGTCACTGAGCGGTCCTCTTCCTGTCTCTTTGTCCAGCTCAGGGTACCTGTGAGCTACGTGACAGCTACCAGCTTGTGAAATGGTTTGTCAACTGTCAGTGACTGACACTAATGTCGCCGGCATGACTAGTCAGACCACCGCAGAAAAGCCGTTGCGGGAGCCGCAGGGTGCCCCTGCTCCCGCCCCGGCCAAGGGGCTGCGCGGCCACCCCTGGCTGACGCTCTTCTCCGTGGCCATCGGCGTGATGATGGTCGCGCTCGACGGAACGATCGTCGCGATCGCCAACCCCGCCATCCAGCAGGACCTGAACGCCTCGCTCGCCGACGTCCAGTGGATCACCAACGGCTACATGCTCGCACTCGCGGTCTCCCTGATCACCGCGGGCAAGCTCGGTGACCGGTTCGGCCACCGCCAGACCTTCCTGATCGGTGTCGTGGGCTTCGCCGCGGCATCGGGAGCCATCGGTTTCTCCAGCAGCGTGGCCCTGGTCATCGCCTTCCGGGTGCTGCAGGGTCTCTTCGGCGCCCTCCTGATGCCGGCCGCGCTCGGCCTGCTGCGCGCCACCTTCCCGGCCGAGAAGCTGAACATGGCGATCGGTATCTGGGGCATGGTCATCGGCGCCTCGACGGCGGGCGGTCCGATCCTCGGCGGCGTCCTCGTCGAGCACGTCAGCTGGCAGTCCGTCTTCTTCATCAATGTGCCGGTCGGAGTGATCGCGCTCCTGCTCGGCGCGGTGATCCTCAAGGACCACCGCGCCGAGAACGCGCCGCGCTCCTTCGACATCGGCGGCATCGTGCTGCTGTCGCAGGCGATGTTCTGCCTGATCTGGGCGCTCATCAAGGGTGCGGAGTGGGGCTGGGGCGACTACAAGACGCTCGGCTTCCTGGGCGCCGCAGTGGCCCTGTTCGTGGTCTTCGCCCTCTCCCAGAAGAACGTCAGGGAGCCGCTGATCCCGCTGGCGATGTTCCGGTCCGTGCCGCTGTCCGCGGGCGCGGTTTTGATGGTGCTGATGGCCTTCGCCTTCATGGGCGGGCTGTTCTTCGTCACCTTCTACCTCCAGAACGTGCACGGTCTGAGCCCCGTCGACAGCGGTCTGCACCTGCTGCCGCTGACCGGAATGATGATCGTCGCTTCGCCGCTCGCAGGCGCCATGATCACCAAGTTCGGCCCGCGGGTTCCGCTGGTCGGCGGCATGGTGTGCACGGCGGTCGCCATGTTCGGCATGTCCCAGCTGGAGATCGGCACCGGCACACTGACCATGTCGATCTGGTTCGGTCTGCTCGGCCTCGGCCTCGCCCCGGTGATGGTCGGCGCCACCGAGGTCATCGTCGGCAACGCGCCGATGGAACTCTCCGGTGTCGCGGGCGGCCTCCAGCAGGCCGCCATGCAGGTCGGCGGCAGCCTCGGCACGGCGGTGCTGGGCGCGGTCATGGCCTCCCAGGTCGACTCGAAGCTGGCCGACAACTGGACGGCCGCGAAGCTTCCGCCCCTCACGCCGGAGCAGCTGGACGCTGCGTCCTCGGCCGTCGAGGTCGGCGTACCGCCGGTGGACGGGAACACTCCGCCGGAGGTCGCGGCGCAGATCGCGGGCGTCGCCCATGACACGTTCGTGTCGGGCATGAGCACGGCGTTCATGGTCGCCGGCATCGTCGCGGTGGTCGCCGCGATGGTCGCCACGCTCACCAAGCGCGGTGCGAACGCCGAGGCCGGTGCGGGCGCGGGCCACATCTGAGCCCACCGCCGGCCCTCGCCGACTCCTCGCGCCGAGGAGGCCCGAGCGTCAACACAGCGCCCACGACAGCCCCGCCGGACCCCTCCGGCGGGGCTGTCGCCTATCCGGGTGGTCCGGCCCTGCGCCCCTTCCCGTGGCGCTGCCCCGCAGGTCAGGGTGCGTGCAAGTGATCCACACCACCCGGGGGTTGATTGATATGCGTACGACTGCGCTTGCCGCGGCACTGGCCGTCACCGCGCTCATCCCGCAGGCCGTACAGGCCTCGGAGGCCGCGCCGGCCACACAGGCCACCCGCACCAAGCAGGTCGCATCGGCTCCGCGGGCCGCGCCGGTCCGGCTCGGGGCGTGCGGGACGGGTCAGCTCTGCCTCTGGGAGAAGCCGGACTTCACCGGCGCCCGGCAGGTCCACGAACTGTCCACCATCGATATCGAGAGCTGTGTCCCGCTGCCACCGGCCGGCCGGGCCCAGGCGCTCGCCAACCGCACCGGCCGCCCCGTCACCACCTATCAGTCGGCGGAGTGCGCCGAGACCGGCGAGTTCGAGACCTATCCGGGCGGTGGCACCTGGGTGCCGCAGTCCCCATACCAGGTCAGGGCCTTCAAGGTCTGGGAGAACTGACGCCGAAGGGCGGCGGACCAAGAGGTCCGCCGCCCTTCGGGTCTGTGCGGTCGTGCCTACGCGTCGCCGCCGGCCGCGCCCGGCTCGGCCGCGGTCACGTCCAGGAGCTCGTACCGGTCGATCGCCTGCTTCAGCAGCGAACGGTCGACCCGTCCCTCCTTCGCGAGCTCGGTGAGCACCGCGAGGACGATCGACTGCGCGTCGATGTGGAAGTACCGGCGGGCCGCGCCACGCGTGTCGGCGAAGCCGAAGCCGTCCGCACCCAGCGACTGGTACGCACCGGGAATCCAACGCGCGATCTGGTCCGGCACCGAACGCATCCAGTCCGAGACCGCCACGAACGGGCCCTCGGAGCCGGAGAGCTTCCGGGTCACGTACGGGACGCGCTGCTCCTCCTCCGGGTGCAGCAGGTTGTACCGCTCCACCTCGACGGCCTCGCGGCGCAGCTCGTTCCAGGAGGTCGCCGACCAGACGTCCGCCTTCACGTTCCACTCGTCGGCGAGGATCCGCTGCGCCTCGACCGCCCACGGGACCGCCACACCGGACGCCATGATCTGGGCCGGGATCACGCCCTTCTCGCCGCTCCTGAAGCGGTAGACGCCCTTGAGGATGCCCTCGACGTCCACGTTCTCCGGCTCGGCCGGGTGCTGGATCGGCTCGTTGTAGACGGTGAGGTAGTAGAAGACGTCCTCATTCTCCTCGGGGGTCCCGCCGTACATCCTGCGCAGACCGTCCTTGACGATGTGCGCGATCTCATACCCGAACGCCGGGTCGTACGCCACACAGCCGGGGTTCGTCGAGGCGAGCAGCTGCGAGTGGCCGTCCGCGTGCTGCAGACCCTCACCGGTCAGCGTCGTACGGCCGGCGGTCGCACCCAGCACGAAGCCGCGCGCGAGCTGGTCGGCCATCTGCCAGAACTGGTCACCGGTGCGCTGGAAACCGAACATCGAGTAGAAGACGTAGACGGGGATCAGCGGCTCGCCGTGCGTGGCGTAGGCCGAACCCGCGGCGATCAGCGACGCCGTGCAGCCCGCCTCGGAGATGCCGTCGTGCAGCATCTGGCCGGTCGGCGACTCCTTGTACGCGAGCAGCAGGTCACGGTCCACTGCCTCGTACTGCTGACCCAGGGGGTTGTAGATCTTCGCGCTCGGGAAGAACGCGTCCATGCCGAAGGTGCGGTACTCGTCGGGCGCGATCAGCACGAAACGCTTGCCGATCTCCTTGTCCCGCATGAGGTCCTTCAGGATGCGGACGAACGCCATGGTCGTGGCGATCGACTGCTGACCCGAACCCTTCTTCGCGGTCGCGTACGTCTTGTCCTCGGGGAGGGCCAGCGGCTTCGCGCGCACCACACGGGTCGGGACATAGCCGCCCAGACTCTTGCGGCGGTCGTGCATGTACTGGATCTCTTCCGAGTTGCGGCCCGGGTGGTAGTACGGGGGGTAGCCCTCGTCCAGCTGCTTGTCCGTGATCGGGATGTGCAGCCGGTCGCGGAACCGCTTGAGGTCCTCGACCGTGAGCTTCTTCATCTGGTGGGTCGCGTTGCGGCCCTCGAAGTTCGGGCCCAGGGTCCAGCCCTTGACCGTCTGCGCGAGGATCACCGTCGGCTGGCCCTTGTGGGCCTGGGCCGCCGCGTACGCCGCGTAGACCTTCCTGTGGTCGTGACCGCCGCGGCCCAGGTGCAGGATCTGGTCGTCGGTCATGTCCTTGACCATGTCGCGCAGCCGCGGGTCGTCCCCGAAGAAGTGCTGACGGATGTAGGCACCCGACTCGGTGGCGTACGTCTGGAACTGGCCGTCCGGCGTGGTGTTCAGCTTGTTGACCAGGATGCCCGTGCGGTCCTGCGCCAGCAGCGGGTCCCAGGAGCGGTCCCAGACCAGCTTGATGACGTTCCAGCCGGCGCCGCGGAACTGCGACTCCAGCTCCTGGATGATCTTGCCGTTTCCGCGCACCGGACCGTCGAGGCGCTGCAGGTTGCAGTTGACCACGAAGGTCAGGTTGTCCAGGCCCTCACGGGCGGCGATGGAGAGCTGGCCCAACGACTCGGGCTCGTCCATCTCGCCGTCGCCCAGGTAGGCCCAGACGTGCGACCGGGAGGTGTCGGCGATGCCGCGCGCCTCCATGTAGCGGTTCATCCGGGCCTGGTAGATCGCACCGAGCGGACCGAGGCCCATCGAGACGGTCGGGAACTCCCAGAAGTCCGGCATCAGCCGCGGGTGCGGGTAGCTGGACAGGCCGTTGGGCGCCTTCGACTTCTCCTGGCGGAAGGCGTCGAGCTGCGCCTCGTTCAGCCGGTCGAGCAGGAATGCGCGGGCGTAGATACCGGGGGACGCGTGCCCCTGGAAGAAGATCTGGTCGCCGCCCAGACCGTCGTCCTTGCCCCGGAAGAAGTGGTTGAAGCCCACGTCGTACAGCGAGGCGGAGGAGGCGAACGTGGCGATGTGACCGCCGACGCCGATACCCGGGCGCTGGGCGCGCGACACCATCACGGCCGCGTTCCAGCGGGTCGCGTTGAGGACCTTGCGCTCGATCTCCTCGTCGCCGGGGAAGAACGGCTCGTCCTTCGTGGCGATCGTGTTCACGTAGTCCGTACTGCGCATCTCCGGCACGGCGACGCGCTTCTCGCGCGCGCGCTCGATGAGCCGGAGCATCAGGTAGCGGGCCCGCTCACGGCCGCGCTCGTCGACGGCGGCGTCGAGGGAGTCGAGCCATTCCTGGGTCTCTTCGGGATCGAAGTCCGGGACCTGGCTCGGAAGGCCGCCAATGATGATCGGGTTGCGATCGGATCCGGAAGCCACGCTGTTCCTTCGCTGTTCGGTGCTGCTCTACGGGGCCTGGTTACGGGAGGCATGCCCCCGGGATGTATGCATGTACGCCAGCACCATCGTGTACCGCGACGGCGCATACGTCATCTCTACCGATGGGTAACCGCCAGGTGGTCAGACATCATGTCCGGTGCGCCGGGGCGGCCCGGCAGACGGGTTGGATCAAACCGCAACCATACGCCCAACCCGTCCAAGCGTTCCCAAAGGCTGTTCGACTCCGATTGGCGGACCGAAACGGCATAAGCTGTGCAAGGACGTAAAGGGTGTGGACGGCCGTGTGGAGCCCAGCCAGGGACCTGCCGATCGTGCGGCGACGTGGCAGGGAACGTCACCGTTCAGGCGGTCTCGCACGCTGGGTACTTGCGCGATCCGCCGCGCCCGTGTGGACTACGGCCAACGCCCCGCGCACGCGCGTGGCTGAAGCATTTTCCGAAACATGATCAGGAGGCAACCCGTGAGCGCGACCGCGGACCACGCGGAGGAACGGACCAACTCGGCTGCACGGCTGGGGTTCGAGCCCGGACAGGTGGTCCAGGAGATCGGCTACGACGACGACGTCGAGCAGGAGCTCCGTGAGGGCATTGAGGCCACTACCGGCCAGGAACTCGTCGATGAGGACTACGACGACGTCGCTGACGTCGTCCTGCTGTGGTTCCGCGACGAGGACGGCGACCTTACGGACGCGCTGGTGGATGCCATTGGTCTGATCGACGAAGGCGGTGTGATCTGGCTGATGACGCCGAAGACCGGCCGCGAAGGCTACGTCGAACCGAGCGATATCAACGAGGCCGGCCAGACAGCCGGTCTTTCCCAGACCAAGAGCATCAATGCGGGCAAGGACTGGACGGGCAGCCGGCTGGTCACCCCGAAGTCGGCCAAAGCCAGGCGCTGAACCGCACTCACCACGAGGCCCCCGCCGGTCGTGCACCGGCGGGGGCCTTCGTATGCCCGTACACATGTCCCCCGCCCGCGCGCATCCCTGTCCGCAGGCCCGCCGAGGCCTCTGCGTAGGGTGGGAGTCCACCCGGACAGCCCAGCCCGGTGAAGCAGCGAAGGGACGCGTTTCCATGGCGATCGAGGTCGGTACCCAGGCCCCGGATTTCGAGCTGAAGGACAACCACGGCCGGACCGTGAAGCTCTCCGACTTCCGCGGCGAGAAGAACGTGGTGCTGCTGTTCTACCCGTTCGCCTTCACCGGCGTCTGCACGGGTGAGCTCTGTGCCCTCCGTGACGAGCTGCCGCAGTTCGAGAACGACGACACACAGCTGCTGGCCGTCTCCAACGACTCCATCCACACCCTGCGTGTCTTCGCCGAGCAGGAGGGCCTCGAGTACCCGCTGGTCTCGGACTTCTGGCCGCACGGCGCGACCTCCCGGGCCTACGGCGTCTTCGACGAGGAGAAGGGCTGCGCGGTGCGCGGCACCTTCATCATCGACAAGGAGGGCGTGGTGCGCTGGACCGTCGTCAACGGCCTGCCGGACGCGCGCGACCTGAACGACTACATCAAGGCCCTCGACGCGATCTGATCCGGTTCCGGACGATCCGGCGTCGGTGTTCCGGACGATCTCCCGGCGCCCCCCGGCCAAAAGCCTGCTTTGGCCGGGAACCGGTCACTAGGATCCACTCGTTGATCCGATGCCAACGCAACGTGGAGGCGCCGGCAGTCGTCGGCCCCCAAGAAACCAATGGGAGGACTCGTGGGAGTCAGCCTCAGCAAGGGCGGCAACGTCTCGCTGACCAAGGCCGCGCCCAACCTGACCGCCGTCGTCGTCGGTCTGGGCTGGGATGCCCGTACCACCACCGGTGGAGACTTCGACCTCGACGCCAGCGCACTGCTGACCAACGCCGAGGGCAAGGTCGGCAGCGACGGTAATTTTGTCTTCTTCAACAACCTCAAGAGCCCCGACGGCTCCGTCGAGCACACCGGTGACAACCTCACCGGTGAGGGCGAGGGCGACGACGAGGTCATCAAGGTGAACCTGGCCGGAGTCCCGGCCGACGTCGACAAGATCGTCTTCCCGGTCTCGATCTACGAGGCCGAGACCCGCCAGCAGAGCTTCGGCCAGGTGCGCAACGCGTACATCCGCGTGGTCAACCAGGCGGACAACACCGAGCTCGCGCGGTACGACCTGAGCGAGGACGCCTCGACGGAGACCGCCATGGTCTTCGGCGAGCTGTACCGCAACGGCGCCGAGTGGAAGTTCCGTGCCATCGGCCAGGGCTACGCCTCGGGTCTGCGCGGCATCGCGCAGGACTTCGGCGTCAACGTCTGAGGTACGGCCCGGAGAGCGCGACCGGGCCGTACCTGAGAAGGCACAGCCCGGGCCGCGCCCAGGAGGTGTCCGGCGGATCCGCCGTACACCTCCTTGACGTCCCCGTCCGGCGCCGCACCCAGTGCGGCGCCGGACGCGCTCAACAGACGGTTCATCGACTCGGGGAGGACTCACATCATGGGCGTCACGCTCGCCAAGGGAGGCAATGTCTCCCTCTCCAAGGCCGCACCCAACCTCACCCAGGTGCTCGTCGGCCTCGGCTGGGACGCACGATCCACCACGGGCGCCGACTTCGACCTCGACGCCAGCGCGCTGCTGTGCCAGTCGGGCCGGGTGCTCGGCGACGAATGGTTCGTCTTCTACAACAACCTCACGAGTCCGGACGGCTCCGTGGAACACACGGGCGACAACCTCACGGGTGAGGGCGAGGGCGACGACGAGTCGATCATCGTGAACCTCAACCAGGTCCCCGCCCACTGCGACAAGATCGTTTTTCCGGTCTCGATCCATGAGGCCGATAACCGCGGCCAGACATTCGGCCAGGTCAGCAATGCGTTCATTCGCGTGGTGAACCAGGCGGACGGCCAGGAGCTCGCGCGCTACGACCTGAGCGAGGACGCCTCCACCGAGACCGCGATGATCTTCGGGGAGCTTTACCGGTACAACGGCGAGTGGAAGTTCCGTGCAGTGGGACAGGGGTACGCGTCGGGGCTGCGGGGCATCGCTCTAGACTTCGGGGTCAACGTTTCGTAAAGCCGCGCACGACGCGGGGGAGCCCCGTACACATCCGGGGGAGACCCGATACATACATGATGGGGTAACCAGTGCTTCTGAAAACCTTCGGCTGGTCGTTCGCGATTACCGCGCTCGGCCTGGTCGCAGCGGTGCTCTACGGGGGGTGGGAAGCGTTCGGTGTGGTCGCGATTCTTTCCGTCCTCGAGATCTCGCTGTCCTTCGACAATGCGGTGGTCAACGCCGGAATCCTGAAGAAGATGAATGCCTTCTGGCAGAAGATCTTCCTCACGGTCGGTGTGCTCATCGCGGTCTTCGGTATGCGGCTGGTCTTCCCCGTCGTGATCGTGGCCATCACCGCCAAGATCGGGCCCATCGAGGCGGTCGATCTCTCGTTCAGCCAGCCCGACCGCTACCAGCAACTGGTCACGGACGCCCACCCGGCGATCGCCGCCTTCGGTGGCATGTTCCTTCTGATGATCTTCCTCGACTTCATTTTCGAGGACCGTGACGTCCAGTGGCTGCGCTGGATCGAGCGCCCGCTCGCCAAGCTCGGCAAGGTCGACATGCTGTCGGTCTGCATCGCGCTCGTCGTGCTGCTGGTCTCGGCCATGACCTTCGCGACCCAGGCGCACCAGCACGGCGGCGCGCACGCGGACAAGGCGGAGACCGTCCTGCTCGCGGGTGTCGCGGGTCTGATCACGTACCTCATCGTCGGCGGTCTCTCCGGCTACTTCGAGAACAAGCTCGAGGAAGAGGAGGAGCGCGACCACGAGGCCGAGGAAGAGGCCAGGAAGACCGGCAAGAAGCTGTCCGCGGTGGCGCTCTCCGGCAAGGCCGCGTTCTTCATGTTCCTCTACCTCGAAGTCCTCGACGCGTCCTTCTCGTTCGACGGTGTCATCGGCGCCTTCGCCATCACCAACCAGATCGTGCTGATGGCCCTCGGCCTCGGCATCGGCGCCATGTACGTCCGGTCGCTCACCGTCTACCTGGTCCGCCAGGGCACCCTGGACGACTACGTCTACCTGGAGCACGGCGCGCACTACGCCATCGGCGCGCTGTCCGTCATCCTTCTCATCACCATCCAGTACCAGATCCACGAGATCATCACCGGTCTCGTCGGCGTCGTGCTGATCGGCTGGTCCTTCTGGTCCTCCGTCCGGCGCAACAAGGCGCTGGAGGCCGGGGGCGGCGGCGACCCGGATTCCAGGGCGGAGGTCCCGTCCGGGGTGTGACCCGGTAGGGATTGAGGAACGCTCTCAGCGGGGCGGTCCGCACGGCGACGGTTCTCGGGGAACACCCGGACCCGGCCCGGGGGCCGCCCCGCAGTGATGCGTGCGGGGCCTGGGCACTACCGAGACATGTGGGGGTTGGGGATGGCGTTCTGGGACAGCCTGTGGCCGGGGCGGGAAGCACAGTTCGAGTCGGGCAACGCGGCGACCAACTCCATCGTGCTGTCCAAGCGGCACGCCACCGTCTCCCTCACCAAACAGGGCGCGCTGACCGGCAACCTCCGGGTCAACCTCTCCTGGCGGATGCGCACGTCCGACATCGAGGGCAGGTCGCGGCAGAGCGGCCGGCTGCTGCGGCCGTTCAAGCTCTTCCAGCCCGATGTGGTCCAGGCACACACCCGGGGTGTGGTCAACGTCGACCTGGACCTGGGCTGCATGTACGAGCTGAAGGACGGCACCAAGGGCGTGGTGCAGCCGCTCGGCAACCTGATCGGCGACCTGAACGCGCCGCCGTACATCAGGCTCAGCGGGGACGACCGCTTCGGGGCGCCGTCGGGGGAGACCGTGTACGTCAACCTCGACCAGCGGGACCAGATCAAGCGGCTGCTGTTCTTCGTCTACATCTACGACCAGACGCCGGCCTTCGACCGTACGCACGCCAAGGTGACGCTCTACCCGGGCAACGGCCCGCGGATCGAGATCGAGCTCGACGAGCGGGCCCCGCAGGCGCGCTCGTGCGCCGTGTTCACCGTGGAGAACGTCAAGGGCGAGCTGATCGTGCGGCGCGAGGTGAAGTTCGTCTACGGCTTCCAGTCGGAGCTGGACCGGCTGTACGGCTGGGGAATGCAGTGGGGGCGCGGCTACAAGTCCCGGGCCTGAGCGGGCGCCTGCCGCCGCGGCGCTCAGGAGCGGACGAACTGGGGGCCCTGCGGCGGCAGCACGAAATTAGGGTCCGGGGCGGGCGCGGCGGCCGCCGCGGGCTGCGGATAGCCGTATGCGGGCTGCGGCGCGGCCGGCTGCGGGTAGCCGTAGGCGGGCTGAGGGGCGGGGGCGGCCGCTGTGGGCTGCGGATAGCCGTACGCCGACGGGGCAGCCGGGGCGGCTGCGGGCTGCGGGTAGCCGTACGCCGACGGGGCAGCCGGGGCGGCTGCGGGCTGCGGGTAGCCGTACGCGGGCTGCTGGTGCTGGACCGTGGCCTGCGCGTCGGGTCCGGGTGCCGGTGCCGGGGGAGACACCGGGGCGACCGTCGGCACTGCCGGGGCCGGACCGGGCTCGGCCGCGGCCTCCGCCTCGTCGACCGAGATGCCGAATGCGGTCGCGAGCCCCACCAGTCCGGTCGGGTAGCCCTGACCGACCGCCCGGAATTTCCAGCCATCGCCGCGCCGGTAGAGCTCACCGCAGATGATCGCGGTCTCCTCGCCGGTCTCCGGCCGTACATCGAACACGGCGAGCGGGTCGCCGCTCGCCGATGCCGCGTCGTGGAGAAGTATGCGGAGATCGCGGACCTGCTGGAAGGCGGCCCCGTCGGAGGAAGCGGCGATGACCACCTGTTCGACCGACGGGTCGAGCGCGCCCAGGTCGGCCTCGATGGTGTCGGTGAGCCCCTCGGCGACACTGCGCTTCGGCAGCCGTCGTACCAGGCCGGAGGGGTGCCGGGGCTGGTTGTAGAACACGAAGTCCTCGTCCGAGCGCACACGGCCACCGGCGCCGAGAAGCAGGGCCGAGGCGTCCACGTCGGGCACCCCGGCGCCCGGAGTCCAGCGCAGCACGGCCCGTACGGCCATGGCATCGAGGGGGACGTTCGAGCCCTTCAGCATCGCGTGCGTCATGGCGGTCATCCTGCCTGCTGGCTGCCTGCGCAGACAACGTGGGGGCCCGACCCATGTCTCGGCAGTGCGTCGGAACCACGTCCTCCGGGCCCTGCGGAACCGTTGGGAAATGGACGAGTTACCCGGAATTCATGCACGTGGGGAACTGTCGACACCCGCCCATACGTACTATTACCGGCCACACGTTGTCCGGTCGATCCGGCAGTACGGGGGAATCACATGCGTCATTTCGGGCACATCTCGCCCGCTGCGCGGGAAGGCCTGTTCTTTCAGCAGCCGTGCGAATTCGGTGCGGACTCGCCCGCCCGGATGCTGTCGGCCGCCCTCGGCGCCACCCTCTACTCCCCGGCCACCCGGCCGCGGCTCGCCGATGACGTCCTCAAGCAGGCCGGGCGCGGTGTCGTCTCGATGGTGCTGTGCCTGGAGGACTCCATCGACGACTCCGAGGTGTCGGACGGCGAGGAGAACCTGGTCAGGCAGTTCGACGACCTCGCCGCGCGCGGCGCCGAGGTGCCGCTGCTCTTCATCCGGGTCCGCGAACCGGAGCAGATAACGGACCTGGTGCAGCGGCTCGGAAGCTCCGTCCGATTGTTGTCCGGTTTCGTACTTCCGAAGTTCACGGAAGAGCGCGGTCTTCCGTTCATGGAGGCGCTCACCAAGGCCGAGACGGCCGGGGGACAACGCCTGTTCGCGATGCCCGTTCTCGAATCGCCCGAGCTGCTGCACCTGGAGACCCGCGCGGCGGCGCTCCAGGGAATCGTCCGCACCGTCCACACGTACCGGGACCGGGTGCTCGCCCTGCGGCTCGGGGTCACCGACTTCTGTTCGGCGTACGGACTGCGCAGGGCGCCCGACATGACGGCGTACGACGTCCAGCTCGTCGCCGCGGTCATAGCCGATGTGGTCAATGTGCTGGGCCGGGCGGACGGGACGGGCTTCACGATCACCGGACCGGTGTGGGAGTACTTCCGTCTCCAGGAGCGCATGTTCAAGCCGCAGCTGCGCCGCAGCCCCTTCCTGGAGGGCCGGGCCGAGGGGCTGCGCACGACACTGATCGAGCACGACCTGGACGGGCTGCTGCGGGAGATCGAGCTCGACCGGGCCAACGGGCTGCTCGGCAAGACCTGCATCCACCCGTCGCACGTCGCGCCGGTGCACGCACTGTCCGTGGTCAGCCATGAGGAGTTCAGCGACGCACAGGACATCCTGCGGCCGGAGCGCGGCGGTGGCGGAGTGATGCGCTCCGCATACACGAACAAAATGAATGAAGTGAAGCCGCACCGCGCCTGGGCCGAGCGCACCCTGCAACGGGCCGAGGTCTTCGGCGTGGCGAAGGAAGATGTCGGCTTCGTGGATCTGCTGGCCGCGGGGCTCGCGGAATGAGCGCGTCTCGATGAGCGAGCGCGCAGCAAGGAAAGAGACGGCGAACGTGGTGTGGTCGGGTAGCTGGGTGGCGGAGCGACTGGGCGTCGAGCTCGTCGGCAACGGGAAGCCCGAAGGTGACGGCGAGCTGCGGGAGCTGCTGGGCCTCGCCCTGCGCCGCAACCCCAAGCGGGCCCATCTGCTCGTCTCCAATGTGCTGGGCAAGCATGTGCCGCAGCGGCCGTCCGTGGTGTACGGCGCGGGGTTCGAGCTCGGCCTGAGCGTGCGCGCGCTCCTCGGGGAGGCGGAGGCCCGCCGGGCGGTGGTGCTCGGGTACGCGGAGACGGCCACCGGCCTCGGCCACGCGGTCGCCGACGGGCTGGGCGTGGTCCCGTACCTCCACTCGACGCGGCGTCCGGTCGAGGGCGTGGCCCGGGCGGGCGGCTTCGAGGAGTCGCACTCGCACGCGACATCGCATCTGCTGCTGCCGGAGGACCCCGCCTTGCTGGCGCGCGGGAGCGGGGCGCCGCTCGTGCTGGTGGACGACGAATTCTCCACGGGCAACACCGTGCTCAACACGATCCGCGTACTGCACGAGCTGTACCCGCGCGACCGCTACGTCATCGTGGCTCTGGTGGACATGCGGTCGGCGGCCGACCGCGAACGGCTGACCGGGTTCGCCGCCGAGATCGGCGCCCGCGTCGACCTGGTGGCCAGGGGTACGGGTACGGTCCGGCTCCCGGACGGCGTTCTGGAGAAGGGCCAGGCCCTGGTCGCCGCCCACGAGCGGGAACGGGAACCCGCCCGGGCCGGCGCGGCAGGGGCCGGCAGCCCGTGCACCCGGGTGGAGCTGGAGTGGCCCGCCGGCGTGCCCGACGGCGGACGGCACGGCTTCACCCCCGCCCACCGCGAGACGCTCGAATCGGCCCTTCCCGCCATGGCTGCCCGCATCGCCGGCGCCCTGGGCGGTGAAGCCCGCCGCATACTCGTCCTCGGCTTCGAGGAGCTGATGTACGCACCGCTCCGGCTGAGCACCGCCCTGGAGGAGCACACCGACGCCGAGGTGCGCTACTCGACCACCACACGGTCCCCCGTCCTCGCCGTGAACGACCCCGGCTACGCGATACGGAGCCGGCTGGTCTTCCCGGCCCACGACAACCCGGCCGACGGCCCCGGCGTCCGCTACGCGTACAACGTCGCGGACGCCGGTTTCGACGCCGTGGTCGTCGTCGTCGACTCCGCCGCCGACACCCCGGAACTGCACGCCCCGGACGGCCTGCTGGCGGAACTCGCCGCGCACACCACCCACGTCCTGCTGGCCGTCGTCCCCTCGTACGTCCCGTCGTCCGCCCCCTTCACCGCCCCCGAACGGCAGGAACCTCCCATGCTGTCCGAGCCCCTCCGTGGCCCGGCCTTCTCCTCCTACGCGCCGGAAGAAGTCGGCTGGCTGCTCCAGGACCTCTCGGACACCGAGCTGGAGGCGCCCACCGAGGAGCGCGAGGAGGCGATACAGAGCGGCGGCGCGCACTACGCCGAGTCGCTGCCCGTCGAGTACCAGCCGTCGGCCGAGTACCAGGACCTGTTCAAGGCGGCCCTGGACCTGTCGGCGGCCCGCATCGCGCGGGCCGTCGGAACCGTCACCGAGACGGTCCTCGCCGAGCGGACCCCCCGCCCCGTCCTGGTCTCCCTCGCACGGGCCGGAACCCCGGTCGGCGTGCTGATGCGCCGCTGGGCCCAGCACCGTCACGGGCTCGATCTGCCGCACTACGCCGTCTCCATCGTGCGCGGCCGGGGCATCGACGCGAACGCCCTGCGCTGGCTGGCCACCCACCACGACCCCGCAGACGTCGTCTTCGTCGACGGCTGGACCGGCAAGGGCGCCATCACCCGCGAACTGGCCGCCGCACTCGAAGAGTTCGACGGCTTCGACCCCGAGATCGCGGTCCTCGCCGACCCGGGCGGCTGCGTCCGCACCTACGGCACCCGCGAGGACTTCCTCATCCCGTCCGCCTGCCTCAACTCCACTGTCTCCGGGCTGATCTCCCGTACCGTCCTCCGGTCCGACCTGGTCGGCCCCCATGACTTCCACGGCGCGAAGTTCTACCGGGAGCTCGCGGAAGCCGATGTGTCCGGTCACTTCCTCGACACCGTCGCCGCCCACTTCGACGAGGTCGTCGACGCCGTGGACGCCGAGGTCAAGGAGCTGCTCACGGCCGACCGCGCCCCCACCTGGGAGGGCTGGGCGGCCGTCGAGCGCATCAGCGAGGAGTACGGCATCCACGATGTGAACCTGGTCAAGCCGGGCGTCGGCGAGACCACCCGCGTACTGCTGCGACGTGTCCCCTGGAAGATCCTCGCCAAGCGCGGCGTCGGTGCCGACCTCGAACACATCCGGCTGCTGGCCGAGCAGCGCGGCGTGCCGGTCGAGGAGGTCGACGGTCTCCCGTACACGTGCGTCGGACTGATCCATCCGAAGTACACCCGCGGAGCGACGGGCGCGGACGGCAAGGCGGTGGCGTCACAGTGACCCACCCGGCCACTACGACCACCCCGACCACCCCTGTGACGCTGGTCGCCAGCGACCTCGACCGCACCCTCATCTATTCGACGGCGGCACTCCAGCTCGCCATGCCGGACGCGGACGCCCCCCGGCTGCTCTGCGTCGAGGTGTACGGGAACAAGCCGCTCTCCTACATGACGGAGACGGCCGCCGCACTCGTCGACGAACTGGCCCGCACCACGGTCTTCGTACCCACGACCACCCGTACCCGCGAGCAGTACCACCGCATCCAGTTCCCCGGCCCCGCACCGAAGTTCGCCATCTGCGCCAACGGGGGACATCTCCTGGTCGACGGCGTCTCGGATTCCGACTGGCAGGACCGGGTGGCCCGCCGGCTGGCCGACGAGTGCGCCTCGCTCGCCGAGGTCCGCGCCCACCTCGTGGCCGCCGCAGACCCCGCCTGGCTGCTGAAGGAACGGGTCGCCGAGGACCTCTTCGCCTATCTCGTCGTGGAACGCTCGCTGCTGCCCACGGACTGGCTGCAGGAGCTGGCCGAGTGGGCGGGGCCCCGCGGCTGGACCATGTCCCTCCAGGGCCGCAAGATCTACGCCGTGCCCAAGCCGCTCACCAAGAGCGCCGCGATGCACGAGGTCGCCCGCCGCGCCGGCGCCACGCTCACCCTCGCCGCCGGCGACTCGCTCCTCGACGCCGATCTGCTCCTCGCCGCCGACCTCGCCTGGCGTCCGGGCCATGGCGAACTCGCCGACACCGACTGGAGTGCCCCGCACGTCGACGTCCTGACGGAACGTGGTGTGGCGGCGGGCGAGGAGATCCTCCGCCGATTCATTCGGGCTTCCGTCCCCCGGCACGGTCTCTGAATTGCGGCCGTCGCCGAACTGCTCCACCGGTGCGCGGAGAAACACGTCGACACGATCTTCGACAAGCTCGGACCGACAGGGAACAGTGGCTGGCAGCCGCCGCGTTCCCGCCGTACTCCGGTACTCGGGGACCTGACCAGCCTGCCCGGCAGGCACGAAGAGAGTCTGCGATGAGCAAGGGAAACGAAACCAAGATCACGGACGAGTTGTACGCGTACATGCTGGCGCACAATCCGCCGCTCGACGCGGTGCAGCGTGAGCTCGTCGAGACCACATACGCGCGCCTTCCCGATCAGGCAGGCATGCAGTCCGCCGAGGAGCAGGGGCCACTGCTCGCCTTCCTCGTACGGCTGACCGGGGCCCGGCACATCGTCGAGGTCGGGACATTCACCGGGTTCTCCGCCCTGGCCATGGCGCAGGCGCTGCCTGCCGACGGGCGGCTGATCGCCTGCGACATCTCGGAGGAGTGGACCGCCTACGGCCGGGAGGCGTGGGAGAAGGCAGGCGTCGCCGACCGGATCGAGCTGCGCATCGCTCCCGCGCTCGACACGCTGAGGGCGATGCCGTCCCGACCGCACATCGATCTCGCCTATCTGGACGCGGACAAGGGCAACTACATCCCGTACTGGGAGGAGCTGGTGCCCCGCATGCGGCAAGGCGGCCTCGTCGTCACCGACAACGTGCTGTTCCACGGCGGCGTGACCGACCCGCAGGCGACCGGCGGGGCGGCGGCGATCAAGGAGTTCAACGAGCATGTGGCCGCCGACCCGCGGATGGACAGCGTGATGCTCACCGTGGCGGACGGGCTGACACTCTCCCGCAGGAGGTAGCGCCCGCCCGCTGGGTCGAGCGCCGCGGCCGGGTCAGCCGCAGCAACCCCCACCGCAGCAGCCCCCGCCGCCACCGCCACCCGACGGGGCGGCGGGCGCGGACTTGGCCGAACCCCCGCCCACAGCCACGGTGGAGAGGAGCTTCACGGTGTCCTCGTGCCCGGCGGGGCAGGAGGCAGGGGCCGAGGACTCGGCCATCGGACGGCTGAGTTCGAACGTGTCTCCGCAGGAGCGGCAGCGGTACTCGTAACGAGGCATGACCCCAGGCTAACCGGCGGCGCTGCCCGGCAGCGGTATCCGGCAACAGGACCCAGGGACGGTACGGGGACGGCGCACCGCCGCGACGGCGCCGCTCCTACGACCGGGTAATCGGCATGGACTGCCGTCGCCTGAGGCGCAGCTCCTGGGCTGCCTGCTCGGGATGGCGGGCCTGCCAGTACGGGTTGTCGTGCGGGAGCCCGCCACTGACCCTGCCGTACATCCCGAACATCATCAGCATCAGCCCGACGACAAAGCTGAACAGCACGTTCTGCAGGTGGAAGGCCAGGAAGTTGTAGTCCGTGTCGAGCAGCGCGAGATTGATGAAGCCACTGAGGATGAACGCGATACCGAGGACCATGTTGAGCGTCGAGGCGAAGTTGCCGCCGATCACCATTCCGATGAACAGGAGCAGGCCGACGCAGATGGACAGGACGCTGAGTGCGCCGTTGGTGTTCAGGCCCGCGACGGTGGCACCACCCGTGTCGAAGAAGCCGATCTTGTCGATGACCCCCAGGATGCCGAAGGCAAGCAGCACCAGTCCCATCAGCCCTGCCCCGACGCGGTAGACGCTGCTGAGCCGGTGATCGACCGGGAGATGCTCGTCGAGCCGGGCCATTCTGCCGGGTCCTGCCGGACCTCGCGCCGCTCGCTGCGGGTGATGCGGGAGACGCGGAGCATGAGTGTGGGCCATGGTGGTGGCCTCCTTCGAACTACCACCATGATCCGCCCCGCCCCGGGCCCCGACAACTCGGCTCAGCCCCCGGCGCCACGCTCCTCACGGATCTCGGAGACCACCCTCGCAGCCGTCTGCCGCACCGCTTCCGTCTCGGTCAGAAAGTGCCAGTAGTCGGGGTGGCGGCCCTCCAGTCCGGCGACGGCGCGCTCCAGCCGGGCCACCCCGTCGTCCAGCGGACGGGCATGGCGCGGGTCGGGCGTGTTGCGGCCCGCCATGGCCAGACGCTGTGCGTCCCGGATCGCGAACCGGGTCCGCTGGATCTCCTGCTGCGGATCCTTGGCCACGGCGTCGAGCCGGTGCAGCCGGTCACCGGCCGCGGACACCGCCTCGTCCGTCGCGTTCAGCAGGGCCCGTACGGTGGAGAGCCGCGAGGTCGCATCCGCCCAGCGCTGCTCGTCCCGCGCCTTGGCCGCCTCCTTGAGCTTCTCCTCGGCCTGCCGCACATTGACCGCCGCCTGCTCCGGAACCGGCTGGAGGTCCTGCCAGCACGCGGCCGAGAAACGCCGCCTCAGCTCACTCAGCACCGGCTCCACCGAGCCCGCGCGGGTGGTCAGCGCCTGGGCACGGGTCCGCAGCGACACCAGCCGGTGGTCGATCTCGGCGGCACGCTCGGGAAGCTGCGCCGCCTCCGCCCGTACGGCTTCCGCACCGCGCAGCACCTGATCGGCGCGGAGCAGCGTCTCCTGCACGCCGTGCCGGCCGGCGCCCTGGTTGAGCTTGGTCAGTTCGGGGGCGAGGGCCGCCAGGCGCGCGGCGAGATCGTCCGCCCGCAGCCCGGACGCGCGCACGGCGTCGAGAGCATTGCTCGCACCGAGCAGCGCCTGCCGGGCCCGCTCCACAGCGGGCGCGAGCCGGGCGAGCTCTGTCTCCGCGTTTCCCAGGAGCGGACCGAGTCCCTGGGCGAACCGGTCGAGCTCGCCCTTGACCCGTACGAGCTCGTCCTTGGCGCCCGTCAGTTCCGTCCTGGCACGCGCCGCGATCGCCGGTTCGAGATCGTCCCGGTCCAGGTCGTGCGCGTCCACCGCCGTGATGTACGCATGGCTCGCCTCGTCGATCCGCCGCCCCAGAGCAGCGAAGTCGTCCACGACCTTGCGCGCGGCGGGCGAACTGTCCACCGCGGTGATCGTCTCGATCGAGATCTGCAGATCGCGCTGAGCGGTGTCCAGCTCGTAGAACGCCTCCGCGGCCGCATCCTTCGCCGCCTGCGCCTCGACCCGCTGGCTCTCCCCGCGGCCGCCGAACCAGCGCCGCGTACCTCCACCGGCGAAAGCGGCCGACAGCGCGGCGGCGAGCAACGGCACCGGCAGCAGCATCAACCCGAGGACGTCCCTGACGGCGGAAATGGCACCCGCTCCTGCCTGCGGCCGCGCGTCTGTCGCCGTCACATCCCTCTCCCGTGCCGTTTCGCCCTGCCCGGTACATTCTCCCACCAGGTAAGGACGAACACACGGGCCGGTTAGTTCGCCGTTCGCACCGTGATCTGACCGTTGTCGCTGTGCGCCTTCACCACATGAGGACTGCCGTCGCTGCGCGGCACCTTCACCGAGATGCGCCCGTTCCTCGCGGTGGCAGTCACCGCGTACGCCTGCGAACCGCTCGGCAGATCGATGGTCACCCGGCCGTTGTCGCTGACGGTGTCCACCAGATCCGGCACCGCGCTGAACCCGAGCCGGATCCCCCCGTTGTCCGAGCGCGCGGAGACGGACCTGCTGGAGATCCGCTCCGTGACGAGGCCCCCGTTGTCGCTCGCCAGCTTCAGCGGACCGCTGGAGTCACGCACGGTCACCTTTCCGTTGTCGGAGTGGAGCGTGAGAGGAGTGTCGAACCCGGACGCGAGGATCCGCCCGTTGTCCCCGTTGACCGTCACCGCGACGCCACGCGGCACCTTCACCTGGTGGCGCGACCCGCAGTTACTGATCAAAGCGTCGCACTTCACCCGCAGCGTGAGCGTGCCGTCCCGCATCGACCACCGGGCATCGGGCCCGTTCCCGAGCACCACCCACCCGTCGACGCGCCGGGTCACCTCGACCTTGCGCACATCGGCCGGCACGAGCTCAACGGTCGTACCGCCGGATTCGATGGTCAGCGTCTTCCCGCTCAGCGCGAACGACCTGTGCTCGGCCGGCGCGTCGTCCACATCCGCGCTGCCGCAACCGGTGAGGGCCAGGGCGGCGAGGACAGCCCCGCCGGACGCGACGAGCGCGCGGGGCCGGGTGCGAGCGCGGGTGCGGGTGTGGGTGCGGAGTGCCACGGTGATCGATCCCCCATCCGGTCCAGCGGGCTGTCCCGCCGGTGTGGATCCACCGTAGAGAGCGAGCCGGCCCGGGGAGAATCCGGGCGGCTACCGTAAGCGGGGTGGGGATATCCCCCGTCTCCCCGCCGGTCCGGACAACCGTTTGTGAGCATGGGCCCTGTGCCATGTACGCTGTTGCTTCATCCACGGGTGCGTAGCTCAGGGGTAGAGCGCTGCTCTTACAAAGCAGATGTCGGCGGTTCGAAACCGTCCGCGCCCACCAGTAGTCAGTACGACAAAGGCCCAGGTCACCGGCATCAAACCGGGAGCCTGGGCCTTGATCGTTCCTCCACCGTTCCGGCGGGGGAGCGGCGTCGTGCCACTCACGTGCCAGATGCCTCCTCCAGACCCTCACCGGAGGGCTCGGCCGGGCGGACCTTTTTGATCTGCTCATCAACATGAGCGGCGATCGCATGGTCCCGCCCGTTCACCAGGTGCTGATAGATCAGCGCGGCCCGCGCCGACGAGTGCCCCATGCGCTGCATCAGCTCGCGCGTCGTTGCGCCACCGGTCGCAGCGAGGGTGTTGCCCGTGTGTCGGAGGTCGTGAAAGTGCACGTCCCCGAGTCCGGCCTCCTCGACCGCCCGCAGCCAGATGCGGCGGAAGTTGTTCCGACGAAGCTGGCCGCCTCGTGCTCCGGTGAATACCAGACCCGTACGGCTCGACTCGGCGTGCTTGTCGAGATGCGTGGCGAGCTCGGCTTTCAGCGATGCCGGGAACGCGACGGTACGGACGCCGGCCGCGCTCTTGGGGGCTTTGATCAGCAGCCCGTCTGACCGCGTCTCGGCGAGCGCGCGACGTACGGAGACGGTGCGCCGCTCAAGGTCACACGTCACGGCGCTGCAGAGCGGCCAGCTCTCCGAAGCGAAGACCGGTGAAGGCAGCCAGGAGGATGAACACGCGGAACCTCACGGGCACGGCCTCGGCGAGCTGGAAGACTTCCGCGACTTCGAGGAATGGCCGTTCGGCAGTTTTCGCGGCACCAGCACCCTTGATGCGGCACGGACTGCGCTGAATGACGCCGTCGTCCACCGCCGTGTTCATGATGGCCCGAAGGACCTGATACGCCTTGGCCACCGTCGGCTCACCTACACCCGCGTCCAGGAGATCCGCCCGCCAACGCCGGATCTGCGGCGTCGTGATCTCACTCAGCACGGTGCGCTCGAAGGTAGGCAGGACGTGCAGACGCAGTGCACTGCCGTTGCGTTCCCACGTCGTGGCCGCGTAGTCCCGCTCCTTGAACCAGACACCGGCGTACACACCGAACACGATCTCCTCGTCCGGATTCCGCCAGCGCCCCTCGATGATCTCGGCTTCCTTGCGCACCAGCCAGCGATCGGCGTCAGTCTGGGTGGGGAAGGTCTCCGGGGCCGAACGCAGCAGACCATCCGGACCGGGATACCGAGCTTGAAAGCGGCCGGACGGCAGCTTGCGCAGCGGCCACGTTCAAGGTCACCAATCAGTGGGCGGTTGGCTTCGCCTCCCGGCTCCGCCCTCCCAGGACAGCCATATAAAGCACCAGCGTCTGTCGGCCAGCCTGCAAGAGTGCTCAGACGACCGTCTTGAGCATGTGGCTGAAGCCATGCTCGACAGCGAGCCGCTTCCCACTTGGGAACGCAATCAATTCCAGGACGTGTTGTGGAGCGGACGCCCCGGACCGTGGCCCGGCGCCACGGTCCGTACCGGCGGTGCAGCGCTCAGGTGGTCAGCGGGCTGGTTCACCGTGCCCGGGGCCTGCGCGAGTCCGGTGGCCCACAGCTGGTCGACACGCGAGCGCTCGGTGGCGTTCGGGTAGCGGTTGGTGCAGGACGGGCCAGGGCCGCCGCCCGACATCAGCTCACTGCACGGCCCGCTGTAGTCGTCCGGCAGGCCCAGCACGTGCCCGGTCTCGTGGGTGACGACGCGGACCGAGTCGTTCTGCTGGTTCTGGGCGTAGTCAAGGAAGATGTAGCCGCGTCCGTGGCCGTTGCTGGAGGCGTAGGACCCGCGCGGGTAGTTGCCCTCGTGGTAGGAGAAGTCGGCACCGCTCGAAGCCTCCTGAAGCTTGACGTTGGACTCGGAGCTGTTCCAGATCGAGGCCGCGCTCGATATCTGCGAACGGAAGCTCGGTGCCTGGGAGGCGTTGTAGTAGACGGTCACCGCCTGCGCGTTGGGCTGGGCGGCCCGCTTCTCGGCGACCGACTTGAGCACAGCGTCGAAGAACGCCTTGTTGTTCGCGGCCTCCTCAACCGACCTGTCGTACCGCGCCACGGAGGTACCGGCGGAAGCGGACGGGGTGGCGGCCGTCTGGGCGCTCGCCGGCACCGCCGTGCCCAGCGCGCTGGAGGCCAGACCCAGGCCGAGAGCGAGGGCGAGGAGTCTCGCGGACGTTCGGGACGACTTCATGTGGGGGCTCCTACTCACTCGGTGACGCCGAGCGCCCGGTGCGCGGTCGACTCTGCGTGAACACCGGTTTTGAACTGCAGCGACGTCCTGTGGGTCGTCATTCTTAGAACGGCTCGACAGGGAGCGCAAAGGGTCCCGTCACTACGTCGCCTCGTAGGTCCCAGGACCTCGCCAGGGCAGGGCGCGGGTCTCCAGTCCGCACATGGCGGCGGGAGGGAAAGCTGTCGCGACGTCAGAAGCCTTACACCACGGGGCAGCGGGCGTGCGGGCCGGCCGGGCGGAACTCCGGGGCGCGCGGCGGAATCCGAATCTAGTCCAAAACGGACAAATCCTCAGATATCTTCCACGCTGCGTCTACTAAGTACGTCGGTTGGTTGCCGGAGCGCTCTGACCGACGTCATAAAATACGGGCTTCCGTTTCTTTCGCGCTCCGCCGGCCCCGGTCCGCCCCCAGGGAGTCACCCTCGGCGCTGGGCGGCATCCCTCACCGCTGAGCCGCCGCCGCTCAGTCCTGATCAGGATGGAAGCCGGGCCCGCCGTGCAGCCCGGCGAGCGGCGTGGGGGAGAGGTCGGTCGGTTCCTCGCCCGCCTCCAGCAGCGTGTCCGCCGCACCCAGTGGCTTCGGAGCTATGCGGGCCGGGCTGTCGTCAGCCACGCAAACGAGGTGCGTGCCCGGTCGTAGGCAGTAGTCGGGCTGACGTCCGAAAGCCGCTGACCGCCGGGTTGCTGCGTATGCGTCCCACTACCTTGATGCAGCTGGCCCGCACGGACCCAGCAACACGGCTGGGTGAACTGTGGCCTGCGGCGTAACTCCAGCCTGGCGAGGCCCGTCTCGTACGGCATGGGAGACATCAATGCTGTGCTCGTGTCGGAGCTTGGGCTGGCGGTGGTGGAGATTGTTGCGGGAGATGTAGCGACGCTGCACGCGATCGGCGCCCGCCGCCGACCGATGGGCATCGACCGGCGTCCCGGTCGACCACGAGGCGGTGGGCGGCGGTTTGGGGTGTCGAGGCAGTCGGTGCACTCCTGGGTGCGCAAGTACGAATCCCGGGCCCCGACTTGAGTGACCGGAACCCCCGCGGCGACCTCCATGACCGCGTGATACCGCTGCTCGACCACGCTCAACTCCACCAGCACGGCCCCGGCCCTCCCTGCACACGCCTGTCAGACGCACACAGCCAAGCCGAGGCAAGCGGTGTCAAGCATCAGGTGAAGCCGCAACGTCAAGCATCAACCGAGACAAGACAACCTTATGTTGATGCGGCGGACGGGATGGGAGCCGGGGTAAGTGGTGGGCTTGGGCAACCGGCGAAGGCGGGGCACTCACCCACGTTGCCGACCCGTGTGGGCCTCGATGAGCCGCACGGCCATCTCGTGACGTGACTGGAAGGCGAGGTGCATCGGGGTAAGCCCTTCGCGTGAGGGGCGTTCAGGGTCAGCCCCATAGGCAAGAAGGACCGCAGTCGCGGCAGCATGCAGCGGCGCTCCGGTCTGCACGGCGCCGTCTGCTTCGCCATCGACGGCCCGAAGCAAGGGGGTCCAGCCGCTGTAGCTGTCGAACTCATTCGGGTCGGCACCCGCGTCCAGGAGGCGCGTCAGCTCCGCCAAGTCATCTGACTCCACCGCCAGGTGCACAGCGGACATCTCGTAGCGCTCGCCTGTGGGAATCGTCACGCCACTGATTCAACCAGTCCACCGTGCCCACTCCGTGCCCGACCCAGGGGGAAGCAACGGGGAACGAGAGGTAACCACGGATGCCTCACACCGAAGGTGCAGGTCACCGTTCTCCCAGGTCAGCCCGCACCCGCGTACGGGGTCTTCCAAACTGGTGCTCCAGGCCGCGCTGTGGCGCTTGACCGGGTCATTGAGACTCCACCCACCTTCGTTGCCGACAGCGGGCAGCCGGGCCGTGTCCAGGGTGCCGACATCAACACATGATGGCAACTTGTCGCGCTGTTTACCCTGCTCAGCAACACGGATACGAGGCGCAGTCCATGTGCGAGACGAGCACACCACTTCGACGCAACTGAAATGAATGGTAAGGGACTTGGACGGCATATCAAACGCAGGCGCCTCCAGTGCGCACCAGCAGAACACGGCCGTAGGTGGCTTGAGGCCTCGTACGTCCCTACTCATGTCGCTGGTGCTCGCGCTGCTACTGGGCGCGCTGTCGGTGCTGGTGATGTTTCCGGCGGCCCAGCATCTACGCTCCCTTCAAGACGGCGAGCGGGCTCATGCGACGTTGCATACGAGCGGCGCGTGCATGGTGGGTCATTGCCAGGTTAAGTTCGAGGTGGCTGGGCGAACCGTGGTGGCGGATCTGCCGGTAGGCAGCGGAGGAGGCAAGAACTCTGTCGGCACTCGACTAACCGTCCGATACCAGGCGGACGATCCACAGGTAGTCGCCCGTGAAGAGGATGTCGGGGGCGGCGGGGCAGCCCTGCTGGCGGTGATTTCAGGCGGGGGCGCCCTGCTCTTCCTGGCAATATCAGTCGTGGCGGCGATCTTCGTGGCGCGGCAGCGGCGCTCGAACTCCATGCCTGGCCGGACACTTCAGGATGGGCAGCGGCACGGCGGTGACTAGGGCGGCACCGCGTCGTACCTCACCCGGCGGACCTGGGCTATCTGTGGACAGATTGCCGCCAACCCACACTTCGCAAGGCCAAGTCTGCACTGCCACGCAAGGCAGACTCGGCCTCCGGAGCTGAGTGCCATCGTCTGACCGGGGCCGCTGACATCTACGCCTGACATCAACGAGGACGGACGAATACGGATCGCGGCGGTGCCCCACGGAGTGGGCGCACCGCTCATGACATGGCGGTCCCACGGCGAGCCGGTAGCTCGATCGAACTTACAAAGCAGATGTCGGCGGTTCGAAACCGTCCGCGCCCACCAGCAGGAAGTACGACAAAGGCCCAGGTCACCGGCATCAAACCGGGAGCCTGGGCCTTGATCGTTCCTCCACCGTTCCGGCGGGGGAGCGGCGTCGTGCCACTCACGTGCCAGATGCCTCCTCCAGACCCTCACCGGAGGGCTCGGCCGGGCGGACCTTTTTGATCTGCTCATCAACATGAGCGGCGATCGCATGGTCCCGCCCGTTCACCAGGTGCTGATAGATCAGCGCGGCCCGAACCGACGAGTGCCCCATGCGCTGCATCAGCTCGCGCGTCGTTGCGCCACCGGTCGCAGCGAGGGTGTTGCTCAACGCCACTCAACTCCGCGTCTGTAGCCGGTGTGGTCGTTCGCGAAGACGGTCGGGTGCTGACGATCAGGCGAGCCGACAACGGAACGTGGGAGCTACCGGGCGGCGTGCTCGAACTGTCTGAGGCTCCCGAAGACGGCGTGCGCCGCGAGGTCTACGAAGAGACCGGCATCAAGGTCCAGGTGGACCGGTTGACCGGGGTTTACAAGAACACGGCCCGGGGCATCGTCGCTCTGGTCTTCCGCTGCCACGCAGAGGGCGGTCAGGAGCAGCTTTCCGAAGAGTCCACCGCGGCCCGCCACCACACTCGCGGCAGGCGGTCGAACTGGCTAGTACTAGGCCGTGTATCGAATGTGCTGGTCGCCAGCGCGACAGCGTCGGCGGACGACCCAAAATCGCATGCGATCTTCGCCCAGTCATGCTGGGATCAATCGCTATGAATGATCATTTCCTCAATGAAGCCGACTTGATGGACAGGATGGAACGGAACCTGGCGGAACATGCCTGTCACCTGCATCGGAGCATGACTGGTGCGGCCGTCACAGAGGCTGGTGACCTCCTGGTCGCCGACAGCGGCCTGGACGACGACACTTTCAACATCGTTGCCGCGGCCCGCTTCACCGCTGCCACCGCCCCGGCACGTATCACCGAGACCGCTCGGACGCTGGCCCGCACTGGCCGCCGTTTCTCCTGGTGGGTGGGGCCTGCCTCGACACCACTGGACCTCACCGCCCGCCTGACGGCGGCCGGTCTGTCGGCGTCCGAACGCGAGACGGCCATGTGGGCCGAGCTGGACGACACCCTGCCACTGCCCGCCGTCCAAGGACTGGACATGCAGACGGTGGCCACGCCCGAACAGCTTGCCGACTACGCCACGGTTCTCGCCGCGAACTGGGACCCGCCTGCTGACACCGTCCGCCGCTTCTTCGCCCAGGCCGCCCCGCAGGCACTGGCCGCGCACTGCCCGGCCCGGTACCTGGTCGGCTACATGGAGAGCCGTCCGGTCTGTTCGGCTGAAGTGTTTCATCACGCGGGGGTCGCCGGTATCTACAACATCTCCACCCTGGCCGCCCACCGCCGACGTGGCTACGGCGGTGCTATCACGCTCGCGGCACTCCGCACGGCCCGCGACCGAGATCACCGCATCGCGGTCTTGCAGGCGTCAGCCGACGGCGAGCCCGTCTACCGCCGCCTGGGGTTCCGCTCCTGTGGCCAGTTCACCGAACACACCATCAACCCCTGAACCACCTAAACTCCACTGGCCCTCCGCCCGCCTTTCCTGACGGTGCTGGTCACAGCCACTCGTTGATGGCCGCTACGAGGACAGTGGCCTCGTAGCGGACCGCGAGCTTGTCGTATCTCGTGGCCACAGCGCGGTGCCTTTTGAGGCGATTAATGCCGCACTCGACCGCGTGCCGAGCCTTGTAGTCCTCGGCGTCGAACTTGGGCGGCCAGCCACCACGCGAGCCGAGCTTCTTGCGGTTGCGGGTCTGGTCGGCCTTGTCCGGGATAGTGCAGCGGATGCCGCGTCGGCGCAGGTAGGCGCGGTTCTTTCAGGACGCATACGCTGCCATTCCCGTGTGGCCAGGCTGATGTGTCCCCGTATTACTGGATTCATGCCCGGGGGCGGGCACTGCCGTTGGGGGGCTGCTGGACCCCCGCTCTGCGCCTGTCGCTAGAGTGCGATGCTTGTTCGATTCGCCGCGGGGTGGAGGGGGAGGCGTTGTGAGCGCACAACTGAGAGACACCGCCGGGGAGTTGGCGGAGATATTGTGGCGGGAACACACTGTGTACCGGGAGCGGTCCGGCGGTGTGGTCATCCGGGGTGAGCATGTACGGCGGTGGATCAGCCTCGCTCCGGCGGGCGGCCGGGACGAGGTCCTCGTACGCGCGGGGCGCATCCTGGACGGCGGCACCACCGCTCCGGCGCGTTCGGAGGCCGTGGTGCCCCTCTCCGCCGGTACAGGAGTGCTCGCCGCGACCTGCCGTCGCCTGCTTGCCGAGGCGGCGGCTGATGTGGCGCCGGTCGCGCCGGGACGGGCAGCGCCCGGGCGGTCCAAGCGGTCCAATCAGTCCGGGAAGGCCGCGCGACCCATAGGCAGTGGGAAGCACACCAGTTTCGGTTCATGGGTGATCCTCGCCTGCGTCGCCGGTGTGATCGCCCTGTACGTCTACAGCACCGCGATGCACGGCTGACGAGTGCTGCAGGGACACGTCAGCCTGGATGCAATGGCCAGACGTCGGGACTGTGGACGAGCTCTACGTCAGCCTTGCGCAGAGCCTCTATGCGCGCCTCCCACGCCGAGTGCCGTACACGGGCTGCGTTGACCCGGGGAAACAACACCACCCAGCGTGTGGGGGTCTTCAGCCAGCCTTGGCGATGATGCGATCCATCTCCTCTTGACCGAAAGCCCGCAGAGTCGTGGTACGGACGTTGCCCACTCCGCCGAGCTGTAGGAGTGTCGCGGTGGCGGTTTCGTCGTCGGGCGCCTCGACGACGGCCACGAGGTCGTATGGACCGACGGTCCAGTAGATACTCAAAAGCTTCGCCCCGAGCTTCTGTGCCGCTGCGGCGAAGGCCTCGGCGCGTTTCGCAGTGTCCTTGTAGTTTCGGACCCCTTGATCGGTCCAGTTCAGCAACGTGACATACGTCGCCATCTTCTTCCACCTCCACGAGGAAACACATCGTGGGGATAATCCTGGACACCATGACTGAAGCCTGCACGAGGTGCGCACCCGAACGAGCTGTACGAGCGATCACAGGCGGTTGATCACGGTGGTCGGAACTTGCGCGAGGCGCTTTGCATTACAGCCGCGCTGACCTGCAAAGAGACACTCGGCAGCTCCGAGGCCGCCTCACATGGCGTCGGGAGTCGTCTCCCCGGCCCATTCGGCGATGGTCCAGCAGTTCTTCCGCGGCAGTTCCGCGAGCAGTCCCAGCACCAGGTGCCGTATTCGGCGACGGGGTTCGACCCGGGCGAACCTGCCCGCGATGCGGTCCATCAGGCCCTTGAACGCTTCCTGCCAGTGGGCAGCGTCTACGCTGCTGGCCCAACTCGGCCGATGAAAGGATGAGTTCGGGGTGGGGTGCATGCGGCGGCAGCTGAAGCTCCCGTTGGATGGGTTGTCGACCGAAAGCGACTTTTCCGCCTCAACCCGAGCTTCGTCCAGGTCCCTGCTGACGCATAGTTCCCGAACTCAGCCACGTCCGCCCCCACCGAGTGCAGAGGGTCCCCCTTAAACACGCTCCAGGGGGCGGTGCGGGGCCGGCGGGAGTTCGACCTCGATGTGGTCGTACGGGCGGACGGGGCCGCCGTGGCGGACCACGGCCATGATGCCGGACTTGAAAGTGAAGTCCCCCGAGACGGGATCGAGGACGAAGACCTCTCCGAGCAGGCCCTGCCGGAAGTCGTTGATCTTCGCGCACGGGTTGCGTAGCCCCGTCACCTCCACCACCGCCTGCTCGCCAAGGTGTAGCAGGGCGCCGGTAGGAAGGCCGAGCAGGTCAACACCTCGGGTGGTGATGTTTTCGCCGAGCTGGCCCGCAGAGACGGCAAAGTCCTTGAGGGCGAGCTCGTCGAAGAGTTCCTCGTGCATCAGGTGTACCTGACGCAGGTTGGGCAGGTCCGGCTCGTAGGTCATGCGGAACTGATGGCGGATCGTCTCCCCCGCGTGGACGTCCCCTTCGACGCCAAGGCCGGCAAGCAGCGTGACGGACTCGCGATTGGGCTTGCTGAACGAGTACGCCCCGTTGCTGCTCACCGCTGTGACCCGACCTGCCATCGCCCACCCCATCTGTTGGTCTGCATGCTTCGGGAAATCCTGAGGAAGCGTTGCATCAACGAGCTCAAGGAGTGGCGCGGCCTGGCCATCTGCTGGGACGAGACCGCGACCATCTACCTAGCCGGACTCCACCTCGCCGCCATCTTCGCATGGTCAGCCAGATGATCCATAAGAAACGGCCTGGATCAGCTCGTTCAGGTGGCCGGAGCGGCGGATCTGGTTCAGGCGGCCGTGCGGTGGTCGTGCCAGGCAGCGGCGGCGGTTGCCAGGCGCAGAGTCCACGGGGCGGGGTCGGCGGTGCTGATCTCGGCCCAGACGTTGCGGCCGGCGGCGGCAAAGGCTGGGCGACGACCTGCGACGCCATGAAGAGGAGCACGGCGGATTCACCGAGGAGGAACTGGCAGAAGCCCGAGCGAAGATCTTTGGCACCGCCGGTACCACTCAGCGCACGGACGCAGTATGAGTGAGCGCATCGAGAGCGTCGTCCTGGACTCGGAAGGGCTCTCAGCCTGGATCATGCAGGACCGCACGTTTCTCGCGATGTTGAAGGTGTTCCACGACGCCGGGGCTGATCTTGTCGTCGGGGCAAACACCATCGTGGAGGTCAGCCACGCGCGTACGGACCTTCCTCGCCTCAACTGGGCATTGTCGCGAGTCAAGGTGGAACCGGTCACGGAGCAAGCGGCGAAGGCCGCTGCAGAGCTCCTCGAGGAGGCCGGACTGCACGGCCACAAGTACGCCATCGACGCCACCGTGGCCGAAGTGGCACTGCGCCAGCCAAGGCCGGTCGCGCTGCTGACGTCCGACACCGACGACATGATCAGACTCTGCGGCGACCACGTCCGCATCATCGGCCTCTGACACGTTGGCATTCTCTTCGCAGGCCGGGGTCGCGTATTCCGGGCGGGTCGTACTGTTTCCCCTCACGCCCAGGCATCCTCGGAAGGCGCAGGGGCTCGGCAAGTCTCCCGTGGGTACGAGGTGCAAGGTGACAAAGGTGACGCGGTACCCGTCGGGCGGGTGAGGACGCGGGTCGCCCCGTTGTGCCGGCGGAGCCGCGACAGTTTTGCTGAGTCAGGTGAGGGGCTGTTCCGGCCTCCCGGTCGTGACCGATCGGAGGGCCGTTTTCATGACTGATGCCACGTCGACGCCGTCACTCGTACGGGTGCGTCCGGGTGGTCGCGCGGGCGGTCGCCGCGCAGGGTCGGATTCGTTCAGTTGTTCCGCTCCGGCCAATCCGGGGCTGTTCGCTGCTGCGGTGCTCACCGTGAGCGGCCGTGGCAGGGAAGGCGTGCAGGTGATGGGCGAACCGAACGGGCAGGGGGAAGACCTGGTCGCTCTTGCCGCCGAGGCGTACGTGTACGGGTATCCGCTGGTCGTCGACCTGTTGACGGTCGAGAGATCGATGCAGGAGGGCTTCGGCCCGCTGGCGCCGACCCCGTTCAACCACTTCGCGCACGCGGGGCCATGGGCCGGCCCCGATGCGCATGCCGTCTCCGTCGACAACGACACCGCTCATTCGATCGCCCAGCTGGACCTGTCCGGAGGGCCGATCCAGCTGCGTGTCCCGGACACCGACGGGGCTTACTACGTGCTGCAGTTCGTGGACGCCTGGACCAACAACTTCGCGTACGTCGGGCGTCGGGCCACCGGCACGGGCGCGGGTGACTGGCTCATTGTGCCGCCGGGCTGGTCGGGCAGGGAGCCCAGCGGGCTGCGCGGGGTGATCGATGCGCCGACCTCCGTCGTCTCTGTCGTCGGGCGCAACGTCCTCGACGGTCCGGACGACATGACGCGGGTGCGGGCGCTCCAGGAGCAGTACACGATCACGTATCTCGAACCCGGTACGCACCGGACGGGGCTGCCGGCGCCCGACCCCGACGTACCGGCGGAGCTGCGGTTCTTCGAGCAGCTCAGGGTGTGGATGGCCGACTTTCCACCGGCCGCCGACGACTGTGCGTACCAGGACCGGTTCCAGCCGCTGGGGCTGCTGGAGGAGGGGCCCTCGCCGTACGTCTGCGCCGATTCCGCCCTCGTACGCGCACTCACCGAGGGGATGACGCAGGGCAGGGAGCGGGTCGAGGCGGCCGTCGCCCGGCCGAGCACGGTGACGGGCGGGGGATGGGAGATGGATCCGCATCTCTTCGACTACAACCTCGACCACTTCGGGGTGGGGACGATCGACTCCCCGGAGTGGAAGATCGCCGACCGGGAGGCGTCCTACCTGGTCAGAGCGGTGGCGGCGCACGTGGCTCTGTGGGGGAGCCACGGGTACGAAGCGGTGTGCGCCCACACCTCCCACGACGCCGACGGCAATCCGCTGAGTGGTGCGCACTCCTATGTGATGCGCTTCGAGCAGCCGCCGCCGGTGGAAGCGTTCTGGTCCGTGACCATGTACGACGCGCCGGACCACCACCCCGTCGCACACCCGGCGGGCCGGCACTCGCTCGGGGACCGCAGCCCCGGGCTGGTGCGCGGGGCCGACGGGTCGCTGACGGTCCACATCAGCAAGGAGCCGCCCACGGACCCTGCCGCAGCGGCGAACTGGCTGCCCGCGCCCGACGGGGAGTTCCGGCCCGTGCTCAAGTTCCGCATGCCGGGGCGCGCGATCATCGACGGCAGTTATGAGCTCCCCGCCATCGAACTGAGCTGACCCGGGTGTTCCGGCCCGTTGTCAGTGGGGCGGTCCACACTGGAGTCATGTGCCGCAGCATCAAGACCCTTCGCCCGCCCGCCATCCCCGAGGAGGCCACCGAGGAGGACATCCGGGCGGCCGCCCTGCAGTTCGTGCGCAAGGTGTCCGGCTTCCGGGCTCCGGCCGCGCACAACCAGGAGGTGTTCGACCGGGCCGTGGACGAGATCGCCGCAGCGACCGCCAGACTGATGGACGGTCTTGAGGTGCGGGGGGCGGCCGTCAGGACGCCGTAGAAGCCGAAGCGGGTGCTGGAGCGGAAGCCGTCGCGGCGACCGCTCCGGGGCGGCGCATGAGGTACGCGGCAAGGGCGCCTGCCACGAACAGGGCCAGGACCGAGACCGCCGTACCCAGCCATGTCGTGCCCAGCCACTGGCCGCCGAAGTAGCCGAGGCCCACGCTGTAGCCCGCCCAGGCCACACCGGCCAGCGCCGACCAGGGCAGGAATTCCTTCACCCTGCGGTGCGCGGCGCCCGCGCCCAGGGAGACGACCGAGCGGCCGGCCGGGGCGAAGCGGGCGATGACGACGAGGATGCCGCCGCCGCGGCCCAGAGCCGCGCCGAGGCGTTCCTGCGCGGTGGTGAGGCGACGGGAGCGGGCAATCGCGCGGTCCAGGCGGTCGCCGCCGCGCCAGGCCAGCCGGTACGCGACGAGGTCGCCGAGCACCGAGGCGGTGGCCGCGCTCAGGATCAGGGCGAGGAGCGACGGCACCTGGGGGACATCTCCGGGGCTGCCTGCCGTGCCCACGACCGTGGTCGAGCCAGCGGCGGCGGCTGTCGCAGCGGTGATCACCAGGACCCCGCTGGGGAGAACGGGCAGGAAGACGTCCAGGAGCACCGAGAGGGCGACCACGGCATAGATCCATGGGCTGCCGGTCAGCGCACCCACACTCTCAAGCACCTTCTACTCCCCGATTCGTTTCAACGCCGCGACGTCGCAGGGGAGCGGCAGGAGCGGCAGGGCAGGCTGTACAGCGTACGCCTGCCGTTTACCTGAACATCATCGAAGTCCGGAGGATGTTGTGTACCTCACGCGTCACATCTGCACCGTGGGGGAGTGGCGCCCGGCCCATGCCTACGCGTCGGTGGTCAGGTTCTGGTCCAGCACCGTCTCCAGCTGCGCACCTGCACTGTTCTCATTGGCCTGAACCAATGTCAGGGCAGCTTTCCGGCCACGCAGGGTGAGGGTCATCAACTGATTGCCGAACCACGGTCCGCCGGTCTTCCGCCACTGGATCGGTGACGGACCCGTCCGTCCGTGCCGCGCCAGTGCTCGCCCCAGCCGCCGTCCCGCCCGGCTCCAGCCGAAACGGAATCCCGCCTTGAGCGCACCGGGTATCGAGTTGTGCACGGGAGAGCAGGTCAGCTGCAGGATGCGCGCCCCGGGCGCACCTCCCGGCGCGTCGGCCGGCCATGAGGGCTCCGCGATGTACGCGTGGTGCACATCGCCCGACAGTACGCACACCGTCGCCGGAGCGTCCGGGCCGCTCCCCGCCTCCCGGATCAGCTCGGTCAGCCGGCGGAACGAGGCGGGGAACGCCGCCCAATGTTCCAGGTCGGAGCGGCGGCGCAGATTCTCGCCGAACCGCGCCCAGCGCCCGCCGGGCCCACCCCGCTCACCGCGGCACAGCGCGGCGTCCCACTCCTCCGCGTCATGGACGAGCGGCGGAAGCAGCCACGGCAACGACGTACCGATCAGGAGGTGGTCGTACGAGCCGGGGTCGGCGAGTGCCTCCTCGCGCACCCAGCGCGCCTCCTCGGCGTCGAGCATCGACCGCCGCTCCTCGTCGAGAACGCGAGCCGCGCGGGTGTCCACCATCAGCAGCCGTACGCGGCCGAAAACACGACAGTAGCTCCACCGTGTACCGGCGGGTTCGGCGTCCGCCTCGGCGGCGAAACGGCGCAGTGGCTCCGTGCCGTCCGGGACGGCACGCACCTCGGCGTAGAGCGGGTCTGCGGCCAGGGCGGTGGGGGAGAGATTGCCGAGGTGCTGGTAGACCCAGTACGAGGCCAGCCCGCTGACGATCCGCTCGTGCCACCAGGGGGTTGCCCGGACATCGGCGAGCCAGGCGGCGCTGGTGTTCCAGTCGTCCACGACGTCGTGGTCGTCGAAGATCATGCAGCTGGGGACGGTCGAGAGCAGCCAGCGCACCTCGGGGTCGCGCCAGGACTCGTCGTAGAGGCAGGTGTACTCCTCGTAGTCCGCGACCTCGGCGCCCGGTGGTTCGTTCAGGTCCCGGCGTGCGGCGAGGCGGCGGCGGGTCGCCTTCGACGTCTCGTCGGCGTACACCTGGTCGCCGAGCAGGAGCAGTACGTCGGGGCGTACGGCACCGGGGTCGGCGGCGAGCCGGGCGGCGAGGGCGTCCAGGGCGTCGGGGCCGGCGGTGTCGGGCTCGCCGGAGGGGGGAGCCGCCCAGCGGCAGGACCCGAAGGAGATCCGGACGGGCCGATCCCCGGTGTCATCGGCCGATGCCGGCGGCGTGGTGATCGTGCTCCCGGGGAAGCCGGAGTCCTCGAGCGGCCAGACCCGGCGGCCGTCGAGCAGCACCTCGTACGCGGTGGTCGAGTCCGGGATCAGACCGGTCACCACCACCAGCGCGTAGTGGTGACCGGCGATCGCGAACGTCCGGGACGAGCCGGACGCGCCGTTCGCGCAACGGACTTCGGCCGTGGTGGGCCGGTCGGCCTCCACCCAGACGGTCGCGGTGGAGCCCGTCTCCCAGTCGACGTATCGCAGCAGTGGTCCCAGGCGCAGCCCGGCCATGAGATGCCCTCCTCGCGTCGTCCCGCACGGACGGAGCCCACGGCCCCGTACGGTACGGGCGGCTCCGTACCGTACGGAACGACGGAGAGGGGTCGGGCGGTTCCGGCGTCAGCAGCCGTTGAGGACCGACTGGAGCGCGCTCTTCTCCGCGGAGTCGACGGTCAGGTTGTAGTAGTGCTTCACATGCACCCAGGCGCGCACGTACGTGCACTGGTACGCGGTACGCGACGGCAGCCACGTCGCCGGGTCCTGGTCGCTCTTGGACTGGTTGACGTTGTCCGTGACCGCGATGAGCTGCGGGCGCGTCAGATCGTTGGCGAACGCCTGGCGTTGGGCGGTGGTCCAGCTGCTCGCGCCGGAGCGCCAGGCCTCGGCAAGCGGGACCATGTGGTCGATGTCCAGGTCGGAGGCCGCCTTCCAGGTGACCCCGTCGTACTCCGAGTACCAACTGCCGCTGACGGCAGCGCAGGCGGAGTCCTGGACCACGTTCGTGCCGTCGCGCTTCAGGACGACCTCGCGGGTGTTGCAGGTGCCCGACTGGGTGATCCAGTGCGGGAACTTGTCCCGGCTGTAGCCGGTCGACGAGCCTTCCGCCGACACCGTCAGCTGGCTCAGGTAGGTGCGGGCGGTGGAGGCACTGACCGGGGTGGGCATGGCTGCCTGGGCGGTGGGTGCGGTGAGCAGCCCCGTGGTTGCGGCAAGTGCGGCGGATGCGACGACCACACCTATGCGACGCGCGTAGATACCTGACATGCGAACTCCCTTGATGCGGGGGGACCTTGGACGGGCGACCGGTGGAGCCCGGCCATCGTGGCGGCGCCAGGTTTCTGTGAGGTGGGCGCCAGGTAACAGGGTGGCGACATGGGCATGTCACATCAAGGGCTGGGGCGGACCGGTCTGCGGTGCGAGGCCGTACGGAAGGAAATGTGCGGGCGTGCGCGGATGTTCGCGGCCCATGGGGGCGCCCGGGCCCGTACGCGAGGCATATAAGAGGGACCGGGGGCTGACGTCGACAGGTTGCGAATGCCGGGGCGGGCCGGACTTATGGTTGCCGCGTGCTGCTTCCGGTCAACCTCACGCTCGGCATCGTCCTCGCCGTGCTGCTCGCTGCGGCCGCCGCCGTCGCCGCCTGGGCCTCGCTCGGCCGGTCGCGCGAGATCGTCCTCGCAGGGCTGCGCGCCGCGGTCCAGCTCGCCGCCGTCTCCGTGCTCATCGGCTGGGTGGTCCGCTCGCTGCCGCCGCTGCTCTGCTTCGTGGCGCTGATGTACGCCGTGGCGGTGCGGACCGCCGGACGTCGGATCACCAGGAACCGCACCTGGTGGTGGGCGGCTGTGCCGATCGCCGCGGGGGTCGCGCCGGTGGTCGCCCTGCTGCTGCTCACCGGGCTCCTGCCGGTCCGGGGCATCGCGCTGATCCCGGTGACGGGCATTCTCATCGGGGGTGCGCTCACTGCGACCGTACTCGGCGGACGACGGGCGCTGGACGAACTGACCACGCGGCGCGGGGAGGTGGAGGCGGGAATGGCGCTCGGGCTGCTCGACCGCGATGCCCGGCTTGAGATCGCCCGGCCCGCAGCGTCGGACGCGCTGCTGCCGGGGCTGGACCAGACGCGGACGGTGGGGCTCGTCACGCTGCCAGGGGCGTTCGTGGGCATGCTGCTGGGCGGCGCCTCACCGGTTCAGGCGGGGGCCGTGCAACTGTTCGTACTGGTGGCGCTGATGGCCGTACAGGCGGTGGCTGTTGCCACGGTGCTGGAACTGGTGGCGCGGGGGCGGCTGCGCCGCGACTGAGACCGGCCGGCAATGGGGGGGTGGGTGAAGGAGCGGGGCTGGGGTGCGTGCATCGCAAGGCGGAGGATTGAGCCATGGCGAATGGGGCCTCCCCTGCTCGAGCGAAGCCGAGAGCTCGGGGAACATGGTGATGGACGACAACGCCGCGAGGTGCGTGCCCCAGCCCCGTGATGCCGCCCCCCAATTGCAGGTCGGTCTGAACCCCGGGAGGCTTTCCCGGGTCAGAGGGCGCGGATGTGCAGACGGATCGAGCCGTCGGCCGACGCCTCCACCCGGATCTGCGTCAGATCCCCGACGTGTGCATCCGGCGCCAGTGCCGCGGCGCGCGGGCCCACGCCCACGACGCGCATCCCGGCCGCCCGGCCTGCCGCGATACCTGCCTCCGAGTCCTCGAAGACGATGCAGTCGGCCGGGGCGAAGCCCAGTTCGGCCGCCCCCTTGAGGAAGCCCTCGGGATCGGGCTTGCTGGCGCCGACGCATTCCGCCGTGACGCGGGTGCTCGGCATCCGCAGTCCGGCCGCCGTCATCCGGGCCTGAGCGAGCGCCTCGTCGGCCGAGGTCACCAGGGCGTGCGGGAGCGTGGCGATCGCGTTCATGAACGCCGGGGCGCCGCCGATCGGGACCACGCCGTCGGTGTCGGCGGTCTCCTCGGCGAGCATGACCCGGTTGTCGGCGTAGTTCTGCTCCATCGGCCGGTCGGGCAGGAGTACCGCCATGGTGGCGTACCCCTGCCGCCCGTGGACCACCTTGAGTGCGGCCTCGGGGTCCAGCCCCTCCCGCAGCGCCCAGCGCCGCCAGCAGCGCTCCACCACCGCGTCGGAGTTCACGAGTGTGCCGTCCATGTCGAGCAGGAGGGCACGTGCGGTGAGGACGGTGGCCGGCATCGGCGGGCTCCAGGGCGCGGGGGAGGAGGGCAGCGTGGGGCGAAGAGAACAAGCGGTCCCGCCCGCCGGTCAGGGGGTGCGGGCGAGGACCGCTTTGTTCCACCACGGTACAAAAACCTGCCCGGGAAAGCGAATCCCTTTCCGAATACGGGAGGAGAGGGCCGGCTCCCGGGGCCGGCCGCCTCCTCAGGACTGGCCGCGGCCCGTCGTCTCCGCCTCCAGTGCGCTCCGGGTGCTCGGGCCGTAGACGCCCGGCGGGTCGCCCTCGACGGACTTGTACGACTGGTAGGCGCGTACGGCGTTCTCGACCCGGTCCGTGTAGTTGCCGTTGTCGGGTCCCTGGTAGAGCGACACCTCCTGCAGCCGCCGTTGCAGCTCGGCCACCTCGGTGCCGTGGTCGCCGCGCTGCAGCGTGCGGCCCTGCGGCTTCCCGAGCGACGGGTCCGTCGAGGTCCCGGTGGGCTGCGAGACCGTCGCCGATGCCGACGGGGCGGGTGGGCGCGAAGAGGCAGCGGATGCGGAGGGGGAGAGCGAGGTGCTCGCCGACGCGGAGGCGGATGCGGACGGCAATGCCGAGGCCGACGGGGAGGAGGACACGGAGGCGGACGCGGACGCCGACGGCGATGCGTCCGGTGAAAGGGGCGCATCGGGGATGCTCGACACGTGGGCACTCGGGAGCGTCCGGTCGTGCTCGGAGTCCCCGTTCCCGTCCCCGCCGAACAGGCCGCCGGCGAACGCCGCGATGCCCACCACGCCGACCGCGGCCGCGCCGACCGCGAGCACCGCGAACGGCCGTTGGCGGCGTGGCCGCACCGGGTCCACCAGGCCCAGGTCCACGGCCATGGCGTCCGTACGGGGATCATCCGCCCCGGCACTCTCCTGCGACAGAGGCGGCGGAGGCGACAGAGGCGGCGGATCCTCGGGCGCCGCCCGGTCGAGGAAGAGCGGCATCGTCATGGCGGCGTCCGTCATGGCGGCGTCCGCCGGGGCGGCGTCCGCGGGCGCCTCGTCGCCCCCCAGCGTCACGTACGGCCGGATCCGCAGGGGATCGAAGTCCTCCGCCGCCGCGGTCTCCGCCCGCTCGGCCGCGCGCCGTGCCGCACGCTCCGCGCACCCGCACCGGGGCCCCGCGCCAGGTCTGCCGTGCGGTCCCCCGTCCCATGCATCCGTCGCTCTGTCGTCCGTGCCGCATTCCGGGCAGACATGTCCGGTCATTGTGGGCCCCTCCCCTTGAACTGCCTGCGATTATGCAGTCCGCCGCGGTGATGCCCCAACAGGCCATAACCGTCCACAACGGCCAGGATGGGATGTAGCGGAACCGAGGAGATGTTCATGGCCCACCAGCTGAACCCCCCGGCCCTGGCCCCTGGCGAAGGCCGTTCCCAGCGGACGGTCCTGGTCGCCATCGGTGCCCTGCTCCTCGGCATGCTGCTTGCCGCACTCGACCAGACCATCGTCTCCACCGCCCTGCCGACCATCGTCAGCGAACTCGGCGGCCTGGAGCATCTGTCCTGGGTGGTCACCGCCTATCTGCTCGCGTCGACCGCCGCGACCCCGCTCTGGGGCAAGCTCGGCGACCAGTACGGCCGCAAGAAGCTCTTCCAGATCGCCATCGTCATCTTTCTCATCGGCTCCGCGCTCTGCGGCATGGCCCAGAACATGCCGCAACTGATCGCCTTCCGTGGTCTCCAGGGCCTCGGCGGCGGCGGCCTGATGGTGCTCTCGATGGCGATCGTCGGTGACATCGTCGCCCCGCGCGAACGCGGTAAGTACCAGGGGCTGTTCGGCGCGGTCTTCGGTATGACGAGCATTCTCGGACCGCTGCTCGGCGGCCTCTTCACCGAACACCTCAGCTGGCGCTGGGTGTTCTACATCAACCTGCCGATCGGCGTCGTGGCCCTGCTCGTCATCGCCGCAGTGCTGCACATCCCGGTCCGTCAGGCCAAGCACACCATCGACTACCTGGGCACCTTCCTCATCGCCTCCGTCGCCACCTGCCTGGTTCTCGTCGCCTCGCTGGGCGGATCGACCTGGGCCTGGGGCTCGGTGCAGATCATCGGACTCGCCGTCGTCAGCGTGGTGCTGCTGATCGCCTTCGTGTACGTCGAGCGGCGCGCCGCCGAACCCGTACTGCCGCTGAAGCTGTTCCGGATCCGGACCTTCAGCCTCGTCGCCGTGATCAGCTTCGTCATCGGATTCGCGATGTTCGGAGCGATGACGTATCTGCCGACGTTCCTCCAAGTCGTGCACAACATCTCGCCGACCCTGTCCGGTGTGCACATGCTGCCGATGGTGCTCGGCCTTCTCCTCACCTCGACCATATCCGGTCAGATCGTCAGCCGTACGGGCCGGTGGAAGGTCTTCCCGATCCTCGGTACCGGCATCACCGCGATCGGCCTGCAGCTCCTGCACCGGCTCACGGAGTACAGCAGCACCTGGCAGATGAGCGCCTACTTCTTCGTCTTCGGTGCCGGGCTCGGTCTGGTGATGCAGGTCCTCGTGCTGGTCGCGCAGAACGCCGTCACGTACGAGGACCTCGGCGTCGCGACCTCCGGGGCCACGTTCTTCCGCTCCATCGGTGCCTCGTTCGGTGTCGCCGTCTTCGGCACGATCTTCACCAACCGGCTCACCGGCAAACTCGGCACGGCCCTCTCGGGCGTCACGCTGCCACCGGGCATCGATGCCGGGCGACTGGCCGCCGACCCGCGCGCCATCCCCCAACTGCCGCCCGCGCTGCGGGCCCCGGTGATCCACGCGTACTCGACCTCGATCACCGACGTCTTCCTGTACGCAGCGCCCGTCGTCCTGGTCGCCTTCGTCTTCGCCTGGTTCCTCAAGGAGGACAGGCTGCGCGGCTCGGTGACGGCTCCCGACAGCACGGAGACCCTGGCCTCGAACCCGGTCGAGCGTTCCTCGTACGACGAATGCGCACGCGCCCTGTCGGTGCTCGCCACCCGCGAGGGGCGCCGCGACGTCTATGTGAGGATCACCGAGCGTGCGGGGTACGACCTGCTGCCCGCGGCCAGCTGGATGCTGCTGCGCATCAAGCGGCACGGCGCCGTCGAACCCGCGCTGCTCGCCGACGCCACCCCTGTACCGGTGCGCGTGATCAACGATGCGGTGCGACAGCTGGAGGAGCGCGGTCTGGCCCGGCGCGAAGGGGTGCAGTTGGTGCTCACCGACCGCGGTTCGGAGGCCGTGGTGAAGCTGGCGGAAGCGCGCGAGGAGTTGCTGGCCGAGCTGTTGGGCGACTGGTGGGGGCCGGAGCGGCCGACCGACCTGGTCGGACTTGTCGCGGAGCTGACCGCCGAGACGACCGGATCGAGCAGGGAACAGCCGCGCTGTCCGGAGCCGAGGCGGGACCACGCACTCTGACCCGGGCCCGGGGATCCCCGGCCGGACCCCGGCCGCCCGGCGACAGCTCCCGGTCACAGTGCCCGGGTCACAGCTCCTTGGCGAACCAGTGCTCCGCGTACTGCCGCCGATGGAACGCGGGCACCTCCCGGTAGCCGTGCTTGGCGTACAGCCCGCGTGCCTCCACCAGGTCGTTGCGGGTGTCCAGCCGGATCTGCCCTACGCCGAAGGCGCGCGCCGCACTCTCGACGGCCGCCAGCAGCAACCCGCCGCCGCCCGTGCCGCGGAACTCGGGGCGCACGAAGACGCGGGTGAGTTCCGCGGTGTCCGCGTCCACCACCAGCAGCCCGGCACAGGACGCGGGTTTCCCGTCGAATCTGCCGACGACGAACGCGCCGGTCGGCCCCGTGAGCAGGTCGGCGCCGTCGCCGGAAAGTCCCTCGTCGATCTCCTCCGCGGTCGCGGGCCGCTGCCAGTAGCGGCTGGCGACCTCGTCGTAGTAGTCACGGCGCAGGGCGCTCGCGTCGGGAGAGTCGAAGCGTTCGGGGGTCACGATCCACGTCATGTGCGCCATTGTGACCTGCGCATGACCGGAGAGCCGAACGGTTTCGGGGGAGGGCTACGCCGTGACCGACCTCGCGCGCGAACTGGTGCGGACCGATGTGCTCCGGGCGGCGACCCGGGGGTGTCCGTCGTGCCCCGCCGCGACCGCCCGATCAACCGATCAGCCGATCAGGGGGACAGACGTCGGAGCGAGCGGCCCGGTTCCGGCCACTGTGTGTCCGGGCCCGACCACGCTCTCTTGCGTTCTCTCGAACAAAAGCGGGATGACAGTCAGGCGAAGAGGGGGTTGATTGTGTCTACCTCATAGCGCAATGCGAAGGTTTCACAGCGCGTCCCGGGTCGAGGGACGGCGGATGAACAGTGGGAGGGTCGGCGCAGCGTGGCGAATGCGGAGCACAGTGTGCGCGGAAACGCGGTGACGGGGGCGAGGACCGGGGCTGCCCGGGCTGTGCTCTGGCTGGTTGTCGCAGTGCTGGCGGGACGGCAGATGGCGGTGGTGCTGCGGCAGCCACCCGGTGAACGGCTCACCGACCTGGAGACCTGGATCGGCGAGAACGGCGTACTGCATGTGGCGGGGTCGCTGTACGACAGCGACCGGTTCACCGGCACCCCCTTCGCCGGACTGGTGCTGAAGCCACTGACCCGCACGGCCGAACAGAGCCTCGGCGTCGCCTGGACCTTCGGTTCGCTGCTGCTGGTCGCCGTCCTCGGCATCGTCGCGGCCCGAGCCCTGCCGGGACCCGTCTCCCGCCGCACCTCGCTGCTGGCCGCCCCCGTCGCGATCAGCCTGCTCATGCTGTCCCTGCCGGTCCGTAACGCTTTCCACCTCGGCCAGACCAGCATTCTGCCGGTCCTGCTGGTGCTTCTGGGCTGCTTCGTGGCCCGCGGGGAACGGGCATCCGGCGTACTGATCGGGATCGCCGCCGCGCTCCAGCCGACCATGCTGCTCTTCGCCGCCCTGCTCTGGCTCACCGGACGCCGTCGGGCCGCCGTGACGGGCGGCGGCGCGTTCGCCGCGTGCACCGCCCTGGCCTGGGCCGCGATGCCGCACGACTCCTTCACGTACTGGGTGCACCATGTCGCGGGCGCCGGGCTCGGAGACGGTGCGGACAGCCTCGCCAACCAGTCCCTGCACGGCGCGCTGCTTCGCTTCGGCCTTGCGGGCCCGCTCGAGATCGTGCTGTTCCTGCTGCTGGCCGCCGCCGTCTGCTACGTCGGGCTGCGCCGCGCCATACGCTACGCGCGGGACGGCCAACTGCTCCTCGCCGTCTCCGTGACCGGCTGCGTCGCCGTCGCGGTCTCGCCGACCGCCTGGCAGCATCAGCTGCTGTGGGTGCTCCTCGCCGTCGTCGGCCGGGCCGGTACCCGCGCCTCCGAACGGCTGGTGTGGCCGGCCATTGTGGTGCTCGTGCTCACCCTGCCCGGGAAGACACTGCTGCCGAACATCCCGGTCGCCCACCCGGTACGGGACAACGTGCTGCTCCTGGCGGCGCTCGCCGCGGCCTGCGCCGCACCGTTCCTGCCGCGCACCTCACCGTACTGGCAGCACCCGGTCCCCACGGACTACGCCGCCCCGGTCCCGGCCCGCTGGAGCCGCGTACCGTTGCTGCCGTTCTGGCGGAGGGTGCTCAGCCGCCCCAATCTGCTGCTCGAACTTCTGCTGATCCGGGTGGTCTACTCCGCATACGCGCAGGTCAGGCTCGCGGCCACGGCCGGCCGCGCCACCGCCGAGGAGCACGGACGGCAGATCCACTCGCTCGAACAGTGGCTGCACATCGACATCGAGCACTGGGCCAACCACACGGTCGTCCACATCGGCTGGCTGCAGGACTTCTTCGACTACTACTATTCGACGTTCCACTTCATCGTGCCGCTGACGATCCTGGGTGTGCTGTACGTACGCCGCCCCGCGGACTACCGCTGGGCCCGCTCCACCCTCGGCTTCGCCACCCTGGTCGCACTGCTCGGCTTCTGGCTCTACCCGCTGGCCCCGCCGCGGCTGATGCCGGGGCTCGGCTTCATCGACACGGTCCACGGCGTCCAGGACTTCGCGAAGCCCGACTACGGGACGCTGACCGCGATGACCAACCAGTACGCGGCGATGCCCTCGCTGCACTTCGGCTGGTCGCTCTGGTGCGGCATCATGATCGTGATGCTGGCCCCGAAGGCGTGGATGAAGGCGCTCGGGCTGCTGCACCCGCTGTTCACGGTCTCCGCGATCGTCGCCACGGCCAACCACTGGGTACTCGACGCGGTGGGCGGGGCGCTGGTCATCGGGACCGGATTCCTGCTGACGTACGTCCTGGCGGGGCCGCGGAGACTGCAGCCCGTGGCGGGGCCGCCGGACGGGGCGGACGGCACGACGTCCGCGGAACACGTGCGGGAGGAGACCGGCGAGGCGGTGGGCAGCAAGCGCTGACCGGGCCGCACCCGGCCCTGCTTCACCAGGGGGTCGGCCCGGTGGGCGGTTGCCGGCCGAGGCCTTGGTCAGCCGAGGCCCTGGTACGCCGCCGTCACGCGTTCCTCGGCGACGTCGAGGGCACGGCGCACCGCGCCCAGGGCGACCGCCCGCTCGCCCGACACCGAGGCGTCCACGACGACCGGTACCAGGGTGTGCGACCGCAGATGCCTGCGCACGGGGTCAAGGAGGACGTCCCCGGCCCGTGACACCCCGCCGCCGATGACGATCCGGCCGGGATCGAGCACCAGCACCAGTGCGGCCAGTCCTCGGGCGAAGCGGGCGGCCACCCGGTCCACCACGTCGACGGCCGCCGGGTCGCCCGCCCGGGCCGCCGTGAAGAGCGGTGCGATGTCGTGGGCGGCACCGACCGGCACACCCGCCTCCAGGGCCAGCCGGTGAATCGCCTCGGCGCCGACGAGCTGCTCGAACGGTCCCATGCCGTCGGCCGGACGCGGACCCGCAGGGGCGTCCGGTTCGCGCACCAGGTCGATGAAGCCCAGCTCGCCGGCGGCGGCCGAATTGCCCCGGTAGGGCCTGCCGTTGATGACGATGCCGGTGCCGATCCGGCGGCCCCACTGGACGAAGACCAGGCAGTCGGTGCCCGCACGCGCACCTGCGTCGGCGCCCGCATCGGCCGCCGCGCCGCGCCGGCGTTCCGCGAGCACGGCGAGATTCACGTCGTTGTCGATGGTCACCGGGCAGTGCAGCCGGTCGCGCAGCAGCGACACGGCCGGCAGCCCGGCCCAGTCGGGGATGCTGGGGGCCAGCAGCACCTCGCCGCGTTCGCGGTCGACGATGCCAGGGGTGCCCGCACTCACGGCCCACAGGTCCGACAGCGGTACCCCGGCCTCGGCCGCTGCCGCGGTCAGCGCGGTCCGCACCGTGGCGAAGAGCTGGGGCCCGGCCGCACCCCGGTCCACGGTCGCGCGATGGGAGGCCAGCACCTGGCCCGCCAGGTCCGCGATCATCACCAGCACCTTGTGGGGGCCGATGTCGACTCCGGCGACGTACCCCGACTCGGCGCGGAACCTGGCGTACTGGGCCGGCCGGCCGAGCTGCGGGGACCCGGTGGCCGCGGTGAACTCCACCAGGCCGCGGTTCTTCAGCTCGGTCAGCGCCCTCGTCACCGCGGGCCGCGAAAGGCCGGTGAGCGAGGCGAGGTCGGTGACGCGGGCGGTCGGCGCGTCGCCCTCCCGCAGTGCGGCCAGGACCGCGGCGACGTTCATCCGGCGAAGGACATGCGGACCGGTGGCCGCGGCTCTCCCGACTGGCATATGCGTCAACTCCCTTGCCCGACCGCGCTGTCGGCACTGTATCCAGCACGCCGGGAACCCGGACCGTCCGTCCTCTTGACGGCCGCATGGCGCCCAACTCATATTAACGAATGCTCCGTTACTAAGAGGGACCGGCAATTGGGGGGTGGGAGAAGGAGCGGGGCTGGGTACGTGCAGCTGCAAGGCGGAGGATTGAGGCATGGCGGAGCCATGGTGATTGACGACAACGCCGCAGATGTGCGTGCCCAGCCCCGCGACGCCGCCCCCCAATTGCCGGTCCCTCTAAGACCGACCGGCAACTCCCGTATCCCTTCACCGGACGAGGTCACCCTTGAGAAGCCTCAGATCCTGGGCCGTCGCCTGCACGGCCGCCCTCGCTGTCGTCGCCACGGTCCTGACCGCCCCCGTCGCCACCGCGGAATCCGGGCCGGCGTCGGCCTCTCGTGGCACGCCGGCCTTCGCCCCCGAACCGGCCGAGGAGGCGCTGGCCCGCCTGCTGCCGCTCCATGTCTCGCAGTTCGACCTCGTGCCGGTGAACCGTCCCGCCTCCGGCGACTACTTCACCGTCTCCGGCGCCACCGGCAAGGTGCGCATCCAGGGCACCAGCCCCGCCGTGCTGCTCAGCGGCGTCAACTGGTACCTGAAATACACGGCCAAGGTGGACATCGGCTGGCCCGGTGACAGCACGTCGAAGCTGCCGAAGAAGCTTCCCGCGCCCACCGGGACCATCCGCCAGGACGCCTCGGTGCCGCACCGGTTCGCCCTGAACGACACGGACGACGGCTACTCCGGCGCGTACCGCGACTGGGCCTCTTACGAGAAGCAGATCGACGTCCTGGCCCTGCACGGCGTCAACGAGGTCTTCGTGCAGATGGGCGCGGACGCCGTGTACTACGACACCTTCCAGGAGTTCGGGTACACGAAGGAGCAGCTGAAGTCCTGGATACCGGGCCCGGCGCACCAGCCGTGGTGGCTGATGCAGAACATGTCCGGCTTCGGCGGGCCGGTGACGGACCGGCTGCTGGCGCAGCGCGCACAGCTCGGCCGCGAGATCGCCGACCGGCTGCGCAGGCTCGGGATGACCCCCGTCCTGCCCGGCTACTACGGCACGGTCCCGCCCGGGTTCACGGACCGGAACCCCACCGGCCCCGTGGTCCCGCAGGGCGGCTGGGTCGGCTTCGAACGGCCGGACTGGCTGGACCCGCGCAGCGAGATGTACCCCAAGGTCGCCGAAGCGTTCTACCGTCACCAGCGCACGCTGTTCGGCGACTCCACCCTGTACAAGATGGATCTGCTGCACGAGGGTGGCAAGCCCGGCAACGTGCCCATCGGGGACGCCGCCAGAGCCGTCATGAACGCCCTGCAGACCGCGCACCCGGGCGCCACCTGGGTCCTGCTCGGCTGGCAGAGCAACCCCTCCACTCAGCTCATCGACGCGGTCGACCGGAGCAAGCTGTTCATCGTGGACGGCCTGGCAGACCGCTACAACGGCCTCGACCGCGAAGCCGCCTGGCACGGAACCCCCTACGCCTTCGGCACCATCCCCAATTTCGGCGGGCACACCACCATGGGCGCCAACACCGCCGTCTGGACCGCGCGGTTCCACGAGTGGCGCACCAAGCCGAACAGCGCGCTCCGGGGGATCGCCTACCTCCCGGAAGGGACCGGCGGCAACCCTGTTGCCTATGAACTGTTCACCGAACTCGCCTGGCACGCGGGCCCGGTGGACCGGACGGCCTGGTTCGCCGACTACGCGGAGCGTCGCTACGGCGGCGCCGACCCGCACGCCGCCAAGGCCTGGGAACTGCTGCGTACCGGCCCCTACAGCACTCCGTCCGGCAGCTGGAGCGAGTCCCAGGACAGTCTCTTCACTGCACGCCCCTCACTGACCGCCGGTACCGCGGCCAGCTGGAGCCCTTCGTCCATGCGGTATGACGCGTCGACGGTGCAGCGGGCGCTCACGGAGCTCCTGCAGGTCGCCCCGGAGCTGCGGAAGTCCGATGCGTACCGCTTCGATGTGGTGGATGTGGGCCGGCAGGCCCTGGCCAACCGCAGCCGTACGCTGCTGCCGCAGATCAGGGCGGCGTACGAGGGGAAGAACCTCACGCTGTACCGGCAGCGGGCCACCGAGTGGAAGCAGGACCTTGCTCTGTTGGACCGGCTGCTGGCCTCCGACAGCCGGTTCATGCTGGGGCCCTGGCTGCAGGACGCCAGGTCCTGGGGGCGTACGGACGCGGAGCGGGCCGCCGCGGAATTCGACGCCCGCTCCATCCTCACCACCTGGGGCGACCGGTCCGGCAGCGAATCCGGCGGGCTGCGCGACTACGCGAACCGCGAATGGTCGGGACTGGTCTCCGACTTCTACGCCGAGCGCTGGGCGGTGTACCTCGACTCCCTGGACGCGGCCCTGGTCTCAGGGCAGCCGCCGGCCGCGATCGACTGGTTCGCGCGGGACAACGCCTGGAACCTGGAGCGCACGAGCTACCCGGTGCGGCCCGAGGGCGACCCTGTGCAGCTGGCCGACATCGTACGCACAGCCCTTCCGGCACCCGTCGTGCCGGGCCCGATCACCGGCATCGGCGGCAGGTGCGTCGCTCCCGAAGGCGGTTCCTCGGCCGACGGAACCGCCCTGCAGCTCTCCGCCTGCGACGGCAGCCCCGGCCAGACCTGGACCGTGCCGGGCGACGGCACGCTGGTCGCGTACGGCAAGTGCATGGACGTCCGCAACGGCTCGACGGCCGACGGCACCGCCGTCCAGCTCTACCAGTGCAACGGCACCCCGGCCCAGTCCTGGACCCCGCTGTCCGACGGCACCCTGCGCAGCGTCAAGTCGGCGCTGTGCCTGCACGCCGAGGGCGGCGCCACGGACGGCGCGCATCTGCTGATCCGGACCTGTGGAACAGCCGCCGAACAGCAGTGGAAGCTCCCCGGGTAGCCGGAGCCCGGACAGCCTCTGAGGGCCGAAGGGGTGCCGGGACGAACCGCATCGTCCCGGCACCCCTTCGGCGTGGATCGCCGCGTCTTCCAGCATCCCCCTGTCCGGGGCGGCCCGCCACTCGAACGGCTCAGGGGTGGGACGGTGCCAGCGCCCAGGCGGCCAGCGACAGCGTGGCCATGGACACGACCGTGGATGCCACCACGGAGTTGCGGGCGAGGCTGGTGTCCAGGCCGTACTGGCGGGCGTAGATGAAGGCGTTCTGGGCCGTCGGGAGCGCGGAGCAGAGGACCACGGCGAGCAGCTGGTGGTCCGGCAGGTGCAGCAGCGGGCCGCCGACCAGGAAGGCGATCAGGGGCTGGACCAGCGTCTTCAGCACGACCGCCAGGCCCCATTCCCGCCGCCCTGCGGGCACCGTCGTCGCTGTCGTTGCCGGATCCGGGCGGCTGTGCAGGGACAGGCCGAGGGTGATCAGGGCGGTGGGCACGGCGGCCGCGCCGAGCAGATCACAGGAGTGTTCGAGGGCGTGCGGCAGCCGCAGCCCGAGCGCGGAGACGACGACGCCGAGCATCGAGGCCATGATGATCGGATTACGTACGGGCATGGTCACCATCCGCCGCAGTGCGACGCCCTTTCCGGAGCCCGCCCCCGTACCCGTGTCCAGCAGCGTCAGGATCACGGGGGAGACCAGCAGCACCTGGAAGAGGATGATCTGGGCGACGAACGACGCGTCACCGAGCACCTGGACCGCCACCGGGATACCAAGATTGGCGGAGTTGACGTAGCCGGACGCCATGCTGCTGATCGCCTGGTCGGCCGTCTTGCGGCCGAAGAAGCGCCGGGCGAGCACGAAGCCGAGGGCGGACACGAGCGCCGTGCCCGTCCCGAACGCCACCATCGAGGAGTTGGCGAAGGCGTCCAGTCGCGCACCGGAGACCATCGTGAACAGCGCCGCGGGCATGGCCACATGGAAGACGAACCGGCCGAGCACGGCTTCCGCCTGCTCGCCGAGCAGACCGCTGCGGCCGACCGCGTAGCCGATCGCGGTGAGTATCCAGATCGGAGCGAAGGCGGAGAGCAGGGCATGCATGGACGCCATGATCCTCGGACAGCTGTCCACCGCCTGTCCCGGGGTGCGGAGGGCAGGAGGGGACGGGGCGCGGACGGGCGGCAGGGGCCGGGCGTGGGAGGGACGGCCCCGCCGTCCGGGAATCCGCGAGCCGGTCAGCCGGCGGCGGTACGGACCTGGAGCTGCTTGATTCCGTTCAGCCAGGCGGAGCGCAGCCGCCGCGGGTCCTCGACCAGCCGCAGATCGGGCAGCACGTCCGCGATCGCGTTGAAGATCAGGTCGATCTCCATGACGGCGAGGGACTTGCCGAGACAGAAGTGCGGTCCGCCGCCGCCGAATCCGAGATGGGGGTTGGGGTCCCGGGAGATGTCGAAGAGTTCCGGGCTCTCGAAGACCTCGGGGTCGTTGTTGGCGGAGGAGTAGAAAAGCCCGACCCGTTCGCCCTTCTTGATCTGCTGCCCGCCCAGTTCGAGGTCCTGGGTGGCGGTCCGCTGGAAGGAGACCACGGGGGTGGCCCAGCGCACGATCTCCTCGGCGGCGGTCTCCGGGCGCTCACGCTTGTAGAGCTCCCACTCCTCGGGGTGGGTGAGGAAAGCGTGCATGCCGTGGCTGATGGCGTTTCGGGTGGTCTCGTTGCCGGCGACGGCGAGGAGGATCACGAAGAAACCGAACTCGTCCGAGGAGAGGTTGCCTTCGCCCTCCGCGGCGACCAGCTGGGAGACGATGTCCTTGGCGGGGCACTCCTTGCGTGCCGCTGCCAGGTTCATGGCGTACGAGACGATCTCCATGGCCGCCTCGGTGCCGACCTCTTCGGTGATCGCGTACTCGGGATCGTCGTACGCCGCCATCTTGTTGGACCAGTCGAAGATCTTGGACCGGTCCTCCTGCGGTACGCCGATGAGCTCGGCGATGGCCTGGAGCGGCAGTTCGACGGCGATATGGGTGACGAAGTCGAACGAGCCGTCGTCGTCGGCGGAGGCGAGGGCCGTCTGGACGATCGACCGGGCGCGGCTGCGCAACGCCTGTTCCAGGGAACGGATGGCGCGGGGGGTGAAGCCGCGCTGGACGATCTGGCGGACCCGGGTGTGCTCGGGCGGGTCCATGTTCAGCATGATCAGCTTCTGGACGTCGATCTGATCGCGGCTGATCGTCTCGTTGAAGCGGATGACCGCGGTGTTGGTGTGGGAAGAGAACAGTTCAGGGTGTGTGGAGACGTACTTGACGTCCGCATGCCGGGTAACCACCCAGTAGCCCTCGTCGTCGAAACCGGAGACACCGGCCGGCTGGGTGCACCACCAGACCGGGGCGGTCTCTCTCATCCGGGCGAACTCCGGGTGCGGGATGCGGGCTTGGAGCAGGTCGGGATCGGTGAAGTCGAACCCTTGGGGCAGATGGGGGCAGGGCATCGGCAACTCCAGGTCGGTCCGAGGGGCGCCCGAACATTGCCTGACGACCCATCAGAAGGTGCCCGCAAGGTAGTAACGAGTTCTACAACTGGCAAGAGCTGTGGCCTGATCTGTTGCGTGAGGGGGGCGCGTGCGGGCTTCGAGGTGCGCCCATTGTGCGTGCAAGGTGCGTGCACGGCTCTTGCGTACCGGGGGTAAGCCTCATAAGACTGCTTGCAGAACTAGAACGCGTACTAGTTCCTTCCGTGGGCGCCGGGACGCCCCCTGCGGAAGCGCGAGGAGAGGACGAGCTCATGGCCGCGGAACCTGTCATCGTCGAAGCCGTACGCACCCCCATCGGCAAGCGCGGAGGCGCGCTCGCCAATCTGCATCCCGCCTATCTGCTGGGCGAGACCTACCGTGAACTTCTCGGACGCACCGGCATTCATGCCGACTGCGTGGAACAGATCGTCGGCGGTACGGTCACCCACGCCGGCGAACAGTCCATGAACCCGGCGCGCAACGCCTGGCTCACCGTGGGACTTCCGTACGAGACCGCCGCCACCACCGTGGACTGCCAGTGCGGCTCCTCGCAGCAGGCCTCCCACATGGTCGCCAACATGGTCGCGGCCGGAGTCATCGACATCGGCATCAGCTGCGGTGTCGAGGCGATGTCGCGCGTGCCGCTGGGCAGCGGCTCCAAGCACGGCCCGGGGAAGCCCTGGCCGGACGAGTGGAACGTCGACCTGCCCAACCAGTTCGAGGCCGCCGAGCGCATCGCCCGCAAGCGGGGCCTCACGCGGGAGAACGTGGACTCGCTCGGGCTGATCTCGCAGGAGCGGGCGGCCGTGGCCTGGGCCGAAGAGCGGTTCAAACGGGAGACGTACGCGGTCCAGGTGCCGACCACCGAGGAGGAACAGGCGGCGGGTCAGGGCATGTGGCGCCTCGTCGACCGCGACGAAGGGCTGCGGGACACCACCATGGAGGGGCTCGCCCGGCTCAAGCCGGTCATGCCCACCGCGATCCACACCGCGGGCAACGCCTCGCAGATCTCCGACGGCGCCTGCGCGATCATGTGGGCGTCCAAGCGGATGGCGCGGGCGCTGGGGCTCAAGCCGCGCGCTCGGATCGTCGCCCAGGCGCTGGTCGGTTCCGACCCGCACTTCCATCTCGACGGGCCGATCGACGCGACCCGCGCGGTGCTGGGCAAGTCCGGGATGTCTCTGGGGGACATCGACCTCGTCGAGATCAACGAGGCGTTCGCGTCGGTGGTGCTGAGCTGGGCCCAGGTCTTCGAGCGGGACCTCGACGGGCTCGCGAAGGTCAACGTCAACGGCGGCGCCATCGCCCTCGGCCACCCGGTGGGCGCCACCGGGGCCCGGCTCATCACCACGGCACTGCATGAACTGGAACGCCGCGACAAGGAGTTCGCGCTCATCACCATGTGTGCGGGCGGGGCGCTGGCCACCGGCACGATCATCCAGCGGCTGTGAGGATTTCCCCCGGCCGGGGAGTGGTGGTAGGTGCACCCCGGCCGGGGGGCCGCCGCTGTCGGCGCCGCTCGCGGTTGCGTAGCGTCACGGCCATGGACGGTCTCGGGCGCGCAGCGGGACGGCGTCACCGCTGATCGGGCCGGGCCGGACCCCTGGAGGTGACGGAGGGCCGGCCGCGGCCGGACACCGTGAACCGAGCCCTCGTACCGGCCCCGGGCACGAGGAAGACCCCGACCGGAACCCGGTCGGGGTCTTCCCGCACTGCGGCCGGTGGACGGCTCGGTACTCGGTACCAGCCGTAGTTCTGCCGGAACGCCCAGGCGCCGCACGCGCTGCCGTAGCGCGACTTCATGTCACGTCTTGGGAACTTCGAACGTGACCTGGGCCTCGAAGGCCGCACGCCGCGTGGCCCGGCGCAGCGCCTTCAGCAACGTCCCGCCGACGACGAGGGTCAGCGCCACGGTCAGCACGGCCCGTCCCAGGTCCCAGCCCAGCGAAGTGGCCAGGCAGTACGCGAGGAAGCGGACCAGGTTCTCGGGCAGCGGGTCACCGGGATGGAAGGAGATGCCCGAGCCGAGGCCCGGCACGATCGTCCAGCCGTACAGGTTCATCACCGTGCCGTACGCGAACGCCGCCACACCCCCGTAGGCCGCGAGCATCAGCAGCTCGGCCCGCCCGCGCAGCCGGTCCGGGCCCGGCAGCAGCCCGGCGCCCATGGTGAACCAGCCCATCGACAGCATCTGGAACGGCATCCACGGGCCCACCCCGCCGGTGAGCAGCGCGGACGCGAACATCGTCACCGAGCCGAGTACGAACCCGAAGCCCGGGCCGAGCACCCGGCCGCTGAGCACCATCAGGAAGAACATCGGCTCCAGGCCCGCCGTCCCCGCGCCGAGCGGTCGCAGCGCGGCGCCGACCGCGGCGAGCACACCCAGCATCGCCACCGCCTTCGCGTCCAGGCCGGAGTCCGCGATCGTCGCGACGACCACCCCGACCAGCAGCGGAAGCAGCGCGGCGAACAGCCAGGGCGCGTCCTGGGAGTGCGCGAGGCCGGAGTCCGCGCCGGCCAGCAGCGGCCAGCCGATGGCGACGACACCGATCGCGCTGATCAGGAGGAGCGCGGCGATCGCACGGGGCCCGAGCCGCACCGCCCGCGCCTGCCGGTCGGCCGTGCGCCGGTCCCTCGGTGTTTCGGCCGCTCGTACGGCCCGTTCCCGGGGCGTCATGCGCCCGCCTCCAGCGCCGCGCGTACCTGCGGCACGGTCAGCCACTCCTGCGGGGCGAGGATCTTCGCGGTCTGTGGTGCGAACGCCGGGGACGAGACCACGACCTGCCGGGTCGGCCCGTCCGCGACGATCTCCCCGTCGGCGAGGATCACCACCCGGTGGGCCAGCTCGGCGGCGAGTTCCACATCGTGGGTGGCCAGGACGATCGCATGGCCCTCGGCCGCCAGACCGCGCAGCACGCGTATCAGGCGGGCCTTCGCCGCGTAGTCCAGGCCACGCGTCGGCTCGTCGAGCAGCAGCAGCGGGGGGCGCGCGGTCAGCACGATCGCCAGTGCCAGGGCGAGGCGCTGCCCCTCGGAGAGGTCGCGCGGATGGGTGTCGTCCGGTACGTCCGGCAGTAGCTCGGAGACCAGGGCCCGGCAGCTGCCCGCCGTGGCTCCCGCGTCCGTGTCGGCCGCCGCGCACTCGGCGGCGACCGTGTCCGCGCAGAGCAGATCGCGCGGTTCCTGCGGTACGAGCCCGACCCGGCGCACCAGGTCGCGCGGCGGCGTACGGTGCGGGGCCCGGCCGCCCACGTGGACGGTGCCGGCCGTGGGCTCGACCGTGCCGACGAGGGTGGCGAGCAGCGTGGACTTGCCGGCGCCGTTGCGGCCCATCAGGGCGACGGTCTCGCCGGGCGTGACGGAGAGCGTCACCCGGCGCAGCGCCTCGACGCGACCGCGCCGCACCCCCAGACCCTCGGCCCGGACGGTCGCTTCCCCCACGGGACCCGGAGCGGGCTCCGGCTCGGGTGCGCGACGGCGTCCGAACAGCCCACGCCGTACCGGGGCGGCGGGCAGCGGTGCCGGGGCGGCAGGCGTCGCCGACGGGACGGCCGACGGCGGCTCGGCCGACGCCAGCCGTTCCCGCAGCCCGGTCGCCCGGCGTCGCGCATCGCGCACGGAGAGCGGCAGCGGTTCCCAGTCCGCCAGCCGTCCCAGCGCGACCACCGGCGGGTGGACCGGGGACACGGCCATGACGTCGGCGGGCGCACCCATCACCGGCGCCGCGCCCGGCGACGGCAGCAGGACGACCTGGTCCGCGTACTGGACCACGCGTTCCAGCCGGTGCTCCGCCATCAGGACCGTCGTGCCCAGGTCGTGCACCAGCCGCTGGAGCACCGCGAGGACCTCCTCGGCCGCCGCCGGGTCCAGGGCGGACGTCGGCTCGTCCAGGACCAGCACCTTGGGGTGCGGGGTCAGCACCGAGCCGATCGCGACCCGCTGCTGCTGGCCGCCGGAGAGCGTGGCGATCGGCCGGTCGCGCAGTCCCGCGAGGCCCAGCAGGTCGAGGGTCTCCTCGACCCGCCGCCGCATGACATCGGGGGCGATCCCCAGTGACTCCATGCCGTAGGCCAGCTCGTCCTCGACGGTGTCGGTGACGAAATGGGAGAGCGGGTCCTGACCCACCGTGCCGACCAGATCGGCGAGTTCGCGCGGTTTGTGGGTGCGGGTGTCGCGGCCGTCGACCGTGACCCGGCCGCGCAGCGTGCCGCCCGTGAAGTGCGGCACGAGACCGGAAACGGCCCCCAGCAGCGTCGACTTGCCGACCCCCGACGGGCCGACGAGCAGTACCAACTCGCCCTCCGGGACCGTCAGATCGACGCCGGACAGGGTGGGGTGCGCCGTGCCCTCGAACTGCACCGAGACCTGCTCGAACCGGATCATCACTGCTCCTTCTCGGAGTGCGCGACGGGAGCGTCGGCCGGACCACCCACCGGGGGCGGCGCGGGCGCCACCACTGCGGGCAGCAGCCCGATCAGCACCGCGGCGGCGGGCCACAGCGGGAACACCGGCGCGACCAGGGGTACGACCCCGGGGTGCAGCGCCTCCGGGTCGACGCTGCCCGCCAGGATCATCGCCGCCGCGACCACCGCACCCGACCCCGCCACCAACCAGGCCCGCACACCCCACCGGTCGGGCCGGTAGCGGGTACGGACCGAGCGGGCGCCGCCGAGCCGCAGCCCGGCCGCAGCGGCGACGAGCCCGGCGAGCAGCAGCGGCAGCCCGTAGACCGCACCCTGCGAGGCCAGCAGTCCGTACGTACCGGCGCAGACCCCCAGCAGACCGCCGAGGGTGAGGACGTTCGTGGTGTGCCGGACGGCGGGCGGGACCTGCGCTGTACGCCCGTACCCGCGCGCGTCCATCGACGCCGCCACCGCCACCGACCGCTCCAGCGCACCCTCCAGCACCGGTAGTCCGATCTGCAGAACGGCCCTGATGCCCCCGGTCGGTCGGCCCCGCAGCCGGCGTGCGGTGCGCAGGCGCACCACATCGGCGACCATGTTCGGCGCGAACGTCATCGCGACGACGACGGCGACCCCCGCCTCGTACAGCGCACCCGGCAGCGACTTCAGCAGCCGGGCCGGGTTGGCGAGCGAGTTCGCCGCGCCGATGCAGATCAGCAGCGTGGCCAGCTTCGCCCCGTCGTACAGCGCGAAGAGCAGCTGCTCGGCGGTGACCCGGCCGCCGATCCTGACGCCCTGCGCCCAGTCCGGCAGCGGGACTTCGGGAAGGGTGAGCACCAGGTGCGTACCGGGGATCGGCGAGCCGAGGAAGACGGAGAACAGCAGCCGCACGGCGACGACGAACAGCCCGATCTTGATGAACGCCCCGTACGAACGCGCCCACGGCGCGTCCGTCCGGCGCGCCGCCACGACATATCCGGCCACGCCCACCAGCAGCCCGAGCAGCAGCGGATTGCTGGTCCGGGACGCTGCGGTGGCCAGCCCGAGCGCCCACAGCCACCAGGCCCCGGCGGGCAGGGCGTTGCTGCGGGTCGCCGCGGGCGCCCGCAGTGCATGGCTGAGCCGGACCGCGCCGGGGGAGACGGTCATCCGCGCCGGCGGCGGGCCTGCAGGACGGCGGCGATGCCGAGCAACAGGACGGCACCGAGCCCGACGAGCACCCCGGTGGACGGACCGCTGCGCCCGTTCCCGGGGTGGGAGGACGAGGGGGAGGCGGACGCTGTGTGCCCGCTGCCGGAGACCTGCTCGCCGCAGCCCGATGCGGGGTAACCGGAGATCGCGCAGAGCAGGGCGTTACTGCTGTAGCGCAGCGGCTTGGCCACCGAGGCGAGCGCCTCGGCGGTGCTCGCCCCGGTGGCGACCTGCGCACAGGCGGTGCGCAGCGCGGGCGGCGTCTCCCCGGCCGGGGCGTCCGCAGGCGTGCCGGGGTCGATGACGAGCGCGACCCGCTTGGTGCCGTCCTTGGCGGGAGTGTCCGCGCAGACCGTCGCGAAGTCGGGGGCACGGCGCGGCTTCGCAGAGTCCTGGGAGTCCTCGCTCACGGAGAACCGGAAGCCCTGCACCGCCCCGTCGTCGGGCCGGACGAGCGAGGGGCCCTGGGTGGCGTAGGCCCAGCCGGACCCCTTGCCCTCCCAGAACGACCAGTAGCGGTAGCCGGCCGCATGAGCGGTGCCCGCTCCGAGCGCGGTCAGAGCGGCGCCGAGCACCAGCAGCAGCGCGACGGCCACCCTTCCGCCGAACGCGCTCCCCGCACGATTCCCCGCCCGGTTCACGGCTGCTGGGGCTTCCGGCGGCTGCTGATCAGGAAACCGATGCCCGCACCGGCGGCGAGACCGATACCGACCAGCCACCACACCCCGAGACCGGCGTCGTCGCTGGTGCCGTCCTCGGCCGAGAAGTCGTCCGGGGTCGCACTGGGCGTGATGACGGCGGCGGGCGCGGGACCGCTCGCGTTCAGCTCCCGGACCAGGTCGACGCCACCGAAATCGCGGGCGTCGGCGCCGGTCGCGTGCGCGGCCAGGACCAGCTGGGCATAGGCGGCGGGGCCGCTCTCCTCGGCCCAGCTCCTGGAGTTCTTCTGCAGCCAGCCGACCGCACCGGCCGCCTTGTTCTTGTGGCCCGCGGAGGCCAGGGCGACGACCGCGTCCGCGGTGTTGCCGAAGTCGGGCTGCGGGGTGGTGTCGTCGGCGCCCGGCATCGGCGGCAGGTTCAGATGGTCGCCGTTCTTCGCGAGGGCGCCCGCGAGGTAGAAGGCGCCGTTCCGGGCGGCCTGTTCCGGCTTGACGACGTCGCCCTTCCCGCAGGCCGGCGGCTGGCCCTCGACCGCGGCGTTGTCCCCGGCGGCCAGCCCCTTGCCCATCGAGCCGAGCACGGCGGCGGCGGTGGCGTCCGCGTTCGCGGCGAGCTTCCCGGCCTTGTCGGGCTGGTACGCGAACGCGCCGCCGTCCGAGCCGCCGCACGGGATCGCGAGCGCGAGCAGCGCGTCGTACGGGGTTTTGCCGCCCGGATTCGTCATGTCGCCGATCCGCTGGCCCTGCCGGGCCAGCGCGCCGATCACGATCGAGGTGGAGTTGGCGTCGCTGGGGGAGCCCGCGTTGTAGCCCCAGCCGCCGTCCTCGTTCTGGACGGACTTCAGCCAGCGGACGCCGTTGTTGACGATGTCGCCGTGCCCGCCGACCTCCGCCAGCGCCTGCACCGCGGCGGCGGTCGCATTGGTGTCCAGCATGGTCTTGGCGTCGCACGGCTTGGAGACATCGGCGCGGTACGAGGCGTAGGCGCCGCTCGCGCACTGCTGGGCGATCAGCCAGTCCACCGACTTCGTCGCGGGTACGACCCCCTCGACGCGCTGGGCGAGGAAGGCCAGCGACTGCCGCCAGACCCCGTCGTACGTCGGGTCCTTGGTGCCGTACAGCCCGGAGGGCAGCGCAACGGACGGGGTGGGGGAGGGGGACGGCGCCGCGACCGCGGCCGGGGCAGCGGCCGCACAGAGCACGGTGGCGGTGGCGGCGAGCGCTGCTGCGCTGCGGCGTACGGTCATGGCGGGCTGAGCCTCTCCTGGTGCGGAACCGGGCACAGGCACACTCAGGCACCAGGCTCCGGCCCCGTATTCCTCGACGGTGCCGGTCACCGGGGTTCCGGTGACGCGAGCCGGTCACGACCGCGGACAGGGCATTCCGACTCACCGCTGTGTCAGCGGCTCACGGTTGCGTGGTCAGTGCCGGATTCGCACCGGCTTCCCCCTGAACGGGCATGATGACGACTCGCACACTCTACCGGGACGTAGCCCGCTCGCCCCGGGCGGAGGGCTGTCTCACACAGCGACGTACGTCACCGGCCCGCTGCCCGGCACCGCCTCCGCGCGCCCCAGCTTCACCAGCCGGCGCACATGCGCCTCCGCCTCGGAGACGGCGATGTTCCGCGAGCCGTACGGGATCTGTTCCCAGGGCCGGTTCCACTCCATCCGCTCGGCCAGTTGCCACGGCGTCAACGGGGCGGCGAGCAGGGCGAGCAGTCCGGTCAGCCGCTCCTCGTGATGGTCGAGAAGTTCCCGTACGCGCCCCGCCGCGTCCGTGAACGCGTACTGGTGGGCGGGCAGCACCTCGGCGACCCCGAGCCGGCCGATGCGCTCCAGCGAGTCCAGGTAGTCGCCCAGGGGGTCGGTGACCGTCGCGTCGTCCGGGTCCTCGTACAGCCCGATGTGGGGGCTGATCCCGGGCAGCAGATGGTCGCCGGAGAAGAGACGGCCGCGGCCGGGCAGATCGGCCGGGTGGTCCTCCTCCAGGTGCAGGCAGACATGGCCGGGGGTGTGGCCCGGCGTCCAGATCGCCCGGAGCCGCCGGCCGGCGAGGTCGAGCAGCTCGCCGGGGACGATCTCGCGGTCCGGGAGGGCGGCGCGCAGTCCGGGGAGTGTGCGCATCCGGCCGCCCGTGCGGGCGGCGCGCAGTGGGGCGAGGTGCTCCTCCGGTGCGCCGACCGCGGCGAGCTTCGCCGCGAGGTAGCTCAACCAGGTGGCCGGTTCGGAGTCGCGGGTGCGGCGCACGATCGCGGTGTCCGCGGCGTGCATCGCGATCCACGCCCCCGATGCCTCGCGGACCTGTCCGGAGAGTCCGTGGTGGTCGGGATGGTGGTGGGTGATGACCACGCCGTGGATGCCGGCGATGTCCACACCGACGGCGGCGACTCCGGCGACCAGGGTGTCCCAGGCGTCGGGGTCGTCCCAGCCGGTGTCGACGAGGACCGGCCCGCGGTCGGTGTCGAGAACATGCACCAGGGTGTGGCCGAGCGGGTTGTCCGGGATCGGGACCTTGATGGACCACACGCCGCCGCCGTGCTCGGTCACCTGTGTCATGGGGCTTCCCCTCTCCCGTCCCGGCCGGCGGCTGCACTGCGCCACGCCCACTGTAACGAGAACTCGTTCCAGTAGTAGGCCAGGACGACTATCGGCTTCGGATCAACGGGTCAGCGAAGGACCACAGTTCCCCCGGTCGCTGCGGATCGAAGGGAAAGGCGTGGCGCGAGCCCCGCCGCGGAGCGATCGCCAGGGCGGGGCGCCGGTGCCTCTCGGATCTGCCGGTCTCGTGGGGACGTCCGATGCGTGGACTCCTGGAACTGGAACTGGTATCAGTTCTGACGCGGAGTCAGTTATGGAGTCAGGTGCGGAGTCGGTACGTGCCGGGTCGCGGGAGGCAGCAGCCATGACCGAGCTTGTGGAACACGGAAAACTGTTCATCGGCGGGGAGTTGGTCGATCCGCTCGGCCGGGACGTCATCGAGGTGATATCGCCCCACACCGAGCAGGTCATCGGCCGGGTGCCACACGCCTGCGAAGCGGATGTGGACCGGGCCGTCGCCGCCGCCCGCCGGGCCTTCGACGAAGGGCCCTGGCCGCGAGCGTCCCTGGACGAGCGGATCGAGGTGATCACGCGGATCAAGGACGCGTTCGCCGTGCGGTACGAGGAGATCGCCCGCGTCATCAGCTCCGAGAACGGAACCCCGTACAGCTCCAGTGTGATGGTGCAGGCGCTCGCCGCGATGATGGTCTGGGACGCGGCGATCGCCGTCGCCCGCACCTTCCCGTACGAGGAGCGCCGCGACGGCGTCCTCGGGCCGCTGCTGGTGCGCCGGGAGCCGGTCGGGGTGGTCGCGGCCGTCGTGCCGTGGAACGTCCCGCAGTTCACCGCCGCCGCCAAGCTCGCGCCCGCGCTCCTGGCAGGCTGCTCCGCCGTACTCAAGGTCTCGCCCGAATCGCCCCTGGACGCCTACATCCTGGCCGAGATCGCCGCCGGGGCCGGGCTCCCCGAAGGGGTGCTGTCGATCCTTCCGGCGGACCGTGAGGTGAGCGAGTACCTGGTCGGCCATCCGGGCGTCGACAAGGTGTCGTTCACCGGCTCGGTCGCGGCGGGCCGCCGGGTCATGGAGGTCGCCTCCCGGAACCTCACCCGTGTCACCCTGGAGCTCGGCGGCAAGTCCGCCGCTGTCATCCTTCCCGACGCCGATCTGGACACGGCCGTCGCGGGCATCGTCCCGTTCGCCTGGATGATCAATGGCCAGGCGTGCGTCGCCCAGACCCGCATCCTCGTCCCGCGCTCCCGCTACGACGAGACCGCCGAGGCGTTCGCCGCCGCAGCGGGTGCGCTGAAGGTCGGTGACCCGCTCGACCCCGCCACCGAACTCGGCCCCCTGGTCGCGCAGCGCCAGCAGCAGCGCTCCCTCGACTACATCCGGATCGGCCAGGAGGAAGGCGCCAAGATCCTTACGGGCGGCGGCCGTCCGGCGTCCCGGGAACGCGGCTGGTACGTCGAGCCGACCCTCTTCGGATCCGTCGACAATTCCATGCGCATCGCCCGCGAGGAGATCTTCGGACCGGTCATCTGCCTGCTGCCTTACGGCGACGAGGCGGAGGCGGTGAAGATCGCCAACGACTCCGAGTACGGGCTCAGCGGCAGCGTCTGGACCGCCGACACCGAGCGCGGCATCGACATCGCCCGCCGGGTGAGGACGGGCACGTACAGCGTGAACACCTTCAGTCTCGACATGCTCGGGCCGTTCGGCGGCTACAAGAACTCAGGCCTGGGGCGGGAGTTCGGACCCGAGGGGTACGGCGAGTACTTCGAGCACAAGATGATCCATCTGCCCGCCGGGTACCGGCCCGCGCAGCCCGGCCCGCAGGAGGCGTGATGGGGGACCGCTGGCATGTGGAGGTCGACCGGAGCGTCTGCATCGGCTCCGGGATGTGCGTGAACCACGCTCCGGGCGGATTCCGGCTGGACTCCGCCCGTCAGTCCCACCCGGGCGATCCGGAGACCGACGCCAATGAGCGGGTGCTCGCGGCGGCGGAAGGATGTCCCGTCGAAGCGATCACGCTGACGCTGGCCGATTCGGGCGAGGTGGTCTTCCCGCCGGAGGACTGAGGCCTCTGCCCTGCGGCGGGAACACGAGCGCGAGGTGCGGCCCGATGCGGGACCGTCGGGCCGCCGGAGGCGGCGGCCTGGCTGGTGGCGCACTGGGCGGGCAGGCCGGAGGCCACGGAACCGCCCGCGAACACGTCCGGGTAGGCGGCCAGCAGGTCTGCGGTCATCCCGCCGCCCGCCGACAGGCCGGTGACGTACAACCGCCGCCCGTCGGAGCCGTACTGCTGCTTCGCGTGCTCCGCTCCGATGCCGCAGCGTATTCAGGATCGGCAGCATCGGAGCGTAGGTGCGGGACCCGCGACCGGTCTCCTCAGACTTCGATCCTCGTCGCGAGTTCCTGTCGCGCCCGTGCCGCGGCGCCGACCGGTACGGCGTCGGCCCCCAGGGCAGCCCTGACCAGCCGGACAGGGTGGCCGCTGACCGGCGGGTCGGCGGCCAGCGACGCCAGGATGAGGGGGTTCAGCAGGGGCCAAGCGTGGCTGACCCCGCCGCCGACCACCACTGTGGTGATGTCCACGACGCCCGCTGTCATCACGATCGCCTGGGCGATCCCGGCACCGGCGGCCCGGTACACCGCGAGGGCGTCCTGGTCACCGTGGTCGGCGGCCTGTGCGACCTCGCGGGCGGTCAGCCGGCGGCCGGTGCGGTCCGCGTAACGGGCGCCGATGGAACGGCCGGAGGCCAGGGTCTCCAGATGGCCCCGGCCGCCGCACGAGCAGAGCAGATCACCGAAGCCGGGGATGTGCCCGATCTCGCCGGCCGCGCCGTGCGGCCCGGCGAACAGCGCGCCGCCGGTCCACAGCGCGCCGCCGACCCCGGTGCCCAGCGTCATCCCGAGGACGTCCGACTCGCCGCGCACGGCGCCGCCGGACACCTCCCCGTAGAGGAAGGCGTTGACGTCGTTGTCCAGGAACGCCGGGACGCCCAGCGCCTCCTCGACGGCGTCCGTCACCGCGAAGCCGGCCCAGCCGACGAAGGAGTCGCTGGCCACCAGGATGCGGCCGGTGGCGGAGTCCACCACGCCGGCCGCGCCGACCCCGCAACCGGCGAGCCGGCCGGGGGTGCGCTCCAGCAGCGGGGCCAGCGCGCCCAGGGCCGCGCCGATCATGGCCCGGCCGCCGTCGGCCGCCGGGGTCGCCACCTCCGCGCGGTCCAGTACGGTCAGGTCCTCGGCGCAGACCACCACCTGGGTCGTGGTGCCGCCGATGTCCACTCCGGCGAAGAGCGTACGGTCACGGAAGCTCATACCTGGGCCTCCGTCCGGCCGGCCGCGAGGGTGGCCAGACGTTCGGCTCTGCGGCCGCGCTGGATCACCGGGTCGGGCACCGGCACGGCGGCCAGCAGCCGGCGGGTGTAGTCGGTCTCCGGGTGCAGCAGGGTTGCCCCGGTGGGGCCCTGCTCCTCGATCCGGCCGGCCCGCATCACCACGACGCGCTGCGCGAAGTGCTGTACGACGGCCAGGTCGTGGGAGACGAAGAGACAGGCGAAGCCCAGCTCGTGCTGGAGCTCGGAGATCACTTCGAGCACCGCCTCCTGCACGCTCACGTCGAGCGCGCTGGTGGGCTCGTCGGCGACCAGCAGCCGGGGCTCCAGGACCAGGGCGCGGGCCAGGCTGACCCGCTGGCGCTGACCGCCGGACAGCTCCCGGGGGGCGCGCCGGGCGAGTTCACGCGGCAGCCGGACCCGGTCGAGGACGGCGGCGACCTTGCTCTGGAGGTCCTTGGCGGAGAGCTCGCGGCGGTGCACCCTGAGCGGCTCGGCGACGCATTCGCCGACCGTCATCCGGGCGTCCAGCGAGGCCACCGGGTCCTGGAGGACCACGCCGATACCGGCCCGCAGCGCCCGGCGGGCCCGGGACCGGGTGCGGCCCAGGTCGTTGCCGAACAGCGAGACGGTGCCGGAACTCGGCGGGATCAGACCGAGCGCGACCCGGGACGCGGTGGACTTTCCGGAGCCCGACTCGCCCACCAGGCCCAGGGTCTCCCCGGCGTGGACGGCGAGCGAGACCCCGTCCAGGGCGCGCACGGCGCCCTTGCCATGGCCGAACACCACGGAGATGTCGCGGAGTTCGACCACCGGCTCAGTGTCCGGGCGGACGGCGGCAGCCGGCGCGGCCGGTCGGCCCGCCTCGGCGACCGACAGCCGGGGCACCGCGGCCAGCAGCCGCTCGGTGTACTCGTGGGACGGGCGGAGCAGTACGTCCTCGACCGGTCCGGTCTCCACGATCTCGCCGTGGTACATCACGGCGACCCGGTCGGCGAAGTCCGCGACCACGCCCATGTTGTGGGTGACCAGCAGGACGCCGGTGCCGGTCTCGACGGCGAGCCGGCGCAGCAGGTCGAGGATCTCGGCCTGCACTGTGACGTCCAGCGCGGTGGTCGGCTCGTCGGCGATCAGCAGGGCCGGTTCGTTGGCGATGGCCATGGCGATGACCACCCGCTGGCGCTGTCCGCCGGAGAGCTGGAAGGGGTAGGCGGTGGCCCGCCTCTCCGGCTCCGGGATGCCGACCTTGCGGAGGAGTTCGACGGCTTCGGCGGCGGCTTCCTTGGCGGACACCTTGCGGTGGTTGCGGATCACCTCGGCGATCTGCCTGCCGATCCGGGTGAGCGGGTCGAGCGCGGTGGCCGGCTCCTGGAACACCATGGAGACGGTCCGGCCGCGCAGCGCCGCCAGGTCGGCCTCACGGGCACCGACCACCTGGTTGCCGGCGATGGTGGCGCTGCCGGTGGCACGGGCGTTGCCGGCCAGCAGGCCCATCGCGGCCAGCGCGATGGTGGACTTGCCGGAACCCGACTCGCCGACCAGGGCGAGCGTCTCGCCGGGGCGGACGTGCAGGGAGACACCCCGGACGGCCGGCACCTCGCCGGTCTCGGTCGTGAAGACGACACCGAGGTCGTCGAGTTCGAGAATCGGCCCGGCCTGCGGGGCGGCGGAGCCCTGGGTGGCGGTCATCCGCGTCCCCTCACGTCGAATGCGTCGCGGAGTCCGTCCCCGATCGCGTTGAACGCCCACACCACCAGGATGATGGCCAGGCCCGGCGGCAGGATGAGCCACCAGTAGCCGGAGTAGGCGGCGGTGAGACCGGCCGAGAGCATGCCGCCCCAGTCGGTGGCCGGCGGCTGGACGCCCAGGCCCAGGTAGGAGACGTAGGCGACCAGCAGGATGGCGTCGGCGATCTGGAAGGTGGCCGCGACGATGATGGTCGAGACCGAGTTCGGCAGGATGTGCCGGGTGATCGCCCGGGCGTGCGTCCCGCCGATGGCCCGCAGGGTCAGGACGTAGTCGCGGTTCTTCAGGGTGAGCGTCTCGGCCCTGATCAGCCGGGACGGCACCAGCCAGGAGACGAAGCCCAGGATGACGATCAGTCCGGTCAGGCCCGGGGTGGTGATGGCGGAGACCACCAGCAGGATGAAGAGCGCCGGGATGGCGATCCCCGCGTCCACGATCCGCATCATGACCGCGTCGACCCAGCCGCCCGCGTAGCCGGCGACGGCGCCCCACAGGGTGCCGATCACGGTGGCCAGGATGCCTGCGGCGAGGCCGACGATCAGCGACACCTTGCCGCCGTACATCAGCCGGCCCAGCTCGTCGTGGCCGACCGCGTCGGTGCCGAGCCAGTGCGAGCCGCTGGGGGCGAGGTTGACCTGCTGGAGCATCGTGTGGGTCTGGTCGGTGGAGTACACCAGCGGACCGACGAAGCAGAGCAGGAAGAAGAAGACCACGACGCCGAGCCCGACCACGGCGAGCCGGTTGCGCAGGAAGCGCCGGACGGCGAGCCGGGAGCCGGACGCCGTGGCGGCGGCGGTGGCCGTGCCGGGCACCTGGCCCGGCTGGATGACGGCGCTCATGCCCGGCCTGCCTTCACTCGGGGGTCGATGATCCGCTGGACGATGTCGGCGAGCAGCGTGCCGACCACCGTGGCGGCCGCGATGACCAGCACGCAGCCCAGCAGCACCGGGTAGTCGGAGGACTGCGCGGCGGTCCAGAAGAGCAGCCCCATACCGGGGTAGTTGAAGAGCTGCTCGACCACCAGGGCGCCGCCGAACAGCACCGGCACGTAGTAGCCGAGCATGGCGACCACCGGCGTCAGCGAGTTGCGGAACACATGCCGCCACAGGATGGCGCGGGAGCGGGAACCGCCGGCCCGCGCCGTCCTGACGTAGTCCTCGGAGAGGTTCTCCAGGGTGGCCGCCCGCATGTAGCGGCTGAACACCGCGATCATCGAGGCGGCACCGGCGATGACCGGCAGCACCAGCGCCTGCGGTTCGGAGAACACCTGGGCGAGCGTGTCCCCCTGCGGGGCCTGGGACGGGAACCACGGCAGCGCCTGGCTGAACACCAGCACCAGGATCAGCCCGAGGAAGTACACGGGCGTGGAGTAGGCGATGAAGCTCAGCGTGGTGATGACGTAGTCGACCGGCTTGTTGCGCCGGACGGCCTGCCACATGCCCAGCGGGATGGCCAGCACGAGGCCGACGATCGCCGACAGGGCGGTGAGGAGCAGGGTCTTGGCCAGCCGCTCGGTGATGAGCTGGGAGACCGGCTCATTGAGGGTGTACGAGGTTCCGAGGTCGCCGTGCAGCAGCTGGTTCAGGTAGTAGAAGTACTGCACGGGAAGTGGCTTGTCGAGGCCCTGCTCGTGGTTGAAGGACGCGATCTGCTGCGCTGTGGCCTGCGGGCCGAGGATCCCGCGAGCGGGACCCCCGGGCAGGGCGTGCAGCAGACCGAAGACCACGATCGTCACGATGACGATCACCACGACGGCTTGGAGGACCCGCCTGATCAGGTACGAGGAAGTGCTCATGTGTTTTCCGGTCGCTTCGGCTCAGTGGTACGCGTGGTCACCGGCCGGGCTCACTTGGTCGTCCACTTCCACATGGCGGGGTGGAAGTTGGCGAGCGAGTCCTGGGCGAAGCCGCCCAGGCCCTTCTTGATCACGGAGACCTGGTAGTCCGGCTCCGGCAGCCAGACGACCGGGAGGTCCTTGGCCAGGGCCGCGCTGTACTTCTGCACCGCCTCGTCGGAGGAGGAGGTGGTCGTCTGGGTGACCAGCTTGTCCACGGCGGGGTTGGAGTAGCTGCCGAAGTTGGAGCCGCCGCCGGTGGCGAAGAGCGAGTCACCGCTCGGGTAGGCCGGGAAGTACCAGCTGCCCGCGGTGCCGAAGAACGACAGCTGCCACTTGCAGCCGGCCTGGTCGGCCTTGCACTGGCCGGCCTGCGAGAGGACCGAGTTGACCGGGGCGGTCTTGATGGTGAAGTCGATGCCGGTCTTGGCGAACGACGACTGCAGGGCGCTCATCATGTTGTCGGTCACGGTCGAACCGGACTGCGAGAGCACCTGCATTTGGAACTTGGTGCCCTTGTCCACGCCGGCGCCGCACTGGTTGTCGCCGGTGCCCGGCGCGGTGCACACCATGGTGCCGTTCTGCTCGGTCCAGCCGTGGCCGGTCAGCAGCTGCTTCGCCTTGGCGGTGGAGAACGGGTACGGGTTGTTCTTCTGCTCCGACGAGATGAAGGACGAGCTCTGGCCCTGCGGGATCGGGCCGTAGGTGGAGACCGCGGTGCCGTTGAAGACGACCTTGGAGAGGGTGGTCTGATCCACCGACATCTGGATCGCCTGGCGGGCGTAGAGCTGCTTGAACACCGCGCCCATGGCGGGGTTGTTGAAGTTGTAGGGCATGTACGTGATGGCCCAGCCGGACCACGGCTTCACCGTGTAGCCCTTGGCGGCGAAGGACGACTCCTGGCTGAGGTTGGTGGCGTTGATGTAGCCGTAGTCGACCGTGCCTGCCCGGAGCGCGTTCTCCTCGGCGTCCGTGGTGGTGAACGGCAGCAGGTTCACGGTCTTGATGTTGGCCTTGCCTCCGCCGTCGTACTTGGCGTTGGCCACCAGCTGGACCTTGCCGGCCGTGGAGAACGACTTGATGGTGTACGGGCCGCTGACCGTCTTCCAGAGCGGGTCGGTGGCGTAACCGGAGATCTTCTTGGCGGTGTTGTTCAGGTACGCCCAGACCTTCTTGGCGTCCGCGGCGGTGCGGTCGAGGTCCGACACCGTGCCCGAGTCGCTGGTCTTGTCCCAGACGTGCTGCGGCATCGGGCGGATCATGCTCAACTCGTTGGCGAGCATCCACTGCTGGTTGTACGCCTGGTCGAAGGTGATGGTGAAGTGCGTGTTGTCGACGATCTTCAGCGAGGTCCAGTTGTCCGGCGCCTTGCCCGGGCTGTAGCTGGCCCAGTCGGCCTTGTTGGCCTTGACCAGGTTGAACCAGAACTCCACGTCGCGGGAGGTGATCTGCTTGCCGTCGCTCCAGTGCCGGTCGCCGAGCGTGATCGTGACGCTCTTGCTGTCCTTGGCGAAGACGGCGGCGGTGGCGAGCGAGTTGTCCTTGTTCCAGCCGACCTTGCCGGTGGAGCCGTCGTACGCGATCAGCGGCTCCCAGAGGGACTGGGATATGGAGGAGTTGTTGGTGTTCAGGTGCGCGGCGGTGCCGACCGGGAGGATCCAGTTCGGCGTGAAGTTGGCCGGCAGCGCGTAGTTGATGGTGTCCGGCGAGCCGGAGGCGGACGACGACGAGGTGCCGCCCCCGGAACAACCGGTCAGCAGAGCACCCGCGGTGACAGCGGCGCCCGCGACAAGGGCCCAGCGGCGGCTGTTCGCCGTGTGAGCAAGGAACATGACTCTCCTCAGAGTGAAAGGACCCGTATGTCCGGGACCGGCACTGCGTTCACGACAGCTAACGCCGGACACACCGAAGAAACAAACAAGAATTAGTAACAAGTAAGTTACTGCACCTCCGACAAAAGTCCACTCGCCTCGATCACCCCTCCCCGTTGGGGGTATTTGGGTGGATTAAATAGGTTTCAGGTAGGGCCTACTTCCTTCGCGAGGCTGTTCCCCCGCGCCGAGCGCGGGCGTATCGTCTTCGCCACACACACCGTTGCGGAAGTTACTTCGTACATGACTGAAATAAGTGCATGGGACCGCAGGGCCGCGAAAGGCACTCCAGCCCTCGCCGCGCGGGTCCTGGAACTCGTCGCATCGGGCCAGGCCTCGTCACGCGCCGAACTCGCCGGACTGCTGGGGGCTGCGGCCTCCACCATCTCTCTCACCGTGGCCCATCTGGTGGAGCGCGGGCTGATCGCCGAGGAGGGCACTCAGTCCTCCACCGGCGGGCGCCCCCGCAAAGTGCTGAGACTGGGAAGCAACGACGAGTTCGCGGTCGCCGCCGACCTCGGCGGCCGGCACGCCCGGATCGGTGTGGTGCTGCCCGGCGGCGGTCTGACCGATGTCTCGACCGTCCCCTTCGAGATCGCCGACGGCCCCGAGGCGGCTCTGCCCCGGCTCGCCGAGACCCTGGAGGCGCTGGCCGAGCAGCGCGGACGTGGCCGACTGCGCGGGGTCGGGCTCTCGCTGCCCGGGCCGGTGGACATCGCGTCGGGGTCGGTCGTCCGGCCGTCGCGGATGCCGGGCTGGAACCGTTTCCCGGTCACCGCCTGGCTGGAGGAACGCTTCGGCGTCCCGGCCGCCGTGGACAACGACGCCAATTGCATGGCGGTCGGCGAGCACACCGTACGGCCCGCCGAGCACCGGCAGACGATCATGGTGAAGATCGGCTCCGCGATCGGCGCCGGCGTCATCGCCGACGGACGCCTCTACCGGGGCGCCACCGGCGCGGCCGGTGACATCACCCACATCCGGATCGACGCCGGCGCCGACATCCCCTGCTCCTGCGGCAACACCGGCTGCCTGGAAACCGTGGCGTCCGGCGCCGCCCTGGTCCGCATCCTGCGCGAGCGCGGGGCCGACGTCAGCAGCCCCGAGGACGTGGCCCGACTCGCCATCGACGCAGACCCGTTGGCCACCCGCGCGGTCCGCAAGGCCGGCGACTACCTCGGCCAAGTGCTCGCCGCCAACGTCAACTTCTTCAATCCGGACGCCGTCTACCTCGGCGGCATCGTCTCCACCCTGGAACCGTTCGTCGCCGCCGTGCGCAGCCAGCTCTACGAGAGCTGCCACCCGCTCGTCACCGAACACCTCACCATCGAGCGGGCCAGCCTCGGCGCCGACGCCGGACTGGTCGGCGCCGGGCAGTTCGCCCTGCAGCGCGCCCTGGCCCGTGCCCTGAGCGAGGCCGGCGCCGCCGACCGGTTCCGCGCCCCAGCACCCCGTCACGTCTGACGCCCCACCCCTACGAGGAGCCATGTCGCAATCCCGCACCGCCGCAGCCCGCCCGGTCATAGCCATCGCCGGACTCGGCATCGAGTCGTCCACCTTCTCCCCCGCTCGCACCCAGGCCGCCGCCTTCCACCCCTCGCGCGGCGCCGAGGTGCTGGACCGCTACCCCTTCCTGGCCCCCGGTGAGGAACTGCGCGAGGCGGCCGACTGGCACGGCGCCCTGGTCGGTAAGTCGCTGCCGGGTGGCACCGTCACCGCCGCCGCCTGGGCCGAGCTGACCGACGAGCTGATCGAACGGCTCGCCGCGCTGCCCCGGCCGGACGGCCTCTGGTACGACATCCACGGCGCGATGACCGTGGAGGGCATCGACGACGCCGAGGCGGTGCTGCTGGAGCGCATCCGCGCCACCGTCGGCCCCGACGTGATCATCTCCACTTCGATGGACCTGCACGGCAACGTCTCCCGCGAACTCGCCCACGGCAGCGACCTGATCACCTGCTACCGGATGGCCCCGCACGAGGACCACATGGAGACCAAGGAGCGGGCCGTCCGCAACCTGGTGGACCTGCTGGCCTCCGGCGCGCCCCGCCCGGTCAAGGCCTGGGTGCCGGTGCCGGTGCTGCTGGCCGGCGAGCAGACCTCCACCCGGATCGAGCCGGCCAGGAGCGTGTACGCGGCCGTGGACGAGGTCGAGGCCATGGACGGCGTGATCGACGCCGCGATATGGGTCGGCTACGCCTGGGCCGACGAACCGCGCAACCGCGCCGTGGTGGTGGTCACCGGCACCGACCGGGGCGCCGTCTCGGCCGGTGCCGAGCGCCTGGCCCAGGGCTTCTGGAAGGCCCGCGGCGACTTCGACTTCGTCGCCCCGACCGGCACCTTCGACGGCATCCTGGACGAGGCCCTGGACTCCGACCAGCGCCCGTACTTCATCAGCGACACCGGGGACAACCCGACCGCCGGGGGCGCCGGCGATGTGACCTGGGGCCTGACCCGGCTGCTGGCCCGCCCGGAGTTCCGGAAGGACGACGGTCCGACCGTCATCTACGCCTCGGTGCCGGGACCGGCCGCCGTCGAGACCGCCGTCGCCGCGGGTGTCGGCGCCACCGTCACGGTCACCGCCGGCGCCGAGGTGGACGACCGGCACGCGGGCCCGGTCACCCTGACCGGCACGGTGCACGCCATCCGGCACGGCGACCGCGACGCCCGGACCGAGGTCGTGATCCGGGTCGGCAGCGTGTACGCGATCCTCACCGAGCTTCGCAAGCCCTACCACCACGAGCACGACTTCACCGACCTGGACCTCGACCCGCGAGGCGCCGACATCGTGATCGTGAAGATCGGCTACCTGGAGCCCGAACTCTTCGACATGTCGGTCGGGTGGAAGATGGCACTCACCCCCGGCGGTGTGGACCAGAACCTGGTACGCCTGGGCCACCACCGCATCCGCCGCCCGATGTTTCCCTTCGACCGCGAGATGGCCGACCCGGATCTGTCGGCCCGCATCATCTCCGCCTCCGACCAGCCGCTGACCGGGGACGACGAGTGACCGCGCGCCCCGCCCTGGAGATCGCCGTCACCTCACCGGCCGGCGCCCGGACTGCCCGGGAGCACGGCGCCGACCGGGTCGAACTCTGCGCCGCCCTGGAGCTGGGCGGCCTGACCCCGTCGGCAGCCCTGGTGGAGGCGGTCGCCGCGGAAGGGCTGCCGGTACAGGTACTGGTCAGGTGCCGGCCCGGCGACTTCGTCCATGACGCGGAGGAGATCGCGCTCATGGCCGCCGAGGTGCGGTCCGTCATCGCCTCCGGTGCCTCCGGCGTGGTGATCGGCGCGCTGACCGTCGACGGCGCCCTGGACACCGTGGCGGTCGCCCGGCTCGCCGAAGCGGCCCGCGCCCCGGGCCGCCCGGTGGACATCACCCTGCACCGCGCCATCGACCAGTCCGCCGACCCGGTGGCCACCGCCGCACTGCTGCCTTCACTCGGACTCACCCGGGTCCTCACCTCCGGCGGCGCTCCCGCCGCGGCCGACGGGCTGGCGGCGATCGCCGCGATGACCGCCGCCGCACCCGGGGTGCAGGTGATGGCCGGCGGCGGCGTGCGCCCCGCCGACATCCCGGCCCTGACGTCAGCCGGCGTCGCCGCTGTCCACCTCTCCGCCAAGGCCAGGGCGCTGCCCCGGCGCGGCGGCAAGTGGATACCACTCGGCGCCGGGGGCGCGTCGGCCGATCAGGACACCCACTTCGTTACCGACCCCGAAGTGGTGGCCGAGGCACGACGGGCGGTGGAGGCGGCGGGCTGACCTCGGACCGGGGCACGAGCCGGCGGTACGCGACGGACTCTTCACCCACCCCCAATTGCCGGTCGGTCTGAGTGCCCGTCGTCGGGCCCGGGCCCGGACCGGACCCGACGACAGGCGCTGACGGCCTCCGCCCCTCGCCCCGCACCATGTACGCCGGCACCATGCAGACCCGCGGCGGTGTGTGCACCGACCCCGTGTGACGTCGGCTTCCGCCTCCTTACGGTGACGACCATGGAGACTCCCCAGCGCCCGGAACCCGGGCCCGCCCCGCTCACCGTCCCCCCGCCCGCAGACCGGTCCCTCGTCGGGCGCACCGCCCTGGTGACCGGTGCGGCGAGTGGCATCGGACAGGCCTGCGCGCAGGCTCTCGCCGCCGCGGGCGCCCATGTGTACGTCGTGGACAAGGCAGCCGACGCGGCGGAAGAACTGGCGGAGCGGATCGGCGGAACGGCCTGGGTCGTCGATCTGTCCGTGCCCGAGGCGGTGGACTCCCTGCCGGACGACGCGGACCTGGTGGTCAACAACGCAGGGCTCCAGCACGTCGCCCCCGTGCACGAATTCCCGCCGGACCGCTTCGCCCTGATCCACCGCGTCATGGTGGAAGCACCGTTCCGCATCTTGCGCCGCACCCTGCCCGGCATGTACGAACGCGGCTGGGGGCGCGTCGTCAACATCTCGTCCGTCCACGGGCTGCGCGCCAGCCCGTACAAATCGGCATACGTATCGGCCAAGCACGCACTGGAGGGACTCAGCAAGGTGGTCGCCCTGGAAGCAGCACCGCACGGAGTGACCAGCAACTGCGTCAACCCCGGCTACGTACGCACGCCCCTGGTCGAGAACCAGATCGCGGCACAGGCCCGTACCCACGGCATCACGGAGGAGGAGGTGGTGGGCAAGGTGATGCTGGAACGCAGTGCCATCAAGCGCCTCATCGAACCCGAGGACGTCGCCGGGGCGGTGCTCTGGCTGTGCGGACCGGGTACCTCACACATCACCGGCACCTCCCTTTCCATGGACGGCGGCTGGACCGCCAACTGACCCTCCCGGCTCCCCGCCCCTCCCGACGAACGATGGCCGCCCATGTCTGCACCCACCCCCTCTGCCGCGCCCCACCTGCGCCTCCTCCTCGACCTGCTGGCCGAGGACGCCCCCGCCGAGGCGCTGGGAGCCGTCTCCTCCCAGGCGCGGGCGGCCGGTGTGCCCGCGGGCGAACTCGCCGAGGTGGAGGCGGCCACTGCCACCGCCCTGCGGATCAGGGGCGCCCTGCGCCAGCACCGGCGCCGCGAGCTCCAGCTCACCGCGCTCTTCGACACCGCGGGCGATCTGGCCGCCTCCCGGGATCTGGACGACGTACTGAAGGCGATCGTCCGGCGGGCCAGGATGCTGCTCGGCACGGACACGGCGTATCTCACGCTCCCCGACGAGGAGGCAGGGGACACCTACATGCGGGTGACCGACGGGTCGGTGTCGCTCCTCTTCCAGCGGCTGCGGCTGGAACTCGGCGAAGGGCTCGGCGGCCTGGTCGCGCAGACCGCGAGCCCGTACGCCACCCCCGACTACCGCACCGACGACCGCTTCCGCCACACCCGCAACATCAACGCCGGGGTCCTCGACGAGGGGCTCGTCGCCATCCTGGGCGTGCCCCTGCTCCTCGGCTCCAGCCGCGGCGGTACGGGGAAGGTCATCGGCGTCCTCTTCGCCGCCGACCGCGCACCCCGCGTCTTCAGCCCCGACGAGGTCGCCCTGCTCTGCTCGCTCGCCGCGCACGCCGCGATCGCGATCGACACCGCCCGCGCCCTCGCCGACACCCGGTCCGCCCTCGCCGAACTCGCCGGGGCGAACGCCGAGCTGGCGGAGGCGAATGCGGCGGTACGCGAGCACTCGGCCGCCATGCAGCGGGCCGAGGAGGCGCACGACCGGCTGACCGACCTGGTGCTGCGCGGAGGTGACGTCAAGGACGTCGCGGCGGCCGTCGCCGGGCTGCTGGACTCCCCGCTGACCATCCACGACCCGGGCGGGCGCCCGCTGGCGGCCGTCCGGCCCGACGGCGCGGGGCTCGCCGCCGACTCCATGGATGCCGGATGGCTGGTCGAGACCGCCGAGGAGTCCCGTACCGGAGCGCGCGCCGTGCACCGCGACGGCCGGTGGATCTGCGCCGTGCTCGCCGGGCAGGAACTCCTGGCGAGTCTGGTCCTGCACCAGCGCGGCCGGCTCGACGACTCGGACCGGCGGCTCTTCGAACGCGCCGCCGTGGTCACCGGCCTGCTGCTGCTGCTGCGACGCACGGTCGCCGAGACCGAGAACCGGATACGCGGCGAGCTGATCAGCGATCTGCTGACCGACGCGGACCGCGACCCCGCCGGACTGGCCGAACGCGGCCGCCGCCTCGGCATCGACCTGGACCGCCCGCATCTGCTGCTCGTGGCGGAGGCGGGCGCCCGGGAGAAGCTCTGCGCCGCTGCCCTGCGCTATCTGTTCGGCGGGGACATCCGCGGCGTGAGCGCCGAACACGCCGGAACCGTGGTGCTGTTGATCGGCTGCGGGGGAGACACGGACCCCGGACCCGATGCGGGGGACGCGGCGCGGGCGGCGGCCGCCCAGCTCGGCCAGCTGGTCCAGGCCCCCGTCACGGTGGCCGCCACCGGTCCGGCCCGGGGGCCGCGGCAGCTCGCCGCCGCGTACGCCGAAGCGGCCCGCTGCCTGCGGGCCATGCGCGTCCTCGGCCGTACCGGAGAAGGCGCCTGTGTCGACGAACTCGGCTTCCTCGGCGTGGTGCTGGGCAATGCGCAGGATGTCGACGGCTTCGTCACCGCGACGCTGGGACCCCTGCTGCGGTACGACGCCCAGCGCGGCACCCACCTCGTACGCACACTGAGCGCCTACTTCGGCTCCGGCGGCAGCCTCATCCGCGCCAAGGACGAACTCCACGTCCACGTCAACACGGTGGTGCAGCGGCTGGACCGGATCCAGGTGCTGCTCGGCCACGACTGGAACGAGCCCGACCGGGCGCTGGAGCTTCAGCTGGCGCTGCGGCTGAACCTGTTGTCGGGCGGCCAGGAGCGGTAGCCGGCCGGTCGGCCGGCTACCGCTCCGTCCTCAACCATCGCACGGGCTCGGTATGTTCGAGAGTGCCACCAGTCGTGTGGCGATCTCCCGTCCACCGGCGTCCCCGGTGAGCACGGTGTAGTGGTTGACGTCCGGCACCGCCACCGGCTCCAGCAGGGTGCCGGAGAGGTCGGCGGCCGCCAGCCGCTGCTCGTCGTACAGTCCCTGCGGCTCGTCCATCAGACCGCGCGCCGCCCACAGCAGCGTCGCCGGCACCGGCAGCTTCCGTACCGCCGACAGCACGTCGTCGTCGAAGAGACCGATCCCGTCGGTGCGCACCGCCTCGATCCGGCACGTCGAGTGCATCGCCGGTTCGTCTCCCGTCAGATCGCGCTGGATGTACGCGTCCACCTCGGCCGACCAGACGTCCCCGGCGAACGCGGGATGCGCCTGCCAGAACTCCCGATAGGCGGCCCGGTCGGGGAACATCATCGACAGCCGGTCCATGGCAGGGCCGATCACCGCCGTCATCAGTTCGTCCGGGGAGAGATGGGTAGGGGCGGGGAAGCCGATCCCACCGTCGACGAGCAGCAGCGGACCGAACCGGTCCGGATGCCGTACGGCGGCCAGCGCCGCCACGAACGCGCCCATCGAGTGACCGGCCAGCACCACCCGGTCCAGGCCGAGCGCCCCGGTCAGGGCCGCGATGTCATCGGCGTGCGCCGCGATGCCGTACGGTCCGGGCAGCCCGGAGCTTCCGGCCCGGCCGCGCAGGTCCGGGGCGATCAGCGTGACCTGCCCGGCCAGCAGCCGCGCCACCGTGCCCCAGGAGAGCGCGTTGGCCGTGATGCCGTGCAGGGCCACGACCACCGGCGCACCGGGCTCCCGGGCCGGCCAGCGCAGCGCGGCCAGCTCGCCCCCGGCCACCGGGACACGTATCTCCTCGTACACGGTCATGAGCGCCGGTCCTCCTTCCGGGCGGGTGCGCCCTCACTGGTCGCACGGAGTACGGAACGCATCCGGGACGGCAGCCGTGCCAGCCCGCCCGGCAGGAGATGGACCACGGCCACGAACACCGCACCGAGCAGGAACAGCGGCTGCGAGAGCGGTACCCGCAGTACCGCGGGAAGGTCGGCGACCGCACCCGATCCGGCGAGATCGCCGAGCCGGTGGTCGGCCCATGTGTAGAGGATGCCGCCGACCATCGGTCCCCAGCGGGTGCCCGAGCCACCGAGCACCACCATCACGAGCAGCGACAGCGTGAAGTCCGACGTCGTCGTCTGCGGGGTGGAGCCACCGGTGAGCAGCAGATGGACGAGCCCGCCGAGCGCGGCCAGCGCACCGGCCAGGACGAACGCCGTCAGCTTGAACCCGTACGGCTTCAGCCCCAGCACCTCCACCCGGCGCTCGTTCTCCTTGATGCCCTCCCAGACCCGCCCCGTCGGGGAGCGGACCGCCCAGTGGACGACGGCCAGGGTGAGGACGAGATAGCCGAGCGCGACCCAGTACAGGTTCGCCGTGTGCTCGATGCCCACGAGTCCGGACGGCAGCAGTTCGGCGGGCGCGGCCCGGCCCTCCTCGCCGCCGGTGAAGCCGCCGGGGTTGCGGGAGACAAGGATCGAGCCCGCCTGGGCGAAGGCCAGCGTCACCATGGAGAAGCCGATGCCGGTGACGCGCAGGCTCACCGATCCCAGCACCACTGCGAGCGCGATCCCGAAGCAGACGCCGACCGGCGCGGAGACGGCGAACGGCAGTCCGGCCTCCAGCATGATGGTGTTGGTGACGTAGCTGCCCGCCGCGAAGTACAGGGCATGTCCGAAGGAGAGCAGCCCCGTCCGGCCGAGCAGCAGGTCGTAGCCGGTGGCCAGGGCGCCGAACAACAGGCAGGTGGCGAGGAGTTGCAGGCTGCCCGGACTGCCCAGCGGGCCGTCGAGCAGCCCCGGCAACGGCAGGGCGCTGTACGGCGCGACGATCAGCAGCACCAGCACCACGGCCGGCCACCAGCGCAGCAGCCGCGCCGTGTTCGCGCGCACCGGTGCGTCGGACGGTGCCGCCGGTGTTCCGCTCGTGCGGTCGGGTGTCCCGGTCACGGTGCTCACGCGAGCCTCCCGGTCAGTCCGCGCGGCCGTACGAGCAGCAGCGCGGCGAGCAGGACGACGACGGCCAGGTCGCCGAGGCCCGCTGCGGTGTAGTAGTTGGCGAACTGCTGGACCAGGCCGATCACGACGGACGCCACGGCGGCGCCGGTCACCGAGCCCATGCCCCCGGTGACGACCACGACGAACGCGAAAATCAGCAGCGAGGTGCCCTGCCGGGGGTCGACCGAGCCGAAGTACAGCCCGCCGAGCGCCCCGCCGAGCGCGGCGGCCGAGCCGCCGATCGCGAAGACAAGGGTGAACGCCTTGCGGACGTCGATGCCGAGCGCGGTCACCATCGCCCGGTCCTCGACCCCCGCCCGTACGACCAGTCCGTGCCGGGTCCGTCCGAGGAAGAGCCGCAGCGCGATCAGCACCACGACCGCCGCCGCGATCAGCACCAGCCGGTTGACCGGGACGTCCGCGCCCACCAGGGAGAACGTGCCGGACAGTGCCTCGGGCCCGGGGAAGGTCCGGGCGTCCGAACCCCAGATGCCCGACAGCAGCGCCGGGACGGCGAGCCCCACCCCGACCGTGGCGAGCACCTGCTCGCGCGGCCGGGTGTAGAGCGGGCGGACGACGGTGAGCTCCAGCAGCACCGCGGCGGCGGTGCCCACCGCCGTACCGAACAGGACCGCGAGGACGAAGCCCGCACCGCCGGGGCCCGCGCCCGGCAGATTGCCGGACGCCGCCCACCAGGTGCCGTACGCGCCGATGGAGAGCAGCGCCCCGTGCGCGAAGTTGAGCACGTCCATCAGACCGAAGATCAGCGAAAGCCCCGACGCGATCAGGAAGTAGAGCGCCCCCAGACCGAGTCCGGTCATGGTGAGCAGCACAAGGGTGGACATCAGGAATCTTCCTCCGCGTTCCGGGAAGGCACGTGGGCGGCCGGACCGTGCCCCACGCCCAGCAGCCGGCGCGCCGCCTCCGCATCGCCCAGCAGCTCACCGGCCGGTCCCTGATGGGCGGTCCGGCCGTCGGCGAGCACCGTGCAGTGCGCGGCGAGGCGCCGTACGACGGCGAGGTTCTGCTCCACGAGCAGCACCGGCACCGCCTCGGCGGCCCGCTCCAGCACCTCGGCGACCTCGGTGACCACCTTGGGCGCCAGACCCTTGGTGGGTTCGTCCGCGATGATCAGCCGGTTTCCATTGAGGAGAGTGCGTCCGATGGCGACCATCTGCTGCTGCCCGCCGGACAGCGTCCCGGCCAACTGGCGCTCCCGGCGTTTCAGTTCGGGGAAGAGCTCATGGACGAGGGGGTATGCGGGCGCACCCGCCCCGCGCCGCTCGGCCAGCCGCAGGTTCTCCGCCACGGTCAGTCCGGCGAAGATGCCGCGGTCCTCGGGGGCGTAACCGATGCCCCGCCGCACCAGCGTGTGGGTGGGCAGCGCCACGGTCTCCTCACCGTCGAGCCGGACGCTTCCGGTGCGCGGGACGAGGCCGAGGATGCCGCGCACGGTCGTGGTCTTCCCGGCGCCGTTCCGGCCGAGGAGCGCGGTCACCCCGTGGCGGGCGACATCGAGGTCCACGCCGTGCAGGATGTGCCGTCCGCCGATGAGAACCCGCAGGTCCCGTACGGCGAGCAGGGTCTCCGTCGTCACAGTCCCTCCCCGAGGTAGGCCTGCTGCACGGTCGGGTCGGCGGTCACGGCCTCGGGGGTGTCCAGCGCCAGCAGCCGGCCGTGGTGCATCACGGCCAGCCGGTCGGCCAGCCCCAGCAGTACGTCCATGTGGTGCTCGACCATGAGGACGGTGCGGCCCTCGTCCCGGTGCAGGGTGCGGATCAGTTCGGTGAGCGCGGGGACCTCCTCCGCGCTCACCCCGGCCATCGGTTCGTCGAGCAGCATCAGCCGCGGCTCGCCCACGAGCAGCACCGCCAGTTCCAGCTTCCGTTTCTCGCCGTGCGACAGCTCGGACGCCAGCGCCCGCGCGCGGTGGCCGAGTCCGGTGCGCTCCAGCACGCCGCGCACCTCGTCGGTGTACGGGGAAGCGCGCCGCCACACGCGGTACGAGCCGCCCCCGGCGGCCTGGGCGGCCAGTCGGACGTGGTCGGCCACGCTCATCCCCGGCCAGAGGCTGGACGTCTGGAACGTCCGGCCGATCCCGCGCCGGGCCCGGACGTGCGCGGGACGGCCGGTCAGGTCCGCACCGTCCAGCGCGACGGTGCCCGAGGTGGCCGTCGTCAGCCCGCTGATCAGATTGAACAGCGAGGTCTTGCCGGCCCCGTTGGGGCCGATGAAGGCCAGGAACTCGCCCTCGCGGACATCCAGGGTGATGTCCTCGACGATGGTCGCCCCGCCGACGCCCCAGCCCAGTCCGGCCAGTTGAAGCACGGGGGCGGCGGAGTGCGCCGCGCTCCCGTGATCCGTCGTGATGTCAGGTGCTGCCACCGGTCAGCCCGCCGAGGGCTTCGCGGGCGGCGCCACCTTGTCCATCGGCTCGGTGGTCACCAGCGCCGGCTTCGCGGTGGCGCCCTTCCCGGTCAGCTTCGCCACGAACATCGGCTGCAGCAGCGCGTGGTCCTCGGCGCGGACCTGCTCCCTGCCCTTCACCCCGTCGAAGCTCCAGCCCTCCAGGGCCTTCGCCATGGCGGCGGGATCGGTGGCGCTGCCCTCCTCCACGGCGTGCACGATCATCTGCGCCGCGGTGAAGCCGTCGGGGGTGAACAGATCAGGGGTGCCGCCCGCCTTGGCCACCGCGTCCAGCATGGCCTTCTCCACGGCGTTGCCGCCGCCCGCGCCGGGGAAGTAGTGCGCCAGGAACGAGACCTTGGAACCCGCCGCACCGAAGACCGGGTACGAGGCGGTCCCGGCCAGCCCGGTGACCACCTTGGAGGCGCTCGGCACCCCCTGCTGGTCCAGGGCGGTCCACAGCGCGGGGGCGGTGGAACCGGCCCAGGCGACGAAGACCAGATCGGGACCGGCGGCCTTCACCTGCCGGGCGAACGGGGTCAGGTCCGTGGCGCTCGGCGGGGCCAGCACGGAACCCACCTTCGCGCCCTGGCCGCCGAGCACGGCCTTCACCGCGGCGACGTTGGCCTGGCCGAACGTGGAGTCCTGGGCCAGCACGGTGACCTTCTTGCCCTCGGCCCCGCCGAGCATCGCCCCGGCGGTGAGGATGTCCTGGTAGGACTGCCGGCCGGAGCGGAACGTGTAGTCGTTGATCCCGGTCACGGCGTCGGTGGCGGCGGGCCCGCTGACGTACAGCACTTTGTTCTGCGCGGCGAGCGGCGCCATCTGCAGGGCGACCCCGGAGTCCGTGGTCCCGGCCAGTACCTTGTAGCCCTTGCCGATCAGGTTCTTCGCCGCGGCGACCGCCTTGCCGGGGTCGCCCGCGTCGTCCTGCTCGGTGACCTCGATGCGGTGCCCGGCCACCTTGCCGGTGCCCTTCGTCGCGTAGTCCAGACCCGCCATGAAGCCGTCGCGGTACTGCTTCCCGTAGGCCGCGAGCAGCCCGGTCCGGGAGTAGACCAGCCCCACGTCGACGGTCTGGTTCTTCGCGCCCTTGCCGGGCGCGGTGTCCGTCTCGCCCGCCTTGCCGGCGGCGGTGCAGCCGGTCAGCAGGACGCCGGCGGCGGCCAGCGTGGCGAGTGCGGAGAGGGATCTGCGGTGGTGGACGGTGCCTGTGGCTCTGCGACGCATGGTGACCGGCTCCTCGGCGGGATTCCTGTGATGTCGCCGAACCGTATGAACCCCGCGCCGCCGTCGACATGGTGCAGGGGCCCCCACCTGAGGCGGTGCACATGTGGGGGCCGCACATGGGCCGGAGCCGGGGGCAGGGGGCGCGGCCCGCAGGACGCGCCCCGTCAACACCCCGTCGGCGCCGGGGAAACCGCCTGGGCGGCGGTCCCGTCAGTACCAGATCGCCTGGACCGTGGCCACGGCGAACCCGAAGCCCGCGAACACGCAGCCGATGATCCCCATCACCATTCCGGCGGTCGCCTGGCCGCGGGCGCCGCCCTCGCCCCGGTCCGCCATGCGGCGGGCCGAGATACCCAGGCACAGGGCGATGATGGGCGCCACGATCGGAACGAGCAGCAGTCCGACGATGCCGAGCACCATCGAGGCGGTCGCCTTGCCGGTGGGCAGGGGGGCGCCCGGGGGGTACCCGTAGCCGTAAGGGGCCTGGGCGCCAACGCCGTACCCCGGCGCCGTCCCGGGGTGGACACCCGGGTTCTGCCCGCCCGGCGTGCCGCCTGCTATACCTGACGCGTCAGCCATGTCTTCCTCTCCATCGGTGCTGGTCAGGTACATGCTAGGAGAGATTCGAGGGCGCCCGGCACCGAGATGTGAGGGGTATGTGGTCGACAGGTGACGCCCCGGGGTGGGTCCGCCAGGGGCTGTCCGCGGCTAAGACCGACCGGCCCTCAGGGGGCGTCCGGCGTCGTCACGTCGATCAGCCGGCACACCGTCTCGATGTCTATCTTCACCTGGGCGATCGACGCCCGCCCCGACAGCCAGGTGATCAGCGCCGAGTGCCAGGTGTGCTCGATGACGCGGACCGCCGACAGTTGCTCCGGCGTCGGGTGCTGGAGCCCTATCGAGTCCAGGATGATTGCCGTCGTGATCCGCGAGACGGTGTCCACTTCGGGACTGACGCTGCGGTCCGCGAAGGTCAGCGCACGCACCATCGCATCCGCCAGATGCGGTTCGCGCTGCATCGCGCGGAACGCCCGCATCAGGGTGTCGGCGACGCGCGCCGCCGCGTCGTCCCCGGCCGGGGGGCGCTTGCGCAGCGTCCCGTGCATGTGCTGGAGCTGGTCCTGCATGGTGGCGACCAGGAGGTGGATCTTGGAGGGGAAGTACCGGTACAGCGTGCCCAGGGCGACCCCGGCGGCCTCCGCCACCTCACGCATCTGCACCGCCTCGAAACCGCCCCTGCTGGCGAGCTGGGCGCTGGCGTGCAGAATGCGACGACGGCGGGCCTCCTGCCGTTCCGTCAGGGGCGGCGATGCCGGCTTGGCTTCCGCTGTCATGTGTCCCCATCCATGGCTTCTGTCCGCGACCGGGGGAGGCGTCTGGGCCCCGGCGGCGCACAGCATGCCAGGGTGCCCGGTGGTGGCGCGAATCACCTGATCCGGCCGTTGCGTCGACGCTACCTGCCGGTAGATTCGTAGCTCATTGAACGATCCAGTCTGAAACTTGTTCTAGATTAGCGTGAGCGGTTACGCTCCGGCGAACACGCAGTGAGAAGGGGGCCGAGTGTGACCGCTGAGGCCATTGAAGCGGGCCCCCGCGCGGGCGGCCACGTGTCGGGCAGCACCGACGGGCGACCCCTGCGCATCGCACTTCTCACCTACAAGGGCAACCCGTTCTGCGGCGGTCAAGGTGTCTACGTACGCCACCTCGGCCGCGAGCTCGCCCGCCTCGGCCACAGCGTCGAAGTGATCGGCGCCCAGCCCTATCCCGTACTCGACGAGGGCGTCCCGCTCACCGAGTTGCCGAGCCTGGACCTCTATCGCCAGCCCGACCCGTTCCGCACCCCCGCGCGCGGGGAGTACCGGGACTGGATCGACGCCGCCGAGGTCGCCACCATGTGGACCGGCGGTTTCCCGGAACCGCTCACCTTCAGCCTCCGCGCCCGCCGCCATCTCGCCGCCCGCCGCGGCGAGTTCGACGTCATTCACGACAACCAGACCCTCGGGTACGGGCTGTTGGCGGATCTCGGCGCTCCGCTCGTCACCACCATCCACCACCCCATCACCGTCGACCGGCAGCTGGAACTGGACGCCGCCGGCAGCCGTCGCCGCCGCGCCTCCGTGCGCCGCTGGTACGCCTTCACCCGCATGCAGAAGCGGGTCGCGCGCCGGCTGCCGTCGGTCCTCACCGTCTCCGGCTCCTCCAAGCTGGAGATCGTCGACCACCTCGGGGTGCGGCAGGACCGGATCCATGTCGTGCACATCGGTGCGGACACCGACCTGTGGTCGCCCGACCCGAAGACCGCCGAGGTGCCGGGCCGGATCGTCACCACCTCCAGTGCCGACGTCCCGCTGAAGGGCCTCGTCCACCTCGTCGAGGCGCTCGCCAAGCTCCGTACCGAGAACCCGCAGGCGCACCTCGTGGTCGTCGGCAAGCGGGCCGAGGACGGACCGGTCGCGCAGGCCATCGAGCGGTACGGACTCCAGGGAGCCGTCGAGTTCGTCAAGGGCATCAGCGACACCGAACTCGTCGACCTGGTGCGGAGCGCCGAGATCGCCTGTGTCCCGTCGTTGTACGAGGGGTTCTCGCTGCCCGCCGCCGAGGCCATGGCCACCGGCACCCCGCTCGTCGCCACCACCGGCGGTGCGATCCCCGAGGTGGCCGGCCCGGACGGCGAGACCTGCCTGGCCGTGCCGCCCGCCGACGCCGGGGCGCTGGCCGCCGCACTCGCCCGGCTGCTGGGCGACCCGGAACTGCGGGCCCGGCTCGGCGCCGCGGGCCGCGAACGAGTGCTGTCCCGGTTCACCTGGAAGCAGGCGGCCATCGGCACCGCGGAGCTCTACCGGCAGGCGATTGCCGCCCGCGCCGCCACCACGCACGCCGGCGGCCGTCGGTGACCCCGACGCCCGTCCTCGCCGCCCCGGCTCCCTGACCCCCCTCGACCCCCGACCGCGAAAGCAGGCATTCGTGCTGACCGTGGACTTCACCCGCTTCCCGCTCGCCGCAGGCGACCGAGTGCTCGATCTGGGCTGCGGCGCCGGACGCCACGCCTTCGAGTGCTACCGGCGCGGCGCCCAGGTGGTGGCACTCGACCGGAACGGCGAGGAGATCCGCGAGGTCGCGAAGTGGTTCGCGGCGATGAAGGAGGCCGGCGAGGCCCCCGAGGGTGCCACCGCCACCGCGATGGAGGGCGACGCGCTCAACCTGCCGTTCCCCGACGAGTCCTTCGACGTCGTCATCATCTCCGAGGTGATGGAGCACATCCCCGACGACAAGGGCGTGCTCGCCGAGATGGTCCGGGTCCTCAAGCCCGGCGGCCGGATTGCCATCACCGTGCCGCGGTACGGCCCCGAGAAGATCTGCTGGACGCTCTCCGACGCGTACCACGAGGTCGAGGGCGGCCACATCCGCATCTACAAGGCCGATGAACTCCTGGGCAAGATCCGAGGCGCCGGTCTCAAGCCGTACGGCACCCACCACGCCCACGCCCTGCACTCGCCGTACTGGTGGCTCAAGTGCGCGTTCGGAGTCGGCCGCGACGGCAAGGACGCAGCGCTCCCGGTCCGCGCGTACCACAAGCTGCTGGTCTGGGACATCATGAAGAAGCCGGCCGCCACCCGGGTCGCCGAGCAACTGCTCAACCCGGTCGTCGGCAAGAGCTTCGTCGCCTACGCCACCAAGCCGCACCTGCCCAGGGCCGCCGTCGCGGACGACCTTTCGAAGGCCGAGGCGTGACCACTCCCGAGCAGACCGAACACCTCGTACTGCCCGGGGTGCTCACCGCCGAGCAGGCCACCGAGACCGTCGCCGCGCTGCTCGCCGTGCAGTGCGAGGACGGCGCGCTGCCCTGGTTCCGCGGTCACCACCTCGACCCGTGGGACCACACCGAGGCCGCCATGGCCCTCGACGCCGCGGGTGAGCACGCCGCGGCGGAACGCGCCTACGACTGGCTGGCCCGGCACCAGAACGAGGACGGCTCCTGGTACGCCGCCTACCACGACGGCGACCCGGACCGGCCGACCGACCGGGGCCTGGAGTCCAACTTCTGCGCGTACGTGGCGGTCGGCGTCTGGCACCACTACCTCGCCACCGGCGACGACGCGTTCATCGACCGGATGTGGCCGACCGTCTGCGCGGCCGTCGAATTCGTCCTGCGGCTCCAGCAGCCCGGCGGGCAGATCGGCTGGAAGCGCGAACCCGACGGCACCCCGGTCGACGACGCCCTGCTGACCGGCTGCTCCTCCATCCACCAGGCGTTGCGCTGTGCACTCGCCATTGCCGAACAGCGCGAAGAGCCGCAGCCCGACTGGGAGTTGGCGACCGGTGCGCTCGCGCACGCGATCCGCAACCACCCCGAGCGCTTCCTCGACAAGAGTCACTACTCGATGGACTGGTACTACCCGGTCCTCGGCGGCGCGCTCACCGGAACAGCCGCCAAGGAACGGATCGAGGCAGCCTGGGACCGCTTCGTCGTCCCCGGCCTCGGGGTGCGCTGTGTGCTGCCCAACCCCTGGGTGACGGGAGGGGAGAGCTGCGAACTCGCCCTGACGCTCTGGGTGATGGGCGAGTCCGACCGGGCGCTGGAGATTCTCCAGTCCATCCAGCACCTGCGCGCCGAGGGCGGCATGTACTGGACCGGTTACGTCTTCGCGGGCAACCGGGCGTTCTGGCCGGAGGAGCACACCACCTGGACCGCCGGCTCGCTGCTGCTCGCGGTGGCCGCTCTGGGGGGCGACGAGGCGACCACAGCGGTCTTCAGCGGCGAACGGCTGCCGAAGGGGCTGGAGCCGGACTGCTGCGGCGAGGCTTCGCGCACCTGATGGTCCGCTCGGACCACTGAGCGCGTCCTCGTCGGGGGCGGTGCTGCTTCTCGTGCCTTTCCAGGAGACATGAGCACCGGGTTGCCGCTTTCCGTAGCCCGAAACCCGGACGGCGCCTCCTGAGTGGCGCGGCACCCGGGCCGGGATGAACCTGGCCGGGGGTGCCGGATCCGCGTCACTCACCGCAGAACTCGCCGTGTGCCCGTCCAGGGAGGCCCGCTGTGCCCAGTTCCGTACCGCTCCGCCGTCTGTTCGTGGCGTTGCTGCTGTCCTGCACGGTGCTGGTGGGCGCCACCGCGTGCGGCGGCGGCTCCGGCAGCAGTTCGAGCTCCTCTCCGTCTCCGAGCGGTACGGCGTCGCCGGAGAAGCAGAAGCTCGCGAAGACGCGGTTCGTCGCCAACGCGGGGCTCGCAGCGGGTGCCACGTATCAGTGGATCGTGAAGCCGTACCGTGCGGGCAAGTTCAAGAAGGGCGCCGACGGGCGGAAGTCCGCACTGGTCAAGGCGGGGCTCGCGGGCGGGTTCGCGTACAACCGGCTCAAGGCGGCGGCGGAGAACGCCAAGGGCGATCCGCTGCTGTCGAAGGCGGTCGCGCCACTGACGGCGGGCATCGAGTCGCTCAAGGGGCTCGGGAACAAGCTCCGCACGGGCGAGGCGGGCGCGGGGGACGTCAGTGCCTTCGAGAACGTCATCAACGGCATCAAGGACGCGGGCAAGAGCGCGGGCGCCGAGGTGAAGGACAAGGTGCCGTCCACGTCCCAGCTCGGCGGATAACCGGATGCGGGCTGCGAGGCGGCCGCATGAGGTGCGCGCGCCGCTGATGGACCCGATGCTGCTGATCAACCGGCGGCTGGGCGCGGACAGCGGGCGGCCCGAGGTGCTCGGTGACCGGGAGTTGCTGGACTTCTGGCTGGAGCGGGCGACGCTTTGCTGAGGCGGGCGCTCAGGCGCTGTTGAGGTCTGCCAGTACGCGCAGGGTGTGCGGGTCCGGTGCCGTGACCAGCAGGTCGGTGACCGGGCCCTTCCGCCACAACTCCAGCCGTTCCGCGATCCGTTCACGCGGGCCGACGAGCGAGATCTCATCGGCGAACGCGTCCGGCACGGCCAGCACCGCCTCCTCCTTGCGGCCTTGCAGGAACAGCTGCTGGATCCGCCGCGCCTCCTCCTCGAAGCCCATCCGTGCCATCAGATCGGCGTGGAAGTTACGGGCGGCGTGTCCCATCCCGCCGATGTAGAAGCCGAGCATCGCCTTCACCGGCAGCAGGCCTTCCGCGACATCGTCACAGACGTGCGCGCGGGCCATCGGCGCGATCATGAAGCCGTCGGGGAGCTCGGTCAGCGACGCCTCGTACACATCGGTCCGCAGCGGCGACCAGTACAACGGCAGCCAGCCGTCCGCGATCCGGGTCGTCTGCGCGATGTTCTTCGGGCCTTCGGCGCCCAGCAGTACGGGCATCCCGGCCCGCAGCGGATGGGTGATCGGCTTCAGCGGTTTGCCGAGCCCGGTCGCGTCCGGACCGGTGTACGGATGCGAGTGGAACCGCCCGTCCAGCTCAACAGGGGCCTCGCGCCTCAGCACTTGCCGGATGACCTCGACGTACTCGCGGGTGGCGGTCAGCGGGCTCTTCGGGAACGGGCGCCCGTACCAGCCCTCCACCACCTGGGGCCCTGACAGCCCGAGCCCGAGCATCATGCGGCCGCCGGAGAGATGGTCGAGGGTCAGTGCGTGCATGGCCGTCGCGGTCGGGGTGCGTGCCGCCATCTGCGCGATGCCGGTGCCCAGCCGGATGCGGGAGGTGTGCGCCGCGATCCAGGTCAGCGGGGTGAAGGCATCGGAGCCCCAGGCCTCCGCCGTCCACACCGAGTCGTAGCCCAGCCGTTCCGCCTCGCGGGCGAGGTTCAGGTGGGCGGGGTTCGGGCCGCGGCCCCAGTAGCCGAGAGCGAGTCCGAGCCGCATACCGGTCCCTCCAGCCATATCGAACTGACGAAACATCAGATCGCTTTGTACGGACGGAGAGTACGGCAGCGGCCCCCCGCCCGGAAGGGGCGAGGGGCCGCGGAGCGGGAGTGCTGTCAGCCGCGCTGGATGCCCGTGGTGTCCTGCAGAACACCACGACGGCCGTCCTGGGTCTGGGCGATGAGGCCCGGACCGCGCTGCTCGACCGCGAGGTACCAGGTGCCCGGCGCCAGTTCGGCGATCGGGCTCGGCGAACCGTCCTCGCCGTACAGCGGACGGGCCACCGGCACGGCGAACCAGAACGGCGTGAAGTCACCGGCCGGCGCGGCGCCGCCCTGCGGGGCCTGCTGCGCCTGCGCCTGGGCGGGGTCGGGCTGACCGGGCTGCGGCTGGGCACCGTACGGCTGGGGCTGACCCGGCTGCGCACCGTACGGCTGCTGCTGGGCACCCGGGTAGCCGTACCCCTGGCCGGGCTGCGGCTGGCCGCCGTACGGCGTCTGCACGGCCTGCGGGCGCGGGGCGCCCATCAGGGGTGCCTTCAGCGCGGGAACCAGCGGGGTGGCGACCGCGCCGCCGGCCAGCACGAGCGAGGCGATCAGACCGAGGACGAGACCGGCACCGGCGTCGACCTGGCCGAGGTCGATGATCGTCCAGAAGATGTTCCACGCGGTGAAGACCGTGGCCGCGACACCGAACTGGCCGAGTTCCAGGCCGACGACCTTGCGGGGCTGGGGCTGCGAATGGGAGAGCACGATCAGTGCCGCACCGATCACCCCGACCAGGTAGACGCCGATCGCATTGCCCAGCGAGTCCCAGGCGTTCGGCGCAGCGACGGTGAGGCCGTTGTAGGAGAAGAAATCGAGGAAAGAGGCGATGAACAGCACCACCGCTGCTCCGATCACCACGCCATCGCCTCTAGTGAGCGAGCGGATATTCACGTGAAGGTCCTTAGTCGGTCGTCTCGTCGGGGCGGTCGTCGCTGCCGCCGGTGCGGCGGGCACGGCGCGAAGCTCGGGGCGGCTCCGCATCGTACGGATGAATCTATCGTCTGCCCGGGCGGGTTGTGTCCTGGCCCGGGCCTTGGACGGTCATCCCCCCGAATAACCCTGCATAACCACCGCACAACCACCGCATAACCAGGGTGCTTACCCGCGCAGGTAGGAACTGATGCCATCCGCAATGCCCTGTGCGGCCTTCTGGCGCCAGCCCGCGCTGGTGAGCAGGGCGGCATCCTTCGGATCACGCATATTGCCGCACTCGATGAACACCTTGGGCACCGTGGACAAATTGAGTCCGCCCAGATCCTTGCGGGTGTCCAACCCCGTATTGCCGCCCACGTAATTGGAAGGCGCACTTCCGGTAGCACGGACGAAGAGACCGGCGATCCGGGTGCCGAGATCGCGCGACGGTTCGACGATTTTCGAGGTGTCCGCCGCCCCGCCGCGCACGAGTGCGGGAAGGATCACATGGAAGCCGCGGTTGCCGACCGCGGAACCGTCCGCGTGCACCGACACGACCGCATCGGCCCCGGCGTTGTTGCCGATCCGGGCGCGCTCGTCGACACACGGCCCGTACGGGCGGTCGTTGTCGTACGTGAGGACCACCTCGGCGCCCTGCGCCTGCAGGAGCGCCCGCAGCCGGTGCGACACGTCGAGGGTGAACTCGGCCTCGGCGTAACCCGAGTCGGTGGACGTACCGGTGGTGTCGCACTCCTTGTGCGCGGTGCCGATGTCCACCTGGCGGCCGATCTCGCGGGTGTGCTCGTGGTTGCGCGGGTTGTGCCCGGGGTCGATCACGACCGTCTTCCCCGACAGCGGCCCGGACACCGTGCGGCTCGCGGACTTCGACGGGGAGGGCGGCACCGAGGCCGTCCTCGCCGCCGGACTGCTCTTCGCGGGCGAAGGCGAAGGCGACCGGGACGGCGGGGACGATGTGCCACCGCCGCCCTCGCGCGGCTCTGCTGCCGCTCCGCCACCGCTGCCACCGCCGCAGCCCGCGATCAGGCACACGCAGCCCAGCGCGGCAGCGGCGAGCAGGGTCCGGCGGCGCCGCGCTGGGCGCGGGGTGGGGGAAACGCTGGTGTCGTACGGCACGTCGCGATGCTATCCGGCGGCTCAGATCCCCGTTCCGGTACGGCGCAGGACGCGCAGCGAGTCCGTGACCGACACCTCGGTGAACGCCCCGGACTCCAGCGCCCGCAGATACACCCGGTACGGCGCCTGACCACCGTGCGCGGGATCGGGGAACACGTCGTGGATCACGAGCAGCCCGCCCTCGGCGACATGCGGCGCCCAGCCCTCGTAGTCACCGTTCGCATGCTCGTCGGTGTGCCCGCCGTCGATGAAGACGAAGCCGAGCTGCCCGCCCCAGACGGCCGCGACCTGCGGGGACCGCCCGACGAGCGCCACGACGCGGTCTTCGAGGCCCGCCGCGTGCAGCGTGCGGCGGAAGGTCGGCAGCGTGTCCATCCGGCCGACCTCCGGGTCCACGACGGTCGGGTCGTGGTACTCCCAGCCGGGCTGCTGCTCCTCGCTGCCCCGGTGATGGTCGACGGTGAGTGCGGTCACACCGGCCGCCCGGGCGACGTCGGCGAGCAGGATCGTGGACCGCCCGCAGTACGTCCCGACCTCCAGCAGTGGCAGACCGAGCGCGGCGGCGTCGGTGGCGGCCGCGTGGAGGGCGAGCCCCTCGACCACCGGCATGAAGCCCTTGGCCGCCTGGAAGGCGGCGAGAATCTCCGGCTCGGGCTCGGCGGCCACGGGGTTCCTCCTGGTCGTACGGGAATGAAACGGCGCCTCATCGTGCCGTACGGGCCGGTCGGAGGTGTCGGCGGGGCCGCAGGAACTCCCGGTGGGGTCGGACGTCTCCCATCTGCTCATGACGGCACCGCGGTTCGACGCTCCGGTGCGCTGACCGTCAGCACGAGGTCGATCTCGACGGGCGGTCCGCTCGCCGGGTACGCCGCCGGGCAGGCGCGCGGCGCGTACCCGGTGGCGGACCCGGCCAGCACGAAGCCGCTGCCGGAGGACGGGGCGGTCAGGGCGAACCGACCGGCCTCGTCCGTGACGGTGAGCCCCGCCTGCCGGCCCGTCCGGTCGATCAGCGTGACGTTGGCGCGGGCCACCGGCGTGCCGTCCGCATCCAGCACCCGGCCGCGGAACCCGCCCGAACCGGCGGCGGCATGCGACGCCTCCCGGACGGGCACCGCCTCGTCCGTGCTGCTCGCCAGCAGCACCGGCCGCATCGCGTCGCGCTGCGAAGGCAGGAACGCGGCCAGCACCAGACCGATCACCACCGCACCCGTCGCGATCACGAAGGAGGTCCGGAATCCCTCCATCGAGGGAACCGACACCGGTCCCATCCGCACCGAGGTGTTGGCGAGCACCATGCCGATCACGGCACTCGACACCGACGTACCGATCGACCGCATCAGGGTGTTCAGACCGTTGGCCGCACCCGTCTCGGACGGATCGACGGCCCCGATGATCAGCGCGGGCAGCGAGGAGTACGCGAGCCCGATACCGGCCCCGAGCACCACCGCGATCACCACGGTCTGCCAGGCGGCACTCATCAGACCGAGCCCCGCCCCGTAACCGATCGCGATGACCAGCAGGCCGAGCATCAGCGACACCTTGGGCCCGCGGCGGGCGGACAGCCGGGCGTACAGCGGGGCGACGAACATCATCGTCAGACCCAGCGGCGCCACGCACAGCCCCGCCACGACCATCGACTGCCCCAGGCCGTACCCCGTCGACGTCGGCAGCTGCAGCAGCTGCGGTAGGACGAGCGAGACCGCGTAGAACGCGACACCGACCATCACCGAGGCGAGGTTGGTGAGCAGCACCTCGCGCCGGGCCGAGGTCCGCAGGTCGACCAGCGGCGCGGGGCTGCGCAGCTCGAAGAGCCCCCACAGCACCAGGATCAGCAGGGACGCGGCGATCAGACCGAGCGTGGTGCCCGAGGTCCAGCCCCAGTCGCTGCCCTTGGTGATCGGCAGCAGCAGACAGACCAGACCGAGCGAGAGCCCGAGCGCACCCGGCAGATCGAACCGGCCGGGCGCGCGCAGCGAGGTCTCCGGCACGACGAGGATGGTCAGGGCCATCGACAGCACCCCGAGCCCGGCGGCGCCGAAGAACAGCGTGTGCCAGTCGGCGTGCTGCGCGACCAGCGCGGCGCCGGGCAACGCGAGTCCGCCGCCCACGCCGATCGAGGAACTCATCAGCGCCATCGCCGAGCCGAGCTTCTCGCGCGGCAGCTCGTCGCGCATGATGCCGATGCCCAGGGGGATGGCGCCCATCGCGAAGCCCTGGAGCGCCCGCCCCACGATCATGACGACGAGTTCATCGGTGAAGGCGCAGACCAGCGAGCCGATCACCATGACGGCGAGGCTGGCGAGCAGCATCCTCCGCTTGCCGTGGAGGTCGCCGAGCCGGCCCATGATCGGCGTGGCGACGGCCCCGGCGAGCAGTGTCGCGGTCATCACCCAGGTGGCGTTGGACGGATCGGTGTGAAGGAGGGCGGGCAGGTCCTTGATGACGGGGACGAGCAGGGTCTGCATCACCGCGACGGTGATACCCGCGAAGGCGAGTACGGGGACGACACCGCCGCCCGCACGTTGCTTCCGCGGATCGGGGAGCTGCTGCTCCTCGGCGTGCTGATCGTTCGTCGTCTGTGGCATACGTGCGGCCTCCGGGCAGCGGAAGGAAGGGGGTGAGGGCGGAGTGCGGGTCCGGCGGCGGGCAGCACCGACCGCCAACTGTGTGCACGCTGAACGCTTCCGGAGGTCCGGGGTATTCCGGTGAACGCGGTACCAACAGGACATGGCGCGGTACTTGGCCGGAACCGTTCGACCATCTGACCTTCCGTCAGATTGGAACGTGTTCTAATCTTGTGCCGTTCCAGTGGCCGCGACCGGTGAGGATCCGTACATGGGCATCGGAATCACCCAGGAACAGCGGGAGTTGGCGCAGGCCGTACGGGGATGGCTGGCGCGTGCCGTACCCCCGGACGAGATCCGCAAGCTCCTCGACGCGAGCGCCCCTTCCGCACCCGGCGTGCGCCCCGGCTACTGGGACGGTCTCGGCGAGCAGGGGCTGCTCGGCATCCATCTGCCCGAGGAGCACGGCGGAGCAGGCGGCACACTCCTCGACCTCGCCGTGGTTCTGGAGGAGGCGGGACGGGCCGCGCTCCCCGGCCCGTACCTGGCGAACGCGCTCGCCTCGGCGGTGCTGGGCAACGCGGGCGGGAGCGACCTGCTGGGCGCCCTCGCCGCCGGTACCCGCATCGGCGCCGTCGCCCTCGGCCCCGGCACCCTCACCGTTGTGGAGGGCGAGGACGGTCACCTCCTCGACGGCACGGCTCCACCCGTGCTCTCCGGTGCCGACGCCGACCTGCTCCTGCTCCCCGCCGAATCGACCGTCGGCACCCTCTGGTTCGCCGTCGACACCGCCGCCGAGGGGCTCACCGTGCGCCCGCACCGCGGCGCCGACCCGACCCGCCCCACGGCCGAGGTCCGGGCCGACGGCGTACTCGTACCCGCGGACCGTGCCCTACGGATCGACTCCGCGGCCGTCCGCGATCTCGCCGCCGTCCTCCTCGCCGCCGAGGCGTGCGGCACCGCCTCCCGGGCGCTGGACAGCGCCGTCGCGTACGCCAGGGTCCGCGAACAGTTCGGCCGTCCCATCGGGCAGTTCCAGGGCATCAAGCATCTCTGCGCCGACATGCTCGTCCGCGTCGAACAGGCCCGCGCCCTGGTGTGGGACGCCGCCCGCGCGGCGGGCGAAGCCCCGGAGGTACGGGGACTGGTCGCCGCCCTCGCCGCGGGCACCTCGCTCGACGCCGCGTACAGCTGCGCCAAGGACTGCATCCAGGTCCTCGGCGGCATCGGCTTCACCTGGGAGCACGACGCCCACCTCCATCTGCGCCGGGCGCTCGTGGCACGGCAGTTGCTGGGGGCGGGGGACGTCCACCGGCTGCGGGCCCTCCGGCTGGCCGAGGGCGGAGCGCGCCGCGAACTCGCCCTCGAACTCCCCGCCGAGGCCGACCGTCATCGCGCCGAGGCGCGAGAGGCCCTCGCCGCCGCCCAGGGGCTCGACCCGAAGGCCGCCCGCCGCGTCCTCGCCCCGACCGGCTACGCCGCCCCGCATCTGCCCGCCCCCTACGGTCTGGACGCCGGACCCCTCCACCAGCTCGCCGTGCAGCAGGAGTTGAAGGAGCAGGGAGTGAAGGTGAGCGACCTGGGGATCGCCACCTGGGTGGTGCCGTCGCTCCTCGCGTACGGGACACCGGACCAGCAGGACCGCTACCTCATGCCCACCCTGCGCGGCGAACTCCTCTGGTGTCAGTTGTTCTCCGAGCCCGGCGCCGGCTCCGACCTCGCCTCGCTCCGCACGAAGGCCGAGCGGACCGCCGAGGGCTGGCGGATCAACGGCCAGAAGGTATGGACGAGCGCCGCCCAGTGGGCCGATCACGGCATCCTGCTCGCCAGGACCGACCCGGACGCCCCCAAGCACCAGGGGCTCAGCTACTTCCTCGTCGACATGAAGAACACCGAAGGCATCGACATCCGCCCGCTGAGGGAGATCACCGGCGACTCCCTCTTCAACGAGGTGTACTTCGACGACGTCCTGCTGCCCGCCGACGCCGTCGTCGGCGACGTGGGAGACGGCTGGCGGGTCGCCCGCAACACCCTCGGCAACGAACGCGTCCACATGGCCGACCGGATGACCTTCGACACCGGACTGGAAGCGTTCGTCGCCCGCTCCGGCGATCTCGACGGCGCCTACCGGGCGCGGATCGGCGCCCTCGCCGCCGAGGCGCACGCGCTCGCCTGCATCGGACTGCGGACCACCCTGCAGCAGGTGTCCGGACTGGAGCCGGGCGCCGGAGCCTCGGTACGCAAGCTCGTCCGGACCACCCACCAGCAGAAGGTCGCCGAACTCGCCCTGGAACTGCTCGGACCGGCGGGCGCGACCGCAGAAGGTCCCGGGGATCGGGCCCTGCACGGATTTCTGATGTCCCGCTGTCTGACCATCGCGGGCGGCACCACCCAGGTTCAGCTCAATGTCGTCGCCGAGCGCATTCTCGGCCTCCCGCGTGACTGAAGGGACGTGACCTCTCCATGAAGGCGTACATCGTCGGTGTCGGGATGACGAAGTTCGAGAAGCCGGAGACACGCGACTGGCAGTACTGGGACATGGCGAAGGAGGCGGGGAACGCCGCGCTCGCCGACGCCTCGGTCGCCTACGAGGAGGTGCAGCAGGTCCCCGTCGGCTACTGCTTCCAGGCCTCCACAGCCGGCCAGCTCGCCGCATACGAGCTCGGACTGACCGGCGTACCCGTCTACAACGTCAACAACAACTGCGCCACCGGCTCCACCGCGCTGATGCTGGCCCGGCAGTTCGTCGAGGGCGGCATCAGCGACTGCGTCCTCGCGCTCGGCTTCGAGAAGATGACGCGCGGGTCGCTGGGGAGCGGGTCCGACGGCGGAGCGGACTTCAGGACCTCGCCCGTCGCCCGGCACTACGGGATCATGGCCGCCGCCCACGGCTTCGAGATGTCCCCGCCCACCGCCCAGATCTTCGGCAACGCGGCCCGCGAACACATGGAGCGGTACGGGACGACCGAGGCGCAGCTCGCGGCGGTCGGCGCCAAGAACCACCGGCACTCGGTGAACAACCCGTACGCCCAGTTCCAGAACGCGTACACGGTCGACGAGATCCTCGCCGCCAGGACCATCCACCGCCCGCTGACCAAACTCCAGTGCTCGCCCACCTCCGACGGGGCGGCCGCAGCCGTCGTCGTGTCGGAACGCTTCGTCGGGAGCCACGGGCTGGAGGACAGGGCGGTCGAGATCGCCGCCCAGGCCATGACGACCGACACCGCAGAGTCCTTCGCCTCCGGCACCTGCATCGACGCCGTCGGACTGCCCATGTCACGCGCCGCCGCCCGGCAGGTGTACGACACCTCGGGGCTCTCGGCCGCGGACCTCGACGTCATCGAGCTGCACGACTGCTTCTCCATCAACGAACTCCTCACCTACGAGGCGCTCGGCCTGTGCGGCGAGGGCGAGTCCGGCAAGCTCGTCGAGTCCGGGGCGACCACCTACGGCGGCCGCTGGGTGGTCAACCCGTCCGGCGGCCTGATCTCCAAGGGCCACCCGCTCGGCGCCACCGGCATCGCCCAGGCCGCCGAACTCACCTGGCAGCTGCGCGGCGAGGCGGGCGACCGGCAGGTGCCCGGTGCCCGGGTCGGACTCGCCCACAACATTGGGCTCGGCGGCGCGGCGGTCGTCACGCTCCTGCGCCGATAGGCAGAGCCGGGTGCCCGGCCGTATACCGATGTACGGGGCGCAGGGCGCCTGCGAGTATGACCCTCATGGTTGACGTCACGACGCCCACGCCCCTGCAGATCCGGCAGAAATCCCGCACCTGGGCGGTGGTAATCGCCGCCTGCATCGGCCAGTTCCTCGTCATCCTCGACGTGTCCGTCGTCAATGTGGCGCTGCCGTCCATGCGGTCCGACCTGGGGCTGAGTGCCAGTCAGTTGCAGTGGGTCCTCAACGCGTACGCGATCGCGTTCGCCGGGTTCATGCTCCTCGGCGGGCGCGCCGCCGACATATACGGCCGCAAGCGGATGTTCCTGGTCGGGCTCGGCCTGTTCACCGCCGCCTCGCTCGCCGGCGGGTTCGCCCAGGAGGGCTGGCAGCTGCTCGCCGCCCGTGCCGCGCAGGGGCTCGGCGCCGCCGTGCTGTCTCCCGCGACCCTCACGCTTCTCACCGCCGCGGTTCCTGAGGGCCCGGCCAGGACCAGGGCGATCGGCACGTGGATGGCCGTCGGCGCCGGAGGCGGCGCGGCCGGCGGACTGGTCGGCGGGGCGCTCACCGACCTCCTCTCCTGGCGCTGGGTGCTTCTGATCAATGTGCCGTTCGGCGTGCTCGTCCTGATCGGCGCCACGGTCTGGCTCGCTGAGAGCCGGGCGGGCGGGCGGCACCGTATCGACCTGCTGGGCGCGGTGCTCGTCACGGTGGGGCTGGCCACGGTCTCGTACGGCATCGTGCAGACCGAGCAGGAGGGCTGGACGGCTGCGGCCACCCTGGTGCCGCTGCTCGACGGGGTGGCGCTGCTGGGCCTCTTCGTCCTGGTGGAGGCGCGGACGGCGGTGCCGCTGATGCCGCTCAGGGTGCTGGGCACACGGGCGGTGGCGGCGGCGAACGTGGCGATGATCGTGATGGGTTCCGCGACGTTCTCGATGTGGTACTTCATGACCGTGTACGCACAGTCGGTGCTGGACTACACGCCGACGCAGGCCGGATTGGCCCTGCTGCCCACCTCGTTGGCGGTCGTGCTCGGCTCGACGTTCGCGCCGCGGATCATGGCACGGGTCGGCGCGAAGAACCTCGTCCTGATCGGTCTGGCGATCACTGCCACGGGCTTCGGCTGGCAGTCCACGATGGGCGTGGACGGCTCGTACTTCACGTCGATCTGCGGGCCCGGCATCCTGATGATGGCCGGTGCGGGGTTCGCGTCCACCCCGCTCGCCTCCCTCGCCACCGCGGGCGCGGCGCCCGGGGACGCCGGTCTGGTCTCCGGGCTGGTCAACACCTCGCGCACGATGGGCGGTGCGCTGGGTCTCGCCGTGCTCTCCACGGTCGCGGCGGCACGGACCGGGGGCGGCACCGGGGCGGAGGAGCTGACCGCAGGGTTCGCGCTGGCGTTCCGGACAGCCGGCACGGTACTGCTGGGCGGACTGCTGCTGATGGCCCTGTGGCTGCCGCGCCACCGCTCGTCGCGCTCCGGAAGGTCCGGCCCGTCGGCCACGTCAAGCCCGTCGACTCCGTCCCGCGCGTCGAGCCCGTCGGGCATCTCGAGCCCGTCCGGTGATTAAGACCGGCCGGCAATTGGGGGGCGGCGTCACGGGGCTGGGGCACGCACCTCGCGGCGTTGTCGTCCATCACCATGTTCCCCGAGCTCTCGGCTTCGCTCGAGCAGGGGAGGCCCCATTCGCCATGGCTCAATTCTCCGCCTTGCGATGCACGCACCCCAGCCCCGCTCCTTCACCCACCCCCCAATTGCCGGTCGGTCCAAGGGCAGGGGGGCGCCGGCCACGCCCGGCGCCCCTCCGGCGAACACCGCCTACAGCCAGCCCTGCTGCCGCGCCGCCCGCACCGCCTCCATGCGGTTCCGCGTCCCTGTCTTCCCGATCGCCGACGACAGGTAGTTACGTACCGTCGACTCGGAAAGATGCAGTTTCGCCGCGATGTCGGAGACCGTCGCCCCGTCCACCGACGCGTTCAGCGCGTCCCGTTCCCGCGCCGTGAGCGGGCTGGGGCCCGCGCTCAGGGCGGCCGCGGCGAGGACGGGGTCGATGACGGTCTCGCCAGTCAGCACCCGGCGGATGGCCGCCGCGAGCTCCTCGACCGGGCCGTCCTTGACCAGGAACCCCGCCGCGCCCGCCTCCATGGCGCGGCGCAGATAGCCGGGACGCCCGAAGGTGGTGAGGATCAGCACCCGGCAGTCCGGCACCTCCTCGCGCAGGTCGGCGGCGGCGTCCAGTCCGCTGCGGCCCGGGAGTTCGATGTCGAGGAGTGCCACATCGGGACGGGACAGCAGCGCGGCGTCCACGATCTCGTCCCCGGCGCCGACCTGGGCCACGACCTCGATGTCCGGTTCGAGCCCGAGCAGCAGGGCGAGCGCGCCGCGCATCATGCCCTGGTCCTCGGCGAGCAGAACCCTGACGGTGTGCAGCCGGTGGTCTCGGGGCATCTCGTTCACCGGCCCAGCGTATGGGGTGAGGCGGGACTTCCGGCGGCGTCCACCGTGTCCACCGGCAGCTCCGCGCCGACCACGAAACCGCCGCCCGTCCCGGGACCCGCGGTGAGCGAGCCCCCCGCCGCGGCGAGACGTTCGGTGAGGCCCTTCAGGCCGGTGCCGCCGACGCCGGGCGCGGGCGGCGGGCCCGCCGGTCCGCGGCCGTCGTCGGTGACGGTCAGCCGGACCCGTTCGGCCGTGCCGTCGACGAGGAACGAACAGGCGGTCGCGGCGCTGTGGCGTACGACGTTGGTCACCGTCTCCCGCACCACCCAGCCCAGCAGCGCCTCCGCCTGCGGGGTGAGCGGCGGTCCCGAGCGGCGGACCACCGATTCGATCCCGGCGGCGGTCAACGCGGACCTGGCCCGGTCGAGTTCGGTGGCCAGGCTCCCCTCGCGGTAGCCGGTGACCGCTTCCCGTATCTCGGTGAGGGCCTGCCGGCCGACGGACTCGATGTCGGCGACCTGGGCCAGCGCCGCGTCCATGTCGCGCGGCGCGAGCCGGCGCGCGGCCTCCGACTTGACGACGATCACCGAGAGCGTGTGTCCCAGCAGATCGTGCAGATCGCGGGAGAAGCGGAGCCGTTCCTTCTCCACGGCCGTGCGGGCCAGTTCCTGCCGGGTGGCCCGCAGTTCCATCACGGTCTCCGACAGGGTGAGGATCGCGGCCGTCACCGCGCCCGAGATGAAGGTGCCGTATCCGATGGTCCACGGGTCCGAGGCGTTGTCCCCGCGCCAGACGGCGACGAGGCTGGCGACGGCCGCGAGGCCCAACAGGCTGAGCAGCAGCTGCCGGTGGCGCAGGATGACGCCGCAGGCCAACGAGAGCAGGGGGAAGAACAGCAGCCAGGTGCCGCCGTACCCGATTGCCAGCCCGAACGTGACCACGGCCATCACGGCGAGCAGCACGTACGACACGGGGCTCTCGCGCTTCCTCTTGTCGAACCCCCGGAACACCACAGAGATGTAGAGGGAGTTGAAGACAAGCAGCCCGAGGCCGCCGATCCAGGGGTTCGGGGCCCTCCCCTGGAAGAGGTTGGAGAAGGCGCCGAGTCCCATCAGCAGCCAGGGCAGCAGCGAGTACGGTCCGGGCGGGCAGGGGCGCCGGTTCTCGCGTCGCCGTACGCGCCGTTCCCGCCACGTACCCCCCCGCGCACCCGTTCGGTTCCTGCGCATGTCCACTCCTGTCACATGGTCCTCGCGGACCGACGGTACGAGATCACGGCGTACGTACCGAACAGCAGGAGCCACGCGCAGAGCACGGCGATCGTGCCGGTGCCGGGCGCGTGCCCGTCGGTGGTGGCCCAGCCCAGGTCGGCGAACCGGTTGGCGGGCGTGAACCTGCCGATGGAACGCAGCCATTCGGGAAGCAGGTCCAGCGGGAACCAGAGTCCGCCGACGATTGCGAAGCCCATCAGACAGGCCACGTTGACGACCCCAGTGCCCTGCGGGGTGAGCCGGTAGCCGTTGCCGAGGCCGAGCAGGGTGAACGGCAGCGCGCCGATCCACAGCAGCAGCGCCAGTGCGATCCACTGCCAGGCGTCCAGCCGCACCCCGTTGAGCAGCCCGCCGGCGAGCAGCACCGTCACGATCGTCGGCAGGACGGTCACCGAACCGCCGATCGCCCGGCCCACGACCGCCCGGGAAGGGGCGAGCGGGGTGACCCGCAGCTGTTGAAGCCAGCCGAGAGTCTTGTCGGAGGCGACCCCCGTACCGATCGACATGGCGGAGCCCAGCGCACCGTACGCGGCCATGCCGACCATCGAGGCCGTCTTCCAGCCGTCGACGCCCTCGCCCCCGCCGATATTGGTGAAGAGCAGATACATCATTACCGGCATCCCGGTCCCGAAGATCAGGAAGAAGCCGTCACGCAGGGTCCTGCGCACTTCGAGCACGATGTAGCGGAACATCACACGGTCTCCCTCTCGGAATCGGTTACGGGTGCTGCGGCGGCCGGTGCGGTGAGGGCGAGGAACGCGTCCTCCAGCGTGGCCCGGGAGACCTGGAGGCCACGGATCGCGCCGAGGCGGGCCAACTCCATGACAGTGGCGTCCGAATCGTCGGTGTGCAGCAGCGCCCGGTCCCCGGACACCTCGACGGTGACGACGCCGGGCAGCAGCTCCAGGCCCTCGGTCGGCCGGCCCGCCAGGTCGAAGGAGACGAGACTGCTGCCGGCCGAGCCCCTGATCGTGTCGGCGCTCCCGTCCGCGACGATCCGGCCGTGGTCGATGACGACGATCCGGTCGGCGTTCTCGTCGGCCTCCTCCAGGTAGTGCGTGGAGAAGAGGACCGTGTTGCCGCGCCGGGCGTAGGCGCGCATGGAGTCCCAGAACGCCCGCCGGCCCTCGACGTCCAGGGCGGCGGTCGGCTCGTCCAGGACGACCAGCTCCGGGTTGCCGGCGAGTGCGACGGCGAACCGGACGCGCTGGATCTGCCCGCCGGAGAGCTTGTCGATGCGCCGGTCGGCGTACGCGGAGACGCCCGCCAGGGCCAGCGATTCGGGGACCGGCATCGGGCTGGGGTAGGTGGAGGCGACGAACCTGATCAGTTCGCGGACGGTGACCCCGGGGATCGGCCGCCCGTCCTGCAGCATGGCGCCGACCTGGCCGGCCCGTACCGCCTGCTCGGGGGTGGAGCCGAGCAGCTGCACACCGCCCGATTCCGGCTCGTTCAGACCGAGCAGCAGACTGATGGCGGTGGACTTGCCCGCGCCGTTGCGGCCGAGCAGTGCGACGGTCTCGCCGCGCTCGACGGTCAGATCGATCCCGTCGACGGCCCGTACGGTCTGCTCCGCCCGGCCGAAGGTCTTGACTGCCCCGGTGAAGACCACCGCGGGCCCGCTCCCCGTTGTCTTTTTCATGACACTGACGGTACGGAGCCGGGCCGGCACCCCGGCAGAGGCGCTTGTACGGACTCCGCGATGACAAATGTCACGGCCCGGGTGGGCGCCTGAACGGCCCCCGGCGGGCGCCTGATCGCCTGCCCGGCACGGCATCTGACGATAGGTCAGCCGTCTTCACAACTGCTGGGGGCTGCGTTATACATAGGGCCAACCGGCTAGAACGCGTTCTAGAACAGGCGTGGCGGCCGGTCCCGCACGACCTCGGTGCGGCCGACGGTGCGGACGGCCGTGCCGAGGTCTTCCCACCATCAAGGAGCAGCTCCCCCATGCCCATTGATGCCGCAAAGGCGATCGCCGCCGACCCCCGGACCGCAGAGATACGCTGGGACCACAAGGACATCCAGCTCTACCACCTCGGACTCGGCGCGGCCACGAACCCGGACAGACACAGCCCCGCCACGGACCCCGACGAGCTGCGCTACACCCTGGAGTCCCGGCTCCATGTCCTGCCCAGCTTCGCCACCGTCGCAGGCGCCGGCATGGGCGTCGTCGGCGGACTGTCCTCGCCCGGGATCGACGTCGACCTTGCCGCCGTGCTCCACGGCGGACAGACCGTACGGGTGCACCGGCCGATCCCGGTGAAGGGCAGGGCCGTACAGACATCGAAGGTCGCCGCCGTGTACGACAAGGGCAAGGCGGCCGTCCTCGTCCTGCGCACCGAGGCCGCCGACGACGACGGCCCGCTGTGGACCAACGACGCCCAGATCTTCGTCCGCGGCGAGGGCGGCTTCGGCGGCGAGCGCGGCCCGTCCGAGCGGCTCGCGCTCCCCGACCGGGCACCCGACCGGGTGGTCGAGCGGACCATCCGGAAGGACCAGGCGCTGCTCTACCGGCTCTCCGGGGACTGGAACCCGCTGCACGCCGACCCCGAGTTCGCCGAGCTGGCCGGTTTCGACCGGCCGATCCTGCACGGTCTGTGTACCTACGGCATGACGCTCAAGGCCGTGGCCGACACGCTGCTCGACGGTGATGTGGCCCGGATCGGCGCATACAGCACCCGTTTCGCCGGGGTGGTCTTCCCCGGCGAGACCCTCCGCATCCGGATGTGGGCCGGGGACGGCCGCGTCCAGGTGGCCGTGACCGCCGTCGAGCGGGACGACGCACCGGTCCTGGCCGACACGCTCGTCGAACACTTCTGAATCACGCAACGACCTGAGGGGAGCCGCACCATGCGCGCAGCCGTACTGCACGAGATAGGTCAGGACAAACTGGAAGTCCTCGACGACGTCGAGGCGGTGGGCTTCGGCCCGGGCAAGGTCAAGCTCCGCATCCGGGCCACCGGGCTGTGCCACTCCGACGTCTCGGCGATGAGCGGCGTGCTGCCGCAACCCGCCCCCTTCATCCCGGGCCACGAGGGCGCCGGTGAGGTCCTCGACATCGGCGACGGCGTGACCGGACTGAGCGCGGGGGACCGGGTGCTGGTCTGCTGGCTGCCCGCCTGCGGGGCGTGTCCCGCCTGCCGGCGCGGCCAGACACAGCTCTGCCTGGCCGGGTTCATGAACGCGGGCACACCCAACTTCAAGCGCCCGGGCGGCGATGTGTTCGGCTTCGCCGGGACCGGCACCTTCACCGAGGAGGTCGTCGTCGACGCGGGCTGTGCGGTGCCGATCCCCGACGACGTGCCGTTCGAGATCGCCGCGCTGATCGGCTGCGGGGTGACCACCGGACTCGGTGCCGCGATCAACACCGCGCAGGTGCAGGCAGGTTCGTCGGTCGCTGTGATCGGCTGCGGCGGCGTCGGTATCTCCACCATCCAGGGGGCCAGGGTCCAGGGCGCCGCTCAGATCGTCGCCGTCGACCCGGTCACGTCCCGGCGCGAGGCGGCACTCCGGTTCGGCGCGACCGAGGCGGTCTCGCCCGACGAGCTCGCCGACGCCAAGCAGCGGATCACCGGCGGCGAGGGCTTCGACTACGTCTTCGAGGTCGTCGGCAAGTCGGCGACGGCCCGCACGGCGTACGAGAACACCCGGCGCGGCGGAACGCTCTGCATCGTCGGCGCGGGCGCGATGGACGACAACTTCCAGGTCAACATGTTCGAGCTGTTCTTCGACGAGAAGCGGATCCTGCCCTCGATGTATGGGGGAGGGGACGTGCTCCGCTCCTACGAACGGGCCATCGCGCTCTGGCGGGCGGGCCGGATCGACCTCGAATCGATGATCACCCACCGGGTGCAGCTGGCCGGGATCAACGACGCCCTCGGCCAGATGAGGACCGGCGAGTCCCTCCGTACCTGCATCGAACTCTGACCGCCGCCGCTTCCGAGAGGACTCCGAGATTCCGATGTCACAACCCCTTCCCCTGGACGGGCTGTCCGCGATCGTCACGGGCGCGGGCCGCGGCCTCGGGCGCGCCGAAGCGCTGGAACTGGCGGGGCTCGGCGCGGCCGTCGTCGTCAACGACTACGGGCAGCCGGGCCGCGACGGCTCCGGTGAGGCATCCGCGACCCCCGCCGAGGAGGTCGCCGAGGAGATCCGCGCGGCGGGCGGCAGGGCCGTCGCCCACCTCGGCGACGTCTCCGACCACGAGCAGGCCCGCGCCCTGGTGGAGCTGGCCGTCGGCACGTACGGCAGGCTCGACATCCTGGTCAACAACGCGGGCATCCTGCGCGACCGGATGGTCTTCTCGATGACCGAGGACGAGTGGGACTCCGTCATCCGGGTGCATCTCAAGGGCCACTTCAACACCACGCACTTCGCCGCGGCCCACTGGCGCGCCCGCTCCAAGGAGTCCGGCGGCCCGGTCTACGGCCGGATCATCAATACCTCGTCGGAAGCGTTCCTGGCGGGCTCGGCGGGCCAGCCGAACTATGCGGCGGCGAAGGGCGGCATCGTCGGCCTCACCACCTCGACGGCCCTGGCCCTGGCCAAGTACGGCGTCACGGCCAACGCCATCTGCCCGCGGGCCCGCACCCGGATGACGGAGGACGTCTTCGCGGGATTCGAGGAGCCGACGGACGGCCGGCTCGACGCGCTGGCCCCCGAACATGTCTCCCCGCTGGTCGGCTATCTGGCCTCCCCGGCGGCCGCCAGGGTCAACGGTCAGCTGCTCGTGGTGCACGGCGGGATGGTCGCGGTCGTCGAACGCCCCCGGGTGGCTGCGAAGTTCGACTCGTCCAAGGAGACGTTCTCCTTCGACGAGCTGGACGAACTGATTTCCCCGTACTACGCGGAGCGTCCGCCGAACGAGACGTTCGCGGCGGCGGAGGTACTGGGACTGAAGCGGGGCTGACCCCGGGCGGCAGCACACAAGGAAGGGCCTCCGCAGCCGAACAGCGCTGCGGAGGCCCTTCCTTCACTCGGTCCCTCGTTGATTTCCGTTGCGGTCAGGCCGCTCTGCTGCCCCCCTCGGCGGGGCGCCGGTGGCGACCGTGCGGCTGCCCGCCCGTGCTCTCCATCGACACACCCCCTCGGTGCTTTCCGGAGCCGCCGGCGTCGGCCCGTGCGGCGTCCGCCCCCGGCGGGCGCGTCTGGGTCGTGTCGGTTCGGGCTTCAGACATGTGGGAAGTCCCCCGTTGTGATCGCTTACGTGTGTGTCACCGGGACCATCGCGCCACCACCACCCGACACGGTCACCGTCGGCAACCGCGTGCATCGGCTAGTAGGGGTGCCCCCTGCCCCCGGCCCAGAATTTAACCAGGTGTCGTGCGCCCCACGAGAGGCGCCTGGCCCAGTGGAACCGGCTTGCACGCGGGAAGAGGCGTGGCAGCCGCGGACGGTTGCATACCGCTTTCCGCGACCGCCGTCCACGCAGGCCCGGCGCCGCGTTCCCCGTCCTCCGGCGCCTGCAGCAGGGCCACCCCGCACGGCGCGTCCCGGCCGGCGTACGGGAGCTTGAGGAAGCCGTCCCGGGTCCACAACCCGGACCCGGCCAACCATCCTTCCGGGGCGGCGAGTTGGTGCAGCCGGCGCCCCGCCGGACGCCACACCCCGACCCAGCTGCCGGCTGCTCCGTCGATCCGCAGCGCCACCGCACAGCTCTCCGGCATCAGCATCTGCCCGGGCTGTACGGCGAACGGCGTCACCGCGACATCCGCCGGACGCAGACACTCCGGGAAGCGCACCGGCAGACAGCTGCCGAGCACCCCCCAGCCGAGCCGGTCGTGGCCCGGCGCATCGGAACGGATCAGCAGCAGCCCGCTGTCCGCATCGGCGAGCAGCAGACGGTCGTTGCTGTCCGGCGTGATCTGCAGCAGCGGCGACACCTCGCCGCCCCGGTTGAGATCCACGGCGACCGCCTTCACCGGACCGCCGCCCACAGGCTCCCGGTCCAGGGCCAGCATCCGCCCCGCCCGGTCCAGCCAGACCCCGCCGGAGCATCGTCCCGGCACCTCGGCCACCCGTTCCGGCCCGAACGCCCCGCCCGCCACCAGCCAGACGGCGGTGGAGCGTTCACCGACCGACAGTGCGTACGCGCTCGCACCGTCCGGCGACGGCGGCAACAGGGTCAGGGGGGTGTCGTCGGCGCACTCGAGGGCGCCGAGGGGCAGTTCGCCGGTGCCGGGGCCGGTCGGGTAGAGCAAGGAGAAGGCGTGCCGGTCCGCCACCCGCCGCCGGATCAACACCCGGCCGTCGGCGAGCGGCAGCACGTCGGAGTCCGGCTCCTCGGGCTGGTTGAGGGGGAGTGGCACGGCGTACGGCTCGTGCCCGTCGAGTGTCCAGCGCTCGGGGAACCAGGCCATAGTGCCCCCGCCGGATGCTTCTCCGGCCACCTCCCGGGCGACCGTGAGCCGTGCCGCGTACGAACCGTCCGCGGTGATCGTGAACGCGTTCGCCCCGACGGCGGCCCCGTGGGCATCGGGTCCGCCAACGGCAGGCCCACCGAACTCGCCAATCTCGTCAGGCTCTCCGGATTCGTCCGGCTTGCCGGACCCGGGCTCCACCGTTTGGGCGGCCCCGGCCGCCGACGCGGTCTCACCCTCGGTGGCACAGGCAGTCATCGCATCTTCTTTCGTGGGTACCCCATGTTGTAGCTGGGGAGGAAGCGAAGCCGTGCGGGGAATGCGGAATGCAGGAATGCTCCGTGCATCCGTCGTGACGGTCAGGCGGGATTGGCGGAGCCTTCGCGCCGGCTGGTGTAGCTGTATCCGTCGGCTCGTTGGAGAAGCCGGAGGTATTGGTGCCGGATGCCTTGGACAAGTCCATGAGTGGTGCGGATGTTGAATCTGCCAGTGGTGCGAACAGCGATCCGGCCGGTGTGGGTGCCCGCGTGTTTGCCAGTGGGGACGACGGCGCGGACGAGGTCTCCGGTCTGATAGCCGAAGAACTGCTTCCTCCGTGGCAGCCGCAGACGGGGGAATCCGTACTTGTCGGTGCGGGTGCGGGCGTAGCTACCACGTCCCGTTGCCGTCACGGTCAGCGTTCTGGACGGGTGACGGCTGATGGTGTCGAGGCGGCCTACGCAGAGGGCGTCGAGAGTGTGGGTTTTTGGCAGGCCCGTGCGTTGCCGGTTCCAATTGGTACGGCCGCCGGATGCGGTGTGCACCGTGGGGAATACGCCATCTAACGAGCGCCAGAGGGCCCATCGGGATATCCGGTTCGTCCACGACATGGTGGTCTCGACGCGGTGGCGCAGGGACGGGGCGAGTCGGCCTGGCGCTTTCGTGCGGTTGTTGTAGCGGGGTGAGCGGTAGCGCAGGTTGCGGGTACGCCGTCCGCGCCGGTGGGCGGATCGGGCGGTGAGTTTGTCGCGGATTCTTCCGCCCCGATGGGTGAGTTCGACCGCGTACAGACCACGGCGATCCCCACCACAGGTGGAGAAGACGGCGATGCCGGTGTGCTTGGAGCCAGGATCGATGCCCAGTTCCACCCCCTCGACTTCCGAGGCCGAGGCGGTACGGTCCTTCAGGCGGATGACGAACGGGGCATGTCGGGCGATGACGGCCCGGCCTTTTTTGAGGAGCTTCCGCGCCCTGGCGGGTGTGGTGGGCTGCAACGGCTGGCCGTACTTGTCCAGGATGAATACGACCGGGTGGGCCTCACGGCCCTCCTCCCCAACCCTGGGGTTGGGGGTGACGCGCCCGACGGCAGGTGATCTGTCAGGCGTCTCCCCTCGCACATGTTCCACGCCGGGTGCCGCAAAGCGGTGTTCGAGCCCCGTTTCGTCCCCGATCCGGGGGGTGTCTGCTGACTCGAATTCCAGAGCCAACTGCTGAGGAAGCACAGGTGGGTGGGTCTTCAGTCCTACGTGAAACGTAGCCATCCTTGGTCACCTCCCATGTGGTGATGGCTGGTGCTGGTAACGGCGGGCCCTCAGCCAGTTCGGCTGTAAGCCCCCTCCTTGCAGGAGGGGATCCCGTTACGGACTCGTCACCTCCGGCAACCGAAGCTAGTGTTCGCACTTCCTGCCGAACAACACGAGACCCTCCACTTCACACATATGGGTGGTGATGCCCGGATTCGCCTGAAGGTGAGGGGTGGTTGTGCTGCCGATGAAGCGCGTAGCTAAGGTTAGGCATCCCTAAGCATTCCCTGTGAGTCCCTCGACTGGGCAAGTGACCACGTGATGTCCATACGACGCCGCAGCACCGCAGCGGTCGGCCTGGCAGTGGCCGCCGCCCTCGCCCTGTCGCTTGCGGCAGTGACGACAGCGGAAAGGCGGGCGACTCGGCCAAGTCCGCCGGCGGCGACAAGAAGGCAGCCGTGGCGACGGGCGGCAAGGATTTTGGCGACGCGGCGAAGAAGACGGCCGCGTACGGGACGGACGCCGCGGCGGGCCAGTTCCCCCTGAAGGCGGTCAAGGAGGGCCGGGCGAAGGACGTCCCGGACGAGACCTGGTACCTCGGCCTCGGCGTCACCGCGGCGAACCCGGTCCTCGACGACCTCCGCGCCGACCTGGTCACGTAGCCGACCGGGCAGAACAGCGCGTAACGACAGGTAACCGGCTGTCGCCCGGCCCTCACAGGTCGCCTCCGCCATGGGCAACGGGGCACGGACGGAAGGTAGCCTTTCCTCCGTGCCCCGTCTGTCTGAAGTCCTCACCGCGCTCGACGCCCTCTGGCCTCCCGAGCGGGCCGAAGGATGGGACGCGGTCGGAACGGTCTGCGGAGACGTGGAGAACCCGGCCGCCGAAGTCGACCGTGTTCTCTTCGCCGTCGACCCGGTCCAGGAGGTCGCCGACGAGGCGGTCGGACTCGGAGCCCAGCTGATCGTCACCCACCACCCCCTCTATCTGCGGGGTACGACGACGGTCGCGGCCGACACCTTCAAGGGCCGGGTCGTGCACACCCTCATCAAGCACGACATCGCCCTGCACGTCGCGCACACCAATGCCGACACCGCCGACCCAGGGGTCTCCGACGCCCTCGCCGGCGCCCTCGACCTGCGGGTCACCGGCCCCCTCGTACCCGACCCGGCCGACTCCAAAGGCCATCGAGGCCTCGGCCGGATCTGCGAACTCGACCACCCCGAGACCCTCCGCGACTTCGCGGCCCGCGCCGCCGCGCGGCTGCCCGCCACCGCGCAGGGCATCCGCATGGCCGGCGACCCGGACGCGCTCGTGCGTACCGTCGCGGTCAGCGGCGGCTCCGGCGACGGCCTCTTCGACGCCGTGCGCGCCGCGGGCGTCGACGCCTTCCTCACCGCCGATCTGCGCCACCACCCGGCCTCCGAGGCCGTTCAGCAGTCTCCGATCGGCCTGATCGACGCCGCGCACTGGGCCACCGAATGGCCCTGGTGCGAGCAGGCCGCGGCGCAGCTCGACGCGATTTCCGACCGCCACGGATGGGACCTGCGGGTCCATGTCTCGAAGCAGGTCACCGACCCCTGGACCACCCACCACTCTTCTGGAGCCCCCAACTGAACGCCGCGCCCGCCGACCAGATCCGACTTCTCGACGTCCAGGCCCTCGACGTACGGCTGTCGCAGCTTGCCCACAAGCGCAAGTCGCTGCCCGAGCACACCGAGATCGACTCGCTCACCGCCGACCTCGCACAACTGCGTGACCTGCTGGTCGCCTCGCAGACCGAGGAGAGCGACACCGCCCGCGAGCAGACCAAGGCGGAGCAGGACGTCGACCTGGTGCGCCAGCGCGCCGTCCGCGACCAGCAGCGCCTGGACTCCGGCGCGGTCACCTCGCCGAAGGACCTCGAGAGCCTGCAGCACGAGATCACCTCGCTGGCCAAGCGCCAGGGTGACCTGGAGGACGTCGTCCTCGAAGTCATGGAGCGCCGCGAGTCCGCACAGGAGCGCGTGACCGAGCTGACCGCACGGGTCTCCGCCGTCCAGGCCAAGGTCGACGACGCGACCGCCCGCCGGGACGCCGCGACGCAGCAGCTCGACGAGGAGGCCGCGACCGTCACGAAGGAGCGCGAGCTCGTCGCCGCCTCCGTACCGGCCGACCTCCTCAAGCTGTACGACAAGCTCCGCGCCCAGTCGGGCGGGGTCGGCGCTGCCCGGCTCTACCAGCGCCGTTGCGAGGGCTGCCGGCTGGAGCTGAACATCACCGAGGTCAACGACGTGAAGGCGGCGTCCCCGGACACGGTGCTGCGCTGCGAGAACTGCCACCGCATCCTGGTCCGTACGGCGGAATCGGGCCTGTAATGACGGAGCCGCGCCAGTTCGTCATCGAGGCCGACGGCGGCTCCCGGGGAAACCCGGGGCCCGCCGGGTACGGCGCAGTCGTGATCGACCCGGTCACGGGGGAGACGCTCGCCGAGGCCGCCGAGTACATCGGCATCGCGACGAACAACGTGGCCGAGTACAAGGGCCTCATCGCGGGCCTGAAGGCCGCGAAGGCGCTGGTGCCGGACGCATCGGCGGACGGTGCACTGCGGGTGCGCGTCCGGATGGACTCCAAACTGGTCGTCGAACAGATGTCGGGCCGCTGGAAGATCAAGCACCCCGACATGAAGCCGCTGGCGGCGGAGGCGGCCCGGATCCTTCCGGCGTCCGCCGTCACGTACGAGTGGATCCCGCGCGAGAAGAACAAGCACGCGGACCGGCTCGCCAACGAGGCGATGGACGCGGGCAAGCGAGGCAAGCAGTGGGAGCCGTCGGCGTCGACGGCCGCACTCGACCTGCCCCCGGTCTCCGGTCCTCCCGGGGACGTGGCGGCAGGCGCCGCGAAGGCACGGGCGGCGATGTCCACCCGCCGTGCACCCGCGGCCACCCCACAGGCCGGCTGGGGTGCCGCCGCCGACCTGGGTGCGCCCGCGACGTTCGTCCTGCTCCGCCACGGCGAGACGGCCCTCACCCCCGAGAAACGGTTCTCCGGCAGTGGCGGCACCGACCCCGAACTCTCGGCGGCCGGCCGCCACCAGGCGGAGCGCGTGGCCGAGTCCCTCGCGGCCCGCGGCACCATCCAGGAGATCGTCAGCTCGCCCCTGCGCCGCTGCTGCGAAACGGCGGCGACGGTGGCCGCGCGCCTGGGCCTGACCGTCGAGATCGAGGAAGGCCTGCGCGAGACGGACTTCGGTGCCTGGGAAGGCCTGACGTTCGCCGAGGTCCGTGAACGGTACGGCCCCGACCTGGACGCCTGGCTCGCCTCCACGAGGACGCCCCCCACGGGGGGCGGCGAGAGCTTCGCCGAGGTGGCCCGCCGGGTCTCGTCCACCCGTGACCGCCTGACCACCCGCTACGCGGGCCGCACGGTGCTCCTGGTCACGCACGTGACCCCGATCAAGACCCTGGTCCGCCTGGCCCTGGGCGCCCCACCGGAGTCCCTGTTCCGCATGGAACTCTCGGCGGCGTCGCTGTCGGCGGTGGCGTACTACGCGGACGGCAACGCGTCACTGCGACTGCTGAACGACACGTCGCACCTCCGGTAGAAAGCGGAAGCCGCGCCCCGGATTCTGTCGCCCCTGGTGGTGGCGCCCCCGGGAACGGTGCGAGGCTGTCGCTGCCGCAGGGTGGTTCCCGCATGGTGCGAAGCTGCTGCTGCGCGAAGCGGGCCACAGGCTGCCGCTCCCGCAGGGGCAGCCCCGCGCGGCGTGCGGTGCCGCTCTCGCCAGGGGCGACGGAGCGGTTCCCCGCGGCGCGGAGCCGCAGTTTCCCCGGGGTACGGGGCGGAGCCCCGGTTTTGGAAGGGGCGGGAGGGGGATCAGCCGCGCAGCGCCGCCGCCTCGCCCGCCAGCCGCTCCACCCGCGCCCAGTCCCTCGCCGTCACCGCATCCCCCGGCACCATCCAACTGCCGCCCACGCACCCGACGTTCGGCAGTGCCAGATACGACGGAGCCGACGCGAGCGAGATGCCGCCCGTCGGGCAGAACCGGGCCTGGGGGAGCGGTGCGGACAGGGCCTTGAGGTACGCCGTGCCACCCGCCGCCTCCGCCGGGAAGAACTTCATCTCGGTGACGCCGCGCTCCAGCAGCGCCACGACCTCGGACGTCGTCGAGACGCCCGGCAGGAACGGCACCCCCGACCCCTTCATCGCGTCCAGCAGCACATCCGTCCAGCCTGGGCTGACCAGGAACCGGGCCCCGGCCGCCACCGTGTCGGCGACGTTCTGCGCGGAGATCACCGTGCCCGCGCCCACCACCGCATCCGGTACCTCCGCCGCGATCGCCTTGACCGCGTCCAGTGCCGCCGCCGTCCGCAGCGTCACCTCGATGGCCGGGAGCCCGCCCGCGACCAGGGCCCGGGCGAGCGGCACCGCGTCGGCGGCGTCCTCCAGGACGACTACGGGGACTACGGGGGCAAGGTCCAGCACAGAGGAGGAGGTCATGGCCTCATCCTGTCGCGCTGACCGCGCAGTACGCAACGGGCGTTGCGCATGCTGCAACAGTGCTTGTCCGGCGTCAGTGGATCTCCGTCACGACCACATCGAGTGCCCACGGTCGCCCCGCCCGCCCCGGAGCCTCCGCCTCCACCACGTACCCCAGCTCCCGCAACGCGTCCACCAGCTCCGCGGGCCCCTTCGGCCGGTCCCCCGACTGCAGCAGGTCGCGGACGATCCGCCCCTTCGTCGCCTTGTTGAAGTGGCTGACCACCGACCGCTTCTCCACCCCGTTCACCATCTGGGAGTGCAGCACCCGCACGCTCGCCGTGCGCTCCGCCACCGCACCCTTGGGTTTCCACGCCGCCGTGTACGCCGACGACCGCAGATCCAGTACGAGCCCGTCCCCGGCCGCCTCCGGCATCACCTCGGCCATCGGCGCACGCCAGTACGCGCCCAAGGCGCCGAGCCCCGGCAGCTTCACCCCCATCGAGCAGCGGTACGACGGAATCCGGTCGCCCACCCGCACCGCGCCCCACAGCCCGGAGAAGACCAGCAGCGACTTCCCGGCCCGCCGCCGGGCCGCCGTGTCCAGGGACGCCAGGTCCAGAGCGTCGTACAGCACCCCGGTGTAGATCTCCCCGGCGGGCCGCGTGCCCGCCGTCCGCAGCTCGACGTTCTTCGCGATCTCGCCACGCAGCCCGTCGCTGAGACCGAGCACCTCGCGGGCCTTTTCCTCGTCCGCCGCGCACAGCTCGACCAGCTCGTCGAGGACCGCGGCCCGGGCCCCGGCGAGCCCCGGCAGCGACAGCGACTCCGGCTTCAGGGGTGCTCCGCGCCCCGGGGCGGCCTTTCCTTCGGAGGGCGGCAACAGCACGAGCACGGCGGTTCTCCTTCGTACGAACAGGGAAGCGGCCCCACGACTGCCCAAGGCCTGCCTGCCAGCGTAAGGGGACGCCCGGACCGCCCGGACCGCCCGGCCCGGCGGACCGCAGGGCCACCCGTCCCGGGATGCCGGTCGCCCCGCCCCGCCATACGCTCGGTCCATGCCCCGCCGCCATCTCCACATGACCGGCGCAGCCGACACCCCGCTGCGGGCGGCCCTGCGCGAACTGCGCACCACGCTCGGACTGCCCGCCGATTTTTCGCGCGAGGTCCTCGCGGAGGCGGCGCAGGTGGCGAAGTCTCTCGTCCTGACAGGACACCAGGACGCGACGGACCTCCCCCTCTTCACCATTGACCCGCCCACCTCCACCGACCTCGACCAGGCGATGCACCTCGAACGCCGCCCGCACGGCTTCCGGGTCCACTACGCCATCGCCGACGTCGCCGCCTTCGTCCGCCCCGGCGGCGCACTCGACACCGAGGCCCACCGCCGCGTGACGACCCTCTATTTCCCCGACGGCAAGGTGCCGCTGCACCCCACCCCGCTCTCCGAGGGCGCAGCCAGCCTCCTCCCCGGACAGACCCGCCCCGCCCTGCTCTGGCGGATCGACCTCGACGCGGAGGGCCGCGCGGGCGCCACCGACGTACGCCGGGCCCTGGTCCGCAGCCGAGCCAAGCTGGACTACGCGGGCGTGCAGCGGCAGATCGACGCGGGCATCGCGGAGGAACCCGTCGCCCTGCTGAAGGACATCGGCCGGCTCCGCGAGGAGCAGGAGGTCGCCCGCGGCGGGATTTCGCTCGACGTGCCCGAGCAGGAGATCGTCCAGCGTGACGGCGCATACGGCCTGGAGTACCGCGCCCCGCTGCCCGCCTACGGCTGGAACGCCCAGATCTCCCTCCTCACCGGCATGACCGCCGCCCATCTGATGACCGAGGCGGGCACCGGCATCCTGCGTACGCTCCCGGTCGCCCCGGACGGCGCCGTCGCCCGGCTGCGCCGCTCGGCCGAGGCCCTGCACATCGACTGGCCGCACCACGTCCCGTACGCCCAGGTCGTCCGGTCGCTCGACCCGAAAAGGGCGAGCCACGCCGCGTTCCTGCAGGAGTGCACCACCTTGCTGCGCGGCGCCGGCTACACGGTCTTCGACCACGGCGAACTCCCCACCCCCGCCGTCCACGCCGCCGTGGCCGACCTCTACACGCACTGCACCGCGCCCCTGCGCCGCCTCGTCGACCGGTACGCGGCCGAACTGTGCGTCGCGGCAGTCGCGGACCAGGAGCCGCCCGAGTGGGTGACGGCCGCGCTCCCCGGCCTCCCGAAGGAAATGACCGAAGGGACCCGCCGCGCCAACACGGTGGAACGCGAGTGTGTCGACCTGGTCGAGGCGGCACTCCTCAGCGACCAGGTGGGCGAGGTCTTCGACGCGTACGTGGTCGACGTACAGGACCAGGAACCCACCATCGGCACGGTCCACATCGAGCACCCCGCCATCGTGGCCCGCATCGACGGCGGCACAACGAAGCTCCCGCTGGGCGAACGGCTCCAGGTCCGTCTCACCCAGGCGGACCCGGGGGCGGCGAAGGTACTGTTCGCGCCCGCGTGAGAGCAGCGACGACCCGATGTGGTGGTAATGCCGGATCGCCCGCGAGGTGACCCCGACGAGCGCGGCGACTTCTCCGATGCGCATGAGACCAGCAGAAACGTTGACGCCGCGGCAGGGTCAAGCGCTCACCGTACCCGTCCGCATCTGACAACTCCGCACCCTCCTGTGCCACGATCGAAAGAAGTACTCCCATCTCACGGACGGCTGATCCACTGATGTCCCAATCTGGCGAGCGACCGAGGAAGGGGCGTGACATGACTGCCATGCCGCACGAACCGCTCACGCAGGCGGACGTCCTGCTGGAGGGCTTCCTGGCGCTGGATACGCCGGAGGGCTTCCGGGCCGAGCTGATCGAGGGGGAGATTGTCGTGACGCCGCCGCCGGACGGGGACCACGAGGACTGCATCAGTCTGATTCTGAGGCAGGTGATCAGGCTCGCCCGGACCGACATGGACTTCTCCGGGAACAAGGGTCTGAAGCTGAATAGCGGCGGCCGCTGCCCCAGGAACCACGTCATCCCCGACGGCACCTTCGCCCCCACCGGGCTGCGGCTGTACCGGGGAGCCGAACCCTGGATGCCGTGCGAGGGGGTGGCCCTCGTCGTCGAGGTCACCTCGACCAAGCCCCGGGCCGACCGCACGGACAAGCGCCACTGCTATGCCCGCGGACCCATCCCGCTCTACCTCCTGGTCGACCGCGAGGAGTCCTCGGTGACGCTGTTCAGCGAGCCGGAAGGGGACGACTACCGTCAGCACTGCACGATCCCGTTCGGCAAGACACTCAGTCTCCCCGCGCCGTTCGCCTTCGACCTGGAGACCGAGGCATTCGTCTGAGCCGTCCCGTCCGGCGGTCCCTGCCAGGCGGGTAGCATGGTCGACACGGCAGACGAGCCGGGCGGACGGCCGCGTGGGGATTTTCGGATCCTCCCGAGGAACGTCCGGGCTCCACAGGGCAGGGTGGTGGCTAACGGCCACCCGGGGTGACCCGCGGGACAGTGCCACAGAAAACAAACCGCCAGAGACTTCGGTCCTCGGTAAGGGTGAAACGGTGGTGTAAGAGACCACCAGCGCCTGGGGTGACTCAGGCGGCTAGGTAAACCCCACCCGGAGCAAGGTCAAGAGGGGCCGGCGCAAGACGGCCCTGCGCGAACGTCCGAGGGCTGCCCGCCCGAGTTCGCGGGTAGACCGCACGAGACCGGCAGCAATGCCGGTCCTAGATGGATGGCCGTCTCCCCGGCCGCCGCGAGGCGACCGGGTGACAGAACCCGGCGTACAGCCCGACTCGTCTGCCGCCTAAGCCTCTGACCTGGGGCTTAGGGTCAATTTCCTTGATCAAATGGGTTGCCGGGGAGAATCTGGGGAGATCCAGAACCGTCAGAGATCTCCACCGCCACATCCGCCGTCGAGGCGGGGGCACCGGCAGCGCCAGAGGTAACCCACCGGACGTGCTCGCCGACGCACTGGAGAATGCCCTCGGCCAGATCCAGGAACTCCGAGACCGCCTCGACCGCCTCGAAGGCAAGCACTCCCGCGACTGACCCTGGCAGGACCGGGCCGGACAGCTCCATCGCCTGGCACAGCTACCGGCTGGGGGCAGCGTTCTGGCTAGTCAGGGGTCTGCTGTGGTGGGGGCTGCGTCGATAATTTCTATGCGGTTTCAAGGCGGGCCCGCTGACGCGGACCCGCGCGCGGCCGGTGCGCGGGCCCGGCCGCTACGGCGCCGCCCCGCTAATACGAACCCGGCCCCTGGCCGCGCAGAACAGCACCCCAGTACGGCCGGGCAGCCGCAAGGCTCCCGACACGCCGACACTCGGCAGAGCAGGCCAGCCATCCGCGAGTCCGAGCTCGGACCGTCCTGGTCAGTCGGCGTCCTGCCGGTGGGCCGAGGCAGGGTGAGGCTCTGGAAGACAGGGGCGCGGCGGGTGCTGCCGCCCTAGACTGGCCAGGTGACCGCAGCTTTCGACTACGAGGACATGCACTACCTGGTGGACCGGCTTACGCCGCACCAGGTACGTCGCCTGCGCCTGCTCGTCACTCAGGACGAGGAACTCGCGCAGGCCGCCGAGGCTCTCCCACCGCGTCCCACCGAGGAACAGGCTGTCCCTGAGGGACTGCTGGCGCTGATCGGGGCGGTCAACGGGCCGGAGGACCTGGCCGAGCGGCACGACGACTACATCCGCGAGCGGATGCGCGAGCGGTTCGGCGACCAAGCGTGAACGCGTTCGTTCTCGACACCGGCCCACTTGCCGCAGCCCTGAACGCCGGCGACCGCCGCCACGCGGAGTGTGCCTCACTGCTGGTCTCGACGACCGGCCGCCGCCTGCTCCCCAGCCCCGTACTGACGGTCTGGCTGATGACGTTGGCGTTGTCGTCGTGGACGTACGCCTCGGTGGCCGCGCCGTTGCCGGTCTTCACCGACTCCGCCAGCCGGTCGGCCGGGTCGTAGGTGAAGTCCGCGGTGGAGTCGAGGTACGCCGCTTGGTTGTCGGCGTTCATCTTCTTCGCCACGTCCTGCGCCTTGTTCCCGTTGGGGTTGTAGGCGTAGGTGCGCGAGGAGACCAGCGTGCCGTTCGGCTTCTTCTCCGACGTGGTCTTCAGCGCGCCGTCGAGGAAGTACGTGTAGTCGACGGTGTTGCTGTTGGCCATGGTCGCCTGCAGCTTCATGCCGCTCCCGGCGGTCGGGCCCGGGGCAGCCCAGGTGCGAGGCCCGGTGTGGGCCCCGTGTCGGTCAGGGTTTCGGCAGGGTGTTGATGTAGTGGGTTCCGGCGGTGGTGAAGTCGGACACCGCCTTCTCGGCGGCCTTCGGGGAGACGGCCTTGCCGGACTCGTAGTAGAGCCAGTCGACCCGCATGTCCCAGGTCCGTGACGCGCCCTTGAAGGGGAGGTCGATGAACCAGGCGCTGACGTTGATGGTCATGCGCTCGCGCGGGGAGTAGCGGCTGCCGCTGGTGAACAGGTCTTTGCCGTCCAGTGAGTAGGTGGTGGTCCCGTCGACCGCGGTGATCACCATGGTGTGCCAGCCGCCGAGCTTCGTCGCGTGCGAGCTGGTGACGCGGTCTCCCCGCTCGCTGCTGCGCCAGCTGGTGGTGTCGAGCCGGGGGCCCAGCCTGCCCCAGCCGCCATTGGGCATGTACTCGTAGTCGAGTTCGCTGTACTTCGACGACGCGTGGTCGGGGGAGATGGTGAAGAGGGACTCGGCGATGTGGTCGCCGTCCGTGCCGCTCGTCGGCTCGTTGCCGAAGTAGACCCGGGCGACGAGGGTGCCGGTGAAGAAGGCCGGCCGGGTGGTGTGGAACTCCGACTGCCGGGTGCCCTGTTCGGTCCCGTCCGTGCGGGCTCGCAGCTGGAGGGCCTGGCCCCCCTTGCCGTCCTCCCCGGCGGGGAAGCTGACGCCGTCCGTCGACCAGGTGTCCTTGATCCCCGGGCCGCCCTCGCCACTGCGGACCGCCCAGCCGTTGGCGGAGAGCGCGGGGTCGTGGGGACCCGTGTAGGCGAAGTCGTCGAAGAGGACTGCCTTGGGCGGTGCGGCCGCGGCCGGCTCCGGCGCGGCGGAGGACGTGACCCGCCCGGACGCGGACGTGTCGCCGTTCGGCTCGTCGCCCCAGACGAGTGCGCCGCGGACGTAGGCGGTCACCAGTTTCGACGGTGAGTACGTGGTGTCCTCGGCGTTGAACGAGCGGTCGTTCGCCTGGTTCAGCTTCTTGTGGTCGACACGGTAGAGCTGGAGTCCGATGCCCTCGCTGCTCCTGCCGGGGGCCAGGCTGCCCGTTGCAGGGGTGAAGCCGATCTGGAGGTAGTGGTCGGCGTTCTTCGCTGGGTCCTCGGCCACGCCTGTCTTCTGGGTGACGTGGGAACAACCGATGGAGGTCTGGACGCAGTTGGAGCCGTACGGAGAGTCGCCGTCCGCCGTGTAGTAGTACCGCAGCGTCACGTCTGCCAGGTTCACGGTCTTCCCGGACGTGTTGACGACTTCCAGCCATGGTGTGGCCACGCCGGCCGTGGCCGGGGCGTCGGTCCGATAGCGGACCGTGAGCACTGGAGGCTCGGTGTTCGAGGACCTCCACAGGGAATGGAGCAGGACCCCGCCCGCGGCGACGACGCACACGCAGAGTATGACGATGAGCGCGCTCCGTCCTCGACTGGAGGAACTGCTGCGTCGGCGGCTCACGAGAGCTTCCCGGACGGACACGGGCGGGCGGCCGGAGCGGTGCGTCGCGCAGCGCATATAGGGCTGACTCCATGGCTGAACACCCGCGCATCGTAGGCATACGCCTACCCAGCGCTCGACACTGCGGTCACCCTCACGCCAGTGGTGTGGTTTTCGTCACTGTCATGCAGTGTCGCCTGGCATGCGTTATCGCCCCTGGTGTCCAAATTATCCCACTCTGGTGCGTAAATGAGGACGCGCCGTGTTCGTTTGTAGTTCAATTACGCGCGCGCTGCGCCTGGGTGGATCGGGACTGCGGTCTGGGGAATGAGAAATCCGTACGATAGTTTCCGGTCAGAGATTCACCTCATGAACACAACGTAGGGGCGTTGTGTGAAGAGTTGTGTGAAGAATCGGGTGGGGGCTTGCAGTGGCCGGTACAACGGCGTCGAGCGCGCGCGTCGAAACGCGGAGCGCATCGCGCAGCAGACATCGAAGAAGCCGCGTCTCGCACGTCGAGGTGCCCACAGAGACGGTCTACGAGACCGTCGTCCTCGTTCCGGCGCGGAACGAAGAGGTCGGGGTCCTCATGTCCCTGGAGTCCCTGGCGGCGCAGACCCGCCGGCCCGCGCTCATCGTCGTGGTGGTCAATAACTCGACCGACCGCACCGAGGAGTACGCGCGCCGGTTCGCCGACGACGAGCACACACCGCCGACGGTCGTCCTGACCTTCGAAAACAACCCCCACAAGAAGGCGGGCGCCCTCAACTTCGGTCTCCGCTGGCTCAGGGAGGCCGTCGGCGGGCGGCTGAACAACCGGGTGCGGCACGTCCTCGTCATGGACGCCGACACCGAACTGCACCCGAGGTTCATCGAGCGCGCCGCCAACGTCATCGCGTCCGACCCGGAACTCGGCGGTGTCAGCGCGGCCTGCTTCGGCCGCACCGACCTGTGGCGCAACCCCTGGCAGCGTTATCTCCTGGGCATGCAGATCATCGAGTACGGCCGGGCCGCCAACACGCGATACCGCCGGGATGTGCACACCATGTCCGGGGCCGGCTCCTTCTATCGGGCCGAGGCGCTGCAGGGGCTGATCGACTGGCGGGGCGAGGTCTTCTGGGAGGATCACCGGAACCTGGTCGAGGACTACGAGACCACGCTGGCCCTCAAGGAGTCCGGCTGGAAGGTGACCGCCAACCACATGTGCATCGCCTACACCGACCTCATGCCCACGCTGCGCGAGCTGATTCAGCAGCGTGAACGGTGGAGCCGCGGGACCGTGGACACCCTGCGTCGCCGTGGCTGGACGAAGTTCACCTGGCACTCCATCGCCACCATGATCATGGGTCTCATAGGCTTCGCCTACATCCTGGGCTGGGGTGCGAAGCAGCTTCTCCTGCTCGCCGTGTACGGGTTCTCCCATCAGCCCATCCTGTGGGCGGTCTTCGCCTTCTGGATCGTCTATCCCGCGCTCCGCGTCCGGAACCTCGGCTGGAAGGCGATGCTCGTCGAAGCGCTGCTGATTCCGGAGCTGGTGTACACGGTCGTACGGGCGTACTGGCTCATCGCGTCCATCGTGAAGTCCTACGTGACCCGCGTGTCCGCGTGGAAATGAGCCGGAATGTCCGTCCGGAAGCAGGCAGACCCGCGTCCTCGCGCGGGGAGCGGGTGCGGCAACGCACGCGGCGGTGCTGAGTGCCAGTAAGCCGCAGGAGCAGGTCAAGGAAGCAGGTCAGGGAGAGATGAACACGCTCAGGGGCTTGGGGGCGGTCGCGGTGCTCGCGGGCATCGCGTACGCGATGACCCGGATAGCGACCGTCGATCAGTTGACGCTGGGCATCACCGTCGGCATCGTCGCCGTGTCCGTCGTCACGTACATGGCATCCGTCAGGCGACGTCGTATGGACCGCCGTACGGCCAACGGAAGGACCAGGTCCAGGTCCAGGCGGGCCACCTCCGGGTGACGCACACCGCATAGGTGCCGCCCGGACCGATGGATCCACCCCCCGCCGCCGGCCCTTTGCCTCCTGACCCCAGCCCTCAGCCCCCTGCCCCTCCTCGCCCGGCTCAGCCCGCGACCGCGAAGCCCGCCACGGCGTCCGCCGCCGCTGGCTCCGGCTTTCGTGCGATCGACCCGCTGCTCGCGGCCGGGATCGTCGACAGCAGTTCCGGCGGGAGGTCAAAGGCGTCGGTGAGTCTCAGCATGTGTGGCGCCAGCTCGGAGATCACTGTGCCGAGTTCATAGGGCAGGGCCCGTACCTGGTCGGGTGTGAGCAGGCCCTCCGCCAGCAGGTCGCCGGTGTGCTCGCAGTGCGGCGCGTGCTCGCCCTGCCGCGTCGGCTCACGCCGGGGTCTGGAGCCGCGACGTCCCGCCGAGCAGGCTCAGCGCCTGAGCGCCCGTCAACTCGACGGTGCGGCGTGGTCCGGTGGCCGCCGGGCCGTGCGCAGGGGCCGATGCCGACGGCGTGGGCCCGGTCGCGGGAACGGACGGCTGGGGCGACTGATGAGCTGCGTGGCTCATAGGGCGGCCTGTCTCCTGATCTGCTCGCCTGCCGCACGAGTACATCGCGTGCTGCCATCCCCACGCCAGGGCCGAACGGACCAGGGCCGAACGGCCCTAGCGGCGTCGGACCCCCGATGGGTTCACTGCGGTGGACCGCATGCTGCGGGCCGGCCCAACGGCGGCTCCGGGGGCCGGGCCGTGGCGTGTGGAGCGTTCGGTCGGAGCGGGCGTGCGGATGTGTACAGCGTGCGGATGTGTACAGGAGGAGAACGCGTTGATCGCGGTCGTCGGACACAGAGACCTCAACAACAGAACTCTGGCGCTGGTGGAGGCTGAACTGAGAGCGCGGCTGGACTGCCTGGCAGAGGGCGTGGCCGCTCTCGTACGGGTCGGGGCGGGGCTGCCGCTGGTGTTCGGGCGCGCCGCCCGGGAGGCCGGACGGAAGCTGACGGTACTGCTGCCGACCCAGGGCGCGGTGCCCGCAGTGCTGCCCGAGGGGGACCGGCGGGCTGCCGGGGAACTGCTGGTCCTGGCCGAGAACGTACGGTTGCTGGCTTTTGATCCGGCCGACCGCAACGCTTGTGTCAGCGCTGATGAACGTCTGGTGGAGACGTGCCGGACCGTGCTCGCCGTGTGGGACGGTTCGCCGTCGGACGGCCGGGACGCCACCGCACATCTGGTTGCCTTCGCCCGGGCGCGTGGAATCCGGGTGGAGGTCGTCTGGCCGGACGGCTCCGTGCGGGGCGGGCATGAGCGCGTCGGCGCGTGAGTCAGAGCTGCTGGCGGGAGCCCCACGCGCTCTCGTCGCGGTGGTGCTGGAGTTCCCGCTCGTGGTACCGGTTACCTGGTGCCTGGTCATCGTCATGCTGACAGCAACGCGGTTCTGGTCGTACTGGCAGACGTTTCCATGACCCGTACGATGCCGGTGCTGTCGTGATGAGTGTGCAGGGCCGGGACTCCGGCGGCGGCCAGCCGGGCGGCGACGGCCCGCGCGGAGCCTGTCGTGGATGCCTCGGGTGCCAGGGCCAGATAGACGTGCTGCCGGGCGGCGGCCCCGGGACGCTGCGCCAGTATTCCGTCCAGGGCCCCCAGACCGGGATCTGCGGAGAGACCGGCCTGACCGGCTGTGAGGACGGTCAGCCAGGGGCGTCCGCGCCGGAACGCCTCCAGATACGCCGCGTCGTACATGCCCTCACCCACCCTTGCATCCAGCAGCAGCCGCACCCGGTGCGCACGGGACCGTTCGGCGTCGATCTGCTGGAGCAGCGCCTTCATCGCGGCCCATCCGGTACCGGAGGCGATCAACAGAACGTCGGCGGAGGGGGTGTGATCGGGCAGGACAAGCGCGCCGCGCGGCGCGCTGAGGCGGACGGTGCCGCCTTCCCGCGTGCCGTGCACCAGCGCATCACTCACCCCGTCGGCGCCCCGGGCCCGTACATGGAATTCCAACTCGCCGTCCGGATGCGGCGCGCGGGCCAGGTAGTAAGGACGCCATGCCTGCTCCTGCAGCGGCGACTCCAAGGACGCGTACTGCCCGGCCCTGAAGGAGTAGGGCTGATGGGGGCGCACCCTCAGCACCGCGAGATCCGGAGTACGGAACTCGTGCGAGGTCACTGTCGCCTCCCAGCTCGGCGGTTCGGCGATCGCCTCGTCCGCGCCCCTGACCATCGCCGAAACGGCGAGCCGCAACATCCGCAGCCAGGCGTCCTCCAGCGCGCCGGTCCACCGGCCGCCGGCACGCATGCGCAGCGCCTCGATCAGTGCCGCCTCGAACGCCTCGAAGTGTGCAGGGCGCACACCGAGCTTGCGATGGTCGCGACCCAACTGCGCGAAGGTGCCGATCATTTCGTCCGTACGGTGCAGATTGCCGATCAGATAGCGGAAGATCCCGACGAGATGGGCCTGCTGGAACGCCATCGACTCGGGGAACAACGACCGCAGGTACGGATGCCGCTCGAACATGACCCGGTACAGCTCGGCGATCAGCTCCTCCAGCGGGCTCACCAGCGGCAGGAATTCGCTGATCAGCTGCTGGTCGGCCGTTCCGTTGTACGCCTGCGGTGCCTCGGCGCACCACGGTTCGGCATCAACTCCGGCCGGGGACAGGATGCGTCGTCGCAACCGCATCGCGTCATGCCGCGCGAGTAGTGCGTGGTAGTCCTCGCTCGGGGTGTTCATGGACCGCTGACTCCTTGGGACAGTACGGTGGGGGGCCGGGACGAGGGACGCCCGTGGCGCCCGGACGATCTCGGCGGCGTCAGTATGGCACCGCGTCCAGCCTGCCGACCGGCCCCTGCCACAGGGCCTTTCGGCCCTGTTCAGAGCCCGTTCCAGCACATCCAGGCGCCGTTCCCCGCGTCGGTCAGCGTCACCGTTGCCTCCACGATGCCGCGCAGCACCTCCGGGAGTTCCAGGCAGGCCGGCGCGGGCGGGGCCGGTCGGCTGCCGAATGCGTTGGGAAGTAGGGCCGGTCGGCCCCGTGGAAGGTGCCCGTCGGTCCCTGGGGAGCGTCGCCGCTCGCGACCAGCATGGTGCGGTCGGGAAGGTCCGGTCCGTCCCCTCGTGATCCGCCGGACCTTCCCGACCGCTCCCTGGAGCCGTCCGCGTGCGGCCGGGGCGCGTTCGGAGAACTGCCAGAGCTGGAGGACACGGTCCGGTGGACGCAATGGAATCGCAGGGCAATCAGGCCGCCCCTGCATATGGCCCCAAGCCGCCCGGCCCCGGGGCCGACCCCGCCGACGCGCGGGCCATCACCGTCGACGCGGAGGGCACCCCGGCCGGTCGCCGGCCCACTCGGGCGGGCACGACTCAGCACGGCAGGACGCAGCCCGGCACCGATCTGCCGGGCCGTTCCTCGCGCGGCCGGATCGTCGTCTCGTGGCTCACGACGACCGACCACAAGCAGATCGGCACGCTCTATCTCGTCACCGCGTTCGCCTTCTTCCTGATCGGTGGGGCGATGGCGCTGGTGATGCGCGCCGAGCTCGCGCGTCCCGGGACGCAGATAATGTCCAACGAGCAGTTCAACCAGGCATTCACGATGCATGGCTCGGTGATGCTGCTGCTGTTCGCCATGCCGCTGTTCACGGGATTCGCCAACTGGCTCATGCCGCTCCAGATAGGCGCACCCGATGTGGCCTTTCCGCGGCTGAACATGCTGGCCTACTGGTTGTTCCTCTTCGGTTCACTGATCGCCGCGGGAGGATTTCTCACCCCTCAAGGAGCGGCGGACTTCGGCTGGTTCGCCTATGCCCCGCTGTCCGACGCCATTCACTCGCCGGGCGTCGGCGCCGATATGTGGATCATGGGCGTGGCACTGTCCGGCTTCGGTTCCATTCTCGGAGCGGTGAACTTCATCACCACCATCATCTGTATGCGTGCCCCGGGAATGACCATGTTCCGGATGTCGATCTTCACCTGGAACGTACTGCTGACCGCCGTACTCATCCTCCTGGTCTTCCCGGTCCTCGCCGCAGCACTCCTCGCGCTGGAGATGGACCGGAAGTTCGGCTCGCACATCTTCGACGCCGCCAACGGGGGTGCACTTCTGTGGCAGCACCTGTTCTGGTTCTTCGGGCACCCGGAGGTCTATGTGTTGGCTCTGCCGTTCTTCGGCATCGTCTCCGAGATCATTCCGGTCTTCTCCCGAAAGCCGATGTTCGGCTATATCGGTCTCATTGCCGCGACGATAGCCATTGCCGGCTTGTCCGTCACCGTCTGGGCCCACCACATGTATGTCACCGGTGGTGTACTGCTGCCCTTCTTCTCCTTCATGACCTTCCTGATCGCTGTACCGACCGGAGTGAAGTTCTTCAACTGGATCGGCACGATGTGGAAGGGGTCGCTGTCTTTCGAGACGCCGATGCTGTGGGCCACCGGATTTCTGATCACCTTCGTCTTCGGTGGACTGACCGGAGTCATCCTGGCCTCACCACCACTGGACTTCCACGTCTCCGACTCGTACTTTGTGGTCGCCCACTTCCACTACACACTCTTCGGTACGGTCGTCTACGCGATGTTCGCCGGATTCCACTTCTGGTGGCCGAAGTTCACCGGCAAGATGCTCGACGAGCGCCTGGGGAAGATCAACTTCTGGGTGCTGACGGTCGGCTTCCACCTCACGTTCCTGGTGCAGCACTGGCTCGGTGTGGAGGGAATGCCCCGCCGATACGCGGACTATCTCGCCGCCGACGGTTTCACCGCCCTCAACACCCTGTCCACTATCGGCTCATTCCTGCTCGGGCTGTCGTTCCTCCCCTTCTTCTACAACATCTGGAAGACCGCTCAGTACGGCAAGAAGGTGACCGTCGACGACCCCTGGGGTTATGGCCGCTCCCTGGAATGGGCCACGTCGTGTCCTCCTCCCCGGCACAACTTCACCGCCCTGCCCCGAATCCGCAGCGAGTCCCCGGCCTTCGATCTGCACCATCCGGAGATTGCCGCGCTCGACCCTGCCGTACCGCACTGACCTCTGAGCCCGTCTGCCACCGCAATCCCCGCTCCTGAGGAGAGTGCTGCCCGATGTCCCATGGTGTTCTGGCGCTTGGCGTCGCCGTGCTCTGCGTATCGGGCAACGTCTGGTACCTGCCCGCCTGCATCGACCTGCGTGCCGGGCAGGACCGGCCGCGCTCCCGCCGGCTGGTCGCGGCCGCTGTACTGGCCGGGTGGGGATCGGCGGCCCTCACGATGCTCCTGCTGCTCATGCCGGTCACCCTGTCCGCGGTCGCGCTGGTGGCGGTCGCGGGCACCACCACCACGGCGTCCCTGGCCTTCCGCGCGCGGCTGCGTCGCGGCCAGGAACAGCGTGAAGAGGAGGCCCGCTGGGCCGCGCTCTTCCGTTGAACAACGCGTTCGCGTCCTTCCCGATACCTGGTGCCGGGCGTGTGAGAACCTCTGGAGTGCGTGGCGTGGAAGGCGGCAAGGCGTGGGCAAGTCCCTGGACGCGAGCAGGGTTTGCGCGGACGCCGCTGTCCGGCGAGGTCCGACTCGCGAGGGCGGCTCCGCTCATGGCTGAGCGTGTCGTTCGCACCATGTCCCGCCTCGGCCGGCTGCCCGTGCACCCCGCTCTGCCCCGGACTCGCGCGCAGCCGGCCGAGAGCCGAGGGTTGCGAGCGCTCCCCAAGGGCTCAATGGGCCCTACCCACCAGGAACGCTTCGAACCGATCGACGTCACCCTGCCGTGGCTGGACCCCGAGGCGCCCGACCTCGTACGCGAGGACCGGCGCAAGGTGACCGTCCCGTTGCTCGTGCACACCGGGCGGCGCGGCGCGATCAACCGCACCACCTGGAACACGAAGGCGTGGAAGCCCGCGCTCGCCGACGTGGGAGTCATCCCACCGCTGCCCGAGCGGCAGCCGGGTGAGAAGCCGTCGCGTGTTTGGAGAAGGTGGCTACGGCCCGACCTGGCAGGGGGCTGCCGGAAGGCTTCCGGCCTTCGAAGGTTACTTTCGCGATCCTGCTGAAAAACGGAACCGACCTCACCGCCGACACGCTCTTCCCGTTTTCGCAGGTCACCCTCGTGCAGACGGCCAAGATCCGTGAGGCGTGGGGCGTCGCAGTCGAGGTCACCGGGATCCAGGCTGCAACTGTGACTCCGAACCGGGCGGGAATCCGCCACCTGGCCGCGTAGGTGGCCCGTCTAACACGTTCATGGGTAACTAAGATCGCCCGTACCAATTGCGGACCGACGGGCTTCCTCTACGCGAGGACGTACCCCCCACCCGCACGAGTCACTTGTCCCCTGGGGGGAACCACCTCGTGTCCACGCTCCTGCTGAGGCTACGCTCCGCCCAGCCGTTGATGGGCTCGCGGTCTACGTGACCACCGTCGGGTTCGCTGCAGTATGCGAAGGCGGCCGAATGGAGTCGGACTCGGGCGTCTTCGAGCGCATCGAGCAGACCGTCCGACCCCAATAGGGACGAAGACCCCGTCCGGACCGCTGCAGCGCGCGATGTCGTCCTACGTAGCCATCAAGGCAGCCACACAAGCGCACTGACTACACGTTTGCACAGGTCATAGCGCTGCGATGGCACTACCCGGCGTACAGCCCGACTCGTCTGCCGCTTAACCCTCTGACCAGGGGCGACGCATCAATTTTCTTGATCCAGTGAGGTGCTGGGGAGAATCTGGGGAGATCCAGAACCGCCAGAGATCTCAACCGCCGCATCCGCCATCGAGGCGGGGGCTCCAGTACCGCTCAGGGGCAATCCACCTGCCCAGCGCCGCAATCGCCATTGTCCCGGACCGCGGTATGAAGTGCGTGTACGTCCGCAGCGTGAAGGCGGGATCCGCATGCCCCAGCCACGCGGCCGGCTGTGTGATCGTCTCCCCCTCGTGCAGCACGATCGAAGCGAACGTATGCCGCGTGACGTGGAAGCCATTCTCCCGCGGCATGTTCCACTCCCTGCGCGCCCACACCTTCTTGCCGGCCGCCTGGATGTACTCCACGTCCGGCTCCGGGATGACGCCGCGGCCGATCAAGGGGTGCGCGGACAACAGTGAACCTGGCTGTCAGTGACGTGAACAAGGACGGCAAGGACGATCCGCGGCACCGGGGTGGAGAGCGGCAAGCTTTTTATCCCTACCCCGGTACCGGTAGCGGACTGGGCAGTCGTACCGAGATCGGTTCCAGCAGCTGAAACGGCATCAGCAACACCTTCGTCGGACTTCACGGGTGACGGTGGGGATGATCTCGGCGGTGTCGGGACGTCGATCGGGACGCTTTACCTGTACAAGGGTCATGGCGGCGGCGCCATCGATGGCGGTTCCTCCCGTACGGAGATCGGTTCCGGTGGCTGGAAAGGGATCTCGGACTACGTCGGCGGTGACTTCACCGGTGGCGGTACGGGTGACCTGGCAGCCCTCGAATCCCAGCCGGGCGCCACCGGAAAGCCCTACCTCTACAAGGTCAACAGCACGGGCGGCCTCAACGCCCGCATCGACATCGGCACCGGCGGCTGGTGACACCCCATCAGGCGGATCCGAGTTCACTGCGGCCCCGCCCCGCCTCTGTGCGCTCCCACGCCCCGACCGCGCCGGCCGTGCCGCATCGGACCCCGACTTCTGGAAGAGAATATGAAGAACCGTCATCTGCGCCGTTCAGCCTCTGCCTTCATGGCCGTCATCGGACTGACCGCCATGTTCCAGCACTCCGCTAACGCCTCGGCGGCGGAACCGCTCACCCACGTCGAGTACCGGGGACTCTCCATCGACGTTCCGGCCGGGTGGAGGCTGGTGGACCTGGAGACGGACCCGAACGCCTGCGTAAGACTCGATCAGCACGCCGTGTATCTGGGGCATCCAGGAGCCGAGCAGTTCTGCCCCGGCCACCTGATCGCGGCGAAGACCGATGCGATCGTGCTGGAGCCGTTCACCGGAGCTGCACCCCGAGAGGATGTGCCCACCGTGAACGTCCCTGCGGGCTCTCCCGCTCCCCGTGTCCTCCCGGCCGGCGACTCCCGCGAAGTACGGCTGGCCTTCGAGGGCGCCGGCGTCTATGCAACCGTCAGTTACGGCTCGTCGATGGCGGCGATCGAGAAGGTCCTGGGCTCCGCCACCACCAGCAGCGCGGCCGAGCCGCAGACAGTTCCGGCGCCCCGGAAGCGAGCTTTCCCGTCCGCCCCTTCCGCGATCCCGGGCACCGGCTACACCGGCAAAGCCTTCGATGCCTGCTCGGCACCCTCTTCGGGCGCCATGGCGGACTGGGCGTCCTCGCCCTACAGAGGGGTGGGCATCTACATGGGCGGACCGAGCCGGGCCTGCTCCCAGCCGAACCTCACCGCTTCATGGGTGGCCGAGCAGAGCGGCCGTGGCTGGCATCTGCTCCCCATCTACGCGGGCCTTCAGGCGGCGAGCATCTCCTCCTTAAATGCGACCAGCCAGGGCCGGTCGGCCGCCGACGCGGCGGTCGATCTGGCACAGGGGCTCGGATTCGTCACCGGCACGGTGCTCTACACCGACATGGAGGCGTACTCCTCGGGGTACCGCACCAACGTCCTCAACTTTCTCTCCGGTTGGTCCGCCCGTCTGCACGAACTGCGCTACCGGTCAGGCGTGTACAGCTCCTCCTCCAGTGGCATCAAGGACCTTTCCTCCGTCTACTCGTCCACGGCGCTGGAGCGTCCGGACGTGGTCTGGTCCGCCAACTGGAACGGTGAAGCCAACACCGCCGACGTGAACATCCCCGCCGGGTACTGGTCCGAGCACCAGCGCGTTCACCAGCACGCGGGCAATGTCACCGAGTCGTACGGCGGGACGACGATCAACATCGACCGGGACTATGTCGACGTCGGCGCGGCTGTGACCACGGGCAACCCGGGTATGACAAAACTGACGGCCGGTGACTTCAATGGGGACGGCAGGAAGGACCTGGTGGCCGTTGAGGTGTCGACGGGCAATCTGTGGCTGTACCCCGGTACGGGCACGGGAACCCTGACCTCGCGGGTGCTGATCGGTACGGGTGGCTGGAACGGCATGGCGAATCTGGCCGTCGGAGACCTCAACTCGGACGGCAAGGACGATCTCGTCGGCACCGAGGTCGCGAGCGGAAAGCTGTACCTCTACCCCGGTACCGGTAGCGGTCCGGGCCGTCGTAAGGAGATCGGTTCCGGCGGCTGGAACGGGATCAACAACACCTTCGTCGGTGACTTCACGGGTGACGGCAGGGATGACCTCGGCGGTGTCGGGGCGTCGACCGGGAAGCTCTATCTCTACCGGGGCCACGGCGACGGCACGATCGACGCCGGTTCCTCCCGGACGGAGATCGGCTCCAGTGGCTGGAACGGCATGGACAAGATCGTCAGTCCTGGTGACATGAACAGGGACCGTAGGGACGACATCGTCGCCACCGAGAAGTCCACCGGGAAGCTCTACCTCTACAAGGGCCACGGCAACGGCACCATCGACGCCGGTCCCTCCCGCACGGAGATCGGATCCCGTGGCTGGAACGGCATCTCGGACTACGCCGGCGGTGACTTCACCGGTGACGGTACGGGTGACCTGGTAGCCGTCAAGTCCCAGCCGGGCGCCACCGGAAAGCTCTACTTCTACAAGGGCACCGGCAAGGGCGGCCTCAACGCCCGCGTCGAAATCAGCTCCGGCTGGTGAGGGACCAGCCTCTCGACGAAGGCAACAGGGGCGGACCCGGACCAGGCAGCGCCGGACCCGGCTGTCGGTCCGGCGCTGCTGTGCGCTGTGTTCCGGAGGTCTGCGCGGGCTGGTGATTCGTCCGTCGCGTCAGCCCGCCATCGGCAGGCTCTTGCGCGACGGCACCGCGCCCAGTTCGTCCACGGCCACCGCCTCCCCGCTGTCCGCGTCGACGTAGCTGACACGGACGACCGGGTCGCCGCCGGTGTCGCGGCCGGCCGTGGCGTCGAGTGCGAACACCACCGTGACCGGGCGCGCGTTCTCCCGGGCCCCGTACACACCCGAGTACTGGAGAATGCGCCAGCCGTTGTCCTCCCAGTGGTCCAGCAAGGCGGACCGGACCACCAGTGCGGCGGCCTGCCAGGCAAGGGAGTTCTCCAGGAGTTCGACACTCGCCGCGACCGGCACCTGATTCCCGGCGGCGGTGCCGAGGAGCGGGTGTCCGAAGACACGCAGTCTCGTCCGGCGCAGTGGCAGCAGCCACCACCGATCGAGGTCGGCAGAGAGGGCGATCAGAACCGCTGCCGCCCCGGCCAGGAAGGCAAGGGAACCGGCCGGCCGCTCGGAGACCGCCGACCACCAGGTGCCTCGTGCCATCGCCGCCGTGGCCCCGCCGATGAGCACGACCGCCGCCCGCGCGAACGACCGCCAGGTGATGGGGGAGTCCTCACGTGCCGAGCAGCCGCAGGAGGACTCCGGTGCCACGGACCGGCCGTAGCCGAGGTAGGCGAGGAAGCCCGCCCCGAGGACCGCCGCGGCGGCCCCCGGCACCGGATTTGCCGGGACCACCAGCAGACCCGCGGCGATCAGGAGTTCACCCGCCCCGGTCGCGCGCAGCACTGTCGTGGCCTGCTCACTGCTGCGCAGCATGCGGGCCAGCGCCGTCTTCGGCGCCTGCTGCGCGGTGCCCCGGCCGAACGCCTTGACTGCTCCGGTCCACCCGAGCAGGCCCGCGAGGACCAGGGGGGCGAGGCCCGTTGTCAGTGACAGCATCTCTTCCTCTCTCCGTGTCCTCGGTCCCGCATCAGTGCCCGACTGAGATGCGGACGACGTCCACGGAGTTGTCGGACGGCCGCCAGGCACCGAGCACCTGGGCGCTCTGCCCGATACGCAGCCGGGACAGGTCGGACGTCAGTGCGCGGCCGGCGTAGGAGGCGCTGGCGTCCGGGGCGACGTGACCGACCAGTTCGTGCTGCCCGTGGGCGAGGTGCAAACGGTTCTTCGCGATGCCGCGGATCTGCGTGTCCAGGTTCACGATGTTCACCCACACCGCGTCGGCGGCCACGGTGCCGTCGGGCATCTTGACGCCGCGTGCGTAGAGCCCGTCGCCGACCTCGATCACCTCGGCCGTGGTGGCGCGCACCTTCCACACGCTGGTGACGTTGGTCATCTGCACCCGGGAGTGGCCGCCCTGGGAGCCCGCCACCTCCAGGACGCTGCCGGTGATGCCCGTGATGCGGCCCTCCACGAAGGTGGACCTGGCTATCGCGGGGTCGAGCGAGGGCTCCGCGGCGAAGGCGGCCTCGGCGTCGAGGCCGCCGAGCGCGGTGGCGCCGACGATGGTCGCGCCGCCGAGGGCGGCAGTGGTGAGGAAGCGCCGACGGCGCATCCCGTCGGCCCGGTCGTGTCGTACGGTCATGTCCGTCCTCCTCACTCGTAGATGTAGACCGGCAGCTTGCCGGAGCTCAGGTTGCCGATCGCCGAGAAGGCGGCCGGGGTCAGGTCGAGGACGCGGTTGGTGCGACAGGTGCCGTTGCAGCACGTCGCCTCTCCGCACCAGTCCTTGGTGCGTGGGCCGCAGTCGGTGATCGTGATGCACACCGTCGCGCCCGAGCACTGGTGTTTCACGTTCATCACCGCACCGCAGCCGCGTCTGGGAATGTTCTCGCCACAGAGGTCGGGCCGGGTGATGTTCCAGCATGCCTGTGAGGCGTTGGGCCACGCGCCGTGGCGTGCGCTGGACTGGCAGTTGCCGCAGGCGCCGCCGCCGGCGCTGGAGCATGGGCCCCAGGCATTGCCACAGCAGAACCAGCTGGTTTCACCGGCCCACAGGCTGGTGGATCCGCAAGCCATCGTGTTGCCTCCCCTAGGAAATGACAAGTGCATGACAAGATGCGTGTCGACCGGGGACAGGCACAGGTGAAGCGGGGATGCCCACGCCGCGGCCGGGGATGGTTGTGCGAGCGAAGCAACCCAATGATGCGCGTAGACAAGCGGGTTGCATAGATGGCCTCGTCCCACACCGTCGAATGCCTCGCGCAAAGCCTCCCCCGTCCGAGTTCGCGGGTGGACCGCACGAGACCGCCAGCCGGCAGGTCCTGGATGGACGGCCGTCTCCCCGGCCGGGGCCGCCTCCTCGTCCACGGTGCGCCGGGCCTGCTCGGAGTACGGCCGTCGTAGGTCTCGCGGCTCTCGGCAAAGTACCGGGGCACCGGCTCCGTTCGAGCGCCGTCGTCCTTCACGCACTGCGCCCATCACGACACGGACCCGCGGGCGTGGGCAGCTGTGCCGGCGCGCGGCGGTGGCCGCGCGGCGTGTCGACGCTCAACCTGCCGGTCCTGCGCGACGACCCAGGTGGCCGGTGAACCACTCTGCGGCCAGGTCCGCCACCTTTGCGAGAGCACCAGGCTCCTCGAACAGGTGAGTGGCGCCGGGGACCACGGCGAGTCGGCTCTCGCAGCGCAGCTGTGCCTGGGCCTGGCGGTTGAGATTCAGCACCACCTCGTCCTCGCCTCCGACGATGAGCAACGTGGGCGCGGTCACCGCCGGCAGACGGGGCCCGGCCAGATCGGGCCTGCCGCCGCGGGAGACGACCGCCACGACCGGGGCGCCCGGCTCCGCCGCCGCCCACAACGCGGCGGCCGCGCCGGTGCTGGCGCCGAAGTAGCCCACCGCGAGGCCTTGGGCCTCGGGCTGTTCGAGCAGCCAACGGGTGGCGTCGGTCAGGCGGCGGCCCAGCAGGGCGGTGTCGAAGACGTTGGCCCGGTCCAGTTCTTCCTCCGCCGTGAGGAGGTCGAACAACAGCGTGGCCAGGCCGACCTTGTTCAGCGAGTTCGAGACGGAGCGGTTGCGCGGGCTGTGCCGGCTGCTGCCGCTGCCGTGAGCGAACACCACGAAGCCCGTCGCCCCTTCGGGGACGGCCAACTGCCCGGCGAGCCGGACCGGTCCGGCGTGCACGACGACGTCCGGATCCGCAACGGGCGGAGCGGCGGATCGTGCTGCATCCTGCGCGGCCGAGCCCAGCGGATCGCTCCCTGGCAACCGGTCTGCCGCCCGCTCGAGGCAGGCGATGACCTCGGAGTCGGTGGTCTGCGCGAAGTCCTCGTAGAACTGCCCGATCCCGAGGAAGCCGACCGGGGTGGTCAGGCACACCAGCTCATCGGCGGCGTCCTGCATCCTGGCGGTCCAGCCTTCCGGTGCCACGGGGACGGCGAGCACCACCCGGGTCGCTCCCTGGCCGCGGGCGATCAGGCAGGCGGCCCGGGCGGTCGACCCGGTGGCGACGCCGTCGTCGACGACGACCGCCGTCCGGCCCCTGACCCCGGTACGTCGCCGGCTGCCCCGGTAGCGCCGGGCACGCCTGTCCAGCTCCGCACGCTCCCGCTCCTCCACAGCGGCCAGTTCCTCCTCGGCCGTTCGCGTCGCACGCATCACCTCCTCGTTGACGACACGCACGCCGTCCTCACCGATGGCTCCCATGCCCAGCTCCGGCTGGAACGGCACGCCGAGCTTGCGCACCACGATGATGTCCAGCGGCGCTCCGAGGGCCTCGGCGACCTCGGCCGCCACCAGCACGCCACCACGGGGAAGCCCGAGGACGACGACGTCCTCGCCCGCGAGGTGCGTCAGCTGCCCGGCCAGTCGCCGCCCCGCGTCACGGCGGTCAGCGAAGTGCATGGTCCAGCCTCCTCGATGCGGCAGAACCCGGCCGCGACTCCCCGCGCGGACACCTGCGCCCGGGGATTCCCGGGGCGGGAGACGTGCCGCTCACGGTCGCTCCTCGTCGGCGATGCGGCACACTCGCGGCTTCTACGGGCCGTTGGAGTCACGTTCGCCGGTGCGGGATGCGGCCCGTCCGGGACACGTACGTCCGTCGAGCCGGTCTCTTCGGTTCGCCACCGACTACGAGCGGTGCGGAAAGGTCTGATGTCAGCCGACCCCATCGACTGCACCAGCAGTGCCGGACGGCCGCCGTCGCTGCTCCGCCCGCAGTTCTCACGCTCGTGGATGGCAGCCGGACTTCTACCGGTCCTGCCTCACGCCCCACGCTACTCGTGTTCCGCGGAGGCGCGAGCGCCGAACGGCTTCACCACCGGAGCCACCGTGACCGCCGCCCCGGCGCGCCAGGGGCCCATTCCTCCGCACCCCATGAATTCGGATGAACGGATGATGCGGCGGGTACCTCGGTGGGGTACCGGCCGTCGGACGGGGCAGGTCGTCGATATCCCTCCGCGTCGGTCCCGGACCGTCCCCGCGTCGCGGGCCTGCGCCGCCCGGTGGACGGCGTCGTCGCCGTCCCCCCGACCCTTCACTGCGCCTTCGGACACCCACGTCGACACCGGACCACCGTGGTGCGCGGCATCATCGGCCCGTACACCGCATCCCGCCACTGACATACGCTGCCCGGTCCCGCTCGTTGAGAGGCGCGGCGGCCACCCCGGAGGTCTACTGGATCTGAAGGCTGCCACCGAACGATGGGACAACCCACCCGTGCGATCCGCCACCACCTCTGCTGCCCGGCCGAAGGAGCTCTTCGACCGTGAGGCCGAATGGGACGCGCTCGTCGCTTTCGCCCGCGATCCCCGGCCAGGGCCCGCGGTCGCCATCGTCACCGGGCCCCGTCGGCAGGGCAAGAGCTTCCTGCTCCAGCAACTGACCTCGGCGACCGGTGGCTTCTACTTCGGAGCCCAGGACGTGGCGGAGGCGGAGTCCCTCCGGCGGCTCGGCGACCAGCTCGCCCGTCACACCGGTGCCACCCGCCCGACCCGCTGGAGCTGCTGGGCGGACGCGCTCGACACCTTCGCGACTCTCGCGGGCGAACATCCGCTGCCCGTTGTCCTCGACGGCTTCCCCGAGCTCGTCCGGCAGAGCCCCGCACTGCCCTCCGCCGTCAACAGCGTCTGCCGCCGACTGCGCGAGGCGGGCCGGCCCAACCGGGTGAGGCTGCTGCTGTGCGGCAGCGCCATGCCGATGATGCGCCGACTGCTCGGCACTGCCTCGGCCTCGGCAGACCTTCACCTGAAGTTCCTGCCCCTGGACTTCCGGCAGGGCGCGCGGCTCTGGAGCATCGACGATCCGCGCCTCGCCATCCAGGTCCACGCCGTCGTCGGCGCAAGCACCGCCTTCCGGTACGACCCGGCCGGCGAGGACATCCCGGCCGGCCCCGACGATTTCGACGCCTGGGTGTGCCGGACCGTCCTCAACCCCCGCCTTCCGCTGTTGTGGAAGGCCGGACACATCATCGAGCAGGAGCCCGACGGCTGGGACCGTGGTCTGTGCCACTCCACCCTGGCCGCCATCGCCGAGGGCTGCTCGACGCCCGGCGCGATCGCCGACTGGCTGGACCGCCCGGCCACCGAGGTGCCCCACATCCTCGCTGTGCTGCGTGACTGCGGCCTCGTCAAGGGCGTACCCGATGCCTTCCGGCCGGGCGTGACCCGCTACCGCATCACCGAGCCGCTGCTCGCCTTCGACCACGCCCTCATACGCCCCAACCGCATCGCGCTGGCGCAGCAGGGCCCCGCAGAGGTCTGGAAGTCGGCGCGGTCCGTCTTCGAATCCGCGGTGGTCCGGCCACATTTCGCCCAGGTGTGCCGGGACTGGGTGACCGGGTTCGCGTCCCGGGACACCTTCGGCCCCCGACCCGTCACCGCCTCCGCCGGGTCGCTTCCAGAGGCCCAGGGGCACCGGCCGGTCGACGTCGATGTGGTGGTCCACGGCGAGGTCCACGGCCGTGCCGGGGCCCTGCTCTCGGTCGGCAGGGCGTGTTGGGACGAGGAAATGGACATGCACGACCTGCATGAGCAGCTCCAGATCCTCGCCGAACTCGCCGACCGCGGCGAGGACGTGAGCCGGGCTCGGCCGGCCTGCTACAGCGCCGGCGGGTTCAGCCCGCACCTGCGCGAGGCCGAGGCGCGCGGCGAGGTGGTCCTGGTGGATCCCGACCGGCTCTACCACGGAGAGTGAGAGGCAGTTGAAGGGCCGAGCAGTCCGACAGCCACGGTCTCGGACGGGACGGGCATCGCCGAATGCCGCAGGCCGTCGAACGGCACGGTCAGGTGCCCACTTCGAGGACGTGCTCGTCGCCGGTGGGGGAGAGGTTTTTGATCATCGTCGCCGACAGCGACGGCTGCGTGGCGCGGAGCCCGCCTGCTCGGCGAGCCCGCCTGCTCGGCGGCGACGAACCAGGCGTACGGGACCGCGCGGCCCAGCCGAGCCGCCGCTTGTCGCCGACCCCCACGGACCAGGGCCTCCGGGGAAGCCGAGCCCATCCTTCCCGCTTCGTGCCGGCTCATCCCTTGACGACGCCCAGCGGCACCAGGCGGGCGATCAGCCGGGCGAGTCCCGCGCCCTCGGTGACGGCGGCGACCGCGTCGACGTCCTTGTACGCCTCCGGCGCCTCCTCGGCGAGACCACGCCACGAGGAGGGGCGCACGGCGATGCCCCGGGCCTCCAGCTCGCCGCGAAGCCGCTCCCCACGGACCATGCGCAGCGCGTGGTGGCGGCTCCAGACCCGGCCGGCGCCGTGGCAGGCGGAATGGAAGGCTTCGTTGCCGGGCAGGCCGACCATCACGTACGAGGCGGTGCCCATCGTCCCGGGGACCAGTACCGGCTGGCCCGCCCCGACGAGGTCCTCGGGCAGGCTCGGGTCGCCGGGCGGCAGCGCCCGCGTGGCGCCCTTGCGGTGGACGCACAGTGGACGTGCCACACCGTCCACTTCGTGGGTTTCGAGCTTGGCGGTGTTGTGCGAGATGTCATAGACCAGCTCCAGACCGACGTCCGCAGCCGTCGCGAAGGCATGGCGGGCGGCTTCGGACAGCAGCTGGCGGTTGGCCCGGCCGTAGTTGGCGGCCGCCGCCATCGCCCCCAGGTAGGCGCGGCCCCGCGGTGAGTCGACCGGCGTGCAGGCCAGCTGCCGATCCGGGACCTGGATGCGGTACCGGTGCAGTTCCTGGTCCATCACGCGAACGTGGTCGGTGCACACCTGGTGTCCCAGGCCGCGCGAGCCGCAGTGGATCATGACGCACACCTGGCCCACCCGCAGTCCGAAGGCCGCTGCGGTGGCCCGGTCGTAGACCTGGTCGACCGCCTGGACCTCCAGGAAGTGGTTGCCCGAGCCGAGGCTTCCCACCTGGTGGAGGCCGCGCTCGACGGCGCGCTTGCTCACCTGCCCCGGGGCCGCGCCGCCCAGGACGCCGTAGTCCTCGCAGCGCGCGAGGTCGCGTGGCACACCGTGGCCGCACTCGACCGCGTAGCGAGCGCCGCCGACCAGCAGCTCGTCCATCTCCCCGGCCCCCGACAGCTTCCACAGGCCGCCGCGGCCCATGCCGCGGGGGATGGTGCTGTCGAGGATGTCCATCAGCCGCCGCATCCGGTCGTGGCCGAGTGCCTCGCGGTCGATGCCGGCGGCCAGCAGCCGTACGCCGCAGGAGATGTCGAACCCGACGCCGCCGGGCGAGATGACTCCGCCGTGGGAGATGTCGGTGGCGGCCACCCCGCCGATCGGGAAGCCGTAGCCCCAGTGGACGTCGGGCATGGCGAAGGAGGCGCGGACGATGCCGGGCAGCGTCGCCACGTTCGCCACCTGTTCCAGCGCCTTGTCCCCCGCCGCCTGCGGCAGCAGCGCCCGCGAGGCGAACACCACCCCGGGTACGCGCATCGGCTCCCGCTGCTCGATCCGGAAGCGGTACTGGTTCTTCTCCACCAGCGCGATCTCCACGTCCCTCACCTCCAGTCGACCGTCAGCCGTCCGGTCCGATCGGCGACGGCGGTGCCGAACTCGGCGCAGGCGGTGGTGAACCGCTCGCGGATCCACTCCCGGTCCTCGCCGAGCGCCAAGCGGGTGTGGCAGTAGTCCAGGGCCAGCGGCACCGCCTCCACCTGCGCGGGAACCAGGTGTGCGGCATCCGGGCCGTCCAGGGTCACCAGGAAGAGGAGCCCGAGGTCGTTGCGCAGGACCGGGTCGACGGCGTAGTCGTCGACGAAGTCACCCAGGTCGTAGAGGATGCGGTCGGCGATCCCGTGGAAGACATGGGCGGAGTGCCCGGCGACCAGCGTCGCTCCCGCCGCCAGCAGCTCCGGGGCCGCGGTCGACACGCGGCGCGGCGGCCGGGAGGTCATGTTGGGACCCCAGTGCGGAGTCACCAGCACGACATCCGCGGCCGCAGCGGCCCGGGCCACCGACTCCGTCAGCCAGCCGGGCACGCCCGCATCGAGATCGGCCCAGGCGACACCGGGACTGTCCTCCCCGGCCGCGTACTCCTCCGGGTGGTCCGTGACGCCCACCACCGCCAGCCGCACTCCGCCCGCCTCCAGCACCGCGAACTCCCGGGCCGCGCCTGCGTTCGCCCCGGCACCGACCGCGTGGACGCCCGCCCCGGCCAGCAGGGTGCGGGTGTCGGCCATGGCGTCGTACCCGTAGTCCAGAGCATGGTTGTTGGCGAGCGTCACACAGTTCACCCCCAGTTCGGCCAGCGCCTTCGCGGCGGCGGAGGGAGCGCGGAAGAAGAAGGCCTTTCGCGGGTCGGGCCAGCGGTGCCCGCGGTCGGAGACACAGCACTCCAGGTTGAGCACGAACAGGTCCGCTTCCGCGATCGCCTCCCTGACCCCTGCGGAGACGAGCGTCTCCGGCACCGGCGAGCGGCGCAGCTCCTCGGCGACGCCGCGCCCGAGCATGGTGTCGCCGGCCAGTGCCACCGTGAGCGCCATGATTCCGTCCCTTTCCCGCCCTGTACTCAGACGTCGAGGGTCACCCGGCAGGTCCAGCCGCCGGGGCCGCCGCGCAGCTGCAGGTCGTGCAGCGAAACGGCCTTGGGTACCGCACCGACCGGCACGGTGGTGCCGACGTCTGCCATCCGGAAGCGGACCGACAGCTCCCGGCTCCCCCCCGCCGACCGGATCGGCCCCACCTCCACATCGAGCGGGATCTCACCGTCGGTATCCATCCGGTAGACGACCTCCTCCAGGACGGACACCAGCAGATCCTCGTCGGACTGCGCCGCGACCACGCATTCGCGTTCCCCGGCGACTGCGGCCCCGGACGTGTCGGCGAAGCCCTCCACCACCGCGCGCACCGCCTCGCCGATGCAGCCCTCGGCCGTCGGCGACCACGCCTCCACCCGCATGTCCGCGGTGTGCGGCACAGCCCGGTGGCCACGCGCGCCGGGCTGCTTCGCCACAGGTTCCCGACCGTCCACGGCCGGCACCTCTCCGTCGTCTCCGGATGCACAGCCTGATGCCGAGTTCTCCGAGCCGCAGGCGATGCCTCCTCCAGGGTCGTCCCGTACACGGCCTGGGGGCAAGCTGGACGAGGCGATGCACGCGGTCACCGGCCACGGGGCAGCCGGCAAGGGTGTCCGGGTCTCGGCCATCACGACCTGGAAGCCACCCGTCGGCGCGCACATTCACCCGTCCTTACCCACCTCGTTGACCGCAGGCAATCGGCGGATGACATACGGTAGTTGTCTCGTCGTCCTCGTGAAGGAGTGCACGCATGCCGGTCTCGCTCGGTCTCGGTCTTCCGCAGATGAAGCAGTACGACATCGGTCACGACGTGGCCACGGTGGCACGCGCGGCGGAGGAGGCCGGGTACGAGAGCCTGTGGGTCTTCGAGCGCGTGCTCTTTCCGGAGCCGGCCACCCAGGGGCTGTACGGCGTACCGGGGCTGCCGTGGCCCGATCAGTACCGCAGCGTCGCCGACCCGCTGGTCACCCTCACACTTGCCGCCGCGGCCACCGACCGGGCCCGGCTCGGCACCAGCGTCCTGGTCGCCCCGCTCCACGTACCGTTCCAGCTGGCCCGATCGCTCGCCTCGATCGACGTCGCGAGCGGCGGCCGGGTGATCGCGGGCCTCGGAACCGGCTGGTCACTCGACGAGTACGCGGCCGCCTCGGTCGCCCCCTTCGAGAAGCGCGGCGCGGTCCTGGACGAACTGCTGGACGTCTGCGCGGCCGTCTGGGGCCCGGACCCGGTCTCGTACCGGGGCGAGCTGACCACCATCGCACCGGCCGAGGTCGGCCCCAAGCCCGTTCGCCCCATCCCGGTCTATCTGCCGGCCAACAGCCCACGCGCCACCCGCCGGCTGGTGGACCGGGCGGACGGCTGGATGCCTGTGGCCATGGGTGCCACGGCACTGGCCGAACAGTGGCGGCGGGTACAGGACCTGGCGGCCGAGCGTGGCAGGCAGAGGCCGATCGAGGTGTGTGCCCGTGCCAATGCGAAATACAGCGCCAAGCCGTTCGAGGGCGCGGACCGGCAGCCCTTCCAGGGCAGCGTTGCCCAGATCGTGGAGGACCTGGTGGCCCATGCGGCAGTGGGCGTGCCGGAGATCCTGCTGGACCTCCAGGGAACGACGCGAGACGCCGCCGAACTGGCTGATGTGGCGGCCGAAGTATATCGGGCGGCCCGAGCGGCGGGCGTCTGACGGTCGCACCGAGGAAGCACCGGTCCGCCGTCCGGCGGGACGGATCGCGGCGGCCGACAGCACGCCACCGCATCCGCCCCTCGGCTTGCGACGGTGCCTGCCCGAAGCATGAGCGGGTGTTCACGATCGGGTGCTGGTCACCTACGCTCTGTCGGCCGCGGACCGTGGGGGCACTGGCGGACTCCGTACCCCGTGCGGGCGTAGGCAGCCGCCGTGCGGGCGTCGGCAGCCGATGCGGTGGCGCACGGTGTGGCGGATGACGATGCTGGGGCGGCCACCGGTCATCTGAACCGGACGTGCCGACGGGGGCCCGGTTCGCACGGCGCCCGTCGGCAAGCTCGCTCAGGCCAGTCGCAGATCGATGAAGGGCACACTGTCACCCGGCAGCACATAGCGGTCGACTTCGACGAATCCGTGCGCGTGCGCGAACCGCAGCCCATCCGCGTTGGTCGCCAGGACAGTCGGCCCGCTACGCCGTGCTGCGTACCCTGCCGACCGGTCTCAGTGAATGGGCGGTTCATCCGGGTCTCGGCGACGAGGAGGCGCAGGCGATCGAGCCCGACGGCCGGCGGGTGCGCCGGACCGACTACGAGTTCTTCGTCTCGCCGGAGGCCCGCGAAATCCTCCAGGAGGAGGGAATCGTGGTGATCGACTATCGGCTCCTTCAGGAGAAGTGGGCCCGGACAGCAGCGGAATGACGGAACCCGCCACGCCGGTATCGGAGTCGCGGCCGCCGGGACCTCTGTTGCGGTTCGCTACCAGGAGGACGTGGGGCTGGTGGTGACCTGCCATTGATCGAGGATGCCGTCCCAGTCATGCATCGGTGCGGAGTTCATGGTGGTGTGAGAAGCCTGCTGGTCCCACGTCGTCGCCTGGTCCCACGTTGTCGCCTGGTGCGACGGGCGATGCTGGGTGGGGTAGTACCACTGCTGGGGCTGGGACACGGTGGGCGCCTCGGCGCCCTCGACGCGGCGGTGACGGCCGGAACGGTCCAGAGGCTGAGGGGCCTGGGTGAGGCGGCCCTGCGCCTCCAGGTACCGGGTGCGGGCGACGAGGCGGGGGAGGTCGAGGCCGAGCTCGCCTGCCAGTACGGAGAGGTCGGCCCCGGTGCTCCACGCACCGACCAGAACCGCGTCCACGGCCGACGACGACACCATTCCTTGGACCGCTTCGTCGGCAGCGTCCGGGGTGCCCGGGGCCTGAGGGGTGCATGGAGGTGGGGCCGGAGCATCATGGGACACCGGCCTTTCCTCCGATTCCGGGTACGGCGGGCGCCTGTCCGCGTCCTCGGGAGGCAGCTCGTGCGCATCGGCGGCGTGGTGGTCCAGGAGCGCCTTGGCGATGGCCCGGGCATCGTCCTTTCCCACGGTGCGGCGAGCCATGCGCACTTCGCGTTCATGGAGCCCGAGGAGATCCGCGACGGACCCGTCGCTCCCCAGCGTCACCGCGAACGCAGCCAGCGTCCGCATACGGTTCGCCTGTTGCTCGTCGAGGGTGCTCTGCGCATCGCGCACGTCCTCGTCATTCCTGAAATACGCACGCGCCAGTACGGCATGACGCTCCCACAGCTCCCTCGGTTCCATGTCGGTACCAACGTCCCGCTACAGGATTTGAAGCGATTTTCGACTGAAAGGCACCAAGAAAGGTGAAACTCCATCTAATCTTGCCGTGTCGGACGGTAGTTACCCAAATGGCGGCTGATCGTTACCACCGTCATGAACGCACCCACATCCGCTACCGCCATCGGCAGAGGCTCGGCGGCAGCCATTCAGCACCCCTCGCAGGCCCCACGCCCCTCTCATGCCCGGCTGCGTCCGAGGCCCCAGCTGGATGTGGCTCACGGAGCGCGCGCATCGCGCGAGCAGCTTTCCGGCGCGTTCATGCCGGGCCAGTCTTATGCAGACACGGCAAGTGACACACCGCTGTACGCCGAACTGGTGGCAAGTTGGTCAGCATGCGCCGCCACGGTGCCCGGCATCCCCGACTCCGAATGGCAGCGCCTGACCTCCTATCAATCCTTCCTCTGTGAAGTCGAGTCGGTCCTCAGAGACCTCCGCCCCCACCGCGCCCCCGACACGCTGTGCAGCCCTGCCGGTCCATCGGCCTACCCCATGGCCCTGAAGCAGACCCATGACGCCGCCGACGGTCGCCCGCATACGAACTGAAGGCTGTCCGGCGCGCATTGCGCGGCCGCTCCCGTCGCCGCGACACAGGGACGGCAACGGGAGCGGTGGAATCGGTGGCGGTAGAGGTGACGGACAGGCCAGGGAGCGGTGCCCCGGGCGAGGGTGCCGGCCCCGTACACGCCGGCCTTCGCCGCCCGACTCCATTCACCCAGCCGATGAAGAGGGCGGATGTCGCTGCCCGGTAGGGGAGCGGCCGTCAGGAGCCGGGGGCGCCGTCCGCCTCGCCGGTCCCCTCCTGCGAGGGCACCCGTGCCGCGATCCGGCGCAGATGCCCCGCGAAGACCTGGGGCGCCTCGGGGGTGAGGGTGCGGAGGGCGACCATCGCCGTCACGATGACGTCGCAGAGTTCCGCCTCCACGTCCTGCCAGGAATGGGTGACGCCCTTGCGCGGGTTGTGACCGAGGGTCCCGATGACGGCCTGGGCGACCTCGCCGACCTCCTCCGAGAGTTTCAGCATCCGCAGCAGGAGATCCTGCTCGGGGCGGATGCCGGTTCCCGCGTCGAGCCAGCTGAGGAGGTGGTCGATGGTGTCCCAGGGGGACCGGTCCGCATCGTCGGTGTCCGTACCGTCCGGGCGGCTGGTCGTGTCGGCGTTCATGGGGTCCAGCCTGCCACGTCCGGACACCGGTGCTTGTCCGCGACCGGAATCCTGCCCCCGGCAGGACCCGCCGAGCTCGTCGGCACCATCGGCCGGGCCGTCCTCGACGCCCTGCACCCCGGCCGCCACCGGCACCGCGTCAAGGCTCGCACCCGCAAGAACCCCACCAGCAAGTACGGACCGAACGCCGGACAACACCCCACGACCAGTCAGAACTACACCGTCCACACCACCGTCACGTTCTTCGAACACGGGCTCTCGAACCGCTCACGGACGTAAACGCAACGGTGTTGCGGTCAGCAGACACACCCTCATATCTGCGCGGCTCCCGGCACGGCTGCCAGCATGTCCGCTTCGGGGCCAGGGACGGGGTGCGGATGAGGCCGGCCATGGGGGATTTGCGGCCGCGCGGGAATGCGCGGAGCAAAGGCAGGCACGCCCGTCCTGGCAGCGCCGCCCGTCCTCGCCAGGTCGAGGACGGCTCCGGCCAACCGGGATACGGCATCGGGAACCTGGCGGAAACTCGGGAAGTCGTTGATGTCGACGATCACGGGGCCGTCGGGGCCGAGCACCACGTCGATGCCGTACAGATCGAGGCCGAACACCGCTCCCACCTTCGCCGCCGCTGCGGCCACCTCGGCGGGCAGGGGACGGCTCCCTCGTCGACCGGCCCGTCCGGGTGGAGCGGGGAGCGACGCAAGGTCGCGTGGAACTCACCCGCGAGACAATAGACCTTCAGATCGGAGCCCGGATTGGACACGTAGGGCTGTGCGATGAGTTGGCCCTCCCCCGCCTGCTCCACCTCCGCCAGCCGCCCCGGTTCCGACACGAGCCGCACCCCACGCCCCGAGCTGCCGTCGGCGGGCTTGACCACCAGGGGGAAGAGCTCGTCGGGAACACCCGCGAACAGCGTGGCCCTCGGTGCCGAATAGGTCACCGGAACCGGTAGCCCGTGCTGCCGCGCGATGACCGATGTGAGGACCTTGTCGCGCACCGCGCGGATCGACCGCGCATCATTCGTCGGACCACGTCAAGCGGCATGCCGTCATGCCGGTACAGCTCCGCCCAGGCCCAACTGGCAGCGCAACAGGCCGGCCAGTCGGCCGGCCTGTTGCTCGTCGAGCGCGGTCGGCGCCGGACCCCGAGCCCGGTACGGTCAGGCGCTGTCGTTCACGGCGTTGATGACGTTTGCAGCGTTGAGGTCATGCAGCGAGGAGATCAGGTCGTCGTTGACGCGCTTGCCCGTCGTGGCGTCCTCCTGGTAATGGCTGTTGGCACCGATGATCTGCGGGTTGTAGTTGAACGCGCCGATGAACATCGGGCCGCCGCTTGCGCCCTTGCCCATGTCGCAGTCCATCTTGACGCGGTCGTCGGTGGGCACCCACCACCAAAGGTCCTCGGTGTTGCCGCGGCAGTACATCATGCGCTCGCCGGTCATGTCGGTGCGGTTGTAGCCCTCGCCCGGGTAGCCGACGGTGAAGGCGTCCGCGTAGTCGGTCTCGCCGCCGAAGCGGTAGCCGAGGCCGCCGATGTTGTCCTGGAGGTTGCCGTAGCCGGCCAGCGGCTGGAGCACGACGGCGGCCAGGTCGCTCTCGAGCTGGTCACCGCCCTCGGTGTACGAGCTGGGGGCGTACTTGCGGTCCTCGACCCACTCGCCCCACGGCTGCTGGCCGTCCTTGTACCCGGGGATGAACCTGATGTTGCTGAACCAGCCGGCCGCACCGCCGCTGCCCGTGTGCACGCAGTGACCCGCGGTCCAGACGGTGTTCTTGGTGTCGGAGACGATCACCGACGCCGTGCAGTGGCCCGTGTCGCCGTTGGGCTTCTGGTAGAGCAGCTTGCCCACGACGACATTGGGGATCGAGGTCGAGTAGGGCACCTCCTGCGCGACGGTGATCTCCTGGGCAACCGCGGCCTCGGTGCCCGCAGTCTGCAGGGTGGCGGTCCGGGCCGCAGGGGAGTCCGACGTGGGCCGTGCCGCGTCGACGGAGACGGGCTTGGCGAGCCTTCCGGATGACGGCTTCCGGTCGAGGCCTCGCTTCGGGTCGGCCTTCAACAGCGGCTCGGGGTGCGCGAGGGCTTCCCGGGTCCGCTCCGGGGTCCAGAACTCCGCCACTTCCCGCGCCGAAGGGGTGTCGGTGTCGACGGCGACACCGGGGTTCGCCTCGTTCTGCCCCTGCGCGACGGCAGCGGGGGCCAGCAGGCTGCTCAGGAGGGCGGAGGTACATGCCGCCGTGACGGCTATGCGCTTGAGGTTCATCTCTCCCTTTCGTAAATGGCATGGGCATGCCATTCGTGTTCCTTCATGTGCCCCGGTGGCGCCACCGGGCGTCTACCAGCAGCGCGGGTCGTAAAGGACTGTCCAGCCGGAGCACAGGTCGACGCCCATGTCGTCGTTCGACGCGTCGGCATGCTCGGCGTACTCCCGCCCCCACGCTGCCCTGATCTCCTCGGTACTCATGGTGGAGGTGTTGGGCAGCTCCTCGCCGTCCTCGGCCAGCAAGTCATCCCACATGCGGATCAGTTCGGCCCGGTCCGGCTGCTCTGCGACATCGACGTCCACGGAGGGGGCGTCGTCCTGGGCGGCGACGGAGAAACCCACCGCCGACGCGGCAAGTGCGACGGCCGCGACGGTGATCCTCTTGCGGCCGGGTGTCCGGTGCCGGTCGTTCCTCATCGCTGCTGCTTCCTCTCCCCGAGCTGCTGCTGCGGAGGCTCAACGTATCGCGGACCGGACACACAAGATCAGTTCTGCCGGCCCCGGCCGGGAGCCTTCGCCAACGGTGCACAGCATGTGCATCTGTTCCGCACCGATCCCCCCAACCGCGCTGTCGACAGGGCTCCGATGAAAGGGCTTCCCCTGTCGAGGAATTGCCCACAGCGCCACCGTCGGTTGAGGTTGAGGGCGGACGGTCTGCGGGTCTTCCAACTGACGTACGCGGATGTGAAGGAGTGGCAGCGCCGGGTCCAGGACACGGGGTACGCGGGTGCGGGTCCTGCTTCCCCGGTCTGGCGGCCGTACGGGGACGAGAGCGAGAAGCGAGCACGCCAGTACTACGCGAACGTACGCAAGGGACTGCCCGGTGAGCTCTCGGAGACCGGGTGGGTCAATCCGGCGGATCTGCTCGTCGCGTATCTGCGTGACCCTTCAGCCGACCGGTGGCTGTGGCGGGCGGAGGCGGCAGTCGCCGGGCTGATCGGTGCGGGGGCGCGCGGCGGTCCGGTGGACGCGGTCGGCGAGCAGATCATGCGGGCGCTGGGTGGTGCGGAGCCGACCGTACGGCCCGGTGAGCGGGTTCAGGTATACACGGCCGAGGATGTGTCGGCGTGCAGGCTGGTGTTCGCGGTGGACGCCCGGAACCGCCGCCCTCGTGGACAGCACTGACCGTCATCGATGACGCGGACAGCGTTTTCTCGGACGAGGAGGCGCACAGCGGCGTTGGCGGGGCTGGCTGTACTGGAGCAATCTGCTGCAGTTCCTGGAGCATGGCGGAGGTGACAGCGTCCAGCTGACAGCGGGACTGCTGGACGGCTTCGCGCCCGAGACGCTGGGGGTCGCGGGCGATGCGGGGCTGCTCACCACGATGATCTCCCTGGAGGCGATGGCCGCCGGAACCGAGGGAGGCAGTGCAGCTGAGGCCTCACGCGCATCGGCCAGGCATTCAGCCGGTGGCGCCGGCCTGGCTCGGCACGGATTCCAGCCGCGAGAGCAGCCGCCCGCCGCGATCCTCGGACATGTCGAGCGTGGCCAGCACGGTGGGCGTCGAGATGCTCGGCAGGACGTAATGCAGCAGTACGGAGATCCGGCGCCCCAAGTCCTCACGCCGGCAAAGGACCTGGGACATCACCTGGATTCCGGAGAAGGCGCCCGCCAGCAGCTCGGCGGTCTCACGCGGATGCACGTGTGGCAGCAGCTCGCCCTGGCTCCTGGCAGCGCTCAACAGATGTTCGAGCCGGTCGATCCAGGCCCGGAACGGTGTGCCCCGGTCGAGCCCCTCGACCGCCTGGTCCATCGCCAGCCCGACACTTGCCCTCACCAGGGGTTCGTGGCGGAGCCGATGGGCGAGAATCATCCCCTGGTCCACCAGCTCCTGAAGCTTCGTCGGCTGCGGCGGCAGCGGGAAAATGTCCAGCTGGACGTCCATCACGCCGAGCGCCAGCTCTTCCTTCGAGCTGAAGTGGAAGTACAGCGCGCCCTTGGTCACCCCCGCCCGGGCGAGGATCTCGCTGATGGTGGCGCTGCTGTAGCCACGCTCGTCGAACACGGCGGCGGCCGCCACCAGGATCGACCGTCGAGTCTGGATCGCACGCGCCTGCTGGGCCATCAGCTACGAGTCTCTCTGGTCATGGCGTGGTCGGCGCCACAGGGGTCTGACTGAAAGGGGAAACCGGACTGCCAGTATCTTACGGCCTGCCCCGCGACAGGAGTGGGCTCCCGGCGCCCCGCGACTCCGCTTGCGGCGTCGTCGTCAGTCACCGACGCTCCGCGTCGACTCCGTCCTCCGCCTTGCCATCGAAGCCGCACGACGCCGCTCGCCGATCCACCCCCTACCGCGGGGGAGGCCGTTACTGCTGGGGTGGTCGGCCTTCCAAGGGCTTTCCCGTAATCCCTGACGGGCGCACGACGACAGCTACGGCACCTCGCCGTGTTGTCGAAACGTCGACCGCGAGCCGGGCACGGGCTTCGGCACCGCCCACGCCCGGCACACCCCTCGGTGACGTCAGCAGTCCGCCCTCGGCCGGTTGCTCACTCCGCCGCGGGGATACGCGTTCCCGTGCCGCTCACCCGCACCCGCGCGTCGCCCGCGCGCAGTTCGACCGTGAGCGTGCCGGGGCGGCCCATGTCCCGGCCCTGGTGGAGGGTGAGGACCGCGGCGTCCGGGACGAGCGCCAGCTCGCGCAGGTACGCGCCGAAGGCGGCCGCCGCCGCACCCGTCGCCGGGTCCTCGACCACGCCGCCGACCGGGAACGGGTCGCGGACGTGGAAGACGGTCGCCGACTCGCGCCACACCAGCTGGACCGTGGTCAGGTCGAGCCGGTGCATCAGCGCTTCGAGGCGGGCGAAGTCGTAGTCGAGGTCGGCGAGGCGCTCCCGGCTTCCGGCGGCCAGCACCAGATGACGGGCGCCCGCATAGGCGATCCGTGGCGGCAGGGCCGGGTCCAGGTCGCCGGCAGGCCAGTCCAGGGCGGCCAGCGCCTCGGCCAGGTCGTCCGGGGCGGCATCCATGACGTGCGGTTCGACGCTCGTGAGGGTGGCGCGCAGTTCGGTGCCGTCCTGGGCGACGGTGACCGGGACCGTACCCGCCTGAGTGGTGAACACCAGGTCGCCGGGGCCGTTGCGCTCGGCGAGGGCGATGGCTGTCGCGACGGTGGCATGGCCGCAGAACGGGACTTCGGCCTTCGGGCTGAAGTAGCGGATCGTGTAGCCGCGACCGCCCGATTCGCCCGATTCGCCCGGAGTGCCCGGTCCGGTCAGGAAGGCCGACTCGCTGTAGCCGAGTTCCGCCGCGATCGCGAGCATCGCCGCGTCGTCGAGACCGGACGCGTCCAGGACGACCCCCGCCGGATTGCCGCCCTGCGGGTCGGCGGAGAAGGCGGTGTAGCGCAGGACCTCGGTTTCTGAAATCTCACTCATGACGCTGCTCAACCCTGCCGCGGTCCAGGGCATTCCCGCCGGCGCGGGCCGGCGCCCCGGACCCCGGGCTCAGTGGCAGTCTTGACGCCGGTACCCCTCTTCGTCCGGGAACAGGAGTCCAGGAGCGTGCCGCTCGGCTCGATCGGCGGCGCGCGCAAGGAATCGTCAGCCCCGGCCCACGTACGGCATCGTTGTTGCCAGGACCGTCGCGAACTGCACGTTGGCTTCCAGCGGCAGCTCCGCCATGTGCACCACCGTCCGGGCCACGTCCGCCGCTGCCATCACCGGCTCCACCGCCAGTTCGCCGTTGGCCTGGAGGATGCCCGTCCGCATCCGCTCCGTCATCTCCGTGGCTGCGTTCCCGATGTCTATCTGGCCGCAGGCGATCCGGTACGGACGGCCGTCCAGCGACAGTGACTTCGTCAGCCCGGTCATCGCGTGCTTGGTCGCCGTGTACGCCACTGAGTGGGGGCGCGGCGCATGTGCGGAGACCGAGCCGTTGTTGATGATCCGGCCGCCCTGCGGGTCCTGCTCCTTCATCTGCCGGTACGCCGCCTGCGCGCACAGGAAGGCCCCTGTCAGGTTCACATCGACGACCGTGCGCCAGTCCTCGTAGGAGAGCTCCTCGACCGGGACGGAGCGCGGGCCGAACGTGCCCGCGTTGTTGAACAGCAGGTCGACCCGGCCGGTCCACTCCCGTACGGAGGAGAAGAGCGCGTCCACGTCCTCGGGGCGGGAGACGTCGGCGGGGACGGTGATCGCCCGGGCATCCGGCCCGGCCAGTTCCACGGTCTCGGCGAGGGGTTCGGGGCGGCGGCCGGCGAGCGCCACCGACCAGCCGGCCCCCGTCAGAGCGAGAGCCACAGCGCGGCCGATCCCGGAGCCGGCGCCCGTGACGACGGCCGTCCTCGCATCAGGGTTCAACCGTTTGTTGCTCATGACGCCGCAGCGTACGCCTTTCGCCTCAAGAGTCGCCGCAGGGCGGCCGGTTCGGGCTCGCGCGGCGCCGCTGCGTACCGCGCGTACATCACGCTGGGCCAGGAGCAGGCGCGCGCCGGCTACCGCACGGTGTCGGCCGGCATCACGCCCGGTGCGCCCCTCACGACCGCCGGATCGTTCGTCACGGAGGTGGGGGAGCAGGGCCTCACGCCTGCGTGAGGCCCTGCCTCCGTCCCGGTCAGCCGATGTCGTCCGCCGGGTAGCGGACGCCGATGCGGTCACGTACCGCATCGAGCGTCCGCATCACCGCCAGCGATCCGTCCAGCGGCACCAGCGGCGACTCCGTCTCACCCGCTCGCAGCGCGCGCAGGACCTCCGCCTGCTCGAACTGCATCCCGCGGAGCCCGTCGCCCGCGGCCCCCGCGGTGAACTCCTCCGGGTCGTGACCCTCCCGGTGCAGCACGAACCGCTCCGGGTAGAAGAAACCGCGCGGGAAGTCGATCCGCCCCCTGGTGCCCGTGACCGACGCGGTCTGCGGGGTGTCGGCGGTGACCGAACAGCTCAGCAGCGCCGTGGCCCCCGACTCCCAGCCCAGCAGCATGCCGGTGTTCAGATCGACGCCCTCGGGGGAGAGCAGCGCATCGGCCTGGACACGGTCCGGCTCACCCAGCAGCAGATGCGCGAACGACACCGGGTACACCCCGAGGTCCAGCAGCGCGCCGCCGCCCAGCCCCCGGTCCCGCAGCCGGTGGTCCGGGCCGAACGGACCCGCGAGCCCGAAGTCGGCCTGCACGGTACGGATGTCGCCGATGGCGCCGTCGGCGATCAGTGCGGTCAGCCGCCGGACGACCGGGTTGCAGTACGTCCACATCGCCTCCATGAGGAAGAGGCCACGGTCCCGGGCGAGCGCCACGAGCTCCTCCGCCTCCCGGGAATTGAGGGTGAACGCCTTCTCGCACAGCACGTGCTTTCCGGCCTCCAGACAGAGCGCGGTGGCCTCCCGGTGCGCGGAGTGCGGCGTGGCCACGTACACCACGTCGACCTCGTCGTCGGCGGCGAGCCCGGCCCAGCTGCCGTACGCCTTCGGTATGCCGAACCGTTCGGCGAACGCCTTCGCCGACGTGTCCGTACGGGACGCCACGGCGACCACTTCCGTGTCGGGCATCGCCTGCAGGTCAGCGGTGAAGGTCGCGGCGATGCCACCCGTAGCCAGCACGCCCCAACGCACGGTTCTGCTCATGCCTGCTCCCAAGAAAAGGTCTCGACCACTCCGGCTGAGCTGAGAGCATAGAGGCGGTTTCAACTATTTGGAGATGAGAATGCCGGAGACCGGCGTGAGCGGAGCCCAGCACGCAGACATATCGAGTGCCACAGCCGGGACCGGGGCCGGCGCGAGCACCGGTGTCGGGCCCGCCACCACCGCCGCGGCCCGCCGCACCGCACTCCTCGTCACCCTCGCCCTCGGCGGTCTCACCGCACTCCCGCCGCTCTCCATGGACATGTACCTGCCGGCTCTGCCGGCGGTCACCGACGCCCTGCACGCCCCCGCGGCCACCGTCCAGCTCACCCTCACCGCCTGCCTCGCCGGAATGGCGCTCGGCCAGGTCGTCGTCGGACCGATGAGCGACCGCTGGGGCAGGCGTCGGCCGCTGCTCCTCGGCATGGTGGTCTACGTACTCGCCACCGCGATCTGCGTCTTCGCACCCACCGCGGAACTCCTCATCGGGTTCCGCCTCCTGCAGGGCCTGGCGGGCGCGGCCGGCATCGTCATCGCCCGGGCCGTCGTCCGTGACATGTACGACGGCGTGGAGATGGCCAAGTTCTTCTCCACCCTGATGCTGATCTCCGGCGTCGCACCGATCGTCGCGCCGCTGATCGGCGGACAGGTGCTGCGGTTCACCGACTGGCGGGGCATCTTCGCGGTCCTCACCGTCGTCGGCGTCGTGCTCACCCTCGTCGTCTGGAAGTGGCTGCACGAGACGCTGCCGCCGGAGGAACGGCACACCGGCGGGATCGGCGACGCGCTGCGCACCATGCGCGGGCTCCTCGGCGACCGGGTCTTCACCGGCTACATGATCGCGGGCAGCCTCGCCTTCGCCGCACTCTTCGCGTATGTGAGCGCCTCGCCATTCGTGGTCCAGGCCATTTACGGTGCCTCGCCGCAGACCTTCAGCCTGCTCTTCGGCATCAACTCGATCGGCCTGATCACCGTCGGCCAGATCAACGGCAAGCTGCTGGTGGGCCGGATCAGCCTGGACAAGGCGCTCGGCTTCGGGCTCGGCGTCATCGTCCTCGCCGCGGTCGCACTGCTGCTGATGACGTCCGGTGTCTTCGGCGAGGTCGGTCTGGTGCCGGTCGCCGCCGGCCTCTTCGTCCTGATGTCGGCGATGGGGCTCGCGATGCCGAACACCAACGCCCAGGCGCTGATGCGGACCAAGCACGCAGCGGGTTCCGCCTCGGCGCTGCTCGGTACGTCGTCGTTCCTGATCGGAGCCGCCGCCTCACCGCTCGTCGGGATCGCGGGGGAGGGGACGGCCGTCCCGATGGCGGTCGTCCAGGTGGTGTGCGCAGTCGGCGCGATGGCCTGCTTCCTGGGCCTGTGCCGACCCTGGCAACGGCAGTCGTAGAAGCTCGGGAACGACCCGGAGTGTCCGCGGATCACGGACGGGGCCTAGCGGGGCGCGCGCGGGTAGCCGAGCAGATGCAGCCGGTCCAGCTCGTCCGTCCACCGGAACACGCCGACGCCTGCCTCCGCCTCCGCGCCCGGCAGCCGCACATTGGACGGCAGCCCCTCCGGGGTCCCCGTGACGACCTCGACGGCGACCGGGCGGCCGCCGCCGTTCAGGGCGTCCGTCGCGTTGCGCACGTTCGTCGCGCCGTACGCGATGCCCTCGTCCGTGACGGAGGCCAGCGTCAGCCGCTTCGAACCGTCCGGTGCCTCCAGGCAGAAACCCTTCTTCGCTGTCAGGTCGAAGGCGAGATTGCCGGCCACCAGATAGCCCCCCGAGGGCGACATGACGGCCTGCGGGTACTGGCCCGGTTTGATGGCCACCTTGTTGCACTCCACCGTGGCCACCGGTTTCCCCGTCTCCGCGTCGTGCACCGCCCACAGGTCATGGGTCTGCGCCGGCTTCTGCCCCTTGGCGAGCTGCCACTTGGCCAGCACCCAGCCGGGGGCCACGGTCGTCGGGATCCCGCTGGTGCGGTCGGTGTTCTTCGGGGCGACGTTCCGGCTGAACCAGCCGCCCTGCACCCAGAACTCCCGCGCCCCGCTCACCAGCAGGCCCTTCTTCGTCAGTCCGAACACCTCGGTGAGCTGCTTGCAGGACGGGCAGTCCTTCGGGTACTTCAGCGCAGAGGGAGCGATCTTCGAGATCTGTCCGGTCGCCGGGTCGACCACCACACTGGTCGTCCGACCGTCGCTGATCAGGATGTCGGGGCCGGAGGCGATCACGCTCGGGGCGGAGGACCACGGCACCTCGATGCGCCGCCGGGCGCCGTCCTTCACGTCGTACACATCGAGGGAGACGATCGTGTCGGCCGGGGTCAGCGCGTTCACGCCGACCTTTCCGTACGTCCAGGTGACGAAGTACTCCAGGTCGTTCTTGGTGACCAGGAGCAGCTTCGGGGAGTGCTTCGAGGCCGGCGGCCGCCAGTTCCCGCCCTTCCAGCCAGCCCTTCCGGTCTCCGAGTCGATGGTCTCCAGCCGGTACTGGCTGTCGGCGACCCGCAGCAGATAGCCGAGGCGTCCCGTCGTCCTGGAGATCGCGTAGTCGGGGGAGATGTTGACGAGCTCCCAGCCGCTTTGCGTGGTGTACGCGGGAGGAACCGTGAGCTGCGTCGCCGGGCCCGGACCCGTGGGCGTCGGCACCGGTTTCGCCGGCTTGTCGGCACCCTTCCGGTCCCGGCTGCCCCCGGCACCGCACGTGGCCAGCAGAAGCAGCAGGGCGAGTACGAGCACCCCGGCGACCAGAGTCAGGCGCACGATCTTCTGTCTCATGGTCCCCTCCGATGAGCAATCCTGGCGTCGCGCCGGTCAGCGTAGCAACTGGCCAGGTTTTACCCGCAGTTCGGATCCGGCGCTGTATTGCGAGGGTCCCGTGCCGGGCGACGGGGCGCAGGACGGGACAGTCACCGGCCGGGGAACGGCCGGGGCACAACCCGTCGTATCCGCCTACAATTCGTCGGTGAACGTCACCCTCTCCACCGCGGAAGCCCTGCGCACGGCGCTGGCCGGACTCCTCGACGGGCTGCCGCCCAAGCAGGCCGCGCAGGCCGTCGACCGGCTCATCGCCAACTACCGGGGGACCACCCCCACCGATGCCCCGGTGCTCCGCGACCGCTCGGACGTCGCCGCGTACGCCGCGTACCGCATGCCCGCGACCTTCGAAGCGGTACGGTCCGCCATCGCCGCGCTCCGTGAGGCCGCTCCGGAGTGGACGCCCGCCACGCACACCGACATCGGCGGCGGCACGGGTGCGGCGAGCTGGGCCGTCGCCGGGGCCTGGGAAGGCCAGCGGACCACCGTCCTGGACTGGGCCGAGCCCGCGCTCACCCTCGGCCGCGAGCTCGCCGAGGCCTCCGGCATCGAGGCCCTGCGCACCGCCGAGTGGCGGCGGGCCCGGATCGGTGCAGGACTGGAGCTCGACCCCACGGACCTGGTGACCATCAGCTACGTACTCAAGGAACTGACGGCGCAGGCGCGCACCGGGCTGGTCGACACCGCGGCGGCCGCCGCACAGGCCGTCGTGATCGTCGAGCCGGGCACCCCCGACGGCTACGCCCGCGTCATCGAGGCCCGCGACCGGCTGATCGCCGCCGGACTGACAGTAGCCGCCCCGTGCCCGCACAGCGACGCGTGCCCCATCGAGCCGGGCGCCGACTGGTGCCACTTCTCGGCCCGGGTCAGCCGCTCCTCGCTGCACCGGCAGGTGAAGGGCGGCTCGCTGCCGTACGAGGACGAGAAGTTCAGCTATGTCGTGGCGACCCGCTTCGCCACCGAACCGGTACGCGCCCGGGTCACCCGCAAGCCGCAGATCCGCAAGGGGCAGGTGCTGCTGGACCTGTGCACCCGCGACGAGGCCCTGCAGCGCTCCACGGTCACCAAGCGGCACGGCGAGCTGTACCGGGCCGCCCGGGACATCGCGTGGGGCGACGCCTGGCCGCCGCCCCACGGTGAGCGTGACTAGTGCCCCTGGCTCCGCAGCTCCTGGGTGCAGCACTTCACGCTGCCGCCGCCCTTGAGCAGCTCGCTCAGGTCCATCGGGACCGGTTCGAAGCCGCGCGCCCGGAGCGGGTCGAAGAGGCCCGCGGCGCCCTGCGGCACCAGCACGTGGAGCCCGTCGCTGACCGAGTTGAGGCCGAACGCGGCGGCGTCCGCCTCCTCGGCGATCAGTGCGTCGGGGAAGAGCCGCCGCAGCACCGACCGGCTGCCCGGCGAGAACGCGCCCGGGTAGTACATGATTTCGTCGCCCGCCTCGTCGAGCACGCAGAGGGCCGTGTCCAGGTGGTAGTAGCGCGGGTCCACCAGATCGAGGCCGATCACCGGCCGGCCGAAGAACTCCTGCGCCTCGTCGTGCGAGAGCGGACTGGACCGGAAGCCGCGCCCGGCCAGGAGGTACGAGGAGGTGACCGCGAAGTCGCCCTCGCCCTCGTTGACGTGGTCCGGCTCATGGATCTCGGTGAAGCCGTGGTCCCGGAACCAGTCCCGGTGCGCCTCCGCCTCCGCGTACCGCTCCTGGTAGGCGAACCGGGCGCCCAGCACCCGCCCGTCGACGACGGTGGCGCCATTCGCGGCGAAGACCATGTCGGGCAGCTCGGGGCGCGGGGTGAGCAGCTCGACGGTGTGGCCGAGCGCACGGTAGCGGTCGCGCAGGTCCTCCCACTGGGCCTGCGCCAGCGGCAGATCGACCGGCTTGGTCGGGTCCATCCACGGGTTGATGGAGTAGGTGACCTTGAAGTGGGCCGGGGCGCACATCAGGTAGCGGCGCGGCGTGGCTGCACGGGGCGCCGGAGCAGTGGCTTCGCGGGGCAGGGGGACGGCGGCTTCACGAAGCGATGAGGGTGTGGCTTCACGAGGCAATGAGGGCTCCTCACGGACGGCAGGGGTTGCCTGCAGGGTGCCGGGGCTCGCACGGGTCTGTGCGTGAGCTCATGGTGCGCCGTTCGGAGCTACCGCGCAGTGAACCGATCGGGTGGTTCTGCGGGATGCTCCGTAACGTCTACGGAGCGGTGCGGAGACGGTACGTCTCGCCTTGCTCCGCTCCTGCCGTGACGGGCATGGCAGAGAACAGGCCGCCCGGCCCCGGCCGCCGCAGCGAGCGCTGCTCACCCACGCGTACGCGGACGCGCTCGTCGACCACGACCTGCACGGTCTGGCCTCCACTGAGTCATGCCGCGCCACACAGTCACACCGAGCCGGGCACAGCCACGCCTATCATTTCCGGACAAAAGAGCGCAAAGGGCCCTGCTCAGGGCATCGGTCGGCGCCCCCGCTTCAGGACTCTGGCCACCCGGGGCGCAGGATGGTGGGACCATAGGGGCAGGGGCAACGCTGAGGTAAGGGGATTGATGGGCGCCGATTTCGGCCGTTCTCGCGGCACAGAGAGCAAGTTTTCCCAATGGCTGCGCCGGCGACCCAAACCGCAGCAGCGCGCGGTCGACGACACCGCCCGGGAGGCGCTGCTCCTGGCCGTCGCCGAAGCCGGAATGCCGATCGCGCCCGCCGCCCACCCGATCGGCTACCGATGTTCGTGCGAACGCATCGGCTGTCCCACTCCCGCGAGACACCCCGTCTCCTTCGCCTGGCAGACGCAGTCCACCACCGACCGCGCCCAGATCGAGCGCTGGGCCCGCAGTCAGCCGCAGGCCAACTTCATCACCGCGACCGGCATGATCCATGACGTCCTCGACGTGCCGTTGACTGCGGGCAGCCAGGCACTGGAGCGGCTCATCGCCGCGGATATCGACGTCGGCCCGGTGGCCGTGTCCGGCGAGGACCGGATGCTCTTCTTCACCGCCACCCGCGGCACCCCCGAGGACGAGGACGAGTGGTGGCCCTGCGAGCTGGACTGTCATCCCGAGACCATGGACGAGCATCCGGGACTGCGCTGGCACTGCCGCGGCAGCTACGTGCTCCTGCCGCCCGCCCTGCTCCCCGGTGAGCTGGACGTGCACTGGGTCCGCGGGCCGGAGAACCCGCTGCCGGACCCGCTGACGCTGCTGGAGACGCTCACCGACGCCTGCGCGCAGTACGCCGATGCGGCGGACCAGAGCGATCTCGACCACGGGTCGGTGGCCTGGCCGCTCGGCCGCTGAAGCCGGAGCGCGGGGCCTGACGAGCCCTGCGCCCCCGTCTCCCGGCTCACGGCTACCGGATCGCGGGGCACGGCTCCCGGGTCCACAGCGTTACGGCGTCACGAGCCCTTCGCCGCCGTGAGCCCCGGCAGCCGGTTCAGCATGATCACCTTGGCGCCGTTCGCGGCGCCCTTCTTCGGGACGTACACCATCTCGCTGGAGATGCGCTCCTTGGTGAGGGTGGTCTTCACCTCACCGGTCAGCAACGCCTGCACATCCGCGTTGACCGGCGGACGCAGCCCCTTCGCCGCGGTCTGCTGCTCGAAGTGCTTGCTGCTGAAGAAGACCAGCGCCCCGCCGTCCTCGGTCTCCAGGCCGAGCGGACCGAACGTACCGCTGTCCAGCGGCTGGTCGATGTACTGGTACGAGAAGCCCGCCCGGCGGGTGGTCCTGCGCACGTCCCGCCAGCCCGAGGTGGCGGCCCCGGGGGCGAACACGTCCGGCGTGCCCTTCTGTAGATACTCCGTGTACTGGGTGCCCAAGTCCTTGGGCGCCACGGAGAGTTCACTGCTGTCCGTGGCCACCGGCCGGGCCCGCCCGTCGCTGTCCTTCGCGAAGGCGGGCACCGCGGCAGGCGCCACCACCGACAGATAGGCGGCCCGCCACCCGGCGTCGGGCCCGGACCTCAGGAAGACGATCAGCCAGCGGGTGTCCTGCTTCCCGCTGTCCTGGTCGCGGTTCGAATCGGTGTCCGCGACGAACCAGCGCGGCCAGCCTGCCTTCTTCGGGATGACATAGGTGGCGTCGGTCAGCTCCAACGGCCTGTGGTTGGCATTGCCGCCGGGGTTGTTCTTCTGCCGCGCCTTCAGGCCGGCCTGGTTGATCGCGCCGAGCGAACCGGTCACCCGGTCCGCGTCGAGCGCGGGATCGTAAGCCTTGTCCGCCGCGTTGTAAGCGGTGGTGAAGTCCGCGAGGGCCTTCGCAGCCTCAGACTTCGTCGCCGCCGGTACGACTTCCAGCTCGCCGTGCACCGTCACGCACCCGCTCGCCGTCATGCTCAGCACTGTCGCTGCCGCGAGCCCCGTCGCCAGCCGAATCGGCCTCAGGCTTCTCATCCGTTGCTTTCTGCGCCTTCTGATCCGTCGCCCGCACTGACCGTCCGAACCCTACCGGGGCCAGGAAGAGTGCGAGCGTGGGGATCAGATACAGCGCCCACACCGTGACCTGAAGAACGGTCGGGTCGGGCTGGAAGTTGAAGGTGCCCTTCAGCAGCGTGCCGTACCAGCTGTCCGGCGGAATCGTGGCGCTGATGTCGAACGCCCGGTTGTGGATACCGCCCAGGAACTCGGCCTCCTGCAGGTCGTGGATGCCGTACGCGAGCACACCCGCCGCGACGACCACCAGCATGCCGCCGGTCCAGGTGAAGAACTTCGCCAGGTTGATCTTCAGCGCACCGCGGTAGAACAGCCAGCCCAGCACCACGGCGGCGGCGATCCCGAGGAACGCGCCGATCATCGGGTGCCAGCCGTCGCCCGCGGCGTGCACCGCGCGCCAGACGAACAGCGAGGTCTCGAGCCCCTCCCGGCCGACCGCGAGCAGCGCCGTCGCGACGAGCGCCCCGGTGCCCATCGCGAGCGCCGCGTCCAGCTTGCCGTGCAGCTCTTTCTTCAGATGCCGCGCGGTGCGCCGCATCCAGAACACCATCCAGGTGACCAGACCCACGGAGATGACCGACAGCGAACCGCCGAGCGCCTCCTGCGCCTTGAACGTCATCTCCTGCGAGCCGAATTCGAGACCGGCGCCGAACGCCAGGCTGACGACGACCGCGATGCCGACACCGATCCAGATCGGCAGCAGTTTGCTCTTGTTGCCGGTCTTCACCAGATAGGCGATGAGGATACAGACGACCAGGCTCGCCTCAAGGCCTTCGCGCAGGCCGATCAGGAAGTTGCTGAACACGTTTCGGTTCTCCTTTGTCTGCTTCGAGTCCCGTTACGAGAACAGCGCCCGGCCCCACCAGTCGTCCTTGTCGCGGACGCCCGGCGGGACGGCGAAGTGCGCCGAACCCACGTGCTGGATGTACTCGTTGAGTGCGTCATGTGCCGCGAGGCGGCGCTGCAGCGGGATGAACGCCTTACGGACATCGCGCTGGTAGGCGAGGAAGAACAGCCCGGCGTCGAGCCGGCCCAGACCGTCCGTACCGTCCGTGAAGGAGTAGCCGCGGCGCAGGATCGTCGCACCGTCGTTGCTGTCCGGGTGGGCGAGCCGCACATGTGCGGTCGGCAGCATCGCCTTCAGGAACGGCTCGTCGCGTTCCTTCGCCTTGCCCACCGGGGCGCCCTCGCCCTTGTCCCGGCCGAAGACGTCCTCCTGCTCCTGGAGCCCGGCCCGGTCCCAGGTCTCGATGTGCATGCGGATGCGCCGGGCCACCAGGTACGAACCCCCGGTCATCCAGCCCGTCTTGTCCTTCTCGCCGACCCACACATGCTTGTCCAGGGCCGCGGTGTCGGTGCCGGAGATGTTCCGGGTGCCGTCCTTGAAGCCCATCATGTTGCGCGGGGTCTGGGCGTCGGGCGTCGTCGAGGACGTCTTGCCGAAGCCCAGCTGCGACCAGCGGATCGCGGTGCGGCCCATGCCGATTCTGGCGAGGTTGCGGATGGCGTGCACCGCGACCTGCGGGTCGTCCGCGCATGCCTGGATGCACAGGTCGCCGCCGCTGCGGACCGTCTCGAGATTGTCGCGGGGGAACTTCGGCAGATCGACGAGCGCCTCCGGGCGCCGGTCCTCAAGACCGAACCGCCCCTTGGCGAACAGCGAGGGACCGAAGCCTATGGTGAGGGTGAGCCGGGACGGCTTGAGCCCCAGCGCCTCGCCCGTGTCGTCCGGCGGTGCTTCGGCGAGGCCACCGTACGCCCCGTCGCCGACCGCATGACCGGCCGTCATCCGCTCGGCCGCCCGCGTCCACTCCTTGAGCAGCGCGATCAGCTCGGCCCGGTCCTTCGTCGTCACGTCGAACGCGGCGAAGTGCAGCCTGTCCTGGACGGCGGTGGCGATACCGGCCTGGTGCACACCGTGGAACGGCACCGCGGCGCCGCTGTCCGCGGCCGGCACCGTGTCGTCGCCCGTACGCACCGCGGCGACCGCGCCACCGGCCGCGACCGCGCCGAGCGCCAGCCCGGCACCGCCCCAGCCGAGCAGGGCGCGGCGGGACGGGGCACGTCCGCCGGCCGCGGCAGCGGTCTCTTCGCCGTCGACGGTGTTCTGTGTCTCCTCGGACATGCGCGAAGCCTCCCCGCTCGTTACTTCGTCACCGCGGCAGCGAGCTGCGACAGCGGCTCGGCCAGGGCGTTGACGGCGTCCGACAGTTCCTTGCGGTCCGCCTTGCCGACCTTCTCGTACGAGGTGAACTCGTAGGAGGTCTTGTCCGCGCGGTACTTGTCCAACAGCGTGTTCAACGATGCGAACTGCTTGTCCAGGGAGGCGGTCAGTGCCGGGTCGTTCTTCGACGCGATCGGCTTCAGCAGCTCGTACGACTTCTGCGCACCTTCGACATTGCCCTTGAAGTCGATCAGGTCGGTGTGGCTGTAGCGCTCCTCCTCACCGGTGACCTTGCCGGTGGCTACCTCGTCGAGGAGCTCCTTGGCGCCGTTGGCCATCGAGGTCGGGGTGATCTCCGCCGTGCCGACCCGCTTCTGCCAGTCGAGCAGGTCCTTGTAGAGGACCGGGGCGAGAGCCTTCTCCTCGGCGCCGAGCTTCTTGTCGTGCCACAGCGCCTTTTCCAGCCGGTGCCAGCCGGTCCACTTCTGGCCGGCCTCCAGGCCGTCCTCGCGGAGGTCGACCTTCGGGTCGATGTCACCGAAGGACTCGGCGACGGGCTCGGTGCGTTCCCAGCCGATGCGGGATTCGGCGTACGCCTTCTTCGCGGCCTCGACGTCACCGGCGGCGACGGCGTCCGTGAAGACCTTGGCCTTCGGCAGGGTCTCGTCGGCCTGCACCTGCACATAGGTGCGGAACTCGGCGACGGCCTTGTCCATCTCCGGGCTGCGCTTGGCCGCGGTGCCGCCGGTGATCTCGATCTTCTGCCGGTAGCCGGCGCCCTTCATGCCGGGCTTGCAGACGATGTCGTAGGAGCCGGTCTTGACCTCGGCCGTGATGGTGGCCTTGGTGCCGGGGCCTATGTTCTCGCGCTCGGCGGCGATGCGGGAATCCGGGAAGAGCAGGTAGACCTCGGTGACCTTGGAGCCCTTGTTCTCGACGGCCAGTTCGACGTGGCCGGCCGGGAGCTTCTTCTTGGACACCGTGCAGGAGTCGTCCTTCGCGACGACGCTCAGAGCGCCCTCGCCCTTGCCGTCACTCTTCTCGGCGCAGCCCGTGACGGCGGTCAGGGCTGCCACGGTGGCGGCAGCGGTGACTACGGAGAGACGAACGGCTCGCATACGGGCTCCACACAGGCTGAAAGGAAGGACTGGAACTGGACAAAGGCAGGGCAGGTGAGGCGAACCTAACTTAACCGAGGCTTACCTGACTGATGCCCACTCGCGCAGTGATTCAGCTCTCACTTGGGTCGCGGGGGAACGGGGTGATCACGAGCGACCCATAGAAAAACCAAGAGAAGGTCAAGTGAAGGTCAAGTGGCCGGGTTCCGATTCGGTGCGCAGGCCGAGGGCGGCGGTCGGCTCGTCGGGCAGCAGCGGGGCGCACTGCGCCGGCACCCGGGCCCGTTCGCCCCGGACGGCGCGGAGGGCGATCGCCCTCGGCAAGGCCGCCGAACTCCGGACTCCACAGGAGCTTTGGGCTCCTCGGGTGCCTCGGCCCGGCAACCTGCCGGTCCGGTCCTGCGGCGCGACCGGCGCCCGCGCGGTGCTTGAATGCGCACGTGAATGACTTCGACGTACCCGCAGGCATCGACGTACTGCGGGTGTTCTGCGGCCCCGACGGCCGGCACGGCAACGCCCTCGGGGTCGTACGCGACGGGAGTGCGTACCCCGACGAGGCGTCCCGGCAGGCGCTCGCCGGACAGCTCGGTTTCAGTGAGACCGTGTTCGTCGACGACCCCGAGCGGGGGCACATCGACATCTACACGCCGGGACTCCGGCTGCCCTTTGCCGGGCATCCGCTCGTCGGCACCGCATGGCTGCTCGATCTGGAGATTCTGGAACTGCCGGTCGGGGAGATCTTCGCCCGCCAGGACGGTGAGTTCACCTGGATCACCGCACGCCCCGAGTGGGCGCCGCCGCGCACGCTGGAGCGCTACGCATCCGTCAGCGAGGTCGAGGCGCTGACCGGACCGCCGCCCGGGGAGGGCTGGCTCTACGTCTGGGCGTGGGAGGACGAGGCGGCGGGGCGGGTCAGGGCGCGGGCGTTCCCGCGGCGCATCGATGAGCGCGGCGTCAGCCGCTCCGGTGGAGCCGGGGCTTGCACCGGGGGGATCGTGGAGGACGAGGCGACGGGCGCCGCGGCGCTGCTGCTCAGCGCGCAGCTGGGCCGCGCCCTCAACATCACCCAGGGGTGCGGCTCCCAGATCCTCACCGCACCCGCACCGGACGGCACGGTGGAGATCGGGGGCCGCGTCCTGCTGTCCACCCGCGGCCTCTGAGTGCCCGGCGGATCCTGGCCGGGACTTGGGCCGGTCTTACCTGAGTCAACAACTTCCCGACGGCCTGTCGGTAAAAACGGTACGCCCGGCTCCGCTCCCGTGCCCGGTGGGAAAGATCGCGTACGAGGGCTACGGAAGGGTGAGGATCTCCGCGCCCGTCTCCGTCACCACCAGCGTGTGCTCGAACTGGGCGGTGCGCTTGCGGTCCTTCGTCACCACGGTCCAGCCGTCGTCCCACATGTCGTACTCGTGCGTCCCGAGCGTCAGCATCGGCTCGATGGTGAACGTCATGCCGGGCTGCATCACGGTGGTCGCGTGCGGGCTGTCGTAGTGCGGAATGATCAGGCCGGAGTGGAACGAGGAATTGATCCCGTGCCCGGTGAAGTCCCGGACCACGCCGTACCCGAAACGCTTGGCGTACGACTCGATGACCCGCCCGATCACATTGATCTGGCGCCCGGGGCGGACCGCCTTGATGGCGCGGTTCAGGGACTCCTCGGTGCGCTCCACGAGCAGCCGGGACTCCTCGTCCACATCGCCGCAGAGGTAGGTGGCGTTGTTGTCGCCGTGCACACCGTTGATGTACGCGGTGACGTCGAGGTTCACGATGTCGCCGTCGCGCAGCACCGTGGAGTCCGGAATGCCGTGGCAGATGACCTCGTTGAGCGACGAGCAGAGCGACTTGGGGAAGCCGCGGTAGCCGAGCGTCGACGGATAGGCGCCGTGATCGCACATGAACTCGTGGGCGACCCGGTCGAGTTCGTCCGTCGTCACACCCGGGGCGATGTGCTTCGCGGCCTCCGCCATCGCCTGCGCGGCGATCCGCCCCGCGATGCGCATGCGCTCGACGGTGTCGGCGTCCTGGATCTCCGGGCCGGCGTACGGCGTGGGAGCGGGCTTGCCCACGTACTCGGGGCGCCGGATGTTTCCGGGTACGGAACGGATGGGAGTGATCTCCCCTGGTACGAGGAGCGACTGGCCAGACATATCAGCGAGTCTAACCAGCGTGCTTGGGGCAGCATGGCCCCGAGGAAAGGAGTCGACGATGGCCCTGTTCAAGAAGCGCACGGTCGGCAAGCCGGGCGAGTGGTACTACTGCCTGGAGCACAAGAAGGTCGAGGAAGGCCCGGAGTGCCCGGCGAAGGACCGGTTCGGGCCGTACACCACGCCCGAGGAGGCTCGGCACGCCATGGAGACGGCGCAGGAGCGGAACCTGGAGTGGGAGAACGACCCCAAATGGCACGACCGCTCCACGCCGCCGGAGGCCGACGCGTAGGCCCGGTCCCGGGGCTCCGCCCCGGACGCCGTTTCTCAAGCGCCGGAGGGGCTTGACTGTCCGGACGCCGGGAGACCGGATGCTCTCGCCTGCCGCGCCGTTCGGCGTCCTCGTCCGTCCCGGAGTCGTACGTGAGCAGCTTCGGCAGCGCCGCCGCCAGCAGTGCGACCGAGGCCACGCACGCCACCCCGCCCGACCAGATCGCCGAGCGGGTGCCCGTCCAGCCCGCCATCGCGCCCGCCCGTACCTGAACCGGTCACCACCTCGGTGGCGGTGGCGCGGTCAGCTGGTCGGCGAGCCGGGACAGCCGGTCCCGGAAGCTGCGCCGACGGCGCGTCGCCGGGGCGCTGTTCTCGCCGGCCGCCGCGCTCACCAGATGCTGCACGGTGTCCAGGTCCACATCGTCGGCGCCGGTCACCGCGAGCGCCTCATGGGCCAGCCCTCCCACCTCCGGGTCGCCGTCGTCCAGCGACAGCACCGTTGCCCCGGCCCGGCGCGCAGCGTGCACCCGCTCCAGCAGCCCGGCCCCGGGCCGCTCCGGGGCCACCAGGAGCAGCGTCTCGCCCCGCCCGGCCGCCTCGATCCGGCCCAGACCCACGGCCAGATGCGCCGGATCACCCGGTCCCACCCGGTGCCGTACAAGCGTGGGAGTCAGCTCCGGCAGCCCGGACCAGGTGGACTCGTCGACGAGATGGGCCGCCAGGTGCCACGGCTCGTACGCCGCCGTCCCCACCAGCAGCAGCCCGCCGCCGTGCGGAACGACGGACGAGCGCAGCGTCCCCGCGAAACGCCGGGCCGCCGCGGGCCACTCGGTCCCGGCGAGCACTTCTCGGAGCAGGGCGACGCGTACGGCATCCATGGCCCGGCATCATGCCGCAGAGTCAGGCCCCGGCACCGGCGAACGGCACCGGACCAGCCGAACGGGGCCTGAGTGACGGATGTCGCAGGAGGCCGACCTGGCCTTCCCTGCCAGGGCGGGCAGTAGTGTCGGCGCCATGACTACGAACGCCAGTGGCAGCGCGCCCAAGCCCCCCGCCAAGGACCCCTGGGACCTCCCCGACGTATCCGGGTTGACCGTCGGTGTGCTCGGCGGCACCGGTCCGCAGGGCCGCGGGCTCGCCTACCGGTTCGCCCGCGCCGGGCAGAAGGTGATCATCGGTTCGCGCGTCGCCGACCGCGCCCGGGCCGCCGCCGGCGAGCTGGGCCTCGGCGTCGAGGGCGCGGACAACGCCGACTGCGCCCGGCGCAGCGACGTCGTGATCGTCGCCGTGCCGTGGGACGGCCACGCCAAGACCCTGGAGTCGCTGCGCGAGGAGCTCGCCGGGAAGCTCGTCATCGACTGTGTCAACCCGCTCGGCTTCGACAAGCAGGGCGCGTACGCCCTGAAGCCCGAGGAGGGCAGCGCCGCCGAGCAGGCCGCCGCGCTGCTGCCCGATTCCCGGGTCACCGCCGCCTTCCACCACCTCTCGGCGGTACTGCTCCAGGACGAGGCGATCGAGGAGATCGACACCGATGTGCTGGTGCTGGGCGAAGCTCGCGCCGACACCGACCTGGTCCAGGCGCTCGCCGGCCGGATCCCCGGCATGCGCGGCATCTTCGCGGGCCGGCTGCGGGGTGCCCACCAGGTCGAATCGCTCGTCGCCAACCTGATCTCGGTCAACCGCCGCTACAAGGCGCACGCGGGCCTGCGTACCACCGACGTCTGAGCCGACGGACGCCCACGGCCGCACCCTGCGGAGAGCGGAACGGGGCGTGAGGGACACTGGACGGGACCGTGCACCGCCCCGGACAGGAGTTGCCCCCCATGCCCCGCCTCGCTCTCTACGCCCTCGCCGTCTGCGTCCTCGCCGTCGGTGCGGCCGTGGCCTCCTTCGTCCAGGGCAGCTGGCTCGGGATCGTCTGGGTGCTGATGGCCGGGCTCTCGTCCAACATGGCGTGGTACTACCTGCGCAAGCAGCGCGCCGGGACCGCGGGCTAAGCTTGGCTTTAAACCCCACCAAGATCATGTCTTGGTGGGGTTCGTCGTTCGCCTGACAGTGGGGCGGCCTTTGGGTGATCGTGTCTTCTCGCTGAAGTCGACAGTCGATCAACCCAAAGGCGGTGATGGACAGTCTGCAAGAAGGTGCTGCGCGCGTCGAGGCCATGGCCAGGTTGTTCCGGTTTCGCCGCGAGTTCTCCTCATGCCTGACGCTGTGGGCGGACGCCCTGTTCGAGCTGACGGACGCGGTCCTGTGCACTGACGGCCCGGTGGTCTCGTTGCCCGAGTTGTCCATCGCCGAAGTGCACCGCCGCGGACGCACACCGTGCCCCCCAGCCAGACCGAGAGCCAGATGCACTCCGTCGTGTCGGACAGCGCATTCGACGCACTCCTCGCGGCCGCAGAGCATGAACTCGCATGCAACAGAAAGGAAGTCCGGAAGCTGCGCCGAGAGGCACGTGAGCGGAAGGTGCGTGTCTGGCGAGTCACCATTCCTCGCATCATCCGTAGGGCGACGCGAATTGGGCTCTTCGCCGGCGGAAGCATCGCGTTGATCACGGGTGTCGTACTGCTGCTCACGGGCCAGCCGGGCAGCGCGACGGCTTGGAGCGTTGGGGCAGCCGCCTGGGGCGCGGCTGCGGCCATCCGCTCCAACCGATAACCGACACACAACTACAGGGAGCGCGAGGCGCACCCTGCCAGACGCGGCTCGTAAGCTCGGGCGCATAGAGGTCCCCCGGCACTTTCCCTGCCGGGGGATCTCTACGTGGCGGCTGTTACTGCCGGGCGATGCCAGCCGGGTCGATCGCGAAGGGGAACGGGGAGTCGAGCTGGGTGACCTCGCCCGCCAGGGCAGTGGTCTGCTCGATGTACCGGCCGTTGTGCAGCTCGGTGATGATGAGCCGGGGTGCCGGGTCGAACTCGAGGCGCCAGTAGTGCGGGATGGCGGCCTCGGCGTAGAGCACGGGCTTGAACTTCCGGTCCATCGTCTTGTTGCCGGGCGAGACCAGCTCGACCACCAGCTGTACCGCGTCGGCGTCGATGCTGACGGCGTCCTCGGAGGTCGCGCCTGCGTCGGCGACCACGATGTCCGGCACCACCAGACCGGACGGCAGGGTCACGTTGATGGCCTCCAGGATTTCGACCGGTGCGTCGGAGGCACGGGCCGCTGCGTCCAAGGCGACGTGGAGCCGGTACGACGCACGCTGGTGACGCAGGCCGGGGGCGGGGGACATCACCAGGGACTCCCCCAGCAGCTCGTAGCGGACCGTGCGGTCCTCGGGCAGGGCCAGGACGGCATCCACGGTCCACGGCCCGATGTGATCATCGAGAGCAACGCTCATTCCCTTCACCTCCTCATTCGCTCGGCACTGCCAGTGTGACCCGGCGGGGGTGCTGGTGTCTCCTGGCGGGCCGTGCGGCGGTGGTCTCAGTCCTGGTAGGCGATCGGACCCAGGCCGGAGTGGGCACGGTTGAGCGCGGCCACGCGCTCCAGAGCCTGGGGCGGGCCGTCCGCACGGCCTTCATCTGCGACTACCTCGCCGACGCCGACCTGCGCCGGGCGATCGGCGAGGGCCTGCAGGTGGTCGAGAACTGGAACAGCGCGAACCACGACCTGTTCTACGGCAAGGACGGCGAACTGACCGGAAAGGACAAGGAGGGCCAGGAGATCTCGATGCTCGCCCTCCACCTCCTCCAGTCGGCCCTGGTCCACGTCAACACGCTCCTGGTCCAAGAGGTCCTGGCCGAGCCGAAGTGGGCGGACAAGCTCACCGAGGCAGACCGGCGCGGCCTCTCTCCGCTGTTCTGGACCCATGTGAACCCCTACGGCAGGTTCGAGCTGGACATGAACCGCCACCTGCACCTCGGCCCGCTCCTCCCGCAGCAGCGCACCCCGCAGGACCACTCCACGCGTACCTCGGACGCGACGGCACCTTGATCCTTTCGGTTCCGTGCCTGTTCAATCAGCAGATGACTGAGACCGATGTCGACCTTGGTACCGTCACCGCGCCCTCCGGGATGCTCGTGCTGGGGATGGCGGGCTGGATCGACTACTGGCCGCAGGTGGGCCGGCCGCTGTCCGAGTGGGCCCGGACCGCAGTAGCCACCGGCGGCGGCCACTTGCACGGACCCGAGGACAGCGAGCCGTCCGCTTGGATGTGCGAGGCGATCGCCGTGGAAGCCGCCGCGGACCGGCCCCTGCGGGTGCGGGCCCAGACATCGGCCTCACCCTTCGACGGACCGACGGTCGCCGTCCTGGAGGTCGACCTCGGCCTGTCCTGGTCCGGCCACGATGATGGCGAACCCGTGCAGCTCGGCGACCTGCCGGTCGACCGATGCGGGATGGTTCTCGGCGACGCTCGGGCGCTGGACGGCTTCATCGGCTTGGACGGCCAGTCCACCGACGGCCTGGCGGACGTCACCTACTGGGGCATGTACGCAGACACCGTCCATGCGCAGTTCGGCGGTGACCGCATCCCGCAGCACCCCAGCGGACACGGGCCGCGCGGGTGGCTCGACCTCCCCCTGGCTGAGGCCGAAGCGGTCGCCGAACGGCTCCGGACCTGGACCCGGGAAGGACCCGGCAACGGGCTGATGGTCTCCGTCGACGCCCACACGGACTTCCACCGTTTCAACCGAGCGGGCTGGAGCCACCCACTGCTGGCGGGTGTCATCGACCTCGGCGGATGCTCAGTGCTCGGTCTCGGCTGGGATCCTGGGGACCACTCCATGCGCCACCGCGGAGAGCGGGCATACGGGCAGGTCTACCCCGCCAGCCTCGAAGCCCGCGCCGGCGAAGCGGTACTGCGCTGGACCATTCCGCCGTACGACCCTGACCTGTGAACCGCACCCCGGCTGGAAACGTGCCAGAAGAACCCAGTTGAGCTGGACGGCTCAGAGCCTGTCGACGGCGCAGGCCGGATTCGCCGTGCTCCAGAACTGGTAGGCGTCGCGTCCGCAGTACGTCCTGAATTCACTTACGCCCAGTGACTGCAGCAGGCTGTGGATCGCGTCGAAGAACACGTGGTTGATCTCCGGGATCCACAGCACCCCGAAGACCGCGATCAGTCCGAACTGTGCGAACGGCTCCATCTGGCGGCGGATCCGGTACGACAACCAGGGCTCGATGACTCCGTACCCGTCCAGGCCGGGGACCGGCAGGAAGTTCAGGATCGCCGCGGTGACCTGGAGCAGTGCCAGGAACGCCAGCGCGTACCGGAACTCCCTCGGGACCCCGTCCAGGGCGTGCAGCCAGAACGGCGCCGTGCAGACGAAGGCGAACAGTACGTTCATCAGCGGGCCCGCCGCCGAAATCAGGCTGTGCTTCCAGCGGCCGCTGATCCGGCCCCGCTCGATGAAGACCGCGCCACCGGGCAGACCGATCCCACCCATGATCACGAACAGCACCGGCAGCACGATGCTCAGCAGCGCGTGCGTGTAGGCGAGCGGGTTGAGCGTGAGATAGCCCTTCTCCCCGATCGAGATGTCCCCGCTGTGCAGCGCGGTGCGGGCGTGCGCGTACTCGTGCAGACAGAGCGAGACGACCCACGCCGCCGTGACGAAGAGGAAGACCGCGAGCCCCGGGGGATACCCGAAGGCCGTCCACACCGCCCAGCCCGATACCGCCATGACGGCGACGATCCCGAGAAAGACCGGACTGATCCGCCGGTCGCTCCGGGCTGCTGCAGTGGTCATCAGCGGACTCCAGGTGGCTGGGTGCGGGGAGTGTGTCGGGGCGGGCACGAGCCCCGTACCGTACCGGTGGGACGGAGGAAACGTCTCGCGCCGACGCGGTAGTTCCGGACAGGGTAGGGGACATGGCGAGCAGGCCGCGCATCACAGGGACTGCGCGCACCGCGGAGCGAGACCTCCCTTCGGACAGGGGAGCAGTCAAGGAGAATAGGCGCGTGCGCTACAGCATCCTCGGCACCACACAGGCACTCCACGACGACGGCACGGCCGTCGTCATCGGTGGGGCGCGGCTGCGCGCCCTGCTGACCGTTCTCGCGCTGCGCCCCGGCCGTACGGTCCCGGCCACCGTGCTCGTCGACGAGGTGTGGGACGGCGATCCGCCCGCCGACGCGGTCGGTGCCCTGCAGGCGCTCGTCGGCCGGCTCCGCCGCGCCCTCGGCCATGAGGCGATCACCTCGGCGGAGAGCGGCTACCGGCTCGCCGCCGACCCGGACGCGGTCGACCTGCACCGCTTCGGGCGGCTCGCCGGGGACGGTACGCGCGCACTGGAGGAGGGCAATCCGGCGAAGGCCGTGGCGGTCCTCGACGACGCCCTCGCACTCTGGCGCGGACCGGTTCTCGCCGATCTGCCGGACCGGGGCGCCGTAGCCGCCCGCTGGACGGCCCGCCGCCTGGACGCCCGCCGCGCCAGACTGACCGCGGCGCTGGCACTGGGCCGGGCCGATGAGGTCCTGCCCGAGCTGGTCGCGCTCTGCGCGGACCACCCGATGGACGAACCCCTTCAGGCGCTGCGTCTGCGGGCGCTGCGGGACGCCGGACGTACGGCGCAGGCACTGGCGGCGTACGAGGAGGTGCGCACCCTGCTCGCCGACCGCCTCGGCGCCGACCCCGGCCCCGAACTGCGTGCACTGCACGCGGAGTTGCTCAATCAGGAGCCGGTGCGCAGACCGCCGAATCGGACGCCGGGACAGGAGCCGGCCCACGCCATGGACCGGACGCCTGCCCCGGGCCGGGCGTCCGCACAGGCCCCGGTGACGGAACCGGCCCGCACCCCCGCTTCCCACGCCCACGGCAACCTGCGCGCCAGGCTCACCAGCTTCGTCGGGCGTGAGGACGACATCGACGCCCTCCGTGACGACCTCGCGCAGGCCCGGCTCGTCACCCTTCTCGGGCCCGGCGGCGCGGGCAAGACCCGGCTCTCCCAGGAGGCAGCCGAATCCGTCGCGCCCGCCTGGCCGGACGGTGTCTGGCTGGCCGAGCTCGCCCCCGTCGACGACCCGGAAACCGTGCCCGAAGCCGTACTGACCGCGCTCGGTGCCCGCGAGACCGTGCTGCGCGGCGCCGGTGCCGAAGAGCTCCGGGCCGCCGAGCGCGGCGCGGGCGACCCGCTCGTCCGGCTCACCGAGCACTGCTCCCGGCGCCGCATGCTCCTCCTCCTCGACAACTGCGAGCACGTCATCGAGGCCGCCGCCGCGCTCGCCGACCATCTGCTCGCCCACTGCCCGGACCTCACCGTCCTGGCGACCAGCCGCGAACCCCTCGGCGTACCCGGCGAGTTCGTCCGCCCCGTCGACCCGCTGCCCGACCCGATGGCGCTGCGCCTGCTCGCCGACCGCGGCGCCGCCGCGAAGCCGGGGTTCCGGACCGACGCCGACGAGGAGACCGCGGCGGCCGCCGCCGAGATCTGCCGCCGGCTCGACGGACTGCCGCTCGCCATCGAACTCGCCGCCGCCCGGCTGCGTATGCTCAGCCCGCGCCAGATCGCCGACCGGCTCGACGACCGGTTCCGCCTGCTGACCAGCGGGGCCCGTACCGTGCTGCCGCGCCAGCAGACGCTGCGTGCCGTCGTCGACTGGTCCTGGGATCTCCTCGACCCATCCGAACGCGCCGTCCTGCGCAGGCTGTCGGTCTTCGCCGGCGGCTGCACGCTCACCGCGGCCGAAGCGGTCTGCGCGGACCGGCCGCAGGACGCGCGCGAGGTCGCCGGACTGCTCGGCTCACTCGTCGACAAGTCCCTCGTCGTCGCCGCACCCGCCGACGACGGCGCAATGCGCTACCGGTTGCTGGAGACCGTCGGCGAGTACGCCGCCGAGCGGCTCGACGAGGCCGGGGAGCGGACCACCGTGGAGCGGCACCACCTGGTGCACTTCCGGGAACTGGCCCGTACCACCGACCCCGAACTCCGGGGCGCCGGACAGCGGGCCGCCATCGACCTCCTGCAGCGCGAGTACGAGAATCTGCGCACCGCGCTGCGCCACGCCGTCGCCACCCGCGACGAGCAGGAAGCGCTCTGCATGGTGCTCTCGCTCTCCTGGTACTGGCAGGTGCGCGACCTGCGGGCGGACGCCCTGCAGTGGGCGGACGCCGCCGCCGCGCTCGGCCCCGACCCCTTCACCTCACCCGCCACCCCCGCACCGTCGATCCACGAACGCTGCACCGATGCGCCGCCGCCCATGTCGCCGGACCTGCTCCAGGAAGCCAGGCGCGAGGTGGCGCTGGTCCAGCTGGTCAGCATGGACCACGCCAGGGACGAATGGACCAACGAGGCGAGCATGGCGCGGCTCCGTGTCATCGCCGACACGTACCACGCGGGCCAGCCGCAGACCTGCCGCGCTCCGGCATCACTCTGGTTCTTCGCGGTCATGCTCACCGGGGACATGGGCGAGCTGCGCGAGCTGCTGGACGAGACGGTCCGCTCCTGCCGCGAGCTGGGCTACGACTGGGAACTGGCCGCCGCGCTCCAGATGCGCGCCAATGTGCTGGCCAACCGCCCCAGTTGGTCGGACGAGGCGCGCATCGACGCCGACGAGAGCCTGGAGATCTTCAGCCGGCTCGGCGACGACTGGGGCGTCGCCGAATCACTCTCCTCGCGGGGCGAGGCGAACGAGCGGTGCGGCGAATACGCCCGCGCGGCCGAGGACTTCCTGGCCGCGATCGGCTACGCCGAGAAGCTCGGCGCGCAGTCCCAGGTGGCGGTGCTCCGTTCCCGCTACGCCTCGGTGCTCACCGAGCTCGACCGCGGCGCGGAGGGCGAACGGATCCTGCGGGACGTGCTCTCCCAGGGTCCACAGGCGGGCCACGAGGCGATGCCCGCCGCCCATCTCCTTCTCGCCATGTGGCTGGGCCGCTCCGGCCGGACGGCCGAGGCCCGCGAGCAGATGCTCACCCTGCGCGACCACTTCCGCTCGGAGACCATGGCCATCTTCGATGGCTTCGTACTGGGAGGGCTGGCCTGGCTGGACAACCAGGAGGGGCTGTACGCCGACGCGCTGGCCCGCGGCAGGACGGCGCTGGCCCGGTCCGGGGACCCGCTCTCGCAGATGGTCGCGCCGCAGATGACCGTCATCCATCTCGTCACCGTGGCCAGGGCCCTGGCCGGACTCGGCGACGAGCGGGCGGCCGGGCTCGCCGCACGGCTGCTGGGCGCGGGCTCGCGACTGCTGCCGGCCGGACATGTGCCGACGTCGATGGAGCGGGACAACCTGGCGCGGGCAAAGGCCCTGGCCTCGGCGGTCCTCGGCGAGGCCGCGTACGACTCCGCATACGCCGAGGGCGACGGCCTCGCACTGGAGGAGGCCGTCGCCCTGGTCGACGCGTACCGGGAGTGAACCGGACGGGCGCGTCAGGTCTTCTTGCGGAACTTGGCGACCGCGAGCGGCGCCGTCACCAGGGTGATGGCCGCGGCCCAGCCGAGCGTCAGCCACACCGAGTGCGCCACCGGACCGCCGAGCATCAGCCCGCGCGCCGCGTCCGCGAGATTGGACAGCGGGTTGTAGTCGGTGAACGACCGGAGCCAGCCGGGCATCGTCGTCGGCGGCGCGAAGATCGAGGAACCGAACTGCAGGGGCATCATCACCAGGAACCCCATTCCCTGAACCGCCTGGGCCGTCTTCAGGGACAGCCCCAGCAGCATGAAGATCCACATGATGGCGACGCCGAACGCCGCCGAGAGACCGACAGCCGCGAGCAGACCGAACACCGAGGTCTTGAGCTGCATGCCGATCAGGAAGCCCATGCCCAGCAGGATCACCGTGGCGACCATCATCCGGCCGAGCTCGACCACGATCTTCGCGATGAGGACCGAGGAACGGGCGATCGGCATCGTCCGGAACCGGTCCATGACGCCCTTGCGGAAGTCGTCATTGACACCGGTGCCGACCGCCATGGCGATGTTCATGCCCATCATCGCCATCAGCCCGGGGATCACGTAGTTGATGTACGTCTGCCGGTCCCCGCCCAGGCTCGCGCCGACGGAGCCGCCGAAGACGTACACGAACAGCAGCGTGAAGACGATCGGCATCAGGAGCGCGTCGAACATCGACTCCGGGTCCTGCTTGATCTGGAGCAGATTGCGCCGCACCAGCGCGCCGATGTGCCGCAGATTGCTGCGCAGCCCGATCCGGCCCTCGTCGTGGAGGACCTTCGCCGGGGCGGAGCCGGTCGGGGCGTCGGGGGTCAGAGTCGCCGTGCTCATGCCGGGACCTCCTCGGGCATCGTGTCGGTCACGGACGGCGAGGTCTTCTCACCGGTGATGGCCAGGAATACCTCGTCCAGGCTGGGCAACGCGGTGGCGATGTGCGCGATGGAGAGACCGCGGTCGGCGAACAGGCCGATGACCGCGGTCAGTTGGTCGTCGCTGAGGATCGGCACGTACAACATGCCCTCGTCCGGGACGGCCTGTGAACCAGCGACCCCGTCGAGACCGGCCTCGGCGAGCGCCCGGGCCATGGCGGGCAGTTGGCCCGGGTCCGTGGGCCGGATCTGCAGGGTGCGGCCGCCGACCTTCGCCTTGAGCTCGTCGACCCCGCCGCTGGCGATGATCCTGCCCTTGTCGATGACGGTGAGCTCGTTGGCGAGCTGCTCGGCCTCTTCCATGTACTGGGTGGTGAGCAGCACGGTCGCCCCCTCCGCGACCATCCGCTGCACCTCGTCCCAGACCTCGTTACGGGTCCGGGGGTCGAGCCCCGTCGTCGGCTCGTCCAGATACAGCACGGCCGGGCTGCCGATCATCGAGGCGGCCAGGTCGAGCCGGCGCCGCATGCCCCCGGAGTAGTTCATCGCGGGCCGCTTGGCGGCTTCGGCGAGCGAGAACCGCTCCAGCAGCTCGTCGGCGCGGGCCCGCGCGGTCGTGCGGGGCAGGTCGAGGAGGCGCCCGATCATGTAGAGGTTCTCCCAGCCGGAGAGCTTCTCGTCGACCGAGGCGTACTGGCCGGTCAGGCCGATGACGCGGCGCAGCTGCCGCGGCTGCTTCACCACGTCGTAGCCCGCCACGGTGGCGTGTCCGGCATCGGGAACGATCAGCGTGGACAGGCAGCGTACGAGGGTGGTCTTGCCGGCGCCGTTGGGGCCGAGCACACCGAGGACGGTGCCCTCGCGCACATCGAGGTCCACGCCGTCCAGAGCCTTGGTCGAGCCGTAGTGCTTGACCAGCCCCCGCACCTCGACGGCGTTGCCGCCGCTCCCGGGGTTCTTGTCGATTCGCGTCATGTCCACCATGGGACCAGCCGCCACCGACAATCCACCGACAGCCCACCGACATCCTGCCGACAGCGGCGCCTGCGGCCGCCGACACGCCGACAGCCCCGCCGATGGGGGAAGTCGGCGGGCTGTCGTGGTGCGGACAGTGGCCAGTGTCCAGGGCCCTTTTTTCGGACAGGTCCTGGTGGAACTAAAGCGTGTTCGGAATGCTTCGACACACACCACGGTGGGCTAATTACGCCCTGGTGTCTGAGCCAGGGCTACGGTGCATTGTAAGAGTCCCGCGCATCGAGTAGCTCATCCCAGTGCGCCGCTGCCCACGCACACGCCGCGTCCAACGGCTCCAGCATGCTGCGGCCCAGTGGCGTCAGCGCGTACTCCACTCGGAGTTCCGGGTCAGCGTGCACCGTACGTGACACGAGCCCGTCGCGTTCCAGGCCGCGTAGCGACTGCGTCAGCCCCTTCGGGGTGACGCGCCGCAGCGGCACGCGGAGTTCGGAGAAGCGGCGCGGGCCGTCCTCCAGGCAGCGGATGACCAGGGCCGCCCACTTGTCTCCGAAGCGGAATGGCAACAGTGAGGAGGGGCACAGCTCGTCGAACATGTCGGGGGCCAGCGGCTGCCGGTGCGTCATGGTGGTCTCCTGCCTCGCCGCTGGTGTCAGCGGTATCCAGGTGGTAACTGCCCTCACGGATACCTTCCGGAGCACCGACTCACCAGGAGGAGGCTGGTCCGCGCTTCGACATGGAGTACGGCGCTGTCCCAGCATTGCCTGTGCGGCGAGCGCGTCTTGAAGACCCTGCGGGACCGTGACCACAAGTGCATCGCCTGCGGCCTCGCCGGGAAACGAGACCTCGTGTCCGCCGCGCTGGCCGCGTTCGTCCGCTTGGCCGACGTGGACGACCCCAAGACCGCGTACCTGGACACCGCACAGTCCCGGCACGCGCAGATCATCTTTGGAGAAGGGCTGGAAGAAGCACTGCGGAAGTCAACCACACAGAGCCAGAACACCCACGAGGTGCTGGTCGCGTGGCAGTCCCACGGCAATGCCGTGCGACCTCTGCTCCCCGAACCGCCACACGGCGGAGCCGAGCAAACCAGATGAGACACCGCAAGGTGACCACGCTGGAACGCCCGGCTCACGCCCCGGTTGCATCCCGCAGCAGTTCACCCTCTGGGGTGACATGCGGGACAAGTCTTAGTGGAAGGTGTGCTCCGGCGCCGGGAACGTGCCGCCGACGACCTCGTCGGCGAACTCCTTCGCCGCGTCACCGAGCATCTTGCGCATGTTCGCGTACTGCTTGGTGAAGCGCGGCACCTTGCCGCCGGTCAGCCCCACCATGTCGGTGTAGACCAGCACCTGGGCGTCGGTGTCGGGACCGGCGCCGATGCCGACGGTCGGGATGTGCAGACTGCGGGTGATCTCGGCGGCGACCTCGGCCGGCACGAGCTCCAGGACGACGGCGAACGCCCCCGCGTCCTGCGCCGCCTTGGCGTCCCGGATCAGCCGGTGGGCGGCCTCGTCGCTGCGGCCCTGCACCCGGTAACCCATGGTGTTCACGGACTGCGGGGTCAGGCCGAGGTGCGACATGACCGGGATGCCGGCCGAGACGAGCAGCTCGGTCTGCGGGAGCGACCGCTCGCCGCCCTCCAGCTTGACCGCCCCGACGCCGGACTCCTTGACCAGCCGGGTGGCGTTGCGCAGGGCCTGGACGGGCCCTTCCTGGTACGCCCCGAAGGGCAGGTCGCCGACGATGAGGGCGCGCTTGGTGCCCCGTACGACGGCGGCGGAGAGGATGGCGATCTCGTCCATCGTGACGGGCACGGTGGTCTCGTATCCGAGGTGACAGTTGCCCATGGAGTCGCCGACGAGCATGACCGGGATGCCGGCCTCGTCGAAGACGGACGCGGTCATCGCGTCGTAGGCGGTGAGCATGGGCCACTTCTCGCCGCGCTCGGTGGCGGCGGCGATGTCGTGGACGGTGATGCGGCGAGTGCTCTTGCCTCCGTACAGCGCCTTGCTGCTGTCGGTGGGGGCCCCCGCGGGGGTTGCGGGCTGGTGCTGCGCAGCCTGAAGCGTCATTGCCAACGGCTCCTTCGTCATCTCGAGGCGCCCTGACGGCGTCCCCGGATCCCGTCCATGGTGGCATCCCGGGGCCGTTCGCGGGAAGTGGGCACGACTGGGCAAAGGCTTTCCGATACGAGACGGTCTCGTACCGAAATGGGATACGCCCGTCGCGATGTCCGGTTCGCCCGGCGAACTCCGGGGGGGACCTGGACGTGGAGCTGATGGCGACCTGTTCGTCGGTCCCATGCTCGTACGGACCATTCACCGGCCCGACGCGCCGCTCCCGGAGGACCTCGCCGACCGCATCATCCGGACGCTGGTCGAGGGCCTGGCGCCGCGCCGGGCTCCCGACACCACCCCGGCCCCCGCCCGAGCAGCCGCCCCCGCCACCCTTCCGTCCGGCAAAAGCGCAGGCCAGGCCTGACACGCCCGGCCCTGCCCGAGTGTGAGCGTTGTGTCACAACGCCCCACAAGATCCGTCCGGCCGGAACCCGCCGGACCACGCCCTTCGTCCTCGTGGCAGTACGGCCGTCGTGGACGGCAGGAAAGGCGTTGCTCATCGCCTAGGGTCGAGGAGCGCGGCGATGGGTACGGCGAAGCAGTGAGGACAGCGCAATGGTGCAGGCGTACAGGGCGGACACCGGGAACGGCAGCGCGGGACCGCAGCGCACCGGGTCCCGCTTCCGGAACCTGCGCGACAGATGGACCAGTGGCAAGGGCATGTGGCGGCGCGGCATCGTCCTCGCCGCCTGCGCGGTACTCCTCACCCTCGTGATGGTGTTTCACGCGGAGATCCCGAACACCATCGGCAACCTCGGCAGCCTCAGCGAGACGTTCCTGCCGTGGATCGGCGTGTTCGTCCCGCTGCTGCTGATCCTGGGCCTGATGCGTCGCTCGGCGACCGCGCTGGTCGCCCTGCTGCTGCCGGTCGTGGTCTGGCTCAACCTCTTCGGCGGGCTGCTCACCGACAAGTCGGGCAGCGGCGGCGACGTCACCGTGGCCACCCACAACGTCAACGCCGACAACCCCGACCCCACGGGCACCGCCCGGAAGGTCGCGGGCTCCGGCGCCGACATCATCGCCCTGGAGGAACTGCCGAGCGGCCAGGTGTCGACGTACGAGGCGGCGCTCGCCGACCGCTTTCCGTACCACTCGGTGCAGGGGACCGTCGGCCTGTGGAGCAAGTACCCGATGAGCAACACCCGGCCGGTCGACATCAAGATGGGCTGGACCCGGGCGATGCGTTCCACGGTGACGATGCCCAAGGGCGAGGTCGCCGTCTATGTGGCCCATCTGCCGTCCGTACGGGTCAAGCTGCACGCCGGATTCACGGCCAACCAGCGCGACAACAGCGCGGACGCCCTGGGCGAGGCCATCGCCCACGAACGCCTCGGCAAGGTGATCCTGCTCGGTGACCTCAACGGCACGATGAACGACCGCTCGCTCAATGAGGTCACCTCGCAGATGAGGTCCACCCAGGGCGCGGCCGGCGACGGCTTCGGCTTCAGCTGGCCGGCGTCGTCCCCGATGGCCCGGATCGACCAGATCATGGTGAAGGGGGTCGAGCCGATGTCGTCGTGGACGCTCCCGGCGACGGACAGCGACCACCTCCCGATCGCCGCCCGCGTCGAACTGTGACACAGCGGTCCGGTTGTCTCCGGGCCCGGACCGGAGGGGCACGGCATAGTGCCCCTCCCGTGACGCACCGGACGGTGCTCCCCATGGGGCAAACACTGCCGGCCACGGCACCAGGGGTCTCAGAGCCTGTCGGGTGACCTCTGATCGGGCGGCCACGCCCTGGCGCGCACGCTTCCCGCGTTGCCGAAATGTCCTAGTAGCTCCTTCCCCAAGCTCTCAGCTTCGTTCGAGCAGGGGAGGCCCCATCCGAGGACATCCAGCCGCCTTGGAATCGCACGCACCAGACCGCGTCCGCTATCCGATCGAAGGTCACCCGACAGGCTCTCAGCCCTGCGCGGGCCGGGCGTCGGGAAGGGTGAGTCTGCCCGTACGGGCGAGGAAGACGACCAGGGCGGCCATGGCGATCCAGCCGGGCCAGCCCGCGAGGCTCATCTGCAGCGGCTTCAGCGGGGCGTCCGGCTCGGCGAATTCCTTGACCATGCTCATGCTGGCCGTGCTGACGAAGGCGTGGCCGACGACCGCCGGGATCACCGATCCGGAGGCCAGCCGCAGCCAGGTGAACATCGGCAGCGCGAGGCCGCAGCTCACCAGCATGGCCGGCACGGCGACGTACCAGGGCTGACCGGGATACTGCCCGCCCATCAGCAGGGTCGGCAGATGCCAGAGCGCGAAGGCGGCACCCGTGCCCAGGTAGGCCGTCAACGGACGTGTGCGCCCTTTCCGGTATGCCAGCCGTGGGAGCAGATAGCCCTGCCAGCCCAGCTCCTCACCGAAGAACAGTGGCAGGGCCAGCAGCATCTGCACGAGCGCCGTCCCGGCCCAGGCGGCCGTGCCGCTCCAGCTCGCACCGCCGAAGGGATAGACGCCCGCCGCCGTGCCGATGGCGAGCGCGACGACGGTGAGACCGGCGGGGACCACGACGGCCGCCAGCAGCCACCGCACCGCGTGGGGCCACGGTTTCGGGATGCGCAGGGCGAGCACATCGCGCACCCCGCCGCCGCCCTCCACCCACCGCACCACCACGATCGCGGCGACGGCCGGAGCCATCATGGCCGCCGATATGCACAGGTTCTCCAGGTCACCGGGGCTTGCCCGGCCATCGGTGCGACGGAAGCCCTTGATCAGAAGGGGTGACATGGCCACCCACATGCCTGAGTAGGCGATCGTCAGATAGGTGAGCAGCCCACGGAGTCGGGTGCGGTGCGGAAGGGCCGGCGGTGCGGTAATGGTCATGCCAACGACGCTAGAAGCGTCCGTGGCGGGACAGAAGGAAGCCCGCTCCCGTCTCGGTGGTGGAGCCTGCTCCACCACGACGACGACGGCCCGTGGTGGAGCAGGAAGCGGACCGGGGTGCTTCCCGGGACCGTCCGGCAGCCGTGTCGACGCCGGTCGCCGGGCGGGCCCGAATCCGGCCGGCCCGGCGACCGACCGTCGGGTTTCAGCCCGACTCGCGCCACCGATTGGTGATCGGCAGCCGCCGGTCCTTGCCGAAGCCCTTCGGGGAGATCTTCGTGCCCGGCGGGTACTGCCGCCGCTTGTACTCCGCCGTGTCCACCATCCGCAGCGTCCTCGTCACCAGCGTCTCGTCGAACCCGGCCGCCACGATCGACTCCAGCCCCAGGTCCCGGTCGACGTACAGCTCCAGGATCCGGTCCAGCACGTCGTAGTCGGGCAGCGAGTCCGTGTCGACCTGGTCGGGCCGCAGCTCGGCGCTGGGCGGCTTGGTGATGGACGCCTCCGGGATCGGCGGGGTCTGGCCGCGTTCCTCCGCGGCCCGGTTGCGCCACTTCGCCAGCCGGAAGATCGACGTCTTGTAGACGTCCTTGATCGGCCCGTACGCGCCGACGGAGTCCCCGTACAGCGTCGAGTAGCCGACCGCCAGCTCCGACTTGTTGCCCGGCGCGAGGACGATCTGGCCCTCCTGGTTGGAGACGGCCATCAGCATCGTGCCGCGCAGTCGCGACTGGAGGTTCTCCTCGGCGAGACCGGTGAGCCCCAGCGACTTCATGTACGCGTCGAACATCGGTTCGATCGATACGGTGCGGAAGTTCAGCCCGGTACGGCGCGCCAGCTCCGCCGCGTCGCCCTTGGAGTGGTCCGAGGAGTACCTCGAGGGCATCGAGATGCCGTACACGTTCTGCGCGCCCAGCGCATCGCACGCGATGGCCGCGACGAGCGCCGAGTCGATCCCGCCGGACAGCCCGATCAGCACACTGCTGAAGCCGTTCTTGGCGGCGTACGCACGCAGGCCCACGACCAGCGCCGAGTACAGCTCCTCGTCGTCGTCGAGCCGCTCGGCGTAGCCGCCGGTCAGCTCCGCCTCGTAGGCGGGGAGAGGCGTGTCGGAGAGGACCACATGGTCGATCCGCAGTCCGTCGTTCACCACCCCGGACGGCGCCTCGGGCGCCGCGGCGGGCAGCTCCAGGTCGAGGACGACGCAGCCCTCGGCGAACTGCGGGGCACGGGCGATGACGTCGCCGTCCTTGTCGACGACGATCGAGTCGCCGTCGAAGACCAGCTCGTCCTGCCCGCCGATCATCGCCAGATAGGCGGTGGTGCAGCCGGCCTCCTGGGCCCGCTTGCGGACCAGTTCCAGTCGGGTGTCGTCCTTGTCCCGCTCGTACGGCGAGGCATTGATCGACAGCAGCAGCCCGGCCCCGGCGGCGCGCGCGGCCGGCACCCGGCCGCCGTCCTGCCAGAGGTCCTCGCAGATCGCGAGCGCCACATCGACACCGTGGACCCGCACGACGGGCATCGAATCGCCCGGCACGAAGTACCGGAACTCGTCGAAGACCCCGTAGTTGGGCAGGTGGTGCTTGGCGAAGGACAGCGCGACCCGCCCGCGGTGCAGCACCGCGGCGGCGTTCTGCGGAGAACCGGCAGGCTGGCCGTAGCGCGGCTGGGCCTTCTCGGAACGGTCGAGGTAACCGACGACGACCGGCAGCTCCCCGAAGCCCTCCGCGTCGAGGCGGGCGGCGAGCGCACGCAGCGCGTTCCGCGACGCCTCGACGAAGGACGACCGCAGGGCCAGGTCCTCGACGGGGTAACCGGTCAGCACCATCTCGGGGAACGCCACCAGGTGGGCGCCCTGTTCGGCGGAGTGCCGGGTCCAGTGGACGATCGCCTCGGCGTTGCCGGCGAGGTCACCGACGGTCGAGTCGATCTGATTCAGTGCGAGGCGTAGTTGAGGCACGCGCCTCAGTGTAATCGTCTTTCTGACGCGATGTCCTGGCGGGCCGCACTTCCGCTGCCGCGGCCGACGCAGCCCTTGCCGCGGCCCGCCAGGACCGGGTCAGCGGCGGTAGCCGAGGACCGTCATCATGTTCATGTTCGAGTGGTAGACGTTGTGGCAGTGGAGCATCCACAGCCCCGGGTTGTCCGCGTCGAACTCCACGGCCACCGACCTGTTGGGCAGAACGATCGCGGTGTCCTTGCGCGCCCCGGGAGCCCTGCCCAGCACCGAGCGCGGTCCCGCACGTCCCGCGAGGGCGAACGTGTGCCCGTGCAGATGGATCGGGTGCCACATCTCCGTGATGTTGTAGAACTCCAGCCGGACCCGCTCGCCCGCCTTGACCGGATGGCGCCAACCGGGGTCGTACTTCCTGTTGTCGAAGGCCCAGTCGAACGCCCTCATGCTGCCGGTCATCTTGATCCGGATCGTCCGGTCGGGCCTGCGGGCGGCCAGTGCCACGGACTTGTCCGCCTGCAGTTCGAAGGCCGACACCAGCTGCCCGCTCAGCTCCTTGGGCCGCACGGAGGCGGCCGGCGCCGCGCCACCGCCGGTGCGGAGCAGGGCCAGCGCCGACGCGTTCTTGCCCTCGGCGACCGCCGTCAGCGGGAACACCCCGTCCCGGGCGGTGACCAGCACGTCGTACCGCTCGCCCATGCCCAGCAGCAGCGTGTCCGTCGTGGTGTGCCGGACCGGGAAGCCGTCCGCGTGGGTGATGGTCATCCGGTGGCCGCCGAGCGCGACGCGGAAGGGGGTGTCGCCGCCCCCGTTGATGATGCGCACCCGGATCCGGTCGCCGGGCTTCGCGGTGAACGTGGCCGGGTCCTTCGGGATGCGGCCGTTGATCAGGTAGTACGGGTAGTCGACATCGCCCGCGTCACCGCCGAGCAGTTCGCTCGGGGCGCCACTCAGCACCCGCGAGGGCCCGGACCCGGACCCGGAACGGGGCTTGTCATCGGCCCCGGAAGACCCGTGATCCATGCCACCCATGCCGTGGCTGAGCTCGGCGAGCACCGCCTCCGGAGTGGAACCCTCCACCCCGTCGACCCAGTCGTCGAGGACGACGACCCACTCCTTGTCGTACGACAGGGGCTCCTTCGGGTCGTCGATGATCAGTGGTGCGTACAGGCCGCGGTCCTGCTGGACGCCCTGGTGCGGATGGAACCAGTACGTCCCCGTCTGCGGCACCGCGAAGCGGTATGTGAACTCCGCGCCCGGATTGATGGCCTGCTGGGTCAGCTGGGGAACGCCTTCCATGTCGTTGCGCACATGGAGGCCGTGCCAGTGCAGGGTGGTCGACGTCGGCAGGTGGTTGGCGAGGGTGACTGCCAGGGTGTCGCCCGCGGTGATCCGGACTTCCTTGCCGGGCAGCCGGTCCCCGTAGGCCCAGGAGCTGACGGTGAGCCCGCCGCCCAGGTCGAGGCGGGTCGGGGTGGCGGTGAGGTTGATCTTCCGTACGGGGCCGGAGCCTCGCTTCGCCTCGACCGCCGCGACCTCCGCGTCGCCGGGAGAGACGTACTCTCCGCGGCTCCTCGACGCGGGCGACGGGCTGTGTTCCATGGCGTCGTGATGCGTGGGGCCGGGGTTCGCGGCGTGCCGTTCCGGGGCCGTGCCACTGGAGCAGGCGGCCAGAACTCCCGTGCCGGCCATGGCGATTCCGGCGCCGAGCACGGCGCGGCGAGTGGGTTGAGTGGGCATGGCTGGAACACCTCTGATGCTGTCGGTGCGGGCTGAAGCAGGGATGCGGAGCGACCCGCTCCTATATCCGAAGCACCGACAACCGGGCGGGAACCGTCATCGCGGGCGGGGGGCCGGACCGCAGCGCACGCGACAACAGCGCTCCGGCGGCCACGAGGAGATTCTCCGCGGTCCGGAGCGCCATCAGCCGGCCGGCGAGCAGGGCGAGACCCCAGGCGCCCAGCAGGGCGAGACAGGCCGCCATCGGGTCCGTGCCGTCGCCCATCGGCGTCGGCGGGACGGAGGCGTGCTCCACCGAGGGCTCCGTCGTGGAGCTCGCCGGGTGTATCCCCTGAGCTCCCTGGTCCCGCACGTGGTCCGTCGTCCTCACGGCCTCATGGCCGCTGTGTTCCGCCGGATGCCCGACGGTGTGCATGGTGAAGATCCCGAACAGCAGCGCGGCAAACAGCAACAGCTGTCCGTACATCGCACTCCATTTCGGGCTCATGTCAGGCACCCTACCCCCGCTGGGTATGCCGCGCACGCGGGCCCGGCACCCCCCGTTGCCATGGGTGCCGGGCCCGCGGTGGCGCGCTGCCGAACCCCGGTCAGCCGCGGGCGTAGACCTTTTCCGCCCAGCCCGCGATCTGGTCCTCGGAGAGATGCCGGGCGAGGTCGGCCTCGCTGATCATGCCGATCAGCATCTTGTTCTCGACCACTGGGAGCCGACGGATCCGGTGGCTCTGCATCTCCTCCAGAACCTCGCTCACCTCTGCGTTCGCATCGATCCAGCGCGGCGTTCCCTGGGCGAGTTCACCCGCGGTCACCTTCGACGGATCGCGCCCCATCGCCACACAGCCGACCACGATGTCGCGGTCCGTGAGGATGCCGACCATCCGGTCCTTCTCGCCGTTGGCCGAGATCGGCAGTGCGCCGACGTTGTGTTCGCGCATCATCTGGGCGGCGCGGTCGAGCGTCTCGTGCGCGGGGATCCACTGGGCCCCGGTGTGCATGATGTCCTTGGCGGTGGTCATGAGGGATTCCTCCTGGTGCCGATGGGCACTGTGGTCCGACCCCGAGCGAACCCATCGTCATGGGCCCGTTCGGGGTGCGCGACCGCTATCACCCATTCGGGTGTATCCATGCCGCTTCGGGAACCGGCGGAATGCCTCAGGACCTGGGCTTCGCCCCGCGCGCCGCCAGCATCTGCGCCATCACGTCCAGCTCGGACTGCTGAGCCTCGACCATGCCCAGGGCGAGCCGCTTCTCCGCCTTCACCGTGCAGAGCCCGGCGCAGCCGCGCGCCATGGCGACGCCGCCCTTGTGGTGGTCGGTCATCAGCTGCAGGAACAGGATTTCGGCCTGCTTGCCGCTCGCCTTCCTGAGCCGGTCGAGTTCGGTCCGGGTGGCCATGCCGGGCATGAGGGCGCCGTCATGCGCGGTGAAGGCGCCGTCCGACCCGCCCGGGTCCCCCATGCCGTCCATGCCGTCCATGCCGTCCATGCTGTGATCACCGTGCGTGCCGTGTCCACCGTGGGTCGTCATCCACCCCATCGGCTCCTGCCCGGCGGCCACCTTCGGCAGCTCCCACAGATCCAGCCAGCCGAGCAGCATGCCCCGCTGATTGGCCTGGGTATTGGCGATGTCGTACGCGAAACGGCGTACCTCCTCGTCCTGCGTGCGGTCACGCACGATGAAGGACATCTCCACGGCCTGCTGATGGTGGACCGCCATGTCGCGGGCGAACCCTGCGTCGGCCGAGTCCGGGCCGGGCACCCGGACGGCCGCGGGGGCCACTCCGGGCTGCCTCCCGTCCGCCGCGTCGCCCCGCGCCGAGGCGACCGTCGCCACCCCCGCGAGGAGCAGCGCGAGGGCGACGGCGGAACCGGCCACCCACTGTTTCGTACTGGTCACTGAGACCCCAGCCCGCCCGTGCACGCCGCACCCGGCTCCGGGGTCTGTTCCCCCTGCACGAACTTGGCGAAGAACCGGCCGACCCGCGGGTCATCGGCGCTGTCCACGGTGACCTGCTTGCCCCAGGCACTCAGCATGATCGTGCCGGCCTGGTCCTTGTACGGGCTCATCAGCGAGTACGGCGTCTTCCCGACCAGGGCCGCGAGCTCGGCCACGTCGGCGGCCGGCGCCTTGTCCGTGTACGTCACCCACACCGACCCGTGCTCCAGCGAGTGCACGGCGTTCATGTCGGGGATCGCCTTTTTGTATACCTCGCCGTCGCAATTCATCCAGACGGGGCTGTGGTCACCGCCGACCGGGGGCTTCATCGGGTAGGTGACCGTCTTGGTGACGTGGTTGCGGGTCAGCTTCTTCGCGTCCCACGTCTTGAGCCCCTCGATCGGCTCGGCGGCCAGCACCTTCTTCTCCGCCGGGGACGCCGTCGCTTCATCGGCCGCGACGGCGTCCTTCTTGTCCGCAGCCTCGGATCTGTCCAGCAGCGCGTAGGAACCGAAAGCGACCAGACCAGCGACGACAAGGGCGCTCAGCCCTATGGCGAGGGCACGGCTGCGACGGTCGCGTGCACGGTCGGAGTTGCGCATCTGCTCTATGCGGGTCCTGCGGTCGAAGCTCATGTCGTCTGGTCCTTCGGTCCTTCTGCGAACGGGCGGGGAGGGACAGGAACGGGTCGGAAACCGGCGGGCACGGGGCAGCTGCGACGCCGCTCCGCCCCTGGGGCCTCTCCTTCGGAGGCCCCGCACACCATGGCCGCCGATCGTAGTGGGTGGCCGAGTGCTCCATGTCACGTCGAGTGCGTAATCTGGGTGAAATCCCGGGTCGTGATAGTGGAGTCTCCCCCCTATCCCGGGCGGTGGTGCACAGACCGTCTGAACTGCAAGGATGTGGCTATGGACAAGCAGCAGGAATTCGTCCTCAGGACACTTGAGGAGCGCGACATCCGCTTCGTGCGCCTGTGGTTCACCGATGTGCTCGGGTATCTCAAGTCTGTTGCCGTGGCCCCCGCCGAGCTGGAACAGGCATTTGACGAGGGGATCGGCTTCGACGGCTCGGCCATCGAGGGCTTCGCCCGGGTGTACGAGTCCGACATGATCGCCAAGCCGGATCCGGGCACCTTCCAGATCCTGCCCTGGCGCGCGGAGGCCCCCGGCACCGCGCGGATGTTCTGCGACATCCTGATGCCCGACGGTTCGCCGTCCTTCGCCGACCCGCGCTATGTGCTCAAGCGCATCCTTGCCAAGACCTCCGACCTGGGTTTCACCTTCTACACCCACCCGGAGATCGAGTTCTTCCTGCTGAAGAACAAGCCGGTCGACGGCAGCCGCCCGACCCCCGCCGACAGCTCCGGCTACTTCGACCACACCCCGCAGAACGTCGGCATGGACTTCCGCCGCCAGGCGATCACCATGCTCGAATCCATGGGCATCTCCGTCGAGTTCAGCCACCACGAGGGCGCCCCCGGCCAGCAGGAGATCGACCTGCGGTACGCGGACGCGCTCTCGACCGCCGACAACATCATGACCTTCCGTCTCGTCATGAAGCAGGTGGCGCTGGAGCAGGGCGTGCAGGCGACGTTCATGCCGAAGCCGTTCTCGGAGCACCCCGGCTCAGGCATGCACACCCACCTCTCCCTCTTCGAGGGCGACCGCAACGCGTTCTACGAGTCGGGCGCCGAGTACCAGCTCTCCAAGGTCGGCCGCTCCTTCATCGCGGGCCTGCTGAAGCACGCCGCGGAGATCTCCGCCGTGACGAACCAGTGGGTCAACTCGTACAAGCGCATCTGGGGCGGCTCCTCCCGCGCCGCGGGCGCCGGCGGCGAAGCCCCCTCGTACATCTGCTGGGGCCACAACAACCGTTCCGCGCTGATCCGCGTCCCGATGTACAAGCCTGGCAAGACCGGTTCGGCCCGCGTCGAGGTCCGCTCCATCGACTCCGGAGCCAACCCCTATCTGGCGTACGCGGTGCTGCTCGCCGCGGGCCTCAAGGGCATCGAGGAGGGGTACGAACTCCCGCCGGGCGCCGACGACGACGTGTGGGCGCTGTCCGACGCCGAGCGCCGCGCGATGGGCATCGAGCCGCTGCCGCAGAACCTGGGCGAGGCGATTTCGCTGATGGAGAAGAGCGAACTGGTCGCCGAGACGCTCGGCGAGCACGTCTTCGACTTCTTCCTCCGCAACAAGAAGCAGGAGTGGGAGGAGTACCGCAGCGAGGTCACGGCCTTCGAGCTGAAGGCACTGCTGCCGGTGCTGTAACCGCAGGTCAGCCGCATCGCGGCGACGCAGTGACGATCCGGGCCGGTGGCGGTGTTGCCTCTGGCCCGGAGCCCGGTCAAGCGCGCTGGGCCGTATGTGGGCCGTCAGAAGCAGAAGCAGTGGCGCGGTACATGCTGTCCACAGCCTTCCAGGCTGCCCCTCGCTAGGATCGGCGCATGATTCGCGCAGTCGTATTCGACGTCGGTGAGTGCCTGGTGGACGAGACCCGCGAGTACGGCACCTGGGCCGACTGGCTCCGTGTCCCGCGGCACACATTTGCCGCCATGTTTGGAGCCGTCATCGCCCAAGGACGGGACTACCGGGACGTGTTCCATGAGTTCCAGCCAGGCTTCGACCTGTACGAGCAGCGCCAAGCGCGCGCGGACGCCGGACAGCCCGAGCACTTCGACGAGTCGGATCTGTATGACGACGTCCGACCTGCCCTCGCACAGCTGCGAGCCGACGGGCTGTGGCTCGGCATCGCAGGCAACCAGACCGTGCGGGCCGGCGGCATCCTTCGTCAGCTGTTCACCGACGATGTCGACCTGATCGGCACCTCGGATGACTGGGGCGCCAGCAAGCCCGACCCGGAGTTCTTCGTCCGGGTCGCCGACGTCGTCCCGCACGAGCCCAGCGAGATCCTGTACGTCGGCGACCGCGTCGACAACGACCTGCGCCCGGCGGTGTCCGCCGGGATGCACACCGCGCTCGTTCACCGCGGGCCGTGGGGAATCATCCAGTGGAACACCGCCGAAGCACGTGACCTGCCGACGTTCCGTATGGAGTCGCTCCTCGAACTCCCCGAACAGATCAAGAAGTTCAACGAGCGAGCGCACTGACCGTCGTCGACCACCCGTACAGCCGCTCGTCCAGGTCCCGCACGCACTGCTCGTTCTGGTGCGGGGCCAGCGAGCGTCGCACCTCCCGCACCCGGTCCATGCCCATCGCGTACCAGGTGACCGCGAGCTGGTTGAGTGCCCGGCACGCATAGTCGCAAGCCTCCTCCGGGTTTCCGGCCGCTGCCTCAACCGCGGCGAGGTCTCCGTAGATAACGGTGCGCTGCTTGTCCTCGGTGGCCGGCATGTCCCCGAGCACTCCGAGCAGCGTCTCCCGAGCCTGAGGCAGGTGACCGGCCTTGAGCTGCGTGTTCCCCTTGAAGGCCGCGAGCCGCACCGGGGTGAACCAGTCCATCCACGAGGGCGACGTGTGCTCACTGCCTGCGGTCAGGGTGTCCTCGGCATGCCCGATCAGATGAAGGGCAGTCCGGGTGTTTCCGCACCGGGTCTCACACTCGGCCTCGACCGCGTCCAACCAAGCCAGGAATTCCGCGCTGGCGGGGCCGCGGCGCGCGTAGGTTCGGGCGGCGACCATGCGCTCTGCCGCGGCATCCCGGCGCCCGTCCCACCCAGGGATGAACGCCGTGTGGGCGAGGATGGCAGCCCCGAGCAGCGGGTCGTCGGCCTCGCCTGCAGCCTGCAGAGCACGCAGCAGTGTCTGACCCGCCTGCTCCGGCTCGCGCAGGTCGAAGAACTCGATACGCCCCGCGAGCATCCACGTCTCGGCCAGCGCCGCGGCCACCGTGCGCCGGGTCTGGCCGACGGTCTCGGGCAGCAGCGCGCAGCCCAGTGTGGCGTGAGCAATGGCCGCAGGGTGCAGCGTCGCGGGCGCGACGGACCAGTACAGGCGCCGATGCGACCGGGTCACCGCCTCAAAATCGGAGGCCACGGAGGCCGGCTGCATGGCGACCGCGGACTGCATAGGCACCGCAGCCAGACCGACAGCAGCCACGGTCGCCCCGACCAGGTTGCGCCGAACCGGGTCCGGTCGGTCGCGGCCTGCCGGTGCGGTGAATCCGAGCGATTCCATATCCTGGCCGAGCAGCTGGGTGAGAACCTGCTGAAGGTCCGGGTGAGGCCAGGGCGGATTCTCTGACTCCCAACGGCGGACCTGTCGAACACCGACACCGAGGGCTGTGGCCAGCTCCTGCTGTGAACGGTACCCCGCGGCATGGCGGGCTGACCTCAGGCGGATATTGCTTGCGGGCTGCGACACGCGAACCTCCATGACGGCATCTCAAGTCAGTGTCACAGCAAGTCCTTTAGGAGACCAGTCGTCACCCGTATGACGGCATGAAAGTCCTCTTTGGTGTCGTGAAAAGACCTCTGAAAGTCCTCGAAACGCACGCGGGTAGGGGCCACTCTTGGCGCACTGCTCACCACTGTGCACCGAGGAGCCTCAGCGATGACCCCACCAAGCACCCGCACTATAAGGAGCTGCCGTCTCGAAGGAGCGGGTTGGGAGTGGGACGCCGTCCGCGTACCCCGCAGCGTCGGGCTCGACGCCCTCGCCATCCTCGGCGGCCGTTCCGGGGCAGTGCTCGAGGACCCACTTGCCGCAGCTCTGTACTGGTTCATTGCCCCAGGCTCCCGCGAGGATTGGGATGTCCCCGGGACACGCATCCTCGGCGAGGATGCGTACCTGGTCATCCCGCCCCACCGGCGCACCCAGGGCCCCGGACCGCACTGGCGAGTCTGCCCGGGCGACGACGAGTGGGTCACCGAGACCGCGGCGTTACAAGCCGCACTCGAAGACGCTGCCGGTCCGCGTCTCGGAGCGGAGCACTTCGGATGATCACGCTGACGAAATCCGGCCGTGCCGAGACCGCGTACCGCAAGCTCCTCGGCCACACCGTGACGTGCGCAGGCTGCCGCGCCGGTACGCCCTGCTCCACGGCTGCCCGGCTGGGCCGCGCCTGGCGGGAGGTTCGCCGATGATGTGCGACCGCTGCGACCAGCCGATTGACCCTGCGGATGCGAAGCCATACGAGGTCCCCGGGGCGACCGGCCCCGGCGTCACGGTCTACCTATGCAGGGAGCGCTGCGACGTGCCGCCGCCGCTCCGCCCGAAAACGTACACGTACCCGCCTCGCCGCTGATCTCCCGCCCGTACCAGGTCGGCGGCGGCCGCGGTCCAGACGGGCCCGTTCCTCTTCGGCGAGCTGGGCGTCTCGGACTTCCGCGCCCGTGGCACGTCTTCTTGCCCTGGGTCTTCGTTGGTTCCGGCGGGATGAGGCCGCCGCCGAGTGGTCGTCATTGGTCATTCGTGGCCCCTGCTGAGCGCCCTCGGACGGCCCCGACGGCCCCGTCCGAGGCGCGAGATGACCCAGCCTGCTCGACATCCGCTTTAGGAGTTCGATCGGACGACCGTCCTACCCGTTCGCTCCATAGGCGATGAAGCTGCTGCCGATCGTTTGGTGCCGCTGGTGTCCACCCTCGTTGATGTCAACTCTGGATGTCAGGTGGAGCCGAGTGCCCGCGGTCTTGTCAGCCGCAAGGACATCGAGTGAGGGGGCCTGGACGTGGAAGGCCCTTCGAGGACTGACAGCAGCCTGAGTTTCAGTGGAGGTCCGGGGACGCCAAGACGATGAACTGCTCCAAGTGCGCTCTCGCCTCCTCACCGTTGGCGCTCAGGCCCTGTGAGTCAGTTGCCTGGTGGATAGCGGACGCCTTCTCGTACGCAACCCTTGCAGCGTCGACCACCTCTGAACAGCTGGCTATGAGCTGGACTCGGAACAGAGCGTGCAAAGCCACTCCGCGGAGGCGGTAGGACTCGGTGCGCGCTTCGACGTAGGTCGGGCTTTGAGGATCTTCATGCTTCCTGTGCCAGCGATCCTGCTGCCCTCGGCGAAACTCCGTAACAGCGCCGGCAAAATCGCTGTAGACAGCGAGACGCTCCGAGCGGAGTTGCTGACTGGAAGTAAACCTTTGCGCATGTTCTGACGAAGTGCGCTGAAATCGATGGGTTACAACCACGCCCAGAAGAGTGCCGAGGACAGCCACAAGAGTCGAGAGAGCACCATTCATGGGCGCAGCACATCACAAGATCAACATCTGAGGTGACTCCTCGGGGACGGTCGTTACATGTTTCGACAATTTCGCCTTGGTCCCCAACTGCCGCTCGACAGCCAACCACAGGCTTGCGCGCTGGAGAGAAGCTCCGAGCGGCTCGACCTGCCGATTGCTGCTTTGTAAGGGTGGTGGTGAGGGGCGGGGAGGGTGTGCAGATCACCCAGGCTTTGAGGGGTCCGCAGATCAGCGGTCCATCTCAGCTGCAGCGAACCGCCGTTGACCGTGGATGACCGCCCGATGTGGCACGACTGTGGCACGCATCGGCCGGTAGCGTCCTTGGAAGCTGTCTGGGTCGCGCAGAACCTATGGGCTGCTCTGCGCGGACCCGGCGCTTGAACTGGAGTCAGACTTTGCGATGTGCTGGCATCGCGGCTGTTGACCTTGCGTTCCGCCCGGAGTTGGATCTTCCCTGCCCGCGCGGGTGTCCGGGCAGAGGGAGGTCCACGACAATGGCTGTTGATGCCCGAGACGGGCTGATACGGGTGGTGCCCTTCGAGCGGATGTCCGCGCTGATGATGGCTGCGGGCGCGGTGCTGTCCGAAGGGGTGCTGCTGGCCCTGATCGGTACGGCTTCCCGGCTCGAGACGCTGTTGGTGGGAACGGTTGTGGTCTTTCTCGTGTCCCTTGCGATGCTGCCGCTGAGTTTCTGTCTCCCCGCCCGACGGCGCCACAAGTACGAGCATGCCGCGCGGATCGATAGCGTCGCAGACCTGCTCGAGGGACAGGATGCGGCGAGGCGGCTGTCGCTATGGCGTGCGGCTGGGGTCGTGGGTTTGTCGGCCTGTTGGATGATGCTCCTCGGCTTGACCTTCCATGAGGTCATGCCGCCGGTCATGCTGGTCCCGCTGGCCGTGGCCCTGTGGGCACGGTCCCGGGCGACCGCAAATTGGGAGCAGGTGAACGGGGCAGCCCTGTGGCAGGGCGTTCCCGGGCTGCTGGGGACCCGAGGTCCGGTCTTCCGCATGCCGGCAGATGGCGGGATGTGAACCTGCCGCCTCTTCGTCCCGAAGCAACTTGGGCACGCGCTCTATCTTGGGCTGGTCCCCTTGTCACCTACTGTGATGGTCCAGAGATGTGCGTGATTGTCCGCCGCTGTCTATCGGCGTTGTCACGCAGTTAGACACTCACCCGCCCATCTCGGAACCGTGAATGGTGTGTTCGATGTCGTGTCATGTCGTGGACACAGCCAAGCCAAGATCCAACTCCTGTCTCCCCTGGGCGGTCTCCGCATTGTTCGGAGCTGCTATGGGCTTCGTCGCCTGGTCGCTGACCGTCTGGGCGCGCGTACTGCGACGCGGGTTACGAGGCCGGCGGACGCTTCGAACTCAACTTCTTGCTGCCTCTGGTCGTGGGATCCGAAGCACTCGTTGGACTCGTGGCGCGGGCCATCGGCCGACGCCTGGTGCTTCACGCGCCAACGGCGGTCCGCGTCTCACTGCCGACGCTACTGGTGGTCGTTGCGACGGTGTGGCTGGCATGGTGGTTCTTCGCGACCCAAGGGACGCTGGACGGCTATCCCGGCGACTCTGGCCTCTGTCCCGTGAGTAACGTCCCGCCACAGTGGCCTGACTGGATCCCCGTCTGATCAGCCACGACTGACCATCGGCGGCCGTGACCTGCGGCCGTCTTATCGATCAACGCCCTGACCTGCTGCTGAGTTGTCGGCAGTTGTCGACGTTGGTCATCGTTGAGCGCCCTTCCACGGTCCCAGGACGGCCCGGGAGGGCGCTCGTGCTTTGGCGAGACTCGTCGCGAGCACCGCTTTAGGAGCGAGGTGGGGCGAGTTGAGGTCTGACCTGTGGGATACCGACTTCGGCGACTGCTGGCTGTGGCCTCCGCCAACCGCCGCTGTTTCCTGTGAGTCCCCGCCCGATCTGGCGCGGTTGTGGCACGGGGAACTTCTGATCCGTAGCTCCTGCTCCTGGTGGCCTACCTGTCCGGCCTGGTGAACATTACCGCCGCGTCTTGCATGCCTCCGATGATGTTGACGTTCTTTGTGCGTCCCGGGAGAGTCACTGCGGCGAGCATCGGAGGGTAGGTATGAACATGGCTGGCACCTCGGCACCTCCGGAGCACGGAGGCGTCGCGAGAGGCTGTGTGGCCGTGGGCCTGATCATGGGGTTGGTGCCGCTTGGCGGGCTGCTGCTCCTGTTCAGTTTCGTGGCCACGATGGAGGTTGACTCTCCAGACGCTTTCGCGGGGTGGCGGGACAACCTCAGCGGCCTCGCGCTGTTTCCGCTGGCGCTCAGCGTCACCGCGCTCCTCGGTGCGCTAGCAGCCACGTTGTGGGCGTCCCGGCGCGTGCGGCCATTCGTCGGCCTGGTGTGCGGTCTACTGCTCGTCGCGGCCTGCTATCGGGCGTACACGCTTGCACCGATGCTGAAGTGCTGGAGCCACAATTCCATCGCGCGGGAGGCGGACGGCTCCTATAACTGCGCTGACCGCTAACCGCTGACCGTGGCCTTCCACCTACGAGATCATCTCACTTGTAATTAGCGCCCGTTGTAACGTCACACGCTGCCGGGGCGGACCGACCGTTGGCGGACGCCTCCTCCCACACACCACTCCCGAAGGAAGGCGAACCCGTGCAGACAGAGGAGGTACGGCCTTCCCCCGTGGAGAAGAAAGCCGAGTACAGCGCCGCCACCTGGTTGATCGGGTGGGTGGTCTTTCTGGGGTCCGGGTATCTGACCTCGCTGCTGCTGTTCAGTACCTGGGCGAACTGCGATATCGGCACCGACGGTGTCGACCAGCTCTTCTCGTTGGTGGTCACGGCGACCGGCATGGCGACGGTGTCGACCGTGCTGTGGGCTGTGATGCGCAAGGCGACCGGTCGCCGAAGGCTGTTGCTACCGCTGGTTTTCACGGTTCTCGCCACGGCTGTGCTGCTCTGGCCAACGCTGGCAGTGTGGTACGCGTCGCCCGGCCACCCGGACAGCATGTGCGAACCGGGCGGCAGGCCGGTGTGGTTGCCCAGTTGGCTGCCCTTGTGAGGCGGGCCATCCGTAGAACGGCTCGAAGTTGGTGAACAAGACTATCCAGCCAGAACGGCTGCGGCGTCGTGATCACACCGGGCCACGGCTTGATCACCTCACCTGACCACCAGTTACGGGACAGCTCATAGGGCTCGCCGTGGCACCCGTGGTTGACCGTGGTTCCCCGCCCAGTCGGGCACGGATCGGGCACGGACACCTTCTGATCCGTAGCTCTAGCCGGATCGGTCAACGACGGCCATACCGGCCGCTACGGGACCCGGGAGGGACGCTACCGGACGCGGGCGGTTGCTGGGGTTGCGGTACTGCGCTGCTGTACTGCCTCCAGTTTGGAGCCCCCATGGAGCGTCCGAAAGAGGCCATGCCGCTTCGAAGCGCATCCTCGTGTTCGGCGCTCAGTGTGATGGAAGACCCCGCCATGTCCAGGAGAACGAGCGATGTGACCAGCAGGCCGCGCCACAGTCCCTGCAGCACCGCGCTGTTGGTCCGAGAGTAGGAGTCGTACAGCCCTTCCACGAACGCCTGGAACGTCGGCAGCTCTATGTCACAGCCGCCTAGCCGGTCGTTGTGTGTCAATCCGGTCGGCATCTGGATGTGCTCCGCTGCGCCCTGCGCAAGGGAGAAGTAGAGCCGACCGCTTTGGGAGCCCGCATCCCAAAGCGTCTCGTCTTCCAGTTCGTAGGGGTAGCTCAATCCGGTAACTCCACATTTTCATAACGGCGGCAGAGACGCAGGTGAGGCAGGTCACTGGCCTGTGACCATAGTCGTAGAGGACCGTCACTGTCTGCCCTCGTCCGTCGACGTTGATGTCAGTGACGGATGTCAGCCTCGTCGCGCCACCTGCCCCACGATCTTTACCCACCACCCTCCCCAGCTCCCATCCCGTCCGCCGTCGACCCACACACCGTGGAGCGGGCGTGGTTCATGGCGTCCAGGTGGAGCGCGCCACTGTACGAACGACCTGGACGCCATGGGCCGCGTCTGCTCGGCTCTGCCTGGGTCGACGGGGGACGGGATGGGAGCTCTCCGCGCACGCCACTACGGACCCGCGGGCGGGAACGGCGCCCCCTCCATCCCGGTGCCGGCCGATCCCCCGCCGGAGGCATTGCCTTGACCGTGGGCCGCTCTATGTGGTGATCGACTCATGGCCCCTGGCCCTACCCACATGTGGGCGCGCGTCGGCGCAGGGCGGGCGGAGCGGGCCGAAGGCAGGAGCGGCGCCCGCAGCGGAGCCGGGGCTTGACGAAGTAGCGAAAATCTTACCGTGCGGGTGTAGTTCCCGACGGTGACGAAACTGATGGGCCGTCTGTGGGCCGTCGGAGGTCAGCCCATGGTGACCAACAACGACCATTGACGCCCCTGTAGCTGCAGTTCAGTGGGGACCTCGGGCGCATCGTTCGAGGTGGCTCAGAGGGCGTACAAGTTCCTCCGCAACAAGAAGCAGGAGTGGGAGGAGTACCGCAGCGAGGCCACGGCCTTCGAGCTGAAGGCACTGCTGCCGGTGCTGTAACCACAGGTCGGCGCTGTCCGAGCGAACGTACGCGGCTTCGGGCCGACGGTTCCGTACCGTCGGCCCGAAGCCGTTTCGACGGCTTTCAAGAACTCAGTGCTGGAGCGCGGCCTTGGCGGCCACGATGATCAGCCCAAGCGCCAGGTTGACGACAGCGACGGACGCCACCGCACCGCGAGAGGCGCCGGCCCGGATGACAGCGGCACTGGCCCAGCTGACTTGCTGGGCCACGGCGACGCCCAGCGCGAGCCATGCCGTCCCTTCGAGACCCAGACCCAGGAGCGGACTGATCGCGACAGCGGCGGCCGGCAGGAAGGCCGACTGCACGATCGGCCACTCGCGAACGCAGACGTGGCGGATCTCCCGCCAAGTCGTGGCCCGGTGCCTCAATCGGTCTCCGACAAAATCGGCGTAGACGTGCGCGGCCCAGAACACCCCACCGGTACAAAGCAGGAGTACCACGAGCTCGAAGCGCGGATGGTGGCCGAGCGTGCTGGCCCCGGCCACCACTGATGCAGCCAGGAGCGAGCCGTAGATTGCGCCCGTGTAGTCAGTCCGGACCGCATCGGGCGGTTTACGGGCGTTCGGTTCATTCAGAGAGGAGCGGTGTGCCACCTGATCAGGATCGCAAGAGAGGCCGGATCCTGCCATTGCGCCGCTGCGGCTCGCTCTGGGCCCGGAGCGGCTCGTGCCATGAGGATCGGGCAAGGCTGTGGAGAGCGCGCGCAACTTCGGCCCGGAACTCCGGAACTCTGGACGAGGTGTGTCCGGTGGGCGACGTCACGGACGTGGTCGGATCCACGCGTACCGCCCGGCCCGGTCCGTGGCGGGCACCGGGACTCGATTCAGGTAGTGTTGCCGACCCCAGCACGGGGACAGACCGAGGAGGTGAGACCCATTACCGCTGTATCAGGCTGGGTGCTCACCTCTCGCGATTGCGTGGTCGGACCGGTATAGGCGGACCGCGGAGCACCCATCGGCATTCCGAAAGGCTCCGCTCCATGCCGCTTTCCTCGACACCGCTCCCTTACTCCGTCATCGTCACCAGACTTCGCGCCGCCGGCTGTGTATTCGCCGAGGACGAGGCGGAGTTGATCCTCTCCACAGCCGTGGACCCGGCCGAACTCGCGGCCATGGTCGACCGGCGGACAGCCGGGCTCCCCCTCGAACACGTCCTCGGCTGGGCCGAGTTCCGCGGTCTACGGATCAGCGTGGACCCCGGTGTCTTCGTCCCCCGGCGCCGTACCGAATTCCTCGTCGACCAGGCCGTCGGCCTCGTCGGACCCTCGGACGGCCCCGCCGTCGTCGTCGATCTGTGCTGCGGTTCCGGTGCGCTGGGCGCCGCGCTCGCCGCCGCCCTGGACGTGGTCGAGCTGCACTCCAGCGATGTCGAACCCGCCGCGGTGCGGTGCGCGCGCCGCAATGTCGCCGGCGTGGGGGAGGTGTACGAGGGCGACCTCTTCGAACCGCTGCCCGCCTCGCTGCGCGGCCGCGTCGGGATTCTGCTGGCCAATGTGCCGTACGTACCCAGCGAGGACGTCGAACTCCTGCCCGCGGAGGCCCGGGTCCATGAACCGAGGGTGGCGCTCGACGGTGGGGGCGACGGGCTCGACGTGCTGCGCAGAGTGACTGCCGAAGCGCCTCGGTGGCTGGCGCCGGGCGGGCATCTGCTGGTCGAGACGAGCGAACGGCAGGCGGCGCGGGCCGAGGAGACCGTCGCCCGGAGCGGGCTGATTGCGCGGGTGGTCACCTCCGACGAGCTGTACGCGACCGTCGTCATCGGCACGAAGCCCGTTGCCGGGAACGGCAGGTAGCCGGTCCCGGGGCGCCTGAGCGGTTCTCGCTCAGGCGCCGTGCGTGTCCGCGTCGGCAGGCATCACCGGGGGACGGCGGTGGTACGGGACCGGCACGCCGCGCGGGACACCTCTCAGCCGAAGAGCCAGCGCGTCTGGCTGTACGGCTCGCCCTTGCCGAAGCCGAAAGCCTTGCGCGGGGTCACCCCGAAGACCTCGGCACGGCCGCCCGCACTGTTCGCGAACGCGCCCGCGTGGACCTCGAAGTGCCAGTCCGCGCCGTACTTCTCCTCCCAGAGCTCCGCCAGCCGGGTCAGCCGGGGCTCGTCCGTCACCGGGACCGCCCGGCCCTCGACCACCACGTCCAAGCCCCGGGACAGCGTGTTGGTGCCGGTCGTCAGCACGACCTCCTGGTTCTCCGCCAGGTTCCGCGCCTTGCGCTCCGTCGGGCCCGTGCAGAAGTGCAGCGCGCCGTCCGTCCAGAGCCCGATCAGCGGAGTGACATGCGGGCGACCGCCCGGGCGGACCGTGGACAGCCAGAACACCCCTGCCCGCGTCAGCACACCCACGGCTTCCGACCACGGGCGGGCGGTTGCCCCCTTGTCGCTGTACTCGTGCTGCAGCTCGGCGACGGGTTCGGGTCCGGACATGGTCGCGCCCTCCTGATACAGGTCCTGCAAGCGATCGTGCCTGCGAAGTACGGACCGCGCACCCGCTACGCATTCATCGGCACAGGGCTAGGCTCGGAATGCTGGGACGGAACGGGCGGCGAGCAGGAGAGCATGGAATGACGACGGTGCCGGGGCGCAGAAGCAGTACGTTCACCCGACTGCTGCGGCACGGTTTCACCGATCCCGCCGCCGCCGAGCGGCTGCTCGACCTGCCCGCCCTGGCGTCCGTACGCACCGATCCGGTGCTGCTCGACGCCCTCGGGGCGACCGCCGACCCCGATCTGGCGCTGCGCGGACTCGTCCGGCTGGTGGAGGCGGAGGACGCCGACGAGCGGCAGATGCTGCTGGACACGCTCGTCTCCGCCAAGCCGCTGCGGGACCGGCTGCTCGGGGTGCTCGGGGCGTCCGAGGCGCTCGGTGACCATCTGGCCCGGCGCCCCCGCCACTGGCAGGCGCTCGTCATGTACGAGGCGACGGACCTGCACCCCGGGGTCGCCGAATTCGAGCACGAGCTCGGGGACGCCCACGACCCGGACACGCTGCGCATCGCCTACCGCCGGTGCCTGCTGGCCATAGCGGCCCGGGACGTGTGCGGTACGACGGACGTCGCCGAGACCGCCGCCGAACTCGCCGACCTGGCGACCGCGACCCTGCGGGCCGCGCTCGCCATCGCCCGGACGGCCGCACCCGCCGACGCCGCCCTGTGCCGGCTGGCGGTCATCGCGATGGGCAAGTGCGGCGGGCACGAACTGAACTACGTCTCCGACGTCGACGTCATCTTCGTGGCGGAACCGGTCGGCAGCTCGGAGGAGAGCAAGGCCGTCCAGGCCGCCACCCGGCTGGCCGCGCACATGATGCGAATCTGTTCCGAGACGACCGTCGAGGGCACCATCTGGCCGGTCGACGCCAACCTCCGGCCCGAGGGCCGCAACGGACCGCTGGTACGGACGCTCTCCTCACATCTCGCGTACTACCAGCGCTGGGCCAAGACCTGGGAGTTCCAGGCGCTGCTCAAGGCCCGGCCGGTGGCCGGAGACCCCGAACTGGGTGCGGAGTACGTCGAGGCCGTCTCGCCGATGGTCTGGCAGGCAGCGGACCGGGAGAACTTCGTCGGCGACGTACAGAAGATGCGCCGCCGCGTCGTCGACAACATCCCCGCGGACCGTGTCAACCGTGAGATCAAGCTCGGGCCCGGCGGGCTGCGGGACGTCGAGTTCGCCGTACAGCTGCTGCAGCTCGTGCACGGCCGCAGCGATGCGTCCCTGCACAGCGGCTCGACCCTGGACGCCCTTCGGGCGCTCGCCGAGGGCGGCTACGTCGGCCGGGTGGATGCGGTGCAGTTCGACGACGCGTACCGCTTCCTGCGCGCCATGGAGCACCGCATCCAGCTCTACCGGCTGCGCCGCACCCACCTCGTGCCCGAGGACGAGTCGGACCTGCGGCGGCTCGGGCGCTCCCTCGGGATGCGTATGGACCCCATCGCCGAGATCAACCAGGCGTGGAAGCGGCACGCGTCCGTGGTGCGGCGGTTGCACGAGAAACTGTTCTACCGGCCGCTGCTGGACGCCGTCGCCCAGCTCGCACCCGGCGAGACCCGGCTCAGCGCGAAGGCCGCCGGGGTCCGGCTCGAAGCCCTCGGATACGCCGATCCGGCGGCCGCGCTCCGGCACCTGGAGGCGCTGTCGTCCGGGGTGTCCCGCAAGGCAGCGATCCAGCGGACCCTGCTGCCGGTGCTGCTCGGCTGGTTCGCGGACTCCGCCGACCCGGACGCCGGGCTCCTCGGCTTCCGCAAGGTGTCCGACGCGCTCGGCAAGACCCCCTGGTACCTGCGGCTGCTGCGCGACGAGGGCGCGGCGGCGGAGAACCTCGCCCGCGTCCTGTCGGCCGGCCGGTTCGCCCCCGACCTGCTGCTGCGGGCGCCCGAGGCGGTGGCGATCCTCGGCGACCCGCAGGGGCTGAAGCCGCGCAGCCGGAATCACCTGGAGCAGGAGGTGCTGGCCGCGGTGGGGCGGGCCGAGGACGCCGAGTCCGCGGTCGCGGTGGTCCGCGGTGTGCGACGGCGCGAACTGTTCCGTACGACGGCGGCGGACCTCATCGGCTCGTACGGCACGGAGGAGAACCCCGCGGAACCCGACCACGGCGCACTCGTCGACCGGGTCGGCAACGCGGTCACGGACCTGAACGCGGTCACCATCGCGGGCGCGCTGCGCGCCGCCGTACGCGAACAGTGGGGCGACACCCTACCCACCCGGTTCGCCGTCATCGGCATGGGCCGCTTCGGCGGTCATGAACTCGGTTACGGCTCCGACGCCGACGTCCTGTTCGTGCACACACCGCGCGAGGGCGTCGACGAGCAGGAGGCGACCCGGGCCGCCAACACCGTCGTCGCCGAGATGCGCAGACTGCTGCAACTGCCCACCGCCGACCCGCCACTGATCATCGACGCGGATCTGCGGCCGGAGGGCAAGAGCGGACCGCTGGTGCGCACCTTGAAGTCGTACGACGCGTACTACCGGCGCTGGTCGCTGGTCTGGGAGAGCCAGGCCCTGCTGCGCGCCGAACCCATGGCGGGTGACGCGGAGCTCGGCCGCGACTTCATCGAACTGATCGATCCCCTGCGCTATCCGATGGAGGGGCTGGGGGAGGACGCGGTCCGCGAGATCCGTCGCCTCAAGGCCCGGATGGAGTCCGAACGGATGCCGCGCGGCGCCGACCCGACGCTCCACACGAAGCTGGGGAGGGGCGGGCTGAGCGACGTCGAGTGGACGGTCCAGCTGTTGCAGATGCAGCACGGTTGGGCGGAACCGGGGCTGCGCACGACCCGCACGCGCGAAGCGCTGGCCGCGGCGTGCGCGGCGGAACTGATCTCCGGCGAGGACGCACAGACGCTGGACGAGGCATGGGTACTGGCGACCCGGGTCCGCAACGCGGTGATGCTGGTGCGTGGACGCCCGGCGGACACGTTCCCTTCGGGGCCGCGGGAGCTGACGGCCGTGGGGCGGTACCTGGGGTACGGGCCGGGGCGCGTGGGGGACATGCTGGACGACTACCGGCGGATCACGCGGCGGGCGCGCGCGGTGGTGGAGGAGCGGTTCTACGGGGCGTGAGGGGACGGGGCGGAAAGGCGTCCTCACGAGCCGGACGGGCTCGTACGGCCGGCCCGGCCGGCACATTCGAGCCCGTCCTGCGAGGGAGACCAGGCGTTCACCGGCGCACCGGTGCCTCCGTGGCCGGGTGGCCCGCCCGGATCGGCGTCCCCGCGCTCAGCCCTGCCAGGCGTGCCCGCTCGCGCGGCACCTGCACCCGCTTCGGGAGGTGGTGCGGCAGCGCCCCGTACCACGCGTAGGACACCGCGAAACCGAACGTCAGGCAGGCCATCCCGCCCATCGCGTCGAGCCAGAAATGGTTGGCCGTCGACACGATCACGACCAGGGTGACCGGCGGGTAGAGGAGGCCCAGGATCCGCGCCCAGGGCGCAGACGCCAGCGCGAAGACGGTCAGCCCGCACCACAGCGACCAGCCGATGTGCATGGACGGCATCGCCGCGTACTGGTTCGACATGTTCTTGAAGTTGCCCGAGGCCATCGAACCCCAGGTGTGGTGCACCAGCACGGTGTCGATGAAGTGCCCGCCGTTCATCAGACGCGGCGGCGCGAGCGGATACAGGTAGTAACCGAGCAGCGCGACACCGGTCGTTGCGAACAGCGTCAGACGCGCTGCCGCGTAACGGCCGGGATGGAAACGGAACAGCCACACCAGCACACCGACGGTGACGATGAAGTGCAGTGTCGCGTAGTAGTAGTTCATCGAGATGATCAGCCATGTCACGGAATTCACCGCGTGGTTGACCGTCTGTTCGACGGCGATGCCCAGGAACCTCTCCACCGACCAGAGCCAGTCGGCATTCGCCAGGGCCGCGGCCTTCTGCTCGGGGACAGCGTTGCGCACCAGCGAGTAAAGCCAGTAACTGACCGCGATCAGCAGGACTTCGAACCAGATACGCGGCCTACGGGGGGACCGCAGCGAGCGCAGTCTCGCCGGCCTGTCGTTCCGCTTCGCCTCGAGGGCCGCCTCGTCCACGATGGGTGACGGGGGGGCCGCCGTTCGGCCTTCCTGTGACGTCACGCTCAATTCACCCATAGGCATCGATTCTGTCAGATGCGTCCCCCTGTCTGATCATCCTCCGGTGGGGTTCCGGCTGCACATGATGCACCCTACGGGCGGGCGTGCGACCCTGGGGCCATTCCTGAAGCGGAGGACGGATCCGGGCCGGGGCCCGCGGCAGTTGAACCACGTACGACCAGTTCCGGCATGAAGACGAACTCGCTGTGCGGAGCCGGTGTGCCACCGATCTCCTCGAGCAGGGTGCGGACCGCGGCCTGACCCATCGCCGTGACCGGCTGCCGGATCGTCGTCAGCGGCGGATCGGTGAACGCTATGAGCGGCGAATCGTCGTAGCCGACGACCGACAGGTCGCGCGGCACGTCCATCGACAGCCTGCGCGCGGCCCGGATCGCTCCGAGCGCCATCATGTCGCTCGCGCACACCACCGCCGTGCACCCGCGCTCTATCAGTGCGGAGGCGGCCGCCTGGCCGCCCTCCAGCGTGTACAGCGAGTGCTGGATCAGTTCCTCCACCTCCTCCGAGGTGAGGTTCAACTGCTCCTGCACGGTGGCGCGGAAGCCCTCGATCTTCCGGAGTACGGGAACGAAACGCTTGGGCCCGACCGCAAGGCCGATCCGCTGATGGCCGAGCGACACCAGATGCGTCACCGCGAGCCGCATCGCCGCCCGGTCGTCGGGCGAGATGAAGGGTGCCTGGACTTTCGGCGAGAATCCGTTGACCAGGACGAAAGGGACGCCCTGGGCGCGCAGTTGCTCGTACCGCTGCATGTCGGCCGAGGTATCGGCGTGCAGGCCCGAGACGAAGATGATGCCGGAGACGCCACGGTCGACGAGCATCTCGGTGAGCTCGTCCTCGGTGGAACCGCCGGGCGTCTGTGTGGCCAGCACCGGGGTGTAGCCCTGCCGGGTCAGCGCCTGGCCGATCACCTGGGCCAGCGCCGGGAAGATGGGGTTCTCCAGCTCGGGCGTGATCAGCCCGACCAGCCCCGCGCTGCGCCTGCGCAGCCGTACCGGCCGTTCGTAGCCGAGGACGTCGAGCGCGGCGAGTACGGATTCGCGGGTGGCTGCAGCAACACCGGGTTTGCCGTTCAGTACACGGCTGACCGTAGCTTCGCTGACCCCCGCCTGAGTTGCGATATCGGCAAGCCGTGCGGTCATGGAAGTGGACTGTACCGGGCGTATGTCGGATTGCCCACCATGCGCAGGAATCGGGCGACCGGACCTGTAGGGCTACGCGCGGCAACCGCGTGCGCCGGTGAGCGGCCTCGTCCCGGAGCATCGTCGCCGACAGGGCTGTCGCAACATCTTGCAAGGACTTGCGAAGGTGTCATGCTGCCCGCAGTCGGATCGTCGCACTGCGGAATCGGGCGCCTGCGCCTTCTCCTGTCAGGGGTGGGGCTGTCTCGTCAAGAGGCTTGACGGCAACCTTGAGGACACGCGAATGTAACGATCGCCGAAGCTTGCAGAAATGTTCCGCAAGGTCTTTCGGCCTTCTTGCATCCTTGTTACGTTCACGTCGACCCGGCGCCGCGACGGAGCGGTACGGCAGTTGAAGGAGTTCACAGATGCGACGTGGCATAACGGCCACCGCCCTGGTCGCGGCCCTGGCGCTCGCGGCGACCGCCTGCGGCAGTGAGGACAAGTCCGACGGCACCAGCAAGGGCTCGGGCGAGCTCTCCGGGACCGTGACGTGGTGGGACACCTCCACCGTGGGCAGCGAGGACAAGGTCTTCAAGAAGATCGCCGAGGACTTCACCAAGCAGCACCCGAAGGTCCACATCAAGTACGTCAACGTGCCCTTCGGTGACGCGCAGAACAAGTTCAAGAACGCCGCCCAGTCCGGCTCCGACGCACCCGACGTCATCCGCTCCGAGGTCGCCTGGACACCCGAGTTCGCGGACCTCGGCTACCTGGCCCCGCTCGACGGCACCTCCGCGCTGAAGAACCCGGGCGACTTCCTGAAGCAGGCCGCCGCGTCCACCAAGTACAACGGCAAGACGTACGCGGTGCCGCAGGTCATCGACTCCATGGGCATCTTCTACAACAAGAAGATCTTCAAGGAGGCCGGCGTCGAGGTCCCCAAGACCGTCGACGAGCTGAAGTCCGTCTCCAAGAAGATCAAGGACAAGACCGGCAAGACCGGCATGTACCTGCGCGGCGACGACGCGTACTGGTTCCTCTCCTTCCTCTACGGCGAGGGCGGCGACATGGTCGACGCCTCCACCAAGTCCGTCACCATCGACAACCCCGAGGGCGTCAAGGCGATGAAGGTCGTCAAGGACCTCGTCGACTCCGGTGCGGCCAAGACCGATGCCACGGACGGCTGGGAGAACATGCAGACGTCCTTCAAGGACGGCAAGGTCGCCATGATCATCAACGGCCCGTGGGCCGTCGCCGACACCTACGCCGGCCAGGAGTTCAAGGACAAGGCCAACCTGGGCATCGCCCCGGTCCCGGCCGGCTCCGCCGCGCAGGGCGCCCCGCAGGGCGGTCACAACCTGGCCGTCTACGCGGGCTCCAAGAACCTCGACGCCTCCTACGCGTTCGTCGACTACATGACGTCCGCGGACACCCAGGCCAAGGTCACCAAGGAGCTGAGCCTCCTGCCGACCCGTACCTCCGCCTACGCCAAGCAGGACGTCGCCGACAACGAGATCGTCGGCTTCTTCAAGCCCGTCGTCGAGACCGCCGTCGAGCGCCCCTGGATCCCGGAGACCGGCAGCCTCTTCGCGCCGCTCGTCACCGAGTACACCAAGGTCCTCACCGGCCAGACCACGCCGGAGAAGGCCGTCAAGACGACCGGCGACTCCTACCGCAAGCTCCTCAAGGGCTGGAAGTAACAGGAAGGCAGGCCGGCTGATGGCTGTCCACACCAGCCAGTCGGTGGCGAAGGCCGCGGGTGACGACGTCGCCCGCGGCCGGAGCCGCGGTACTGGCAACCCCCCGCCGCCGAGCAGGCTCCGGCGGGCCCTGTCGACCCACTGGTACGCGTGGACCATGGTCGCCCCGGTCGTCGTCGTGATCGGCGTGATCATCGGCTATCCGCTGGTCCGCGGCATCTACCTGTCGATGACCGACGCCAACGAGCGCAACGTCGCCCGGTCCATCGGTGTCAACCACATGCCCGCCACGTACAAGTTCGTGGGCCTGGACAACTACACCGAGGCGATCACGGGCGACCAGTTCCTCGGCACGCTCGGCTGGACCCTGGTGTGGACGGTCTCCTGCGTGGCCATCACCTTCTCCCTCGGCATGGCCCTCGCCAACATCCTCAACCGCCGTATCGCGGGACGCTCCGCGTACCGGATGGCACTCATCCTGCCCTGGGCCATCCCCGGTTTCGTCTCCGTCTTCGCCTGGCGCTTCCTCTACAACAAGGACCGCGGGCTGCTCAACAAGATCCTCTCCGGCGGCGGAATCGACGCCATACCCTGGCTGAACGACCCCACCTGGGCGAAGTTCGCCGTCATCACCGTCAACGTCTGGCTCGGCGTGCCGTTCATGATGGTCGCCCTGCTCGGCGGACTGCAGTCGATCCCCAGCGAGCAGTACGAGGCCGCGGAGATGGACGGCGCCACCGCCTGGCAGCGGTTCCGCCACATCACGCTGCCCGGACTGCGGCCGGTCTCCACCACGGTGATCCTGCTCTCCACCATCTGGACCTTCAACATGTTCCCGGTGATCTACCTGCTGACCCGCGGCGGACCCGGTGAGGCCACCCAGATCCTGGTCACCCAGGCGTACAAGTTCTCCTTCGAGATCAGCCCGCGCGACTTCGCGCAGTCCTCCACCTGGGGCGTACTGATCCTCGTACTCCTGCTGATCTTCGCCGCCGTCTACCGGCGAGTCCTGCGCACCCAGGGAGACGACTGGTGACCACCGCCCCCGCAACCACCGCCCCCGCAACCACCGCCCCGGCGACCCCCGCACGGCACTCCGTGCGCAAGGTCCGGCGGCGCGGCGAGCGTTCGCCGATCGCCTCCGTCGGGCTGCATCTCACACTCATCGTCGCGTCCGTGATCGCCGTCTTCCCCGTGCTGTGGGTCCTGCTCACCTCGCTGAAGCCCGCCGCGTACGCGACGACCACGGACTTCTTCAAAGAGACGACGACTCAGAACTACACGAACCTGATCCAGAACACGAAGTTCCTGACCTGGTTCGGCAACTCCCTGCTCATCGCGGGGCTCACCACACTGCTCGGCGTCATCATCTCCGCCTCCACCGGCTACGCCGTCAGCCGCTTCCGCTTCCCCGGCAAGCGCGGGCTGATGTGGACGCTGCTGGTCACCCAGATGTTCCCGGTCGCCGTCCTTATCGTGCCGATCTACAACATCATGGCCGGCATGGGGCTGCTGAATCAGCCCGCCGGCCTCGTCATCACCTACCTCACCATCTCGGTGCCGTTCTGCGCCTGGATGATGAAGGGCTTCTTCGACACCATCCCGCGCGAGATCGACGAGTCGGGCCAGGTCGACGGCCTCACCCCGTTCGGCACGTTCTGGCGGCTCATCCTGCCGCTCGCCAAGCCCGGGCTCGCCGTCACCGCGTTCTACTCCTTCATCACCGCGTGGGGCGAAGTGGCGTACGCCTCCGCTTTCATGGTCGGCGAGGACAACCTCACCCTCGCGGGCGGACTGCAGCTCTTCGTCAACCAGTACGGAGCCCAGTGGGGAGCGATGACCGCCGCGTCCGTGCTGATCGCGATACCCGCGGCCCTGGTCTTCCTCTTCGCCCAGCGCCACCTGGTCACCGGCATGTCCGCCGGAGCCGTCAAGGGCTGACGCGGCCCGCCCCGTACGCCCCGCACGCACCAAGTCACGGCGTCGCCGGTATCCCGACCCGGTCCGGCGACGCTCCCCACCCCAGACACCCCAGGGACGACATGACCCAGCACCTCGCTGCCCCCTCCACCGGCACGTCCGACGACGCTCCGGGCCACCGCACCGGCTGGTGGCAGGACGCGGTGATCTACCAGGTCTATCCGCGGAGCTTCGCCGACGGCGACGGCGACGGCATGGGCGATCTCGCAGGCGTACGCGGCAGACTCCCGTACCTCAAGGACCTCGGCGTCGATGCGGTCTGGCTCAGCCCGTTCTACGCGTCGCCGCAGGCGGATGCGGGGTACGACGTCTCCGACTACCGCGCCATCGACCCGATGTTCGGCACGCTGCTGGATGCCGACGGGCTGATCCGGGACGCCCACGACCTGGGCCTGCGGATCATCGTCGACCTGGTGCCCAACCACTCCTCCGACCAGCACGAGTGGTTCAAGCGCGCCCTCGCCGAGGGCCCCGGCTCCGCACTGCGCGAGCGCTACCACTTCCGCCCCGGCAAGGGCGCGCACGGTGAACTCCCGCCCAACGACTGGGAGTCCATCTTCGGCGGCCCCGCCTGGACACGGACCACCGACCCGGACGGCACCCCGGGCGACTGGTACCTCCACCTCTTCGCGCCCGAGCAGCCCGACTTCAACTGGGAACACCCGGCCGTCGCCGACGAGTTCCGCTCCATCCTGCGGTTCTGGCTCGACATGGGCGTGGACGGCTTCCGCGTCGACGTCGCCCACGGCCTCGTCAAGGCCGAGGGCCTGCCCGACCTCGGCACCCACGACCAGCTCAAGCTGCTCGGCAACGACATCATGCCGTTCTTCGACCAGGACGGGGTCCACGAGATCTACCGCTCCTGGCGCACCATCCTCGACGAGTACCCCGTAAAAGAGGGGCCCGAAGGGGCTTCGTCAGAAGGGCGGTGGTGGGAGACGGGCGGGCGGATTCTCGTCGCCGAGGCCTGGACCCCCACCGTCGAGCGCACCGCCAACTACGTGCGCCACGACGAGATGCACCAGGCGTTCAACTTCCAGTACCTCTCCACCGCCTGGGACGCCGCCGAGCTCCGCAAGGTCATCGACACCTCGCTGGACGCGATGCGCCCGGTCGGCGCCCCCACCACCTGGGTGCTCTCCAACCACGACGTCACGCGGCACGCCACCCGGTTCGCCAACCCGCCCGGCCTCGGTACCCAGATCCGTACGGCCGGAGACCGCGAGCTGGGCCTGCGCCGCGCCCGCGCCGCCACCCTGCTGATGCTGGCGCTGCCCGGTTCCGCGTACGTCTACCAGGGCGAGGAGCTCGGCCTGCCCGACGTCACCGACCTGCCCGACGAGGCCCGCCAGGACCCGTCCTTCTTCCGCGCCGAGGGCCAGGACGGCTTCCGCGACGGCTGCCGGGTGCCGATCCCGTGGACCCGCGAGGGCAGCTCGTACGGCTTCGGCAGCGGTGGCAGCTGGCTGCCGCAGCCCGACAGCTGGGGCGCTCTGAGCGTCGAGGCGCAGACCGGCGACGCCGACTCCACGCTGGAGCTGTACCGGGCCGCGATCGCCACCCGGCGGGTGCACCCGGGGCTCGGCGCCGGGACCGCGGTGGAGTGGCTCCAGGCCCCCGAGGGTCTGCTGGTCTTCGCCCGCCCCGGCTTCGTCTGCACCGTCAACACGACGGGCCGTCCGGTCCGCATCCCCGTGCGCGGCACCGCTCTGCTGTCCAGTACCCCGGTCGTCACCGACGGCGCCGAGATCGAGCTCCCCGCGGACACCACGGTGTGGTGGACGGTGTGACGGTTCCCCTGCCCAGGGCCGGTCTTTCGGATCAGGCCGGATCAGGGAGCGGGGGCTGGCGCGTGCAGCTGCAAGGCGCACGCGGAGCGTCGGCGACCGACGACAACGCCGCAGATGCGCGTGTCAGCCCCCGCGAGCCCGGCAAGATCCGAAAGACCGGCCCCGGGACCGGTGGTGCGCCGAGGCTCTCGGACATCGCCGGCCAGGCAGCGGTCAGCGAGGCAACCGTCAGCCGGGTGCTCAACGGGAAACCGGGCGTCGCGGACACCACGCGTCAGCGGGTGCTCGCGGCGCTGGACATCCTGGGCTACGAACGCCCCGTACGGCTGCGGCAGCGCAGCGCCGGGCTGATCGGACTGGTGACGCCCGAGCTCACCAACCCGATCTTCCCGGCGTTCGCGCAGTCCGTCGAACAGGCCCTGGCCGGGCACGGCTACACCCCGGTGCTCTGCACCCAGACACCCGGCGGCGCCACCGAGGACGAACTCGTCGAGCAGCTCGTCGAACGGGGCGTCGGCGGGATCGTCTTCCTCTCCGGGCTGCACGCCGACCTGTCGGCCGACCCGGCCCGGTACGCCGCACTCACCGAGCGCGGTGTGCCCTTCGTCCTGATCAACGGCTACAACGAACGGATCAACGCACCGTTCGTCTCGCCCGACGACTCCGCCGCCGTACGGATGGCCGTCGGCCACCTCGCCGAACTCGGCCACCGCAGGGTTGGCCTGGCCATCGGACCGCAGCGCTACGTGCCGTCCCGCCGCAAACGCGAGAGTTTCCTCGACGCCGCCGTGAACCTCCTCGGTCTGGGCCGGACCGAGGCCGAACTCCTGGTCTGCTCCGCGCTGTTCGGCGTCGAGGGCGGCCAGGTCGCGGCTGGTGCGCTGCTCGACCAGGGGTGCACGGGCATCGTCTGCGGCAGCGACCAGATGGCGCTCGGCGTGGTGCGCGCGGCCCGGGGCCGCGGACTCGACGTGCCGCGCGACGTGTCGGTGGTGGGCTTCGACGACTCACAGCTGATCGCGTTCACCGACCCGCCGCTGACGACGGTGCGTCAGCCCGTGCAGGCGATGGCGGCTGCCGCGGTGAGCGCCCTGCTGGAGGAGATCGGCGGCAGCCCGGTGCAGCGTACGGAGTACGTCTTCCAGCCGGAGCTGGTGGTACGGGGCTCCACCGCCGCGGTCCGCGGCCTCTGAGGCCCGGCCGCGGCGTCCGGGCGCACAGGAGAGGCACCCGGGAGTCGGCCCTGACGGGCCCGCGAGGAGTGAGCGACTCCGGGTGCCTCTCTTGTCCGTGACCGGCCGGGCCGGCCGGGCGCGTGGGGCCCGGGTGACCGGGACCCCCCGACCGACCGGACCGGAGTCGGGAGAAACGTAACAGCGCTGCAATGTTTTGCGTAAGTCCTTGCAGAAAGAAAACTGCAGTATTTCGCGGATGTAAGCGGGTGGTGTCCGAAGGGTTGACCGGAACCTGACGGGCTCGTACGGTCTGCACGCGGCAAGGTTTGCATTCTTGCAGCAAGAACCTTCGGGAGCCTTGAGGGCAGGGCGCGTTGCCACGTGAGGCTGCACCGTCACCCGCATTTCCCCCGCAGCGGGAGGAGACACGGGGGCCCCGACTGCTGACGCCACACCCGGCGTCCCAGATCGCACCGAGAACGCTACGCACACCCCGCCGGCGTACCCGCAGCTCGTCACACCGTTCACCCCATCGTGTCCACGTTCGCCAAAACGATGTGCTTGCCCAGCAGTTGTGAACCCCCGCAACCAAGGAGACCCTGCCCCGTGTCCCGTACCCTCCTCGGACGGGGAGCCGTAGCCGCACTGTGCGCCGCGCTCCTCCCCGTCGTCCCGGCGGCAGCCACCTCCGCCGCGCCGAGAACCCCGGGCCCGCCGTCGGACGCCCGGCTCGCCGCCGAGCCGGCCCGGCACGACCTGACCCGCGAGCAGTTCTACTTCGTCATGCCCGACCGGTTCGCCAATGGAGACACTTCCAACGACCGTGGCGGACTCACCGGTTCGCGCCTGGAGACCGGTTACGACCCCACGGACAAGGGCTTCTACCAGGGCGGCGACCTGGGGGGCCTGACCAACCGGCTCGACTACATCAAGGATCTCGGCACCACCGCCATCTGGCTCGCCCCGATCTTCAAGAACCGCCCGGTTCAGGGCACCGGAAAGGACGCCTCGGCCGGCTACCACGGCTACTGGATCACCGACTTCACCCAGGTCGACCCGCACTTCGGCACCAACGCCGACCTGTCGAAGCTGATCGACAGGGCCCACGCCAAGGGCATGAAGGTCTTCTTCGACGTCATCACCAACCACACCGCGGACACCGTCGACTACGCCGAGAAGAAGTACGGCTACAAGCCGAAGGGCGCCTACCCGTACCTCGACAGGGAGGGCCGCCCCTTCGACGACAGCAAGGGCCTGGCGAAGGTCGACGCCGACTCGTTCCCGTACACACCGAAGAACACCGGCACGAAGATCCCGTCGTGGCTCAACGACCCGACGATGTACCACAACCGAGGCGACTCGACCTACGCCGGCGAGTCCACCACGTACGGCGACTTCTCCGGGCTCGACGACCTGTGGACCGAGCGGCCCGAGGTCGTCTCCGGCATGGAGAAGATCTACGAGAAGTGGGTCCGGGACTTCGACATCGACGGCTTCCGGATCGACACGGTCAAACACGTCGACCTGGACTTCTGGACCCAGTGGGCGACCGCACTCGACACCTACGCCGCCCGGCACGGACGTGACGACTTCTTCATGTTCGGCGAGGTCTACTCCGCCGACACCGCCATCACCTCCCCGTACGTCACCCGGGGCCGGCTCGACGCGACGCTCGACTTCCCGTTCCAGGAAGCGGCCCGGCAGTACGCCTCGCAGGGCGCTCCGGCCTCGAAGCTCGCCGCCGTCTTCGGCGACGACTACCGGTACACCACCGACAAGGCCAACGCCTATGAGCAGGTGACCTTCCTCGGCAACCACGACATGGGCCGCATCGGCGCGTTCCTGAAGCAGGACAACCCGAAGGCCGACGACGCCGAGCTTGTCGACCGGGCCCGCCTCGCCAACGAGCTGATGTTCCTCAGCCGCGGCAACCCCGTCATCTACTACGGCGACGAGCAGGGCTTCACCGGCGCGGGCGGCGACAAGGACGCCCGCCAGACCATGTTCGCCTCGAAGACCGCCGACTACCTCGACGACGACGAACTGGGCACCGACCGTACGCACGCCTCCGACGCGTACGACACCGGCCACCCGCTGTACCGGAACATCGCCGCACTCTCCGAGCTGACCAAGGAGAACCCGGCCCTGCGTGACGGCGTCCAGACCGAGCGGTACGCGGAAGGCTCCGTCTACGCGTTCTCCCGTACGGACCCCAAGCGCACCAACGAGTACGTCGTCGCCACCAACAACGGCACCGAGGCGAAGACCGTCGAGCTGTCCACCGAGTCGGCCGCCATGGACTTCCGTGCGCTGTACGGCGGTTCCGGTACGGTCCGCAGCGGCGCCGACAAGAAGATCACCGTCACCGTGCCCGCCCTCTCCAGCATCGTGCTGCGCGCCGAGAAGCCCCTGGGCGCCCCGGCCGCCAAGCCCTCGGTCACGCTGAAGGCGCCCGCCGCCGGAGCCACCGGCACCGTCGAGATCTCCGCGGACACCGACGGCGGATCGCTGAACCGGGTCGTCTTCGCCGCCCAGACCGGCAAGGGCAGGTGGGTCACTCTCGGATCCGCCGACCACGCCCCGTACAAGATCACCCAGCACCTGGACGACACCGTGGCGGCGGGAACGCCGCTGCGTTACAAGGCCGTTGTGGTCGACCGCGCCGGACGCACCGCGAGCGCCCTCGCCTCGACGATCGCGGGCCGGGCCCCGGCGGCCGAGAAGCCCGTCGCCGTCGAGCGCGACTACGCCGTCGTCCACTACAAGCGCGCGGACGGCGACTACGACGGCTGGCAGATGAGGTCGGGCGACAAGTCCGCCGGGTTCACCGGGCGCGACGCCTACGGTGCCTTTGCCTGGATCAAGCTCGACGAGGGCAGCTCCTCCGTCCCGTACACGGTCGAGAAGGACGGCACGGCCGACGGTCCGCAGCGCACCGTCGAGCTCGCGAAGACCGGGCAGGTCTGGATCGAGCAGGGCAAGGACGGCCAGGCGGACACGGCCCCCGAGGGCGCCTACCCTGTGCAGGACAGGACGAAGGCCGTCCTGCACTACCACCGCGCCGACGGCGGCTACGACGGCTGGGGACTGCACACCTGGACCGGCGCGAAGGACCCCACCGACTGGGCGAAGCCGCTCCAGCCGGTGAAGAAGGACGCCTACGGCGTCACCTTCGAGGTCCCGCTCACCGACGGGGCCACCTCGCTCAGCTACATCCTCCACAAGGGCGACGAGAAGGACCTCCCCAGCGACCAGTCCCTCGACCTCGCCACGTACGACCACGAGGTGTGGATGGTCGCCGGACGGCCCGGCTACCTGCTGCCGCAGACCGGCGGTATGCCCGCCCCCGACCTCACCAAGGCCGAGGCGCAGTGGATCGACTCCGACACCGTCGTCTGGAAGGTGAAGGCCACCGACGCCACCAGCCAGCAGCTCGTCCACGCGAAGGACGGTGGGATCTCCGTCGTCGACGGCGCCCTCACCGACGAGGGGCAGTGGCTGCGGCTCAGCCCGTCCGCGCTGACCGGCGCGCAGAAGTCGAAGTATCCACACCTCAAGGACTATCCGGCCTTCACCGTCGACCCGCGTGACCGGGACCGGGTTCGCGAGGCGCTGCGCGGCCAGCTGATCGCCACCCAGCGCGCCGCCAACGGCGCCCTGCTCGCCGCCACCGGTGTACAGAGCGCGGGTGTGCTCGACGACCTGTACGGGAAGGACGCGAGCACCGCGGCGCTCGGCCCGGTCTTCGACCACGGCCGCCCCACCCTCTCCGTCTGGGCCCCCACCGCGCAGACCGTCGCCCTGGAACTCGACGGCCGGAGTGTCCCGATGCGGCGCGACGACCGCACCGGCGTCTGGTCGGTCACCGGCACCGCGGAGTGGACCGGCAAGCCGTACCGCTTCGTGGTGAAGGTGTGGGCGCCCACCGTCCAGAAGATCGTCACCAACAAGGTCACCGACCCGTACTCCACCGCCCTGGCCACCGACTCCGCCCGCAGCCTCGTCGTCGACCTCGACGCCCCGGGGCTCGCACCGAAGGGCTGGGCCGGGCTGAGGAAGCCCGCCGCCGTCCCGCTGCGCGACGCCCAGATCCAGGAGCTGCAGATCCGGGACTTCTCGATCGCGGACCCCACGTCCCAGCACCCCGGCGAATACCTCGCCTTCACCGACACCCGCTCCGACGGGATGAAGCACCTCCAGGAGCTCGCCGACTCCGGCACGAGCTACGTCCATCTGCTGCCCGCCTTCGACATCGGCACCATCCCCGAGAAGAAGTCGGACCGGCAGAAGCCCGCCTGTGACCTGTCCGTGTACGCCCCCGACTCCGAGGAGCAGCAGGCCTGCGTGGCGAAGACCGCCGCGAACGACGGGTTCAACTGGGGCTACGACCCGCTGCACTACACCGTCCCCGAGGGCTCGTACGCCTCCGACCCGAACGGCACCAGGCGCACCGTCGAGTTCCGTCAGATGGTCCAGGGGCTGAACGGCGCCGGGCTGCGGACCGTCATGGACGTCGTCTACAACCACACCGTCGCCTCCGGCCAGGACGACAAGTCCGTCCTCGACCGGATCGTGCCCGGCTACTACCAGCGGCTCCTGGACGACGGCACCGTCGCCACCTCCACCTGCTGCGCCAACACCGCGCCCGAGAACACCATGATGGGCAAGCTCGTCGTCGACTCGATCGTCACCTGGGCCAAGGAGTACAAGGTCGACGGCTTCCGGTTCGACCTGATGGGCCACCACCCGAAGGCCAACATCCTCTCCGTCCGCAAGGCGCTCGACGCGCTGACCGAGGCCAAGGACGGCGTCGACGGGAAGAAGATCATCCTGTACGGGGAGGGCTGGAACTTCGGTGAGATCGCCGACGACGCCCGCTTCGTCCAGGCCACCCAGAAGAACATGGCCGGCACCGGCATCGCCACCTTCTCCGACCGGGCCCGGGACGCCGTCCGCGGCGGCAGCCCGTTCGACGAGGACCCCGGTGTCCAGGGCTTCGCCAGCGGCCTCTACACCGACCCCAACTCCTCGACCGCCAATGGCACCCCGGCCGAACAGAGGGCCCGGCTGCTCCACTACCAGGATCTGATCAAGGTCGGCCTGACCGGCAACCTCGCCGACTACACCTTCACCGACTCCTCGGGCCGTACGGTCAAGGGCTCCGGCATCGACTACAACGGGGCCCCCGCCGGATACGCCGCGGTCCCCGGCGACGCCCTCGCCTACGCCGACGCCCACGACAACGAGACGCTGTACGACGCCCTCGCCTTCAAGCTCCCGGCGGGCACCTCGGCCGCCGACCGGACCAGGATGCAGGTTCTGGCGATGGCGACCGCCACCCTCTCGCAGGGCCCGTCGCTCTCCCAGGCGGGCACGGACCTGCTGCGCTCCAAGTCGCTGGACCGCAACTCGTACGACAGCGGCGACTGGTTCAACGCACTGCACTGGGACTGCCGGGACGGCAACGGCTTCGGCCGCGGACTGCCGCTCGCGGCCGACAACAAGGCCAAGTGGTCCTACGCCAAGCCGCTGCTGACCGCCACCGCGCTCAGCCCCGGCTGCGCACAGATCGACGGCGCGACCGCCGCGTACCAGGACCTGCTCACCATCCGCACGACGGAGAAGGAGTTCGACCTCTCCACCAACGAGCAGGTGCAGTCCGCCCTGTCGTTCCCGCTCTCCGGGAAGGACGAGACGCCCGGGGTCATCACCATGCACCTCGGAAAGCTGGTGATCGTCCTCAACGCGACCCCCGGCACCGAGCACCAGCAGATCGCCGATCTGGCCGGGAAGGACTACGCCCTGCACCCCGTCCAGGCTGCGGGGGCGGATCCTACTGTCAAGAAGGCTTCGTACGAGAGGAGTTCGGGAAGCTTCACCGTCCCGGGACGCACGGTGGCCGTGTTCTCCCCGCGGTGACCCGTACAGGACTACGTTGAGGGCAGCCGCCGGGGAGTGAGCCACATCGCACACTCCCGGGCGGGTCCCTCCCGCCACCTCGGCCGGTACCCGCACGAAGGCACCCTCGCCGCCGCCTATCTCCGCGGCCTCACCGACCTGATGACCGGCCGCCCGGAGCGGAGCCTCACCGACACCTCGGCCGAGACCCGCGACCTGGACCCGTCCTACCGCAAGCGCTGACCCGTACCGTAGGTCAGGACAACCGCTGCGAGGGCACAGCCGGCACGGCGGGCGAGAAGGCGGAGAGCCGCGCCAGCAGATCCCCGAACGGCCCGTCGACCGGCTCCTCCGCGAGTATCCGCAGCACGATGCCCGCCATCTCCGCGTCGTACGCCGCACCCACCGCGGCCAGCGCCGCGAAGTCGTGCACCAGCTGCATCTCCAGCTCCGCGCGCGGAATCCGCCGCCCGTCCAGCCAGATCAACGCCGTCGACTCGGCGAGCGACACCCACGACCGCACGACCAACTCCAGCCGCGCCGGGGGCTCCTCCACCCCCAGGTGGGCGAGGATCTGCTCGTACGCCGCCTGCCGCACCCCGTCGATCACCGCGTTCGCCGTCGACGACCCGACCGCGGGCCCGCCCCGCATCAGCGCGGAGAACCCGGGCCCGTGCTCGTCCACGAAGTCGAAGAACCGCCCCATGACCCGCAACAGCCGTGCCCCCAGGGGCCCTTCACGCGGCTCCACGAACCGTCCCGCCAGCTCATCGGCCGCCCGCCGCAGCGCCGCTTCGTACAGGCTCTGCTTGCCCGGGAAGTAGTGGTAGACGAGCGGCCGGGATATCCCGGCCGCGGCTGCGATCTCGTCGATGGAGACCTCGTCGGGGGAGCGGCGGCTGAACAACTCCAGCGCGACGCCGATCAACTGCTGTCTGCGCTCATCGACGCCCATCCTGCGCCGCACCCCGGTCGTCATGGCACCAGCGTACCGACCGGGGCTTGGACAGGGCTCGGTGGTGCCCCGGACCGATCCTGCCGGCCCACCTCAGGCCGTTCCGCCGCAGCGGCCGGCCGACGTCGTGAACCGGGCAGCATGCGGGCGCGGGGCCCCGCAGGTGGTCCGTCACCACCCGCAGGGCCCCGCACACCGGAGCGGCGTCGGCTGACGGGTCGCGGGGGGAACAAGGGCGTGCAGCGATTCGGGCCCGTGGCGTTCCTCCTCGATGGAGGGCGCCACGGGCCCAGTTCATACTGCGGTTCGGATCGGATCAGCGGGAACGGTACTCCCGGTACCGGTCCTGGTCGTGGCCCCAGCGCCGGTCGTCCCGGCGGTCGTGGCCCCAGCGCCCGTGGTCGTGGCGGTCGTCGCGGTCGTGGCCCCAGCGTCCGTGGTTGCGGTGGTGGCCCCAGCGTCCGTGGTCGCGGCGGTCGTGGCCCCAGCGCCAGTCGTCCCGGCGGTCGTGGCCCCAGCGCCAGTCGTCCCGGCGGTCGCCATCCCCGTGCCGACCGTCATCGGCCTGCAGGGAGTGGGCACCGCCGACGGCGCCGGGGGCGGCGGCCTGAGCTGCGCCGCCGCCGCCCAGCACGACGACGGCGGCCACACAGACTGCGGCAGCGAAGCGGGAAACATGCATAGAAATCTCCTGTCGCAGCAGACGCCGAAGCGCCTGCTCGGATTGGACACCCCAACCGTCGCCCCCCGACGACCCTCGACAGCCGCGCCACGCGCTCCAAGGCACCCGATCTGCTGCAATGCCGCCGATCGTGGAACCGACTCCTGTAGGCAATCCGTGGACCTCCATCCGTTCCCCCGTTCCCTCCCGTGACCGTTGCCATCCGCCCCTCGGCGCCCCATCCCACCTGCAGGTTCCCCACCGAGGTATCGAGGGCGCGCACGTCCGGCAGTGACTGAGCGTGCTGATTCCACGGGCACACCGGAGGGTTTGCCGCCGGGCACCATGAACCGGCCGAGTGGAGGATCACGACGTGCACCACGGGAAACGGCACGGCGGCATGGTCAGCGCAGAGCGCCCACCCGCCTCCCGTCCGCCAATAGCCCGTTCAGCCGCGCCCGGTCGCCCGCCCGCGCCCGTACTGCGAGCAGGTGCCCCTGCGCCCGGCCCTCCACCCCGCCCGATGTGGTCAGCGAGGCGAACCCCGTGCTGCCCGCCGCCAGTACGTACCACCGGCCGCCGCGCGACTTCCACAGCACGCCCGCCAGCACCCGCGGCTCCCGCTCCCCGCAGGCCGGCGAGTCCTCCGCGCGCGCCGCCACCGCCCCGGGCGGCACCGCACCACCGGCGGCGGGTTGCGCCGACGGGGCCTGGAACTGGGCGAAGACCCTGCTTCCCGAGCCGCGCCAGGTCTCCGCCCGGGTGCACAGCCACTGCGCGAAGCCGTTGCCCTCGGGCAGCCACTGCCGGGCGTACGGCCAGGAGTTCACCGACCGTACGCCGCGCGACCGCGCCGCCCTCAGCAGACAGGCGGTCCGCGCCCAGCTCTCCCGCTCCACCCGCCCGGACACATCGTGCGGCGCCGACGGCGACCCGGAAGTCAGCCGGGCCGGGGCGAGTTCACCGAGGTCCGTCAGCAGACGTGTCGCCGTGGCGTCATGCATTTCGACGGCGGACCAGGACCGGCAGTCCCCGGCCGTCTGCGGGCTCGCCAGCACATCGGTCACGCCGTTCCGGTCGCGGTTCAGCGGCCGGCCGGCCCGGCTGGGCGCGAGCAGATCCCGTACGGACACCTGCCGCACCCAGGGAGCCGTCAGATAGCGGACCGTGCCGCCGCCACGGCTCACGATCAGAGCGTCGGCGGAGGACGCGTCCGCACTGTCGACACGGGCGAAGTCGAGCGCCGCGCCCCGTGCCGGATCGGCGTCGCGTGCCTCCGCGTACCGCACGATGCGCAGCCCGTCGTAGAACAACACCACCGCGGCGTCGCCCACCTCACCCGCGTACAGCAGCTGCGGGGGCCCCATCGGCGGCCCGACCGGCGTCCCGGGCGTCGTGGACGACCGGACGGCGGGGCCTGGACGCGCCCAGACGGCGAGTGCGCGCCGCAGCAGCCGGGTGTCGTCGGTGCGGTCGCCGCGGGTGGGCCAGGCGGTGAAGTCGGTCCGGGGCGAGCGCTGCCAGTATGCGGGGGGCACCCTGAGCAACGCGGCCGGTTCCAGGGCCTGTTCGGCCGCCGGGTTACGGGTGTACAGCGGCGCGGACGCCAGGTCCCGGCCCCAGCCGTTGCCCGGAAGCCCCAGCAGCGCCCCGCACACGAGGAGTGCGGCGGCCGCCGCGAGCGCCGTCTTCGCGCGTCGGCGGCGGCGCAGCAGATCAGGCGGGCGGGCCTGCAGGGAACAGGGGTCGAACTCCGTGGAGTCCAGGAGCGCGTACGGCGCCGCCACCGCGTCCGCCTCCGTCAGCGCGGCGTGCGGGTCCGCCACTCCTGCGGCGGCGAGCACCCGACGTACCTCCCCGTCCGCGAGGCCCTCCAGACCGCGCAGGACGTGCGCCGCGCGCGCCGGCCCGGAGAGCGCGGACAGGGCCTGGTCCAGGGCGAGTTCGTCCGCACCTCCGGAGTGCGGGAACAGGCGCAGACCCCACACCAGAGGGAGGAGCGGCGGCAGCTGGGACCGGCGCGGCCAGGCCAGGCGGCGCAGGGGGCGGCCCGCCTCCAGGGCGGTGTTCACCACCCGCTGCCGGACGTGCACATAGCCCGGGTCGACCGCCGTCCCACCGACGGGGCGGCGGGGGAGAGGGACTCCGTCGTCGGCCGCGAACGCCGTCCGGCGCCCCAGGGGCAGGGACCGCTGGGCGAGGGAGTGCGCCGTCAGAACGCGGCGGTTGCGGCCGAGGGAGGGCGGCAGGACGAGGTAGCCGAGCCGGACCAGCCGCGGATAGTGCTCGACGAGCGCCGCCTCGGCCTGCTCCACATCGACCGGGGCGGTGGCGGACGGTACTTCTGGCAGTGGGCGCACATTCAGCTGAACGAGCGAATCGTGCGATGGTCACCCTGGCCCGCGAACGGTTCCCTCGGATCCGGTCGTTCGGCCGCGCGACGGAGTGCGGAGGGGCACGTTGGCCGGATGGTGACGCAGCTGGAGATGCGACGAGGACGTCGTTCCGGGGTCGGGACCGCGGCGGTCGTCCTTGCGGGACTGGCTCTTCTGGCGGCGTGCGGCGGGGGCGGCGACGACAGGCCGCACGTCCCGCCGACGGCGACCGGCAGCCTGGAGCAGCCCGCCACGAAGACGCACTGCAAGCCGAAACATCCAGCGTCCCATGGAACTCCTCGGCTGAGAAGCCGCCAGGTCAACAGGTCCCGGAGTCCCGGGCCGCACCCCACCTGGGAGCGACCACGCCGCCCCCAATTGCCGGTCGGTCCGAGTTCGACCGATGAGCCGTCGGCCGGGGGTGCGGGGTCACCCCCGGTCCAGGTAGGCCAGGACGGCCAGAACGCGGCGGTTGTCGTCGTCGGACGGCGGCAGGCCGAGCTTCCCGAAGATGTTCGAGGTGTGCTTGGCCACCGCCCGCTCCGTGATCACCATCTGTGAGGCGATCGCCGCGTTCGAACGGCCCTGCGCCATCAGCGCCATGACCTCCAGCTCGCGCGGGGTCAGGCCGCCCATCGGCTTGTCCTGGGCGCGCCGGGACAGCAGCTGTGAGATCACCTGCGGGTCCATCGCGGTGCCGCCATCCGCGACCCTGCGTACCGAGTCGATGAACTGGTCCGCGTCGAAGACCCGGTCCTTGAGCAGGTACCCGATGCCCCCGTTGCCGTCCGCCAGCAGCTCACGGGCGTACAACTGCTCCACATGCTGGGAGAGGACGAGCACCGGCAGGCCCGGCCGGGCCCTGCGGGCCGCAAGGGCGCACTGCAGTCCCTCGTCCGTGTGGGACGGCGGAAGCCGGACGTCGACCACGGCGACGTCCGGATCCAACTCGGTGAGCGCACGGGTCAGTTCGGGACCGGTCTCGACGGCTGCCGCGATCTCGAAGTCGTACGCCTCCAGCATCCGGACCAGACCGTCGCGCAGCAGGAAGAGATCTTCGGCTAGGACAACTCGCAAGGGATCTCCATGGTCACCATGGTGGGACCGCCCGCTGGACTGCTGACGGCCATGATGCCGTCGAATGTACCGAGTCGGCGTTCGATTCCGCTCAGTCCCGAGCCCGATCCGATGATCGCGCCACCCCTGCCGTTGTCCGTGACGGAGATCCGCAGCATCGAGTCGGCGTGACGGATGTCCACCCGGAGACGGTCCGCCCCCGAGTGCTTGGCGGCGTTCGTCAGGGTCTCGCTGACCGCGAAGTACGCGGCCGACTCCACCGGCGCGTCTGCGCGGCCGGGCAGCTCCACGTCGACCTCCGCCTCGATGGGCAGCCGCAGCGCCAACGCCTTGACGGCGTCCCCGAGTCCGCGTTCGGCCAGAACCGGCGGGTGGATGCCCCGGACGAGATCACGCAGCTCGGTGAGGGCTTCCGCGGAGGACTCGCGGGCCATCGCGAGAAGCTTTCTGGCCTGCGCCGGGTCCTTCTCGATCAGCGCCTCGATCGTGCCCAGGTGCATGCCCATGGCGACCAGCCGGGCCTGCGCGCCGTCGTGCAGGTCTCGCTCGATACGACGCAGTTCGGAGGCGGCGGTGTCCACGGCCTCGTGCCGTGTCTCGGTGAGCCGGTCGATCCGCCGGGCCAGCTCCTGCTCATGAGTGGGCGCCAGCACCGAGCGGGCGATCACGAAGTGCAGCCGCAGCAGCGGTTCGCTGACCTTCAGACCTGTCAGGAAAAACACCACACCGAGCGCCGCGGCGGCCAGCGCCGTCGCCTGGCTGTCGACCGGCACGAACGCGTACCAGTACCGGTCGTCGGTGAAGACCCGCCAAAGGCCCGCTGCCAGGACGAACCCGTGCACCGGATAGAGCAGCAGCGCGGAGCCCACGATCGACACCGTGTAGCCGGCCGTCATGTCGACCAGCAGCCACCGCAGATCCCGCCACGTAGCCGGATCCTTCAGCATCAGCGTCGTTCTCTCCACCTGCCCCGTGAACCCGCCGCGCAGATCCTGAGGAAAGGGCCGGTACGGGACCGGGATGCGGACGTCCGACCAGATCGCCGCCAGCAGCCGGCGCTGGTTGGCATGCCTGCGGACCGCGTCCAGCACCTGCGGGGTGGTGAACAGGCCCAGACCCAGCGGAATGGAGGCGATCGACAGCACCGCCAGGACGAACAGGGTGATCGACCCGGCGAGACTGGCGATCGACAGTACGATCCCGCGCCCCGCGGCCAGCAGCGCGGGCAGTACTCGGCTCCGGATCGCGTTCATGATGGTCCTTCTCCCCTCGTCGGGCCTTCGCGGCAGCGCCGGTCCGAGGACAGTCTCACCCGACGGGCGTCCGCGGCGTCAGCCGTTTCGCCACCCGGGAGGGGTGTAGCCAGCACCACCATCGAGACCTCGCCCTACGCCTCGGGGAGAGGGGGTTCCGGCGGCTGGGACGGCGGACGCCCCGTTCCTAGGTTCATGAGCGACTCATTCGACGTCAACTTCTGGGGGCGAAAGGCCATGAGGCGCAACCTCGCGGCACGCATCGGTGTGTGGAGCGCACACCACCGCAAGACGGCCATCCTCGGCTGGCTGCTCTTCGTCGTGCTCGCCACGGGCATCGGCGGAGCATCCGGCATGGTCGAGATGACGGACGCCGAGAACGCCACGGGCGACTCGGCACGGGCCGAGCAGATCCTCGACGACGCCGGCCTCACCCATCCCGCGGGTGAGCTGGTCATGGTGTCCGCCGCGAAGGCGGGCGACTGGCAGGACGCGGCCCGTGAGGTCTCCGCAGCCGTCGAGCGGACCGGTGAGATCCGCAACCTCGCGGCGCCCGTCCCCTCCAAGGACGGCAAAGACGCCCTGATCACCTTTGACATGAAGGGCGACGCGGCGACGTCCGCCGACCGGGTGCAGCCGGTGCTCGACGCCGTGTCCGGGGTCCGCGAGAAGCGGCCGGACGTCACGATCCACCAGTTCGGCGAGGCCAGCGCCGGGAAGTGGCTCGGCGACCTGCTCTCCGAGGACTTCAAGAAGGCCGAGTTCACCGCCGTGCCCCTGGCCCTGGGCATCCTGCTGGTCGCCTTCGGCGCCGTGGTCGCGGCCCTGCTGCCGGTCGGGCTCGCACTGACCGCGTGCATGGCCGCCTCCGGTCTGCTGTCGCTGGCCAGCCACCAACTGCACCTGTTCCAGACCACGTACTCCGTGATGTTCCTGATGGGCTTCGCCGTCGGCGTCGACTACTGCCTCTTCTACCTGCGGCGCGAGCGCGACGAGCGGGCCGCCGGGCGCGACGCCGAAACGGCGCTGCGGATCGCGGCGGCCACCAGCGGCCGGGCCGTGCTGGTCTCCGGCCTCACCGTGATGGTCGCGATGGCCGGCATGTTCCTCTCCGGACTGATGCTGTTCAAGGGCTTCGCCCTGGCCACGATCACCGTCGTCCTCATCGCCGTGCTCGGCTCGGTGACGGTGCTTCCCGCGCTGCTCTCCTGGCTCGGGGACCGGATCGACGCGGGGCGGGTGCCGCTGCTGAACCGGCGCGCCAAGCGGGGCGTACGGGCCAGTGGCTCCTACGCCGGCACCGTTCTCAGGCCCGTCCTGGCCCGGCCCAAGGTCTTTGCCGTCGCCTCGGTCGTCGTCCTGCTCGCCCTGGCCGCGCCCGCCCTCGGCATGAAGACCGAGTCGCTCGGCCTGGAGAAGCAGTTCGGCTCGGACTCGGAGCTCTCCATCGCGTACCGGACCATCGCGGAGACGTTCCCGGGCGGACCCGCCCCCGCCCTTCTCGTGGTCGAGGCGGACGACATCGACTCGCCCGAACTGCGCAAGGCACTGGCGGAGTTCGGCCCCGACAAGGTGACCGTGCACCGGGCGCAGAACATCGCGGAGGTCGAGGTTCCGCTGCCGGACGGCAAGGCCGGCCTGACCGAGCTGCGTGACAAGCGGGTGCCCGCCGCCTTCGACGGGACGGGCGCGCAGGCGTACGTCACCGGAGAGCTGGCCGGGTCCGTCGACTTCAACGATCAGCTGAAGCGCGGCATCGTCCCCGTCTTCGCGTTCATCACGGCAGTGACCTTCCTGCTGATGCTGTTCTGCTTCCGCTCGTATGTCATCGCGATGACGTCGATCCTCCTCAACTTGCTCTCCGTGGGCGCCGCCTACGGTGTGATGGTCGCCGTCTTCCAGCACGGCTGGGGCGCCTCGCTGATCGGCTCGGAGGGGGTCGGGGCGATCGAGGCATGGATGCCGCTGTTCGTCCTGGTGGTGCTCTTCGGTCTCTCGATGGACTACCACGTGTTCGTGGTCTCCCGGATCCGCGAGGCCCGGCAGACCGGGCTGGACACCCGGGCGGCCATCGACACGGGCATCCGGCGGACGGCGGGCGCGGTGACCGGCGCGGCCGTGATCATGGTGGCGGTGTTCGCGGTCTTCGCAACGCTGTCCATGCAGGACATGCAGCAGATGGGCGTCGGCCTCGCCGTTGCGGTGCTGCTGGACGCCACGCTCGTACGGATGGTCCTGCTGCCTTCCGCCATGGCGCTGCTCGGCGAGCGGAACTGGCGGACCCCGCGCGGACTGTCCTGGCTGCCGGCCCTGGACCACGACGAGGCGGGGACGGCGGACGTGGTGGCCGGTCCGGTTCCGGCCGGTCCGGGGCCCCGTGGCTGATGCCTGTACGAAGAAGCCCTGGCCCACCGGATGCGCAACCGGTCGGCCAGGGCTTGTCGTGTGCGGCCCCCGTCAGGGGGCGTACTTGTAGCCGACGCGCCGCACCGTCTGGATCGACCGGCGGTGCTCGGCGCCCAGCCTGCCTCAGCCGACGAGCCGCTTGCGCCAGTCCAGGTCGCTCAGCGCCTGCGCCGAAATACGGCTGTGCGTCTGCCAGTTCTCGGTCTCCGCCTTGATGTCGAGCATGGGCCAGCCCTGGCACACGCCACTGACAGCGGACCGGGCACGCCGAAGGGGCGCCCCCGTTTCCGGCGGGCGCCCCTTCGTACCGAGTCGGTGGCGGATCAGACCTGGTCGGCCTTCTCCAGCGCCGTGCAGCAGGTGTCGACGATCAGCCGCGTGACGACGTACGGGTCGACGTTGGCGTTCGGGCGACGGTCCTCGATGTAGCCCTTCTGGTCCTGCTCGACCTGCCACGGTATACGGACCGAGGCGCCGCGGTTGGAGACGCCGTAGCAGTACTCGTTCCACGGGGCGGTCTCGTGCAGGCCGGTGAGACGGTCGTCGATGCCCGCGCCGTAGTTCTTGACGTGGTCCATCGGCTTCGAGCCCTCGCCCATCGACTCGCACGCGGTGATGATCGCGTCGTAACCCTCGCGCATCGCCTTGGTGGAGAAGTTGGTGTGCGCACCCGCGCCGTTCCAGTCGCCCTTGACCGGCTTCGGGTCCAGGGTCGCGGAGACGTCGAAGTCCTCGGCGGTCCGGTAGAGGAGCCAGCGCGCGATCCACAGCTGGTCGGAGACCTCCAGCGGGGCGAGCGGGCCCACCTGGAACTCCCACTGGCCCGGCATGACCTCGGCGTTGATGCCGGAGATGCCCAGACCGGCCTGCAGGCAGTTGTCGAGGTGCTTCTCGACGATCTCGCGGCCGAAGATCTCGTCGGAGCCGACACCGCAGTAGTAGCCGCCCTGCGCGGCCGGGAAGCCGCCCACGGGGAAGCCGAGCGGGCGGTGACCGTCGAAGAAGGTGTACTCCTGCTCGATGCCGAAGATCGGCTCCTGGCCGGCGAACTGCTCGGCGACCGGACGCAGGGCGGCGCGGGTGTTGGACTCGTGCGGCGTCATGTCGATGTTGAAGACCTCGCACAGGACGAGGACGTCGTTGCCGCCGCGGATGGGGTCCGGGCAGCAGAAGACCGGCTTGAGCACAAGGTCGGACGCGTGACCCTCGGCCTGGTTGGTGCTGGATCCGTCGAAGCCCCAGATGGGCAGCTCCGCGACGTCTCCCGAGGGCTCGCCTGCCATGATCTTCGTCTTCGAACGAAGCTTGGCGGTCGGCTCGGTGCCGTCGATCCAGATGTACTCAGCCTTGAACGTCACGGAAGCCATCCTTTGGGGGTGCTGCGGTGTTGCGGTCTGCGGTCCGGTTTCTGCAGCGCAGCTTCGCAAGCCGCGATTTCCCGTCCGTTGCCCGTATGTGAACCCCGTGTTACCGAGGTTTCCTGCGTTGGGCCGACCGGCACCCAAGGGGGCGGCGTCGCGGGGCCGGGAATGCGGTGGTGCCGGTGGCGCGGCAGCGGCGCGGTGACGGGCGGGCGGGCACCGGCGCCCGGGTCACCGCTGCCGCCGGTGCCGAGCTGGGTACCGTACGCGGCACTCTGCCGCCCCGTACCACCACCGTCCGCCTCCGCACGCAGCGTCGACACCAACGCCGACCATTTCGCCGCCTACCTGCTCGACCGGCACGGCGATCCGGTCGGTGACCCGCACCGCTTCCCTTACGACCTGTCCGGTTCGGCCGGTCACCGGGACGCGTAGCTCCGCCACGCGCTGACCCGACTGATCAACTGGGCGGTGCGGGTCGGTGTCGCCGCGATCGGCATCGAAGACCTCGACTTCACGCCTGAGAAGACCCGGGAGAAGCACGGCCGCAAGAAACGGTTGGGGAAGGACGGCACCGCCCCCACACGACCGGAGTGATCGTGTGGGGCATCGGACCGTCCAGGCCGGGCCAGGTGGCCGGGGGCGTGAGGGAACCCGCCCGCCCACAACGGACCGTGCCCACGAAGGGCCGTCGCCGAGTGGGAAGCGAAAGCGGGAACCCAGTGCATCCAAAACCGTTCGGGATGCGCCCAGTACGCAGCAGTGGGTCCAAGACTCACTTACGCACACTGGTTAGGAACGGTCCCCTCGATCGCCCTGCCGGTCAGGGAATGGCGGTGACCGCCTGGTGCGCGGCGGACAGGAAGCGCCGCACGGCAGCCGTCTCACTCTCGTCGAAGTCGCGCAGCACTGTCACCGTGTTCTCGATCAGCGGCCCGAAGAAGGCCCACCCCAGCTCCACCGCCCGCGGGTCCACCGCCAGCAGTACCCGTCGCCGGTCGCGCGGGTCGCGGGTGCGGGTGAGGTGGCCGAGCCGTTCCAGCCGGTCGATGACGGCGGTGGTGCCCGCGGAGTTGAGCCCGAGCTGCGCACCGAGCCACCCGGCGGTCGCTTCGGTGCCGGCCCGCTCGGCGTCGAGCAGGCAGATCAAGGCGCGCACGTCGGTGGGGTGCATGCCGTTGCGGCTCGCGAACTCGGCCTGGCGCAGACCGAATTCGACAGTCACCTTGCGCAGCAGATGAACGATCTCCAGTTCGGAACCCTGCTCGCCCATCAGTCCTCCTTCCTCTATTATCTCGCTGAGCGAGATAATATCCAAGGGCACCCACCCTCGGGAGGCACTCCATGGCAACCACGTCATCCGGATCATCCGCAACGGCCGTCACCGAGTCGTTCCTCGCTGCGTACGACGAGGTCCTGGCGGCCAAGTGGCCTGCCGGAACCAACCAGTCCGACGTCCCCACCCCGTACGGCACCACGCGTATCAACAGTTACGGCCCGGAGGGCGCCCCGCCCCTGGTGCTCCTGGCGGGGGGCGGCTCCACCTCCACCGTCTGGTTCGCCCAGGCCGCCCACCTGGGCCGCACCCACCGCGTCCACGCCATCGACCTCATCGGTGACCCGGGCCGCAGTGTGGCGGGGGAGCGCCCGATCCGCACGTTCCAGGACCTGACGACCTGGCTGGACGCGGTACTCGAAGCTTTGAACGCCGCACCGGTATCACTCTGCGGCCACTCGTACGGAGCCCGGATCGCCCTCCAACACGCCCTGCACGCACCCCACCGCGTCCGGAGGCTGATCCTCGTGGACCCGACCCAGTGCTTCGCCGGTTTCCGCCCCGGCTATCTGCTGCACGCGCTCCCGATGCTGCTCCGCCCCAGCGCGAAACGGACACGCACCTTCCTCGCCTGGGAGACGGCCGGCGCCGCACTCGACCCGGCCTGGTTGCACCTGCGCGAGACGGCCGCCGACTTCCCGACCGCCCGCCCGGTCAACGGCCCGCGCCCCGCACCCGAGGCGCTGAGCTCCCTGAACGTACCGACCCTGATCCTCACGGCCGGGAACAGCCGGGCCCACAACGCCGCACAGGTCGCCGCCACTGCGACCCGGCTGATCGCGCACGTACAGACGGCGACGATCCCCGGCGCCACGCACCACACGCTGCCGCTGCACGCCCCGGACGCCGCCGAACTCAACCGCAGGATCGAGGACTTCCTGCTGACCGAGTGATTCCGGCTGCGCTCAGCGTCCCAAAGCGTCCCGTACCGCTTCCTCCGTACGCGCCACGACAGCCGTTCCGTCCTCCGCCGTGATGATCGGCCGCTGGATCAGCTTCGGATGTTCGGCGAGCGCCGTGATCCACCGCTCCCGCGAACCGGCCTCGCGCGGCCACTCCTTGAGCCCGAGCTCCTCCGCGTCCGCTTCCTGCGTCCGCGTGATGGCCCACGGCTCCAGCCCGAGCCGGTCGAGTACGGCCCGGATCTCGTCCGGCGACGGCACATCCTCCAGATAGCGGCGGACGGTGTATTCGGTGCCCTCGGCATCGAGCAACTGCACCGCACTGCGGCACTTGGAACATGCGGGATTGATCCAGATCTCCATGGGCCAACGATACGCGACGGACACCGCGAAAGCCCCTCTGGCCAGGGGCGATTGTCAGTGATGAGCCGTAAAATGGGGGTAGTTCGTGAGGGTTTCACGACCGTGCCAGGAGGATTCCCATGGCCGTTGCCGCAGCCACGACCAAGCCGCTCCACAAGCCCCTGCAGAAGAAGCCGCTCCCCGCGGGCCGGCCCCGCGAGTGGTACGTCTCCCACAACCGCCGCCTGAAGGCCATGCGTCTGGCGATCGCCCTGCTCGACACAGGCGTCTACTACCCGTCGAGCGCTGACAACGACACGATACGCACGACTGCCGAGCGCATCGGCATCCACCCGCCGTCCGACACCACCTGCCGCATGGTCCGCGCCCTGATCCGCTACGGCCGCTGACGGACCGGAAGCCTGTGCCCCCGGAGGCCGGGGGCACAGGCACATGCGCACACACCCTGGCCCGGCCCTTCACCCGTCCGGCATACCGGGCATGCGGTGCGGCCTGCGGACCCTTTGACTGGGGCGACGGGCGAGTGCTGGGAGGAACGATGACGAGGAAAGCCGCGCGAGGCCTGTGGGCCGTGCTGCTGACGACGGCCGTGATGTCGACCGCCGGTGCCTGTTCGCACGGCGGCGGCGCCTCCACCACGGCGTCCGGAGCGGCCTCCGCCGCAGCGTCGGTGGCATCCAGGGGTTCAGATGTGGTGGCCTCGGCGACTGCTGCCGCGGGCGAGAGACTGAGAGGCTTCAAGAACGGCGTGAACGCCAAGGGCGACGTCAAGCTGGGCGCGGTGAGCACCGACCACGACGGCCGCGCCACCTCGAAGATCACCGTGACGAATGGCATCGACTCGGCGAAGTCCTACGCCGTGCAGGTCACCTTCCGTGACGCGAGCGGCAACCTGCTCGACACGGTGGTGGTGACGATCGACGACGTCGGGCCGAAGTCCTCCAAGGACGCCATCGCCCGCAGCAACCGCAAGCTGTCGGGTGACGTCAAGGTCGACGTGGGGACGGCTCTGCGGCACTGATCGCACCACCACTGCCACCGTCCGGTCCGAAGAACGGCTTACCACCCGGTGCGGCGGCCACCGCTGGTCCGCCCGGTCATGGGCCAGCGGCCGACGCCCCAAGTGATGCTCGGACCGAGCAATTTGGTTACCAGGCATCAGGTTCAGAAGTGGTTGTGCCGTTGTTTTCCTGAAGTCGGCTTTCGATGCACGTGGCGCGGCGGAGCCTGTACTTGGTGGGATCGCCGGGAAAGCGCCGTCAGCTTGTTCTCGGTGCCGGTGCCGGGTTGCGGGATCTCGAGAATGATTCGTCGGCCTGAGCGGTCGTCGACAACGAGCGCGCTCTCCTCCAGCACCATGCGGCCGACAGAGGGATGCCGCACTTCCCGGGTGGTGATGTGGCGACTTTCGATTTCGTGCTGCTGCCACCATCCGCGGAATTCCTTGCTGTTCTGACTCAGATCTCGGACCAGTGTGGTGAACCACGGTTCGTGGACGTAAAGTCCGGTGGCCGCGCGGAATTCTGCCAGCACGGAGCGGGCGCTCGGCTCCCAGTTCTGAATGAGCTCGCGCAGATATCCGCCGAAGAAGAGCCAGAGCATGTGGCGGTGCGCAGGGGGGATTTTGGTCAGATCGCCGTAGACATCGGTTCTGGCCTGGTTCCAGGCCAGAATGTTGAAACGGGGGCCGAGGGCGATTGCCGGATGTGGATGCTGGCTGTCCAGGATGCGCTGGAGAGCCGGAGGCACGCCGTCCGGGGCAATGCTCGCGCTGGAACGGGCGTCCTCGCGCGCCAGGGCCATGAGGTAGTCGTGCTCTTCGGTGCTGAGGCGAAGGGCATCGGCCAGCGAGTCGAGGACGTGGTCGGACACCCGGATGTTCCGGGCCTGTTCAAGGCGTGAGTACCAGCAGGTGCTGATGCCCGCGAGGTCGGCCACGTCTTCCCGGCGCAGGCCAGGGGTTCGCCTTGATGTCCGGGGTGGAAGACCCACCTCTTCCGGCTGAATGGCCAGCCGTCGTGTTCTGAGGAAGTCCGCGAGCTGAGCTCGCCGTTGGTCGTAATTCATCCATCGTTCCCTTTGCTGGGCGACGTTTCGGATGGTTAGTACCTGGGACCCCTACTCCTAGGATAGTCGGTTTCTGGATGTGCGCTCTGCCACGTGTGATCCTGATGCAGGAAGCGGCGTTCGGCCGTGCGAGGTGCTGAGGAAGCAGCACCGTTCTGGAACGAACACCTATCTCTCGTTCCGGCGATCGAAGGAGAAAATCATGCGTGGCAAGCGATACCTTTTCCGGCTCAGCCCCGTGCTTATCGCCTCTCTGGCGTTGCCTGCGGGTTTCGCCGGGAACGCGTTCGGCGCCTCACCCGCAGCCGATCCGGTGGCAGCGGCGCCCTCGAAAGCACCCTCGCAGGTTATCGATCCGTTCAGCTTCAACGCCGGGGTGGCGGCGTGCAGGGCTGGGAACGTGTCGCAGGGGCTGCAGCGGAACCTGCAGCTGAACCGAAACGCCAACCTCAACCGTAACCTCAACCAGAACATCAACCGAAACCTCAACCAGAACCTCAACCAGAACATCAACCAGAACGTCAACCAGAACGTGAACCAGAACGTCAACCAGAACGTCAACCAAAACACCAACCAGCAGCCGCCTGCCCAGCCGCCTGCCCAGCCGCCTGCCCAGCCGCCTGTTCAGCCGCCTGTTCAGCCGCCTGTTCAGCCGCCTGTTCAGCCGCCTGTTCAGCCGCCGGCCCAGCAGCTGCCTGTTCAGCCGCCGGCCCAGCAGCCGCCTGCCCAGCCGCCGGCCCAGCAGCCGCCTGCCCAGCCGCCGGCGATGTAGCACCAGCCAGTCGCCGCCTAGCCGGCCTGTCCGGCGGTCACCATGCCGCCGGGGACGCGCAGCCCGTGGGACACGCGGGTTGCGCGTTGCTCCGGTCAGCCGGTTCTCGGCGGCAGCGGGCCACCTTCCCCCGAATATCTGTGTCAATGCCGACGAGGGCCGCTACCCCGATGGTCTGGGGTAGCGGCCCTCGCTGCTGTTTGGCGGGCCGATCTCGGCCCGCCTCGCTCTTTAGGTGTCGAAGAAGTGACGCGGCACCTTCCTGACCTGCACGCACTCCAGCCGCCGCCCGTCTGGCCTGCGGGTTAGCGGTCGTCGCCTGTCATCGTCGAGTCCCCTCGCACGGCCCAGAGACGGCCCCAGTGGGATGTATCGGGGTCACGGCCACCGTCTGGCTGTTCCCAGGGGGTTGTCAGTACCAGGTGGCAGGATGCCGTGCCATGACCGCACCGATCAGTGAGTCGTGGACGCGCATCGAGAACTGGCTGGCCGAGCACGCCCCGGCGACCTACGCCGCGCTGGCGCCGCCCGCGGATCCGGCGGACATCGCCGCGACCGAACGCGTCATCGGCCGGCCACTGCTGAAGCCCGTGGTGATGTCGCTGCTGCGGCACGACGGTCTCCTCGACCAGCGGGGCTCGCTGCTGCCGGCGTTCTACAGACCGATGAGTGCACGCGAGATCGCGGCTGCGTGGCAACTTTTCACCGGCTTCTACGACAAGCGCGAGGCGGATGAGAAAGGAGAGGAGGCGGACTACGACTTCATGAAGACCGGGTTCAGCAGCGTCCTGTACGGACACCCGCAGCTGATCCCCATCGCGCGGAACGTCGGCGGGGATCACCTCGTACTGGACCACCGTCCCGAGAGCGACCGGGGGCGCGTCCATGAAGCCGAGGTCGTGGAAGGCATTATGCGCGTAGCACACGAGATGTGGACGTCCCTGCCGGTGCTCATGGAGGCGATCGCCACGTCTCTCGAGACCTCCCGGCCCGTCACCGGCTACACGCCGGTAGTGGACGAGGAGCAGAGGCTGTGCTGGGACGTCATACCGCTGCGCGGTGACCGGACCTTGCATCGGTCATGACGCCGCAGCGGACAGTGAGGTCGGTGGAGTCTCAATGACCCAGTCAAGCGCCACCGTGCGGCCTGGAGTACCAGTTCGGAAGACGCCGTATGCGGATGGCGGCTGGCGTAGTGACTCCCTGACCTGGGCCTGAGCGCGATCCGCGCCGCTGTTCCCCGTGAATCCCCGCTGCGTCCCGCCGGACCGGGCACGCAACGGGCGCAGGGCTGACCAGTCCACGCCGGGGAGGAGTTGGTGGGCCGCGCAGGCGAACCCGGCAGGAGCTGGTCAAAGTGACATGCCCACGCTCCTCCGCAGGGTCGCGGACGCCATCGAGGACCTTCGAACCGGTGACGTTCCGGCCAGACCCGTATCGACTGGCAGCGCCACGTGAGCCCTGCTACACCGGAGATAGGGAGGTGTGGCATGCCTCGTGATCCGGTCAAGGGGCTGACCGCCCTCCTTGCGGCAGTGACAGTCCCGCTCGCCGTCTGCGCGCTCCTGCTGCCCGTCCGAGGCACCCTGTCCCCCACCAACGTGGCCCAGATCCTGATGTTGGTCGTCGCGGCGGTGGCCGCCCTCGGTTACCGTTGGGCCGCGGTCCTCACGGCCCTGTCCGCCGCCGTGTGGTTCGTCTTCTTCTTCACCACTCCGTACGAAAGCTTCACCCGCATAAACAAGACGGACGACGTCATCACGGCAGGGCTGCTGCTCGTGGTCGGCCTAGCGGTCTCTCAGCTGGCTCGCCGCTACACCCGCGAGCGCGCCATCGCCACCACGCTGCAACGCAGCCTGCTGCCCCGTGTGCTGCCGGACACCAGCGCCGTCCGGGTGGCGTGCCGGTACGTGCCCGCCGAGGCCGAGGTCGGCGGGGACTGGTTCGACGTGATCCCTCTCCCAGGCTTCCGCACCGCCCTGGTGGTCGGGGACGTGGTCGGCCATGGCCTGCGCTCCGCGGTCACCATGGGTCGGCTGCGCACCGCGGTCCGCAATTTCTCCACCCTTGACCTGCCGCCCGACGAGCTGCTGGCCCGCCTTGACGACGTGGTCAATCAGATGGATGCGGAGGCGGGCGCCAGCGAGGATGGGACCATCGCGGCTACGTGCCTGTATGCGATCTACGACCCGGTCTCCTGTAGTTGCGCAATGGCAAGAGCCGGTCACTTTCCGCCGGCCATCGTCCATCCGGACGGCCGCGTGGAGATTCTCGACCTGGCCGAAGGACCCCCGCTCGGTCTAGGCGGTCTGCGCTTTGAGGCTGCCGAGCGGCAGCTGCCGGAGGACACGCAGCTCGTGCTCTACACCGACGGGCTCATCGAGAACCGGCAGCGCGACATCGGGGTCGGCCTGAAGCTGCTGTGCGACGCGCTCTCCGGCGCGGGGACCGACCCGGAGGAGACGTGCGACACGGTCCTGGAGACGGTGCTACCCGCCCGTCCAGTCGATGACGTCGCTCTCCTGATCGCCTGCACCCGCGCGTTTCCGCGTGACCGTATCGCCGAATGGGATATCCCGGCCGTTCCCGCCGCGGTGTCCGCCCTGCGCGCCGAGGTGTTCGCGAAGCTGGCCGAGTGGAACCTGGAGGAGACGGCATTCACCACCGAACTGATCCTCAGCGAGCTGGTCACCAACGCCATCCGCTACGGGGCACCCCCTGTCCACCTGCGCCTTCTGCGCGACAGCAACCTGGTGGTGGAGGTCAGCGACGCCAGTAGCACCTCCCCGCACCTGCGCTACGCGACGGACATGGACGAAGGCGGTCGCGGAATCTTCCTCGTCGCTCAGTTCGCCGAGCGGTGGGGGACCCGCTTCACCCCCACCGGGAAGATCGTCTGGGCCGAGCAGTCAGCCCCATCAGTTCCCGTCGTCCCCGTCCCGGCATCGGTTGCGTGACCGGGCGGGACTGCCCGAAGCTCTCCGGGGCCTGCTGCCCGGGCCGGCCCCCGAGAGGGGAGACGTCCGTCCCGCGAGCACGGCATGCACGCGCTGCGGCACTACTACGCGTCGGTTCTCTTGGACGCGGGCGAGAACATCAAGGCCCTCGCGCAATACCTTGGGCACTCGGACCCCGGCTTCACTCTGCGGACGTACACCCACCTGATGCCGAACAGTCAGGACCGTGCCAGGAAGGCGATCGACGCCGCGTTCGGGGTGGGCGGAGTGGGCGAGGAAGACGACGGAGCGGCGTCCGTCGCAGCCTGAGCGGCACCCGACAGGAAAGGCCGTCGGCCGTGCCTTCCGGTGAGGGAAGGGCACGGCCGACGGCCCACAGACGGCCCAGGCGAGCGAAAAGTCTGCTCTGACCTGTGACGTTCTTAAATGTCGAAGTAGAGCTCGAACTCGTGCGGGTGCGGGCGCAGCTGAATCGGGGCGATCTCGTTGGTGCGCTTGAAGTCGATCCACGTCTCGATCAGGTCGGACGTGAAGACGCCGCCCGCGAGGAGGTACTCGTGGTCCGCCTCCAGGGCGTCCAGGACGGCGGGGAGCGAGGTCGGGACCTGCTGGACGTTGGCGTGCTCCTCGGGAGCCAGCTCGTACAGGTCCTTGTCGATCGGCTCGGCCGGCTCGATCTTGTTCTTCACGCCGTCGAGGCCGGCCATCAGCAGCGCCGAGAAGGCCAGGTACGGGTTGGACGACGGGTCCGGGGCGCGGAACTCGACGCGCTTGGCCTTCGGGTTCGAGCCCGTGATCGGGATACGCATCGCGGCGGAGCGGTTGCGCTGCGAGTAGACCATGTTGACCGGGGCCTCGAAGCCGGGGACCAGGCGGTGGTACGAGTTCACCGTCGGGTTCGTGAAGGCCAGCAGCGACGGTGCGTGCTTGAGGATGCCGCCGATGTAGTAGCGGGCGATGTCCGAGAGACCCGCGTAGCCCTGCTCGTCGTAGAACAGCGGGTCGCCGCCGGCCCACAGGGACTGGTGGACGTGCATGCCCGAGCCGTTGTCGCCGAAGATCGGCTTCGGCATGAAGGTCGCGGTCTTGCCGTTGCGCCAGGCGACGTTCTTCACGATGTACTTGAAGAGCATCAGGTCGTCGGCCGCGGCGAGCAGCGTGTTGAACTTGTAGTTGATCTCGGCCTGGCCGGCGGTGCCGACCTCGTGGTGCTGGCGCTCGACCTGGAGGCCGTTCTTGTCCAGCTCAAGGGAGATCTCGGCACGCAGATCGGCGAAGTGGTCGACCGGCGGGACCGGGAAGTAGCCGCCCTTGTAGCGGACCTTGTAACCCCGGTTGTTCTCTTCGGAGCCGGTGTTCCAGGCGCCGGCCTCGGAGTCGATGTGGTAGAAGCTCTCGTTCGCCGACGTCTGGAAGCGGACGTTGTCGAAGACGTAGAACTCGGCCTCGGGGCCGAAGTACGCGGTGTCGGCGATGCCGGTGGAGGTGAGGTACGCCTCGGCCTTCTTGGCCACGTTGCGCGGGTCACGGCTGTACTGCTCGCCGGTGATCGGGTCGTGGATGAAGAAGTTGATGTTGACGGTCTTGTCGCGGCGGAACGGGTCGACACGGGCCGTCGACAGGTCCGCGCGGAGCGCCATGTCGGACTCGTGGATGGCCTGGAAGCCGCGGATCGACGAGCCGTCGAAGGCCAGTTCCTCGGTCGGGTCGAATGCCGCTGCCGGGATGGTGAAGTGCTGCATCACACCGGGCAGGTCACAGAACCGGACGTCGATGAACTTGACATCTTCGTCGGCGATGTACTTCTTCGCGTCGTCGGCGTTCTGGAACATCCAACTCCTCCTACTCCCGGCCCGGGAGGGACGGGGTTGTAGCTCTCTGTGCGGCCAGTGCGGTGGCACACGCTGGACCCGACCATAGGCAGACCGGATTTCTCAAGCATGACCCATTTGTTTCGCCGAAGTTAACCGAGGCGGGTGTCGGCGGCACCTCGGAGGTGTAACGGGGCGGCGGCGAGGGCCGCGTCCGCGCGTCCGGAGGCCCCCACCCGGCAGGGCGTGAAGGCGGGCCCAGTACCGTGGACGGGTGGACAACAGGAAAGCAATCGGATCGTGGCTCTCCGGGCCGCGTGCGGCCGCCGAGGAGATGGGCGCCGATTTCGGCTACCGCGGCAAGCGGCTCGGTCTGCCCGAAGAAGGGCCGGGGGCGATCGCGTCGCTCGGCCGGCGCTTCGGCGCCCTTTTCGTCGACTGGGCGCTCTGCCTGCTGATCGCATACGGGCTGTTCGCTCGCGGTGACCAGCAGGCCGCCGGGAACTGGGCCCTCGGGATCTTTGCCGTACTGAGTGTGCTCACCGTCGGGACCGTCGGATGTACGCCGGGCAAGCGCATCCTGGGTATTCGTGTCGTCGGCGAGGGCGGCGGTCGGCTCGGTTTCGGGCGGGTGATCATCCGGAGCGTGCTGCTGTGCCTGGCGATTCCGGCTCTGGTCTGGGACCGCGACGGGCGCGGGCTGCACGACCGGCTCTCGCGCGCCGTGCAGGTGCGGATCTGAGAGCGGTCCGACGAGCGGAGATGTGAAGAGGGCGGGCTGCGAACCTCAGTGGTTCACAGCCCGCCCTCTTGTGCGTCGGGTGTGTGGCGTCAGCGCATCTTGCCGCCGCGCGGCATCCGCATACCCTTCGGCATCGGGCCCTTCGGCAGCGGCATGTTGCTCATCAGGTCGCCCATCGCCCGCAGCCGGTCGTTGGCCGCAGTCACCTGCGGGCCGGTCAGGACCCGCGGCATCTTCAGCATCTTGGTGCGGACCTTCTTCAGCGGCACCTGGCCCTCGTCGTTGCCGACGATGATGTCGTGCACGGGTACGTCCACGAGGATGCGGGCCATCTTCTTCTTCTCGGCCGCCAGCAGGAGCTTGACCCGGTTCGGGTTGCCCTCGCCCACCAGCACGATGCCCGCTTTGCCGACGGCCCGATGGACGACGTCCTGGCTGCGGTTCATCGCTACCGCCGGAGTCGTGGTCCAGCCGCGGCCCACGCGGTCCAGCACGGCCGCCGCAGCGCCCGGCTGTCCCTCCATCTGCCCGAAGGCCGCCCGCTCGGCGCGCCGCCCGAAGACGATCGCCATCGCGAGGAGGGCCAGCACGAAGCCCAGGATGCCCACGTAGATCGGGTGGCCGATCAAGAAGCCGATGGCGAGGAGGACACCGAAGGTGACGATTCCCACACCCGCGACGACAAGACCGATCTTGGGGTCGGCCCGCCGGGTCATCTTGTAGGTCAGGGCGATCTGCTTGAGCCGCCCCGCGTTCTCGACGCTGTCCGCGCCGTCAGTGTTTGCCTTCCTCGCCATGTACTGAAGTTTACGTGGCCTAGGAACGGTGGTCGGCCACGGCCTCCAGTACGTACTCGGTCTCGACCCGGTCCTTGGCCCGGCGGCGGTCCTCGAGGACGGCCGTCCAGGCGTTGCGGCGGGCGGTGCGCTGGCCGCTGCTCAGCAGCAGTGACTCGACGGCGCGGAGAGCATCGGTGACGGACGGAATGGCGGTGGCGCGTACCGGCACGGCCTGCATCGTGGAAGTCCCCTCGGAACGGATGCGCGGAGTGAGTGGGTTACAGGAGTTGCTTGCGCGGGCTGGATACGGTGAGCAGTGGCGGCGGCAGCCGTGAGAACCACTGCGCTGCGTGCATCCAGAGTCACTGCTCGGTGTTACCAGCGCATGACCTTTCGGTCAAACACCAATGAAACCTTGATATGAGCGCCGCGCACGCCGACGCGGCCCATACGCGTCCCCGACCTGCGGGGAGCGTATGGGCCGCGTCGATCCAGCCAGTACCGTTCAGTAGCTTCTTGTGCGCGAATTCACACAGTCCGGTCAGGCAGTGGGCGCGGCCGTGACCGCGCCGCGCCGCTCGATCGCCTGCTGGAAGAGCCGGCCGGCCCGGTACGAGGAACGGACCAGCGGCCCGGACATCACACCGGAGTAGCCGATCTCGTCGGCCTCCTCCTTCAGCTCCACGAACTCGTGCGGCTTCACCCAGCGCTCGACCGGGTGGTGGCGCACGGAGGGCCGCAGGTACTGCGTGATCGTGATGAGCTCGCAACCCGCGTCGTACAGGTCCTGGAGTGCCTCGCTCACTTCCTCGCGGGTCTCGCCCATACCGAGGATGAGGTTCGACTTGGTCACCAGACCGGCCTCGCGGGCCCGCGTGATGACCTCCAGGGAACGCTCGTAACGGAAACCGGGGCGGATCCGCTTGAAGATCCGTGGCACCGTCTCGACGTTGTGCGCGAGCACCTCGGGGCGCGAGGAGAAGACCTCGGCGAGCTGCTCGGGCTCCGCGTTGAAGTCGGGGATCAGCAGCTCGACCTTGGTGGCACCGGCCTCGCGCTCCGCCGTCAGCGCGTGGATCTGGCGCACGGTCTCCGCGTACAGCCAGGCTCCGCCGTCCTCCAGGTCGTCGCGGGCGACGCCGGTGATCGTGGCGTAGTTCAGGTCCATCGTGACGACCGACTCGCCGACGCGGCGGGGCTCGTCCCGGTCCAGCGCCTGCGGCTTGCCCGTGTCGATCTGACAGAAGTCACAGCGCCGGGTGCACTGGTCACCACCGATGAGGAAGGTGGCCTCACGGTCCTCCCAGCACTCGAAGATGTTCGGGCAGCCGGCCTCCTGGCACACCGTGTGCAGACCCTCGCTCTTCACGAGCTTCTGCAGCTGGTTGTACTCGGGCCCCATCTTCGCCCGGGTTTTGATCCACTCGGGCTTGCGCTCGATGGGGGTCTGGCTGTTCCGGACCTCCAGGCGCAACATCTTGCGCCCGTCGGGTGCGACAGCGGACACGTCCGGCTCCCTACGACTTCGATTCTTCGGCGAACACCAGGGTACGCCCGCTATTTGTGCGGTTGGGGTGTGGCCCTTGCCCCTGGGCAACCAGGAGGTGGGCCGGGCCATTCCCGGGGATCCGGGTCAGGCCGAGGCCCGGTCGATCTCCCGCGGGGCGAGCTCCGCGTTCTCCAGGACGTCCTTCAGGTGCTTCTCGACCACTGGCAGCACCTCCGCGATCGTGACGTCGCGGCCCAGTTCGTACGCGAGCGAGGTGACGCCCGCATCGCGGATGCCGCACGGCACGATCCGGTCGAACCAGGTGTTGTCCGGGTTCACGTTCAGCGCGAAGCCGTGCATGGTCACACCCTTGGCGACCCGGATGCCGATCGCCGCCAGCTTGCGGTCCTCGCGGCGCTGACCGGCGTTGGACGGGGCGTACTCGGGGCCGTTCAGCCGCGGGTCGAACTCCTCGTCGTGCAGCCGCGGGTCGAAGTCGAGGGAGAGGCCGCCGAGCGATGGACGCTCCTCGACCGGGTCGCCGAGCACCCAGACTCCGCTGCGGCCCTCGACCCGGCTGGTCTCCAGACCGAACTCGGCAGCCGTACGGATCAGCGCGTCCTCCAGCCTGCGGACATGCGCCACGACATCCACCGGGCGCGGCAGCTTCTGGATCGGGTAGCCGACGAGCTGCCCGGGACCGTGCCAGGTGATCTTTCCGCCGCGGTCCACGTCGACGACCGGAGTGCCGTCCAGGGGGCGCTCACTGTCGGTCGTACGTCGTCCCGCCGTGTAGACCGGCGGGTGTTCCAGCAGCAGACAGGTGTCGGGAACAGTGTCCTCGAACCGGGCCGCGTGCACCTCGCGCTGCTTCTGCCAGGCCTCCTGGTAGTCGACGGCTTCCTCGCCGAATCCCAGCCGGACGAACCGAAGCTCACTCACGGAGATGTCTCCCTACTTGCGGTACCGGGAGCCGGGGGGCGCCCCGGAACCACGTCACCATGCACTGATTCGCGCCCCGGGCCACTGTACGACCGCCCCGGGAGCGGTGGCCCGGCAGGTTGTTCCCGTCAGCGCCACCCCCAATCCTCACACGATCGGATGAATGTGAAGCGAAGGAGACTGCGGCCGCCGTAGGGCCCGCTAAATTCGCGCCGTTCCATAAGACCGACCGGCAATTGGGGGGCGGCGTCACGGGGCTGGGGCACGCACCTCGCGGCGTTGTCGTCAATCACCATGGCTCCTTCCCCAAGCTCTCGGCTTCGCTCGAGCAGGGGAGACCCCATCTGGCTCAATCCTCCGCCTTGCGATGCACGCACCCCAGCCCCGCTCCTTCACCCACCCCCCAATTGCCGGTCGGTCTAAGGGCTGCCCGCCCGGCCCCGAAGGCAGGAGACCGTACAGCTGATGTCGGAACGACCTCCGCAGCGCACCCCCAACCGCCAGCTCGCCTCGCTCATCACCGAAGCCGGATTCTCGAACGCCGGTCTCGCCCGCCGGGTGGACCAGCTCGGCCTCGAACACGGCCTGGATCTGCGCTACGACAAGACCTCCGTGACTCGCTGGCTGCGCGGCCAGCAACCGCGCGGGACCACCCCCGCACTGATCGCCGAGGTCTTCACCCGGCGGCTCGGGCGCCGGCTCTCCGCGCAGGACCTGGGCCTCGGCGGGTGTGTGCCCGTCTACGCCGGTCTGGAGTTCGCCGCCACCCCGGCCGAGGCGGTGGACATCGTCAGCGGCCTGTGGCGGAAGGACTCGGGCAGCCATGCGGAGCTGCGCAAGATCGCCTTCACCCCGGCCGGGCTCGTGGTGCCCAGCCGCGACTGGCTGATCGGACGGGCCGACGAGTGGGTGGGGCGGGGGAGCGGGACGGCTGGCCCCGGCGGGGGCAGCGGGACCCGGGCGGCGCCGGTGCTCGGTGCGCAGCGCGGGCCGGTGGGGGCAGACGGGACCCGTGGTTCGCACGCCGGAGCGCACGCCACGGCCCACCCGGGGGCGCATGGATTGCATGGGGCGAGCGGGTCCGGGGGCCGATACGGCGCCCGGGGGCCCGCGCCCGCCAGGCCCTCCGGGCCCGCCGCGTCGTCCTCCGCCTCCGCCGGGCCTCCGGTGCACCTGGTGCCGTCGGCAACCGGCGCTCCCGGCGTCCCCCGGCAGCGGCAGACCGACCGCGGAGCCGGCCAGAAGGTCAGCAGCGGCGATGTCGCCGCCCTGCGTTGCGTCGGCGAGCTCTTCCGCACCCTGGACAACGCCTACGGCGGCGGCCACGCCCGCCAGGCCCTCGTCCGCTACCTGGAGCACGAGGCCGAGCCGATGCTCCGCGGGACGTACGGGGAGGCCACCGGACGGCGGCTCTTCTCGGCCGCCGCCGATCTGACCCGGCTGGCGGGCTGGACCTCGTACGACATCGCGGCGCACGGTCTCGCCCAGCGCTACTTCGTCCAGGCGCTGCGGCTCGCGCAGGCGGCGGGGGACCGGGCGTACGGCAGTTACGTGCTGATCACCATGAGCCGGCAGGCGGTCTATCTCGGGCACGGCAGGGAAGCCGTCCAGCTGGCGCGCGTCGCCCAGCAGGGCATCGGCTCGTCGGCGCCGCCCGTCGTGCTGGCCCTGCTGCACGCCGTCGAAGCGCGCGGGCACGGCGTGCTCGGTGAGGCCAGGACCTGCGCGGCCTCGCTGGCGCGGGCGGAACGCGCGCTGGAGACCGCCCGGCCCGGGGACGACGTCCCGTACTGGGCGCGCTACTTCGACGAGGCGCAGCTCGCCGACGAGTTCGGGCACTGCCACCGCGATCTGCAGCAGTACCGGGCCGCCGCCCAGCACGCGGAGCGCTCGCTGCAGCTGCGCGCCCCGGGGTACGCCCGGAGCAGGCTGTTCTGCCGGGTGGTGCTGGCGTCCGCCCGGCTCGGGCTCGGTGAGCTCGACCAGGCGTGTCTGCTCGGCGCCGAGGCGGCCCAGCAGGCGGCGGAGATGCGGTCGGTTCGGGCGACGGAGTACGTACGGGACTTCGAGCGCCGCCTTGAGCCGTACCGGGACGCGGCTGCGGTACGCGGATACCGGGACCGGGTCGCGGCCCTCGGGTGATCCCTCCCGCGTGACCAGGGATGACGCTTCCGCGTGACTCCTGCGCACGACAGAACGGGTGGTGGCCCGGACCGGGAGCGATCGGTCCGGGCCACCACCCGTTTCGGCAGGGCTCTCTCAGTGCCCGCGCACCTCGACCTCCGCCAGCGACAGCGGGTTGGTGCCGGAGGTCAGCTGCACGCGGACGTACCTGCCGGAGGTGCCCGCCGGGAGCTGCACGGAGGACGGCCGTCCGGCCTGACCGGTGACACGGACCGCCGTCACACCGGGTGCGGTCCGTGCCTCGTCGAGTCCGTCGGCCGTGATCGGGGTGTCCGAGGTCAGGACCCAGAAGTCCTTCAGCCGGTCGGAGCAGCAGTCGGTGCGGTTCCAGATGTCGACTGCGGACAGTGACTTCGAGGCGCCCAGGTCGACCTGCCACCACGCCTGCGACGAGGGCTCCGCGGTGTGGGTCACCGAGCCCGATCCGAAGGAGCCGTCGGTGTTCCCGTCGACGGCGCGGGAGGCAGGGGCGTCCCACGCGGTGCTCTTCTGGGTGGCCGGCTTGTTCCGGGCGAGGTTCTCCGGGGCCACCCTGACCTTGACCGCCGTGGTGGTGGTGAGAGGGCCGTGGCGCAGGGTGATGTTCAGTGTGTACGTACCGGGGGCCGCGGAAGCGGGCGGCGTCACGGTGAACGGGACCTTCGCGTCGGCGCCGGGCGACAGTGGGGGCACGCGGGTGGCCACCGGGGTGACGGTCCAGCCCTCGGGTCCGGACAACCCGATCCCGGTCCCGGGTGCGCGCGTGCGAGCGGTGTTGGTGAGGGTCAGGGTGCCGTCGGCGGCGTGTCCGGGGTTGAGCTCCTTCGGCAGTTCGGTCCTCGTGCGGACGAGGGTGTTCACGCCCGGAGTGGTGACCTTGAAGACGTACGCGCTCGTGCTCCTGGTGGCCGACGCCCCGTCCTTCGGTGTCTCGACGATCACGCGGCCCGCGGCGTCCTTGTGCCAGGGGAGTGCGCTGCCGTCCGAACCGAGCAGGGTGATACGGGAGTCGGCGGTGACGGGCGTGTCGGCGCCGAGGGTGAGTTCGGCTCCGGGCCACTCCAGCGCGGTCGCGTACAGCGTGCCGTCCTTCACCGTGTAGCGGACCTTGTCGTCTCCGGTCGGCTCCTCGGCATGGTGCCAATAGGTCGTCCCGTAGATCGCCTCGCCGTTGATCTTCAGCCAGGCTCCGATGTCGAGCAGTCGCTGCTGCTGGATCTCGGGGATGGTGCCGTCGGCGCGCGGGCCGATGTCGAGCAGCAGGTTGCCGTTCTTGCTGACGATGTCGGTGAGCGAGTCGATCAGCTGGTCGGAGGTGAGGTGGTCCTCCTCGGGCTCGTTCTGGTTGTAGCCGTAGGAGTGTGCGATGCCCCGGCTCGCCTCCCACTTGTTCGGGTCGATGTCCGGCTTGACCGTGTACTCGGGTGTCTGGAAGTCGAGTTCCTTGCTGTCCAGCGCACCGGTCTCGATCTTGCAGCGGTTGGCGACCGCGACCTCCTTCGGGTGCGTCCGGTTCTTCGCGCGGTTGTAGTAGTCGGCGATGACGGGCGCGGTCTTCCAGTACGACGCGGGTTTGTCCCATTGTCCGTCGCACCAGATGATGTCGGGATCGTACTGGTCGACCAGCTCGTTCAGCTGCGGGACCATGTAGTCGCCGACGTAGTCCTTGACCGACGGGGCGCCGGTGTACGGGACTTCGGCGCCGGTGTACGGGTTGCGGACCTGGCTGCCGGTGTACGACGGGTTGTACCACTCGTACAGCGAGTAGTAGAAGCCTGCCTTCAGCTGCCCTCCCTCGGTGTCCTTGCGTGCCGCCTTGAACAGGTCGCCCGCCAGGTCGCGCTTCGGGCCGAGGTCCACGGTGTCGCGGCCGCTGACCTTGCTGTCGAACAGTGCGACGCCTTCATGGTGCTTGGAGGTCAGCACGAAGTATTTGGCACCGGCATCCTTGAACAGCTTCACCCAGGCGTCCGGGTCGTACTTCTCGGCCTTCCACTGGCCGATGAAGTCGTCGTAGTTCGCGGCCGTGCCGTAGGTGTCCTTCTGATGAGTGTTGGTGGCGCTGCCCTTGCTGTTCATGTAGTTCCAGTACCACTCGGCGTAGCTGCCGCGCGGACCCCAGGCGGGCACCGAATAGGCGCCCCAGTGGATGAAGATGCCGAACTTGTCGTCGTTGAACCACGTCGGCGTGGGGTGGCTGTTGAGGGACTCCACCGTCGGCTCGTAGTCCTTCGACGGGGGTTCGGGCGAGGCGGAGGCCGGGGTGGTCAGGAGGCCGGCGAGGGCCGCCAGGGCCGTCGCTCCGACGAGTCTGGTACGGGTACGGGTACGGGTACGGGCATGGGCGTGGGTGCGGGTCACTGCGGGTTCCCTTCGGGTCATCGGTCGTGGTGCGCGTAGTCGGCCCGGACCTGTTCGGGGCTCAACGCCTCGTCCCAGGTGGTGACTTCGTCGAGATCTCCGCGTAGCCCGGCCTTCTCGGTGCCGATCGAGCGCAGCGGGAGCGGGATGGACGCGTCGACCGTGCCGACGCGCTCGCCGTTCGCGTACAGGGTGGTGCGGCCCGGCTCGGTGACCCAGGTCAGCTGGTCGGTGGAGACGGCCTTCGGCACGGTGAGGTGATCGGGGGCGGTGCGCAGCAGCTGCAGGAGCGTGCGCGTCCCGTAGAACAGGCCGTGGGTGGAGGCGGACTCGATGCGGACGGCGTCCGTGCTCTCGAACCGGTGGCCCTCCGCGCCCAGTGCCCCGTGCTCGGTGAGCGTCAGCACGATGTCGCCGGCCCGCGCGTGCCGGATGTCGCTGCTGACGGCCGGAGCGACCCCACTGACCTGGGCCACCTCCGTACGCAGCTGCTTGGCCAGGTCCTGCACGGACTGCCGTGCGGGGCCCGGGAGTTCGGCCCGCCCGGAGGGGAGCGCGGTCGTGGAGCGGGACCGGGGGTCCACCAGGATGCGGGTCCCCGCCGACAGCTGCGTGTGGCCGCCCGCTTCGGTCCACTGGGTCGGTCGGGGAACAACGGGCGGCCCTGGGGCGGCCGTTGTGGTGCCTGTGCTCGATGCGGGTTCGTCCGGAGGCTCGTTCGCCACCGCGACGGGAGTGATAGATCCGATGACTAGAGCTATGAGGAGCGGCAGAACGGGCGTGACTCGGCGCACTACGGTCTCCTGAAGTCCGGTTTCGCCAGGACCGTAGCGGTAAGTGTGTCGCGCGACAAGGGTGTTTGCGGGAGTGGTGTGGACCACTCCCGAAAATAGGAGGTGGGGTGAGAGATCCGATCTGTAAGAGGTGTTGGGGGGGTTGGGATCGGCTGGACCGGGGCAGGATGTGCGCGGGCGGACTCAGAGGCAGCCCGACAGCCTCTCAGGCCGCTTCGCGCAGCTCCGCCTCCAGGTGGCCGGGCCGGATGCCCAGATCGCCGAGGATGGCGTGCGCTGCGCGGCGGCCTGAGAACAGGGCGCCCTGCACCGTGCTCGTGTCCCGGTGGTCGCCGCACACATACAGCCCGGCGAGCAGCCTGACCGGGCGGCGCAGATCGTGCGGGGGCGGCATGGCGGGGACCGCCTCCGGGTCGTGGTGGGCGGCCAGCAGTTCCCAGTCGCCTGTTGGGGTGCCGTACAACGCGGCGAGATGGGTGCGGACCGAGCGGTCGAGATCGGGCGGCGGGGTGCCGAGCACCGTCGACGTGATCAGGGTCCGGCCGTGCGGGGCGCGCGAGGGGTCGACCTCGCTCATCACGCAGGTGTGGGCCACCGGGCCCGAGCGGTCGGCGTCCAGCAGTAGTGAGGCGCCGGTCGGCGGGGGAGCGGGGGCGGTGTGGTGCAGGACCGTCACCGGATGGAAGGGCGGCACCCGAAGACCGGGCAGCAGCTCGGCGGCGGCGCTCGCACCCGTGGCCAGCAGCAGGGAACGGCAGCCCAGTTCACCGTGTTCCTTGGTGCGTACGGAGGTGATGTCGGCGGCGGTGACATGGACGCCGGTCCGCACGGTGCCGGGCGGCAGGGCCGCCGCCAGCAGCTCGGGCAGCGTGGCCGAGCCGCCGGACGGTACGCACAGCCGGCCGCGCGCGTAGCTGCGCAGGGCGAGATCGGCGCACCGGCTCGATGTGGTGAGCCCGGGGTCACTGAGCAGCGCGGCGAGCAGCGGGCGCAGGAAGCCGTTGACCGTACGGGAGGGCAGGCCGCGGGTGGACAGGGCGGCGAGCGCGGTCCGCTCCGGCCGGGCCAGGATGCGGGCGGCCGGGGTGGTCGCGAGCCGGGCGAGGGCCGCGCCGAGCCTGGCCTGGTCGATCGGCCCGCCCATCGGCGGGCGGGGGGCGCTCGCCAGGGCGCGCGCCGCCTTGAATGCGCCCCGCGCGCTCCGTACCTGGCGCGCATCGCCGGTCCGGTACTGGCGGCCCTCGCTGTGGACGAGGACCCCCGGAGCGAAGCTCCGCAGCAGGAGCCCTTCGAGGCCGGGCGCGGCGCGCAGTTCCGGATACGAGGTGCTGAGGAGCGGGCCGATGTGATCGAGCCGGAACCCGTCCACCTCCTCGGTGGTCATCCGGCCGCCGACGCGTGGACCGGCCTCCAGGACGCTGACGCTGACCCCTGCACTGGTCAATTGATGGGCTGCTGACAGGCCGGCGATCCCGGCACCGATGATGACGACGTCCGCGTGGTGTGCCGTGCTGAGCACGTGCCCCTCCCCGAGTCGGCGCAACTGCTGGGAGGCTCTTGCCCCCAACAGGCCCCCGGAATGCCCGAGTTCGCCACGAGGCTAGGAGGGGTCCGGTGCGGGCGCAGTCGCGCGCGGTCCGGGGCACCGTTGCACGGGGTCGCACATCCGTGTGATTCGACTGTGCGTGGTCAGTGCAGCGCCGCGCGAATGGCGCCGTCGATGCCGGGGAAGGCGAAGGTGAACCCCGAGTCCAGCAGCCGTGCGGGCAGTACCCGTTGGCTGCCCAGCACGTCCTCCGCGAAGTCCCCGAGGGCGATCCGGAGTGCGGGCGCCGGGACGGTGAACAGCGTCGGACGGTGCAGCACGCGCCCCATCGCCGCTGTCACCTCGGCGTTGGTCACGGGGCCGGGGCCGGTCAGGTTCACCGGTCCGGACAGCGACTCCGTGTCGAGGAGGTGCCGCAGGGCCGCGATGTGGTCGTGCAGCGCGATGAAGCTCCAGTACTGGCGCCCGCTGCCGAGCCGCCCGCCGAGCCCCGCCCGGAACAGCGGGAACAGCCGCCCCCAGGCCCCGCCCTCCCGGGCGACGACCAGGCCCGTGCGCGCGTACACCGTCCGGATGCCTGCCGCCGCCGCCGGAGCCGCGGCAGCCTCCCAGTCCACGCAGACGGACGGCAGGAAGCCCGTGCCGTGCGGCGCGCTCTCGTCGACCGCGCGGTCCCCGGTGTCGCCGTAGTAGCCGATGGCCGACCCGCAGAGCAGCACCTTCGGCGGTACGTCGAGGGAGGCCACCGTCTCGGCGATCGCCGCCGTGCCCAGCACCCGGCTGTCCCGGATCTCCCGCTTGTACTCCTCCGTCCAGCGGTGGTCGCCGACCCCGGCGCCGGCGAGATGGACGACGGCGTCGCAGCCGACCAGGCCCGCCCCGTCGACGTAACCCCGCTTCGGATCCCACTCGACCTCGTCCCCGGCGCGCGCCGGGTGCCGGACGAGGCGTACGACCTCGTGTCCGTCGGCGCGCAGCGAGCGCACCAGCGCGGCTCCGATGAGTCCGGTGGATCCGGTGACAGCGATACGGGAGTACACCATGGCCCCATCCTGCCGCAGCGGCGCACGGGGTGCCTCGCCCCCAGCACTCGTCATGCCCGAATCACTCGAACAGCAGTTGTAGGGCGACATCCCGGTAGTGGCGCACATGCCGCAGGGCGCAGACCGCCGCCGCCTCGCTGTCCGCCGCGGTGATGGCGGCGGACAGCAGCCGGTGCTCCTCCCAGAGCGGTCCCGGGTCGTCGATCTGCTGGAACAGCCAGCGCAGCCGTCCCTCCAGCGACTCCAGGGTGGTGGCCAGCAGCTCATTGCCGGACAGCTCGACGATGTGGTGGTGGAAGGCCGTGTTGGCGCGCGAGATGCGTTCCGGCCTGCCGGACAGGGTGGCCCGGCGGGCTGTTTCCAACAGGGCTGCCAGTTCCTGCAGTTGGCTGTCGGTGGCTCGTTCGGCGGCGCGTCGGACGGCGAGCACCTCCAGCGCCTCGCGCATGTCGAAGAGGTTCTCCACGTCCTGCCGGGAGAGCTGCTTGACGACGATGCGGCGCGGCGACAGCGCCTCCAGGAAGCCCTCTCCGAGCAGGATGCGGATCGCCTCGCGCACCGGGACCCGGGAGACCCCGAACTCCTCGGCGACATCCCGCTCGACCAGCCGGTCGCCCGGTTTGAGCCGCCCGGCGATGATGCGGTCGCGCAGCCCCTCGCAGACCTGGTCGCGCAGCCACACCGTGCCGGTCAGTGAACTGGCCGTCTCAGTACCTGTGTTGGTCCGGCTCACATGTCCTCCATGTATCGATTCGCTCACGGTATACCAAACCCTTGACGACCTCGGGAGGCGTCTGCATTCTTTGGTATACCAAAATGCGGAACGGCCCGGCCGGAGCCGCTGCTCACCCTGTCCGATCAGTGATTCGAGGGTTTGCCATGACCAGTACGTCCCGCACCTCAGCGACCGCGGGCAGAGCCGGCGCATCCGGCGCCCGCCCGGCGGGCGACGGTGCCCGCCCGACCCGGGTGCGCTGGAAGATGTTCGTCCTGCTGCTCGGCGTCGTCGCGCTCAACTACATCGACCGGGGCTCCGTCTCCGTCGCGCTGCCGCTGATCACCAAGGACCTCGGTCTCTCCAAGGAGACGACCGGCTTCCTGCTCAGCGCGTTCTTCTGGACGTACGCGCTGATGCAGATCCCCAGCGGGTGGCTCGCCGACCGGTTCGGCGCCCGCCGCATGGTCTCCGGCGCCTGCGTCGGCTGGGGAGTCGCCCAGGGGCTGACCGCGGCCGCCGGCGGCGCGGGGTCACTGCTCGGCTTCCGGCTGCTGCTCGGCGCCGTCGAAGCCCCCGTCATGCCGGCCGGCGGCAAGCTGAACGCCCAGTGGCTGCCCGCCAAGGAGCGAGGCCGGGGCGCGGTTCTCCTGGACGGCGGCGCCCCGCTCGGCGCGGCGCTCGGCGGCATCGTGATCTCCATGCTGATCGGCTGGACGGGCAGTTGGCGGATCAGCTTCCTCGTCGCGGGCGCCCTCACCGTCGCCGCCGGCCTGTACGCCGGCTGGTACATCCGTAACACGCCCGCCTAGCACCCCGGCGTCAACGCCGCCGAGGCCGCCTACATCGAGCGGGCACACGCCGAGGAGGACGCCGCGGGCCCCGCCGATGTGCGCACCGGCCTGCTGCCGTACCTCAAGTACCGCTCGTTCTGGGCCATGTGTCTGGGCTGGATGGGCTTCAACGGCGTCTTCTACGGACTGCTGACCTGGGGCCCGCTCTATCTCTCCGAGTCCAAGGGCTTCGACATCGCGACCATCGGCTGGTCGACCCTGGTCATCTTCGGCGCGGGCTTCGTCGGCGAACTGATCGGCGGCTGGACCTCCGACCGCTGGAAGGCCAAGGGCGCCGGAGCCAACACGGTGATGCGCACGATGATGGGCGTCGCCGGGATCGTTGTCGTCTCCGGACTGCTCGGGGTGGTGCTGGTGCCCGACGCCATGACGGCGGTCGCGCTCCTCTCCGTCGTCCTCTTCTTCCTTCGCTGGGCAGGTCTGTACTGGTCGTTGCCGTCCGTGCTCGCCGGACGGGCCAACGCCGGAGTCGTCGGCGGAGCCATGAACCTCTCCGGCAACATCGCCGGGATGATCACGCCGATCGCGGTCGGCTTCATCGTCGGCGCCACCGCGAAACCCCTCGTCCACGGTCACGAGGTCGACCTCGTCGAGTTCTGCGGCAACTGGTACGTGGACGACCTGCCGCCCATGATGTTCAACAAACACGCGCACAACAGCCAGGGGTACGTGAGCCCGCGCCAGCTGGAGCAGGACTGGCGCGACCAGTTCGACTGGGTCCACCGTGAGCTCGACTACGCGGTCCTGCCCATCACCCTGCACCCGGACGTCAGTGGCCGCCCGCAGGTGCTCCTCATGCTGGAACGCTTCATCGAGTACGTCTCCGGGCACGAGGGCGTCAGCTTCTGCACCCTGGAGGACGCGGCCGACGACTTCCGCCGCCGCTTCCCGTTCGGCTCCGCCGAGCGCCCGGCAGATATGCGATGACGTGACCGGGCGGGTCGTGGCACAGTGGCGCCCATGTCTGAGCTCACCACCCGCCCCGTGCGCCCCGCCGTTCTCTCCGACGACACCGCTCTCGGGGAGCTCGACCGGGCCACGTGGTCGACCCTCCACGCCGTAGCGCCGCGGCCGCACCCGCCGTACGAGCCGTTCTTCAACGACCGCAACCGGCCCGAGCAACTGCTCGTGGCCGAGGCGAAGGATCCGGCGGGTGAGATACGCATCGCCGGCTACATCCGGGTCGTCGCGCCGACCCCGCTCGCCTGCAACACGCATGTGCGCCAGATACAGGGCCTCGCCGTGGCCGACTGGGCGCGCGGCAGCGGTGTCGCCCGAGGGCTGCTGCGGGCCGCGTTGGCGCTGGCCCGCAACGAGGGGGCGAACCGGATGACGCTGCGGGTGCTCGGACACAACGCGCCCGCCCGGGCGCTGTACGCGTCGGAGGGGTTCGTCGTCGAGGGGGTGCTGCCCGGCGAGTTCTTCCTGGGCGGGCGCTACGTCGACGACGTGATGATGGGCCGCTCGCTCGCCTGATTGACCCGGTACCACACGGCGCGCAGCGCCGGATCGTCCTGTGCCGCCCGTAGCAGACCGCGCGTCCAGCCGAGCTGCTCCGCGGCGTGCTCGTCGCGCGGGCTGAGCACGTCCGTGACCGCACCCTCCAGCGCCTCGGCCGGCGGGACACCCGGACCGGCCGCGTCGAGCAGGGCGCGCCGGCGCTCGGCGCCGCCGGAGAGCAGTGGTCCCACCGCGTCCTGCTTGGAGCGGAAGTAGCGGTAGGAGGTGCGCAGCGCGACGCCCGCCCGGTGGGCGATGTCCTTCGCCGTGGTGCCGTCCGGCCCGCGCTCGGCGAAGAGCGCGGCGGCCGCACGCGCGATGTCCAGCTGGGTCGCGGCCTTGCGGCGCTCGGTGAGGGACGGCTGCTGGTGGCGAGGACGGTGCGTTCATCACGGGCACGGAGATCCGCGTCGACGGCGGCACCCACTTCTGAACCCGGCTGCCCACAGCGGGGACGGGGCGGCTCAGCCGGAGCCGAACCGCTCCCAGAGCAGGGGAAAGCGTTCGGCCAGCGCCACGTCGTCCTCGAAGCGGACGGGGGCGCCCTGCGGCTCGGCGGCCTGCGGCGGAAGGCCGAGGTCCGGCGTGACGACGCCGGTGAGCTGTTCGTACGCCTCGTCGGCCGCATAGCCGAGATCCTCGGCGTCCCCGTCGATCTCCTCGTCGAACTCGTCGAGCAGTTCGGCGAGGCTGTCCGGATCGTGCACCGCCCCCTCGAAGACCTCCCGCCCCTGGCCGATCAGCCAGCACCGGAAGTAGTCGAAGGCGTCGTCGCTCGCGCCGCCGAGCAGCACGGCGGCGGCGCCCCACAGGTCCCAGTGGTACGCGCGGTTGTAGCGGGCCTCGAAGTGCCGGGCGAAGTCCAGCACGGACTCCGGATCGAGCTGCACCAGCCGGTCGACGAGCAGGTCGGCATGGTCCTCGGGGTCGCCATCGGCGGCCTCGCGGGTGCTGTCGATGATCTCCCAGAACTCCGTCTCGTCCATCACGGGTCAAGCATCGGCCTTGGCGGCAGGCGATGCACGCGGAGACACCGAAAAGAAGCCTTCAGCGATAGAGGCCGCTCAGCCGTTCGGCGGCAGCGGCGAAGCGGTTCCGCAACGCGGGCGGTTCGAGGACCTCCAACTCCGGTCCCAGGGACAGCAGCTGGTCGTACGCGACCTCCAGGGACTCCACGGGCAGGGTGACGGTCCGCCACCCGTCGGTGCCGGGCGGGCCGGCCGCGTCCAGTGCGTCCCGGACCGCCGAACGGTCCATGGTGTGCGGCAGTCGGCCTACCCCCGCCTCCGACACCCGTACCGTCACCTCGGTCCGCAGGATCGAGCGGGCGAACCGCGCGGCCTGCTCGTCCCAGAAGCCCGGCAGATCGAAGTCGTCGTCGCGTACGAACCGTTCGTCCGACACGGCCACGGCGGTGAAGCGGTCGATCCGGTACACCCGGAATTCCGTCCCGGCGCGGGCGCACACGTACCAGACCCCGGCCTTGAGAACGAGTCCGTACGGCGCCAGCTCCCGCTCGACCTCACCGCCCGCACCGCCGCGCCGGTAGCGGGCGCCGACCATCCGGTCGTCCCAGACGGCCTGCGCGACGGCGGGCAGCAACTCGGGCGTGACGGGCTCCTGATACCAGCCGGGTGCATCCAGGTGGAAGCGCCGGGCGGCGGTGTCGGAGGCGTCCCGCAGCGAGGGCAGCAGCGCGGCGGACACCTTGAGCCGGGCGGCCGACGCGGCGTCGTGGAGCCCCATCTCGCGCAGCGCGGACGGCAGCCCGGAGAGGAAGAGCGCCTCGGCCTCGTTACGGGCCAGCCCGGTGAGCCCGGTCCGGTACCCGCCGACGAGCCGGTACCCGCCGGCCCGGCCCCGGTCCGCGTACACGGGAACCCCCGCCTCGGAGAGTGCCTGGGCGTCGCGGGCGACGGTCCGTTCGGACACCTCCAGCTCCCGGGCGAGCTCGGTGGCGGTCATGGCGGACCGGGACTGGAGGAGCAGCACCATCTTGATGAGCCGGGCAGCACGCATGGGGACAAGTCTGCCTTGCCCTCCATCGCCGGGCGGGCTCGCAAAAAAATGCCCTCCGGCTCCGGACAGGCCCGAAGATCGAGCCCGCCCGGAGCCGGAGGGCGGCACGGCAGCCGGGCGTACCCGGCTGCCCTCACCTCACAGCCCGTACTTCTCCCGGGCCTCCTTGACCGCGGACGCGGTCACCTCGCCTCGCCGCGCCAGCTGGGCCAGCGCAGCGACCGTGATCGACTGCGCGTCGACCCCGAAGTGGCGGCGGGCCGCGTCACGCGTGTCGGACAGACCGAAGCCGTCCGTGCCGAGCGAGGACCAGTCCTGCTCCACCCACTGGCTGATCTGGTCCGGCACCTGCCGCATCCAGTCGCTGACCGCGAGGACCGGGCCCGGTGCGCCTTCCAGCGCCTGGGTCACGTACGGCACCCGCTGCTCGCCGTGGAGCAGCGCCTCGTCGCACTCCAGCGCCTCGCGGCGCAGCTCGCCCCAGGACGTGGCGGACCAGACGTCGGCCGTGACACCCCAGTCCGCGGCGAGCAGTTCCTGGGCCTCCAGGGCCCAGTGGATCGCCGTGCCGGAGGCCAGCAGCTGCAGGCGCGGCGCGTCCGCCGTGCCGGGCGTGCCCTCCTTGAAGCGGTAGAGCCCCTTGACGATGCCCTCCTCGACGCCTTCCGGCATCGCGGGCTGCGGCTTCGGCTCGTTGTAGACCGTCAGGTAGTAGAAGACGTTCTCGGCCTCGGGGCCGTACATCCTCCGCAGACCGTCCTTGACGATGACCGCGATCTCGTACGCGAACGCCGGGTCGTAGTTGAGCGACGCCGGGTTTGTGGCCGCGATCAGGTGCGAGTGGCCGTCCGCGTGCTGGAGGCCCTCGCCGGTCAGCGTCGTCCGGCCGGCCGTGGCGCCGACGATGAAGCCCTTGCCGAGCTGGTCGGCGAGCTGCCACATCTGGTCGCCGGTCCGCTGCCAGCCGAACATCGAGTAGAAGATGTAGAAGGGGATCATCGTCTCGCCGTGCGTCGCGTACGACGTCGACGCGGCGATGAAGTCCGCCATGGCCCCGGCCTCGGTGATCCCCTCGTTGAGGATCTGGCCGTCCTTGGCCTCCTTGTAGTACATCAGCTGGTCGCGGTCGACCGGCTCGTACGTCTGGCCCAGCGGCGAGTAGATACCGGCCGACGGGAACAGCGACTCCATGCCGAAGGTACGGGCCTCGTCCGGGACGATCGGCACCCAGCGTTTGCCGGTCTCCTTGTCCCGCATCAGATCCTTGGCCAGGCGCACGAAGGCCATCGTGGTGGCCATCTCCTGCTTGCCGGACCCCTTCTTCAGCGCGGCGAACGCCCGCTCCTCCGGCTCGGGCAGCGCCACCGCGTGCACCCGGCGGGCCGGGGCGGGGCCGCCGAGGGCGGCGCGGCGCTCCTGGAGGTAGCGGACCTCGGGGGAGTCCGCGCCCGGGTGGCCGTAGGGCACCAGGCCGTCCGCGAAGGCGCTGTCCGGGATCGGGAGTCCGAGCAGCTCGCGCATGCCCTTGAACTCGTCGACCGTCAGCTTCTTCATCTGGTGGTTGGCGTTCTTGGACTCGAAGCCCTTGCCGAGCGTGTAGCCCTTCACCGTCTGAGCGAGGATCACGGTCGGCGCACCCTTGTGCTCGACGGCCGCCCGGTACGCCGCGTACACCTTGCGGGCCTCGTGGCCGCCGCGGGAGGTGTAGAAGCACTCGGCGATCTTCGCGTCGGTGAGCAGCTTCGCCAGCTCGGCGAGCGCGGGCTCGGCACCGAAGAAGTGCTCACGGATGTACGCGACGTCGCGGGTGGCGTACGTCTGGAACTGCGCGTCCGGGACCTCCCGGAGCCGGCGGACCAGCGCACCGGTGGTGTCCAGCTGGAACAGCTCGTCCCAGGCGTTGCCCCAGAGCGTCTTGATGACGTTCCAGCCGGCCCCGCGGAACGCGCCCTCGAGCTCCTGGACCACGCGGAAGTTGGCGCGGACCGGACCGTCGAGGCGCTGCAGGTTGCAGTTGATGACGAAGGTCAGGTTGTCGAGCCGCTCACGCGCCGCGAGGGCGAGGGCGGCGGTCGACTCGGGCTCGTCCATCTCGCCGTCGCCCAGGAAGGCCCAGACATGCGAGTTCGACGTGTCCTTGATGTTGCGGTTGGCCAGATAGCGGTTGAAGCGCGCCTGGTAGATCGCCGAGAGCGGGCCGAGGCCCATCGACACGGTGGGGAACTCCCACAGCCAGGGCAGCCGCCTGGGGTGCGGGTAGGACGGCAGACCGTCGCCGCCCGTCTCCTGGCGGAAGTTGTCGAGCTGCTGCTCGCTGAGCCGGCCGTCGAGGAAGGCGCGGGCGTAGATGCCGGGGGAGGCGTGGCCCTGGATGTAGAGCTGGTCGCCGGAGCCGTCCCCCTCCTTGCCGCGGAAGAAGTGGTTGAAGCCTGTCTCGTACAGCCAGGCTGCCGAGGCGAAGGTGGCGATGTGGCCGCCGACGCCGAACCGGGAGCCGCGGGTGACCATCGCGGCCGCGTTCCAGCGGTTCCAGGCGGTGATCCGGGACTCCATCTCCAGGTCGCCGTCGAACGCGGGCTCGGCGGCGGTCGGGATGGAGTTGACGTAATCGGTCTCCAGCAGCTTGGGCAGCGCGAGACCGGCGCCCTCGGCGTGCTGCAGCGAGCGGCGCATCAGGTACGCGGCGCGGTGCGGGCCCGCGGCCTTGGTGACGGCATCGAGGGAGGCCGCCCATTCGGCGGTCTCCTCCGGGTCACGGTCCGGGAGCTGGTCGAGCTCGCTCGGAAGCTTTCCTACGGGGTCGGTCATGATCGCCGCCTTCCGGAGAGGAGGGGGGTGGAGAAAGGCCCTGACTGGCAGGACAGGGCGATGGGGCCGGTGGGCCCGCGGAGTGAACTGTAAAACGCTGATCGATGATCGATCAAAGAATGAAGGGCAAAACTTCTCGATATGAAGAAATTGGCATCCGGTGCCCTGTTTCACGGCACGGAGTGACGTCAGAAATGCGATGAATCCGGGCGCTCGCCTGCACGGCTGAGCGCCCCGACCACGCATCTGCGTACCTGTCTCAGGCGCGCGGCGCGCATCCCAGGACATGCGCCTTCACCAGCACACCGATGTCCGGGTCCTTGCGCAGGAACGCGTCGATGAGCGCCTCGTGCTCCTCCGCGTACGACTTCTGCACCGTCCCCAGCCACCGGATCGAGAGCGCCGTGAACACCTCGATGCCCAGACCCTCCCAGGTGTGCAGCAGTACTGCGTTCCCGGCGGCCCGCACCAACTCCCGGTGGAACGCCACCGTGTGCCGCACCTGTGCCTCGCCGTCGGCCAGCCGGTCGGCCTCGTACAGCGCCGCCACATGCGGCGACAGCCGCGAGCAGTCCTCGCCGAGCGCCGGAGCCGCCAGCTCCGCCGCGATCTGCTCCAGGCCGGCCCGTACCGGGTAGGACTCCTCCAGGTCGGCGGCGGTCAGATTCCGGACCCGTACGCCCTTGTTGGGCGCCGACTCGATCAGCCGGAGGGTCTCCAACTCCCGCAGCGCCTCGCGTACGGGCGTCTGGCTGACCTCCAGCTCGGTGGCGATCCGGCGTTCCACGATCCGCTCGCCCGGCTTCCAGCGCCCGCTGACGATCCCGTCCACGATGTGCTCGCGGATCTGTTCGCGCAGCGAGTGGACGACGGGCGGGGTCATGAGGGCTCCTTCGGGGAAACCGGTGCTGCCGGTCCGACCGGTGCGGGCGAGGCAACCGGTGGTGTCTAGACAATACGGCGGCGCCCCCGTCCGGAAGGGTTCCGGGCGGGGGCGCCGCTGGTGAGGCTGGTTACAACCGTGGTGCTCAGAGGCCGAGCTCGACCTCGAACTCGCCGGCCTCAAGGATCGCCTTGACCGCGGTCAGGTAGCGGGCGGCGTCCGCACCGTCCACCAGACGGTGGTCGTAGGAGAGCGAGAGGTACGTCATGTCGCGGACACCGATGACGGTGCCCTCGGCGGTCTCGATGACCGCCGGACGCTTGACGGTGGCACCGATGCCCAGGATGGCGGCCTGGTTCGGCGGCACGATCACGGTGTCGAACAGCGCACCGCGCGAGCCGGTGTTGCTGATGGTGAAGGTGGCACCGGACATGTCGTCCGGGGTGAGGCCGCCGCCGCGGGCCTTGCCGGCCAGCTCGGCGGTCTTCTTCGAGATACCGGCGATGTTCAGGTCACCCGCACCCTTGATGACCGGCGTCATCAGACCCTTCTCGGCGTCCACGGCGATGCCGATGTTCTCCGAGTCGAAGTACGTGATGGTGCCCTCGTCCTCGTTGATCCGGGCGTTGATGACCGGGTGGGCCTTCAGCGCCTGGGCCGCCGCCTTCACGAAGAACGGCATCGGGGACAGCTTGACGCCCTCACGGGCGGCAAAGGCGGCCTTCGCCTGGTTGCGCAGCTTCATCAGCTTCGTGATGTCGACCTCGACGACCGAGGTCAGCTGGGCCTGCGAGTGCAGCGCCTTCATCATGTTGTCGCCGATGACCTTGCGCATGCGGGTCATCTTGACCGTCTGGCCGCGCAGCGGGGACGCCTCCAGCTTCGGCGCCTTCGCGGCTGCCGGGGCAGCCACGACGGGGGCCGGAGCGGCAGCGGCGGCCCTGGCGGCCTCCGCGGCGGCGACGACGTCCTGCTTGCGGATGCGGCCACCGACGCCGGTGCCCTTGACCGCGCCGAGGTCGACACCGCTCTCGGAGGCGAGCTTGCGGACCAGCGGCGTGACGTACGCGCCTTCGTCGGCGGCCGCGGCCGGAGCCACCGGGGTGACCGGAGCCGGAGCAGCGACCGGAGCCGGGGCAGGGGCGGCCACGGGCGCCGGGGCGGCGGGCGCCGCCGGGGCCGGAGCGGCCACCGGGGCGGGGGCTGCGGCGATCGGAGCCGGGGCAGCCGGAGCGGCCACGGGGGCCGGAGCGGCCGGAGCCGGGGCAGCCGCCGGGGCGGCCCCCGCGGCACCGATGACGGCGAGCTTCGCGCCGACCTCGGCGGTCTCGTCCTCGGCGACCACGATCTCCAGCAGCACACCGGAGACCGGGGCGGGGATCTCGGTGTCGACCTTGTCCGTGGAGACCTCGAGCAGCGGCTCGTCCTCCGTGACCTGCTCGCCGACCTCCTTCAGCCAGCGGGTGACGGTGCCCTCGGTGACGCTCTCGCCGAGCGCCGGGAGGGTGACGTCCGTACCGGCCGCGGCACCGGCCGGGGCAGCAGCCGGAGCCGCGGCCACGGGGGCCGGGGCGGCGGGGGCCGCCGCGACCGGCGCCGGAGCCGGAGCGGCCACGGGCTCGGCGGCCGGAGCCGCGGCCGGGACTGCTGCACCCGTGCCGTCGTCGATGACGGCCAGCTCGGCGCCGACCTCGACGGTCTCGTCCTCGGCGACCTTGATGGACGCGAGGATGCCGGCGGCGGGCGCCGGGATCTCGGTGTCGACCTTGTCGGTCGAGACCTCGAGCAGCGGCTCGTCGGCCTCGACGCGCTCGCCCTCGGCCTTCAGCCAGCGGGTGACAGTGCCCTCGGTGACGCTCTCACCGAGCGCCGGAAGGGTTACGGAAACCGACATGGTTTCAGTTGCTCCTTACGAAAGTGCGGAAGTGGGTCGGTCGTCGCGCCCTGGACTGGATCAGTCGTGGGAGTGGAGGGGCTTGCCGGCCAGGGCCAGGTGGGCCTCGCCGAGCGCTTCGCTCTGCGTCGGGTGGGCGTGGATGAGCTGCGCGACCTCGGCCGGCAGCGCCTCCCAGTTGTAGATCAGCTGGGCTTCGCCGACCTGCTCGCCCATACGGTCACCGACCATGTGGACGCCGACCACGGCACCGTCCTTGACCTGGACGAGCTTGATCTCGCCCGCGGTCTTGAGGATCTTGCTCTTGCCGTTGCCCGCAAGGTTGTACTTCAGAGCGACGACCTTGTCCGCGCCGTAGAGCTCCTTGGCCTTGGCCTCGGTGATGCCCACGGAAGCGACCTCGGGGTGGCAGTACGTCACCCGGGGGACACCGTCGTAGTCGATCGGGACGGTCTTCAGACCGGCCAGCCGCTCCGCCACCAGGATGCCCTCGGCGAAGCCGACGTGCGCGAGCTGCAGCGTCGGGGCCAGGTCGCCCACGGCCGAGATGGTCGGAACGTTGGTCTGCATGTACTCGTCGACGAGGACGTAGCCGCGGTCCATCGCGACGCCGGCCTCCTCGTAGCCCAGACCCTGTGAGACCGGGCCGCGGCCGATCGCGACCAGCAGCACCTCCGCCTCGAACGTCTTGCCGTCGGCGAGGGTCACGCGGACACCGTCCTGCGTGTACTCGGCGCTCTGGAAGAACGTACCGAGGTTGAACTTGATGCCGCGCTTGCGGAAAGCGCGCTCAAGAAGCTTCGAGCTGTTCTCGTCCTCGACCGGAACGAGGTGCTTCAGGCCCTCGATGATCGTGACGTCGGTGCCGAAGGACGTCCACGCCGAGGCGAACTCGACGCCGATGACGCCGCCGCCCAGGACGATCGCGGACTTCGGGACGCGGTCCAGCTTCAGCGCGTGGTCCGAGGAGATGATCCGGTTGCCGTCGATCTCCAGGCCCGGCAGCGACTTCGGCACGGAGCCGGTCGCCAGGAGCACGTGGCGGCCCTGGATGCGCTGGCCGTTCACATCCACCGAGGTGGGGGAGGAGAGCCGTCCCTCACCCTCGACGTAGTGCACCTTGCGGGAAGCGACGAGACCCTGCAGACCCTTGTACAGGCCCGAGATCACGTCGTCCTTGTACTTGTGGACGGCCTCGATGTCGATGCCCTCGAAGGTGGCCTTGACGCCGAACTGGCCGGCCTCGCGGGCCTGGTCGGCGATCTCGCCGGCGTGCAGCAGCGCCTTCGTGGGGATGCAGCCGTTGTGCAGGCAGGTGCCGCCGACCTTGCCCTTCTCGATCAGAGCGACGTCCAGGCCCAGCTGCGCTCCGCGCAGGGCCGCGGCGTAACCGCCGCTACCACCGCCGAGGATCACTAGGTCGAAAACGGTGCTGGCGTCGTTCGCCACGTCACGTCCTCCATGCATGTGCGCCGTACGCCGGGCCCCGTCGCTGGGGGATGACCGCCGGTCGGCTGGTGTTCGGCCGCTTTTGTTATTCGGCCCTGTGGTGGGGGCCCTGTCCTGCCGAGAACCCATCTTCGCACTTGTTGACGGTGGGCGGGACGCGGGGCCCGGGTACGGGACGGATGATCACCCGTTCCGGATGGTTACTGCTGCGTAGAGATTGGTAGGAGCGGCGCGAAGCACCGCGGTGGAAGGGTGATGGTGGGAGACGGGTGGAAGTGCGGATTTCGTTGAGAGCGAAACCTGTGCGCACCGGGCATCGATGCCGACGGGTGAACACGTACGGCCCCGGACGTATGCCCGGGGCCGTACGCACGGAGCATCCTCAGCCGAGGTCCCCGGCGGCGGTGCGCTCCGCCAGCTTCACCAGCGTGCGGACCGCGGAACCGGTGCCGCCCTTCGGCGTGTAGCCGTACGGCGCGCCCTCGTGGAAGGCCGGACCCGCGATGTCCAGGTGCGCCCAGGCGATGCCCTCGCCCACGAACTCCTGCAGGAACAGACCGGCCACCAGGCCGCCGCCCATCCGCTCACCCATGTTGGCGATGTCGGCGGTCGGGGAGTCCATGCCCTTGCGCAGGTCGGCGGGGAGCGGCATCGGCCAGGAGGCCTCGCCGACCTCCTCGGCGATCTCGTGGATGGACGTACGGAAGGCGTCGTCGTTCGCCATGATGCCGAAGGTGCGGTGGCCCAGCGCCAGGACCATCGCTCCGGTTAGGGTCGCCACGTCGACGATCGCGTCCGGGTTCTCCTCACAGGCGCGGGTCAGCGCGTCGGCGAGGACGAGCCGGCCCTCGGCGTCCGTGTTCAGCACCTCGACGGTCTTGCCGCTGTACATGCGCAGCACGTCACCCGGGCGGGTGGCGTTGCCGGACGGCATGTTCTCGGCGAGCGCCAGCCAGCCGGTGACGTTGACCTGGAGGCCGAGACGGGCGGCCGCGACGACGGCCGCGAACACGGCGGCGGCGCCGCTCATGTCGCACTTCATCGTCTCGTTGTGACCGGCCGGCTTCAGCGAGATGCCGCCCGAGTCGTAGGTGATGCCCTTGCCGACCAGGGCCAGGGTCTTCTCCGCCTTCGGGTGCGTGTAGGCGAGCTTCACCAGGCGGGGGCCGTGGGTCGAGCCCTGGCCGACGCCCAGCAGACCGCCGAAGCCGCCCTTGACGAGCGCCTTCTCGTCGAAGATCTGCACCTTGATGCCGTGCTCCTTGCCGGCGGCCGTGGCCACGGCGGCGAAGGACTCGGGGTACAGGTCGTTCGGCGGGGTGTTGATCAGGTCGCGGGCGCGGTTGATCTCCTCGACGACCGCGGTGGCACGCTCTGCGGCCGCCTTGAACGCCTTGTCGCGCGGCTTGGTGCCGAGCAGGGCGACCTCGGCGAGCGGCAGCTTGGCGCCATTGCCGTTCTTCTTGTCCTTCGGCGCGAGCTTGTTCTCGCCGCCCTGGTACGCGGTGAAGGCGTACGCGCCGAGCAGTGCGCCCTCGGCGACGGCCTCGGCGTCCTCGACGGACGTGGTCGGCAGCGCGAAGCCGGCCTTCTTCGAACCGGTCAGCGCACGCGCGGCGGAACCGGCGGCCCGGCGCAGTGCCTCGCCGTCGAACGCCGCGTCCTTCTCCGGGACCGGACCGAGTCCGACCGCGATGACGACCGGGACCTTGAGGCCGTCCGGTGCAGGGAGCTTGGTCACTTCGCCCTCGGCACCGGAGGCGCCCAGGGTCTCCAGGACGGTGGCGAGCTTTCCGCCGAACGCCTTGTCCACGGCCTCGGCGCCCGGTGCGACGACCAGGCCCTTGGCTCCCTTGGCGACGCCGACGACAAGTGCGTCGGCGCGCAGCGTCGCCGCACCGGCAGTGCTGAGAGTGAGAGCAGTCACGGTGGTGAAATCTCGCTTCCGTTGAGTTCGTTGTCGGTCGAGGGGTGGGCCGACCGTGCCCGGCGCATCGTAGACGCCGCCGCAATGTGCCGGGAATGAGCCTACGCGCGCCTTTGCTGCGGGATCACGGCGGCGGGCCGTCTGCGGCCCGTTCCGGCGGCACGGCTCCGGCCCCCGGCCGGCCCGGTCGGAGGCTGCGATGGCAGAACCGGCCCGGGAAGCAGGGTTGTTTGTCCGCCTACCCCAGGGTCAACGCCACCAGCGCCGTCGTCGCCGCCGTCTCCGCGACCGCCCCGAAGACATCCCCGGTCACGCCCCCGAACCGCCGCACGCAGTGCCGCAGCAGCAGCTGCGCGCCCATCAGCCCGGCGACTACGGCAAGGCCGTGGTGCAGCGAGCCGTACCCGCCGAACACCGCGCCCGCCCCCGACCCCGCTGCCACCACCGCGACCGTCACAGCCGCCGCCGCCCCCATCGGCACCGTTCCCGCCACTGCTGCCCCCAGCCCCTCCGGCCGGGCCGGAGGCACGCCCTGACGGGACGCCAGCGTGAGCGCGAGGCGGGCGGTGACCCCCGCGACGACCGACGCCACCGCGCCGTGCGCCCAGCCCTCCCCGTACAGCTCATGGAGGACCGCGACCTGGGCCAGGAGGACGAACAGCAGGGTGATGACACCGAATGGCCCAATGTCCGACTGCTTCATGATGCGCAACGCGTCCGCCGCGGGCTTGCCGCTGCCGAGCCCGTCCGCCGTGTCGGCGAGTCCGTCGAGGTGCAGCCCCCGAGTGAGGACCGCGGGCACCGCGGCGGAGGCGACTGCCGCGAGCAGCGGCCCGGACCCGAACAGCAGCAACAGTGCGCCGGGGACCGCCGCGAGCAGCCCCACCACCAGACCGGCGAGCGGGGCGCTCAGCATCCCGGCACGGGCGGCCCCGCGGTCCCAGCGGGTGACGCGGACGGGGAGCACGGTCAGGGTGCCGAAGGCGAAACGTATGCCGTGGCTGTTCAGGGAGGTCACGGCGCGCAGGCTAATCCCCGGGCCGCACCGCTAGATTGGCCGAAACGCTGCAAAGCACCGCACAAGCGGATCAATGGGAGTGGGTGGCATGGGTCACTGGTTCGATCAGAACTTTGTCGAGCCGGGGAAGCTGCCCCTGCTTCTCGCCCTGGCCGCCTTTGTGCTGACCTTCGCCATCACCCGTCTCATCACCCGGATGATCAGGGCCGGGAAGGGGCCGTTCCGCAACATCACGCCCGGCGGGGTGCACGTCCACCATGTGGTGCCCGGTGTGGTGCTGACGGTGATCGGCGGCTTCGGCGCGGTCTCCAGCGGACGGTACGGCGTCGCGGCGGGCGTCTGCGCGGTGATCTTCGGGATGGGCGCGGGACTGGTGCTGGACGAGTTCGCCCTGATCCTCCATCTCGACGACGTGTACTGGTCCGAACAGGGCCGCCAGAGCGTCGAGGTCGTCGTCCTCACCGCGGCGCTCGTCCTGCTCCTCCTCGGCGGCTTCTCACCGCTCGGGGTGAACGAACTGACCAGCGGGCAGCAGCAGGGCCGGCTCGGCATCGTCCTGACCCTGCTGATCAACTTCTGCTTCGTGCTGATCGCCCTGTTCAAGGGCAAGGCACGGATGGCGGTGATCGGCACCCTGGTGCCGTTCGTCGCCCTGTTCGGGGCGATCCGGCTGGCCCGACCGACGTCGATGTGGGCGAAGAGGTTCTACCGCAACCGGCACCGCGCCCGTTCCAGGGCGGTGCTGCGCGCATATCACCACGACCGGCGCTGGGTGGGGCCACGCCGAAGGTTTCAGGACCTCATCGGCGGCGCGCCGGACCGGGACCGGCTTCCCAGGCCCAAGTCCTGATCGCTGCGGGCGGGCAGCTGCCGACGCCGGTCGTGCCGGGCGTCGAGACCGCACAGGATCAGCACAGCGGCGATCGCCGCCAGGTGTTCCTTGCCCGCCAAATTGTTCTTGAAGATCACTTCGATGACCATCACCGCGATCACCACCGCCCCGGTGCGCCACGCCCGGTAGGCGTGGCACACATAGACCGCGAGCCCGACCACCGCCGCCGACGGTCCGGTGTCGACGACCTGCGCGTCGGATGCGGGCAGTCCGAACAGCCCGTCGGGGCCGACCGCGACGCCGGTCCGTGCGTACAGTGTCCCGGCCAGCGTGGCGACGTACGCGATGAGCAGCGTGCGCCGTCGTCCGAGACAGACCTCGGCGGCCCCGAACACCACGAGCACCTGCGCCAGCGCACCCCACACCGGCAGATCGAGCGCGGGCACGAACAGCGACAGCGGGGTACGCAGCAGGGCGGTCCACAGCGGGTCCTCGGCACGCACCGAGCCGAGGACCCGCACCGGACGTAAGCCCCACGGCTGGTTCTGCACCGCATGGAGCAGCGCCGTCAGGCCGACCGCGGCCAGCGTCATCGGGACCGCGCGCAGCCGGGAACGGGTGAGCACCCCGTGTACGGTCGAGAACAGCGGCCCCCACTCGCGGCGGGCGGCCTCGGGCAGCGCCGCCATCGGCCTCATCTACGGGTCGCCAGGTGCGAGCGGTGCAGCCACTTGGGCAGCCCGGGCGCCTCCAGGAACCCTTCGGCGCGGCCCGCGGCGATGCCGATGCGCAGCAGGTCGGAGCTCTTCTCGAAGAGCATGAAACGCGGCTCCCAGATCGGTCGGTACTTGGCGTTGGCGCGGTAGAGCGACTCGATCTGCCACCAGCGCGAGAAGAAGCTGAGCAACGAGCGCCACAGCCTCAGCACCGGCCCCGCGCCCAGCCGCGATCCCCTCTCGAAGACCGACCGGAACATTGCGAAGTTGAGCGACACCTGTGTGATCCCGATCTCTTCTGCGCGCCGGAGGAGTTCGATGACCATGAACTCCATCAGACCGTTCTCGGCGTCCCGGTCACGGCGCATCAGGTCCAGCGAGAGACCGTTCGGGCCCCAGGGCACGAAGCTCAGTACGGCGCGCAACTCGCCGGGGCCACCCGCTCGTTCGCCTTGCTCCTTCTCCGTCGAGTCACGGCATTCGAGCATCACGCACTGGCCGTCCGCCGGATCGCCGAGCCGCCCCAGCGCCATCGAGAAGCCGCGCTCGGTCTCGCCGTCGCGCCAGTCGTCGGCGCGTCGCACCAGTTCGGCCATCTCCCCGTCGGGGATGTCGGAGTGGCGCCGGATGGTCACCTCGTACCCGGCGCGCCTGATCCGGTTGTACGCCTGGCGGACGGTCCGCATCGCCCGCCCTTCGAGGGTGAACTCGGCGGTCTCCACGATCGCCTCGTCGCCGAGCTCCAGCGCGTCGAGCCCGTGCCGGGCGTAGACCGTGCCGCCCTCCTCGCTCACCCCCATCACCGCTGGGATCCAGCCGTGTTCGCGGGCCTCGGCCAGCCATGGTCCGATCGCGCCGGGCCAGGCCTCCAAGTCGCCGATCGGATCACCGGAGGCGAGCGAGACGCCGCCGACCACCCGGTAGGTGACGGCCGCCTTCCCGGTCGGCGACCAGATGACGCTCTTCTCCCGGCGCAGTGCGAAATAGCCGAGCGAGTCGCGTTCGCCGTGCTTTTCGAGGAGGGCGCGGAGCCGGTCCTCGTCCTGCGGGGTGATCGGGTCGACGGCTCGGCGTGAGCGGAACGCCACGTACACGACGGCGATCAGCAGCAGGGTGGAGAGGATGTTGATGACGACATTGGCCCAGCCGGGCACGGTGATGCCGGGGAAGCGGGCTTCGTCGGTCGCCACCGAGACCAGCCGCAGCGCGCCGTAGCGCCAGCGGTCGAGGAAGGTCGACCGGTACTCGTCGTGCGCCTCGTTCGTGACGGTGACCAGCAGGGTGGCGATCAGCGAGGTGACCAGCAGCCCGCCGACGGCGACCACGGCCGCCAGCTTCGCGTTGGAGCGGTCGCCCTTCGCGTAGAACTCCCGCCGGCCCAGGATCAGCGCCACGACGAACGCGGCCGTCAGCGCCAGGGAGATCCAGTTCTGCGGGTACTGCCGGATCTCGGGAAAGACGATCACGAAGGCGAAGAGCAGGAGCAGGAGGCCGCTCAGCACCATGTTGACGATCCAGGCGGCGCGCTTGCGCCGTCGCATGGTGATGGCGAGGAAGAGGGCGACCACTCCGGAGGAGAAGCCCGCGGTGAGCAGATAGGGGGTGAAGTAGTTCTCGGTGTTGTGCCGACGCACGTCCTGGCCGAGCGTGACCCAGACGGCGCTCAGGAAATTGATGAACGACACGATGCGCAGATACCAGATGGTGAATGCCGCACTGCGTCGTGAGCGCACGGTGCTCCGCCGGGCGTCCTGGCCGGCCAATCGGACCTCTCCCATAAAAAGCGATCATATGGGGCATTTCGCTCCATGGGGAGGCCTGCTGCGGCCGGTGTCCGGTGGTCGGCGGCCGCAGCGCAGCAGGGTCCGTCAGTCGTCGTCCGTGTCGGTCTTCGAGGCGTCGTCTTCGTCGGCCGGCGCACGCTCGGGCAGCTCCGCCGCCAGCGCGGCGGCGGCCTGCACGAGCGGAAGCGCCAGCAGCGCCCCGCTCCCCTCGCCCACGATGACACCGTGGTCCAGCAGCGGGTTGAGCGCCATCCGGTCCAGCGCCTTCGTCTGTGCCGGCTCGCCGCTCACCTGACCGGCCAGCCACCAGTCCGGCGCCCGGAAGGCGGCCCGCTGAGCGACCAGCGCGCACGCCGACGAGACCACGCCGTCCAGGATCACCGGCAGTTTGCGCACCGCACACTGCAGCAGGAACCCCGTCATCGCCGCCAGGTCCGCGCCGCCGACCGTGGCCAGCAGCTCCAGCTGGTCGCCGAGGACCGGCCGGGCCCGCCGCAGCGAGTCCCGGATCGCCGCGCACTTGCGCATCCAGGCGAGATCGTCGATACCCGCGCCGCCGCGCCCGGTGACCACCGAGGCGTCCGTGCCGCACAGGGCCGCGATCAGGGTGGCCGCCGCCGTGGTGCCACCGACGCTCAGATCGCCGAGCACCACCAGATCGGTGCCCGAGTCGGCCTCCTCGTCGGCGATCGCGATGCCCAGACGTACCGCCTGCTCGGCCTCCTCGGCCGTCAGCGCGTCCTCGATGTCGATCCGGCCGCTGCCGCGCCGCACCCGGTGACGTACGACCGGCTCGGGCAGCAGCTCCGGCTCGCAGTCCAGGCCGGCGTCGACGATCCGCACCGGTACGGAGAACTGGCGGGCCAGCACGGCCAGCGGCGTCGCACCCTCCAGTGTGGCCCGGACCAGCTCGTGGGCGGTTCCGGCCGCGCGGCCGGAGACACCGAGCTCGGCCACCCCGTGATCACCGGCGAAGAGCACCACGCGCGGCTGCAGGATCGGTTTGACCGGCACGGCCTGCTGGGCGGCCGAGAGCCACTCGCCCAGCTCGTCGAGCCGGCCGAGGGCGCCCGGGGGCACGATCTGCCGCTCCCGGCGTTCCTCGGCGTCGCGCCGTACGCCACCGTCGGGGCGTTCGATCAGGTCGGAGAAGTCGTCCAGATTCACGGGGGTCTGCCTCGCGGGTCGTTACGTGGTGTGGGCCGCTGAGAGCCTGTCGGGTGACCTCTGATCGGGCGGCCACGCCCTGGCACGCACGCTTCCGGCGTTGCCGAAATGCCCTGGTAGCTCCGCTACAAGGCCATCCCGGCGCCTTGGAATCGCACGCACCATGCCGCGTCCGCTCTCCGATCGAAGGTCACCCGACAGGCTCTGAGCCCGGCGGCGGGCTCATTGCGGAACAGTACCTGCCACGATTCTGACGCCTCATCAGTGCGGCGGCCGGCCTCTCAGGCCCCGAAGCGCAGCAGCGTCATCGCGGGGGTCAGCGTCCGCAGCCCCGGCGTCAGATGCTGGAGCCGGATCAGTTCTCCCATCGCGCCCCGCCCCCGCGGCAGCCCCAGCGCGCGCACCTCGGTGATGTTCGGATGCGCACTGCGCAGCTTCTTCCGCTCGCCCGGGTTCATCGCCCAGTGCATCGGCGGGACGGTCATGGAGCCGACCTTCGACTTCCCGGCCACCGTCCCCTTCGCCGGCCGGCGCGCCATCGAGTCCAGGACGAGCACCCCGCCCGGCAGCCGTTCGGCGCAGGTCGCCAGGATCTTCCGTACCTCCCAGGGCTGCAGATACATCAGCAGCCCTTGCGTCGTGACGATCACGCCCCGGCCCGCAGGGTCCTCGATCTCGTCCAGCCAGGAGAGATCGGTCGCCGACCGGGAGAGCGTCCGCAGCCGGTCCGAGGAGGGCAGCAGCGCGCGGCGCAACGCTGCCACCTGGGGCAACTCCACGCTCAGCCAGGTGAGCCGCCCGTTGTCGACCCGCCAGAAGCCGGTCTCCAGACCGTCGCCGAGCGCGACGACGGTGGCCTCCGGACGCCCGCGCAGATAGCCCTGCACCGTCAGGTCGAAGCAGCGTGAGCGCAGCGCCTGCGCCTGCGAGTGGAAGGCGTTCGGCTGCCCGAAGCGCTCCTCGAAGGGGTAGTCGAGGTCCGCCATGAGCCGCAGCGCCATCGGATCGTCGATGACGGGATAGAGCTGCCCCGCCTCGTACGCCCGGTTGTAGAGCGTCCAGAGCAGGGTCTCCGGAACGCCTTCCAGTATCGGCCTCACTCGCGCCATGTCCGCTCCCTTCCTGCCGCTGATCCTGTTGCGGTGCGGGTCAGCCGCGCAGCGTCAGCGCCTGACCGGCCACCACCAGCAGCACGTGCTCGCACTCGTCGGCGAACGCGGCGTTGAGCCGCCCCAGCTCGTCCCGGAACCGCCGGCCGGCGGCTGTCGCGGGCACCACGCCCGATCCGGCCTCATTGGTCACGGCGACGACCGTACGCCGCGTTCCGCGCACCGCGCCGACCAGTTCGGTGATCCGCTCCCGCAGCGCACTCTCGCCGCCGTCCGCCCACGCCGCGTCGTCCCAGGCGTTCACCCGGTCCATCGCGTCCGTCAGCCACAGCGACAGGCAGTCGATCAGCAGCGGCGGCCCGTCCGACTCCAGCAGGTGCACCAGCTCACAGGTCTCCTCGGTGCGCCAGGCGGCCGGTCTGCGCTCCCGGTGCAGCCCGACCCGCGCCATCCACTCCGCGTCGCCTTCGCGGCCGCCGCCGGTCGCCACGTACACCACCTCGGGGAAGGTCTCCAGCCGCCGCTCGGCCTCCACCGACTTCCCGGACCGCGCACCGCCGGTCACCAGCGTCCGCCGCGGGACATCCGGTACGGCGTGGTACCCGCCGACCACCAGTGTCGTCCCGTCCGGCACGGTCCGGGCGCCGGCCGCCGCGAGCCGCCGGTCCAGCTCGGGGCCGGTGGGCGCGTCATGGTCCAGATGAACGGCGATGACCTCGGTGGCCGGCCCGATCGCTTCGACGGCCCGCAGCCTGGCCATGGCGTCCGGGCGTCCGGTCACATCACCGACCACCATGTCGTACGGCTCCGCCACCCGGCCCGTGAGACCGGCGGGGGCCGCCCCCGGCGGCATGTACAGCAGCCGCGCGCCCTCCGGGGACGTCACCTCGTACCCGGTCCCCGGCGAGTCCATCGGCACCGCCCGGATCCGGTGCCCGCTGATCAACGTCAGCACCTGCCCGTCCGGCACCCGTCCGGCCGGGGGCAGCCCGGCGGGCAGCTCCACGGCGGGCCCGTCATGCGGATGAGTGAGCAGCACCTGCCGTACGCCGGTCAGTGAATGACCCGCGCGTGCGGCGGCGAACACGGCCCCCGGGGTGAGATCGAGCAGCAGCGCGCCGTCGACCAGCAGTGCGGTTGCGGCGCGCGCCCACACCCCGCGGGCGGTGGCGCAGGCGGCGCACGGACATTCGGGGCGCGGCAGCCCGTCGGGGGCTCCGGTGCCGAGCAGTGTCAGTTCCACGCTCCGATCCTCCCGCGTCCCCGCACCGACTGCGCGACCAACCCCATGGCTCTCGGTCCGAAAGGCCCCAGGCACTAGGCTGCGGGCAGCAACGCGACCCAGGAGGCGGACATGGCGTGGACGTGGCGGTTCGAGAAGTCCGACGGTACGGAGACGGAGCCGGCCCTGCAGCCGGAGGAATTCACGACCCAGGGCGATGCGGAGTCATGGATCGGTGAGTTCTGGAAGGAACTCCTGGACGGCGGGGCGGACCAGGTGACCCTCTTCGAGGACGCGACGAAGATCTACGGCCCGATGAGTCTCCAGGCCGACCAGGGCTGACCGTCGATACGGGCGCACGAGGGCCCCGGGCGCCGTTCCTCGGCATCCGGGGCCCTCGCACGGCAGCGGTCAGATCTCGCCCAGCGTGACGACCGACGTCCTCTCCACACCGTCGCGCAGATATGTCACCTTGACCTTCTGGCCCGGCTTGTCGTTGGCCAGCGTCTCGGCCAGCTCCGTCATCGTCGTGACCCGTGTGTCGCCGATCTTCGTGACGATGTCGCCGACCCGCAGTCCGGCCTTGTCCGCGGCGCCGCCCGCCGTGACGGCGACCACCGCGATTCCGAACGGCTGGTAGTTGTCGTCGACGACCGCGCGGCCGGTGATGTTCAGCGCCGCCCGGCCCGAGTCGGTGACCTTGCCGCTCTTGATGATCTGGTCGGCCACCGTCTTCACCATCGAGACGGGGATCGCGAACCCTATGCCCGGTGCCGCGCCGTTCATCTGCGGATCCGTCGCCGCCAGCGTCGGAATGCCGATCACCTCACTGTTCAGGTTCACCAGCGCACCGCCGCTGTTGCCCGGGTTGATCGCCGCCGAGGTCTGCACCATGTTCGCAATGGTCGCCCCGATGCCACCCTCCGTCTGACTCTCGCTGACGGTCCGGCCGACCGCCGACACGATGCCCTGGGTGACGCTGCTGGACAGTCCGAGCGGCGAACCCATCGCCAGCACTATCTGGCCGACCTCGACCTTGTCCGAGTTGCCGAACTTCGCCGCCTTCAGCCCGCTCGGTACGTTGTCGAGCTTGATGACGGCCAGGTCCTGCTCCGGATAGGTGGCGACCAGCGAGGCGCCCAGCACCTTCTCGCCGGTGGCGACGGTGACGTTGAACGTCTTCTCCTGGCCGACCACATGGGCATTGGTGACGATATGGCCCTTCTTGTCGTAGACGACGCCGGATCCGAGACTGTTGCCGGCTTGGATCTGTACGACGGAGGGCAGCACGTTTTTTATGACGGCCTCGTACTCGGCCTGCAGGTCACCTGCGGCCTGGGAAGTCGCATGCGGCGAGGCCGACTTCGTGGCATCGGCGCTGGCCGAGTCCGAGTCCGAGCAGCCGGACACCAGGGCTATGGCACAGACACCTGCGGTCAGAGGCAGCAGCAGCCGGTACAGACGGCCGCGCGAGCGGGAAGCATCCATGTCTGAATCATTGCTTTTAACCCCATTGGCGGCCTCCCGGGTTCGGCCGATCGGGTGACGCCCGCTCCTCGTCCATCCCTCAACCATCCCCAGGGATTTCCGGCGGGCGCCCTGCGATGCACCGCACCGGGCGCCGTGAACCGTCCGGCCCTCGTCCGGACGCCCTCTAGCCGCGCACCCCGCACAGATGCAGCAGCGCGGCAACCCGGCGGTACGGATCCGTCCGTCCGGCCCGGTCCTCCGCGGCCAGCACCCGGTCGAGTTCCGCGGCGGCCGGCAGCTCCACGTCATCGCTCACCTGGTCCGTGAAGATCCGCACCCCGTACCAGGCGTGCAACGGCGCCGCGATCCCGGCGAGCGTGGCCGTGAGGGCGTCCAGCCGGTCGGCGCGGACCGTCAGGCCCAGCCGGTTGGTGTACGTATCCGTGTCGAACGCGGCCAGTGCCGTGTCCCAGTCCCCGGCGGTGCCGGGCCGCATCGCCAGCGCGTCGCCGTTCCGTACGAGCAGCGAGAGCAGCCCGCCGGGCGCCAGCATCCGGGCCAGTCCCGCCAGCAGCGCGTCCGGCTCCCGCACGTACATCAGCACGCCGTGGCAGAGCACCACGTCGAAGCTGCCCGGCAGGAAGTGCACGCCCGTGTCCAGGCCGTCGCCCTCGAGCAGCCGGACCCGCTCCCGGATGCCCGCGGGCTCGTCCCCGAGCGCCTCGCGGGCGGCCCTCAGCATCTCGGCGTCGGACTCCAGGCCGGTCACCGTGTGGCCGGCCCGGGCCAGCCGCAGCGCCTGCGTGCCCTGTCCTATGCCGACATCGAGGACCCGCAGCCGCTGGCCGACCGGGAAGCGCGCGGCTATCTGCTCGTCGAGCTGCCGGGCGACGAGCTCCTGGCGCACGGTGTTGCGCAGCCCGCCGAGCCCTCTGAGCCACGTCGAAGAGGCCCCGGTGAACCCGTAGACCCCGGAGTCCCTGGAGGGGGCACCGTCCGGCAGGCCTGCGGACGGACCGCCGACCGAGCCGGAAAGCTCCGTACTCAGGGCCGCTCTCCGCGCTTTACCTGCGGCTTCGGCAGGCGGAGCCGACGCATCTGAAGCGTACGCATCAGGCCGTAGGCGACCGCGCCGCGCTTCGGAGTGTCGGGGAAGCGCGCGTTCAGCTGCTTCTTCAGCCGGAACGTGAGACCGATCGAGTCGATGACGATCAGCACGATCACGCCGAGCCAGAGCAGCAGCGAGATGTTCTGGATGTTCCGCACCTGGATCACGCTGAGGATCAGGATGATCACCGCGAGCGGCAGGAAGAACTCCGCGATGCAGAAGCGCGAGTCCACGAAGTCGCGGACGAAGCGCCGCACCGGACCCTTGTCACGGGCCGGCAGGTAGCGCTCGTCGCCACTGGCGAGCGCCTCGCGCTGCTTGGCCATGTCCACCCGGCGCGCTTCGCGCTGGCGTTTCATGGCCTCCTTGCGGTCGAGCGGCGCGCCACTGGAGGCACGACGGCGCTGCGACTGGGCATCGCTGCGCTTGGGGGTGGGGCGACCTTTGGGGGCCTGCGGGTCGCGGGGCTGCGTGGAGAGGTCCGCCGTCACCTTGGTGGCGGGGGCCTTCTCATCCTTCGAACGGCTACGGAACACAAAACCCAAGGGTACGGGGTCGGCCGCGACGACCCCAGCCCGGTCGGGAACGATCCGGCAACGGCCTGCGTCATCCCAGGTGTCCCGAGAGGGGCAGAACGGACGTTGCCACCGGTTTCCCCGACGGCCGCCTACTCCTTGGGCCGGAGCGGTATCCGGGGGCAGTCGTCCTTGGGGAGGACCACATCCGTGCTCGAACAGTGCGGTAATAGAGACAGGGCCCGTACTGTGGGTTCTGTTGGAGTGCTGGAGCCCAGTCCGTCAGAAGGGGGCGCGCGAAGCCCATGAGCGGTGTCATGAAGCGTATGGGGATGATCTTCCGCGCGAAGGCAAACAAGGCCCTTGACCGGGCCGAGGATCCGCGCGAGACCCTCGATTACTCGTACCAGAAGCAGCTGGAGCTGCTTCAGAAGGTGCGCCGCGGTGTCGCCGATGTGGCGACCTCGCGCAAGCGCCTGGAGCTGCAGCTGAACCAGCTGCAGGGCCAGACGTCCAAGCTGGAGGACCAGGGCCGCAAGGCGCTCGCGCTCGGTCGCGAGGACCTGGCCCGCGAGGCGCTGTCCCGGCGCGCCGCACTCCAGCAACAGGTCACCGACCTGGAGACGCAGCACACGACGTTGCAGGGTGAGGAGGAGAAGCTCACTCTCGCGGCCCAGCGGCTGCAGGCCAAGGTCGACGCCTTCCGTACGAAGAAGGAGACCATCAAGGCCACCTACACCGCCGCCCAGGCGCAGACCCGGATCGGCGAGGCGTTCTCCGGGATCTCCGAGGAGATGGGCGACGTCGGCCTGGCGATCCAGCGGGCCGAGGACAAGACCCAGCAGCTGCAGGCACGCGCCGGTGCGATCGACGAGCTGCTCGCCTCCGGCGCTCTGGACGATCCGACCGGGACGGCGAAGGACGACATCGCCGCCGAGCTGGACCGGATCTCCGGTGGTACGGATGTGGAGCTGGAGCTCCAGCGCATGAAGGCCGAACTGGCCGGCGGCTCCACCCCGCCACAGGCCATCGAGGGCGGCCCGCAGGACGCTGCCCAGCAGCAGTCCTCGCAGTCCCCGCACAGGTTCGACAAGCAGTAAGGCGGACGTCATGATCGTTCGGATCATGGGGGAGGGTCAGGTAGCCCTGGCCGACAGCCACTTCGCTGAGCTCAACAAGCTCGACAACGAGCTGCTCGCCGAGATGGAGAGCGGCGACGGCCCCGGCTTCCGCGCCACGCTCCAGGCGCTCCTCGCCAGGGTGCGTGAGCTCGGCACACCTTTGCCGGACGACTCCCTGGAGCCGTCCGAACTGATCCTGCCGTCGCCCGACGCCACCCTCGAAGAGGTACGCGACATGCTCCGCGACGATGGTCTGATCCCCGGCTGACGCCGGTCGCTCCAGCACCCGCACGCACTGTGCCCCGTGTCCGGTCCGCCGGCCGCGGGGCACGGTGCTGCCAGGACTTTCGCGTTCTGCGTGCGGTCCCGGCCCCGGGCGGTCCGTATCCGTGCGCGACAACGCCGTACCGTAGCTCGCGTGACCACCCTCGGAACCGGGTTCCTGCGCGTCCGGCGCTGGCTGCGCGACCATCCCCTCGCGTTCGACGGTGCGCTCGCCGTGGCCGTACTCGTTGCGATGATCGCCGGATCGTTCACCGACCCGACCGCGCCGAACGGGCCCAGCTTCGGCACCCGCACGCCCGAGGCGGGCAGTGTGGTCCTGATGGTGCTCGCCGCCGCCGTGCTCGCCCTGCGGCGTCGCAACCCGATGGCGGTGCTGGCCGCCACCGGTGGGCTGTCCATCGTCGAGTTCGTGCTGGTGGACCCGCCTGCCCCGGTGGTCATGAGCGCGGTCATCGCGCTCTACACGGTCGCCGCATCCACCGACCGGCCCACCACCTGGCGGGTCGGCCTGCTGACCATGGCCGTGCTGACGGCGTCCGCGATGGTCTTCGGGACGTCCCCCTGGTACAGCCAGGAGAACCTCGGGGTCTTCGCCTGGACCGGCATGGCCGGCGCCGCCGGGGACGCCGTCCGCTCCCGGCGGGCGTTCGTCGACGCGATCAGGGAACGCGCCGAACGGGCCGAACGCACCCGCGAGGAGGAGGCCCGGCGGCGGGTCGCCGAGGAACGGCTGCGGATCGCCCGCGATCTCCACGACGTCGTCGCCCACCACATCGCCCTGGTCAATGTGCAGGCCGGGGTCGCCGCCCACGTCATGGACAAGCGCCCCGACCAGGCAAAAGAGGCGCTCGCCCACGTCCGGGAGGCCAGCCGCTGCGCACTCAACGAACTCCGTGCCACGGTCGGGCTGCTGCGCCAGTCCGGCGACCCGGAGGCGCCGACCGAACCGGCACCCGGTCTCGCGGTCCTCGACGAACTCGTGGAGACGGTCCGGCGCGCCGGGCTCCCGGTCGAGGTGGCCTGCGTCGACCCCAGGCCCCCGCTCCCCGCGGCCGTCGACCTGGCCGCGTACCGGGTGATCCAGGAGGCGCTGACCAACGTGCGCAAGCACGCGGGCCCCGGGGCGAAGGCCGAGGTCAGTGTCGTACGGGTCGGGGCGACGGCCGAGGTCACGGTCCTCGACAACGGCACGGGCAGCCCCGAGGGCGCGGGCGCCGGAGCCGACGGCGGCGGCCACGGTCTGCTCGGTATGCGTGAGCGCGTCACCGCCCTCGGGGGCACCCTCACTGCCGGGCCCCGTTACGGCGGCGGATTCAGGGTTCATGCGATCCTGCCGGTCAAGGCCCGCACGGGAGAGCCGGGGACGCCGGGCATGGCGGGCCGGACGGGGGAAGGCGCATGACATCACCACCCATCAGGGTCCTGCTCGTCGACGACCAGGCGCTGCTGCGCAGCGCGTTCCGGGTGCTGGTCGACTCGGAGCCGGACATGCAGGTCGTCGGCGAGGCGGCCGACGGGGCGGAGGCCGTGGCGCTGACCCGCTCGACGCGCGCCGATGTGGTGTTGATGGACATTCGGATGCCCGGTACGGACGGACTGGCCGCGACCCGGATGATCAGCGCCGACCCGGAGCTGGCGGACGTACGGGTCGTCATGCTCACCACCTTCGAGGTCGACGAATATGTGGTGCAGTCGCTGAGGGCCGGTGCCTCGGGCTTCCTCGGCAAGGGTGCCGAACCGGACGAACTGCTCAATGCCATCCGCATTGCCGCGGGTGGCGAGGCGCTCCTCTCGCCGGCCGCGACCAAGGGACTGATCGCCACTTTCCTCGCGCAGGGCGGCAGTTCGGACGGTGAGGGGCCGAGCGCCGCGGAGTACTCCGAGCGGCTCGACGCACTCACCGGCCGCGAACGAGAGGTGCTGGTCCTCGTCGGGGGCGGGCACTCCAACGACGAGATCGCCGAGCGCCTCGCTGTCAGCCCACTCACCGTCAAGACCCATGTGAACCGGGCCATGGCGAAACTGGGCGCCCGTGACCGGGCTCAATTAGTGGTGTTTGCGTACGAATCGGGCCTGGTGCGCCCACGGGTGGAGTGAAGGGTGGAGAAGCGGCGTACTCCACCTGCGGTATGCGCCACATAAGAAAGTCACCCCGGGGTCGACGCTTCCGCCCCTGTGGATGAGCGATGGTGTAGCTGGGCCGGGTCTGTCTCCGAGTCACCCGCCCACCTGCCGCGTACGCCACAGAAGAGAGACCCACCCATGTCCTGGCTGTCCAGATTCAGCCTCGCGCAAAGGGCCCTGATCGGGCTGATCTCAATCGTCGCGCTGGTCTTCGGAGCGATCGCGATCCCGCAGCTCAAGCAGCAGTTGCTGCCCACCATCGAACTCCCGATGGTCTCGGTGCTCGCCCCCTACCAGGGTGCCTCCCCCGATGTGGTCGAGAAGCAGGTCGTCGAACCGCTCGAGAACTCCATCAAGGCCGTCGACGGCGTCACCGGCGTCACCTCGACCGCCAGCGAGGGCAACGCCGTCATCATGGCGACCTTCGACTTCGGCGACGAAGGCACCAAGCAGCTGGTCGCCGACATCCAGCAGGCGGTCAACCGCGCCCGCATCCAGCTGCCCGACGACGTCGACCCGCAGGTCATCGCCGGTTCGACGGACGACATCCCGACCGTCGTCCTCGCCGTCACCTCCGACAAGGACCAGCAGGCGCTCGCCGACCAACTGGACCGCACCGTCGTCCCCGCTCTGGAGGACATCGACGGTGTCGGCCAGGTCACCGTCGACGGTGTCCAGGACCTCCAGGTCTCCATCACCCCCGACGACAGGAAGCTCGCGGCCGCCGGTCTGAACGCCGGATCCCTCGCCCAGGCCCTCCAGGCGGGCGGCGCCACGGTCCCGGCCGGTTCGTTCTCGGAGCAGGGCAAGAGCCGCACCGTCCAGGTCGGCGGAGCCTTCACCTCCCTGAAGCAGATCGACGACCTGCGGGTCGCCGGTCAGGACCCGGCCGGCGGCAAGCCCGGCAAGCCGGTCCGCATCGGTGACATCGCCACGGTGAAGCAGGAGCCGTCCACCGCGGTCTCCATCACCCGTACCAACGGCAAGCCGAGCCTCGCCGTGATGGCCACGATGGACAAGGACGGCAGCGCCGTCGCCATCTCGGACGCCGTCAAGGACAAGCTCCCGGACCTCCGCAAGGACCTCGGCGCCGGCGCCGAACTGACCGTCGTCTCCGACCAGGGCCCCGCCGTCTCCAAGGCGATCTCCGGTCTGACCACCGAGGGCGCGCTCGGCCTGCTCTTCGCGGTCATCGTGATCCTGGTCTTCCTCGCGTCGCTCCGCTCGACGCTGGTCACCGCGGTCTCCATCCCGCTCTCCGTGGTTCTGGCACTGATCGTGCTCTGGACCCGCGACCTGTCGCTCAACATGCTCACGCTCGGCGCGCTGACCATCGCGATCGGCCGCGTCGTCGACGACTCGATCGTGGTCCTGGAGAACATCAAGCGTCACCTCGGCTACGGCGAGGAGCGGCACTCCGCGATCATCACCGCGGTCAGGGAAGTGGCCGGCGCGGTCACGTCCTCGACCCTCACCACGGTCGCGGTCTTCCTCCCGATCGGTCTGGTCGGCGGCATGGTCGGCCAGCTGTTCGGCTCGTTCTCCCTGACCATCACCGCGGCCCTGCTCGCCTCCCTGCTGGTCTCGCTGACCGTGGTCCCCGTCCTGTCGTACTGGTTCCTGCGCGCCCCCAAGGGCAGCACGGAGAACCCGGACGAGGCCCGTCGCAAGGCCGAGGAGAAGGAAGCCCGCAGCAGGCTCCAGCGGCTGTACGTCCCGGTGCTGCGCTTCGCGACCCGGCGCCGCATCACCAGCATCGTCATCGCCGTCGCCGTGCTCTTCGGCACCTTCGGCATGGCGCCGCTGCTCAAGACCAACTTCTTCGACCAGGGCGAGCAGGAAGTCCTCTCCATCAAGCAGGAGCTGGCCCCCGGCACCAGCCTGGCGGCCGCCGACGAGGCGGCCAAGAAGGTCGAGAAGCTCCTCGACGAGGACAAGGGCGTCAAGGACTACCAGGTCACCGTCGGCTCCTCCGGCTTCATGGCGGCCTTCGGCGGTGGTACGGGCGCCAACCAGGCCTCTTACCAGGTCACCCTGAAGGACTCGGCCGACTTCGACGCCACCCAGAAGCGCATCGACGAGGGCCTCGGCAAGCTCGACGGCATCGGTGACACCACCATCGCCGCCGGCGACGGTTTCGGCAGCCAGGACCTCAGCGTCGTGGTCAAGTCCGCGGACGCCGCGACCCTGAAGAAGGCCTCCGAAGAGGTACGGGCGGAGGTCGCCGAGCTCAAGGACGTCACCGACGTCCAGAGCGACCTGGCGCAGAGCATTCCGCGCATCTCGGTCAAGGCCAACTCCAAGGCCGCGGCCGCCGGATTCAACCAGGCCACCCTCGGCGCGGCCGTCGCCGGAGCGGTGCGCGGCACCCAGGCCGGCAAGGCGATCATGGACGACACCGAGCGCGATGTCGTCATCAAGTCCGCCCACCCGGCCACCACGATGGAGGAGCTGAAGAAGCTTCCCCTCGGCCCGGTCGAGCTCGGCCGGATCGCCGATGTGAAGCTGGTCCCCGGACCGGTCTCGATGACGAGGATCGACGGCCAGCGCGCCGCCACGATCACCGCCAAGCCCACCGGTGACAACACCGGCGCGGTGAGCGCCTCGCTCCAGTCGAAGATCAACGCCCTGGACCTGCCGGACGGCGCCACCGCCACCATCGGCGGGGTCTCCCAGGACCAGAACGACGCGTTCATGAAGCTCGGCCTGGCCATGCTCGCGGCCATCGCGATCGTCTTCATGCTGCTGGTCGCGACCTTCCGGTCCCTGGTTCAGCCGCTGATCCTGCTGGTCTCCATCCCGTTCGCGGCGACCGGCGCCATCGGCCTCCTCGTCGTCACCGGCACCCCGATGGGCGTCCCGGCGATGATCGGCATGCTGATGCTGATCGGCATCGTGGTGACCAACGCGATCGTGCTGATCGACCTGATCAACCAGTACCGGACGCAGGGCATGGGCGTCGTCGAAGCAGTCATCGAGGGCGGCCGCCACCGCCTCCGCCCGATCCTGATGACGGCACTCGCGACGATCTTCGCCCTGCTCCCGATGGCGCTCGGCGTCACCGGCGAGGGCGGCTTCATCTCGCAGCCCCTCGCGGTCGTGGTGATCGGTGGCCTGGTCACGTCGACGCTGCTGACGCTGCTGCTGGTGCCGACGCTCTACGCGATGGTGGAGCTCCGCAAGGAGCGCCGGGCGAAGAAGAAGGCGGCCAAGCGCGCGAAGAAGGCGGGCGTTCCGGGCCCGGCCCCGCTGGAGGAGACCACCTCCGAGGAGCCGGAGCCTGCGAAGGCCTGACGCCCGGCACGCGAAGGCCCCGGCACCGGTGAACGGTGCCGGGGCCTTCGCGTGCCGGCCTGCCGGGTCCGTACGGGCGGACCCCGGCCCCCAGGCGGGGGCGGAGGCCCAGGGAGGCCCTGTTGCCCCTACGCGAGCGCCAGCATCCGCTCCAGCGCCAGCTTCGCGTACTTCTCCGTCTCGGGGTCGACCTCGATCCGGTTGACCAGGTTCCCCTCGGCCAGCGACTCCAGCGCCCACACCAGGTGCGGCAGGTCGATCCGGTTCATCGTCGAGCAGAAGCAGACCGTCTTGTCGAGGAAGACGATCTCCTTGTCCTCCGCGGCGAACCGGTTGGCCAGGCGGCGCACCAGGTTCAGCTCGGTGCCGATCGCCCACTTCGAGCCGGCCGGGGCCGCCTCCAGGGCCTTGATGATGTACTCCGTCGAGCCGACGTGGTCCGCCGCGGCCACGACCTCGTGCTTGCACTCGGGGTGCACCAGCACATTGACGCCCGGGATGCGCTCGCGCACATCGTTGACGGAGTCCACCGAGAAGCGTCCGTGCACCGAGCAGTGCCCGCGCCACAGGATCATCTTCGCGTTCCGCAGCTCCTCGGCGGTGAGGCCGCCGTTCGGCTTGTGCGGGTTGTAGAGGACGCAGTCCTCCAGCGTCATCCCCATGTCGCGGACCGCGGTGTTCCGGCCCAGGTGCTGGTCGGGGAGGAAGAGGATCTTCTCGCCCTGCTCGAAGGCCCACTCCAGGGCGCGCTTCGCATTGGACGAGGTGCAGATCGTGCCGCCGTGCCTGCCGGTGAAGGCCTTGATGTCGGCGGAGGAGTTCATGTACGAGACGGGTACGACCTGCTCGGCGACCCCGGCCTCGGTCAGTACGTCCCAGCACTCGGCGACCTGCTCGGCGGTGGCCATGTCGGCCATCGAGCAGCCTGCGGCCAGGTCCGGCAGCACGACCTTCTGGTCGTCGGTGGTCAGGATGTCCGCGGACTCCGCCATGAAGTGCACACCGCAGAAGACGATGTACTCGGCTTCCGGCCGGGCGGCCGCGTCCCGGGCGAGCTTGAACGAGTCGCCGGTGACGTCCGCGAACTGAATGACCTCGTCGCGCTGGTAGTGGTGGCCGAGAACGAAGACCTTGTCCCCGAGCTTCTCCTTGGCCGCGCGGGCGCGCTCCACCAGGTCCGGGTCGGACGGGGAGGGCAGGTCGCCGGGACACTCGACGCCGCGCTCGCTCTTCGGGTCGGCCTCGCGGCCGAGCAGCAGCAGGGCGAGGGGCGTCGGCTGGACATCGAGGTCCTGGACGGGGTGGGCCGTGGTCACGTCACGCACCCTTTCTTCTCTGCAGGTAAGCCTTTTCGTCTAATTGACGTTATCTATCATATCCGGTTCACGTCACTTTGACGACGCCGATAGCGTCTATGTGACGAATTCCCTCTGGAGGTGGTCGGGGGCTGTTCCGGGGGCGCGAGGGGCCGCCTTGCCCCGCCCGGCACCCCTTCCCGGAGGCGTGTGCGAGCATGAAAGGAACAGGCAAGCGCTCGGCCCGGAATGAATCCGCGGTCCCGACGGTTGCAACGTCGGCAAGCAGTCCGTACAACCCGGGAGAGAAGCAGATGTCCGTATCGGACGAGACCACCACCGTGAGCGACGGCATCCTCCTGTCCGACGCCGCCGCAGCCAAGGTCAAGGGCCTGCTGGAGCAGGAAGGCCGTGACGACTTGGCGCTGCGCGTCGCCGTCCAGCCCGGCGGCTGCTCGGGCCTGCGCTACCAGCTCTTCTTCGACGAGCGTTCGCTCGACGGCGATGTCGTGAAGGACTTCGACGGCGTCAAGGTCGTCACCGACCGGATGAGCGCTCCGTACCTGGGTGGCGCCTCCATCGACTTCGTCGACACCATCGAGAAGCAGGGCTTCACGATCGACAACCCGAACGCCACGGGCTCCTGCGCCTGCGGCGACTCCTTCAGCTAGGTCGCGAAGGCGGTATCGGGCAGCTGTGCCTGACGAAGGCGGCGACCCCCGGGCTCACTCCGGGGGTCGCCGCCTTCAGTCGTGCACGGGCTTGCTAGCCGCGCGGCACCGTGCCGCCCGCCGCGTCGAGCACCTTCCGGTCGCCCAGCGGGGCGTCCAGCGTCACCGTCCGCGTCAGTTCCTTGGCGATCATGATGCAGATTTTCTTCGGGTCCGGGATCGACTCGGTGATCGTCACCCGTACCGCGTCCGCGCTCTCGGTCGCGCTCGCCGCGTACGTACTGCACACCCCGCCCCAGAACGCCACCTTCAGCGTCCGGCCGTCCGCGGTGTACGAGATCAGCTGGTGCGTGGACCGGGACGCGTCCCCCGTGCCCGAATCCGGCCCCGGGTTCTTCGAAGGCTTCGCCAGCGAGTCCGGGTCCACCGCGACCTGCGCCACCGTGTTGCCCGTCCCGCCCGCCGCCGGCCGCACCGAGAAGAGCCACGACGGCACGAGCGTCTGCTCGCCGTCCACGTACCGCATCGCAAGGCCGAAGACCGCCTTGTCGACCGTGACGGTCGTCGTCTCCCGCTCCGCTCCGGTGCGCGTCCCGCAGCTGACAGCCGGCGACTTCGGTTCGCCCTCCTCCAGCGGTACGGGGGTGGCGCACCCGCCGATGTGGCTCCGCGAAGCGTCCGCGCGGCCGGCCTTGTTCAGCTGTTTCAGCGCATCGTCCGCGCTGATCACCGGATACTCCGAGCCTTTCTCCAGGCTCTTCAACTGCCCGCTGCCGCCGACCACTTGACCGTCGGGCCCCACCTGGATCCCGGTCGCCCAGCCGTACGTGGGCAGCCCGCCCACCACCGGGTTCGCGTTCACCACCCTTACCGAGCCCATGAGTTGAGACGTGTCGAGGGCCGCATCGTCCTGGCCGGCCGCCTTCAGTACGGGCACGGCGGCGGCCTTGGCGGCCTTCTCGCTCACCGGCGATCCTGTGCCGCCCGGCGCCACGTCCTTGCTCGCACACACCGTCGTGTTCCGGCAGTTGTCCGTTCCGCCGGAGCCGAAGCGGGCGAAGGACCAGGTGCCCGGCGCCTGCTTGTTCACCCGCAGGACCGGACCCGAGCCATCCCCGTCGGACCCCACCTTCCAGGCCGTGCCCTCGGCCCGCGGAGTGCCCTCCAGGCCCAGAGCCTTCGCCAGCCGGGTCACCTCCGCCGCGGAGACGGTGCCCTTCGCGCGGTGGACGGCGGCCTTGGCCGGGCCGTCGGGCAGCTTGCCGGACGCGCGGTAGACCACGCCGTCACCGCTGGGGTCGGGCTCGCCCGGGGCAATACCCTCCGGGGGTGCCGTCGGGCTCGACGCACCCTCGTCGAGTGCGAGCAGAGGAGGCGTGCGGTCACTGCTGCCCGTCCGGCTGCCGCTGCCGCCGTCCGCGGCAGCCCAGTATGCGCTGCCGCCCCCGGCGAGCAGCACCGCTGCCGCCACCGAGGTCACGGCCAGCGGCGACCGCCGCCGGCGGGGGGCAGTCACGTCGTTGTCGGGTCGCTCGGTGCTCACCGGATCGCTCCTTCGGCTGCGTTGCCGTCACCATGACCGTCGCACGGCCATCGCCTGTCCCGCGAGTGCGGACAACGGTGGGACGGAGCAGGGGGACACCCGGTTCCCCGAGGGTGCCGGAAGTGAGCGGTTGCGGCCGTCAGTCGCCGTACTCGGACATCGCGTCGATCAGCCGTGCGGACGCGTCCGGAACGGTGACGCCATGAATCAGGGACAGCGCGACAGGGGTGGGGGCGGCCTTGGCGGGTACCACCCAGTGCGGAGCCATCCGTGCGCAGTCACTGCGCAGCTCGGCCAGGCTGATCTCGGACTCACGCGGGGCGATGTTGTTCGGCATGTCCGCACCGTAGGCACCGCAGGCCTCGGGATAAAAGACCTACTATCGGGTAGTTTTTCCCCCTTCAGGGCGAGTGCGGCGAACGGGTAGCGTGAACTGTCACGCCGTCCCGGGAACGCAGTCACCCGTTCCCCCCGACCTCCGCAGGAGCAGTCTCCCCGTGCGTATCGCAGTCACCGGCTCCATCGCCACCGATCACCTCATGACCTTCCCCGGCCGTTTCGCCGACCAGCTGGTCGCCGATCAGCTGCACACGGTCTCGCTCTCCTTCCTGGTCGACAACCTCGATGTGCGCCGGGGCGGTGTCGCCGCCAACATCTGCTTCGGCATGGGCATGCTCGGTACCGGTCCGATCCTGGTCGGCGCCGCGGGCTCCGACTTCGACGAGTACCGTGCCTGGCTCGACCGGCACGGCGTCGACACCGGCTCGGTACGGATCTCCGAGGTCCTGCACACCGCCCGTTTCGTCTGCACGACGGACGCCGACCACAACCAGATCGGCTCCTTCTACACGGGCGCGATGAGCGAGGCCCGGCTGATCGAGCTGAAGGCCGTCGCCGACCGCGTCGGCGGTCTCGACCTCGTCTCGATCGGCGCCGACGACCCGGAGGCGATGCTCCGCCACACCGAGGAGTGCCGCTCCCGGGGCATCGCGTTCGCCGCCGACTTCTCGCAGCAGATCGCGCGGATGGACGGCGACGAGATCCGGATCCTCCTCGACGGCGCCACGTACCTCTTCTCCAACGAGTACGAGAAGGGGCTCATCGAGTCCAAGACCGGCTGGACCGACGAGGAGATCCTCGGCAAGGTCGGCCACCGCGTCACCACGCTCGGGGCCCGCGGCGTCCGGATCGAGCAGGCCGGTCAGGAGACCATCGAGGTCGGCTGCCCGGAGGAGGAGACGAAGGCGGACCCGACCGGCGTCGGTGACGCCTTCCGCGCCGGTTTCCTCTCGGGCCTCGCCTGGGGCGTCAGCCTGGAGCGCGCCGCGCAGGTCGGCTGCATGCTCGCCACGCTGGTCATCGAGACGGTCGGCACCCAGGAGTACACCCTGCGCCGCACCCACTTCATGGACCGCTTCACCAAGGCGTACGGTCACGACGCCGCCGCCGAGGTCCGCGCCCACCTGCGCTGATCCGGGAACGCTAGTGCCCCTCCCGGCAAGCTTTGCCCCGTCGCGCCGCCCAGCACGCCCGCTCGCCGCGTTGGCCAAAAGCCCTGGTAGCTCCTTCCCCAAGCTCTCAACTCCGTTCGAGCAGGGGAGACCCCACCCAAGGACTTCCGGCCGCCTTGCGATCGCACGCACCGGACGACGCTCCTCATGGGGCAAACATTGCCGGTCACGGCACTACGACAGCCGGCGGACCACATAGGCCGAGCCCCGGTCCGCCGGCTCCTCACCCACGTACTTCTGCTCCCGCATCTCGCACCACGCAGGGATGTCCAGCCGCGCAGCCTCGTCGTCGGAGAGTACGGTCACCGTCCCGCCCACCGGTACTTCTCCGATCACCTTTGCGAGTTCGATCACCGGGATCGGGCACCGCTTCCCCAGCGCGTCGACCACCAGGGACGCGGCCGCCGCGGGGGAGGGGGCGGGCGGGACGGGCGCGCCCAGCCTCTCCCGTACCCCTGCCACCACCCCTGGCAGCACCCGGAGGAAGCGGTCGACGTCCTCCTCCGTGGTGCCGGCCGGCAGGGACACCCGGACGTTGCCCTCCGACAGCACTCCCATCGCCTTCAGTACATGGCTCGGTGCGAGCGTGCTGCTCGTGCAGGACGAACCGGACGACACGGAAAATCCCTCACGGTCCAGTTCGTGGAGGAGTGTCTCCCCGTCGACATAGAGACAGGAGAAGGTCACCAGATGCGGCAGCCGCCGCACCGGATCGCCGACCACCTCCACATCGGGCACGACCGAGCCCACCGTGGCTCGAATCCGGTCCACCAGCGCCGCCAGCCGCACGGACTCCGCCGCCGCCTCGGCACGGACGGCCCGCAACGACGCCGCCGCCGCCACGACGGCCGGGATGTCCTCGAACCCGGCGGCCCGCCCCGACTCCCGTTCGTCCGCCGCGCCCTGGGGCGCGAACCGGACCCCCTTGCGTACGGCGAGCAGCCCCACCCCCGAGGGGCCGCCCCACTTGTGGGCACTGGCCGCCAGCAGCGACCAGCCGCTCGGTACCGGACCCCAGCCCAGCGACTGCGCGGCGTCCACCAGCAGCGGTACACCCGCCGCCCGGCAGGCCTCCGCGACCTCGGCCACCGGCTGCTCCGTACCGACCTCGTGGTTGGCGGACTGCAGGCAGGCCAGCGCGGTGTCCTCGCGCAGGGCCTCCCCGTACGCTGCCGCGCTCACCGCCCCCGCCCGGTCCACCGGCACCTCGGCGAACGTCCCGCCCTGAGCCTCATGGGCGGCGGCCGAATGGAGCACCGACGAGTGTTCGACCGCCGAGACCACCAGATGGCGGCCGACACGCCGACGCCCGGCGAGGGCTCCGGAAATTCCTGAGTGCACCGCCCGGGTTCCCGACGAGGTGAAGGTCAGCTCGTCCGGGCGGCACCCCACCGCCTCCGCGGCGGCCTCCCGGGCCGCGTCCAGCAGCAGCCGGGCCCGCCGCCCCTCCCGGTAGAGGCGGGCCGGGTCGGCCCAGCCCTCGTCCAGTGCGGCGAGCAGCGCCTGGCGGGCTACGGGGTGCAGAGGTGCGGAGGATGCGGCATCGAAGTAGGGCACATGTCCACGCTAGCTCGCGCCCGCCGCCGCCTCGGGACGGGCCGCTCACGCAGCCAGGAGAGGGCCCGTCAGATGGCGGCCAGAGGCCCGGATTCCACCCCTTCGGGGTGTCGGGCGGCGCGTTGGGCACCCTCCCCGCGCGACCCCAAATAGCGTCCAGTAGGGTTTGGTCCGCATAAACATCCAAACCCCTGCCCGCGTCAGGGCGGCGACCGACCAGACAGACGGCCGCGCCGAACGCGCGGGCGAGACTCTCGGGAAGGCGCTACGTGAGTCCCAACGGCTCCGACCGCTCGTCGCGGCGCCCGATGCGGCGGAAGCTGCCGCAGGTGCTGACTGCGGGCCTGATTCTGGCGACCGCCACCGGTTGCACATACAAGGACTTTCCCCGCCTTGGTATGCCTACGCCGGTAACGGAAGAGGCACCACGGATCCTTTCCCTCTGGCAGGGCTCGTGGGCGGCAGCGCTCGCCACGGGTGTGCTGGTCTGGGGCCTGATCCTGTGGAGTGTCATCTTCCACCGGCGCAGCCGCACCAAGGTGGAGGTACCTCCGCAGACCCGGTACAACATGCCCATCGAGGCGCTGTACACCGTGGTCCCTCTCATCATCGTCTCGGTGTTGTTCTACTTCACCGCGCGCGATGAATCGAAGCTCCTCTCGCTCTCCCCGAAGCCCGCCCACACCGTCAACGTGGTCGGCTTCCAGTGGAGCTGGGGCTTCAACTACATCGAGAACGTGGACGGCTCGCTTGCCACGGGCAAGAAGGTCCCCAAGGAGCTCGACGCCATCCCCGACCGGCTCCGGAAGGACTTCCCCGAGGGTGCGGAAGGCGTCTACGACGTCGGCATCCCGGGCACCCGGAACCCGCAGAACGGCAACCCGGGTCCGACCCTGTGGCTGCCGAAGGGCGAGAAGGTCCGCTTCGTTCTGACTTCGCGTGACGTCATCCACTCCTTCTGGGTGGTGCCGTTCCTCATGAAGCAGGACGTCATTCCGGGCCACACCAACTCCTTCGAGGTGACTCCCAACCAGGAGGGCACCTTCATGGGCAAGTGCGCCGAGCTCTGCGGCGTCGACCACTCCCGGATGCTCTTCAACGTCAAGGTCGTCTCCCCGGAGCGCTACCAGGCGCACCTCAAGGAGCTGGCCAAGAAGGGCCAGACGGGCTACGTGCCGGCCGGTATCGAGCAGACGAACCCGGCCAGGAATGCGGAGACGAACAAACTGTGAGCATCCTCAACGAACCTCAGGGTGCCGCGGCAGCAGACGACTCGTACGAGGACGAGCTGCCGGCCCGGCTGAAGCAGCCGGGAAACATCGTCGTCAAGTGGTTGACCACCACTGACCACAAGACGATCGGCACGATGTACCTGGTCACGTCGTTCGCGTTCTTCTGCATCGGCGGTCTGCTGGCGCTCTTCATGCGCGCCGAGCTGGCCCGTCCCGGCACGCAGATCATGTCGAACGAGCAGTTCAACCAGGCGTTCACGATGCACGGCACGATCATGCTGCTGATGTTCGCGACGCCGCTGTTCGCCGGGTTCGCGAACTGGATCATGCCGCTGCAGATCGGCGCGCCCGACGTGGCGTTCCCGCGGCTGAACATGTTCGCGTACTGGCTGTACCTCTTCGGCTCGATCATCGCGGTGGCCGGCTTCCTCACCCCGCAGGGTGCGGCGGACTTCGGCTGGTTCGCCTACTCCCCGCTCTCGGACGCCGTCCGTTCGCCGGGTGTCGGCGCCGACATGTGGATCATGGGTCTGGCCTTCTCCGGCTTCGGCACGATCCTCGGTTCGGTCAACTTCATCACCACGATCATCTGCATGCGCGCACCCGGCATGACGATGTTCCGGATGCCGATCTTCGTGTGGAACGTCCTGCTGACCGGTGTGCTGGTCCTGCTGGCCTTCCCGGTGCTCGCCGCCGCGCTCTTCGCGCTGGAGGCGGACCGCAAGTTCGGTGCGCATGTGTTCGACGCGGCCAATGGCGGCGCGCTGCTCTGGCAACACCTCTTCTGGTTCTTCGGCCATCCAGAGGTGTACATCATCGCCTTGCCGTTCTTCGGCATCATTTCCGAAGTGATCCCGGTGTTCAGCCGGAAGCCGATGTTCGGCTACATCGGCCTGATCAGCGCCACGATCGCCATCGCGGGCCTGTCCGTGACCGTGTGGGCGCACCACATGTACGTCACCGGCGGTGTGCTGTTGCCGTTCTTCTCGTTCATGACGTTCCTCATCGCGGTACCGACCGGTGTGAAGTTCTTCAACTGGATCGGCACGATGTGGAAGGGCTCGCTGTCCTTCGAGACACCGATGCTCTGGGCCGTCGGCTTCCTGATCACCTTCACCTTCGGTGGTCTGACCGGTGTCATCCTGGCCTCGCCGCCGTTGGACTTCCACGTCTCGGACTCGTACTTCGTCGTCGCGCACTTCCACTACGTCATCTTCGGCACCGTGGTCTTCGCGATGTTCTCCGGATTCCACTTCTGGTGGCCGAAGTTCACCGGCAAGATGCTGGACGAGCGGCTCGGCAAGATCACGTTCTGGACGCTGTTCGTGGGCTTCCACGGCACGTTCCTGGTGCAGCACTGGCTCGGCGCGGAGGGTATGCCGCGTCGTTACGCGGACTACCTCGCCGCCGACGGCTTCACCTTGCTGAACACGATCTCGACGATCTCCTCGTTCCTCCTCGGACTGTCGATGCTGCCGTTCTTCTACAACGTGTGGAAGACCGCCAAGTACGGCAAGAAGGTCGAGGTCGACGACCCGTGGGGCTACGGCCGTTCGCTGGAGTGGGCAACCTCCTGCCCGCCGCCGCGGCACAACTTCCTCACCCTGCCGCGGATCCGCTCCGAATCGCCGGCGTTCGACCTGCACCACCCGGAGATCTCGGCGCTCGAACAGCTGGAGCACCACTTCGAGGGTGACAAGGCCCTCGCTGGTGGCAAGGAGGCCGGCAAGTGAGAATCCAGGGCAAGATGTTCATCTGGCTGAGCGTCTTCATGCTCGCCATGGCAATCACCTATGGCGTGTGGTCGAAGGAGCCGGCCGGTACCACCGCGCTCGTCCTGGGCTTCGGTCTGAGCGTCATGATCGGCTTCTACCTGGCCTTCACGGCGCGGCGCGTCGACGCGATGGCTCAGGACAACAAGGAAGCCGATGTCGCGGACGAGGCCGGCGAGGTGGGGTTCTTCTCCCCGCACAGCTGGCAGCCGCTGTCACTGGCCATCGGCGGCTCCCTCGCCTTCCTGGGAGTCATCTTCGGATGGTGGCTGCTCTACTTCTCGGCCCCGGTCATCTTGATCGGCCTGTTCGGCTGGGTCTTCGAGTACTACCGCGGTGAGAACCGCACCCAGTGACACCGCTCCACCGGTGACACCGCTCCACCTGACGGGGGGCCCGCACTTCTCCTCCACGAGAAGTGCGGGCCCCCCGTTTGCAGTAATCCGGCGCGCTGAAACTGATGAATCTTCTTAGCGTGGGTTCATGAACCTCACGCCGCGCCTCCGACCCGTAGCGAGCTGCACACTGCTGGTCGTGACCCTGGTTGCAGGGGCGACCGCCTGTGGCGGGCCCGATGGTCATCCGCTGTCTGCGCAGCCGTACGACGCGGCGGACGAGATCTCCTTCAACACCCCGGAGGGCGGCAAGAAGGCTGATCCCGACAAGCCCCTCGAAGTCACCGTCACGGGTGACGACAGCCGGATCACGGACGTGACGGCCGTGGACACGGCCGGGCACCATCTCGCGGGTGAACTCGCCGCCGACGGGAGTCGCTGGCACTCCACCGTCCCGCTTGCCGCGGGCACCCGATACACGGTCAAGGTCAGCGTCGAGGACGAGGACGGTGCCCCGGGCGCCCGTACGCTCACTTTCGAGACGGACCCGGCGAAGAAGTTCCTGAAGGTCGCCTTCGGCCCGCAGGCAGGCACCTACGGCGTCGGACAGCCCATTACGGCGGTACTCAGTGCTCCGGTCAAGGACAAGGCCGCCAGGGCCACCGTGGAACGCTCCCTGAAGGTCCGGTCCACGCCCTCCGTGTCGGGCTCCTGGTACTGGGTCGACGACAAGACCCTGCACTACCGCCCGCAGGAGTACTGGCCCGCCAGGGCCACCATCGAGGCCACCAGCACCATGGCGGGCATCAAGGTCACCAAGGCGCTGTACGGGGCTCCCGCGAAGGCGTTGAAGATCACTACCGGCGACCGCATAGAGGCCGTCACCGACGCCTCCACGCACACCATGACGGTCAAGCGCAACGGACGAGTGATCAAGACCATTCCGGTGACCACCGGCAGGCCCGGCTTCGACACCCGCAACGGCGTCAAGGTCGTCCTGAGCAAGGAGTACTCCGTACGCATGCGCGGGGAGACGATCGGCATCGCGGAAGGCTCATCCGACTCGTACGACCTGCAGGTCTACTACGCGACCCGCGTCACCTGGAGCGGCGAGTACGTGCACGCGGCCCCCTGGTCCGTCGGCTCACAGGGGCTCGCGAACGTCAGCCACGGCTGCACGGGCATGAGCACCGGTGAGGCCGAGTGGTTCTTCAAAACCGTGCGCGAGGGTGACATCGTCAAGGTCGTCGGCAGCCAGGGTGCGACGATGACGCCGTTCGACAACGGCTACGGCGACTGGAACCTGTCCTGGGCCAACTGGCAGAAGGGCAGCGCCCTGCAGAACAACACCACGCCGGACCGCGCGGACACGATCCAGGCGGCGCGTCTGCGCCCCGAGGTCTGACGGCCAGGGGAGTGCGCTGCCCCTCGGCGGGACATGAAGAGCCGCGGATGCGGCCGCGGCGGCTCCCGGGCCGGTCAGGCGTCTGTGCAGAGCCCGTTGCGCAGCAGAGCGGCCAGGGCGTCCGCGAACTCGACCGGCTCGACCGGAAGGGTCACCGCGGCGTCCGCACGGCTCCAGGTGGCCAGCCAGGCGTCCTGAGGGCGCCCGATCAGCAGCAGCACCGGCGGGCAGTGGAAGATCTCGTCCTTGATCTGCCGGCAGACGCCCATGCCGCCCGCCGGGGCCGTCTCGCCGTCCAGCACGCACACGTCGATGCCACCGCTCTCCAGAGCGGTCAGGACGGCGGGCAGGGTGGCGCACTCCACGAACTCCAGCGGTGGCACGTCCGCCGCAGGCCTGCGACCGGCGGCCAGCCTCACCTGCTCACGGGTGTTGGCGTCGTCGCTGTAGACCAGGACCGTGGCGGTCGGCTGCATTGTTCCTCCGTGACATCTGTGTCTTCGGGGCTGTCGGGGCATGAACCGATGCGCGGATCGTACTCCGACGGACAGCCTGTCAGCACCGGTAATGACGCCGATTCGATGGGCCGTTCGGGGAGGACACACCCTGCTGACACACCGAATGGCACCCCCCGGAGTGAGGGCGGAATAAGCGACCGACATAATGTCGGTCGTGGCGACAGCAACGACAGTAGACACCGGGCACGCGCACCCGTCGGTCAATCGACCGAACCTCACCAGCGTCGGAACCATCATCTGGTTGAGTTCCGAGCTGATGTTCTTCGCGGCCCTCTTCGCGATGTACTTCACCCTGCGATCGGTGATGGGACCCGACCACTGGAAGGAAATGGCTTCGGCCCTGAACTTCCCGTTCTCGGCGACGAACACCACGATCCTGGTGCTCTCCTCCCTCACCTGCCAGCTCGGCGTCTTCGCCGCGGAGCGGGGCGATGTGAAGAAGCTCCGTGCCTGGTTCGTGATCACTTTCGTGATGGGTGCGATCTTCATCGGCGGCCAGGTCCTGGAGTACACCGAGCTGGTGAAGAAGGACGGCCTCTCGCTGTCCTCCGACCCGTACGGCTCGGTGTTCTACCTGACCACCGGCTTCCACGGTCTGCATGTGACAGGCGGTCTCATCGCCTTCCTGCTCGTTCTGGGCAGGACATACGCAGCCAAGAGGTTCACCCACGAACAGGCGACCGCCGCCATCGTCGTGTCCTATTACTGGCACTTCGTCGATGTCGTGTGGATCGGCCTCTTCGCCACGATCTACATGATCAAGTAACCGGGCTCGAACCCGAACCACATCCAGCATCGACGCAGAAGATCCTGACACCGGGGTAATCCGTGAAAAAGCTCTCCGCACGACGACGCCATCCGTTGGCGGCGGTCGTCGTACTACTCCTCGCGCTTGCGGCCACTGGGGGGCTGTACGCCGCGTTTGCGCCCGCGAGTAAGGCGCAGGCCGACGACACCGCCCAGTCCCTCGCCATTGATGAGGGCAAGAAGCTGTACTCCGTCGGTTGCGCCAGCTGCCACGGAACCGGCGGTCAGGGCACCTCCGACGGGCCGAGCCTGGTCGGCGTGGGCTCCGCCGCCGTCGACTTCCAGGTCGGCACCGGCCGTATGCCGGCGCAGCAGCCGGGTGCCCAGGTACCGGCGAAGAAGGTCATCTACACCCAGGCCGAGATCGACCAGCTCGCGGCGTACGTCGCGTCGCTCGGCGCAGGCCCGATCGTGCCGACCAAGGACCAGGTCAGCCCTGACGGTGCGGACATCGCCAAGGGTGGCGATCTGTTCCGTAGCAACTGCGCGCAGTGCCACAACTTCACCGGCCAGGGTGGTGCGTTGTCGAAGGGCAAGTACGCGCCCAGCCTTGAGGACGTGGACCCGAAGCACGTGTACGAGGCCATGCAGACCGGCCCGCAGAGCATGCCGTCGTTCCCCGACACGACGATGCCCTCGCAGCAGAAGCGGGACATCATCGCGTACATCAAGACCGTGAACAGCGGCGAGTCCGCGACCCCTGGTGGCCTCAAGCTGGGCGGGCTCGGTCCGGTCAGCGAGGGTCTGTTCGCCTGGATCTTCGGTCTCGGCGCCCTGATCGCAGTTGCCGTTTGGGTCGCGGCCCACACCGCTAAGGCCAAGAAGTCATGAGTAGCCAAGAGATTCCAGAAGAGAACCTGCCTGCTGAGCAGGGCACCGCGCACACCGCGGTAAAGATCGCGGACGACCCGTTCGCAGACCCGGGGCTGCCGGCCCACAGGCCGCGCATCCAGGACATCGACGAACGGGCCGCGAAGCGGTCGGAGCGCACGGTCGCGCTCCTGTTCCTGCTGTCCATGGTGGCGACGGTCGCCTTCATCGCCTCGTACGTCATTTTCCCGGTCGACGAGATCGTGTTCATCTGGCCGATCGGTCACGTGAGCGCGCTCAACTTCTCCCTGGGTCTGACCCTGGGCGTGGCCCTCCTCACGATCGGAGCGGGCGCCGTCCACTGGGCGCGCACGCTGATGTCCGACGTGGAGGTGGCCGACGACCGCCACGCCATCGCGGCCGAGCCCGAGACCAGGGCGAAGGTTCTCGCCGACTTCGCGGCCGGCGCCGAGGAGTCCGCGCTCGGCCGGCGCAAGCTGATCCGCAACACCATGTTCGGTGCGCTGGCCCTGGTGCCGCTCTCCGGTGTGGTGCTGCTGCGCGACCTCGGTCCGCTGCCGGAGAAGAAGCTCCGCAACACCCTGTGGGCCAAGGGCAAGCAGCTCATCAACATGAACACGATGCTGCCGCTGCGTCCCGAGGACGTCGCCGTCGGTTCGCTGACCTTCGCCATGCCCGAGGGCCTGAATGAGGACGCGGAGGACTTCCAGAACCAGATGGCCAAGGCCGCGCTGATGATCATCCGTATCCAGCCGGAGAACATCAAGGACAAGCGCGAGCGCGAGTGGGCCCACGAGGGCATCGTGGCCTTCTCGAAGATCTGCACCCACGTCGGCTGCCCGATCAGCCTGTACGAGCAGCAGACGCACCACGTGCTCTGCCCGTGCCACCAGTCCACCTTCGACCTCTCCGACGGCGCCCGCGTCATCTTCGGTCCGGCCGGTCACGCCCTTCCGCAGCTGCGGATCGGTGTGAACACCGAGGGCAACCTCGAAGCGCTCGGTGACTTCGAAGAGCCCGTCGGTCCTGCCTTCTGGGAGCGCGGATGAGTACTGTGACCGACACTAAGCGCAAGGCGCCCGCCGGTGAGCGGGTGGCCGACTGGGCGGACGGCCGGCTCGGGATCTACTCCCTGGCCAAGGCCAACATGCGCAAGATCTTCCCGGACCACTGGTCCTTCATGCTCGGTGAGATCGCCCTCTACAGCTTCATCATCATCATCCTCACGGGTGTGTATCTGACGCTGTTCTTCCACCCGAGCATGAACGAAGTCGTGTACCACGGCTCGTACGAGCCGATGCAGGGCATCCGGATGTCCGAGGCCTACGCCTCGACGCTGGACATCAGCTTCGACGTCCGCGGTGGTCTCCTGGTCCGCCAGATCCACCACTGGGCCGCGCTGATCTTCCTGGCCGGCATGTTCGTGCACATGATGCGCGTCTTCTTCACGGGTGCGTTCCGTAAGCCGCGTGAGATCAACTGGCTGTTCGGCTTCCTGCTGTTCGTGCTGGGTATGTTCACCGGCTTCACCGGCTACTCGCTCCCGGACGACCTGCTCTCCGGTACGGGTGTCCGCTTCACCCAGGGCGCGGTCCTGTCGGTGCCGATCGTCGGCACGTACATCTCGATGTTCCTGTTCGGCGGAGAGTTCCCCGGTCACGACTTCGTCGCCCGGTTCTACTCGATCCACATCCTGCTGCTGCCGGGCATCATGCTCGGCCTGCTGGTGGCGCACCTGATCCTGGTCTTCTACCACAAGCACACGCAGTTCGCGGGTCCCGGCCGGACGAACAAGAACGTCGTCGGCATGCCGCTGCTGCCGGTGTACACGGCGAAGGCCGGAGGCTTCTTCTTCCTGGTCTTCGGTGTCATCACCGTCATCGCGGGCATCGCCTCGATCAACCCGATCTGGGCCATCGGCCCGTACCGCCCGGACCAGGTGTCCACCGGCGCCCAGCCCGACTGGTACATGGGCTTCGCCGAGGGTCTGATCCGAGTGATGCCGGGCTGGGAGATCAACCTCTGGGGTCACACGCTCGTCCTGGGCGTGTTCATCCCGCTGATGGTCTTCGGACTGGTGCTCGCGATCATCGCGGTCTACCCGTTCGTCGAGTCCTGGGTCACCGGGGACAAGCGCGAGCACCACATCCTGGACCGCCCGCGCAACGCCCCGACCCGGACGGCCTTCGGCGTCGCCTGGATCACCGAGTACGTCATTGTCTTCATCGGCGGTGGCAACGACCTCTGGGCCACGCACTTCCACCTCTCGCTGAACGCCATCTCGTGGTTCATCCGGATCTTCATCTTCGTGGGGCCGGTCGTCGCGTTCATCGTGACGAAGCGGATCTGCCTCGGCCTTCAGCGCCGGGACAAGGAGAAGGTGCTGCACGGACGCGAGTCCGGCATCATCAAGCGCCTGCCGCACGGTGAGTTCGTCGAGATCCACGAGCCGCTCGGTCCCGTGCAGCTGCACACGCTCACCGCGCACGAGCAGTACAAGCCGGTCGAGATCGGCCCGACGGTCGACGAGAACGGTGTCGAGCGCAAGGTGCCCGCGATGCAGAAGCTGCGGGCCAAGCTCAGCAAGGGCTACTTCGGCGAGCACAACCAGATCGACAAGCCCACCGCCGAGGAGTACAAGGAGATCACCAGCGGCCACGGCCACCACTGATCACCTGAACTGATCGCCACAGCAGGAGCCCCGTCCATTCGATGGACGGGGCTCTTCGCTGTCCGTGGGGCTCGATAGGGTGGGGTGCAACCCCTTTATCGGCAATGGACCCCAGGAGCGGACCATGAACGTTGTGACCCCGGTCGGCGGCGGCAGCGTGGCGGCCCGTTCCTGGCCGGGCGTGCTGAACCCGCTGCTGCGTGGCGAGGACCTGACCGCCGACGACACCGCGTGGGCGATGGACAGCATCATGAGCGGCGAGGCGACCGACGTGCAGATCGCCGGTTTCGCCGTCGCCCTGCGGGCCAAGGGCGAGACCGTCGACGAGGTGACCGGACTCGTCCGCGCGATGTACGAGCACGCCACCACGATCCACGTGCCGGGTCGCACGGTCGACATCGTCGGCACCGGCGGCGACCTCGCCAAGACGGTCAACATCTCCACGATGTCCGCGATCGTCGTCGCGGGCACGGGCGCCAAGGTCGTCAAGCACGGCAACCGGGCCTCCTCCTCGGCCAGCGGCGCCTCCGACGTCCTGGAGAAGCTGGGCGTCAACCTGGAGCTGACCCCGCAGCGTGTCGTCGAGGTGGCGGAGGAAGCCGGCATCACCTTCTGTTTCGCGGTGAAGTTCCACCCCGCCCTGCGGTACGTGGCGAAGGCCCGCAAGGAGCTCGGCACGCCGACCACGTTCAACATCCTCGGGCCGCTCACCAACCCGGCGCAGGTGCGCTCCCAGGCCGTCGGTGTCGCCGATCCGAAGATGGCTCCCATCGTCGCGGGCGTGCTCGCGGCGCGGGGCAACTCCGCGCTCGTCTTCCGCGGCGACGACGGTCTGGACGAGCTGACGACCACGGCGACCTCCCGGGTCTGGGTGGTCCGCGACGGAGAGGTGCGCGAGGAGGCGTTCGACCCGCGCGACGTCGGTCTGCAGCTGATCCCCGTCGAGGCGCTGCGCGGCGCCGACGCGTCGTACAACGCCGATGTGGCCCGCCGGCTGCTGGCCGGTGAGACCGGTCCGGTACGCGAAGCGGTGCTGCTCAACTCGGCGGCGGCGCTGGTGGCGCTGGACCCGGGCGAGGGCACGCTGAACGAGCAGCTCGCCGCCGCAATGGCGAAGGCCGCCGAGTCCATCGACTCGGGTGCGGCCCGGGCGGCGCTGGAGCGCTGGGTGGCGGTCAGCAACACCTGACCGTACGGAAATACGGCACAGGGCGCAGTCCAGATCTTGGACTGCGCCTTGCGCGTCGGCGCACGTATGGCAGGATGCTGGGCAGGTCATGAGTGACAGCGACTACGGCCCCGGCCCGCTGTCCGGCAACCCTCCGTCCGTGGCGGGGTGCCCCGGGTGAAGACCAGGCCGTGGGCAGCGAGGTCTGCGGCAAGCGCGGACCCCTCGACATCTCTGAATGTCACATCCCTGGGGTCCTGGTCCTCAAGGAGCCTCTTGTGAGCAAGCGAATGCGATAGGGCCCAAGGCCCTTCTCCGCACACCCTTTTCTGCTTCCTGCGCTGCCGCGTGTCCGCCGGCGCAGTGAATTCGCCTGCCTGTTACGGGAGTTCGCCATGTCTGTCTGCACCGCTGCCTCCGGCCAGTCCATTTGTACCCCACTGCCCGTTCTGGGGCGGGATGTGACCGTTCCTCTGGTGACCGGTGGTGAAGTCACGTACGCCGCCCTCGACTACGCGGCCAGCGCCCCGGCCCTGCAGCGCGTGTGGGACGACGTCGCCGCGTACGCCCCGTACTACGGCAGCGTCCACCGTGGCGCCGGCTACCTCTCGCAGCTCTCCACGGACCTGTTCGAGAACAGCCGCAAGACCGTCGCGGAGTTCCTCGGCTGCCGCCCCGAGGGAGACCAGGTGATCTTCACCCGGTCGACGACCGACTCGCTGAACCTGCTCGCCGCGGTGATCCCCGCCGACTGCCAGGTCTTCGTGTACGAGACCGAGCACCACGCCTCGCTGCTGCCCTGGCGCGACGCCCGCGTCACCTACCTCAACGCCCCGCGCACCCCGGCCGAGGCCGTCGAGACGCTGGAGCGGGCGCTCGCCGACCGCGACCCTTCCCCAAGCTCTCAACTCCGTTCGAGCAGGGGAGGCCCCCTTGGTCCGGCGCTGGTCTGCGTCACCGGCGCCTCCAACGTCACCGGTGAGCTGTGGCCGGTGAAGGAGCTGGCCGCCGCCGCTCACGCGCACGGCGCCCGGATCGTGCTCGACGCCGCGCAACTCGCCCCGCACCACCCGGTGGACATCGCCGGGCTCGACGTCGACTGGGTCGCCTTCTCCGGACACAAGCTGTACGCGCCGTTCGGCTCCGGTGTTCTCGCGGGCCGCGCCGACTGGCTGCAGGACGCCGAGCCGTACCTCGCGGGTGGCGGCGCCTCGCGGAAGGTCGCCCGGCGCACCGACGGCGGAGTGGACGTGGAGTGGCACTCGACCGCCGCCCGCCACGAGGCCGGTTCGCCCAACGTCATCGGCGTCCACTCCATCGCCTCCGCCTGCAAGGCGCTCACCGAGGCCGGCTTCGACCGGCTCGTCGCCCGTGAGCAGCAGCTCGTCACCCGGGTCCGCGCAGGCCTCGCCGAGGTCCCCCAGGTCAAGGTGCTGTCGCTGTTCGGCGACGACGCCCCGCGGGTCGGCGTCATCTCCTTCGTGGTGGAGGGCTGGAACAGCTCGCACTTCGCCGCGGCGCTCTCCGCCGAATACGGCATCGGGGTACGCGACGGACTGTTCTGTGCCCACCCGCTGGTCCGCACCCTGCTGGGCAGCGACCCGCAGGACCCGGGCGAGTGCGGTGCGCCGGAGGCCCAGCCGGGCGAGCTCCCCCAGTCTCGAACGGACTCGACCGGGGGGACCCCCTTGCTGAACGCGATCCGGGTCAGCTTCGGCGCCGGTACGCCGGACGAGCACATCGAGCGCTTCGTCCGCGCGGTCAAGGAACTGGTGAGCAGGGGCGCCCGGTGGACGTACCGCACCGAGGACGGCCGCTGTGTCCCGGACCGGGGCGCGGCGCAGGTCTGACGGGCCCGTCACACTTCGGCCGGGGACGGGCAGCACTGCCCGTCCCCGGCCGAAGTGTGACGCGAACCTACGCGTCGAGACCGATGGCGAAGGCCGCCTCCAGGTCGTGCTGCGAGTACGTACGGAACGCGACATGGGTGTCGGTGCCCTCGACACCCGGGATCTTGCTGATCCGGCCGGGGATGACGTCGGCGAGGTCGTCGTGCCTGGCCACCCGGACCATGGCGATCAGGTCGTACGTACCGGTGACCGAGAAGACCTCGCTGACATTGTCCAGCGCGGCGATGGCCTCGGCGATCTCCGGAATCCGGTCCACGCTGGTCTTGATGAGCACGATCGCGGTGATCACGGCTGGCTTTCTCCCTCGGTGGCCGTGGCTGGAGCCTTCACTCTAGCCCCACGGCGGTAGCGTCCCCAGGCGTAGAGAAAGCCGCAGACGAAGCCGACCACATGGGCGAGATACGCCACCCCGGGACCGCTGCCCGCGCCCCGCGCCGCCATCCACTGCAGCACAAACCAGAAGATCAGCACGATCCAGGCGGGAAAGCGCAGCGGAAGGAAGAGCAGGAACGGGAAGAGGCTGGTCACCCGCGCCCTGGGGAACAGGTAGAGGAACGCCCCGAGCACCGCGGAGATCGCCCCTGATGCGCCGACGAGGGTCTGGTCGGAGTTCGCGTGTGCCGCCGCGTACGCCAGCAGTGCGAGATAGCCGCAGCCGAGGTAGAAGAAGGCGAATTCGGCCCGGCCCATCCGCTCCTCGGCCATCGCCCCGAACACGTACAGGAAGAGCATGTTGCCGAGCAGATGAAGCCAGCTACCGTGCACGAACAGTGCGGTCAGCGGGGTGAGCAGGGCCTGCGCGGAGCCCGCCCACAGCTCGCTCGGGATCACCCCCCAGCGCTCGAAGTACCCGGCCTGGGCGGCGAGCAGGGTGTCGGCGGTGCCGTGTGTGGGGTTGAAGCCGGAGAGCGGGCTGATCAGGAAGACGGCGCAGCACAGGGCGATGAGGGCATACGTCACCTGCGCACCGGCCGCCGTGGCAGCGCGCAGGAGCCTGCCGGTCACTCCGCCTCTCGCGGCCCGCCGATCGATCATGAACAGAGCATGACGCAAGGTGACGGAACGGGGCAGACCGCCTCGCCGTGTCCAACGGACCGCCTCGCCGTGTCTATGGGTATGTGCAAGGCCGTAGGGTTGCAGCAGGACATCCGCAGTTCGACGGCGCACCGCGAGATCCTGTGCAGGCAGCAGCACGACGCTCGACGAAAGAGGACGCAACGATGACGACGGTTCCCCAGCCGACCGACGGGACCCGCTGGCGCTGCACGCTCTGCGGAAATCTCACCCGCTTCGACGTGACCCGCACCTCCAAGGTCGTCGAATACGTCCATCTCGACCTGGCCGGTGAGTCGACCGTCGAGGAACGCGAGGTGGTCAGTGAGACCATCGAGTCGGTCCGCTGCCGCTGGTGCAACGCGGTGGACCAGATCGAACTAGTCGACAGGCCGGGTGCCGACTCCTGACGGGGCCGTGCGGACAGACATTTTGGGGTGACGGATCGTGGAGCAGCCCGATAGCGGCGCCGAGTCGGCCGATGGCGCCGGCGACGCCGTCGAGGCGCTCGACCGCCCGCTGCCCGAAGGCGTACGGCGGCGGGTCGTCGCGCTGGTCTCGGACGCGTTCGGCGGCCTGACGGTCACCGAACTCCCGGCCCAGCTCAGGCAGTACGCCCGCTTCACCCCGACCCGGCGCGCCAAGTTCGCCGGGAACGCGATGGCGGCCGCCCTGGAGAATGACACCCTGTTCCGTCAGCGCATCGGCGAACGGCTCCGGGAGTCCCAGCCGGAGCTGGCAGCTGCCGTGGAGGCCGGATCGCCGCCGGCCGCCGCCGATCCCGTCGATGTGGCCGCGGCCGCCTATGTGCTGCGCCCGGTCGGCTGGGTGAAACTGGTCGCCACCGCCGGCGAGGAGGTCCAGCGCGCCGACGCCGAGCGGGCCGACGAGGAGAGCCGGCGCGAGCTGGAACGGCTGCGCGAGGAGCTTGCCCAGGCCCGGACCCAGACGAGGAGCGAGACCGAACGGCTCCGCGCCGAACTCGACGCGGCCCGCAAGGAAGCCGATTCGCTGCAGCGCAAACTCCGCTCCGCCCTCAACGAGGTCAAGCGCGGCGAGGCCGCGGTGCGCCGCGGCAAGGCCGAGGCCGACACCCTGCGGGCCGAGGCGGCCACCCAGATCTCCGCCGCCGAGAGCGAGACCCGGCGGCTGCGGGCTCGGCTCGGTGAGGCGGAGGCGTCCGTCGAGGCGAGCCGCAGAGCCTCCAGGGAGGGGCGTTCGGTCGAGGACATGCGGCTGCGGCTGCTCCTCGACACGGTGCTCGACGCGGCCCGGGGGCTGCGCCGCGAACTCGCCCTCCCTCCCTCCTCGATCCGCCCCGCGGACAGTGTCGACGCGGTCGAGCCCGGCGCGATGTCGCCCAAGGACATTGCCACCAGGGCTCTTTCGGAGACCGATCCGGCCCTGCTCGACCAGTTGCTCGCGCTGCCGCAGGCGCATCTGATCGTGGACGGCTACAACGTCACCAAGACCGGCTATCCGCAGCTGCCGCTGGAGAAGCAGCGGCTGCGGCTGCTGGGCGGTCTCGCGGTGCTCGCCGCGCAGTCGGGCGCCGAGATGACCTGTGTCTTCGACGGGGCCGAACTGGCCGCTCCGGTACTGCTCGCACCTCCGCGCGGGGTGCGCGTGCTGTTCAGCAAGCCGGGCGTGACCGCCGACGAACTCATCCGCCAGCTCGCCCGCGCCGAACCGCAGGGCAGGCCCGTCGTGGTGGTCTCCACCGACCGTGAAGTGGCGGACGGCGTGGCGAAGGCGGGGGCCAGGCCCGTTGCGTCCGTCTTGCTCCTGAAGCGGCTTTCGCGCGTCTGACGCGCCTTGTGGCCACTTGTCGGAAATCGGGGAACGTACCGTCAAGTCGTCGCTACACCCTGTGTGATGAGAATAAAGAAGTGGCGGTTGTGGCGAGATTTTTCTTGTGAGGATTTGAACTGATCACAAGATGGTCACTAGGGTCGGGCTTCGAACCTTCGCACGGTTGATCACCCATCCGGGGTGGCAGCGAAGGAACCGCCGAGTCCGTGACGTGCACGGAGCCGGGGATTCAGTTCCCCCCACAGCCCGGTAGGCGGCTCGAGGAAGAAGGAGCTCGCCTTCGTGGCGTCCCACCGTCGTCCCAAGCAGCCGAGCCGCGCCCGTGTGACCGTGCTCACCGCGACCGCCGCCGCGGCCGTGGCCCTGACCTCTCAGGCCGCCCACGCCGACCCCAAGCCGACCAAGAGTGAGGTCAAGGCGAAGGTCGACAAGCTCTACCACGAGGCGGAGAAGGCCACCGAGAAGTACAACGGGGCCAAGGAGCAGCAGCAGAAGCTCGAAAAGCAGGTCGGAGCGCTGCAGGACAAGGTGGCCCGCGGCCAGGAGGAGCTCAACACGCTCCGCAGCGGCCTCGGTTCGCTCGCCGCCGCGCAGTACCGCTCCGGCGGCATCGACCCGTCCGTGCAGCTCTTCCTCGCCTCAGACCCGGATACCTTCCTCGACGAGGCCTCGGCCCTCGACCAGTTGACGGCCAAGCAGACCGAGTCGCTGGAGAAGATCCAGGAGAAGCAGCGGGCCCTCGCGCAGCAGCGCAAGGAGGCCCAGGACAAGCTGGGCGACCTCGCGGACGTCCGCAAGACGCTCGGCGAGAACAAGAAGAAGTTCCAGGGCAAGCTCGCCGAGGCGCAGCGCCTGCTCAACACCCTGACCGCCGCCGAGCGCGCCAAGATGGCCGAGGAGGACCAGCGCGCCAGCCGCGCCGCAGGCGACCGGGTCGACCTGGGCAACGAGGTTCCCGCCTCCGCCCGCGGCGCCGCCGCCCTCAGGGCCGGCGCCACCCAGCTCGGCAAGCCGTACGTCTCCGGCGGCACCGGCCCCAACTCCTACGACTGCTCGGGCCTGACCCAGTGGTCCTACGCCCAGGCCGGCGTCCACATCACCCGCACCACGTACACGCAGATCAACGATGGCACGCAGATAGGCCGCAGCGCCCTCAAGCCGGGTGACCTCGTCTTCTTCAACAGCACGTCGCACGTGGCTCTGTACGCGGGCAACAACACTGTTCTGCACGCCCCGTACCCGGGCGCGGTGGTCCGCTACGAGTCGATGAACACCATCGGCAGCTTCCAGGTCGGCGTGCGTATCTGACGACGCCCGAACGGGCGAATTACCGCGCCCCGCACAGACAGCCCGCCCCGCCGGAGACCACAGGTCACCGGCGGGGCGCCGTCGTTCGTGACCTGCACCCATCTGGCGCGGCCGTTCGTGCACTCCGTAGTCGCCCGACTACTCTCTGCCTGCTGTGCGGCTCCCGTCCGTCGGTCCGCCCGTCCCGGGCGGCAGGGGGCCGCGTACGTCTGCGTACAGCGGAAGGGAGTGCGGCGTCCTGTGGTGTCCCATCGCCGTTCCACACAGCCCGGCGTCAACCGGAGCGTCCGGGTCACAGTCCTGTCCGCGGCCGCGGCGACCGCCGCCGCCACGCTCGGGGCGGCAGCCGCGCACGCCGACCCGAAGGGCACGCCCCGGACCGCCAGGGCCGAGATCGACCGGCTGTACAGCGAGGCCGAGCACGCCACCGAGCAGTACAACAAGGCGGGGGAGAACGCCGACCGGCTGCGCGGCGAGCTGAACCGGGCCCGGGAACGGGCGGCCCGCGGTCAGGAACGGATCAACCGGATGCGCATGGCGCTCGGTTCGGCCGCCGCCGCGCAGTACCGCTCCGGTGGCATCGACCCCTCGCTCGCCCTGCTGCTCTCCGCCGATCCGGACAGCTACCTCGACCGGGCAGCCACCCTGGACCGGCTGAACGCCCGTCAGACCACCGCCCTGCACGAACTCCAGCACGCCCGGCGCGGCCTCGCTCAGGTCCGTGCGGAGGCCGCCCGCTCGCTCGCCGGCCTGGAGCGCAACAAGGCAGCCGCCACCCGGCACAAACGGACCGTCGAGGGCAAGCTCCGGCAGGCCCGGCAGCTGCTGGCCTCGCTGCCCGCCGCGGACCGGGCGGCCTTCGATCGCGCCTCGCGCTCCGGCCGCGACGCCTCGTTCTCCGCCCTGGCCGATCTGCCGGCCGGCTCGTCCCGGGCGGCGGCCGCCGTCATGGCCGTCCGCCGGGCCGTCGGACTCCCGTACATCTGGGGCGCCAACGGACCCGCCGGATTCGACTGCTCCGGGCTGATGCAGTGGGCGTACGGCCAGGCCGGTGTCAGCCTGCCGCGCACCTCGCAGGCGCAGCGGTACGCCGGCCACATGGTGTCGCTCTCCCAGGCCCGTCCCGGCGATCTGGTCACCTACCGCTCGGACGCCGGCCATATCGGGATGTACGTGGGCAACGGGCAGGTGATCCACGCCCCGCACCCAGGTGCTCCGGTCCGCTACGACCCGGTCGGCATGATGCCGGTCTCCTCGGTGACCCGCGTCTGAGAGGCTGTCGGGCTGCCTTCGATCGGGAAGCGGGCGGGGCCTGGTGCGTGCGATCGCAAGGCGCCGGAAGGTCCTCGGACGGGGCCTCCCCTGCTCGAACGAAGCTGAGAGCTCGGGGAAGGAGCTACCAGGACCTTTCGGCAACGCTGCGAGGGTGCGTGCCAGGGCACGACCGCCCGATCAGGGGTAGCCCGACAGCCTCTGGCCCGTACCCTCGGTCACGTGGCTGATCAGGGGCGCACCGCAGGGCGGGGACATGACGGACGGCGGCGCGCGGCGGGCGCGGCGCTCGCCGGACTGCTGCTCGCGTCCGCCTGCACGGCCCCCGCCCCCGCCACCCCCGACCCCATCGTCCGGGCCGTCGGCGCCACCCTGGACCGCCGCGCCGCCGCAGTCCTGGACCACGACCCGGACCGCTTCCTCGCCGCACTCGCCCCCGGGGCCACCGGGCTGCGGGCAGCCCAGCGCCGGGAGCTGGCCCATCTCGCCGACGTGCCGCTGAGCTCATGGGCGTACAAGGTGACGGACGTGCGCAGGCGCGGAGCCGACCGGGCCACCGCCGACGTCGAGTTGCGCTACCGGATCGCGGGCTACGACAGTGCTCCGGTCACCGCGGACCGGGTGCTCGACCTGGAGCGGGACCCGGCGGACGGCCGCTGGTACATCACCGCGGACCGGGCCGGCCGGGACGGCGGCCCGCAGCTGTGGCAGCAGGGCGACGTCCAGGTCGTACGGGGCAGGCGAAGTCTCGTCCTCGGTGTGGGGCGGACAACGACGGAGCTCCGCGCGATCGCGGGCACCGCGGACCGTGCGGTGCCCGCCGTCTCCGCCGCCTGGCCGGAGCGCTGGGCCGGCCGCGTGGTGGTCCTCGTACCGGAGACGATCGACGACATGGCCGGGCTGCTGGGGTCACCGGCGGCGAACTACCGGGGCATAGCGGCCGTCACCACCGGTGAGACCGGCGGCCGGGCGCCCGCGGACCGGGTGATCGTCAACCCTCAGGCGTACGCGACGCTCGGCACGTTCGGGCAGCGGATCGTCCTCACCCACGAGACCGCCCATGTCGCCACCCGCGCCCGCACCTCCGCGTCCACTCCGACCTGGCTCTCCGAGGGCTTCGCCGACTGGGCGGCCTACCGCGCCGAGCACCGGACCGCCGAACAGGTCGCGCCCGAACTGGCCGACGCGGTCCGGCGCGGTGAGCTGCCCGCCGAACTGCCCGCCGACGAGGAGTTCGGGTTCACGGGAGACTCCGGGCGCCTCGCAAGGGCGTACGAGGGCGGCTGGCTGGCTTGCGCACTCATCGCCGACCACTGGGGCGAGAAGAAGCTCTTCGCCTTCTACCGGGCCGTCGGGGGGCACTCAGGACGGGACGGAGCGGTGGAGCAGGCGATGCAGGACGTGCTCGGCACGACCCCGCAGGAGTTCACGGCGCGCTGGCGGGAGTATCTGCGGTCCCGTCTCGGCTGACCTGCCCCGCCGGAGCGGACGAGTGGACCGGCAGCCGGCGCCGGTCCCGGCGGACCGGCGCGGGCACCGTCTCCTTCCACAGCAGCCGGGACGCGACCAGGGTCGCCGCGACCAGCAGACCGTTGCGTACGAACATCAGCGTCACGCCCTGCGCGTCGCTGGTCACCACGTGGATGAACCCGAGCGGGAACTCCAGCTGGGTGACGCCCGTCGCGACCAGCACCAGAACGGCCGGCAGCCCCATCCGGCTGGACCGGAAGACCAGACAGACCGCCGCGAGACCGACCAGCCACAGCATGTACTGGGGGCTGATCACCCGGCTCGTGATCGTGAACAGCAGCACCGCCGTGAACGCCGCATCGGCCGGCGTGCTCACCCCGAAGTCACGGGCCAGCAGCCGCCACACCACCAGCCAGCCGAACGCGGCGATACTCAGCCCCAGAGCCAGCGTGCTCACCAGCGGCACATGCGGCCCCAGGAACTCCAGCGACCCGTAGTTGAACTCCACCCGGCCCTGCCAGCCGAACTGCCGCGCCACATGGAAGACCAGCGCCCCCAGCGACTCGACCTCGGTGCCGCGGTCGCGCTGGAACCCGAGAAAGGCCAGCGCTCCCGGCAACGCGGCCGTGCACACCACCAGCAGCCCGGCCGCCGTCACCACCGCCGCCGTCCATGAGCGGCGGGTCGACGCCCCACGCGCGGTCCCGGCCAGCAGCAGCACCGGCCACACCTTCAGCAGCGCGCCGAAGGCGGCCAGCGCCCCCAGCACCCGCGGATGCCGCACCCCCGCCAGCAGTGCCGCCACCGCGACCGCCGTCACCATCACGTCGTACCGCGCGTACGCGGTCGTGCCGAGCAGGGGCACCCCCGCCACCCACACCCAGCCGCCCGCGGTCCGCCTGCCGGTGCGGCGGCCCGCGTACAGCAGCAGGCCGAGCACCAGTGCGTCACAGAGGCAGGCGAGGACGAAGAAGGCCGAGGCGTAGTCCAGGAACGGCAGCAGGGCGGGGGACAGGATGGCGAGCGCCGCGACGGGCGGGTACTGCCAGGTGACATCGCCCAGCGGATACGTGCCGGTCTTCAGCACCTCGGACCAGCCGTGGTAGATCACCGAGACGTCGCTCGTCACGTCCGGGCCCGGCAACGTGATGACCTTGAAGACGCAGAGCAGCAACGCAGCCCTGGTGAGCGCCCACACCGCGACGGGTGCGAGAAATCTGCCGGTGCCGCCTGCTTCTGTCATGCCCGCGCCCATCCCCTTCGCCAGTGGCTCCGAGCCATGATGCACGGCCTGACCGTGGGCGAGCCATCAAGCCGGGCCGTTCGGTACTGTCGGCGGCGATGGACAAGACCCTGATCGTGACCAACGACTTTCCGCCCCGACCCGGCGGTATCCAGGCATTTCTGCACAATATGGCACTCCGCCTGGACCCCGGCCGGCTCGTCGTCTACGCCTCCACCTGGAAGCGGAGCCCCGAGGGCGTCGCGGCCACCGCCGCCTTCGACGCCCAGCAGCCGTTCACCGTCGTCCGTGACCCGACGACGATGCTGCTGCCGACCCCGCGGGTGACCCGGCGCGCGGTCCAGCTGCTGCGCGAACACGACTGCACCTCCGTCTGGTTCGGGGCCGCGGCCCCCCTCGGGCTGATGGCACCGGCACTGCGGAGAGCGGGTGCCCGGCGACTGGTCGCCACCACCCACGGGCACGAGGCCGGCTGGGCCCGACTTCCCGCGTCCCGCCAGCTGTTGCGCCGGATAGGCGAGGGTACGGACACGATCACGTACCTCGGCGAGTACACCCGCTCCCGGATCGCCGGCGCGCTCACCCCCGAGGCAGCCGGGCGCATGGTCCAGCTGCCGCCCGGCGTCGACGAGAAGACCTTCCGCCCGGACTCCGGCGGGGACCGGATCCGGGCCCGGCTCGGACTCTCGGACCGGCCCGTCGTCGTCTGTGTGTCGCGGCTGGTGCCCCGCAAGGGCCAGGACACCCTGATCCTCGCGATGCCCGCGATTTTGGCGCGGGAGCCGGACGCCGTCCTGCTGATCGTCGGCGGCGGACCGTACGCCAAGGAGCTGGAGAAGCTGGCCGCGGAGACCGGCGTCACCGGCTCGGTGCGGTTCACCGGACCGGTGCCCTGGGAGGAGCTGCCCGCCCACTTCGGCGCGGGCGACGTCTTCGCGATGCCGTGCCGCACGCGTCGCGGCGGTCTCGACGTCGAGGGGCTCGGCATCGTCTACCTGGAGGCGTCCGCTACCGGACTGCCGGTGGTGGCGGGCGACTCGGGCGGCGCCCCCGACGCCGTACTCGACGGCGAGACCGGCTGGGTGGTGCGGGGCGGCTCCGTCGAGGAGACCGCCGACCGCATCGCCACCCTGCTCGGCGACCCCGAACTGTGCCGGCGGATGGGGGAGCGGGGCCGGGCCTGGGTCGAGGAGAAGTGGCGCTGGGACCTGCTCGCGGAGCATCTCAGGGCGCTGCTCTGAAGATACGAAGATACGAAGGCACGGGGGAGGGGTCGATCAGTCGTGCGGGCCCCTCCCCGTACACCTGCAACCGCGGGATCAGCCGTGGTAGATCGACTCCACCTCGTCCGCGAAGTCCTTCGCCACCACATTCCGCTTCAGCTTCAGCGAGGGCGTGATGTGACCGGCCTCCTCGGTGAACTGCGAGGCCAGGATGCGGAACTTGCGCACCGACTCCGCCTTGGACACCGCCGCGTTGCCGTCGTCCACCGCCCGCTGCACCTCGGCCAGCAGCTCCGGGTCCTCGCGCAGCGACACCGCCGTCGAGCCGGCCGGCTTGCCGTGCTCCTCGGCCCAGTGGGCCAGGAACTCCTCGTCCAGGGTGATCAGCGCACCGACGAACGGCCGCCCGTCGCCGACCACCATGCACTCCGCGACCAGGGCGTGCCCGCGGATCCGGTCCTCGATCACTGCGGGAGCGACGTTCTTGCCGCCCGCCGTGACAATGATCTCCTTCTTGCGGCCGGTGATCGTCAGATAGCCGTCCTCGTCGAGGGTGCCGATGTCCCCCGTGTGGAACCAGCCGTCGGCCAGCGCGTCGGCCGTCGCCGCCTCGTTGTTCCAGTAGCTCGCGAACAGATGCTCGCCGTGCAGCAGCACCTCGCCGTCGTCGGCGATCCGGACGACCGAGCCGGGCAGCGGCTGGCCGACCGTACCGATCTTCTGCCGGTCCCACGGGTTGAACGCGGTGGCCGCGCACGTCTCCGTGAGGCCGTATCCCTCCAGCACCGTGAAGCCGATGCCGCGGTAGAAGTGCCCGAGCCGCTCGCCCAGCGGCGCACCGCCCGAGATCGCGTACTCGCCGAGGCCGCCGAGCACGGCGCGCAGCTTGCTGTAGACCAGCCGGTCGAAGACCTTGTGCTTGAACTTCAGGCCGATGGACGGACCCTGAGGAGTGCCGAGCGCACGGCTGTAGGCGATCGCGATGTTCGCGGCCCTGTCGAAGATCTTGCCCTTGCCGTCGGCCTGCGCCTTGGCACGCGCCGAGTTGTAGACCTTCTCGAAGACCCGCGGCACACCGAGGATCAGCGTCGGCCGGAACGCGGCCAGCTCATCGGTGAGGTTCTTGATGTCCGGTACGCAGCCGAGGCGGATCGGGGCCATCACCGCGGCCACCTCGACCAGTCGGCCGAAGACATGGGCCGCGGGCAGGAAGAGCAGTACGGAGCACTCGCCGGTACGGAAGAGGGGCTTCAGCCGCTCCACCACGTTGCCGCACTCGGCGAAGAAGCTTCGGTGCGTGAGCACACAGCCCTTGGGGCGGCCGGTGGTGCCCGACGTGTAGACGATGGTGGCCGGGTCGTCGGCCTTGGCAGCGGCGCTGCGCAGGTCGACGGTCTCGTCCGAGACCTCCGTACCCGACGCGGTCAGCTCGTCGACCGCGTCCTTGTCGATCTGCCACACGTTGCGCAGCTCCGGCAGCCGGTCGCGCATGGCGGCGACGGACTCGGCATGCCCGTCGCTCTCCACGATCACCGCGACCGCGCCGGAGTCGCCGAGGATCCACTGGACCTGCTCGGCGGAGCTGGTCTCGTACACCGGGACGGTGACCGCGCCCGCGCTCCAGATCGCGAAGTCCAGCTGCACCCACTCGTAGCGGGTACGGGACATCAGACCGATCCGGTCGCCGGGCTGCACGCCTGCGGCGATCAGGCCCTTGGCGGCGGCTCTGACCTCGGCCAGGAACCGGGCGGCGGTGACATCGGTCCACAGGCCCGCCACCTTGCGGCTCATCACCGCTACATCGGGATGCTGAGAGGCATTGCGGCGGATGAGATCCGTCAGGTTGCCGTCCGAGGGAACCTCGTACAGGGCCGGAAGGCTGAACTCGCGCAAGACTGCTGCTCCTCATCGGGCTCCGCTGCCACGGCTCTGTGTGACGCACCGGCTGCGGTCCAGGATTGGCAGGGTGCTCAGTGAGGTGAGCACGACTGGACCGCCCGGACGTTACCCACCAGTACTCGGTTCCGGATAGGGGGTTCCGGCCAGATGTCTTATGCGTCACACATATCGGTGATCCTCGCGCGCACAGTAGTGCACCCAGGTGACAAGCATGAAGTATCCGCAGGTCCGGCGGGCTCTACCCAGTCCGTCGGCGGCGCCCTAGGGTGATCGTCATGCCAGCCGGAGCGAACAGCCGCGAGGGTGCCACCGCACGCCGTACCCGGATTCACGTGGTCAGTGACGTGCACGGGAACACCGAAGCCCTGGCCCGGGCCGGGGACGGCGCCGACGCCCTCGTCTGCCTCGGTGACCTGGTGCTCTTCCTCGACTACGCCGACCACTCGCGCGGCATCTTCCCCGAACTCTTCGGCGTGGAGAACGCCGACCGGATCGTCGAGCTGCGCACCGCCCGCCGCTACGAGGAGGCCCGTGACTTCGGTCGCGGTCTCTGGGCGGGCCTGGACCGCAATGCCGCCATCGTCGGTGCGGTGCGCCATCAGTATGCCGAGATGTTCGCGGCCTTCCCCACACCGACGTATGCCACGTACGGCAATGTCGACATCCCCGACCTCTGGCCCGAATACGCCCGCCCCGGCACCACCGTCCTGGACGGCGAACGAGCCGAGATCGGCGGCCGCGTCTTCGGCTTCGTCGGCGGCGGGCTCCGAACCCCGATGCGCACCCCGTGCGAGATCAGCGACGAGGAGTACGCCGCCAAGATCGAGGCGGTCGGCGAGGTGGACGTCCTGTGCACGCACATCCCGCCCGACGTACCGGAGCTGACCTACGACACGGTGGCGCGCCGGTTCGAGCGCGGCAGCAGGGCACTCCTCGACGCGATCCGCCGGACCCGCCCCCGGTACGCCGTCTTCGGCCATGTCCACCAGCCCCTGGTCCGCCGGATGCGGATCGGCGCCACCGAATGCGTCAACGTCGGTCACTTCGCCTCGACCGGCCGGCCCTGGGCCCTGGAGTGGTGACCACACGGCCCCGACCCTGGGACGATGCGCCCCGCGCACGCGATAGCCTTCTGGCGGCAGGCCTCTGCCGACCGACCGGTACACCGCACTGGAGGAGCCACAGCGATGGCTGAACACACCAGCTCGACCATCACGATCGAGGCGGCACCGGCCGACGTCATGGGCGTCATCGCCGACTTCGACCGGTACCCGGAGTGGACCGGTGAGGTCAAGGAAGCCGAGGTCCTCGCCAAGGACGAGCAGGGCCGCGCCGAGAAGGTCCGGCTGGTCCTCGACGCCGGTGCGATCAAGGACGACCACACGCTCGCCTACACCTGGACCGGCGACCACGAGGTCAGCTGGACCCTGGTCAAGTCCCAGATGCTGCGCGCCATCGACGGCTCCTACGCACTGGCCCCGCTCGGCGACGGCAGCCGCACCGAGGTCACCTACCGGCTGACCGTCGACGTCAAGATCCCGATGCTCGGCATGATCAAGCGCAAGGCGGAGAAGGTCATCATCGACCGCGCGCTGGCCGGTCTGAAGAAGCGCGTCGAGTCCGTCCCGCGGGGCTGACCGGATGCGTACGGTCCTCGTCACCGGCCCCGGCGGCGCCGGCCGTACCACCGTCGCGGCGGCGACCGCACTGGCCGCGGCCCGCCGCGGCCGCCGCACGCTGCTGCTCTCCGCCGACGCCATACCCGGCTTCCCCACCGGCACGGAACCCACCGAGGTCACCGAGGGACTCTGGTTCGCCCGCATCGACTCCGGCGAGCACTTCCGTACCGAACTTCTCTCCCTCCAGGACCAGGCGTCCTCCGTACTCGACCTGCTCGGCGGGAACCGGCTCGACGGCGAGGAGCTGACCGAACTCCCCGGCAGCGCCCAGCTCGCCCTGCTGCACACCCTGCGCCGCGCAGCCCGGGGTGACTGGTCGCGGGACGGCTACGACACCCTCGTCGTCGACCTGCCCCCGCTGCGCGAAGCCCTCGCCGTGCTCGCCCTGCCCGAACAGCTGCGCCGCTATCTGCGCCGCCTGCTGCCCCCGGAGCGCCAGGCGGCCCGCGCCCTGCGCCCGATGCTCGCCCAGCTCGCCGGCGTCCCTATGCCCGCCCAGTGGCTGTACGAGACCGCCGCCCGCCGGGACGCCGAGCTGGCCTCCGTCCAGACCCTGGTCGAGGACCGCGGCACCACGGTCCGCCTCGTCGCCGAACCGGGACCCGCCGCCGAGGACGCCCTGCGCACCGCCCGCACCGGACTCGCCCTGCACGGACTCCGCGTCGACACGCTCACCGTCAACCGGGTGCTGCCCAGGCATTCCTCCGACCCCTGGTTCGCCGATCTCGCCGCCCAGCAGGAGAAGTGCATCGGCCACTGGTACGAGGAGTGGGTGCCGGCCGCGTCCCTGTGCGAGGTGCCCCATCTCGGCCGGGACCCGCAGGGGCTCGACGACCTCACCCTCCTCGACACTTCGTCGAGCTGCACCACCTTCGAGGCGGCGGGCACCGGCGGCGGGCTCTTCGCGGGGGACGGGCTCGCCGTCGAGCTGGACGACCGGCCGGGCGGACGCGCCCAGGACCCCTGGTGGATCGAGGACCCGAACGCCCCGGACGGCCACGACGAGCTGCGGGAACTGCTCCGTGGCCGACCGGACGCGACCGCCGCGCCGCAGCCGGCCGTCAGTGAGGACGGCGACGGGGTCCTGGTCTGGTGCCTGCCGCTGCCCGGAGCCGTCAAGGAGAACCTGCAGCTGGTCCGGCGCGGCGACGAACTGCTCCTGACCGTCGGCCCGTTCCACCGGATCGTGCCGCTGGAGTCCGGACTGCGCCGCTGCACCGTCTCCGGCGCCGCACTGACGGACGGTGTACTGCGGGTCCGGTTCACGCCGGACCCCACACTGTGGCCGCGGACCTCCTGAACGGCGTACCACCGTTCGGGTAACGTCGGTAGTACGCGTCCCGTATGCGGCGGTGGACCACGCCCCCGCACGCGCGACGTCCGCAACCACGTCGCAGGAGTCCGCCATGAGCGAAGCCACCGATCGTCCCGTCGACGACGACGCGTGGGCCAGGGCCTGCGCCGAGGACCTGGAAGCCGAGAAGGGCCGTCGCCGCGCCGAGTACGGCCCGCCGACCGGTTCCGCGGCCGAGGAGCTCCGCAAACTGGTCGACGCCGTGGCCGACAAGGTCGCCTCCCTCCAGTCACCGCTGTTCGGCGTCGCCGCCCAGGGCGCCGTGCAGCAGGTGATCAAGCAGGCGAAGGCCGCCGTCGAGCCTGTCATCGAACGCAATCCGGACGTCTTCGACCACATCGCCGCGGCCGGCAGCGAACTCCTCGCCGCCTACCGCTCCGCCGTCGAAGGCCAGGAACGCCGCTGGACCCAGGGCGCCGCAGACCCCGGCGGCGCCTCGAAGAAGGCCGGCGACCCCACCGACCCGCGCGACGACGACAGCGGGCCGGGCGAACACATCGACCTGGACTGACCGGCACCGATAGGGCGGGGAGCGGGGCTCGGGTACGGTTGGCCACAGCGGGGCTCGACCGAAACTGAGGGATTCATGGGACTCACCATCGGCGTCGATATCGGCGGCACGAAGATCGCGGCTGGAGTGGTCGACGAAGAGGGCCGGATCCTCTCGATGTTCAAGGTGCCGACCCCGCCGACGGCTGAAGGCATCGTGGACGCGATCGCGGCGGCGGTGTCCGGCGCCAGCGAGGGACACGAGGTCGAAGCGGTCGGCATCGGCGCTGCCGGATATGTCGACGACAAGCGCGCCACTGTGCTGTTCGCGCCGAACATCAACTGGCGGCACGAACCGCTGAAGGACAAGGTCGAGCAGCGCGTCGGCCTCCCCGTCGTCGTCGAGAACGACGCCAACGCGGCGGCCTGGGGTGAATACCGCTTCGGCGCAGGCCAGGGCCACGACGACGTCATCTGCATCACGCTCGGCACCGGCCTCGGCGGCGGCATCATCATCGGCAACAAACTGCGCCGCGGACGCTTCGGTGTGGCCGCCGAATTCGGCCACATCCGGGTCGTCCCGGACGGGCTGCTCTGCGGCTGCGGCAGCCAGGGCTGTTGGGAGCAGTACGCATCCGGGCGCGCGCTCGTCCGATACGCGAGGCAGCGTGCCAACGCCACCCCGGAGAACGCCGCGGTCCTTCTCGGCCTGGGCGACGGCACGGTGGACGGCATCGAGGGCAAGCACATCAGCGCGGCCGCCCGGCAGGGCGACCCGGTGGCGATCGACTCGTTCCGCGAGCTGGCCCGCTGGGCCGGCGCCGGACTCGCCGACCTCGCCTCGCTCTTCGACCCGTCCGCGTTCATCGTCGGCGGCGGCGTCTCGGACGAGGGCGAGCTCGTCCTCGACCCGATCCGCAAGTCGTTCCGGCGCTGGCTGATCGGCGGCGAGTGGCGGCCGCACGCCCAGGTGCTCGCGGCCCAACTGGGTGGCAAGGCAGGCCTGGTGGGCGCGGCGGACCTGGCCCGCCAGGGCTGAGCCCACCACGTCACGGACAACACCGGACGCCCGTCGCGCCCTCACCGGTCGCGGCGGGCGTCCGTCGTATGGTGAGCCGTATGGTCATGACGGAGCTGCCCGACTCCCGTACCGAGCCGAACGGTTCGGCCGTCATCAGAGTGCTCAGCTACAACATCCGGTCGATGCGCGACGACCGTGAGGCGCTGGCCCGCGTCATCCGCGCCTGCGCACCCGATCTGGTTTTCATCCAGGAGGCCCCGCGCTTCTTCCGCTGGCGCAAGCGCGCCGCCTGGCTCGCCGCCCACACCGACCTGGTGGTCCTCGCCGGCGGCGCCACCGCCGCCGGGCCGCTGCTCCTGTGCTCGCTGCGCGCCACCGTGGAACGTACGGAGGACCTGCTGCTGCCGCGCACCCCCGGACTGCACCGCAGAGGCTTCGCCACGGCGGTGGTACGGATCGCGGGCACCCGGATCGGACTGCTGAGCTGCCATCTGAGCCTGCGCCACGAGGAGCGCGTGGTCCAGGCGGACCTACTGCTCGACCGGCTGGACGCCATGGAGGTCGAGCACGTCATCGTGGCTGGCGACCTCAACGACGCACCGGAGGGGAAAGCCTTCCAGCTGCTGGCCGGGCGGCTCCAGGACGGCCGGTCCGTCCGGCCGTGGGGTGGCGAGCTCACCTTCCCGGCCCACGATCCGCGCCTGCGCATCGACGCGGTCTTCGCGAGCAGAGGCATCGAAGTCCTCGGCTGCGGAGTCCCGTCGGGACTGCCCGGCGTCACGGAGCAGGACCTGCGCGCGGCCACCGACCATCTGCCGGTACTGGCCGCGCTCAGGGTGCCCGCCCTGTCCTCGCCCGCCCAGATGCATTGACCCCCGGAGTCTCGCCGGGCCTGCGGCGGCCGGCCCGGCCCTCGTACGACCGGACAGCCACTCGGCCTGATCCGGGGGAGACGGCTCAGACCACCGCGCCGCGCCCGGGGTCGTCGTCATCCTCGTCGTCGTGCTGCATCCGCGCGACCAGGGTGACGAAACCGCCCAGGAAACCGCCGATGCAGACCGTGGTGAGCCACCACGTCATCTCCCACTGCAACAGCACGGCGAGCAGCATCAGCACCGGTCCGCCGACGACCGCGAGCCAGGCGAACTTCGCCGTGACATCGGCCTCCGGCAGCGGAGGCGGCTCCGGGGGGATGAAGTGTCCCTCGTCGCTGTCGTCCGCGTCGTCGCTGTCGCCGTCCGCCGGCTCCGCCAGCTCGTAGTCGCGGGGACCCCCGACACCGGGGGCGAAGACGACCGAGCTGCCGAGCGGCTTCTCCGGCGGCTTCTTCTTGGTGCCCTTGTCCGGCTCCAGGACGTTGCGCTCGCTGTCCTCCAGGAGCGCGAGGCCGTCGATCGACTTGAACGGCTTGGCGCCCGGCGGGTCCGGCGGCTCCTCGCCGTAGCCCGCGACGATCGCCTCCCAAGCGGCGTCCTCGTCGAGCGCGTCACCCTTGCCCGGACCCCCGGGGACGTGTGGCGCACCCGCGCCGTCCTCGGGCACGGCCTCCCCCTCGGTGGGGCGCGGTTCGCGCTCCTCCTCGCTGCCCGCGCGCTCCGCGTCGTGCTCAGCCACCTGACGTGCTCCCCTTCTTCCCGACGCTCGGAGCGAGGCGGCCGATGAACGAGTGGCTCTCGTCGAAGATCCGCTCCGCATCGTGGTCCAACGTCGCCACGTGGTAGCTCTGTTCCAGCAGGATCTCCTCGACATCCATGGACGACACCCGGCTGAGGATCCGCGCCGAGTCCGCCGGCGGCACCACATGGTCCTGCGGGCTGTGCAGCAGCAGGAGCGGCTGGGTGACCTGCGGCAGCTCCGCGTCGACCAGCCGGAAGAAGTTCCGCAGGGAGTGCGCAGCGTGCAGCGGCACCCGGTCGTAGCCGATCTCGGTGGAGCCTTCCCGGGCGATGTCGTTCGCCACGCCCTTCGTGGACGGCAGCAGATGGCGGACGACCGGCAGTGCGTACGCCGCCAGGCCATGCACCTTGTTGCCCGGATTGACGAGCACCAGACCGCTGATCGCGTCCCCGTGCTTCGCCGCCAGCCGCAGCGACAGCGCACCGCCCATGGACAGCCCGAAGACGAAGACCTGACGGCACCGCTCCGACAGGGCCCGCAGCTCCCGGTCCACCTCCGCGTACCAGTCCTGCCAGCCCGTGACCTGCATGTCCTCCCAGCGGGTGCCGTGCCCGGGCAGCAGCGGCAGCGCGACCGTGAGTCCGCGCTCCGCGAGATAATCGGCCCAGGGGCGCAGCGACTGGGGCGAACCGGTGAATCCGTGACAGAGGAGGACGCCGACCTCTCCGCCCTCGTGGCGGAACGGCTCGGCTCCAGGAAGGACCGGCACCGGGGTCTCCTGTTCTTGAGGCTCGAAAGGGAGCGAAAGGGGGAGTGCAAGAAGGATTGCTTCACCGTACGCGACCGGACTGACACCGACCAGGGCCGTCACCGGTCGCAGCCGTGCTTCGGCCCCGTGCCGGGCAGGAACGGCGGCAGCACCACGGGTTAAGGTCAATGCGACAGCACACAGGAGGCACCCGAGTTGATCTACGGCGCAATGAAGTTCTCCATCGGCGGGTCATTGAAGCTCGCCTTCAGGCCGTGGGTGGAGGGCCTGGAGAACATCCCCGCTCAGGGGCCGGCGATACTCGCGAGCAACCATCTCTCGTTCTCCGACTCCTTCTTCCTGCCGGCCGTGCTGGACCGCAAGGTCACCTTTATCGCCAAATCCGAGTACTTCACCGCGCCCGGCGTGAAGGGCAAGCTGACCGCCGCCTTCTTCAAGGGCGTCGGCCAGCTCCCGGTGGACCGGTCCGGTGCCCGCGGTGCCGGTGAGGCGGCGATCAAGGCCGGTATAGAGGTCATCGAGAGCGGCGGGCTCTTCGGGATCTACCCGGAGGGCACCCGGTCGCCCGACGGCCGCCTCTACCGCGGTAAGCCCGGTGGTCTCGCCCGGGTGGCGCTTGCCACCGGAGCACCCGTCATCCCCGTGGCGATGATCGACACGGAGAAGATCCAGCCGCCCGGTCAGGTGATCCCCAAGCTGATGCGCCCGGGCATCAGGATCGGCAAGCCGCTCGACTTCAGCCGCTACCACGGCATGGAGGGCGACCGCTTCATTCTCCGCTCGGTCACCGACGAGGTGATGTACGAGATCATGAAGCTCTCCGGGCAGGAGTACGTCGACATCTACGCGACCGCGGCCAAGCGCCAGATCGCGGACGAGGCGAAGCGCCGCGCGGAGGAAGAGAAGCACGCGGGCAGAAAGCCCGGCACGGAAGGGTGACGGAACAGCCGGCGCGTCACCGCGTCGGTGTCCGTCCGGGGGGTGGGGGACATGGCCAAGCGCGAGCGGGTCGTACGGATGTCGGTCGAACAGCCGCTGTGGCGCGCGCTGACCGCGTACCGGATTCTGACGATGGTCTACGCGATCCTGCTGGCCTCCGTCGGCCGGGAGAAGTACGACCGGCCCTGGGTGGCTGTCGCCTTCCTGGGCGTCATGGCGGTCTGGACTCTCGCCACCCTCCCGAAGGTCGCGAACGCCGTGAGCTGCACCAAGCGGTTCCTCGGCGCCGACCTCGTCCTCGCCCTGACCGGCATCCTGCTCACCCCGCTCGCCGACTTCGAGGCCCAGTACGTCGACGGCCCGACCCTGCCGTCCATCTGGACCGCGGGCTCCGTCCTGGCGTTCGCGATCAAGGGCGGCTGGCGGTGGGCGGCGCTGGCCTCCACCTTCGTCGCCGTCGCCAACATCATCGAGCGCGGCGAACCCAGCCGCGACACCTTCCACAACGTGCTGCTGGTCTGGGTCGCCTCCATCGCCGTCGGGTACGTAGTCGAGGTCGCCCGCGCCAGTGAGCGCACCCTCGCCCGCGCCCTGGAGATCGAGGCGGCGACCCGGGAGCGGGAGCGGCTGGCCCGCGACATCCACGACAGCGTGCTCCAGGTCCTCGCCATGGTGCAGCGCCGCGGCATGGCGCTGGGCGGCGAGGCCGCCGAGCTGGGCCGGATGGCAGGGGAGCAGGAAGTCGCCCTGCGCACCCTTGTCTCCAGCGGTCTGGTGCCCACCACCCGGGTCTCCGAGGACACTTCCGAGGGCGCGGTGGTCCGTACGGTCGAGGTCGACGACCGGGAGGACGGCCCGTCCGGTTCGGCCGACTGCGATCTGCGCGCCCTGCTGGCCCCGCACGCCGGCTCCCGGGTCAGCTTCGCGGAGCCCGGTGCTCCGGTCCTGCTCGCCCCGGCGGCGGCGAAGGAACTCGCGGCCGCTGTCAGTGCCGCCCTGGACAATGTCAGGGTGCACGCCGGCCAGGACGCCCAGGCGTGGATACTCGTCGAGGACTGGCCCGACGAGGTGATCGTCACGGTCCGGGACGACGGCCCCGGCATCGCGGAGGGGCGGCTGGCCCAGGCCGAGGGGGAAGGCCGGATGGGGGTCGCCCTGTCGATCCGGGGGCGGCTGCGCGACCTGGGTGGCACAGCAGAGTTGATTTCGGTGCCTGGCCAGGGCACCGAGGTCGAGTTGAAGGTTCCGAAGGTTTCACGGGGGAAGGCAGGATCCGGTCGATGAGTACGGAGAACACCGCGGGCGCCGAGCAGCAGACCATCAGGGTGATGGTCGTCGACGACCATCCGATGTGGCGCGACGCCGTCGCCCGCGACCTCGCCGAGTCCGGCTTCGACGTGGTGGCGACCGCGGGTGACGGACCGCAGGCCGTGCGCCGGGCGAGGGCCGCCAACCCCGATGTCCTGGTCCTCGACCTGAACCTGCCGGGGATGCCCGGCGTCCAGGTCTGCAAGGAACTCGTCGGCTCCCACCCGGGTCTGCGGGTCCTGGTGCTCTCGGCGAGCGGTGAGCACGCCGACGTACTGGAAGCGGTGAAGTCCGGCGCCACCGGCTATCTGCTCAAGTCGGCCAGTACGCAGGAGCTGACCGAGGCCGTGCGGAGCACAGCCGTCGGCGACCCGGTCTTCACCCCGGGCCTCGCCGGACTGGTGCTCGGCGAGTACCGCAGGCTGGCATCCGACCCCGCGCCCGTCGCGTCGGACGAGCCGAAGGCACCGCAGCTGACGGACCGGGAGACCGAGGTGCTGCGGCTGGTCGCCAAGGGACTCTCGTACAAGCAGATCGCCGAGCGGCTGGTCATCTCGCACCGCACCGTCCAGAACCATGTCCAGAACACCCTGGGCAAGCTCCAGTTGCACAACCGGGTGGAGCTCGTGCGGTATGCGATCGAGCGCGGACTCGACGACGCCTGAGCTCAACGGCGCCCGATCTCCCGGCGACCCGCTTCGGGCTGCACGCCATCGAAGCCGTCCGGGACGGCGACTACGGCGTGATGGTCGCCCTGCGCGGCACGGACATCGTGCGGGTGCCGATCGCCGATGCGACCGCCCGGCTCAAGACGGTCGATCCGGCGCTCTACGCGAAGGTCGGCGTCCTCTTCGGCTGAGTGCGAGCGGCGCACCAGGGATACGGGCCGTATATTCGCGGCTATCCGGCCCGTGGCTCTGTCTTTCTGGAGAAATCGTGGAAATCCTGGCATTCGGTGTGCAGTCCGACGAGAAGCCGCTGATTGAGAAGGCCTTCGCCGGACAACAGCACGAGGTCCGCTGCCTGGACGTGTTCCTCAACAAGGACACCGCACCCATCGCGGCGGGCTACGAGATCATCTCCACCAGCGTCAACGCCGACCTGGGCAGCGGCGTTCTGCAGACGCTCGCCGCGGGCGGCACGCAGATGATCGCCCAGCGCTCCACGGGCTTCAACAACATCGACCTCGATGTCGCCGAACGTCTCGCCCTGCGGGTCGCCCGGGTCTCGTACTACTCGCCGTACTCGGTCGCCGAATTCGCCTGGACGCTCGCCATGGCGGTCAATCGCCGCATCATCCGCGCCGCGAGCCGCACGCGCGACTTCGACTTCCGGCTCGACGGTCTCCTCGGCCGGGACATGCGCGGCCGCACGGTCGGCGTGATCGGCACAGGCAAGATCGGCGAGGCCTTCACCCGTATCGCCCATGGCTTCGGGATGAAGCTGCTCGGCTGGGACGTGGCCGAGAACCCCGCCTGCACCGAACTCGGCATGACCTACGTCGAGAAGGAACAGCTCCTCGCCGAGTCCGACCTGATCAGCCTCCATGTCCCGCTGCTGCCGGCGACCCACCACATCATCGGCAAGGACGCCCTGGCCGCGATGAAGGACGACGCGATCCTGATCAACTCCAGCCGTGGCGGACTGGTGGACACCTCGGCCCTGGTCACCGCATTGCGGGCGGGCCGCTTCACCGGTGTCGGACTCGATGTGTACGAGGCGGAGGCCGGGCTCTTCTTCCTCGACAAGTCCCTGGAGGTCGTCGACGACGACACCCTGGCACGGCTCGTCACCTTCCCGAACGTCATCGTCACCTCGCACCAGGCGTACTACACGGAGGACGCCGTGGCGCAGATCATCGACGCCACCGTGCAGAACGTCGCCGACTACCTGGCCCGCCGCCGCAGCGACAACGTCCTCGTCCCCAGGCCTCCCCAGGACTAGGCCCTGTCCGGCCGATCTTCGTGGGCCCGCGACGTCCGGCACGGCACCTCGCCGCGTTGTCTTCAGTCGCCCAAGTACGCCCAGTACGAGGACGATCCTCCGCCTTGCGATGCACCGCACCGGACGCCGCAGGCTGATCCACGAAGATCGACCGGACAGGACCTGGTGCCCCTCCCGGCAAGTTTTGCCCCGACGGCCTCTGAGGCCCCGGACCGCTTCGGCGGATTCCGGAGCCCCGTCCGCGTCCGCGGTCAGCCGGGCACGGGCAGCCCCGCCAGCAGCTCGGCGACGATCGACGCGCCGCGCAGCGTCAGCACCGACTCCGGGTGGAACTGCACCGACGCGAACCCGCCCCCGCGCAGCGCGTGCAGTTCCCCGGTGGTCGCGTCCCGGCTCACCTCGATGGAGTGCGCGGCCAGCTCGGCGACCGTCTCGTCGTCGCAGCGTGCGGTGAAGCTGTTGTAGAAACCGACCGTCTCCGGGCGCCCGAACAGCTCGATCCGGGTCTGCGCGCCCTGGTGCGGCACGGTCTTGCGGACGATCTCCAGACCCAGCTCCGCCGCGATCAGTTCATGGCCCAGGCACACGCCCAGCAGCCCGTGCCGGTGCTCCCGCACCAGCTCCGCGGCGAATTCGCGCAGCAGCCGCATCTTCGGATCGCCGGTGTCGGCCGGATCCCCGGGCCCGGGGCCCAGCACGACCGGGCCCGTGTGCGCCCGTACGGTCTCGCGCAGCCCCGGCTCGTCGTAGCGGTGCACCGACACCTCAAGGCCCGAGGCGCGCAGCAGATGCGCCAGCATCGCGGTGAAGGTGTCCTCCCCGTCGATCACCAGCGCATGGCCGGAGAGCTCCTGCGTGCGCTCCTGCATCCGCAGCCAGAACGGCGCGAGCCCGTCCCGCCGGGCGTCCAGGGCGGCCCGCACCCGGGGGTCGCCGGCCAGTTGCGGACGCGTCTCCTCCGCCCGAGGGCGTCCCGGCCGCACGCCCAGTGCGGTCAGTACCCCCGCCGCCTTCGCATGGGTCTCGGCGACCTCGCTGTCCGGATCGGAGTGGCGTACGAGCGTCGCCCCGACCGGCACCCGCAGCCGTCCGTCGGCCGCGATGTCGGCGGTACGGATCAGGATGGGCGAGTCCAGGGTCTGTGCCCCGCCCGGCTCCTGCCGCAGCAGGGCCAGCGCGCCCGCGTAGTAGCCGCGGGCGCCGGGCTCGTACCGCTCGATGACCCGGCACGCGTTCTGCACTGGCGAGCCGGTGACGGTCGCGGCGAACAGGGTCTCCTTCAGCACCTCCCGCACATCCAGCGAGGAGCGCCCGCGCAGTTCGTACTCGGTGTGCGCGAGATGCGCCATCTCCTTGAGCCGCGGCCCGATCACCACGCCGCCCATGTCGCCGACGGTGCACATCATCTTCAGTTCCTCGTCGACCACCATGGAGAGCTCCTCGGTCTCCTTGCGGTCGCCGAGGAAGGTCAGCAGGCTCTCGGCGGTCGGCCCTTCGGCGGGGTAGCGGTACGTTCCGCTGATCGGGTTCATCACGACCGTCCCGCCGGACATCCGCACATGCACCTCCGGGCTGGCGCCGACCAGCGTCCTCTCCCCGGTGTGCACGACGAATGTCCAGTACGCGCCCCGCTCACCGGCCAGCAGCCGACGGAACAGGGCCAGCGCGTCGGTCCGCCCGAACCCCGGGATCTCGCCCTGGAAGGTGCGCCGGATGACGAAGTTCGCGCCCTCACCCCGCCCGATCTCGTCCTCGATGACCCGCCGGACGACGCCGGCGTACTCCTCGTCGGGGACGTCGAAGGCGCCGCCCTCGACCCGTACGTCATGGGTGGGCAGCGCGGCGAGCACCTCGTCCAGCGGAAGCTCGTACGTCTCGTCCGCGACCAGCACGGACAGCGGCGTCCCGTCGTCGCGCACGTCGAATCCGCGCTCGGCGATCTGCCGGAACGGCACCAGGGCGAGCGAGGGCTGCGGTCCGACCGGGAGACAGGCGAGCCGGTCAGCCTCCCGGACCCGGCCGATCAGCGCCTCGACGATGTCGTGGTCGTGACCGGGGGTGCGCCTGCGCAGCAGCGCGAACGGCGGGCAGTCGTCCCGGACCAGCCGGGCGAGGACGGATGCGGTGCGATGAGGCATGGGGTGGTGTTCCTTCCGGATGGAGGAACGGCCCCGAAACGCAGAGAAGGCCGCCCCTCGGGCGGCCTTCGCGTGGTCTGTTGCGCGCGATGAATCAGTGGGCCGCCGGATGAGCGGTCCACCACCAGTTCTGGTGCGTCTGCGCGAACATGTCCGAACCCTATCGGACGCCCGGTTCATCCGAGCGCGCGTCTCAACTGTTGAGCGTACGGATGGATGCCCCCCTGGACCCCGTAATGTTGTGGTTGTGACCGTGAACGCCAATACCTCCGTCGCCGGTGGCAACACCTGGCGAGACCTTCCCGCGGCGCAGCAGCCCGAGTACCCCGATGCCGAGGCTCTGCGCGATGTACTCGCGGACCTCGCGTCGTATCCGCCGCTCGTCTTCGCGGGCGAGTGCGACCAGCTGCGCGCCCGCATGGGAGCCGTCGCCAAGGGCGAGGCGTTCCTGCTGCAGGGCGGCGACTGCGCCGAGGCCTTCGACGCAGTGTCGGCCGACCACATCCGGGCCAAGCTGAAGACGCTGCTCCAGATGAGCGCCGTTCTGACCTACGCGGCCTCCGTGCCCGTCGTCAAGGTCGGCCGGATCGCCGGTCAGTACTCCAAGCCGCGCTCCAAGTCGACCGAGACCCGCGACGGCGTGACCCTGCCGACCTACCGCGGAGACTCCGTCAACGGCTTCGCCTTCACCGAGAAGGCCCGCGTCCCGGACCCGGACCGGCTGAAGCAGATGTACCACGCGTCCGCTTCCACGCTGAACCTGGTCCGCGCCTTCACCACCGGCGGTTACGCCGACCTGCGCCAGGTCCACGCCTGGAACCAGGACTTCGTGAAGTCGTCCCCGTCCGGTCAGCGTTACGAGGCGCTGGCCCGCGAGATCGACAACGCGCTGAACTTCATGAAGGCGTGCGGCACGGACCCGGCCGAGTTCAAGGCGGTCGAGTTCTACTCCTCGCACGAGGGGCTGCTGCTGGACTACGAGTCGGCGCTGACCCGCACCGACTCGCGCACCGGTGAGCTGTACGACACCTCCGGTCACATGGTCTGGATCGGTGAGCGCACCCGCCAGATGGACGGCGCGCACATCGAGTTCGCCTCGAAGATCCGCAACCCCATCGGCATCAAGCTCGGCCCGACGACCACCGTCGACGAGGCGCTCGGCTACATCGACCGCCTCGACCCGGACCGCGAGCCCGGCCGGCTGACCTTCATCGTCCGGATGGGCGCCGACAAGGTCCGCGACAAGCTCCCCGCGCTGGTCGAGAAGGTCACCGCCTCCGGTGCGGTCATCGCCTGGGTCACCGACCCGATGCACGGCAACACCTTCGAGGCGGCCTCCGGCCACAAGACCCGTCGCTTCGACGACGTCCTGGACGAGGTCAAGGGCTTCTTCGAGGTGCACAAGGGCCTCGGTACGCACCCGGGCGGCATACACGTCGAGCTCACCGGTGACGACGTCACCGAGTGCGTCGGCGGCGGCCACGAGATCTTCGTGGACGACCTGCACCAGCGGTACGAGACGGCTTGCGACCCGCGGCTCAACCGCAGCCAGTCGCTGGACCTGGCGTTCCTGGTCGCCGAGATGTACCGGGACCAGTAGCCGTCACCGCAGGTGGCGCACGTACGACTGTGGGGCACGGATCGATGTGATCCGTGCCCCACAGGGCGTTCCGGGACTTTTACCGGTCCTGGGCGCCGGGTAAGGTTAGGTTAGCCTCACCGTTCAGCGGGGTGGCATCCATGACCCATCCTGCCGGGAGGTGAACCGCATGTACGTCTGCTCGTGTTTCGGCATTACGGAGCAGCAGGTCAAGGAACATGCGGACGCCGGGGCGTGTACCCCCCGCCAGATAGCCAACGCCTGCAAGGCGGGCACCGACTGCGGCGGCTGTGTCCGCCGGATTCAGGCGATGCTCGGCCGCGGTGCGTGCGCGCGCCGGGAACTGCTGGACCAGAAGCAGGCCCCCGGTGACGCCCCCGAGCAGACCCCCTCGATCGCACCAGGTGTGGCCCCCCGCATCGGTCCGGGCATCGCCCCCGGACGGATCCCGGGCATCGGTCCCGGCCCGGTCCCGGGCATCCGGCTCCCCGACGCAGCCTGAACCCGGCTCTCCCGGACTCAGCTGTCAGGTGTCCCGGACTCAGCTGTCAGGCTGCTCGATCTGCTGCGCGATGTAGAGCGGCTCGCCGAGCTTCTCGATCAGTTCCAGCTGGGTGTCGAGGTAGTCGATGTGATGCTCCTCGTCCTCCAGGATCGATTCAAAGATATTTGCGGACGTGATGTCGCCCTTCCCGCGCATCAACTCGATACCGCGCTTGAGCCGGTCGATCGCCTCCACCTCGACCTGGCGGTCGGCCTGGAACATCTCGGTGACCGTCTGGCCCACGCGTACGTGGAAGAGCCGCTGATAGTTGGGGAGTCCATCGAGGAAGAGGATGCGGTCCGTCAGGGTTTCGGCGTGCTTCATCTCGTCGAACGATTCGGACCGGGTGTACTTCGCGAGCTTCGTCCAGCCGAAGTTGTCCTGCATCTTCGCATGCAGGAAGTACTGATTGATGGCAGTCAATTCGGCGGTCAGCTGTTCGTTCAGGAACTCGAGGACCTCGGGGTCGCCCTGCATCGCAGAGGCTCCTTCCAACCGGTGAACTGGGCACGTTGGCCGCATCCTCGCACCGCACCCCCCAGTCGTCCAGTAAGTACATGCTTAGTACGAGTTGCCCGAATAGTCGCACCCTGGTCATGACCACCCCTGCCTGTCTGTCACCATGGAGGCATGGGTCAGCCGGAAAGCCGGGAATACCGCGAATCAGAGCAGGCCGAGCTTCCGCCGGGTCAGCGACTGCAGCGCGGTTGGCCGGTTACCCACTACGGGCCCGTTCCCAAGTTCAAGCCCGACCGCTGGGAGTTCCGGGTCTTCGGGGCCACCGCGGACGGCGAGAAACACTGCTGGAACCACCAGGAGTTCTCGGCCCTGCCGTTCTCCTCGGTCGTCGCCGACCTGCACTGCGTCACGAAATTCAGCATGCTCGGGGCCGAATGGGGCGGGGTGCTCGCTCGTACGATCCTGGAACTCGCGCCACCCGCGCCCCAGGTCACGCATGTGATGGTCTGGGCCGAGTACGGATTCAGCTCGAACCTGCGGCTCGCCGACTTCACCTCGGACCGCACGCTTTTCGCCACCCACAAGGGCGGTGAGCTGCTCACCGCGGAGCACGGCTTCCCGCTGCGCCTTGTCGTGCCGCACCTGTACGCCTGGAAGGGGCCCAAGTGGGTCCGGGGCGTCGAGTACATGACGGCCGATCGCCGGGGCTTCTGGGAGGAGCGCGGCTACCACAACATCGGCGACCCGTGGCGCGAGCAGCGCTACTCCTACCAGGAAGAGCCCGGGGAAGGCCCCGAGCTCTGACCTGACGGTCCCGGTGCGGGGCCGTTCTCAGTGGGTGTACTGGTGCACCACCGCGTGGCCCTTGCCGCGAACCGTATACCCCCTAGGGGTATTCCTCGATGGGTTTCGCGGTCAGCCGCAGTCGCGCAGCCCCTTCAGCCGCGCCACATCCGCCGCATGGCCTTCCTTGCCGCCCGGCGTCTCGATGATCAGCGGTACTCCCGCCGTCGCCGGATGAGCGAACAGCTCCCGGAACGGATCCTCGCCGATGTGTCCGGCGCCGATGTTCTCGTGCCGGTCCTTGTTGGCTCCCACCACGTCCTTGGAGTCATTGGCGTGGATCAGCTTCAGCCGCCCCTCGCCGACCGTGTCCACCAGCAGGTCCAGGGTCTGCTTCATGCCCGCGGGGCCCGCCAGATCGTGCCCCGCCGCGTAGATGTGGCAGGTGTCGAGACAGATACCGAGCTTGGGGTGGGCGTCGAGTGCGTCGAAATACGGGCCGAAGTCCCAGGTCCGCGAGCAGAGCGAGAATCCCTGTCCGGCGGTCGACTCCAGCAGCAGATAGGGGTCGTCGTCATGGGTCAGCTCGTCGAGGAGCGGCCTCATGTGCGTCCGTACCTGCGCCAGGGCCTCCGCGCGCGGCCGGCCGCCGGTCGCCGAGCCGGTGTGCACCACGACGCCGAGGGCGCCGATCTCACGGGCCCGGCGCAGGGAGTGGCGCAGCGAGTCCACGGACTTCTCCACGGTGGCCTCGGTGTGCGAGCCGAAATTGATCAGGTACGGGGCGTGGACGTATGCCGGTATCGACTCGGCTGCACACTCGGCGCGGAACTGTTCGTCCTGCGCCGGGTTCCCGGTGGGTGTGGCCCAGCCGCGCGGATTGGCGACGAAGACCTGGACGGCCTCCGCCCCCATCTCGCGGGCGTAGGGCAGACCGACTTTGGCGAGGCCGCCGGCCACGGGGATATGGCCGCCGACGGGGTTGCGCATATGGATCTAGAGCCCCTTGGTCTTGATGGTGATGGTGCTGCCCTCGGGGGCCTGTTCGCCGCCGTCCACGGACTGACTGGCGATCTTGTCGCTGAAGGAGAGGAACGGGCGGTCGACCTTGACCTCGAAGCCCGCGTCCTTCAGCAGCCTCGTCGCCTCGTCGGCGTCCTTGCCGGTGACGTCCGGTACGTCGATCATCCGCGGGCCCTTGGAGACCGTGAGCGTGATGGTGTCGCCCTCGGCGACCTGGGCACCCTGGCCCGGGGACTGGTGCGCGATGTCGCCCTCGACCTCGGGAGAGTTGACGCGGCCGGGCAGTACCTCGGCCTTCAGCCCTTCATCGTCCAGCGCGGCGGTGGCGTCCTGGACCGACAGTCCGGTGACATCGGGGACGTCGACCGGGCTGCCCTTGCTGACGACCAGGGCGACCGCGGAGTCGGGGTGGCGCTCGGCGCCCGCTCCGGGATCCGTACGGATCACGTCGCCCCGGTCGAACTCCCCGCTGAACTCCTTGGTGACCATGCCGGGCACCAGCCCGCTCTTCTTCAGCGTCTGCCTGGCCTCGGCCAGCGCGATGCCCTCGACGGCGGGCACCTTCACGATCTCCGGGCCGCGCGACACGGTGATCGTCACCGAACCGTTGCCCCGGATCCGGGCGCCGGACTTCGGATCGCTGGCGATGACCCTGCCGCGCTCGACGCTGTCGCTGTAGGCCCGGTTGACGCTCTTCAGCTCCAGCCCGGAGTCCGAGAGCCGCTGCCCGGCCGCCTTCTCGGTCTGGCCGAGCAGGGAGGGGACCCGGGTGAACTGTCCCGAGTTGATGTACCAGACACCGGCACCGGCCCCGAGCACCAGCAGCGCGGCGACGATCGCGGCAAGCATTCCGCGCCGCGGCCCGCGTCGGGCCTGCCGGTCCTGCTCGGGCGGCAGCGGCGGGGGCATCTCCAGCCGACTGGTGTGATGGGCGGTGCCCTGACCGTCCGGGAGCACCCGGGGGATCACACTCGTGCGGTCCTCGGCGACGTCGTGCACCTCGGCGAGGGCCTGCGGTGGTACGGCGTCCAGTTGTTCGTCGGTGAGCGCGGCGCGCGCGGTGCGGGCCTCGGCCAGCAGGGCCACCGCGTCGAACGGGCGGACCTCGGGGTTACGGGCGGTGGCGCTCGCGACCAGGTGGTCCAGCTCGACCGCGAGCCCGGGGACGACGGCCGAGGGGGCCGGGACGTCCTCGTTGAGGTGCTGGTAGATGACCTGGGCGGGGGAGTCGCCGGTGTGCGGCTTGGCGCCCGTCAGCATCTCGTACAGCACGACACCGCAGGCGTACACATCGGCGCGGGTGTCCGCCGTGCCGTGCTCGATCTGCTCGGGGGCGAGGTAGGAGACGGTGCCCAGGACGGATCCGGTGGTGTTCGTGACGGCGCCCACAGCCCGTACGAGACCGAAATCCGCGACCTTCACCCGGCCGTCGTCCCCTATCAGGACGTTCTCCGGCTTCATGTCGCGGTGCACGAACCCCGCCCGGTGCGCGGCACCGAGTGCGGCGAGGACCGGCTCCAGGATGTCCAGGGCGGCCCGCGGCTGCAGGGCGCCGCGCTCACGCAGGACGTCGCGCAGCGTGCAGCCCGCGACGTACTCCATCGCCAGGTAGACGTACGCCCCCTGGGCACCCTGGTCGAAGACCGCGACCACATTGGCGTGGGCGAGCCTGGCCACCGACTTGGCCTCGCGGATGAAGCGCTCGACGAACGAGGCGTCCGTGGCGAGCGCCGGGTGCATCACCTTGAGGGCGAGCACCCGGTCGAGCCGGGTGTCCACGGCCCGGTAGACCGTGGCCATGCCGCCCACGGCGATGCGGGCATCGACGCGGTAGCGGCCGTCGAGCAGCTGCCCGACAAGAGGGTCCTGGAGGGTCGTATCCACGCAAGCGAGTCTACGAGCCACCGCGGACACGACCGACGGGCCGGGGCGATCCCGGGGCCGTACTGCAGCCGAGCCGTGACAGGGACATGCACTTCAGACCGACCGGCGATTGGGGGGCGGCGTCACGGGGCTGGGGCGCGTACCTCGCGGTGTTGTCGTCCATCACCATGTTCCCTAAGCTCTCGGCTTCGCTCGAGCAGGGGAGGCCCCATTCGCCATGGCTCAATCCTCCGCCTTGCGATGCACGCACCCCAGCCCCGCTCCTTCACCCACCCCCCCCATTGCCGGTCGGTCTCAGCAGCGTACGGACCCGGGGACGCGCGCTCAGAACGCCGGCCGCTCCGGGTCCAGCACCGCCCGGCCCTCCACCGGTGAGGAGGCCTCGGCGAAGTGGCGCCGCGGGATCCGGCCCGCGCGGTACGCCAGCCGCCCGCCGTCCACCGCGTGCCGCATCGCCGCCGCCATCAGCTCGGGCTCCTGCGCCCGGGTCACCGCCGACGCCAGCATCACCGCCGCGCACCCCAGCTCCATCGCGAGGGCCGCGTCCGATGCGGTCCCGGCGCCCGCGTCGAGAATGACCGGCACCCGGGCCTGCTCGACGATCAGCTGGAAGTTGTGCGGATTGCGGATGCCCAGCCCGGAGCCGATGGGGGAGCCGAGCGGCATGATCGCCGCGCATCCCACGTCCTCCAGTTTCCGGGCGAGCACCGGGTCGTCGCTGGTGTACGGCAGGACGGTGAACCCGTCGTCCACGAGGATCTCCGCGGCGTCCAGCAGCTCGACCGGGTCGGGCAGCAGAGTCCGCTCGTCGGCCACGACCTCCAGCTTGATCCAGTCGGTGCTCAGCGCCTCGCGGGCCAGCCGGGCGGTCAGCACGGCCTCGCCCGCGGTGAAGCAGCCCGCCGTGTTCGGCAGGACGCGGATCGAGAGGCGTTCGAGGACGGAGAGGACCGAGCCCTGCACGGTCGGGTCGAGGCGGCGCATCGCGACGGTGGTCAGCTCGGTGCCGGACGCTGTCAGGGAGCGTTCGAGCACGTCGAGGCTGGGCGCCCCTCCCGTTCCCATGATCAGCCGGGAGCCGAACGTGGTGCCGCCGAGGGTGAAGAGATCGTCGGACATGGTCAGCCTCCCTGGACCGCGGTGAGGACTTCGATCCGGTCGCCGTCGGCGAGGGCGGCGGCCGACCAGCGGCTGCGCGGGACGACGGTCTCGTTGAGGGCCGCGGCGACCCCGGAGGGCGCCGCCGTCAGAGTCGCCACAAGGGTCTCCAGGGTGGTGCCCGCGGCGATCGGACGAGGATCGCCGTTCACGGAGACGGTGAGCGGAAGGGAGTCGGTCATGCGGGCTGCTCCTGACGTACGGAGGCGGAGGGCGGTACGGGGGCGGGTGCGAATCGTTCCGGGGCGAAGGGGTGGGCCACGGGGGGCAGCTCGCCGGTGGTCAGCAGCTCGGCCATGGCGTCACCGGTGACGGGGGTGAGCAGCACGCCGTTGCGGTGGTGGCCGGTGGCGAGGTGGAGGCCTGGCAGGGTGGTGGGGCCGAGCAGCGGGGCGTTGTCGGGGGAGGCGGGGCGAAGGCCGGCCCGGGTCTCGGTGAGCGGCAGTTCGGTGATGCCGGGCACCAGCTCGTGGGCGTCGCGCAGCAGCTCGTACACCCCGCCCGCCGTGACGGTGGTGTCCCAGCCCATCTCCTCGCTGGTCGCGCCGACGACGAGCTCGCCGTTCTCGCGCGGGACGAGATAGACGTGGCTGCCCCGGACCACGGCCCGCACGGTGCGGGTGAGGAACGGTGCGTAAGCGGCGGGCACGGTCAGCCGGAGCACCTGTCCCTTCACGGGCCGCACCGGGGGAACGACCTCGTCCGGCAGCCCGGCGAGCCGCCCGCTGAGGCTGCCCGCGGCGAGTACGACCTGGTCGGCGGCCAGCTCCGTACCGGCCGCGAGTACGGCTCCGGCGGCCCGGTCCCGTGCCACCCTGAGGCGTTCCACCCAGTCGCGGTGGAAGACCACCCCGGCCCGTTCGCAGGCCGTCAGCAGAGCGGCGGCCAGTCGGCGGGGATCGACCTGGTGGTCGCCGTCGACCCGCAGACCGCCGCGCACGCCCGGCGCCAGCATGGGCTCCAGCCGGCGGCACTCACGGCCGGTGAGCCACTCCGACTCCAACCCCGAACGCTGCTGCAGCAGATGCAGCTCCCGCAGATGGGCGCGGTCGTCGGAGTCCAGGGCGACCGCCAGGGTGCCGCAGGCGCGGAAGCCGATGTCCTGGCCGCTCGCCGCCTCCAGTTCGGCCGCGAAGGCCGGGTAGCGCGCGGCGGACGCGACATTGAGGCCGAGCAGCATCTGCTCGCCGTAGTGGAGTTCGGTGACGGCGGCGAGCATCCCGGCCGCGACCTGGGCGGCCCCGCCGCCCGGTTCGGGGTCGACGACCGCGGTGCGCAGACCGCGCTGCGCAGCCCGCCAGGCGGTCACCAGACCGATGATCCCGCCCCCGATGACGAGGACGTCGGATCCTTGTGCGCATACGGATGTGTTCCCGGAAGAACGCATGGGCGTCCAGCCCCTCCCTTCGCCGGCATGACCCGGATCAGGTTCGTACGGTCGGAGGCCGCTCAGCCTCCCTCTCAGCCCGGTGCGTCCGGGCTCCCGCGAGTGTCTTACGGTGGCCACCCTAGACCCCGTCCCCCCGGCCCCTGTAAGGGAGCAGCCATCGTGGCCCGTTCGCTCGACGGACTCGTCCTCTCGCCGGTCGCCGACCAGGCGCCGGGCCAGGTCGGCACCCGTACCCGCTTCACGTACCACGAGGAGGACGGCCGGATCTGGGCCGAGTACGCGGGCGGCGACGTGGTCCGGGGCCATCTCGTCGGCACCAGGACCGCCGATCGACTCGACTTCCTCCCCCATGGCCTCAAAGGCATGGGAGGTGCCCCCTCCGTCCAGTTGAAGCAGGACGGAACGACATCCTCCGGACACTGCCTCTCCACCGTCGTCGACCTCGCGGACGGCCGCGTACGGCTGGACGAGCGGTGGGAGTGGGAGTCGCAGGAGGGCAGCGGGACGAGCGTGGTCGAGGAACTGTCTAGCTGACGGACCGTCAGGTGTTTAAGGCCGACCGGCAATTGGGGGGTGGGTGAAGCAGGGGCTGGGGTGCGTGCATCGCAAGGCGGAGGATTGAGCCATGGCGAATGGGGCCTCCCCTGCTCGAGCGAAGCCGAGAGCTTAGGGAACATGGTGATGGACGACAACGCCGCGAGGTGCGTGCCCCAGCCCCGTGACGCCGCCCCCCTCAATCGCCGGTCGGTCTAGGGTGGACAGGTGAGCGAGCAGCAGACTGAGCAGCCGGACCGGCGGACCGAGCGCCGTATCGTCATCGTCGGTGCGGGCATGGCCGGTGTGCAGACCGCGGTGGCCCTGCGGGAACAGGGCTTCACCGGCCCGGTCACCCTGATCGGCGCCGAACCCCACCAGCCCTACGACCGGCCGCCGCTGTCCAAAGGGGTGCTGCTCGGCAAGGCCGAGGACTCCGCCTTCGACGTCGATTTCGATGCACTGGACATCGATCTGCAACTGGGCCGCGAAGTCACCGGTGTGCGCCCCGGCGCGCATGAGCTGGACACCCCGTCGGGACCCGTGCCCTACGACGTGCTGGTGATCGCGACCGGCGCCGAACCGGTCGTCCTGCCCGGCGCCGAGGGCGTTCCCGGCGTCCATCTGCTGCGCACCCTCGACGACGCGGCGCGGCTGCGCCCCGTCCTCGACGAGCAGCACGGCGTCGTGGTCGTCGGCGCGGGCTGGATCGGCGCCGAGTTCGCCACCGCGGCCCGCGCCGCGGGCTGCGAGGTCACCGTCGTCGAGGCCGCCGACCGGCCCCTCGCGGGCGCCATGCCCGCCGAGGTCGCCGCCCCGATGACCGCCTGGTACGCCGAGAGCGGCGCCGAACTCCTCACCGGAGCCCGGGTCGCCCGCATCGAACCCGGCCGGGTGATCCTCGCGGACGGCCGCACGATCCCGGCCGGAGCGGTCGTCGTCGGAATCGGCGCACGGCCCGCCACCGGCTGGCTGGCCGGCTCCGGCATCGCGCTCGGCCCCGACGGATCGGTGACCGCCGACGGGGCGCTGCACGCCTCGCTCCCCGATGTGTACGCGGTCGGTGACTGCGCCTCGTTCCCCTCCGCCCGGTACGGCGAACGCCTTCTCGTCCACCACTGGGACAACGCCCTCCAGGGCCCGCGGACCGCCGCCGCCAACATCATCGGCGCCGCTGCCGACGGTGACCCCGCGCCGCTGACGTACGACCCCGTGCCGTACTTCTGGTCCGAGCAGTTCGACCGGTTCGTGCAGTACGCGGGTCACCACGGGAGCGCCGACACCCTGCTGTGGCGCGGCGATCCCGCCAACCCCGCCTGGTCGGTGTGCTGGCTGCGCGACGGCGTCCTGGTCGCGGTCCTCGCCGTGGGCCGGCCGCGCGATCTGGCGCAGGGGCGCAAGCTCATCGAGGCGGGGGTGCGGCTCGATCCGGAGCGGGCCGGTGACCCGTCCGTACCGCTGAAGTCGGCGACTCGTCAGTAGGCGTACGGGCAACGAACGTTGACGTCCGCTATGTGGACAACCCCTTGGGCGGGGATAAAAGTTAGTGCACTGTGCATCTTTTAGAGTGCTCATTTCATATCTCTTCAAAGGATGCGCATGTTTCGACACAGATGGGCCCGCGCGCTGCGCGGAATCTCCATGGCCTCGGCGTCGATCGCCCTCGTCGGAGGCGCACTCGCCGCCCCGGCGTACGCGGGCACCGCTCCCCAGCCCGGTTCCAACCCGGCTGTCGACTACCAGGACCCGATCGACGCGCTGCCGCCGGTTTCCCGCCCGGACACCAAGCACTGCTCGGTGACGGCCGTCGACCACGACTTCGGCTACACCCTCGGCGGACCGCCGTACACCACCACGCTCACCCCGCCCGAGACGTGCAAGGGTCCGTGGAACAAGGTCGTCCTCGACTGGTCGGGCAGCGTGAAGGGGCGTCAGTACGACCGCCTCGCCGCGGTCTTCATCGGTGGCGCGGAGGTCTTCCGCACCAGCACCGCCGAGCCCGACGACGACGGCATCAGCTGGCACGTCGCCAAGGACATCACCGACTTCGCGCCGCTCCTCAAGGACCCGCAGAAGCTCCAGCTCGAACTGGGCAATGTCGTCAACGACACGTACACCGGCGTGTACAAGATCAACCTGAAGATCACGTACTACCAGGCCGACAAGCGTCACCCGGCCGCCACCACGGCCGACCGCATCGTCCCGCTCGGTAACACCGGCTCCACCGGCGCCCCCTGGATGAACGTCGGCAAGGGCGGCTCCACCCGCACCGAGGTCACCTTCCCGCGCAATCTGACCCGCGCGCGCCTGGAGGTCTACGCACGTGGGGGCGGCTGCGACGAGCAGTGGTTCGACGCGGTCCCCAGCGACCTGGCGGAAACCGCTCCGGACTACCTCTGCGGCGGCGGCCCCTACCGTGAGGTGCAGGTCGCGGTGGACGGACAGCCCGCCGGTCTCGCCCAGCCGTACCCCGTGGTGTACTCCGGCGGCATCGTGCCGACCCTGTGGCGCCCGATCCCGGCCATCGACCAGTTCAAGACCGAGGCGTACGACATCGACCTCACCCCCTTCGCGGGTCTGCTGGCCGACGGCAAGCCGCACGCCATCAGCATCACCCCGTACGGTGCGGCCGACGGCTGGACCGTCGACGGTTCGCTCTTCCTCGACACGGACGCGCACGCGTCCCGCACGAGCGGCAAGGTGACCACCAACACGCTCAGCCACACCCCGGTCGTGAAGACCGTCCAGACCCCGGGCAAGGACGGCTCCACGGACGTCTCCGTGTCGACCGGCCGCTCCTGGAAGATCTCGGGCTATGTCGAGACCTCGAAGGGCCGGGTCACCACCACCGTCGAGCAGGAATTCGCGTACACCAACACGGACACGGTCTCCAGGACCGGGCAGCAGCAGACGATGCACCAGCGCGACCACGGCGCCACCACGGTGACGACCACGACGGGCGGGCGTACCAGCGCACAGCGGCACGCCTGGTCCTACCCCATCGACGTCGACATGGACATCCCGGTCTACGGCGACTACAACAACTACGACCTGAGGGCCGCCGTCACCCAGCGCCGTGTGCTGATCGACACCTCCCGGACGGGCTCCGCGCGTACGTGGCGCACGGACGCCGTCACGGACGACACCGTGGACTCGACCGGCAACCTCGCCCGCACGGGCGGCGTGGTCACCGCCGCGGACGGAGCCTCGGCCGAGAAGTACCGGGGCACCACCGACACCGGAGCCTGCTACTCGCGTGTCCTGGAGTCCGCCCATGGCTGGATCACCAGCGACCAGCAGTCCGGTTGCCGCGTCGCGGACGTGGTTCGCGAGGCCCTGAAGGGATGAGTCCGGGTATCGGCTGTCAGTGCGGGATGGCAGGCTTGTCCTGTGACCGAGATTGACGCAAAGATCGATGCTCTCGTCCCTGCCTGGCTCCACCTCCCCGACATCGCAGAAATGTTCGATGTCGAGGTGACGCGTGTGCGGCAGCTGGTCAAGGAAGGCCAGCTCATCGCCGTACGACGTGGTGAGAACCGGGCGCTCCAGGTGCCTGCTGCCTTCATCGACGGCAACAAGGTGGTCAAGGGCCTCTCCGGCACCCTGACGCTCCTGAGGGACGACGGCTACTCCGACGAAGAGATGTTGGAATGGCTCTTCACCCCTGACCCGACCCTGCCGGGTACCCCCGCACAGGCGCTGAGCGAGAATCGCGGCACGGAGGTGAAGCGCCGCGCCCAGGCGCTCGCCGTCTGACCGGGACGGCCGTACGCGGGGTACGGGCCGTGCGCCTCTGCACGGCCCGTACCGCCGTATCGAGCCGCCCCGCCGTACCGCTCCGCAACCACCCGCCGTACCGCTCCGTCCCAAGGGGGACCGCACCATGCCCACGCCTCGCGCGCTGCTGTCCGACGCCCGGCTCTATCTGTGCACGGACGCCCGCAGGCGCGAGGGTGACCTCCCCGAGTTCCTCGACGCCGTGCTCTCCTCCGGAGTCGACATCGTCCAGCTGCGCGACAAGGGCATGGAAGCGGCCGAGGAGCTCGAACACCTCGCTGTCTTCGCCGACGCCTGCAGGCGCCACGGCACGCTCCTCGCGGTGAACGACCGGGCCGATGTCGCCCATGCCATCGGCTCCGATGTGCTCCACCTCGGCCAGGGGGACCTGCCCGTGCCCGCCGCCCGGGCCATCGTCGGCGGGGACGTGGTGATCGGCCGCTCCACACACGCCGAGTCCGAGGTCGACGCGGCCGTCGCCGAGCCCGGCGTGGACTACTTCTGCACCGGACCCTGCTGGCCCACCCCGACCAAGCCCGGCCGGCACGCCCCGGGCCTCGACCTCGTGCGGTACGCCGCCTCGCTCGGCGGGGCGCGCCCGTGGTTCGCCATCGGCGGGATCGACACGGACAACCTCGACGAGGTGCTGGACGCGGGGGCGCGCAGGGTCGTGGTCGTACGGGCCATCACCGAGGCCGACGACCCGGCTGCGGCCGCCGCCGGGCTCGCGAAGCGGATCAGGGCGCGCGCCGACGTCTGACAAGCACATCAGGAATGTCGCAGGGCATCCACGAACGACCGGGTCCGCCCGGAGGCTGCGCGAAGAGTGTCCGAGGGGTGGACAAACCACCGGTCAATTCGGGCAATTGCCGCTGGTCTGGTCGGGGCGGCCTCGAGCCCTGGTTAACCTTCAGTATGGCCCTTGGCACTCCTTCTACCAGGACAGATCACGCACGCACCGTGCGTGAGCTTCTCGCGACCGGCGAGACGTCGTATTCGTTCGAGTTCTGGGCACCCAAAACCGAGAAGGGCGAGCGGAATCTCTGGAATGCCCTGCGCCGTGTCGAGGCAGTGGGGCCGAGCTTCGTCTCCGTGACATACGGCGCCGGCGGCTCCACCCGGGCCGGAACGGTGCGGGCCACCCAGCAGATCGCTGCCGATTCCACGCTCACCCCGGTCGCCCATCTGACCGCCGTCGACCACTCCGTCGCCGAACTCCGCAACATGATCGGGCAGTACGCGGACGCCGGAATCAGGAACATCCTCGCCGTGCGCGGCGACCCGCCGGGCGACCCGATGGGCGAGTGGGTCGAGCACCCGCAGGGTGTGCGGTACGCGGCCGATCTCGTTCGGCTCATCAAGGAATCCGGCGATTTCTGTGTCGGCGTCGCCGCATTTCCCGAGATGCACCCGCGCTCGACCGACTGGGACACCGACATCCAGCATTTCGTGGACAAGTGCCGCGCCGGCGCCGACTACGCGATCACGCAGATGTTCTTCAATCCGGACGACTATGTGCGTATGCGTGACCGAGTGGTTGCTGCGGGTTGCGACACGCCGATCATCCCCGAGGTCATGCCGCTCACCAGCGTCAAGCAGTTGGAGCGGTTTCCGCAGCTCAGCAACGCGTCGCTGCCGTCGTCGCTGAAAGAACGCATCCTCGCCGTCAAGGACGATCCCGCCGCTGTACGCTCCATTGGCATTGAGTTCGCGACGGAGTTCTGCGCGAGACTGCGCTCCGAGGGTGTGCCCGGAATGCACTTCATCACGCTCAACAACTCGACGGCGACGCTCGAAATCTACGAGAATCTCGGACTGCACAAGCAGTCGTGACCGGCCGTACCCGCCACGACCCGGGGCGGTGGCCGTAGAAGGGGGCGGGCATGGGCTGGACGGTCCTCTACATCGCGTTCGGCATCGTGGCGTTGTGGCTGCTCGGCGAGGTGCTGCTGCAGTACAAGGCGCGCCTTCGCTGGCGCCTGCTCGCCTTCGGCGGTTTCACCTGTGTGGTCGTCGGCGTACTGATGCCGTCCGTGTTCGTCATCGCCGTCGGCACGATCGCGTTCGCCACCGGCCAGACGTACGTCACGCTCTCGTTCCGGCGCGGCTTCTCGACCGGCTGGGCCATAGGAGGCAGGCCGGGCGAGAGCCGTCGCCGCCGGTCGGGGGGCGACCGGGACACCCACCGGGAGCCCACGCTGGAGGTGTCGGACCTGGAGATGGCGTACGACCGCTCGGACCAGGACGAGGCGAGCGGCCCCGCTCCCGCGAGCGGGGCCGCGGTCTACGAGCCGGAGCCGCTGCCCGACGACACCGGGCAGTACGGCATCTACACCGACCCCCAGCCCGCGCAGCAGTCGCAGCCCCAGTACGCCTCCTACGACCCGTACCTGGACTACACCGCGCCCGCCCAGGACGCGTATGCCGGCCAGGACAGCTACGACGGGCAGGGCACGTACGCGAGCCAGGACTCCTACGCCGGACAGTACGACTACGGCACGGGCCGGCAGCAGTACGCCGCGTACTCCGACCCGTACATCGGCACCACCACCGGCTCCCCGCAGTACGGGGCGCAGGACCCGTACGCGAGCCAGGACAGCTACGGCGGTCAGCAGCAGTTCACGGCAGACCCCTACGCCCAGCAGTACGCCTCCGAGACGCCGCCGGGCGGCGTCTGGGTGCCGCAGCAGCGCGAGGGCGAGCAGCCGCCGCCGCTGCCGCCGCTGCCGCCGCTGCCACCGGAGCAGCCCGCACAGCCCGCGCCGTCCCCGAACGGCTACGACACCGGCTACAACGACCAGTACCGCTACTGACGGGGCGGGCCGCGCCGTGCCGCCGGGCGAAGGCCGAGCCCGTCGGCTGCTGGAGGACGGAGCGGCGACCGGACGTGCCCGGCATCCGCCCCCTCAGGGTCACCGGGCCCCTCAGAGGCTGTCGGGCTACCTCTGATCGGGCGGTCGTGCCCTGGCACGCACCCTCGCAGCGTTGCCGAAACGTCCTGGTAGCTCCTTCCCCGAGCTACCAGCTTCGTTCGAGCAGGGGAGGCCCCGTCCGAGGACCTTCCGGCGCCTTGCGATCGCACGCACCAGGCCCCGCCCGCTTCCCGATCGAAGGTTGCCCGACAGCCTCTCACCGGGAGCCGCCGAAGCCGTCCCCCTCCACGATGAGCCCGGCGACGAGCGCCCCCGACATCCCGGCGTGCGCGAGCCCGCCGCCCGGGTGCGACCAGCCGCCCGCGAGGTAGAGCCCGGGCAACCGGGTGCGGTTGCCCGGATGCAGATACGCGCCCCCGGCCCCGGCCAGCGCGGGCGCGGGCACCGAGCCGCCCTCGGCGCCGGTGTCGGCCGCGCTCTCGACGGGCGTCCGCACCTCGGCGTGGAGCACCCGCTCCCGTATCCCGGGAACGGCTGCGCCGGCCGCCTCGATCAGCGTGGCGGCGTACCGCTCGCGCAGCGCACCGTCCGTCCAGTCCACCGCGCCGTGCGGGGCGACCGTCGCCGTGAGCGTCACGGCCTCGTGCGCGTCGTCGGGGCGGGTCGTGGGGTCGTCGGGGCGGATCACCGTCACCGTGGGAACTGCGGCGAGCCGGCCGCCGAACACCGCCTCGCACTCTGCCGCGCCGTCCGCGCCGTGCACCACCGTCCGGTGCACCGCGTCCGAGGGCCGGGCGCCGCGCAGCGACAGCAGGACCTCGAACCGGCCCGGCACCGCCGTCCCGCTGCCCGGTCGTGGCTGAGCCGTCACATCACCGCTCTGCCAGAGCCTTTGACCCGGCACCAGACCCGGGTGCGGCCAGGCCCCCAGCACCACATGGTCGGCCTCCGCGACCGTGCCCGCGGCGAGCTCGACGCCCGCTGCCCGGCCGTCCCTCTCCACGACCCGGGCCACCTCGGCGCCGAAGATGAACTCCACCTTCCGGGCCAGGCACCGCTCGTGCACCGCCTGCGCCAGCGCCCGGATTCCGCCCGTCACGTACCAGCTGCCGAACGTCTCCTCCATGTACGGCAGAAGGGCCGCGCTCGCCGGTGCGCGCTGCGGATCGAGGCCGTACGACAACGCGTATCCGTCGAGGAGAGCGGCCAGCCGGGGGTCCGTCAGCTCCCAGGCGCCGACCTCCGCGACCGTGCCCGCCAGGCGGGGCGAGCGCAGCAGTCGGCGCTGCCGGAGTGCCGGGTACGGATCGCGGCCCAGCACCTCCCAGTCGGGGCGCAACGGCTCCTCGAGCAGCGGCCGCCGGGACCGGTCCCAGGCATCGCGGGCCCGGTCCAGGAACCCGCCCCAGCTGCCGCCCGCACCGGCCCCCAGCGCACTGTCCAGGGCGGCGACCACCCCGGCGCGCGAGGCGTTCGGCAGCGAGACCGCCGTGCCGTCGGCGAAGAGATGGCGGCTCGCCGGATCGACCTGCGTCATCGTGACGCACCGCTCCAGCGGCTCCTTGCCGGTCTTCACGAACAGGTCGCGGTAGACGGCGGGCAGATGCAGCAGCGAGGGGCCGGTGTCGAACGCGAAGCCGTCGCGGGCATACCGGCCGACCGAGCCACCGAACGTCTTCGACCGCTCGTACACCGTCACCCGGTTGCCCGCCACGGCCAGCCGGGCGGCCGCCGCCATCGCGCCCATCCCGGCGCCGATCACCGCAATACGTGCCATGTCAGTGACCTTAGCGGCCGGCACCGACAGCTCGGACCGACCGGCACATGGGGGGCGGCGTCGCGGGGCCACCCCCCATCTGCCGGTCGGTCTCAGCCGGAAGGCCAGTGCGAACGAGGCTCCGAACCCGTCCCGGCCAGGTGTTTCTCCTCCCGCCGCTGCGCTCTGCGGCGCAGGAACCGGCGGATGCGGGAGGCCAGGAAGATCAGTATCACCAGGCCGAGGAAGAGCAGGGTCGCGGCGATGACCGCCGCCGCCAGTGGATGGAATATCGCGAACGTGATGATCCCGGCGACGCCGAGGTCCTCGGCCGTGCTCACCGCGATATTGCTGAACGGCTCGGGGGAGGTGTTCAGCGCCATCCTGGTGCCCGCCTTCACCAGATGGCTCATCAGCGCCGTGGAACCGCCGACGGCCCCGGCCGCGAGCTCCGGCAGCGAACCGCTCTCTCCGGCCAGCAGCGCCGCCACGACAGCCCCGGCGACCGGCCTGACGACGGTGTGCACCGAGTCCCAGACCGAGTCCACGTACGGGATCCTGTCCGCGACCGTCTCGCACAGGAAGAGCACGGCGGCCACCACGAGCACATCGGTGCGCTGCAGCGACGCGGGCACCTCGTCGCTGACTCCGGTCGCGCCGAAGATGCCGAGCAACAGGACCACCGCATAGGCGTTGATCCCGCTCGCCCAGCCACTTGTGAACACCAGGGGGAGTACGGACACGGACGCGATCGTAACCAGGAGCGTGCCGCTCCGGCTGGGGTCCGGTGCGCAGCTCTGAGTATCCGTACCTAGTCGGCGAGATGAGTAGGTACGCGGATGGGCTCCCACCTGCGCAGAGGGAAGAGTGGGGAGCACGGAAGGGGCGCAGCGCCGGTACCGCCGACACGGGGCGGCGGAACGGGTGCCGCACTCCTTCCGGAACGGGGGTGCACGGGGGTGCGCAACGGAGGGCCGCGGACCACGGGGGAAGGCTCTTCGGCAGAGCAGGAAACGCCGGTCGGGCGAGGCTCGGAGGGATCGAGCCTTGCCCGACCGGCGCTTCCGCGTGCGCGGACGTCGCCCCGGAGAGGGTGTGTCAGTGCCCGCTGACCCGGCCGTGCAGCAGCAGCGACAGCGCCGAGTGCACATCGTCCATGGGCCGCTCCGGCTGGAACGCCTTCCAGTCCAGGGCCGCCACCAGGACCATGCCGACCAGCGCGGCCGCCGTCAGCGGGATGTCGATCTCCTGGCTGAGCTCACCGTTGCCGACGCCCTCGCGCAGCACGTCCTCGACCACGGCGACCGCCTCCTGACGTACCACCAGGAGGGTCGCCTGCCAGGCGCGATTGGTGCGCCACAACTCGGCGACGTACAGCTGGGTGAACGCCGGATAGCGGTCGATGAAGGCCAGACCGGCCCTGATCATCGCGTCCAGGGCCTCGACCCGGGTACCGCCGCGTTCCGCCGTCTCCTCGGCCGCGGACCGCAGCGAAGCGGTCAGCAGCCCGACGCCGTGCCGCAGCAGCTCCTCGAAGAGCTCGGTCTTGCTCTTGAAGTTGTAGTAGACCGTGCCCTTGGCGACCCCGGCGCGCTCGGCGATCTCGTCGACCGTGGTCGCCGAGAAGCCCTTCTCGGCGATGAGAGTGACGGCCGCCTCGTAGAGCTTCTGCCGGGTGGCCTGGCGGCGCGTGCTGCTACTGCTTTCCATGCGCTCGATTCTCACAGGTCCGGGCGCGCTCACAGGCTCAGCTCCGGATGCAGCCGGTCCAGCGTCCACACCTGCTTGCGCCGGGCGGATACCGCGGTCAGAGCCAGCGCCCCCGCAGTGAACGCCAGCAGCACCGCGCAGTCCTGCCAGACCGGACCCAGCCCGCCGCCCGTGATCAGCCGGCGCAGGCTCTCGACGATGTAACTCATCGGCAGGTACGGGTGGATCGCACCGAAGAAGCCCGGGCTGGTCTGGACGGGGTACGTGCCCCCGGCCGAGGTCAGCTGCAGCATCAGCACCGCGAGTACGAGGATCCGTCCCGCCGCACCGAACCGGGCGTTCAGCCACTGCACGATCGCACCGAAGCAGCAGGTCACCAGGGCGAGGAAGCCGATCGTCCCGGCGGCATGGGCCATCTGCAGCCCCAGCCCCCAGTGCAGTACGGACATCAGGGCGGCCACCTGCAGCAGACCGATCGCGGCCACCGGCAGCCACCCGGCGAAGGCAACACGCCAGGCGGAGGCCCCCGCGGCGAGCGCCCGCCGGTTGAGCGGCTGGATCAGCATGTACGCCACCATCGCGCCGACCCAGAGGGAGAGCGGAATGAAGTAGGGCGCGAATCCGGTGCCGTAGTTGGCGGCCCGGTGCAGCGACTGGGAGGCGAGCTTGACCGGATCGGCCATGACGTCGGTACGCCGGTCGCGGTCCTGCTTGTCGTAGTCCGGGATCTTGCCGACGCCGTCGTTCAGCCCCTGGGCGAGCGTGGCGGAACCGTCGCTCAGCCGGATCAGCCCGCCGTCCAGGTCGGTTGCGCCCGTCTTCAGCCTGCCGACGGCGGTGTTCAGATCGGCGGATCCGGTCTTGGCCGTGGCGAGACCCGTGTGCAGTTCGTCCGCGCCGCTGGCGACCTTGTGGGCGCCGGTGTTGAGCGCGTTGATCTTCGCGACGGCGGACTTCAGGTCCTCGTCCAGGTGCGGGGAGCGCTCGGCGAGGGCGTCGGCCTGCTTCTGCAGAGTGGTGAGCTGCCCGCGCAGCTTCTTCAGGTCCCCGGTCTGGTCCTTCACCAGGACGTTCACATCGTCGGCGACCTTCGCGACATCGGCGGCCGCGGTCGTGGCGCGCTTCAGCGGGGGACAGACGGTGGGGTCGGAGGGCAGCTGCTCCGTGCAGCGGGTGCGGTAGACGTCGGCCAGATCGTCGGAGGCCTTGTGCGCGGCGGTCGCCGCGGTGGGCGCCGCCTTCACCAGCTCGTCGAGGTTGTCCCGTACGGTCTGCGAGGAATCGGCGACCAGCCGGGCGGTGTCGCCGATCGACTTGCCGTTGTCCTTCAGGAACGGGCGGACGTCGCCGGCCACGCCGTTGACCTTGTCGGCGAGGAGCTGGGTGCCGTCGGCGACCTGCCGGGAGCCGGTTTCGAGGTCTCCCGCGCCCTTGTTCAACTTGACGATCCCGCTCTCCAGGCGCCCGCTGCCCGCCTTGGCGTCCTTCAGCCCGTCCGCGAGGTCCTTCGAGCCCTTCTTGGCCTTGCTGATCCCGCCCTTCAGATCGTCGGCGCCCTTGGCCGCCTCGGCCGTCGCGTCGTGGAGGTCGGAGAAGGAGATGAAGATCCGGTCCAGGAAGCCACGCGAGGCGTTGGTGGAGGCGGCGGTGCGGACCTCGGAGAACACCGTCCGGGAGATCTGCCCGACGATGTAGTTGTTGGCGTCGTTCGTCCGGACCTGGAGAGCACCGGTCTCGGGGGAGTCACCCGAACTGGACGCGATCCGCTTGCTGAAATCCGACGGCATGGTCAGCGAGAGGTAGTACGTACCGTCCTCGACGCCCCGGCCGGCCTCGGCGGAGCTCACCTCGTGCCACTCGAAGACCTTGGAGTCGAGCAGCTTGGCGGTGATCTCGTCACCCGCCTCGACGCGCTTGCCGGCCGCGGTGGCGCCCTTGTCGTTGTTGACCAGCGCGACGGGGATCTTGTCGAGGCGGCTGTACGGGTCCCAGAAGGACCACAGGTACAGGGCGCCGTAGAGCAGGGGCAGCAGCACGAGCGCGACGAGTGCGGCGCGGGGCAGCTTCCCCCTGCTGAAACGCTTCAGCTCAAGCGCGGCCAGTCTCGGCGATCGCATCGGCCGTTCCCTCCTCGGTCGCCGCCGCCGCAGGGGCGTCGGTGGTCTCTGCGGTGTCGGTGGTGCCGGTGGTGTCCGTGGCCCCGACGCTGTCCGTACGCACGGTGATCGCGTCCTCGGGGGCCTGGCTGCAGACGGCGATCACGGTCGTCCCGCCGGCGGCGACGGAGCGCAGCATCTCCCAGGCCTCGGCGCGTTCGGCGTCGGAGAGCTTGAGATCGGTGTCGTCCACGGCGAGCAGCCGCGGGTGGCCGATCAGCGCGAGGGCGACGGACAGCCGCAGCGCCTCCAGCCGTTCCAGATCGCGTACGGAGGTCCGCTCGGCCTTGGGCAGGGTCGTGGGGTCGAGTCCGGCGGCGTCCAGCGCGGCGTCGATCCGGGCCCGGGCCGTGGCGGCGCGCTCGGCGCGCGGGCGGAGCAGGGCACGCAGCGAGCCGTCGAAGCGGCGCTGCAGGAGGGCCCGCTCGCGCAGGTGCTCGGAGACGGTGAGGGCCGGGTCGAGCTCGCTGACCCCGGGGACCGGGCCGAGGGCGCTGATCCTGCGTACGGCGGCCATCTGGCGCGGCAGGCCCAGACCGCCGATCTCCGCACGGCCCTCGGAGGGACGCATCCGGCCGGTGAGGGCGAGCAGCAGACAGGTGCGGCCGGAGCCGGACGGGCCCTCGATCGCGACCAGTGTGCCGGGCCCGGCGTCGATCCGCACGCTCCGGAAGGCCCAGCCGCGCGGTCCTTTGAGCCCGAAGTCCTCGGCGGTGACAGCTGCCCCGTGCGGGCTGTCCACAGACTCTCCTTTTTTAGACTGACCGGTCAGTGCAAAAAAATAGCCCGAACTCGCGATCGAAGCAAAAGTGCAGTTCAGGGGCTGATCGGGGTCGATTGTCAGTGGTGCCCCCCACGATGGATACATACGGCCATGGAGCCGTCACACGACGACAGGAGGTTCGTCATGGCCAACTCGTCCGCAGCAGCCGCCTCTCGGCGCCGCGCAGGCGGCCCTGCCCCCTCACCGACCGGCCCCGCCCCGTCTTCTCCATCGAGCGGTCCGGCGAACGACGTCCACCCCGTGCTGCGCCGCGCCACGGCGCCGCCTGCAGCCCTCGATCTGCTCGCCCAGGCCCGCATCGGCCTCGACGAGGCCGCCGTGCTCACCGTGCCGAACGAGCGCTATGCCACCGCCCACCTCGCGGCCCTGCGGACTGCTGCCGCCGTGCTCGCCGCACGGGGACGGCCCGAGACCACCAGGCGGCGGCGGGAAAGGATCCGCAGCGCCTGGGAGGTCCTCCCGGAGATCGCCCCGGAGCTCACCGAATGGAGCGCCCTGTTCGCCTCCGGGGCCCGCCGCCGGGCCCGTGCGGAAGCGGGTATACCGGGGGCGGCCAGCAGCCGTGACGCCGACGATCTGCTGCGCGACGCGGCCATGTTCCTGCGCCTCGTCGAGCGGCTGCTGGTGCTCCAGCCGACACTCCCACAGGCCCGGAAGGAGCGGCGCGACGCGGGATGACGGCGGCGGTGGCCCGAGGCAATAGGGTGGACAGCACCTGCATCACCTGCACTGTTCACGCTCCGCCGCCAGCGGCGGCACCGTGCCGAGGAGTCATCTGCCGTGTCGGACCAGCTGCGCCCCCGCGCCTCCCTCCGTACCGCCGTGGTCTGGGAGGTCCTGAAGGACGCCCTCGACCGCCAGGTCAAGGCGACCGGCCGGGACGCCCTGGACGTCCTGGACACCGGCGGCGGCACCGGCAACTTCGCGGTGCCGGTCGCCCGGCTCGGCCACAAGGTCACCGTCGTCGACCCCAGCCCCAACGCGCTCTTCGCGCTGGAGCGCCGCGCCGCCGAGGCCGGGGTCGCCGACCGTGTCCGCGGCGTCCAGGGCGACATTCTCGGTCTGTTCGAGGTGGTCGAGCGCGGTGAGTACGACGCGGTGCTCTGCCACGGAGTCCTGGAGTACGTCGACGACCCCGCCGAGGGCGTACGGAGCGCGGTCGACGCACTCCGCCCGTCCGGCGAACTCAGCCTGCTCGCCGCCGGCCTCGGCGGCGCCGTCCTGGCCCGGGCGCTCGCCGGGCACTTCACCGAGGCCCGGCGGGCGCTCACCGACCCGGCGGGCCGCTGGGGCGAGGGTGACCCGGTGCCCCGGCGGTACACCGCGGAGCAGCTCACCGAGCTGGTCTCCGCAGCGGGCGTCGAGGTCGGCGCTGTCCACGGTGTACGGGTCTTCGCCGACCTCGTACCGGGCGTCCTGGTGGACACCGAACCCGGTGCGATGGATGCACTGCTCAAGCTGGAGAGCGCCGTCGCGGAACTGCCGGCCTTCCACGCGGTCGCGACCCAGCTGCACGTTCTGGGCACCAAGGGCGCTGAGGGGCGGCCGCAGCGCGGCTGATCAGCAACGCAGCTGCAGACGGAGTACGCCCCAGGACGCCCGATCGGGGGTCGCGCCACGTATGATCGGGGGACACCATCCGGCATGACGGATCGGAGGTTGGGGAATCTACGCCTCAGCAGCTGAGCCGTCGTGGCGGCCCGGACTGGCTGATTGGCGATGCGGGCGGGTTTCACGGGGGTGATTCCCTGCCTATCCTGGAAGGGCCGCATACCGGCCGCCCCCCGCGGCCGACGACGAGGAGGACTCCGTGCCGCTCTCGGAGCACGAGCAGCGAATGCTCGAGCAGATGGAGCGAGCGCTGTACGCCGAAGATCCCAAGTTCGCGACAGCGCTCGAGGGAAGCGGGCTGCGTACGTACACCCGACGACGGGTCTACCAGGCGGTCGCAGGCTTCCTGGTGGGTATCGCGCTCCTCATGGCCGGAATGGTCGCCCAGCAGATCTGGATCAGCGTGGTGGGATTCCTCGTCATGCTGGGCTGCGCGGTCCTTGCGGTCACTGGTTGGCGCAAGGCGCCCAAGCCCGGCGAGCAACAGGCAGCCGGCGGCGGGAGCGAGCGCCGACAGCCCAAGCAACGCCGAACGGTGATGAACCGGATCGAGCAGCGGTGGCAGCGACGCCGCGACGAGCAGGGCCAGTAACGCGTCGGAAAACCGATGGGTGAGGGGGCGGCCGCAGAAATGCGGCCGCCCCCTCACCCATGTCCGCACCAGTGCTGTGACCGCTCACGGGGGTGTCCTCAAACGCCGGACGGCCCGCGGCCGCCGGACGGGCCCCCGAAATCAAGCCCGTCGAAGGGATCCCCCTCATGCCCTTGAGGCGCCTTGAGGCCATGGGGGCTCCAGGACACGGCGCAGCCGGAGGCCGCGCGCCATGCCTCAGCTCTGCTGCCGGGACGGCCACCGCGGCCAACCGCCCCACCGGGCAGCCCACCTGCCGGTGAAAACCGATCGGCGTTCCGAGAGCGCGTCCATCACCCGAATGGCCGAGCGCGGTGCCACGACCGCCCGGATCCGGGTGAAGCGGTCGGCGGAGATCCGCAAGCTGTTCCGCACCGTCTCCACGTCCTCGGCGAACCCGGCGCCCGCCCGGGGCTGCGGGGCGTAGAGCACCTGCTCCACCGCCCCCGCCACCCGGTGCACAGCGGCCGCCGCCTCCGTGTCCAGCCGGCCCAGCCGGACCACCCGGGCCGCCGTTTTCCGCGGGGTCTGTGAGCCGTCCGGCTCGACGCCGTGGTCCCACGCCGAATCGATGATCTCCAGCCAGGCCGCCAGCGTTCTGGCCGTCACATCGGCCGGCGTGCGCCCGGCGGACGACGCCAGCCTCCGCTTACGCACCCGTACCCGCCACAGCATTGGCAGCAACGGCAGCGTGACGACCACCAGCGAGGCCAGAGCCACCCAGACAACGGTGCTCGTCGGGGTCCCCGAGTCCGTCGGACCCGCGGTGGCCGACGCCACCGCGTTGCCGCAGTCGCCCAGCTTGCGCAGCTGCACAGGGCAGCTCTCCGAGGCGGACGGTGCGGCGGACGGCGCCGCCGAGGCGTCCTGCTCCGGCAGGCTCGGGTCGGCTGCGCCGCCCGCCGGGGCGTCCGGCCGGGTATAGCCGGGCGCGCTGCCACGCGTCGGGGTCGGCTCGAACCGGGTCCATCCGACGCCCTCGAAATACAGCTCGGGCCAGGCGTGCGCATCGCGCAGCCCCACCGACACCGCACCGTTCGACTGCACGGTGCCGGGAGTGAAGCCCACCGCGACGCGGGCCGGAATGCCCAGCGTCCGCGCCATCGCGGCCATCGTGAACGAGAAGTGGACGCAGAAGCCCCTCTTGTCCTTCAGGAACCGGCCGATCGCGGCCGAGCCGGTGCCGGAGGTCACTGCGGTGTCGTAGCTGAAGCCGCCCTCCGAGGCGAAGTAGTTCTGCAGCTTCACCGCTCGCTCGTAGTCGTTGACGGCGCCCTTCGTCACCCGGTCCGCCGTCTTCTTGACCACCTCCGGCAGCGAGCCCGGCACCTTGGTGTACTCCCGCAGCACCTTGGAGGGCGCGTCGGGAGCCGCGGCGAGCTGGTCCGCGGTCGGCTGCACGACCAGGCTCGACACCTCGTAACGCGCACCGCTGGTCGTCTGGCCGCGGTCGCCGACGAGGGTGCGCCCCGCCGGTTCGTACCGCCAGCGCCCGCCGATCCTCACCTCGGTCGCGGGGTAGGGGAGCGGCAGATAGCTCTGCCGGTAGGAGCGGGAGGAGGAGATGTTCGACCGGATCTCCGTGACAGCGACATCCGGACTCAGGCCGTCCGGCCCCGGGATCCGCTTCGGCACGTCCTTCAGGCTGCGCCGGGAGGCCCGCCACTCGCTCCCGTTGAACTGGTCCAGCGCCAGGATCCGCAGATAGAAGTCCTGCGGGTTCCGGGAATTGGTGCGGTACGACATCACCTCCCGGTTCTCCGGCTGGTTCAGATTGTTCTGCAGCGAGACCAGCGGGTTCACCGCGGAGACCGTGCCACCGCCACCGCCACCGCCCTTGCCGTTCCCGCTGCCGGTCCCTGCGAGGAACCCGCCGTCGAGAGCGGGCAGGGCCGCCGGCACGGCCAGTGCGATGCCCAGCGCCAGCGCACCGATCCGCCGCCCGGTGCGGACCGGGGCGAGCGCCCGGCCGCCCGACACGTCGAGGCCGGCCGCCCCACCGCTCGGTGACCGTCCCGCGCCGCCGAAGACCCGCCCCCACTGGGAGATCCGGTCCCGGCCCTCGGCCAGCAGGAGCAGCAGATAGCCGCAGGCGGCGAGCAGGAACCAGAGCCAGCCCGCGCCGCCGCCGCCGGACAGTCCCGCGGCGACCGAGTAGAGCGCCAGGAGCGGCAGTCCGGCAGGGGCCGCGCTGCGAAACGTCACCGCGAGGGTGTCCACGGCCAGACCGATCAGCAGTACACCGCCGACCAGCATCAGCCGGATGCCCGCCGTCGCGGGCGCCGGGATGGCGTACTGCCCCACATCGTCCGCGCCCGCCCGCAGCAGGTCCGCCAGGTGCCGTACGGCCTCGGGGCCCGGCAGGAAGCCGACCACTGCCTGCTCCCGTGCGAACACCGCGGTCAGCAGCACCAGGGTGACCAGGAACTGTGCCGCGACGATCAGCAGCCGCGGCAGCGGCACCCGGCGGGCGAGCGCGCCCACCCCGCTCTGGATCGCCAGCAGGACCGCGGCCTGCAGGATCCATCCGGTCGGGTCGACCAGCGGCAGCATCGAACCCGCCGCCAACAGCGTCGCCGCAAAGGCGCACAGCGCCAGCCGACCGCGTCCGCTCATGACCGTCCCCTCATGACTATCCACCGGTGAAACCTGTCGTGCCGCCCGGTGCGCCGCCCGACAGCGCGGACTGCGTCACGGAGCTCTGCTGTCCCGCCTGCTGCCACAGCGGGGCGAGATCCGCCCCCGGCCCCACCGCGACCGCTGTCCAGCCCGACTCGCGCAGCAGTCGCAGGCGCTCCTCGGACGCTGCGAGCACCGCGTCGGACGCGCTGCCGTGCATCCAGGCGGCACTGTCCAGGACGAACGCGACGGCGCCGCCGCTGCGCTGCCGCATTCGGGCAGCCACCGCCGTCTGCTCGTCGTCCAGATCGCCGAGGAACGCGACCAGCACCCCTTCGTTGCCGCCGCGCAGTACGTCGTACGCGCGCGACAGACCGCCTCCGTCCGAGTGGTCGACAACTGCGAGGGTGTCCATCATCAGTCCCGCGGAGTCGGCGGACTCCTGGGTCGATCCGGCGAAGCCGCCCTCGCCCTCGCCCGGCACCGAACTGCCGTCGTCGGTCAGCAGCCGCACCGCGAAGCCCCGCTCCAGCATGTGCACCAGCGCGGACGCCGCCCCCGACACCGCCCACTCGAAGGGCGAGTCGGGCCCGGTCCCCTGATAGGCGATCCGCCGGGTGTCCAGCAGCACCGTGCACCTGGCCCGCTGGGGCTGCTCCTCGCGGCGCACCATCAGTTCGCCGTAACGCGCGGTGGAGCGCCAATGGACCCGGCGCAGGTCGTCGCCGTGCCGGTAGCCGCGCGGAATCACGTCGTCCTCACCGGCCAGGGCGAGTGAGCGCTGCCGCCCCTCGCCGTACCCGGACGCCTCGCCCGACAGCCGCACCGGCGGCAGCGGCTGGGTCCGCGGGACGACGACCAGGGTGTCGTACGCACTGAACGAACGGGTCAGCTCGCACATCCCGAACGGATCGCTCAGCCGCAGCTGCAGCGGCCCGAGCGGATACCGCCCGCGCAGATCCGACCGGACCCGGTAGGACACCTCGCGCCGGCCGCCCGCCTCCACCCGGTCCAGGACGAACCGGGGGCGCGGCCCGAGGACATAGGGCACCCGGTCCTGCAGCATCAGCAGCCCGGTGGGCAGCCGGGACACGTTCTCCATCCGCAGATGCACCCGTGCCTCGGTGCCCGCGGGCACTCGGGACGGGGAGAGCCGCCGGGTGCCCGCGACGCGGTAGCGGGTGCGGAGGAGCACCGTCACACAGACCAGCGGGAGCACGGTGAGCAGCAGCCCGACACGCAGCAGATCACCCTGGCCCAGCACATACGCGCAGATCGCGGCCGCGATTCCGGCAGCGAGGAAGGACCGCCCACGCGTGGTCAGTCCGCCCAGCGCGGCCCGCAGACCGCCTTTGCCGTCGCCGTCCTCCATCGGGGCGGACCCCCCGGCTGTCATCACGCCCGCCGTGCGCCGGGCGGCTGCTGCCGGCCGTACACCGGCCGGCCCGGCTGGTGCTGCGGCGCCGGGACCGACGTATCGCCGGCCGCGGTCGGCACCGGCGTCTGCTGGAGGATCTCCAGCACGACCTGCTCCGCGGTGCGGCGGTTCAGCTGGGCCTGCGCGGTGGGCAGCAACCGGTGCGCGAGCACCGGGACGGCCAGCGCCTGCACATCGTCCGGCAGACAGTAGTCCCGCCCGGTCAGTGCCGCGGACGCCTTGGCGGCTCGCAGCAGATGCAGGGTGGCGCGCGGCGAGGCGCCGAGTCTGAGATCCGGGTGGCTGCGGGTCGCGCCGACCAGCTCCACCGCGTACCGCCGCACCGAATCGGCCACATGGACCGTTCGCACGGCTTCGATCAGCTTCACGATGTCGTGGGCGTGGGCCACCGGCTGCAGATCGTCGAGCGGCGAGATCCCGCCGTGCACATCGAGCATCTGCAGTTCGGCCTCCGCGCTGGGGTAGCCGATCGACACCCGGGCCATGAACCGGTCGCGCTGGGCCTCGGGCAGCGGATAGGTGCCCTCCATCTCGACCGGGTTCTGGGTGGCCACCACCATGAACGGGTCCGGCAGTTCGTAACTGTGCCCGTCGATGGTGACCTGGCGCTCCTCCATCGACTCCAGCAGAGCGGACTGGGTCTTCGGCGAGGCGCGGTTGATCTCGTCGCCGATCACGATCTGGGCGAAGATCGCGCCCGGCTTGAATTCGAAGTCGCGCCGCTGCTGGTCGAAGATCGACACGCCGGTGATGTCCGAAGGCAGCAGGTCCGGCGTGAACTGGATGCGTCGCACCGAGCAGTCGATCGACCGCGCGAGCGCCTTGGCCAGCATCGTCTTGCCGACCCCGGGGACGTCCTCGATGAGGAGATGCCCCTCCGCGAGCAGCACGGTCAGCGAAAGCCGTACGACCTCAGGCTTGCCTTCGATGACACTCTCCACCGACCTGCGCACCCGCTCCGCTGTGGCGGTCAGATCTGTGAGGCTCGCTCGATCGTCATAGGTCGTCACCCGGCCCTCCTCGGCCCTGCCCCGCGCTCTCAAGGAGCAGGGGGTACCCCATTCACGGGCCGATGCGCTGTAGTCGGCCCGGCCCACCCCGATGTACGGACACCCTCCGGACAGGTCCGGTGGGTGTCACACCCGCATTCTTGTTGCCGTTACCGCTTCGTGTCACTCGCCTGTGGACAAGTGGATGCGAAATGTCAGGGTCCAGGCCCTTTTCAGTACCCGCCGGACGTGCAATCAGGGTCAGGCGACGGGAAGGATCTCGCGGAGCAATCCGCTGGTCACGTCGAAGACGAAGCCGCGGACGTCGTCGGTGTGCAGCAGGAACGGCGAGGTGCGGACGCGCTGCATGGACTGCCGTACGTCCTGATCCGCGTCCTTGTAGGCCTCCACGGCCCAGACCGGGCGCTGGCCGACCTCCGCCTCCAGCTCCTGCCGGAACTCCTCGGTGATCGATTCGAGGCCGCAGTTGGTGTGGTGAATGAGGATGACGCTGCGGGTGCCGAGGGCTCGCTGGCTGATGGTGAGCGAGCGGATCACGTCGTCGGTGACCACGCCGCCCGCGTTGCGGATGGTGTGGCAGTCGCCGAGCGCCAGGCCGAGCGCGTCGTGCAGGTCGAGCCGGGCGTCCATGCAGGCGACCACGGCGACCTGCAGCACCGGCCGCGCGTCCATGCCGGGGTCGTCGAACTCGGCCGCGTAACGGATGTTCGCCTCGACCAGGTGGTCGGTGACGGTCCCGACGGTACGGGCCTGACCGGCAGCGGATGCGGAGAGCTCGGCGTGGGGGTGCGCGGAAGTCGACATGGGTACGACGTTAGCTCGCACAGTTCGCTCCGGCGTGCTGTGAGAGCGGACAAAGAACGTCAACGAGACTTGTTGTGAGGTAGCCCACAAGCCTCACAACGAATCGCTCGAACGGGTGATGGAGAGGGCGGGGCGACGCGCTGCCCCGTTGATTGATCGGGAATCGATCGAATGGCAGGGTGGACTAAAGTGACCGGAAGTTACCGACACCCTGCACATTCCGAAGATTTCCCCTGTGTGCGCGGCGTACGTAGGGCCCGGCCCTCTCCCGCTCGCCGGTCGGCTGACGCCACTTCCCCGGCGCCGGTGGACCTCCCCTCCCGAGCGGGCGGGGACCAGGCCTTGCGTGCAGCCACACGGGACCTGAGCCTGAGAGGGCGCATGAGCCAGACCCGACACGTCCCGGTGATGCTCCAGCGATGCCTGGACCTGTTGGCCCCGGCTCTGGAAGCGCCGGGCCCGCAGCAGCCCGTGGTCGTCGACTGCACCCTCGGCCTCGGCGGCCACAGCGAGGCGCTGCTCGCCGCCTTCCCGACCGCCCGGCTGATCGCGCTGGACCGGGACAAGGAAGCGCTGCGGCTCTCCGGCGAGCGGCTCGCCCCGTACGGCGACCGGGCCACACTGGTGCACGCCGTCTACGACGAACTGCCCGAGGTGCTCGCCCGGCTCGGCATCCCCAAGGTCCAGGGCATCCTGTTCGACCTCGGTGTCTCCTCCATGCAGCTGGACGAGGCCGACCGCGGATTCGCGTACGCCCAGGACGCCCCGCTCGACATGCGGATGGACCAGACGACCGGCATCGGCGCGGCCGAGGTGCTCAACACCTACCCGCCCGGCGAGCTCGTCCGGATCCTGCGCGCGTACGGCGAGGAGAAGCAGGCCAAGCGGATCGTCTCCGCGATCGTGCGCGAGCGCGAGAAGGAGCCGTTCAGCAACAGCGCCCGGCTCGTCGAACTGATCCGGGACTCGTTGCCGCAGGCCGCCAAGCGCACCGGCGGCAACCCGGCCAAGCGCACCTTCCAGGCGCTGCGCATCGAGGTCAACGGCGAGCTCACCGTCCTGGAGCGGGCGATCCCGGCCGCGGTGCAGTCCCTCGCCGTCGGTGGCCGGATCGCGGTTCTCTCCTACCACTCGCTGGAGGACCGCCTGGTCAAGCACGTGTTCGCGGCGGGCGCCGCCAACACGGCGCCGCCCGGACTGCCCGTCGTCCCCGAGCGTTACCAGCCCCGGCTCAAGCTGCTGACCCGCGGCGCGGAACTGCCCACGGAGGAGGAGGTCGCCGAGAACCGGCGAGCCGCCCCCGCCCGGCTGCGCGGCGCCCAGCGGATCCGCGAGGAGGAGCGGTGAGCGCGGCCGGTCCGGCCGGCACGGCACCGGGAGAGCCCGAGGTGGCGCGGTGAGCGGACCGGCCGGACAGCTGAAGGGACGGGCCGCGCGGCTCGCCCGGCTGATGCCCTCCGGGCCCAGCAACGCGGCCCGTACGCCCTTCGTCCTGCTGGTCGTGCTGCTCCTCGGCGGCGGACTGATCACCCTGCTGCTGCTGAACTCCGCGCTCAACGAAGGTTCGTTCAGGCTGAGCGAACTGAAGAAGCGGACCACCGAGCTCACCGACGAGCAGCAGGCGCTCCAGCACGACGTCGACGGGTACTCGAAGCCCGACGCACTGGAGCGCCGCGCTCGCGAACTGGGCATGGTGCCCGGCGGCAGCCCCGCCTTCCTCGAACCCGACGGCACGGTCCGCGGTGTCCCCTCCGAGGCCACCGCCCCGCCGACCCCCGCAGCCCCCCGGCACACCCAGCAGGCGGCGCCGCCGCCCGCCGCCTCGCCCACGTCCGCAGCGCCGGTCACCGGCTCGCCGTCGGCGGCGCCCGTGACGAAGCCCAGCACCTCGACAGCCCCGCCCGCGACGAAGCCCAGCACCTCCGCAGCCCCGCCCGCGCAGCCGCGCACCCCGGCAAACCAGTCCTCGACGAGCCCCGGCAGGTGACGCAGTGCCCTCCAAGGAACCACCGCGCCGCCGGATCCCCGGCCCCGCGCGTCCCCGTAGCGCCGTAGCCGGCTCCGGCCGTCCCCGGCCCGCCGCCCGCCGCCCGTCGTCCGCCGCGGCCGCGCCCCGCGCAAGGGGTCGCCGCGCTCCGCGCAAGGGATCGGCGCGCCCGCTGCGGCTGGGCAGCCCGCGCCCCCGGCTCCGCCTGGTCAGCCTGGCGCTGACGCTCGTCATGCTGGCGTTCGTCGTGCGGCTCCTGCAGGTGCAGGCCGTCGATGCCAGTGCGTACGCGGCCAAGGCCGACAAGAACCGCTACCTCGAGTACACGGTCGCCGCCGAGCGCGGTGAGATCACCGACCGCAGCGGGATCGCCCTGGCCACCAGCGTCGACGCGTACAACATCACCGCCGACCCCAAGATGTTCACACCCGAGGACAGCAAGGCCCCGAACGCACCGGAGCAGGCCGCGGCCCTCCTCGCACCCATCCTCGGCGTCGAGGCAGAGGAGCTGACGAAGAAGCTGTCGAAGCCGAAGAGCCGGTACGTGGTGCTGGCCCGCCGTCAGACCCCGCAGGTCTGGAAGCAGATCAAGGACCTCAAGTCCGTTTTCGCCGAGAAGGCGCAGAAGGACAGGGCGAACGGCGGCACCGGGGCCAATGTGCTGGCCGGTGTCTTCCAGGAGACGACCACCAAGCGGGTCTACCCCAATGGCGGGCTCGCCGCCGGGATACTGGGTTACGTCAACGCCGAGGGCAAGGGTGCGGGCGGTCTCGAGTCACAGCTGGACAAGGAGCTCGCGGGCGAGGACGGCAAGATCAAGTACGCCCAGTCCGGCGGCCGCCGGGTGCCCACCGCGGGCACCAGCGAGGTCCCGGCGGTCGCGGGTTCCGACATCGAGCTGACCATTGACCGGGACATCCAGTGGGCCGCGCAGAAGGCCATCTCGGACCAGGTGAAGAAGTCCAGGGCGGACCGCGGCTATGTGATCGTGCAGAACGCGAAGACCGGCGAGGTCCTTGCCATGGCCAACGCCCCGGGATTCGACCCCAACGACCTCTCGCAGGCCGACGCGGCGTCGCTGGGCAACGCGGCGCTGCAGGACGTGTACGAACCGGGCTCCACCAGCAAGGTCATGTCCATGGCCGCCGTGCTGGAGGAGGGGGTGGCCACCCCCGGCACCCATGTCACCGTCCCCAATCGGCTGCACCGCGGCGACCGGCTCTTCAAGGACGACATCGACCACGCCACCTGGTACCTGACGCTCAACGGCGTACTCGCCAAGTCCAGCAACATCGGCACCATCCTGGCCACCGGGCAGCTCGGCAGGACCCAGCCGAAGGCCAACAAGGTCCTCTACTCGTATCTGCGCAAATTCGGCATCGGCCGCCCGACCGGGCTGAACTACCCGGGCGAGACCCCCGGCATCCTCGCCGAGCCGCAGGACTGGTCGACCTCGCAGCAGTACACGATCCCGTTCGGCCAGGGACTCTCGCTCAACGCCATGCAGGCCGCCTCGGTCTACTCGACGATCGCCAACGGCGGCGTCCGGGTCCAGCCCACCCTGATCCGCGGAACCAGGGGCGCGGACGGCCGCTTCACCCCCGCTGCCGCCCCCGAACAGACCCGGGTGATCAGCAAGAGGACCGCGAAATCACTCGCGGGCATGCTGGAGTCGGTGGTCGGTGACGAGGAGGGCACCGGCACCAAGGCCCGCATCCCCGGATACCGGGTCGCAGGCAAGACCGGCACGGCCAACCGGGTCGACCCGGTCCGCGGCGGCTACCACGGCTACACCGCGTCCTTCGCGGGCTTCGCGCCCGCCGACGACCCGCAGATCACCGTCTACTGCGCGATCCAGAACCCCACCAAGGGAAGCTACTTCGGCGGTCAGATCTGCGGTCCCATCTACAAGCAGGTCATGGAGTTCGCGCTGAAGACGCTCCAGACCCCACCGTCCGGCAGCGAGTCAGCCCGGCTGCCGGTGTCCTTCAATCCCGGCGAGTGAACTCGGGGAAACCAGCCAGTGACAACCATCACCCCCGAACCCGGGAACCGGAACGGGAACCACCGCAACCCTGCCCCCTCGCTTAGCGAGACGCCGGGTGCGCCCGGTACGCTCACCGCCGTGCCCCACGCTGAACAGTCCCAAACCTCCCCGAAGGACGCCCCTGTGACCTACCCGGGAGCGCCCCGCCCGGATCGGCTGCGGCCGACCCCCCTCGGTGAACTGGCAGCCCGGCTGGGAGCCGAGCCGCCGGGATCCGGTGAGGTCACCGGCATCACCCACGACTCCCGGGCGGTACGGCCCGGCGATGTGTACGCGGCGCTGCCCGGCGCCCGGCTGCACGGCGCCGACTTCGTCGCCCAGGCGGCCGGCCTCGGCGCGGCAGCGGTTCTCACCGACCCGGCGGGCGCCGGGCGCGCCGCCGCGACAGGGCTGCCGGTGCTGGTGACCGAGAACCCGCGCGACCGGATGGGCGAACTCGCCGCCGAGATCTACGGGCGGCCCGGCGCCGACCTCCTCCAGATCGGGATCACCGGGACGTCCGGGAAGACCACCACCGCGTACCTGGTCGAGGGCGGCTTCCGTGGCGCCGGACGCAGCACCGGCCTGATCGGCACCGTCGAGACGCGGATCGGTGACGAGCGCATCAAGTCCGAGCGCACCACCCCCGAAGCCACCGATCTCCAGGCCCTTTTCGCCGTCATGCGCGAGCGCGGCGTCGACGCGGTCACCATGGAGGTCTCCAGCCACGCCCTGGTACTCGGCCGCGTCGACGGCTGCGTCTTCGACGTTGCCGTCTTCAACAACCTCAGCCCGGAGCACATGGAGTTCCACTCCGGCATGGAGGACTACTTCCAGGCCAAGGCGAAGCTGTTCACCCCGCAGCGGAGCCGGCAGGGCGTCGTCAACTTCGACGACGAGTACGGCCGCAGGCTGGTCACGGAGGCAACCGTCCCGGTCGTCACCTTCTCCGCCGAAGGCCACCCGGACGCCGACTGGCGCGCCGAGGACGTCGAGGTCGGACCACTGGGCTCCGCCTTCACGGCCGTCGGTCCCAAGGACGAACGGATCACGGCCAGAGCCCCGTTGCCCGGCCCGTTCAACGTCGCCAACACCCTCGCCGCGATCGTCACCCTCGCCGTCGCGGGCGTCGACCCCCAGACCGCGGCCGACGGCGTCGCCGCTGTCCCCGGCGTCCCGGGCCGACTGGAGCGTGTGGACGCCGGCCAGCCGTACCTGGCGGTCGTCGACTACGCGCACAAGACCGACGCCGTCGAGTCGGTCCTGCGCTCGCTGCGCAAGGTGACCAAGGGCAAGCTGCACATCGTGCTCGGCTGCGGTGGCGACCGCGACACGACGAAACGCGGCCCGATGGGCGCCGCCGCGGCTCGCCTCGCCGACACCGCCGTACTGACCTCCGACAACCCCCGCTCCGAGGACCCCCTGGCCATCCTCGCCGCGATGCTCTCGGGCGCCGCCGAGGTACCCGCACACGAGCGCGGCGACGTCCTCGTCGACGCCGACCGGGCCGCCGCCGTCGCCGCCGCCGTCGCCCGCGCCCGGCCCGGCGACACCGTGCTGATCGCCGGCAAGGGGCACGAACAGGGCCAGGACATCCACGGGGTGGTACGCCCCTTCGACGACCGTACGGTGCTGCGCGCGGCCATCGCACGGTCCCTGGGGCACGGGAGCGCCGAGAACGCCCCGGAGCTCGCCCACACCCACGAGAACAACAGTCAGGGATGACCAAGTGATCGCCCTTACCCTCGCCGAGATCGCCGAAATTGTCGGCGGGCAGTCGTACGACATACCGGATCCGGCAGTGACCGTCAGCGGGCCCGTCGTCATCGACTCCCGAGAGGTTCAGCAAGGCAGCCTGTTCGTCGCCTTCGCCGGCGAGCGGGTCGACGGCCACGACTACGCGCAGCGCGCCGTCGAGGCGGGCGCGGCAGCCGTACTCGCCGCGCGCCCCGTCGGTGTTCCGGCGATCGTCGTCGACGACGTCATGGCCGCGCTCGGCACCCTCGCCCGCACCGTCGTCGAACGCCTCGGCACCACTGTCGTCGCCCTCACCGGCTCCGCGGGCAAGACCTCCACCAAGGACCTGATCGCCCAGCTCCTGGAGCGCAAGGGCCCCACCGTCTTCCCCGCGGGCAACCTCAACAACGAGATCGGCCTGCCGCTCACCGCCCTGCGCGCCACCGAGAAGACCGAGCACCTGGTCCTCGAAATGGGTGCCCGCTACATCGGCGACATCCGCTACCTCACCGGCCTGGTCCCGCCGCGGATCGGCCTCGTCCTCAACGTCGGCACCGCGCACATCGGTGAGTTCGGCGGCCGCGAGCAGATCGCGATCGCCAAGGGCGAGATGGTCGAGGCGCTCCCGGAGGACGGAGTCGCCGTCCTCAACGCCGACGACCCGCTCGTCCTCGCCATGTCCTCCCGTACGAAGGCCCGTGTTCTGCTCTTCGGCGAAGCCGCGGATGCGGACGTACGGGGAGAGAAGGTCCGTCTCACCGACGACGGCCGCCCCGCTTTCACGCTCCACACACCCACCGGGTGCAGCGATGTGACCATGCGCCTGTACGGTGAGCATCACGTGTCGAACGCGCTCGCCGCGGCCGCCGTCGCCCATGAGTTGGGCCTGCCCCCAGACGAGATCGCCGTTGCGCTCTCCGAGGCGGGCACCCTCTCCCGCTGGCGCATGGAGGTCACCGAGCGTCCGGACGGCGTGACGTTCGTCAATGACGCCTACAACGCGAACCCCGAATCCATGCGAGCAGCGCTGCGCGCGCTGGCCGCCATGGGGAAGGGGCGGCGTACGTGGGCGGTGCTCGGCCCTATGGCCGAGCTCGGCGACGCCTCGCTCGCCGAGCACGACGCGGTCGGACGGCTCGCCGTCCGGCTCAACGTCAGCAAGCTCGTCGCGGTCGGGGGCAGAGAAGCCTCCTGGCTGCAACTGGGCGCATACAACGAGGGTTCGTGGGGTGAGGAGTCGGTGCACGTGTCCGACGCACAGGCGGCCGTCGACCTGTTGCGCAGTGAACTGCGCGCGGGAGACGTCGTGCTGGTGAAGGCGTCCCGGTCGGCCGGCCTGGAACGGGTCGCCCAGGCACTGCTGGAGAACTCGACCGAGGGCGAGGTCACCGGCCGATGAGGCAGATCCTCTTCGCGGGGGCCATCGGGCTCTTCCTGACCCTGGTCGGTACCCCGCTGCTCATCAAGCTCCTGGCCCGCAAGGGATACGGGCAGTTCATCCGTGACGACGGCCCGCGCAGCCACGGCAGCAAGAAGGGCACGCCCACCATGGGCGGCATCGCCTTCATCCTGGCCACGCTGATGGCCTACTTCCTGGCGAAGGTGATCACCGGCGAGGAGATGCGCTTCTCCGGTCTGCTGGTCCTCTTCCTGATGACCGGGATGGGCCTCGTCGGGTTCCTCGACGACTACATCAAGATCGTCAAGCAGCGTTCGCTCGGTCTGCGGGCCAAGGCGAAGATGGCCGGCCAGCTGATCGTCGGTATCGCCTTCGCGGTGCTGTCGCTCCAGTTCGCCGACGGCCGCGGCAACACCCCGGCCTCCACCAGGCTGTCGTTCGTCACGGACTTCGGCTGGTCGATCGGCCCGGTGCTGTTCGTCGTCTGGGCTCTGTTCATGATTCTCGCCATGTCCAACGGCGTGAACCTGACGGACGGTCTGGACGGTCTGGCCACCGGCGCGTCGGTGATGGTCTTCGGCGCGTACACGTTCATCGGGCTGTGGCAGTTCCAGGAGTCCTGCGCCAACGCGGTCTCCCTGACCAACCCCAACGCCTGCTTCGAGGTACGCGACCCGCTCGACCTCGCGGTCGTCGCCTCCGCGCTGATGGGCGCCTGCTTCGGCTTCCTGTGGTGGAACACCTCGCCCGCCAAGATCTTCATGGGCGACACCGGTTCGCTGGCACTCGGCGGTGCGCTCGCCGGTCTCGCGATCTGCTCCCGCACCGAGTTCCTGATGGCCATCCTCGGCGGCCTCTTCGTGATGATCACCATGTCCGTGGTCATCCAGGTCGGCTCCTTCAAGATGACCGGCAAGCGGGTCTTCCGGATGGCGCCGCTCCAGCACCACTTCGAACTCAAGGGCTGGTCCGAAGTCCTTGTCGTGGTCCGCTTCTGGATCATCCAGGGCATGTGCGTGATCGTCGGACTCGGTCTCTTCTACGCAGGGTGGGCAGCCGCCAAGTGAGCAACCAGGACTGGCAGGGCAAGCACGTCACCGTCGCCGGGCTCGGTGTCAGCGGGATCCCCGCTGCCCGTGTCCTGCACGGCCTCGGCGCCGTTGTCACGGTGGTCAACGACGGGGACGACGAGCGTTCCCGTGCGCAGGCCGCAGAGCTGGAGGCGCAAGGCATCACCGTGCGCCTCGGCGACGGGGCGACCCTGCCCGAGTCCACCGAGCTCATCGTCACCACCCCCGGCTGGAAGCCGGACAAGCCGCTCTTCGCAGCAGCCGCCGAGGCGGGCGTCCCGGTCTGGGGCGACGTCGAGCTCGCCTGGCGGCTGCGCGGTCCCGATGCGGCTCCCTGGCTCGCGGTCACCGGCACGAACGGCAAGACCACGACCGTCCGGATGCTCGCCTCGATCCTGGAGGCGGCCGGGCTGCGCACCGCCGCCGTCGGCAACATCGGCGTCTCCCTCCTCGACGCCGTCCTCGGCGAGGAGCCCTACGACGTACTCGCCGTCGAGCTCTCCAGCTACCAGCTGCACTGGGCGCCCTCGCTGCGCGCCCACTCCGCGGCCGTTCTCAACCTGGCCCCGGACCATCTCGACTGGCACGGCTCCATGGAGGCGTACGTCGCGGACAAGGGCCGGATCTACGAGGGCAACCGGATCGCCTGCGTCTACAACGCGGCCGACCCGGCCACCGAGGACCTGGTCCGCGGGGCGGACGTCGAGGAGGGCTGCCGCGCCATCGGCTTCACCCTCGGCACCCCGGGCCCGTCCCAGCTGGGCGTCGTCGACGGCATCCTCGTCGACCGCGCCTTCGTGGCCAACCGGCAGAAACAGGCCCAGGAGCTCGCCGAGGTCGCGGACATCAACCCGTCCGCCCCGCACAACATCGCCAACGCCCTGGCGGCCGCGGCCCTGGCCCGCGCCTTCGGCGTCGAACCCAGGGCGGTACGGGACGGTCTGCGGGCCTTCCGCCCCGACGCGCACCGCATCGAACACGTCGCGGACGTCGCATCGGTGGCGTACATCGACGACTCCAAGGCCACCAACACCCATGCCGCGGAGGCTTCCCTCGCGGCCTATGACCCGATCGTCTGGATCGCCGGCGGCCTCGCCAAGGGCGCCACGTTCGACGAGCTGGTGACCGGCGCCGCCAAGCGGCTGCGGGGCGTCGTACTGATGGGCAGTGACCGGGCGCTGATCCGCGAAGCCCTCGCGCGACACGCCCCCGAGGTCCCGGTCGTCGACCTCGACCGGACCGACACTGGGGCGATGTCCGAGGCGGTCCGCGAGGCGGCACGGCTCGCCCGGCCGGGAGACACCGTACTGATGGCCCCGGCCTGCGCTTCGATGGACATGTTCGCCAATTACAACAAGCGGGGCGAGGCATTCGCGGACGCGGTCCGCGCACTCGCCGACGAGAGCGCCTGACGGGCCCGGCCACCGCGCCGTACTGTCCCGGACAACCGGGTTCGGGCGGCTCCGCCGCACGCCCTGGCCCTCGGCAGCAGCCCCGGGCACGAGCAGTGGAGGGGACAGCGACAATGCCGGCCGACGAGAGCTCCGCCGCGCACGGCAAGGGCCGCCCACGGGAGGCCACGAGGACCAGCCGGGTGCTCGCCCCACCCTTCCTGGCCGGACCCCCGGTGCCCGGCGGCCTCGCCCTGCGCGGCAGACTGGCGGGCACCCGGCAGCCCGCCGTACCGCGCTCCAGGGGCCGCAGCGGCTCCGGCTCCGGCCCCCGCGTGCCCCGTGGCGGCGGTGTGCGGCGGCTGTACGAGCAGGCGCGCCGGGCCTGGGACCGCCCGCTGACGGCGTACTACCTGATCCTCGGCGCTGGGCTGCTGATCACCGTGCTCGGTCTTGTGATGGTCTACTCCGCCTCGATGATCAAGGCGCTCGAGCTGTCGAAGCCCGGCACGTACTTCTTCCGCAAGCAGTTCCTCGCCGCCCTCATCGGCTCCGGACTGCTGATCACGGCTTCCCGGATGCCCGTCAAGCTCCACCGGGCGCTCGCCTACCCGCTGCTCATGGGTACAGTCTTCCTGATGGTGCTGGTCCAGGTGCCGGGGATAGGGATGTCGGTCAACGGCAACCAGAACTGGCTCTACCTGGGCGGCCCCTTCCAGCTCCAGCCCAGTGAGTTCGGCAAGCTCGCCCTGATCCTCTGGGGCGCCGACCTGCTCGCCCGCAAACAGGACAAGCGGCTGCTGACGCAGTGGAAACACATGCTGGTGCCGCTCGTCCCGGTCGCCTTCATGCTCCTCGGGCTGATCATGCTCGGCGGCGACATGGGAACTGCGATCATTCTCACCGCAATCCTGTTCGGCCTGCTCTGGCTGGCCGGGGCACCCACCCGGCTGTTCGGCGGGGTGCTCGCCGTCGCGGGCGTGCTGGCCTTCCTGCTGATCAAGACCAGTCCGAACCGGATGTCCCGGCTCAGTTGCATGGGCGTGAGCGAACCCGGACCCGACGGCTCGTGCTGGCAGGCCGTGCACGGCATCTATGCTCTGGCATCCGGTGGATGGTTCGGATCCGGGCTGGGTGCGAGTGTGGAAAAATGGGGCCAACTGCCCGAACCGCACACCGACTTCATCTTCGCCATCACCGGGGAGGAACTGGGGTTGGCGGGGACGCTGTCGGTACTCGCCCTCTTCGCGGCTCTAGGCTATGCGGGTATCCGCGTGGCCGGACGCACGGAGGACCCCTTCGTGAGGTACGCCGCGGGAGGTGTGACCACCTGGATCACGGTTCAGGCCGTGATCAACATCGGTGCGGTGCTCGGCCTGCTGCCGATCGCCGGGGTCCCGCTCCCGCTGTTCTCCTACGGGGGATCGGCCCTGCTGCCGACCATGTTCGCGGTGGGGCTACTGATCGCGTTCGCGCGTGAGGAGCCTGCTGCGAAGGCGGCCCTGGCCATGCGGAGGCCCGGGGTGAGATGGAAGACGATGAGACGGCGCGGCAAGAAGCGTCCGTCCGGAGAGCGGTGAATTTCGGTGCATGTCGTACTCGCCGGCGGGGGGACCGCCGGCCACATCGAGCCCGCGCTTGCCCTCGCGGATGCCCTGCGCAGGCAGGACCCGAGCGTGGGAATCACTGCCCTCGGCACGGAGCGCGGACTCGAGACCAGGCTCGTACCCGAGCGGGGGTACGAACTGGCGCTGATCCCGGCCGTGCCGCTGCCCCGCAAACCCACCCCCGAACTGATCACCGTCCCGGGACGGCTGCGCGGCACCATCAAGGCCGCCGAGCAGATCCTGGAACGCACCCATGCGGACTGCGTGGTCGGCTTCGGCGGCTATGTCGCCCTGCCCGGCTACCTCGCCGCCAAGCGGGCCGGGGTGCCGATCGTGGTCCACGAGGCCAACGCGCGGCCGGGACTGGCCAACAAGATCGGTTCGCGGTACGCGCACGGGGTCGCCGTCTCCACCCCTGACAGCAAGCTGCGCGGTGCCCGCTACATCGGCATCCCGCTGCGCCGCACCATCGCCACCCTGGACCGGGCCCGGGTCCGCCCGGAGGCGCGCGAGGCCTTCGGTCTCGACCCCAACCTGCCCACGCTGCTGGTCTCCGGCGGCTCGCAGGGCGCCCGCCATCTCAACGAGGTGGTCCAGCGGGTCGCCCCGCTGCTGCAGCGTTCCGGGATCCAGATCCTGCATGTGGTCGGCCCGAAGAACGAATTGCCGCGCATCGACAACATGCCCGGGATGCCGCCCTACATCCCGGTACCGTACGTGGACCGGATGGATCTCGCGTACGCCGCTGCCGACATGATGCTCTGCCGCGCGGGCGCGATGACCGTCGCCGAACTCTCCGCCGTCGGGCTCCCCGCCGCCTACGTCCCGCTGCCCATCGGCAACGGCGAACAGCGGCTCAACGCCCAGCCGGTGGTCAACGCCGGCGGCGGTCTGCTGGTGGACGACGCGGCGCTCACCCCCGAGTGGGTGCAGGGCAACGTCCTGCCGGTGCTTGCGGATCCGCACCGGTTGTACGAGATGTCCCGCGCCGCCGCCGAGTTCGGCCGCCGGGACGCCGACGACCTGCTCGTCGGCATGGTGTACGAGGCGATTGCCGCACGCCGCAACGCGTGAGGCGGACGGGTCCGGGGGCGGTGCCCCTGGATCCGGCATAAGGAGCGAGCGTGGCCGGACCGACGACCGCCCAGCGCGGTGCAGGGCAGCAGACGGACAACCCGGCCCGCCCGTCGCGCCCCACCGGGCGCAGACGGCCCAGCCGCAGACTGCTGCTCGTGATCGCCGTCGCCGCCCTGCTGCTCGCCTCGGGCGTCGTCTGGGCGCTCTACGGCTCGTCCTGGTTCCGGGTGGAACAGGTCAGGACCACCGGTGTCGACGTGCTGACCTCCGCGGAGGTGGAGTCCGCCGCGGCGGTGCCGATCGGCGCCCCGCTGATCTCCGTGGACACGGGCGCCATGGCCGCCCGGTTGCGCCAGAAGTTGCCTCGTATCGACTCGGTGGATGTCGTACGGTCATGGCCGCACGAAATCGGACTTAAAGTGACCGAACGACAGCCGGTCCTGTTGGTGAAGAAGGGCGCAAAGTTCATTGAAGTGGACGCAAAAGGCGTCCGCTTCGCCACGGTGGACAAAGCGCCCGGGCGCGTACCCCTGCTGGAATTGACACCCGATCAGTCAGCCAGCCTGCGCCGCTTCGGCAGTGGCCGGCTGGTGCGGGAAGCGGTCCGGGTCGCGGGCGGACTTCCCCGCGCAGTCGCCAACGACACCCAGGTCGTACGGGTCACTTCGTACGACTCGATCTCCCTGCGACTGACCGGGGGTCGTACGGTGGTCTGGGGTAGCGGCGAGGAGGGGCCGGTGAAGGCAAGAGTTCTCACCGCTCTCATGAAAGCGGCTCCCAAAGCGGGACACTTCGACGTGAGTGCACCCACCGCTCCCGCCGTCTCGGGTGGTTGACACGCATTTGTCCTGGCCAGCACCCTGGTTGGTCAGCGCTACGGGTGATCACATAGGGTGAAAAGAAAAACGGGAGGTTCGGCGTGTTCGTTGAACGTGCGCCACTTGTCGACTTAGTGTCCTGTTCGGAAGAGTCCAAGAAGCAGACACACTGGTAACCCTAAACTTCAACGTTAGGGTTTGGGTCGGCGTCGGACCGTCCCAATCGGCATCCGTCGTCGCGGCGGGACTACCGCGAAGCGACGACACGTAAATCGAGGCGAGAGGCCTTCGACGTGGCAGCACCGCAGAACTACCTCGCAGTCATCAAGGTCATCGGTGTCGGCGGCGGTGGTGTCAATGCCATCAACCGAATGATCGAGGTCGGTCTCAAGGGCGTCGAGTTCATCGCGATCAACACTGATGCGCAAGCCCTGTTGATGAGCGACGCCGACGTCAAGCTCGACGTCGGCCGTGAACTCACCCGTGGCCTCGGCGCCGGGGCGAACCCGGCCGTCGGTCGCAAGGCGGCAGAGGACCACCGTGAGGAGATCGAGGAGGTCCTCAAGGGGGCCGACATGGTCTTCGTCACCGCCGGAGAAGGCGGCGGCACCGGCACCGGCGGCGCACCCGTCGTCGCCAACATCGCGCGCTCGCTCGGCGCCCTGACGATCGGCGTGGTCACCCGCCCGTTCACCTTCGAGGGCCGGCGTCGCGCGAACCAGGCGGAGGACGGCATCGCCGAGCTCCGCGAAGAGGTCGACACCCTCATCGTCATTCCCAACGACCGACTGCTGTCCATCTCGGACCGCCAGGTCAGCGTGCTCGACGCGTTCAAGTCGGCCGACCAGGTGCTGCTCTCGGGTGTCCAGGGCATCACCGACCTCATCACCACCCCGGGTCTGATCAACCTCGACTTCGCCGACGTCAAGTCGGTCATGTCCGAGGCCGGATCGGCACTCATGGGCATCGGCTCGGCCCGCGGCGACGACCGGGCGGTGGCCGCCGCGGAGATGGCGATCTCCTCGCCGCTCCTGGAGGCGTCCATCGACGGCGCCCGCGGTGTCCTGCTCTCCATCTCCGGCGGCAGCGACCTCGGCCTCTTCGAGATCAACGAGGCGGCCCAACTGGTGAGCGAGGCGGCACACCCCGAGGCGAACATCATCTTCGGTGCGGTCATCGACGACGCACTGGGAGATGAGGTCCGGGTCACCGTGATCGCCGCGGGCTTCGACGGCGGGCAGCCGCCCGCCCGTCGCGAGAACGTCCTGGGTGCGGGTGCCGGGAAGCGCGAGGAGTCGGCGCCGCCGGTCCGGGCCGCCGAGCCGGTGCGCCAGACGGGCGGACTCGGTTCCGTCACGCCGCGCGAGGAGCTCCAGGCCCCGGCCGAGTCCGTACCGGTGGCGAACGAGATCCCGATGTCGCCGGTCTCGACGCCGCACGTCCCGCCGGCCCGTCCCTACCAGGACTCCCAGGCCGAAGAGCTGGATGTCCCGGACTTCTTGAAGTGATAACTCAGCACCACGCAGTGACCCCGGAGTCATCGGGGTATCGCGCTCACTTCGCCTTCACCGACAGGTGGGGCGGGGTGAGCGCCGCTCCGTACGGGGAACTCAACCTCGGCGGCGCGGTCGGCGACCAGCCCGCAGCCGTTCTCGCCAACCGGGAGGCGGCCGCCCGGGGTCTCGGTCTCGATCCGGCGCGGGTCGTCTGGATGAACCAGGTGCACGGGCGGGACGTGGCCGTCGTCGACGGACCCTGGGGAGAGCGTGCGGAGGCCCCCGCGGCGGACGCGGTGGTGACCGCGCGACGCGGACTCCCGCTCGCCGTTCTCACCGCGGACTGCACCCCCGTCCTTCTCGCCGACCCGGTCGCCGGGATCGCGGCGGCGGCACACGCGGGCCGCCCCGGTCTGGTCGCCGGAGTCGTCCCCGCCGTCGTCGAGGCCATGGTCGGGCTCGGCGCGGACACCTCCCGGATCACCGCGCACACCGGACCGGCCGTCTGCGGACGGTGTTACGAAGTCCCGGCTGAGATGCGGTCCGATGTCGCCGAAGCCGTTCCCGCATCGTGGTCCGAGACGAGCTGGGGGACACCGGCCGTGGACGTCACCGCCGGAGTTCACGCCCAACTCGAGGCCCTGGGGGTGCGCGACCGGCACACGTCGCCGGTCTGCACCCTCGAATCGGGCGACCACTTCTCGTACCGCCGCGACCGCACCACCGGGCGGCTCGCCGGATATGTCTGGTTGGACTGATAGGGCATGACGGATCGTAGGACTCAACTCGCGGAAAATCTGGCACAGGTGGAGGAACGTATTGCTTCCGCCTGTATCGCCGCCGGTCGCAAAAGAGAAGAAGTGACCCTCATCGTGGTCACGAAGACCTACCCCGCGAGCGACGTGCGGATCCTGCATGAACTCGGTGTGCGTCATGTCGCGGAGAATCGTGACCAGGACGCCGCACCCAAGGCGGCCGCTTGTGCGGATCTGTCGCTCACATGGCACTTTGTCGGACAACTGCAGACGAATAAGGTTCGTTCTGTTGCGAGTTATGCCGATGTCGTGCAGTCCGTGGACCGGGCCAAGTTGGTCACGGCCCTCTCGGCCGCCGCGGTGCGCGACGGGCGCGAACTCGGGTGCCTCATCCAGGTCGCACTCGACGCGGAGAGCGGCGAGCGCGGGGACCGGGGCGGCGTCGCGCCGGACGGGATCGAGGAGTTGGCTGCCGCGGTGGAAGCGGCGCCGGGGCTCCGGCTCGACGGTCTGATGACCGTCGCACCGCTCTCCGGACCGTACGCGGGACGGCAACGGGCGGCATTCGACCGGCTGATGGAATTCTCATCCCGCCTGCGCGGGAACCATCCGGCTGCGAACATGGTCTCTGCCGGAATGAGTGCGGACCTCGAGGAGGCGATTGCGGCCGGAGCGACACATGTACGCGTCGGTACCGCGGTACTCGGAGTCCGACCCGGGCTCCGGTAACGTCGCCAAGCAAGTCGGACCACAGCAGAAAATATGGTCATTCCCGCCGATGGCGGGCAGGCCTGAGTGGATCGCGGGCACTTGGTGACAGATGCCGATCCACCACAGAGCGGAGGACTCAGAGCATGGCCGGCGCGATGCGCAAGATGGCGGTCTACCTCGGCCTCGTGGAGGACGATGGGTACGACGGCCCGGGGTTCGACCCCGACGACGAATTCGAACCCGAGCCGGAGCCGGAGCGCGACCGGCGGAGGCATCAGCCCGCGCATCAGGTGGAGCGGGACCGCGAGCGGGACGAACCGGTACGAGTGGTGCAGCCGCCCGCGCAGCGGGAGCCGGTTCAGATCCCGGCGGAGAGCGTGCGACCCGCCCGGATTGCACCCGTGGCATCCATCACACCTGAACGCCCGAACATGGAGAAGAACGCACCGGTGATCATGCCCAAGGTTGTGTCCGAGCGGGAGCCCTACCGCATCACCACGTTGCACCCCCGGACCTACAACGAGGCCCGTACCATCGGGGAACACTTCCGTGAGGGCACTCCGGTGATCATGAATCTCACGGAGATGGACGATACGGACGCGAAGCGACTTGTCGACTTTGCCGCAGGACTCGTCTTCGGTCTCCATGGCAGCATTGAACGGGTGACGCAGAAGGTGTTCCTGTTGTCGCCTGCTAACGTCGATGTCACGGCGGAGGACAAGGCCCGCATCGCTGAGGGCGGATTCTTCAACCAGAGCTGAGAACACGACACCAGGAACAACCCGGCCGCAAGGCCGGAGCTACGAGAGCCAGGGGAGAGGGAAGCGCGAAATGGGCGTCGCACTGCAGGTTGTCTATATCGCGTTGATGTGTTTCCTCATCGTGCTGATCTTCCGGCTGGTCATGGACTACGTCTTCCAGTTCGCACGTTCATGGCAGCCCGGCAAGCCGATGGTGGTGCTTCTCGAGGCCACCTACACTGTCACCGATCCACCGCTCAAGCTTCTGCGGCGGTTCATTCCGCCGCTGCGTCTCGGGGGCGTGGCACTCGACCTGTCCTTCTTCGTTCTGATGATCATCGTTTACATCCTGATCTCGATCGTGACCAGGCTGTGAACGATACGGTCTTGCCGACTGCCGACGACTACGTAGAGGTGAAGAAGAGATGCCGCTGACCCCCGAGGACGTGCGGAACAAGCAGTTCACGACCGTCCGCCTCCGAGAAGGCTATGACGAGGACGAGGTCGATGCCTTCCTCGACGAGGTCGAGTCCGAGCTGACCCGCCTGCTCCGTGAGAACGAGGACCTGCGCGCCAAGCTGGCCGCCGCCACGCGTGCCGCCGCGCAGAACCAGCAGCAGGGTATGCGCAAGCCGGAGCCGCAGGACCGGCCCGGTGCACCTGTGCCCGCCGCCATATCTGGTCCGCCGGTCCAGCAGCAGCCCCCGCAGATGGGTCCGCCCCAGCTGCCCGGTGGTGCTCCGCAGCTGCCCGCCGGTCCCAGTGGTCACGGCCCCCAGCAGCACGGCCCCGGCCCGCAGGGCCAGCACGGCCCCGGCCCGATGCAGGGCGGTCCCATGGGTGGCCCGATGGGCGGTCCCATGGGTCACGCGCCGCAGCAGATGCAGCAGATGCAGCAGCCGCAGATGCAGCAGCCCGGTCAGGGCCCCGGTGGCGACAGTGCCGCCCGTGTCCTCTCGCTCGCGCAGCAGACCGCCGACCAGGCGATCGCGGAGGCCCGTTCCGAGGCCAACAAGATCGTCGGCGAGGCGCGCAGCCGTGCCGAGGGCCTGGAGCGCGACGCGCGTGCCAAGGCGGACGCGCTGGAGCGGGACGCGCAGGAGAAGCACCGCGTGGCAATGGGCTCGCTGGAGTCGGCCCGCGCGACGCTGGAGCGCAAGGTCGAGGACCTGCGTGGCTTCGAGCGCGAGTACCGGACCCGGCTGAAGTCGTACCTGGAGAGCCAGCTGCGTCAGCTGGAGACCCAGGCCGACGACTCGCTGGCCCCGCCGCGGACTCCGGCGGCCGCTTCGCTGCCGCCGTCGCCCTCGCTGGCTCCGGCCGGTGCGGGTGCCATGGGTCACACCATGGGCGGCAACCACGGTGGTCACGGCGGTCCTCAGATGGGCGGCAACCCGTCCATGGGCGGTGGGCCTTCCTACGGCGGCCAGCAGCAGATGTCGCCGGCGATGACTCAGCCGATGGCACCGGTGCGGCCGCAGGCGCCGCAGCCGATGCAGCAGGCGCCGTCGCCGATGCGTGGGTTCCTGATCGACGAGGACGACAACTGAGCGGGTTGCGCGCGCTGAGCGCGTAGCCGTCGGCAGGCTGAGGGCCGGGCCCCGGGGTTTTCCCCGGGGCCCGGCCCTTTGCCGTGGGCGACCCCGCTGCGCGGGGCTGGGTTCAGCCCCGGACCCCGGACCCCGGTCCTCGAACGACGGACGGGCTGAATACTGCCCTCGATCGCCGGTGGGGCCCGATGGTGCAGCGCGCAGGGGGATCTCCCGCCCAGGCGGAAGAACCAGCCCCTCCGCCGTTCGGGGACGGGGGCCCGGGGGCAGCGCCGCAGGCTTCGGAGCAGCGAAAGGGCCCGGCCGGAACGTGTCCGGCCGGGCCCTCGGTGCGTGGTGACTACTGCTCCGACTTGCGGAGGCGGAAGGTGAGGGCCAGGCCCTCGTCCTCGAACGGAGTGCCGTACGCCCCGTCCGCCTCGCCCTGCGCGTAGTCCAACGCCAGCACCTCGTCCGCGATGAGCGGCGCGTGCTCGGTCAGCGCCTCGACCGTCGCGGGGGACGTGGACGTCCAGCGGACGGCGATGCGGTCCGCCACGTCCAGGCCGCTGTTCTTGCGGGCCTCCTGGATCAACCGGATCGCGTCACGGGCCAGGCCCGCACGCCGCAGCTCCGGGGTGATCTCCAGGTCGAGCGCGACCGTCGCGCCCGAGTCGGACGCCACCGACCAGCCCTCGCGCGGCGTCTCGGTGATGATCACCTCGTCGGGGGCGAGGGTGACTGTCTCGCCGTCGACCTCGACCGACGCCGTGCCCTCGCGCAGGGCCAGGGAGAGCGCAGCCGCGTCGGCGTTCGCGACCGCCTTCGCCACCGCCTGGACGCCCTTGCCGAACCGCTTGCCCAGTGCCCGGAAGTTCGCCTTCGCCGTCGTGTCGACCAGCGAGCCGCCGACCTCCGAGAGGGAGGCGAGCGAGGAGACGTTCAGCTCCTCGGTGATCTGGGCGTGCAGCTCGGGAGAGAGCGACTCGAAGCCCGACGCCGCGACCAGGGCGCGGGACAGCGGCTGGCGGGTCTTGACGCCCGATTCGGCGCGCGTGGCGCGGCCGAGCTCTACCAGGCGGCGCACCAGCGCCATCTGCGTGGAGAGCGCCGGGTCGATCGCAGCCAGGTCCGCCTTCGGCCAGGAGGACAGGTGCACCGACTCCGGGGAGTCCGTGGTCACCGGGACGACAAGGTCCTGCCAGACCCGCTCGGTGATGAACGGGGTCAGCGGGGCCATCAGACGTGTGACCGTCTCGATGACCTCGTGCAGCGTGCGCAGAGCCGCCTTGTCGCCCTGCCAGAAGCGGCGGCGGGAGCGGCGCACGTACCAGTTGGACAGGTCGTCCACGAACGCGGACAGGAGCTTGCCGGCGCGCTGGGTGTCGTACCCCTCCAGTGCCTGCGTGACCTGGTCCACCAGCGCGTTCAGCTCGCTGAGCAGCCAGCGGTCAAGGACCGTGCGGTCCGCCGGGGCCGGGTCGGCCGCGGACGGCGCCCAGTTCGACGTGCGCGCGTACAGCGCCTGGAAGGCGACCGTGTTCCAGTACGTGAGGAGGGTCTTGCGCACGACCTCCTGGATCGTGCCGTGGCCCACGCGCCGCGCCGCCCACGGGGAGCCGCCCGCCGCCATGAACCAGCGGACCGCGTCCGCGCCGTGCTGGTCCATGAGCGGGATCGGCTGGAGGATGTTGCCCAGGTGCTTGGACATCTTCCGGCCGTCCTCGGCGAGGATGTGGCCCAGGCAGACCACGTTCTCGTACGAGGACTTGTCGAAGACCAGCGTGCCGACGGCCATCAGGGTGTAGAACCAGCCGCGGGTCTGGTCGATCGCCTCGGAGATGAACTGCGCCGGGTAGCGGCTCTCGAACAGCTCCTTGTTCTTGTACGGGTAGCCCCACTGCGCGAACGGCATCGAGCCCGAGTCGTACCAGGCGTCGATGACCTCCGGGACGCGGTACGCCTCCAGCTGGCAGTTCTCGTGCGAGCAGGTGAACGTGATCGCGTCGATGAACGGACGGTGCGGGTCCAGGTCCGACTGGTCGGTTCCGGTGAGCTCGGTGAGCTCGGCACGGGAGCCGACGCAGGTGAGGTGGTTGTCCTCGCAGCGCCAGATCGGCAGCGGGGTGCCCCAGTAGCGGTTGCGGGACAGCGCCCAGTCGACGTTGTTGTTCAGCCAGTCGCCGAAGCGGCCGTTCTTGACCGAGTCGGGGAACCAGTTGGTCCTCTCGTTCTCTTCGAGGAGCCGGTCCTTGATGACGGTCGTACGGATGTACCAGGACGGCTGCGCGTAGTAGAGCAGCGCGGTGTGGCAGCGCCAGCAGTGCGGGTAGCTGTGCTCGTAGGGGACGTGGCGGAAGAGCTTGCCGCGGACGGCCAGGTCCTCGGTGAGCGCCTCGTCGGCCTTCTTGAAGAAGACGCCGCCGACCAGCGGCAGGTTCTGCTCGAAGGTGCCGTCGGGGCGGACCGGGTTCACGACCGGCAGGCCGTAGGCGCGGCAGACCTTGAGGTCGTCCTCACCGAAGGCGGGGGACTGGTGGACCAGACCCGTACCGTCCTCGGTCGTCACGTACTCGGCGTTGACGACGTAGTGCGCCGGGGCGCTGTCGCTCGGGAAGTCGACGAGGGCGAACGGGCGCTCGTACGTCCAGCGCTCCATCTCGCGGCCGGTGAAGGACTGGCCGGTGAGCTCCCAGCCCTCGCCGAGTGCCTTCTCCAGGAGGGGCTGGGCGACGACGAGCTTCTCCTCGCCGTTGCTCGCGACGACGTACGTGACGTCGGGGTGCGCGGCGACGGCGGTGTTGGAGACCAGGGTCCACGGGGTGGTCGTCCAGACCAGCAGCGCGGCCTCGCCGGCCAGCGGGCCGGAAGTGAGCGGGAAGCGTACGAAGACCGAGGGGTCGACGACCGTCTCGTAACCCTGGGCCAGCTCGTGGTCCGAGAGGCCGGTGCCGCAGCGCGGACACCACGGTGCGACGCGGTGGTCCTGGACCAGCAGGTCCTTGTTGAAGATCTCCTTCAAGGACCACCAGACGGAGTCGATGTACGACGGGTCCATCGTGCGGTACGCGTCGTCCAGGTCGACCCAGTAGCCCATCCGGGTGGTGAGCTCGGTGAACGCGTCAGTGTGGCGGGTCACGGACTCGCGGCACATGGCGTTGAACTCGGCGATGCCGTACGCCTCGATGTCCTTCTTGCCGTTGAAGCCCAGTTCCTTCTCGACCGCGAGCTCGACCGGCAGTCCGTGGCAGTCCCAGCCGGCCTTGCGGCCCACGTGGTAGCCCTGCATGGTGCGGAAGCGGGGGAAGACGTCCTTGAAGACGCGGGCCTCGATGTGGTGGGCGCCGGGCATGCCGTTGGCGGTCGGCGGGCCCTCGTAGAAGACCCACTCGGGGCGGCCCTCGGACTGTTCGAGGCTCTTGGCGAAGACCTTGCTCTCGCGCCAGAATTCGAGCACGGCGTGCTCCAGCGCGGGAAGGTCGACCTGGGCGGGTACCTGGCGGTACTGCGACGATGTCATGGGCGAGATTCCTCCGGCGGACGTGTTCCACTTCCGTCGGAGGGACGAGAACCGTGCGGTTCCCGCGGTACCACCCTCCTTGGCCCCGGGCGTGCGCCCGTGGCCCCCTCATTGGGGTCGCGATGCCGGTTCTACTTGCCTTGCGGCGTTCTTCCGACGGCTCCGGGTGATCTTCACGACGCGCTCGCCCCCGGGCTTCCACCGTCCCCGGGTCGCTCCTGGCTGCGTACGACGCTACTCGTCCCATCCACGCCTCTCGCTGGGCCCAGTGTACGGGCCCGTACGGGCGACGGCCGACCGGTTTATCCGGGGGTGCGGGCGTGACCCGAATGGCGAGACGGGGCATGCGGAGTCCCGGCGGGGGAGCGGAGGGCGGATTACCGGGCGGGGAGCTGGGAACAACGGTTTCAGGCGCCCGCTGATCCGACACGGGGAGAGGCGATTCGGCGGCGTGCCCCGTTGCCGCGGGGCTGGGGTCGATTTATCGTCCCAGCACGATTCGCGTGCAAGATCACAATATGTGAAGGGGCCGCGGCCATGGTGGCGAAGAAGACCGCCGTACAGAAGTCGGCGTCAGCGAGATCCACGGGCGTGGCGGCCGAGGAGACGAACCCAGACACGGGCACGGAGACCGTCCTGGAGCCGGTTCCAGTGAAGGCCGCGGCGAGGAAGACCGCGGCGAAGAAGACCGCGGCACGGAAGACGGCCGCGCACGAGGCGGACGGAGAGCGAACGGCCGACGGTGACACCGGCGGCGGGCACGCGGCACCTGGCACGAAGGCCGCTGCGAGGAAGAACGTGGTCAAGAAGGCTTCGAAGAAGGCCGCTGCGGCGGCCACGGGGGCGGCCGAGGCCGCCGAGCAGACGGGAGCCCACACGGTGGTAGCCAAGAAGAGCGCAGCCCGGACCCGCACGTCCGGCAAGGACGGGTCGCCGGTGCCGCCCGCCCGGGTCGCCGCCGCGACGGCGCCCGGGGATCTGGCCGTACGGCCGGGCGAGGACCCCTGGACGACGGAGGAGGTTGCCGAGGCGCGGGCCGCGCTGACCAGCGAGGTCATGCGGCTCCGCAGCGAGCTGGAGGCGTCGGGTGCGGCGCTCGCCGGGCTGATGCGCGACTCCGGTGACGGGGCCGGTGACGACGAGGCGGACACCGGCACGAAGAACATCACCCGTGAGCACGAGATGGCGCTCGCCGCCAACGCCACGGAGATGCTGGAGCAGACCGAGCGGGCGCTGACCCGGCTCGACGCGGGGACCTACGGACTGTGCGAGATCTGCGGCAATCCGATCGGCAAGGCGCGGATGCAGGCGTTCCCCCGGGCGACGCTCTGTGTCGAGGACAAACAGAAGCAGGAGCGTCGCGGCTGATTCAGGGAGGTGTGTCGTACCCTCGTCTTCGGTCAGGAACCTAGGTTGAGGGACTCACGTGGCAGAGGCGGAGCGCATCATCGGTACGCCGGACATCCCTGATGCTGAGGGGACCGGGGGCCCCGAGGACGCGGTGCGGGGTGAGCCCGGGGGTACGGGCGCGGACACGGACCGGGCCGAAACCCCCGGCAAGGGCAAGCGGAAGATCATGGTGCTCTTCGCCGTGGCTGCCTTCGCCTATCTGCTCGACCTGATCAGCAAGATGATCGTGGTCGCGAAGCTGGAGCACCAGCAGCCCGTCGAGATCTTCGGCGAGTGGCTGCGCTTCGACGCGATCCGGAACGCGGGCGCCGCCTTCGGCATCGGCGAGGCGTTCACGGTGATCTTCACCGTCATCGCGGCGACGGTGATCGTGGTCATCGCCCGCCTCGCCCGCAAGCTCTACAGCCTGCCGTGGGCGATCGCGCTCGGTCTGCTGCTCGGCGGTGCGCTCGGCAACCTCACCGACCGGATCTTCCGCTCGCCCGGCCTGTTCAAGGGCGCGGTGGTGGACTTCATCGCCCCCGCGCACTTCGCCGTCTTCAACCTCGCGGACTCCGCCATCGTCTGCGGCGGCATCCTGATCGTGATCCTTTCCTTCCGGGGCCTGGACCCCGACGGCACCGTGCACAAGGACTAGCAGCGGCAAGGCATACTCGACTGGTGAGTACGTATCCCGAGGTCCGCACCCTGCCCGTTCCCGACGGTCTGGAAGGCGAGCGTGTCGACGCCGCCATTTCCCGCATGCTCGGCTTCTCCCGCACCAAGGCCGCCGAGCTGGCCGCTGCCGGGAAGGTGCAGGTGGACGGCGCTGTGGTCGGGAAGTCCGAGCGGGTGCAGGGCGGTGCTTGGCTGGAAGTGGAGATGCCGCAGGCACCCGCTCCGGTGCAGATCGTCGCCGAGCCCGTCGAGGGCATGGAGATCGTGCACGACGACGACGACATCGTCGTGATCGTGAAGCCGGTCGGGGTCGCAGCCCACCCGAGCCCCGGCTGGACCGGCACGACGGTCATCGGCGGTCTCGCCGCGGCCGGTTACCGGATCTCGACCTCGGGCGCCGCCGAGCGCCAGGGGATCGTCCACCGCCTCGACGTCGGCACCTCGGGCCTGATGGTCGTCGCCAAGTCCGAGCGGGCCTACACACTGCTGAAGGGCCAGTTCCGCGACCGGGTCGTCGAGAAGAAGTACCACGCGCTGGTCCAGGGTCACCCGGACCCGATGAGCGGCACCATCGACGCCCCCATCGGGCGCCACCCGACGCACGACTACAAGTGGGCGGTCACGGCCGAGGGCAAGCCCTCCGTGACGCACTACGACCTGATCGAGGCGTACCGGTCCGCGAGCCTCCTCGACATCAAGCTGGAGACGGGCCGTACGCACCAGATCCGGGTGCACATGTCCGCCCACCGCCACCCCTGCGTCGGCGACCTGACGTACGGCGCCGACCCGACGGTGGCCAAGCGCCTCGGGCTGACACGGCAGTGGCTGCACGCGGTCCGGCTCGGCTTCGAGCACCCGTCGGACGGCAACTGGGTGGAGTTCGCCAGCAGCTACCCGGACGACCTGCAGCAGGCCCTCGACAGGATTGCGGCGGAGAGCCAGTGACCACCGGAACCCCGGCCCCGTACACCACGCGCACAGCCGTCGACGAGAGCGACCTCGCGGCCTGCTTCCAGGTCCGTAAGGAGGTCTTCGTCGGCGAGCAGAACGTGGCCGAGGAGATCGAGTACGACGCCTACGACGCGGACGCGGTGCATGTGATCGCCGTCGCGGCGGACGGTGCGGCGCTCGGCACGGGACGGTTGCTGCACGGCGCGGGCGTGGCCGCCAAGACCGGTGGCGACCTCACCGTCGGCTCGCTCGGACGGCTCGCGGTGACCAGCCGGGCGCGCGGTCTCGGGGTCGGCGCGGCGCTGGTCCGGGCCATCGAGGACGCGGCCCGCGGTCTCGGACTGGCCGCTGTGGACCTGCACGCCCAGACCCATGCGCTCGGCTTCTACGAGCGACTCGGGTACGTGGCGTACGGCCCCGAGTTCCCGGATGCGGGGATCCCCCACCGGGCGATGCGCCGCAGCCTGTAGTTCACACCGGGCGCCGCTCCGGTCGGACGAACCGGAACGACACCGTCGCGCATGTCTCCGTCAGCCCGGCAGACCCCGGGGCGTCCAGGTCCCGTTCGACGACACGTCGCGCGGACCCGGCTCCCGGCGACGCGCGCCGTGCGGTGTGATCACCGCGGCGCCGCCGCGCGGCAGGGTGACCGAGATCCGGCCGGGACCGGAGTCCCGCCGGCGCAGCGGGCGCCCGTGCGCGTCCCGTACGTCGATGCGGCCCGTGATCGAGTGCTCCAGGGTCAGCGGTGCGCCGGCCTCGCTGTGCACCCGTACCCACGGATGGTCAAAAAGGCGAGAAGGAGGGGGTGTTGTCCGCTTTGCGGACATTGCGTGGCACGCTGGAACCACTGATCGACCGACCACCGGGTTCCGCTCGGCACGCTCCGGAAGGCACATCGTGGACCAACTGGCACTGCTCCTCCTGCTGTTGCTCGGAGCCGTGGTCACGGTGCCACTGGGGGAACGTCTCGGGTTGCCCGCGCCGGTGCTGATGACGCTCGCCGGAGTCGGCATGGCGTTCCTCAGTTTCGTACCGAATGTGGACATCCCGCCGGAGATCATTCTTCCCGCGCTGCTGCCGCCGCTGCTCTACGCCTCCGTGCAGCGCACCTCCTGGCGGCAGTTCGCCGCCAATAAACGACCGATCTTTCTACTGGCTGTGGCACTGGTCTTCGTGACGACGGCAGCCGTCGCCGCCGTCGCCAACGCGATCGTCCCCGGACTGCCCCTCGCCGCGGCCGTGGCCCTCGGCGCGCTCGTTGCCCCGCCCGACCCGGTCGCCGCGACCGCCGTCGCGGGATCGCTCGGGCTGCCGCGCAGGCTCGTCTCCATCCTGGAGGGCGAGGGACTGTTCAACGACGTGACCGCGATTGTGCTCTACCACGTGGCGATCGCCGCCGCGGTGAGTGGCACCTTCTCGCTGCCGGAGGCCTTCGGGCTGCTGATCCTCTCCGCCGTGGTCGCCGTGGCGGTCGGTCTCGCGGTGGGCTGGCTGACCATCAAACTCATGGGTCTGCTCGGCGATGCGACGCTCCAGGTCGGGTTGACGCTGCTGGTGCCGTTCGTGAGCTATGTGCTCGCGGAGGAGCTCATGGGGTCGGGCGTGCTCGCCGTGCTCACCACCGCGCTGTTCCTCGCCGAGCACACCGCCGACGCGGACGACGTGCTGGGCCGGCTCGCCGGCCGCAGCTTCTGGGAGATCGTCGACACCCTCGTCACCGGCGTCGCCTTCGGCCTGATCGGTCTCGAACTGCACAACGTCTTCGGCACGTCGCACGGGCGCGCCTGGCAGATGGCCGGCTGGGGCCTGGTGGTGGTCGCGGTCGTCGTCGGCGTACGGCTGCTGTGGCTGCTGCCCGCCACCTGGCTGGCCAAGCGGCTGCACACCCGCCGCGACTACAGCGAGGAGATCCCCACCAGCTGGCGCGAGACCGTTGTGATGTGGTGGGCCGGGATGCGCGGGGTGGCCTCCGTCGCGCTGGCCCTCGCGATCCCGCTGGAGACGGACGACGGGAAACCGTTCCCCGGCCGCGACGAGATCGTCTTCATCGCCTTCGTCGTGATCATGGTGACCCTGGTCGTCCAGGGACTCACCCTGCCGTGGCTGGTACGGAAGCTCGGCGTCCGCGCCGACACGGACGCGGAGGCCGCGCTGGAACGGGACCTCGCGTTCCGTGCCGCGAAGGCTGCGAGGCACCGGCTCCAGGAGATCCAGGAGGTCGAGGAGTTCACGGAGGAGGTTGTGGAGCGGCTGCACCGGCTGGCGTACGACGTGGGGGCGCGGATCAGCCCCGACATGGTCGACGAGGACCGGCGGGAGGCGTACGCGAAGCGCGCCGAGCGGTTGCGGGCGGTCAACCGGGTGCAGCGCGAGATGATGTCCGCCGCCCGGCACGCGGTGCTGTCCGCGCGCAGCGAGTCGGGGACGGACCCGGAGGTGGTCGACCGGGTGCTGCGGCAGCTGGACGTACGCAGCCTGCGCTGACCCGGACGCCCCCGCGGCCTGTGCTTCCGGCCGGTGCTCCGGGCCCGCGTCCCTCAGCCGCGTCCGGTCCGGGGCGCCACTTCGTGCGTATCGGACGGCTTGGCGCCGTCCGGGTGGGGCAGATCGAGCCACTGGTCGCCCGGGGGCAGCGCCGCGGGCGCCGTCGCGACCCGCGGCAGCGCGTACGGATGGTGGTCGCGCAGCCAGCCGATCAGCTGCTCCCGTACGGCGCAGCGCACCGTCCAGATGTCGTCCGCGTCCTTCGCCGTGACCACCGCGCGCACCTGCATCGTCGACGGGGTGGTGTCCGTGACGGCGAGGGACCAGTCGCGGCCGTCCCAGGCGCCGCACTCGCCCAGGATGTCCCGCAGTTGCTCACGCATCGCGGTGACGGGGGCGCTGTGGTCGAGGTGGAAGAAGACCGAACCGGTCATCTGGACGCCGCCGCGCGACCAGTTCTCGAACGGTTTGCTGGTGAAGTAACTGACCGGCATCGTTATCCGCCGCTCGTCCCAGGTCCGTACCGCGAGGAAGGTCAGCGTGATCTCCTCGATGGTGCCCCACTCGCCGTCCACCACCACCGTGTCGCCGATCCGCACCATGTCGCCGAAGGCGATCTGCAGCCCCGCGAAGAGGTTGCCGAGCGTGGACTGGGCGGCGATGCCCGCGACGATGCCGAGGACACCGGCCGAGGCCAGCATCGAGGTGCCGAAGGTCCGCATCGCGGGGAACGTCAGCAGCATCGCGCCGGCCGCCACCGTCGCCACGATCGCGGTGACTACCCGCTGGATGAGTGTCACCTGCGTGCGGACCCGCCGCACCCGCGCCGGATCGCGGGTGTTCGCCGCGTACCTGGCGTACACGGAATCGACGACGGCCGTCGCGATCCGGACCACCAGCCAGGCCGATGTCCCGATCAGCACCAGCGTCAGGACCTGGCCGATCGCGGCCCGGTGGTCCGTCACCACGTCGAGCCCGGTATGCGTGTAACTGCCTCTCAGCAGCGCCGTGCACAGCACCAGCAGCAGCGGGATCCGGCAGCGCCGCAGCAGACCCCACAGCGGTGTGTCGGGATGCCGGGCGTCGGCGCGCCTGAGCAGCACATCGACCCCCCAGCCCACCAGTAGCGTGAGCACCACCGAGCCACCGACCGTGACCAGCGGACGCAGTATGTTCTCCATCCCGTCGTTCTCCATGCCGTCGACCGTAGCTGGCACCATTGCTCCCATGAACATCATGCTTTTCCATTCGACGTACGGTCTGCGCCCCGCGGTGCACGCGGCTGCCGCCCGGCTGCGCGGCGCAGGGCACGAGGTGCACGTGCCCGATCTCTTCGACGGGCACACGTTCGAGACCGTCGAGGAAGGCATGGCCTTCAGGGACGAGCTGGGCAAGGACGAGTTGCTCAAGCGCGCCGTGCTGGCCGCCGCCCCCTACTCCGAGCGCGGTCTCGTCTACGCCGGCTTCTCCTTCGGCGCCGCCACCGCTCAGACCCTGGCACTCGGTGACGAGAAGGCGCGCGGGCTGCTGCTCTTCCACGGCACGTCGGACATCGCGGAGAACGCGGAGGTCGACGAGCTGCCCGTGCAGCTCCATGTCGCCGACCCCGACCCGTTCGAGACGCACGACTGGCTGAACTCCTGGTATCTGCAGATGCAGCGGACCGGCGCCGATGTGGAGATCTACCGGTATCCCGGCGCGGGCCATCTCTTCACGGACCCGGACCTGCCGGACTACGACGCGGCGTCGGCCGATCTGACGTGGAAGGTCGCCCTCGGCTTCCTCGCCACTCTGTAGACGGCCGGGGCCCCGCACACCATGACGGTGTGCGGGGCCCCTCGTCCGTACGCCGGGATCAGGCGCGGTACGCGGTCCAGCTGTCGCTCATCCGCTGCACCTGGCCCGCGGTGAACTGGTACATGCACGAGTCGTAGGTGTAGTCCATGAAGTTGTGGATCGGGTCGACCCCGGTCTTGGTGGTGCAGGTGTCGCGCCCGGTCGGGCACTGGAACGCGGCGCTCTTCTCGGCAGGCGTGTCGGCGACGTAGTCGCCGTTGCCGTTACAGCCGCCCTGGAACGTGTGGTACAGCCCCATCCAGTGGCCGACCTCGTGGGTGGCGGTGTCGCCCTCGTTGTAGTTGGTGGCGGAGCCGCCCGGAAGCGAGGTGTCGAGGATGACCACGCCGTCCATGCTCGGGCTGGAGTTGTAGGAGCTGGGGAAGGTCGCCCAGCCGAGCAGCCCGCCGCCGAGGTTGGCGGTGTAGACGTTGAGCGCGTTCTTGCCGCCCTTGCGCAGCGCCGTCTTCATGTCCTTCTCGGCGGAGGAGCCCGAGGCGAGGTTGTACCAGCTGGCGTTGTCCGTGTAGTCGGTGCCGGCCAGCGAGAACTGGAAGCCGGAGTTGGTGTTGCCGGTGCCCTGGCCGCCGTATGCCGCGTTCAGCACGTTCATCTGGCCGCTGATGTCGCCGGAGGTGAGCTTGCCGGTGGTGCCGGAGTGGATGACGTGGAAGTAGACCGGGATGGTTGCTCCGGCGGCGAGCGTGGCGCCGCTGACCCGGCGGTCCGCGAGTCTCGCCTTGAGCTGCGTGTCCATGGCCTTGGCCTGGGCTGCGGTGAGTTCGTTGGGGTCGGAGGCGTGCTTGGTGCCCGAAGGACGGGCCTCGCGCGCGGTGGCGTCGGTGCTCGCGCACTTCTCCGCCGAGGCGGAGGCGGTGGACACCTTGGCGGCGGCCGCACCGGCGGGGGCGGAGAGCGGTGCCAGGGCCAGGGTTCCGGCCAGGACGGCGATGCCGATCGCACGGTGACGTATACGCGGTGATATACGGGCAAGAGTGCGCACGAGTACTCCTCGTTGAAGCGTGGGGGAGGGATTTCCTCACCCGCCGCCGGGAGATTACGTGCGCATGTCACATCATGAGGAGCACTGATCAGGCCCAATCAATCATGGGACAAACCGGGGAAACGGGAAGAAATAATTCTGTCCGTTCCAGGGTTTGAGACACGGACGTAACGTTGCGCGTTACCCCGACGGGTGGTGTGTCCCCATTGGATCCAGGGAACACGCCACCCGCCGTAGCGATGTAATGCGCCGTCAACATGGCCCGCCGTGGCCGAAACCAGACGTTTCAGCGCACCGGGCGGTCCACCCGCTCGACCTTCTGGGTGTCGCTGAGCGTCCGGTACGAGCGCGTCCAGGCGGAGCTCGCGTCCCGCTTCGTCTTGTCGGAGAAGGCGGGGCCGTCGGCGGCGCGGGCGCTGGTGGCGGCCCCGAGCACGGGGGCGGCGACGGCGGTGGCGGCAGCGGCCTTCACCAGGGTGCGGGAAGGGACGGAAAGACCCCCGGTAGGGCGAACGGGCGGGCGAACCACGTAAGTTCGCCCGCCCGTAAGGAAACCGCTGCCGGTTGTCAGCCCTTCAGTGCCTTGGTGATCGCAGTGTTGAAGTCGGCCACGCTCATCGGGGCGTTCTCGCTGCCCTCGCTGGTGAGCGTCTTGCCGTCCATCTTCAGCGTCGGGGTGCCCTTCACGCCGCTCTTGTCGAACGCCGCGGACATCTTCATCGCCCAGTTGTCGTACGTGCCGTCGTTGACGTTCTTCTGGAACGCCTTGTTGTCCTTCAGCTCGGCCACCGTGTTCGCGATCTTGATCAGGTACGAGTCCTTGGCGAACTTGTCGTCGGACTCCGCCGGGTGGTACTTCGCGGAGTAGAGCGCGTACTTGTAGTCGAGGAACGCCTGCGGGCTGACGTCGAGCGCCGCGCCCAGCGCGCTGAGCGCGTTCTTGGAGCCCTCGCCGTTGTCGCTGTTGTCGATGAACGTCGCACCGATGTACTTGACCTTGTACTTGCCGGCGTCGACGTCCTTGTGGATCGTCTCGCCGATGGTCTGCTCGAACTGGCCGCAGATCGGGCAGCGCGAGTCCTCGTACAGTTCGAGGGTCTTCTTGGCGGTCGACTTGCCGATGACGACGGTCGTGCCGTCGGTGCCCGACGTGTTCTTCGGCGCGGTGACGTTCTTCGCGTCCGCCGCCGCCTCCCAGTGACCGGGCTTGTTCAGCTGCATCACGGCGTAGCTGACGCCGCCGGCGATCGCCAGCACGGCGACCACCGAGACGCCGACGATCACCTGCTTGCGGATCTTGTCCTTCTTGGCCTGGCGCTCGCGCTCCGCGCGCAGCCGCTCACGGGCGGCTGCCTTGTTGGCCTGGCTGTTGCGCTTGCTCATGGCTGTTTCTCCGTGGTGTGTGGGGTTGTCAGGAACTGTCCGGGCTCAGGCGGTGGCGCAGGCCGAGCGAGGCGGTCCCCTCCGTCCCACGGAGTGCACGAGGAGGCGGGCGTGCGCGAGCAGGTGCGAGTGGTACGGGGCGGGCCGGGCGGCACGCCGTACGGAACGGCGGACCGTACCCGCCACGGCGACCGCGATCAGCAGCGGCCGGAACGCCGTGGCAGCGACCGCCCGCAGCAGACCGGCGAGCGCGGACTCGCCGCGTCGCAGCCACGCCGCGGCCAGCAGACCGACCGACACATGAGCGGCCAGCAGCAGCCACGGCACAGCGGGACCGGGAGAGGCCAGCAGGGCGGCGGCACCATGTCCGGCATCGCTCACGGAGGCGAGCGGGGTGCCGACCGCGCCGACCCCGCCGAGCTGCGCCCCACCGGTACCGACCTCGCCGCCGCACAGGACATCGACGCCGACCGAACGCAGCGGACCCGCGATCGGGCCGCCCGCCGCTCCGTAACAGAGGTGCTGGCCGGTGGTGAAGACCGTGTCCGCGGCCAGCTCCAGCGGCACCAGCAGTCCGGCGATCGCGCCGAAACCGCGCTCCCGGCCGGCCAGTGCGTACGCCGCGGCGAAGACCAGACCGGCCAGCCCGCCGACCACGGTCAGCGGCAGTGGGACCTGGGAGAGCAGCACATGGGACGCAGCGGAGAGCGTCACGACGAGCGCTGTGAATAGCGCCGCGCGTACGACTCTGAGCTGCGTCCCGGATATGTCCATCGCCCGAGAGTGTGCCATGTGAACCTGTCAGCGCCGTCTAAAGGGGGTGGGGCACCGCGAGGAGACCTACAGCCCCGGGATGCGGCCGTTGCGGAAGAGGTCCACGAAGATCTGGTGGTCGGCCCGCGCCCGAGCCCCGTAGCTGTGCGCGAAGTCCACCAGGAGTGCGGCGAAGCCCTCCTCGTCCGCCGCGATCGCCGCGTCGATCGCCCGCTCCGTGGAGAACGGCACCAGCGAGTGGCCGCTCTCGTCGTCCGCGGCGGAGTGCATCGTCGCCGTCGCCCGGCCGAGGTCGGCGACGACCGCCGCGATCTCGTCGGGCTCGTCGATGTCGGACCAGTCCAGGTCCACCGCGTACGGCGAGACCTCGGCGACCAGCTGACCGGCACCGTCCAGCTCGGTCCACCCCAGCCACGGGTCGGCGTGCGCCTGCAGGGCGCGCTGGGAGATGACCGTGCGGTGCCCCTCGTGCTGGAAGTAGTCGCGCACGGCCGCGTCGGTGATGTGCCGGGAGACCGCCGGGGTCTGCGCCTGCTTGAGGTAGATCACCACATCGTTCTCCAGGGCGTCGCTGTTGCCCTCCAGAAGGATGTTGTACGAGGGCAGCCCGGCCGAGCCGATGCCGATGCCGCGACGGCCGACGACGTCCTTCACCCGGTAGGAGTCGGGGCGGGTCAGGCTCGACTCGGGCAGCGTCTCCAGATAGCCGTCGAACGCCGCCAGCACCTTGTAGCGCGTCGCCGCGTCCAGATCGATCGCGCCGCCGCCGTCCGCGAACCGGCGCTCGAAGTCCCGGATCTCCGTCATCGAGTCGAGCAGCGAGAACCGGGTCAGCGACCGGGCGTCGTGCAGCGCGGCCAGCAGCGGCCCCTCGGCGGTGTCCAGTGTGAACGGGGGCACCTCGTCGTTCTTCGCGCCTGTTGCGAGCGCGTGGATCCGCTCACGGTAGGCCGCCGCGTAGACCCGGACGAGCTCACTGATCTGGTCGTCGCCCAGCGCCTTCGCGTACCCGATCAGCGCGACTGAGGCGGCGAACCGCTTGAGGTCCCAGGTGAACGGGCCGATGTACGCCTCATCGAAGTCGTTCACATTGAAGATCAGCCGGCCGTTCGCATCCATGTACGTGCCGAAGTTCTCCGCGTGCAGATCGCCGTGGATCCACACCCGGCCGGTTTGGTCGTCCAGGTACGGCCCGCCGTGCCGCTCCCGCTCCAGGTCGTTGTAGAACAGACACGCCGTGCCCCGGTAGAAGGCGAACGCCGAGCCTGCCATCTTGCGGAACTTGACCCGGAAGGCAGCCGGATCGGCGGCCAGGAGCTGGCCGAAGGCGGTGTCGAAAACCTCGAGAATCTGCTCCCCGCGCTGCGCTGCGCCGGTCTGCGCTTCCGACATTTCTGGGTGCCTCCTGAGTACCTGCCGTGCATGACAAACGGGACGGGCGTCTCCGTCCCCTCAACGCGCGACGCTACCCGGGAGTGCCCCTCGGTTGTCGGACCGGAGACGTAGACTTCCACGCTGTCCCCCCAGTCCGTCATTGCTTGTTTCCCCGGAGGCCCGACGCCGTGACCAAGCCGCCTTTTACGCACCTTCACGTCCACACCCAGTACTCGCTGCTGGACGGTGCCGCGCGGCTCAAGGACATGTTCGCTGCCTGTAATGAAATGGGCATGTCGCACATCGCGATGACGGACCACGGCAACCTGCACGGGGCGTACGACTTCTTCCACCAGGCGAAGAAGGCCGAGGTGACGCCGATCATCGGCATCGAGGCCTACGTCGCCCCGGAGTCGCGCAAGCACAAGCGGAAGATCCAGTGGGGCCAGCCGCACCAGAAGCGCGACGACGTCTCGGGTTCGGGTGGCTACACCCACAAGACGATCTGGGCGGCGAACAAGACCGGTCTGCACAACCTCTTCCGGCTCTCCTCGGACGCGTACGCCGAGGGCTGGCTGCAGAAGTGGCCGCGCATGGACAAGGAGACCATCGCCCAGTGGTCCGAGGGGCTGATCGCGTCCACCGGCTGTCCGTCCGGCGAGGTGCAGACGCGGCTGCGGCTCGGCCAGTTCGACGAGGCGGTCCAGGCGGCCTCCGACTACAAGGACATCTTCGGCGAGGGCAAGTACTTCCTGGAGCTGATGGACCACGGCATCGAGATCGAGCGCCGGGTCCGTGACGGACTCCTCGAAATCGGCAGGAAGCTCGACATCCCGCCGCTCGTGACGAACGACTCGCACTACACGTACGCCAGCGAGGCCACCGCGCACGACGCGCTGCTCTGCATCCAGACCGGCAAGAACCTCTCCGACCCCGACCGTTTCCGGTTCGACGGCACGGGCTACTACCTCAAGACGACGGACGAGATGTACGCCGTCGACTCCTCCGACGCCTGGCAGCAGGGATGCGCCAACACCCTGCTGGTCGCCGAGCAGATCGACACCAGCGGGATGTTCGAGAAGCGCGACCTGATGCCGAAGTTCGACATCCCGGACGGCTTCACCGAGGTCACCTGGTTCCAGGAGGAGGTCCGGGTCGGCATGAACCGGCGCTTCCCCGGCGGCGTCCCCGAGGACCGGCAGAAGCAGGCCGAGTACGAGATGGACGTCATCATCCAGATGGGGTTCCCGGGGTACTTCCTCGTTGTCGCCGACTTCATCATGTGGGCCAAGAACAACGGCATCGCGGTGGGCCCCGGGCGTGGCTCCGCGGCCGGTTCGATCGTCGCGTACGCGATGGGCATCACCGACCTCGACCCGATCGAGCACGGACTGATCTTCGAGCGGTTCCTCAACCCCGAGCGCGTCTCCATGCCCGATGTCGACATCGACTTCGACGAGCGTCGGCGCGTCGAAGTGATCAGGTACGTGACGGAGAAGTACGGCGCCGACAAGGTCGCCATGATCGGTACGTACGGCAAGATCAAGGCCAAGAACGCGATCAAGGACTCCGCCCGCGTCCTCGGCTATCCGTACGCGATGGGCGACCGGCTCACCAAGGCCATGCCCGCCGACGTCCTCGGCAAGGGCATCGACCTCTCCGGAATCACCGACCCCAAGCACCCGCGGTACAGCGAGGCGGGCGAGATCCGGGGGATGTACGAGAACGAGCCGGACGTCAAGAAGGTCATCGACACCGCCAAGGGTGTCGAGGGGCTGGTCCGGCAGATGGGTGTGCACGCCGCCGGCGTGATCATGTCCAGTGAGCCCATCGTCGACCACGCCCCGGTCTGGGTGCGGCACACCGACGGCGTCACCATCACGCAGTGGGACTACCCGCAGTGCGAGTCGCTCGGCCTGCTGAAGATGGACTTCCTCGGCCTGCGCAACCTCACGATCATGGACGACGCCATCAAGATGGTGAAGGCCAACAAGGGCATCGATCTGGAGATGCTCGCCCTTCCGCTGGACGACCCCAAGACGTACGAGCTGCTCTGCCGCGGTGACACGCTCGGCGTCTTCCAGTTCGACGGCGGTCCGATGCGTTCGCTGCTGCGCCAGATGCAGCCCGACAACTTCGAGGACATTTCCGCCGTCTCGGCCCTGTACCGGCCGGGCCCGATGGGCATGAACTCGCACACGAACTACGCCGAGCGCAAGAACGGCCGCCAGGAGATCACCCCGATCCACCCGGAGCTGGAGGAGCCGCTCAAGGAGACGCTCGGCCTGACCTACGGCCTGATCGTCTACCAGGAGCAGGTGCAGAAGGCCGCCCAGATCATCGCCGGGTACTCGCTCGGCGAGGCCGACATCCTGCGCCGCGTGATGGGTAAGAAGAAGCCCGACGAGCTGGCGAAGAACTTCGTGCTCTTCCAGGCGGGCGCCAAGAAGAACGGCTTCTCCGACGCGGCGATCCAGGCGCTGTGGGACGTACTGGTCCCGTTCGCCGGGTACGCGTTCAACAAGGCGCACTCCTCCGCGTACGGACTGGTCACGTACTGGACCGCGTACCTCAAGGCGAACTACCCCGCCGAGTACATGGCGGCGCTGCTGACCTCGGTCAAGGACGACAAGGACAAGTCCGCGGTCTACCTCAACGAGTGCCGCCGCATGGGCATCAAGGTGCTCCCGCCGAACGTCAACGAGTCCGAGTCGAACTTCGCCGCCCAGGGCGACGACGTCATCCTCTTCGGGCTGACGGCCATCCGTAACGTCGGACAGAACGTCGTCGACTCGATCATCCGGTGCCGCAAGGCGAAGGGGAAGTACAGCAGCTTCCCCGACTTCCTCGACAAGGTCGAGGCGGTGGTCTGCAACAAGCGGACCGTCGAATCACTGATCAAGGCCGGCGCCTTCGACGAGATGGGCCACACCCGCAAGGGCCTCGTCGCCCACCACGAGCCGATGATCGACAACGTGGTGCAGGTCAAGCGCAAGGAGGCCGAGGGGCAGTTCGACCTCTTCGGCGGCGGCGAGGAGGACAGCGACGAGCCGGGCTTCGGGCTCGACGTCGAGTTCTCCGACATCGAGTGGGAGAAGTCGTACCTGCTGGCGCAGGAGCGCGAAATGCTCGGGCTGTACGTCTCCGACCACCCGCTCTTCGGTATCGAGCACGTGCTGACCGACAAGTCCGACGCGGCGATCTCCCAGCTCACCGGTGGCGAACACGCCGACGGGGCGATCGTCACCATCGGCGGCATCATCTCCGGACTCCAGCGGAAGATGACCAAGCAGGGCAACGCCTGGGCCATCGCCACCGTCGAGGACCTGGCCGGTTCCATCGAGTGCATGTTCTTCCCGGCCACGTACCAGCTGGTCTCCACCCAGCTCGTCGAGGACACCGTCGTCTTCGTCAAGGGACGGCTCGACAAGCGCGAGGACATTCCGCGGCTGGTCGCCATGGAGATGCAGGTCCCCGACCTCTCGTCGGCCGGGACCAACGCGCCGGTGGTGCTCACCATCCCGACGGTCAGGGTCACTCCGCCGATGGTCGCCCGCCTCGGCGAGGTGCTCAGCAACCACCGTGGCAACACCGAGGTACGGATCAAGCTCCAGGGCCCCCGCAACACCACCGTCCTCCGGCTCGACCGGCACCGGGTCCAGCCCGACCCGGCTCTCTTCGGTGACCTGAAGGTGCTGCTCGGCCCGTCCTGCCTGGCCGGCTGAGCGGTCGCCGCAACGCACGAGAGAGGCGCCCCGCGATGCGGGAGCGCCTCTCTCGGCTACCGGCCCGTGGCCGGACCGGAGTTGACCGGTCAGTTGTGGCCGAAGCGCCGCTGGTGCTTACGGGCAACATCAGCAGGGCTGCCCTGGGCTTGCGGCTGGGACTGGGTCTGCGACTCGTAAGCCGTCGACTTCGTCTCCTCCGCGCCACGCTCCGGTATGGACGCGCGGTTCTGCTGGCTGCCCTGCTTGCGGTTCTTGTTCTTGGCCATGGTGTTCCTCCTGTGCGGAATCTCGGGGCCAGGACCGCTGTCAGATTCACATACGGGTATATACAGCGCATGTTGGATCATTACCGTGCGTAGCGATGGGCTAACATGCGCCGTTTTCCGCATTCGCCACGCCGATGATCGAGTTCCGGCCGTCAACCCTCACGCCGTCGGGCAGACTTCGAGGAAACCCTGAGCAGAACCCATTCCCGAATTCTGGAAGAGGGTGGAACGCGTGGACCGTTGCGTCGTCCTGGTGGACGCCGGCTACTTGCTGGGAGCAGCCGCGAGTCTGCTGGCGGGAGAGCCCGCCCGTTCCCGCATCACCGTCGACCATGCCGCGCTGATTCAGGGCCTGCGCGAGCGAGCCGAAGCCGATACGGAGCAGCCGCTGCTGCGGATCTACTGGTTCGACGGTGCCCCCGACCGCGTACCGCAGCCCGAACACCGCAGGCTGCGTGTCATGCCCAGGGTAACCGTAAGGCTCGGAGCACTCACACGCAGTGACGGTCGCTGGGCGCAGAAGGGCGTCGACGCCGCCATGCACGCCGAACTCACGGAACTGGCCAGGAACCGCGCCTGCTCCGATGTCGTCCTGGTGACCGGCGACGGCGATCTGCTGCCCGGACTGATGTCCGCGAAGGAACACGGCGTGGCTGTCCATCTCTGGGCCGTGCAGGCCGCCGACGGCGACTACAACCAGTCCGAGGACCTGGTCGCCGAGGCCGACGAACGCCGGGTGCTCGACCGGGCCTGGATCACCCAGGCCGTGCGGGCCAAGGACAACGGCGGCAGCTGCGCCCCGCCCCCCGCACCCCGCCCCGAGATCGCCGCGATCCTCTCGGCGCCGCTGCCCGAGGCAGCGCTCGCCGCCTCCGCCGAACGCGCCTCGGAGGCCCAGGCGGCCGCCGCCCGCAACGGCGCGGCGGCGCCCACCGGCGAGGACACCGCGCCCGCCCCGGCCGCGCACGTCGGCAAGGGCGTCCCCACCCCCAAGGATCTGGCAGGCACCCTGCGCGGCCCCGGCACCCCGATCGCCGCCGACCGGCCCGCGGCGCAGCCCCCGGCGACCGCGACCCTGCGCTGGTCCTCCGACAAGGGCTGGATGGAGCGCGGCGGACCGCTCGGCGAACCCGCCGAGACCGCCTCGCTGCCCACTCTCGCCCAGCTCACCTCCGCCGAGCAGCGCTGGGCGGACCGTGAGGAGGACATCACCACGGTCGGCGGTGACCCGTTCGAGGTAGGCCAGGTCTTCGCCCGGCGCTGGATGGAACGGCTGCCGGAGACCGTCCACCTGCAGAAGCTGTCCACCATGTATCCGCGGATCCCACACCGGATCGACGGCGAGCTGCTGCGGTACGCGGCGCGGTTCGGCCTGCTCGCCCACAAGGACGACCAGATCGACGAACACGACCGGTACGCGATCCGGGCGGGTTTCTGGCGCGAAATCGACGTACGCGCGGCGGCCGAACACGCCCCCGTGGCGGAGTAGTCCGGCAGCCCGGGCGCAATAAGAGGAGTCCGACCCCGTACCCTCGTACCTCGTGAGTACGGGCACAGCACAGGCGCAGACGGCGACCGGGACCGTGTGCGCGGTGCGTGATCTGGTCAAGACCTATCCCGCCGCCCGCGGCCGCCGCGGCACACCCGCGACCCCCGAGGTGCGCGCGACCGACGGGATCAGCCTTGACGTCCGACGCGGTGAGATCTTCGGACTTCTCGGGCCCAACGGCGCGGGCAAGTCCACTCTCGTACGCCAGCTCACCGGGCTGATGCGGCCCGACTCCGGCAGCGTCGAGATGCTCGGGCACGACCTCGTGCGCCACCCCGAGCGTGCCTCCCGGCTGATCGGCTACCTCGGGCAGGAGTCCACGGCCCTCGACGAGCTGACCGTTTCGCTCGCCGCCGAGACCACCGGGCGGCTGCGCGGACTCGCGGTACGGGAGGCCCGCGCCGCGCGCGACGCCGTAGTCGAAGAACTCGGCCTCACCGACATCGCGGCGCGCCCCCTGAAGAAGCTCTCCGGCGGGCAGCGGCGGCTCGCCTGCTTCGCCGCCACCCTGGTCGGGGAGCGGCCGGTCCTCATCCTGGACGAGCCGACAACCGGGATGGACCCCGTCGCCCGGCGCGCCGTCTGGGCCGCCGTCGACCGGCGCCGCGCCGAGCACGGTACGACGGTGCTGCTGGTCACCCACAACGTCATCGAGGCCGAGACCGTCCTCGACCGGGTCGCCGTCCTCGAACGCGGCAAGGTCATCGCCTGCGACACGCCCACCGGTCTCAAGGAGCGGGTGGCGGGCGAGGTCCGGGTCGAGCTGGTATGGCGCGACCGCGCGCCGCTGGACGTTCCCGGGGTGGCCGCGCTGCGGGAGTCCGCGCAGGAGTCGGGGCGCCGCTGGGTGCTGCGGCTCGGGCCGGACGAGGCGCGGGCGGCGGTCGCCGCAGTGACCGGCGGGGCCGCGTTCGCCGCGCTTGACGACTTCACTCTGGCGACGCCGAGTCTTGAGGACGTCTACCTGGCGCTCGGCGGGGACGCTACGCAGGGGCTGGTGAAGGCATGATTGCGGCGGCGATCGGGTACGGATGTACGGCCGGGCAGGGACCGAACGGGAGCAGCACCAGGTGACGAGCATTGTTCCTGCGGAGGCGGCCGGTGCTCGAACGACGGCCGGAAGCGGTTCTCCCGCCGAGGCCGCCACCGAGGACCGCCTCGGTGGCGTTGTCGCGCCGCTCGCGCCGCGGGCCCGGCTGCTTCCCTCGCTCGCGGCCGTCTACCGCGCCCAGCTGTCCCGGGCCAGAGTCGCCCGGATCCCGCTGCTCTTCGTGGCGACCTTCCAGTCCGTCGGGATCATGATCCTGATGCGCGGGGTCGTCGACGGCGGCTCCGAGGCACGGGCCGTCGTCGCCGGATCCAGCGTTCTCGTCGTCGCCTTCGTCGCGCTCAATCTGCTCGCCCAGTACTTCGGGCAACTACGGGCCGGCGGCGGGCTCGACCACTACGCCACCCTGCCGGTGCCGCCCGCCGCGGTGGTGCTCGGTGCGGCGGGGGCGTATGCCTCCTTCACGGTGCCCGGCACGATCGTCACCGCGGTCACCGGGAGCGTGCTCTTCCAGTTGCCGATGACCCATCTGTGGGTGCTCGTCGCCGTCATTCCGCTCGCCGGGGCAGCGCTGTCCGGGCTGGGCGCCGCGCTCGGACTGCTCGCGCCCCGGCAGGAGCTCGCCACACTGCTCGGACAGCTCGGCATGTCTGCGGCGCTGCTGCTGGGGGTGCTGCCGGCCGGCCGGATGCCCGCGCCGATCGGCTGGGCGCGCGATCTGCTGCCCTCGACGTACGGGGTCGAGGCCCTGTCACGGTCGTTCGACGCCCATCCCGACTGGGCGGTCGTCGTCCTTGATCTTGCCGTCTGCGCCGTAGTCGGTGTCCTCTCACTGGCCGTGGCGACCTGGGCGTACCGCAGGGCAGCGGTCCGGTGAGGCGCGGCACAGGCGCGCCTGGCACGATGGCACGGTGACCGCACCTCTGACACCGCCCGACCAGCCCTCGCCCAATGACCCCTGGCAGACGCCGCCGAAGGGCGGTGGCTCCGGTCCCGGGACTCAGGAGGAGATCGATCCGCGGGCGGATCTGCGGCGGGCGGCCGTCGTCGCCGTCCTGCTGACGGTGGCCGGCCTCGGGCTCGGACTGCTGTGGCTGTGGCTGTCGCCGCGGGTCCCGCTGATCTCCGACAGCCATGCGGTCTTCCTCAAGGACAGCGAGGGTGAGGAGGCGATCGGGAGCGACGGGACGTTCGTGCTGCTCGCGCTCGCGTTCGGGGCGGTGTCCGCGGCGCTGGCCTTCTGGTTCCACCGACGTGGCGGGATCGCGCTGGTTGTGGGGCTCGCCCTGGGTGGGCTGCTCGGGTCGCTGGTGGCCTGGGGGGTGGGCGTCTGGCTCGGACCGGAACGTGATGTGGTCGCCCATGCGCGGGAGGTCGGGAAGGGTGTGGTGTTCGATGCACCGCTCGACATGCATGCGAAGGGTGCGTTGCTGGCCTGGTCGCTGGCGGCGATGGTCGTTCATCTGGCGCTGACCGCGGCGTTCGGGCCGCGGGATCCGGAGCCGGAGTGGGGAGTCTGGGGGGTGCCGGGGGGTGCGGGCTCGGCGGGGCCTTCGTCTCCGTCCTCGCCTTCGCCTTCGCCTCCGTCCTCGCCTTCGCCTCCGTCCTCGCCTTCGCCTCCGTCCTCGCCTTCGCCTTCGCCTCCGTCCTCGCCGTCGCCTCCGACGGAGTCGTAGGGAGCGGGGCGGGTGGGGCTACGGAGGCAGGGCCGCTGCGCGGGACCTCACCGCACCCCGCCCCTTCCCGCAGCGGGGGCTCTGCCCCGGACCCCGGTCCGGGGTCGCCGGACGGGCTGGATATGACCCTCTGGGCTGAGGATGCCCCCGGGGCCGCGTGCGCTACGCCCGGCCGATGGACGCGAACACCGCCCCCGTCAGCGAAGCCAGATCCGTCGGGGCCAGTTCCACCTCCAGGCCGCGGCGGCCCGCCGATACGCAGATCGTCTCGTGGGACTGCGCCGACTCGTCCAGCACCGTCGGCAGCCGCTTCCGCTGGCCCAGGGGGGAGATGCCGCCCCGTACATAGCCCGTCGTGCGTTCCGCCGCAGCCGGGTCCGCCATCGCGGCCCGCTTGCCGCCGACCGCCGCTGCCAGGGCCTTCAGGTCCAGGGAGCCGGCCACCGGGACGACCGCCACGGTCAGGGTGCCGTCCACGTCGGCCACCAGGGTTTTGAAGACCCGGTCGGGGGAGACGCCCAGCGCTTCCGCCGCCTCCTCACCGTACGAGGGGGAGGCCGGGTCGTGCTCGTACGCGTGGGTCGTGAAAGGGGTGCCTGCCGCGGTCAGGGCGACCGTCGCCGGCGTGCCGCCGGAGCCGGACTGCTGGTGCTTCTTCGGCTTCTTTGCCACGGGGCAGGGTCCTCGCATCAGTTGGGGTGGGTCGGCGCCCTGGTCAGGTCGACTGCGGGCAGGGACGGCAGGTGCCGGATGACGGCCGTCTCGGAGCGCAGGAGCATCAGTTCCTCGCGCAGGCGCGTCGCCGTGTCCGGGGCCTGCAGCAGTCGCTGCTTCGAGGGGATGTCGAGGACCGCGGCGGCGGCCACCAGGTACGAGACGACCGACGGGTCGTCCGGCAGTTCCGCGCCCGTCGTCAGGGAACGCTCGCTCGCTCCGGCCAGTCGCTTCTGGTAGCTGCGGAACGCCCGCAGTACGCCCGCGGCAAGCGCGCCCGCCTCGTCGCCGGCGTTCTCGTCGAGCTCTTCCACTTCGGCCGTCAGGTAGGGGCCGCTCGCGTCGACCGAGAGCAGCTTGACCCGGGTGGTGCCGGTCGCCAGGACCTCGAAGCTGCCGTCCGCGCGTTCCCGGATCTTTGCCGCGTCCGCGACACAGCCGACCCGGTGGAACGTCTGGATCGGGTCGGGGCCGAAGCCGTCCGCGGGACCGCGCCCGGTGGCGGAGGGCACCGTGGTGGCGTCCGGCATTCCGGCGGCGGTGGGAGCTATCTCGCGGCCGTCGCGGATCGCGACGACCACGAAGCGGCGCGGTTCGTCCTCATGGGTCTTCAGCAGCTCGCGCATCATGGCGCGATACCGCTCCTCGAAGACGTTGAGCGGCAGCACGAGGCCGGGGAACAGCACCGCGTTCAGCGGGAAGAGGGGCAGACGAGCGGTGGTCACAACGGTCAAGCGTAATGGCCGCGCGACCCGCCGTGGTCGGCCCGGTACCGCAAAGGCATCGCGGATGCCACCTGGAGACGTACCCCGTCCCGCGCGTCCAGGAACTGGCCGAGCGGATCGTCGGAGACCGGCGACCACGGGAACGACGTCGCATGGGGTCCGATCAGCCGGAACTGTTCCAGCGCCTCGTCCCAGCGTCCCCGGACGACCAGCACGTACGCCAGCAGATTGCGGACCTCGGCCGGCCACGGATCACCCGGCTCGTACGTGGCGGACAGCGCGATCGCCAGATCCGCGGCCCTGTCGATCCGCTCCTCCAGCACCGATGTGGTCCGTGCCTCCGGGCCGGCGATCAGCAGTGCGAACGCGGCCCGCACCGGCAGCGCCTGCACCAGCGAGCTGGGCAGCGAGTCCTCGGCGGCCTGTTCGGCGAAGTCGAAGCACTCGCGGTGCGAGCCGTACCAGGCGGCGGAGAGGTACTGCAGCGCCGCGACATGGCAGCCGTAGTGGTGCGAGGAGCGCCGGACGGCCTGTTCCCACAGCGCCTCGAAAGCGGTGTGCGGGGCATGCGTGCCGCGGGCGTGGTCGAGCGCGAGCCGCCAGGGCACCGGGTCGCGCGGATCGCTCTCGGCCGCCGCGGTGATCAGTGGTGCCACTACGCGCAGCTGCTCGGCGCGGGCCGGCGACTCCCAGGCCCGCCGGACCGCCAGTTCGGCCTTGACGAGCAGTGCGTCCGGGTCGTGCGGGGCGGCGGCGAGCCAGTCGGTCAGCCAGTTGTCGCGGTGGCGGGCGAAGGTGACGAGCCGGCCGAGGTAACGGTCGCGGTTCTCCCATTCGGCGGCGTCCCGGGTGGTGGCGAGGAGCTTGGCGGCCGGCTCGTACTCCCCGAGGGCGGCGGCGACGAGCGCGGGGGAGAGCCGCTCGTCGGGGGCGTCGAGCAGCACCGCATCGTCCGCAGGCAGTCCGGCGGACAGCTGTGGCGCGTGCCGGATCATGCGCGCGGTACGGAGCAGGGCGCGAAGGAATGACATGGTGCAGATCATTGAAAAGCGCTGGTCGAGGCTGCGCCAGAGGGGCGCTGTGAAGCTTTGGTGCCGAGTGCAGGGGTTGCCCTGAGCGGGGTCAATAAAGAGTAAAGGATGGGGTGGATGTGGCTTGATTATTTTGCTCCGGTGGCTGGTGTCCGTGCTGGTCGGCCGGGGGAGGCCAGTCGTCGGAGTGTCCGCCGGGCCCTTGTCTGCGGGCCGAGGGCGACCCGTCCCGGCCGTGCCCGGTCAGCCGCGGCGCAGCAGCCGGGACGCGCCCGCCGCCACCGTCGTGGCCAATATCCACCCCAGCAGCACCAGCGCGGCCGCCGCCCACTGCCAGCCGCCCTCCATCCGCCAGTACCCGTCCTGCCCGAGGTTGATCACGGGCACCAGCAGATCCAGCGCGTACAGCGCCGCGTTCCACTTCGGGTGCTCGTCCCGCTTGATCGCCGCCGGCTCGTACTGCGAGAAGGCCACCGCCCCGGCCGCCCACAGCACCGCCATCCACACCGCCGCCCGTCCGGGCCGGTAGCCGTACGCCACCGTCCAGTCCTGCAGGATCCCCCACAGCTTCGCGGCGGGCGGCAGCGTCTCGCGCCGGCGCCGCTGCTTGGCGAGCAGCACCTCGCGGGCGTCCGCGTCCTCCCCGCAGTTGCGCAGCACCGTCGCCAGCCTTTCGTACGGCTCCGGTACGTACTCGGGGGTCGCCGCCGCCAGCCACTCCAGGCGGCGGGAGAGCGGGAAGTGCCCGTACGGGACGAGGTTCTCGTAGACGAAACCGCCCATCGCGAGCCCGCCCGGCCCCGGCCAGCTGGTCGACACGTCGATCAGCGTGATGACCTTCGCGCCGTTGAGCACGACCCGGCCCTCCTCCGGGCGCTCCGCGTTGAACCGCAGCTCCGGGGTGACGATCCGGCGCAGCGACAGCTCCTCGCGGGGAGCCAGCACGAACCTGGCCTTGTGCAGGTCGACCGCGTCACCGAACCGCCCGTCGTCCAGCCGCACCCCGCCGCGGCACTCGAAGACCTGCGCCCGGGTGCCGTGCGCCGGGGCCTGGGCCATGACGATGCCGTACGGGGGAGTGGTGCCCAGGTTCCCCGTGTCGACGCTGACCCACGCCTCGGTCATGTACAACGTCCGCTCCACCGTCAGCTGCGGGGCGTTCAGTGCGCGCCGGCCGCGCCCCGCCCGCAGCCGGCTGCCGCGCAGACTCAGTGAACCGCCGACCTTCGCACCGCGCAGACTCAGCTCGCCACGCGTCTCGACCATCTCCGCCTGCAGGTCCTGCGCGACCGTCAGACCGTCCCCGGCGAGCGCCCGGTCCTGCCGGTCGGCCCCGAGCTCGATCTGGCTGAGCAGCAGGTCGGTGCCGATATGGGCGTCGGTGAGCCGGATCCCGCGCTCGATCCGGCAGCGCGGCAGATGCAGATCGCCCTCGGTGCGCAGCCGCGCCGCCTCCAGCCGCGGCACCGCGCAGCCGACCATCCGCAACGTCGTGAAGTGACACTCCGGCAGAACCACCTCCTCCTCGAAGCGGCAGCCCGTCAGTTCCACGTACGGAGCGACACGCCCGCCCGCGAGATCGAGCGTCCCGGTGATCCGTACCCCCCGGAGCTTCAGCGCGGCGACCCGTCCCGGCCGGGCGGGCGGCCCGCTCAGCAGGAGCCGGGCGACGACACGGGCGTCCACACTGCGCTCGGCGCCCCAGACCGTCGGCGCGAACGGGTCGTCCCGCATCGGGTCGCGGGCGCGCAGATCGTAGGTGCTGCCGTTCCGGAACGCCCGCCACATGCCCAGTTCCGCCGCGCTGAGGCTGTCCGGTATCTCGCTGTCCTGCGGGTCGGTCACCGGGGCCCCTTCCGCTTGCAGCTGTTATTCCCTCTGTGTTCCCTCTGGGTGACGGTGTGAACGCCGGCGGTCAGTAGTGGCCGGGAGTAGTCGGCCGTGACGGCCGGGTCATGTATCAGCCAGTGATACGGGCGAACTGCCGCCGGAGGCGGTCTGAGAGAATTGGGGTGTGATCTCTCGAATCGATCTGCGCGGCAATGCCCTCCCCGAGGGCGGCGACCTGCGCGACCTGCTGCCCCGAGCCGAGTTCGACGTGGAAGCCGCACTGGAGACGGTGCGCCCCATCTGCGAGGACGTACGCCATCGTGGCTCGGCGGCAGTGATCGAGTGGGGGGAGAAATTCGACGGTGTACGGGTCGACTCGATCCGGGTCCCGGCCGCGGCCCTCTCCGAGGCGCTGGACCGGCTCGACCCCGCCGTACGGGCCGCCCTGGAGGAGTCGATCCGCCGCGCCCGCCTCGTCCACCACGAGCAGCGCCGCACCACGCACACCACGCAGGTCGTCCCCGGCGGTACCGTCACCGAGAAGTGGGTGCCCGTCGAGCGCGTCGGGCTGTATGTGCCGGGCGGGCGCTCCGTCTACCCGTCCTCCGTGGTCATGAACGTCGTACCGGCGCAGGAGGCGGGTGTCGAAGGCATCGCCGTCGCCTCCCCGCCGCAGAAGGGGTTCGGCGGCCTGCCGCACCCCACCATCCTCGCCGCCTGCGCCCTGCTCGGCGTCGACGAGGTGTACGCCGCCGGTGGCGCCCAGGCCGTCGCGATGTTTGCGTACGGAACGGCCGAATGTCTCCCGGTGAACCTCGTCACCGGTCCCGGCAACATCTATGTCGCCGCCGCCAAGCGCCTCCTCAAGGGCCGCATCGGCATCGACGCCGAGGCCGGACCCACCGAGATCGCGATTCTCGCCGACTCCACCGCCGACCCGGTGCACGTCGCCGCCGACCTGATCAGCCAGGCCGAGCACGACCCGATGGCCGCCGCCGTCCTCGTCACCGACTCCGAGGAACTGGCCGCCGCCACCGAGGCCCAGTTGAAGCCGCAGATCGCCGCGACCAAGCACATCACCGACCGGATCGAGCCCGCACTGGCCGGCCGCCAGTCCGCGATCGTCCTGGTCAACGATCTGGAGGACGGCCTCAAGGTCGTCGACGCGTACGCCGCCGAGCACCTGGAGATCCAGACCGCCGCCGCCGCCGCCGTCGCCGACCGGGTCCGCAACGCCGGAGCGATCTTCGTCGGCCCGTGGGCCCCGGTCTCGCTCGGCGACTACTGCGCCGGCTCCAACCACGTCCTGCCCACCGGTGGCTGTGCCTGCCACTCCTCGGGCCTGTCCGTGCAGTCCTTCCTGCGCGGTATCCACATCGTCGACTACACGCGCGACGCGCTCGCCGAGGTCACCCACCATGTCGTGACCCTCGCCGAGGCGGAGGATCTCCCCGCCCACGGCGCCGCTCTCAAGGCCCGTTTCACCGAAGGCGAACTCGACGAGCGCAGTGGCTGGAAGGTTCCGCAGCAGTGACGAACAGCAACACCACCCGTATCGACGACCTGCCGATCCGGGACGAGCTCCGTGGTCAGTCCCCGTACGGCGCGCCCCAGCTCGACGTGGCCGTACGGCTGAACACCAACGAGAACCCGTACCCGCTCCCCGAGGCGCTCGTCGACCGCATCGCCGAGCGCGTCCGCGAGGCCGCCCGCGACCTCAACCGCTACCCCGACCGCGACGCCGTCGAACTCCGTACCGAACTGGCCCGCTACCTCACCCGCACCGCCGGGCACGAGGTCGGTCTCGCCAACGTCTGGGCGGCCAACGGCTCCAACGAGGTGCTGCAGCAGCTGCTGCAGACCTTCGGCGGACCCGGACGCACCGCGATCGGCTTCGAGCCCTCGTACTCGATGCACGCCCTCATCGCGCGCGGCACCGGCACCGGCTGGATCTCCGGACCGCGCAAGGACGACTTCACGATCGATGTCGGCGCGGCCTGCGAGGCCATCGCCGAGCGGCGGCCGGACGTCGTCTTCATCACCTCGCCCAACAACCCCACGGGCACCGCCGTCGACGCCGCGACCGTCCTCGCGCTGTACGACGCCGCCCAGGCCGCCAGGCCCTCGATGGTCGTCGTCGACGAGGCGTACGGCGAATTCAGCCACCACCCCTCGCTGCTCCCGCTGATCGAGGGCCGGCCCAACCTGGTGCTCTCGCGCACCATGTCGAAGGCGTTCGGCGCCGCCGGTCTGCGGCTCGGCTACCTCGCCGCCGACCCGGCCGTCGTGGACGCCGTCCAGCTGGTGCGGCTGCCGTACCACCTGTCCTCCGTCACCCAGGCCACGGCGCTGGCCGCCCTGGAGCACACCGACACGCTCCTCGGATACGTCGCGCAGCTCAAGAGCGAGCGCGACCGGATCGTCACCGAACTGCGCGCGCTCGGCTTCGACGTGACGGACTCGGACGCCAACTTCGTCCAGTTCGGCCGCTTCGCCGACAGCCACACCGCCTGGCAGCAGATCCTCGACCGGGGCGTCCTGGTCCGGGACAACGGCGTACCGGGATGGCTGCGGGTCTCCGCAGGAACCCCGGCAGAGAACGACGCGTTCCTCGATGCGGTACGCACGCTTGTAAATGAGAACGCCAAGAAGGAGCACGACGGATGAGCCCCCGCGTAGGCCGCGTGGAACGCACCACCAAGGAAACGTCCGTGGTCGTCGAGGTCAACCTCGACGGCACCGGAAAGGTCGACGTGTCGACCGGGGTCGGCTTCTACGACCACATGCTCGACCAGCTCGGCCGCCACGGCCTCTTCGACCTCACGGTCAAGACCGAGGGCGACCTGCACATCGACACGCACCACACGATCGAGGACACCGCCCTCGCCCTCGGCGCCGCGTTCAAGCAGGCGCTCGGCGACAAGGTCGGCATCTACCGCTTCGGCAACTGCACCGTCCCGCTGGACGAGTCGCTCGCCCAGGTCACCGTCGACCTCTCCGGCCGCCCCTACCTGGTGCACACCGAGCCGGAGAACATCGCGCCGATGATCGGCTCGTACGACACGACGATGACCCGGCACATCCTGGAGTCGTTCGTCGCCCAGGCGCAGATCGCCCTGCACGTCCACGTCCCGTACGGCCGCAACGCCCACCACATCGTGGAGTGCCAGTTCAAGGCGCTCGCCCGCGCCCTGCGGTACGCCTGTGAGCACGACCCGCGTGCCGCCGGAATTCTTCCCTCCACGAAGGGCGCGCTGTGACCGGCCTCAACACCATTCTGATCGTCCTCGGCCTCTTCCTGGCCGGCGGCGTCTACTCCTTCTCGAAGCAGAAGATGCCCAAGGGCGTCATCGTGCTGCTCGGGATCGCATCCGTGATGAGCCTGGTCGCAGGTGTCATGCGGATCCAGGGACTCTGGGACTGAGGGAGCGACCTGTGAGTGACAAGAAGAAGGTCGTCGTCTTCGACTACGGCTTCGGCAACGTCCGTTCCGCCGAGCGCGCCCTCGCCCACGTCGGCGCGGACGTCGAGATCACCCGCGACTTCGACCGGGCGATGAACGCCGACGGGCTGCTGGTGCCCGGCGTCGGCGCGTTCTCCGCCTGCATGGAGGGGCTGAAGAAGGCCCGCGGCGAATGGGTCATCGGCCGCAGACTCTCCGGCGGCCGGCCCGTGATGGGCATCTGCGTCGGCATGCAGATCCTCTTCGAGCGCGGCATCGAGCACGGCGTGGAGACGGAGGGCCTCGACGAGTGGCCCGGCACCGTCGCCCCGCTGAAGGCCCCGGTCGTCCCGCACATGGGCTGGAACACCGTGCGGTCCCCCGAGGACTCCGAGCTCTTCGCCGGTCTCGACCCCGAGGCCCGCTTCTACTTCGTGCACTCGTACGCGGTGCACGACTGGAGCCTCGAAGTCACGAACGCCAGGATCCGCGCCCCCCGGGTCACCTGGGCCACCCACGGCGAGCCGTTCGTCGCCGCCGTGGAGAACGGCGCCCTGTGGGCCACCCAGTTCCACCCCGAGAAGTCCGGCGACGCCGGCGCCCAGCTGCTGACCAACTGGATCGGAACACTCTGATGTCCACCACGCTTGAGCTCCTCCCCGCCGTCGATGTCCGCGACGGTCAGGCCGTCCGTCTCGTGCACGGCGAGTCCGGCTCCGAGACCTCGTACGGCGACCCGCTGCAGGCCGCCCTCGCCTGGCAGAAGTCGGGCGCCGAGTGGCTGCATCTCGTCGACCTGGACGCCGCGTTCGGCACCGGTGACAACCGGGCGCAGATCGCCGAGGTCGCCCGCTCCATGGACATCAAGGTCGAGCTGTCCGGCGGCATCCGTGACGACGCCTCGCTCGCCGCCGCCCTTGCCACCGGCTGCACCCGGGTCAACCTCGGCACCGCCGCGCTGGAGACCCCCGAGTGGGTCGCCAAGGTCATCGCCGAGCACGGCGACAAGATCGCCGTCGGCCTCGACGTCCGCGGTACGACGCTCCGCGGCCGCGGCTGGACCCGCGACGGCGGCGACCTCTACGAGACCCTCGCCCGCCTCGACTCCGAGGGCTGTGCCCGCTACGTCGTCACTGACATCGCCAAGGACGGCACGCTCCAGGGCCCCAACCTGGAGCTCCTGAAGAACGTCTGCGCCGCCACCGACAAGCCCGTCGTCGCCTCCGGCGGCGTGTCCTCACTGGACGACCTGCGGGCGATCGCCTCGCTTGTGCCGGACGGTGTCGAGGGCGCGATCGTCGGCAAGGCGCTGTACGCGAAGGCGTTCACCCTCGAAGAGGCGCTGCAGGTGGTCTCCGGATGACCGACTCCGTCAACCGCATCTCCTCCGGCGCCCCCTGGGAGGACAAGTTCGGCTACTCCCGCGCGGTGCAGCTGCCGAACGGGCTGGTCCTGGTCGCCGGCTGCACGTCGATCGTCAACGGACAGATCTCCGCGGGCGGCCCGTACGAGCAGGCCGTCGCCTCCTTCAACGTCGCCTTCGACGCGCTGAAGCAGGTGGGGCTGGGCCGCGAGGACGTCGTCCGTACCCGGATGTACCTCACGCACGCCCGGGACGTGGACGAGGTCGGCCGCGCCCACAAGGAGCTGTTCGATGACGTCCGCCCCGCCGCTTCCATGATCATCGTCTCCGGTTTCGTCGACCCCAGCCTGGTCGTCGAGGTCGAGATCGAGGCCTACCGGGAAGGTGCGCAATGAGTCTCGCGGTACGTGTCATCCCGTGCCTGGACGTCGACAACGGCCGGGTCGTCAAGGGTGTCAACTTCCAGAACCTGCGCGACGCGGGTGACCCCGTCGAGATGGCCAAGCTGTACGACGCCGAGGGCGCCGACGAGCTGACCTTCCTCGACATCACCGCGTCCAGCGGCGACCGGGAGACGACCTACGACGTGGTGCGCCGCACCGGGGAGCAGGTCTTCATCCCGCTCACCGTCGGCGGCGGTGTCCGTACCGCCGACGACGTCGACAAACTGCTGCGGGCCGGCGCCGACAAGGTCGGCGTCAACACCGCGGCGATCGCCCGCCCGGACCTCATCCGGGAGATCGCCGAGCGGTTCGGCCGACAGGTCCTCGTGCTGTCCGTCGACGCCCGGCGTACCCCCGCGGGCACCTTCGAGGTCACCACGCACGGCGGCCGCAAGGGCACCGGCATCGACGCCGTCGAGTGGGCGCACCGGGCCGCCGAGCTGGGCGCGGGCGAGATCCTGCTCAACTCGATGGACGCCGACGGCACGAAGGACGGCTACGACACCGAGATGATCGCGGCAGTCCGCACACACGTCACCGTCCCCGTCATCGCCTCCGGCGGCGCGGGCCGGCTCGCGCACTTCGCACCCGCCATCGCGGCAGGCGCCGACGCGGTGCTTGCCGCGTCCGTCTTCCACTTCGGCGATCTGCGGATCTCCGAGGTCAAGGACGCGCTGCGGGAGGCCGGGCACCCGGTCCGCTGACCGCAGCGCTCATCGATCGCCGGACGAGCCGATTCATGGCTCGTCCGGCGATCGGCTTTCTGCGGGCGCCCAGCGCGGCGCTGTGCGGGGCGGGGGGCGTGGTCGGCCTGCTGTTCACCCGACTGCGCCGCGCGGAACTGCCGCACTGAGACCGACCGGCAATTGGGCGGCGGGCCGCGCGTACGGCCGCCGCTGGGCACCGGCGGCCGTGCGACCCGTCGTCCTACATGCCGAGCTCCGCCGTCCGCAGCCGGGCCACCGCCTCCTTGTCGCCCTCGACCTCCACCCGGGCCGCGTCCTGCCGCCCCGACGCGAAGAGCAGCAGTTCGCCCGGCTCGCCGGTGACCGTCACCACCGGAGTGCCCTTGTGCGCCACTGCCGTCTGCCCGTCCGGGCGGCGCAGCACAAGACCCACCGGCGCCTTGCGCCCCATCAGCCGCGCCGCCTTCTCCATACGCGACCAGAGCGCATCGGCGAAGACCGGGTCCAGCTCCCGCTGCGACCAGTCGGGCTGCGCCCGGCGCACGTCCTCGGCGTGGACGTAGAACTCCACCGTGTTGGCCGCCTCGTCCACCTGCTTCAGCCCGAACGGCGACATCCGGGGCGGCCCCGTACGGATCAGCTGGATGAGTTCCTCGTACGGCTTCTCGGCGAACTCGGCCTGCACCCGTTCGAGCCGGACCTTCAGCGGGCTCAGCAGTAGGCCGGCCGCCGCGTCCGGTCGGCGCTCGCGCACCACGACGTGGGCCGCCAGGTCCCGGGCCGTCCAGCCGTGGCACAGAGTGGCGGCTTCGGGGCCGGCCGCCTCCAACAGGTCGGCAAGCAGAAGTCGTTCGCGCTTCGCATGGGTCGACATGTCCGCCAGCCTACGACCGGGTCCCGCGGTCCGCCCAGTGGACGCCTCACGGAACCGCCCTCGCGGCCACGGCACAATGGGGTCCATGACCAGCATGCCCGCGCCCAGCACCCCGCCCGCCAGCAGCCTGGACCCCGCCATCGCCGCACGTCTCAAGCGCGGCGCCGACGGACTGGTCCCGGCCATCGCCCAGCAGTACGACACCGGCGAGGTGCTGATGCTCGGCTGGATGGACGACGAGGCGCTGCACCGCACCCTGACCACCGGCCGCTGCACCTACTGGTCCCGCAGCCGGCAGGAGTACTGGGTCAAGGGCGACACCTCGGGCCACATCCAGCAGGTCAAGTCCGTCGCCCTCGACTGCGACGCCGACACCGTCCTCGTCAAGGTCGACCAGACGGGTGCCGCCTGCCACACCGGCGACCGGACCTGCTTCGACGCAGACGTACTCCCGCTCGGGCAGTAGGGTCAGCCGCCATGGATCTTGAGACCTTCCGCAAGCTGGCCGCCGACCGGCGTGTCATCCCCGTCAGCCGCCGGCTCCTCGCGGACGGCGACACCCCGGTCGCGCTCTACCGCAAGCTCGCGGGCGAGCGCACCGGCACGTTCCTCCTCGAATCCGCGGAGAACGGCCGCACCTGGTCCCGCTACTCCTTCATCGGCGTCCGCAGCGCCGCCACCCTCACCGTCCGCGACGGGCAGGCGCACTGGCTCGGCACCCCGCCCGTCGGCGTCCCCGTCGACGGGGATCCGCTGGACGCCCTGCGCGCCACCGTAGAGGCCCTGCACACCCCGCGCGACCTGCACTCCGGCATGCCGCCGTTCACCGGCGGCATGGTCGGCTATCTGGGTTACGACGTCGTGCGCAGGCTGGAGAGGATCGGCGAGCACGGCGGCGACGATCTGAAGCTCCCCGAGCTGACCATGCTGCTCACCTCGGACCTCGCCGTCCTCGACCACTGGGACGGCACCGTCCTGCTGATCGCCAACGCGATCAACCACAACGATCTGGAGACCGGGGTCGACGAGGCGTACGCCGACGCCGTCGCCCGGCTCGACGCCATGGAGGCGGACCTCTCCCGCCCGGTCGAGAGCGCCCCCGCGGCCCTTCCGCCGTCCGAGCTCCCGCCGTACACCGCGCTCTGGGGCGGCCAGGCCTTCCAGGACGCCGTCGTCGACGTGAAGGAGCGCATCAGGGCCGGCGAGGCGTTCCAGGTCGTCCCGTCCCAACGCTTCGAAACCCCGTGCACGGCAAGCGCGTTGGACGTCTACCGGGTGCTGCGCGCGACCAACCCGTCGCCGTACATGTACCTCTTCCGGTTCGGCGGCTTCGATGTCGCGGGCTCCAGCCCCGAAGCCCTCGTCAAGGTCGAGGACGGGCGCGCGATGGTTCACCCGATCGCCGGGACCCGGCCGCGCGGCGCCACCCCGCAGGAGGACCAGGCCCTCGCCGACGAGCTCCTCGCCGACCCGAAGGAACGCGCCGAGCACCTGATGCTCGTCGACCTCGGCCGCAACGACCTGGGACGGGTCTGCGTGCCCGGCAGCGTCGAGGTCGTCGACTTCATGTCGATCGAGCGGTACTCGCACGTGATGCACATCGTCTCCACGGTCACCGGCCGCGTCGCCGAAGGCCGTACCGCCTTCGACGTCCTGACCGCATGCTTCCCGGCCGGGACTCTCTCCGGCGCCCCCAAGCCGCGGGCCATGCAGATCATCGAGGAGCTCGAACCCACCCGCCGCGGACTGTACGGAGGCTGCGTCGGCTACCTCGACTTCGCCGGGGACTCCGACACCGCGATCGCGATCCGTACGGCTCTGCTGCGCAACGGCACCGCGTACGTCCAGGCCGGAGCGGGAATCGTCGCCGACTCGGACCCGGTCGCCGAGGACACCGAATGCCGCAACAAGGCCGCCGCGGTCCTGCGCGCCGTGCATACGGCGAACCGCCTCCACGTACGGTGAAGCCCGAGCGGCACATGGGAGGCGGCGTCGCGTGCCCTGGTGCGCACATCTGCGGCGTTGTCGTCGGTCACCAACTCCCCCCAATTGCCGGTCGGCCTTAAGGCATGGGGGGGGACCCCCCTTCGCGTTGCCTCCCTCCTCCGCCTTGCAGCTGCACGCACCAGACCCCGCTTCTTCACCCACCCCCCATGTGCCGGGCGGGCTGAACCCGTAAGGGATAGTGGGGTACGTGAGCGCTGTCCCCGTACCCCAGCCCCGTGCCCGAGCCGCCACTGCGCCCGACGCCACGGGAAGCCGCCGCAGCCTGGCCGTCGGCCTGCTTTTCGGGGCGGTCGGTGCCACCGTCGTCCTCCTCGCCTCCAGCCAGACCTGGGCCGAGGGCAAGGCCGCCGTCGGCGGCGGCTCCCTGCCACTGACCGCCGACGGCCAGGACGTCACCGGACTCCCGGCGGCCCTCGCCATCGTCGGTCTGGCCGCCCTCGTCGCCGTTTTCGCCGTCCGCAGCGCCGGCCGGCTGCTCGTCGCCGGGCTGCTCGCCCTCAGTGGCCTCGGTGCCGGACTGAGCGCCTACCTCGGCGCCTCCGACAGCGCGGCCCTCGACGAGAAGGCGGCGCAGACCACCGGCGACACCTCCGCCACCATCGACGCCCTCAGCCACACCGTCTGGCCGTACGTCACCGCCGCCGGCGGACTGCTGATCCTCGTCGCCGGACTGCTCGCCCTGCGGTACGGGAAGCTCTGGCCGACCATGTCGGGGCGGTACGAGCGCGACGGCACTCCGCGCCCCCGCAAGGCCCCCCGCACCGCCCCGGACCCGGACCGGCCCGAGGACCTGTGGAAGGCCCTGGACCGCGGCGAGGACCCGACGCACTGAAAGACCTCCCGGCGCGAGCGGGGGGTGACCGGGGGGACACGCCCCGGATGCGACCCCCAGCTCACGTCGCACCGGTCCGTACGGGACAATGGCGGTGAGCTTTCTGCACAGCGGAGCACAGCGCCACCAGCTTTGCGTACAGCGATACAGCGATACCCACAGCGCAACACCAACGAGGAGCAACTCATGGCGGGCAGCAGCCACGGACACACCCCGGCCGCCTGGACCGGTGTCATCATCTCGTTCATCGGCTTCTGCGTCGCAGGCGTCTTCATGGTCGCGGCCAACCCGCTCGGCTTCTGGGCCGGTATCGCGGTCATCTTCATCGGCGGAATCGTCGGTCTCGCGATGAAGGCCGCCGGTCTCGGCATGCCGAAGGAGTCGGCCGAGGTGGCCGCCGCCCGGGCGCGAGCCGGGCAGGCCCAGACGTCCGCCTGACCCCGGTCGGCACCATCGTGAAAGGCGCAGCCCGGCCGGGGCTGCGCCTTTCCGCGTGAGCGGGGACAATCACCGGGTGGACGCCTCGCCTTCTCCCGCAGCCGCACCAGGCCCGCCCGGCCAGCAGCCCGCGCCGGTTTTCGTACCGGCGCCCGGTCAGCCCGCGCCGGCCTTCCCGCCGGCGCCCGTGCCCGCATCACCCTTCCGGCGGCTCGCCACCCCGGTGGCGGTCATGGCGGCCGTCATCGCGGCCTTCGGCTACGTCGGCGCCGTCGACCCCAACCAGCCGGGCCACTACCCGGTCTGCCCGATGCTGCAGGTCACCGGCCTGTTCTGCCCCGGCTGCGGCGGGCTGCGCAGTGCCCACGCCGTTGCCCACGGCGATATCGCCGCCGCCTTCGGCTCCAATGCCCTCGCCGTCGTCGGCTACGCGATCTTCGCCGCCGTCTGGGTGGTCTGGATGGTCCGCGCGAGCAGAGGAATGCCCGTACGGATCAACCTCGCACCGGCCTACTGGTGGGGTATCGGCGCCGTGCTGCTGATCTTCACCGTGGCTCGGAATCTGCCGTTCGGATCAGTGCTGGCGCCGTGAATGCCCAGCTGATGGGACATTCAGCGGCCGGATGCGGGCCCTCGGCCCTCCTGCGGATACCATCGAGATGGCTGATCCTGTTCCCTCATCACCGTCCCGGAAGGGGGCCGCTCGCGTGAGTGTGCTCGACGAGATCATCGACGGCGTCCGCGCCGACCTCGCAGAGCGGCAGGCGCGTGTCAGCCTCGACGAGCTCAAGGAACGCGCGGCGCGCGCTCCGGCGGCCAAGGACGGAGTCGCCGCCCTGCGCGGCGAGGGCGTGACCGTCATCTGTGAGGTCAAGCGCTCCAGCCCCTCCAAGGGGGCCCTGGCCGCGATCGCCGACCCGGCCGCGCTCGCCGCGGACTACGAGGCCGGTGGCGCGTCCGTCATCTCCGTCCTCACCGAGGAGCGCCGCTTCGGCGGTTCGCTCGCCGACCTGGAAGCCGTCCGCGCCAAGGTCGACATCCCGATCCTGCGCAAGGACTTCATCGTCACCTCGTACCAGCTCTGGGAGGCCCGCGCCTACGGCGCCGACCTCGCCCTGCTGATCGTCGCCGCCCTCGACCAGGAGGCCCTCGTCTCCCTGATCGAGCGCGCCGAGTCCATCGGCCTCACGCCGCTGGTCGAGGCGCACGACGAGGAGGAGGCGGAGCGCGCCGTCGACGCCGGAGCGAAGATCATCGGTGTCAACGCGCGCAATCTGAAGGACCTCAAGGTCGACCGCTCCACCTTCGAGCGTGTCGCCCCCGAGATCCCGGCGGGCATCGTCAAGGTCGCCGAGTCCGGCGTCCGCGGCCCGCACGACCTCATCGCCTACGCCAACGCCGGCGCCGACGCCGTACTCGTCGGCGAGTCCCTGGTCACCGGCCGCGACCCGCGGGCCGCTGTCGCCGACCTGGTCGCCGCGGGCGCCCACCCGGCCCTGCGGCACGGACGGGGCTGACCCGCACCATGTCCGCCGATCGTCCCCTGCCCCGCACCCGGCCGCGCCTGCGCCTGGCCATGGTGACGGCTGCCCGGGACCCGCACGCGCCGCTGGCGCGCGGCTGCCGCCCCCGTGGCTGCCGCGCCCCCGCGCGCCGCGTGCACGGACGGCGGGTGCGGTACGTGATCGGCGACGAGCCCGGCCAGGTAAACGGCATGCGATGGCGCACGGGGACCGCGCTGTAGCGAGCCCCGGCCGACGTACTCGCACCACCCTCTCGTACGTACGACCGCACCGTCCGACCGTCCCCGGTCGCGGCGGCGCTCCGCTGACGGCGCATACGGTGAACCCACCCGTTGCCATGACGAGGAGCACGTCGGATGTCATCTGACTTCTTCATTCCGGACCCCGAGGGTCTGATTCCCAGCGCCGAGGGCTACTTCGGCGCGTTCGGCGGCAAGTTCATCCCGGAGGCGCTCGTCGCCGCCGTGGACGAGGTCGCCGTCGAGTACGACAAGGCCAAGGCCGACCCGGCCTTCGCCGCCGAGCTCAATGAGCTCATGGTCAACTACACCGGCCGGCCCAGTGCGCTGACCGAGGTGCCGCGCTTCGCCGAGCACGCAGGCGGCGCCCGGATCTTCCTCAAGCGCGAGGACCTGAACCACACCGGTTCGCACAAGATCAACAATGTGCTGGGTCAGGCGCTGCTCACCAAGCGCATGGGCAAGACCCGGGTCATCGCCGAGACCGGCGCCGGCCAGCACGGCGTCGCCACCGCGACCGCGTGCGCCCTCTTCGGCCTCGAATGCACCATCTACATGGGTGAGATCGACACCGAGCGGCAGGCGCTGAACGTGGCGCGGATGCGGATGCTCGGCGCCGAGGTCGTCGCCGTGAAGTCCGGCTCCCGCACGCTCAAGGACGCCATCAACGAGGCGTTCCGCGACTGGGTCGCCAATGTGGACCGCACCCACTACCTCTTCGGTACGGTCGCCGGCCCGCATCCCTTCCCGGTGATGGTCCGCGACTTCCACCGTGTCATCGGCGTCGAGGCCCGCCGGCAGGTCCTGGAGCGGACCGGCCGGCTGCCGGACGCCGCGATCGCCTGTGTCGGCGGCGGCTCCAACGCCATCGGCCTGTTCCACGCCTTCATCCCGGACGCGCACGTCCGGCTGATCGGCTGCGAGCCCGCCGGACACGGCGTGGAGACCGGCGAGCACGCGGCGACCCTGACCGCGGGCGAGCCCGGCATCCTGCACGGCTCGCGCAGTTACGTCCTCCAGGACGACGAGGGACAGATCACCGAGCCGTACTCCATCTCGGCCGGTCTGGACTACCCGGGCATCGGCCCGGAGCACGCGTACCTCAAGGACATCGGCCGCGGCGAGTACCGCGCGGTCACCGACGGTGCCGCCATGCAGGCGCTGCTGCTGCTCTCCCGCACCGAAGGGATCATCCCGGCCATCGAGAGCGCCCACGCGCTGGCCGGAGCCCTGGAGGTCGGCAAGGAGCTCGGCAAGGACGGACTGCTCGTGGTCAATCTGTCCGGCCGCGGCGACAAGGACATGGACACGGCGGCCCGCTACTTCGGGCTGTACGAGGCGGACGCGACCGTCGAGGCGGACGCGGGGAACGGCGACGCCGAGATCGAGGAGGACGCCAAGTGAGTGGCAATATCAAGCTGTTGAGCGCAGCCCTCGCCGCCGCCAAGGCGGAGGACCGTGCCGCGCTCATCGCCTACCTGCCGGCCGGGTTCCCGACGGTCGACGGCGGCATCGAGGCCGTCAAGGCCGTCGTCGCCGGTGGCGCCGATGTCGTCGAGGTGGGCCTGCCGCACAGCGACCCCGTGCTCGACGGGCCGGTCATCCAGACAGCCGACGACATCGCTCTGCGCGGTGGCGTGAAGATCGCCGACGTGATGCGCACGGTCCGCGAGGCGTACGAGGCGACCGGCGCCCCGATCCTTGTCATGACGTACTGGAACCCCATCGACCGGTACGGCATCGAGCGGTTCACCGCCGAGCTCGCCGAGGCGGGCGGCGCCGGGTGCATCCTGCCCGACCTGCCGGTCCAGGAGTCCTCGGTGTGGCGCGAACACGCCGACAAGCACGGTCTCGCGACCGTCTTCGTCGTCGCACCGAGCAGCAAGGACGAGCGCCTCACCACCATCACCGCGGCCGGCTCCGGCTTCGTCTACGCGGCCTCGCTGATGGGGGTCACCGGCACCCGCGAATCGGTCGGCGAGCAGGCCCAGGACCTGGTCCGGCGGACCCGCGCCACGACCGGGCTCCCGGTCTGCGTCGGCCTCGGCGTCTCCAACGCCCAGCAGGCCGCCGAGGTCGCCGTCTTCGCCGACGGGGTGATCGTCGGCTCCGCCTTCGTCAAGCGGATCCTGGACGCCCCCGACGAGGCGTCCGGTCTCGCCGCGGTCCGCTCATTGGCGGGCGAATTGGCCGAAGGCGTTCGAAAGCGCTGACATCGGGTGTAATCCATCCGGGTGGACCTGGGGCCGGGGAGGCACGCACGTGCCTCCCCGGTTCGTTGCTGCGGGTGTGAGTGAGAAGAACCAAGAGGGAAAAAGGGCCGCGCGCGACCGGCTCGTCCAGCAGCGCGAGCAGGAGAAGGTGCGCGAGCGCCGCCGGCGCACGCTGATCATCTCGGCCGCCGTGGTGGGTGTGCTGGCGCTGGCCGCCGTCATCGGCGTGATCGCCGCGAATTCGGGGGGCAAGGGCAACAAGGCGAGCGAGTCGGGGCCCGCGGTCGCACCGTCGGGAGCGACCGGCAAGGACAGCCTGGTCATCCAGGTGGGTGCGGACGACGCCCCGTCCACGCTCACGGTCTGGGAGGACTTCCGCTGCCCGGTCTGTGCCCAGTTCGAGAATGCGCTCCGGGAAACGATCCACGAGCTGGAAAACACCGGACAGGTCAAGGTCCAGTACCACCTGGCCACGCTCATCGACGGCAATCTCGGCGGCACCGGATCGCTGGACGCGGCCAATGCGGCCGCCTGCGCACAGGACGTCGGGAAGTTCTCCGCATACCACGACGTCCTCTACCGCAATCAGCCGCCGGAGTCCGACGACGCCTTCGGCAAGAGCAGCAAGCTGATCGAGCTGGCGGGCAAGGTCGAGGGCCTCGACACGCCCGCCTTCCGCAGTTGCGTGGAGGACGGCACGCACAACACCTGGGTCCAGAAGTCCAACACCGCGTTCCAGAACGGTGGATTCCAGGGCACGCCGACCGCGCTCCTCAACGGTGAATCGATCTTCCCGAAGAAGGGGAACGAACCGATCACCGTGGCGAACCTGAAGAAGTGGGTCGCCGAGGCGAACAAGGGCAAGAAGTCGGCGAAGGTCACCCCGTCGCCGTCCGGTTCCTGATGCACCCCGCGGACGTGGGCTTCGGGCCGGCCGGGGTGGGGAATGGATGACCGGCTCGTTACCCAGAAGTTGTCGGGCGGGTTGCCGCACATCCCGCCCGGCAGGGTAGCGTCGACCCTGTCATGGACCTTGCCTACATTCCCAGCCCGTCGACCGGCGTGATCAATCTCGGCCCGATCCCGCTTCGCGGCTACGCGTTCTGCATCATCATCGGTGTGTTTGTCGCCGTCTGGTTCGGCAACAAGCGCTGGATCGCCCGGGGCGGCAGAGCCGGCACGGTGGCCGACATCGCCGTCTGGGCCGTGCCCTTCGGTCTCGTCGGCGGCCGGCTCTACCACGTCATCACCGACTACCAGCTGTACTTCAGCGACGGTGAGAACTGGGTCGACGCCTTCAAGATCTGGCAGGGAGGCCTCGGTATCTGGGGCGCGATCGCGCTCGGCGCGGTCGGCGCCTGGATCGGCTGCCGCCGTCGAGGGATCCCGCTGCCCGCCTGGGCCGACGCGCTCGCCCCCGGCATCGCCATCGCCCAGGCGATCGGCCGCTGGGGCAACTGGTTCAACCAGGAGCTGTACGGCAAGCCGACGGATCTGCCGTGGGCACTGAAGATCAGCGAAGGTCCCAACCGGGTCGCCGGAACGTACCACCCGACGTTCCTGTACGAGTCGCTGTGGTGCGTGGGCGTCGCCCTGCTGGTGATCTGGGCGGACCGCCGCTTCAAGCTCGGACACGGGCGGGCGTTCGCGCTGTACGTCGCGGCGTACTGCTCGGGTCGCGCCTGGATCGAGTACATGCGGGTCGACGAGGCGCACCACATCCTCGGCCTGCGCCTGAACGTGTGGACCGCGCTCATCGTGTTCGTGCTGGCGGTGACGTACATCGTGATCTCGGCGAAGGTACGGCCGGGGCGCGAGGAGGTCGTCGAGCCGGGAGTGGCCGAGGACACCGAGGGCGTCGAGGACGCGGCGCCCGACGCGGATGCCGCCGGTGACACGGACCGTGACGGCGACCCCGTCGGCGATGCGGAGGCGCCCGATGCGGAAGCGCCCGATGCGGAGGTGCCGGAGAAGAACGGCACCGCAGAGGCAGCGAAGAAAACCTGACGCCACCCATCTGTACGAAAGGCCCCGAACCAAACGGCTCGGGGCCTTTCGCTGTTCCCCCACCGGGGTCTGCGCCCCCGGACCCCTGCTCCTCGATCGCCGGAGGGGCCGGATTTTCCGCCGTCACCCCACCCGTTCCGCCAGCGCCAGCGTCCGGCGGGCCGAGGCCACCACCGCCGCGTCCACGAAGCGGCCGTCCGGCAGCGCCAGCGCACCCGCGTCCGTCAGTGCCGCCGCCACGATCTCCTGCGCCGCCTCGATCTCCTGCGCCGTCGGCCGGAATGCCCGTTCGATGACCGGCAGCTGCCGGGGGTGGATCGCCGCCCGGCCTACGAACCCCAGCGCCCTCCCGTGCACGCAGGACTGCCACAGCCCGTCCAGGTCCAGGACGTCCGGGAACACCGACTGGGTCGGCGGGGCGAGCCCCGCCGCGCGGGCGGCAACCACCACTCGGCTGCGCGACCAGTCCAGGCCCATGTCGTCCCGTACGCCCAGATCGGCCCGGAGATCGATCTCGCCGATGGCGATGGAGCGGACCTGGGAGTGGGACGCCGCGATCGTGTACGCGTGCTCGATGCCGAGCGCCGACTCCAGCAGCGGACAGAGCGCGACGCCGGGGGCCAGAGCCGCGATGTGATGGACGGTCGCGGCATGCGTGATCTTGGGCAGCCGCAGTTCGGCCAGGCCGGGCAGTCCGGCCAGGGCCAGGATGTCGGTTTCGGTGTGGACCCGGACGTGCATCGGCACACCGCCCGTGCCGGCGAGCGGCTCGGCGAGGAGTTCGGCGGTGGCGGACCGTGCATACGCCTTACGGTCCGGCGCGACTGCGTCCTCCAGGTCGACGATCACCACGTCCGCGCCCGAGTCGCGCGCCTTGCGCACCACGTCCGGCCGGTCCCCGGGGACGTACAGCCAGGTCAGAGGCACCGCTGCCGCCGCCGTCACAGCACGGTCCCCGCGCGCAGTGCGGCGATCTCCGGATCGGTCAGGCCGAGCCCGGTGAGGATCTCGTCGGTGTCCGCGCCGTGCGGCCGGCCCGCCCAGCGGATCGCCCCCGGGGTCCCGGACAGCCGGAAGAGGACGTTCTGCATACGCAGCGGGCCCAGTTCCGGGTCGGGGACCTCAGTGATCGAGCCCAGGGCCCGGTACTGCGGGTCCTCCATCACGTCCCGGATGTCATGGATCGGCGCGATGGCTGCCTCCGCCTTTTCGAACGCGGAGATCGCGTCGTCGCGGGTGTGCCGGGCGATCCAGCTGCCGACCGCTTCGTCGAGTTCGTCGGAGTGGTCGGCGCGGGTGGCGCCGGATGCGAACCACGGCTCGTCGATCAGTTCCGCGCGGCCGACCAGATGCATCACCCGTTCGGCGATCGACTGGGCGGACGTGGACACGGCGACCCACTGACCGTCGGACGTGCGGTACGTATTGCGTGGGGCGTTGTTGCGCGAGCGGTTACCGGTGCGTTCCTGGACGTATCCGAGCTGGTCGTACCAGATCGGCTGCGGGCCGAGCACGGTCAGGATCGGCTCGATGATCGCCATGTCGACGACCTGCCCCTCCCCGGTGCGGTCCCGCCCGGCCAGCGCCGCCATCACGGCGTACGCCGTGGCGATTGCCGCGATCGAGTCGGCGAGCCCGAAGGGCGGCAGGGTCGGCGGCCCGTCCGGCTCCCCGGTGATCGCGGCGAAACCGCTCATGGCCTCGGCGAGGGTGCCGAAGCCGGCGCGGTGCGCATACGGACCGAACTGGCCGAAGCCGGTGACCCGGGTGAGCACCAGCCGCGGGTTGACGGCGTGCAGCTCCTCCCAGCCGATGCCCCACCGTTCCAGCGTCCCCGGCCGGAAGTTCTCGATGATCACATCGGTGGATGCGGCCAGCCGCAGCAGGACGTCGCGCCCGCCGGGAGCGGAGAGGTCGAGGGTCAGATTGCGCTTGTTGCGACCGAGCAGCTTCCACCACAGACCGATGCCGTCCTTCGCCGGGCCGTGCCCGCGCGACGGATCGGGCCTGCGCGGATGCTCGACCTTGATCACCTCGGCGCCGAAGTCGCCGAGCATGGTGGCCGCGAGGGGGCCCGCGAAGAGCGTGGCGAGGTCGAGGACCCGCAGACCGGTGAGGGGCGCTTCCCCGGGCGCGGTCATGCGGCGTCGATCTCGCTGCGGTACGGCATGGAGGTCGAGGCACCCGGTTTCTGCACACAGAGTGCGGCGGCCGACGACGCCCAGGCCAGTGCCTCCGGCACGGAACGCCCCTCGCCGAGCGCCACGGCGAGCGTGCCGACGAAGGTGTCCCCGGCGCCGGTGGTGTCCACGGCGGTGACCTCGGGCGCGGGGAAGTGGATCTTTTCGGTGCCCCGGGACGCGTACAGGCAGCCCTTCGCCCCGAGCGTGATGACGACCTCGGGGACCTGCCGGAGCAGGATGTCCGCCGCCGCGTGGGGTTCAACGTGCCCGGAGAGCTCGGCGGCCTCGTGCTCATTGGGAATCAAGAGATCGATGGTGTCGAAGAGTTGGTCCGGCAACGGTTGCACGGGGGAGGGGGTGAGAATTGTCCGTACGCCCTGCGCATGGGCGACCCGCGCCCCTTCCAGCACAGCGGACAGCGGCAGTTCCAGTTGCAGGAGCAGCAGGTCGGCACCCGCGATGGCGGCCATCTCACCGGGGCCGAGGGAGGTGACGGTGCCGTTGGCGCCGGGGATCACCACGATCGAGTTGCCGCCCGCGTCGTCGACGACGATGTGCGCGGTGCCGCTGGGGCCCTCCGCGGTGTGCAGCAGGTCGGTGTCCACGCCCGCGTGCTCCAGTCCGGACCGCAGCAGCGCCCCGTACGCGTCGTCACCGACCGCGCCGATCATCATCACGTCGCCGCCCGCGCGGGCGGCGGCGACGGCCTGGTTCGCGCCCTTGCCGCCGGGGACGGTGCGGAACTCCCGTCCGGAGACGGTCTCTCCGCGCTGCGGAGCCCGTGCGACGTAGGTGACAAGGTCCATATTGGTGCTGCCGAGCACCGCGATGCCGGTCATGGGCGGCGTGCCTCCTCGTGGATGAGCCGGTGGGTCATTTCGGCGAGTGTGTCGAAGCCGATGGAGTCGAATCCGGGAACGGATGTGGCGAGCCGGTTCCCCAGCGGGGCGGTCCACCGGTCGGGCAGCGCCCCGGGCCGGCCGGCCAGCAGACCGGTCAGTGAGCCGGCGGTCGCACCGTTCGAGTCGGTGTCCCAACCGCCTGCCACCGCACGGCAGATGGAGCCGGAGAAGTCGCCGTCGGCGTGGGTGAGGGCGGCGGCGAGCAGCGCGGCGTTGGGCAGTACATGGACCCAGTGGTACGCGCCGAACTCGGCGTGCAGCCGGTCGACGACCTCGTCGAAGTCCTCCTCACCGCGGGCCGCGTCGATCCCGGTGCGGACCGCGTGCGCAAACCGCGAGCGGGGCGGCACGACGCGCAGACCGGCCGCCAGGCAGTCGTGCACATCCGCGTCGCCACCGGCCGCCTCGGCGAGCGCCGCGGCGGTGAACATCGCCCCGTACACACCGTTGCCGGTGTGTGTGAGGACCGCGTCCCGGTGTGCCTGCTCGGCGGCGGTCGCCGGGTCGCCGGGGTGGGTCCAGCCGTGCACGTCGGCGCGGATCCGGGCGCCGATCCACTCCCGGAACGGGTTGCGGTGGCGGGCGGTGTCCGGCGGTTCGATGCCGTCGAGCAGATTGCGGTACGCGACCCGCTCGGCGGTGAACGTACGGCCCGCGGGGAGTTCGTCGAGCCAGAGCCGGGCGAGATCGGCGGTATCGAAGGAAGGCCCGTGCCGCTGGATCAACAGCACGGTCAGGAGCGGGTGGTTGAGGTCGTCGTCCTCCGGCATCCCGTCGATGTTCTCGGCGAGCGAGGTGGGTGCGGAGCGACGGTTCCAGGGGTGGGCGGCTGCCAGTTCGGCGGGCAGGCCCTTCGCGGTGAACCAGGTGGCGAGCGGCCAGTTCCCGGTGGCCCGGGCCAGCGCACGGATCCCCGCGAGGGGCAGCTTCTCGACGGGTTTGCCGAGCAGGCAGCCGGCCGCACGCCCCAGCCACGCCGCCTCCAGCGGGGCCGTACCGGCCGGTGGAGGGTCCGTGCGGGGCGCCGGCCAGTACGGGCAGGCCGCCCGGATCGCGGCGAGATCCGTCGGCTCGTCGACATGCAGCGGCGAGGTGAGCCCGGCGAGTTCGTCGAGCAGGCGCTCGGCGAGCGCGCGCAGGGCGGGTGGCGCGGGGGATTTCGATGCGCCCGCGCGCTCCGGGGCGGGTGCGCCGCCCGCCGCGTACCACCGGCGCTCGATGTGCCGCCCGTCCCGGCCGTCCTCGGCCGCCTGGCGCAGCTCGTGCCCGATCAGGTCCTCGGGCTGCACCCAGGTGACCCGCACGGTCATGGCGTGCCTGCCAGTGTCGCGAACGCCGCCTCGTGCGCACGCCGCCGGGCGGTGTCCCGTACGAACACCTCGCGGGCGACGTCCGTCAGCGTCCGCGCCGGTGCGTGCAGATCGAGGCGGCTGGCCTCTGCCACCGTTTTCACCCAGGTGGCGGGGATCGGCGCTTCGCCGTGCAGCGCGCCCGCGAGCGCGCCGCTCATCGTGGCGATCGAGTCGCAGTCGCGGCCGTAGTTCACCGATCCGAGCACCGCGTGCCGGTAGTCGCCGTCCGCGACGAGCAGCATCCCGAGGGCGATCGGGAGCTCCTCGATGGCGTGCAGCCGGGAGGGTCGGCGGGCGCCGAGGGACGGGGAGCGGTAGTCGGGTCCGACCGTGTCGAAGGGGGCCACCGCGGCACGCAGCGGTGCCAGCGCCGTCTCGAAGTCCTGGTGCCGGACGGCCACTTCGCACACGGCCTCGATGGCGGCCCGGGTTCCGTCCTTGGCGAGCGACAGGCAGGTGTCGACGACGGTGGCGGGCGTCGCGTCCGGGGCGCAGGCGGCGGCGACGGCCGCCGCGAAGACCCCGGCCGCCTCCCTCCCGTACGACGACTGATGGGCGCCCGTGAGGTCCAGCGCCTCGGCGTACGCGGCCCGCGGATGCGCGGCGTTGACCAGCCCCACCGGCGCCATGTACATCGCCGCACCGCAGTTCACGATGTTTCCGGAGCCCGCCTCGCGCGGATCGACATGGCCGTAGTGGAGCCGGGCGACGATCCACTTCTCGGCGAGGAAGACCCGTTGCAGTGGCAGCGCCTCGGCCTGCAGCTCCGGAATCCAGCGGGGGTTCGCGATCAGCTCCGGTACGAGGTGGTCGGCGACGGAGTACGCGTCGAGATGGTCCCGTACGGCGCCGTACACCCGTACCAGCGCATGGGTCATCAAGGTGTCGTCGGTGACGTGCCCGTCGCCCTTGTAGTACGGGGCGATGGGGCGGGCGGTTCGCCAGTCGTCGCCGTCCCAGGGGCCGACGATGCCGGTGACCCGGCCGCCGTGGCGTTCGACGATCTGCTCGGCGGACCGGCCCTCGACCGGGCCGCCGAGCGCGTCGCCGACGGCAGCGCCGACGAGGGCGCCGCTGATCCGTTCGTCGAGGGCGAGCGCGGTGGGTGGTCTATTCCCCGTTGGCGTCATGAGCTTCATGGGCGTCATGCCCGAATTGTCCACCCGGAGGGGCTGGTTCCGTGTCTGTCAGCAGCCCGGCGAGTTCGATGAGATCCGTGCCCGCGAGTCGGGGCAGCGCACACCCGGCGAGGGTGCGGCAGGCCTCGCGCCAGCCGTCCGGGACGGCGGCGATACCGCCGAGCGCGCCGGTCAGCGCACCGGCCAGGGCAGGCGCCGAGTCCGCGACCCGCGACAGACAGGCCGCCGCCGGAATGGCCTGGGCGATCTCGCCCCGGGCGGCGGTGGCGAGGGCGAGCGCGACCGGCACGGTCTCGGCGGCAGCAATCCCGTAGCTGTACACATGATCGACGATCTGATGCTCCAGCACCGGTACGAGCGCGAAGGCGCCCGCTGCCTCGCCGACGAAGTCCCGGGCGATCCGGACGGCGTGGGCGGCATTGCGGGCGATCTCGGTGCCGTCGGGGAGCTGGGCGAGTGCGGCGTTCACCACGGTGTCGACATCGGCCCCGCCCAGCGCCTCGGCGATCGCGGCGGCCATCGCACGGGCACCGTGCACACCGTCGCCGTCCTGGGTGTATCGGGCATCGAACTCGGCGAGTTCGGCGGCGGGTCCGGGCTCGCCGGGGTGGACGACCGCCAGCACGGCGGCCCTAACACAGGCCGCATCGTCGAAATAGTGCGGGTTGTCGTGGCCGGTGGCGGGCGGCCGCAGCCCGGCGGCGAGATTGCCGAGCCCGGCCCGGACCGAGATCCGGGCGCGCAGGGGGAGGACCGCCGACTCGACCTCCGGCGCCTGCGCGGCAGCCGCGGCGACCTCGGCGGCCAGTGCGTTCCAGGAGAGGTCGATGGCGGCCCGCATCCGGCGCTCGGGGGAGAGGTGGTGCAGCGACCCCGCCTCCGAGGCGAGCACGGTCCCGGCGGCGAACGCGGCCCATTCGGCATCGTCCGACGGCCCGAGCCGCAGCGGCTCGGGTGGCTGGTTGAGGGCGATCGGCACGGGCAGGGTGGTGGTGGCGTTCTGCTCGGCGAAGGTGTCGAGCTCCCGGGTGAGGCGCCGGGTCCACTCCGGCATCCGGGCCGCCCGGTGGCGCGCGGCGGGCCACCCCGCGGCATCCCCCGAGGCGAGCCCGAGGAGCAGTCCCTCGATCCGGGCGCGGCGCCCGGGCAGGGGCAGGGCAGGAAGGGAAGCGGGGTCGCTGGTGCGGCGAGTGTCGCGTGCAGTGGTCATGACACCACCACCGCCGGTTCGCCTGTGCCGCCGACTGTCCCGGCCGCCGGTTCGCCTGTGCTGCCAGCTGCCCCGGCCGCCTTGCCGGCCCCGCCCATCGGGTCCGCCTCGTCCGTCTCGTCCGGCGTGAGCAGCTCCGCGATGTCCAGGACGTGGTAGCCCCGCATCGACGGCAGACAGCTGCCCCGGACCGGTCCGATCGCCTCGCCCCAGATCCGCGGGATCGCGGACACCCCGTGCAGTGCCCCGGCCAGCGCGCCCGCCACGGCCGCCGTCGTGTCCGCGTCGCGGCCCATGTTGACCGCGGTCAGCACCGCCGTACGGAAATCGCCGCGCGCCGCCGCGAACGCGCCGAACGCCAGGCCGACCGCCTCCGGCGCCAGATCTGTCCATGGATAACCGCCGACCACCACCGCGGAGCGCACGGCCCGCTCCGTGGTGAGGCGGTCGGGATACGCGCGCTGGGCGGCCGCCACCGCGCGGCGCAGCGAGCGCGCCGTCCAGGAGTCCATCGGTACGACGGACAGTGCGGCCGCGATCACGGACGCGACCCCGGCACCGACCATCGCGGCGGCCACTCCGGCCGCCACCGCCTGGCCGCCGTAGATGCCCTCGCCGTCGTGGCTGACCCGGCCGTCGACCGCGACCAGGCGCGCGGCCTCCGCGGGCCGGCCCGCCGCGAACACACCGAACGGCGCCGCCCGCATCGCGAGTCCGTCGCTCCAGGCGTGCCGGTGCTGGGCGGAGATCGGGGCGGCAAGACCCCGGCGCAGGTTCTCCAGCGTGCCGCGCTCGCTGAACCCGGCGCCGCGGAACGGCCCCTCGTCCAGGTCGGCGATCCACAGGTGCCAGGCCCGCTCGACATGGGTGACGGTCAGCGCCGAACCGTGCCGGGCGAGCAGCAGCCCGGAGAAGATCGCGTACTCCGTGTCATCGGTGCCTGCCGGGTCGTCGCTGACGAAGCCTTCGATCCGGCCCCAGCGGCGGCGGATCTCGGACGGCCGCAGGTTCTCCGCCGGTGCGCCCAGGGCGTCACCCACGGCGAGCCCCAGGAGCGCGCCGCGGGCCCGGTCGGCCCGGTCGAGGCGCTCGGCATCGTCCGGGTGGTCCGCATGGGCTGATCGGCCCGTGCCGGGTGCGTCCGCGTCGTACCCTGTGGCCTCCGCCGCACCGCCTGCGCCCGCACTGCCCGCGTCCGTTCCGCCCGCGCTCGTACGGCCCGTCCGCCGCGCTGCCGGATTACCCGCAATCGACTCCATCGCGTCGACCCTTCGCTCGTACCGAGCCAGTTCTCGTGCCTGTCCGATCTGTGCCACGCGGAGACCCGACAAAGGCCGATAAGCGTGACAAAAGGGCCAGTCGGATGACGGGATCCCTCTCCTGAGCCAGGCCGTACTTACCTGGTCAGAGGGCAGGTAAGTACGGCCTGGCTTGCTGGCGGGGGGCTCTTTTCGTGCGTACTTTCGATGGTGTTGAGGGGGCGGAGCGAGTGAATTCCGCTGCCGGAGAAGGGGAGAGCTGTGTCCATCATCGAGACCGACGCCGTCCTGCATGAGGCGCACCGTGACAACCACACCCACCGTGATGTGAACGGCGGCTGGCTGCGCCCGGCGGTCTTCGGTGCGATGGACGGGCTCGTCTCCAACCTCGCGCTGATGACCGGCGTCGCGGGCGGCTCGGTGTCCCAGCAGACTCTCGTGATCACCGGTCTGGCGGGCCTGGCCGCCGGCGCGTTCTCCATGGCGGCCGGCGAGTACACCTCCGTCGCTTCGCAACGAGAGCTCGTCGAGGCCGAACTCGACGTCGAGCGCCGCGAATTGCGCAAGCACCCGGTGGACGAGATGGAAGAGCTCGCCGCGCTGTACGAGTCCCGCGGCGTCGAGCCCGGACTCGCCCGCGAGGTCGCCCGGCAGCTGTCCCGCGATCCGGAGCAGGCTCTGGAGATACACGCCCGCGAGGAGCTCGGCATCGACCCGGGCGGTCTGCCGTCGCCGCTCGTCGCCGCTGTGTCGTCGTTCGGCGCGTTCGCGCTGGGTGCGCTGCTGCCCGTACTGCCGTATCTGCTCGGAGCGCACGCCCTGTGGCCCGCGGTGCTGCTGGCGCTCATCGGGCTCTTCGGCTGCGGCGCGGTGGTGGCCAGGGTGACGGCGCGCAGCTGGTGGTTCAGCGGGCTGCGGCAGCTGGTGCTCGGTGGTACGGCTGCGGCGGTCACGTACGGGCTGGGCATGGTGTTCGGCGTGGCCGTCGGGAGCTAGTGCCGTGCCCGGCAAGCCCCATAGGACCGTCCGGTGCGTGCGATCGCAAGGCGGCCGGAAGTCCTTGGCGGCGCCTGTCCGGCATTGCGCGTGGACGGTCCGGGGTGTGCGCGGGGATCATGCCCGTAACCCGGGCGCCATCCGTGTGACGTACGTCTTGGCCGGCGCCTCTGGGCGGAACCCCTCCGCGTACGTAAAATGAGTCTCTATACAGGGCTCCGCATGAGTAGCCGTTACTCGGCGGTTTCGATTCCTTTTCCGCCGGGCATGAGCCGTAGACACCGCAGGCAACGACGCCTGCTCTCTGCGGTCCCCCCGGGCGCCGATCCTCCGACTGCGACCCAAGCCCCGCCGCTCCGTGAGCGGTGTCCGCATGTTGGAACGGATTATCCGCTTCTTGAGAAGCGCCCCATTATGTAAACCTGGATGAAATTTCGCAGAGGGCCAACGTCGTCCCTCGGCACTGCATATGCCACGACGACGACGGGAGAGCCGATGCGTTCCGACGCCTGGTCGCCCATGGACGGTCGCCCCGCCCAGCAGGGGATGTACGACCCCCGTAACGAGCACGACGCCTGTGGCGTCGGGTTCGTGGCCACTCTGACCGGTGTGGCCAGCCATGAGCTGGTCGAGCAGGCGCTTACCGTACTGCGCAACCTCGAACACCGCGGCGCCACCGGATCCGAGCCCGACTCGGGTGACGGCGCCGGAATCCTGCTCCAGGTGCCCGACACCTTCCTCCGGGAAGAGGTCCCCTTCGACCTCCCGGAGGCCGGTGCCTACGCCGTCGGTATCGCCTTCCTGCCCGCGGACGACTCCACCGAGGCCGTCCAGAAGCTTGAGAAGATCGCCGCCGAGGAGGGCCTCAAGGTCCTCGGCTGGCGCGAGGTCCCGGTCACCCCCGATTTCCTCGGCAACGGCGCCCGCGCCACCATGCCCGAGTTCCGGCAGCTCTTCGTTGCCGACAGTACGAGCGCCGGCATCGCGCTCGACCGCAAGGCCTTCGTGCTGCGCAAGCGCGCCGAGCGTGAGGCCGGGGTGTACTTCCCCTCGCTCTCCGCCCGCACGATCGTCTACAAGGGCATGCTCACCACCGGGCAGCTGGAGCCGTTCTTCCCGGACCTCTCCGACCGCCGCTTCGCCACCACGGTCGCGCTGGTCCACTCGCGTTTCTCCACGAACACCTTCCCGAGCTGGCCGCTCGCCCACCCGTACCGCTTCGTCGCGCACAACGGCGAGATCAACACGGTCAAGGGCAACCGCAACTGGATGAAGGCCCGCGAGTCCCAGCTGGCGTCGAGCGCGTTCGGCTCTGCCGACCATGGGCACAGCGGCAGCGAGCAGCTCGACCGGATCTTCCCCGTCTGCACCCCGGACGCCTCCGACTCCGCCTCCTTCGACGAGGTCCTGGAGCTGCTCCACCTCGGCGGCCGCTCGCTGCCGCACTCGGTGCTGATGATGGTTCCCGAGGCGTGGGAGAACCACGACTCGATGGACCCGGCCCGGCGCGCCTTCTACCAGTACCACTCCACGATGATGGAGCCCTGGGACGGCCCTGCCTGCGTCACCTTCACCGACGGCACCCAGGTCGGCGCGGTCCTCGACCGCAACGGTCTGCGCCCCGGCCGCTACTGGGTCACCGACGACGGCCTTGTCGTCCTCTCCTCCGAGGTCGGTGTCCTGGACATCGCCCCCGCGAAGGTGGTCCGCAAGGGCCGCCTGCAGCCCGGCAAGATGTTCCTCGTCGACACCGCCGAGGGCCGCATCATCGAGGACGACGAGATCAAGGCGGGCCTCGCCGCCGAGCAGCCGTACCAGGAGTGGCTGGAGACCGGCGAGATCGACCTCGAGGATCTCCCCGAGCGCGAGCACATCGTGCACACGCACGCCTCCGTCACCCGCCGCCAGCAGACCTTCGGCTACACCGAGGAAGAGCTCCGCGTCATCCTCGCGCCGATGGCCCGCACCGCCGGCGAGCCGCTCGGCTCCATGGGTACGGACTCGCCGATCGCCGCCCTGTCCGAGCGCCCCCGGCTGCTCTTCGACTACTTCACCCAGCTGTTCGCGCAGGTCACCAACCCGCCGCTGGACGCCATCCGCGAGGAGCTCGTCACCTCGCTGCGCTCCACGCTCGGCCCGCAGGGCAATCTGCTGGAGCCGACCGCCGCGTCGTGCCGCAGCGTCACGCTGCCGTTCCCGGTGATCGACAACGACGAGCTGGCCAAGCTGATACACATCAATGCCGACGGCGACATGCCGGGCATGAAGGCCGCCACGCTCTCCGGTCTCTACCGGGTCAGCGGCAGCGGTGAGGCCCTCGCCGCCCGGATCGAGCAGATCTGTACCGAGGTCGACGCCGCCATGGAGAACGGCGCCCGCCTGATCGTCCTGTCCGACCGGCACTCCGACGCCGAGCACGCGCCGATCCCGTCGCTGCTGCTCACCTCGGCCGTCCACCACCACCTCATCCGTACCAAGCAGCGCACCCAGGTGGGTCTGCTGGTCGAGGCCGGGGACGTCCGCGAGGTCCACCACGTCGCGCTGCTGATCGGTTACGGCGCCGCCGCGGTCAACCCGTACCTGGCGATGGAGTCCGTCGAGGACCTGGTCCGGGCCGGCACGTTCATCGAGGGCATCGAGCCCGAGAAGGCCATCCGGAACCTGATCCACGCGCTCGGCAAGGGCGTCCTGAAGGTCATGTCCAAGATGGGCATCTCCACCGTCGCCTCCTACCGCGGTGCCCAGGTCTTCGAGGCCGTCGGCCTGGACGAGACCTTCGTCACGAAGTACTTCAACGGCACCGCCACCAAGATCGGCGGCGCCGGACTCGACGTCGTCGCCGAGGAGGTCGCCGCCCGGCACGCCAAGGCGTACCCCGCCTCCGGCATCTCCGCCTCGCACCGCGCGCTGGAGATCGGCGGTGAGTACCAGTGGCGCCGCGAGGGCGAGCCGCACCTCTTCGACCCGGAGACGGTCTTCCGCCTCCAGCACGCCACGCGCAACAAGCGGTACGACATCTTCAAGAAGTACACGGACCGGGTGAACGAGCAGTCCGAGCGCCTCATGACGCTCCGCGGCCTGTTCGCCCTCAAGACGCATGAGAACGGTAAGTCGGACCGCGAGGCGATCTCCATCGACGAGGTCGAGTCCGTCTCCGACATCGTCAAGCGGTTCTCGACCGGCGCCATGTCGTACGGATCGATCTCCCGCGAGGCGCACGAGACCCTCGCCATCGCCATGAACCAGCTGGGCGGCAAGTCCAACACCGGTGAGGGCGGCGAGGACGCCGACCGGCTGTACGACCCGGCGCGCCGCTCGTCCATCAAGCAGGTCGCCTCCGGCCGCTTCGGTGTGACCAGCGAGTACCTGGTCAACGCGGACGACATCCAGATCAAGATGGCGCAGGGTGCCAAGCCCGGCGAGGGCGGCCAGCTGCCCGGCCACAAGGTCTACCCGTGGGTCGCCAAGACCCGGCACTCCACCCCGGGTGTCGGTCTGATCTCCCCGCCGCCGCACCACGACATCTACTCCATCGAGGACCTGGCTCAGCTGATCCACGACCTCAAGAACGCCAACCCGGCGGCCCGCATCCACGTGAAGCTGGTCTCCGAGGTCGGCGTCGGCACGGTCGCCGCGGGTGTCTCCAAGGCGCACGCGGACGTCGTCCTGATCTCCGGCCACGACGGCGGAACGGGCGCCTCCCCGCTCACCTCACTGAAGCACGCGGGCGGTCCCTGGGAGCTCGGCCTCGCCGAGACGCAGCAGACCCTGCTGCTCAACGGCCTGCGCGACCGCATCGTCGTGCAGACGGACGGCCAGCTGAAGACCGGCCGCGACGTCATCATCGCTGCGCTGCTGGGCGCCGAGGAGTTCGGTTTCGCGACCGCGCCGCTCGTCGTCTCCGGCTGCGTCATGATGCGTGTCTGCCACCTCGACACCTGCCCGGTCGGCATCGCCACCCAGAACCCGGTCCTGCGGAGTCGGTTCTCCGGCAAGGCCGAGTACGTCGTCAACTTCTTCGAGTTCATCGCCCAGGAAGTCCGCGAGATCCTTGCCGAGCTGGGCTTCCGTACGATCGAAGAGGCCGTCGGCCACGCGGAGCTGCTGGACACCGACCGTGCGATCACGCACTGGAAGGCGCAGGGCCTCGACCTGGAGCCCCTGTTCTACGTTCCGGAGCTGCCCGAGGGTGCGGTCCGCCACCGGCTGATCGAGCAGGACCACGGTCTCGCCAAGGCCCTCGACAACGAGCTGATCAAGCTCGCCGCCGACGCCCTGAACGCGGACAGTGCCGAGGCCGCCCAGCCGGTCCGGGCCCAGATCGCGATCCGGAACATCAACCGGACCGTCGGTACGATGCTCGGCCACGAGGTGACGAAGAAGTTCGGCGGCGCGGGTCTGCCGCAGGACACCATCGACATCACCTTCACCGGCTCCGCCGGCCAGTCGTTCGGCGCGTTCGTGCCGAGCGGTGTGACGCTGCGACTGGAGGGCGACGCCAACGACTACGTCGGCAAGGGCCTCTCCGGCGGCCGCGTCATCGTCCGCCCGGACCGCCGCGCCGAGCACCTCGCCGAGTACTCCACCATCGCCGGCAACACCATCGCCTACGGCGCGACCGGCGGCGAGCTGTTCCTGCGCGGCCGCACCGGTGAGCGGTTCTGCGTCCGCAACTCCGGCGCGACGGTCGTCTCCGAAGGCGTGGGCGACCACGGCTGCGAGTACATGACCGGCGGCCACGCCGTCGTCCTCGGCGAGACCGGACGCAACTTCGCCGCCGGTATGTCGGGTGGTGTCGCGTACGTCATCGACCTGGACCGCGACAACGTCAACGTCGGCAACCTCGGCGCGATCGAGGCGCTCTCCGACAGCGACAAGCAGTGGCTGCACGACGTCGTGCGCCGTTACCAGGAGGAGACCGGGTCCACGGTCGCCGAGAAGCTGCTTGCCGAGTGGGACAGCGCCGACGGTGGTGTCTCCCGCTTCAGCAAGATCATCCCGTCCACCTACAAGGCAGTGCTCGCCGCCAAGGAAGCCGCTGAGCTCGCCGGTCTCTCCGAGCAGGAGACCACCGAGAAGATGATGGAGGCGGCGACCAATGGCTGACCCCAAGGGCTTCCTGACCACCGGGCGCGAGGTCGCCGAGACCCGTCCCGCGGGCGAGCGCGTCAAGGACTGGAACGAGGTCTACGTTCCGGGCTCGCTGCTCCCGATCATCAGCAAGCAGGCCGGCCGCTGCATGGACTGCGGCATCCCGTTCTGCCACAACGGCTGCCCGCTGGGGAACCTCATCCCCGAGTGGAACGACTACGCCTACCGCGAGGACTGGACGGCCGCGTCCGAGCGCCTGCACGCCACGAACAACTTCCCGGAGTTCACCGGGCGGCTGTGCCCGGCTCCCTGTGAGTCGGCGTGCGTGCTCGGCATCAACCAGCCGGCCGTCACCATCAAGAACGTCGAAGTCTCGATCATCGACAAGGCGTGGGACAGCGGCGACGTCACCCCGCAGCCGCCCGAGCGCCTCTCCGGCAAGACGGTCGCGGTCATCGGCTCGGGTCCGGCGGGTCTCGCCGCCGCCCAGCAGCTGACCCGGGCCGGCCACACGGTCGCCGTCTACGAGCGCGCGGACCGCATCGGAGGTCTTCTCCGGTACGGCATCCCCGAGTTCAAGATGGAGAAGTCGCACATCAACCGCCGCATCGAGCAGATGCGCGCGGAAGGCACCAAGTTCCGTACGGAGGTGGAGATCGGCAAGGACATCGCCGCCGCCAAGCTCCGTCGCCGCTACGACGCTGTCGTCATCGCCGCCGGTGCCACCGTCTCCCGCGACCTGCCCGTCCCGGGCCGCGAGCTGAGCGGCGTGCACTTCGCGATGGAGTACCTGCCGCTCGCCAACAAGGTGCAGGAGGGCGACCTGACGGTCTCCCCGATCAGCGCCGAGGGCAAGCACGTCGTCGTCATCGGCGGCGGCGACACCGGCGCCGACTGCGTCGGCACCGCTCACCGGCAGGGCGCGGCCTCCGTCACCCAGCTGGAGATCATGCCGAAGCCGGGCGAGGAGCGGAACGCCAACCAGCCCTGGCCGACCTTCCCGATGCTGTACAAGGTCACCTCGGCGCACGAGGAGGGCGGCGAGCGGGTCTACTCCGTCTCCACCACCCACTTCGAGGGCGACGAGGACGGCAACGTCCAGGCGCTGCACCTCGTCGAGGTGGAGTTCAAGGACGGCAAGCTGGAGCAGAAGCCCGGCACCGAGCGGCGGATCCCCGCGCAGCTGGTCACCCTGGCCATGGGCTTCACCGGCACCGACCAGGCCAACGGTCTGGTCCAGCAGTTCGGCCTGGAGCTCGACGGACGCGGCAACGTCGCGCGCGACGGCGACTATGCCACCAATGTCGACGGTGTGTTCGTCGCCGGTGACGCGGGCCGCGGCCAGTCCCTCATCGTGTGGGCCATCGCCGAGGGCCGCTCCGCGGCGCGTGGCGTGGACCGCTTCCTGACCGGGGCCAGCGCACTGCCGGCCCCGATCCGCCCGACGGACCGTTCCCTGATGGTCTGAGCACCACCAGCAGTACGCATCACCACAACAGACGTCCCGTACAAAGGCGTACGGAACTGAACGCGGCGCCTGCCCGTCCCCGACCGGACGAATTCGGCAGGCGCCGTGGCGCGTCCGGGCCTGGGGCGCCGGCCACGACCGGGCAGGCGGAACGCTCACGCCACGGCGCCGCCGGTCAGCTGCGAGGTCTTCAGAACGACCAGGGCGACCAGTACCACGAAGACCACCCCGCACGCGGCGATCTGCACGGCGGTACGGCGCTTCGCCGGGGCGTACGCGAGCGCGGCCATGACGATGCCGCCCGTGAGGAGCCCGCCCAGGTGCCCCTGCCACGAGGTGAACCCCGCGGAGATCAGCATCCAGATCAGGAATCCGGCCAGGAACCGGTTGACCGCCTGCATGTCCCGGCCGAGGCGCCGGTTGATGACGTAGAACGCCGCCGCCAGGCCGAAGATCGCCCCCGAGGCGCCCACCGTGAGGGCGTCCGGCGCGACCAGGTACACCAGCACCGAGCCGCCCAGCGCGGACAGCAGGTACAGCGCGAGATACCGGCCGCGGCCCAGCTGCTCCTCGACGACGCGGCCCAGGTTCCACAGCCCGTACATGTTGAAGAGGATGTGCAGCACCCCGAACGGCAGCGTGCCGAACGACGCCCCGCCCGGCGGGAGATGAAGGAACGCTCCGGTCAGCAGCCGGTACCACTCGCCGTCCACCACACCGACCGCGTGGAACCCGGGGAAGTCCCCGCTCTCGTACATGTACTGGCCGCCGTGGGGTCCGACCAGACCCGCGCCGAGCATCCCGAACCGGTCGACGATCCCGGGGCGCATCAACTCGGCCAGATAGGCCACTATGTTCAGGCCCATCAGTACGAACGTCACCACGGGCACCGCCGTCCTCGACACCGCACCGCCGAAGACCGTGCGCGCCTGCCGGACCGACCGCTGCCCCTCCTTCACGCACTCCACGCAGTGGTGGCCGACCGCGGCCTCACGCATGCAGTCCGGGCAGATGTAGCGGTCGCAGCGGGTGCAGCGCACATAGGTCTCGTACGACGGATGGCGGTAGCAGGTGGTGACAGCGGCCTCCATGGCCGGCTCCTTCACGGGGGGACGGTTGCGGGCGGCCGGTGGGGGTCGGCGGCGATCAACATAGCGAACGCGGGCCGCGCGGACGCGGCCGGGTGCGGGCACGGACCAGGACGGGAACGGCCGGGGTCGTCCACAACGCCGCAGCCGGTCCACCACGGTGACGTAACCTCGTAACCCCCTCTCAGGAACGGAGCCCCGTATGGCCGGCATCAGTCTCCGCAAGGTCGAGGAGACCGCGCCCGCGCTCGTCAGCCTCTACAGGAGTGCCGGGGTCTCCCTGCAGAAGCACCGGCTCAGTGGCGAGCGTGCGGCCGTCTATCTCGTGCTCGACTACTCCGGCTCCATGAAGGCGTACTACAAGGACGGCAGCGTCCAGGCCCTCGCCGACCGGGTGCTCGGCCTGTCGGCGCACCTCGACGACGACGGCCGCGTCCCCGTCGTCTTCTTCTCCACGGACATCGACGCCGTCACCGACATAGCCCTCGACAACCACGTCGGGCGCGTCGACCGGATCGTCGCCGGACTCGGACACATGGGGAAGACCAGCTATCACCTGGCCATGGACGCGGTCATCGACCACTACCTCGACAGCGGCTCGACCGCGCCCGCGCTCGTCGTCTTCCAGACCGACGGCGGCCCGATCAACAAGCTCGCGGCGGAGCGCTATCTCTGCAAGGCGGCGAAGCTGCCGATGTTCTGGCAGTTCATCGGCTTCGGAAACAAGCGAAGCTCGCAGTTCGACTTCCTGCACAAGCTCGACGAACTGGCCGTGCCCGCACGGCGCCCCGTCGACAACTCCGGCTTCTTCCACGCCGGACTCGATCCGCGGCAGGTTCTGGACTCCGAGCTGTACGACCGGCTCGTCGCCGAATTTCCCAGCTGGCTGACCGCGGCCCGGGCGCAGGGGATCGTCAAGTGATGCCACGGGTGCTGAGGGCGGCCGACCGCACGGCCGTGCCCTGGAAGAACGGCGGGGGAGTCACCCGGGAGATCGCCGCATCCCCCGAGGGCGCACCGCTGGACGCCTTCGACTGGCGGGTCAGCCTCGCCGATGTGACCGCGGACGGGCCGTTCTCCTCGTTTCCCGGGGTCGACCGCACGCTGACCGTGGTCGAGGGCGCCGGGATGGACCTCATGGTGGGCGGCGAGCACCACATCGTCGACGAGCAGTACTGGCCCCACGACTTCCCCGGGGACCTGGAGACGGACGGGCAGCTCCTCGGCGGCCCCGTCGTGAACCTCAATGTGATGTACCGCAGGGAACGTACGGCGGCGGAGGTCGCGGTCGTACGCGGCACCCTCCGGCTGCAGGCGCCGGAGGGCGGCACGGTCCTGGCCGTCGCACTGGAGGACGGCGCGGCGCTCGACGGCCGGGACATCGAACTCGACTGCTACGACGCGGTGTTGATGGAAGGTGCGGCACCCCTGGTGCTCCGCACCCAGGGCTGGGCGCTGGTGATCACCCTGTCACCGGCCGGCGGACACGGCTACACGACTTCCGGCACCCGGTAATGGTGGGTCCGCGCGGTCTTCGGCGGTCCGGACGGCATCGGCAGGCCAAGCCTCCGGGCGACCGGCAGCATGGCCGCGCCGAAGTTCTCCACGGCCTCCGGCGACTCCCACAGGTCGAAGAGCTCCACGCCCGAATCGGTCGTGATGCAGACGTGGGAGAGGCAGCCGGCGAAGGCGTCGCCGGGAAGCGCCTGGAGTTCTTTGTCGAGAGCGTCGTACTGGTCTGCCGTGACGCCCGGCAAAGTGGCATGCACGAAGATTGCCATCGGATTTCACCTCGGGTCGCGGGAAACAGTCCCTCCCCGCCGCCACGATGACGGCCAAGTGCCTCGTACAGCACACCACGGTCATGGCGGTACGGCATCCGAACCGGTGGCGGCCCGAAAATCCGGACAGAAGATGTCGGGATTCAAGGGTTCGATGGAACCATGACATCGAGTTCATGGGCAGCGTTCCAGGTGGCGGAGCCGGGCTTCGCCGAGACCGTTCAGGCCCGCTTCGAGCAGCATAAACACCACATCCTGGCCACCCTCCGCAAGGACGGTTCACCACGCGTGACCGGGCTGGAGGTGAATTTCCGCTTCGGTGAGCTGTGGCTCGGCATGATGCCGAACTCGCGCAAGGCGCTGGACCTGCGGCGCGATCCGCGGTTCGCGGTGCACGCCAATCCGGGACCGGACGACGCGATGGAGTACGCCGACGTCCGGGTCTGCGGCCACGCGGTGGAGGAGACCGGCCCCGACGTCCTGGCCCGCTTCATCGAGGAGGTGAAGCCGCCGGAGCCGTTCCATCTCTTCCGCACGGAGCTGACGGAAGTCGTCAGCACGGGGGTGGAGAACGAGGATCTGGTCGTCCAGGTCTGGCGCCCGGGCAAGCCGCTGCGCACGATCCACCGCGCAGCGGACGACGGCAACCCGCGCGAGATCACCTGACGCCCGAGCCGGTGCCTGCCGGGCCCGGCAGGCACCTCCCCTCGGCCCGGCGACTGAGGACAGAACGACCGGCGGACGCCCCCCGGCAGCCTCTCAGTCGCCCGCCACCACTCGCTCCCGGCACGCCCCCGGCGCTCCCCAGGCGTCCCGCAGTGGCCTCGCCTTCCGCAGCCACAGCGACAGGTCCAGTTCGTCCGTATACCCCACCGCCCCATGCAACTGCAGCGCCGCCCGCGCCGCCGCATGGGCCGCCTCGCCCGCCGTGACCTTCGCCGCCGCCACATCCGCCCCGGCGCGCGGTGTCTCCTCGGCGAGCGCCAGCGCCGCCCCGTACAGCAGTGGGCGGGCGAACTCCAGGCCGGTCAACGTGTCCGCCAGCCGGTGCTTGACCGCCTGGAACGATCCGATCGCCACCCCGAACTGCGTGCGCCGCTTCACGTACTCGACCGTCGCCCGCAGCAGCGCCTCACCCGTCCCCAGCGCCTGCGCCGCCGTCGCGAACGCCGCCCAGTCCGCCGCCGCGGCGGCAGCGCGTTCGGCCGGTACGCCGAACCATGGGAGGTCGCCAATGTCATCGTCTTCCTGGCCAGCGGCTACTCCTCGTACATGACGGGCGAAGTCGTCCCGGTCAGCAGCCAGCATGCCTGACCGGGCACCCGCCGACGCGTCCGCAGGGGCATCGCATGGGCGGAGAATGGGCGGGTGCCTACCAAGAAGAAGCCCCAGGTGACCCCCTCGCCCGAGCGGCGCCGCGAACTCCTCGACACCGCCGCCGAGGTCTTTGCCGCGCAGGGATACAACGCCACCACCGTCCGCAGGATCGCGGACGAGGCCGGGATGCTCGCGGGCAGCCTCTACTACCACTTCGATTCCAAGGAATCGATGGTCGACGAGATCCTCTCCACCTTCCTCACCGAACTCTGGGAGGGGTACGACGCGGTGCTCGCCGCGGGACTCGGCCCCCGCGAGACCATCGAGGCGCTCGTCACCGAGTCCTTCCGGGAAATCGACCGGCACCGCGCCGCCGTCGCCATCTATCAGAAGGAGTCCAGGCACCTCGCCACCCAGCCGCGCTTCGCCTATCTCGTCGACTCCCAGCAGAAGTTCGAGAAGGCCTGGCTCGGCACGCTGGAACGCGGCGTCGCCGCCGAGGTCTTCCGCGCCGACCTCGACATCCGGCTCACCTACCGGTTCGTCCGCGACACCGTCTGGGTAGCGGCCTCCTGGTACCGGCCGGGCGGACAGCACAGCCCCGAGGAAATCGCCCGCCAGTATCTCTCGATGGTGCTGGACGGCATCGCTCTGCGTACGTAACCCACACTCACGGACCTCTCAAGGAGCGGCAGTCATGGCCGAGGCCTACCTCGTCGAAGCGGTACGCACCCCAGTCGGCCGGCGCGGGGGAGGCCTCGGGGCCGTCCACCCCGCCGACCTCGGCGCCCATGTGCTGGGGGCCCTCGTCGAGCGCACCGGCATCGACCCGGCGGCCGTCGAGGACGTCGTCTTCGGCTGCCTCGACACCGTCGGACCGCAGGCCGGCGACATCGCCCGGACCTGCTGGCTGGCGGCGGGGCTGCCCGAGGAGGTGCCGTCGCCGGACACGGCGTCACCCCGCGCGCCCGCATCCACCACCTCTCGGTGCGTGGCGAGGACCCGGTCCGGATGCTGTCGGCGCCCATCCCGGCCACCGCGTACGCACTGAAGAAGGCCGGCATGACCATCGACGACATCGACCTGGTCGAGATCAACGAGGCGTTCGCGCCGGTCGTGCCGGCCTGGCTGAAGGAGACCGGTGCCGACCCGGACCGGGTCGACGTCAACGGCGGAGCGATCGCGCTCGGGCACCCGCTCGGCGCCACCGGCACCAGGCTGATGACGACGCTGCTGCACGAACTGGAACGCATGGGCGGCCGCTACGGCCTGCAGACCATGTGCGAGGGCGGCGGCCAGGCGAACGTGACGATCATCGAACGGCTGTGAACCGGGTGCCGCCAAGGCTTCCGCGGGAGTCCGCCGACCGGCGGCGTGGCAAGATCCACCACTGGTCGGCAGAACGTGCTACGGTGGTCCGGTTGCAGTTTTGGTACCCATGAACTTTATGTGCGCCTGACGGGAATGCTTCCTCAGGCGCATTATTGTTTTCCGGCTTTCTCCGGATGGGGCTCAATGCGGCGACTTGGAATTCGTAAAGTGCGGATTTCCGGCACTGCACCTCTTGAGGAGAATGACATGGCTACTGGAACCGTGAAGTGGTTCAACTCGGAAAAGGGCTTCGGCTTCATCGAGCAGGACGGCGGCGGCGCTGACGTCTTCGCCCACTACTCCAACATCGCCACCTCGGGCTTCCGTGAACTCCAGGAGGGCCAGAAGGTCTCCTTCGACGTCACGCAGGGCCAGAAGGGCCCGCAGGCGGAGAACATCGTCCCGGCCTAATTGCCGCGACGCGTACCTCGCAGCCGGGGCCCGCACCGTGAAGGTGCGGGTCCCGGCTTGTGCTGTCCCGGGGAAGTACGCCGAGAGTCCCACGCGTACGCACATACGACCGGAATTCTCGAACATTCACCGAGAATTCACGAGCCGGTACGCGCGCTCCGTAGAGTCCCCAGCAGTCCCCCAGCAGTCCCAAGTAGTTCCCAGGAATCCCCAGGAGGGCAATTCCGTATGACCCGCTCCGAACGCCAGGACCGACCCGCCCGCACCCGCCCGTCGAGGGGGCGCGGCACGGCCCCGGCACAGGCAACCGCCAAGGGTTCCGGCAAGGGATCCGGCAAGGCGTCGCCCCGTCGCAGGGCCACGCCGCCGCAGGGCGAATTCGCCCTGCCCGAAACCATGACCCCCGCACTGCCCGCCGTCGAGGCGTTCGCCGAGCTGGACATGCCCGCCGCCCTGCTGAAAACCCTTGCCGCGCAGGGCGTCACCGATCCGTTCCCGATCCAGGGCGCCACCCTGCCGAACTCGCTCGCAGGCCGGGACATCCTCGGCCGCGGCCGCACCGGCTCCGGCAAGACCCTGGCCTTCGGCCTCGCGCTTCTCGCCCGCACCGCCGGACGCCGCTCCGAACCGCGCGCCCCGCTGGCACTCGTCCTCGTCCCGACCCGCGAGCTCGCCCAGCAGGTCACCGACGCGCTCACGCCGTACGCGACATCCGTGAACCTGCGGCTCGCCACCGTCGTCGGCGGCATGTCGATCAGCAAGCAGGCCGGCACGCTGCGCCGCGGCGCCGAGGTGCTCGTCGCCACGCCGGGCCGGCTGAAGGACCTCATCGAGCGCGGCGACGCCCGACTCGACCAGGTGTCCATCACCGTTCTCGACGAGGCCGACCAGATGGCCGACATGGGCTTCATGCCCCAGGTCGTCGGACTGCTCAAGCAGGTCGAGCCGGACGGTCAGCGGATGCTGTTCTCCGCGACCCTGGACAAGAACATCGACCGGCTGGTCAAGATGTTCCTGACCGACCCGGTCGTGCACTCGGTCGACCCCTCCGCGGGCGCCGTCACCACCATGGAGCACCACGTGCTGCATGTGGCCGACGAGACCGACAAGAAGGCGATCGCCACCAGGATCGCGGCCCGCGACGGCCGAGTGATCATGTTCGTGGACACCAAGCGTGCCGCCGACCGCTTCGCCAAGCGGCTGCTGGCCAGCGGTGTCCGGGCTGCCGCACTGCACGGCGGGCGCTCCCAGCCGCAGCGCAACCGGACGCTCGACCAGTTCAAGAACGGCCAGGTCACCGCGCTCGTCGCGACGAACGTGGCCGCCCGCGGCATTCACGTCGACGACCTCGACCTGGTCGTGAACGTGGACCCGCCGACGGACCACAAGGACTACCTCCACCGCGGCGGTCGCACGGCGCGCGCCGGGGAATCGGGCAGCGTCGTCACACTGGTGCTGCCGGAGGAGAAGCGGGAAATGACCCGGCTGATGGCCGACGCGGGCATTGCGCCGCGAACCACCCGGATCAAGTCCAGCGACGAGGAACTCAGCCGGATCACCGGGGCGCGCGAGCCGTCCGGCATCGCGGTCGTCGTCGAGGTCCCCCAGCCGACCCAGCCGAAGCCGCGCACACGGTCGGGCGGGGCAGGTGGAACCGGAGGCGGTGCGCCGTTCCGTTCCGGCACCCGGGGCCGGGGCCGACGCGGTGGGTCCGGCGCCGGAAGCGGAGCCGGGGCCGGGGCCACGCAGGGTGGCGGCGCAGCACGGGCCGGCGGCGCGGGCCGTGGCAACGGTTCGGGCGCGGCTTCGGGGCGTGCGGGAGGCTCCGGGCGAAGCAACGGCAGCGCGGCCGCGCGGGGTCGCAGGGCGGCGTAGCCGCGTACGAGGTGCGGTGACCGGTCGACCGGACGGGTCTTCGAGGCGGAGGGGGGCCGCATCACCGTGATGGAGGGCTGGCGCCCCGGACCCACCGCGGACCGGGGGGCACGGTGGGCGCCCGCGGAGGCGGGGGAGGCCACCCGGAAGCTGCTGGCGCAGGCGGTGCCGGCGGAGCCGGTGTACGGGGCGCGGTAGGGCGGGGCGGGGCTGCTCCGACAGCGGTCCCGCTCCCCACACCGGCCTGTCCGGGCCTCATCCCGCTACTCGGCCACCCGCTGCCCGCTCGTCACCGCGCCGCTCACGGCAGGCGCGGACGCATCCGTTCCAGACGCTCCCTGACCGGGCCGTCCGCCGCGCACGCCGCCGCGTCGGCCGCCACCGCCCGCGCATAACCGTCCGGCTCCGACTCCTGCAGCAACCGCTCCAACACCGGCACCGCCCGCGGATCCTGACGCCGCGCCAGGCCCTGTGCGGCCTCCGCGACCGTGTCCGGATCCGCGTCGTCCAGCCGCTCCGCCAGCGCCGCGCGGAGCACCGGCGTGTCCGCGTCCAGCGCGGCCAGCGCCGTCGTAGCCCAGTCCCGCACCTCCGCATCGGTGTCCCGGCTCAGCCCCACCAGCGCCGCGACCCCCTCCACATGGTCACCGGAGACCAGGTCGAACAGCGCCAGCGTCACCGCACGGCGCACCACCCGCTCCGGATTCCGCGCATGCCGCAACACCTCCGGCAGCGCCACCGGATCCCCATGGTGCCCCAGCCCCAGCACCGCCGACTGGATCAGCTCCGTATCCGCCGCCTCCCGCGCCAGCTCCCGCAGCAGCGGAACCGAACGGCCGGCAAAAGGCTTCGACCCGGTGAGGAAACCGAGCTGGGCCAGCACATCCGCACCGAACGCCTGCCGCAACGGCTCACCGTCGCTCGCGCACCACGCCGCGCCCGCCTGGAACGTCTCCTCGTCGCCCCGCCGCCACAGCACCTCGACCGCCTCGTGCCAGTTGTCCAGTTCCGGGTTCCCGCCGCGCAGCGCCCGCGCCGCCAGCTCCGCGTACGGCGTCCGCAGACCCAGCTCCCCTTCCAGGACCGTGGTGATCGCACCGTGCCCCGTCTGCTGCTCCTGCCCCGCGAACGGCACCCCGTCCCGCACCAGTTCGACGGTCACCGTCTCCCCGCCGTCCACCGGCGTACGGCGCACCACCGTCCCCGGCCCGTCCCCGTACATCTCCCGGAGCGCGCGCCGCATCTCCTGCTCCACATCCAGCGCAAGCATCCGGCGCGCCTCCCGCAGCGCCTCCTCCAGCGCCCCGGCCCGCGCACCCGCCCCGTACCGCAGCAGCGCCCGCACGGTCTCCAGCGACCCGCGCCGTACCGCGAACACCAGCGGCGGTTCATGCCGCGGCCCCGGTCCCGGCAGATCGGGGTCCGCCCCATGGGCGAGCAGCACCTCCGTGGTCCGCGCATGTCCCAGACCCACCGCCCACCGCAGCGCCGTGAACCCGAACTGCTCCCGCAGATCCGGCTGCGCCCCGGCCGCCAGCAGCGCCCCGACCACCTCCGTGTGGCCGCCGCACGCCGCCCCGCAGATCGGCAGATCGCCCGCCTCGGGCCCGCACGCCCGGTCCGGATCGGCGCCCGCCGCCAGCAGCAGCCGCACCACACCCGGCCGGTCCGACACCGCCGCCAGATAGAGCGCCGTCGCACCGTTCTCGTCGACCGACTCGGCGGGCACCCCCGCGCGCAGCAGCCGCACGACGGCGTCCTCACCCTCGTACAGGGCCTCGAACAGGTTCCGCGTGTCCGTCATCGGATCTTCTGCCACCCATCGACTCTACGACGGAGGGCCCCGACGGGCTCAGGTATTGCAGTCCAGTACCGTGCGGCACAACCCGCACCGCGCCCGCACCCGGCCGCGGACCGGTACCCGGACGCGCTGGTGGCAGGTCGGGCAGGTGAACGAGACCCGCCAACCCCCCGGACCCTCCTCGAACCGGTACGGGACCCCGGGGGTCGCGGCGGCCCCCGCATGGTCCTGGGCGTACCGCCGGTCCTTCGCGTAACGGTGCCGGCCGGCCCAGCCCGCCGCCGCCAGCGGAGGCTGCTGCCCGTCCCGCAGCGCCAGCGCCCGCCCCTTCACGTACGCCGTATACGCCTGCGGACTCGTGAACCACGGCGACGGATCCTCATCGAACACCAACGCCCGCTTGGCCAGCACATACCCGAACTCCTCCGGGGTGAGATAGCCGAGCTTCTGACTGGAGGCGGCGTCCTCCCGGAACGCGTCGAGCAGCAGCCAGCCCGCCCCCAGATACGCCGCCGCCGTGTCGGTCAGGATCTCGTTGTCCCGCGTACCGGGGAACTCCAGACCCAGCCGGTGCAACAGCACATGCATCACCTCGTGCGACAGCGCGGCACCGATGTCCCTGCGATGAGTGCGGAAACGGTCGTTGAGCTCGATGAAGTACTCGGGCCCCGCCGCGAGTTCGACACTCCCCGCATGCTCCATCGCCCGGAACCCGACGATCATGCGGGCATCCGGCAGATGCAGATGCCGGACCATCGCCCGCGCCACGCGCTGCGCCCCCAGATGCAGATCGTCCTGGTCGGAGAAGGCCGCGTCGGCGGGCAACAGGCTCGGGGCGTACCTGCGCACACCGTTGTACGACAGCCTCCGGTACAGCGCGGTGATCGCGGACCGGACGATGTCCAGATGAGGGAAGCCATGCACCACCGGGCCGCCGTCCGTCACGTCCGCACCCCCATCCGTGACGCTCAACCGGCTTCCACTGTAACGGCCTCCCCCGCGACAGGGAGTGGATCGGCGAGGGCGTCATGCGGCTTCGACGGCAAGGCGGAGGACGGAGTCGACGCGGAGCCTGGGTGACCGACGACGACGCCGCAAGCGCAGTCGCAGGGCGTCGGGAGCCCACTCCCTGTCGCGGGGCAGGCCGTAAGCGGATGCACGGGAAACAGCGGCGAGGACAGCCCCGTACACCGCTCGCGGGTACCTTCACCATCGCAGGCCGGGGCGCCGCCACCGAGGGCGGCGGCCGGCAGTGCTACCCCCCGACCGGCCCCACCGCATCAGCCCTGAGCACCCCCGGGTGTGCCCGTCCGGACGGGCACACCCGGACCCAGCTCCACCCACGGATCCCCGGCGCCCTCCACCTCCAGCACCCACACCTCGTTGACGCCCTCCCGCAGAACCGGACCTGGCACATACAGCGTCCGCTGCGGACCCGCCGACCAGTACCGGCCCAGACAGAAACCGTTCACCCAGACGAACCCGCGCGTCCAGCCCGGCAGTTCGATCCCCGCGTGATCCGGAAGACCCGCGCGCCCCGAGACCGCCGACTCGAACGAACCCCGGTACAGCCCGGCACGACCCCCCTCGGCGACAGCCTCGAAGGGCACCGCGTCCACCGCACCCGGCTCCTCGAAAGCGGCCAGCCGCAGCCCCCGCGCCCGTACCCCGTGCAGATACTGCCGCTCGTGCCGGACGCCGCCCGTGATGCCCTTCGGCTCACCCAGCCGCGGCCCGTAATTGACCCGGCCCAGCGACTCCACCCACAGCTCGACCGACGCGGGCCCGGCCACCGGCTCGTCGAGGGTGGCGCTCTCGCCGCTCAGCACGCCTTCCCGGACCCCGTTCACATACACCACCGCCCGGTCCCGGAGCCCGGACACACCCAGCGCATACGGGCGTCGTGAACCCGGAACGGCGACCTCGTACCGCACCAGGCCCCGGTCCACGCCCAGCTCCTCGAACGTCGGCGGAACACCGGACTCCGCCTGTTCCGGGTCGCCCAGCACCTCCAGCACCACAGACAGCGACGCCCACCCGGTCAGCTCCGCCCGCACCGGCGCCGGGGGCCCGGCCGGCTCCGGCGGCAGCTCCGGGAGCGGACCGTCCGCGAACTCCGCCAGGACATTCCGGAACAGCCAGAACTTCTCCGTCGGCCGCCCGTACTCGTCGATCGGCGCATCGTAGTCGTACGACGTCACCGTCGGCTGAAAATCCTGGTCCTGCACCGGACCCGAGCGGTTCGCCCCCGCCCAGCCCGCAAAATTCGTCCCCCCGTGCGCCATGTAGACATTCACCGATGCCCCGCACTCCAGAATCTCCCGCAGCGCCTCCGCGGCCTCCGCCGGATCCCGGACCACCGGCGCGGCACCCCAGTGCTCGAACCAGCCGCACCAGAACTCCATACACATCAGCGGACCCTCCGGCTGATGCCGCCGCAGCACCTCGAACGCCTCACGCGCCCCCGAGCCGAAATTCGCCGTCGCCAGCAACCCCGGCACGGAACCACCCGTCAGCATGTGGTCCTCCGGTCCGTCCGACGTGAACAGCGGCACGCTCACGCCGTGCCCGCGCAGCACCTCCGCCAGCCGCCCCAGATAGACCTGATCGGTTCCGTAGCTCCCGTACTCGTTCTCCACCTGAACCATGACCACCGGGCCGCCGCGGTCGATCTGCCGCTCCACCACCTGCGGCAACAACTCGGCGAACCACCGCTCGACCGCCTCCAGATACCCGGCGTCCCGCGTCCGCACCCGCCGCCCGAACCGGCCCGTCACCCACGCGGGCAACCCGCCGTTCTCCCACTCGGCACAGATATATGGACCCGGGCGCACGATCGCCCACAGCCCCGCCCGGCGCGCTGCGTCCAGGAACCGGCCGAGCGCCGCAACCTCCCGGAACAGCCCGGGCTCCGGCTCATGCAGATTCCACGGAACGTACGTCTCCACACAGTTCAGGCCCATCGCCCGCAGCATCGACAGCCGGTGATCCCACTGCGCCTCGTGCACCCGGAAATAGTGCAGCGCCCCCGACAGCAGGCGTACGGGCTTCCCGTCGAGCCGGAAGTGGTCGTCCCCCACGGTGAAATCAGCCATCGTGCTCGTACTCTCCTGTTGCGCCGGTCCCAACCCCGGGCCCGAGTGCCCCGGGTCCGTACAACGGCACGCACCACGGAGCGGGCGAACCCGGGAGGAATGTTCCATCCACCCTCGCCCCCTGGCGTGCAGCCGGTCCATGGACAAAGATCACTGCTGTTTGGACCCAATGCGCAGATCACCGCGGCCGACCGAACCGGAGCGAGCCCGGCGGAGCCGAGCCGGCCGAGCCGAGCGGAGGAAGGAAAGCCGATGCCGACGTACCACACCTGGATGCGATTCTTCACGCCCAGCACGCTCCACCACCGCCTCGGCCTCGTCTGCCTGGGCGTCGGCCTGCAACACGGCGCCCTGCCCACCGTCGGCCCCCGCACCCTCGACCACCACGTCGCCGTCGTCATCAACTCCGGCAGCGGCTGGTTCAGCGGCCCCGACGGCCGCCGCACACCCGTCACCGCCCCCAGCCTCATCTGGCTCACGCCCGGCACCCCGCACCACTACGGCGCCGACCCCGGCACCGGCTGGGACGAAGCCTTCGTCGACTTCACCGGCCCCGCCACCACCACCTACACCGAACTCGGCTACATCGAACCCGACCGCCCCCTCGTCCCCCTCGCCGACACCGCAGGACCACGTGCCGCCGTCAGCCGCATGGTCCGCGCCGCCAGACGCGGCAATCCCCTCCTCGAAGTCGAGACCGGCGCCGCCGTCCACGAACTCCTCGTCGCCCTGCGCCGCGCCCGCGCCGACGTCAGCCCCGACGGCGACCCCGTCCTCCAGGCCCTCGCCCGCGACGCATTCCAGCCCCTCTCCGTCGCCGAACACGCGGCCCGCCACAGCATGACCCCCGCCGAACTGCGCACCGCCGTACGCCGCGGCGCCGGCTGCAGCCCCAAGGACTACCTCCTCGGCATCCGCCTCGGCCGAGCCAAAGAGCTCCTCGCCGCAACCGACCTGCCGGTCGCCGCAGTCGCCCGCCGCGTCGGCTACGACGACCCCGCCTACTTCTCCCGCCTCTTCGCCCGCCGCGTCGGCACCGCCCCCGTCCGCTTCCGCGAACAACAGGGCCGCGCCGTTCCCGGCGGCTGGAGCGACCAGGTCCCCGACCCCGAACACCCGCCGACGATCACCGCGTGGACCCCGGGCGCCTAACAGCCTCCCCCGCGACAGGGAGCCCACTCCCTGTCGCGGGGGAGACCGTAAGCTCGACGACCATGACCACGAGCGACATGGACGAGTCCGTACGCGCGGAACTGAACCGGCTCCGCGAAAGCATCGACAACATCGACGCTGCTGTTGTCCACATGCTCGCCGAGCGCTTCAAGTGCACCCAGCAGGTCGGGCATCTCAAGGCCAACCACAAACTGCCCCCGGCCGACCCGACCCGCGAAAACGAACAGATCGCCCGCCTGCGCAGCCTCGCCGAGAACGCGAAACTCGACCCCGCCTTCGCCGAGAAGCTCCTGAACTTCATCATCGCCGAAGTGATCAGGCACCATGAGCGGATTGCCGGTGACCCCCCGACCGGCGACGCAGCCTCCGAGAACTGATCCTCTGCACCCTGCACCGTACGGCGGGCCGAGCGGAATTGGGTGGACCGGATGCGCCGGCGACGGGTACTGATTGCGGACTACTCGGTGGAGGCCAGGCAGCTGGACGCCACCGAACGTGATCTCCTGGAGATCACCCACTCCACGAAGCCCTGACGAACATCAGTCAGGTACGAACACGCAGCGAGGGCCGCGACCACAAGGCCGCGGCCCTCGCTTCCGTGCCGCTACAGCGAGTGTCCGAGGGGGTAGCCTCCCCCGGAGTCACGCTTCGGGTTGACCGCTCGCGACTACAGGTTCCGCACCCGGATGTTGCGGAACTCGATCAGGTCGTTGTTGCTGTGGTTCTGCAACCCCACGTACCCGCTGAGGAACTGACGCAGGTCCGTGGGCGGGTCACCCGCCCGGGACGACGACTTGCCGGGCGTGTTGTCGAACTCGTTGATCACCACGCCGTTGCGGATGATCGTGTAGTGCTGCCCGACCGCGCGGATCTCATAGTCGTTCCACTGGCCCTTGGGGGTCACCCCCGCCTTGTCCAGGCCCAGCGGCTTGAAGTTGTACACCGAGCCGGTCTTCTGGACCTCGCCCGTGGTCCCGTCGTAGATCTGGATCTCCTGACCGCAGTAGATCGCGAGCCACTCGGGGGCGGTGCGAGCCGAACCGACCGTCCCGCAACTGCCGGCCGGACGGTCGGCCAGCGGCGTCCGCGGGTCCGGGAACCGGATGAAGACACCGCTGTTGGCGTTGCCGTTGCCCGGAGCCATGTCCCGGAACTGGAGCCTGACCGAGAAGTCTCCGAGCTCCTGCTTGGCGTACCACAGCATGCCCAGGCCGCCTGAGCCGCGGATGGTGCCGTCGGGCTGGAGGGAGAACTTCCCGGGGCCGGCCTGCCGCCAGTCGGCGAGGCTCGCCGCGGTCCCGTCGAAGAGGGGCTGGTACCCGGCGACCTTGCCGATCTTGCTCTGCGCCGCCGCCTTGCTGATCGCCGCCGACTCGCGGTTGTCGAGGACGTCCTCCTTGCGGAGGTCGTTGACCACGGCGTTGACGTGGCTGACGAACTCGCCGTGGTTCGGCCAGGACGCCTCGTCGTCGATCAGGTCGTTGACAGTGCAGGCGCCGCCCGCGCGGTGGTTGGCCACGCCGGTGTCGGTGTCGAGCAGCTTGACGGTCGGACGGGCGTCGGGCGCGGGGCAGCCGGCCTCGGCGTCGAACGTCGCGGTGGCCTTCTCGCCGTCGGCGTAGGTGACCGTCAGCTTCGCGTGGTACGTGCCGTAGTCGGCGTAGGTGTGAGTGGGGTTGGCCTCGTGCGACGGCGCGCTGCCGTCACCGAAGTCCCACTCCCAGGCCACACCGCCGACCTTGGCACCGGAGAACGCCACCGTCTTGGGCTTGCTCTGGGTGATGACGCGCGCCCCGGCGTCCTGCGGCTTCGGGGTGGCCGGGCCACCCTTGTAGGCGATGCGGATGAGCTTCTGGTTGGAGTGCAGGCTGAAGAAACCGCCCGCGTAGTCGAGCATGTACAGCGCACCGTCGGGACCGAACTTGGCGTCCATCCAGCTCTGCAGCTGGGTGGAGCCGCTGCCGGGCGCGATGATGCTGCGCAGGTCCTCGCCGAAGGCCGGCGCGCCCGCGTCCTTGACCTGGTCGGGGTCGACGGTCACCGCGACCCGGTTGTTGGAGTTGGACTCGTCACCGATGAACCACTTGTCCTCCCAGTACGCCGGCCAGGCGACACCGCTCTTGGTGTCCACCTGGGAGCGGTGGTAGGTCGGACCGGACATGATGGCCTGGCCGCCGCCCTTGAGGTACGGCTGGGTGTAGGTGGCCTCGCTGTCGACGTAGCTCGGGACACCGCTGCCGTCGGAGCGCTTGGGGAAGACCGGGCCGCCGCCCTGGGGCGAGTACCAGATCATGTTGTCGCGGGCCGGCGGGATGTCCACCAGGCCGGTGTTGCGCGGCGACTCGTTCTTGAGGTGGTCGCAGTCGTACCAGCCGGTGAGGACACTGGCGTCGGTGTTGCTGCGGTCACGGTACGGCTGCCGGTTGCCCATGCAGTACGGCCAGCCCTGGTTGCCCGCGGAGGTGATGATCGTGGCCGTCTCGTACTTGGCCGGGCCCAGCTCGGGGCTCGGGGCTCCCGCGTCCGGCCCGACCCAGCCGGCGTTCAGCCAGTTGTGCACCGGGTCGACGGAGAGCCGTGCGATGTTGCGGACACCCATCACGTAGATCTCGGGGCGGGTCTTGGCCGTGCCCGGCGGGAAGAGGTTGCCCTTGGGGATGGTGTAGGTGCCGTCGGCCTCGGGGTGGATGCGGATGATCTTGCCGTTGAGGTCGTTGGTGTTGCCGGAGGTGCGGCGGGCGTCCTGGAAGGAGACACCCTTGTAGTCCTGGGTCCAGTTGTTCCCGGAGTAGCCGCTGGAGCCGCCGGAGGAGTTGCTGTCACCGGAGCCGATGTAGAGGTTGCCGTCCTTGTCGAAGGACATGCCGCCGCCGGCGTGGCAGCAGCTGTGGATCTGGGTGTCCCAGTGCAGCAGGTCCTTGCGGGTGCCCTGGTCGATGGACTCGGTCGCGAAGTCGTAGGTCAGCCGGGAGACCGTCCGCTGGCCGATCCGCTTGTCGCGGTCGATCGACTCGTGCGGCATCCAGTAGATGTAGATCCACCCGTTCTTCTCGAACTTCGGGTCGAGGGTGACGCCTACGAGGCCTTCCTCGTTCTTGACCAGCTCGTCACCGCTGCCCCGGTTGCCCATCACATCGAGTGTGGTGAGCAGCTTGACCTTCTTGGTCTTGGGGTCCCACTGGTGGATGGTGCCGCAGCCCAGGCCGACCTTGGGGTCGTTCCAGGAGCTGATCGGGCCGGACGGGCAGGCGGCCTTGCCGATGTAGAAGGCCTTGCCGTCGGGGGCCATGGTCAGACCGTGCGGCTCACCGATCTGGTCGAGCTGCCCCGCCTGGTTCTGGGCGGTCAGCCGCTCGGTCGTGTAGTTGGACGCGATGGTCGCCTGACAGTCACCGCGGACCATGCCGGTGGTCCACTCGATGGCGCCGAGGAGGTGGCTCTGGAACTTCGTGTCGGTGGTGTAGCTCTCCTCGGTGCGGCCCATGCCGGTGTAGAAGGACCGACCGCCGTCGTAGTCCCGGCACCACGAGATCGGGTGGAACGGGCCGTTGGCGCTGAGCCCCGGCTTGTACTTCCCCTCCTCGACCTGGGCAATGGTGTGGACCTTGCCGATCGGGTTGGGGTCCCAGTTGATCCACTGGTCGGATCGGGTCCAGTTGAGCGGAAGTCCCTCGTTGGCTGGATGCTGACGGTCCGTCACATCAACGACGGCCTGCTGGACCTTGGAATCCTGCGGGGGCGTCGGTTTGGCGCTGAAGAGCCGCAGCTCGGCCAACTGGGTCAGCGGCTCACCACTGTTCGCGGTGATATCCAGCCGGTAGTGCTGGTAGGCCGTGCTGTTGGTGAACTGGAACTGCCTGGTCTGGAACCGCGACGAGAAGGTCTCGCCGGTCCGGGTGTCCAGGGTCTTCCAGGTCTCGCCGTCCTCCGAGCCCTGCAGCTTCCAGTCCTTCGGGTCCCGTCCCGAGGAGTCGTTGGCTGAGGTCAACGCGTAGTTGACCACCGCGACGGGCTTGTCCAGCTTCATGGTGACCCAGCCGGTCGGCGTACGGGCCAGCCACTTGGTGTCGTTCTTGCCGTCGAACAGCTTGTCCTTGGTCTCGTTCGGCGGGTTGTCCCCGTTGACCGCGCTCGCGACGACCTTCTCGGGGTCGGGGAGGCCCAGGGCGGGGCGGGTGCCGATCAGCCCGGTGAACCAGGAGGAGTCGGACTGGGCCCGGGCGGCGTCGTGGACGCCGACGAAGCCGCCGCCGTTGTTGATGTACGACTGGAACGCGGCTTCCTGCTCGGCGTTGAGCGTCACGCCGTCGGCCGACAGGAACACCACCCCTCGGTACTTGGCGAGATCGGCGGTGTTGAACACGCTTGCGTCCTCGGACTCGACGACCTTGAACCCGTTCTTCTCGCCGAGGTTCTCGATCGCTGCCGTGGCCTTGTTGACCGGGTCGTCCTGCTTGGCGGCCGGTCCGTGGAAGACCAGGACGTTCACCTGGGTGTCGGTGGCGGCTCCCTGGTCCTGGTTGGCGCTTTCGACGGGCGGCTGCGCCTGTGCCTGCACGGCCGGCAGCCCGGACAGCCCCACCGCCAGTGCGGCGCTCGACAGCAGAACGACCGCGCGGCGCCAGGGCCACGCGTGACGAGAGGTCCCCGCAGGACATGACGGCGGCGCTCCGCGTCGTCTCGACAGGGCGAACCGGTTTCTCTTGCCCATGTTTGCTCCTTGACTCGATCCGGAAACGGAAGAGTGATCAGGGGGTTGGAGCGAGGGCTGCCGCAGGGGCCCCGCCCGGTGTGCGCCGGGCGAGGCGGCTTTCGGCGGGCGGTCACGCTGCCCGGGAAGGAGGGGGTGCCGGAGCAGGGAGGTCAGGTTCTCCTCCGGTCCTGGCGGGCGAGGACCGACCGGCGGCAGGCTGGTACACGCCCGTCAGGCCGTCAGGCAGGCCTGTCGGGCGTGGCTTCGGGGGCGGAGCCCGCATCAGGACCCCGCCGTTGCCTTCTAGTGGTGGGGCATGCCGCCGGGGACCGTGCCGTCGGCCTCGGTCACGAGGAAGATCCCGGCCATGCCCATGTCCGCGTGGCTCTGGACGTGACAGTGGTACATCCAGGCACCTGCGCCGACCCGGGCACCCGCGATCACCTGGAACCCGAAGGAGTCCGCGGGGCCGACGGTCTTGGTGTCGATGACCCGGCTCACGTCCTGCGGACCCTGCAGGATCCCGGTGCGGTTGTCCACCCAGCGGTGGCCGTGCACATGGAAGGTGTGGAAGAAATCCCCGTGGGTGATGACGATGAACTCCACCCGCTCGCCGCGGACGGCCGTGAAGGTGGGGGTGTCGTGATGGGCCTTGTTGTTGATCGTCATGTCGTTGAACACGACCGTGAACTGCTTGTCGGGCAGCACGTCGCCCTTGCGGCGCACGATCACGGGGCCGTACAGGCCCTTCTTGAGGCCGCCCGTGCCGTGTTCGGTCCCCACGTTGTGATCGTGATAATGCCAGTAGCCGGCGCTGCCGGCCTCCCACGTCCCGTCGTGGTTCGGTCCCGGGGCGTGGGTGCGCCAGACGTAGGTCCGCCGGCCGCCCGGCTCGACGACGCTGTCGTTCATCTTGGTGCCGTCGCTGGCGACGTCGTAGTCCACGCCGTGCACGTGCAGACTCGCGGCGACGCTCAGGTTGTTGACGACCTCGATGTGCATCGTGTCGCCCTCGGTCAGCTCGATGAGCGGGCCGGGAATCGACGCCTGACCGGGCTCCAGGCCGTAGCCCATCTGCCCGTTCGGCAGGTTCTCCATGTACAGCGTCAGCTCGCGGACGGTGCCCTTGTCGCTTCCTTTACCGCTTCCTTCACCGGGCTTGTCCTTCGGGGCGGCGGCGGTGGCGCCGAGCACCGTGGGCACGACCGCTGCGGCGGCCGCGCCGGTGGCGAACGCTCGCCGGGAGAAGAGGCGTCTCGCGCCTGCGCCTGAGTCGGTCATCGCTCTCCAATCCTCGAAACGCGCGCGTGCCTGAAAGCGTTTCGTGGTCGTGGTGTGAGCCGCCGCGACGGCAGCTGTCCCGTCACGGCGGTACGCGGTGGTGCGCCGGGCGTTCGGCCCCGCGAGGCAGGCGGGGCCATCGTCGGACCGGACTCCGGTGGAGACGGTCCGACTTGGCCGGACCCCGGTGGAAGCGGTCCGGCTTGGCTCGATGTGCCGGCTACGGCCGGGATCGGATCGGCTGGGCGAAGGGGATTCGCCTCGGGACCTGGACACCGTAGCGGGCACGCATCCAGTTTTTCCAGACTCAGGTCAAAGTTGGTTGGATTCTCGTCATAGGTCTTGGCGGATAGTCAAAAGACCCGCTAACTTCCCATCGTTGCCGCATGGTAAAGAGGTTGCGTGAGCCCCGCCCTCGGGTTCGCGGTGCCAGCGGCCTCGCAGCGACAGGGGCGGATGCCGCCTGTGCGTGAGTGACGGCGGCCCCCGCCGTCGCCGCGCGCGGGCGATCAACCGCAGCGCGGCACTCGCCCCGTTCCGTCCAGGGCGCCGGTCCGGTGAGCGGAGTACTCGCGTCTCGAACGCGCTCATCCCGGCGGCTGATTGTCCACCCGGCGGGACCGCGAGTCCTGCGCGGTGCCGCACAAGCGAATTCCCGAAAGGTGCAGCGGTGTTCAGAAGACTGCTCCATGCCCAGACGGATCCGCCCCCCTCAAGATCCGCGCTACGTGACCGACTCAGCGCGCATCCGGTGCTGATGGCGCTGATGGCCGTTGTCTTCACAGCTTTCGCATTGGCCGTTCCGGCCGCGTACGCGGCGGTGAATCGCGCGGAGGAGACCGCAGCGACCCAGGTGCTCACCTGGACGGCCGGCGACGACTACATGAAGTACACGTCAGCCCCCACCACCGCGGTGGCGGGCAAGACGACCATTGTGTTCGAGAGCAGCGCGGCGACCGGCAACACGACGGGGCTCACGCACACCCTGACGTTCGACGCCTCGAACCCCGACTACAACAACGACGTCAGCCTCAACATCCTGGCGAGCCCCTTCGACTCCCAGGGAGGCAGGCACACGGCCGAAGTCACCCTCACACCTGGCGTCTACCGCTACTTCTGCGCAATGCCGGGCCACCAGATGATGGCGGGTACGCTCATCGTCACCGCCGCGCCCGGCGACGACACCACTGCGCCGGACACGTCAGCGACGGTGTCGGGGACGAAGGACTCCGCCGGGAACTACGTCGGCAGCGCGAACGTGACACTGACGGCTTCTGACGCGGAGTCCGGTGTGGCCGGGATCGAATACTCCCTCGACGGCGCCTCATACAGCAACTACACAACGCCAGTTGAAGTCAACAGCGTCGGCCGGCACACGCTGAGCTACCGGGCGACCGACAAGGCAGGTAACACCTCGCCGGCGAAATCGGTCGAGTTCACCGTGGTAGCGCCCGAACCGCCGAAGGACACCACGCCACCCGACACGTCCGCGACGGTGTCGGGGACGAAGGACTCCGCCGGGAACTATGTATCGAGCGCGACGGTCACAGTGAGCGCTTCTGATGCCGAGTCGGGCGTGGCCGGAATCGAATACGCCCTCGATGGTGCGTCATACGGTAGCTACGCGGCGCCGGTTGCGGTGAAGGACGTGGGCCGGCACACGCTGAGCTACCGGGCGACCGACAAGGCAGGTAACACCTCGCCGGCGAAATCGGTCGAGTTCACCGTGGTAGCGCCCGAACCGCCGAAGGACACCACGCCACCCGACACGTCCGTGACGGTGTCGGGGACGAAGGACTCCGCCGGGAACTATGTATCGAGCGCGACGGTCACAGTGAGCGCTTCTGATGCCGAGTCGGGCGTGGCCGGAATCGAATACGCCCTCGATGGTGCGTCATACGGTAACTACGCGGCGCCGGTTGCGGTGAAGGACGTGGGCCGGCACACGCTGAGCTACCGGGCGACCGACAAGGCAGGTAACACCTCGCCGGCGAAATCGGTCGAGTTCACCGTGGTAGCGCCCGAACCGCCGAAGGACACCACGCCACCCGACACGTCCGTGACGGTGTCGGGGACGAAGGACTCCGCCGGGAACTATGTATCGAGCGCGACGGTCACAGTGAGCGCTTCTGATGCCGAGTCGGGCGTGGCCGGAATCGAATACGCCCTCGATGGTGCGTCATACGGTAACTACGCGGCGCCGGTTGCGGTGAAGGACGTGGGCCGGCACACGCTGAGCTACCGGGCGACCGACAAGGCAGGTAACACCTCGCCGGCGAAATCGGTCGAGTTCACCGTGGTAGCGCCCGAACCGCCGAAGGACACCACGCCACCCGACACGTCCGTGACGGTGTCGGGGACGAAGGACTCCGCCGGGAACTATGTATCGAGCGCGACCGTCACAGTGAGCGCTTCTGATGCCGAGTCGGGCGTGGCCGGAATCGAATACGCCCTCGATGGTGCGTCATACGGTAACTACGCGGCGCCAGTTGCGGTGAAGGACGTGGGCCGGCACACGCTGAGCTACCGGGCGACCGACAAGGCAGGTAACACCTCGCCGGCGAAATCGGTCGAGTTCACCGTGGTAGCGCCCGAACCGCCGAAGGACACCACGCCACCCGACACGTCCGCGACGGTGTCGGGGACGAAGGACTCCGCCGGGAACTATGTATCGAGCGCGACCGTCACAGTGAGCGCTTCTGATGCCGAGTCGGGCGTGGCCGGAATCGAATACGCCCTCGATGGTGCGTCATACGGTAACTACGCGGCGCCAGTTGCGGTGAAGGACGTGGGCCGGCACACGCTGAGCTACCGGGCGACCGACAAGGCAGGTAACACCTCGCCGGCGAAATCGGTCGAGTTCACCGTGGTGGCGGCTCCGCCCGAGGACAGGACACCGCCGCAGGTGTCGGCCTCCGTCTCCGGCACGAAGAACGACTCCGGTGACTACGTCGGCAGTGCGACGGTGACGGTCACGGCTTCGGACACGGGGTCGGGTGTGGCCGGGATCGAGTACTCCCTCGACGGCGGCCCCTACCTGCAGTACTCCGCACCGGTGGTGATCGACAGAGCCGGGAGCCACACCTTGCTCTACCGGGCCACCGACAAGGCCGGCAACACGGCCACGCCGCAGTCGCTGTCCCTCACCATCGTCGACAGCAAGCCGCCGACCGACTGTCCTGAAAGGGACGACCGCTCCACCGTGTTCCTCGGTTCGATCAATACCGGTGTCCCGAACCGCGTCACGACCAACGGCTGCACGGTCAACGAGCTGATCGAGGATCACCGGGCCTGGAACAACCATGGCGCGTTCGTCTCACACGTCGGGGAGATCGTCACGACGCTGCGGAAGGAAGGGGTCCTCGACCAGCGGGAGGCCGCCCTGATCAAGAAGGCGGCCGGCCAGTCCGACGTCGGCATGCCGAACCGCGGTCCCGCCGGTCGCTGAGTCACGGCCGGGCGGTGACGCCGCCTGAGCCGTGTGCCTCGGCCGGCTGCGGCAGCGGCCCGCCGAGCGAACCGGACAGCGCACCAAAACCGATGGGGTGGAGAGCTGGACGGCTCCATCCCATCGGGCCCGGCCGCCTCTGCAAGAGCCTGGGCGGCAACGAGACTGTGCTGCTTCGAACCGGCTTTGTCCATCTGCTGATTAAAGTCCTGTAACTCGGCGCACAAGTTTCTTTTGCCGTCGACGGCACGGTGCTACGGTCCGGTGGAAGTCGCGCCCCCAAGCACCGGGCATGCGAACGGCTCTGACCGCGACGGGGGCGGCGTGAGGAGTACGACGGTTCGACCGGCCAATATGCATCAGGCCCGGCTGCTCCGCCTCCTGCGCGACCTCGGCCCGCAGTCCCGGGTCGCCCTGGGGGACCTGGTCGAGCTGTCGCGCTCCAAGCTCGCGTTCGAGATCGACCGGCTGCTGGAAACCGGTCTGGTCGTCCCGGACGGCCTCGCCGCCTCCCGCGGTGGCCGCCGCTCGCACAACGTCCGGGTCGCCCCGTCGCTGCGGTTCCTCGGCGTGGACATCGGCGCCACCTCCGTGGATGTCGCGGTCACCAACGCCGAGTTGGAGGTCCTCGGCCACGTGGCCGAGCCGCTGGACGTGCGCGACGGCCCGGTCGCGGTCTTCGAGCAGGTGCTGGCGTTGGTCCGCAAGCTGCGTGAGGCGACGTCGGCGGAACACTTCGACGGTGCAGGGATCGGCGTGCCGGGACCTGTCCGGTTCCCGGAGGGTGTCCCCGTCGCGCCGCCGATCATGCCCGGGTGGAACGGCTTCCCCGTCCGCGAGGCGATGAGCCAGGAGCTCGGTTGCCCCGTCCTCGTCGACAACGACGTGAACCTGATGGCCCTGGGCGAGCAGCAGGCCGGCGTCGCCCGGTCCGTACGTGACTTCTTGTGCGTGAAGCTCGGGACCGGCATCGGCTGCGGCATCGTCGTCGGCGGCGAGGTCCACCGCGGTATCACCGGCAGTGCCGGCGACATCGGCCACATCCAGGTGGACCCGGACGGGCCGCGGTGCGCCTGCGGCAACACCGGTTGCCTGGAAGCCTACTTCGGCGGGAACGCCCTCGTACGCGACGCGACCGCGTTCGCCCAGTCCGGCCGCTCGACGGAGCTGGCCGGACGGCTCGCATCGGCCGGGAGGCTGACCCCCGAGGACGTGTCGGCCGCCGCGGGCGCCGGGGACGCCGCGGCCCTGGATCTGATCTGCTGGGGAGGCAACCGTACCGGTCAGGTCATCGCCGGCCTGGTCAGCTTCTTCAACCCCGGCCTGGTGGTCATCGGAGGAGGGCTCACCGGACTGGGCCACAACCTCCTGGCGAGCATCCGCACCCAGGTCTACCGTCAGTCGCTGCCGTTGGCGACCGGCAACCTGCCGATCGTGCTCGGCGAACTCGGCCAGGTCGCCGGCGTCGTCGGCGCCGCCCGGCTGATCAGCAACCACATCTTCTCACCGGCCTGACGCTTCGATACGCGGCCGGAACCCGTGGTGAGGCGGGCCCCGCGACGTACCGCGCCTTGAAAAAAGGAGCCGCGCATCCGTGCCCGGCCGCTGACCGGAGCCCCACCGTGCTCGAGCGGGGGAGATTTCGGTCACGTCCTCCTGACACGCACCCACGCGGACAGCGCAGGCGTATCGTCCCGCCCGTGACTGGATCCCGCACACAGGTGACGAGGAAGATCGTCCTGATGATGTCGGTGTCCCTCGACGGATTCATCGAGGGACCTGACCGCGACATCGGCTGGCACCTCGTCGACGACGAACTGCACCACCACTTCAACGAACAGCTCAGCACCATGGGCGGCTTCCTCACCGGACGCGTCACCCACGAACTCATGGCGGACTTCTGGCCCACCGCCGACGCCGACCCCGCCAACGCCGGACCCGTCGCGGACTATGCCCGAATCTGGCGGGACATGCCCAAAACCGTGTTCTCCCGAACCCTGGAAACCGCCCACTGGAACACCACCGTCCTACGCGAAGTCGACCCCGAACACATCCGGGAACTCACCGCACAGCCCGGCGGCGACCTGGCCCTCGGCGGCGCCGATCTCGCAGCGGCCTTCCGACAGCACGACCTGATCGACGAATACCGGATCTACGTCCACCCCGTACTCATCGGACGCGGCAAACCCCTGTTCCAGGCATCCGACAGCAGAACCGGCCTCCACCTCGCCGGGACCCGCACCTTCGGCAACGGAGTCGTCCTCCTCCACCACCGGCGCGCCGACCCCACCCCGCCGGAAACCACCCCAGGACACTGACCCCGCGGACCCGCCTCGCGGAACCGCCCCGCGAACCCGCCCCGCGCACGCGCACCCGCTCAGCCCTGCGAGAACCCACCTGTGCACCCCCCACCCCATGCGGCAGAGTGGATCCATGTCCGTACTGACGCGCGACGAAGCGCAGACCCGAGCCCAGTTCCTCGACGTGGACAAGTACACGATCGACCTCGATCTGACCACGGGAGAAGACACCTTCGACTCCCGCACTGTCATCCAATTCACCGCCCTCGCGGCCGGAGATACCTTCGTCGAGCTCAAGCCCACCACCCTGCGCTCCATCACCCTCGACGGACAGCCCCTCGACCCCGCCGACCTCATCGAGAACCGGTTCCCTCTCACCGCACTCACCCCCGGCGCACACGAACTCCGCATCGACGCCGCCATGCGCTACTCCCGCACCGGCGAAGGCATGCACTGCTTCACCGACCCCACCGACGGCGAAACCTACGTCTACACCCAGCTCTTCATGGAAGACGTCCAACGCGTCTTCGCCGCATTCGACCAGCCCGACCTCAAGTCCGTCTTCGCCCTCACCGTCACCGCCCCCGAAAACTGGACCGTCCTCGGCAACGGCATGGCCGAACACATCGGCAACGGCCGGTGGACCATCGCCCCCACCCCGCTGATCTCCACCTACCTCGTCGCCGTCGCAGCCGGCCCCTGGCACTCCGTCACCACCCAGCACGCCGGACTGCCCTTCGGCATCCACTGCCGCCGCTCCCTCGCCCCCCACCTCGACGCCGACGCCGACGAAATCCTCGACATCACCCGCGCCTGCTTCGACCGCTTCCACGAAAAATTCGACGAGCCCTACCCCTTCGACTCCTACGACCAGGCATTCGTCCCCGAATTCAACGCCGGCGCCATGGAGAACCCCGGACTCGTCACCTTCCGCGACGAATTCATCTACCGCTCCGCCGTCACCGACACCGAACGCCAAGTCCGCGGCATGGTCATCGCCCACGAAATGGCCCACATGTGGTTCGGCGACCTCGTCACCCTCGCCTGGTGGGACGACATCTGGCTCAACGAGTCATTCGCCGAATACATGGGATACCAGACCCTCGCCGAAGCCACCCGCTTCACCGACACCTGGGTCGACTTCGGCGTCGCCCGCAAGGGCTGGGGATACGACGCCGACCAGCGTCCCACCACCCACCCCGTCACCCCCGACCCCGCCGCCGTCCCCGACACCGCATCCGCGATGCTCAACTTCGACGGCATCTCCTACGCCAAGGGCGCATCCGCCCTCCGCCAGCTCGTCACCTGGCTCGGCGAAAAGGACTTCCTCGCCGGCATCAACACCCACTTCGCCCGCCACAAGTTCGGCAACGCCACCCTCGCCGACTTCATCGACAACCTCGCCTCCGCCACGGACCGCGACGTCCACGCCTGGGCCGACCAATGGCTCCGCACCACCGGCGTCGACACCCTCACCCCCCACATCGAAGAAACCGACACCACCTGGTCCCTCACCGTCGACCACCACGGCACCCGCCCCCACCGCATCGCCGTCGGCGCCTACGACCACACCCTCGACACCCAGCCGGGCCCCGACCAGCTCGTCCTCCGCGACCGCTTCGAACTCGACATCCCCCAGAACGGCACCCCCACCATCCACCCCGGCCGCCGCCCCGCCCTCCTCGTCCTCAACGACGGCGACCTCACCTACGCCAAGATCCGCCCCGACGCACCCTCCTGGAACACCGTCGTACGCAGCCTCTCCGGCATCCCCGACCCCCTCACCCGAGCCGTCATCTGGAACAGCGCCCGCGACATGGTCCGCGACGGCGACCTCGACCCCACCACCTACCTCGAAACCGCCCGCACCCACCTCCCGTACGAAACCGACCTCGCCCTCCTCCAAGGCGTCCTGACCTTCGCCGGCACCCAGATCGCCGCACGCTACGTCACCCCCGAAAGCCGCCCCGCAGCCCTCGCCACCCTCACCGCCCTCTGCCGCGACCTCATCCGCCGCACAGAAGACGGCACCAACCCCGGCCTCCGCCTCACCGCCGTACGTCACCTCATCGACGCCGCCACCCAACCCGACACCATCCAGACCTGGCTCACCGACGGCACCGTCCCCGGTGGACCCGAACTCGACCCCGAACTCCGCTGGCGCATCCTCACCCGCCTCTCCACCCTCGGCGCCACCGACGAAACCACCATCGCCACCGAACTCGAGAACGACCCCAGCGCCACCGGACAGGAAGGCGCCGCCCGCTGCCGCGCCGCCCTCCCCACCCCCGAAGCCAAAGCCGCCGCCTGGGACGCCCTGTTCAACGACGACACCCTCTCCAACTACCTCTTCATCGCCACCGCACAAGGCTTCTGGCAAGCCGAACAGACCGACCTCACCAGCGACTACGTCCCCCGCTACTACCCGGACGCCACCCGACTCGCCACCCGCCGGGGCCCCGCCATCGCCGAAGCCGCCGGACGCCACGCCTTCCCCACCTACGCCATCACCGCCGACAACCTCCACCTCGGCGAACAAGCACTGGACGGCAACACCCTCATCCCCGCCCTGCGCCGCAGGCTCGCCGACCAGATCGACGACCTCCGCCGCGCCCTCGCCGTACGCAACGCCCACTGACCCCACAACTCCGCACCACCCCCACAACCACACACCGCACCACCCGTGCCCGGCCCACCCTCACCACCGAGGGGAAGCCGGGCACACCCATACCACCACCGCCCACCACCACCACCCCCACAGCCACCACCCGTCCCCCTTTCGAGTTCAGATCACCGAGCTCACCGGCCGCGCCACCAGAAACCCGGACAAGCTGACACGTCCACCCACGCGCGCCCGAAGGACCCCACCACCATGCCCACCCCACCCCTCGCCGGCGGCACCACCGGCCCCGCCGCCCTACGCCCCCTCCTCGACACCGTCCTCACCGCACTCCACGACGGAGCCCAACAACGCCACGGCCCCCTACCCGCCGGCGGACCCCAAACCGTCACCGACCACATACACCACGCCACCCACCCCCTCATCCCCGACCACGGCACCGGCCCCCATCACGCCCTCCGCACCCTCATCACCGCACTCACCCAAGGCGCCGCAGACCCCGCACACCCCCACTGCACCGCCCACCTCCACACCCCACCCCTCGCCCTCGCCGCAGCCGCCGACCTCGCCGCCTCCGCCCTCAACCCCTCCATGGACTCCTGGGACCAAGCACCCGCAGCCTCAACCCTCGAAACCGACACCACCACCGCACTCGCCGCCGAGATCTACCCCCACCACCCCCACCCCGACGCCCTCATCACCACCGGCGGCACCGAAGCCAACCAACTCGCCCTCCTCCTCGCCCGCGAACGCCACGGCCCCGTACAGACCCTCACCGGCGCCAACGCCCACCACAGCATCACCCGCGCCGCCTGGCTCCTCGGCCTCCCCGAACCCCACACCATCCCCGCCCCCACCGGCGTCATGGACCTCACGGCACTCGAAGAAGCCCTCACCCACCACCCCGGCCCCCTTCTCGTCACCGCCACCGCAGGCACCACCGACACCGGCCAGATCGACCCCCTCGACGACATCGCCGACCTCTGCACCACCCACGGCGCCGAACTCCACATCGACGCCGCCTACGGCGGACCACTCCTCTTCAGCCCCACCCACCGCACCAAAATCCACGGCCTCGACCGCGCCCACAGCGTCACCCTCGACCTCCACAAACTCGGCTGGCAACCCGCATCAGCCGGCATCCTCGCCGTCCCCGACCACCACCACCTCCACCCGCTCCACCACCACGCCCCCTACCTCAACGCCCACGACGACACCCAAGCCGGCCTCCCCGACCTCCTCGGCCGCTCACTGCGCACCACCCGCCGACCCGACGCACTCAAAATCGCCGTCACCCTCCAAGCCCTCGGCCGCACCGGACTCGCCGACCTCATCGACCACACCATCGACACCGCCCACCAACTCGCCGACCTCATCACCCACAACCCCACCCTCGACCTCTACCAACCACCCACCATCACCACCGTCCTCTTCCGCCCCACCGACGCAACCGACCACACCGTCGCCACCGTCCGCCGCACCCTCCTCACCACCGGCCAAGCCGTCCTCGGCCGCGCCCACGCCGACAACCGCCTCTGGCTCAAAGCCACCCTCCTCAACCCCCACACCACCCCCCACGACCTCCAAACCCTCCTCGACCTCATCACCCACCTCACCCACACAGTCCAGAAAGGCAACCCACCCCGATGACCGACCGACCCACCCCCGACCCCGGCCAGCCACACGACCTCGTCGGCATCGGCATCGGCCCCTTCAACCTCTCCCTCGCCGCCCTCGCCCACGGCATCCACCCCATCGCCGCGACCTTCTACGAACAACGCCCCGCCTTCCACTGGCACCCCGGACTCCTCATCGACGGCTCCAGCCTCCAAGTCCCCTTCCTCGCCGACCTCGTCACCCTCGCGGACCCCTCAAGCCCCTGGACCTTCCTCAACTACCTACGCAGCCGCGACCGCCTCTTCCCCTTCTACTTCGCCGAGCGCTTCCACATCCAACGCGCCGAATACGACGCCTACTGCCGCTGGGTCACCGACCAACTCCCCGGACTCCACTTCAGCCACCAAGTCGACGCCATCCGCTGGAACCCCGAACGCACCCTCTACGAAGTCGACTTCACCCAACTCGACACCCACGGCGAAGCCGAAGCCCTCGGCCGCGCCTACACCCGCCACATCGCCCTCGGCATCGGCACCGAACCCTTCATCCCCGAACCCCTCAAACCCCTCGCCGAAGCCGAATCCGTCCCCGTCATCCACTCCGCCGACTACCTCCACCACCGCGAACAACTCCTCCAGGCCGAACACATCACCGTCATCGGCTCCGGCCAATCAGGCGCCGAAATCTTCCTCGACCTCCTCCGCGCCCGCCCCGCCGGACACGAAAAACTCCACTGGCTCGCCCGCACCGGCGCCTTCGCCCCCATGGAGTACTCAAAACTCGGCCTCGAACACTTCACCCCCGACTACAGCCGCTACTTCCACGCACTCCCCGAACACGTACGCGACGAACTCATCCCCCACCAATGGCAACTCCACAAAGGCATCGACGCCGACACCATCGCCGCCATCCACGACGAGCTCTACCGACGCACCCTCCACGGCGGCTGGCCCGACACCACCCTCACCCCCGGCGTCCACGTACGCACCGCAGGCCGCCTCGCCAACACCCGCGTCGAACTCCACCTCGAACACACCCAACAGAACACCCGCACCCGCCTCACCACCGACGCCGTCATCCTCGCCACCGGCTACCGCGAACGCCCCCTCGACCGCCTCCTCACCGGCCTCACCCCCCACATCCACCGCGACGCCGCCGGACGACCCCGCATCGACAACCAGTTCCGCCTCGAACTCGACCCCACCGTCACCGGCAACATCTACGTACAGAACGCCGAACGCCACACCCACGGCGTCGGCGCCCCCGACCTCGGACTCGCCGCCTGGCGCAGCGCCACCATCCTCAACAACCTCACCCGGACCAACGCCTACCCCCTCCCACAACGCACCGCCTTCACCACCTTCGGCCTCACCCCCCAGAACACCCCCCACATCCCCCACCAGCACCCCGCCCTCACCCCCCTCACCCAAGGCAACTGACACCCCGCACACAAAAGAGGCGGCCGCCCCCTCAAAGAGGAGACGGCCGCCACACCCACCCAACCGCTAGAACACCGGCACACCATCCCGCGTCAGCCGCCAGTCCACCGAAGCGAACTGCGCACCATCCACCGAACCCTTCGCCTGCACCCAGCCAATGATCGTGTTCCGGATCTCCTCCGAATTCGCCCACAGCTGCTTCGCACCCGGCACATGCGGGAAGTTACCCCCACCACTCGCCCGATAATTGTTCACCGCCAGCACGAACTCCGCCGCCGGATCGATCGCCTTGCCCTCGAACGACAGATTCACAATCCGCGAACCATTCGGCTTCGCAATATCGATCTCATACGTCAGACCCGACACCGCGTCATAGTTGTAGTCCGGCGTGTTGCCCGCATTCGTCAACTTCGCCGTATCCACCGGAGCACCCGCCGCCGTCTGCACGTAATACCGCGCCGAGAACTCCAGATAATCCTTGATCTGCGCACCCGTCAGCAACCGCGCCTCAAGCGTGTTCTCGAACGGATACAACCCCGCAGCATCCTTGATCGTCACATTCCCCGCCGGAATCTGCGCCGTACGGGAGAAACACGACGCCTGCGACAGCACAGGCAACGACGCATACGCGCCACCCGCCAGAGCCGCCTTCACCGTCTCCGCCTGAACCACATTGATCAGATCAATGATCGGCTCGTCCTTCCAGGCCGCCTCCGCCGTCGTCATCGCCGCCGTCGACGTACCGATCACCTGATTGACGTACGCCACAACCTTCTTGTGCTCATCCGCCAACAACCCCGTGATCTTCGGATCCTCCGCCACCGTGTTCGAGTTCAACACCTGCGAACCCGCACGCTCCATGACCCAGCGACCCTCCTCCCACACCAGATCGAAGTCGAACAGCGTCAACCGCTGCCCCCACTTCAACGGCTCCGAGAGCACCACCTTCTTGCCCGTCTCCTTGTTCTCCACGAAGTACTCGGGGATCTCCAGGTGAGCATGACCGACCAGAATCGCATCGATACCCGGCACCTGCTCCGCCACCAGCGCCGCCGCGTTCTCCACATACGGAAGCTGATCACCGTACGACGACGTCCCGCTGGTCCCCGAGTGCGCCGACACGATCACCACATCCGCCCCCATGGACCGAAGCCGCGGCACGAACTTCGCCGCCTGCTCCTCCAACCCCGGGAACACCATCCTGCCGCTGACATTCGCCTTGTCCCAGATCGCGATCCCCGGGTTCGTCAGACCCAGAATCGCCACCTTCACATCCAGACCGTGCGGCGTACGCAACCGCTTGATCACATACGGGGCGAACGCCGGCCGGAGCGTCTTCGCATCCAGCGCGTTCGCCCCCAGCAGCGGAAAATCACACTGCTCCTCGAACTTCCGCAGCACCGGAATACCGTAATTGAACTCATGGTTGCCCAGCGCCGCCGCGTCATACCCGATCGCGTTCATCGCCTGCGCCACCGGATGCACCGGACCACGCTGCGCCGTGATCGGATCGACCTTCGCGTAGTAGTACGACAGCTGCGTGCCCTGGATCGTGTCACCCGCATCGATCATCAGGGTGTTGTGACGGCCCTTCTCCGCACGGACCTGCTCCACCAGCGTCGAGATCTTCGCCAGACCCACATCGTTGTGCGCCTTGTCGTCGAACTCCTTGTCCGTGAAGTAGTCCCAGTTGAAGACATTCCCATGCAAATCGGTCGTACCCATCACCGTGAACGCATACCGCTTCGGCGGACGCCCAGACCCACGACCCTGGGCCTCGGCAGGCACAGCCACACCCCCAGCCATCGCCACACCGGCCCCGGCCGCAGCCGATGTGCCCAGGAACGTCCTACGGTTCAGCGGCATTTCTTCTCCCACAGATCAGATCTCGCAGTACACAACGCGCGTAGATAATGACCCACAGGCCACGCCACGCAACACCCCCTGCAGGTTTCTATCTGATGACCACACGGGTCACACCCCGATGCGACAGTGAACCCATGACCCACACACCCAGCCCCCTACGACACCTGACTTCACCGCACTCGGCGAACTCACCACCCGCATCGCCGACCTCGGCATGACCCACATCAACGGCCCCCGATGGGCGCTGCGCCCCGACTCGCCCCCCCACGCCGAGGCCCGCCGCCAAGCCGTACGAGAAGCCCTCCAACGCGCCCGCGAATACGCCGACGCCCCCGGCACCCACCTCGCCGCCCTCCTCGAAATCACCGACCTCGGCGCCGAGAATGCCGCCCCCCTCCCACCCGTGCCCGCCGCACCCGGCAGCTTCCGCGGCCGCGCCGCATACGGCGGGGCGGAACCCGAAACACCGCCCGCCCTCGACCTCGAACCCCAACGGCGGACCGTCTACGCCCAGGTGAACGCCCGCTTCACCATGGCACCCCCAAAACTCTGAAAAGAATGCTCATCAGAGCGCCCCGCTGCACAATTCAACACTTGTCAATAACCCTTCACCCAAAGGTTGTTGAGACGACACGCAGAGCCAAATCGCTACCCGTAGGTAAGGTCTAGGCTCAAACCATGCGCCGAGCAAAAATCGTCTGCACCCTGGGCCCAGCCACCGACTCATACGAGCAGATCAAGGCACTCGTCGACGCCGGAATGGACGTCGCCCGCCTCAACCTCAGCCACGGCTCCTACGCCGAACACGAACAGCGCTACCGCCACGTGCGCAAAGCCTCCGACGAAACCGGACGCAGCGTCGGCATCCTCGCCGACCTTCAAGGCCCGAAGATCCGCCTCGGCCGCTTCCGCGAAGGCCCCGTACTCCTTGAACGCGGCGACACCTTCACCATCACCGTCGAACCCACCGAAGGCGACCGCAACACCTGCGGCACCACCTACGAAGGCCTCCACACCGACGTCACCACCGGCGAACGCATCCTCGTCGACGACGGCCGCGTCACCCTCGAAGTCACCCACGTCGACGGCCCCCGCGTCCACACCACCGTCGTCGAAGGAGGCATGGTCTCCGACAACAAAGGCCTCAACCTCCCCGGCGTCGCCGTCTCCGTCCCCGCACTCTCCGACAAAGACATCGAAGACCTCCGCTGGGCCCTGCGCACCGGCGCCGACGTCATCGCCCTCTCCTTCGTACGCAGCGGACGCGACATCGACGACGTCCACCGCATCATGGACGAAGAAGGCCGCCGCCTCCCCGTCATCGCCAAAATCGAAAAACCCCAGGCCGTCGAGAACATCGACGACATCGTCGCCGCATTCGACGGCATCATGGTCGCCCGCGGCGACCTCGGCGTCGAAATGCCCCTCGAACAAGTCCCCATCGTCCAGAAGCGCGCCATCAAACTCGCCAAGCGCAACGCCAAACCGGTCATCGTCGCCACCCAGATGCTCGACTCGATGATCGACAACTCCCGCCCCACCCGCGCCGAAGCGTCCGACGTCGCCAACGCCGTCATCGACGGCACCGACGCCGTGATGCTCTCCGGCGAGACCAGCGTCGGGAAATACCCGATCGAAACGGTCCGCACGATGTCCCGCATCGTCGAAGCAGCCGAGGAAGACATCCTCGCCAAGGGCCTGCCCCCGCTCACCGACCGCAACAAGCCCCGCACCCAGGGCGGCGCGGTCGCCCGCGCGGCGGCCGAGATGGGCGACTTCCTCGGCGCGAAGTTCCTCGTCGCCTTCACCCAGAGCGGCGACACGGTCAAGCGCCTCTCCCGCTACCGCTCACCCATCCCGCTCCTGGCCTTCACCCCGGACCCGGCCACCCGCTCCCAGCTGAACCTCACCTGGGGCGTCGAGACCTTCCTCGGCCCGCACGTCGACTCCACGGACGCGATGGTCGCCCAGGTCGACGAGGAGCTCCTCCGGATCGGCCGGTGCGAGAAGGGCGACATCGTGGTCATCACGGCCGGCTCACCGCCGGGCGTCCCCGGATCGACGAACCTGGTGCGGGTGCACCACATCGGCGAGGACGACAGCCCCCGGTAGATCGGTCGTCAGTACTTCGGCCCGACGTGAGCGTCCATGAGCGCGACGGACGCCCGTCGGGCGACGGAGATGTTCTGCCTGTTGGCCTGCCGCCAATCGACGCCTACATGGTCGAGGGCATTGGTGAAGAGCCCCAGGATGTCGGCGGACAGATTGGTGAAGAAGTACCGGGGGTACTCGTAGCGCTTCCGCTCACCGGCGACGAGGCGGGTGGTCCAGTTGGTGATGCGGCAGCCGTCGGAGTGGATGAGCCCCCGGATGAATTCCCATGGGTGGGCATCCACGATCTTCTGTTGCCAGGGTTCGAGCGCGATCTTGCGGTCGTGTTTCTTGCCGGGGCCATGTTGGGGGAAAAAGCACGGCCAGTGCTTGCTGTAGCAGGTCACGTTCTGGCAGCCCTGACGCTGAACCCGGAACACCTTGTTGCCGGGACGCACGAGCTGCATGGCTTCGGCGCAGGCGTCGATGAGGCCGGGCCAGGCATCGGCGCAGGCGATACGGAGGAAGTACACACCCCTTCTCGCGGAGCTGATGCAGCCGTCACCGAGATAGAGGCCCAGTAGGTAGGCGTACGCGGCGGGGTCTTCGGGATCGCTCGGCAGGCCGTCGCACCTTGGACAGGCTGCAGCGCGGTTCCAGCCGAGGGGTTCTATTCGTGTCTGCCATGAACGTATGGCAGCCCGTGAGATCCCGGTCTGCTTGCTTACGGAGTTCTGGCTGAAGCCTTGGGCGATGAGTTCCAGAGCGCGCTTGCGCGTATCAAGGTCGTACATCCGGCCGAGCCTGGCCCGAGCATGGTGCTCGGGGGGTGGACTCCGTGAGGCGATCACACGATCAAGTGAAGTGTTGCCGATTCCTTGCGACCTTGGAATCGAAGGAAAAGTGCCCCGAGTCGGACTCGAACCGACACTGGATGGGTTTTGAATCCATTGTCTCTGACCAATTGGACTACCGGGGCTCGCTGAATCGAAGGATTCCTTCGACCCGCTGAGCGTCCACCTTACCGCAGCTAGGTAGGCTCTTGGCAGCAGTACCCCTGTCTTGAACGAGGAGCCCCGTGACCACGCCCGAGTCGCCCCAGCCCGTCGCCGACGACGACAAGTCGCACGTCCCGCCGCTGACGACCCGCGTCGTCATCGCCGAGGACGAGGCTCTCATCCGCCTCGACCTCAAAGAGATGCTCGAGGAAGAGGGCTACGCGGTCGTCGGCGAGGCCGGCGACGGCGAGAAGGCGGTCGAGCTCGCCCGTGAGCACCGGCCCGACCTGGTCATCCTCGATGTGAAGATGCCGATCCTCGACGGCATCTCCGCCGCCGAGCGCATCGCCGAGGAGTCCATCGCGCCCGTCCTGATGCTCACCGCGTTCTCGCAGCGCGACCTGGTCGAGCGGGCCCGGGACGCCGGGGCGATGGCGTACCTCGTGAAGCCGTTCAGCAAGAGCGACGTGGTGCCGGCCATCGAGATGGCCGTGTCCCGGTTCGCGGAGCTGAAGGCGCTGGAGAGCGAGGTCGCGGACCTCGCGCAGCGGCTGGAGACGCGGAAGCTGGTGGACCGGGCGAAGAGCATTCTGCAGACGGATTACGGGCTGTCGGAGCCGGCGGCGTTCCGTTGGATTCAGAAGACGTCGATGGATCGTCGGCTGTCGATGCAGCAGCTCGCCGAGGCGTTGATCGAGGATGCCGAGGAGAAGAAGCGGGCGGCGAAGGACGGCGAGTAGCCGCGTAGATACGTACGGAAGAGGCCCGCACCCCGGATCGATCGGGGTGCGGGCCTCATCCGTGTGGAGCGGTGCGGGTCAGTCCTCGCCGAGGTACGCCTTGCGGACGGATTCGTCGTGGAGGAGGTTCTGGCCGGTGCCGGAGAGGACGATCTTGCCGACCTCCATGACGTGGCCGTGGTCGGCGAGTGAGAGTGCGGCCTGGGCGTTCTGCTCGACGAGCAGGATGGTGGTGCCCTGGGCCTTCAGCTCGACGATGGTCTCCATGATCTTCTGCATCATGATCGGGGAGAGGCCCATGGAGGGCTCGTCGAGCATGAGCAGTTTGGGCTGGGACATGAGGGCGCGGCCCATGGCGAGCATTTGCTGCTCGCCGCCCGAGAGGGTTCCTGCGGCCTGCTTCCGTCGTTCCCCGAGGATGGGGAAGAGGTCGTAGGCGCGCTGGACGTCCTTTTCGATGCCTGCTTTGTCGTTGCGGAGGTAGGCGCCGAGGAGGAGGTTCTCGGTGATCGTCAGCCGGGGGAAGATGTGGCGTCCCTCGGGGGAGTGGGCGAGGCCCAGGGAGACGATCTTGTGGGCGGGGATGTTGGTGAGGGGTTTGCCCTCGAAGAGGATCTGGCCGCCGATGGGCTTGAGGAGGCCGGAGAGGGTGCGCAGGGTGGTGGTTTTTCCTGCGCCGTTGGTGCCGATGAGGGTGACGACCTGGCCGGCTTCGACGGTGAAGGAGATGCCTTTGACGGCTTCGATCTTGCCGTAGGCGACGCGGAGGTCTTCGACCTGGAGCAGTGCGGTCATCGGGTGTCCTCCTCTTCGGTGCGGGTGGTGCTGGTGTCGCCGGTGGCGGCTTCGGCTTCCGCGGCTTCGGCGGCTTCGGCTTCCGCGGCTTCGGCGGCTTCGGCTTCCGCGGCTTCGGCGGGTTCGGCCTCCGCGGCTTCGGCGTGTGCTTCGGCTTCCGCTGCTTCGACTTCGGCGACTTCTTCGGCGCCGGGGGCGCCTTCGAAGGGGGTGCCGAGGTAGGCGGCGACGACGCGTTCGTCGCTCTGGACGACGTCGGAGGTGCCTTCGACGAGTTTTTCGCCTTGTACGAGGACGGCGACGCGGTCGCAGAGGTTGAAGATGAACCGCATGTCGTGCTCGATGACGAGGACGGCGATGCCTTGGTTGCGGATGGCGAAGATGAGTTCTTCGGTGACGCGGGTTTCCTGGGGGTTCATGCCGGCGGTGGGCTCGTCGAGGAGGAGGAGTCCGGGGTCGCTGGCGAGGGCGCGGGCGATTTCCAGCTTGCGCTGGTCTCCGTAGGGGAGGTTGCGCGCGAGGTGGTCGGCCTTGGTGTGGAGGCCGATGAACTCCAGGAGTTCCATGGCGCGTTCCCGGCTGGCGTTCTCGGCCTTGGTGAAGCCGGGGAGGCGCAGGAGGGCGGACCAGAGGCCTTCTTTGGTGCGGGTGTGGCGTCCGACGAGGACGTTTTCCAGGACGGTCATGTTGGCGAAGAGCCGGATGTTCTGGAAGGTGCGGGCGATGCCTGCCTGGGTGACGAGGTGGGGCTTGGGCGGCAGGACGGTGCCTTTGTAGCTGACTTTGCCTTCGGTGGGTACGTAGAGCCCGGTGAGGCAGTTGAAGAAGGTGGTTTTGCCGGCGCCGTTGGGTCCGATGAGGCCGACGATTTCGCCTGCGTTGACGGTGAGGTCGACGTTGCGTACGGCGGTGAGGCCGCCGAAGCGCATGGTCACGCCGCTTGCGTCGAGGACGGTGGTGGCGGTTTGTGTGGTGGTGGTCATGGTGGTCACGCCCCCGCCTTGGCGATGCCGGCGCCGGTTTCTTCGGACTGCCGTGGTTCCGGTACGTCGATCGGGTCGTTCTCGTGGAATTCGAGCTGTTTCCTGCGGTCGGCGACGAGGCCTTCGGGGCGGAAGCGCATCAGGAGGATGAGCGCGATGCCGAAGAGGAACAGCTGGTAGTCCTTCATGAACTGGAGTTTGGCCGGGATGAGGTAGAGCAGTGCCGCGCCGACGAAGGGTCCGCTGAGGGTTCCCATGCCGCCGAGGATGACGGCGGCGAGGAGGAAGGCGGAGTTGGGGGGTACGGAGCCGGCGAACTGGTACTGCTCGGGCGTCACGGTGTAGTTGACGTGTGCCTGGACGGTACCGGCGAGGCCGGCGAGGGTGGCGCCGAGGGCGAAGGCGAGCAGTTTGAGCCGGAAGGCGTTGATGCCCATGGCGGTGGCGGCGGTTTCGTCTTCGCGGATGGCGACCCAGGCGCGGCCGATGCGGGAGTCTCCGGAGCGGCGGAAGACGAGGACGACGACGGCGGTGACGACGAGCATCAGCAGGTAGTAGTTGGCGGGCCTGCTGAGGGTGAAGGGGCCGATGTCGTGGCTGAGTCCGAAGTCGATCCCGAGGAGGTTGAGGTCCGGGATGCTGGGGATGCCTTGGGAGCCGTTGGTGAGGTCGGGTCCGCTGTTGCCGTTGAGGTTGTTGACGGTGACGCGGAAGATCTCTCCGAAACCGAGGGTGACGATGGCGAGGTAGTCGCCGCGCAGTCGGAGTGTGGGGGCGCCGATGAGGACGCCGAAGACGAGTGAGACTGCGGCTCCGGTGAGGACGGCGGCCCAGAAGGGGAACTGGACGCCGATGGCGGAGAGTGGTGCGCCGGAGACGAGGGCCGCGGTGTAGGCGCCGACGCCGAGGAAGGCGACGTAGCCGAGGTCGAGGAGGCCGGCGAGGCCGACGACGACGTTGAGGCCGAGGGCGACGGTCGCGAAGATGAGGATGTTGACGCCGATGAGGGCGTATTCCGCGGTGTCCTGGGTGAAGGGGAAGCAGAGTGCTGCGACCAGGGCTGCGGTGAGGGCGACGTTGCGGTGCTTCGTGGTCAGCGCGGTGATGCGGGAGATGAGTCCGGCGCGGGTGATTGCGGTGAACGCGAAGGCCGCGGTGATGAGGAAGCCGATGAACTGTTCGGATTCCTCGGTGGGGATGTCGATGCCGTAGGTGAAGACGTACAGCATGACGCCGAAGGCTGCGGTGATGATGAGGATTTCGGCCCAGGCGGGGAGTGTTCTGGCGCGGGGTGCCGCGGGTGCGGTGAGGCTGTTGCGAAAGCGCTGCCAGGCGCCGGGCCGGGGTTCGTGCTGGGGGAGTGGTTCGTCGCTGGGGAGTGCGAGTGCGGCGACGGTGGCGATGAGTGCGCCGGTGCCGCTGACCCAGGCGCCGGGTTCGAGGTTGACGACACCGCCGAGCTCGTAGGCGATGGCTCCCATGGTGTAGCCGGTGGTGCCGAGGGTGCCGAGGGCGAGGAGCCGGACGGGGCTGTTGGTGCCGCCGGGGGTGAGCCAGCCGAGTCCTCGGATTCCGTATCCGCTGAGTACGAAGAGGAGGGTGAGGGCGGCGCTGGTGAGGGTGAGGATCTGGAGGCCGCCGGGGTAGCCGGTGACGGTGAGGTCGCCGGGGAAGTCGGCGGTCCAGGTCCAGGCGAGGAAGGTGCCGGCGAGGGCGATGGCGGCGCCTGCGGCGGTGAGGGCGCGGGCGACGGGGGTGGGCAGCGGGATGAGCGTGTCCCGGGCCGGTGTGGTGTGGGTGGTCATCCGTATCACGCCCGATCCGCGACGCGTTCGCCGAGCAGGCCCTGGGGGCGGAGCAGCAGGACGACGATGAGGAGGACGAAGGCCCATACGTCCTTCCAGGCGCCGCCGCCGAAGAGGTCCATGCCGGGGACGTCGCTCATGTAGCCGGTGGCGAGGGATTCGGCGACGCCGAGTACGACTCCGCCGAGCATGGCGCCGTAGATGTTGCCGATGCCGCCGAGTACGGCTGCGGTGAACGCCTTGAGGCCCATGATGAAGCCCATGCGGAAGCCGATCTGGCCGTTCTTGAGCCCGTAGGCGACGGCTGCGACGGCTGCGAACGCGGCGCCGATGGCGAAGGCCATGACGATGATGCGGTCGGTGTTGATGCCCATGAGCTTGGCGGTGTCGGGGTCCTGCGAGGTTGCCTGCATGCCGCGGCCGGAGCGGGTCTTGGAGACGAAGAGTCCGAGGGCGATCATGCAGACGGGTGCGGCGATGAGGACGAAGAGGTCACCGCGTTGGATGTTGGCGCCGAGGATGTCGAAGGCGTCGCCCTTGAACTGGGGGAAGGGGTGGTCCTTCGTGGCGTCGGGGTACCACTTCCAGATGGCCTGCTGGAGTGCGAGGGAGAGTCCGATCGCGGTGATCAGCGGGGCGAGTCTGGGGGCGGTGCGCAGGGGCCGGTAGGCGAAGCGTTCGGCTGCGACGCTGATGGCGACGGAGCATATGACGCCGCCGATGATCATGAGGGGGACGATTGCGAGGAGGTTGGAGCCGGCCGGCATCCAGAGGTACACGGTGAGAGCTCCGAAGCCTCCGATCATGAAGATCTCGCCGTGGGCGAAGTTGATGAGCTGGATGATTCCGTAGACCATCGTGTAGCCGATCGCGATGAGACCGTACATCGCGCCGAGGATGAGTCCATTGGCCAGCTGTTGCGGCAGTTCGTTCACCGCAGGGCCTCCGTGGAGTGGTTCGGATATGGCACCGCGCGGGAGCGCTGGTAGCGCTCCCGCGCGGTCTGGTTTTCTTTTGTTCCGTCTGACCGGGAGGGCTTGGTCAGTCCTTCTTGTAGGCCTCGCTGAGCTTGGAGACCCACTTGCCGCCGTCGACCTGGTAGGCGGTCATCATGGTGTTGGTGGTGTCGCCGAATTCATCGAAGGAGACGGGGCCGGTGACGCCGTCGAAGCTGACCTTGCCGACGGCCTCGAGGACCTTGGCGCGGGCGTCGTCGGGGAGCTTGCCGTCGTTGGCGGCGACGACGGCCTTGACGGCCTCGATGATCGCCCAGGTGGCGTCGTAGGTGCCGCCGCCGTAGGCCTCGTAGGCGTCCTTGTAGCCGGCCGCCTGGTAGTCCGCGATGAACTTCTTGGCGGAGTCGAGCTCCTCGACGGGCTTGCCGACGGAGGTGGCGATGTCGCCCTGGGCCTTCTTGTTGAGCTTGATGAAGTCGGCGCTGTACATGCCGTCGCCGCCCATGAGGGGGATCTGGACGCTGTCCTTGAGCTGCTGGCTCAGGGGTGCGCCGGCGGGGTACTCACCGCCGTAGTAGACGGCCTTGGCGCCGGACTTCTTGACCTTGGTGACGACGGCGTTGAAGTCGCGGTCGTCGGGGTTGACGTGGTCGGAGCCGGCGATCTTGCCGCCGAGCTCGGTGAACGTCGTCTTGAAGGAGGCGGCGAGACCGGCGCCGTAGGGCTTCTGGTCGTCGATCAGGTAGACCTGCTTGATCTTCGCGTTGTTGAAGAGGTACTTCGCCGCGAAGGCGCCCTGGATCTGGTCCGTGGTGGCGGTGCGGAAGTAGGTCTTGTAGGGGCGCGTCTTGTCGCCGGTCTTCCAGTTGTCGCCCTGGGTCAGCTCGGTGCCCGTGTTGGCGGGGGAGATCTGGGTGAGGCCGGCGTCGTTGAGCGGCTTCTGCATCGACTGGGAGACGCCGGAGTTCAGGGGGCCGACAACGCCGACGACCTTCTTGTTGTCGATGAACTTGGTGGCGTTCTGCTGGCCGACGGAGGGCTGCGCCTGGTCGTCGAGCGGCTGGACCTCGAAGGTGATGCCGGGGACGGTCTTGTCCTTGTTCGCCGTCTTGGCGGCGAGGTCGGCGGAGTTCTTGATGCCGAGGCCGAGGGCGGAGAGGTCGCCGGTCAGCGGCGCGTCGACGCCGATGACGACGGTCTGGTTGTCGCCGCCGCTGCTGCTGTTCTTGCTGTCGTCGCGCGACCCGCAGGCGGTGAGCGTCAGTGCTCCTGTGGTGAGCACTGTGGTGAGGATGAGCAAAGAACGGTGTCGCACGAAAAGTCCTTTCCCTGGCGCGGCCTCCTCTGCTTGAGGTGCCGTGTCGTTCGCCGGGCCGTACTGGGTTGGTACAGGGCCGTGCTGCAGACGCGCCCGGCGGCGCGGTGACTGGCCGTGACTCTAGGCGTAGGTGGCGGGGTCGGGGATGGGTCGGCGGAGGATGTGACTGTCTTGTTATGCCGTTGAGGAAGGCTTGAGGTGGCTGTGGGGACATGTACGGCTTTTTGCTGGACGGTGAAGTGACCGCATTCTGAGAACGCGCAGCTCTGCTAAGGGGCTTGAGGCGATCTTGGTGCTGTCGCGTGATCGGGGGTGTGAGGGCGCGACAGTCTGCGGGGCCGGGTTCTGTGTGCTGCCCGGCGGCGCTCCGGTATTGCGCGCTTGTTACGCAGTGTTACGTCGGGGAGGTTTGTGGTCGACGCCCTGTGGTGTCCGTGGGCTGCGTGTGGCTGCCGAGTGGGCCACACAAGGGGTTGCGGGGTCAAGGGTGTTGCGTGTGGATGTTGTTCAACGGTCTTGTGTGGGCCGCTTGTTGTGGGCGGATATGACTCTGCCCGGCTGGATTTGTGGTCCGGCCGGGCAGAGGTGTGTTCTGGTGTCGGTGGGTCAGGCGGCTGCCGCCTTGGGGGTGTCGCGGAGCAGGCAGGTGAGGCGAGCGGTGCAGACCCTCTTGTCCTGTTCGTCGGTGATGACGATCTCGTAGGTGGCGGTGGAGCGGCCGCGGTGTACGGGGGTGGCGGTGCCGGTGACGAGTCCGCTCCGTACCCCTCGGTGATGGGTGCAGTTCAGGTCGACGCCGACGGCGAGCTTGGTGGCGCCGCCGTGGAGCATGGTGCCGACGGAGCCGAGGGTTTCGGCGAGGACGGCGGAGGCGCCGCCGTGCAGGAGTCCGTAGGGCTGGGTGTTGCCTTCGACGGGCATGGTGCCGACGACGCGGTCCGCGGAGGCTTCGACGATCTGGATACCCATGCGTTCGCCGAGGTGTCCGGCGGAGAAGAGTGCGACCAGGTCGACGCCGAGGGTGGCGTACTCGTCGATGATCTCCTGGGGGAACTTGGGTGTGGTGTGCTCGCCCATGGGGTCCGGCTCCGATCGTCTGCGGTGGTTCGTCGTTCTCTTGCTGTGTGCATTGTTCTTATCAGACGACTGAGCGAACGCTTAGCGGGTTGGGTGTGCGGATCCTCTCCGGATGCTCTGCTCCCGGACGTCCTGACCGCGGACGTCCTGACCGCGGACGTTCTACCCCTTGGTGTTCTCGAAGCGGATGACGACGGACTTGCTCGCGGGGGTGTTGCTGGTGTCGGCGGTGGAGTCGAGCGGGACCAGCACATTGGTCTCGGGGTAGTAGGCGGCGGCGCAGCCCCGTGCGGTGGGGTAGTGGACGATGCGGAAGCCGGGGGCGCGGCGCTCGACGCCGTCCTTCCATTCGCTGACGAGGTCGGTGTAGGCGCCGTCGGTGAGGCCGAGGGTGCGGGCGTCGTCGGGGTTGACCATGACGATGCGGCGGCCGCCCTTGATGCCGCGGTAGCGGTCGTCGAGGCCGTAGATCGTGGTGTTGTACTGGTCGTGGGAGCGCAGGGTCTGCAACAGCAGTCTGCCTTCGGGGAGTTCGGGGTATTCGACGGGTGCCGCGGTGAAGTTGGCCCTGCCGGTGGCGGTGGGGAAGCGGCGGGAGTCGCGCGGGGCGTGCGGGAGGGTGAATCCGCCGGGGTGGGCGACGCGGGTGTTGAAGTTCTCGAAGCCGGGGACGACGCGGGAGATGCGGTCGCGGATCGTTGCGTAGTCCTTCTCGAACTCTTCCCAGGGGGTGGTGGATCCGGGGCCGAGGACGGCGCGGGCGAGGCGGGCGACGATGGCGGGTTCGGAGAGCAGGTGGGGGCTTGCGGGGGTGAGGTTGCCGCGGGAGGCGTGGACCATGCTCATGGAGTCCTCGACGGTGACGAACTGCTTGCCGCTTGCCTGGACGTCCTTGTCGGTGCGGCCGAGGGTGGGCAGGATCAGGGCGCGGGTGCCGGTGACGGCGTGCGAGCGGTTGAGCTTGGTCGATACGTGGACGGTGAGGCGGGCGCGGCGCATGGCGGCCTCGGTGACGGTGGTGTCGGGGGTGGCGGCGACGAAGTTGCCGCCCATCGCGAAGAAGATCTTGGCGTCGCCGTCGCGGAGGGCCTGGATGGAGCGGACGACGTCGTAGCCGTGGTGGCGTGGTGAGGTGATGCCGAATTCCTTGTCGAGGGCGTCGAGGAATTCGGGGGCGGGGCGTTCGAAGATGCCCATGGTGCGGTCGCCCTGGACGTTGGAGTGGCCGCGGACGGGGCAGACTCCGGCGCCGGGCCGTCCGATGTTGCCGCGGAGCAGGAGGAAGTTGACGACTTCGCGGATGGTGGGGACGGAGTGTTTGTGCTGGGTGAGGCCCATGGCCCAGCAGACGATGGTGCGCTTCGAGGCGAGGATCATGGTGAGGGCCTGCTCGATGGTGGCGCGGTCGAGTCCGGTGGCGGTGAGGGTCTCGTCCCAGTCGGCGGCGCGGGCGGCGGCGGCGAATTCCTCGTACCCGTGGGTGTGTTCGCGTACGAAGGTGTCGTCGACGGCGCCTTCGGTCTCCAGGATCATCTTGTTGAGGAGCCGGAAGAGGGCCTGGTCGCCGCCGATGCGGATCTGCAGGAAGAGGTCGTTGAGGGCGGTGCCCTTGATCATGCCCTGGGGTGTTTGCGGGTTCTTGAACCGTTCCAGGCCGGCTTCGGGCAGCGGGTTCACCGAGATGATCCTGGCGCCTGCGGATTTGGCCTTCTCCAGGGCGGAGAGCATCCGGGGGTGGTTGGTGCCGGGGTTCTGTCCGGCGACGATGATCAGATCGGCCTGGTGGAGGTCCTCGAGGGAGACGCTGCCCTTGCCGATGCCGATGGTCTCCGTTAGGGCGGAGCCGGAGGACTCGTGGCACATGTTGGAGCAGTCCGGCAGGTTGTTGGTGCCGAATTCGCGGGCGAACAGCTGGAGCAGGAACGCGGCCTCGTTGCTGGTGCGGCCGGAGGTGTAGAAGAGCGCTTCGTCGGGGGAGCCGAGGGCGCGCAGTTCCCCGGCGATGATGTCGAAGGCGTGTTCCCAGGTCACCGCTTCGTACCGGTCGGCGCCTTCGGGCAGGTACATCGGCTGGGTGATGCGGCCCTGCTGGCCGAGCCAGTAGCCGCTGCGGGTGGCCAGGTCGGCCACGGGGTGGGCGGCGAAGAAGTCGGGGGTGACGCGGCGCAGGGTGGCTTCTTCGGCGACGGCCTTGGCGCCGTTCTCGCAGAATTCGGCGGTGTGCCGTTTGTCGCCCTCGGGCCAGGCGCAGCCGGGGCAGTCGAAGCCGTCTTTCTGGTTGACCTTGAGGAGGGTCTGTGTGGCGCGGCGGACGCCCATCTGCTGTTGGGCGATGCGCAGGCTGTGGGCGACAGCGGGCAGTCCGGCGGCGGCGTGCTGGGCCGGTTCGACGTGTGGTGCGTCCTGGACCGGGTCACCGGTGGGCGGCTTGGTGGCCATGTCTGCTCCCCTTTGAGCCAGCTGCGAACCTGCGCGGTGTCGCTGCATGCGTTCCTGTGGTTGTTCCTTTGCTCGATCGTGTCACGTGGCGCCGGGCGTGTGCCGGGCGAGTGGTGCGCGGTCCGGATTGTCGGTGGTCCGTGGCAGGATCGGGGGCGTGGCTGAGACGGCATCGAAGAAGACGGCAGACAACCGACCGCGCCTGCTCCTGATGGACGGGCACTCCCTGGCGTACCGGGCGTTCTTTGCGCTGCCTGCGGAGAATTTCACGACGGGGGCGGGGCAGCCGACGAACGCGGTGTACGGCTTCGCGTCGATGCTGGCGAACACGCTGCGTGACGAGGCGCCCACGCATTTCGCGGTGGCTTTCGATGTCTCGCGCAAGACGTGGCGGTCGCAGGAGTTCCCGGAGTACAAGGCGACCCGTTCGAAGACGCCGGACGAGTTCAGGGGGCAGGTCGAGCTGATCGGCGAGCTGCTGGACGCGATGCATGCCGATCGTTTCGCGGTCGACGGCTTCGAGGCGGACGATGTGATCGCCACGCTGGCGACGCAGGCGGAGGCGGCCGGCTTCGAGGTGCTGATCGTCACCGGTGACCGGGATTCGTTCCAGTTGATCACGGACAACGTCACGGTGCTGTACCCGACGAAGGGGGTGTCGGAACTGACGCGGTTCACCCCGGCGAAGGTCGAGGAGAAGTACGGGCTGACGCCGCAGCAGTACCCGGACTTCGCGGCGCTGCGCGGGGACCCGTCGGACAATCTGCCGGGTATCCCGGGCGTCGGGGAGAAGACGGCCGCGAAGTGGATCAACCAGTTCGGTTCGTTCGACGACCTCGTCGCGCGCGCCGACGAGGTCAAGGGGAAGGCCGGCCAGAATTTCCGGGACCATCTGGAGTCCGTGAAGCTGAACCGGCGGCTGACCGAGATGGTCCGGGATGTGGAGCTGCTGAAGGCTCCGCAGGATCTGGAGCGTGCGCCGTACGACCGCTCGGCGGTCACGGGTGTGCTGGATGTGCTGGAGATCCGTAACCCGAGCCTGCGGGAGCGGCTGCTCGCCGTGGACCCGGGGGCTGCGGAGGCCGAGGCTCCGGCGCCTGCCGCGGGCATCGAGCTGGACGGTGCGGTGCTGGGTACGGGTGAGCTCGCGCCGTGGCTGGCCGAGCACGGCGGGCAGCCGCTGGGTGTCGCCTCGGTGGACACGTGGGCGCTGGGCACCGGCAGTGTCACGGAGGTCGCGCTGGCCGCGGGGGACGGGGCGGCGGCGTGGTTCGACCCGGCGCGGCTCGACGAGGCGGACGAGCGGGCGTTCGCCGCCTGGATCGCGGATGCCGGGCAGCCGAAGGTCATGCACAACGCGAAGAGTGCGATGCGGGTCTTCCCGGAGCACGGCTGGCAGATCGGCGGCGTCACGATGGACACGGCGCTGGCCGCGTATCTGGTCAAGCCCGGCCGTCGATCCTTCGCGCTGGACGCCCTGTCGGTGGAGTATCTGGGCCGGGAGCTGGCCCCCGCGGCGGCGTCCGACGGGCAGCTGGCGTTCGGTGCGGACGACCAGGCGGAGGCCGAGGCGCTGATGGCGCAGGCCCGTGCGGTCCTGGATCTGGGCGAGGCGTTCACCTTGCGGCTGCAGGAGGTCGGCGCCGCCGAGCTGCTGCACGACATGGAGCTGCCGACGTCCGCACTGCTGGCCCGCCTGGAGCGGTACGGCATCGCAGCGGACCGAGAGCACCTGGAAGGAATGGAGCAGCAGTTCGCCGGCGCGGTGCAGCAGGCGGTGAAGGAGGCGCACGCCGCGGTGGGCCGTGAGTTCAACCTCGGGTCGCCCAAGCAGCTTCAGGAGGTTCTCTTCGGTGAGCTGGGGCTGCCGAAGACGAAGAAGACGAAGACGGGTTACACGACGGACGCGGATGCGCTGGCGTGGCTGGCGGTGCAGACGGAGCACGAGCTGCCGATCATCATGCTGCGCCATCGCGAGCAGGCGAAGCTGCGGGTGACGGTCGAGGGCCTGGTCAAGACGATTGCGGCGGACGGCCGTATCCACACGACGTTCAACCAGACGGTGGCGGCGACCGGCCGGCTCTCGTCGACCGACCCCAATCTGCAGAACATTCCGGTCCGCACGGACGAGGGCCGGGCGATCCGGCGCGGCTTCGTCGTCGGCGACGGGTTCGAGACACTGATGACGGCGGACTACAGCCAGATCGAACTGCGGGTGATGGCCCACCTGTCGGAGGACGCGGGCCTGATCGAGGCGTTCACGTCCGGCGAGGACCTGCACACCACGGTCGCTTCGCAGGTCTTCGGTGTCGACAAGTCCGCGGTCGACGCGGAGATGCGCCGCAAGATCAAGGCCATGAGCTACGGGCTCGCGTACGGGCTCTCCGCGTTCGGTCTGTCGCAGCAGCTGAACATCGAGGCGGGTGAGGCGCGCGGTCTGATGGACACGTACTTCGAGCGGTTCGGCGGGGTCCGTGACTATCTGCACCGGGTGGTGGAGGAGGCCCGGGCCACCGGCTACACGGAGACGGTCTTCGGCCGCCGCCGCTACCTCCCGGACCTGAACAGCGACAACCGGCAGCGCCGCGAGACGGCTGAGCGGATGGCGCTGAACGCACCGATCCAGGGCACGGCGGCGGACATCGTCAAGGTCGCCATGCTCCAGGTCGACCGGGCGCTCACCGAGGCGCGGTTGAAGTCCCGGATGCTGCTCCAGGTCCACGACGAAATCGTGCTGGAGATCGCCAAGGGCGAGCGGAAGCAGGTGGAGGAGATCCTGCGCCACGAGATGTCGACGGCGGTGCGGCTGCGTGCCCCGCTGGATGTGTCGGTCGGCGTGGGTGCGGACTGGGAGTCCGCCGCGCACTGACGTGAGTGGGGCGGTCCCGGCAGTCGTACGCCTCTCAGTCGCCGGGCGGGCTCGATACCAGGTCCGTCCGGCGGCCGGGATCCCCGGCCCCGGTGGGCGGCCGGTTCCGCCTCCGTTCCCGGAGGCGTATCCACACCCCGTACAGCACCAGTCCGACGGCGAGGCCGGCTCCGGCACCGAAGCAGGCAGTGGGGATGATGTCCAGCGGTGTGTCGATGTGCCCGAAGTACGCGTACCAGCGGGCGCACCGGTGGACGACGCCGAGCAGCACGCAGAGGCTCAGCAGGGCGCCCGCGTACCACCGGTCCCGGTGGTCGAGGACGGGTACGGACGGCGGGGCGGGCCGGGTCCCGGCCTGCCGCAGCCCCGACACGGTGAACCAGGCGAGGACGGTCAGCGCCACGGCCGAACTGCCGTACTGCACGTACTGGAACACCGGAAAGCCGCCGATACTCTCGCCCAGCACCGGCACCAGCCGGGTGCCCCACCGGTCGTGATGGGTGAACGCGTCCCACACCACATGGCTGCCCGCCCCGAGGACCGCCGACAGGACGAACCAGGCACCGTCCCGTGCGCCCCGGGGTCCTTGCCGCTCTCCCCGTACGAAGGTGTGCACGCGCCCCTGCCAGGGCTGCGGGAGCAGTGCCACCAGTGGTTCGCGCAGCAGCAGCCACAGCGCCACGAGCGCCGCGGTGATGAGCACGTCCACCGTGAACACACCCCACACCGCATGGGTGACCTCCCCGAACTCCATGGCACCGGGGATTGCCGTGTCCGCGTAGTACGTCATGTCGGGGGCGAACGAACCGGCGACGAGTGCCGAGGCGAGGAGCGGCCCGCGCGCGGTGCCGTTCCGGCGGATCGCCGGGAGGACGGCTGCGGCATGGCTCAGGGTGAACGGCATGGCGGCAAGTATGCGCGAGTACGCCGGCGGTGATCCGGTGCTCGTCCGATGCACAGTCGACGCCTCCTGTACAACTTGCGGTCTGCAACGTGAAATACCGGTAAGAAACAGTCAGGGCACTGTGTTCGAGCGGCACGAGTTGCCGTAGGGTCGCCTGAGTCCTTGCGCTGGGGAGCGCGGGCAGCCGTCGACGGGGAGGGACCAGACGTATGGCAGCGCAATTCGGCCGCCGACTGCGCCGAGGGGCGACCACCACTGCGGTGGCCGCGGTTGCTGTGGCGGCACTGGCCGCCTCGCAGGGCCCCGGTGCGGTACTCGCATCGGACGGCGGCGGCACCGGTGGTGACCAGCCGGCCGCCGGTTCCACACCGTCCGACGACCCCGCAGCCACCGGCAACTCGCCGTACTACACGGACCTGCCCCCGCTGGTCAGCCCCAACAAGCCCGGTACGTCGACGAATCTGCCGATCACCGGCAGTGCGCAATCGGGCATACCGGCTTCGGTTCTGGCCGCGTACAAGAAGGCCGAGCGGTCTCTCGCGGACACCGACGCGGCCTGCCGGCTGCCGTGGCAGCTTCTCGCCGCGATCGGGAAGGTCGAGTCCGGCCAGGCCCGCGGCGGCCGGGTCGACGCGAACGGCACCACGTTCTCCCCGATTCTCGGCCCGGTCCTCAACGGTCAGGGCTTCGCCATGATCAAGGACACCGACAACGGGGCGTACGACGGGGATTCGACGCACGACCGTGCGGTCGGCCCGATGCAGTTCATCCCGTCGACGTGGGCGACGTGGGGCCAGGACGGCAACGACGACGGCCGCAAGGACCCCAACAACATCTACGACGCGGCGCTCGCCGCCGGGCGCTATCTCTGCGCCGGGTCGCGCGACCTGGCGGTGGCGGCCGATCTCGACCGGGCGGTCCTCAGCTACAACCACTCGAACGAATACCTCCGTACGGTCCGTTCCTGGTTCGACTACTACAAGCGCGGCACGCACGAGGTCCCCGACGGCAGCGGCGTCGTCCCGCCGCCCCTCGGCGGTGGTACGGACCCGAGCCCGAACCCCGGCACATCGCCGACCCCGACCCCGACCCCGCCCCCGAGCCCGAGGCCGGGCCTGAAGGGGCCTTCGACGCCTTCGAAGCCTTCGACGCCTTCGACGCCTTCGAAGCCGGGCGGCGGTTCGACGAGTCCCGAGCCGGCTCCCAAGCCGAATCCGGCGCAGACCCTCGGCGCCGTGGAGAACGCGGGCACCAGCAAGCTGACCGCCACCGCGGGCGGTGCGTTCGCCGAACGGATCAAGGTGCGGGCGAAGAACAGTCTGGGCGGTCCGCTCGCCAAGGTGTCCGTCACATTCACCATCGCCGGTGACACCGACGCCCGCTTCGAGGGCGGGAAGAGCGCGGTCACCCTGGCCACCGGCGCCGACGGCACGGTGACGGCTCCGGTGCTGCATGCGGGCGAGAAGACGGGCCGGTTCACGGTCCGGGCCATCGCCACCGGACGTTCGCTGCCGGCCGTCCCGTACACCGCGACCGTGACGGCCCGCCAGGCCGACGCGATCGCCAGGACCGGCGACAAGGCACTGACCGCCGCCCCCGGCGCCGAGTTCGCCGACACCGTCGCGGTCAAGGCCACGTACCGGGGTGCGGTCGCGTCCGGTGTCGCCGTCACCGCGACGATGATCACCGACGGTGACACGCCGGTGGAGAACGACAAGGGCCCGTACTTCAAGGACGCGGACGGCAACACGGTCCGCACCCTGACGGACCTGAAGACCGGCGCCGACGGCACGCTGACGCTCCCGAAGATCTACGCCGACGACACCACGGGCACGTACAGGCTCCGTCTGACCACCGAGGGCGGTGCCACCGTCGTCATCGAGCTCGACGTCGAGGCGCCCGCCGCCTGACGGCGGCCCCGGAGCCGTTCCGCGTCCTCAAGCAGCCCCTGTGCCACCACCCGGCACAGGGGCTGCTTCACGTGTTCTCATCTCGCGTCTCCATTGCTACGGTGCCCCAATCCTGACGCCCTGTCAGATCTGCTCTCCGGGAGGCCGAGCATGCGTGCCGTCATCGCCGCCGCCATCGGGCTGGCCGCGGCCCTCGCCCTCGTGTTCACGGTCACCGCGATCGGCGCACCACCCGGCGAGACCTCGCCCAAACCTCTGCTGACCACCGTCCCCGGACCCAAGAAGTAGAGGGAGGACGCCATGCGCCGCCGAGCCGGACTCGTACTCCTGGCCCTCGCCGTCTTCTTCGCCGCGCTGTCGCCACTGCTGCGCTGGTACGCCTTCCCGAGGCTGGCGAAGATCCCGCCGAGCCAGTACCAGGAGGTGGTTCTGGAGGCGAAGCCCGCCACGCTCCTCGACTACAACGACGGCATGAAGGTCAAGCAGGTCCCCAAGGTCACCATCGTGCAGACCCTCAAGGGCAATGTGGAGGAGTCCGAGAAGATCGAGCGCAGCGCCGGCCGCGACGTCGTCGTCTGGGACACCCTCAGCTACGTGGTCGACCCGAACGGCGCGATGGTCTCGCAGATCCCCGAGCGCTACATCTTCGACGCGCACAGCCAGGCCCCCGTCCACGCCACCGGCGAGAGCGTCGACGGCGACCCCGTCGAGCGCGAGGGCATCGAGTTCAAATGGCCGTTCCTCACCGAGAAGCGCGACTACGAGTACTTCGACGCTCAGACCCGCACCAGCTCGCCGATCCACTACAGGGGCACCCGGACGTTCCGCGGCATGGACGTCTACTACTTCGAGAAGACGATTCCGTGGACCAAGGTCCCGATGCCGAAGAAGATGCCGATCGAGGGCGTGACCGCCGCACAGGTCGCCAAGACGGGCATGAACCGCTGGTACGCGACCAAGCGGATGTTCTGGGTCGACCCGGTCACCGGCGCGCCCGTCAACGGCGAGGAGATCCACAAGGAGGAGCTGCGCAACGCGAAGGCGATGGGAATGCCCGAGGACACGGTCACCGCGTTCGCCGGACACGTGAAGATGCGCGAGGACTACATCGAGTCCACCGTCGCGCTGGTCAAGTCCCAGCGTGTGCTGATCCTGCTGCTCACCTCGTACCTGCCCCGGGGTTTCCTGATCCTTGCCGCCGGGCTGCTGGCACTCGCGCTGTGGCTGGAGGCGCGGTCCCGGCGGCCGGACGGCCGGGAGCCGGAGGCGGCGACCGCGCGTGCCCCGGATCCGGCGCCTACTCCCGCCTGAGCCGCGCCGAGGTGTACCGGGTCGCCGCGACCGTCGTCGGGTCCTCCGGCCACGGATGCTTCGGATAGCGGCCGCGCAGCTCCGCCCGCACCGCCCGGTATCCGTCCTGCCAGAACGACGCCAGATCGGCGGTGACCGCCGCCGGGCGGCCGGCGGGGGAGAGCAGGTGCACGAGGACCGGCACCCCGGCCACCTCCGGTGTCCCGGTGAGACCGAACAGCTCCTGGAGCTTCACCGCGAGCACGGGCTGCGCCCCGCCGTACTCGACCCGGATCCGGGACCCGCTCGGCACCTCGATCCGCTCGGGCGCCAGCTCGTCCAGCCGGGCCGCCTCGCCCGTCGCCCACGGCAGGAGCCGCCGCAACGCCTGCCCGGCGTCGATGCGGGCCAGGTCGGAGCGGCGGCGGGCCCGTGACAACTCGGGCTCCAGCCATTCCTCGGTACGTGACAGCAGCGCAACGTCCGACATCGCGGGCCACGGAACCCCCAGCTCCCGGTGCAGGAAGGTGAGCCGCTCGCGCAGCTGCTCGGTCTCCCGGGTCCAGCGCAGCAGGCCGAGCCCCTCGCGCCGCAACCCGTCGACGAGCGCTGCCCGCACCAGCGCGGGGTCCGGCTGCTTCAGCGCGCGCACGGACAGTTCGACAGCGCCCAGGCGTTCCACGGAGCGGGCAACCACGTCCCGGCCGTCCCATCGGACCTCCTCGCCCGCGAACCGCAGATGCCCGGCGGCCAGCCGCGCCGTGTCCTCGTCGATGACGGCTGCGAGCCGCACCCGTGCGGACGCGGCGTGCGCCGGGCGGTCAGCGACCGCGACGGCCAGCCAGGGTGCGCTGCGCAGCCGCGATCCGTCCCGCAGCTCCGCGCCCGTCCCCGACGCCATCAGGAACGTTCCTTCGCCGCGGGCCCGCGCCACCCGCTCCGGGAACGCCAGCGCGGCCACCAGGCCGGCGGCGGCATCGTCCGTGCCGGAACCCTCGCGGGCGCCTTCCAGGGACGACGACAGCCGTCGTACCTCCTGCCGCCAGCGCGCCGCGTAGCCGTCGCCGCCCCGCCGGGCGGTACGCAGCGCCACCGCCAGGTCGTCCCCGTACTCCCGCGGCGGCTCCTCGCTCAGCAGCGCCACCACCTCCGCCGCCCGGCGCCCGCCGACCTCGGCCGCGCCGTCCAGCAGCGCGCGGGCGAGCCGGGGATGCAGGCCGAGCCGCGACATCCGTACGCCCCGGTCGGTCACCCGGCCGACCGCGCCCACCGCGCCGACGGCCGTCAGGACCTCGCGGGCCGCCCCCATCGCACCGGCGGGCGGCGGGTCGAGCAGCGCCAGCCCCGACGCGTCCGGATCGCCCCAGCAGGCCGCCTGCAGGGCGAACGCCGCCAGATCGGCCACCTTGATCTCCGGTGACGGGAACCGGGCGAGCCGCCCGTCCTCCGCCTGTTCCCAGCACCGGTACACCGCGCCCGGCGCCTCACGCCCCGCCCGGCCCGCCCGCTGCCTCCCGGTGGCCTGCGAGGCCCGCACGGTCGTCAGCGCACTCAGTCCGCGGGCATGATCGGTACGCGGCTCCCTGGCCAGGCCCGAGTCGACGACGATCCGCACCCCCGGCACCGTCAGCGACGACTCCGCGACGGAGGTCGCCAGCACCACCCGGCGCCCCTCGGACGAGCCCGACAGCACCGCGTCCTGCACCGCGGCCGGTGCCCGCCCGTGCACCTGCAGAACCTCGGCGGGCACCCCCGCCAGCTGTCCGGCCACCCGGCCGATCTCACCGACCCCGGGCAGGAAGCAGAGCACGTCGCCGTCCCGCTCGGCGAGCGCCCGGCGCACCACCGAGGCGACATGCGTCAGCAGCGCCGGGTCGACCCGCATCCCGTGCGGCGGCCCGACCGGCCTCACCGGCGGCGCCCACACCACCTCCACCGGGTGCGACACGCCCTGCGCCTCGACCACCGGCGCATCGCCGAGCAGCCGCGCCCACCCCTCCGCGTCCGTCGTCGCCGACGCGGCGACCAACCGCAGATCGGGCCGGATCGCCTCCCGTACGTCGAGGAGGAAGGCGGCGACCGTGTCCGCGTCCAAATGCCGTTCATGACACTCGTCGATGATCACCGCATCGACCCCGGCGAGCTCCTGGTCGCGCTGGAGCCGTTGCAGGAGCACACCGGTGGTCACCACCTCCACCACCGTGCCGCGCCCCACCACACGCTCTCCGCGGACCGTGAACCCCACACGCTCCCCGGTCTGCTCCCCGAGGAGCCACGCCATGCGCCGGGCCGCCGCGCGGGCCGCGATCCGGCGCGGTTCGGCAACCACCACGCGGCGCGCGGGGCCGTCGCCGACCAGGCCGGCGAGGACCAGCGGGACCAGCGTCGTCTTGCCGGTGCCGGGCGGTGCGCAGAGCACCGCGACACCCCGGTCGTCGAGCGCCTGCCGGAGCGCGGGCACGGCGGTACGGACGGGCAGCCGGTCGAGGGCGTCGCTACGGATCACGCCCCCAGTGTCGTACGACGGGTGCCCGGGCCCGTACGGCGGGAGCGGCCGGTCGCGTACGACCAGGGCTCAGGGGCTGTCGGGCTGCCTTCGACCGCCCGATCAGAGGTAGCCCGACAGCCGCTCAGCCGTGCCGGCCGGAGCTCAGTCCCGTACGCAGACGAAGATTGCCGTGCCCGGGATCAGGTTTCCGCGCAGCGGGGACCAGCCGCCCCACTCCTGGTTGTTCCAGGCGGGCCACTCCGGTTCGACCAGGTCGACCAGGCGGAACCCGCCGGCCACCACGTCCCGCACCCGGTCGCCCACGGTCCGGTGGTGCTCGACGTACACGGCGTTGCCCTGCTCGTCCTGCTCGACGTACGGGGTGCGGTCGAAGTAGGAGGCCGCGACGGACAGGCCCTCGGGCCCGGGCTCGTCCGGGAACGCCCAGCGGATCGGATGCGTCACCGAGAAGACCCAGCGGCCCCCCGGGCGCAGCACCCGGTGCACCTCGCGGAAGACCTGTACGGGGTCGGCGACGAACGGCACCGCGCCATAGGCGGAGCAGGCCAGGTCGAAGGAGCCGTCCCGGAACGGCAGCACTCCGGCGTCCGCCTCCACCAGCGGCACCTCGTCGCCGATCCGCAGCGCGTGCTGGAGCTGGCGGTGGGAGAGGTCGAGGGCGACGGGACGGGCACCCTGGGCGGCCAGCCAGCGCGAGCACTGCGCCGCGCCCGCACCGATCTCCAGGATGTCCAGGCCGCTCAGCGACTCCGCGGGGCCGAGCAGGCCGGCCTCGGCCTCGTCGAGACCCTCCGGGCCCCAGACGAATCGGTCGTCGCCGAGAAAGGCGCCGTGGTCGCTCTGGTACTCGTCGGCGTTCCGGTCCCACCAGCCGCGACTTGCCCGGCTGCTCTCCGCTTCGCCGGCGCTGCGGCGGGTCGCTTCCGGTTCGGTGGTGTAGATCTCTTGGCTCATCGTGTCCGTCGTTGTAGTTTGCCTTCACCCCACCGCACGCGGTACGTACCTAGGGGTACCTGTGAGTACGGAACCGTACCCACGCAACACGGCCGGGACGGATGTGGCCTCGGGGAACATGGATTGTGCCGGGTATGGGCCCCTGTGTCCCCCGTGTGCGCGTTCGCGCATTGACCCTGCCCGGCTGCCCCCGTATGCTACAAGTTGCGCTGCGAGCCTGCGCGCCTCAGACCTAGCAGGCCGCGCTTGCGTCTGTTGTATGTCCCCTCGGTTCACGAGGCGCCTCCCGCTCGCCGGGTCGGGCGCTTCCTCGGCTGTCCGGCTTCTGCAGAGGCGATACGGGCTCTCGGCGTAGCAGTACCTACGACTCACTGTCCGTACCGGAGCCCTTTCCCACATGACGAGCAGCACCGAGACCACCGCCACCACTCCGCAGGTTGCGGTCAACGACATCGGCGACGCGGACGCGTTCCTCGCGGCGATCGACGAGACGATCAAGTACTTCAACGACGGCGACATCGTTGACGGTGTCATCGTCAAGGTTGACCGGGACGAGGTTCTCCTCGACATCGGTTACAAGACCGAAGGCGTCATCCCGAGCCGCGAGCTCTCGATCAAGCACGACGTCGACCCGAACGAGGTCGTCAAGGTCGGCGACGAGATCGAGGCCCTGGTTCTCCAGAAGGAGGACAAGGAAGGCCGCCTGATCCTCTCGAAGAAGCGCGCTCAGTACGAGCGTGCCTGGGGCACCATCGAGAAGATCAAGGAAGAAGACGGCATCGTCACCGGTACCGTCATCGAGGTCGTCAAGGGTGGTCTCATCCTCGACATCGGCCTCCGCGGCTTCCTTCCCGCGTCGCTCGTCGAGATGCGTCGTGTCCGCGACCTCCAGCCCTACGTGGGCAAGGAGCTCGAGGCCAAGATCATCGAGCTGGACAAGAACCGCAACAACGTGGTCCTGTCCCGCCGTGCCTGGCTCGAGCAGACCCAGAGCGAGGTCCGTCAGACCTTCCTCACGACCCTGCAGAAGGGTCAGGTCCGCTCCGGCGTCGTCTCCTCGATCGTCAACTTCGGTGCCTTCGTGGACCTCGGTGGCGTCGACGGTCTCGTGCACGTCTCCGAGCTGTCCTGGAAGCACATCGACCACCCCTCCGAGGTTGTCGAGGTCGGCCAGGAAGTCACCGTCGAGGTTCTCGACGTCGACATGGACCGCGAGCGTGTTTCGCTGTCGCTCAAGGCGACGCAGGAAGACCCGTGGCAGCAGTTCGCCCGTACGCACCAGATCGGGCAGGTCGTTCCCGGTAAGGTCACGAAGCTCGTTCCGTTCGGTGCGTTCGTGCGCGTCGACGAGGGCATCGAGGGTCTGGTCCACATCTCCGAGCTGGCCGAGCGCCACGTGGAGATCCCGGAGCAGGTCGTCCAGGTCAACGACGAGATCTTCGTCAAGGTCATCGACATCGACCTCGAGCGCCGTCGCATCAGCCTCTCGCTGAAGCAGGCCAACGAGGCGTTCGGCGCCGACGCCGCCTCGGTCGAGTTCGACCCGACCCTGTACGGCATGGCCGCGTCCTACGACGACCAGGGCAACTACATCTACCCCGAGGGCTTCGACCCCGAGACCAACGACTGGCTCGAGGGCTACGAGACCCAGCGCGAGGCGTGGGAGACGCAGTACGCCGAGGCGCAGGAGCGCTTCGAGCAGCACCGCGCCCAGGTCATCAAGTCCCGCGAGGCCGACGAGGCCGCTGCTGCCGAGGGCGCTGCCGCCCCGGCCGGTGGCGCCCCGGCTGCCTCCGGCGCCGGCGGCGGCTCGTACTCCTCGGAGTCCGCGGACAACTCCGGCGCCCTGGCGTCGGACGAGGCCCTGGCTGCCCTGCGCGAGAAGCTGGCGGGCGGCCAGAGCTGACGCTCTGACCCTCCGGTCGGTCATCGACTGCAGTAGCTGACAAGTGAGGCCCGCTCCCCCCAGGGAGCGGGCCTCACTCGTGTCCGGGGTCCGGTTCTACGGGGTGACCGTGATGTCGGTCAGGCCCTTGCCTGGCATCACGGAGCGTCCACCTCCGCACCGAAGGCGGTCACCGCACTGCACGCGCGCGTTCTGGCGTAACCACCCTGTGAAAGGGCACAGGCTGGGAATGCCTGTGCCCCGCCGGGCGTTCTTCCCCAGGAATACGAGGAGGAGCGGTAACCGTGCTTGATCCGCAGAGTTTGTACGAATGGGAGCCGAAGGGCCTGGCCGTCGTCGACATGGCGCTCGCCCAGGAGTCGGCCGGCCTGGTCATGCTCTACCACTTCGAGGGGTACATCGACGCGGGTGAGACCGGCGAGCAGATCGTGGACGGCCTCCTCGAGACACTGCCGCACCAGGTCGTGGCCCGTTTCGACCACGACCGGCTCGTCGACTACCGCGCACGGCGCCCGCTGCTGACCTTCCGGCGTGACCGCTGGGCGGCGTACGAGACCCCGACGCTGGACGTCCGGGTGGTCCAGGACGCCACCGGGGCGCCCTTCCTGCTGCTCTCCGGGCCCGAGCCGGACGTGGAGTGGGAGAGGTTCGCCTCCGCCGTCGAGCAGATCGTCGAGCGGCTGGGGGTGCGTCTCGCCGTCAGCTTCCACGGCATCCCGATGGGCGTCCCGCACACCCGGCCGGTCGGCATCACGCCGCACGGCAACCGCACGGACCTGATGCCCGGCCACCGCAGCCCCTTCGACGAGGCACAGGTCCCCGGCTCCGCCGAGGCACTGGTGGAGTACCGGCTGATGAAGGCCGGTCACGACGTCCTCGGCGTCGCCGCCCATGTGCCGCACTACGTCGCCCGCTCCGCGTACCCTGACGCCGCGCTCACCGCACTGGAGGCGATCACGGCCGCGACCGGCCTGGTTCTGCCGGGCATCGCGCACTCCCTGCGCACGGAGGCCCACCGCACGCAGACGGAGATCGACCGCCAGATCGACCAGGGAGACGAGGAGCTCGTCTCGCTCGTCGAGGGGCTTGAGCACCAGTTCGACGCGCTCGCGGGCTCCGAGGCGCGCGGCAACCTGGTCGCGGAACCGGTCGACCTGCCGTCCGCCGACGAGATCGGCCTCGAATTCGAACGGTTCCTCGCCGAGCGGGAGGGCGACGGCTGACCGCCGGCCCGGACGGCGTGACCGGGCCATGACCGCGCCCGGAGGCGGGGCTAATCTCTCGACCATGCTGAAAGTGGGCCTGACCGGCGGAATCGGCGCCGGCAAGAGCGAAGTGTCACGACTGTTCGTCTCGTACGGAGCGGTACTGATCGACGCCGACCGGATCGCGCGCGAGGTCGTCGAGCCCGGAACCCCCGGACTAGCGGCCGTCGTCGAGGCCTTCGGCGACGGCATCCTCACCGCCGACGGCACCCTGGACCGGCCGAAGCTCGGCTCCATCGTCTTCTCCGACGCCGACCGGCTCGCCACGCTCAACGCGATCGTCCACCCGCTGGTCCGCGCCCGCTCCGCCGAACTGGAGGGGGCGGCGGGCCCCGACTCCGTCGTCGTCCACGACGTCCCCCTCCTCACCGAGAACGGACTCGCCCCGCTCTACGACCTGGTCGTCGTCGTGGACGCCGCCCCAGGGACCCAGCTCGACCGGCTCGTACGGCTGCGCGGCATGACGGAGCCCGAGGCCCGCGCCCGGATGGCCGCGCAGGCCACCCGCGAGCAGCGACGGGCCGTCGCCGATCTGATCGTCGACAACGACGGACCGCTGGAGGCGCTGGAGCCACAGGTCCGCAAGGTCTGGGAGGAACTGACGCAGCGGGCCGCTGCCGCGTCCGGACGGGACTGACGCGGCGGGCCGCCGCGGGCCGGTCCACCGACCGGAATACCGGCACCAGGCCGGACGTTGGAAACGCGTTGACGAAGGGAAGGATGCGACCGTGCCCGAGAGGACCCCGGAAACCCATGTCATCGACTTCCGCGCGGCCGAACGCCTGCTGGCCGCGCGCGACCCGCGGGGCGCGGTCAAGCTGCTGGACTCGGTGATCGCGGCCCATCCGGAGAACACGGCCGCCCGTCTGCTGCGCGCACGCGCCTTCTTCGCCGCCGCCCAACTGCGCCCGGCCGAGCTGGAATTCGAACTAGTCCTGGAGCGCGAACCGGACAACGCGTTCGCGCACTTCGCGCTGGCCCGTACCTTCCAGCGCTCCGGCCGTTCGGAACAGGCCGTGCGTCACTTCCGGCTGGCCGCCGCACTCGACCCGAACCCGGAGTATCTGCTAGCGGCCCGCTTCGACACGGACGGCTGACGCCACGGTCCCGTCCAGGAGGATCACGGCTCTCAGGACGGGCCCTCCGGGGCTCCGATCGGGGCCGGATCCGGTCCTGCGGAGCGGTGACGCAGGCCTGCCCGTACGCGGGCCGGGGCTGTGCGGCATCGACGTCTGCGCCTACCGACCTGTCCCTGATTCCTGTTCCTGATGACGGAGCCCCGCGCCGGGACCCGGAGGTCAGTGCCCGTACCGGCCGCGTCCACCGTGGTCCGGTTCGTACGGGGGGATGTTGCGGCCCGGCTGGTAGTGCGGGCCCTGGTGGATGTGGTGGACGATCACTGCCAGATCCACCAGCGTCAGCAGAAGGAGCAGACCGCAGGCCGCGGCCCAACCCGGGCGGTCGACCAGGCTGAAGGCTGTCAGGCCGAAGACCGCCCAGGCCATGCCCCATAGACTCAGGCACAGCCGCAGGCGCAGCGGGCTACGTGCGGTCATCGGTTCATTACCGGTACGCATGGTGATCGCCTCTCCTCCCAGGATGGACCCGCGGCGGCGGTTTTGAGTAACGACGACGACAGAATGTGGGGGACCGTCCGTGAACGGCACACCATGGGGGCACAGCGCCACCCGCCGGGCCCGGGTCCGCGGGTCGCTGCTCGGCGGTGCGATCGGGGACGCCCTGGGAAACCCGGTGGAATTCCTGTCGCTCGCCGGTATCCGCCGGGCGTACGGGGAGCAGGGTGTCCGGGAACCTGTCACGGACGGGGACGGGGCCGTCGGCCGGGTCACCGACGACACGCAGATGACCCTGTTCACCGCGGAAGGGCTGATCAGGGCGCACTCCCGGGCCATGTCGAAGGGGATAGGCGGCGCCGAGACCGCGATGGTCCGCAACGCCTATCTGCGCTGGCTCGACACCCAGAACCATCCGGCGCCGCCCGCCCGCGGCGGGGACGACCTCGTACGGACCGGGTGGCTGCGGCAGCAGCGCTTCCTGTACGCCCGCCGGGCCCCCGGCAACGCCTGCCTCACCGGTCTCGCGGCCGGCCACATCCCCGACCCGACGGGACCGATCGGCCTGCCGGGTCCGGTCAACACCGGGTCCAAGGGGTGCGGCACGGTGATGCGGTCCGCGCCCTTCGGCCTGATCGGCGAGGGAGCGGCGACCGGCTTCGCGCTCGCCGCCCGCTGTGCCCAGATCACCCATGGGCATCCGACCGGTGCGTTCGCCGCCGGGGCCCTCGCCGCGATCATCGCCCATCTGCTGGAGGGCGACTCGATGGCGGGCGCCGTACTGCGCGCCATGGAGCTGCTGGCTCGCCACCCGGGGCACGAGGAGACCACGGCGGTGCTGCGCGCGGCCGTCGACCTGGCCGCGCAGGGGGCGCCGACCGCCGAGAAGGTGGAGTCGCTGGGGGCGGGCTGGGTGGCCGAGGAGGCCCTCGCCATCGCCGTGTACTGCGCCCTGGTGTTGCCCGGCGCCGGCGAGGTGGCGGAGTCGCTGTTGCTCTCGGTCAACCACTCGGGCGACAGCGACTCCACCGGCTCGGTCTGCGGCAATCTGCTCGGCGCTCACCACGGTGACGTGCAACTCCCGTCCTCCTGGCTCGTGCTGACGGAGGGACGGGCCGTGATCGCCGAGCTGGCGGATGATCTGTGCCTGGAGTTCGAGCAGGCGGTGGCGTGGCCGCAGGAGCGCTATCCGGTGTGCTGACGGACACCGGGCGGCGAGGAGCCCGGCGCGGGAGGGCGCCGCGTGCCGGGAACCGCGCCCAACGGCCGTTCGTTCGGCTGTATATGAGCGGACGACGTGTGCGTGAGGGATATTCAGGGACGGGACCCGGCTCGATCACTCCGGACGGTTGCGCGGTCGAGCTGTACAGACGGCTTTCCGTCGGCGGCGAACCGGATGTGATCGCGGCGGCGGTACCCGCCGGTGCGAGCATTCTCGAACTCGGCTGCGGGGCGGGCCGTGTGACCCATGCGCTGGTCGAGCGCGGCTTCGAGGTCACGGCCGTGGACGAGTCGCCGGAGATGCTGGAACACGTACGGTGCGCGCGTACGGTGCAGAGCCCCATCGAGTCCCTCGACCTCGGCGGTGAGACCTTCGACGTGGTGATGCTGGCGTCGTTCCTGGTGCATGCGAGCGAACACCGGGTACGCGACGGAATGCTGCGCGCCTGCCGACGGCATGTCAGGGATGGTGGCGTCGTGCTGCTGCAGCGTGAGGGCATCGATTACCACACCGATCTGCCGCGGGAGCGTGTCGATGCGTCCGGCTGCACCGTACGGATCGTCTCGGCGGACCCCGTCGGCGACGAGGTGTGTGCGGTGCGCGCGGAGTACGTCTTCGACGATGCGCGATGGACCCAGACCTTCCTGTCGCGCCAGCTGACGAAGGAGCAGTTCGAGGGGCATCTGGAGGCGGCGGGACTGGCCGTGGACCGGTATCTCACGGCTGATGGGGTGTGGGTGCGGGCCCTGCCCGCCTAGGGTCATGCGATGAGTTTCGGACGGCGGCGGGGTCTGCCCCTGTGTACGCGACACCACGCGACGCTTCTTCGAGGAGACCCCGATGTCCGAGATCACGACGGCGACGAACGCGACGACCACTGACGCCACGACGGAGAACACGGCACGCAGCCGCGGTGCGGTCGCGCTGACCGTCGCGCGGGTCGTACTCGCCCTGTTCTTCGCCTTCAGCGCGTTCGCCAAGCTGATCGCCCATGAAACCGCGATCGAGTCCTTCGACCGCATGGGCTGGAGCCATGGTGCGATGTACCTCATCGGCGCCCTGGAGATGGCAGGCGCCATCGCCCTGCTGGTACCCCTGCTGTCCGGCGTCGCGGCGATGGCTTTCGCCGCACTGCTGGCCGGCGCCTCCATCGTCCAACTGACGCTGCTCGACCCGGTGAACGCGATCATGCCCGCACTGCTCATCGGGCTGGTCGTCCTGATCGCCCGGGAGCAGCGGGGCAGAACGGCACAGCTGGTCGCGCTCATCCGCAGGCGCGCGTAGGGCGAGCGGGCCTCCGTACGTCCACTGCCGCAGCCCGGCACCGAACAGCGTCCCGCGGATGCGCCTCGGTGCCGGGCTGCGGCGGCTCGCCGCCACCGCGGTCAGTGAACCGTGCTGAAGCTGCGCCAGGGGAGGGAGGTCGCTGCGTTCACATCGGTGAACGTGGTGGCGAGATACGTCGTCCCCGGGCCCGTGCAGTCTCGTGTCCGGTACAGGATGATGTCGATCAGGGTCCCGTTCACCACTGCTTTGGCACCCGGGAAGAGCCGGTGGCAGCCCTTCACCGAGGGGCTGTTCAACGTGATCACGGCATCCCGCTCGGTGACGTAGGTGACCGGCCCGACCGCGGTGCGACCGAGGCCTGAACAGCCGGCGACGGTGAGGGTCAGGAGCGCGGTCCCGGCTGCGATGCCGAGACGGCGGCGTCGGTGAGCGATCACGGGCATGGGCGGGTCCTCGTCTGTCTCGTCCGGCTCGTCCGTACGTCAGGTGCTGACGATGGTCACCCTGCCCTCTCCCGGCCGCCCCGGCATCCGGTGCGGGGCCTGCCGGGTGATCATCCCGTGGGTCGGGGTTCGCCCGGTGTACTTAATGGGCATAACGTGGTAATAACGGCGCGAATCAGGCGTTTCTGGCTTTCAGGGGGCCGTCATGGTCGAAGAACTGGTGGTCGCGATAGCGGCGACGGCGTCCGTGGGTGTGGTCTACGCGATGGCCGCGGCGCGGGTCGTGAAGCAGTACGAACGGGGCGTCGTGCTGCGGCTCGGCAGGCTGCGCAACGATGTGCGCGGCCCCGGATTCACCATGATCCTTCCCGGCATCGAGCGGCTGCGGAAGGTCAATATGCAGATCGTGACGATGCCCGTGCCCGCACAGGACGGCATCACGAGGGACAACGTGACGGTGCGGGTGGATGCGGTCATCTACTTCAAGGTGGTCGACGCGGCGAGCGCGGTCGTGGAGGTCGAGGACTACCGGTTCGCGGTGTCGCAGATGGCGCAGACATCCCTGCGGTCCATCATCGGCAAGAGCGACCTCGACGACCTGCTGTCCAACCGGGAGAAGCTGAACCAGGGACTGGAGCTCATGATCGACAGCCCTGCGGTGGGCTGGGGCGTCCAGATCGACCGGGTGGAGATCAAGGACGTATCGCTGCCGGAGACGATGAAGCGCTCCATGGCGCGCCAGGCCGAGGCCGACCGCGAGCGGCGCGCGCGGGTCATCAACGCGGACGCGGAGCTGCAGGCATCGAAGAAACTGGCCGAAGCGGCCGCCCAGATGTCCGCCCAGCCGGCCGCGCTGCAGCTGCGACTGCTGCAGACCGTGGTCGCGGTCGCGGCGGAGAAGAACTCCACACTGGTGCTGCCGTTCCCGGTGGAACTGCTCCGCTTCCTGGAGCGGGCGCAGCAGCCCGGACAGGTGCAGCAGCAACCGCAACAACAACCGCAGCCGCCGCAGCAAGAACAACCGCAGCCGGAGCCGCAGCCGCAACAGGTGCCGCCCGTGGTGCCTGCGGACGCGCCTGCGCCTGCACCTGCCGCCGCGCCGGTGGCCTCCGGGCCCACGCGGGCCGCCCGCCCGAAGCCACTCGCCAGGCACTGACCTGAGCGAATACCGGCCGAGGACCGGTTGTCAGACCCCCCGCCTAGACTCGCGGAGTCAGTGAGATCAGACGATCGAGCGCGGGACGGGAGGGGTGCGATGACCTCGGCAGGGCGTGTGCACCAGGACGCGCAGGACGCGGCCATGGCTCGCTTCCTGCGGTGCGCTGCCGTCTTCCTGCCCGCCTCGCTGCCGCGGGACGGGCGAGTCGCCTTCTGGGACCCGGACGACGGTCCGCTTCCGGAGGTCGAGCCGGGGCCGGCCGAGGGCGCCGAGATCACTGTCGTGCGACGTCATGGGCAGCAGGGTGAGGTCCGTGTCCGCGCCGTGCCCGCCGTCCTGCTGCCCGTCGCCGACGCCCTGCCCCTGCTGGTCCGCGCCCGGCACCGGCAGTCCGCTCATCCGGCCGCCCGATGCTGGGGAGCGGCCGCACTCCATGGGCTCAACCTGGTGGCGCGCGGCCGGCTGGTCCCCGGTCTGACGGCCGAGGACCACGACGCCTGGCGGGCCGGTCCGCGCGACGCGGAGGACATCGCCCATCTGCGTGCGATCGCCGCTGCCATGCCGCCCGAGGCGCATGCCGTCCCGCTCCCGGACCGCACACCGCTTCAGCTCCCGGACCCCGAGTCGCTGGTCGGTGCGTTCCTCGACGCGGTCGCCGACACCCTGCCCCGGACACCCGCGGCGGCGTACGCGATGGGGGACCCCTTCGCGGCCCGCGAGGCCCAGCATCTGCCCCGCGCCCGCGACTGGGCCGCCGAGGTCGCTGCCGGTCTGGACGCGGGGGTGCGGGTGTCGCTCCGGCTCGACCTGTCGGCGTACGAACTCTTCGACACCGCCGACACGTACGGCGGCCCCGACGCCGACGATTCCACCGAAGACACCGCGGACATTCACCGCGGCGGCGCGCGGCATGCCGCCGCGGCGATCACGCAGGTGCACAGCCTGGCCGACCCGACGTACGTCATCGACGCCGCCGCACTGTGGAACGGCGGTGGCGGAGAACCGTTCGGGCCGCGGGCCAGGATCGACGCCGTGCTCGCACTGCGCCGCGCCGCCCGCGTCTGGGCGCCGCTGGAACGGCTGCTGGACCTGCCGGTCCCCGACGTGCTCGCCCTCACCGAGGACGAGCTGTACGAGCTGCTGAGCGACGCCGGGGCGCGGCTGGCGGCAGCAGGCGTGAGCGTCCACTGGCCGCGCGAACTCGTCCGCTCCCTCACGGCTGCCGCCGTCGTACGGCCCGCGCCCGGCTCGGCCACCGACGGCACCTCGTTCTTCGACGCCGAGCAGCTCTTCTCCTTCAACTGGCAGCTGTCGCTGGGCGACGAGCAGCTCACCGAGCGGGAGATGGACATCCTCGCGGAGGCACACCGCCCGGTGGTGCGCCTGCGGGACCAGTGGGTCGTCGTCGACCCCGCGCTCGTACGCAAGGCACGCAAGCGTGAGCTCGGCCTGCTCGACCCGGTGGACGCCCTCGCAGTCGCGCTGACCGGCAGCGCGGAGGTGGACGGCGAACAGGTCGAGGCGGTGCCCGCCGGTGCCCTCGCCGAACTCCGCACCCGCATCCTCGCCGACGACGCCACCATCGAGCCGCCGCCCGGGCTGGACGCCACGCTCCGCGACTACCAACTGCGCGGCCTGGCCTGGCTCGACCGGATGACATCGCTCGGCCTCGGCGGCTGCCTCGCCGACGACATGGGACTCGGCAAGACCATTACCGTCATCGCCCTGCATCTGCGCCGATCGCACCCCGCACCCACCCTGGTGATCTGCCCCGCCTCCCTCCTGGGCAACTGGCACCGGGAGATCAACCGCTTCGCCCCGGGTGTTCCCGTCCGCCGCTTCCACGGCGCCGACCGCACGCTCGACGACCCCGACGACGGCTTCGTCCTCACCACGTACGGAACGATGCGGTCCAGTGCCGCCGAACTCGCCCGGCACAGCTGGGGACTTGTCGTCGCCGACGAGGCGCAGCACGTGAAGAATCCGCACTCGTCCACCGCGAAGGCGCTGCGCACCATCCCGGCCCCGGCCAGGATCGCCCTCACCGGCACCCCCGTGGAGAACAACCTCTCCGAGCTCTGGGCCCTGCTCGACTGGACCACCCCCGGGCTGCTCGGCCCCCTCAAGGCGTTCCGTGCCCGGCACGCCCGGATCGTCGAGAACACCGGCACCGCGGCAGGACTCGGGAACGAGGAAGCGATCGAGCGCCTCTCCCGGCTGGTCAGGCCGTTCCTGCTGCGCCGCAAGAAGTCCGATCCGGGCATCGCCCCGGAGCTGCCGCCCAAGACGGAGACCGACCACCCCGTCTTCCTCACCCGCGAACAGGCCACGCTGTACGAGGCGGCGGTACGCGAGACCATGGCGTTCATCGAGGCCTCCGAGGGCATCGCGCGCCGCGGACTGATCATGAAGCTGCTGGCCTCGCTCAAGCAGATCTGCAACCACCCCGCGCAGTACCTGAAGGAGGAGCCGACCCGCCTCATCGGCCGCTCCGGCAAGCTCGCCCTGCTCGACGAACTCCTCGACACGATCCTCGCCGAGGACGGCTCCGTGCTGATCTTCACCCAGTACGTGACGATGGCCCGGATCCTCTCCGCCCACCTCGCCTCGCGCGCCGTCCCGTCCCAGCTCCTGCACGGCGGTACGCCGGTGGCCGAACGGGAACGGATGGTGGACCGCTTCCAGTCCGGCGAAGTACCCGTCTTCCTGCTCTCCCTCAAGGCGGCGGGCACCGGACTGAACCTCACCCGCGCCGCCCACGTCATCCACTACGACCGCTGGTGGAACCCGGCGGTCGAGGAGCAGGCCACCGACCGCGCGTACCGCATCGGCCAGACCCAGCCCGTCCAGGTGCACCGGCTGATCGCGGAAGGCACCGTCGAGGACCGGATCGGCGAGATGCTGGCGGCCAAGCAGGCCCTGGCCGACGCGGTGCTCGGCACCGGACAGACCGCGCTGACCGAACTCAGCGACCGTGACCTCGCCGATCTCGTCTCGCTCCGGAGGCCGTCATGAGCCCCCGCTCCCGGCCCGCGTCGTACGTCCGCGCCCGCCCGGGCCCCGACGACCTGCGGCGCACCTTCGACGCCGTGCCGCCCCGCACGTCCGACGGCGGCGAACCGTTCGCGGACAGCTGGTGGGGCCGGTCCTGGGTGGCGGCGCTGGAGTCCCTGTCCATGGACGAGGGGCGCCTCGCCCGCGGCCGTACGTACGCCGACAGCGGCCATGTCGCCGCGATCACCGTGACCCCCGGCCGCGTCGTCGCCTACGTCCAGGGCAGCCGCCCCCGCCCGTACCGGACCGAACTGCGGCTGCGGACCCTCACCGACACCGGCTGGGACACCTTCCTCGACGCCGTCGCCGAGCGGCCCGGCCACCTCTCCGCGCTGCTCGCCAAGGAGATGCCACACGGCCTGGTCGACACGGCGGCCGAGACCGGCATCGGACTGCTGCCCGCCGCGGACGACCTCGACCCGAGCTGCTCCTGCCCCGACCACGGCCGGCCCTGCAAGCACGTCGCCGCCCTCTGCTACCAGATGGCCCGCCTGCTCGACACCGACCCGTTCGTCCTCCTGCTGCTGCGCGGCCGGGGTGAGCGCGAACTTGTGGAGGAGCTGGGCCGGCGCAACGCCGCGCACTCCGCCCGGGAACGGCCCACGGCCGCCGCCACCCCCTCCGTGCCGGTGCGTGAAGCGTTCGCCGACCGATTTCTGCCGCCGCTGCCCTCCCCGCTCCCGGAACCCGCGCATCCCGGCCAGCCGCCCTCGTACCCCGAACTGCCCGGCGCCCGCGACCCGCTCGCTCTCGACCACCTCGCCACCGACGCGGCGGCCCGCGCGCTCACGCTCCTCACCACAGGCCACGATCCGCTCGCCGGGCTCACCCCCTGGCAGGACGCCGTCCGGCTGGCCGCCGCCCGCCCCACCGCCGGGCTCACCGCCACCACCCGCGCCCTCTACCGCGAGCTCGCCTACGCCACCGGCCGCACCACCACCGACCTGGCCCGCGCCGTCGCCGCCTGGCGCCAGGGCGGGGCCGAAGGGCTGGACGTCCTGGAGACTTCCTGGGACCCCCCGGCCGGTCCCTTCGACCGGGCCCGCCCCGCGCTCGCAGCCGCCGACTTCCCCCGCTTCCACCCCTGGCGCAACCACCTCACACACCCCGGCGGCACCCTTCAGCTCCGCTTCGGGCACGACGGCCGTTGGTACGGCTACGAATCGGACCGGGACAAGGACGACTGGTGGCCCCGCGCGATGCCGGACACCGACCCGGTGGGCGCACTCATGGCTCTGCTCGGCCGCTGACACCGGCTCCGCCCGGACTCCCCGGCTGTCTGTCAGCTCCGCAGGTAGACGAAGACAGCGATCAGCAGCACGACGACGATGGGCAGCACGATCAGCCGCACCTTCCGGAACGACTCGTTCTCCTGCTGGGACAGCCCCCGGTCGGCGCCGTGCGCCGCCGCCAGATGTTCCCCGGCCATGTCGATGATCTTCTCCATGGTCAGGAGCGAAGGCGACCAGCCGCAATGCGCACAGACCAGGAAGTCGCGGTACGGGTCGTACCGGAGGTCCCGCTCCATGCTGACCGTGAACACCTCACCGTCCGGCGTCATCGCTGTGTAGTGACGTATCGGCGCACCCATGTGGATCGCTCCCTGTTCCGCGCGTGCGATTGGGCCCGGTGACCCGGCCGCGGCACACTACCGGACCGTGCCGGGGCCGCACTCAGCGAGGCAGCACGGCATCGACGACATCGCGGGCGAAGTCCGGCGGTGCCGGTTCGCGGCGGAGCAGCACCCGCATCCAGACCGCCCCCGCGATCAGGTCCAGCAGCAGCATCGGGTCGGCGTCCTTCGGGAGTTCACCACGGGCGATGGCGCGGGTGAAGACCGGCTGCTCGCGGGAGAACCGGTCGGCGAAGAAGTCGCGGGTGAGCGCGGCGAGTTCATCGTCCGGCAGGCCGGTGCCCGCGGTCATGGCGCGGGCGACCGGTTCCGTACGCTCGTCGGTGAGCAGGCGGACGATCTGTTCGGTGAGGGCGATCAGGTCACCGCGGAGACTGCCCGTATCGGGGATGTCGATATCGAGGACCCGGGCATGGAGCATGGCCGCCCGCAGCAGCGCCGGTTTCGAGGGCCACCAACGGTAGATCGTCGTCTTGTTGACCCCGGAGTCCTGAGCGACGGCCTCAATGGTGAGACGGGCGTATCCGCGTTCCGCGAGATGGCGCAGCGTGGTGTCGAAGATCGCTGCGGCGGCACGAGGGCCCTTGCCCGGGCGGCGGTTCACGGTCTGATCGGCGGCCATGGGCACTCCAGAGAGAAGCAACGCAACGTTGCGTTGTGCTGTAAGGTGCTGTCATCGTACTGCGACGCTGGGGGGCTGGTATGGCGGAGACCGCGGTTTCCAAGGCGGTGACCTGGGGGCTGCTCGCCGCCTGGGTGGCCAACGATCTGGAGGAGCTGGCCACGATGGCCGGCTGGGCGCGGTCTGCCCGGCCGCGGCTCCAGAAGCGATTCCCGAGAGTGCCCGAACGGGTCTGGGCGCGAATGGAGCTCTCGCAGCGGGATGTCAATGTCGCCATCGGCCTCATGGGCGGAGTCATGGCGGCGGCGTCGGCAGACGGGGCGCGCACCGGCGGTCGCAGCCCGTTCTTCCGGACCGTACTGGTCGGATTCGGGCTGCACGGCGTCGTGCACATGGCGCAGGCACTGGCGTACCGCGGCTACACACCGGGGGTCGCCACGGCGCCGACCGTTGTCGTCCCGTACTCGCTGTGGGCCGTACGGCGGTTGAAGGCGGCCGGTATCGAGAGCGGCGGCGTCGGCACGGCGGCTGCGTCGCTGGCGTTCCTCCCGGTGGCCGTCGCGGGAGTGCACGGGCTGGCGCGCCGGCTCAATCGGTAGCCGGAGTCTGCGTGGGCCTGCGACGCGGATGCGCGCGGCTCACTGTGACAAGCGGCCCCCGCCGGACGGCGGCAGGACATGGGCATCCGCCGGAAACCACCCGTACGGATCGGCCTGCGGGCCCGCCGAAACCCCGGTGCGCCCCATGGCCCGGGCCGTCATACTCATCCGCATGACTGCGGAGATCAGCCGGATCAATCCGGACCAGCTGCACCCCACACCCGGCTATCACCACATCACTGTGGTGGAGGCGGGCCGGACCGCGTACCTGGCCGGGCAGTGTCCGCTCGACCGTTCCGGCGCGCTGGTGGGACCGGGCGACCTCGACGCCCAGATCGATCAGGTGGCGGCCAATGCGCTCGTCGCCCTGGCGGCCGTGGGCGCCGAGCCCTCCCGGGTCGTCCGGTCGGTCATCTATGTGGTCAGCGACGACGTCACGGACCTTGGAGCCGCCTGGCGCCGGCTCACCGGCTCGGTCATCGGGCCCGCGTTCACCACCGCGAGCACGCTGCTCGGCGTCGCGCGGCTCGGCTTCCCCGGACAGCTGATCGAGGTCGACCTCACTGCGGCACTGCCCGGCTGAACGCTCACTCCGCGAGCCCCGGTGGTCGCAGATGAGCCGCGGGTCGGCTGGGCCCCAGGGCCCGCTCCCGTTTCCCGGGACGTCCCGTCACGCGCCCGCGGGCAGTGACACCCCGCGCCCCGCGAAGAACCGCTCGAAGTCGGGCAGCGGAAGCTCCGCGGCCCGCGTCGTGGCCGTCGTGCCCGACGGGTTGTGGAAATGGACTCCCTTGCCGTCCGGCGTGCGGGACGTCAGCAGCACCAGATGGCCGCCCCGCCCCGGAGCGGGCTGCTCCGGATGCCGGATCGCGTAGTGCACCGACGCCATCACTGTGCGCCCCTCGTCCAGCAGGGCCACGATCTCGTCCGTCGACAAGTGGCGGTGGACGGTGGCATCGAGGCCGTGCACCTCCCGCACGTACTGTGCGAAGGGCGCGTAGACCAGGCCCCGGATCGCCCCCTCGGCATCCTCCGTGTACGCGCCGTACTTGAGCGCCCCGTCCCGCAGGGCGAACAGCGACGGGGCGCCGGCGCCGAGCGCCATGCGCAGACAGGTCACACCGCACAGGTGACCTGCCCAGCGTGCGTACTCGGCGGGCGATTGCGCCCCCGAGTCCGCCCAGCCCGGGTCGGCGGCCGGGTCGAGTCCGCCCTCGACGATCGGGCCCACGAGTTCGGGCGAGGCGAACTGAGTATGGACGGCGAACCGGCAGGCGGGGCAGGTCACTGGCGGTATCCGTTCAGGAAGCGGCCGATGCGGCTGATCGCCGCGTCGAGATCGTCAGCGTACGGGAGGGTCAGGATCCGGAAGTGGTCGGGCCGCGGCCAGTTGAAGCCCGTGCCCTGAACCACCTGGATCTTCTCCCGCAGCAGCAGATCGAGGACGAACTTCTCGTCGTCGACGATCGCATGCACCTTCGGGTCGATGCGCGGGAACGCGTACAGCGCGCCCTTCGGCTTCACGCACGACACTCCGGGGATCTCGTTGAGCCTCTCCCAGGCCCGGTTGCGCTGTTCGTACAGCCTGCCGCCCGGGGCCACCAGTTCCCGGATGGACTGCCGGCCGCCGAGCGCGGCCTGGATGGCGTACTGCGCGGGGGCGTTCGGGCACAGCCGCATGGAGGCGAGCATCGTCAGGCCCTCCAGATAGTCGCGGGCGTGCTGCTGCGGGCCGGACACCACCATCCAGCCGGAGCGGAACCCCGCCACCCGGTACGTCTTCGACAGACCGCTGAAGGTGAGACAGACCAGGTCGGGGGCGAGGACTGCCACGCTGTGGTGCTCGGCGTCGTCGTAGAGGATCTGGTCGTAGATCTCATCGGCGAGGACCAGCAGACCGTGCCTGCGCGCCAGGTCGAGGATGCCTTCCAGGATCTCGCGCGGATAGACGGCGCCGGTCGGGTTGTTCGGGTTGATGATCACGACGGCCTTGGTGCGGTCGGTGATCTTCGATGCCATGTCGGCGAGGTCCGGATTCCAGTCCGACGCCTCGTCGCAGGTGTAGTGCACGGCCTTGCCGCCCGCGAGGGTGACCACCGCGGTCCACAGCGGATAGTCGGGCGACGGGATGAGCACCTCGTCGCCGTCCTCCAGCAGCGCCTGTACGGACATGGAGATCAGCTCGGACACCCCGTTGCCGAGGAAGATGTCGTCCACCCCGACATCGGTCAGCCCCATCGCCTGGTAGCGCTGCGCCACCGCGCGGCGGGCGGAGAGGATCCCGCGCGAATCGCTGTAGCCGTGGGCCTGCGGGAGCATTCGGATCATGTCCTGGACGATCTCCTCCGGCGCCTCGAATCCGAAGAGTGCGGGGTTGCCCGTGTTGAGGCGGAGCACGCTGTGGCCCGCCTCCTCCAGGGCGTCGGCGTGCTCGATGACCGGGCCCCGGATCTCGTAACAGACCTCGTTGAGCTTGCTGGACTGCCGGAATTCCATGCGGTGCCTCCCCGACCCGATTGCGATACTTGGTTTTACCAAGCTCGGGCTTGGAAAGTCCAACAACATGTCTAGACTGCGTCGCATGCCACGTCAGCAGCAGCCACCCGCACGCCCCGCGCGCCGCCGAAGTTACGACCAGTTCTGCGCCACCGCCCGGGCCCTCGACTCCGTGGGGGACCGCTGGACCCTGCTGATCGTCCGTGAACTGCTGGCGGGGCCACGCCGCTACACCGATCTGCACGCCGACCTTCCCGGCGTCAGTACGGACGTCCTCGCGTCCCGGCTCAAGGACATGGAACAGGGCGGCCTGGCCACCCGCCGCAGGCTGCCGCCGCCCGCTGCCGCGTCGGTGTACGAACTGACCGAGCGCGGCCATGGGTTGCTGCCGGTCCTCGCCGCGCTCGCCGACTGGGGCGCGCCGGCGATCGGCGAGCGGCGGCCGACGGATGCCGTGCGGGCGCACTGGTTCGCGCTGCCGCTGCTGCGCGCGCTGGACGGGCTGACCCGCGCGGGAGTCGTCGAAGTCCACCTCGATGAGGGGGAGTTCCACGTGCGCGTGAACGGATCGAGTGGACCGGCCGACGGTACGGGGGTGTACGGGGACGGGCCGGCCGCTCACGCGGACGCCCGGATCGTGCTCGACGACGAGGTCTGTCTCGCGCTCGGACGAGGCGAATTCACGCTTGCCGAGGCCGTGAAGGACGGGCGGATCGAGGTCGCGGGCGAGGGGGCGCTGGCCGCTGAGCTGCGCGGCGCGTGACCATTGCGAGGGGCGCTAGGTGAGGACCTTCGTGGCGGCCTTCTCGAAGACCTCTGTGTCCGGTTGATTCCGAGGATCAACTCCCGGGTAGCGTCGGGTTATTTGGGATGTCCGGGGCATCGCGGCGGAGGGAATTCGCGTGAGGATCGGCAGACGGCAGGGGCAGCAGGAACAGCTGGAATGGGAGGGACAGCAAGGGCCGCAGGGGCGGATGGGTAAGACCCTGGTCATCGGCGGCTGTGTGGCGGCGCTCGGCTTCGTGCCGTCGGCGGCACTCGCCACCCCCGGCAGTGGGGTGAGCGGCACGGTTGTCGCGAAGGGCACATCGGTCGGCAAGCTGAGGGTGAAGACGCCGAAGGGCCGTACGGACGTGACCTTCCGGACGATCACCCTGGAGCCGGGCAGCTCCACCGGCTGGCACACCCACAGCGGCCAGGTGATCGCCGTCGTCAAGTCGGGGACGCTGACGCGCACACTGGACGACTGCTCGGTCGAAGTGGCGCCCGCAGGTACCTCGTTCATCGAACCGTCCGGGGCCGAGCACCGCCACATCGGACGGAATCTGGGCACCGAGCCGGTCGTGCTCTGGGTGACCTATCTGCTGCCCGAGGGAAGCGCACTCTCTGAGGACGCCGAAGCGGTGGACTGCGGCGCGCAGAAGTGACGTGGCGCGTGACGCTCGCCCGCCGGCGACGCTGGCCGGCGAGCGCCTTCCCGCACGAGGACAGGAGCGAAGGGTCATGGACGGGGGGCCGGAGGCATAGGACAGGGCGAGCACGGGCGGTCTCGTCCCGGCGCGCCGTGCGGCCCTCGCACAGGATCTGCTGCAGGCGCTCGGCGCATGGTGCCCCGGCTCCCGCTCCGGACCAAGGGGAAGGCATGCCGCCCCCGCCCGGCCATGGCGAAGCACCCCGCTGGTGGGACGGCCGACGCCGACGCGCCGACGCCGGGGCGATGATGGTCGGGTGCGATTCGAAGCGATCACCTGGGAACGGCTGGCCGAAACCGTTGCGGCGTACGCCGACGGGCTGAAGCCGTCCGACGGCGGACCGTGGCTCAAGGTCGGCATCGACGGCGCTCCGGCCGCCCGCACCGGGGAGCCGGCCGAGCGTGTCGCGCAGGAGCTGAGGATCCTTGGCCGTGCCGTGCTCGTCGTGTCCACCGAGGGGTTCCTGCGGCCCGCAAGCCTGCGCTACGAGTACGGCAAGCAGGACCCCGACTCGTACGTCGACAGCTGGTTCGACACGGGAGCTCTCTGGCGTGAGGTCTTCGGGCCGCTGGAGGTGGGCGGCAGCGGGCGGGTGCTGCCCGATCTGTGGGACCCGGTGACGGACCGGGCCACCCGCAGCCCGTATCAACACCTTCCTGAGGGCGGCGTGCTGGTGATGCACGGGCCGTTGCTGCTCGGGCACTGGTTCCCGTTCGACCTGAGTCTCCATCTGCGGCTCTCGCCGGGTGCGCTGCGGCGGCGCACCGAGGAGAGCGAGCGGTGGACTCTGCCCGCTTTCGCGCGGTACGAGGAAGAGGTGGAGCCCGCCGGGCGTGCGGACGCGGTCGTCCGGGCCGACGATCCGCTCCACCCCGCCTGGACCGGGTTGCGCGGGGGCGGGTAGGTCACCCGCCGGGCCGGCCGCCGACCGTGGCGACCGCCTCGGCCCCCGACCGGCAGCCCGCCGCCGCGGCCGTGGCCTCGTCCGCCCCCGCCAGCCGCGCCGCGAGGAACCCTCCGGTGAACGCGTCGCCCGCCCCGGTGGAGTCCACCGCTGCGCGCACCGGAACGGCCGGAACGCGTCCGGTCACCGTCCCTCCGGCGGCGAGCAGGGCGCCCTCCGCGCCCAGGGTGACGACGACCTGAGGGAACATCAGGCTCAGCTTGGCGGCGGCGTCAGCCGGTTCGGGGAGTCCGGTGAGCAGCCGGGCCTCGTCCGCGTTCGGCAGCAGCAGCTCCGCTCCCTCCACGGCCGTCAGGAACGTGTCGACGCCGAGTTCGGCGAGGAAGCCCGCGGAGGCTGGATCCACGCTTGCCGGGATGTTCCGCCGCCGGGCCTCCCGCAGGGCGAGCAGGGCCGTCGCGCGGCTCGTCGCGGCGAAGAGGAGATAGCCGGAGAGATGCAGATGTGCGATGCCGTCGAGCAGGGACGGCGACCAGTCGGCGGGGGAGAGGCGCAGCACGGCGCCGCTGTCGGTGAGGAAGGTGCGTTCGGCCGCGGAGTCGACGAGCGCGACGACGGTGGCGGTCGGCGCCCCGTCGTCCACCACCAGCAGAGGACGCACCCCCGCCCGCCGCAGCACATCCTCGTGCCAGGCCGCGGAGTCCGCGCCCACCCGCGCCACCAGTCGCACGTCCCGGCAGCCCGAACGCGCCGCCCAGCAGGCGGCATTGGCGCCGGACCCGCCCGGCAGCGTGCTGATCCGGGCCGCCGTGTCCGTGCCGTGGACGAGTGGCGAGACATGCCGGGCCACCACGTCCGTGACCACGTCCCCGACGACGAGAAGGCCGCCGCCGGTCACTGGGATCCTGCCGGGTCCCGCTCCAGCGGTCCCTCGCGGACCGTGGCCCAGGCGATGGCGATCCGCGCCGCGAGCGACACGTTTCCGCGTACCGCCGCCACGTTGGCCTCCAGCGACGCCCCTTCGGTCTGCCGCATCAGATGGTCGAGCAGGAAGGGTGTGACGGCCTGGCCCGTGATGCCGCGCTCCCGGCACGCGTCCAGCGCCTCCGCGAGTACGCGATCGTGCAGCGCGGGATCCAGCTGGTCCTTCTGCGGTACGGGGTTGGCAACGATCAGCGCCGCGGGGGGACCGCCGAGGGTGTCCCCGGCCCGCATCACTTCCGCAACCTCTTCGGGCGTGTGCACCGTCCAGTCCACCGGCTCCCCCGAACTGCTGAGATAGAAGCCGGGGAAGTGCTCCGTGCGGTAGCCGAGCACTCCGACCCCAAGTGTCTCCAGGCGCTGCAGGGTTGCGGGGACGTCCAGGATCGACTTCACGCCCGCGCACACCACGGTGATGCCGGTCCGTGCGAGCAGCCGGAGATCCGCGGACTCGTCCTGGGTCTCGGTCCACTCCCGGTGTACGCCGCCGAGGCCGCCCGTCGCGAAGACGCGCAGCCCGGCGCGGGCCGCGAGGAACGCCGTCGCGGACACGGTCGTCGCCCCGCTCGCTCCCGCCGCCAGCGCCGGAGCGAGATCCCGGTGCCCCAGCTTCCGCATCGTCGGATCTCCGGCGACCCGCTCCAACTCGGACTTGTCCAGGCCGACATGGGCCCTTCCGTCCAGTACGGCGATGGTCGCGGGGACGGCCCCCGTGGACCGTACGAGCTCTTCCAGCTCTTCCGCGACCCGTAGATTCCGGGGCCGCGGCAGACCGTGCGCGATGATCGTCGACTCCAGTGCCACGACGGGGCGGTGCGCGGCGAGAGCTTCCCGTACCTCGGTGGAGAGGGCCGGTGCGTACGGGTGGGCGCGGTGCGGTGCGTTCGGTGACATGTCCACATCCCTGTCGCGGGCTGCCCGACCTCAAACGTGTCCCGGGACCCGAACGGCCGCCGACGTGCGGGCCTGCCCTTCCGCGACGCGTGGTTCGACGTCGTCCTTGCCGCGGGCCCATGTCGACACCACCGCCACAACCGGACGGCGCACCCGCGCGAGCCGGGCGGGTCGGCCGCCTTCCACCGGTCCTGGTGGCACGACCGCCCGACGCGGTCGCTAGGGTGACCGACCATGACCACAATTGATCAAGCTCCCGCTTCCTTCGCCGTGCACATCCCGGACGCCGACCTCGAACCGGAACCGCTCGACCCCGCTCAGATCGTCTCGGGCGAGCCCGTGGTGACCGGCAAGGTGCTCTGGGAGTCGCCGGATGGCAAGCAGGTGCGGGGGATCTGGCAGATCACGCCCGGTGTGGTCACCGACACCGAGGCCAACGAGCTGTTCGTGGTCGTCAGCGGGCGCGCGACCGTCGTGGTCGAGGACGGCGAGACGCTGGAGATCGGCCCGGGTGACGCCTGCGTCCTGCGCGAGGGCGACCGTACGACGTGGACCGTGCACGAGACGCTGCGCAAGGCGTACCACATCAGCCTCTGAGCACCTGGCGCCTGCCCGGGGCGCCAGAGGTCCGGTCCCGCTCCCGGGTCCCGCGGGCCGGCCAGGTGGGCCGGTGCCGCGGCCCGGTCAGGTGGTGGCGGGCCGGGACAGCGCCCGGCGCAGCGCCAGTGTCGCCATCGGCAGCAACAGACAGGCGCCGGCCGCGTTCAGCCAGCCGTAACCCGCCTGGGAGACGACCACCCCGGCGATCGCACCGCCGATGCCCGCCGCCGTGTTCATGGTCAGGTCCGACAGACCCTGCACGGCGGCGCGGGCGGGCTGCGGCACGGAGTCGGTGAGGAGCGCCGAACCGGCCACCAGGCCCGCCGACCAGCCGAGCCCGAGCACGAACAGACCGGCGGCCGTCTGACCATGACTGGGACCGGCGGTTCCGGCCAGCAGCGCGGCGCAGGACAGCAGCCCGACGGCCAGACCGATCACGGCGAGCCGTCCGAAGCGGTCGGAGAGCCAGCCCATCACCGGTGAGAACGCGTACATGCCCGCGATGTGGCCGCTGATGACCAGGCCGATCAGCTTGAGGTCCGCGCCGTGGTGGCCCAGATCGACCGGGGTCATCACCATGATCGACACCATCACGGTGTGCGATCCGGCCACGGTCACCAGCGCCAGCCGGGCCATCGGCGAGGCCCGCACCGCCGCGATGCCCGCCCGCAGCGAACGGCCGCCCGCGGACCCGCTGTCCTGCGGGGCCAGCGCACGCGCGGTGAGCAGCGGATCGGGTCGCAGCAGCACCGCGACCACCACCGCGGCGAGCAGGAAGATCCCGGCAGCCCAGAGGAACGGTCCGGCCGTCTCGGGTATGGACGTGGACCGGAAGACCCGGCCCGCCGGAGCCGCAATGTTGGGGCCGAGGACCGAACCGATCGTGGTGGCCCAGATGACGGTGGAGATCGCCCGGCCGCGACGGTCCGGCTCGGCCAGGTCGGCGGCGGCGAACCGCGCCTGCAGATTGGCCGACGAACCGGCACCGAACCCGGCCATGCCGAGCAGCAGCAACGGGAAACTGCCCACAACAGCGGCCACGACCACCAGCCCCGCGCCCAGCGCACCGATCAGATACGCGAGAACGAGGCCGGGGCGTCGGCCCCGCGAGGTCATCAGCGCGGCCAGCGGCAACGACAGCAGCGCCGTGCCGGCCACCGACGCGGTCGGCGCGAGACCGGACAGCGCCTCGGAGCCGCTCACTTGTGTTGCCAGCACGGGGGCCAGGGCGATACCGATGGGCACACCGAGGCCGCCGAGGATCTGAGAGGCGATCAGCACCGCGGACGTCCGGCGCCGAAGAGCGGGCAGCTCCGCCGCAGTGACGGGTGCGGCCCCGGTGGGCCCGCTTGGTTCGCCGGGTCCGGTGGGTCCGGTGGGGGAGTCAGGTGCATCGAGCGTGTTGGTCACTGACGGAGTGTGCCAGCTCGCACGTGGGGACGAAAGCAGGTTCCGGGCCGGTCGGGGCACGCGGGCTCAGAACAGCGGCTGCGGCAGAACCCCTTCCAGCGCCAGCAGCTGCCGCTTGGTCTCCAGGCCGCCGCCGAACCCGCCGAGTCCGCCGTCGCTCTCCACCACCCGGTGGCAGGGCACCACCACGGGCAGTGGGTTGGACCCCATGGCAGCCCCGACCGCCTGCGCCGCGCCCGGCTGCCCAGCCCGCTCGGCGAGGTCCCCGTACCCGACGACTGTTCCGTACGGCACCCCCGTCGCCAGCTCGCGGAGCACCTGGCGGTTGAAGCCTGTGGTCAGCGACCAGTCCAGGTCGAGCGAGAGCTCCCGCAACGAGCCGGCGAAGTACTCCGCGAGCTGGCGTATCGGCTCGGCGAGGCGCCCGGAACCGGGCGCCTCCACCGGCTCCGTTCCGAGACGGGTGCGCAACTGCCCGACCGCCGTGTCCCGCACGGCGGGCCCGGCGTGGAAGCCCACGCTCACCAGCCCCGCGTCGGTCGCGGCAAGCAGCAGCGGCCCGATGTCGCTCCCGACGACGGCCCAGTCGACCCTGCCGCCGACATCGCCTCCGTCGGCACCCCCGTTGCTGTTCATGGAATCCACCGTACGGCCGGCCACTGACAACGGGGGGCGGGATGCTCCCTCCGGCCGTCAGCCGGTCGCCTCGCGCACCACATCAGGGGTGTTGGTGATGATCCCGTCCACGCCGAGGAGGTCCACCTTCGCGGCGGTCGCCGCATCGTTGACCGTCCAGGTGTTGACCCTGAGCTTCTTGCCGTGCGCGCCCTTCAGCGCGTGCACAGCGGCGACGTAGTCGGCGCCGATCGACGTGTACGACGGGTTGATCTGGTCGGTGAACGCCGCGTACGACGTCAGATCGGCGATCGCAGGGGTGCCGAGGAAGCCGGTGGTGACGTCCGGACGCTGCTGATGGACCTTCTTCAGACTGCCCGCGTCGAAGCTCTGGATCACGAGTCGGCTCCTGACGTGATCGCGGTCGAGCCACCCCGCCCGGTGCAGCACCCGCAGGATCTCCTTCTCGATGCCCGGACAGAGCTCCGGGCTCTTGATCTCCAGCAGCAGCTTCTGCCGGTTGCGCCCGATCCGGTCCAGGTACCGCGTGAGCGTGGGGACCCGGGTCCCGGTGTACCGCGCACCGAACCAGTTGCCCGCGTCCAGCCGGGCGATTTCCGCGGCCGTGAAGTCCTTGACCGCCCACGGCGCACGGTCCGGGAAGACGTCCTCGACGTCGGTGGTCCGCTTCAGATCGGTGTCGTGGATGACGACCGGCACACCGTCCCGGGTGAGCTGGACATCGTTCTCCACCCAGTCGAAGCCGAGGCGGTGGGCCCTGTCGACGGCGGCCAGGGTGTTCTCCGGCGCGTACGCCGAGGCGCCCCGGTGGGCGAAGACGACCGGGGCCGTGGCGGGCGCCCCGGTGGCCCGCGCGCCGACCGTCCGGATGCCGGTCACTGTCTCCGTTCCCGTGGCCGAGCCGGTGGCCGTGGCCGGTGAATGGGGGGTGGGAAGCAGCAGCGCGCCGACGCCCAGCAGGGCGGCGGCAGCGAGGGAGACGGTTGCGGTGCGTGCGTGCACGTGTACTCCTTGCGGCAGAGTGACGGACGGGCCGAGGGCGACAGCCGCCACCCGACGAGGGGCGGGCGAAGGGTGGCCATCACGTGAACGCGGCAGGCAGGACGGAGTCACGGGCCGGTCGATAAAATGCAGCTCTTCTGTTTGTTTGCCGGGACTTGCGCCTTAGGGTCACCCCGAACCCGGGCTTCCTCGAAGGGCGTACGAGCATGCAGGGCACAATCGACGGTTTCAGCTATGGAGTGGTGACGCCCATTGCGGCGTTCCTCATGGCGTGCCTCGGCGCGGCCCTCGGACTGCGCTGCACGACGCGGTCGCTGCGCACCGAGCGTTCCTTCAAGGCCGGCTGGCTCGCCCTCGGGGCCACCTCCATCGGCTCCGGCATATGGACGATGCACTTCATCGCGATGATGGGCTTCAGCGTCGACAGGACCTCGATCGGCTACGACACGCCGATCACGTTCGCCAGCCTGGCCATCGCGATCGTCATGGTCGGTATCGGCATCTTCATCGTCGGCTACCGGGGCGCCACCTCCATGGCCCTGGTCACCGGCGGCACCATCACCGGACTCGGCGTGGCCACCATGCACTATCTCGGCATGGCCGGCATGCGCCTCCAGGGAACGCTCGAGTACGACACGCTCACCGTTTCGCTCTCCGTCGTCATCGCCGTGGTCGCCTCCACGACCGCACTGTGGTCGGCCGTCTCCATCCACGGCTTCCTGCCCAGCCTCGGCGCCAGCGTGGTGATGGGCGTGGCCGTGAGCGGGATGCACTACACGGGCATGGCCGCGCTCAGCGTCCATCTGCACCCCGCGGCCGTCGCGGATTCCGTGACCGACAGCGGGCCGATCTCGGCCCTGATCCCGCTGATGATCGGCCCGGCCTGCTTCCTCCTGCTCGCCGCGGTGGTCGTCATGTTCGATCCCCTGGTGGTGATGGGTTCCCCGGACTGGGACGACCCCCGGAACGGGGTCGGCACCGGTCGGCCCCCCGGCATCCCCGTCCAGCGCCAGGTCCCGCGCTTCGGTACCCACGCCGACCCGGCGTCGTTCCAGTCGCGGCACCGGGACTCCCCGCCGCCCCGGGACCGGTGACCGGGGCCCGGTTGTCAGTGAGGGGTCGTACCGTGGTTCCATGCGGCCCGTTTCGAAGATCGAACGTTCGGTGGCGCCTTTCGAGGTCGTCAGTCCCTACCAGCCCAGCGGTGACCAGCCCACTGCCATCGCCGAGCTGGAGCGGCGTATCCGGGCAGGTGAGAAGGATGTCGTGCTGCTCGGCGCGACCGGCACCGGTAAGTCGGCGACCACCGCCTGGATGATCGAGAAGCTGCAGCGCCCCACCCTGGTGATGGCGCCGAACAAGACCCTCGCCGCCCAGCTGGCGAACGAGTTCCGCGAGCTGCTCCCCAACAACGCCGTCGAGTACTTCGTCTCGTACTACGACTACTACCAGCCCGAGGCGTACATCCCGCAGTCGGACACCTACATCGAGAAGGACTCGTCGATCAACGACGAGGTCGAGCGACTGCGCCACTCCGCGACGAACTCGCTGCTCACCCGCCGCGACGTCGTCGTGGTCGCCTCGGTCTCCTGCATCTACGGCCTCGGTACGCCGCAGGAGTACGTGGACCGCATGGTCCCGCTCACGGTGGGGGAGGAGATCGACCGCGACCAGCTGCTGCGCCGCTTCGTCGAGATCCAGTACACGCGCAACGACGTCGCGTTCACGCGTGGCACCTTCCGGGTGCGCGGCGACACCATCGAGATCTTCCCGGTCTACGAGGAGCTCGCCGTCCGCATCGAGATGTTCGGCGACGAGATCGAGGCGCTCTCCACCCTCCATCCGCTCACCGGAGAGGTGATCAGTGAGGACCGCGAGCTCTACGTCTTCCCCGCCAGCCACTACGTGGCGGGCCCGGAGCGCATGGAGAAGGCGGTCAACGGCATCGAGCAGGAGCTGCAGGAGCGCCTCGACGAGCTGGAGAAGCAGGGCAAGCTGCTGGAGGCCCAGCGGCTGCGGATGCGCACCACGTACGACATCGAGATGATGCGCCAGATCGGCACCTGCTCCGGCATCGAGAACTACTCGATGCACATGGACGGCCGCGAGCCCGGCACCGCCCCCAATACCCTCCTCGACTACTTCCCCGAGGACTTCCTGCTCGTCATCGACGAGTCGCATGTCACCGTGCCGCAGATCGGCGCGATGTACGAGGGTGACGCCTCCCGCAAGCGCAGCCTCGTCGACCACGGCTTCCGGCTGCCGTCCGCCCTCGACAACCGCCCCCTGAGGTGGGAGGAGTTCACGGAGCGGATCGGTCAGACCGTCTATCTCTCCGCCACCCCGGGCAAGTACGAGCTGTCCCGCGGCGACGGGTTCGTGGAGCAGATCATCCGCCCCACCGGCCTCGTCGACCCGGAGGTCGTCGTCAAGCCCACCGAGGGCCAGATCGACGACCTGGTGCACGAGATCCGCAAGCGCACCGAGAAGGACGAGCGGGTCCTGGTCACCACCCTCACCAAGAAGATGTCCGAGGACCTCACGGACTACTTCCTGGAGCTGGGCATCCAGGTCCGTTATCTCCACAGCGACGTCGACACCCTGCGCCGCATCGAGCTGCTGCGCGAGCTGCGCTCCGGTGAGTACGACGTACTGGTCGGCATCAACCTCCTGCGTGAGGGCCTCGACCTGCCCGAGGTGTCGCTCGTGGCCATTCTCGACGCGGACAAGCAGGGCTTCCTGCGCTCGGGGACGTCCCTGATCCAGACCATCGGGCGCGCCGCCCGTAACGTGTCGGGGCAGGTCCATATGTACGCGGACAAGATCACCCCGGCGATGGCGCAGGCCATCGACGAGACCAATCGCCGCCGCGAGAAGCAGATCGCCTACAACACCGAGCGCGGCCTCGACCCGCAGCCGCTGCGCAAGAAGATCAACGACATCGTCGCCACGATCGCCCGCGAGGAGATCGACACCGAGGAGCTGCTCGGCACCGGCTACCGCCAGGGGAAGGCCGTCAAGGCGCCCGTTCCCGCGCTCAGCGGCAAGGCGGGCAAGGCAGGAGGGGCGGCCGGAGCCAAGAAGGCCGGCGCGATGGTCACGGACCGGCCCGCCACCGAGCTCGCCGGGATCATCGAGGAGATGACCGACCGGATGCGGGCGGCCGCCGCGGACCTGCAGTTCGAGGTGGCGGCCCGACTGCGCGACGAGGTGGGCGAGTTGAAGAAGGAGCTGCGCCAGATGCGGGAGGCGGGCCTCGCCTGACCCACCGCAGCCGGTGTGTTGCAAGACCGACACAAAATCGCCCGGAAGCTGCTGCGCCTTCGGCGTGACTGCGTAGGGTGCTTGGCAGCCGCACGGACAGGTGCGGGGTAGCGGAGAGGGGACAGCGCGTGACGGTCAACATGACCAAGGGTCAGGCCATCAGCCTGCAGAAGAGCGACGGGGGGACCCTGACCGCGGTACGGATGGGGCTCGGCTGGCAGGCGGCGCCCCGCCGCGGTCTGTTCGGGTCACGCACACGGGAGATCGACCTGGACGCCTCGGCGGTGCTGTTCGCCGACAAGCAGCCGGTCGACGTGGTCTTCTTCCGTCACCTCGTCAGCGACGACGGCTCGGTGAAGCACACCGGCGACAACCTGGTCGGCGGCGCCGGTTCCGGTGGCGACGACGAGGCGATCCTCGTCGACCTGCAGCGGGTGCCGGTCCACATCGACCAGATCGTCTTCACGGTGAACTCCTTCACCGGCCAGACGTTCCAGGAGGTGCAGAACGCCTTCTGCCGCATCGTCGACGAGACCAACGGCCAGGAGCTCGCCCGCTACACGCTGGACGGCGGCGGCCAGTACACCGCCCAGATCATGGCCAAGGTGCACCGCGCGGGCGCCGGGTGGCAGATGACCGCCCTCGGTAACCCGGCCAACGGCCGCACCTTCCAGGACCTGATGCCGGCGATCCTGCCGCACCTGTAGGCACAGCCGGACCACTCGGGTCCGTATCGGTAGGGGCAGCTCCCGGAGGCAACGGCCGCCGGGAGCTGCCCCGCATGGCACCGCACCACGGCATCACGCCGACAGATAGCGCACCGCGCCGCACCGCGCAGCAGCAACTCGTCGAGGGGACAGGGCAATGACGGCCGAGTTGGTCCGGGGGCAGAACCACACCTTGCCCCAGACCCGTCTGGAGATCCGGGTATCGGCCGGTACGCCCGTCGTGGCGGGTGCCACGCTCGGCGACGAGCAGGGCACGGTGCACGGCATCGAGTGGATCGCCCACCCGGGCTCGCCCCAGCTGCCCGGACTCGAAGTGTCCAAGCAGGCCGCCGCCGAGCACCGGCTCGCCGTCGACCTCGACGCCCTGCCCGCCTCGGTGTACCGCGTCACCGTGCTGCTGGCGCTGCCCGTGGATGTCGGCGGCCCGGTCAGGTTCGGCGCGGTCGCCGCACCCTTCGTCGCTGTCACGGGCCTCGAAGGCACCGAGATCGCCACCTTCACCCTCACCGGTCTCGACAGCGAGTCCGCGGTCGCCGCCCTGGAGCTCTACCGCCGCCAGGGCGCCTGGAAGGTCCGCGCGGTCGGCCAGGGCTATGCGGGCGGTCTCGCCGCGATGCTCGCCGACCAGGGGGTTTCCGGTGCGCAGGAGCTGGCCCGGTCGGTCCATGAGGCGGTCGCCCGGGGCATGGCCCGCTCGGTGGCGCCGCCCCCGCCCCGCACCCCGGAAGGCGACCGGGTCCGCCACGCCGGCGCGGCCTCCGGCCAGCAGGCGCCCGCGACACCTCCCGCCGCACCGATCGGCGACCCGGCCCCGGCAGCCACCCCACTGCCCCACCCCGCACAGCCCCGGCCGACAGGCGGCGCGGTCCCCACCGCGGGGCCCGCCACGAGTGGCCCCGTCAACTACGCACACCCGCGCCGCCAGTCCGCGGCGCCCCCGCCGCCCCCGCCCACCGCACCGCCCGCCGAACCGGGCCGGCCCGCCGAGCCCGTCGCCGGGGACGCGACCGGCTGGTCCATGGAGGAGCGCCTCTACAACCAGGTCTGGGGCATGTTCGAGGACCTGGCCCGCACCACCGCCGCGTACCGCAGCGCCGTCGACTTCGCCGAGTCCCGCATGGACCAGGAGCTCGACCGTGCTCTGTCCGACCCGCGCAACCGGATCGGAGGAGCGGGCGACCGGGCCCGCGAGGAGGCCCGCACCAAGCGCGACCAGCTCACCGACCGGGCCCGCGAGGCGCTCGACCGCGATCTCGCCCAGCTCGCCGCCGAGTCCGCCGTCGTCGAACCGGCACTCCCCGCCGCGTACGCGGGCTGGGACAACCCCGTCTGGCACGACTACCGCGTCCCCATGGAGATCCCCATGGCCCTGCGGATCGGCGACCTCCGTCTGCCCGAGAGCGCCGACCTGCGCATCCCGCTGCTCGTACGGCTGCCGCTGGAGCGCGGAATCTGGGTCGACAGCGGGCGTACGGCCTCCGAGGCAGCGGCCCTGACCGGTCCGGACCAGCTCCGCCGCCTCGCCATGGAGAACGCCGTCGCGCACGCGGCCCGGCTGCTCGCCGTCTACCCGGCGGACGAGTTCTCCGTCCATGTCATCGACCCCGCGGGCTCGGCCACAGCGGCGCTCGCGCCCCTGGTCGACTCCGGGGTACTCGCCGCGCCCCCCGCCGCCGGCGCCGGGGGAGTGGCCTCGGTCCTCGCCCACCTCACCCGGCGTGTCGACCTCGTGCAGATGGCGATCCGGGCCGGCGCAGCCGATGCGCTCCCGCCGGACCTGGACACCGCCGAGCAGTTGTTGATCGTCAACGACTTCCCGCACGGCTTCGACGACCGGGCCGTCACCCGGCTGCGCTACCTCGCAGACGAGGGCCCCTCGGTCGGCGTCCACCTGCTGATGGTCGCGGACCGGGGGGACGCGAGCGCGTACGGGCCGGTGCTCGACCCGCTCTGGCGCTCCCTGCTTCGGATCACCCCGGTCGCCGACGACCACCTGGCCGATCCCTGGGTCGGCCACGCCTGGACATACGAGCCGCTGAGGACTCCGCCCGGCAGCCGGGTGCTGCAGAACGTGCTCGCCCAGGTGGCCGCCGCCCGTCGTAGCGGTCGGCCTTGACTCATCGAACCACCCCTGACCTGCACTTTTGAAAGATCTTTTTACTGACCTTTACCTTTTCTTGGTGTTCCCTGTACTGTTCTTCGAACGGAGGGGAGTACTCCCATACGCGACGTGCCCGTCAATACGGACTGTGACCGGTCCCGGGGCGTCGGCCGGTGGCGCGCACCCCGTGCGCCCGGGTGGAAGAGACCTCCGGCAGCGACGACGCTGATCAGTAGCCGTAGCGAACTGCCGGAGGCGCAGTGGACGTTTCGTGGACCCTCTGGGCGCTGACCATTCTTGGTCTGTCAGCCCTTGTCGCCGTCGACTTCTTCATCGGGCGCAAGCCTCATGACGTGACGACGAAGGAAGCCGGAATCTGGACGATCGTCTGGATCGCGCTGGCCGTGCTCTTCGGACTCGGCCTGCTCGTGTTCGGCGAGAGCCAGGCATCGGGCGAGTTCTTCGCCGGGTACATCACCGAGAAGTCGCTCAGCGTGGACAACCTCTTCGTCTTCGTCCTGATCATGGCGAAGTTCTCGGTGCCGTCCCATCTCCAGCAGCGCGTGCTGCTGGTCGGCGTGCTGATCGCGCTGGTTCTGCGAGCGATCTTCATCGCCGCGGGCGCCGCGGTCATCGCCAACTTCTCGTGGGTCTTCTACATCTTCGGCGCGTTCCTGATCTACACCGCCTGGAAGCTCATCCAGGAGGCGCGGGCCGGTGAGGAGGAGGGCGAGTTCGAGGAGAACCGTCTCCTCAAGTCGATCGAACGCCGCTTCGGTGTCGCCGACAGGTACCACGGCACCAAGCTCTTCATCAGGATCAACGGCAAGCGCGTCCTGACCCCGCTGATGGTCGTCATGCTCGCCATCGGCACCACCGATGTGCTGTTCGCGCTGGACTCCATCCCCGCGATCTTCGGGCTGACCCAGGACCCGTACATCGTCTTCACCGCCAACGCCTTCGCCCTGATGGGTTTGCGGCAGTTGTACTTCCTCATCGGCGGCCTGCTGAAGAAGCTGGTCCACCTCAGCTACGGGCTCTCGGTCATCCTCGGCTTCATCGGCGTCAAGCTGGTGCTGCACGCCCTGCACGAGTCCGGGGTGCATGTCCCCGAGATCTCGATCCCGGTCTCGCTCGGCGTCATCTGCGGCGTGCTGGTGATCACCACGATCACCAGCCTCCTCGCCAACAAGAAGCAGGCCACGGCCGAGGCCGACCGTGGGACGGAGGAGAGTTCCCGCATCGAGGCCTGATGCGGCGGTGCGGGTGGGCGGTGCGACGGCTCACCCGCACTCTCATGTCACCAGCCGCGTGCGCGCCACTCGGGCAGCTGCGGACGCTCGTCGCCGAGCGTCGTGTCGTGGCCGTGGCCCGGATAGACCCAGGTCTCGTCGGGCAGCACGTCGAAGAGCTTGGTCTCCACGTCGTGGAGCAGGCTCGCGAACGCTTCGGGGTCCTTGCGGGTATTGCCGACCCCGCCGGGGAAGAGGCAATCCCCGGTGAACAGATGCGGGGCGCCGTGCGGGTCGTCGTAGACCAGCGCGATGGAGCCCGGGGTGTGACCGGCCAGATGGCGCGCGGTCAGGGTGACCTGCCCCACCCGGATCGTGTCGTCGTCGTCGACCAGCACATCGGTCGGGACCGGGATGCCCTCGGCGTCGTACCGCCCCGCGTAGGTACGCGCACCGGTGGCCGCCACCACCTCGCCCAGCGCCTGCCAGTGGTCGCCGTGCTGATGAGTGGTGACAACGGACGCGATGGAGTCGTCACCGATCAGTCGCAGCAGGGTGGGGGCCTCGGCGGCCGCGTCGATCAGGAGCTGCTCGCCGGTGGCCCGGCAGCGCAGCAGATACGCGTTGTTGTTCATCGGGCCGACGGCGACCTTGGAGATCATCAGGTCCGTCAACTCGTGTACATCCGCACGTCCGCCGACCTTGACCGCTCCGCTGTACGTCATACGTCTCAGCCTATAGCGGCGGCAGTACGGGAAGAGGGCCGCCGTCGACCTTCAGCACCGAGCCGTCGCGGCGCCCGGCGAGCCAGCCGAGCAGTTCCGGCGCCGGGCCGCGGACCGCGACGGACGGGCCCTCGGCGCCGCCACCCGTGGTCCAGATCCGGCCGTCGTCGGTGGCCAGACCCGTGGAGACGACCTCCGGGTGACGGCCGAACCGCTCCGCGAGGAAGTCGATCTCACGGGCCACGAATTCGTCCGGAAGGTCGTCGAGCTCGTAGCCGATTCCCAGGTCGACATGGTGCAGCTCGATCTCGATCCAGCGGCGGAAGGGGACCCGGGAGGCGGAGTCGGTGACGCCGTTGCGCATGGTGATGGTGCGGGACCAGTCGGCCGGCTCGGCGGCGACGGCCAGGAAGCGGGCCGCGCTCTCGCGCAGGTCGGCCAGCTGTTCGGTGAGCGGCCGGGGTGCGCCGCGCTCGATGTCCCGATCGCGGGTTTCGCTGTCTGCGTACATGGGACGGCCCTGGAGAACATTTACGAGCGCGTCGGCGTTACGGGAAAGGTGTGCAAGGACATGGCCCCGGGTCCAGCCGGGCAGCCGTGACGGTTCGGCGGCGGTGACGTCGTCCAGTTTCACCGTCGCTCCGAGGAGCCGATCCGTCGCTTCACGTACGGATGCCAGGTCGTGCGCGTGATCAATCATGCGGCCGAGCCTAGCCTCGGCGCTCGTTCGGGTGAAGGAGTCGCCGACCGTCCATAAATCGAATGCGCGTGCTATACGCTCGGAGTCGAAAAGCTTCGTACACCGCTGTGGCGCCCCCCATACCCTGGGAGAGGGGCTCAGTTCCCCCATTTCTCTCCAGAAAGGTGCGGACCGGCGTGACCGACCGTCTCATCGTCCGTGGCGCTCGCGAGCACAACCTCAAGAACGTCTCGCTCGACCTTCCCCGCGACTCCCTCATCGTCTTCACCGGGCTCTCCGGGTCGGGCAAGTCGTCTCTCGCGTTCGACACGATCTTCGCCGAGGGCCAGCGCCGGTACGTGGAGTCGCTCTCCTCGTACGCCCGGCAGTTCCTCGGCCAGATGGACAAGCCGGACGTCGATTTCATCGAGGGCCTGTCGCCCGCCGTCTCCATCGACCAGAAGTCGACCTCGCGCAACCCGCGCTCGACGGTCGGCACGATCACCGAGGTGTACGACTACCTCCGGCTGCTCTTCGCCCGGATCGGCAAGCCGCACTGCCCCGAGTGCTCTCGCCCCATCTCCCGCCAGTCACCGCAGGCCATTGTCGACAAGGTGCTCGGCCTGCCCGAGGGCAGCCGCTTCCAGGTGCTGTCGCCGCTGGTGCGCGAGCGCAAGGGCGAGTTCGTCGACCTCTTCGCAGATCTGCAGACCAAGGGCTACAGCAGGGCCCGGGTCGACGGCGAGACCATCCACCTCTCCGAGCCGCCCACGCTGAAGAAGCAGGAGAAGCACACCATCGAGGTGGTCATCGACCGTCTCACGGTGAAGGACGGCGCCAAGCGCCGGCTGACCGACTCGGTCGAGACCGCGCTCGGGCTCTCCGGCGGCATGGTCGTGCTCGACTTCGTCGACCTCCCCGAGGACGACCCCGAGCGTGAGCGGATGTTCTCCGAGCACCTCTACTGCCCGTACGACGACCTCTCCTTCGAAGAGCTGGAGCCGCGCTCCTTCTCCTTCAACTCCCCCTTCGGCGCCTGCCCCGACTGCACGGGCATCGGTACGCGGATGGAGGTCGACCCGGAGCTGATCGTCCCCGACGAGGAGAAGTCCCTCGACGAGGGCGCGATCCACCCCTGGTCGCACGGCCACACCAAGGAGTACTTCGGGCGGCAGATCGACGCGCTCGCCACAGCCCTCGGATTCCGTACGGACGTCCCGTGGGCCGGGCTGCCTCAGCGGGCCAGGAAGGCCCTGCTCTTCGGCCACAAGATCCAGACCGAGGTCCGCTACCGCAACCGGTACGGGCGTGAGCGCGCGTACACCACCCCGGCCTTCGAGGGCGCGGTGCAGTTCGTCAAGCGGCGGCACTCCGACGCCGAGAGCGACTCCAGCAGGGAGCGCTTCGAGGGCTATATGCGCGAGGTGCCCTGCCCGACCTGTGAGGGCACCAGGCTGAAGCCGATCGTCCTCGCCGTCACGGTGATGGAGAAGTCCATCGCCCAGGTCGCCGCGATGTCCATCAGCGAGTGCGCCGAATTCCTCGGCCGGATGAAGCTGAACGCCCGCGACAAGAAGATCGCCGAGCGGGTGCTCAAGGAGGTCAACGAGCGGCTGAGGTTCCTCGTCGACGTCGGCCTCGACTATCTCTCGCTGAACCGCGCGGCAGGCACTCTGTCCGGCGGCGAGGCGCAGCGCATCCGGCTCGCCACCCAGATCGGCTCCGGACTCGTCGGCGTGCTGTACGTGCTGGACGAGCCGTCCATCGGCCTGCACCAGCGCGACAACCACCGGCTGATCGAGACGCTGGTACGGCTCCGTGACATGGGCAACACGCTCATCGTCGTCGAGCACGACGAGGACACCATCAAGGTCGCCGACTGGGTCGTCGACATCGGCCCCGGCGCCGGTGAGCACGGCGGCAAGGTGGTCCACTCCGGCTCGCTCAAAGAGCTGCTCGGCAACGACGAGTCGATCACTGGCCAGTATCTGGTCGGCAAGAAGGCCATCGCGATGCCCGACATCCGGCGCCCGGTCGACCCGACGCGCAGGCTCACGGTGCACGGAGCCCGGGAGAACAACCTCCAGGACATCGACGTCTCCTTCCCGCTCGGGGTGCTCACGGCCGTCACCGGAGTCTCGGGGTCGGGGAAGTCGACCCTGGTCAACGACATCCTCTACACCCACCTGGCGCGCGAGCTGAACGGCGCCAAGTCGGTCCCCGGGCGGCACACCCGGGTCGACGGCGACGACCTGGTCGACAAGGTGGTACACGTCGACCAGTCGCCGATCGGCCGTACGCCCCGGTCCAACCCGGCGACGTACACCGGCGTCTTCGACCATGTCCGCAAGCTGTTCGCCGAGACGATGGAGGCGAAGGTGCGCGGCTATCTGCCGGGCCGCTTCTCCTTCAACGTCAAGGGCGGCCGCTGCGAGAACTGCTCCGGCGACGGCACGATCAAGATCGAGATGAACTTCCTGCCGGACGTGTACGTCCCGTGCGAGGTCTGCCACGGGGCGCGGTACAACCGGGAGACGCTGGAGGTCCACTACAAGGGCAAGTCGATCGCCGAGGTGCTGGACATGCCGATCGAGGTGGGTCTGGAGTTCTTCGAGGCCGTCCCGACGATCGCCCGCCATCTTCGTACGCTCCACGAGGTGGGCCTCGGATACGTCAGGCTCGGCCAGTCCGCGCCGACGCTCTCCGGCGGTGAGGCGCAGCGCGTGAAGCTCGCGAGCGAGCTCCAGAAGCGCTCCACCGGCCGTACGGTCTACGTCCTGGACGAGCCGACCACCGGACTGCACTTCGAGGACATCAGCAAGCTCATCAAGGTGCTGTCCGGACTGGTCGACAAGGGCAACTCGGTGATCGTCATCGAGCACAACCTCGATGTCATCAAGACCGCGGACTGGGTCATCGACATGGGTCCCGAGGGCGGCAACGGCGGTGGCCTGGTGATCGCCGAGGGCACGCCGGAGCTGGTCGCGACGGTCCCGGCGAGCCACACGGGCAAGTTCCTCCAGGGCATCCTGGACGCGGACCGGGTGAGTGAGGCGGCGGTGCCCGCAGCGCGGAAGCCGGTGCGGAGGACGGCCGCGAAGAAGACGGTGGCCGCGAAGTCGTCCGCTGCGCGGAAGACGGCGACGGCCAAGACGGATACCGCCGGGAGCGCGGCGGCCAAGCCGGCCAAGACGGCTGTGGCGAAGAAGACGACCCGCGCGCGCAAGGCCTGACGCGCGGCGCGTCGAGGTGACGGCTCCCGGCCGACAGGCGGGCAGCCGTCACCTTGCGGGCGGCCACAACCGGTCGCGTCGGGCCACATCACGCTACCGCCCGGTCACGGCCGGGCGTGGCCGGCTGCAACCGGCGACGGTCTGCCACCGCCTGCCCGCCTGCTGCCGCTCGGCGCGGGTGGCCCGGCCCACCGCCGCCCCGGCCCGCGTCGGCCGCTGTGGGTCGGTCATGCCTGCTCAGGCGTGGTCGCGACCGGTCCTGACCAGGCATGACCATCCACCACCGGCCCGGCCGCAGGGCCGTTCGTCTCCGCCGGTATCGTCGGTTCTGTCACTGATGCCGGTGGTGCCCCGGGTGCCTTCCGGTACCCCTGGTGCACCCGGCGTCTCTCCGACGTCCCCTCTTCGTCCCACCCCTCTCACCCCGTGGAGTCCGCATGTCCGGCCAGCCCACCGCCCGCCGTACCGTGCTGAAGGGTGCCGCTCTCGCCGGTGTCGCCGGGCTGGGAGTGGCCGCCTGTTCGACCGAATCGAAGCTCGGGCACGCCCAGACGCCGACCCCCACCGCCCCCGTCGAGCTCGGCTCCCCGGACGAGGTGCCGGTCGGCGGGTCCAAGCTCTACCGCGAGCAGCGGGTCGTCGTCAGCTGCCCGGCCAAGGGCGAGTTCAAGGCGTTCAGCGCCCAGTGCACCCACGCGGGATGCCTGCTGGACAAGGTCGAGGACAACGAGGGGAACTGCCCCTGCCACGGCAGCCGCTTCGACACGACCACCGGCAAGGCGGTGCAGGGTCCGGCGACCGTGCCGCTGCCCTCCGTCCCGGTCAGGGTCGAGGGCGGAAAGCTGATCGCCGGTCCTGACGCCTGACGCCCGACGCCCGGGCCGGGTCGCCCCCAAGGCGTCCCTCTGGACCGTCCCCGAGGCGGGGACGTCCGGCGCCTGGAAGGTGGTGAACATCGCCACCGGCGACGACGGGACGCGGTACGCCACCGAGGGAGCTCGCTAGCTAGGGCCTGCCGTTTGGATCACCGACCGATCCAAACGAAACTGCGTAGCCGTGGGCAGGCAGCGACGGCCGAGGCCCGGCCGCCCCGCTGCGGGGGTGGCCGGGCCTCGGTGGGGTCGTCACCCTGTCGCCGGCGTCAGTCGAAGGCCTTGACCGTGTTCCAGTTCGTCGACAGAACGACCTTCACCGGAGGGTTGGTGTTTGTCCGCGACGGGTCCGAGCCAGACCGCCTATGAGTACCGTGTGTACCGGAGGTTGTGAACATGCAGGTGGAAGACGTCATGGACTTCCTGGTCGATCACAGGGCACCCGACGTCGTTCCGGGCTATGTCTCCGAGCAGCTCCTCTCCATGTCGTGGATCATCGACGCCGACGACGTGGCACGCATCATCGAGATGGCGAAGCGGTGGCTGAAGTCGGATGATCAGTTCCGGGTGGCCGTCGCGATCGGCCTGGAGAACGAGACGTACCTGGCCGATTCCTGGGAGGCGATCGCCGAACTGGCGGAACCGCTCAAGGAGAGGTTTCCCTCGATGGCAGCTGACGTGGACGCGTGGATGGCGAGAGCCAAACCCGCCTACGAGAGGCTGAAGAAGGGCTCCTTCTTCGAGCAGTGCGCCCAGGGCGCCTGACAACAGCGCTGCCCACCGGATCGCCTCCGGTGGGCGGCGCTGTGTTTTGGTGTTGGCGTGAACAGCATTGCTCTCCGACAGATATAGCTCCGCGCCGGGAGGAAGCCTCCAGGCGCGGGGTCGACGTTTACCTGCCATGAAATCGCTAGCCGAAGCGGGTCTGCTGATAGTGGACGCATGGAGTGAGCCCGAAGGGCTCATTCCGCCCCTCATCACCGGTCAGGCGCCGAGCTGCCCACCTGAAGAGGGTCGCGTCGAGGCGATACTGGACCTCGACGATCCGCTGCTGCTCGAGAAGGCGAACACCGACTGGTATCGGCTGTCAGTCGAAGGAGGGCTGTTCTCCGAGACCGACCGCAGGTTCCTGCTCGCGCTCAACCCCGAGGACGACGGTCCCACGCGGTGGTTCTGCGTCGAGTTGCAGAGTGAGTGGGACATCATGGGCAAGGGTGCTGCCGGGCTGCTCGGCAGCGCGCCCTGCCGCCCCGAGTTCCGCATGCTCTCGCTCGACGGGAACGTGCTGTGCTTCGCGACGACGTGGGAGCACGCGATCAGCACCTCCGTGCTGACAGCGCCGCATCGTTCGCAGGTCCTTCGACGGTTCGCCGAAGCGGTGGCGAACGGAGCGATGGACGACCCGGACGAGCCGCCACTGAGTTCGGCGGCACGCCGCTGGCTCGACAGCCACTAACACCATGGCCGGGCCGGTCGCACCGGCCTTTGCCGGTCGATTCCGCCCCGCTGGTTGTCATCCAGCGGGGCGGAGGCGTCAGCCGGAGTGATCCGCGCGCCGACGGCGCCAGAAGAGGCGCGATCGTCGCACACGGGTACGAACGAAGGCCCCCCGCTTTCGCGGGGGGCCTTCGGTGTCTGTGCGCCGCCAGGGACTCGAACCCCGGACACCCCCGAGCTGGTGAACATGGTGACTGCGAATCCCAACATGCCTTCGCGGCCTCATCCGGACGGCAGCGTCGATGTGAAGCCAGATCAGGATCATGCTCAACCAGGCGACCGGTCAGATCGACAATTGGTAGTGGTTCAGAAATGGAGCAGTGCGCGGCACCCCCCAATGGGTGCCGCGCATTGCTCCATCGACGTATCTGTGGATTGCACCCGAGGGTCTCCAGAAAGGCTGAAGTGATGGACCACGCTGAGCGACTCGCCCCGGCGGACTGCTCTTCCTGGGACTGATGGACCCAGACCTTCCTCTCGTCCCGCTGACGCTCGCCAACCTGGCTCCGGGATATCCGCCGGCGTCCGGGAAATGGCCGTGGTCGGTCGTCGGCAGCGATACGCCGGATTTCCTCGCCAGGGCGAACGAGGCCTGGTTCGACCTTTCCCGCGAAGGGGGCTTTTCGGAGATGACCGTGAATTCCTGGTCGGCGTCGAGGTTCATGAGAGCGGGAACGACTGGTGGTGGGCGCGCGTCAGGCTGGCTGAATCCTGGGACATCATGGGCGCGGGCTTCGCCGCCGCCAGGGCCTGAAGCATCTGGTCAAGGTCACGATCGACACCGACGGCAAGAAGGGCGACAAGACGGCCCAGGTCACCGCGACCGACGGCCACCCGTTCTGGGTCCCCGAGCTCGGCGAGTGGGTCACTGCCACCGACCTGCATGACGGCCAGTGGCTGCAGACCAGCGCCGGTGTGTACGTCCAGATCAGCTCGGTACAGCGCTGGACGAGCCCCGGAGCGACGTTTCACAACCTGACCGTCGGTGATGTCCACACGTACTACGTGCTGGCGGGGACCGCGCCGGTCCTGGTGCACAACTGCGAGGGTGGCGGCGGAGATGATTCAGTTGCTCGTTACGCCCTTGCGGGCGGCGTGAAAATGGTCTGAAGGACTTCGCCAAGTCCATTGAAGCCGAGCACTTCCTCGGTTCGCCGGATGCCACGTGGAAACAGGATGTTCTCAATGCGATTGGCCAGGTGAAGGCAGGTGAGGCACGACTTTCCTTCCTGCTCGACGGTCTCCCAGGCGCGAGTCAGGGGCCCGCGAAGGCTCTGAAGATGGCACTGGAGACGCCCGAAAGCAGCGCATGTGGACACAGTGGGAATTGATCCAGGTCAATGAAGCCGGTCTCATGGGACAGGTAGACTTCTATCGGTTCAGTCGGCGTACCGAAACATGGGCAAGGGCCAATTTCAAGTGACGTACCAATTGGTGGAGGGGAATCTCCCGCTGACTCTGCAGGCCACGTTCAAGCCGTGGGCTATTGGAGTAGGCCACAGCAAGATCCTGCTTCGCGGATTGTCGGGGGGCGAAGAGGGGGATGCCCCTGGGGTCTTCGACGTCTTGTTCCAGGACGTCTCCCGAATCTCGCTGGCTGATCGGTACGCAGGCCTCAGCCTGTCGGACGCCGGCCCGGAAGCCTTGCGCGCCGAAGAGCGGAGGGCCGGGCGTAGCTGGGGAGAGAGCGCACTCTTCCGAGTCTCCGAAGACCATCCGTACGATTACGTCGTTGCGGGGCATGTCTTCTGGGCTGAAGTTTTCGTTCCCGCCACGGATCCGAGCCCGCTGATGCAGGAATTCCCCATTCCTGGCTCGATCAAGGATGACCAGGTCTTCCGAGTGAGAGCGGATCGGTAGCCCCCATCACGTCGAAGCCCTGTCAGGCCCTGCATGGCAGGGCTTCGGCGCGTCCGGGGGCCGCTTGGCTAGCCCCAACGCCGTGTAGATAGCTCCAGCGGGCTCCTGTCATGGGTCTGGTGTGGTCAGGATGTCGATGCGGATGGTGGCCTTGTAGCTGGTCCGGTCGATGGTGCCGTTGTGGTCCTGGCGCTGCGACGGAGGACGACGCCTGGAGGGCGCACGATCGAGCCCAGGAGTTGCAGGCCGTCCGCGACGACTACCCCTCGGCCCAGTACAAGGGAACGACCGCCGTGATCGGTGTCTACAACCAGGACACCAAACAGGTCACGATCCGCATCGGGATCAACGGCGGTGGTGCGATTGCCAGCCTGGTCGCTCCGGGACGGAGAGGAGTTCGTCCAGGCAGCCGGCCACGCCGAGGCGGGTATTCTCAACGGCCTGGCTTCCAACGAGCATGCGATCTTTGGCGCTACAACGATCAACTTCTGTAACGCGACGTGCTTCCCTCTGATGAACGTCCGCGGAATGACGTTGGGGCGGGTTCGGTCACGCGGCCCAAATCTCACCGTTCAGACTGTTCTGGTTGTCGGCAGAGGATCAGGCACAGGAGGTCACTGCAATGGAAGGTCTCGCGGATCCCACGAATGCCGAGCTGATGGTGCTCTGCGCCGCCGCTGCCGAGCGAGGCACCGGGTTCTGCAGGGTCCTCGGTTCCGCGGAGCAGCAGGAGTGGCTGGGTACCGCTCTGGAAACGGCCTGGTCTGCGGCGGCCGGCCAGGCCGTGGTGGACGAGTGCGCGGATCTGCTCGATGCCCTCGTGCTGGAGGATGAAGAGGGTGAGGAGGACCCCACAGCCAGGCCGGGCTTCTTCGCCGATCAGTCCGTCGGACTGGTGGGTGAAGCACTCGCCGCGTCGATGAGACCGTCGGTGGAGAAGGTCGAAACGGTGCTGAGGACCGTGCGGACCTTGCTGTCGATCGCCGACTTCACTCTTTCGGGAGAGAAGCCGGTGATCGTGCGGGCTGGGGAGACCCCGCCCGCCGGTCCTCTCGTGAGCCGAGAGCTGGATGCCCGGCTCGAGGTGCTCGCCGTCCTTGCTCGGGATCGTCGTGACGCGGGCAGTGGAGGGCGCCCTCGATCCGACGTCCTGACCGAGTTGCGCGAGGCGACTCGCGCGTTCGTGATCGAGGTGACTCCCGCGCTGGAAGAATTCGCCGAGGCGAAGAGCTGGCTGTAGCCGAGACCGCTGAGCCGTTCACCCTCACTCGTTCAAGATCACCCGACCGTGATCACTGTCACCAGCCTCCGTGGACAGAACACCTAGCTCCCCGGCGGCACGGGCGTCCTCGCCGTGCTGGTCCTGTGCGGCGAGGACGCGCCGCACAGCCGCCGCCACCGGCACCACCACCGCCACGGGCACCCGCTGCCCCCGTGCTCCGGGGCGCACTCCCTCTACCCGTGCCCCGGAGCACCGCATCACCCCGGACGTCACCGCACTGTCACTGCCCGCAAGTAGGGTGGGAGACATGGCAGACCCCTCCAGCTACCGCCCCAAGCCGGGACAGATCCCCGACTCCCCGGGGGTCTACAGATTCCGCGACGAGCACCGCCGGGTGATCTACGTCGGGAAGGCGAAGAGCCTGCGCCAGCGCCTGGCCAACTACTTCCAGGACCTGGCCAATCTCCACCCCCGTACGCGCACGATGGTCACCACGGCTGCCTCCGTCGAGTGGACCGTCGTCGCCACCGAGGTCGAGGCGCTCCAGCTGGAGTACTCCTGGATCAAGGAGTACGACCCCCGGTTCAACGTCAAGTACCGGGACGACAAGAGCTATCCGTACCTCGCGGTCACGCTCAACGAGGAGTTCCCGCGCGTGCAGGTCATGCGCGGTGCCAAGAAGAAGGGCGTGCGCTACTTCGGTCCGTACGGGCACGCCTGGGCGATCCGCGAGACCGTCGACCTGATGCTCCGGGTCTTTCCCGTACGCACGTGCTCCGCAGGTGTCTTCAGGAACGCCGCGCGGACCGGCCGCCCCTGCCTCCTCGGCTACATCGGCAAGTGCTCGGCGCCCTGCGTCGGCCGGGTCACCCCCGAGGAACACCGCGAACTGGCGGACGATTTCTGCGACTTCATGGCCGGCCGCACGGGCACGTACATCCGCCGCCTGGAGAAGGACATGACGGCGGCGGCCGAGGAGATGGAGTACGAGCGGGCGGCCCGGCTCCGCGACGACGTGGAGGCCCTGAAGCGGGCCATGGAGAAGAGCGCCGTCGTCCTCGCCGACGCCACCGACGCCGACCTGATCGCTCTCGCCGAGGACGAGCTGGAGGCCGCCGTGCAGATCTTCCACGTCCGCGGCGGCCGGGTGCGCGGCCAGCGAGGCTGGGTCACCGACAAGGTCGAGGCGGTCGACACCTCGGGCCTCGTCGAGCACGCCCTGCAGCAGCTGTACGGGGAGGAGACGGGCGACTCCGTCCCCAAGGAGGTCCTCGTCCCGGCCCTTCCGGAGGACCCCGAAGCGGTCTCCCAGTGGCTCGCCGACCGCCGGGGCTCCCAGGTCAGCCTGCGCATCCCGCAGCGCGGCGACAAGAAGGACCTGATGGTGACGGTCCAGCGCAACGCCCAGCAGGCCCTGGGGCTGCACAAGACCAAGCGCGCCTCCGATCTGACGACCCGCTCCCGCGCCCTGGAGGAGATCACCGAGGCGCTCGGCCTCGATACGGCTCCGCTGCGCATCGAGTGCTTCGACATCTCCCATCTCCAGGGCGACGACGTGGTCGCCTCCATGGTCGTCTTCGAGGACGGTCTGGCCCGCAAGAGCGAGTACCGCCGCTTCCAGATCAAGGGCTTCGAGGGCCAGGACGACGTCCGCTCGATGCACGAGGTGATCGGCCGCCGCTTCAAGCGGTACCTGCAGGAGAAGGAACGGACGGGGGAGTGGGAGGAGATTCCTGCCCCCACCGGAGCCGTCCCGGCCCCGGAAGCCTCCGATGCCGGCCCCTTCGAGAACGAGTCCCGTGAGGACGACGGCCGCCCCAAGCGGTTCGCCTACCCGCCGCAGCTCGTGGTGGTCGACGGCGGCCAGCCGCAGGTCGCCGCGGCCAAGCGGGCCCTCGACGAGCTGGGGATCGACGACATCGCCGTCTGCGGCCTCGCCAAGCGTCTCGAAGAGGTCTGGCTGCCCGACGACGACGACCCCGTGGTCCTGCCCCGCTCCAGTGAGGGCCTCTACCTCCTGCAGCGTGTCCGCGACGAGGCCCACCGCTTCGCCATCACCTACCAGCGCGCCAAGCGGGCCAAGCGCATCCGCTCCAGCCCTCTCGATGCGGTCGCCGGACTCGGCGAGACCAGGAAGCAGGCGTTGATCAAGCATTTCGGCTCAGTGAAGAAGCTGAAGCAGGCGACAATCGACGAGATCTGCGAGATTCCGGGAATAGGCCGCAGGACGGCGGAATCAGTGGCTGTCGCCCTCGCCTCGGCCGCCCCGGCCGCGCCCGCCGTGAACACGGCGACAGGAGAGATCATGGAAGAGGACGACGGGGGCAGCGCAACATGACTGAGCACGAGCAGGAACAAGAGCACAATCAGCAGAACCAGCACGAGCAGCAGCACGAGCAAGAGCGCGCGCACGACCGCACAGACCGAGCAGACGGAGCAGGACACGTGAGTACGGGCACCACGATCGAGACGGGCGATGCCACCGCGGCCATCCCCGAGCTGGTGATCATCTCCGGTATGTCGGGCGCCGGGCGGTCCACCGCCGCCAAATGTCTGGAGGACCTCGGCTGGTTCGTCGTCGACAACCTGCCGCCCGCGCTGATCCCCACCATGGTGGAGCTGGGTGCCCGGTCGCAGGGCAATGTGGCCCGGATCGCCGTCGTCGTCGACGTGCGCGGCCGCCGCTTCTTCGACAATCTCCGGGAATCCCTCGCCGACCTCGAGGCCAAGCACGTCACCCGGCGGATCGTCTTCCTGGAGTCCTCCGACGACGCGCTGGTCCGCCGCTTCGAATCGGTCCGCCGCCCGCACCCCCTCCAGGGTGACGGCCGCATCGTCGACGGCATCGCGGCCGAGCGTGACCTGCTGCGCGAGCTGCGCGGCGACGCCGACCTGGTGATCGACACCTCCAGCCTCAACGTGCACGAGCTGCGCGCCAAGATGGACGCCCAGTTCGCCGGCGACGCGGAGCCGGAGCTGCGCGCCACGGTGATGTCGTTCGGCTTCAAGTACGGCCTGCCGGTGGACGCCGACCTGGTGGTGGACTGCCGTTTCCTGCCCAACCCGCACTGGGTCCCGGAGCTGCGCCCGTTCACCGGGCTCAACGAGGAGGTGTCGGCGTACGTCTTCGACCAGCCGGGCGCCAAGGAGTTCCTCAACCAGTACACCGAGCTGCTGCAGCTCGTCGCCGCGGGCTACCGCCGCGAGGGCAAGCGCTACGTGACGATCGCCGTCGGCTGCACGGGCGGCAAGCACCGCTCCGTCGCGATGTCGGAGAAGCTCGCCGCGCGGCTCGCCACCGAAGGAATCGAGACCGTCCTCGTCCACCGGGACATGGGGCGCGAGTGACCAGTCGTAATCTGCGCCTGCGGCGGCTGCGCAGAGCCACCTCCGCGCTCTCCGCCCGCAAGCGCGGCGCCCAGCAGCCCAAGGTCGTCGCCCTCGGCGGCGGCATGGGCCTGTCCGCGTCGCTCGCGGCGCTGCGCCGGATCACCGGCGATCTCACCGCCGTGGTCACCGTCGCCGACGACGGCGGCTCCAGCGGCCGGCTCCGCGAGGAGCTCGGCGTCCTGCCGCCCGGCGACCTCCGGAAGGCGCTCGCCGCGCTCTGCGGCGACGACGACTGGGGCCAGACCTGGGCCCAGGTCATCCAGCACCGCTTCCAGTCCAAGGGCGATCTGCACGAGCACGCGGTCGGCAATCTGCTGATCGTCGCCCTGTGGGAGCAGCTCGGCGACCATGTGCAGGCCCTGGACCTGGTCGGCAAGCTCCTCGGCGCGCACGGCCGGGTGCTGCCCATGTCCGCCGTGCCGCTGGAGCTCCAGGCGCTCGTACGGGGCCACGACCCGGCCCGTCCGGACGACGTGGACACGGTGCGCGGCCAGGCGACGGTGGCGCTCACTCCCGGTGAGGTGCAGTCCGTGCACCTCGTCCCGAACGACCCGCCGGCCGTCCCGGAGGCGGTCGAGGCGGTCCTGGACGCGGACTGGGTGGTGCTCGGCCCGGGATCGTGGTTCTCCTCGGTGATCCCGCATCTGCTCGTACCGGAACTGCTCGACGCGCTCGTCGTGACGAAGGCCCGCAAGGTCCTCTCGCTCAACCTCGCACCGCAACCCGGTGAAACTGATGGCTTCTCTCCGCAGCGTCATTTGGAGGTTTTGGGACGACACGCCCCTAAACTCGCCCTGGACGTGGTGCTGGCCGACGAAGCCGCCGTGCCCGATCGCGAGTCCCTCACCGAAGCCGCCAAGCGGCTCGGTGCCGCGGTCGAGCTGGCGCCGGTGGCCTCACCCGACGGCGTTCCGATCCATGATCCGGAGCTGTTGGCCGCCGCGTACGACCGTATTTTTCGGATGCATGGAAGGATCGGCCCATGGCGATGACGCCAGCGGTGAAGGACGAAATCTCTCGGCTTCCCGTGACCCGGACCTGCTGCAGGAAGGCAGAGGTTTCGGCGATTCTTCGGTTCGCGGGCGGGCTGCACCTGGTGAGTGGCCGGATTGTGATCGAGGCGGAGGTGGACACCGCTATGGCGGCACGCCGGCTGAAGCGGGACATTCTCGAGATCTTCGGGCACAGCTCGGAGCTGATCGTGATGGCCCCCGGCGGTCTGCGGCGCGGCTCCCGCTATGTCGTACGGGTGGTGGCGGGCGGCGACCAGTTGGCCCGCCAGACCGGCCTGGTGGACGGCCGCGGCCGTCCGATCCGCGGTCTGCCGCCGCAGGTGGTCTCGGGGGCCACCTGCGATGCCGAGGCCGCCTGGCGCGGGGCCTTCCTGGCCCACGGCTCGCTCACCGAGCCGGGCCGCTCCTCCTCGCTGGAGGTGACCTGCCCGGGCCCGGAGGCGGCGCTCGCGCTGGTCGGCGCGGCCCGCAGGCTCTCCATCGCGGCGAAGGCACGCGAGGTGCGCGGCGTCGACCGGGTCGTCGTCCGCGACGGCGACGCGATCGGTGCCCTGCTCACCCGGCTCGGCGCCCATGACTCGGTGCTGGCCTGGGAGGAGCGGCGGATGCGCCGCGAGGTCCGCGCCACAGCCAACCGGCTGGCCAACTTCGACGACGCCAATCTGCGCCGCTCCGCGCGGGCCGCGGTGGCTGCGGGTGCCCGCGTGGGACGTGCCCTGGAGATCCTGGGCGAAGAGGTGCCCGAGCACCTCGCGGCGGCCGGACGGCTGCGCATGGAGCACAAGCAGGCCTCCCTGGAGGAACTGGGCGCGCTCGCCGACCCGCCGTTGACGAAGGACGCGGTCGCCGGCCGGATCCGCCGGCTCCTGGCCATGGCCGACAAGCGGGCCCAGGACCTCGGTATCCCGGGGACGGAATCCACCCTCAGCGAAGAGCTCGCCGACGGCCTGGTGGGCTGAGAAGAAGCAGCGGCGAAAGTCGGCCGAAAGCGGAACGCGCGGCACTCCCGCAGATGTTGACAGACAGTAATCATCGCCGCGTGCGCAGCCGAGTATCCGGAGGCCCGTACTCCAAGCGGGGAGTACGGGCCTCCACGGCGCTTCCGGGCCCCGCTCGATGTCACTCACGGGCCCTCGGAGAGGTAGGGTCGGAGGCGGTCGGGGACATCCCTATAAAACTCGCCGGCGTCGAAAACCGGCGAACCTAACGAGGAGATCGGTTCGTGACGATCCGCGTAGGCATTAATGGCTTTGGCCGCATCGGTCGTAACTACTTCCGCGCGCTGCTGGAGCAGGGTGCGGACATCGAGATCGTGGCTGTCAACGACCTGGGTGACACTGCGACCACGGCCCACCTTCTGAAGTACGACACCATTCTGGGTCGTCTGAAGGCAGAGGTCAGCCACACCGCCGACAGCATCACCGTCGACGGCCACGCCATCAAGGTGCTCTCCGAGCGCAACCCGGCCGACATCCCCTGGGGTGAACTGGGCGTCGACGTCGTCGTCGAGTCAACCGGCATCTTCACCAAGAAGGCCGACGCCGAGAAGCACATCGCCGGTGGTGCCAAGAAGGTCCTCATCTCGGCTCCGGCCAAGGGCGAGGACATCACCATCGTGATGGGCGTCAACGAGGACAAGTACGACGCGGCCAACCACCACGTCATCTCCAACGCCTCCTGCACCACCAACTGTGTTGCGCCGATGGCCAAGGTTCTGGACGAGAACTTCGGCATCGTCAAGGGCCTCATGACGACGGTTCACGCGTACACGAACGACCAGCGCATCCTGGACTTCCCCCACTCCGACCTGCGTCGCGCCCGCGCCGCCGCGGAGAACATCATCCCGACCACGACCGGTGCCGCCAAGGCCACCGCTCTGGTGCTCCCTCAGCTCAAGGGCAAGCTCGACGGCATCGCGATGCGCGTTCCGGTCCCGACCGGCTCGGTCACCGACCTGGTCATCACGCTGGAGCGCGAGGTCACCCGCGACGAGGTCAACGCCGCCTTCCAGAAGGCCGCCGAGGGCCCGCTCAAGGGCAAGCTCGTCTACACCCAGGACCCGATCGTGTCCTCGGACATCGTCTCGGACCCGGCGTCCTGCACCTTCGACTCCCTGCTGACCATGGCAGAGGGCACGCAGGTCAAGGTCATCGGCTGGTACGACAATGAGTGGGGCTATTCCAACCGCCTCGTCGACCTGACCGTGTTCGTCGGCAGCCAGCTCTGACCGTCGAATCGGCAGGCACCTCGATGTGAGCACGGGGCTCGGACAGCGCAACGCAGCGCCGTTCGAGCCCCGTTGCATGCTCTCCCGCCCTCCAAGGAGTCCAGCAAGATGAAGACGATCGACGAACTTCTCGCCGAAGGGGTCACCGGCAAGCGCGTATTCGTCCGCGCCGACCTCAACGTGCCGCTGAGCGGCGCCACCATCACCGACGACGGCCGCATCCGTGCCGTCCAGCCGACCGTGGAGAAGCTCGCCGCGGCCGGTGCGAAGGTCATTGTCGCCTCGCACCTGGGCCGCCCCAAGGGCGCGCCGGACCCGGCCTTCTCCCTGGCCCCCGCCGCCGCCCGGCTCGGCGAGCTGATCGGCGCCGACGTCGCCTTCGCGACCGACACGGTCGGCGAGTCCGCCCGCGCCACGGTCGCAGCCCTCACCGACGGCCGGGTCGCCGTCATCGAGAACCTCCGCTTCAACCCCGGCGAGACGTCGAAGGACGACGCCGAGCGCGGCGCGTTCGCCGACCAGCTCGCCGAGCTCGCCGATGTGTATGTGGGCGACGGCTTCGGAGCCGTCCACCGCAAGCACGCCTCGGTCTTCGACCTGCCGGCCCGGCTGCCGCACGCCGCGGGCGACCTGATCGCCACCGAGGTCGGCGTCCTGAAGAAGCTCACCGAGGACGTCGCGCGTCCGTACGCCGTCGTGCTCGGCGGCTCCAAGGTCTCCGACAAGCTCGGCGTCATCGACCACCTCCTGGAGCGGGCCGACCGCATCCTCATCGGCGGTGGCATGGCGTACACCTTCCTCAAGGCCCAGGGCCACGAGGTCGGCAGCTCCCTCCTGCAGGAGGACCAGATCCCGGCGGTGCTGGAGTATCTGAAGCGCGCCGAGGAGAAGGGCGTGGAGTTCGTGCTCCCGGTCGACGTCGTGGTCTCCGAGCAGTTCCCGGACCTCAGGACCAAGGCGCCGACCCAGCACAGCACCGTGCCCGCGCACGCCATCCCGGCCGGCGTGATGGGTCTGGACAACGGACCCGAGACCAACAAGCTGTACGCCTCGAAGCTCGCCGACGCCGTCACCGTCTTCTGGAACGGCCCGATGGGCGTCTTCGAGCACCCCGACTACGCCGAGGGCACCCGGGCGGTCGCCCAGGCCCTCGTCGACTCCTCGGGCTTCAGTGTCGTCGGCGGTGGCGACTCCGCCGCTGCCGTCCGCATCCTGGGCTTCGACGAGAACGCATTCGGCCACATCTCGACCGGTGGCGGCGCCAGCCTCGAATACCTCGAGGGCAAGACGCTTCCCGGCCTTGCCGCACTGGAGGACTGACCTTTCATGACTGCACCCGTTTCTTCTGGCCGTACCCCGCTGATGGCGGGCAACTGGAAGATGAACCTCAACCACCTCGAGGCCATCGCGCACGTCCAGAAGCTTGCCTTCGCCCTGGCCGACAAGGACTACGACGCCGTCGAGGTCGCCGTCCTGCCGCCCTTCACCGACCTGCGCTCGGTGCAGACGCTGGTCGACGGCGACAAACTGAAGATCAAGTACGGCGCCCAGGACGTCTCGGCGCACGACTCCGGCGCGTACACCGGTGAGATCTCGGGCCCCATGCTCGCCAAGCTGAAGTGCACCTATGTCGCGGTCGGCCACAGCGAGCGCCGCCAGTACCACGGCGAGAACGACGAGATCTGCAACGCCAAGGTGAAGGCCGCGTACCGGCATGGCCTGACCCCGATCCTCTGCGTCGGTGAAGGCCTGGACGTCCGCAAGGCCGGTGACCAGGTCGCGTACACCCTCGCGCAGCTCGACGGCGGCCTGAAGGACATCCCGGCCGAGCAGGCCGAGTCCATCGTGATCGCCTACGAGCCGGTCTGGGCCATCGGCACCGGTGAGGTCGCCACCCCCGAGGACGCGCAGGAGGTCTGCGGTGCGATCCGCCGCCGCCTCGCCGAGCTGTACTCGCAAGAGCTGGCCGACGCCGTCCGTATCCAGTACGGCGGCTCGGTGAAGTCCGGGAACGTCGCGGCGATCATGGCGCAGCCCGACGTGGACGGCGCCCTGATCGGCGGCGCCGCACTGGATGCCGACGAGTTCGTCAAGATCGTCCGCTTCCGCGACCAGTGAGTATGCGGTAGCGCCGATCCGTCGTACCCTTGCGGGGGCCGTGAGGGTCATTGTCCTCCCGGCCCCCGTTGTCCGTTAGAGCAGTCCAAGGGAATTCCGGAAAGTAGGGACCAGCCGTGGTTATGGGGTTCTCGATCGCCCTGATCGTCTTCAGCCTGCTGCTGATGCTGCTGGTGCTGATGCACAAGGGAAAGGGCGGCGGCCTCTCCGACATGTTCGGTGGCGGTATGCAGTCGTCCGTCGGCGGCTCCTCGGTCGCCGAGCGAAACCTCGACCGGATCACCGTGGTGGTCGGTCTGGGATGGTTCGCATGCATTGTCGTGCTTGGTCTGCTGATGAAGCTGGACAACTGACCCGGCGTCCGCGATTCCCGGTGAGGGTGTAACTCCTTTCACTGGACGCGCGTTGGGCCTTACGTAGACTGGGGCATCTTCGAGCACCATCACGCAGGGAGTTACGACCGTGGCAAGTGGCAACGCGATCCGGGGAAGCCGGGTCGGAGCGGGGCCGATGGGGGAGGCCGAGCGGGGCGAGTCCGCGCCGCGTCTCCGCATCTCCTTCTGGTGCTCGAACGGGCACGAGACGCAGCCGAGCTTCGCCAGTGACGCGCAGACACCGGACACTTGGGACTGCCCGCGCTGTGGCTTCCCGGCCGGTCAGGACCGGGACAACCCGCCGGACCCGCCGCGCACCGAACCGTACAAGACGCACCTTGCGTACGTGCGTGAGCGTCGCAGCGATGCGGACGGCGAGGCCATCCTCGCCGAGGCCCTGGCCAAACTCCGGGGCGAAATCTAGTTTCTTTCACCGGCCGGTCGCCCCATGGGTGGCCGGCCGGAGTGCATGTGTCGGCGCCACAGCTCTCCGTCGCCTCGTCAACCCCTCTGATCAATTAAGTTGGAGGGGCAGCGGGGCATGTGCACGTACGAGAAGAAGTGGGCTGATATCCGGGATGAACGCGCAAAGCCGAACCAAGCTGAATCACACGCCCGAGTGGACTGCTCTCGGCAAGCACCGCGAGCAGTTCGGGCAGACGCATCTGCGGCAGCTGTTCGCCGACGATCCGGAGCGCGGGGCCGGATATACCCTCCGGGTCGGCGATCTGTATCTCGACTACTCCAAGCACCTGGTCACCGACGAGACGCTCCGACTGCTGCGCGAGCTCGCCGACGCCACCGGAGTCGCCGAGCTGCGTGACGCCATGTTCCGCGGCGAGAAGATCAATACCACCGAGGACCGCGCCGTCCTGCACACCGCGCTGCGCGCCCCGCGCGACGCCGTGATCGAGGTCGACGGCCAGAACGTGGTGCCCGCCGTGCACGCCGTGCTCGACAGGATGGCGGCCTTTGCCGACCGCATCAGGTCGGGGGAGTGGACCGGCCACACCGGCAAGCCGATCAAGAACATCGTCAACATCGGCATCGGCGGCTCCGACCTCGGCCCCGCCATGGCGTACGAGGTGCTGCGCTCCTTCACGGACCGCTCGCTCACCGTCCGCTTCGTGTCGAACGTCGACGGCGCCGACCTGCACGAGGCCGTTCGCGACCTCGACCCCGCCGAGACGCTGTTCATCGTCGCGTCGAAGACCTTCACCACGATCGAGACGATCACCAACGCCACCTCCGCCCGCAACTGGCTGCTGACCGGTCTTCGGGCCGAGCAGGACGCGGTCGCCAAGCACTTCGTGGCGCTCTCGACCAACGCCGAGAAGGTCGCGGACTTCGGCATCGACACCGCCAACATGTTCGAGTTCTGGGACTGGGTCGGCGGCCGCTACTCGTACGACTCGGCCATCGGTCTCTCGCTGATGATCGCCATCGGACCGGACCGGTTCCGCGAGATGCTCGACGGCTTCCACCTCGTCGACGAACACTTCCGCACCGCTCCGGCGGAGGCCAACGCCCCTCTGCTGCTCGGCCTGCTGGGCATCTGGTACGGCGCGTTCTTCGACGCCCAGTCGCATGCCGTACTGCCGTACAGCCACTATCTGTCCAAGTTCACCGCCTACTTGCAGCAGCTGGACATGGAGTCCAACGGCAAGTCCGTGGACCGGGACGGCAATCCGGTCGAGTGGCAGACCGGACCGGTCGTCTGGGGCACGCCCGGCACCAACGGGCAGCACGCCTACTACCAGTTGATCCACCAGGGCACCAAGGTCATCCCGGCCGACTTCATCGGCTTCGCCGAGCCGGTCGCCGACCTGCCGCCCGGGCTCGTCGCCCAGCACGATCTGCTGATGGCCAACTTCTTCGCCCAGACCCAGGCGCTGGCCTTCGGCAAGACGCCGGACGAGGTCCGCGCGGAGGGCGTCGCCGAGGAGCTGGTGCCGCACAAGACGTTCCTGGGCAACCACCCCACGACGACGATCCTCGCGGACCGGCTGACGCCGTCCGTGCTCGGCCAGCTCATCGCTCTGTACGAGCACAAGGTCTTCGTCCAGGGCGCCGTCTGGAACATCGACTCCTTCGACCAGTGGGGCGTCGAGCTCGGCAAGGTTCTTGCCAAGAAGATCGAGCCGGTGCTGACCGAGGGCACAGGGGGCGAGCAGCTGGACAGCTCGACCGCCGCCCTCGTCGCCGCGTACCGCACGCGGCGGGGCCGCTGATCCCGGACACGCCCTCAGCGGCGACTATGTTTGTCTCCGGGTGGGATCGATGGCGCCGATGCGGCACCGCGGACGTCTCGTGGCACGACCCCGGCTCGGCGGATCGCTCCCGCAGGCGCCGGACAGCAGACAGGCCCGGTCCGCTCCGGGAGCGAACCGGGCCTGTTGTCAGCCGCGCTGACGGCCACTCAGGGAGAGGCCGGCGGATACAGGGCGCGCGGCAGCTGCGAGGCCGCCGCCGAGTCCAGCAGCCACAGCGTGCGGCTGCGTCCGTACGCGCCCGCCGCCGGGGCCTGGATCTCCCCGGCGCCCGACAGTGCGATGGCCGCGGCCTCCGCCTTGTCCTCGCCCGCCGCGAGCAGCCACACCTCGCGCGCGGCCCGGATCGCGGGCAGCGTCAGCGAAATGCGGGTGGGCGGCGGCTTGGGAGCGCCGTGCACACCGACGACGGTGCGCTCGGTCTCCCGTACCGCGGGCAGCTCCGGGAAGAGCGACGCGACATGTGTGTCCGGGCCCACGCCCAGCATCAGCACATCGAACGTCGGGACCGGGCCGTGGTCCTCCGGACGGGCCGCGGTGGCCAGTTCGGCGGCGTACGTGGCCGCGGCGGTGTCGGCGTCGTTGCCGCAGGGACCGTCCGAAGCGGGCATCGCATGGACCCGGGACGGGACAAGCGGCACCGAGTCCAGCAGGGCCTCACGGGCCTGCGTGACATTGCGCTCCGGATCGCCGTCCGGCAGGAACCGCTCGTCGCCCCACCACAGGTCGAGCCGCGACCAGTCGATCGCGTCCCGGGCGGGCGCGGCGGCGAGCGCTGCCAGCAGGCCGTTGCCGTTGCGTCCACCGGTGAGGACCACCGAGGCGTAGCCGCGCGCGGCCTGGGCGTCCACGATCTTCGTGATCAGCCTGGCCGCGGCGGCCTGCGCCATCAGCTCCTTGTCGCGGTGCACGACAAGTTGAGGTGCACTCACTTCGCTGCCGCCCTCTTCGCCGCGGTCTTCTTCGCTGCGGTCGGGGTGGCGGCGGGCTCGGCGGCCTTCGGTGCGGCGGGCTCGGGCTCCGCCGCGTCGGCCAGATTCTCCACACCGAACTTCACCGTGGCCTCGTAGGTGTTGTCCGGGTCCAGACGGCGCAGCTCCTCGGCGAGCAGCTCGGCGGTCTCCCGCCGCTTGAGCGCCACCGCACGGTTCGGCTGTCCTTCCATGGAGAGCGTGGCCAGCGAACCGTCCGGGCGGTCCAGGACGATGGCGCCGTCCTTGGTCTCCATCCGTACGGCCGTCAGACCGGGACCGGCGGACAGCGTGCGCTGCACCGGTACCTTGAGCCGGTCCGCGAGCCACATGGCGAGCAGCTCGCAGCTGGGGTTCTCCGACTCGCCCTCGACCGTCGCCGACAGCACCTCGACGGGCTTCTGGTCGAGCGCGGCCGCCAGCATCGAGCGCCACGGGGTGATGCGGGTCCAGGACAGATCCGTGTCGCCCGGGGTGTACGACTGGGCGCGCACCGCGAGTTCGGCGCTGGGCGCCTCCGCCGAATAGGCGTCCGTGATCCGGCGCTGGGCGAGCGCGCCCAGCGGGTCCTTCGCCGGGTCGGACGGCGCGTCCTCGGGCCACCACAGCACGACCGGGGCGTCCGGCAGTAGCAGCGGCAGGACCACCGACTGGGCGTGGTTGGCCAGTTCACCGTGGAGGCGCAGGACGATGGTCTCGCCGGAGCCCGAGTCGGAACCGACCCGTACCTCGGCGTCGAGCCGCGCGTCGCGCCGGCTGCGCGGCGAGCGGCTGACCCGCTTGATCACCGCGATGATCCGAGAGGGGTGCTCGCGGGAGGAATCGCTCGCCGCCTTGAGGGCGTCGTACGCGTTCTCCTCGTCGGTGACGATGACCAGGGTCAGCACCATGCCGATGGCCGGCGTGCCGACGGCACGCCGAGCCGACACCAGTGCCTGGTTGATCTTGCTGGAGGTGGTTTCCGTGAGATCGATCTTCATGGCCGACGCCAGCTCCGTCCGTCTCGTGCGAGCATCTCGTCCGCCTCTGCCGGACCCCAGGTGCCCGCCAGGTACTGCGCGGGCTTGCCGTGCTTGTCCCAGTACTCCTCGATCGGGTCGAGGATGTTCCAGGAGAGCTCGACCTCCTGGTGGCGGGGGAAGAGGTTGGCGTCGCCCAGCAGCACATCGAGGATGAGCCGCTCGTACGCCTCCGGGCTGGACTCGGTGAAGGACTCGCCGTAGGCGAAGTCCATCGTGACGTCCCGCACCTCCATGGAGGTGCCGGGCACCTTGGAGCCGAACCGCACGGTCACGCCCTCGTCCGGCTGGACCCGGATGACCAGCGCGTTGCCGCCCAGTTCCTCCGTGGCCCCCGACTCGAACGGCAGGTACGGGGCGCGCTTGAAGACGACCGCGATCTCCGTGACCCGGCGGCCGAGCCGCTTTCCGGTACGGAGGTAGAACGGCACACCCGCCCAGCGGCGGTTGTTGATCGTCAACTTGATCGCGGCGAAGGTGTCGGTCTTCGACTTGGGGTCGATGCCGTCCTCCTCCAGATAGCCGAGGACCTCTTCGCCGCCCTGCCAGGCGTGGGCGTACTGGCCGCGCACGGTGTGCTTGCCCAGGTCCTCCGGCAGTTCGACCGCCGTGAGCACCTTGAGCTTCTCGGCGACCAGGGCCTTCGGGTGGAAGGAGCCGGGCTCCTCCATCGCGGTCAGCGCCAGCAGCTGCAGCAGGTGGTTCTGGATGACGTCACGGGCGGCGCCGATGCCGTCGTAGTAGCCGGCCCGGCCGCCGATGCCGATGTCCTCGGCCATCGTGATCTGGACGTGGTCGACGTAGCTCCGGTTCCAGATCGGCTCGAACATCGTGTTGGCGAACCGCAGCGCCAGGATGTTCTGGACCGTCTCCTTGCCCAGGTAGTGGTCGATCCGGAAGACCTCGTTGGGCGGGAACACGTCGTGCACGAGCTGGTTGAGCTCCTGCGCACTGGTGAGGTCGTGACCGAACGGCTTCTCGATGACGGCGCGCCGCCAGGACCCCTCCGTCTGGTCCGCCAGCCCGTGCTTCTTCAGCTGCTGGACGACCTTCGGGAAGAACTTCGGCGGCACGGACAGGTAGAAGGCGAAGTTGCCGCCCGTGCCCTGTTCCTTGTCGAGTTCCTGGATGGTGGCCTTCAGGGTTTCGAAGGCCTCGTCGTCGTCGAAGTTGCCCTGGACGAAGCGCATCCCCTGGATGAGCTGCTGCCAGACCTCCTCGCGGAACGGCGTGCGGGCGTGCTGCTTGACGGCGTCGTGGACCTCTTGGGTGAAGTCCTCGTCCTGCCACTCGCGGCGCGCGAAGCCGATGAGCGAGAAGCCCGGTGGCAGCAGGCCGCGGTTGGCCAGGTCATAGACAGCAGGCATCAGCTTTTTACGGGACAAATCGCCCGTGACGCCAAAGATGACCAGGCCCGACGGTCCCGCGATACGCGGGAGCCGGCGGTCCTGGGCGTCACGGAGCGGGTTGGCTCCGGGAACACCAGACAAAGTAGTCAGCCCTCCGAAGGGGCGAGGCGCTTGAGCTCCGCCTCGGTGGAGTTGAGCAGATCGATCCAGGACGCCTCGAACTTCTCGACGCCCTCGTCCTCGAGGAGCTGCACGACGTCGTCGTAGGAGATCCCGAGCTTCGCGACGGCGTCGAGCTCGGCCTTCGCCTGCTCGTAGGTGCCGGCGACGGTGTTGCCGGTGACCTGCCCATGGTCGGCCGTGGCCTCCAGGGTTGCCTCGGGCATGGTGTTCACCGTGCCGGGGGCGACCAGGTCGACGACGTACAGCGTGTCCTTGTACGCGGGGTCCTTGACACCGGTGGAGGCCCACAGCGGACGCTGCTTGTTGGCCTGCGCCTTGTCCAGAGCCGCCCAGCGGTCGGAGGAGAAGACCTCCTCGTACGCCTGGTACGCCAGCCGGGCGTTGGCGAGCGCCGACTTGCCCTTCAGCGCCTTGGCCTCGTCGGTGCCGATCGCGTCGAGCCGCTTGTCGATCTCGGAGTCCACACGGGACACGAAGAACGAAGCGACCGAGTGGATCCTGGCGAGGTCCAGGCCTGCGGCCTGCGCCTTCTCCAGGCCCGCCAGGTAGGCGTTCATGACCTCGCGGTAGCGCTCCAGCGAGAAGATCAGCGTGACATTGACGCTGATGCCCTTGCCGATGACCTCGGTGATCGCCGGCAGACCGGCCTTCGTCGCCGGGATCTTGATGAGCGTGTTCGGCCGGTCGACCAGCCAGGCCAGCTGCTTGGCCTCGGCGATCGTGGCATCGGTGTGGTGGGCCAGACGCGGGTCGACCTCGATGGAGACCCGGCCGTCCTGGCCGTCCGTGGCGTCGAAGACCGGGTGCAGGATGTCGGCGGCGTCGCGGACGTCCGCCGTCGTGATCATGCGGATGGCCTCGTCGACCGTGACCTTGCGGGTAGCCAGGTCGGTGAGCTGCTGCTCGTAACCGTCTCCGTGCGAGATTGCCTTCTGGAAGATGGACGGGTTGGTGGTGACGCCCACGACGTGCTGCTGGTCGATCAGCTCGGCGAGGTTGCCCGAGGTGATCCGCTTGCGCGACAGGTCATCGAGCCAGATCGCCACGCCCTCGTCGGAAAGGCGCTTGAGTGCGTCTGTCATGAGAATTGCATCTCCTACTAGTCGTATAACGGCGTCAGCGCGCGGCGGCGGCGAGAGATTCCCGCGCTGCGGCGGCAACGTGCGCAGCGGTGAAACCGAACTCGCGGAAGAGGACCTTGGCGTCGGCCGAGGCACCGAAGTGCTCCAGCGAGACGATCCGGCCGGCGTCTCCGACGTACCGGTACCAGGTCAGCCCGATGCCCGCCTCGACGGCGACGCGGGCCTTCACGGACGGCGGCAGAACACTGTCCTTGTACGCCTGGTCCTGCTCCTCGAACCACTCGACCGACGGCATCGAGACCACCCGGGTCGGGATGCCGGCCGCCTGCAGCTCCTCGCGCGCCTCGACGGCGAGGTGGACCTCGGAACCCGTGCCGATCAGGAGGACCTGCGGCGCTGTGTTCTGCCCTTCGGGCCCTTCGGCCTCGAACAGCACGTAGCCGCCGTTGGCCGTGTCCTCGTTCGCCTCGTACGTCGGCACGCCCTGACGGGTCAGCGCCAGGCCGTGCGGGGCGCCCTTGCCGAACACCTTGGTGTGGCGGCGCAGGATCTCGCGCCAGGCGATGGAGGTCTCGTTGGCGTCGGCCGGGCGGACGATGTTCAGGCCCGGGATGGCGCGCAGCGAGGCCAGGTGCTCCACCGGCTGGTGGGTCGGGCCGTCCTCGCCGAGACCGATCGAGTCGTGCGTCCATACGTACGTCACCGGCAGGTGCATCAGCGCGGACAGCCGCACGGCGTTGCGCATGTAGTCGGAGAACACCAGGAAGGTGCCGCCGTAGATGCGGGTGTTGCCGTGCAGTGCGATGCCGTTCATGGCAGCGGCCATGGCGTGCTCGCGGATACCGAAGTGGATCGTGCGGCCGTACGGGTCCGCGCCCGGCAGCGGGTTGCCCGCCGGGAGGAACGACGACGTCTTGTCGATCGTCGTGTTGTTCGAGCCCGCGAGGTCGGCGGAGCCGCCCCACAGCTCGGGGATGATCTCGCCGAGCGCCTGGAGCACCTTGCCGGAGGCGGCGCGGGTGGCGACGCCCTTGCCCGGCTCGAAGACCGGAATGCTGTCCTCCCAGCCCTCGGGCAGCTCGCCCGCGGAGATCCGGTCGAACTCGGCGGCGCGCTCCGGGTTGGCGGTGCGCCACGCGGCGAACGTCTTCTCCCACTCGCCCTTGGCCTCGCGGCCGCGGTCCAGCGCCTCACGGGTGTGCGCGATGACCTCGTCGGAGACCTCGAAGGTCTTCTCCGGGTCGAAGCCCAGGACCTTCTTGGTCGCCGCGACCTCGTCCTCGCCGAGCGCCGAGCCGTGCGAGGCCTCGGTGTTCTGGGCGTGCGGGGCCGGCCAGGCGATGATCGAGCGGGCCGCGATGAACGACGGGCGCTCGGTCTCGGCCTTGGCCGCCTCCAGCGCCTGGTAGAGACCCGCGGGGTCCAGGTCGCCGTTCGGCAGCTGCTCGACGCGCTGGACGTGCCAGCCGTACGCCTCGTACCGCTTCAGGGTGTCCTCGGAGACCGCGGTCTCCGTGTCGCCCTCGATGGAGATGTGGTTGTCGTCCCACAGCAGGACAAGGTTGCCGAGCTTCTGGTGCCCGGCCAGCGAGGAGGCCTCCGCGGAAATGCCCTCCTGGAGGCAGCCGTCACCGGCGATGGCCCAGACCATGTGGTCGAACGGGGAGGTGCCGGGGGCCGCCTCCGGGTCGAACAGGCCGCGCTCGTAGCGGGCGGCCATGGCCATGCCCACGGCATTGGCGACACCCTGGCCCAGCGGGCCCGTCGTCGTCTCGACACCGGTGGTGTGGCCGTACTCCGGGTGACCGGGGGTCTTCGAGCCCCAGGTACGGAACGCCTTGAGATCATCGAGCTCCAGGCCGTAACCGGCCAGGTAGAGCTGGATGTAGAGGGTCAGGCTCGTGTGACCCGCCGAGAGCACGAACCGGTCGCGACCGGTCCAGTCCGCGTCGGCGGGGTCGTGCCGCATCACCTTCTGGAAGAGCGTGTACGCGGCGGGAGCCAGGCTCATCGCCGTACCCGGGTGGCCGTTTCCGACCTTCTGTACGGCGTCAGCGGCAAGGACGCGGACAGTGTCCACGGCCCGCTGGTCCAATTCGGTCCACTGGAGGTCTGTGGTGGTCGGCTTGGTGCTCACCCTGAGTCAGGGCTCCTCTCCACTGTTGTAAACCGGTGGCTGGTGACCGCACCGGGCGTCGTCGAGCCTACCCCCGACGCAACACGCATTTTCCGGGTGCTTTCCAGGGTGCGGGCGACCCGCGGAGTTCGCCTCCCGTATGAGCGCAACGGCTCACTTCTGCGCTACTCCGATGAGCGCCACTCCTTACTTATGCGCTACTCCGGTGATCGCCACTCCATACTTATGCGCTCATCGGACACGGCGCTTCTGCGCCACTCCAACACGACCCCACCCCCGCGAAGAACGGCCTGTCCCCAACGTCTACAGTGGTCTGGTTCGCGCAAGTCTTTACTGGGCCTTCATGTCCGGAGCTTGCTGGGATTTCTCTGTCAGGGGTGTGCGTGACGGCCGTCGAGTCCCGACCCGCAGGGGTCGCCTTGACTCCGAGCCCAGGGGGCCATCGCCCGTTCGGGGCCCGTATCAAGGCATTCGTGGCACTGACCAAGCCGCGGATCATCGAGCTGTTGCTGATCACCACTGTTCCGGTGATGTTCCTGGCCGCTCGGGGTGTGCCCGACCTGTGGCTCGTACTCACCACCACCATCGGCGGATATCTCTCCGCGGGTGGTGCCAACGCGCTCAACATGTACATCGACCGCGACATCGACGCGTTGATGGACCGTACGTCGCAGCGTCCGCTGGTCACCGGCATGGTGAGCCCGCGCGAGTGCCTCGCCTTCGGTATCGCCCTCGCGGTGATCTCGACGGTCTGGTTCGGGCTGCTGGTCAACTGGCTGTCGGCGGCACTGTCGCTGGGCGCGCTGCTCTTCTACGTCGTCGTCTACACGATGCTGCTGAAGCGGCGCACGTCGCAGAACATCGTCTGGGGCGGCATCGCGGGCTGCATGCCGGTCCTCATCGGCTGGTCCGCCGTGACCAATTCGATGTCCTGGGCCGCAGTCATCCTCTTCGCCGTCATCTTCTTCTGGACGCCGCCGCACTACTGGCCGCTGTCGATGAAGGTCAAGGACGACTACGCCCGTGTCGGCGTACCGATGCTCCCGGTCATCGCGTCCAACCAGGTGGTGGCCCGCCAGATCGTCATCTACAGCTGGGTGATGGTGGCGGTGTCGCTGCTGCTGACCCCGCTCGGCTACACCGGCTGGTTCTACACGGCCGTGGCGCTGCTGACCGGCGGGTTCTGGCTCTGGGAAGCGCACGCCCTGCAGAACCGGGCGAAGGCCGGGGTGTCCGGTGCCAAGCTCAAGGAAATGCGACTGTTCCACTGGTCGATCACCTATGTGTCGCTGCTGTTCGTCGCCGTCGCGGTCGACCCGTTCCTGCGCTGACACCGTTTCGCTCCTGCCGACGGGCGGGGCACGTGGCCCATGCCACGTGCCCGCCCGTCGCCAGTTGATCTACGGATCGGTAGCATCCGTTGCATGGCAGACTTGGCAGACATGGCAGAGACCCAGCAGGTTGACGACAGGAAGCAGGCCGCCCGCGCGGAGCGCAGGGCAGCCAGGCTCGCCAAGCAGATCGGTGCCTTCGCCAAGGCGCACGGCGGCGCCGAGGGGCAGCTCGCCTACATCGGGCAGATGGGCACCCGCATCGTGCTGGTCGGCGAGGACGGCGGCTGGGGCGACCTGGTCGCACCCTCGTACGCGGTCGCCGAGAGTGCCACCGCGAAGGCCGGGATCACGATGCACGAGTCCTTCGACGGAGAGTTCGCCGCCAAGGTCCGCACCGGCCCGTACGAGTGGACGCGGATGGCCGGGATCCAGGTCGGCGGCCCCTCCAACAAGGGCTGAGCCGCCGCCCGGGACGTCTCCGGACGCATCCCCACGGGGCAGGAGCAACACCTGACACCGGGGTCACCCGTGAGGACGGGTACACCCACGTCGTCGCAGGGGGCTCCGGATGACCGACACAATGCTCCAGCGGCGCTCAGGGGCTGCCGCAACTGCATGTGGTGGGGGCGCGACCATTCCGTGAGGCGCTCGGCAGGGTGCTGGGCGGCTGGGTGGCGGACGGCGCGTGGTCGCGCACCGACACCACGCGCGTCGCCGCGATGATCGCGTCCGGCAACGCGCGCCGGGTGTACGGGCTGGACCGGCGGCCCTTGTAGCAGGGCTCAGAGGCTGTCGGGCCACCTCTGACCGGGCGGGCGAAGGTGGCCCGACAGCCTCTCAGCCGGCGGCTGCGGGCTCCGGGGTCTCCGCGGCGGGGGCGGGCACCGGGGCGGTCGCCACAGGGCGCTCGCGCAGCGAGAGCACCACCCGCACGACGGCGATCCACACCAGGCACGAACCGAGCATGTGCAGCCCGACCAGGATCTCCGGGGTGTCGGTGAAGTACTGCACGTACCCGATCACACCCTGCGACATCACCACCAGGAAGAGATCACGGGTGCGGTGCAGCGGACCGACCGGCGCGTCGACGGCCTTCAGCACGAACCAGAGCGCGACCGTCAGTGCCACCACGACCCAGGCCAGGTCGGCGTGGAGCTGCGCGATCATCTTCCAGTCGAGCGGGATGCGGTGGACGTCGCTGGAGTCGCCCGCATGCCGTCCGGCACCCGTCACGACCGTGCCGACGGCGATCAGCAGGCCGGCCGCGGCCGCCAGCAGCCAGGTCAGCTGCGAGACCGCCTTGCCGACCAGCGGACGCGGCTCCGCGTCGCCCTCCCGAACCCGCTGCCAGGTCACGACGGCGACCGTGAGCAGCGCGGTGGAGAGCAGGAAGTGGGCCGCGACGGTGTACGGGTTGAGGCCGACCAGCACGACGATGCCGCCGAGCACGGCGTTGCCCATGACCACCCAGAACTGCGCCCAGCCGAGCCGGGTGAGGCTGCGCCGCCAGGGCTGCGCGGAGCGGGCCGTGATGATCGCCCAGCCGACCGCCGCGCACAGCACGTAGGTGAGCATCCGGTTGCCGAACTCGATGGCGCCGTGGAAGCCCATCGCGCTCGTCGCCGTCAGGGACTCGTCGGTGCACTTGGGCCAGGTGGGGCAGCCGAGACCGGAGCCGGTCAGCCGCACCGCACCGCCGGTGACCACGATGACGACGGCCATCACGACGGCCGACATCGCCGCGCGGCGGACCGTCCGGGGGGACGGGGTCCAGCGTTCGGCGATGTAGAGGAGCGGGTTCCGCGCGGCTTGAGCGACTTCGGCTCGGGTCAGCTTGGGCACGCGCACCATCGTAAGCGGCGGCTTGTGCAAGCTTTCACGAGGGGGACGAGTTACCTCGAAACGTCATGCCGCACGCCGTCGCCGCCGGTCATTCCCAGCGGAAGAACTTTGCCGCCGTGCCCAGCCCGAGCACCGCCCAGACCGCGAGGATCCCGAGATCGCCCCACGGCATCGAGGAGCCGTGCTGGAGTACGTCCCGCAGCCCGCCGGACAGGGCCGCGATCGGCAGCAGCCCCAGCACGGACTGCGCCGCGTCCGGGAACTTGTCCAGCGGCACAATGACCCCGCCGCCGACCAGCAGCAGCAGAAAGACCAGGTTGGCGGCGGCGAGCGTCGCCTCCGCCTTCAGCGTCCCGGACATCAGCAGGCCGAGCCCGGAGAACGCGGCGGTGCCGAGCACGAGCAGCAGCAGGACGGCGAGCGGGTTGCCGTGTGGCGACCAGCCCAGCGCGAACGCGATCACCGTCAGCAGCACGACCTGCAGCACCTCGGTGACCAGTACCGCGAGGGTCTTCGCGGTCATCAGCCCCCAGCGGGGCAGCGGTGAGGCACCGAGGCGCTTGAGCACGCCGTACCGCCGCTCGAAGCCGGTCGCGATCGCCTGGCCGGTGAAGGCGGTGGACATCACGGCGAGCGCGAGAATGCCCGGCGCCAGGAAGTCGACGGACCTGCCCGCGCCGGTGTCCACGATGTCGACGGCGCTGAACAGCACCAGCAGCAGCGTCGGAATGATCACCGTCAGGAGCAGTTGCTCGCCGTTGCGCAGCAGCATCCGCGTCTCCAGCGCGGTCTGCGCACCGATCATGCGGGGCAGCGGGGCGGCACCGGGCCGCGGGGCATACGTACCGGCGCTCATGCGCGCAGCTCCTTGCCGGTCAGTTCCAGGAAGACGTCCTCCAGGGTGTGACGCTCGACGGAGATGCCCTCGGGCATCACGCCGTGCTGCGCGCACCAGGAGGTGACGGTGGCCAGCAGTTGTGGGTCGACCTGGCCGGTGATGCGGTACGTGCCGGTGGTGGGCTCGGCCGCCTGCGTGCCGTCGGGCAGCGCCTTCAGCAGCGAGCCGAGGTCGAGACCGGGGCGGCCGGTGAAGCGCAGGGTGTTCTCGGCGCCGCCGCGGCACAGCAGCTCCGGGCTGCCCTGAGCGATGACCCGGCCCGCGTCGATGATGGCGACATCGTCGGCGAGCGCCTCGGCCTCGTCCATGAAGTGGGTGGTGAGGACGACCGACACGCCGTCGGCGCGCAGCTCCCGTACGAGATCCCAGGTGGAGCGGCGGGCCTGCGGGTCGAGGCCCGCGGTCGGCTCGTCCAGGAACACCAGCTCGGGGCGGCCGACGACGGCCATCGCCAGGGCGAGGCGCTGCTGCTGGCCGCCGGAGAGCCGGCGGTACGTCGTCCGGCCGCAGCTGCCGAGGCCGAGACGCTCGATCAGCGCGTCGACGTCGAGCGGGTGGGCGTGCAGTTTCGCCATGTGGCGGAGCATCTCGTCGGCGCGCGCTCCGGAGTAGACGCCACCCGATTGCAGCATCACGCCGATCCGGGGGCGGAGCTCCGCGGCGTCGGCGACCGGGTCGAGGCCGAGGACGCGTACGGTCCCGGCGTCGGGGCGGCGGTAGCCCTCGCAGGTCTCGACGGTGGTGGTCTTGCCGGCGCCGTTGGGGCCGAGGACGGCGGTGACCGCACCGGTGCGTACGCCCAGGTCGAGGCCGTTCACCGCGGTCTTGGCGCCGTACCGCTTCACCAGGCCACGGATCTGCACGACCGGCTCGTTCTTCATGGCCGGTAAGTCTAGGCAGCGGCCCGGCGGGCGAGTCCCCGGGGGCCGCATTAGGTAACCCTTAGTGACGAACTCCACCGTTGATCGTTTCGGACCGTGGTTGTCAGGGCCGGAGGAATTACGCAACAATGGCGTTGTGAAATACCAGGGCGAGGCTCCGCAGGAGGAACTCGCGACCGGCGAGCGCTCGACGCGCAACCGGGTCGCGCGCTCCATCCTGGACCACGGCCCGTCCACCGTCGCCGACCTGGCGAAGCGGCTCGGGCTGACCCAGGCCGCCGTCCGCCGCCATCTCGACGCCCTCCTCTCCGACGATGTCGTCGAGGCCCGCGAACAGCGGGTGTATGGGGCGCGGACCCGCGGCCGTCCGGCCAAGGTGTTCGCCTTGACCGACTGCGGCCGGGACGCCTTCGACCAGTCCTACGACAAGCTTGCCGCCGACGCTCTTCGCTGGATCGCCGAGACCGCGGGCGACGAAGCGGTCGGCGCCTTCGTCCGCGCCAGGGCCGCCGCGCAGTCGGTGGCCTACCGCGAGACGATCGACGCGGCGGACCCCGCGCAGCGCACAGAGGCGCTGGCCAAGGCCTTGTCCGCCGACGGGTACGCTGCTACGGCGCGCAGCGCGCCGGGCCCCCAGCAGGGCGAGCAGCTGTGCCAGCACCACTGCCCGGTCGCCCATGTCGCCGAGCAGTTCCCGCAGCTGTGCGAGGCGGAGACGGAGATCTTCTCCAGCCTGCTCGGGACCCATGTACAGCGTCTGGCCACCATCGCCCACGGCGACGGGGTGTGCACGACGTTCGTACCGCGCGGCGGACCCCCAACCGCACAGACCACCACATCAGCATCTGCAAGCACGGCCGGGAGGAACCCCGCATGACGCTCCCCACGGAGACTGCCCACCCTGAGCTCGAGGGTCTGGGTACGTACGAATTCGGCTGGGCCGACTCCGACGCGGCAGGCGCGGCGGCCAAGCGCGGCCTCTCCGAGGCTGTCGTACGTGACATCTCGACGAAGAAGAACGAGCCCGAGTGGATGCTGAAGCTCCGCCTCAAGGGCCTGCGGCTGTTCGACAAGAAGCCCATGCCGAACTGGGGCTCGGACCTGTCAGGCATCGACTTCGACAACATCAAGTACTTCGTGCGGTCCACCGAGAAGCAGGCGGAGTCCTGGGAGGACCTGCCCGAGGACATCAAGAACACGTACGACAAGCTCGGCATCCCGGAGGCGGAGAAGCAACGCCTGGTCGCCGGTGTCGCCGCGCAGTACGAGTCCGAGGTCGTCTACCACCAGATCCGTGAGGACCTGGAGGAACAGGGCGTCATCTTCCTCGACACGGACACCGCGCTGAAGGAGCACCCGGAGCTCTTCAAGGAGTACTTCGGCACTGTCATCCCGGTCGGCGACAACAAGTTCGCCTCGCTGAACTCGGCCGTGTGGTCCGGTGGCTCGTTCATCTACGTGCCGAAGGGTGTCCACGTCGACATCCCGCTGCAGGCCTACTTCCGTATCAACACGGAGAACATGGGCCAGTTCGAGCGGACGCTGATCATCGTCGACGAGGACGCCTACGTCCACTACGTCGAGGGCTGCACCGCGCCGATCTACTCCTCGGACTCGCTGCACTCCGCCGTCGTCGAGATCATCGTGAAGAAGGGCGGCCGCTGCCGCTACACGACGATCCAGAACTGGTCGAACAACGTCTACAACCTGGTCACCAAGCGCGCCGTGGCGTACGAGGGCGCGACCATGGAGTGGGTCGACGGCAACATCGGCTCCAAGGTCACCATGAAGTACCCGGCCGTCTATCTGATGGGCGAGCACGCCAAGGGCGAGACGCTCTCCATCGCCTTCGCGGGCGAGGGCCAGCACCAGGACGCCGGATCCAAGATGGTCCACATGGCGCCGAACACCTCCTCCAACATCGTCTCCAAGTCGGTGGCGCGAGGCGGCGGCCGTACCTCGTACCGCGGTCTGGTCGAGATCGGCGAGGGCGCCGCGGGCTCCAAGTCCAACGTGCTGTGCGACGCGCTCCTGGTCGACACGATCTCCCGCTCCGACACGTACCCGTATGTGGACGTCCGTGAGGACGACGTGTCCATGGGTCACGAGGCCACTGTCTCCAAGGTCTCCGAGGACCAGCTCTTCTACCTGATGAGCCGCGGTCTGACCGAGTTCGAGGCCATGGCCATGATCGTGCGCGGCTTCGTCGAGCCGATCGCGCGCGAGCTGCCCATGGAGTACGCGCTTGAGCTCAACCGGCTGATCGAGCTGCAGATGGAGGGCTCGGTCGGCTGACACGGCCTAACGCAGCCTGACGACCGAATCCCCGACTTTGACAGAGAAAGCGAGCACTACGACAGCCATGGCTGAGGCCCAGAACATTCCGGCGGGGTCCACCACCACCGGGTCCATCGCGGTGGCCGCCGAGTCGACCGTCGCCACGCGCATGAGCGCGCCCCCGTCCTTCGACGTCGCGGACTTCCCGGTCCCGCACGGCCGCGAGGAGGAGTGGCGGTTCACGCCGCTGGAGCGGCTGCGCGGACTGCACGACGGCACGGCCGTCGCGACCGGTGGCGCCGTCAAGGTCGAGGTCGATGTCCCCGAGGGCGTCACCGTCGAGACCGTCGGCCGCGACGACGCGCGGCTCGGCAGGGCGGGCACCCCGGTGGACCGCGTCGCCGCCCAGGCGTACTCGTCCTTCGAGGAGGCCTCGGTCATCACGGTCGCCAAGGAGGCCGTGCTCGCCGCGCCGATCCGGATCGCCGTGCACGGTGAAGGCGGTGTGGCCTACGCCCACCAGGTCATCGAGCTGGAAGCCTTCGCCGAGGCCGTGGTCGTCATCGACCACACCGGTGACGCGGTCCTCGCGGGCAACGTCGACTACGTCCTCGGTGACGGTGCGAAGCTGACCGTCGTCTCCGTCCAGGACTGGGACGACACCGCCGTCCACGCCGCTCAGCACAACGCGCTGATCGGCCGGGACGCCACCTTCAAGTCGATCGTCGTCACCTTCGGCGGCGACCTGGTCCGCCTCCACCCACGGGTCTCCTACGCGGGCACCGGCGGCGAGGCGGAGCTCTTCGGTCTGTACTTCACCGACAAGGGCCAGCACCAGGAGCACCGCCTCTTCGTCGACCACAACACCCCGCACTGCAAGTCCAACGCCGTCTACAAGGGCGCGCTCCAGGGCGACGGCGCGCACGCGGTGTGGATCGGTGACGTGCTCATCCAGGCCAAGGCCGAGGGCACCGACACCTACGAGATGAACCGCAACCTCGTCCTCACGGACGGCGCGCGGGTCGACTCGGTGCCGAACCTGGAGATCGAGACCGGCGAGATCGTCGGCGCCGGTCACGCCTCCGCGACCGGCCGCTTCGACGACGAGCAGCTCTTCTACCTGATGTCCCGCGGCATCCCGGCCGAGGATGCCCGCCGGCTCGTCGTGCGCGGCTTCTTCGCCGAGCTGGTCCAGCAGATCGGTCTGCCGGACGTCGAGGCCCGTCTGCTCGACAAGATCGAGGCCGAGCTGAAGGCTTCCGTCTGATGGCCTTCGTCAAAGTCTGTGCGCTGAGCGAGCTGGAAGAGGACACCCCGAAGCGGGTGGAACTCGACGGAACGCCGGTCTCTCTCGTCCGTACCGAGGGCGAGGTGTTCGCGATCAACGACATCTGCTCGCACGCGAACGTCTCACTGTCCGAGGGAGAGGTCGAGGACTGCATGATCGAGTGCTGGCTGCACGGCTCCAGCTTCGACCTGCGCACCGGCAAGCCGTCCGGCCTTCCCGCGACGCGCCCCGTCCCCGTATACCCCGTCAAGATCGAAGGGGACGATGTGCTCGTCTCCGTCACCCAGGAGTCCTGAGTCACCCATGGCAACGCTTGAAATCCGCGACCTGCACGTCTCCGTCGAGGCCGACCACGCCACGAAGGAGATCCTCAAGGGCGTCGACCTGACCGTGAAGCAGGGCGAGACCCACGCCATCATGGGCCCCAACGGGTCCGGCAAGTCGACCCTCGCGTACTCCCTCGCGGGTCACCCCAAGTACACGATCACCAGCGGCACGGTGACCCTGGACGGCGAGGACGTCCTGGCGATGACCGTCGACGAGCGCGCCCGCGCCGGTCTCTTCCTGGCCATGCAGTACCCGGTCGAGGTCCCCGGTGTCTCGGTCTCCAACTTCCTGCGCACCTCCGCCACCGCCGTCCGCGGCGAGGCGCCCAAGCTGCGTACGTGGGTGAAGGAGGTCAAGGAGACGATGGCCGACCTCCAGATGGACCCCGCGTTCGCCGAGCGCAACGTCAACGAGGGCTTCTCCGGCGGTGAGAAGAAGCGCCACGAGATCCTTCAGCTGGAGCTCCTCAAGCCGAAGGTCGCGATCCTCGACGAGACCGACTCCGGCCTCGACGTCGACGCCCTGCGCGTCGTCTCCGAGGGCGTCAACCGGGTGCGCGAGACCGGCGAGGTCGGCACGCTGCTGATCACGCACTACACGCGGATCCTCCGTTACATCAAGCCCGACTTCGTGCACGTCTTCGCCAACGGCCGTATTGCCGAGTCCGGCGGCGCCGAGCTCGCCGACAAGCTGGAGAACGAGGGCTACGAGGCATATGTGAAGGGTGGCGCTTCCGCGTGACACAGCTGCCGGGCCTCCTCGACACCGAGGCGATCCGCAAGGACTTCCCCCTGCTGGATCGTACGGTCCACGACGGGAAGAAGATCGTCTACCTGGACAGTGCGGCGACTTCGCAGAAGCCGCGCCAGGTCCTCGACGCGCTCAGCGAGTACTACGAGCGGCACAACGCCAACGTCCACCGCGGCGTGTACACGATCGCGGAGGAGGCCACGGCGCTGTACGAAGGCGCCCGCGACAAGGTCGCCGCCTTCATCAACGCGCCGAGCCGCAACGAGGTGATCTTCACCAAGAACGCCTCGGAGTCGCTCAACCTCGTGGCCAACATGCTCGGCTGGGCCGACGAGCCCTACCGGGTGGACCACGAGACCGAGATCGTCACCACGGAGATGGAGCACCACTCCAACATCGTGCCGTGGCAGCTGCTCGCGCAGCGCACCGGTGCGAAGCTGAAGTGGTTCGGCATCACCGACGACGGCCGCCTCGACCTGTCCGACATAGACGAGATCATCACGGAGAAGACGAAGATCGTCACCTTCACGCTGGTCTCCAACATCATGGGCACGATCAACCCGGTCGAGAAGATCATCCGCCGCGCCCAGCAGGTCGGCGCGCTGGTCTGCATCGACGCCTCGCAGGCAGCCCCGCACATGGTGCTCGACGTGCAGGCGCTGCAGGCCGACTTCGTGGCCTTCACCGGCCACAAGATGGTCGGCCCGACCGGCATCGGTGTGCTCTGGGGACGGCAGGAGCTCCTGGAGGACCTGCCGCCGTTCCTCGGCGGCGGCGAGATGATCGAGACCGTGTCGATGCACTCGTCGACATACGCCCCGGCGCCGCACAAGTTCGAGGCGGGTACGCCCCCGATCGCGCAGGCCGTCGGCCTCGGCGCGGCCGTGGACTACCTCTCGGCGATCGGCATGGACAAGATCTTCCGGCATGAGCACGCGATCACCGAGTACGCGGTGAAGCGCCTCCTGGAGGTTCCGGACCTGAGGATCATCGGTCCGGCCACCGCGGAGGACCGCGGCGCCACGATCTCCTTCACGCTCGGCGACATCCACCCGCACGACGTGGGCCAGGTCCTCGACGAGCAGGGCATCGCGGTCCGCGTCGGACACCACTGCGCACGGCCGGTCTGCCTGCGGTACGGAATTCCTGCGACGACGCGCGCGTCGTTCTATCTGTACTCCACGCCCGCCGAGGTCGACGCCCTGGTGGACGGTCTGGAGCACGTACGGAACTTCTTCGGCTGAGGGTTGACTGGTGAAGCTTGATTCGATGTACCAGGAAGTGATCCTGGACCACTACAAGCACCCCCACGGGCGCGGTCTGCGGGACGGCGACGCCGAGGTGCACCACGTCAACCCGACGTGCGGAGACGAGATCACGCTCCGGGTGAAGTACGACGGCGAGACCATCGCCGATGTGTCGTACGAGGGTCAGGGCTGTTCCATCAGTCAGGCCAGCGCCTCCGTGCTGAACGAGCTGCTGGTCGGCAAGGAGCTGGGTGAGGCGCAGAAGATCCAGGAGACCTTCCTGGAGCTGATGCATTCGAAGGGCCAGCTCGAGCCGGACGACGCGATGGAGGAGGTGCTGGAGGACGCGGTCGCGTTCGCCGGTGTCTCGAAGTACCCGGCCCGGGTCAAGTGCGCGCTGCTGAGCTGGATGGCGTGGAAGGACGCGACGGCGAAGGCGCTGTCCGAAGGGAAGATGGCATGAGCGATCACGGTACGCCAGAAGTACTGACCACCAAGCCGGCCTCCGAGGAGGAGGTCCGCGAGGCGCTGTACGACGTCGTCGACCCCGAGTTGGGCATCGACGTCGTCAACCTGGGCCTGATCTACGGCATCCACATCGACGACGCGAACATCGCCACCCTCGACATGACCCTGACGTCCGCGGCCTGCCCGCTGACCGATGTCATCGAGGACCAGGCGAAGTCCGCGACCGACGGCCTCGTCAACGAGCTGCGGATCAACTGGGTCTGGATGCCGCCGTGGGGCCCGGACAAGATCACGGACGACGGACGCGAGCAGCTGCGCGCGCTCGGCTTCAACGTCTGATCCTCTGCGCTTCCGAACGGCCTCCGGCTCGAGCCGGAGGCCGTTCGGCGTTGTTCGTCCGTCGGAAGGACCTCGACCGCACCGAGTGGAAGAATTCCCGCTCCGTCTGGTTCACCGTCAGCAGCTGCTGGACGAGCGCGGCTTGGCAATCCGGGTGGCGAACGGCCATGACCGCCGGGCAGACCGGCGGTCATGGCCGTTTCCTTCTACTCCATCGTCGTCGACGCCCACGATCTGCCGTCGCAGGCCCGGTTCTGGTGCCGGGTGCTCGACTGGACGGTGCTCTTCGAGGCCGACGGCGAAATCGTCATCGGCGCCGACAAGGACGCCGTGCCCGGCATCACCTTCGTCCCCGTACCGGAGGAGAAGACGGTCAAGAACCGGCTGCACATCGATCTCGCCCCCGACGACCAGGCCGTGGAGGCCGCGCGGATCATCGGCCTCGGGGCCACCCGGCTGGACGTCGGCCAGCCCGCCGATGTGGGCTGGGTGGTGCTGGCGGACCCCGAGGGGAACGAGTTCTGCGTGCTGAGCCCGAAGAGCTCGCTCATCGACTGAGCGGCGCCTGTCCCCGAACCCGGGTCGGGCCCGTGTGCACGGGCCCGACCCGCGTTCACGGGCCGAACTGCGAGGGCACGGCAGCGGCTTCGGCGAGCACCGGCCCCAGGTTCTCGTTGCGCATCCGGCGGTCCACGTACAGCAGCCCGGTCGCCAGCTGCGGGAACGTTGCCGAGATGAGCTGGCCGACCAGCTGGCCCAGCAGTGTTGCCACCATGTAGCCGCTCATGGCGACAACGACCGCCGTCGGACTCGGGTCGGGGCCCAGGCTCTCCATACCGATCATGCTGGGGAACATGCCCAGGATCGAGAACGGCATCTGGATGATGTAGCTCGCCACGGCCGCCATGACCGAGGCCAGCAGCGAGATGCCGAAGATCCGCCACCAGTCACCGCGCACCAGCTGCGACGAGCGGCGCAGCGCGGCGATCGGGCGCTGCCCCTCGAAGACCGCGGCCGCGGGGGCCAGCGAGAACTTCACCCAGAGCCAGATCGCCAACGGCGCGGTGGCCAGCGCCCCCAGGAAGCCCACCGCGATCGCGACCCCGCTGCCGGAACCGCTGTCCAGGGTGATGGCGGCGATCATCATGGTGATGAAGCCGACCATCATGAGCACCATCGGGATCACCGCGACCAGGGCGGTCAGGAGAACCGTGCCGATCACGGCCGGGACCCGCGCCCAGGCCCGGCGCCAGATGATGCCGAAGGTGGTCGGCCTGCCCAGAACCGCGTCCTGCAGAACCGCCGGAACCGTCGCGTACATCATCGCCGTGCCGATGATCAGCGACAGGATGCCCACCAGCCAGACGACACCGAAGGCGATCACCAGCGGCACGATGTCCTCCGTGCGCGGGCTCTCCCCCGACGAGAGCTCGATGACCCGGTGCAGATGGTCACTGACCGCGGAGTACGCGATCGCGACCGCCACCCCGACCACGACCAGCGACCCGCCGTACACGGCCACACCCACGCCGAACAGCTGCTTCCAGTAGCGGCCCATCGTGGAGAACGCGCCGCTGAGGATGTCCCCGAGGCTCAGCGGCGCGAGCGGTATCACCCCTGGCTTCGGCGGCGGCATCCAGCCGCCCCATCCCGGCGGTCCGGGGGGTCCTCCGTACGGCGCTCCTCCGTACGGCGGGCCCCCGGGACCGCCGCCCCACCCTGCGTCCTGCGTCACTGCTGCTCCGTCGTGTCGGGGTCCATGTGCTGGTCGGGACACGGTAGCGCTCCTGGTGGGGCAGCGGATCCCTTCTGCGCGCCCAGGTATGTGTACGAGCGTACGCAACGATGCGTACACTCGTACACATGGGATACGGACTGCTGGCCGCGGCCATAGCGGCGGAGGTGGCCGGGACGACGGCCATGAAGTACAGCGAGGGCTTCACCCGGCTCTGGCCCTCGCTCATCACCGTCGTCGGCTATCTGCTCGCCTTCTCGCTGCTCGCACAGACCCTGAAGACGCTGTCCATGGGCACCGCCTATGCCATCTGGGCCGGGATCGGCACGGCGGCGGTCGCCGCCATAGGGGTCCTCTTCATGGGCGAGTCCGGAAACCTGGTCAAGGTGGCGGGCATCGCGCTGATCATCGCCGGTGTGGTCGTGCTCAACCTGGGCGGAGCGCACTGATGGTCCGCCGGTACGACCCCGAGCGGCGCGGCCGCATCATCGATGCGGCGATCCGGGTTATCGGTGCCAAGGGCATCGCGGGGCTCAGTCACCGTTCCGTCGCCGCCGAGGCGGATGTGCCGCTCGGCTCGACGACGTATCACTTCGCCTCGCTCGACGAGCTGCTGGTTGCCGCGCTGCGCCGCTCGAACGAGAATTTCTCCCGGGCCATGCGGGAGAGCGAGGCCCTCCTCGCCCCGGACGCGGATCTCGCCGAGGCACTGGCCCGGCTGCTGGGGGAGTGTTTCTCCGGCGGGCGCGGGCGCCTGGAGCTGGAGTACGAGCTCTACCTCGCGGCGCTGCGCCGGCCCGCGCTGCAGCCGGTCGCCGCCGAGTGGACGGATGTCACCGCCGAGCTGCTGGCCGGGCGCACCGACCCGGCCACCGCACGGGCACTGGTTGCGCTGACGGACGGGATCTGTCTGCAGGTGCTGCTGACGGGCGGGAGCTACGACGCGGCGTACGCGCGGGAGATGTTGGCGCGGATCATCGGCTGACCGCGTCGGCCGCCCCGGGGCGTCGACGGGTTCGGCGGCGGGCGTCCCCGGGCGGGCGTCGGGATGTCAGGGGCGGACCGCCGCCAGGGCCGCCTGCACGCTCGCCTCGATGTCCGTGATCGGGTACAGCGCCTCGCGGACCGTCCGGTCCCGGTCCACCACCAGGGTCAGCCGCTTCAGCCGGCTGAATCCCGCCGCCCGGAACGTCGGCAGTCGCAGCGCCGCCGCAAGCTCCAGTTCCGCGTCGGACAGCAGCGGGAAGCGAAGCCCCTCCGCGTCCGCGAACGCCCGCTGCTCGTCGGGGCGTTGGGTGGACACTCCGTGCACCGTCGCCCCCGCCGCGGTGAACTCGGCCAACTGGTCGCGGTACGTGCAGGATTCGAGGGTGCAGCCGCTCGCACCCGGGATCTCGGCCCAACCCGGCGGGTAGGCGTCCCGGCGGGCGTACGCGCTGGGGAAGCAGTACAGGACGGTGTAGGGGGTGTCGGCGACAGGGTCGCGCAACACGCCGTCGTAGTCGAGGAGTTGCAGCTCCGGCAGGCGGGTGCCCACCAGGGCGTGCACCCGCGCCGCCTCCTTGGACGTCTCCGTGGCCGTCGCCATCGTCTCCCCGTCTCCCATCACCCAGGTGTCGCCCCAGTCCTGGAGCGCGATCAGTACCGGCAGCAGCGCGCGGCCGCGCGGGGTGAGCCGGTACTCGTACCGGACCGGGCGGTCCTGGTACGGATCCCGGGACAGCACGCCCGCGTCCACCAGCAGCCGCAGCCGCTCGGTGAGCACCTTGCGGGACATGCCCAGCTCGTGCTGGAGCGCGTCGAAGCGGTGCACCCCGCGCGCGGTGTCGCGCACGATCAGCAGGGTCCACCAGTCGCCGACGACATCGAGGGCCTGGGCGATCGCGCAGTCGGCGTCGGACAGGCTGGTGCGCTGCGGCATGACTTCGTCTTCTTCCGTTCTTGCTCGTGCCCAGGCCGCCGCTTACCGGATTGACCTGCGGAAAGCATGCTGCCATAGTCCGTTCCCAAAAGGAACTCGCTGGGGAGGGTGCTGCGGATGAGGATCTTCGGGATGGTGCGGGACGTACCACGGACGGTACGGCTGCTGGCCTTGGGAGCCTTCTTCAACGGAGTCGTCAGCTTCACCTTCGTCTATCTCTTCGTCTATCTGACCGGACCGCGCGGACTCACGGTGCCGCAGGCCGGAGTGATCGCGGGCATCGGCGGCATCGGCCTGGTCGCCGGTAACTTCACAGGCGGCTGGTTCGGCGACCACTACGGTCACCGCCGGATGCTCCTGACGGGCGCGCTGGTGAGCGGCGCGGCGCTCGTCACCCTGCCGGTCCTGCCGGTCGTGGCGATGTACGGGGTGCTGCCGCTCGCACAGTACGCGGCAGGCGTCGTACGCGCCGCCAACGCGGCCCTCGTCGCCGTCTTTGTCCCCGAGGGCGGCAGGCGCCAGAGTTTCGCCCTGATGCGCGCAGGGAGCAACGCCGCCTTCGCCGTGGGCCCACCGCTCGGCGCACTGATCGCCGCCCACTTCTCGTACGGCCCGCTGTTCGTCGCCGACGGCCTCGGGACGCTGCTCTTCGCCGCGTACGCATCGAAGGTGCTCCCGGCGCGCGGCACCGTACACACCCGGCCGGCGCACGACCCCGGCGCGCCCGGGCTCTGGCGGGAGCTGCGGGTCAGACCCGCGGTGCCGGTGCTGCTCGCCGCGATCCTCTGCGTCGACTTCGTCTACCGGCAGCAGTACTCCACCCTGCCCGTGTTCCTCGCCGATCACGGCCACAGCGCCCCGTTCTACGGGTGGCTGCTCGCCATCAACGGCGGCGTCATCCTCTGCCTCGAACTCCCGGTGGCGCACGCACTGCGCCGACGGGCTCCGCTGAGCATCGTGGGCACCGGGCTGCTGCTGGTGGGGCTGGGATTCGCGGCACTGATCCCGGGGGCCGGCGTGCTGTTCGCCGTCACCATGATGGTGTCGCTGACCGCGGGCGAGATCCTGTACAAGTCCACTGCCACGGCGTACGTCGCCGACCAGGCACCCGGCCATGTGCAGGGCCGCTTCCAGAGCCTGTACGCGGGGGCGTCCATCAGCGGCCAGGTGCTGGCCCCGCCGCTCGGCGGCGCGCTCTACGCGGCCGCGCCCGAGCTGCTCTGGCCGGTGTGCGCGGTGCTCGCCGGCGGTGCGGGGGTGGCGGTGCTGGCGGCGCGGCGGCTGCGGGGGCCGGTGCGCGTGGTGGCCCCGCCGCGGACTCCGATGCCCGAGCGGCTGGCGCAGTCCAGCTGACCGGGTGGTCCGGGCGGGTGGGGCCCCGCGCGGTCATCCGGCGAGACCGGTTGGCTCCGGCGGGGCCCTGCCGGTTAGGTTCGTGTCATGACCGACACGACTTCCCGCACCACCGGCGCCGTCGCCGCCGGCCTCGCCACCATCGCCGGCGACGGTTCCGTTCTCGACACCTGGTTCCCCGCCCCCGAGCTCTCCGCCGAGCCCGGCCCGGCCGGAACCGAACGGCTCACCCCCGACCAGGCCGTGAACCTCCTCGGCGAGGGCGCGGCCAAGGCCGTCGGCGTGGACGCCCGCCGCGGTGTCGAGGTCGTCGCCGTGCGCACGGTCATCGCCTCGCTCGACGACAAGCCGCTCGACGCCCACGACGCGTACCTGCGCCTGCACCTCCTCTCGCACCGTCTCGTCCAGCCGCACGGCCAGAACCTGGACGGCGTCTTCGGCCTCCTGACCAACGTCGCCTGGACGTCGCTCGGTCCGGTCGCCGTCGACGACCTGGAGAAGGTGCGGCTGAACGCCCGCGCCGACGGCCTGCACCTCCAGGTCACCTCGGTCGACAAGTTCCCCCGGATGACGGACTACGTCGCACCGAAGGGTGTCCGGATCGCCGACGCCGACCGGGTCAGGCTCGGCGCGCACCTCGCCGCCGGCACGACGGTCATGCACGAGGGCTTCGTCAACTTCAACGCCGGCACGCTCGGCACGTCGATGATCGAGGGCCGCATCTCCGCGGGCGTCGTCATCGGCAACGGCTCCGACATCGGTGGCGGTGCCTCGACGATGGGTACCCTCTCCGGCGGCGGCAAGGAGCGCATCGTCATCGGTGAGCGCTGCCTGATCGGCGCCGAGGCGGGCGTCGGGATCGCGCTCGGCGACGAGTGCGTCGTCGAAGCGGGGCTGTATGTCACCGCGGGTACGCGCATCACCCTGCCGGACGGCCAGATCGTCAAGGCGCGGGAGCTCTCCGGCGCCTCGAACATCCTCTTCCGCCGCAACTCGGTCACCGGCGCCGTCGAGGCCCGCCCGAACAACGCGGTGTGGGACGGCCTCAACGATGTCCTGCACAGCCACAACTAGTGGCCCTTCCGGCAGGCTCTGCCCCGTCGCGCCGCCCAGCACGCCCGCTTGCCGCGTTGGCCAAAAGCCCTGGTAGCTCCTTCCCCGAGCTCTCGACTTCGTTCGAGCAGGGGAGACCCCGCTCAAGGACTTCCGGCCGCCTTGCGATCGCACGCACCGGTCGGTCTTATGGGGCGAACACTGCCGGTCACGGCACTAGCGTGTAGCGGCGAGGAGTTCCTCGTACGCCTTCCGCAGCCCGTCGGCCGCCTCGCGCCCGGCGGGCTGCAGCGGTTCCCGGACCGGTCCGGCGCCGAGCAGCGCCTTGGCCGTCACGGTACCGGGCAGCCCGGACGACATCATCAACTCGGCCAGCGGAACGGTCAGCCGGTTGAGCCGGGCCGCCTCGGCGGTGTCCCCGGCGTCGAAAGCGTCCAGGACCGCCCGCAGCTGCCGGGGCGCCACATTGGCGACCGTACTCACATAGCCCGCCGCGCCCACCGCGTACAGCGGCAGGTTGAGCTCCTCGCAGCCCGAGTAGTACGAGAGCGAGCCCGCGCCGATCACCTTCGTCGAGCCGAGCAGGTCGTACGCGCAGTCCTTCACCGCCACGATGCGCGGATGGTCCGCGAGCCGCAGCAGGGTCTCCGGCTCGATGCGGGTGCCGGTGCGGCCGGGGATGTCGTACAGCATCAGCGGAACGCCGGTCGCGTCGGCGACGCGCCCGAAGTGTGCCTCGACGGCGGTCTGCGGCGGTCTGCGGCGGTCTGCTGTAGTAGGGCGTCACGACCAACAGGCCGTCCGCGCCTGCCCGTTCGGCCTGCCGGGCCAGCTCAACGGTGTGCCGGGTGTCCGCACTGCCGACCCCGGCGACCAGCGGCACACCCGCGCCGACCGCCTCACGGACCGCGCGCAGCAGCGCGGTCTTCTCGGCGTCGGTGGTGGTCGGGGACTCACCGGTGGTGCCGCTGAGCACCAGGCCGTCGCAGCCGTCGGCGACGAGACCGGCGGCGTGGGTCCCGGCAGCGTCCAGGTCCAGCTCGCCGTCGGCGGTGAACGGCGTGATCATGGCGCAGAGGGCACGGCCGAAGGGGGCTGCGGGGGCGGCAGGGGCTTCAGGGACTGTCATGTCCGAAGTGTCCGCCGCCTCGACCGTGAAGGTCTACTTAGTTCTGCTTGAGGTGAAGGAGTAGAAATGCTCAACCATTGATGTGAGGGCCGGGACCGCGGTCTGGCATGATCGAATACCTATGCGACAGGCCGATACGTGGGCGGGTGCACGGGTATGCGAGGACCGGCGGGCACGAGGACGGGCGCCGGAGCGCGGAGAGGGGTGGTGGCCGCCTGCCTCGCCGGAGCGCTGGCTGTGACGCTGTCGGGATGCGCCGGATTTCTCGTACCGGCGGGCGAGGGCGAGCCGGAGCCGACTCCGGGGCGGGTTCACCCCCGGACGCCGGCGGGCGAACGCCCGTCTGCCTCTGAAGGACCACGCCGCGCTCATTCGCCGGGCTGGCGGACGAGCGGGTTGGCACCGATGGAGTTGTGGATGCGGAAGGTGACCGTTCCCGGCCGGTAGCGGTCGTCGGACCACTCCACGGGGCGGCCTGCGGGGGTGGTGGTCACCCGGCGGACCCGCAGCAGCGGGGTGCCGCGGCGTACACTGAGCAGTTCCGCGTCGCGGGTGCCCGCCGCAAGTGCGTCGATGACGTGCTCGCCGTGCGCGAAGACCAGGCCCACCTCGTCGAGCAGCCGCTGGGTGACCGACTCGCAGTCGGGCTCGATGCGCTCGACCGCGTCCGCGATCCAGTCGGCGTAGACGGTGCGCTCCAGCAGGGCAGGCTGTCCGTCCAGGCCACGCACCCGCAGGACGTACAACACCTCTGAGCCCGCGGGGAGTTGGAGGCGCAGCGCGTCCTCGGTGGAGGCCGGGCGCCGGGCGGTCTCGACGACGCTGCCGGTGGCCTTGTGTCCGGCTGCCCGCGCCCACTGGGTGAAGCTGCGCAGTTCGTTGAAGCCCTGGCTGCGGCGGGCACCGAGCACCACCCGTCGGGTGCCCTGTCGTGAGCCGACCAGTCCCTCGGCCACCAGAGCCGCGAGCGCCTGGCGGACGGTGCCGCGGGATACCTGGTACCGCTCGGCGAGTTCGCCCTCGGTCGGGAGCCGGCCCCCCACCGGGTAGTCGCCGCGGTCGATCGCAACCCTCAGCTCGCCGGCGATCTGCTCGTGCCGTGCCGCCACACCTAGCCCCCTCATCCGCGATACCGGCTCCGCTCTGCGCGCCACCGGTGTGTGCCCACAGGGTAGGCGATCCCGCCGCATCGGGCACGCTCGTCCTGCACACAGCGGAGACCGCACCCCCACGCGGCCCGCATCGTCCCAAAGAGCCTTCAAACCGAGAGGGAGCATCTGTTCTCCGTTCACGGAAAGGTCATTGCGCTCCGACGTACTTGGGGCATCTTGTTTGGACAAGCTGCCTGGGTCCGGGCAGTACCCGATCACTGTTTTCCGGGCAGCTCATGCACCCTCAGGAGACCTTGTGAACCTGTTCTCTGCGCGAACGGCCGGCTTTGCCGGCGTGCTGACCGCTGCCACGCTCGCGCTCAGCGCCTGCGGCTCGGCACCCGACCCCGTCGCGTCCGGCAGCGCGGGCGGCTCGCACGCTGCCACGGCCACCTCGGCGCAGGACCTCGGTGGTATGGACGCACTGGTCGCGGCGGCCAAGAAGGAGGGCGTACTCAACGCGATCGCCCTGCCCCGCGACTGGGCCAACTACGGCGCCGTGATCGACGGATTCACCAAGAAGTACGGCATCAAGGTCAACGACGAGAACCCGGACGGCGCCAGCCAGGACGAGATCAACGCCATCACCTCGCGCAAGGGTCAGGGCCGCGCCCCGGACGTTGTGGACCTGGGCCAGTCGTTCGCGCTCAGCGCAGCGCAGCAGGGGCTGCTCGCCCCGTACCGGGTCGCGGCCTTCGACGAGATCCCGGCCACGCAGCGCGACACCCAGGCCCGCTGGTACAACGACTACGGCGGTTATGTCTCGATCGGTTGCGACGCCAAGCGCGTCAAGGAGTGCCCCCAGTCCTTCGCCGACCTGCTGAAGCCGCAGTACAAGGGCCAGGTCGCCATGAACGGCAATCCCACCAAGTCGGGCTCCGCCTTCGGCGGCGTCTTCGCCGCAGCCCTGGCGAACAAGGGCTCCTTCGACGACATCCAGCCCGGCCTGGACTTCTTCGCGAAGCTCAAGAAGGCCGGCAACTACAACCCGGTGGAGTCCACCCCGGCCACGGTCGAGAAGGGCGAGACCCCGATCAGCATCGACTGGGACTACCTCAACGCCGGTTACGCCGACGAGTTCCGCAGCAAGGGCGTGGACTGGAAGGTGGCCATCCCCAGCGACGGCCAGTACGCCCAGTACTACTCGCAGGCCATCAACAAGGACGCCCCGCACCCGGCGGCCGCCCGGCTGTGGGAGGAGTACCTCTACAGCGCCGAGGGTCAGAACCTCTTCCTGAAGGGCTCCGCCCGCCCGGCGCTCATGCCCTCGATGACTCGGAGCGGCACGGTCGACAGCGCGGCCGCCGCCAATCTGCCCCAGGTCGACGGCACCCCCTCCTTCCCGACCGAAGCCCAGCTGGACAAGGCCAAGCAGGTCGTGGCCCAGGGCTGGGGCAAGGCCGTGGCCGGGTGACCCAGCCCATGGCCGACTCCTCCGTCACCGTTTCACCCGCCGTCGTGCCCGTCGGCGGGGGGCCGAACGCCGCGGTACGGGGCCCGGAACCGGCTCCGCCCGGGCCCCGGCCCGAAACCCGGCTGTCCCGCCCGGCCCCGCAACCGCGCCGTCGCTCGGCGGCCGCACTCGCGGCCGTACCACTGCTTGTCTTCACTGCGCTGTGCTTCGGCATCCCTGCGCTGGCCATGCTGAACGGCGCGTTCACCGCGCAGGACCCGACGACAGGCGCCTCGCACTACACCACCGCCAACCTCAGCGCCTCGCTGCACGGCGCCTACCTGACCGCGCTGGCCGGCAGCGTCAAACTTTCCGCCGTCTCCGCAGGTGCAGGCGCGGTGCTCGGGCTGCTGCTCGCGCAGGCCGTGGTCACAGCCCGGTTCCGGGCGCTGCGCGAGGCGGTGCTCACCGCTTCCGGGGTGCTGGCCAACTTCGGCGGGGTGCCGCTCGCCTTCGCCTTCGTCGCCACCCTGGGCAACGCCGGCGTGATCACACAGCACCTGCACCTGACCGAACACGGCTGGAGCCTGTACAGCTTCTGGGGCCTGGTGATCACATACCTGTACTTCCTGATCCCGCTGATGGTGCTCACCGTCGTGCCCGCGCTCGACGGCCTGCGGGTCCAGTGGCGGGAGGCAGCGCAGAACAACGGCGCCACCGCCTGGCAGTACTGGCGGTACGTCGCACTGCCCGTGCTGGCACCGTCGCTGCTGGGCGGCCTGGTGCTGCTCTTCGGCACCGCCTTCGCCGCGTACGCGACCGCCGCGGCCATGGTCGGCAGCTCGGTGCCGCTGGTCACCCTGCAGATCGCCGATGCCCTCTCCGGCAACGTCCTGGTCGGCCAGGCCAATACGGCGCTCGCGCTCAGCCTGGACATGGTTCTGGTGGCCGGTCTGGTGATGGCGGTGTACCGACCCCTGCAGCGACGGAGCGCCCGATGGCTCGACTGACCCGCCTGCGCGTCGGGCGGGGCCTGGTCCTCGCCGGCGCGGCGCTGTACTTCCTGGGGCCGCTGGCCGCCTCCGCGGTCTTCACCGTGGACGTCCCCGGCCAGGGCCTCACCCTGGGCGCGTACACCCGCATCGTCGGCGCCGACGGCTTCGGCGACGGCCTGCTGCTCTCCCTCGAACTGGCCGCCGCCACCATCGCCCTGGTGCTGCTCCTGGTGGTGCCCGCACTGCTCGCGGTACGGCTGGGAGTGCCCCGGCTGCGCCCGGTGGTCGAGGTGGTGTGCTCACTGCCGCTGGTGGTGCCCGCGGTCGCGCTGACGGCCGGGATCAGCACCGTCCTCAAGTGGGCGCCCGATCACCTGGCGCGCACCCCGTTCTTCGCGACCTTCGTTGCCATCCAGAACCCGGCCTTCCCCGTGGTGCTGGTGCTCGCGTACACGGTGATGGCGCTGCCGTTCGTACACCGGGCGCTCGATGCCGGGCTGAGCACGATCGACGTACGCACCCTGGTGGAGGCCGCCCGGAACTGCGGCGCCGGATGGCCGCAGACAGTGCTGCGGGTGGTGCTGCCCAACCTGCGGGCGCCGCTGCTGGCCGCGTCCTTCCTCACGTTCACCCTGGTGCTCGGCGAGTTCACCGTCGCGCAGCTGCTCGGCTTCCAGCCCTTCGCGGTGTGGATCGCCGGGATCGCAGGCGCCGACGCCCAGCTGTCGGTGGCCGTGTCGGTGCTCAGCCTGCTGCTCACCTGGCTGCTCCTGCTGCTGCTCGCGCCGGCCGGAGGGCGCCGCCGCACCGCTCGTACTCCCCGGAAGGGGGTCGTCTCCGCATGACCGATTCGCATACGACCGACCTCGGCTCGACCGACCGGACCCCGACAGAGGCCAGGGAGACCGGCGCCGCCCTCGAGTTCGTCGAGCTGCGCCGGTCCTTCGGCACCACCATGGCTCTCGACGGGCTGAGCCTCTCGGTAGGGCCTGGTGAACTGCTCGCCCTGCTGGGCCCGTCCGGCTGCGGCAAAACCACCGCGCTGCGGATGCTCGCGGGCTTCGAGCAGCCCGAATCCGGCCAGGTGCTGGTGGACGGCCGTGACGTCACCCGGGTGCCGGCGCACCGCCGCGACGCAGGCATGGTCTTCCAGTCGTACAGTCTCTTCCCGCACCTCAATGCCCGCGACAACGTCGCCTTCGGGCTGCGGATCCGCAAGGCGGGCGCGGCCGAGCGGCGGGCCCGCGCTGCGGAGCTGCTGGAGCTGGTCGGCCTGCCTGACCATGGCAACCGCTACCCGCACCAATTGTCGGGCGGCCAGCAGCAGCGCGTCGCGCTGGCCCGTGCGCTGGCGCTGAGGCCGCGGGTGCTGCTCCTGGACGAGCCGCTGTCGGCACTGGACGCCAAGGTACGGCTGACGCTGCGCGAGGAGATCCGCCGGCTCCAGCAGGACCTCGGCATCACCACCCTCTTTGTCACTCATGACCAGGAGGAGGCGTTGTCGATGGCCGATCGGGTGGCGGTGATGCGCGGCGGGCGGCTGGAGCAGTGCGCCCCACCCGTGGAGCTGTACGCGCACCCGGCGACCGCGTTCGTCGCCGAGTTCGTCGGCACCATGAACCGGCTGCCCGGCCGCGCGGCCGGCGAGGGCGAGGTCGAGGTGCTGGGCCGCCGGCTTCCGGTGGCGGGCGGGGCGGCGGCGGGCGCCGAGCTGGACGTGCTGGTGCGGCCCGAGGCCGTTGCCGTGCGGTCCGATGTCGACGGCGGGGCGAGGGTGGTGGCGGCGACCTTCCTGGGCGCGATGACCCGGCTGACCGTACGGCTCGCCGACGGCACCGAGATCAAGGCCGACCTGTCCACGCCTGACGCAGCCGCGCTCGGCGCGGGTGCGTCGGTCTCCGTGGCCCTCCCCGACCGACCGGTGCTGGTGGACTCCCGCCGCACCTCACAGAACATTCGCTGACGTTACGTCACTTTTGACCGGAAGGGCAGACCTTGCCTCCACACACCGCCGAGTCAGTCCGGCTGCAGGCCGTCCTCTTCGACATGGACGGCACCCTGGTGGACACCGAGTGGGTCTGGTGGGACGCCGTAGAGTCGGTCGCCTGCGGCCTCGGACACGCCCTCGGGGAGGCCGACACACCTCACGTACTCGGCCGATCCGTGGAGCACACCGCGGGCCACCTGCACCGCACCACCAGCGGGCGGGCACCCGCGGCGCACCTCGCCGACGAGCTCCTGAGGGAGTTCGCGGACCGGGTCGCGGCGCAGGTGGTGCCGCGACCCGGCGCCTTGGAGCTGCTGGACGCGCTCCGCGAGGCGGGCATCGCCACCGCGCTGGTGTCCGCGTCCCCACGCGCCGTGGTGGACACCGTGCTGACGACCATCGGGCGACACCGGTTCGGCGTCACGGTCGCCGTCGAGGACACCCCGCGCACCAAGCCCGCCCCCGACCCCTACCTCGCCGCCGCCGCGGCGCTGGGGGTGCCGCCGCGCGCCTGTGTCGCTGTCGAGGACACCGCGGTCGGCGCCGCCTCCGCGGAGGCGGCCGGTTGCCCGATCCTGGTGGTGCCGTCGCTGATCCCCGTACCGGCAGGGCCCGGGCGGCGTATCATCGCCAGCCTCGACCAGGCCGACCTGGCGCTGCTGCAGGACCTGGCGGCCCGGGCCGACAGACCGCCACCCCGGACCGCCTGACACATCACCCCATGACTGACCCGGGTCCTGGCCGCCGTCGGCGGCCAGGACCCGATCCGTATTGCTGCGCACCGACCACCCGGGAATCGGCTCGGCGCCGCATCGCGAAGGGATCTGCGCTCCCCCTGCGGGCCTGCTCCCAGCGTCGCCTCACCTCCCCTCGGCCGTCTCCCGCGGGTGGCGCCGACGCTGGTGCGGACCGCTGTCTCCGGGCTCGGCGAACTGCGGGGCCGCCCCGCGCAGCGTCCGCCGCCGCGCTCTTCCGGGAGCCGGTCGGGCGGCCCCGGCCGAGACGGGCTGCGGGCTGCGGGCTGCGGAAGCAAACAGCCGACTGCGGCCCCGGCGGTGTGCCGGGGCCGCAGTCGGCTCGGGTTCGGTGCGGCGGGAGCGTCAGTCGCGGGCAGTGAAGGCGTAGAGGTTGCCGTCCCAGGCACCGATCAGCAGCGTGTTACCGGTGACGGTCGGGGTCGACAGGATGGGAGCGCCGAGGTCCAGGTCCTGGAGCTTGGCGCCGGTGGTCTTGTCCAGGCCGTACAGATGGCCGTCAGTTCCGCCGATCCACAGCGTATTGCCGCTGATGGTCGGCGAGCCGACGAAGGCCCTGCCACTCTGGAAGTCCCAGAGCTTGGTGCCGGTGGTGGCGTCGAAGGCGCTTACGCGGCCGTTGGTGAAGCTGGCGTAGACGGTGTGGCCGTCGACCGCCGCAGAGCCACCGGGCTGGGCGGCGTCGTCCTTGGAGACTCCGGTGCTCTGGTAGCGCCACAGCTCCTTGCCGGTGGTGGCATCTCGGGCCAGGAGGTAGTTGCTCATCTCGGTGGTGAATACCCGTCCGTCGGCGACCACGGGAGTGGAGTGGTGGACGCCGCCGACGGCTCCGGCGGAGACGAGCTGCTTACCGGTGGTGGCGTCGTAGATACGCAAGCCACCGCGGCTGTCGTGGACGTAGACCTTGCCGTCGACCACGGTGGGGGTGCTGCTGTCCCACCAGCCGCTGTCCACCGGGGAGTTCCACAACTTCTTGCCGGTGGCGGTGTCCACGGCGACGAGGTGGCTGCCCGTGGTGGTGTAGCCGAGCCTCCGTGTGTGCATGCCGCCGACGCACAACCTGCACACCCTGATGAGCGCCTGGCAGGGCAGGGCGGGCTGAGTCAGTCAAAGAGGGCAACGAGCCAGTAGTGCCCCGGGCGGGGATCAGAGGGCGAACTTGAAGCCTTCGTGGCTGCGGGCGAAGCCCAGCGACTCGTAGAACCGGTGCGCGTCCGTGCGCCGCTTGCTGCTGGTCAGCTGCACCAGCCCGCACCCCCGCAGCCGGGCCCGGTCGACGGCCTGCTTCATCAGCTCCCGACCCAGCCCGCCGCCCCGCCGGTCCGCCCTGATCCGTACCGCCTCGATCAGCGCCCGCTCCTCGCCGTGCCTGCCGAGCCCCGGTATGTACGTCACCTGCAGGCAGCCCAGCACGGTGTCGCCGTCCACCAGCACCAGCATCTCGTTGCGCGGGTCGCTCTCGATGGCGGCGAAGGCCTTCTCGTACGCCTCGTCGACCACGACCGAGGCCGGGTCGACGACCCGCTCCTCGTCGGCGAGGAGCGCGAGGACGGCGGGCAGGTCGGGGCGGGTGGCGACGCGCAGGATCATGCCCCGGAGTCTGGCACGGGCGCCGGAGAGGTCAGCAGCCGGATATTGGTGCGGCCGCGTGACCGAGCGGCACGGCGTGCACCGCTACACACCCGTGCTCAGTCTGCGGGCCGGCGGGTAGCGGGCCAGGCGGATATTGCCCCGGCTCGCCGCCGTCCTTCTTGTCCTCGGGGGCGATGGAACGCCACTGGTACGCCGGGTGGCCCGCCGGCCTTCGACGGGACGGCGCCGAGCGGTCCGGGACGGTGACCGGCACGGGTACCGGGGAGAGCTCCATGCGCGTCAATCTCTTGGTTGTGTAAGGGAGTTGTCAGGGATCCCCGGGCGGCCGTTCACCGTCTGTTGCATGAACCAGGCGGCATCGGGCGAAAGCGTCTACGCTTGGGCGGCGTGAGTCCGACCGGCACATGAGGGTGGGAGAAGGTGCGTGCCCGAGCCCCTGACGCCGCCCCCCATTGCAGGCCGGACTGAAACCCGTCGCCCGAGGAGAACCACCTGATGTCCGCAGAGCGCCCCACCCTGCCGCCGGTACGGCTGCACACCGAGGCGGAGCTGGCACGGGACGCGCTCGTCGCGCCGCTGCTCGCCCGCGCAGTCCGGCTCGCCCGCTGGGCGGGACCGGAGACTCGGGTCGGCGCCGGTGGCGAACTCGTCGAAGCACAGCTGCCCGCGGCGGCCGAGCACCTCGGGCTGGCGGCGGACGAGGACGGCGCGGCGGAGGCCAGTGAGGCGTGGCGGCTCGCGGTCGACACCGGGCTCCTCGACGTCCACGACCCGGAGGGCGACTCGGAGGGGGACGACGCGGAGGGGACCGTGTCCGCCGGCGAGAATCTGGGGCTGCTGACCGGCGGCTCTCCGCAGGAGGTCCTCGCGATCTGGCTCGACGGCCTGGAGGCCGTGCACGCCGATGCCACCGCGCCCTTCTTCGACGACCTCGCCGACCTCGTCGGCGAGGACGGCTCGATCGATTTCGACGCCCTGGACTGGGACCCGGAGGCGGAAGCCGAATTCCTCGACGGCGTGCTCGGCAACCTGTACCTGCTCACGGTCGGCGACGGCAGCGGCAGCGAGGCACCCGTCCCGCTGCCCGCGCTCGCCGCGTCGATGATCGTGCCCGACGACATGGGTGAGCCCACCGACGACATCCTGGAGCAGGTGTCGGAGGCGATGATGCGCCTCGACGACCAGTTCCGGCTCCTCGAGCCGATCGGGCTCGTCGCCTACCGGCCGATGGACGAGGCGTTGCTCATCGAAGAGGGCGACCCGGCGGAGCCGCCCGCCGACGACGAGGACGTCAGCCGGTACGGCATGGTGAAGCTGACCCCCCTCGGTCTGTACGGCATCCGGGCCCGGATGCTGGAAGCCGGAGTCGACGCCCCCGCGATCGGAGATCTCGTCGACAAGGGCGCCGACGCGCTCCTCGGTGGCGTCGCGTACTACCCGGAGGCGGCGGCCCGCAGCGAGGTCGAGCAGTGGCTCGCCCGCCGCGGGGCGGACGGCGCCGCGGCCGAACTGCTGGACGCGGCTCGCGGCGCGGACCAGCAGGCCCCGCTCCGTCGGCTGCACTGCCAGCAGGCGCTCGCGCTGGTCGGCGCGGAGGCGGAGCCCGCAGTCCGCGCGGTGCTCGACGACCCGGAGCTGGGCGGCCTTGCCCGGGTCTGGCTCGCGGAGCACGGTGCGGCGGACGTGCCCCCGCCGCCGGAGTCGATGATCTTCTGGCTCGCCATCGACACGATTGCCGCGCAGTTGGAAGCGGCCGGTGACCTGGACGAGCTCCAAGGGCTGGTCGAAGGGCTGTCCGGCCGGCACAGCGGCTTCTTCGACCAGGCGTGGCGGGTGGAGCACCCGGCAACGGTGGACGTCCTGGAGGCGATGGGGCGGCTGCACGGCGACAAGAAGAAGGCGAAGGACGCCCGCAAGGCGGCGTTCAAGGCGCGGTCGCGGTCGGGCGGCTGAAGCCGGGCACGGCGGCCGAGGCGGGCGGCTGAGGGAATGACGGCGACAGGAACTCTGTGAAGGTTCACAGGAAGCGTGCCGTTCGAAGTCGCCGTCAGTTCAACTTCCGTTAGCGCAGGGGCGAGAGCGTGAGCCGGTAACCAACCCGCCCCAGCTGCTCCAGGAGTACGTGATGCCCTTCACGCGCAGGGAATTCACCAAGCAGTCCGCCCTCACCGGCGCCGGCATCGCCCTGACGGGTACCGTCGCCGCCCTGGCCACCGCCCCCGGCGCCCTTGCCGCCGAGGATTCCCGGCAGGGCAACGACGACGACCCCGGTCAGGTTCACAACGACGAGCCCGGCTACGGGCCGCTGGTCCCCGACCCGAAGGGCATACTCGCGCTTCCCGCCGGATTCTCGTACCGCATCATCACGCACAGCGGTGTCACCAAGCTGGACTCCGGCGAGTACACCCCCTCCAACCACGACGGCACGGCCACGTTCGAGGGCCCGCGCGGCGTCACCCTGCTGGTCAACAACCACGAGCTGAGCGGCACCCGGGCCGGCTGGAAGTACCCGGTCCCGCTCGCCGAGGGTCTCGTCTACGACCCGATCGCCGCCGGTGGCTGCACCGTCGTCGAGACCCGCCGCGACGGCCACACGGCCGAGTGGGTCGGCATCGCCGGCACGTCCACCAACTGCGCCGGTGGCGCCTCCCCGTGGGGCACCTGGCTCACCTGCGAGGAGACGGAGGACAAGGCCGGCAAGAACGGTCTGCTCAAGGACCACGGCTACGTCTTCGAGGTCGACCCGTACGACGAGCGCGCCAACCGCGACCCGCGTCCCATCAAGGCGTTCGGCCGGTACGCCCACGAGGCCGTCGTCATCGACCCCAAGCGCGGCCACGCCTACCTGACCGAGGACGCGGCCGGTCCCAACGGGCTGCTCTACCGCTGGGTCCCGCCGCACGGCTTCAAGCACGGCCGCGGCAAGCTGCGCACGCTCGCCGACGACGCCGGTGTCCTCCAGGCCACCAAGTGCTTCGACAGCAGTGGCCAGTTCGTGGACGACCTGTCCCGCGCCACGCAGATCGGCACCGTGTACGGCGTGGACTGGGTCGACGTCGTCGACCGTGACGCCAAGACCGTCTCCGTGCGCAAGCAGTTCGGCAACCAGGACGTCACCCGTGCCCGCAAGCTCGAAGGCATGTGGTGGGGCGACGGCGGCGCGTACATCGTCTCCTCGTTCGCCCGCGCGGAGAGCCCCGTCCAGCACGACGGCCAGGTCTGGTTCTACGACCCGAACCGCCGCACGCTGACGCTGAAGGTGCTCCTCGGGGTGAACGCCGACCCGTCGAAGGACGGCGCGTTCGACGGCCCGGACAACATCACCGTCTCGCCGTACGGCGGTCTGGTCATCGCCGAGGACGGCGAGGGCATCCAGCACCTCTTCGGGGCGACCGAGAGCGGCCGTACGTACCCGATCGCGCGCAACGAGCTGAACGCGGGCACGGCTGAGAAGCCGGAGTACAGCGAGTTCACCGGGGTCACCTTCTCGCCGGACGGGAAGACGCTGTTCGCCAACATCCAGACGCCCGGGATCATGCTCGCCATCACGGGCCCGTGGAAGCGCCAGCCGCGACAGTAGCGATAGCTCGTACGGGTGATCTGATTCGATTCCCGAAGCGGCACGCATAGGTGGACTTACCGTTCACCTATGTCGTGCGCCGCCTCTACCACGCGACGTCGCACACCTGGAATCTGGCCGGATACCGGGTCGGTCACGCCCCGTCGGGAAGCGCGAACCGCCACACCTTCGGAGGTCTTTCGGATGCGGCATTCCGCATGGTGCCCCTGCTGGAAGCGGGTAGGGACGCCGACTGGCCCTGGAATCGCTGATTACGAATCCGGCATCAGTGCGCCCCCAGGAGCGGTCGGGCATGGCGTCGGGCGTTCCCAGGGCGCATACTCAAGGTAATGAAACAGTCAGCCGGATCCCGGCGTCACCTGCCTTCCAGTCCCTTCAACCGCCCGGCCCAGGCGGCCCCACCGGTCGAATTGTTCGATGTGGGCGACAGGGTGTCGCATGACCAGTTCGGACTCGGTCGAGTCCTTGCCGTCGAGGGCGACAACGACGCAGTGCTCATCGACTTCTCGGGGCGACAGGGGAGGATCCTGAGCCCGTACTCCAAGCTGACCAAGCTCTGAGAGAGGCGGCGAGCGCGCGCAGTGTCCGCGTCCCCGTCACGCTCTACGGCTTCAGGGGCACCTGCACCCGCAGGTGCCCCTGAAGCCGTACCGGGGGCTTTTCGCGGCTCTACAGCGCCTGGGCGGCAGGCTTGACCATGCCGCGGACGGTGCGCGACTTCACGAAGTCGCCCATCGCCGTCATTTCCCACTCGCCGGAGAACTGCTTGATCAGCTTCGCCATCATCACGCCGGTCTGCGGCTCGGCGCCGGTCAGGTCGAAGCGGACCAGCTCCTCACCGGTCGCCGCGTCGGTCAGCCGGCAGTAGGCCTTGGCGACCTCGGTGAACTTCTGGCCGGTGAACGAATTGACCGTGAAGACCAGCCCGGTCGCCTCCGAGGGGATCCGGCCGAGGTCCACGACGATCACCTCGTCGTCGCCCGCGCCCTCGCCCGTGAGGTTGTCACCGGAGTGCTTGACCGCGCCGTTCAGGATGGAGAGCTTGCCGAAGTAGCAGCTGTCCAAGTGGTTCCGGTTGGGGCCGTAGGCGATCACCGAGGCGTCGAGGTCGATGTCCTTGCCGCGGAACGCGGGCTCCCAGCCGAGCCCCATCTTGACCTGCGAGAGCAGCGGGCGGCCACCCTTGACCAGGGACACCGTCTGGTTCTTCTGGAGGCTGACCCGGCCCTTGTCGAGGTTGATCTTGCCCGAGCCGGCGGGCGCCGGAGCGGCAGCGGGCGGCGCGGCCGGGACCGGGGGAGCGGCGATCCGCGGGTCCACGGGGGCGGCGGCGGGTACCGGGGGTGCGACCGGGGCGGGCGCGGCGGCCGGCTCCTCCTCGACCGAGACGCCGAAGTCCGTGGCGATGCCGGCCAGCCCGTTCGCATAGCCCTGGCCGACCGCGCGGGCCTTCCAGGCGCCGTTGCGGAGGTAGACCTCGATGACCACGAGCGCCGTCTCGGCGCCCAGCCGGGGTGGGGTGAAGGTGGCGAGGACGCTGCCGTCGTCCGCGTTGCGCACGGTGGCGGTGGGCTCGATGCCCTGGAAGGTCTGGCCGGCCGCGTCCGGGCTGGCCGTGACGACGATCTTCTCGATGCCGGGGGGCACCGCAGTGGTGTCCACCACGATCGCGTCCGGCGCCGTGCCGCCGCCTGAGCGGTAGGTCACGCCCGGGCCCGTGGGCTGGTTGTAGAAGATGAAGTCGTCGTCGGAACGCACCTTGCCGTCGACGGTGAGCAGCAGGCCCGAGACGTCGAGCCGCACCGGGGCGGCGACGTCCACCGCCACACGGGCGGCGGAGAGAGGAATGTTCGAGCCAGGTGTCATAGCGGTCATGCACGGGGTAACGAATGACCCGGCTTTGCCGTTCCCTTACCTTCGGCCGGGTTGGTTACGGGGGTGGCTGCGGGCCGCCCGCTCGTTGCCGTGCTTGTACGCGCCGGTCCAGCGGGCCATCACCAGCTGGGCGTCCCCGGACGCCACCTCGGCCAGGAACTTCTCCGCCCGGCTGCCGCTCAGGGTTCCTGCGGGGCGGCCGTGGTGGGTGAGGGTAACGCTCGCGTCGGCATGCTGCTCGTACAGGAATCCGGATGGTTTCGGCATGGATCCGCATCCTGCCCGGTGCACGGGTGCGGCGTCGCGCGAATATCCTGCCGCGCGTGGGCGAGCGCACCGCGTTCTGCGGACCACGGCCGCGCAGAACGGACAAGGAGCTGGGCCTCCTCCTGTTCTTCAGGGAGCCCGGTCCGTACCCCGCAGGCACGGCCGGACCCCTTCGTTCCTCCGGCATGGGCGGCACCCCCGGCACGCTGGAGCGCGACGCCGCCCACGCGGCCTCGCTCGGCGTGAACCAGCTGCGCCTGTACCACGCCGGGTTGGCATCCGACCCGGACATCGAGGCCGTCGCCGAGGCACTTTCACGCCTCGGTCGATGACGGACGCGGACCAGTGGGGGCGCCCGTCAGCCATCCCCAAGCTCTCAACTTCGTTCGAGCAGGGGAGAGCCCATTCGCCGGTCCGTGACCAGCAGGACCGCCGTCAGCAGGCCTGCCGCACCGACGAGTGGCAGCAGCACCCGGATGTCCAGCACCGCGACCAGCCCCGCGCCGAGCGCCAGCGCCACCGCGTTCGGCACCATCATCAGTGAGTTGGCGGTCGCGCTCGTACGCCCCAGCACGGCGTCCGGCGTCTCCCGCTGCACCGCCGTCATCGCGGCGATCAGTACACACGGCAGCCCCGCCCCGATCGCGGCGCTCGCGACCAGCGCCACCGCGTCGTACGGCAGCGCCCGCACCCCCACCGCCAGCGCGAACAGGGCGATTCCGGCCGCGGCGAACACCCGCTCCGGCAGTCGCCGCAGCAGCGGACCGGCAAGCAGCCCGACCGCGATCGACCCGCCGCCCTGCACCGCGTACAGCACACCCGCGTACGTGGGGGAGTGCCCGAGCCCGTCGTCGACGACCGCGTAGAGCGCGGCTCCGTTGAGCCCGGCGCACAGCATCGTCACCGCACCCGCCAGCACCAGCGGCCGCAGCACCGTCGACCCCCACACCTGCCGGATTCCCGCCGCCAGTTCGCCCCGCCGGTCCGTGCGGGCGGGCCGGGCCGGCTCCCGTACCCGCAGCAGTGCGTAGACCCCGGCGGCCAGGGCGAACGACGCCGCGTCGAGGAGCGCCACCGCGCCGCCGCCGAACCGCGCGTAGAGCCCGGCGCCGGTCAGTGGTGCGAGGAGCTTCATGCCCTCGTTCGCGATCATCCGGAACCCGTTGAAGTCGCCGAGCAGCCGGGGATCGACGGTGTGCGCGACGAGCGCCGACTCCGCCGCGTCCATCAGCACACCGCTCACCCCGTAGAGCACGAGCACCGTGAAGAGGAGCCAGATCCGCCCCGCCGAATCGATCGCGAGCAGCGAGGTGAGCAGCCCGGCCATGGCGAGATTCGCCCAGATCAGCAAGGGTTTGCGGGGCACCCGGTCGGCGACCGCGCCGAGTGCGGGACCGGTCAGCACGGGAAGCCACATGGCGAACACGGCGAGCGCCGCCAGACTGTCCGACCCGGTGAGGGACTTGACCCAGATCCCGCCGGTGAGCCACATCGCGGACGTCCCGAAGCCGGAGACCACCACCGCCGTCAGATACAGCCCGGCGTTGCGGTCCCGCAGCACCTTTCCTGCCGCCACCCCTGTCATCGCGCTCCCCGTACCTCGTCGACCTGCGGTTCCGTTACGGACTCATGCTGGCGACTAAGGACGGGCCGGGGCATCGGGCAGATGCCCTACACCGAGGTTGCCGGAACGCGGTCAACGGCCGCAGGACCGACCTGATCGCCGTCCACAATGCGGGCGTGCCCGCCGAGCAGCTCACCTCGGGCGCCGGCTGGACCCCGACCCTGCGCACTCGGATCGACAACCCGCGCGCCGTACCGGGCATCGTCGGCCCCGGCGCCGACCAGGGCTGCTGACCGACGGATCGTCAACAACCTGCCGGGACAGCGGTCGTTGCTCGTCCGCGGCCCACGGATTCCCCCGGTGCGGAGTGATCACAGGGCTGCGGCAAGCGGTTACTATGCCGCGTCGTGTCCATCGCACCACACCCGTCCGAGGGGATCCCGCTTTGCGTCACCCACTGCTTCCCGCCCTGTTCTGCACCGGGCTCGTCGCCGCCGCCAGCCTGCTCACCGGCACGGCCGCGACCGCCGCCGCTCCCATCCCGTCCGCCGGCCCCACCTCCGCCGCCGCCGAGGCGACTGCCCAGGCCACCGACGTACGCGAACGGCTGGACCGGATACCGGGCCTCACGGTCGTCTCGCAGACCACCAAGGAGGGATTCCCCTACTACACCCTCACGCTGACCCAGCCGATCGACCACCAGCACCCCGACCGCGGCACGTTCGAGCAGCGCCTCACGCTCTGGCACAAGTCCGAGACCGCGCCGATGGTCCTCTACACGGGCGGCTACTCGCTCTCCAGCTCCACCCGCGAGATCACCACGCTTCTCGGTGCCAACCAGGTCAGTATCGAGCACCGCTACTTCAGCCAGTCCCGCCCCGCGACGGTCGACTGGAACGACCTGAACGTCCAGCAGGAGGCGAGTGACGAACACGCCGTCGTCCAGGCCCTCAAGACGATCTACGGGGCCAAGTGGCTGGGCACGGGCGCGTCGAAGGGCGGGATGACGCAGGTCTACCACGAGCGCTTCTACCCGGACGACCTGGACGCCGTCGTCGCGTACGTCGCACCGAACGACGCCGCCAACAACGACGACAGCGGCTACGAGAACTTCTTCCAGACCGTCGGCACCCCCGAATGCCGGGCCGCCCTGAACGCCGTGCAGCGCGAGATGCTGGTCCGGCGGGATCGGATGCTGCCCCGCTTCGAGGCCACCGCCGAGAAGCAGGGCCTCACCTTCCAATACCTCGGATCGGCCGACCGGGCCTACGAATTCTCCGTGCTGGACCAGGTGTGGAACTTCTGGCAGAGCGGTACGTACGCCAACTGCCCGGCCATCCCTGACGCGAGTTCCGCCACCGACGACGAGCTGTACACCTGGTCGCTGGGGCACGGACTCAGCCCGTACGCCGACCAGGGCAACGGCGCCGAGGGCAGCGGACCGTACTACCGGCAGGCCGCCGCCCAGCTGGGCTGGGCCGACCTCAAGTTCAAGCATCTGGCCGACGTCCGCCACTACCCCGGCATCTATCAGCCCAACTCGGTGCTGCCCGCCGACATGCGGGTCGGGTACGACGGGCGCACCATCAAGGACGTCGACCGCTGGGTCGCCACTCGCGGCGAGCGGATGATGTTCGTCTACGGACAGAACGACCCGTGGAGCGCCGAGCGGTTCAAGCCGAGCAAGCACGACTCGATGCTCTTCGAGGCACCGAACAGCAACCATGGCGCCCTGATCTCCAAGCTGAAGCCCGCGGACCGGGCCGCGGCGGAGGCGACCGTGAAGCGGTGGGCGGGCCAGTGAAGGCCCACCCACCGCGGCCGGCCAGTGACCCCGGTCAGTCGTAGGTGATGTCCGAGGCGGTGCAGCGGCAGTACATACCGTCGGGGCCGCTGCCCGTCTCGGTCGGCTCGGCACCCGTGCTGGTGCCCGGGCCCCGTCGCAGCGGCGGCGCGGCCGAGCAGATCTGGCCGCCCTGGTGGTAGACGGAGGCGAGCACCTCATCCACCGCCTCCTCCGCGCGCTCCGGTGCGTACACGTCGCGCACCCACCCCGGCACCTCGACCGCGGAGCCGTGCACGTGCTTCAGCGCGGCCCGGTCGGTCCGGTCCAGTCCGTCGCGCGTGCGGGGGTCAGGAGGCGCAGAGGTCATGATCCGGATTCTGACCAGCCGCAGCCGGCCCTCCGCGCCCGGCTTTCTCACCCCTTGAGCGCCGCCTTCATCATCTTCTGTGCGATCGGCGCCGCCAGCCCGTTGCCGCTGACCTCCGAGCGGGCCGAGCCCGAGTCCTCCACGACCACGGCGACCGCGACCTCCTTGCCGGTGGACTTCGACTTCGCGTACGAGGTGAACCAGGCGTACGGCGTGTTGCTGTTGCCCACGCCGTTCTGCGCGGTGCCCGTCTTGCCGCCGACCTCCGCCCCGTCGATCCGGGCGTTGGTGCCGGTGCCCTGCTCGACGACGGTGACCATCGCGCTGCGCACCTGCTCGGCGGTCGAGGCGGAGACGACCCGCTTCGTGTCGCCGTCCGCGAAGTCCTGCAGGGTTTTGCCCTTGGAGTCCGTCACCTTCGACACCATGTGCGGGGCCGCCAGCTCACCGCCGTTGGCGAGGGCCGAGGAGACCATGGCCATCTGCAGCGGGGTCGCGGTGACCTCGAACTGGCCGATGCCTGTCAGCGCCGTCTGCGCCTTGTCCATCCCCGACGGGTAGAGGCTCTTGGAGGCGCGCACCGGGACGTCCAGCTTCTCCGTGTTGAAGCCGAACTTCTCGGCCATCGCCCGCACCTTGTCCTGGCCGAGATCGGCGGCGGCCTTCGCGAAGACGTTGTTGCAGGAGTACTGGAGCGCCGTGCGCAGCGTGGCGTTCTGGCAGGGTGCGGACGTGCTCTCGTTCCTCAGGACCGTGGTGGTGCCGGGCAGCGTGTACGGGTCGGGGCTGTCCGTGCGCTCGTCGACGGAGCTGTAGAGACCGTTCTCCAGCGCGGCCGACGCCACCACCAGCTTGAACGTCGAACCGGGCGCCAGCGGCTGCCGCAGAGCACGGTTGACCAGTGGCTTGTCCTGGTCGGAGAGCAGCTTCTTCCACACGTCGCCGTCGTTCGTCCCGCTGATCCTCGACGGGTCGTACGAGGGGGTGGAGACCATTCCCAGGATCTTCCCGGTCGCGGGGTCGATCGCGACGGCCGCGCCCTTGTCGTTGCCGAGCGCCTCGTACGCCGCCTTCTGCACATTCGGGTCGATCGTCGTCAGCACACTGCCGGGCGCGGTCTGCTTGCCCGTCACCACGTCGACGGGGCTCTTCAGCCGGTTGTCCGTTCCGTCGAGCACATGGCTGTAGATCCCCTCGAGCTGGGTGGCGCCGTACGCCTGCGAGCTGTACCCGGTGACGGCGGCATAGAGCTCGCCCTGCGTGTACGTGCGCTTGTACGCGAGATCGCTGCCCTGGGTCCTCTTCGATCCGGTGACCGGTGATCCGGCCACGATGATGTCGCCGAGCGGCTGCGCGTACTGCGCGATGATTTTCCGCCGGTTGTGGTCGTTGTCCGCGAGTGCCTGGGCCTGGTACGCCTGCACCCAGGTCGCCCGCCCCAGCAGGGCGAGGACCAGCAGCAGGCAGAAGACCGAGGTGTGCCTGATTGTTCTGTTCATCCCGCTGGAGGGACGAGCGACGGCGTCCGGCGCGTTCCCGTCTGTGCCGCTTCTCACCCATTCTTCATACTGCGCGCCACGGGGTATGGATCAGCCGGGCGTGATGAACCCCGACTCGTACGCCGCGATCACCGCCTGAGTGCGGTCCCTGGCTCCGGTCTTCGCCAGCACCGCCGCCACATGCGTCTTCGCCGTGGCCGGCCCCACCCGCAGCCGTTCCGCGATCTCCGCGTTGGCCAGCCCTGCCGCCATCAGCCGCAGCACGTCCGCCTCCCGTTCGGTGAGCCGGGCCACCCAGGGTGGTGCGGCGGACGCCTGCCGCCTGCCGTAATCGGCCGCCAGTCCCCGTACCGCAGACGGGAACAGCAGGGAGTCGCTGCGCGCGATCAGCCGCACCGCCTGGACCAGGTCTTCGGCCGCCGCGCGCTTCAGCAGGAAGCCCGCGGCTCCGGCGCGCAGGGCGTCGTACACATAGGAGTCGTTCTCGAAGGTGGTGACGACGACGATCCGCGGGGGCGCGTCGAGCGAGGCGAGGATCTGCTCGGTGGCGCGGATCCCGTCGATCTCCGGCATCCGTACGTCCATCAGCACCACATCGGGGCGCAGCTCCCGCACGACGGAGACGGCCTCGGCGCCGGTCGCCGCCTCGCCGACGACCCGCAGGCCGGGTTCGGCGTCGAGGATGACGCGCAGGGCTGTGCGGACCATGCGTTCGTCGTCGGCGACCACGACCCGGATGTCGGTGTTCATTGCTTCTCCTGTGCGGGGATGTGCAGGGGCAGCCGGGCGGTCAGCCGCCACCTGTCGTCGTCGTGCGGTCCGGCCTCGGCGCTGCCGCCGAGCAGGACGGCCCGTTCGGCGATGCCGCGCAGCCCGCGGCCGCCGCCGGGCCGCACCACCGGTGCCCGCCCGGACAGCGGGTCCCGCCCGGACAGCGGGTTGTCCAGAGTGATCGCCAGCTCCTTGTCGCACACCGCGATCCGCAGCTCCACCGGTGCCGCCCGCCCGCCGTGCCGCAACGCGTTGCTCAGCCCCTCCTGCACGATCCGGTACGCCTCACGGGACACGGCGGCGGGGGCCGTGCCCGGATCGCCCCGGGTGACGTACGACACGGGGACCCCGCAGCGGGCCAGCAGCCCGTCCAGCGCGTCGAGCGCCGGTCCCGTCAGCCCGTCATCCCCCTCGTCCCCCTGTCGCAACAGGCCCAGCACGGAGTCGAGTTCACCGACCGTGCGCCGGGTGGTCTCCTCGATCGCGGTCAACGCCTCGCGTACGAACTCCGGGTCGCTGTCCAGCACCCGGCGGGCCGCCCCCGCCTGGAGCGTCACGGCGCTGAGCGCGTGGCCGACCGAGTCGTGCAGCTCCCGGGCCAGCCGGTTGCGGACCGCCAGGTCGGCCGCCCGGCGTTCGGCGGCGGCCAGCCGGTCGTCGGGGGTCGGGCCCAGCAGCACCGGAGCGCGGCGGGCCAGCAGCGCCCCGGCCGCCGCCGCGCAGCCGGCCAGGGCGACCAGCATCGCAAGACCGGCGAACGGCGCCAGGGCCAGCAACCACGGCCGGGTCAGTGCCCGGGGCAGATCGACCACCGCCGAGTTCCGTACGGAGGAGAGGAACGGCAGCGTCATCACGGCCACAGCGAAGGGTGTCAGTGCCAGCGTCATCCCGCTGATGACGGCGCCGAGCGCCAGATGCAGCGTGAACCAGCCCGCGGTCCGTACCCTCGCCTGCCGGGTCCTGGCCGGACCGTCGGCGAGCCGCTCCGCGGGGACACCGCACAGGGCGCGGACCGCGGCCACCGACAGCGGCCGGGCGAGCGGGAAGAGACCGGTGACCGCGGCCATCGGCAGGGCGTACGCGAACGCGGTCAGTTGCAGCGGCAGCGAGTTGAAGGCGTTGCCGTCGCGGTTGTACATGGAGACGATCACGGTGCCGACCAGGAAGTACGGCATGAGCAGCGCGCCGCCGATGATCAGATGCAGCCAGCGCAGCCGGGCCTGCCGGCCGAGGAGCAGGGTCACGCGGACGGCCCGGACGGCTTCGTCGCCGCAGCGCGTTCCGCGAAGAAGTAGGCGCCCAGGGTGGCGACCAGGATCCCGACCAGCATCTGCACAGCGTAGGTGAGTTGCATCCCGGCCGCGGGCCGGTCGGCGATGTCGTCGACCGGGCCCAGCGCGACGAGGCACAGATAGCCGCCCCAGCAGCCGAGCACCCCGGAGCCGCCCCAGGCCAGCGCGAGCGGCACCTTGAGGGCGAGCGCACCGCGGCGGCGGAGGGCGAGCAGCAGGACACCGGCGACGGTGACGGCCGTGAACACCGTGTAGACCACTTCGAGGGCGTAGAAGTCGCTCGTACGGTCCGCGATCCGGGTCTCGTTCAGACCGGCGGTCGATCCGGTCGCCCAGAGGAGATGGACGGTGCCGGGCACGAGCGCGAGCAGTGAGGCCACGACCGCGACGACCCGCAGCGCCGGTCCGGTCGGGCTCGGTGGCAGGTCGCTCAGCGTGCCCTGCCACAGATGACCCCAGCGTTCCCTGGCGTACAGGACGAACAGGGCGCCGAGGGTCAGGCCCTGGACGATGAAGCCGGTGTAGACGACGCCGTAGACCCACTCGTCGAGGAAGGGGCGCCCGTCTCCGCCGGACCCGGCGGTCGTCCCGCCGAACGCCCTCACCAGCAGTTGCAGCGGGAAGCCGGTCATGATCGGAAGCAGCAGCCCGGTCGCCACCCACATCGGCACGGTGAGCAGCCAGGCCGGGACCCGTCGCCCCCATGCCTGGGTGAGCAGCAGGGCGAGGACGACGACCGTGCAGTCCAGCAGTACCGACGCGCTGTTGGCGACGAGCATCGCGGTGCGGTGGTCGAGCAGCGCGCTGCCGGCGGGGACACCGACGTGACTGCCCGCGATCCAGGCCGCCTTGAGCGAGACGTACGGCAGGCAGGCGGCGATCGCGACGGCGCGGAGCACGGCGCGGGCCCGGCCGGTGGGCGCGGGCGGCGCCGATGCGGTCCGGGTGGCCGGCGACGTCGGTGTCTGTGTCATGTCATCCACGCTCGCGCGCCTCGTCCGCCCGCGCGTCCTGCCCGGCGACGATCCGTCTCCGCCGCGCGGCGGAGACGGGCCTCACCCGCCGCTCAGTCCAGCGTGAAGAGCAGTTCGTCGGTCGGTTCGCCGCGGGCGTGCGCGAAGCCCCGGTCCTTGCCCGTGACGGTGAACCCGCACTTCTGCAGCACCCGCACCGAACCGGCGTTGTCGGCCGCCGCCCGGGCGTGCAACGGCCGTTCCGGTACGGCGTTCAGCAGCGCCCGGAGCGCGGCGGTCGCGAGCCCCCGGCCCCAGTGCGCCCGGTCGATCCAGTACGTGACCTGCCGGTCGCCCTCGGACCCGTACACCCCGGCGTTGCCCACCACCTTGCCGTCGGCAAGCACCGTCCGCATCACCACGGTGCGACTGTCCAGGATCCGCGCCCAGTGGGCCTCGAACGCGGGCCGGTCGCCAGGGTCCTCACTGGTGAACGCGGCTGTCCGGACCGACTCCGGATCGGACATGTACGCGAAGAAGAGCGGCACATCGCTGTCGCGCACCTCGCGCAGCGTCACCTCGGGCGTGCCCACGGGTCAGAGCCTCCGGGTGGCGAGCGTGAGCCGGTCCCGCGCGTCGAACAGCGCGTCCTTGACCATCTGCTCGTGCGCCGGGGTGAGCCGGGCGACCGGCACCGAGCAGCTGATCGCGTCGCGCGCCGGCGTCCGGTACGGGATCGCGACGCCGAAGCAGCGCAGCCCCAGGGTGTTCTCCTCGCGGTCCACCGCATACCCCTGCTCGCGGATGAGGTGCAGTTCCTCGATCAGCTTCTCGCGGTCGGTGAGGGTGTGCTCGGTCAGCGCGGGCAGCGTCTCCGGCAGCATCTTGCGGACCTGCTCGTCGCTGTGGGTGGCCAGCAGCGCCTTGCCGAGCGAGGTGGAGTGGGCGGGGAGCCGGCGGCCGACGCGGGTGAAGGGGCGCAGATGGTGCTGGGACTGGCGGGTGGCGAGGTAGACCACGTTCGTACCGTCGAGACGGGCGAGGTGGATGGTCTCCGTGGTGTCGTCGGAGAGCCGGTCGAGCGTCGGGCGGGCGGCCGCGACGACCTCGTCGCCGTCGATGTACGAGGTGCCGACCAGCAGCGCCCGGACGCCGATGCCGTACCGGGTCCCTGTCGCATCGGTCTCCACCCAGCCCAGCTCGACCAGGGTGCGCAGCAGCATGTAGAGGCTCGACTTGGGGTAGCCGACGGCCTCCTGCACGGCCGCCAGCGAATGCATACCGGGACGCCCGGCGAAGTACTCGAGCAGCTCCACCGTCCGTACCGCGGACTTGACCTGTGCCCCGCCTGACTCGGCAGCCGACATCGCACTCGCCCCTTCCAGCCCACTTCTTGCCAACACTGAACGCCCGGAAATAGAGTCCCTACATATTCACGATCAGGAACTGTGTTCAGAATACCGAACAACTTCTGATGTGTGGCCGAGGACCGGAAGGAAACACGGTGGCAGCAGCACCAGTCTGGAGCGTCGACCCCCGCACCGGGAAGCCGCGTGAGCAGGTTGCCGTGGAGGCTACAGCGGAGGAGGTCGACCGTGCGGTCCGGGCCGCACATGCCGTAAGCGATGCGCTCGCCGACCGCACCGTACGCGCCGCATTCCTGCGTACCGCGGCGGAGCTGCTCACCGAGGCCGGGGAGCACGTCACCGAGGCCGCCGACGCCGAGACCGCGCTCGGACCGGCCCGGCTCACCGGTGAACTCGCCCGCACCGCCGCCCAGTTGCGCGCGTTCGCCGAGGTCGTCGACGAGGGCGCCTTCCTCGACATCCACATCGACCACGCGGACGCCACCCGGACCCCGCCGTGGCCCGACCTGCGCCGCTACAAGATCCCGCTCGGCGTCGTCGCCGTCTACGCGGCCGGCAACTTCCCGCTCGCCTTCTCCGTCCCCGGCGGCGACACCGCCAGTGCCCTGGCGGCCGGCTGCCCGGTCGTCGTCAAGGCACACCCGGACCACCCCGCCACCTCGGAGCTCTGCGCCTCCGTGCTGCGCCGGGCCGCCGCGAAGGTCGGGCTGCCCGAGGACGTACTGATCCTGGTGCACGGATTCGAGGCGGGCGTCGAGCTGGTCAAGCACCCGCTCGTGGCCGCCGCCGGGTTCACCGGCTCCATCCGCGGCGGACGGGCGCTGTTCGACGCCGCGGCCGCCCGGCCGGCCCCGATCCCGTTCCACGGCGAGCTCGGCTCCCTCAACCCCGTCGTCGTCACCGAGGCGGCCGCCGCCGAGCGCGGCGAGCAGATCGGTGCCGGGCTCGCGGGCTCGATGACCATGGGCGCGGGTCAGTTCTGCACCAAGCCCGGCTTCGTCCTGGCCCCCGCCGGTGAGACCGGCGACCGGCTGCTGAAGGCGCTGACCGAGGCGGTCAGCGACACCGAGGCCGCGGTCCTGCTCGACCACCGGATGCGGGACGCCTTCGTCGCAGGCGTACGCGAACGGGTCGAACTCCCCGACGTGGACGCCCCGGTCACCCCCGGCGCGGGCGGCGACCACACCGTCTCCGCCGGCTTCCTGACCGTTCCGGCACAGCTGCTCGCCACCGAAGGGCCGCACGACGCGCTCCTGGAGGAATGCTTCGGCCCGGTCACCGTCGTCGCCCGCTACGCCTCCGAGGACGAGATCGCCGCCGTCCTCTCCCGGCTCCCGGGCAACCTCACTGCCACCCTCCAGATCGCCACGGAGGCCGCCGACACCGACGCCCCCGGACTCCTTGCGGCCCTCACCCCGCTGGCCGGCCGGGTCCTCGTCAACGGCTGGCCGACCGGAGTCGCCGTCGCCCCCGCCCAGCACCACGGCGGTCCCTACCCGGCCACCACCTCCACCTCCACGTCGGTCGGCGCCACCGCGATCGAGCGCTGGCTGCGCCCGGTCAGCTACCAGACGACGCCGGAGTCCCTGCTGCCGCCGGAGCTGCGCGAGGACAACCCGCTGGGCCTGCCGCGCCGCGTCGACGGGCGTCGTGCGTGACGGTGAGCCTTCCCGAACTCCGGGGGGCGCCGTTGCGGCGCCCAGCCCCCGGGGCGGGGGTTTTGTCCTCAAGCGCCGGACGGGCTTGATGTGTGCGTCTGGTCCCTGGTGGTGCCGTCGCCTTGTCGGGTGGGGTGGTCCGGAGCCCCTCCGGGGCGTCTCCTCGGGCAACGAACGTTCGGCGGGCACGCGAGGGGAGCCCGGGTCTTTGTTCGTCGCCCTGCGGGGACTCCCCTGCACGCCCCCGGACCGGCCGTCGCGCGTAAGCGGCCCGGTAGGCGCTCCTGTCACGACCGCCGGGTCGCGGCCGCGAGTGATGCCTGGGTGGGACCGTGCAGGGGAGTCCCCGCAGGGGCCGGCGCACGTGCCGGGCTCCCTGGAATTGCCGGCTTCCGCGCCAGTCCTGAGGAGACGCCCCGGAGGGGCCCCGCCCACCCCACCGCCAGGCGGAGGCGGGCCCACCCCGTTGCCGGGCAACACATCCCAAGCCCGTCCGGCGCGGGCCGGCGCAACCACGGGCCGCCCGGAGACGTCCCTCCCCGCATGATCAGAACTGCCGCGCCCGCCGATCTCGACGCCATCGTCCAGCTGCACACCGAGGCCCGCGCCACCTACTACCGGGGGCACCTTCCGGAGGAGGAGTACGCGGGCGCCGCGGAGGTCGGGCGCAGCCGCGCCGGCTGGTCCCGGGCGATAGACCGCCCCGACGCCACCGTGCTCTGCGCCGAGCGGGACGGCACCCTCGCCGGCATCGCCGCCTACGCCCTACGCGACGGCGACATGACGCTCACTCAGCTCCATGTCGCGCCGGCCCACTGGCGTACGGGAATCGGCACCGCACTCCACACCGCCTGCGTCGACGCCTGGCAGCGGGCCGGAGTGGACAGCGCCCGTCTGGAGGTCTTCGTGCACAACACCCGCGCCCAGGCCTTCTACGTCCGGCACGGCTGGACCTCCGACCCCGCGCACCCGCGCCACGGCACCCATCTGGCGCTGCGCCTCGCGGTCGGCCCCTGACCCGGAGGTCCTTCAACTAGCCTTGGCCCGCGACGACCTGGCCGACGGACGAGGTGCGACGGAGGCGGTTCATGCGACGTGTGGTGCGGGGCTTCTGGGGTCCACGGCAGGAGACGGCCGAGGAGCTGACCCGGCGATGGAAGCTCACCCTGGACCAGCTTGCCGAGATCCTTCCGGCGGGCGGCTCGGGTGCGGTGTGGACGTGGTGGCAGATCCACTCGTCCGGGCCCGCCACGGATCTCCTGCCGAACGAGGATTCCCTCCTCACCGCTCTGCGCGCGGCCCGGGAAGCCGACGGCTGGTCGGACCGTGTCGGGTTCGGGCTGCGACTCCTCCTCGCGGGCGAGCCGGACTGGAAGATTGAGGTCAGTGGGAACGCGGGCGGCACCTCGGAGTACCTCCTCCAGTCGATGGTGATCGGTATCAAATCGCCGGACACCGCCGAGATCCCCGACGGGGATCTCCTTACGGTTGTCGCCGAGGCGTGGGAGCCCGACTGCGGCGATGTCACCGACGGCGACGTGCTCGACGTCTTGGAGGACGATGCGGGTTTCGCTGGCGGTGAGCCTTGCGTCGGCTGGGTCGGCTATCTTTCCCGGGCGCGCGCGGCGCTGCTGCCGGAGGGCACGAAGGCCGGGCGCAAGGAGCTCAGCGCCGGAGGCGTACTCCTCGACATCGCTCCGCACGGCAACGTGAAGGACGTACTCCAGGCCAATCTGCGGTTGCGGTACGCCGGTGCGCTGGAGCCGCTGCCCCGCCCGATGGGCCGGACCGCCCTGTGACCGGCCGGACCGGCGAGATACCCCGGACCTACACGCCGGGCGGTCTCCGACATTGAGGCGTTGCTCGCGCCTTTCACTGCTCAGCTGCGCACCAGTGGCAGCGAGGCGAGACGTCTGTCGATGGTCACAGCCACGAACTCCGGTACCTCGAAGCTGTGTTTGATGTCGGCCCATGAGGTGGTCAGGGCTTCCACCGTCTCCCGCACGGTATCCGTGATCAGCTCGGGCGCCAGCCTGAGTGCCGGAGAGAGCCCCCGGAAACTCTCCGTGGTGATCAGCTCGGTGTTCGTGGTGCCACCGAGTGGGAACGCGAGCTTGTGGTCGGCCTTCGGGTACGCAGTGACACACACCAGGTCGTACGCCGGAGACAGCCGTGCCTGACGACCGGTGGGGTAGCGCAGAGTCCAGTTCTTGAGGTGTGCGTCGGCGTTGCCCATGAGGGTGAAAGCGACGAGACGGCGAAGGTATTCGATGGCATCCTCAACAGGGCACACGGCGCTGACGACACGTCCGATGCCTTCGTAGTTGGCTTTGTCGTACTTTGCCTCAGCGGATACCTCGCGTACCTGGGCGAAGTCTTCCTGATGCACACGCCCGTTGTCCGTCCGGTCGAAGCGCCGGATCGCGAGAGCGTGTTCATCCGGCTCGATCGTGCCCTCGGGCAGATTCCGAATGTGGGTGCCTGGTACGAGACGGGACTCGGGAACGTCGATGCCGGCTCTTCCGGCCCACTGAAGCATGGCGAATTCATTCTCCGGGACAGCGGGAAAACGCTGGTCGGGAAGTTTTACGATCCAGTCGCCACCGCTGCCCGTGGCAGGGAGCACGAGGGCCTTTCCCTCGTATCGCATGGAGAACTTCGGCTGGACTCCGGCCAGTGAGAAACGCAGAGCATGCTCGTGCTCACACACGCCGGTGGGTTCGTGGTCCGGGAGCCCGTCGAGCGGGACGTCAGGAACCACCCGGACCGCGCCCGGCAGGTCCTCACCCAGGTGGCTGAGCAGTACAAAATCGTGGAGCTTCTTTTTACTGAGTTCTGTGGCAACCATGTGCCGCAGACCGCTGCCGGGTTCCGGTAGCAGGTTGGCGAACCATTCCGGGACGCTTCCGCTCCCCGAGCGGCGTTTACGTGGATCCCGCTCGAATCCCTGCCCCAGCACCGGGTGTTCCGCGACGGTTGTCCTGGGCGACCCAGACGGGAAGCCAGTGTTCGCGGGGCCCGTCCTCGTCCACACGGATCGTTCGACTCATTCGACTTCCGCTCTAGCTGAAACATTTGTGACAGTCGATAGCGTAACGCTGGATCGGCGTTCGCCGCGCCGAACTGCCTGCTGACCCGGGACGGCCGTGCGTGCTCCATGGATGGTGCCGTGCCTACCCTCGGGAATGAGCAGGTCCGCCGCTGTGTTCGATCTGGCGTGCGGGGGATTTCTTTACACTGCCCGAGACCCTGGAGAGAAGAAGAGTCATGCGCGTCGAGATCTGGAGCGACATCGCCTGCCCCTGGTGCTACATCGGGAAGGCCAGGTTCGAGAAGGGCCTGGCGGGGTTCGCCCATCGCGATGAGGTCGAGGTCGTGCACCGGTCCTTCGAGCTCGACCCGGGCCGGGCCAAGGGCGACACCGCGCAGGTGATCGACATGCTGGCGCAGAAGTATGGGCGTACGCGTGAGGAAGCGCAGGCCATGGAGGCGAACGTCGCGGCCAACGCGCAGGCCGAGGGGCTCGGTTACCTCACCGAGGGCCGCGACCACGGCAACACCTTCGACATCCACCGCCTGCTCCATCTGGCCAAGGCCCGCGGCCGCCAGGACGAGTTGCTGGGCCTCGCCTACCGGGCGAACTTCGCCGAGGAGCGTTCCGTCTTCGACGGTGACGTGCTGGTCGAGCTGGCTGTCGAGGCCGGGCTCGACGCCGACGAGGCGCGTGCCGTGCTCGCCGACCCGCAGGCGTACGCGGCCGAGGTGCGGGCCGATGAGCAGGAGGCGTCCGAGCTGGGTGCCAACGCCGTGCCGTTCTTCGTGCTCGACCGGCGGTACGGGATCTCCGGCGGCCAGCCTGCCGAGGTCTTCGCGCAGGCGCTGGAGCAGGCGTGGAAGGACCGTCCGCTGACCGCGATCGGCTCGGAAGCGGCGGCCTGCGACGCCGACGGGGCGTGCGAGGTCCCGCACTCCGGCGGACAGGGCTGACCCGCTCTGCCCCGCCCAGCTGCAGACATAAGCACTGCTTGGAGAGCCTCCTCAACCCTTCGTGATTGACGATGAGTTGAGGGGGCTCCAGGGTGGGCGTATGGAGATCTCCTCGCTCACCCAGGCGGTAGGCGCCGAGTTTGCGCCCAAGACCACGTATCTCAACACCTCCAGCTGCGGGCTGCTGCCCCGCCGCACCGTCGAGGCGGTGAAGGCACTCGCCGACGAGAACGCCGCGGGCACCGGTCCGGGCGCGGGCAGCTTCGACGCCGTGGACGCCGCACGGGTCCGGTTCGCGGGGCTCGTCGGCGTCGGCCCCGACCGGGTCGCCACCGGCAGCTCGGTCGCCGTGCATGTCGGTCTGATCGCGGCCTCGCTGGCGCCGGGCGCCGAAGTGCTCGTTCCTGAGGGGGAGTTCAGCTCGGTCGTCGGCCCCCTCGCGGCCCGCGGGGATCTGCGGATGCGGTACGTCCCACTGGACGGCATGGCCGAGGCGGTGCGGCCCACCACGTCGCTGGTCGCCCTCTCCTCCGTGCAGTCCGCCGACGGCCGCCTCGCCGACCTTGACGCGGTCCGGGCCGCGGCCACCACGCACGGAGCCCGGGTCCTGCTCGACGCCACCCAGTCCGCGGGCTGGCTGCCGCTGGACGCCGGGGCGTACGACTACACCGTCACCGGCGGCTTCAAGTTCCTGCTCTGCCCGCGCGGTACGTCGTTCCTCACCGTCACCGAGGAGGCACAGGAGACCCTGCCGCCCCTCTTTGCGAGCTGGGTGGCCGGCGAGGACCGCTGGAACAGCACCTACGGTCCGATCGGCCGACTCGCCGGCACCGCGCGCCGCTTTGACGAGGCGCCCGCCTTCCTCGCGTACCACGGTGCCGAGCACTCCCTCGCGCTGCTGGGCGAGGTCGGCATCGACGCCCTTCACACCCACGCCACCGGGCTCGCGGCCCGCATGCGGGCGGGGCTGGCCGGGCTGGGGCACGAGGCGGTGCCGGGGGAGTCCGCGATCGTGGCCGTGCCTGGACTCGGCGGGCGGGAACCGGAGCTGGCGCGGGCCGGGGTGATGGTCTCGAACCGGGCGGGTGGTCTGCGCGCGGCTTTCCATCTCTACAACACGCAGGCCGACGTGGACCGGGCCCTGGACGTGCTCGCCGGCTGAGCCCGCCGGGATGCCCGGCTGATCCCCCGGCGCCCGCAGAATCAGCCGCCGCCCAGGGGAGTCCGAAGGGACCCCCGCCGACCTTGGTGAACATCTTCGTGCTTACGGTGTAAAAAGGGCGATATGGTGCAACCTTTCGGCCGATTCCGGAGCGGACAGGTTCGGTCACTCACGGGCAAGTACCCCCAGAGCCTTGCAGGGCAGGTCTTCGCTCTGCAGGTGGCTGTCGTGGTGCTGCTCGTTGCGGCCGCGGTGCTGGCGCTCGTACTGCAGTCCCAGCGCGACAGCAACGCGGAGGCGAGACATCGTTCGGTCGCCGTCGCGCAGACGTTCGCGCACTCACCGGGCGTCGTGGCCGCACTGAAGGCCCCCGATCCCTCCAGGGTGCTCCAGCCGCTCACCGAGGCGGCGCGGAAAACGGCCGGCGTCGACTTCATCGTGGTGACGGACACAAAGGGGATCCGCTACACGCATCCCCGGCCGGAGCTGATCGGGAAGAAGGCCGTCGCCACCATCGGGCCGCCGCTGGCCGGCCATGTGTACGTCGAGAGCGTCAAGGACCCGCTCGGCTACGAGGTGCAGGCGACCGTCCCCATCTTCGATCACGGGCACAAGGTCGTGGGTCTGGTGTCTGCGGGCATGCAGGTCGAGAAAGTGACCGGCATGGTGTCCCGGCAGATTCCGATCATCCTCGTCGCGGGAGCGGTCGCGCTCTCCGTGGCCACGGTCGGGACGGCGCTGGTGGCCAGGCGGCTGCAGCGGCAGACCCACAGTCTGGGCCCCGCCGAGATGACGCGCATGTACGAGCATCACGACGCGGTGCTGCACGCCGTGCGCGAAGGCGTGCTCATTGTCGGCAGCGACGGCCGACTGCTCCTGGCGAACGACGAGGCCAGACGGCTGCTGGATCTGCCGCACGACGCCGAGGGGCAGCACATCCCGGACCTGCCCAGCCTCGATCCCGGCACGGTGGAGCTGCTGACCTCGGGCCGCCCGGCCACGGACGAGGTACACCCTGCGGGGGACAGGCTGCTCGCGGTGAACCAGCGGCTCACGGATCGTCACGGTGGCCCCGAGGGGACGGTCGCGACCCTGCGCGACACCACGGAGCTGCGGGCGCTGTCCGGCAGGGCAGAGATCGCCCGCGAGCGCCTGAGGCTGCTGTACGACGCCGGGCTCGGCATCGGCACCACCCTCGACGTCGTGAGTACGGCCGAGGAACTGGCGAAGATCGCGGTCCCCCGGCTGGCCGACTTCGCCACCGTCGATCTGGCCGACCCGGTCATGCACGGGGACGAGCCGACAGGCGCGGACACCGACATGCGCCGCGCCACCGTTCACGGCATCCGTAACGACCACCCCCTCTACAAAACCGGTCACCTGATCAGCTTCCTCCCCTCCACCCCACAGGCACAGGCATTCCGCACCGGCCGGCCGGAATTGGTACCCGACCTGTCCGCCGCACCCGGCTGGCTCGCCCAGGACCCGGAGCGGTCACGGATGATCGTCGATTACGGCATCCATTCACTCATCACGGTCCCCCTCCAGGCACGGGGCGTCATCCTGGGCATGGCCAACTTCTGGCGCTCGGAGAAACCCCAGCCGTTCGAGGAGGACGACCTGTCCCTGGCCGAAGAACTGGCCGCCCGAGCAGCGGTCAGCATCGACAACGCCCGCCGCTACACCCGCGAACACGCCATGGCGGTGACCCTGCAGCGCAGCCTGCTCCCACGAGCCCTGCCCGAACAGAGCGCCCTCGAGGTCGCCCACCGCTACCTGCCCGCACTCTCCGGAGTGAGCGGCGACTGGTTCGACGTGATCCCGCTCCCGGGCAGCCGGGTGGCCCTGGTCGTCGGGGACGTCGTCGGCCACGGCCTGCACGCAGCCGCCACGATGGGACGGCTGCGCACCGCCGTGCACAACTTCTCCACACTTGACCTGCCACCCGACGAGATCCTCGGCCACCTCGACGACCTCGTCGGGCGCATCGACCAGGAAGAGGAAGAAGTAGAAACGACCCCCGGCGCCGGGATCACGGGCGCCACCTGCCTGTACGCGATCTACGATCCCGTCTCCCGCCACTGCTCAATGGCACGGGCCGGACACCCCCTGCCCGCCCTGGTCCAACCCGACGGCAGCGTGTCCTTCCCCGATCTGCCGGCCGGCCCGCCCCTGGGCCTGGGCGGCATGCCGTTCGAGACCGCGGAACTCGAGCTCACGGAGCGCACACAACTCGTCCTCTACACCGACGGACTCATCGAGGACCGCACCCGGGACATCGACGTGGGGATGGAGCTGCTGCGCCAGGCACTGGCCTCCCACCCCGACCGGTCACCGGAGGAAAGCTGCCAGGCAGTGCTCGACGAACTCCTGCCCGGCCGGCCGAAGGACGACGTGGCGCTGCTCATCGCCCGCACACGGGCGATCCCGCCCGACCACGTCGCCGACTGGGACGTACCGTTCGACCCCGCCGCCGTGGCGCGGATGCGCGCTGCCGTGACCGAGAAACTCGACGACTGGGGCCTGTCCGAGCTCGCGTTCGCCACGGAACTGGTACTCAGCGAGCTGATCACCAACGCCATCCGCCACGCCTCCGCACCGGTCACGATACGAGTAATCCACGACCGCACCCTGACCTGCGAGGTCGCCGACAGCAGCAGCACCTCACCCCACCTGCGGTACGCCACCGCAATGGACGAAGGAGGCCGCGGCCTGTTCCTCGTCGCACAACTGGCCGAACGCTGGGGCACCCGCTACACCCCCCAGGGAAAGGTCATCTGGGCAGAGCTTCCCCTGCCCCGACCCGACGGGACCGGGGACGGCACAGCGTTCTTGAACATCTTTGACGCGGAACTCTGAGGCAGGTACCCGTGGAGCCTGACCGACGGGTCCGCGTCCCGGGGCCCGCGTCGCGAGCAGTGACCCCATGTCCGTCATGGTGCGATCTCAGTCAGGAGATCGAAGGAGATCACGTCGCCGGGCCGCAGGGGCAGCCACCCCGGGACGGCCGCCCGAGCAGCTTCTTACTGCTCCTGGCCGGCCTCCTCCAGCGGCGCACTGCGCCACTTCCACGAAGTGACCCGGGGACGCCCGGGCAGCTCGGCGCGACCGGTGGACCAGAGCAGTACGGTCCACCGGTCGGCGTCGTCCGGGGCGTCCGGGAACAGCCGGGCCAGTACGCGGTCGCACAGATCGGCGGGCGGTGCCCAGGAGATGTCCAGGCCCCGAACGACATCGTGCGTATGCACCAGGGTCTCCACGATTCCCATCGCGGCGAAGCCCTCCGGGTCCGAGATCCCGTACGCGTGGAACGAGCGGACATCCGCCAGGGTCGTCCGTACCATCGCCGTCAGCAGTGCTCCGCTCGCCTCCAGGGTCTGCAGCAGTCCGACCGCACCGGCATCGGGGTTGGCGAAGATCGCGTTGGCCGGGCCGCCCTTGCGGTCGGCTCCCCAGCGGTACGGCACGTCGCGGTCCAGCGGCGGCTTCTTCGGGCCCAACTGGGCTGCGTACGCGAAGAGATCATCGTTCAGATGCTCCACGGTCTCCCAGGAGTCCCATTCCAACGTCCCGGCGGGCGCCCGCCAGTGGTCCTCGGGAACCTCGCGGAGCGCGGCGAGCGAGAGATGTACCGCGGTGGTCACGTCGTCCGCGGTGACCGGCAGCCGGGTCGCCGTCAGCGTGGCCCGTTCCGCGGCGCTGCACTCCACGCAGAACTCATTGCCCTCGGGGTCGGCGAGCGTCGCCCAGCCCCGGCCGTTCGGCTTGCGGTGGTCGCCGACGAGAGTGGCGCCGAGGGCGAGCAGCCGCTCGACTTCCTCGTCACGGGTACGGTCCTGCGGCTGGATGTCCAGATGGACGCGGTTCTTGCCGGCCTTGGGCTCGGGTACCGAAATGAACAGCAGCGCGGCGCCGGGGGTCTCGACGAGTGCCTCGGGATCACCGGGCCGATCCTCGTCGGACAGCTGCGCACCGAGCACCTCGGCCCAGAAGCTGCCGAGCTTGTAGGCGTCGGCGCAGTCGATGGTGACGTGTCGTACGAGTGAAGTCATGCCCTCACTCTCGCTGCTGACGGACCACCGGGTCCACCCGATTGTGCCGGTGGGCGGGGACGGCCCGAGCCGCCCCCGCCCACCGCGCACCGCCTCATCCCACCGGCGAGAAGTCCCGCGACCCGATGAACTCCGGGCGCCTGGCCGGCGCCGCGAACGGTTCCTCGGCGGCGTTCTCCACACTGTTGAAGACGATGAAGACATTGCTGCGCGGGTACGGGGTGATGTTGTCCCCCGAGCCGTGCATGCAGTTGCAGTCGAACCAGGTCGCCGAACCGGCCGGCCCCGTGAAGAGCCGGATGCCGTACCGGTCGGCCATCCTGGTCAGCGCCTCGTCGGACGGGGTGCCGGCGTCCTGCATCCTCAGCGACTTCTTGTAGTTGTCCTTCGGTGTCCTGCCCGCGCACCCGAGGAACGACTTGTGCGAACCGGGCATGATCATCAGCCCGCCGTTGGTGTCGTGATTCTCGGTCAGCGCGATCGACACGGACACCGCCCGCATATGCGGCAGACCGTCCTCGGCGTGCCAGGTCTCGAAGTCCGAGTGCCAGTAGAACCCCGAAGCGCCGAACCCCGGCTTGACGTTGATCCGCGACTGGTGAACGTACACGTCCGAACCGAGGATCTGGCGGGCCCGGCCCACCACCCGCTCGTCGCTGACCAGCCGGGCGAAGACCTCGCTGATCCGGTGGACCTCGAAGACCGAGCGGACGTCCTGCGACGTGGGCTCGATGATCGAGCGTTCGTCGGCCCGGACCGCGGGATCGGCGATCAGCCGGTCGAGCTCGGCCCGGTAGCCGTCGACCTCGGCGGGTGCGATCAGCTCGTCGACGGTGAGGAAGCCGTCACGCTCGAACCCCTGCAGGTCCTTCACGGCGACCGGACCGGGGGCGCCGGGCGCCGACCAGATGACCGGGTCCTGGCGGGGTGTGATCAGCTCGGCCGAGCCCCGGGTGGGATACAGATCGGCGCGTACATCAGTGGTCATGGTTCAGCCCTCCTCGGTCAGCAGGGGATAGACGCCGTTCTCGTCGTGGTCCTCCCGTCCGGTGACGGGAGGGTTGAAGACGCAGACGCAGCGGAAGTCGGTCTTCGGGCGCAGCGTGTGGTGCTCGTGCCCGTTCAGCAGGTACATCGTGCCGGGGGAGATCCAGTGCTTCTCGCCGGTCTCGTCGTTGGTGAGCTCGGCCTCGCCCTCGGTGCACAACACGGCCTCGATGTGGTTCGCGTACCACATCGACGTCTCCGTGCCCGCGTACAGCACGGTTTCGTGGAGCGAGAAGCCCACCTTCTCCTTGGCGAGCACGATGCGCTTGCTCTCCCAGGTGCCGGAGGCGGCCTTCACATGGCGGTCGGTGTTCTCGATGTCACTGAACGATCGGACGATCACGGTGAGTCGGTGCCTTTCTCTTCTTTTCTCTTCTGTCTCTCTGCGTGCCGGGGTGTCAGGCGGTTTCGCGGACGCAACGGGCCAGCGTGCGCAGGCCCTCGTCCAGTTCCTCGGGGGTGACGGTCAGGGCCGGCAGCAGCTTCACGACCTCGCTCTGCGGACCGGAGGTCTCCACCAGCAGCCCCAGTTCGAAGGCGCGGGCGCAGACCGCGGCGGCGCGCGACGCGTCGGCGAACTCCAGTCCCCAGACCAGGCCGCGGCCGCGGAACCGGGCGCCGAGCCGGGCATGTTCGTCGCAGATCGCCAGCAGTGCCTGCTCGATCTGTTCGCCGCGGGCCAGGGTCTGCTTCTCCAGCTGGCCGTCCGCCCAGTAGGCGTCGAGAGCGGCGGCGGCGGTGACGAAGGCGGGATTGTTGCCGCGGAAGGTGCCGTTGTGCTCGCCCGGTCCCCAAACGTCCAGCTCCGGACGGAACAGGCAGAGCGACATGGGCAGTCCGTAACCGCTGATGGACTTCGACAGGGTGACGATGTCCGGCGTGATGCCGGCCTCCTCGAACGAGAAGAACGCGCCCGTACGGCCGCAGCCCATCTGGATGTCGTCGACGATCAGCAGCATGTCGCGGCGGTGGCACAGATCGGCCAGCGCCCGCAGCCACTCGGGCCGCGCGACATTGATGCCGCCCTCGCCCTGCACCGTCTCGACGATCACGGCGGCGGGCTGGTTGAGACCCGAGCCCTGGTCCTCGAGGAGCCGCTCGAACCAGAGGAAGTCCGGGACCCGGCCGTCGAGATAGTTGTCGAACGGCATCGGCGTGCCGTGCACCAGCGGGATACCGGCCCCGGCCCGCTTGAAGGCGTTGCCGGTGACGGCGAGCGAGCCGAGCGACATGCCGTGGAAGGCGTTGGTGAACGAGACGACCGACTCGCGTCCCTTCACCTTGCGGGCCAGCTTCAGCGCGGCCTCGACCGCGTTGGTGCCGGTCGGGCCGGGGAACATCACCTTGTACGGAAGGTCGCGCGGGCGCAGCACCACGTTCTGGAAGGTCTCCAGGAAGGAGCGTTTCGCGGTGGTCGCCATGTCGAGGCCGTGGGTGATGCCGTCGCGCTCGATGTAGTCGATCAACGCGCGCTTCAATACCGGGTTGTTGTGGCCGTAGTTGAGGGATCCGGCACCGGCGAAGAAATCGAGGTACGTGTGGCCGTCCTCGTCGGTAAGCCGGGAGCCCTGCGCACGGTCGAACACGGCGGGCCAGCCGCGGCAGTAGCTCCGTACCTCCGACTCCAGGGTCTCGAAGACGCTCAGGGCTGGCGGGGTGATGGTCACAGGGGATCTCCTGCTTGAGGGGGTGGGAGGGCGGCGGTGCGCTCTTCGCCGCGCTCAGGTGTGGAACGGACCGATGCGGTAGAGCACTTCCGGCAGGTGCGTTCCTTCGGGGAACAGCCCGCCGTCGAAGAGCACTTCGCGCTCCAGAGCCACGTCATGGCGGAGTGCGTAGGAGGTGAACAGCCGGTCGGACGCGGTGTTGTCCGGGGTGACGGTGGTCTCGACGGAGGCCAGGCCCTGCACTGCGGCGACCCGCGCGGTCAGCGAGTCCAGCAGTTTGGCGGCCAGTCCGGTCCCGCGGTGGCCGGGGTCGACGGCCACCTGCCAGACGACGAGCGTCCCGGGGCGGTCGGGCCGGATGTATCCCGTCACGAAGGCGACCGGTTCACCGGTCTCGTCGCGGGCGACCACGGAGGTCGCCGCGAAGTCACGGCACCACAGCAGGTAGCTGTACGAGGAGTTGAGGTCCAGGACCTCGGAGTCACGGGCGATACGCCAGATCGCGGCTCCGTCTTCCACTCGCGGGGTGTCGATGGTGAGGAATTCGCTTCGGGCACGTGCAAAATCTGCTGGTGCGGTGGTCATGCGAATTGAATTTACCCAGCAAATTCTGAAATTGCATCGACGCAGAGGGTTGGGCGGAACGGGCCTGTGTGCTATCACGCGGGCGCGTGCCCGGGCGCGAAACGGTGAAGATTTCTACCGATATGTCCGCCACTTATCCGGCAAATCTTCCCCGGGTGTGGAGTCGGTCACAGAGCCGTAACTCCGCGGATGCGTGGCCGAATTGTGCGGATCGGCGCTGCTGAAACTTTAGAGTTTAGGGTCCGGGGAAGCGGGAAAAAGAATGCGGGGAGCTGCTCTGAATGGAACAGCTCCCCGCATTGATGAATTCGTGGCGTGCCGCCGCCGGATCCCGAATGGCGGACCCTCCTGAATTTATTCGCTCGGCCAGGTTTCCGAAACGGCCCTGCGGGCAGCTTCGAAGTCGACCGGCCGGCCCGCGTCGGCCAGCGCCGCCCCCAGAGCCGCGAGCGAGGACTGCACCGCGCCCCGCGTCGCGTCCACACCGTAGTGATTGACCCGGATCATCTCCTTGGACAGCGCCCCGCCGCCCGCGATCAGCGGCAGCGATGGGTCGGCCGCGAGTGCCTTGGCGACCAGCCCGGCGGCGTCGATCCCCGCCGGGGCGCGCAGCGTCGTGGCGACCGGCGCCGCGTCCCGCGCCTCGTGCACGTACGGCGCCAGGCCGCCGCTGAGCGCCACCGCGCCCGCCCGCGTCGCCGCGGCGGCCGCCGCGTGCCGGGCCATCAGCGCCTCCAGCCCCTCCGTCTCGATCCGCTCCACGCACGCCTCCAGCGCCAGCATCTCCAGCTGCGCGGGGGCGTGCAGGAGCGCCTTGCGGCCGCCGTCGATCCAGCGCTCCTTCCAGTCCAGGAGCGAGAGGTACGAGTGACGGGGGGCCTCGGGGTTGGCGGCGATCCGCTCCCAGGCGCGCCCGCTCACCGACACCGCCGACACCCCGGCCGGGCCGCCCATCGCCTTCTGCGCGCCGATCACGCACAGGTCGACGCCCCACAGGTCCGGCAGCAGCGGCTCGGCGCCCACCGAGGCGACGGCGTCCAGCATGAACAGCGCCCCGTGCGCCCGGACGACCTCACCGATCTCCGCGACCGGGTTGGTGTTGCCGGTCGCAGCCTCCGCGTGGACCAGCGAGACGAAGTCGATCTCCGGGTGCGCGGCGAGCGCCTGCGCGACCTGGTCGGCGGTGACCGCCGTGTGGAACGGCACCGCCAGATCGATGACATTGGCACCGCAGTCGCGCAGCCAGTTCCCGAAGGTCTGCCCGTACGGCCCCGTGACGACGTTCAGTGCGGTCGAACCGGGCCGGGCGCCGCCCCGGATGCAGCCTTCGAGGGGAAGCAGTGCCTCGCCCTGCATGATGACGACGTCCTGCTCGGTGGCGAGGAGGCCGGCCACCCGCCGCTCGATGGCGGCGAAGTGCGCGGCGGTGAGCGGGGCGAGGTCGAGGAAGGGGTGCGTCACGGTGGTGCTCTCTTCGGATCGGGTCGGCCTGCGGTTCGGCGTACGAACAGCGCTTCCGTCGAGAGTACCGAGGCCGCCACCGGCCGCCTCGTACAGTGCTGTCATGAGAGATCACACGGTGCAGCCGGTGCTGCATGTGAAGGGGCGGGTACTCGTCGGTCCCGACGACGTACGGGACGAGCTGTGGGCCGTCGACGGGCGGATCTCGTACGAGCGGCCGCCCGGCGCGGACGCGACGGAGACCGTCACCGGCTGGGTGCTGCCGGGCCTCGTGGACGCCCACTGCCATGTGGGGCTCGATCACCACGGCCCGGTCGACGCCGCCACGAGCGAGAAGCAGGCGCTCACCGACCGGGAGGCCGGCACGCTGCTCATCAGGGACGCCGGATCGCCCTCCGACACCCGGTGGATCGACGACCGCGAGGACCTTCCCAAGATCGTCCGGGCCGGACGTCATATCGCCAGGACCCGCAGGTACACCCGGAACTACGCCCATGAGATCGAGCCCGGCGACCTCGTCGCCTACGTCGCGCAGGAGGCGCGACGCGGCGACGGCTGGGTCAAGCTGGTCGGCGACTGGATCGACCGGGACGCCGGTGACCTGACCGCCTGCTGGCCGCGCGGCGAGGTCGAGGCGGCCATCGCCGAGGCGCACCGGCTCGGTGCCCGGGTCACCGCGCACTGCTTCGCCGCGGCTGCTCTCGTCGATCTCGTCGAGGCCGGGATCGACTGCATCGAGCATGCGACGGGACTGACCGAGGACACCATCCCGCTCTTCGCCGAGCGCGGCGTCGCGATCGTCCCGACGCTGGTCAACATCGCCACGTTCCCGGACCTCGCGGCCGGCGGCGAGGCCAAGTTCCCGCGCTGGTCGGCGCATATGCGGCGGCTGTACGAGCGTCGCTACGACACCGTGCGCGCGGCGTACGACGCGGGCGTGCCGGTCTTCGTCGGCACCGACGCGGGGGGCTCGCTGGCCCATGGTCTGGTGGCGGCGGAGGTCGCCGAACTGGTCACGGCGGGCATCCCGCCCCGCGAGGCGCTCTCGGCGACGGCCTGGGGTGCGCGCGCCTGGCTCGGGCGGCCGGGTCTCGAGGAGGGTGCCCCGGCGGATCTGGTGGTGTACGAGGAGGACCCGCGGGCGGATGTACGGGTGCTGGCGGCGCCGCGCCATGTGGTGCTGAACGGCCATGTGATCAGCTGATGCCGCCCCGGCGCCGCGTTGACAGCCAGTGACCGGATGGAGCTCGCGCTCGTTGAAGCACCTCAGCGCACACCCCGGCGCAGCCGGCCGGCACCTCGCACACGCTCAGCGGATCGGGTGACACCGAGGGGCGCACGCGCCGAGATATTCGAATACAGACACGGAAACCCCCCTTTGGGGTGAACTCACCTCAGGCTACTGTCAGTTCACCCTCTGTACGAAAAGATTCACGGAGTCGAGGCCACCGGTGCCCGCGATGTCCCCCGTTGGACGGCGCCGGTGGCTCCATGTCTCTTGTGGGGGTTCCACCATCTTGAACAGCAACACCTTCCGCCTTGCCGCACTGGCGGTTGCCGCCGCGCCCGTCGCCCTGCTGGTTGCCGCCCCGGCGCACGCCGCCGGGTCCACCACGACCACCGGCGGCGGGAAGGCGAGCGCGGTCGTGCTCCGCACCGCACTCGACGTCTCACTCCTGAACAAGACGGTCGACGTGCCGCTGAAGGCCACGCTCAACGAGGTGCACGCACCCGCGAGCGCCGAGGAGACCGCACTCAGCGTGCGGCTCGACGGCGTGTCGCACGGCCGCCCGGTCGACGTGCTGCGTGCCGACGTGGCCACGGCGGACGCGACCGTCGACAAGCACAGGGCCGAGGGCTACAGCAACCTCGCGAAGGCCCGCGTCCATGTGCCCGGACTGCCGCTGCTCTCGCTCATCGAGGTCGAGAAGGTCACCTCCAAGGCGGTCTGCGAAGTGGGTCACAAGCCCGTTGCCGAATCGAATGTGCTGGGCCATGTCAGGGTCCTCGGCCGGAAGGTCACGCTGACGGCGGGCGGCACGACACGGGTGGCGGTGCCCGGCGTCGGCGACGTCGTCCTCGACCTGTCGAAGACGCAGACCACGTCACGTACCGCCGCGGCGACCGCGCTGCAGCTGAAGGTGTCGGTCAACCCGCTCAAGCTCAATGTCGCCGACGTCCAGGGCGAGGTCACGCTCGCCGAGGCGACCTGTGAGACCCCGAAGGCGGCTGCTCCGAGCGCCGAGCCCACCGAGCCCGCGGGGGGCAACTCCGGCGGAGGCAACGGCGGCAGCACCGGCGGCGAGGTGAAGCCGCAGACCGGGACCGGCCACGCCCCGGCAGCGGTCGACACGAACCTCGCGGAGACCGGTGGCAGCTCCGCGACGCCGTACCTCGTGGGCGGAGCGGCGTTCCTGCTGGTGCTGGGTGCGGGCGCGACGGTCGTGGCACGCAGGCGCGCCCAGGACTGACACCGACCCGGCCCGAGGGGCGGGACAGGGGGAAATCAGGGGGCCTGGGGGAGCGGCGTTCGCACAGGGGCGAGCGCCGCTCCCCGTCAGCGGTTCCTGGGGGAGGCGAGCACCTGGAGCGCCTGATCGAGCGCCTGCAGAAAACGGTTGGTCGTCACGCGGTCGCGCACAGCCAGCCGCAGCCACTGCGGACCGAGCCCCGGGAACGTATCGCCACGCCGCGCCGCGAACCCCAGCGACCTCAGCCGCTCCCGCACCTCCGCCGCCCGCTCCAGCCGCACCAGTACGAACGGCCCCTCGGCAGGCTCCGCCACCCGCACTTCGGCGAACTCCACGAGCCCGGCGATCAGATGAGCCCGGTCCACCGCGATACGGTTCGCCGCCGCGGCCGCCTCCACCAGCGCCCGCGGCTCCATGCACGCCTCGGCCGCCGCCAGCGCGGGGGACGACACCGGCCACAGCGGCTGCGCCTCCTGGAGCGCGCCGATGGTCTCCGGGGAAGCCAGCACGTAACCGATCCGCAGCCCCGCCAGCCCCCATGTCTTGGTGAGGCTGCGCAGCACGACGAGGCCCGGGACGTCCGTACGTCCGCAGAGCGCCTCGCGCTCGCCCGGCACCGCGTCCATGAACGCCTCGTCGACCACCAACGTCCGCCCGGGGCGCGCCAGTTTCTCCAGTGCGGCCGTCGGATGCAGGACCGACGTCGGGTTGGTCGGATTGCCGACCACCACCAGATCCGCCTCCTCGGGCACGGCCGCCGGATCCAGTCGGAAACCGTCCTCCGCGCGCAGCAGCACCCGCCCCACCGTGTGCCCGGCCGCGCGCAACGCCGCCTCGGGCTCGGTGAACTGGGGATGGACGACGACCGGCCGCCGGGCCGGCAGTGCCCGCGCGATCAGCACGAACGCCTCCGCCGCACCCGCCGTCAGCAGGACCCGATCCACCGGCAGCCCGTGTCGCTGCGCGACCGCGGCCCGCGCACGGCCCCCGTCCGGATAGGCGGCGAGCGTGGAGAGGGACGCGGATATTCGCTCCTTCAGCCAGGCCGGGGGCGTATCGGTACGTACGTTGACGGCGAGATCGGTCAGATCACGGCCACGGACCTCCGCGTCGCCGTGGTGCCGCAGATCGTGCTGTCCGTCCGCGCGGTTGGCATCGGGTCTCTCAGTGGGAGTGTGCATGACTTCCAGGGGGGTGGGGGGTGAGTTCACGACGGTGGGATGGAGCGACGGCAGGACGACTATGTGCCCGGCACCGCACTCGACGCAATGGTCGGATCCGGATGCGCGTGCGAAGCCCGCCGGGCCACCGCACAGGTCACCTTCCCCACCCGCCCCACGGGGGTCGACTTCCGCTTCGGTACGAGGAGTTCGTCGGCGCGGACGAGAGCCGCCGCTTCCGCGACCGACGCCGAACCGACCGCGGCGAGCACGGCGTCCGACGGGTTCGGTACGGCGACCGCGGCGAGTTCCTCCGCGCTGTACCCGCGTACGGGAACGCCCAGCCGCGCCGCCGCTTTGACGATCCCCGGCTCCTCGGTCTTCGTGTCGAGGGTCGCCAACTCCACGACGCCGCGGGGCGACAGCCCCGCCTCGTGCAGTACGGACGAGACGAGCTCCAACACCTCACCGGCCGGCGCACCACAGCCCGCGCCGACCCCGACGACGAGCAGAACCATGGGGTGGGTCACACCGCGGACCTGTCGGCGAACCGCCGCGCGACACCCGGCGCCGAGGCCCAGTGCGTATGCAGATAGCTGGCATGGACGCCCTGCTGCACGAAGCCCTCCACGCGCCGCTCCGGCAGATGCATCCCCCAGGCGGGGGAGGCGCCGGCGCCCGGCTCCAGCACCGTGCGGTGGAACTCGTGCCCGCGCAGCCGTGTGCCGACCGCGGCCAGCGGACTGTCGGTGAGTGCCACGGCCTCCCGGTAGCCGAGTGTCAGCCGCTTCGACATCCGGCCGTCGGCGTCGAGCACCCCGCACATCGGCAGTCCGTCGAGCGAACGCGAGAGATAGAGCAGCCCGGCACACTCGGCGGCAAGGGGAGCCCCGGCGGCGGCGAGACCGGCAACGGCCTTGCGGAGCGGTTCGTTGGCGGACAGCTCGGGGGCGTACACCTCCGGGAACCCCCCACCGATGACGAGCCCACGGGTGCCCTCGGGCAGCGCTTCGTCCCGCAACGGATCGAACGTCACGACGTCGGCCCCGGCGGCGGCGAGGAGCTCGCTGTGCTCGGCGTAGGAGAACGTGAAGGCGGGCCCACCGGCCACGGCGACGACGGGCCGGCCACGACGCGGCCCGCCCGGGCCACCCTCGCCGTCGGCGTCCCTGCCTCCCCCCGCCTCCCGCACGGCCTCCACCGGGTCCCACGCCCCCGACGCGGCAGGCGTCCGCGGTGCCGACCGCGCCAACGCCATCAGCGCATCCAGGTCACATCCGCTCCGTACCTGCGCCCCCATCGCCGCGACAGCGGCCACCGCGTCGCCCCGCCGCTCGGCCACCGGCACCAGCCCCAGATGGCGCGAGGGCGTGGCCACCTGCTCGGCCCGCCGCAGCACCCCCATCACCGGCACGCCGGACTCGTCCAGCGCCTCCCGCAGCAGCATCTCGTGCCGGTCCGAGCCGACCTTGTTGAGGATGACCCCGCTGATCCGTACCTCCGGATCCCACGAGGCGAAGCCGTGTACCAGCGCGGCGACCGACCGCGACTGCGACGACGCGTCCACGACCAGCACCACCGGTGCCTGCAGCAGCTTCGCGACATGGGCGGTCGACGCCAGCTCGCCCCGCCCGGCCCGTCGCCCGCCACCACCCTGCCTGAGCGCTTCGCGCCCTGCCTGGATTCCGGCCCCGTCGTACAGCCCCATCACCCCCTCGACGATCGCCAGGTCGCACCCGTGCGCCCCGTGCGCGAACAACGGAGCGATCAGCTCCGGCCCGCACATGTACGCGTCGAGGTTGCGCCCCGCCCGCCCGGTGGCCAGCGAGTGATAGCCGGGGTCGATGTAGTCGGGCCCGACCTTGTGCGGCGACACGGCGAGACCGCGCTCCGCGAAGGCCGCCATCAGTCCCGTCGCCACGGTGGTCTTGCCGCTGCCGGAGGCCGGCGCGGCAATCACCAGTCGCGGAATGGTCACCACTCGATGCCCCTCTGGCCCTTCTGGCCGGCGTCCATCGGGTGCTTCACCTTGGACATGTCGGTCACCAGGTCGGCGGCCTCGACGAGCTTCTCCGGTGCGTTGCGCCCGGTGATCACCACATGCTGCGTCCCCGGACGGTTGCGCATCACCTCGACCACCTCGTCGGTGTCGATCCAGCCCCAGTGCATCGGGTACGCGAACTCGTCGAGGACGTACAGCTTGTACGTCTCGGCGGCCAGGTCGCGCTTGACTTGTTCCCAGCCCTCGCGGGCCTTCTCCTCGTTGTCCGCGTTGTCACCGTGCAGGCCGCGCTGGACCCACGACCAGCCCTCGCCCATCTTGTGCCAGGCGACCGTGCCGCCCTCACCGCTCGCGCCGAGGACCTTCAGCGCGTTCTCCTCCCCGACCTTCCACTTCGCCGACTTGACGAACTGGAACACCCCGATCGGCCAGCCCTGGTTCCAGGCGCGCAGCGCGAGCCCGAACGCGGCCGTCGACTTGCCCTTGCCGATACCGGTATGGACGAAGAGCAGCGGACGGTTGCGGCGCTGGCGCGTCGTCAGCCCGTCGTCCGGCACGGTGGTCGGCTGTCCCTGCGGCATTAGGCGGCCCTCCTGTTGGATCCGTTAGTTCCCTGAACTTCCCTGACGAGCCCGGCGATCGAGTCGGCCCGCAGCTCGTCGAGCGTGACGGCGGTGCCCCCGAGATCGCGGGCCAAGGAGCCGGCCAGCCCGAGCCGTACGACCCCCGACTCGCAGTCCACGACGACGGACGCCGTGCCCTCGGCCTCGTGCAGCCGCGCGGCCCGCGCCGCCAGGGCCACCGGCTCCTGGCCTCCGGTCGCCCGTCCGTCCGTCACCACGACCAGCAGCGCCCGCCGCGACGGATCGCGCAGCCGCTCCACCCGCAGGACGTCATGGGCCTTCAGCAGTCCGGCCGCGAGGGGAGTGCGCCCACCGGTCGGCAGCGTCTCCAGCCGCGCGGCGGCCGCGTCCACGGACGAGGTCGGCGGCAGTGCCACATCGGCGCCCCTGCCGCGGAAGGTGATCAGACCGACCTTGTCCCGCCGCTGGTACGCGTCCAGCAGCAGTGACAGCACCGCACCCTTCACGGCGCCCATCCGCTGCCGGGCGGCCATCGACCCGGACGCGTCCACGACGAAAAGAACGAGGTTCCCTTCGCGTCCCTCCCTGGTCACCTGCCGCAGATCATCCCGCCGCACCACCAGCCCCCGGCCCGACCGTCCGCGCGCACGCTGGTGCGGGGCGGCAGCCTGTACCGTCGCGGCGAGATGCAGTGTGGTCAGGGCCCCCTCGGGCCGCCGCGCCCCGGTCGTACGCCCGTGTTCGGTACGCGCCCGGGACCGCCGCCCCGCCGCGCCCTCGCCGAGCCCCGGCACGCTCAGCATCTTCGTGCGGAACGGCTCGGCAGCACGTACGGGCTGCTGCTCGCCGCCGTCGGCCGGCCGCCCCTGCGAGGGCAGTCCCGGCGTGTCGCCGTTCCCTGCCTCGGGCTGCGGCGGCGTGGCGGGCCCGTCCCCCTGAGGGGGCTGCCCACCGCCACCCGGCCCGTCCGGATCGGGTTCGTCCCCGCCCCCGTCCCCTTCACAGCTGTTCTGCTCCAGCGTGTCGTCGAGCTTGTCCTCGTCGAGACCGGGCGCGTCGAACGGATTGCGGCGGCGCCGGTGGGGGAGCGCGAGCAGGGCGGCCTGCCGGACGTCCTCGGCGAGCACGTCGGTACGTCCCGCCCACGCGGCCAGCGCGGTCGCGGTGCGGGCCATCACGATGTCGGCGCGCATCCCGTCGACCTCGAAGGCCGCGCAGGTGGCGGCGATCTGCCGCAACGCAGGGTCTCCCAGAACCACGTGGGGAAGGAGCGCCCGCGCGGCGGCGATCCGCTCCCGCAACTCCCCTTCCTCCTCGGCCCACCGGGCGGCGAACCCGGCCGGATCGTCGTCGTACGCGAGCCGCCGGCGTACGACCTCGACCCGCTGATCGGTGTCGCGTGACGCGGCGACCTCGACGGTCAGCCCGAACCGGTCGAGCAACTGCGGCCGCAGCTCGCCCTCTTCGGGGTTCATCGTTCCGACGAGCAGGAACCGCGCGGCATGCCGTACGGAGACGCCTTCGCGTTCCACGTACGAGGCACCCATGGCAGCCGCGTCCAGCAGCAGATCCACCAGGTGGTCATGGAGGAGGTTGACCTCGTCGACGTACAGGATTCCGCGATGCGCATCGGCGAGGAGCCCCGGCTCGAACGCCTTGACCCCCTCGGCGAGCGCCCGCTCGATGTCGAGCGCCCCGACGAGCCGGTCCTCGGAGGCGCCCACCGGCAGTTCCACGGTCCGCGCCGCCCGCGACACGCCGCCCCCGGCCTCGTGGGGCCCATCGGGACACGCCGGGTCGGGCGACACCGGGTCACACGAGAACCGGCACCCGGAGACGACATCGACCTCGGGCATGAGCGCGGCGAGCGCCCGCACGGCGGTGGACTTGGCGGTCCCCTTCTCCCCACGCACGAGCACACCACCGACAGCGGGCGATACGGCGTTCAGCAACAATCCGAGCCGCAGATCGTCCTGCCCGACGATGGCAGTAAACGGATACGGGGTACTCACAAAGCCTCCTTGACGACGTCATCCATCCAAGAACCGGTGACCCGTTCCGGCCCGCCACTCAGCCCGTCCGGCCCGCTGGCCGGCGCTTCCGGGCGACTGCTCAGCCCGTCCGGCGCCTGAGGACCGGGGCCCGGGGCGGAGACCCGGTCACGGGAAGGCGCGGGCCGGGGAACGGAGCCCGCCGCAGGCGTCCCCCTCACGCCAACCCCCCAGCCACCCCGGCCCCACGGCCCCCACGGGCCGCCGGCACCTCCGGCGCCCCAGGGCCCACAAAGGGCAGTCCCTCCGGCACCCCTGCCTCGATCAACCGCATCAACGCCCCCGTATCCGCGTGCTCCTCGATCAGATCCCCCAGCCGATCCAGCTGCTCCTCCCGCAACGCCCCGAAACTCGTGTCGGGTGCGGCCACGAACCGCCGTCCTGCCGCCCGCGCCACCTCCCCCAGGAACCGCCGCCGGAACGCATCGCTCTCCAGCGACCCGTGCCAGTGCGTCCCCCACACCGCGCCGACCCGGCACCCGTCCAGGAACGGCTCGCCGCCCCGCACATCGGCGACCCCGTGGTGGATCTCGTACCCCTCCACCGGCTCCCCGAGCGCCGTACCGGCCGGCCGGGCGAGGGTCTTCTCGTGGTCGAACCGGATCCGTACCGGCAGCAGTCCGAGCCCGTCGACCCGCCCTGCCCGCGACTCCACCTCGTCCTCGATCTGCTCCGCGAGCACCTGGAACCCGCCGCAGATGCCGAGCACCGGACGCCCCTGCGCCGCCCGTCGCAGCAGCGCGTCGGCCAGCCCCCGTTCCCGCAGCCAGGCCAGCGCCTTCACCGTCCCGCGCGTGCCCGGCACGATCACCAGATCCGCGTCGGCCAGCTCCTCCGCCCGGTCCACGAACCGCACCACGACACCCGGTTCGGCGGCCAGCGCGTCCACATCGGTGAAGTTCGACATCAGCGGTACGGCGCACACCGCGACCCGCAGCACGTCCTCGCCGTGCGGCGGTGCGACGACCGACTCGCGTACGGCCCCGCGGAGCGAGACCCGCAGCCCGTCCTCCTCGTCGATGCCCAGACCGTGGGCGAACGGCAGCACTCCGTACGTCCGCCGCCCGGTCAGTCCGTGCAGCATGTCGAGACCCGGCTCCAGGAGCGACACGTCGCCGCGGAACTTGTTGACCAGATAGCCGGCGATCAGCGCCTGGTCCTCGGCGCCGAGCAGCGCCGTCGTGCCGAAGAACGAGGCGAAGACGCCACCGCGGTCGATGTCGCCGACGACGACGACGGGGAACCGCGCGGCCCGCGCGATCCCCATGTTCACGATGTCGGTGCGCCGCAGATTGATCTCGGCCGGGCTGCCCGCCCCCTCGCAGATCACGGCGTCATAGGTGCCCCGAAGCTCCTCCAGACAGTCCACGACCGTACCGAGCAGGGATTCCTGCCGCCCTCCGTGGTAACCGCGCGCGCTCATCTCGCCCACCGGCCTGCCCATCAGGACGACCTGACTGGACCGGTCGCTGCCGGGCTTGAGCAGCACCGGGTTCATCAGCGCGGTCGGTTCCACCCGGGCGGCCTGCGCCTGCATCGCCTGCGCGCGTCCGATCTCCGCGCCCTCGCGGGTGACGAACGAGTTCAGCGACATGTTCTGCGCCTTGAACGGCGCGACCTTCACGCCCTGGCGCACCAGCCACCGGCAGATGCCTGCCGTGACGACGCTCTTGCCCGCGTCCGACGTGGTTCCGGCGACCAGCAGTCCGCCGCTCATTTCCCGCTCCGTCCTGCGGCCGGACGCCGCCCCGAGGGTGACCACCGTCCCGCGATCAGCCGGCCCGCCGCGCACACGCCGAGGGCCAGCACCCCCACCCGGCGCGACAGCCGCACCGCGCGCTCGATGTCCCCGGTCTCCACCGCACGGCCGGTCGCGCCGTTCAGCACCGGCCGGTGCTCGACACGCCCGCCGTACGCGAGGGTCCCGCCGAGCCGTACGCCGAGCGCCCCCGCGAACGAGGCCTCCACCGGACCCGCGTTGGGGCTCGGATGCCTGCCCGCGTCCGCCCGCCAGGCCCGCAATGCTCGCCGTGGCTGCCCCCCGGCGACCATGGCGAGCGCGGCGGTGAGCCGGGCGCCGGGCCAGCCCGCGACGTCGTCCAGGCGGGCCGAGGCCCAGCCGTAGCGCAGATGGCGGGGCGACTTGTGCCCGACCATCGCGTCGAGGGTGTTGACGGCGCGGAAGGCGACGAGTCCGGGCACGCCGCCCAGCGCGCCCCACACGAGGGCACCGACCACCGCGTCCGAGGTGTTCTCGGCCACGGACTCCACCACGGCGCGCGCGATCTGCGGCCCGTCGAGGGAGTGCGGGTCGCGCCCGCACAGATGGGGGAGCCGCTCCCGGGCCAGCTCGATGTCACCGGCGGCGAGCGCGCCACCGATGGCGCGCGCCTCGCGACCCAGCGAGGTGCCGCCGACGACGGACCAGGTGGCGGCCGCGGTCAGGGCGACGGAGGCGGCGGGATGACGGCGTACGGCACGGGCGGCCAGCGCGGCTCCACCCGCAGCGCCTCCGGCGCAGACCAGGGTGTGCAGGGCGCCCCACCCGCGGTGGTCGCGCCACAGACGCCGTTCGACGCCCGCCGCGGCCCGCCCGAAGGCGGCGACCGGATGCCCCCGGCGGGGATCACCGAGCAGCAGATCGCCGATCAGGCCGGCGGCGGCGCCGTACGCGAAGATGCGGTCGGCTCGCACGGCTCAGCCGGCCGCGCTGCCTCGAAGGACCTCGGTACAGCCGGCTCCTGGTGAGAGCGGCACAGAAACGGCGGACGCACGGCAGCCGGGCATGGCGATATGTCCTCACTCAGGGTCCGCGCCCTGGTTCGACGTGACCGGCGGCGAGAGTCTCCTGGCTCCCGGATCCGCAGTTCCCCCGGCCTTCCAGCCCGCATGCGCGGGCCGTGACTTCCGGTGTGGGGGACTGCTCCCCGGTGACAGTGGCGGGACCGCGCCGGATTCGCACCGGCTTCCTCTGCTGTCGCCGTAAATGGCTCCGGCAGTCCACCACGCTCCGCGAACGCCCGTCAACCTGGCGTTGACCTGCGGCGGTGCAGTGTGCGCAGACGCACATCGGGCCGGACACACGCGAGGTGTGTCCGGCCCGATGAGGGAGTGCGGGAAGGGGCTCAGGCGACGATCAGATAGATCCCGTACGCGACCGCGGCCGCGCAGAGCCCGAAGCAGAGGTACGCGCCCGCGCGGGCGAGCACCAGGGAGCCTCCGGTGGAGCCGTCCTGTGCGGCCGGTTCCGGCTGCTTGGAGAGGCCGACGATGCCCAGGGTGAAGAGGCCCACCAGTGCGACGGTGACGACGAGCGAGACGCCGAAAACGGAGCCGAGAGCTGCCCAGTCGATGTTCATGGTGATCTGTCCTTACACCGTGGCGGGCCGCGCCGGATCGGCGGCGACGGTTCCGGGCTGGGCCGGGATGGTGGTCTTGAGGTCCGTGGTCGTGGCCACTGCCGTGGCGACCGCGGCCGCCCCGGCGGGCGGCGGCGGGGTGACGGCCGCGATGGCCACTGCCGTGGCGACCGCGGCCGCCCCGGCGGGCGGCGGCGGGGTGACGGCCGCGATGGCGGTGGTGATGACACCCGCCGGTTCGGCGTCCTCGCCGGTGGGCGCGACATCGTCGTGCCCGACCGGCTTGCGCCGGGACAGCAGCCAGATCGCGCCGGAGCCCGCGACGAGCAGGACGGCGACGACGGCGACACCCCAGGTGCCCTGCTTGGTGAGGAACTCCGCGCCCGCGCCGACCAGACCCGCGGCCGGCAGGGTCAGACCCCAGGCGACGAACATCCGGGTCGCGGTGGACCAGCGGACCACGCCGCCCCGGCGGCCGAGCCCCGCACCCATCACGGCGCCGGAGCAGGACTGGGTGGTGGAGAGGGAGAAGCCGAGGTGCGAGGAGGCCAGGATGACCGTGGCCGCGCTGGTCTGGGCGGCGAAGCCCTGCGGCGGCTTGAGCTCGGTGAGGCCGCTGCCCATGGTGCGGATGATGCGCCAGCCGCCCAGGTAGGTGCCGAGCGCGATGGCCAGACCGGCGGAGACGATCACCCAGACCGGCGGGTTCGAGCCGGGGGACAGGACGCCACCGGTGACCAGGGCCAGGGTGATGACGCCCATGGTCTTCTGCGCGTCGTTGGTGCCGTGGGCGAGCGAGACCAGTCCGGCCGAAGCGATCTGGCCGGCCCGGTAGCCCTTGGCGGTGGCCTTCTCCTGGGCGTCGTCACGGATCCCGCCGCCGATCCGGTAGGTCAGCCTGGTCGCCAGCAGTGCGGCGAGACCGGCGACGACCGGGGCGGCGACCGCGGGAAGCAGCACCTTGGTGACGACGGTGCCGCCGTCGACCGAGGACCAGCCCGCCGACATCACCGCGGCGCCGATCAGGCCGCCGAAGAGTGCGTGGGACGAACTGGACGGCAGGCCGACCAGCCAGGTCAGCAGATTCCACAGAATGGCGCCGACGAGGGCCGCGAAGATGACTTCTGTCCGCAGCCCGTCCTCGTTGATGATCCCGCCGGAGATCGTTTTGGCGACCTCCACCGACAGGAACGCGCCGACGAGGTTGAGAGCGGCGGACATGGCCACCGCTGTCTTGGGTTTGAGGGCACCGGTCGAGATGGTGGTCGCCATCGCGTTCGCGGTGTCGTGGAAACCGTTCGTGAAATCGAACACTAGAGCTGTCACGATCACAATCGCGAGGAGCAGCGTGATGTGTTCCATTTACCCAGGCAATCGTTCGACGTCATTGGCACGTGGAACGTAGGCAACCTGGGTGAACGGAAGATGAACTGAGCGGGGCTCTGTGGTGACTCCAAACGGAGTTGAGTCATTCTCTTTGTCGGGCCACCGACAGTCGATGCGGGACGCAGCGCCTGCTGTGGCCGGATTTCGCCCCTCCCGCCCCGCTTCACGCCCCGCGATCCGAGGCCCGGAAACCTCCGAAAAGAGACGTGGGTCACCCGAGGTCTCCTGCCGCGTCGGCCCCGCTGACAGGATTCCCCCATGATCGATCACCACGAGGACGCACACAACGGGCACAACGGGCGCGATGCGAACGACGCACGCGACGCGATCGAGCAGGCCTGGAACGGTGTCGTCGCCACCGCCCGCAGGACCGCGACGGAGGGCCTGGTCGTCGGCACCTCGGGCAATGTGTCGGCGCGGGTCGGCGACCTCGTCCTGGTCACGCCGAGCGGTGTGCCGTACGACCGGCTCGGCCCCGGCGACACCGTGGCCGTCGACCTCCACGGCAACCAGGTACTCGGCGCCCTCGCCCCGACCAGCGAACTCCCGCTCCACCTGGCGGTCTACCGCAACACCGACGCCGCCGCCGTCGTGCACACGCACGCCGTGCACGCCACGGCCGTCTCCACCCTCGTCCCCGAGGTCCCGCTGGTGCACTACGCCGCCGCCATGCTCGGCGGCCCCGTCCGTACCGCGGCCTACGCGCGCTACGGAACACAGGAGCTGGCCGAGCACATGCTGGCCGCCCTGCGCGACCGCACGGGCTGTCTGCTCCGCAACCACGGAACCGTCACCTACGGATCCACCCTCGACCAGGCCTACGACCGCACCGCCCAGCTGGAATGGATGTGCAGGCTCTGGCTCACCGCGAGCTCCGTACCCGGCCACACCCCGTCCCTGCTCTCCCTCGCCCAGCTGCGCGACGTGCAGGACGCCCTGAAGAGGTACGGACAACCCGGCTGACCGGGAGTCCCGGCGAGCCACCGGACAGCCCCCGTCCACTGGCAGGGCGCGGCACACCCCCGGACACTGAAGCAGTGCGCCCGGCAACAGCGGCGGCAGCAGCCGTCACCACCATCCTCGGCGTCGGCGCGGCAGCGGTCGTGGCCGGCCGGTACGCCAGCGACGCCGCCCTGAGGGCGCCGTCCGGACGTCCGCTCCCCGCCGACCGGAAACTCACCGTGCACGCCACGGCGGCCGGGCAGGTCACACTGACCCGCTCCTTCGCCGCGCTCCGGCCCGGTAGGTACGGACTGGTGGGCGACGGCGTCCAGGCCGTCGTCGGCCCGGTGATCGAGCAGGCACCGCACGCCGCCGACGCCGTCGTACGCAGACTGGAACGCGTCAACGACGGCACCCTGGAACCAGGCACCCAGGTCCGGATCACCCCCGCGCTGTACAGCGGCGACCCAGGCACGGCCCTCGGCCTCGACCACGAGGACGTCGAGATCCCCGGTGAGCTCGGCATCCTGCCCGCCTGGTTCGTGCCCGGTCCCCGGGACACCTGGGTCATCGCCGTGCACGGCCTCGGCACCACCCGCGAACACCCCATGAACATCATGGAGTTCCTGCACGGGCTGCGGCTGCCGGTCCTCGGCCTGGCCTACCGCGGCGACCCCGGAGCCCCGCGCTCCCCGGACGGACTCGCCCACCTCGGCGAGTCCGAATGGCGCGACCTGGACGCGGCCGTCCGCTTCGCCGTGCGGTACGGTGCCGAGAAGGTCGTCCTGCACGGCTGGTCCACCGGCGCCTCCATGGCCCTGCACGCGGCCGTCAACTCCGCGCTCCGCACGCGGATCTGCGGCCTCGTCCTGGACTCCCCGGTGCTCGACTGGGCCACCACCCTGCGCGCCCTGGCCACCGCCCGCGGCGTCCCGTCCCCGCTGCTGCCGCTCGCCCTGCGCGCCGCCCAGGGCCAGACCGGTCTGCGCGGCTCCCGGCTCCTCGACACCTCCCTTCCGCAGGCCCTGCACGTCCCGACGCTGATCTTCCACGGCCCCGACGACACCCTGGCCCCCTGGCAGCCGAGCCGGGAGCTCGCCGAGCGCCGTCCCGACCTGGTCGCCCTGCATCCCGTACCGCAGGCTCCGCATGCGGCGATGTGGAATGCCGATCCGGCCCGCTACGAAGAGGCCCTGCGGCGCTTCCTCACGCCCCTGATGTGAGCTGATACGAGGGATCGGCCGGTCGGTACCGTCCGGGCCTGCAGCCCCCTTCCGCCGCGAATCCGGGTTCCGTTTGGGCTTTCGGGCCGTCAGAGGCAAGACTGCTCCCCGTGACGTCCCGTACCCCGCGCGACTCCAGGCTGCGACTTGTCCGCCCGCGACCCCTTGCCACCGCCCGCAAGGCCGTGACCACCCGGCGCACCAGGCCGGCCCCCCGCCCGCCCGAGGGCACCCCGCCCCGTGCGGAACTGGCCCGCCAGGCAAGGGCCGCGCTCGCCGACGCCGTACGGATCGCCCGCTGGGCCGCCGACGGCGCGAGCCCCGGCACGGCCCCGCTCGCCGCCCACGCTCTCGAACGGGCTGCGACCGCACTGGAATTGTCCCCGGCGCAGGTCCGCTCCGGCTGGGACCGGGCCCGCCTGGCCGGCCTCGTCGAACTCCACGGCGAGACCGCACGACCCGGCTGGCGGCTGCGCGCCTGGGACCGCGACGACTCCGCCGTGCTCCGTGGCTGGGTGGCGCTCTTCGACGCCTGGTCGCTCGTCCACCCGGCGCCCGAGGACATCGAGTCCACCGCGGTCGCCGAAGCCGTCGAGGCCGTACCCCAGGTGCTCTCCCTCCTGCAGCTCTCGGCGGGCCCGGTCACCGTGCCCGCCCTCCTCGATCTCCTCGGCCAGCGCGTCGCCGAACTCCACGAGGAGCGGTGCGAGGTGCCGTACGGACCGGAGGCGTCGGCCGGACCGGCGGAACCCGCTCCCACCGCGCACCCCGCCGCCCTGGTCGCGCTGCTCCTCGACTGGGCACTGGAGGGACTGGCCGCCGTCGGCGCACTCACGCTCGGCGCCGGTCATGCCACCCTCACCCCGCTCGGCAACTGGGCCGTCTGGGTCAAGCTGGAACAGATCTGCGTCGCCGCCCAGAGCCCGGCCGGGAACATCGAGCAGTCCGCCGCCGACATGCTGCTCGGCTGTGCCCGGCTCACCCCCGGACCGGCCCGCGCCGAATACCGCGCCTGGCTGGCCGCCCGCCCCGTCGGCAGCGCCGTCGCCGAACTGCTCGCCGTTGCCCGCGGCGAGGACGCGCTGCTGCGCGGACTAGCCTTCGAGGCACTCCGGGTCGTCGGCGCCCCGGCCGAGCCGGTGGTGCGCTCCGTCGTCACCGACCCGTCGCTGCGCCCGTACGCGCTGCTCTGGCTGGCCGAGTACGACGGAGCCGACCCCGAGGATGCCCAGGAGGTCCTCAGTCGCGAGGAAGCCACCTGGCTCTGGGTCGACACCGCGGCGGCCGTCGCCGACCACGGCGAGACGGCACTGCTGGTCCGTCATCTCGACTCCGCCGTCCAGGGCACGGTCCCGGCGCTGCTGGACGAGGTCCGGGCCGTCGGCCACCCGCGCACCGTCCAGGTGCTGGTGGCGCTGGCCGCCGCCCATCCGGACCCCGCGCTGGCCAAGGCCCTCCGCCGGGCCGCCTTCCAGGTGCACACCGGCGGCGCGTAGGAATAAGACCGACCGGGGACGCGGACGCGGTCAGTCCGCGGACCCCGGGGCGTACGTCCCGAAGCTCCACACATTGCCCTCCGCGTCACGCGCCATGTAGTCGCGCGACCCGTAGTCCTGATCCGTGGGCGGCATCAGGATCTCCACCCCGTACTCCACGGCCCGCGCATGGTGCGCATCGACCTCGTCCACCACGACGTACACCCCGCTCGGTCCGGCATCCGTCATCGCCTTGGCGAAGATCCCCCGCGCCCCTTGGAGCCCAGCATCACCCTGCCGTTGCCGCAGGACAGCTCCGCGTGCAGCACCGTGCCGTTCTCGCCCTCGTACACCGCTTCCTCGGTGAACCCCAGCCCCTCCGTCAGCGTCCTGATCGCGGCCTTCGCGTCGTCGTACAGAATCGTCGGATAGATCGTCGGAACCCCGGCCGGTGCGCCTGCCATGGCGCTCACCTCTTTTCGCTCTCCGTTGTGATCTGCGTCTCAGTCTTCCGTCGGCCACCGGCAGTGGCCGGTTCGGCCGCGCGGCCGTCGTCGAACTGCATGGGTCACCACTCTCCGGTCCGGCCGCGGCTGCCTCACCGCACTGCGCCGAGTATCGGATGGTTCACACCGCTATGCCTGTTCTGGTTGCCGGATGGAGGCAGGGTGGCGGCGCCGGAGGGCGTCCTGGGCGAGTGATCGGCAAATGCCGTAGGAGCATGCGGAAAAGCAGTTGCACACCGCCAGTAGAATGGCCCGTATGGCAATTCTCCTTGTGCATGAGTAGCGGCGTCGAGTCGAGACTCTGAAGTCGTCCCGTCCGCCGTCCATCACCGCCCTGGAGTTTTTCCGTGATCACCGCTTCCGGTATCGAGCTGCGTGCCGGCGCCCGCATCCTCATCGAGTCCGCCAACTTCCGTATCGCCAAGGGTGACCGCATCGGCCTCGTCGGCCGCAACGGAGCGGGCAAGACCACCCTCACCAAGTGCCTCGCCGGCGAGGGCACACCGGCCGGCGGCACCATCGCCCGCTCCGGTGAGGTCGGCTACCTCCCGCAGGACCCGCGCACCGGTGATCTCGACGTCCTCGCCCGCGACCGCATCCTGTCCGCCCGTGGTCTCGACGAGATCCTGCGCAAGATGCGTGAGAACGAGGACCGGATGGCGAACGGCAAGGGCGCCACCCGCGAGAAGGCGATGAAGAAGTACGAGCGGCTGGAGACGGAGTTCCTCACCAAGGGCGGTTACGCCGCCGAGGCCGAGGCCGCCACCATCGCCGCCGCGCTCAGCCTGCCCGACCGGGTGCTCGGACAGCCGCTCCACACGCTCTCCGGCGGTCAGCGCCGCCGTGTCGAGCTGGCCCGCATCCTGTTCTCGGACGCAGACACCCTGCTCCTCGACGAGCCGACGAACCACCTCGACGCCGACTCCATCGTCTGGCTGCGCGACTACCTGAAGAGCTACCGCGGCGGCTTCGTCGTGATCTCCCACGATGTCGACCTCGTCGAGACGGTCGTCAACAAGGTCTTCTACCTCGACGCCAACCGCTCGCAGATCGACATCTACAACATGGGCTGGAAGCTCTACCAACAGCAGCGCGAGGCCGACGAGAAGCGCCGCAAGCGTGAGCGCCAGAACGCCGAGAAGAAGGCGGCTGCGCTCAACTCGCAGGCCGACAAGATGCGCGCCAAGGCGACCAAGACCGTCGCCGCGCAGAACATGGCCAAGCGCGCAGAGCGGCTGCTCTCCGGCCTGGAGGCCGTCCGGGTCTCCGACAAGGTTGCCAAGCTGCGCTTTCCCGAGCCCTCGCCGTGCGGCAAGACCCCTCTGATGGCGGAGGGACTGTCCAAGTCCTACGGTTCGCTCGAAATCTTCACCGACGTGGACCTCGCCATCGACAAGGGCTCCCGCGTCGTCATCCTCGGCCTCAACGGTGCGGGCAAGACCACCCTGCTCAGGCTCCTCGGCGGTGCCGAGAAGCCCGACACCGGCGAGGTCATCGAGGGCCACGGGCTCAAGCTCGGCTACTACGCCCAGGAGCACGAGACCCTCGACCCGGAGCGCACGGTCCTGGAGAACATGCGCTCCGCCGCCCCGGATCTCGACCTCGTCGAGGTCCGCAAGACGCTGGGCTCGTTCCTCTTCTCCGGCGACGACGTCGACAAGCCGGCCGGCGTGCTCTCCGGCGGTGAGAAGACCCGTCTGGCGCTCGCGACCCTGGTGGTCTCCTCCGCCAATGTGCTGCTTCTCGACGAGCCGACGAACAACCTCGACCCGGCCAGCCGCGAGGAGATCCTCGGCGCGCTGCGCACGTACAAGGGCGCGGTCGTCCTCGTCACGCACGACGAGGGTGCGGTCGAGGCGCTCCAGCCGGAGCGGATCATCCTGCTGCCGGACGGCGTCGAGGACCTGTGGGGTGCGGATTACCGGGACCTGGTCGCCCTGGCCTGATTCCCGCGGTCCGGGCGGTTTCCTTGCCCGCTGTCGGCTGATCCACGCCGACTGGATCATTCGGCCTACGCGTGATCCATCATCTGCGTGAGGACCTCTCGTATCTCGGCGCGGCGCCCGGCAGATACCTGCCGGGCGCACCCATGTGGAGCCGTTCCCCCTCATACGGCCCTGACCTGGCTCTTCGTCTCAACTCCGTGCCGGAATGCCCCCGAAGCCTGGCGGAATGCGAGATTCCGATCGTGAAGGCGTATTCCCGGGGTGCGAAACCGGTTGTACAGACCTTGCCGAATGGGTGGCCAGGAAGCCCCCGAGGGGTGATCATGAGAATCCAGAGCGCACTTCCCATGAGGAGGCACGGGTGGCCGAGACTCTGAAGAAGGGCAGCCGGGTGACCGGCACCGCGCGCGACAAGCTCGCGGCAGACCTGAAGAAGAAGTACGACTCCGGTGCGAGCATCCGGGCGTTGGCCGAAGAGACCGGCCGCTCCTACGGATTCGTCCACCGGATGCTCAGCGAGTCCGGAGTCACGCTGCGGGGACGCGGCGGAGCGACACGGGGCAAGAAGGCTGCCACGGCCTGACGGCCTCAGGCCCTGTCGGCGAACTGCCGTCTGCCGCCCTTGGGGCGAGTACGGCAGCTCGACGAGGGGGACCTGGGCGGATCGGGGCACGTCGCAGGACGGACATGCCCCGAGGGCTCACCGGTTTCGGGCGGTGGCCGCCCGGTCGACCATGCGGCCGACCGGGTGGTTACTGTTCAGTCACTTAGTTGGACATGCTGACTGCACCCGACCCGGAGGCGCCCCATGACCTCGCTCGACTCTGTGCTCGACCAGGACGGCGTACGACTCACCGTCGATGACGCGGTTGCCACGGTGACCCTCACCAATCCGGCCAAGCGCAACGCTCAGTCTCCCGCTCTGTGGCGGGCGTTGACAGAGGCCGGACGGGCGCTGCCCGGCAGCGTGCGGGTCGTCGTGCTCCGTGGCGAGGGTAAGTCCTTCTCCGCGGGGCTCGACCGGCAGGCGTTCAGCCCCGAGGGGTTCGACGGTGAGCCGTCCTTCCTCGACCTGGCGCGCGGCAAGGAGTCCGAGCTCGACGCGACCATCGCCGAGTACCAGGAGGCGTTCACCTGGTGGCGCCGCAACGACATCGTGTCGGTCGCGGCGGTCCAGGGGCATGCGATCGGTGCCGGCTTCCAGCTCACTCTCGCCTGCGATCTGCGGATCGTCGCCGAGGACGTGCAGTTCGCCATGCGTGAGACCAGCCTCGGCCTGGTCCCCGACCTCACCGGCACGCACCGCCTGGTGCACCTGGTCGGATATGCCCGCGCGCTCGAAATCTGCGCCACCGGCCGCTTCGTCCACGCGGAGGAGGCCGAGCGCACCGGTCTCGCCAACCTCGTGGTCCCCGCCGACGAGCTCGACGCGGCGACCCGTGACCTGTCCGCGCTGCTGCTGGCGGCCCCGCGTGACGCCGTCGTCGAGACCAAGGCGCTGCTGAGCGGTGCGGTCTCGCGTACGTACGAGGACCAGCGCACCGCCGAGCGCGCGGCCCAGGGCCGCCGCCTCCGCGACCTCGCGGGTCTCACCGACTGAGAACACGGCACCGGGCGTCTCCGCAGCGGGAGCCGCCCGGTCACTCCGCGTGCGTCGCGGTGGCGACGATTCAGGCCGGCCGGCAATTGGGGGGCGGCGTCACGGGGCTGGGGCACGCACCTCGCGGCGTTGTCGTCAATCACCATGTTCCCCGAGCTCTCGGCTTCGCTCGAGCAGGGGAGGCCCCATTCGCCATGGCTCAATCCTCCGCCTTGCGATGCACGCACCCCAGCCCCGCTCCTTCACCCACCCCCCAATTGCCGGTCGGCCTCAGGGTCACTTCGTGTGCCCCAGGGCCGTGACGGTCCCGGTGGCTCCGCGTCCACCACCGCGGCGGCCGGTCCGTTCATCCCGCGTCCACCACCGCGGTGACCAGCACGGTCACCGGCGGATGTCCGTCCACGGCGTCCGCCACCGCCGTTCGCACCGCCCGTGCCACATCGAGCGCCCGGTGGTTCGCGTCCGTCGCCAGCTCGACCCGCACATGGTCCGCGGCCGTATGCACCGCGCTGCCCAGCACACGGGTCAGCGTCGCGACACCGGGGACAGCGGCCGCCGCCGTCCCCGCCGCGCCCTCCGGCTCCGCCCCGCGCACCGCGGCAGGCTCCGGGGACGCCCGGTCGGGGACCGTGTCCAGCAGCTCCGTCACCTGTAGATCCACCTCGCCGACCACCAGGCCGAGCCGTTGCGTGGCCGCCGTCAGCAGGGCCGAGCGCAGGGCGGCCGCGGCGGCGGGCAGCGGCCGGTCGGCCGTCGCCGACATCGTCGCCTCGATCCGCAGCGGCCCGGGTGGCAGCGCGCTCGGCGGCGACGGCAGTGCCGGGTCCGGGGCCGCGTCGGGGTCCGCCACGGTGATCCGTACGTCCCCGAGCACCGGGCCGGTCCCCGATGCGCCCACCGAGCGCCGCAGCACCGAGATGACGGCCCGCTCCGCGATCCACGCACCGTCCGCCGGACCACCCAGGGGGAGCAGTCTGCCCAGTCCGAGCCTCTGCCGTACCGCCGCCGCCCATCCGTCGGCCCTGTGCGGGCTGTCAGCCGTCGTCATTGCACCAGCCTGCCGCATCCACGGCGCGAGACGGGGCAAGCGCACCTAATGTGGGCAAGGAAGTCCAACCCTGCCCCGAAGGGAAGAGTGGCGATGACCGATACCCCGCAGCGGAACCGGCCCGAGAACCCCGACAGCGCGACAGGGGACGACAGCACGAAGAGTCCGCTGACCAAGCGCGGCGGAGGAGATCCCGCCACCCGCGGCCGTACCACCATCGCGGACGGTGTGGTCGAGAAGATCGCCGGTATGGCGGCGCGCGACGTGGTCGGTGTCAACGCGATGGGCAGCGGCCTGTCCCGTACCTTCGGTGCGGTGCGCGACCGGGTCCCCGGCGGCGGCAAATCGGTCACCCGTGGCGTCAAGGCGGAGGTCGGCGAGTCGCAGACCGCCCTCGACCTGGAGATCGTCGTCGACTACGGCGTGTCGATCGTCGATGTCGCCCGTGACGTACGGGAGAACGTCATCGCGGCGGTCGAGCGGATGACGGGCCTCGATGTCGTCGAGGTCAATATCGCGGTCAGCGATGTGAAGCTGCCCGACGAAGAGGGCGAGGACCATTCCGAGCCACGTCTCCAGTAGGCCTCCCACCCGAGGCAGTTGAGGAGCGCACGATGAGCATGGCCGTGGTCGGCATGGTGGCCGGCATGGCGCTCGCATTCGCCGGGTACTTCGGCGGATTCGGGGCCTTTCTGCTTGTCGCCGCATTGGGAGCGATCGGCTACGTCGCCGGTCGCTTCCTGGACGGCGATCTGGAGCCCGGCGACTTCTTCCGGAGTCGCGGGCGCGGCGACAGACGGCGGTGACGGCGTTGTCGGGGGTGCTCGGCCGGGTCCCTGCCGCGGAACGGGGCGAGACCCGGATCGCCGACCGGGTCGTCGCGAAGATCGCCGCACAGGCGGCGAAGGAGGCTGTCATCGAGCCGCCGCGGGAGGGTGCCTCGCCGCGCGCCACTGTCACGGTGCACCGTGACACCGCCCGGGTACGGGTCAGTCTGGAGCTCGGATATCCCACCGACATCGGCCGCCAGTGCGGTGCCGTGCGTCGGCACGTCATCGAACGGGTAAAGGCGTTGGCGGGGATGGAAGTGCCCGAAGTGGCCGTACAGGTCGAGCGTCTGCACCCTGCGGGAGCGAGCGCCGCGACACAGGGGAGGATCCGATGACCGAGCCCCAGGAGCCGGAGAACAGCACGCGGCGCCTGCCCACCGGCGACCCCGTGGAACGCGGTGGCGGACTGGCTCTCGACCAGTCCGCCTCCGCCGCGGCGTACGACCCGGCGCCGGTGAAGGAGCGCAGCGGCGGCAGCGCCGGCCGCTTCTGGTCCGCGCGCCGCATCCCGGCCGGGCTCCTCGCGCTGGTGATCCTCGGCGGATCCGGCCTGCTGCTGTACGACGTGGCGGCGGTACGGGCCCATCACCCGGCCATGCACTGGCGCCGCGCGCTCGCCGACGAGCTGGCGGAGCGGCCGCTGGACAATGTGTGGGTGGTGGCCGGTGCCGCGCTCGCCATGGCGATCGGTGTGTGGCTGATCGTGCTCGCCGCCACACCCGGTCTGCGCGACGTGCTGCCGATGCGCCGCGACTATCCGGGGGTACGGGCCGGGCTCGACCGGACCGCCGCCGCCCTGGTCCTGCGCGACCGGGCCGTGGAGGTGTCCGGCGTGCAGTCGGTGCGGGTCCGGATGGGGCGCGCCAAGGTCGCGGTGCGTGCCGTGTCGCACTTCCGCGAACTCGACGATGTACGGGCCGACTTGGACACCGTACTGGGCACGGGGATCGAGGAACTGGGCCTGGCGAAGCCGCCGAGCCTGTCCGTGCATGTCCGCCGTCCGGCGAAGAAGGGGTGACCGCGGTGCTCAGGACCGTCAACCGGGTACTGCTCGCACTGGCCGGACTGGTGCTGATCTGCGGCGGCGGCGCGGTGCTCGCCGCCGGGCTCGGCCTTTCCGTGCCGTCCTGGTGGCCGTGGGACGGCAGGACCGATGTGCTGCTCAGCAGGGCCGCCCGGGACCGCTGGCGTGCCGACGGCTGGTGGTGGCCGACCGTCCTCGTGGTCCTCGCGGTCCTCGTCGTCCTCGCGTTGTGGTGGTTCCTCGCCCAGCTCCGCCGCGCCCGCCTCGCCGAGGTGCTGGTCGACAGCGGCGACGGCGAGGGGGCGCTGCTGCGCGGCCGGGCCCTGGAGGGCGTGCTCGCCGCGGAGGCGGGGACGCTGGACGGGGTGGCCCGCGCCCAGGTGATGCTGGTCGGCCGGCGCAGCACGCCACGGGCGCGGATCCGGCTGCTGATGGAACCGCACGCGGCACCGGACGAGGCCCTCGGCCGCCTCACGGACGAGGCCCTGGCTCACGCGAGGGACTCGGCGGGCCTGGCGGAACTGCCGGCGGAAGTGCGGCTGAGGGCCGTCAAGCACCGTGCGGAACGCGTGAGTTGAGGGCGGGGCGTCCGGCAGCGGCAGAATCGAGCCCGACGAGGGGTCCCTCCTCTGCCCTCCTGGCATCGGGAGGCCGAGGACAAGAACGGCCGCCGGACGGCCCCGGTACCTCCGGTCCCGCTCAGAACCCGTGCCGCGACCCGCCGTCCACCGGCACCATGATCCCCGTCAGATACGACGCCGCCGGCGACAGCAGGAACGCCGCCGTCCGCCCGAACTCCTCCGGCGTACCGTACCGGCGCAACGGAATCCGCGCCTCGGCCGCCGTACGCGAAACCTCGGCGTCGCCGGACAGCGCGTCCAGCTCCCGCACCCGGTCCGTGTCGATCCGGGACGGCAGCACGCCCACCACACGGATGCCCCGTGGGCCGAACTCGTCGGCCAGGGACTTGGCGAACCCGGCCAGTCCCGGACGCAGACCATTCGAAATGGTCAGCCCGGCGATCGGCTCGTGGACCGAGCCGGAGAGCACGAAGCCGATGACCCCGCCCTCGCCGAGCGCCGCGGCCGCCGTGCGCGCCAGCCGTACCGCGCCCAGGAACACCGAGTCGAACGCAGACTGCCACTGCTCGTCCGTGTTGTCGGCGACGAAACCGGGCGCAGGTCCGCCGACGCTGATCAGGATGCCGTCGAGCCGCCCGAACCGCTCATGGGCGCCGTCCACCAGACGCTGCGCCGCGCCGGGCTCCCCGTTGTCGGCGGCCACGCCGACCACGTCCGGTCCCAGTTCGGCAGCGGCCGCCTCCGCCCGCTTCCCGTCCCGCCCGGTGATGATCACCTTCGCGCCGTCCGCCGCCAGCTCCCGCGCGGTGGCATGGCCCAGCCCCCGGGTCGCGCCGGTCACAATGTACACACGGTCCTTCAGCCCAAGATCCATGGGCCCTATCCTGCCGCGTCGGGTTCCAGCATGTCGCACCCGGCCAGGGCAACGGCGGTCCCCACCAGTCCGATGTGGCTGAACGCCTGCGGGAAATTGCCCAGTTGCCGCCGTGCCACGGTGTCGTACTCCTCGGCGAGCAGCCCGACATCGTTGCGCAGCGCGAGGAGCCGCTCGAAGAGTTCCGTGGCTTCCTCGGCGCGCCCGGTCAGGCGCAACGCGTCCGCCAGCCAGAACGAGCATGCCAGGAACGCCCCTTCGCCGCCCGGCAGCCCGTCGATCGAGTTGCCCTCCGTGCTGTAGCGGCGGACCAGCCCGTCGCTGCCCAGCTCCGCCCGGACCGCGTCGACCGTCCCGACGATCCGCGGATCGTCCGGCGGCAGGAAGCCGGTCCGGGCGATCAGCAGCGTCGCGGCGTCCAGCTCCCGGGAGCCGTACGACTGCGTGAAGGTGTTCCGCACCGGGTCGTACCCCTTCTCGCACACCTCCCGGTGCACGGCGTCGCGCATCGCCCGCCACCGGTCGGCGTCCCCGGCCAGCGACGAGTTGGCCTCCAGGGTGCGCACCGCGCGGTCGGCGGCGACCCAGGCCATCACCTTCGAGTGCACGAAGTGGCGGCGCTGGCCGCGGATCTCCCACAGCCCCTCGTCCGGCTCGCGCCAGGTGGACTCCAGGAAGCCGAGCAGGCTGAGCTGCAGGCTCCAGGCGTGCGGTTGGTCGGCCAGGCCCGCCTCGCGCGCCAGCCGGAGCGAGTCCATGACCTCTCCGTACACATCGAGCTGCCGCTGTCGGACCGCCGCGTTGCCGATCCGGACCGGGCTGGAGTTCCCGTATCCGCGCAGCCACGGCAGCTCCGCCTCGGGCAGCCGTCGTTCGCCCGACAGGCCGTACATGATCTGCAGGTCGGCCGGGTCCCCGGCGACGGCGCGCAGCAGCCAGTTCCGCCAGGCGGCGGCCTCCTCGACATAGCCGGCCGAGAGCAGCGCGTTGAGGGCCAGGGTGGAGTCCCGCAGCCAGCAGAAGCGGTAGTCCCAGTTCCGTACGCCGCCGATCTCCTCCGGCAGCGAGGTGGTGGGGGCTGCCACGATGCCGCCGGTCGGAGCGAAGGTGAGTGCCTTGAGGGTGATCAGCGAGCGGATCACGGCCTCCCGGTACGGGCCCCGGTACTTGCAGCGGGCCGACCACTCGGCCCAGTCGGACAGGGTGTTCTTCAGAGCCTCGTGCGGATCGACGAGATCGGGGCGCGGCGAGTGCGAGGGATGCCAGGTCAGTACGAACGCCACCTGCTCGCCCGCGGAGACGGTGAACGACGAGCAGGTGGAGAACTCCTGGCCCCACGTCTTGACCGGCGGCTCGCTGCGCAGCCAGGCCGAGTCGGGTCCGGCGACCGCCACCCGGTGGCCCTGCGAGCGGCGCACCCACGGCACGATGGAACCGAAGTCGAAGCGCAGCCGGATCACGGAGGCCATGTCGACGGTGCCGCTGACCCCCTCGACGATCCGCATGACATCGGGTTCCTGATCGCGCTGCGGCATGAAGTCGATGACCTTGACGGTTCCGGTGCGGGTCTCCCAGAACGTCTCCAGGACGAGGGAGTCGCCCACGTAGCCGCGCCGGGTGCAGGTGTCCGCGCCCTTCGGGGCGATGCGCCAGTGGCCGTTGTCCTCGTCGCCGAGCAGGGCGGCGAAACAGGCGCCCGAGTCGAAGCGGGGCAGACAGAGCCAGTCCACAGAACCGTTCCTGCCGACCAGGGCGGCTGTCTGCAGATCGCCGATGAGGGCGTAGTCCTCGATGCGTGGGGTCACGTTCTGCCGTGTTCCCGCACCAGGGCCCCGCTAAGCAGCCGATGTCCCACAGGCGGCCGCATGCCCGACATCACCGGCTCGTGGGCACGGTGGCGGGCCGTCGCCGGGCAGCTGCTCAGGCAGTTGCGGGCGCGGGCTTCTCCGGCTGTTCCGGTTCCGGATCACCTGCTGCCGCGGCCTTGGCCGCGGCCTCCTCCCGGTCGCGCTTCTCGCGCCGGGCCAGCACCACGTATCCGGCAGGGACACCGGCGGCGAACAGCCACCACTGGACCGCGTACGCCATGTGCGGACCGATGGAGCTGTCGTCCGGCGCCTCGATCAGCTCCGGAACGGCGCCGGACGGTTCGGGGGCGGTCTGCTCGATGTAGCCGCCGAGGACCGGCCGGGAGAGCGCCTTGGCCTGCTGGGCGCTGTTGATCAGCATCACCTGGCGGTCCGGCAGGTCCGACAGGTCCTTGATGCCGCTGGTGCCCGTCGTCTCATCGGCCTTGAGCCGTCCCATGACGGTCACCTCGCCCGTGGGCACGGCCGGGATGTCCGGGAAGGCGCGCTGGTCGTCGGCGGTGGGGATCCAGCCCCGGTTGACCAGGACCGTACCGCCGCCCTTGAGATCGAGCGGGATCAGTACGTGGAAGCCGACGCTGCCGTCGGTGGAGGTCCGGCGGCGCACGACGACCTCGTGCTTCGTGTCGTACGTCCCCGTGGCCGTCACCGCACGCCAGTAGTCGGAGCGCGGGACCGTGTGACCGGGGGAGGTGAGCGCGGCGACCGGAACCGGCTTCGCCTTCAGGTTGTGCGAGATCAGGGAGTTCTGCGCCACCCGGTGCTCATGCCGGTGGAGCTGCCAGAAGCCCAGCTCGACCATCGTGGGAATGAGGACGAGGGCGAGGAGGGCGAGGATCAGCCACTGCCGGGTCAACAGGAAGCGGTACACCCCACGACGGTACAACTGCGTCATGGGGTGCATCGCGGAGGGGGTGGCGGACGGTGTCGCGCGCCCGGGGCTCAGACTTTGTCGATGATGCCCACCTTCCCCTCGGCGCGGGCGCAGTGCCCGCCGCAGAACCAGTGCCCGTCGACCTCGACACCCTGGCCGATGACCTGGACCCGGCAGTGCTCACAGATGGGTGCCATCCGGTGAATGGCGCAGGCGAAGCAGTCGAAGACATGCACCGCCCCCTGCGCGTGCACCTCGAACGACATGCCGTAGTCGTTTCCGCAAACCTCACAACGTGCCATGCGCCACAGGGTGGGACGCGGGGACGCCGGGCGGCGAGCGGCGGACGGGCGAGTCGCCCCCGGTTCACTCCGATGACGGCGTCGGCAGGGCAGGCGTCACGGGCGCCCCGGTCGTCGCCGGCACCGCGGCCACATCCCGCAGCAAGTGGGTGAAGGCGCTCTCGTCCACGATCGGCGTGCCGAACGCCTTGGCCTTCACCGTCTTCGACGTCGCCGCGTCCGGGTCATTGGTGACCAGCAGGCTGGTCAGCCGGGAAACGCTGGTCGCCACATGCAGCCCGGCCTCGACCGCCCGGTCCTCCAGCAGCTCACGGTCGATGGACGTGTCCCCGGAGAACGCCACGCGCATGCCCTGCATGAGCGGTTTGTCCTTGTCGTACCGCCCGGGGTTCGGATACGGGCAGGCGGGCCGCTTGCGGGAAGGGCGCCAGCTGTTCTGGCTGCCGTACGAGGGCTGATAGCCGACCCTCGGGGTCACCGGGGAGTCCGACCACTCGGTCAGCGGGCGGCATTCCAGCAGTGGCAGCCGAACCCCGTCGCGCGCCGCCGCGTGCAGGCTCGGCCGGAACGCCTCGGCCAGCACCCGGGCGTCGTCCAGCGCGTGGTGCGCACGCTGCTGCACGACTCCGAAATGCGCGGCCAGCGACTCCAGCTTGTGGTTGGGCAGCGGCAGCCGCAGCTCCTTGGAGAGCGCGATCGTGCAGAGCCGCTGCTCGACCGGGGCGACGACCGCCGCGCGGGCGTACTCCCGGGCCAGCATCGACCAGTCGAAGGCGGCGTTGTGCGCGACCAGGACCCGGCCCGCGAGACGCTCCGACAGGGCGGCGGCGACCTCCGGGAAGAGCGGGGCTCCCTCCAGGACATCGCTGGTCAGCCCGTGGATCCAGACGGGGCCGGGGTCCCGCTCCGGGTTGACGAGGGTGTACCAGTGGTCCTCGACATCGCCCTGCGCGTCCAGCCGGTAGACGGCAGCGGAGATTATCCGGTCGTCGCGGGCGAGTCCGGTGGTCTCCACGTCGACGACCGCGTACCCCTGCGGGTAGGCGGTCGGCCACGGTGCTGCGGTCTGGCGGTCGTCGAGCATGGTCACAGAGAATACGGGCCGGTACTGACAGTCCCCTATCCGGGAGCCCTCTGTTCGACCGGTCCGGGGCCGCGGCTCCTATGTCCCGCCGGCCGCCAGCAGCCCGTTCACCAGCGCCCGCACGGACGCCGTGAACAGCCGGTCCTGGTCGGCGGGCCCGGCCAGTGCCCGGGCCAGCGCCGGGTCGTGCTCCGCGGTGGCCACGCCCCATGGATCACCCTCACCGGGGGACTGGACGGGGGAGCGTTCCCGGTTGCGTTCGACCAGCAGGAAGCCGACCGTCTGGAACTGCACCGCCCGCACCGCGTCGGCATCCTGCTGCCCGGCACCCCGCCCGGCTGCGGCATCCCGGAGCTGTACTCCCAGGTGTACGACCCGCTCTGGACGGTCTGCGAGGAACTGGACGTACCGGTGAACCACCACGGAGGGTCGGCCTCCCCACCGCTCGGAGACGAACCGGCGGCGCGCGCCGTCTTCATGGTGGAGACGACGTGGTTCTCCCACCGCGCACTGTGGCATCTGATCTTCGGCGGGGCATTCCGCCGCCACCCCGGGCTGAAACTGGTCCTCACCGAACAGGGCTCCGGCTGGATCCCGGGCGTCGTCGAGATGCTCGACTACTACCACGGCCGCCTGGTCGCGGCGGCCGGCCGGGCAGCGACCGCCGAGTCCAAGTTCGGTGCGGGGCTTGCCGCTTCGATGGGAGCGACCCCCGGCGAGGTCTGGCGCGACAACTGCTTCGTCGGCGCCAGCTTCATGCGTCCCCACGAGGTGCCGCTGCGCGACCGGATCGGCCTCGACAAGATCATGTGGGGCAGCGACTACCCGCACGACGAGGGCACCGCCCCCTACTCACGGGAGGGCCTGCGGATCGCGTACGCCGGACTCCCGTCCGACGAGATCGCGGCGATGGTCGGCGGCAACGCGGCCCGCGTCTACGGCTTCGACCTGGCCGCCCTCGACCGTATCGCCTCGACCGTCGGCCCGACGGTCGAGGAGATCGCCGAGCCCCTGACGGAGGTCCCGGCCGACGCGACCAGCCCGGCCTTCGCACCGGGCGGGTCGGTCCGCGTCCGGTGACGGGGCGGAGTGAGACCATCCCCGGGTGACGGATACCCGGGCGCATGACGAGCCCCACGGCAACGGCCTGGGCGCGCGGCTGAACTGGCTGCGCGCCGCGGTCCTCGGCGCCAACGACGGCGTGGTCTCCACCGCGGGCCTCGTCGTCGGTGTCGCCGGAGCCACCGACGACCGCGGCGTCCTGCTGACAGCGGGCCTGGCCGGGCTGCTGGCCGGTTCGATGTCGATGGCGGCGGGCGAATACGTATCGGTCTCCACCCAGCGCGACTCGGAACAGGCTGCACTGGCCACGGAGAAACGGGAGCTGAAGGAGACCCCGGAGGCGGAACTCGTGGAACTGACCGGCCTGTTGGAGGGCAAGGGCCTCAGCCGTGAAGTCGCCCGCGAGGCCGCCCTCCAGCTCACCGACCGCGACGCGCTGCGCGCCCACGCGGAGGTCGAGCTGGGCATCAACCCGGACGCCCTGACAAACCCCTGGCACGCGGCGGGCGCCAGCTTCCTGGCGTTCACGGTGGGCGCCCTGCTGCCCCTGCTGGCGATCGTGCTGCCGCCGTCGTCCGTACGCCTGATCGTCACGGTCCTGGCGGTCCTGGCCGCGCTGGCGCTCACGGGGTGGTGGAGCGCACGGCTGGGCGACGCGATGGTGGGGCGCGCGATACTGCGGAACATGGGCGGGGGAGCGGTGGCGATGGCGGTGACCTATGGGGCGGGGGCGTTGCTGGGGGCGGTGGGGGTCTAGGACCTCTCGTGTGGAGGGCTGGACCATGCTGACCGCACCGGCACGGGCGACCCGACGCCTGCGGAGCCGTCGGCGAGCGCGCTGTCGGAGCTGTTCCGAGGCGGCTCGGCTCTGCCCGACGGCCCACCGTTCGGCTCCCCGGAACCGAGGCCGAGCCCGCTCCGCGGGGGCAACTCGGTTGCGAAGGGGCAGGTCACCTGGGCGAAGATGCCGCATGAGCAGAGAGACGGACGAGGTACGCGAAGCCATCGCGGGCGAGCTGCGGCTGATGGACCCCGACGTGCGCACGTCACGGTCGCAGGCCCGGCAGCTGCTGGATCCGGACTTCGTGGAGGTCGGCGCCTCGGGCCGGCGGTGGACGTATGAGGACATGCTGGCCGAGCTGCCCGAGCTGGACGGTGCGGCAGAGGACGGCCCGCGCTTCGAGCCCTCGGACATGACCGGTGTCCTGCTGGCCCCCGGGCTGGTGCACCTCACCTACGAGACCGTGATCGGTGGAAACCGGGCACGACGGAGCTCCCTCTGGCGCAGGCGGAGTGCGAGCGCGACATGGCAGATGTACTACCACCAGGCCACACCGATCCCGCCCGAGGGCACATGAGCGGAATCGTGCGACGGTCTTGTTGGCAGAAGGTGCCAAAGGTTGCTGACATCGCGTCTCGCATACTTGTTGGTAACAACGTCTGGTCCCGGGCCGATTGGTAGCTCTACGGTGCTCGCATGGAGCCGAACCTGCCCGATGTCGTCCTGTGGTCCATACCGGCCTTCGTCCTGCTCACCGTTGTCGAAATGGTCAGCCACCGCATCCACCCCGACGAGGACGCCGCCGGGTACGAGACCAAGGACGCCGTCACCAGCGTCACCATGGGGCTCGGCAGCCTCGTCGTCGACCTGCTGTGGAAAGTGCCCATCGTGGCGGTCTACACCGCGGTCTACGAGCTGACCCCGCTCCACGTCCCCGTCCTGTGGTGGACGGTCCTGCTGATGCTGCTCGCGCAGGACTTCCTCTACTACTGGTCCCACCGCGGCCACCACGTCATCCGGATCCTCTGGGCCTGCCATGTGGTCCACCACTCCAGCCGGAAGTTCAACCTCACCACCGCGCTGCGCCAGCCCTGGACCTCGCTGACCGTCTGGCCGTTCTATGTGCCGCTCGTCGCGTGCGGGGTCCATCCGGCGGCGCTGGCGTTCTGCTCCTCGGCCAATCTCGTCTACCAGTTCTGGGTCCACACCGAACGGATCGACAAGCTGCCCCGGCCCTTCGAGTACGTACTGAACACGCCCTCCCACCACCGAGTGCACCACGCGTCCCAGGGCGGCTATCTCGACCGGAACTTCGGCGGCATCCTGATCCTGTGGGACCGCATCTTCGGTTCCTTCACCGCCGAGACCGAGCGGCCGGTCTACGGGCTCACCAAGAACATCGCCACCCACAACCCGTTGCGCGTCGCGACCCACGAGTACGCCGCGATCGCCCGGGACGTACGGGCGGCGGGCAGCTGGCGCGAGCGGGCCGGACGAGTCTTCCGCGGGCCGGGGTGGCAGCCGGCGTCCACGGTATCCGCCACCGCCGTCCCCGCACCCGGGCGCACCGGATGAGCGCCGCCACGGTCGCTGATCCGCGGGCGCGCCTCGTACGCCCCCTGCTCATCGCCTTCCTCGTCGCCTCCGCCGTCGATCTCTTCGGTGTCCTCGCCGATGCCGGCATCGCCCACCTCGTCGCCAAGCCGCTGCTCATGCCGCTGCTCGCCGGGTACGCCGCCGCCCGCCGCGGCCCCCGGCCCCTGATCGCCGCGCTGCTCTTCGGCTGGGGCGGCGACACACTCCTGCTGCCGGACGCCGACGCCGCCTTCCTCATCGGCATGGGCTCCTTCGCCGCAGGTCATGTCTGCTATCTGTGGCTCTTCGGGCGCGCCCGGAGTTCCGTGCTGCTCGGCGTCGCGTACGCGGTCGTCCTGGCCGGCTTCCTCGTCCTGCTCTGGGGCGGGCTGCCCGCCGACCTGAGGATCCCGATGGCCGGGTACAGCCTGCTGCTCACCGCGATGGCCTACCGGTCCAGCACCTTCGGCCGGTACGCGGCCGTCGGCGGGGCGCTCTTCCTGCTCTCCGACGCGCTGATCGCCACCGGCATCGCCGACCTGCCCCAGCTGCCGGCCCCCGACTTCTGGATCATGCTCACCTACATCGCGGCGCAGTTCCTGCTGACCGTCGGAGTGCTTGCACCGGGTGCGAAAAGGGACGTTGTCGCCCCTGGGGCGTACGGTGAGCGGAGTATCAGCGTCTGAGATCAGCAAGGACCCCCACGCATGCGCGCCACCGTCATCCACGCCCCCCACGACATACACGTGCAGGAGGTGCCGGACCCGACGATCCAGCAGCCCACCGATGTGGTGCTGCGGGTCCTGCGGGCCTGTATCTGCGGCAGCGACCTGTGGGCGTACCGCGGCGAGTCCGCCCGGCAGCCCGGCCAGCGGATCGGCCACGAGTTCCTCGGGATCGTCGAGGAGGCGGGCTCGGAGGTCGCTGGATTCGCGGTCGGCGACCTGGTCGTCGCCCCCTTCGTCTGGTCCGACGGCACCTGCGAGTACTGCGCCGAAGGCCTGATGACGTCCTGCCCGCAGGGCGGCTTCTGGGGCTCGGTCGGCTCCGACGGCGGCCAGGGCGAGGCGGTGCGCGTGCCGTTCGCCGACGGCACGCTGGTCAGGCTCCCGGCCGCCGCCGCGTCCGACGACCGGCTGCTCACGGCGCTCCTGGCCCTGTCCGACGTGCTCGGTACCGGCCACCACGCAGCCGTCGGCGCGGGCGTGAAGCCCGGCTGCACGGTCGCGGTCGTCGGTGACGGGGCGGTCGGCCTGTGCGGCGTCATGGCCGCCAAGCGGCTCGGCGCCGAGCGGATCATCGCGCTGGGCCGCCACCAGGCGCGTACGGACATCGCCCGCGGCTTCGGCGCCACGGACGTCGTCGCCGAGCGCGGCGAGGCGGCCGTCGCGGCCGTACGGGAACTGACCGGCGGCGCGGGCGCGCATGCCGTGATCGAGGCCGTCGGCACCGAGCAGTCGATGCGTACGGCGGTCGGGATCACCCGCGACGGCGGCTCGATCGGCTACGTCGGCGTGCCGCACGGCAGCGGCACCGGGCTGGACCTCGGCGTCATGTTCGACCGGAACATCGCCCTGCGCGGTGGCGTCGCCCCCGTGCGTGCGTACATTCCGGAACTGCTCCCCGACGTCCTGGCCGGCACGATCGACCCGTCGCCCGTCTTCGACCTCACCATCGGCCTCGACGAGGTCCCCGCCGGCTACCGGGCGATGGACGAGCGTACGGCGCTGAAGGTCCTCATCAAGCCGTAGCGGACCCCGGCAGTGAACGGTGCGGGCCCGGCGCACGAGAGGTGTCCGCCGGGCCCGTCCCGGTCAGTGGGTGCCGCTGGTGGCAGCCGCGGTGACACTCCACACCGGGGAATCCGCGCCCAGCCGGCCCGGCGGGCGCGACCAGTTGGCCGGGCCGCCCGCGAAGGACACCGGCGGCAGGGCGTACCGCAGGCGTCCCATCTCGCTGTCCGTGGTGCCGAGGTACTTCTCGGGGTCGTACGTCTCCGCGGCGCCCTCGGCCGGCTGCTCCGACAGGCCCTTGCACAACCAGTACGCCGTCTGCCCGAGCGCCAGTCGCAGCAGCCGCGAGCCGCCGTCGTCGTGCTGCTCGGACAGTGCCCGCAGCACCCCCGCCGCCAGCAGATAGCCGGTGCCGTGGTCGAGGGCCTGCGCGGGCAGCGCGCCCGGCGCCCCGGCCTCCCCCTCCACGGCCGCGATCCCGGTGGCCACCTGCACCAGGCTGTCGAAGCCGCGCCGCTCGTGCCACGGCCCGTACCGGCCCCACGCGGACACCTGCGCGAGGACCAGACCGGGACGGCGTACGGCGAGCGCCTCCGGAGTCAGGCCGTACGCCTCCAGCGCACCCGGCCGGTATCCGGTGACCAGCACATCGGCGTCGGCGAGGAGCTCCTCGAACGTCGCCCGCCCGGCCCGGTCGCGCAGGTCCAGGCTGACCGACCGCTTGCCGAAGCCCGTGTCGTTGTGGGCGTCCTGACTCTCCGGCAGCTGCGGCGCGTCGATCCGCAGCACGTCCGCGCCCAGCAGTGCCAGCGTGCGGGCGGCGACCGGACCGGCGAGGACCCTGGTCAGGTCCAGGACCCGGAGCCCGGCGGCGGGCAGCAGCGGCGACCCCGGCAGCGGGGAGATGCGGCGCGGCGCCACCGGTCCCGGCCCCTCGGTCCGTTCGAGCGTGAGCAGCGGGCGTGCGGCGATCGCGGCGCCCTGCTCGTGCGCCGCCCACTCCTCGGGGGTGCGCAGCGCGACGGCCAGACCGCCCGCGGCGTACACCGTCTCCTCGATCTCCACCGACCGGCGCTCGGCGAGCACGGCCGCCACCGTGTCCACCCCGGTGTCGTCGGTCAGACCGAGCGCGGTGAGCAACCGGGCGCGGTGGTGCGGGTAGTTGGCGTGGGTGCGGACCCAGCCGTCGGCCGTCCGCCAGAACCGGGACAGCGGGGCGAACGTCGTCGGCGCGCGCCCGTCGATCCGCAGATGCCGCTCGCTGAGGAACGCCGTGCCCACCGCCCCGTCGTCGACCCAGACCCGCGGTACGGGACCGGCGCCGCCCGGTGTGCGGCGCGCCGCGAGTTCGGCGGCGGCCAGCGAACAGACCGCGACAGTGGAGCGGGCCAGCTCCAGGACGGGCAGCCGCGCGGGCAGCGCACCGGTGGGTCCGCCGAAGCCGATACGGCCGAGAAGCGCGGGGTCACCGCCGAGAGCGGCCCAGGCCTGCTCCGTACCGGAGCTCTGTATGCGTGTCATGTCCGCACTATGGCACTGAGTGCCACCTGATGGAAGGAAGGGCCGCCGGCTACCGGGCGATGGACGAGCGTACGGCGCTGAAGGTGCTCGTCGAGCCGTGACACCATGACGACGGGGCCGGACGGGAAGTGCTTCCCGTCCGGCCCCGGTTGCGCAGAGGTGCGGAGCCGACTACTTGACGGCGTTCAGGGCGTTGACGATGCCGTGGCCGTAGTAGCCGTTGACCTTGCTGTCGCCCTTGCAGGTCGTCGCGTCGATCAGCTGGCCGGCCGAGTTGTAGACCTTGGACGGGCAACCCGGGTTGACGGCCTGGGCCTTCAGCAGCTCCTGCAGCTGTGCAGGCGTGGCCTTCGGGTGCGTGCTCTTCAGCAGGGCCGCGACGCCCGCGACATGCGGGGTGGCCATCGAGGTGCCCTGCTTGTAGCCGTACTGGCCGTTCACGACCGTCGAGAGCACACGGCCGTTGGCGTCCGGGGTGGCCGGGATCTGCCACCTGTCGCCGCCCGGGGCGGACACGTCGGCGACGCCCAGACCGAAGCTGGAGTAGTACGACTTGAAGCCCTGCGTGCCGGTCGCGGACACCGTGACGACGCCCGGCAGCTGGGTCGGGATGTCGAAGCACTTGTGGGGGTCGATGGTGCGCGTCCCCGAAGGGGAGTCGTTCGGGCTGGAGGTGTCGACGATGCTGTCGGAGTTCAGGTCGTAGTTCTCGTTGCCCGCCGCGGCGACATTGAGGACGCCCTTGCGCTCGGCGTACTTCGTGGCGCGGGTGAGGGCGTCGAGCAGAGCCTTCTGGTCCGGGTCGTCCTGGCAGTTGAAGTACCAGGGGTCGACGTAGTAGCTGTTGTTGGTCACCTCGATGCCGTGCTCGGCGGCCCAGACGAAGCCACAGACGACCGCCTCGGTGTAGAAGAAGCCAATGCCGGGCTCGCTGACCTTGATGCCGGCCACCTTGACACCGGGGGCGACACCGGTGACGCCGATGCCGTTGCGGGCGGCGGCGATCGTACCGGCGACGTGCGTGCCGTGGTCGCTTTCACCGGCCTGTGGACGCCAGGCGCCGTCCGTCGTGTCCGCCACGCCGCCGACGCAGCTGGCCGACTGCTCCCTGGAGAAGTTCGCCTTGAGGTCGACGTGGGTGTCGTCGACACCGGTGTCGATCACGCCGACGGTGACCGAGGGGCTGCCATCGTTGATCTTGCTGGCCTCGTCGGCCTGGATGGCGCGCATGTCCCACTGGTTGGGCTCCAGCGGCTCCTGGCCCGGGCCCGCGGCCGCGGCGGCCTTCGCGGCCTCCTCGGCGGTCAGCAACTCGGTGCTGCCCTCCTCGGTCGTGGCGACGGACTTGAGCGGGGCGGTGCGGGTGGCACCGGCCGACTCGACACCCGGGGTGTTGCGAATGGTCTTCGCGAAGTCGGGGTTCGAGGAGTGGACGACGATCACGCCTATACGGTCGTACGACGTCACGATCGTCCCGCCGGCCTCGGCTATCGCTAGGCGCACCACACCCGTGCTGTGCACGGGGGTGGTGTTGACGACGTACGACAGCTTCGGGCCGTCCGTCGAGACCGCCGCCGTGGGCAGTCCGTCCGACGGGGCGGCGGATGCGGCACTCATCGGCAAGAAGCCGAGCGAGGCAGTGAGGGCCAATCCGACGGGCAGCGTCAGTGCGCGGGTCCGCCTGGATCCCAGATGCGCCATGGGGTCTCCACATCATCCGTGTCAGCCGGCCGGACACGAGGTGTGTCCGGACGTGTGCATGAACGGTGAAGCTATCGCTGATCATCCTGCACATCAATGAATTGACGACATTCAGTTCGAAGTGCGCCGCCGATCGGGCGAAGCGGAGGAGCAGCAACGCGCGGTGAACCGCTTCGCCGCGCCCCACGTGCCGTTGTCAGGGGAGTCGCACCACCAACCCCCCGACATCGAGGTTCTGTTGTGAAACCCACCACCCCCACCACCGCACCCGCGTCGCGAGGAGAATCCGTGGCTACCGATGCATCGCCGCCCAAGGCCGGTCCGGACACCGGCCCTGCCCAGCCCACGACAGAACGGTTCGTCGAGGTCCAGGAGAGCCCGGAGTTCGCCGAACTGCGCCACGCGCACCGTTCGTTCGCCTTCCCGCTGACCATCGCGTTCGTGCTCTGGTACCTGCTCTACGTGCTGCTGTCGAACTACGCCGGCGGCTTCATGGGCACCAAGGTGTACAGCAACATCAACGTGGCCTTCGTCTTCGGTCTCGCCCAGTTCGTCACCACCTTCCTCATCGCCTGGTTCTACGCGCGGCACGCCGCGACGAAGCTCGACCCGAAGGCCGAGGCCATCAAGTCCCGTATGGAGGCCGACGCATGAGCGCCGCGTACCACTCGCACCCCGCGATCCAGCTCGCCGCCTCGTCCACCGCCGAGCACCGGCCGCTGATCATCACGCTGTTCGCGGTCTTCGTCGCCGCGACCCTGGGCATCACCGTCTGGGCCGGACGGCAGACCAGGAGCGCCTCCGACTTCTATGCGGGCGGCCGCCAGTTCACCGCCTTCCAGAACGGGCTCGCGGTCTCCGGCGACTACATGTCCGCCGCCTCGTTCCTCGGTATCGCCGGTGCCATCGCCCTCTTCGGCTACGACGGCTTCCTCTACTCGATCGGCTTCCTCGTCGCCTGGCTGGTGGCCCTGCTGCTGGTCGCGGAACCGCTGCGCAACTCCGGCCGCTACACGATGGGTGACGTCCTCGCCTACCGGATGCGGCAGCGTCCGGTCCGTACCGCCGCGGGCGTCTCCACCATCGTCGTCTCGATCTTCTACCTGCTGGCGCAGATGGCGGGCGCGGGCGTGCTCGTCTCGCTGCTCCTCGGCATCACCAGCGACGCCGGAAAGATCCTCATCGTCGCCCTGGTCGGCGTCCTGATGATCGTGTACGTCACCATCGGCGGCATGAAGGGCACCACCTGGGTGCAGATGGTCAAGGCCGTCCTGCTCATCGCCGGTGCCCTCCTGATGACCTTCCTGGTGCTGCTCAAGTTCGACTTCAACATCTCCGACCTGCTGGGCACAGCCGCCGAGAAGAGCGGCCACGGAGCGGCGTTCCTGGAGCCCGGCCTCAAGTACGGCGCCACCGGCACCTCGAAGCTGGACTTCCTCTCCCTCGGCATCGCCCTGGTCCTCGGCACCGCCGGACTCCCGCACATCCTGATCCGCTTCTACACCGTCCCGACGGCCAAGGCCGCCCGTAAGTCGGTGAACTGGGCGATCGGCATCATCGGCGCCTTCTACCTGATGACGATCGCGCTCGGATTCGGCGCCGCGGCGCTCATCGGCCCGGACGAGATCAGGGCGAAGAACCCGGCCGGCAACGCCGCGGCTCCGCAGCTCGCCGAATACCTCGGCGGGGTCGGCACGACGGGCGGAGCGGTGCTGCTCGCCGTGATCTCGGCCGTCGCCTTCGCCACGATCCTCGCCGTCGTCGCGGGTCTGACCCTCGCCTCCTCGTCCTCCTTCGCCCACGACATCTACGCCAACGTCATCCGCAAGGGGAAGGCCACCGAGAAGGAGGAGATGCGGGCCGCCCGCTGGGCCACCGTCCTCATCGGCGCGGTCGCGATCATCCTCGGCGCCTTCGCCCGCGACATGAACGTCGCCGGCCTGGTGGCTCTCGCCTTCGCGGTCGCCGCCTCCGCCAACCTCCCGACCCTCCTCTACAGCCTCTTCTGGAAGCGGTTCACCACCCAGGGCGCCCTCTGGTCGATCTACGGCGGTCTGACGAGCGCGGTGATCCTGGTGCTGTTCTCACCGGTCGTCTCCGGCAACGCGAAGACATCGATGTTCAAGGGCGTCGACTTCGCCTGGTTCCCGCTGGAGAACCCGGGCCTGATCTCCATCCCGCTGGGCTTCCTGCTCGGCTGGCTCGGCTCCCTCCTCTCGAAGGAGGAGCCGGACAAGGGCAAGTACGCCGAGCTGGAGGTCAAGTCCCTCACCGGCGTCGGCGCCCACTGACGAGAAGGAATGAGAAGTTCGAGCCACGCACCACGCTGTTCCCGCGGCCGCGTCGTAGAGTCCTACGACGCGGCCGCGCCGCACCTCGGAGCAATCGGGCCACCTGCGTGTCGCAGGTCTCGCGTAGTCTCGAAGGAGTCAGATCCGCAACCGGGATCCACCGGGGGAGGGGGCCCATCATGCTCATCGACACCTACGGCCGGGTCGCCACCGACCTGCGTGTCTCGCTGACCGACCGCTGCAACCTGCGGTGCACCTACTGCATGCCCGAAGAGGGACTGCAGTGGCTGGCCAAGCCGGACCTGCTGAGCGACGACGAGATCGTCCGGCTCGTCCGAATCGCCGTGACCCAGCTGGGGATCACGGAAGTCCGCTTCACCGGCGGCGAACCGCTGCTGCGCCCCGGCCTCGTCTCCATCGTCGAGCAGTGCGCGGCGCTGACCCCCCGCCCCAAGATGTCCCTGACCACCAACGGCATCGGGCTGAAGCGCACGGCAGCCGCCCTCAGGGCCGCCGGACTGGACCGGGTCAACGTCTCCCTGGACACCCTGCGCCCCGACGTCTTCAAGACCCTCACCCGCCGCGACCGCCACCACGACGTGCTGGCAGGCCTCGAAGCCGCCCACGGCGCAGGCCTCACCCCGGTCAAGGTCAACACCGTGCTGATGCCGGGGCTCAACGAGGACGAGGCACCCGACCTGCTCGCCTGGGCCGTGGAGCACGGATACGAGCTCCGCTTCATCGAGCAGATGCCGCTCGACGCCCAGCACGGCTGGAAGCGCGACGGCATGATCACGGCAGACGACATCCTCGCCTCGCTGCGCACCCGCTTCGCCCTCACCGCCGAGGGCGAGGACGAGCGCGGCTCCGCCCCCGCCGAGCGCTGGCTCGTCGACGGCGGACCCCACCGGGTCGGCGTCATCGCCTCCGTCACCCGCCCGTTCTGCCAGGCCTGCGACCGCACCCGGCTCACCGCGGACGGCCAGGTGCGGACCTGCCTGTTCGCCCGCGAGGAGACCGATCTGCGCGGCGCGCTGCGGTCCGAGGCCCCGGACGAGGAGATCGCCCGGATCTGGCGTCTCGCGATGTGGGGAAAAAAGGCCGGATCCGGTCTGGACGACCCGTCGTTCCTGCAGCCCGACCGCCCGATGTCGGCGATCGGCGGCTAGCCCCGCCCAGCCCCGCCGCAGCGGTGAACGGGCCTCAGAGCCCCTCGGCCGAGGACTCCCACTCCGCCAGCGTCACGACATCCTTCAGGAAACCCCGAACCCCCAGGAACGAGGAGAGATGCTCCCGGTGCTCGTCGCAGGCCAGCCAGGTCTTACGGCGCTCGGGAGTGTGCAGCTTCGGATTGTTCCAGGCCAGCACCCATACGGCGGCCGTACGGCAGCCCTTGGCGGAACAGATCGGTGCGGTGGCGGCGCTCTCGGCGGCATGTTCGGGGGAGTTCACGGACTCAACCCTAGGGCCCTGCGAGAGCCGGAGAAAAAACGACGCCGAGCAGCCACGGGGGGAGCTGCCCGGCGTCGGTCTGTCGCTCCGACGGGGGATGCGGAGCGCGTAGGCAGTATGTCACGCGGACCGGGGTGCGGTGCACCTGAACTACATGATTGATCTGATGCTTTTTTTGAGGCTTCGGGTGTGCCGTGCGCTCAACTGTGCTCTTGCGGTTCCGCTCCACCGCGGGCCCGGTCGGCCGCCGGTCCGGATTCCGCGGGACCGGCCACCGGGGCGGCGTCGAGCATCGGCCGCGCGGGCGGCGAAACGAAGGTCGAGGGCAGCGAAGGGGGCGTTTCCCGGCCCGCGTTGGCGATGACGACGGCGACGTACGGAAGCAGCGCACCCAGGGCGAGCGCCACGATGGCCACAGGTTTCTCGATGTTCCACAGCACTGCGGCCAGGATCACCGAGACCGTCCGTACGGACATCGAGATCACATAACGGCGCTGCCTGCCGCGCACATCGTCCGCGAGGCTCTGCCGCGCTCCCGTGATCCGGAAGACCTCCGCCCCGCTCTGCTTCCACATCACGTCCACCACCCTTCCCCGGGCTCTCCGCGAGCCGCTCCCACGGTACGCCCGGCATCCGACGGGTTCGAGACCGGGGCACGCCGTATCCATGCATAACCACACCCCCGTGGCACGGACGGACCCGTCCGACATGCGGAGTACCGCCGATGGGCCGAGACTGGGCGCACATGCGCGACAGCGCGCCGCATGAGGAGGCGACATGGGCTGGCTATGGGCAATCATCGTGGGTCTGGTCCTCGGTCTGATCGCCAAGGCGATCCTGCCGGGCAAACAGAACATCCCGCTCTGGCTGACGACCATTTTCGGCATCATCGGCAGCGTCCTCGGCAATTCCGTCGCGACCTGGATCGGCGTCAATGACACCCCGGGCATCGACTGGACGCGCCACCTGCTGCAGCTGATCGGCGCCGTGGTCGTCGTCGGTGTCGGCGACATGCTCTGGACGTCGATGCGCGGCACCAGACAGAAGGCCTGATCCGGCACCTGTACAGCGCACCGCGGCCGGGCACGCATGGCGCGTGCCCGGCCGCAGTGCGTGTTCGTTTCCGGTCAGCCGGCGATGACCTTGATGGCCGCGAGGTTCTTCTTGCCCCGGCGCAGCACCAGCCAGCGCCCGTGCAGCAGTTCCTCACGGGCCGGTGCGGCCTCGCCGTCCGTGACCTTGACGTTGTTCACGTAGGCCCCGCCCTCCTTGACCGTGCGGCGGGCCCCCGACTTGCTCGGCGCCAGGCCGGCCTCCACCAGGAGGTCGACCAGCGGGCCGAGCTCGGTGACCTGCGCGTGGGGCACCTCGGAGAGCGCGGCGCTCAGCGTCGCCTCGTCCAGCTCGCCCAGCTCACCCTGGCCGAAGAGCGCCTTCGACGCCGCGACGACCGCCGCGCACTGCTCGGCGCCGTGCACCAGCGTCGTCAGCTCCTCCGCCAGCGCGCGCTGCGCCGTCCGGGCCTGCGGGCGCTCCTGGGTGAGCTGCTCCAGCTCCTCCAGCTCGGTCATGGTCTTGAAGCTGAGGATCCGCATGTACGGCGAGATGTCCCGGTCGTCCACGTTCAGCCAGAACTGGTAGAACGCGTACGGCGTCGTCATCTCCGGGTCCAGCCAGACGGCCCCGCTCTCGGACTTGCCGAACTTGGTCCCGTCCGCCTTCACCATCAGCGGGGTGGCCAGCGCGTGCACCTCGGCGCCCGGCTCCAGGCGGTGGATCAAGTCGATGCCCGCGGTGAGGTTGCCCCACTGGTCGCTGCCGCCCTGCTGCAGCGTGCAGCCGTACCGCCGGTACAGCTCCAGGAAGTCCATGCCCTGCAGCAGCTGGTAGCTGAACTCCGTGTAGCTGATGCCCTCCTGGGACTCCAGCCGACGGGCGACCGAGTCCTTGGTGAGCATCTTGTTGACCCGGAAGTGCTTGCCGATGTCCCGCAGGAACTCGATCGCGGACATGCCCGCGGTCCAGTCCAGGTTGTTCACCATGACCGCGGCGTTCGCACCCTCGAAGGAGAGGAACGGCTCGATCTGGGACCGCAGCCGCGTCACCCAGTTCGCGACCGTCTCCGGGTCGTTCAGCGTGCGCTCCGCCGTCGGCCGCGGGTCACCGATCTGGCCGGTGGCCCCGCCCACCAGGGCGAGCGGCCGGTGCCCGGCCTGCTGCAGCCGGCGCATGGTGAGCACCTGCACCAGGTGGCCGACGTGCAGGCTCGCCGCGGTGGGGTCGTAGCCGCAATAGAACGTGACGGGACCGTCCGCGAGCGCCTTACGCAATGCGTCCTCGTCAGTGGACTGGGCGAACAGCCCGCGCCACTTCAGCTCGTCGACGATGTCCGTCACGGTCGTTTCTCTCCTTGCACGGTTCCGATTGATTCCGCGGTCAGTCTATGGCGGTCATACGCCGAGGCTGACCGAGCTCATATTGAAGTCCGGGATCCGCAGCGCCGGCATCGCGGCCCGGGTGAACCAGTCGCCCCACTCGCGCGGCAGCGTCTTCTCGGTGCGGCCGGCCTCGGACGCCCGGGAGAGCAGGTCGACGGGCGACTCGTTGAACCGGAAGTTGTTCACCTCGCCGACCACCTCGCCGTCCTCCACGAGATACACCCCGTCGCGGGTCAGCCCGGTCAGCAGCAGCGTCGCCGGGTCGACCTCCCGGATGTACCAGAGGCAGGTCAGCAGCAGCGCGCGGCCGGTCGTCGCCGCGACCATCTCGTCCAGCGACCGCTCACCGCCGCCGTCGAGTACCAGGTTGTCGATCGCGGGGGCGACCGGCAGCCCGGTCAGCTCCGCCGTGTGCCGGGTGGTGGTCAGACGGTCCAGCCGGCCGTCGCGGATCCAGTCGGTCCTCGACAGCGGCAGACCATTGTCGAAGACCGAGGCCCCGTCGCCGGACGCATGGGCGATCACGAACGGCGCCGACTCGAGCCCCGGCGCGTTCGGGTCGCTGCGCAGCGTGAGCGGCAGCTCGGACAGCTTCTCGCCGAGCCGGGTGCCGCCGCCCGGCTTCGAGAAGACCGTCCGGCCCTCGGCGGCGTCCCGGGCCGTCGACGACCACAGCTGATAGATCAGCAGATCGGCCACGGCGGTCGGCGGCAGCAGCGTCTCGTACCGCCCGGCGGGCAGCTCGATACGGCGCTCCGCCCAGCCGAGCCGCTGTGCCAGCTCCGCGTCCAGCTCGGCCGGGTCGACATCCTTGAAGTCCCGGGTGGCCCGGCCCGCCCACGCGGAACGCGACCGGTCGGGCGACTTGGCGTTCAGCTCCAGCGTGCCGTTCGGCTGGTCGTGGCGCAGCCGCAGCCCCGTCGATGTGCCCAGATACGTCGAGGTCAGCTGGTGGTGCGCGAAGCCGTACAGCTCGCGCCCGCCGGCCCGGGCGCGGGCGAAGGCGTCACCGAGTGCCGGGGCGAACTCCGCGAACACGTCGGAACCCGTCTCGGCCGGCGCGTCCGTGAAATCGGGAGACGACGGCACACCGGTGATCAGCGGCTGCGCGTCCTCGGCCGGACCTGCGCCACGGGCGGCGGCCTCGGCGGCCCGCACCAGCGGCTCCAGGTCCTCGGCGGTGACGGCGGACCGCGACACGACTCCGGAAGCGGCCCCCTCGGCGCCGTCGACGGTCGCGATGACGGTCAGGGTCCGCCCCCGCGTCACCCCGTTCGTGGTGAGCGCGTTGCCCGCCCAGCGCAGATTGGCGGAGGACTCCTCGTCGGCGATGACGACACAGCCGTCGGCGGTGGACAGTTCGAGCGCGCGCTCGACGATCTCGTACGGCTTGCTGACGCGGCTCATCGGCCCGCCTCCTGCGTCGTGTTGAGGATGTTCACGCCTCGGAAGAGGGCGGAGGGGCAGCCGTGCGAGACGGCCGCGACCTGGCCCGGCTGGGCCTTGCCGCAGTTGAAGGCGCCGCCCAGGACGTACGTCTGCGGGCCGCCGACCTTCTCCATCGAGCCCCAGAAGTCCGTCGTCGTCGCCTGGTACGCGACGTCGCGCAGCTGTCCGGCCAGCTTGCCGTTCTCGATGCGGAAGAACCGCTGCGCGGTGAACTGGAAGTTGTAGCGCTGCTGGTCGATCGACCAGGACCGGTCGCCGACCACATAGATGCCGCGCTCCACCCCGCCGATCAGATCCTCGGTGGACAGGCCGCCCGGGTCCGGCTGCAGCGACACGTTCGCCATCCGCTGCACGGGGACATGGCTCGGCGAGTCCGCGTACGCGCACCCGTTGGACCGGCCGAGACCCGTCAGCTTCGCGATCCGCCGGTCCAGCTGGTAGCCGACCAGCGTCCCGTCCTTGATCAGGTCCCAGGACTGGCCCTCGACACCCTCGTCGTCGTACCCGATGGTCGCGAGTCCGTGCTCGGCGGTCCGGTCGCCCGTCACATTCATCACCGGGGAGCCGTACGCCAGCTTGCCCAGCTGGTCGAAGGTGGCGAACGAGGTACCGGCGTACGCCGCCTCGTACCCCAGCGCCCGGTCCAGCTCGGTGGCATGCCCGATCGACTCATGGATCGTCAGCCAGAGGTTCGACGGGTCGACCACCAGGTCGTACGTCCCCGCCTCGACGCTCGGAGCCCGCATCTTCTCCGCGAGCAGCCCCGGGATCCGCTCCAGCTCGGAGTCCCAGTCCCAGCCGGTTCCGGTGAGGTACTCCCAGCCGCGCCCCACCGGAGGGGCGATGGTCCGCATCGAGTCGAACTCACCCGTCGTTCCGTCCACGGCGACCGCGGTGAACTGCGGGTGCAGCCGGACCCGCTGCTGGGTGGTGACGGTGCCCGCCGTGTCCGCGTAGAACTTGTTCTCGTGGACGGTCATCAGCGAGGCGTCCACATGCGCGACGCCCTCGGCGCCCAGGAGCCGGCTGCTCCACTCGGCGAGCAGCCCCGCCTTCTCCTCGTCCGGTACGGAGAACGGGTCGATCTCGTACGCCGAGACCCAGGTCCGCTCACCGTGCACCGGCTCGTCCGCCAGCTCCACGCGCTCGTCCGAGCCCGCCGTCGCGATCACCTTCGCCGAGAGCTTTGCCATGGCGACCGCCTGGGACGCCACCTTCGCCGCGGCGTCCATGGTCAGATCCACCCCGGACGCGAACCCCCACGCCCCGCCGTGCACCACCCGCACCGCGTACCCGAGGTCGGTGGTGTCCGAGGTCCCGGAGGGCCGGGCGTCCCGCAGCCGCCAGGACGCGCTGCGCACCCGCTCGAACCGGAAGTCCGCATGTGTGGCGCCCAGCGCGCGGGCCCGGGCGAGCGCCGCGTCGGCGAGGGCCCGTAGCGGCAGGGCCAGAAACCCCTGATCGATGGCATGGGCCATGTGCGGCCTCCCCTTTTCGCTCACGTCGTTGAATCCACCAGACGGAAGTGAAGCACGGCCGTACGCCTCTCGCCCGGAGAATTCGGCGTGGGTGCGAAACGAGGATTCCTCGCAGGTTCGGAACACTCGTGACTGGGCACGGAGTTCGGCCACGTCACTCGAACGGCTTCCGGCAGCCTCGAGCCTTCCGAAGCAGCGAGAGCGATAGCAGGTCAGGAGCACATGCGGTGTGTCGCACTCTCCGGACCCCGGACTGGCGAGGCTCGCGCGGCAGTCCAGAAACTTCGGTTTTCTGCTACCCCGTATGCCCCTGCTCGTGGCGTATGGATCGGCCGCGGAATACTCACCGATGCCGGCTGGGAAGTGCAGGACGCCGGTGCAGGCCAGAACCTGTACGTCCAGGGGGACCGGCGCGGGAGCGGCGTCGCCGCCCGCGAGGTGACTACGGCACACGGCCGTGCCGGTCGGATATCCCCTTGAACCAGTGAAGACGTAGACGAACGGGCGGGTGCCGAACGGCTCCCGTGCCCGCCCGTGAACATCAACACGCGAGCCGGATCCACCCTATGGGTGGGGCCGGGCCGAAGTTGATTAAGCATGCTTCCCTGAGTGGTTCATTCGGGACCAACTGGCCTCCGAATGGCCCTCGTCGCTGGGAGGTGTCCGCTTTCTGGGAAACTGAACTAACCCTTCGCTCAGAGCTCGTCCGCCATGATGCCGCCGAGGAACGCGGCCCACTCCGAGCCAGTAAAGCGTAGGGGTGCGCGACTGAGGTTCTTCGAGTCGCGCACGGCCGTGCCGCCACCGGGAAGCTGCGCGACCTCGACGCAGTTGCCCTCCCCGCCGCTGGCGGATGCCTTGCGCCAGGCAACCGCGGAGAGGTCGTGCGCGTACAGCGCCGCTTTGCGATCGTCGTTCACTTACGGTGTCTCTCTTCCATCTGGGCAATCAGCATCAGCGAGTCGTCCATCGGCAGCGCTGCCGCGACGATGCGCTCGAACGCGTCGGCGAAAGTTCGGACTTCACCGACGCCCTCAACGTAGGACGACCCGATGAGATTCTCCAGCAGAACGACATCAGGCATTGGGCCAGGAAAGCCGACGAGACTGAAGCCGCCGATGGTGCCTGGGTGAGGCGTGGCATTGAGTGGCATCACTTGGAGCGTCACGTGAGGCATCTCCGACACGTCAAGCAACCTGCGCAGTTGCTCGCGCATAGTAGTCGGCCGTGCGGCGAACCGCTGGTGGAGCACGGCCTCATGGATGATCGCCCAGAGCTTCAGCGATCCTGAGGGGCGTGTGAGTACAGCCTGACGGGCCTGGCGGACCTCCGCGAGTGCTGCGACCTCCTCGGGCCCACGCGTGATTGCGTTCGCGGCGATGGTCTCCCGCGCGTACGCGGCAGTTTGAAGGAGTCCGGGGATGAGGAGCGGGGCGAATTCACGCACGCTCTCGGCATCGGATTCGAGTGAGATGTAGTCCGCGTACGTGGGCGACACGATGCTGCTGTACGTCTGCCACCAGCCTTGTTTGCGAGCGTCCTTGGCGAGCCCCTCCAGGGCCGCGACCACTTCCCGGTCCTCGATCCCGTACACCCTGAGCAACTCGGCAACTTCGGTCGGCCGGACATGACCGTTGGCCGTCTCGATCCGCGACAGCTTGGGGCCGAGCCACCCGAGCGCTTCGGCTGCCGAGTCAAGGGTGAGGCCGGCTGCGTTTCGGTACCTGCGGAGAGCTTCGCCGAGTCGGCGCCGTCGAACAGTTGGAATTGGTCGCGCGTTTGGCATGCCCAGAGTCTGACAGTGCCGCCTAAGCAAGTCGACGAGACAGGCCATCGAGCAATCAAATCGGGTGACAAACTTGCGAGTCGATTGCATGGATTGTTGTTCCTACGCTCAAGTTGGCTCGACAAGGTGTGAGTTGTAGATCAGAGCAAGAGAGCGAGCGCGGTCGTGCACCGCAGTCTGGAGGTGTCATGTTCGGCATGGCCGACGAGGACGATCAGGATCCGCAATTTCCTCCGCCCTCCCCGGGCTCCTACATCCGTCACCGGAGTCGCGGCTTCGCGGCTCACATCAACGCGTCCGGCCCGAATCTCCGCTCCGTACGTGAGCTGACCGCCAAGGCTCTGGCGGAACTGGACGTGCCCGTGGACGCCGCCGATGTCGCCCAGCTCGTTGTCTCGGAACTGGTCGGGAACGCCGTCCGGGCGTGCGGGGACCATGTTCCTGTGGTCGTGGAGGTGTACGCCGCGGCATTCGGGATCGCGGTGAACGTCCACGACCCGGATCCTCGTACCCTGCCGCGCCGTCGCGGCATTGCGCTGCACGATGCAGAGGCAGAGGCAGGCCGTGGTCTCGCGTTGCTGGATCTGCTCGCGCCGGGCTGGCATGTCGTGCGGTCGTCGATCGGTAAGCAGATCCGATGTCGTGTCCCGTGTCCCGCCGGATGAGCATCGCGACGTGGGGGGTGGATGTGCGGCAGTGCCGGGCCGTGTCGCTTGCGGGCTGATTCTTACCATATCGGCCGGTATGCGTAGGTACAATCCACAAGTGTAGGTACTTTCTGGGTTGCACGTGAAGGAAGTCCCATGAGCTCGATCTCCGTCCGAGAGTTCTCGTACAACCCCAGCGCCGTCTTCGCCCGCGTGGAGAAGGGGGAGGCGGTCCAGGTCACCCGGCACGGCAAGGTGATCGTCATACTGCTGCCCGGTTCCGGGACGGTTTCCCGTTATGCGGACCTGGTGGCCCAGGGAAAGATCCGGCTCAAGGCCGCGACCACCTCGGACCTCGACCACTTCCCGCGATACGACCTCCCCTCAGGCGCCCCCGATCCGCTGGAGCTCCTTCTGGCCGAACGTGAGGAGGACGACCGTTGATCTACATGGATTCCTCGGCGCTCATCACTCTGGTCACGGGCAGGACGGGTGCCGCCGAGCTCAGGACCTTCCTGTCCGACCGGCCCGGGCTGCCCTTGGCCACCAGCACCATCGGCATCGTCGAGACCGTCCGGCAGCTCGACAAGGTCGGACCCTTCCCCGACGCGCTGTCGGATCTGGACGGGATGGTCACCGAGATTCTGCTGACCGAAGAGGTCCGGGACCTGGCCACCAGGGTCTCCGGGGCCCTGAGACCCCTCGATGCCATCCACGTCGCGAGCGCGCTCGTCATCGGCGGAGCCCTTGACTCCCTGATCACGTACGACAAGCGAATACTGGAAACGGCGAGGGAAGAGGACCTGTCCGTGCATGCGCCCGGAATGATGGAATGAGGCCGGGCCGCTGCCGACTGTAGGAACCCCACAGTGCCTCGCGGACGCCACTGTCAGGGGCCGAGTCCTTGGGAAGCGCCTGGTACCGATAGGTTTTCGAGGTACCAGACCGCTATCGAAAGGGTGATCCGTTGAGCCGCTCGGTTCTCGTCACCGGAGGAAACCGGGGCATCGGCCTCGCCATCGCCCGCGTTTTCGCCGACAACGGCGACAAGGTCGCGATCACGTACCGCTCGGGCGAGCCGCCCCAGGTCCTCACCGAAGCGGGGGTCCTGGCCGTCCGGTGCGACATCACCGACGCCGAGCAGGTGGAGCAGGCATACAAGGAGATCGAGGAGAAGCACGGTCCGGTCGAGGTGCTGGTCGCCAATGCCGGTATCACCAAGGACCAGTTGCTGATGCGGATGTCCGAGGAGGACTTCACGTCCGTACTCGACACCAACCTCACCGGCACCTTCCGGGTCGTCAAGCGTGCCAACCGCGGCATGCTGCGCGCCAAGAAGGGCCGCGTCGTCCTCATCTCCTCCGTCGTCGGCCTTCTCGGCTCGGCGGGGCAGGCCAACTACGCCGCGTCCAAGGCCGGCCTGGTCGGCTTCGCCCGGTCGCTGGCGCGTGAGCTCGGCTCGCGGAACATCACTTTCAACGTCGTCGCGCCCGGTTTTGTCGACACCGACATGACCCAGGCGCTCACCGAGGAGCAGCGCAAGGGCATCGTCGCCCAGGTGCCGCTGGCCCGTTACGCGCAGCCCGAGGAGATCGCCGCCGCGGTGCGCTTCCTCGCCTCCGACGACGCGTCGTACATCACTGGAGCCGTCATCCCCGTTGACGGCGGATTGGGCATGGGTCACTGACCACCATGATCGGAATTCTCGACGGCAAGCGCATCCTCATCACCGGTGTGCTGATGGAGTCGTCCATCGCCTTCCACACCGCCAAGGTGGCCCAGGAGCAGGGTGCCGAAGTCATCCTGACCGCCTTCCCCCGGCCCACGCTGACGGAGCGCATCGCCAAGAAGCTGCCCAAGCCCGCCAAGGTCATCGAGCTGGACGTGACCAACACCGAGCACCTGGACCGGCTCGAAGGGCTGGTCCGTGAGGAGCTCGGTTCGCTGGACGGCGTCGTCCACTCCATCGGCTTCGCGCCGCAGGACGCGCTCGGCGGCAACTTCCTGAACACCCCGTTCGAGTCCGTCGCCACCGCGATGCACGTCTCGGCGTTCTCGCTGAAGTCGCTCGCCATGGCCTGCAAGCCGCTGATGAGCGAGGGCGGCTCGATCGTCGGCCTCACCTTCGACGCACAGTTCGCCTGGCCGCAGTACGACTGGATGGGCCCGGCCAAGGCCGCGCTGGAGGCCACCTCCCGCTACCTCGCCCGTGACCTGGGCAAGGACGACATCCGCTGCAACCTGATCTCCGCCGGACCGATCGGCTCGATGGCCGCCAAGTCCATCCCGGGCTTCTCGGAGCTCGCGGACGTGTGGAACACCCGCTCCCCGCTGTCCTGGAACATGGCCGACCCGGAGCCGGCCGGCCGCGGCGTCGTCGCCCTGCTCTCGGACTTCTTCCCGAAGACCACGGGTGAGATCATCCACGTCGACGGTGGCGTGCACATGATGGGTGCCTGACCTCGTACGACCCGGCACGAACCGGCCGCGTACCACCTCCGAGCGGGTGGTGCGCGGCCGTCGTGCGTCTCCGCCCGGTCTTCCCCCGCTCAAGTCGAAAAGACGGTCGATCCACCGCAGAATGTGGTGGAACCGGACTTTTGGTCAGGCTGCGGAGGTGATCGCTGTGCGCCCCACACGTCGCCGAACCTGGGCCCTGCTGGCGGCCTCGGCCGTCGCCGTCGCAGTTGCCGCCCCCATCGGCATATCCGTCGTGGGGCGGATAGGCGCCGGAGCGTCCGCACCCGCCGGCCCTACGCCCGACCCCTCCGGCGCCGACTGCCGTACGACGGTCCAGGGCTCCCAGGTGGTCGCCTACTGCCACAACCCGTATCCCTCCATCGACCGGGTACAGCTGCACACCGAATGCGGCCGCTGGTGGGACATCGACGCGGACGGCATACCCGTCGACGTCGCACCCGGACAGACGGTGCGGCTCGACGACCGCTGCTGGAAGGAAGTCGCCTCCGCCTGGGTCACCCACCGGCGGATATAGATCCATCCCTCCGGGTCATCCCCGTTCCACCAGACAGCTCAGTGCGTGACTCGCCGCCTCGGCGGCCGCGGTCTCCGCGTCACCTGCCCGGATCGCCTCGACCAGTCGCCCATGGTCCATATGGTTCTCCGGCCGCAGTTCGTGCCCTACATCGACCCGCAGATAGTCGCGCAGCAGATCCCCCAGATCGGCATAGAGACCCGTCAGTACGTCATTGTGCGAGGCGGCGACCACGGCCAGATGCAGCGTCGCATCCGCCGCCACGAACGCCTCCGCGTCCCCCGCGGCCCAGGTCTCCTCGCGGCGCGCCATGAGAGCGTCCAGCTGCTTCAGATCCCGCTCGGTGCGCCGGACGGCCGCCAGCCGGGCCGCCGACGACTCCAGTGTCGAGCGCAGCTCGGCGACATGGCGCGGGTCGGCGGAAGCGAAACGGCGGTGCATCACCCCGGCCAGTTCGCTGGTGGCGACGACATACGTGCCCGACCCCTGACGGATGTCCAGCAGCCCGTTGTGCGCGAGCGCGCGCACCGCCTCGCGGACGGTGTTGCGGGCCACCCCCAGCTGCTCGACCAGCTCGGGTTCGGTCGGAATCCGCGAACCGACGGGCCACTCGCCCGAGGTGATCTGATTCCTCAGCTGGGCGATCACCTGGTCGGCGAGTGCCGAACGTCGCGGAGACGTCAGTGCCATGATGCTCCTTGCTCGGTTCCTTGGGTCTCGGGATTCTCGGGTCTGCGGGTTTCCGAAGTTTCTCAGACGATTGGACAATCAATCATCCCATGATTCTATGATGGGCCCCATGCCCGACGACGAGACCCAGCGCCAGTCCCTGACCCTGAACAGGCACACCACCGTGGCGAACATCCCCCTGGACGCCCCGGCCCCGCCGGCCGCCGCAGGCCCCGCCCCCTGGCTCCTCCGCCTGGTCACCGTCGGTCTCGTCCTCACCGCGCTCAACCTCCGCCCCGCCATCACCAGCCTCGGCGCCCTCCTCGAAGAGGTACGGGACGGGCTGCACATGAGCGGCAGCGTCGCCGGTGTCCTCACCTCCGTACCGCCGCTCTGCTTCGCCGTCTTCGGCATCATGGCGCCGCGCCTCGCCCGTCGCTTCGGCCCCGTCGCGGTCGTCTGCGCCGGCATGGTCGCCATCACGGCCGGACTGCTGATCCGGCCCCTCGTCGGCTCCACAGCCGGTTTTCTCGCCGCCAGCGCCCTCGCGCTCATGGGCATCGCCGTCAGCAATGTCCTGATGCCGGTGATCGTCAAGCGCTGGTTCCCGGACCGGGTCGGCTCCATGACCGGCCTCTACTCCATGGCGCTGGCCCTCGGCACCTCACTGGCCGCGGCCGTCACCGTGCCCATGACCGATGCGCTCGGCGGCAGTTGGAAGGCCGGTCTGGGGATCTGGGCCGTGCTCGCAGCGGCGGCGATCCTGCCCTGGATCCCGCTGGTACGGGACCGGCGCGGCGCCCAGGGACAGCCCGCCGCCCAGCGGCACCAGGACGCCCCGGCCCTGCGGATCACCCGCTCCCGCACCGCCTGGGCCCTCGCCTGCTTCTTCGGCCTCCAGGCCACGGCCGCGTACATCACCATGGGCTGGATGCCGCAGATCTTCCGCGACGCCGGGGTCTCCGCCGGTACGGCGGGGGTGCTGCTCGCCGTGACCATGGCCATGGGTGTGCCGCTCGCCTTCGTCATCCCTCGGGCCGCCGCCCGGATGCGGAACCAGGGCCCGATCGTCGTCGTACTCGGCACCTGCGGCCTCATCGGCTACGCCGGTCTCTATCTCGCACCGGCGGGCGGCGCCTGGGCCTGGGCGCTCCTCCTCGGCATTGCCAACTGTGCCTTCCCGCTCGCCCTCACCATGATCGGCATGCGGTCCCGCAGCGGTGCCGGAGTGGTCCGGCTTTCGGCGTTCGCCCAGTCCACCGGCTATCTGATCTCGATCCCCGGCCCGCTGCTGGTCGGCGTGCTCTACCAGCACAGCGGCGGGTGGGGGCTGCCGATCGCGCTGATGGCGGGCCTCATGGTGCCGCAGATGGCGGCGGGAATTCTGGCCGGGCGGGACCGGACGATCGAGGACGAAAGCTGAGATGCGAGACTGGCCCCATGCCAGTGCTCGATCCAAATCCTCAGAACGGTCAGAAGAAGCTTCTCCTCGTGCTCGGAGTGATGCTCCTGATCACGGTGATCATCGGAGTGATCGCTTCGATCGCCTCTCCCTGACACCTGCCCGGTGCCACGCCCCGACGTCCCCGCCGGGGAGGGTGGGGCTAGCACCACCATCCCCTAGGGGGCCAGGGTCAGGGTGAAGTGGGTGGGTCACCGGATGGGACGGGCGCCGCCGGATCCGTAGGTTTCAGGTATCAGAACCGATGACCCACGGAGGCGGACATGTCGGCCCGTACGTACACCCGGTCCCCCCGCCCCGCGTCGGCCGGCGTCGAGGTCCGGCTGCCGTGGTGGGCCATCGCGCTCCCCTCGGTGGCGTTCGCCGCCCTCCTGCTGATGATGGTGGGATCCGGCCAGGCTCACGCGGCGACGGCCGACCCGGCGATCGGCCGGTTGCTTCAGCGAATCGTGGACCTGCTGATCCTCTGAGGGCGTTCACCCGCGGCGGGGGAGCCCTTCAACACCCTGCGACGGGCGGAACATTTCATGCGAAGCTGAGGTGTATGAGCGTCGATACACCTCGCAGGATCGTCCTTCTCAGACACGCAAAGGCGGAATGGTCGCAGGACTCCGACCACGAGCGGCCGCTCGCGGAGCGCGGCCGTAAGGATGCGCCGGTGGCAGGCCGCAAACTCGTCGATTCCGGCATTGTCGTCGATCTGGCCCTCTGCTCGACCGCCGTCAGGACGCACGAGACCTGGAAGCTGGCGGTACACGAGATGCCGAAGCGTCCCAAGACCGTGTACGAGGAGCGGCTCTACGAGGCCTCGCTCGGCGAGCTGATCGCCCTGATCAACGAGACCCCCGATGAAGTGCGGAACCTGCTGATCATCGGCCACAACCCAGGGATGCACGCTCTCGCCGACGCCCTCTCCGCATCGGCGGCGGGCGACACCCTGGCCCGGATGACCCACGGCGGATTCCCGACCGCCGCGTTCGCCGTCGTCGAGTTCTCCGGTTCCTGGAAGGGCGTGGAGCACGGTGTGGGCAAGCTGATCGAGTACTGGACGCCGAACGACTGATCGCGACGTCGTAGGCGGATGGGCCCGGCACGGGTGAGGTGCCGGGCCCATCCGCGTACACGGAGCGGTGGATCGGTCAGGCGCCGCCGTCGGCCGCCTCGACCTCTTCACGGGTGATCCCGAGCAGATACAGCACGGTGTCCAGGAACGGCACGTTCACCGCGGTGTGCGCGGCCTCGCGGACGACCGGCTTGGCGTTGAAGGCGACCCCGAGACCGGCCGTGTTCAGCATGTCCAGGTCATTCGCACCGTCACCGATCGCGACGGTCTGCGCCAGCGGCACCCCGGCCTGCTCGGCGAAACTGCGCAGCAGCCGGGCCTTGCCCGCCCGGTCCACGACGTCGCCGACGACCCGTCCGGTGAGCTTGCCGTCGACCACTTCCAGAGTGTTGGCAGAGGCGAAGTCGAGCCCGAGCCGTTCCTTCAGGTCGTCCGTGACCTGGGTGAACCCGCCGGAGACGACGCCCACTTGATAGCCGAGCCGCTTCAGCGTACGGATCAGCGTGCGCGCACCGGGGGTCAGTCGCACCTCGGCGCGCACCTTCTCCACCACCGACACATCGAGCCCCGCCAGCAGCGCCACCCGCGCGTGCAGCGACTGCTCGAAGTCGAGCTCGCCACGCATCGCCTGCTCGGTCACCTCGGCGACCTTGTCCTCACAGCCGGCGTGCGCCGCGAACAGCTCGATGACCTCGTCCTGGATCAGCGTCGAGTCGACATCCATGACAACCAGCCGCTGCGCCCGGCGGCTCAGCCCGGCGGACACGACCGCCACATCGACGCCGATGCCGGCGGCCTCGGTCGCCAGCGCGGTCCGCAGCTCCGCGGTTCCGGTGCCGGACACGGCGAACTCGACGGCCGTGACCGGGTACTTCGCCAGCCGGAAGATCCGGTCGATGTTGCCGCCGGTCGACGTGATCGTGGCCGCTATGGCGGCGGTCGACTCGGCGGTCAGCGGGTGTCCGAGCACGGTCACATGGGAGCGCCCGTATCCACGCGGCCGGTTGTCACCCGTACCGGAGATGATCTCGGCCTGCAGCTTCAGCGATTCGGCCCAGCTGTGCACGGTCGCCCGCAGGTCGCCCTCGGTGGTACCGCCCGCGGTGGGGGCGGTGACCAGTGCGCACAGAACGATGCGGCCACGGGTGACGACCTGCTCGATGTCGACGACATCGACCGCATAGGCGGCGAGCGTGTCGAAGAGCCCGGCGGTGATTCCCGGACGGTCCTTCCCGAAGATCTTCACGAGAAGGGTGGGGGTGTCGGTGCCCTGACGGGACTCAGGGGCCTCAGAGGGCTCGGGAGACGGGGAGGACTGAGGGGACTGAGATGCGCTCATGGTGTTCCCACCGTATCGGTCCCCATCACGCCCTCGAACCCCCGTCCCGCGGACCGGACAGCGGAAACGGTCCCCGGCCGATCGGACCGGCCCCTGTCCCCGGCGGGAGTGAGCAGCCCCACACGACGCGTGTTCTATGCGGTGGGACATTCAAGCCCGTCCGGGGGTCCCGCATGTTCTCAAGGCAGGATCGCGCCCCGTCCGGGGGCCGCCATCGGGCCGGACGCGCTCCCGGGTCCGTCCGGCCGTCGCGGACAACGCGGTCAGCCGGCCCCGGGCGGGCGGCCGGACGGCGGCAACCCTTCCACGTCCCCCGGCCCGGGCCCGGGCCCCGGCGGCGGCACTGCCGGCCGTACGGGCGGACCGATCGGCCCCACCACCGTCGGCGCACCGTGAATCCCGTCCCTCGCCGGATCCGGATACGGACGCAGATACGGATTGGTCTCGTCGTGCGACGGCCGGTACACCCGCGACGGTGTGTACGGTCCGGGTCCCCCACCGCCACCGCTGCCTCCGCCACCGCCGGCCGGCCCCGCCGCCGACGGAACCGCCCCCGCCAACCAGGCCACCGCCGCCCCCACCGCACCCGCGCCCGCACCCCACACCGCACCCAGCAAGGCAGCCGTCCCCGTCCGCCCGTGCAGCTCGATCCCGGCGCCGAACGCGTCGAAGCCCAGCACCGACAGCGACGCATCCGCGGACACCTGCGTCAGCCACACCAGGAGCGCCAGTGCCGACGCTGTGACGCCTCCGAGCCGCACCGCACACCGCCCCACGAACCCGGTCCCGGTCAGTTCCCCCCGGGGCGTGCGGGTCGCGGCCAGCACCCCCGCGTACAGCATCATCACTGCGGCGGCGACCGTCAGCAGCCAGACCCGGCCGTCCAGCCCGGCCAACCGCCCGACCGTCACCGGCTCGTCGGCGGACACCCGTAACAGCTCGTCCAGCGGATCGGGCAGCACCTTGGCCAGCTCACCGGTCGCCTGACCGTCCCACGGCACGAAGAGGCCGATCGGCACCCCGAGCCACGCCCCGTTCGGCGCCCCGAGCAGCGCGGCGCCCGCGATCCGTTTCGGGTGGGCGTCGCCGACCGCCGCGTACGCCGCGGCCGCGCAGCCGGCGACCACCGCGATCAGCAGCACCGACACGACCGCGGACGCCGCAGGCCGCACCGTCCGGTCCAACCGTGCCAGCCCGGACGGCAACGGGGTGCGGCGCGAGGCGAGTAGGGCGATGACCAGCACTCCGAGAACCCAACACGCGCCACCTGCAAGGGACTTGGATGAGTCGACGGTGAACCCGACCTGTGCCTGCGCTCGTGCGAGATCCGCCAGCCGGTCCGGCAACAGCCCACCCAGATCGCCCAGATCGCCGAGCCCGCCGGGCAGACCGCCACCTCCTCCCGCCCCTGGTATCCCGGCCGGCCCCAGCGCCCCGCCGTCGATCGTCACGACGTCGTGACCTGCCCAGGCGAGCCCGCCGAGCACGGCGACGAACATGACCGCCACCACCCCTGCACGGACCGCGAGTTCGGCACCGGAGACCACCACTCCCACCCCGCGCAACGACCGCAGGAAGAAAAGGGAGAGCAGCAGGGCGCCGACCAGCCCCACCCCGAGCGGTGTGACGGCGAGAGCGGTGTGCGCCTCGGCGCCGTCCAGCCCGAACGCCTCGACATCGCCGGACGGAGAGACCGATCCACCCGCTCCCAGCACCATGACGGCCGCCGTCATCGGTCCCAGCGCCCCGGCCGAGTCGGCCCCGAGCAGATGCAGCCCGAGGGCCGCCGTCCCCGCCATCCCGGCCATCGCCCAGCTGACCGAGGCGATGGACGCCAACACCACGTCCCCCCACGGGATACGCCCCGCACTGCGGCCCCCGCTCCCGCGTGCGTACCTCGCCATCAGGACCCCCTCAATCCGCACCGAGATGCCCTGAGTTGACCTGGTCACTCATGATCCGTGCGCACTCGTGGGCGCTTACTACTCTCCGAGCCTGTTTCTCCCCCGTCAACGGTGCGTCGCAGGAAGGTCTCGATTCGATCTTGACCCCGCCCGACTTTCGTATCGGGGACAGCTCCTGGAATAGTTCCCCACGATGTTCAGCATCCCTAGACTCCCTGCGACGGGGGTAACTCGGGGGACAACTAGTGGGGCGCGGAGTGCCGGAACTCGTACTGGAATTGAATGGAAGGACCTGGACGCTCGATCCGTCCAGGCCATACACCCTCGGTCGTGATCCACAGGGCGACCTGACGATCGACGACGCCAGGGTTTCGTGGCGGCATGCCACGATCAGCTGGGCGGGCCGGAGTTGGTTCATCGAGGACCACGGTTCCACCAACGGCACCTATGTACAGGGCCGGCGCATCCACCAGATGGAAATCGGGCCGGGCTCGGCCGTGCACCTGGGCAACGCCACTGACGGACCGAGGCTGAGCTTCAGCGGCGCCGCCGCGGCCGCCGATGTGTACAGCGGTCAGGGCGCGGGCGCGCAGCAGGCCCCCGCTCAGCAGCCCCAGCAGGGCGGCGCGGGCCGGCCGGGGCAGCAGCAGGACCCCGCAGCGCACCAGCAGCAGGCATGGCAGCAGCAGGGCGCGCCGCAGCAGCCTCATGTCCCGCACCAGCAGGGCGTGGCGAAGCCGCCCGCCGCGGGCGGACCCGGTGGTGCCGCGGGGGCTCCGCCGGTCTACGGAGACCGCAGCCCGACGACGTTCCACCAGGTGGCCCTGGACAGGGTCATGCGCATCGGTCGTGCGCTGGAGAACGAACTCGTCGTCTCCGACCTCCAGGTCTCGCGCCGCCACGCCGAGTTCCACGCGACACCCGACGGCCGCTTCGAGATCCGCGATCTCGGTTCCCACAACGGCACCTACGTCAACGGTCAGCCGCTCCAGAAGTCCGGCTCCGCGCTGATCGGCCCGAACGACATCGTCGGTGTCGGTCACTCGACCTTCCGCCTGGTCGGCGACCGGCTGGAAGAGTTCGTCGACACCGGTGAGGTCTCCTTCTCCGCCCGCCACCTCACGGTGACGGTCGACGGCGGGAAGCAGATCCTCAAGGACGTCTCGTTCGGCGTCCCGGAGAAGTCGCTGATCGCGGTCATCGGCCCCTCGGGTTCCGGCAAGTCCACCCTGCTCAAGGCGCTCACCGGCTACCGGCCCGCCAACCAGGGGGACGTCCTCTACGACAACCGGAACCTGTACAAGCAGTTCGCCGAGCTGCGCCAGCGCATCGGGCTGGTCCCGCAGGACGACATCCTGCACAAGGAACTCACTGTCACCAAGGCCCTCAAGTACGCGGCCAAGCTCCGCTTCCCCGCGGACACCACCGAGGCCGAGCGCCAGTCCCGGATCCACGAGGTCCTCGCCGAGCTCAAGCTCGACATCCACAAGGACAAGAAGGTCACCTCGCTCTCCGGTGGCCAGCGCAAGCGTGTCTCGGTCGCCCTGGAGCTGCTCACCAAGCCGTCGCTGATCTTCCTGGACGAGCCGACCTCCGGCCTCGACCCGGGCATGGACCGCGACGTCATGCAGCTGCTGCGCGGCCTCGCCGACGACGGCCGTACGGTCCTCGTCGTCACGCACTCCGTCGCCGAGCTGGCGATCTGCGACAAACTGCTCGTCATGGCGCCCGGCGGTTCCGTCGCCTACTTCGGTCCGCCGGAGGAAGCGCTCAACTTCTTCGGCTACACGACCTGGGCCGACGTCTTCTCCGCCTTCGAGAACTACCGCGACTACGACTGGGCCGGCCGCTGGCGCGGTTCGCAGCACTACCAGATGTACGCCGCGGACATCGACGCCGTCGCCGCACAGTCCGTACACATGCCGCCCCCGCAGCAGATGCGCCCGCCGAAGCCGCAGGGCTGGGGGACGCAGCTGTGGACGCTGATGCGCAGATACGTGTCGGTGATCGCGTCCGACAAGGGTTTCATGGGTCTGATGGTGATCCTTCCCGCGGTGCTCGGCATCGTCAGCGTGGTCATCCCGGCCGACTTCGGCCTGGCCCCGCCGAAGCCGCCGTCCCGGTTCAACGGAGATGCCGGAACGATCATGCTGATCCTCGCGGTCGGCATGTGCTTTTCCGGTGCGGCCAACTCCGTACGAGAACTGATCAAGGAACGCGTCATCTACGAACGGGAACGGGCCACCGGCCTCTCCCGCTCCGCCTATCTGATGTCCAAGGTGATCGTCCTCGGCGTGATCACGGCCATCCAGGGCGTCATCATCTGCGGCATCGGCTTCGCCACCCGCGATCTGCCCGAAGGGGGTCTGATCATGCCGCCGGCCGTCGAGCTCTGCGTGACGGTCACCGCGCTCGGCTTCACCTCGATGATGTTCGGTCTGGTTATCTCCTCGCTGGTGAAGACCTCCGAGAAGACCATGCCTCTGCTGGTCATGTTCGCGATCGTCCAGGTCGTCTTCACCGGCATCCTCTTCCAGGTGTACGGATCGCCCGGCCTGGAGCAGTTCGCGTGGCTGATGCCGTCCCGCTGGGCCATCGCGGCCGCGGGCGCGACGCTCGACCTGTCGCACCTGATGCCGCCGTGGGACCAGAAGAACCCGACCGACCTGGACCCGCTGTGGGAGCACACGGCGGGTCAGTGGGGAATGAACATCTCGGTGCTGCTGTTCCTCGGCGTCATCTGCGGCTTCGCGGTCGCACGACTGCTGCGCCGCCACGAGCCCGAGGTCATGCGCAAGTAGACGCGAGCACCGCGCACACGGAACGCCGAAGGGCGGCATCCCGGGTCGGGTGCCGCCCTTCGGCGTATGCCTGTGCGCGATGCCGTGCCGCGTCGATCAGTACGCGCTGTTGACGTTGTCGATCGAGCCGTACCGGTCGGCGGCGTAGTTGGCCGCGGCGGTGATGTTGGCGACCGGGTCGTAGATGTTCATCGAGGTACCGGGGACGTGGTACGCGTTGAACGTCGGCTGGATGACCTGCAGCAGACCGCAGGACGGGGTGCCGTTCTGGGCGTTGACGTCCCAGCCGTTGATCGCGTTCGGGTTGCCGGTGGACTCCCGCATGATGTTGCGGTGCAGACCGTCGTACGAACCCGGGATGCCCTTGGCCTTCATGATGGCCAGCGCCTCGGAGATCCAGCCGTCCAGGTTGTTGGCGTAGACCGGAGTACGGGCGACGGAGCGCGTGGTGACCTCGGTGGACCGCTTCGCGGCATCGGCCTTGGCCTTCGCCTCAGCCTTCGCCTTCGCGGCGGCCTCGACCTTCGCCTTGGCAGCGGCCTCGGCCTTCGCGGCGGCCTCGACCTTCGCCTTGGCCGCGGCGGCCTGCTTCGCCCTGGCGGCGTCAGCGGCCTTCACCAGATTCTCGGCGGTGGAGTGCTGCTCGATGATGCTGGCCTGGATGGTCCTGGCCTGTGGGGCACTGGGGGTGAGGCTGAAGGCCACCGGAGCGGCGGAAGCGGCCTGCGGGTCGGTCTGCGGCTTGGCCGGCGTCTCGGCGTGGGCCGGGACGAGGGAGAGCGAGAGAGCGGCGGCGGCGACAGCGGAGACGCCCGCCACGGAGAGCTTCTGGGTCTTGTTCAGGCAGCGAATACGGCGGGTGATGCTGGACGCGGACATTCAGTCGTACCTCTTCGAATCGCTGGAGTCCTCACGGAGGACGAGACGGAAGCGACGGTTCGCATCTCCGTCGGGGACGAGTGCAATTCTTAGCGGCCGCAAAATCCCGTGGCAAAGGAGTGACGTACGAAGCCGGGTAGTGGATCAGGGGAGCGCTCGAACGGGACGGTCCGCGCTCATGACCACTCATGTGGCCCTTAGGCATCCACTAGCCGGCTTCGTAAGTGACGTGGGTCCTATGCGCGGCCTCACATCGGCCGCGTAACAACTTCACCAATCGTTGCTTCGGCAATTCGGAGCGTGAGGCTCCGGTTCAGGGAGTAGCAGATGCACGTCTCCGAACTCATGCCAGAGGTACCGGTGCCGCAGCGCCTCCGGGTATGCGCACTGCAGCGCGGCCCGCCCCGCGACCGCCTCCAGCATCAGCAGATGCGAGGCCCCCGGCTCGTGCAGTCCGGTCAGCAGCCCGTCCACCGTGCGCACCCCGCGCCGCGGCGTCACCACCAGATCCGTCCAGCCGGCCGCCGGCCGCACCACCCCGTCCGCGCCCGCCGACGACTCCAGCGCCCGCACCGCCGTCGTACCGACCGCGATCACCCGCCCGCCCGTCGCCCGCGCCGCGTTGACCAGCCAGGCCGTCGTCCGCGGCACCTCGAAGCGCTCCGGGTAAGGCGGCTCGTACGCCTCGGCCGACGCCACCCCGGTATGCAGCGTCAGCGGCGCGAACTGCACCCCGCGACGCACCAGCGCGGCCACCATCCGCGGCGTGAACGGCCTCGCTGCGCTCGGCATCTCCGCCGAACCGCTCCCGTCGGGGGCCTCCACCGCGAACACCGTCTGATACGCGGGGCGGCATCCGTGACATCCCCGGGTACGGCCGCCACCCGCGCCCCGCACGCCGTCAGTTCCTTCGCCGTCTCCTCCAGCGCGCTCGCGGTCCTGGCGTCCAGCACCAGATCCCAGCCCCGCTGAGCGAGCGCGGCCGCCGGCGCACGCCCCAGTCCCTTCGAAGCGCCCGTGATCAACGCGACAGGCATGCCAACCGTCCCCTTGTTACCCAGGCGATCACCGATGGACCTCGGCACCCCCAACGTAGGAACGTCGCCGTGCCCCGCGCCTCGTCCGCGAGCCGCACCCCCGCAAGGCACTTCGGCCTAGGGCCGACGCCCTAGGCACCGGCCGTCCACAGGCCCATACGGAACCCCCACCCACGCCGGTACGGTGAGGCCATGAGCCACAGCCCACCGTCGGGCCTCGCAGCGGTGAGTGACGCGCTGCTCGCCATGAGCCGCCACCTCGAAGTGCGTGACGTCCTGAAGACCATCGTCGCCTCGGCCCGCGAACTGCTGGACGCCGAGTACGCGGCCCTGGGCGTCCCCGACGACCACGGCGGCTTCGCCCAGTTCGTCGTCGACGGCGTCAGCGACGAGCAGTGGAAGGCCATCGGTCCGCTGCCCCGGCAGCACGGCATCCTCGCCGCGATGCTCCACGAGGCGAAGCCGGAGCGCCTCGCGGACGTCCGCAAGGACCCCCGCTTCGAGGGCTGGCCGGCCGCCCACCCGGACATGTCCGACTTCCTGGGCCTGCCCATCAGGGACGGCGACGAGATCATCGGCGCGCTCTTCCTCGCCAACAAGCGCTGCCCCAAACCCCAGGGCGGCTGCGGCTTCACCGCGCAGGACGAAGAGCTGTTGTCGATCCTCGCCCAGCACGCGGCGATCGCCCTCACCAATGCCCGGCTGTACGAGCGCAGCCGCGAGCTCACCATCGCCGAGGAGCGCTCCCGCCTCGCCCACGAGCTGCACGACGCGGTCAGCCAGAAGCTGTTCTCCCTGCGGCTGACGGCCCAGGCAGCCGCCGCCCTCGTCGACCGCGACCCGGCCCGCGCCAAGGGCGAGCTCCAGCAGGTCGCCGCGCTGGCCGCGGAGGCAGTGGACGAGCTGCGCGCCGCCGTCGTCGAACTGCGCCCCGCAGCGCTCGACGAGGACGGCCTGATCGCCACGCTCCGCACCCAGGTCCAGGTCCTGGACCGCGCCCACACCGCCAAGGTCACCTTCGAGAGCCTCGGTGTGCGAGCCCTGCCCGCCGCCCAGGAGGAGGCGCTGCTCCGGGTCTCCCAGGAGGCCCTGCACAACGCACTGCGCCACTCGGGCGCCGAGCAGGTCTGCGTCACGCTCGCCCGTCGTGGCAACGGCACGGTGCTGCGGATCACGGACGACGGCAGCGGATTCGAGCCCACGGCGACGCGGCAGGCGGGCCGCCATCTGGGTCTGGTGTCGATGCGGGACCGCGCGAGCGGTGTCGGCGGCAGACTCACCGTTGAATCGGCGCCCGGCAAGGGCACCACGATCGAGATGGAGGTCCCCGGTGGCTGACAAGATCATCAGGGTGCTGCTGGTCGACGACCACCAGGTGGTCCGCCGCGGTCTGCGTACGTTCCTGGAGATCCAGGACGACATAGAGGTCGTCGGCGAGGCGGCCGACGGCGCCGAAGGAGTCGCCCGCTCCGAGGAACTCCACCCCGACGTGGTGCTGATGGACATCAAGATGCCGGGCACCGACGGCATCGAGGCGCTCCGCAGGCTCCGCGAACTGGACAACCCGGCCAAGGTGCTGATCGTCACCAGCTTCACCGAGCAGCGGACGGTGGTCCCGGCCCTGCGTGGGGGCGCCTCCGGTTACGTGTACAAGGACGTCGACCCGGAAGCGCTGGCCGGCGCCATCCGCTCGGTCCATGCGGGCCATGTCCTGCTCCAGCCGGAGGTCGCCGGGGCTCTCCTCGCCCAGGAGGACGGAGGCACCGGGACCGGCCGGGGGAGCACCCTCACCGAACGGGAGCGGGAGGTCCTCGGCCTGATCGCCGACGGCCGCTCCAACCGCGAGATCGCGCGGGCCCTGGTTCTCTCCGAAAAGACCGTCAAGACGCACGTCTCGAACATCTTGATGAAGCTGGATCTGGCGGACCGCACCCAGGCAGCGCTCTGGGCCGTCCGCCATGGGGTGGCGGGCTGATCAGCACCGAAACGGAACGGTTCCCTCCGGACTGAGATTCATACTGTCGGGTGTATGTCACCCGTACGGCGCATCCTGTTCGGGCCCGAGGGCGTTCTCCATGGCGAGCTGCGGCAGCCGGCCGCAGCGACCGCGAGGAGGATCCAGAAGTGAAGAACCTGAAGAAGGCCGCTGCCGTCACCATGATCGCCGGTGGCATCATCGCCGCAGGCGCCGGCGCGGCCTCCGCCACCGGTCACGGCGCGGGCGCCCACGGTGTGGCGACCCACTCCCCGGGCGTGGTCAGTGGCAACGTCATCCAGGTCCCGGTCCACGTCCCGGTGAACGCGGTCGGCAACACGGTGAACGTGATCGGCCTGCTCAACCCGGCCTTCGGCAACGTCGGCCACAACGGCTGACCATCCCGGTTCCCTCGATGCCGGACGGCCCCGAAAGGGACTGGTCCGGCATCAACCATGCTGCCCCACACCACAACTCACGGTCCCTCACCACCGAGGATCGAGCCGCAACGGGTCGAGCAACGCCCGCCCGGCACCATCAAGCCCGTCCGGCGACCGAGGACGGAGCACCCCCCGACGCCCCGGTGCCTCGTCCCCCACCGCCTAGCCCCGTTCCCGCCCCTCCACATACGCGTTGTACGCCGCCACCTGCGCCCGCCGAGCCACCCGCTCCACCGGCCGCAGCGCCGCCCCCCGGGCCGCGATCTCCGACGCGCTCACCGCCCCGCCGTGCCCGTTCTCGTACGCCAGCGAGATCAGCAGCCCCACCCGCTGCGCCAGCTCCAGCACCCGTACCGCCCGCGGCGGATATCCCGGAGCGAGCAGCTCCCGCCCCCGCTCCGCCCGCGCCCGGTACGCATCCAGCGCCGCCTCCGCCACCGGCCCGGACCCGGCCACGTCGAGCCGCGACAGTGCCGCCGTCGCATCCCGCAACGCCTCCGCGAGCTCACGCTCCGCCTCACTCAGCGACGGCACATCGGCCGGCGGCGCCTCCCGCACCGGCAGGCAGTGCCACACCACCTCGACGTGCAGATCACCGGCAGGCCCCGCCTCCCGCACCTCGGGCACCAGCCCGTACGGCGCACCGGACGCGACCACCGCCTCCTCCGCCTCCAGCGCCCGCGCATTGAACTCGGGCGGGCCGCTGAGCCCGAGCGGATGCCCCGGCACCGGCAGTGCGACCCGGAAGCCCGTCACTCCCAATCCCCGCAGCCGCCCCAGCGCCAGCGTGAGCCCGACCGGCCCCGCCTCACCCGGCAGCCCCTCGACGCGGTGCACCGCGTCCTCTCCGACAATCGCGAGCGCAGCATCGTCCGGTGAGACAAGTCCGGCCAGAAGCGCGTTTCCCCATGAGGCCAGCAGCCCCGAGCGTGGTTCCGAAAGCATGGGAACAGCCTAGGGAACCGGACCTAGGAGCTGGAGCACTCCCGGGGTGGCGTAGGTTTTCCCTGGGAGCTGTGCCCACAGGCACGCGACGATCTCGAGACTGCATGGGGAGACAACGCGCTCATGAGCGATGTACTGGAGCTGGTGGACGTATCCGTGGTCCGCGACGGACGCGCTCTGGTGGACGACGTCTCCTGGTCGGTCAAGGAGGGGGAGCGCTGGGTCATCCTCGGCCCGAACGGCGCCGGCAAGACCACCCTCCTCAACATCGCGTCCAGCTACCTCTTCCCGACCAAGGGCAGCGCCACGATCCTCGGTGAACAACTCGGCGGCGTCGGCACCGACGTCTTCGACCTGCGCCCGCGGATCGGTATCGCGGGCGTCGCCATGGCGGAGAAGCTGCCCAAGCGCCAGACCGTCCTGCAGACGGTGCTCACCGCCGCGTACGGCATGACCGCCACCTGGCACGAGAACTACGACGCCGTCGACGAGGACCGGGCCCGCGCCTTCCTCGACCGGCTCGGCATGACCGAGTTCCTCGACCGTAGGTTCGGCACCCTCTCCGAGGGCGAGCGCAAGCGCACCCTGATCGCCCGCGCCATGATGACCGACCCCGAGCTGCTCCTCCTCGACGAGCCCGCCGCCGGTCTCGACCTCGGCGGCCGCGAGGACCTGGTCCGCCGCCTCGGCCGGCTCGCCCGCGACCCGCTCGCCCCGTCCATGATCATGGTGACGCACCACGTCGAGGAGATCGCCCCGGGCTTCACCCATGTCCTCATGATCCGCCAGGGCAAGGTCCTCGCCGCGGGCCCCATGGAGACCGAGCTCAGCTCCCGCAACCTCTCCCTCTGCTTCGGTCTGCCGCTCATCGTCGAGCACACCGGCGACCGGTACACCGCACACGGCCTCCCGCTGTCCTGAACGCCGGCGTCCTGAACGCACTGTGCCCCGAATGTCCTGATCGAAGCCCTGTCGGCGAGGGACTCGCGGTCCTACCATGACCGGGTGGACATCGATGCGTGGGTGTGGTGGCTGATCGGCGCGGTCGGGCTGGGTATTCCGCTCGTCCTGACCGCGATGCCCGAGTTCGGGATGTTCGCCGTCGGAGCGGTCGCCGCGGCGGTCGTCGCGGCACTCGGCGGCGGCATCGTGGCCCAGGTCCTGGTCTTCGTGGTCGTCTCCGTCGCGCTCATCGCGGTGGTCCGCCCGATCGCCGCCAGGCACCGCGCCGACCGGCCCCAACTGGCCACCGGCATCGATGCACTGAAAGGCCGTCAGGCCGTCGTCCTGGAACGGGTCGACGGCAGCGGTGGACGGATCAAGCTGGCCGGAGAGATCTGGTCGGCCCGTGCCTACGACGGAGACCAGAGTTTCGAACCCGGCCGGCAGGTGGATGTCGTGGACATCGACGGTGCCACGGCCGTCGTCATGTGACCGAACCGCTCACACGGCGGACCGCGGTCTGCCAGACTCGATGTCGATCATCATGAGATCCGGACCTCATGAGATCCGACCCCGATCATCGCGATCCGTCGGCAACCGAAGGGCACGAGGAACACGATGCAACCGATCATCATCGTCCTGATCATTCTGGTGGTGCTCGTCTTCATCGCCCTGATCAAGACGATCCAGGTCATCCCGCAGGCCAGCGCCGCCATCGTTGAGCGCTTCGGCCGCTACACCCGCACGCTCAACGCAGGCCTGAACATCGTCGTTCCGTTCATCGACACCATCCGCAACCGGATCGACCTCCGCGAACAGGTCGTCCCCTTCCCGCCCCAGCCGGTGATCACCCAGGACAACCTGGTCGTCAATATCGACACCGTCATCTACTACCAGGTGACGGACGCGCGGGCCGCGACGTACGAAGTCGCCAGCTACATCCAGGCGATCGAGCAGCTCACCGTCACCACCCTCCGCAACATCATCGGCGGCATGGACCTGGAGCGGACCCTGACCTCCCGCGAGGAGATCAACGCCGCCCTCCGCGGCGTCCTCGACGAAGCCACCGGCAAGTGGGGTATCCGCGTCAACCGCGTCGAGCTCAAGGCGATCGAGCCGCCGACCTCCATCCAGGACTCGATGGAGAAGCAGATGCGCGCCGACCGTGACAAGCGTGCCGCGATCCTTCAGGCCGAGGGAACCCGGCAGTCCGCGATCCTCACCGCGGAGGGCGAGAAGCAGTCCGCGATCCTGCGCGCCGAGGGTGAGGCCAAGGCCGCGGCCCTGCGCGCCGAGGGCGAGGCCCAGGCCATCCGTACGGTTTTCGAGTCCATCCATGCCGGCGACCCGGACCAGAAGCTCCTCTCGTACCAGTATCTCCAGATGCTCCCGAAGATCGCCGAGGGCGACGCCAATAAGCTCTGGATCGTGCCGAGCGAGATCGGTGACGCTCTCAAGGGCCTCAGCGGTGCCTTCGGAAACCTCGGCACCGGCGTCCCCGGCTTCAACACCGGCAAGGAGCGCCGCGAGGAACCCCCGGTCGACTGACGCGTACATACCATCGTGCATGATCAGTGCACCAAGCACTGATCATGCACGGGGGAATCGGAATGTCCATGTGGGAAATGCTCGCGGTCTTCGGCGCGGGTATCAGCGCGGGCGCCATCAACACGGTCGTCGGTTCCGGGACGCTGATCACCTTCCCGGTCCTGCTCGCCACCGGCCTGCCCCCGGTCACCGCCACCGTCTCCAACGCCCTCGGCCTGATCCCCGGCTCCATCAGCGGCGCCATCGGCTACCGCAAGGAACTCGCCGGACAGGGGCGCCGCGTCCTCAAGCTGAGCATCGGCGCGCTCATCGGCGGCCTCACCGGCGCCACCCTGCTGCTGGCCCTGCCCTCCACGGCGTTCGAGACCATCGTGCCCATCCTGGTCGCCCTGGCCCTCGCCCTGGTCATTCTGCAACCTCGCATCAGCAAAGCTGTCCAGCGCCGCCGCGAGCTCAACGGCACCACCGCCCGCTCCGACGGCGGCCCGCTCCTCGTCGTCGGACTGATGCTCGCCAGCGTCTACGGCGGCTACTTCACCGCCGCCCAGGGGATCATCTACCTCTCCCTGATGGGCATGCTGCTCGACGACACGATGCAGCGCCTCAACGCCGTCAAGAACGTGCTGGCAGCAGTCGTCAACAGCGTTGCCGCGCTCTTCTTCCTCTTCGTCGCGGACTTCGACTGGACGGCCGTCGCACTGATCGCGGCCGGCTCCGCGCTCGGCGGCCAGATCGGCGCGAAGGTCGGGCGCCGCCTCAGCCCCACCGTGCTGCGCGGTCTCATCGTGGCGGTCGGCACGGTCGCCATCGTCCAGCTGGTGTTCCGCTGAACCCGGAAGCCCGCCTCCGCACGGAGACGGGCTTCCGATACGACGATCCACGTAGGCGGCCCACGCCGACTAGGCGGCGGTCCGGTCCAGCCACTCCGGCAGCGCCGACCGCTCACCGGCCCCCATCGCCAGCAGCATCGCCTCCGCGGGCGACGGTACGAAGGGCTGCCGCAGCAACGGCATCCCCGCCTGCTCCGGCGTCCGGGCCGCCTTGCGGTGATTGTCCTCGGCACAGGACGCCACCGTATTGAGCCAGGTGTCCTGGCCGCCCTGGGCGCGCGGCATCACATGGTCGACGGTTGTCGCCCGTCGCCCGCAGTACGCGCACCGGTGCTGGTCCCGTATCAGCACACCCCTTCTGGACCACGGCGCCTGTCTTCGGAACGGCACCCGTACGTACCGGCAGAGCCTGATCACCCGGGGTACCGGAATGTCCACGGCGGCACCACGCATGCGGAGATCGGGATGCGACTGCTCGACAACAGCCTTGTCCTGCAGAATCAGCACCACCGCACGGTTCAGTGTCACCGTCGACAGCGGCTCGAAGCTCGCGTTGAGAACCAGCGTGTCCCGCATCTCGCCCACCTCCCGTGTGCCGCCCACCCCCTGGCAGGCCCGGATCAACTCTGGCTGGGCGGGCCGGGATGGACAACGCAATAAAAAAAATGCCCTGCCCTGATCTCTCCAGGACCAGGGCAGGGCAAACAGCAGGGGAACTCTCAGCTCACCAGGTACTACGCGGGACCGGTGTACTCACCGATCAGCTGAGCCCGTCCCAGTGTGTGGAACCGCAGATTGAACCCGACCACAGCGGGCGACACATCACTGTCCGGCCCCAGCTTCTCGCTGTCCACCGCATACACGGTGAAGACGTACCGGTGGTTCTCCCCGGCCGGCGGCGCGGCGCCGCCGAACTCCTTCGAGCCGTAGTCGTTACGGACCTGAACGGCACCGGCGGGCAGCCCCTCGAACTTCCCGGTGCCCGCACCGGCCGGCAGCTCCGTGACCGATGCCGGGATGTCGAACACGACCCAGTGCCAGAACCCGCTGCCCGTCGGAGCATCCGGGTCGAAGCAGGTCACGGCGAAACTCTTGGTCTCTACCGGGAACCCTTCCCACCGCAGCTGCGGCGAAGTGTTCCCGGCCGCGAACACCTGGGCGTCCGCCAGCACGGCCCCGGGATCGAGATCCTCGCTCACCACCGCGAACGAAGGCACCTCGGGATGGAAGTCATGCGGCAGCGGCGGCCTCTTCGGCTCGGTCACGTCAGCACCTCTCCTGATCGGCTCTGGAGTCTCGCCACCGACCCTAGAGCCAGTTGCGCTGGCCGCCGACCTGGGCGAGCCACTGATTGAGGTAGGCCGCCCAATCGGTCCCACGGAAGTCGTTCAGACCGACCTTGAACGCCCGGTACGAGTCGCTGCCCTCGCTGAAGAGCCCCGCCTTCTTGTCCATCTCCAGCACGACATCCATCTCGTGGTCGTCCGCGACGAACGTCAGCTCCACCTGGTTCAGCCCGCGGTACTGCTGCGGCGGGAAGAACTCGATCTCCTGGTAGAACGGCAGCCGCTGACGCGTGCCGCGGATATGACCGCGCTCCATGTCCGCGCTGCGGAATCCGAAGCCGAGCTGTCCGAACGCATCCAGGATCGCCTGCTGCGCCGGCAGCGGATGGACGTTGATCGGGTCGAGGTCACCCGAATCCAGCGCCCGCGCGATCTCCAGCTCGGTGGTCACACCGATGTTCATGCCGTGCAGGTGCTGACCGCCGAACATCGTGATCGGCGTCTCCCACGGGATCTCGAGCCCGAACGGAACGACATGCACGGCACCGGCCTGCACCTCGAACGCGCCACCGAGCCGCAGCTTGGTGAACTCGATGTCCTGCTTCATCTCCTGGTCGTTGCCCTCGACCTCGACGCGTGCCTGCAGACCGACCGAGAGCCCCTCGATCTGCTGCGCCACGGAACCGCCCTGGATCCGCACCTCGCCCTGGACAACCCCACCCGGTACGACGTTGAGCTCGGTCAGCTCCGTCTCCACCGAAGCGCCACCGGCACCCATGCTCGCGAGCAGCCGCTTGAAGCCCATATTTACTCCTCCTTGGTTCTGACCCCTACATACGCGCCACGACCGTAGTCGGTTCCCGGTAGCCTCGAACCCCATGATCGAGGGCCTGGACCGTACGCCGCTGACGCGGGACTTCTTCGACCGTCCCGTGCTGGAGGTGGCACCCGACCTGCTGGGCCGGACCCTGGTACGCATCACGCGCGACGGCCCCATCGAACTCCGCCTCACCGAGGTGGAGGCGTACGCCGGCGAGATCGACCCCGGCTCGCACGCCTTCCGCGGCCGCACCGCGCGCAACAGCGTAATGTTCGGACCACCCGGCCACGCCTACGTCTACTTCACCTACGGCATGTGGCACTGCCTCAACCTGGTGTGCGGCCCCGAAGGCGTGGCGAGCGGTGTACTGCTCCGGGCGGGCGAGGTCCAGGTGGGTGCCGAGCTAAGCCGTAAACGTCGAATCTCGGCCCGCAATGACCGAGAACTGGCCAAAGGCCCGGCCCGTCTGGCTACCGCCCTCGACATCGGCCGAGGCCTGAACGGCACTGACGCCATCGCCCACCGGGGTGCCCCCTTGTCCGTACTGCACGGCACCCCACCACCGCGCGACCAGGTACGCAACGGCCCCCGCACCGGCGTGGGCGGTGACGGAGCCACACACCCCTGGCGCTTCTGGATCGACGGAGACCCCACGGTGAGCCTGTACCGACCCCACACACCACGCCGCCGCGCAACTTGACTCGCCCCTGCCGGACACCTAACGTAGTCCGAGCCGCTTGAACGGGTACTGCTGTCGGCACGGTCCATCGGACCGAGGCTGAGCACCCGGAAGCGACCAATCACTACCTTCGACTCACCCTGGCGGGTGCGAATTCGGCATGCCGTAATTCGATCCCATCGGCTCGATTATGAGCTGCCAAGGAAATCGACTAAAGTAGTGGACACGCCGAAAGGCAAAGGCCACTCCAAAGGCCACCGGAATCAAATTCGGACCGGAAACGGAAACGAAAAAGAGTCTGGTAAGGTTGGAACCGCCGGAAAGGGAAACGCGAAAGCGAAGAACTGGAAAGCGCAGTAACAAATCTTCTGCTTCGCAGAGGGCCCGCTTCGACCGGGAATCGGACACGAAAGAGTCTGATAGAGTCGGAAACGCAAGACCGAAGGGAAAGCCCGGAGGAAAGCCCGAGAGGGTGAGTACAAAGGAAGCGTCCGTTCCTTGAGAACTCAACAGCGTGCCAAAAGTCAACGCCAGATATGTTGATACCCCGGCCTGCTTCGGCAGGTTGGAGGTTCCTTTGAAAGTCCTGCCGGGCCTCACGGTTCCGGTAGGCAATTACACAGCGAGGACGCTGTGAACGATCGGTCCTATTCCGACCGGTCGTTCCGCTCTCGTGTGTGTCATCCCGATTACGGGAGAACATTCACGGAGAGTTTGATCCTGGCTCAGGACGAACGCTGGCGGCGTGCTTAACACATGCAAGTCGAACGATGAAGCCCTTCGGGGTGGATTAGTGGCGAACGGGTGAGTAACACGTGGGCAATCTGCCCTTCACTCTGGGACAAGCCCTGGAAACGGGGTCTAATACCGGATAACACTCTGTCCCGCATGGGACGGGGTTAAAAGCTCCGGCGGTGAAGGATGAGCCCGCGGCCTATCAGCTTGTTGGTGGGGTGATGGCCTACCAAGGCGACGACGGGTAGCCGGCCTGAGAGGGCGACCGGCCACACTGGGACTGAGACACGGCCCAGACTCCTACGGGAGGCAGCAGTGGGGAATATTGCACAATGGGCGAAAGCCTGATGCAGCGACGCCGCGTGAGGGATGACGGCCTTCGGGTTGTAAACCTCTTTCAGCAGGGAAGAAGCGAAAGTGACGGTACCTGCAGAAGAAGCGCCGGCTAACTACGTGCCAGCAGCCGCGGTAATACGTAGGGCGCAAGCGTTGTCCGGAATTATTGGGCGTAAAGAGCTCGTAGGCGGCTTGTTGCGTCGGTTGTGAAAGCCCGGGGCTTAACCCCGGGTCTGCAGTCGATACGGGCAGGCTAGAGTGTGGTAGGGGAGATCGGAATTCCTGGTGTAGCGGTGAAATGCGCAGATATCAGGAGGAACACCGGTGGCGAAGGCGGATCTCTGGGCCATTACTGACGCTGAGGAGCGAAAGCGTGGGGAGCGAACAGGATTAGATACCCTGGTAGTCCACGCCGTAAACGTTGGGAACTAGGTGTTGGCGACATTCCACGTCGTCGGTGCCGCAGCTAACGCATTAAGTTCCCCGCCTGGGGAGTACGGCCGCAAGGCTAAAACTCAAAGGAATTGACGGGGGCCCGCACAAGCAGCGGAGCATGTGGCTTAATTCGACGCAACGCGAAGAACCTTACCAAGGCTTGACATATACCGGAAAGCATCAGAGATGGTGCCCCCCTTGTGGTCGGTATACAGGTGGTGCATGGCTGTCGTCAGCTCGTGTCGTGAGATGTTGGGTTAAGTCCCGCAACGAGCGCAACCCTTGTTCTGTGTTGCCAGCATGCCCTTCGGGGTGATGGGGACTCACAGGAGACTGCCGGGGTCAACTCGGAGGAAGGTGGGGACGACGTCAAGTCATCATGCCCCTTATGTCTTGGGCTGCACACGTGCTACAATGGCCGGTACAATGAGCTGCGATGCCGCGAGGCGGAGCGAATCTCAAAAAGCCGGTCTCAGTTCGGATTGGGGTCTGCAACTCGACCCCATGAAGTCGGAGTTGCTAGTAATCGCAGATCAGCATTGCTGCGGTGAATACGTTCCCGGGCCTTGTACACACCGCCCGTCACGTCACGAAAGTCGGTAACACCCGAAGCCGGTGGCCCAACCCCTTGTGGGAGGGAGCTGTCGAAGGTGGGACTGGCGATTGGGACGAAGTCGTAACAAGGTAGCCGTACCGGAAGGTGCGGCTGGATCACCTCCTTTCTAAGGAGCACTTCTTACCAAGCCTGCTTGGTCAGAGGCCACTACGTCGGCAAATGTTCGACGGTGGTAGCTCATGGGTGGAACGTTGACTATTCAGTACCTGGTTGTTCAACCGGGTCGTAAGTACTGCTCTTTGGAGCGTGGAAAGCGAACCGATTGAATTCCGGGTACTGGGCGCGCTGTTGGGTGTCTGAAGGTATGGCCGTAAGGCTGCCTTCGAACGCCGGCCCCAGTGAACTCGCCTGCAAAGGTGAGCTGATGGGTGACTGGTCGTTGCTTGAGAACTTCACAGTGGACGCGAGCATCTGTGGCCAAGTTTTTAAGGGCGCACGGTGGATGCCTTGGCACCAGGAACCGATGAAGGACGTGGGAGGCCACGATAGGCCCCGGGGAGCTGTCAACCGAGCTTTGATCCGGGGGTGTCCGAATGGGGAAACCCGGCAGTCGTCATGGGCTGTCACCCGCTGCTGAACACATAGGCAGTGTGGAGGGAACGAGGGGAAGTGAAACATCTCAGTACCCTCAGGAAGAGAAAACAACCGTGATTCCGGGAGTAGTGGCGAGCGAAACTGGATGAGGCCAAACCGTATGCGTGTGATACCCGGCAGGGGTTGCGCATGCGGGGTTGTGGGATCTCTTTTTCACGGTCTGCCGGCCGTGAGACGAGTCAGAAACCGTTGATGTAGGCGAAGGACATGCGAAAGGTCCGGCGTAGAGGGTAAGACCCCCGTAGCTGAAACATTGACGGCTCGTTTAAGAGACACCCAAGTAGCACGGGGCCCGAGAAATCCCGTGTGAATCTGGCGGGACCACCCGCTAAGCCTAAATATTCCCTGGTGACCGATAGCGGATAGTACCGTGAGGGAATGGTGAAAAGTACCGCGGGAGCGGAGTGAAATAGTACCTGAAACCGTGTGCCTACAAGCCGTGGGAGCGTCGCATGCAAGCTTGCTTGCATGTCGTGACTGCGTGCCTTTTGAAGAATGAGCCTGCGAGTTTGCGGTGTGTTGCGAGGTTAACCCGTGTGGGGAAGCCGTAGCGAAAGCGAGTCCGAATAGGGCGTTTTAGTAGCACGCTCAAGACCCGAAGCGGAGTGATCTAGCCATGGGCAGGTTGAAGCGGAGGTAAGACTTCGTGGAGGACCGAACCCACCAGGGTTGAAAACCTGGGGGATGACCTGTGGTTAGGGGTGAAAGGCCAATCAAACTCCGTGATAGCTGGTTCTCCCCGAAATGCATTTAGGTGCAGCGTCGTGTGTTTCTTGCCGGAGGTAGAGCACTGGATAGGCGATGGGCCCTACCGGGTTACTGACCTTAGCCAAACTCCGAATGCCGGTAAGTGAGAGCACGGCAGTGAGACTGTGGGGGATAAGCTCCATGGTCGAGAGGGAAACAGCCCAGAGCATCGACTAAGGCCCCTAAGCGTACGCTAAGTGGGAAAGGATGTGGAGTCGCAGAGACAACCAGGAGGTTGGCTTAGAAGCAGCCACCCTTGAAAGAGTGCGTAATAGCTCACTGGTCAAGTGATTCCGCGCCGACAATGTAGCGGGGCTCAAGCGTACCGCCGAAGTCGTGTCATTCCAGCGTATAGGGCCAACGCCTGCTGGGATGGGTAGGGGAGCGTCGTGTGCCGGGTGAAGCAGCCGCGGAAGCGAGTTGTGGACGGTTCACGAGTGAGAATGCAGGCATGAGTAGCGATACACACGTGAGAAACGTGTGCGCCGATTGACTAAGGGTTCCTGGGTCAAGCTGATCTGCCCAGGGTAAGTCGGGACCTAAGGCGAGGCCGACAGGCGTAGTCGATGGACAACCGGTTGATATTCCGGTACCCGCTTTGAAACGCCCAATACTGAATCAGGCGATGCTAAGTCCGTGAAGCCGGCCCGATCTCTTCGGAGTTGAGGGTAGTGGTGGAGCCGACGAACCAGACTTGTACTAGGTAAGCGATGGGGTGACGCAGGAAGGTAGTCCAGCCCGGGCGGTGGTAGTCCCGGGGTAAGGGTGTAGGGCGTGTGATAGGCAAATCCGTCACACATGAGCCTGAGACCTGATGCCGAGCCGATTGTGGCGAAGTGGATGATCCTATGCTGTCGAGAAAAGCCTCTAGCGAGTTTCATGGCGGCCCGTACCCTAAACCGACTCAGGTGGTCAGGTAGAGAATACCGAGGCGTTCGGGTGAACTATGGTTAAGGAACTCGGCAAAATGCCCCCGTAACTTCGGGAGAAGGGGGGCCATCACTGGTGATTGGATTTACTCCATGAGCTGGGGGTGGCCGCAGAGACCAGCGAGAAGCGACTGTTTACTAAAAACACAGGTCCGTGCGAAGCCGTAAGGCGATGTATACGGACTGACGCCTGCCCGGTGCTGGAACGTTAAGGGGACCGGTTAGCTGACTTTCGGGTCGGCGAAGCTGAGAACTTAAGCGCCAGTAAACGGCGGTGGTAACTATAACCATCCTAAGGTAGCGAAATTCCTTGTCGGGTAAGTTCCGACCTGCACGAATGGCGTAACGACTTCTCGACTGTCTCAACCATAGGCCCGGTGAAATTGCACTACGAGTAAAGATGCTCGTTTCGCGCAGCAGGACGGAAAGACCCCGGGACCTTTACTACAGTTTGATATTGGTGTTCGGTTCGGCTTGTGTAGGATAGGTGGGAGACTTTGAAGCAGCCACGCCAGTGGTTGTGGAGTCGCCGTTGAAATACCACTCTGGTCGTGCTGGATGTCTAACCTGGGTCCGTGATCCGGATCAGGGACAGTGTCTGATGGGTAGTTTAACTGGGGCGGTTGCCTCCTAAAGAGTAACGGAGGCGCCCAAAGGTTCCCTCAGCCTGGTTGGCAATCAGGTGTTGAGTGTAAGTGCACAAGGGAGCTTGACTGTGAGACCGACGGGTCGAGCAGGGACGAAAGTCGGGACTAGTGATCCGGCAGTGGCTTGTGGAAGCGCTGTCGCTCAACGGATAAAAGGTACCCCGGGGATAACAGGCTGATCTTCCCCAAGAGTCCATATCGACGGGATGGTTTGGCACCTCGATGTCGGCTCGTCGCATCCTGGGGCTGGAGTCGGTCCCAAGGGTTGGGCTGTTCGCCCATTAAAGCGGTACGCGAGCTGGGTTTAGAACGTCGTGAGACAGTTCGGTCCCTATCCGCTGCGCGCGTAGGAATATTGAGAAGGGCTGTCCCTAGTACGAGAGGACCGGGACGGACGAACCTCTGGTGTGCCAGTTGTCCTGCCAAGGGCATGGCTGGTTGGCTACGTTCGGAAAGGATAACCGCTGAAAGCATCTAAGCGGGAAGCCTGCTTCGAGATGAGTATTCCCACCCCCTTTGAGGGGTTAAGGCTCCCAGTAGACGACTGGGTTGATAGGCCAGATGTGGAAGCCCGGTAACGGGTGGAGCTGACTGGTACTAATAGGCCGAGGGCTTGTCCTCAGTTGCTCGCGTCCACTGTGTTGTTCCCGGGTTGCGAACAGTCGCACCGGTTGAACAGCTTCACTCATTAATTAAAAAGTGTGCTTGTTCGCTAGAACCCGATAGGGTTTCGGTGGTCATTGCGTTAGGGAAACGCCCGGTTACATTCCGAACCCGGAAGCTAAGCCTTTCAGCGCCGATGGTACTGCAGGGGGGACCCTGTGGGAGAGTAGGACGCCGCCGAACAATCTTTCAAGGACCCCTGGTCCCAGCGTTCACGCTGGGACCAGGGGTCCTTTTGTTTTGCCGAAGCGCGTCGGGTGTCCGGCTGCGCGAGAATGTCTGTAGTACCCGAAGACAGGAGTTCCACCCATGTCCACCAACTCTCCCGACGATCGTTCGGAGCGCGAGCCGCGTCGCAGGGACGGTGGTGACCGGGGCGGCTTCCGGGGTGGTCGTGACGACCGGTCCGGCGGCCCGCGTCGGGACAACGACCGTGGTGGCTTCCGTCGCGATGATAGTCGGCCCACGAGCGGCGGCGACCGGGGTGGCTTCCGTCGCGACGACAGCGACCGCGGGCCCCGTCGTGACGACAGCCGCGGTGGCGGTTCCGGTGGTGGGTTCCGTCGTGACGACAGCCGCGGTGGCGGTTCCGGTGGTGGGTTCCGTCGTGACGACAGCCGCGGTGGCGGTTCCGGTGGTGGGTTCCGTCGTGACGACAGCCGCGGTGGCGGTTCCGGTGGTGGGTTCCGTCGTGACGACAGCCGCGGTGGCGGTTCCGGTGGTGGGTTCCGTCGTGACGACAGCCGTGGTGGCGGTTCCGGTGGTGGGTTCCGTCGTGACGACAGCCGTGGTGGCGGTTCCGGTGGTGGGTTCCGTCGTGACGACAGCCGTGGCGGTGGCTCCGGTGGTGGGTTCCGTCGCGATGATCGTGCGCCGCGACGTGAGGACGACCGTGGTGGGTACCGCGGGCCGCGTCGTGATGACGACCGCGGTGGGCGTCCCGGTGGTGGTTTCGAGCGTCGTGAGGACCGGCCGCGTGGGCCCCGTCGCGACGACAGCCGCGGTGGCTCCGGTGGTGGGTTCCGCCGGGATGACAGTCGGCCCACGAGCGGCGGCGACCGGGGTGGGTTCCGTCGTGACGACAGCCGCGGTGGCGGTTCCGGTGGTGGGTTCCGTCGCGATGATCGTGCGCCGCGGCGTGAGGACGATCGTGGTGGGTACCGCGGGCCGCGTCGTGATGACGACCGCGGTGGGCGTCCCGGTGGTGGTTTCGAGCGTCGTGAGGACCGGCCGCGTGGGCCCCGTCGCGACGACAGCCGCGGTGGCTCCGGTGGTGGGTTCCGCCGGGATGACAGTCGGCCCACGAGCGGCGGCGACCGGGGTGGCTTCCGTCGCGACGACCGTGCCGGTGGCTTCCGTCGGGATGACAGTCGTGGCGGTGGCGGCGCCGGCAGGTTCCCCCGCGACGACCGTGCGCCGCGGCGTGAGGACGATCGTGGTGGGTACCGCGGGCCGCGTCGTGATGACGACCGCGGTGGGCGTCCCGGTGGTGGCTTCGAGCGTCGTGAGGACCGGCCGCGTGGGCCCCGTCGCGACGACGACAGCCGCAGCGTCGGCTTCCGCCGTGACGACAGCCGTGGCGGCGGTGGATACCGCGGACAGCGGGACGACCGCGAGCGCGGTGGCTACCGGGGGCGCGACGACCGTGGTGGCTACGACCGCCGGGACGACCGGGACCGTGAGCCGATCAAGAGGCTTCCCATTCCTGACGACGTCACCGGTGACGAGATCGACAAGGATGTGCGGCAGGAGCTGATGAGCCTGCCGAAGACCCTGGCCGAGGATGTTGCCCGCAACCTCGTCATGGTCGCCCGGCTCATCGACGAGGACCCCGAGCAGGCTTACGCGTACTCGCGTATCGCGCTGCGGCTGGCTTCGCGGGTGGCTGCTGTGCGGGAGGCGGCCGGCTTCGCCGCGTACGCGACGCAGAAGTACTCGGAGGCGCTGGCCGAGTTCCGGGCGGCGAAGCGGATGACCGGTTCCGTGGAGCTGTGGCCCGTCATGGCCGACTGCGAGCGTGGACTCGGGCGGCCCGAGCGGGCGATGGCCATGGCCGGCGAGCCCGAGGTGCAGAAGCTGGACAAGGCCGGGCAGGTCGAGATGCGTCTGGTGGCTGCCGGGGCGCGCAGGGACATGGGGCAGATCGATGCCGCCATCGTCACCCTGCAGAGCTCCGAGCTCGCATCGAGCGCCGTGCACCCGTGGACGCCGCGACTGCGCTATGCGTACGCCGATGCGCTGCTGGCCGCGGGGCGCGAGGACGAGGCGCGTGAGTGGTTCGCGAAGGCCCTGGAGGCAGACAAGGACGGTGCCACCGACGCGTCCGACCGGCTCGCCGAGCTGGACGGTGTCGAGTTCGTCGACGCTCTCGGTGAGAGCGACGACGAGACGGTCGAGGCCGAAGCCGGCACCGACGCTGATGTCGATGTCGATGGCGATGTCGACGATGCGGATGAGGACGGGTCGACGAAGGCGTAAGACCTGAGAGAGGGCGGCATCCCGGAAGGGATGCCGCCCTCTTTTTTTGTGTCCGGCGTCCGTGCCCACGGTCAGTCGAGGGCGAGGCTGCGCAGGACCAGGCCCGTGGCCGGCTTGGGGCCGAACGATGTCGACTTGCGGGGCATGGTGACTCCCTGTCGGGCCAGGTCCCGGACGACTTCTTCGCGTACCGGATGCATCAGGACCGCGGTGGCGTTGCGGCGCTCGGCCTGTTCCACGGCTGCCTCGGTGTCGTGTATGTACGCGATGCGTTCTGGGCTGTCGGGGATCTGCCACACATGGTCGAGAAGCGTCGAGTGCAGGACCGTCGCATCGAGAGTGCGCCAGGCGAGTGGGCGGTCGGCCGGGATTGTGCGGGCCAGCAGTGCCTCGTCCGGGCGGTCGACGAGATGGAAGCGGCCGTCGCCCGCCAGCAGGAAGGCGTTGCCCTCGGCGGCCGCCTCGGCGAGGGCGTCGAGGGCAACGGGGAGTGGTTCCTCGATGTCGCGGACTCGGAAGGTGCCGTTCAACGCACCCAGTGCGTCGGCGACGGGGAGGCGGTGCAGCAGCCGGTGGATGGCGCGGACCCGGAGCGGGTAGCGGGCCGTGTCGACGAGGAGGACCAGGCCGAAGTCCCAGGGGCCCGGCTCGGTGTGTTCCTGCTGCAGCCGGAGGTAGGTGGCCCAGCGGTGGTGGCCGTCGGCGATGAGCGCCTGGTGGCGGGCGAGGTCGGTCTCGATCTCGGACCGGTCGGCCGGGTCGGTGACCGCCCAGAGCTGGTGCCGGTAGCCGTCCTCGGTGGTCGTCGCGAGCAGCGGCGGCCGGTGGATGGTGCGCTCGATCACAGCGGTCACGCCGGTCTGGTCGCCCTCGCTGCGGTAGGTGAGCAGGAGCGGTTCCAGGTGGGCGGATGTGGTGCGCATCAGGTTGGCGCGATCCTCGACGACATGGGCCATGACGTCCTCGTGCGGCAGGACGATGCCGTCGGCGGGGGAGGAGAGCGCCAGTGCTCCCACGATGCCGCGCTGCAGGATCTCGCCGCTGCGCTGCTCGTAGACGTAGAGCGCGGGCTCGCTCTCGGGGACCAGTATGCCCTCGTCGAGCCAGCGGTTCAGAGTCTCGGCGGCCTGCTCCTGGCGGGCGGCGGGCGTGTCGGCCTGCGGCAGGATCAACCGGACGATGTTGTGCGGGTCCGCCGATTCCAGGTGGTGCAGCCCGTCGGGGCGCACGACGACGTCGTACGGCGGTGAGGTCACCGCGGCGAGACTGCCGACCCGCTCGGGGACGTAGCGAAGACCGCGGAACGGGATCAGGCGCAGTCCCTGGCCGGTCGGACCTGATGTCTTCATTTCTGCATCGTATGTGCGTTGTGGCGATGCGCGATGATCGGGGAAGAAGCATGCAATGAGGAGCGAAAAGATATGAGTCAGGCGAGCAGGACCCGGCCGAGCGGGATCAGCATTGCGCTGAGCGAGGCGTACGACACGGCTCTGCTGGATCTTGACGGGGTGGTGTACGCGGGCGGTCACGCGATCGTGCATGCCGTCGATTCGCTGGGCGCCGCGCGGGACGGTGGAATGCATCTTGCGTACGTGACCAACAATGCGCTGCGTACGCCGGCTGCCGTGGCGGACCATCTGACCGAGCTCGGGGTGCCGGCCGAGCCCGCCGACGTGATCACCTCGGCGCAGGCGGTGGCGCGGCTGATGGCCGATCAGCTGCCGGCCGGGGCCCGGGTGCTTGTGGTCGGGGGCGAGGGGCTGAAGGTCGCGCTGGTGGAGCGCGGGCTGGTGCCGGTGGAGTCGGCGGACGACGAGCCGGTGGCGGTGGCGCAGGGGTACGGCGGTCCCGACATGGCGTGGGGACGGTTCGCGGAGGCTGCGTACGCGATCAACCGTGGGGTGCCGTGGTTCGCGTCCAACACCGATCTGACGATTCCGAGCGCCCGGGGGATCGCGCCGGGCAATGGTGCGGCGGTCGAGGTCGTACGGCTCGCCACCGGTGCCGAGCCGCAGGTCGCCGGGAAGCCGCTGCCGCCGATGCACCGTGAGACCGTGCTGCGGACCGGGGCGGAGCGGCCGCTGGTGGTCGGGGACCGGCTGGACACGGACATCGAGGGTGCGTTCAACGGTGGAGTGGACTCACTGCTGGTGCTCACCGGGGTGACGGACGCGGCGCAGCTGGTGGCGGCAGAGCCGAAGCACCGGCCGACGTATGTGGATGCGGATCTGCGGGGACTGCTCACCGGACAGCCCGAGGTGACGGAGAACGGCGGTGGGTTCGGCTGCGGCGGCTGGACGGCCGCGGTGCGCGGCGACGAGCTGGCGCTGGAGGGCGACGGGGACGTGCTCGACGGGCTGCGGGCGCTGTGCGGGGCTGCCTGGTCGTATGCCGGTGAGGGCACGTGTCGGCTTGATGCGGGGAAGGCGGTGGCCAGGCTCGGGCTGTAGCCGGAGGGTGCTGCGGGCGGGGCGTGGGCAACTGGGCGGAGGCGTCCTGGAATTCGGCGGGGGCGACAGATCCTTGTGGGATGAATCGGGCGTATGTGGCGTTCCGTTGGGTACGGGGAGCCGGGCGGCTCGACAACTCAATAGGTTAGGCTAACCTAACCTCGTGTTGGTTGAGAGTCCGCCGGAATCGAGCGCAGGCCCCAGGGCCGCGCCGGTGACATCCGCGTCCCCCGGGCGCCATGCGATCCGTGCCGTAGGGCTGTTGATCGCTGTGGTCGCGCTGGTGCTGGTATGCCTCGCGAGTATCGCGATCGGTGCCAAGGCGCTGCCCCTCGCCGATGTCTGGCACGGTCTGTTCCACGCCTCGGGGACCCACGGCGATGTCCTCGTACGGGAGGTGCGCATCCCGCGGACCGTGCTCGGGCTGATCGTCGGCACCGCACTCGGCCTCGCCGGCGCGGTGATGCAGGCCCTGACCCGTAACCCACTGGCAGAACCCGGACTGCTCGGGGTCAACGCAGGAGCCTCGGCAGCTGTCGTGTCCGCGATCAGCTTCTTCGGTGTCACCTCGCTGACCGGGTATGTGTGGTTCGCGCTCCTCGGCGCCGCGGTCGTGTCGGTCGCGGTGTACCTGCTCGGTGGCAGCCGGTCCGCGACGCCTGTACGCCTCGCCCTCGCCGGGACCGCGGCCGGCGCCGCGCTGTTCGGCTATGTCAACGCCGTACAGCTGCTGGACGCGGCGGCGCTCGACCGGCTGCGGTTCTGGACGGTCGGGTCGCTGGCCTCGGCGAACATGGAGACCGTCGGCAAGGTGTGGCCGTTCATCGCGGTCGGTGTCGTCCTCGCACTGCTCATCGCCCGGCCGCTGAACGCCCTGGAGATGGGCGACGACACCGCCAGGGCGCTCGGCGCCCATCCGACCCGCACCCGCGTCCTCGCGATGCTCGCCGTCACTCTGCTGTGCGGGGCCGCGACCGCCGCCTGCGGGCCGATCGTCTTCATCGGGCTGATGATCCCGCACCTGGTGCGCGCGATCACCGGCCCCGACATGCGGTGGATCCTGCCGTACGCGGCCGTGCTCGCGCCGGTGCTGCTGCTCGGCGCGGACGTGGTGGGGCGGGTGATCGCCCGACCGTCCGAGCTGCAGGTCGGCATCGTCACCGCGCTGCTCGGTGGTCCCGTCTTCATCCATCTCGTACGCCGCAAGAGGATGGCCCAGCTGTGAAGGCCATGAAGACCCGTACGAAGGGCGGAGCCGGCGTGGTTCGGGCCGTACGGACCGGCGGAGGGCTCTCCTTCCGGGTGGACGCCCGGGCGTTCGTGGTGATCGTGTTCCTTGGCGCCGTGGCAGCCGGGGCCGGGATCGTGCTCATCGGCAGCGGGGACTACGCGATGACGCCCGGCGAGGTTGTCAGCACGCTGTTCGGGCACGGCACCTTCCAGCAGGAGTTCATCGTCACGGACCTGCGCCTGCCGCGGGTCCTCGTCGGGCTCCTGGTCGGCGCGGCACTCGGGGTCGGCGGCGCCGTGTTCCAGACCATCTCCCGCAACCCGCTCGGCAGCCCCGACGTGCTCGGCTTCGGCCAGGGCGCCACCGTCGGTGCGCTGACGGTGATCGTCCTCTTCCAGGGCGGGGCCGCCGCGGTCGCGGGCGGCGCCGTGGTCGGCGGGCTGCTCACCGGCGCCGCGGTGTACCTGCTGGCGTGGAAACGAGGGGTCCACGGCTACCGGCTGGTGCTCGTCGGTATCGGCGCGGCCGCGATGCTCACCGCCGCCTCGCAGTACCTGATCACCAAGGCCAACCTGGTCGACGCGACCCGTGCCGTCGTGTGGATGACCGGTTCGCTCGACGGGCGGGACTGGGCGCAGGTCTGGCCGCTGCTCGCGGTGTGCGGGCTGCTCATTCCGCTGGTGCTCGGGCACGGACGGGCGCTGCGCATGATGGAGATGGGTGACGACGCCGCGTACGCCCTGGGTGTACGGGTGGAACGCACCCGGCTCGTCCTCATGGGCTGTGCTGTGCTGCTCGTCGCCGTCGCCACCGCCGCGGCCGGGCCCATCGCGTTCGTCTCGCTGAGTGCCCCCCAGCTGGCACGCCGGCTCACCCGCTCGCCCGGCCCCAATCTGGCGCCTGCCGCCTCCATGGGGGCTGCGCTGCTGCTCGTCGCCGACTGGATCGCGATGGACGCCTTCGGCGACCGGCAGCTGCCGGTGGGTGTCGTCACCGGCGTGCTGGGTGGCTGCTACCTGCTGTGGCTGCTCGTCTCCGAGCGCAGGGCTGGGCGGATATGAGAACCCGTCGGACGGTGAATCCGCCCCGAAGGACGAGCCCATCAATGACCCATCCCACCGACTCCCGGAGTACGACCATGCAGCGCCTCACCGCGGACTCGGTGACCCTCGGCTACGACCAGCGGGTCATCGCGGAGAACCTCTCGGTCGAGATTCCCGACAACTCGTTCACCGTGATCGTCGGCCCCAATGCCTGTGGGAAGTCCACGCTGCTGCGGGCACTGTCCCGGATGCTCAAGCCGAGCCGGGGGCAGGTGCTGCTGGACGGGCAGACGATCCATGCGATGCCCGCGAAGAAGGTCGCGAAGACCCTGGGCCTGCTGCCGCAGTCCTCGATCGCGCCCGACGGCATCACCGTCGCGGACCTGGTCGCACGCGGGCGGTATCCGCATCAGGGGCTGCTGCGGCAGTGGTCGCCGGACGACGAGCGCATTGTCGAGGAATCGATGGTGTCGACCGGTGTCCGCGAGCTGGCCGATCGCTATGTCGACGAATTGTCCGGCGGTCAGCAGCAGCGTGTCTGGATCGCGATGGCGCTTGCGCAGGAGACGCCGTTGCTGTTGCTCGACGAGCCGACGACGTACCTCGACATTCAGCACCAGATCGATGTCCTCGACCTGTGCGCGGAGCTGCATGAGACGCGCGGGCGGACGCTGGTCGCCGTGCTCCACGACCTGAACCACGCCGCGCGCTACGCCACGCATCTGATTGCCATGCGCGGGGGCGAGGTCATTGCCGAGGGGGCGCCGGGGGACGTGGTCACGGCGGAGCTGGTGGAACGGGTGTTCGGGCTGCGGTGTCAGGTGATTGCTGATCCGGAGACGGGGACGCCGTTGGTGGTGCCGGCTGCGCGGGGCGCGCGGGGCGCTCGCGTTGCGGATTCGGTGCGGGCCTGAGCGGGGTTGCGCTGCCTGTCGGCGCGCTTTGTCCGCAATCACCGGACGGGCTTGATTCCGGCGGGCGTGATCGGTCAGCGCGACGGGCTCAATGGTGTGGGTGTGGTCGGTTGCCCCAGGGACTGGTGGGGTGGGTGTACTACAGCAGTGTTCTGAGGCGCATGAGGTCTCGGAGGCTTGCTTCCAGCCGGACTCGGCCCGAGGCCCAGGCCTTTGCGAAGTTCAGGTTCCCGTTCACCATGGCCACCAGGTCGTCGCCGTTCATCGCGAGCCGGATCTCGGCCTTCTCGCTCGGCGGGCCCTCGATCGTGTCGAGTACCTGGATCCGGCCATCCTTGAGACGGCCGGTGAAGGTGATCCCGAGGTCCTTGATGTGACAGCTCAGCGAGCGGTCCAGGGCAGCCGCGCTGCGCACGTCGCCCTCGGCCGTCGCGAGGTTGTCGGAAAGTTTGTCGAGTGCGCTGCGGCACTCCGTCATGGTCGCCATCGTGACCGACGGTACCCCAGGCCTTCGCGGTAGCGTTTCCGCATGAGCGACTTGATGCCGGAGCCCGGGACGGCGCCCGGGGAATCGGCGGAGGCGGCCGGCCCCGCACCTGAGCCCGCAGCCGCCGCGCCCCTCGGCGTCACGCGCACCCCCACCGGACACGCCGAGGTGGACGCGGGACTGGAGCGGCTGACCGATGCGGACCACCTCCCGGCGGAGGGACACATCGAGGTGTACGAGGATGTACACAGTGGGCTGCGCGATGCGCTGACCGCGCTGGATGCCCGGCCCGCACCCGCACCGGTACCCGCACCGATGCCCCCGTACAACAACAGGAGCTGAACCGAACGTGGCAGGAGTGGCACGTCGCCGCCTCGACGCCGAGCTGGTACGCCGAAAGCTCGCCCGCTCACGCGAGCATGCGAGCCAGCTGATCGCCGCAGGGCGGGTGACCGTCGGCGGCAACACCGCGACCAAACCCGCCACCCAGGTCGAGACCAGCGCCGCGGTCGTCGTCATCAAGGACGACAGCGACCCCGAGTACGTCTCGCGCGGCGGGCACAAGCTCGCGGGCGCCCTCGCCGCCTTCGTACCCCTCGGGCTGGAGGTCGAGGGACGGCGGGCGCTGGACGCAGGGGCGTCGACCGGTGGATTCACCGACGTACTGCTGCGGGCCGGAGCCGGTCATGTCGTCGCCGTCGACGTGGGCTACGGGCAGCTCGCCTGGTCGCTGCAGTCCGATGAACGCGTCACCGTCAAGGACCGTACCAACGTACGTGAATTGACGCTGGAGGCGATCGACGGAGAGGCGGTGGACCTGGTGGTCGGCGATCTGTCGTTCATCCCGCTGGGGCTCGTCCTGCCTGCCCTGGCGCGTTGTGCGGCCCCCGACGCGGACCTGGTCCTGATGGTCAAGCCGCAGTTCGAGGTCGGCAAGGAGCGGCTGGGCAGCGGTGGCGTGGTGCGCAGCCCCGAGCTGCGGGCCGAAGCGGTACGGGAGGTGGCGCGCCGGGCCTGGGCGCTGGGACTCGGAGTGCGCGGAGTGACCGCGAGCCCGCTGCCCGGGCCTTCCGGCAATGTCGAGTATTTTCTCTGGCTGCGGGCCGGAGCGCCTGAACTGGATCCCGCGGATGTCGACCGTGCAGTGGCGGAGGGGCCTCGTTGACGACGAATGCGGCACGAACTGTCTTTCTTTTGGCACATACCGGCCGGCCGGCCGCGATCCGCAGCGCCGAGCTCGTGGTGCAGGGGCTGCTGCGCAGCGGACTCGGGGTACGGGTCCTTGCCGCGGAGGCCGCCGACCTGCCGCTCCCGACGGCCGTGGAGACGGTCGACGACGCCACGCCCGCGGCCGTGGACGGCTGTGAGCTGCTGATCGTCCTCGGCGGGGACGGGACGCTGCTGCGCGGCGCCGAGATCTCCCGGGCCTCCGGGGTGCCGATGCTCGGCGTCAACCTCGGCCGGGTCGGCTTCCTCGCCGAGGCCGAGCGGGACGACCTGGACAAGGTGGTCGACCGGGTCGTCACCCGGGCGTACCAGGTCGAGGAGCGCATGACGATCGACGTCCTCGTGCACAGCAACGGCGACATCGTCCACACCGACTGGGCGATGAACGAAGCGGCCGTGCAGAAGGTGTCGCCCGAGCGGATGCTCGAAGTCGTCCTGGAGATCGACGGGCGCCCGGTCACCGGCTTCGGCTGCGACGGGATCGTCTGTGCGACGCCGACCGGCTCCACCGCGTACGCCTTCTCGGCGGGCGGGCCGGTGGTGTGGCCGGAGGTCGAGGCGCTGCTGATGGTCCCGATCAGCGCCCACGCCCTGTTCGCCAAGCCGCTGGTGACGTCGCCGGCCTCGGTGCTCGCCGTCGAGGTCCAGCCGCATACGCCGCACGGGGTGCTGTGGTGCGACGGGCGCAGGACCGTGGTGCTGCCGGCCGGAGCGCGGGTCGAGGTGCGGCGCGGGGCCGTGCCCGTACGGCTGGCGCGGCTGCACCAGGCCTCGTTCACGGACCGGCTGGTGGCGAAGTTCGCGCTGCCCGTCTCGGGGTGGCGGGGCGCGCCCCACTGATCGCGTCGGTGCCGCAGATCACGGTCCTCCGGCGCACGGGAGAGTGAATCCGCGGCCGGGGCCCGTCGCACACCGGGGTCCGGACCTCGTAAGGTCGTGTCCGTGTTGGAGGAGATGCGGATACGGTCGCTCGGAGTCATCGACGACGCGGTGGTGGAGCTGTCACCCGGGTTCACCGCGGTGACGGGCGAGACCGGCGCGGGCAAGACCATGGTCGTCACCAGCCTGGGGCTGCTGCTCGGCGGGCGCGCCGACCCCGCCCTGGTGCGGATCGGTGCCAAGGCTGCCGTCGTCGAGGGACGGATCACGGTGTCCGCCGGTGACGCGGCAGCGGTACGGGCCGAGGAGGCCGGGGCCGAAATCGACGAGGGTGCGCTGCTGATCAGCCGTACCGTTTCCGCGGAAGGGCGCTCGCGCGCCCATCTCGGCGGACGGTCCGTGCCGGTGGGCGTCCTCACCGAACTCGCCGACGAACTCGTCGCCGTGCACGGCCAGACCGACCAGCAGGGGCTGCTCAAGCCCGCGCGGCAGCGGCAGGCCCTGGACCGGTACGCGGGCGACGGCGTCGCCGTGCCGCACGCCAAGTACGCGGCGGCTTACCGGCGGCTGCGGGCCGTCGTCACGGAGCTCGAGGAGCTGACCACGCGCGCCCGCGAACGCGCCCAGGAAGCGGATCTGCTGCGCTTCGGACTGGGCGAGATCGCCGGCGTCGAACCGCTGCCCGGCGAGGACACCGATCTCGCCGCCGAGGCCGAACGGCTCGGTCACGCCGAAGCGCTCGCCTCCGCGGCCGCCCTCGCGCACGCCGCGCTCGCGGGCAACCCGGAGGACCAGGAGGCCGTCGACGCGACGACCGTCGTCGCCGCGGCCGGGCGGTCGCTCGACGCCGTCCGCGCCCACGACCCGGCGCTCGCCGCCCTCGCCGACCGGATCGGCGAGATCTCCATCCTGCTCGCCGATGTGGCGGGCGAACTGGCCGGGTACGCCGACCAGCTGGACGCCGACCCGCTGCGGCTCGCCGCGGTGGAGGAGCGGCGCGCCGCGCTCACCGCGCTCACGCGCAAGTACGGCGAGGACATCGCCGCCGTGCTCGCCTGGGCCGAGGACGGGGCCGGCAGGCTCACCGAACTCGAGGGCGACGACGACCGGATCGGCGGGCTGACGGCCGAGCGGGACGCGTTGCGGGCCGAACTCTCCGGGCTCGGACAGGCGCTGACCGATGCCCGGACGGCGGCGGCGGCGCTCTTCGCCGAAGCGGTGACCGAGGAACTGGCCTCCCTCGCCATGCCACACGCCCGGGTCTCCTTCGACATCCGGCAGACCGACGCGGCGGACGAGGCGTCCGGCATCGACATCGGCGGGCGGAGCGTGCTCTACGGTCCGTCCGGCGCCGACGAGGTGGAACTGCTGCTGGCCCCGCACCCCGGCGCCCAGCCCCGGCCGATCGCCAAGGGTGCGTCGGGCGGTGAGCTGTCCCGGGTGATGCTCGCCGTCGAGGTGGTGTTCGCGGGCTCCGACCCCGTACCCACGTACCTCTTCGACGAGGTCGACGCGGGCGTCGGCGGCAAGGCGGCCGTCGAGGTCGGACGGCGGCTGGCGAAGCTCGCCAAGTCCGCGCAGGTGGTCGTCGTCACGCACCTGCCGCAGGTGGCGGCGTTCGCCGACCGGCAGCTGCTGGTCGAGAAGACGGTCGACGGGGCGGTGACCCGGAGCGGCGTCACGGTCCTGGAGGGCGAGGACCGGGTACGGGAGCTGTCCCGGATGCTTGCGGGACAGGAGGACTCGGAGACGGCGCGGGCGCATGCGGAGGAGCTGCTGGCCGCGGCGCGGACGGACGGGTAGGCGGCGGCGCACTGCTGTGCGGGGGAGTCTTTGCCGTTCGGCGCGGGGACGGGCCGGCTTCGGTTTCTGCGGTGCGGTGCGGTGCGGTGTGCGGGCGGGCCTCGGCGCCCCTGTGTCCGAGTGTTCGGGGCCGACTCGTAGCCTGGCGCGCATGGGAGCAATGATCAGCAGGGTCGCTGCCGGTGCCGTCGCCGCCGGGGTCGCGGGCGGGGTGTACCGGGCGCTGCGGGGGCGGCCGCGCCCGGGGTGGTTGCGGACCAACTACGCGGGGCGCACCGTCGATCTGTACGCCGGGCCCGCCGTCGCGCTCGGTGCCGCCGCCGGAGCCGCCGTGCTCCCGCTGTCGCCCCGTACCCGGACCGCCGCCGCCCTCGCCGTGCTGGCCGCCGGGGGCTGTGGCGGGTACGACGACTTCGCCGGCGCCGAGGATCCGCGCCGCGGGTTCCGCGCCCATCTCACCGCGCTGCGGCACGGCGAGGTGACCAGTGGCGCCGTGAAGCTCTTCGGTATCGGGGCGGCCGGGCTCGCTGCGGGCGTCCTGCTGAAGGAACGGCCCGTCGACCGGATCCTCGCGGGTGTCGTGATCGCCGGAACCACTCATCTCGTCAACCTCACGGACCTGCGGCCGGGCGTCGCGACCGCCACCGTGCTCGCCCTCGGGACCCCGGGGCTGGTCAGGGGCGGACTCGCTGCCGCGCCGATGGGGGCCGTGGCAGCCCTCGCCGCCGAGGAGCTGGGGGAACGCACCATGTTCGGGGACGCGGGCGCGCATGCCCTGGGCGCGGCCGTCGGTCTCGCGATCGTTGCGGGCAACGGCCGGGGCGGGCTCGCCGCCCATGCGGCGGGGGTCCTGGCCGCGGCGGTGTACGGGGACCGGATCAGCGGGCTCGCCCGGCGCTGTCGGATCGGTGACGTGCTGTCGGGGCGCTGACGCGTCGCCGGGTCGCCGGCGTGGCAATATCGCACCGTTGTCCTCACCCGTCCGGGTGGTAACGCACGCCCGGTTGTCGCTGTGCACACCGGAACCACGGCTCCGAGGTGCCGGAACGTGCGTACGGACTGGCATCCTTGGCGGTGCACATACCGCCGACTCGGTAGCCCCTGGAGCCATTCAACGTGTCACAGCTGCGTACGGTCCAAGTCCTGGGCGGCGGCAGTGCGGGCAGCAGCGCTCACGTCAGCTCGCTGGCCGCGGGGCTGATCGCGAGAGGCGTACACGTCACCGTCTGCGCCCCCGCCGAACTGGACCGCGCCTACGACTTCTCCGGCACGGGGGCCCGCTTTGTCCCCGTACCGCGGCGCAGTGACCCCGCCGCCGTCGCCGCCCTGCGGGGCGCCTGCGTGGGGGCGGATGTGGTCCATGCGCACGGGCTGCACGCCGCCGTACGCACGGGTCTTGCGCTCGGCGGGCGGCGTACCCCACTGGTTCTGACCTGGCACACCCGGGCGTACGCCGAAGGTGCCCGCAGCCGGCTGCTCCACCTCCTGGAGCGAAAGGCCGCCCGGGCGGCGGCCGTTGTGCTCGGTACGTCGTCGGATCTGGTCGACCGGGCGCGGCGGCGGGGCGCGCGTGACGCGAGACTCGCGCCGGTTGCCATTCCCCTGTCGCGCATTTCCGCCGCTGTCCGCGACGATGGCAAGGTGCGGGCCGAACTCGGAGTGGTGGGGCGGCCGTTACTTGTCTCCATCGGCAGTCTCGTACCGCATCACGGGTACGACACACTGCTCGACGTGGCACGGATGTGGCGTCAACTCGACCCCGTACCCCTGCTGGTCATCGCGGGGGAGGGGCGGGAGCGGGGTGCGCTCCAGCGGCGGATCCGGGACGAGGAACTGCCCGTCAGGCTGATCGGGAGCCGCGACGACGTCGCCGAGCTTCTTGCCGTCGCCGATCTGGCTCTGTTGCCCAGCCGGTGGGAGGCGCGGTCGCTGGTGGCGCAGGAGGCGCTGCGGATGGGGGTGCCATTGGTCGCCACGGCGGTGGGGGGGATGCCCGAACTGGTCGGGAACGCGGCGGAACTTGTGCCGTACGGCAACGCGGAGGCCATGGCGCGGGTTGTTGTGCGGCTGCTGGGGGACCCGGCGGCTCGGGAGCGGATGGCCGACGCGGGGCGTGTGCAGGCGGCGAGTTGGCCAACGGAGGACGACACGATTGCGCAAGTCCTCAGCGTTTACGACGAGTTGGCTCAGTCGTTGGCGATCGGGCGGGGATGGTGAGGTGACGGCGGGGTTGTCGGAGCGTCCCGCGGCCGTCTTTTTCTCAGTCGCCTGATGCTCCCGGTTTGGCGTGGCGGCGGGCTCTCAGGGCCAGGCTCAGAGCCAGGACCGTCTGGGGGTCGTCCAGGTCCGTGCCCAGCAGCTCGCCGATGCGGGCCAGACGGTTGTAGAGGGTCTGGCGGTTAAGGTGCAGTTCGCGGGCCGTCTCCGCCTTGCGGCTGGCGTGGGCGAGATACGACTCCAGGGTGGGCAGCAGCGGCGGGCGCGAGGTGCGGTCGTGATCGCGCAGCGGTCCGATCGCCCGTTCCACGAACGCCGCCAGGTCCGGATGGTCCCGCAGCCGCCACAGCAGCAGGTCGATGTCCAGGCGCCGGGCGTCGTACCAGGGCCGGTTGCTGAGCCCCTGCGCGGCCGTCGCCGTCTCCGCCGCGTGCCGCAGCCCCGCCCCGGCCGCCGCCCAGCCGCCCGCGACCCCGACCACCACGACCGGCGGCTGCGCGCCCGCCCGCTCCAGCCCGGCCCGCTCGACGCCGGCCCGCAGCGCTGCCGCGACCCGGTCGGCCACCGCCGTACGCTCCGACTCGGACCGCAGGCCGAGCAGCAGCGGAACCCTGCCCTCCACGGGGCGTACGCCAAGCAGCACCGGCACGCCCACCGATGACAGCTCCTCCAGGACCGCGCGCGCCAGCAGCGCCCAGTTGCCCGACGGGGACAGCTCGGGGGCCAGTCGCATCACCACCGGCAGCAGCGGCGCCTCGCCCGGCTTGAAGCCCAGTACGCGGGCCTGTGCGGGTGCGTCCTCCGGAGTGATCCGGCCCTCCGCGAGGTCCGTCAGGAAGTCGCCGCGGCCGCGCGCGGCGAGTTCCTCCTCCTGGCGGGCCTGCATCAGCACCACGGCGAGGATGCCCGCCGCCCGCTCCGCCGCCATCCGGTGCACCGTCACCAGCGGCCCGGACACCGCGAGGAGCACCAGCCTGGCCCGTACCGAACCGGACCCGGGGCCACCGCCCGGCACATCCACCAGCACCGCACCCGTGGGCGGTGCCTCGCGGGCCGCCCGGCCACCGCGCATCCCGTCCCATACCTGGAGCGGATCGGCGGAGACCGGACCGGACTCGGTGCCCGCCGCGTACAGCAGCTGGCCGTCCGCCGTCTCCAGGAAGACCGGGTTGGCCGTGAAGTCCGCCAGGATGCCGAGCACCTGCGGGACCCCGCCGCCGCCGAGCAGCGCCTCCGTGCACCGCCGGTGCACGTCCTCGGCCTGCCGCAGCAGCGCGTAATGGCCGTTGACGATCTCGGTGTGGATCTCCTCGGTCACCGTCACGAACGGCACCTCGCGGTGCAGCTGCACGAGCGGTAGACCGGCTGCCCGCGCGGCGTCCACGATCGAGGCGGGCAGTCTGCTGAAGCGCGGCCCGAGCTCCACCACCAGGGCGGCGATCCCGCGGTCGGCGAGTCTGCGCACGAAGGTGCGCTGCTCGGCGGGGCGGGTGCCGAGCCCCAGACCGGTGGTGAGCAGCAGCTCACCGCCCTTGAGGAGGGATGCGATGTTCGGGACCTCGCCCGCATGCACCCAGCGCACCGTGCGGTTCAGCCGGTCCGCGCCGGCCACCACCTCGGGGAGTCCGCTGCGCAGCCCCGGCAGCTCCAGGGCGCGCTGCACGGTGATTCCGCCTTGGTTCTCCACTGGTTCTGGCCTCGTGCTTCCGTTCGGGTCGGGCGGGCTGTCGTCCTGGTCAGGAAGGTACCGGCCGGATGCTGCGGTGCCGTCGTCGGGGGAGTTCACCGGGCGGCGGCAGGCTCGACATTGTGGTTGAGATGGAACACGTTGTCAGGGTCGTAGGCGGCCTTGACCGCAGCGAGCCGGGCGTAGTTCTCGGCGCCGAGTCCGGCGACGACCCGGTCCGAGCCCTCGCGCCCGATGAAGTTGAGGTAGACGGCGCCGGTGGACCAGGGGCGCACATCGGCGCGCACCTGACGTACCCACTGGCGGCCGCGCTCGTCGTCGGACGGGCTCTCCCAGACGCCGAACGGGTGCACGGCCCAGCGGGCGGTGCGCCAAGGCAGCGGGTACTCGGCGGGGCCGCGGACCACCGCACCGCCCATCGGGAAGAGGGCGTGCTGCGAAGCGGAGGGGACGGGCATGTCTGCGGCGCGGGAGCAGAACAGGTCCACCGCTTCGTCGGGGAAGGTGTCCAGGTACTCGGCGGACCAGTAGTTCCGCATCCCGGGCGGGGCGTCGAGCATGCACTGCAGGTCCGCGTACGGGATGTCGGTGATCACCTCGGACTCGTGGTCGAGGACGAGCAGCGGCCCGGCCAGTTCCCGGGCCCGGGCCGACGGCCCGGTACAGGTGAGCAGGACGCCGCAGACGAGTGTGCCGACCAGATGCTCCGGTACGAATTCCTCGGGTGGCCCGGTGATGTAGAGAAGGGCTCCGCCGGCCTCGTCAGGCGCGGAGGCCATCAGGTCCCGGTACGCACGCAGCACTTCGGGACCGGCCTCCGGGCGGTACAGCAGCAGCGCGAAGGACATCTCCGGCAGTTCGTGCAGGTCGACGGTGAGCGAGGTGGCGACGCCGAAGTTGCCGCCGCCGCCGTGCAGCGCCCAGAACAGTTCAGGGTTCTCGTCGAGGCTCGCGTGGACGATGCTGCCGTCCGCGATCACCAGCTCGGCGGCCAGCAGGTTGTCGCAGGCCAGACCGAATCTCCGCTCCAGCCAGCCGGAGCCGCCGCCCAGTGTGAAGCCGCCAACACCGGTGGTGGAGGCCCGGCCGCCGGTGGTCGCCAGCCCGTACGGCTGGGTGGCCCGGTCCAGATCGCTCATGGTCGCGCCGCCGCCGACGCGTGCCGCCTGGTCGCTCGGGGCGACCGTCACGCTGTTCATGCGGCGGAGGTCGACCACCAGTCCGCCGTCGGTGAGTGACATGCCTGCGACGCTGTGGCCGCCGCCACGGACCGCGATCTCCAGGCCGTGCTCACGGGCGAACCGGACCGACAGCGCCACGTCCGCCTCCGAGGCGCACTGGGCGACCACTGCGGGCCGTCGGTCGATCATGCCGTTGAAGATCATGCGCGCCCCGTCGTATCCGGCGTCACCGGGTGCGAAGGCTTCGCCGGTGAGATCGCGACGGAGACTGTCCACGGCGAGGTCCGTCGTACCGGCGGTGTCACTGGTGCCGGCCGTGCTGCGGGGCGTCATGATGCCCCCTTCCGAGGGCGTGACAGGTCAGTTCCATCGTAGGGCGGTGCTCCCGGACCGCACCGGCCCGGGAAGACCGGCCCTGCCAACGCATCCGGCGGTCAGCCGACGTAGGCCCCGCTCGCCGTCAGCCGCAGTGCCGTGTCGATCAGCGGCACATGGCTGAACGCCTGCGGGAAGTTCCCCACCTGCCGCTGCAGCCGCGGATCCCACTCCTCCGCGAGCAGCCCCAGGTCGTTGCGGAGCGAGAGCAGCCGTTCGAAGAGCTGGCGTGCCTCGTCGACCCGTCCGATCATCGCCAGGTCGTCGGCCAGCCAGAACGAGCACGCCAGGAACGCGCCCTCGTCGCCCTCGAGACCATCGACGCCCGTGTCCTCGCCCTTGGTGGGGTAGCGCAGCACGAAGCCGTCCTCCGTGGACAGCTCGCGCTGGATCGCCTCGATCGTGCCGATGACCCGCTTGTCGTCCGGCGGCAGGAAGCCCATCTGCGGGATCAGCAGCAGTGACGCGTCGAGCTCCCTCGACCCGTAGGACTGGGTGAAGGTGTTGCGTTCCTTGTCGTAGCCGTTTTCGCAGACATCGCGGTGGATGACGTCGCGCAGTTCCCGCCACCGCTCCAGAGGTCCCTCGGTGTCCCCGGACTCGATCAGCTTGATGGTGCGGTCGACGGCGACCCAGGCCATGACCTTGGAGTGGACGAAGTGACGGCGCGGCCCGCGCACCTCCCAGATGCCCTCGTCCGGTTCGTCCCAGTGGTTCTCCAGGTACGAGATCAGCTTGAGCTGGAGCCCCGTCGCGTAGTCGTTGCGGGTCAGGCCCGTCATGTGGGCGAGGTGCAGCGCCTCGATGACCTCGCCGTACACATCGAGCTGCAGCTGGCCCACCGCGCCGTTGCCGACCCGGACCGGGCCTGAGTTCTCGTAACCGGGCAGCCAGTCCAGCTCGGCCTCGCCCAGCTCGCGCTCGCCCGCGATGCCGTACATGATCTGCAGGTTCTCCGGGTCACCCGCGACGGCCCGCAGCAGCCACTCGCGCCAGGCGCGGGCCTCCTCGCGGTAGCCGGTGCGCAGCAGCGAGGAGAGAGTGATTGCCGCGTCGCGCAGCCAGGTGTAGCGATAGTCCCAGTTCCGCGAGCCGCCGATGTCCTCCGGCAGGGAGGTGGTCGGGGCGGCGACGATGCCGCCGGTCGGTGCGTACGTCAGCGCCTTCAGGGTGATCAGGGAGCGGACCACCGCCTCGCGGTAGGGGCCGTGGTACGTGCACTGCTCGACCCACTCGCGCCAGAAGTCCTCCGTCGCCTCCAGCGACCCCTCGGGGTCCGGCAGTCCGGGCGGCTCGTGGTGCGAGGGCTGCCAGCTGATGGTGAAGGCGATCCGGTCCCCCGGTGCGACGGTGAAGTCGGAGTACGTCGTCAGGTTCTCGCCGTACGTGTCGGCGGGCGTGTCCAGCCAGACGGAGTCCGGGCCGGCGACCGCGACCGTACGGCCGTCGACCTTGTGCACCCACGGGATGACCCGCCCGTAGCTGAACCGCATGCGCAGCTCGGAGCGCATCGGCACCCGGCCGCTGATCCCTTCCACGATCCGGATCAGTTGCGGCGCGCCGTCACGCGGGGGCATGAAATCGGTCACGCGGACCGTGCCGCGCGGCGTGTCCCACTCCGACTCCAGGATGAGGGAGTCCCCGCGGTAGCGCCGCCGGTCCGCTGCCGGTGCCTCCGCCCCGGTCGCGTACGCGGGGCCCAGGCGCCAGAAGCCGTGCTCCTCGGTACCCAGCAGTCCCGCGAAGATGGCATGCGAGTCGAAGCGGGGCAGGCAAAGCCAGTCGGCTGTGCCGTCCCGGCAGACCAGGGCAGCGGTCTGCATGTCTCCGATGAGTGCGTAATCCTCGATGCGCCCGGCCACGTGCATCTCCAGTCGAACGGCCATGTCGCCCCGTGGGGCGCTTACTGCGGGTCAAGAGGTCGTTGCAAGGGGTTGTTGTGGTGAGCCGAGGGCTCCAATGCCTCGCCCGGGGCGAGTGTCCGAGCAGGATACGACGCACGTGCATGACCGCGCGACGGCCCCGGCAATGCGTCTGCGCCGAACGGGTGGGGCGTGAACGTGGCGTGGTGATTCTGTGTGGCGAGTGTGCCGGGTGTGGCCGGAAGCGGGCTCCCCCGGTCGCTGATACCCTGGTAGCCCGTGGACCGGTGGTCGTCAGCAACAGCGGACGAGGCCCCCGAACCGCAGCGACGGCGCCTCCGAATCTCCGGATGGCAACGCCGGTACGCACCTCAAGATCCGCGACCACGGGAGCCCCCTTTGGCTATGCAGCCCACATCCACGACGACCAAGCACATCTTCGTCACCGGGGGTGTCGCCTCATCCCTCGGCAAGGGTCTGACTGCCTCCAGCCTGGGTGCCCTGCTCAAGGCGCGGGGCCTTCGGGTCACCATGCAGAAGCTCGACCCCTACCTGAACGTCGACCCAGGCACGATGAACCCGTTCCAGCACGGCGAGGTGTTCGTCACCAACGACGGCGCCGAGACCGACCTGGACATCGGCCACTACGAGCGCTTCCTCGACGTCGACCTCGACGGCTCCGCCAACGTCACGACCGGCCAGGTGTACTCGCAGGTCATCGCCAAGGAGCGGCGCGGCGAGTACCTCGGTGACACCGTGCAGGTCATCCCGCACATCACCAATGAGATCAAGCACCGCATCCGCCGCATGGCCACCGACGACGTCGACGTCGTCATCACCGAGGTCGGCGGCACGGTCGGCGACATCGAGTCGCTGCCGTTCCTGGAGACCGTCCGCCAGGTCCGTCACGAGGTCGGCCGGGACAACGTCTTCGTCGTGCACATCTCGCTGCTGCCGTACATCGGCCCGTCCGGCGAGCTCAAGACCAAGCCCACCCAGCACTCCGTCGCGGCGCTGCGCAACATCGGTATCCAGCCGGACGCCATCGTGCTGCGCGCCGACCGTGACGTACCGACCGCCATCAAGCGCAAGATCTCGCTGATGTGCGACGTCGACGAAGCCGCTGTGGTGGCCTGTGTGGACGCCAAGTCGATCTACGACATCCCGAAGGTGCTGCACACCGAGGGTCTGGACGCGTACGTGGTGCGCAAGCTCGACCTGCCGTTCCGCGATGTCGACTGGACCACCTGGGACGACCTGCTGGACCGCGTCCACAACCCCGACCACGAGGTCACCGTCGCGCTCGTCGGCAAGTACATCGACCTGCCCGACGCGTACCTCTCCGTCACCGAGGCCATCCGGGCCGGCGGCTTCGCGAACAAGGCCCGGGTCAAGGTCAAGTGGGTCGCCTCCGACGACTGCAAGACCCCGGCCGGTGCCGCCAGGCAGCTCTCCGACGTCGACGCGATCTGCGTCCCGGGCGGCTTCGGCGACCGCGGTGTCAACGGCAAGATCGGCGCCATTCAGTACGCCCGTGAGAACAAGGTGCCGCTGCTCGGCCTCTGCCTCGGCCTGCAGTGCATCGTGATCGAGGCGGCGCGCAACCTCGCCGAGATCCCCGACGCCAACTCCACCGAGTTCGACGCCGCCACCTCCCACCCCGTCATCTCGACGATGGAGGAGCAGCTCGCCTACGTCGAGGGCGCGGGTGACCTGGGCGGCACCATGCGGCTCGGCCTGTACCCGGCGAAGCTCGCCGAGGGCTCGCTGGTCCGTGAGGCGTACGACGACCAGCCGTACGTGGAGGAGCGTCACCGCCACCGCTACGAGGTCAACAACGCCTACCGCGCCGAGCTGGAGAAGAAGGCCGGACTGGTCTTCTCCGGCACCTCGCCGGACAACAAGCTCGTCGAGTACGTCGAGTACCCGCGCGAGATCCACCCCTACCTGGTCGCCACCCAGGCGCACCCGGAGCTCCGTTCCCGCCCGACCCGCCCGCACCCGCTCTTCGCGGGCCTGGTGAAGGCGGCAGTCGAGCGCAAGACGGGCGCCCGGACAGACAGCAAGCAGGGCGCCACGTCGGGCAAGTAGTCCGGCGGCAGGCAGGCGTTACCGTTGACCGGGGTACGGATCGATCGAGGATCCGTACCCCGGTTTCAGTTTTTGTGGGAGGACGTAGATGGTTATCCAGGACACGCCCGAGGAGTGGCAGGTCACTGCGACCGGGACCCCCTTCACGGGCAACAAGACCAGCGTCCGCACCGATGACGTGGTGATGCCCGACGGATCGGTCGTCCGCCGCGACTACCAGGTCCACCCCGGATCGGTCGCCGTGCTCGCACTCGACGACGCGGGCCGGGTCCTCGTACTGCGGCAGTACCGGCACCCCGTGCGCCACAAGCTCTGGGAGATCCCCGCCGGACTGCTCGACGTCCCCGGTGAGAACCCGCTGCACGCGGCGCAGCGCGAGCTCTACGAGGAGGCGTACGCCAAGGCCGAGGACTGGCGGGTGCTGACCGACGTCTACACCACGCCCGGCGGCTGCGACGAAGCCGTACGGATCTTCCTCGCCCGGAACCTCTCCGAGGCGGACGGTGAGCGCTTCGTGGTCTCCGAGGAGGAGGCCGACATGGAGCTGGCACGGGTGGAGCTGCAGGAGCTCGTACGGGGGGTGCTCGCCGGGGAGCTGCACAACAACTGCCTCGTGGTGGGCGTCCTCTCGCTCGCGGCGGTGCTCGCCGGTGACGGGATCGATTCGTTGCGGCCGGCCGAGGCGCCGTGGCCGGCCCGGCCGTTCGAGGTCTGAGCGGTCCGCCGGTCGGTCTTGGCTTCAAGCTAAGAGGTCGCGCAGACAGGCGCGGCGGCGGACCCCGGCAGCAGTACAGGCACAGGTCTTGGCAATCATGGAGTTGCGACGCTCTGTGATCACCGGGGAGACCTGTGCCTGTACTGCCGTCATGGCTGACCGACCCGCTCCGGGACCAATTCGCTGCCCTGCTGCCGGAGCGGCCGGTCTACGCGCCGACCCATCCGCTGGGCTGCCACCGCCCACGCATCAGTGACTGGATCGTCTTCGACAAGCTGCTGCAGCTCCTGCGCTTCGGCTGCTCTTCGCTTCGCTCGTGAGAACGAGGAAGCAGTGGTGCCCCGCCCGGGAGGGTGGGGGCATGACGTGACCGCCTGGCTGGGGAGTCGCGTCCTGTGGCCGGAGGCCGGGAAGCTGTTGCTGATCCCGGTGCGGAGAAGGCCCTACGTCCGGAGGTCCTTCCATGACCGACAACCGACAGGGGCGTGTCACCAACCTCCCTGCTGAGTAGAGCCAGGCCGGGCCCGGCGGCGTGAGGAGTGGCGGGGGTGGAGGACCGCCGGGACCGTCAGGGCGCCGGGGGGTGGTGGCGGGGCGGTGGGAGACAGGCGGGAGACCAGGGCCGTCACCGCGGTCTCGGCGATCGTTGCGGGGTGCAGGGTCACGGTGCTCACCGGCGGATCGTTCTCGGCGTAGGCCTGGTCCTCGCTGGCGCAGACGAGGAGGAGGTCGTCGGGGATCCGCAGGCCGTGGCGGGCCGCTGCGGCCAGGACCTGGCGGCCGCCGCGGTCGTAGACCGTGTAGACCGCGTCGCAGGCGTGGGCGGCGAAGACCGCGTCGAAGCCGTGGCCCGGGTCGTCGTACGGGTCGAAGGTGAGGAGCAGTGGCGTCCGGCCGTGCTCGTGGCACCACTGCTCGTACGCGCGGGTCACAGCCCGGGTGTAGTGCTCGTCGCCGTACCCGGCGTGCAGGGCGATCCGCCGGCCGCCCGAGGCCGCCAGGTGGCCGAGGACCTCGCGGGTGGTGGCGGTGTGGTCGTTGTCGACCCAGACGTCCCCGGGCCTCGGATCGACGGGTCGGCCGTCGAAGACGAGCGGGATGTCCCGGGCGCGCAGCGCACGCAGCACCGGGTCGTCCGTGGGGCTGTCGATGAGCAGCATGCCGTCCACGGTGAGGGTGTGCCAGGGCGTCTCGGCCCCGCAGGTGGCGGGGAGGATCGTCAGGGCGTAGCCGTGCGCGTGCGCGGTGGCGGTGGCGGCGGTGAGGAGCCGGGCGAAGTACGGGACGTTGAAGAAGTTCCAAGCCGATCCGGCGTAGGTCGTGACGGCCACGCCCAGGGTTTTCCCAGTCCGCGGGGTCCGCTGGGAGCCGTACCCGAGCATGGTGGCCACCTCGCAGACCCGGCGGCGCGTGGAGTCGGTCAGCCGGCCGGTTCCGTTGAGAGCGTGCGAGACGGTGGCGGTGGAGACCTCCGCGGCGCGTGCCACATCGGCGAGAGTGGGCCCTGACATGGCCTCATCCTACGGAATCCGTCGTTCCGGGCGGGTTTTGGTTATGGCGTTAATCAAAGAGGGTCCGCCACAGCGAATGCAGCTAAACCCTTGGAGTGGTCATGACTTCTTCTCTCGCCCGGCGGACCATGCTCGCCGCGGGCGCGGCCGGACTGGTGGGTGCGGCGGCCGCCCCCGCGGCCGCCGTGCACCGGGGCGCCGCGCACCGGAGTGCCGCGGCCCTGGTCGTCCACAATGCACGGGTGTTCACCGGGCTCCCCGGCGCCCGACCCGTCGAGGCCGTGGCCGTCGGGCACGACGGCCGGATTCTCGCCACCGGCCGGGGCCGCGAACTGCAACGCCTCGCCGGACGGGACACCGAAATCGTCGACGCGCGCGGGGCGACCGTGATGAGCGGCATCCACGACGGCCATGTGCACCCGCTCGGCGCGGGCGACCGTTCACTGCATCCCTCCCTGGAGGGCGCCGAGACGACCGCCGAGGAACTCCTGGCGATCCTCACCGGTTTCCTCAAGGACACGCCCGGCCAGGAGCCCGACGGCTGGCTGGTGGTCTCGGACTGGAACCCGATCGGGCTGCTGCCGCATGGCACCCTTCCCCACCACTCCCTGCTCGACACCCTCCCCACCCGCCGCCCGGTCGCCCTCCTCGGGGCCGACGGCCACAACACCTGGGTCAACGGCCGCGCCCTGGAGATCGCCGGCATCACCGCGGCGACCCCCGATCCGGTGGGCGGAAAGATCGTGAAGGGGCCGGACGGGCAGCCCAGCGGCGTACTCAAGGACGACGCCCAGCCCCTGGTGACCCGCCACATCCCGGAGCCGAGCGAGGCCGATCTGGTCGCCGCCTGCTCCCGGGTCCTCGCCCAGGCGGCGGCCTCCGGGGTGACCACGATGATGGACGCGTGGGCCCGACCAAGCGGATTGACGATGTACCAGGCTCTGGCGAACGCGGGGAAGCTGCCGCAGCGGATCGTCCCCGCGATCAGGATCGACGCGGACCTGGCGAAGGACCCGGCGGCGGCGCTCGCGTATGCGCGCGGGCTGCAGCGCGCTTTCGGGGACGTACCGGGGCTGCAGTTCGGGATGATCAAGGTGTTCCTCGACGGGGTGATCGAGTACCCGGCGCAGACGGCGGCGCTTCTGGCGCCCTATCTGGACGGCTCGGGGCACCCGACAGACAACCGCGGTGAGCTGTATGTCTCCGCGCAGGATTACGGGCGGCTGACCGCGGTCTTCAACCGGGCCGGCTGGCAGATGCATGCCCATGGGCTCGGCGACCGCGCGGTGCGCACGGCGCTCGACGGGTACGCCTACGCCCTGCGCTCGACCGGGCTGCGCGACGCCCGGAACGCCGTCGCACACCTCCAACTGGTGGACCCGGCGGACCTGGGGCGGTTCGCCGCGCTGGGTGTGGTGGCCTGCATGCAGCTCCAGTGGGCGCTGCGGGACGTGTGGACGATGGAGGCCCTCCTGCCGTACATCGGGCCCGAGCGGCACCGGTGGATGTACCCTGCCCGCTCCCTGGAGCGGCACGGGGCCCGGCTCTCGGGCGGTTCGGACTGGCCGGTGGACCCGCTCCAGGTGTGGAACCAGATCCGTACGGCGATCGACCGCACGGGCGTGGAGGGCGAGGGGCCGCTCTACCGGGAGTTGGAGGGGCTGAGCCGTACGTCGGCGCTGCGGATGCACACGCACGGGACGGCATGGCAGCTGCGCATGGACCGGCTGACGGGAACCGTCCGCCCCGGTCTGGCGGCGGATCTGATCGTCCTCGACCGTGATGTGACGGAATGCCCGGTGGCCGACATCAGCGACACCCGTGTCGCGTTGACCCTGGTGGGCGGCCGGGTCGTCCACGACGCGCACTCATCGGCGGGCCGGGCCGCGGTCGCGCGACTCGACCGGGCCGCCGCCGCGCCCCGCCCGGCGGCGTACGCGGCGGTGCACGGCGGACGACACCGGGCCTGCGGCCACGGCGACGACCGACCGTAGCGGTCCGGCCTCCGTATGGCCGCGTCCAGCTCTGCGGGCCCACACCTGGGCCCGCAGGCAGACAGCGTCGAAGGCGGCCCCACCTGGCGCTTTCAGCAGGGCGCCAGCATCCGCCGCCAGCCGGCACGCGGCCCAGCGGGATTCCGCAGCCATCCGTCATGCCCGAGCGTTTCAGGCCCTGTTTGCCGCGATCGACTGGTGAGCGTCCGGCGACTTCACCGCCCCCGGGAGCTTTGGTGTTGGAGCCGTCCTAAGTCTTCCGATCGGACGCGCTGCTGATCCGATCGGGGGGCGCCCCCGCCGCGCTCCACCCTGAGGGCGCATACGCCTGAACTACGCTCGGAATGCCCTGACCGGAGTCCCGGCGGGCAACGCGTGCAGCGAAGTGGAGCGTGGCCCGTGACGGATCAGGCGGTGGACACCAGCGGCCCGGCGACGGCAGCGGGTACCGAGGAGCCGTCCGGCGCCGCACCACCCCGATTCTTCGGCCGTGAACGCGAGTTGAAGGCGCTGAGGGCCGATATCGAACGGGCCGGGCTGGACACCCTGGCCGGCCGCAAGACCGCCCGTGCCCGGGTCCTGCTGATCGCCGGACGCCCCGGCTCCGGACGCACCGCACTCGCCGAGGAACTCGCCCGCGGGCTCCTGGACTCCGGCGACTACCCCGACGGGCTGCTCCGGGTCCGGCTCGCCGAACCCGGCGGCGCCCCCGTCCCCACCGAACGCACCGCACGCGAACTCCTCGACCAACTGGGCGTCACCGGCCCGCCCGGCGCGGACGGTGACGAACTGTCCGAGATGGTCCGCGAGGCCCTCGCCGCACGGAGTGCCCTGCTGCTGCTCGACGACGCGGCCGATGCCGAGCAGGTCGACCCGCTGCTGCCGGACAACCCGGACTGCCTCGTTGTCGCCACCGCGCAGGGCCCGCTGACCGGCATTCCCGGCGTCCGGCCCTGCACCGTCGGCGGTCTCGACGCGGGCTCCGCCGTCCAGCTGCTGTCCCGCACCATCGGCCAGGTCAGGATCACTGTCGACCCGCGGACCGCCGAGACCCTCGCCGAGGTGTGCGGCGGGCAGCCGGCCGCCCTGGTCATGATCGGCGGCTGGCTCGCCACCCATCCGATGGCATCGGTCGCCGACGTCACCAAGCAGCTGCACGAGCTGCCGGACGACGACGAGCAGTCCACCGGTGCCCGCCCGCTGGCCCGTGCCTTCCGGCTGGTCCACGAGTCCCTGCCGCCGACCGCCGCCCGGATACTGCGCCTGCTCGCGCTCGCCCCGGCCGGACTCGCCGACGCCCACACCGCCTCCGCGCTGGCCGGCTGCTCGGTCTCGGCCGCCCAGTCGACCCTCGACGGCTTCGTCCTGCTGGGCCTGCTGCGGACCAATGGCGCGGAGCTGTCGCAGTACGAGGTGCCCGGCTGCCTCGTCCCGCTGCTGCGCGCCCTGCTGGCGGACCGGGACCGGCCGGCCGAGATCCAGCTGGCCCGGGCCCGGATGCTGGAGCGGACCGTATGGCAGCTGCAGTCCTGCCGGGCGGTCACCGAGCCGGAGGGCTCCCCGGCCGGCAAGAAGCTCGCCGGGCTGCCGCGCTCGCTGCGCTTCCCGCATCCCGAAGCGGCCGCCGCCTGGCTGCGGATCCGTCGGCCCGCTCTGCTCGCCTCTGCCCGGACCGCCGTCGAGGACGGTGAACTCGACACCCTGGCACGGCGGTTGGTGGCCGCGCTGGTGCGGGCGCTGGCCGTGCACCAGGGAACCGAGGCCGCCGCCCCCGATCTGTACGGGCTGCACGGACTGGTCCTGGCCGTCGCCGAGCGGCGTGAGCTGCCCCGTGAGCGGGCTGCCGCGCTGCTCAATCTCGCCGATCTGGATGCCAGGACCGGGCGTACGAAGGAGGCGCTGACCCGATACCGGGCCGCGCTGGACGCCGGGCGGGCGGCGAAGGACCCGTACGCGACCGGCCGGGCGATGGAATCCGTGGGCGGCGCCTACGCCGAGCTGGGGGACTTCCACCGGGCCTCCGACTGGTTCGGCCGGGCGCTCGCGCAGCGGCTCACCCAGGGCGAACGTGCCGACGAGGCGCGCTTGTACGGGCGGCTCGGTGCCGTCCACACCTACGCCGGGCGGTACGGCGAGGCGCTGCGGAACTGGCGGGCCGCGGCGGCCGGGTACCGCAGGCTCGGTGACCTGCCCGCCCAGGCACGGGCGCTCAGTGAGGCCGCGCGGGTGCAGGAGTACGCGGGGCGGCCGCAGGAGTCGCTGCAGACCTGCCAGGAGGCCGTGGAGTGGGCGCGGCAGGCCAAGGACGTACGCCTGCAGGCGGCGCTGGAGCTCCGGCTGGCCGACACCCTCGAACGGCTCGGAGACCCCGCTGCGGCCCGGCTGCACCGCGGTATGGCGGACAGACTGCTGAGCGAGAAGGGCTCTGCCTACGAAATCCGCAGTGCGTCGGCAGAAAATTAATGCTTTGTAAGGCTAGACAGCAGGAAGCCCTTCATTAGACTGGTCCTACCGCGAACCTCCGTGGTGTCTCCATTTACACTAAGTGTGTCCGGGTACGTACCGCAGTGCCCGAGTAACCCTCTGAGTCAAGGACCGTGATCGACGTGAAGGTCGGCATCCCCCGCGAAGTCAAGAACAACGAGTTCCGCGTGGCCATCACGCCCGCCGGTGTGCATGAGCTCGTCCGTAACGGCCACCAGGTCGTCGTCGAGCAGAACGCCGGCGCCGGGTCCTCGATCACGGACGAGGAGTACGCCGCCGCCGGTGCGCAGATCCTGCCCACCGCCGACGAGGTCTGGGCCACGGCCGACCTGCTGCTGAAGGTCAAGGAGCCGGTCGCCGAGGAGTACCACCGCCTCCGCAAGGACCAGACGCTCTTCACCTACCTGCACCTCGCCGCCTCCCGCGAGTGCACGGACGCGCTGCTGGAGTCCGGCACCACCGCCATCGCGTACGAGACCGTCGAGACCGCGAACCGCGCACTCCCGCTGCTCGCGCCGATGTCCGAGGTCGCGGGCCGCCTGGCCCCCCAGGTCGGCGCCTACCACCTGATGCGCTCGGTCGGCGGCCGTGGTGTGCTGCCGGGCGGCGTCCCGGGCACGGCCCCCGGTGAGGCGGTCGTCATCGGCGGCGGTGTCTCCGGCTGGAACGCCACGCAGATCGCCGTCGGGCTCGGCTTCCACGTCACGCTGCTCGACAGGGACATCAACAAGCTGCGCGAGGCCGACAAGGTCTTCGGCACCAAGGTCAAGACCGTCGTCTCCAACTCCTTCGAGCTGGAGAAGGCCGTCGTCGAGGCCGACCTCGTCATCGGCGCCGTGCTGATCCCCGGCGCGAAGGCCCCGAAGCTGGTCACCAACGAGCTCGTCGCCAAGATGAAGCCCGGAAGTGTACTTGTCGACATTGCAATCGATCAGGGTGGTTGCTTCGAGGACTCGCACCCGACGACGCACGCCGACCCGACCTTCACGGTCCACAACTCGGTCTTCTACTGCGTCGCCAACATGCCTGGCGCGGTGCCGAACACCTCCACGTACGCGCTCACCAACGCGACGCTGCCGTACATCATGGAGCTCGCCAACCGCGGCTGGGTCGAGGCGCTGCGCCGCGACGCCGCGCTGGCCAAGGGCCTCAACACCCATGAGGGCCAGGTTGTTTACCGCGAGGTGGCGGAGGCGCACGGCCTGGATCACGTCGAGCTGAGCACGCTTCTCGGCTGACGAGTCAACGCATCCCGTCAACCCTGCACGTCCGGCCGGACCTTGCCGAGCAAGGTCCGGCCGGACGTGTGTCGGCCCCCGTGAGGCCTTCGCGCAACTCGCGTTGAATGTAACCCTTTACCCGTTTCGTGCAGTTGTGAAATGTGCGCCGGAGTGACTGTGCACCCTTGACAGGGGGTGTTCGATTGCCGACACATCGGGCCGGGTCCGGCGGATTGTGTTGCTGCGAACCGGTGACACGCCATAGAGTCGCCAATCGTCGGCATGGTGTCACGCTGACCTATCGATAAGTTTCCTGGTTACGTCCAAGGAGGTAAGACGACTTGTGAATGAGTCGACATTTACTCCCGGGGGTGTTCAACCAGGGATGCCTGCACGGGGCCAGAGCCCGATCGGGCTGGAGGCTGTCGGCTCCGTCGCTGTCCGCACCTTCGCCACCCACCAGCACATGACGACAGCCCCCCAGATGATGGACGGCCTAAACGTGAACGCCATGGCCGGCAACGAGAGTGGCCGAGAGACCGCCCACTTCGCCGACTTCGACGAGGTGCCCCAGGGGCACTTCTACGACCCCGACGCCGAGTACGAGCCCGATCCGGAGTACGCGGCCACCCTCGCGCCCGACGCTGCCCGCCAGCGCCGCGAGCGGATCGGCCCCACCGGCCGGCCCCTGCCCTACTTCCCGATCCCGGGTCCGCTGACCGACCATGGTCCCGCGAAGATCATCGCGATGTGCAATCAGAAGGGCGGCGTCGGCAAGACCACGTCGACCATCAACCTGGGTGCCGCACTCGCGGAGTACGGACGCCGTGTCCTGCTCGTCGACTTCGACCCGCAGGGCGCTCTGTCCGTCGGTCTCGGCGTCAACCCGATGGAGCTCGACCTCACGGTCTACAACCTGCTCATGGAGCGGGGCATGTCGGCCGACGAGGTCCTCCTGAAGACCGCCGTGCCCAACATGGACCTGCTCCCGAGCAACATCGACCTGTCGGCTGCCGAAGTGCAGCTGGTCAGCGAGGTGGCCCGGGAGTCCACGCTGCAGCGCGCCCTGAAGCCGCTGATGGCCGACTACGACTACATCGTGATCGACTGTCAGCCCTCGCTGGGCCTGCTCACGGTGAACGCTCTGACGGCCGCTCACAAGGTGATAGTGCCGCTCGAGTGCGAGTTCTTCGCTCTGCGCGGCGTGGCACTGCTCACCGAGACCATCGAGAAGGTCCAGGAGCGGCTCAACCCGGAGCTGGAGCTCGACGGCATCCTTGCGACCATGTACGACTCCCGTACGGTGCACAGCCGCGAGGTGCTCGCGCGGGTCGTCGAGGCCTTCGACGAGCACGTCTACCACACGGTGATCGGGCGCACGGTGCGTTTCCCGGAGACCACGGTCGCCGGTGAGCCCATCACCACGTACGCCTCCAACTCGGTCGGGGCCGCCGCCTATCGCCAGCTCGCCAGGGAGGTGCTCGCCCGGTGTCACGCCGAGTGAGTCTGCCCGGGGCCGACGAACTGTTCCGTACCACCGGGGGGATGGGGCTGCAGTCCTCGTCCCCCGCGGACCGGCGGCGCAAGGCGAACGGCGAGGCGCGGGTACCGGCTCCGGCCGGTGAGAACGAAACTGCGGCGGACAGCTCCGGAGCGGCCGGGGGAGCGGCCGAGGCCGGCGCCGTACCCTCCCAGGAGGAGCACGCGCCGGCGGACGCCGACACGGGGGATTCCCGCAGCCGCGGCGACAACAGCGACCGGGTGGCCGTGGCCGCGCAGGCGGGCCGCCGCCCCTCGGCCTCCTCCCCTTCCGCCGCCCCGCAGCAGGAGGCTGTTCCGGCCGTCCAGCAGCAACGCAGGCGCGGAGGCGGGCGCGGGGCGAACCGGCGGCCCAGCGGCCGGGAACGCCACGACGAGAAGATCACCGTCTATGTCTCCGCCGAGGAACTGATGGACCTCGAGCACGCGCGGCTCGTGCTGCGCGGCGAGCACGGGCTCGCCGTCGACCGCGGGCGGATCGTCCGTGAGGCGGTCGCGGTGGTCCTCGCGGACCTGGAGGCGCGGGGCGACGCGAGCATCCTCGTACGGCGGCTGCGCGGCCGCTGACCGGCGGGGCGCCGGTAGCCTGCCCGGAGAGCCGCGCTGCTCGGCGGGCGGATCGTACCGTAGCGGCCACCGTCGGCCGGCGGTCCGGCCCGTCCTGAACGGGCTGCCGCCCGCCGCCCGTATCCCGCCGCACCCTGGACCTCCATGCCGACGAACGACGAGCCCGCCCGCACCCCCCGGCGCCCCCTGGGGCGCGGTCCGGGGAGCCGGCCTGCGCCGGGTGCGGAGGAGCCGTCGGCGAGCGTGGTGCCGGGGGAGGCCGGCGCCCCGGTCGTACCGCCCGCCACGCCGCTCCCCGTCACCGGGACCGCGGAGTCCTCGGCGGTCACATATGGCGACGTGACGTCGGCGTACGGCGACCCGGCGACCGCGGCGGACGGGCACAGCACCGCGTCCGCGGACGCCGGCGGCCCCGCTGCTGCCAGAGAACCTGCGGCGCCCGTAGAGCACGCAGAGCCCGTAGAGCCCACAGAGGCCGTGGAACCCGCGGAGCTGGAGCTGCCGGATCCCGCTGGGCCCGTGGAACCCGCTGACCCCGCGGGCGACGGGCGGTTCACCATTCGGCTCGCCAACTTCGAGGGACCGTTCGATCTTCTTCTGCAGCTCATCTCCAAGCACAAGCTCGATGTGACCGAAGTCGCTCTCTCCAAGGTCACGGATGAGTTCATGGGCCACATCCGGGCCATGGGGCCGGACTGGGATCTCGACCAGACCACCGAGTTCCTCGTCGTCGCCGCGACCCTGCTCGATCTCAAGGCGGCCCGGCTGCTGCCCGCCGCCGAGGTCGAGGACCAGGCGGATCTTGCGCTGCTCGAAGCGCGCGACCTGCTCTTCGCGCGGCTCCTGCAGTACCGCGCGTACAAGCGCATCGCGGAGATCTTCAGCGCCCGGCTGGAGTCGGAGGGACGGCGTTTTCCACGGACCGTCGGGCTGGAGCCGCACCATGCCGAGCTGCTGCCCGAGGTGGTCATCAGCATCGGCGCCGAGGGGTTCGCCGGGCTCGCCGTGAAGGCGATGCAGCCCAAGCCCAAGCCGCAGGTGTACGTCGATCACATCCACGCCCCGCTGGTCAGCGTGCGGGAGCAGGCCGAGATCGTGGTGGCGCGGCTGCGGGAGACGGGGGAGATCAGTTTCCGGCAGCTCACCGAGGACGCCGCGGACACCCTCACCGTCGTCGCCCGGTTCCTCGCGCTGCTGGAGCTCTACCGGGAGAAGGCCGTCACCCTCGACCAGGAGGAGGCGCTCGGCGAGCTCATGGTCCGCTGGGCCGGGGGAGCGGATGCCGCACCGAGGGTGACGGACGAGTTCGACCAGGACGTACAGCAGGACGCACAGGAGGACGCAGAGGCATGAGTGAGCGCAGCGAGCAGGACGGCATCGGCGCCACCGTCGCGGATCTTGAGCTCAAGCCCGCCCTGGAGGCGGTCCTGATGGTCGTCGACGAGCCCGCCACCGAGGAACACCTGGCCAAGGTGTTGCAGCGGCCCCGGCGGGCCGTCGCCGATGCGCTGCGGGAACTGGCCGACGAGTACACCGTGCAGCGCCGCGGTTTCGATCTCCGGCTGGTCGCGGGCGGCTGGCGCTTCTACACGCGCCCGGAGTACGCGGAGGCCGTCGAGGGCTTCGTGCTGGACGGCCAGCAGGCCCGGCTGACCCAGGCGGCTCTGGAGACCCTGGCAGTGGTCGCGTACCGGCAGCCGGTCAGCCGCTCACGCGTCTCCGCGGTGCGCGGTGTGAACTGTGACGGCGTGATGCGGACCCTCCTGCAGAGGGGCCTGGTCGAGGAAGCGGGCGCGGAACCCGAAACAGGTGCGATCCTGTACAGGACGACGAACTACTTTCTGGAGCGGATGGGCCTGCGCGGCCTGGATGAGCTCCCGGAGCTCGCGCCCTTCCTCCCCGAGGCGGACGCGATCGAGGCTGAGACGCTAGAGGGTGTGCCGTCGTTCGATCCGGACGCACCGGACACCCCGGATACTCACGCAGACGACAAGACGGAATTTTGATGCGAAGCAGTGGCAGGAACAGCGGCAGCGGCAGCGGCAAGAGCGGCGGCAACCGGAACCCCCGGGGTGGCGGCGCCGGGCGTGACGACAGGCAGGACCAGCGTCCCCGCCGGCCCCGGCCCGAGGAGCGCCGCTACGACGTGGGCGGCACGACCGGTGCCGGCGAGAAGAGCGGCGACGGCCCCCGCAAGGGTCGCGGCGCCGCGGCGCGCGGTGGCGCCAAGGGCGGGCCGAAGACCGCGCAGGGCGGCGGCAGGAGCGGCGGCCCGCGGCGTGGACCGCAGGGCGCCCCGTCCCGTCCGCGCGAGCTCGACGCCAAGATCGAGCAGCGCAACCGGGACAGGTACGCGAACAAGCCCGACATCAAGACGCCCAAGACATTCCCGGGCGCCGAGCAGGAGGGTGAGCGCCTGCAGAAGGTCCTCGCCCGCGCCGGCATGGGCTCGCGCCGCGCGTGCGAGGAGCTGATCGAGCAGTCCCGTGTCGAGGTCAACGGGCAGATCGTCGTCGAGCAGGGCATGCGCGTCGATGTGCACAAGGACGAGATCAAGGTCGACGGTCTGACCGTCGCCGCCCAGTCGTATCTCTTCTTCGCGCTGAACAAGCCCGCCGGTGTCGTCTCCTCGATGGAGGACCCGGACGGCCGCCAGTGCCTCGGCGACTACGTCACCAACCGTGAGACGCGTCTCTTCCACGTCGGCCGGCTGGACACCGAGACCGAGGGCATCATCCTGCTCACCAACCACGGCGAGCTGGCCCACCGTCTCACCCACCCCAAGTACGGCGTGAAGAAGACCTACCTGGCCGCCATCCAGGGACCGCTCCCGCGTGAGCTGGGCAAGCGCCTCAAGGACGGCATCCAGCTGGAGGACGGGTACGCCCGCGCCGACCACTTCCGGGTCGTCGAGAACACCGGCAAGAACTACCTGGTCGAGGTGACCCTCCACGAGGGCCGCAAGCACATCGTCCGCCGGATGCTGGCCGAGGCGGGTTTCCCGGTCGAGCGGCTCGTACGGACGTCCTTCGGGCCGATCCCGCTGGGCGACCAGAAGTCCGGCTGGCTCCGCCGCCTCACCAACACCGAGGTGGGCATGCTGATGCGGGAGGTCGGTCTCTAGGGACCCCTTCGCCCGCGGCTCCGTCCGCTCTCCGGCCCGCGGCCGGTTCCTGGCTTCGATTTTCGAACAGGAATCGGCCGCGGGCCTTTTGCTGCCGTCGTTGCGCCTTTATAGTCAGAGTGACTATTAAGGAGGCGGGTGTGAGTCTCGCGGACATCCTCGATCCCCTGCCGCAACCCCTGGTGACGGCCTTGGACACCCCGGTCAGCTGGACCGAGGTCCTCGGCTTCGGCAGTGGAGCGCTGTGCGTCTGGCTCGTGGCCCGTCAGCTCCTCGCCAACTGGCCGATCGGCATCGCCAACAACCTCTTCTTCATCCTGCTGTTCACCCAGTCCGGTCTGTACGCCGACGTCGGCCTGCAGATCTTCTTCATCCCCCTTGCCGTGTACGGCTGGTGGACCTGGACCCACGGGGGTGGACCGGGTTCGTCCGCCCTGCCGGTGCGCAGTACCACGCGTACCGAATGGGCCTGGCTGTGCGCGGCAGGGGTGGCGGGGACCCTCGCCCTGACCATCCTGCTCGACCGTGCCACCGACTCGACCGTGCCGTTCTGGGACGCCCTGACGACCGCGCTGTCGCTGGCGGCGACGTACGGGCAGTGCCGGAAGCTGGTCGAGTCGTGGTGGCTGTGGATCGCCGCCGACGTGGTGTACATCCCGCCGTACGCGTACAAGGAGCTCTATCTGACCTCCCTGCTGTACGTCGGGTTCCTGACGCTGTGTCTGGTCGGGCTGCGCAACTGGAAACTCGATCTCACCGTGCGGCAGCGGGAGTTGGCGGAGGTGGCCCGATGAAGCGGTTCACGCACGGGCTCGTGCTCGGCAAGTTCTATCCGCCGCACGCCGGCCATCACCACCTCGTCCGCACCGCCCAGGACCGCTGCGAGCGGCTGACCGTCCTGGTCTGCGCCGCCTCCGTCGAGTCCGTCCCGCTCGCCGATCGCGTCGCCTGGATGCGGGAGGTGCATCCGGACGTACGGGTCGTCGGCGCCGTCGACGACACCCGGATGGATCTCCACGACCCGGCGATCTGGGACGCCCACATGGCTGTCGTCACCGAGGCCGTCCCGGAACCGGTCGACGCCGTCTTCACCTCGGAGTCGTACGGGGACGAACTGGCCCGCCGCTTCGGTGTCGAATCCGTCTGCGTCGACCCCGACCGCACGGTCTTTCCGGTCTCCGGCACCGCCGTCCGGAAGGACCCGGTGGGCTGCTGGGACTTCCTCGAACCGCCCGTACGGGCCGCGCTCACCCGCCGGATCGTCGTCCTCGGCGCCGAGTCCACCGGAACCACCACGATGGCCCGCGCCCTCGCCGACCACTACCGGCGTCGCGGCGGCGTCTGGGCACAGACCCGGTACGTCGCCGAGTACGGGCGGGAGTTCAGCGAACAGAAGCTGGCCGCACTGCGCGCCCGGTGGCCCCGGGCGCAGTGGGAGGACGTCGCCTTCACCACCGACGACTTCCCGCTGATCGCCGAGGCGCAGAATGCCAAGGAGGAGACCGCCGCCCGGACCGGGTCCCCGGTGCTCATCTGTGACACCGACTCCTTCGCCACCACCGTCTGGCACGAGCGGTACGTCGGCGGCCGCAACCCGCTCGTCGAGGAGACCGCCGACCGGGTCGGCCACCACCTGTGGCTGCTCACCGACCACGACGGCCTCGCCTTCGAGGACGACGGGCTGCGCGACGGCGAGGAGCTTCGGCCCTGGATGACCGACCGGTTCCGGGCCGAACTCACCCGCACCGGAAGGACGTTCGTCGAGCTGACCGGGACGCATGAGAAGCGCCTGGAGACCGCGCTCACCGCCGTCGACGCCCTGCTCGCCGCAGGCTGGAACTTTGCCGCACCCCTCCCGGAGCGACGATGAGCACCGCCCCGGAGGGCTACGACCCGCATGCCTTCGAGCCGTTCGCCGTCACCGTCGACCTCGCGGTCTTCACGGTCCGCGGCGGACGGCTGCACGTCCTGCTCGTCGAACGCGGCGAGGACCCGTACAAGGGCCACTGGGCCCTGCCCGGCGGCTTCGTCCTGCCCCGTGAGTCCGCCGAGTCCGCCGCCCGCCGGGAGCTCGCGGAGGAGACCGGGCTGACCGAGTCCACCGTCTCCGCCCTCCACCTGGAACAGCTGCGCACCTACAGCGATCCGGACCGCGACCCCAGGATGCGGGTCGTCTCCGTCGCGTACGCCGCGCTCGTCCCCGACCTGCCGGAGCCGCGCGGCGGCGGGGACGCGGCCAACGCCCGCTGGTGGGAAGCCGGAGCACTCGGCGCGCTCGCCTTCGACCACGACCGCATCCTCGCCGACGCACACGACAGGATCGGCGCCAAACTCGAATACACGTGTCTTGCCACCGCCTTCTGCCCGGCCGAGTTCACCCTGGGCGAGCTCCAACAGGTGTACGAGACCGTCTGGGGCGTCGAGCTCGACCGACCCAACTTCCGGCGCAAGGTCCTCACCACGCCCGGCTTCGTCCAGGCCGTGGAGGGATCACCGCGCCGCACCGGCGGACGGGGGAAACCGGCCGCCCTGTACCGGGCGGGTGCCGCCACCGCCCTGCATCCTCCACTGCTGCGACCGGAAGGAAGAAGCACATGATCGTGACCAGGACCATCACCAAAGGCGCTGCCACCGGCGCGCTGACCGGGCTCGCGCTCGGTGACGCGCTGGGCTTCCCGACCGAATTCAACAACGTGCCCTCGATCCTCGCCAAGTGCGGGCCGTGGCGGCAGATGCGGCTGCCGCGTCCCGCGATCGTCTCCGACGACACCCAGATGACGCTGGCCCTCGCGCGGGGCATCCGCACCGCCATGGACCGGGGACTGCTCACCGCGCTGCGACTGACCCGGCCGGTACGCGAAGAATTCGTCGAGTGGTACCACTCACCGGACAACAACCGCGCCCCCGGCCGCACCTGCATGACCGCCTGCCGGCTGCTCGACAGCGACCGGCTCTGGCAGGAGGCCAGCCAGACCGGCTCCAAGGGCTGCGGCGCCAATATGCGGGTGGCGCCCGTCGGACTCGTACCCGGGCTGAGCGAGGAACAGCGTTCCGGCGCGGCGCAGTTGCAGGCCGCCCTCACGCACGGACATCCCACGGCGCTCGCCGCCTCCGACCTGATGGCGCGCGCGGTGTACCTGCTGGCGCAGGGCGCTGAGCCGGCGGGGCTGATCGGGCAGCTGCGCTCGTACGCCTACGAGAACAGCAGCCGTTACCTCTCGCGCTGGCTCGGCGACCTGTGGCGGTACGCGGGCGACGACTCCGGCGAGAGCTACATCCGGCGCGGCTGGGACGAGTGCCTGACCGCACTGGCCCGGGTGCAGGACGCCCTGCGCGACCCGTCACCGGAGGACGACCCGTGCGAGACGACCGGTGACGGCTGGATCGCCGAGGACGCCCTCGCCACGGCCCTGCACTGCTTCCTGCTGTTCCCCGACGAACCGGTCACCGCCCTGCGCCGGGCCGCCTGCACGCGCGGCGACTCCGACTCGATCGGCTGCCTGACCGGGGCGCTGGCCGGGGCACATCTGGGGGCCGCGGCCTGGCCCAAGGAGTGGTCGGAGCGGATCGAGTACCGCAGCGATCTGCTGTCGCTGGGGGCGCTCTGGGACTCTTGATCCATGCGCACGAAAACGATGCACCTGCACGGGGCCGGGCTGCCGGTCACGGACTTCGGCCCGGTACTGGCCGAGGAGCCCGGACCGCTGCTGTTCGCCACGGTCTCCGGGGCGCATCTGTACGGGTTTCCGTCCCGGGACTCGGATGTGGACCTGCGGGGGGTCCACCTCCTGCCGGCGGAGGATCTCGTCGGGCTGCGCGAGCCGGAGGAGACACGTTCGCGGATGTGGGACCGGGACGGGGTCGAGATGGATCTCGTCACGCACGACCTGCGGAAGTTCGTCCGGCTGATGCTGAAGCCGAACGGATATGTGCTGGAGCAGCTGCTCTCGCCGCTGGTGGTGCAGACGAGCGAGCTGCACGCGGAACTGGTCGAGCTGGCACCTCGGGTGGTGACACGCAACCATGCCCACCACTATCGGGGGTTCGCCAGGACGCAGTGGCGGCTGTACGAGAGGACCCATGAACTGAAGCCGTTGCTCTACACGTTCCGGGCGCTGCTGACCGGTATCCATCTGATGCGCAGCGGCGAGGTTCGGGCGCACCTGCCGACCCTGCTGGGGGTGGTGGCAGCGCCGGGGTATCTGCCGGGGCTGATCGCGGCCAAGGCGGAGGCTGAGCACGGGGGCGCCGAGGGTGTGGACGGCGCGGTGGTGTCCCGGGACGTGGAGGCGTTGCACCGGGCGCTCGACGAGGCGCAGGAGGAGTCCGGGCTGCCGGAGGTGGCCGGGCGTGCGGGGTTCGACGGGCTGCATGAGCTCGTGGTGCGTGCGCGGTTGACCGGGGGCGGGGCTCTGTCCTCGCTCTCGCCATTGCCTGAAGGGCATGGGGCCCCTCGACGGGCGTGAGGGGGGCTCGTTCGCGAGGTGCTGGTCTTCCGGGGGTCGACCTCGACGGGGGGCTGCGCGTGGTGGTCCGGTGTCCCTCCGGGCGTCTCCTCGCGCGACGAACGTTCGGCGCGACGCAGGGGAGCCCGGGGTTTTCGGCCATCGCCCTGGGGACTGCCCTGAGCGGACCCGGACCGGCCGTCACGCGGCAGCAGACTGGTGGTGGTTGCGGGCGGGCCCGTTCAGCCGGTGCCGGGTGACAGCGCCGACGTTCGGCGGGTTCGGATCAGGAAGTCCTCCACCCGGGCCCGGTCCGGCTCCGGTGGGAGCGGGGAGCCCGCTGCCGCCTCGTCGTTCTCCTCGGCCAGGCGGGTCATGCGGCGTTCGACCTCCGGCCAGGGAACTTCGCCGCGCTTCACCGCGAGCAGTTCCTCCCTGGCCGCGCCCACGTCGACCGTCAGCTCTCCCGTACGCAGCAGATCCCGGCCGCTCGCCAGCAGCCGCAGCAGATGCATGGCGTGCTTCCAACGCGGCGCACCGTGCTGACGGACATTCGCTTCCAGCTTCCTGCGCTGGCCCAGCGCGTAGCGGACGAAGGTCCGGTGGGCGAGACGGGACAGGAACGCGTCGCGCAGCGAGAGGAGTTCGCGGCCGATGGGGTCGACCCGTTCCACCAGGGGGGAGTGCAGGCACTCCAGGACATTGGGGTTCGCGATCAGCGCGAGTTCGCAGAAGCGTTCCAGTTCCCAGGAGAACTGCTCCTCCGCCGGGCCCTCGACGTGGGTCGGCGGTTTCTCGAACCGCCAGAAGAGCGGGGTCGGCGCCAGAAAGACACCGCGCCGGTCGGTGTCGCTGCCGTCCGTGGCGAGCCCGAACGCGCGTGAGCCCATCACACAGGAGTAGATCGTGTGGTCGCGTACCAGGGCCTCGGCGTCCGGGGTGGTCATGCAGGTGAGCGTACGTGAGGGTCATTGCGTTACGGGCAGGGAGCCGGAGGCGACGGCCGTCCTGCTCCGTACACGCCGAGGCCGCGTCGCTCGCGGGCACCCGCAGACTGCCCTGGGGTGACCGTCCCGGCGGGGGCTTCGGCTCCCGCCGGGACGGCCGGTGTCATACGAGCCGGATGGTGTCACCGGTGACGGTGATCCGTTCGGTGGGCAGCGGGCCCGGCGCGGGACCGGCCACGACCGCCGCGTCCGTGATGCGGTACTTGCTGCCGTGGCAGGGACAGTTGATGGTGCCGTCACTGACCGAGTCGACGGTGCACCCCGCATGGGCGCAGATGGCGGAGAAGCCCTTGAACTCGCCCTCCTTGGGCTGGGTCACCACGACCTTCTGCTCCGTGAAGATCGTGCCGCCGCCGATGGGGATGTCCGAGGTCTTGGCGAGAACCGTGCCGCTCGCGGTGGAACCTTTCGGCGCCGTGGTGCTTGCCGTGGTACTCGGGGTGGCGCCCGGTGAGGTCTTCGGTGCGGATGCCGTGCTGCCTCCGTCTCCGGACGAGCCGCAAGCGGTCACCAGCCCGGCGGCGCCCGCCGCGGCTGCCGTGAGGACCGTCCTTCGTCGTGCATCCATGGCTTGCTCCCTGTGTGGTGAGGCCGCGACCGGGTGAGCCGTCTGCTCCCGGCATGGGCATCGTGACTCCGCGGACGCCGAGGGCCTAGCAACCTGGCGGCAGACTCGCCCGAGTGGCAGAAGCACCGGTTCTGGCCGACATTGTCGATATTCCAGCCCTCTTCCGGAGGGCAGAACCATGGCAGGAAACGACCTCGGCAGCCTGCTGGGCAGCTTGCTGGGCGGCGGGAGCCGGAGCGGGGGTGCCGGCGGGCGCCGGGAACGTCGTCGGAGCGCTGCTGGGCGCGCTGGGCGATGACAAGGGCGGCGCGGGACTGTTCACCGGCGTCCTCGCCGACTGGGTGCACGGCCGGATCGATGCCTGTCCGGCGCAGCTGGCCGGTCGGGTCCGGCGGACGCTGCTCGCCGTGCACGCCACCACCGCGTCCCGATGACCGCTGTGTCTCACGGACAGAGCACCTCGGTCGTCGGGCGCCTCGCCCCTCTAGGCTGAAAACGCGCAGGTTGGCGCCGAGCAGGCGCGACAACCATGCAGCGGCACGAAGAACAAGGGCACGAAGAAGTGAGGAGCCAGACGTGGCGGTACGAGCGGTCCGTGGAGCTGTCCAGCTGGACCGGGACGAGGCCGGACACATGGACGAGCGGGTCAGCGGCCTGCTCACCGCCATCCTGGAGCGCAACAGCCTCGTTGCGGACGACCTGATCAGCATCTGGTTCACGGCCACCCCCGATCTGCACAGCGACTTCCCGGCCGCCGCCGCACGCGGCATCGGCATCGTCGACGTACCGCTGATCTGCGCCCAGGAGCTGGACATCGAAGGGGCGATGCCCCGCGTGGTGCGCATCCTCGCCCATGTCGAGACATACCTCGCCAAGTCCGAGATCGCGCACGTCTACCTCGGGGCCACCGCCTCCCTCCGCAAGGACATCGCCCAGTGAGAACCGCCGTCGTCATCGGAACCGGCCTGGTCGGCACCTCCGCAGCCCTCGCCCTCGCCGGGCGCGGCGTCCACGTCCACCTCGTCGACCACGACCCGGCGTCCGCCCGCACCGCGTCCGCGCTCGGCGCCGGTACGGACGAGGCGCCCGAGGGCCGCGTCGACCTGGCGGTCATCGCCGTACCGCCCGCCCATGTGGCCTCGGTGCTCGCCACCGCCATGCGGGACGACGTCGCCCGCGGCTACCTCGACGTCGCCAGCGTCAAGGGCGGCCCCCGCCGCGAGCTGGAAGCCCTGGGCGTCGACCTCACGCCGTACATCGGTACGCACCCGATGGCCGGCAAGGAGCGTTCGGGCCCCCTCGCCGCCACCGCCGACCTCTTCGAGGGGCGTCCCTGGGTCCTGACCCCGACCCGCGACACCGACACCGAGGTCCTCAACCTCGCCCTGGAGCTGGTCGCGCTCTGCCGCGCCGTTCCGGTCGTCATGGACGCCGACGCCCACGACCGGGCCGTCGCCCTGGTCTCCCACACCCCGCAGCTGATCTCGTCGATGGTCGCCGCCCGCCTGGAGGAGGCCGACGAGACGGCCGTACGCCTCTGCGGCCAGGGCATCAGGGACGTCACCCGGATCGCCGCCTCCGACCCCCGGATGTGGGTGGAGATCCTCTCCGCCAACCCCGGCCCGGTCGCCGATGTGCTCGCCGGGGTCGCCGCCGATCTCGACGAGACGGTACGGGCGCTGCGCAGCCTCCAGACCGGCGACGAAGACAAGCGCCGCGAGGGCACCGACTCCATCGAGGACGTGCTGCGGCGCGGCAACGCGGGCCGCGTCAGGGTGCCTGGGAAGCACGGGGCGGCCCCGGCGTCGTACGAGATCGTGGCCGTGCTCATCAGCGACCGGCCGGGCGAGCTGGCCGGGATCTTCGCGGACGCGGGCCGGGCCGGGATCAACGTCGAGGACGTCCGCATCGAGCACGCCACCGGGCAGCAGGCGGGTCTGGTGCAGTTGATGGTCGAGCCGAGCGCGGCCCCCGCACTGGCCACGGCGCTGCGCGAGCGGGGCTGGTCGATCCGCCAGTAGGAGGCGTCCCGCGCATCACGGCCGGACGCCCCCGGGCCCGCGGTGGCCAGGTCCGGGGGCACTTGTCCACAGGGTGCAAAGGCCCGTCCAGACACTCGGTAACCTTGAGCGGGGCGGGTTCGCGCGTCCCCGTCCCGCCCACCCCGAGTACCAGGAAGGTGTCCACCACCGTGGAAACCGTAAGCGCCGCCGCCCGGACGGCCCCGGCCGCAGTGATCGTTGCCATAGACGGCCCGTCCGGCACGGGTAAGTCGAGCACGTCGAAGGCCGTCGCCGCCCAGCTCGGCCTGAGCTACCTGGACACCGGCGCCCAGTACCGGGCGATCACCTGGTGGATGCTGAACAACGGCATCGACGTGCAGAACGCCGGGGAGGTCGCGACCGCCGCGGACAAGCCGGTCATCGTCTCGGGCACGGACCCGGCCGCCCCGACGATCACGGTCGACGGCGAGGACGCCGCGGGCCCGATCCGTACGCCGGAGGTCACCTCCAAGGTCAGCGCCGTCAGCGCGGTCCCCGAGGTGCGGGCCCGGATCACCGAGCTGCAGCGGTCCATCGCCGCGGGCGCCGAGGTCGGCATCGTCGTCGAGGGCCGTGACATCGGCACGACCGTGCTGCCCGACGCCGACCTCAAGATCTTCCTGACCGCCTCCCCGGAGGCCCGCGCGGCCCGCCGCAGCGGAGAGCTCAAGGGCTCCGATCTCGCCACCACCAAGGAGGCGCTGATCAAGCGGGACACCGCGGACTCCAGCCGGAAGACCTCGCCACTCGCCAAGGCGGGCGACGCGGTCGAGGTGGACACCACCGAGCTGACCCTGCAGCAGGTCATCGAGTGCGTCGTCACCCTCGTCGAGGAGAAGCGGGCCGCGAAGTGACCCCTGCCACGGGCACGCCCACGCTGCGTGGAGCGGCGGTCGGGCGCGGGATCGGCATCGGGCTGATGTACGGGCTGTGGAAGCCCCGCGTCCTCGGTGCGTGGCGGGTACCCGCCTCCGGACCCGTCATACTCGCGGTGAACCACTCCCACAACATCGACGGGCCGATGCTGATGGGCACTGCGCCCCGGCCCGTGCACTTCCTGATCAAGAAAGAGGCGTTCGTCGGCCCCCTCGACCCGTTCCTGCGCGGAATCGGTCAGCTGAAGGTGGACCGTACGAGCGCCGACCGCACCGCCATCACCCATGCCCTCGGCGTGCTGCAGAACGGCGGGGTGCTGGGGATCTTTCCCGAGGGCACCAGGGGTGAAGGAGACTTCGCCTCGCTGCGGGCCGGACTCGCGTACTTCGCGGTACGCAGCGGGGCGCCGATCGTCCCCGTGGCCGTCCTGGGAAGCAACGGGCGCCGCGGGCGGTTGATATCGGCACTGCCGCCGTTGCGCAGCCGGGTCGATGTCGTCTTCGGCGACGCCTTCGAAGCACAAGAAGGTGCGCGAAGCTCGGCCAAGGGTGGCGGTGGGCGACGGGTGGGCGGGAGTGGCCTGCGTACCCGGAAGGCGCTGGACGAGGCGACGGTTCGGATCCAGGAGCGGCTGACCTCGCACCTGGACGGGGCCAGGCGCTTCACCGGGCGCTAAGTAAGACTTGAGTAGTGGGCCGCGTGATCGTGGTCCATCGATGATGATGCAAAGAGGAACGGACTTCATGAACGACCAGATTCACTCCGGCGGCTCGGACCACGAGCACGGAGCGCTTGGCGACGCCGAGTACGCGGAGTTCATGGAGCTCGCCGCGCAGGAGGGCTTCGACGTCGAGGACGTCGAGGGCGCGATCGACGAGGCCGGTCACGGACCGCTGCCCGTCCTCGCCGTCGTCGGCCGCCCCAATGTCGGCAAGTCGACCCTGGTGAACCGGATCATCGGCCGCCGCGAGGCGGTCGTGGAGGACAAGCCCGGAGTCACCCGGGACCGAGTCACCTACGAGGCCGAATGGGCCGGCCGCCGCTTCAAGGTGGTCGACACCGGCGGCTGGGAGCAGGACGTGCTGGGCATCGACGCCTCCGTCGCCGCCCAGGCCGAGTACGCGATCGAGGCGTCCGACGCGGTCGTCTTCGTCGTCGACTCGACCGTCGGCGCGACCGACACCGACGAGGCCGTCGTCAAGCTGCTGCGCCGGGCCAAGAAGCCCGTCGTCCTGTGCGCCAACAAGGTCGACGGCCAGAGCGGCGAGGCCGACGCCACCGCGCTCTGGTCGCTCGGTCTCGGTGAGCCGCACCCGGTCTCCTCGCTGCACGGCCGCGGCACCGGCGATCTGCTCGACGCCGTCCTCGAAGCACTGCCCGAGGCCCCGGCCCAGCGCTTCGGTACCGCCCTCGGCGGACCGCGCCGCATCGCCCTCATCGGCCGTCCGAACGTCGGCAAGTCCTCGCTGCTGAACAAGGTGGCGAACGAGGACCGGGTCGTCGTCAACGAAATGGCCGGCACCACCCGTGACCCGGTCGACGAACTGATCGAGCTCGGCGGCATCACCTGGAAGTTCATCGACACGGCCGGCATCCGCCGCCGTGTCCACCTCCAGGAGGGCGCGGACTACTACGCCTCGCTGCGTACCGCGGCCGCCGTCGAGAAGGCCGAGGTCGCCGTCGTCCTGATCGACGCCAGCGAGTCCATCAGCGTGCAGGACCAGCGCATCATCACCATGGCCGTGGAGGCCGGGCGCGCGATGGTGATCGCGTACAACAAGTGGGACACCCTCGACGAGGAGCGCCGCTACTACCTGGAGCGCGAGATCGAGACGGAGCTCGCGCAGGTCGCGTGGGCCCCGCGGGTCAATGTCTCGGCTGTCACCGGCCGTCACATGGAGAAGCTGGTCCCGGCGATCGAGACCGCGCTCGAAGGCTGGGAGACGCGCGTTCCCACCGGTCGGCTGAACGCCTTCCTCGGTGAGATCGTCGCCTCCCACCCGCACCCGGTCCGTGGCGGAAAGCAGCCCCGCATCCTCTTCGGCACCCAGGCCGGCACCAAGCCGCCGCGCTTCGTGCTCTTCGCCTCCGGGTTCCTGGAGCACGGTTACCGCCGCTTCGTCGAGCGCCGACTGCGCGAGGAGTTCGGCTTCGACGGCACCCCGATCCACATCTCGGTGCGGGTCCGCGAGAAGCGCGGCCGTAAGAAGTGACACCCGGCCGGCCCGCTGACTGACCGGCGGGCCGGCCGGCCGATTGTCTGTCCGTCCCGGACATGGCGAAGCCCCGCACCGTTCCTGCTGTGAGCGGTGCGGGGCTTCGTCGTACGGTCAGGCTCCTCCGGAGCCCGGTGGCAGCGCCGCCGGGGTGGTGCGCCCGGCGTGCCGGCCGACCCGCTGCCAGGAGCCGAGGTTTCCGGCGCGCGGCCCCTGACCGGAGGGGCCGGAGGCGCCGCCGGAGTGGCTCGCATGGCCGGAGTGGACGCTCAGCGGGGTGCGGGTGCCGAACAGACCCGTACCGAAGGCCATGAAGGCCAGGCCCTCCTCGCCGCTCCGATCACCTGGCAGCGCCCGGAACGACCGGCGGTACTCGGAGTACAACGCGTCGTAGATCGGGGTGTGGGACTGGCCGCCCGATGGCTCCCGCGACGGGCGCATGGCAGGGATCGGGCTCGGGCGCTGGTGGGAGGGGTCGTATGAGTGCACGTAGGTGCCAACGACCCCACCGGCCGTCGGATGCGGGCCCGGCGAAGAAATAGCTGTTCGTTGCGGGTGCGAGGAGCGTACGGACATGATCAGGTCCCGGCCAGCGGCATCGCCGCCGCGACCAGGAGACCGCCGGTCGCGGCCTTCTCCAGTGCGTCGCGCAGCAGGTCCTCGCGGGGCTGCTGGCCGATCGATCCGGCCGGGGCGGCGAAGACGAGAACGGTCTGCGATTTGTTGGCCGCGGTCCGCCAGCCCTCGGTGACCTGTAGCGGGGCGTGCGCCTGCCACCAGGCGACGGGGGCGCCGCCGGCCGTGCCCGGCTGCAGGACGGCGTGCAGCCGGCCCATGGCGAGCAGGATCGACCAGCCGTGCAGCAGGGCGGGGAGTCGGCCCATCCGGTGGACCGGCTGGAAGCCCTGCTCCAGCAGGAGCTGCAGGAAATCGTCGCCTCCGCTGCCGTCCGTACCGGGGCGGGCGATCGCGCCTGTCGGTTCGACGACCAGCGCCGGGTGGAGCTCGTCGTCGATCAGGACGAGACCGCTGGTGACGCCGAGGACGGCCTGGCCGGGCATGAGCCCCTCCGGGCCCTCCGGCTCGCTGCCGGTGATGCTGCGCACGGCGCCCTGCAGCTGCTCCTCGGAGACCTGGACGACCTGGGAGGGGATGCAGGTCGCGTGCGCGAAGGCGAGAACGGCGGTCTCGTCGCCGACGAACAGCACCGTGCTGGTGCGCTCCTGCTCGGAATCGCCAGGGGTGCGGCAGGAGGTGCAGTCGTAGCTGCCTGGGGCGTTGTCGCCGACGAGCAACCGATCGGCTTCGGCATCGCCGATCTCGGCGCGTACGTCCTCGCTGACGTCGAGCATGCGCGGCACGGGTGGCTCCTCGAACTCGGTACGTGCGCCGGGCGGTTCCCGGCTCATGAAGAGACAACGGGCAATCCGTGGCCGGGGTCACGCGCGAAAGGGAACGGAATCGAACCGTCCGGCGCAGAGGGTGAATCGGAGCCCCGAAGGGTTTACTTTCGGTCAATCGTTGCTGATTGGAAGCGCATTGGTCTGCCTGGCCCAACGGGCGATCGATTCGGCAACAGGTCGACAAATCACGAAATCTGCGAACGCGGAAGTGGCTGAAACTCGTCGATACCTTGAGTGAACCGGCGATCGGTTCTTACCGTCATGACAGGTGGAGCTCGCAGCAGATCGGTCGAACCGGGGGACACGGCAAGTCATGCACATTTCGTTTCTGCTCCACAACGCCTACGGGGTCGGGGGCACCATCCGTACGACGTTCAACCTCGCCGGGCAACTGGCCGAGCACCATGACATCGAGATCGTGTCGGTCTTCCGTCACCGCGACGCCCCCGCGCTGGGCGCCCCCGCGGGCGTACGGATGAGTCACCTCGTCGACCTGCGGAAGAAGAGCCCGACGTACGACGGCGACGCGATCGAGCACACCAGGCCCGCCGCCGTCTTCGCCCGCGGCGACAGCCGGCACCGGCAGTACAGCAGGCTCACCGACGCACGGGTGGCGGACCATCTGCGCTCCCTGGAGGCGGATGTCGTCGTCGGCACCCGCCCCGGGCTCAATGTCCAGATCACCCGGCAGGCCCGACGCGGTCCGGTCCGGATCGGGCAGGAGCACCTCACCTTTGACAGTCACAGCTACCGGCTGCGCCGTGAGATCGGTCACCGCTACACGCTGCTCGACGCGATCACGACCGTCACCGAGGCCGACGCGCACGCCTACCGGACCGGGCTGCGGCTGCCCGGCGTACGTATCGAGTCCATCCCCAACGGGGTACCCGAGCCCGCGGTCGCACCCGCCGACTGCGACAGCAAGTGGGTGATCGCAGCGGGGCGGCTGCACAAGGTCAAGCGGTACGACGTGCTGGTCCGCGCGTTCGCCGACGTGGTGGCCGTCCGCCCCGACTGGCGTCTTCGCATCTACGGCGGCGGCGACGCGACCGGCGACGAACGGCAGGCACTGCACACGCTCATCGGTCAACTGGGCCTGCACAACCATGTGTTCCTGATGGGCTCGGTCAACCCACTGGAGACCGAGTGGCCCAAGGGGGCGATCGCCGCGGTCACCTCGGACCGGGAGTCCTTCGGCATGACGATCGTCGAGGCGATGCGCTGCGGCCTGCCCGTCGTCGCCACCGACTGCCCGCACGGCCCACGCGAGATCATCGACGACGGCACCGACGGACGGCTGGTGCCGGTCGGGGACGCGGCCGCGGTCGCGGACGCCGTGCTCGGCCTGATCGAAGACGACGGAACACGGCACCGGATGGGACGGGCCGCCCGCGCCGCATCGCGACGGTTCGACCCTGCGCTGATCGCCGAACGCCACGAAGGGCTCTACACCGAACTCACCAGGCGCGGCGGGCGCCAGTACTCGCACAGCGCCCTGCGCACCGGTGTGCACCGGGCCCGCGGCGCGGTGCTGGACGGCATGTACGCGCTGCGCCACAAGGCCGGCGATGCGCTCCGTAAGGGGAGGACCGCGTGACCGTGCCCGCGCTGCGGCCGACGCCGCCCGCCGAGTCCACTGCCGGCTGCGTCGCCGACTGTATCGCCGACGCCGACGGCCGGATCACCTTCGATCTCCTCCGGGACCGCCGAGAGGGAGGGGCATCGGGGGCCGTCCTGCTCCTGCGCCTGCGCGGTACGAAGGGGAGGAGCGACCGGGCGGTCGAGGACGTGCGGCTGCCCCTGAGCCCGGACGGCGACGGGCGGCTGCGCGCCGTGCTGCCGGGCACGGCGGAGCTGGCCGAGGGCCGCTGGGACGCCTGGGTGCAGCAGCCGGGCACGGACGGCGAGACGGCTGTCGCACCGGGCATCAGGGATCTGCGGGCTCTGGTCGACCGCACGCCCGACCCCGGCGGCGCAGTCGGCGGCGTTGTGGTCCGCATCCCGTACCCGACCGCCGACGGCCGGCTCGCCGTGCGCTGCTGGGTTCGCGCGCCGCACGCGGAGGCCGGGCCGATCACCTTCGGCCCGGCCGCGATGACCGTCGACGGGACGCTGTACGGGGCGGAGCTCGGCGACGACGCGTGCGTGGAGGCGCGGCCGGCCGGCCGTCCCGAGCGGAGCTGCCGGGCGCCCGTGACCGGCAGGGACGGGAGTTTCTCCTTCAGCCTCCCGTACGACCCGCCGACCGCCGGACCGGTGACCGCGCCGCAGCTGTGGGAACTGTGGCTGCTCCCCGGCGGGCCGAGCGGGAGCGGTACCGGCAGGATCCGGATCTCGCGCATCCTCGACGACATCTGGGACCGCAAGAAGATCTTCGTCTACCCGCCCCGAGCCACCACGGGGGACATCCTCGCCGCCCCCTGCTACTCGGCCGACAACGACCTCTGTCTACGGCTGGAACCGGCCCGGCAGCACGACTGACGCGGATCGAGGACAGCAGTTGTCCTCGACCGCTGGCAGACTCGCCCCATGTTGGAGACCTCGGCACGACTGCTGCGCCTGCTCTCACTCCTGCAGGCCCACCGGGACTGGTCCGGAGCCGATCTCGCCGAACGGCTCGGCGTCACCCCACGGACCGTCCGGCGGGACGTCGACAAACTGCGCGAGCTCGGCTACCCGGTCAACGCCAGCCCAGGGACCGGCGGCGGCTACCAGCTCGGCGCGGGGGCCGAGCTGCCGCCGTTGCTCCTCGACGACGAGGAAGCGGTCGCGGTGGCGGTCGGGCTGCGTACCGCGGCCGGTCACGGCGTCGAGGGCATCGGGGAGACCTCTGTACGCGCACTCGCCAAACTCGAGCAGGTCCTGCCGAACCGGCTCCGCCGCCGGGTCGGTGCCCTGAGCGCCTTCACCGTGCCCATGATGCGCGGACCCGGCGCCTCCACCGTCGACCCTGGCGTCCTCACCGAGCTGGCCGGGGCCTGCCGGGACAGCGAGCGGCTGCGCTTCGCGTACCGGTCCCACGGCGGTTCCGTATCGCGCCGGACCGTCGAACCGCACCGGCTGGTGTGCACCGAGCGCCGCTGGTACCTCGTCGCCTGGGACCTGGAGCGCGCGGACTGGCGTACCTTCCGGGCGGACCGGATCACCCCCACGCCGCCGCACGGTCCCCGTTTCGTTCCGCGCCGCCCGCCCGCCGAGGACCTGGCCGCCTATGTCTCGAAGGGCGTCTCCACCACTGCGTACGCGACGCATGCGGTGATCCGGCTGAAGGCGCCGGTCGAGCTGGCCGCCGAGCGCATCTCGCCGTCCTCCGGAGCGCTGGAGGCGATCGACGCGGACAGCTGCCTGCTGCGCACCGGCGCGGCGAGCCTCGACGTCCTGGTGATCCACGTGATGCTCATGGGCTTCGACTTCGAGGTCGTCGAACCGCAGGAGCTCACCGAAGCGATCAGGGCGGCCCGGGACCGGCTCTCCCGGGCCCTCGGCTGAGGCTGAGAGGCTGTCGGCTACCTGCGATCGGGAAGTGTGCGTGCCAGGGCACGACCGCCCGATCAGAGGTAGCCCGACAGCCTCTGAAGGGACCCGCGGACTTTCGACCGACCGCTCGCCAGCTGTGTCCGGCCGGTCACGGCGGGCTTGTGTCCGGTATACGGGCGGATGCGGGCGGCGGTCCCGGTCCGATGGTGTGGATATCCCGACCAGAAGATAAGGCTGCCATAAGGAAGCGTGAATTCCCGGTGACGGGCCCGTTTTGGAAGGCCTTAAGGGAAGGGAATTCCGACCATCGGGTATGTCATATTTCCTCTGGTTTCGCGAGCCGTTCGGTGATTGTTTATAAGTGTGCGTGATTACTGTGCGTCGGCCTGAGAGTCGCGCGTTCGAGTGAAGCGGTTCGAGGGAAACGGCTGTCGTGATCCTGTGACACAAGCGTGACCGGTGGCGTACGTGAGGATGCCGTGCCGGGTGCCCGCGTCCGGCTTCCGTACCCGTCCGGGGCCGCCTACGGTGAGTGGCATGGCACCTATCCCGACCCCTCCCGCCCAGCCCCATGACACGCCCGACGCGTATGTCGGCCTCGCTGCAGAAGCCGCCGAGCGGAGGGCCCGTGCCCGCGGCTGGCGCACGGTCAGGGCTCTGCCACCGGGGGCGATCATCACCATGGAGTACCTGGCCGGGCGGATCAACTTCGAGGTCGACAACGCCGTGGTGACCCGCTGCTGGGTCGGCTGAGACCCCTGTCATGAGCAGGGCCCCGACCGAGGTCGGGGCCCTGACTGTGCGGGGTGAGGCTGTGCGTACCGTCCTCGCATGGGGGGCGGTCCGTCAGCCGCCGGCCACCGGGCGGGCCGGGCTTGTGCCGCCTCGCGGCGTTCGGTCCGCGTGCGGTGGGCGCCGGCTGCCGGCCGGGGTGACCGGCGTCCGCTCCGAGCGCACGATGTGCGGCGTGTGGGCCCGCTGCCGGGTCCCCGCCGCCGGAGCGGCAGGTGCCGAGGCGGCCGGGCGGCCGCCTGTGGCGACCGGTTCGAGCACCGGGCTCCCGCCCGCGCCGTCACCACTGTCCGGTTGCTGCAGCGGCACGGTCTGGGGCACACCGGCCGCGACGGGCACCGGGGGAGCGGTCCGGCGGCGCGCACGCAACTGCTCGCGCACCGCGAAGATCCAGTCCTCGGTACGGGTGATCAACGGCTCGACCCACGGCAGGCCCAGCAGGATCAGCAGCCCCGCGGCCCAGCCGAGCAGCACATCGCTCAGCCAGTGCGTACCGAGATAGACGGTCGTGAGCCCGACCCCGAGTGAGACCACCGCCGATATGGCCGACAGGTAGCGCCTGGCCCGCGGCGTAGTGGCCAGGTAGGCGAGGATTCCCCAGGTCACCACCGCGTTGGCGGTGTGGCCGGACGGAAATATATCGCCGCCGGCGAAGAGTTCTGCGGAGCCGATCTGGGTCGCGTAGTGCGGGCCGAGCCGGCCCAGGCCGAGCTTGACGGCGCCCACGGTCAGATTGAGCAGCAGCAGCGAGGCGCCCAGGGTCAGCAGGGGCCGCAGGGTGTGCTGCCGCCAGGAGCGCCAGCCGAGCCAGCAGGCGACCATCACGGCCGTCGGGCCTCGCTGGCCGAGGACGACGTAGTAGTCGAGGAAGGCATGGATTCCGGGCCACTGCTGGTAGGGCCGGAAAAGCATGACCTTCCAGTCCAGGGTCACCAGCCAGGAGCCGATCAGCACGGCAACGACGATGGCGAGATAGAACGCCAACGTCCCGCCGAAGAGAGCGATGCGGTGACGGCTCATCCGCGGTGGCTCTATCTTCGGCGGTTCCGGCTCCCGGTCCAGCCGGGCAAAGATGTCGGTACGCACCCAATCGACGTTACAGCGAGTGAGTGCGTGATCCGGTCGTTCCGGCCGCTTTGTGATGACGATGTGATGTGGACTATGTCTCAGTCAGGTCAATATTCCTGACCCGTCAGTGAATCCCGGTGACCTCGTGCTCTATTTCTTCCGCGCTTATTCCGGAGGGGTGTTTGAGTATCTCCGGATAAACGGGGAGCCGGTGCAGGTGTCCATTTCTCCGGCCGTGTTGGGCGGGTGGACGGACGGTGCCCGGCCGGTCACGGAACGGTCACGCGCCGTTGGCGGGCCGGTCCGGCGCGGAGCCGGGAGCGGGTCCTGCGTGGCATACGCCACACCTCGTGACCTGTCGGGGTATGAGATCGACCACGTGTGGCCACGTCGAACTCGCGTACGCTGACGGATCACTCGCCCGTCGATGCCGGGCCTTGAGGGGCAGCGCACGCTGCATCCCCGGTTGGCCTGCCGAGCGCGAGGGACCTTTGGGAGGTACATGCATGTCCGGGACGACCACAGCCCGATTCCGGCTGCGCGCAGCCGCCGACGGTGCCAATCGATGGGTCGTCCTGGTTGTCCTCTGCCTCAGTCTGTTGCTTGTGGCGCTCGACGCGACAGTGCTCCACGTCGCCGTACCCGCCGTCACCGAGGATCTGCGGCCCAGCGCCGTCGGTCTGCTGTGGATCGTGGATGCCTATCCACTGGTCTGCGCCTCGCTGCTGATCCTCTTCGGCACCCTCGGTGACCGGGTCGGCCGCCGCCGCATCCTGCTGCTCGGCTACGCGCTCTTCGGTGTCGCCTCCGCGATCGCCGCGATGGCGGACAGTCCCGGCGTGCTGATAGCGGCGCGCGCCCTGCTGGGCGTCGGCGGCGCGATGATCATGCCCGCGACGCTGTCCATCCTCCGCCAGGTCTTCCCCGACCGGCGCGAGCGGGCCGTCGCCATCGGGGTGTGGACCGCGGTCGCCGCCGTCGGTGCGGCCACCGGACCGGTCATCGGCGGCTTCCTCGTGGAGCACTTCTGGTGGGGCTCGGTCTTTCTGATCAACATCCCGCTGATGGCGCTGATCCTGCCGGTCGGCCGGCTGCTGCTCCCCGAATCGCGGGGCAGTGACGGCGGCCCCTGGGATGTGCTCGGCGCGCTGATGGCCGCGGCCGGAGTGCTCGGTGTGGTCCTCGGCGTGAAGCGCGCGGGCACCGGCGAGGGCGTCTTCGGCCCCGCCACCCTCGTGCCGCTGCTGCTCGGGGCGGCGCTGCTCGTCGCGTTCGTCCGTCGGCAGAAACGCCGTACGCATCCACTGATCGACATCGCGATGTTCGCGCGGCCCGCGTTCTCCGCCGCGGTCGGCTGCATCGTCCTTGCCATGCTTGCCCTGGTCGGTCTGGAACTGATCGCCGTCCAGTATCTGCAGCTGGTCCTGGGCCTCAGCCCGCTGGAGACCGGCCTGCGGCTGCTGCCGCTCACCTTCGCCGCGATGGCCGCGGGTGCGACCGGCTCGTACACCCTGCGCCGGATCGGACCGCGCCGGATGGTCGGCTGGGGCTTCGTGCTCACCGCCGCCTCGGTGCTGATCCTGACCCTGATGGGGCAGCATGACCGGCCCGCCCTGCTGACCGTGGCGTTCGTCGTGCTCGGCTTCGGGCTCCAGTCCACGCTCTTCGGGGCGTACGAATCGATGCTCAGTGAGGTTCCGGCGGACCGGGCGGGTGGTGCGGCGGCCATCGGAGAAACCTCGTACCAGCTGGGTGCGGGCATGGGGATCGCCCTGCTGGGCAGCGTGATGAATGCCGCCTACGTGCCCGGACTGGCCAAGCTCCCCGGAGCGGGGGTCCCCGCCGAAGCGTCCGCCGCCGCCTCCCACTCACTGGGCGAGGCGTATCAGGTCGCCTCGCAGCTGGGCGGTCCGCTGGGCGGGGTGCTGCGGAGCACGGCCCGGCATGCCTTCATCAACGGGCTGCATGTCACGCTGCTGGTCAGTGCGGGTCTGCTGCTGCTGGGCGCGCTCGCCGCGCTGCGACTGCCGCGGGTGATGGAATGCTCGCCGGTGGAGATCTGCGAACCCCGCGAGGCCGCCGAGGTGACCGTCGCCGTGGAGTCGCGAGGGCCCCGCGCGTTCCCTGCTTCCCCGGGCGAGCCGGTCCAGGGGCTGCCGAAAGGGCCCCTTTCGGGGCCTGCCCGGCGGCAACCCGCCGAGGCCGCAGGCTCTGGACGCGCGGCACCCTGAGCCGTAACGTCAGCACGAGGCCATAACTAACACTGCTAGTTTTAGTATCGTGCGAGCCGCCGGAGGCACCCTCATGTCCACTCCATCTCCCGCGAAGCCGTCGAAGCTCCCGCCCTTCGACCCCGGCGACCCGATCGGCATCGACGATCTGCTCGGCCCCGAGGACCTCGCGATCCGGTCCACCGTCCGCGCCTGGGCGGCCGACCGGATCCTGCCGCACATTGCCGAGTGGTACGAGAACGGCGAGCTGCCCGGCATCCGCGAGCTCGCCCGCGAGCTCGGTTCGATCGGCGCCCTCGGCATGTCGCTGCAGGGATACGGCTGTGCGGGCGCCACCGCCGTCCAGTACGGACTGGCCTGCCTGGAGCTCGAAGCGGCGGACTCGGGGATCCGCTCCCTCGTCTCCGTGCAGGGCTCCCTCGCCATGTACGCCATCCACCGCTTCGGCTCCGAGGAGCAGAAGCAGCAGTGGCTGCCGGGCATGGCGGCCGGCGAGATCATCGGCTGCTTCGGGCTCACCGAGCCGGACCACGGCTCCGACCCGGCCGGGATGCGGACGCACGCCAAGCGCGACGGTGGGGGGGACTGGGTGCTCAGCGGCCGCAAGATGTGGATCACCAACGGCTCGGTGGCCGGGGTCGCCGTCGTCTGGGCGCAGACCGACGAGGGCAGTAACGGCAGCGGCATCCGCGGATTCGTCGTGCCGACGGACACCCCCGGCTTCTCCGCGCCCGAGATCAAGCACAAGTGGTCGCTGCGTGCCTCGGTCACCAGCGAGCTGGTCCTCGACGAGGTACGGCTGCCCGCCGACGCCGTACTCCCCGGGGTCACCGGCCTGCGCGGACCGCTCAGCTGTCTCAGCCACGCCCGCTACGGCATCGTCTGGGGAGCCATGGGCGCGGCCCGGGCCAGCTTCGAGGCAGCGGTCGACTACGCGAAGACCCGTGAACAGTTCGGCAAGCCGATCGGTGGTTTCCAGCTCACTCAGGCCAAGCTCGCGGACATGGCCGTCGAACTGCACAAGGGCATCCTGCTCGCCCACCATCTGGGCCGTCGGCTGGACGCGGGCAGGCTCCGCCCGGAACAGGTCAGTTTCGGAAAGCTCAACAATGTGCGGGAGGCCATCGAGATCTGCCGCACCTCGCGCACGATCCTCGGCGCCAACGGGATCTCGCTCGAATACCCGGTGATGCGGCATGCGACGAATCTGGAGTCGGTGCTCACGTACGAGGGCACCGTGGAGATGCACCAGCTGGTGCTGGGCAAGGCGCTCACCGGCCTGGACGCATTCCGGTAGAACGGGACGCCGGCCGGACCGATCCGGCGAGCGCCCTGCTCAGCTCTGGTTGAAGAAGCCGTCGGCCCGCCGGCCGACGGCTTCGCCGTTGAGCACTCGGGTGTCGGCCGGGGTCAGCAGGAAGACCCGGGTGGCCACGCGGTCGATCGATCCGCGCAGTCCGAAGATCAGCCCTGCGGCGAAGTCCACGACACGCTTCGCGTCGGCAGGGTCCATGGCCGTGAGGTTGATGATCACCGGGACGCCGTCCCGGAAGAGCTCGCCGATGGCGCGCGCGTCCCGGAAGCTGTCCGGGGTGACGGTGGCGATCCGGCGGCCCGTCTCCTCGGCCGCCTCGGAGACCACCTGCACCCGTGGGTCGGTCACCCAGGCATTGCCGGTCCCGGTCCGTGCACCCTCGGCGTACTCGTCGTCGTCGTAGTAACGCTCGTCGTTGTCCTCTACGAGGCCCAGCCAGGCACTCGCCTTGCGCACCGATCCCATGGACGCCTCCTCTCACCGCGGTTCCTTGGTGTTCCGCATCTCTTTCGTATCCCTATGGTCGACCATGATGCGGATCGTGCGCCAAGTGGATAGTCGGCGTGCAGGCGATTCGTGACGGTACTGGTGCAGAAGATCTGGCGATTCGTCATGGTTCCTCCCGCATGGGACCCCTGGGAAAAGAAAATATGATGCTCCGGCCCGTACGGGTGACATGGGGGACGTACGGGTGAACGGGTCACTCGATACGATGCCTGTCGCGCACCCGCACGAGCGCTGCGCATGCCTGAACGGCTCTCGGGGGATTGTCGTGTTCGGAATAGTCAGGCCCTGCACCCATCGGCTGTCCGAGGGGCTCAGGACCGCGTGGATGGCCCATCTCTGCGGGCTCTGTCTCGCACTTCGCTCGGACCACGGCCAGTTCGCCCGGGTCGTCACGAACTACGACGGCCTGATCGTCTCGGTCCTGACGGAGGCTCAGGCGGAGCGCACCACGGGCCGGAGGCGCACCGCGGGTCCTTGCCCGCTGCGCGCCATGCGGACCGCGCCGGTCGCCCGCGGCGAAGGGGCCAGGCTCGCCGCCGCCGTCTCGCTGGTGCTGGCCTCGGCGAAGGTACGGGACCACGTCGCCGACCGGGACGGGCTGTTGAAGCGCCGCCCGGTCGCAGCGGCCGCCCGCCGGGTCGCCGCGGGCTGGGACAGGGCCGGAGCGCGCACCGGTGCCCAGCTGGGCTTCGACACCGCGGTCCTCGTCGACGCCGTCGACCGGCAGACCGGCATCGAGCGACTCGCGGGGCTCGGCACCCCGCTGCTGACGGTCACCGAGCCCACCGAGACGGCCACCGCGGCGGCCTTCGCCCACACCGCCGTACTCGCGGGCAAGCCGCAGAACGCCGAGCCGCTCGCCGAGGCCGGCCGGCTCTTCGGGCGGCTGGCCCATTTGCTGGATGCCGTGGAGGACCAGGAAGCTGACGCGGCGTCGGGCGCCTGGAACCCGCTCACCGCCACCGGTACCTCGCGTTCCGAGGCCCGGCGGCTGTGCGACGACGCGCTGCGCGGCGTACGGTTGGCGCTGCGCGACGCCGAGTTCACCGACGACAAGCTGGCTCATGTGCTGCTCGTGCATGAACTGCGCCGATCGGTGGACCGCGCGTTCGCCACGGAGACGTGCTCCCACCAGGCGGATGCCCGCCGGGCCGGTGGACACGGCGTCACCGGGGCCTTCGGGCCGCCGCCCGGCAATCCGTACGCACCGGACACCCCCGGCAGCCCGTTCGGCCCGCCGTCGCCCCCGCCGGAGCCGCCGCGCGACCGGCGCGGGCTGATCATGGGCTGTCTGGTGTGGGCGGGACTCGCCTGCACCTGCCAGATGTGCTGCGGGACCTTCGAGGACCCGTGGAGCCGTCAGCGCCGCGAGGGGCTGTGTAGCCAATGCGACTGCTGCGATGCCTGCGACTGCTGCAGCAACTGCGGTGACTGCTGCAGCAACTGCGACTGCTGCGACTGCGGGTGCGACTGCTGAGCCGTGCTTCGGGCGCGGCTCGGCAGATTCCTGCGGCCGGCCGCGCCCGCCGAGGACGGCAGCGTGACCGTCGACCTCAACCGCGCACTGCTGCCGCCGTGCGCCTCGCCGACCCTTTCATCTGCCCCTTCCGGCCGCCCGGCAACACCCTGCCGATCGCCGTCGGGGCGGGGGAGCGAAACCGGATCGACCACTGACGCACCACCGCACCCGATCGGTTCAGGCCCCGGCAGTCCGCGCGCTGCCGGGGCCTTTGTGGGCGAGTGGCGGTACGGATGGCCGGCCCGTTCCGCCGAGTTCAGGCCAAAGGGCCCTCTTGCGCGAGAAGTTGAGGCCTTGAATACTCCGGAGCAGCGCTTGTCAGGAGCACGTCGCATCCGGAACGTGGACACGCGGCCGTGCCCCCGACTGCGCCTCACGGGTCCGACCACCCCACAGGCGGACCCCCGTTTCCCCTCGGGAGGAATGACAAGTGAGGAACAAGCGCACCACCCCCCTCAGCGCCACAGCGAGACGCAGCCGGATCGTCGCGGTCGCCGCGGGCCTGGTGGCCGTCGCCGCAATCGCCGTCCCCAACGCCCAGGCCAACTCCACCACGACATTCAGCGCCAACCAGCTCTCCGCCGCCAGTGATGCGGTGCTCGGCGCCGACATCGCCGGTACCGCCTGGAACATAGACCCGGCGACCAAGACCCTCGTCGTCACCGCCGACAGCACGGTCACCCAGGCCGAGATCAAGCAGATCAAGAAGTCCGCCGGCGCCAACGCGGGCGCGCTGCGCATCGAGCGCACGTCCGGCACCTTCAGCAAGCTGATCTCCGGCGGCGACGCCATCTACGCCCCCGGCTGGCGCTGCTCCCTCGGCTTCAACGTCCGCAGCGGCACCACCTACTACTTCCTGACCGCCGGTCACTGCACCGACGGCAATCCGCCGTGGTACACCAACTCGTCGAACTCGACGTACATCGGCCCGACGGTCGGATCCAGCTTCCCGACCAATGACTACGGCCTGGTGCGGTACGACAACACCTCCGTCGCCCACGCGGGCACCGTCGGCAGCCAGGACATCACCAGCGCGGCCAACGCGACGGTCGGCATGTCCGTCACCCGTCGCGGCTCCACCACCGGCATCCACAGCGGATCCGTCACCGGTCTCAACGCCACGGTCAACTACGGCGGTGGAGACATCGTCTACGGCATGATCAAGACGAATGTCTGTGCGGAGCCCGGCGATTCCGGCGGTCCGCTCTACTCCGGCACCAAGGCGATCGGACTCACGTCCGGCGGCAGCGGCAACTGCAGCTCCGGCGGTACGACGTACTTCCAGCCGGTCACCGAGGCGCTCAGCGCATACGGCGTCAGCGTCTACTGACGCACCGGCGCCCGATCGCACACATGACGGAGCCCTCGCCCGAATTCCGGGCGGGGGCTCCCGCGCACCCCGCGGCTTTTGAGAGGATGTGGGGAGGTCGGTCGCGCAGGAACAACGGGGGCGGATGCTGTGCCTCCCGGAGGGATGTCCTCCGGGAACCCCCCGGAGACACTCCAGGGGGTTCCAGTCCGTGAAACGCATCGGAGTGACCGGCCATCGCAGCATTCCCGAGGAGGCGCACGCCCATGTGCTGGCCGGGATCCGGGCGGCGCTCTGCGGGCTCGACGGCTCCCTGGAAGCCCTCTCCAGCCTGGCCGTGGGAGCGGATCAGCTCTTCGCCGACCTGGCACTCGACCACGGGGCCGAACTGACCGTCGTCATCCCCAGCGGGGACTACGAGACATCGTTCGCCGCGGGCGCCGAACTGGCCCGGTACCGGAGCCTCAAGGACCGGGCGGCCCGGGAGGTGCTGCTGGACTTCCCGCACTCCACCGACGAGGCGTACTACGCGGCGGGTGCCTATATCGCCGATCACTGCGACCGGCTGCTCGCGGTGTGGGACGGCCGGCCGGCCCGCGGCTTCGGCGGCACGGGCGACATCGTGACGTACGCGCGGACGCTCGGCCGCCCGGTCACGGTGATCTGGCGCGACGGGGTCGAGCGCGCCTGACCGGATCTGCAGGCGCCGGTCGTACGCGGCCGGATGTGCAACAGCACTTCGTGTACGGATCTACTGGCCGCTCGTCACATCTGGTGCCGGGCGAGCCAGTCGGTGTGCTGCGGGGAGACGACGCGCTCGGTCTCGAACACCGCCCGGGGCCACTGCCGTTCGGTCAGCGTGGTCTCCATCGCGACCTGCATCGACTCCAGATCCTTCTCCACCAGCGAGTGGGCGGAGATCAGCGGATGGTGGCGGCGCATCTCGCTCCACGCCAGGCAGGCCGCCGCAGCCGCCGACAGCACTCCAGTCGCGGCGAAGGACTGGGCGACGGAGAACGTCCTCAACAGGCCGAGGACCAGGGCGAAGGTGGTCAGTGCGGCGATCGTGGTCGACCAGACCAGGGTGGCGCGCCGGGACACCTCCTGGCGGCGGCGGTACCAACTGCGCTGTTCGATCAGTCGATCCCGTACATATGTCTCCTTGCGTACGGTGAACGCTTTGTCCCGTAACTCGCGCATGGAATCCGTGATGAGTCCGCCCGAATCCGCCGTTTGGTCGCGCGGGTCCGCCCAGCCGACTTTTCTGAGCTCCTGCAGCCCCTCTTCCAGCCGGTTGGCGAACACCGCCTCCGGGTGCTGGGTGCTGGTGTCGAAAGGTGACCCGTGCACCGAGTAACGCCAGCACATCGATTTGATGAACTCTGCCGCCGAGCGATTGAGTTGCCAATGCGACTTTGCTTTGCGGCGGGAGGAGAGGTAGGTCGTGATCAGGACACCCAGGTAGGCCAACGCTCCGACTCCATCGGTGAGTTGAAACGTGTCAGCAACCTCCCAGCGCCAGGGAAGCGCTGCCGGTATTGCGCCCACGACCAGGAGGATCAGCTGCCAGCGGGTGGTGTTCACGGCCTCCCGTTGCCGTGCGATCGCGATGGCATCCGTGTGGTGAAAGAGCGCCGGAAGATCAGCGTTCCGGAAGACCAGGCTCTGCAGTGGTCCGGGAATCGCCGTCATGTTCACTCCCGTCTGCGGTTTTGCGTCTGCGGTTCGTCTTCACCCATATGGCGGAATGGGTGGTTCCGTTGCGTCTTGGGCAGTCCCACGTGACGCTGGCGCTGCAAGAGGATGGCCTCAGTTGCCAACCGAGGTCATGAGAGTAAAGTCGTGCCGCCGGACACTGCAATGGTGCAGCTGGACGGTGCAGTTTCCGTGTCCGGAACAATCCCATCAAGGACGGCCGTGAAGAACACTGAATCCTCCCGCTCCTTCGCCGATGCGAAGAAGAGCCGTGTGCCGCTCGCCGAGATCGACGCGCGCGGCAAGGAAGCCACCCGGAAGCTCGGACGGGTGCATGCTGCCTCCGCCGGACGCCCGACCCAGGCACCCACCTTCAACTCGGCTCTCTAGTCACCCCTCCGGGCTGGCTAGACTGGCGGAATGACAGGACCCCTGGTCCCTTTCCGTGAAATCGTTCTCAAGGTTCACAGCAGGTGCGATCTTGCCTGCGACCATTGCTATGTCTATGAACATGCAGATCAGAGCTGGCGTACCCGTCCGAAAACTATCTCTGACGAAGTCATCTTCCGGACTGCTCAGCGCCTGGCTGAGCATGCCAAGACACATGCACTGCCCTCCGTGTCAGTGATCCTGCACGGAGGGGAGCCTCTGCTGGCGGGCCCCGCGCGACTGCGGCGCATCTGCGAAGAACTCACCGCCGCCTTGGACGGCGTCGCCGATCTGGATCTACGGATCCATACCAACGGCCTGCAGCTCAGCCCGCGCTATCTCGACCTCTTCGACGAGTTCGGCGTCAAGGTCGGCATCTCGCTCGACGGCGACCGGACCGCCAACGACCGGCACCGCCGGTTCGCCGACGGACGCACCAGTCACCCTCTGGTCCTCCGAGCTGTCGCGCTGCTGCGCCAGGAGCGCTACCGCCATCTCAACCTCGGCCTTCTGTGCACCGTCGACATCCGGAACGATCCGCACGCGGTGCTCGACGCCCTGGCCGAACTCGAACCACCGCTCATCGACTTCCTTCTTCCGCACGCCACCTGGGACCAGCCGCCGCCGCGTCCGGACGGATCACCCACGGCCTATGCCGACTGGCTCCTCGCGATCTTCGACCGCTGGAGGGAACAGGGCCGGCCGGTGCCGGTGCGGATCTTCTCCTCGGTCCTGTCCAGCCTGAGCGGCGGACCCAGTCTCACCGAGTCCCTGGGCCTTGCTCCCACCGATCTCGTCGTCGTCGAGACCGACGGGCAGCTGGAACAGGTGGACTCGCTCAAGAGTGCCTACGAAGGTGCGGCCTCCACCGGGTTCGACGTCTTCACGCACGCCTTCGACGAGGTCGCAGCCCATCCCGGGGTCCGGGCACGGCAGCTCGGGCTGGCCGGGGTCAGCGAGACCTGCCGCCGTTGCCCCGTCGTACGTTCGTGCGGCGGAGGTCTCTACACACACCGTTACCGTTCGGACAGTGGATTCGACAACCCCTCGGTGTACTGCACGGATCTCGAGGCACTGGTGCAGGGCGTCGAGGTGCGGACGGCCGCGGAAACCGAGTCGGCCGCGGTCGCGCAGCCGTACGAGCTGATCGCCGCTGACCAGGACTTGACGCGCACTCTGTTCGCCCGGCTCCACGCGGACCTCGACGGCCGGGGCGGGGAGCGCTGGGACGAGGCCTGGGAGCTGGCGCAGGCCCTGGAGCGGACGGAAGCGGGCGCCGACGGCCTGGACGGTGTACTGGCCCATCCGTACACCCGCGCCTGGCTGCTCGACACGCTGGACGCCGTGTACGCCGAACGGCCCGGCGCCGACCGGGCGGCGACGCTGCGGCTGTCGTCGTCCGTGGCCGCTGCCGCCGTACGCGCCGGACTCGAACGGGACGTCCCCGTCGCTTGCCGGGACGGCAGCATCTTCCTCCCCACCCTCGGGGAGGTGCGGATCGGTGGGGCGGGGGAGCACGGCACTGCCCTCGTGCGCGCCACCGACGACGGATTCCTGATCCGGCGGGAAGGGCACGCCGCCGAACGGCGGATCGTACGGACGTCGACGGAGGACTCCGGCTGGCTTCCGGTGCGTCGAGTGGGTGGCGTCGGGGCGCCCGGCTTCGTACTCGACGATCTCGACCCGTACCGCGACTGCTTCGGTACGCCCGTCGCTCCCCGGCTCGGGCAGTCCGAGGCCGATGCGTGGAGCGCGCGCCTCTGCGGGGCCTGGGAACGGCTGACGACGGTCGTACCGGATCAGGCGGCCGAGATGGCCGGCAGCCTGATCGCGCTGACGCCGCTCACCACCGGACACCCCGCGGTGGGGCGGCACGGCTACGGGGCGTTGGGGATCGGGGCGGACATGGATGGCGAGGAACTGGCGCTCGGCCTGCTCCGCGGATTCCGGCGGGCCAAGCTGACGGCCCTTGTGGACGTCACGGATCTGTACGCATCGGACGGAGCCTGGGACCATCGGACGCCCTGGCAGGAAAAGTCCGTTCCCTTCTCCCGGTTGCTGACCGCGACCTATGAGCGGGTGGGACTCGGCCTCTTCGACCCCCGGTTCCTGGACGGAGTGCCGCAGGCACTCGACACGCTCGAAGCGGCGGCCGAATTGACCATCGACGGAAAGCAGCTGCTCGCCGCAGTCCGAAAGGAGATCAGCGGGACACACGGGACATCCGGGAAGAACAGTTGCAAGACTGATTTCGATCAAGAACCTGATTGACCGAGCGCGAGGATGGATGACTGAAAAGCAGCGGTGAATGACCGAACGCCATGGGGGTGGAGCAAGGTCCGCTCCGGAATGATGAATTCGCTCGCATTCTTTCCACACTCCTCGGATGCGAGTGCTCACACAGGACGGGGGTCGTGTGCACGCATCAACGAAACAGCGAGCGGCGGACCATCGGCCGTACTTCTTCTTGAGCTATGCACATACACCGGGGTACGGCGGTGGAACGGACCCGGATATGTGGGTCGAGCGGCTGTTCCAGGATCTCTGCGGTCATGTAATGGCCATGACCGACCTCCCTGCGGGTGCCTCCGCCGGGTTCATGGACCGGGAGATACGGTCCGGCGAGGGGTGGTCGGAACGGCTCGGCAGCGTGCTGGCCACCTGCCGGGTGTTCGTTCCGCTCTTCTCGCCACGCTACTTCGCCAGCGAGATGTGCGGAAAGGAGTGGCACGCCTTCGAACAGCGCGCCATCGCCCACCGGGCCCGCCTCAACCAGCCCGCCGAGGCGATCGTGCCCGCGCTCTGGGTGCCGGTTCCGCCGAACCAGCTGCCCGGGCCGGCGGAGCGGCTGCAGTTCAATCACCGTGATTTCGGGGATCGTTACGTCAGCGACGGACTCTATGGGCTGATCAAACTCAGGCTCTTCGCCCAGGAGTACGAACGGGCCGTCTACGAACTCGCCAAACGCATCGTCAGCGTCGCGGCCACCGCCCGGATCGAAGTGGGCCGCCCCGTCGACTACCGGCTGGCCCCCAGCGCCTTCGGTTCACTGAGCAGCGGTGCCGGTGCACCTCGCCCGATGAAGGTGACCATCGTGGCCCCCACCCGGCACGACCTGCCCGAGGGGCGTAACGCCGACTACTACGGCGACAACCCGCACGACTGGAACCCCTACCACCCGGCCTCCGCGCGCCCCCTGGCCTATGTCGCCGAGGACCTGGTGCGCGCACTCAACTACCAGGCCACCATCACCTCCTTCGACGAGGAGTCCGGCCACGCGGAGAGCAAGGGGCCACCGAACAGACCGGAAATCCTGGTCGTCGACCGCTGGGCGTTGATGGACGAGGACCGACGCCGCAGGCTCGCGGCCTTCGATGCTGAGAACCGTCCGTGGGTGACCATGGTGGTGCCCTGGAACCGTGAGGACCCCCAGAGCAGAGCCGCCGAGGCCGAGCTGACCGAGAAACTCGAACAGACCATGCCGTCCAAGATCCGTCAAGGGCGCGCCTACTGCCGCGCCGCGGCAAGGGGAGTACCCAGCATGGATGCCTTCGGACAGGTCCTGCCCCAGGTCGTGGAGGCGGCGGCCCAGCAGTATCTGCGCCACGCGGCGGTCTATCCACCGGCGACGGGCGGCGGCCACACTGAACGAACACGACTGATGGGGCCCATGGGCAACACACAGTTCATACCGGACATGCACGACCCTGCGACGGATGCGGAGGACGTATGACGGCCGGGCGTGACGGACGCATCGTCACTTTCTACTCGTACAAAGGCGGTACCGGGCGCACGATGGCCCTGGCCAACACCGCCTGGATCCTGGCTGCCAACGGCAAACGGGTACTGGCCGTCGACTGGGACCTGGAGGCGCCCGGACTCCACCGGTTCTTCCATCCCTTCCTCGACCCCTCGACACTCGGCGCCACCACCGGTGTCATCGACCTGATCACCGAGTACGCCTGGGCCGCGACCAGCCCGGTCCAGCGCGCCGACGACTGGCACCGCGACTACGCCCGCATCCAGCCGCACGCCGTCTCCCTCACCCCGGAAGCACTCGGCTGGGAGTTCCCGCAGGGGGGCACCCTCGACTTCGTCTCCGCCGGGCGCCAGAACCGCGAATACTCCGCGACCGTCTCCACCTTCGACTGGGACAACTTCTACGACCGGCTCGGCGGCGGACACTTCTTCGACGCCCTGCGCGACGACATGAAGGCCAACTACGACTACGTCCTCATCGACAGCCGGACCGGTCTCAGCGACATCGCCGACATCTGCACCGTCCACCTTCCGGACCTGCTTGTCGACTGCTTCACGCTCAGCGACCAGTCCATCGACGGCGCGGCATCCGTCGCCCGGCAGATCTCCGAGCGCTACACCGGCCGCCCCATCTCGATCTTCCCCGTCCCGATGCGCATCGACGAGGGCGAGAAGGAGAAGGCCGACGCGGGCCGCGCCCTGGCCCGGCTGAAGTTCGACCGGCTGCCCCGAGACCTGTCCAGTGACGAACTCACCGCCTACTGGGGAGCGGTGGAGATTCCGTACCGCCCCTACTACGCGTACGAGGAGACCCTGGCCACCTTCGGCGACGAGGCAGGTCTGACCAACTCGCTGCTCTCCGCCTTCGAGCGGCTCACCGCCGTCATCACCGACCGGCAGATCACCTCGATGCCCCCTGTGGGGGAAGAGGTGCGGCTCCGTATTCGCGACGCCTTCACCCGGCGCAGGCCCGCGCTGCCCGCAGACCTCTTCCTCAACTATGTGGCGGAGAACCGGATGTGGGCCGACTGGATCGAATCGGTCCTCACCCGGGCCGGCTTCCGCGTCGTCCCGCGCGATGTCTCCGCCGAACCGGGCGCGGCCGACCCCGCGAACACTGCGGACGAGACCGCCACCCGTACCGTCGTCCTGCTCTCCAGCGCCTATCTCAAGTCCCAGCGGGCCGTGGGCCTGTGGGACCGAGCGGCCGCCGAGGACCCGGGCGGTGGCAGGCGTCAGCTGCTGCCCCTCAGGGTCGGGGACGTACGCCTCTCCGCGGCCTACATCGACCGCAACCCCGTCGACCTGTTCCGGCTCGACGAGGTGCACGCCACCGCGGCGCTGATGCGTGCCCTGGACCGCCCGGTGCAGCTCGTCGACGGGGTCGCGCCGGGGCCGCGCTTCCCCGGCACCGTGCCGAAGATCTGGAACGCACCACCCCGCAACCCGGGCTTCACCGGCCGCTCCCTGGTCCTGGAACGGATGCGCGACCAGCTCGGCGGCGGCATGGCCGTCGTGCTTCCGCAGCCGCAGACCCTGTACGGGCTGGGCGGCGTCGGCAAGACCCAGGTCGCTCTCGAGTACGTGCACCGCTTCATGGCCGACTACGACCTGGTGTGGTGGATATCGTCCGAGCAGACCGACGACGTGGTGGCCAGCCTCGCCGAACTCGCCGTCCGGCTCGGTGCCCAGGGCGGAGACGACATGGCCGCGGCCTCCCAGGAGGCCGTCGACCTGCTGCGCCGCGGAGTTCCGTCGGACCGTTGGCTGCTGGTCTTCGACAATGCCGACGACCCCGAACGGCTCCGGCGCTACTTCCCGCAGGGCGGCTCCGGTCACATCCTGGTCACCTCCAGGAACCAGACCTGGTCCCAGCACGGCGACGCACTGCCTGTCGACGTCTTCCTGCGGGAGGAGTCCATCGAGCACCTCCAGCGCCGCGCCCCGGGGCTGAGCGTCGAGGACGCCGCGCAGGTTGCCACCGCTGTCGGTGACCTGCCGCTCGCAGTCGAGCAGGCGGCGGCCTGGATCGCGGAGACCGCCACGCCTATCGACGCCTATCTGGAACAGCTCGCCCAGCAGGCCCCTCAGGTCCTGGCCCTCAACCAGCCCGCGGGCTACCCGGAACCCGTCGCCGCCACCTGGAACATCTCCATCCAGCGCCTCAAGGAGCGCTCGCCTGCCGCGGTGCGGCTGCTGCAGCTCTGTGCCTTCTTCGCCCCCGAGCCGATCAACGCCAATCTGCTCTACAGCAAGGAGATGATCGAGGCGCTGAAGCCGTACGACGCCTCGCTCCAGGAGAAGCTGGTGCTCGGGCGGGTCATCCGGGAGATCGGCCGGTTCGCCCTCGCCAAGGTCGACCAGGTCTCCAACTCCATCCAGGTGCACCGCCTCGTTCAGGCCGTCATCCGGGCACAGCTCAGCGAGGAGGAGCAGCGCGACGCCCGGCATGTCGTCCACCGCATTCTGGCGGGTGCCCGGCCCGATGACGACGAGCCGATCGACAACCCGTTGACCTGGCCGCGGTTCGCCACCATCTGGCCGCACCTCGGCCCGTCCGATGCGCGCAACTGCAAGGAACCCGAGACCCGCAGGCTCCTGATCGACCGGGTGCGCTACCTGTGGAAGCGCGGTGACTTCAGGACGGCCGGCACCCTCGGTGCCGAACTGCGCGAGGCATGGGAGGAGATGCTCGGCGAGCGGGATCTCCAATACCTCTACCTCTGCTTCCACCTCTCCAACATCTATCGTGCGCGCGGACGTTATGTGGAGGCGAAGGAACTCGACGAGATCACGCTCGCCCGGCAGCGGGAGGTACTGGGCTCGGAGCACCCGCACACGTACATGACCACCAGTAGCCTCGCGACGGACCTCGGCACCCTCGGCGAGTACGACCGGGCGATCGAGCTGGCGACCGAAGCCCACGAGGGTTTCAGCCAGATCTTCCACGACGCACACCCCAGGACGCTCGCGGCGGCCAACAACCTGGCGCTGAACCTGCGCCTCGTCGGGCAGCACGCCAGGGCCAGAGAGATCGATCAGGACGTCTACGACCGGCGCACCGAGGTGCTCGGCCCGAACCATCCGTACAGCCTGTCCTCCGCCATGAGCCTGGGTCGTGATCTGCGGGACGTAGGACGGTACGAGGACTCGGTCAGTCTGCTCAGCCGCACCTACGACAGCTACAAGACACACCTCGGGCGAACCTTCCCCGGCACGCTGAGTGCGGCGAAGAGCCTCGCGGTCTCGCTGCGCAGGGCGGGCCGGCTGGAGGACGCCCGCAGACTGACGGTGGCCACCCGTGCCAGGTACCGGGCCAAGTACACCTCGGCCAACCCCGAATCGCTGGCCTGCGATCTCAACATGGCGGCCGACCTGTTCGCGGCCGGTGAGGCGGTCGAGGCGAGGGACACCGCACAGGAAGTCGTCGACCAGTACACGAAGGTCCCGGGGGAGAAGCACCCGTACACCCTGGCCGCCCAGAACAACCTCGGCGTCTATGTCTCGGGGGCCGGTGCGGCGGAGGAGGCGGAGAAACAGCTGAAACGGGTGGTCGCCTTGATGCGCGAGGTGTTCGGACGCGAGCATCCGCACACCCTGTTCTGCGTCATGAACCTGGCCAACGCAACCGCGGACCTCGGCGACCTCGACGTCGTGCTGGCGACGGAGCGGCAGGTGTCCGCGCAGCTTAGGGAGACCCTCGGGGCGCACCATCCGGAGACGTTGGCCATGACGTCGAACATGGCTGTCACGCTCGATGCGATGGGGCGCAAGGACGAGGCGTTGCAGGTGCGGGCGGAAGTGGTCGAAGAGCTGACCCGACAGCTCGGCGACGAGCATCCGCTGACCCGGATCGCGCGGGAGGACAGCCGGTTCCAGCGCGAACTGGAACCGATCACGATCTGAGCCGGCCGGGCCCGCCGATGGCGGGCCCGGCCTGGGTCAACCCTCCGAGGGGGCGGCGGTGGCCTGCTCCTCCAACAGCCAGTTGAGGACGCCAGGGAGCACGGACAGCGCATCGAAGTGCGCCGCCGCCGGTTCCAGCACCGCGGTGGCGCCCGGGATCTGCCCTGCCAGCCAGCGGGAGTGCCCGACCGGTGAGAAGACGTCCTTCTCGCCGTGCCACAGCATCACGGGGCCGGTGATGTCCGCCGGGTCGAAGCCCCATGGGGTGCAGAGCGCGATCGCGTCGTCGATCCATCCGTACGCCGAAGTGCGCAGCCCCTCACTGTAGTTGCGCAGCAGCATGGAACGGATTCCGACGTCGTTGACGATGATCCGGTCGGAGTCGGTCAGCTCCCGGCGGAGATCGTCGAGGAGCTTGACCGGATCCTGTCTGATCACTGCCGACCGGGAGATGAAGGACTCCGCGAGCCCGTCCGGGTCGGCCGCCGCCGTGGTGTACGCCAGCACATTGGAGGCGGCCATCCCGTCGAACCAGTCCAGTCCGTCCGCGCCCCAGGGGGCGAGTCCGACCAGAGCGGCGGTACGGGTGACCCGGTCCGGCATCAGCGCGGCGCAGGCCAGGGCATGCGGGGCGCCGCCGGAACGGCCCACCACGGCGAACCGTTCCAGCCCGAGCGAGTCCGCGATGGCCCGCACATCCTCCACGACATCCGCCACACAGCGGCCCGCCAGCCGGTCGGAGCCGCCGTAGCCCGGCCGGTCATAGGCGATGAGCTGTGTCTTGCGCTGGTACAGCACCATGCCGCGCGGCGCCGGACCGAGCCGGCTGCCGGGCATTCCGTGGAGCAGGAAGACCGGTCTCCCCTGCGGGTCGCCCAGACGCTCCACCGTCAGATGCCGCCCGTCTTTTGCGCGCACCCGATTGCGCACTCCGCGCCTCCTCCACTCCGTGCGGGCACGGAGTGCCCGACTTTCTCCACCAATTCGATGATGACCCATCAAAGTCCTTGGATGGAATGGCAATTGAGGTAAATCAACAGCGAATACCGGACAGGTCCAGTCCTCGCCCATCGCCGACCGGCCGGTCGCACGGTGTGTTCGCAGACGGAACCGACTTGGTGCGGCTCCAGGTAGGTGAACGGGGTGAGGGCGAAACGAAGCGGTTGTGTGTGCGTCCTGAAGTCGACCTTGTGTGCTATCTGCCCAGTCGGAACCGTGGGCGGCTCCATCCTCCGTACCCAGGCACCCCACTTGCCTGTGTGCGGCCCCACAGGAGGTCGACGTCGGAGCATCGACGCATATCCATGAAGCGTGCGGCGATGACTGGTTCGGCTGTTGTCGCCCTGGACGCAGCGGGAATCACATTCCAGAATGCGAATGCCAGTGACGACGTATCGCAGTTCACCGTACGGACGCTGACGGCGAACGCGGCCGGAAAGCTCGCCACTGCCTGGACCAGCTGACCACGGACCCGGCGGAACTGCTCCAACTGCTGCATACGCCGCCGAAGGCCAAGGACATCGCCCCCTTCGGCCGGGCGGTTTCCCTGCTCGGCGAGGTTCCGGCGAGCCCGAAGCTGCGACCGAGGAGCAGACCTCGCTGCCGCTGGCCATCGCCCGGGACCACTACCAGCCGGCCGCGTACCGGCCGCAGGCCTACGCCCGGCCGGGAGTGGACTGCCCGCGGTGATGATGGTCAGATCACGGTCACCGGGTGACGCACCACTGCGTCGAACAGAAAGCCCTGCGTGTTGGCCACGGCGGTGTCCGGCTGGGTGCGGCCGGCCGTGTCGGTGGCGCGGGCCAGGAGGTGGGTGTCGCCGGCTGTGTCGGGCTTCCAGGTCAGGGACCAGCGGGTCCAGGTGCCGGTACCGGGCCGGTCGTGGAGGCGGGCGGGCCGCCAGCTCGCCCCGCCGTCGGTGCTGACATCGACCCGCGCGATGGCCCCCGCGCCCGACCAGGACCGGCCGTGCAGCACCTGCCCCTCCCCCACCGTGAACCTCGCCCCGCTCGCAAGCTCGAAGGCGCTCCTGACAACCTGCCGGCTCAGCGGTGCGCTGCCCTCCTCCGGGTATGCGGGGCCGAACAGACGGTAGAAGGTGGTGTTCCAGGGCGAGTAGAGCGGCTGCGTGGACACCTCGATGTCGCCGACCCACTTGATCGACGCGATCCCCACCCACGACGGCGCCAGCACCCGCACCGGATACCCGTGGTCGTACGGAAGCGGCTCGCCGTTCATCTCGTACGCCAGCAGCACGTCGTCCAGCGCCTTGGCCAGCGGCAGCGGACGGCGTACCCGCCCGAGGTTCTCGCCGCCGCTGAAGAACTCGGCGTCCAGACCGCGCGGCTGCACATCCACGGCGTACGAGGACAGCCCGGCCTTGCGCAGGACGTCGGCCAGGCGCACCCCGCGCCAGCGCGCGACGCCGATCGCCCCCAGCGTCCACGGAGTGCCGGTGACCGTCTCGCCCTGCTGCTTCGTGAAGTAGCTGCGGCCGTTTCCGGCGCACTCGACGAACGCTGTACGGGTCACGGCGGGCAGGGCGCGCAGATCGTCGTACCCGAACTCCACCGGCCTGTCCTCACCGGGCGCGCCGCGCAGCCCGCTGCCCCACAGCCTCAGCCGCCAGTCGGCGGCGTCCAGGACAGGGGTGGCGGTGTGGTTGCGCACGAAGAACAGTTCGTTGGGGGTGTGGTGGCCGGTGCCGCGCAGCGCCTCCCAACGGGTCTCGGCGTTGGTGTCGCGCCGGATGAACCACTCGGGCGGCAGCGGCTTGACAATCGTGGGAGCGGCGGCGTGGGCGAGGTTTGGCGCGGGGAGCGCGGCCCCGGCGGCGGTCGCGGCGAGCAGAGTCAGCAGCCGGCGGCGGGTGACCCCGTCCGCCCTGGCGTCCCCGGAGAGCCACTGGCTCAGCCTGTGGCGGTCGTACGCGGATTCGTCGTGGCGGGCGGCGGAGATGGGTGAAGGCATGACAGTTCCTCATCGTTGAGACGGCAGAACGACATGGGAGAGGACAGCGCGAGCCGGCGCACAGGGCGGCGCGCCGCGAAGGCGGCCGAGTTGCACAGCGCGGCGGCGCGTCAGTGGATCCAGCGGCGACATGACGGGATGCAAGCATGCGGCGTCAGAAGGCGTCAACGGGGCGATCTTGCCACTGGGTTGGGCCCTTCTGCACCAGACCGCGGCCGGAGGGGCGTCCACGTGCATGGTCTCAGTGATGTCGTTCAGTGTCATGGCTGCTCCGGGGGCGCGGCCTGCTCGCTGCTTTCGGCCCTGTCCATCAGCTCGGCGCGGGTGAACCCCCAGTCCGTCGAAGTGCTGCCCGGGCCCACGGTGTTCCGCGAGGAAAGCCGCAGGTCGGCGATGTTTTCCCGCGGGCGGATCTGCGGCGGCGAGCGAAGGCGTGTGTGCACGGGCTGTTGGGCCCGGTCTCCCGCGAGGACGGCTGGCAGCTGGCCGAGTACGTCGGCCGGCGGCGCACCGGACTGCGATGTGCAAGGCGGCGCAGGCACAGGGAGTCCCGTCTTCTGCGTCAGACGGTAAGACCACCCGCTGAGAGCCGGTCGCTCACATCGTTCACCAGGCCCTTGCCAAGGGCGTCGGTTCGCGTCAGCAGCGCCTCGAAGCTGGTGAGGCGGCGGAAGGTCTCCGCGTACGCTGCCTGTTCTTCCAGAGGAAGCGGAAGCACGAGAAGGCGACGGACATCGACCCTGGATGAGCTGGAGGCGTGGGTGCCTGCCTGTCGGCCGTTGGTGGGTGCGCGCAGGCAGCCGGCGAGGAAGTGGGCATCGAGTTTCCCCGGGACCACACGCAGGGCGTAGAGCTGTGGGCCAAGGGCCACCGGGGGGCCTTCGTGCACCCACGCCTTGAAGGCGCGGACCACTCCGGCCACCACGACGTCCCCCTCTTCGGCCACGGTGTGGGCCGCGCCGGGCGCCGTCAGGCCGCTGGGGCTGCCGTCCATCAGCAGGTCGGGCACGGTGAGCAGCGGTACGGCCGCACCCCGGGGTGCCGTTACCGTGTCCGACGGCTGCTGACCGGCGCGCAGAGTGAGCGCCCCCGCTTTCACCAGGTCGCCCACCGTGGCTGTCGTGCGAGGTTCTCCGCCCTCGAAGCCGAGCTTCGACAGGTGCTGGACCAAGTGGGACAGCTCGGACAGGTAGCCGGTCAATTCGTTCCATGACGCGGCGAGCTCGATGCCGGACGGTTCCGTGCCCGACGCGGTGTACCGGCCGGGCGTGACGTCCACCTCGTCATCCAGTAGATCGAGGAGAGACACTCGCACGGCACCCTCGGGCAGCGCAGCCTCCGGAGCGTCGAGCTCTGACACGGCAGAGAGAACGAAGCCGGTGAGGGCGTCCCAGTCAGGGCCCTGCTCGCGAGTAGCTCCTGGCTTCCCGAGCCGTGTCGCGTCGACCAGGAGTGCGTCCTGAGGGCCCGGGGGCGCCGGGGCGCCGGTGGCAGTGGCCCGCAGGACCCACAGCTGAAGCGAGACGCTGTGCGGCTGCGCGCACCCAGGCGGCAGGGCTACGACCGCTCGCAGCATTCCCGTGCGCAGCAGGGAACCCCGGATGCGGCGGCCCGCCTTGCGGGAGGCGACGGCCGGCGGGAGGACGACGACAGCGGTGCCGCCGGGCCTGAGGTGGGTCAGCACGTGCTGGACCCACGCCAACTCCGGTTCGGTGCGCGGTGGCAGTCCGTGCGTCCAGCGCTGGTCGGTGGCCAGTTCCTCGTAACCCCAGTCGCGTTCGTTGAACGGGGGGTTGCACAGTGCGATGTCGGCCTGCAGCCCCGCGAACGGGTCGTCGCGCAACGCGTCAGCGGTTGCGATCTCCGTGCGTACGTTCCGGTCCTCTGTCGCGAAGCCGAGACGTGCGGTGGCGAGTGCGGCAAGGGCCGGGTCTCGTTCGCATCCCAGGAGGGCCAGGCCCGGACCGGGGTACTCCTGAGCGGCCGCTGCGGGCAGGTGTCCGGTGCCGCACGCCGGATCGAAGACGGTCAGCCCGCCATCGCCTGCGCCCAGGCGGGCGCCGAGCGCGATCCGTACCATCAGGGAGGCCAGTTGAGGAGGCGTGGTGCTGAGCTGTCGTACGTGGGTGTCCAGCCACCTCTGCAACAGGAACTCGAACGTCTCGCGCGTTCCCTCGCTCCGCCCCAGCCGGGCAGCCGCGCCGACCAGATCCCTGGCCTCGGCCGAGAGTTCCGATGTCGTGGCCCGAGCCCGGGGGGCGCGCATCCTGCGAGCCGACTCGGCGATGGCGAGCCCGGACTCGTCCCGGCTGCCGAGTGCCTCGAACCGGGGCCACAGGAATTCGCGCGCGCCGGCGTCCGTCAGTTTCCCGTTGTCGCGGAGCCACTGCTCGACATCGGACAGCGAGAACTGAGGGCTGACATCCGTGCCACCGATACGGGACGGGAACGAGTCGTGGCGGCGACGCCAGTTGCTGACCGCCGCACGTCCCACACCGGCGATCCGGGCGATCTCGGCCAGGCTGACCGGTACGGCGTTCGGTGTACTCATCGAAGGTCTCCGGGGTCTTTTGGCGGTCGGGGCAGGTCGGCGTCCCAGCGGCGTAGTACGTGTCAGGCTACTACGCTCATTGACTTTGTTCACAGGTGTGAATCATCGTGTCGCTGTGTGAATCGTGTGGAGGGTGGGAGAAATGCAGACTTTCGCGCCGGGAATGGTGCTGCGTGACCGATACCGGCTCGAGTCCGTGCTCGGGCGTGGCGTGATGGGGCAGGTATGGCGGGGGCGTGATCTTTACCTGGAGCGGCCCGTGGCGGTGAAGACCGTCGCGTCGGAACTGCTTGGCCCGGTCCACTTCGGCCTGGAGAACTTCCAGCACGCCGCCTGCAGCCAGCATCCGGTCCGCGGCCAGCGTGAACGCCTCCTTCGCGGGCCGCCGCCCCTGCTCGACCGAGGCGACCTGCTCCAGTGAGTAGCCGATGGCCGCCCCGAGGGCCTGCTGGTTCAACTCGGCTCGCCTGCGCAGATGCTGGAGGAGCGTGCCATAGGCCACCCACACTCCCGGCAGTTCGCTGTCCTCCTTCGTCTTTGCCGCGCGGCCGTTCCGCGTATCCCGCATTGCCCTCACGCCCTTCCGCTCACCCCACTGCGACTGGGCATGGTTCAACAGGATGGGCCATTCGTGGGTCACGGCCCCGGACCCGTACAACACCCGTACAACCAAGACCCGCACCCGCACCCCACCCCGTACGACCTGCACCGCGTACGGCCGTCACACCTGGTCAGCGCCACATGTACCCACCCACGATGGCACGGTGAAGCACCAGGCGATCACCCCCGAACCCCGCCCGACCGTGCCGGAGTTCAGCCTCCGCCTCAGCAACACCAGACGAGGCGCCCGGCTGGCGCGCACGCTTGCCGTCCAGCGGCTCACTGAGTGGTGCGGCCTCCCGTACGACTCCGGCTCGGCCCGGGCCGTCGCCCTGGTCACGGCCGAGCTGGCCTCCAACGCGATCACCCACGGCCACCTACCCGGCCGCGACTTCCGGCTGACGCTGCTGCTCCTGCCCCATGCCCTGCGTATCGAGGTAACGGACACCCGCCCCGACCGACTTCTGCCGAACCCGCCCCCCACCCCCACCGACGCCGCTTCTGGCCGCGGCCTACTGCTCATTGACGCCTACGCGAAGCGCTGGGGCTGCACAGTCCGCGACGCCTATACCAAGACGGTCTGGGCGGAGGTGACGCTCTTGGAGACGACGCCGACCCCATAGGGAAGCGGCCCGGATCAGGAGGCCTTCGACTCCAGGTGGTAGGTCGTGTCGACCCAGAAACCATTCGTGGCCCTGGCCTTGATCTCCAGTACGTACTGACCGGGAGGCAGCGACGCGATGCCGACCCAGATGCCCCATGCGTAGCGCTGGGTCGGCCCCGTCCTGAACGGTGCGGAGAACTCCTGCAGCGGCAACGGAATGCCGTTGAGCGATGCCGTGGCCTCTGCCACCGTCATGGACTGAGGGACCCTCGAGTACGACCTGGTGTGCTGCATATTGAGCACCGGGAAGAAGACCGGCCGGTCCGAAGGGATCGCGCAGCGCCGCACCACGTGGCCACCATAGGTGCCGGCCAGGAACCAGAGGTCGTCCGGCTGCTTCCAGGCGGCGTGCTCGCCGGTTGTGTCCTTGACCGGGCTGCGGTCGTCAGGGGCGGACAGGGCCCACTTCCACCACCGGCCCGCGAGCGCCCCGCCCTCCTCGTCGCTCAGCTTCCACGTACTGTCGACCGATTCCGTACCACTCATGACGCCCCTCCCGCGTGCAGCCCCTGGCTCGGAGCTCGTTTCGAACAAGCGGACAGTACCCGGGGCGGATGAAGGGCTCGGCGCCGACCTCTGCGACTGGTTGCGTCGGCCCGCCGGGACAGATCGCCGGGGCCGCGCCGGGGATGGCCCCGACCTCGAGTCCAGGAAGCGTTGGGTCAAACCCGCCGTCTCACCGAGGTACGTAAACGCTTCGAAGACAGGTGTTTCTTCGTCGAGGCGCCGGCCGAGATCGAGCAGGCTGTACGCCTGCCGGAACATAGCGTGCACGTCAGCCTCGGAGTCGTAGCCCAACTCCTCGCCCATCAAGAGGTTGAGGTGCCCTCAGACCTGTTGAACGCTCGCGTTGATGTCCTCGCGGGTCCTGGTGGCCAGCGGCAGCGTGAGCGCGTGGCGAACGCGGGCGACCGGGAGCGGATCACCGAGCCCGCCGGACGGATCGGCCAAGGCGAGGTCGAGACTGTCCACAGGATGACCGACAAGATCGCCGACATCCTCGACGAACTGGGCGGTGGGCACGCGTCGGCCCATGGCCGCGTCTCGGCGACCAGGGGCGGAGTGCCGGGGAACTGCTCGGCATGGGCGACGAGTTCGCGCAGGTCGTCGAGGGTCGGTTCACGGCCGTTCTTGGGATACGGCTTCAGCGATACGGGTGGCATGCACTCATCATCTCGGGGTGCCTTGGTGTTCACACCCTGTCAATTCGTCACTCCTACCTTCCGGAAGCGTGCGAACCCGCCGCCGATCGGTGGCGGGCAAGTCACCACCTCCCCCCTGGAGTGACAAGTGGAACGTCGGAATTTCCTTCGTGGAGCGGTCATCGGCGGTTCGGCCATGGCCTTCGGCGGAACCCTGATGCACGGCGCCGCCTATGCGGCCCCGGCTCAGCCCGGTTCCGGACCCTACGGGGCACTGGGCGGCGCGGACGCCAACGGCATCCAGCTGCCTGCCGGGTTCACCAGCAGGGTCATCGCCCGGTCCGGCCAGAAGGTCGGCTCCACCAACTACACCTGGCACAACGCCCCTGACGGCGGTGCCTGCTTCGCCGACGGCACCGGCTGGATCTACGTCTCCAACTCGGAGATCAATCCCTCCGGTGGCGCGAGCGCGGTCAAGTTCTCCTCGACCGGCGCGACCATCGGCGCGTACCGGATCCTCTCCAACACCCGGCAGAACTGCGCGGGTGGCGCCACCCCGTGGAACACCTGGCTCTCCTGCGAGGAGGTCAGCCTCGGGTACGTGTACGAGACCGACCCGTGGGGTGTGAACGCGGCCGTCCGCCGGGACGCGATGGGCAAGTTCAAGCACGAGGCGGCCGCGGCCGACCCGGTCCGCAAGGTGATCTACCTGACCGAGGACGAGACCAACGGCTGCCTTTACCGCTTCATCCCGACGACCTGGGGCAACCTGTCCTCCGGCACGCTCCAGGTGCTGAAGGCCGGCACCGCCACCTCCGGCTCGTTCACCTGGGCGACCGTGCCGGACCCGGACGGCGCCCCGACCGTGACCCGTGACCAGGTCTCCGGCGCCAAGCGGTTCAACGGCGGTGAGGGCTGCCACTACTCGAACGACACCGTCTGGTTCACCACCAAGGGCGACAACCGCGTCTGGCAGGTCAACCTGGCCACGAACACCTATGAACTCGCCTACGACGACTCGCTGGTGGTGGGCGGCGGTGCCCCGCTGACCGGTGTCGACAATGTCACCGGCTCCTCCTCCGGTGACCTGTTCGTCGCCGAGGACGGCGGCAACATGGAGATCTGCATCATCACGCCCGACGACGTGGTGGCTCCCTTCCTGCGGATCACCGGCCAGTCCGCCTCCGAGATCACCGGACCGGCCTTCTCGCCCGACGGCAAGCGGCTGTACTTCTCCAGCCAGCGCGGTACGACCGGCAGCTCGTCCGCCGGCATCACGTACGAGGTGACCGGTCCCTTCCGGGCGTAGGCTCCTTTGGCTGGGCGCTGCCTCTCAACAGGGCGGCGCCCAGCGGCGTCACCCTGCGGCACGGCGTTGCCGTGCCGCAGGGTGATTACCGGGCCCGCCTCTCGCAGTGTGATCGCGCTCTCCGAGCCGGCGGCAGGGGACGAGGTGCCCGACGAGTTCGTGGCGGCCCGGAAGGAGCTGCTGGACTGCGGTCTGATTCGATGAGGACGGGAAGCTGCCCCGCGACAGCCTCGACGAGCCGGCGCCGACACTCGTCGCCGACCTGATCTCCGAGCTCCGGTCGAGCGGGCGGCCCCGGGGCGGTGGCGCGCTCGCCAGGCATCACTGCTGGGCCGCGGCACTCCAGGCGCCCTGCAAGAAGTCCGAGGCATCCGCCAGTTCCGGCAGCGCGATGCCGTGTCCGAGCCCCGGGTAGCGGCGTTCCGCAAGGCGGGCGCCCGACTTCTCGCGCAGCCATTCACCCGTCCTGGCCACAAGGTCGGCCGGGATCACCGGATCCGCGTCATCCCGCCCCCAGAAGACCGGCATCCCGGCCAGGCGTCCCGGCTCCTCCGGCAGGCCCGCGTCCCACGGCAGCGTGCCGGACAGGAGCACGGCGGCGGCGAATCGCTCCGGGCGGGCGAGCAGCAGACCGCCCGCCATCGCCATGCCGCCCGAGAAGCCGAGAAGCGAGACCGAGGTGTGCCCCGCGGCCTCGACGTCGAGCCAGCCGAACAGCCAGTCGGCGGTCGCGGCGATGGAGTCGGGCAACGGGCGCCCGATGCCCCGGTTGGCGAACCACGCGTATCCAGCACCCTCAGCCAGCGGGGCGCGTACGAAGGCAGCCGTGGCGCCCTGCGGCAGATGCGGCGCGAGCTGCGCGAACGACGCCTCGTCCGCCCCCCGCCCGTGCAGGGCGACGACGAGCGGCGTGCCGGGCCTGCAGGCGGGCTCGACGGACCAGCGGACGGTGGGGGCGACGGTGTATGGCATAGCGGCAACTCCTGGTGCACGTACGGGACGTGGTGGCAGCCGACCGCTGTGCACAAGGGGAGCCGAAGCGTCGCCGCGGTCCGGCCGGCCGCGCCGTCGACCTTACACGAATTGCTTGAAAGTTGAAGCAAGGGGGATTGCGAGTTACTTTGAAGTTTCAAGTTCATGTGGCGCCGCCCAGCGTCGCGCGGCCCCTGCCACCCGCCCCACGAGGAGCCCCTCCCTTGATCACTGCTGCTACCACCCTGTCCCGCCCCGCCGCCGCGCCCGAGAAGGCGCTGGCCGCCCCCGCGCGCGCCTATGACATCGGCCTGCTCGTCCTGCGCCTCGCACTCGGCCTGGTCATGGCTGCGCACGGCACCCAGAAGCTGTTCGGCTGGTTCGGTGGGGGCGGCATCGACGGCACCGGGCAGTTCTTCGCGGCCACCGGCTACCCCTCACCGAGCACGTTCGCCGTCGTGGCCGGGCTCAGCGAGACCCTCGGCGGGCTCGGCCTCGCGCTCGGTCTGCTCACCCCGCTCGCCGCCGCGGCCGTCGCGGGCACGCTTGTCAACGCGATCTCCGTCAAGTGGGGCGGCGGCTTCTTCGCCCCGGAGGGCGTCGAGTACGAAATCCTCATCGCCCTGACCGCGGTGACGCTCGCCCTGACCGGCCCCGGCCGGATCGCCGTGGACCGACTGCTGCCCTGGCTGCGCTCGCACCGGGTCGCCTACGGCGTCGCCGCGATCGTGCTCGGTGCCGTCGTGGCCGGCGTCACGCTGCTGCTGCGTCACTGAGGCAGGGCTCCCATCCCTCCGCGTCGCACGTCACTCCATGCCCCGGTGGCGGCGATCGTGGTCTGCATGCTGGGGAGCTGTGCCTCGGCCTCCGTCTCGCGGCCGGGCGCGTACAACTGGTCGATGATGCCTACCTGGGCGTCGCGGCCGAAGGCGCCCCTGAGCACCGCCGCGCGCCGGAAGAGCCGAAGGGCCGTGTGCGACGGCGGCCGCACGGTGGTCCGGGCCGGCCGGAGATGAGTCTGTCCGGGCCGGTGGCATTGCCCAGCGGTGAGCACAAACCTTCGGGCGGGCGGCCTCCGAGGGCCGCCCGCCCGAAGGGCCAGGAGTCATGGGGCTTCAGCCGAGGTCGAGCCCCGTCGTGGGGAGCCGGTGCCGGTCGACGTGACCCGACGGGGTCAGCCGGCCCAAACCTCGGCTTCGTCGGCCGGGACGGTGGTGGCGAGCTTCAGCTCCTTGCGGGCGGCGACCGTCTTGCCCGGGTCGATCCCGTCGAAGGCCCGGTCGTAGGCGAGGTAGAAGGCGTCCGTGTCACCGGCCGAGGCGGCCTTCTCCCACGCGTCGGCGGTCTCCTTCAGCCGTGCACGGAGCTTGACGGTCTCCGGCTGCTGAATACTCTTCAGGGCCGTGAGGTGGGTGCCGAGCGCGGCGGTAACGGCTTTGGCCTGCTTTTTGTAGCCGGCGAAGTCACCCTCGACATGATCTGCTTCGGGCTGGTTCGTCCACAGGGCCTCGTAGACGGCGTTCGAACCCTTCAGGTACGCGAGCTGGTCGGCGTTCAGGGGATTGCTCTTCAACGAACCGGAGAACGTGCCCGCGTCCTTGGTGTACGTGCAGCTCACGGCCCGATCGCCCGTCGCCCAGCTCTCCTTGGTGGGGGAGTAGTAGTAGACGTCGACGCCCTTGGGCAGGGCCCAGGCGTCGGGGGTGAACTTCTGCCCCTCGGCCGGGCATCGTTCGTCGGCGATCTGTGCGGTTTTGTCCTCGCCGGGGTACGCCGACCCGTCGATCTTGAAGTCACCGACGACCTGGCCCTTGTGCGGTTCCTCGCACGGCACGACCTCGACGCTGAACTCCTCGCTCTTGGGCGCCCCGTTGTTCGGGTTGTAGCAGTCGCCGGTCGCGAGCGAGAAGACCGATCGCTGGCGAACCACTTTCTTGGCGCCGGTCTTTGCGCTGTCGAGGGCTTCGGAGCATCCCACCGCTCCGACCGAGATCAGGGCTACGACAGCGGATATGCCGCGCAGGGAACGGGACGTGACACCGAGAGACATGACGTAGGAATCCTCAAACGGAAGGGTTGCGAACAGGTGTGCGCATCGTATGGCATGTCAGTGACAGCGCTGTGCGCAGGCGCTTTGGTGCACCGGCGGTGGTGGTGCAGGTGGTATCCGGACGAGTTGCCGTCCGGCGCTCAAGAGTGGCCGAGAAGCGCCGGATGAGCTTGTGAACTCAGTCAATGACTGACATGCTTGAGGTGGTGGCAGCTTCAGAAGGGTGCCGTCTTCGTGACTGTCGCCGCGCAGAAGGCCGTCCCACGCGTGACCTGATCCACGTTCAACAGGGGACGGGAGTTCGGCTCGGGGGGCAAGGCTCCGACTCACCGTGAGGAAACGGGTCCTGATGGCCATTCAGTGCGGCGCGGACGTATACCCGGTGCGGCGTTTCGCCGGACGGCGCCAGGGAGGGACAGCAGATGAACACCATCGCTCGTAACCAGGTCATTGCAGAGGAGCAGAAGGCCGTCGACCGGGCGTACGACTGCTATACCGCGCGCCTCGCCGAGATGACCGGGACGTCGGCCGCCCAGGCCGCGGCCAGTGGCAAGGACGGTATCGCCAACCGGCTCGACGTCGTGAAGAAGGCCGAGGCGTACGGGGGGCTGGGCGAGGAGTCCCTGGTGATCGCCCGTGTCGACGCGCCGGAAGATCCGGGCGAGGAACCCCGCCCCTGGTACGTGGGCCGCCGTGCCGTATCCGATGTCCGGACCCGCGACACCGTCGTCGTGCTGTGGACCAGCCCGCTGGCCACGAAGTGGTTCGAGGCGCAGTCGCACACGCCGGGCGACGTCGTCCTGCGGCGGCAACTACGCTGCGCGCAGCAGATCGTCGAGGACTACTTCGACGACATCGCCTCGGCGACTCCCGTATCCGTCGCCCCTGTGCTGGAAGCCGTCCCGGAACCGCGGCCCGCCGGGGACGACGCGATCACGGCGGAGCCCGCCACCGCCGATGAGGCCGGGGCGGAAGCACCGCCCCGAGCCGCGAAGCAGCCGGAAGCCGGCGAGCGCGGAAAACGTACGTCGGCCCACACGCCCGCCGACGTAGCCCGGTTCCAGCGCCGCAAGCCCCTGCAACCGGACGACTTCCTGCTCCGTGAGCTCCAGCGTTCGCGCAGCGGCCGCATGCGGGACATCGTCGAGACCATCCGCCGCGACCAGATGGACCTTGTCACTGGTTCCCCGTCCGACATCCTCGTCGTGCAGGGCGGCCCGGGCACGGGCAAGTCCGCCGTCGGTCTGCACCGCGTGACCTGGCTCGTCAACAACGACCATTTCAAGGCCCAGGACATCCTCGTCATCGGCCCGCACCAGCGGTTCCTCGACTACGTCGGCCAGGTCCTGCCCACCCTCGGTACCCGCGAGGTCAACGCCGTCCAGCTCTCCCGCCTGTGGGACGGCGAGGTTCTCGGCACCGACACGCCGCGGGCGCGGCTGGTGAAGTCCGACGAGCGCATGGCGGCCGTCCTGCGGCGCCGCGTCGAGCACGAGTGCCGTCCCGAGGCCCTCGACGGTCTCCTCACCGCACCCTCCTTCGAGGGCGACGAGCCGGCGTTCACCGTCACCGCCGGCAGCACGACCCTGCGCATCCCCCGCTCGGAAGTCCGCGCCCTTTTTGACGAGGCGCGCGGCGGCGATGGCGCCCACCGCGAGCGCCGCGACCGCTTCCGCAGCCTGCTCGTCGACCGGCTCCTGCGGGAACTCGCCGCCCTGGCCCCGCGTCGCGGCGCGGACGGTACGATCCGCCGCAGCCTGGAACGCAACCGTCAGGTGGAGCGCCTCCTCGACCGTGCCTGGCCCTCGCCGGGCGCCCGGGAGGCCCTGCGCAGCCTCTACGACTCGCCCGACCTCCTGCGCGCCTGCGCCGACGGCATCCTCGACGAGGAGGAGCAGGCCGCCCTGCCCCGTCCTCGGGCCGACAAGGCCGAGGACGACCCTTGGACCTTGGACGACCGTGTCTGCCTGGAAGAACTCCGGTACCTCATCACGGGCGAGACGCCGCGGCGCTACGGTCACATCGTCGTCGACGAGGCCCAGGACCTGACTCCCATGCAGGCCCGCGCCCTGCGCCGCCGCGTCGCGAGGGGCGGCTCGATGACCGTCCTCGGCGACCTCGCCCAGGCCACCGGCCCGTATCCGTACACCGAGTGGGACCGCCTGGGCACGCTCCTGTCCGACCACGGCGACTGGCGCGTCGAAGAGCTGACCACCAGCTACCGCGTACCCGCCGAGATCATGGAGTTCGTCGCCCCCCTGGCCCGTACGGTCGCCCCCTCGCTGCCCTACCCGCGGGCCGTGCGCGAGGCCGGCACGGATGCCGTACGGGCGATCGCGACCGAGCCGTGGAAGCTGCTCGGCGACACCGTCGCCCAAGCCGTCCGCCTCGTCGGCACCAGCGACGGGCGCACTCTGCGTTCCGTGGCCGTCATCGTTCCCGACGACTCCGGCTGGCTCGACGAGATCGGCCGCCACATGGACGAGGCCGACGGCATCACGGAACAGGAACGCCAGGCGGTGTCCGTCCTGGCCGCCGCGCAGGCCAAGGGCATGGAGTACGACCACGTCCTCGTCGTCGAACCCGCCACCATCGCCGACCGCGGCCCGTCCGGCCTGCGCCAGCTCTACATCGCGCTGACCCGCAGCACCCAGAGCCTGACCGTCCTGCACACCGCGCCGCTCCCGGAGGCACTGACGGACACCGCCGGCACTACGGAACAGCCGCTCCGCGGAATCGGTGCCGCCCCCGGCATCAGCACCGACACCGACGCCGCACCGGCGGCGGAGGGAGACATTCCGGAGATCGGCACCGACATCCGGGTCCGGGTGATCGGCCACACCACCGGCGGCAACTACAAGGTCGAGGCCGTCTCACCCGCCACGGACCGCCCGCTGCTCATGGCCGTGCGCCACGGCTCCACACCCCCCGCCGCAGGGACGGAGCTGGACGCCTGGGTGCTCCGCCACGCCTCCAGCGTCAGCTTCGTGACGGTCGACGAACGCGGCCGTCGGCCCATCTCGCCCACCATGGCCGCGCGTTACGCCGATGCACTCGGCGTTGTCGAGGAACTGGCCGGCGGAAACGTCCCGGACGACGCCCGCGCCCGGCTCTCGGAGCTCAAGGGCATGGCCAACCGCTGCCTGCGCCTGGACCAGCACGACTGGCTGGATGTCTGGCGCGTACTCGGATCCCCGGACAGGGCCCGGCTGAACCTGCTACGGGATCTGGCGGCCAACGCCAACCGGGCGGCGGCTTCCGGGACGCCGGACCTGGACCGGTTCCGTACCGAGCTGGAGCTCAGTGGCTGGGCCGAGGGCCTGGCCGAAGCGCGGCGGACCATCGAGCGGCGCATCGGTGCCGCGGCCGGCCCGGTGACGAAGGGCAAGCCGGAACATCCCGTTTCCGCGCCGCGATCAGCGCCATTTGAGCCGGTCGCCAACCTCGAGCCGTCCGATCCGACCGAGACCCCCGCGTCGTCCGAGCCGAAGGAAAACGCCCCCATGACCGCCACCGCAGTCGCCTCCGCCCCATCGGAACAGGCAACTCCGAGCACCGGACTTCGCCACATCCTGGAGGCCTCGGCGGCAACTGACCGCACCTGCAAGACCCATGAGGCGGTGCGCTTCGAACTGATGGCGGCTCTGCTGCGAGCCGACCGGCAGCCGAAGTCCGACTCCTCGGTCGCCGACGTCGAGTGCGTGACCGAGGACGGCCACCTGCTGTACGAAGTGCTCGGTGCCGGTCTCGCCACGTACGCCGACCTCCGCGCGGGAGCGGTCCGCCTCATCGAGATCAACCACACGCTGCCCAAGCCTGCCGACCGCCTCTGCCTCGTTCTGGCCGGCCCCCCGGCCGAGGACTGGTCGGCGGCCACCGTCCACGACGTCTTCGGCATCCAGGTCCTGTGGCGCACCCAGCAGGGCTGGGAGGGAGAGGACGTCGAAATCGCCCTGGCCGAAGGTGTGCCGGCCCGGACGGAGGAACTGGCCGGGGAGTGAGGCAGGCGCTCAACCGGGGCGGCGAGATGGGGATGAAGAAGCCCGGCTGGTACCGCAGCGATCAACGTTGCCCTTGAAGTACGCGATCGAGCGCGCCACCCAGGTCCCCGCACCCGGTGGCAGCGCGGGGCCGATCGCCTGCCAGAAGTCCGGCAGCATCGGCAGCGGGAAGGCGCCGCCCGCGCTCGGGTAGCCCGCGATCACGATGATCAGGACGGCCAGGCCGATGCCGACGATGCCGGTGAGCGCCTGCAGGGCGAGTGTGATCATGCCGACCGCGAAGACGACCAGGGTGCCCAGCCCGGACAGGGCCCATATGCTCCCGGGCGGGCGGGCGCGCGCCGAGGATCGGTCCGACGATGATCGCGCCGCCGATCCCGCCCGCGATCGAGTACAGCGCCATGACGCCGGGTGCGACCACCCCGAAGGGGACGTCTGTCGGCTTCGGGGCGTGCAGCGCCCCGATGTAGGGCGCGATGAACGGCAGCTGCAGCGCGAGCACACCGATGACAAGCAGTGCGGCCCGTGGAGTGACGGCCTTCGTCACCTCGTCGGCGAAAGTCATGCCCCCCATGGTCCGGGGTGTCCCCTGTCTGCGCAGGTGGGGCGGGGCCGGACGGCTGACCGGCTCGCTCGCCGGATGACCCGTGCCCGGCGCGCATCGCTGCGCAGCACGCTGCTGGTTTTCCTGCCGGCCCCTTGCGTGCGAAGAGTTCCCTCGTGGTGACGGTGAGTCCCGGCGGAGCCGTGGTGAACCGCTGTGTGGAATGCCACGAAATAGGTCACGCGTTCGAATCACGCCATTGTTCGAGGCTGATGGGGGTTAGAGTAATCGAACGAGCGTACGATAGACATATCGGGTGAAAGGCTCAAATGGGGTGATGTGATGGAGGTGCGGCATGGCGGGTTACGCCCATCTGCACGTCGCGTCCGGATACTCCGCCCGCTACGGTGCCGCCCATCCCGAACACCTCGTCCGGCGGGCGGCCGAGCGCGGCACGACGGCGCTCGCGCTCACCGACCGGGACACGGTCACCGGCGCCGTACGGTTTGCGAAGGCCTGCGCCGGAGCCGGGATCCGGCCGATCTTCGGCATCGATCTGGCCGTGGAGGCCATCGCACCCCCTCCTCCGGTGCAGCGCCGCCGCACCCCGGCGCGCGGTGGTGCCCACGTCGTCGAGCCGCCCCTGCGAGTGGTGCTGCTCGCGCAGAACCGGACGGGATGGGCACGGCTGTGCCGCATCACGTCGGCCGCGCACGCGGGCACGGCAGGCGGCGCGGCCCCGGTGGCGGTGCCGTGGGAAGCGCTGCGCAAGTACGGCGGTCCCGGTCTGATCGTGCTGCTCGGACCGCTCTCGGAGCCGGTACGGGCACTGACGGCAGGCCGGGAGGACGTCGCGGCGAAGCTGCTGGCGCCGTGGCGGGAGATCTTCGGCAGCGGTGTACGGCTGGAGGCTGTCCTGCACAGGCGGTCCGGTACGGGCCCGGGATCGCTGCGGCTGGCCGCCCGCACCCTGGGGCTGGGAGACCGTACCGACACCACCGTCGTGCTCTCCAACGCCGTCCGCTATGCCGATCCGGATCAGCACCGGCTCGCCGACGTCCTTGATGCCGCGCGGCTGCTGCGCCCCATCGACCGGCGCCGCCTGGACAGCGGGCAGCGCTGGCTCAAGGACGAAGGAGCGATGGCGCGCATCGCGCAGTTGATTGCCGAGTGTGCCGGAGCGGACGCCCGGCGGGCAGACCGTTTGCTGGCGGACACCGCCGTCACGGCGGCCGAGTGCTCCGTCGATCCCAAGGCGGACCTGGGGCTGGGCACACCGCACTTCCCGGAACCGGCTGTGCTCGGAGTCGAGCCGGGAACGGGCGGCGCGGCACAGTTTCTGCGTCGCCAGTGCGAGGCCGGAATGGTCCGGCGCGGCCTGGACCGTGACCGGGCGGCGCTCGACCGGCTGGACGAAGAGCTCGGCGTGATCTCCGAGCTGAACTACGACTCGTACTTCCTCGCCGTCGGCCAGGTCGTGGCCGACATCCGGGAGCTGGGCATTCGGGTCGCGGCCCGCGGCTCGGGCGCCGGTTCGATGGTCTGCCACGCGCTGGGCATCGCCACGGCCAACCCGCTCGATCACCGCCTGCTGTTCGAACGCTTCCTGAGCGTGCGACGGGCGTCGCTGCCCGACATCGACATCGACGTGGAGTCCGCCAGAAGGCTGGAATGCTACGACGCGATCTTCGCCCGGTTCGGCACCGAGCGAGTGGCGGTCACCGCGATGCCCGAGACCTACCGGGCCCGCCGGGCGCTGAGGGACACCGGCCTCGCGCTGGGGATCGCACCGGCGGACGTCGACCGGATCGCCAAGAGCTTCCCGCACCTGCGGGCGTCGGACATCACCAGCGCACTCGCCGAACTGCCCGAACTGCGTCAACTGGCGGCCGAAGCGAAGCGGTACGGGCCGTTGTGGGAGCTCGCCGAAGGCCTCGACTCCCTGGTTCACGGCATGGCCATGCACCCCTGCGGAGTGATCATCAGCGACGCGACGCTCCTGGACCGGCTGCCCGTGCAGCCCACCCCCCAGGGCAATTATCCGATGGCGATGGCGGCCAAGGAGGAGATCGAGGCGCTGGGCAACATCAAACTGGACGTTCTGGGTGTGCGGATGCAGTCCGCGATGGCCCACGCCGTCGCCGATATCGAACGGGCGACCGGCAACCGTATCGATCTGGACGATCCACGGCAGGTGCCGCTCGACGACGTCTTCGCGTTCAAACTCATTCAGGAGAGCCAGACCATAGGGCTGTTCCAGCTCGAATCGCCCGGCCAGCAGGACCTTCTCTCGCGCCTGCAGCCCCGTGACCCGCAGGACGTCATCGCCGACATCAGTCTCTTCCGCCCCGGACCGGTTGCCGGGGGGATGCCCGAGCGGTACATCGCCGCACGTCATGGCGGTACACCGGCCTACGCCCACCCGGACCTCGAACCCGTGCTCGCCGACACCTACGGCGTGACCATCTGGCACGAGCAGATCATCGAGACGCTGTCGGTGCTGACCGGCTGCGATCGCGCTCTGGCCGAGGTCGCCCGGCGGGCACTCGGCGACAAGCACCGACTGCCCAGGATCAAGGACTGGTTCCACCGCCGGGCGGCCGCCCGCGGTTACAGCCCTGCGGTCCGGGACCAGGTGTGGAAGACCGTCGAGGCCTTCGGTGCCTACGGCTTCTGCCGGGCGCACGCGGTCGCCTTCGCCGTACCGGCTCTGCAGAGCGCCTGGCTCAAGGCGCACTACCCGGCTTTCCTGCTGGCCGGCCTCCTCGAACACGACCCCGGTATGTGGCCCAAGCGCGTCATCGTCGCCGACGCCCGCCGACGCGGCGTCCCGGTCCTGCCTGTCGACGTCAACCACTCCAGGACGAAGCACACCGTGGAGCGGGCCGACGGGGAGCAGTGGGGCGTGCGGCTCGCGCTGTCCGCGGTGCGCGGTATCAGCGAGGAGGAATGCGCGCGGATCGAGGAGGCCCAGCCGTACGGATCGCTGTCGGACTTCTGGCAGCGGGCCCGGCCCAGCCGGCCGGTCGCCGAACGCCTCGCGGAGATCGGCGCCCTGAACTCCCTGCACGACGGGCGCTTCACGCGGCGGGATCTGTTGCTGCAGATCGCCGAACTCCACCGGCAGTCCCGCGCCCGGTCCGCGAGCAAGGGCCAGTTGCCCATCGACGTGGAGGCGGTCGGCGGAGCGGAGCCGAGCGGTCTGCCGGAGATGACCGGACGCGAAGCTCTCAACGCGGAGCTGAACACGCTCGGCATCGACGTCTCCAAGCACCTGATGGAGCACCACCACCGGCTGCTGCGGGAGATCGGCGCGACCGACGCGGCCCACCTGGCCGGCATGCGCCCCGGTCAGCAGGTTCTCGTCGCCGGGGTACGGGCCTCGACGCAGACCCCGCCGATCGCCAGCGGCAAGCGCATCATCTTCGTCACCCTGGAGGACGGCTCCGGCCTGGTCGACCTGGCCTTCTTCGAGGACTCCCACCCCGCCTGCGCGTACACGGTCTTCCACAGCGGGCTGCTGCTGGTCCGCGGCACGGTCCAGGTGCGCGGCACCCGCCGCACCGTCGTCGGCACCATGGCCTGGGACCTGGAACGGATCGCCGTCGCCCGGCGCGATCACGGCCCCGAAGCGGCTCTCTCCCTGCTCGGAGTCAGCCATCCGCAACCGACCCCCGCGCAGCCGCGGCGCACCCTGCTCAACGGCACGACAGGCGCTCAACTGCATCCCTACGCCGACCTGCAGCCCGCCGGTAGCCGTTCAGCCGATCTGAAGAAGCTCGGCCACACCAGCCCAGGGAGCGCAGGTTGACCACGCGCCGACGGCACATCGCCCACCTGCACCTGCACGCCCTGCCGTACGAAGGACGGTACGCGGACGCGATCGACCTGCTGACCGGCATCACCCCCCATGTGCAGGCGGTGTCGCCCGATGCTGTCCAGCTCGACCTGACGTCCGCGCTCAGGTACTTCGACCTCACCCCGTACGACGTGGTTCAGCTGGCGAAACTCAGGCTGTTGGCCTTGTACGGCATCGAGAGCAGTGCAGGGCTCGCCGGCAACCGCATGCTGGCCACCATGGCGGCCGACGCGTCCGCGCCGGGACACACCACCTGGGTTCCCGCCGAACAGGCCGCCGCCTGGCTGCGCCCCCGACCGGTCACCGCGCTGCCCGGAATCGGCCGCGCCACCGCGGCCACGCTCGGCCGATACGGCCTGCACACCATCGGCCAGCTCGCCGACGTACCCCCGGCGACCCTGCAACGCATTCTCGGCGTCGGCCAGGCCCGGCTGCTGACCGAGCGGGCCCGCGGCCATGATCCCCGCCCGGTCGTTCCGCTGGAACCGGCGGCACATCTGATGGCCGATCTCGTGCTCGACCAGGACTGTCTCGACCCGGTGCGGCATCACCGCGCCGTCCTGGGACTCGCCGACCAAATCGGCCAACGCCTGCGCGGTGAAAGCCAGGTCACCGGCCGCCTCACGCTCACGGTGCGGTACGCCGACCGCAGCTCCACCACGCGTACGTGCACGCTGGCGGAACCCACCGACCACTCGCCCGCCCTCGTCACGGCTGCGCTGGGCCTGCTGACCGCTCTCGGGCTGCAGCGCGCAAGAGTTCGTGCATTCGTGATCCGCGCCGACGACCTGCTGCCGGCCGACGGGGCTCACCGCCAACTCTCCCTGGACCCCGGCGATGACCGTGCCCGTGCCGCCGAAGCCGCCGCGGACCGGGCCAGGCGGCGCTTCGGACCTGGGGTCGTACGTCCCGCCGCTCTGGCCGGCGAGCGACTCGGAGCTCGGCGATGAGCCGATCTCGCGGTATGGCGATCACGGCCCGGTGAGGATCACCGGAAGTTCCTCGGCGGCGCCACGAAGGTGAACGCCATGATCGGGCTCGCCCCCGACAATCACGGCACCACCCTCCTCGGGCTGACGAAGCTGCTGCCGTACTTCCCCGGCGCCGAGGACCTGTTGAACGCCAACACGCCCGGCCTCGCCGACCAGGTCGCCGGATCCCCGTTCATCGCCAAGCTCAACGCGGGCGGCGACACCGTGCCCGGCGTGCGGTACACGGTCATCGCGACCAGGTACGACGAGGTCGTGACCCCGTACCGCACGCAGTTCCTGGACGGGCCCGGCCCCGACAGCCGAAGTGGCTGCCGGGGCCGGTTGCTCTACACGCCGTGTCAGCCGATGGCCTGGCGTGTTTTCCACCAGCTGGTCTGGCCGATGATTTCGGTGCCGGATCCTGAAAGTACGGTTCTGCCGCCTGCGTAGAAGCGTACGGAGCCGTCGGACCGTACGGCCCAGATGTCCGGGATCGAGTCTCCGTTGGCATCCGGGGTGCCGATCAGCAGGGGGATGCTCGTGCTGGACCAGCCGGCGGAGCCGTATCCGACGTCGGCTCCGCCCTCGGAGTTGGCCTCGTACGCGAGCGAGTTCAGGTCGACGCTGCCGCCTGCGGCTGCGATGCCGACGCGAAGGTACAGCTTGGAGGTGCCGTCGCTGCGGAAGACGAGGTCGGTGACGCCGTCGCCGGTGATGTCCTGGGCCGTGACGATGTCGCGAATGTCCCAGCCCGAGGATGCGAGGCGAGTCGCCTGGTCGATGGTGGCACCGTGGTAGCCGGTGAAGACCCACAGCTCGTCGCCGATGGTGGCGAAGAAGTCGGCCCTGCCGTCTCCGGTGGCGTCGCCGGCGGAGACGAGTTGGGTGAGGGCGGCGGGGGCGGGTGCGTCGGCCGGCAGCAGGATCTCGCGTCGCGTGTCGACGTTGACGGCGCCATAGCCATCGCCCGGGTATACCCACAGTTTGTCGTCGACGCGGGCGACGAGGTCCTGGATGCCGTCGCCTCCGTAGATGTCTCCGTTGTGGGTGATCAGCGCGCCGTCGAAGTGGCCGGAGCGGGCGGCGATGTAGGAGGGCAGGTCGTCGCCGTTGGGATCCTTGCTGGGGTTGTCGCGGTACGCGCCGGACATGGAGTAGTCCAGGTCGCCGCTGCCTCTGGTGAGGTCGTTGGTTGCCTGTGAGGGGTAGAGGCGAAGGTAGCCGTTCTCGGTGACGGTCAGCAGGTCAGGGAGCTGGTCGCCGGTGAAGTCTCCGGGGGTGTCGGCCTGGTCGCGCGGGGTGACGTAGAAGAAGTACTTGGTCGGATCGGAGACGTTGCCTGCACCGTCGACGGTCCTCACGTAGAGCACGTTGGGGCCCGCGGTGGGCGGCTTGGCGTTGGTGATCGTCGCGCTGGTGCTGGTCGACGTGCCCGCGGTGCGGGGAAGGGAGAAGGGATAGCTGGCGGAGTTGAAGCCGTACTCGTAGCGCACGACGTCGGTGCTCAGGGCACGCACGGTGAAGGAGCCGGGGGTGCTGAACTTCTTGGTGCTCCAAGTGGCGTCTTCAGGATCGGAGCTGAAGCCGTTCTCGTTGCCGTCGGCGTTGGGGAAGTCGGTGGAGTCGGCCTTGGGCGGCTTGGGCGCTGCCGTGTCGAAGATGAACCGGCAGGGCGTGTTCTTGGGCGAGTAGCTGGAGGTCGCGCCCGCGTCGGCGATGGACCTGGCGCGCCAGGAGTACACCGTGCCGTTGACGAGCGAGTTGGTGGAGAAACCGGGCGTCGTGCGACGGGCCGAGTCGGTGTCTGCGCCGACCGACCTCTTGCCGGTGGACTTCAGCAGATCGCCGGTGGTGGACCACTTGCCGAGCGGCCAGAGGTCGAAGTCGATGTAGTCGAGGTTCTTGTCCTTGTCCTTGGCCGAGGCGGTGAAGGTGATCTCACCCGCGCCCATCCGGACGTACGGCTCGGTGGTGGTGCACTTGGCGTCCGGGCCCAGGTCGAGAGAGGTGGGCGCATCCGGACGTCGGTTGTAGACCAGCTCGAGAACGGGGGCGTTCTCGCCGTTGGCCATGAACTTCTTCCAGGAGTACTGCGACGTCTCGTTGACCGCACGCATGCCGAAGGTGATGGTGCCCAGGCCCTTGTCGGCGGCCTTCTGCGCGGCTTTCTTCACGTCGAAGGTCTCGTAGGCGTCGCGGCAGCCGGACTTGTAGCCGTGAGCGAAGCTCCTCGTAGCGATCTTGTTGCCGTCGTGGAGCTTGGGCGCGTTCTTCCAGTTGGTCTTGGAGGTGATCGCACCGGTGAGGTGCACGCTCATGGCACGGTCGTCGCATGACCAGGAGTAGGTTTCCAGGACCCGCAGCTTGGCACGGGAGATGACGGCGCCCTGGAGGGTCTTGTCGAAGTCGATGTTGAAGAACGAGCGTGAGGTGCCCCAGGTGTCGGACTCGAAGCCGACCCGCGCCTCGTGGGTGCCGTTCTTGTTGAAGCCCTTGCCGTTGTAGAAGGTGGCGTCGGGGTGACGGTTGTAGGCAGTGGTCCAGTTCTGGGTGTGCTTCTTGACCGACGGGTCGATGAACACCGGGAAGACCGTGGACGGGTCGGCCAGGAGATCGGCATCCGGGGTGAGGACCCAGTTCGCGCCGGACAGGTCGGCGGCGACCAGCGCGCCGTGGGAGTCGGGAGACGGCCCGTCAAGTCCAGGAAGCGACAGGGTGGCCGCCGAGCCGGACTGCGAGGGGGCCGGTGTCGGCTCGCCAGGAGCCGAGGGCAGCGGCGACTCCGAGACAGAGGGAGCCGGTTCGTCGCTCGCCGAGGGCAGCGCCTCGGCGTACGGGTCGGTCTGCTCGTCGGTCTCGGACGCGTCGTCGGTGCTTGCCGAGGGCGAGGGTGTCTCGGAAGCGGATGCGGTCTCGGAGGGCAGGACTTCGGGTGCGGTGGGTTGGGCGGTGGCGCCGACCTCGCCGTCGGTGACGGCGACGGCCCCGGCGCTGTCCCACATCAGCGGTGAGGGCGAGAGCGCCACTTCGTCGCTGTCGGAGTTCTCGGCGCTGACGATGTCGGATCGCGGATCCAGCCGGAAGGTAAGGGTGGGGGACGTCAGGCCGTAGGAGAGCTGGGTGACCCGGGGATCGGCCGCGGCGGCGGGGTTCTTCACCACAAGCAGCTGGGCGAACCCGTCGTCGTCCGCGGTGAGCACCAGGTCTGCGCCTGGGATGATCTCGGGGTACAGCGCCCGGTTGGTGTCGATGATCGGCTCTGGGATAGGGCCGGGCCAGGTGAGCTGGATGTCGTGCCCGTCGGAGTGCAGCGTAACCAACGGGCTCGCGGTCGGATCCGCCTCGGCCACCGCGGTCTTGAGCAGCGAGATGCGGCGCACTGTCGTGCGCGATGCACGCTCCTTGCTCTGCTTGCCGGCCTGTGTGCCGGGGGAGAAGACCAAGAGGGTGTTGGTGGCCTTCGGCTCCCAGCCCCGGCTGGTGCGGTGCAGGGAGCGGTCGATCGGCTTCCACTCTCCGCCGACCTTGGCGCGGACAGGCGAGACGTGGATCTCGCGGGACATCCGGCCGTCGGGGCGCGCCCAGGTGCTCGAGTAGGGCGTGCGCAGTGCGGTGGCCTCCACGCGTTTGCCGCTCTTTGCCGCGCGGGTGATGGCGTCGGCCTCGCTCACCTCGGAAGTAGCCGAGTGGGCAGATGAATTGGCCTCCGACCCGGAATCCGCGTACTCAAGTCCGGCATAGGTCAGCCCGGTCGCGGCGATGGCGGCCGCACAGGCTATGGCGATGGCACGCCGGCCGGGCAGGCGGTATCGGCGTTGCGACATGGGCGAGGTCCCTTTCCCCCACCCTCGACCAGGATCAGCCCGTGCCGGGCGAGACCGTGAACACAAGCCTCGAGAGCCTGAAGACCGAGACGCCCGCTGATCTGCAGCAGGCCCCGGCGGGCACCACCAACGCGCCACTCGCCGGCACCGGTACCGTCACCTTCGGCTCGACCACAACCCCCGCCTCCGCGCGCACGGTCAGCACGACCGATGCGGTGCAGACGGCCACCTCCCCGGTTGAACACCTGCCCGTGAGCCTCGGACAGGCGACCGGCGAGGCCATGCCGACCGGGACCTGGCAGGTCAGCGTCGCCGGCCGGACGGACCCCAAGACGCAGGGTATTGACGGCGCGGTGCTCGCCGTGGAGGCGCCGTCAACCGGCTCCGTGCCGGTGACGGTGCAGTTCGACTACGAAGAGTTCAAAAACCTCTACGGTGCCGACTGGGCCTCCAGGCTGCGTTTTGTCCAGTTTCCCGAGTGCTACTGGGATACCCCGGACGACGAGGCGTGCCAGACCTACGAGGAACTCGAAACCGTCAACAACACCGACACCGAGACGGTCACCGCGACCGTTGACACCGCTGCAGACGGCACCATCACACCTGCCTCTGCTTCCTCCGCGGCCCGGACCGGCGGTACGGGCGTCATACAGGCCGGCTACCGCAGGCAGGTTGCTGCTGTGGCCGGTGGCGACAGGGCGGTTCTCGGTCTCACCGACTCGGGCGCCGGCAAGGGCGGCTCGTTCAAGGCGACCCCGCTGGTCTCCAGCGGCTCGTGGGCGGCCGGCGGTTCCTCCGGCGCCTTTACCTGGTCCTACCCGCTGGCCATCCCGCCGGCCCCTGCCGGGCCGTCCCCCAACGTCGCCTTCGAGTACAACTCGCAGACGGTGGACGGCAAGACAGCTGTTTCCTCCCCGCAGGCATCCTGGATCGGTGAGGGTTGGGACTACGACCCGGGCCACATCGAGCGCCGCTACCGTCCCTGCAAGGACGACACCAAGACCCTCCAAGCCGGGACCCCGAACAACACCGCCGCGAAGGACAAGACTTCCGACCTGTGCTGGGTGTCGTACAACGCCGTGATGTCGCTCAACGGCCGGACCACCGAACTGGTCCGCGTCGGCAACACCGACGTCTACCGCCCGCAGAACGACGACGGCACCCGGGTGGAGCTGAAGACCGGCGCCACCAACGCCGACAACGACGGTGAGTACTGGGTCGTCACCACCAGGGACGGCACCACGTACTACTACGGCCTGGACGCAGTAGGCGGTGGCCACGCCGCCACCGACTCGGTCTCCACCGTGCCTGTGTTCGGCAACCACCCCGGCGAGCCGTGCCACACCGACACCTTCGCGGACTCCCGGTGCGGGGCGGGCAAGCAGCAGGCGTGGAGCTGGGGCATGGACAAGGTCGTCGACGTCCACGGCAACGCCATGGTGATTGACTGGCACCAGTCCACCAACTACTACGCCGTTCGGAAGAAGTTCACGACGCCCGAGGCGTACGACCGCGCCGCCTACCCGGACCTCATCGAGTACGGAATGCAGTCCGCGGACCTCACCAAGCCGTCCGCGGACCTCACCAAGCCGTCCGCGAAGGTCGACCTGATGGCTGCTCAGCGATGCCTGGACTCCGCCACCGTCTGCGACGGCACCAACTTCGACAAGACCGACGACCCGGGCGCGTATCGCCCCTGGTGGGACAGCCCCGGCAACCTCAACTGCAAGGCCACTTCCAAGTTCTGTCCCGCCTTTCCCTCCTTCTGGACCCGGCTGCGCCTGTCCGCGGTCACCACCTACGCCCAGCGCCCGGGATCGAGCACGCTCCGGAAGGTAGACACATACACACGCTCCACCAGTCCTTTCCCAAGGACTGGTACGACACATCGCCTGGCCTGTGGCTGAACTCGATCACCCGCACCGGCTTCGGCCCAGGCGACACCACCGGCACTCCCCAGTCCAAGGACGGCGTCAGCTTCGCCAAGTACACGGTTGGTGCGTCCTCTCCGCTGAGAGCACGCCTGAAGGACCGTCAGCTCCCCAATCTCGTTCCCTCAAGCTCCAGCGACAAGCGACCGGGCTTCACCCGTCCGCGCATCGGCACAGTGGCCACCGAGAACGGCGGCGACATCGAGGTCGAGTACACCGGCGGCTGCCGCTCCGAACCCGCCACCGACAAGGGCAAGAGCAACGGCACCTGCTATCCGGTGCGCTGGTCCCCGGACGGGGCGGAGAAGGCGCCGGCCAAGGCATGGTTCAACAAGTACGTTGTCGCTTCGGTCACCGAAACCGACAAGGTCACCACGCACGGCAGGCCCATCGTCACCTCCTACGAGTACTCCTCCCCGGCCTGGTCCAAGAACGACGACGAATTCACCCGTCCCTCCTTGCGCACCTACAGCAAGTGGCGCGGCTACCGTCAGGTCGCCACCACCAAGGGGAGCGAGACCACCTCCCAGAATGGTGAGATCCCGTCGCAGTCCTATGGCGTCACCCGCTACTTCCAGGGCACCGGCGGCCCGCTCAAGGACTCCGAGGGCGCGGTGGAGCTGGTTGCCGACGACGCCGAGCAGTACGCCGGCATGACCGCCGAGGTCCTCACCTACGAACACACCGGTGGCGACCTGCTCAAGCGGGCCCTGACCTTCCCCCAGTCCAAGCAGACCGCCTCCCGCGCCCGCGAGGCTGAAGACGGCACTGACCTCGACCCGCTCCTCGCCCACCGCACCTGGGTCGACCGTACCGACGCCATCCAGACCCTCGACACCAGCTGGCAGACAGTCCGGACCGAGACGACCGTCGATGACACCTACGGACTGCCCACCCAGCTGCAGATGTCGGTCGTCAAGCCGAACGGCACCGGCGGCGAGACCCTCAGCAACCAGGTCTGCATGCGGACGAGCTACGTCCACAACACCACCGCCTGGATCATCGGCAAGCCCGAGGAAGCCCGCTCCACCGCAACGCCCTGCTCCGGCTACGCGACCGCGGACCCTGCAACCCAGCTCCTGAGCTCAGTTCAGACGTCGTACGACGGGCAGGCCTGGCGAGTTCCCCCGACCACGGGCCTCCCGACCTCGGTAGCGGAGATCAACGGCACGGGCACATCCCACTCCGTGGTGACCACGACGACCTACGACCCCCTGGGCCGGGTCCGGAAAGTCACCGCCCCGAAGACCGGAACCAGCGAAACCGTATACACCCCCGGCGACACCGGCGGACCGGTCACATCTGTCACCACCATCAACCCCAAGGGGCACACCTCCACCACGACCTACGACCCGGGCCGCGCACTGCCGCTGACGGTCACCGACACCAACGGCCGCGTCACCCTCAGCGAATACGACGCGCTCGGCCGCCTGGTCAAGGGCTGGTCACCCTCCCGCTCCTTTGGCGGCAAGAGCCCCGACGTCGAGATCAGCTACCAGACGGCACTGGCAACGGACGAGGACACCACCCCCGCCTCCGTCACCGTCAAGGCCCTGAAAGACGACGACACCTACAGCCGCCAGGTGACGATCTACGACGGCCTGATGCGTGAGGTGCAGACCCAGTCGGAAGCCCACGGTGCGGGCCGGGTCATCGTCGACACCAAGTACAGCGATCACGGCCTGCTCCGAGAGAAGACCGGCGGCTACCTTGCCAAGGGCTCCCCGACCACCGAGCTGTTCGCCCGCACGTCCGAATCCCTGGTCCCGAGCAAGACCAGGACCCGCTACGACGGCCTGGAGCGTGTCGTACGCTCGTCCGTCTACTACGGCAAGGACTACCAGTACGCCTCGTACATCTCGTACGGCAAGACGTCCGTCTTCACCAACCCCGCCGGCTCCACCGCCCCGTCCACGAAGACCTTCACCGACGCCTTGGGCCGGGTCACTTCGATCCAGCACTACACCGCCGGCACCAGCGAGTGGCGAACCACCAGCTACTCCTTCGACGCCCGCGGTGACCGCACCCAGGTCACCGACCCGGCCGGCAACACCTGGTCCTACACCTACGACACCCGCGGACGCCTGAAGAAGTCCACCGACCCGGACACCGGCGAATCCTCCCTCACCTACGACGACGCCGACCGCAAGATCAGCACCACCGACGCGCGCGGCAAGACCACCTACACCACCTACGACGAACTCGACCGCATCACCGCTGTCCGCGAGGGCTCGGCCACCGCTCCTCCGGTCAGCGAGTTCACCTACGACACACTGATCGGCGCGGTCGGCCAACCAGCTTCCTCCATCCGGCACACCGCCGGCGGCGAGTACATCAACCGCGTCACCAGCTACGACACCGACTACCGGGTCACCGGCCGCGAAACCGTCATCCCCTCCAACACGGTGACCGCCGGCCTGTCGGGCACCTACCGGTACCTGTACGCCTACACGCCCACCGGCAAGCCCCCGTCGGTCACCTTGCCGGCCAAGGGGGGCCTGGCCGCCGAGAAGGTCATCACCCGCTACGACGCCGAGGGCATGCCCGAGTCCACCTCCGGCCTCGACTGGTACACCTCGGACGTGACCTACTCCCCGTACGGGGAGGTACTGCGCACAGTCAGCGGCCCACAGCCCTACCGCGTGTGGACGACCAACTTCGTCGACCAGCACACCGGCCGTCTCCAGCGCACGGTCACCGATCGCGAAACCGCCAACACCCACCGAATCGCCGACAGTTACTACTCCTACGACGCCTCGGGCACCATCACCTCCAACGCCCGCAAACTCACGGATTTCACCGGCTCGACCTGGGACAACCAGTGCTACACCTACGACGCGCTCGGTGAACTGGTCCACGCCTGGACGTCCAACATCACCCCCGACGGCTCCGGCACCGGATGCCGCTCATCCGGAGGCACCAACTGGGGGCACCGCACCGACGGCCTGCCCTCCAGCGGCCCCGTCGCCAACGCCCCCAACGCGGCCAGCGACACCACCAGTCCCGACACGGCACTGACCAACTCCCTCAACGCCGCCGCCCCCGCCACCGGCACGGTCTCCACCGGCACCACCGCCTACCGCCAGGCCTTCACCTTCGACTGGATCGGCAACCGCGCCAGCCTCACCGAGCACAACACGGCCGACGCCACAAAGAACGTCACCTTCAAGTACGGCTACGGCAGCACGGGGCCCACCACACAGCCGCATACCCTCTCCTCGATTACCTCCGCCCCCTCCGGCCAGGGCAGTACCTACACCAGCGACCCCACAGGCAATACGGAAACCCGCACGCTGCCCTCCACCACCCAGGCCCTTGGCTGGACCGCGGAGAACAAGCTCGACACGGTCACCACCAACGGCGTCAAGACGAGTTACATCTACGATGCCGAGGGCAACCGCATCCTGGAGAACTCGCCCTCAGGTTCCACTCTCTACCTGGGCGAGACCGAACTCACCACCGATGCCGCCGGCAAGATCACCAAGGCCTCCCGTGCCTACGGGCACGCCGGCGCCCCCACCGTCGTCCGTACCACCACCAACGGCGCGACCACCGGCCACAAACTCAACGTCCTCATCTCCGACCACCTCGGCACCGCCAACACCACGGTCGAACTCGGCGGCACTCAAACGGTCACCCGCCGCGCCTTCAAGCCGTACGGAGAGGCACGCGGCCCCAAGCCCTCCACATGGCCCAACAAGCGCAGCTACCTTGGCGTCGGCATCGACGACTCCGCCACAGGCCTGACCCACATCGGCGCCCGCGAATACGACCAGGCTGCCGGCCGGTTCCTGTCCGCCGACCCCGTTATCGACATAGCCGACCCGCTCCAGATGAACGGGTACGCCTACAGCAACAACAGCCCCATCAGCAAGAGTGACCCCACCGGGCTGAAACTCTTCGAAGGCGACAACCAAAGAGGATTCGACAGCAATCCTGCCACCGGAAATTCGAACGCCAAGAAGAACACGCAGAAGAGTCAAACCAACAACTACTACGACGGTCCGATCGCGATTCGGATGAATGTCACCAACATCACGTTCAAGAATTACAAGATGTTCCACAAGGCATGGAACGCTGTAATTAAGCGGGAGGGGCCGAATCTCCTCAAGCACTGGGATCCGAACCAGGACTGCTTGGACTACGGCCTAGGGTGCTTCCCGAACCCTGCAGGCGGAATCTCCTTCGGTGTCGCACACATCATGTGTGGTGTCGAGGGTGTTTCCTGCGACCATGAAAAGAGCTGGCTAGGCATCTACGCAGGCCAAGTGCTGGACACCGTAGCTCTGGAAGTGGGCCTCTCCAAGACGCTCGGCCTGAAGGCGCTCGCGCCTGGAAAGTTGAGAGGTGCCGCAGGCGGGCCATGCAGTTTCAGCGCCGATACCCCCGTCTTGCTGGAACACGGGAAGAGCAAGGCGATCGGAAAGGTGAAGCCCGGTGACAAGGTCGAAGCGGGAGACCCTCGCACCGGAAAGCATCGCGGTCCCCGCACGGTCACGGCCAAACTTGTCCACCACGACTACGATCTCGTAGACCTCAAGATCCGCAATGGACAGGGCAAGACCTACGAACTCCACACCACGTCCCGGCACCCCTTCTGGGACGACACCACCCGCACCTGGATAGACGCCGGCAAGCTCACCCCAGGCCACACGCTCAACACGGCGAACGATGAGCATGCCGTCGTCGTCGCGGTCAAGGTGGTTCCCGGCTCAGCCGATATGCAGAACCTCACCGTCGACGACCTGCACACGTACTATGTGCTGGCGGGTGAGACGCCGGTCCTCGTTCACAACAGCAACTGTGACTTCAAGATTGGGGTTGCGGACGAGAAATATGACAAGCATGTCTTGGGGCTCGATGATTCCGGGAATCCGACCCGTAGGCCTGATATGCCGGAATACGACACGGATGATGGCTTTGAAAGATACGTCGCGGACGCGCAGGCGCTGATGTGTCCCGGTAGCTGTCCCGCTGCTGCACGTGAAGCTGTCAGAAGTGACGGTGTCATCATTCGAATGGACTCCCAAGGGAGAATTGGAATGAGAGACGGGAACACCATTTCGACCTATTTCCGGCCAGATGATCCGCTCGCATACTTCCAGAGAGAGGCGGCCCGATGACTCAAAACACTGGGGACTTCCGTGACGCGTTCTCCAACTTCGTCAGAGAGTCTGGTCGGTGGCGTGACGTCGAACCGGAGGCACTCCTGTCTCGCTGGCGTGCTTTCGTCGAAAGTTGCGAACAGGGCTATCGGGATGACGCCGAAGACTACTTCAATGATCTGACGTCGAGGGATTCGCTGGCGCGAGCTCTTGATGCTGCGGAACTGCAACGCTTTCCCGAGCTTGCGCTACTTCGCGCAGAAGTGGAAGCGGTAGACTCAAGATTCCGCGCACTCCTGATGCCAGATGCGTTCCCAAGGATCTCTGAGGAATCCTGGTGGGCGCGCGGCGTGGTGAAATTTGCGCGGAGGCGGCTGGTGGAGGACCTGCGGCGGGAATATCGCCTTGAAGTGGCACTGCTCGAATAGTCCTTGAAGGTTCGTGTCAGTAAATAGAAGCCCCGCCAGGTGCGTCCTGGCGGGGCTTCTGCGTGGGGTGACGGCAGTAGTTGACGGCAACGTCAGCGAACCCGGAACGGTTCATGGTCCATCGCAGGAATCTATGCCCAGTCGTATCCGAGCGCGGCGAGCTGCGCGAGTTGTTGCTCACTGAGTCGGTGGCGTCGGGTTTTTTGGTTGGTGAGGAAGATGCCCAGCTTCACGGTCGTGCCGTCGGGGAGTTCTTCGACGTGCTGCCTTCCGACGACAGTCTTCCCCTCGCGTTGGATGTACTGCGTGAGGGCTGCTACGCCACGCTGGAAGGCATCGGCGCCGCCCCCTGCTCCTGTTCTTGCGGGGCGTGGTGCACGGGCGGCTGAGGGTCGTGCAGCGGGTTTCACGCCCATCTTGCCCAGGCGGTGTTGCTGTTCGGTGTTGAGGCGTGTCCAGTCGCGGGCTTGCCTCGTCAGCCAGCGTCCGATGTCGTCGCCGCGGTGCGTTACCCCGGGCACGATCTCTTCGAGGCAGGCCCCGCCCTCGAGGAGCACCTTCAGGCCGGTGTAGTGGCGTTGCCAGTCGACGGTCCACCCGCGCTCGCGGGGGTTCCAGTCGGGGTCGATGGCGGCGAGCTGCTCGGCCCGCCGCTGCGCCCGTTCCGGGTCCTTGCCGAGTCCGCCGGGTCGGCGGAGGTTGGTGAGCCATTGTCCGACGGGTTTGTCGAGGGCGGTGGCGTGGCGGGGTGCGGCCAGGGTGCCGGCCTGTGCGTAGTACGCGCGGGCCGCGGCGAGGTTCTCGGCGAACTGCGCGTCGGCGGTGTCCCACACCATGCCGAGCTCTTCCAGCTCATCCGCCCGGGTGCTGGACATGGTCCCGGCCCGGTAGGACCGCCGCTGGTCGGACAGCCACCTGCCCAGTGGGTAGGCGCCTTCCTGGTGTTCGTAGGGCACGTCCAGGGAGCCCTCCCGTTCGAAGTACTGCCGGGCGGTGTCGTAGCCGCGGGTCCAGTCCTGGCGTTCGGTGTCGAGGATCTGGAACTTGACCCACTTCGCGATCATGGCGGGGTCGCGGGGGGCTGCGAACCGGGCCTTCCGTTCGATTGACGAGCTCCACCGGGCCGCGAAGAGCGCCCTGCGTTACATCCAGCGCCACCCCGAACTCCTCACCGCATTCCTGGCCGGAACCGGCCTCGAACTCGCCCCACCCGCGTCAAGCCCGTCATCGAAGATCAGTAGTTGACGGCAACGTCACCGGACGGGTGCTGCACAAAGTGGCGGTTCGTCGCCGTCGTCGGGTCGGGTGGCGGGGCGACGGGCAGGTCAGCCGCGCTGGACAGGCTGCGCGGCGGGTCGCCGGTCGTCCTCGTCGTCCGGCTTGTCGAGGGCATCGAGGTCTTCGTAGGCCGGTGCGGGCAGGCGCGCGCCTCGGCTCACCGCGATCCGGTGGACGTTCGTCAGTGCCTCGGTCAACTGGACTGCCAGCAGGTGCAGTTCGCCAGGCGACCACTGGCGCCCGTCCAGAACGCGCTGTGCCTCCTGAACGAGTTCACCGGCCAGGCCGAGTTGGGCCGACTCCATGTTGTCAGCGAGGCGTGACAGGTAGCCGGTCCCGTCGCCTGCGAGGTAGCAAGGTTTTCCTTCTGGCCCGGCCCAGGGGAGCAGGCGGGCCTGATTCGTGAGGCTCATCAGGCCCGCACCTCCACGCTGTTGATCAGCCGGGGTCCGATGTCGATGCCGTGCACGACCAGCCGTAGTGCGCACCGTGGTGCCCGTCGGCGCTGCTGCTCCCGCTACTCGTGCGCGACCAGGTACGGGCGGACCAGTCCGATGTCCTCACCGCGCAGCACCGGGGCAGCGGGTAAGCGAGGCGGACATTCAGTCGATGCCACCACACCGAGACTGATGGAATGGCGATCCGGTCCGCGGTGGCGGCCCGGTGCGGGCCACAGCAGCCGCAACAGCGGCTCGAAGATGTGGGCGATACAGTGCGGCATGTCGGCGCTCCTTGTCAGCGTTGGCCACGCCCCCGGACCGTTCGCTCGGTCGCGGGGGTCCTGACTGGGCGTCAGCCTGCCGACTGGCGATGCACAGCAGTTGCACCGAAGGGTGCAACCCCTCTCGCCGGGACCCTGCTATATCCCGACCCACTCCGCGTACTGCGCCAGCGAACTGTTACGCGTCCGTTCCTGTTGCTTGAGGGCCAGCACGGTGTCCCGCACGGTCGGGTGGTAGCGGGTCTGCTGAGGCGCGATGCGCCGAGCCTGGTGCAGGCAGTCCAGCGCCTCCTCCGGATGGCCGGCCCAGGCATGGGAGCGGCCGAGGTCCATCCAGTGGTGCCCGGCCCGGGAACGGGTCCAGCCCCGCGGGATGTGCACATCCTCGGCGAGTTCGATCGCGCGCCCGAAGTCGTCCATCTCCGAGGCGATGGCCACGGCATGCACACCGACGTTCACCGGCCCCCAGGTGACGCCGAAATCGGGCAACTCGCCCGTGGTCCGGGCCAGAGAGCAGGCCTCGGACAGGCGGGCGTCCGCCTGGTCCCGGTCCTTCATCCGCCCCGCGATCACCGCAGCCCGCAGATGCAGCATGCCCCGCATGGCCTCAACACCTGCCGGGCGGCGCGCGTCCTGCCCGTCGAGATCCCGCAGAGCCTGGTCAATCACCCGCATACCCACGTCGTACCGGCCGGACGACATCGTGGTCTGTGCACGAAGGAAGGCATGCATGGCGGCCAGTCCCGGCTCGTCGGCGCGCGGCGCGGTCCAGGCCAGCCGGTCCAGCGCGACGGTGGCCAGGTCGATGAAGCCGAGCTTCCACGCCACGGTGAACACACACCGGAACGACTCCGCCAGACACTCGTGAGCCAGCCGCTGTTCTTCCCCGGTGCTGGTGTGCACCGCCTGCACCGACTCGTCGATCAAAACGGGCAGGTCACGCACCATGTCCGTGTATTGTGCCTGACGGCGCTGCTCAAGGGCCCGTTGGACATCAGCCCGGATCAACGCGGCTGGGCGCGGAGCCGTCTCCCAGTCGAGAGCGACATCCCAGTTCTCCAGCCCCTCACGGATCGGCTGGATCAAGGCGTCCATGCGGTCCCGGCGCAACTCCTCGGCGTACGGCTGTCCCAGCAGATCGGACGTGGATACGCCCAGCGCGCGGGCACAGGCAGCAACAAGAGCCGGGGAAGCGGGCTTCTGCCCACACTCCACCTTCGACAACAGCGACTTTGACACATGGGCGCGCATCGCCAGCCCCTGCTGCGTCAAGCCACGCTGTTTCCGGATACGGGCGATCCGAGCGCCGGTGTGCTCCTCGATGCTCTGCGACACGGCGAACTCCGTTCTGCGGCAACACTCAGACGGTACCCCTGCAACACGGTCCCCGGACCGGCCGGACAACGATCATCCTGGCTACCCGCAGGACCACACCTGGCACTCCGACGCTTCGAACCACACTCCAGCCGACCGATCAGGCCGACGGCCACGGCATATCGCCAAGGCGGGATGCGTCCAAACTTTCTCTACGTCTTCAAGGCGACCCGCTGGCGCGGGTAGCGCGCGGCACGGCCGCCCACCCGGCCCGCTCTCGGCTCCGCCACCGCGGGCCGGCCATGGGCGTGATCTCCTCCTCGCGGACGGCGTGCTCCAGGGCGGACTTGAGCACGGAGTGGATGTACGCCAGCGTCAGCGGGGAGAGCCGCTTGGAGCAGCACGCCTCGGCGGCGCAGCAACGGGGCTGATCACGGCGGGCGTCGATGCCGCGGGTGCAGCACTGGCAGGTTAGGCGGAGCTGGTTGAGCCAGGTGCGAACGTCCTTGGCGGCGAGCTTGGCGGGTTTCTTCTTCCTCAGGCCCGGGATGAGGTGCTGATGGACGCAAGCCGTGTAGCGGGTGTGGGTGTTCTCGCGGAGCTGGTGGACGGCGACGTTCTCCAGCCAGTACGTCAGGTACGCAGCCACGCTGCCCTGCGTGGAGGGCACGGGGAGGCCGCGGTTGCTGGCGGCGATCTTCTCGGTCAGCTTGGACAGGGCTTCCTTGCGGGTGGTGCCGTAGACGCGGACCCTCTTGCGGGTGTTGCCGGAGGCGAGGACGTATCCGGCGGCTTCCCAGCGGCTGTCCTTGCGTTGGTAGACGGTTCCGTCGCCGTTGGCGCGGCTGCGGCGGGAGGCGGGGGTGTCGCGGGGTGTGGTCATCAGGCGGCTTCCTGTTCGAGGCGGGTGCGGATGAAGTCGGTGGACCCTCGTACCGTGCTTCCATGACCGCCGACACATCCGACGAGATCCGCCTGGCCGCCCCGGCCGACGTCCCCGCCGTACGGGCCGTCACCGATGCCGCCTACCGGCACTACATCGCGCGCATCGGCGTCGTCCCCGCACCCATGCGTGCGGACCATGCGGCGGATGTGGCGGCGGGCCGGGTGTACGTGACGGGGGACCAGGACGTCATCGGCGTCCTGGTCCTCGTCCCGCACGAGGACCACCTCTTCCTGGAGTCCGTCGCCGTCCACCCGGACGCGGCCGGCCGGGGAGTCGGCCGACGGCTGCTCGCCTTCGTGGACGCGCACGCCCGCGGCCTCGGCCTTCCCGAGATCCGCCTCTACACCAACGCGCTGATGTGGGAGAACCAGAAGATCTACCCGCGCTACGGGTACGAACTGGTGGAGCGGCGCGTGGACGGCCCTTACGACAGGTTCCACTACCGCAAGCGGCTGACCCGCTGACCGACCGACTGATCGACTGTGTCAGTGGCGGCTGAGACGATCGACGCATGACGACGATCGACTGGGACTCCGCCGCCGACTCCTTCGACGAGGAGCCCGACCACGGGCTGCTCGATCCGGTGGTCCGGCACGCATGGGCGCAGCGCCTGGAGAACTGGCTGCCCGGGGACCGCTCCGAGGTGCTGGACCTGGGGTGCGGCACCGGAAGTCTGGCGCTGGTCGTCGCCGGGCAGGGCCACCGGGTCACCGCGGTCGACCGGTCGCCGCGCATGGTCGAGCAGGCGCGGGCCAAGCTCGCCGGGACGGGCACCGAGGTGCTCGTCGGGGACGCGGCCCGACCACCGGTCGGGAAGCAGCAGTTCGACGTGATCATGGCCCGCCATGTGGTGTGGCTGCTGCCCGATCCCGAGGCCGCTCTGCGCCACTGGTTCGGTCTGCTGCGGCCCGGCGGGCGGCTGCTGCTGATCGAGGGGGTGTGGGGCGGGGTGGGCCTCTCCGCCGAGAGGCTGACCGCACTGCTCACCCCGTTCACCGAGCGCATCCACCACGAGCGGCTCTCCGGCGACCCGGACCTGTGGGGCAAGCAGGTCGACGACGACCGGTACGCGCTGGTGGCGCGCGCCGAGCCGCCGCACCGGCACACCGAGATCGTCGATGTGCATCTGATCCTGCGCCGCGGCCCCGACGTCCTGCTCGCCCGCCGCGCCGGGACGGGATACGCGGACGGGCTGTTCAACGGTCCGTCCGGACATGTGGAGGACGGCGAGGACGTCCGCGAGGCGATGATCCGCGAGGCCGCCGAGGAGATCGGTCTCGCACTGGACCCGGACGAGCTGCGGGTCGCCCTGGTCATGCAGCACCGCGGTCCCGGCGGCAGTCCCCGGACCGGCTGGTTCTTCGAGGCGGAGTACGACCCCGCCCGCCCGCCGTACAACCGCGAACCGGAGAAGTGCTCGGAGCTCGCCTGGTTCCCGCTGGACGCCCTGCCCGACGACATGGTCGCGTACTGCCGCGCGGGGCTGGACGGCTACCGGGCGGGGGAGCACTTCCTGATCCACTGGCACGAGGACGGCGACACCGTGGCGTACCAGCCGCACGGCACCCGCCGCGCGGTCCCCCTGCGGTCCGGCGGGTCCGGTACCGGCGGGGTGCACCACATCGAGCTGTGGGTGCCCGACCTGGCGGTGGCCGAGGCGGGGTGGGGCTGGCTCCTCGGTGAGCTGGGCCATGTCCCGTACCAGAGATGGGAGCACGGCCGCAGCTGGCGGCGCGGTGACACCTATCTGGTGATCGAGCAGTCACCGGCCCTGGCCCCGGGACCGCACGACCGGCTCCTTCCCGGCCTCAACCACCTGGCGTTCCACGTCCGGGACCGGGCCACGCTGGACGCGCTGGTGGCGCGGGCCCCGGAGCACGGCTGGCGGCTGCTGTTCGCGGACCGCCATCCCTACGCGGGCGGCGACGCGCACTGCGCCGCTTATCTGGAGGACGCGGCGGGGTACGAGGTGGAGCTCGTGGTGCGTTAGCGTCCGTCGCCGGACGGGCGCGACAGTGCCAGCAGACCCGTGAGCCCGCCTGCGAGGGCGAGGCCCTCCAGCTCGTCCAGCGCCCGGCGGGCGGCATCCGCCGCGTCGGGATCGTGTGCGGCCAGCCCGCTCTCCTCGAACTCGTCCTCGTCCAGCCGCAGTACGGAGGAGCCGTCCGCGGACACCCACAGATCGAGATCCAGATCCTCGACCAGCAGCTCCCCGTCGCCCAGCACCGCGGGCCGGGTGATGTCGCAGTACCAGCCCTTCAGCGTCCCCTCGCCGGTGCGGACCTCCTTCACCGCGAACCACCGGTCGCGCCAGTAGTGCTCGGTGAAGACATCGCCCGGCTCGAACCGTACGAAGCCGAAGTCGCGCACGCCCGGCGCGGCCCACGGCGCGGTCACCGTCACCCGGGTGCCGTCGTCGCCCACGAGCTCCGCCGGGTAACGGATCTTCGTCCGCCCCGCCTTGACCAGGACGACCTCAACCGATGTTGTGGACATGGCGCACCTCCGTGGCGCAGATCCGGTAGCCGAACCATGTGTTGATGGCCAGCATCGGGCCGTTGTCCGCGTCATTGCCGGTGTACGCGTCCGTGTAGCCGGCCGCGCGTGCACGGTGCAGCGAGTCGGTCTTGGCGAGCTTCGCCAGACCCCGGTTGCGATACGCCCTGCGGGTGCCGGTCATCCCCGACCAGTAGCGGGTCAGGCCGTCGGTGTTCGCCGCACTGAAGGCCGCCACCTCGCCGTCCACCACAGCGACCGAGGTGAGCTCCCGGTCCAGACCGGGGTTGTTCCAGGTGTTCCGCAGCCAGTCCTCGTAGTCCGAGAGTTCGGCCGGGGTGTCGCTCGGCTCGTCCGCCGTGGTCTCCGCGTCCGCCTCGAACAGGGGCCGCGGGTCGTCCGCGAATTCCGCGGCGGTCCGCAGCTCCACACCGGACGGCGGATCCTGACGGGGCGGCAGCGTGCCGTGTGCGAGGTCGAGATGGAGGAAGTGCGCCGGACGGCTCGGCGTGTACCCGCGCTTCTCGGCGAAGACCCGGTTCGCCGGCTCGTCTAGCACCCAGGTGTAGATGGCGACAGCTCCCGCCCCGGCCAGATACTCCTCGGCGGTGCGCACCAGCAGCGAGCCCGCCCCGCGGCCCACCCGGTGGGGGTGCGTGTACGGATTGCAGAAACCCTGGCCGGGCTCCGGGCTGTCATGGACGATGCCGACCTGAGCGGTGCCGATGATCTCCCCGTCCTCCTCGGCGACCAGCAGCCTGTACCGCCTGTCGGGATGGGCGTTGGCCTGTTCGAAGGAAACCTGCTCAGGAGTCGTCACCATGTACGGAAGGGCGGCGCGCCGCACCCGTACCCACGCCTCGGCGTCGGTGGGCACGAAGTCGCGAACGATCACAGTCATGCGGCGGACGTTACGGGGAGAACCGGCCCGGTCGCCTCCGAATTTCCGGCGGTGGGGGAGAATCGGGCCGTGACTTTGAAGATCGCTCTCGATCCCGACTCCGGCACCGCCCCGTACGAGCAACTGCGCACGCAGATCTCCGAACTGGCGCGGTCCGGCGCGCTGCCCGTCGGCTACAGACTCCCGACCGTACGCGGCTTCGCCGAGGAGCTCGGCCTCGCCGCGAACACGGTGGCCAAGGCGTATCGGACCCTGGAGGCGGACGGGGTGATCGAGACCCGCGGACGGAACGGTACGTTCGTCGCTGCCGCGGGGGATGCGGCGGAACGGAAGGCCGCGGAGGCGGCGCGGGAGTACGCGGACCAGGTGAGGCGGCTCGGGTTGTCGCGCGCGGCGGCGGCGTCGCTGGCGCAGGATGCGGTGCGGGCGGCGTACGAGGAATGACCGCGGCCGTCCGGGCGGTGGCCGTTCGTGTCCTCAAGGGTGCGAGAACCGAGCCCGTCCGGCGATTGGGGGCAGACAGGCTTGCGGGCGGAACCCTCAGAGATACAGCCCCGCGTCCGCCCCCGCGTCCTGCTTCGGCACCGAGGCAGGACCGGTGCCGCGGCGCAGCGCGTACAGCTCGGCCAGCGTCGCTCCCTCCCGGCCGAGCCCCTCCTCCGTGCCCAGCCAGGCCACCGCCTCCCGGCGCGTCAGAGAGCCCACCTCGATGCGGGCCAGGCAGCGACCGGGCCTGACGACCGCCGGGTGGAGCCGTTCCAGGTCCTCATTGGTCGTCACGCCCACCAGCACATTGCGGCCCTGGCCCAGCAGCCCGTCGGTGAGGTTCAGCAGCCGGGACAGCGCCTGGCCCGCCGTGTGCTTGGCCTCGCCGCGGATCAGTTCGTCGCAGTCCTCCAGGAGCAGCAGCCGCCACCTGCCCTTCGCCGTGCCGTCGTCCTCGCCGATCGCGATGTCCATCAGATAGCCGACATCGTTGAAGAGCCGCTCCGGGTCGAGTACGCAGTCGACCTGGCACCAGTCCCGCCAGGACCGGGCCAGCGTGCGCAGCGCGGACGTCTTGCCGGTGCCGGGCGGGCCGTGCAGCAGGAGCAGCCGGCCCGCGATGTCGTCCGGTGTCACCTTCATCAGCCGGTCCATGGCCTCGGCCACCGGCGCCGTGTAGTTGCCGCGCACCTCGTCCCATGTACCGGCGGCGATCTGACGGGTGGTGCGGTGCGGGCCACGGCGCGGTGAGACGTACCAGAAGCCCATCGTCACGTTCTCGGGCTGTGGTTCCGGTTCGTCCTGGGCACCGTCCGTCGCCTGGTCGAGGATCTTCTGCGCCAGCTCGGCGGTGGTCGCGGTGACGGTGACGTCGGCGCCGCGGTTCCACCGCGAGATGAGCAGCGTCCAGCCCTCTCCCTCGGCGAGGGTCGCGCTGCGGTCTTCGTCGCGGGCGGCGCGCAGCACCTTGGCGGCAGGCGGCAGCAGCGTCGCCCCGGACTTCACCCGGTCGAGGGAGGAACTGTGGGAGTACGGCTGCTCGCCCGTCGCGAAGCGGCCGAGGAACAGCGCGTCGACGACATCGGCCGGGGAATCGCTGTCGTCGACGGTGAGCCGGATCGGCAGAGCGGACTCAGGGTTGGCAGACATGGCGCCCATGATCCGGCACAGGGGCACCCGGCGCACCCAGGTTTTGCCACCTTCTGCCACCCGTTCGGACGGGCATCGCTCACCGCCCCGAGCCGGTGAATCCGCTTCGTACCTGCCGCGGCGTCGGCGGACCGCCGGACCGTCACCCGCTCCGGGGCGTACGGTCGCTGGCGCCGCCGCGCCGGCATCCTTGACCGGATGGGTTCCGGGGCTCCGGCATTCCGGTCGCCGGCCGAATGGTCGGCGGTGCATGCGGAAGCGATCTGCGGTGCACAAGGGCCTCCCCCGCGATAAGGAGCCCACACCGTCCTGCCTCGCTCCGGATGTTCTGCATGCGCGCCTTTGCCCCGCAGCGCGCCGGATGCCGGATGCCGATGTGACGCACGCTCAGGAGGCGTTCAGGAGAACCTCATGGGATGTACTTGGCATGAACACTTCCAGCCGGGCCGCTGTGCTGCTACCACTGAGTAGGGCAGAGATCCTGCCGGTCGGTCCAAGGGAGATTCCATGAAGATATCCAGACTTGTGGCGCTGTCGTCCTCGCTCCTGCTCGGTGCCGTACTCGCCCTGACCGGGGCGACCACCGCGAACGCAGCGACGTCCGTCGATTACGTCGCACTCGGCGACTCGTACTCCTCAGGGGTCGGATCCGGCAGCTACGACAGCGCCAGCGGTGACTGCAAGCGCAGCACCAAGGCCTATCCCGCGCTCTGGGCCGCCGCCAACTCGCCCGCGTCGTTCGCCTTCACGGCCTGCTCGGGTGCCGTTACCGACGGTGTGAAGGCCGGACAGCTCGGCCCGCTCTCCGCCTCGACCGACCTCGTCTCGATCTCCATCGGCGGCAATGACGCGGGCTTCGCCGATGTCATGACCACCTGTGTCCTCCAGTCGGAAGCCACCTGCCTCAGCCGGATCGCCACCGCCCGCAGCTACGTCGACTCCACCCTGCCCGGCAAGCTCGACTCGGTGTACACGGCGATCAGGTCCAAGGCGCCGTCCGCCCGTGTCGTCGTCCTCGGCTACCCCCGCTTCTACAAGATCGGCGGCAGCTGCATCGCCGGCCTGAGCGATACCGAACGCTCCGCCATCAACAGCGCCTCCGACTACCTCAACGCGGCAACCGCCAAGCGTGCGGCCGACCACGGCTTCACCTTCAGTGATGTCGCATCCAGGTTCACCGGGCACGAGATCTGCTCCGGCAGCGCCTGGCTGCACAGTGTCAACTGGCTCAACATCGGTGAGTCGTACCACCCCACCGCCGCCGGACAGTCGGGCGGCTATCTGCCCGCCTTCAACTCGGCGGCCTGACAGGGCGGCGGAAGCCACGGGCCGCCCCGTTCACTCGTCCGCAGGGGCGGAGGCCCCTTCCGCAGAGGCGGAGGCCCCGTCCGTCGGGGTCTCCGTCCGGCAGGTCACCGAGAACTCCACTCCGTTCGAGGTGACCACGACCGGACTCCTCACCTCCAGGGTGATCGTTCCGTGGTACGTGATGTCCTGCCGGTACGTCAGCTCCGTGTGCGACACCTGCTTCGACCGCCCGCCGCCGGCGCCGAAGGGCAGCGACTGCCAGCCAGGACCGGAGCTCGTACCGTCCTTCAGCACCCACCGGTACTCGACCCGGGCCGGCGTGCGCCCCACCGTGATCGTCGCCTCGACCGCCGGTGCCTCGGTGTGCGGCGGCGGGCAACTGCCCTCGTAGCTGTCGCGTACCGAGGTGAGATACACCGTCACGGTCTGGGGCGACGGCTTGCTCGTACTGCTGTGGGCGGTGTTGCCGGTGCTCCCGGTGCCGCCCCCGCCCGGTGATTCGTCGACGCCGGACGTTCCCCGGGTGGCGGACGCCGAGCGCGGGGCGCTGCTGGTCGGGCCCGGGCCGGGGGCGCCGGTGGACCCTCCCGCGTTCTTGTCGTCGCCCCTGTGGGTCAGTGTCCAGACGATCCCGCCGACGGCCAGCAGCAGGACCGCCAGCCCTATGGCGAGAACGGCGACCGCCCGACGCGACCGCTCCTCGGGAGCGGACGCGTACGCCGCAGAAGGAACGGGGGACGGGGAGGGGGGCACGGGAAGCGGCGTCGCAGGAGCCGTCGTGCGGGCCGTCACCGTCGCACCGTACGGATCCGCCGCACCGGCCCCCGTGGTCCGTGGCGTACCCCCGGCGGCGACGATCCGCAGCTGATGCTCGGCCTCCGCGGCCGAGAGCCGCTCGGCCGGGTCCTTGCGCAGCAGCCCCTCGACGACCGGAGCCAGCGGGCCGGCCCGCCGGGGCGGTGGCAGTTCCTCGTCGACCACGGCCCGGAGCGTGTTCAGCGGGGTGTTCTGACGGAACGGCGAATTGCCCTCGGTCGCGGCGTACAGAAGCACACCGAGTGACCACAGATCCGATTCGGGCCCCGGCGTGCGCCCCAGTGCGCGCTCCGGTGCCAGGAACTCCGGCGAGCCGATCAGCTCACCCGTCATGGTGAGTGCGGACGTCCCCTCGACCATGGCGATACCGAAGTCCGTCAGCACCACCCGCCCGTCGTTGGCGAGCAGCACATTGCCGGGTTTCACATCGCGGTGCAGCACCCCGGACCCGTGGGCGCTGCGCAGCGCGGCCAGCACCTCCGCGCCGATGTGCGCCGCTCGCTGCGGGGACATGGGGCCCTCGGCGTCCAGTACGTCGGAGAGCGCGAGCCCGCGGATCAGCTCCATCACGATCCAGGGGCGGGAGTCCTCGGTCGCCACGTCGTAGACGGTGACCACGTTGCGGTGGGAGACCCTCGCCGCCGCCCAGGCCTCCCGCTCCAGGCGCGCGTAAAGCCGCTGTACGTCGGAGGCGGGCAGCCCCGACGGGGCGCGGACCTCCTTCACGGCGACCTCGCGCCCCAGCACCTCGTCGCGCGCCCGCCACACGGTCCCCATCCCGCCCTGGCCCAGGGGGCCCAGCAGGCGGTAGCGGCCCGCGATCAGTCGGTCCTCGCCCGGCACTTCGCTCACGGTGATCCCCCATCCGCAGGAGTGGCGGCAGCACGGCGGAAACCTCTCCACGCTAGCTCAGACCGGACCGTTCCCGACCCCCTTGCGCAACAATCCGCCGCTGCGGCGAACCGCTCCCGTTCTGTCCAACTCGCCCTGGAATCGAGCGAATTATGAGCACCGTCGTCAACCTCCGTATGTGTGTGCTCAATCCGGCGCCCGGGATACACGCGTGTCATCGCGGGAGGATAGGGTTAACCTGCCCGGGCCGGGTGCCCTCGTACGGGTGGGGAGTGACATGGAACAGATAGCGATGCGCAGCAGGCCGCGTGTGCCTGCCATCACATGCGGAAGCAGTGCGACCAGTTCGCGCCTCGACCGCCATCTCGCAGTGCTCGGCGGTCCCGCCGTCCCGCAGCGCGAGACCGCGGAGGCGACGCTGCTGATGCTGGAGCTCACCTCGCGCGACGCCGCGCGCAGCCGCCGGAGCAGGAGCGCGCGCGTCTCGCTCTTCGCGCCGTTGCGGCGACTGCGGCGCTCGCTCTTCGGCAGCCGCCACTGACCCGACGGCCTGTCACCATCGATCCGGCCCCCGACCGATCGCCCGTTTCTGACTGAACCGGCCCACCGCTCGGGCCGCGCTCAGGCGATCACACCGTCCCGGCGCAGCTCCGCTGTCTGCTCGTCCGTCATCCCCGCGGTCCGCAGCAGTGCTTCGGTGTGCTCACCGAGCGCCGGTACGGCTCCCATCCGAGGCTCCGCCCCGCCCGGCAGCGTGATCGGCGGCAGCATGGCCCGCAGCGCCCCGACCGGCGATGCCACTTCCCGCCACCGGTCCCGAGCCGCCAGCTGCGGGTGTGCTGCCACGTCCGCCACGGTGTTCAGCCGGGCGCAGGCGATGCCCGCCGCGTCCAGCCCGGCCAGTGCCTCCTTCGTGGTCAGCGTGGCGAGCGCCTCGGCCACCACCGCATCGGTCCGCTCCCGGTGCGCGGTCCGTGCGGTGTTCGTCGCGAAGTCCGGATCGTCCGCCAACTCCGGCCGTCCCAGCACCTGTTCCGCGAGCCGGCGCCACTCCCGGTCGTTCTGCACGGAGAGCAGCAGGTGTTCCCCGTCCGCCGTCCCGAATGCGTCGTAGGGGGCGATGACGGGATGCGCGAGCCCTGTGCGCGCCGGGGATTCGCCTCCATGCATCCGATGGTGCAGCGGATGCCCCATCCACTCGGTCAGCGCCTCCAGCATCGAGATCTCCACCGGCCCGCCGAGCCCGGTGGTCGCGCGCCGCAGCAGCGCCGCGAGCACCCCCGAGAAGGCGTACATCGCCGCCGCGATGTCGGCGGCGGGCACGCCCGCCTTCACCGGCTGCCCGGGCGTGCCGGTGACGGAGACCAGCCCCGCCTCGCACTGCACGAGCATGTCGTAGGCCCGCTTGTGTGCATACGGCCCGTCGGCGCCGTACCCCGAGATGTCGACGGCGACCAGCCGCGGGTGCGCGGCGCAGAGCGTCGTGGCGTCCAGACCCAGCCGGGCGGCCGCGCCCTGGGCGAGGTTCTGTACGAACACATCGGCGTCGGCGACCAGCCGGCGCACCACGGCGAGGCCGCGCGGGTCCTTGAGGTCGATCGCGAGGGACTCCTTTCCGCGGTTGCACCAGACGAAATGCGAGGCGAGGCCGCGGGCGGCGGTGTCGTAACCGCGGGCGAAGTCACCGCCGTCCGGGCGCTCGATCTTGATGACCCGGGCGCCGAGGTCGGCGAGCTGCCTGGTGGCGAACGGGGCGGCGACGGCCTGTTCGACGGCGACGACGGTGATGCCGTCCAGGGGGAGGGGCTGAGTGCTCATGGGAACCCTACCTATCGTGTACGTAACAACTTTGTCATCCCGAGATGTTGACGTCGAAAACTTCTGGGGCCAGGGTGCTGATCGTTTGGCACGTACACAGCACCTCACCCCCGGAGGCGTACATGTGTGACCTGCACGACCAGCACGAGCACGCGCACGAAGCAGCCATGGCAGCCGGTCCGGTCCTCAGCCGCAGACGGATCATGCAGTTGCTCGGCGCGGCAGGCGTGACCACCGCCGTGATGACGGCCGAGGCCGATCCCGCGATGGCCGCGGCCTCCGAGGCGGCCGAAGCCGCGACGGACGACGGTTACGAGGCTCCGAAGGGACTGGCGCAGGACAGCCCGGCCAAACAGGCGGCCATCGGCTGGATCGACTCCAACAGCGGCCGGATCACCGGGCTCAACGCGGAGATCTGGGACCACGCCGAACTCAGCCTGCGCGAGTGGAACTCCTCGCTCGCCGAGGCCGGGTTCCTGGAGAGGGCGGGATTCGACGTCGAGTTCGGCACCGCGGGCTTCCCGACCGCGTTCACCGCCACGTACCGCTACGGCAGCGGCGGCCCGGTCCTCGGCTTCAGCGGGGAGTACGACGCGCTGCCCGGCCTCTCGCAGAACAAGGGCGTCGGCCACCACGATCCGCGCGAGTACATCCACGACCCGTTCGCGCCCGGTTACGGCCCCGGACACGGTTGCGGGCACAGCGCGCTGGGAACGGCCGCCGCCGCGGCCGCGGCAGCCGTCGCCCAGGCCGCGGCGAAGCACCGGCTGCCCGTCACCGTGAAGTTCTTCGGCTCGACGGCCGAGGAGGCGCTGATCGGCAAGACGTACGCCGTCAGCAAGGGCGTGTACGACGGTCTGGACGCCTTCCTGGACTGGCATCCCTCCACCGCCAACGCCACCGGCTGGGGCACCACCACCGCGATGACCGCGGTGACCTTCACCTTCCTCGGGGTCGCCGGCCACGGCGGAACCCCACTCGGCAACAAGAGCGCGCTGGACGCCGCCGTGATGATGGCGACGATGTCGGAGTTCCTGCGCGAGGAGAACCTCGCCCCGTCGGGGCGGCTCCACTGGGTGATCAACAACGGCGGTGACATCCCGAACGTCACCCCGGAGATCGCCGAGATCTCGTACTACGTCCGCGAAGGCAGTCCGGCCCGGGTGCAGGTGCTGCTCGACAAGGTGATCGCGGTCTCCGAAGCGGCGGCGAAGGCCAGCCAGACCACGGTCGGACACCGGATCACCTCGGCCTGCTGGAACCAGCTGCCGTCGAAGTCCTTCGCCGAGCTGCTGCACGAGAACATGACGCAGATCGGTCCGCCCGCTTTCACCGACGAGGCGCACCGGCTGGCGAAGGAACTCCAGGAGTCACTGGGACTCCCGGCCACCGGCATGCACGACAAGGTCGGCGCGCTCACCCCGCCCAACCCGGTCTTCATGGGCGGCGGCTCGACCGATGTCGCGGACATCAGCTGGAATGTGCCGACCGTGTCGATGGGCGCGGCGCTCGCCCCGATCGGCACCAAGATGCACACCTGGTCCACAGCCGCGTGTGCGGCCGCCGCGCCCGGCCAGGCGGCGGTGCTCGCGGCGGCGAAGTATCTGGCCGCGACCGCGGTCGATCTGCTCACCCAGCCGGAGCGGCTGAAGGCGATCAAGGCCGAGTTCGCCGAACGCACCAAGGGACTGGCGTGGAAGACGGCGCTGCCCGGTGGCTATGAGCCGCCGATGTACGAGCCGCCGGCCTGGTTCCTGAAGAGGACCGGGCAGAAGTGGCCGCCGAAGAACATCACCTGGCCGCCGAAGCGTGTCGTGTCGCACGAGAAGTTCTCCTCGCTGGGACCGGAGCTGACACCGCAGAAGTAGCGGGCGGGCGCCGGGGCGTGTGCGCGGCATGCCCCGGCGCCACGGCACCAGGTGACGCCTGCCCGGCGGCGGGAACGGCGCTCAGGGCCGCCGGAGCCGGATCGGGTCACTCGCCGCCGCGCGCATGGTGCCGGACGGCCAGCGGTACGAACACGGCGAGGAGCGCCGCCGACCAGGCGAGCGTGCCGGCCACCGGGTGGGCCGCCGGCCAGGCCGCGTCCGCGGACGGCGCCGCATTGCCGAACAAGTCCCGGGTGGCGGCGGCCATGGCGCTGATCGGGTTCCACTCCGCGACCGTCCGCAGCCAGCCCGGCAGGTTGTCGGTCGGGATGTACGCGCTGGACAGCAGCGGCAGGATGAACGTGGCGCTGCCCAGCTGGCCGGCCGCCTCCTCGTTGCGGATCAGCAGGCCCAGCCAGCAGCCCATCCACGACGTGGCGAACCGGAGGAGCAGCAGCAGCCCGAAGGCGCCCAGGGCGGCGAGCGGGCCGCCCTCGATCCGCCAGCCGACCGCGAGTCCGACCAGGATCAGCGGCACCATGCCGATCGCCGTGGTCAGCAGATCGGCCGCGGTCTGCCCGAGCGGTACGGCGGTGCGGCTCATCGGCAGCGTACGGAACCGGTCCATCACCCCCCGGTGGCAGTCCTGTGCGGACTGGAACATCCCGGTCATGATGCCGTTCGCCGCCGTCGCCGCGAGCAGCCCCGGCACGAGGAACGCGCGGTACTCCTGCCCCGGCATGGCCAGCGCGCTGCCGAACACGTAACCGAAGAACAGCAGCATGGTGATCGGCATGGTCTGGGTCAGGATCACTACGCCCGGGGCTGCTTTGATCCGCTGCAGATGGCGGCCCAGCACGGCCAGGCTGTCGGCGACCGGGGTGCTTGTGGCGGCTGCGGTGCGCTGCTCGTGGGCCAGTACGGTGCTGCTCATGCTGCCGTCTCCTTCAGGGGCGGGGAGGTGCGGCTGTCGCCGCGGTCGGTCAGGCGGAGGAAGACCTCGTCGAGGGTCGGCGGGCGCAGGCTCGCGTCGATCAGCGGTACGCCGGCCGCGTCGAGTTCGCGGACGATACGGGGGAGGGTGAGCGTGGTGTCGGTCGCGACGGCGCCCACGGTGCGGCGCTCGTGGTCGAGCACCGGTTCGGCGCCGGTGAGCTGGTCGAGGACGGCCGCTGCCGGAACCAGCGCCGACGCGTGGGGGACGACCACCTCGGCGTAGGAACCGATGCGGGCCTTCAGCTCGGCGGGGGTGCCGCGGTGGGCGGCCCGGCCCTGGTCGATCAGCACGATGTCGTCGGCCAGCTGATCGGCCTCCTCCAGATACTGGGTGGTGAGCAGGACGGTGGTGCCCCGGTCCGCCAGTTCGCGTACCGCCGCCCAGATCTGGTTGCGGCTGTGCGGGTCGAGTCCGGTGGTCGGCTCGTCCAGGAAGAGCACCCGCGGCCGGGTCAGCAGGCTGGCGGCGAGGTCGAGGCGGCGGTGCATGCCGCCCGAGTAGGTGCGGGCCGGGCGGTCGGCGGCCTCCGTCAGCTCGAAGCGTTCCAGCAGTTCGTCGGCGCGGGTGCGCACGGCCTCGCCACGGAACCGGAGCAGCTTGGCGAAGAGCCGCAGGTTCTGCCGGCCGGACAGTTCACCGTCGACCGAGGCGTTCTGTCCGGTGACGCCGATCGCCGCGCGCACCGCGCCTGCCTGGCGCACCAGGTCGTGGCCCGCGACCCGGGCGCTTCCGCCGTCCGGTGCCGTCAGCGTGGTGAGGACCCGGACGGCGGTGGTCTTGCCCGCGCCGTTCGGCCCCAGGACTCCGCAGACGGCTCCTTCGGCGACCGCGAGATCGAGTCCGCGCAGCGCATGGACGTCCCCGTAGCTCTTCTCCAGACCTTCACTAAGTACAGCGTACGTAGTTGTCATGCGGTCACCGTAGCGCACTACGTACGGTGTACGTAACTACGATGGTGAGCGAGGTGATGATCGATGGTGGGGCGACCCGCTGTACCCGAAGTGATCTGGGCGCGCCCCGAGCGCGCGGGCCGAGGCCCCAGGCCCGCGTTCAGCCGTGCCGACATCGCGGCAGCCGCCGTCCGCATCGCCGATGCGGAGGGCCTCGACGCGGTGTCCATGCGGAAGGTCGCGGCGGAGCTCGGCTGCGGCACGATGTCGCTCTACAACTACGTGCCCCGCAAGGAGGACCTGCACGAGCTGATGCTCGACGCGGTCAGCGGCGGGTACGAGTTCCCGGAGCCGTCCGGCGACTGGCGTGCCGATCTCATCGCGCTGGCCCATCAGGCCCGCGAGATGATGCACCGCCACACCTGGGTGCCCCGGCTCATGTCACCCGTGTACGGCTTCAGCCCGAACGCGCTGCGGTATCTGGAGTACACGCTCAGCTGCCTGGACGGGGTCGACGCGCGGTTCGGCGAGAAGATGGAACTCATCGCCATGGTCAACGGTGTGGTCACCACCTATACGGCCAACGAGATCGCCACGGCGGAGCGCGGCCGGTCGCTGCCCTGGTCCGAGGAGCAGGAGCACGCCGCGCGCACCGGCTATCTGATCAGCCAGATCGCGACCGGGAAGTATCCGCGGATGGCGGCGGGATTCGCCGAGGACCCCGGGCCGATCGATCTGGACAGGGTCTTCGACCGGGCGCTGCACCGGGTACTGGACTCCTTCGACCGCTAAGGGCTGTCCCGTAATCCCCGGCGGGCGCACGACGACGGCTACGGCACCTCGCCGCGTTGTCGAAACGCCCGAATACGTCCAGCATGAGGACGCCCCTCCGCCTTGCGATGCACCGCATCCGACGCCGCGCGCTGATCCACCGGGGATTAGAGGACAGCCCTTAGCGCACATGCACCCCGATGCCGTCACAGCAGCGCGAACTGCCCGTCCGGCCCCTCCTCCTGATGGTCGAGCACCGACGCGGGCCGCCTGGCCGTGGCCGGGACCGGCAGGACGCCCGCCGCGCGGAGATCGCCGGCCGTGATCTGCGGGCCGTCGGCCAGGCCTTCCTGCCGGGGACGGAGTTCGGCGAGCAGGGCGAGCACGGTGATCAGTTCCAGCAGTTCCGAGGTCCACTCCTGGGGCCAGCCCCGGGGTCGTATCGCTTCCAGCCCGTCCGCCGCGTCCGCCGAGGCCCGCCGCTCGAACCACAGCTCCAGCATCCGCACCCCGCCTACCCGGAACTCCCAGGCCCCCGCCGGTACCGGTGAAATGCGTCCCGTACCCAGCAGGAGCGTCTCGTCGCCGGGGTCGTACTCCAGCGTGCCGGGCGCGGCCGGTACCGCGGCCCGCACGTAGGGGCGCCGCCCGCCGGGCAGCCGCGGGCGCTCCCCGCCGCGCGCGCCGCGCAGCTGCAGCCGCAACAGCTCCCGGCCCAGCTCCACCCCGGCCCACCAGCGTGCGGTGTCGGCGGGCAGCGGCACGACGGTCCCGGCGGGGGAGTGACGGGCCGCCGTGACGATCCACGCCAGCACGGTCTCCGCGGTGACCATGTCCCCGTGCCGGGTGCGCAGCAGCCCGAGCAGCCCGGGCGCCAGATTGGGTTCCCGTCCGTCGGGCCTTCGGTAGAGCGGCCGGATCCGGCCGGGGCGGCCCGCCGGCCAGTGGCCGTCGGGCAGCAGCGCCGTCACGGACAGGGCGGGACCGGTGTCCTGCGGTACGTACCCGTGCTCGACGGCGAAGAGCTGGTGCCCGTCGGCGACCCTCCACAGTTCCGGGCGGGCGGCGTCGATCAGCCGGTGGTCGGGGATCAGCCACTGCTCGTCGAACGGTCCGTGCAGGATCCGTACCGGTTCGGGGCACGGACCGGACTCCCGTGCGAACCGGGCGGTGGAGGTGGTCTGGCCGGGCAGCGCCGCGACCGGTGTCTGCGGGTTACGGGAACGGGTGGGCCGGAAAAGCTGTTCTCGCTCGGCTCCCTCGGCACTGACCAGACGCCCCCAACGGGCCTTGAGGCAACCGGCGTCCGGGGCCGTCACCCAGGGGCGCCCGGTGCGCAGGGGCCGTACGGACCATGGCATGAGGTCGTCGAGCAGCGGGATGTCGTCGTCCCCGCCGGCTCCGGCGCCCGCCCGTGCTGCCACCGTGTCGTCCTCCCCGTCGCCACGTCCGCCGCCCCAGGCATCGTAACGGCGCGTCGTGCGCAGCGGGGTGCGAGTCAGTGCGCTTCGACCGTCACCGAGAACGAGAACCTGTCTCCCCGGTACCGGATCTGTGCCACATCCACCACCCGGCCGCTCTCCTCGTACGTCACCCCCGTGTAGAAGAGGATCGGGCTGAGCAGCGGGACCTGGAGGAGCTCGGCGGTGGCCGGGTCGGCGAGCCGCGCCTCGACCGTGTCCGTGATCCGCGCGATCCGGACGCCGACGCGGTCGCGCAACACCTTGGTCATCGGCCAGCGTTCGAGATCGGCGGCATCGAGCCGGGCCGCGACCTCGGGATGCACCGTGTTCTCCGCCCAGTTGGTGGGCTCGCCGGTGTCGCCGTCGCAGCGCAGCCGCCGGTAGCCGACCACGTCCGTACAGCCCGGGAAGTACTCGGCGAGATCGCCCGGCAGGGCGAGCGGGCCATGGCCGAGGACCGTGGTGCGCTCGCCCGACTGCTGGGCGACGATCGCATCGATCGAGCCGAGCAGCCGGACCGGCGAGGCCCGGCGGGCCCGCGGCTCGATGAAGGTGCCGCGCCGCCTGTGCCTGCTGATCAGCCCCTCCGTCTCCAGCTCCTTGAGCGCCTGCCGCATCGTGAGGACGCTGACGCCGTAGTGTGCGGCGAGCTGCTCCTCGGTCGGCAGCCGCAGCGAGGCGTCCTGCGCGCGGCCGAGTATGGACGCGCGCAGGGACTGCGAGACCTGGTACCACAGCGGCAGTTTGCGGTTCAGGACCAGCGAGTCGGGGGCGAAGGCCGTCACCTGGGGCGTCTGGGGCAGTTGAGGCACCTGGGTCACCTGGACTCTCCGTACTGCGACACTGCGGACGCGACGAGCGGGGGCCGGGAAGCGGCGGCTTCGCCTATGGCCGGAAGTTGCGTTCGAGACCCTGCCACACGTCGTCGTACCCGCGCTGCAGGTGGTCGGCGGTCGCCGCCTGTCCGGTCGCCGTGACCGGCCAGCGGGTCTCGAACATGAAGGCAAGACCGTCGTCGATCTTCTGCGGCTTCAGCTCCGCCGCGCTCGCCCGGTCGAAGGTCTCCCGGTCCGGGCCGTGTGCCGACATCATGTTGTGGAGCGAGCCGCCGCCCGGCACGAAGCCGCCCTTGCCGGCCGTCTTCGCGTCGTACGCCCCCTCGATCAGCCCCATGTACTCGCTCATCACATTGCGGTGGAAGTACGGCGGCCGGAACGTGTCCTCGCCGACCAGCCAGCGCGGCGCGAAGACGACGAAATCCACTCCGGCGAGACCGGGGGTGTCCGACGGCGAGGTCAGCACCGTGAAGATCGACGGGTCGGGGTGGTCGTAGCTGATGGAGCCGATCACATTGAAGCGGTGCAGGTCGTAGACGTACGGGGTGTGGTTGCCGTGCCAGGCGACGACGTCGAGCGGCGAGTGGTCGTACGTCGCGGACCAGAGGTTGCCGCAGAATTTGTTGATCACCTGGACCGGGCGGTCCGCGTCCTCGTACGCGGCGACGGGAGCCAGGAAGTCCCGGGCGTTGGCAAGGCCGTTGGCGCCGATCGGGCCGAGGTCGGGGAGTGCGAACGGCTGCCCGTAGTTCTCGCAGACATAGCCGCGGGCGGAGTCGTCGAGGAGTTCCACACGGAAGCGGACACCTCGGGGGATCAGCGCGATGTGGCCGGGTTCGGCGCGCAGCAGGCCCAGTTCGGTACGGAGCAGCAGGCCGCCCCGCTCGGGGACGATCAGCAATTCGCCGTCGGAGTCGCTGAACACCCGGTCGGTCATGGCCGTGTTGGCGTGGTAGAGGTGCACGGCCATGCCGGTGCGCTGGGTGGCGTCGCCGTTGCCGCCGAGGGTCCACAGCCCTGCCAGGAAGTCCGTGCCGGGCGCGGGATCGGGGAGCGGGTCCCAGCGCAGCCGGTTCGGATCGGGGACGGACTCGGTGAAGGGGGCGGTGCGCACCGCGCCGTTGTCGATCCGGACGAACGGCGGGTGGGCGGCCGAGGGGCGGATCCGGTAGAGCCAGGAACGGCGGTTGTGGGCGCGTGGTTCGGTGAAGGCCGAGCCGCTCAGCTGCTCGGCGTAGAGGCCGAGGGGTGCTCGCTGCGGCGAGTTGCGGCCGTGCGGCAGCGCCCCCGGGACCGCCTCGGAGCTGTGCTCATTGCCGAAACCGGCGGAGTGCGCAAGCGCTTCCGCCGTCTTCCTCGCCTGCTCGATGCCGCTGGTTCCGCCCATGTCGCGCTCCCGGTGCCGAAGAAATCCTATGGGACACCGTAGGAATCAGATCGGGGCACGTCAACGGGGCGGGGCGGTGGCGCGTCGCGGATCCGGTGCGGGGCCGTGACGGAAATCTTTTGATCCGTCGAGCAGAAGGGGGTTCCAAAAGTTGAACAATGCTCTACTCTCCGGCACATGTCGTGGACACGAAGACTTCTGGTGGTCCTGGTGGCACTGGCCGCCGCACTCCTCGCGGCCCCGGCCGCCCGGGCGCACGAGGAACGGCCGGTCACCCTGCCTGACGGTTCCGGCAGCGTCCCGGTCCACCGCGCCGGCGAACCCGATCTGCTGGTCTGCAAGAGCGACCGCGCCGACTTCGAACGCCGGATATCCGGCTTCCCGGCGAAGCTCCGGGCACGCAACCTCGAACTCTTCGACCGGTGCCTGAAGTCCGGCTACCGCCATCTGCAACAGGCCGTCGACAAGGTCGGCAGACCTGGCATGAACATCGCGATCCTGCCCGGCCTGTACGAGGAGGAGCCCTCGCTGCCCAGGCCGACGGGGGAGTGCGCGAGGCTCAAGGCGCCCAACTCGCAGCTCGGTTACCAGATCCTGTCGTACGCGCAGCAGAAGCAGTGTCCCCACAACCAGAACCTGGTGGCGATCCTCGGCAAGAAGCAGCTCCAGATCGAGGGGACGGGGGCGGAGCGCACCGACGTCGTCATCGACGCCAAGTACCAGAAACTCAACGCGATCCGCTCGGACGGCTCCGACGGCATCTACTTCAAGAACTTCACCGCCCAGCGCACGACGTTCAACTCGCTGTACGTGCTGGCCCAGGACGGCTTCGTCATCGACGACGTCCTCACCCGGTGGAACGACGAGTACGGCTTCCTCACCTTCGCCAGTGACCACGGGCTGTACAAGAACTGCGAGTCGTACGGCAACGGCGACTCCGGCATCTACCCCGGCAGCGCGTCGGACATCAACGACGGATACGGCTACGACGTGCCGCGCTACTCGATCGAGATCACCGGCTGTCGCAGCCACCACAACATGGTCGGCTACTCCGGCACCGCGGGCGACTCGGTCCACGTCCACGACAACGAGTTCGACCACAACATGGGCGGCGCCTCGATGGACAGCGCCTTCCCCGGCCACCCCGGACTCCCGCAGAACCACGCACGCTTCGAACGCAACCTGATCCACGACAACAACGCCGACTACTACCCGTACGTCGCCGACGGAACCTGCGCCAAACCGCCCGTCGAACGCGGCTACGAGGACGGCGTCGTCTGCCCGCAGATCTCCATGCCGCCGGGCACCGGCATCATCACCGCGGGCGGCAACTGGAACATCTACGAGAACAACTGGATCTACGGACAGCGACGCGCCGCCTTCTTCCTGAGCGCCGTCCCCGCCTTCATCCGCGGCGAGAACGCCCTCGCGAAGCAGGCCGACACCTCGCACCACAACCGGTACGCGGGCAATCACCTCGGCACGGACAAGGCGGGCCGCTCCCGGCCCAACCGCACCGATGTGTGGTGGGACGGCCAGGGTGACAGCAACTGCTGGCAGTCGGACGCCGGACCGTCCACACCGCGCTCGCTGCCCGCGTGCGGCGCGGCGGGCGGCGCGGTCTCCGTCCGCACCGACCGGCTGGTGGGCGAACCGGTCAAACTTGCCCAACTGCTGGTCTGTGCCGACTACAACGTGCAGGCGCGGCGGCTGCCGGCCGGCTGCGACTGGTACGGCGCACGCGGCATCGAGCGCATCGAGGTGCAGATCGCGCTGGGTGTCGCTCTGGTGCTCGCGCTGGTCGGCGGGGTGCTCTGGTGGCGCCGCCTGCGGCACAGCCGGCTCGCCACAGCGGCCACCCTGCTCGGCGCGATCGGCCTCGGGCTGGATGTGGCCGGTGCCACGACGGGCCTCGCGTCCTCCTATCTGCCTGCGGTGGCGCTCCTGCTGACCGGGGCGTGGTGGACCGGCATCGGACTCGTCCTGCGCGGCGAGCGGCCCGGACTGGGCTGGACCACGATGGTGCTGGGCGCCCTGACCCTGCTCGACGCCTTCGACAAGGCCGTCCTGATGATCCCGTGGATCCCGATCGGCCCGGCCTGGATACGCGGTCTCCTCGGCGTCATCTGGGTGGTGTGGGCGGTGGCGGCCTCGGCGCGGCACGGGGAACGGGCGGTACGGGAGAAGGCGGACCCGGGGCCGGACGCGGACGCGGGGCCGGACGCGGACGCGGGGCCGGACGCGGACGCGGGGCCGGACGCGGACGCGGGGCCGGACGCGGACGCGGGGCCGGACGCGGACGCGGGGCCGGACGCGGACGCGGGGCCGGACGCGGACGCGGGGCCGGACGCGGACGCGGGGCCGGACGCGGACGCGAACGCCGATGAGGCGGACGCGAACGCTGATGAGGCGGACGCGAACGCTGATGCGGCGGACACGCAGGGCGACGACCGGGCGGGGGTTGGTGCCGGTGCGGGCGCGGGCGCGGGAAGGAATCCGGGCCACGGCGCGGGTTCCGGACACGGTGCGGATTCAGGGTCCGGATCGGCGGATTCCGAGCCGGACACGGATTCCGGGTCCCACCGGGGCTCCGGACCGGACGGGGACTGATCATGACGCGATCTCCCCGCCCGCTGCGACTCAACAGGCTCACGTCGCGCACGTCGCTCACGTCGCGCACGTCGCTCACGTCGCTCACGTCGCTCACGTCGCGCACGTCGCTCACGTCGCGCACGGCGTTCCTCCGGCTCGCCGTCGCCCTTCTCACCGCAGGCGCCCTCGTGGGCGGTGCGAGTGCCTGCGGTGGGCGGCCCACCACCCACCACAGGCCCGGCACCAGTCATGAACAGGCCGGCGGCAGCGTCGGCCGGCTCCTCACCGCGGACGACGGATCCGGGCACCGGCTCCGCCAGGTCGAGGCCCAGGGCGCCCCCGCGGTGACCGTCGCCATACGGCCGGACTCCGAGGACGGGTGGAACGTCCATCTCTCCGTACGGAACTTCCGTTTCAGCCCGGACAGTGTCGGCGGCGCGGCGCTCCTCGGGCGCGGCCACGCCCGGCTCTTCCTCGACGGCCACCCCCTGGCCCGGCTCTACGGCCCCTGGTACCACCTCCCCGACTCCCTCGTCCGCGACGCGGGCGGCGGCCGCACCCTCACGGCCCGGCTGTACGCCGACGATCACACCGCCTGGGCTGTGCGCTCCACACCGATCCAGGCCACCACGCCTCTCACCACCACTCCTTCCGCCGGCACCCCCGCCGAGCCCCGCCCCGACCGGACTCTGGAGATCGTCATCTCTCACGGCAGGGTCAGCCCCACCCCCGGCCGCACCGAGCTCAGGAAGGGGCAGCGCATCGAGCTGCGCGTCCGCACCGACCGTGCCGACACCCTCCATGTCCACGGCTACGACAAGGAGGCGCGCCTGCCCGCCGGACGGACCACCACTCTCACTCTCACCGCCGACCGCACCGGGCTCTTCGAGGTCGAGACCCACGAGTCCGATCTGCTCCTGACCCAGCTCGTCGTGCGGTGAGCGTCCTCGCCCACGGCATCGGCTCCCGGCACGACCTGCCGCTGTCCCCCTTCTACGCGTTCGCCGGTGCCTTCGCCGCGCTCTTCGTCTCCTTCCTTGCGCTCGGCCTGCTCTGGCCCGCCTCCCGGTTCCGGGGCGACCGGGCGGGCCGCCCGCTTCCGGTCCCTCTCCAGCGCCTCGCCGACGCCCGCCCCACCCGTATCGCCGCGCGCGCCCTCGGCCTGGCCGCCGCCCTGTTCGTCCTCCTCCATCTCCTCCTCGGCCCGGACGGTCCGGAGCGCAACCCGGCCGCGGGCGCCGTCTACGTGCTTCTCTGGGTCGGGCTCGTCCCCGCCTCGCTCCTCATCGGTCCCGTCTGGCGACTCCTCAACCCCCTGCGCACGCTCCACCTCCTCGTCTGCCGCGCACTGGCCCGCGACCCGGCCGCGGGCCGCCCCCTTCCCGTACGCCTCGGTCTGTGGCCCGCCGCGGCCGGACTCCTCGCCTTCACCTGGCTCGAACTCGTCGCCCCCGACCCCGCGTCGTCCACCGCCCTCCTTCTCTTCCTCGTGCTGTACGGCGCTGTCCACCTCGCGGGCGCCGCCCGCCACGGCGCCCGCTGGTTCGACCACGCCGACGCCTTCGAGGTCTACTCCGGCCTGCTCGCCCGGCTCTCCCCCCTCGGCCGCCGGCCCGCCGACCGCCGTCTCGTCCTGCGCTCCCCCTTCAACACACTCGACGCCACCCCGCAGACCTCCGGTCTCGTCGCCACCGTCTGCGTCATGCTCGGCTCCACCGCCTACGACGGCTTCTCCGACGCCCCCTCCTGGATCACCGCCGTCCAGACCTCACCCCTGGGCCGCACCACCACGGCCACGCTCGGGCTGCTCGCCGCCGTCGCCCTCGTCGCCACCCTCTATGCCCTCTGCGCCGGTGCCACCCGGCTGATCTCCGGTCAACTCCGCCACCCCCTCACCGTCTTCGCGCACTCGCTCGTCCCGATCGCCCTCGGCTATCTCGTCGCCCACTACTTCACACTCTTCGTGACCGAAGGGCCACGCACGGTCATGATGGCACTCGGTACTGACAATCCGGTTCCACCCGAACCGCCCCTGGGCCCCGGCGGCATCGCCACGCTCCAGGTCGCCGCGATCGTCGTCGGGCACATCCTCGGCGTCGCCGCCGCCCACGACCGGTCCGTGCGCCTCTTCCCGCCCGCCCGCGCCGTCGCGGGGCAGCTTCCCCTGCTGGCCCTGATGATCGCGTACACCGTCGGCGGGCTGACCCTGCTCCTCGCCTGACCGCCGGTGCGCACCCGCCCGTCCCGCAGAGGAGAGTCACGGCATCATGGAGCCCGTGCCCCATGCGAATACGAACCTCCGCCGCGCCCCCGTGCAGCAGCGCAGCGCCGAGCGCCTCGCCCGGATACTCGACGCCTGCGCCGAACTCCTCGACGAGACCGGTTACGAGCAGCTGTCCACTCGGGCCGTCGCCGCCCGTGCGGAAGTCCCGATCGGCTCCGTCTACCGGTTCTTCTCCAACAAGCGCGCCCTCGCCGACGCCCTGGCCCGGCGCAACCTGGACAGTTACGCGGAGCGCATCACCGGTCGCCTGACCGCCATCCCGGCCGCCGACTGGCGCAGCGCCATCGACGCCGTGCTCGACGAATACCTGGCGATGAAGCGCTCCGTCCCCGGTTTCGCCCTCGTCGACTTCGGCGCCCCGGCCCCCGTGGACGACCCGGCCTCCGACGCCAATCGCCGCGTCGCGGAGCGCCTCGCCCGGCTGCTCTCCGGTCATTTGGGGCGCACCGCCGACGAGGATCTGCTCCGGACGATCCTGGTCTGCGTCGAAGCCGCCGACGCGCTCCTCCAACTCGCCTTCCGCACCGACCCGTCGGGCGATCCGGCCATCGTCGTGGAGACCCGCGTCCTGATCCAGGCGTATCTGGCCCAGATCCTGGACTGAACCCGGCACCGCACCTCACCGCGCGGGACGACCCGGGTCCGCGCCGCAGGGAACCGGACCGCATCTCCCCGGCCTCCCGCACGGCTGGGGGCACGACCGCCCCGGCACCCGGATGTCCGTCGCGGCCGCCGCCCCGGCGCCAACGTCAACCAGCTCCTCGACGGCGCGCTGCTCGACCGGCTGTCCGGCACCGCCGTGCTCAACGGCATCCCCATCGCGGTGGCGCCCAGCACGTCACCCGGCCACTGACCTGGGGTTTTGCTCGTATTGCTCGCATGTCAACGTCTTGTTAAGGCTGCGAGTCGCGCCCTAACGTCATCCGCACCGCCGACTCCGGTGGGAGTTCAAGGGTGAACGATAGGTATCCCATATGCTGACAATCCTCGGCTTTGCCATGATTGCGACCTTCCTGGTCCTGATCATGATGAAGAAGATGTCGCCGATCGCGGCGCTGGTCCTGATCCCCGCACTTTTCTGTGTCGCCGTCGGGCAGGGCGCCAAGCTCGGTGACTATGTGATAGACGGCGTGGGCAACCTCGCGCCGACCGCCGCGATGCTGATGTTCGCCATCGTCTACTTCGGTGTGATGATCGACGTCGGCCTCTTCGACCCGATCGTCCGCGGCATCCTGCGCTTCTGCAAGGCCGACCCGATGCGGATCGTCGTCGGTACGGCGGTGCTCGCCGCGATCGTCTCGCTGGACGGCGACGGCTCCACCACCTTCATGATCACCGTCTCGGCGATGTATCCGCTCTACAAGCGTCTCAAGATGAGCCTGGTCGTGATGACCGGTGTCGCCGCCACGGCCAACGGCGTCATGAACACCCTGCCCTGGGGCGGTCCCACCGCCCGCGCCGCCACCGCCCTGAAGCTGGACGCGGGCGACATCTTCGTCCCGATGATTCCGGCCCTCGGCGTCGGACTTCTCGCAGTCATCCTCCTGGCCGTCGTCCTCGGCCGGCGCGAGCGCAAGCGGCTGGGCACCCTCACCCTCGACGAGGCCATCGTCCGGGAGCCCGAGACGGTTCTCGTCGGTGCAGGCGTCGGTGCAGGCGGCGGCAGCGACCGTACCCGCAAGAACTCCGGCGGAGCCGGTACGGGCACGGACGCGGAACACACGGCGGCAGCGGCGCACGACGGCGACGCGGACGACGACGAGGGCTTCAAGGGCCTCGACCCGAACCGTGCCACCCTGCGGCCCAAGCTCTACTGGTTCAACGCCGGCCTCACCGTCGCCCTCCTCGCCGCGATGATCATGGAACTGATGCCGATCCCGGTGCTCTTCCTGCTCGGCGCGGCCCTCGCCCTCACCGTCAACTTCCCCCACATGCCCGACCAGCGGGCCCGTATCGCGGCCCACGCCGACAACGTCCTCAATGTCTCCGGCATGGTCTTCGCCGCCGCCGTCTTCACCGGTGTGCTCTCCGGCACCGGCATGGTCGAGCACATGGCGGACTGGCTCGTCGGCGCGATCCCGGACGGCATGGGCCCGCACATGGCGATCGTCACCGGCATCCTGAGCATCCCGCTCACGTACTTCATGTCCAACGACGGCTTCTACTTCGGCGTTCTCCCCGTGCTCGCCGAAGCCGGCGCCGCCCACGGTGTCTCCCCGCTGGAGATCGCCCGCGCCTCCCTGATCGGCCAGCCGCTCCACATGTCGTCCCCGCTGGTCCCTGCCGTCTACGTCCTCGTCGGCATGGCGAAGGTCGAGTTCGGTGACCACACCAGGTTCACCGTCAAGTGGGCCGCGCTCACCTCACTGGTGGTGCTCTGCGCCGGACTCCTCTTCGGGATCATCTGACCCATGGACCACACGGAAGGGCCCGGCAAGAGGGCGGTGTCGATGGCGCGGCCCGCCGTCTCCTGCCGGGCTCTTTCGCTCGGTGCGGACGAACGCGGTCTTCGACCACCACGGCCGCCGGATCTGCCCCCTGCCGAAGGAGATCCCGGGGCTCGACGTCTGAGCCGTACCGCTCCAGGGCCTTGCTTTCGGGAAAGGCCTTGGAGCGGACGTTGACCTCAAGCCGGGTCGAGGTCGTACGTTCCTTCCATGAGCATGGAAGCCACCGCGTGGACGCAGCTCCACAACGTCATGAACGCGCAGCAGGACCGACGCCCCTTCGACCGAGCCACCTTGCGGCGCATCGCCGCGTTCGCCCGACCGCACCGGCGGCGGGTCGCCCTGTTCCTGCTGCTGAGTGTCGCCACGGCACTGCTCGCGGTCGCCACCCCCGTCCTCGCCGGCCGCGTCGTGAACGCGATCGTGACCGGCAAGGAGGAGGGGACCGTCACGCGGCTGGCCGTGCTCATCGCCGTGATCGCCGTCGCGGAGGCGGGACTCGGGCTGGTCAGCCGCTGGCTCTCGGCCACCCTCGGCGAGGGACTGATCCTCGACCTGCGCACCGCCGTCTTCGACCACGTCCAGCGCATGCCGATCGCGTTCTTCACCCGCACCCGCACCGGCGCGCTCGTCAGCCGCCTCAACAACGACGTCATCGGCGCCCAGCGCGCCTTCAGCAACACCCTGTCCGGCGTCGTCAGCAATGTCGTCACGCTGCTGCTCACCCTCGGCGTCATGCTCAGCATCTCCTGGCAGATCACCGCACTCGCGCTGGTGCTGCTGCCCGTGTTCGTGCTGCCCGCACGCCGGATGGGTACGCGGATGGCGAGGCTCCAGCGCGAAGCCGCCGCCCACAACGCGGCGATGGGCACCCGGATGACCGAGCGCTTCTCCGCACCCGGCGCCACACTCATCAAGCTCTTCGGGCGGCCCGCCGACGAGTCCACCGAATTCGCCGCCAGGGCGGGCAGAGTGCGCGACATCGGTGTCCGCACGGCCATGGCCCAGTCCGCGTTCATCACGGCTCTCACCCTCGTATCGGCGCTGGCACTTGCCCTGGTCTACGGGCTCGGCGGGTTCTACGCGCTGCGCGGGCAGCTGGACGCGGGCGCCGTCGTCGCCCTGGCCCTGCTGCTGACCCGGCTGTACGCGCCGCTCACCGCACTCGCCGGGGCACGCGTCGAGGTGATGAGCGCGCTCGTCAGCTTCGAGCGGGTCTTCGAGGTCCTCGACCTCAAGCCCCTGATCGAGGAGAAGCCCGATGCGCGGACGGTCCCGGACGGTCCGGTCTCCGTGGAGTTCGACGCCGTGCGCTTCGGCTACCCGTCCGCCGACAAGGTCTCCCTCGCCTCGCTGGAAGACGTCGCCACCCTGGACACCCGCGGCGGCGCCGAGGTGCTGCGCGGGGTCTCGTTCCGCGCCGAACCGGGCCAGACGGTGGCCCTCGTCGGATCGTCCGGCGCGGGCAAGTCGACCATCGCGCAGCTGCTGCCCCGGCTGTACGACACGGACGAGGGCGCCGTACGCATCGGCGGCATCGACGTACGCGACCTGTCGGCCGACACCCTCCGTGACACACTCGGCATGGTCACCCAGGACGGCCACCTCTTCCACGAGTCGGTCCGCGCAAACCTTCTCCTCGCCCGCCCCGAAGCCACCGAGGAGGACCTCTGGGACGCCCTGCGCCGCTCACGGCTGGACGGACTGGTCGCCTCGCTGCCCGACGGACTCGACACCGTAGTCGGCGAACGCGGCTACCGGCTCTCCGGCGGCGAACGCCAACGGCTGACCATCGCCCGGCTGCTGCTGGCCCGCCAGCGCGTCGTCATCCTCGACGAGGCCACCGCGCACCTGGACAACACCTCCGAAGCGGCCGTCCAGGAAGCCCTCGTGGAGGCGCTCGAAGGACGCACCGCGGTGGTGATCGCCCACCGGCTCTCCACCGTACGGGCGGCGGACCTCATCCTCGTCGTGGAGGACGGCCGGATCGTGGAACGCGGCACCCACCAGGAGCTGCTGGCGGCCGGCGGCCGGTACGAGGAGCTGTACCGCACCCAGTTCGAGCGCCCCGGCGCCGAGCCCGCCGGTCTGGGCTGACCACCGCTGAGTCAGCCGGTCATCCAGTCCATCCCACGGGCCTGCTCCACCGCGAACGCCCCCGCCGGATAGGGGAGTTCGGCCGCCAGTACCGCTGCCCGGTCGAACTCCTCGCGCGCCTCCCGCTCGCGGCCAAGCGCCGCGAGCGCCGCCGCATGCACCGTACGCGCCTCGGTCAACGACAGCCGTTCGCCGACCTCCTCGGCGCGTACGGTCTCCGCCGCCGCCAGCCGCACCGCCTGCTCAGGCTGTCCCGACAGCAGCTCCGCCCAGGACAGCAGCGCGGCCGAGCCGGGGCCGCTCCCGCCGGTCAGCAGAGCGAGGGCCTCCTGTGGGCGGCCCTCGCTTGCCGACCAGCGCCGGGTGGTCGTACTGCACACCCGAGTCGACGTGGGCGATGACGATGCCCTCGCCCCGGTCGTCGTACTCGGACCAGACCTGGTCCGCCTTGATGTCCTTGACACCCCATTCGGCGGCGGCGGGGTCCGCGTCGGCCGCGGCGTCCGTCACCGGGTTCTGCTCGATCCTGTCGAGGTGGTACGTGCGCTCTTTGCGGCTGCTCTTCACATCGGAGCGCTCGGCCAGCGCCGTGACGAGCTTTACTGAACCGTGTGACGAGGGGGTCTGGCGGATCAGGGCCGGACAGGCTGCGGCCCCGGCCGTGATCCGCCGGACGCCCCCCAACCCCGGGTGAATTGCCGGGCCGCACGTGACGGGCGTCTCTGGCGCCAAAAAACTAACGCCGCTAGTTTGGGGTGCGGACGACATCGACCGTACCCCTGCCCGGAGGTAATGCCATGAAGGCCCACGACGGTATGTACATCGGCGGGGAGTGGCGCCCCGCAGCGGGCGCGGACACGATCGCGGTCGTGAACCCGGCGGACGAGCAGGTCATCGCCCATGTCCCGGCCGGCACGGCCGAGGACGTCGACGCTGCGGTACGGGCCGCCCGCGCCGCGTTCCCCGGCTGGGCCGCCACCCCGCCGGCCGAGCGTGCCGCACGGATCGCCGCCCTGCGCGACGTCCTGGTGGCCCGTCAGGACGAGATCGCGGCCACGGTCACCGCGGAACTGGGCGCGCCCCTCCAGCTGTCGCAGATGGTGCACGCGGGCGTGCCGATCCTGGTCGCCGGGTCCTACGCCGAACTGGCCGCCTCGTACGCCTTCGAGGAGAAGCACGGCAATTCCACCGTGCTGCTGGAGCCCGTCGGCGTCGTCGGGGCGATCACTCCGTGGAACTACCCGCTGCACCAGATCGTCGCCAAGGTGGCTCCCGCACTCGCCGCAGGCTGCACGATCGTCCTCAAGCCCGCCGAGGACACCCCGCTGACCGCGCAGCTCTTCGCCGAGGCCACCGAAGAGGCCGGCCTGCCCGCCGGTGTCTTCAACCTGGTCACCGGTCTCGGCCCGGTCGCCGGACAGGCCCTCGCCGCGCACGAGGACGTCGACCTGGTCTCCTTCACCGGTTCCACCGCCGTGGGCAAGCAGATCGGCGCCACCGCCGGCGGCGCGGTCAAGCGGGTCGCGCTGGAGCTCGGCGGAAAGTCCGCCAATGTCATCCTGCCCTCCGCCGATCTCGCCAAGGCCGTCAACGTCGGTGTCGCCAACGTGATGTCCAACTCCGGCCAGACGTGCAGCGCCTGGACCCGGATGCTCGTCGACGGCGAGCGGTACGAGGAGGCCGTCGCCCTCGCCGCCGCGGCCGTCGCCAAGTACGTGCCGGGGGAGCGGGTCGGTCCCGTCGTCAACGCGAAGCAGCAGGCCCGGGTGCGCGGTTACATCGAGAAGGGCATCGAGGAGGGCGCCCGCGTCGTCGCCGGCGGCCCGGAGGCGCCGCTCGCGACGGGGTACTACGTCAGCCCCACCGTGTTCGCCGATGTCACCCCGGAGATGACCATCGCCCAGGAGGAGATCTTCGGCCCGGTCATCTCGATCCTGAAGTACGAGGACGAGGACGACGCCCTCCGGATCGCCAACGGCACCGTGTACGGGCTCGCGGGCGCCGTCTGGGCCGCCGACGACGCGGAGGCCGTCGCCTTCGCCCGCCGGATGGACACCGGGCAGGTCGACATCAACGGCGGCCGGTTCAACCCGCTCGCGCCGTTCGGCGGCTACAAGCAGTCCGGCGTCGGCCGTGAGCTCGGTTCGCACGGCCTCGGCGAGTACCTCCAGACCAAGTCCCTCCAGTTCTGAACAACCCGCCGATGCACCCCCGATCAGCAAGGAGCCGGTCTGTGGTCCGCGCCGCCGTACTGTCCGCCGTCGGAGCCCCCCTGGAGGTCACCGACATCGAACTCCCGGAGCCCGGCCCCGGGCAGGTGAGGATCCGTCTCGCCGCGGCCGGGGTCTGCCACTCCGATCTGTCCCTGTCCAACGGCACCATGCGGGTGCCCGTCCCCGCCGTCCTCGGCCATGAGGGAGCGGGCACCGTTCTCTCCGTCGGCGAGGGCGTCACGCATGTCGCGCCCGGCGACGGCGTCGTGCTCAACTGGGCGCCGTCCTGCGGCAGCTGCCACCACTGCGGAATCGGCGAGGTCTGGCTCTGCGCCAACGCCCTGACGGGTGCGGGCAACATCCACGCCCGTACCGCCGACGGCACCGAACTCCACCCCGGCCTGAACGTCGCGGCGTTCGCCCAGGAGACGGTCGTCGCCGCGAACTGTGTGCTTCCCGCCCCGGAGGGCATCCCGCTGACCGACGCCGCCCTGCTCGGCTGCGCGGTCCTCACCGGATACGGCGCCGTCCACCACTCCGCCCGGGTCCGGGCCGGCGAGACGGTCGTCGTGTTCGGCATCGGCGGCGTCGGTCTCGCCGTGCTCCAGTCTGCCCGGATCGCCGGAGCCTCGAAGATCATCGCCGTGGATGTCTCCCCGGAGAAGGAAAAGCTCGCCCGCGCGGCGGGCGCCACCGACTACGTCATCGCCTCCGACACCACTCCGCGCGAGATCCGTAAGCTCACCGACGGACAGGGCGCGGACGTCGCCGTCGAGTGCGTCGGCCGGCCCGCCACCATCCGCGGCGCCTGGGACTCCACCCGCCGCGGCGGCCGCACCACGGTCGTCGGTATCGGCGGCAAGGACCAGCAGGTGACCTTCAACGCCCTGGAGATCTTCCATTGGGGGCGTTCCCTGACGGGCTGCGTGTACGGGAACAGCGACCCGGCCCGCGACCTGCCGGTCCTCGCCGAGCACATCCGGGCGGGCAGGTTCGACCTCTCCACGATGGTCACCGAACGGATCGCGCTGGACGGCATCCCGGCGGCCTTCGACACCATGATCGCGGGCAAGGGCGGTCGCGCGCTCGTGGTGTTCTGATGGCCTTCCCCACGATGGGGAGCCCACTTCCTGTCGTGGGACAGCCCTCAGGCCGGCTCCTCCGGCGTGGGCTCGGCCTTCGACCGGCTCGTCGTGAGGAGGCGGGCTTTCATCTCGCCTTCCTCGAAGAGCCGGGAGGCCGGGCCCACGATCAGCGGGTCCGGCTCACCGACCAGGTCCGCGTTCTTGTCCTGGTAGTCGAAGCGGTCCAGCACATGCCGGATCGCCTCCAGCCGGGCCCGCTTCTTGTCGTTGCTCTTCACCACGGTCCAGGGCGCGTCCGCCGTGTCCGTGTGGAACAGCATCAGTTCCTTGGCCTCCGTGTACGCGTCCCACTTGTCGAGCGAGGCGAGGTCGACCGGGCTCAGCTTCCACTGCCGCACCGGATCGATCTGGCGGATCATGAAGCGGTTGCGCTGCTCATTGCGGGAGACGGAGAACCAGAACTTCACCAGGTGGATGCCGTCCCGGGCGAGCATCCGCTCGAAGCCCGGTGCCTGGTGCATGAATTCGAGGTACTCGCGGGTCGTGCAGAACCCCATGACCCGCTCCACACCCGCCCGGTTGTACCAGGACCGGTCGAAGAGCACGATCTCCCCGGCGCTCGGCAGATGCGCCGTGTACCGCTGGAAGTACCACTGGGTGCGCTCCCGCTCAGTGGGCTTCTCCAGGGCGACGACACGCGCACCACGGGGGTTGAGATGCTCGGTGAAGCGCTTGATCGTGCCGCCCTTGCCCGCCGCGTCCCGTCCCTCGAAGAGGATGACGAGCCTTTCGTCGCGCTCCTTGACCCAGTGCTGCAGCTTGAGCAGTTCGATCTGCAGGGCGCGCTTGGTCTTCTCGTACGCCTTGCGGCCGAGCTTTCTGCCGTACGGGAGTCCTCGCGCCAGGCGTCGCGGGCCCGGCCCTCCGGGGGCACCAGGACCGGGTCGTCGTCCCCGCTGTCGATCACGTCGAAGCCGTCGAGCTCGGCGCCGCCGTGGCGGGCCGCCCGGGCGAGGGCGGCCTGCTTCTCGTCAGCTGTGCCCGACTGCTTCGTCCGCTTCTTCCCGGGGCCGGCCGGTTTCCTGGCGCTCCGCGTCATCTCGGCGTCCCTCCACCGGCTGTGCCGGACTGTTTTGCGTCCGTCCAGTCTGCGGACGCATGCGGGAGACCGCCACCCCGGCAAGACAGAGCAGGCCGCCGCCGACGGTGAGCAGCGCGGGCACCTCGTCCAGCAGCAGCCATGACATCAGCACCACCAGTGCGGGCACCGCATAGGTGGTGGCGCCCATCTTTCCGGCGGTGGTGCGCGCGAGGGCGTAGGCCCAGGTGGTGAAGGCGAGGGCGGTCGGGAAGATGCCCAGGTAGACCATGTTCAGGGTCGCGGAGAGCGGTGCGTCGGCCGCCTCGGAGACCAGCACACCGGAGAACGGCAGACAGGCGACCGTACCGATCAGGCAGCTGTATGTGGTGACCTGCAGGGCCGAGCCGTGCCGCAGCGCGGGCTTCTGGGTGACCACCCCAGCCGCGTACGCCACCGCCGCGACCAGGCAGAGCGCCACCCCGAGCACCGACGAACCACCGTGCCCCGACATGGAGAGACCGACCACGACGGCACCGGCGAACGACACGGCCATGCCCATTACCAGCATGCGCGGCAGCCCCTCGCCGAGCAGCCGGGCACCGAGCAGCGCGATCAGGATCGGGCCGATGTTCACGACCATGGCGGCCGTGCCCGCGTCGACCTGCTGCTCGCCCCAGTTGAGAACCACCATGTAGAGCCCGAACCAGAGCAGCCCGGACGCGAGGATGCCCGGCCAGGCACCCCTGGACGGCAGCCCCTCGCGGCGTACGAGAAGGATCGAGCCGAGCATCAGCGAGCCCGCGAGCAGCCGGCCGAGGGCGAGCGCCCCGGGGGAGTACGCGTCGCCCGCGCTGCGGATGGAGACAAAGGCGGAGGCCCACAGGACCACGCTCGTGCACGCCGCGGCAATCGCTCGCCAGTCACGGCTTGCGGGCAGGGTGGCCGTCGCCGAGGAGGCCGGTATGGGTGTCGTCATGGGTGCGACTGTAAGCGGGGAACGGTTCGGTCCTCACCGAATTGTTTCCGGCTCGATCCCGAGGAGCTCGTGCAGCGCCCGCTCCCCGTCCGCAGTCGCCTTCACGGCCCGCCCGGAGCCGATCCGTACGCACCACCCGGTGTCCAGGGCGTGCCTGCACAGCGCGGCGCCCGCGGTCCCCGCCAGGTGCTGCCGGCGCTCCGTCCAGTCCAGGCAGCCGCGTACGAGCGGACGCCGGGTCCCGGTGTCCAGCCCGATGCCCAGCTCCCCGAACCAGCCCAGGCCCGCGTCGGTGAGTGCGAAGCCGGTGTCCTGCCGCAGCAGTCCCCGTGCGGTCATCGCGTCCGCGATGGCGATGCCGATCCGGCCCGCGAGATGGTCGTAGCAGGTGCGTCCGCGGGCCAGTGCGCTGCTGGTGCTCGCCGCCCGCAGGGTTCGCGGCCGTTCCTCGTCGCCGGGCGCGGCCTGGGCTGCGAGGTCCTCGACGAGGTGGGCGGTCCGTTCGTCGGCGAGCCGCAGATAGCGGTGGCGGCCCTGCCGCTCCTCGGTCAGGAGCCCGCCCGCGATGAGCTTCCCCAGGTGTTCGCTGGCGGTCGACGGCGCGACCGACGCGTACCGCGCCAGTTCACCCGCGGTCCAGGCACGCCCGTCGAGCAGGGCCAGACAGAACGAGGCGCGCGTCTCGTCGGCGAGGAGCGCGGCGAAGGCGGCGAGGCGGGGCGCGGCCGGGTCGTGGGGTGCCATGGGTGCCATGGACCCAGCATGCGTCAGGAACGCTTCGGCGCGGGCCGAACCGTGGCCGCGGGCGCCCGCTGCCCGTACTGCAGGGCGAGACCGTCGAGGATCGCCCGCAGTCCGGTCTCGAACGCGCCCTCGTCGACCTTCTGGCGGCGGTCGGCCAGCAGATGGGCCTGGCCGAGGTGCGGGTAGTCGGCGGGGTCGTACGCCGTCTCGTCGTCCACGAAGCCGCGTGCGAACGAGCCCAGTGCCGAGCCCGTGACGAAGTACCGCATCAGTGCGCCGATGTACGTGGCCTGGGCGGGCGGCCAGCCCGCTCGGACCATGCCGCCGAAGGCCGCGTCGGCGACCCGCAGTCCGGCCGGACGGCGGCCGGGGCCCTGGGCCAGCACCGGGACGATGTGCGGGTGCGCGGCGAGCGCCGCACGATAGGAGACCGCCCAGTCGTGCAGGGCTGCGCGCCAGTCGCGGCGGTCGTCCTCGTCGAACATCGACAGGTCGACCTGCGCGGAGACGGAGTCCGCGACCGCGTTCAGGATCTCGTCCTTGTTTCGGAAGTGGTTGTAGAGCGAGGGCCCGCTGACCCCGAGTTCGGCCGCGAGCCGACGGGTGGAGACGGCTTCGAGTCCCTCGGAGTCCACCAGGGCGCTCGCCGCCTCGACGATGCGGTCTCTGCTGAGGAGGGGCTTGCGCGGTCGGGCCATGCCGCACATGGTAGAGCCTGCGAACGGAAAACTAGCAGTGCTAATTAAAAGTGGGAGTTTAAAAGTGGGAGTACCGAAGGATGGCCCTGGAGGGCGTCCGCGTCCCCGCCACCGTGCTCCTGGGGCCCGAGGGCAGGGCTTCTCGATCGCCATGTCCGCCCTGGCCCTGAGCCGTCCCGCTCGGTCGGTCTGAGTACGGGACTGAGTACGGGGGCGGATGTGGCGGGCGCCGCAGCGGCCGATGCTGTCCCCCATGAGTGAGACGACATCGGTCAAGCAGCAGAGCACCGCGGCCTTCTACGGTCAGGCCGTCGCATCTTTCGGGGTGGCGATGGGCGCGGTGACCCTCGGCATCTACTTCCTCGACGCGAACGCCTGGGTGCGGGGCTTCCTCGCCGTCGGCGTCCTGTACCTCGTCACGTCCTGCTTCACCCTCGCCAAGGTCATCCGTGACCGGCAGGAGGCGGGGCAGATCATCAGCCGGGTCGACCAGGCCCGGCTGGAGAAGATCCTCGCGGAGCACGACCCCTTCCAGAAGCTCTGACGATCTTGGGCCGGCCGGCAATTGGCGGGCGGCGTCACAGGGCTGGGGCACGCACCTCGCGGCGTTGTCGTCCATCACCATGTTCCCCGAGCTCTCGGCTTCGCTCGAGCAGGGGAGGCCCCATTCGCCATGGCTCAATCCTCCGCCTTGCGATGCACGCACCCCAGCCCCGCTCCTTCATTCCACCCCCTCAATTGCCGGTCGGCCTTGTCCGCCGGACCCCTAAGCGCTTGCTCAGGTTCGGGGTATGGTGTTCGTCCTGCTGAAGGGAAGGGGTCGGTGACGATGAGCGCGGCGGAGGAGACCGGCGGCGAGAGCTCGCCGTGGGGCGAGGTGACGCCCGAGGCGGCCAGGCGGCTCCTCGTCGCGGCCGTCGACGCCTTCGCCGAGCGCGGGTACCACGCGACCACCACCCGTGACATCGCGGGCCGCGCCGGGATGAGTCCCGCCGCGCTCTACATCCACTACAAGACGAAGGAAGAGCTGCTCCACCGGATCAGCAGGATCGGTCACGACCGCGCCCTGCTGCTCCTGGAGACGGCCGCCGACAGTGACGGCACGGCGTCCGAGCGGCTCGCGGACGCCGTACGGTCCTTCGTCCGCTGGCATGCCGAGCAGCACACCACCGCCCGCGTGGTCCAGTACGAACTCGACGCCCTGGCGGGGGAACACCGCACCGAGATCGTCGCCCTGCGCAGGAAGAGCGATGCGGTGATCCGCCGGATCATCAGCGAGGGTGTGCAGGCGGGGGAGTTCGATGTCCCCGACATCCCGGGGACCACGCTCGCCGTGCTCTCGCTCTGCATCGACGTGGCGCGCTGGTTCAGCGCGCAGGGGAGCCGTACGCCGGACGAGGTCGGCGATCTCTACGCCGACCTCGTCCTGCGCATGGTCGCGGCCCAGCGCTCACGGCCTGCCCCACGATAGGGAGTGGGCTCCCGACGCGTCGGATGCGGTGCATCGCGAGGCGGAGGGGCGTCCTCGCGCGGGGCGCATTCGGGTGTTCCGGCAGCGCGGCGAGGTGCCGCAGCTGTCCTCGTGTGCCAGCTGGGGGTGCCGCCCCAGGGCATCTCAGAAGTAGTAGCGCGACACCGACTCGGCGACACAGACCGGCTTGTCGCCGCCCTCGCGCTCGACCGTGACGAGGGCGGTGACCTGGACGCCTCCGCCCGCCTCCTCGACGTCCTTGAGGACGGCCGTCGCGCGCAGCCGGGAGCCCACCGGCACGGTGGACGGGAAACGGACCTTGTTGGTCCCGTAGTTGATGCCCATCTTCATGCCCTCGACCCGCATGACCTGCGGGACCAGCGCCGGGAGCAGTGAGAGCGTCAGATAGCCGTGCGCGATCGTCGTGCCGAACGGACCGGCCGCGGCCCGCACCGGGTCGACATGGATCCACTGGTGGTCCCCGGTCGCCTCGGCGAACAGGTCGACCCTCTTCTGGTCGATCTCCAGCCACTCGCTGTGACCCAGCTGCTCGCCCACCCCGTCGCGCAGCTCCTGCGCGGACGTGAAGATCCTCGGCTCTGCCATGTCCCTGGTCCTGCCTTCCCGCTCTCGGCCGTCCGTCGTCATCCATCGCCTGTCTAAGCGCTTGCTCAGCATGGTTGGGCGGGTGCGTTCCTGTCAACGACGGACCGGCGCGGAGGCGGGCACGTAGGGTTGGAGGGGTGCCCCAGATCCCACAGACACTCCATGAACTCACGGTCGGCCAGCTCTCCGCGCGCAGCGGCGCCGCCGTTTCGGCCCTGCACTTCTATGAGGCGAAGGGCCTGATCAGCAGCCGCCGCACCAGCGGCAACCAGCGGCGCTACAGCAGGGACGCACTGCGCAGGGTCGCCTTCGTCCGTGCGGCGCAGCGGGTCGGCATACCGCTGGCCACGATCCGGGACGCGCTGGCCGAACTTCCTGAGGAGCGCACCCCGAACCGCGACGACTGGGCGCGGCTGTCCGAGGCGTGGCGCTCCGAACTGGACGAACGGATCAAGCAGCTGGGACGGCTGCGCGACCATCTGACCGACTGCATCGGCTGCGGCTGCCTGTCGCTGGAGACGTGTGTGCTCTCCAACCCGAACGACATCTCCGGCGACACGATCAGCGGTTCGCGCCTGATGCCGGAGCGCCGCTCGGCGGCCTGTCCGTAGGAAGCGTCCGCAGGGCCGGGGGCGCGTCGCCGTTCCGTCGCCCCCGAGCCCCTCATGCCGCCGAAGCCAGGTCCCTCGGCCGGATCCGCCGTGCTCTCGCCAGTGCCCCCGGTGTCAGTACGGGCCGCGGGACCACGATTCCGCAGCCCGTGCAGACCGGGCCCGACCACGGCTCGCAGTCGAGGTCCTGACGCCAGGCGATTTTGGTCTCCGCGCACACCGGGCACGCCGCGCCGGGCTGCGACTCGAGGGCCGAGACCAGTCGGCCCAGCACCTCGGGGAGCGGCGCGGACGGGTGGACCGCCGGATCCTCGCAGCGCGCCACCCCGTTCCCGCCCCAGATGCGCCGTTGCCAGTCGTCGAACGCGCCCGGCCGGCGCAGCCCCTCGCGCTTCTCCCGCTTGCGGCGCTCGGCGAACCCGGCCTCGTACCGGAGCCAGACGGCCCGCGCCGCCTCCAGTTCCTCCAGTGCGTGCACCAGCCGCACGGGGTCGGGGGACCGGTCCTCCGGCTCCATCGTGTGCCGGGTGCACAAGTGGTCCCAGGTCGCCCGGTGGCCGTAGGGGGCGAACCTCTCCAGGCATTTGCGCAGCGAGTACCGCCGCAGCGCCAGGTCGCCCCGCGGATCGCGGACCTGTCTCGCAAGACTCCGGAAACCGGCCATCGCACTGCCACCTCCGTCGCTCGTACTTAGGCGTCAAGGTATGGACGTACGAGTGCCCGTTTCGGCTCCATCGGCTGAGACGCCGCACGTCGGATGGTGCTCGGACGCGACGTTGACGCGGCGTCATGTGGTGATTCCGGAAAAGTGACTGTTGTTCACTTTGTCGGCGGGTCGTATCGCCAGTAACCTCCGGTGCGTCGGTGTCTCGGAGGAGCACGCATCCCCCCACGCATCGTCAGGTTCAGAGCCGCCACCGCTGCGGCGGTTCTCGCACTCGGCACCACCCTGCTCGCGGCCTCGCCGCAGTCCGGCGCCGCGGCGGCGGAACCCCAGCAGCGCAAGGAGACCGGTAGGGCACACATTCCAGCCCGTCCGGCGTTCGAGGACGGAACCGGTTCGCCGGGCGGGCCCGAACTCCCGGGCCCGCCCGGCTCACCTCACCGGTACTGCAGGTACTTCTTCCGCACCGCCCGGAACGCGGCGAGATCCGCCTCCCACGCCCCGACCACCTCATCCGTGTCCGCTCCCGCATCGATCATCGTGCGGACCCGCGTATTTCCGGTGAGCTTGTCGATCCAGTTGTCCGGGCGCCAGGCGAACCCGCTCCACGTCCGCTTCGCCGTCACCAGCAGCGCGATCCCCGTGCGCACCGGATCGAACGCCTCCCGGTCCTGGACATGCAGCTGCACCCCGCCGACCGTCTTCCCCTGGAACTTGGAGAACGTCGGGGCGAAGTACGCCTCGCGGAAAGCGACTCCGGGCAGGTCGAGGGCGTTCGCGGCCGCTGCCCACCGGTGGTCGATCCCCTCGGCGCCGAGGAGTTCGAACGGCCGGGTCGTCCCCCGCCCCTCGGAGAGGTTCGTACCCTCGAACAGGCAGGTGCCCGAGTACACCAGCGCCGTGTCGGGCGTCGGCATGTTGGGGCTCGGCGGTACCCACGGCAGACCGGTTCCGTCGAAGAAGTCCGCGCGCCGCCATCCCGACATCGTCACGATGTCCAGCTCGACCGGCCGCGCGGCCAGGAACTCCGCGTTGAAGAGCAGTGCCAGCTCGGTGACCGTCATGCCGTGGGCCTGCGCGATCTCCCGGCGCCCCACGAAGGTCGAGAACGCCGGGTCGAGGACAGGCCCCAGCGCGGCCCGCCCGGTCACCGGGTTCGGCCGGTCCAGGACGACGAACCGCTTGCCGGCGAGCGCCGCCGCCTCCATGCAGTCGTAGAGCGTCCAGATGTACGTGTAGAAGCGGGCGCCCGCGTCCTGGATGTCGAAGACGACGGTGTCCACGCCGGACGCGGTGAAGACATCGGCGAGCGGCTGTCCGCTCTTGAGATAGGTGTCGTAGACGGGGAGTCCGGTCGCCGGGTCGTCGTACCGCCCCTCCGAGCCGCCCGCCTGTGCCGTGCCGCGGAAGCCGTGCTCGGGCCCGAAGACCGCGACCAGGTTCACGCGCTTGTCCGGGTGCATCACATCGACGATGTGGCGCACGTCGGACGTGATCCCGGTCGGGTTGGTGACGATTCCGGCCTTCTGCCCCTTCAGCAGCGCGTAGCCGTCCGCCGCCAGCCGGTCGAAGCCGGTACGGACCCGATTGCGCCCGGAGCCCTGCCCCGTGCCGGGGAGGGGGCCCGCGGCCGCGCTCCCGGTTCCGGCAGCCGTCGCCGCGAGGGCTCCCACTGCACCACCGGCGGCAAGCAAACCACGTCTGGACAGGCTCATTCGGCTACCTCCATGATCGCTCCGACTGTCATGGTCACGCACGCTAGCGCGCACATAGGGCCGGATGGAACGAGGCGGACGAGAGCGGTGTGACAGGAGTGGCGACAAGCTCCCGGCAAGACCCTTCCCCGAGGACATACCGACTGGTTAGTCTGCTGGAGAAGTCGGCTGAGAGAGGCGGGACCCGATGAGTACGGTGCAGGGCGCGGGCGTAGTGGTGACGGGGGCCGGGGGCGGCATCGGCGGCGCTCTGGCCCGCAGGTTCGCCGCGGAAGGCGCCAGGGTTGTCGTCAACGACCTCGACGAGAGCCGCATCAAGACGCTCGCCGAGGAGATCGGCGGCGCCGCCGTCGCCGGAGACGCCTCGCAGATCGTGGACGCCGCCCGGGACGCACTGGACGGCACCGTCGACATCTACTGCGCCAACGCCGGTCTCGCCTCGCCCGGTGACGTCTTCGCCGACGAGGAGGTCTGGGCCGCGGCCTGGGACGTCAATGTGATGTCCCATGTCCGCGCGGCCAGGGCGCTGCTCCCGGACTGGCTGGAGCGCGGCAGCGGCCGGTTCGTCACCACCGCGTCCGCCGCCGGACTGCTGACGATGATCGGCGCCGCGCCGTACAGTGTCACCAAGCACGGCGCCGTCGCCTTCGCCGAATGGCTCTCGCTGACCTACCGCCACCGGGGCATCAAGGTCCACGCGATCTGCCCGCAGGGCGTACGTACGGACATGCTTACCGCCGCCGGTTCGGCCGGCGAGCTGGTCCTCGCCCCCAGCGCCATCGAGCCGGAGGATGTCGCCGACGCCCTCTTCGACGCCATGGCCGAGGACCGCTTCCTCGTCCTGCCGCATCCCGAGGTCGCCGGGTACTACCGGGCCCGAACCAAGGACACCGACCACTGGCTCAGCAAGATGAACCACCTTCAGCAGAAGTGGGAGGAGACCGGCGCATGACCGGGTCCGACACCGACGCACCCACCGGGTCCGTCTACGCGCGAAGCCCTGGATCTCTCTGCTGAGCGAGGCCCGGCGTGCCCCGGTGAGCCCCGCCGCCCCGACGAACCGGGTGCGTACTGCGAGGAGCGGCTCGCCGCGTACAAGTACCCGCGCGAGGTCCAGATCCTGACCGAACTTCCCAAGACGGCAAGTGGGAAGATCCTCAGGCGGGAACTGCGTTCCCAGCAGTGGAACGTGTACGACTTCACTACGGAAAGGCAGGTGGCGGCCATGGCCAGAACGGCGGACGGGAACGACGCCCCCGTCCCTCAGCGGCTGCTGGCCGCCGCCACCCGGCTCTTCGCCGAGCAGGGCTACGACCGGACGTCGGTCCAGGAGATCGTCGAGGCGGCGGGCGTCACGAAGGGCGCGCTCTACCACTACTTCGGCTCCAAGGAGGATCTCCTCCAGGAGGTCTACTCCCGGGTGCTGCGGCTCCAGCAGGAACGCCTCGACGCGTTCGCGGACGCGGAGGCGCCGGTCGAGCAGCGGCTGCGGGACGCGGCGGCGGACGTGGTCGTCACGACGATCGAGAACCTCGACGACGCGGCGATCTTCTTCCGCTCGATGCACCATCTGAGCCCGGAGAAGAACAAGCAGGTACGGATGGAGCGGCGCCGCTACCACGAGCGGTTCCGGGCGCTGGTGGAGGAGGGGCAGCGGAGCGGGGTGTTCTCCACGGCGACGCCGGCGGATCTGGTGGTGGACTACCACTTCGGATCGGTGCACCACCTGTCGACGTGGTACCGCCCGGACGGTCCGCTGAGCCGGCAGGAGGTCGCGGACCACTTGGCGGATCTGCTGCTGCGCGCGCTGCGCCCCTGACGTCGGACCAGAGGCGGGGGAGCGGCATCCGTCCGGCCGGCTCCGGGTTCCCGAGTGCGGTCCGAGGCTCCGCGGTCACCGCCCGCGGGCGCTCGTTCGCGGTGCCGATGCGGCCGGACGGGCGGATTCTCAGCCCGTCCGGCTTCGGAGGACATGGCGCGGCTGCAGCCCGTGCCGCCCCGCTACACGTACCGCTTGATCTCGCGCCTCGCCAGCGACCGCTGATGCACCTCGTCCGGGCCGTCCGCCAGCCGCAGCGTCCGCGCCCCCGCCCACAGTTCCGCCAGCGGGAAGTCCTGGCTCACGCCGCCCGCGCCGTGCAGCTGCACCGCCCGGTCGAGGATGTCGACCACCGCACGCGGGGTGGCGATCTTGATGGCCTGGATCTCCGTGTGCGCCCCCCGGTTGCCCACCGTGTCCATCAGCCATGCCGTCTTCAGCACCAGCAGCCGCAGCTGCTCCACCGTGACCCGCGCGTCCGCGATCCAGTTCTGCACGACGCCCTGCTGCGCGAGCGGCTTGCCGAAGGCCGTACGGGACACCGCCCGCTCGCACATCAGCTCGATGGCCCGCTCGGCCATCCCGATCAGCCGCATGCAGTGGTGGATCCGGCCGGGACCCAGGCGCGCCTGCGCGATGCCGAAGCCGCCGCCCTCTTCGCCGATCAGGTTCGTCGCGGGCACCCGCACATCGGTGAACACGACCTCCGCGTGACCGCCGTGGTAATGGTCCTCGTACCCGTACACCTGCATGGCGCGCCGCACTTCGAGACCGGGCGTGTCGCGCGGGACGAGGATCATCGACTGCTGGCGGCGGATGTCGGCGCCGTCAGGGCCATCGGCAGTCGCTGTCTTGCCCATCACGATGAAGATCTGGCAGTCCGGGTTCATCGCCCCGGAGATGTACCACTTGCGGCCGTTGATGACGTAGTCTCCCCCACCCTCGGCTTCGCTCGAGCGGGAGGTGCCCCCTTCGTCCCGCGTGATCCGGGTCTCGATATTGGTCGCGTCCGACGAGGCCACCTCGGGCTCCGTCATGGCGAACGCCGACCGGATCTCCCCGGCGAGCAGCGGCTCCAGCCACTGCTTCTTCTGCTCGTCCGTGGCGAACTGGAAGAGCACCTCCATGTTGCCCGTGTCCGGCGCCGCGCAGTTGAGCGCGGTCGGCGCCAACTGCGGGGAACGGCCGGTGATTTCGGCGAGCGGTGCGTACTGGAGGTTGGTCAGCCCGGCACCGTACTCCGCGTCGGGCAGGAAGAGGTTCCACAGGCCCTGCCTGCGCGCCTCGGCCTTGAGGTCCTCGACGATCTGCGGGGTGTCCCACGGGGAGGCGAGCAGTGCCCGCTGCTCGTGCGCGATCGTCTCGGCCGGGTACACGTGCTCGTCCATGAAGGTGAGCAGCTTGGTGCGCAGCTCTTCCGTACGGGCGTCGAATGCGAAGTCCATGGGGTGATCAGCCTTCCTGGAGGGTCATGAGGCCGTGCTCGATGAAGACGGGGACGAGATCGCCGATGCGGTCGAAGCCGGCACCGACGGTCTGGCCGAGGGTGTAGCGGTAGTGGATGCCCTCCAGGATCACGGCGAGCTTGAACCACGCGAACGCCGTGTACCAGGAGATGGCGGAGGTGTCCCGGCCGGAGCGGGCCGCGTAGCGCTCGATGAGTTCGGCGGGCGTGGGGTGGCCGGCCGCTCCGCTGGTGGTCGAGACCGGGGACTTGGGCAGACCCAGGTCGGAGCTGTACATGACCAGCAGACCGAGGTCGGTCAGCGGGTCGCCGAGCGTCGACATCTCCCAGTCGAGGACGGCCTTGATCCGGTCGCCGGAGCCGATCAGCGCGTTGTCCAGGCGGTAGTCGCCGTGGATGACAGTGGGCGCGGGGGAGACGGGCAGATCGCGCCCGAGCGCAGCGTGCAGCTCGTCGATACCGGGCAGTTCGCGGTTGCGGGAGGCGTCCAGCTGCTTGCCCCAGCGGCGCAGCTGCCGGTCGAGGAACCCCTCGGGGCGCCCGAAGTCGCCGAGCCCCACCGACTCCGGGTCCACGGCGTGCAGTTCCACCAGCGTGTCGACCAGGCCCAGGACGACTTCACGGGTGCGCCCGGCACCGAGCGGGGCGAGCTGCTCGGCGGTGCGGTACGGGGTCCCCTCGACGTACTCCATGACGTAGAAGGGCGACCCGATGACGGAGTCGTCCTCGCAGAACAGCAGCGGCTCCGGCACCGGCACGGCCGTCGGGTGCAGCGCGCTGATGACCCGATGCTCACGCTTCATGTCGTGCGCGGTGGCGAGGACATGGCCGAGCGGAGGCCGGCGGACGACCCAGTGGCCGGTGCCGTCCGTGACGACGTACGTCAGGTTGGAGCGGCCGCCCTCGACGAGCCGGGCTTCGAGCGGTCCGTTCACCAGACCCGGCCGCTCGCGGTCGAGATGTCCGCGGAGCCGGTCCAGGTCGAGACCTGGCGGATGGACTGAGCTCATCGTGCGCACCTCCGGGGTGAAAAGACGTCGATGCTCATGATGCCGACCAGTCGGTATGTCGTCCAGTGAACTCCCGGAATCCGATGCGTGGACTTCCGTGCCGAGCGGGTCAGGACCCTGGCGCGCGTTGCTCGGCGGCAAGGTCCGCGACAGCGTCGAATACAGCGCGTACCTCTTCTGTCGCTGGGCCGCCCACCCCGTGGGCGGCGAACAGGACGACTGGGCCGCGGCCCGTCGACCCGGCCGCGGCCCGCCGACGCTCCTGCCGCCCCGTGAAGCGGCCACCGTCCGAGTTGCGGGCGGCCTGAGCAGCCCGGATGGTCGGATGATGAAGGCGATCAGCTACAGCAGGTACGGCGGTGCCGACGTCCTGGAGTACGGCGAGCGACCCGACCCCAAGGTCGGCCCGGACAGCGTTCTGGTGAAGGTGCGGGCCGCGGCCGTCAACCCGGTCGACTGGAAGGCAAGGGAGGGCCACCTCCGGTCCGGACTGGAGGCCGTCTTTCCGGTGATCCCCGGCTGGGACGTCTCCGGAGTCGTCGTGCAGCCCGGAATCGCCGTCGACGAGTTCGCCGTCGGCGACGAGGTCATCGGCTATGTGCGGGAGGACTTCCTGTCCCGTGGCACCTTCGCCGAGTACGTCGCCGCCCCCGTGCGCACCCTCGCCCGCAAACCGCTGAGCCTGAGCTTCGAGGCCGCGGCGGGGCTGCCGCTGGCCGGCCTCACCGCGTACCAGGTGCTGCACCGCACGCTGCGGATCCAGGACGGCGACACCGTGCTGGTCCACGCGGCCGCCGGCGGCGTGGGCTCACTGGCCGTCCAGCTCGCCCGGCATGCGGGCGCCCGCGTCATCGGCACCGCCAGCGAACGCAACCACGAGCACATCCGGCAGCTCGGCGGCGAACCGGTGGAGTACGGCGAAGGGCTCGCCGACCGGATCCGGGCCCTGGCCCCCGGCGGGGTCGACGCCGCCTTCGACACCGTGGGCGGCGAGGCCCTCCGCGTCTCCGCGGAGGTAATGAAACCCGGGGGCCGGCTGGCGTCCATCGCGGACGGTGAGGTCTTCTCGTACGGCGGGCGCTACGCCTTCGTACGGCCCGACGAGGCGGATCTCACCCAGCTCGCGGGACTGGCCGAGCAGGGCATCGTCTCGGTCCATGTCGACCGGGTCTTCCCGCTGGAGCAGGCCGCCGACGCCCAGCGGCTCAACGAGGAGGGGCGCACCCGCGGAAAGATCGTCGTCACCGTCCCCTGGGACAACTGACCGGCGCACCCCTCAGAAGATCACCGCCGCGGCGAACACCGCGAGCGCGATCGTGCACGCCGCCGCCGTCAGGGCGCCGCGCGGTGCCAGTGGCTGAGGTCGCGCGGTTCCCATCCCGAGCACCCGCCGGTGCGCCACCTGCAGAAACGCAAGCCAGGCCAGCATGCTCAGCGACACGGCGACGATCCCGGCCGGGGTGGCACCGCCGTGCAGCGCCGCCTTGCCCGCCAGCAGTGCCACCACCGTGCAGGACAGGGTGGTGCGCCGCCACGCCAGCCGGGTCCGCTCGGGCTGGAGTCCGGGGTCCCGCTCCCCGGCGGTCACCTGCCCTCCCAGCCGAAGAGGACCACCACCACCATCACGACGGCGACGACGGCGACAGCGACACCGAGCAGCGTCGGGAACCGGGAGACCGGCAGGTCCTCGCCGCGCCGCATCGCCTGCTCGCACCGCACCCAGTGGTTGACCGCCCGCAGGGAACAGAGCACACCGGCGGCGAGGAGCGCGAGCGCCAGCCCCGCCCTGACCCCCCAGGCCAGTTCCGGCAGGAACTGGTCGACGGCGAAACCGCCGCCGATGAGCGCAAGAGCCGTCCGGATCCAGGCGAGGAAGGTGCGCTCGTTGGCGAGCGAGAAGCGGTAGTCGGGGGTGTCGCCCTCTTCACGGATCCGCTGCGGCGCAAACCACAGCTTCACACCTTGTACGAATTCGTTCACGCCCGAACCTTATCGATCGCTTTGTCGCCGGCTGCCCGTCGGGGCGTGGCCTGCCCGGTACTCCCGCAACCGGTGGTACGTCTCCAGACCGTCCGGCACCCACTCCCAGTCGCCGAGCCGCTCCGCCAGTTCGCCATCGGTGAGGAAGGTGTGCCAGGCGACCTCCTCCACCTGCGGGTTCACCGGAAGCTCGCACCGCACCTGGTAGACGTACGACCACCAGGTGTGCTTTCCGCCCGTGTAGAGGAACTTGAAGAGCGGTTCGGGGCGGGGGAGTCCGGAGACCCCGAGCTCCTCCTCGGCCTCCCGCAGCGCCGCCTCGTCGTACGACTCGCCCGCGCCGACCACCCCGCCGACGAACATGTCGTAGTGCGAGGGAAAGACCAGCTTGGTCGCGGTCCTGCGGTGCACGAAGAGACGGCCCTCGGTGTCCCGGGCCTCGATGAAGACGCAGCGATGGCGCAGGCCCCGCGCGGTCGCCTCACCGCGCGGGGCCTGCCCCACGACCTCGTCGTTCTCGTCGACGATGTCCAGGATCTCGTCAGCAGCAGTCATGCCGCCCATCCAACCTCAGGTCGGAGTCCGGAACCCGGCCGGGGATCACTGACCCATGACGTACTTCACGGTCGGACCGGTGGTCCAGCCACCGTCCACCGCGAGCTCGGCGCCGGTGATGTAGGAGGCGGCGTCCGAGAGCAGGAAGGTCACGGCCTGGGCGATCTCGGACGGCTCACCGACCCGGCCCATCGGGGTGTTCGGGTAGTTGCCCTCGCCCTGCTGGATGCCGACCGACGCGGTCATCGGCGTGTGGACCATGCCCGGGTGGACGGAGTTCACCCGCACCTTCGCCGTGCCCAGCTCCACCGCCCCGACCTTCGTGAGCCCGCGGACGCCCCACTTGGACGCGCCGTAACTGGAGGTCAGTGCGAGGCCCATCAGTCCGGCGGCCGAGGATATGTTGACGATCGAGCCGCCACCGTTTTCCTTCATCACCGGGATGACGGTCTTCATGCCGATGAAGACGGCGGTCAGGTTGATGTCGATGACCTTGCGGAAGTGCTCGACCGTCTCGGTCTCCAGCGGCTGACCGGTCGACACACCGGCGTTGTTGACCAGCCCGTCGATCCGGCCGAACTCGGCGAGGGCGAACTCGGCGACCCGCTGCCAGTCCTTCTCGGACGTCACGTCGTGGTGCAGGAAGCGGGCGTTCGCGCCCAGCTCGGCGGCGGTCGCCGTGCCCTCTTCGTCGAGTACGTCGGTGATCACGACGCGGGCGCCGCCGACGATGGCCCGCCGGGCGGTCTCGGCGCCGAGACCGCGGGCGCCGCCGGTGATGACGACGGTCTTGTCGCTGAGCCGGTGGAGGTCGGTCATGATGATGTCCTTCATGCGGTACGGGGCACGGGTGCGTGCAGAAAAGCGGTCGTCGTCGCGACAAGATCGGCGCGGAAGAGCTCCTCGCCGGTCAGGGGTTCGACGCCGTCGAGGTACTGGCGGGCGCGGTCGGCGAACGCCGCACCGATCAGGGTGAGCGCCAGATCGAGCCGCTCCAGCCGCAGGGGACCGGGCAGCCCGGTCAGGCAGTCCGCCATGCGGCCGATGGCCCACCCGTAGGCGGTGCCGTCCAGCGCGGGGTGCAGGGTGCCGGTGCGCAGCCCGGTCTCACGACTGAGCTGGGCCGAGATGCGCAGGCAGCGACGGCCGCGGTCGTCGGCCAGCAGGCTCGACTCGGCTGTCACGAGAGCAGCGAGCAGCTCCCGTACGCCTGGTCCTTCCTCGCCCGTTCCGTCCGTGGTGTCGAGCGCGTCGAGGAGCGGTGCGATCACCCGTTCGGTACGGGCCTGTCGTCCGGCCATCACGGCGTCGAGCAGCCCCGCCCGGGAGCCGAAGTGGTACTGCACCGCGGAGGGGTTGCTCTGCCCGGCCAGCCGGACGATGTCCCGCAGCTGGGCGCCGTCGGTGCCCTGGGCGGCGAAGATCTCCTCGGCCGCGCGAATCAGTCGGTCCCGGGTCTCGGGCCCTGATGTTCTCGCCATGCCCAACACTGTAATGCTGGCCATTATTAATAAACCAGGTGCACCGCCCCGACTGTGAGGGAACACACGCGGAGTCGGCCGCCCAGCTGCCCGTCAGTACGGCTGGAGGCTGCGCCTGCGGTGATGGTGGCCGCGCCCCTCCGGCATCGCCGGATGCAGCCCCAGCAGCATGATCCCGACGACGATCGCCGTCAGACCCGTCGCCTGCCAGGCCAGTGCGGCTGCGTCGGTGCGCAGCTGGTCGCCGAGGAACCCGACCCCGCAGGCGATCCCGGCCAGCGGCTGGGCGGCGGTCAGCGCGGGCAGCGACGTGCGTAGCGGCCCTGTCTCGAAGGCGCTCTGCACCAGGACCAGACCCGTCACGCCCAATACCACCACCGCGTACGGCTGCCAGCCCGTTATCAGTGCCGTCCACCCCCCGTCCGACAGCCGCTGTCCGCTCACCCGAGTCAGCGCGTCCTGGAGGCCGTACAGCAGCCCGGCCGCCACCGCGAGCAGAGCGGGGGCCGCTCCGTGCCGCGAGCGCTTCGCGAACGTGGTCAGCACCATGGCGATGCCCACGACCACGCCGATCACCAGCCAGTGCCGCAGCTCGTTCGTGACCACCTCGCCACCCTGCGGCCGGCCTCCCAGCAGGAAAGCGGTGACTCCGCCGGCCAGCAGCCAGAGCCCCGCCCAGCCCTGCCGCCCCAGCCGCTGCCCGGTGCGATGGCGCGACAGAGCCATCGCGAAGAGCAGATTGGTCGCCAGCAGCGGCTCGACGACGGACACCTCGCCCTTGCCCAGGGCCAGCGCCCCCAGCGCCATGCCGCAGACCATCAGTCCGATCCCGGCCAGCCAGCTCGGCACCCGCATCAGGTCGAGCAGCAGCCGGGGGGAGAGGAAGTCGCTCCTCGGGGCGTGCTCGGCAGCCGCCTGCTGCAGGACAAAGCCGAATCCCAGACAGCAGGCGGCGCTCACGGCGAGTACGAGGACCAGCACCGACACGCTTCTCTTCCTCAAGTCCGGCCAGGGAAGGGTGATTTGTTTCGACGATAGCGCCTCGGTGGCTGGGGTGCGGCCGGAGCGCCGCCGACCGGGCGGTTGACGCCGCACCAGCCGGTGCCCAAGATCTGACGCACGAGTGAGACCGACCGGCAATTGGGGGGTGCGTGCCCCAGCCCCGTGACGCCGCCCCCAATTGCCGGCCGGTCTCACTTCCGGCTCGCTCCGGCCCGCCCCGACAAGGATGGAACCCATGGCGTACGACGCTGATGTGATCGTGATCGGGTCAGGACTCGCGGGTCTCGTGGCCACTGCCGAGCTCGTCGACGCGGGCCGCACGGTGATCCTGCTCGACCAGGAGCCCGAGCAGTCGATCGGCGGTCAGGCGCACTGGTCCTTCGGCGGTCTCTTCCTCGTCGACTCGCCCGAGCAGCGCCGCATGCGGATCAAGGACAGCCAGGAGCTGGCCCTTCAGGACTGGCTCGGTACGGCGGGGTTCGACCGCAAGGAGGACCACTGGCCACGGAAGTGGGCCGAGGCGTACGTCGATTTCGCGGCAGGGGAGAAGCGGTCCTGGCTGCACGCCCAGGGGCTGCGGATCTTCCCCGTCGTCGGCTGGGCCGAACGTGGCGGTTACGACGCGACCGGCCACGGCAACTCCGTACCCCGTTTCCACATCACCTGGGGCACTGGCCCCGGCGTCGTCGCTCCGTTCGAACGCCGGGTCCGCGAGGGCGTCGCCAAGGGGCTCGTCCGGCCGAGGTTCCGCCACCGGGTCACCGGTCTCGGCCGCACCGCGGGCGCTGTCGACACCGTGACCGGCGAAGTCCTCGAACCGAGCGGCGCCGAACGCGGCACCGCGAGCAGCCGCGAGACGACCGGTACCTTCGAGCTGAAGGCGCAGGCGGTGATCGTCACCTCCGGCGGCATCGGCGGCAACCATGACCTCGTCCGCGCCCAGTGGCCCGAGCGGCTCGGCACCCCGCCCGCGAAGATGCTCTCCGGGGTGCCCGCCCATGTCGACGGGCTGATGCTCGGGATCACCGAGGAGGCGGGTGCCCACCACATCAACCGTGACCGGATGTGGCATTACACCGAGGGCATCGAGAACTGGAACCCGATCTGGGCCGAGCACGGCATCCGGATCCTGCCGGGCCCCTCCTCGCTCTGGCTGGACGCCCGCGGCAAGCGGCTGCCGGTCCCGCTCTTCCCGGGCTTCGACACGCTCGGCACCCTCGAACACATCATGAAGTCCGGCCACGACTACACCTGGTTCGTTCTCGACCAGAAGATCATCGGGAAGGAGTTCGCGCTCTCCGGCTCCGAGCAGAACCCCGACCTGACCGGGAAGTCGGTCCGTGACGTGATCGGCCGGGCGCGCGCCGACGTGCCGGGCCCGGTCAAGGCGTTCATGGACAACGGCGTGGACTTCGTCGTCGAGAAGGACCTCGACGCGCTGGTCCGCGGCATGAACGCGCTCACCGGCGAGCAGCTGATCGACGCGGACGCGCTGCGCCGCGAGATCACCGCCCGGGACCGCGAGATCGCCAACCCGTTCACCAAGGATCTCCAGATCACGGCGGTCCGCGGGGCGCGCGCCTATCTGGGCGACCGGCTGATCCGTACGGCGGCGCCGCACCGCATCCTCGACCCGAAGGCCGGCCCGCTGGTCGCCGTGCGGCTGAACATCCTCACCCGTAAGTCGCTCGGCGGACTGGAGACGGACCTCTCGTCGCGGGTGCTGACCGAGGACGGCACGCCGCTCGCCGGTGTGTACGCGGCGGGGGAGGCGGCCGGATTCGGCGGCGGAGGGATGCACGGCTACCGCTCGCTCGAAGGGACGTTCCTCGGCGGCTGCATCTTCTCCGGGCGGGTGGCGGGCCGCGCCGCGGCGGCGGCGGTCGGCGCGTAGCCGCAGACGCGTCACCCCCCGACGACGGGGTCGAGCAACTCGGCGACCCGGAACCGTTCGGCGACGATCAGCGTGTCGTCGTCGACCGTGAACTCCGGGTCGCCGAGCGCCTCCCGCATCTCCTCCCCGTGCCAGAACCGCTCGTGGCCCGCGCGCCACTGCGCCACCGACGTGTCGCCCTCGCCCTCGTCGAGCACATGCTGGAGGCCGACGTCGCCGAGCCGCAGGACCCGTACCTCCGTCACCTCGACGACCGCGATCTCCCGGCCGTCCGAATCGATCAGCGCCGACCGTTCGCCCACCGCGGGCAGCTCCTCCTGCTCCGCCGCGTACTCCGCGAGCAGTCCCGTCGTCGACACCTTCACGCCGGCGAGTACCGCCCCCACCAGCTGATCGCGCAGCGGCCCGGGGAAGGCGAGAAGGAACGGTTTGAGAGCTTCACGGTTCGACATGGCGCAAGTCTCACATGTCCCGGCACCTCCCGCGGGAGAGGAGATGAAGGTCTGAGTTCCAGCCAACCCAGCTGAAAATAAGCGCAGTTGATCGATTCAGCTCTTGACGTGGAGCCCCGCCTGCCGCTTTGCTGTGGCACGTTCGAAATGTCTGTACCTGCCTCGTACGTGTTTGCGCCAGGCCCGTACTGTGCTTGTACCCGTGTCGTAAAGGAAGCCAGCGGTGTCGCCGCCCCCGCCTCCCCTGGGCCGCTCCCGAAGATGGGGCGGGCGCTCCGGCCACCCCTTCGACACGGCACTCGACGACACCGAACTCATCGACGTACGAGGACAGTTCACCCAGGGGCGGTGGACCAGGGCCCGCTCCCTGCTGGTCGCCACCGGCCATGACTGGGACCGCCGCGGCCACCGCGTCGTCTCTCTCGCCGAGACCCCGTCCGCCGCCGGATGGGCCCAGGACTGGCTGCTTGCCGAACCCGAGAGCGCCGATGCCGCGACCCTGCTGGCCTGCGCCACCGTGGTCCGCGCCCTGCACGGCAAGGACACCCCCGAAGCGGCCCGCGACGCCTGTCTGCGCGCCGCCGGGCTGGCCCCCGACGATCCCACGCCCTGGCTGGGGCAGCTGATGCTGGCCCGTGGCCACGGCCCCCAGAAGGAGGCGGGGAAGTACTTCGACGAAGTGCGCCTCCGCCACCCCGACCACCACCACGCGCACCATCTGATGACGGCCCTGCTCGCCGAGAACCATCCCGACAGTGGCCGGGACCCGCTGCACGAGGTCTACGACTTCGCCGCCTGGGCCGCCGAACAGGCCCCCGCCGACTCGCCGCTCGCCGTCCTCCCGGTCGTCGCCCACGCCGAGCGTTACCGCGTCCTGGTCACCGCCGGCGGCGAGTCCGACGACCCGGTGGGCTCCGGGCACTGGTCGGGGCGGCGGGCCCGGCAGGTGATGAAGGCCGCCTTCGACTGGTGGCTGGAGTGGGAGCGCGAGGACCATCCGCGCAACCGTGCCGACCTCAACTTCCTGGCCCACGCGAAGGTGTGCGAGGGCCGGTCCGCGGAGGCCGCCGCCCTCTTCCAGCGCATCGGCCCCCATGCCACGCCCGCGCCCTGGTCGTACTCCGGCCGGGACCCGTACCGGACCTTCCTCACGGCACGCGGCGCCGCACTCGGAACTCCTTGACCGCCCGCCGCCACCACCCCCGTTGTGCACCTCCCCGCATTTCTTCTCAACGAAGGGACCACCCCCGCCATGTCGACGGGCAGTTCAAGAACGAGCGAGACCGGAACCACCGGTGTGACGAGCGATACGGGCGGCATCAGCACCTACAAGGGTGAGGAGCGGGCCCTGCGTGCGGACCGGCTCGGCACCCCGGGACTGCTTCTCTCGGTCCTCGCCGCCAGCGCCCCTCTGATGGTCGTCGCCGGGGTGATGCCCACCGTCTTCGGCGTGATGGGCATCGTCGGCCAGCCGCTGCTGTACGTCATCCTCGGCATCGTCCTGATGCTGTTCAGCGTCGGTTACGCGGAGATGAGCCGGCACGTCCACAACGCCGGTGCCTTCTACGCGTACATCGCCCGGGGACTCGGCCCGACCGCGGGCGCCGGTGCGTCACTCGTCGCGCTGGTCGCGTACAGCGCCATGCAGGTCGGCGTCTACGGCATCCTCGGCTTCGAGGTCTCCGGCCTGTTCGCCACCTATCTGGAGATCGAACTCGCCTGGTGGATTCCGGCAGTTGTCGCCGTCGTGATCGTCGGTGTGCTCGGCTGGCTGAAGATCGACCTCAACGCCAAGGTCCTCGGCGTGCTGCTGGTCGTCGAGTGCGCCCTCGTCGTGATCTTCGACATCGCCGCCGTTTCCAAGCCGGGACCGGAGGGCCTGTCGCTGCACGCCTTCAACCCCGACACCCTCACCGGCGCAGGACTCGGCACCGCGCTCTGCTTCTGCATCGCCGCGTTCGTCGGGTTCGAGCAGGCGCCGGTGTACGCCGAGGAGACCAGCCGCCCGCAGATCGTTGTCTCGCGGGTGATGTTCCTCGCCGTTGGCTACGCCGCCCTGTTCCTCGCGATCAGCTCCTGGGCGCTGACCGTCGCCGCGGGCCCCGGCTTCATCGCCGACACCTCGGTGAAGGAGGGCCCCGGGATGCTGTTCGGTCTCACCGAGGACCGGCTCGGCACCACCTTCACCGACGTGCTGCACGTCCTCTTCGTCACCGGCATGTTCGCGGCGCTGCTCAGCTTCCACAACGTCGTCGCCCGGTACGCGTTCGCGATGGGCCGTGAGAACCTGCTGCCCGCCGCGTTCGGCCGGACCAACAAGTCCAGCGGTGCCCCGGCCACCGGCTCGCTGCTCCAGTCCGTCGTCTCCCTGGTCATCGTGCTGGCCTTCGCGTTCACGGACGACAAGCCGGTCGGCGACCCGACCGCCCCGGTGCTGCACCTGTTCACCTGGATGGGCAACGTCGGCGCGCTCGGCGTCATCGTGCTGATGGCCGCCGCCTCCTTCGCCGTGATCGCCTTCTTCGTCAAGCGCGGCGCCGGCCGGGCGCAGCTGTGGCGGCTGGTCGCCTCCGGTCTGGCCGGTGCGGCGCTGGTGGCCATCGCCGTCTTCACGGTCCGGGACTTCGACGTACTCGTCGGATCCGGTCCCGGCTCGGTGCTCAACTGGCTGCTGCCCGGAGTCGTCGTCGCCTCGCTCGTCATCGGCCTGGTGTACGGGGCGGTGCTGCGCTCGACGAAGCCGGCGGTGCACGCCAGGATCGGCCTGGGCAACGAGGCGTTCCAGTTGGAGAAGGCGGCGGAGAGCGGTGCGGCCCACCACTGAGGCCCGTCGCCTCACCGAAGTGTGACGGACACCCGCGGCCCCTGGTGACACGCGGCCGCGGTGGCGCACCGGCGCCACGTTCGTCCACGACTGGCTCGCGCTGGCCATGGGGATCGTGCCGGCCGGGCACATGGCAATGGCGCTCGACCGCCCCGGAGGCACGCCGTGGCATGCGCACCGGGTCGGTCGAGCGCCATGGGGCGCGGGCCGAACACCCGCTGTGGGGGGAATCCCCCGAGGGGCCGGAAGGACGGTCCGTCGAGCCGCGGGACGGCGCGCCGGACCTGCGTCAGAGGACCAGCGACAGCAGCAGGATGAAGCCGAGCGAGACCACGGAGATGATGGTCTCCATCACCGACCAGGTCTTCACCGTCTGGCCGACGCTCATCCCGAAGTACTCCTTCACCAGCCAGAAACCGGCGTCGTTGACGTGGCTGAAGAAGAGCGAGCCCGCACCGACGGCGAGGACCAGCAGCGCCGCGTGCGACGTCGACATGTCGGCGGCGAGCGGGGCGACCAGACCGGCCGCCGAGATCGTGGCCACGGTCGCCGAGCCGGTCGCGAGCCGGATCGCGACGGCGATCAGCCAGCCCAGCAGCAGCGCCGGGATCGACCAGTCCTTGGAGAAGTCAAGGATCATCTGGCCCACACCGGCATCGATGAGGGTCTGCTTGAAGCCACCGCCCGCACCGACGATCAGCAGCACGCCCGCGATCGGGGCGAGGGACTTCTCGACGGTGACGGAGAGCCGGCCCTTGCTGAAACCGGCCGCCCGGCCCAGCGTGAACATCCCGACTATGACGGCCGCGAGGAGCGCGATCAGCGGCGAGCCGATCACATCGGTGACCCGCTGGACGTGGTTCTCCGGGTTGTCCACGACGATGTCGACGAGGGCCTTGGCCAGCATCAGCACGACGGGCAGCAGGATGGTCGCCAGCGTGGCGCCGAAGCTGGGGCGACGCTCCAGGTCCTCCGACGGACGCTGCGGGATCATCTTCTCGGGCGCCTCGATGTCCACCCAGCGGGCGGCGTAACGGGAGAAGACGGGGCCCGCGATGATCACGGTCGGGATGGCGACCAGGACACCGAGCGCCAGCGTGACACCGAGGTTGGCGCCGAGGGCGTCGATCGCCACCAGCGGGCCGGGGTGCGGGGGGATCAGCCCGTGCATCACGGAGAGACCGGCCAGCGCCGGGATACCGATCCGCATCAGGGAGTAGTTGCCGCGCTTGGCGACGAGCAGCACGACCGGGATCAGCAGCACGATGCCGACCTCGAAGAAGAGCGGCAGACCGATGATCGAGGCGATGAGGACCATCGCCCACGGCATGGCGCGCCCGCTCGCCTTCGCGAGAATCGTGTCGACGATCTGGTCCGCGCCGCCGGAGTCGGCGAGCAGCTTGCCCAGGATGGCGCCGAGCGCGATCAGGACACCGACGCCCGCGACGGTCGAGCCGAGACCGGCGGTGAAGCTGGCGATCGTCTTGGCAGGCGCGGCACCGGCGAAGGAGCCGAGGGCCAGCGAGCCGATGGTCAGCGCGAGGAACGCGTGCAACTTGAACTTGGTGATCAGCAGAACGATGACGGCGATGCCGGCCAGGACGGCAATGCCCAACTGCGCGTTGCCTGCCGAAGTGATCGGTTCGACGGCGTCCGCTGCCAACATCTCGACGCTGAGACTGGTCACGGTGGGGATCCTTAGTCTTCGAGCCGGCGCAGCGCGGCGACGGCTCGCTGGGTGATTTCTTCGGGGGTGCCGGACACATCGACGGAGACGCCGGCCTCGTCCTCCTGCAGCGGCTGCAGGGTGGCGAACTGCGAGTCGAGCAGCGCGGTCGGCATGAAGTGGCCCTTACGGTCCGCCATGCGCTCCTCGATGAGGGCCCGGTCGCCGGTCAGGTGGAGGAAGACGGCTCCGGGGGCCTTGGCGCGCAGCCGGTCGCGGTAGGACCGCTTGAGCGCCGAGCTGCTGACGACGCCGCCGAGTCCGGCCCGGTTGTGCGCCCACTGCCCGATCGCATCGAGCCAGGGCCACCGGTCGGAGTCGTCCAGTGGGATGCCGGCCGACATCTTGGCGATGTTCGCCGCGGGATGGAAGTCGTCGCCCTCGGCGTACGGAACGCCGAGTTCGGCCGCGAGCAGGGGACCGATCGTGGTCTTGCCGGTCCCTGCTACGCCCATCACCACGACTACATGGGTGGTGCTCATTGGTGGTGCCTCGCTGTCTCCGTCGATGTCGTCCTCGACACCGGTCCGTCGCGCTACTGAAACCCATACGTAGGACTTATTCAAGACGTTGTGATTTAAAAGTCATACTTTTTGTTCGCCGTACGCGCCCCGTAGGCTTTGCCCATGACCACACAGGGCCCTGGGCTGCATACACACGTGCTGGACACCCTGGGTCTGGAGATCGCCGCGGGGGACTGCCCGCCGGGCCGGGTGCTGCGCACCGACGAGCTGGCCCAGCGCTTCGACGTCTCGCGCACGGTCGTACGCGAAGTGGTCCGCGTCCTCGAATCCATGCACCTGGTCGAGTCCCGGCGCCGGGTCGGCGTGACCGTACAGCCGACCGAGGCGTGGAACGTCTACGATCCGCAGGTCATCCGGTGGCGACTGGCCGGCACCGACCGGCCGCGCCAGCTGCGCTCCCTGACCGTCCTGCGCTCGGCGATCGAACCGGTCGCGGCCGGACTCGCCGCCCGGCACGCGACGCCGGAACAGTGCGCCGCCCTCACCGAATGCGCCCTCGGCATGGTCGCGACCTCACGCGGCCAGCAGCTGGAGGGATACCTGGAGCACGACATCGCGTTCCACCGGATCGTGCTCAACGCATCCGGCAACGAGATGTTCGCGCGGCTCGGGGACGTCGTCGCAGAGGTGCTGGCGGGACGCACCCATCACCAGGTGATGTTCGAGGACCCGGACCCGGCGGCGGTCACGCTCCACGTACGGCTCGCGGAAGCGGTGCGGGAGGGCCACGTGGCGGAGGCGGAGCGGCTGACGAAGGAGATCGCGGTGGGCGCCCTGCACGAACTGGACGTGCTCGCCCCCTGAGAGGCTGCCGCGCCTTGCGGGAACCCACCCCGGAACCGCGGGTCGGGGCCCGGATTCGGAGGGCAGGGCCCGGACGCGTCGGTCAGTGCCCGGACTTCACATGCTGCAGCCGGCCGGCGGCTGCAGCGAGCACCATCTCCAGTGCCGCCGCATACCCGCTCCGGTCCATCTCCGCCACCAGGACAGGCGCGATCGCCGCGATGTTCGGATGCTCGGCGGCCGGCAGTCGTGCGTACGTCTCCTGCCACGCCTGGACCTCCAGCGCGCGGGCCCGCTCCGACAGCACCAGCGTCGACGCGTCCAGCGCGGCGAACGACAGCGTCTGGTCCACGAACACGTGGTAGATCCGCGCCGCCTCCCCGTCCGGGAATCCCGCCCCGCGCAGAATCCCGAGGATGGTCTCCACGGCCTGGATCTCGTGCGTACGACCGGTGACCCGCGCACACGTCAGCATCGCCGCCTGCGGATGCGCCAGATAGTTGGCGTGCATGCGAAGCCCCAGGTCACGCAGGTCGGCCCGCCAGTCCCCGGTGGCCCGCCAGTCGCGCAGGGTACGGCCGATCAGTTCGTCGGCCACCGCCAGCAGCAGCTCGTCCGTGTCCCGGAAGTACCGGTAGACCGCGCTCGGGTCGCAGCCCAGCGCCGCGCCCAGCCGGCGCACGGTGAGCGCCGCCGCCCCGTGCTCGCCGATCAGCCGCAGCACCGTCTTGATGATCAGCTGCTCCGACAGCACCGTGCCCTGTTTGGTGGGGCGCCTGCGGCGCCGCGCACTCTCCGGCACCACCCGCTCGCTCGCGCTCATGCGGGCACCTTATGACAACGGCGTTGACGCGCGGAACCCCCGAGGAGTTCGATGTGCCGCCATCGGGGCCGAAAAGCGCCCCTCGGCGAAGGAGTCACCGTGACGGCCTCACCCACCCCCTACGGCAGCGACCCACCAGCGGCCACGACCCTCAAGAAGAGCCTCGGCGTCGTCGACGGATTCGCCATCGCCGCCTCCTCCACCGCCGCGACCACCAGCATCGGCATCGGCCTGGGCGTCACCGCGGGCGCCGTCGGCCTGCACCTGCCGATCATCATGCTGCTGGGCTTCCTGCCCGTCCTCGGTATCGCGAGCGCCTACTCCCGGCTCAACCGGGTCGAGCCCAACATGGGCAGCGGCTATGTCTGGGTCGGCCGCTCCCTGAGCCCCTGGCTCGGCTTCCTCGTCGGCTGGATCGGCATCGTCTCCACGGTCGTCTTCCTCTCGTACACCACGACCGTCACCGGCTCCGCACTGCTCCAACTCGCGGGCGAGGGCGGGCTGCACCGCCTCGCCGGGCTCCGCCTCGACCCGGACTCCACCGCCCAGTCGACCGTCCTCGGCATCGTCGTCCTCGTCGTCGTCACCGTCACCGCGATCATCGGCACCCGGTCCGCCGCCAACCTGCAGAAGTACCTCCTCGTCTTCGAGTACGCCGTGCTGCTCGGGTTCTGCGGATACGGACTGGCCGTCGGCCCGCACCCGTTCAGCCTGGACTGGATCAACCCGTTCACCATCCCCTCCGGACAGCAGCTCGTCCAGGGGCTTCTCCTCTCGGTCTTCTGCTACTGGGGGTTCGAGTCGTCGTTCAGCGTCAACGAGGAGGTCCGCGACCCGCAGGACGCCTCCAGGGCCGGACTCATCACTCTGGTCACCATGCTCGGCCTCTTCCTCCTGGGCTCCTTCGCCTTCCAGCGTGTCCTCTCGCTGGACGAGTTGACCGGTCACGGTGCCCAGGGGCTCACGTACTTCGGCGACCGGCTTGCCCACCAGCCCCTCGCCGCGCTCCCGCTGATCGCTCTCACCTTCTCCGCCGTGGCCTCCCTCCAGTCCGGTGTGATCCCGACCGTGCGCGGCATGTTCGCGATGAGCCGGGACCGTACGCTCGGCCCGCTCTGGACCAAGGTCAGCCCGCGGTACGGCACACCGGCAGCCGGAACGGTCGTGATCGGCTGTGTCGCCGCCGCCATCGCCGTCCTGTCCCTGGTCATTCCGAAGGTCGGCGACCTCATCATGGCCTCCGTCAACGCGATCGGCGTCGTCGTCTCGCTCTACTACGCGCTCACCGCGCTGGCCGCCGCCGCCCGCTTCCGCGGGGCGCTGCGCGAGAGCCGGTCCGAGGCCCTGCGGGCCGTGGTGATCCCGGTGCTCAGTGCCGCCGCGCTGCTCGGCCTCGGCGGCTACCTCTGCTGGTCCTTCTACACCTCCGCCGACCACTTCGAGATCAGCCCGGACAACGGCTGGTTCATGCTGTTCTGCCCGGCGGTCATGCTGCTGACCGGTGTGGGTGCGGCGGCCTGGGCCAAGTGGGTAAGGAAGTCCCCGTACTTCACCACCGGCCGCTCCCTCGCCGCCTTCGAACCGGCAGTCGCCGAACCGGCAGTCGCCGAAGCGGTCTGACCCCCCGTACTCCTGACACCCTCGCGCCCCGCGCGGCCCTTGCCGAAACGGAACAACCCATGCACCATGCCCCCGCCGATCTCGTCCTCACCGGCGGCCCGGTCCTCACCATGGACGCCGCACGCAGCCGCGCCACCACCGTCGCCGTCACCGGCGACCGCATCACCGCCGTCGGCCACGACGAGGTGCGCGAACTGATCGGCCCCGGAACCGAAGTCGTCGACCTCGCCGGCCGGCTGCTCGTCCCCGGCTTCCAGGACGCGCACGTCCACCCCGTCGCAGCCGGTCTCGAACTCGCCCAGTGCAACCTCACGGACGCCCGTACGGCGACGGACACGCTCGCCGCCGTGCGGGCGTACGCCGACAGCCACCCCGACCAGGAGTGGATCACCGGCGGCGGCTGGTCCATGGATGCCTTCGACGGCGGCAGCCCGACCAGGGACCTGCTCGACACCGTCGTACCCGACCGGCCCGTCTTCCTGGTCAACTGCGACCACCACGGCGCCTGGGTCAACACCTGCGCCCTGACGCTCGCCGGCATCACCCGGGACACCCCGGACCCCGCCGACGGCCGCATCGAGCGCGACGACCGGGGCGAGCCCACCGGACTCCTCCAGGAGGGCGCCATGGACCTGGTCGCCCGCCACACCCCGCGCTCCACCCCCGCCGACCGGCTCGCCGCCCTGCTCCGTGCCCAGCGCCTGCTCCACTCGTACGGGATCACCGCGTGGCAGGACGCCATCGTCGGTTGCGCTGGGGCCCTCGCCGACCTGGCGGTCCTGGACCGCGACCCGTACGCGGGCCCGCCCGAGGAGATCGGCGCCACCCGCGTCCTCCAGACGTACGTCGGCGGGCGCCGGGTCCACGACCTGGAGGCCTGACCCGCCGGCAGGCGGCCCCCGCGGAGCCTCCGGTGGGGGCCGCCTCCCGCGCGCCACCGTGCCGCCGCTGCCGGGACACCCACGACCGCGTACGGTTGTTCGTGTTCGATCTTCGGATGTCGGTCGAACATCAGAGAAGCCGGGACCGTCACGACAAGGGAGACCACGGTATGGCGCAGCAGGTGCAAGGGGTCATCGCACCGGGAAAGAACGAGCCGGTACGGGTCGAGACGATCGTGATCCCGGACCCCGGTCCCGGTGAGGCCGTGGTGAAGATCCAGACGTGCGGCGTCTGTCACACCGACCTGCACTACAAGCAGGGTGGCATCAACGACGACTTCCCGTTCCTCCTCGGCCACGAGGCCGCGGGCATCGTGGAGTCCGTCGGCGAGGGGGTTACGGACGTCGAGCCCGGCGACTTCGTCATCCTCAACTGGCGTGCGGTCTGCGGGCAGTGCCGGGCGTGTCGGCGCGGCCGCCCCTGGTACTGCTTCAACACCCACAACGCCAAGCAGAAGATGACGCTGCTGGACGGCACCGAGTTGTCACCCGCGCTCGGTATCGGAGCGTTCGCGGAGAAGACCCTGGTCGCCGCGGGCCAGTGCACCAAGGTCGACCCCGAGGTCTCCCCGGCCGCCGCCGGGCTGCTCGGCTGCGGCGTCATGGCGGGCATCGGGGCCGCGATCAACACCGGCGAGGTCGGCCGTGGCGACTCGGTCGCCGTCATCGGCTGCGGCGGTGTCGGCGACGCGGCCGTCATGGGCGCCCGGCTGGCCGGCGCCGCGAGGATCATCGCGGTGGACATCGACGACCGCAAGCTGGAGACGGCGAAGAAGATGGGTGCCACGCACACCGTCAACTCCCGCACCGCCGACCCGGTCGAGGCGATCCGCGCCCTGACCGGCGGCAACGGCGCCGATGTCGTCATCGAGGCGGTCGGCCGCCCGGAGACGTACAAGCAGGCGTTCTACGCCCGCGACCTTGCCGGCACGGTCGTCCTGGTCGGCGTCCCCACCCCGGAGATGCAGCTCGAACTGCCGCTGATCGACGTGTTCGGCCGCGGCGGCTCGCTCAAGTCGTCCTGGTACGGCGACTGCCTCCCCTCGCGCGACTTCCCGATGCTCATCGACCTGCACCAGCAGGGCCGGATCGACCTCGGTGCGTTCGTCACGGAGACCATCGGGCTCGGCGACGTCGAACAGGCATTCACCCGGATGCACGACGGCGACGTGCTGCGCTCGGTGGTGGTGTTCTGATGACGGCCCACATCGACCACCTCGTCACCTCCGGCACCTTCGCCCTCGACGGCGGCGAGTGGGACGTCGACAACAACGTCTGGATCATCGGCGACGACACCGAGGCGATCGTCATCGACGCCGCCCATGATCCGGTCGCCATCGAGGACGCGCTCGGCGGCCGCACGTTGCGTGCCATCGTCTGCACGCACGCCCACAACGACCACATCGACGCGGCCCCGGCCCTCGCCGACGCCACGGGTGCGCCGATCCTGCTGCACCCCGACGACCTGCCGCTGTGGAAGCAGACCCACCCGGACCGCACGCCCGACGCCGAACTGGCGGAGGGCCAGGAACTGCAGATCGCCGGGACCATGCTCCAGGTCCTCCACACGCCCGGTCATGCCCCGGGAGCGGTCTGCCTGTACGCCCCCGAGCTGTCCACCGTCTTCACGGGGGACACGCTCTTCCAGGGCGGGCCCGGCGCCACCGGGCGGTCGTTCTCCCACTTCCCGACGATCGTCGCGTCGATCAGGGACCGGCTGCTCGCACTGCCGGCGGACACCACCGTCCGTACCGGACACGGCGACTCCACCACGATCGGCGCCGAGGCGCCGCACCTCGACGAGTGGATCGCCCGCGGGCACTGACGTCAGGGGATCACCGGTCCGGCCACGCGGAGAGCCGCAGCCCGCTCTCGAAGCGGCGCGGCCGGCCCGTGACCGGATCGGTGAACTCAAGTACCCGGGCAAGGAGTTGCAGCGGACGCGTCCAGTCGTCCGCCGCCCCCTCCGGTTCGACCACCGGATAGACCGGATCATGGACGAGCGGCAGCCCGAGACTGTTCATATGGACCCGCAGCTGGTGGGTGCGCCCGGTGGCGGGCAGCAACCGGTAGCGGCCCAGCCCCGCCCGGTGCTCCAGCAGCTCGATCCGGCTCTCGCTGTTCGCCTCGCCCGGCTCCTCCCGGGCCGCGATCACCCCGCGCTCCTTGACGATCCGGCTGCGAACGGTGCGCGGGAAGGCCTGCGCCGGGTCGTACGGTGCCACCGCCTCGTACTCCTTGCGCACCCGCTTGTCGCGGAACAGCGTCTGGTACGCGCCCCGCTCCTCGGGCCGTACGACGAAGAGCACCAGGCCCGCCGTAAGCCGGTCCAGCCGGTGCGCGGGCTGCAACGACGGCAGAGCCAGCTCGCGGCGGAGCCGGGCCACCGCTGTCTCGGTGATGTGCCGGCCGCGCGGTGTCGTGGCGAGGAAGTGCGGCTTGTCGGCGACGACGAGATGCGCGTCTCGGTACACGACACCGACGGGGAACGGCACCGGCTCCTCCGGCGCGAAGTCCCGGTGGAACCAGAGATACCGGCCCGCCGTGTACAGCTCGTCGGACGCCACGGGCCCCTGCACCGAGACGAACCTGCCCTCGGCGAGCATGGCGTCCACCCGGTCCGCCCCGATCGCACCGCCGAACCGCGCCAGCAGATGGTCACGGACCGTCGCCCACTCCCCGCCCGGATCCTCGGGGAGCCGTACCCGCACCGGGTCGATCCCGTCCTGCTGCGGCAGGGGCGCCGACGGAGGCTTCGCCCGGCCCCTCATCGCGAGGTCCCGGCCGGTGCGTCGGCGCCCTGGGCGCGGCAGCTGCTGACGGTGCTGGTGGTCATGGTGGCGGTCATCCTGTCACAGCGTCGGCGCAGCTCACCGGCGGTGTCGGACCGGCGGCCACCGGACCGGGAACGAGCGGGCGACGACCCGCGGTCCCGGTGGACCTGCGTCGGCAGCCGTGCGGAACCCACCGAAACACATTCGGCCCATCGGCGCCGTGGCCGGCTTGACGCGGTGATGTCCGGCCAACACAGTCGAGATGCGGTGCGATCGACGTCCCCACCACGACCCGCGCCCGCGCCCGCGCGGTCCGATCTCCGGCCGTGGGCAGACACTACGGAGGGCAGCGATGTCCGAGAACCGGGGCGAGACGCGGTCTCTGCTGTCCGGCGGGCCCGAGACCCACGGCCTCGGAAAGCCGCGCGGCCAGGGGCCCCAGGACGGGACCGGCTACGCGGCCGGCAGCGATGGTCGTTGACCTCGTCCTCATCGGCACGGCCATCACGCTCGGGCCCATTCACAACAGCGCCTTCATCCTGCTGCTCTCCGCCGACAGAGGTGTACGCAAGGGGCTGGCGTTCATCCTGTCGTGGCTCGGCAGCCTCGTGCTGGTGATCTCTGCCGTGATCCTTCTGACCGGCGGCACGCCCCCGGCGCGCCAGAGTGTTCCGTCGACGGCGGCGCTCGCGGCCAAGCTGGCCCTGGGCGTGGGGCTCGTCGCGTACGGCGAACACAAGCGGCGAAGTCCGCCTCGCCCCCGTCGCTCACCCAAGTGGATGGCGGGACTGGACCGCGCGTCCGGATGGACGGCGGCCGGACTGGCGGTCCTGCTGCAGCCCTGGGCCATGGTCGGTGCCGGAGCCGCCACGGCAGTGAGAGCGGATCTCTCCTCGGTGGCGTCCACGCTGGCCCTCACGGGGTTCTGTGTGCTGGCCACGTCCAGCCTGCTGGCGATGGAGCTGTACACCACCTTTTCGCCCGTTTCGGCAGAGGTAAAGCTACGAGGGTTGCTCAGCTGGCTCGACAGCCATCAGGACCAGGCGATCGTGTCGCTGTCACTTCTGCTGGGGCTGTGGCTGGTCGCCAACAGCATCTACCAGCTCGTCAAGTGAGGGCGGCGGGCCCGGACCGACCGCCGCCACCGATGCGGCCGGAGCGCCGGGGCCGGTCGCGGCGTCACTGGCCCGGCCGCGTGAGATTCCCTTCCGGCCGCGACCGTTCCGCGCGCCGGTCCGGCCCGCCCGCCGGGTTCGGTGATCCCCTCCTTTGGAGGTGTGGCGCGAAGCGGCTCACTTTCCGATTCCGGCCCTTCGGCTCCCGAGAGGCCGGCGCAGTGGCACTGCGTCGCCCTTCCTCCAAGCGACTGCCGGGCCCCCGACGGCCCGCCCGGCGGCGTTGTCTGCCGACCGACGGGCCGCACGGAGTGCCGAAGGAGAAGTCGTGGTGGCTGGAAGTACCGGTGAGGCGCGGGGCGCCATGTCCGCGCGACTCGTGGCGGGGCAGAAAGCGCTGGTGACCGGGGCGAATTCGGGCATCGGCAAGGCGACCGCGATCGCGCTCGGACGGGCCGGCGCGGATGTCGTCGTCAACTACGTGGCCGGCGCGGACGAGGCCGAGAAGGTCGTGGACGAGATCAAGGGCTTCGGGGTCCGCGCCTACGCCCACGAGGCCGACGTGTCGCAGGAGGACCAGGTCGTCGACATGGTCGCCCGCATGGTCGAGGAGCTCGGCACCATCGACATCATGGTGGCCAACGCAGGCCTCCAACGGGATGCGCCGACGGTGGACATGACGCTCGCCCAGTGGCAGAAGGTCATCGACGTCAACCTCACCGGCCAGTTCCTCTGCGCGCGTGAGGCCACCAAGGAGTTCGTGCGGCGCGGTGTCGTCCCGGAGATCTCCCGGGCGGCCGGGAAGATCATTTGCATGAGCTCGGTCCACCAGATCATCCCCTGGGCGGGCCATGTCAACTACGCCTCCTCCAAGGGCGGCGTGGGCATGCTGATGCAGACCCTCGCCCAGGAGCTGGCGCCGCAGCGGATCCGGGTGAACGCCATCGCACCCGGCGCCATCCGCACCCCCATCAACAAGGACGCCTGGAACACCCCCGAGGCGGAGGCCGACCTCCTGCGGCTGATCCCGTACCGGCGGGTCGGAGATCCGGACGACATCGCCAACGCCGTCGTCGCGGTGGCGTCCGACCTTCTCGACTACGTCGTGGGCACCACGCTCTACGTCGACGGGGGGATGACGCTCTTCCCCGGCTTCGCTACCGGGGGCTGACGGCGCCCGTGCCCTCCGCGGCCCCCGGTGCGCAGGCCGGCCGGGCACCCGGCGACACCCTGTAGGTCCGCCGCCGCACGTCAACGGAGCCGTTCGACGATATGGTCGCCGACCCGCAGGGCGTTGGCGATGGCGGTCAAGGACGGATTCACCGCGCCGATGCTCGGGAAGAAGCTGGGGTGTCGACAACGTACAGGTTGTCCAGGAACAGCGCCGCGCCGTAGAACTTGGTACTTCTCGGCTGGTCCAATGTGCGCTCGCACCCGGCCAGGTCACCCTCGCCCGACCACCGGACCCGCGGCCCGCGTCGAGTCGAGCCAGTATGCCGCGGCGCTCTCGATCTCCGGTGCGGCGGGCGGCCGGCCACCGTCCCAGTGCGGGCTTGCCGCGACGAGCTTAGCCCGGAGCTCCTCCGCCAGAGCCCGGCGCTCACGCGCCCCGGGCGCCTGAGCGATCCGACGCCCCCAGCGGACCGTGTCCGCCACCGCGGACTTCATCGCCTCGTAGGCGAGATAGAACTCGAGGTCCGGCCGCCAGGCCGTGCGGCACTGGGCGGGAGCCGCCCGCTCCCAGCACGCCAGGAGTCTATGCCGGTCCACCGCCGTGTACGACGTCTTGTGCAGATGATCGGCCAGTTCGTACACCGGATCGCCCCACAGGGCGAGCTCCCAGTCGAGGAAGGCGACCCCGTCCCGGTCGGTGAGGATCATGTTCTTGCGGTGGATGTCCGCGTGCAGCAGCCGAAAGGGTCGATCGGTGAGTTCTCGCACCGCCCGCTCCAGCAGGGGGCCGCAGGGGTCCGCCGGGACGCCCAGCACCTCGTACAAGGAGTCCAGAGCCGCGTCCGCGCGGGCGCGCACCCCCCGGACGAAGGCCAGCAGGCGCAGTGCGAACGCCTTCGTGTCACCGTCACCGGGCCAGTCGTCAGGCACCGCGGGGAGTGCGGAGAACGGAACGCGCAGCATCTCGCCGAAGAATCGCTCGACGCCGTCGAAGACCACGTCCGGCAGCGGTTTGCCGTCCGGCGCGAGTTCGTCGACCCGGCGGCCCTCGATGAACTCGTGGATCTGGAATCCGGGGTCCGCGCTGGCGTGAACCAGCCGCGGCGCCTGGGAGATGTACGGGCGGATCGCTTCGAGCACGGCGGGCTCCGGCCAGAGCGTGAGATCCATGGGCTCGGAAACAGGCTCGGGGGTCCGCACCAGTACGGGCCCCGAGTCCGCTTCCACCCGGACATTGCGGTTGTAGAACCCGGTCAGCGCGCTCTCGTGCGCGCAAGCCTCTTCGTACAGAGCTAGGGCGTCCATGGCTGTCTCTCTACCCACGGCGCCAGGGTTTGAGCAACCCGCACCCGGGTCATGTCCGGGGCTGAGCCCCACACAACACGGGCGACGTTGAGTTTGCGCGCGAGACGGCCTGTGAGGAACTCACGCGTGGACCGGTCGGCGCCGACGAGCTGCTTCGAATAGCGGACGGTGTCGACGATCGCCGACTTGATGCGCTCATGGGCCAGGTAAAGGTCGAGGTCCGCCACCGGCCCCACCGTGGAGGACGCGGGAAGGCGGGCCCGCCATTGTTGGAAGACCTCGGCCCGCTGCTCCGCGGGGTAGTCCATCTTGTGGAAATGGATGCCGATCTCGTACAGGGAATCGCCCCACAGCGCCAGCTCCCAGTCCAGGAACCAGGTCAGCCCGCCGGAGACGATCATGTTCTTGCGGTGGAGATCGGAGTGCAGGACCGCGAAGGGCCGTTGGGCCAGCCCGTCCCACAGCGGCTCCAGGACCGCGAGCGGCTCGGCCGGGATGCCGAAATCCTCGAAGACAGCGGCGTACTCCTCCTGGTGGGTGTCGTAGACCTGCTGCGTCAACGCCGCGAGCCGCCGGCCGAAACCGCCGCTGTCGCCGGAGTCCGGCCAGTCGGCAGGCAGCGCCGGAGCCTTCTCGCGGGGAATGCGGGCCAGTTGGTCCATCACGCCCACAACATCGCCGATCACGTGCGCGGGAACGGCGCTGCCCCGGGGCGAAAAACTGTCGAGTACACGCCCCTCGATGAAGTGGTGGACCTGGAAGCGGGGATCCAGCGAGACGTGGCGCAGTTCCGGCGCCTGGCTGACGTACGGCCGGATACAGGCCAGCACGTCCTCCTCGTGCCACACCCGTACGTCCATGGTGTCCGCGGCCGCGAGAGGAATGCGGACGTTGACCTTCCCCTCGGAGGTCCGCACCCCCACGTTGCGGTTGTAGTAGCCGGCCGCGGCCTCGCCCGACTCCAGCGCCTGCTCGTAGAGCTCCAACCAGTTCACGCGGTCTCCTCGAGAAACACCGAAAGGACGGAGTCCGTGCGGCGCTGCAGGTCGTCCAGTGAGCCGAGCGGCCGTAGGGCGGGGCGCGCCCGGTCCGCCGCGGCCACCAGCTCAGGTTGGCTCAGTTCCATCCGCTCGGCGGCGCGATGAATCGCCAGGATCAGCGAAGGATAGACCTGGCACGCCTCGAACTCCCTCGCGGCGTGCAGGAGCAGCTCTCCTGCCGCCCGCTGGTCTCCCTGCCGCAGCATCAGGAACGCCCGGAACATGTCCGCCCGGGCCCGCCCCGAGCGGTAGCCCGCCCGGTCGAGGGCGGCGTTGGCGTTGAGGAAGGAGGACGCGGCCCTGTCGTACTGACCCAGCCGGGTCTGGGCCATGGCCATGGCCGTGTAGGCCTTGCCGATCTCGTGCTGGGCGCCCAGGTCGCGTTGGACCTCCAGGGCGGCGGTGGCCGCGTCGACGGCCGCCGCCGGGTCGGTGAAGGCGTACAGCTCGGCCCAGTTCGTTCGGATGTTGGCCAGGCCGACGATCGCGTTCGCCGCCCGGTACTCGGCCTCCGCCTCGATCAGGAGGCGCGCCGAGTTGTCGAAGTCCATCAGAAAGCGGTGACCGAGGTGCATCAGCCGCTTGAGATCGCCGTGGATCACCCTGCCCTGCGGCGAACAGATCCCGTGCACCTCCTCGGCCAGCGCGAACGCGCCGCTGAAATCGCCCTGCCACATGCGGATGTCGGCGACGCAGTACCCGGCCGCCGACCGTGCCTCGCCCTCGTGTTCCCCCCAGACGCGTTCGAAGATCGAGGCAGCCAGGCCGCTCTCCCCGGCGATGCGCCGAGCGTTGGCACCGGCCAGGGCGAGCCGCGCGGAGACGAGGGAACGCACGGGGAGATCCAGGCGCGGGGTGAGGTCGATCGCGCCGGCCGTGTCGCCGAGCTCCAGTTTCGACTCAGCGTCGAGGCAGTCCGCCGCGTCGCGCAGGCCGGAGACCGTCTCGTCGTGCACACCGCCGGCCGGGCTTCCGCCCAGCGCCACGAGATGATCACGCAGGTCCTTCACCATACCGTCGACGGCTTGTCTGCCACTCAGGCCGACGGCGCGGTCGGCGTGTCTCTGGATCTGCTCCGGAGTGATGTCCGCGGCGTGCAGTCCGTGGTAGACCGCCTCGCGCAGCGGTGAAAGACGGGCCATGCCGGAAGTGCGCCGCGTCCCGTGCTCGATCCGGTCCGCCAAGGTCTCCCAGTGGGCCCGCAGCGTGCTGTGGACATGCTTCTGGACCGCGGGCGAGAGGTGGCGCTGCAGCGCCCTGATCATGAGCTGGTGCAGCCGGTACCAGCCCTCGGGCAGCGGATAGGCGAACGAGTAGGCGGTGAGCGACTCCCAGATCAACAGGTTGGCGGGTACGTCGAAGTCTCGTCCGATGGCCTGGAACACACCGAAGTCGAAGGTCCGGGCCACACTGAGTAGCTCGAGGATCCGCACCTCGTCCGGGGCGACGTGCTGGAGGAAACGCTGGACGATCTCCTCAGAGGTGCCCGCGTGCTCCGGACGGGCCGGGTTCTGTAGATGGGTGTCGACCGCGAGGTGCAGGTAGAAGGGAACGCCCTCGCTGGCCTCGGCAATCGAGCGCTGCCGTGGAATCTCCGTGATCCCGGCCTGAGCCAGCAGGTCCAGCCTGGCCGACATGGGCAGCCCGTCGACATCCGCCCGACGGATCGCCGACTCCCATTCGGGGTCGTACGCCGCCCACCGCAGCGCTTCGCGGCTGGCGAGAACGGTGAGGCCACCCTGGAGCTGGCCCAGCAGGTCGCGCAGCCAGGCGTCGGATCCGTAGCTGCGGCCACCTGGCAGGGGGGTGGGCACGAGCGCCTCGTAGGCGTCCACGTACACGACGTACGGCCGGGCCGCCGCCGAGGCCCGCAGTTCTTCCGCGAAGAGGTACGAGACCGCGTGCCCCAGCTCGGCGTTGCTCAGGCTGTCGAGCTCATGCAGCGTGGGATCGGCCTCAATCCGCTGGCGACGCTGCCGGTTCTTGATCGCGCGTCCGGTCAGCCGCACCAGCCCGGCCGCCGTGCCGAAGACTGGCAGGCCCATCGCATCGTCGAGGATCTTGGAGAGGATGTCGCTCTCCTCGGCGAAGGGGGTGTTCTTCGGATTCAGCTGCAGCTGCGGATGTACCCGCTGCCACAGCACCGCGTAGGCGATGTCGAACCGGTCGAACTGCACACCTTGCGCGCCGAACTCCATGCGCAACACAGCGAGCGCGTCCTCTTGTTGCCGCATGGTCGGCAGCTGCAGATCGAGCCGGGCGGTGCGGCAGCTGTCCGGGGTGCGGTTGCGTAACTCCTGGAGCAGCCGCGACTTGCCGATACCGCCGACGCCGACCACGTTCAGGATCCGAGGGCCCTCGCCCACGGCTCTCAGTTCCTCGTCATAGGCTGAAAGCAGGCCCTCTCGGTTGAAGAACTGCCGCTGCAGGGCGGATACCCGCCGGTACTGCGGTCTGATGGGCATGGTGACCCTCCCCCCACGTAGAGCACATGCGAGGGGCAGGTTAGCCGGATCCGCGGAGTACTGAAAGGATCCCACCCCGCGCCTGCCTCACTGTCCGGCCCTGCCGAAGGGCTGTGCTCCGTGCACAGGAACAGAAGTACCCGACCCTGGACGACGCTGTGTACGGTCCACGCCGCTACCGGCATCCGGCGCAGTGAGGCTCTGGGATGAGGTGGTCCCTCATTCCCTGGGATGAGGGACCACCGAACTGGGCTGGGTCGTGGTCGAAGAGGACAACACCTACCGGCCCCGGAAGCTGACCAAGGACGGCGACGACAGAACGGAGCGCGCCGGCCGGCTGCCTCCAGGCCGGGCCGACTCCGCCTGTCCCTGGTCCGACCAGCGGATTCGCTCGGCTGTTGGGCACGCGGTTGGCCATGCCATAGCCCGAGATACAGAAAAACCCCAGATCAACTGGGGTCTCTGCTGGTGTCCGAGGGGGGACTTGAACCCCCACGCCCGATAAAGGGCACTAGCACCTCAAGCTAGCGCGTCTGCCATTCCGCCACCCGGACAAGGTGTCTGTCAGGCGGGCCGTGCCCGCTCCGACGTGGAAAACAATAGCAAACAATCGGGGGTGCTCGATCACGCCACTGGCCGTGTGAACGGCGCGTGACGGGGGACAGGCGCCCTTGGGCGTGCGGGCCGGGCGCGGGAGGATGTGAGGGAGCACCAGGGTGACAGCGGAAGGAAGCAGCGTGAGCGAGACGAACAAGGCCGGCGGCCTCTCCGGCGAGGACGAGGTCGTGGACCTCTGTCGTGAGCTGATCCGGATCGACACCAGCAACTACGGAGACCACTCCGGCCCGGGTGAGCGGGCGGCCGCCGAGTACGTCGCGGAGAAGCTCGCCGAGGTCGGGCTCGAACCGAAGATCTTCGAATCCCACCAGGGCCGTGCCTCGACCGTGGCCCGGATCGAGGGCGAGGACCCGTCCAGGCCCGCGCTGCTCATCCACGGGCACACCGACGTCGTCCCGGCCAACGCCCAGGACTGGACGCACCACCCGTTCTCGGGCGAGGTCACGGACGGTTGTGTATGGGGGCGCGGCGCCGTCGACATGAAGGACATGGACGCCATGACCCTCGCGGTCGTCCGTGACCGGATGCGCAGTGGCCGCAAGCCCCCGCGCGACATCGTGCTGGCCTTCCTCGCCGACGAGGAGGCCGGTGGTACGTACGGTGCGCGGTATCTCGTCGACAAGCACCCGGACCTCTTCGACGGCGTGACCGAGGCGATCGGCGAGGTCGGCGGCTTCTCCTTCACGGTCAACGAGAAGCTGCGGCTCTATCTCGTGGAGACGGCCGAGAAGGGCATGCACTGGATGCGGCTCACCGTGGACGGCACCGCCGGGCACGGCTCGATGACCAATGGCGACAACGCGATCACCGAGCTCTGCGAGGCGGTCGGGCGGCTCGGCCGGCACAAGTGGCCGGTCAGGGTCACCAAGACCGTACGGTCCTTCCTCGACGAACTGTCCGACGCGCTCGGCACCCCCCTCGACCCGGAGGACATGGACGCCACGCTCGCCAAGCTGGGCGGCATCGCCAAGATGATCGGCGCCACCCTCCGCAACTCCGCCGCCCCCACCATGCTCAGCGCCGGCTACAAGGTGAACGTGATCCCCGGCCAGGCCGTCGCCCACGTCGACGGCCGTTTCCTGCCCGGCTTCGAGGACGAGTTCCTGGCCGACCTGGACCGGATCCTCGGCCCGCGGGTCAAGCGCGAGGACGTGCACGGCGACAAGGCGCTGGAGACCGGCTTCGACGGCTCCCTGGTCGACGCGATGCAGGTCGCGCTGAAGGCGGAGGACCCGATCGCCCGCGCCGTCCCGTACATGCTCTCCGGCGGCACGGATGCCAAGTCCTTCGCCGACCTCGGCATCCGCTGCTTCGGGTTCGCCCCGCTGAAGCTGCCGCCGGAGCTCGATTTCGCGGGCATGTTCCACGGTGTCGACGAGCGGGTACCGGTCGACGGCCTGCAGTTCGGTGCGCGGGTGCTCGACCGTTTCATCGACAACTGCTGAATTACCGCGCCCTGTTCCGCCGGTAATCGCCAGCGTGTACGTACGTGACCGGAACGAGTGAAAGGGGTCATCGCCTCGTAGCCCGACTACTTATTCCTCGTTACAGGTGATGCGGTCCGCGGCTGGGACCGTATTGGCAACTAGGAGGAATAATGATCAAGAAGATCGCCGCCGCTGCGGCAGTCACCGGTGGTCTGGTGCTCGCGGGTGCGGGTATGGCCGTCGCCGACTCGGGCGCCCAGGGTGCCGCGGTCGGCAGCGCCGGTGTGGTCTCGGGCAACACCATCCAGGTTCCCGTGCACGTGCCGGTGAACCTGTGCGGCAACACGGTCTCCGTGGTCGGGCTGCTGAACCCCGCCTCCGGCAACTACTGCGCCAACTCCTGACGTTGGGCGTCAACCCGTAAGGGTTTGAGCCCGGTCGGCCCCGGAGCGCACGCCATGCGCTCCGGGGCCGCTGGGCGCTCCACCCCCGCACGGTCACGTCCGGGGGTATTCCGGAAGGTAGAAGGCAGGGAAACCTATGCGACAGGTCACGCGTAAAGGCCTGATGACCATGGCGGCAGCGGGCGGAGTGCTCGCGCTGAGTGGCGGATACGCCCACGCCGACGCGGGAGCGGCCGGCGACGTGTCGAATTCCCCGGGGGTGCTGTCGGGGAATTCGGTGGAGATCCCGGTCGACGTCCCGGTCAACGTATGCGGTAACTCCGTGAGTGTTGTCGGACTGCTCGATCCGGCGGCCGGAAACGCTTGCGGAATCAGTTCGGGAAACAGTGCCTCGGCGGGGCGGCACGGCTCGGGCGCCCAGGCGTCGGGTGCGCAGGCATCGGGCCGCCACGCAGCGGCCGGCCGCGACATGGGCAACCTGACCCGCGAGTACCGCGCCGGAATGGGCAAGCACCGGGCCGGAGGCAACGAAAGCTTCAGCGGCGCCACGGCCGAGGGGTACGCGAACGGGTCGGCCGGCTTTCTCTCGGGCAACACCATCCAGGTCCCCGTCGACGTCCCCGTGAACGCCTGCGGGGGCAGTGTCACCATCGGCGGACTGCTCAGCCACGCAACCGGCAACACGTGCGAGAACGACGCCGACGTGAGCACGCCCCCGGTGGACGTTCCGGTCACCCCGGTCACCCCGCTCACCCCGCTCACCCCCGAGAAGCCCGAAGTACCCGGACCGCGAGGCGTGCCGAACGCGCCCGAGCCGCAGCTCGCCCACACCGGAGCGGGCGTGCTCGACCTGCTGGTCCCCGCGGGCGCGGGTCTGCTGCTGGCGGGCGCGGGTACGGTGCTGTACCGCCGCTCCCGTATGGCCGCGTAACAACGGGCTGCGGCACCGGGACAGGCCGGACGAAGACGAGCGGGCCCGCGGATGCGGGGCCCGCTCGTCTCACCAGGTGGCGCGTAGCTGGCGAATGATCCGCCGCCGCAGCCGCACCCTGCGGCTGCCGTCACGACGCAGCGTCAATCGGTCCAACTCCCAGTGCCCGTACTCGGCATGGTCGGTCAGCAGGCGGGCGGTTTCCTTCCGGGAGACCCCGCGCGGTACGTACACATCGACAAATTCGTATTCCGGCATCGCATCTATTGTGCGGGCAGAGGCCGTGTACGGATAGCGTCTGTACTATGTCTGATGCTGCGCAGCCCACCGCTGCCGAGGTACGCGCCGCCGCCGATGCGGTCAAAGCCGCGCTCGACCATCACCTCGCGGCGGTCGAGCGCCGGTCCGGGGACGACGACCCCGCCGTCTACGAGGCGTTCAATGCACTGGCCGCCGCGGCCGAGGTCTACGACGAACTCCTCTACGACCGCTATGACGAGGTCACTCCCTTCGAGATCCCCGGCGCCGACGACTCCCTGCCGCCGTACGGCGGTCCCGAGGAGCCGAAGGCGCTCAGCGTGCTGATCCGCCGCGACTATGCGGTGGTGGAGCCGCCCCGGCTGCTCGCCCAGGCACAGCGGATTGCCAACCCGGACCCGGACGGCCGCGCCAACGGGACCGGCGCCGTGGTCGGCGCCAGTGTCCATGCGGCGCTCGGCGTGCTCTTCGGTGAGTACGAACCGGACGAGATCGCCTCCCGGCACCAGGAGTTCGGCCTGGAGGAAGGCGACTCCACGCTCTGGGTCGCCGCGGCGGAAGAGCTTCCCGAGCCGGGGGAGTGGCTCAGTGCCCCGTTCGACGAGGCCGACCCTCAATTGGTGGTGTGCCGCTTCGACGTCAGTTCCGTCTTCGACGAGGACGAACTCGACGAGGAACTGGACGACCTGGCGACCGACAGCTCCTGACCGTGTGCTGTCGGTGACAAACAGTCGTCGCCGGTGCCCCGCCCAGGGCACCGGCGACGCACCGGACGCCGCGCGTCCGCCCTTCGGGCGACGACGGCGGTTCGACGACAGAACCCAAGGGTTGTCCCGTCAGGGTTTCGGGACACCTGACGGCCTCCCCCGCGACAGGGAGCCCACTCCCTGTCGCGGGGGAGGCCGTCAGGCGGTGACCGTCTGCTGCGCCTCCAGCAGGGTGCGCAGCCGGGTCGTGCGGTCCTCGGACGGAGGCAGGGCCACCGCGCGCGGCAGCGCCTGATCCACCCCGTGCACCACGGAGAGATGCCGCTCGCCACGGCTGAACGCGGTGTACACCCAGGCCCGGCTCAGCCCCTGAGCTGCGTCACCGGGCAGCACGACGACGACCGCGGGCCAGCGCATCCCGGCCGCCTGGTGGGCGCTGAGGGCCCAGCCGTGGCGCACGGACGACTCCACCCGCTCCTGCGGTACGACGACCGGCGTGCCCGCACAGTCCAGATGCAGTCCCTCGGCGTCGGCCGAGACGACCGTCCCGGGCACGGTCCTGCCGGGCGTCGGGACGTGTACGACCCGGTCCCCCGGGTCGAAGCCGCCGAACCGACCGGGACCGGGGTTGAGACGCTGCTTGAGTGCCGCGTTCAGTGCGCGGGTGCCCGCCGAGCCGCCGTGCCCGACGGTGATCACCTGGGTGCCGGCCGACGGGACGCCGATCGCACGCGGCACCGAGTCGGCGACCAGTTGCACGGTGCGGTGCACCGCCTCGCCGGCGTCCTGCACGGGGACGATCACCACCTCCTTGCCGGGGGCCGCCACCTGGTTCAGCTCGCCGATTCCGATCCCGGAGACCAGCTCGCCGATCGGACCGGGATCCGGCGTACGGGATACGACCTGCGGGCACGCGCGGGCGGCCAGGACGTCCGCGAACACCCGCCCCGCACCCGCCGAGCCCAGCACCCCCGGGTCGCCGCTGAGCACCAGTCGGGCGCCGTCGGGGAGGGACTCCACCAGAATCGCGGCGCTCTCCACGTCCAGCTGCGGGGCGTCCAGCACGACCAGCAGATCGACGGCGATCGCCCCGTCCGCGTCCCGGCCGGGGCCCTCCGCGCCGGAGAGCAGCCCGGCGAGGGTAACGGCCGCCGACGGCTCGTCGAGCGCCTCGGCCAGCCGCCGTCTGCCGTCCACGCTGTGGGTGGCGCCGAGGGCCCGCAACCCGAGGGCGCGGGCTGCGACGATCAGCGCGGCGGGTTCCGCCCGCGCCGCGTCGCCGCCCGTGTGCGCGACCAGGCCACCGGCCGCGACCGCACGGATCAGCTCGGCCGCCGACTGGGAACCGGCGGCCGTGGCCGCCTCCGACCAGTCGGCGTCCTTCTCGCAGGCGTTGACCAGCCGGGCCAGACCGTCGGCGAGGCTCTCCTCGGCCAGCGCGTACCGCTCGAGACCGAGCAGCACCTGGGCCGGCTCCTGCCCGGCCCCGTCCGACGCCTCGTCCCCGGGCTCTGCATCCCCGTCCGCTTCCTGGTCGTCCGGACCGTCCTGGAAGACCAGCACGACGCCCTCGGCGACGGCGTGCTGCACGGCCGCATCCGGGTCGGTCACCGCACGCTCGGCGAGCGCGGCACGCACCGCCGACGTGTCCAGCGCGGTGTGGCCCTGCAGTGCGGCGCGCTCCAGCAGCCAGCCGATCAGCGCCGCCGTCCGTCGCTCGTCGTCCGGACCGCACGCGGCGCCCAGCAGGGTCCTTGCGAAGCCGTCCGCCTGCTCGGGCCGGACGGTGGGTACGGCCAGCAGCTGCCACGGGTCCGCGCGCAGCACGTCGGCCGCCTGCGCGCCGAGCGTGTCCGCCGCCGGTACCGCCAGGGATTCGGGTGCCCCGCCCTCCGTCAGGACGGCCGTCACCGCTGCCACGGCCTCCGGAGAGGCGCCCTGCGGTGCGAACACCGGCTCGGGTTCCCGGGGGCGTACCGGCGGGGGCGCGGGAGCGGCGCGGTGCGGTGCCGGTGCGGGCGAGTCGAAGAACGCGGCGCCGGGCTTCTCGCCGCTCTCCACGGCACGCACCGCCGCCAGCAGATCGGCCGCCTGCCCGCTCAGCTTGGCGCCCGCAGCGATCGGGCCCTCCTTCTCGGCCTTGCGCTTCTCGATCCGCTCCCGCAGCTCCCGCTGGGCGGCCAGCTCGGCCTCGGCCTCCGAGAGCGCGGCGGCAGCGGGCGTCGTGCCGGCGTCCGTCGCGCCGACCGCATCCGTCTTGTCGGCTCCCTCCGGAGCAGCCGGCTCCGCTGTCCCGTCCCTCTCCTCCGCCTCGCTCTCGTCGGCCCCCACGTCCTCGGCCACGTCCTCGGCGGACGGGGCGGGTACGGCGGCAGCGGAGCCGACGACGTCGGTGTCGTCGGCGGCCGAGGGGCCGGGGGATTCCCCCCGGGGAAGCGCAGTCACAGCGTGCTCCAGTCCTGGTCGGGATAGCGGTGCACGGGCGCCGACACATCGTCGAGCGCCTGGCAGATCTCGTCAGGAAGACTAAGCGCCTCCACTGACAATGCCTCCGTGAGCTGCTGCGCGTTGCGCGCGCCGACAATCGGGGCCACCACTCCGGGACGGTCCCGCACCCAGGCGAGAGCCACCTGCAGCGCTGTTGTTGCCAGCCCGTCGGCCGCCGTCGCCACCGCGTCCACGATGCGGCTCGCCGGGTCGTCGAGATACGGCTCGACGAACGGCGCCAGCAGTTCGGAGGCGCCGCGCGAGTCGGCCGGGGTGCCCGTGCGGTACTTGCCGGTCAGCACCCCGCGGCCCAGGGGCGACGACGGCAGCAGCCCCACGCCCAGATCGAGTGCCGCGGGCAGCACCTCGCGCTCCACGCCCCGCTGCAGCAGTGAGTACTCCATCTGCGTACTGGCCAGCCGGGTGCGCGCCCCGGGCGAGGCGAGCTGCCAGGTCGCCGCCTTGGCGAGCTGCCAGCCGCAGAAGTTCGACACCCCCGCGTACCGTGCGCGCCCGGTGGACACCGCCAGCTCCAGCGTCTGAAGGGTCTCCTCCAGCGGAGTCACCGGGTCGAAGGCGTGGAGCTGCCACAGATCCACGTAGTCCGTACCGAGCCGTTCCAGCGAGGCGTCCAGTGCGGCCAGCAGATGACCACGCGAGCCGTCGAAGCGGCGGTACGGGTCGGCCACGCTGCCCGCCTTCGTCGCGATGACCAGATCGCGCCGCGGCACCAGGCCCTCGACGAGCCGCCCCAGCAGGTATTCGGCGTCCCCGCCGCCGTACACATCGGCTGTGTCGACCAGCGTGCCGCCCGCCTCCCAGAAGGCCCTCAGCTGTTCGGCAGCGTCGTGCTCGTCGGTGTCCCGGCCCCAGGTGAGGGTGCCGAGCCCGATCCGGGACACTCGAAGGCCGGTGCGGCCGAGATGCCTCTGCTCCATGGGCGCTGAGATTACTGGCCAGAGCCCCACGGGGAGGAAGCCTGTGGACAACCCGGGGTCAAGGCGCCCCTGCCGGATCCGGGTGGTGCGCGCTAGAGTCCGGACCACAGGGACGTTACTGATCAGTAAGGGGAGCGGCTATGCGGCTCGGAATCAATCTCGGCTACTGGGGCGCGGGAATGGACGGCGACAACCTCGCCGTCGCCCAGGAGGCCGACCGGCTCGGCTACGACGTCTGCTGGGCGGCCGAGGCGTACGGCTCCGACGCGCCGACCGTGCTCACCTGGGTCGCCGCCCAGACCGAGTCCATCGACGTCGGCTCCGCGATCATGCAGATCCCGGCCCGCCAGCCCGCCATGACGGCGATGACCGCCGCCACCCTCGACTCGCTCTCCGGCGGCCGGTTCCGTCTCGGCCTCGGCGTGTCGGGACCGCAGGTCTCCGAGGGCTGGTACGGCGTCAAGTTCGACAAGCCGCTGGCCCGCACCCGGGAGTACGTGGAGATCGTCCGCCGGGCGATGTCCCGCGAGCGGCTCTCGTACGAGGGCGAGCACTGGACGCTTCCGCTGCCGGACGGTCCCGGCAAGCCCATCAAGCTCACCGTCCACCCGCAGCGCGAGCACATTCCGCTCTATATCGCCGCCATCGGCCCGAAGAACCTGGAGCAGACCGGCGAGATCGCCGACGGCGCGCTGCTGATCTTCCCGTCCGCCGACCATCTCGAGGACACTGCGGTGAAGTACCTGCGGGCGGGCCGCGAGAAGGCCGGGAAGACCATGGACGGCTTCGACGTCTGCCCGACACTGCCGCTCGCCATCGGTGACGACATCAATGGACTCGCCGACATGTTCCGCCCCTACACCGCGCTGTACGTCGGCGGCATGGGCAGCCGCAAGCAGAACTTCTACAACCAGCTCGCCCAGCGCATGGGATACGAGAAGGAAGCCGCCGAGATCCAGGACACATACCTGTCCGGTGACAAGGCTGGCGCCGCCGCCGCCGTACCGCACCAGCTGATCGACCAGACCACGCTGCTCGGTTCGGTCGAGCGCATCGCGGAGCGCATGCAGGCCTACGCCGCCGCCGGTGTCACGACGCTGACCCTCGCTCCGGCCGGTTTCACCCGCGAGGAGCGGATCGCCGCGCTGCGCGCCGGTACGGACGCGCTGGAGCGGTCCGGCCTGGCGTAACCGTCCGCGGGCAGCACTACGGCCGTGGTGGGGGCTCGGGGGTCCTCCCCGCCACGGCCGTTACGCAACACAACGCGCCCGGCCCCCATCGGTTACGCGGCACCCGTTCGGCCCTGCCGGACATGCCTCCTGTTGCCTACTTTCCCGTGCCGCATTTGAATTTCCTTCTGCGGACACCGGTACGGAGGCGCCAGCGATGCTCTCGGCAAAGAACCTGTTCCAGGAGATTCTCGACAACGACGAGTCGTTCCGGCTCTTCTGTTCGATCGCCGCAGGTGGCGAGAGTCAGGGAGGCTGGGAGAACGGCCGTATCGCGGCCCTGGCCCCCGAGAGCCAGCGCGCCCTCGTTCCCAAAATCGTCCGGCATGGCGCCGACGAGGACAAGCACGGCCGGATCTTCCACGCCCTGCTGAAGAAGCGCGGGCTGCGGCCGGCCGAGGTGCCGCACGAGACGGACTACACGATGCTGCTGGAGAAGCACGGCATCGGCCTCGCCCACGAGCAGCTGAAACGTGACGAGCCGCTCTCCGAGCTCGACATCGTCACGTATCTGGCGCACAGCCGGGTCACCGAGCAGCGCGCCTCCGAACAGATGGAGACGCTCCACAAGTATTTCGCCGACCACCCCGACGTGGGCCGCGCGGTGAAGATGATCTCGAACGACGAGGACAACCACCTGGCGTACTGCCATGAAGAGCTGCTCCGCCTCGCCCTCGCCGGACACGGCCGGACGATCCAGCGCATCCTGCGCGAGTGCGCCCTTGCCGAGATCCGGGTGTACCGCGATGTCAGCCTCGCCGTCATGGCCCACATGGGCCGCATCCTGGGCTGGTCCAGGGCCAGGGCGGCGTTGCTTGCCGCGGGGATCCACGGCGTCTACGCGTACGAACGGCTCGTCGGCTGGCGGCGCATGGTCAGCCTGGAACTGCCTGAGCGGCGCGACGCGCTGGGCGGTCCGGCGGTACCGGCGCCCGAGTACGCCTGAGAGCCTGTCGGGTGACCTCTGATCGGGCGTGGCCGCCCGATCAGAGGTCACCCGACAGGCTCTGAGAGGCTGCCGGGCTCGGGAAGCGTGCGTGCCAGGGCACGACCGCCCGATCAGAGGTAGCCCGACGACAGCCTCTGAGCCGCGCCTTCGACGGGCAGCCTGTCGTCAGAGCCAGCCGTGGCGCTTGAACAGGCGGTACAGGCCGAACACCGCGCAGCCCATCAGCCCGATCACCGTCGGGTAGGTCCACACCCAGTGCAGTTCCGGCATGTGCTCGAAGTTCATGCCGTAGATCCCCGCCACCATCGTCGGTACGGCCGCCATGGCCGCCCACGCCGAGATCTTCCGCATGTCGTCGTTCTGCCGCAGCCCTGTCTGCGCCAGATGCGCGGAGAGGATGTCGGTGAGCAGCCGGTCCAGCCCCTCCACGTGTTCGTTGGCGCGCGTCAGATGGTCGCTCACGTCCCGGAAGAACGGCTGCGAGTGCTCGTCGACGAACGGCACAGTGGCGCCTGCCAGCCGGAGCATGGGCGCGTTCAGCGGGCCGCTGGCCCGGCGGAACTCCAGCACCTGCCGCTTGAAGGTGTAGATGCGCGATGCGGTGTTCTTGGTGTCGATGGTGCTGCTCGGTGCGAACACCTCGGTCTCCAGTTCCTCCAGGTCGACCTGGAGTTCCGCGGCCACATCGATGTAGTGGTCGACGACGGCGTCGCTGACCGCGTACAGGACCGACGTGGGGCCGTGCTTGAGCACCTCGGGATCGGCCTCCAGCCGGCGGCGTACCTCGGCGAGCGGCGCGCCCTCCCCGTGCCGGACCGTCACGACGAACGAGTCGCCTATGAAGATCATCAGCTCGTCGGTGGTGACCGTGTCGCCCTCGGGTTCGTACACCACCGGCTTGATGACCACGAAGAGGGAGTCGTCGTACACCTCCAACTTCGGCCGCTGATGCGCGCTCAGCGCGTCCTCCACGGCCAGTGGATGCAGCCCGAACTCGCTGCTGACGAGGTCGAACTCCTTCTCCGTGGGCTCGTGCAGCCCGATCCAGAGAAAGGCGTCCCCGGTGGCCCGTGCCTCGTCGAGGGCATCGGAGAAGTCGGCAGGCCCGTCGGTACGACGCCCATCCCGATAAATCGCGCAGTCCACAATCACGGCGCGCATTCTTCCCTGCTCCGGTCCCCGACGCACCTCCTGAGGGACATCGGCCTACGCTGGCCCGTATGCCCACCCTGATCCTCGTACGCCACGGACGCTCCACTGCCAACACGGCCGGGGTGCTCGCCGGCCGGACCCCCGGTGTCGCGCTCGACGAGCGCGGCGTCGCGCAGGCCGCCGCGCTCGTCGAACGGCTCGCCTCCCTGCCCCTCGCCGCCGCCGTCAGCAGCCCGCTGCAGCGCTGCCGGGAGACTCTGCAGCCGCTGCTCGACGCCCGGCCGGGGCTGCCGCTGCACACCGAGGAGCGGATCAGCGAATGCGACTACGGCGACTGGGCGGGGCGCAAACTCGCGGAACTCACCGACGAGCCGCTGATGTCCGTCGTGCAGCAGCACCCCTCGGCCGCGGCCTTTCCCGGCGGTGAGTCGATGCGGTCGATGCAGGCGCGCGCCGTCGATGCCGTACGGGAGTGGAACGCCCGGATCGAGGCCGAGCACGGTGACGGCGCGGTGTACGTGATGTGCTCGCACGGCGACATCATCAAGTCCGTCGTCGCCGACGCGCTCGGGATGCATCTCGACCTCTTCCAGCGGATCCAGGCCGAACCCTGCTCGGTCACCGCGATCCGCTACACGCGGCTGCGGCCCTTCCTGCTGCGGCTCGGCGACACCGGGGACTTCGCGTCGCTGGAGCCGCGCGAGGAGAGCGCCGGCGCACCCACGGATACGGAAGCAGGTACGGATGCGGTGGTCGGCGGCGGCGCTGGGGCGCCGTGATCGCTCCGCGCAGTAGGGTGGACGCGCCGTAGGCGCCCTTCCCTCCGGGACTCTCCCGGAACCCGGCCGCCCCTCATTTGCCGTCAATTCTCAAGGGAGACAGGACGTGTCCCGTCAGGTGTTCCTCTACGACCCCCCGGACCGTTTCGTGGCCGGTACGGTCGGGCTGCCTGGACGCCGTACGTTCTTCCTGCAGGCTTCCTCAGGCGGACGTGTCACCAGCGTGGCCCTGGAGAAGACCCAGGTCGCCGCGCTCGCCGAGCGGATGGACGAACTGCTCGACGAGGTCGTGCGGAGGACCGGTGGGAACTCGCCGGTGCCCGCAGTGGCCCCGATGGACGTCACCGACACCGCGCCGCTCGACGTGCCCGTCGAGGAGGAGTTCCGGGTCGGGACGATGGCTCTCGCCTGGGACGGCGAGGAACAGCGCATGATCGTCGAGGCGCAGGCCCTGGTCGAGCTGGACGCGGACTCCGACGACGATCTCGCGGAGGCCGAGGAACGGATGCTGCAGGACGAGGAGAACGGTCCGCCGATGCTCCGGGTCCGGCTCAGCGGCGGGCAGGCGCGCGCGTTCGCCAAGCGCGCCCTGGACGTCGTGAACGCCGGCCGTCCGCCGTGCCCGCTGTGCAGCCTGCCGCTCGACCCGGAAGGACACGTATGCCCGCGCCAGAACGGATACCGACGGGGAGCCTGACGGACACCCGGCTGATCACCCTGCTCACCGAGGGACAGCTCACCGTCCGCGGTCAGATCCGTGACGCGTCCAATGCGGTGCTCTACTGCACGGTCGCGTACGAGGGCGAGGAGCGCACCTGCGTGTACAAGCCCGTCGCCGGGGAACAGCCGCTGTGGGACTTCCCCGACGGCACGCTCGCCGGGCGTGAGGTCGCCGCGTACGAGATCTCCGAGGTGACGGGGTGGGGGCTGGTGCCGCCGACTGTGCTGCGGGACGGACCGTACGGGGAGGGGATGTGCCAGCTGTGGATCGAGGCGCCCTCGGAGGCATCCGCGGACGGTGAGCCTCCGCTGCTGGCGCTCGTCGAGGACGAGGAGCCGGCGGACGGGTGGAAAGCCGTCGCCCAGGCCGAGGTGGGCGAGGGGAGGACGGCGCTGCTGGTGCACGCGGACGATCCGCGGCTGCGGCGGCTGGCGGTCCTCGACGCGGTGATCAACAACGCCGACCGGAAGGGCGGGCACCTGCTGCCGGCGCCGGACGGCCGGCTGTACGGGATCGACCACGGAGTGACGTTCAATGCGGACGGCAAGCTGCGGACGCTGCTGTGGGGGTGGGCGGGGGAACCGCTGACGGCCGAGGCCGTCGATGCGCTGGACCGGCTGGCGGAAGAGCTGGCCCCGGGGACGGCGCTGGTCACCCGGCTGGCGGAGCTGATCACTGCGGCGGAGATCGATGCGTTGCGGGGGCGGGTGGAGGCGCTGCGGATGACGGGGCGGCACCCGGGGCCGAGTGGCGGGTGGCCCGCGATCCCCTGGCCGCCGGTGTGACGGGCCGGGGGCCGTTTCTCCTGCCCACTCCTCCCCGGACCCGGAGGCGCCGCCCCCGGACCTCCGCCCCTCAGAGGCTCAAGCACCGGAGGGCTGGTTTTCGGGGGCTCTGCCCCGGACCCCGTCCCGTCAAGGTCCGGGCGGAATCTTCCCGGCGGCGGGTGGCCGAAAATCGAGCCCGTCCGGCGCCGGAGAACGTCCTTGAGCCCGCCCGGTGTCGAGGGCGTCCTTAGACCGACCGAACGGGCCTGTGGGCCTCGCACAGCCCGCCCGGCGACTGAGGGTCCGGGGGCCCGGGCAGAGCCACGGTTTCGGGAAGCGGCGGAGTGGGGGAGCGAGCACCGCGGAAGCGTAAGACCGTCTCCCCGGCCACGATCCCGTATCCGGTTCGTATCCGGACGCAACGTCCGGTTACGCTCATGACATGCATGCCTGGCCCGCTTCTGAGGTCCCCGCCCTGCCTGGCAAGGGCCGCGACCTTCGGATCCACGACACCGCGACCGGCGGACGGATCGCTCTTGACCCCGGTCCCGTCGCCCGCATCTACGTCTGCGGCATCACGCCGTACGACGCGACCCACATGGGTCATGCGGCGACCTACAACGCGTTCGACCTGGTTCAACGCGTGTGGCTCGACACCAAGCGGCAGGTTCACTATGTCCAGAATGTGACCGACGTGGACGATCCGCTGCTGGAGCGGGCCGTGCGCGACGGTCAGGACTGGACCGAGCTCGCCGAGCGCGAGACGGCCCTGTTCCGCGAGGACATGACCGCCCTGCGCATGCTTCCGCCGAAGCACTACATCGGCGCGGTGGAGGCGATACCCGGCATCGTCCCGCTCGTCGAACGGCTCCGGGACGCCGGTGCCGCCTACGAGCTCGACGGTGACGTGTACTTCTCCGTCGAGACCGACCCGCACTTCGGCGAGGTGTCCAACCTGGACGCCGAGGCGATGCGGCTGCTCTCCGCAGAGCGCGGGGGCGACCCGGAGCGCCCGGGGAAGAAGAACCCGCTCGACCCGATGCTCTGGATGGCCGCCCGCGAGGGTGAGCCGAGCTGGGACGGTGCCTCGCTCGGTGCCGGCCGGCCCGGCTGGCACATCGAGTGCGTGGCCATCGCCCTGGACCACCTCGGCATGGGCTTCGACGTCCAGGGAGGCGGGTCCGACCTCGCCTTCCCGCATCACGAAATGGGCGCCTCGCATGCCCAGGTGCTGACCGGCGAGCACCCGTTCGCCCAGGCGTACGTGCACGCCGGAATGGTCGCCCTGGACGGCGAGAAGATGTCCAAGTCCCGGGGCAACCTGGTCTTCGTGTCGGCGCTGCGCCGTGACGGCGTGGACCCGGCCGCGATCAGGCTGGCGCTGCTCTCGCACCACTACCGGTCGGACTGGGAGTGGACCGACCAGGTGCTCGCCGACGCTGTCGAGCGGCTCGCGCGGTGGCGTTCCGCCGTCTCCCGGCCCGACGGACTGTCCGCCGACGCCCTCGTCGAAGAGGTCCGCGAGGCCCTCGCCGACGACCTGGACGCACCGGCCGCTCTGGCCGCCGTGGACCGCTGGGCCGAGCGCCAGAACGCCGAGGGCGGTACGGACGAGGGTGCACCGGGCCTCGTCTCGCGCGCTGTCGACGCGCTGCTGGGTGTCGCGCTGTAACACGCTGTAACAACCCTTCCTTCTCTGCCTGTTGGCCGGCCTTGGACTTCTCCATGAAGTTCGGGGCCGGTCCCGTTTTGTCCATGGTCAAATGCTTGCGGCTGCGCTAAAAGCGCTCTATGCAATCATCAACGCGCATCAGAGTGGTGGCAGTTGCAGCTCTGCTGGGACTGGTCGCCGTGTTTGCGGGACCCGGCAGCGCACAGGCCGAACCCGCCGCGCCCGAGGCCACGACGGTCGGCGATCTGAGCGGTTTCTCCGCCGACGGGTCCGTCTACCACCTCAGAGCCGGCTCCGCCGAGGCCCGGGTCAGCTTCGTCACCGACGAGACCTTCCGTATCGAACTCGCCCCGGACGGTACGTTCTCCGACCCGACCGGCGACGACATCGTCCTGCCGCAGGGTGCCCCGCCGCACACCCGGTGGAAGGAGAAGAGCGACCGGTACGAGCTGTCCACCGGCAGCGTCACGCTGCGCGCCTACAAGTCGCCGCTGCGCTTCGAGCTCCACCGGGCCGACGGCAGCCTCGTCTGGTCCGAGGCCAAGGGGCTGAGCTGGGACGGGAAGCGCACCACCCAGACGCTGGCCCGCGGCGCCGCCGAGCAGTTCTACGGTGCCGGCATGCAGAACGGGCGCGGCAACACTTCGCACCGCGACAAGACCGTCGAGGTCGGCGTCGACTACAACTGGAACGACGGCGGTCACCCCAACTCCGTGCCGTTCTATCTCTCCTCCGCCGGGTACGGCGTCTTCCGAAACACCTATGCGCCCAACACCTACGCGTTCACCGACCCGGTGACCACCAGCGCGCGGGAACAGCGCTTCGACGCCTACTACTTCGCCGGCGACGCCAAGGACGTCATCGGCCAGTACACGAAGCTCACCGGCAAGCCCTTCCTGCCGCCCGTGTACGGGATGGAGATCGGCGACGCCGACTGCTACCTGCACAATGCCAACCGCGGCGAGCGCCACACCCTGGACGCCCTGAAGGTCGCCGACGGTTACGTCGAGCACGACATGCCCAACGGCTGGATGCTCGTCAACGACGGCTACGGCTGCGGCCACGAGGACCTCGCCGAGACCGCCAAGGGCCTCCAGGACCGCGGCATGCAGCTCGGCCTGTGGACCCAGGACGGCATCGACAAGATCGCCGCCCAGGTCAAGGCGGGTCAGCGGGTCGCCAAGCTCGACGTCGCCTGGATCGGCTCCGGGTACAAATTCGCGCTCGACGGCTGCAAGGACGCGTACAAGGGAATCGAGGACAACAGCGACGCCCGCGGCTTCACCTACGCCCCGGAGAGCTGGTCCGGCGCGCAGCGCTGCGGCGTCCAGTGGTCCGGTGACCAGTCCGGCACCTGGGACTACATCCGCTGGCAGATCCCGACCTACGCGGGTGCCACGATGTCCGGACTCGCCTACACGACGGGCGACGTCGACGGCATCTTCGGCGGCAGCGCCAAGACGTACACCCGTGATCTCCAGTGGAAGATGTTCCTGGGCACCACGATGACGATGGACGGCTGGGCGGCCAGCGACAAGCAGCCCTTCCGTTACGGCGAGCCCTACACCTCCATCAACCGCGACTACCTCAAGCTCAAGGAGTCGCTGCTGCCGTACCAGTACTCGTACGCGCACGAGGCGACCAAGACCGGCGTCGGCATGGTCCGCCCGCTCGTCCTCGAATACCCGGACGACCCGAAGGCGGCGACGGACGCGGCGAAGTACGAGTTCATGTCCGGCGAGGACTTCCTCGTCGCACCCGTCTACCAGGACAGCACCCACCGCGACGGGATCTATCTGCCGAAGGGCACCTGGATCGACTACTGGAGCGGCCGCACCTACCAGGGGCCCACCACCGTCGACCACTACAGCGCCCCGCTCGACACCCTGCCGCTCTTCGTCAAGGCCGGTGCCAGTGTGCCGATGTGGCCGGGCATCCGCTCGTACCAGGACCGGACCGCCGACTCCTCGCTGGCCTGGGACATCTACCCGCAGGGCGCGACCTCGTTCACGCTGTACGAGGACGACGGCGTCACCCGGCAGCACCGCGACGGCAGGTACGCCACCCAGCGCGCCGACGTCGAGGCGCCGGTCCGGGGCGCGGGCGACATCACCGTGAACATCGGTGAGAGCAAGGGGGACTTCACCGGCAAGCAGAGCAGGCGGCCGTACGAGTTCAGCGTGCACACCGGGTCCGCGCCGAGCGCGGTGAAGCTCGACGGCAAGCTGCCTCAGCTGGGTTCCGCGGCCGCGTACAAGACCGCGAAGGAGGGCTGGTGGTACGACCGGGACGACCGCGGCGGAGTGGTGAAGATCAAGACCGCACCGCTCTCCACCGGCAAGGAGTTCAGCGTGGAGCTGGAGGACACCAGCGCCGTCGGCGGGAAGAACGCGGCCGCCACGGCCGTCGTCTCCGCGCCGGAGGGGCAGGAGGTCGGGGCGGGCGTCGCGGGCACGGTGGCCGTCGATGTCACCGCGGGCAGCGCCGATGTGACGGACGCCGCGGTCGACCTGGACGTCCCCGAGGGCTGGCAGGTCACCCCGGCGAACACCGTGGACCGGATCCCGGCGGGCACGACCCGGCGGGTCGAGGTGGCGGTCACCCCGGCGAAGGACGCCACGGCAGGCGAGGCCCGGATCACCGCGCTCGCCCGTTACCGGGCGGCGGGCGAATCCCGCACCACCGTCCAGCGGTTCGCGGCCGCGGTGATGCCCCAGCCGCCGACCACCGACACCTGGGCGAGCGACATGGTGTGGCTGAAGTCGACCAACGGCTATGGGCCGGCCGAGCGTGACCGCAGCAACGGCGAGTCGGGCGCGACCGACGGACACACCCTCACCCTCGCCGGGAAGACCTACGCGAAGGGGATCGGCACCCACGCCGACTCCGACATCGAGGTCTATCTCGGCGGACGCTGCACCACGTTCACCGCGGACGCCGGGATCGACGACGAGATCAACGGTTACGGCGAAGTCGCGTTCTCCGTCGAGGCGGACGGCAAGGTGCTGTGGACCTCGCCGAAGGTGACCGGGGCATCGGCCACCGTGCCGGTCGATGTGGACGTCACCGGTGCGCGCCATGTGCACCTGAAGGTCACCGACACCAACGGATCCAAGACCGGTGACCACGGGGACTGGGCCGCCGCGCGCTTCAGCTGCTCCTGAGAGGCCGGCTCACCACCGGTGCGCCGGGCGGGCACTCGACCCGTCCGGCGCACCGCCGTCAGTCCTCCGATGAATCTTCGGAGCCGTTGTCGTCGTCGGAGGGGTGCTCCTGAGTGGGCTCGCCAGAGGTTCCCGGTGGTGTCCCCGTCTCCGGCCGCGGCGGCTTCGGCGGCCTGGTGCGGCCGCTCGACGTGTCGCGCAGATACGAGGCGTCGCCACTCTCCGTCGCATGCCCGCCCGGCGCCTGACCCGGTCCGGAGCCCGGGCCGATGTCCCGGCGCCGCAGATACCGCTCGAACTCCCGGGCGATGGCTTCGCCCGTCGCCTCGGGAAGCTCCGCGGTGTCCCGGGCCTCCTCCAGCGTCTGCACGTACTCCGCCACTTCGCTGTCCTCGGCGGCCAGTTGATCGACCCCGAGCTGCCAGGCCCGCGCGTCCTCGGGCAGTTCGCCCAGCGGGATGCGCAGTCCGAGCAGGTCCTCCAGGCGGTTCAGCAGCGCCAAGGTGGCCTTCGGGTTGGGCGGTTGCGACACATAGTGCGGCACGGCCGCCCAGAGGCTCACCGCGGGCACACCCGCATGCGTGCACGCCTCCTGGAGGATGCCGACGATGCCCGTCGGCCCCTCGTACCGGGTCTCCTCCAGCTCCATGGCCCGTGCCAGATCCGGGTCGGAGGTGACTCCGCTGACCGGTACCGGGCGGGTGTGCGGGGTGTCGCCGAGCAGCGCGCCCAGCACCACCACCATCTCCACGCCCAGCTCATGGGCGAAGCCCAGGATCTCGTTGCAGAACGAGCGCCAGCGCATCGACGGCTCGATACCGCGGACCAGGACGAGATCGCGGGGCTTGTCCCCGCCGATACGGACCACCGAGAGCCGCGTGGTGGGCCAGGTGATCTTGCGTACCCCGCCGTCCAGCCAGACCGTCGGCCGATTGACCTGGAAGTCGTAGTAGTCCTCGGCGTCGAGCGCCGCGAACACCTCGCCCTTCCACTCCCGGTCCAGGTGCGCGACCGCTGTGGAGGCGGCGTCACCTGCGTCGTTCCACCCCTCGAACGCGGCCACCATGACCGGGTCGATCAGCTCGGGAACCCCCGCGAGCTCGATCACCCAGGCCTCCTTCCGAAGTTCCCTTGCGTACGTACCAACCTTACGGCGTCGGGGCTCCATCGCCGCAGCCCCTGTCCGCGGCCGGGTGAACCTGGCCCCAGGGGGTGCATCACCGGCCCAACCAGGGCACCGGTCTCCGAATTCATCCGAGCTGTGTCGCGTCAATTTCGGCTCAACTCTGGACTTTGGTGCCTTCGCGGCGCTATACATCGGATGACCGGAACAGAGGTCCGATGTTATTCCCCTGGGGGGCGCACATGAGTCACACCGTCACGGACTTCGAGGTCCACGACATCCGTTTTCCGACCTCGGAGCAACTGGACGGCTCGGACGCCATGAACGCCGATCCCGACTACTCCGCCGCCTATGTCGTACTGCGCACAGATGCCCCGGACGGCTCGGACGACGACGGAGCCGGTATCGAGGGTCATGGCTTCTGCTTCACCATCGGGCGCGGCAACGAGGTGATGGCGACCGCGATCGACGCGCTGCGCCCGTACGTGGTCGGCCGCCCGGCCCCCCGTACCGCCGCCGATCTCGGTGCGCTGTACCGCGAGCTCACCCATGACTCGCAACTGCGCTGGCTCGGCCCGGAGAAGGGCGTGATGCACATGGCGGCGGGCGCGGTCGTCAACGCCGCGTGGGACCTGGCCGCGAAGCAGGCGGGCAGACCTGTCTGGCAGTTCCTCGCCGAAATGACTCCGGAGGAGCTCGTCTCCCTCGTCGATTTCCGCTATCTCACCGACGTCCTCACCCCGGACGAGGCCCTCGAGATCCTCCGGACGGCCGAACCGGGCCGCGCCGGGCGAGCCGAACGGCTGCGTGCCGAGGGCTACCCCGCGTACACCACGTCGCCCGGCTGGCTCGGCTACGCCGACGACAAGCTGGTCCGACTGGCGAAGGAGGCCGTCGCGGACGGCTTCACCCAGATCAAGCTGAAGGTCGGCGGAGACCTCGACGACGACGTCCGCAGGCTCTCCCTGGCCCGCGAGGCCGTCGGACCGGACATCAGGATCGCCGTCGACGCCAACCAGCGGTGGGACGTCGCCGACGCGGTGGAGTGGATGACCGCGCTCGCGCCGTTCGACCCGCACTGGATCGAGGAGCCGACCAGCCCCGACGACATCCTCGGGCACGCCGCAGTCCGGGCCGGGCAGCCGGTCAAGGTCGCCACCGGTGAACACGTCGCCAACCGCGTCGTGTTCAAGCAGCTGCTCCAGGCCGGCGCCGTCGACTTCGTCCAGATCGACGCGGCGCGCGTCGCGGGCGTCAACGAGAACCTGGCGATCCTGCTGCTCGCCGCCAAGTTCGGCGTGCCGGTCTGCCCGCACGCGGGCGGCGTCGGACTGTGTGAGCTGGTGCAGCATCTGTCGATGTTCGACTACGTGGCGGTCTCCGGCAGCTGGGAGAACCGCGTGATCGAGTACGTCGACCACCTCCACGAACACTTCGCCGACCCCACCGTGATCGAAGCGGGCCGCTACGTCGCCCCGAGCTCCCCGGGATTCTCCGCCCGGATGCTCCCCGACTCGATCGCCGCACACCGTTACCCGGAGGGCCCCGTATGGCAGGCCCGCCGCGCGCCCGAGGAGGCCAACTGATGACCGCCACAAGCGACTTCGAGGGGATGTCCGCCCTGGTGACGGGCGGTGCCTCCGGTATCGGGGCCGCCGTCGCGAAGCTGCTGCTGGAACGCGGCGCGCGCGTGGCCGTGCTCGACCGGGAGACCGCGGGCGCCCCCGAGGGCACCCTCGCCGTGAAGGCTGACGTCACCGACGACGACGCCGTGCGCGAGGCGGTGGACCGGGCAGCCGCCGAACTCGGCTCGCTGCACACCGTCGTGTCCAACGCCGGCATCGGCTCGATCGGCACCGTCGAGGACAACGCCGACGACGAGTGGACCCGGGTCCTGGACATCAATGTCCTCGGCATGGTCCGCACCGCCCGGCACGCCCTGCCCCATTTGCGGCGTGCGGTGGCCGACCGGCCCGGCGCCGTTTCGATCACCCACACCTGTTCCATCGCGGCGACCGCCGGACTGCCGCAGCGCGCCCTGTACAGCGCCAGCAAGGGCGCGGTGCTCTCGCTGACCCTCGCCATGGCCGCCGATCACGTCCGCGAAGGTGTCCGCGTCAACTGCGTCAACCCCGGCACCGCGGACACCCCGTGGATCGGCCGGCTCCTCGGCCAGGCCGATGACCCGGCCGCCGAACGCGCCGCACTGGGCGCCCGCCAGCCGCTGGGACGACTCGTGTCGGCCGACGAGGTCGCCGCCGCGATCGTCTACCTCGCCAGCCCCGCCGCCGCCTCCGTCACGGGCACGGCGCTCGCGGTCGACGGCGGAATGCAGGGCCTGCGCCTGCGGCCCGCCGGCAACTGATCCACCCCACCGAACCCGAGCCGCACCAACCGACCGAGCACCGAGCCAGTACTCCACGAAGGACGGGACACCAATGAGAGTGCGTACGACGAGTGCGGCAGCCTGCGCCGTGCTGCTGGCCGTCACTGCCCTCGCGGGCTGCAACCGCGAGTCCACCGATGACGGCGCGGGCGCCGGAAAGGTCGGTATCGACCTGCCGCGCAGCGACAGCGACTTCTGGAACTCGTACCAGAACTACGTCGAGAAGGGCGTCAAAGCGGGTGAGGTCAAGGCACTGCCGCTGACCAACTCGCAGAACGACATCGGCAAGCTCGTCGCCAATGTCCAGACGTTCACCGACCAGGGCGCCAAGGCCGTCGTGATGGCCCCGCAGGACACCGGCGCCATCGCCGAGTCGCTGAACTCGCTGAACGACAAGAAGATCCCGGTCATCAGCGTCGACACCCGCCCCGACAAGGGCAACGTCTACATGGTCGTCCGCGCCGACAACAAGGCGTACGGAACCAACGCCTGCAAGTACCTCGGCGAGCAGCTGAAGGGCAAGGGCAAGGTCGTCGAGTTCCAGGGCGACCTGTCCTCGATCAACGGCCGCGACCGGTCCCAGGCGTTCAAGGCCTGCATGGACAAGGACTACCCGGGTATCAAGGTCTTCGAACTGGCCACCGACTGGAAGGGCGACGTCGCGTCCGCCAAGCTCCAGTCCACGCTCGCCGCGAACCCCGACATCAACGGCATCTACATGCAGGCCGGCGGTGTCTTCCTGCAGCCGACCCTCGCGCTGCTGGAGCAGAAGAAGCTGCTGAAGCCGGCCGGTACGGCGGGCCACATCACGATCATCTCGAACGACGGCATCCCGGAGGAGTTCGACGCCATCAGGGCGGGCAAGATCGACGCGACGATCTCGCAGCCCGCCGACCTGTACGCGAAGTACGCGCTGTACTACGCCAAGGCGGCCCTGGACGGCAAGACCTTCAAGGAAGGCCCGACCGACCACGACTCGAACATCATCAAGATTCCCAATGGTTTCGAGGACCAGCTTCCCGCGCCCCTGGTGACCAAGGACAACGTGGACGACCCGAAACTGTGGGCCAATCAGCTGGAGAAGAAGAGCTAGCCGTGACTCCTCCCTCTCGTTGCCGAGAGGGCTTCCCTCTCGGCAACGAAGAGCCGAGACGCGGCCAAGCCCTGACCGCCGCCCGAGGGAAGGGCACCAACATTACTACAGCGCTTCGCTGAGAAGGGGTCTGATGGAAAAGGCACCACCTGCCGTACAGGCGGAAGGCGTCGTCAAACGCTTCGGTCCCACCGTGGCGCTCGACGGTGTGCAGCTCACCGTGCAGCCCGGGGAGTCCCATGCCCTCGTCGGTCGTAACGGCGCCGGCAAGTCCACGCTGGTCAGCGTCCTGACGGGGCTGCACAAGGCGGACGCGGGCACGGTCCGCTTCGGCGGGGAGCCCGCGCCCGCCTTCGGGGACACCACGGCCTGGCAGTCGAAGGTCGCGTGCGTCTACCAGAAGTCCATGGTCGTCCCCGATCTGACCGTCGCCGAGAACCTCTTCCTCGGCCGGCTGGACGACGAGTCGCGGTGGATCAGCTGGGGGAGGCTCCGCAGGCGTGCGGAGCAGCTCTTGGCCGAGTACGGGGTCCAGGTCGACCCCAACACCCGGGCCAGGGATCTGGCCGTGGAGCAGCGGCAGTTCGTCGAGATCGCCCGGGCGCTGTCCTTCGGCGCCCGGCTGATCATCCTCGACGAACCGACCGCCCAGCTCGACGCCCGCGGCATCGGGCGGCTCTTCGACAAGCTCAGGGAACTGCAGAGCCAGGGAGTGGCGTTCCTGTTCATCTCCCACCATCTGCAGGAGGTGTACGACCTGTGCACCGCGGTCACCGTCTACCGTGACGCCCGCCACGTCCTGACCGCCCCGGTCGCCGACCTCACCAAGACCGAACTGGTCACGGCGATGACGGGCGAGAAGGGCAGCGGACCCGCCGCCTGGCACGCGGGCGGTGACCGGGCAGCGGTACGGGACGCGTCGGCGAAGCCCGTTCTGCGCACCGAAGGGCTCTCCCTGGAGGGCCAGTTCGAGCCGCTGGACCTCGAGGTCCGCCCCGGCGAGGTGCTCGGCCTCGCCGGATCCGCGGCCAGCGGCAACACCGCACTCGGTGAGGCGCTCGCCGGGATGCGGAAGGCCGACGGCGGCACGGTCTGCGTACACGGGAGGACGGTGCCGTCCGGCAGCGTGCCGCACGCGCTGGACGCCGGGATCGGATACATCCCCGAGGACCGGCACGACCAGGGCCTCGTCCTGGGACGCAGCGTCGCCGAGAACGCCACCCTCACGGTCACCGACCAGCTCGGGCCGTGGGGGACCGTACTGCCCTCCCGCACCAGGGAGTTCGCACGGTCGATGATCGAGTCGCTGGACATCAAGACACAGGGACCCGAACAGCCCGTCGCCGGGCTGTCGGGCGGCAACCAGCAGAAGGTGGTGGTCGCCCGCGCACTGGCCCGCAAGCCGAGCGTGCTGGTCGCGGTCCGGCCCACCGCGGGTGTGGACGTCAAGTCCAAGGACTCTCTGCTCGGCGTCGTCCGGCGGGTCGCCGACGAGGGCAATGCCGCAGTCGTCGTCTCGGACGAGCTGGACGATCTGCGGGTCTGCGACCGGGTGCTCGCCCTGTTCCATGGGCGCGTGGTCGGGGCGTTCGGAAGCGGGTGGACCGACGGGGAACTCGTCGCCGCCATGGAAGGTGTGGGGGAAAGGGAATGACCGGCACGATACGGCCGTCGACGGCCGACGACATCAACGGGGGACTGGGGGGCGCGCTCGGCGACGACAGCCCGCTGAGCCGGCTCAAGCTGATCCGGTGGAGCGACTTCTCCCTGGTGCCGGTGATCCTGGTGCTGATGGTGATCGGCTTCATCGTCTCGCCGGTCTTCCTCACCTCCGACAACCTGATCAGCGTCGTCCAGCAGTCCTCCGAACTCAGCCTGCTGGTCCTCGGCCAGGCCCTGATTCTCATCTGCGGACGGATGGACCTGTCGCTGGAGTCGACGATCGGCATCGCGCCCGTCGTCGCCATGTGGCTGGTGCTGCCCACCGAGGGCGGCCGCTTCGCCGGCCTCGGCCTGCTGCCCACCTGGTCGGCGATCCCGCTCTGCCTGCTGGTGGGGCTCGCGATCGGCGCGATCAACGGCTTCCTGATGCTGAAGCTCCGGGTCAACGGCTTCATCGCCACGCTCGGCATGCTCACCATGCTGCGCGGACTCCACATCGGCATCACCGAGGGCAAGTCCATCACCGACGTCCCTGAGTCCTTCCGCTACCTCGGCAAGAGCGAGTGGCTCGGCGCACCGGCCGCGGTCTGGATCTGCCTGGTGCTCTTCGCGATCGGCGGCGCGGCGCTGGCCTGGCTGCGCCACGGGCGTTCGCTGTACGCGATCGGGGGCAACCCGGAAGCGGCACGGGCCGCGGGCATCCGGGTCGACCGGGTCACCTGGATCGTGCTTGCCATCGGCGGTCTGCTGGCGGCCTTCGCGGGCATCCTCTACACCGGCCACTACGGGGCGGTCGCCGCGACGCAGGGCAACGGCTGGATCTTCCAGGTGTTCGCCGCGGCGGTCATCGGCGGCATCAGCCTCAAGGGCGGTCGTGGCACGCTGTTCGGTGCGCTGACCGGCGTACTGACGCTGCAGCTGGTGGTCAATGTGATGACCCTCGGCGGCGTCCCGGCGCTGTGGAACCAGTTCCTCAACGGCGCGATCATCATTGTCGCCCTGGTCATCTCGCGCTTCGCGAGCGGCGAGAAGCAGGACTGAACCGGGGTCCTTACGGGCCGGTGCGCGGAACCTTCCGCGCACCGGCCCGTACGCATGTCACAGCGTCGACCTCAGCCACTGCTCCACGCTCGCCACATGCACCGTCGCCCAGGCCCGCGCAGCCTCCGCATCCCGGTCCCGCAGCGCCGACACGATCGCCCGGTGCTCGTGCAGCGTCCGGCTGACCGCGTCCTCCTGCGTCAGTCCGCGCCAGACGCGGGCCCGCGTCGTCGGCCCGGAGAGACCGTCGAGCAGCGAGCAGAGCACCGAATTACCGGACGACTGCACGATGCCGCGGTGGAACTCCAGGTCACAGGCGACCAGCTCCTCCACCGAGGGCTGCGCGCCCAGCGCGTCCAGCTGGGAGCTCAGCACATCCAGCTGCGCCTCGCTGATCCGCGTCGCCGCCATCGCCGTCGCGGCGGGCTCCAGGATCCGGCGGACCGCCAGGAACTCCAGCACCGTGTCGTCGCGGTGGAAGTCCACGACGAAGCTCAGCGCCTCCAGCAGCAGCTGCGGGTCGAGGCTGGTGACGTACGTGCCGTCACCCTGCCGGACGTCGAGGATGCGGATCAGCGACAGGGCGCGGACGGCCTCCCGCAGCGAGTTGCGGGAGAGCCCGAGCTCCGCCGCGAGTTCGCTCTCCTTGGGCAGCCGGTCGCCTGGCCGTAGCGCACCCGAGACGATCATTCCCTTGATCTTCTCGATCGCCTCGTCGGTGACAGCCATGACGGTCCTCCTGGATTCGGACGGGATCAGACCCCGGCACAAGACATCCGATGTATCCCTTCATTATGGGGGTTCACAACTGTTGGGCAATCACATCGTTTTGGCGAACATGGACACGATGGGGTGAACGGTGTGACGAGCTGCGGGTATGCCCGGCGGGGTGTGCGTAGCGTTCTCGGTGCGATCTGGGACGCCGGGTGGGCGTCAGCAGTCGGGGCCCCCGTGTCACCAGCGAGATGGTTCGGGGCCTCCCCGTCGCCTCTGGCCACACCCACATGGCCAGGTCGTGAGGGATTCCGCCCGCCCGGGACGGACCGCATACGGGATATGCGTCGCCGACCGGGACGCGAAAGCGGAGTACCAGTGCGCCCAAGACCGTTCGGGGCGTACCGGTGAGCCGGGACTCACTCCTGCTCACTGCCCAGGAACGGTCGGATCAGACGGAAGAACCTCGTCTGCCGGAGGAGGTGATCGATCGCTCACTTCCAGAGCGTCGAGGGAGCCTCGCGCTGGCACGTCCACCGGCCGCCCCAGGCCACAGCGGTACGCGGGCGGGGGCGGCTCCCCCCGTGGGAACCGCCCCCGCCCGTGCGTGCGTCAGCCCTGCCAGTGCCGGTCAGCCCTTGTCTGCCAGCATTCCCTCGACCCTGGTCCGGATCTCGTCCGTGGCCAGGCCCCGGATCGTCAGCGTCGTGCGGCGGCGCAGCACGTCGTCGGCCGTCTCCGCCCACTCGTGGTCACGCGCGTAGGCGACCTGTGCCCAGATCTCCGGCGCGTCCGGGTGGATGCGCTCGGCCAGCGCCGGGTTCTCGTTCGCCAGCCGCGCGATGTCGAAGGAGAGCGAGCCGTAGTGCGTGGCGAGGTGCCGGGCGGTGTCGGCGGACATCCGCGGTCCGGGCGTTCCGCCGTCGATCAGCAGCCGGTGCGCGACCGCGTTCGGGTTGGCGATGCCGGGCAGCGGGAGCTTCTTCGGCAGATGTGCCATGGGCTCCATGTCATCGGCCAGCGGGTGCCCGGGGAGCGAGGCCAGCTTGTTCATCACCGTACGGCCGATGTGGCGGAAGGTCGTCCACTTGCCGCCCGCGACCGAGAGCATCCCGCCGCGGCCCTCCGTCACGACCGTCTCGCGCTTGGCCTTGGAGGTGTCGCCGGGACCGCCCGGCAGCACCCGCAGACCCGCGAAGGAGTACGTGATCAGATCGCGGGACAGCTGTTGGTCCTTGATCGAGAACGCCGCCTCGTCGAGGATCTGCGCGGTGTCCTTCTCGTTGACCGCGACGTCCGCCGGATCGCCCTCGTACTCCTCGTCCGTCGTGCCGAGCAGCAGCATGTCCTCCCACGGCAGGGCGAACGTGATGCGGTACTTGTCGATCGGGGTGGCCAGCGCGGCCTTCCAGGGGCGGGTGCGCTTCAGTACGAGGTGCGCACCCTTGGACAGGCGTATCGAAGGCGCCGCGTTCGGGTCCTCCATCTTCCGCAGGTGGTCGACCCACGGGCCGGTGGCGTTCAGCACCAGCCGGGCGGTGACGCCGAACTCCGTGCCGTCCGTACGGTCCTCGAGGTCGGCGCCCGTCACCCGGCCCTTGGTGAACCGCAGCCCGGTGACCGCGGCATGGTTGAGGACGACCGCACCCGCGTCGACGGCCGCGCGGACCGTCATCAGCGCCATCCGGGCGTCGTTCATCTGGTCGTCGCCGTAGACCGCGACGGCCTTCAGATTGTCCGTGCGCAGCTCCGGCACATCGCGCTGCGCCTTCGCCGGGCTGATCACATGGCCGACGCCGTCACCGAACGCGGACAGCGCCGAGTACGCGAACACACCCGCGCCGAGCTTGGCCGCGCCGTGCGGGCCGCCCTTGTAGACCGGCAGGTAGAAGGTGAGCGGATTGGCCAGGTGCGGAGCCACCTGGCGGGACACCGCACGGCGCTCGAAGTGGTTCTCCGCGACCAGCTTCACCGCGCCGGTCTGCAAGTAGCGCAGACCGCCGTGGAGCAGCTTGGAGGAGGCGGAGGAGGTGGCGCCGGCGAAGTCGCCGGCGTCCACCAGGGCCACCCGCAGCCCGGACTGCGCGGCGTGCCAGGCGGTGGAGATGCCCAGGATTCCGCCACCGATCACCAGGAGGTCGTACGTCGCCTTGGAGAGCTGCTCCCGAGTCTCGGCGCGGCTCGGAAGGGAGCCGGAGGCCGGGTGCGTCCCGAGTGCCGGGACGCTCTGCAGGGTGGTCATGTCGATTACTCCTCGGCAGTGTTGTCGTCGAGCCAGCCCATGGAACGTTCCACGGCCTTGAGCCAGCTCTTGTACTCACGTTCGCGGGTGTCCGCGTCCATGCGGGGGGTCCACTCGGCGGCCCGGCGCCAGTTGGCGCGCAGCGCGTCGGTGTCCGGCCAGAAGCCGACGGCGAGACCGGCGGCGTAGGCGGCGCCGAGGCAGGTCGTCTCGGCGACCATGGGCCGCACCACGGGCGCGTCCAGGAAGTCGGCGAGCGTCTGCATCAGCAGGTTGTTGGAGGTCATACCGCCGTCGACCTTGAGGGCGGCCAGCTCGACGCCGGAGTCCTTGGTCATGGCGTCGGTGATCTCGCGGGTCTGCCAGGCGGTGGCCTCGAGGACGGCACGGGCGATGTGCGCCTTGGTGACGTACCTGGTGAGTCCGGCGATGACACCGCGGGCGTCGGAGCGCCAGTACGGGGCGAAGAGACCGGAGAAGGCGGGCACGAAGTACGCGCCGCCGTTGTCCTCGACCGACGACGCCAGCGTCTCGATCTCGGCGGCGGACTTGATCAGACCCATCTGGTCGCGCATCCACTGCACGAGCGCACCGGTGACGGCGATGGAGCCTTCCAGGGCGTAGACCGGCTTCTGGTCGCCGATCCGGTACCCGACGGTCGTCAGCAGCCCGTTGTACGAGTTGACGGGCGTCTCGCCGGTGTTCATCAGCATGAAGGTGCCGGTGCCGTACGTGGACTTGGCCTCGCCCTGGGAGAAGCAGGTCTGGCCGAAGAGGGCCGCCTGCTGGTCGCCGAGCGCGGACGCGACCGGGACGCCCGCCAGGACGCCGTCCTTGGCGATGCCGTACACCTCGGCGGAGGACCGGATCTCCGGCAGCACGGCGGCGGGGATCTCCATCGACTGGAGGATCCGCTGGTCCCACGTCATCTCGTGGAGGTTCATCAGGAGGGTGCGCGAGGCGTTGGTGACGTCGGTGACGTGCACGCCGCCGTCGGCGCCGCCGGTCAGGTTCCAGATGACCCAGGAGTCCATGGTGCCGAAGAGGATGTCGCCGCGCTCGGCGCGCTCGCGCAGTCCCTCGACGTTGTCGAGCAGCCAGCGGACCTTGGGTCCGGAGAAGTACGAGGCGAGTGGCAGCCCGGTCTCGCGGCGGAACCGGTCCTGGCCGACATTGCGGCCGAGCTCCTTGCAGAGCGCGTCGGTGCGGGTGTCCTGCCAGACGATCGCGTGGTGGACGGGCTCACCGGTGTTCTTGTCCCAGAGCAGCGTGGTCTCGCGCTGGTTGGTGATGCCGATCGCCTTGACGTCGGCGGCGGTGATGCCCGCCTTGACGATGGCGCCGGCGACGACCTCCTGGACGTTCTCCCAGATCTCGGTCGCGTTGTGCTCGACCCAGCCGGGCTTCGGGAAGATCTGCTCGTGCTCCTTCTGGTCGACGGAGACGATCCGGCCGTCCTTGTCGAAGACGATGCAGCGGCTGGAGGTGGTGCCCTGGTCGATGGCCGCGATGAACGGGCCGGTGGTGTGTGGGTCGGTCACGGTGTGCTCCTGGAGGTCTGTGAGATCTGAGGGTGACGGCTCTGAGCTCTACGGCTCACGCGAAGGCGACGTTGTAGAGCCCGCCCGCGATCGCACCGCCGATGAGGGGGCCGACGACCGGGATCCACGCGTAGCCCCAGTCGGAACCGCCCTTGTTCGGCAGCGGCAGCAGCGCGTGCACGATACGCGGCCCGAGGTCGCGAACCGGGTTGATTGCGTAACCGGTCGGGCCGCCGAGCGAGAGACCGATGGCGACGACGACCAGGGCGGTGATCAGCGCGCCGAGCGTGCCGAGACCGTCACCGTTGTTGTTCAGACCCTGCGTGAGGATCGCCAGGACCAGCACGACGGTGGCGATGACTTCGGTGATCACGTTCTGGACGGCGTTCCGGATCTCCGGGCCCGTCGAGAAGATGCCCAGCACCGGGCCGGCCTTCGGGGCGGCGGCCTGGTCGACCATGCCCTCTTCACTCGGCTGGCTGTACAGCGTCTCCGGATCGGTCAGATGGGCCCGGAACTGCCCGTAGTACGTCAGCCAGACCAGCACCGCGCCGATCATCGCGCCGAGCAGCTGGGAGCCGAGGTACAGCGGTACGTCGCTCCACGGGGTGGCGCCCTTGATCGCAAGGCCGATGGTGACCGCGGGGTTGAGGTGCGCCCCCGACACACCGTCGGCCAGATACGCGGCGGTCAGCACTGCGAAGCCCCATCCGAAGGTGATGGCGAGCCAGCCGGCGTTCTGTGCCTTGGAGTGCTTGAGAGTGACGGCGGCACAGACACCGCCGCCGAGCAGGATGAGCACGGCGGTACCGATGGTCTCGCCGATGAAGATGTCGGAGCTGGACACCCGCGACTCCTTTGTCCTTCGTCCAGGGAAGCCGAACCCCGGGTCCCTCCGGTGGTCCGTGCCCTCAGGTGAGGGCTTGACCGGCCCTTGGCACTGTCACACCCTAGCGTCTATTGCCGTTAGGTGTTCGACAATGTCGACCGACGAACGGCAGTGTTTCCCCCTGCTGAATGAAGCGTCAAGAGTTCCTGGGCCTTTGATCCGATCGTTACCGATTGATTCGATCATCACCGATGATCTGCCAGAACGGTCAGAATCGCCCGGCGCCGAGATCCCGGGAGACGGCCCGGGCGCAGTCCCGTACTGCCGCGACCAGCTCGGGGCGGAGCTCGCCCCCGGAGCAGACGCGTTCCACCGCCCCGGTCACGGCCACCGCGCCGACCGGCATCCGGCGCCGGTCGTGGATCGGTGCGGCCACCGCGGCCACCCCCTCCCACGTCTCCTCCACGTCGGCCGCCCAGCCGCGCGCCCGGGTCAGCGAGAGCACCGACTCGAACTCCTCCAGGTCGGTGACGGTGCGCGGGGTGAAAGGCCGCCGCTCGGCCTCGACCGCCTCGGTGTGCGCCACCGGGTCGTACGCCGCGAGCACCTTGCCCAGTGCGGTGGAGTGCAGCGGCTGCATGGCCCCGACCTCCAGGACCTGTCTGCTGTCGTCGGGGCGGAAGACGTGGTGCACGATCAGGACGCCCTGCTGGTGCAGGACCCCCAGGTGGGCACTCTCGCCGCTGGAGCGGGCCAGGTCGTCCGTCCAGACCAGAGCGCGCGCCCGCAGCTCGTGGACGTCCAGATAGCTGTTGCCCAGGCGCAGCAGCTCGGCGCCCAGCTGATAGCGCCCGGAAGCCGCGTCCTGCTCCACGAAGCCCTCGTGCTGCAGCGTGCGCAGAATGCCGTGCGCGGTGCCCTTGGCCAGGCCCAGGGAGGAGGCGATGTCGGACAGCCCCAGTCGTCGTTCGCCGCCCGCCAGCAGGCGCAGCATCGCCGCCGCCCGCTCGAGCGACTGGATGTTCTTGGCCATGGCGCCGTACTCCTCCACTTATGGTTCGACAATGCTGAACACTATCGGCCGATGCCGACCAATGCTCGATCGTGCGGCGATCCTGCTCCGCCGCACCGCCCCGGACATGCCCCCGCACAGCATGCCGTCCGTTCCGTGGGACACAGTGACCGTCGAAGGCGGCACCCGGCTACCCTGACGGGGTGCGGCCTCCACCGAGGCCGCAAAGCCGACAGCCGTCGCATCCCTGGGAGTACATCCATGGCCCCGTCGCCGACCCCTTCCGCTGACAGCCGGAACCGAGCCGAAGCCCTCCGCGAGGCACTCGCCACCCGCGTGGTGGTGGCCGACGGTGCCATGGGCACCATGCTCCAGGCACAGGACCCCACCCTTGAGGACTTCCAGCACCTCGAGGGCTGCAACGAGATCCTCAACGTCACCCGCCCGGACATCGTGCGCTCGGTGCACGAGGAGTACTTCGCGGTCGGGGTGGACTGCGTCGAGACGAACACCTTCGGTGCCAACGCCTCCGCCCTGGGCGAGTACGACATTCCCGAGCGCATCCATGAACTGTCCGAGTCCGGCGCGCGCATCGCCCGCGAGGTGGCCGACGAGTTCACCGCCTCCACCGGGCAGCAGCGCTGGGTGCTCGGCTCCATCGGTCCCGGCACCAAGCTGCCGACGCTGGGCCACGCGCCGTACACCGTGCTCCGCGACGGTTTCCAGCAGAACGCCGAAGGACTGATCACCGGCGGCGCGGACGCGCTCATCATCGAGACGACGCAGGACCTCCTCCAGACCAAGGCCGCGGTACTGGGTGCGCGGCGGGCGCTGGACGCGATGGGCAGCGACCTCCCGCTGCTGTGCTCGCTGGCGTTCGAGACGACCGGCACCATGCTGCTCGGCTCGGAGATCGGCGCCGCGCTGACCGCGCTCGAACCGCTCGGCGTCGACATGATCGGCCTGAACTGCTCGACCGGCCCGGCGGAGATGAGCGAGCACCTGCGCTACCTCACGCGCCACTCCCGCATCCCGTTGCTCTGCATGCCCAACGCCGGACTGCCGGTGCTCACCAAGGACGGCGCGCACTTCCCGCTCGGTCCCGAAGGACTGGCCGACGCGCAGGAGACGTTCGTCCAGGAGTACGGCCTCTCGCTGGTCGGCGGCTGCTGCGGTACGACTCCGGAGCACCTGCGCCAGGTCGTCGAACGCGTCCGCGGCGCCGCCCTCACCCCCCGCGACCCGCGCCCCGAGCCCGGCGCCGCCTCGCTGTACCAGACCGTCCCGTTCCGCCAGGACACCTCGTACCTCGCCATCGGCGAGCGTACGAACGCCAACGGATCCAAGAAGTTCCGCGAGGCCATGCTGGAGACCCGCTGGGACGACTGCGTGGAGATGGCGCGCGAACAGATCCGTGAGGGCGCGCACATGCTCGACCTCTGCGTCGACTACGTCGGCCGGGACGGTGTCACGGACATGGAGGAGCTGGCCGGACGCTTCGCCACCGCCTCCACGCTCCCGATCGTGCTCGACTCCACCGAGCTGCCGGTCCTGCGGGCCGGTCTGGAGAAGCTCGGCGGCCGGGCGGTCCTCAATTCCGTCAACTACGAGGACGGCGACGGACCCGAGTCGCGCTTCGCCAAGGTCACGCAACTGGCCGCCGAGCACGGTGCCGCGCTGATCGCTCTGACGATCGACGAGGAGGGCCAGGCCCGCACCGTCGAGCACAAGGTCGCCGTCGCCGAGCGGCTGATCGAGGACCTGACCGGCAACTGGGGCATCCATGAGTCCGACCTCCTCATCGACACGCTGACCTTCACCATCTGCACCGGGCAGGAGGAGTCCCGCAAGGACGGCGCCGCCACCATCGGCGCCATCCGCGAACTGAAGCGGCGCCATCCCGAGGTCCAGACCACACTCGGCCTGTCGAACATCTCCTTCGGTCTCAACCCGGCCGCCCGGGTCGTCCTGAACTCCGTCTTCCTCGACGAGTGCGTCAAGGCCGGTCTCGACTCCGCCATCGTGCACGCCTCGAAGATCCTGCCGATCGCGCGCCTGGAGGAGGAGCAGGTCAAGGTCGCACTCGACCTCATCTACGACCGCCGCGCCGAAGGCTACGACCCGCTGCAGCGGCTCATGGAGCTCTTCGAGGGCGTCAACATGAAGTCGATGAAGGCCGGCAAGGCCGAGGAGCTCCTCGCGCTGCCGCTCGACGAGCGCCTCCAGCGCCGCATCATCGACGGGGAGAAGAACGGCCTGGAGACCGACCTCGACGAGGCACTGCAGACCCGTCCGGCTCTCGACATCGTCAACGACACGCTGCTCGAAGGCATGAAGGTCGTCGGCGAGCTGTTCGGCTCCGGTCAGATGCAGCTGCCGTTCGTGCTCCAGTCGGCCGAGGTCATGAAGTCCGCCGTGGCATACCTGGAACCGCACATGGAGAAGTCCGACGCGGAGGGCAAGGGCACGATCGTGCTGGCCACCGTCCGCGGCGACGTCCACGACATCGGCAAGAACCTCGTCGACATCATCCTGTCCAACAACGGCTTCAACGTCGTCAACATCGGTATCAAGCAGCCGGTCTCCGCGATCCTGGAAGCCGCGGAGGAGCACCGCGCCGATGTCATCGGGATGTCCGGCCTCCTGGTGAAGTCCACCGTGATCATGAAGGAGAACCTGGAGGAGCTGAACCAGCGCAAGCTGGCCGCCGAATATCCGGTGATCCTCGGCGGCGCGGCTCTCACCAGGGCCTATGTCGAGCAGGACCTCCACGAGATCTACGAGGGCGAGGTCCGCTACGCCCGCGACGCGTTCGAGGGCCTGCGCCTGATGGACGCCCTGGTCGCGGTCAAGCGCGGCGTCCCCGGCGCCGCCCTCCCCGAGCTCAAGCAGCGCCGCGTCCCCAAGCGGGAGACCGCCGTACTGGAGGTCGAGGAGCGCGAGGACGGCGTACGGTCCGATGTCGCCACCGACAACCCGGTACCCGAACCGCCGTTCTGGGGCACTCGTGTCGTCAAGGGCATCCAGCTCAAGGAGTACGCCTCCTGGCTCGACGAGGGTGCGCTCTTCAAGGGCCAGTGGGGCCTCAAGCAGGCCCGCGCCGGTGACGGACCGACGTACGAGGAGCTCGTGGAGACCGAGGGCCGCCCGCACCTGCGCGGCTGGCTCGACAAGCTGCACACGGAGAACCTGCTGGAAGCCGCCGTGGTCTACGGCTACTTCCCGTGCGTCTCCAAGGGCGACGACCTGATCCTGCTGCACGAGGACGGTTCCGAGCGCACCCGCTTCACCTTCCCGCGCCAGCGCCGCGGCCGCCGCCTCTGCCTCGCGGACTTCTTCCGCCCGGAGGAGTCCGGTGAGACGGACGTGATCGGCCTCCAGGTCGTCACCGTCGGCTCGAAGATCGGCGGCGAGACCGCGAAGCTCTTCGAGGCCAATTCCTACCGCGACTACCTGGAGCTGCACGGTCTCTCCGTCCAGCTCGCCGAGGCTCTCGCCGAGTACTGGCACGCCAGGGTCCGTTCCGAACTCGGCTTCGGCGGCGAGGACCCGGCCGCAGTCGAGGACATGTTCGCGCTGAAGTACCGCGGCGCACGCTTCTCCCTCGGCTACGGGGCCTGCCCCGACCTGGAGGACCGGGCGAAGATCGCCGACCTGCTGCAGCCCGAGCGGATCGGTGTCCACCTCTCCGAGGAGTTCCAGCTCCACCCGGAGCAGTCCACGGACGCGATCGTCATCCACCACCCGGAGGCGAAGTACTTCAACGCGCGGTAAGGAAATGTCCGACGCGCCGTAGCGGGACAAGTCGTACACTGGTCGGTCCAGTGCAGGCCGGCCGCCCTTTCCCTGGAAAAGGCGGCCGGCCTTCTCGTCCCTCATGGAAGGTGTGCCGCATGACCAGTACGGTCCCCGCGTCCTTGATCCGTACGGCGGAAGGCGCCGCCCTGCAGGCCGTCTTCCTCGACATGGACGGCACCCTGGTCGATACCGAGGGTTTCTGGTGGGAGGCCGAGGTGGCGGTCTTCGCCGACCTCGGGTACCGGCTGGACGAGGCGTGGAAGGACGTGGTCGTCGGCGGGCCGATGACCCGCAGCGCCGGGTATCTCATCGATGTCACCGGTGCGGACATCACCCTCCCGGAGCTCACCGTGCTGCTCAACGACCGCTTCGAGGAGCGCATCGACCGCGGTGTGCCACTGATGCCGGGCGCCGCACGGCTGCTCGCCGAACTGGTGACGCACGAGGTCCCGACCGCCCTGGTCTCCGCCTCGCACCGGCGCATCATCGACCGGGTGCTGGACTCGGTCGGCCACCACCACTTCTCGCTCACCGTCGCAGGTGACGAGGTCTCCCGGACGAAGCCGCACCCGGAGCCCTACCTCACCGCTGCCTCCGGCTTCGGCGCGGCCCCCGAGCGCTGTGCGGTCATCGAGGACACCGCGACCGGTGTCGCCGCGGCAGAGGCCGCCGGCTGCTGGGTCGTCGCCGTACCGTCCGTCGCACCGATCGCACCCGCATCGGGCCGGGTCGTGGTGGGTTCCCTCGAAGAAGTCGATCTCGCATTTCTCCGCGGTCTGGTTACGGGAATGCATTGATCCCCGTACCGAGAGTATTTCTGTGAATGAATAGAAAAACTCTCGGCGTGGCCGTGTGCGCGTTTCGTCACGCATGCGTAGGGAAAAGTCGGGAGCATGCCAAGGCGGAGAATGGCCCGGGGGTGAGCTTTGTCACCTCGAAGGCTCGCAGCCTCCCTCAAGATCGCCCGAGTTATCCGTTATTATCCGCCCAATCGTCCCGATTCGTGGAGCCCTGTACGGAACCTTCCCCGCCCGGGAAATCAGCTCGGCGACAATTCCCTTCACCATTCGATTGCGCATGGGGTGCCGCCGGTCAGGGATTACCGGTGGCGCCCACTAATGTCGTTTTCTCAATGGCCGGATGAGGGAGAACGTCCAAGATGAACCGCAAGACTCTGGTGCTGCCGGCCGTCGTCGGCCTGCTCGCCCCCGTACTCGCCGCCTGCGGCGCGACGGACGACGGGAGCGATGGCAACGCCGCCATCGTTGTCGGCACCACGGACGAGTTCGTCGCCACCGAGGACAACCCCGCACCGCTCGACCCCGCCATCGGCTACGAAGCAGGCGTCTGGAACGTCCTGCGGCAGACCGTGCAGACGCTGACCCACGTCCCGCGCGGCGGCGGCGAGCCCGTCCCCGAGGCCGCCGAGAGCTGTACGTTCACCGACCGGCAGAACGAGAGCTACCGCTGCAGGCTGCGCAGCGGTCTCACCTTCGCGAGCGGCAAGCCCATCACCGCCGAGGACGTTAAGTACTCCATCAACCGGGTCATCGGCATCGACTCCGACAACGGACCCGTCGGCCTGCTCGCCAACATCGACACGATCGAGACCCGCGACGACAACGAAGTCATCTTCCACCTGAAGACGCCGGACGCGACCTTCCCCTACAAGCTCGCCACCCCTGCCGCCGCCATCGTGCCGAAGAGCAAGTACCCGGCGAAGTCCCCGCGAGAAGGCTTCCAGGTCGACGGCTCCGGCCCCTACACGATGAAGCCGGAAGTCAGGAACCACCAGGTCGACAAGATCGTCTTCACCAGGAACCCGAAGTACAAGGGTGATCTGAAGGTCCTCAACGACAAGGTCGAACTCGACCTCTTCCCCGACGCCACGGCGATGGGCAAGGCACTTGACGACAAGAAGATCGACATGATGACCCGCACCATGTCGCCCGGCCAGGCCAAGCAGATGCTGGAGAAGCCGAAGGACGGCATCAAACTCACCGAGATGCCCGGCCTCGCCATCAGCTACCTGGGCTTCGACACCACCGACCCCGCGGTGAAGAACAAGGCCGTCCGCCAGGCCATCGCCCAGGTCATCGACCGCGGCCAGATCGCCGGCCAGGTCTACGGCACCACCGCCGAGCCGCTCTACTCGCTGATCCCGTCCAGCATCACCGGGCACACCAGCTCGTTCTACAACAAGTACGGCGAGCCCAGCACCGGCAAGGCCGCCGCACTTCTGCAGGCCGCCGGCATCAAGACCCCGGTGAAGTTCACCCTGCACTACACGACCGACTACTACGGTCCGGCCACCGCCGACGAGTTCAAGACGCTGAAGAAGCAGCTGAACGACACGGGGCTGTTCGACGTCACCACCCGGGGCACCCCCTGGGCGAAGTACCGAGCGGCACAGAAGCGCGGCGACTACGCCGTCTACGGCCTGGGCTGGCTCCCGGACTTCCCGGACCCGGACAACTACACGGCGCCGTTTCTCGACAAGGACAACTTCCTCAACTCGCCCTACAGGTCCGCGCTGGCCCAGAACACGCTGATCCCGCAGTCCCGCCGCGTCTCCGACCGCGCCGCCGCCTCCAAGACCTTCCAGAAGCTCCAGGACCTCGTCGCCACCGACGTTCCTGTGCTCCCGATCTGGCAGGGGAAGCAGTACATTGCCTCCCGCGACGGCCTCACCGGCGTCGAGTGGTCGGTCAACTCCTCCGCCGACCTCCAGTTCTGGGAGCTCGGCCGCAGCGCCGCCTGAACCACGGCGCCGCTCCGGCGCCCGGTCCCGGCCGAACCGTGCCGGATCACTGGGCGCCGGGGCGCACCAGTCCGCTCTCGTACGCGTACACCGCGGCCTGCACCCGGTCGCGCAGCCCCAACTTCGTCAGCACATGGCCCACATGCGTCTTGACCGTCGTCTCGCTGACGAACAGATCGGCGGCGATCTCCGCATTCGACAGACCACGCGCCACCAGCTTCAGCACCTCCACCTCACGCTCCGTCAGCGTGTGCAGGGTGTCCGGCACGGGATCCTCGCCCGACGGGAGATGATCCGCGTACTTGTCCAGCAGCCTGCGCGTGATGCTCGGGGCCAGCATCGCCTCGCCTGCCGCGACCACCCGGATCGCCTGCACCAGCTCATTGGCCGGAGCGTCCTTCAGCAGGAAGCCGCTGGCACCGGCGCGCAATGCCTCCACCACGTACTCGTCGAGATCGAACGTGGTCAGCACCAGCACCTTCGCCGGGCCGTCCCGGCCCGGTCCCGTGATCTGACGAGTCGCCTCGACGCCGTCCATCCGCGGCATACGGATGTCCATCAGCACCACATCGGGCTGCAGTGCCCGCACCTGATCGAGAGCCTGGAGACCGTCACCGGCCTCGCCCACCACCGCCAGATCCCCCTCCGCCTCAAGAATCATCCGAAAGCCGGTGCGCAGCAGCGGCTGGTCGTCGACCAGTAGGACGCGGATTGCCACCAGATCTCCTCAAGCTCCTTCAACGGCCGCCGGTCGGGCGGCCTCGGCCTGGACCGGGTCCATTCTGCCCTGCACACCCTGGACCGGAACGGCCGGGCGGACCGGCAGCGGATAGGCCGGGGGAGTCCCGCCGAATTCCGGACAGACCGCCTGGTGGTCGCACCAGCCGCACAGCTTCGTCGGCCGCGGCCGCCACTCTCCCGTCTCCGTGGCCAGCCGGATCGCGTCCCACAGCGCCAGCAGCTTCCGCTCCACCCGCTCCAGATCCGCCACGACCGGGTCGTACGTCATGACGTCGCCGCTGCCCAGATAGACCAGCTGCAGCCGGCGCGGCACCACACCCTTCAGCCGCCAGATCACCAGGGCGTAGAACTTCATCTGGAACAACGCGCCCTCCGCATACTCCGGTCGCGGCGCCTTCCCCGTCTTGTAGTCGACGATCCGGACCTCGCCCGTCGGTGCCACATCGATCCGGTCGATCACCCCGCGCAGCCGCAGCCCCGACTCCAGCTCCGTCTCGACGAACATCTCCCGCTCCGTCGGCTCCAGGCGCGTCGGATCCTCCAGCGAGAACCACCGCTCCACCAGGCTCTCGGCCTCCGACAGCCAGCGCGCCAGCCGCTCGCCCTCTGCATCCTCCGCGAACAGCTCCGACAGCTCCGGCTTCGACTCCAGCAGCCGGTCCCACTGGCCGGGAACCATCGCCGTCGCCCGGCCCGCCGTACGCTCCGCCGCCGGTGCGTCGAAGAGCCGCTCCAGCACCCCATGCACCAGCGTGCCCCGGGTAGCCGCCTCACTGGGCTTCTCCGGCAGCCTGTCGATCACCCGGAACCGGTACAGCAGAGGACACTGCATGAAATCGCTCGCCCGCGACGGCGACAGGGACGAAGGCGGCTGCGGCGGCCGGGGCACGGAAGTCATGACGAAGACCCTACGACCCGCCACTGACACTCGCGGCCTCCCCCGCGATAGGGCGGGAGGCCATAGGCGGCATACCATCGACGACAGACCCTCGCACACTGCATGATCGTGCCGAAAGGCACCGACCGAAGGGACCCCGTGGACGAGAGCGGCGACAGCGGGCAGCCGCAGCCCGGCGCCGGCGGAACGGACCCCGCCGCGCCCGAGAACGGCAAACCGCAGCGCCCCCGGGAGCCGGGCGGCGGGCTCCTGATGGGCCGCCCCTTCGGCGTACCGGTATACGTCGCGCCCAGCTGGTTCCTTGTCGCGGCGCTCATCACCTGGGTCTTCGGCGGCCAGCTCGACCGCGTCCTGCCGGAACTCGGCGCGGTCCGCTATCTGGTCTCCCTCTTCTTCGCGATCGCCTTCTACGCCTCCGTACTCGTCCACGAACTCGCGCACACGGTCGCCGCGCTCCGCTACAAGCTCCCCGTGCGCCGCATCCAGCTGCAGTTCTTCGGCGGCGTCTCCGAGATCGAGAAGGAGTCCGAGACTCCCGGCCGCGAATTCGTACTCGCCTTCGTCGGTCCCCTGCTCTCCCTGGTACTCGCCGGCGTCTTCTACGTCGCCATGAAGTTCGTCGAACCCGGCACCGTCCCCGGAGTCCTGCTCGCCGGACTGATGATCTCCAACCTCATCGTCGCCGCCTTCAACCTGCTGCCCGGCCTCCCGCTCGACGGAGGCCGCATGCTCCGTGCCGTCGTCTGGAAGATCACCGGCCGCGCCATGAGCGGCACCGTCGCCGCCGCCTGGGTCGGGCGCGCTCTCGCCGTGGCCGTCCTCATCGGCCTCCCGCTCCTCACCCGCACCGGCGGGCTCGGGAACAACCCCGACGACGTCAGCGGCATGGACACCGTCACCAACGCCCTGCTCGCCGCGATCCTCGCCGCCATCATCTGGACCGGAGCGGGCAACAGCCTCCGCATGGCCCGCCTGCGCGAACACCTCCCCGACCTGCGCGCCCGCACCCTCACCCGCCGCGCCGTCCCCGTGGAAGCCGCCACCCCTCTCTCCGAAGCGCTCCGGCGCGCCAACGAGGCGGGCGCCCGCGCCCTCGTCGTCGTCGACGGACACGGCGACCCCAAGGCCGTCGTCCGCGAGGCCGCCATCGTCTCCGTCCCCGAACACCGCCGCCCCTGGGTCGCCGTCAGCGCCCTCGCCCAGGATCTGACCGCCGGAATGATGATCTCCGCCGAACTCACCGGCGAAGAGCTCCTCGACACCCTGAAGGCCAGCCCCGCCACCGAATACCTGGTTCTCGAAGAGACCGGCGAGATCTACGGAGTCCTCTCCACCGCCGACGTCGAACGCGCCTTCGTCGCCGCCATGGCCCGCCCCGCCGCCTGATAGGCTGTCGGGCTGACTTCGATCGGGAAGCGTGCATGCCAGGGCACGACTGCCCGATCAGAGTCAGCCCGACAGCCTCTGAGGGCTGTCCGGCCGGTCGGGCCGGGCTCTCCGGCGCGCGGTCGGAGCCCCTGGAAACACCGGTACGCTGGTCACATGTCTGAACCGACCGGTGCCGCCCGCCGACGCGGGCCCTTCAAGGTCGGGGACCAGGTCCAGCTCACCGACCCCAAGGGACGCCACTACACCTTCACGCTCGAAGCCGGAAAGAACTTCCACACCCACAAGGGTTCTTTCCCGCACGACGAGCTGATCGGTGCTCCCGAGGGCAGTGTGGTCCGAACCACGGGAAACGTCGCCTACCTCGCGCTGCGCCCCCTGCTCCCCGACTACGTCCTGTCCATGCCCCGCGGCGCCGCCGTGGTCTACCCCAAGGACGCGGGGCAGATCCTGGCGTTCGCCGACATCTTCCCCGGCGCCCGCGTCGTGGAAGCCGGCGTCGGCTCCGGCTCGCTCTCCACCTTCCTGCTCCGCGCCATCGGCGACCAGGGCATGCTGCACTCGTACGAGCGCCGCGAGGACTTCGCGGAGATCGCCCAGCAGAACGTCGAGCGCTACTTCGGCGAGCCGCACCCCGCGTGGCAGCTCACCGTCGGCGACCTCCAGGACAACCTCTCCGACACCGATGTCGACCGGGTCATCCTCGACATGCTCGCCCCCTGGGAATGCCTGGAGGCCGTCTCCAAGGCGCTCGTCCCAGGCGGCATCCTCTGCGCCTACGTCGCGACCACCACCCAGCTCGCCAGGACCGTCGAGTCCATCCGCGAGATCGGCTGCTTCGCCGAACCGCAGCCCTGGGAATCGATGATCCGCAACTGGCACGTCGAGGGTCTCGCGGTCCGCCCGGACCACCGCATGATCGGCCACACCGGCTTCCTCGTCACCGCGCGCCGCCTGGCCGACGGTGTGGAGGCTCCGCTGCGCCGCCGCCGGCCCGCCAAGGGCGCGTACGGTGAGGACTACGACGGTCCCGGCAGCCAGAGCGGCTCCTCCTCCCGCGGCTGACCCCGCACAACGCACCGGCGCCGCCGCGGAGTTCCCGGACCGTCCCGGGAACTCCGCGGCGGCGCCTATTCGTTGCCCGTGTGGAGGCTGCTGCTGTGGGGCTGTGCACGGAATCCCAATCCGTACCGACCCCACCGTTCCACCGCCCTGTGAGGTGTGGCACGATGCTGGCCACCCCCACCCCATGGCTGACGCCCCGCCTTCCCGGCATCGCCGCACCACAGGAACCACAGGAGACATCCCGCGTGCAGACCTCCGAGCTCCCGGACCTCGCGCACACCGACACCGGGCCGATGCAGTGGCTCGTGACCGCGACCGCCATGGCCGCCGTCGTCGCGGCAGCGGGCATGCTCCAGCCCGATGCCGCCACCGCCTCCGCCTCGACCCCGCACCGGACCGCCACGCAGCACGGCACCGCGCCCGCGGCCGCCCCCGATCCGACCCGGGCGACCTTCCCGCTGGACTGCGGGACGGTGGGGAGCACCGTCGCCAAGCAGATCCCCGGTGATCTCGACGGCGACGACCGGCCGGAAACCGTCGCCGTGGTCCACTGCGCGGCCGGATCCGGCACCCCGCCGAGCGGTGTTTACGTCCTCACACAGGGAAGCGGGGCCGCACCCCGGGTCGTTGCGACCCTGGTGGACCCCGCCCAGCAGATGAGCATCGGCGACTTCACCGTGCGTGACGGAATCATCTCCGCCACGCTCCTCGGCTACTCCTCGCCCGAGACCCCGCGCTGCTGTCCCGACCAGCAGGAAAAGGTGACCTGGCAGTGGCGGAACGGCGCTTTCGTCCGCGCCGCGGAGAGCGAAGCGAACAGCGCCTGACCGGTCACTCCCCGTACCCGGCAGGCCGGAGCCGACGGATCAGGCCGCGTCGGGGCCGTAGACCTCGACCCTGTCCGAAACGCGACGTACATGAATGCAGTCGCCCGGGCACTCCTTGGCCGAATCGACCACGTCCTGAAGCAGCGGAAGCGGAACGGGTGTCGTCGCCCCCTTGTCCTGCAGCAGCTCGTCGTCGCCGCTCTTCACGTACGCCAGACCGTCGATGTCCAGCTCGAAGACCTCGGGGGCGTACTGGACGCAGATCCCGTCTCCCGTGCAGAGGTCCTGGTCGATCCAGACCTCCAGGTCCTGCGTGTCGCTTCCGGTGGGAGCGTCCTGCTGCACGGTCATTTTTCCTGCCGTTCCCTGCGTATCCGAACCAAAAATAGCCAGCCCTGACGGGTGTTGACCGGTTCGACGATACAACCGGCCGCTTTCCGATGTTGAACGGTGGGTATTCCCCTGGCGTGAGGGAGAGCGCAAGGGTGAAGATCGGACACACCCCGCAGTCTTTGTGATCTAGGGGTTTCAATCATCACCCACCCAGGTAGGGTCAGGAAGCGTCCAGCTCCCCTTGGAGGAGGTGAGGACCGTGGCAGCCCACGACGACGACATCAACCGCGGCATCCGGCCCGGGCGGGGGTCCGAAGACCCAGCCGGCCAGGTCGCCTATCTTGAGCAGGAAATCGCCGTCCTGCGACGTAAGCTCGCCGACTCTCCGCGCCATACGAGGATTCTCGAAGAGCGGATCGTCGAGTTGCAGACGAACCTCGCAGGCGTGTCCGCACAGAACGAACGGCTCGCCAACACCCTGCGCGAGGCCCGCGACCAGATCGTGGCCCTCAAGGAGGAAGTCGACCGGCTCGCACAGCCGCCGGCCGGCTTCGGAGTCTTCCTGCAGGGCAACGAGGACGGCACTTGCGACATCTTCACCGGGGGCCGCAAGCTCCGGGTGAACGTCAGTCCCAGTGTCGAGATCGACGACCTCCGGCGCGGCCAGGAAGTCATGCTCAACGAAGCGCTCAACGTGGTCGAGGCCATGGAATTCGAGCGGGCCGGGGACATCGTCACCCTCAAGGAGATCCTCGAGGACGGCGAGCGCGCCCTGGTCATCGGGCACACCGACGAGGAACGAGTGGTACGGCTCGCCGAACCGCTCCTCGACATCAACATCCGGCCCGGCGATGCGCTCCTGCTCGAACCCAGGTCCGGTTACGTCTACGAAGTCGTCCCGAAGAGCGAGGTCGAGGAGCTCGTCCTCGAAGAGGTTCCGGACATCGACTACGACAAGATCGGCGGCCTGGGCGACCAGATCGAGCTGATCCGGGACGCGGTCGAGCTGCCCTACCTCCACCCCGACCTCTTCAAGGAGCACGAACTGCGGCCGCCGAAGGGCATCCTGCTCTACGGTCCGCCCGGCTGCGGCAAGACACTCATCGCCAAGGCCGTCGCCAACTCCCTGGCCAAGAAAGTCGCGGAAGTCACCGGCCAGCCCGCCGGAAAGAGCTACTTCCTCAACATCAAGGGTCCGGAGCTCCTCAACAAATATGTCGGTGAGACCGAGCGGCACATCCGTCTCGTCTTCCAGCGGGCCCGCGAAAAGGCCGGCGAGGGTACCCCCGTCATCGTCTTCTTCGACGAGATGGAATCCCTCTTCCGCACCCGCGGATCCGGTGTCAGCTCGGACGTGGAGAACACGATCGTCCCCCAGCTGCTCGCCGAGATCGACGGCGTGGAGGGCCTGGAGAACGTCATCGTGATCGGCGCCTCCAACCGCGAGGACATGATCGACCCCGCGATTCTCCGGCCCGGCCGTCTCGATGTGAAGATCAAGATCGAGCGTCCGGACGCGGAGGCGGCGAAGGACATCTTCGGGAAGTACCTCACGCCTTCTCTGCCGCTGCACGCCGACGATCTCGCCGAGCACACCGGTTCCAAGGAAGCCGCAGCTCACGCCATGATCCAGTCCGTCGTCGAGCGGATGTACACCGAGTCCGAGGAGAACCGCTTCCTCGAAGTCACGTACGCCAACGGCGACAAGGAAGTCCTGTACTTCAAGGACTTCAACTCCGGCGCGATGATCCAGAACATCGTCGACCGGGCCAAGAAGATGGCCATCAAGGCCTTCCTCGACCAGGGCCAGAAGGGCCTTCGCGTCTCCCATCTCCTCCAGGCGTGTGTGGACGAGTTCAAGGAGAACGAGGACCTTCCCAACACCACCAACCCCGACGACTGGGCCAGGATCTCCGGCAAGAAGGGCGAGCGGATCGTCTTCATCCGCACCCTTGTCACCGGAAAACAGGGCGCAGACACTGGTCGCTCCATCGACACGGTGGCAAACACCGGGCAGTACCTGTAGAACGCAGACGCGCTGCGGATGCCCGGCCGGGCATCCGCAGCCGGTTGCTTTCCGGACAGCTCCCACGACACCGGAGCAATGACGTAATTGATCTCCCCACCAGCGCAGAGGCGCTCTAGGCTCTTCCGTACCGCCCCATCGCGCAGTGCGGGGACGGGCACCGCACACGCACCGGACAAGCAGCGGTACTTGAGCGCCGATCCCGGAAGGGAACGCCGCCGGGCAAGGAGGGCCGCATGACCGTACGGCGAGTAATGGGCATCGAGACGGAGTACGGCATCTCCGTGCCCGGACACCCCAACGCCAATGCCATGCTCACCTCGTCCCAGATCGTCAACGCCTACGCGGCGGCGATGCACCGGGCGCGACGCGCCCGCTGGGACTTCGAGGAGGAGAATCCGCTGCGCGACGCGCGAGGCTTCGACCTCGCCCGCGAAACCGCAGACTCCAGCCAGCTCACCGACGAGGACATCGGCCTCGCCAATGTCATTCTCACCAACGGTGCCCGGCTCTACGTCGACCACGCACACCCCGAGTACAGCTCGCCGGAGGTCACCAATCCGCGGGACGCCGTCCTCTGGGACAAGGCCGGCGAACGCGTCATGGCCGAGGCCGCCGAGCGCGCGGCCCAGCTCCCCGGCGCCCAGCCGATCCATCTCTACAAGAACAACACCGACAACAAGGGCGCCTCGTACGGCACGCACGAGAACTACCTGATGAAGCGGGAGACCCCGTTCTCCGACATCGTGCGCCACCTGACCCCGTTCTTCGTCTCCCGCCAGGTCGTCACCGGCGCAGGCCGCGTGGGAATCGGCCAGGACGGCCACGAACACGGCTTCCAGATCAGCCAGCGGGCGGACTACTTCGAGGTCGAGGTCGGCCTCGAGACGACTCTCAAGCGCCCCATCATCAACACCCGCGACGAGCCCCACTCCGACGCCGAGAAGTACCGCCGCCTCCATGTGATCATCGGCGACGCGAATCTGTCGGAGATCTCCACCTACCTCAAGCTCGGCACCACGGCGCTCGTCCTGTCCATGATCGAGGACGGCTTCATCAACGTCGATCTGGCCGTCGACCAGCCGGTGCGCACCCTGCACCAGGTTTCCCACGACCCGACCCTGCAGCATCTGATCACGCTCCGCAGCGGCCGGACACTCACCGCGGTGCAGCTTCAGATGGAGTACTTCGAGCTGGGCCGCAAATACGTCGAGGAGCGGTACGGGGCGGACGCCGACGAGCAGACCAAGGACATCCTGATCCGCTGGGAGGACACCCTCAACCGACTGGAGAACGATCCGATGAGCCTGTCGGGCGAGCTCGACTGGATCGCCAAGCGGGAGCTCATGGAGGGCTACCGCCGCCGCGACGGCCTGGACTGGGACGCGGCCCGGCTGCACCTGGTGGACCTCCAGTACGCCGATGTGAGGCCCGAGAAGGGCCTCTACAACCGTCTCGCGGCCCGCGGGAAGATGAAACGCCTGCTGGACGAGCGCGAGGTCGAGCAGGCCCGTACGAAGCCCCCGGAGGACACGAGGGCGTACTTCCGCGGCCGCTGTCTCGAACAGTACGCGGACGACGTCGCCGCGGCCTCCTGGGACTCGGTCATCTTCGATCTGCCGGGCCATGACTCGCTGCAGCGGGTCCCCACCCTGGAACCGCTCCGGGGGACCCGTAACCACGTCAAGGAGCTCCTGGACCGCTGTCGCACGGCGGAAGAGCTGGTCCGGGTGCTGTCCGGCGGCTGAAACAGCCGCCGACTGGGAATCATCGAGATGGTCCCCGGGCGTTGTAGAGAACTACCGGGCCAATGTCGGACCTCGTAGGTAGGGTCTGATCAAGTGCTTCGAACCGAGCGGGGTGAGCTACATGGCGACCAAGGACACCGGCGGCGGACAGCAGAAGGCGACACGCTCCACCGAGGAGGTCGAGGAGCAGGCGCAGGACGCGCAGACTGCCGACGACCTCAAGGAGCGGCAGGAGAAGCTGAGCGACGATGTCGACTCGGTTCTGGACGAAATCGACGATGTACTCGAGGAGAACGCAGAGGATTTCGTTCGATCCTTCGTTCAGAAGGGTGGAGAGTGACCTCGCCTTCGAATCGAAGGTCGAGGGTGAGGGTGCTGGAGTGCTCAAGTTGAGTGAGTCGAAGCGATGCGCGCGGTGCCAGGAGCCAAAACCGTGGGCGGAGTTCGCCAGCAACTCGAGACGCCCGAAGGGCACAAGTTCTGCCGCACTTGCGGGGAGACCAAGCCGCACGGTGAGTGGGACCGAAACCGTCGGGCTTCGGATGGCTTCGCCACGCTCTGCAAGCCCTGCAAAGCGGTGAAGGGGCGTGCGGGCCATCTCAAGCGTCAGTACGGCATGACCGAAGCCGAGCGCGACGAGATGATCTCGTCGCAGATGGGCATCTGCACGATCTGCCTGGCTGCCCCCGCCGTGCATGTTGATCACTGTCACGAGACGGGTAGGGTCCGGGGCGTACTGTGCTTCAACTGCAATTCGGCCATCGGCAAGTTGGGAGATGATCCTGACACCTTGCGCAGGGCCATCGCTTACCTGGAGGGAAACGCGTGGAAGCCAACACTCGTAGCACCGGGCGTCTACCAGCTGCCTTCCTGACGCCGGGATCCTCTTCGTTCATGGACTTCCTGTCCGACCATTCTCCCGAGATGCTCCCGGGCAACCGGCAGCTGCCGCCCCTGCAGGGGGCGATCGAGGCGCCGCACGGGACCACCATCGTCGCCGCGACGTTCCCCGGTGGCGTGGTGCTCGCCGGCGACCGGCGGGCGACCATGGGCAACATGATCGCGCAGCGCGACATCGAGAAGGTCTTCCCGGCCGACGAGTACTCGGCGGTGGGCATCGCCGGTACGGCCGGGCTCGCCGTGGAGATGGTCAAGCTCTTCCAGCTGGAACTGGAGCACTTCGAGAAGGTCGAGGGGGCCCAGCTCTCCCTGGAGGGCAAGGCGAACCGGCTCTCCACGATGATCCGCAGCAATCTGGCCATGGCCATGCAGGGCCTCGCCGTGGTTCCGCTCTTCGCCGGCTTCGACGTCGACCGCGAGAAGGGCCGGATCTTCTCGTACGACGTCACCGGTGGCCGCTCCGAGGAGCAGGGCTACGCGTCCACCGGCTCCGGGTCGATCTTCGCCCGCGGGTCGATGAAGAAGCTCTACCGCGAGGACCTGACGGAGCAGGAGGCGCTCACCCTGGTCGTGCAGGCGCTGTACGACGCCGCGGACGACGACTCGGCGACCGGCGGTCCCGATGTGGCCCGGCGGATCTATCCGATCGTCACCGTCATCACCGACGAGGGCTTCCGCAGGCTCGCCGATCCGGAATCCTCCGACATCGCGCGGTCGATCCTGGAGCGCCGGATGGAACAGCCCGACGGCCCGCGCGCCGCGCTGCTCTGATCCGGATCCCGAGGCTTCTTCGATGCACTCGTCACTGACAGAAAGGGACGGATAGCCGGTGTCGACGCCGTTCTATGTCTCACCTCAGCAGGCCATGGCCGACCGGGCGGAATACGCCCGGAAGGGCATTGCCCGTGGTCGCAGCCTGGTTGTGCTGCAGTACGCCGACGGCATTGTGTTCGTCGGCGAGAACCCGTCCCGTGCGCTGCACAAGTTCAGCGAGATCTATGACCGGATCGGTTTCGCCGCCGCCGGTAAGTACAACGAGTACGAGAATCTGCGCATCGGCGGTGTCCGTTACGCCGATCTCCGCGGATATACCTACGACCGCGATGATGTGACGGCCCGTGGGCTGGCCAACGTCTATGCGCAGACCCTGGGCACCATTTTCTCCAGTGCGGCGGAGAAGCCGTACGAGGTGGAGCTGGTGGTCGCCGAGGTGGGCGTCGAGCCCGAGGGCGATCAGATCTACCGGCTGCCGCACGACGGCTCGATCGTGGACGAGCACGGTTCGGTCGCGGTGGGCGGCAATGCGGAACAGATCAGCACGTTCCTGGATCAGCGCCACCGTGACGGAATGACCCTGGCGGAGGCGCTCAAGCTGGCTGTGCAGGCACTGTCCCGTGATCCCAATGGGAGCGAGCGGGAGATTCCCGCGGAGCGCCTCGAGGTGGCGGTCCTGGACCGTACACGCCCTCAGCAGCGGAAGTTCAAGCGGATCGTCGGGCGGCAGCTGGCGCGGCTGCTGGAGGCCGACGGCGGGGCCACGCCGACGGACGCCCCGTCGGACCTGGAGGACGGCGAGGGGGGCGAGGCTCCCACCGATGTCACGAAGTCGTCGGGGGCTGCGGAGTCCGCGGAGCCGCCGGCATCCCCGGAGTCGTCCGAGGAGTAGTCCTGCCGGATGTTCCTACGCCCCGGTCCACCGTTCGCGGCGGGCCGGGGCCTCGTCATGAACGGGGCGGCGGGGGCCCGGAGGAGCCGCGGACGACCAGGTGCACCGGCAGGCTGCCGGGTTCGGCCGGGCAGCCGTCGAGCACGGACAGGAGGGCGGTCATGCCGCGCTCGCCGACCTGCTCGGCGGGGAGCTGAACGGTGGTGAGTTCGGGTTCGACGGCGGTCGCCAGAGCCAGGTCGTCGAAGCCGGTGACGGAGAGGTCGTCGGGGACCCGCAGGTTGAGCCGGCGGGCGGCCTTGCAGGCGCCCGCGGCAAGGATGTCGTCGTCGCAGATGATCGCGGTCGGTCGGGGGCCGGGGGCGGCCAGAGCGTGTTCCGTGGCTTCCCGGCCGGCCCGTACGTCGAGCCGTGCCGGGACGGTCCGTACGGAGGTGCCGGGCACGCCCCGCAGGGTGTCGCGGACGGACCCGGCGCGAACGGCGAAGGTCCAGGAGTCGATGGCCGACGCCAGGTGCAGGAAGCGGCGGTGGCCGAGGGTGAGGAGATGGTTCGTAACCTGCCGCATGCCGTCGGCGATGTCCAGGTTGACCCGGGCCGCGACGCCGGTGTCCGCGGGGTCGCTGTCCAGCATGACCAGAGGCAGGTCGGCGCCGCGCAGGGCGTCGAGGGCGTCGGCGGCCATGGACGAGGCGATGACCCCGTCGAGGGCGGCGCGGGCGGAGGCGAAGGGGTCCCTGGCCGGACCCGTGCCGTCGGGGGAGGGGTAGAGGACGACCCCGAAGTCGTGTTCGGCGGCGACGGCGGCGGCGCCGGTGTAGACACGCGCGAAGAATTCGTTGGTGAGCGCCGGGACGACCAGCAGCGCGGTCCTGGTGCGGCCGAGGCGCAGGCTGCGGGCGGCGAGATTGGGCCGGTAGCCGAGGTCCTGGGTGGCGGCGCGGACGCGCGCGGCGGTCGCCTCGGAGACCCTGCCGCGCCATTTGCCGCCGAGGACGAGCGAGACGGTGGCCTGGGAGACGCCTGCGGCCCGCGCGACGTCGCGGCTGGTGGGCCGGGCCGGGGCGGGCTGGGATGCGCTGGTCACGGAGACCTCCGGGCTGGGCGTGTGCGGTGCTGGTGCGGGCGGTGAGGTGGACCTGAGGACAGGGCACATGGTACGTATGAAGCTCGACGTTATACGTAAAACCTCAGGTGTCCGGAAGGCGCCCGGCGGAGAGGGGCGGACATGGCCGCGGGCTATCTGGACATCCTCCGGGCGCGGCATGCCGCACGGCTGCTGATCGGCACGCTGGTGGGACGGCTGCCGAGCGGCACCGCCCACATCGCGATCGTCCTGTTCACCCGGGCCGAGGGCGGCAGCTACACCCTCGCGGGGGCGCTCGCGGCGGTGTACGGCCTCGCCACCGCGGTCGGGCAGCCCCTCCTGGGCCGGGCGGTGGACCTGTACGGCCAGCCGCGCGTCCAGCTCCCCGCGTCCGTCGTCTCGGCGCTGGGCATGTCCCTGCTGGCTCTGGTGGGCCTCGGATCGCTTCCGCTGGCCTACGGGGCCGTGATCGTGGCAGGGGTGTTCACGCCGCCGCTGGAGGGCGGTCTGCGGGCGCTGTGGCCGACGGTCCTGGGGAGGGAGGACCGGGTGCACCGGGCGTACGCCATGGACGCCGTGGCCCAGGAGGTCATGTTCACCGTGGGCCCGCTGCTGGTGACGGTGCTGGTCTCGCTCTGGTCGCCCGCCGCCGCGCTGCTCGTCATCAACGCGATAGGAGTGCTGGGCGCGCTCTCCGTGGTGGTGTCGGAGCCCTCCCGTACCTGGCGCTCGGCGCCCCGCGAGGCGCACTGGCTGGGTGCGCTGCGCTCGCCGGGGCTGCTGGCGCTTCTCGGTTCCTTCTTCTTCGTCGGGGTCGCGCTGGGCTCGATCACGGTGGCGGGCGTCGCGTACGCCGACGATCACGGCCGGGAAGCGGTCTACGGCTGGCTGATGGCCGCGCTCGGTCTCGGCGCGCTGATCGGCGGGGCGGTGTACGGGGCACGTCAGTGGGCCGGAGCGCCGGAGCGCCGGCTGCGGGTCATCGTCGCGCTGCTGGCCCTCGGCTATCTGCCGCTGATGCTGACACCGGATGTGGTGGCGATGACCGCCCTGGCCGCGCTGGCCGGGGTGTTCCTGGCGCCGGCGATCGCGTGTTCGTTCATCGTGGTGGACCGGCATGCTCCGCGGGGCACGGTGACGGAGGCATTCTCCTGGCTCGTGACGACGTTCGGGGTGGGCGCGGCGGCGGGAACGGCCCTGGCGGGCCCGGCCGTCGAGCTGGGCGGTACGGCGTGGAGCTTCGCCGTCGCGGGGGCCGGTGGAGTGGCCGCACTGATGGTTCTGCTGGCGACGGGAAGGGTCCTCGCAGTTCCCGGGCGTACGGACGTTTCCGTGCAGGGATCGGAAAATGATCAAAACGGTGCTGTCCAACCCGGTTTCAGCTCGGGCCATCAGGCGTAATGTTCAGTCATGGACCGCCGCATTTTCGGGCTGGAGAACGAGTACGGCGTCACGTGCACGTTCAGGGGACAGCGCCGACTGTCTCCTGATGAAGTGGCGCGCTACCTCTTCCGCCGTGTCGTGTCATGGGGCCGCAGCAGCAATGTCTTTCTGCGGAACGGCGCCCGCCTCTACCTCGACGTGGGATCGCATCCGGAATATGCAACCCCCGAATGCGACAATCTGACCGAGCTGGTCACCCACGACAAGGCCGGCGAGCGCATTCTCGAAGGCCTGCTTGTCGACGCCGAACGCCGCCTGCACGAGGAGGGAATCGCGGGCGACGTCTATCTCTTCAAGAACAACACCGATTCGGCGGGAAACTCCTACGGGTGTCACGAGAACTACCTCGTGGCGCGGCACGGAGAATTCTCCCGGCTCGCGGACATCCTCATTCCCTTCCTCGTCACGAGGCAGCTGATCTGTGGTGCGGGCAAGGTGCTGCAGACCCCGCGTGGCGCGGTCTACTGCGTCAGCCAGCGTGCCGAGCACATCTGGGAGGGCGTCAGTTCCGCGACGACGCGCTCCCGTCCGATCATCAACACCCGTGACGAACCGCACGCGGACGCGGAGCGGTACCGCCGCCTCCATGTCATCGTCGGTGACTCCAACATGTCCGAGACGACGATGCTGCTCAAGGTCGGCGCGACGGACCTGGTGCTCCGCATGATCGAAGCGGGCACGGTGATGCGTGATCTGACGCTGGAGAACCCGATCCGGGCGATCCGTGAGGTCAGCCACGACATCACCGGTCAGCGCAAGGTGCGCCTCGCCAGCGGCCGCGAGGCGTCCGCCATCGAGGTGCAGCGGGAGTACTACGAGAAGGCCGTGGACTTCGTCGACCGCCGCGGCATCCGCACCGGCACCGTCGAACAGGTCCTGGAGCTGTGGGGCCGTACGCTCGACGCGGTCGAGGCCGAGGACCTCGACCGGATCGGGACCGAGATCGACTGGGTGATGAAGTACAAGCTCATCGAGCGGTACCGGGCCAAGCACAACATGACGATGTCGCATCCGCGGGTCGCCCAGATAGACCTCGCCTACCACGACATCCACCGGCGCCGCGGGCTGTACTACCTGCTGGAGCGGAAGGGGCAGGCCGCCCGCATCTGCAACGACCTGAAGATCTTCGAGGGCAAGTCCGTGCCCCCGCAGACCACCCGGGCGCGGCTGCGCGGTGACTTCATCCGAAGGGCCCAGGAGCAGCGGCGGGACTTCACCGTCGACTGGGTCCACCTCAAGCTCAACGACCAGGCGCAGCGCACGGTGTTGTGCAAGGACCCGTTCCGTTCCGTGGACGATCGAGTGGAGAAGCTGATCGCGGGTATGTGACCGGGCGCAGGACGCGCCTCGGCTCTTGTGCGACGCGGGCCCCGTACGTTCCTCGTGCGGGGCCCTGTGCACGCCCTAGAGTGTCGGGGACCCAATCAACTGTGCCGTCTGAGATCTGAGGAACCAGTGCGCCGACTTGCCGGCCTTCTCGTTGTCCCCCTGCTGCTGTTGACAGCGGCGTGCGGCGGCAACGGCAAGGGATCCGACTCCGCTTCAGCCTCCGCCTCGAATAACGCGTTTCCCGCGATCACCGCGGGTGCGAAGTTCGGTGAAAAGCCCACCCTGTCCAAGGGAGAGGGCGATCCTCCCAAGGATCTGAAAACGCGTGTCGTCAGTGAGGGAAAGGGCGCGACGCTGAAGAACGGCGACGCGATCCAGGTCAACTACCTGGGGCAGGCGTGGGACTCCACGAAGCCGTTCGACAACAGTTTCGACCGTAAGCAGCCGTTCGATCTGACCCTCGGTGCCGGCATGGTCATCAAGGGCTGGGACCAGGGCCTCCTCGGGAAGAAGGTCGGCAGCCGCGTCCAGCTCGTCATTCCGCCGGACCTCGGTTACGGCGCGCAGGGCCAGGGCGACATCAAGCCGAACGCCACCCTCGTCTTCGTCGTGGACATCCTGAAGGCGACGCACATCCCGGCGTCGGCCCAGGGCACCGCGGTCGCCCAGGACAACATCGACCTGCCGAAGGTGGGCACCAACACCGACGGCAAGGCTCCGACGGTCAAGATCCCGGAGAAGACCGACCCGCCGAAGAAGCTCGTCTCCAACTACATCCTGGAGTCCAAGGGCGAGGTCATCAAGGAGACCGACAGCGTCGTCGTGAACTACGTGGGCCTGCTGTGGAAGGACGGAAAGACGTTCGACAGCACGTACGCCACGGGCAAGACCCAGACCTTCCCGCTGGCCCAGGTGACCCTCAAGGGGCTGAAGAACGGCCTGATCGGCAAGAAGATCGGCAGCCGTGTCCTGCTGGTCATCCCGCCGGACCAGGCCTTCGGTGACAAGGCTCAGCAGTCCATCCCCGCCAACTCCACCCTGGTCTTCGCCGTGGACCTGCTGGCAAAGATGTAAGACTGTCCCGGTTGCCCAGTTATTCATGTGGAGGAGCAGTTCAGTGAGCATCGAGAAGCCCGAGATCGACTTCCCGGGCGGCGAGCCGCCGGCCGACCTGGAGATCAAGGACATCTGGGAGGGCGACGGCGCGGTCGCCAAGGCCGGCGACATGGTCAAGGTCCACTACGTGGGCGTGGCCTTCTCCACCGGCGAGGAGTTCGACGCGTCGTGGAACCACGGCACCCCGCTGCAGTTCCAGCTCGGCGTCGGTCAGGTCATCTCCGGCTGGGACCAGGGCGTGCAGGGCATGAAGGTCGGCGGCCGTCGCCAGCTGACCATCCCCGCGCACCTCGCATACGGTGACCGCGGCGCCGGCGGCCGTATCGCCCCCGGCGAGACGCTGATCTTCGTCTGCGACCTGATCGCCGTCTGATCCCTCCCTCGGACACATCACGAGGGCCCGTGCGGGACCGCACGGGCCCTCGTGCCGTGGAGCGTGGACTCCAGGAGGGTGCTGAAGATCTTGGCCGCTCTCGCGGCGCCGAGATCTTCAGCACCCTCCTCGCTTTTGTCCGGACACTCCGGAGCGGTACGGTCGAGGGTCGTAGAGCACGTAGAGAAAGGGCGCCGATGGCGATTGCCAAGGCCGAGCGGCTGATGAACCTGGCGCTGTGCCTGCTGGGGACCCGGCGCCCGCTCAGCAAGCGCGAGCTGCGCGGTTCCATCGAGGCCTATCTGGAAGCGGGCTCCGACGAAGCCTTCAACCGGATGTTCGAGCGGGACAAGGACGATCTGCGCGAGCTCGGTCTGGTCATCGAGACCGTGGAGAACCTGGACGGCGACATCGGCTATCTGGCCCGCCGGGACAGCAACCGGCTGCCGCCGATCACGCTGGACGCCGAGGAGGCCGCGGCGCTCGGCCTGGCGGCAAAGGTGTGGCAGCAGGCCCGGCTCGCGGGCGCGGCCAGTGGCGCGCTGCAGAAGCTTCGCGCCGCCGGGATGCCGGAGGCCGAGGACGCGTACGAGGTGCACAGCGCCCTCGAGCCCCGTATCCCGGTCCATGAGGCAGCGTTCGAGCCGTTGATGCTGGCGTGCCGGGACCGCCGTCCGGTCACCTTCGACTATCGCAAGGCCAACGCCGCCCGCCCGGAGCAGCGCCAGGTCGAGCCCTGGACGCTCGAGTGCTGGCGCGGTCACTGGTATCTGGCCGGCTGGGACCGGGACCGTCGTGCCGAGCGGGTGTTCCGTCTCTCCCGGATCACCGGCCGGGTCCGCTCGCGGGCCGGGGTCTTCACTGCCGAGGTGCCCGACGTGGTGACCGTCCGGGAGACCGTCGAGAGCTGGGCGGGGGAGACGGCGACCCGGACCGCGCTGATCCGGCTGCGGTCCGGCTCCGGATACCCGCTGCGCTCGCGGGCGATATCGGTGCGGGAACTCGGCGACGGCTGGGAAGAGTTGGAGATTCCGTACGGACACGGTCTCGACGCCTGGCTCGTCGAGTTCGGCCCGGACGTCGTCGTGCAGGAACCCGCGGATCTGCGGGCCGATGTGGTGGACCGGCTGCGTGCCGTGGCCGAGGACTGAGGAGGGACCGTATTCATGGCGACGAACGCGATCGACCAGACGCGCCGGATGCTGTCCCTCGTGACGTATCTGAGGGAGCGCCCCGGCGCCCATGTGCAGGACGTGGCCCGGGCATTCGGGATCACCGAGGACGAGCTGATCTCGGACCTCGACGTCCTGCCCATGTGCGGGACGAGCTTCCGGGGCGGCGATCTGCTGGACATCGACACCGACGGCGACCGGATCTGGTGGCACAACCCGGACGACGTGGCGGAGCCGCTGCGGCTCGCGGCGGACGAGGCGACGGCCCTGCTGGTCGCGGCGCGCGCCGTGGCGACGCTGCCGGGGCTGCGGGAGAGCGACCGGCAGGCACTGCTGCGGGCCACCGCCAAGCTGGAGACGGCGGCCGGTGAGGTCGGGGCGGCGAGCTCCCGGCTCTCGGTCACCTTCGAGTCCGAGGGCGGCGTCTTCGCCGATGTCGACCGGGCGATCTCGGAGCGGCGCCGGCTCTGGCTGCGGTACTACTCACCCGCGCGCGACGAGCTCACCGAGCGCGAGGTGGACCCGATCCGGCTGTTCGCCGTGGGGCATACGTACATGGAGGCCTGGTGCAGGTCCTCCGAGGACCGGCGTACGTTCCGGCTCGACCGGGTCGCCGAGATCCGGTTGCTGGACGAGCCGTCCGCACCGCCGGAGCTGGAACTGCGGGACCTGTCCGAGGGGCTGGTGCAGCCGGCGGCCGAGGACCCCGAGGTGGTGATCGAGGTCGGGCCCGGTGGCCGGTGGGTCGCCGAGTACTACCCGCACGACAGCGCGGAGGAACTGACCGACGGCGGACTGCGGATCACCTTGCGCACGCCCGATCCGGCGTCGCTGCGCAGGCTTGCGCTGCGGCTCGGCGGGGAAGGGCGCATCGTCGCCCCACCGGAGCTGGCGCAGAGCGCGCAGCAGGCGGCGCGGGCAGCGCTCGCCGCCTACGACGGCCCTGCCTGAACGGATACCTGAGGAGATGTGAGCAATATGTCCGTGATGTCGGGTATCTCAACTGTGGTGGTACCGGAGTCCGTACGGTTCAAGGCGGCCTGCCCGGACTGCCGCGGGCGCTTCGAGCTCGCGGCGGGTGCCCTGCGCCTTGCCATCGGCTCCAGCCGTCGCACCACGTTCTACTCGTTCACCTGCCCCGAGTGCGGCGCTGCCGTCCGTAAACCCGCGGGGGAGCGGATAGTGGAACTCCTCACGGGTGGGGGCGTGCGGACGCTGCGCCTCCACACCAGCCTTCAGAACTCCTGACACACGGACACCCGGCTCCTGCGACACCTAGACAACATCGAGGCTCTGCGCATGTTCTGGCCCATGCTCGCCATCGCCCTGGGATTCCTCGGGATCGCCGTCCTCGGCGTACTGGCCATCAAGGTGTTCGTCGAGGCCCAGCGCCTGGGGCGACAGGTGACCCGTACCACTCGGCGCATCAACCGGGCGGCCGAGGATCTCGAACGGGCCGCAACCGATCTCGCCGCCACCGGCGAGGCGTTGCGCTGACACGGACGAGGAAGCTGTGCGCCGGACCGGTCGATCGGGGCGGGCGGGGCCTCCAGTTTCTCAGGTTCGGAGGGTACGCTGCTGATGGCGGCCCTGAGAGCGAGGCATGGGCCGTAATCGCAAGGATGCTTGGGTATTGCCCTGCGTTTACTCCTGCGGGATACGATCGCTGACAGTACGAAGATCGGGCGTCTGTCCGACGCTCGATCAGCCCCACCCCTGCTGCCTCGGTGAGAAGGTACACGCATATGTTCGGAAGGCTCGGCGCTCCCGAGATCATCCTGATCCTCGTTGTCATTGTTCTGCTGTTCGGCGCGAAGAAGCTTCCTGACATGGCTCGCTCGCTCGGCAAGTCGGCCCGCATCCTCAAGAGCGAGGCCAAGGCGATGAAGTCCGAGGGTGCCGCGACGGCCACCCCCGCGGACCCGCCGAACGATGCCGCCCAGGACCAGGCCGCCCCGCGCACCATCAAGGCCGCGCCCGGCGATGTGACGAGCTCGCGTCCGGTTGCCGAGCCGACCGACTCGACCAACCGCTGACAACCGGGCCGACGCAGGCGCCGTGATGGTGACCACCTGCTGCACGAGATGAGGACGTGGGTTGCTCAAGTCTGCCCGCACGCAGGAGACGGACGCAGAGGGCCGCATGCCCCTGGTGGAGCACCTGCGTGAGCTGCGTAACCGGCTGGTGAAGGCTCTGCTGGCGATCGTCGTCGTCACGATCGTCGCCGCGTTCTTCTACAAGGGGATCATCGAGTTCTTCACCGACCCGGTGCTGAAGGCGGTCGGTTGTGATTCGAGCTTCGCCGAACTCGCGAAGAAGGAGGACGGCACCTGTGCGCGCATCGTCCTGAACGGTCTGCTGACGCCGTTCACCCTTGCGCTCAAGGTCTCCCTCATGGCGGGTGTCGTCCTTTCGTCACCGATCTGGCTCTACCAGCTGTGGGCGTTCGTCGCCCCCGGTCTGCACAAGCACGAGAAGAAGTACTCGCTCGCCTTCGTCGGCGCGGGCTTCCCGCTCTTCCTCGCCGGTGGCTTCTTCGCGTACAAGACGCTGCCCACGATGGCCAAGGTCCTGCTGGACTTCTCGCCGGCCGGCCTGGACAACCAGCTGCCGCTCGATGACCTGCTGGACCTGATCACGCGCATGGTTGTGGTCTTCGGACTCTCCTTCGAGCTGCCTCTGCTGCTCGTCATGCTGAACCTCGGCGGGGTCATCACCGGCAAGCGGATGCTCGGCTGGTGGCGCGGGATGATCATGGGAATCACGGTCTTCGCCGCCCTGGCCACGCCCAGTACGGACCCGCTCACCATGCTGGCCCTCGCCGGGCCGATCTGGGTCCTGTACTTCTGTGCCACTGCACTCTCGCTCCTCAACGACCGCCGCAAGGCACGGCGCGCGGCGGAGGGACCCGCCGATGACGAGGCGTCGGAGCTGGACCTGACCCCCGAGGACATCGGTGAGATCGAATCGGTGTCGACGTCCGGGTCGCTGCCCGCGCAAGCGGGGCCGGACCGTGACCGGGTGAACGGTTACGACGACATCACCTGACCTTGTAAGGTCCCCCGGGTGACCAGCGAGATCACCCTTTTCGTCAATCCCACCGCAGGACGCGGCCGGGGCGCGCACGCCGCGCAGCCGGCCGCTTCCGCGTTGCGGGCCGCCGGATTCTCCGTGCGCACGGTGCTGGGCGAGGACGCCGACGACGCGCTGCGGCGGGCCCGTGAGGCCGTCGCGGGCGGGACCGGTGCGCTGATAGCCGTGGGCGGGGACGGCATGATGTCCCTCGCCCTCCAGGCCGTCGCCGGGACCATGACACCGCTCGGCGTCGTCGCCGTCGGCACCGGCAACGACTTCGCCCGCGCCCTCGGCCTGCCGATACGGGACCCGGCCGCCGCCGGACGGCTCGCGGCCGAGGCGCTCAAGGGCGGCAGCGTCCGCGAGATCGACCTGGGCCGGGTCGGGGAGCGATGGTTCGGTTCGGTGCTCGCCTCCGGCTTCGACTCCCGGGTCAACGACCGGGGCAACCGGATGCGCTGGGCCGGCGGGCGGTTCAAGTACGACCTGGCGATCCTCGCCGAACTCGCCGCGTTCAGACCGATCCCGTACCGCATCAGGCTCGACGGCGGACCGGTCCAGGAGATCGAGGCGACGCTCATCGCCGTGGGCAACGGGTCCACGTACGGCGGCGGAATGCGGATCTGTGCGGACGCCGTCATGGACGACGGGCTCTTCGACGTGACCGTCGTCGGGGACTGCAGCCGTACCACCCTGCTCAAGGTGTTCCCCCGCGTCTACAAGGGCACGCACCTCGGCCATCCTCAGGTCACCGTGCACCGGGTCTCGTCGATCGAGCTGGTCGCGGCCGGTGTCACCGCGTATGCGGACGGTGAACCGCTCGGCGCCCTGCCGCTCACCGCTACCTGTGTGCCGGGCGCGGCCAGGGTTCTTGCACAGTGAATTAAAGATCGCGCTGACTGTCAGAGGTGACGGGTAGGCTCGTAACCAAGATGACAGAGGACCTCTCACCAGCTGAGCGATACCAGGCATTCCGGATCCGCGTCGCCGAGCAGGCCACGGCACTCGCGCCCTTCCGTGAGTTGTACGAGTTCGGTCTGGACCCGTTCCAGATCGATGCATGCAAGGCCCTGGAGGCGGGTAAAGGGGTGCTGGTCGCGGCCCCGACCGGGTCGGGCAAGACGATCGTCGGCGAGTTCGCCGTGCATCTCGCGCTGCGCCAGGGCCGCAAGTGCTTCTACACCACACCGATCAAGGCCCTGTCCAACCAGAAGTTCACCGATCTGGTCAAGCGTTACGGCGCGGACAAGGTCGGCCTGCTGACCGGCGACAACAGCGTCAACGGGGACGCACCCGTGGTCGTCATGACCACCGAAGTGCTGCGGAACATGCTGTACGCGGGCTCCCAGGCGCTTCGCGGCCTCGGCTATGTGGTGATGGACGAGGTGCACTACCTCTCCGACCGCTTCCGCGGCGCGGTGTGGGAAGAAGTGATCATTCATCTGCCGGATTCGGTGACCCTGGTGTCGTTGTCGGCGACCGTGTCCAACGCCGAGGAGTTCGGCGACTGGCTGGACACCGTCCGCGGTGACACCGAAGTCATCGTCTCCGAAAACCGGCCCGTGCCGCTCTGGCAGCACGTCCTGGCGGGCCGCCGGATGTACGACCTCTTCGAGGAGGAGACCGACCACGGCGGCCGTGGCGTCGGCCGCCGCGAGGTCAGCCCCGACCTCGTCCGGCTCGCCCGCATGGAGAACCAGCGCGGATACAACCCGCGCGAGCGCCGCCGCGGAAAGATGGTGCGGGAGGCCGACCGCGAGCGCGAGCGGCGCCAGCGCAGCAAGATCTGGACCCCGTCCAGGCCCGAGGTCATCGACCGGCTGGACGCCGAGGGGCTGCTGCCCGCCATCACCTTCATCTTCAGCCGGGCCGGCTGCGAGGCCGCCGTGCAGCAGTGTCTGCAGGCCGGACTGCGGCTCAACGACGAGAACAAGCGGCGTCTGGTGCGGGAGATCGTCGAGGAGCGGACGGAGTCCATTCCTCCCGAGGATCTCCATGTCCTCGGCTACTACGAGTGGCTCGAAGGTCTGGAGCGAGGCATCGCCGCGCACCACGCGGGCATGCTGCCGACCTTCAAGGAGGTCGTCGAGGAACTCTTCGTACGCGGGCTCGTCAAGGCGGTCTTCGCGACGGAGACCCTCGCCCTCGGCATCAACATGCCCGCGCGATCGGTGGTGTTGGAGAAGCTCGTCAAGTGGAACGGGGAGCAGCACGCCGACATCACCCCGGGCGAGTACACCCAGCTGACCGGGCGTGCCGGGCGGCGGGGCATCGACATCGAGGGCCATGCGGTGGTGCTGTGGCAGCGCGGCATGGACCCGGGGGCGCTGGCCGGACTCGCGGGTACGCGTACGTATCCGCTGCGGTCCAGCTTCCGGCCCTCGTACAACATGGCCGTGAACCTGGTGCAGCAGTTCGGGCGGCACCGGTCGCGCGAGCTGCTGGAGACCTCGTTCGCCCAGTTCCAGGCCGACCGCTCGGTCGTCGGGATCTCCCGGCAGGTACAGAAGAACGAGGAGGGTCTCGAAGGCTACCGCGAGGGCATGACCTGTCACCTCGGCGACTTCGAGGAGTACGCACGGCTGCGCCGCGATCTCAAGGACCGGGAGACGGAGCTCGCCAAGCACGGCGCGTCACAGCGGCGGGCCGCCGCAGCGGCGTCGTTGGAGAAGCTGAAGCCGGGCGACGTCATCCACGTCCCGACCGGGAAGTTCGCCGGGCTGGCCCTGGTGCTGGACCCGGGGCTGCCCGCCGGGCGGGCCAACGCGCATCGCGGGCTCGAATACAACGATGGGCCGCGGCCGTTGGTGCTCACCGCCGAGCGGCAGGTCAAGCGGCTCGCCTCCATAGACTTCCCCGTGCCGGTCGAGGCGGTGGAGCGGATGCGGGTGCCGAAGTCGTTCAACCCGCGGTCGCCGCAGTCGAGGCGCGATCTGGCGTCGGCCTTGCGGACCAAGGCAGGGCACATCGTGCCGGAGCGGCACCGCAGGGGGCGGGCCGAGGCCGCTGACGACCAGCAGATCGCCCGCTACCGGGCCGAGTTGCGGGCCCACCCGTGCCATGGGTGCAATGAGCGCGAGGACCATGCGCGGTGGGCGGAGCGCTACCACCGGCTGCAGCGGGACACGAAGCAGCTGGAGCGGCGGATCGAGGGGCGGACGAACACGATCGCCCGCACCTTCGACCGGATCGTGGCGCTCCTTACCGAGCTGGACTATCTGCGGGGCAATGAAGTCACCGAGCACGGGCGGCGATTGGCCCGGCTCTACGGCGAACTGGACCTGCTGGCCAGCGAGTGCCTGCGGGCAGGGGTCTGGGAGGGGCTGAACCCGGCGGAACTTGCCGCGTGTGTGTCGGCGCTGGTGTACGAGGCGCGGCAGGCGGACGACGCCGTGGCGCCGAAGCTGCCGTCCGGGCCGGCGAAGACGGCGATGGCCGAGATGGTCCGTATCTGGGGGCGGCTCGACGCCCTGGAGGAGGACTTCAAGATCAACCAGGCGGAGGGGGTCGGGCAGCGGGAACCCGATCTCGGATTCGCCTGGGCCGTCTACATGTGGGCGTCGGGGCGGACGCTGGACGAGGTGCTGCGCGAGGCGGAGATGCCCGCGGGGGACTTCGTACGGTGGTGCAAGCAGGTCATCGATGTGCTGGGGCAGATCGCGGCCGCGGCGCCGCCGGGCGCGGGCGCCGGGTCCGTGGCGCGCACTGCACGCAAGGCAACGGATGCGGTGCTCCGGGGGGTTGTGGCGTACAGCTCGGTGGGGTGACGGGGAGTGCGCTGCGGGTTCGCTCGACCGGGCCTGGGACGGGGCGCCTGCGGCGGCCCCGCCCGAGCCCGCCCACCGGGTGCGGGCGCAGCTGAAGGAGGCGTACGGGACGCTGCAGGCGGCGACCCGGGCGGGGGCTGCGCCGGACGAGCAGGAGCCGGCACTCCGGGCCGACCTGGTCTTCGGGCTGATCGAAGGCGTGATCCTGGTGAGCCGGAACGGCCGGTGGCCGCGTTCGCGGAGGCGACGGCGGATGCGGCGCTGCCTGCCAGGGATCGTGGGCGCGTAGCGCGCGTAGCCCGCGCACCGTTGCTGGTGGACGCGTACCCCGCGGACCCTCCCCGGACGTGCCTCGGCCGGTCCGCTGGGTGCGGACCGGCCGGAAGCTCACGCTCCTTCGTCGTTCAGGGACCGGCAGGGGGCACCCTCTGGGTCCGATTGCTCTTCATCGCCACTCCGGCGCAGGCCAGCCCCAGCAGTACGGCCAGACCGCCGATGATGACGTTGTTGAGGATGACGCCCATGTCGGGGCTGCTGCCGACGACCCACGGCGAGATGATCATCCAGATGCCCATGGCGCAGATGGCCCAGCTCAGGCCGTACATCCGGTCCGGCATCACCGTGAACCCGAGTCCCAGCACCGCGATCGCGATCCCCATGATCAGGTTGTGCTGCACGAGGGTGGGCTGGCTGGCAGTGAAGTGAAGTACCCAGGGCGAAATGGCGCAGTAGAGGCCGACGAGGAACACCGGTCCGTCGACGAGCGCCACATCGCGACCACCGAGCATGCGGGCATAGCGCTCCCGCATTTCGGAAACATCCGGATGACTGGTGATGTCAGCGCGGGTGTGTGAGACGTTGGACATGAGAGTCGTCTCCTTCGATCCTGCAGGCCCGACCGCGGTGTGAGGAAGGTGTGCTGTAGGCGCCTGCGCCACCATTCTGCGCTTATCTCGGCCTTATGTGTACATTTCGAACCATGTGGATCTTATGATTCCTGGGCGTCCAGGCGCTGGGCCAGGACCGCCGGCTCGGGTGTGCGCAGGAGCCGGTCCCCGTACCCCGGCAGCGGGCCGCGCAGGGGCTCCGTCCGGCGTGGCGGGATCGCGCCCATGCCGTACACACGGCGGAGACCGGCCGGGCGGTGACGCAACCCCGGCCGGCCCGACTTGCAGGCCGAGACGTACGGTCTTCGACGCGCTCTCCAACGCGCTGGTGGGGATGCTGGTCCGCCGGCGTGAGTCGATCATCGGTATCAACACGTTCCTGCTGCTGCCGCTGACCTTTCTCTCGTCCTCGTTCATGGCGCCGAGCCGGATGCCGTCCTGGATGCGGCAGATCGCCGACTTCAACCCGGTCAACTGGGCGATGGTGGCGGGCCGTTCGGCACTGACCGCCGATCCCGGCTGGTGGCTGGTGCTCAGCCGCGCGGGAGCGCTGCTCGTCGTCGCGGCGGTGGCGGTCCGGCTGTCGACCCGCACCTTCCGCTCGTACCAGAAGTCCGTCTGACGGTGCGTGCGGCCGCGGGGTCAGGAGAGCGCCGCGTCGTGGAACCGGTCCGGGAGGGTCTCCCCGGGCCGGCTCCTCGACTTCCGGACCGCGCGCAGCACCAGAAAGACCAGCAGGCCGAACGGCGACAGCAGAATCGTCAGCACCAGCAGAGGGCTCATCACCAGCGCGGGGACACCCAGCCGGCGGCCCTCCAGGAACATCCACTGGCCGAGCAGCAGGTCCCACGCGATGACCTGCGCCCAGATCGCCCCCGCCCCGTTCGCCAGCACGGTCAGGTCGCGGAACGTGTCGATGTTGGGGCTGCGCACGGCAGTCCACAGTTCGGGGAAGACCGGTACGGCCATCAGCAGATACACGGCCAGCACCGGCAGAACGGTCAGCGGGGACGCCGCGAGGCGCGCGGTGGGCCGCGAGTGCGGCGCCAGGATCATGAGCAGCCAGAAGGGCGCTGCCAGCCAGAACGAGACCTCGAAGAGTGCGCCGGTCATGCCATGAGCTCCTTCTCGACGGAATCCGCGGTGCGGAGTACGGGAATCGGTCGCAGCGCCGCATACGTTCCGGCGGCGGTGGCGGCCAGGGCGAGTGCCGCGGCGGTGAGCGTCGCGCCGTCCGGATGAATCAGTGACTGCCCGCGCAGCGCCTGCCACGCGACGAGGGCGACGACCGCCGCGTACGCGCCTGATGCGACGAGCATCAGGCGCAGCCGGACCCGTGGATCGCCCAGCCGGGGAAAGCGCGGGGCCAGCGCCACCAGGGCGAGCAGGAGCAGCGGGAGCAGCTGGAGCGCATGCATGCCGACGAAGTGCGGGATGCGCAGATCGCCGCCGGTCGTCGACCAGCCGGTGAGCGGCATCGAGGGGCCGCCGTCGGGTACGCCGACGGAGTGTGCGCCGATCACATCCGCGGTGTCGAGGTTCCCGGCAGCCCGCTGCTCGGGAGTCGGCTGCGTCATCAGGAAGCCGATTCCCGCGCCCGCCAGCGCTATGAACACCCCCGAGCGGATCGCGAGGGCGGCGGCGCGGTCCTGGATACGGGCGCGCAGCAACAGGATCGCGATGACCAGGGTTCCGGTCCAGAGGACGGCGACGGTGACGCCCATCGCGGTGAACAGCCGCTCGTCGAACGGGGTGGCGTGGTTGAAGTGGCTGCGCTTCCCGCGGATGACCTGCGCGGTGATGATCGCCATCTCGGCGAGGCTGGAGACCACGACCACGGTCCCGGCCCACCAGCCGGTGCGCCGGCCGCGGGTGAGGAGCGTCAGCATCCAGGCGAGCGCCAGGGCGTACGCCACGAACGAGACCGCGAACTTGAAAGGCTTGAACCAGATCGCCGAGCCCGCGAGGACCCGGTCGTCGACCAGGAGCCCCACTCCGGAGACGACGGCCATGACGGCCATCGCCGCGGCGAAGAGGACTAACGGGCGGTGCCAGGAACGCCATGACGGCATGGGTGTACTCCCTGTGAAGATCAAAGATTATGGATAGTGGGACTCTCTGCTATCCGATAGTGGAACTATCTATGATGGGATGTGGGGTTGGCAAGGGCGGAAGGAGTAACGCGCGGTGCGCATTGGCGAGTTGAGTCGCAGGTCCGGGGTTCCGGTACCGACGATCAAGTTCTATGTACGTGAAGGGCTGCTGCCCGCAGGGCAGTTGACCAGCCCGAATCAGGCGTCGTACGACTCCGGGCACGAGCGCAGGCTGAAGTTGATCCGCGCCCTGCTGGACGTCGGCGGCCTCTCGCTCGCCGCGATCGGGGATGTCTTGCACACGATCGACGACCCCGCGCAGCCGGTGCACAACGTACTGGGCGTGGCGGCGAAGCGGATCACGGCGCTGGAGGGCAGCGAACCCGGGCCCGAACTGGAGGACGCCCGTGAGGAGGTGGCCGAGCTGCTGGTCCGGCGTGGCTGGCGGGCCGAGGCGCACAGTCCGGCCGGCGAGGCGCTGGCCGGGGTGCTGGTCGCGCTGCGGCGGGCGGGGCACGGGGGGTTCGTCGAGTTGCTCGACGACTACGCGGCCGCCGCGGAACCGGTCGCCCGGGCCGACCTCGACTATGTGGGGCGGCGGGTGGCGCGCGAGGACCTGGTCGAGAGTGTGGTCGTCGGCACGGTGCTGGGCGAGGCGATGTTCAGTGCACTGCGCCGGCTCGCACACGTGGACGCGTCGGCAAGGGCGTACGGCGACGACAGTCCGAGGGAGCCGCGCGGCGCCGGCTGACCGGGAGCCCGGGACATACGCACACCCCGGTCACCGTCTGGGAGCCCGTGACACGCGTACGCCCCGGTCGCCGTCCGTCCTGGACGGTGACCGGGGCGTACCTACCCACAAGAGGCGCCCGGGTGCGGTGGCCTACGCCGCGCTTTCCTGCTCCCGCTCCACCTGCTCGTTCCACTCGCGCTTCACCGAGCGCCACGCGTCGTCGTTCTGACCGAGGCGCCAGTAGCCGGAGATCGACAGCTGCGGCAGCGGGATCTTCCGCTCGAGCCGCAGATGGCGGCGGATCTCCTTCACGAAGCCCGCCTCGCCGTGCACGAACGCCTGCACCCGGCCCACCGGGAACTCCAGGGACTTCACGGCCGCGGTCAGCGCGTCGCCGACCGGGCGGTCGCCACGGCGCAGCCAGGTCAGCTCGACCCCGTCGGCCGTCACGATCTTCTGCTCCTCGGACGCGTCCGCCACCTCGATATAGGCGTGCACCACCGCACCCACGGGCATCTGCTCCAGAGCCGCCGCGATCGCCGGCAGGGCGCTCTCGTCACCGGCCAGCAGGTGCCAGTCCGCCGACGCGTCGGGTCCGTAACCGCCGCCGGGACCCAGGAAGGTCACCTCGTCACCCGGAGCCGCGCGGAGCGCCCACGGGCCCGCCAGGCCCTCGTCGCCATGGACCACGAAGTCGATCGCCAGCTCCCGGGCGACCGGATCCCAGGAACGCACCGTGTAGGTACGGGTGGCCGGCCACAGCTCGCGCGGATACTCCTCGCGGATCCGGGCAATATCGAACGGGTGCTCGTAGTCGGCGCCCTCGGGCGCGAAGCACAGCTTGACGTAGTGGTCGGTGAACCCGGACAGCGCGAAGCCGGCCAGGCCGTCACCGCCGAGCACCACCCGCACCATGTGCGGGGTGATCCGCTCGGTGCGCAGGACCTGGGCCCCCTGCGCCGTGGGTGCCTGCCGCGCCGGTCGTTCTGCCACGAGGTTCTCCCTGCTCCAAATACTTAGGCTTGCCTAAGTTAGCACCTCAGGCCCGGAGCGTGGAGAGCAGCCGCTGCAGGGCACCGCCCAGTCCCCACCGGCCGGCCAGCGCTTCGAGGGCGGCGGGATCGCGCGGCTCGGTGGGCAGCGCGGGATCGAACTCGGGCAGCGGTACGTCACCGGCGACCCGGACCACCGTCGGCGCGACGGCCACGTAGTCCCGCGCCTCGTCGAGCCGCTTGCGCTGCGAGGGCGTCAGCTTCGCCGCCGGATCGTCCACCGCTGCCATGACCCCGGCCAGATCACCGAAGGCGTCCAGCAGTTTCGCCGCCGTCTTCTCACCGATGCCCGGGACCCCCGGCAGCCCGTCGCTGGGGTCGCCGCGGAGCAGCGCCAGATCGGCATAGCCCGACCCGTCCACCCCGTACTTCTCGCGCAGCCACGCCTCGTCCGTCAGCTGCAGCGACCCGACACCCTTCAGCGGGTAGAGCACCCGCACCTCACGGGCGTCGTCGACGAGCTGGTAGAGGTCCCGGTCGCCGGTGACGATGTCCACCGGGCCCGTGGCGAGGCCGGTGAGCGTACCGATCACGTCGTCCGCCTCGTACCCCGCGACACCGACCCGGGCGATGCCGAGCGCGTCGAGCACGTCCTCGATGATCGGGACCTGCGGGGCCAGCGTGTCGGGGGTCTCCTCCTCGTCGGGGAGTCCCTCGGCGGTCTCCACGGCGACGCGGTGTGCCTTGTACGACGGGATCAGCTCCACCCGCCAGTGCGGCCGCCAGTCCGCGTCCATGCAGGCCACCAGCTCGTCCGGCCGGTGGTCCTGGACGAGCCGCCCGATGAAGTCGAGCAGTCCGCGCACGGCGTTGACCGGCGTGCCGTCCGGCGCGCGCACCGAATCGGGGACTCCGAAGTAGGCGCGGTAATAGAGGGATGAGGTGTCTAGCAAAAGGCACTTCTTGGGCCTGGTCGTCATGGCATCAGCATGCCCGTAGGACGGCCGAGAACGGGAAACGCCCCCACCCCTGGCCGGGGACCTTGGGCGTTTTGCCTTCGGTGACGGCAGCGCGCATGTCGACTTCGGCTTTGGCGATGGCCTGTTGCGCTTCGAAGGCTTTGCCCTCGGCGGCAGCAATCGCTGAGTTCGCGGCGTCCAGGTCGGCGAGGGCCTTGCGGACGTCCGCCGGGAAAACGACGAGGACACTGCCCCGGGGCCATCGCCCCGGAACGCCGCCCCGCTGCCGTCAGTCGGCCGTCAGCTGCGCCAGTGGATATCGACGCGTTCGGGGTCGATGCCACGCCGCCCCCGAACGCCCGGCTTGACCACGATGTGCTGAAGCGCGGACGACAGCAGGTCGCGTCGTCCGTCAGTGTCGCGCTGCTCCCACGCTTCCGCGAAGGTCATACCGAGGCTCACGTAGTCGACCTCAGGTTCGTCAGGCATGGCCAGCAGCTCACGGCGCTTGGCCTTGAGCTTGCGAAGGTCTGACATGAGTTCAGCCTCGCGCTCGTCGTCGTCCACGTCCGCGAGTTCCGCCGTGGTCGACTTGATGGCCGCTTCGGTCGTGGCGAGTTCGGCGACCTCGCGCACCGTCTCGTGGGCTTCGACGACTTCGAGTTTGCCCACCGTCGCTAGGAAAGTGCGCTCCACGTGCTCCTCGATCCGCTCGGCGACGATGGAGGTTGCCCGTACGCAGCCGGTACCGTCCGAGCGGCCGTGGCAGGCGTACCGGGTCACCGGGTTGTGGCCGCCGGTCTTGTTGACCCGCATGGAGCCACCACACGACGAGCACCGCAGCAGTCCCGACAGCAGCCGGGTGCGCCGCTTGCGTTCCCCGCCCGGTGTTTTCGTCGGCGCGAGCAGTGCGCGGAGCCGCAGCACGTCCTCTTCGGGGAGTATCGGCTCCCACACCTGGACCGGCTGGCCGTCGGCGTCGGTGACGACCTTCCCCTTGTGTGTCATGTGGCCGAGCGTCGCCGCCTGCGTGAGGACGATGCGCAGCGACGTCATCGACCACGCCTTGGCCTTGCGCGGGACCGAGCCGACTGCGTTGAGTACATTGGTCGCGTAGTAGACAGACTTGCCGTTCAGCACCAGGTCGGCGGCCTTGCGGACGTACGCGGCCTCGACCGGGGCGACTTCAAGGGCCTTTCCGGCGCCGTCGGGGTTGTCGACGATGCGGTATCCGTACGGTGCCGAGCCTCCCGGCCATCGCTGGGCTTTCACCAGTGCGGCGCGGGCGGCGGTGACGCGGTCGCGGATGGTGGCCGCTTCGAACTCGGCGAACACGCCGAGCAACTGGAGCAGCATGCGACCGGCTGACGTCGTCATGTCGAACGGTTCCGTAGCGGAAACCAGCGACACACCGGCCTTCGCCCACTCCTCGGTGAGTGACGCAAGGTCGGACACGGAGCGCGCCACGCGGTCAATGCGCCAGACCATGACCGTGTCGACGCGACCAGCGGCGGCGGCTTCGCGGACCCGGGCAAGGCCGGGGCGGTCGAGGCGGGTCTTGGTGGCCGATACGTCGACGTCCTCGATGATGTCGGCGAGGGCCCATCCTCGTGCGTGGCACGTAGCCTGGATGACTTCTCGCCGGCGCTCGATGGACGTGCTCTCGTCCGTGGCCTTGGAGATCCGGGCGTACCCGATGACCCGCCTCGGCACATGCGCTGTTGTCATGCGGGTGATGGTATCCCGCGACAAGGTGGTGTCGAGGAGCATCTGCCTCACACCCCAATGATGCCGCACCTCACTGACACCGACCCAAAAGTGAACTGGGTCACTATTTTGTTTGGCTCGTGTAAGTGTGGGCAGGCGCGCCATCGGAGCGGACCACGTCGCCATTTCCACTGGAGCGCGTGCCAAGCGGACCGAATCCGCGCCGCTCCACGGTCTGCCGGAGGGGGTGGCAGACCGTTTTCGGTTCAACGCGTGAGGTGTATGTGTCAAGGCTGCAAGCCGACCATCTGTACAAGGTGTTCGGCAGACGACCCGATCAAGCCGTGCAGAAGCTCGAGAGCGGCACGGACCGCGACGCGCTGCGCGCCGACGGAACGACCGCAGCGGTGATCGACGCCTCGTTCACCGTGGAACCGGGCCAGATCTTCGTCGTGATGGGTCTGTCCGGATCCGGCAAGTCCACGTTGCTGCGGATGCTCAACGGGCTGCTGGACCCCACAGCCGGACGCGTGCTGTTCGACGGCCAGGACCTGACCGCCCTGAGCCCCCGCGAACTCCGTGCAGTCCGCTCCTCGAAGATCAGCATGGTCTTCCAGCACTTCGCCCTGTTCCCGCACCGGAGCGTCCTGGAGAACGCCGCGTACGGCCTCGAAGTGCAGGGTGTGCCGCGCGCCGAGCGCGAGAAGCGCGCCGCCGAGGCGCTGGAGCTGACCGGCCTCGGCGGCTGGGAGAAGTCCTGGCCCGACGAGCTGTCCGGCGGTATGCAGCAGCGCGTCGGCCTGGCCCGCGCCCTCGCCACCGACGCCGACCTGCTCCTGATGGACGAGTCGTTCAGCGCACTGGACCCGCTGATCCGCCGCGACATGCAGGACCAGCTGCTCGAACTGCAGAAGCGGCTGAAGAAGACCATCGTCTTCATCACCCACGACCTCAACGAGGCCATGCGCCTCGGCGACCGGATCGCCGTGATGCGGGACGGGAGGATCGTCCAGCTGGGCACCGCCGAGGACATCCTCGTCACCCCCGCCAACGACTACGTCGCCTCCTTCACCCAGGACGTCGACCGCTCCCGGGTGCTGACCGCGGGCGCCATCATGGCCGAGCCGCACACCGTCATGGGCACCACGGGCGACGACGGCAAGGAACTCCGTACGCCCGACGACGTCCTCAGGGCGGCGCCGGCCACGGTCTTTGAGTCCACGCCGATCATCGAGCTGTTCACGCCGTGCTCGCGCAGTGGTGTCGCGGTCGCCGTGACCGACGCCAACGGCAAGCTCGTCGGGGTCGTGCCCCGGTCCCGGCTGCTTGCCGTCCTCGGCGAGCCGATGACCCCCATCGAGCTCCCGCAGGACGCCACGACCACTGCGAAGAAGGTGGCCGCCGATGTTTAGGCTCCCGCTCGGTGAATGGGTGAACAGTGCGGTCGACTGGCTTCAGACCCACCTGGCCTGGCTGTTCGACGCGATCAGCTCCGTCGTCGGCGGCATGTTCGACGGCATAGCAGCCGTCCTCTCCGCCCCCGCCCCACTGCTCTTCGCGGGCATCGTCGCCGTCATCGCCTGGTGGCTGCGCGGTCTGCTCGCGGGTGTTCTCGCCTTCGTGGGCTTCGCGCTGATCGACTCGGTCGAGCTGTGGGACGAAGCGATGGACACCCTCACACTGGTGCTCGTCGCGACCATCGTCACTCTGGTCCTCGCCGTCCCGCTCGGCATCTGGGCGGCGCGCTCCAGGACGGTGTCCGCGGTGACCCGGCCGGTCCTCGACTTCATGCAGACCATGCCCGCCATGGTCTATCTGATCCCCGGCGTCATCTTCTTCGGCGTCGGCGTCGTGCCCGGCATCATCGCCACCATCATCTTCGCGCTGCCCCCGGGCGTCCGGATGACCGAGCTCGGTATCCGCCAGGTCGACGGGGAACTCGTCGAGGCGGCCGAGGCCTTCGGCACCACCTCGCGCAACACCCTGCTGCGGGTGCAGCTGCCGCTCGCCCTGCCCACGATCATGGCGGGCATCAACCAGGTCATCATGCTCGGCCTGTCCATGGTGGTCATCGCCGGCATGGTCGGCGGCGGCGGCCTCGGCGGCTCCGTCTACCGCGCCATCGGCAACGTCGACGTCGGCCTCGGCTTCGAGGCGGGCATCTCCATCGTCATCCTGGCGATGTATCTGGACCGGATGACCAGCGCGCTGGGCCGCGAGGTCTCCCCGCTGGCCCGCCGCGCCCTCGCCAAGGCCCAGTCGGTGGCCGGCGGACTGAAGATCTGGAACCACCGTCCGCAGCCCGCCGTCGCGGTCGTCGGCGTCGTCGTCCTCGCACTCGTCGCCGGTGGCATGGGCATCTTCGGCTCGTCGAAGCAGGACACCGGTGCCTCCACCGACGCATCGAACGTCGGCAAGGGCCAGAAGATCAGCATCGGATACATCCCGTGGGACGAGGGCATCGCCTCCACCTTCCTCTGGAAGGAGCTGCTGGAGGAGCGCGGCTTCGAGGTCGACGTGAAGCAGTACGAGGCCGGCGCGCTCTACACCGGTATGGCGAACGGCCAGATCGACTTCGAGACCGACTCCTGGCTCCCGGTCACCCATGCCACGTACTGGAAGAAGTACCGGGACCGCCTGGAGGACATGGGCTCCTGGTACAGTCCCACCTCCCTGGAGCTGGCCGTTCCCTCGTACGTGAAGGGCGTCGACTCGCTCGACGACCTCAAGGGCAAGGCGTCCGACTTCAAGGGGCGCGTCGTCGGCATCGAGCCGAGCGCCGGTGAGACCGGGCTGCTCAAGGACAAGATCCTTCCGGGATACGGCCTCGACAAGGAGTACAAGGTCGTCGACGGCTCCACGCCCTCGATGCTCGCCGAGCTGAAGCGCGCATACGCCAAGAAGGAACCGATCGTCGTCCCGCTCTGGTCGCCGCACTGGGCGTACAACCAGTACGACCTCACCAAGCTCAAGGACCCCAAGAACCTCTGGGGCAAGGGTGACGGCATCCACACCCTGACCCGCAAGGGCTTCTCCGACGACAACCCGCACGTCGGCAGCTGGCTGAAGAACTTCAAGATGACCGAGGACCAGCTCACCAGTCTTGAGGCGAAGATCCAGACGACCGGCAAGGGCAAGGAGCAGGACGCGGTCCGCGCCTGGCTGAAGGAGAACCCGGGCGTCGCCGACAAGATGGCTCCCCAGTAGGGTCTGAAGCACCGTGAAGGGGTGGCACTGCCGGTCGGCGGTGCCACCCCTTCCAGCTGTTCCGGGATTCATTTACCGGCCGTCCTTGCCGAACGTTGTGCGTAAGGTGCTGGCAGCCGGGAGGATGACGAGTCGGGAGGGAGCTGGACATGGATGACAAGGAATCACTCCGCGTGGGCGCCGCGGTCCGCCGACGACGCAGATCCCTGGGGCTCACACTGGCCGCGGTCGCGAGCCGCAGCGGCCTGTCCGTGCCGTTCCTCAGCCAGATCGAGAACGAGCGGGCCCGGCCCAGCGCCCGGTCGCTGGACCGGGTTGCCGACGCCCTGGAGACCACCACGGCACGGCTGTGCGCCGCTGCCGACTCGGCGCGCGCCGTCGAGGTGGTCCGGGCGGGCGAGGGTGACGGGGTGCGCCGAGTGGTGCGCGGGCGGCATCAGCTCAGCGCGCTGGAGTTCACCGGCGAGATCGACCTCGGCCGGGAGTTCCAGCACCGCAACGACGAGGTGATGTACGTGGTGGACGGCGCCGCGGAGGTGGAGGCGGAGGGGCAGGCCTACCGGCTGGAGCGCGGCGACACGCTGTTCCTGTCAGGTGGGGTACGGCACCGCTGGCGGGCCACGGTGCCGGGGACGCGGCTGCTGCTCGTCGCAGTCGCGGAACACGTCGACGCCACGAACGACCCGAGACGCTGAGACCTGGTGCAACCGCTGCCTGTTCGCCCGCCGCGCCGGCCTTGACGGTGTCCCGCACGCTGACCGCGGCGAGCAGGCCGCGCTCGGGGCCCCTCCGCGCGGTCAGCCGCGTGCCGCCTCCGCCACCAGCGCCTGCATCACCCGCAAGTCGTCACCCATCTCCGGATGCCACTGCACCCCCAGCACCCACTGCGGCCCCGGGGATTCGAGGGCCTCCAACGTGCCGTCCGCCGCGTGGGCCGACGCCACCAGGTCCGGAGCGAGCCGGTCCACGGCCTGGTGGTGGTAGGTCGGTACGGAGGACTCCTCGGGCACGATCGACGCGAAAAGCGTTCCCGGAACCGGTGTCACCGGGTGGGCGCCGAAGACTCCGGTCGTGCCCAGCGGGCCGATGTGGCCGTCCAGGTGCTGGATCAGGGTGCCGCCGAGCGCCACATTGAGCAGCTGCATACCGCGGCAGACGCCGAGCAACGGCGTACCGGACTCCAGCGCGGCTCCGATCAGGGCCAGCTCCCAGGCATCGCGCTCCGGTGCGGGCGGCCCGGTCCGCGGATGCCGGTCGGCTCCGTACCGTACGGGGTCCACATCGGGCCCGCCCGCGATCACCACCGCGTCGAGCCGGGCGACCACCGAAGCCGCGAGGTCCGGATCGTCCGGCGGGAGGAGTACAGCCAGACCGCCCGACTCGCGGACCAGGCGTGCGTAGTCCGCCGGCAGCAGCGTCGTGGGCAGGTCCCAAACGCCCCAGCGCGCCGAAGCCTCCAGATAAGTGCTGATTCCGATCAGCGGATGGTTCATCCGATCCCTCTCTCACACGGCACGCGGAACGCATCGGCACCGTATCCAAAGCCCTTGCGCTACCCATAGGTTTGGATCATCCATCGGCCTGCGAGGAGAGGATCCATCCGTGTCCGACCGAACAGCCCCGCTCGCCGTCGAGGAACTGCGTGTCCTTGTCAGAAGCGGTGAGATCGACACCGTGGTCCTGGCCTTCCCCGACATGCAGGGAAGGCTGCAAGGCAAACGGTTCGCGGCACCCTTCTTCCTCGACGAAGTCATGGAGCACGGAACCGAGGGCTGCAACTACCTCTTGGCCGTGGACACTGACATGAACACCGTCGACGGATTCGCGATGTCCTCCTGGGAGCAGGGCTACGGCGACTTCGCGCTGCACCCCGACCTCACCACCCTGCGTCGGGTTCCCTGGAACCCGGGCACCACGATGGTCATCGCCGACCTCGCCTGGGAGGACGGTTCACTCGTCGTCGCCTCACCCCGTCAGATTCTCCGCAGACAGCTGAAACGACTCGCAGGGCACGGCTACACGGCGCATGTCGGCACCGAGCTCGAATTCATTGTCTTCAAGGACACCTACGAGCAGGCCTGGGACCGCAACTACCGCGATCTGACCCCGGTCAACCAGTACAACGTCGACTACTCCGTCCTCGGCACCGGCCGCGTCGAGCCGCTGCTACGCCGCATCCGTAACGAAATGGCTGCCGCGGGTCTCACCGTGGAGTCCGCGAAGGGCGAGTGCAACCCCGGGCAACACGAGATCGTGTTCCGTTACGACGAGGCCCTGGTCACCTGTGACCAGCACGCCATCTACAAGACGGGCGCCAAGGAGATCGCCGCCCAGGAGGGCGTCGCGCTTACCTTCATGGCCAAGTTCAACGAGCGCGAAGGCAACTCCTGCCACATCCACCTCTCGCTCCAGTCCATCGACGAGGCCGGGCGGAACGCCATGGCGGCCGAGGACGGCGACATGTCCCCGGTGATGCGCCACTTCCTCGCCGGACAACTGGCCGCCCTGCGTGATTTCTCCCTTCTCTACGCACCGAACATCAACTCCTACAAACGCTTCCAGCCCGGCTCCTTCGCCCCGACCGCCGTCGCTTGGGGCCACGACAACCGAACCTGCGCGCTCCGTGTCGTCGGCCGCGGCCGCTCGATGCGCTTCGAGAACCGACTGCCCGGCGGCGACGTCAACCCGTACCTCGCCGTAGCCGGAATGATCGCCGCCGGCCTGCACGGCATCGAGCAGAAGCTCGAACTCCCCGACCCCTGCGAGGGCAACGCCTACGCCACCGCGTACGACCACGTTCCCACCACACTCCGCGAAGCCGCCGACCTCTGGGAGAAGAGCGACCTGGCCAGGGCGGCCTTCGGCGAGGACGTCGTCGCGCACTACCGCAACATGGCGCGCGTCGAACTCGAGGCCTTCGACGCCGCGGTGACCGACTGGGAGCTCCGCAGGGCATTTGAGAGGCTCTGACCGGGCGTATCACCGGTCCGCGCACTGAGCCTTGCATCCGTGCGGCTCTCGATCAAGAGCGGCGGCAGGAGTACTGCATCCGGCAGATCGGTTCCTGCGTCGTAGAGCAATGCATCCATGATTCGGTCCCGGAGGCCGGAATTCACCCACCGGCGGAAACGGGTGATATAGGCGCGGTGAGGCCCGATGGCACTCCACAGCACCGTTCCCAGGAGCGTGGGTCAGTAACCGGATAGCAGGGTTGTGAGTTCAGGTGGGTGCGCGAGATCGTTTGAGGCGATACTGCCGGTGTCGTTTGTTGGAGGACCTCCGTGACCGATCTTGCGCCCGCGTCGCTGCCCGCCCCGCCCTACTACGCCGTGGTGTTCACCGCCGTGCGGACCGCTGGCGACAACGGCTATGGGGAGACAGACGAGCGGTTGCTGAAACTGGCTGCCGACCAGCCGGGATTCCTTGGTGTCGATTCCGCTCGCGGTGCGGATGGCCTGGGGATCACGGTGTCGTACTGGAGGGACGAGGACTCGATTGCCGCTTGGCGGGATCACGCAGAGCACGCCCTGGCCCGTGCGCACGGACGCGAGCACTGGTATGCCTCGTTCTCGCTCCACGTGGCCAAGGTCGAGCGCGCCTACGGGTTTACCCGCCCGGCAGATTTGTAGGTGCCACCGCCGCCCATCCTCGTGATCATTCATGCGGGATGATTCCGGTATGTGTGGTGGCGATGGGCTGTTCGAGGTCGAGCCGGTCGAGGCGAGGCGACCGCAGGCGCGTGCGGCGGCGGTGGACAAGCGGATGGACGCCCCGTTTCTTCGAATGTGAATGAGGTAACCGTTGCCGAACGAGCGCCGCATCATCAATCCAGCGACCGAAGAGACCATTGCGACCGTCGTGGACTCGACCTCGTACGAGGTTCATGAGGCAGTCGTCCGGGCCGCGGTCGCGCAGCGCACCTGGGCGGCAGCGGCCCCCGCCGACCGTGCCAGGCTGCTGCGCCGCTTCGCCGTCGTCGTCGACGAAGACCGCGAGGAACTGGCCCGGCTGGAGGTCCGCGAGGCCGGTCACACCCTTGCCAACGCCCGCTGGGAGGCGGGCAACGTCCGCGATCTGCTCGACTTCGCCGCCGGGGGAGTGGAGCGGCTGAGCGGCCGGCAGATCCCGGTCCCCGGCGGCATCGACCTCACTCTGCTCGAACCCCTCGGTGTCGTCGGCGTGATCGCCCCGTGGAACTTCCCCATGCCGATCGCCGCCTGGGGCGCCGCCCCCGCGCTCGCCGCGGGCAACGCCGTCATCCTCAAACCCGCCGAGACCACCCCGCTCACCGCACTGCGGCTCGCCCGGCTGGCCGTGGATGCGGGCCTTCCCGAGCACCTCTTCCAGGTGCTGCCCGGCGCGGGCGACGTGGCGGGCAACGCCCTCGTCGAGCACCCCGGCGTCCCCAAGATCGTCTTCACCGGCTCCACCCGCGTCGGCAAACAGATCATGGCCAGGTGCGCCGCGCGCGTGAAGCGGCTGACCCTCGAACTCGGCGGCAAGAGCCCGAACATCGTCTTCGCCGACGCCGACATCGAGGCCGCCGCGGCCGCCGCCCCCATGGCGTTCCTCGACAACGCGGGCCAGGACTGCTGCGCCCGTACCCGCATCCTCGTCGAACGCTCCGTCCACGACCGCTTCCTCGGACTCCTCGCCCCCGCCGTCGCCTCGGTCGTCGTCGGCGACCCGTCCGACGAGAAGACCCGGATGGGCCCGCTGATCTCCCGGACCCAGCTGGAACGCGTACGGTCGTACGTCCCCGAGGGTGCGAGCGCGATCCGCGGCAGCGCCCCCGAGGGCCCCGGCTTCTGGTTCCCGCCCACCGTGCTGACCGACATCGCCCCGGACTCCCCGGTGGCCGCCGAAGAGGTCTTCGGACCGGTCGCGGTCGTCCTGCCCTTCGAGGACGAAGCGGACGCCGTACGACTCGCGAACGCCACCGAGTACGGCCTCGCCGGCTCGCTCTGGACCCGTGACGTCGGCCGCGCGCTGCGCGTATCCCAGGCGGTCCGGGCCGGGAACCTGTCCGTCAACTCCCACTCCAGCGTCCGCTACTGGACCCCGTTCGGCGGCTACAAGCAGTCCGGTCTCGGCCGGGAACTGGGCCCCGACGCCCTCACCGCCTTCACCGAAACCAAGAACGTCTTCATCAGCACGGAGGCCTGAACCCGCATGACCACAGACACCGAGAACATCTGCCGCCGCCTGGTCGGCCGCACCGCCGTCATCACCGGCGCCGGCAGCGGCATCGGCCTCGCCACCGCCCGCCGCCTGGCGTCCGAGGGCGCCCACGTCGTCTGCGCGGACATCGACGAGATCGCGGGCAAGGCCGCGGCCGACGAGGTGGGCGGCCTCTTCGTACGCACCGATGTCACCGACCCCGAACAGGTCGAGGCGCTCTTCAAGGCCGCCTATGACACCTACGGCTCCGTCGACATCGCCTTCAACAACGCGGGCATCTCGCCGCCCGACGACGACTCCATCCTCACCACCGGGCTCGAGGCATGGAAGCGCGTCCAGGACGTCAACCTCACCTCCGTCTACCTCTGTTGCAAGGCCGCCCTGCCCTACATGCGACGGCAGGGCCGCGGCTCGATCATCAACACCGCGTCCTTCGTGGCGATCATGGGGGCGGCCACCAGCCAGATCTCGTACACCGCGTCCAAGGGCGGCGTCCTCGCCATGTCCCGCGAGCTCGGTGTGCAGTTCGCCCGCGAAGGCATCCGGGTCAACGCACTCTGCCCCGGGCCGGTCAACACCCCGCTGCTCCAGGAGCTGTTCGCCAAGGACCCGGAGCGCGCGGCCCGTCGGCTGGTGCACATCCCGATCGGCCGGTTCGCCGAGGCGACGGAGATCGCCGCGGCGGTCGCGTTCCTCGCCAGCGACGACTCCTCGTTCGTCAACGCCACCGACTTCCTCGTCGACGGCGGAATCTCCGGCGCGTACGTCACGCCCGTCTGATCCCGTCCGCTCCCGTGCGGGGCGACCGGCCGGGCAGGCGCCCGCGTACGCCTCAAGCAGTCTGCCCGGAGCCCCCGTTGACAGCGGAACTCCAGAGTGGAGGCATGAGCGACGCGACCCCGCCGGGCGGTATGCCGGACGCCGCCGCACCGGGTACCGACCGGTGGTGGGACGGCACGGCATGGACCGCCCACACCCGCCCTGACACCGCCGCACCGCAGCAGCCGGTCCCGCCCCCGTACATGGGCCACGGCCGCAGTGGTGGTGGCGGGGGCGGCGATGGGCCGCCGCTCTCCCGCATGGACACCCTCACCCAGGGCATCCGGCCGATCGACGACAGCGAGACGAGCGGCGGCGTCGGCAGTTCCGTGGCCCCCTGATCCCCGCGCCTCGGCCGACAGGTCAGAGGAATGTCTGCCCCTCGCCCCGGTACGTCGGCACGGTCGCCGTCACCCGGTCGCCCTCGATCAGCTGCAGCTCGTCGAAACGCTCGCACAGCTCACCGGCCTTCGCGTGCCGGAACCACACCTTGTCGCCGATCAGCAGATCGTCGGCCGGGGCGCCGAGCAGCGGCGTCTGCACCTCGCCCGGACCCTCCTGCGGGTCGTAGCGCAGTCCCTCCGGCAGATACGGGACGGGCAGACGGTCCGCACCCGCAGCCCCCGACGCCGGGTAGCCGCCGCCGAGCACCGTCACCACACCCACGCCGGGCCGCCGCACCACGGGCTGTGCGAACAGCGCCGCCGGGCGGGCGGTGAACGACGTGTAGTTGTCGAACAGCCGCGGTACGTAGAGCCCCGACCCGGCCGCGATCTCGGTCACCGCGGACTCCGCCGCCGTGTGCTGCACGCTGCCCGTACCGCCGCCGTTCACGAACTCCAGGTCCGGCGCCACCGCGCGCACCGCCCGGACCACCTCCGCCCGCCGGGCCGCCAGTTCCCTGCGGGCCGTCGCCTGCATCAGCCGGATCGCCCGGGACCGCAACGGCCGGCCCGCGACCGCGTCCCCGACCCCGGCGATGTGCCCCTCGTACGCCATCAGACCGACCAGCCGGAAACCGGGCCTGCGCGCCACCGAGCGCGCCAGCTCCGCCAGCCGGGCGGGGGAGCGCAACGGCGAACGCCGCGCTCCGATCCTGACCCGGCCGCCGAGCAGCCGGAGCGAGGTGTCCAGCTCCAGACAGACCCGGATCTCCTCCTGGCCACCGGCCCGCGCCGCGTCGATCAGTTCCAGCTGTGCGTGGTCGTCCACCATCACCGTCACCGCGGCGGCGAGCTTCGGGCCGGCGGCCAGCTCGGCGAAGACGGACCGGTCGGCCGACGGGTAGGCCAGCAGGACGTCGTCGAACCCGGCCCGGGCCAGCCACAGCGACTCGGCCAGTGTGAACGACATGATCCCGGCGAAGCCCGGCCGTGCGAGCACCCGCTCCAGCAGGGTCCGGCAGCGCACCGACTTGCTCGCGACCCGGATCGGCTTTCCCGCCGCCCGGCGGACGAGATCGTCGGCGTTCGCGTCGAAGGCGTCCAGATCGACGACGGCGATCGGGGCGTCGAGGTGGGCCGTGGCCCGGTCGTAGCGGGTCCGGTCAGCGGCGCGGGCAGTCATGGCCGCAGCTTGCCAGACGCCACTACCGCTGGGTAGGGGGACGATCTGGGCAGATCCCAAGGGGCTGCGGCGCCCCGCTCCCATCCGCCCCCTCCCAGCCCGTAGAGTGACGGGCACGCGGCGACCAACGGGCCTGCCTGTGAAGGTGATCCGCGAGCGGTACGGAACGTGGACCAGGGGGGCGGATGAGTACCGAGGCGCAGCGCGCTCCCGTGCCGCCCCGCCCGACGACGCCGCCCCGCCCGGCCGGACCCCCGGACGAACCGGGGCGCACGGCGGAGCCGTCGGCCCCGGCCCTGCCCACCGCGTGCCCGGACCGGGCGACCCCGGGCCCGAATCCGGCGCAGCATCCCGTTCCGCCGCAGAGCCAGAACCAGAACCAGAACCAGAGCGGGACCGAGAGCCGGCCCCAGAGCCCGGTCCCGGAGCAGAGGCCCGTGGAGACGACCACCCGGCTCCGTCCCGTGAGCCCGATCGCCGCCCCCAGCCCTGCCCACGCACCCCCTCCGCCCCGCCCCGAGGCGCCGCCCGCCGCGACCCGCCGTCGGCCGGTCGGTGCCGTGGATCTCACACCGCGGCCCGGCGCGGTACCGCCCCCGCCGTACCCGGGCGGCCATGTCCCGTACCCCCACGGCCACCGCCCGTACCCCGCTCCCGAAACGCCGGCCGAGACGACCACCCGGCTGCGCCCCGTCCCCACCCGTCAACCGGCCAGGGCCGCGGCCGCCGCGGCCTGTGTCGTGCTCGGGCTCGGGCTGATCGGCGGCGCGGTCACCGGGGCCTGTCTCACCAGCGAATCCTCGGCCGATCCCGGCGCCCGTGACCCGTACGTCACCGGCCGAACCGCCTGGCGTGACATCCCCGTGGACACCCTTTTCCCGCGCACCCTCAAGGGAGAAGGCGCGGGTCCCGGCGGCGCGGACCGGGTCTGGACCCGGATCGGCGTCGCCCCGGACAGCGGCTGCACGAGCGGGCTCGACCCCCTGCTCCTCAAGACGCTCCGACCGGTCGGCTGCGAACGGCTGCTGCGAGCCACGTACGCCGACGCCACGTCCAGCAGCGTCACCACGGTCGGCATGGTCTTCACCGAGGGCGGAACCGACGCGATGAGGGCGCTGAGCACCCGCTTCACCGACCAGCGCCTCGACACCCGCACCGACCTCATGCCCCGTACGTACGCCGTCAAGGGCACCGCTGCCGCCGGGTTCGGCGACAGGCAGCGCGCCACCTGGACCGTCCATGTGCTGACCGAGGTACCCGTCGTCGTGTTCGCCGTCTCCGGCTTCGCCGACGGGCGTACGGTCACCGACCCGCAGCCCGTCGCCAAGGCGCTGGCCGCGGACTCCACGACGGCCGTGGCGCAGGCGGGTCTCGGTCATGAGGCCAAGGGCATCGCCGACCGGATCGAGCGCGGGCTGCGCCGGACCGTCACCGACCTCTCGGAGAAGCCGCGATGAGCAGCCGACGCCGCCACCGCCGCGCACTCGGCGCGGTCTGCGCCGCCACCGCGTTCGCGCTGCTGCCCGCCGTCCCCGCCCGCGCGGACACGATCCGACCCCAGCAGTGGGGCCTCCAGGCGCTCGACACCGACCGGGCCTGGCAGACCACCAGAGGCAAGGGGATCACCGTCGCCGTCGTCGACACCGGGGTCGACGACAGCCTCCCCGACCTGGCGGGCCAGGTGCTGCCCGGCAAGGACATGATCGGTTTCGGCGCCCGGCGCGGCGACCGTTCCTGGGCTCGGCACGGCACCGCGATGGCCGGCATCATCGCGGGCCGCGGTCACGGCGTCGGCCGCGGTGACGGGGTGCTCGGCATCGCCCCCGAGGCGAAGATCCTTCCGGTCCGGGTGATCCTCGAAGCCTCCGATCCGTCCCGCGCCAAGGCCCGCGAGTCCCGCGGTACGGCCCTGTCCGACGGCATCCGCTGGGCCGCCGACCACGGCGCCGACGTCATCAACCTCTCCCTCGGCGACGACAGCGAGTCCGCACACCCCGATGGCGGTGAGGACGCCGCCATCCAGTACGCGCTGAAGAAGGGCGCCGTCGTCGTCGCGTCGGCGGGCAACGGGGGCGAGAAGGGCGACCACATCTCGTATCCCGCCGCCTACCCCGGTGTGATAGCGGTCGCCGCCGTCGACCGGTACGGCACGCATGCGGCGTTTTCCACCCGCCGCTGGTACGCCACCGTCAGCGCCCCCGGCGTCGACATCGTCGTCCCGTCCCCCGACCGTCACTACTACATCGAGTGGGGAACCTCGGCCGCCTCCGCATTCGTCTCCGGCGCGGTCGCGCTGGTGCGGGCCGCCCACCCGGGGCTGTCGCCCGCCCAGGTCAAGAAGCTCCTCATGGACACCGCGCGCGACTCACCCGAGGGCGGCCGCGACGACTCCCGCGGCTACGGCATCGTCGACCCGGCCGCCGCGATCAAGGCGGGCGGCACGCTCCGCCCGGCCGGTCTCAAAGCCGATTCGGCCGCGTCCGCGAAGGCCGGCTACAGCGAGCGGTACTTCGGTCCCGGCCCCACCCCGCAGCACAAGGACGGAGCTCCTGTCGGCTGGCTCGCCCCGGTCGCGGGCGGCCTCGGAGCCGTACTGCTGGCGCTGGCTGTACTGCTGTGGCGCGGCAGGAAGCCCTCCGTGCGCCGCTGAAGCAGAGCCGGGGCGCGCTCACCGCGCCTCGTCGAGCACCCTCACCGCGGCCTTCGCGACCGACTCCACCCGCTCGATGCCGGTCTCCGAGAGCCGGCCCACCGGATACACGCCTCCCGCGGCCGAACCTGCCGGCAGGACCACGGCCGTCGTGGCGGCGGACAGCGCGGATGTACGTATGTTCGGTATCGACAGGGGCATGGAGCGGACGCTGGGAAGAGGACCTGGCAGAGCGCTGTGGCGCACCTGAGGGCATCGTGAGAAACCGCACCGACTACGCTCGCCCTGTGGCGCAGAAGAACATTCCGGACCCCCGTTACTCCGACGACGACGGCACGGCCGACCCCGCACTCACCGCGGCGCTCGCCGCCTGGGCCGAGGACCGGACGGCCGTCGGCCCCGTCCTTGAAGCGCTCAAGGGAGCCAGGCTCCTGATCCCTGTCGTCGCCGTCCTCGGAGAGGTGGAGGAGGACGAGGAGGACAGTCGCGAAGCGCCCGGCAAGGGTGGTGGGCGACGGGTGGGCGGGCTGCGCCGCGAGAAGACGAGCGACATGGCCGTCCCCACCCTCCAGGCCGGTGACCGTCGCGCACTGCCCGCTTTCACCTCGACCGCCTCGCTGGCCCGCTGGGACCCGCAGGCCCGCCCCGTCGCCGTACCCCTGCACCAGGCGCTGCAGGCGGCCGCGCACGAGAAGGCGGACACGGTGGTGCTCGACCTCGCCGGTCCTGTGGCGTACGAACTGACCGGCTCCGCGCTGCTCGCCCTTGCCGAGGGCCGTACCAGCGCCGACCCGCTGGACGACCCGGCGGTCACCTCCGCGGTACGCGACGCGGTCGCCGCCGAGCCCGCCGTGCTCCGCGCCCACCTCGTCCCGGGACGGTCGGGCGGCACTCTCGCCCTGGTCCTGGCGCCCGACGCGGCCCCCGCCGATACGGCCCGCCGGGTTGCGGAATCGCTCGCCGCCGACGAGGTCCTGCGGGCACGGCTGGTGCGGGGCCTGGACCTCGCGCTGCTTCCGGCCGACACGATCGCGCCCGGTGAGCCCCTCTTCACACGCTGATCACCCGACCGGCCCGACGCACGCGAACAGCCGCCCCGGCGGTGTGGTCGCGGCTCCGGTGGACCAGCTGACCCACCCCGCCCCGGGGTGTGCGGCGTTCAGCAGGGCGTGACGCGGGGACGCAGTGAGCCCCTGCCCGGACGGGCAGGGGCTCACGGTCGTACGGAGGGGAGGAGAGGGGCGGCGGCTCAGCCGAAGACGGGGCCGGTGTACTTCTCGCCGGGGCCCTGGCCCGGCTCGTCCGGTACCAGCGAGGCCTCGCGGAACGCCAGCTGCAGAGACTTCAGTCCGTCCCGCAGCGGCGCCGCGTGGAACGAGCTGATCTCCGTGGCGCTCGCGTCCAGCAGGCCGGCCAGGGCGTGGACCAGCTTGCGGGCCTCGTCGAGGTCCTTGTGCTCGTCGCCGTCCTCGGTGAGGCCGAGCTTCACGGCGGCCGCGCTCATCAGGTTGACGGCGACCGTCACGATCACCTCGACCGCGGGGACCTCTGCGATGTCGCGGGTCATGTCGTCGAAGCCGGGGGTTTCACTGCTGGGGGTCGCGTCACTCATGCGCCATACGATAGGCGCACGCCGGCACGGCTCCGTCTGCGGGAGTGGGCTGCGGCAGCCGGTTAGCGTCTGCCCTGGCGAGCTGCTAGCCTGGTGTAACGACCGGCTGGGCAGCTATGAGCCCGGCCCACAAGTGGAGGCTCCGATCTCCCACCTGACCATCCTCCGGGACGGCAGGTCACCGGTCAGGTGGCGCCCATCGTTCCGTACGGACGATGGAGCCACCCGATGCGCCCCGCGGTTGACCGCGGCGGTGTTCCGGTTTTCCAGGAGCCCCGCCTGTGTCCCGTCGGGGCATTTTTCTTGGCCCTGTGCGGTTGGTCTCACAAAACAGACGTTACGTGGCTGTCCGCCAGGCGGCCGCGTGGTGCTACCGAGGAGGATCCATCAGCGCCGAGCCCCGCATCAACGACCGGATTCGCGTTCCCGAGGTGCGACTTGTCGGTCCCAGCGGCGAGCAGGTCGGGATTGTTCCGCTTGCCAAGGCCCTGGAACTCGCACAGGAGTACGACCTCGACCTGGTCGAGGTGGCGGCGACCGCCCGTCCGCCCGTGTGCAAGCTCATGGACTACGGGAAGTTCAAGTACGAGTCGGCCATGAAGGCCCGTGAGGCGCGCAAGAATCAGGCGCACACGGTCATCAAGGAGATGAAGCTCCGGCCGAAGATCGACCCGCACGACTATGACACCAAGAAGGGTCACGTCGTCCGGTTCCTCAAGCAGGGCGACAAGGTCAAGATCACGATCATGTTCCGTGGTCGTGAGCAGTCCCGCCCTGAGCTCGGCTTCCGTCTGCTCCAGCGTCTCGCTTCGGACGTCGAGGAACTCGGCTTCATCGAGTCGAACCCGAAGCAGGACGGCCGGAACATGATCATGGTTCTGGGCCCGCACAAGAAGAAGACCGAAGCCATGGCCGAGGCCCGTGAGGCCCAGGCCGCCCGCAAGGCGGAGCGTCAGGGTTACACCCCGGACGCCGAGGCTGCTGCGGAAGAGGCTGCCGAGGCTCCGGCCGAAGCGCAGCCCGAGGCTTCGGCCGAGACACCTTCCGAGGCGTGACCTCAGGGGCCGCCATCCAGGCGGCCCCGGGTCCCCTCGGAATCCCCACCAAGATCTGACGCCCCTGCTGCCCGGTGCCTGCACCGCGAGGGGCGCCACTTACGAGGAGAGAACGGCGCGATGCCGAAGAACAAGACGCACAGCGGTGCCAGCAAGCGCTTCAAGATCACCGGCTCCGGCAAGGTGCTCCGTGAGAAGGCCGGCAAGCGCCACCTGCTCGAGCACAAGTCGTCCAAGAAGACCCGCTCGCTGACCGGCACGGTCGTCGTGGCTCCGGCCGACGCCAAGAAGATCAAGAAGCTTCTCGGCAAGTGAGGTTCGGCCCCCGGTGAATCCGGGGGCGCGACCTCGATCACACCGGGACCAATTCGTTTCCGGGCTGGGTGAGTCGATACCGTGAACACCAGCCCCGCTACAAGGAGTTAACAAGTGGCACGCGTCAAGCGGGCAGTCAACGCCCACAAGAAGCGCCGGGCAATCCTCGAGGCCGCCAGCGGTTACCGCGGTCAGCGCTCGCGCCTGTACCGCAAGGCCAAGGAGCAGGTCACCCACTCCCTGGTCTACAACTACAACGACCGCAAGAAGCGCAAGGGCGACTTCCGTCAGCTGTGGATCCAGCGCATCAACGCCGCTGCCCGCCAGAACGGCATGACGTACAACCGCCTCATCCAGGGTCTGAAGGCCGCCAACATCGAGGTGGACCGCAAGATCCTGGCCGAGCTCGCGGTCAACGACGCCAACGCGTTCGCCGCTCTCGTCGAGGTTGCCCAGAAGGCCCTCCCGAGTGACGTCAACGCCCCGAAGGCCGCCTGATCCAGGGCACACTTCTTGGCTTTTGAGCCGGACCCGCAGGCGCTCGTCGTCTGCGGGTCCGGTGCGTTGCACCCCTTGTTCCGTACCTCCGCACGCAGAGAGGCCCGCTGCCGACCATGGCCACCCCCGAACTGATCTCCCCGCGATCGCCGCGCGTCGCCGCCGCCCGGCGCCTCGCCCGGCGCAATTTCCGGGGCAAGGAGCGACGGTTCATCGCCGAGGGGCCGCAGGCCGTGCGCGAGGCCGCCGAACACCGCGGCAGTGACGGTGAGCCGACCCTGCTGGAGCTCTTCGCCACCGTCGAGGCGGCCGAGCGGTACGCCGACATCATCGACGCCGCCCACGCGGCCGGCGCCCGGGTGCACCTCGCGGACGGCGACACGCTCGCCGATGTGTCGCAGACGGTCACCCCACAGGGACTCATCGGCGTCTGCCGGTTCCTCGACTCGCCGTTCGAGTCCGTCCTCGCCGCGAAGCCCACCCTCGTCGCCGTCCTCGCGCACGTACGCGACCCCGGGAACGCCGGTACGGTGCTGCGCTGTGCCGACGCCGCGGGCGCCGACGCCGTCGTCCTCACCGACGCCTCCGTCGACCTCTACAACCCCAAGTCCGTGCGTGCCTCGGTCGGCTCGCTCTTCCACCTGCCGGTCGTCGTGGGCGTACCGGTCGAGCAGGCCGTCCAGGGGCTGCGGGACGCGGGCGTACGGATCCTCGCCGCCGACGGCGCGGGCGACGACGACCTAGACGACGAGCTCGACGCGGGCACCATGGGCGGTCCCACCGCCTGGGTCTTCGGCAACGAGGCGTGGGGGCTGCCCGAGGAGACCCGGGCGCTGGCCGACGCCGTCGTCCGGGTGCCGATCCACGGCAAGGCCGAGAGCCTCAACCTCGCCACGGCGGCGGCCGTCTGCCTGTACGCCTCGGCCCGCGCCCAGCGCTCCCGCCGTACCGCCGGCTGACCGGCCCCGCACCCCGCCGACCGGCGCACCGCAGCAGTGCGCCCCCACAGGGTGTCGCTCCGTCACCGACGACTAGTAGGGTGACGAACTCGGGGGCCCACTGCGCCGGTTCGAGAGGTGGGGTACGGGAATATGTCTGTCGGCATGAGCGGGCCGCGCGAGACACACGCGGTCGGCGTGCGCCCCGACCGGGGTCCGGACGGTGGAAGCACCCCGGCCGACGGCGAGGGCAACGGCCCCGCGGAGGACACCGTCGCATCCGGCATCGACCCGGACGACCTCCCCGACGGACTTGTCATCGCCGACAGGACGGGCCGGGTCATCTGCTTCAACGCGGCGGCCGCCCGGATCACCGCCGTACCCGGGACCGCCGCACTCGGCCGCCCGCTGGAGCACGTACTGCCGCTCGAGGACCTCAAGGGCCGACGCTGGTGGGCCCTGACCGACCCGTACGGCGGCCTCGCCACCCGGGTCGGCCAGCCCGAGCGGAACCTGCTGCTTCCCGGCGGTCACGAGGTCCTCGTCGCCGCCCGGTACGTACGTGAGTACCCGACCGGTCCGGTACGCAGGCTGGTGATCAGTCTGCGCGGCACCGAGGCCCGTCGCCGCACCGAGCGCAGCCACGCCGAACTGATCGCGATCGTCGCCCACGAACTGCGCTCCCCGCTGACCTCCGTCAAGGGCTTCACCGCGACGCTGCTGGCCAAGTGGGAACGGTTCACCGACGACCAGAAGCGCCTGATGCTGGAGACCGTCGACGCCGACGCCAACCGCGTCACCCGGCTCATCGCCGAGCTGCTGGACATCTCCCGGATCGACTCCGGCCGCCTGGAGCTGCGCCGCCAGCCGGTCGATCTCTCCGCCGCCGTGGAACGCCACATCCAGGCCCTCACCGCGAACGGCCAGGCGCCCGACCGCTTCCTCGTCCGCACCCGGCAGCCGCTGCCCGCAGTGTGGGCCGACCCGGACAAGGTCGACCAGGTCCTCGGCAACCTGCTGGAAAACGCGGTGCGCCACGGCGAGGGAACCGTCACCATCGAACTCGCACCCGCACCCGCGAAGAGCGACGAGAAGGGAACGGCCGTCACCGTGAGCGACGAAGGCCCCGGCATTCCCGAGGAGTCGATGGGCCGCGTCTTCACCCGCTTCTGGCGGGGGAGCAAGCGCGGCGGTACGGGGCTGGGCCTCTACATCGTCAAGGGCATCGTCGAGGCGCACGGCGGCACGATCACGGTCGGCCGCGGCCCCGGCGGCGGCGCAGAATTCCGATTTATTCTGCCCGTGGCGGCTCCGGCCTTTCTGAAATAAGAGAGTCTGCGAAGCAATCAGGCAGGGCGGCGGCGGGCGACGGGAGGGCCTGAGCAGCCCGCGGGCTTCCTCCACCCCTCGTGGCCTTTAGACTCGACCTTTGGCACCTTTGCGTCCTCCAGTCGTCGAGCGGGGCCACGGGGGTCCGGGGGTATCCCCCGGTAAGAGCAGTACCAGCCAATCGGAAGCACGGGAAGAGATGTCGGCACCGAACAAGTCGTACGACCCAGTCGAGGTCGAGGCACTGAAACCGGAAGAGATCGAGCGCATGCGGGACGAGGCGTTCGCCGCCTTCGCCGCCGCGGGCGACCTCGACGCGCTCGCCCAGGCGAAGACCGCGCACACCGGTGGTACCTCGCCCCTGTCCCTCGCCAACCGGGAGATCGGCGCACTGCCGCCGCAGGCCAAGGCCGAGGCGGGCAAGCGCGTGGGCCAGGCCCGCGGCGCCGTGAGCAAGGCCCTCGCCGCCCGTCAGGCGGAGCTGGAGACCGAGCGGGACGCCCGTGTGCTGGTCGAGGAGGCGGTGGACGTCACGCTGCCGTACGACCGCACCCCGGCCGGTGCCCGCCACCCCCTGACGACCATCATGGAGCGCGTCGCGGACGTCTTCGTGGCCATGGGCTACGAGGTCGCGGAGGGCCCCGAGGTCGAGGCGGAGTGGTTCAACTTCGACGCCCTGAACTTCGTGCCCGACCACCCGGCCCGGCAGATGCAGGACACCTTCTTCGTCCAGGGCACCACGCCCGACGGGAAGCCGACCACGGGCGACGAGTCCGGCATCGTGCTGCGTACGCACACCTCGCCGGTCCAGGCCCGCACCCTGCTCGACCGTGAGCCGCCCGTCTACGTCGTCTGCCCCGGGCGGGTCTATCGCACCGACGAGCTCGACGCGACGCACACCCCGGTCTTCCACCAGATCGAGCTGCTCGCCGTCGATGAGGGCCTCACCATGGCGGACCTCAAGGGCACCCTCGACCACATGGTCCAGGCGCTCTTCGGCCCGGAGATGAAGACCCGGCTGCGGCCGAACTTCTTCCCGTTCACCGAGCCGTCCGCCGAGATGGACATGGTCTGCTACGTCTGCCGCGGCACGTCCGTCGGCAACCCGGACCGCCCCTGCCGCACCTGCGGCAGCGAGGGCTGGATCGAGCTCGGCGGCTGCGGCATGGTCAACCCCAAGGTGCTCATCGCCTGCGGCGTCGACCCCCAGAAGTACAGCGGATTCGCCTTCGGGTTCGGCATCGAACGGATGCTGATGTTCCGCCACAACGTCGAAGACATGCGAGACATGGTCGAGGGTGACGTCCGGTTCACCCGGCCGTTCGGGATGGAGATCTGATGCGCGTCCCGCTTTCCTGGCTGCGGGAGTACGTCGACCTGCCGGCGACGGAGACCGGCCGTGACGTACAGGCCAAGCTCGTCGCCGTCGGTCTGGAGGTCGAGACCGTCGAGCACATCGGCGCCGGCCTCAAGGGCCCCCTGGTCGTCGGACAGGTACTGACCATCGAGGAGCTGGAGGGCTTCAAGAAGCCCATCCGCTTCTGCACCGTCGACGTCGGCTCCGCCAACGGCACCGGTGAGCCGCAGGAGATCGTCTGCGGAGCCCGTAACTTCGCCGTCGGCGACAAGGTCGTCGTGGTCCTCCCCGGCGCCGTGCTGCCCGGCGACTTCGCGATCGCCGCACGCAAGACGTACGGCCGGACCTCGCACGGCATGATCTGCTCCACCGATGAGCTCGGCATGGGCGACGACGGCACGCACGGCATCATCGTGCTGTCGCCGGAGCACGAGGTCGGCACCGACGCGATCGAGCTGCTCCAGCTCGTCGACGAGGTCCTCGACATCGCCGTCACTCCCGACCGCGGCTACTGCCTCTCGATGCGCGGCGTCGCCCGTGAGACCGCCATCGCGTACGGGCTGCCGCTGCGCGACCCGGCTCTCCTCGACGTGCCCGCGCCGAACGCGTTCGGCTACCCCGTGAAAGTGGCCGACCCGATCGGCTGCGACCGGTTCACCGCGCGCACCGTCGTCGGCCTGGATCCCGAGGCGCGTTCCCCGATCTGGATGCAGCGCCGGCTGCAGAAGGCCGGGATGCGCCCGATCTCGCTCACCGTCGACATCACCAACTACGTGATGCTGGAGCTCGGCCAGCCGCTGCACGCCTACGACCGCACCCGTATCGACGGGCCGATCGGGGTGCGCCGCGCCCAGCAGGGCGAGAAGCTCACCACGCTCGACGGCACGGTCCGCGTCCTGGACGCCGAGGACCTGGTCATCACCGACAACCGCGGGCCGATCGGCCTCGCGGGGGTCATGGGCGGCGCCAACACCGAGATCGCCGACGCCCAGAACGGTGAGAACACCAGCACCCAGGTCGTCATCGAGGCCGCGCACTTCGACGCGATCTCGATCGCCCGGACCGCACGCCGCCACAGGCTGTCCTCCGAGGCGTCCAAGCGCTTCGAGCGGGGCGCCGACCCGCAGGCCGCGGCCGCCGCCGCGCAGCGCACCGTCGACCTGCTGGTGCTGCTCGCGGGCGGCACCGCCGAGGCCGGCGTCACCGAGGTCATGGCTCCGTCCGCGCCCCGCACCATCGTGATGCCCGCGGACCACCCCGACCGGGTGGCCGGTGTCGCGTACGGCCGCGAGACCGTCGTACGCCGCCTCCAGCAGGTCGGCTGCGACGTCTACGGGCAGGACGAGCTCCTGGTCACCGCGCCGTCCTGGCGGCCCGACCTGAGCGAGTCGAACGACCTCGCCGAAGAGGTCATCCGGCTGGAGGGGTACGAGAACCTCCCGTCGACACTGCCGACGCCGCCGTCCGGGCGCGGGCTCACCGACCGCCAGCGGCTGCACCGCAGGGTCGGCCGGGCGCTCGCCGGAGCCGGCTATGTCGAGGCGCTGAACTACCCGTTCATCGGCGATGCGGTGCTGGACCAGCTCGGATTCGACGCCGACGACGCCCGCCGCCGTACGGTCAAGCTCGTCAACCCGCTCTCCGACGAGGAGCCGGCGCTGCGCACCACGCTGCTGCCGGGCCTCCTCGGCGCGCTGCGGCGCAACGACGGCCGCGGCAGCCACGACCTGGCGCTCTTCGAGACGGGACTGGTCTTCCGGCCGACCGGCGAGGAGACCGCGGCCGTACGGCTGCCCGTCGACCACCGTCCCGGCGACGAGCAGATCGCCGGGCTGAACGCCACGCTGCCGCGTCAGCCGCGCCGCGCGGCGGTCGTTCTCGCGGGTGCCCGCGAGCAGGCCGGCTGGTGGGGCAAGGGCCGCCCGGTGGACTGGGCGGACTCCATCGAGGCCGCTCGTGCCATCGCCCGCGAGGCGGGTGTCGAGCTCACCGTCCGCAACGACCAGCACGCGCCGTGGCACCCCGGCCGCTGCGCCGCGCTGTTCGTCACGGCGAACGAGGCGGAGGCCCTCGTCGGGCACGCCGGTGAGCTGCACCCGGGCGTCATCAAGGAGCTCCACCTGCCGGAGCGGACCTGCGCCATGGAGATCGACCTCGACCTCCTGGAGCAGGCCGTCGACGGCGCGCTCCAGGCGCCGCGGATCTCCACCTTCCCGGTGGCGACCCAGGACGTCGCGCTGATCGTCGCGCAGGACGTGCCCGCTGCCGACGTGGAGCAGGCGCTGCGGGAGGGCGCGGGTGAACTCCTCGAATCGCTGCGGCTGTTCGACGTGTTCACCGGCGAGCAGATCGGCGAGGGCAGGAAGTCCCTGGCGTACGCGCTGCGGTTCCGCGCGCCGGACCGCACCCTGACCGTCGACGAGGCCACGGCCGCCCGCGACGCGGCGGTCGCGCTGGCCGCGGAGCGGACGGGCGCGGTGCTGCGCGGCGCGTAGCGCGCCGACGGCGACCGGCCATCGCGGCCGAACCGGCCGCAGAAGGCGAGGAGGGGGCGTATCCGGCCAACGGATACGCCCCCTCCTTCTGTGCTCGCCGAACGGCGGGGGACCGCACGCGGGCCCCGGCCCGGCCCGGGGGAACCCGGTTCCGGTCCGACCCGCAGCCACCCTCCGATCAGTGGGCAGTGGGTCGTGCGATCCGGCGTCGTCCGCGCTGCCACGGAGTGTCGGGCAGGTTGGCAGAGCGAACGACGCGGGTGCGGGTCGTCAACTGTACGAGGGGGAGCAGACGACCCGGCCGCCTCTTGCGAGGCGACTGATTCAACCGATTCGTACCCCGGCGCACCAGAGTGCGCGGCGGGACGGTTCGGGCATTCCGTTCACACCCCGTGTGAAACGTGCTCCACTGGGGCGACAGGCCTTAGGAGGGGCAATGGAGCCCAACATCCTGCTCGAAGCCCTCATCGACGAGGCGGGCGTCTCCCGGGCAGGTCTTGCCGCGCACATCAATCAGGCGGGGCGTGCCCGCGGACTGTCCCTGCGGTACGAACACACGGCCGTGGCCCGCTGGTTGAAGGGCCAGCGGCCCCGCGGACAGGCGCCCGACCTGATCTGCGAGGTGCTCGGCGACCGGCTGCGCCGACCGGTCTCCCTCGGCGACATCGGCATGGCGACCTGCGGCGGCGGGGGCACGGTCGTGCCGGGCTCGACGCTCACCGGCTTCGTCGAGCGGGCCACCGCGTTGTGGCGCTCCGACGAACAGCAGCGCCCGCACGTCCTCGCCGCGGCCGCCGTCACCGGTACGACAGCGGTGATGCCCGTGTGGGAGTGGGAGAACCCGCCCGAGGACGCCGATGTCTCCCGTGCCGGTCCGACACGCGTCGGCATGGCCGACATAGTGATGCTGCGTGCCGCCCGCGCCCACTACGAACTGATGTACCGCAGGGCCGGCGGCATCGCGACGCGTTCCCGCATCGTCGGCTTCCTCAACGCCGAGACCGCCCCGCTACTGCGCGGCAGCTACAACGACGCGACCGGCCGCCGGCTGCACCGGGCGACCGGCGGGCTGGTGGCCGTCGCGGGCATCTGCGCGTACGACTCCGACGCGCACGGTCTCGCCCAGCGCTACTTCCACCAGGCGCTGCGGCTGGCCAAGGCGAGCGGGGACCGGGGGCTCGGCGGGTATGTGATCGCCCTGCTGGTCAACCAGTCGCTGTTCCTCGCCGACTACCGGCAGTCCGTCGCCTTCGCGGAGGCGGCGCTGCGGGCGGCGGGACGGCACATCACGCCCGCGCTGGCGGCCGATCTGTACGCGATGCAGGCGAAGGCGTACGCACACCTCGGCGACGGCCACAGCGCCCTGGAGTGCATCCGGCGAGCCGAGTCCGAGGCCGAGCGCATCCGCCCCGGCCATGAACCCGACGAGACGGGGTACGTCGAACCGGGCCTGGTCAATGTGCAGGTGGCGGAGGCCCTGCTCAGCCTCGGCGATCTGCCGGGGGCTCGGGAGCACGCCGCGGCGGCGGTCAGTACCCCGGCGCACGACCGGGGCCGGGTGCACCGGCTGGCCATGCTGACCCATATCGAGCTGCGGCAGGGGGAGGCGGACCGGGCGGCGGGCACGGCCGCGGAGATGGCGGAACAGGCCCGGGGGATGGAGTCGCAGCGGCTGCGGGACCGGCTGAGGGCGGTGCGCGAGGATCTGGTCGGGAGCGGCTGCGCCGACGCGGAACAGGCCGCCGAGCTGATCGACGGGGCGTTGCGCGTACCGCTGTGAACGTACGGAACGTACGCCGGGAACGTTCCCCTCCGGCGCTGCTCCTGCTGCCATGTTGCCACCAACGTGTCGGAAGGTGGCAGAACTGTGCAGTGGACGAATCTGAACGAACAAACTGTGTATGAGAACCGCTGGTTCCGCGTCAATCTGGCGGATGTCGTTCTTCCAGACGGCCGTCACCTCGATCACTACCTCGTCCGGCTCCGGGCCGTCGCCGCGGCGACCGTCGTCAACGAGGCCAACGAGGTACTGCTGTTGTGGCGGCACCGCTTCATCACCGACAGCTGGGGCTGGGAGCTCGCCGCCGGTGTGGTCGAGGACGGCGAGGACATCGAGGCAGCGGCCGCCCGGGAGATGGAGGAGGAGACCGGCTGGCGCCCGGGCTCGCTGCGGCCGCTGCTGACCGTGGAGCCGTCGAACGGCCTCACCGACGCCCGGCACCACCTCTACTGGGCCGAGGAGGCGACCTGGACCGGCCCCCCGCAGGACGATTTCGAGTCGTCGCGCCGCGAGTGGATCCCGCTCAAGCTGGTGCCCGACATGATCGCCCGGGGCGAGATTCCGGCCGCCAACATGGTGGCCGGGCTGCTGATGCTCCATCACTTACGGATCGGGTGAGGCGCGCAGCCCACGCGATCGGGGCCGGCCGGGACGTCCCCGGCCGGCCCCGCAGGCGGTACGACGACCGGCAGGTCAGGAGTACGGGTAGAAGCCCGAGCCCGTCTTGCGGCCGAGCCGGCCCGCGTCGACCATGCGCTGGAGCAGCGGGGGAGCGGCGTACAGCGGTTCCTTGAACTCGGCGTACATCGAGTCGGCGACCGAGGCCACGGTGTCCAGACCGATGAGGTCGGAGAGCTTCAGCGGGCCCATCGGGTGGGCGCAGCCGAGCTCCATGCCGTTGTCGATGTCCTCGCGGCTGGCGATACCCGACTCGAACATCCGGATCGCGGAGAGGAGATACGGGATCAGCAGAGCGTTGACGACGAAGCCGGAGCGGTCCTGGGCGCGGATCGGATGCTTGCCCAGCACGTCCTGCACCAGTGCCTCGGAGCGCCGGACCGTCTCGTCGGACGTGGTCAGCGCGGGGATCAACTCGACGAGCTTCTGCACCGGGGCCGGGTTGAAGAAGTGGATGCCGATGACCTGGTCCGGGCGGGAGGTCGCCACAGCCAGCTTCACCAGCGGGATGGAGGAGGTGTTGGAGGCGAGGATCGCGTCCTTCCGGGTCACCACCTGGTCGAGCACCTGGAAGATCTCGGTCTTGACCTGTTCGTTCTCCACGACGGCCTCGATCACGAGATCGCGGTCGGCGAACTCGCCGAGGTCGGTGGTGAAGCTGAGGCGGCCGAGTGTCTCGTCGCGCTCCTCCTCGGTGATCTTGCCGCGTTCGGCGGCCTTCGAGAGGGAGTTGTGGAGCCGGGTGCGACCGATCTCCAGCGCCTCGCCGGTGGTCTCGGCCACCATGACGTCGAGTCCGCTGCGGGCGCACACCTCCGCGATGCCTGCGCCCATTTGGCCACAGCCCACCACTCCGACGCGTGCAATGTCGGCCATAGAGTCCGTCACCTCGTGCCTTTCGCTGGTCTCCGTTCGGCGGGCTCCCGTCTGATTCCGGTCCCCGCCTCGACCCCCCGACGTTACTCCGCGGCCTACGGGTCATGACGGGCCGGGGCGGGCATGCTCTGCGTTACCCCCGATGCCGGGGTGACGGACGAGGACACAGAGACGGCAGGTGCAACGAAATGCGGCAAATGGCCCGAAGGGGCTTTGTGGCGGGTGCGGCCGGGGTGGTCGCGGGGATGATGGCCTCGGTCGCGGGTGCGGCCGAGGCCGTCGCCGTACCGCGGGAAGTGCCGGTTCCGTCCGGGGCGGGTGCGCCGCCCGGGCCGGGTGTGAGCCTCCCGCGCGTCGCCCGGCGCGAGATGCGCGGTATGTGGGTCGCCACCGTCGCCAACGTCGACTGGCCCTCGGCGCCCGGCCTGACGGCGGCGGCGCAGCAGGCCGAGCTGATCGCGTACCTCGACGAGGCCGTCGCCCGGCGGCTGAACGCCGTCGTCCTGCAGGTCCGGCCGACCGCCGACGCCCTGTGGCCGTCCCCCTACGAGCCGTGGGCCCAGTACCTCACCGGCGTCCAGGGGAAGAACCCCGGCTGGGACCCGCTGGGCACCGCCGTCCACGAGGCGCACCGCCGCGGCCTGGAACTGCACGCCTGGTTCAACCCGTACCGGGTCGCCAACCACACGGACCCGTCCCGGCTGGTGCCCACCCACCCGGCGCGGCTGCACCCCGACTGGGTCCTGCCGTACGGCGGGAAGCTCTACTACAACCCCGGCCTGCCCGAGGTGCGCCGCTTCGTCCAGGACGCCATGCTCGACGCGGTCCGCCGCTACGACATCGACGCCGTCCACTGGGACGACTACTTCTACCCGTACCCGGTCGCCGGACAGATCTTCGCGGACGACGCCACCTACGCGAAGTACGGCGCGGGCTTCCCGGACAAGGCCGCCTGGCGCCGCGACAACACCGACAAGCTGGTCCGCGAGATGTCCGCGGGGATCAAGAAGATCAAGAAGCACGTCCAGTTCGGGATCAGTCCGTTCGGTGTCTGGCGCAATGCGAGCACCGACCCGCTCGGCTCGAACACCAGGGCAGGGGTGCAGACCTACGACGACCTGCATGCCGACACCCGAGGCTGGGTCAAGAAGGGCTGGATCGACTACATCTGTCCGCAGATCTACTGGAACATCGGCTTCGCCGCCGCCGATTACGCCAAGCTGTTGCCCTGGTGGGATGCGGTGGTACGGGGCACGGGCGTCGACCTCTTCGTCGGCGAGGCGCTCTACAAGGGCGGTGACCCCGCCCAGCCCGCCGCCTGGCAGGACCCGGCCGAGCTCTCGCGCCACATCGACCTCGCCGCCCGCTACGACCAGGTCCGCGGGCATGTCTACTTCTCGGGCAAGGACGTGGTCACCGACCGGGCCGGCATGATGGCGCGCGTCGTGACGGACCACTACCGCAACAGAGTGCGCCCTCCCCGCTGACCCGAGGGGTCCGAGGCGGAGGGGGCGCACTGAGGGGTGGCGCGGTCGGGGCGGTGCTGTGTGCCCGGGGAACCTACGGGGTCTCCGGGCCCCGGTGCCGGACCACGGTGTGCTGGACGATGGTGTCGGGACCTGGCGAAACCAGGTGTTCGTGTCCGTCCTCGGAGCGGACGCGGTACGGGGGAGCGCCCTTGTCCCCGAGCACTTCGACGATCTCTGCGACCCGGTCGTGCTGCCCCACGGTCCTGCCGTGCGTCAGCAGCCGGTCGCCCGCCTGTGCCTCCATCTGGAGTGACCTCCTCACGGGTGACGGTCCATGTCGACAAGTCTATGACCGGATCCGCCCGCGCACCGGGCGTACCAGTGTCTCTTTTCGGCTCGGGCGGGAACCGGGCGCGGCCCCGGCCGCCGTGGCGCGTGCGTCCGGGCCGTCGTGGGCCACGCCGGAGACCCCCTGGCGCCGCGCCCCCGACCGCTGGGTGGCCGCGATGCAGACGAGCACGGCCACCGCCGCCACCGGTACGGCCGCCGAGACCTTCTCGCCGAGGAGCAGGAACGACCACACCAGAGTCAGCAGCGGCTGCGCGAGCTGAAGCTGGCTCGCCCGCGGGACCCCGATCTCCGCCATGCCGCGGTACCAGACGTACAGGCCGACGAAGGTGGAACCCGCCGCCACCCAGACCAGGCCGATGACCCCGTGCGTGGTCAGTCGCACCGGCTCGAAGGAGAGCGCGACCGCCGCGCCCGCCACCATCAGCGGCGCCGCGAGGACCAGTGCCCAGCCGATCACCTGCCAGCCCGGCATGACCCCGGCCAGCCTGCCGCCCTCGGTGTACCCCGCCGCGCACACCAGCAGCGCACCGAACAGAAAGAGATCGCCGGAGGAGAGCGCGCCGCCGCTCTGCTGCACGGTGAACACGATCACCACGGCCGCGCCGGTCAGTGCCGCGATCCAGAAGGTACGCGGCGGACGCAACCCGGTCCGCAGTGACGAGAGGACCGCCGTGGTCAGCGGCAGCAGCCCCACCACCACGGCCGCGTGCGAGGAGGTGGAGGTCTGCAGGGCCAGCGTGGTCAGCAGCGGGAACCCCACCACCACACCGCCCGCGACGACCGCGAGCCCGCCCCAGTGGCGGCGGTCGGGCACCGGGACCCGTCCCGCAAGCAGCACGGAGCCGGCGATCAGTGCGGCGAGCAGGCTGCGCAGAGTCACCAGGGACCAGGGGCCGAAGCTCTCCAGTCCCCAGACCGTGGACGGGAAGGTCAGCGAGAAGGCGACCACGCCGAGCCCGGCGAGCAGTGTGCCGCTCCGGCCCGCCGATGGGGCAACCGCTGTCGAAGGGTAGGTGACCGCTATCGATACCTGACGGGTAGCGCTATCCTTTGCTGTCATGCAAGAGCGTAGCAGCGTTGCTGAGCTGGTGAGTTCCCTTCGAGGCGAACTGAACCGCTACTCGCCTGGTGGGAAGCTGCCGTCCAGCCGGGCACTCGTGGAGCGATATCGGGTCAGTCCGGTGACCGTCTCCCGGGCGATCGCGCGGCTCGCCGCCGAAGGGCTCGTCGTGACCCGCCCCGGCTCCGGCGCCTTCCGGGCGGAGCCCCGTACCGACGTGTCCCCGCCCGGCGACACCTCCTGGCAGGAGGTTTCCCTCAGCGGCGACGGCGGACCGGAGGTCGTGCCACGTACCGTCGACGCGTCCGGCGTCCTGGTCACGCTCGCCGCACCGCCGCCCGGCGTCATCGAGCTGAACGGCGGCTACCTCCACCCCTCGCTCCAGCCCGAACGGGCGCTCGCCGCCGCCCTCGCCCGGGCCGGGCGCCGCCCCGGAGCCTGGGGCCGTCCGCCCACCGACGGGCTCACCGAGCTCCGTGCCTGGTTCGCCCGCGAGATCGGGCCTTCGCTCACCGCCGCAGACGTACTCATCACCGCGGGCGGCCAGAGCGCCCTGGCCACCGCTCTGCGCGCCCTCGCCCCGCCCGGCGCCCCCGTCCTCGTCGAATCGCCCACCTACCCGGGCATGCTGGCGGCCGCCCGTGCCACCGGACTGCGTCCCGTCCCGGTCCCGGTCGACGCCGACGGGGTCCGCCCCGAACTGCTGGCCGCCGCCTTCCGCGCCACGGGCGCACGCGTCTTCGTCTGCCAGCCGCTCTTCCAGAACCCCACCGGCGCGGTCCTCGCCCCGGACCGCCGGCGTGAGGTCGTCCGGATCGCCCGCGAGGCGGGGGCGTTCGTCGTCGAGGACGACTTCGCCCGCCGTCTCGTCCACGACGACGCGGGCCCGCTGCCCGCGCCGCTCGCCGCCGACGACCCCGATGGCGTCGTCGTCCATGTCTGCTCACTCACCAAGATCACCTCGCCGAGCCTGCGGGTGGGTGCGCTGGCCGCCCGCGGACCGGTGCTGGAACGGCTGCGGGCCATCCAGATCGTCGACAGCTTCTTCGTCCCGCGCCCGCTCCAGGAAGCCGCGCTCGAACTGGTCGGCTCCCCGGCCTGGGGTCACCATCTGCGTTCCGTGCCGACGGAGTTGAAGAACCGGCGGACCGCCATGACGACCGCCCTGCGGCTCGAACTGCCCGACCTGTCGCTCCCGCATATCCCCGCGGGCGGCGGCAGCCTCTGGCTGCGGCTGCCGGATGCCGAAGCCGGCCCCGACGAGGCGGCGTTGGTATCGGCCGCCCTGCGCGCGGGCGTCGCGGTCGCGCCGGGCCGCCCGTACTACTGCGCCGAACCCCCGGCCGCCCAGGTGCGGTTGAGCTTCGCCGCGGTCGCCGGGGCGGGCGAGATCGCCGAGGGCGTACGACGGCTGCGCACCGCCTGCGACGAACTCTTCGCCGCCCCCGGCCGCCGCGACCTATCCTCCGGGCATGGCTGACATTCTCCAGGAGCGTTACGAGATCTCGTCCGACCCGGCCCGGCTGGACCTGGCCCGGATCCACCACTGGCTTTCCACCGACGCCTACTGGGCGCTCGGACGTACCCGCGAGAAGCAGGATCTGGCCATCGCTGGATCGCTCAACTTCGGTGCGTACGACACCACTTCAGGGGAGCAGGTCGGCTACGCCCGGGTGGTGACCGACCGCGTCACCTTCGCCTGGCTCTGCGATGTGTACGTCGACCGGCCGGCCCGCGGCCACGGGCTCGGCACCCGGCTCGCCGTCGCCGTGCGCGACCACCTCGCCCCGACCGGCATCCGCAGGCTCACCCTCGCGACCGATGACGCCCACGGCGTCTATGCGAAGGCCGGGTTCCAGCCGCTCAAGAACCCCGAGAAGTGGATGTACTTCCGGTTCGACCGTCCCGGAGCCGTCTGAAAGTCGCCCTCTTGAACTGGGCGGCGTCCGGCTCCACGCTCTCGGCCGTGAGTGTTCGAGTCTCGCCCGTCGCCGCGGCGCGCAGCTCTTCCCCGCTCGCCGAGCGCTTCGACGACGACGGCCGCTCGATCAGGCCGGCTGGCACGAAGTGCAGCTCGCCGCACGGGCGTTGATGCCCCTGGACGCCGCCGGACTGCGCTACTGCTCGCCGACCGCCCGCAGCCGCGCCACCGGCGAGGCGCTCGGCTTCGCCCCCATGGCCCAGCCCGCCCTGCGCGACTGCGACATGGGCCGCCGGCGCGGCTGGACCCTCTCCGATGTGGCGGCCCGCGAACCCGCCGCGGTGCACGCCTGGCTCGCCGGCCCGCGCTCTGCACCGCACGGCGGTGTACGAGGCGCTGTGACCCGGCGGCGGGCCGGTTTCCCGGCCTGCCGCGCGGTCACTTCACCGTGACGGCGTCACCGGTGAAGGGCCGGCGCCACCACGACCGCGGTGGCCACTGCTCCCACCGCAGCGAGCACGGCAATTCTTCTGCGCATGTCCCACCCCTGTCTCCCCGCCCCGTGGCGGGGGAAGACAGGGTAGCGATCAACCGTATGTCCGCGCGGTGATCAGACCCTGGGCGACACTGCCCGCGCTGTCACGGGTGGGCAGGACGCGTCGCGCACCAGGGCGGGCAGGGGCGCGGCGATCGGGAACAGGCCGGGCACGGCGGTCCTGCGGGTGCCCGCCCTGCTCGGCCTCGTCGGGCGGCTGGTTGTGTGGTTCTCCCGGAGAGGTGTGACCGGCCTACAGCCAGGGCGCGGCGAACCCTCTGTTCGGCATGGTGCGCACAGGGGCGGGGTCCGGACCCCCGGGACCGCGGCACACGGCCCTGGGAAGGTGTGCGCCGTGGTGGATCCGGGTGATGCGAACCGGGCCGCGTCGCGGCTCACGCGAGCTGCGTGGGCTCGTCCTGAAGCCCGGACCCGATCTGCTCCCGCAGCTCCAGTCCGTCCGCATGACCGTGCACCCGAACGGCCAGCTCGGTGGTGGCGCGGACCACTTCCTCCGGCTCGCCGGCGAGGGCGAGCGTGCATTTCGTCTCGCTGGGGTATTCCCGGCAGTCGGTGACCTTCCGCATGAGGGTACCTCCCTGCTCCCTTCCACTCTAGGGCGGAGGATCACGCCGGGGAGGGGGAGCAGGGAGGTGCAGACGCGCTCACAGCCGCATGGAACCGTCCGGCTTCAGTCGATGCAGCCGGTCATTCACCCTTGTGTGCGGCGACGACGAGCGTCATGGCCTCCGCGATGCCGGTCTCCGCGGCGGCCTTGTCGATACCGAGCCCGGTCAGCACGCCGTCGCCGTCCTCGTGCTCCAGCAGTGCGAGCAGGATGTGCTCCGTGCCGACGTAGTTGTGCCCCATCCGCAGGGCCTCCCGGAACGTGAGCTCCAGCGCCTTGCGTGCCCCGGCGTCGTACGGGATGAGGTCCGGGAACTCCTCGGCCGCGGGCGGCAGTGCCTCGGTCGCGGCCTGCCGGACGGCGTCCAGCGAGACGCCCTGCGCCTTGATGAACGCCGCGGCGAGCCCGTCCGGCTCACTGAGCAGCCCCAGCACCAGGTGCTCCGGACGCACCTCGTCGTTGCTTGCGGCGCGTGCTTCGTTCTGCGCCGCCATCACGACGTTCCGCGCCCGCTCGGTGAACCGGCTGAACCCCTGGCTGGGGTCGAGATCCGACGGTTCGCCGGGATCCTTGGCGACAAAGCGCTTCTGGGCCGCCTGCCGGGTGACGCCCATGCTCTTCCCGATCTCCGTCCAGGACGCCCCCGAGCGGCGCGCCTGATCGACGAAGTGGCCGATCAGGTGGTCGGCCACGTCGCCGAGGTGGTCGGCGGCGATGACCGCGCCCGAGAGCTGTTCGAGAGCGTCGGGGTGAACTTTCTTGATGGCTTCGATCAGTTCGTCGAGCCGTACCGGATTCGTCATGCGTACTGGATTCGCCATATGTCAACCGTAGGTTGACAGTCATGGGCTGTCAACCGCCGGTTGACGGTACGAGGAAGGGTGTGGCGACGCCCGGCCCTGCGGGCAGGTCGGTCGGCCCGCTGCTCGGCGAGGTCCAGCCATCGGCCGACCTCGCCCGGCGGGAAGTGGCGGATGGCCCAGTCCGTCATCCGCACCCGCGGCGCGGCGACTGTGCCTGCGCAGCGGCTCATGGAGGCGTAACCGGGGCCGTCGCTCCGCAGCTGGAGGCGGAGCGCGTCGCCGCGGACCCGAACGGTCTCGTCGGGCGGGCGGGCGTGGGCCGGAAGCGGGCGTCCGGCCCTTCGCTGACCGATCAGCGAAGGGCCGGGCGCCAGAGGGTCCCTCGTACGGTCAGAGGACGCCGGAGTCGGCGATGGTGACCTTGGCCCGGGTCTTGCCGCTCTGCGAGCCGTAGCCCTCGATCTTCTTGACCAGGTCCATGCTCTCCTGGCCGTCGACCTCGCCGAAGACGACGTGCTTGCCGTCCAGCCACGACGTCACGATCGTCGTGATGAAGAACTGGGAGCCGTTGGAGTTGGGGCCCGCGTTCGCCATCGACAGCAGCCCGGGCTTGTCGTGCGTGAGCTTGAAGTTCTCGTCGGCGAACTTCTCGCCGTAGATGCTCTTGCCGCCACGGCCGTCACCGCTGGTGAAGTCGCCGCCCTGCAGCATGAAGTCCGGGATGACCCGGTGGAAGGACGAGCCCTTGTAGCCGAAGCCCTTCTCGCCGGTCGCCAGCGCGCGGAAGTTCTCCGCCGTCTTCGGAACCACGTCGTCGAACAGGTTGAACACGATCCGCCCGGCGGGCTCGTCATTGATGGTGATGTCGAAAAAAACCTTGGTCGTCATGGATCCATCCTGACATCACCGCGGTCGGCCACCAGCGGACGGGGTGGTCCGAGCGCCGGATCGCCCAGCTGGTCCTCGAACGCGAGTGCGGTGCCGCGGGCATCGCCGACGGCCTGCCGATGGCCGGACCGTGGCCACGTGCTGCTGTACGGGGGCGAGGAGGGGCCGACGAACTCACGTCCACGGACAATGAGTTGACGCACGGATGAGTGGAGTCCCGCATCGCGGTCGGCGAACGGCGCACCCGTCGACGGAACACTGCCGACGGTGTACCGCGACGGAAGCGGCGGGTTCGCCCGCGTCCACGGGGCGCGGGACCGGACGGCTCTTGTGCTGCGCCCGGACGGACGACGCTGTCACCCGTTCGGACGGGCGCCTGTTGCCCGGCACGTTCGACGCCGTTCGTATGGCACTGGGCCTGCCGGCCGCCGGCCCCGCGCCAAGAGTCACCCTGCCCAGGAAGGGTCCGCCGATGCCAGATGTCACCGTCCATCGGCAAAGGCGTGGCGCCATGTGCGCTGCGGGGGTCCTGCTGCTCGCCTCCGCGGTCACGACCGGAGGTTCGGTCGTCGTCGAGTTGTCCGACGGGGGACCGTCCGCGGCCGGCGGGACGACGTTGACCTGGAAGCCCTGTGAGGGTGAGGGCCGGCAGGGATTCGAGTGCGCAATGGCGAAGGCGCCACTCGACTACGCCCGTCCCCGGTGGCGCACCGTCGACCTGGTGGTGATCAGGCACCGGGCCACCGCTCCCGGGCGGCGGGTCGGATCACTGTTCTTCAACCCCGGGGGGCCCGGCGGCCCGGGAACGGTGGGGCTGCCGTTGCAGTACCACAAGTTCCCCGAGGAACTGCGCGAGCGGTTCGACATCGTCAGTTGGGACCCACGCGGCGTCGGGCAGAGCACCGCCGTGCAATGTTTTGCCGGTGCGGAAGAAGCCGTCACATGGTTGGCGAATGTTCCCGCCTTTCCGGTCGGCACGAAAGAGCGCAGAACCTTCACTGCGGCCTACGCCGAGCTCGGCCGACGCTGTCAGAAGCGGTTTCCGGAACTGCTGCGTCATGTGTCGACGGCCGAAAGCGCCCGCGACCTCGACCGGTTGCGTCAGGCGCTCGGTGAGCGGCAGTTGAGGTACTGGGGTGTCTCGTACGGAACGTTGCTGGGGGCGACCTACGCAAACCTCTTCCCGTCCAAGGTCGGCCGCCTGGTGCTCGACGGGAACGTCGATCCTCGGGCCTGGGTCGACGACGGCTCGAAGAGCGAGCCGGAACTGAGCACCTTCCTGCGGCTGGGGTCCGATCTGGGCTCGGCCGACGCCCTGCGGGAGTTCCTGAGGCTGTGCGGTCGCGCCCCGGCGAGCAGTTGCGCCTTCTCCGCAGGAAACCCGGCAGCAACCCGCGCCAAGTTCACCGAGCTGCTGCGGCGCCTCCAGAAAAGGCCCGTGGGGTCCTGGACGTACGCGAGGACTGTCAGCGTGATCCGTGGCGGGCTCTACACGGTCCACCCCGCTTGGGCCGAGACGGCCCAGATGCTGCAGATCCTCTGGGAGGGCCGCATCCCGGAGGATCCGCCGACGCCTCCATTTTCCTTGAAGTATCCCGGTTTCGAGCAGACTCTCGGCGTACTGTGCGCGGAAAGCCCCAACCCCCGCGACCCGGCACACTACGTCGGACTCGACAAGCTGAGCACCGCGCGAGCGGGAGACCTCGGACACTGGTGGGCCTGGGCCAACGAGCCGTGCGCAACCTGGCCGGCCCGTGCCGTCAGGAACTACACCGGCCCCTGGAACAGGCACACCGCGAACCCCGTGCTCGTCGTCAATGCGACCTACGACCCTGCCACCTCCTATCAGGCAGGCAAGGCGATGGCCCGTGAACTCGCCGACGCCCGTCTGCTCACGCTCAACGGGTACGGTCACTCGTCACTGGACAATCCGAGCGGCTGCGTCGGCCGGCATGCGGCCCGCTACTTCCTCAGCGGTGTCCTGCCCCCCGTCGGCGCCACATGCGAACAGGACGTCCCTCCTTTCGCGACGGAGACACCGGCCGTCCGTGACGCAAGAGGCGGTACGGGCGCGAAGTGAGCTCCGGAACAAGGTAGGCAACACAGCCCTTCCCCGGCAGTGGGCCGACGCGCTCCGCGTACGGGGCCACGAGCTCCCGATGAGCGACAGCCGTCGGTGCCGGGGCGCCGAGGTGTGCCACTCGCAGGGCGGGCCGGGACTCAGTTGTCTGTTCCGGCCGCCCTGCGGCGACGACGGCTGTCCGACGACAGGATTTGGCTAGTGGCCCACTCGCGGGTTACCCGAGGTCGGGCTCCGGGCTCATGGAACGCACTTCCAGGCGCCACAGCGAGTAGCCCCAGCCGGTTGTCCGCTTGATGCCTTGCATCCGCACGTACCGGGCGGTCACCGGATCGAAGGTGAGCTCGTCCACGCGGGCGCCGGACGGCTTGTCCCGAACCGAGGCCACCGTCTTCCAGTTGGCGGCGTCGCCGGAGACCTGGATGTCGTAGTCACGACCGGAGGCGTTCTCCCAGTCGAGCAGGACACGCTGGACGGTCTGCGGGGAGCCGAGGTCGACCTGGATCCATTCACCGTCGCGGTAGGCACTGGCCCATCGGGTCTTGCCGTCGCCGTCGGTGGCGTTCTCCGGTCCCAGGCTCGCCACTTCGGTCGAGGACGCGGTGGTCGGCCGGTGCAGCGCCAGGTCCGGCACCTCGAAGACGCGCATGCTCCACAGGGCGTACCCGTTCTGCTTGTTGCCCGCCTGCGTGCCGACGAGCCGTACGTGCCGTGCCGTGACCGGATCGAACGTCAGAGTGTCGACTCCCGCGGCTTCGCGGCCGGTACGGCTCGCGACGGTGGTCCACTTCTCGCCGTCACGTGACACCTGGACCTCGTAGTCCCGCCCGTAGTCGGGTGCCCAGTCCAGCTCGACCTTGCTGATCGCGACCGGCTTGCCGAGGTTGACCTGCAGCCATGCCTCATCTCCTGGACCGCTGGCCCAGTTGGTGGTGCGCACCCCGTCGAAGGCCGCGGCCGCCTCACCGGCGGAGGCGGTCGCCTCCTTCCCCAGGCTCACCTCTCCCGACGCCGACGCGGCGAGTGTCGTGGAGACCTTCGTCAGCCCGGTGCCCACGCCAAGCTTGCGGACCGTGTCGAGGAAGGCGCTGTACGGCATATCGGCCTTGGCCCCGCTCCACATCTTCTGAGCCAGCGTGCCGAACGTGGGCTCGACCAGCCCGTGCACGTCCAGCTCCGAGTAGGTGGCCTCGGTCAGGTCGTTCCACACCGCCGACATGGCTCCGAGCAACTGCGGGTCACGAGGGGCCACGCTCTGCCCGCCGGGGAAGACATTCGGCTCCCACTGGTCATAGAGGTACTTACCGTCCAGCCCGTGGCCGTGGTAGTAGCCCGCGAACGGGACGATGTAGAGCAGGGCATCGTTGGTGTTGATGAAGGAGTAGCCGTCTTGCTTGAGCGCCTGCGGCCCGTACCAGCCGTTGTTCCAGCTGTTCATGGTCACGTCGCGGTCGTAACCGTCGCTGTTGGCCGCCATGACCGACAGGCTGCCCCAGGCCCGCGGCTGCTTGCCGAGCGCGCGGATGTGGGCGGCCATCTCGTTGAAGTAGACCTTGTAGCGGGGCTTGTCCACCGTGTACTCGTCGGCGCCGAAGTGCACATCGGGACTACGGAACCAGGGCACGAACTCGTCGAACACCGACTTCATGAACGCGGTGGTCTCAGGCTTGGACAGATCGAGGTGGTCGGACTGGCCGTCGTTGAGGCCGAGCGACGGGCGGAACCGGATGAACGCCAGCGAGTGGGCGGGCGCGTCGATCTCGGGGATGATCGTGACGCCGTTCGCGGCGGCGGTGTCCTCGAAGGAGTCCCAGTCGGCGCGGTCATAGGACCCGTCCTGGGAAGCCAGCCCGGCCAGCTCGGGGTTGTCGGTCTTGAGCCGGAAGCCGGCCTGCACCTCGCTCCAGGGCTTGCTGCCCTTGAAACCGTTGTCGTTGAGGTGCAACTGCAGCTGGTTGAGTTTGAACCAGCCCATCACCCGCAGGTAGTCGCGGATGTAGTCGGCGGTGAAGAACCGCCGCCCGACGTCCAGCATGAAGCCGCGGACTTTGTAGTTGGGCCAGTCCACGGCCGTGCCCACGGGGACGGAATCGCGGCCGTCGTCGAGCAGAAGGATCTGCAGAAGGCTGCGGGTGCCGTAGTAGACACCCTTCGCGGTCGGCGCCGCGATCGTCACGTTGTGATCGGTGGCCGTGAGGGTGTAGCCCTCCTCGGCGAACCGGGCGCCACCCGTCGCGTCGGCGAGGGAGGGATCGATCGACAGGACGATGTCGCCGTCCTGCGGAATCCGGGGGGACACGGCCGGCTTGTGCCCTGTCACCTCTTCGATCTCGGCGGAGAGTTGCGCGCCCTGGTCGTCGAGTTCGTCGGCCTGCTTCTTGACCAGCACGATCCGGCTGTGCTTGCGCAACTCGAACGAACCCGTTCCGCCCTCCCACTGCTGAAGAGCGGGCACCACGGCGGGTCGGGGGTTGACGTCGGTGTTCGCGGGGACGGGTTCGGCGCCTGCTGACGGCACTGCCAGGAGGGGCACGAACAATCCGAGCGCTATCGCTCTGACCAGTCGAGCAGCGTGTCTGTTTATGCGCACTGCAACCTCCGTTCGAGCGGAATTGAAGAAGGTATACCCGAGTTTCCAGTCGAGGTCTAGACCACTTGGTCTAGACCTCTTGGCTGCCGAGATCCTTCATACGAGCAGAGGATTTGGACTGGCAACAAGCGTGATCATCGTGATCGACCGACGGCTCCGCACGGGGATGCTGGAGCCGTGGAAGCTGAAGCCGGCAGGCACGCGGTGGGGAACCGGATACGTTCGCGCATATCGGCACACGCGATTGCCACGGCAGAACGGCCAGTTGCTGACCAGGCCGTCGGAGGCCTCACCGGTCTTCACACCGGGGCTGTGGCATCTGCCCGGAGGCGGGCTCGATCCGGGCGAACGGCCCCGCGAGGCCCTGGCGCGCGAGTTGTACGAGGAAACCGGGCTCGAACTCCTCGACGCCCGCCTCGTCGACGCGCGAACGTACAGGGCTCATCGACTGGTGCTGCTCCGCGGAAGTTCGTGGCCGCACCGCCCGGCACGCCTGCTCGCCGCGTTGGCCAAGCGCCCTGGCAGCTCCTTCCCCAAGCTCTCAACTTCGTTCGAGCAGGGGAGACCCCACTGGGGGACTTCCGGCCGCCTTGCGATCGCACGCACTGGACGACGCCCCTGGTGGGCAAACATCGCCGGTCACGGCACTAGGACCGACGACGGGGCTTGCCCCGCCTGCCGGTCTTGGGACCGCCGGAGCCGCTCCGCGGGCTCTTGCCGGCCGGCTTCCCGGCTGTGGACTTTCGCTGCGCGCCGCCTGTGTCAGGGCGCTTGTGCTGCTTCGGCTGTGCCGGGGTGGGGTTGCGCCCCCGCGAGCTGTTGACGGTCCGCCCGCGGACGATCCCGATGAAGTCCTCCACCAGGTCGGTGGTTTTTTCCTCCGGCCACGACAGTGCGACGCGCGACTCGGGGGCGTCCGTGAGCGGCCTGTACGTGAGGTCCTTGCGGTGGTGCAGGCGTGCGAGTGACTGAGGGACGACGAGGAGGCCCACCCCTGCCGCCACCAGCTCGATGGCGTCCGCCGTCGTGGCCGGACGCTCGATCGCGGGCCGGCCCGGCGGACGCTCCCAGTCGAGGGTGTCGTCGAGGGGATGCAGCACGACGTCGTCGGCCAGATCCGCTCCGGACACCTCGTCGACCGTCGCCACGATGTGGTCCTTCGGGACCACGACCACCGTCGTCTCGGTGTAGAGGGGGATCGCGCTGAGGTCCGTCCGGTCGATCGGCAACCGCACGAAACCTGCGTCGGCGCCGCCGCTCCGCAACAGGTCGGATGCTTCGACGGCGGCCACCGCGACGAGAGTCAGTGGGATGTCGGGCAGCCGCTCGTTCCAGATGCGCACCCACTTGGTCGGCGTCACGCCTGGGACGTACGCGAGCCGGAACGAGAGGGGTGCATCGGAGCCTGTCACTCCGCCAGGTTACCGGTCGTGGTCGGAGGTATCGCACACGCTCGCTACTCTTGACACCATGACGTCGCACCAGACCACCCAGACGATGAAGCCCGCAACCGCGGCAAAGAAGCTGGGTGTGTACCTCGAGGCCACCCCCGCCGAGTTCCAGGAGGGTGTCGTCTCGCGCAGCGAGCTCAATGCGCTGCAGGCCGATCCGCCCGAGTGGCTGCAGGAACTGCGGCGCAACGGACCGCACCCCCGCCCGGTGGTCGCGGCGAAGCTGGGCGTCTCCATCGCGGGTCTCGCACGTGGCGGAGTCACGGACGCCCTCACGACGGAGCAGATCGACGCGCTGAAGAAGGACCTCCCTGAGTGGCTGCAGAAGGAGCGCGCCACCCAGGCCGAGGTCCGGAAGGAAGCGGCGCGCATCAAGGAGAAGAAAGCGGAGCGAGCCGGTCAGCCCCAGCGACCGCGCTCCTGACCTGCTTCTCTCGAAGTTTGGACTCGACGACGCTGTCGGTGGTCCCCGCCCAACCGGGATGAGGATCACCGGCAGCGTCGTTTCTGTGAGCGCCACGTCCGTGGGGCAGGGCCGACGCTCCACAGGGCGGCTGCGCGACGACGCCGGTCGGCGCGCGCCTTCCGGCGTTCGTACCGATGGCTTCACGCTCACCCGGCGGCCCGGAGACGATTGCCGAAAACGAGTGGCAAGCAGTGATGTGCCCCACATGGTTGGTGCGCCCGTGATCCTGGCTGCCCTGCTCGCCGCCCGCGCCCGCAGCGCGTGAGTGACGGCTTCCCCGGAGACCTGCTCGCGAGGCCGGGCGCTGCTCAGTTCAGATGCACCGGCAGTGAGTCCACCCCGTAGACAACCGACAATTTACGGAACTCCAGTTCCTCCGGCCGCACCGCAAGGCGCAATTCCGGAAAACGGCCTACCAACTTGGGGAAGGCCGCGCGGAGTTCCATCTTGCCGAGTTCGGCGCCGATGCAGCGGTGGATGCCGTGTCCGAACGCCAGGTGGGACGAGGCGGGTGGGCGGGCCGGGTCGAACGTGTCCATCGCGGGGCCGAGACGCGGGTCGCGGTCGGCGGCGCTGAGGGAGACGATGACGATGTCGCCGCCGGATATGCGTGCGCTGCCGACCTCCATGTCCTCGCGGGCGAAGCGCGGAAAGGCCGTCTGGACGACCGTGAGGTGGCGCAGGAGTTCGTCGACGAAGGGGGCGGCGACCGCGGCCGGGTCGTCGGCGTTGCGCATCGCCGTGAGGTGCTTGCGGTCCTGGAGCATGACCAGAGTGCCGAGGGCGAGCATGCTCGCGGTCGTTTCCAGACCGCCGGTGAGGACGCCGTCGGCGAGGCCGGTGAGTTCCTCGTCGGTGACGCTGTCGCCGTGTTCGCGGATGAGCATGCCGAGCAGACCGTCGCCGGGGTTGCGGCGCTGCTGTTCGACCAGGCCGTGCAGGTACTCCCTGGACTGGGAGATCGCGCCGAAGGATGCGCCGACGCCGCCGAGAACATCGAAGCGGGCGACCGAGAACTGCTGGAAGGCGTCCCGTTCCTCGTAGGGAACGCCGAGGAGCTCGCAGATGACCAGGGCCGGGACCGGCAACGCGAAGTGCTCGACGAAGTCGACCCGCCCGTCGGTGTCTGCGGCCTTTGCCAGTTCGGCCAGGCATTCCTCGGCGATCGCGTGGATACGGGGCGTCAGACGGCTGAGGCGGCGCATCGTGAACTCGGGGGTGAGTAGCCGACGCAGGCGTGTGTGGTCGGGCGGGTCGCAGAAGCCCAGGCCGCCTGGCTGATGGTTCTCGGTGACACTCGTGTGGTTGACGAGGTTGGCGAAGTCGTTGCTGAAGGCGCGGGCGTGGCCGAGGACCTGCTTCGCCTCGTCGTAACCGGAGACCAGCCAGACCGTCATGCCGGGTATGGGCAGCCGACTGACCGGCTCCCGGTCGCGCAGCGCGCCGATCTCCACGACGGGGTCGAGGCCGTCACGGCGCAGCGGCAGCAGAGCGGCGTCGGGCAGCTTCGAGAGAATGGAGAGGTCGAGGCCGCGGCCCTTCTTCCGAAGCCGGGAGAAATAGAGACGGGTCACCCACGTCGCTATTGCGGAACGTGCGGAAGGTATGGACATGTACTCGTGCTCGCATCTGTGAGGTGGGACGGACGAGGCCGGTGCCGGTAACCGGTGCCAGGAGCCCAGCAGGAGGGTAAGCCCTGCCGGTCCGGAGGCCGGTAACCCCCATCGCGGTGCCGCCGACCAGGCACTGCGGGCCAAGGAGGCAGCGAGCGGTTGTCCATGGCCTGGATCGATGCGTTTCCGGTCCCTGCCGTGCGCCTGGCGGAGCATGAAGCCCGCGACTTCCGCTCAGCCGATCCTGCCGCCGATGCGGCCGTGCGAGCGGACGTCGAGGCACGCCTCGCTGGTGCAGGGCACCGCTGTGGGCGTCATGCCTGTACGACGGAGGCACCGGACGGTGCGCGGGCGGCAGCCTTCCCGCCGACTCGGGAGCCCTGGTGGCCACACCGGCGCGCGGGTGTGTCAAGAGCCGTGGCTGTCAGGTGGCGGCGGCCATCGCCCCCGCGTGTGCCGTCGTCATTCGCCTCGCCAGATGTTGTCGAAAGCCGCATCCTCGATGGCTCGCCGTTGCCGTACGGCCTCCAGTTCCATCAACGCGTCATTGACGGCGGCCAGCACTGTCACCACCGCGTCGTCGGCCGTGGTCGGGAAGTCCCCGGTCCACTCGTCACGGATCCCGATGGCTGCCGCAAGGGCGGCGAGGACGGGTTCGTCCGATGTCCAGCGGTTCGCCGCCGCGCGGCGGGCGGGCGAATCGACCAGCACCGTCCGACCGCTCCGGAAGGGCATCACGCGACGGGGCTGCCGAGTGAGCTGCCCCTCCGCCTCGAGCGCGGCCAGATAGGCTGCGGACAGGCCGCGACCTCTGCGCCACAGCCAGTCGTCGACCGATTCGTACGGCGCCTCTCGGATCAGCGACGCCGCAGCCTCGTCCAGCAGGTGATCGGCTATGGGGGGCCGGAGGCCCGGCACGATCCGATCGCCGTCCAGTCTGACGGCCTCGGCACCGAGGAGGTCGATCATCTCGGCTCCCGCGAGCGCGAGTGACAGGTCGCCCTGTTCCACAGGGCGACCTGGCGCCATGTCCATGACTGCGATCGAGAGGTCCCGCGGTGTGGTCATGAAGGGCTCCACGTCAGAGGCATCGGTAGCGAGGCGTCGCCGAGCAGCTGGTCCGGCACCCGATGTGACACCGGACGGCAAGGTCGGCTGCCGTTGTCGGTGGCCGCCGCGATCGCTGAGCGGATTTGCTGCGCGTAGCCGGCGGGCGGGAAGTCCGGCCGGTGCTGTCCATCGGGATCAGGTCACTGATGGTGTGGTCGGTGTATGGGGAAAGGACCTTCCTGCCCGTCGCCGAACATTCCCGATATCGAGCTTACGGAGCGAGGGCGGCAGCTGCATCCTGCGTCCGCCCCAGCATGCTGCCCCGACACCATGCTGCCCCGACCGCCGGCTGAAGCTTCGGCCGCGCCGGCTCTTCAGCGCTTCGGTCGGTACGTCCGAGTGACGTGGCCGGCCCCCTGAGCGGTAGTGCGCGCTTCGGTCCGCCACACCGGCCGACTGCCGCGCTCGGTCGCACCACCTGTGCCGAAGCACGCCGGCTGTCACCCACGCAGTTTCGCTGTCACCGGGACCCTTCCTCAGCCCAGTGTGATCCGGGCGGCGACCGGCAGGTGGTCGCTGCCGGTGGCGGGCAAGGTGTGGATGTGGGCGACGGTCGCCGAGCGGGCCATGACCTGGTCGATCCGGGCCAGCGGGAAGGCGGCGGGGAAGCTGAAGGCGAAGCCGCGTTCCGCTACGTTCATCCGTGAGGCCAGCGGGGTCAGCCCACGGTCGTCGACCGTGCTGTTGAGGTCCCCCAGCAGGATCACCGTTGTCAGCTTCTCGGCGGCGACGGCTTTGCCCAGCAGGCGGGCGCTCTCGTCGCGCCAGGAGGATGCGAGGCCGCTCGCCCGGACGCGGACCGAGGGCAGGTGCGCGACGTACGCCGCGATCTCCCCGTGCTGCGGCGTGTGGACCACGGTCCGCAGCCCGCGATTCCAGGCCTCCGCGATTCCCTGGGGTTTGATGTCCAACAGCCGGGTGTCGGTCAGCGGATGCTTCGACCACAGTCCGACGGTGCCCCGGACCGCGTGGTACGGGTAGTCCGGGGCGAGGGTCTTCTCGTAGACCAGCAGCGCCGGGGGTACCAGCTCCTCCAGTGCGATGAGATCGGGCTCGGCGTCGGCCAGGGCGCGGGCCGTGCCTGCCGGGTCGGTGTTCTCGTCGCTGACGTTGTGCTGCACCACGACCAGGTCGTGCCCGCCGGGCTTCGCCCCGGGCAGGAGCAGCCCGCCGAAGAGGTGCATCCAGGCTGCCACGGGCATCAGCAGGGCCACCACCGCGGTGGCCGAACGGCGCAGCAGCGCCCCGCCGAGCAGCACCACGACCACCAGGCCGAGCCAAGGCAGGAACGCTTCCAGCAGACTGCCCAGGCGGCCCACGGAGTTGGGGACGGCCCGGTGGAACGCCAGCAGCCCGGCCGTCAGCACCGCGAGCGCGGCGATCGCCCGCCCCCGCGTCCAGGCCGACCGGACCCTCGCGTCCTCGCCTGGAGCGCGGCGCCCCGCCCGGCGCCGCGCCCACCGAGGCGCTGCTGCCTTCACCGTTGCACCGCTGTCCGCCCGCGCCTGCTCCACCATGGCTTCCCATCCACGTCCACGTGACCTTGCCCCCCAAGACGAGCGACCGGGTGAATCAGTTTCCTTATGTCCGCGGCACAGTGCCGCGGATGGTCGGGGCATTGCCCGACCCGCAACTTCCGGCCCCGAGGGTGGTCGGCGTCGATGAGTAGGCGACCCGCAAGGGTTGTGACTACGGGACCGTGGTGGACAGCGAGCCACGGCGGCCGGCGCACCTGCTGCCTGACCGGGAGGCTTCGACCTTGGCCGCATGGCTGGCCAACAGGCCAGGGACCGAGGTCGTATGCCGTGACTGCGCACCGTTCTTCGCGCAGGCGCGCCCGCAGGAGCGCCCCGGGCGGTGCAGGTGGCGGACCATTGGGATATGTGGCACAACCTGAGCGAAGCCGCCGAGCGGAGCGTCGCCCGGCGCCACGGCTTCCTGCGTGTCCTGGGCGGGCTACGACCGGGGGCAGCCACACATCGCCGCGCCCTGCGAGAGCTTTGCATAAACGTGCGACGATGCGTATAGTCATGCCATCGACGAGGAGGATTCCGATGGCGGTACGTGCAGCAGTGGCAGGGGCGAGCGGGTATGCCGGCGGGGAGCTGCTCCGTCTGCTGCTCGTTCACCCCGAGGTGGAGATCGGTGCTCTCACCGGCAATACCAACGCCGGCCAGAAGCTCGGCGCGCTGCAACCGCATCTGCGACCGCTCGCCGACCGGGTGCTCCAGCCGACCACGCCCGAGGTCCTCGCCGGGCACGACGTCGTTTTTCTCGCACTGCCGCACGGGCAGTCCGCCGCCGTCGCCGAGCAGCTCGGTGACGAGGTGCTCGTCGTCGACATGGGCGCCGACTTCCGGCTGAAGGACGCCGGTGACTGGGAGAAGTTCTACGGGTCGCCGCACGCCGGGACCTGGCCCTACGGTCTGCCCGAGCTTCCCGGTGCCCGCGCCGCGTTGGCGGGTGCCAAGCGGATCGCGGTGCCCGGCTGCTACCCGACGGCCGTCTCCCTCGCGCTGTTCCCGGCGTACGCGGCCCAGCTCGTCGAGCCCGAGGCCGTCGTCGTCGCCGCGTCCGGTACCTCCGGGGCGGGCAAGGCGGCCAAGCCACACCTGCTCGGCTCCGAGGTGATGGGCAACATGTCTCCGTACGGCGTCGGCGGTGTCCACCGGCACACGCCCGAGATGATCCAGAACCTCAGCGCGGCCGCCGGTGAGCCGGTCACGGTTTCCTTCACGCCGACCCTTGCGCCCATGCCCCGCGGCATCCTTGCCACGTGCAGCGCGAAGGCGAAGCCGGGCGTGACCGCCGAGTCCGTACGTACCGCCTATGACAAGGCCTTGGCGGACGAGCCGTTCGTCGACCTCCTTCCCGAGGGGCAGTGGCCCGCCACCGCGTCCGTGTACGGCTCCAACGCCGTGCAGATCCAGGTCGCGTACGACGAGGCAGCCGGCCGGATCGTCGTCATCAGCGCCATCGACAACCTTGCCAAGGGCACCGCGGGCGGCGCCCTGCAGAGCATGAACATCGCCCTCGGACTTCCCGAGGACACAGGTCTTTCCACGATCGGAGTGGCACCGTGAGCGTCACGGCAGCACAGGGGTTCTCGGCGGCGGGTATCGCCGCGGGAATCAAGGAGAGCGGTAACCCGGACCTGGCCCTCGTGGTCAACAACGGCCCGCGTCGCGCCGCCGCGGGAGTCTTCACCTCCAACCGCGTCAAGGCCGCCCCCGTCCTCTGGTCGGAGCAGGTCCTCAAGGGTGGCGAGGTCACCGCCGTCGTCCTCAACTCCGGTGGCGCCAACGCCTGTACGGGCCCGCAGGGCTTCCAGGACACGCACGCCACCGCAGAGAAGGCCGCCGAGGTTCTCATCGGTCACAGCGCCGGTGAGATCGCCGTCGCCTCGACCGGGCTGATCGGCACGCTGCTCCCGATGGACAAGCTGCTGCCCGGCATCGAGACCGCCGCCGCGGCGCTCAGCGAGCACGGCGGCGAGAAGGCCGCCATCGCCATCAAGACCACGGACACGGTCCACAAGACCGCCGTCGCGGGCGGCGAGGGCTGGACCGTCGGCGGCATGGCCAAGGGTGCGGGCATGCTCGCACCGGGGCTCGCCACGATGCTGGTCGTCCTCACCACCGACGCCGATGTCGACGCCGCCGGTCTCGACTCCGCCCTGCGCGCCGCGACCCGCACCACCTTCGACCGGGTCGACTCCGACGGCTGCATGTCGACGAACGACACCGTGCTGCTGCTGGCCTCCGGGGCCAGCGGGATCACCCCGGAGCAGGGCGAGTTCGCGGAGGCCGTACGGGTCGTCTGCGCCGACCTGGCCCGGCAGCTGATCGGCGACGCCGAGGGTGCCTCCAAGGACATCCGGATCGAGGTCATCAACGCGGCGACCGAGGACGACGCCGTCGAGGTGGGCCGTTCCATCGCGCGCAACAACCTCCTCAAGTGCGCCATCCACGGCGAGGACCCCAACTGGGGCCGGGTCCTCTCGGCGATCGGCACGACGAAGGCCGCCTTCGAGCCCGACCAGCTCAATGTCGCCATCAACGGCGTCTGGGTCTGCAAGAACGGCGGGGTCGGTGAGGACCGCGACCTCGTCGACATGCGCTACCGCGAGGTGAAGATCACCGCCGACCTCGCCGCAGGCACCGAGTCGGCCGTCATCTGGGCCAACGACCTCACCGCGGACTACGTCCACGAGAACAGCGCGTACAGCTCATGAGTGCCGCGAGGAAGCACACCGCACTGCCGAAGGCGCAGATCCTCATCGAGGCGCTGCCCTGGCTGACCCGGCACAACGGCAAGATCGTCGTCATCAAGTTCGGCGGCAACGCCATGATCGACGAGGAGCTGAAGGCGGCCTTCGCGCAGGACGTCGTCTTCCTGCGGCAGGCCGGCCTCAAGCCCGTTGTTGTGCACGGCGGCGGCCCGCAGATCAGTGCCCAGCTCGACAAGCAGGGCCTGGTCAGCGAGTTCAAGGCCGGGCTGCGTGTCACCACGCCCGAGGCGATGGACGTCGTACGGATGGTGCTGGCCGGACAGGTCCAGCGCGAGCTCGTCGGCCTGCTCAACCAGCACGGCCCGCTCGCCGTCGGCATGACCGGTGAGGACGCGCACACCATCACCGCCACCCAGCACCGGCCCACCATCGAGGGCGAGCTCGTTGACATCGGCCGGGTCGGCGAGATCACCGCCATCGACACCGGGGCCATCCAGGCGCTGCTGGACGACGGCCGGATCCCGGTCATCTCCTCCATCGCCCGCTCCGCCGACGACAACCATGTCTACAACGTCAACGCCGACACCGCGGCCGCCGCACTCGCCGCCGCGCTGAACGCCGAGACGCTGATGGTCCTCACCGACGTCGAGGGTCTCTACGAGGACTGGCCCAACAGCGACGACGTGATCAGCCGGCTCACCGCCGGCGAGCTGGAGAAGCTGCTGCCGGAGCTGTCCAGCGGCATGGTGCCGAAGATGCAGGGCTGTCTGCACGCCGTGCGCAACGGCGTCGAGACCGCCCGTGTCATCGACGGCCGGGTCCAGCACTCGATCCTGCTGGAGATCTTCACCGACGAGGGAATCGGCACGATGGTCGTGCCCGACGCACAGCCAGGAACAGTCGCACAGTCAGGGACGGAGGGGGAAGCATGACCAGCGCCGAGCTTTCACAGCGGTGGCAGGGCTCGCTCATGGACAACTACGGCACCCCGCAGCTCTCCCTGGTCCGCGGCGAAGGCGCCCGCGTGTGGGACGCCGACGGCACCGAGTACCTCGACTTCGTCGGCGGCATCGCGGTGAACGCGCTGGGCCACGCCCACCCCGCCGTCGTCGAGGCCGTCTCCGCCCAGATCGCCTCCCTCGGGCATGTTTCCAACCTCTTCATCGCCGAACCGCCTGTCGCCCTCGCCGAGCGGCTCCTGCACCTTTTCGGACGGACCGGCCGGGTCTACTTCTCCAACTCGGGCGCCGAGGCCAACGAGGCCGCCTTCAAGATCGGCCGGCTGACCGGGCGGACCCATATGGTCGCCACCGACGGCGGCTTCCACGGCCGGACCATGGGGGCCCTCGCCCTCACCGGCCAGCCCGGGAAGCGCGAGCCGTTCCTTCCGCTGCCCGGCGACGTCACACATGTCCCGTACGGAGATGCGGAAGCCCTCCGCGCCGCAGTGACCACCGAGACCGCGCTGGTGATCATCGAACCCATCCAGGGCGAGAACGGTGTGGTCGTCCCGCCCAAGGGCTACCTGGAGGCCGCCCGGGAGATCACCCGGGCCACCGGCACCCTGCTCGTTCTCGACGAGGTGCAGACCGGTATCGGCCGGTGCGGCCACTGGTTCGAGCACCAGGCCCACCAGAGCATCGAGCCCGACATCGTCACCCTCGCCAAGGGTCTGGGCGGTGGGCTGCCGATCGGCGCCACCGTCGCCTTCGGTGCCACGGCCGACCTGCTGAAGCCGGGTCAGCACGGCACGACGTTCGGCGGCAACCCGATCGCCTGCGCTGCCGGTCTCGCCGTGCTGGACACCCTTGCCGCCGATGGCGCCCTGGATCGGGTGAAGCGGCTCGGCGAGCGGATCCGGGAGGGTGTCGAGGGGCTGGGGCACCCATTGGTCTCCCGCGTCCGCGGCTCCGGACTGCTCCTGGGTATCGTGCTCACCGAGCCCCTCGCACCTCAGGTGCAGCAGGCGGCTCAGGGAGCCGGACTCCTGGTGAACGCGCCCGCCCCCGATGTCGTACGGCTGATGCCGCCGCTGATCATCGGTGACGCGGAGGTGGACGCGTTCCTCGAGGCACTGCCCGGCGCTCTCGACGCGGCACACGGGGACGGACCATCCGGAGAGAAGCGCTCCGGAGAATGAGGCGACGACGATGACCGAGGCGCAGGAATCCGAGTACGGCGGGCAGTCCGTGCCGCAGACCCGCACGGCACGCCACCGCCGGATCGTGGACATCCTGAACCGGCTGCCGGTGCGCTCGCAGAGCCAGCTGGCCAAACTCCTCGCCGACGACGGCCTGAGCGTCACCCAGGCGACGCTCTCCCGCGATCTGGACGAGCTGGGTGCGGTGAAGATCCGTAACACCGGCGGCGAGCTGATCTACGCGGTGCCGAGCGAGGGCGGTTTCCGTACCCCGCAGGCGCCGCTCGGCGAGTCCGCCAAGGAGGAACGGATGCGGCGCCTCTCCGCCGAACTGCTCATTTCGGCGGAGGCGTCGGCCAACCTCGTGGTGCTGCGTACGCCTCCGGGCGCGGCCCAGTTCCTGGCCTCGGCCATCGACCAGGCCGAGCTGCAGGACATCCTCGGCACGATCGCGGGCGACGACACGTTGATGCTGATCAGCCGTGACCCGGCGGGCGGTCAGGCACTCGCCGACCATCTGCTGCGGCTGGCGCAGAACGGCCGCTGAGCCCGCGCGGGCTTTCCGGATCGGGACGGACCCCGAGGGTCTGGACCGACCCGGGACAGGGGCCCCGGGGCGCCCGACGGCTCATCCCGTGGCGGGCATGCCAGGCAGCGGGAGCGGCAGCCCGGGAAGGCCGTCGATGCTGGTGGCGACGTGCTCCTTCTTCTCGAAGTACTCGCTGAGCGAGGTGTCGTCCTCGCGGGCGAAGCGCTGGGCGTGGAGCGGCCGGTCCTCGTCGTAGGACATGAAAGGCACGGCGTATCCGCAGGTGTCCCGGATCAGCTCGGCCGTCACTACGATGATCGCGCGCAGCCCGTGCGGTGCGGGGTCGACGCCGGGGAAGTGGGCGAGCAGGCCGGTGAACCGCGGGTCGTCACGGAAGACGGGCTCGCCGCGGCCGTGCACCCGCACGATGTTCGGCGGTCCCTGGAAGGCACACCACATGAGGGTGATGCGGCCGTTCTCGCGGAGATGCGCCACGGTCTCCGCATTGCTCCCGGCGAAGTCCAGATAAGCAACGGTCCGCTCGTCGACGACCGCGAAGGAGCCGCTGACGCCCTTGGGGGAGAGGTTGACCGTGCCGTTCCCGTCGAGGGGCGCGGTCGCCGTGAAGAAGATGTGCTGCTCTTCGATGAAGGTCCTGAGCCGTCTGTCGATACGTTCGTACGTCTTTCCCATGAGGTGATTATCGGCGTCAATGCGGCGCCGGGCAGGGGCATTTCAGCCGGTGGGACGCCGCTGGCGGACCGTCGCGCGGAGGTGGGCTCGCAACAGCCGCTCCGCCGCCACACGCAGCGCACGCGGTCGGTCCGCCCCGGTCCTGACGAGCAGCCACTCGCGCGGTATCCGGTCGGCGTCCGGCAGCAGAGCCTGCGTCACCGCCCGGACGACGGCGGGTGACGGGTCGTCGAGGAGGGGCCGCAGCTGCTCGTACCGCACCGCGTCGAGCGCGCGCAGGCCGGTGACGGCATGGACGCGGACTGCGGGCACAGGGTGCGTCACCAGTGACCACAGTGCCGGGGCGTCCTCCCTGGTGCCGCACTCGCCGAGCCCGGCGGGGGCCGCGGGACGGGCGGCCGGGTCGGCACACATCGACCGGTAGAGGGGAAGCGGATCGATGCCGCCCTGTCGCAGTACATAGCGGGCACAGACCCGTACGACCCCGGACCGGTCGGCGAGGAACACCGCCGCCTCGCCGGCGTTCACCAGCATCTTTGACAAATCATACGGAGGACTGCATAGTTATGCCTATCAGGGATTGCGCCGTAAGGAGAAACCCGTGACCGAGCGCGTCGCGCTCGCCTACTCGGGCGACACGTTCGACCAGTCCAAGGCGCAGGGCTTCACCGAGATCTTCGGCCTCTCGTCGAAGATCGCCGCGAAGCGTGACCTGGCCTGACGCCGACCCGTTTACGTCACCGCCTCCCCGTTCCTCCACGGCGGGGAGGCGGTCGCACATCCACCCCCTGGCATTTCCGAGGAGCACGCAGTGAGCAACGGCACCGGCAACAGCGACGTACGCCTCTGGGGCGGCCGTTTCGCCGACGGCCCGGCCGAGGCGCTGGCCAAGCTGTCCGCCTCCGTCCACTTCGACTGGCGGCTCGCGCCGTACGACATCGCCGGCTCCCGCGCCCACGCGGGTGTCCTCAACAAGGCGGGCCTGCTCACCGCGGACGAACTGGCCCGCATGATCGCCGGTCTCGACCAGCTCGAAGCCGATGTCGCCGACGGCTCCTTCACCGGCACCATCGCCGACGAGGACGTCCACACCGCGCTGGAGCGCGGTTTGCTGGAGCGTCTCGGCAAGGACCTCGGCGGCAAGCTGCGCGCCGGCCGGTCCCGCAACGACCAGGTCGCCACGCTCTTCCGGATGTACCTGCGCGACCACGCCCGGATCATCGGCGGTCTGATCGCCGAGCTCCAGGATGCCCTGGTCGGTCTCGCCGAGGCGCATGCGGACGTCGCCATGCCGGGCCGTACACATCTGCAGCACGCCCAGCCCGTCCTTTTCGCCCACCACGTCCTGGCCCATGTGCAGTCCCTGTCCCGGGACGCCGAGCGGCTGCGGCAGTGGGACGAGCGCACGGCCGTCTCCCCGTACGGCTCCGGCGCACTCGCCGGTTCGTCCCTGGGGCTCGACCCGGAGGCGGTCGCCGCCGACCTCGGCTTCGAGCACGGTTCCGTCGCCAACTCCATCGACGGCACGGCCTCCCGTGACTTCGTCGCCGAGTTCGCGTTCATCACGGCGATGATCGGCGTCAACCTCTCCCGGATCGCGGAGGAGGTCATCATCTGGAACACGAAGGAGTTTTCCTTCGTCACCCTGCACGACGCCTTCTCCACCGGCTCGTCGATCATGCCGCAGAAGAAGAACCCGGACATCGCCGAGCTGGCCCGCGGCAAGTCCGGTCGGCTCATCGGCAACCTGACGGGCCTGATGGCCACGTTGAAGGCCCTCCCGCTCGCGTACAACCGCGACCTCCAGGAGGACAAGGAACCGGTCTTCGACTCCTGCGACCAGCTCGAGGTCCTGCTGCCCGCCTTCACCGGCATGATGGCCACGCTCACCGTCAACCGCGAGCGGATGGAGGAGCTCGCACCGGCCGGCTTCTCGCTCGCCACGGACATCGCCGAATGGCTGGTCAAGCAGGGCGTCCCGTTCCGTGTCGCGCACGAGGTCGCCGGCGAATGCGTCAAGGAGTGCGAGCAGCAGGGCATCGAACTCGACGAACTCACCGACGCGCAGTTCGCGAAGATCTCCGAGCACCTCACCCCCGAGGTCCGCACGGTCCTCAACGTGCCGGGCGCGCTGGCCTCCCGCAACGGACGCGGCGGTACGGCCCCGTCGGCCGTCGCCGTACAGCTGGCAGAGGTCAAGGCCGACCTCGCCGTCCAGCACGCATGGGCGACCGCGAAGAGCTGACAGCAGCCCGGGCGCAGGCGACGAGGCGGGGAGCGGTCGTGCGCTCCCCGCCTCGTCGCGTCCGCACGCATGGGCGACCGAACGGCGACGCGGGGGTCCGGGGTGTGGCCGACCACCACGTCACCGTGGTGACGGTGAGGACGCCGACACCCGCACTCGCCGGGCCGGTCTGCTCCCGCGGGTGCTCATCCGGCTGAAACTCCCGGACGACATGGAAGCCGACCTGCCGGCCGGCCTCGACCAGGTCTGCGCAGGTCCGAGGGGCGAGGCCCTGGCCGGACCGGCCCGCTCCCGGCCGGCGAGGGCCCGATCGGCCGAATCCCGCGGCTGGACGCGCGTGAATCCGGCTGCGTTACGTTGGCGGGGAGCACCCCATCGACGAGGAGCCACGATGCCCTTCGGACGCCTGGCCTCGGCCACGACCCCGACCGCCCATATCGGGCTCGGCCTGGCCGCGGTCGGCAGGCCCGGCTACATCAATCTCCACCGCGACCGGGACCTGCCCGAGGACCGGAGCGTCGACGCCCTGCGCGAGCGCACCCATGAACTGCTCGACGCCGCCTACGCCCAGGGCGTCCGCTACTTCGACGCCGCCCGCTCCTACGGCCGCTCCGAGGAGTTCCTCGGCGCCTGGCTGGCCGCTCGTCCCGAGGCACGTGATGTCGTCATCGGCAGCAAGTGGGGCTACACCTACACCGCCGACTGGAGCATCGACGCCGAGGCGCACGAGGTCAAGGACCACAGCCTCGCCACGTTCGAGCGGCAGCGCGCCGAGACCGAGGCGCTGCTCGGCGACCGGCTCGATCTCTACCAGATCCACTCCGTGACCGCCGACAGCCCGGCCCTCACCGACAAGGAACTCCACGCGCGGCTCGCCGAACTCGCGGCCGGCGGAGTCAGCGTCGGACTCTCCACCAGCGGCCCCGCCCAGGCGGACGCCATCCGTGCCGCGCTCACCGTCAGGGTCGACGGCGAACCCCTCTTCCGTACTGTCCAGGCCACCTTCAACGCCCTGGAGACCTCGGCCGGTCCTGCGCTCGCCGAGGCGCACGAGGCCGGGCTGACCGTGATCGTCAAGGAAGCCATGGCCAACGGACGCCTCGCCGGAACGGATGCCCCGGCGATCGTCCAGGAGATCGCGGCCGAGGCGGGCCTCGGAAGCGACGCGGTCGCGCTCGCGCTGGTACTGCACCAGCCGTGGGCCGGTGTCGTGCTCTCCGGCGCGGCGACGGTCACCCAGCTCGTCGGCAACCTGCACGCCCCGCTCCTCGGCCTCGACGAGGAGCGGCGGTCCCAGCTCGACGCGCTGGTCGAGGAGCCCGAGGCGTACTGGCGCCACCGCGCCGCGCTGCCCTGGAGCTGATCGGCGGCGTACCTGCCGATTCCTTGATCACCGGCCGTGTTGTCACATCGGCGCCGTTGGATGCGTCAATGCTGTGACGGCACGCGACGGAGGAATGGGTCTGTGGACGAGAACGAGTTTCTGGCAGCACGCTTCGAGGAGAACCGGACCCATCTGAAGGCCGTGGCCTACCGGATGCTCGGCTCGCTGAGCGAGGCGGAGGACGCCGTCCAGGAAGCGTGGATCCGGCTCAGCCGCTCCGACGACCGGCAGATCGACAACCTGGGCGGCTGGCTGACCACGGTCGTCGGCCGGGTCTGCCTGGACATGCTGCGCTCCCGCCGGTCCCGGCGGGAGGAGCCTCTGGAGGCACAGACACCCGACGGGCACACCCCCGATCCGGTCCTCGGCCCGCGGCCCGGCAGCGACCCCGAGCAGCAGGCGCTGATCGCCGACTCGGTCGGGCTTGCACTGCTCGTGGTGCTGGAGACGCTGGACCCCGCCGAGCGGCTGGCGTTCGTGCTGCACGACATGTTCGCGGTGCCGTTCGCCGAGATCGGGCGCATTGTGGACCGCACCCCGGCCGCGGCCCGCCAGCTCGCCAGCCGGGCGCGGCGCCGGGTCCAGGGCGTGGACCCGGCGCCCGACCCCGATCTCAACCGCAGGCGAGAGGTCGTCGAGGCGTTCCTGGCCGCCGCCCGGGGCGGCGACTTCGACGCACTCGTCGCCGTGCTCGACCCGGACGTGGTGGCACGGTCCGACGGCGGCGCGGGTGGCGCGGGTGCCCCATCGCTGGTACGCGGAGCCGCGTCGGTGGCCCGCCAGGCGATCATGTTCGCGCCCTTCGCCCGGTCTTCGCAGATGGCTCTCGTCGACGGGGCCCTCGCGGTCATCTCGACCCGCGAGGGACAGCGGTTCTCGGTCATGCGGTTCACGATCGAGCGGGGCAGGGTCACCGAGCTGTACGTGATCAACGACCCTGCCCGGCTTCCGGAGCTGGATCTGACCGTGCTCAACGACTGAGACCGGCCGGCGGCGGACCGGGGCTCAGTTCTCGTCCCGGTCCGCCGCCCACTGGGCGAGCGCGTCGAAGTCGGCGCGCTCCAGCCCGATCCGCGGATCGATCTGGAGCAGCAGCGACCGGTCCGGTCCCCGGCGGGCGATCCACGCCCGGTCCCGCTCGGTTATTTCGTCGTCGACCCACGCGAACGGCCGCCCGGCCACGTACTCCATGACGTACTGCGTCTTCCAGAGCGTCCCGTCCGGGGCGCTGCCGTGCATCGCCGGCCAGTCGATGTACGGCAGCGGCGGCAGTCCGAGATGCGGGCCGATCCACTCGTTGGCCTCGTCCTCCCAGGTCGTCGCCCAGACCAGGGTGTACCGGTCGGCGAGCGCCAGCAGCTCCGCCCCGTGCGCCAGGTTGAGCAGGACGGGCAGTGCGGGCCCCTCGGTCCACCCCGTCGGCCGCATCCGGTGTCTCGTATATCCGGCGGGGGTGTGACGGCGTGACAGTGCCGCGTACGGATTGAGCGGACCGTCGATGTCGATCAGCAGCAGCGGCTTCATGGCGCCATGGTCCCGCCTCCTGGCAGGGAGGGGCGACGCATTATTCAATGAGACATTCTTGTCTCGTATGGGTTAGTGTCGTCTCATGAGACTTGACCGTGAGCAGGTGCTGCGCAGCGCCGCCGCTCTGCTGACCCGTAAATCGACCGCCACCATGGACGAGGTCGCCCGGGCGGCGGGCATCGGGCGCGCCACCTTGCACCGGCACTTCGCCGGACGGGACGCCCTGGTCAGAGCATTGGAGAACCTGGGGATCCAGGAGTTCGAAGCGGCCCTGGACGCCGCCGCGCTCGACGAGGGAACCTCGGAGGAGGCGCTGCGCCGGCTGATCGCGGCCGTTGAACCGAGCGCCGGACTGCTGTCCTTCCTCGTCACGGAGAACCAGCTCTTCGAGGGCGAAGAGGTGAACGACGGCTGGAACCGGACGGACGCACGGGTCTCCGCCTTCTTCCGGCGCGGTCAGGAGCGCGGCGAGTTCAGGATCGACCTGACCCCGGCCTGGCTGACCGAGGCCCTCTACGGACTCGTCTCCACCGGTGCCTGGGCTGTCCAGGTGGGCCGGGTTGCCGGACAGGACTTCCAGTACATGATCGTCGAGTTGCTGCTCGGCGGGGCACGCCGGAGCGTTGAGCAATGACCAGCATCGACCAGCACGAGGAGACGTCGGACGAGCTGCGTCGCCCCGGGCGGTGGATCGCGCTGGCCGTCCTCGTCCTCGCCGTGCTGCTGGTGGCCGTCGACGCCACGGTCCTCGGTCTGGCGACACCGTTCCTCACCGAGGATCTACAGCCGACCGGCACCCAGCTCCTCTGGATCGGCGATGTCTACTCGTTCGTCATCGCCGGACTCCTGGTCTCCATGGGCAGCCTCGGTGACCGCATCGGCCGCAAGAAGCTGCTGCTGAGCGGCGCCACCGCGTTCGGTGCGGTCTCCGTGCTGAACGCGTACGCGAGCAGCCCCGAGATGATGATCCTGGCGCGAGCGCTGCTCGGGGTCGCCGGCGCCACCCTGATGCCGTCCACCCTCGCCCTGATCCGCAACCTCTTCAACGACCCGCGCGAGCGCAGCTTCGCCATCGGCATCTGGGGGGCCATGGCATCGGCGGGCGCGGCCGTGGGTCCCGTCGTCGGAGGATTCCTGCTCCAGCATTTCTGGTGGGGCTCGGTCTTCCTGATCAATCTGCCGGTGATGGTGGTCCTCGTGGTCGTCGGCATCCGCATGATCCCGGAGTCGAAGAACCCGGCGCCCGGCCCCTGGGACCTGGTCAGTGTCGCGCTCTCCCTGATCGGCATGATCGGTGTCGTGTACGCGATCAAGGAGCTGGCCGCGCACGGGGCGAGCTGGGAGGTCGCGGTCTCCGGCATCGGCGGTGCGGGCGCACTGTACCGGTTCGTCCACAGGCAGCTGAGGCTTCCCGAGCCGCTGCTGGACATGCGGCTCTTCCACCACCGGGGCTTCTCGGGCGCGGTCCTCGCCGACCTGCTCACCATCCTCGGCCTGTCCGGGCTCGTCTTCTTCCTCTCCCAGTTCCTGCAACTGGTCCAGGGGCGCGGACCGCTGGAGGCCGGGCTCGCCGAACTGCCCGCAGCCGTCGGCGCGGTTGCCTGCGGCCTGGTCGCAGGTATGACCGCCCGCCGCTTCTCGGTCCGGTCCGTGGTTTCCGCCGGACTGGCGGCGGTCGGCGTCGCACTCGCCGCCGTCACCTTCGTCCACCAGGAGACCGGCTATCCGCTGATCGGTCTGCTGCTGCTGGTCGTCGGCATCGGCGCGGGCTTCGCCTTCACCGTGACCTCCGACGTGATCCTCTCCAGCGTCCCGAAGGAGCACGCGGGCTCCGCGTCCGCGGTCTCCGAGACGGCGTACGAGCTCGGCGCGGCCCTGGGTATCGCTCTGCTCGGCTCCATCGTCACCGGCGTCTACCAGGACTTCGTCACCCCGAACGGCGTCCCGGCCGAGACCGCCGCGGCCGCCCACGAGTCACTGGGCGGCGCGGTCGAAGCGGCCCACGGCCTGCCGGAGGCGCAGGGGAACGCCCTGGTCTCCGCGGCGCAGGACGCGTTCGTCGACGGGCTGCACATCGCCGCGGGCGTCGGCGCTGTGGTCCTGCTGGCGACGGCCGTCGCCTCCTGGTTCCTGCTGCGCGGCCAGGCGCTGGAGGAGGAGATCGAACACCCTTAGAGCCTGTCGGGTGACCTCTGATCGGGCGGCCACGCCCTGGCACGCACGCTTCCGGCGTTGCCGAAATGCCCTGGTAGCTCCGCTACAAGGCCATCCCGGCGCCTTGGAATCGCACGCACCATGCCGCGTCCGCTCTCCGATCGAAGGTCACCCGACAGGCTCTTAGACCGACCGGTCTCAGCGACATCCTGGACCCGTCCTTCCACGGCCATTCGGGTTGTCCCGACATACGGAAGGGCCCGTACCGCCGAATGCGGTACGGGCCCTTCCGTATGTCGGATCAGGCGGCCTTCGCCTTCGTCGCATACATGTCGACGTACTCCTGGCCCGACAGTCGCATCACCTCGGCCATCACGGAGTCCGTCACCGCCCGCAGGACATAGCGGTCGCGGTCCATGCCCTCGTACCGGGAGAACTCCATCTGCTCGCCGAAGCGGACCGTCACCTTGCCGGGACGGGGCAGACCGGCACCACCGGGCTGCAGCTTGTCCGTGCCGATCATCGCGAACGGCACTACCGGTGCGCCCGTCATCAGCGTCAGCCGGGCGATGCCCGTACGACCGCGGTAGAGGCGGCCGTCGGGGGAGCGGGTGCCCTCCGGGTAGATGGCGAACGCCTTGCCCTCCTCCAGCACCCGACGGCCCGTCATCAGCGCCGCGACACCGCCGCGTCCGCCGTCCCGGTCCACCGGGATCATGCCGCAGCCGGTGAAGAACCAGGCCATCAGCCGGCCCTTGAGGCCCTTGCCCGTCACGTACTCGTCCTTGCCGATGTAGAACACCGGCCGGTCGCAGCAGATCGGCATGATCATCGAGTCGATGAACGTCAGATGGTTGCCCGCGAGGATCACCGGACCGTCGCCCGGAATGTTCTCCACGCCCTCCACCTGGGGGCGGAACATCAGGCGCAAGATCGGTCCGAGCACTGCCTTGATGAGTGCGTGTCGGGACAACGGTTCCTCCGGTGTAGTGGCCGGCCGGCCGAGGCGCGGGATCGTGACGGTCCATGCAGGTGAGGACGATACTCGCGGGTACTCGCTGATCGCACATCGGGTTCATCGAGTCGACACGCAGTGTTGATGTGTGTTTCCGCCATGTTCGTCCGTGAGCTGCCGTCCCGACGGTGTGGCTGCCTACGATCGGGCCTCGCTCGACGGTGCCACACATCACATAAGAGGGAGCATTCATGACAGAGCGTGCGCAGGCGAACCCCGGTCGCCGGACCGTCCTGGGAGCGGGAGCGGCCGTACTCGGCGCGGCCGCGCTCGGACTTCCCGGCACGGCGGAGGCCACCGAGCGGTCCGGTGGCCACGGCGGCGACCACGGCAGCCGGCTGGACCTTCCCGTGCCGACCGTCATCGGCCACCGCGGCGCGAGCGGCTACCGACCCGAGCACACCCTCGGCTCGTACCAGCTGGCCCTCGACATGGGCGCGCACATCATCGAGCAGGACCTGGTCCCCACCAAGGACGGCCATCTCGTCTGCCGCCACGAGAACGACATCACCGCCACGACCGATGTATCGGCCCACCCCGAGTTCGCCGGCCGCAGGACCACGAAGAAGGTCGACGGGGTCTCCCTGACCGGCTGGTTCACCGAGGACTTCACCCTCGCCGAGCTGAAGACGCTGCGCGCCAAGGAGCGCATCCCGGGCAACCGCCAGAAGAACACCCTCTACGACGGCCGCTGGGATGTCCCCACCTTCGAAGAGGTGCTCCAGTGGGCCGACCGCGAGGGCCGCAGGCGCGGCAAGCAGATCTGGCTGTACGTCGAGACCAAGCACCCCACCTACTTCCGCGGCCTCGGGCTCGGCCTGGAGGAGCCGCTCGCCAAGCTGCTGCGCCGCTACAACCGCCACCGCGCGCAGTCGCCGCTGATCCTCCAGTCCTTCGAACCCAGCAGCATCCAGCGGCTGTCGAAGCTCGTCGCCTCCCCGCGCGTCGTCCTGCTCTCCGGCGCCGGATCGCGGCCCTGGGACTTCGTCGCGACCGGCGACCCGCGCACGGTCGACGACCTCGTGACGCCCGCGGGGCTGGAGTGGATGGCGTCCTTCGCACAGGGCATAGGCCCCACGCTGGACCTGATCATTCCCAAGGACGCGTCGGGCCGGCTCACCACGCCGACCTCCCTCGTGCAGGACGCGCACGAGCAGGGCCTGATCCTGCACCCGTACACGATGCGCAACGAGAACTCCTTCCTGCCCGCCGACTTCCGTCGCGGCACCGACCCCAATGCGTACGGCGACGCCTTCGGCGCGTTCCGGACGTACTTCGCGACCGGTATCGACGGGATCTTCTCCGACAACCCGGACACCGCCCTGCTCGCCGCTGAGGACTTCACGAAGAACTGACATATCGCCCCGCGTCAGCACCCGGCCGACCATGCCCCGGTCGGGTGATGCGCCCCGCGGACGGCAACCGCCCGTCCGCTGCGGCACGTTGGGTGAGGCATGACGCTTCCCGCAGACGCCCCCGCCGCCGTCGTGCGCGCCCTGTACCCCCTCGTCAGCGCCGAGGCGACGGCCGAGGCCGGCTGCGCGGCAGCCGGCGCGGCCGTCGAACCCGCCGATCTCGAACAGACCGTCTGGCTGCGGCTGCTGGAACTGCTCGCGGACCGGACGCCGCCGGCCGACCCGGCCCGCTGGGTCCGCGACACCGTACGGGAGGAGGCGCGCCGCGCCCGCCGTACCGCACGGCGCGAACGTCCGTACGCCGATGGGACCGTCCCGGATCCGGCCGACTGCCCCGAGCGGTCCGCGGTCGGCGCCGACGAACGCCGCGCGCTGCACGCCGCGGTGGAGCGGCTGCCCGGACGGTGCGCGAGCCTGCTGGCGGCGATGCTGGCCCCGAGCGATTCCACGTACAAGGAAATCGCAGGGAAGTTGGGTATGTCACAAGGCAGTTTGGGGCCGATCCGTTCCCGATGCCTTGGATGTCTGCGCAGAATGCTCGCGGCGGAGGTTGTCGTTCCTGAACTGCGGGGATAGGAGCAGGGGACAACCGGTGGACCAGGTGAGCGGGAGGCATGCACACATGGGCATGAGTGTGATCATCTCGGCGGCGACCGCGGAGGACGCCGAACAGATACTGAAGCTCCAGTACCTCTGTTTTCAGAGCGAGGCGGAGCTCTACGGGAATTACCGTATCGACCCGCTGGTGCAGACCCTCGACTCGGTCCGTGACGAAGTGACCGAAAACCTGGTGTTCGTGGCACGGCTCGGTGACGAAGTCGTCGGCTCGGTACGCGGATCCACCGATCCGGACGGCACCGGAGAGATAGGGAAGCTCTGTGTGCACCCCCGGCTCCAGGGACACGGGCTCGGCGCCCGGCTGCTGAACGCCGCGGAGTCCGCACTCGCCGACCAGCGGTCGGCCACCCGGTTCCGGCTGCACACCGGGCACCGCAGCGAAACCAATCTGCGGCTCTACCGGCGAGCGGGTTACGCCCCTGTGGGCAGCGCCACCGGTCAGGACGGGGTCCGGCTGATCCTTCTGGAGAAGGACGCCGCCGAACAGGCCTACGTCGCCAGCGCCTAGGGACCCTGGGCGCGCGGGCGTTACGCGTTCTTCGCGCGACGCAGCCAGATCATCCCGGTGACCGGCAGGATCACCGGGATGAACAGGTAGTCCCTGCCGAGGTACGACCAGACGGTGGCGTCAGCGAAGGCGGACGGCTCGACCAGCGTCCACGTGCCGACGATCAGTACGCCCGCGAGCTCGGCGGCGCAGCACACCAGCGCCGTCCTTCGCGCCTTCTCGCCGCCGCGCACCAGCGAGTACGTGATGAAGCCGTACACCAGCGCGGCGATGGCCGACAGCACATAGGCGAGCGGCGCTCTGCCGAAGTCCAGGATCATCTGGACGATCGCGCGGGAGGCGGCGGCCACGGTGAACACCCCGTAGAACCAGACCAGTACGCGGCCCGGTCCGGTGCCCAGCTGGAAGCCGGTCTTCTCGCCGGCGGCGCGGCGATCGGTGTCGGTCACGTCAGCTTCCCCAGATGTCGTAGAGCCGTACTTCCAGGACGGCCAGTACGACCGCGCCCGCCGCCACCGTCACCGAACCCCACCGGGTCCGCTCGGTCAGCGACAGGAAACCCGCTGCGGGCACGGCCGCGAAGGCGCCGATCAGATAACAGATGAAGATCGTCATGCCCTGCTCCGGCCGCTCGCCCCGGGCCAGCAGCACGATGCCCACCACCAACTGGGCCAGCGCCAGCAGCGACACCACGGCCATTCCGATGAAGTGCCAGTCCTTGGTCGGCTGGTCCCGGTAGGCGGCGAAACCGCACCAGGCGGCGAGGGCAAGCGCGGCCACGGCGACCGCGACCGTCAGGGCGACAAGCATGAGGCGAGGGTATTACGGACCGGACGGCGTCCCGCGTGCGCCCCCGCGCCCGGGCCGGACCGGTGCGGATGCGCGTGCGGATCCGCACCCTGGCGCTGCTTCCGGCGGCAGGGATCAAGGCCGTGGCCTTCGCCACAACGCACGACAAATGCGGGCCGCGCGCCGATCGGTTCCCACCGCCCCGTCCTCGTATCGTCGCAGGTCACGGGCGGTGTCACCGGGATCGCGGCCGTTCGGTGCGGCGGTCCGCGGACTGACCAGAAGTGTCCGCTATTCGGACACGCGGGCTCGGCGGAACGGGACGTCTGTTTTACTTGCCCCATGACCACGACGAGCAGCCGCATCCTTGCGACCGAGGCGATCACCACGCCCGGTGCTCGTTGTATGTGTCGAATGCGCGCCTTCTGAGGGCCCCCGCCTGAGCCTCGCGCCCCGAAGCGAGACCGAGCCCCTGCCGTCCGCACCCAGCGGAACGAGCCTGCCCCCGCATGCGCTGCCCCCCGGTCACCCGCCGCCCGCAGCCCTGCCGAGACCCACCACGGGCCCGAACATCCGAGTCCGAACAGTCTCATCGGACGAACGCCCCGTGCCCGGCGGACACCGCGCCGCGCACTCGACAGTGACGGAAACCCTGTGATCACCACTACGGGCCTCACGAAGGTCTACCAGTCGCGCGGCCGTGAGGTCACCGCCCTGGACGGCGTCGACCTGCACGTCCGCGAGGGCGAGGTGTACGGCGTCATCGGACAGAGCGGCGCCGGCAAATCCTCCCTGATCCGCTGCGTCAACCTGCTCGAACACCCCACCTCCGGCACCGTGACCGTGGCCGGCCAGGACCTCACCGCCCTCGCGGGCCGGGGCCGCCGGGCCGGCAAGGGGCTGCGTGAGGCGCGCAGCCGCATCGGCATGGTCTTCCAGCATTTCAACCTGCTGGCCTCGCGCAACGTCCAGGACAACATCGAGCTGCCGCTCGAGATCCTCGGCGTGCAGGGCCGGGAGCGCACCCGCAAGGCCCTCGAACTCCTCGACCTGGTCGGCCTCGCCGACAAGGCGAAGGCGTACCCCGGCCAGCTCTCCGGCGGTCAGAAGCAGCGCGTCGGCATCGCCCGCGCCCTTGCCGGGGATCCCAAGGTGCTGCTCTCCGACGAGGCGACCTCCGCCCTCGACCCCGAGACCACCCGCTCCATCCTGCAGCTGCTGCGCGACCTCAACCAGCAGCTCGGCCTGACCGTCCTGCTGATCACGCACGAGATGGACGTCGTCAAGACGATCTGCGACTCGGCCGCGCTCATGCAGAAGGGGCGCATCGTCGAGTCCGGCACCGTCGGCGAACTGCTCGCCACCCCCGGATCCGAACTGGCCCACGAGCTGTTCCCCGTCGGGGGTACGGCCTCCGGACCCGACCGCACGGTCGTCGACGTCACCTTCCACGGCGAGGCGGCGTCCCAGCCGGTGATCTCCCAGCTCTCCCGTACGTACAACATCGACATCTCGATCCTGGGCGCCGCGATGGACACCGTCGGCGGCAACCAGATCGGCCGGATGCGGATCGAGCTGCCCGGCCGCTTCGAGGAGAACGTCGTACCCATCGGCTTCCTGCGCGAGCAGGGCCTGCAGGCCGAGGTCGTGGACACGGCCGCCGCCGACATCCCCGTACGGACTCCCGCCCCGCTCACCCAGACCCCGCTCGTCAAGGAGGTGGCCAAGTGACCTGGTCCGAAATGCAGCCGCTGCTGTCCCAGGGAACCGTCGACACCCTCTACATGGTGCTGTGGTCCGCGCTCGTCACCGTCCTCGTCGGACTGCCCCTCGGCGTGCTGCTGGTCCTCACCGACAAGGGCGGACTGCTCCAGAACACCGTGGTGAACAAGGTCATCGGCGTGATCGTGAACATCGGCCGCTCGCTGCCGTTCATCATCCTGCTGATCGCCCTGATCCCCTTCACCACCTGGGTCGTCGGCACCTTCATCGGCCCGACCGCGATGATCGTGCCGCTCGCCGTCGGCGCCATCCCGTTCTTCGCCCGGCTCGTCGAGACATCGATCCGCGAGGTCGACCACGGACTCGTCGAGGCCGTCCAGTCGATGGGCGGATCCATCCCGACGATCGTCCGCAAGGTCCTGCTGCCGCAGGCCCTGCCGTCGCTCGTCTCCGGGATCACCACCACCGTCATCGTGCTCATCGGGTACTCCGCGATGGCCGGCGCGGTCGGCGGCGAAGGGCTCGGCTCCAAGGCTGTCACCTACGGATTCCAGCGCTTCGACAACCGCTTCATGCTCATCACCGTCGCGCTGCTCATCGTCATCGTTACCGCGGTCCAGCTGATCGGCGACATCGCCGTACGCCTGCTGGCCCGCCGGGGCCGCACCGCCTCCTGAGACTTTCTCTCCGCTCACAAGCCCGAACTCCTTGTCCGGGCGCACCACCCTCACCACCAGAAAGAGGCACTTTTCGTGCGTAGGAACATCAAGATCACCGCAGCTGCCGCCGCCACCGCCGCCCTCGCCTTCGGCCTCACCGCCTGCGGTACGTCGTCCGACCCGGCCTCCAAGAGCGAAACCGGCGCGAAGGCCGACACCTCCAAGGCGCTCGTCGTCGCCGCGTCCCCGACGCCGCACGCCGACATCCTGAACTTCGTCAGGAAGAACCTGGCGGCCAAGGCGGGCCTCAAGCTCGAGGTCAAGGAGTTCACGGACTACGTCCTGCCGAACACCGCCACCGAGAACGGCCAGGTCGACGCCAACTTCTTCCAGCACCAGCCGTACCTCGACGACTTCAACAAGAAGAACAACACCCACATCGTCGCGGTCGCCAATGTGCACCTGGAGCCGCTCGGCCTCTATTCCAGCAAGGTCAAGGACCTGAAGGACATCAAGGCCGGCCAGACCATCGCCGTACCGAACGACACCACCAACGAGGGCCGTGCCCTTCAGCTCCTCGCCGCGAACGGCCTGATCACCATCAAGGACGGCGTCGGCACCAACGCCAAGATCAGCGACATCACGGACAAGAAGGGCCTGGAGTTCAAGGAGCTGGAGGCCGCAACCGTCCCCCGCGCCCTGAACAATGTCGACGCCGCCGTCATCAACGGCAACTACGCCATCGAGGCCAAGCTCAAGCCCTCCAAGGACGCCCTCGTGCTGGAGAAGGCGGACGGCAACCCGTACGCCAACATCCTCGCCGTGAAGGAGGGCAACGAGAAGGACGCCCGCGTCCAGAAGCTCGTGAAGCTCCTCCACTCCGACGAGGTCAAGAAGTTCATCGAGGACACCTACCAGGGCGCGGTCATCCCCGCCTTCGGTGCCCTCGGCAGCTCCTGACACCCGTACCGCATCTGCGTGGCCGAGCCCCGCGCGCCCCACCGGGGTGCGCGGGGCTCCGCCGTGCGGACCCGGCCATGCGCAAGGTCCGTCCCATGCTGCATGCTGTGCCTTTACACGGTCTTCGGCATGGAGCTGCGCATGACTTCCACCTTTCCGTCCATCTCCATCAGCACGGATCGGTTGGTGCTGCGCGCCTTCGACATGGCCGACGTTCCCGCGTACGTCGAGATGATGAACGACGAACTCGTCACCGCCTGGACCGAGGCCCCCCACCCCTACACCCAGGTCGACGCCGAACGCTGGGTCCGCAGGATCGCTCCTGCACAGCGAACGGGCGGCGACGGCATCGTCTTCGCCGTCACCGAATTCCTCACCCAGCGTCTCGTCGGCTCGGTCCGGCTGCGGAACACCGACTGGCGCACCCTCGCCACTGAGGCCGCCTACATCACGGCCCCCTGGGCCCGCGGCGAGGGATACGCCACCGAGTCCGTCCTCGCCGTCGCCCAGTGGCTCTTCCGCGACCAGGGCTTCGAACGCATAGAACTGCGCACCGCCGCCGACAACACCGCCTCCCAGCAGGTCGCCCAGAAGCTCGGCTGTATCAGCGAGGGCGTCCTGCGCAATGCCCGGATAGCGCGCACTCAGACCGAGGACGGCGGCTGGACCGACATCAGGACCGACCTGATCGTCTGGGGCCTGCTCCCCGAGGACCTCGACGGAGTCGCCGAGCAGCTGGCCGACGCGGGCGGCTACGGCACCTACAGCGACTGGAACTGACGCAGGGGACCGCACCGGTACGGACCGGTCGGGGACCGGATAGTCTCACCCTGCCCGCCCTCTCGTGGGCAGCCCACCTGCGACGACTCCAGGAGACTGACGACAGATGGCCGACCGGGTCACGGTGATCGGCTGGGACGGCTCGCCGCTGACCGCAGTGGCCACGGCCGCGCTCTCGGCCGCCACCCTCGTCGCGGGCGCCGCCCACCACCTCGCTCTCCCCGAAGTTCCGGCAGCAGCCGAACGGATCCGCCTCGGCTCCATCGACCTGGCCGCCCGCAGGATCGCCGGCCACCGCGGCACCGCCGTGGTCCTCGCCGACGGCGACCCCGGCTTCTTCGGGGTCGTACGCAACCTCCGCGCACCCGAACACGGCCTGGAAGTCGAAGTCGTGCCCGCCGTGTCGGCCGTGGCCACCGCGTTCGCCCGCGCCGGAATGCCCTGGGAGGACGCCCAGATCGTCGTCGCCCACCCCCGCACCCTGCGCCGCGCCGTCAACGTCTGCCGCGCCCACCACAAGGTCGCCGTCCTCACCTCGCCCGGCGCGGGACCCGCCGAACTCGCCCTGCTCCTCGACGGCGTCCACCGCACCTTCGTCATCTGCGAGGAACTCGGCACCGCACGCGAACAGGTCACCGTCCTCACCTCCGACAAGGCCGCCGACCACGTCTGGCGCGACCCGAACGTGGTGATCGTCATCGGCGGCGGACCCGAACAGCAGACCACCGGTGCCTGGATCTCCGGCCGTCACCCCCACGGCGTACGGGGCTGGGCGCTGCCCTCCGACGCATACCCGGACAGCGCCACCGACCCCGAGGGCGAGTCCCCGGGGCTGCGCGCCGCTCAACTCGCCCGCCTCGGCCCGCGTACCGGCGACCTCGTCTGGGACATCGGCTCCGGCAGCGGCGCCCTCTCCGTGGATGCGGCGCGGTTCGGTGCGGCGGTCCTGGCGGTCGACAGCGACCCGGACGCCTGCGCCCGAACGGCCGCCGCTGCCCGCGCCTTCGGTGTACAGCTCCAGGTCGTCCAGGGCCGCGCACCCCATGTGCTGGAGCGGCTGCCCGAGCCGGATGTCGTACGGATCGGGGGCGGCGGCGTCCCCGTCGTCACCGCCGTCGCCGACCGCAGGCCCGAACGGATCGTCACCCACGCCTCGACCCGCGACGAGGCCGAAGCGCTCGGCGCCGCACTCACCGGGAACGGCTACACGGTCGAGTGCGCACTCCTCCAGTCCGTCGAACTCGACACGTCCGCATGGGCGGAGCGCGAACGCTCGGTCGTGTTTCTGCTCTCGGCAGTGCGATCGGACCTCGCCCCATGACCCGGTCGGCGCACTGCGCGAGGTAGGCTGGCCGATCGTTGCACCGCACCTGGACGTTCGTCGGTTCGTTCGTCAATGTCCGGAAAAGAGGACCGTTTTGGGCCTCGTTGTGGTACGGCAAACCCCGGGGGACGCGCAACGTGGCGCAGCCCACAGCGAGCCGTGGCAGAACTACCTGTCGCGGCGGCGAACGGCCGCGAGAATGATATGCGTCCGCGTCCGATTCGTGCCGCGCGGCGAGCCCGCTCGTTCTTCATGACGAGCACCGGCGTGCCGTGTTCGGGCGTCCCGGGCGAAGGGCCGAAGGAGCACTGACGATGGGCGAGGGGTACGCATGAGTGACACCGGCCAGATCCCGGGCGAGGGACTGCCGGAGAACGCAGGCATGGTGGAGCAACCGGGCATCCCCGCCCCGGGTGCGTACACCTTCCTCGACCCCTCCGAGCATGTGCCCGAGGACGACGACTTTCTGCTGATGCCGAGCCCGCAGGGCGCCTGGAGCGACCAGCAGGTGGCCCCGGCCCCCGGTCAGCCGACGGACGGCGGAGCCGTGCAGGCACAGGCACCCATGGTCGAGCAGGCCGCCTACCAGGCGCAGCCGCAGGGCCGGCCCGCCATGCAGGCCGTACAGGCCCAGGGACCCGTGCAGGTTCAGGCGCCGGACCCGGCGGTGTACGCCGTGCAGCAGGCGGTGGCCGGAGCGATGACCGGGACCGGGCAGGGCACGCACGAGTCCGGCGGCCGCGACTCGGGTGCCGTCGACCTCAATGGCGTACGTATGCCGGCCCAGGCCCCCGCTCCCGCACAGGCTGCGGTGGCGCAGTCCGCCGCCCCCGTACGTCGACCGCTGCACCGAGGGCCGGCCTCGGGCGAGTCGACCCCGTCGTACGGCGGGACGCCGACCGGCGGAGTGGTCCGTTCGCTCGCCGACCGAGGACCCGCGGGCGCGCCGCAGACCCCGATGCCCGCCCGGCAGGCGGGACCGCCCACCACCGGTCCCGAGTACTTCGACCAGCCGGGCACCGAAGCGCCGGGCACCGAAGCGGCTGTGCTGCCGGGCCCGCAGCTCGGCGAGATCCCGCCGCAGGACGGGAGCCCGTGGGCGGCCCATGCGCCGGAGCAGGTCGCAGCGCCCGTGGCCGCGGAACCCGTCGCAGAAACGGTCGTTCCGGAGTCCGTCGAGCCCGCCCCGGTGGCCGAACCGGCTGCAGAGCCGGTCGCCGTGCCGGCTGCGGCCGAGGTTCCGTTCGAGCCGTCCGCGGAGGCCCCCGCTCCGGTGGAGACGCCGGTGGAAGCAGCGCCCACAGGCCAGTTCGTGCCGGTGGAGGGGTCGGTGCCGACCACCCCGCATCTGGCCCCGACGCCGGTCGCGGAGCCGGTCGTGGCATTCGAGCCCGCGCCCGAACCCCAGCCCGAGCGCGTGGCGATCGCCGTCGAGCCCGCACCCGCCCCGGTCATCGAGACCGCCGAGACCGTCCATCCGGTCGAGGCGGTCGAAGCGCCGTCCCCCGAGCCGGTCGCCGTCCAGGAGCCGGTCGCGGCCCCCGAGCCGGTCGTCGCCCCCGAGCCGGTCACCGCTCCGGAGGAGCCCGCCCCCGCCCCCGCCCCCGTCCGTGTGGTCGAGGCTGCGCCCGAGACGGTGACGGCCCCCGAACCGGAGCCCGAAACCGGCCCCGAGGTCATCGAGACCCCGGACCTCACGGCCCCCGTGGCCGACGTGGCCCCCGCAGTGGCCGCCGAGCCCGCAGAGGTCTCCGGGCACACGGAGCCGGCCGGCACGGAGCCCGTTGCGGACGAGCAGCCCACCGAACCGCTCCAGGCCACCGCCGCGGCAGAGCCCGAGGCCGCGGCGGAGACCCCGGCTCCCTCCTCCGCACCCGCCCCCGGCTACGACGACGCCGAGCGCGAAGCCGTGCTCCGGGTGATGCGCGAACGCCGCGACATCCGCAACGGCTTCCGCAGCGACCCCATCCCGCACGAGGTCCTGCTCCGCGTTCTCGAAGCCGCGCACACGGCGCCCAGCGTCGGCCACTCGCAGCCCTGGGACTTCGTCGTCATCCGCTCCGCGGAGACCCGCCGCGCCATGCACGAACTGGCGCAGCGTCAGCGCGACGCCTACGCCAAGTCGCTGCCCAAGGGCCGGGCCAAGCAGTTCAAGGAACTGAAGATCGAGGCGATCCTCGACACCCCGGTCAACATCGTTGTCACCGCCGACCCCACCCGCGGCGGCCGCCACACGCTCGGCCGGCACACCCAGCCGCAGATGGCCCCGTACTCCTCGGCGCTCGCCGTCGAGAACCTGTGGCTCGCCGCTCGCGCGGAGGGCCTCGGCGTCGGCTGGGTCAGCTTCTTCGACGAGCGGGAGATGGTCCGCGCCCTCGGCCTGCCCGAGCACCTCGAAGTCGTCGCGTACCTCTGTGTCGGTTACGTCGACGAGTTCCCCGAGGAGCCCGAACTGATGCAGGCGGGCTGGTCCAAGCGCCGCCCGCTCTCCTGGGTCGTCCACGAGGAGACGTACGGCCGCCGCGCCCTGCCCGGCGAGGAACCGCACGACCTGCTGCAGGAGACCATCTCCAACATTCGCCCGCTGGACGCCAAGGCGCTCGGCGAGGCCTGGGAACGCCAGAAGCGGATGACCAAGCCGGCCGGTGCGCTCGGCATGCTGGAGATCATCTCCGCACAGCTCTCGGGTCTCTCCCGCATGTGCCCGCCGCCCATCCCGGAGCCCGCGGCCGTCGCGATCTTCGCAGGGGACCACGGGGTGCACGCCCAGGGTGTCACCGCGTGGCCGCAGGAGGTCACCGGCCAGATGGTCGCCAACTTCCTCGGCGGCGGCGCGGTCTGCAATGCGTTCGCGTCCCAGGTCGGCGCCGAAGTGTGCGTGGTCGACGTCGGCGTCGCCACGGAGCTGCCCGCGACACCCGGCCTGCTGCCCCGCAAGGTGCGCGCCGGCACGGCCGACTTCACCACCGGCCCCGCCCTCACCCGCGAGGAGGTCCTCTCGGCCATCGAGGTCGGCATCGAGACCGCCCGCGACCTGGTCGCGGCGGGCAACAAGGGCCTGCTCACCGGTGAGATGGGCATCGCCAACACGACCGCGTCCGCCGCACTGATCTGCGTGTACACCGGCATGGACCCGGCCGAGGTGACCGGTCGCGGCACCGGCATCAACGACGAGATGCACGCCCGCAAGGTCGACGTGGTCCGCCGGGCCCTCGAACTGCACCAGCCCGACCCGGCCGACCCGATCGGTGTACTCGCCGCGGTCGGCGGCCTGGAGCACGCCGCGATGGCAGGCTTCCTGCTCGGCGGCGCCTCGCTCCGTACGCCCGTCATCCTGGACGGCGTCAGCGCGGGCGCCGCGGCCCTGGTCGCCCGGGCGATCGCCCCCGAGGCCCTCGCCGCATGCATCGCCGGCCACCGCAGCGCCGAGCCCGGCCACGTAGCCGCGCTCAACAAGCTGGGTCTGCGCCCGCTGGTCGACCTCGACCTCCGCCTCGGCGAAGGAACGGGTGCGCTGCTGGCGCTCCCGATCGTGCAGAGCGCGGCGCGGGCGATGCACGAGGTGGCGACGTTCGATTCGGCAGGCGTCACCGAGAAGTAGTGCTCGGCCGTGCTCGGCCCGACCGGCGTCTGAGGCGCTCGGCCGGGCCGAGCCACGGTTTCGGGCAGGGGCGGGCAGGGGACAGCCCCGCGCAGCGGCCCCCACCGGCCCCACCGGCCGGCCCCGCGCCCCGACGCACCCCGTATCGTGGACCCACGCCCCACAAAACCGCACGTCACAGCCGCTCCACCGCCGCAGCGGCCCGCACCCCGCATTGCACGAGGAGCCCGCACCGCCATGGCCGAGCACGCCGATCACCCCGCGTACCCCGTCGGACTGCGCCTGAGCGGGCGCCGCGTCGTCGTCGTCGGCGGCGGCCAGGTCGCGCAGCGCCGCCTCCCCGCGCTCATTGCGGCGGGTGCCGACATCACCCTCGTATCGCCGTCCGCGACTCCGTCCGTCGAGGCGATGGCCGACGCCGGTGAGATCCGCTGGGAGCGCCGCCGGTACGAGGACGGGGACCTGACCGACACCTGGTACGCGCTCGTCGCCTCCGACGACGCCGCCGCGAACGACGCCGCGTCCGCCGAGGCCGAGCGCACCCGCACCTGGTGCGTGCGCAGCGACAACGCCGACGTGGCCACTGCCTGGACCCCGGCCACCGGTCGCAGCGAGGGCGTGACCGTCGCCGTCCTCTCCACCGACGCCCAGGGCCGCGACCCGCGCCACTCCGCCGCCGTCCGCGACGCCATCGTCGAGGGCCTGCGCGACGGCACGCTCGCCGCCCCGCACCACCGCACCCGCCCCGCCCCCGGTGTCTCCCTGGTCGGCGGCGGCCCCGGCGACCCCGACCTGATCACCGTGCGAGGCCGTCGCCTCCTCGCCGAGGCCGATGTCGTCATCGCCGACCGGCTCGGCCCGCGCGACCTGCTCGACGAACTGCCGCCGCACGTCGAGGTGATCGACGCGGCGAAGATTCCGTACGGCCGTTTCATGGCGCAGGAGGCGATCAACCAGGCGCTCATCGAGCACGCCAAGGCGGGCAAGGCCGTCGTCCGGCTCAAGGGCGGCGACCCGTTCGTCTTCGGCCGGGGCATGGAAGAGGCCCAGGCGCTCGCCGCCGAGGGCATCCCGTGCACCGTCGTCCCCGGCATCTCCAGCTCGATCTCCGTACCCGGCGCGGCCGGAATCCCCGTCACCCACCGCGGGGTGGCCCACGAGTTCACCGTTGTCAGCGGTCATGTCGCCCCCGACGACGAGCGTTCGCTGGTCGACTGGGCAGCGCTCGCGCAGCTGCGCGGCACCCTCGTGCTGCTGATGGCCGTCGACAAGATCGGCGCCATCGCAAAGGCCCTCATCGCCCACGGCAAGTCCCCGGACACCCCGGTCGCCCTGGTCCAGGAGGGCACGACGGCATCCCAGCGCCGCGTCGACGCGACCCTCGCGACCGTCGGCGAACGGGCCGTCGCCGAAGAGGTGCGGCCCCCGGCCGTGATCGTCATTGGCGATGTCGTCGCGGTCGGTACGGACACCGCCCCGCACCCCGCCGAGTAACCAGCGGTAACGGATCTTTTTCCAAGCCGTTGGCACCACACACCGGACAAGGCAGTATCAACCTGTGGCAGATCTCATCACCGTCGACGACCCCGACGACCCTCGCCTGCGCGACTACACGGGCCTGACCGACGTCGAACTCCGGCGCAGGCGGGAGCCGGCCGAAGGACTCTTCATCGCCGAGGGCGAGAAGGTGATCAGACGCGCCCGGCACGCCGGGTACGAGATGCGCTCGATGCTGCTCTCCGCGAAGTGGGTCGATGTGATGCGCGACGTCATCGACGAGGTTCCGGCCCCGGTGTACGCGGTCAGCCCGGAGCTCGCCGAACGCGTCACCGGCTACCACGTGCACCGCGGCGCGCTCGCCTCGATGCAGCGCAAGCCGCTGCCGACGGCCGAGGAGCTGCTGGCGACGACCCGCCGCGTCGTCGTCATGGAGGCGGTCAACGACCACACCAACATCGGAGCCATCTTCCGCAGCGCCGCCGCCCTCGGGATGGATGCGGTGCTGCTCTCCCCGGACTGCGCGGACCCGCTCTACCGACGCTCCGTCAAGGTCTCCATGGGCGCCGTGTTCTCCGTTCCGTACGCCCGCCTCGACACCTGGCCCAAGGCCCTGGAGACCGTACGGGAAGCGGGGTTCAAGCTTCTCGCCCTCACCCCCGACGACAAGGCCAGCAGCATCGAGGAGGCGGCGCCGCACCGGATGGACAAGGTGGCGCTGATGCTCGGTGCCGAGGGCGACGGGCTGTCCACGCAGGCCCTGGTCGCCGCCGACGAATGGGTACGGATCCCGATGGCGCACGGCGTCGACTCGCTGAACGTGGGCGCGGCCGCCGCCGTCGCGTTCTACGCGGTGGCGACGGGCCGCCCGCAGGACTGACCGCCTGCCGTTTCCTGACATGGATCGTCGGGCCGCAGCGGCTGGTGCTGCCCGTGCCGCCCAGGGGTGTCCAGGGCGCCCAGTCCGCGGGCCGGCCCCTGGCAGCCCTGCGCCGCCGCGATGCCGAGCGCCACGAGCAGCGTCACCACGACGAAGACGACGAGCCGCTGCCGCAGCAGCCGCGGATTGGCGGGACGCCGGCCCGTCGAGGTCGTGCGGGCGCCGGGCCGCGTGCCCGGCCGGCCGTTCGTCCCGTTCGTGCCCGGTCGGCTGTTCGTCCCGTTCGTGCCCTGCGGGCGCTTGCCGGAGCGTGTCGTAGTGCGCGGCCGCTGCTGCTGAGGGCGCGAACCACCGGTGCGGGACGACGAACCACGCGAAGGCGCCGGCGCCTGCCGGCTCTGCGGGCGGGGCGGTGGCGGGCCCGCCGCACGCCGGGTCTGCTGTTCGGTGTACGGGCCGTCGAGCCGGCCGGTCGGCCGGTCCAGCTCCTGCGCCGAGCGCTGGGCAGGCGGCCGGCTCTCGTGCAGGCCGTGTGCCTCACGGGCTGCGATCTCCTTGAGGCGCATGGAGAGTTGAAGCGTGCTCGGCCGCTCCTCCGGATCCTTCGCCAGACAGGCGCTCACCAGTGGCGCCAGCGCGTCGTGCACGTCGTACAACTGCGGTTCCTCGTGCACCACGCGGTAGAGCATCACCTCGGAACTGCCGTGCCCGAAAGGCGAGTCGGCCATTGCCGCGTACGCCAGTGTGGCACCGAGCGAGAAGACGTCCGTCGCGGGCGTCACCGCCGCGCCCCGTACCTGCTCGGGTGCAAGGAACCCCGGCGAGCCCACCGCCGTGCCGACATGCGTGAGCGTGCTCGCCCCGGTCGCCCAGGCGATCCCGAAGTCGATGATCCGGGGGCCCTTGGGGGAGAGGAGGATGTTCGACGGCTTCAGGTCGCGATGGACGACTCCCGCCTCGTGCACCGCCACGAGCCCCTCGGAGAGCGCCGCGCCGATCGACGCCACCTCGGCCGCCGACAGCGGACCTTCCTCGGCCACCTTGTCGTGCAGCGAGGGCCCGGGGACGTACTGTGTCGCGAACCACGGGCGGTCCGCCTCCAGGTCGGCGGCCACCAGGCGCGCCGTACAGCCGCCGCGGATCCGCCGCGCCGCCGACACCTCGCGCGCGAAACGCGAACGGAACTCCTGGTCCTCGGCGAGATCCGGGCGGATCACCTTGAGCGCCACCCGCTGGCCGCGCCGGTCCGAACCGAGATAGACGACACCCATGCCGCCCGCCCCGAGTCGCCGGTGCAGCCTGAACGAGCCGACGACACGCGGGTCCTCGCGCCGGAGCCGCATCATCGCCATCGTCTGCCCATCCCCGCTGCCTGGTCCGCCTGACGTGGCACAGCTTACGGACCCGTGGCCCGGTGCGCTCAGAGGCCGCGCCCTCGCCCGCCGATCGATTGTCAGTGCCGGGTGGGAAACTTGAGGAGTGGCCAGGGAGCCGCGGATCCACGCTCCCGGGCCCGTGCGAGATCTCAAAGGTCCGTCGCGGAAGGGGGATTGGATCAGTGAAGGGCGATCGTGTGGAGATAGTTGTGGACGCGGGAGACACGACGCGTACGTACGAGGTGGTGGCCACCAGAGCAGGCCGCCGGGTGGAGACAGCTGTCCGCCGAGGGGTGGTCGAAGTGAGTGAAGTCACTCGTAGCGGCACCGTCGTCCGTACCGCCCGCTTCATGGCGACCAGGGTGCTCGCCCTGGTCGAACAACCGGTCCCGAGGCAGGACGCATCCGAGCGTCCCCTCCGGGATGACCCCAAGGCATAGCGCAGGATCTCCACCCAGGGGAGTACGCCGACCACCCACGGCTCATCCTCCGGGAGGCCCGGCATTCGGTACGCGGGCATGACGACCCACCCTCTTCGCGTCCCTAATGTTGAACTCAAGCGGCGGGCGTTGCACTCGTCCCCCGAGGTAAAACGCCCGCTGCTCCAACAACCAGGTCAGGAGAGGAACCATGGCGGACACGGCGACGCGGACGATGATCCGCACGCAGGGACGCAGGGCTCATGCCGCGTTCGGCGGCCGCCCGTCGTCCGGTACGCGCCACCCGCTGGTGGCGACGGCCATGGTTCTTCCTCTGGCGGCCCTGCTCGTAGTCGTCTTCGGCGGCTGGGATGCGGTGGTCACACAGGCGTCGTCCGTGGGCGTGATGCTGGGGCGCTGAGCGGCGCCCCGGGTCCGGAAGAGCGGTCCGGACCGGGACATCCGGCCAACAACCCCGTGGGGACGGGGGTGCGGCGGACGGCAGCGTTTGTCCGGTCAGCTGGGGAGCTGACCGGACATCGCGCTGTCCGGGGGCAATGCGCGGCGGCGCACCACACCGTCGCGACGCGGCTGCCACGGCTTGCGCGGCAGCGCGTACGCTCGTCGGCGTGCCCGGGGCGGACCGGGCCGCACCTGTTGCCACCGGGGGGAGACCGTGACCACCGCAGTCGTCCGCGCGCTGGGCGCCCTCGCCCATGACACGGCCCACCCGCACCGGCGCACCGAGGCCCCTTGTCCTTCCTGCCCGGCACCGGCGGTGCTCGCGGACCGCGCCGACGGCACGGTCGTCCGCTCCGGCTCCATGGTCGCGAAGGCCCACGCCCCGGACACCGACACCGCCGCCCTGGCCGCCCGCACGGCCCTGGCCTCGGCCCCCGCCCTCAGCGGCATCCTCCTGCCACCGGTACCCCAGCCTGCTGTCCCCGTGATCGACGGCCGTCCGGTGACCCTGTGGCCCCACGGTGAACCGGTCGACCCCGCGGACCCCGACGCCGCGCCCTGGGAAGAGTCCGCCGTCCTCCTGGCCCGGCTCCACCGCACCGCGCCCCCGCCTGACCTTCCTCCCATGCGCGGACCCGCAAAAGCCGCTCTCGCCGTGGCCCGGATGTGCGCCGCCCGGCCCGGTGACCCGGCCACCGCCCCCGTACGCGAAGCATGGCGACGCCTGCCCGCCTGGGCCCGTGACGAAGCCCCCGCACCCCTGCATCGCTCGCACTTCATCTGCCACGGCGATCTCCACCTCGGCCAGCTCGTCCGCCACCCTGCGGCGCATGGCCGCTGGCTGCTGATCGACGTCGACGACGTGGGGCTCGGTGACCCCGCGTGGGACCTCGCCCGCCCCGCCGCCTGGTACGCGGCAGGACTGCTGCCCCCCGAGGTATGGCTGCGCTTCGTGGACGCCTACCGGGCAGCGGGCGGGCCCGCCGTGCGGGACGACGGCGATCCCTGGCCCGAACTCGACGTCCCGGCCCGCGCCCTGACGGTTCAGGCCGCGGCACTGGCGTTCGTCAAGTCCGCAGCGGAGGGGCGAAATCCGGATGAGGTGGAACAGACGATGATCGATGCCTGTGCCCGAATTGCGTCCCTCCCGGTCGAGTTGGCGACCGAGTCCTCGTCGTAGGGTGAACCGATCGTCTCCGGGCATGCATTCCGGCGACGGCGAACCGACGGCGAGGAGCTGAGCCGACCATGCAGTGTCCCAAGTGCCACGCGCAGATGCAGACCTACAACCGCAATGGCGTCCAGATCGAGCAGTGCAGCGGCTGCCGGGGGATATTCCTCGACTACGGCGAGCTGGAGACCCTGACCCGCATCGAGGCGCAGTGGACCCAGCAGGCCCCGCCCGCGCCGCCGGCCCCCCAGGCCTACCCCGCCGCGCCGGCCCCCGCCTGGGGCGCCCCGCAGCACCACGGCGGCCACTACCGGCACAAGAGCTTCGGCCGCATGCTCTTCTCGTCCTGACCCGGCCGACACCACGCCGCGGGCCCGGACGCACTGCGTCCGGGCCCGCGGCGCGTCCGGTGCGCGCTCCGTACGGCCCGGGTCCGCACAAAGACCCCCTGCGTCTGACAACGACAAAGCCCCGGTCGTCGAGACGACCGGGGCTTCTGCTGGTGCGCGATACTGGGATTGAACCAGTGACCTCTTCCGTGTCAGGGAAGCGCTCTCCCGCTGAGCTAATCGCGCAGGGTGACCCTGCGTGTACTGCGTGCGCGATACTGGGATTGAACCAGTGACCTCTTCCGTGTCAGGGAAGCGCTCTCCCGCTGAGCTAATCGCGCGGGGGGATCCTTGCGGACCAGTGGACGATACTGGGATTGAACCAGTGACCTCTTCCGTGTCAGGGAAGCGCTCTCCCGCTGAGCTAATCGTCCTTGGAGGTGGAGACGGGATTTGAACCCGTGTAGACGGCTTTGCAGGCCGTTGCCTCGCCTCTCGGCCACTCCACCAGGAGTGCAGGGGTTCGGGAAAAGATCCCCCACTTCGAGCGGACGACGAGATTCGAACTCGCGACCCTCACCTTGGCAAGGTGATGCTCTACCAACTGAGCCACGTCCGCTTGTCGTTTCCGTTTCACTTGCGTGTCCCGGCGACGTGTTGAACTCTAGCGGATTCCTGGGCCAGTACAAAAACGCGTTTGTGCAGCGTGCTGAGGTGCGCTCGCCCCGGCGCAGGTCGCCGCGCGCCGTCCTAGACTCACCCACGTGCTCGACCTCGCTCCAATGGCCCGCTTCGGCGGCCTCGTCGCATCCGATCTGCGGGACGTGACCAGTGACCCCTCAGCCCTCGACTCATCCGGCTTCTGGGCGGTATGTGCCGATTTCGAGGGCCGTCTCGTCTGCGCCCGCTTCGGAACCGTACGGACCGAACCGGTACCCGCACCCGCCCCCGGAGCCTGGCGCGGGCCCGCAGCCGGCGACTGGGTCTCGTCCCTGGACCGGGCCGCGTACACCGCGGGCGTACGCCGGATCCGCGAGCACATCGCGGCGGGCGAGGTCTACCAGGCCAACCTCTGCCGGGTGATGACCGCGGAGCTGCCGGACCCGGTTGCCGCCGACGTCGACGCCCTCACCGCGCTGCTGGCGCGCGGCAACCCCGCGCCGTACGCAGGAACGATCAGGCTGCCCGCGCACGGCGTGGAGATCGCCACCGCGTCCCCCGAACTCTTCCTGAGCCGGGACGGACGGACCGTCGAGTCCGGACCGATCAAGGGCACCGGCCGCACCGAGGCGGATCTGCTGGAGAAGGACCACGCCGAGAACGTGATGATCGTCGACCTGGTCCGCAACGACCTGGGCCGGGTCTGCGCCACCGGATCGGTCACCGTCCCCGACCTCTGCGTGGTGGAGAAGCACCCCGGGCTCGTCCACCTCGTCTCCACCGTGCGCGGCCGCCTCGCCGACGGCGCCGGCTGGCCCGAGCTGTTCGCCGCCGCGTTCCCGCCCGGCTCCGTCACCGGTGCACCCAAATCCAGCGCGCTCCGCATCATCGAGTCCCTGGAGACCGCACCCCGGGGTCCGTACTGCGGCGGCATCGGCTGGGTCGACGCCGACCGGGCCACTGCCGGTCTCGCCGTCGGCATACGGACTTTCTGGATCGACCGGACCGGAGCGGCCCCGGTCCTCAGGTTCGGCACCGGCGCCGGGATCACCTGGGGCTCCGATCCGGAGCGCGAATGGGACGAGACCGAGCTCAAGGCCGCCCGGCTGCTCGCTGTAGCGTCGGGCGCCCACCAAGAAACTGGAAGGACCGCATGATGTGGATGTGGGTCAACGGCGAACTGCGTGACGCCGCCGATGCCCGGGTGTCCGTGCTCGACCACGGGCTGACCGTCGGGGACGGGATCTTCGAGACCGTCAGGACCACCGGGGGCCACCCGTTCGCCCTCACCCGGCACCTCGACCGGCTGACCCGCTCGGCCCGCGGTCTCGGGTTGCCCGACCCCGACCTCGACGAGGTGCGCCGGGCCTGCGCCGCAGTCGTCGAGGCCAACCCGATGGAACTCGGCCGGCTCCGCATCACGTACACCGGCGGCCTCTCCCCGCTCGGCTCCGACCGCGGCAACGACGGGCCGAGCCTGGTCGTCGCGCTCGGGGAGGCCAAGCGCCGCCCCGACACCACCGCCGTGATCACCGTCCCGTGGACCCGCAACGAACGCGGCGCACTGGCCGGGCTCAAGACCACCTCGTACGCGGAGAACGTCGTCGCCCTCGCCCGCGCCCATGAGCAGGGCGCATCCGAGGCGCTCTTCGCCAACACCGTCGGACAGCTCTGCGAAGGCACCGGGTCGAATGTCTTCGTCGTCCTCGACGGACAGCTCCACACCCCGCCGGTCGCCTCCGGCTGCCTTGCCGGGATCACCCGCGCACTGGCCGTCGAATGGGCCGGGGCGCTGGAGACCGAGCTGCCCCTGGGCGTCCTGGAGCACGCCGAGGAGATCTTCCTGACCTCCACCCTCCGGGACGTCCAGGCCGTCCACCGGGTCGACGGTCGCGAGCTGCCCGGCGGACCCGGCCCGGTGACGGCCAAGGCCATGCGGGTCTTCGAGGAGCGCGCCGGCAACGACCTCGACCCGTGAGCCGGGCCCATGACCCGGCCCGAGCCGCACAACGGTCCCGAGCCGCGGACACGATCCCGGGCCGTATTGCGGAACCGGTCCGCAAAATCGGGTGACGGGCCGCTCCGCAGCGGATAGAACACCGGTGATGACCACGACCCTCCGGCCGACCGGGCCGATCCAGGAAGGCGCCGACGGCGCGAAGAAGCGCGCGTACGACGTGTGCGACAACGGACGGCCCGTCGGGGCCGTCGAGATCGGCACCGAGCCCGGGTCCGGGGGGACGACAGGGATCATCCGCGGCCTGCGCATCGACGAACCGAACCGCAGGCGCGGCCGCGGCACCATCGCCGGGCTCGCTGCCGAGGAAGTGCTGCGCGGCTGGGGCTGCTCCCGGCTGACCGTGGAGGTCGAGCCGGAGAACACGGCCGGACTGCGGCTGGCTGCTGCGCTCGGCCATACCGAGCGCAGCAGGAACATGGTCAAGGACCTGCCGCGGACCCCGCCCGTCCTGCCGGACGGGGTCACCGGGCGTCCGATGACCGAGGACGAGTTCGCGCAGTGGGAGAGCACCGCCGTCGCCGGCTATGCGGAAACCCTTGTCGCGCGCGGCGTCCCGGCGGACGAGGCTCTGCGCAAAGCCGAGACCTCCCACCGGACACATCTGCCGCACGGTCTCGCCACGGAGGGCACGTACATTCATGTCCTCGTCGATGACGGCGGCCGGACCGTGGGGCATGTCTGGGTGGCGCGGTTCGAAATGCACCCGGGGATGGTGGTCGGGTACGTCTTCGACGTCGAGGTGCTCGAAGAGTTCCGCGGCCGGGGGTACGGTCGCGCGCTGATGCTGGAGGCCGAACGCATCGCCCTGGCCGCCGGCGACGAACGGATGGGGCTGCACGTCCTCTCGGACAACACCCCGGCGGTCCGGCTGTACGAGTCGCTCGGCTACGAAACGACTCGTCACAACCTCGTCAAGCCGTTGTGACGGGTGGAAGGACCAGCCGGGTACGTCGCTGTCAGCCCTGCTCGGCGAGGAGCCGGTCGGCGATCTCCTCGATCCGCTCGCGCAGCCCGTCCTGACTCCTGCCGCCGTCCAGCCGCTCGCCGCCGATCACATAGGTGGGGGTGCCGGTCACACCGATGGCCTTCCCCTCCGCCTGGTCGGCGTCGACGATCAGTATGTGCCGGCCGTCGATCAGAGCGGTGTCGAACTCCTCGGCGTCCAGGCCGAGTTCGCGCGCAACCTCGATCAGCAGCGGCTCACCGGTACGGCCGAGCTCGTCGGTCCTGGCGAGCACGGTCTCGATGTACGGCCAGTCCTTGCCCTGCTCCGCAGCCTCCTCGGCGGCCTGGGCCGCGGCGTACGCGTGCTTGTGCTTCTCCAGCGGGAAATGCCGCAGGCGCACCTCGAGCCTGTCGCCGTACCGGGCCCGCAGGGCGTGCACATCGGTGAGGGCCCGGTGGCAGTCGGGGCACTGGAGCTCGCACCAGACGTCGAGGACGACCGGGACTGCAGGGGTGGATTCGTTCATGGAACCAGTCTCCCAGGGCCCACGCGCGCATCCCAATCGGCACCGGCACGGGACCCGCGCACCGCAGGCCCGGATCGGCTCGGCATCTTTCGGATCGGCACCTGGGGAGGATCCCGGCCCTGAAATGTCCCTGATGTGGTCCGGGATCATGGCCGCCACCCCGGTGGGCGGTGCAGGATGGAAGGGACGTTTCCCCGTTGCGCCTGGAGGTCCCGATGCTTGCCGAGACCATTTGCTCCGCGGTGTCCGCGGCGGGCTTGGGCATTGCCGCCGTGACCGCGTACCGGAAGCGTTTCCTCACCGCGACCCGGATTGCCGCCTACTCGCTGGTCCCGATCGGGCTGGTGCTGACCGGTGTCGTCGAGTGGGTCTCCAATATCGCCTTCAAGCCGAGCGTCTGGTTCGGCTTCGGGGTGCTCGGGGTGGCCTGGCTGCTCTTCATGATCACGCGCGCGGTCGAACGCCGCAGCGTCGGCACCCGCAAGGATCGCAGGGCCGCCGCGCGGGCGGCGCAGTCCGATGCCGTCGCGCCGGCGGCGTCGGCGCCCTCCCTGGGAGCCGGCGCACCGGCGGTCCAGTCACGGGCGAAGGCGAAGCCCGGGCAGCGGGCCGCTGCCCCGGGCGAGGACTTCAGTGACATCGAGGCCATCCTGAAGAAGCACGGAATCTGAAACCGGACCGTTGGCAGCCCTCGGCGATGAATCGATTCATGACCGATTCTTGACGCTGCCCAAGGGTGGGGCCCGTTCTTCGTCGACGTGGCCCGTGGTGCCGAGCGGGCCGCCCGTGAGGCGGGCCTCGGGGTGATGGTCTGCAACAGCGGTCGGAGTCCGGCGGACGAGGCCGAGTATCCGGGCCTCTTCGCCGAGCAGCGGGTGTGCGGCGTGCTGGTCGCCCCGGCCGACGCGACCGGCCGCAATCTGGAGGCGTTCAGTCGCCAACACATCCCCTTCGTGCTGGTGGACCGGGTGGCGTCCTCGCCGGGGCACTGCGCGGTCTCCGTCGACGACGTCCGCGGTGGTTCCCTCGCCGTGTACCCGCTCGATCCCGAATTCCAGTCGTACGACGTCGCGTTGAGCGCCGCCGAAATACACGACGTGACCTTCTCCGGCTGGGGCGGAGGCCGCATACGCGCCCGACTGAACGTTCCTTCGGGCGCCGAGGGCCCCCTTCCGTGCGTCGTCCATTACCTCGGTTCGGCGGCGGCCGAGGGCTGCCTGCACGACCATCTCGTCCGGCCGCGGCGCTGATGGACTTGATCTGCCCGCCGTCCACGGTCTTCGCCGCGTACAACCACTGGGCGGGACCGAAGGAGATCGAGGTCTGCCCCTGGAACGGTCACGAGGGCGGCTCCTCGGTCCACCGGGCCGCCCAGCTGCGGATGTTGCGCGATCTCGGCTGATCCGGCCGGGGTGGGGGAGGTGCGGGAGAACCGGCCGTGAGCCCGAATATGTGACAGCGGACCGGACGCCGGAGCGAATCCTTCCGGCCCCGACGGGAGTGAACTCCCGTCACGAAGAGGCGTGTTGATCGCCAACGGGGGCCGGTCTGCGTCATGATCGTCCCGAGATGGTGGACACCTCCCCGGGCGATGCCCCCGCACCCCCTGCCGAAGAGCCGCGTGGCTGCCTCTTCGCGCTGTCCCAGCCCCCTTTGATGATCTTCCTCACGGTGGTCGGCGGCCTGCTGCTGATGGCCGCGTTGCACGATCTCTTCCTGCTGTGAGCGGGCGATGAAACGGGCGGCGAGCGGTCAGCCGGCCGCTTCCCTGCGGCGTGCCCGGTACGCGGCGACATGCAGCCGATTACCGCAGGTGCGGCTGGAGCAGTACCTGCGGGAGTGATTGCGGGACAGGTCCACGAACGCGTCCCGGCAGTCCGGTGCCTCGCAGCGCCGCAGTCGTTCCTGTTCGCCCGCCACCACGATGAAGGCGAGCGCCATGCCGCAGTCGGCCGCGAGGTGGTCGGCGATCGATGCGCCCGGCGCGAAGTAGTGCACATGCCACTCGTAGCCGTCGTGGTTGCTCAGCTGCGGCGTGGTGCCCGCTGAGGCCACGAGGCCGTTGACGAGACCGGCGGCGGTCTCGGCGTCCGGTGCCGCGAAGATCTCGGCGAACCGGCTCCGTACGTCGTGTACGGCCCGTAGATCCTTCTTGCCGAGTTCGGCCACGCCGCTGATGCGGTGGCGCCGGGCGAATCGGTAAAGCGCTTCGATGCCGGCAAGACCGTCGCTCGGTCCGCCCTCCGGCTGATCGGTCTCCGGTGCGGTGTTCACCAGCTCGACCACGATGTCGAGGGCGATCCGGGTGTCGTGGGGGATCAGCACGCTTTCGCTCCCTGGCCTCCGGCGGGCGGGTGCCCGCCGATGCCGGCTGACTCTACTGGCTCGGCGAGGACGCACAGCGGCCCGAGAGGGCCCCTGGGGCCGGCGAGGAGCACTTGCCGGCCGACCAGGGGCCAAGCGGGGCGCTCGTGGGCATTGAGGGCGCACAGGCCCGCCCAGCGCGCACAGAGGGCCGGGGGCGTGCGCCCGTCATGCCTCCGGCGGAACGTGCGCCCGTCATGCCCCCCGGTGGAACGTGCGCCGACGCCGTCACCACAGTGGATTCCGTGATGACGGCGCTGGTGTCTGCCCTATGTGGTTGTCCGCGCGGCGCCGTCGCCCCGAGTCGGACGGCGCCGTGCAGCTCTCGACCTGGCTCAGCTCTCGGCCAGGATGTGTGAGAGCTCCGTATCGAGGTCGAAGTGACGATGCTCGGTGCCGGGTGGAACCGCGGTGTCGGTCCGCTTCAGGAACGACTCCAGGGCCCTGGCCGGGGCCTCGAGCAGGGCTTCGCCCTCTGGGGAGCTCAGCGCGATGCAGACGACGCCCTGGCCGTGACTACGGGATGGCCAGACGCGGACGTCTCCGGTGCCGGTGGGCCTGTGCAGCCCCTCGGCAAGGAGGTCGCGGGCGAATACCCATTCGACCGTCTCCTCCGCTCCGGTGTGGAAGGTGGCGTGCACGGCATACGGATCGGCCGTGTCATACCGCAGGCCCGCGGGTACAGGCAGTGAGGACTCGCTCGACACAACGAGGCGCAGGTGCAGCTCGCAGCTGACCGTGGTGTTCATAAGCGCCAGGGCCTTTCGCTCAGTGTGCGCTCGGGGATTCGCACGTCGGCGAAATCGACATGCCACCTACGGTGGCGTTGTAAACCCCTCTGACCCTTTTGTGGCCCTTCAGGTCGCTCGTGCGGCGGTGTGTAACTTTGGGTTATGCGGCCATTCCGGTGACAAAGGCCGTTCCGGTAGGTTGGGCCCATGAATGCGGAGAGTGACGCGCGGGGCGAGGCTGCCGGAACGGCGACCTCGGCGCCCGCCACGGGGGACGTGACGGGGGAAGTGGCGCCGGGCGTCACCGAGGGTGTGGTCAAGGAGAAGCGGGCGCTCGGCTCCCGGGCGCCCGGGTTCGTCAAGGCGTCCAGGGCTCTGCATCTGAGCTGGCAGGTCGGCGTCTTCGTGGTCGGCCTCGCCGTGGTCGTGGGGGGCATCGTCATGCTGCCCCTGCCCGGGCCCGGCTGGCTGGTGATCTTCGGCGGCATGGCGATCTGGGCGACCGAGTTCGTCTGGGCGCAGCTGGTGCTGCACTGGACGCGCCGGAAGGTCACCGAGGCCGCTCAGAAGGCGCTCGATCCGAAGGTTCGGCGGCGCAACATCATCCTCACCGTGATCGGACTCGTGATCATCGCCGTGCTGGGCGGGATCTATGTCTGGAAGTTCGGAATCACGATGCCGTGGAAGATCCACGAGTGACCCGGGGGTGGTCCGAGAGCGCCGCTGACATGGGGTAATGTTTGCGGTGTGCCCGGGCGATTAGCTCAGTGGGAGAGCGCTTCGTTCACACCGAAGAGGTCACTGGTTCGAAACCAGTATCGCCCACCGGGACAGAGGGTCCGTAAGACTGCAGAGTCTCACGGACCCTCTGCGTTTCCCGCACCGATCGGGCGCCCTCCCGCCCGTTTCCGCGGCGGTACGAGCCCCGTCCGCACGCCCTCGCCGGCCCGCCGCGTACCCCGTGCCGCGAGGTTCAAGCGCTTCGACGGATTCCGTCCCAACCGTTGACGTTGCCCCCTTCGATGCCCAGCTGTCCCAGCAGGCGCTTTCTCAACGTGGGGTGGTCAGAAGCGGGCCGCACTGATCAACAAGACGATCGCGCTGTTCGAGAAGAAGCATCCGAACATCAAGGTCGAGACGGACTTCCAGGACGTACGAGAATTTCTGGAAGAAGTTCAACACCCAGGCCTCCGCGGGCAATGTGCCCGATGTCTTCCAGAACTCCGTCGCATTCCTGCGCAGTTGCGTCGACAAGCGGGTTCTGCGCGATCTCAATTCCCAGGTGAAGGCCGGAAATCTCAACTCCGATCACGTGTTCCCTCAGCGCATCCGGCCCAGGGCGTCTTTCAGCCGCCGCGCATTCCGCAGCCGCTGCTCGTACGTCGCCCCGACCACCAGCAGCAGCACACCCGCGAGCGCAGGCGGCAGCCAGCGCGGCAGCGCGCCGACCACCTGAACCACATAGGGCGCCAGTTCGTGCAGGGCGTCCAACGCCAGCACCGCGCCGCCGAGCAGCAGCAGCGCCTGCAGCCGCAGCCGGGCCCCGGCGAGCGTGAGTGCCAGCGCCACCACGCCGAGCAGCAGCGGCCGCACCCACGACGGGTCGGTCCAGGCCGCGACGAGACTCGGCATCAGCGTCGCCGCAAGACCCGCCCCGTACGCCGTCCACGAGGACGCCGCCGGATCGCGGCGCCGCCGTACCACACCGACCACCAGCACGGGCACCGTCACCGGCAGGGTGTACGCCTCCGGAGTCGACACCCCGGAAGCCGACAACCGCACCCACGTCGCCAGGACGAACAGGACCACCGCCACATACCCGGCCGCCGGCCGCCGTTCCGCACGCACCGCCGTACCCGCCGCCAGCACCCCGCACAGCGCGAGCACCAGCGCCAGGTACGGCCTGTCCGGCGCGGCCATCCCGACCGCCACCGCACCCGCCACGGCGCCGGTCAGCTCGACCGGCAGCGCCGACGGGCCGCCCCGCAGCCGCGCCCCGAGCAGCACCGTCAGCGCGGGGACGACCACCATGATCGGCGCGGCCCGGTACGTCGCGAGCTCCAGCGACACCCCGACGGCCCCGGCGAGCACCATCCCGCACACCACGGCCGCACACGCCAGAACTCCCTGCACCACCCGGGCCGTCGGTGACCCCTCGGCACGCGTCCCCGCCGCGGCCGCTGCGAACAGCACCAGCAGCGCCCCGAACACCGCATAGGTGGCGGGCTCCGCAGCCAGTGACAGCGCGCCAGCGCTCACCGCCCCGACCGCACCGCACACCAGCGCCGCCGGCGCGACCGGGCCCGCCCCACGACGCAACACCTGTACCGCCCCGGCGAGAAGCGCCGCGACCAGCACCGACTGCACCACCACCGCGGCCGCGTACGGAGCGTCCAGCGCAACGGGCACCACCAGCAGCCCCGCCCACCCGGTCACCAGCGCACCGGCCCCCGCCGCACCCCGCCACGATTCGCCGGGGGAGATCACCGCACCGGCCACCCGCACCCACTGGGGCCACCAGCGGTGCGCCGCCCCCAGCAGACCGGCCACCACGAGCAGAATCACCGGCGCCGTGTACAGCTGCGACCACTGCGCACCCTCCAGCCCCAGCGCACCGCGCACGCTGCCGTCCGGCGCACCCGACCACACCGGGGCCCGCCGCGACACCGGACCCGCCAGCGTCATGGCGGCCGCCGGCGCAGCCGCCAGCACCGCGCCCGAGGCCACCGCAGCCGACGCCCACAGCACGCCCTGCCCGGCCGGACGCGGCAGCGGAGCCCGTACCGCCGCACAGAGCACCAGACCGCACAGCAGATACACCGGAACCGACCAGTCCTCGGCGACCCCCGCGCGCAGCACACCACCTGCCGCCGCGACCACCGCCAGCCCGGCCACCACTCCACCGGCCACCGCGATCTCCTTCGGCGCCCGCCACACCGCGAACAGTGCGACCGCCGCGCCCACCAGCAACAGTGCCCCCGGGGCCACGGCGGAGAGGGGCGAACCAGCCGTCACCGACTGCGCCAGCGCCACCAGCGCCCCGGAGAGCCCCGTCACGCATCCGCAGACGGACGCGGTCACCCGGACCCCAACACCCTTGCCCCACCGGGCGATCGCAGAGTCCAGCATCGCTGTCAGCACCAGCGCCCAACCGAAGACCGAGGCCGAGGCATCCGCCGACCACGCCCACAGCACCAACGTGAACTGCGCACTCACCACGGCCACGGGCAGCGGCAGGCGAAGCTTGCCGAGTGCCAGACCGTACGCCGTCCACACCACCGCGAGCACCGCCGACGCGACCGCGGTGAACCCGAGACCGTCCGTGTCCGGCGCCGCCACCGCGTGCAGCGCGTACGCATCCAGCACCATCAGCACCAGAGCCAGTGCACCGAGCGACTCGGCCGTCGAGGACAGACCGCGGCGCAGCAGCAGCGCGGGCGCGGCCGACGCCGCGACCGTCACCAGGGCGAGCACCGCCGAGCGGCCGCCTATCCCCAGATGACCCCAGCTGACCAGGGTGAACGCGATCGCCGCGATCGTCAGCAGCAGTCCGCCGAGACTCAGCAGCACATTCTGGGCGTTGCGCGGCGGGACCGGCGCACCGGGAGAGCCGAACGGGGGCGCGGGCCACTGCGGATACGGCTGCGCCGGTCCGGAAGGCGCCGCGGACGCCGGTCCCCCAGACGCGGCCGGCGGCTGCAGCACACTCACCAGCCAGGCACGACGGGTCAGCAGCTGCATCCGGCGGGCGTCCAGCCGGACCAGTTCGCGGTCGAGGAGCGCCAATTCCTCGGCGGGCGGCGGCACATGTTCCATATCCGGGAGTGTGGCGCGGCCCACAGATCCGGACATGCGCTCGGATACTCAGGTACGGGACTGAGTACGCGCAGACTGGGACCCATGGACTGGAGCCACTACCGCTTTGTGAGCATCTGGGACGTATCCGCCCCGCCCGATGCCGTGTACGGAATCCTGGAACGCGCCGAGGAGTACCCGCAGTGGTGGCCGCAGGTTCGCGAGGTCACCTCGGTCGACGACACCACCGGAACCATACGCATCCGCTCCGCCCTCCCGTACGACCTGGTCATGACCGTCCGCGCGAGCCGCCGCGACCCGGCGGCGGGGGTCCTCGAAGTGACCCTCGACGGCGACCTCGACGGCTGGGCCCGCTGGACCGTCACCGCACAAGGCACCGGCAGCCGCGCCACGTACGAGCAGGAGGTCGAGGTGCGGCGGCGGATCATGCGGCTGCTCGCGGTGCCCGGACGCGCGGTGTTCCGGGCGAACCACGCCCTGATGATGCGGTCGGGACGCAGAGGACTGGCGGCCCGACTCGAAGCAGTTTGAACCACACCCGCCGAGACCTGTATGGTTCAGTCCGTTCCCGGGCGATTAGCTCAGTGGGAGAGCGCTTCGTTCACACCGAAGAGGTCACTGGTTCGAAACCAGTATCGCCCACCCCGGGAGAGGCCGGTCCGTCAGCACCACCGACGGACCGGCCTCTGCGTGTCCGGAACCACGCCGGGGCGTCCGGGATCACGCAGCGGCGGGCAGCTCAGGACGCAGCGGCCAGGCCGGATCCACTGTCTCCGGCGTCCCGCTCTTCGCGAACCACGCCTGCAGACCGCGCGCCTGCGCCGCATGCCACACCGTCTGCAGCGCGTGCAGCTCCGCCGGGGACAGCCGCTCCAGCCGCGACGAAAAGCGCCGCCCCACCGCCCGTACCAACTCCAGCGACGCCGCCGCATCGGCCGCCGCGTCATGAGCGCCGTCCAGCATCACCTCGTACAGCGCACAGAGATCGGTGAGCGTGCGCCGCCCCTTGCGGTAGCGGTCCAGGTGCTTGTCCAGGACCCGGGGATCCAGCACGCACAGCGGCGTGTTCCCCAGATAGCCGGCCAGTGACGACGCCCGGTGCCGCTTCAGCTCCCGGTCGAGCAGCGTCAGATCGAACGGTGCGTTCATCACGACGAGCGGGCGTCCGGCCGCGCACTGCTCGGCCAGTGCCCGGGCTATCTCCTCCACCACGGGCGCGGGCCACCGGCCGTTGCGCTGCAGATGGTCATCGGTCAGACCGTGGATCTCGGTCGCCCCCACGGGCACCGGAACCCCCGGATTCACCAGCCAGCGGGTGACGCGCATGCGCCCGCCCGCCGCGTCCTGGACGACCAGGGCGGCCGAAACGATCCGGTCCTCCTCGACGTCCACTCCCGTTGTCTCGGTGTCAAAAGCGGCCAGCGGCCCCTCGTACCAGTGAGTCATCCCCGAACTCCTCGTGCCTGACCGGCAGATGGCGTGATTCCCCTGCCCGATTCGGTGATACCCGCGCCCTTTGCCTGATACGCCGTTTGCGGACCGCTCGCTGCGGTGACAACACAGAGGACAGGCAAGGAAGTTGTCTGAGGACGCATCGACCGAACCAACCGATCGGCACAGCCCGGAAGGCATACGGAGCCATGGCGCTCGCGCAGCCCGACCCGAGCGGGCTGTTGCCCCAGCGGATCGCTCCGCTGCGCGGCACACTCGCCACCACCGCCTGCATGGAGACCCTTCAGGTGGGTTACCTGCACGCGGTCGCGGCCGCGGCGGGGTGCTCCCTGTCGCAGCCCTTTCCCGACAACGGCATCGACTGGCATGTCAGCCACGGCGCCCCCGGCCACACCGTCGACGACGAGGTGACCATCAAGGTGCAGCTCAAATGCACCTACCAGATACCGCCGCACCCACCCGGACCGACGTTCGCCTTCACGCTGGACAACGCCCACCTCGTGAAGCTCGCCCGGACGCCCGTGTCGGTGCACAAGATCCTGGTCGTGATGCTCGTACCGCGCAGCCAGGACGACTGGCTGCGCGCCGGGCACGAACGGCTCGACCTGCGGCACTGCTGCTACTGGACCGACCTGGCCGGCCACGCGGTGACAGGCCGGCACAGGACCACTGTGCGGATCCCGACCACGCGCATATTCGACGACCGCGCGCTCTGCGAGATCATGACGCGGGTCGGGGCGGGAGGGAGACCCTGATGCACCGGCCGATGGACGAGCCCGCCGACAGCACGATCCCGTCGGGCACGCGACCACACCCCAGCGAGACCGTGACCCACTGGCCCACCGCCCTGCCACCCTCCGGGGACATCCCCGACCCCGCCCGCGTCGACCCCGCGGTCCTCGGCGCCCTGCTCGACCGGCACGGCTGGCACCGCCGCGGCGGTGCGGCCGGACGCTACAGCCGGTGGACCCCACCGGGGGCCGCGGCACCCTACGGCGGCACGAGCCTCCTCGTACCCGACACCACCGCCTTCCCCGACAGCGAGGACCTGCTCGGCGAAGCACTCACGGCGCTCGCCCGCAGCGCCGCCCCCTCCGCCCGCGACGTGCTGGTCTCCCTCGCCGTGCCCAGCGACGAGATCCGCTGGTGGCGCGATGTCCCCGACGGCGCCGCCGGTCCCGCGAGCGCCGCCGGAGCGGCCGGCTGGACTGCTGCGGAGCAGCTGCGCGCCGCGGCCCGGCAGATCCTGCTCGCCGGAGCGCTCGCTGTGCGGGCCCGTACCGGGTTCCACGGCGCACGCCACCGCCGAAGGGCCCTCGCCGCGCTCGAAGGCATCCTCGTCGGGCCCGCGCCGGGCGGCCGCGACCTCACCGCCTGTCTCCCCGTCGAAACCGGCCGGGCCGTCGCCGTACGGCTTTACCACGCCCTGCACGCCACCCGCGAAGCCATCGACTTCCAGCGCGCCACCGGAGGCATGGAAGCCTTCGACAGCGCCGTCGAGGCGGGCGTCAGCCGGGAGCTGACCGAGTCCGTGATCGCGCTGGTCCGCGGCTCGGAGGGAACGAGGATCTCTCTCGCCTGGGCACTTGCCGCAGGAACCCCCGAAGGCTGCCCCGCCCGGCCCGAACCGGTGGAGTTCTCGCCGGGCGACCTGCCCGCCCTGCGCCGGGCGGGAGCCCGCTACCAGCAGGACGAACCCGCCGTCGCGGTCCGGATCACCGGTGCGGTCGTCCGGCTGCGCCGCTCGGGACCGCGCGGCGCGGGAATCGTGCGGCTGCGGGTGCTGGCGGGCGCCGAGGTGCCGCACGTGCGGCTGGAGCTCGACGAGGAGGCGTACCGGATCGCGGGCCACGCCCACCTCGTCGGACTGCCGATCCGGGTGGAGGGGCGGCTGGAGAGCCGGGGCGGCTTCCGGCGGCTGACCCGGGCCTCGCAGGTGGTGCCCGTACAGGTCGACGAGGCGGAACGGGACCGGCTGATGAAATCGCTCCAGGAGAACGTCGACTACTTCGAGGAGGCCTGCACGGGCGAATAGCCGTCAGAGAGGGGCCCGGCACGGTGACCGCCGACTGCCGGAACGAACCCTTTCGCGAAGGGGGCCGTCGGCTCGGTACGATTCTTCTTGCGTGCGCAGTGGAATATGGCGCGCACCCCCCTTCAGTCAGGAGAGACCGGTGTCAGACGTCCGTGTGATCATCCAACGCGATTCCGAGCGGGAAGAGCGCGTGGTGACGACGGGCACTACGGCTGCCGAGATCTTCCCCGGCGAGCGCACCGTTGTCGCCGCCCGGGTTGCCGGTGAGCTGAAGGACCTCGCGTACGTCGTCGCCGACGGCGAGGTCGTCGAGCCCGTCGAGATCTCCTCCGAGGACGGCCTGAACATCCTCCGGCACTCCACCGCGCACGTCATGGCGCAGGCGGTGCAGGAGCTCTTCCCGGAGGCCAAGCTCGGCATCGGCCCGCCGGTCAAGGACGGCTTCTACTACGACTTCGACGTCGAGAAGCCGTTCACGCCCGAGGACCTCAAGGCCATCGAGAAGAAGATGCAGGAGATCCAGAAGCGGGGACAGCGGTTCTCCCGCCGGGTCGTCACCGACGAGGCCGCCCGCGAGGAGCTGGCCGACGAGCCGTACAAGCTGGAGCTCATCGGCATCAAGGGCTCCGACTCCGTCGAGAACGCCGGGGACGGCGCGGATGTCGAGGTGGGCGGCGGCGAGCTGACCATCTACGACAACCTCGACCCGAAGACCGGCGACCTGTGCTGGAAGGACCTCTGCCGCGGTCCGCACCTGCCGACCACCCGGAACATTCCGGCGTTCAAGCTGATGCGGAACGCCGCGGCGTACTGGCGGGGCAGTGAGAAGAACCCGATGCTCCAGCGCATCTACGGCACCGCGTGGCCCACCAAGGACGAGCTCAAGGCGCACCTGGAGTTCCTGGAGGAGGCCGCCAAGCGGGACCACCGCAAGCTCGGCAACGAGCTGGACCTCTTCTCCTTCCCCGACGAGATCGGCCCCGGCCTCGCGGTCTTCCACCCCAAGGGCGGCATCATCCGCCGGGCCATGGAGGACTACTCGCGCAGGCGGCACGAGGAGGAGGGCTACGAGTTCGTCTACTCCCCGCACGCCACCAAGGGCAAGCTCTTCGAGAAGTCCGGTCACCTGGACTGGTACGCCGACGGCATGTACCCGCCCATGCAGCTCGACGACGGGGTGGACTACTACCTCAAGCCGATGAACTGCCCGATGCACAACCTGATCTTCGACGCGCGCGGCCGTTCGTACCGTGAACTGCCGTTGCGTCTCTTCGAGTTCGGCACGGTGTACCGGTACGAGAAGTCGGGTGTGGTGCACGGTCTGACCCGCTCGCGCGGCTTCACGCAGGACGACGCGCACATCTACTGCACCAAGGAGCAGATGGCGGAGGAGCTGGACAGGACGCTCACCTTCGTCCTGAACCTGCTGCGCGACTACGGTCTGACCGACTTCTACCTGGAGCTGTCCACCAAGGACCCGGAGAAGTTCGTCGGACCCGACGAGGTCTGGGAAGAAGCGACCGAGACGCTGCGCCAGGTCGCCGAGAAGCAGGGACTGCCCCTGGTCCCGGACCCGGGTGGCGCCGCCTTCTACGGCCCGAAGATCTCGGTCCAGTGCAAGGACGCCATTGGCCGTACCTGGCAGATGTCGACCGTGCAGCTCGACTTCAACCTGCCGGAGCGCTTCGATCTGGAGTACACCGGCCCGGACGGCACCAAGCAGCGCCCGGTCATGATCCACCGCGCCCTGTTCGGTTCCATCGAGCGCTTCTTCGCGGTGCTGCTGGAGCACTACGCGGGTGCGTTCCCGGTCTGGCTGGCCCCGGTCCAGGCGGTCGGCATCCCGATCGGCGACGCGCACATCCCGTACCTCCAGGAGTTCGCTGCGCAGGCCAGGAAGAAGGGTCTGCGGGTCGAGGTGGACGCCTCCTCGGACCGGATGCAGAAGAAGATCCGCAACCAGCAGAAGGCCAAGGTGCCCTTCATGATCATCGCGGGTGACGAGGACATGGCCAACGGCGCCGTCTCCTTCCGCTACCGCGACGGATCGCAGGAGAACGGCATTCCGGTCGAGGACGCCATCGCCAAGATCCAGAAGGCCGTCGAGGACCGCGTCCAGGTCTGACCCGGCCCCCCGGGAGGCCCCCGGAGCGCTAACCGCGCTCCGGGGGCCTCTTCTCGTCCTCCCGGGTGAAGACCTGCACCAGCCACGACGAGAACGAACCCGTCACGGCCCCCAGGAGTGCCAGACCGCAGACCATCAGGCCGGCCGCGATGGCCCTGCCGCTCGGCGTGACCGGTGTGACGTCCCCGTATCCGACCGTGGTGAGCGTCGCGCACGCCCACCACACCGCGTCGCCGAACGTCCGGATCGTGGCGCCCGGCGCCGCGCGCTCCTGCTTGTACACGGCCAGCGCGGCCGAGAATCCGAGCAGCAGGGCGGTCACACCGGCGTAGGCGATCACACGGGCGTGCAGGCTCAGCCGCGGCTGCTCCCTCTTCCGCTGGACCGCTGTGTAGACCCGGATCAGACGCAACGGCCGCAGCAGCGGGAGCACCAGCACCACTGTGTCCAACCAGTGACTGCGCAGGAAACGGAGACCCTGGCCGCTGAGCCGGATCCGTACGGCATAGTCCGCCGCGAAGAGGAACCAGGTGGCGGCGACCAGGATCAGGGCCAGGTCGTGCCACGGCTGGGTGGTGGAGGGAGCGAGGACGCGGACCGCGTACCCGAGGAGGAAGACCAGCGACGCGACGAAGAGCGGTACCTCCGTGTTCTGCTCCCAGCGCGTGAACCGGAGAGGAGTGGAGGAGTCCGAGGGCTGGTCGCTCATGGCCTCAGGATCGTCGCCCGGCGATGGGGGGCGGCCCCGGCGACACGCTCCGCAGGAGTGAAGCAATATGCTGATCTGCATGACGACTGAGCCGGAGCAGCAGATCGGAGTGGGAACGCCCGACGCGTTCCAGCGCCTGTGGACGCCCCACCGGATGGCGTACATCCAGGGTGAGAACAAGCCGACCGGCCCGGAGGCCGGCGACGGCTGTCCGTTCTGTGCGATCCCGGCAAAGTCGGACGAGGACGGGCTCATCGTGGCGCGCGGCGAGAAGGTCTATGCCGTGCTGAACCTGTATCCGTACAACGGTGGACATCTGATGGTGGTGCCGTACCGGCATGTCGCCGACTACACGGAGCTGGACGGTCAGGAGACGCTGGAGCTGGCCGACTTCACCAAGCGGGCGATGACGGCGCTGCGGGCGGCCTCGGGGGCGCACGGTTTCAATATCGGGATGAATCAGGGAACGGTGGCGGGCGCCGGCATTGCCGCGCATCTGCATCAGCACCTGGTGCCGCGCTGGGGCGGTGACACCAACTTCATGCCGGTCGTCGGTCACACGAAGGTGCTGCCGCAGCTGCTCGCCGATACCCGGAAGATGCTGGCCGAGGCCTGGCCCGCGGTCTGAGCGGCGGTACGAGCACGAGGCGCCCGGGATGCCCCGGGCGCCTCTTCCGTCTGCCCTACGCGTCGTACAGGTCGGCCTTCTTGGGGATCGGGTCCTGCACCAGTCCGCTGAGGATCATGGACCGGTTGTCGAAGCGCTCCGTGTCGACACCGTTCTCGTCCAGGACACGCATGGCCGCGTTGTGCACGGCACGCAGGACGGGGGTGGCGGCGCGCATCGCGTCGTCCGCCATGAAGCGGTGGCGCCACGGCTTCTCTGCCCAGGCGTGGCGCAGGCCGAACGGCTCCGGGAGGGTGATCTTGCCGCCCAGGTAGTCGAGGAGCGGCGGGTACCAGGTGAAGGGGGCGCGCAGGGCCAGGCGGACGACCTCCTTGGACTCCACCAGCGGGAGAGTGATCTTGCGGGTCTCCCAGAATCTGACGGTCTTGTTGACCGTCTTCGTCTTGGCCTCGGGCTTGCTCGTGAAGAGCGAGTGGACGGGGCCGAGAGCGTGCCCGGTGACCTCGATCCGGAGCGTCTCGTGGAGCACTGTGACGGTGATCATCATGGTGATGACCAACTGGCCGTCCCAGAGGGTGAACTGGACACCCAGGTAGTGGCGGTCGCCGCTGCCGAACTGCTGATGGTTGCAGATCCGCTGTATCTCGTGCGGCTTGATCTGGAAGGTGGCGACGTCCTCGCCCTCCGGACGGGAGACCGAGTCGGCGTTCTCACCGACGGGCGAGACGATCCAGTGGGTGACCGAGGGCGTGGTGAATCCGCCGGTGTGCAGCGGTCCGCGTTCCAGCTGCTTGAGCTGGTCGTGGATGACGCGTATCAGGTCCCAGCTGCGGAACTGGTGGAACTCCTTGCCGGGTTCCTTGGAGACGAGCTCCTCGGCGAGCTGCCAGCTGCCCCAGCGGGTGCCCATGCCGAGGATGCCCTTGGGGCCGGCATAGAAGACGGAGTTGGACTGCTGTTCGGCCGACAGCTTCTCCAGCCCCTGGCGCAGCGCCTCGCGGGCGGTCTCGTTGGGATTCTTCGGTACGGCCTCGGGGATCTTGGCGATGACCCCGCCGCCGGAGAGCAGCCCCTCCCAGCGGGCGCGCATGTCCTTGGCGGAGGTCTCGGCGATCCGTTTGGCGATCAGCCAGCCGATGACGGGGGCGACGATCATCGCGCGCAGGTACAGCGCGAGGAGACCGCCGACCGGCAGTTTGATCAGGAAGATCAGGGCCACGATGCCGATGACGGGGAGCAGGGCGATGCCGAGGGCGCCGAGGGCCTTGTCCTTGGTGGAACCCAGGCCGTCGCGGAGGCGGAACGCGAGGACCCACAGAAGCAGTCCGGGCAGGAAGAGGAAGCCGAAGAGCGCGGTCACCAGGGTCAGTTTGGTGTCCCGTGCCTTGCGGAGCCGGGTCGCGGACAGGCAGTGCTCGACGACGGTCTGCGGATCGGTGCCGAAGGACTGGATGAGGGCCTTGCGGGCGCCGCCCAGCATGCGCTCCTGGACGGCGCGGGAGAATGCCTCGCCGAGGTTGGGAGTGAAGTACTTGCTCTTGAAGAGCTTGGACCGGCCCTCCTCGACCTTGGACTTGTGCCACTCGCTGTCGGCCTTGAGGATCTCTGCCACCGGGCTGTCGCGGTACGCGGCGGAGGCGAGGGCGTTCGTCGCCACCGCCTGTCCGGCCGCCCCCTGGAGCGGGATCTGCGCTCCGGGAGAGAAATCGAATCCGTCGTTGGCCACTGTCGCCCCCACTTGCCGCCAAGGAACCGCTCCTGCGGCTGTTTCCCAACTGCCGTGCCCGGCACACCTTCTGAGCTGGGACCACAGCGTATCGTCCGGATCGGAGCTCCGCCCGCCCTTGTGGACAAGGGCGGGCGGGCCGCCGATTACGCACTGTTTGTAGTGTTTTCCTGCTGTTCGCGGAGGCGATCGGCGAGCTGCGGTGGCATCGGTTCGTGCCGGGCGTACGACCGGTCGAACCGGCCGGTGCCGTGCGACAGGGAGCGCAGGTCGATCGCGTACCGGCCGATCTCCAGCTCAGGCACCTCGGCCCGCACGAGCGTGCGCCCCGCACCTGACTGCTCGGTGCCGACCACCCGGCCGCGCCGCCCCGACAGATCGCTCATGACCGGTCCCACGTAGTCGTCGGGGACGAGGACCTGGACCTCGGACACAGGTTCGAGGAGCTGGATCCGGGTCTCCGTGGCCGCTTCTCGGAGGGCCAGTGCGCCCGCAGCCTGGAACGCCGCGTCGGATGAGTCCACGGAGTGGGCCTTTCCGTCCCGCAGGGTGATCCTCACGTCGACGAGGGGGTGGCCGGCCGCCACTCCGCGGGCGGCCTGGGCGCGTATCCCCTTCTCCACGGACGGAATGAACTGGCGGGGTACGGCTCCGCCGACCACCTTGTCGACGAATTCGATGCCCGAACCGGGTGGCAGCGGCTCCACCTCGATCTCGCAGATGGCGTACTGGCCGTGGCCGCCGGACTGTTTGACGTGCCGTCCGCGGCCGCTCGACGGGCCGGCGAACGTCTCGCGCAGGGACACCTTGTGGGAGACGGCGTCGACCTGTACCCCGTACCGGGTGCGCAGCCGGTCCAGTGCCACGTCCTGATGGGCCTCGCCGAGGCACCACAGAACCACCTGATGGGTGTCCTGGTTCTGTTCGAGGCGCATCGTCGGGTCCTCGGCGACGAGCCGCGCGAGCCCCTGGGAGAGCTTGTCCTCGTCCGCCTTGCTGTGGGCCTCGATGGCGAGCGGCAGCAGCGGGTCGGGCATGGACCAGGGCTCCATCAGCAGCGGATCCTCCGGAGCCGAGAGGGTGTCCCCGGTCTCGGCGCCGCCCAGTTTGGCGACGCAGGCCAGGTCCCCGGCGATGCAGCTGGTCAGGGCGCGCTGCTGTTTGCCGAACGGGGCGGACAGCGCGCCGACGCGGACCTCTGCCTCGTGGAAGGGACGCGGTTCGTGGCCGGGGTCGGTGAGTCCGTGGCCGAGGACGTGGATCGTTTCGTCGGGCCGCAGCGTGCCCGAGAAGACGCGGACCAGGGAGACGCGGCCGACGTACGGGTCGGAGGCCGTCTTGACGACTTCGGCGACCAGCGGTCCGTCGGGGTCGCAGGACGGGGCGGGGCGGAGGGCGCCGCTCGGCGTGGTGACAGCGGGCAGCGGGCGCTCCAGCGGGGTCGGGAAGCCCCCGGTGATCAGATCCAGGAGTTCGACCGTGCCGATGCCCTGGCGGGCGTCCTCGCCTGCGGGCGCCGCCGTGAGGACGGGGTGGAAGGCGTCGCGGGCGACGGCGCGCTCCAAGTCGTCGATCAGGGTCTTGATGTCGATGTCCTCGCCGCCGAGGTACCGGTCCATCAGGGTCTCGTCCTCGCTCTCGGCGATGATCCCTTCGATCAGCCGGTTACGGGCGTCCTGGAGTGGTGCGTGCTGGTCGTCGGCGGGCGGGGTCTCCTTCCGTTCACCGGATGAGTAGTCGAAGATACGCTGCGTGAGCAGTCCGGTGAGCCCGGTCAGCGGGGCGTGCCCGTCCGGGCCCTCGGGGCCGAGCACGGGCAGATAGAGCGGCAGTACGGCGTCGGGGTCGTCGCCCCCGAAGATCTCGCCGCAGACGCGGGTCATCTCGTCGAAGGACGTGCGGGCGGTGTCGAGGTGGGTGACGACGATGGCGCGCGGCATGCCGACGGCGGCGCACTCCTCCCACACGGCGCGGGTGGTGCCCGCCACGGCGTCGGCCTCCTGGGCCGCCGAGACAACGAAAAGGGCCGCGTCCGCTGCCCGCAGACCGGCCCTGAGTTCCCCGACGAAGTCGGCGTATCCGGGGGTGTCCAACAGATTGATCTTGTATCCGCCCCATTCGACGGGGACCAGGGAGAGTTGTACGGAGCGTTGCTGGCGGTGTTCGATCTCGTCGTAGTCGGAGACCGTGCCGCCGTCCTCGACCCGGCCGGCCCGGTTGACCGCTCCGGCGGTCTGCGCGAGGGCTTCGACGAGGGTGGTCTTGCCTGATCCGCTGTGGCCGACCAGCACCACGTTCCGTATGGAGGAGGGCCGGTCGGCCGTTGCTGCTCTGCCGGCGGCCCCGGTGTGTGCATGTGCCTTGTCGCCCATGATGTGCCTCCCGGTGGGGTGCGCTGTGCGGGGAGATTGCCTGGCGCGGTGAGGGGAGAAGGAGGGCGCGGGCACGAGGAGCCGCCGCGGCGGCTACGACGACGCCCGCGGTAATTCGAGCTTTCCACTCCGGTCGGGCTGCGTCCATACGTCGGACGCCGACGCACGACGACGGATGCCCGGACAGTGGACGCGTCCGACTGGTGACTACGATGGGCCAGCCGGTGGCCGAAGGGGCCGCTCGGCCCACCGACCCCTCGGGAAGGCCATGCTGAACAAGTACGCGCGTGCATTTTTCACGCGTGTCCTCACACCGTTCGCCGCGCTGCTGCTCCGGCTCGGCGTGAGCCCTGACGCGGTCACGCTCATCGGTACGGCCGGAGTGATGGCAGGTGCGCTGGTCTTCTTCCCCATGGGGGAGTTCTTCTGGGGCACGATCGTCATCACGATCTTCGTCTTCTCCGACCTCGTCGACGGCAACATGGCCCGGCAGGCCGGTATCTCCAGCCGCTGGGGCGCCTTCCTGGACTCGACCCTGGACCGGGTCGCCGACGGGGCGATCTTCGGTGGGTTCGCACTCTGGTACGCGGGCAACGGCGACGACAACGTGATGTGCGCGGTGGCGATCTTCTGCCTGGCCAGCGGCCAGGTGGTCTCCTACACGAAGGCGCGGGGCGAGTCGATCGGGCTGCCGGTCGCGGTCAACGGTCTGGTGGAGCGGGCGGAGCGGCTGGTCATCTCGCTGGTGGCGGCCGGGCTCGCCGGGCTCCACACGTTCGGTGTGCCGGGGATCGACATCCTGCTGCCGATCGCGCTGTGGATCGTCGCCGTGGGCAGCCTGGTGACGCTCGTGCAGCGGGTGGTGACCGTGCGCCGCGAGTCCGCGGAGGCCGACGCGGCAGCCGCGGAGGACCGGGGGAGCGAGGCGACGCAGTGAGCGGCGCCGGGGAACCGAGGACCGTGCTGAAGGACCGGCTGACCGACGGGCTGTACGGGCTCGGCTGGGGCGCGGTCAAGAAGCTCCCGGAGCCGGCCGCCCAGGCGCTCTTCCGTACCCTCGCCGACCAGGCCTGGAAGCGGCGCGGCAAGAGCGTGCTGCGGCTGGAGTCGAACCTGGCCAGGGTGGTGCCGGACGCGAGCCCGGCCCGGCTCGCCGCACTCTCCAAGGCCGGGATGCGCTCGTACATGCGCTACTGGATGGAGTCGTTCCGGCTGCCCACCTGGAGCCCGGAGCGGATCAAGGCCGGCATGGACGTCGCGGACGTCCACCGGCTGACCGGGGGCCTGGACGCCGGGCGCGGTGTGATCCTCGCGCTGCCGCACCTGGGGAACTGGGACCTGGCGGGAGCCTGGGTCACCACCGGTCTGAAGGTGCCGTTCACCACGGTCGCCGAGCGGCTGAAGCCCGAGTCGCTGTACGACCGGTTCGTCGCCTACCGCGAGGGGCTCGGCATGGAGGTACTGCCGCACACCGGCGGCTCGGCCTTCGGCACCCTGGCACGGCGGCTGCGGGACGGCGGACTGGTCTGCCTGGTCGCCGACCGTGACCTCTCCGCCTCCGGCGTCGAGGTGCAGTTCTTCGGTGCCACGGCACGGATGCCCGCCGGACCCGCGCTGCTGGCCCAGCAGACCGGCGCGCTGCTGCTGCCCGCGACGCTCCGGTACGACGCGACTCCCGTGATGAAGGCCCGGATCCACCCGGCCGTCGAGGTGCCCGAGTCAGGTACGCGCACGGAGAAGACGTCTGTGATGACGCAGGCGCTGGCCGATGCCTTCGCCACCGGAATCGCCGAGCACCCGGAGGACTGGCACATGCTGCAGCGGCTCTGGCTCGCCGACCTCGAACCCCGTGGAGAGCAGCCATGAAGATCGGCATCGTCTGCCCGTACTCCTGGGACGTACCGGGCGGCGTCCAGTTCCACATCCGTGACCTGGCCGAACACCTGATCCGCCTGGGCCACCAGGTGTCGGTGCTGGCCCCCGCCGATGACGAGACGCCGCTGCCGCCGTACGTGGTGTCGGCCGGCCGGGCTGTGCCCGTCCCGTACAACGGCTCCGTCGCCCGGCTGAATTTCGGTTTCCTGTCCGCGGCGCGGGTGCGCCGTTGGCTGCACGACGGCACCTTCGATGTGATCCACATCCATGAGCCGACCTCGCCGTCACTCGGCCTGCTCACCTGCTGGGCCGCGCAGGGACCGATCGTCGCCACGTTCCACACCTCCAATCCGCGGTCCCGCGCGATGATCGCCGCGTACCCGATCCTGCAGCCCGCGCTGGAGAAGATCAGTGCGCGCATCGCGGTGAGCGAGTACGCGCGCCGGACCCTGGTCGAGCACCTCGGCGGCGACGCGGTCGTCATCCCGAACGGGGTCGATGTCGGCTTCTTCGACAAGGCCGAGCCCAAGGTCGAGTGGCAGGGCGGGACGATCGGCTTCATCGGGCGTATCGACGAGCCCCGCAAGGGCCTGCCCGTCCTGATGCGGGCGCTGCCCGCCATCCTCGCCGCACGCCCGGAGACCAGGCTGCTGGTGGCGGGGCGCGGCGACGAGGAGGAGGCGGTCGCCTCACTGCCCGAGGCGATGCGCGAGCGCGTCGAATTCCTCGGCATGGTGAGCGACGAGGACAAGGCGCGGCTGCTGCGCAGTGTCGATGTGTACGTCGCGCCGAATACGGGTGGCGAGAGCTTCGGGATCATCCTGGTCGAGGCGATGTCGGCGGGCGCGCCGGTCCTCGCCAGCGATCTGGACGCGTTCGCCCAGGTACTGGACCTGGGTGCGGCGGGCGAGCTGTTCGCCAACGAGGACGCCCAGGCGCTGGCGTCGGCGGCGATCCGGTTGCTCGGCGACCCGGAGCGGCGCGCGGAGCTGAGCGACCGTGGCCGGGCGCATGTGCGACGGTTCGACTGGTCGACGGTGGGGGCGGACATCCTCGCGGTGTACGAGACGGTGACGGACGGGGCCGCCTCGGTGGCGACGGACGAACGTACGGGGCTGCGGGCCCGGTTCGGGCTGGCCCGGGACTGAGGCGGGCCCGGGCGCTCCTCCCGCGGGGACACGATGGCCGGGTCGGAACCCCGCCGTCCGCGGCCCCGGACCGAGCGGAAGAACGCTGTTACGCGGCGCGGGCACTGTTCTCCGCCCGGCCGTCGGCGGTGGCCCGGCCGGCCGCCGGGACCGCGCACGCGGTGTCCTTCTTCAGCTCGTTCACGGTTTCCTGATCACCGGTACCTGGCAGGACCGTCTCGCTGACGGGCCGCTCGGCGGGATCGGCTGAGGGACGGGCGTCGGCACCCCGCTCCCGGCGGCGGGCGGCGGCATCATCGGCACCGCCGGGCCCCGGCTCCCGGCCCGGTGTCCCGCGCTGCGGCGGGCCGGAGGGCGGGGCGGGGCGCCCTCGACGGTAGCCTTGCGGCCCGTGATCGAAACCCTCATCTGGATCGCCGTCGCGCTCGTCGCGATCGGCCTGTATCTCAGCTGGACCGCCGGACGGCTGGACCGGCTGCACACGCGGATCGACGCCGCCCGCGCCGCCCTCGACGCCCAGCTGCTGCGCCGCGCCTCGGTCACCCAGGAACTGGCCACGTCCGGTGTCCTCGACCCGGCCGCGTCCATCGTGCTGTACGAGGCCGCGCACGCCGCCCGGCAGTCCGAGGAGGAACAGCGTGAGGTGGCGGAGAGCGAGCTCAGCACAGCGCTGCGGGCGGTGTTCGGCGAGACGGCGCAGGTGGAGGCGGTGAAGGAGATTCCCGGCGGTGAGGAGGCGGCGTCCGAACTGGCCGCGGCCGTGCGCCGGGTGCCGATGGCGCGGCGGTTCCACAACGACGCGGTGCGCGCGGCGCGGGCGCTGCGCCGCCACCGCACGGTGCGCTGGTTCCGGCTGGCCGGGCACGCACCGTTCCCGCTGGCCTTCGAGATGGACGACGAGCCGCCTGTGGCCCTGGCGGACCGCCCGGTCAGCTGACCCGGATGCGGCCGCCGCCCGTTCCGTACGGGGCCGTACGGGGCGGTACGCGGCCGTACACGGCCGTACACGGCCAAAACGATCCACCGGCTTCTTATTGGCCCTTGTCGTGGACTGGTCCCGGAGAGTTTGCTCTGCAGTGCATCACCCAGCACTTTCAGCATCTTTTTCTCCGAGTGAGGTCGATCCGTGTCCACGCTTCCCAGCACCCCGCAGTCCGCCGACTCCCCGGCTACCGGCACCGCCCGCGTGAAGCGCGGCATGGCCGAGCAGCTCAAGGGCGGCGTGATCATGGACGTCGTCAACGCCGAACAGGCGAAGATCGCCGAGGACGCGGGCGCCGTGGCCGTCATGGCCCTGGAGCGGGTGCCCGCCGACATCCGCAAGGACGGCGGCGTGGCCCGGATGTCCGACCCGAACATGATCGAAGAGATCATCGAGGCCGTCTCCATCCCGGTGATGGCGAAGTCCCGCATCGGCCACTTCGTCGAGGCGCAGGTCCTGCAGTCCCTCGGTGTCGACTACATCGACGAGTCGGAGGTCCTCACCCCGGCCGACGAGGTCAACCACAGCGACAAGTTCGCCTTCACCACGCCGTTCGTCTGTGGCGCCACCAACCTGGGCGAGGCGCTGCGCCGCATCGCCGAGGGCGCGGCCATGATCCGCTCCAAGGGCGAGGCCGGCACCGGCAACGTCGTCGAAGCGGTCCGCCACCTGCGCCAGATCAAGAACGAGATCGCCCGGCTGCGCGGCTACGACAACAACGAGCTGTACGCCGCCGCCAAGGAGCTCCGCGCCCCGTACGAGCTGGTGAAGGAGGTCGCCGAGCTCGGCAAGCTGCCCGTCGTGCTGTTCTCCGCCGGTGGCGTCGCCACCCCGGCCGACGCCGCGCTCATGCGCCAGCTCGGCGCCGAGGGCGTCTTCGTCGGCTCCGGCATCTTCAAGTCCGGCGACCCGGCCAAGCGCGCCGCCGCCATCGTGAAGGCCACCACCTTCTACGACGACCCGAAGATCATCGCGGACGCCTCCCGCAACCTGGGCGAGGCCATGGTCGGCATCAACTGCGACACCCTGCCCGAGGCCGAGCGCTACGCCAACCGCGGCTGGTAGTCACAGATGAGCGACACCCCTGTGATCGGAGTCCTGGCTCTCCAGGGCGACGTACGGGAGCACCTGATCGCCCTGGCCTCGGCAGACGCCCTGGCCAGGCCGGTCCGGCGCCCCGAAGAGCTCGCCGAGGTCGACGGTCTCGTCATACCCGGCGGCGAATCCACCACGATGTCCAAGCTCGCCGCCCTGTTCGGCATGCTGGAACCACTGCGCGAGCGGGTCCGCGCCGGCATGCCGGTCTACGGCACCTGCGCCGGAATGATCCTGCTGGCCGACAAGATCCTCGACCCGCGCTCGGGCCAGGAGACCATCGGCGGTATCGACATGATCGTGCGTCGTAACGCCTTCGGGCGGCAGAACGAGTCCTTCGAGGCCGCCGTCGAGGTCGCCGGGATCGAGGGCGGCCCGGTCGAGGGCGTCTTCATCCGCGCCCCCTGGGTGGAATCGGTCGGCGCCCGGGCCGAGGTGATCGCCGAGCACGGCGGCCATATCGTCGCCGTACGTCAGGGAAACGCCCTGGCGACGTCATTCCACCCGGAACTGACCGGTGACCACCGGGTTCACGCACTCTTCGTCGACATGGTGCGCGCCAAGGGGTGAACGGATCCCGGTAGGATCTCCGTTGTTCATTTCTACTGGCGACGCGTTGTAAGGAGCTGGCGATGTCCGGCCACTCTAAGTGGGCTACCACCAAGCACAAGAAGGCCGTGATTGATGCCAAGCGCGGCAAGCTCTTCGCCAAGCTGATCAAGAACATCGAGGTCGCGGCCCGCACCGGCGGCGTGGACCCCGAGGGCAACCCGACCCTCGTCGATGCGATCCAGAAGGCGAAGAAGAGCTCCGTCCCGAACAAGAACATCGACTCCGCGGTCAAGCGCGGTGGCGGTCTCGAAGCGGGCGGCGTCGATTACCAGACCATCATGTACGAGGGTTACGGTCCGAACGGTGTCGCGGTGCTCATCGAGTGCCTCACCGACAACCGCAACCGTGCCGCCTCCGACGTGCGTGTCGCGATGACCCGCAACGGCGGTTCGATGGCCGACCCGGGTTCGGTCTCGTACCTCTTCAACCGCAAGGGCGTCGTCATCGTCCCGAAGGGCGAGCTGACCGAGGACGACGTCCTCGGTGCGGTGCTCGACGCGGGCGCCGAGGAGGTCAATGACCTCGGTGAGTCCTACGAGGTCGTCAGCGAGGCCACCGACATGGTTGCGGTCCGTACCGCGCTCCAGCAGTCGGGCATCGACTACGACTCGGCCGAGGCCAACTTCCTGCCCACCATGCAGGTCGAGCTGGACGAGGAAGGCGCGCGCAAGATCTTCAAGCTGATCGACGCGCTGGAGGACAGCGACGACGTGCAGAACGTCTTCGCCAACTTCGACGTGTCGGACGAGGTCATGGAGAAGGTCGACGCCTGAGACGGCGGACGACGCCTCCCCGCGTGAGCGGGGATGACCCGGAGACGGGCAGCGTCCGGCCGCTGTACAGGGGCACTCTCCGCGCGGGCGGAGCCGACGGGCCGACGGGGACACACCCCGTCGGCCCGTCGCATTGTCAGTGCGAGCCGATAGCCTGCGGGAACAGTTGACCGATCGGCAGAGGGGGCGCTCCATGCGGGTACTGGGCGTGGACCCGGGACTGACCCGGTGCGGCGTCGGCGTCGTCGAAGGAGTGGCGGGCCGCCCCCTGACGATGCTCGGGGTCGGCGTCGTCCGCACCTCAGCCGATGCCGAGCTCGGTCACCGGCTGGTCGCGATCGAGCGCGGCATCGAGGAGTGGCTCGACGAGCACCGCCCCGAATTCGTCGCCGTGGAGCGGGTGTTCAGCCAGCACAACGTCCGTACGGTGATGGGCACCGCCCAGGCCAGTGCGGTTGCCATGCTCTGCGCGTCCCGCCGCGGCATCCCCGTCGCCCTGCACACCCCCAGCGAGGTCAAGGCCGCCGTCACCGGCAGCGGCCGCGCCGACAAGGCGCAGGTCGGAGCGATGGTCACCCGGCTGCTTCGGCTCGACGCACCGCCGAAGCCCGCCGACGCCGCCGACGCCCTGGCCCTCGCCATCTGCCACATCTGGCGGGGACCGGCCGTCAACCGCCTCCAGCAGGCGCACGCGGACGCCGCCCGTGGCCCCCGCGTTTCCCGTACACCCGCAGTTCCCGTCCGGAAGGTCCCCCGATGATCGCCTTCGTCAGCGGCCCCGTCGCCGCACTCGCCCCGACCACGGCCGTGATCGAGGTCGGCGGCATCGGCATGGCCGTCCAGTGCAGCCCTCACACCCTCGCCGACCTGCGGATCGGCCAGGAGGCCAGGCTGGCCACCTCCCTCGTCGTACGGGAGGACTCGCTCACCCTCTACGGCTTCGCCGACGACGACCAGCGGCAGGTCTTCGAGCTGCTCCAGACCGCCAGCGGCGTCGGCCCCCGGCTCGCCCAGGCGATGCTCGCCGTGCACAGCCCGGACGCCCTGCGCCTTGCCGTCTCCACCGGCGACGAGAAGGCCCTCACCGCCGTCCCCGGCATCGGCAAGAAGGGCGCGCAGAAACTCCTCCTCGAACTGAAGGACAGACTGGGCGAGCCCGTCGGTGCCCACATCGGCCACCAGGGCATCGGCACCGCCGTCACCTCCTCGTGGCGCGACCAGCTGCAGGCCGCCCTGATCGGCCTCGGATACGCGACCCGTGAGGCCGACGAGGCGGTCACCTCTGTCGCCCCGCAGGCCGAGGCCGCGCTGGCGGAGGGCGCCCAGCCGCCCGTACCGCAGCTGCTGCGGGCCGCTCTGCAGACTCTCAACCGCGCACGCTGACCGCACGCCGGCCGGACGCGACACCCCCGACGCCCGGGCATCGCACGGCCCGGCACCGAAACACCCGAGGCGGGACTGACCGAATGAACTGGGACGACACCGGACCCGACCCCGACGAGCGCCTCGTCGACGCCGGCGCGGACGGCGAGGACACGGCGGTCGAAGCTGCCCTGCGGCCGAAGGACCTCGACGAATTCGTCGGCCAGGAGAAGGTGCGTGAACAGCTCGACCTGGTCCTGAAGGCCGCCCTGGCCCGCGGCGCCACCGCCGACCACGTCCTGCTCTCCGGCGCCCCCGGCCTCGGCAAGACCACCCTCTCCATGATCATCGCTGCCGAGATGGGTGCCCCTATCCGGATCACCTCGGGCCCTGCCATCCAGCACGCGGGCGACCTCGCCGCGATCCTCTCCTCCCTCCAGGAGGGCGAGGTCCTCTTCCTCGACGAGATCCACCGCATGTCACGGCCCGCCGAAGAGATGCTCTACATGGCGATGGAGGATTTCCGCGTCGACGTCATCGTCGGCAAGGGCCCCGGCGCCACCGCCATCCCGTTGGAACTGCCGCCCTTCACCCTGGTCGGCGCCACCACCCGGGCCGGACTCCTGCCGCCCCCGCTGCGCGACCGCTTCGGCTTCACCGGACACATGGAGTTCTACGCCCCCGCCGAACTGGAACGTGTCATCCACCGCTCCGCCCGCCTCCTCGACGTCGCGATAGACGCCGAAGGCGCAGCCGAGATCGCCGGGCGCTCCCGCGGCACGCCCCGAATCGCCAACCGGCTGCTGCGCAGGGTCCGCGACTACGCCCAGGTCAAGGCGGACGGCCGGATCGACCGCGGCGTCGCCTCCGCCGCCCTCGGGGTGTACGAGGTCGACGGGCGGGGTCTCGACCGGCTCGACCGGGCGGTGCTCGGCGCGCTCCTGAAGCTCTTCGGCGGCGGACCGGTCGGTCTGTCCACCCTCGCGGTCGCCGTGGGGGAGGAACGCGAGACGGTCGAGGAGGTCGCGGAGCCCTTCCTGGTACGGGAAGGACTCCTGGCCAGGACGCCGCGGGGCCGGGTCGCCACCCCCGCGGCCTGGGCACATCTCGGTCTCGTCCCCCCTCAGCATGGCGGAAAGGGACAACAGGGTCTGTTCGGGGCGTGATGCGTCACAGGTTCGCCCAGACTGGAACCCGGGTGCGATGCTGGGCGTTGTTCCATCGATGCGGACTCGCTTAGACTCCGCCGGTGCCGCCCGTACAGGGCGGCGTACCCACCCCCGTAGATCAGGCCGCATTCCAGCGCGGTCGTGCGAAGGAAAATCGTCCCGTGAATCCCGTGACTCTCCTCCCCTTCATCGTGCTCATCGGGGCCATGTTCCTGATGACGCGGTCCGCCAAGAAGAAGCAGGCTGCCGCCGCGCAGATGCGCAACGAGATGCAGCCCGGCACCGGCGTTCGGACGATCGGGGGCATGTACGCCACCGTCAAGGAGCTTCACGACGACACGGTTCTCCTCGAGGTCGCGCCCGGCGTCCACGCCATCTACGCCAAGAACGCCATCGGTGCCGTCCTCGACGACGCGGAGTACAACCGCATCGTCCACGGTGACGACGACGAGATCGACGGCGCGGTCGTGCCGGACGACGTGTCCTCACTGACCGAGCACGTCGAGGCCGACACGGACGTCGACACCGACGCGGACGAAGCGGACGATGCCAAAATCGACCTGGGCAAGAAGGCCGAGGCCGACGACATCGAGCCGAAGGACGCCAAGGCCGACGAGAAGTCCGAGGGCAAGGCCGACGGCGAGGCCGACGTGAAGTAGTTCACGACCTGGGGATGCCCTGAGCCCACCGGCGTCAGGCATCCCCAGGACCGTGCGATCTTCTGCGGGGGCAGGTCCCCACAACACTTCGTGGCCGCCCGGGCGCACACCCGGCGCGGGGCGGTTGGACAGGGAGAAACGAGAAGGTGGCAGCACCGAAGAAGGGCCGAGGGCCGTCCGGCGGTCAGGGCAGGCCGGGGCGCGCCCTGGCTCTGATCCTGATCGCCATGGTCGCGCTCACCGGCGGGATGTTCTTGTCCGGTAACACCAAGCCACGGCTGGGTATCGACCTGGCGGGCGGCACGTCGATCACGCTCAAGGCGAAGAGCCAGCCCGGTAAGCCGGACGCGATCAACCAGACCAACATGGACACCGCGGTCAGCATCATCGAACGCCGTGTCAATGGTCTGGGTGTCTCCGAGGCCGAGGTCCAGACCCAGGGCCGGGACAACATCATCGTCAACATCCCGAAGGGAACGAACTCGAAGCAGGCCCGGGAACAGGTCGGTACGACCGCCCAGCTCTACTTCCGGCCCGTGCTCGCCGTCACCGAGGGCAAGGCGACGCCCACCGGCACCGCCAGCCCCTCGGCCTCCGGCTCGCCGAAGCCGAGCGCGTCGCCCAGCAGCAACGAGACGGCCTCCGGATCCAAGGCCACTCCCTCGGCGAGCGCCACCACCCAGGGGCGTGCGGTCACCGGCGCGCTGACGAAGGACACGTCGCCCAGCCCCAGCGCCTCCGGCACGCCGAAGGCGTCCGCGAGCCCGTCGGCCTCGGTCGACCCGGCCGCCGCCGAGCTGCAGAAGAAGTTTGCGGCGCTGGACTGCTCCACCAAGGCCGGCCGCGCGAAGGCCGGTGCCGACGTGAAGCCCACCGACACCACGGTCGCGTGCAGCTCCGAGGGCGACGCCAAGTACGTCCTCGGCCCGGCCGCGGTCTCCGGTACGGACGTGGACAGCGCCAAGGCCGCGGTCGACCAGCAGCGCGGCATGTGGATCGTGCAGATGGACTTCACCGACAAGGGCTCGAAGAAGTTCCAGCAGATCACCTCGAAGCTGTCCACGCAGCAGCCGCCGATGAACCAGTTCGCCATCGCGCTCGACGGCGAGGTCGTCTCCGCGCCCCAGGTGAACGAGACGCTCAGCGGCAGCGCCGAGATCTCCGGCAGCTTCACCCAGCAGTCCGCCCAGGACCTGGCGAACGTGCTGTCCTACGGTGCGCTCCCGCTGTCCTTCCGCGAGGACACGGTCACCACGGTCACCGCGGCGCTCGGCGGTGAGCAGCTCCAGGCGGGTCTGATCGCCGGTGCGATCGGTCTGGCCCTGGTCGTCATCTACCTGGTGGCCTACTACCGCGGTCTGGCGCTCATCGCGCTCGTGAGCCTCGCTGCCTCCGGGATACTGACCTACACGCTCATGGCGCTGCTCGGCCCGGCCATCGGCTTCGCGCTGAACCTCCCCGCGGTCTGTGGTGCCATCGTGGCCATCGGTATCACCGCGGACTCGTTCATCGTGTACTTCGAACGCGTCCGGGACGAGATCCGCGACGGCCGCACCCTGCGTCCGGCCGTCGCGCGTGCCTGGCCGCGCGCCCGTCGCACCATCCTGGTCTCCGACTTCGTGTCGTTCCTCGCCGCGGCGGTGCTCTTCATCGTCACCGTCGGCAAGGTCCAGGGCTTCGCCTTCACGCTGGGTCTCACCACCCTGCTCGACGTGGTCGTGGTGTTCCTCTTCACCAAGCCCGTCATGACGCTGATGGCCCGTACGAAGTTCTTCTCAAGCGGTCACCCGTGGTCCGGCCTGGACCCGAAGCGGCTCGGCGCCAAGCCGCCGCTGCGCCGCTCGCGCCGTGTCAACGCCCCCACCGACCCGAAGGAGGCGTGAGATGTCGCGACTCGGCAGTCTCGGCGCCCGGCTCTACCGCGGCGAGGTCGGTTACGACTTCATCGGCAAGCGCAAGATCTGGTACGGCATCTCGATCCTGATCACCATCACGGCTGTCGTCGCCCTGGCGGTCAGCGGACTCAACATGGGGATCGAGTTCAAGGGCGGCGCGGTCTTCACCACCCCGTCGACCAGTGCCACGGTTGCCCAGGCGGAGGAATCCGCGGTTTCCGCCTCCGGCCACCAGGCGATCGTCCAGAAGCTCGGCAACGGCACGCTGCGTATCCAGATCACCGAAGTCGACCTGGCGAAGTCCGACGCGATCAAGGCGGAACTCTCCAAGGACCTCAAGGTCCCCGAGGAGAAGATCAACGCCGACCTGGTCGGCCCCAGCTGGGGTGAGCAGATCGCCAACAAGGCCTGGACCGGCCTCGGCGTCTTCATGATCCTCGTGGTGATCTACCTGGCCATCGCTTTCGAGTGGCGCATGGCCATCGCGGCCCTGGTCGCACTGATCCACGACATCACGATCACGGTCGGGATCTATGCCCTGGTCGGCTTCGAGGTCACCCCGGGTACCGTGATCGGTCTGCTGACCATCCTCGGTTACTCCCTGTACGACACGGTCGTCGTCTTCGACAGCCTCAAGGAGGGCACGAAGGGGATCACCAAGCAGACCCGCTGGACGTACAGCGAGATCGCCAACCGCTCGATCAACGGCACGCTGGTCCGCTCCATCAACACCACTGTCGTGGCGCTGCTGCCGGTCGCCGGCCTGCTGTTCATCGGCGGCGGTGTCCTCGGCGCCGGCATGCTGAACGACATCTCGCTGTCCCTGTTCGTCGGCCTCGCCGCCGGCGCGTACTCCTCGATCTTCATCGCCACCCCGCTGGTCGCCGACATCAAGGAACGCGACCCGCAGATCAAGGCCCTGACGAAGCGGATCCTCGCCAAGCGCGCGGCAGCCGCCGCCAAGGGCGAGTCCGCCGAGGACGAGCAGCCGTACGAGGACGACGTCATCGAGGACCCCGCCCCCGCCGCCGCGGTCGTCGGTCAGCGCCAGCAGCCCCCCAGGGGCCACGGCCGGACCTCGGGGAAGCGTCGATGACCAGCACCACCGAGAGCACCAGGGAACTGCTGCTCAGCCGTATCCGTGACGTGGCGGACTATCCGAAGCCGGGCGTGATGTTCAAGGACATCACCCCGCTGCTCGCGGACCCGGTCGCGTTCACGGCCCTCACCGACGCCCTCGCGGAGCTGTGCGTACGGCACGGCGCCACGAAGGTCGTCGGCCTGGAGGCGCGCGGCTTCATCCTGGCCGCGCCGGTCGCGGTCCGGGCCGGGATCGGCTTCGTACCCGTCCGCAAGGCGGGGAAGCTGCCCGGCGCCACGCTCAGCCAGGCGTACGAGCTGGAGTACGGCACCGCGGAGATCGAGATACACGCGGAGGACCTCACGGCCGAGGACCAGATCATGGTCATCGACGACGTCCTTGCCACCGGCGGCACCGCCGAGGCATCGCTGCAGCTGATCCGGCGGGCCGGCGCCCGGGTTGCCGGCGTAGCGGTCCTCATGGAGCTCGGCTTCCTGGAAGGCCGGGCCCGTCTGGAGTCCGGTCTGGCCGGTGCTCCGCTGGAGGCGCTCATCCGCGTCTGAGACTGTCACGCATGCATCGGGTGCCCGGAACAATTTCCGGGCACCCGATGGTGCGTCTGCGGTATTCACACCCACGTTCCAAGGAGCCGGGCCCCGCCTCACGCATCGCTCCGCTGCTCAGCCCCTGCGGCGCTTCGGACATCGGCACACCGGCACACACAGGACGGCCACCGGGAACACCCGGGTGCCCATCCCGCGTTGTGCGGGTTCCACGGTCCCCGGGGGAGGTCGGGCCGCAGTCTCGATACGATGGCCTTTCCGGGAGTCCGGATCCGCACGAGGAGCGCTCTTGCCAGACGAGGCCCAGCCAGTCGCCGCCCCGCAGCCCGACGAGCCCGCGGCGGTCCCAGCCACGCCCGGGAAGAAGCAGCCCGCGGCGAAGGACAAGCCGAAGCCCCCGGCTCCCGAACCGGCGAGCAGCGCCTCGCAGACTCCCCCCAAGGCGAACCGCGCCGCGCCGGTGTCCCCTGCCCAGCCGGCCCCCGTCTTTCCGCCTCCGGTCGCCCCGAAGCCCCCGGCCAAGCCCGCCGCCAAGCCCGTGGCCCCGGTCGGCCCGGCCCGCTCCAGCGGCTCCTCCAACCGGGTACGGGCCAGGCTCGCTCGGCTCGGCGTGCAGCGCTCCAGCCCGTACAACCCGGTCCTCGAACCGCTCCTGCGGGCGGTCCGCAGCAACGACCCCAAGATCGAGACGTCCACGCTGCGCCAGATCGAGAGCGCCTACCAGGTCGCCGAGCGCTGGCACCGCGGTCAGAAGCGCAAGAGCGGCGACCCGTACATCACGCATCCGCTCGCCGTCACGACGATCCTCGCCGAGCTCGGCATGGACCCGGCGACGCTGATGGCCGGTCTGCTGCACGACACGGTCGAGGACACCGAGTACGGCCTGGACACCCTGCGCCGGGACTTCGGCGACCAGGTCGCCCTGCTCGTCGACGGCGTCACCAAGCTGGACAAGGTGAAGTTCGGCGAGGCGGCGCAGGCCGAGACCGTACGCAAGATGGTCGTCGCCATGGCCAAGGACCCCAGGGTCCTCGTCATCAAGCTCGCCGACCGGCTGCACAACATGCGCACCATGCGCTACCTCAAGCGGGAGAAGCAGGAGAAGAAGGCCCGCGAGACGCTTGAGATCTACGCGCCCCTGGCCCACCGCCTGGGCATGAACACCATCAAGTGGGAGCTTGAGGACCTCGCGTTCGCGATCCTTTACCCCAAGATGTACGACGAGATCGTCCGCCTCGTCGCCGAGCGGGCCCCCAAGCGCGACGAATACCTCGCCATAGTGACCGACGAGGTCCAGGCCGACCTGCGCGCAGCCCGGATCAAGGCCACCGTCACCGGACGGCCGAAGCATTACTACAGCGTCTACCAGAAGATGATCGTGCGAGGCCGGGACTTCGCCGAGATCTACGACCTGGTGGGCATCCGCGTCCTCGTCGACACCGTCCGTGACTGCTACGCGGCGCTCGGCACCGTGCACGCGCGATGGAATCCGGTCCCCGGCCGGTTCAAGGACTACATCGCGATGCCCAAGTTCAACATGTACCAGTCACTGCACACCACGGTGATCGGTCCCAGTGGCAAGCCCGTCGAGCTGCAGATCCGTACGTTCGACATGCACCGCCGCGCCGAGTACGGCATCGCCGCGCACTGGAAGTACAAGCAGGAGGCCGTCGCCGGCGCCTCCAAGGTCCGCACCGACGTGCCCAAGCACACCGGCCGCGGCCAGGACACCGTCAACGACATGGCGTGGCTGCGCCAGCTCCTCGACTGGCAGAAGGAGACCGAGGACCCCAGCGAGTTCCTGGAGTCCCTGCGCTTCGACCTCTCCCGAAACGAGGTCTTCGTCTTCACGCCCAAGGGCGACGTCATAGCGCTCCCCGCGGGCGCGACCCCGGTCGACTTCGCGTACGCCGTGCATACGGAGGTCGGCCACCGGACCATAGGGGCACGGGTCAACGGGCGGCTCGTACCGCTCGAATCCACCCTCGACAACGGCGACCTCGTGGAGGTCTTCACCTCCAAGGCGGCCGGCGCCGGACCGTCCCGGGACTGGCTGGGCTTCGTCAAGTCGCCGCGTGCCCGGAACAAGATCCGCGCCTGGTTCTCCAAGGAACGCCGCGACGAGGCGATCGAGCAGGGCAAGGACGCCATCGCGCGCGCCATGCGCAAGCAGAACCTGCCGATCCAGCGGATCCTGACCGGCGACTCGCTCGTCACCCTGGCCCACGAGATGCGTTACCCGGACATCTCGTCCCTGTACGCGGCGATCGGCGAGGGCCATGTCGCGGCCGCGGGTGTCGTGCAGAAGCTGGTCCAGGCGCTCGGCGGCGAGGACGCGGCCAACGAGGACCTGGCGGAGAGCTCGCCGCCCTCGCGCAGCCGCGGCAAGCGCCGCTCCAACGCCGATCCGGGTGTGGTCGTCAAGGGCGTCGAGGACGTCTGGGTCAAACTGGCCCGCTGCTGCACGCCCGTCCCCGGCGACCCGATCATCGGCTTCGTCACCCGTGGCAGCGGCGTCTCCGTGCACCGGGCCGACTGCGTCAACGTGGACTCGCTGTCCCAGCAGCCGGAGCGGATCCTGGAGGTCGAATGGGCGCCGACCCAGTCCTCGGTCTTCCTGGTCGCCATCCAGGTCGAGGCCCTCGACCGGTCGCGGCTGCTCTCGGACGTCACTCGCGTCCTCTCCGACCAGCACGTGAACATCCTGTCGGCGGCCGTACAGACCTCACGGGACCGGGTGGCCACCTCGCGGTTCACTTTCGAGATGGGCGACCCCAAGCACCTCGGACACGTGCTGAAGGCCGTACGGGGCGTGGAGGGCGTCTACGACGTCTACCGCGTGACCTCGGCCCGCAGGCCCTGACCCCGACCGCCCGGCAGCCCCCGCCCGACCGCGCGGGGGCTGCGGTGCGTCGCGCCCGGCCGCCCGCTCCGGCGCGAGGCGCGTCGTCGCATCGGCGGCCGGCTCCCCGATGACCTCGTCGGCGCTGCGGACACCGTCGTCCGCCGCCGATGCCGGCCGGCCCTCCGCCGAAACGCCGAAGGGCCCTCCGCCACCGGAGGGCCCTTCGGGCTGTCTGGCCACAGCTGTCAGCCGCCGAACTCCTCCAGGCCCTTCAGCGCCTGGTCCAGCAGGGCCTGGCGGCCCTCCAGTTCACGGGCCAGCTTGTCGGCGCGGGCGTTGTTGCCCGCGGCGCGCGCCGTGTCGATCTGCGTACGCAGCTTGTCGACGGCCGCCTGCAGCTGACCGGTCAGACCCGCGGCGCGCGCACGCGCCTCCGGGTTCGTCCGGCGCCACTCCGACTCCTCGGCCTCCTGGAGCGCCCGCTCCACCGCCTGCATCCGCCCCTCGACCTTCGGGCGGGCGTCGCGCGGCACGTGGCCGATGACCTCCCAGCGCTCGTTGAGGGCACGGAACGCGGCCCTGGCCGCCTTCAGGTCCTTCACCGGCACCAGCTTCTCGGCCTCGACCGCGAGCTCCTCCTTCAGCTTGAGGTTCTCGCCCTGCTCCGCGTCCCGCTCGGCGAAGACCTCGCCGCGGGCGGCGAAGAAGACGTCCTGCGCACCGCGGAAACGGTTCCACAGATCGTCCTCGGCCTCGCGCTGGGCGCGGCCCGCAGCCTTCCACTCCGTCATCAGGTCGCGGTAACGCGCGGCCGTCGTCCCCCAGTCCGTGGAACCGGAGAGCGCCTCGGCCTCGACGACCAGTTTCTCCTTGGCCTTCCGGGCCTCCTCGCGCTGGGCGTCCAGCGAGGCGAAGTGCGCCTTGCGGCGCTTGGAGAACGCCGAGCGCGCGTGCGAGAAGCGGTGCCACAGCTCGTCGTCCGACTTGCGGTCGAGCCGCGGCAGGCCCTTCCACGTGTCGACGAGTGCCCGCAGCCGCTCGCCCGCGGAGCGCCACTGCTCGCTCTGCGCCAGCTCCTCGGCCTCCACGACCAGAGCCTCCTTGGCGTGCTTCGCCTCGTCGGTCTGCTTCGCCTTCTGCGCCTTGCGCTCCTCGCGACGGGAGTCGACCGTCGCGACCAGCGCGTCGAGCCGCTTCCGGAGCGCGTCGAGGTCGCCGACCGCGTGATGCTCGTCGACCTGCTGACGCAGATGCTCGATGGCCGTCGTCGCGTCCTTCGCCGACAGGTCGGTGGTCTTCACCCGCCGTTCGAGGAGGCCGATCTCGACCACGATGCCCTCGTACTTGCGCTCGAAGTAAGCCAGAGCCTCCTCGGGAGAACCGGCCTGCCACGATCCGACGACCTGCTCGCCATCGGCTGTACGCACGTACACGGTGCCCGTCTCGTCGACACGGCCCCACGGGTCGCTGCTCACAGCGCCTCCTCCACCTGATGCCTGTGAGAGGGTCTGCCCCCCCGGCATCGTCCACAGTTTCCTGGGGCGGGCCGCGCCCGCCCTGCACAACGCCAATCTAGGCGACCGGCCGCCCGGCTGTCCGCACTCAGCGCGGCCGAAATTCTTCGGCCCGCACACCGAGGGCCGGGCCGGCACCGCCGGTCAGGCCCTCGGTGTGTGATCAGACCTTGTCGACGGCCGCCTTGGAGATGGTGACGGCCTTCTTCGGAGCGCCGTCGGCCGCACCGCCGGTGACACCCGCGGTCCCGACCTTCTGCACGGCCTTCAGCGAGTCGGCGTCCATCGTGCCGAACGGCGTGTAGGTCGGAGGCAGCTTGCTGTCCTTGTACACCAGGAAGAACTGGCTGCCGCCGGTGTGCGGCTGGCCGGTGTTGGCCATCGCCACCGTGCCCGCCGGGAACGTCACCGTGCCGTCCTTGCCCGCCTTGCCCAGCGCGGTCAGGTTCTCGTCCGGGATCGTGTAGCCGGGGCCGCCCGTGCCGTCGCCCTTCGGGTCGCCGCACTGCAGCACGAAGATGCCCTGCGTGGTCAGCCGGTGACACTTCGTGCCGTCGAAGAAGCCCTTGTCGGCGAGGGACTTGAACGAGTTCGTCGTGTGCGGGGTCTTCGCCGCGTCCATCGTGAACGCGATGTCGCCCTGGCTCGTCTTGAGCGAGAACGTGTACTTCGCCTTCTTGTCGATCTTCATCGCGGGCTCGGGCGCACTGCTCTCGCTCGCCGAGGGCGACGCGGACGGGCTCGCGCTCGCCGCCGCGTCGCTCTTCTTGTCCTTGGTGTCGTCGTTGCCGACGGAGACGTACGCAGCAGCCCCGACGACTGCCACCACGGCCAGCGCCGATGTGATGACGACGGTGAGCCGCCTCGTCCTCCGGCGGGCCTCCTCCCGGCGCTGCTGCTGCCGCTCGAACTTCTCCCTGGCGAGCTGCCGCCGCCGCTGATCGCTGCTGACCACCGGGTGATCTCCTTGTACGTCGTCTGATCGGGCCTGGGTTGCCCGTACCGTATATGGGTTAGCTGTGGAATGAGGAGCGCCGGTAGGCTCTGAACTGCCGCGACCTCCTCGGTCGCGGTCACCGCAGCCCTCCGTCGGACGACCATTAAGGACGATCGTGCTCATTGCCGGGTTCCCCGCCGGGGCCTGGGGGACCAATTGCTACCTGGTCGCCCCCGCCGCAGGCGAGGAGTGCGTAATCATCGACCCGGGCCACCAGGCCACGCAAGGAGTCGAGGAGACGCTGAAGAAGCATCGGCTGAAGCCCGTCGCCGTCGTGCTCACCCATGGCCACATCGACCATGTCGCCTCCGTCGTCCCGGTGTGCGGCGCGCATGACGTCCCTGCCTGGATCCACCCCCAGGACCGGTACATGATGAGCGACCCGGAGAAGGCCCTCGGCCGCTCCATCGGGATGCCGCTCATGGGCGAGCTGACGGTGGGGGAGCCGGACGACGTCAAGGAGCTGAGCGACGGCGCCCTCCTGAAGCTGGCCGGTCTGGAGTTCGGTGTCGCGCATGCGCCCGGCCATACCAAGGGGTCGGTGACGTTCAGGATGCCCGAGGCCGCGGATGTTCCGCAGGTGCTCTTCTCGGGCGACCTGCTCTTCGCCGGCTCCGTCGGACGCACCGACCTGCCCGGCGGCGACCACGCCGAGCTGCTCGAGTCGCTGGCCCGTGTGTGCCTGCCGCTCGACGACTCGACCGTGGTGCTGTCCGGCCACGGCCCCCAGACGACCATCGGCCGCGAGCGCGCAACGAACCCGTATCTGCACGGTATGGACGCGCCCCGACGAGGAATGTGACGAGAGACACGCTGTGAGCACGTTCAAAGCCCCCAAGGGCACGTACGACCTGACCCCGCCCGAATCCGCGAAGTATCTCGCGGTGCGCGAGGCGATCTCCGCACCCCTGAAGAACTCCGGCTACGGCTACATCGAGACGCCCGGCTTCGAGGACGTCGCGCTCTTCTCGCGCGGTGTCGGTGAGTCCACCGACATCGTGTCCAAGGAGATGTACACCCTCACCACCAAGGGCGGCTCCGAGCTCGCGCTGCGCCCCGAGGGCACCGCGTCCGTGCTGCGCGCCGCACTGGAGGCCAACCTCCACAAGCTCGGCAACCTGCCGGTCAAGCTCTGGTACTCCGGCTCGTACTACCGCTACGAGCGCCCGCAGAAGGGTCGCTACAGGCACTTTTCGCAGGTCGGCGCCGAGGCGATCGGTGCGGAGGACCCGGCACTGGACGCCGAACTGATCATCCTGGCCGACCAGGCCTACCGCTCCCTGGGCCTGCGGAACTTCCGGATCCTGCTGAACTCGCTGGGCGACAAGGAATGCCGCCCCGTCTACCGGGACGCCCTTCAGGGCTTCCTGCGCGAACTCGACCTGGACGACGAGACCCGCCGCCGCATCGAGCTCAACCCGCTGCGGGTCCTCGACGACAAGCGCCCCGAGGTGCAGAAGCAGCTGGTCGGCGCCCCGGTGCTGCGCGACTACCTGTGCGACGCGTGCAAGGCGTACCACGAGGAGGTCCGCGACCTGCTGACCGCCGCCGGTGTCGCGTACGAGGACGACGAGAAGCTCGTCCGCGGCCTCGACTACTACACCCGCACCACCTTCGAGTTCGTCCACGACGGACTCGGCTCGCAGTCCGCGGTGGGCGGAGGCGGCCGCTACGACGGCCTGTCCGAGATGATCGGCGGCCCGGCGCTCCCGTCGGTCGGCTGGGCGCTCGGCGTGGACCGTACCGTGCTCGCGCTGGAGGCGGAGGGCATCGAGCTCGAACTGCCCGCGTCCACCAGCGTCTTCGCGGTGCCGCTCGGCGAGGAGGCCCGCAGGGTCCTGTTCGCCAAGGTGACGGAGCTTCGCACGCTGGGCGTGGCCGCCGACTTCGCGTTCGGCAGCCGCGGTCTCAAGGGGGCGATGAAGAGCGCCAACCGGTCCGGTGCGCGCCTGACCGTCGTCGCCGGTGAGCGCGATCTCGCCGACGGCGTGGTTCAGCTCAAGGACATGGAGTCGGGCGAGCAGCAGCCGGTCGCGCTCGACGCGCTGATCGCCGAGATCCAGCAGAAGCTGGCCTGATCCACCGTTTCCCCTGTGCCCGCCCGGTCCGCCGGGCGGGCACAGGGCGTGGTCAACTCGGCGGGTGCCGATTCATCCTGCCGGACGACCCCGACCCGGGAACGCCGGCGACGGTCGGCGGACGCGAGCACCGAGACCGTTTTCGCGTCGCGGCTGCGATGCCCCTGGAGGATCTCCACCGCGGAGCTCTTCCCGGCCCCGTCCGGCCGCGGTTGCCGAGCAGCTCGCCCGGGCGGATTCCCAGGTCGAGCTCGTCCGGCGCGGTCACTTCGCCGTAGCGCTCGCGCAGACCATGTACGGCCACAGTGAATTCGGTCATGACGCGGAGCGTCTCGCGGAGCCGTGAGTTCCGTGCCGCCGTCTGTGCATGTTTATGTCTACCGAACGGTTGACCCGAGCGGTGGTGCGGCACAATGACCATGCCCAGCAGGCCACTCACTGACGGAACGGCGATATGACGACTGCAGCGGTTGACCATCCCTCATCCGACCAGGACGAGGACGGCGGGAAGAGGACCATCGGCGGCAGTCGCGCGTTCGCACTGCTGCTGGTGATCACAGGCGCTGCCGGGCTCCTCGCCGCCTGGATCATCACGATCGACAAGTTCAAGCTGCTCGAAGACCCCTCCTTCACCCCGGGCTGCAGCCTCAACCCCGTGGTCTCGTGCGGCAACATCATGAAGAGCGAGCAGGCGTCCGCCTTCGGGTTCCCGAATCCGATGCTCGGACTCGCCACGTACTCGGTGGTCATCGGGATCGGCATGGCGCTGCTCGCCGGAGCCCGGTTCCGCAGCTGGTACTGGCTCGGACTCAACGCGGGCACCCTGTTCGGAGTCGGCTTCTGCACCTGGCTCCAGTACCAGTCGCTCTACAACATCAACTCGCTCTGCCTGTGGTGCTGTCTGGCGTGGGTCGCCACGATCTTCATGTTCTGCTACGTCACCACGCACAACATCAAGCACCGGATCCTTCCCGCGCCGAACTGGCTGCGCAACGGACTGACGGAGTTCCACTGGGTTCCGCCGGTCCTCTGGGTCGGCATCATCGGCATGCTGATCCTGACCCGCTGGTGGAACTTCTGGACCAGCTGACCCGGCAGGTCCCGGGCGGGCACCGGCCCGGCGACGCTGTCGGTGCCGTGGCATAGGCTTCGAATCGTGGAGCCCGACCTCTTTACCGCAGCCGCCGAAGACCGCCAGGAGAAGGACCCGTCCAGCAGCCCACTCGCTGTCCGGATGCGTCCCCGTACGCTCGATGAGGTCGTCGGCCAGCAGCATCTCCTGAAGCCGGGCTCGCCGCTCCGCCGCCTGGTCGGCGAGGGGAGCGGCGGGCCCGCCGGCCCGTCGTCGGTGATCCTCTGGGGTCCGCCCGGCATCGGCAAGACGACCTTGGCGTATGTGGTCAGCAAGGCCACCAACAAGCGTTTCGTCGAGCTCTCCGCGATCACCGCGGGCGTCAAGGAAGTGCGGGCCGTCATCGAGGGCGCCCGCCGGGCCACCGGCGGCTATGGCAAGGAGACGGTTCTCTTCCTCGACGAGATCCACCGCTTCTCCAAGGCCCAGCAGGACTCCCTGCTGCCGGCCGTGGAGAACCGCTGGGTGACGCTCATCGCCGCGACGACCGAGAACCCCTACTTCTCGATCATTTCGCCGCTGCTGTCGCGCTCGCTGCTCCTCACCCTCGAATCGCTCACCGACGACGATCTGCGCGCACTGATGCACCGCGCCCTGACCGACGAGCGCGGACTCGGCGGCGCGGTCACCCTGCCCGAGGACGCGGAGGCGCATCTGCTGCGGATCGCCGGGGGAGACGCGCGGCGCGCGCTGACGGCGCTGGAGGCAGCGGCCGGCGCGGCGCTGGCCATGCAGGAGAAGGAGATCACTCTCCAGACCGTCGAGGCGACCGTCGACCGGGCGGCGGTCAAGTACGACCGGGACGGCGACCAGCACTACGACGTGGCGAGCGCCCTCATCAAGTCGATCCGTGGTTCCGACGTGGATGCCGCGCTGCACTATCTGGCCCGGATGATCGAGGCGGGGGAGGACCCCCGGTTCATCGCCCGGCGGCTGATGATCTCCGCCAGCGAGGACATCGGCCTCGCCGACCCGACGGCTCTGCCCACGGCGGTCGCTGCCGCCCAGGCCGTGGCCTTGATCGGTTTTCCGGAGGCAGCGCTCACCCTCAGCCATGCCACGATCGCGCTGGCGCTCGCCCCCAAGTCCAACGCGGCGACGCTCGCGATCTTCGCGGCCCAGGAGGACGTGCGGAAGGGGCTGGCCGGTCCGGTCCCGGCCCATCTGCGCGACGGCCACTACAAGGGCGCTGCCAGACTCGGGCACGCACAGGGATACGTCTATCCGCATGACGTCCCCGGCGGCATCGCCGCCCAGCAGTACGCCCCTGATGCCGTCCGCGACAGGCACTACTACCGGCCCACGCGGTACGGCGCGGAGGCGCGGTACGCGGATGTGGTGGACCGGGTCCGCGAGCGGCTCGGCCGCAGTGGCTCCGACGGCGCGGCGGACGCCTGAGGCGCCCGCTCAGTGGGCCGCCGCCTCGAACAGCGTGCGCATGGCCCGGCGCAGCCCGGCCATGTCGCGCACCGGTTCGGGAAACTCGAAGCAGGCGTCGAAGCACCGCCCGTCCGCCTCGCAGAACCGCACCCGAAGCCCGAAGCGGTCGAGTGCGACCGGGACGACGGAGGGCTCGTGCGCGGTGCAGCGTTCGTCCGTCCGCTCGCCCAGCAGTTCGCACAGCATGTTCAGCTGTCCGCCGTGCGCCGCGTGCAGATGCTGCAGCAGCTCCGCCCCGTCGGCGACGAGCGGGTCGGCGGCGGCGTCCCGGAACTCCTCCGGCTCGACGCCCTGAGCGCCCCACAGATCGTCGACGTACGCCTCGCCCGTCTCCAGGCGCAGCATCATCCGGCCCGGCCCGGCCCGGCCGTCCCGGGCACGGGCGTGAGCCGGCCGGCGACCCGGCCGCGGCCGCGGATGCGGTGCGGCACCGAGACCGGCGCGACGTCCGTGATCTCCAGCACAGCGGTCAGCCCGTCGTCCTGGGCGTGTGCCGCGGCCCGTACGGCCGGAGAATCGGCAGGGAATTCGAGGAAAAGGTCCCCTTCGGGGCCCACGCTCCGGTCCAGTGGAATCAGCTGGTCGAAGCCCGCGGTGGTCATCCCGGGGATGAGCAGTACCGCCGAACAGGTACTCTGTACGAGAGTTCGTGTGCGCTCGGCTGCTGACGGCATCCGAGCGTTTTCAAGCCCGCTGGGACGCGGCTGACCACGATCTGATCGGTCCTCCGTCGTATCGACGCCCTCGGTGGCGTCGACGCTGCCAGTGCTGTCCGTGACGTGTGTGGTGTTCCCAGGGCGAGACATGCGATCTCCTTGAGTAAGGTGAGCCTAACCTAACCCACAACGGAGGTCTGGAGAACGTGCCTAACCAGTCGCGTCCCAAGGTCAAGAAGTCCCGTGCGCTCGGCATTGCCCTGACGCCGAAGGCCGTCAAGTACTTCGAGGCCCGCCCCTACCCGCCGGGCGAGCACGGCCGTGGCCGCAAGCAGAACTCGGACTACAAGGTCCGTCTGCTCGAGAAGCAGCGTCTGCGCGCCCAGTACGACATCAGCGAGCGCCAGATGGCGCGCGCGTACGACCGCGCCAAGAAGGCCGAGGGCAAGACGGGCGAGGCGCTCGTCGTCGAGCTCGAGCGCCGTCTCGACGCGCTGGTCCTGCGTTCGGGCATCGCCCGCACGATCTACCAGGCCCGTCAGATGGTCGTTCACGGCCACATCGAGGTCGACGGCCGCAAGGTCGACAAGCCGTCGTTCCGCGTCCGTCCCGACAACATCGTGATGGTCCGCGAGCGCAGCCGCGACAAGCACCCCTTCCAGGTGGCCCGCGAGGGTGGTTACGCCCCCGACGGCGAGACCCCGCGCTACCTGCAGGTGAACCTGAAGGCCCTGGCCTTCCGCCTGGACCGGGACCCGAACCGCAAGGAGATCCCGGTGATCTGCGACGAGCAGCTCGTCGTCGAGTACTACGCCCGCTGATCCAGGCGTAGCCGCTCTCACCAGCGCTCAGGCCCGCCCCTCCCCGATGTCGGGGAGGGGCGGGCTTCCGCGTTCTGCCACCCACCCCGACCACGGTGACCAGCCTCGACTCCCGCAGCAGCCTGCCGAGATCGGCCAGTTCCGCCTCGCGTCCCACGAAACTGTTCAGTTCCGCCGGGAGATTGCCGCGCGCCGTGGCGCCTCGGCCCGGATCGTCGGGGGTGGGAGAGGGGCGCTGAGAGCGTCGCATGAAACACGCAGAGTGCTGGCACGGAAGCTCTCCGACAATCTCCTTGGTGCAACTACACCCCCGCCCACCAGTAATGCGGTAGGGGGCGTGGCCCCCGGCGCGATAGGGTCGGGAGACGACGATTCGACAAGCCAGAGAGCGGTGCACTGTGTCCGGTGGAGAGGTGGCCGGGATCCTGGTGGCCGTCTTCTGGGCGATCCTGGTCTCGTTCCTCGCCGTCGTCCTGGTGAGGCTGGCCCAGACGCTCAGGGCGACCACCAAACTCGTGGCGGACGTGACCGAGCAGGCCGTTCCGCTGCTCGCCGACGCGTCCGCGACCGTGCGCTCCGCGCAGACGCAGCTCGACAAGGTCGACGCGATCGCGACGGATGTCCAGGAGGTCACCTCCAACGCCTCGGCGCTCTCCACGACTGTCGCATCGACCTTCGGCGGACCGCTGGTCAAGGTCGCCGCCTTCGGTTACGGAGTACGGCAGGCCATCGGCCGCCGGACCGCTCCGGAAGCCGAGCCGGCCCGCCGGGCATCCCGACGCACGGTGATCGTCGGCCGCACGGTGCCGTCCGCGCGAGCCAAGAAGCAGGGCGGCAGAAGCTCCCGCGGATCGAAGGACTGACGCAGCGATGTTCCGCCGTACGTTCTGGTTCACCGCCGGCGCAGCCGCCGGCGTCTGGGCCACCACCAAGGTCAACCGGAAGCTCAGGCAGCTGACCCCCGAGAGCCTCGCGGCGCGCGCCGCCGACAGGGCGATCGAGAGCGGTCACAAGCTCAAGGACTTCGCCCTCGACGTCCGCGACGGCATGGTCCGGCGCGAGGCCGAACTGGGCGAGGCGCTGGGCCTTGAGGCGCCGGTCGACCCCGAACTCCCCCTGCAGCGTCACTTCGCGGTCGAGGCGGCCGAGCCCGCCCCGGCCGCCGACGCCACCGCCTACCGCAAGCTCCCCTACAACTCGTACAACCGGAATGAGGACCACTGATGGAGTCGGCTGAAATTCGTCGCCGCTGGCTGAGCTTCTTCGAGGAGCGCGGGCACACCGTCGTGCCTTCGGCGTCGCTCATCGCGGACGACCCGACTCTGCTGCTGGTCCCCGCGGGCATGGTCCCCTTCAAGCCGTACTTCCTCGGCGAGGTCAAGCCGCCCGCCCCGCGCGTCACCAGCGTGCAGAAGTGTGTGCGTACGCCGGACATCGAAGAGGTCGGCAAGACCACCCGGCACGGCACGTTCTTCCAGATGTGCGGCAACTTCTCCTTCGGCGACTACTTCAAGGAAGGCGCCATCAGCTACGCCTGGGAGGCTCTCACCAGCTCCGTGGCGGACGGCGGCTTCGGCCTCGACCCCGAGCGTCTGTGGATCACGGTCTACCTGGACGACGACGAGGCCGAGCAGATCTGGCGCGACAAGATCGGCGTCCCGGCCGAGCGCATCCAGCGTCTGGGCAAGAAGGACAACTTCTGGTCCATGGGCGTCCCCGGACCCTGCGGCCCGTGTTCGGAGATCAACTACGACCGCGGCCCCGAGTTCGGCGTCGAGGGCGGCCCGGCCGTCAACGACGAGCGCTACGTGGAGATCTGGAACCTGGTCTTCATGCAGTACGAGCGGGGCGCGGGCGACGGCAAGGAGGACTTCCCGATCCTCGGTGACCTGCCGTCCAAGAACATCGACACCGGCCTCGGCCTCGAACGCCTCGCGATGATCCTGCAGGGCGTGCAGAACCTGTACGAGATCGACACCTCGATGGCCGTCATCGAGAAGGCCACCGAGCTGACCGGGGTGCGCTACGGCGACAACCACACCTCGGACGTCTCCCTCCGGGTCGTCACCGACCACATGCGTACGTCCGTCATGCTCATCGGCGACGGCGTCACCCCCGGCAACGAGGGCCGCGGTTACGTGCTGCGCCGCATCATGCGCCGCGCCGTCCGCAACATGCGCCTCCTCGGCGCCACCGGCCCGGTCGTTGCCGAGCTCGTCGACACGGTCATCACGTCGATGGGCCAGCAGTACCCGGAGCTGATCAACGACCGCAAGCGCATCGAGACCGTCGCCCTCGCCGAAGAGGCCGCCTTCCTGAAGGCTCTCAAGGGCGGTACCAACATCCTCGACACCGCCGTCACCGAGACCAAGGCCGCCGGCGGCAAGGTCCTCGCCGGCGACAAGGCGTTCCTGCTCCACGACACCTGGGGCTTCCCGATCGACCTCACCCTGGAGATGGCCGCCGAGCAGGGCCTCGCCGTGGACGAGGACGGCTTCCGCCGCCTGATGAAGGAACAGCGGGACCGCGCCAAGGCCGACGCCAAGGCCAAGAAGACCGGCCACGCCGACCTGTCCGCCTACCGCGAGGTGGCCGACCACTCCGGCACCACCGAGTTCACCGGGTACACGTCCACCGAGGGCGAGTCGACCATCGTCGGCCTCCTCGTCGACGGTGTGCCCTCGCCCGCTGCCACGGAGGGCGACGACGTCGAGGTTGTCCTCGACCGCACCCCGTTCTACGCCGAGGGCGGTGGCCAGCTCGCCGACCAGGGCCGGATCCGGCTCGACACCGGTGCCGTCATCCAGGTGCGCGACGTCCAGCAGCCCGTCCCGGGCGTCTCCGTCCACAAGGGCACGGTCCAGGTCGGTGAGGTGACGGTCGGCGCCTCCGCCTACGCTGCCATCGACAACACCCGCCGCCGCGCCATCGCCCGCGCCCACAGCGCCACGCACCTCACGCACCAGGCGCTGCGCGACGCACTGGGCCCGACGGCCGCCCAGGCCGGTTCGGAGAACTCCCCGGGCCGCTTCCGCTTCGACTTCGGTTCGCCCGCCGCCGTCCCCGGCACGGTCCTCACCGACGTCGAGCAGAAGATCAACGAGGTCCTCTCCCGGGAGCTCGACGTCCAGGCCGAGGTCATGTCCATCGACGAGGCCAAGAAGCAGGGCGCCATCGCCGAGTTCGGCGAGAAGTACGGCGAGCGGGTCCGCGTGGTCACCATCGGCGACTTCTCCAAGGAGCTGTGCGGCGGTACGCACGTCCACAACACCGCCCAGCTGGGTCTGGTGAAGCTGCTCGGAGAATCGTCCATCGGTTCCGGTGTGCGGCGTATCGAGGCCCTCGTGGGCGTCGACGCGTACAACTTCCTCGCCAAGGAGCACACGGTCGTCGCCCAGCTCCAGGAGCTGGTCAAGGGCCGCCCCGAGGAGCTTCCGGAGAAGGTCTCCGCCATGCTCGGCAAGTTGAAGGACGCCGAGAAGGAGATCGAGAAGTTCCGTGCGGAGAAGGTCCTGCAGGCCGCCGCCGGGCTCGCCGAGTCCGCCAAGGATGTCCGCGGTGTCGCCGTCGTCACCGGTCAGGTGCCGGACGGCACCTCGGCCGACGACCTCCGCAAGCTGGTCCTCGACGTCCGCGGGCGCATCCAGGGCGGCCGCGCTGCCGTCGTGGCCCTGTTCACGACGGCCAATGGCCGCCCGCTGACGGTCATCGCCACCAACGAGGCCGCCCGCGAGCGCGGACTCAAGGCCGGCGACCTGGTCCGCACGGCCGCCAAGACCCTCGGCGGCGGAGGCGGCGGCAAGCCGGACGTCGCCCAGGGTGGTGGCCAGAACCCGGCCGCCATCGGCGAGGCCATCGCCGCGGTCGAACGCCTCGTCACCGAGACGGCGTGACGGCGGGAGTGACGCAGATGCGCCGCGGACGTCGTCTCGCGATCGACGTCGGGGACGCCCGGATCGGGGTCGCCTCGTGCGACCCCGACGGGATCCTCGCCACGCCGGTGGAGACCGTGCCGGGACGTGACGTCCCGGCCGCCCACCGGCGGCTGGGACAGATCGTCGAGGAGTACGAGCCGATCGAGATCATCATCGGCCTGCCGAGGTCTCTGGGCGGCGGCGAAGGGCCCGCGGCGGCCAAGGTCCGGCTCTTCGCCCAGGAGGTCGCCCGCTCGGTCGCACCCATTCCGGTGCGATTGGTGGACGAGAGGATGACCACAGTGACGGCGAGTCAGGGACTGCGCGCCTCGGGTGTGAAGTCCAAGAAGGGCCGGTCTGTCATTGACCAGGCTGCCGCTGTGGTGATCCTCCAGAACGCTCTGGAGTCGGAACGGGCGTCAGGTAAAGCTCCGGGCGAGGCCGTCGAAGTGGTTGTCTGATCGCGATACGGTAACGTTCCGCGCGGTGCGGCGGTGTTCGAACAAACACCGCACAGCAAAGAGGCGGAAGTTCGCCTCGCGGCTCTAGGGGATCGATGACTGAGTATGGCCGGGGCCCCGGCTCCGAACCGTGGCATCCCGAGGATCCCTTGTTTGGGGACCAGGGATGGGGAGGCCAGCAGGCTGCCCACGGCCAGAGCCAGTACGGCGGTCCTCAGGACCCCTACGCCCAGCAGCCGCCGCAGCAGGCGTTCCCGCAGCACCAGCAGTACGGCGCTCCGCAGGACCCGTACGCGCAGCAGCCGCAGCAGCACGACCCGTACGCCCAGCAGCAGCAGCCGCAGCAGCACGACCCGTACGCGCAGCAGCCGCAGCAGCGGCAGCAGCACGACCCGTACGCTCAGCAGCCGCAGCAGCCGCAGCAGCCGCAGCAGCCGCAGCAGCCGCAGCAGCACGACCCGTACGCTCAGCAGCCCCCCCAGCCGCAGTACAACGGCGGCTGGGACACCGGCCAGCAGGCCGCGATGCCGTACGGCACCCCTCCGAACGATCCGTACGGGAACGGGACGAACGGCTACGGCGAATCGCACGACAACTACGGCACGCCCGATGCGTACCCGCCGCCGCAGCCCCCGGGCCGACGTGAGGCCGGGCCCGCGCAGGCCCCACCGCAGAACCCCGACTGGGACCCGGACGTACCCCAGGAGGAGACGCACCCCTTCTTCACGGGTACCGACGACGACCGTGGCGGCCGGGACCCCCGTGACGACGATGACGAGTACGACGACGACCCGCGCGACGGTCGCAGGGGCGGCCGAGGCGGCGGCGAACGCCGTGGCAAGGGCAAGAAGAAGAACCGCAGTGGCTGCGCCTGCCTCGTCGTCGCCGTGGTCATCGCCGGCGGTCTCGGCGGCGTGGGCTACGTCGGCTACACGTACTGGCAGAAACAGTTCGGCGCGGCACCCGACTACTCGGGCCAGGGCTCCGGCAGCGTCGAGGTGGAGATCCCGGAGCGCGCCTTCGGCAATGAGATCGGCAACATCCTGAAGGAGAAGGGCGTCGTCAAGAGCGTCGATGCCTTCATCGCGGCGCAGGCCGCGAACCCCAAGGGGAAGTCGATCCAGGCGGGGGTCTATCTCCTGCACAAGGAGATGTCCGCGGCCGAGGCCGTGAAGATGATGCTCGACCCGAAGAGCCAGAACGCGCTGACAGTCCCGGAGGGCTGGCGCAACGCCACCGTCTACACGCTGATCGACGAGAAGCTCGGTCTCAAGGCAGGCACCACCGGCGATGTCGCCAAGAAACAAGCGGGCAGCCTCGGGCTCCCGCAATGGGCCAAGAACCACCCGGAACTCAAGGACCCACTGGAGGGCTTCCTCTACCCCGCGACCTATCCGGCTGCCAAGGGGATGAAGCCGGAGGACGTCCTCAAGAAGATGGTCGAGCGGGCCAAATCCGAGTACGACAAACTCGATCTCGAGGCCAACGCCAAGAAGCACAACCTGGACAATGCCTGGGAACTGCTCACGACGGCCAGCCTGGTCCAGGCCGAAGGTAAGACGCACGACGACTTCCGAAAGATGGCCGAAGTCGTCTACAACCGTCTCAAGGCGACGAACACCGAGACCAATCGCTACCTTCAGTTCGACTCGTCGTACAACTATCTCAGGGGTCAGAGCAAGATCAAGATCACTGAGAAGGAGATCAGGCAGAACCACGATCCGTACAACACGTACACGCAAACGGGCCTCACCCCTGGCCCGATCGGCAATCCGGGAGCCGAGGCATTGGCAGCTGTGCTTCATCCGACCACGGACGGCTGGATCTACTTCGTGGCGACCGACGGCAACAGCAAGACCGAGTTTGCCAAGAACTACGACGATTTCCTGAAGCTCAAGGAAAAGTTCAATGCCCTCAACTGACGGGCGCCGACGGGCGGCCGTTCTCGGCTCACCCATCGCCCACTCGCTCTCCCCGGTCCTGCACCGGGCCGCGTACGCCGAGCTCGGTCTCACCGACTGGACCTACGACCGGTTCGAGATCGACGAGCAGGCTCTGCCCGGCTTCATCGAGGGGCTCGACACCTCCTGGTGCGGCCTGTCGCTGACCATGCCGCTGAAGCGCGCGATCATCCCGCTGCTGGACTCCATCAGCGAGACGGCCTCCGCGGTCGAGGCCGTGAACACGGTCGTGTTCACCGAGGACGGCCGTCGCGTCGGCGACAACACCGACATCCCCGGCATGATCGCGGCTCTACGCGAGCGAGGCGTGGAAAAGGTGGAATCCGCCGCCGTCCTCGGAGCCGGAGCCACCGCCTCCTCGGCCGTTGCCGCCCTCGCAGCGATGTGCACGGGGCCGGTCACGGCCTACGTACGCAGCCGGGAACGCGGCGACGAGATGCGCGGCTGGGGCGAACGGCTCGGTGTCGACGTGAGGATCTCCGGCTGGGCGGAAGCGGAGCAGGCACTGCACGCACCGCTGGTGATCGCGACCACGCCGGCCGGGGCGACGGATGCGCTGGCCGGTGCGGTACCGGACGCCCCCGGCACGCTCTTCGATGTGCTGTACGAGCCCTGGCCGACCGGACTCGCGGCGGCCTGGTCGTCCCGGAGTGGCGCAGTCGTCGGAGGTCTCGACCTTCTGGTGCACCAGGCGGTTCTCCAGGTCGAGCAGATGACGGGCCGCTCGCCCGCCCCGCTCGCAGCCATGCGGAAGGCCGGCGAAGAGGCGCTCGCCGCCCGCTGACCACACCGATCGCGCGCCCCGATCCGTCCGTCTGCTGGACCGGCGGCCGGTTCGGGGGCCCGGGCGTGGGAGGATCGAAGGCGGCGGGCCAGGGCCGCGCACCCGGTCGCGCCGTTGCAGTTCCAGGCGCGAGCATGAGGAGCACCGTTGAGCAGGTTGCGCTGGCTGACCGCGGGGGAGTCGCACGGCCCCGCACTCGTGGCGACGCTGGAGGGACTTCCCGCCGGCGTGCCGATCACCACGGAGATGGTGGCGGACGCACTCGCCCGGCGGCGGCTCGGCTATGGCCGCGGCGCACGGATGAAGTTCGAGAAGGACGAGGTCACGTTCCTCGGCGGAGTACGCCACGGTCTGACCATGGGGTCCCCGGTCGCCGTGATGGTGGGCAACACCGAATGGCCCAAGTGGGAGCAGGTCATGTCGGCCGACCCGGTCGACCCCGACGAGCTTGCCACCCTGGCCCGTAACGCCCCGCTGACCCGCCCCCGGCCCGGCCACGCCGACCTCGCGGGCATGCAGAAGTACGGCTTCGACGAGGCCCGGCCGATCCTGGAGCGCGCCAGCGCCCGGGAGACGGCGGCCCGGGTGGCGCTCGGCGCCGTCGCGCGGTCGTACCTCAAGGAGACCGCGGGCATCGAGATCGTCAGCCACGTCGTCGAGCTGGCCGCGGCCAAGGCGCCGTACGGCGTCTACCCCACGCCCGCCGACGTCGAGAAGCTCGACGCCGACCCGGTGCGCTGCCTCGACGCCGCCGCGAGCAAGGAAATGGTCGCCGAGATCGACCAGGCCCACAAGGACGGCGACACCCTGGGCGGTGTCGTCGAGGTGCTCGCGTACGGAGTGCCCGTCGGCCTCGGCTCGCATGTGCACTGGGACCGCCGCCTCGACGCGCGCCTCGCCGCCGCCCTGATGGGCATTCAGGCGATCAAGGGTGTCGAGGTCGGCGACGGCTTCGACCTGGCCCGGGTTCCCGGCTCGAAGGCGCACGACGAGATCCTGGTCACCGAGGACGGCATCAAGCGCGCGTCCGGCCGCTCCGGCGGTACCGAGGGCGGTCTGACCACCGGGGAGCTGCTCCGGGTCCGTGCCGCGATGAAGCCCATCGCCACCGTGCCCCGCGCGCTCGCCACCGTCGACGTCGTCACCGGTGAGCCGGCCAAGGCACACCACCAGCGCTCCGATGTCTGCGCCGTGCCTGCCGCCGGCATCGTCGCCGAGGCGATGGTCGCGCTGGTTCTCGCCGACGCCGTGGCGGAGAAGTTCGGCGGGGACAGCGTCCCCGAGACCCACCGCAACGTGCAGTCGTACCTCGACCACCTCCAGATCCGATGAGCGGCCCGCTGATCGTCCTCGTCGGCCCGATGGGCGTCGGCAAGTCCACGGTCGGTGAGCTGCTCGCCGACCGGCTCGGCACCACCTACCGGGACACCGACGCCGATGTCGTGGCCACGGCGGGCAAGCCGATCTCGGAGATCTTCTACGACGAGGGCGAGGAGCACTTCCGCGAGCTGGAGCGGCAGGCGGTACGCACCGCCGTCGCCGAGCACACCGGCGTCCTCGCGCTCGGCGGCGGCGCCGTACTCGACGGGACGACCCGCGCCCTGCTCGCCGGCCACGCCGTCGTCTATCTCTCGATGGGCGTGGAGGAGGCTGTCAAGCGGGTCGGGCTGAACACCGCGCGCCCGCTGCTCGCCGTCAACCCGCGCCGCCAGTGGCGCGAGCTGATGGACGCCCGCCGCCACTTCTACGACGAGGTGGCCCGGGCGACCGTCGCCACCGACGAGCGCACACCCGAAGAGGTCGCCCAGGCGGTCCTCGACGCACTGGAACTGCCGGAGCACGCGGGCGACCCCGCGGCGCCCGGCCGGGAGAACACACGCATGACGGACCAGGGACCCACACGCATCCAGATCGCCGGCAGCGCGGGCACCGACCCGTACGAGGTGCTGGTCGGCCGGCAGCTGCTCGGTGAGCTGCCCTCGCTGATCGGCGACCGCGCCCGGCGAGTCGCGGTCCTGCACCCGGAGGCGCTCGCCGAGACCGGTGAGGCGGTCCGCCAGGACCTCGCCGACCAGGGGTACGAGGCCATCGCCATCCAGCTGCCGAACGCCGAGGAGGCCAAGACCGTCGAGGTCGCGGCGTACTGCTGGAAGGCGCTCGGCCAGACCGGGTTCACCCGCACCGACGTCATCGTCGGCGTCGGCGGCGGCGCCACCACCGACGTGGCCGGGTTCGTCGCGGCGACGTGGCTGCGCGGGGTGCGCTGGATCGCCGTACCGACGACCGTGCTCGCCATGGTCGACGCGGCCGTCGGCGGCAAGACGGGCATCAACACCGCCGAGGGCAAGAACCTCGTCGGCGCCTTCCACCCGCCGGCCGGGGTGCTCTGCGACCTCGCCGCCCTCGACTCGCTGCCCGTGCACGATTACGTCAGCGGCATGGCCGAGATCATCAAGGCCGGTTTCATCGCCGACCCCGCGATCCTCGACCTGATCGAGTCGGACCCGGAAGGCGCCCGTACGCCCGCCGGTCCGCACACCGCCGAGCTGATCGAGCGCTCCATCCGGGTCAAGGCCGAGGTCGTCTCCAGCGACCTCAAGGAGTCCGGGCTGCGCGAGATCCTCAACTACGGGCACACCCTCGCCCACGCCATCGAGAAGAACGAGCGCTACAAGTGGCGCCACGGCGCGGCCGTCTCCGTCGGCATGGTCTTCGCCGCCGAGCTGGGCCGGCTGGCCGGGCGCCTCGACGACGCCACCGCCGACCGGCACCGCGCCGTCCTGGAGTCCGTCGGACTGCCGCTCACCTACCGCGGCGACCAGTGGCCCAAGCTGCTGGAGAACATGAAGATCGACAAGAAGTCCCGCGGCGACCTGCTCCGCTTCATCGTCCTCGACGGCCTGGGCAAGCCCACCGTCCTGGAGGGACCCGACCCGGCGGTGCTGCTCGCCGCGTACGGGGAGGTGTCGGCGTGACCCGCCGGGTCTTCGTGCTCAACGGGCCGAACCTCGGCCGGCTCGGCTCCCGTGAGCCCGATGTGTACGGCGCGACGTCGTACGCCGGACTCGTCGAGACCTGCCGGACGCTCGGCAAGGAGCTCGGCTTCGACGTCGACGTCCGGGAGACCAACGACGAGGGCGAACTGATCCGCTGGCTGCACGAGGCCGCGGACGGGGCAATTCCGGTCGTTCTCAACCCGGGAGCCTTCACCCATTACTCGTACGGAATGCGGGACGCGGCCGCTCAGCGCACCGCCCCGCTCATCGAGGTGCACATCTCGAACCCGTACGCACGGGAGGAATTCCGCCACACCTCGGTCGTCGCGCCGGTCGCCACGGGGACCGTCGCCGGCTTCGGTATCGGCTCCTACCGGCTCGCCCTGCGCGCCCTCGCCGACGAACTGACGGACTGACCCGGGTCCCCGCCGGCCGGATCACCGGCCGGCGGGGGCACTCCGGACCGTCCCCGACCGTTCCCTCTGCGGCGGCCGGGGAGGGTACGGTTGCCGTTCCACCAGCGCCAGTTGCCTGTACGAGACGGAGTGGCACCGGATGCAGCACGCAGTGGGGGCCCCGCTGCCGCCGCCCCAAGGACCCGGAAACGGACCTGCCGGCTGGACGCACCAGGCCCAGCACCCCGGCCACCCCGGTCCGCCGGGGCCGCCGCCCCCGCCCCCTCCCGCGCCCCAGGGCCCCGGCTGGACGGGACCCGCTCCGCACCACGCCCCGGCGCCCGTCTCCCGGGAGACCACCGGGCACATTCAGCTGCCGCCCGGCGGCCCCGTCCCGCTGCCCGCACCACCCGCCGAGCCCGGCACGGGCACGGCGACCCTCGCCGTCCTCCTGATCGGCCCCGCGGGCGCGGGCAAGACGACCGTGGCCAAACTGTGGGCCGGCCGCCGTCGCGTTCCCACCGCCCACGTCAGCCTCGACGATGTCCGCGAATGGGTCCGCTCCGGCTTCGCCGACCCGCAGACCGGGTGGAACGACCACTCGGAGGCCCAGTACCGCCTGGCCCGCCGCACCTGCGGCTTCGCCGCCCGTAATTTCCTGGCCAACGGGATCTCCTGCATCCTCGACGACGCGGTCTTCCCCGACCGCCCCGTCGTGGGCCTGGGCGGCTGGAAGCGCCATGTGGGCCCGGGGCTTCTGCCCGTGGTGCTCCTGCCCGGCCTGGAGATCGTGCTGGAGCGCAACGCCGCCCGCAGCGGCAACCGGCGCCTGTCGGACGAGGAGGTTGCCCGGATCCACGGCCGGATGGCGGGGTGGTACGGCTCGGGGCTGCCGATCATCGACAACTCGACGTACGACGTGGAGACCACGGCCCGGGTCCTCGACGACGTACTCGCCCGCTCGATAGCCAGCCCGCCGGCCTGGTGACGGCCGGCCGACCCCCGGTCCCCGGTCCCGTGGCGGACGGGCGGCGGCCCCCCGGTCGGATGCGCTGACCGGGCGGCCCGGCCCCCCTGCTCGTAGGCTCGTGGCATGTCAGAGGTGTACGCCGTCCGCCGCGGGCTGCTCCGCGACCGGTGCGCCGCCGTCGGATCCGCGGCCGCCCTGGTCTCCCGCCCCGCCAACGTCCGCTATCTCGCGGGCGGAGCGCCCCCGGGTGCCGTGCTGCTGCTCGGCCCCGACGAGGACGTTCTGCTGTGCCCCCGCGCGCCGGCCGGCGAACCCGACCACGAGCACACCGACGACCAGCTGCGGCTGGCCCTGTTGCCGCCCTCCGACGGCGACGACCCGGCGGTCGCCGCAGCCGACCTGGCCACCACCTCCGGCGCGGAATCGCTTGCCGTCGAGGAACACGATCTGACGGTCTCCCGTCACCGGGCCATGGGCTCGGTGGCCCCGCGGCTCCGGCTCACCGATCTCGGTGCCACGGTCGAGCAGTTGCGCCTCGTCAAGGACGAGGAGGAGATCGCCTGCCTGCGGATCGCCGCCGAGATCACCGACCAGGCGCTCGGTGAACTTCTCGAATCGATTCTGGTCGGCCGCACCGAACGGCATCTCGCCCTGGAACTGGAACGGCGGCTCGTGGACCACGGCGCCGACGGCCCCGCCTTCGCCACCTCGGTCGCCACCGGACCCAACTCGGGTCAGGGCCGCCACCGGCCCTCGGACCGGCGCGTGGAGGAGGGAGATTTCCTCTCCGTCTGTCTCGGCGCGAACTATCGCGGCTACCGGTGCGAGATCGGCCGTACGTTTGTCATCGGGACCGCGCCGGCCGCCTGGCAGATCGATCTGTACGACCTGGTTTTCGCCGCTCAGCGGGCCGGACGTGAGGCTCTCGTGCCGGGCACGGCGTACCGCGATGTGGACCGCGCGGCCCGGTATCTCCTGGACTCCGCAGGCCACGGAGAGGGCCTCGCACCCTGGACCGGGCACGGTGTGGGACTGGAAATCGACGAGGACCCGCAGCTGGCACCGGCAGCCATGGGTAAACTGGACGCTTGCGTGCCGGTCACCGTCGAACCGGGGGTCCACCTCCCGGGCCGGGGCGGGGTCCGGATCGATGACACGCTCGTCGTGCGCCCCGAGGCGGACGGCGGACCCGAGCTACTCACCATTACGACCAAGGAGCTGCTCGCGCTCTAGCGCGCATCCTTGGCCGTCCACCAGCTTCAGTCCAGGAGATTCCGCAACCGTGGCTTCCACGAACGACCTCAAGAACGGCCTGGTGCTCAAGCTCGACGGGGGCCAGCTCTGGTCCGTCGTCGAGTTCCAGCACGTCAAGCCCGGCAAGGGCCCGGCTTTCGTGCGCACCAAGCTCAAGAACGTGCTCTCCGGCAAGGTCGTCGACAAGACGTTCAACGCCGGCGTGAAGGTCGAGACGGCCACCATTGACCGCCGCGACATGCAGTTCTCGTACATGGACGGCGAGTACTTCGTCTTCATGGACATGGACACGTACGACCAGCTCATGGTCGACCGCAAGGCTGTCGGCGACGCCGCCAACTTCCTCATCGAGGGCTTCACCGCCTCCGTGGCCCAGCACGAGGGCGAGGTTCTCTACGTCGAGCTGCCGGCCGCTGTCGAGCTGACCATCCAGCACACCGACCCGGGCGTCCAGGGCGACCGCTCCACCGGTGGCACCAAGCCCGCCACGCTGGAGACCGGTTACGAGATCGGCGTCCCGCTCTTCATCACCACCGGTGAGAAGATCAAGGTCGACACCCGCACGGGCGACTACCTCGGCCGGGTGAACAGCTAACCGTGGCTGCCCGGAACACGGCCCGCAAGCGCGCCTTCCAGATCCTCTTCGAGGCCGACCAGCGCGGTGAGTCCGTGCAGACGGTCCTCGCGGACTGGGTTCGGCTCTCGCGGTCCGACACCCGTCAGCCGCCGGTCACCGAGTACACGATGGAGCTCGTCGAGGGGTACGCGCAGTACGCGGACCGGATCGACGACCTCATCATCACCTACGCCGTGGACTGGGAGATCGACCGCATGCCGGTCGTCGACCGGAACATCCTGCGGCTCGGTGCGTACGAGCTGATCTGGGTGGACGGGACGCCGGACGCGGTGGTCATCGACGAGGCCGTCCAGCTTGCCAAGGAGTTCTCCACGGATGACTCCCCGTCCTTTGTGAACGGGCTGCTCGCCCGGTTCAAGGACCTCAAGCCGAACCTTCGCCGCGAGGCGTAGGCTGCGGCGGCGTTCAGCCCACGAAGGGCCCACGGTCGGCTGACCGTGGGCCCTTCGGCGTGCGGGGCCCCCTGGCGGGGGCGTCGTGTGGTGCGGGGCCCCTGGGCGGGGCGTTGCGTGGTGCCCCGGTCCGGGGCGGGGGTTCCGTCCTCAATCGCCGGACGGGCTTGAGGTGTCCGCCTGGCCCCTGGTGGCACCGTCGCCTGCCCCGTGGGTGGTGGCCCGGGGCCCCTCCGGGGTGTCTCCTCGAACGACGAACGTTCGGCGGGTACGCGGGGGGAGCCCGGGTCTTTGTTCGTCGTCCTGCGGGGACTCCCCTGCACGCCCCCGGACCGGCCGTCGCGCGTCAGCGGCCCGGTAGGCGCTCCTGTCACGACCGCCGGGTCGCGGGCGCGAGTGATGCCTGGGTGGGGCCGTGCAGGGGAGTCCCCGCAGGGACTGGCGCTCGTCCCGGGTTCGCCCGCGTTGCTGGCTTCCGCGCCAGTTCTGAGGAGACGCCCCGGAGGGGCCCCGCCCACCACCCACCGCACAGTGTGGCGGCTCCACCGGGGCACGTCGCCGAAAATCCAGCCCGTCCGGCGCTTGAGGACGGAACCCCGCACCCCGTACCCGGGCACCGGCACCGGCACCGGCACCACGCGACGCCCCCGCCCCGCCCAGGGGCCCCGCACCCCGGACCCGGGCACCGGCACCACGCGACGCCCCCGCCCCGCCCAGGGGCCCCGCACCCCGGACCCGGGTGCGGGAACCGTATCGCCCGCCGGGGCGGCCCCGCACGCCGGACCGGGGCAGAAAAAACGCCGGGTTGCAGGGCCCGAAAAGGCGCCCGGCAACCCGGCGGTACGTTTCTGCTGGCCGTGGCTTCAGCGCCGGACGTCAGCCTTCCTCGTGGGCAACCGCGCGACGCGCGTCCGCGTCCAGCACGCCCCAGCTGATCAGCTGTTCCGTGAGCACGGACGGCGACTGGTCGTAGATCACGGCGAGCGTGCGCAGGTCGTCCTGGCGGATCGAGAGCACCTTGCCGTTGTAGTCACCGCGCTGGCTCTGGATCGTCGCGGCGTAGCGCTGCAGCGGTCCGGCCTTCTCCGGCGGGACGTGGGCGAGGCGCTCCAGGTCCAGGACAAGCTTCGGCGGCGGCTCTGCGGCCCCGCCCGGCGTCGTACCGGGCAGAAGCTCCTGCACCGGGACCCCGTAGAAGTCCGCCAGCTCGGCGAGGCGCTGTACGGTCACGGCGCGGTCGCCGCGCTCGTACGAGCCGACCACGACGGCCTTCCAGCGGCCCTGGGACTTCTCCTCCACGCCATGGAGGGAGAGGCCCTGCTGGGTGCGGATGGCACGGAGCTTGGCCCCGAGCTGTTTTGCGTATTCGCTGGACATAAGGCTCCCCGGACGAAGTCTGGTAACTCACTGTGAGGTTACGCAGCGTTACTTGGATGCGTCAAGCCGAATGGTCCGGACCGGCACCTCCCGGGGGTGCGACCAGGGCCTGGTTCAAGCCCTGGTAACGTTGATGACGCAATTTCGACGTCCTTTAAGGTCCGTCCAGTGAGGCGGAGAAGGAGGTCCGTTTCTTATGGACGCACAGCACGAAGCCACCGGCAATGCGGCACGCCCCGTTCTGGAGGCTCCCGACATCGCCCGAGTACTGACCCGCATCGCCCACGAAATCGTCGAACGCGCCAAGGGCGCCGACGACGTGGTCCTGCTCGGCATCCCGACCCGAGGCGTCTTTCTCGCCCGTCGGCTCGCCGACAAGCTCCAGGAGATCACCGGCCGGAAGATGCCGGTCGGCTCCCTCGACATCACCATGTACCGCGACGACCTGCGGCTGCGCCCGGCGCGCGCCCTGGCCCGCACCGAGATCCCCGGCGAGGGCATCGAGGGCTGCCTGGTCGTCCTGGTGGACGATGTTCTCTTCTCCGGCCGCACGATCCGTGCCGCGCTCGACGCGCTCGGCGACATCGGCCGGCCCCGCGCGGTGCAACTTGCGGTCCTCGTCGACCGCGGCCACCGCGAGCTCCCGATCCGTGCCGACTACGTCGGCAAGAACCTCCCCACGTCGCTGCGGGAGACGGTCAAGGTCCAGCTCGCCGAGGAGGACGGCCGTGACGCCGTGCTGCTCGGCGTCCAGCAGACCGCCCCGGCAGGCGAGCAGTAGCTGCACACATCCGTACGACGCTCCGGTCGTACGACAGCTTCCGCACGCCCGCATGCCTGAACTCTCCAGGAGAACACCCAGATGAAGCGTCACCTCATCTCGGCCGCCGACCTCACCCGCGACGACGCCGTCCTGATCCTCGACACCGCCGAGGAGATGGCCCGGGTAGCGGACCGGCCGATCAAGAAACTTCCGACCCTGCGCGGCCGTACCGTCGTCAACCTCTTCTTCGAGGACTCGACGCGTACCCGCATCTCCTTCGAGGCCGCTGCCAAGCGCCTCTCCGCCGATGTCATCAACTTCTCCGCGAAGGGCTCGTCGGTCTCCAAGGGCGAGTCGCTCAAGGACACCGCGCTGACCCTGGAGGCGATGGGCGCCGACGCCGTCGTCATCCGGCACGGTGCCTCCGGCGCCCCGTACCGCCTCGCGACGTCGGGCTGGATCGACGGCGCCGTCGTCAACGCCGGTGACGGCACCCATGAGCACCCCACCCAGGCGTTGCTCGACGCGTTCACCATGCGTCGCCGGCTGGTGGGCGCCGACGCCGGCCTGGGCCGGGACCTGGACGGACGGCGGATCACCATCGTCGGCGACATCCTGCACAGCCGGGTCGCCCGCTCCAATGTCCACCTGCTGCACACGCTCGGCGCCCATGTCACCCTGGTGGCCCCGCCGACCCTCGTGCCGGTGGGTGTGGAGCAGTGGCCCTGCGAGGTCAGCTACAGCCTCGACGAGGTGCTGCCGAAGTCCGACGCGGTGATGATGCTGCGTGTGCAGCGTGAACGGATGAACGCCGCGTACTTCCCGACCGAGCGCGAGTACTCCCGCCGCTACGGCCTGGACGGCGAGCGCATGGCCAAGATGCCGGAGCACGCCATCGTCATGCACCCCGGCCCGATGGTCCGCGGCATGGAGATCACCGCCGAGGTCGCCGACTCCGACCGCTGCACGGCCGTCGAGCAGGTCGCCAACGGCGTCTCCATCCGGATGGCGGTGCTCTATCTGCTGCTGGGTGGGTCCGAGCCCGCCACCACCCTTGATCGAAACGCTGCGCGCCCCGCTGATTCCGAGGAGAACAAGTAATCATGAGCAAGATCCTTATCCGCGGCGCGAAGGTCCTCGGCGGCGAGCCCCAGGACGTTCTGATCGACGGCGAGACCATTGCCGCCACCGCCCGGCAGGGCGAAATCGACTGGAGTGGTGCCGGTATCGATGCCGGCGACGCGACCGTCGTCGAAGCCGAGGGGCAGATTCTGCTGCCCGGTCTGGTCGACCTGCACACCCATCTGCGTGAGCCCGGGCGCGAGGACTCCGAGACCGTTCTCACCGGCACCAAGGCTGCGGCGGTCGGTGGCTTCACCGCCGTGCACGCCATGGCCAACACCTTCCCGGTCGCCGACACCGCCGGTGTCGTCGAGCAGGTCTGGCGGCTCGGCAAGGAGTCCGGCTACTGCGACGTGCAGCCGATCGGCGCGGTCACTGTCGGGCTGGAGGGCAAGCAGCTCGCCGAGCTCGGCGCCATGCACGATTCGGCCGCTGGAGTGAAAGTCTTCTCCGACGACGGCAAGTGTGTCGACGACGCGGTGATCATGCGGCGCGCGCTGGAGTACGTGAAGGCGTTCGACGGTGTCGTCGCCCAGCACGCCCAGGAGCCCCGCCTGACCGAGGGCGCCCAGATGAACGAGGGCGTCGTCTCGGCCGAGCTCGGTCTCGGCGGATGGCCGGCCGTCGCCGAGGAGTCGATCATCGCCCGCGATGTTCTCCTCGCCGCCCACGTCGGCTCCCGGGTGCACATCTGCCACCTGTCGACCGCCGGCTCGGTGGAGATCGTCCGCTGGGCCAAGTCCAAGGGCTGGAACGTGACCGCCGAGGTCACCCCGCACCACCTGCTCCTCACCGACGAGCTCGTACGGTCGTACAACCCGGTCTACAAGGTGAACCCGCCGCTGCGCACCGAGGCCGACGTGCTGGCCCTGCGCGAGGCGCTCGCCGACGGCACGATCGACTGCGTCGCCACCGACCATGCCCCGCACCCGCACGAGGACAAGGACTGCGAGTGGGCCGCGGCCGCCATGGGCATGGTGGGTCTGGAGACCGCGCTCTCCGTCGTCCAGCAGACGATGGTCGAGACGGGGCTCCTCGACTGGGCGGGCGTCGCCGACCGGATGTCGTTCCGCCCGGCCGCCATCGGCCGGCTCGACGGACACGGCCGCCCCGTCTCGGCCGGTGAGCCTGCCAACCTCACGCTGGTCGATCCGGCATACCGTGGAGTCGTGGACCCCGCGGGCTTCGCCTCCCGCAGCCGCAACACCCCGTACGAGGGGCGCGAGCTGCCGGGTCGCGTCACCCATACGTTCCTGCGGGGCCGTGCCACGGTCGTCGACGGGAAGCTCGCGTGACATCACTGACCCCCCTGTACCAGCTGGCCGCCGAGCAGAAGTCGGCGGAAGTGACGGACTGGTCCGCCCGCATCAGCTGGGTGATCGGACTGATCGTCTTCATCGCCTTCATCTACTGGCTGATGCGCCAGGGGTGGAAGTGGCGGGGGAGCCTGCAGTCCGATCTGCCGGAGCTGCCCGCCACGCCGGAGGGGTACGCCGACGGCGAGCCGCTGCTGACGATGACCGGCCGCTACCACGCCTCGACGACCGCCGGCCAGTGGCTCGACCGGATCGTCGCCCACGGCCTCGGTGCCCGCAGCCGCGTGGAGCTCACGCTGACCGAGCAGGGACTCGATGTCGTACGCCCCGGAGCAGCCGACTTCTTCGTCCCGGCCGCGCAGCTGCGTGACGCCCGGCTCGACAAGGGCATCGCGGGCAAGGTCCTCCCCGAGGGCGGCCTGCTGATCATCACCTGGGCACTCGGCGACAAGCTGATCGACTCCGGTTTCCGCTCCGACCGCTCGGCCGAACACCCGGCCTGGGTCGACGCCATTCACCACCTCACCAGCACTACGGAAGGCACCGCACGATGACCATCTCCACCCGGGGAGCCGCCAAAGCTCCCGCCGTACTCGTCCTGGAGGACGGCCGCGCCTTCCGCGGCCGCGCCTACGGGGCCGTGGGGGAGACCTTCGGCGAGGCGGTGTTCTCCACCGGCATGACCGGCTACCAGGAGACCCTGACCGACCCCTCGTACCACCGCCAGGTCGTCGTGATGACCGCCCCGCACGTCGGCAACACCGGGGTGAACGACGAGGACCCCGAGTCCCGGCAGATCTGGGTCTCCGGCTACGTGGTGCGCGACCCGGCACGGGTGCCGTCCAACTGGCGCTCACAGCGTTCGCTCGACGAGGAGCTGGAGCGCCAGGGCGTCGTCGGCATCAGCGGCATCGACACCCGCGCCCTCACCCGCCATCTGCGCGAGCGCGGCGCCATGCGCGTCGGCATCTTCTCCGGCGACGCGGTCGCCGACGAGGCCACGCTGCTGGCCCGGGTGCTGGAAGCCCCCGAGATGGTGGGCGCCGACCTCTCCGCCGAGGTCGCGACCAGGGAGACGTACGTCGTCCCCGCGATCGGCACCAAGAAGTTCACCGTCGCCGCGATCGACCTCGGCATCAAGGGCATGACCCCGCACCGGATGGCCGAGCGCGGCATCGAGGTGCACGTCCTGCCCGCCACCGCCACCCTCGACGAGGTGTACGCGGTCCGGCCCGACGGAGTCTTCTTCTCCAACGGCCCCGGTGACCCGGCCACCGCCGACCACCCGGTCTCCGTCATGCAGGGCGTCCTGGAGCGGAAGACGCCGCTCTTCGGCATCTGCTTCGGCAACCAGATCCTGGGCCGCGCCCTCGGCTTCGGCACGTACAAGCTCAAGTACGGCCACCGCGGCATCAACCAGCCGGTGCAGGACCGCACGACCGGCAAGGTCGAGGTCACCGCGCACAACCACGGCTTCGCCGTCGACGCCCCGCTGGACAAGGTGTCGGACACGAAGTTCGGCCGCGCCGAGGTCTCCCACGTCTGCCTGAACGACCAGGTCGTCGAGGGGCTGCACCTCCTCGACCAGCCTGCCTTCAGCGTCCAGTACCACCCCGAAGCAGCCGCGGGCCCGCACGACGCCGCGTACCTCTTCGACCGCTTCGTATCCCTGATGGAGGGCCAGCGTGCCTAAGCGCTCCGATATCCAGTCCGTCCTGGTCATCGGCTCCGGCCCGATCGTCATCGGTCAGGCCGCCGAGTTCGACTACTCCGGCACCCAGGCCTGCCGCGTCCTCAAGGCCGAGGGCCTGCGTGTCATCCTGGTGAACTCCAACCCGGCGACGATCATGACCGACCCGGAGATCGCCGACGCCACGTACGTCGAGCCGATCACCCCCGAGTTCGTCGAGAAGATCATCGCCAAGGAGCGCCCCGACGCGCTGCTCCCGACGCTGGGCGGCCAGACCGCGCTCAACACCGCGATCTCCATGCATGAGAACGGTGTCCTGGAGAAGTACGGCGTCGAGCTCATCGGCGCCAATGTCGAAGCCATCAACAAGGGCGAGGACCGCGACCTCTTCAAGGGCGTCGTCGAGGCCGTCAACGCGAAGATCGGCCACGGCGAGTCCGCCCGCTCGGTCATCTGCCACACGATGGACGACGTGATCCAGGGCGTCGACACGCTCGGCGGCTACCCCGTCGTCGTCCGCCCCTCCTTCACGATGGGCGGCGCCGGTTCCGGCTTCGCGCACGACGAGGAGGAGCTGCGCCGGATCGCCGGTCAGGGCCTCACGCTCTCCCCGACCACCGAGGTGCTCCTGGAGGAGTCCATCCTCGGCTGGAAGGAGTACGAGCTGGAGCTGATGCGCGACAAGCACGACAACGTCGTGGTCGTCTGCTCCATCGAGAACTTCGACCCGATGGGCGTCCACACGGGTGACTCGATCACCGTCGCCCCGGCGATGACGCTCACCGACCGCGAGTACCAGCGGCTGCGCGACATCGGCATCGCGATCATCCGCGAGGTCGGCGTCGACACCGGCGGCTGCAACATCCAGTTCGCCATCGACCCGGCCGACGGCCGGGTCATCGTGATCGAGATGAACCCGCGCGTCTCCCGCTCCTCGGCGCTGGCGTCGAAGGCCACCGGCTTCCCGATCGCCAAGATCGCCGCCAAGCTGGCCGTCGGCTACACGCTCGACGAGATCCCCAACGACATCACCGAGAAGACCCCGGCCTCCTTCGAGCCGACGCTCGACTATGTCGTCGTCAAGGCCCCGCGGTTCGCCTTCGAGAAGTTCCCGTCCGCCGACTCGACCCTCACCACCACCATGAAGTCGGTGGGCGAGGCCATGGCGATCGGCCGCAACTTCACCGAGGCGCTCCAGAAGGCGCTGCGCTCCCTGGAGAAGAAGGGCTCGCAGTTCGCCTTCACCGGTGAGCCCGGCGACAAGGCCGAGCTGCTGGCCGAGGCGGTCCGCCCGACCGACGGCCGGATCAACACGGTCATGCAGGCGATCCGGGCCGGCGCCACCCAGGAAGAAGTCTTCGAGGCCACGAGGATCGACCCCTGGTTCGTCGACCAGCTCTTCCTGATCAAGGAGATCGCCGACGACCTGGCCGCCGCCGACAAGCTCGGTCCCGAGCTGCTCGCCGAGGCCAAGCGGCACGGATTCTCCGATGTCCAGATCGCCGAGATCCGCGGTCTGCGCGAGGACGTCGTCCGTGAGGTGCGGCACGCCCTCGGCATCCGCCCGGTGTACAAGACGGTCGACACCTGCGCCGCCGAGTTCGCCGCGAACACGCCGTACTTCTACTCCTCGTACGACGAGGAGAGCGAGGTCGCGACCCGCACCAAGCCCGCGGTGATCATCCTCGGCTCCGGCCCCAACCGCATCGGTCAGGGCATCGAGTTCGACTACTCCTGCGTCCACGCCTCCTTCGCACTGAGCGACGCGGGCTACGAGACCGTGATGGTCAACTGCAACCCGGAGACCGTCTCCACCGACTACGACACCTCCGACCGCCTGTACTTCGAGCCGCTGACGCTCGAGGACGTGCTGGAGATCGTGCACGCCGAGTCCCTCGCGGGCCCGATCGCCGGTGTCATCGTCCAGCTCGGCGGCCAGACCCCGCTGGGTCTGTCGCAGGCGCTCAAGGACAACGGGGTGCCGGTCGTCGGCACCTCCCCGGAGGCGATCCACGCAGCCGAGGACCGCGGCGCGTTCGGCCGTGTCCTGGCCGAGGCCGGACTCCCGGCCCCGAAGCACGGCACCGCCACCACGTTCGCCGAGGCCAAGTCCATCGCCGACGAGATCGGTTACCCCGTCCTCGTGCGCCCGTCGTACGTGCTCGGCGGCCGCGGCATGGAGATCGTGTACGACGAGACGCGGCTCTCCTCGTACATCGCCGAGTCCACCGAGATCAGCCCCACCCGTCCGGTCCTGGTCGACCGCTTCCTCGACGACGCCATCGAGATCGACGTCGACGCGCTCTACGACGGCACCGAGCTCTACCTCGGCGGTGTCATGGAGCACATCGAGGAGGCCGGCATCCACTCCGGCGACTCCGCCTGTGCGCTGCCCCCGATCACCCTCGGCGGCTACGACATCAAGCGGCTGCGCGCCTCCACCGAAGCCATCGCCAAGGGCGTCGGCGTCCGTGGGCTGATCAACATTCAGTTCGCGCTCTCCGGCGACATCCTGTACGTCCTGGAGGCCAACCCGCGCGCCTCCCGCACCGTCCCCTTCACGTCGAAGGCGACCGCGGTGCCGCTCGCCAAGGCCGCAGCCCGCATCTCGCTGGGCGCGACCGTCGCCGAGCTCCGCGAGGAGGGCCTGCTGCCGAGGAACGGCGACGGCGGCACACTGCCGCTCGACGCGCCGATCTCCGTCAAGGAGGCCGTCATGCCGTGGTCGCGGTTCCGCGACATCCACGGCCGCGGTGTCGACACGGTCCTGGGCCCGGAGATGCGCTCCACCGGTGAGGTCATGGGCATCGACTCGGTCTTCGGCACGGCGTACGCCAAGTCGCAGGCCGGCGCGTACGGCCCGCTGCCCACCAAGGGCCGTGCCTTCATCTCCGTCGCCAACCGTGACAAACGCTCGATGATCTTCCCGGCCCGCGAGCTGGTCGCCCACGGCTTCGAGCTGATGGCCACCTCAGGCACCGCCGAGGTCCTCAAGCGCAACGGCATCAATGCCACCGTCGTGCGCAAGCAGTCCGAGGGCGAGGGCCCGAACGGCGAGAGGACCATCGTCCAGCTCATCCACGACGGCGAGGTCGACCTGATCGTCAACACGCCGTACGGGACGGGCGGCCGCCTGGACGGCTACGAGATCCGTACCGCGGCCGTGGCCCGCGCGGTGCCGTGCCTGACCACGGTCCAGGCGCTCGCCGCCGCCGTCCAGGGCATCGACGCGCTCACCCACGGAGACGTCGGCGTACGTTCCCTCCAGGAACACGCGGAACATCTGACCGCGGCCCGCGACTAGTGCCCCTCCCGGCAAGCTTTGCCCCGTCGCGCCGCCCGGCACGCCCGCTCGCCGCGTTGGCCAAAAGCCCTGGTAGGTCCTTCCCCAAGCTCTCAGCTTCGTTCGAGCAGGGGAGACCTCGCTCAAGGACTTCCGGCCGCCTTGCGATCGCACGCGCTGGACGACGCTCCTCATGGGGCAGACATTGCCGGTCACGGCACTAGGCAGCCCAGCAGGGGGACACTGGAAACGGTGTCCCCCTCTCTGTGAGGACACTCCCATGTACAAGTTCTTCTTCCGGCTGGTCTTCAAGCGGATGGACCCGGAGCAGGCCCACTACCTGGCCTTCCGGTGGATCCGACTCGCGGCCCGCATCCCTGTCCTGCGCACCTTCGTCGCCGCGGCGCTCGCCCCCCGCTACAAGGAGCTGCGCACCGAGGCCCTCGGTCTGCGCATGCACGGCCCGTTCGGCCTCGCCGCGGGCTTCGACAAGAACGCCGTCGCGATCGACGGCATGTCGATGCTCGGCTTCGACCACATCGAGATCGGTACGGTCACCGGCGAGCCGCAGCCCGGCAACCCCAAGAAGCGCCTCTTCCGCCTCGTGGCGGACCGCGCGCTGATCAACCGCATGGGGTTCAACAACGAGGGCTCCGCGGCCGTGGCCGAGCGCCTGGCCGCCCGTACCCCCGTCTTCCGGACGACGGTCGGCGTCAACATCGGCAAGACCAAGGTCGTGCCGGAGGCCGAGGCCGTCGGCGACTACGTGAAGTCCACCGAGCGGCTCGCCCGCCACGCCGACTACCTCGTCGTCAACGTCTCCTCGCCCAACACGCCCGGTCTGCGCAACCTCCAGGCCACCGAGGCGCTGCGCCCGCTGCTCACCGCCGTGCGCGAGGCGGCCGACCGGACCGTCACCGAGCGCCGGGTCCCGCTCCTCGTCAAGATCGCCCCCGACCTCGCCGACGAGGACGTCGACGCGGTCGCCGACCTCGCGGTCGAGCTCGGCCTGGACGGCATCATCGCCACCAACACCACCATCGCCCGCGACGGCCTCGGGCTGAAGTCCTCACCGACGCTCGTCAAGGAGACCGGCGGACTCTCCGGCGCGCCCCTCAAGGCGCGCTCCCTGGAGGTCCTGCGGCGCCTCTACACGCGGGTCGGCGACGAGATCACCCTGGTGGGCGTCGGCGGCATCGAGACCGCCGAGGACGCCTGGCAGCGCATCCTCGCCGGCGCCACCCTCGTCCAGGGCTACAGCGCCTTCATCTACGAGGGCCCGTTCTACGCCCGCGCGATCCACGAGGGCCTGGCCGCACACCTCGCCGCATCCCCGTACGCCACTCTCGCCGAGGCCGTCGGCGCCGAGACCCGGAAGGCCACGAAGTGACACTTGAACCCTTCGGCGCACGACTGCGCCGCGCCATGGACATCCGCGGGCCGCTCTGCGTCGGCATCGACCCACACGCCTCGCTGCTCACCTCCTGGGGTCTGAACGACGACATCGCGGGCCTGGAGCGCTTTACCCGCACCGTCGTCGAGGCGCTGGCGGACCGGGTGGCCGTCCTCAAGCCGCAGTCCGCGTTCTTCGAGCGGTTCGGGTCGCGCGGCATCGCCGTCCTGGAGAAGGGCGTCGAGGAGGCGCGGGCGGCCGGCGCGCTCGTCCTGATGGACGCCAAGCGCGGCGACATCGGCTCCACCATGGGCGCCTACGCGGCGACCTACCTGGACAAGGACTCGCCGCTGTTCTCCGACGCGCTCACCGTCTCGCCGTACCTCGGCTTCGGTTCGCTGCGCCCGGCGCTCGACGCGGCCGTCCTCTCCGGTGCGGGCGTCTTCGTCCTCGGACTCACCTCCAACCCCGAGGGCGCCGAGGTGCAGCGCGCCACCGCCGCGGACGGCCGGTCGCTGGCCCAGGTGATGCTCGACCACGTGGCCGCCGAGAACGAGGGCGCCGAGCCGCTCGGCTCGGTCGGCGTCGTGATCGGCGCCACGCTCGGCGACGCGGGCGTGGATCTGGCGGTCAACGGACCGCTGCTGGCCCCCGGGATCGGCGCCCAGGGTGCCACCCCCGCCGATCTGCCGGGTGTCTTCGGTGCCGCGGTGGGCAACGTGCTGCCGAGCGTGAGCCGGGGCGTGCTGCGCCACGGACCGGACGCGTCCGGGCTGCGCGAAGCCGCCGAACGGCTCACGGATGAGGTCCGTGCAGCCGTTCAGGAAAGCTGACCATGCCATGTAACAGCGTGTTGACGGAATCATGACCCGAAAACTCGGTTGTTATGTCTGAAATGTCCTGGTCGGCTCAGGCTGACCAGGACTTTTCGTCTGTTCTCGCTGACTCCGGCGGCCTTGGCGGCTAGTCTCCGTCGAGAGCCAACGTGCACACGTTGTTCGTTGCTCACCAGGTGTGGGGCGACTAGGTTCCTCACTGGTCCGTATCCGACAGATCGACATCCGAGGTGACGTAGGCGTGGCTCTTCCGCCCCTTACCCCTGAACAGCGCGCAGCCGCGCTCGAAAAGGCCGCCGCGGCTCGCCGGGAGCGGGCCGAGGTCAAGAATCGACTCAAGCACTCCGGCGCCTCGCTCCACGAGGTCATCAAGCAGGGTCAGGAGAACGACGTCATCGGCAAGATGAAGGTCTCCGCCCTTCTGGAGTCCCTGCCAGGCGTGGGCAAGGTCCGCGCCAAGCAGATCATGGAGCGGCTCGGGATCTCCGAGAGCCGCCGTGTGCGGGGTCTCGGCTCCAACCAGATCGCATCCTTGGAGCGAGAGTTCGGCGGCTCCGCCGCCTGACGTTCTCAGGCACCCCTGAGAACGGGGATAATCGCCCCATGGCTGCAACATCCCGGGGGACGTCCCCCGTACCCCCGGACGTACGTCCGCGGCTGACCGTGCTCTCCGGCCCTTCCGGTGTCGGCAAGAGCACGGTCGTCGCTCACATGCGCAAGGCGCACCCCGACGTCTGGCTCTCGGTGTCGGCGACGACCCGCAAGCCGCGCCCGGGAGAGCGCAACGGTGTCCACTACTTTTTCGTGGACAACGACGAGTTCGACAAGCTGATCGCCAACGGCGAACTGCTGGAGTGGGCCGAATTCGCCGGCAACCGGTACGGCACACCGCGCCGCGCCGTGCTCGAACGCCTCGACGCGGGCGAGCCGGTCCTCCTGGAGATCGATCTCCAGGGTGCCCGGCTGGTCCGCCAGTCGATGTCCGACGCGCGGCTGGTCTTCCTCGCCCCGCCGAGCTGGGACGAGCTGGTGCGCCGGCTCACCGGCCGCGGGACCGAGGCGCCCGAGGTGATCGAGCGTCGGCTTGCCGCCGCGAAGGTCGAGCTCGCCGCCGAATCGGAGTTCGATACGACGCTGGTCAACACCTCCGTCGAGGACGTATCACGTGAGCTGCTAGCCTTGATGCTTCAGGCTTCCGCCCGCCGTGACAGCAGCGCCTGAACCAGCCGAACCGGAGCACCACCCCGGCGGAATCCGCAGTATCAAAGATTTCTTTGATCTTTACCCCCTTCGGAAGGCAGAGAGTGTCCTCTTCCATCACCACGCCCGAGGGCATCATCAACCCGCCGATTGATGAGCTCCTCGAGGCCACCGACTCGAAGTACAGCCTTGTGATCTACGCCGCCAAGCGCGCGCGTCAGATCAACGCGTACTACTCGCAGCTCGGCGAGGGCCTCCTCGAGTACGTCGGTCCGCTCGTCGACACTCATGTGCATGAGAAGCCGCTCTCGATCTCGCTCCGCGAGATCAACGCGGGCCTGCTGACCTCCGAGGCCATCGAGGGCCCCGCTCAGTAAGCAGCAACAAAGCACCTTCACCACAGGCCCGGCGGCCACCATCGCCGGGCCTGTGGTGTGTCCGGGGGCGTGGGGGCGCCTTCGGTGCCGTGAGGCAGCATGGGGTTGTACGTGTCCGAGTACGTACCCGAGTGCGGGGAGACGCAGTGGAGAAGCCGAAGGTCGTTCTGGGGGTCAGCGGGGGCATCGCCGCCTACAAGGCGTGCGAGCTGCTGCGACGGCTGACCGAGTCCGGTCACGACGTACGGGTCGTCCCGACAGGATCCGCGCTCCAGTTCGTGGGCGCCGCCACCTGGTCGGCGCTCTCCGGCCACCCGGTGTCGACCGAGGTGTGGAACGACGTCCACGAGGTGCCGCACGTCCGCATCGGGCAGGGCGCCGACCTCGTCGTGGTCGCCCCCGCCACCGCCGACATACTCGCCAAGGCCGCCCACGGTCTCGCCGACGACCTGCTCACCAACACGCTCCTCACCGCTCGCTGTCCGGTGGTCTTCGCGCCCGCCATGCACACCGAGATGTGGGAGCACCCCGCCACCCAGGAGAACGTCGCCACGCTGCGCCGGCGTGGCGCCGTCGTCATCGAGCCCGCCGTCGGCCGGCTCACCGGCGTCGACACCGGCAAGGGCCGGCTGCCCGATCCCGGTGAGATCTTCGAGGTCTGCCGCCGGGTGCTGGCCCGCGGGCCCGTCGCGCCGGACCTGGCGGGCCGCCATGTGGTGATCAGCGCGGGCGGTACGCGGGAGCCGCTCGACCCGGTCCGCTACCTCGGCAACCGCTCCTCCGGGAAGCAGGGGTACGCGCTGGCCCGTACCGCGGTCGCCCGCGGGGCCAGGGTCACGCTCATCGAGGCCAACACCGGACTGCCCGATCCGTCGGGCGCCGACGTCGTACGGGTCGTCACCGCGGTGCAGCTGCGAGAAGCGGTGCTGAAGGCCGTGTCCGACGCCGATGTCGTGGTGATGGCGGCCGCGGTCGCCGATTTCCGCCCGGCCGAGTACGCCGAGGGGAAGATCAAGAAGAAGGACGGCCAGGAGCCCGCCCCGATCGTGCTCGTCCGCAATCCGGACATCCTCGCCGAGGTCTCCGCCGAGCGGGCAACGCCGGACCAGATCGTCGTCGGGTTCGCCGCCGAGACCGACAACGTGCTCGCCAACGGCCGCGAGAAGCTCCTGCGCAAGGGCTGTGACCTGCTCGTCGTCAATGAGGTGGGGGAGCGCAAGACCTTCGGCTCCGAGGAGAACGAGGCGGTCGTCCTGGCGGCCGACGGCGGCGAGATCCCGGTGCCGTACGGTCCCAAGGAGGGGCTCGCCGACACGGTCTGGGATCTCGTGTCGGCACGCTTCTCATCCCAGGCATGATTAAGCTCTCACACCGGTGAAAAACCATCCATATCCGGGCTTGAGTGTCTTCTCCGGAGGGTGATTCTCGTACCGCGGCCATCAGTGCCGCAGGTCACAGAACTCCCAAAGGGCGAGACACGTGGTCCGGCAGCCGACAGCGACCGATAAACTGATGCCGGACCGTGCCGGGCGCAGCTCCCGGCCGTCCGCCAATGATCAGCCAGCAGCCGCTGCAACCCCAGGGAGCGATGTGTCCCGCCGTCTCTTCACCTCGGAATCCGTTACCGAGGGTCACCCCGACAAGATCGCTGACCAGATCAGCGACACCATTCTCGACGCCCTCCTGCGCGAGGACCCGACTTCGCGCGTCGCCGTCGAGACCTTGATCACCACCGGTCTGGTGCACGTCGCGGGTGAGGTCACGACCAAGGCCTACGCCGACATCCCGACTCTGGTGCGCAACAAGATCCTGGAGATCGGCTACGACTCCTCGAAGAAGGGCTTCGACGGCGCCTCCTGCGGCGTCTCGGTGTCCATCGGCGCGCAGTCGCCCGACATCGCTCAGGGCGTCGACACCGCCTACGAGAAGCGGGTCGAGGGTGCCTCCCGGAGGGACGAGGAGGACGAGCTCGACAAGCAGGGCGCGGGCGACCAGGGCCTGATGTTCGGCTACGCCTGCGACGAGACGCCCGAGCTCATGCCGCTCCCGGTCTACATCGCGCACCGGCTCTCCCGCCGGCTGTCCGAGGTCCGCAAGAACGGGGCCATCCCGTACCTGCGCCCCGACGGCAAGACCCAGGTCACCATCGAGTACGACGGCGACAAGGCTGTCCGCCTCGACACCGTCGTCGTCTCCTCGCAGCACGCCAGCGACATCGACCTGGACTCGCTGCTCGCCCCCGACATCCGCGAGTTCGTCGTCGAGCACGTCCTCTCGCAGCTGATCGAGGACGGCATCAAGCTGGACACCGACGGCTACCGGTTGCTGGTCAACCCGACCGGCCGCTTCGAGATCGGCGGCCCGATGGGCGACGCCGGTCTGACCGGCCGCAAGATCATCATCGACACGTACGGCGGCATGGCCCGCCACGGCGGCGGCGCCTTCTCGGGCAAGGACCCGTCGAAGGTGGACCGCTCGGCGGCGTACGCGATGCGCTGGGTCGCCAAGAACGTCGTCGCGGCGGGCCTCGCGGCCCGTTGTGAGGTGCAGGTCGCGTACGCGATCGGCAAGGCCGAGCCTGTGGGCCTGTTCGTCGAGACGTTCGGCACCGCCGCGGTCGAGACCGAGAAGATCGAGCACGCCATCGGCGAGGTCTTCGACCTCCGTCCGGCCGCGATCATCCGCGACCTCGACCTGTTGCGTCCGATCTACGCCCAGACCGCGGCGTACGGCCACTTCGGCCGTGAGCTCCCCGACTTCACCTGGGAGCGCACGGACCGCGTGGAAGCACTGCGCAAGGCGGCCGGGCTGTAGGCCTGCCGCACTCGCTCTGTACGCCGGGGCCCGGACGCCGCATGCGGTGTCCGGGCCCCGGTGCGTGCGGCCGGGGCGTTCAGCCCGGGGCCGCTGTCAGTGGCGTCTGGTAGGAATTTGGCTGTGAGCAGGGACAACGAGCAGTCCGCGGAGCCCGACAGCGGGGCGCCGGAGCAGCTTGCGCTCATTCGGGAGACCGTGCGGCAGGCGAAGGTGCCGCGGGCCAAACCGCGGACCTGGCGGGGCGCCGCGCTCGCGAAGGAGCTGCCCGTCGCCCGGGTGCTCGTCAACAAGGGAGTGCTCCACCTCGACCAGTACTTCGACTACGCCGTGCCGGAGGAGCTCGACGCCGAGGCTCAGCCCGGGGTGCGGGTGCGGGTGCGGTTCGGGGCGGGGGGGCGCAATGTCCGCGGTGGGCGCCGTGAAGGCGGCGGCCTCATCGACGGGTTCCTCATCGAGCGGCGTGCCGAGTCGGACTACCCGGGGGCGCTTGCCGCGCTGGCCTACGTCGTGTCGCCCGAGCCGGTGCTCGGACCCGAGCTGCTCGCCCTGTCGCGCGCGGTGGCCGACCGGTACGCCGGCAGCCTCGCCGATGTGCTGCAGCTCGCCGTGCCGCCCAGGAACGGACGGGCCGAGTCCAGGCCCTCGCCGGAGCCGCTGCCACCGCCCTCGGCGCCGTCGCCCGGGAGCTGGGAGCGGTACGAGCAGGGGCCCGCGTTCCTGCGGTCACTGGCCGAGGGCGGTGCCCCCCGGGCGGTATGGACCGCGCTGCCCGGGCCGCACTGGCCCCAGGAGATTGCCGGGGCCGTGGCCGCCACCCTCGCTTCGGGGCGGGGCGCCCTCGTCGTCGTACCGGACGGGCGCACGGCCGGGCGCGTGGACTCCGCGCTCTCCGAACTGCTCGGGGCGGGCCGCCACGCCCTGCTGACCGCCGACTCCGGACCCGAGAAGCGGTATCGGGAGTGGCTGGCCGTGCGGCGCGGATCGGTGCGTGCGGTGGTCGGGACGCGTGCCGCGATGTTCGCTCCGGTCGCTGACCTGGGCCTGGTTGCCGTCTGGGACGACGGGGACTCGAGCCACAGCGACGACAACGCCCCCTTCCCGCATGTCCGGGAGGTCCTGGAGCTGCGGGCCGCGCACGGCCGGTGCGCGTTCCTGCTCGGCGGCACGAGCTGCACCGTGGAGGCCGCCCAGCTGGTGGAGACCGGCTGGGCGCTGCCGCTGCGCGCGGACCGGGAGCAGCTGCGGATCGCGGCGCCGCTGGTGCGTACCGTCGGCGACGGCGAGCTGGCCAGGGACGGGGCGGCCAGGGCGGCGCGGCTGCCCAGTCTCGCCTGGCAGACCGTCCGGGACGGGCTGCGCCGCGGACCGGTGCTGGTCCAGGTGCCGCGTCGCGGATACGCGCCGCGGCTGGCCTGCGAGCGCTGCCGTGAACCGGCCCGGTGCCGCCACTGCGCCGGGCCGCTGGAGGCGCCGGACCAGCGGGATCTCAACTGTGCGTGGTGCGGGCGGGCCGAGACCGCCTGGCACTGCGTGGCCTGCGGCTCCCAGCGGCTGCGGGCGCAGATCGTCGGCGCCCGCCGGACGGCCGAGGAGCTCGGCCGGGCCTTCCCCGCCGTGCCGGTGCGGACGTCCGGCCGCGACCACATCCTGGACGCCGTGCCGGACGCGCCCGCGCTGGTCGTGAGCACCCCGGGCGCCGAACCCGTCGCCAAGGGCGGTTATGCGGCCGCGCTGCTGCTGGACGGCTGGGCGATGGTCGGCCGCCCCGATCTGCGGGCCGGCGAGGAGGCGCTGCGCCGCTGGACTGCCGCGGCCTCGCTGGTACAGGGCCGGCCGGAGGGCGGCACGGTGGTGATCGTCGCCGAACCGACCCTGCGGCCGGTCCAGGCGCTGGTGCGCTGGGACCCGGTCGGCCATGCCCGCCGCGAGCTGGCAGAACGCGCCGAGCTGGGTTTCCCGCCGGTGTCCCGGATGGCGTCGGTGACCGGCCTGCCGGAGGCGCTCGCGGCGTTCCTTGCCGCCGCCGAACTGCCGCCGGAGGCGGAGGTGCTCGGCCCGGTCCCGGTTCCGGGTACCGAACCCGGCAGGCCCAGAAGACCGTGGGACGCGCCGCTGGGGGAGAGCTGGGAGCGGGCGCTGCTCAGGGTTCCGCCGGGCAGCGGCGCCGCGCTGGCCGCCGCGCTGAAGACGGCGCAGGCCGCGCGGACGGCCCGGGGCAGCGGTGATCCGGTCCGGATCAGGATCGATCCCCCGGACATCGGCTGAGAGGCTGTCGGGCTACCTTCGATCGGGAAGCGTGCGTGCCAGGGCACGACCGCCCGATCAGACGTAGCCCGACAGCCTCTGACCCTGCCCGCCGTCCACCGGTGCCCGGTGGACGGCGCACATACGACTGCCCCGCCGTGCGCCAGGCACGGTGGGGCAGAGGGGGACTCGGTCAGCCGTTGCGCGGGCCGGGGAAGACGCCGGGGCGCAGCTCCTCGCGCAGGGGCGGCCGGTCCGCGGAGAGCTGCGGGGGCATGGAGCGGGCGGCGGGTACGGCGGGCAGCGCCGGAGTCGTGCCGGACCCGGGCGTCACGGGCAGCGGACGCGGCACGGCGGTCTCGGCTGCCACCTCGGTGGTTCCCGGCTGCGGGGTGTTCCGGCGGGCGCCGTAGCGCCGGTGGACCGCCTGCTTGGTGACCCCGAGCGCGGAGCCCACCGCATCCCAGGAGAAGCCCAGCGAGCGGTCGAAGTCCACTGCCGCCGTCACCAGGGTCTCGACGCTGTCGCGCAGTTCCTGGGCCAGCCTGACGGTGGGGGCCGGGGCCCTGCCGTAGACGACGAAGCCCGTGGACGGGCCGGAGCGGCGCGGACGGTAGACGTTGCCCAGTTGGGCCGTGAGCGTGCGCAGTGCGTCCACCTGCCGCCGGACCCGCTCGATGTCCCGCACCAACAGATGCAGGCTGGCCCGCGCTTGGGCGTCGTGGGTTGCGTGGTCGGCCATGAAGAAGCCTCTCGAACCGGCGTTGAAAGGGGCCGGGCCGCACCGTGGCGGCCCGCTTCGGTCAATCTCTCTTGACCAACGCGTGACCCGGCGATGTGGTCACGCTCCAGGGGCGGATGCGTAGATGCGCGGGGCGCACGGTGGTGCGTACGCCCCCGGCGGGGCGGTGTTCCCGCACCGGCGTAGTACGCTCTGGCTCTGCCCCTGGGCAGCGGTCAGGGCTTGGCCGTCACGAGGCTCTGGTGAGCCAAGTGAGAAGCCGCCCCGTTCGTGGGGCGGAGGAGTCACAGACTGGTGCGCTGCTCAACTCCCGTACCAGCTTGAGAGGCCATCGGATGAAGCTCGTCTTCGCAGGCACCCCCGAGGTTGCCGTACCCGCCTTGGACGCCTTGATCGCCTCCGGCCGCCACGAGGTGGCCGCCGTCGTCACCCGCCCCGACGCACCTTCGGGGCGGGGGCGCCGCTTGGTCGCCAGCCCCGTCGCCGAGCGCGCCGAGGAGGCCGGGATCGAGGTGCTCAAGCCCGCCCGCCCGCGCGACGAGGACTTCCTCACGCGGCTGCGGGAGATCGCCCCGGACTGCTGTCCGGTCGTCGCGTACGGGGCGCTGCTGCCCAAGATCGCCCTCGACGTACCCGCCCGCGGCTGGGTCAACCTGCACTTCTCGCTGCTGCCCGCCTGGCGCGGCGCCGCCCCCGTGCAACACGCGGTGCTGGCCGGCGACGAGGTCACCGGCGCCTCGACCTTCCTGATCGAGGAAGGGCTCGACTCGGGCCCGGTGTACGGCGTCCTCACCGAGGAGGTGCGGCCCACGGACACCAGCGGTGATCTGCTGACCCGGCTCGCCTTCGCCGGTGCCGGGCTGCTCGCAGCGACCATGGACGGCATCGAGGACGGCACGCTGCACGCCGTGCCGCAGCCCGTGGACGGCGTCACCCTCGCACCGAAGATCACCGTCGAGGACGCCCAGGTGCATTGGTCCGCACCGGCGCTGAGGGTCGACCGGGTGGTGCGTGGCTGCACCCCCGCCCCCGGGGCATGGACGATCTTCCGCGGGGAACGCCTCAAGCTGATCCAGGCCGCGCCGGTCCTGGACCGCGCGGATCTGGCGCCCGGTGAGCTGTCCGCGTCCAAGAACCATGTATACGTCGGCACCGGATCGCACGCCGTCGAGCTGCTCTGGGTCCAGCCGCAGGGCAAGAAGCCGATGCGGGCCGCGGACTGGGCGCGCGGGGTGCGGATCGTTCCGGGGGAGCTGGTGGGGATCTAGGGCCGGCGAGGCGCGGCGCCAGGGCGCGCGGGCCCGGCACGACCGAAAGAGAGCCCTAGGAGTACGTGGGGGTACGACAGCGACCGGGGCGTCCGGTGGCCGCGCTGTCCTTCATTGCCGGACGGGCCCCGTCTGCTGCCCGGCAGCCGGGTTCTCCCGGCGGTGCTGAGCGGTCGCGTTGCCGGGGACGAGGCCACCGTTCACGGCCCGTGCCCAGAGCCTGTGGTGCCACTCATTGGCGCCGGGAGCGGGCTCGGCGGTCAGCACCGGGTTCGGACCGGTCTCGATGAGGTGCAGCAGCGACCACGCGACGCCGTAGCAGTCGTCGGGCCCGAAGCAGCCCGCCAGCGCCTTCGCCTCCTCCGCCATAACCGGTCGGGAGACGGCCACCAGCTGCTTGTCCCGCCTGTCGATCTCCTCCTCGCTCGCGTCCCAGTCGGGCAGTGGGCCATCGGCGACGAACGCGTGCACCTCGGGTCTCATCCAGCCATGATCGGTTGCCGCCGCCGCCCCGGGCAATGCGTCCCGGCAGCTCACTCAGCCACTGTCCCGGTACGGAGGGATTACGCTGGGAGAATTCGCCCCTCACCATCAGCGGAGCACCTTTCACGTGAACGACCAGCAGCGTCGCCGTCCCGCCAAGCCGCATCGCCGGCCCCAAAAGGACCCGGTCCGGTTCCTCGCCTTCGAGGCGCTCAGGGCCGTCGACGAACGCGACGCGTACGCCAACCTCGTCCTGCCCCCGCTGCTGAAGAAGGCACGCGCCAAGGACGACTTCGACGCCAGGGACGCGGCGCTGGCGACCGAACTGGTCTATGGGACGCTGCGCCGCCAGGGCACGTACGACGCGATCGTCGCGGCCTGCATCGACCGGCCGCTGCGCGAGGTCGACCCGCCGGTCCTCGACGTGCTCAACATGGGTGTGCACCAGCTGCTCGGCACCCGTATCCCCACCCACGCCGCGGTCTCCGCCAGCGTGGAGCTGGCCCGGGTGGTGCTCGGCGAGGGGCGCGCCAAGTTCGTCAACGCCGTGCTGCGGAAGGTCGCAGCGGACGACCTCGACGGCTGGGTGGCGCGCGTCGCCCCGTCGTACGACGAGGACGCCGAGGACCACCTGGCGGTCGTGCACTCGCATCCGCGCTGGATCGTCTCCGCGCTCTGGGACGCGCTGGGCGGCGGCCGCGCCGGGATCGAGGATCTCCTCGAAGCCGACAACGAGCGGCCCGAGGTCACCCTCGTCGCCCGCCCCGGCCGCTCCACCACCGAGGAGCTGCTCACGGCCCTCGGCGACGAGAACGGCCTCCCCGGCCGCTGGTCGCCCTATGCCGTACGGATGGCGGAGGGCGGCGAGCCCGGCGCCCTGGGCGCCGTGCAGGAGGGCCGCGCCGGGGTCCAGGACGAGGGCAGCCAGCTGGTGGCCGCCGCCCTCGCCGACGCGCCGGTGGAGGGCAGCGACAGCCGCTGGCTCGACGGGTGCGCCGGACCGGGCGGCAAGGCCGCCCTGCTCGCCGCCCTCGCCGCTGAACGCGGAGCCGCGCTGTTGGCCGCCGAGAAGCAGCCGCACCGGGCACGTCTCGTGGAGCGGGCGCTGGCCGGCAACCCCGGCCCGTACCAGGTGATCACCGCCGATGGCACCCGCCCGCCGTGGCGGCCCGGCGTCTTCGACCGGGTCCTGATGGACGTACCGTGCTCCGGCCTCGGCGCGCTGCGCCGCCGCCCGGAGTCCCGCTGGCGCCGCCGCGCCGAGGACCTGGAGAATTTCGCGCCGCTGCAACGCGGTCTGCTGCGTGAGGCGTTGAAGGCCGTGCGGATCGGCGGCATCGTCGGTTACGCGACCTGCTCGCCGCATCTCGCGGAGACCCGGGTGGTGGTCGAGGACGTACTCAAGGGACGCGGCGGTGAGCCGGTCGAGGCGGAGTGGGTGGACGCGCGTCCGCTGATGCCGGGTGTGCCCGCGCTGGGCGACGGACCCGACGTCCAGCTGTGGCCGCATCTGCACGGCACGGACGCGATGTACCTCGCGCTGCTGCGTCGTACGGCCTGACGGCGACCTTCCGGGCCCTCGGCGCGGGCCGAATAGCCGGGATTGCGCGAACTGTAATGATCCCGTGAGGCTTTGGGGCGCACCGAGGCGGGGAAGTGCCGCGGAACGTGGCAGGCTTGGCACATGGCCCAGATCAACCCGAGCATCCTGTCCGCAGACTTCGCCCGGCTCGCCGAGGAGGCGACGGCCGTCGAAGGCGCCGACTGGCTCCACGTCGACGTGATGGACAACCACTTCGTGCCCAACCTGACCCTCGGCGTGCCGATCGTGGAATCGCTCAGCCGGGCCACGGAGACGCCGCTGGACTGCCATCTGATGATCGAGGACCCGGACCGCTGGGCGCCGCAGTACGTCGAGGCGGGTGCCGGTTCCGTCACCTTCCACGTGGAGGCCGCGGCAGCGCCCGTACGGCTGGCGCGGGAGATCCGGGCCAAGGGCGCGCGCGCCTCGATGGCGCTCAAGCCGGCGACGCCCATCGAGCCGTACGAGGACCTGCTTCCCGAGCTCGACATGCTGCTGATCATGACGGTGGAGCCGGGCTTCGGCGGCCAGTCCTTCCTGGACATCGTGCTGCCGAAGATCCGCCGCACCCGTGAGCTGATCTCCAAGCACGGTCTGGAGCTGTGGCTGCAGGTCGACGGTGGCGTCTCGGAGTCCACCATCGAGCGGTGCGCCGAGGCCGGTGCGGACGTCTTCGTCGCCGGCTCGGCGGTGTACGGGGCCAATGATCCGGCCGAGGCGGTACGCGCCTTGCGTACCAAGGCGGACGGGACGATCGCTTCGGCGGCCTGGGCGTGCAACCACTGAAGCCGACGGGGACGTCGGCAGTGATGGCGGCACCGACTCCGGCCCCCGATTGCCGGTCGGCTCGGCCACATGCAGATGAACGTGGTCCGACGGGACTGATCAAGGATTGCCGTATCTGACAGGATGAACGGCGTATCGAGCGTGTGAACAGCAGTGAGGAGATCGCGGTGTCTGCAATGTCGGCGGGCAGGTCCGCCCTGCGGATGGGGCCCGCGGAGCTGGTGCAGGCGGCGGCCATGGCCCGTCGCTTCTACCTTGAGGGGAAGTCGAAGATCCAGATCGCCGAGGAGTTCGGCGTCAGCCGCTTCAAGGTGGCCCGGGTCCTGGAGACGGCCCTTGAGCGTGACCTCGTACGGATCGAGATCCGGGTCCCCGCAGAACTGGACGCGGAGCGCTCCGACGCGCTGCGGGCCCGCTACGGGCTGCGGCACGCGGTCGTCGTCGAATCTCCGGCAGAGGAGGAGGACGACGCCCCGGACCCGGAGAATCTGGGCGAGGTCGCGGCCGACCTTCTGGGCGAACTGGTGAACGAGGGCGATGTGCTGGGCCTGGCCTGGGGCCGGTCCACCATTCACATGGCGGCGGCCCTCGACCGGCTGCCGCCGTGCACGGTCGTCCAGCTGACCGGGGTGTACGACGCGGGAACGGCCGAGCGCGGCTCGGTCGAGGCGGTCCGCAGGGCCGCCCAGGTGTCCGGCGGCGAGGCCCACCCGATCTATGCGCCGATGCTGCTGCCCGACCCGGCCACGGCTGCCGCGCTGCGTCACCAGACCGGCATCGCCCGTGCCTTCGAATACTTCGACAAGGTGACGGTCGCCGCGGTCTCCATCGGCTCGTGGGAGCCGGGTATTTCCACCGTCCACGACATGCTCACGGACGAGGAGCGGGCGCACTACGCGTCGCTGGGCGTCGCCGCCGAGATGTCCGCCCACCTCTTCGACACGCAGGGGCGCCGGGTCGGCCGCGACCTGGGGGAGCGGTGCATCACGGTCGAGGCGGACCGGCTGCGCCGGATTCCCGAGGTGGTGGCGATCGCGGGCGGCCAGCGCAAGGCGGCGGCGATCGGGGCGGTCCTGCGGTCCGGTCTGGTCACCAGCCTGGTGACGGACACGGCCGCTGCCGACTATCTGCTGACGGAGTCGGCGGCTCCGCAGCGGCCCGCGCTGGAGCGCGCCGACCCGGACGGCGCTTAGAGCCTGTCGGGTGACCTCTGATCGGGCGGCCACGCCCTGGCACGCACGCTTCCGGCGTTGCCGAAATGCCCTGGTAGCTCCGCTACAAGGCCATCCCGGCGCCTTGGAATCGCACGCACCATGCCGCGTCCGCTCTCCGATCGAAGGTCACCCGACAGGCTCTTAGACCGACCGGCAATCGGGGGGCGGCGTCACAGGGCTGGGGCACGCACCTCGCGGCGTTGTCGTGAGGACGAACGGTCAGGAGGAAAGCCGGGTGCGGCACGCGCACCCGGCTTTCTCCGTACTGTCCTGCTCTTTTCTGTGTGTGATCCTCAGCCGACGCGTTCCTGGGCCCCGCAGTCGGCGGGTTCCGGTCCGATGCCCAGGACCGTCGCCTCCAGGTACTGCTCCGGCTGCTTGTACTGGCCGACGTCGGCCGGGTTGTAGCGGGGTGTCTGCCGTGACCAGTCCAGATTGCCGCGCATCCAGCTCCGCATCCCGTCCAGGTACGGGAGGAGCATCCCGGACAGCTGGGGGTAGGCTGTGAGCAGTTCGGCCTCGGCCGCGAGGAAGCGGTCGGTCTCGGTGGCGATCTCCGCGCAGACGTGTTCGAGCGCCTTCTGCTTTCCGTAACCGCGGTGGTGCCGGACCAAATGGACGAGGTTGTGGATCTCGCCGAGCACCTGTTCCTTCTCGTACGAGTACACGTCGTTGGCCCAGCACACGACGTTGCCCGAGGTTTCCACGGCGACGATGAACCGGGGATCGCTGTGGATCGACTCGGGCGCCTCGATGCCGGCCACGATCTCGATCAGGTCCGTGCAGACGTGTGTCGCGCCGGTGTGCCGCCGCTTGGCGATGTAGGTCTCCTCGGACGGCACGACACCGTTCGCCCGGTTCCCCGCCTCCCAGGTGGTGGTCGTGGTGAGGTAGGTGACCAGGTGCCGGGCGAAGCGCCGGAGCCAGTGCGCCGCCGCGTACGGCGTCGTACGTTCCCACAGGTCGGCCAGGGCGACCACGGCGGCCGGGAGGTCCTCGTCCGGCAGCGGGCCGGTAGCGGTGCCCTCGACCACGCTGCGCATCAGGGCGACCACGTCCCGCACCCGCTCCGGGCTGCGGCCGAGATGGCCGTCGTCGAGCTGGTCGTCGACGAGAAACAGCCATACGAGCCAGTCGGCGACGAGGTCGAGATTGTGCTCATTCGCGGTCGGGTACACCATGCCGACGAAGGCGCCGAAGTCGGCTTGCTCGAAGCGCTCCCTGGCTGAATCGCGGTGCACCAGGCCGGTGTTGCGCGTCCATTTGTCGAGGTGTTCACGGGTGTGCGCGACGTGCGGATTCGTCCGCTGAGGGAACGGGCAGTAAATGTCCGGCAGTTCGTTCTCCACGGGCGGGTTTGATCCTCTCCGGTCGTACGTATGACGGAAGTTGGGGCCGTTCCGCCTGTTCCTCGGGGCGTAGTCGTGACCCGCGGGACCTGCGCGTTTGAAGCTACCTGACCCCTTGTCATCAGGTCCAGGGAACATGGTCGCGAATGGTTCGCACGTCATTCGGGTAGGGTCCCCGGGCAAGGCAGGTTTCACTTGCCCGGGGCTCCCGCACTCGCTCCTTGGAGGAACGTACGACCGCGGGGGTCATTTGCTGTGTCTTCGGGGCAGCGACCTGCGCCGTTTCGCGTGAAAATATGAGTGTCATGCGTTTTCTTGAGCCCGGCACCGGTCGTTACACACAGTCCCCCGCGGTCCCGTACGACCTCACGTACGACGATGTCTTCATGGTTCCGGGCCGCTCAGCGGTCGGTTCCCGCCAGGGGGTCGACCTCTCCTCGCCGGACGGATCCGGCACCACCATTCCGCTCGTCGTCGCCAACATGACGGCGATCGCGGGGCGCCGGATGGCCGAAACGATCGCCCGCCGCGGCGGTCTGGTCGTCATTCCGCAGGACATTCCGATCGATGTCGTCACCGACGTCATCTCCTGGGTGAAGACGCGCCACCTCGTGCTCGACACGCCGATCGTGCTCGCCCCGGGCCAGACGGTCGCCGATGCCCTGTCCCTGCTCCCGAAGCGCGCGCACGGCGCGGGCGTCGTCGTCGACGAGGAGCAGCGGCCCGTCGGCGTCGTCACCGACCACGACCTGACCGGCGTCGACCGCTTCACCCAGCTCTCCGAGGTCATGTCCAAGGACCTCGTGCTGCTCGACGCGGACATCGACCCGCGCGACGCGTTCAACACGCTCGACGGCGCCCACCGCAAGCTCGCCCCCGCGGTCGACGCGGACGGCCGGCTCGTCGGCATCCTCACCCGCAAGGCGGCGCTCCGCGCCACGCTCTACACCCCGGCCGCCGACGCCGACGGCAGGCTGCGGATCGCCGCCGCCGTCGGGATCAACGGCGATGTCGCGGGCAAGGCCAAGCAGCTCCTCGACGCGGGTGTCGACACCCTTGTCGTCGACACCGCGCACGGCCACCAGGAGTCCATGATCAGCGCGGTCCGCGCGGTCCGGGCGCTCGACCCGCAGGTGCCGATCGTCGCGGGCAACGTCGTCGCCGCCGAGGGCGTGCGCGACCTGATCGAGGCCGGCGCGGACATCATCAAGGTCGGGGTCGGCCCCGGTGCCATGTGCACCACGCGGATGATGACCGGTGTCGGGCGGCCGCAGTTCTCCGCGGTGCTGGAGTGCGCCGCCGAGGCGAAGAAGCACGGCAAGCACGTCTGGGCGGACGGCGGCGTCCGCCACCCGCGCGATGTCGCCATGGCGCTCGCAGCGGGCGCGTCCAACGTGATGATCGGCTCCTGGTTCGCCGGTACGTACGAGTCGCCCGGTGACCTCCAGCAGTCCGCCGACGGCCGGTACTACAAGGAGTCCTTCGGCATGGCGTCCGCGCGCGCCGTGAAGAACCGTACGTCGGACGAGTCCGCGTACGACCGGGCCCGCAAGGCGCTCTTCGAAGAGGGCATCTCCACCTCGCGGATGTTCCTGGACCCGGCCCGTCCCGGCGTCGAGGACCTGATCGACTCGATCATCGCGGGCGTCCGCTCCTCCTTCACGTATGCCGGTGCGGCGTCCCTGGAGGAGTTCGCCGAGAAGGCGGTCGTCGGTGTGCAGAGCGCCGCCGGTTACGCCGAGGGCAAGCCGCTGCACGCCAGCTGGAGCTAGTGCCCCTCCCGGCAGGCTCTGCCCCGTCGCGCCGCCCAGCACGCACGCTCGCTGCGTTGGCCAAAAGCCCTGGCAGCTCCTTCCCCAAGCTCTCGACTTCGTTCGAGCAGGGGAGACCCCACTGGGGGACTTCCGGCCGCCTTGCGATCGCACACACTGGACGACGCTCCCCACGGGGCAAACACCGCCGGTCACGGCACCAGTGCCGGGAGGGTCACCGGGGTCCTTCGTCCGGATCAGGCCGGACCCCGCGAGCATGATCCGAACGAGAGGCCCTGGACGTATTGACCCGCAGGGTTGTTCACGAGGACTGCGCCCGGGCCGCTGTTGCGGCCCGGGCGTTCTCGGTTGCCAGGGGTACGTAGGGGGTGAGGGCATCTGCGACCGCCGCCGCCAGCAGGGCGTGGCCGCTGTCGTCCGGGTGGAGGCCGTCCACCAGGTGTTCCGGGCCCAGGACCTCCCGTCCCGGCAGCACCGAAAGCCGGGAGTCCCCCGCCCGGACAAGGCTCGCGCCGGCCCGTTCCAGCGCCGTCCGCAGCTCGGACAGCGTGGCTCCGAGGGCGTTCGGGCTTTCCTCCGCGTCCGGGCGCAGGAGCGGCGAGACCAGCAGGATCGGCGTCCCCGGGTGGCCCGCGCGCACCAGGGCGACGAAGGCGCGCACCGTCTCGTACAGCAGCGGCGCCGAGAACGGTACCGACGACCAGCAGTTCGTACCGAAGGCCAGCGTCAGTACGTCGGCCGGGAGCCCGGCGATCTGCTCGGCGACGCACAACTCCCCGCGCGCCGAACCCGCGTACCCCAGGTTGACCGGGTCGAGGCCCAGCGCGCGGCCCGCCACGGCGGGCCAGGCGTGGGCCGGGCGCGTCGACCACCAGCCCTCGGTGATCGAGTCCCCGTGGACCACCCACCGCGGCCGCACCGGGGCGGGCAGCAGCGTCCCGCCCACCGCCCGCAGCCCCAGGATCGCCGGGCCCAGCGTCTCCGGCGGATGGACGGTGAACGGGCCTTCCCCCGGCGGGAGTCCGATCACGGTGACGGCCTCCTCGGCGGGCGCGGCGAGGACCTCCGCGACACACTGCCCGCCCTGCCACAGTGCGAAGAGCCCGGCTTGGCCGTCCGCCGCGCCCCGGGCCGCGGCGCGGTAGCGGATCTCCACCGCACGCGCCCCGGGTGCCACGAACTCCAGCCGGACCCCGGTCGGCAGCAGTGCCCGCTCCGCGGTGTCCCACGGCAGCCGCGCCAGATCGGCCGGGTCGGCCCGGACCGGGCACACGCCGTCCCGCCAGGCGACACCTCGCAGGAAGGCGTCGGGGTCGAGCCAGGTCATCGGAGCTCCATTCGCCGGGTACGCACCCCACCCCTACCCCATTGGACCGTGCCGAGGTCCGTACGGCCCTGCTCACCACCACGTGTTCTACTTCGGTTGCGGCACCGTGCTGCCGACGCCCCGACCGGCCATCGCAGAGAAGTGATCCACCTGAAGTGCGACTGAACGATCTCGACGAACGCATCGTCCACGCCCTTGCCGAGGACGCCCGCCGCTCCTACGCCGACATCGGCGCGATCATCGGCCTGTCCGCGCCCGCGGTGAAACGCCGGGTCGACCGGTTGCGGGCGGAGGGGGCCATCACCGGATTCACCGTGCGGGTGGACCCGGCGGCGCTCGGCTGGGAGACCGAGGGTTTCATCGAGATCTACTGCAGCCGCAACACCTCCCCGGAAGCGATCAAGAGCGGTCTGGCGCGCTACCCCGAGATCGCCTCGGCCTCCACGGTCACCGGGGATGCCGACGCGATCGTCCAGGTCTTCGCCGCCGACATGCGCCACTTCGAGCAGGTGCTGGAGCGGATCGCGGGCGAGCCCTATGTGGAGCGAACCAAGTCCGTGCTGGTGCTGTCGCCGCTGCTGCGGCGGTACTCCTCGGGGACGCCGGGCTGATCCTGCGGGCGGGCTTCGAGGAGCTCGCAACATGGGAGTCCGATCAGCTCTTCTGCTCGTACTCCGGGTGCCAGGGCAGCACCGTGAAGTCGCCGGTGCCCGCCTCGACCTTCTCGAACGGGGCCGAGGACATGCACGGGGGCAGGTGGTCCTTCGCCTCCTGGTTCACCCAGCTGTACCCCAGCCGGTCGTGCCTGCCCAGGTCGTGGACCGACATGCCACCCCGCTTGCCCTTGATGCCGATGTCGGTCGCCGTGATGACACCGGTGACCACGGCCACCTTGCCGCCGGTCACCAGGCAGTCCACCGAGCCCTCGGCCCAGCCGGACGTGCCGTTCGGGAAGACGTGGCGGAAGCGGAAGGTGCCGTACGCCTTCTCCGGGTCCATGGTGTCCTTCGCGGCGAGGTGGGCGTCGAAGGTGAAGGTGATGTCGTCCCCGGCCGGGCGGTACAGCTTCGCCGTACCGGTCAGGGCGGCCGCTTCCCGTTGCCCCCTCGCAGATCCGGGGGCGGCGTCGCCGAGCGCCGCTGCCGAGCCGGCGGCGCCCGCGGTGATCAGCAGCGCAGCTGCGATCGCGGCGAGCCGGGTGCGGGTGGGCGCGATGCGGGTCATGACAGGCCTTCCACAGGGCGGAGCGGGAGTCGTTCGGACGGCTCCCACTCTTCCCGCGGGACCGCCGCCGCACATCGCGCCAGGGTCTCCGTCCGCTCTCCGCCGCGCGGCGGGAACCCACTCCGACCCGAGACCGATATCACCCCTCTGACCTGCCCAGACGCTCCACGCAACGAATCACCGCCGGACCGGCGAATTGCGCAATGGATCGACGGTCGGCGCGCAACGCTCGCGCCTTGTCCGGCCGGATTACCGGCCCGTACCGTCTATACGTCCCCGCCCCGCCCGCACTGCCCGAGGTCAGCCATGCCGCCGTTGCGCACCGCCCTGCTCCAGAGCTCCGGACGTCCGGGCTCGGTGGCCGAGAACATCAAGGCCCTCGACGAGGCGGCAGAGCGCGCGGCAGCCGCCGGGGCGCGGCTGCTCGTCTGCCCCGAGCTGTTCCTGACCGGGTATGCCATCGGTGACGACGTACCCCTGCTGGCCGAGCCCGCCGACGGTGCCTCCGCGCAGGCCATCGCCTCCATCGCCGTACGGCACGGGCTCGCGGTCCTCTACGGGTATCCGGAGCGCGCGGACGAGCTGATCTTCAACTCCGCGCAACTGATCGGCCCCGACGGCACCCGGCTCGCCAACTACCGCAAGACCCACCTCTTCGGCTGCTTCGAGCAGCAGTGGTTCACCCCCGGCGAGCAGACCGTCGTCCAGGCCGAACTGGACGGCGTACGCATCGGGATCATGATCTGTTACGACGTCGAGTTCCCGGAGAACGTACGGGCACACGCCCTCGCCGCCACCGACCTGCTGCTGGTGCCGACCGCGCAGATGCACCCCTTCCAGTTCGTCCCCGAGTCCCTTGTGCCGGTCCGCGCCTTCGAGAACCAGATGTATGTCGCGTACGTCAACAGGACCGGTCCGGAAGGCGAGTTCGAGTTTGTCGGGCTGAGCTGTCTGGCCGGCCCCGACGGCACGGTCCGCACCCGCGCCGGACGTGGCGAGGAGCTCGTGGTCGGCGAGGTCGACCCGGAGTTCCTGACTGCGTCCCGCGCCGCCAACCCGTATCTGCGCGACCGCCGCCCCGGTCTGTACGGCTCCCTCGTCTGAGCCCGCCGCGCCCCTCTGCTCTTTCACTCTCTTCCACTGCCCTCGCAAGGAGTCCCCACCCCATGACGTCCACGGTGCCCAACGCCGTCCAGCACACCGACGCGCAGCCGCCGATCACCATGTTCGGTCCGGACTTCCCCTACGCGTACGACGACTTCCTGGCGCACCCCGCGGGGCTCGGGCAGATACCGGCGACCGAGCACGGCGCCGAGGTGGCGGTCATCGGCGGCGGGCTCTCCGGCATCGTGGCGGCGTACGAACTGATGAAGATGGGCCTCAAGCCCGTCGTCTACGAGGCGGACCGGATAGGCGGCCGGCTGCGTACCGTCCCGTTCGACGGGTGCGACCCGTCGCTGACGGCCGAGATGGGCGCGATGCGCTTCCCGCCGTCGTCCACGGCGCTGCAGCACTACATCGACCTGGTGGGCCTGGAGACCAGCCCATTCCCCAACCCGCTCGCGCCGACCACCCCGTCGACCGTCGTCGACCTCAAGGGCGAGTCGCACTACGCGGAGACGATCGACGACCTGCCGCAGGTCTACCGCGACGTGATGGACGCCTGGAACGCCTGTCTGGAGGAGGGCGCCGACTTCTCCGACATGAACCGGGCGATGCGCGAGCGCGACGTCCCGCGGATCCGGGAGATCTGGGCGAAGCTCGTCGAGAAGCTCGACAACCAGACCTTCTACGGCTTCCTCTGCGCCTCCGACGCCTTCAAGTCGTTCCGGCACCGCGAGATCTTCGGCCAGGTCGGGTTCGGCACCGGCGGCTGGGACACCGACTTCCCCAACTCCATCCTGGAGATCCTGCGGGTCGTCTACACCGAGGCCGACGACCACCACCGCGGCATCGTCGGCGGCAGCCAGCAGCTCCCGCTGCGGCTCTGGGACCGCGAGCCGCAGAAGATCGTGCACTGGCCGCTCGGTACCTCGCTGTCCTCGCTGCACGACGGCGAGCCCCGTCCCGCCGTGACCCGGCTGCACCGCACCGCCGGGAACCGGATCACCGTCACCGATGCGACCGGCGACATCCGCACCTTCCGGGCGGCGATCTTCACGGGGCAGTCCTGGCTGCTGCTCTCCAAGATCGCCTGCGACGACGAGCTGTTCCCCATCGACCACTGGACGGCGATGGAGCGGACCCACTACATGGAGTCGTCGAAGCTGTTCGTCCCCGTCGACCGGCCGTTCTGGCTGGACAAGGCCGTCGACGGCAGGGGGGTTCCCACCGGGCGCGACACCATGTCGATGACGCTCACCGACCGGATGACCCGGGGCACGTACCTTCTCGACGACGGGCCCGACAAGCCGGCCGTCATCTGCCTCTCGTACACCTGGTGCGACGACAGCCTGAAGTGGCTGCCGCTCTCCCCGAACGAGCGCATGGAAGTGATGCTGAAGTCGCTCGGCGAGATCTACCCGAACGTCGACATCAGGAAGCACATCATCGGCAACCCGGTGACGGTCTCCTGGGAGAACGAGCCCTATTTCATGGGTGCGTTCAAGGCCAACCTGCCGGGCCACTACCGCTACCAGCGGCGGCTGTTCACCCACTTCATGCAGGACCGGCTGCCCGCCGACAAGCGGGGACTCTTCCTCGCGGGCGACGACATCTCGTGGACGGCTGGGTGGGCCGAGGGCGCCGTGCAGACCGCGCTCAACGCCGTATGGGGTGTGATGAACCACTTCGGCGGTGCCACGGACACGACGAACCCCGGCCCCGGCGATGTCTTCGACGACATCGCCCCGGTCGAACTCCCGGAGGACTGAGCGGCGTTAGACCGACCGGCAATTGGGGGGTGGGTGAAGGAGCGGGGCTGGGGTGCGTGCATCGCAAGGCGGAGGATTGAGCCATGGCGAATGGGGCCTCCCCTGCTCGAGCGAAGCCGAGAGCTCGGGGAACTTGGTGATGGACGACAACGCCGCGAGGTGCGTGCCCCAGCCCCGTGACGCCGCCCCCCAATTGCCGACCGGTCTTATGCGGGCCGGCAGACGCTACGTGGGCATGGCCCGACCGTTGCCGGCCGACCCGGCGGCGGTACGGGCGACGGTCACCGCGCCCGGAGCCGTCCACTGGTACGGCGACAGTTTCTGAGGACCCGGTGGGGCGCGGTCAGCGGCAAGGAGTGAGCAGACAGCGCCCCACCAGACCGGCCCCGGCGTCCATCCGCTGCCGGAACTCCTCGGCGAGGAGCGGGAGATCACGCAACCGCCACAGCACCCGGGCCGCAGACCACGCTGCCTCACGGGCCCGCTCCAGGCTCCACGACCCCAGCAGATGGGTGAGCGGATCCGCGACCTCCAGCAGATCGGGCCCCGGCATCAGATCCTCCCGGATCTGCTCCTCCAGCATCACGAGGAGATCGCCCACCTGGTCGAACTCGTCCTCCAGCTCCGGCGGAGCGCAGCGCAGCGCCTGGCAGGTGTCCACGACCGCGAGCGCCAGGTCGTGGCCGATGTGTGCGTTGATGCCCGCCAGTGCGAACTGCAGCGGCCGTACGCCGGGATGGCGCCGGTACTGGAACAGCGGGCGCCAGCAGTCGGGCGGCCGCCGCCCGGCCGTCGCCGCGTCGACCGCCGTCAGATAGCGCTCCGCGAACCGCACATCCAGGGCGGCGGCGGCCGCCCGGTCCGGGAACGCGCCACCGGTGATCCGCCGGTCGACGGTCTCGGTGACCGTCAGGTAGACCCGGTTGAAGACCGCCACCCCGTCCGCCGGCGGCCAGGAGGACTGAAAGTCACGCATCCGCCCGATCACCGAGGTGACATCGGGCGGCGCGGTGACGGGACCGGCCCGGTCCGTGAACTGCTCCATCTGCTTGAACTGCGCCATGGGGGCAGCGTCCCAGCCGCGGGCCCGTCCTGGCGCCTACCGGCCGCGGGTTCATCGGAACGGGGGAACGACGGCAGAGCCATCGGTGACCCGGAGGCCGGCCCGGCGATGCTCCGGACGGGTCGGCGCAGCGGGTCGCGGTCAGGCGGATGGCCCGCGGAACCTCTGCCGGGCGTGGCTACTGCGTGGGCGGCCTGGTGTCGTCGTACGAGGACGTACCCGCGTCCAGCAGGGGCTCCTGGGTCTTCAGATGGGCCGGGGCGAAGGCCCGAAGGACGTGGTAGCCGGTGATCACGACGATGGTGCCGAGGGCGATTCCGCTCAGCTCGAAGTTGTCGGTGATCTTCAGGCTGACCCCGCCGACGCCGATGATGATGCCTGCGGCGGCCGGTACCAGATTCAGCGGGTTGCGGAGGTCGACGTTGCCGCTCATCCAGATCTGGGCACCCAGCAGGCCGATCATTCCGTACAGGATGACGGTGATGCCGCCGAGCACCCCGCCCGGGATCGCGGCGACGACCGCACCGAACTTGGGACAGAGGCCGAACAGCAGGGCGAAGCAGGCGGCGGCCCAGTACGCGGCGGTGGAGTAGACACGGGTCGCGGCCATGACGCCGATGTTCTCGGAGTACGTGGTGTTGGGCGGGCCGCCCACGGCGGTGGAGAGCATGGAGGCTGCGCCGTCCGCCGCGATGGCGGTGCCGAGCTTGTCGTCGAGCGAGTCACCGGTCATCTCGCCGACGGCCTTGACGTGCCCCGCGTTCTCCGCGATCAGCGCGATCACCACCGGTAGCGCGACCAGGATCGCGGACCACTCGAAGCTCGGGGCGTGGAAGGACGGCAGTCCGATCCAGTCGGCCTTGGAGACACCCGACAGGTCGAGCCGCCAGTGGTCGACCGCCTCGGCGCCGCCCGCCGGCGAATGGATCTTGCCGAAGACCCGGTCCAGGCCCCAGGACAGCGCATAGCCGAAGACCAGGCCGAGGAAGATCGCGATACGCGAGAAGAATCCGCGCAGGCACACGACGGCCATTCCGGTGAACAGCATCACCATCAGCGCGGTCCACTGGTCCTGCGGCCAGTACGTCGACGCGGTGACCGGCGCCAGGTTGAAGCCGATGAGCATGACGACGGCGCCGGTGACCACGGGCGGCATCGCCGCATGGATGATCCGCGCGCCGAACCGCTGCACCGCGAGGCCCGAGAGGAAGAGTGCCGCGCCGACGACGAAGACTGCCCCGGTGACGACGGCGCTGTCCCCGCCACTGGCCCGGATGGTCGCGGCCACGCCGACGAAGGAGAGCGAGCAGCCCAGATAGCTGGGCACCCGGCCGCGGGTGGCCAGCAGGAAGATGGCCGTCGCGACACCCGACATCATGATCGCGAGGTTCGGATCCAGACCCATGAGCACGGGAGCGACGAACGACGCGCCGAACATGGCCACCACGTGCTGGGCGCCGAGCCCGAACGTACGGGGCCAGGAGAGCCGCTCGTCGGGCCGGACCACGGCCCCCGGTGCGGGGGTCTTTCCGTCGCCGTGCAAGGTCCAGCGCACGCCGAGGCCGCCCATGGTCGCTCCCTGTGTGTCCGTGTGTGGGTCCGTGCGGTGCCCGGTGCCCGGTGCCGTTCGTCCGGCCCGGCGCGGTCCGCGGAAAAAGATCAGCGCCATGGTAATGCCGGAGCGCTCATTGACTCGTGTCGGGGTTCCCTTGCGCGGGCCTGCGACCGGGTCCCATCCATGAATCGCGCGCGAAGCATTGTCACTCCGAACAGGCGGCTCTACGCTCGCTCAGTCTTGCTCGTGAACACAATTCACATATTTGATTCCGTGATGGGGGTGCTCGATGAGGAAGACCCCGTCGGCGCCTCGGCGCCCTGCTCACCGCCGCGGCCGCTCGGACCGCCGTTTCCGGTCCTGGCCGACTCCTCGGCGGACGCCACCGCGCACGGACACCGCCCGCTGCCCCGCGCGCCGAGGACCGTGCTCATCGACGGACACCGCATCCCCACCTCGTTCCGCCCGGTCGAACGGTTCAGGCGCGGGGCTCGGCCGCCGCCGTGCCGGGCGCGCCGACCCCCTTCGCCGCGACCCGGCGGTCGCCCGCCCGCAACACGCCGGCGCCCAGCACCAGTCCGAATGCCAGCACCGTCACCAGGCCGAACGAGACGATCAGCGAGGTCGCCTCGGCCAGCGAACCGATGGCCGACGGGGCGATGAGCCCCGAGGTGTACGTGATGGTGGCAACGCCCGCGATCGCCTGACTCGGGTTCGGTCCACTGCGCCCGGCCGCCGCGAAGGCGAGGGGGACGACGACGGCGACACCGAGGCCGAGCAGCCCGAAGCCGCACATCGCGAGCGCCGAGTTCGGTGACGTGACCACGAGCAGCCCGCCGGCCGTCGCCAGCACGCCGCCGACCCGCACGGTCCTGACCGCGCCGAACCGGTCGACGACCTTGTCCCCGGCGAGCCGGGCCACCGCCATCGTGAGCGCGAACGCCGTCGTCGACGCGGCCGCGAGTCCCGCGGAACTGTCCATGATGTCCCGGAGATAGACCGCCGACCAGTCCAGGCTGGCCCCCTCCGCGAACACCGCGCAGAAGCCCACCGCGCCGATGGCCAGCGCCGACCTGGGGGGCAGCGTGAACCGCGGCGGAGGCTCCTCGTCCGGCTCGCTGCGCAGATCCAGCACGCCCTGACAGGCGATCAGGCCGAGCACGGTGAGCGCGAGGGCGGCGACGGTGTGGTGCAGCCGGGCGTCGGCGCCCAGGTGCGCGGCCACCGTGCCCGCCGCCGAACCGATCAGGGCGCCCACGCTCCACATCCCGTGCAGCCCGGACATGATCGACCTGTCGAGACGGTTCTCCACCTCGACACCGAGGGCGTTCATCGCCACGTCCGACATGCCGGCCGATGCCCCGTACACGAGGAGCGCCGCGCACAGCGTCAGCAGGTTCGGTGCCAGCGCGGGCAGGACCAGCGCCAGTGTCCACAGCGCCAGCAGCCCGCGCAGCGCCGTCCTGGCGCCGAAGCGATGACTGATCGCACCGGCCAGCGGCATGGCGAGCGAGGCACCGATCGCCGGGAACGCCAGGGCGAGACCGAGCTGCCCCGCGCCGACCCCGGCGTGGTCCTGGATCCAGGGCACGCGGGTGGCGAAGCTGCCGGTCACAGCGCCGTGCACGGTGAAGACCGCGGCGACGGCGAACCTGGCCCGCCTCACCTGCTCCGCGCCGAAGACCGTCTCTGCGGAATCCGTCGTCATGCTGCCGTTCCCTCCCCTGGGAATTCTCTGCCACCGGTGGCCCCGGCGCCCCGCTCCACGGTGCGGCCAGTAAACTATCAGGAACCCTGCCTGATAAATAGACCACCAAGGTCCGTTCCCGTGCGGCAGTGATCTGGAAGGATCTCGCCATGCCCGCATCACCGAGCACCGCCCGGGCCATCAACGACCGGCTGGCCCTGCGACTGCTCCAGCAGGACGGCCCGCTGACGGCCACCCAGCTCAAGACCCTGACCGGACTCTCCCGCCCCACCGTCGCCGATCTGGTGGAGCGGCTGCAGGGCGCCGGGCTGATCCGGGTCGTCGGCGAGAGCGGCGCCGCACGCCGCGGCCCCAATGCCCGGCTGTACGGAATCGTCGCCGACCGGGCCCACCTCGCCGCTCTCGACGTACGGACCGACAGCGTCGCCGTCGTCGTCGCCGATCTCCTCGGCGTCACGCTCGCCGAGGCCACCCGGCCGATCGGCAGCGACACCGGAACCGATGCCGCCGCCGAGCAGGCCGCGGCGCTGCTGGAACGCACCGCGCGCGAGGCCGGCGCCGCACCGCTGCACAGCGTCGGCATCGGCGCCCCCGGCCTGATCGACCCGGTCACCGGCGAGCTCCGCGACACCACCGGCCTGCCCGCCTGGCACCGCCGCCTGGTCCGGGTGCTGCAGCAGCGGCTGCCGGCGACCGTGCTCGTCGAGAACGAGACCAACCTCGCCGCCGTCGCCGAGCACCGCGTCGGAGCGGCCCGCGACCGTGACACCTTCGTCCTGCTCTGGCTCGGCCACGGCATCGGCGCCGCCGTCATACTGGACGGCAAGCTGCGCCGCGGGGCCTCCGGCGGCGCGGGCGAGATCGGCTTCCTGCCCGTGCCGGGCACGACGGGAGTGCCCTCCGCGGTCAATTGCGACGGAGGGTTCCACTCCCTGGTCGGCTCCGCGCCGGTCTGCGAACTGGCCCGAGGGCACGGCATCGACGCGCGTACGCGGCCGGGCTCCGGGGAACAGGAACCCGCCGCCGCGTCCGCCGTACGGGCAGCTCTGGCGGGGGAGGGGGAGAGCGAGGCATTCCTCGGCGCGCTCGCGGACCGCCTCGCGGTGGGCGCCGCCGCCGTCGCCTCGGTCATCGACCCCGGCTGTGTGGTCCTCGCGGGCGAGGTCGGCCATGCGGGCGGCGACGCGCTGGCGTCCCGGGTCGAGGAACGGCTGGCCATGATGTCCCCGCTGCGCACCGAGGTCAGGGCAGGCGCGCTCGGCGGTTCCGCGGTACTGCGCGGCGCGCTGCTCGCCGCCCGCGAGGCAGCTCAGGACGAGCTGTTCACAGCCTCCTCGGGCCTGTCTGTGAGCCACTCCACAGGCACTCTCTCGCATGGCCCATGAGCGGGCGTGGCAGACTGATCGTGTACCAGCAGCAGCGCACTCCGGGGTCGGTGCAATTCCGAACCGGCGGTTATAGTCCGCGACCCGTCCGCATCCAGCGGCCGGTTGACCAGGTGGGATTCCTGGACCGACGGTTAAAGTCCGGATGGGAGGCAGTGCGCGGCGGGCCGTCACAGGTACGCCGCCGTCGGCGGACGCGTTTCCGGGATCCCCGGAACAGCTGCGTCCGTGTCTTCGGTTTCGGCGTCCCCTGTTGCGTTCCGCTTCATCTGTCGTCGTCGACAGGCCCCGGAGTCCGTGCCCGAAGAGGCAGGAGGACCCGGTGGACACCGCAGCCGACACCACCGCCATGCGCCGAGCGATCGCGCTCGCCGCCCGCGGGCTCGGCTCCACCAGCCCCAATCCGGTCGTCGGATGCGTGATCCTCGACGCCGGAGGACAGCCCGCCGGTGAAGGCTTCCACCAGCGGGCCGGCGGGCCGCACGCCGAAATCCACGCCCTGCGCGAAGCAGGCGAGAAGGCCCGTGGCGGCACCGCCTACGTCACCCTCGAACCGTGCAACCACACCGGTCGCACCGGCCCTTGCGCCCAGGCACTTATCGAGGCCGGCGTCAGCCGTGTCGTGTACGCGGTCGCCGACCCGAATCCGCAGGCCACCGGGGGAGCGGACACCCTCCGTGCCGCCGGGGCCACCGTGGAGCAGGGACTCCTTGGCGAACTCGCCGAGGCGGGCAACACCGCCTGGCTGACCTCGGCGCGGCTCGGCCGTCCGTACGTGCTGTGGAAGTACGCGGCGACCCTCGACGGCCGGATCGCGGCCGCCGACGCCACCAGCCGTTGGATCACCTCTGCCGAGTCCCGCGCCGACGTCCACCGGCTGCGCGCCGAGGCCGACGCCGTCGTGGTCGGCTCCGGCACCGCCCGCACGGACGACCCCCAGCTCGGTGTGCGTGGCATCGAAGGCGCCGTGCAGCCGCTCCGGGTCGTCGTCGACACCGACGCCACCGCGGTACGGCCCGGCGCCCGCGTCCTCGACACGACGGCGCCCACCCTGATCGCGGTCGCCGACGACGCCGACACCGGCCGTCTTCCCGAGGGAACCGTCCTGCGACTGCCGCGCGCCGCCACCGGCCGCGGCCTGGACATCCCCGCCCTGCTTGCCGCCCTGCACGGGCGCGGCGTCCGCTCCGTACTCCTCGAAGGCGGCCCGACCCTCGCCGGGGCCTTCGTCGCGGCGGGAACGGTCGACAAGGTCGTCGGCTACCTCGCCCCCGTGCTCCTCGGCGCGGGCCCCGCAGCCCTCGCCGACGCCGGAATCTCCACCATCGCCCAGGCGTTGCGCCTCGATGTGACCGAGACCGTACGCATCGGCCCCGATCTGCGCATCACCGCCGTCCCCGGCCCTGCCCGGAAGGGAAACTGAGTGTTCACCGGAATTGTCGAAGAACTGGGTGAGGTCACCGCCGTCGAGAAGCTCGGCGACGCCTCCCGATTCCGCCTGCGCGGTCCCGTCGTCACCGAAGGCGCGAAGCACGGCGACTCCATCGCCGTCAACGGCGTCTGCCTCACCATCGTCGACCTCGGCGACGGTGAATTCACCGCCGATGTGATGGCGGAGACCCTGAACCGGTCCAGCCTCGGCGCGCTGGAGACCGGCTCCCGGGTCAACCTGGAGCGCCCCATGGCGCTCGGCGGCAGGCTCGGCGGACACATCGTCCAGGGACACGTCGACGGCACGGGCCGCATCGTCGAGCGCAAGCTCTCCGAGAACTGGGAGATCGTGAAGATCTCCCTCCCGGCGGAGCTGACCCGCTACGTGGTGGAGAAGGGATCGATCACCGTCGACGGCGTGAGCCTGACCGTCGTCGACGCCGGGCCCGACTACTTCACCATCAGCCTCATCCCCACCACCCTCGCCCTGACCACGCTCGGCATCAAGGAGCCCGACGACCCGGTCAACCTCGAGGTGGACGTCATCGCGAAGTACGTCGAGCGGCTTCTCGGCGACCGGGGCCGGGAGGACCCGAAGTGAGCGCGGTCGACTGGCTCAACTCGGAGGCCTTCAAGCTGTTCGGCCAGCACATCAAGTGGTCCGACATGATCGGCAACACGGTCGGTCTGGTCGCCCTCGCGCTCGGCTGGCGGCGTTCCATATGGACCTGGCCCGCACAGCTGCTCTCCGGTGTGATCCTCCTGGTCGCCTTCGCCTCCGCGCACCTCTCGGGCAGCGCGGGCAAGCAACTGGTGGTCATCGGCGTGGCCGCGTGGGGCTGGTGGTCGTGGAACCGCGGCAGGCAGCAGGCCCAGGACGGCTCCATCGCCGTACGGTTCGCCACCTGGCGCGAGCGCGCCTGCCTGGTCGGCGGCGCGGCCCTCGGCACGCTCGTCGTCGGTGGCCTGTTCACCGCGTTCCCGACGCTGTCGTGGGACCCGTGGCCCGACGCGTACATCTTCGTCGGCACGGTCGTCGCGATGTACGCCCAGGCGCGCGGCATGGTCGAGTTCTGGTTCGCCTGGCTCCTGGTCGACCTGGTCGGCGTACCGCTGAACTTCGCCAACGGCTTCGCCTTCTCCGGCTTCGTCTACGTCATTTACGGCGCCCTCGTCCTGTGGGGCATGCGCGACTGGTGGCTGCGTACGCGGACACCCGCTCTGGAAGGAGCCACGGCATGACTGCCCAGCCCACCTGGTTGCACCGGGAAGACAGCACGGCCGAGGACCTGTCCCTCGACCCCGTCGAGCAGGCGATCCGCGACATTGCCGCCGGCCGCCCCGTCGTCGTCGTCGACGACGAGGACCGGGAGAACGAGGGCGACCTCGTCATCGCCGCCGAGAAGGCCACCCCCGAGATCGTCGCCTTCATGATGAGCGAGTGCCGCGGCCTGATCTGCGCACCCATGGAGAACGACGAGCTGGAACGGCTCGACCTGCCGCAGATGGTCGCCCACAACACCGAGTCGATGCGCACGGCGTTCACCGTCTCGGTCGACGCCTCTGCGGCGCACGGTGTCACCACCGGCATCTCCGCCGCCGACCGGGCCACCACGCTCCGGATGCTGGCGGGCGGCCTGGCCGGCCCCGGCGACTTCGTGCGCCCCGGACACATCTTCCCGCTCCGGGCAAGGACCGGCGGTGTCCTGGTCCGCAACGGCCACACCGAGGCCGCCGTGGACCTGGCCCGGCTCGCCGGGCTCCGCCCCGCCGGAGCGATCGTCGAGATCGCGGGCGAGGACGGCGTCATGCTGCGGCTGCCGGAGCTGGTCCCGTTCGCCCGCAAACACGGCCTCACGATCATCTCGATCGAGGACCTGATCGCGTACCGCCGCTCCGCCGAGCCGACCGTCCGCCGTGAGGCCGAGGTCCGGCTGCCGACGTCGTTCGGCGAGTTCACCGCGTACGGCTACCGCTCCACCGTTGACGGCGTCGAGCACGTCGCGCTCGTCCACGGCGACCTCGGTGACGGCGACGACATCCTCGTCCGGGTCCACTCCGAGTGCCTGACCGGCGACATCTTCCAGTCCCAGCGCTGCGACTGCGGCCCCCAGTTGCACGCCTCCATGCAGCGCATCACCGAAGCGGGCCGAGGCGTCGTCGTCTATCTGCGTGGCCACGAGGGCCGGGGGATCGGCCTGCTCTCCAAGCTGCGCGCGTACGAACTCCAGGAGCGCGGCGTCGACACCCTCGACGCCAACCTGGAGCTCGGCCTGCCCGCCGACGCCCGGGACTACGCGGCAGGCGCCCAGATCCTCAAGGACCTCGGCGTCCACGGCGTCCGGCTGATGACGAACAACCCCGACAAGACCGCCGCGCTCCTGCGGCACGGCCTCGCGATCACCGGACGCGAGCCGATGCCCGTCCAGGCCGGCGAGCACAACCTGCGGTACCTGCGCACCAAGCGGGACCGCATGGGACACGACCTGCCCTGGCTCGACACCCCCTCGGTGTCGACCTGCGGCAACCAGTAACGAGCACGGAAACGAGCGGTAGGAGAGACATGAGCGGCAAGGGCGCACCCGAACTGTCCGTACGCAACTGCGGTGACCTGCGAGTGGCGGTGATCGCCGCCCAGTGGCACGAGAAGGTCATGGGCGGCCTCGTCGACGGCGCGCTGCGCGCCCTGCACGAGCTCGGCATCGACGAGCCGACCCTGCTCCGGGTCCCCGGCAGCTTCGAGCTCCCGGTCGTCGCCAAGGTCCTCGCCGGCCGCGGCTACGACGCGATCGTCGCCCTCGGCGTGATCATCCGCGGCGGTACCCCCCACTTCGAGTACGTGTCCCACGGCGTCACCAACGGGCTCACCCAGGTCGCCGTCGACACGGGTGTCCCGGTCGGCTTCGGCGTACTGACCTGTGACACCGAGGAGCAGGCGCTCGACCGGGCCGGGCTCGAAGGTTCCAACGAGGACAAGGGGCACGAAGCGGTCACCGCGGCCGTCGCCACCGCCGCCACGCTGCGCACCGTCAGCGAGCCCTGGCGCTGAACGGGGGTGCGGGACCCCGTACGCTAAGGACCATCATGGCGAACAAAACCTTCGAAGAGCTCTTCGCCGAGCTGCAGCTCAAGGCCGCCAACGGCGACCCCTCCACCTCCCGCACCGCCGAGCTGGTGGACAAGGGCGTCCATGCCATCGGCAAGAAGGTCGTCGAGGAGGCCGCCGAAGTCTGGATGGCCGCCGAGCACGAGAGCAAGGACGCCGCCGCCGAGGAGATCTCCCAGCTGCTGTACCACGTCCAGGTGATGATGGTTGCCCGCGGAATCTCTCTCGACGACGTCTACGCCCACCTCTGAGCACAGTTCCGCACCCCGCACGTCACGTCCGTAGAAATCCCCTTCGCACAAAGGAAACCTGACCTCATGCTGCGCATCGCCGTCCCCAACAAGGGTTCTCTCTCCGGGCCTGCGATGGCGATGCTCCATGAGGCCGGCTACCAGCAGCGCAAGGAGTCCAAGGAGCTCGTCCTCGTCGACCCCGACAACGAGGTCGAGTTCTTCTACCTGCGCCCGCGCGACATCGCGATCTACGTCAGCTCCGGCCGTCTCGACATCGGCATCACCGGCCGCGATCTGCTGCTGGACTCCGGCGCGCAGTCCGAGGAGATCCTGCAGCTCGGCTTCGCCCGCTCCACCTTCCGCTACGCCACCAAGCCCGGCACGGCCGCCGGGCCGCAGGACTTCGACGGTATGACGATCGCCACCTCCTACGAGGGCATCGTGGCCAAGCACCTCGCCGACGTCGGCGTCACCGCCTCCGTCGTTCACCTCGACGGCGCGGTCGAGACCGCCATCGAGCTCGGCGTCGCCCAGGTCATCGCCGATGTGGTGGAGACCGGCACCAGCCTGCGCAACGCGGGACTCGAAGTGATCGGCGAGCCGATCATGAAGTCGGAAGCCGTCGTCATCCGCCGGACGGGTGCCGCCGAGGACGACCCCAAGGTGCAGCAGTTCCTCCGCCGCCTCCAGGGCGTCCTGGTCGCCCGCAGCTACGTGATGATGGACTACGACTGCCGCGTCGAGCACCTGGAGCGCGCCGTCGCCCTCACCCCGGGCCTGGAGTCGCCCACCATCTCCCCGCTGCACCACGAGGGCTGGGTCGCCGTCCGCTCCATGGTCGCCGCCAAGGAGGCCCAGCGGATCATGGACGACCTGTACGAGCTCGGCGCCCGCGCCATCCTCACCACGGCCATCCACGCCTGCCGCCTCTGACGGCCGGACCGCCAGCGATCACCCCCGGAAGACAGAAGAACACCATGTCCACCCCCGCGCACCGGCCCGAACTTCCCACCCTCCCGGTCACCTTCCGGCCGACCCGTACCCGGGTGGTCCTGCTGACCGTGGGGGCGGCGATGTTCGTCGTCATCACCGTCATCGCGATGAGCCTGGAGCAGCTCAGCCCGGGGGAGCGGGTCAGCTTCATCTTCACCGCGCTGCTCTTCTTCGCCGTCCTGGCGCTGCTCAGCCGCCCCAAGGTCGTCGCCGACGACCACGGGGTGACCGTGGTAAATCTCACTCGCACCCGACGGCTGTCCTGGGCGGAGATCCTCCGCGTCAACCTGCGCGCCGGCGACCCGTGGGTCTTTCTCGACCTCAGCGACGGGACCAGCATGCCCGCCCTCGGCATCCAGCCTGGAATCGCCAAGGAACAGGCCATTCGCGACGCCCGTACGCTCCGCACACTCGCCGAGAACCACGGCGCCCGTACGGAGAACGGCTGAGCCCCCTGCCCCGCACGGCCACTTCTTGATTACTCTGGTGGGCGGTGGCGCCCTGTGCGCCCCGCCCCGCACCAGAGGCCCCAGGGCCGGCGGGGCTTTCCTGCGACCCAAGGAGTGACTCCCTCCAGCAATGGACGGATCGTCCGGTAGTACCTGCGCCGCCCCTTCCCCGGAGGCGGCGGCATGACCACCCCCCTGCTGCTTCTGAGTGCAGCATTCCTTCTCATCCTCGCCAACGGATTCTTCGTGGCGGCCGAATTCGGGCTCGTCACGGTGGAGCGGCCGGACGCCGAGCGTGCCGCCGCCGAGGGCGACCGGCGGGCCCGTACCGTCGTCGACGCGCTGCGCGAGCTTTCCTTCCAGCTCTCCGGCACCCAGCTGGGCATCACCATCACCTCACTGGTCGTCGGCATGCTCGCCGAACCGGCCCTCGCCCAGATGCTCGCCGGACCTCTCACCGCGACCGGCCTCCCCGACGCGGTGGTACCCGGCGTCAGTGTGGTGATCGGGATGATCGTCGCCTCCGCCGTCCAGATGGTGATCGGCGAGCTCGTACCGAAGAACTGGGCGGTCTCCAGGCCGCTCCAGGTCGCCCGGTTCGTGGCCGGCCCCCAGCACCGCTTCGCCGGTGCTCTCCGGCCGGTGATCACGCTGCTGAACACCGTCGCCAACCGGCTGGTCCGCCTGCTGGGTGTCGAACCCACCGATGAGCTGGCCTCCGCCCGTACCCCCGGTGAACTGGTCTCCCTGGCCCGGCACTCCGCCGAGGCGGGCACCCTCGAACAGGACACCGCCGATCTCTTCGTACGGACCCTGTCGCTCGCCGGACTCACCGCGCAGCACGTCATGACCCCGCGCGTGAAGGTCAGCGCCCTGCAGTCGACCGCCACCGCGGCGGACGTCCTCAATCTCACCCGCGCCACGGGCCTCTCCCGCTTCCCGGTCTACCGGGACCGGATCGACGAGGTCGTCGGCATGATCCACCTCAAGGACGCGCTCGCCGTGCCCGCCCAGGAACGCCTGCGCACCACCGCGGGCCGGATCGCCGTGCCGCCCCTCCTCGTACCCGAGACACTCCCGGTCGAACAACTGCTCCAGCGCCTGCGCAAGGAGCAGCCGATCGCCGTCGTGGTCGACGAGTACGGTGGCACCGCCGGGGTCGTCACCCTGGAGGACATCATCGAGGAACTGGTCGGCGAGGTCAGGGACGAGCACGACGCGGAAGGCGCCGACCGGCCCGAACTGGTCGCCGCTGCCCCCGAGGACGGCCGTCCCGCCTGGGACGCCGAAGGCAGCTGCCGGGTCCTCATCCTGCGCCGGATAGGCCTCGACGTACCGGAAGGACCGTACGAGACGGTGGCCGGACTGGTCGCCGATCTGCTCGGGCGGATCCCCGCCCCCGGCGACCGGGCCGAGCTGCCGGGCTGGCGGATCTCGGTCCGCCAGGTCGGTCACTACCGCGCGGAGCAGGTCCGCTTCGTACGCATCGCCGAAGTGGCCGAACCGGTCGACGAGCCGTCGGCCGCCCGTGGTGTCCTGGAGGCCGCACGATGAACGTCGTCCAGTTGCTCTTCGCCGGGCTCCTCGTCCTGGCGAACGGCTTCTTCGTCGGTGCCGAGTTCGCACTCGTCTCCGTACGCCGCAGCCAGGTCGAACCCCTCGCGGCGGCCGGGTCCGGCAGGGCCCGCCAAGTGCTCTACGGCCTGGAGAACCTGCCGCAGATGATGGCCGCAGCCCAGTTCGGCATCACCGTCTGCTCCCTGACCCTCGGAGCCGTCGCCGAACCGACCGTCGCCCACCTGCTGGAGCCGGTCTTCCACGCGGTTCACATCCCCGAGGGGCTCATTCACCCGCTCGGCTACGTGCTGGCGCTCGTCCTCGTGGTCTTCCTCCACCTCGTCATCGGCGAAATGGTCCCGAAGAACCTGGCGATGGCAGCCCCGGAGAAGACCTCACTGTGGCTCAGCCCGGCCCTGGTCGGCTTCGCCCGGCTGTGCCGCCCCGTCACCACGGCGCTGGGCGCCTGCGCCCGGCTGGTGCTCCGGCTCTTCCGCGTCGAACCCAAGGACGAGGTCGAGGCCGTCTTCACCAGCGAGCAGCTCAACCGGCTCGTCGAGGACTCCGGGCAGGCCGGACTGCTGGAGCCGGAGGCGCAGGAACGGCTGGAGGACGCCCTGGAACTGGGCAGCAGGCCGGTCACCGATGTGCTGCTCGCCAGGGCAGCCCTGGTGACGGTGGACCCGTCGGTCACGCCGCGCAGGATCGAGGAGCTGACCGTACGGACCGGCTACTCACGTTTCCCCGTCTGCGCGGAGGGCGGCGGCACGTTCATGGGCTATCTGCACGTCAAGGACGTCCTCGATCTGGAGGACGGCGAACGGGCGGTCCCGCAGCACATCTGGCGCCCGATGGCGACACTGCGCGCGGAGCTGCCCCTGGACGACGCCCTGACGGTGATGCGCCGCGCCGCCACCCATCTGGCCCAGGTCGCTGACGCATCGGGCCGGGTCCTCGGCCTGGTCGCGATGGAAGACGTCCTGGAAATGCTGGTGGGCGAGGTGCGCGACCCGGCGCACCGGGTCTCGATACCCCGCCGGACGGTGGACGTGGCGCCGACAGCCCCGGTCCCGGACGAACTGCAACCGCTGGCAATCGCATCGGGCCTGTCGGCACACGCGAGCGTGTCCGGCGATTGAGGACGGTCGTGTGCCGGGCGGTCTGATCCGGGTCGGTCGTCGGGCGGGCTTCATGTCAGGGCCCGTCCGCCCGCGAGCCCGTCCGGCGGTTGAGGACGGTCGTGTGCCGCGCGGCCCTACCCGGGCTCCTCGTCGGACGGGCGCCCAGGGACGCCCGTCCGGCGGTTGAGGACAGACCGCCCCACCGGGCGGCCCCGGTCCCACCACCCGCCGCACCCGACCGGCAAGGTCACAGCGGCGGAGGCTCCTGCTGCCCCCGGTCAACCGGCCCCCGGCCGGACAGCACTTCGCCGTACGCCTGCATCAGATCCGGCAGTCGCAGCGTCGCCAGATCGTCGCGGGTGGGCACCGTCGCGTATCCGGAGAGCCGCAAGTCCCGGTACGCGCAGCTCTTCTCGTACAGCGTGCGCAGGAACCGTCCGTTGCCCAGTTCGTCGATCCAGCCCTGGTCGACGACATGGCCGCTGATCGAGCGCAGCTCCTCCAGGGACTCCTCGTCCCACACGTCGTCGTTGTCGGCGGCCAGTACCTCGCCGATCGAGGTGAGTTCCAGCGGCCGGTAGCTGGGGAAGTCCACCCGGGTGGTGAACCGGGAGGAGAGCCCGGGGTTGGTGGCCAGCAGCCGGTCCATGCCCTCGGGGTAGCCCGCGAGGATGACGACGAGATGGTCCCGGTTGTCCTCGGCCCGCTTGAGGAGGACCTGCAGCGCCTCGTCCCCGTACGCGTCGCCCTTGCTGTAGCCGGAGTTGGCGAGGCTGTACGCCTCGTCGACGAACAGCACCCCACCCAGCGCCGAGTCGATCAGCTCATTGGCCTTGACCGCTGTCTGTCCGAGGAACTCGCCGACCAGATCGGAGCGTTGGGCCTCGACGAGATGGTCCCCGCCGAGCAGCCCCAGCGCGTAGAAGACCCGGCCCAGGATGCGGGCCACTGTGGTCTTCCCGGTGCCCGAGGGGCCGGAGAAGACGAAGTGGCGCTTCGGCGGCTGGACCGGAAGTCCCTGGCCGGCCCGCAGCCGCGCCATGTTCAGCTGCGCAGACAACGCCTTGACCTGGCGCTTGACCGGTTCGAGGCCGACCATCCGCTCCAGCTCCGCCAGCGCCGCCGCGAGCAGCACCGGATCGCTGGGCCCCGCCGGGAATGCCTGCGACGACTGGCCGGGCACGGCGCTCTTCTCCCGTGCTCCGTCTGTCCGAGGAGGCACCCCGACGCCCGGCAGGTTCTGCGGATCGCCGCCGGGCCGTAGTTCCCGCCCGCCCACCAGATCGGTACCGAGCAGCGAGTCCCCGTCCGGCAGCGCCTCCGCGGACGTGGAGCCGTCGCCGAATCCGGTCAGCGACACGGACGCGAGACCGGCCGCCTCGTCGGAGCCTTCGAGACCGTCGTAGTCCGCGATCGCGGCGAGCCGCGCCGAGGTGTCCATGAACGCCGGATCGATCCGGTGCACTGCTCTGTAGAGCGGCAGGGCGGCCGCGCTGCGCCCGGTTCCCTCGTGCGCGCGGGCCAGCCAGTAGCGCAGCTCCTTGCGCTGCGGCTGTTCGCTGCGGCAGCGCATCAGCGCGGTGGAGAGCAGCGGCTCGGCCTGCCCGTACATTTCCAGCCGCACCCGCGCCATCCCGCCGAAGAGCCCCGCCTCGATGCCGAGCAGTGGATCGTCGACGAGCTGTTCGGTGTGGCGGACGAGCTGTTCCCAGTCCTTGACCAGATACGAGCGGCAGGCGTGCAGGAACCGCACCTGCGGGTCCGCGTCCACGGGTGGCAGTCCGGCCAGCGCCCGGTCCAGCTCCGGGACATGGCGTCCGTCCAGCCAGTGCGAGGCGTGCGCAAGCAGCAGATCACGCGGGCTCTCCAGTACTGGCTGTACCCACCAGCCCAGCCAGTACCAGGAGTTGAGCGTGCGTCGATGACGGGTGCGCTGTTCGCCGAAGCGCTCGCGGTGGCGGTACATCCGCAGCAGCGCGGTCGTCGTGTCGATCCGCAGGGCGTGGAGGCCGAGCCAGCCGTCCGCCATGCCGGGATCCAGCCGCACCGCCGTTCTGAACTCCTCCTCGGCCTGCGGATAGGCGCCCATCGTGTAGGCGTCCACGCCGCGCAGCCAGGCGAGGTCGGCCGGGGCCTGTGCGCCCTGCGTGCCGATGTCCATCAGGTCCCCCACAAGCCGTGCCCCCAGGTTGTCCCGCCGCACGACCCGACCGTCCAGGCGCGCTGAACCACACTGCCGTGTACGGGAATTGACCGCACCGAGAGGCATCGTACCTGCGCAGGCAGTGCGCGACTAAGGGCACCACAAGCAGAACGAGGACCGTGACCGAGGGTGAGCGGAATCCGGTGAACAACCATGCGAAAGGGGGTGCAGGGACAGAACGAAGCCCCCGATCACGGGGGAACAACCGGGGGCTTCGCGTCTGTGAGGGCTCCGAAAAGCCGCACATTGAGAACGTAAGACCTGTACCGCCCCCGGGTCAAGCGGAGTTGAGGTACTTCCGGGCCGTTTTCCGGCTGGTCAGTACGTTGCGCACGGAGGCTCACGGTGGGTGACGGAATGGTTCGCTCCTGCTGTCGTACGAGGCCCCTCCAGCCACTCGTACCCCACAGGCAACTGGCGTACCAGAGCGTCCGCGTACGGGCGCGACGGATCGGCGGCGAAATGTTGTTCCTCGGCCACGGTCCACCCGTCCCAGAAGGCCGAAAGTGCCGGCCCGTCCCGCCGTCGGCCCCGCTGCCAGGACGCCAGGGGGTCGAGCTCCATCCACCACAGCCGTGCGAGATACGGGCGCAGGGCCCGGCGGCCGGCGCCCACTCCCTCGATCAGTACCACCGGTGCCGGTTCCAGTGTCTGCGGTGGGCCGAGGCGCCGGGCTGTCCAGTCGTACGGCGCGTAGTGCGCGGTCTCCCCGCGCGACAGCGGGCCGATCACCTGGTCCCGGAGCCGGTCCGCCCAGCCGAACAGCTCCTCGTGGGTGGCCAGGTCGTCCAGATGCAGCACGGGCGCGTCCCCGAGCGCCACCGAGAGGCGGGAGGCGAGAGTGCTCTTGCCCGATCCCGCATGGCCGTCGACGGCGATCAGCCGCACGGGTCCGCAGGACGGCGGCAGGGCGATCAGTTCTGAGGCAAGGCGGGCGAGGTCGGTCATGCGGACCAGCGTACGAGGCGATGCGAAGCAACCGCAGGTCACGCCAGTGGACCAGACCAATATTTGTTCCGCGACGCGAGGCGAATCGCTGGCCCAATCCGGCTGCGAACCGCGATAGTTGGCGCACTGTCGTGCACCTGCAGCCCCATTCCGCTTACGACCGGGGGTCTCGCCCATGAACAGACCGACTTCACGCAGAACCGTACTGACCGCCGCGCTCGCCGTGGCCGCCGGCGCGGCGGCGTCCGCAGGCTCCGCAGCCGCCGCGCCCTCGCTCGCCCCGCCCCACGCGCCCTCGGCTGTCGCAGCCCTGGTGGACAACCATTCCTGGAGTACGTACACCGACTGGCGCAGCGGTTCAGGCGCCGGGACGCGCGCCGTCGCGGGCCGGCGGCCCGGACTGGTGATCGGGACCCCGCAGGGGCGTACCGACTACACCGACCCGCACACCGGGAAGACGGCGGCCTGGGAGTACGCGACCTGGACCTCGCCGCGCCACTGCTCGTCGGTCCCGGCGACCGAGGTGATCGCGTCCTGGAACGCGGACGCCCCGGCCGGCACCTGGATCCAGATCGAGCTGTGCGGCAGCTACTCGGACGACACCGAGACCCCCTGGTACGTGATGGGCCGCTGGGCGGCGGGCGACGGCGACATCCGCCGTACCTCCGTCGACGACCAGACCGACGGCAAGAGCTCGATCTGGACGGACACCTTCTCGGTGGACGACGCGGCGAGCGGGCTGCGGCTGGTCTCCTACCGGCTGCGGCTCACCCTCTACCGGACCCCGGGCAGTCGCCTCACGCCGACCGTGTGGCGGCTCGGCGCGATGGCCTCGGACATCCCCGACCGGTTCACCGTGGAGCCCAGCACGCCCGGCCTCGCCCGGGAACTGCCGGTGCCGCGCTACTCGCAGAATGTGCACGTCGGCCAGTACCCGGAGTACGACAACGGCGGTGAGGCGTGGTGCAGCCCCACCTCCTCGCAGATGATCATCGAGTACTGGGGGCGCAGGCCCACCACCGAGGATCTCGCCTGGGTGAAGCCAGGCCTCGCGGACCCGCAGGTCTGCCATGCGGCCCGCTTCACGTACGACTACCAGTACGAGGGCTGCGGCAACTGGCCGTTCAACGCCGCCTATGCCGCCACGTACGACGGCATGAGCGCGGTGGTGACCCGGCTGAGTTCGCTGACGGACCTGGAGACGCTGATCCGGGCGGGCATCCCGGCCATAACGTCGCAGTCGTTCCGCAAGGAGGAGCTGACCGGGGCCGGATACGGGACCTCCGGCCATCTCATGACCGTGATCGGGTTCACGGCGGACGGCGACGTGATCGCCAACGACCCCGCCTCGCCGAGCAACGAGGCCGTCCGCCGGATCTACAAGCGCCGCGAGTGGGAGACGATCTGGCTCCGCACCAAGCGCTACGACGCGAACGGCAAGGTCAGAAGCGGTACGGGCGGGGTCTGCTACCTCTACTGGCCCGCTGACCCAGCACCGAGTCAGCGCCGGGTTCTGAAGTCACTCGGCCTGCTGTGAGCATGTGCGGCCCTACGGCCGCCTCGACCACCTGACGGCAGCGTTCCCGGCCGTCCTGGGTGAGGTGACCGTACTGGTCCACCGTGACCTTGATCGAGCGATGCCCGAGCCAGCGAGACACTTCGTGGATGGACACGCCGCTCGTCAAGGTCACGGTGGTCCATTTGTGTCGCAATTCGTGCGGATTGTATTCGGGCAGCCCGAGCCGCCTGATGGCGCGATCCCACGACTTGCGCAGGAGATCGGGTCGCGGATGTAACGGAACACGGTTGCGATCCCGATGCCGAACCCGGCGGCGAGCTGGGCGTAGGTGTCGCCGCACCGCAGGTGGGCCAGGGCCAGCAGGGCCTGGCGGCCGGCCGGCAGACGCCTCCACCCCGTCCCTATCTTCTTCCGCCGGGCTGCCAGGTGTCCGGTCAGGAACCGCAGGGTGCGGCTGGACAGATCAATCGAGGATGGGTAGACAAGCACGCGAAGCTCCTGGCGGACCCGGGTGATCTTGGTCGAGAGCCCGTCTACCAGGAGCTTCGCCGCTACGCAGGAGTGTCCAACTTGCGGTCAGCACCGCGAGGTTGGAAAAGGCTCACTGTGACGACCCCCGCACCGCCGAGTACGACGGCCCCGACGGTCAGCCAGGCGCGGCGTTTCATGCTCAGCGGTCTGTAGGCATGCGACTTACGCGGACTCAAATCCCCTAACCCTTATAAGAGTTCAGTTCCGGCTCGCCCCCGAAAGAGGCGTCCCGTTATACCCAGCGCCCCACCCTCCTGAAACGTCAGACTGGAGGCCGGGCGCGTGGTCAGCCGATGGCGATGCGTGGGTGGCCGGCCGGTGTGACCCAGCCCATGATCCGGTCCATGGTCGAGCGCGGCACGGACACGCAGCCCGCGGTGGCGCCGCTGCCGTTGACGTGGAGAAAGATACCGGCGCCCCGGCCCGGGACGGCGGGCCACCGGTTGAAGTTGATGACGAGGGCCTTGGCGTACTGCGTCGGGTAATTGATCAGGCGCTCGCTGCCACGTTCGCCGGACTCGGTGAGCGGGAAGTCGGCGCCCGCCTCGGTGTGCATCTGGTTGTAGAACTTCGACTCGGGGTCCTGGACCCACCAGTGCGTCCTGCCCACGACGGTGTACGGCATGGCCGTGCCGCCCGCTTCGACGCCGAACCCCTCCGTCATGGTGTAGGTGCCGGTGGGTGTGGTGTACGTGCTCTGCCTGCGGGTCGCGCCGTCGGTGACGCCGTTGGAGCCGACGCGGCCCGAGGCGGTACTGAACTGGGCTTTCCACCCGGAGGCGCCCTTCGCCCAGGCGGTCACGGTCGCGTACGAGCCGCTGGCCTTGACGGTGATGAGCTGGGTGGCGTTGCCGACGTCGGCCGGGACGGGGAAGTCGGGCTTCGAGGGCGCCGCACCCTTGTCGTCGGCCCCGGCGGGAGCGGCAGCGGTGGTGTCGGCGGCGGGCGCCGCCTTCGTCGTGGCGGCGCCCGCCGCGGTGGCCGAGGGAGTCGCCGAGCCGCTCGGGGACGCGGACGTGGACGCGGAGGGCGACGGGGCGGACGGCGAGGCGGAGGTTTCCTTGCCGCCGGTCCCGGCCTTTGCGGCTCCCGCTCCCGTCGGGGCGGTGGCGTCCGCCGCCGCGGTGTTCTGCGGGTCTGCTGTGCCGCATCCGGCGGTGAGCGCGAGGGCGCTCAGGACAGCCGAGGTGACCAGCATCTGTCGTGACGCGGTGCGCATGTGCGTACTCCTTGAACTCGGAACCCGGAACTCGGGTGGACGGGCCGTGAACGGATGGGGCCGGCGTGATTCAGGACTGGGGGAGTGGGCCGCTGCAGGTGGCGCGGCCGTACGTCCCGCTGGCGGTTGCGCGCTGGACATGCGCGCCACGGACGGCGAGGGTGCAGGCCGCCTGGCCGCCCCGGTCGCCGAGGACGATGGCCACGGTCGGGTCCTTGCCGAGGGGGACCTGCACGGTCTTCTTCCACGGCAGGTCGGCGTCCTTGACGACGGTCGCGGAGCCGGACTCGCTGCGGGCGAGGTAGGAGATCTCGACGGTGCCCTCACCCGTGACCTCGTACGTCACCTCGGCGGTCGGGACGGCGTGGGGGGCGGGCTGCTCGTCGGTGGCGAACACGCCGTAGCCGACGAGGCCGCCGCAGGCGAGCAGCACGGCGGCGGCAATGGCTATGCCCTGACGCCCTGTGCCCTGAAGACCCGCGCCCTGACTCCCACCGGAGTTCTGCTCGTCCTTCTCATTCACCTGCTGGTGGCCCTTTGTTTCCGGTTCCGTGATTTCTGAGGATTCGCTGGCTGGCATGGCAGAGCCCGGCTTTCGGTGAGTGGGCGGAATTCGAACCGGGCGGTTATACACCACGGCGAAACAGCAGCGCAAGCGACCGGAAGAAAGGGGAGAAACCATCCGCCATCGGGCCGCCGTTCGTCCCCGAATGTCCGCGGGGTTGACGCCGCCCGGCCGACCTGACTCAATATCACCAATGCCCCTGGCCAGGGGTGACGCATGTTCACCCCACTGCCGACCTGAAATTTCAGGTCGGTTTGATTGGCGTGCCCACGTTCCACGGAAAGGGCCGCCCCAGAAAGGGCATTGTGAAAGTAAGGCTCGGGAGACTCATTTCCTGCCTTGTGGTGTCGGCGGTCGCAGGTACTGCGTTACCGCAGGTGGCTTACGCCGCCCCGGCACCCAAGGAAGACGACGGAAAAGGTGTTGTCGAAACGGTCAGGGGCTGGTTTTCGGACGACGACGAAGAAAGGGAACTGGCCAAGCCGCCGGTCGGCGGAAAGCTGGAAATACCGAGCCGGGAGAAGCTGGCAAAGGGCGAGAAGCTTCCGAAGGCGAAGCGGGTCAAGGAGCTGACTGGGAAGCGCACGTCGCAGGCGCGCTTCTGGCAGCTGTCGGACGGCCGGATCGAGGCCGAGCTGACGGCGACCGACCTCGTACAGGTCCGGGAAAACGTGGAAGCCGATCGAGACCACGGTGCGCGCCACCGAGGACAAGGGCTTCGATTTCGCCAACACCGCGAACACCGGCAAGAGCTGGTTCGGCTCCGACGCCGGCAAGTTCATGCGTTTCGAGGCGGAGAGCGGCGGGGCGGTCACGTTCGGCCTGACCGGTGCTGGTGCGCTCAAGCCGGAGGCGAAGGACGACCGGGTCGTCTACAAGGACGCGGTCGTGGGTGCGGACCTGTCGTACCGGGTCGGCAACGGTGAGGTGAAGGAGGACATCGTCCTCGCCGAACGCCCGGCGGGTCCGGTGTCGTTCACCTTCACCCTGGACACCGAGGGCGGTCTGACGCCGAAGGCGCGCAAGGACGGCTCGATCGCCTTCTTCGGCGAGGCTCCGGGCACTGCGGTGATGGTGATCCCGGCTCCGTACATGACGGACGCCAAGAAGGATCCGCAGTCGGTCACCGGTGGTACGTACAGCACCAAGGTCACCCAGAGGCTGATCCGGGACGCCGACGGCAAGGGCTGGAAGCTGACCGTCACGCCGGACGCCAAGTGGCTTGCGGCGAAGGAACGCCAGTACCCGGTCGTCATCGACCCGACGATCACGATCACGCCGATCGCCTCGGCGTCCGAGGACACGATGGTCCTGTCGGACCAGCCGGCGGCCAACTTCAACAACACCTGGAAGCTGTCGGTCGGCAAGACCGGCACCGGCATCGCCCGGTCGCTGATCAAGTTCCCGCTGAACGAGGTCCCGGCGGGGGTGAAGGTCGATGCGGCACGGCTGAGCATGTACTACGACCAGTCGCACACGACCAACGGCAACGTCGTCGCCCTCGAGGCGCACCGGGCCACCGGGGCGTGGAGCGAGTCGGGCACGTCGCCCGCAACGTGGTCCAACACCAGCGCGCTGGTCGGTGAACTGTCCGGCACCACGGTGCAGTTGGACGACGGTGATGCCGGCACGGCGGCGGTCGGCGAGTGGCCGCGATCCACGACCACGGGCGGCGCGGCGACCAACGACGACTACGCTTACAACAAGAACGCGCTCACGGGCGAGTCGTACACCTGGCAGCCGAGGGTCCCGGAGACCGACACGTACCGGGTGGACGTGCACTACCCGGCGGCGGCGGACGCGGCCACGGCCGCCCCGTACACGGTCACCCACAACGGCGGCACCAAGAACTACACGGTCAACCAGACCGGCACCGGCGGCGTCTGGAAGACCCTGGACGCGGCGGAGCTCAGCTTCGCCAAGGGGAACGCCGGGAAGATCGCCCTCGGTGACACCGGCTCGGCCACGACCCGTACGCTGGCCGACTCGGTGCGGCTGGTGAACCCCGCCGCGATCACCAAGGGCGCCTGGGACTACAACAAGTGGCACGACTTCCCCGTCGCGGACACGGTCCAGAAGTGGGTCTCGGGCACGGCCGTCAACCACGGCTTCGTGCTCAAGGCCACGGACGAGTCGGGCACCGCGCCGCAGGGCGGCCCGCGCTACGAGGCCGCCGACGGCAACGCCTACGGCGACGAAACGTCCACGTACCCGCGTCTGACAGTGACCTACGGGGCTGTCGGCACGTCGCTGAACTCGCCGACCGTGGTCCACTCCACCGGTCCGGTGCTCTCCTGGCCGGCGTACGCCAACGGCAGCGGTGACAGCGGTCTGGACATCGTGGAGTACCAGCTGCACCGCTCCACGCAGCAGGCGTTCACCCCGTCCGCGGCGACGCTGATCGCCCCGATCGCGTCGACCACGACGACGTACACGGACACCACGGCGGTGCCGACCCCCGACTCCTCCTCCAGCGAGATCGGGAAGTCGTACTACTACCAGCTCGCGGTCAAGACCCAGAACGGGCAGCTGCTCGGGTCGCCGACCCGGATCGTGGGCATCCCGAAGGCCGGCCGGACGATGAAGATCATCCAGGCGGGCCAGACCGACACCACGCTGTCCTCGACGCAGCCGACCGTCAACCACGACGGTCTGGTCTCCGGCAAGGCGCAGACCTGGTTGAGCGTGGGCAACAACTCCGGCACGTACGGCAAGACCCGCGCCGTCGTGAAGTTCCCCACCACATCCATCCCCACCACCGCCACGGTGCTGGAGAACAAGATGTACATGTGGGGCGCGGAGACCACCAGCACGACCAATGGTGCGATCTACGAACTCCGCTCCCTGACCCGGGACTTCACCGAGACCCAGGCCACGTGGAACAACGCGAACTCCACGACGCCGTGGACCACCGCGGGCGGTGACTTCTCGGCCACCGTCTCCGACACCGTCCCGCAGATCACCGACGAGGTCGGGCGTCACTGGTGGGACGCCACCGGACTGATGCAGTCCTGGGTCAAGACGCCTGCCAACAACAAGGGCGTCCTGGTCAAGCTGAAGGACGAGACCATCACCGGCCCGCAGGAGCGCACGCTGTTCCTGTCGTCCGAAGCCTCCGACCCGCAGCTGCGGCCGTACATGCAGGTCATCTACGTCGACGCCACCACGGAGGACACGTACTACGCGCCGACCACCCCGGCCCGGATGACCCCCAACTCCACCTACACGGTGGACTTCACGGTCACCAACACCACTGCCTCGGCGTGGGCGGCCGGTGAGCGGGTGCTCTCCTACACCTGGAAGCTGCCCGACGGCACGGACGTGACGACCGGCGGCAACCAGCTGTCCACCGCGATCCCTGCCCTCCTGCCGGGCAAGTCGGCGACGATCAAGGCGCAGGTCAAGACCCCGATCAACTCCGACTCGGGGAACAAGCGCAACGACTACGTGCTCGGCTGGGACATCAAGAAGGTCTCCGACGGCACGTGGCTTTCCGCAGGCACCGGCGCCATCCCGACGCTGAAGCAGAACGTGGCGGTGGAGGACCCGACCTCGGACCAGCTGGGTCTGGAGAAGTTCTACTCGTACGCGGGCAAGAACACCGGCGCGGGTTCGTCGCTGATGAACAACACGGCGTCCGGCAACAGCGTCTGGTCGTACAACGCCTTCAGCAACCCGGGCCGCGGGCTGAGCACCTTCGCGCGCCTGGCGTACAACACGCAGGACACCTCGGACACCGTCCTCGGCCACGGCTGGTCCGGCCAGCTCGCCGGCCCGACCCGGCTCGGCGCACCGCTGGACTTCCACCCCAACCCGAACCCGACCGAGCTCAGGCTCCCGGACGGTGACGGCACCACGCACGTCTTCCGCAAGCAGGCGGACGAGTCGTGGAAGGCGCCGGCGGGTGTCCACTACAAGGTCACGATGAAGTCGGGCCTGGACTGCAAGCCGACGAAGGACCCCGTCCCTGACGCGTGGACACTCACGCGCCCGGACGGTACCCGCTTCCTGTTCGGCTGCGACGGCTACATGACGTCCACCGTCGACAAGAACGGCAACACGCAGACGTACACCTACGAAGAGCGCAAGTCCAACAACAAGCCGACCAAGTTCCTCAAGTACATCACCGACCCGGCCGGCCGTAACACCCTGACCGTCGACTACTACCGCAAATACGAGAACAAGGGCGGCGTCGTATCTGGTGACGCCACCTACACCTACATCACCGACACCGGCGCCAAGGCCACCGGCACCAACCTCAACGAGCCCAAGATCTACGACCACGTGAAGTCCATGACGGACATCTCGGGCCGCAAGATCTCCTTCTACTACACCACCAAGGGCCTGCTCGGACAGTTCACCGACGGTGACGGCTCCACCAACGGTGCGCCGAAAAACTTCACGTTCACCTACGACGCCACCCAGGGCAACAAGAACGTCAAGCTGGTCAAGGCCACCGCCCCCCGGGGCAACGCGACCGGCCTGGCGTACTACTACCCGAAGGAGGGCGACGACCCGAAGTACCACTGGTGGACACAGACGATCACTGATCGCAAGAACTTCACCACCGGCTTCGCGTACAAGCCCAATGTGGCGAACACCAAGTTCACCGACACCAAGCTCACCGACGCGGAGAGCCACGCCACGGACTACGTGACCGACGACTTCGGCCGCCCGGTCCAGATCACCAACGCCAAATCCCAGCCCACGAAGATGTCGTGGGACGCGGACAACAACGTCACCTACCTCGAAGAAGCCAACGGCGCCAAGACCGCCTACTGCTACGACCAGAAGACCGGTTACCCGCTCTGGCAGCGTGACGCCGAGAACAACAAGGCGGGCGTACCCCCGTCCTCGGACTGCGCCCCGGGCACCTACCCGGCCAACGCAGCCAAGTACGAGTACCAGACCCGTGTGGACGGCTACTCGGCCGACATCTTCAGGAAGACGTCCCCCGAGGGCCGCACGCACCAGTTCGGCTACGACACGTTCGGCAACCTGAAGTCGGTCACCGACCCCAAGGGCGTCGCCACCACAACGGTCGACGACTACACCACGAAGTACGAGTACAACTCCTACGGCCAGCTCACCAAGGCCACTGACGCCAACGGCAACCCGACCACCAACAGCGCATTCGGCCCAACCGGCTACCCGGCGACCATCACGGACGCACTGGGCAAGGCTTCGACATACGTCTACGACGAGCGAGGCCAGGTCCAGGAGGCAGTGAACGCCAAGGGCGCGAAGACGACCCAGGCGTACGACACCTTCGGCCGGCCTAAGGAGCAGAAGGCACCCAAGAGCGCGGCGGACAACCAGTTCATCACCGTCCCCGCGCCCGTCTACGACGCCAACGACAACGTCACCAAGGTCACCTCGCCCTCGGGCGCGGTGTCGACATCGGTCTTCGACGCCACCGACCAGATCACCGAATCGATCGCGCCCGGTGACGAGGCCGGAGCCCCCGGACGCAGGACGACCCGCACCTACGACAAGGTCGGCAACGTCCTGTCGGTGACGGAGCCGAAGGGTAACGAGGCCGGTGCGGTGGCCGGCTCGTACACCACCAGGATGGCGTACGACGAGATCTACCAGCCGACGCGTGTCACCAACGCCAAGGGTGACACCGCGGTCTCGGTGTACGACAACGTCGGCAACGTCGTGAAGATGATCGATCCGAAGAAGAACGCCTCGGCGGATCCGGACGACTTCACGGTCAAGGCCGATTACGACCTCAACCACCGGCCGTTCTCGGTCACGGACGCTGCGGGCAAGTCCGCTTCGACCACCTACGACAAGGACTCGCTCACTCTCTCCACCACGGACGCGGAGAACAACAAGACCCTTCTGACGTATGACGAGCGCGGTGCGCTCACCGAACAGAAGGTGCCGCACTCGGAGGACGGCTCCGGTGCCATTACTCACCGGACCACGAAGTTCGAGTACGACCAGGTCGGAAACCAGACCAAGGTCGTCAGTCCGCGCGGCGTCGAGACCACCGGCGACGCCACGGACCATGTCGCCGAGGCGAAGTACGACGAACTGAACCGGGTCAAGGAGCAGCTGAGTCCCTTCAAGGCGGGCGACGGTGACTCCGGGAGTCCGGACAAGACGTTTTACTTCTATGACGAGGTCGGCCAGCTGGAGCGGCTGTCCGCACCACCGTCGCAGGGCCAGACCGTTCGCAACGACACGAAGTACACCTACTTCGACAACGGCTGGACGAAGTCGTCGACGGATGCGTTCGACATCTCGACGACGTACGACTACAACGACCTGGGCCAGCAGACGAAGAACACGCTGACCTCGGCCGGTGGTTCCTCGCAGCGCACGATGACGTGGGACTTCTACCCGTCGGGCAACCAGAGGTCGCGCTCCGACGACGGTGTGCCGGTCGGCAAGCAGGTCGCGCTCGTCGACTCGACGGACATCAACAACACCGCGACTCAGGGAACCTGGGACGCGTCCCAGGCGACCGGCCAGTGGGGCTACGACGTCCGTACGCACGCCAAGGGCGACGGCACCTCGCAGTTCGTGTGGCAGCTCAACATCCCGCAGGACGGTTCATACGAGGTCTTCGTCCGGCACGGTGACGTGACGGGCGCGGCTTCGGACGCCTCCTTCAAGGTCACCCACGCCACCGGCGATGTGACCAAGACCGTCAACCAGTCGACAGGCTCCGGTGAGTGGATCTCCCTGGGCTCGTACTCCTTCACGGAGGCGGCCGCCCAGAAGATCACGCTGACGGACGCTGCGAACGGCACGGTGATCGCCGACGCGGTGAAGCTGGTCCGCTCGAACACCGGCGAAACCGACAACGAGAAGAAGGACTTCACCTACCGCTACGACGCGAACGCCAACCTGGTGGAGGTCGAGGACCTCGCCCCGGGCGCGAAGATCGACAGTTATGCCATCGCCTACGACGGGCTCAACCAGCTGTCGAAGGTGGACGAGATGTCGGGCACCGCGGTCAAGAACACGACCGCGCTGGACTACGACGTCAACGGCAACATCATCAGCTCCACGCACGATCTGACCTGGTCGAAGATCGAGTACGACATCCGGGACAAGATCTCGAAGGTCACCAACGCCGATTCGCCGACGGCCGGCAATCAGCAGATCTTCACCCAGACCTACACCGACCGGAACCAGCCGCTGAAGCAGACGAAGGCGAACGGCAACACCGTCGACTTCACCTACTTCCTCGACGGTCCGGCCAAGTCGGTGCTGGAGAAGACCTCGGCCGGAGCGGTGGTCGCCCAGCACGACCTGGAGTACGACCCGAACGGGAACCGCTCCAAGGACACCGCGAAGCTCATGAACGCCGACGACTCCTCGGCGTACCTGGACACGGTGTCCTCCTTCGAGTACGACCCGCAGGACCGGATCAGGAAGGTCACCAAGACCGGTGACGGCACGGGGACGGAGTCGTACCAGTACGACGCCAACTCCAATGTGGTCAACCAGACGGTCGGCGGCGTCACCACGTCCTCGACGTACGACCGCAATCGCCTGCTGAAGAACACCACGGGCGCAGTGGCGGCGACGTACAACTACGACCCGCTGGGCCGCCTGGACACGGTGTCCTCCAACGGGTCGACGCAGGAGAAGTACACCTACGACGGCTTCGACCGGATGGCCAAGCACACCGCGGGCAGCGGCGGTTCGGAGAGGACGACCTCGTACGTCTACGACGCCTTCGACCGTACGCAGTCGCAGACCACGTCGGGGACGAGCGGCAAGACCACGGCCTTCACCTATCTGGGCATGGACAACAAGGTCCTGCGCGAGGAGGTCGCGGGCAAGGCGACGAAGTCCTACCAGTGGTCGCCGTGGGGTCAGCAGCTGACGCAGATCAAGCACAAGGACGACGGGAGCAAGGAGTACTCGCAGTTCACGTATCACCCCAAGGGTGATGTGGAGGCGATCACGAAGGACGACGGCACGACCCGGGCGACGTACGGGTACACCGCGTACGGCTCGGACGAGTCGAGGCTCTTCACCGGCGCCGACAAACCGGATGCCCAGAACCCGGCGGCGGAGCCGTACAACGAGTACCGGTACAACGGCAAGCGCTACGACGCCGCGTCGGGTACGTACGACATGGGGTTCCGCAACTACGACCCGGGACTGAACCGGTTCCTGACGCGGGACATGTACAACGGCGCGCTGGCCGACATGACGCTGGGCAGCGACCCGTACACGGGCAACCGGTACGCGTTCGCGGGCGGTAACCCGATCGCCTTCGTGGAGCTGGACGGTCACCTCTTCGGCGTCGACATCTCGATCTCGGACATCGGGCACGCGGTGCTGGATGTCGCGGGTCAGGTGCCGGTGATCGGTGAGGTCGCCGACGGTGCGAACGCGATCTGGTACGCGGCCGAGGGCAACTGGGTCGACGCCGGACTCTCCGCGGCGGGGATGATCCCGTTCGCGGGCAGTGCGGTTACCGGGGCACGACTGGCGTCCAAGACGGTCAAGGCCGTCGACGCCATCTCCGACGGCGCGAAGGCCGCGGACAACGTGGCCGACACGGTGAAGGCCGCAGACACAGCGACCGACACCGCGAAGGCAGCACCGGCCGCACCGAAGGATGCACCAGCGGCTACGCCGCAGGCGGCACCGAGCTGCAAAAACAGCTTCGTGCCGGGCACGCGCGTGGTGATGGCGGACGGGTCCAGCAAGAACATCGAGGACCTGAACGTCGGCGAGCAGGTCCTGGCCACCGACCCGGAAACGGGCGACACCAGGGCCCGCGAAGTCACCGACACCCGTAACCACAAGAGCGACAAGCACCTGGTCACCCTCACCGTCGACCCCGACGGCAAGGACGGCCAGGCCAAGCCGGGCAAGATCACCTCAACCTCGGCACACCTCTTCTGGCTCCCGGACGCGGGCAAGTGGGTCAAGGCCCAGCAGCTCAAGCCAGGCATGTGGCTCCAGACCTCATCGGGCACCTGGACCCAGATCACCGCGATCGACGACAGCCACCGCAGCGAACGAGTCCACAACCTCACCGTCGACGGCGTCCACACGTACTATGTGCTGGCTGGCACCACCCCTGTCCTCGTCCACAACTGCGGAAATATCGACAAGGACTACGACGTCGCGGGCGGACACGCCAAGGATCACGTGGGTCTGTCGGATCAACAACTGAAAGACAGGGCGCCCACTCTCAAGGGCGGCAAAGCGTCGAGCCTGACGCCAGGAACTGCCCAGGCAAGTATCGACTCCGTACTTTCTGGCGTAAATCTCAACGCCTGGGCTGCCAAGAACTCTCATGGGGCCGAAAGGACTCTCACTGGACGGTTCAATAGCCCAATTGGCCGGGTAGCCGACAGCTCTGGAAATGTCTCAGATGCATACAATCTACAGCTCCTTATTAGGCGTGTAAATAAGGGAACTGACGGCCATAAGGGGACATGGGTCGTGCATACGGTCATGGCCTGGTAAACACACCACTCGACGTGCGAGACGCTGGCCCACTTAGGTGGGCCGGCGTCTCGATATTTACAGGAGATATCTCAAGTGATGCAGGTTCAGCAAGGCGTAGTCAGCACCCTGGCGAGTCTGGGAAAATTCCACGAAGAGCTTACTGAATTCTCTCGCAGGATTCTTCGTGAATATAATTTTGGCAGTGACGTTGAATTGGTTCATCAAATTCTTGTTGAGCCGATCGAGAAGTCGGTAGAATTCACATCCCTGCATCGTTTCACCGTTTCGGTCGGCCTTGATTTTGTAGACTGCAAGGAGATTGAAATTGCCGCAAGCATCCTCATTGGGGAATCTTCATGCGCGACATCTGTTGAAATTCGAGCCGACCTCGGCGAGGCGGTCGGAGAGCTAGGTGAACGGAAACTCGCTCTGCATGAGGAAATGGTTGACGGGATTGAGCTGAGCGCGGCTATCGGATTTCTTGGGAAGGCCGTGAGGAATCTAGGCAACTTGGCCGACCCCCTCAAGACTCTGGCGGAACGCCACGTCTAGCGTGTCCAAGCTGCGAACCTCCGAAGGGGCAGTCTGGTCCGTCTGACGGCAACGGCTGACGGCATTAATGGCGGATGATCTTCCACCCGACATCGGATCGCTTTCGATGTCGGCCTCGCCGGTGTCTCCTCAGCGGGTCGGCTGAGGTGACACCGATGCTCTTCAGGTGCTGGCAGGCGTTGGTCCAAGAGGCTGAGCTGTTCAGAGTTTCTTTACTGCATCAACGCGACCCGCTGGCGCGGGTCGCGCGCGGCACGGCCGCCCACCCGGCCCGCTCTCGGCTCCGCCACCGCGGGCCGGCCAGCGACCAGGCCGCGCAAACAGCACAGCGCACGACCGGAAGCGCGAAGAAGCCGGGACGCACCCGCACGACGAGCACCAGGTCGACGGCGTTGCAGCGGCGGGGAGTTGGCCGGTGCGCAGCTCGTGGGTGGGTCGGTCGGCTCCGTGGGCTTTACCCACCTCCCCGGGCCGGGGCCCGCGTCGGACAAGGCCAGGGGGCCACTCGTTCAAATTCCGGGCAGGGGCAAAGCCTGCCCGAGTTGCCGGGCCAGCGTACGGCCCCCTGACCATGCCCGACCCCAACCCGGGCAGGACACCGATCAAAGCCCACTCCACCGACCTCACGCACGTAGCCGTCTGACGGCAACGCCGACGGCAACACGGGTGCACAGCAAGGCACTTCCACGTACACCCGCGCACGTACCGAATGCCGCTGAACTGCGAAAATACAGGTGACGTCAGCCCAGCGCGCACACGTACTATGTGCTGGCGGGCGAGACTCCGGTACTCGTTCACAATTGTGGTGAAGGCGCGGTAGAAGCAGCTCAGGGGGTTGCTGATGCATCGGCGTCCATTCGCCCCGCCGCAGCAAGACCAGCAGTCGCGGAAGCGATTCAGCTATCGAGTGGGCGGGTCATAGCGAGTGGTAGTGTCCGCGGAGCAAAGGCACGCATACACCCGGCCGTTCAGGCAGTTCTTAATGCGGTCGCTCCTGGTGCCCGTGGTGTCGGTCATGGGCAATGCGGGTTGGCTGTCTGTCTTTCGCAGGCGCTATTTAGCGGAGAGAGTCCGATGGGAGCCGATGCGGCCGCGGTGTTGATCAGAGGTGACGTTGGCCACCCCAAGCATGGATTCGGGGTAGGGCCGTGTGATAGCTGCAAGACTCTTTCTGAGCACTTCGACCTCAACTTCTTGACAGGTGGCTAAAGTGAGTGAGCTGTCCGAAGAAGCGGAGCGGGTGCTCCTGCTTGCAGGTTGGACGCCTGGTCGGCGCGTTGATACGTCGGCCTGGCGGGCCCGATTGGAGGGCTCTGGATTCAGCATGCACGAGGCAGCCGAGAGATTCCTCTCTGAATTCGGTGGCCTGTCTTTCGAGTATGGCGGTTATGGTATTTCGCGGACGCGAGAACCCTTCGAGCTTGATCCGCTACTCGGACTCGGAGAAGATGATAGATTTCGCGAGTGGGGTGAATTGATCGGGGTGACGCTTTTCCCGATTGGTGAACTCGATCAAGGCAGGTATTTCCTTGGTCTTGATGACATGGGAGAGATCTACCTCGTGGCCGATTGGCTAGCGCGATTTGGTATTGGTCTCAGCGGGATGGAAAGTCTCATCTTGGGAGTCATGCCAGAAGTGCTCTACGATTGCTACCCGCAACCTTGATTGTCGGCACTCGACTTAAGGCCAGCTCGGCTTATCGAGTTTGACGGAATGGTTGTCGTCCAGAAGCCCACCGGAGTGATTTCCGGTGGGCTTCTGGGGTTTTTGACGGCAACGGTGACGGCAACGTCAGCGGACGGCTGCCAGCGGGTGCGGCTGTCGGATACGACTCCGAAGGCCGCGTGACGCGCGTCGTCATGGCCCGGCCCGCGCAAGTGGTGCACCGGGGCATGGAGCTGATCGGGCACCCGTACGCCGAAGTCGTGGCGGCGGCGCGCAGACAGGGCGTCACCGTCGTGGAGCGCGAGGCCGAACTCGTCTTTCCAGAGAGCGGGTTCAGCGTGTGGACGGCGCGCGCCGGAGACGACGCGCTGCCGATCGTCGCTGCGGCGCTCGGGTGGCACGACGCGTAGTGTCGGGACCGGGTGCGTGACGGCCGGGGCCGGCTGCCGCTTCTGGCGGCTGCCGACCCCGGCCGAAACAACCCAGAAAATTCTTCAACAAAGACAAGGGGTCCAGGACGAGCGGCTACTGGCTCTGGACGGTGGCATTCAATGTGGCTCTCCTGTCGCCTCCGTGGGTCGTTGACCAGGGCTGATGCGCAGAACACGCCGTACCCGGGGTACGTTTCGACGTGCGAAAGTACGAAACGGAAGAACCTGGATACGGCGTGCGATCTGCAAGTACTACAGCCGGAGATCTTGTGACGGAGCCAGGGTGGCGTCGTTGACCGGGCATGGTGCTGGATGTGACGGCTGAGCAGATAGCCGGGTGGGACGCCGAACTGTCCGCGTTGACCGCCGCTGGGACACTTGTTCAACCGGCCCGAGCCGCGGGTGGTGTTTGCGCAGTTCATCGAGGGGCTGCTGGCGGAGTTGCCGGCGAAGAACGGCTGGACGCCGGCCGAGCGGGCCGGGCATGTGACCGCGGATCGGATGCAGTGGCTGCTGAACGGTTCGGTGTGGGATGCGGACCTGCTGCGCGACGCGGTCCGCGACTACGTCGTGACGCATCTCGGCGACGCGGACGCGTCGCTGGTCATCGATGACACGCAGGCCCAGAAGAAGGGCACCACGTCGGTTGGGGTGGGCTTCCAGCACTGCGGGCTGACCGGCGATGTCCGTACCCAGCCCGAGTTGGCCATTGCCATGCTGGACCGGGTGAAGGCGGCCGATGTTCCGTTCGCCTGGATCCTGGCGGACGCCGGCTACGGCCGTGATCCGCAGTTGCGCGCCTGGTGCCACCGGCAGCTCGCGCCGTATGTCTTCGGCGTCCCCGTCGATCTGCCCCTCAACGGCCCGCCGGGCAAACCACGCCAGCCGGCCGTGGACCGCGCCGATGACCTCCTCCACTACGCCAAGGCCCGTGACCAGTGGGCACGCCGCTCCTGCGGCGACGGCTCGAAGAGCGAACGGCTCTACGACTGGACCGCCTTCGCCGTGAAGGTGAAGGACGAGGCACCGGCCGACGGCTTCGCCCACTGGCTGGTACTGCGACGCTTCCTGCATCCCAATCGGCGCGGCAAGGACGGCGAACCGCGCCGCGAGGTCGCCTACTTCCTGGTCCACGCCCCTCAGGACACCAACCTCACTGAGGTCATTGCGCGGGTCGGTGGCCGCCGGCAGATCGAGGAGGACAACGAGCTCAACAAACAGCTCGTCGGCCTCGCGCAGTACCAGGTCCGCAAGTGGACGCCCTGGCACCGGCACGTCACCGCCTGCATGCTGGCCAGCGCCTTCCTCGCCGTTCAACGCGCCCCCCTCCCCGGTCCCGCCCTGGAGCAGGACCCTGACCTGGGAAAAGGTCAGAGCATCAGCGAGAGCGAGGCCGCTGGCTGATCCCCGGACCGCTGCTGCGGCCCTCGGTCCACACCATCCGGCACTGCCTGGCCGCTACCCGGCTCAACCCCCGCCACCCCGTCGAAACTGTCCTGACCTGCGAGTTATGGCGCCGACTGCATCAGACCCGAGCCATGGTCAGCCACTACCGACGACGAGGCGACCCCCTCCCACCACTCCTACAACCCTGGGCACACCACAAACCGATCCCACCGATCAACGACCCTCAATCTGATCCCTTACAGCGGACAGAACATCACGTTCGAGCAGGACGTACGGCAGGAGAACCAGGGCACGTTCAACGGGAAGATCGAGCTTCCTGCCGACGTGCGCTGACCTGGTCCGCAGTTCCGGCAGCCGGAGGCCGGCCCTCCCGTGCCGCCCTACCTGGTTTCGGCGATTGTCACTCGCCGATGCGGCGCACCGGCTGGCCAGTGACACGGGCAATCGTCTCGAAGTCAGCATCCTGGTGGAGGACTGTGAACTTGTGATGTCGGGCAGTGACAGCGACGAGTAGGTCAACGGGGCTGGCGCACTGATGCCACCCGCTGTCCGCGAGGCGTTGCTGCAGATCTGCGGAGTCGTCCCATGCGGAGTCGCGCATCGAGTAGTAGGGGAACGTCTCGCGGAGCAGGCCATCGGCTTCGTAGTACGCCGCACGGCTGCCGACTGCCCGCAGATATTCCTGCCGTACCGGCTCGCAGAGCCCTACCAGCCCTGCGGTGACGAGTTCGTCCCAAGCGGGACTCGCCTGACGCCGGTAGAAGCGCACCAGGGCACTGGTGTCGATCAGAAACAGCTCGCTCACGCGGTGGACCGTCCGCCGTCGTCGGGGCTTTCATGGCCGGGGTCGATGACCGAGAAGTCGATCTCGCCATCGGCAACCATCTGCCGCATCCGCTCCACTGCTGCCGCGCGACGCCGCCGGTCAGCGATTTCGCGTAGGGCCGCGTTCACGGTGTCCTTCTTGGTGGTGGTACCCAGATGTCGTGCAGCCTCTTGCAGGGCTTCGTCGTCCAAGTCGATCACGGTGCGGGACATGGGCACCCCCAGGATGCGTATATACGTTTCGAAAAGAAGATATCACGAGGTGGTGTCGCTGCGCTCAGCCCCGGAGGAGCTCCAGAGGGCGCCGCCCCGTGCAGTGGTTTTGCCCCAAAGGTGCGCGCGCTCGCAATCGGCTGCCGAGGCGATGTATGACCGGCCCGATTTCTCTGCGCCGCCGAGGTCGAGTCGGGTTCTGTGAGTGAGCCGGCCGGGGGCTCGCCCGCGGCCTCGTCCGCGTCGCCGAGCGGGACCCCGTCGGCGTTCGCCTCGGCTTCCCCCTCGCCCCCGGGGCCAGGGCCGACGCGTACGCGATGACCTACGACGAGCTGAACCACCTCTCGAAGGTCGAGGAGAAGCTGGGCAGCACGGTCAGGAACACGACGGCGCTGACCTATGACGCCAACGGGAACCCGGTCACGGCGACCCACGATCTGACGTGGTCGAAGTCCGAGTACGACATCCGCGACCCGGTCGACAAGATCACCAACGCGGACTCGCCGACGGCGGGCAACCAGCAGATCGCCGCCTTCACCTACACCGACCGCGGCCAGCCGCTGAAGCAGACGAAGCCGAACCGTAGATGGACGAGACCAACTGTGTAATGGTTCGGACTATTCCCCTGGTCGTCCGGGCCCCGCACGGGTCGTCCGGGCGCCCTATCCGTCACCCCGTGACGGATACCGTCCGATCGGGCATACTCGACCCCCCACGGCCGCTGGCCAGCAACTCTCGTAATCCGGGAGGGCAGCAGCGGTTTGGGTACCAGTGCTTTTCCGGGCCCCGGTCCGGAGATCCCCCGGCGGAGCCGCTCACACCCCGCGCGCGCGCCGCCGCAACGCCCGACAGGGAGGAGAGCGCCGTCATGTCCGACCGTGCCCCGCAATTGGTGGAGCGTCGTCTGCCCACCGAGGAGTCCAGGCAGCTCGTCGCGCTCGTCCGCGACATCGTCCAGCGGGAGATCGCGCCCAACGCGGCGGAGGAGGAGGACGCGGGCCGGTTCCCGCGCGAGGTCTTCACCCTGCTCTCCGAATCCGGGCTGCTCGGTCTGCCGTACGACTCCGCCCATGGCGGCGGAGACCAGCCCTACGAGGTCTACCTCCAGGTGCTCGAAGAGCTCGCGGCCGCCCGGCTCACCGTGGGCCTCGGCGTCAGTGTCCACTCGCTCGCCTGCCATGCCCTCGCCGGATACGGCACCAAGGAGCAGCAGGCGGAACACCTGCCGGCGATGCTGGGAGGCGGCCTGCTGGGGGCCTACTGCCTCTCCGAGCCCGCCTCGGGCTCCGATGCCGCCTCGCTCCGCACGAAGGCCGTACGCGACGGCGACGACTGGGTCATCACCGGCACCAAGGCGTGGATCACCCATGGCGGTATCGCCGACTTCTACACGGTTCTGGCGAGGACCGGCGTCGAGGGTGCCCGCGGCATCACCGCCTTCCTTGTCCCCGGCGACGCCGAGGGGCTGAACGCGGCCCTCCCCGAGAAGAAGATGGGCATGAAGGGCTCGCCCACCGCCCAGCTGCACTTCGACGGTGTGCGGGTGCCGGACGCCCGCCGGATCGGTGAGGAAGGGCAGGGTTTCGCCATCGCCCTGTCCGCACTCGACTCCGGGCGGCTCGGCATCGCCGCCTGCGCTATCGGCGTCGCACAGGCGGCTCTGGACGAGGCCGTCGGATATGCCACCGGGCGGCAGCAGTTCGGCCGCCCCATCGCCGACTTTCAGGGGCTGCGGTTCATGCTCGCCGACATGGCCACCCAGATCGAGGCGGGCCGTGCGCTCTATCTGGAGGCGGCGAGGCTGCGCGACGCGGGCAGGCCGTTCTCCCGGCAGGCGGCCATGGCCAAGCTGTTCTGTACGGACGCGGCCATGCGGGTCACCGTCGACGCCGTCCAGGTGCTCGGCGGCTACGGCTACACCGTCGACTTCCCCGTCGAGCGGCTGATGCGCGAGGCCAAGGTGCTGCAGATCGTCGAGGGGACCAATCAGATTCAGCGCATGGTCATCGCGCGCCACCTCGCGGGTCCCGAGACCCACTGAGGCGCAACGGCCGGTCCGACCACACGGGCGTCGTCATGATCCGGTTCCACTCATGGTCATGACGGCCCGGCAGGGTCCTGCCGGTGGACTCCCAATGGCTCAGCATCGCTCGGTAGATGGGTGGATCCGTCGAATGCGGCACCGCGCGCAGGCCTGACGGGGCGGACGCCGAGGGGGGCTCCGGCTGCGAACCGGGCTGCGGAACCGATTCTTCGGGGGTCGGAGCGGCGAGACGGCGGCGACCGGGGCCGGCCGTGGATTGCAGCAGGGTCATGCCAGGCCAACGCCGTGGGGCGGGGCCGGGTCACTGCCGTGAGGATTCGAGCGCCCGTTCGCCAGGTTCCCCTGCCGCGCGGGCGTGGCTCGGTCGCCCGCACCACGCCGGCCCGGCCGTCGTGGTGCAGCACGTGTGTGCCGGGCGTCTGCGGGAGGAATCCGGCAGACGGAGAGTCGCCGCCCCTCACTGCCTTCGGCGCGCGTCAGGCGGCGTCAGGGCGTCTCAGGCGGCGTTGCGGCGGATCTGGTGCGGCACCCGCAGCGGGCGCGAACCCGCGCCACCGGCGTGCGAGAACGGCTGCATCCTCCAGTCGAGCCCCTGGGGGAGCGTCAGCAGCAGTCCCATCTCCTGTTCCTGGAGTTCGAGCGACTCGTCGGCCGGACGTGCCTGCGCGGCGTCGCGACCGGTTCCGGCGCACACCATGAGGACGAACGGGTTCCACGGCGTCGGGCACAGCGCGTGTTCCGGCAGCACATCCTCGTCGGCCAGCAGCGCGATCGGCTGCGCACAGTCCGGGCAGATCACCCGGTACATCTCAAAAGTGTCGTACGCGTCGGGAGCGGAGTCCTCGACGGGTTCAACAGGCTCCGGTTCGGTACGTACGGTGAGCTTCAGGCTCTGCATGGAGAATCTCCCCCTCGGGTGGGCCGGCAAGGCGCCACGGCCTCGACCACAGCAAGCACTTCCCGTCGCGCATCCGCCGTAACCGCGAGGTCGTCGGCTACCCTTCCGTAAACCTGTGGCATTCGTCACATGACCCCTGCGGGTGCCCTGTTCGGGGCCCTACGGCTGTGCCTGGAGGGGCCCGGGGCCATAGGTTGATCCGCATGGAGGAGCTGGACCGTCAGATTGTGGAGTTGCTCGTCAAGGACGGGCGGATGAGCTACACCGACCTGGGCAAGGCCACGGGCCTGTCCACCTCGGCCGTTCATCAGCGAGTCCGTCGGCTGGAGCAGCGCGGGGTGATCCGGGGCTATGCCGCGGTCGTCGACCCCGAGGCCGTCGGGCTGCCCCTCACCGCGTTCATCTCGGTGAAACCGTTCGACCCGAGCGCGCCGGACGACATCGCCGAGCGGCTCGCCGGTGTACCGGAACTGGAGGCGTGCCACAGCGTCGCGGGCGACGAGAACTACATCCTCAAGGTGCGCGTCGCGACCCCGCTCGAGCTGGAGCATCTGCTGACCCGGATCCGCTCGCTGGCCGGGGTCTCCACCCGCACCACCGTGGTCCTCTCCACCCCGTACGAGGCACGCCCCCCGCAGATCTGAGGGGGGCGCGGACGGCGCCGCTCCGCACAAGGGCGAGACTGGTGCCATGACCGAGAGCACCGCCCCCCAGAGCGAACACCGCACCGTGCTGCTGCGCGGTGGAGACGTCCACAGCCCCGCCGATCCCTTCGCCACCGCCATGGTCGTCGAACGCGGCCATATCGCCTGGGTGGGGTCGGAAGGGGCCGCCGACGCCTTCGCGAGCGGCGTCGACGAAGTGATCGACCTCGAAGGGGCCCTGGTCACTCCCGCGTTCACCGACGCCCACGTCCACACCACCTCGACCGGCCTCGCCCTCACCGGCCTGGACCTCGCGGGCGCCCGCACCCTCGCCGAGGCCCTCGACCTCGTACGCGCGTACACGGCCGCGCACCCCACGGACCGGGTCGTCCTCGGACACGGCTGGGACGCCACGCGCTGGCCGGAGCAGCGGCCTCCGTCGCGCGCCGAGCTCGACGCCGCGGCCGGCGGCCGGCCGCTCTATCTGCCCCGGATCGATGTGCACTCCGCCGTCGTCACGACCGCCCTCCTCGATCTGGTTCCCGGCGTCACCGCGCTGGCCGGCTACCGCCCCGACGCCCCGCTGACCGGCGCCGCCCACCACGCCGTGCGCTCCGCCGCCCATGGCGCGATCTCGCCGCAGCAGCGTGCCGAGGCGCAGCGTGCCGCCCTGGACCACGCCGTCTCGCTCGGCATCGGCTCCCTTCATGAGTGCGGCGGACCGGACATCTCCGACGAGGAGGACTTCACCGCCCTGCTGAAGCTTGCCGCCGGGCGGCCGGGACCGCGGGTCTTCGGCTACTGGGCCGAGCAGGTCGCGGACGAGAAGGATGCCCGCAGGATCCGTGAACTCGGCGCGATCGGTGCGGCCGGTGACCTGTTCGTCGACGGTTCCCTCGGCTCGCACACCGCGTGCCTGCACGAGCCCTACGCCGACGGACCGGCCGACGGCAGGGGCGCCGCCCACCTGGACGCCGCGCAGATCGCCGCCCATGTCACCGCCTGCACCGAGGCCGGTCTGCAGGCCGGTTTCCACGCCATCGGCGACGCGGCGGTCTCCGCCGTCGTGGCAGGGGTCCGGGCCGCATCCGAGACGCTCGGGCTGCCCCGGATCCGCGCCGCACGCCATCGCGTCGAGCACGCCGAGATGCTCACCCCCGAGACGGTCGCCGGTTTCGCGGAGCTGGGTCTGACCGCCTCGGTCCAGCCCGCCTTCGACGCCGCTTGGGGCGGCGAGGACGGCATGTACGCCCAGCGGCTCGGCGCCGACCGGGCCCGCACCCTGAACCCGTACGCGGGCCTCCTGCGGGCCGGTGTGCCCCTGGCCTTCGGCTCGGACAGCCCGGTGACCCCGCTGGACCCGTGGGGGACCGTACGGGCCGCTGCGTTCCACCGGACGCCGGAGCACCGGATCTCCGTACGGGCCGGCTTCACCGCGCACACCAGGGGCGGCTGGCGGGCCGTCGGCCGCGACGACGCGGGCACCCTCGTTCCCGGCGCCCCCGCCGACTACGCGGTCTGGCGCACCGAGGAGCTCGTGGTCCAGGCCCCGGACGACCGGGTCGCCCGCTGGTCGACCGACCCGAGGTCCGGGACGCCCGGCCTGCCGGATCTCACCCCCGGCAGCGACCTCCCGGTCTGTCTGCGAACCGTGGTCTACGGACAAACTGTCTACGTGCGGCCGAACGAGTGACGTCCCCACATTTCGTACCGCCGATCGAAGGCGCCCCCGCTTCCCCGCGACCTGCGTATCTCCGGTACTGACCAGGCAACTTCGGTAAACATCGCAGGTCAGACGGGTATTGACAGGAGGCGCCCACGGGCCGGTAGGTTCGGCCGAGTCCACCACAGGACGTCCGACCGGTTGAACCTCCACGCAGTCGTCGAACGCCGCTGGGTCATGGGGTGGTGTGCCGCACCGGCGCACCACCACTGACAGCCAGGTTCAGCGCCCGCGCCTCGGGGGCGAGGGAAGGTGTGAACCGGACGGCAGGTGTGACCCGGGTGGGGCCCGGACGTTCAGTAGACAACGGCTCTCGGTCGACCCGCAGCCAGCGGGCCCCAGGTCGGCCCGAAGGGCGCCGGGCCCCGATCCGCAGTTCTGTCCGCACTTTCCTCCTTCTGTCCGGGCGGGCGCCCGACAGGTGCCTACGCGTCGGCCCCCGGCCCTGATGCGATCGATATGGTGTGCACCTGTGTACGGACGTGAGGGGCAGTAAGTGAACGACGGCGGTCAGAGGCGATACGGCCCGCTCGGCAGAGCCTTGGTGATCATCCCGACCTACAACGAGGTCGAGAACATCAAGCCGATCGTCACCCGGGTGCGCGCCGCGGTACCGGACGCGGACATCCTGGTCGCCGACGACAACAGTCCCGACGGAACCGGGAAGATCGCCGACGAGCTCGCCGCCGCCGACAGCCATGTCCAGGTCCTGCACCGCAAGGGCAAGGAAGGGCTCGGCGCCGCTTACCTCGCCGGGTTCCGCTGGGGCATCGACCACGGTTACGGCGTCCTCGTGGAGATGGACGCCGACGGCTCCCACCAGCCCGAGGAACTGCCCCGGCTGCTCACCGCCCTCAAGGGTGCCGACCTGGTGCTCGGCTCCCGCTGGGTGCCGGGCGGGCGCGTGGTCAACTGGCCCAAGTCGCGCGAGATGATCTCCCGCGGCGGCAGCACGTACTCCCGGCTGCTCCTCGGACTGCAGACCAGGGACGTCACCGGCGGCTACCGGGCCTTCCGGGCGGAGACCCTGAAGGGGATCGGCCTCGACGAGGTCGCCTCCCAGGGGTACTGCTTCCAGGTCGACCTGGCCCGTCGCACCATCGACGCGGGATACCACGTCGTCGAAGTCCCGATCACCTTCGTGGACCGCGAGATCGGCGACTCCAAGATGAGCCGCGACATCCTCGTCGAGGCGCTGTGGCGGGTCACGGCCTGGGGCGTCACCGCCCGTACGAACCGGGTCCTGGGCCGCAAGTCTTCCTGATCACCCCCTTATCCCGCTTGGACATCCGTCCAGGCACACTGGGGACCATGACGACCGGCACCCCGCCCCCGACCGCACCGCGGCGCTCGCGCGCCCGTACCTTCATCCCGCTCGCCATCGCCGCCTGGGCAGTGCTGGAGATCTGGCTGCTGACCCTGGTGGCGGACGTGGCGGGCGGGTTCACCGTGCTGCTGCTCCTGATCGGGGGCGTCGTGCTCGGGGCCGTGGTGATGAAGGCGGCCGGCCGCCGGGCCTTCCGCAACCTCGCCGAGACGCTCCAGCAGATGCCGGGCCGGCCCGGTGAGGCCGCGGCGCCGCCCACCGCCCCGTCGGGCAGCAAGGGCAATGGCTTCCTGATGCTCGGCGGGCTGCTGCTCATCATCCCGGGGATGATCTCGGACGTGGCAGGACTCCTGCTGCTGGTGCCGCCGGTCCGCGCGACGCTCGGCCGGTATGCGGAGGAGTCCCTGGATCGCCGTATGCGCACCGCTGCCCCCGGCAGCTTCTCCGACGCGTTCGAGCAGGCCCGGATCCACCGTCCGGACGGAAAGGTCGTCCAGGGCGAGGTCATCCGCGACACGGAGACTCGGCCGGGCCCGCGCCCCGACGGCGGCTCGCGTCCCCCGCTCACCCCCTGAGCGGCTGTCGGGCTACCTCTGATCGGGCGGTCGAAGGTAGCCCGACGGCCTCCGAGCGGGTTCTCGTCCGAAGCCGCCCCCTGGACGGGACCCCGTCCGCACGGCTGTCCTCAATCGCCGGACGGGCTCGAGTTTCCCTGTCCGGCGTTCACGCCCCGGACGGAGGAATCAAACCCGAACGGCGCTCGGAGACCGAAGAGCAGGTAGCAGGGTGCCCACCCTGTGCGCGACAGAGCCGCGGGCCGTGACACACGCTCGGTGTGTCACGGCCCGCGGCTCTGTCTCTCTGCGGTGTCGCGCGGTCAGGCAGACTTCCTGCTGTCCCGCGGGTGCACGGCGATGTTCATGGCTCCGGAGCGCAGAACCGCCAGCCTCTCGGCCAGCACCTCCTCAAGCTCCTCGCGTGTGCGCCGCTCCATGAGCATGTCCCAGTGCGTACGCGCAGGCTTGCCCTTCTTCTCCTCGGGGCCATCCCCGTCCACCAGGAGTGCCATGGCGCCGCACGCCTTGCACTCCCACTCCGGCGGAATTTCCGCCTCTACCGAGAACGGCATCTCAAATCGATGTCCGTTCTGGCATGCGTACTCCACCGCCTGGCGCGGGGCCAGATCGATGCCGCGGTCCGTCTCGTAGCTGGTAACCACGAGTCGCGTGCCGCGGAGAGCTCGCTCACTCATGAATCGTGCCTCCCGGGCTTGTCGCCCACAGGACAGGTGTCGCTGTCGTCGTCATCCGGTCAACGTCCGGTCGGCGGCAAAGATTCCCGTTGCCGGTCATGCGTCGCCCGTCGTGCCGCTGCTTTTTCAGAGTTGGAATACCCAACATTGCCCGGTTTGTCACATTTGGCAGAAGTTGTCACCCAACGGTTTGGCTTCTTCCACTCGCAGTAACGGTCCTCCGGGCAGGCCAAAGGCGTACACTACCGGCCTTTCACTTCAACGCCTAAATCCGTTCAGGAACGGGATTTCCCGCGGCCGCAACGGCCTGCCGTACAGGCACCCTCGCGAGCAGCACGGAACCGACCGCGAAGAAGATCACCAAAGAGATGATCGCATCCCGGTAGCTGCCGGTCAGCTGATACGCGAGACCGAACACCAGCGGCCCCAGCCAGCTCAGTCCGCGGTCGCTCATCTCGTACGCGGAGAAGTACTCCGCCTCCTTGCCGTGGGGCACCAGATGCGAAAAAAGCGAGCGGGACAGTGCCTGGCTGCCGCCGAGGACCAGGCCGATCGCCGAGGCCAGCAGATAGAAGAAGACCGGGGCGTCCGAGGGCAGGAAGTATCCGGCGACGAGGATCAGGGTCCAGACAACGAGCGAGGCCAGGATCGTGCGCTTCGCGCCGTACACCCGTGCCAGCCGGCCCATGCCCAGGGCCCCGGCCACCGCCAGCACCTGCACCAGCAGCACGGCCGTGATCAGGGATGTCTGGTCGAGGCCCAGCTCCTCGGAGCCGTACACCGACGCCTGCGAGATCACCGTCTGGATGCCGTCGTTGTAGACGAGATAGGCGAGCAGGAACGAGAGCGTGAGCGGGTGGCGGCGCATGTCGCGCAGGGTCGCGAGCAGCTGCCGCCAGCCGGAGCCGACCGCGCCCTCACCGCCCGGTGCCACCCGCCGGTCACGCAGCCGTCGCAGCGGTACGACCGTGAAGGCTCCCCACCAGACCCCCGCCGACGCGAGGCAGATCCGTACCGCGTCGGACTCGGAGAGACCGAACGAATCGTGGCCCGTGTAGAGGACCAGATTGAGGACGAGGACGAGCGCCCCCGACGTGTAGCCGAAGGCCCAGCCCCGGGACGAGACGGCGTCGCGTTCGTCGGGCTCGGCGATCTGCGGGAGATACGCGTTGTAGAGCACCATCGACACCGAGATCGACGCGTTCGCCACGATCAGCAGGAACGCGCCCAGCAGATAGCGGTGGCCGTCCAGGAAGAACATCCCGGTCGTCGCGGCCGCCCCCACGTACGCGGCGGCCGCCAGCAGGGGCTTCTTGCGGCCCGTGCGGTCGGCGGCGGCGCCCACGATCGGCATCACCACCACCGCCACCACGACGGACATCGAGACCGCGTAGGCGAAGAGCGAACCCGCGCGCACCGGGATGCCGAGCGGGTGCAGGAAACCGTCGGCGTCGGCGGCGGCCTTGGCGATCGACGTCAGGTAGGGGCCGAGAAACACGGTGAGAACGCTGGTCGAGTAGACCGAACACGCGAAGTCGTAGAAGTACCAGCCGCGTTGTTCGCGTCTGCGGTCCGCGGCGTCGGCGCCGCCGGTGGTGCGTTCCGTCGGCTCAGCGGTGTCGGCGGTCTCGGCGCTCAACCCGCACCCCCCTTGTATCTCCCCGTGGGGACGCCGCCGGGCCGGCGTCAGGCCCAGGCCCCCCGCTCGCTCAGCACCGTGCGCAGCGTCTCGATGTGATCGGTCATGATGCCATCCACACCGAGATCGAGGAGAGCTGCCATCCGCTCCGGTTCGTTCACCGTCCAGACATGGACCTGGAGCCCGCGCGCATGGGCCTCCCGGACGAAGCGCCGGTCGACCACCCGGACCCCGTTCTGGCTCTCCGGGACCTGCGCGCACACCGCTCCGGCACGCAGTGCGGCTGGTATGCCGTACGAGCGCAGCCGAAGGCCCAGGACGCCGCGGACGCCGTACGAGGTGGCCAGCCGGGGGCCCGCGAGGCGGTGCGCCCTGGCCACCCGGGTCTCGGAGAACGAGCCGACGCACACCCGGTCCCAGGCTTCGGTCCGGCGGATCAGGTCGATCAGCGGGACGAGCGCCGGCTCGGCCTTGATGTCCACGTTCCAGCGGGCGTCGGGAAACGCCTCCAGCAACTCCTCGAACAGCGGCAGCGGTTCACGGCCCGCCACCCGGGCCCGCCGCACCTCGCTCCACGGCAGGTCGGCTATCCGGCCACGGGCGTCCGTCACCCGGTCCAGGGTGGCGTCGTGGAAGGCGACCAGACGACCGTCCGACGTCGTGTGCACATCGGTCTCGAAGTAGCGGTAGCCGGCGTCGGCGGCCCGGCTGAACGCGGCCGTGGTGTTCTCGATCCCGTCCGCCGCTCCGCCTCGGTGGGCGAACGGGATCGTCGCGGGATGGTCCAGATAAGGGTGGCGTACAGAGGTCACTGCGGCAGTATGGCCTCCTCCGATGGCCGGCCGGTGACGGCGGTGGTGCCGGACCCCGGCGCGGGAGCGACGGTCTCGTCGGCGGGCTTCGCCTCGGGGACGGCGAAGAAGCGCAGGAACAGCTGGGCGAGCGGGCCGATGGACAGCGCGTACAGGACCGTGCCCACGCCCAGGGAGCCGCCGAGCAGGAAGCCGGTCGCCACCACGGCCACCTCGATTGCCGTACGGACCAGGCGGACGGAGCGGCCGGTGCGCCGGTGCAGTCCGGTCATCAGGCCGTCGCGCGGCCCGGGGCCGAACCGTGCCGCGATGTACAGCCCCGTCGCGACACCGTTGAGCGCGATCCCCGCGACCATGATAACGATCCGGGCCGCCAGGCCGTGCAGCTCCGGGACGAGGGCGAGCGTGCCGTCCATGGCGAGGCCGATGGCGAAGACATTGGAGACCGTGCCGAGCCCGGGGCGCTGCCTCATCGGTATCCACAGGAGGAGGACCGCCGCGCCGACGATGATCGCGACGACGCCGATGGACAGTCCGGTGCGTTCCGCGAGGCCCTGGTGCAGCACCCCCCAGGGTTCGAGTCCGAGCCCGGCGCGGACCATGAGCGCCGAGCTCGCCCCGTACAGGGCCAGACCGACGTACAGCTGCATCAGCCGCCGTGTGAGGTGCGCCCGGCGGGGGACGGCGGTGACGGACAAGATGTGCTCCCTCGTGTGGTGGTGGTGGACTGCCGCATGACACTCTGTGGCAGGGGATTGGCTGCCAACTATGGCCAATCCGAGGAAGGTGGACTGATTTACATGGCGCAGTGGACTTCGGCCGTCGGTGCCGCGCAGCTCGCCCGGCAGCTCCAGGCCCAGCAGCAGAAGCCGATGGGCCCCGGCGCCCGCAGGCCCCCCGCCTATCGCGCGCTCGCCGACGGCGTCCGGCTGCTCGTCCTCGAAGGCCGGGTGCCGGTCGCCGCACGGCTCCCCGCCGAACGCGAGCTGGCGCTCGCCCTGTCCGTCAGCCGCACCACCGTCGCCGCCGCCTACGAGGCGCTGCGGGCCGAGGGATTCCTGGAGTCCCGGCGCGGCGCGGGCAGCTGGACCGCGGTCCCGGCAGGCAACCCCCTGCCCGCGCGCGGCCTGGAACCGCTGCCCCCGGAGTCGCTCGGTTCGATGATCGACCTGGGCTGTGCCTCCCTGCCCGCGCCCGAACCCTGGCTGACCCGTGCCGTCCAGGGCGCCCTGGAGGAGCTGCCGCCGTACGCGCACACCCACGGCGACTATCCGGCCGGACTGCCCGCGCTGCGGCAGATGATCGCCGACCGCTACACCGAGCGCGGCATCCCGACGATGCCCGAACAGATCATGGTCACCACCGGTGCGATGGGCGCGATCGACGCCATCTGCCACCTCTTCGCCGGGCGCGGCGAGCGGATCGCGGTGGAGTCCCCCTCGTACGCCAACATCCTTCAGCTGATGCGGGAGGCGGGCGCCCGGCTGGTGCCGGTGGCGATGGAGGAGGGGATCGGCGGCTGGGACATGAATCGCTGGCGGCAGGTGCTGCGCGACGCGGCGCCCCGGCTCGCGTACGTCGTGGCGGACTTCCACAATCCCACCGGCGCGCTCGCCGACGAGAGCCAGCGACGGGCCCTGGTGGACGCGGCCCGCTCCGCCGGGACGGTCCTGGTCGTCGACGAGACCATGAACGAGCTGTACCTCGACGCCGATGTCGAGATGCCGCGCCGGGTCTGTGCCTTCGACCCGGCGGGCAGCACCGTGCTCACCGTCGGCTCGGCCAGCAAGGCGTTCTGGGCGGGCATGCGGATCGGCTGGGTGCGGGCCGCGCCGGACGTGATCCGCAGTCTGGTGTCCGCCCGCGCCTACGCCGACATGGGCACACCCGTGCTGGAACAGCTCGCCATCAACTGGCTGATGCGCACGGGGGGCTGGGAGGAGGCCGTGGAGCTCCGGCGCGGTCAGGCGCGGGAGAACCGGGACGCGCTGGTCGCGGCGGTGCGCCGGGAGCTGCCGGAGTGGGAGTTCCAGGTGCCGCGCGGCGGCCTGACGCTCTGGGTGCGCACCGGCGGACTCTCGGGGTCACGGCTGGCCGTGGCGGGCGAGCGAGTGGGGGTGCGGGTGCCGTCCGGTCCGCGATTCGGCGTCGACGGCGCCTTCGAGGGGTACGTACGGCTGCCGTTCACGGTCGGCGGTCCGGTGGCGGACGAGGCGGCGGTACGGCTCGCGGCGGCGGCGGAGCTGGTGGGGTCGGGGGCGAGCGCGGGAGCGGAGGCGCCTCGCACGTTCGTCGCCTGACGGCCGAGGCGCAGTGGAAGGGGCGGGGAAGGATCGCGCGATCCTTCCCCGCCCCTTCCGCGCTCCTACTCGCTGAGCGACATCTGCTCGGGGGTCAGGGCGATCTCCGCGGTCAGTGCGTTCTGCGGGGTCAAGGGGGTCGCAGTCGCCGGAGTCGCCGGGTCCGGAACGGTCGCCTCGATCGGCGTCTGCCCCGTGGGCAGGAGATCGAGCACCGCCTGGCGGTGCGCCTCGCTCGTCGCGTCGTCGTACGGATCAGGTGTGGCCGGAACCTGGAGCCGCAGCACCGGACCGGTACCGAGCCGCACGTACCCCCGGCCGGGCGGGACGTCCGGGGTCGGTGTGGTGTGCGGCTCAAGGCCGAGCACCGTCTCGATCTGGTCGCGGGAGCTGTGGCCGAGCACGACGCGGGCCCTGGTGTGGGTCCGTACCGTCTCGCTGAGCGTGTCCAGGCTGTCGAACTGGTCGGCCAGCACCACGGTGACATTGGCCGCGCGGCCGTGCCGCAGCGGCACCTGCAGCAGCTCCTGCGGGTCGGGTCTGCCGTCGGCGGCCGCCAGATGGCCGAGGACGCTGGGCCGGTCCAGCAGGATCCAGAGCGGGCGCCTGGTGTCCTCGGGCGCGGAGTGCCCCGCCTGCCGGGCCCGGTTGGCGGCGATCAGCCGTCGCTCCGTCTCATGGGCCGCCCACTCCAGGCTGGTCAGTGCGCCGGCCAGTCCGCACTCGACGGCCAGCACACCGGCGCGCCCGGTCAGGCAGGCGTACTCACCGGTTCCGCTGCCTTCGATCATGAGGATGTCGCCGTGCTGGAGCGCCTGGACGGCGATGGAGCGCATCAGCGTGGTGGTGCCGCTGCCTGGCTGTCCGACGATCAGCAGGTGCGGTTCGGTGGAGCGGGCGCCGGTCCGCCAGACGACCGGGGGAGCGTCCCGGGTCGTGTCCCCGTCAGTCACCGGCACGGTGCGCTGCACCGCGTCGTTGTCGGTGAACCCCAGCACCGTCTCGCCCGGCGCGGTGACGAAGCGCTGTGCGGCGATCGAGGTGGGCAGCGCATCGAGCACGCTCATGACGAGCTGGTTGCCCTCCTCGTTCCAGGCGAAGTGGTACTCGCGGCCACGGCCCGACTTGGCGTGCAGCAGCTGTTCGATCCGGGTGCGGGAGGCGGTCTCACTGTCGGTGAAGTATGCGGGGTACGAGACGTGGAGCCGGGTGACGCGCCCGTCGCCGTCGAACGCGTAGCCGCTGAACGCCTTGGCCCAGTCGCCACCGTGGGCGAACAGCGGACTGGGGTCCTCGGCGGCGGAGAAGTGCGGCACGAGCGCCTCGTACAGCGCCTGGAGCCGCGCCGTCTCGGCCTTGCCGGGACCGGTCTTCGCGGGCGTGCGTTCCCGCCCTTTCCATGCGGCGGCGCCCATCACCGTGACCAGGGCGAGCAGCGGCCCGTACGGGATGAGCACCACCACGAGTACGCAGGCCGCGACGAGGAACAGAATGGGATTACGCCGCTCCTTGGGCGTCGCCGCCCACTTCTGCCGTCCTGCACCCGCCAGCAGCCGCAGACCACGAACGACCCTGATCAGCGGATGGAGGACGTCGGTGGCGTTGGCGGCGGCCGTGCGCGCGAACTCGCGACTGCGAGTGATCGAAGCGCTGCCGCTGCTCAGAATGCGGGGAAGGGGTCGCCGGGCCACGTCGGTTCTCCTGAAGGGGTGGGAGCGGTCGCGGCGGGTCAGAACTTGATCCCGCCCAGGAGGCTGGCCAGGCTCGCGCCGCCCGCCGTGATGCTCGGTGCGATGGCGGTGCCTGCCAGATAGAAGCCGAACAGGGCGGTGACGAAGGCGTGCGAGCCCTTCAGACCGTCCTTCCTGAAGAACAGGAAGACGATGATGCCGAGGATGACGACGCCAGACATGGAAAGGTTCATGAGTGGTTCTCCTGTTTGGGGGACAGTCACCATGAGTCCTTCCAGGCTCACAAAAAGTATCTATAGGATAAAAGCTGTAATTGGGTGAAAACCCGTTTTTTTCACTGGACTGGCCGACAGGAGAACGCGGTGCGGACGGAACTTCCGGTGCCGCGCACCGTTCCGGCCTCACGCGACGTGATGCTTTGCCGCGGCCGGGCCGCGGCATGTGCGCTGCGGAGCAGTACCCTGTCGATTCACTCGTACGGCCCCCACGGCGTACCGCCCCCCTGGCCGGCAGCAGCGAAACCCGTTAATGGAAGGCGGTCCGTCCGATGAGCGAAGCCCCCGACCCCGAGGTCGTCGAGCTGGCGACCAGGGTCTTCGACCTGGCGCGCCGCGGGGAGACCGAGGCGCTCGCCGCGTACGTGGACGCCGGTGTGCCCGCAAACCTCACCAACGACCGGGGCGACTCGCTGCTCATGCTCGCCGCGTACCACGGGCACGCCCCCGCGGTAGCCGCCCTCGTGAGCCGGGGAGCCGACCCGGACCGGGCCAACGACCGCGGGCAGACGCCGCTCGCCGGAGCCGTCTTCAAGGGCGAGGGCGCGGTGATCGAGGCGCTGCTCGCCGCGGGCGCCGACCCGGACGCCGGCACACCGTCCGCAACGGACACCGCGCGCATGTTCGGCAAGGCCGACCTGCTGGAACTCTTCGGCTCCCGCTGAACGGGTTCGCCGTAAATGTGGTCGCGGTGGCGAAATGGCTGGGTCATCATGACGTCGAGGGCCCGATTCGGGCCACCGACGAGAGGCAGAGGAAGATGGTCTACAGCAAGCAGAAGACGGCGGTCGGCCGATCATGTTGCTGCGCGGCGTAGTGCCCACCCGGCACTTGGAACTGCACAGTCCCGGTTGCGTCGACAGCTTGATGTGAGGCTTCTCCCATGTTCGATCCGTTCATAGCGCCGAGCGGCACCCTGCTCGGCCTGCTGCAGAGGGGCCGCGGCGACGGCACGCTCCACGCGCTTGCCGCACCGCGCCCCGAGGCCCTCGCGGCGCTCAACCACTGTGTCCTGAGCGATCCGCGTCACGACTGGCAGGTCGAGAACCGCTCCCTCTACTACGCACGCCTGTATCTCGACCTCGACGGCGGCATCGAAGAGATCGAGCGGCACCTCTGCGATCCCGACGACCACATCGACACCGACGACTCGCGGACCGGCCTGGCCCTCGCGGTCCTCGGCCACCTCGCCTCGTACGGACGCGGCGACGCCCTGGCCCTGCTGCGGCGGTACGCGGCGACGGGCGCCAACTGGGCGTGGGCCCTCGACGAGCTGGCCCTGCGTGACGACGACGCCGGGCTCCGTTCCCTCGCCGTGCCCGTCCTCGGCCGGTTCCCCGCCACCGAGGAGGGCGCCGCCGAACTCGCGGCCGCCGTACGGGACGCCTTCGAGCCCCGGCCCTGGCGGCTGTGGGCCGACGACCCGCGTGAAGCGGTCGGCGCCCGGGTCAGGGCCGCCTCCGAACAGGGCTCGTTCGACCGGTGGCAGCGGCAGATGCGGCCCGGCGGCCCACGCCCCGGCTGGAGCGTCCAGGCCGTGTTCGACTGGGCCCAGCAGGGACTGGACCGCGGCAGCATCCTCCACGTACCGGCCGCCCGCTGCCTCACTGCCGTCGCCGGTCCCGAGGACCGGCCGTTGATCGTCGAGACCGCCCGCAGCGGCCCGGACGGCGCCCGCTGCGCTGCCCTGCACCACCTCTCCGAGGCCAGGGACCCCGCTGTCCTCGACCTCATCGAGGCCGCGGCGGTCAGCCCGTCGAGCACCGTCGCCAAGGCGGCCGTCGCCGCCTTCGAGCGGATGTGCGGCGACGCGGCGGTGGACCGGGCCCGGAACTGGGCCCGACGGCCCGACGCGCTCGGCGCCTGCGCCGCCGGTGTGCTCGCCTGCCGGGGCGGAGCACAGGACGCCTCCCTCGTCCTCGCCGCCCTGCGCGACGCCGTACGCGGTGAAGGACCGGACGCACCGCGCCTGTGGACCCTGGTCGACGGCACGGGCCGGCTGGGCATCGCCTGCGCCGCCCCCGTCCTGCGCCACGTCTACCGGGAGACGTCCTCCTCCCATCTGCGCGGCCGGGCGGCCCGCGCGCTCGCCGCCACCGACCCCTCCTTCGCCACCGGCTTCGCCGTCGAATGCCTGTGGGACTGCGAGGAGTCCACCCGCGAGGTCGCCGCACTCCATGCGGAGACCGGCGACATCAGGGTCGCCGAACGGCTGCGCCGACTGGCCGCCGACCCGGCCGAGGAGGCCGAGGTGCAGACCGCGGTACGCAGCAGGATCGGGCCCGACGCCCCCGCTGTCTGACACGCTCCACGCACAGCAGGACGCAGCGCTTCGGGGGAGCGCGGCGTACCCGCCCACGGACGTCCAACGCTCATGGGACGTTCCCCGGGGGGAAAGATCCAAGTCGGCCCAGTCACGTCCGGCGCGACGACAACACAGGTATGCGTGTCGTCATCGTCACCGAATCCTTCCCGCCCGATGTCAACGGCGTGGCCCACTGCACCCTGCAGACCGCCCGGCATCTCGCCGCGCGCGGCCATGAACCGCTCGTCATCGCCCCGGCCACCGCCGGCGCGACGACCACGTCCCGCTCCTCCTCACCCCTGTACCCGGGCGCCTCGGGCGGCACCGACCTCTTCGCGTCGGCCGCTCCCTGCCCCGTGGTGCGCGTCCCGTCCCTGCCGCTGCCCGGCTACTCCCAGGTCCGGGTGGCGCTTCCCAGTCGTCGGCTGACCGCGGCCCTCATCGCCCACCGGGCCGAACTCGTCCATCTCGCCGGACCGTTCGTGCTCGGCGTCCGCGGCATGGCGGCCGCCGCCCGGCTGGGGCTGCCGACCGTGGCCGTCTACCAGACCGACCTGGCCGGCTACGCCCGTACGTACCTCGGCGCCGGCGAGAACACCGCCTGGCGCCGGATGCGCGCCGTGCACAGCGCCGCCGACCGCACGCTCGCTCCGTCGACCGCCGCCGTCCGCGACCTCACCGACCACGGGGTGGAGCGGGTGCGGCTGTGGCCGCGTGGCGTCGACACCGTACGGTTCCGGCCCGCGCTGCGCGACGAGGCACTGCGCCGGCGCCTCGCCCCCGGCGGGGAGAAGCTCGTCGGATACGTCGGCCGGCTCGCCCCGGAGAAGCATGTGGAACTTCTCGCCGGGGCCTGCGGACTGCCCGGGGTGCGGGTCGTGGTCGTCGGTGACGGCCCGAGCGGCACCTCGCTGCCCGCGGCTCTGCCCGGCGCCGTCTTCCTCGGCCGCAGGACCGGGGACGACCTCGCCCGGATCGTCGCGTCGCTGGACATGTTCGTGCACACCGGCCCGTACGAGACGTTCTGCCAGACCGTGCAGGAGGCGATGGCCTCCGGTGTGCCCGTGGTCGCCCCGGCGGCGGGCGGACCGCTCGACCTCGTCGACCACGGGCGGACCGGGCTGCTGGTCCCGCCGCACGACACCGATGCGGTACGGGCGGCCGTCGGCGCACTCGTTGCGGACCCCGCCCTCGCGGCGGCGTACGGGCGGACCGGGCGGGCCATGGTCGAGGGCCGCACCTGGGAAGCCGTCGGCGATCAGCTGCTCGGCCACTACGACGAGGTGCTGCGCGACCGGCCGGCGGTGGCCGCATGACCGGGCGCGAGCGGGGAACGACCATCGTCCGTCTGGCGAACTTCGTCACCCCGTCCTCCGGCGGACTGCGCACCGCCCTGGACGAACTCGGCCGCGGCTACCTCGCGGCCGGGCACGAGCCGGTGCTCATCGTCCCCGGCGACACCGCCGGCGATGTGTACGCCGAGCAGGGCAGGGTGATCACCCTGCCCGGTCCGGTGCTGCCGGGCAGCGGCGGCTACCGCGTGCTGGCCGGCCGCCGCACGCTCCGCCACCTCCTCGGAACGCTGCGGCCCGACCGTCTGGAGGTCTCCGACCGCACCACCCTGCGGTGGACGGGCGAGTGGGCGCGCCGCGCCAGGGTGCCCGCCGTGATGGTCTCCCACGAGACGGCGGACGGGGTGCTGCGCACCTGGGGCCTACCGGCGGCAGCGGCCGGACGCGCCGCCGACCGCCTCAACACCCTCAGCGCTCACGCCTACACGAGGATCGTCTGCACCACGGAGTGGGCGGAGCGCGAGTTCATACGGATCGGCGCCCGCAACGTGGTCCGTGCCCCGCTCGGCGTGGACCTGCGGCGCTGCTACCCCGGCCGCCGCAGCACGGTCCTGCGCGCCCGTCATGCGCACGGCCGGTCCGTACTGCTTCTGCTCTGCTCCCGCCTCTCGGTGGAGAAACGTCCCGGCCGCGCCCTGGACGCCCTCGCCGTCCTGAACGGCCTGGGCGTGCCTGCGACGCTGCTCGTCGCGGGGGACGGGCCGCTGCGCGCGGGACTGGAGAGCCGGGTACGGGCGGAGCGGCTGCCGGTCGAGTTCCTGGGCCATGTGCGCGACCGGGAGCGGTTGGCGGATCTGCAGGCCGCGGCCGACATCTGCCTGGCGCCGGGCCCCGCCGAGACGTTCGGCCTCTCGGCCCTGGAGGCACTGGCCTGCGGCACCCCGGTGGTGGCGAGCGCGAGCTCAGCACTGCCGGAGGTGATCGCCGGTGCGGGAGCGGCTGCGGCGGACACCGGCGACGCATTCGCAGCGGCGGTACGGGAACTGCTGGCGCGCCCGGAGAACGAGCGGCGCACGGCGGCGCGACAACGTGCCGAACTTTTCGGTTGGGACCGCTCGGTGGCCGCGTTCCTGGCGGCGCACGAGGTGCCGGAGCGGGGCGGGATCCGGGGAGCACTGACATGACGGGGTTGCGGGCGCGGTCGGACGGCGCAGAGGGGGCGGTGGCGGTGCCGGTCGTGCCAGGGGTACCCGTGCCCGCGCCGGTCTGCAGGCCGGCTCCCGTGCCGGTGACGGAGGCTCTGCCGGAACCGCCCGTGCCGCCCGGGAGCCCCCATTCCCCGATCCGGTTCGCCGCGCTCGGGGACTCGTTCACCGAAGGAGTCGGTGATCCTGTCCCCGGTGGCCGGCGCGGCTGGGCCGCGTTGCTTGCCGAGGGCATCGGCGACAGGCACCGGGGCGTCGAGTTCCGTAACTTCGCCGTCAGCGGTTCGCTCTCCGGCGACGTCCGTGACCGGCAGGCTCCGGCCGCCGCCGCCTTCCGGCCCGACCTCGCCTCCGTGGTCGTCGGCGTCAACGACACCCTCCGCCGCTCCTTCGACATCCGGCTCATCGCCCGGCGGCTCGACGAGGTCTGTGCGCTCCTGACCGGCGGCGGAGCCGTACTCCTGACGGCGTGTCTGCCCGATCCCGGTTCCGTCCTCGGGCTGCCCGCACCCCTGGGGCGCCCGTTGGCCCGGCGGCAGAGTGCGGTGAATGCCGTGGTGCATGCCCTGTCCGCCCGCTACGACGCCGTCCATCTGCACGCCTCGGACGGGACATGGGTCTCCGACCGGTCGCTGTGGAGCGTCGACCGGCTCCATCCGGCCGAGCGCGGCCATCGGTCGGTCGCGGCCGGATTCCACGACCTGCTCGCCGCCCGCGGTCTCGCCCTCGGCGCCCCGCCCGGACGCGAGCCGGAGCAGCCGCCGCCCAGCCGTGCCGACTCGTTGTTCTGGCTGGCCACGGCGGGCACCGGGTGGCTGGTGCGGCGGAGCGCCGATCTGCTGCCTCAGCTGCTGTGCCTGGCGGGAGCGGAGGTACGGCACTGGGCGCGCGGCACGAGCGGGCAGCTGGACCGGCGGGCCGACCAGGCGTTGCAGGGCGCGCTTGCCGCCGTCACGCCCGAGGGGCGGCACGTCGCTTCCTTGTTGTCCGCGCCGCGCGTCAGTATGGAGGGATGACGGGACGCTGGGAGTTCTGGATCGACCGTGGCGGCACGTTCACCGACGTGGTGGGCCGCGATCCCGACGGGCACCTGGTCACCCGCAAGCTCCTCTCGGACGACCCGGACCGCTACCGCGACGCCGCCGTCGCCGGGATCCGCCTCATGCTCGGCCTCGGTCCCGCCGACCCGGTCCCCGCCGACCGGGTCGGCAGTGTGAAGATGGGCACGACCGTCGCCACCAACGCCCTGCTCCAACGGCGTGGGGAGCCGACCGTCCTGGTCACCACCGAAGGGTTCCGGGACGCCCTGCGCATCGCGTACCAGAACCGCCCGCGCCTCTTCGACCGCCACATCCTGCTGCCGGAGGCCGTGTACGACCGGGTGATCGAGGTCCCGGAGCGGATCGATGCGCACGGCCGGACCCTCACCCCCCTCGATCTGCCTGCGACGGCAGCGCAGTTGAGAGCCGCGAGGGCGGACGGCTTCCGCAGCGCGGCGGTCGTCCTGATGCACGGCTACCGTCACCCCGCCCACGAGACCGCCGTCGCCGCCGCGGCCCGTGAGGCAGGCTTCACCCAGGTGAGCTGCTCGCACGAGGTCAGCCCGCTGATCAAGCTGGTACCGCGCGGCGACACCACCGTCGTCGACGCGTACCTCTCGCCGATCCTGCGCCGGTACGTCGAGGAGGTCGCGGGCGAACTGGAGTCCGTCCGGCTGATGTTCATGCAGTCCAACGGCGGACTGCGGGAAGCCGCGCACTTCCGTGGCAAGGACGCGGTGCTGTCCGGTCCCGCCGGGGGGGTCGTCGGCATGGCCCGTACGTCCGGACAGGCCGGATTCGACCGGGTCATCGGCTTCGACATGGGTGGCACCTCCACCGATGTCTCGCACTACGCGGGCGAGTTCGAGCGCGAGCTCGGCACCCAGGTGGCCGGGGTGCGGATGCGCGCCCCGATGATGAACATCCATACCGTTGCGGCCGGTGGCGGCTCCGTCCTGCACTTCGACGGCCGGCGCTACCGGGTCGGACCCGACTCCGCGGGCGCGGACCCCGGCCCGGCCTGCTACCGCAGGGGCGGGCCGCTCACCGTCACCGACGCCAATGTGATGCTCGGCCGGGTACAGCCCGCGCACTTCCCGGCAGTCTTCGGGCCGGAGGGAAACCTGCCGCTCGACGCCGGCGTCGTGCGCGAGCGGTTCGGGGCACTCGCCGACGAGGTGGCACAGGCCACCGGCACGCGACGTACCGCAGCCGAGGCCGCGGCCGGATTCCTGGAGATCGCCGTGCTCAACATGGCGAACGCGGTCAAGAAGATCTCCGTGGAGCGCGGGCACGACATCACCCGCTACGCCCTCACCTGCTTCGGGGGCGCCGGCGGTCAGCACGCCTGCGCCGTCGCCGACGCACTCGGTGTCGACACCGTCCTCGTCCCACCGCTGGCCGGAGTGCTGTCCGCGTACGGCATCGGACTCGCCGACGCCACCGCCATGCGCGAACAGTCGGTCGAAGCGGAGCTGGACGCCGAAGGCACCGGGACCACGGTCGACGCGCTCTGCGCGGAACTGGCCGCCCGCACCCGCGCCGAACTGCGCGCCGACGGCCTCGAGGACACCGCCGTCAGCACCCACGCCCGGGTTCTCCTGCGCTATGCCGGCACGGACGCGAGCCTGCCCGTCGACCTGGACACCGCGCCCGCGATGACCCGGGCGTTCATGGACGAGCACCGCGCCCGCTACGGCTTCACCATGGACAGACCACTGCTCGTCGAGGCGGTGTCGGTCGAGGCGACCGGCGCGGCGGGCCGGCACGTACCGCACCCGGTGGACCGGACGGTCCGTGAGGGCACACCACAACCCCACGACACGGTACGGATGTTCGCCGAGGGCCGATGGCAGGACACCCCGCTCCACCGGCGCGAGGCCCTGCAACCGTCGGACACCGTGACCGGTCCCGCCGTGATCGCCGAGGCCGACGCCACCACCGTCGTCGACCCCGGCTGGCAGGTCACCATCGGCGGCACCGGCCATCTGCTGCTCACCAGGGTCCGCCCGCGCCCCGACCGGACTGCCGTCGGCACGCGGGTGGACCCGGTCATGCTGGAGGTGTTCAACAATCTCTTCATGTCGATCGCCGAGCAGATGGGCGTGCGCCTGGAGAACACCGCCCACTCCGTCAACATCAAGGAGCGGCTCGACTTCTCCTGCGCGCTCTTCGACGCGGACGGCAACCTGATCGCCAACGCCCCGCACATCCCGGTGCACCTCGGCTCGATGGGGGAGTCCATCAAGGAGGTGCTGCGGCGCAACGGCTCCACGATGCGCCCCGGCGATGTGTACGCCATCAACGACCCGTACCACGGGGGCACCCATCTGCCCGATGTGACGGTGGTGACCCCGGTGTTCGACGAACGCGGCGAGAACGGGTCGGGGCTGAGATTCCTGGTGGCGTCACGTGGTCACCACGCCGAGATCGGCGGCATCACCCCCGGCTCGATGCCCGCCTTCAGCCGCACCATCGACGAGGAAGGGGTGTTGTTCGACAACTGGCTGCTGGTGAGGGACGGCAGGTTCCGCGAGGCCGAGACCCGCGAGCTGCTCACCACCGCCGCGTACCCGTCCCGTGACCCCGACACCAATCTCGCCGATCTGCGGGCCCAGATCGCCGCCAACGAGAAGGGCATCGCGGAACTGCGCCGCACGGTGGACCAGTTCGGCGCCGAGGCCGTCGACGCGTACATGGGCCACGTGCAGGACAACGCCGAGGAGTCCGTACGCCGGATCATCGCGCGGCTGCACGACGGTTCGTACCGCTACGAGACCGACAACGGCGCCGTGATCGAGGTCGCGCTGACCGTGGACCGTACCGCCCGCAGCGCGATCGTCGACTTCACCGGCACCTCACCGCAGCAGCCGGGGAACTTCAACGCCCCGAAGTCCGTCGTCATGGCCGCGGTTCTGTACGTCTTCCGGACCCTGGTCGCCGACGACATCCCGCTCAACAGCGGCTGTCTCAAACCCCTGGAGGTCAGAGTCCCGGCGGGTTCGATGCTGGCGCCCGTCCATCCCGCGGCCACCGTCGCGGGCAACGTGGAGACCTCCCAGGCCGTCACGGGCGCGCTGTACGGGGCGCTCGGCATCCAGGCCGAGGGCTCCGGCACCATGAACAACCTGACCTTCGGCAACGACCGCGTCCAGTACTACGAGACGGTGGCCAGCGGCTCGGGCGCCGGCGACGGCTTCGACGGCACCGACGCCGTGCAGACCCATATGACCAATTCCCGGCTCACCGACCCCGAAGTGCTCGAATGGCGCTACCCGGTCCTGGTCGAGAGCTTCCGGGTACGGGACGGCAGCGGGGGAGCGGGCCGGTGGCACGGCGGCTGCGGGGTCGAGCGCAGACTCCGGTTCCTCGAACCCGTCACGGTGGCGCTGCTCACCGGACATCGCCGCGTCCCTCCGTACGGCATGGCGGGCGGCGAACCGGGCGCGCTGGGCAGCCAGCACATCGAGCGAGCCGACGGAAAGAACACGGTCACCTCGCTGGAGGGGTGCGACACGGCCGAACTGGCGCCCGGCGATGTGCTGGTCCTGCGCACACCCGGCGGCGGAGGATACGGAGTGCGGCAACCGGTCGCTTCTGCGCCGTTTCGACCGTTGTCGGTGTGAGGACCTAATCTGTGCAGCGTGACTTCGCCTGCCTACACGGACAACGCTGCGCCCCAGCTCAGCGCGGGGCCGCGGCCCGCCCCGGGCCCGGCCGCCGACGAGGGGCTCTCCCGGCGGCTGCGCGCGCTCGCCTGCACGGCGCCGCTGCACGACCTCGACGTGCGCAAGGCGAATCTGGCCGGTGAGTACACGGTCTACGCGATGGCGGAGGTCGCGCTCGCCGCGATCGACCAGGTCACACTGCACATGGACTTCGACACGGGCGCCGACCACGAGCAGATAGTGGCCAAGCTGCTCCCGCGCGTCGCTGCCCAGGCCCCGCGTCGTCCCGCCGCGGAGCACGAGCGAGTCGCCCGCTGGGTGCTCGAGAATCTGATCAACGTCGGAAGCGTGGACCGCGGCTTCCGCGCGGTGTACGGCACGTTCGGCCCGGACGGGGTCTATGTCCGCAGGGACTACGACTTCAAGCTGATCGAAGAGGTACCCGGTTACGGCGGCAGCGTCTATCTGAGGGCCACCGACGAAGCGGTCAACGTCCTGGTCGGCGCCCTCGACACGGACGTCACCAGCGCCCAGATCGCCGCCGAGGTGAAACTGGAGGTCCTGATCAGCCGGGGCCGCCTCGCCGATGCGCAGCTCGCCGCCGAACAGGCCCGCTACCGCACCGTGCAGTACGCGGAGACGCTCCGCAAGACACTGGAGGCGACCCGGCGCAACGTCAGAGCCGTCGACTGGCTCAACGCCGTGCCCGACATGATCGCCGAGGCACTGGACCACGTGGCCGACCGCTACCGCCACGAGAACGCGATCCTCACCAACATCCGCAAGGCCCGGGACGAGGCGGAGGACCCCGAGCACAAGCGCCGCGCCGCCGAGCTCGTCGACATAGTCAAGGACTGCATCCGCCGCCACACCCAGCTGCAGTCCCGCCTGCTGGAGGCAGGACCGCTGTTCCGTGCCGAGCAGGACCGGCAGGCGTTCGCCACCCCCACGGCCAGGACCGGCCTCGACCTGTACGGCCAGCTGGTCGCCCCGCTGCTGCCGCTCCCCGTCGAAGAGGCCATCCGCGTCACCGACGCGTTCTTCGCCCACGGCACGGGGCTGCGCACGCCCACCTCGGTGCGGGTGGGTGACCTGGTCGACATGCTGCTCACCCCGCCCCTGGAGCGGGAGCATCTGGGGGCCGAGATGCCCGAGCCGGATCTGATCGCCACCCCGGACGACAGCAGGTTCAGCGAGGAGCAGCTGGCGAGCGCCATGAACCTCCTCGATCTGGAGCACGACGCACCGCGCCGGCTCTCCGGGCTCCTCGCCGAGGCCCGGCGGAGCGATCCGGACCTGCCCTATCTGGTCGCCCTGCTTGCGGTGCACGCCGCGTCCCCGCCGGTCGGCACCGCCTACCGGCAGGGCGAGCGGCGCCTGCTGTTCGCCGTCGACGACGGGACCCGGCTGGACGACCCGGAGTTCGGCGGGGCGGACCTGATCGTGGGCATGGCCCTGCTGGACGCGGCGGGCATGGCCGCGGACCGCTCGGAGGCCTCATGAGCGGGCAGGGGCGTCGGACCCGACGGGCCCCTGATCACCGGGCCGCCACCTCCGGACGCGCGGTTCCGCCCGCACCCTTCTGTACGGACGCCTTGAGAGCCGGCGCCGCCCACCCCGTACCACCGAGATCCCGCACCGAGGAGCGACCGTCGTGAGCGACCACCGCGCAGAGCACACCGACGCGTGGAGCGAGCCGACCGCCGGGTACGCGACCGCCCGGCCCGCGACCGAGGGCGACGCCGCCCACGAGACTGCGGCACCCACCGCCGTCACCCCGGCCGACGCGGCCGACGCCGCCCGGCTCGTCGCCTTCGGGCTGCAGCCCAAGCTGATGCCCGCCCGCGACGCCGAATACGCCGAGCTCCTCCGGCGCTACCGGGAGGAGACCCCCTTCGCCCGGCTCGCCGATGCCGTGGCCACCGGACTCGGTCTCGTCGTCCTGGAGGTCTCCACCCGCGCCGGCATGGCCGTGACGGCGGGCGAGGACTCCGTCTTCGCCGTCCGCATGGGCGACTACGCCCGCCGCGCCTCCTCCGACTCCGCCGACCGCTTCCTGCACGGGCTGGCCCATCTCGCCGTCGCCGCCATGGCCTTCCCGCGCCCCGAGGACCTCGCCGACGACGCGTACATCGGCCGGATCACGGTCAACGGCATCGACGCGTTCGTACGCCAGGCCTGCCACCGCCTGGAGGAGCGGGCCGCGGAACACGGCGACAACACCGACCCGGCCACCGACACCCCGGGGCTGGAAGCCGCCTGGCGGATCTATGCCCGGCGCAGCGCCACCGGCGCGACGAAGGACGCCCGGCGGCTGGCCGGATCCACCACCGGCATCGTCGGCAAGGCCGTCGCCTTCCTCACCGACTCCGGCTTCCTCCAGCGCACCGGGGACGACGCCGGAGGAGCCTTCCGTACCACTGCCCGCTACCAGCTGCAGGTACGCGACATGGCGGGTACCGCCGCCATGGCCGAACTCCTGGAACTCGGCGTCGTACCCGTCACCGACGGAACGGCGACGCTGCTGCCGCCGCCCGACGGCGACGACCTGGAGCTGGCGGCCGACGCCGGTCTGCCCTTCCACGCCTGACCACCCCCACCGCCGCCCCACTCCTGCTTTCCGAACGACGAGAGTCCGCCGCCATGTACGAGCTGTCCCGGGTCCGCCTCTACTCCATCGGGCCTGCCGGTGCGCGCTACGCCGACACCGTGCTTGACCTGCGCGGAGTGGGCGAACCCGTGCCCAACCCCGCGCCGGCCCAGGCGGAGTTCTTCGAGGAGGAGCCGGTCGGCCCGCCGCGCCGGCCGGCACCCGCCGGTGTGCTCTTCCTGGAGAACGGCGGCGGCAAGTCCGTCCTGCTGAAGCTGATCTTCTCCGTGATGCTGCCCGGTCACCGCAACACCCTCGGCGGCGCCAGCTCCGGTGTACTGCGCAAGTTCCTGCTCGCCGACGACTGCGGTCATGTCGCGCTGGAGTGGCAGCACACCCTCACGGGTGAGTGCGTCGTCGTCGGCAAGGTCAGCGAGTGGCGCGGACGGCAGGTATCCAACGACCCGCGGAAGTTCGCGGAGGCCTGGTACTCCTTCCGCCCCGGACCCGGTCTCAGCCTCGACTCGCTGCCGGTCGCCGAGGCCACCGCCGTCGGCCGCCCCGTCGAAGGCGCCTCCGGCGCCCAGGGCAGGCGCCGCACCATGAAGGGCTTCCGGGACGCCCTCACGGATGCGGGCAAGTTCTACCAGCACCTCGATGTGCACTGGGAAGAGATCCACGACCGGTGGAACGAGCACCTCGGCGACCTGGGCCTCGACCCCGAACTCTTCCGCTACCAGCGCGAGATGAACGCCGACGAGGGTGAGGCGGCCGGGCTCTTCGCGGTCAAGAAGGACTCCGACTTCACCGACCTGCTGCTCCGCGCCGTCACGGACACCCGCGACACGGACGGTCTCGCCGACCTGGTCAGCGGCTTCGGCAACAAGCTGGGCCGCCGGGCCGAACTCACCGCGGAACGCGACTTCACCGCAGGCTCAGTCGACCTGCTCGGCCGGATCGTCGAGGCCACCGGCACCCGCTCTTGTACCCGCGACATCCACGCGGGCGCCGAACGCCGCACCCGCACCCTCGCCCGCAGGCTCTCTGCCCGGGCCGCCCAGGAGCGCGGCCGCACCGCCGACCTCGCCCAGCAGGTGACGGGCGCCGCCCACACCGTCACCGCCGCCGAGGAGGCCCGCAGCCGCAGCGCTCTCATCGCCGCCGAACTGGCCTACCGGCACGCCTCCCTGGCCCTGGCCGCAGCCGAGAAGGGCGCGGCCGCCCAGCGTCGCGAACTGGTCGACGCCCGCACCCTGCACTCCGCCTGGCAGGCCGCCGAAGCCGTGCTGCGCCACCGTGCCGCCGCCGACCGGTCCGCGCGCGTCGCCGTCGCCATCCGCGAGGCCGAACGCGACGCCGCACCCGCGCTCGCCGCCCGGGCCACCGCCGCCGCCGACCTCGTACGCGCTCTGCACACCGCCGCGGAAGCCGGAGAGCAGCTGGCCAACGAGGAGGAGGAGCGCTCGGACATCCTCCAGGCCGCGGGCGAGACCGCCCACCGGGATGCCACCACCGCCGCCACCGAGGCCCAGCGCGCCCGCAGCGAGGCCGGACATCTGCGCCAGCGCCTCGCCGAGGTGGAGCAGGAGACCGCCGAGGCGGTGCGGGCGGGCTGGCTCGACAACACCGCGCCGGACGCCGACCCGGCGCGGGCCGCCCTCGCCGCGAGCGACGCCGAACAATCCACCGTCGCCGCCTGGAACGCCGCACGGGAAGCGGCCGGAGCCGCGGCCGACCGGGCCAGGGAAGCGGCGGCCGCCGAGAGCCGCGCCGAGCTCGCCGCGGCGCGCGCCGCGGACGGTGCGCAGGCGGCGGAACAGTCGTACGAGGCCGAGTTCAGGGCCGCCGAGTCGATCGCCGCCGACCACCGCCTCGCCGACCTGCTGGGCCTCCCCACGGCGCACGGCGCCGGTGTGCCCCGGCCCCGTCGCGGAGCCACCGGTAACGAACCGGGCACCGCGCCGGGCACCGCGGCACCGCACGGCGCGGCTCCCCAGGACGGGCACGAGGACGGGGCAGGTACAGGACCCGGCACCGCCGCGGCCGGCTCCGACCGGCAGGCCGTCGTCGGCCAGGCACTCGCCACCGGCCGCACCGCCACGGGCGAGCACTCCCTGACCGCCGAACAGCCGCTCACCGCAGAGGAGTTCGACCGGAGCGCCGACGAGCTGAGGGAGCTGCTCGACGAGGGCATCGCCGCCGCCGAACGCCGCCTCTTCGAACTGCGCACCGCCGCGGCCGACGACTCCCGTATCCTCGGCGCACTCGGCGACGGCGGACTGCTGCCGCCCGGACCCGACGTGCTCGCCACCGTCGAATACCTCGGTGAGCACGGCATCCCGGCCCTGCCGGGCTGGCGCTACCTCGCCCAGGCCGTCGACCCCGCCGACCACGCGGCGGTGCTCGCCGCCCGCCCCGAGCTCGTCGACGGCGTGATCATCACCGACGCCGACTCGCACGCCCGCGCCCGCGAGGTCCTGGGCGGCGCCGCCCTGCTGCCGCGCTCCGCCGTTGCCGTCGGCACGACTGCCGCACTGCTCGCCCCCGTACCCGCTCCCGGCACCGACTCGGCCCGGAGCACCGACGAGGTGTTCCTCGTCCCGCCGAACCCGGCGATGCACGACGAGCATGCCGCCGACGAGGAACGCCAGGCGCTGCGGAGCCGGGCCGCCGACCGCGACGAGGACATCCGCACGCTCGCGGCCCGCCTCGCCGGAGACCGGTCCCTCGCCGCCCGCATCGGCTCCTGGCGCGCCGACTGCCCGCCCGGCATGCTCGCCGAGCTTGCCGAGGCCGCCCGTACCGCCCGCACGGCCGCCGAGACGGCCCAGGCCGTGCTCGCCGAGGCCCGTTCGGCGCGCGCCGAGGCCGACGAAGCCGCCGCGGACACCGCCCGCGTCCGCGACGAGCGCCAGGAGGCCGCCCAGCGTGCCCGCCGTGTCGCCGACGCCCTTGCGGGCCTGGCCCACCGGCTCCGCGAACGCTCGCGCTGGCAGGCACGGCTGCGTGAACTGGTCGAGGAGGCGGCCGAGTCCGAGGCCCGCGCCACCGTCTGCCTGGAGCGTGCCCGCGCCGCCGACGAGGACCGCAGGGCCGCCCAGCGTGCGGCCGACGACGCCCGCCGCACCGCCCGAGCCCTGCGCGCCGAACGTGCGGAGATCGCAGGCGCCCCGGAGAACCTCCCTGAGCCCGAGGGCGACGCCCCGCGCCCCGCCCTCCCCGCCCTGCGCGAGGCCTACCGGGCCGCATCCCAGCTGTACGAGAAGGTGGGTGTCGGCGCCGACCTGCGCGCCGAACAGGCCCGCGCCGAAAGTGACGAGAGCGCCGCCCTCGCCGAACTGGACCGGCTCACCAACAAGGTCCGTACCCGCGCCGCGCAGCTCCTCGAGGGCACCGACGGAGCCGACGGCCCGTCGCGCCAGGCGGCTGCCGCCCGCGCCGAATCCCTGGTCCAGCTCCTGGAGACCCGTGCCTCCGCCGCGAGCGAGCAGCTCGGCCGGCTGCGCGGCGAGGCCGAGCGCCTTGCCCCGGTCGACGGCGAGACCCACCACACCGAACTCCCCGACGAGTTGGTTCCCGCCGACGCCGAGCAGGCCCAGACCCTCCTGCGTACCGCCACGGCCGAACTCGGCACCGCCACCGGCGCCCTGGACACCGCCCGCGCCGCCCACGCCGAACTGCTCCACGCCCACCGCACCGCCGAGGCATCCGCCGGAGGCTTCGACGAGACCGCCGCCCTGCTGCGCGACCTTCTCAGGGACCACGGCGCCGACGACGACCCGGAGGCCCCCGAGCCGTACCCCGGCAGCCTCGACGAGGCCCGTCGGTCCGCAGCCGAGGCCCGTAGCTCGCTGCGCGGCTGCACCGCCGACCTCTCCGCCGCCGAAAGCGCCGTACGCGAGGCGAGCGACGTCCTCGTACGGCACGCCAACGCCACCCGCTACGAGCAGGTCCGCACCCCCGCCCGGCAGCAGATCCGCGAACTCCCGGCCGCGGCACTGCCGGAGCACGCCGAGAAGTGGGCTGCCGCCTTCGCGCCCCGGCTCCGCGTCCTCACCGACGAGCTGGCCCAGCTGGAGCGCAACCGCGACTCCATCGTCGACCGGCTCCGCGGACTCGCGGAGTCCGCGCTCACCACCCTCCGTTCCGCCCAGCGGCTCTCCCAGCTCCCCGAGGGCCTGGGAGAGTGGTCCGGCCAGGAGTTCCTCCGAATCCGCTTCGAGGAGCCCGACCAGGCGACGCTCACCGAGCGGCTCGGCGACGTCATCGACGAGGCCACTCGCGCCGCCCTCAAGAAGAACTCCGACCTGCGGCGGGACGGCATGTCCCTCCTGCTGCGCGGCGTTCAGGCGGCCCTGGAGCCCAAGGGCATCGCCGTGGAGATCCTCAAGCCGGACGCGGTGCTCCGCGCGGAACGCGTCCCGGTCGGACAGATGGGCGACGTCTTCTCCGGCGGCCAGCTGCTGACCGCCGCCATCGCCCTGTACTGCACGATGGCCGCCCTGCGCAGCAACGACCGGGGCCGCGACCGGCACCAGCACCGCCACGCGGGCACGCTCTTCCTCGACAATCCCATCGGCCGCGCCAATGCCACGTATCTGCTGGAGCTCCAGCGCGCGGTGTCGGACGCCCTCGGCGTACAACTGCTTTACACCACGGGACTGTTCGACACCACGGCGCTCGCCGAATTCCCGCTGGTCATCCGGCTGCGCAACGATGCGGACCTGAGGGCGGGCCTGAAGTACATCAGCGTGGAGGAGCACCTGCGCCCCGGCCTGCCGCAGCAGGATCCGAACGGCGAGACGGTGCACGGAGAGATCACCGCGACCCGCATGTTCAAGCGCACACCGGCGACGCTCGACGCATCAGAGGCAGCCGAAGCCCCCGACGTCCCCCGGGCCCCCGAGCCATCCAGGAGTGCCGGGACGCCGGCCGGCTAGTGTCCTGCGCCGGAGATCCGTTGGCAGAAGCGGGCGAGTGAGTCGAGAATCTCTTCGGCTGTCTTGGTCCAGATGAACGGTGTTGGGTTTTCGTTCCATTCCTTGACCCAGGATCGGATGTCGGCTTCCAGGGAACGTACGCTTTTGTGTGCACCGCGGCGGATCTTCTGGTCGGCGAGGAAGCCGAACCACCTCTCCACCTGGTTGATCCAGGACGAACCAGTAGGGGTGAAGTGCAGGTGGAATCGGGGGTGCTTGGCCAGCCATGCTCTGATGGCGGGTGTCTTGTGGGTGCCGTAGTTATCGCAGATCAGGTGGACCTGGAGGTGCCCAGGAACCTCCTTCTCGATCTTGATGAGGAACTTCTTGAACTCCGCTGCCCGGTGCCGACGGTGCAGCGAGGTGATGACCTCGCCGGTCGCGACGTCGAAGGCCGCGAAGAGGGTGGTCAGACCGTTACGGACGTAGTCATGGGTGCGACGCTCGGGCATGCCCGGCATCATCGGCAGCACCGGCTGGGACCGGTCCAGCGCCTGGATCTGCGACTTCTCGTCCACCGACAGCACCACCGCCCCTTCGGGCGGATTGAAGTACAGCCCGACCACGTCGTAGACCTTCTCCACGAACAAGGGGTCCGTCGACAGTTTGAAGGTGTCCGTCAGATGAGGCTTGAGATGGAACTTCCGCCAGATTCGGCCCACGGTCGGTTTCGACAGCCCACTGCGTTCGGCCATCGACTTGCGCGACCAGTGGGTGGCATTCTTCGGGATCTCCTCCAGCGTGCTGACCACGACCGCTTCCACCTGGTCGACGCTGATGGTGGGCGGCCGGCCCGGCCGGGGCTCGTCCACCAACCCGTCCAGCCGGGCGGCCAGGAACCGCCGACGCCACTTGCGGACCGTGTCCGCCGCTACCCGCAGATCCCGCGCCACCACAACAATCGGCGGAACGTCAGGGCCTGCACACGCCAGCACGATCCGCGCCCGTAACGCCACCGCCTGCGCAGACGTCGCCCGCCGGGCCCAACGCTCCAACATCGCACGCTCGTCAACGGACAACAACAACGGTTCCAGCTTCGGACCACGACGCGGTGCGGGCACACCCGCAGAAACACTCATACAGGCACTAACGACGGATCTCCGGCGCAGGACACTAGTGTCCTGCGCCGCAAATGTCGACTCTAAGTATGTAGAGTGTTTGTATGTCGCCTTCTGGTCCGCGTGCTGTGGAGATTGTTCTGTCCGGTGAGGAGCGCGCCGAGTTGTCTCGGTGGGCTGCCGGGGCGGTGTCGTCCAAGCTGGCGGAGCGGGCGCGGATCATTCTGGTCTGTGCGGAGGGTGCGTCAAATGCGGCCGTGGCGGCGGAGTTCGAGGTGACGTCGGCGACGGTGGCGAAGTGGCGTGGCCGGTTCGCGGTCCGGCGGCTGGCCGGTCTTGCGGACGAGCCGCGGGCCGGGCGGCCCAAGGCCGGACTCGTGCTCACCGGGGCCGAGCGGGCGGAGTTGACCCGGTGGGCTCGGCGGGCGAAGACGGCCCAGTTCCTTGCGCTGCGGGCGAAGATCGTGCTGCGCTGCGCGGAGGGCGGGACGAACAAGCAGGTGGCGGCCGAACTCGGTGTCGCCCAGGCGACGGTGAACCGCTGGCGTGCCCGGTTCGTTGAGGACCGGCTCGACGGGCTTGCTGATGAGCCGCGTCCGGGCCGGCCGCCGTCGGTCCTGCTCGACCGGGTCGAGGACATCGTGGTGGCGACCCTGGAATCCACGCCGAAGAACGACACCCACTGGTCGCGTGCGTCGATGGCCGAGCACAGCGGTCTGTCGAAGTCCACCATCGGGCGGATCTGGAAGAGGTTCGACCTCAAGCCGCATCTGCAGGACTCCTTCAAGCTGTCCACCGACCCGCAGTTTGTGGAGAAGGTCGTCGATGTCGTCGGGCTGTACCACAACCCGCCCGAGCGGGCCGTGGTGCTCTGCGTGGACGAGAAGTCGCAGGTGCAGGCACTGGACCGGTCCCAGCCCGTCCTGCCGATGATGCCGGGCATGCCCGAGCGCCGCACCCACGACTACCTGCGGCATGGCATTACCAGCCTGTTCGCCGCGTTCAACATCACTGACGGAACTGTCATCAGTGCCCTGCACCGGCGCCACCGGGCCACCGAGTTCAAGAAGTTCCTGATCACGATAGACAAAGCTGTGCCCGGGGAGCTCGATGTGCACCTGGTCTGTGACAACTACGCCACCCACAAGACCGACGAGATCCGCAAGTGGCTGGCCCGGCACCCCCGCTTCCATGTCCACTTCACCCCGACCGGCTCCTCATGGATGAACCAGGTAGAGCGCTGGTTCGGCCTGCTGACGGACAAACTCATCCGCCGCGGCGTCCACACCTCCATCCAGGCACTGGAACGCGACATCCGCGCCTGGATCCAGACCTGGAACGAGAACCCCAAACCCTTCACCTGGACCAAGAGCGCCGACGAGATCCTCAACTCCCTCGCCGACTACCTGGAAAAGATCAACCCGACAGTCAAGAAATCACGACACTAATTTAGAGTCGACATTTGCGGCGCAGAACACTAGCGCGACTTCGACGTCCCGCCGGGGCACGCGCGGTCAAGCCCGCGACAGGCCGCCCGCGCCCCGGCGGCGTATCCGAGCCGCCTCCCGGTCCTCGGCCCTCGCCGCCCGACGGGCCGCACGCCGCTCCCGGCGCAGCTTCCGTGCCGAGCTGCTGGGCATGCACACCACGCCATGGCGCTGATTCCAGACCTGGCGGGTCACCCACACATCCAGCACCGACCAGGTGGCGACCACCGTGCTGCCCACGCTGCTCAGCACCATAGGGAAGGCCAGCCACGAGCCCGTCAGGGTGGCCAGGAACGCCACCATCGCCTGGATGATCGTCAGCGACATGATGAGCACGGCGCGCACGGCCGACGTACGCACCGGATCCGGCATGCGTCGCCGTACCGCAGGCTCCTCCACCCACAGCGGCTGCCGCGGGATCCGTGTCCCGCTCTCCGCCGGTGCCCCGGTGCTCCGACGCTCTTCCGTGTCCAAGGACTTTCAACTCCCCACCACTGTCCGACTTCAGGGTTGTTGCCCGGCATGCGGCGTTTCTACGCAGGCGGACCGGATCGCCCTGCCGTACGCCCTCTCCGTAATCCCCTACCCTGTGCCGACGCTCGTACAGACAGACGAGTGAATCGTCGTGAAGATTCCCTCGATCCATCACGGAGCGAAGACTTCCAGCCAACTGCCATGTGGGGGAACGTGGCGCTCTGGCAGGGCTCTTCTGCCGCTTTCGCGAACTTCATCTCACGGGAATACCAGGACAACTCGCGCCCAGCGTCTGCCAGTCCGGCTGAAAATCGTCCGGACATGCCTTCGAGTTGCCTGTGAGGCAGTAGTAGGCTCGCGCCGTTTATTGACGGAACAGCGCCCCCGCACGAGGGGCTGAGCTGGGGGAGGCCATGCGCTTTCGCGGAAAGTCCATCCGCAGGAAGATCGTGGCGTTGCTGCTGGTGCCGCTCGTCTCCCTCACCGCCCTCTGGAGCTTCGCCACCTATCTGACCGGCCGCGAGGCCAGCCAGTTGATGGGTGGGAGCACGATCGTGGAGAAGGTCGGCCACCCGCTGGAGGACACCGTCCGGGTGGTCCAGAAAGAGCGCCGGCAGACCCTCGTCTTCCTCGCGGACCCCCGCGCCTCCGACGCTCTTCCCCTGCTGCGCCGCGAACGTGCCGCCACCGACCGCGTCGTGGCGGACGTCAAGAAGAGCGCACAGCAGAAGAGCATTCGCGACGCCCTGAGCACCGACGCCGAAGCGCAGCTCAATTCGATCCTCAGCGCCGTCGAAGGTCTCGGCGCGCTCCGCGACTCGGTCGAGAAGCGCACCATCGACCGTAATCAGGCACTGGATTTCTACAACGGTCTCATCGACCCCTGCTACCGCTTCCTGACCGGTCTCCACACCATGGAAGACGTGTTGCCGGACAAGCAGCTACGCGCTCTGGTCGGCGTCTCACGGGCCCGCGAACTGCTGTCCCGGGAGGACGCACTGGTCGCCTCGGCACTCGTCGCCGACCGGCTCGACGCCCCTGAACTCCGACAGATCTCCGACCTCGTCGCGAACCGCAAGCTGCTCGTCGAGATCAACAGCGAGGCACTCCCGGCGGCGGAGCGGCGGCGGGTGGAGCAGTACTGGGCGAGCCCGGAGAGCGAGCCGCTGCGCACCGCGGAGAACAAGATTGTCGCCGCGGGCCCCACCGACGACCCGCGCGCGGTCGACGCCGAACGCTGGCAGGAAGTGGCTCCGCCGGTCCTGGACCGGCTGGCCAAGGACTCGACCGAGATGAACAACCGCTTCCAGGACCGCGGCAAGCCCGCCGGATACAACGTTCTGATCAAGGCCGGTGTCGCGGGTGTCCTCGGCTTCCTCGTGCTGCTTGTCTCCGTCTTCGTCTCCGTACGCATCGGCCGTGAGCTCGTCCGCGACCTCTCCCGGCTCCGCAAGGACGCCCACGAGGTCTCCGGCGTACGGCTGCCGAGCGTGATGCGCCGCCTTGCCGCGGGCGAGCACGTCGACGTCGAGACCGAGGCCCCGCATCTGAGGTACGAAAAGGACGAGATCGGCCAGGTCGGCCAGGCACTCAACACGCTGCAACGCGCTGCCGTCGAGGCCGCGGTCAAGCAGGCCGACATGCGCCGGGGTGTCTCCGAGGTCTTCGTCAACCTCGCCCGCCGCAACCAGGTGCTGCTGCACCGCCAGTTGACGCTGCTGGACGCCATGGAGCGCCGGACCGAGAACACCGACGAACTCGCGGATCTCTTCCGCCTGGACCACCTCACCACCCGCATGAGGCGGCACGCCGAGGGCCTCGTGATCCTCTCCGGCGCCGCGCCGTCCCGGCAGTGGCGCAAGCCTGTCCAGCTGATGGACGTGGTGCGCGCGGCCGTCGCCGAGGTCGAGGACTACGAGCGCATCGAGGTCCGCCGGCTGCCGCGCCTCGGCGTGGGCGGGCCGGCCGTCGCCGACCTCACGCACCTGATCGCCGAACTCCTGGAGAACGCCACCGTGTTCTCGCCCCCGCACACCGCGGTCCAGGTGCACGGCGAACGCGTCGCCAACGGCTTCACCCTCGAGATCCACGACCGTGGCCTCGGCATGCCGCCCGAGGTCCTCCTGGACGCCAATCTGCGGCTCGCCGAAACGCCGGAGTTCGAGCTCTCCGACACCGACCGGCTCGGCCTCTTCGTGGTGAGCCGACTGGCTCAGCGGCAGAACGTCCGGGTCTCCCTGCAGACCTCCCCGTACGGAGGCACCACCGCCGTCGTCTTCATTCCGGCGGCTCTGCTCACCGATGCCGCCGATACGCACGGCTCGGGATTCCGCCTCGACCGACGGGCCGAGAAGGCGATCGGCAGCGGCAGGACCGGCAAGGAGGCGCCGCGCAGCGACAAGAACCGCAGGGACGGCGTAGCGGACCGGCGGACAGCCGATCGCGCGGGCGAAGCCAGGCCCGGCGTACTCGCTCCGGTCTCCAGCGGGCTCGCGGACCCGACCGTCCTGGACGGACCGGTCGAACTCGAAGGACCGGTCGACGCACTCGGCTTCACACCCGATCCCGTACTCGATTCCGTACTCGATCCGGTTCTCGACGGAGTGTCCGACATCGAAGACACCGACAGCGAACGCGGTGGCATCTTCCGCGCCCGCGACCTCCGTCGTGATGCCGACCGCCAACAGCACCAGCAGGCGTCCGACCGGATCTCCCGACCCACGGCCGATGTCCGGGCGACGCGCCCCGGCGGCCCGGTGCCGCTGCCCCGCCGCAAGTCACCGACGCTGGTCACCGACCGGGGCCGCCGCGTCGACGAGGCCGGCCGCGCGCACCCGACGACCACCGACCAGGAGCCGACGGACACCGGAAGGGACACCGGCGCGTCCTCGTACGACTCCGGGCACTCCTCGTACGACAACGGCCGCTCCTCCTGTGCCCCCGGGCAGTCCACCAGCGACGCCTGGGTCTCCGCCGCCACCGGGCGGCCCACCGAACCCCGGCAGCCCACCGGCTTCCGGACATCCACCGAGTCCGTCGCACCCGCGTCGGCACCGCCTGAAGCGACGCCACCGACCGCACCCCCCTCGCACTGGGGAACCGTGGGCGGACTGCCCCGCCGGATCCGGCAGGCCAGCCTCGCGCCGCAGCTCCGCGAAACATCCGGCGGACGTGCTTCCGAGCCGGCCCGAGCGGAACCGGCCGAGGACATCGAGCGGAACGCGGACGAGGTACGCAGCCGAATGGCATCGCTGCAACGAGGCTGGCAGCGCGGCCGTCGGCAGAACGCCGAGGAAGCGACCGGGCCCGGTGAGACAGCACAAGGAACCACTCCGGGAGGGGACGGTCGATGACCGCACCGAACGCCGCAGCATCCAACGCCACACGCCAGGGATCCGGCGAACTCAACTGGCTGCTCGACGAACTCGTCGAGCGTGTCGGCAGCATCCGCAAGGCTCTGGTGCTCTCCAGCGACGGCCTCCCCACCGGCACGTCCAAGGACCTGACCCGGGAGGACGGTGAGCATCTGGCGGCCGTCGCCTCCGGATTCCACAGCCTCGCCAAAGGTGTCGGGCGCCACTTCGACGCGGGCCGTGTCCGTCAGACCGTCGTCGAACTCGACGAGGTGTTCCTCTTCGTCACGGCCGCCGGTGACGGCAGCTGTCTCGCCGTGCTGGCCGACTCGGACTCCGACGTGGGGCAGGTGGCGTACGAGATGACGCTGATGGTCAAGCGTGTGGGGGCACACCTGGCCAACGCCCCACGGACGCCCGGTCTGCCCGCCGGAGGGTGAGGGGCGGGCATGAGCGCTGACTCGTCCCGGGGCACACCCCCCGGATCCCCGGCCGCTCCCGCCGACCCGCAGTCGTCACGCTGGTACGACGCCGACGCGGGGCCGGTGGTCCGTCCGTACGCGATGACCCGGGGCCGTACCAGCAGCGCGTCCCGCCACCGCCTCGACCTGATCGCGATCGTCGTCCCCGAACCGGCGGCCGACGACCCCGGCCGGGACCAGACGCTCTCCCCGGAACACGTGGAGATCGTCGAACTCTGCAGCACCATGCCCCAGTCGATCGCCGAGCTGGCGTCCGGTCTGGATCTCCCCGTCGGGGTGGTCCGGGTGCTGGTCGGCGATCTCGTCGAGGACGAGCTGGTGCATGTGACCCGTCCCGTTCCGCCGGCCGAGCTGCCGGACGTGAACATTCTTCGCGAGGTGATCAATGGCCTTCGGGCGCTCTAGCCGCAGCAGGCGGCCCGTGGAGCCGGTTACCTTGAAAATCCTGGTGGCGGGCGGCTTCGGCGTGGGCAAGACGACACTGGTGGGCGCGGTCAGCGAGATCAGACCACTGCGTACCGAGGAGCGGCTGAGCGAGGCCGGCCGCCCGGTGGACGACACGGCCGGAGTCGAGTCCAAGACCACCACCACGGTGGCCATGGACTTCGGGCGGATCACGCTCCGCGAGGACCTGGTGCTGTATCTCTTCGGCACACCGGGGCAGGACCGGTTCTGGTTCCTCTGGGACGAACTGGCCCAGGGAGCCCTGGGCGCGGTCGTCCTCGCCGACACCCGGCGTCTGGAGGACTGCTTCGCGGCCGTCGACTACTTCGAGCAGCGCGCGATCCCGTTCACCGTCGCCGTCAACTGCTTCGAGGGAGCCGACCGGTTCCCGACGGAGACGGTGCAGGCGGCGCTCGACCTCGATCCCGAGGTGCCGGTGCTCATGTGCGATGCGCGTGACCGGTCCTCGGTACGGGACGTGCTGGTGGCGGTCGTCGAGCACGCACTTGCCCGCGCGGGCCGGTTCCGCGAGCCGGCCACCACCTGAGCACAGCGGCGGAACGCGGCCCGTACCCCCGCCGACCGGGGTACGGGCCGCGCGTCGTGGGGCCACCGGATGCGGGACCGCGCAGGGAACCGCGTACTCCGGGACCGGTCACGGGACCATGTCCGCAACCGCCTCCGGGACCGCGAACGGGTCGGCGTACGGAGCCTCTACCTGCTGCCGGCGCCCTCCTCCTCCCAGCCCAGGCTCCGCTCCACAGCCTTGCGCCAGTTGTCGTATTCGCGCTCACGGATCTCCGGCTCCATGCGCGGTTCCCACTCCACATCGCGCTGCCAGTGCGTCTTGAGCTCGTCGAGCCCCGACCACACCCCGGTCGCAAGCCCCGCCGCGTACGCCGCGCCCAGGCACGTCGTCTCGGAGATCTTCGGTCGGATCACCGGAACCCCAAGAACATCCGCCTGGTGCTGCATGAGCAGCCGGTTCGCCGTCATCCCGCCGTCCACCTTGAGCGTCGTGATCGGCACCCCCGAGTCCTGGTACATCGCGTCGACGACCTCACGCGTCTGCCAGCTGGTCGCCTCCAGAACGGCGCGGGCCAGATGCGCCTTGGTGACGTATCCGGTGAGCCCGGTGATGACCCCCCGGGCGTCCGAACGCCAGTAGGGGGCGAACAGCCCGGAGAAGGCAGGGACGATGTACGCCCCGCCGTTGTCGTCGACGCTCGCCGCCAGCGTCTCGATCTCCTCGGCGTTCCGGATGATCCCGAGCTGGTCGCGGAACCACTGGACCAGCGCCCCGGTGATCGCGATCGAGCCCTCCAGGCAGTAGACGGGGGACTGGTCGCCGATCTTGTAGCCGAGCGTGGTGATCAGCCCGCTCTTCGACGGCACGGGCCTGTTCCCGGTGTTGAGGAGCAGGAAACTCCCGGTGCCGTACGTGTTCTTGGCGGTACCCGGGTCGTAACAGGCCTGGCCGAAGATCGCCGCCTGCTGGTCGCCGAGCGCGGAGGCCACCGGCACCCCGGCGAGTGCGCCGACCGCGGTCCCGTACACCTCCGCCGAAGACCGGATCTCCGGAAGCACCGCCGCCGGGACGTTCATCGCCGTGAGGATCGACGGATCCCACTCCAGCGTCTCCAGATTCATCAGCATCGTGCGCGACGCATTGGTCACGTCCGTGACATGGACGCCGCCGTCCGTGCCGCCAGTGAGATTCCAGATCAGCCAGGAGTCCATGGTGCCGAAGGCGATCTCGCCCCGCTCGGCGCGGCTCCGCAGGCCCGGTACATGGTCCAGCAGCCAGGCGGCCTTGGGGCCGGAGAAGTAACTGGCCAGTGGAAGCCCGGTGATGTCCCGGAAGCGGTCCTGACCGTCCGCGCCGCCGAGCTCGTGGCAGAGGGCGGCCGTACGGGTGTCCTGCCAGACGACGGCGTTGTGCACGGGCTGCCCGGTCGCCCGGTCCCAGAGCACGGTCGTCTCGCGCTGGTTGGTGATGCCGAGCGCGCTGAGCTGCTGTGCCCGCAGCCCGGCATTGGCGAGCGCACCCGCCACCACGGCCTGGACCGTGGTCCAGATCTCGGTGGCATCGTGCTCCACCCAGCCGGGTTTCGGGAAGATCTGGCGATGCTCGCGCTGGTCGACGGCGACAATCGCGCCGTCCTGATCGAAGATGATGCAGCGGCTTGATGTGGTGCCCTGATCGATGGCGGCGACAAACCTGCCCGTCATGACGTCTCCTTGTCGCAAGGTCGAGGAGCCGAAGTGGCAGAACCTGGATGACCGGAACCCGGATGGCCAGTGCCCCTCCCGGCACTAGAAGGCGGCACGGAAGACGACACCCGCCAGGAGCCCGCCCACCAGCGGTCCCACCACCGGGATCCAGGAGTAACTCCAGTCGGAGGTTCCCTTGTTCGGTATCGGCAGCAGTGCGTGCACCAGCCGCGGACCGAGGTCACGGGCCGGATTGATCGCGTACCCGGTGGGTCCGCCGAGCGACAGTCCGATGCCCACCACCAGCAGGGACACCAGAAGTACGGAGATTCCGGAGCCGTAGACACCAGCGCCTGCCCCCGCCACCGGCCCGATCCCGATCCCGGCGTTCTTCCCGAAGGCCAGGATCGGCAGCACCAGACCGGTTGTCGCGATGATCTCGGTGCCGAGGTTTGCCACCGGACTGCGGATCTCCGGAGCGGTCGAGAAGATCCCCAGCGTCGGCACGGCCGTCTTCTCGTCCGCGTTGGCGCGGAACTGCGCGGAGTACGTGAGCCAGGCCAGCAGCGCACCGATGATCGCGCCCACCATCTGCCCCAGGATGTAGAGCGGGACCTTGTCCCACTTCCCGGTGTCGACGGCGATGCCGACCGTGACCGCCGGATTGAGATGCCCGCCGGACAGCGGGGCCGCTGTGTACGCACCGGCCAGCACACCGAAGCCCCAGCCGAAGGCGATCACCACCCATCCCGCGGCTCTCGCCTTGGAGTGGTGGAGGGTGACGGCCGCACACACACCTGCGCCGAACAGGATGAGGATCGCCGTACCGATGACTTCCCCGACGAAAATGTCTCCATTGCTCATGGCGCTCCTAGGGGTTGTCCGGCGGGTCTCGCCGGTCGCTTCCATGGCTACGGAGGCCGAGGGCAGGGAGGTTCGTTGACCTGCCCGGCTGTCCGTGACGAGCGTGGTGACCATGTCGGACTGCCGCAGAGCGGGAGTGGCGGCAGCGACTGAGCAAGGAGTGTTCACCGGTGCTGATCAGCCGTCAAGAATGCTGACAACAAACCCAGTTCACGACGCACGGACCGGACGCTTCCACGCGTTGCGGATGGATCCGGGAGATCTCAGCGGACCGCGACGACCGCCGATCCGTGCCCGAACAGCCCCTGATTGGCGGTGATTCCGGCACGCGCCCCCGGAACCTGTCGCTCCGCCGCGCAGCTGCCATGTCAGCTCGCAGACCTGGGCGATGGCCTGCGCCGGTACCGCTTCGCCGAACGAAGCGAGCCCGCCGCTCGGATTGACCGGGATGCGGCCGCCGAGCGCTGTCGCCCCCTCGCGTATACGGCTCCCAGGACATGTCCGGGTCGGAGACGTACGGGGCGGGGGGACGGTAGCGGCCGTCGGTGTACGACCAGACGGTGCCCCGCTTGGAGAGCGGCGTCTCGACCAGCTCACCGCCCGCGCAGCCCGGATTGCGGCAGAACGCGTCCTGGCGCGGGAAGAAGACCGACGAGCAGGCCGAACACCGGGTGCCCAGCAGCCGGAAGTCCCCTCGGTGCTGTCCTCGGTGAACCACCCGGCCACCACGGGTGTGCGCGTGTGCGACAAAACCCCTCCCCGGCACCGGATCTGACGGAACGTCAGAAGCGTGTCACGGTCAGCGGTTCTCGGCGAGCCACTTGGCAGAGGTCTCCGCCAGTTCTCCGTCGCGCCCCGCCAGCATCATCCGGATCATCTGCACATCGCCGCGCAGCGACCACGCGGGGTGCCCGAAGGTGGCCGGATTGTTCTTCTCGATCAGGAAGTGCGCGGGCCAGGCCGCGCCGTACCCGATCAGGGGCAGCGCCGCCGCATACCGCTTCCGGCCACGGGCCAGGCCGTAGGCGGTGACCGCGAGCCCGGTCAGGGTACCCGTGAGATGGGCCCACCGGGTCGCAGCCCTGGAGTGCATCGCCACGTAGTAGGGCCAGAACTCCTCGTACGAATGGAACGTCTGCTGTGACATACGGGCACCGTAATGGCTGGGAGCGCAACCGGATACGGCCGGTCCGCGTCCGAGAGGAAGGACGAGTGGCCGGAACCCACGGGGGTGGCCCCGGCCGTTCGTCGTCCCACCGCGCTGCCGCGGGCTTCAGTGCCCTGCGACGGACCGCCGGGCCACCGGGAAGTCGAAATAGGTGTCCGGGAACAGCTCCGGCTTGAAGGTGTAGTGCCACCACTCCTCGGCCAGATTCACGAAGCCGGCATCCGTGAGCGTGGTCTTCAGGAACTGCCGGTTGGCTCGCTGCGCACCCTGGATCCGTGGGTCGTCGGTGTGCGACAGCGTGTCGAAGCAGTCGTATCCCGTGCCCATGTCGACCGAGTTGTCCGGGAACCGCTCGGCCTGCGGCGCGTAACAGGGCACCAGCTGCTCGCCCGGCCGGTACGGCCTGGTCGGCGCGGCGGGCAGCCTCACCAGCGTCAGGTCCACCGTGCTGCCACGGCTGTGTCCGGACTTCTCGGCGATGTAACCGTCCGTGAACAGTCGTGTCTTGTCGACCCGGGGGTAGAACTCGCCCTTCATCGTCTCGTCGTCGAGATCCTCGGCCCAGCGCACGAAGTGATCGACGGCCCGTTGCGGCCGGTAGCAGTCGTACACCTTCAGCGAGTAACCCTGGCGCAGCAGCCGCGTCTGTGCCCGGTGCAGGGCCTGGGCCGCGGGCCGGGTCAGGATGCAGAGCGGCTGCCGGTATCCGTCGACCGGCTCGCCCAGGAAGTTGTGGCCGGTGGGATAGCGCATCTCCTGGATGATCGTGGGGTCCACCGAACGCAGTGCGACGAACTCCTCGGGCGCCTTCGGCTCGGTCTTCGCCTGCGCCGCGGGGGTGGCGGCGGTGACGGCGAGCAGGGCGGCGGCAGTGGCTGCCAGGGCACGGAAAGCGGAAGCGATACCTGTCATGAGCGCATCATCCATGAATCATGGGGGTCCCGGAAGCACGATCGGATACAGTCCGCGCGTGTCCACGCCCTAAAAGGAAACCGAGCGGAGGAAACAGGTGGAGCAACCGACGAAGGACTCCCACTGCAGCAGCTGCGGAGCGCCGTACCCCTCGCCGGGATCCACGACCTGGCCCCGCGCCTGCGCCGCCTGCGGCGACATCGCCTACCGCAACCCCCTCCCGGTCGCCATCGCCCTGCTACCCGTCACCGACCGGCAGGGCACCGCGCTCGTCGTCATCACCCGCACCATCGAGCCCCGGCTCGGCGGCCTCGCCCTGCCCGGCGGCTTCATCGACCACGGCGAGGACTGGCAATACGCGGTTGTCCGTGAACTCCGCGAGGAGACCGGCATCGAGGCCGACCAGCAGGACGTCCGCCTCGCCGACGCCCTCAGCGCCCCGGACGGCCACCTGCTCCTCTTCGGCCTCCTCCCGCAGCGCCCGGCCGCCGAGCTCCCGCCGTCCGTCCCCACCGACGAGACAGCCGGCCACAGCCTGCTCAGGGCCCCCGCCGAACTGGCCTTCCCCCTGCACACCCGGGCTGCCCGCGCCTGGTTCGAAGGGCGCTACCGCTACCGCTGACGGCATCACACCGTTCCTGGGCAGTGAGGAGGAGTGAGTCCTGTCTCACCGGTACGCCCCGAACGGTCTTGGGCGCACTGGTCCTCCGCTTTCGCGTCCCGGTCGGCGACGCATATCCCGTATGCGGTCCGTCCCGGGCGGGCGGAATCCCTACGACCTGGCCATATGGGTGTGGCCAGAGGCGACGGGGAGGCCCCGAACCATCTCGCTGGTGACACGGGGGCCCCGACTGCTGACGCCACACCCGGCGTCCCAGATCGCACCGAATACGTTACGCACACCCCGCCGGGCATACCCGCAGCTCGTCACACCGCTCACCCCATCGTGTCCACGTTCGCCAAAACGATGTGCTTGCTCAGCAGTTGTGAACCCCACGCACCCGCACCGGGCAGGTCACCTCACCCTCCTCACCGTCCCGTTCCACCACGACCTGCCCGCCCGACAGCCGCGACGTGTACCGCTCGACCTCCGCCTGCTCCCATCCGTCACCCGCGTCCCGGACCACCAGTCCGCCCCCGGTACGCCCAGGAGCCGGAGCCCACACCTCCAGTTCCAGCCCGCCGTCCGCGCCCCGCACCGGAATCACCGCACCCGCCCGCGCCAGCACCGGTATCCGCGACAACGGCGCATCGATCAGGACCTGCCCCGGCCCCTCGTACACCTCGCCGGTCACCGTGTCGTACCACCGTCCCCGCGGCAGCCGCACCGCCCGCCGATCCGAGCCCCGCTGCAGCACCGGCGCCACCAGCAGCGCATCGCCGAGCAGAAAGGCGTCCTCGCAGTCCCGCAGCGCCCGGTCCCCGGGCGCCCCCCACCACAGCGGCCGCACATACGGCGCACCCGTCAGCCGGGCCAGCTGCGCCAGCGTCACAAAGTACGGACGCAGCCGCTCCCGCCCCTCCAGCGCCGCCCTCGCGTGCTGCAACACCTCCGGCCCGAACTCCCACGGCTCCCGCCGCCCCGCGTCTATCGCCGAGTGTGTACGGAACAACGGCAGAAAGGCACCCAGCTGGAACCACCGCAGATACAGCTCGGGGGACGGCGACCCGTCGAACCCCCCGACATCAGGACCCGAATACGGCACCCCGCACAGGCCGAGCCCCAGCACCAGCGCCAGCGAGGCGCGCAAGCCCGGCCAGCCCGACTCCACATCACCGGACCAGGTGCCCCCGTACCGCTGCATACCCGCCCAGCCGGAACGCGAGAACAGGAACGGCCGCTCGTCCGGACGCAGTCGGCGGAGCCCCTCGTACCCGGCCCGCGCCATCGCCAGCCCGTACACATTGTGAGCCTCCCGGTGATCGCCCCCTAGGCCCTCCAGACAGTGCCGCGCCGACCGCGGCAGCGTCGGCTCACCGAACGCCGTGAACGACACCGGCTCGTTCATGTCGTGCCACACCCCGGAGAACCCCTGCGCCAGCCGCTCCTCGTACAGACCACCCCACCACTCCCGCACCTGCGGATCGGTGAAGTCCGGGAACACGCACTCCCCGGGCCACACCTCCCCGCGCACCGCCCGCCCCCGCGCGTCCCGCACGAACGCCCCGGCGCTTCCGACCGCCGAACCGGCATCGAACACCGCGTTGCCCGGCTCCGCCTTCACCGCCGGATCGACGATCGACACCAGCCGCACCCCGTCCTCCTCCCGCAGTTCCTTCGCCAGCCCCGCCAGATCGGGGAACCGCTCACGGTCGACGGTGAACACCTGATGGCCGTCGTAATGGTCGATGTCCAGATGCAGCACGGACAGCGGCAGCCCCCGCTCCCGGTACCCGGCGACCACCCGCCGCACCTCCCGCTCGCTCCCGAACCCCCACCGGGCGTGCTGCGGACCCAGCGCCCAGGACGGCGGCAGCGCCGGCGCACCCGTCAGAGCCGTCCAGCCCTGAAGCACCCGGGCCGGCGTCCCCACCACCACCCAGCAGCGCAGCGGCCCCCCGTCCATCCGCACCTCGCACATCCCCGGACGGTCATGCCCGGACCCTGCGCCCTCCTCGCCCTCGCTGAGCGTCACCCGCCCCGCCCAGGTGTTGTCGTGGAACGCCAGATGCGTCCCCGCGTCCGAGACCACCACCTGCACCGGCATCGTCAGATACAGCGGATCGTCACCGGGCCCGAAGTGCCCGCCCGGATCGGTGTTCCACAGCGCGTACGAACCGTCCCGCAGCCGAGGCCCCGCCCCCCGCCCGCCCAGCCCGAAGAACCGGGCGTCCGCCGGCAGCTCGGACCGCTGCACCCACCGGGCGGAACCCCCCGCCACCGGCTCCCACCACCGCGGCGGCAGCTCCCGCCGGAGCACCACACCGCCGGGCGTGCGCAGTTCCACCGCCCCGTGCCGCGAGACCACCACGGTCAGCCGCTCCGACACCACCTGCCAGCCGCCGTCCTTGTCCGGCTCCAGCAGGGCACGCGGATCCGGCTCCGGCGCCGGACCGGGCAGCGCGTACGACGGCAGCGGCGCCGCCCCGTCCCACGCCCAGAACACCGCACCGCCCGCCGAAACCCGGATGCTCAGCTCCGAACGGGCGAACCTGACCACACCGCCACCGGGTGCGGGCTCCGCCCCCGCCAGCAGACCGGGCACCCTGGCCCGCTCCGGGCCACGGGGCGGCAGCGCCCGCGCATCCGCACGCTGCCGCCGCCAGGCCGAGCGCACCGTGCGCATCCCCCGCACCGAACCCACCATCTTCACCGAGCGCACCAGGTCACGACCGTTCATGCGGCTCACCCTGCCACCCGACGAGGCGTCAGCGGGCTCCGTTCAACTTCCGTTCACCCGTGGCCGGACCACATAGCCGGACAGACAACCATGGGTGGGGAACCCTGGTGCGGAAGACGATCACATGGCATCGTCCGTGAAAGCCGCCTCACGCGCACACCCCAGCACGTGTGCGCGCGAACCACGCCCACCCCGCGTACCCGTACAGCCAGGGAGCCACCCCATGACCTCAGCAGCGAACGAAGCCCCCCTCTGGCAGCCCGATCCCGAGCGCATCGCCGCCGCGGCGGTCACACGCTTCCAGAGCTGGGCGGCCGAGCGGTACGGAGCACCGGCCGAAGGCGGCTACCCGGAGCTGCACCGCTGGTCCGTCGACGAACTGGACACCTTCTGGCAGGCTGTCGCCGACTGGTTCGACATCCGGTTCTCCACCCCGTACGAGACCGTCATCGGCGACCGCACCATGCCCGGCGCCCAGTGGTTCCCCGGCGCCACCCTCAACTACGCGGAACACGCCCTGCGCACCGCCGAGGACCCCCTCCGCGCCGGCGCACCGGCCCTCCTCCATGTCGACGAGACCCACACCCAGGTCCCCGTCAGCTGGTCCGAACTCCGCCGTCAGGTCGGCTCCCTCGCCGCCGGACTCCGTGCCCTGGGGGTCCGCCCCGGCGACCGCGTCAGCGGCTACCTCCCCAACATTCCGCAGTCGGTCGTCGCGCTGCTCGCCACCGCGGCCGTCGGCGGCGTCTGGACCTCGTGCGCCCCGGATTTCGGTGCCCGCAGCGTCCTCGACCGGTTCCAGCAGGTCGAACCCGTCGTCCTCTTCACCGTCGACGGCTACCGCTACGGCGGCAAGGAACACGACCGCTCCGGGACGGTCGCCGAACTGCGCCGCGAACTCCCCACCCTGCGCGCCGTCGTCCACATCCCGCTGCTGGGCACCACCGCCCCCGAAGGCGCCCTCGAATGGTCAGCACTCACCTCCGCGGACACCGAACCCGTCTTCGAGCAGGTCCCCTTCGACCACCCGTTGTGGGTGCTGTACTCCTCCGGCACCACAGGGCTCCCCAAGGCGATCGTCCAGTCCCAGGGCGGCATCCTCATCGAGCACTTCAAGCAGCTCGGACTGCACTGCGACCTCGGGCCCGACGACCGCTTCTTCTGGTACACCTCCACCGGCTGGATGATGTGGAACTTCCTCGTCTCCGGCCTGCTCACCGGCACCACAGTCGTGCTGTACGACGGAAGCCCCGGCTACCCGGACGTCAGCGCCCAGTGGCGCGTTGCCGAACAGACCGGCGCCACCCTCTTCGGTACCTCCGCCGCCTACGTCATGGCGTGCCGCAAGGCCGACATCCACCCGGGCCGCGACTTCGACCTCTCACGCATCCAGTGCGTGGCCACCACCGGGTCCCCGCTCCCGCCCGACGGCTTCCGCTGGCTCCATGACGAGGTCGCGGACAACCTCTGGATCGCCTCCGTCAGCGGCGGCACGGACGTCTGCAGCTGCTTCGCCGGCGCGGTCCCCACCCTGCCCGTACACATCGGCGAGCTCCAGGCGCCCTGTCTCGGTACGGACCTCCAGTCCTGGGACCCTGCAGGCAAACCGCTCGTCGGCGAGGTCGGCGAACTGGTCGTCACCAACCCGCTGCCCTCCATGCCCATCCACTTCTGGAACGACCCGGACGGCAGCCGCTACCGCGACAGCTACTTCGAGACGTACCCCGGCGTCTGGCGCCACGGCGACTGGATCACCCTCACCGACCACGGCTCGGTCATCATCCACGGCCGCTCCGACTCCACCCTCAACCGGCAGGGGGTACGGATGGGATCCGCCGACATCTACGAAGCGGTCGAACGCCTCCCCGAGATCCGCGAATCCCTGGTCATCGGCATCGAGGAGCCCGACGGGGGGTACTGGATGCCGCTCTTCGTCCACCTCGCCGACGGTTCCGCCCTCGACGACGGCCTGCGCGACCGGATCAATCAGACCATCCGCGACAACCTCTCGCCACGCCACGTCCCGGACGAGGTCATCGAGGTACCCGGCATTCCGCACACCCTCACCGGCAAGCGCATCGAGGTTCCGGTCAAGCGCCTCCTCCAGGGAACGGAGCTGGCCAAGGCCGTCAACCCCGGCTCGATCGACAACCTCGAACTGCTCCACTTCTACGAGGACCTGGCCCGCAAGCGCCACTGACAGTCCGCACTGTCAGTGGCCGTGATTACTCTGAGTGAGCAATGTTCGACAGTGCACTGGGGGAGTCATGGCGCACACCGGGAACACCAGGAACACCACGTCCATGCGACGCACGCTGCGCCGCGAAGCACCGAGCACCATCGGCCTCCTGGCCGACGAGCAGGACTTCGCGGCCATGCGGCGCTACCGCACCTTCACCTTCGACGACCACGCCATCTATCTGCGGCAGGTCGAGGGCCTGCTGAAAATCCTCGCGGCCCAGGGCATGCACACCACGGTCGCCCTCTTCGACCCCGAGGAGTACGCGGAATACTGCGCGGAATCCGGGCTCGCGCCCGACGCCCCGGCCAGCCGCAGCCGTTTCACCGCCGAAATCGCGGCAGCCGGAGCCACTGTCGCCTACACCGGGCAACCCATCGACACCCTGATCCCGCTCCTGGTCTCCCGAGCGGTCCGCCAGGCCACCTGGGAGTACGCCACGCTGCTCCTGGCCGACCTCGGTGAATGCGCCGACTGCGGCCAGGACATCGGCCGCGCCGCCTTCGACCGGGCCTCCCACCTCCTGATGCGCACCCTGGAAACGGCGGGCCCGGGCACCCACCACCTCGTCTGCAGCACCCCCACGGAGAATGAGCAGCTGCTCGCCGTCCTCCACACCGAGCGCGGCGCGACGGGGCCGGCCCGACTCGAATCCGGAGAAGGAGCAGAGTTCGTCACCGTCCTCGCCGTCGGCGTCGCCCTCGAAAGCCACGGAGGACTCGTTCTCCGTACGAGCAACCCCGGCACCCCGGACCGGGTCCACGGCTGGCGACTGACCCGCGGCAGCCTCGTACCGCTCACCGCCGGAGAGGTCTTCAGCGCCTACTGCACCGACGCGGACACCGGAGACCCGGTCTCGCCGGAGTCGGGCGTGGAGTACTGCGCCGGCTTCGACATCGGCGCCGACGCACCGGAGACCCACCACTGACAGAAGAAGGGGGCTCCCCGCCACCTGTGGCGGGGAGCCCCCTTCACGACCGGCTGCGCGGACCTACTCGCCCGACAGCACCGTCTGAGCCGCGAGCCGCGCCTCATCGGCGGAATCCGCAGCGCGCGCGGCAGCAGCGGCACGCTCGCACTGCGCGAGCGTGTGCTTCGCCAGCGTGGCCCGGACATAAGGAATGGACGCGGCGCCCATCGACAGGGAGGTGACACCCAGACCGGTCAGCACGCAGGCGAGCAGCGGATCGGCGGCGGCCTCACCACAGACACCGCAGCTCTTGTCCTCGGCCTTGGCCGCATCGGCCGACAGTGCCACGAGGTCCAGCAGCGCGGGCTGCCACGGATCCTGCAGCCGGGACACCGCACTCACCTGACGGTCGGCGGCGAAGGTGTACTGCGCCAGGTCATTGGTGCCCAGCGACAGGAACTCCACCTCCTGCAGGATCGAGCGGGCCCGGAGAGCGGCGGACGGAATCTCCACCATCGCGCCGAACTTCGCGTGCAGCCCGGCCGCCCGGCACGCGTCGGCGAACGCCTTCGCGTCCGTGCGGTCCGCCACCATGGGCGCCATGACCTCCAGATGGACGGGAAGCCCCTCGGCGGCCTTCGCCAGCGAGGTCAGCTGGCTCCGCAACACCTCCGGGTGGTCCAGCAGAGTGCGGAGCCCCCGCACACCCAGCGCCGGGTTCGGCTCGTCCGCGGGCGTCAGGAAGTCGAGCGGCTTGTCCGCGCCGGCATCCAGCACCCGCACCACGACACGCCCCTCGGGGAACGCCTCCAGCACCGCCCGGTACGCCGCGACCTGCTTATCCTCGGACGGCGCCTGCTTGCTGTCGTCCAGGAACAGGAACTCCGTACGGAACAGCCCCACACCCTCGGCACCGGCCTCGACCGCCGCCGGCACATCGCCGGGCCCGCCCACATTGGCGAGCAGCGGCACCTTGTGACCGTCGGACGTCGCACCCGGACCGGTCGAGGCGGACAGCGCAGCCTTGCGCGCCGCCGCAGCGCTCTCCATCTCGGCACGCTTCTCGTCGCTCGGCTCGACGAAGATCTCGCCGGTGCTGCCGTCCACCGCGATCACGGTGCCCTCGGCCAGCTCACCGGCCCCGGGGAGAGCCACTACGGCCGGCACACCGAGCGCCCGCGCGAGAATCGCACTGTGACTGGTCGGTCCGCCCTCCTCGGTGACGAAGCCGAGCACCAGCGTCGGGTCGAGCAGGGCAGTATCGGCAGGCGCCAGGTCCCGTGCGATCAGTACGTACGGCTCGTCGCTGTCCGGTACACCCGGCATCGGCACACCGAGCAACCGCGCCACGATCCGGTTGCGCACGTCGTCGAGGTCCGCGACCCGCCCCGCCAGGTACTCCCCGGCAGCGGCGAGCAGAGCCCGATAGGCGGCGAAGGCGTCGTACACCGCACGCTCGGCACTGCTCCCGACGGCGATCCGCCGGTCCACATCGGCCATCAGCTCGGGGTCCTGCGCCATCAGGGCCTGTGCCTCGAGCACGGCCTGCGCCTCGCCGCCGGCCAGATTGCCGCGCGCATTCAGGTCGGCCGCAACAGCGTCCACAGCCTGGCGAGCACGTCCCTGCTCGCGCTCGGCCTCCTCCGCCGGGATCTGCTTGGCCGGCGGCTCCAGGACAGCCGTACCCATGTGCCGAACCTCGCCGATCGCCACACCGTGGCTCACGCCGACGCCTCGCAGCGTTGTCTCCATTTCACCGTCTCCGATTGTGCGGCGATCCCGTGCCACCGCGATGTGTACCGACTGCCTGTTACTGCGCCGAGTGCGTCACTGCCAACCGAAGAGCGCGTCGCCGACCTTCACTTCCCCGTCCTCACGGACGTCGGAGAGCGACTCGACAGTGGCCTCCAGCGCCACGATCGGGCAGATCGCGGACTTGCCGGCCTCTTCCACCGCGACCGGGTTCCAGCGCACGATGCCCTGACCGCGCGTGACGGTGTCGCCCTTGTTGACGAGAAGCTCGAAGCCCTCGCCATTGAGTTGCACGGTGTCGATGCCCAGGTGGGTCAGCACCCCGTGCCCATGCCCGTCCACGACGACGAACGCGTGCGGGTGCAGGGAGACAAGGATTCCGTCCACCGGCGAAACGGCCTCGGACGGCTCGCGCACAGGATCGATGGCAGTTCCGGGCCCCACCATCGCGCCGGAGAAGACCGGGTCGGGTACCTCCGCGAGTCCGATGGCGCGTCCGGCAAGAGGGGACGTCACAGTGGTCATGGGGAGCCTCCCAGGGTGAAGCTTCACTCGGCGCCGCCGCGGCCTGTAGGGGACGGCGTACTGTTCAGCAGCGTAAGTCATAAGAAGTCCCGGTTCCGCCCGAGTCCTGCAGCTTCGCGGACCTAGGGGTGCACCGGAAACGATTTGCCTCGACTACCTGCGGCCTGTACTGTCGTACTCCTGCCTGGCCCCAACATGACATTCAGTCGGGGGTCGGCGGCGACTATCAAGCCCAGACCTTAAACCGGATTCGGCACCTGCATGCCTGCAGACAGCTGGTCAAGGAAATGGAAAAGGCCTGATAGAGTCGGACTCGCCGGAAAGGGAAACGCGAAAGCGAAGAACTGGAAAGCGCAGTAACAAATCTTCTGCTTCGCAGAGGGCCCGCTTCGACCGGGAATCGGACACGAAAGAGTCTGATAGAGTCGGAAACGCAAGACCGAAGGGAAAGCCCGGAGGAAAGCCCGAGAGGGTGAGTACAAAGGAAGCATCCGTTCCTTGAGAACTCAACAGCGTGCCAAAAGTCAACGCCAGATATGTTGATACCCCGGCCTGCTTCGGCAGGTTGGAGGTTCCTTTGAAAGTCCTGCCGGGCCTCACGGTTCCGGTAGGCAATTACACAGCGAGGACGCTGTGAACGATCGGTCCTATTCCGACCGGTCGTTCCGCTCTCGTGTGTGTCATCCCGATTACGGGAGAACATTCACGGAGAGTTTGATCCTGGCTCAGGACGAACGCTGGCGGCGTGCTTAACACATGCAAGTCGAACGATGAAGCCCTTCGGGGTGGATTAGTGGCGAACGGGTGAGTAACACGTGGGCAATCTGCCCTTCACTCTGGGACAAGCCCTGGAAACGGGGTCTAATACCGGATAACACTCTGTCCCGCATGGGACGGGGTTAAAAGCTCCGGCGGTGAAGGATGAGCCCGCGGCCTATCAGCTTGTTGGTGGGGTGATGGCCTACCAAGGCGACGACGGGTAGCCGGCCTGAGAGGGCGACCGGCCACACTGGGACTGAGACACGGCCCAGACTCCTACGGGAGGCAGCAGTGGGGAATATTGCACAATGGGCGAAAGCCTGATGCAGCGACGCCGCGTGAGGGATGACGGCCTTCGGGTTGTAAACCTCTTTCAGCAGGGAAGAAGCGAAAGTGACGGTACCTGCAGAAGAAGCGCCGGCTAACTACGTGCCAGCAGCCGCGGTAATACGTAGGGCGCAAGCGTTGTCCGGAATTATTGGGCGTAAAGAGCTCGTAGGCGGCTTGTTGCGTCGGTTGTGAAAGCCCGGGGCTTAACCCCGGGTCTGCAGTCGATACGGGCAGGCTAGAGTGTGGTAGGGGAGATCGGAATTCCTGGTGTAGCGGTGAAATGCGCAGATATCAGGAGGAACACCGGTGGCGAAGGCGGATCTCTGGGCCATTACTGACGCTGAGGAGCGAAAGCGTGGGGAGCGAACAGGATTAGATACCCTGGTAGTCCACGCCGTAAACGTTGGGAACTAGGTGTTGGCGACATTCCACGTCGTCGGTGCCGCAGCTAACGCATTAAGTTCCCCGCCTGGGGAGTACGGCCGCAAGGCTAAAACTCAAAGGAATTGACGGGGGCCCGCACAAGCAGCGGAGCATGTGGCTTAATTCGACGCAACGCGAAGAACCTTACCAAGGCTTGACATATACCGGAAAGCATCAGAGATGGTGCCCCCCTTGTGGTCGGTATACAGGTGGTGCATGGCTGTCGTCAGCTCGTGTCGTGAGATGTTGGGTTAAGTCCCGCAACGAGCGCAACCCTTGTTCTGTGTTGCCAGCATGCCCTTCGGGGTGATGGGGACTCACAGGAGACTGCCGGGGTCAACTCGGAGGAAGGTGGGGACGACGTCAAGTCATCATGCCCCTTATGTCTTGGGCTGCACACGTGCTACAATGGCCGGTACAATGAGCTGCGATGCCGCGAGGCGGAGCGAATCTCAAAAAGCCGGTCTCAGTTCGGATTGGGGTCTGCAACTCGACCCCATGAAGTCGGAGTTGCTAGTAATCGCAGATCAGCATTGCTGCGGTGAATACGTTCCCGGGCCTTGTACACACCGCCCGTCACGTCACGAAAGTCGGTAACACCCGAAGCCGGTGGCCCAACCCCTTGTGGGAGGGAGCTGTCGAAGGTGGGACTGGCGATTGGGACGAAGTCGTAACAAGGTAGCCGTACCGGAAGGTGCGGCTGGATCACCTCCTTTCTAAGGAGCACTTCTTACCAAGCCTGCTTGGTCAGAGGCCACTACGTCGGCAAATGTTCGACGGTGGTAGCTCATGGGTGGAACGTTGACTATTCGGCACGACAGGTTGTTTTTCACTAGTACTGCTTCGGCGTGGAACGTGGGAAGGGATCGGTTGTGTCGGGCACGTTGTTGGGTATCTGAGGGTACGGCCGTATGGTCGCCTTCAGTTGCCGGCCCCAGTGAACTCACCTGATAAGGGTGGGGTGATGGGTGGCTGGTCGTTGTTTGAGAACTGCACAGTGGACGCGAGCATCTGTGGCCAAGTTTTTAAGGGCGCACGGTGGATGCCTTGGCACCAGGAACCGATGAAGGACGTGGGAGGCCACGATAGGCCCCGGGGAGCTGTCAACCGAGCTTTGATCCGGGGGTGTCCGAATGGGGAAACCCGGCAGTCGTCATGGGCTGTCACCCGCTGCTGAACACATAGGCAGTGTGGAGGGAACGAGGGGAAGTGAAACATCTCAGTACCCTCAGGAAGAGAAAACAACCGTGATTCCGGGAGTAGTGGCGAGCGAAACTGGATGAGGCCAAACCGTATGCGTGTGATACCCGGCAGGGGTTGCGCATGCGGGGTTGTGGGATCTCTTTTTCACGGTCTGCCGGCCGTGAGACGAGTCAGAAACCGTTGATGTAGGCGAAGGACATGCGAAAGGTCCGGCGTAGAGGGTAAGACCCCCGTAGCTGAAACATTGACGGCTCGTTTAAGAGACACCCAAGTAGCACGGGGCCCGAGAAATCCCGTGTGAATCTGGCGGGACCACCCGCTAAGCCTAAATATTCCCTGGTGACCGATAGCGGATAGTACCGTGAGGGAATGGTGAAAAGTACCGCGGGAGCGGAGTGAAATAGTACCTGAAACCGTGTGCCTACAAGCCGTGGGAGCGTCGCTGTTGTTCTTCGGAGCAACAGTCGTGACTGCGTGCCTTTTGAAGAATGAGCCTGCGAGTTTGCGGTGTGTTGCGAGGTTAACCCGTGTGGGGAAGCCGTAGCGAAAGCGAGTCCGAATAGGGCGTTTTAGTAGCACGCTCAAGACCCGAAGCGGAGTGATCTAGCCATGGGCAGGTTGAAGCGGAGGTAAGACTTCGTGGAGGACCGAACCCACCAGGGTTGAAAACCTGGGGGATGACCTGTGGTTAGGGGTGAAAGGCCAATCAAACTCCGTGATAGCTGGTTCTCCCCGAAATGCATTTAGGTGCAGCGTCGTGTGTTTCTTGCCGGAGGTAGAGCACTGGATAGGCGATGGGCCCTACCGGGTTACTGACCTTAGCCAAACTCCGAATGCCGGTAAGTGAGAGCACGGCAGTGAGACTGTGGGGGATAAGCTCCATGGTCGAGAGGGAAACAGCCCAGAGCATCGACTAAGGCCCCTAAGCGTACGCTAAGTGGGAAAGGATGTGGAGTCGCAGAGACAACCAGGAGGTTGGCTTAGAAGCAGCCACCCTTGAAAGAGTGCGTAATAGCTCACTGGTCAAGTGATTCCGCGCCGACAATGTAGCGGGGCTCAAGCGTACCGCCGAAGTCGTGTCATTCCAGCGTATAGGGCCAACGCCTGCTGGGATGGGTAGGGGAGCGTCGTGTGCCGGGTGAAGCAGCCGCGGAAGCGAGTTGTGGACGGTTCACGAGTGAGAATGCAGGCATGAGTAGCGATACACACGTGAGAAACGTGTGCGCCGATTGACTAAGGGTTCCTGGGTCAAGCTGATCTGCCCAGGGTAAGTCGGGACCTAAGGCGAGGCCGACAGGCGTAGTCGATGGACAACCGGTTGATATTCCGGTACCCGCTTTGAAACGCCCAATACTGAATCAGGCGATGCTAAGTCCGTGAAGCCGGCCCGATCTCTTCGGAGTTGAGGGTAGTGGTGGAGCCGACGAACCAGACTTGTACTAGGTAAGCGATGGGGTGACGCAGGAAGGTAGTCCAGCCCGGGCGGTGGTAGTCCCGGGGTAAGGGTGTAGGGCGTGTGATAGGCAAATCCGTCACACATGAGTCTGAGACCTGATGCCGAGCCGATTGTGGCGAAGTGGATGATCCTATGCTGTCGAGAAAAGCCTCTAGCGAGTTTCATGGCGGCCCGTACCCTAAACCGACTCAGGTGGTCAGGTAGAGAATACCGAGGCGTTCGGGTGAACTATGGTTAAGGAACTCGGCAAAATGCCCCCGTAACTTCGGGAGAAGGGGGCCATCACTGGTGATTGGATTTACTCCATGAGCTGGGGGTGGCCGCAGAGACCAGCGAGAAGCGACTGTTTACTAAAAACACAGGTCCGTGCGAAGCCGTAAGGCGATGTATACGGACTGACGCCTGCCCGGTGCTGGAACGTTAAGGGGACCGGTTAGCTGACTTTCGGGTCGGCGAAGCTGAGAACTTAAGCGCCAGTAAACGGCGGTGGTAACTATAACCATCCTAAGGTAGCGAAATTCCTTGTCGGGTAAGTTCCGACCTGCACGAATGGCGTAACGACTTCTCGACTGTCTCAACCATAGGCCCGGTGAAATTGCACTACGAGTAAAGATGCTCGTTTCGCGCAGCAGGACGGAAAGACCCCGGGACCTTTACTACAGTTTGATATTGGTGTTCGGTTCGGCTTGTGTAGGATAGGTGGGAGACTTTGAAGCAGCCACGCCAGTGGTTGTGGAGTCGCCGTTGAAATACCACTCTGGTCGTGCTGGATGTCTAACCTGGGTCCGTGATCCGGATCAGGGACAGTGTCTGATGGGTAGTTTAACTGGGGCGGTTGCCTCCTAAAGAGTAACGGAGGCGCCCAAAGGTTCCCTCAGCCTGGTTGGCAATCAGGTGTTGAGTGTAAGTGCACAAGGGAGCTTGACTGTGAGACCGACGGGTCGAGCAGGGACGAAAGTCGGGACTAGTGATCCGGCAGTGGCTTGTGGAAGCGCTGTCGCTCAACGGATAAAAGGTACCCCGGGGATAACAGGCTGATCTTCCCCAAGAGTCCATATCGACGGGATGGTTTGGCACCTCGATGTCGGCTCGTCGCATCCTGGGGCTGGAGTCGGTCCCAAGGGTTGGGCTGTTCGCCCATTAAAGCGGTACGCGAGCTGGGTTTAGAACGTCGTGAGACAGTTCGGTCCCTATCCGCTGCGCGCGTAGGAATATTGAGAAGGGCTGTCCCTAGTACGAGAGGACCGGGACGGACGAACCTCTGGTGTGCCAGTTGTCCTGCCAAGGGCATGGCTGGTTGGCTACGTTCGGAAAGGATAACCGCTGAAAGCATCTAAGCGGGAAGCCTGCTTCGAGATGAGTATTCCCACCCCCTTTGAGGGGTTAAGGCTCCCAGTAGACGACTGGGTTGATAGGCCAGATGTGGAAGCCTGGTAACGGGTGGAGCTGACTGGTACTAATAGGCCGAGGGCTTGTCCTCAGTTGCTCGCGTCCACTGTGTTAGTTCTGAAATAACGAACGGCCGTGTTGTTGCCCGGTGTTGGTTAATTTCATAGTGTTTCGGTGGTCATTGCGTTAGGGAAACGCCCGGTTACATTCCGAACCCGGAAGCTAAGCCTTTCAGCGCCGATGGTACTGCAGGGGGGACCCTGTGGGAGAGTAGGACGCCGCCGAACAATTATTCCGGGAAAGCCCCGCACCTCTGGTGCGGGGCTTTTCTGCGTTCACAATGCCCCCTTTGTCACCCCCGTGCAGGTGCCGGCGAAGGCTGAGGGTAGGGTCAGGGGGCATCATTGGCACGTTCACAGGAGGCCCCCGGGTGGAGGTCCAGGAGACTCGGGTTCAGACGGACCGGGTCCTCACCATCCCCAACATCCTCAGCATGGCGCGCCTGGTCGGGGTACCGCTCTTCCTGTGGCTGATTCTTCGCCCTGAGTTCGGCGGGCCCAAGAGCGATGGCTGGGCGCTGCTCGTGCTGATGCTCAGCGGCATCAGCGACTACCTCGACGGTAAACTCGCCCGCCGATGGAACCAGATCAGCAGCCTCGGGCGGCTCCTGGACCCGGCCGCTGATCGCCTCTACATCCTTTCGACCCTCGTCGGACTGACCTGGCGGGAGATCCTTCCGCTCTGGCTCACAGCGGCACTCCTGGCCCGTGAACTGATGCTTCTCGTGATGGTTGGAATCCTGCGACGCCACGGCTATCCACCACCCCAGGTGAACTTCCTGGGGAAGGCGGCTACGTTCAACCTGATGTACGCCTTCCCCTTGTTGCTGCTCAGCGACGCAAGTGGTTGGCTTGGATCGCTGGCCGCCGTTTTCGGATGGGCGTTCGCAGGATGGGGTACAACGCTCTATTGGTGGGCAGGAATCCTCTACGTGGTTCAGGTCCGCCGACTCGTCAAGGCGGATGCAGTAGCCGATTGAGCTCGTTTGATGCGGTGCCGCGCAGTGTGGCCGGTCCGCGGCTGAACTCTGAGATGTTGCCCTGACGGGCGAAGTCGGCTAAACCGTCGTCTCTTCAAGGAGGACGTTGCCGACATGAAGGCCGTCGTGATGGCTGGTGGTGAAGGCACACGCCTTCGCCCCATGACTTCCAGCATGCCCAAGCCGCTCCTGCCCGTCGCCAATCGGCCGATCATGGAGCATGTGCTGCGGCTGCTGAAACGGCATGGGCTCAATGAGACCGTCGTGACCGTCCAGTTTCTCGCCTCCCTCGTCAAGAACTACTTCGGCGACGGCGAAGAGCTCGGGATGGAGCTCAGCTATGCCAACGAGGAGAAACCTCTCGGGACAGCCGGCAGCGTAAAGAACGCCGAGGAAGCACTCAAGGACGACACCTTCCTCGTCATTTCCGGCGACGCGCTCACGGACTTCGACCTGACCGACCTCATCGCCTTCCACAAGGAAAAAGGCGGGCTGGTCACGGTGTGCCTGACCCGAGTTCCGAATCCACTGGAATTCGGAATCACGATTGTCGACGAGGCGGGTCAGGTCGAGCGATTCCTGGAGAAGCCCACCTGGGGCCAGGTTTTCTCGGACACCGTCAACACGGGCATCTATGTCATGGAACCCGAGGTCTTCGACTACGTCCAGGCCGACGTCTCGGTGGACTGGTCCGGTGATGTCTTCCCGCAGCTCATGAAGGAAGGCAAGCCGATCTACGGCTATGTCGCCGAGGGCTACTGGGAGGACGTGGGCACGCACGAGAGCTATGTGAAGGCTCAGGCCGACGTCCTGGAGCGCAAGGTCGACGTGGAGATCGACGGCTTCGAGATCTCGCCCGGTGTATGGGTTGCGGAAGGCGCCGAGGTCCATCCTGATGCGGTGCTCCGCGGACCCGTCTACATCGGGGACTACGCGAAGATCGAGGCCGGTGTCGAGATCCGCGAGCACACGGTCGTCGGTTCGAACGTCGTCGTCAAGACCGGGGCGTTTCTGCACAGGGCGGTGATCCACGACAACGTCTACATCGGCCAGCACTGCAATCTGCGCGGCTGCGTGATCGGCAAGAACACCGACATCATGCGGGCTGCCCGCATCGAGGACGGTGCGGTCATCGGGGACGAGTGCCTGGTCGGTGAGGAATCGATCATTCAGGGCAATGTCCGGGTCTACCCGTTCAAGACCATCGAGGCCGGCGCCTTCGTCAACACCTCGGTGATCTGGGAGTCACGGGGGCAGGCACATCTCTTCGGTGCCCGAGGTGTCTCAGGAATCCTGAACGTGGAGATCACGCCGGAGCTCGCCGTCCGGCTCGCCGGTGCGTACGCCACCACCCTCAAGAAGGGGTCGACCGTCACCACCGCCCGTGACCACTCCCGCGGCGCCCGTGCGCTGAAGAGGGCCGTGATCTCAGCGTTGCAGGCCAGTGCCATCGACGTACGGGACCTGGAGAACGTGCCGCTTCCGGTCGCACGTCAGCAGACCGCTCGGGGCAGCGCGGGCGGGATCATGATCCGTACGTCGCCCGGGGTGCCGGACTCGGTGGACATCATGTTCATCGACGAGCGGGGGGCAGACCTCTCCCAGGCGGGGCAGCGGAAGCTGGACCGGGTCTACGCCCGCCAGGAGTACCGCCGGGCCTTCCCGGGGGAGATCGGGGATCTGCACTTTCCGTCCAGCGTCTTCGACTCCTACACAGGGTCATTGCTGCGCAATGTGGACACCGCCGGGATCTCCGCCGCCGGTCTCAAGGTTGTCGTCGATGCGTCCAACGGCAGTGCCGGACTTGTTCTGCCCAGTCTGCTCGGGCGGCTCGGCGTGGACGCGCTGACCATCAATCCCGGGCTCGACGAATCACGGCCCACGGAGTCCGCCGACGCCCGACGCTCCGGGCTCGTGCGGCTCGGGGAGATCGTCTCCTCGGCACGGGCCGCATTCGGCGTGCGCTTCGACCCGGTCGGGGAGCGGCTCTCCCTGGTCGACGAGCGGGGCCGGATCGTTGAGGACGATCGGGCCCTTCTGGTCCTGCTCGACCTGGTGGCCGCCGAGCGGCGCAGCGGCCGGGTGGCATTGCCGGTGACCACGACGAGGGTCGCCGAGCAGGTCGCCGCCTACCACGGCACGCAGGTGGAATGGACGACGACATCGCCGGACGACCTGACGCGCGTGGGACGCGAGGAAGGCACCATCTTCGGAGGAGACGGGCGGGGCGGTTTCATCGTCCCCGAATTCAGCAGCGTCTTCGACGGTTCGGCAGCCTTCGTACGGCTTCTCGGGCTCGTCGCGCGGACCCAGCTCACGCTCAGCCAGATCGATGCCCGGATTCCCCTCGCGCACGTGTTGCGCCGCGATCTGGCCACGCCCTGGGCCGTCAAGGGACTGGTCATGCGTCGGGTGGTGGAAGCCGCCGGGGACCGTGACGTCGACACCACCGACGGCGTGCGGGTCGTCGAGGCGGACGGGCGCTGGGTGATGGTGCTTCCCGACCCGGCCGAGGCCGTCACCCATCTGTGGGCGGAGGGCCCCGACGACGCTTCGGCGCAGGCGCTGCTCGACGAATGGTCGGCGATCGTGGACAGCGCAGGTCAGTGACCTGCCGCCGGTGCGCCGGGAGGTGTCGCGCAGACGCTTCCCGGCGCGCGGGTGGGGCCATTCGGCGGTACTAGCTGCGGCGTGCGACGATGTGCGGCATGTCGCAGCAGCCCCCCGATCGGAGTACCCCCTCGCCGCCCGCGCGCCCTGACGCGTCCATGTCGCTGCTGACCAATGTCATGGACCACAGCCTGGACGACGGCTACGCCGAGGCCACGGCCAAGCGCAAGGCCGACGGGAGTGCGGCCATGCCCCGCACACTGAAGGCGAAACTGGGCCTCGCGGCGGGCCTTGTGCTGGCTGCTCTCGTCGTCACCCTGGGCGCCGCGGAGGCGCGTGTATCGGCGCCGGTTCTGGCCAAGGAGCGCGGGGAGCTCATCGAACGTATCGACACGGAGACGTCGGCGGCCGACAAGCTGGAGTCCCAGGTCGACAAAGCCCGTGACGACGTGGGCGAGCGGCAACGTAAAGCGTTGGAAAAGCATGGCGGGGACCAGGGCCAGCTCGTGGCGTTGCTCTCCGGGGCGACCGCCGTCAAGGGACCCGGTGTGAAACTTGTCGTCGACGATGCCAAGGGCACCGACCAGGGCGGCGGCGGACCGCGTGAGACCACTGGTTTCACCGACACGGGGCGGGTGCGCGACCGGGACATGCAACGGGTCGTCAACGGCCTCTGGCAGTCCGGTGCGGAGTCCATCGCCATCAACGGGCAGCGGCTGACGGCCCTGTCGGCGATCCGCGCCGCGGGCGACGCCATACTGGTCGACAACAGACCGCTCGTGCCGCCGTACACGGTGCTTGCGGTGGGGGACGGGAAGCGGCTCAGCACCGCTTTCGAGGACAGTGCCGACGGCCAGTACCTGAGGGCGCTGAAGGACACCTTCGACATCCGGACCAGCATGTCCGTCCAGGACGAGGTGCGCCTCCCGGCTGCGCCCAGCCTCATCGTACGAACAGCAGAGCCGAAGGCCGCAGACACCGGCAGTGGTGCGGCAGACACAGGGAAGGGCACATCGTGATCGCCGTACTGGGCCTCGTCGTGGGAGTCGTGGTCGGACTGTTGGTCCGGCCCGAGGTGCCGGCGGTGGTCGAGCCCTATCTCCCGATCGCTGTCGTGGCTGCTCTCGATGCAGTCTTCGGTGGTCTGCGGGCCATGCTCGACGGCATCTTCGTCGACAAGGTCTTCGTGGTGTCGTTCCTCTCGAACGTCGTCGTGGCCGCACTGATCGTGTTCCTGGGCGACAAGCTGGGTGTCGGAGCGCAGCTCTCCACCGGTGTGGTCGTCGTCTTCGGTATCCGCATCTTCTCCAACGCCGCGGCGATCCGCCGGCACGTCTTCCGGGCCTGAGGCCGATGAGCAACGAAGAGCTTCCCCGTGACCAGGAGCGTACTGGCGAGCAGCAGGCCGACATGCCCGAGCAGCTCACCGGGCGCCAGCGGTTGATCGCCGGGCTGTGGCCGCCCCGGGTCACCCGTGCGCAACTCATCGTGGCGCTGCTGCTGTTCGTCCTGGGGCTGGGTCTGGCGATCCAGGTGCGGTCGAACAGTGACAACAGCGCACTGCGCGGTGCCCGCCAGGAGGATCTGGTCCGGATTCTCGATGAACTCGATGACCGTACGCAGCGTCTTGAGGATGAGAAGCAGCGTCTGGACGATCAGCGTACAGAGCTGGAGAACAGCTCGGACCAGGCTGAGGAGGCCCGTAAGCAGACCGTGGAGAAGGAACGGCAACTCGGTATCCTCGCGGGCACCGTGGCGGCACACGGGCCCGGGATCACGCTCACGGTCAACGATCCGGGTGACGCGGTGCAGGCAGACATGCTGCTCGACGCCCTCCAGGAGCTGCGTGCGGCCGGAGCGGAGGCGATTGAGGTCAACGGGGTGAGGGTGGCGGCCAATACGTACTTCTCCGGCGACGGTGGCGCCATCAAGGTCGACGACCGGTCCATCTCCTCACCGTACGTCTTCAAGGTGATCGGCAAACCGCAGGATCTGGAGCCGGCACTGAACATTCCCGGTGGTGTCGTGCAGACGCTGGAGAAGGAGCAGGCGACCGTGCATGTGGCGCAGGCGGACGACATCGTCGTGGACGCCTTGCGACCTGCGGAGCGGCCTGACTACGCTCGGTCGTCATCCCGGTGAGGGCGCCGGACACGGGGCTCGGAGGACACGGGCAAGAGGTTGCGGGGGGTCGCCGCATCGTAATGGTGGCGCGTGGTGGAAACTGTCGAGTGGATACGGACGTTGTGAAGATGTCCGGGTCGGCAGGTGTGTTCATTCAGGGTTCGTCCTGCCCCACGGGCGGGTCTGTTTCGGTCAAGGGGAATCGCCCGTGAAGTTGTTTGCGAAGTTGTTCGGCAAGAGCGCCCGCGATGACGCGGCCCGTCATCGCGCACCGCGCCATGGCCAGGCCGAGGAGCAGGGCGCTGATCGCCCGCTCTTCCGTGACGAGGTGTCGGGTCCGGGCGGTGACATTTCGGGTGGAACCGGCGCGTCGTCTGTTGACCCTGCCGGTCCGGGCCGCATAGGTTTCGGGGATCCATCAACCTCAAGTACGGGTGGAGGGTTTGGGTCCATGCCGGTCTGTACGAGGTGCGGCCATCGCAACGCCGAGGCCAGTCGTTTCTGTTCCAACTGCGGTGCGCCGCTTCGGGGAGGCGCGTCTTCGGAGCGTCCTTCGGAGACGACGTCGACCATCTCCATCTCCGGTCTTGAGGCGTACGAGGCGGAGGCGACGGGCCAGACGTCCTTGCCCTCCCTCTCACCGGAGGCCCAGGCCGCCGTCGACGCCCTGCCGCTCGGCTCGGCGCTCCTGGTGGTGCGCCGCGGTCCGAACTCCGGCAGCCGCTTCCTGTTGGACAGCGAGCTGACGACGGCCGGCCGCCACCCGCAGAGCGACATCTTCCTCGATGACGTGACGGTCTCCCGCCGTCACGTGGAGTTCCGCCGGAGCCCCGACGGCAGCTTCACGGTCGGGGATGTCGGCAGCCTCAACGGCACGTACGTCAATCGTGAGCGCATCGACTCCGTCGCGCTGTCCAACGGCGACGAAGTGCAGATCGGGAAGTACCGGCTGGTCTTCTACGCAAGCCAGCGGGGCATCTGACCCGTCAGGGAAGGTCCATGCTGAGAACACCGACGGGCGGTGCCGGTCACGGCACCGCCGCCGCCGACGACCGGGCCATGAGCATCGGTACGGTGCTCCTGCAGCTGCGGGACGAATTTCCCGAAGTCACCATCTCCAAGATTCGCTTCCTGGAGGCCGAGGGGCTCGTCGAGCCGCAGCGGACCCCCTCCGGCTACCGCAAATTCCGCCCCGAAGACGTCGAGCGGCTGGGGCAGGTGCTGCGGATGCAGCGGGACCACTATCTTCCGCTCAAGGTCATCCGCGAGCACCTGGACGCCCTGGCCCGCGGCGAGCAGGTGTCCCTGCCGGCCGAGGGGGGTCCACGGGACCTGAGCGACGGTTCCTGGGACGGCGAGTCCTGGCGGGCCACCGCGGCCCGTATCGGGCGTGCGGAGCTCCTGGCCGCCGCCGAGGTCACCGAGAGCGAGCTCAAGGAGTGGGAGTCGTACGGGCTCATCGCTCCGACGGCGGAGGGTGGCTACGACGCCGAGACGGTGACCGTTGCCAAACTTGTGGCGGATCTGGGTCGATTCGGTCTGGAACCGCGTCATCTGCGGGCGATGCGCGGGGCTGCGGAACGCGAGGCCGGCCTGATCGAGCAGGTGGTCGCGCCACTGCGCCGACACCGGAATCCGCAGACCAGAGCCCATGCGGAGGCCAAGGTGAAGGAGCTCGCGGAGCTCTCTGTACGGCTTCATTCGGCCCTTGTGCAGACCGCTCTGCGGATCCGGCTCCACTGATCACGGGGGAGCCCGACTACCCAAACCTGCCGAGCACGTCCTAGGGTTGCTGTGTGAACGAGCTCGACGTTGTGGGTGTCCGGGTGGAAATGCCCTCCAACCAACCGATCGTGCTCCTGCGTGAAGTGGGAGGCGACCGGTACCTCCCTATTTGGATCGGTCCTGGTGAGGCGACCGCGATCGCCTTTGCCCAGCAGGGCATGGCTCCGGCCAGGCCGCTGACCCATGATCTCTTCAAGGATGTGCTCGAGGCCCTGGGCCAGGAGCTCACCGAGGTCCGCATCACGGACCTCAGGGAAGGGGTCTTCTACGCGGAGCTGGTCTTCGCCGGCGGGGTCGAGGTGAGCGCGCGACCGTCCGACGCCATAGCGCTCGCGCTGCGCACAGGCACGCCGATCTACGGCAGTGACGGGGTGCTCGACGACGCGGGGATCTCCATCCCTGACGAGCAGGAGGACGAGGTCGAGAAGTTCCGGGAGTTCCTCGACCAGATCTCGCCGGAGGACTTCGGTACCAACAGCCAGTGACCGTCCAGCAGGGTCGCCGTCAGCGCATTCGACAAGCCTTTCCCGGGAACGGGACACGGCAAACCACCCTCCGGGTGATTATCACTCGGCGTGCCGAGTGTGGCGATCGTTGACGCACCCCAAGCGACTGCCTACCTTCGAGATGGCAGGTCAAGGACGGAGGTCGGCGTGAGAAGAAGCGGCGACGGTACGGCAGCGGGTGGGCCGTACCGGCAGCACGGAAGTACAGCCGACCGCACCATCAGGCAACCGGTTCAACCGGCGGCGATGGCGGGGGACGGGGCGGCAGCGGTCGGCGACATCGGCTATCGCGGGCCGACGGCGTGCGCGGCGGCGGGGATCACCTATCGGCAGCTCGACTACTGGGCACGCACCGGGCTCGTCGAGCCGAGCGTGCGGCCTGCCTACGGATCGGGCACGCAGCGCCTCTACAGCTTCAGGGACGTCGTCCTGCTGAAGATCGTGAAGCGCTTTCTCGACACGGGCGTCGCCCTGCAGAACATCCGCACCACGGTCCAGCATCTGCGGGCCAGGGGCTTCCAGGATCTTGAGCGGATGACGCTCATGAGCGACGGCGCGACCGTCTACGAGTGCTCCTCGCCCGACGAGGTCGTGGATCTGCTCCAGGGGGGCCAGGGGGTCTTCGGCATCGCCGTCGGTGTGGTCTGGCGGGATGTCGACGCCGCACTGTCGCAGCTGCACGGTGAGCGGGTGGACACGGGCGAGACGCTGATCGGCAACAACCCCACCGACGAGCTCGCACGGCGGCGCAACCGCGTCGTCTGACGGGCCGCGGAACGGGGGCGCGGCGATTGTCAGTGCCGTAGGGCAGCATCGGTTGATGTGAGAGCCGCGCCCACCATCCTGCATCTGGACATGGATGCCTTCTACGCCTCGGCCGAGCAGGCGGCGAAACCGAGCCTGCGCGGCAAACCGGTCGTGGTCGGCGGGCTCGGACCCCGTGGGGTCGTCGCCACCGCTTCCTACGAGGCGCGGCGCTTCGGGGTGCACTCGGCGATGCCGACCGCGCAGGCCCGGCGGCTGGCGCCCAATGCCGCCTATCTGGTGCCCCGCTTCACCCTGTACCGGACGGTGAGCGACCAGGTGATGGGGTTGCTGGGGCAGCTGTCACCACTGGTGGAGCCGCTCAGCCTGGACGAGGCGTTCGTCGATCTGGAGGCCGGTGGGGCGGCCGACGACACCGCCTCGGCGCGGGCCATCGGCGAGCAGCTGCGCGACGCCATCAGAGCCGTCACCGGACTCACCGGCTCGGTCGGCCTCGCGGGCTCCAAGATGCTGGCCAAGATCGCCTCGGAGGAGGCGAAACCGAACGGGCTGCTGGTCATCGAGCCGGGGACCGAACGGGAACTGCTCGCCCCGATGTCCGTACGGATCCTCCCCGGCGTGGGCCCCGCCACCGGGGACCATCTGCGGCGGGCCGGGATGACCACGGTCGACGACCTGGCCACGGCCGGCGAGGCGGAGCTCGTGCGGCTGCTGGGGAAGGCGCACGGCGTCGCGCTGCATCGCATGGCCCTCGGGTACGACGACCGCCCCGTCGTGGCCGAGCGAGACGCCAAGTCGGTGTCGGTCGAGGACACCTTCGACATGGATCTGCACGACCGGATCCGGGTCAGGACGGAGGTCGAGCGCCTGGCGGACCGTTGTGTCCAGCGGCTGCGGGCCGCGGAGCGCTCGGGACGCACCGTGGTGCTGAAGGTGCGCAGATACGACTTTTCGACGCTCACGCGGTCCGAGACGCTCCGGGGGCCGACGGACGACCCCACAGTGGTCAGAGAGGCCGCCGCGCGGCTCCTGGAGGCTGTGGACACCACCGGAGGGGTGCGGCTGCTCGGGGTGGGCGTCACTGGGCTCGCCGACTACACGCAGGAGGATCTCTTCGCCCAGGCAGCCGGTGAGCGGGCCGCGCTCGAGGTCCCGGCCAGTGAGGAACAGCGCGCGGGCGGCCACGGGGACGAGCCGGCGGACGGGGTGCAGGAGCAGGAGACCGCCGAACAGCTCGCGGCCCGGCGCTGGCCCGCCGGGCACGACGTATGCCATGACACCTTCGGCCACGGCTGGGTGCAGGGCAGTGGAGTGGGCCGGGTGACCGTGCGGTTCGAGGAACCCGAGTCACCGCCCGGCCGGGTGCGGACGTTCCGTGTCGACGATCCGGAGCTGCAGCCGGCCGATCCGCTCCCGCTGGTGAGTGATCCGGCGGACTACTCGTCCTGGCCGGCCAGCCTGCCGAAGTCCCGGTCCGGGCCCGGCTCGTCGGGCGGCGAGTCCAGACCGTAGTGCCGGTAGAGCTGAAGCTCCTGTTCCGGCGAGAGATGGCGGCCCACGCCGAAGTCGGGTGCGTCCTTGATCAGCGCACGGTCGAAGGGGATCCGGAGCACGTCGTCGACGAATTCGCTGGGCTCGAGCGGCACGAAGGCGTCCCTGCTGAACAGTCCGGTACGCACGGCTGCCCACTCGGGTATGCCGGTCGCGTCGTCGAGGTACACCTCGTCCACAGTTCCGATCTTGGTGCCCTTGCGGTCGAATGCCTTGCGGCCGATCAGGTTGCGCGGATCGATGTCGGTCTGCACGGTCCCTCCCATTGGTCGCGGCTACTCCACAGGCACTACGAAAGTGCAGATTCGGGCTGTCGGCCACTTGAGAATTCCGTCGCGAGCCCCGCTGGTAGGCTGGTGATGGCTGCTGACCCCGTGCGGGAGAGTCTTCCGGAGCACATCCGGCAGGCGCCGAAGGAGCAAATCCTCCCCGGAATCTCTCAGGCCCCCGTACCGCACGGACGAGGTCACTCTGGAAAGCAGGGCGGGTTTCGTGGCGGCAGCAGCCGGGACGGATCCCTCCCTCACCGACGGTGAAAGCCGGTATGCCTCAGGGCGCACCGGTGAAGCTCTCAGGTTGAGATGACAGAGGGGGAGGCCGTCCGGGCACCCGCGCCGTGGTGCCCCTCGCAGGTCGTGACAGACCAGGAGGCCTCCACCATGACCCCCCGTCGCACTCCGCTCTCCCAGCTGGAGCAGGGCATCCCCTTCGAGCAGCGCCACATCGGCCCCGATGCCGAGGCGCAGGCGAAGATGCTCGCCCAGGTCGGTTACGGCTCGCTCGACGACCTCACCGCGGCCGCAGTGCCCGATGTGATCAAGAGTGCGGAGGCGCTGCAGCTGCCGTCGGCCCGTACCGAGGCCGAGGTCCTTGCCGAGCTCCGCACCCTGGCCGACCGCAACCAGGTGCTCGCCCCGATGATCGGGCTCGGCTACTACGGCACGTTCACCCCGCCGGTGATCCTCCGCAACGTCATGGAGAATCCCGCCTGGTACACGGCCTACACGCCGTACCAGCCGGAGATCTCGCAAGGCCGCCTGGAGGCGCTCCTCAACTTCCAGACGATGGTCGCCGAGCTCACCGGGCTGCCCACCTCCGGCGCCTCGCTGCTCGACGAGGGCACCGCCGCTGCCGAGGCCATGGCGCTCGCCCGACGCGTCGGCAAGGTCAAGGACGGAGTCTTCCTGGTCGACTCCGACACCCTGCCCCAGACCATTGCCGTGATCGAGACCCGCGCCGAGCCGACCGGTGTCGAGGTCGTCGTCGCCGATCTCGCCGCGGGTATCCCCGCTGAGATCGCCGGGCGCGGTGTCTTCGGCGTGCTGCTCCAGTACCCCGGTGCCTCCGGCGCCGTCCGCGACATCAAGCCCTTCATAGAGCAGGCCCACGAGCTCGGCGCGATCGTCACCGTCGCCGCCGACCTGCTCGCCCTGACCCTGCTGACCTCGCCCGGTGACCTCGGCGCGGACATCGCCGTCGGCACCACGCAGCGCTTCGGTGTCCCGATGGGCTTCGGTGGACCGCACGCTGGCTTCATGGCCGTACGCGAGAAGTTCGCCCGCAGCTTGCCCGGCCGCCTCGTCGGTGTCTCCGTCGACGCGGACGGCAACAAGGCGTACCGGCTCGCCCTGCAGACCCGCGAGCAGCACATCCGTCGCGAGAAGGCCACCAGCAACATCTGTACCGCGCAGGTGCTGCTCGCCGTGATGGCCGGGATGTACGCGGTCTACCACGGCCCCGACGGCTTGCGGATGATCGCGCAGCGCACCCACCGCTACGCCACGATCCTGGCCGAGGGCCTGCGCGCGGCCGGGGTCGACGTCGAGACCGGCGCCTACTTCGACACGCTCACTGTGCGTGTCCCCGGCAAGGCAGCGGATGTCGTGGCCGACGCCCGCGACCGCGGGGTCAACCTGCGTCTTGTCAACGCCGACCGGGTCTCCCTCGCCTGCGACGAGACCACCACGCGTGCGCAGCTCGCCGCCGTCTGGGCCGCCTTCGGCGCCGACGGTGACATCGAGGCGCTGGACGCCGCTGCCGCCGACGCGCTGCCCGAGTCCCTGCTGCGCACCGGCGAGATCCTCACCCATCCAGTCTTCCACCAGCACCGCTCCGAGACCGCGATGCTGCGCTACCTGCGCAAGCTCGCCGACCGTGACTACGCGCTGGACCGCGGCATGATCCCGCTCGGCTCCTGCACCATGAAGCTGAACGCGACCACCGAGATGGAGTCGATCACCTGGCCCGAGTTCGGTGCGCTGCACCCGTTCGCGCCGGCCGAACAGGCGGAGGGCTACCTCACGCTGATCCGTGAGCTGGAGGAGCGCCTCGCCGAGGTCACCGGCTACGACGCGGTCTCCATCCAGCCGAACGCGGGCTCGCAGGGCGAGTTCGCGGGCCTGCTCGCCGTGCGTGCGTACCACCGGGCCAACGGCGACGAGCAGCGGACCGTCTGCCTCATTCCGTCCTCCGCGCACGGCACCAACGCCGCGAGCGCCGTGATGGCGGGCATGAAGGTCGTCGTGGTGAAGACCGCCGACGACGGTGAGGTCGACGTCGAGGACCTCCGCGCCAAGATCGAGAAGCACCGCGACGAGCTCGCCGTGCTCATGATCACGTACCCGTCGACGCACGGTGTGTTCGAGGAGCACGTCGCCGACATCTGCGCCGAGGTGCACGATGCGGGCGGTCAGGTGTACGTCGACGGCGCCAACCTCAACGCACTGGTCGGTCTTGCCAAGCCCGGTCGGTTCGGCGGCGACGTGTCGCACCTGAACCTGCACAAGACCTTCTGCATCCCGCACGGCGGCGGTGGCCCCGGTGTCGGCCCGGTCGGCGTGCGCGCCCATCTGGCGCCGTACCTGCCGAACCACCCGCTGCAGCCCGCCGCGGGCCCCGAGACCGGTGTCGGACCGATCTCGGCCGCGCCCTGGGGCTCGGCCGGTATTCTCCCGATCTCCTGGGCGTACGTACGCCTGATGGGCGGGGAGGGCCTCAAGCGCGCGACGCAGGTCGCCGTACTCGCGGCCAACTACATCGCCAAGCGTCTGGAACCGCACTACCCGATCCTGTACAACGGCCCGGCCGGTCTGGTCGCGCACGAGTGCATCGTGGATCTGCGGCCGATCTCCAAGGCGACCGGGATCAGCGTCGACAACATCGCCAAGCGTCTGATCGACTACGGCTTCCACTCGCCGACCATGTCGTTCCCGGTGGCGGGCACGCTGATGATCGAGCCGACCGAGAGCGAGAACCTCGCCGAGCTCGACCGCTTCTGCGACACGATGATCGCCATCCGCGGCGAGGTCGAGAAGGTGGCCTCCGGCGAATGGAGTGCGGACGACAACCCGCTGACCAACGCCCCGCACACCGCCGCCATGCTCGGCGGGGAGTGGACGCACGCGTACAGCCGCGAGACGGCCGTCTTCCCGGCCGGAGTCTCGGCCGCCGACAAGTACTGGCCGCCGGTGCGCCGGATCGACGGTGCGTTCGGTGACCGCAACCTCGTCTGCTCCTGCCCGGCGCTGGACGAGTACGACAACTGACCCACCCGTTCGGGTGTGACGCGGACATGCCTCGGGGCCGGTTCGGAGATCTTCTCCGGGCCGGCCCCATTTCTTACGGGCCGCGGTCAGGCGGCCTTCATCACCCGGCCGGCGTCCAGCGGCCGGTGCGGAGCGATGATCTGCCCGTCCGGGAGCAGCTCACCGGTGTCCTCGAAGAGCAGGACGCCGTTGCACAGCAGGCTCCAGCCCTGTTCCGGGTGGTGTGCCATCAGGCGTGCGGCTTCCCGGTCGGCTGAGTCGGCGGTCGGGCAGGGTGGCTTGTGCTGGCACATGGCTGGGTTCTTTCGCTGCGTTGTAGTGAGTGTCCTGCGGCTTGATGAGGTGTTCATGGCCGCCCCCCCGTATCTATCGGTCCGGTTCCAGTGTTGCCCCACGGGCGCCAATCCGCAGGGATTTCGCGGCAGCGCTGCTCCTACTCTCATGACGCATCACCCGGGCGGACGGTTCAATACAACTGCACTGTCCCTTCGGGTGGTTCGGGGTGGCCGGACCGGACTAGTCCGGATGGGACCGGGGGCGCCCGCCGTCCCGCGCTGCGTGTCCCGCAGCACTGTGCCCCGCCACCGGAAACGGCGACGGGGCACAGTACGGCGTGCCGGAGGCGGGACGGGGTCAGGCGGGTGAACCGAGCAGGGGGCCGGGGCCGGGGGTGATGCGCAGGGTCATGACGGGGAGCAGATCGGCGACCCGGTGCGGGCGGTGTGCCGCGATACCCGGTGGGGCGGGAGCCAGCGGTACCAGAAGATCGGTGGGGGCGAGGGTGCCACCCGACGGGTCGGCCTTGATGTCCTCGTGCAACCACAGCGTCAGCATGTAGAGCTCCGGGATCGACAGCAGGCGGGGCTGGTAGTGGGGTGTCACCGTCTCCGTCTGGCGCAGGGCGAGTTCGGTCGATGCGATGTAAGGGCCCTCCAAGAAGTGCGAGAAGGCCCAGCCGTCCGGGGTGAGCATGGTATCGGCCGCGGCGACGGCCCGCTCCGAGCTGCGGATCAGGAAGCGCCACGCGGTCAGCCGGGTGCGCGGCGCGAGCCCGCTCGGGCCGATCCGGTCCAGTACATGGACGGGGAGCGGGAGTTCGGGGCTCAGAGGTCCCTGGACGGACCGGAGAGCCGGGGTGCGGGCCTCGAGGACTGCGGTGGGTGAACCGAGTGCCGCGAGGACGCTGCGCAGGGCAGGCGCGGGAGCCGGGGGAACGTGCAGCGGCATAGTGGGTCGCCTCTCACTTCGGAGACACGGTGATGCGTGGGCGGGTGCAGACGGCGCTGTCGGCGTGCGGGGCCAGAGGAGGCCGGTGACTTGGCCGGTGCGTCAACTCTCTGCCTCGTCCGCGGAGTTTATACGACACGTGTTCACGCGGTGTTTCCACTAGCCGCCGCAGGTATTGCCGGCAAGGCGGTATCGAGACTTTATTATGCGGAGATTCTGCTGATTCGTGGTGAGCCGCGCAGCCACCGCCTGGTGTTTTTCTGCAGCCGCGGTAGGCCGAATCGCGTCGGCTTTTTACCACCGCCGGCCGACGGAAACTGCACCGTGCTGCGTGCCGTCGGAATGTGCCCGGGACGGCCGCCATCAGATTACTGGGTCCGCGCTGTCCATGGGGGCGTTATGGATCACCTCCCCTGGGCATTATCGATCGTGACGCGAGCGGCCTGGGCCGCGGGCTGCCCACTGGCGGAGGGACGCTTCGATGGGGGAGAAGGTCGTGGCGGGCGCCTTTGACCTGTCCGATCGGCAGAGGTACCGGAGGAAACTCCACCTGTGCCTGGAGGGGCTGGGGAGGCTCCTGGCGGAGCAGAGGTTCGACCGCCCCCGCAACCTCATGGGCATGGAGATCGAGCTCAATCTGGCGGGTTCGGACGGCCTGCCCCGGATGATGAATGCGGAGGTGCTCGAGCGGATCGCGAGCCGTGATTTCCAGACCGAACTCGGGATGTTCAATCTGGAAGTGAACATAGTTCCGCATCACCTGGCCGGTCGTGTTTTCGATCAGCTGGCCGAGGAGCTCAGGACCGGTCTCGGATATGCGCACCGGAAGGCGGGCGAGGTCGCTGCCGGGATCATGATGATCGGAATACTGCCGACCCTCGGCAGCGCGGACCTGGTCGCGGCGAACCTCTCGGACGTGGACCGCTACACGCTGCTCAACGATCAGATAGTGGCGGCGCGCGGCGAGGATTTCGCCCTCGATATCGAAGGCGTGGAGCGATTGGTCTGCACCTCCACCTCGATCACACCCGAAGCGGCCTGTACATCGGTCCAGCTGCATCTGCAGGTCACCCCGGCGCGTTTCGCGGACGTGTGGAACGCCGCCCAGGCCGTCGCCGCCGTTCAGATCGCCCTCGGCGCCAACTCGCCCTTTCTGTTCGGCAGGGAGCTGTGGCGGGAGTCGCGGCCGCCGCTCTTCCAGCAGGCCACCGACACCAGGCCGCCCGAACTGCAGAACCAGGGGGTGCGCCCGAGAACCTGGTTCGGCGAGCGATGGATCAGCTCGGCGTACGAGCTTTTCGAGGAGAACCTGCGCTACTTCCCGCCGCTGCTCCCGATCTGCGACGAGGAGGACCCGCTGCGGGTGCTCGACGAGGGCGGCGTGCCGGGACTCCAGGAGCTCGTGCTGCACAACGGTACGGTCTACCGCTGGAACCGGCCGGTGTACGGCCTGGCCGACGGCGTCCCCCATCTCCGTGTCGAGAACCGTGTCCTGCCCGCCGGGCCGACCGTCACCGACGTGATCGCCAATGCCGCGCTCTACTACGGCCTGGTGCGGGCGCTCGCCGAGGAGTCCCGTCCGGTGTGGACCAGGCTGCCGTTCGCCGCGGCAGCCGAGAACTTCGACACCGCCTGCCGCCGAGGCATCGACACCGAGCTGGTCTGGCCCCGGCCGGGGCGGTCGGGCGGGCTGACGCGGGTGGCGGCCGTCAAGCTCGTACGGGACGAACTGCTGCCGCTGGCCGCGGCGGGGCTCGACGCCTGGAACATCGAGCCCGCGGACCGCGACCACTACCTCGGGGTCATCGAGGAGCGCTGCAAACGGCGGGTGAACGGGGCGTCCTGGCAGGTGGACACGTACCACCGGGGGGTGGACGCCGGGCTCGGCCGGGACGCGACGCTCGCGGCCACCACCCGCCGGTACGCCGAGTTGATGCATTCCGGCGAACCGGTGCACAGCTGGCCGGTGGGTCTCCCCGTGTCGTAGTGGGTGTGCCGCGGCGCGCCCGGTGTCTGCCGTCCCCGGCCGGTGCCCGCCTGGGCACGGCTACTCCTGGGCCGCGCGGCCGGCCTGCCCGGCCGTCATCACTGCCTGCAGGATCACCGCCTGGATCTCGGCAGGGTCGTTGACCCGGTACTTGCCGCCACCGGTCACCTTGCCCATCTCCGCCACCTCCTGGCGGTCGGCCTCGGGGCCGACCGCGATGGCGAGGAGCGGTACCGGGCGCTCAGGGTCGGCGATCCGTTCGAGCTCCGCGATCAGCCCGCTGCGGGAGATGGATTTGTCGTCCTGGTTCGAACCGTCGGTGAGGATCACGACGGCGTTGAGCTTGCCCTACACATACGTCGACTGAACCTCCTTGTAGGCGGTCGGCGTGGTGTCGTACAGACCCGTCGCACCGTCCGGCACCGGTTGCAGTGCGGCGAACGGCGCGGCGAGCTTCTTCGTCCGTGCGTGCCTTGTCGGCGACGGCGCGCACGGCGGGGGCGATGTCGGGCGAGGCCATCACTGTGAGCCGTACCGCGGAGTCCTCGCACGACTTCGAGAACGACAGCACGCCACCCTGCACCGCGGCTGCCGTACCTGCCGCCACGGCGAGGACGGGCATGGCGGCGATGACAACGGTGCGGCGACGCGGCGGAGAACCGTCCCCGCTGTCATCCGTCGCTCAGCCGTCGGGCAAGCTGTGACGTCCCATGTCGGTGGTGCCCCTCCTTGAGGATGAACAAGGAAAAGGAGGACCACACCGTCGTCAATGGTGGTCCCCCGGCCGGTCGCGCATGATCTTCGTACCTGCATTCGAGACACTGGCGGGACGGGGAGTGGGATGAGATGCGAATGCACAACTGAAGGCAGGTGTACAGGTGACGGAGGGGCGCGTGGCTGATTCTTGTCCCCAAGAGGCTGTGTCACGGCGGATCCTACGGTCCGAAACGGTGCTGGTGCTGGCTCTCTCACTGGGTGCCAGCGGAGTGTCTGCCCTGATCAGTTTTGTCGGATCACTGACGAAACCAGGGGGTTTGAAGGATCAGGCCGCGACGCTCAACAGTTCATACGCCCCGGGACGGCCATGGCTGGATCTCGCCTGGCAGCTCTTCGACATCGCCACGGCCCTGGTCCCCGTGGCGCTGGTGGCGCATCTGCTGATCAGGGAGGGTGTGGGCCTGCGGGCCATCGGCTTCGACCGGACCAGACCAGGGCCGGACCTGGGGCGCGGCACGGTGATCGCGGCGGGCATCGGCAGTGCCGGGCTGGCCTTCTATCTGGTGGCGCGGGCCGCCGGTTTCAATCTCACGGTGGTTCCGGAGTCGCTGCCCGACGTGTGGTGGAAGTTCCCGGTACTGATCCTCTCCGCACTCCAGAACGCCGTGCTGGAGGAAGTGATCGTCGTCGGGTATCTGCTGCGCAGACTCGGACAGTTGGGGTGGACGCCGATGGCCGCCCTGGTGGCGAGTTCGGTGCTGCGCGGCTCGTACCACCTGTATCAGGGGATCGGCGGGTTCATCGGCAACATGGTGATGGGCGTCGTCTTCGTGCTGCTGTACCGGCGTTGGGGGCGCGTCGGGCCCCTGGTCGCGGCGCATGCGCTGCTCGACATCGGGGCGTTCGTCGGATACGCGCTGCTGGCCGGCAAGGTGGGGTGGCTGCCCACGCCGTGAGCGGGTGGCGCGCAAGGAGGGGGCGTACCGATCATTGCGTACGCCCCCTCTCTCGTCGCTCAGAACGTGGTCAGCAGTTCTCCGTCGACGACTGTCACCGCGCTGCCCGTCAGCAGTGTGCGGTCGCCGCGCAGCGATGTTCGGACCAGGCCGGAACGGGCGGAGGCCTGCAGGCCGGTCAGCTCGTCACGGCCGAACCGGGCCGACCAGAAGGGGGCCAGCGCGGTGTGGGCGCTGCCGGTGACCGGGTCCTCGTCGATACCGACCCGGGGGAAGAAGCCGCGGGAGACGTAGTCGTAGCCACGGGCCGGGTCCTCGGCGGCGGCCGTGGCGATGATGCCGCGCCGTGAGCAGGCGGCCAGCCCGGCGAAGTCCGGGGTCAGTCCGCGTACGGACTCCTCGTCGGCCAGTTCGACGAGGAGGTCGCCGATGTGGGCGCCGGTGTCGTGGACGGACAGCGGTTCCGCGCCCAGGGCGACGGCCAGTCCGGCCGGGGTGGAGGCCGGCGCGAGCGGGGCTGTGGGGAAGTCGAGTGTGAGTGAGCCGTCCGAGTGGGCAGTGGAGGTGAGGATCCCGCAGCGGGCGGCGAAACGCACCGTTCCGTCGGCCGTTCCGGTCGTGCGCAGGACGTGGGCCGTGGCGAGGGTGGCGTGCCCGCACATGTCCACTTCGGTGGCCGGGGTGAACCAGCGCAGCGCCCAGTCCGCCTCTCCGCCCGGCGGCAGCGGGTGCGCGAAGGCGGTCTCGGAGAGGTTCATCTCCAGAGCGACCTGCTGGAGCCGGTCGGCTGCGGGGAAGGTGTCGGAGTCCAGGAGCAGGACGGCTGCGGGGTTGCCGGTGAAGGGGCGGTCGGTGAACGCGTCGACGATTCGGATCCTCATGGGATGACCGTAGAGGTTCTGGAGAGCGGCGGACCAAGGCCAATTCCAGGCGGCTGGCCCGGGATTCCGAGAGTCTCCCAGGGGCGCTACGGCCGGCGTCCCCACGCGGAGACGAGCGGAGCGGTGGTCAGATCGAGGCGTCCGGTGGCGACGTTCTTCAGGTGCCGGTCGATCTCCTCGTCGGTGGCGAGTCCCGACGTCACGAGCCGGTCGCGGATCTGGCGCACGGTGGCGGCCTCAAGCACGGTGCACGCCGGGGAGGTGATCGGGAAGTACGCATCGGCCTGCACATCGTCCAGACCCGCCTCGCGCAGCAGCCGGGGCAAGGTCCGGCCGTAGGCGAGGTCTGCACCGCGGGCCGCCATGAGTTCGCGGAAGCCTGACCGGAGGCGATTGGCGAGGCGCTGTTCGGGGCCCGACTCGTCCGGGCACAGCAGCGGCTGCAACCCGGGGTCTGCGTCCTCCAGGAGGAGTACACCACCGGGCCGCAGCGCCTGAATCATGCGGCGCAGCGCCTCGGCACGGTCAGTGACGTGCACCAGGACCAGCCGGGCATGGACCAGGTCGAAGCCACCGGGAGGCGGGGGATCGGCGGCGACATCGTGGCGCAGTACCTCGACGACTTCGTCCGCGGCGCCCTGCGCCCACGACACATCGATGTCCGTCGCGACCACCGCGCCGGTCGGACCGACTCGCGCGGCCAGGCCGGCGGGAACGGAGGGGCCGCCGGCTCCGACCTCCCAGCAGCGCATGCCCGCGGTGATGCCCAGCCGGTCGACATGCCGGAAGGTCACCGGGTCGAAGAGTTCGGCGAGGGCGCCGAAGCGGATGCCCGCCTCGGACTGCCGGTTGTCGAGCAGGTAGCCGTGGTCCGGGCCGGGTGCAGTCATGTCGCATCGCCTTCGTCCTGTGCGTCTCGGAGCAAGTATGCAAGCAAGGCCCTTCCGAAGCGATTGCCGTAAGACCGGTTCCGATATATCGTTGACGCATCGCGACAGATCAGCGATGGAGGGAGCGTAGCGATGCGTTCACATGGACACGAGCATGAGCACGGACATGGGCACTGCGGGCCCGGTCATCACGGTCGGGGTGACTTCGAGGGCCGCCGTGCCGCATTCGGGCAGTTCGGACCCCCGTTCGGTGGTGGTCCGTTCGGTGGGGGGCGCGGTCGCGGTGGCGGCCGGGGGAGGGCGCGGCGCGGTGACGTACGCGCTTCGATCCTGGCGCTGCTGAAGGACCGGCCGATGCACGGGTACGAGATGATCCAGGAGATCGGCGAGCGCAGCGGCGGGGCCTGGCGGCCCAGTCCCGGTTCGGTCTACCCGACCCTCCAGCTGCTGGAGGACGAGGGGCTGATCGTCAGCGCGAGCGAGGGCGGCAAGAAGCTGTTCACGCTCACCGACACCGGCCGCACCGAGGCGGCATCCGGGCCGGACGCGCCCTGGGAAGAGGTCGGGCGCGGGGTCGACTGGGAGAGCGTCAACGAGATCCGGCAGGCCGGCTTCGGTCTGATGGAGGCCTTCGGCCAGGTCTGGAAGACCGGCTCGACCGATCAGCGCCAGAAGGCGCTGTCGCTGATCAATGACGCCCGGAAGAAGCTCTATCTGATCCTTGCCGACGAGCACTGACCCGAGGGGTGGTCCCGGCGGGTGTGGTGCGAAGGGCCCTGTGGCTGAGGGCGGATTCACGGGGCCCTTCGTTCGTCCGGTGGTGGTCAGGCGGCGACCAGCCCGCCCAGTTTGCGCAGCGACTCGACGAGTGCCGCGGTCGCCGAGTCCTTGAGCTTGCCCGCCATCAGGGAGACCGCGGCTCCGGTGAACTTTCCGTCGATCCGGACCGTGGTGGCATCGCCGTCGGGTGTCAGTGAGTAGCGCATCGCCAGATCGACGCCCATCGGCCCCTTGCCCTTGGTGGTCAGCAGCCGGGCGGTCTCCAGCTCCGCCACGGTCCAGGTCACCTCGGCGGGGAAGCCCATGAGCTTCATGTTCTCCTCGTAGGTGGCCGCGAGTTCGAGTGTGGCCGGGCCGCCCTTGGGGAAGCTGGTGTGGGTGGCGTTCCACTGGCCGTACGCGGTGAAGTCCGTCAGCTGGGCCCAGACCTTTTCGGCCGGCGCTTCGATACGCGCTGCGGCACTGACTTCGGCCATGCGACCACCCCTTCTCGTCGGGTTACGGTGTCGCGGAACGTAGCCGCAGTAGCGAAAACATTTAATACTGATGAACTGTCAGATCTGCTGGGTCCGCTTCGTGCGCCAGATCGGCGCCACGTCGAACCGGTCGGAGGTGCGGGGTGCTGGCCGTCGTCGTGGCAGTGGAACGCCGCCCGGAACAGGTCGGCGGGCAGGGCGTCACGGGGGCCGTGGACCCGGTAGGTGCGCCCCCGTTCCGACGATCGCCGGCAGGGCGGCCAACCAGCTCACTTCTGTTGCTCCTTTCCGGCCGCCGTACGCGTGATGTGGGGGACGTGTACGGGGCGGCTCGCGGAGTGCAGGGCAAGGCGGCGCGCGCCGTTTCCGGCAATCGGATCCGCGAATAGCGAGATCTCATCCGTAAGGAGGAGGAACCGCTCTGGTGTCCCCAACTTCGGCGGGATGTGTAAATGGGCCCTTCCGGGGATGCTCGGGCGCCCCGGGACTGATGGGGTGAGAGGTGTGCAAAACCGGATGCCGCGGATTCCTCAGCAGCCCGCACCGAACCGTGCTGAACTCGGAGCCAGACTCACCGTGGAGCTGGCCTCGGTGGTGACGGGTGCCCGCAGGCGCGCCCTGCGTGACGGTGACCGGCAGATCGACACGGCTCATCTGCTGCATTCCCTCATCGAGTCGGATCCCGAGGTCCGCACCGCATTCGAGGGCGGACCGGAGCTCGCGAAGGTGCTCGGCTACCTCGTGCAGCGCTCCATCGGTTACGGGCTTCGCTGGCAGGGCACCGTGGAGGACTCCGGCGCGGTTCCGGTCGTTACTCAGGTGGCTGCCGGGGCAGGGGACGCGGGGGTGGAGGGCTGGTCGCCCTCGGCTCTGTCGGCGATGGCCGGTGCCAGGGAGCGCGCGGAGCTGCGCGGGGACGTGCGGGCCGGCGGGCTCGATCTGCTCGCGGCACTGGCCGACGACCCGGAATGCAGGGCTGTCGAGGTGCTGGAGCGGGCCGGCGTCGATGCGGTGCGGCTCGCCGGCCGGATCATGGATGCGCCGGGCGGGGACTGACGGCTTCTCGTCACGCGCCTGCCTCGGCGTGGCGGTTTCCGTCAGGGCGTTGCCGGCCCGACATGGCGGTGGTGCGGCGGCTCTGTCAGGGCTGTGAGGGCCGGGCGTTTCTTGCGGTGGCTCCGTCAGCGCTGTGAGAGCGGGCCGCAGCAGGGCGGCGATGTGGTCGGCCGGGGTGTCGCGGAGGGCGTCGAGCCCGACCCCGGACTGCTGATACTCCACATCCGGGACGGACTGATCACGCGGGTACGCGACTACATGGACGGCCTGGCCGTCGCCCGGATCGGAGAGCGCATGCAGTAGTGCTCCGGTCAGGGGCCATAGTGGTATCGGAGTGTTACGCGCGACAGTGGTCACCGGGGTGACGCTCATGACGGCAGCTGTCATGATGTGCCGATGCACGCGTCTCAGGGGAGAAGCGCCGGCCTGGGACTAGCCCTGGCCTCGGCGTTCGCATTCGGTGGTTCCGGGGTGGCGGCCAAGCCGCTGATCGAGGCAGGGCTCGACCCGCTCCATGTGGTGTGGCTACGGGTGGCGGGCGCCGCCCTCGTCATGCTTCCCGTGGCGTGGCGCCACCGGGATCTCGTACGCAGCCGTCCCGTGCTGCTCCTGGGCTTCGGGCTGCTCGCCGTCGCGGGCGTCCAGGCCTGCTATTTCGCCGCGATCTCCCGTATACCCGTCGGTGTCGCGCTGCTGGTCGAATATCTGGCGCCCGCGCTCGTCCTCGGCTGGGTCCGGTTCGTGCAGCGCCGTCCCGTCACCCGGGCCGCCGCGGTCGGCGTCGTTCTCGCGGTCGGCGGTCTCGCCTGCGTGGTCGAGGTGTGGTCCGGGCTGAGCTTCGATGTCGTCGGGCTGCTGCTTGCCCTCGGTGCCGCCTGCTGCCAGGTCGGCTACTTCGTCCTCTCCGATCCGGGGAGCGGGGACAAGGCGGCGGACGCGGAGCCTCCGCATCCGGTCGGCGTCATCGCGTACGGACTGCTGATCGGTGCAGCCGTCCTCACGGTGGTGGCGCGGCCCTGGGGGATGGACTGGTCGGTCCTCGGCGGCAGCACCGGCATGAACGGCACGGAGGTTCCCGCTTGGTTGCTGCTCGGCTGGATCGTGCTGCTCGCCACCGTGATCGCCTACGTCACCGGCGTGATCTCGGTGCGGCTGCTGTCTCCTGCGGTGGCGGGTGTCGTCGCCTGTCTGGAGGCGGTCATCGCTACCGTGCTCGCCTGGGTGCTGCTCGGGGAACATCTCGCAGCGCCGCAGCTCATCGGTGGCGCCATGGTGCTGATCGGTGCGTTCATCGCCCAGTCGTCCACGCCGAAGGCGCCCTCCGGACCCGTCGCGTCGGGGCCGGGCGGGGACGGGGGCCGGGATGCCGTCGAGGGTGAGTTGTCCGCCCGCCGTGCCGCCACGTAATGTGCCGGTCATGCATCTGACTGTGCTTCCGCCGCCTGCCGCCTGACGCGGGCCGCTACTCCTGACGAAGACCGGGCTCGGGAAGTCCCCGAGCGGATCGTCGCTGCCCGCGTGCCGAGCCGAGCGACCACCATCTGTCTTCCTCAGGAGAAGTGCACGTGCCGAATCCTGCTTCCCGCCTGCCCGTCGGGCGGAGCCTGTTCTATCTGATCGTCGCCGGGGTGGCCTGGGGGACCGCAGGGGCTGCCGCCTCGCTGATCTTCCGGGTCAGCGATCTCGGTCCCCTCGCCCTCTCGTTCTGGCGCTGCGCCGGCGGTCTCGTGCTGCTGCTCGCTGCGCTCGTGCTGCGGCCACGACGCGCAGTCGTCCCCGCCGAGTCACGGCGGCGTCGTCTGCTGCGCATCCTCGGGACCGGCGTCGGCCTCACCCTGTTCCAGAGCGCGTACTTCGCGGCCGTCGAAGCGACCGGTCTCGCGGTCGGGACCGTCGTCACCCTCGGCGCCGGGCCCGTACTCATCGCCGTCGGCGCGCGGCTGACCATGGGGGAGCGGCTCGGCGGCGGGGGGCTCGCCGCGGTGCTGGGCGCGCTCGCCGGGCTCGCCGTGCTGGTGCTCGGCGGTGAAGGCGCTGCGGTGCGTCCTGCCGGGGTCGCACTGGCGCTGCTCTCCGCCTCCGGATACGCCGCCATCACCCTGCTGACCCGGTGGCTCGGCCGCGACGGCGGCGGTTCGGACCCGCTCGCCACCAGCGCGTGGGCCTTCGGGATCGGTGCGCTCGGGCTGCTGCCGATGGCGGCTGCGGAAGGGCTTGTGCCGCACACCGCGGACGCCGCCCAGGTGGTGTGGCTGCTGGTGTACGTGGCGGCCGTCCCTACCGCGCTCGCCTACGCCCTCTACTTCGCGGGCGCTGCGGTGGTGCGGGCCGCTACGGTGTCCGTGATCATGCTGCTCGAACCGGTGAGCGCCGCGGTCATCGCTGTCGTCGTACTCCGGGAGCAGCTCACCGCGGCCACGGTGGTCGGCACGCTGCTGCTCCTCACGGCGGTGGCGGGACTCGCCGTCGCCGAGACGCGCAGTGCGGCGAGCGCCCGCCGCCGGGCGGCCGTTCCCGCCTGACTGTGCCGGGGGCGGCCACCGGTGGTGGCCGCCCCCCGGGGCATCAGAGAACGGTCAGATAGTCGGGCACCGCGATGGCCGGATCGAGGTCGTCCGACGGCTGCGGCGCGCGGTAGCCGCGGGACAGCGGAACGACGCCCGCCCAGTGCGGCAGTGCGAGATCGTCCGGATCGTCGTTCGGGCCGCCGGTGCGCACCTTTGCGGACACCTCGTCGAGGTCCAGCCGGATCACGGCTGTCGCGGCAAGCTCCTTGGTGTTTGCCGGGCGGGAGTCCGCGGTCCGGCCCGGGACGACATGGTCGACGATCGCGTCGAGCGCGGTACGCCGCTCCTCCGGGTCGGTCACCGTGCGGGCGATGCCGTGGACCACCACGGAGCGGTAGTTGATCGAGTGGTGGAAGGCGGAGCGGGCCAGCACCAGCCCGTCGACATGCGTCACCGTGAGGCAGACGGGCAGGCCGGGGGTGGTCTCGCCCGCCTGCCGAAGCGGCCGCGAGCCGGTCGAGCCGTGTACGTACAGTCGCTCGCCGATCCGGCCGAAGAGCGTGGGCAGGACGACCGGTGCGCCGTCGCGGACGAAGCCGAGATGGCAGAGGTAGGCCTCGTCGAGTATCGAGTGGACCAGCTTCCGGTCGTACGAGGCCCGCTTCGGGGAACGGGTCGGGACGGTCCGCTCGGTCGGTTCGTACGGGGCTGCCGCCGCCGGGCCCGTGGTCTGCGGCGGTGCGGTGTCCGGCATGGCCAACTCCATTGCACTAGTGCATAATCGTGTTTGTGCTAGAAGAGTATCGAATCGTCGGGCGGCGTGCATCGGAGATTGCCGCGAGTGTTGAGCGAGCGGTCGGGTCGGGCGAGCTCGCGCCCGGGCAAGTGCTGCCCCCCATGCGGGAGTTGGCCGCCCAATTGGAGGTCAATCCGAATACGGTCGCGGCCGCCTACCGCACCCTTCGCGAGCGCGGGGTGATCGAGACGGCCGGTCGCCGGGGAAGTCGGGTGCGTCCGCGCCCCGCCAGTACGGCGCGTGGCTCGCTCCGGGTCGAGGCGCCGCCCGGGGCGCGCGACCTGGGAGAGGGGAACCCTGATCCGGCGTTGCTGCCACCACTGGACGAGGCGTTCGCGGCGGCCACGCGGGCGTATGCGGAGCGGCCGGGGATGTACGGAGAGGCGCCGGTGGACCCGGAGTTCGCCGCTCCGGCACGTGCCGCCCTCGACGCCGACGGGGTGCCGGCCGGGCCCGTGGCCGTCACCTCCGGATCCCTGGACGCGATCGAGCGGGTGCTGGTCGCTCATCTCAAGCCCGGTGACGCGGTCGCCGTCGAGGACCCCGGCTGGGGCTCCCTGCTCGATCTCGTACCGGCGCTGGGTCTGCGTCCCGTGCCGATTCCCGTGGACGACGAGGGGCCACTGCCCGACGCCGTCGAAGGGGCGCTGAGCGCCGGTGCCCGTGCGCTCGTGGTGACGGACCGCGCGCAGAACCCGACAGGTGCCGCTGTCGGGGCGGCGCGCGCCGAGGAGTTGCGCCGCGTTCTCGCCGGTCACCGCGGAGTGCTGCTGATCGAGGACGATCACGGGCACGCCATCGTCGATCTGCCGCTGCATCCGCTGGCGGGTGTCACGGACCGGTGGGCGTTCGTGCGGTCGGTCGCCAAGGCGTACGGGCCCGATCTGCGGGTTGCCGTGCTGACCGGGGACGCGGTCACGGTCGACCGGGTCCTGGGGCGGCAGGGGCTGGGGCCCGGCTGGGTCAGCAGGCTCCTGCAGCGGGCGGTGGCGCACCTGCTGACCTCGGGCGCCATCGACACCGACGCGGTCGCCCGGTCGTACGGGGAGCGGCGGGACGCGCTCGTCCGGGCGCTGAAGGAGCGCGGTGTCGAGGCGCACGGCCGCAGCGGTATGAATGTGTGGGTGCCGGTGAGCGACGAGACCGGGACCGTCGCCCGGCTGCTGGGCGCGGGCTGGGCGGTGGCGCCCGGGGCGCGGTTCCGGGTCGCCGCACCGCAGGGGGTCCGGCTCACCGTGTCACCGCTCACCGCGGCCGACATCGAGCCGCTGGCGGATGCGGTGGCGGCAGCGGCGGGACCGCTCCGCCCGATGAATTACGGCTGAGCAGATGAATTACGGCTGAGCCGGGTGGCGTTCGGTGGTCCGGCGGGACGGGGCGAGCGGTTCGGGCTCGGACGCGGTGGTCCGGCGGGACGGGGCGAGCTGTCGGGACTTGGGCTTACGGGCTCTGCTCTGGGTCAGGGCGGCGCCCGTCAGGACGATCAGGGCGCCGACCGGGGTGTTCCAGGTCAACTGTTCGCCGAGCAGGGCGACCCCGGCCGCGGTGGCGATGACCGGAATGAAGTACGTGACCATCTGTGCGGTCGTCGGTCCGACCTCCTCGACCAGGCCGTACTGCATCAGCACCGCAAGGCCCGTACCGAGCGCCCCCAGCGCGACGACAGCGAGCGTCGGCAGCAGGGGAAAGCCCTCCGGGGCCGACGTGAACAGAGGGGTGACCAGGGCGATCTGCACGGTGCCGAGGAAGAGCTGGCTGCCGGTCAGGGCGAGGGTGGACGACCCGCTGCCCGCCAGGGTCCTGCGGACGTAGATCCAGCCGACCGGGTAGCTGAGGGAGGCGAGGAGCGCCATCGCCGTGCCGCTGACGTCCAGCCCGGAGAAGCCCTGCCAGGCGCCCAGCACCGTCAGCACACCGAGGAAGCCGAGGCCGAGTCCCGCCACGCGGCGACGGGTCGGCCGGTCCTCGGAGAGCGCGACGAGGGACAGCGCCATCCCCCACAGCGGCGAGGTGGCGTTGCAGATGCCGGCCAGCGTCGACGGGATGGTCAGTTCGGAGTAGGCGAAGAGCGAGAACGGCAGCGCGTTGAGGAAGAACGCGGCGACGGCGAGATGGCCCCAGGTGCGGGCGGTGCGCGGCAGCCGCTCGCGGCGCACCACCATGGCGACGGCCAGCACCGCCGTCCCCGACAGGAGTCGGCCGAGCGTCACCTGGAACGGGGCGTACGCCTCGGTGCCGACCTTGATCAGGAGAAAGCTGAAGCCCCAGATGAGCGACAGTGCCGCGAAGCGGATCCGCCAGTCCAGTGCGGGGCGGCGTGCGGAGGAGGGGGCGGGAACACCGGTCGCCCGGGTGGGGGCGGCGGTCGCGGTGGGGGCGGTCATGAGGACAACGATGACGAATTCAACCGCGTAGGACAAGTGAGACTTTATGTAAGTCTTCGCGTAGCATCGCTTACATGTTGAACCTCGAGCGTCTGCGTACTCTGGACGCCCTCGCCCGCTTCGGTTCGGTGAGCGGCGCGGCCGAGGGCCTGCATGTCACCACGTCGGCAGTCTCCCAGCAGCTGGCCAAACTGGAGCGCGAAGTGGGGCAGCAGCTCCTCGCCAGGAACGGCCGCGGGGTCCGGCTCACCGACGCGGGGCAGCTGCTCGCCGACCATGCCGCGAGGATCCTGTCCCAGGTCGAGCTGGCGCAGTCCGACATCGAGGCTCAGCGCGGAGAGGTGGTGGGCGAGATCCGGCTCGGCGCGTTTCCCACCGCAGCGCGCGGACTGTTCCCGGCGATGCTTGCCACGCTGCGCGCGGACCACCCCGAACTGAAGGTGCGCACCGCCGAGTTGGAGCCGGAAGTCGGCATTCGTGCCGTGATGCGGGGCGATATCGACCTAGCGGTGGTGCTCGACTGGAGCAACAAGAGGCTGCCGGTCCCCGGCGGTCTGGCGATGGCCGAACTGCTCGACGACGCACCGGACATCGCGATGCCGGCCGGTCACCCGCTCGCGGACCGGACGGAAGTGGATCTGGAGGAATTCGCCGACGACGACTGGATCTCCTGGCCGGAGGGCGAGTTCTGTCACGACTGGCTGATGTTCACGCTGCGCTCCAAGGGAATCGAGCCGCGCATCGCTCATCTCGCGGGCGAACACCACACCCAGCTCGCGCTGATCGCCGCCGGGGTGGGTGTCTGCGTGGCGCCCCGGCTGGGGCGGGGAGCTGTGCCGGATGGGGTGCGGCTCGTGCCCGTGCGGCAGAAGATGAGACGGCACGTCCACGCCGTGTGGCGGGCGGACGCGGACCGCCGCCCGTCGATCCGGGCGGCGGTTGCGGCCCTGCGTGCGGCGGGCCGGGACTTCGACGCTCCGTTGAACGGGGACGGTGCGGCCTGACCTCGTGACGGCGGGGCGGTGGAATCAGGCCGGGTTTGCCAGTTTCCGGAAGTCCCAGGAGGTGATCGCCTCCGGGGTGAGCCGCAGCCACGCGTGCCGCCCGTCGTGCGGCATCACGTCCATCCCGAAGTACTTCGCCGCGAACAGCCGTTCCGGAAAGTCCAGTTCGGGACATGCCTCGCCGGTACGAGGGGCCTCGCCGACGAAGGCTGCCGCGCCCGAGAGCTCGACGCCACGCAGTTCTCCGTACTCCACCCCGTCGTCGACGACCACCGCGATCTTCGGGTCCTGGCGCAGCTGTGACCAGCGCAGGGACCGGGTGATCGAGTACAGCCAGAGCGAGGTGCCGTCCCAGGTGAACCAGAGTGCGCCGATGTGCGGGCGGCCGTCGGCGGAGACGGTGGCGACCCGACAGGTGCGCTGCTCCGCGAGGTACGTGTCGCGTTCCGCGTCCGTCATCATGATCCGACGGCCCCGTCGCTGAATGATGGCCATGGGGCGCCCCTTCCCATTAGCTGACCAGGTGTCAGAAATCATGGATCCTCTTCCCTCCTGGCGCAATGGCCGTTAGCCTCGCGCGCCCGGCCGTCAGCAGAAAGACCGCCTGCAGACACCAGGAGCCACCGAGAGGGGCAGCTGTGCCGTCCAGGAAACAGCTCGCCGAGCAGCTCGATCCGGCCACCACCGTGCTTCTGACGGTCGAGTGCCAGCAGGGCGTCGTGGGCCCCGACAGCGCACTGCCCGAACTCGCCGAGGCGGCGCGCGGATCCGGCGCTCTCCACCATGTCGCCCGGCTGGTCGCAGCCGCCCACGAGGCCGGTGTCCAGGTGCTGCACGCGGTCGCCGAGCGGCGCCCCGACGGGCGCGGTGCCAACCACAACGCCCGCCTCTTCCGGGCCGCCGGGCGCCTGCCCGTGCAGCAGCACTCCGGCACAACGGCGGTCCGGATCGCCGCGCCCATCGAGGTGGCCGACGAGGACATCGTCGTACGCAGGCTGCACGGCCTCTCGCCCATCGCCGGCACCGATGTGGACGCGCTGCTGCGCAATCTCGGCTGCCGCACCCTCGTCGTCACCGGCGTCTCGGCCAATGTCGCCATCCCCAACGCCGTCTTCGACGCGGTGAACCTCGGGTACACGGCGGTCGTGCCGTCCGACGCCATCGCGGGGGTGCCCGCCGACTACACCCCCGCGATGATCCGTAACACGCTCGCCCTCGTCGCCACCGTCGCTACCACGCAGGACGTGCTGGGCTGCTGGCAGAGCCCCCGGAGGGCCAGGTCCTAGGGGGCGAGCGTGATCGAGTCGCCCACGACCTTGATCGACGCGGTGGGCAGCGGTTCGGTGGCCGGGCCCGCCGACACACTGCCCGTCGCGGCGTCGAACTTGCTGCCGTGGCACGGGCAGTTGATCGTGCCGCCCGAGACGCTCGACACCGCGCACCCCTGATGCGTGCACTTCGACGAAAACGCCTTGAACTCCCCGGCCTTCGGCTGCGTGACGACGACACCCTTGTCGGCGAAGACTTTTCCGCCGCCCTCGGGGATGTCGGCGGTCTTCGCCAGGACGCCCGCAGCACCCCGGGCACCGGCCTGTTCGACGGCAGCCGAGCCGCCCGAGTCCTTCGAGCCGCCGCACGCGGTGAGTACGGCGGCCACTCCGACGGCACCGGCGGCTGCGACGACGGTGCGACGCCCGGGACGGACCTCGTGCTCCTGCGATGCGCTCATGCTGACGTTCCCTTCCGCGTTGTTCATGGCTTCGACCAGGGATACGCGCGGTCGACGTCCCGTGTTCAACGACCGAGGGATTTCCTCAGGAAGTCCCGCTCCAGGACCAACAGATGGGCGGCCGTCTCCTCCTGGGTGACCAGGTGGGTCGACCCGGAGAGCGGCAGCACCGTGTGTGGTCGTTCCGCCGCCAGCAGCGCGGCGGAGAACCGCAGCATGTGGGCGACGGTCACATTGTCGTCGGCGAGTCCGTGGACCAGCATGAGCGGCCGCGTCAGCCGGTGCGCCTCGGGCAGTAGCGAATTGCGCTCGTACGTCTCCGGGTCCACCTCCGGATGGCCGAGAAACCGCTCCTCCCAGTGGGTGTCGTACAGCCGCCGGTCGGTCGGTGCGGCGCCCGCGACCGCAGCGTGGAACACGTCCGGGTGACGCAGTACGGCCGCGGCAGCGAGATAGCCGCTGAACGACCAGCCGCGCATCGCCACCCTCCCCGGGTCCAGCTGGGGATACTGTGCGACCGCCGCCTGCAACGCGTCTATCTGATCCCGCAGGGCAGCCGTCAGCCGGTCGCCCCGCACGGATTTCTCCCACGCCTCGCCGCGCCCCGGAGTGCCACGCCCGTCCGTGACCAGCACCGCGAACCCGTGCTCGGCGAACCACTGGGCGACTGCGGTCCACCAGCCGCGCGCCTGCAGGGCCAACTGCATGCCGTGGCCCGCATATGGGCTGAGGAGCACGGGCAGGCGGTCGTCGCCGGGGCGGTGCCAGGACGGCAGGTACAGGTGGCTGCGCAGCTCCCGCTCTCCCAGGCTCAGTGCGAGGGGCCGCGGGGTGACCACGGGAGTCTCGGCGAGGGCTCCGATCCGCCCCGTCGGGGCACCGTCGCGCAGCACCGACACCGTCTGCCCGTCCGGGGTCCTGCTGTCCAGTACGAGCGTGGGGTCGCCTGCCGCGGCCGTGTGTACACCCAGCGTCCCACTGATGCGTACGGGACCGTCGCCGGTCGACCCTGCCGCGTACGACCAGACATGGATGTCCGTCGGCTCCTCGCTCGCGGTGATGAACACCCACTCACCGACGGCGCCGACGACCTCGCGGACCGCCAGTCCCGGCGGTGTCGTACGGCCGTCGATGTCCAGCCCCTGGGTGTCGCCGCCGGGCTGCGCGGGGACGACGAGCGCCCCGGAGGCGAGGCGCAGCGGCGTACCCGGCCGGAGGGCGACCCATGCGGCGTCGTGGGCGCGGTGCAGGGTCCGGGTTTCTCCCGTGGCCGGATCCACCGCCAGGACGTACACCGAGCGCTGATCACGCGCCTGTACGGAGACCAGCGGACCGTGCCGGTCCCACGCGGCCGTGGCGACATACTCGAACGCCGGGTCCGTCCACGTCCCCTGCGGGTGGTCCTCGCCTGCGGCCGTGGGCAGCCGCACCGCGACCCGTTCGTCCGACACCCGCACCAGGTGCAATGACACCTCCGCGTTCGCCGTGGCCGCCGCCGGGTACGCCACCGCGCGTGCGGAGAAGGATGCGCGGTCACACGGGCCCATTCCGTCCGATTTTCGGTCGCGGCCAGCGCCTCAGTGAACATTTACCGGCGATTTGGTGTGCGGTGTCCGAATATCCGACCATGGGATGGATCCCCCGGCGGTTTCCGCAGCAGGCGTGCGCCCGCACGCTGCCGCTGCACGCGGGCCGGGGGCCGTGGCGAGGCCCCGCGGGGCAGGCGACGGTACCGAGCACGATGAAAGGCGCACCATCCCCATGCACGACACCGGAACCGTCTCGCAGTCGGCTCCGGCCCCGGGCGGCCCCGCTGCGGCCCCGGCCCAAGGCCCCGCCTCCGCCCAGAAGGGGCAGCTCCCGTCCCCGGAGCGGGAAGGGGGCAGCCGGCACGCCCGGCGCTTCGGGCTTCCGGTCGCCACCGCGCTGGTCATGGGCAACATCATCGGCGGCGGCATCTTCCTGCTCCCCGTGTCCGTCGCCCCGTACGGCACCATCAGCCTCGTCGCCTTCGGCGTGCTCACCATCGGTGCCATCGCGCTCGCGCTCGTCTTCGGGCGGCTCGCGCAGCGCGACCCGCGCACCGGCGGGCCGTACGTCTACGTACGCGAGGCCTTCGGCGATTTCGCGGGCTTCCTGGCCGCCTGGTCGTATTGGATCACCTCCTGGGTGAGCAATGCGGCGCTCGCCGTCACCGCCGTGGGCTACCTGGACGTGCTGCTGCCCCTGCATGATTCGCCGTGGCTGATGATGACGGCCGCACTCGTCGTGCAGTGGCTGCCGGCACTCGCCAACCTCGCCGGGACCCGTTACGTCGGCGCGGTGCAACTTGTCTCCACCGTGCTGAAGTTCGTGCCCTTGCTGCTGGTCGCGATCGGCGGGCTGTTCTTCTTCGACCCGGACAACCTCGGTCCCTTCCAGGCCACCGAAGGGAGCGCCCTCGGCGCGGTCTCGGCGTCCGCCGCGATCCTGCTCTTCAGCTACCTCGGCGTCGAGTCGGCGGCGGTCAGCGCGGGTGAGGTGCGCAACCCGCGGCGCAACGTCGGGCGGGCGACCGTCCTCGGAACGCTCGGCGCGGCGCTGGTGTACCTGCTGGGCACTCTCGCCGTCTTCGGCACCGTCGCGCACGACAAGCTGCTCACCTCCAGCGCCCCCTTCACCGACGCCGTCAACGCCATGTTCGGCGGCACGTGGGGCGGCGCGGCGGTCGCCTGCGCGGCGCTGGTGTCGATCGTGGGCGCGCTCAACGGCTGGACGCTGCTCAGCGCCCAGACCGCGTACGCCGCCGCCCGCGACGGGCTGTTCCCGGCACGCTTCGCGGTGAAGCGGCGGGGTGTGTCGACTTTCGGCGTGATCGTCACGGTCGTCCTCGCCTCGCTGCTGACCGTCTACAACTACATGGCCGGGACGGCCCGGGTGTTCGAGATCCTGGTGCTGGTCACGACCTTCACCGCGACCGTTCCGTACCTCCTGGCGACGGCGGCCCAGCTGTATTTCCTCATCTCGGGGCAGGGCGACCGGGTCCGCCCGGCTCGCCTCGCCCGCGACGCCGTGCTCGCGCTGGCCGCCTTCGGCTTCTCCATGTGGCTCCTGGCGGGCTCCGGCTACGCCGCCGTCTACCAGGGCGTGCTGTTCCTCTTCGCGGGTGTCCTGGTCTACGCATGGATGTCGGCCCGCAGGGCGCTCGCCTGACGCTTCGTGGGACTCCCGTCGTGGGGGCGTCTGGCGCGGACCGGATGTTCGCGGATGCGGGGGAAGTCGCCGACGTTCAAGGTTCCGCCGACCGCCTATGGAGATTGCCGGTTGGGCGAACGGAGCCATGGCGTCGAGGGCGACGAGGCGACGGGCATCGCCCCTTTTGGCAGCGGGGACTCGCACAGCACTTGCGGGGTGTGCCCCGCGCACCAGCGCGGTCCCACCCGGTACGTCAGGGCCAGGTCGGCCGATCAGGTGCCGATACCGCGATTCTGCGTAATCCCTTCGAGTAATGCGTTACTCGTAAAGGGCGAACCGGAACAATAAGGGACGGGTGACGGAAGGGAGATCGACGGGAGAGTGGTGCATGCCCCTGCGGAAACGTAAGGCGCAGCTGAAGACCCGGGCCGGGAAGGCGGCGGTCAGTGGATACGGTGCGATGGATGCGCGCCTGCCCGTCAGCGAGCTGGCCAGGCAGTTGCTGCGCAAAGCCTTTCCCGACCACTGGTCTTTTCTCCTCGGCGAGATCGCCCTCTACTCGTTCGTGGTCCTGGTCCTCACCGGCGTGTACCTCACCCTGTTCTTCGACCCGAGCATGATGGAGAGCGTCTACACCGGTTCCTATGCGCCCCTGCGGGGCGTGAGGATGACGCAGGCCTACACCACCACCCTCAACATCAGCTTCGACGTGCGCGGAGGCCTGCTCATCCGTCAGGTCCACCACTGGGCGGCACTGGTGTTCGTCGCCGCGATTGCTGCCCATATGCTGCGGATCTTCTTCACAGGCGCCTTCCGTAAGCCGCGGGAGGCCAACTGGATCGTGGGCGTGACACTGTTCGTACTCGCGCTCCTCGAAGGATTCGCGGGCTACTCGCTGCCCGACGATCTGCTGTCCGGTACGGGGCTGAGGACGGCGGCCACCATTGTGGGGTCGATCCCTGTCGTCGGAACGCACGTGGAGCTGTTCGTCTTCGGAGGACAGTTCCCGGGCAAAAACGTGATCCCTCGTCTGTACGCCGTGCACATCCTGCTCGTGCCCGGTCTGATCGTGGCGCTGATCACCGCTCATCTCATGCTGGTGGTCTACCTCAAACACACCCACTGGGCGGGGCAGGGGAAGACCAACAAGAACGCCGTCGGCTCACCGGCGTTCCCGCACTTCACCGCGAAGACCACAGGTTTCTTCCTCATGGTGTTCGGCGTACTGGCCCTGCTGGGCGGGCTCGCCCAGATCAACCCCGTATGGAACTACGGCCCCTACCGCGCCTACCAGGTTTCCGGTAACGCACAGCCGGACTGGTATGTCGGGTTCCTGGAGGGCGCGCTCCGGCTGATGCCGCCATGGGAGACCGACATTGCGGGCCACACCATCATGTGGAATGTGTTCATTCCGGCGATCGTGCTGCCAGGTGTGGTCTTCACGGTGCTGTTCCTCTACCCCTTCTTCGAGAAGTGGGTGACGGGTGACCGCAGGGAGCACCATCTGTGTGACCGGCCGCGCAACCGGCCGACCCGTACGGGGCTCGGCGTGGCGGCCATCGTCTTCTACGCCGTTCTCCTGGTCGCCGGCGGCGACGATGTCGTCGCCTTCTCGTTCAGGGTTTCGGTCGAGGTCATGACCTGGATCCTCAGGATCGCGCTGATCGCCGCCCCGCTCCTGGCGTTCGCGCTGACCAAACGCCTCTGCCTCGCCCTTCAGATGCGGGACCGCCGTCGGCTGACCGAGGGCGAGGAGACCGGCCAGGTGACACAGTCGGTGAACGGTGATCTCTCGGAGAGCCGCCGTGGCCTGAGCCCGACAGCCCGCTACCGCATCCTGATGCGTGATGTCCCGACGCCCCTGGAGCTCCCCGCGGAGGGCCCGATCTCGCGTCGGCGACGGCTTCGGACCGTATTGAGCGGGTGGTACTACAGGGACCTCGTGGAACTGCCCGCCACGGACGAGCAACGGTCCCGGATCGCCGCGAGGACCGCGTCGCCGGAGCCGGTTCGCGAGCCCGAGGACTGAGAGTCGCCCTCAGCCCTGCACACGCGCGTACTGGAAGACCATTCCGAACACCCCCGCCAGGACCAGGCCCAGCCCGATCAGGAAGAGCCACAGACCGAACACCACACCGAGAGCGAGCAGGGCCGTCCCCGCGGCTGTCAGCGACGGCCCGATGCTGTGCGGAGGAAAGAAGTCCACCGGACCGGACCGCTCATGGATCTGCCCGTCCCTGCGGTCCTCGGGGCGCAGTCCCTTCCTCCGGTAGTTGGTGGCGAAGAAGAACGTGACCAGCAACGCCATGAGGAACGAGACGGTGAGAGCCGCCGTGCCTGTCGGATCCCGGGACCACACGGCGTAGAGAACATCGGTCACGAGAAAGAACCCCGCGACTCCGGCGAAGAGAATGGCCTCGGTCTTCATTCGCCCGACTCCTCCTCAGCGCCCGAAATGGAGTGGGACCCGCCTCGGCCGAGGCCCGGCTTCTCCTTGAGGGGGTGGTGCAGGTCGAAGGCCGGCGAGTCGGAACGTACGCGGGGCAAAGCCCGGAAATTGTGCCTCGGGGGTGGACAGGAGGTCGCCCACTCCAGGGAACGGCCGAACCCCCACGGGTCGTCCACCTCGACCTTCGGCGCGTAACGGTTGGTGTGCCACACGTTGTACAGGAACGGCAGTGTCGACAGGCCCAGCAGAAAGGAGCCGAAGGACGAGATCGTATTGAGCAAGGTGAAGCCGTCCGCCGCGAGATAGTCGGCGTAACGCCGGGGCATTCCGGCCTCACCCAGCCAGTGCTGGACCAGGAATGTCAGCTGAAAGCCGACGAACAAGGTCCAGAAATGGATACGTCCGATGCGTTCATCCAGCATGCGTCCGGTCAACTTGGGCCACCAGAAGTAGAAGCCGCCGAACATTGCGAAGACCACTGTTCCGAAGAGCACGTAATGGAGGTGGGCGACGATGAAGTACGAATCGGTGAGGTGGAAGTCCAGCGGGGGCGAGGCGATCAGCACCCCGCTGAGGCCTCCGAGGAGAAATGTCACGAGGAAGCCGATCGCCCAGAGCATGGGTGTCTCGAACGTGATACTGCCGCGCCACATGGTGCCGATCCAGTTGAAGAACTTGACACCGGTGGGCACGGCGATGATGAACGACATGGCGGAGAAGAACGGCAGGAGAACGGCTCCCGTGGCGAACATGTGATGGGCCCAGACAACCGCTGAGAGCATAGTGATGCTGATCGTGGCCATCACCATTCCGAAATACCCGAACATCGGCTTCCGGCTGAACGCGGGAATGATCTCGCTCACCACTCCGAAGAAGGGCAACGCGACAATGTAGACCTCGGGATGGCCGAAGAACCAGAACAGGTGCTGCCACAGCAGTGCCCCGCCGTTGGCGGAGTCGAAAACATGCGCCCCGAACTTCCGGTCGGCTTCGAGGACGAGCAGCGTGGCAGCGAGCACCGGAAACGCGAGCAGCGCGAGGATCGAGGTGAACAGAACGTTCCAGGTGAAGATCGGCATCCGGAACATGGTCATACCGGGGGCGCGCAGACAGACGATCGTAGTGATGAAATTGACCGATGCCAGGGTCGTACTGATCCCCGACAGCACCAGGCCCATGGTCCAGAGGTCTCCGCCGGCGCCGGGTGAGAAGACGGCACTGTTCAGCGGAGCGTAGGCGAACCAGCCGAAGTGTGCCGCGCCGCCGGGCACGACGAATCCGGACACCACGATGATTCCGCCGAAGAGGAAGAGCCAGTAGGTGAGCGCGTTCAGGCGAGGGAAGGCGACGTCGGGCGCGCCGATCTGCAGCGGCATGATGGCATTCGCGAAGCCGCCGAACATCGGCGTGGCGAACAGCAGCATCATGACGGTGCCGTGGATCGTGAACAGCTGGTTGTACTGTTCCGCGCTGACAATCTGAAGTCCTGGCCGGGTCAGCTCCGCTCGCATAAGCATGGCCAGCACTCCGCCCAGCAGGAAGAACCCGAACGCGGTGACCATGTAGAGATTGCCGATGACCTTGTGGTCCGTGGTCGTCAGCCAGCCCATGAGCCTCACACCGGCATTGATGCGCCTGTTGCCCACCGGCTCGGCCGACGCGGCTTCCTGCAGCTCCTGCGCCATCGGTTCTCCGTCCCTCCCGGTTGACTCGATGGTGGAGCCTGCCACCGTCGACGGCCCGTACGACTGGCGGTGGCACCTCGAATTTCACCAGTTCACCGGTGGTCCGATCGGGTGTCCCATGGGCCCGCCGGGTCCCGGATGCCCGGCGGTCATGAGCCAGACCGTCGTCACTTCTGGTGCGAGCGCCGGGGTCGACCGGGTGACGGCACGTCCGTTCGGGCGGGAATGCGCGACTGTGCTCTGGCAGCGGCTATTTCGGTGGCTCCCACGTCCGCCACACCCTCGAAGTGTGTGGAAGCTGGTGTTGGTGCGCGTGGGGGGAGCGAGGTTCGGAGCCGAAACTCCACAGATTCTCCCCACGGCTCATTCCAGGTTCTGGTGGAGGCGTCGGCTTTGGCCCGCACCGTTGCTCGTGAAGACCGCACGTGGGACCCGATAGCCTGGGAAAATGCTCACCGAAGTCACCGCGACCCGCTACGTCACCCCCCTGCGGGAGGGCGGATCACTGCCCGGGATCGTCGAGGCCGACGATCTCGGTACGTACGTCATGAAGTTCACCGGCGCCGGGCAGGGCCGGAAGACCCTCGTCGCGGAGGTCATCTGCGGGGAACTCGGCCGGCGGCTGGGACTGCGGGTCCCGGAGCTCGTCACCATCCAGCTCGACCCGGTCATCGGGCTCGCGGAGCCGGACCAAGAGGTGCAGGAACTGCTCAAGGCGAGCGGCGGGCTGAATCTTGGAATGGACTATCTGCCCGGTTCGATCGGCTTCGATCCGCTCGCCTACCAGGTGGACCCGGCAGAGGCCGGGAAGATCGTGTGGTTCGATGCATTGATCAACAATGTCGACCGGTCGTGGCGGAACCCCAATATGCTGGTCTGGCACGGGGACGCCTGGCTCATCGATCACGGTGCCACGATGATCTGGCACCACAACTGGCCGGGTGCGCAGGCCTCCGCGGCCAAGCCGTACAACGCCTCCGACCATGTGCTCGCGCCCTTCGGCCCGGACATCGCCGCCGCGGCCGCCGAGCTCGCCCCGCTCGTCACCGAGCAGCTGCTGACCGAGGTGACCGCCGAGGTGCCCGACGAGTGGCTGGTCGACGAGTCCGGTTTCGACACGACGGACGCGCTGCGCCGCGCCTACGTGGAGCCGCTGCTGGCGCGCGCCGCCACGATCCACGAGCGGATCTCGATGGACGCGCCCACGAAGACGAAGCCGTCCCGGGCGCCGGGGTGGCTGACCGAGCATCTCACTCCGTGGCCACACCCCACGAAGAAGGACCGTGCCGAGAAGGCGGCGGCCGAGAAGGCGGCGGCCGAGCGGGCCGACGAGGCGCAGAGCAGCAAGGGCGACAGTCAGTGAGCAAGCGTGACGTCTTCGAGTACGCGCTGCTGCGCGTCGTGCCCCGGGTCGAGCGCGGTGAGTGCTTCAACGCGGGCGTGCTGGTGTACTGCCGCGCAAAGTCCTTCGTGGCCGCCCGCACCCATCTCGACGAGAGCAAACTGAGGGCGCTTGACCCGAACGCCGACGTGGTCGGGGTCCGGGCAGCGCTGCGGGCCGTCGAGGACCACTGCGGCGGCGGCGACGCGGCCGGCCAGGCCGCCGGTGACGACGCCGGGCGGCGCTTTCGCTGGCTGATCGCCCCGCGCTCCACGGTGGTCCAGCCGAGCGCCGTGCACAGCGGCCTCACCGCCGATCCGGAGGCCGAGGTCGAGCGGCTGCTCGACCTGCTGGTGCGCTGATCCGGCCACTGTCGGCGCCGCCCGCGGACCCTGCGGTCGCGGCGCCGTCCGGTGTGACATGTACTGCTGCGCCCGTGGGCCGTTGACACCGAGTGCCAGGGCTTCTAGCGTCTCGTCTGCTGAAGGTACTAAGCGGTTGCTCAGTTATCGGGAACTTCCTGACGTCCGCTGAGCCGCGATCCAAGGGCGAGGAGAACCAAGCATGTCCACCACCGAGCAGCGTGTCGCCATCGTGACGGGAGCGGCGCGAGGCATTGGCGCCGCCACCGCGGTACGGCTGGCGGCCGAGGGCCGCGCCGTCGCCGTACTCGACCTCGACGAGGCGGCCTGCAAGGACACCGTCGAGAAGATCACCGCCGCCGGGGGCACCGCCCTCGCCGTCGGCTGCGACGTGTCGGACAGCGCCCAGGTGGAGGCCTCCGTCGCGCGGGTCGCCGCCGAGCTCGGTGCGCCGACCATCCTCGTCAACAACGCGGGCGTGCTCCGCGACAACCTGCTCTTCAAGATGAGCGAGTCCGACTGGGACACCGTGATGAACGTGCACCTCAAGGGCGCGTTCCTGATGGCCAAGGCGGTCCAGAAGCACATGGTGGACGCCAAGTTCGGCCGTATCGTCTCGCTGTCCTCGTCCTCGGCGCTCGGCAACCGCGGTCAGGCGAACTACTCCGCCGTCAAGGCCGGTCTGCAGGGCTTTACCAAGACCCTCGCCAAGGAGCTCGGCAAGTTCGGCATCACCGCCAACGCCGTCGCCCCCGGCTTCATCGTCACCGAGATGACCGCGCAGACCGCGGCCCGGGTCGGCATGGGCTTCGAGGAGTTCCAGGCCGCCGCCGCCACCCAGATCCCCGTGCAGCGCGTCGGCCGCCCGGAGGACATCGCCAACGCCATCGCCTTCTTCACCGGCGACGACGCGGGCTTTGTTTCCGGCCAGGTCATGTACGTCGCCGGCGGACCGCTCAACTGACCCGAAGGGCAGCAGACATCATGACTGTGCAGGACAGCGGAAAGGTCGCGCTCATCACGGGCGCGAGCCGGGGGATCGGTTACGGAATCGCGGAGGCGCTCGTCGCCCGCGGCGACCGGGTGTGCATCACCGGGCGAGGCGAGGAAGCCCTCAAGGAGGCCGTCGAGAAGCTGGGCTCCGACCGGGTCATCGCCGTCGCGGGCAAGGCGCACGACGAGGCGCATCAGGCGGCGGCGGTCGAGCGCACCATGGAGGCGTTCGGCCGCGTGGACTTCCTGGTCAACAACGCCGGTACGAACCCGGTGTTCGGCCCGATCGCCGAGCTCGACCTCAATGTCGCGCGCAAGGTCTACGAGACCAATGTGATCTCGGCGCTCGGCTTCGCCCAGCAGACCTGGAAGGCCTGGCAGAAGGAGAACGGCGGGGCGATCGTCAACATCGCTTCGATCGCCGGTATCTCCGCCTCGCCCTTCGTCGGCGCGTACGGCATGAGCAAGGCGGCCATGGTCAATCTGACCCTGCAGCTGGCGCACGAGTTCGCCCCGGTCGTCCGGGTCAACTCGATCGCTCCGGCCGTGGTCAAGACCAAGTTCGCCGAGGCGCTGTACGAGGGGCGTGAGGCGGAGGTGGCAGCCTCCTATCCGCTCGGCCGGCTCGGTGCCCCCGAGGACGTCGGCGGAGCCGCCGCATTCCTCACGTCGAGCCAGTCCGACTGGATCACCGGACAGACGCTGGTGGTCGACGGAGGCATCTCCCTGAATGCGGGCATGGGCTGAGCGCAGCCTGCGCCGGTTTGGCCCTGATTGACTCAAGTGCCCCGTCGGACCTGCGGATTGACCCGACGGGGCGCTGCGGTATGGTCTGCCGACCCATGGCTGATCGAGGAGCGTGCACGTGTTCTACCGGGCCAGGCTGCAGGCCGCTGCAGCCCTTGCTTCCCTTTCTCTGCTGGCCGGCTGCGGTCTGCTTTCCGACAATGGCTCGGAGGCGGAGCAGAAGATAGTCGTCGGTACCACGAGTGAGCCCTCCACCCTCGATCCGGCGGCGGCATGGGACAACTCGTGGGAGCTGATGCGTAATGTCTTCCAGACCCTGGTGAGCTTCCCCACCGGCAGTACGAGCCCGGAGCCCGACGCCGCGGACTCCTGTATGTTCACGGACCGGACCAGCACGGCCTACCGCTGCACGCTCAAGAAGGGCCTGAAGTTCTCCAACGGGGACAAGCTCGACGCCGAGGCTGTGAAGTACTCCATCGACCGGATCACGACCATCAAGGTCAAGGGCGGGCCCCTTGGCCTGCTCGGCTCGCTCGACCGGGTCGAGACCAAGGGCGACGACACCGTTATCTTCCACCTGACCAGGCCGGACGCCACGTTCCCGTTTATTCTGGCCACCCCTGCGATGTCCCTCGTGGCGCCCAGCGACTACCCGAAGGACAAGATCCGCGAGGACGGCAAGGTCACCGGGTCGGGCCCCTACCTCCTGGACAGCTACGTGCCGGGGGACCTCGCCGAGCTGGTGAAGAACCAGGGCTACAAGGGCTTCGCCAACCGCAAGAACAACGCCGTGACCATCCGGTACTTCAAGAGGTCCGCCCCCATGGTCGACGCGCTGAAGAAGAACGAGATCGACGCCACCTACCGCGGCCTCACCGCGGAGGAGGTGGTGAACCTCGAGGACAACAAGGACGAGAACAGCAACCTGCAGCTGATCGAGACCGTCGGCGCCGACATCCGCTTCCTGGTCTTCAACCCCGAGGACCCGGCTGCCGGGAACCCGGCTGTCCGCCGGGCCGTCGCACAGCTCGTCGACCGGGACGCGCTCGTTGCCAAGGTTTACCAGGGCACCGCCGAGCCACTGTACTCCATGATCCCCAAGGGTATCGCCGGCCACACCACCAGCTTCTTCGACAGCTTCGGCAACCCGAGCAAGGAGAAGGCCAAGCAGATCCTGGTCAAGGCGGGCATCACCGAGCCCGTCGCGATGACGTTCTGGTACGCCACCGACCGGTACGGCTCGTCGACGGAACCCGAGTTCGGTGAACTGAAGCGTCAGCTGGAGGCGTCGGGTCTGTTCAAGATCACGCTGAAGGGCCTGCCGTGGAAGAAGCTCCAGCAGGGCTTCACCAAGGGGCAGTACCCGGTCTTCGGCCGCGGCTGGAACCCGGACTTCCCGGACCCGGACAACTTCATCGCCCCCTTCGTGGGCAAGCAGAGTGTCACCGGGATGCCGTACGACAAGACCGAGATCACCCAGCACCTGCTGCCGCAGACCCGCCAGGAGAGCGACCGGGGCGCGGTCAGCAAACAGTTCGAGCAGGCTCAGAACATCCTGGTCGACGACGTCCGGCTGCTGCCCCTGTGGCAGGGCAAGCTCTATGTCGAGGCGGGCGAGGACATCGGTGGCGGCGAGCGCGCCCTGGACCCGCAGACGGTCATGCAGATGTGGGAGCTGTACCGCAAGACAAGCTGGTAGGGCTCGCCCGGCCGGTTGTCAGTGGCCCCCGGTAGGTTCTGTGGTCAAGAACCGATTGCGTACCGGAGGTTGTTGAAGTGACCGACACCGACCTGCTGCCCGAGTCCTGGCGCGGCGTCCTCGGCGAAGAGCTGCAGAAGCCGTACTTCAAGGAGCTCACCGAGTTCGTCGAGGAGGAGCGGGCCAAGGGACCGGTCTACCCGCCCCGCGAGCAGGTCTTCGCGGCCCTGGAAGCCACTCCGTACGACAAGGTGAAGGTCCTGGTTCTCGGCCAGGACCCGTACCACGGCGAGGGGCAGGGGCACGGGCTGTGCTTCTCCGTGCGGCCCGGCGTCAGGACACCGCCCTCCTTGCGGAACATCTACAAGGAGATGAATGAGGAGCTCGGCCTGCCGGTCCCGGACAACGGGTATCTGATGCCGTGGGCCGAGCAGGGCGTCCTGCTGCTCAACGCCGTGCTGACGGTCCGCGCCGGCGAGGCCAACTCGCACAAGGGCAAGGGCTGGGAGAAGTTCACGGACGCGGTGATTCGCGCGGTGGCCACGCGGCCCGATCCGGCGGTCTTCGTGCTCTGGGGCAACTACGCCCAGAAGAAGCTCCCGCTGATCGACGAGGAGCGCCATGCGGTGGTGAAGGGCGCACATCCGTCACCGCTGTCCGCGAAGAAGTTCTTCGGCTCCCGTCCGTTCACGCAGATCAACGAGGCGGTCGCGGCGCAGGGACACCAGGCCATCGACTGGCGCATCCCCGATCTGGGCTGATCCGCCCGGAGCCGGCCCGACGGGCCCGGGGCTCCCGGGGGTCTCCGTCGGGTCATGGCCGACGGCGCCGGACCCGAAAGAAAGGTCCTAGCCCGAGCCTGAGCGGGATTGCCGCTGCCAGCCGCTAGCGTCGCCGTGACCGGAATCGAACGGGCTCCACCGGGCCCGATCGACGTCGACCGGGGTGAACCGGGAACGGCTGGACGCATGCGAGGGAGACCGCGGTGACGGAGCAGCAGGAGGCGTCGACGGATGCCGTCATGACCAGGATCGGCCAGGCGATCATGCTGCTCCACGGCGGCGACCGGGAAGAGGCCCGTAACCGCTTCGGGGCGCTCTGGGCGGAGATCGGTGAGGACGGCGACGCCCTGCACCGCTGCACCCTCGCGCACTACATGGCCGACACCCAGGACGATCCCGGCGACAAACTGGCATGGGATCTAAGGGCGTTGACCGCCGCCGAAGGGCTCTCCGACGGGCGCGTCGCGGAACACGGCGACCCGCTCGCGGTGCGGGCCTTCTACCCCTCGCTCCACCTCAACCTTGCGGCGGACTATGTGAAGCTCCAGCGCCCCGACGCGGCCCGGGTCCATCTGGACCGGGCGCGGAAGGCGTCCGAGGCTCTCGCGGACGACGCGTACGGGGGAGGGGTGCGCGCGGCGATCGGACGGCTGGAGCGGCGGCTGCGGGAGCTGTGAGCCGAGGCCTGCCGCGGATCGTTGCGGCCCGTCCGTTGCCGGCGGGCCGCAACGATCCGATTCGGCCGGATCCCGGCGGGATCCGCGACCGACAGGGCATTCAGTGGCCGTAGGTGTCCTCGCAGATCCGGGCTTCGGGGCTGCCCGCGGACCAGCCTCCGTAGCTCCGGCCGAGCGCGCAGACACTTGTCCCGGTGACGGGGGCGGCCGGCGGATTCGGCACCCGCGCGGCTGCGGGCGGGGCATGACGAGGCCGGGGCACGCCGATGTGTTCCCGCCGCTGCGGGGCGCGTGGCGCGGTGCGTTGGGTGTCCGACGGCGCCTTCGCCGGTCGGCCGGACGCCCTCGGCGACGGCTTCGGGTCGGGGATCGCCTCCAGGGTGTCCCGGACCGGCGGCCGCACGATCTGGGGCGCCAGGTCCTGGACGGGCCTGCTGGTCTCGGGCCGGGGCGCAATGCCCGGCCGGGGCTCCACGGACACACAGCCGGTGACGGCGGTGACTGCCACGCCGACCAGGAGCTTCACGGTGATACTGGTTCGCTGCACCCGGGCAACTCTGCTGTGCGGGCAGGGCGCAGGGCGAGCGGGCCGGTGATGATTGGCCCTCACGAGTGACCCCGGTCAGCGCAACGCCCCGGCTGCTGCCGTCTGCCGACCGGGGGCGTGGGGTTCGGGTCAGTCGCCGGTCGCGCCGTCGATCCGCTCCCGGACCAGATCGGCGTGGCCGTTGTGCCGCGCGTATTCCTCGATCATGTGGGTGTAGATCCATCGCAGGTTGAACTGCTCGCCCTTGCGGCTGCGGCCGACCGACAGGTCGTCGAGCCCGTGCTTCGCGGCGACCTCCCGGGCCGCGTCGATCTCCGCCCGCCAGGTGGTCCCGGCCTCCTCCCAGGTGTCCGCCTCGGTGGGATGGAAGTCGCCGTCCTCGTCCTCATCGGTGCAGTACAGCGACTTCGCTTCCTCGCCGGCCATGACGTTGCGGAACCAGTGGCGCTCCACCTCCGACATGTGCCGTATGAGCCCGAGCAGGCTGAGCTGCGACGGCGGTACGGACGCCTCGCGCAGCTGGGCGTCGGTGAGCCCCGCACATTTCAGCGCGAGCGTGTCGCGGTGATAGGAGAGCCAGCCCTCGAGCATCGGGCGTTCGGCGGCTGTGATGGCGGGTTCGGAGCGTTCGTCTGCGGTCATGCCGGGCATTCTTTCTCAGTGATCAAGACCTGGCCAGATGTTATTCGCAGGGGGGTGTCAGCATGCCGCGCAGCAGTTCGGCGAAGCCGGTGCGCAGCTCTTCCCCGATCACCCGGGCCGTCGTACGCCGGCTTCACCACCCGGCGCGTCGTCGTCCCCGCGCCCGAGCAGCCCTTCGCCCCGCACGAGACCCGGGGCCGCGGCGCCCTCAGAGGTAGCCCCCGACAGCCTCTCAGGGGCACCCAGCCGCTCAAGGACGGCCGGATCCACGCGTATGCAGCCGCGGTCGCCCCCGCCGGAGCCCGAGCCGCCGACGACGAGAAGGCCGAGCTGCTGCGCCGCTTCGGCGCGTGGCACGATCCGATCCCGGGGATCATCGCCGCCGTCGAACCCGACCAGGTCCTCCGCAACGATGTGCACCATCTGATCGACCCGCTGCCCGCATTCCACCGAGGCCGGACCGTCCTGGTCGGCGACAGCGCCCACGCCATGACGCCCAGCCTCGGACAGGGCGGCAATCAGGCCATCGAGGACGCAATCGTTCTCGCCCACCACGCGGCGCCCGACGCCGACCTCGGGACGGCGCTCGCCGCATACAGTGCGGACCGGCTCCCCCGGACGGGCGCCATCGTCCGCAAGGCTGCCCGGGTGGCCCGTCTGATGTGCCTGACCAGCGCCGCCTCCGTCGCGGTGCGCGACACGCTGAGGTCCGCCGTGTCCCGGCTCGGGCCGGCCCTGGTGCTGCGTACCTTCGACGGCATTGCGGACTGGCGGCCGCCGCAGCACACGTATGCTGCCCGGGCGAAGGACATGCATATGACACGGCGTTAGTCAGAGGGAGACCCCAGTGAAGGTCGGCTGCATCGGGCTCGGCGACATCGCGCAGAAGGCGTATCTGCCGGTCCTCACCACCTTGCCCGGGGTCGAACTGCATCTGCAGACCCGCACTCCCGCCACCCTCGCCGCCGTCGCCGCGTCCCACCGGATCCCGCCGGAGCAGTGCCACTCCGAGCTCGACTCGCTGATCGCCCAGGACCTGGACGCCGCCTTCGTCCACGCCCCGACCTCCGTACACCCGGAGATCACCGACCGGCTGCTCCGGGCCGGTGTGCCCACGTACGTGGACAAGCCGCTCGCCTACGAACTCGCCGATTCCGAGCGGCTGGTCAACCTTGCCGAGGAGCGCGGTGTCAGCCTGGCCGTCGGCTTCAACCGGCGGTTCGCGCCCGGCTATGCGCAGTGCGTCGAGCACCCGCGCGAGCTGATTCTCATGCAGAAGAACCGGGTGGGCCTGCCCGAGGAACCGCGCGCCATGGTGCTCGACGACTTCATCCATGTCGTCGACACCCTGCGCTTCCTGGTGCCGGGGCCGGTCGAGCACACCGTCGTACGGGCGCGGATCCGCGAAGGCTTCATGCACCATGTCGTGCTGCAGCTGTCCGGAGACGGATTCACCGCCATCGGCGCGATGAACCGGCTCAGCGGCTCGACGGAGGAGCGGCTCGAAGTCTCCGGACAGGACTCCAAGCGTGAGGTCGTCAACCTTGCCGAGGTGATCGACCACAAGGGACAGCCGAGCCTGCGGCGGCGTGGTGACTGGGTGCCGGTGGCCCGTCAGCGCGGCATCGAGCAGTGCGTGCTGTCCTTCCTGGACGCCGTGCGTGCCGGGAAGCTGCTGAGCGCCCGGGACGCGCTGGAGACGCACGAACTGTGCGAGCGCATCCTGCGGGACCTGGACCGGGCGTAGCGGAAACCGCTGGTCAGGGCGGGTCCGGATGCGTCCCGCACGAGCCGGATGCAGGCTGGGGGGATGGACCGCCAGCCCGTGGAGGTGACCTGGTGAAGCCCCACGACGAGCCACAGGGGTGGGGCGCTCTCCAGCCGCCGCCCGGCTACTACTCGGCGGACGGGCGGCCACCCGACGCGATGCAGCGCGGCCTGATCCTGGACTGGGCGGTCAATCAGCGGATCGCGAGCGGCTGGCGGGTGGAGTCGCGCGCCGAGACGCAGGTCGTCATGGTCCGCGGGCAGCCGCTGAACCATGTGCTGCACGCTCTGCTCATGGTGTTCAGCTGCTTTATGTGGGGCGCCGTGTGGGTGGCGCTGGCCGTGACGAACAAGGTCGAACGGGTTGCCCTCACCGTCGACGCACAGGGGCACATCGTCTCGGTCAACGCCCCGTCATAGCCGGCCCGCCTGAGCGGCCGCACCGACCGGCTCCGCCGAGCTCCGCCGCCGGAGGGACCGTGCACCCTCATTGGCGCAGAACACCGCCAGCACCCCGAGCGCACCCTGCGCCGGCCAGTCGCCCAGCCGGACGTAGAGCGTGCTGCCGGTGGCCAGCGGTACGTCGAACACGGCGGCCGCGCTGGTGTCCGTACCGAGCGGGGTGCCGATGCGACGCCCCTGCGCGTCGTACACCGTACTGATCCCGGTGAGCGTGGCGTGCACCATCGGGCGGCCGGTCTCCGCCGCCCGGAGGGCGCCCAGCGAGGCATGCTGGGCCGGCGCCCAGCTGTGCTGGAAGGTGGACGTCGACGACTGGGCGATCAGCACCTGGGCCCCGTCCCGGGCAAGCTGCCTGCTCATGTCGGGGAACGCCGACTCGAAGCAGATCAGCGGACCTGTACGCAGCCTCTCCGCTCCGCCGGGGGACCCTGAGGAATACACCGGGGAGGGCGGCTCGGGAACGGACATCAGTACCTGCCGGGTCCCGCGCAGCCGGTCCTCGCCCGCCGCCTTGCCCAGCGACGTCACCCAGCCGAGCATCGAACGAGCCGGAATGTACTCGCCGAACGGCACCAGACGCATTTTGTCGTAGCGGTCCCCGGTCGGGCCGTCCGGCCCCACCAGCACCGCACTCTTGAAGATCCCCGTCCGGCCCGAGGCGCCGGTCTGCCGGGCATCCATATTGACCAGCACATCCGCGCCGACCTCGCGTGACAGCTTCGCGATCCGGGCCGCGAGATCCGGGCGCCGTGACAGGTCCTCGCCGACGCTGCTCTCGCCCCAGACGACCAGGTCGAGCTGCCGGCCCACCAGCGTGCGGGTCAGCTGCTCGCTGCGTGCGAAACGCAGCTCCACGCTGTTCGGCCCCTCGACCACGCCGGGTTGTACGACGGCGATCCGGGTCGCTCCCGCGGGCTCCGGCTGCGGCGCCCACCTCCATATCGCGCCCACTGCCAGCGCGCCCACCACGACGCCGGCCGCCGCGGCCGTACGGGCGGCGGACGTCACGAGCAGCAGGGTGACCGCGATGTTCACCGTCACCACCAGGAGGCTCACCAGCCACACCCCTCCGACCGATGCCACCCGGAGCGCCACGGGCACCTGCCACTGGCTCGCGCCGAGCAGCCCCCAGGGACCACCGAGCGCATCCCAGGAGCGGGCCAGTTCGATCATCAGCCAGCCGGACGGGACCACGATCAGGGCCGCCGCGACCCTCGCGAGGGACGGTGATCCGCCCAGCAGCCGGGAGACCAGCAGCCCCCACGGCGCCCAGAGCAGACCGAGGAACGCCGCCAATATCACGAGGAACACATGCAGGCTCGGCAGCAGCCAGTTGTGCACCGCGATCAGGTAGCCCGTACCGCCGAGCCAGCCGTCGAGTGCGGCCCGCCGACCCGTACCTGCCGACCGGATCAGCAGCAGCCACGGCACCAGCGCGACGTACGCGAACCACCACAGAGCCGGGGCGGGAAAGGCGAGCGCGGGCAGTGCACCCGCGAGCAGCGCAGCACCACCGCGCCACCAGGGCGACCGGAGCAGGCGCTCCCCCTGCTCACGCCGAACGGCCGGAATTCGCATGCAGCGCCTCCTCGTCCTGCCCGGTGAGCAGTGTCCCCCTCCTCCTTCCCCAGTGTGGGGGGAGGGGAACGGCCGCGGCCAGAGGGGAGTGGGGCCCGAGGCGCGGATCAGCCGGGGGCGAGCTCCCCGGTGAGGCTGCGCCACTTCTCATGGACGGCGACGGTACGGATCCGCCAGCCGGTCTCCGTGCGCAACAGCCCGAACGCGTACCGGCCGCCGGAGACGAAGTTCGGCGCCGTGGTGGTGTCCGCGGCCTCGGTGGCGCCGTCGTCCGGCGCGCCCCGCAGCCGCATCGGGTTGAGGTAGTCGGCCTGCACCTCGGCCCGGTCGCCGGGATAGCCCCCCAGGTCCTGGAGGTCGAGCCGGCGGTTGACGATCAGATGCTGTCGTACGGGGAAGAGGCGCATGGTTTCCGCGAGCCACTGCGCGACCTCGGCGGCGGTCCCCTCGATGCCGCCCGCGCTGCGGTAGTCGGCGCGGCCGTCCGGGGTGAACAGCTCCCCGTAGTCCTGCCAGGCGCTGTCGTCCACCGCCACCGCATAGCCGGTGATCACTGCATCGATGGACAGCTGGTCCATCACGGTTGCGAGAGCCACGCGCTGCGTCATGCGGTCAGTGTGTGCCCGTCGACCGCCGAGGCCAAGGGCCGTGCACGCGCGGCGGCGGTCCGGTCCTGATCCGGATGTCCGGTGCCCGGCACGGTGCGTGCCTCAGCAGGGGACCACGGCCACCGGCCCGAGCGCGTGCGTGAGCGTCGTCTGCGCGACCGGGGACAGCCCGAACCCGAGCTCCTCGCCGCCCTTGCGCCGCCCGATCACCGTGAGCGCGGCGGTCGCCGACGCCGTGACCAGGGTGCGCGACGCGGAGCCATGGATCGGCTCCAGCACGAGCTCGACCTGCGGGTACTTCTCGCGCCGGCCTGCGGTGAGCTCCCCGAGGGTCCGCTCGGCGGCGCCCGCCGCCGCGTCCCGGTCGAAGACGGGTCCGCCGGAGAGCATCGACGAGAACATCGTCCAGCCGTGCACGATCCGCAGCCGCGCGCCGGGCCGGGCTGCTGCTGCCTCGAAGGCGAAATCCAGTACCGCCTTGCTGCTCTCGTCGGCAGCCACTCCCGCAACGATGTCCGGATATGTCTCCGCCGCGTCCACCGCGTCGTCGTCCCCCCGACCGCTGTGGATGACGACGACCGGGCACGTGGCCATCGAAGCCGTCGCAAGGCTGTCCGAGCCGATCAGCAGGGACCGGAATCCGCCCAGACCGCGGGAGCCCAGCACCAGCAGCGACGCGTTCTGGCCGAGCGAGGTCAGCGCGGACACGGGGAAGTCGAGCGGGCTGAGCGTGGCCGGGTGCAGGTCCGGAGCGATCAGCGACACCCGCCGTACGGACTCCGTGAGCAGCTCCTCGGCCTGTCGCTGCTGGGCCTCCTGGACGGTACGCCGGGTGGGGATCCGGACATGCACGATCGTCAGCGGAAGTCCTCGCCGGACGGCTTCGCGCGCGGCCCAGTCGAGGGCCTCGTAGCTGTGCGACGAGCCGTCGACGGCGGCGATCACGGGAAGCCCGGTGGTGGTCATGGAGTCCTCCAGAGTCCGGCGGTGCATGTCCCAGGCTGGTATGCGAACGCAGCATCCGGCAGGGCCTTTCGGCCCTTTTCTACCCTGTGCGTCCGAGGGCCGGCCCGGCGGGTGCAGGCCGGCCGCTTTCCGGTGCCGGGCGGAGGCCGACCCGGACCACCGCGGGACCTGTTCCGTACGCTACGGCCGGTCGCCCTCCGGCGCTCCGGCACGATCCTGCGCGGGCGGGCACGGGCACGACGCGCGGCCCGTTGCGCGTCCGGCCCGCGGGCTCGGCGCACTCACAGGGCCGCGGCGAGGCCCTCGATCTGCTCGGCGAGCCACGGGTCGGGGTGCGGGACGCTGCCGTACTCGTCGTCCTCCTCGACCGTCAGCCGCTGTACGGCCGCGCGCAGGGCCGGGCTCGGCACCCGCCGGTGGCACTGCGCGGTGGAGTGACGGATGTTCAGCCGGCTCGTCGGCGGGACGGCGGGGCGGAGTCCAGGTGAGCGGCCTGGTCGGCCCAGTGTGCGGCGTCCCGGCGTCCCGGCGTTCGCCACGGCTGAGGTGGAGCAGATGCAGGCAGTAGGCGGCAGTGGAGTTGCCCGCTCTCGGCGGCGCCGTCAACTCGTCGACGAGGCCGGGGACTTCGATGTCCTCCTGGCGCAGGATTACGGACCGGGGCGGTCAAACGTGCAACGCGATGGGAAGCGACAGGCCGGCGCCCCGGGAGCAGGTCGTCCAGCCCGGTGTCGCTCGTCGTCGTGCTCAAGGCGCGCCACCGACGGGTGGGTTGATGACCGGTGCTCCGAGGGGCGTACCCCAACTGCCTCCGGATGTACGACGACGCTGGGCGCTTCCCGAGCGATGCTCCGGGCATGGAGAACCAGCCCGCACGGGCCACCACGACAGAGCCGGTGCGCGGTAGCGCAGTCGGCTCCTTGCCGACCGCGCCCGCGTGGCGGAATGTGCGCCCGGTGGAGCGCCTCTGCTACGGGACCGGCGTGCTCCTCGTCGTCTCCGGGCCGCTGCATCTGATCGGGCCGCCTGACGGCCTTCGTCACGTCCAGCAGGTCAGCCGTCCAGCTCCCACCGGATCTCATCCGTCTTCAGCGACATCCCGATGATCGGCGCCCCCGCCAGAATCGTCGCCGCGTCCGTGAAGCACGACGACCCATCCACCATCGCGTCGGCCGACTTCTTACACCCGCTGGACTCATAGTCCCTCCAGGCCGGGCCCATCTTCCACACCTGATCCATCGTGCGCGGATAGCGTTGCTCTATCCCACCGTCAAGGACGGTAGTCCTCAACTCGTCGACCAGCGCCATGATGCCGCCCAGATGCGCGGCACACCCAGATGACCCCGGATCCGCACACACCCCATCACCACCCTCCTTGCTGGCCTCCTCGAACTTCGGCACCAACACCGAGGACAGTGTCTCCCCTGACGGGGCCGACGCCGCCTTCGACGGCTTCCCCCCGGACCCGCCCGCCTTCCCTTCACCGTCTCCGTCACCGCTGCTGCACCCAGCCAACACCACGCCGGCAACAGCCACAGCAGTCACAATCCAGAGCCTCACGCGCAACCCCTCAATCGGTGCCCCGGATGCTACGGAAGGCGGCACGACACTGATGGCCAAACGGACAAGGTGGCGCGTGTGCTCACGCCCTGGCTGCCCCGAGTACACCGACCAGGGCGGCCGCTGCCTCGACCACCGGCGCGATGTGGAGCAACGACGCGGCACCGCACGGCACCGCGGCTACGGCAAGCAGGACGAGACGCGCTTCCGGCCGGCCGTCCTCCCCCGCGACCCGCGCTGTGTGTGCACCGACGAGGGCCACGGCCACGCATCACCATGCGGCCAGCCATCCGTACACGCAGACCACTGGCCGCTCGACAGGCGGCAGCTCGTGGCCCAGGGCAAGGATCCAGACGATCCGGCCAACGGCCGCGGCCTGTGCACGTCATGCCACAGCCGACACACGGCCAGCGAGCAGCCAGGATGGTGGAACGCGTGAGCAGGCACGAGGTCGAGATCGTCAGCGACGGTCCACTCAGGCACCGCGTGCTCATCGATGACACGGACATTGCCAAGGGCCTGGCCGGCCTGCGACATCGGCGGCACTTGCCGAGATCATCGCGCGGTCAAGATCTACTTTCGTAGTGAACAGAGCCACAGAAGAGGCGGACTGATACCGCCCCAACTGTCGACTGCCTGCCACACTGGCCTTGGCCCCGCTGCGTCCCCCGTCGGCGGGGCCACTCACTGCGCGTTGTGGCCGTCGCTGATCGATAGCGGTCGGCTGTTTTCGACAAGGTGAAGTAGAGCCGGTGGGGCGGTGAGATTGGGAGCCGCTGGTCCGGCAACGAGATTGGGAGCCACCCTGTCTGATGGTGTGTGACCTGCCGCTGTTGGAGTAGTGGGGCTGTGGGCTGACTGGCGGAGCAATTAGCGGCTGGACGCGGGTGGCGGTTCTGCGTCGGTATGCCTGCTGGACCGAAGGGTCGCGAGGCCGAAGGCCAGTCCTCCGGCGATGAACCAGGGGTTCCAGAGGGCCAGCGTCCAGGCCCGCTGCCCCACACTCACGGAGGTGTCCAGGTGCGTTGTGTTGGTCAGCAGCAGCACCTCGATACCGACGCCACGGGCCAGTAGGAGGGCACTGACGCCCCACCCCAGCCACCTGGCCAGCAGAGCGGGACCGCCCCGGAGCCTGGACCGGGCAAGCAGCCATGCCAGCAGGGCGCCGAGGAGGCAGAGCGCACCCACACCCCACAAACCGGCTACGACGAACCACAGCGGGCGCTCGGTGGCCAGCGGACCGGCGGAGATGCTCAGCCCCACATCACCGCCGACGGCCCAGTAGAAGTGCAACCCGGCGAACGCGGCCGCCCACAAGCATGCGATACGCCCCCATAGCGTGGACGGTTCTGCGCCCGTTCCCTCCGGTTCGCGTTTCACCGCCGGCCCTCAAGGGCCTCGCGCCTGTCAGCGCACGGGTCGTCCGCTTCCTGTGGCAACACGATGAAGGCGGTGCCCTTGGTCAGGTCGATGCTGGAGCGGGGCGGCGCACCGTCGCTCTCGTCGTCCCGCCGCAGCAGCTCCACCCGCCGCTGCTCCAGCTCTACCGTTTTGTTTCCGTTCACGACCGCCGTGAATTCATCGAAGGCCGTGTTCGACAACGACCGCCCCGTGCGCCTGCGTAGCCACGGGATCAAGCCCAGCCCCGTGAACCATCGCCACGCGCTCTCCGCCAGGGCGAACAAGACCAGTAGACACACGAATGCCGAGAACGACATGGCCCACATCGCCACAGCTGACCCCCCATCGCCCTCAACACAGTTGACGGTCGGGAAACGACGGAGGGGTCGGCGTCGTTCCTATCGGACGTGCGGACTGGGAGAAATCGCCACGCGAGCCATCGGTCCGCGCGTGGACCGCTCGCACAGGCACTCCGGCACCCAGCCCGGCAACGTCGTATGTCACCGGACAGGGGTGGCTCCCAATCTCGTTGCCGATCATGGACCTGTGCCACGGTCCAACTCCGCCACGAACAGAGCGACGTGGCTCCCATTCCCATTGCCCGAGTGGCTCCCGTCCACCCTGTCGAAAACAGGTCGGCAGGTCGGCGGGGTTGTCACTCAGGGCAGAGCGTCTCCCGCAGCGCGGCATTCAGCTGCTTCCCTTGCGCGTCCGTTAACGGCCGGGAGTCGTTCCCGAAGCGCTGCGCCGCGAGCCAGTCAGCCTTGTCACCCCCGTCCATAAGCGTGGTGCACTGGTTTCGCCCCGCGTCGATGGCTTTCTCCTCGTCCTCGACGAGGCGCGGGTCCACGGCCCGGATCGCGCGAAGGTAGACCTCGCGGCCGGCCCCCATCGGTTCGGGAGGAAGGCCTGCCGTCATCTCGGGGGCGGAATAGTCGGCGGTCGGCGTCGTCGCCCTCGGCGCGGGCTTCGTAACGTCCTTTTCCCCGGCCGAGCAGGCGGTGAGAGACAGCGCAGCAACAGCAGCGAGCAGGACAGCGACGGGTCTCACGATGGCACTCCATGTGTAGGTGTGCATGGTCTGACCCGTGAGGTACGCAGATAGTTGCGCAGGCCCCAAGTGACCCTCGGACCGGTTGTCATACCGGCCCGCTACCGTGGACTCATCACATTCGCGCCTATGGCTGGGCGCAGCTACGAGACCGCCCCGCCCGGAACAGCGCCCGGACGTGGCGGACGCGTATCAACTGTTGCCCTCTGGCTCCGGTTGCAGCACAGCCTTCTTCACGGCCATCTCCAGCTCGAACCGGGACACCCCGGTCGCCTCGGCGTGCGCGGTCACCGCGGCCTGGAACTTTGCCGCCGCCTCACGCCACGGCGCCCACGCCTCCTCCGTGTACGGCTCGGCGAGGGCCTTGCGCTGCTCTTCAGCGGCGGAACGTTCCAGCATGATCAGATCTTCAGGGAGATCGATTGCCGCGGCCGGATCGTAAACGGCAGCACTGACAATCGACTGCAGCCGCGCAGGTCAGGCAGCTGCGACGACATCCGCCCGGACTGCCGCCTCCCACTCCACCAGCAGCCGCTGATACTCCGCCTCACCTTCCGGCGACAGCGGGCCGGCCGCCCACAGCGCGCGGATGTCCGCGTTCACCGCGACGGGGGAGCGCACAGGGGTGGCGGGCGAAGGGGTGATCGACATGAGAGAAGGCTACGAGGTGGGACTGACAACCGCGCCGACCGCGTCGAGGGCGAGCGACTTCGCTACCCGCCTCGATGCCGCACCGATCGCCACCGCGTCACCGGAGCGTTCGGCCGCAGCCAGGGCTCTGTCGGCGACCACCGCGGCCTGCACGGCTGTTGCTGGGCCGTACTTATGAAGGAATGAGGCCGTGAGCTGTAGAACTCGCGACAGCAGGGCGTGAGCCTTGCTGGCCTCAGCGCCAGCCCGCGCGGCAGAAGCCGCGCCGCTCTCGCCAGTAGGCGATGCGTCGGCCGATGCGTCCAGTCTCCATGGAGCACTTCCCGAACAGAGCACGCACTTTGCGTGCCCACCCCCGTTGTACCCCGTCCTGCCTTGCAGTCACAGCAGATCAACGAGAGCCGGGGACGCCATGACCGTGAGGGACTTACCGACAGTCAGTGACCTGACGGAACAGCAGCAGCGCGGATGGTCCTGCGTCTGGTGCAGGGCACCTCTCACCGTCGGCGAGGACATGGACCTCGGAGAGAAGCGGGCTCGGCCCGAGGGAGGTGCTGCGTACAGCTGGTTCCCGCGGGCCTGCTCGGATGCCGTCGCCTGCGCCGCCCGGGAAACCGAGCAGGCGCCATGACGTCATGTGTCACTGCCATTCGTTGAACGGTCTGACCGGGGCGAGGCTGCGGTCCACCCCTCCAGATGGCGGCCTCGCCCCGGTTCAGTCATCTGGGAGACCGAATGGGAGACGAGTGGGAGATGATCATGTCGAGCGGGCTCGAAATGCCTCTAGTTCACACTAGTAATCTCCAGTTCGAAGCTAGCGTCGAGGCCGGAAATGAAGCGCGATCAGCCCGCCGACTCGCCCGCGTGCGGGCTCAGTACCCCCGCAGCCACCAGCGCGAAGAGGAGCAGTCCGAGAAGCACGCGGTAGATGACGAACGGCATGAAGCTCTTGGTCGTGATGAACTTCATGAACCAGGCGATGACCGCGTATCCGACGCCGAAGGCAATGAACGTCGCGAAGATCGTCGGCCCCCATGACACATGCCCCTCGCCCGCGTCCTTCAGCTCGAAGACACCCGAGGCGAGCACCGCCGGGATCGCGAGCAGGAACGAGTAGCGGGCGGCGGCCTCGCGGGTGTAGCCCATCAGCAGACCGCCGCTGATCGTGGCGCCCGAGCGGGAGACGCCGGGGATCAGGGCCATCGCCTGGCAGAAGCCGAAGATCAGGCCGTCCTTGACGCCGAGTTCCTTGAGGGACTTGCGCTCCCTGATCGCCCGGTGCTTGCCACCCACCTCGTCGCGGGCGGCGAGGCGGTCGGCGATGCCGAGGACGATGCCCATCACGATCAGGGTGGTGGCGATGAGTCGGAGGTCGCGGAACGGACCCTCGATCTGGTCCTTGAAGGTCACGCCGAGGACGCCGATCGGGATGGAGCCGACGATGACGAGCCAGCCCATCTGCGCGTCGTGGTTGCCGCGCATCGACCGGTTGGTCAGCGAGCGGAACCAGGCCGAGACGATCCGGACGATGTCCTTCCGGAAGTAGATGAGGACTGCGGCCTCCGTGCCGATCTGGGTGATGGCGGTGAACGCCGCACCCGGGTCTTGCCAGCCGGCGAACGCTGCGGTGAGCCGCAGATGCGCGCTGGAGGAGATCGGCAGGAACTCGGTCAGTCCCTGAACGAGGCCCAGGACGAACGATTCGAACCAGCTCATGGGGCTTTGGCCATCCCGGAAGTGATCGTGCATCGGTCGACGGCCTCCAGGGCCGTCGACAGTGTGCGGATTGCGGTCATATGGGGGACGGGCCACGTCGGGCCCGGTGCTCGTCTGTGGTGCGCGGGCAGCGTATCGCCCTTGGGTGAACGGGGGTACGACTGCCCCCGCACCCACTGCTGACCCCCGGTGGTGTCAGAGGGGCACCGGACCGCAGACCGGCTCACAGGCTCAGTCCGAGGCGAGGCGGTGCCGCTTGCGCCAGGCGACGAAGGCCGCGCCGACGCCCGTCAGCACGATGAAGCCCATCGCCGCCAGGAACGCGGGCGATGTCGGGGACGAGGCCTCGCTGCCCGCGACGACGTAGGCGGCGGTGTTCGGGATCGAGCCGAGCCCGGTGGCCACCAGGAACGGCGGATACCCCATCCGTGAGACCGCGGCGCAGTAGTTGGCGGCGGCGAACGGAACCCCCGGGAAGAGCCGCAGCGCCAGCATCGAACGGAAGCCGTGCCGGCTCAGCTGCCCGTCCGCAGCCTTCAGCCAGCGCCCGCGCACCAGCGTACGGAGCGCGTCCTGCCCGAGCACCCTGCCCAGCCCGAACGAGATGCCCGCGCCGAGCACCGTGCCCGCCAGGGCGGCGGCCAGACCGGCCTGCGACCCGAACAGCGCACCCGCGGCGAGGTTGAGGAGCGGCCGCGGCACGAACGCCACGGTGGACACGCCGTACGCGAGGCCGAACAGCAGGACCGCTGCGCCGCCACCGCTCAGCTGCGCCGGCCAGCCATGGGCCAGGAGGCGCTGGGGATCGAGGAGCAGCGTGGTGGCCGCGGCGGCCAGCAGCACGGCCACGAGCAGCGAGAACCGGGACCAGGGCGAGAGCAGCGCCCTCGTGCAGCGCACGGCGAGGCCGGTGGCGGGCCGGGCGGCGGGGACGGGGTCGAGCATTCGGGGAGAGTAACCGACATCTGCTGGTGATCGCCGTAATGTGCACCGTATGAGCCCCGCAGCCGAAGCCGCTCCCGGCGTGCCGCCGAGCGAGCTCGCCGACACCGTGCTGGCGCGTCTGACGGTCCTCTACCCCACGGCCGCCGATCCCGGGAGGGCGGCATCCGCCGGCGCGTACATGAAGCACGTCGCCCCGTTCCTCGGCATCCCCACCCCGCAGCGCCGGGCCCTGTCACGCACGGTCCTGGACGGCACCGGGCGTCCCGACGAGGCGGACTGCGCGGCCGTCGCCGTGCGCTGCTGGAAGCTGCCCGAGCGGGAGTACCAGTACTTCGCCGGCGACTATCTGCGCCGCCACGTGCCCCGCTGTTCCTCCCGGTTCCTGCCCGTCGTACGGCACCTCGTCTCCACCGTCCCCTGGTGGGACACCGTCGATGTGCTCGCCGCCCATGTCGCAGGACCGCTCGTCGCCGCCGACCCGGAGCTGAAGACGGTGATGGACGAGTGGATCGAGGACGACAACCTGTGGATCGCCCGCACCGCCCTGCTGCACCAGTTGCGCCACCGGGACGCCACCGACACCGAACGGCTCTTCGGCTACTGCCTGCGCCGGGCGGATCACCCCGACTTCTTCGTCCGCAAGGCGATCGGCTGGTGTCTTCGCGAGTATGCCAAGACCGATCCGCGGGCTGTAAGGCACTTCGTCGACGGCGCCCGGGACCGGCTCTCGCCGCTGTCCGTACGCGAAGCCATGAAGCACCTCTGAGGCGTGGTCGGCGCCGAACTCCCTTTTTGGGCCCGGTGGAAAACCATTCGACGGGGCCGCGGCCGTCGGCCATGATCGGACCCATGTTCCGGTACGCCTTCCTCGCAGCGCAGTCCGCAGTCGCGGACGCGCCGAAGGCTGCCGTCATCCCTTCCTTCCTCGTTGCCGCCGCAATCACCGCGGCAGCAGCCGCAGTCGACGCAGCAGCGTTCACCGCTCCCGCAGCGCCCATCGGCGGCGCCCGAAGCTGACCCTCCCCCGACAGTCCGGCGGACCCCGTAAGGGGAGGGTCGGCGGGGCCCTGGGGTCTTCTCTCTCAGCTTCGAGTTTCCAAGGAATGAGCCATGCCCAAGACGGCATACGTGCGCACCAAGCCGCACCTCAACATCGGCACCATGGGCCACGTCGACCACGGCAAGACCACCCTGACAGCCGCCATCACCAAGGTCCTCAGTGACCGCGGCACCGGCACGTTCGTCCCGTTCGACCGCATCGACCGGGCGCCGGAGGAGGCACAGCGCGGCATCACCATCAACATCGCGCACGTCGAGTACGAGACCGACACCCGGCACTACGCACATGTCGACATGCCCGGTCACGCCGACTACGTCAAGAACATGGTCACCGGCGCCGCGCAGCTCGACGGGGCGATTCTCGTCGTGTCCGCGCTCGACGGGATCATGCCGCAGACCGCCGAGCACGTCCTGCTCGCCCGCCAGGTCGGCGTCGACCACATCGTCGTCGCCCTCAACAAGGCCGACGCGGGCGACCCGGAGTTGACCGACCTGGTCGAGCTGGAGGTCCGCGAGCTGCTCTCCGCGCACGGCTACGGCGGCGACACCGTCCCCGTCGTCCGCGTCTCGGGCCTGAAGGCGCTGGCCGGCGACCCGCGCTGGACCGCGTCCGTCGAGGCATTGCTGGACGCCGTCGACACGTACGTACCGATGCCGGTGCGCTACACCGACGCGCCGTTCCTGCTGCCGGTGGAGAACGTCCTTACCATCACCGGCCGGGGCACGGTCGTCACCGGAGCCGTCGAGCGCGGCACCGTACGCGTCGGTGACCGGGTCTCCGTGCTCGGCGCGGACATCGAGACGGTCGTCACCGGCCTGGAGACCTTCGGCAAGCCGATGGAGTCCGCGCAGGCCGGTGACAACGTGGCGCTGCTCGTACGCGGGGTGGAGCGCGACCGGGTCCGCCGCGGCCACGTGGTGGCGGCGCCCGGCAGCGTGACGCCGAGCCGTCGTTTCACCGCGCAGGTGTACGTCCTGTCGGCGCGGGAAGGCGGCCGGACCACGCCGGTCGCCACCGGCTACCGGCCGCAGTTCTACATCCGTACCGCGGACGTCGTCGGGGACGTCGACCTCGGCGAAGCGGCGGTGGCGCGCCCCGGCGACACGGTCACCATGACCGTCGAACTGGGCCGCGACACCCCGCTGGAGCCCGGGCTCGGCTTTGCGATCCGCGAGGGCGGCCGCACGGTCGGCGCGGGCACCGTCACCGGCCTGCTCTGATCCGGGCGCCGGGTCCGCATCCCGACCCCACGGGAGGCGGACCCGGTGCCCTGCGCGAGACTGACGGCATGGCAGACATTGCACTGGTACTCGGAGCAGGCGGTGGCACCGGCGGCGCCTGGGAGACCGGAATCCTGCACGGGCTCGCCGAGGCGGGCGTGGACCTGTCCACCGCGGATCTCGTCATCGGAAGCTCCGCCGGGGCCCTCGTCGGTGCCCAGCTCGCCTCCGGACTGCTCGGCCTCCCGGAACTGTACGCACGTCAGCTGGCCGATCCGCAGGGCGAGACCGGCGGGAAGCTCGGCACCGCCAACCTCATGCGCTACGCCCGGGCGGTGCTGACCTCCCGTACCCCGGAGGCGTACGGGCAGAAGCTGGCCCGGATGGCGCGGGAGACCCGGACCGCCATCACCGCGGCCGAACGGCAGGAGCTGATCGCGAGCCGGCTCCTGTCGCCCGACTGGCCCGAGCGGCAGCTGCGGATCACCGCCGTCCGCGCGGACACGGGTGAACTCCACATCTTCGACAAGGACAGCGGTATCCCGCTCGCCGACGCCGTCACCGCCAGCTGCGCCGTCCCCGCAGTCTGGCCGGTCGCCACCATCGACGGGCAGGGCTGGATCGACGGCGGGGTGTACTCCCCGGCCAACGCCCATCTGGCCGCAGGGTATGAGCGCGTCGTCGTCATCGCACCGACGGCCAGTGGCAACAAGGTGATCATCTCCCCCCGGTCCCAGGCCACCGACCTCGAAGCGAAGGGTGCCCGGGTCGCGGTCATCACCCCGGACGCGGCTGCCAGGAAGGCATTCGGCCGCAACTCCCTCGACCCGAGCCGCCGGGCCGCCGCCGCCCGCGCCGGACTCGCGCAGTCCGCGGCGCACACCGAAGCGGTCGCCGCGGTCGTCGGCAGCTGAACCGGCACCCCACAATGGGGGAGTGAACGAGCCGATACCCGTGATCCGAGAAGTGGACCAGGGCACCGCCAGACTCCTTCCCGACGTGGACCGGGACCGGGCCTGGCTGCTCACGGTCGACGGCGCACCCCAGTCGTACGTCGACCTCGACGATCCGGTCCACCTGGAGTTCGAGTACGCCCGACGGCTCGCCCATGTCCTGGACTGTGCCGCGGAACCGGACGCGCCTCTCGACGTACTCCACCTCGGCGGCGGCGCCCTCACCCTGCCCCGCTATGTCACCGCGACCCGGCCGGGTTCCCGGCAGGTCGTCGCCGAGGCCGACCTGGGCCTGCTCGCCCTGGTCGCCGAGCAGCTGCCACTCCCCGACGACAGCGGCATCACCGTGCACGGCACCGACGCCCGCGGACTGCTGGAACAGACACCGCCCGGCACCGTCGACGTCCTGATCGCGGACGTGTTCGGCGGATCGCGCGTGCCCGCGCACCTCACCTCCGTCGAGTACGCGCAGGCGGCCGGGCGGGCTCTGCGGGACGACGGCATCTATGCCGCCAACCTCGCCGACGGCGCACCCTTCGCATTCCTCCGCTCGCAACTGGCCAACTTCGCCGCCGTCTTCGAAGAGCTCGCGCTGATCGCCGAACCGGCGGTGCTGCGCGGCCGGCGCTTCGGCAACCACGTCCTGGTCGCCTCTCGCAGCCCCCTCGACACCGCGGCCCTGGCCCGCCGCTGCGCCGCAGACGTCTTCCCCGCCCGGGTCGAGCACGGCACCGGTCTGGCCCGGCTCATCGGCGCGGCACGGCCGGTCGGGGACGCCGACGCGGTCGCCTCACCCGAGCCGCCCGACGGTTCCTTCGGTATCGGCTGACAGCGTCTTGCCTGACGCAACCTCGATGGTTGCGGTCCGGCGGGTGAGGTTGCGTACGTCGGGTACGAACAGGACGGCCGCCGTGCAGAGCACGACCAGCGCCGCGCAGCCCCACAACGCCTGACCGCGCCCGACCAGGCCCTCCACCGGACCGGCGACCGCGGTGGCCAGCGGCAGCATCGCCACCGATCCGAACCAGTCGTACGCGGATACGCGCGACAGCTTCTCCTCCGGGATCTCCTGATGCAGGGCCGTCATCCAGGAGACGCCGAACACCTCGATGGTCACGCCGCTGACGAACATCACCGCGCTGAGCCCGGCCACCGGCAGCGGCACCGCCAGCGCCGCCGACGGCAGGGCCAGCGGGAAGACGCAGAGCGTCCCGGCGAGCAGGAGCCGCCGGGGTTTCCAGCGCATCATCAGCAGCGCCCCGCACAGCGTCCCGACCCCGAACGCGGCGAGCGCGAATCCCCAGGGACGGGCGCCGCCGAGCTCGTCCCTGGCGACCAGTGGCCCGTACACCGACTCGGCGGCACCGACCACGGCGACCACCACCGAGAACTGCGCCACGATCGACCACAGCCAGGGGCGGCCGCTGAACTCCTGCCAGCCCTCGCGCAGATCGGACAGGAGTCCGCCGCCCGGCTCCCGCGCCGGGATGTGGGCGACATCCAGGAAGGCGCGCAGCGCACCGGCCACCGCGAAGGCCGCCGCGTCGACGGCCAGCACCCAGCCCGGATTCATCGCCGCGATCATGGCACCGCCGAGCGCGGCACCACCGATGGCGGCCCCGTGCATCGACATCCGGAAGAGCGCGAAGGCGCGGCCGGCCTGTTCGCCGCTGACACTGGACATCAGCATGCCCTCGGCCGCCGGGTTGAAGAACGCCTGCCCGGTACCGCACAACGCGGTGAGCAGCATCATCTGCCACAGCTTCGGGTCGCCGGCCAGGACCAGCCAGGCGAACGCGGCCTGCGAGACACAGTTGAGCGCGTTCGCCGCCACCATCACCCGGTGGCGCGGCACCCGGTCCGCGATGGCGCCGCCGATGAGCAGGAACAGCACCAGCGGCGCGGTACGGGCGGCTGCCACCAGGCCGACGTCACCGCCGTCGCCACCGGACTGCAGAACGGCGAACGCCGCCGCGATCAACGCACCGTGGGTACCCAGGCCGGTGATGATCGCGGCGGCGGTCAGCAGACCGTAGTTGCGGCCGGCCCAGGCGGGGCGGCGGATGCGGGGACGGGGGATGCCGGCAGGAGTCACCGAGGAACTATCGCTGCCGGGCCCCCGCCCTGCCAAATGCTTTGCCGGAGCAGGTGGAGCAGGTCAGGAGGCGGTGACCTCGGTCAGCCGCACCGTGCTGAGGATCTTCATGATCGTGGCATCCGGGAGCTCGTCCTTGACGGAGTCGGCACCGTAGAGGACCCAGGAGGAGAAGTCACCGTTCTTGTTCTTGAAGGTGAAGGCGAAGGTCTTGCCGTCGGAGTCGCACTTCTTCTTCTTGGTGACGTCAGGGGCGGTGGCCGTCACGAGGCTGCCGGTCAGACCCGACCGGGTGGTGTACTTCTTCGCCTTGCTGAACTTGATGGTCTTCTGCGGCATGTGCTGCGCGTAGGCGGCCCATGCCCAGGTCCCGGCCTCACTGTGGGCGTTGGCGTCGGCGTCGGTGGCGCCCGCGGCGCCGCGGGTGCCCGCACCGGCCAGGCTGTACTCCTCCTTGGTGCCGTCCTTGTCGTCGTCGTCGACGCACCACTTCTTCTGGAAGTACGCCGGAGCGGAGAAGCCGATGAGGGGCGAGCCGTCGCCCTTCTCGTCGTCCTCGAAGTACGAGAACGTCCCGGGCGAACCGACCTCCCAGTCACCGGGTACGTCGAACTGGGTGCCCCACTTGGGGTTGGTGACGACCTTCCAGCCGGCGACGAGAGGCTTGGCGTCCCCGTCGGCGCCCCGCGGGTTCGGTACCGCGGAGGACGTGTCGGCGGGCGGCTCCGACGTCGCCGACGACGTCCCGCCGTCGGCGACGTCGGAGCCGCCCTTGTCGTCCTTGTTCATCACCACGACGCCGGTGACCACGGCGGCCACGACCACAGCAGTGGCTGCGACGATCGCGACGACGGTCGTCTTCTTCTTGTTGTCGCCCCCGGGCTGCGGTGCACCGGGCGGGCCCGGGACCGCGTACTGCGGCACGGTGGGCTGCTGGTACGGATTTGGCTGCGGGTATCCCGGCTGCTGCCCCGCCTGGCCTTGCTGCTGATATCCCGGCTGCTGATAGGGGTTCGGCTGTTGGTACCCCGGCTGCTGATACGGGTTCTGATTCTGGTTCTGCGGGTTTTGCTCGCCCCCGGGCGGCTGCTGTCCTGGCCACATGGCGAGTAACCATAGAGGGACGGCGGCCGGTCGACTACGCCCGCCCCCGTGAAGGATCGGTCGGGGCGGTGGCCGCGCGGATGCCGAAAGGGGAGCGTGCGGGCGTGATCCAGGGATGGCCAAACGCTCCTACCCGTGAGTAACCTTCGGCTCATGAGCACTGAACAGATGACAGTCGGAGACATGCTCCTCGCGACGGTTCCGATGGCCAGGACCCTCAACCTCGAGTTCATCGAGACGACCTCGGAGCGCGCGGTCGTCCGGATGCCGGACCGGGCCGACTACCACAACCACGTCGGCGGACCGCACGCAGGAGCGATGTTCACGCTCGCGGAGTCGGCCAGCGGCGCGATCGTCCTCGCCGCCTTCGGGGACCAGATGTCCCGCGCCGTACCGCTCGCCGTGAAGGCGGAGATCGGCTACAAGAAGCTCGCGATGGGCGTCGTCACCGCCACCGCGATCCTCGGCCGGCCGGTGGCGGAGGTCGTCGCCGAACTCGACGCGGGCAAGCGGCCCGAATTCCCCGTCGCCATCGAGATCCGGCGTGCGGACGGCGCGGTCACCGGCGAGATGACCGTCGTGTGGACGCTCCGGCCGAACGCCTGAGCGGCCTGCCTCCCCAGCTGGGCCGTCCCACCCCATCGAGGGTACGGGCGGCCCATCGTGCTGTCCGCGCAGATGGCACGACAGGTAGGCTGCCCGCCGTGCGCCGAGGAATTGCCCGGCGGGCGACGGCACATCAGCACGGGAGGAACCGGCGTTGCACATCCAGGAGTGGCTGGAGACAGTCCCCGCGGTCAGCGTGTACGTCCTGGTGGGCGTCGTCATCGGTCTGGAGAGCCTGGGCATTCCGCTGCCGGGCGAGATCGTCCTCGTCAGCGCGGCGCTGCTGGCCGCCGGACACAGCGGCATCAACCCGGTGATCCTCGGTGCCTGCGCCTCCGCCGGGGCGATCATCGGGGACTCGATCGGATACGCCATCGGCCGCAAGGGCGGCCGGCCGCTCCTCGCCCGGCTCGGCGGGAAGTTCCCCAAGCACTTCGGCGAGGACCAGATCGCCACGGCGGAGCGGTCGTTCCACAAGTGGGGCATGTGGGCGGTGTTCTTCGGCCGCTTCGTCGCGCTGCTGCGTATCTTCGCCGGACCGCTGGCCGGCGTCCTGCACATGCCGTACTGGAAGTTCCTGATCGCCAATGTGCTCGGCGGCATCGTCTGGGCGGGCGGCACCACGGCGGTCATCTACTCGGTCGGAGTCGTCGCCGAGGCCTGGCTCAAGCGCTTCTCCTGGCTCGGCCTGGTGGTCGCCGTGCTGATCGGGCTGACCTCGATGCTGGTCCTCAAGAACCGGGCCAAGAAGGCGGCGGCCCAGTCCGCCGAACGTACCGTGGCCGAGCCGGGGACCGTACCGGCAGCGGACTGAGCCCGGGCGGCCCGGCTGACCGGGCCCCACTCGTCCGTCACTCAGCTCTCGTGCGCCTGACGGTGCTCCTTGGCCAGTTCCACGTACCCGACGGCATTGAACGTGATGCCCTCGAGCTCCTCCTCGGTCAGCTCCCGCTTGACCTTGGCGGGCACGCCCGCGACGAGCGAGCCCGGCGGCACCCGCATCCCCTGCGGGACCAGCGCCTGGGCCGCGATCAGCGAACCGGCGCCGATGTGCGCACCGTTGAGGACCGTGGCCCCCATGCCCACGAGAACGTCGTCCTCGACGGTGCAGCCGTGCAGTACGGCGTTGTGCCCGACCGAGACGCGCTCGCCGACCGTGACGGGGAACCCGGGGTCGGCATGGACGCTGCAGTTGTCCTGGATGTTGCTGCCGGCGCCGATGGCGATGGGAGCGCAGTCGGCCCGCAGCACCGCCTGGTACCAGACGCTGGAGCCCGCGGCCAGGGTCACCTCGCCGATCACGACCGACGTCGGCGCGGTGAACGCGTCCGCGTCGATGTACGGCTCGTGGCCGCCCATGCCCGTGATCAACGCCTGCTCTGCCATTGCCCGTTCCTCCGTGTCTCCGACCGTGGTTGTCCGTTCGCGCCAGGGGAACGGTATGCGACAGCCGTCCGGCCGCCGGTGAGTGGGGTGAACATCACAAGGAGCCGCGGTGACCGGCCCGGGTGCGCCGACTACGGTGAGCGAGTGCCCAAGAACAGCAACACGTTCTCCTCCCTCGCCGCCTGGCGACGGCGCCTCCTGTCCCGAGCCGTCCAGCGCGGCTGGCGTGCGGTACAGGAGGCCGGCGCGATCACCGCGGAACACGCGGGCGGGCTGCGGTTCGGCCGTATCGGCGAGGGGACCCGGCTGGCGTTCCCCCAGGGCACGGTCTTCGGGGAGCCGTGGATCGAGCTCGGCGACCACTGCATCATCGGCGAACAGGTCACCCTGACCGCCGGACTCATGCCGGACCTGGACCTCGGCTCGGAACCCATCCTGACCCTGGGGGACGGGGTGGTGCTCGGCCGCGGCAGCCACGTCGTCGCCGACACCACGGTGGCCATCGGGTCGAACACGTACTGCGGACCGTACGTCTACATCACGTCGACGAACCACAGCTACGACGATCCGCACGAGCCGGTCGGCCGGCAGTGGCCGCGCATGGAGCCGGTCACCATCGGACCCGGCTGCTGGATAGGCACGGGTGCGGTGGTCCTGCCGGGCGCCAGGCTCGGGCGCAACGTGGTGGTCGCGGCGGGCGCGGTGGTACGTGGCGAGGTGCCCGACCACGCGGTCGTGGCCGGTGCGCCCGCACGCGTCGTACGCAGCTGGGACCCGGAGAAGGGCTGGCAGCCGCCCCTGCGCACACCCGCCCCGGTGCCGATCCCGGCGGGCGTGACGCCCGAGCAGCTGCTGGCCGTCGCGGAACTGGAAGACAGCTAGGGTCTTTCGTTTGGATCAGGGAGCGGGGTCCGGCCTGATCCGCCGGACACGCCTGGCGCGAGTCCGCCGCCTATCCGGTGGCGAGCAGCACCGTTCCCACCCGAGCCAGACCGGCCCCCGCCGCCTGCACTGTGCGCAGCCGCTCACCCAGCACCCCGCGCAGCTCCGGCCCGCCCGCCAGCACGATGCCCACGACCGCCACGGCAACGCCCGCGAACTGCAGCAGACCGGGACGCTCGCCGACGATCAGTCCGACACTCACCGGCACGGCAACGCCCAGCGATCCGAGCGGGGAGACGACCCCCATCGGGCCGAGCGCCAGCGCCGTGTAGAAGCTCAGCATCGCGACCGGCCCGACCGCACCCGCCGCGACGGCGAACCAGAGCTGCGGTCCTGCCTCGCTCCAGCCGCCGGTCACGACCACGACGACGCCCAGCACGAGGGCTGCCACCGTCTGCGAGACGACGACCACGGTGAGCGCGGGCACACGTCGCGTGAGCAGCCCGCCGCCGAAGTCGGCCAGTCCCCACAGCAGGCTGGTGGCCAGGGCGAACAGTGCTGTCATGGCATGCCTCGCAGTACAGTGCGATGAACGAGTGGGTGCACCACACCGTAGTGCAGTATTTTCGACTCTGTCATCCAGAATATTGGACGGAACGTGTCTGACCTCGACCAGCTCACGCAGTCGCTCGCGCGCAACCTCAAGCGCTGGCGCGGCGAACGCGGCTTCACCTTGGACGCCCTCGCCGCCCGCGCGGGCGTCAGCCGAGGCATGATCATCCAGATCGAGCAGGCGCGCACCAACCCGAGCGTCGGCACCACCGTCAAGCTCGCCGACGCGCTGGGCGTCAGCATCACCACCCTGCTCGACTACGAACAGGGCTCCCATGTGCGGCTGGTGCCCGAGAGCCAGGCGGTGCGCATGTGGTCCACCGAGGCGGGCAGCTCCACGACTCTCCTCGTCGGTACGGAGGCCAGGGGTCCCCTCGAACTCTGGTCCTGGCGCCTGATGCCCGGCGAGGGCAGTGCCTCCGACCCGCATCCCGAAGGCACCGTCGAACTCCTGCACGTCACCACGGGCGTACTCACTCTGGTCGTCGACGGCGAGGCGCACTCCGTACCTGCAGGCACCTCCGCCACCTTCGAGGCGCACCACCCGCACGCCTACCGCAACGACGGCTCCGAGCCCACCGAACTCACCATGGCGGTCTCCATCCCGCCGGCCCGCTGAGTTCACCGGCTGAGACGGCCAACCGGGCCTCGCGCAGGCCTTGTTAAGTTGCATCCATGCGCGCACCCATCGGCTCCTTCGAGAACGCCGGCCCCGCCGTCGACCGCCTCGGCCTCCTCACCCCACCGGTCGCCAAGGCGGTGAGCGAGGGGTGGGGCGACGTCCCCGCCGAGCGGATCCTCCACGTCGACACGGACCCGGCGATCGCGGACACGGCGGCCTTCGTCGAGCATCACGGTGCCGAGCTGCTCGACAGCTCGGCCAACTGCGTCGTGGTGGCGGGCAAGCGCGGTGGCGACGTCACCCTGGCTGCTTGCGTCGTCCTCTCGCGCACCCGCGTCGACGTGAACGGGGCGGTCCGCAAGCACCTCGGCGCCCGCAAGGCCTCCTTCGCCCCCATGGACACGGCAGTCGGCGAGACCGGCATGGAGTACGGGGGCATCACCCCGATCGGGCTCCCGGACGAGTGGCCCCTGCTGCTCGATCCCGCGGTGGTCGACCAGGAATGGGTACTGATCGGCAGCGGGAGCCGCCGGGGCAAGCTGATCGTCCCGGGCAGGGCTCTGGCCTCGCTGCCGAACGCGGTGCTTGTCGAGGGGCTCGGCGTCGAGGTGTGAGGCGGGTCTGGCAGAGGGCGCAAGCCGAGGACCGGCCGCCGGGTTACGGCTGGGTTCCCCGCAGTGACGGAAGCCGGCGGGTCGCGAAGTCGACCGCGTCGGTGAAGTCGAAGAGCCGGGCGGTCGCCGAGCCCACCGGGCCGGTGCGTACCGCCGCGCCGTTGTTCGTGCGGGCGAACTCCGCCCCGAGCGCGGCGAAGTCGCTGTCGTCCAGTGCCACGTCCTCGTACTCCCACCAGTGGCGTCTGCCCCGGGTCGTCACCACGCAGCGGTAGGTGCGGCGCGGCGGGGTGGGTACGCGGTACTCGCCGAGGTGGAACGCGGTGCAGGAGTCGAAACCGGTGCCCAGCAGCAGCACTTGAGCCCGTACGTCGTAGAGGCAGGCCAGCGGTGAGTCCTCCCCGAGGTGACAGTCGGGGCGGTGGTGTGCGACCAGCTTGTCGGCGAGGGGACCGAGGGCGGCGAACGAGGTCTGCGGGTGGCTGCTGCGTGCCGCCCCCGGGGTCAGCCGTACGGCCTCCGCGAGCCGGCCCATCGAGGGTGCGGCCGTGGTGGCGGGATCGAACGGCGGCATGCTCGCGCGGACGGCCTCCCGGGCGTGGTCGGTGAGGCCGCGGACCCGGTTGCGGTACTGGGGGGAGGTGTCGGAGTTCTCCGGTGTGAACGACGGGACGATCAGGGTGCCGTCCTCGCCGAGCGCGTCCCGCAGCGCACCGATCACGGCACCGGCCCCGCCGCTGACCGCTCCCACCGCCCGCATCGACGCATGCACCAGGAGGACTGCACTCCGCTCCGCGCCGAGCCGGGACAGCTGACCGGCCAGCCGGCTTCGGCGGTGGGCGACGTTCACGGCACTCGGCGCACTGGGGACACTCACAAGGGTGCATTCTCCCAGCGGAGCGCCATGTGTGATACCCCGCACATTCGGCCGAGGAGTGGCATGTCGCTTATCGGTCCAGAAGGGATATTTCGATCGCCGGGCAGTGGTCCATCACCATGTCGAGTCCGGCCGCCCGGGTGCGTTCGTACGCTGCGTCGTCGATCACGCCGAGCTGGAACCAGACCGCCTTCGCGCCGATCGTGACGGCCCCGTCCGCGACGGCGCCCGCCAGTTCACTGTTGACGAAGACGTCCACGACATCGACCGGGAACGGGATGTCGGCCAGCGACGCGTATCCCTTCTCGCCGTGCACCCGTTCCGCCTTGGGATGCACCGGGACCACGCGCTTGCCGAATTGCTGGAGGACCGCGGCGACGCGGTAGGCCGCGCGCGACTCGTTGTCGGACAGTCCGACCACGGCCCAGGTGTCGCCCGCGTCCCGGAGAATCCTGCGGATCGTCTCTGTCTCGGCCTCTGCGGCGTCTGCGTACATGATCCGGACAACGGACTGCGGCCGCGGGCCATTCCCGCTGCTGCGCATAGAGTGGCCGGATGCAGGAGCAGTACCGGACAGTCGCGCGAGCGGGCGTGCACGAGACCGAGATCAACCGATCGCGCTTCATCTGCGCGCTCGCCCCCGCCGCCACCGAGCAGGAGGCGCAGGACTTCATCGCACGCATCCGCAGGGAACACCCGACCGCCACCCACAACTGCTTCGCGTACGTGATCGGCGCCGACGCCTCCGTACAGAAGGCCAGTGACGACGGGGAGCCTGGTGGCACCGCGGGCGTGCCCATGCTGCAGATGCTGATGCGCCGGGAGATGCGGTACGTCGCCGCCGTCGTCACCCGCTACTACGGCGGGGTGAAGCTCGGCGCCGGAGGGCTCATCCGCGCGTACGGAGGAGCGGTCGGCGAGGCGCTCGACGAGCTCGGCACGATCACCCGGCAGCGGTTCCGGCTCGCCACGGTCACCGTCGACCACCAGCGGGCGGGCAGGCTCCAGAACGACCTGCGCGCCACCGGGCGGGCCGTGCGGGAGGTGCGGTACGAGGAAGCGGTGATCATCGAGATCGGGCTGCCGGACGCGGATGTCGAGGACTTCCGGCGCTGGCTGGCCGACACGACGGCGGGTGAGGCGCTGCTGGAGCTGGGCGGCGAGGCGTACGGGGACACCTGAACGCCCCCGGCAGGGTGGCACGGCCGGGCAGCGGAACCGGAATTCGGTGGGGGGAGAGCGGGCCGCGTCCCTCAGCCTCTCGGTCAGTTGATCATTGTCGGGCTGCAGGGCGCATCCGACCTCCCGAGGGGACCTTCGCATGAGAGCCGAGCCGCAGGCTGTGGACAGCAGGAGCTCGCCGCGGATCTGCTCGGCTACGCCCCTGCTCGTCGTGGACGACCGCGAGCAGGCCGCGGCCATGGGGCTCTCGCCGCGGCGGAGCTTCCGGCCGATGTCGCCCACGCCACCCTCGGGGACGGGCTGCGCGGCGAGCATCCCGGGCGTACCACTGGTTCGGAGCGATCCGTGTACGCCCCCGTCGGGCTTCCCTGGCAGGATCTCGCCGTCGCCTGGGCCGCATACCGGCAGGCGGAACGGCTCGGCATCGGAACGCGGATCGGTCTTCTTGGCTGAACACGTCGGAGGCGGCGCGTGGCGATGGGAGACTGTGGGCTGTGAGGAAGCGGGTTCGTGAGGGATCAGGGGCGCAGCGGCGTCAGCGTGGTCGGTGCCGACCGTGCGCTCCCGCGCCGGTCCGGTGCGGCTCCCGGGCACGGCAGGCGCGGACGCTGGGTGCGAAGGAAGAGAAACATGCAGGTCGGAGCCGGGTCTTGAGGATTCTGCACACATCGGACTGGCACCTGGGGCGGTCGTTCCACCGGGTCTCGCTGCTGGAGGCACAGGCCGCCTACCTCGATCATCTGGTGGCGACCGTCCGTGAGCGCGAGGTCGATGCCGTCGTCGTCGCGGGTGATGTCTACGACAGAGCCGTGCCCCCGCTGTCCGCCGTCGAGCTCTTCGACCGGGCCCTGCACCGGCTCGCCGCCGCGGGCGTACCCACGGTGATGATCTCCGGGAACCACGACTCGGCCCGCAGGCTCGGCGTCGGCGCAGGACTGATCGGACGGGCCGGTATACATCTGCGTACCGACCCGGCGGAGTGTGCCACCCCCGTCGTTCTGCACGACGAGCACGGCGATGTGGCGTTCTACGGGCTGCCCTACCTCGAACCGGCCCTCGTCAAGGACGTGTTCAAGGCGGAGCGGGCCGGACACGAAGCGGTGCTGACCGCCGCCATGGACCGGGTCCGCGCCGACCTCGCCACCCGGCCGGAATCCACCCGCTCCGTGGTCCTCGCCCACGCCTTCGTCGCGGGCGGCGAACCCAGCGACAGCGAGCGCGACATCACCATCGGCGGTGTGGCCGCCGTACCCGCCGGAGTCTTCGACGGCGTCGACTACACGGCGCTCGGTCATCTGCACGGCTCCCAGGCCGTCACCGACCGGGTGCGCTACTCCGGCTCACCCCTCGCGTACTCCTTCTCCGAGGTCGCCCACCGCAAGACCATGTGGCTGATCGACCTCGGAGCCACCGGAACGATCACCGCCGAGCGGATCGACTGCCCGGTGCCCCGCCCGCTCGCCCGCCTCCGCGGCCGCCTGGACACCCTGCTCGAAGACCCCGCGCTGGCCCGGCACGAGGAGGCATGGGTGGAGGCGACCCTCACCGACCCGGTCCGTCCGGACGAGCCGATGGCCCGCCTCCTGGACAGGTTTCCGCACACCCTGAGCCTCGTCTTCGAACCCGAGCGGGCCCCCGAGGACCCGCTCGCCTCGTACGCACAGCGCCTCAGGGGGCGCGACGACCAGCAGATCGCGGAGGACTTCGTGGCGCATGTCCGGGGCGGGAACGGGGCGGACGACCAGGAGCGCACGGTGCTGCGCGGCGCCTTCGACCACGTACGGGTGGACGACGGCGTACGAGAGGTGAACCGTTGAGACTCCACCGGCTCACCCTCACCGCCTTCGGCCCGTTCGGCGCCACCCAGGAAGTCGACTTCGACGCGCTCTCCGCCGCCGGACTCTTTCTGCTGCACGGACCCACCGGAGCGGGGAAGACCTCCGTCCTCGACGCCGTCTGCTACGGGCTGTACGGCGCGGTGCCCGGAGCCCGCCAGAGCCCCGGCACCTCACTGCGCAGCGATCACGCCCCGGCCGGCCTCCCCACCGAGATCCGGCTGGAACTGACCGTCGGCGGACGGCACCTGGAGATCACCCGGCGCCCGGCCCAGCCCCGCCCCAAGAAGAAGGGCGAGGGCTTCACCACCGAGAAGGCGCAGAGCTGGCTGCGCGAGTACGACCCCGAGCACGGCTGGCGGGCGCTCAGCCGCTCGCACCAGGAGATCGGCGAGGAGATCACCCAGCTCGTCGGGATGAGCCGGGACCAGTTCTGCCAGGTGGTGCTGCTGCCGCAGGGCGACTTCGCACGCTTCCTGCGCGCCGATGCCGAAGCCCGCGGCAAACTGCTCGGCAGACTCTTCGACACCCGCCGCTTCGCGGCCGTCGAGGAACGGCTCACCGAACTGCGCCGCACCACCGAGACGCAGGTCAAGGCCGGGGACGAGCAGATCCTCGGGATCGCCCAGCGGATCGCCCAGGCCGCCGGACCTGCTGCCGGTGAACTGCCCCTGCCGGACGCCCGGCCCGGCGATCCGGGACTCGCGGACGGCGTACTGGAGTGGGCTGCAGTGGCCCGCAGTAACGCCCGGGAACGGCTCGACATCGCCGAGTCCGTACTCTCCGCCGCCGAGAGCGGGCAGGCCCTCGCCCGCCGCGAACTCGACACCGCACGCGAACTCGCCAGACTCCAGCAGCGGTACGGGGAGACGCGCCGCCGCGCCTGCGAGCTCGAAGCCCGCCGCCCCGAGCGGGACCGGCAGCGCGAGCGGCTCGAACGCGCGCGCAAGGCTGAACTCGTCGCCCCCGCACTGGAGTTGCGCGACGACGCCGAGCGCGCCTACCGGACTGCCCGAGCAGCCCGTGAGCGCGCCCGCGCCCAGCTGCCCGACACCCTTGTCGACGCCGGTGCGGAGCAGTTGGCAACCCTGGAACGCAGGCTCCGACAGGAGCTCGGCGGTCTCGACGCCGCGCGTCGTGCCGAGCGGCGCAGCGCGGAGATCGACACCGAGCGGGCCGAACTGGAACGCCAGGCCGGCGCCGACGACGAACTGATCCAGGAAGCGGAAGGCTGGCTGGCGGGCTGGGAGTCCACTCGCCGCGAGCTCCAGGAACGCATCGAGACGGCACAGGAGTCCGCGACCCGCGCGGAACATCTTGCGGGGCGGCTTGAGCCGGCCCGCCGCCGCCTGGACGCGGCCCGTCTCCGCGACGCGCTCGCGGCCGAGGCGACGGATGCGGCCGACCGGCTGGCCGCGGCCCGCGAGCGCGCCCTGGGTGCACACGAGAGGTGGCTTGGGCTGCGCGAGCAGCGGCTGCGCGACATCGCCGCCGAGCTCGCGGCGGAACTCGTCGACGGCGAGGCCTGCAAGGTCTGCGGGTCGGGCGACCACCCGGAGCCCGCGCGGGCAGCGGACGGGCATGTCGACCGGGCAGCCGAGGAGGCGGCTCTCGCCGTGTACCGGCGGGCCGAGCAGGCGCGTACCGAGGCGGATCGGGAGCTCGGAGTCGTACGGGAGAAGCACGCGGCGGCGCGTGCTGCGGCGCTGCCCGTGGTGGGGGCCGCTGCCGATGATGCCTCTGATCGCGGAGCCGCCGGGACTGCCGATGACGGGCCCCATGCTGCTGAACCCGCGGTTGTCGAACTTGAGGCGCTGGTAGCCGAGTTGGCTGCCGATCACGCCCATGCGCACCGTTCCGCCGCCGGAATGCACGCCGCGCGCGAGGCCCTCGCGGTCGCCGAACGGGAGCAGACCGAGAGGCGCGAAGCGCGGCAGCAGGCCGAGCGCCGCTCCGCCGGCCGGATCTCGCGGCGGGAAGGGCTCGATCGGGAACAGGCGGGCCTGGAAGCCGAGTTGACGGCCGCTCGCGGCGAATCCGGCAGTGTCGCCGCGCACGCTGCCCTGTTGGAACGCCGGGTGGCCCTGCTCGCCGACGCCGCCGAGGCGGTGCGCGCCGAGGAGCTGGCGGCGCGGCGCAGCAAGGAGGCCGACGGCCGGCTCGCGGACGCCGCGTTCCGGGCCGGGTTCGACACTCCTGAGGCTGCCGCTGCCACCCTGCTCACGGACGCCGAGCACCGCGACATCCAGCACCGGATCGATGGCTGGCAGGCCGAGGCCGCAGCCGTCGCCGAACGGCTCGCCGAGCCCGAGACCCGCGCCGCCGCCGAGCACCCGGAGGCCGACCCCGACGCCGCACAGGCCGCGTACGACGCGGCCGAGGGGCGACTGCGGAACGCCGCCGCCACGCTCGCCGCCGCCCGGGAGCGCTGCGCCGAACTCGGCCGGCTGTCCCGCCGCGCGGCGCAGGACGTGCGCACGCTGGGACCGCTGCGCGACGAGTACGACCGGGTGGCCCGGCTGGCCGGGCTCACCGCAGGCACCTCCGCGGACAACGAACGGAAGATGCGGCTGGAGTCGTACGTTCTTGCCGCCCGGCTCGAACAGGTCGCCGCCGCCGCCACTGCACGGCTGCAGCGGATGTCGTCGGGCCGCTACACGCTCGTCCACTCCGACGCCCGCACCGGAGGCCGCCGGTCCGGCCTCGGGCTGCATGTCGTCGACGCCTGGACCGGCCGTGAGCGCGACACGGCGACGCTCTCGGGCGGCGAGACGTTCTTCGCCTCCCTGGCTCTGGCGCTCGGTCTCGCCGACGTCGTCACCGACGAGGCGGGAGGGGTCCGGCTGGACACACTCTTCATCGACGAGGGGTTCGGCAGCCTCGACGACCAGACCCTGGACGAGGTCCTCGACGTACTGGACTCGCTGCGCGAGCGGGACCGCAGCGTCGGCATCGTCAGCCACGTCGGCGATCTGCGCCGCCGGATCCCCGCCCAGCTCGAAGTGGTCAAGGAGCGGCACGGGTCGGCGGTGTTCCACCGCGCGGCCGGCGGGGTCAGCGGCTGACCGGCCGCCGGGGGAGGGGCGAGGAGTAGACGACGCTGGTAGTGACGGAACCGAGCGTGCCGATCTTCCCCGCGACCTCCTCCAGGTGGCTCATCGAGCGAGCGGTCACCTTGAGGACGAAGCAGTCGTCGCCGGTGACATGGTGGGCTTCCACGATCTCGGGCGTCGCGTCGAGAAGATCGTGGAACGGCTTGTAGTTGCCGTTCGGGTAGCGCAGCCGTACGAGGGCGAGAATCGGCAGTCCGAGCGCCTCCGGGTCCACCACGGCGGCGTACCCACTGATGATTCCCGCCTCCTCGAGGCGGCGCACCCGCTCCGTCACCGCGCTCGGGGACATCGCGACGGCGCGGGCCAGCTCGGCGAAGGTCGCCCGTCCCTCGAGCTGCAGGACATCGAGGAGGCGCCAGTCGGTGGCGTCCGGGGAATAGTCGGTCATATCCGAGAGACAACAGGGAAATCCCCGGCGGATCAAGAGTCGTGCCGGGGATCTCGTCTTCCGGCAAAGGGTCACTGGTCGTAGATTTTTGGTCATGACTTCACAGCTCACCGCCTCCGCAGCCAACGCCGTCCTCCGCGTTCCGCCGACCGCACCGGCCGCGGCCGCCGCGTACTTCGGCGCCTCGCTCGCCTTCCACGCAGACGTCTCCGATGTCGCCGCCGCTCTCGCGGCCGACGGTGACCCCGGCTTCGTCGTCCTCGACTCCCGGTCCACCGCCTCCTGGGACCAGGGGCACGTCCCCGGTGCGATTCACCTGCCCACCGCGCTCATCGCCGAGCAGGCCCGGGATCTCCTCGACCCGGCCGTCCCCGTGGTCACGTACTGCTGGGGCCCCGGCTGCAACGGCGCCACCCGCGCCGCGCTGGCACTCGCCGAACTCGGCTACCGGGTCAAGGAGATGCTCGGCGGTTTCGAGTACTGGGTGCGTGAGGGCTTCGAGTTCGAGACCTGGGAGGGATGCGAGCGGCGCACCGCGGACGCGCTCACCGCGCCGGTCGACTCCGACGACTGCGGCTGCTGAACGGCGAACGCGGCGGGACCGTCGTGCCCGCGTGGCGCGCCGGAAACCCGTCTGACAAGCCGGGCGGATACCGCAGGAGGGCCGACCACCGGGCGGGACATCGACGTCGAGCGCGGCGTCAGGCGCTGCGACCGGGACCGGTACCAGTACGGTCCGGAGCCGCGCTCCACCCGGGCGAGCGCAGCCCCGACGTCCCCGGCGAGCAGCGCGTCGTGGTCCAGCAGCGTGACCCGGCCGCCGCACTCCCGTACCGCTTCGGCTTCCCCGGCGAACCGTGCGTCGGGGCGCGTGGAACGCAGCGGGTCGGAGCAGAACAGGAACCTTGTCGTGATCGTTGCGCCGCTCTCTTCCGGTAGAGGGGAAGCGGCCGGGCCCACCGTACCGAACCGGGCCCGACCGCCTTCGTGGCGAAAACCGTCCGGATCAGAGCTTCGACAGCTCGTCGACCAGATCGTCCAGACCCAGCGGCCCCTGCGACAGCGCGGCCATGTGCCAGGCCTTCGCGTCGAACGCGTCGCCGTGCGCCTTGCGCGCGTTCTCCCGGCCCAGCAGCCAGGCACGCTCGCCCAGTTTGTAACCGATGGCCTGCCCCGGCATGGACAGGTAGCGGGTCAGCTCGCTCTCCACGAAGTCCGCCGGCCGGCCGCTGTGGTTGCCGAAGAACTCCTGCGCCAGCTCGGGTGTCCACCGCTCACCGGGGTGGAAGGGGGAGTCCGCCGGGATCTCCATCTCCGCGTGCATGCCGATGTCCACGATCACCCGGCAGGCACGCATCATCTGTGCGTCCAGGTAGCCGAGGCGGCGCTCCGGGTCGGGCAGGAAGCCGAGCTCGTCCATGAGCCGCTCCGCGTACAGCGCCCAACCCTCGGCATTGGCGCTGACGATGCCGATCGACGCCTGGTAGCGGGAGAGACTGTCGGCGACATGGGCCCACTGGGCGATCTGCAGGTGGTGGCCGGGGACACCCTCGTGGTACCAGGTGGAGACCAGGTCGTACACCGGGAAGCGGGTCTCGCCCATGGTGGGCAGCCAGGTGCGGCCGGGGCGCGAGAAGTCCTCGGACGGACCCGTGTAGTACGGGCCCGCGGCGCCGCCGGGCGGTGCGATCCGGGACTCCACCTTCCGTACCCGCTCGGCGAGTTCGAAGTGTGTGCCGTCGAGGGCTTCGATCGCCTCGTCCATCAGGCCCTGCAGCCAGGCCTGGACCTCGTCGACACCCTCGATGTGCTTGCCATGCACATCGAGATGGGCCAGCGCCTCCCAGGGGCCGGCCCCGGGCAGCACCTTCTCGGCCTCGGTCTTCATCTCGCCGAGCAGCCGGTGATACTCGGACCAGCCGTACGCGTACGCCTCGTCGAGATCCAGATCGGTACCGTTGAAGTAACGCGACCAGCGGGCGTACCGCTCGCGGCCCACCGTGTCGGGCGCACCCTCGACCGCGGGGGCGTACACATCGCGCATCCAGTCACGCAGCGCCTCCGTGGCCTCCGTGGCCTGCCGGGCGGCGTCGTCCAGATCCGCGCGCAGCGAGTCCGGGCCCGCGGCGACGAAGCCCTGGTAGAACCCTGTTCCGTCCTGCCCGACCCACTCGGTCAGCTGGCCGATGAAGGTGGCGGTGGCGCGCGGACCGCCGTACAGCTTCCGTTCCAGGCCGAGCGCGAGCGAGGCGCGGTACCCCTCCAGGGCTCCGGGAACCGCGAGCAGCCGCTCCACGACCGCCGCCCAGTCCTCATCGGTCTCGGTCGGCGTCACCGTCAGCGCCACGCGGACGCTGTGCGCCGGTGAGTGCAGGTTGGAGACGGCTCGCAGGCTTTCATCGGCCTCATGGACAGCGATCTCCGCGGTCAACCGCTCGCGCAGCAGGCGGCCGCAGCGGCGCTCTGCGTCGCTGTCCGCGCCCGGGAGCTGCTCGGCGGCGTCGAGCTTCACCAGGGTGGCGCGGGCGAGTTCGGCAAGGGCTTCCTGCCCAGCGGGGGAGAAGTCGGGAAGACGGCGGGAGCTTTCCGCCACACCGAGGTAGGTGCCTGAGATCGGGTCGAGTTCGATGAATGCGTCGACGTAGGCGTCGGCGACCTGGCGGGGCAGCGCGCTGTTCGAAGTGTCTGGCATGTGGACATCTTCGTACGGCCTGGGGGCCCGCGTCACTATCAATAGATCTCAGGGACTTGACACAGTCCATTCCGGTTCGACGTGGTGGACGCGGATCACCGACCGAGGTGGCCGGAACCGGTCATTAGGATTCTGCGGTCCTTCCGGGCGCCGTGGCGGCCGGCGGCAACAGCGGCCCGCACTCCCACTGCTGGAATATCAGCCGCGTCTCCACCCGGGCCACTTCGCGCCGCGAGGTGAACTCGTCGAGCACCAGCCGCTGCAGATCCGCGGTGTCGGCAACGGCCACGTGGACCAGATAGTCGTCGGGGCCGGTCAGATGGAAGAGCGCGCGGGACTCCGGCAACGCCCTGATCCGCTCGACGAACGGGCCGATGAGCTCCCTGCGGTGCGGGCGGACCTGCACCGAGAGCAGCGCCTCCAGACCACGGCCGATCCTGGTCGGGTCGAGACGCAGCCGGTGGCCGAGAATCACGCCTGAGCGGCGCAGCCGGGCCACCCGGTCCAGACAGGTCGACGGTGCGACCCCGACCTCGGCGGCGAGCTCGCGGTACGTGGTCCGGGCATCGTTCTGCAGCAGCCGCAGAATGTGCAGGTCCACCGGGTCCAGAACGACGGAATCGGCCATTCGCCGAACGTAGCACGGTGCTTCGACGCCACGGCCCGGCACCTGTTCAGAGTGGTGTCATGGACACCGAAGCCTCGATGCGGCCCTCGACGACACCCCGGTCCAGGGCGCTGGCCACCGAAGCCGTGCACGCCGGACGCGACGACCTCGCTGCACTCGGCCTGCACGCCCCGCCGATCGATCTGTCCACCACCTACCCCTCGTACGACTCCAGGGGAGAGGCGGAACGGATCGACACCTTCGCCACCACCGGCGCCCGGCTCGACGGGCCGCCCGTCTACGCCCGGCTCGACAACCCGACCACGGCACGGTTCGAAACGGCTCTGGCCCGGCTCGAAGGGACCGAGAGCGCTGTGTCGTTCGCCAGCGGAATGGCGGCGCTCACCGCGGTTCTGCTGGCCCGCGCGAGCATGGGACTGCGCCATGTGATCGCCGTCCGCCCGCTGTACGGCTGCAGTGACCATCTTCTCGGTGCCGGGCTGCTGGGCACCGAGGTCACCTGGACCGATCCGGCGGGCATCGCGGAGGCGATCCGTCCGGACACCGGTCTGGTCGTGGTCGAGACACCGGCCAACCCGACGCTCGCCGAGGTCGACATCCGGGCGCTCGCGCACTCCTGCGGGTCGGTTCCGCTGCTCGTCGACAACACCTTTGCCACCCCGGTCCTCCAGCGGCCCGTCGAGCACGGCGCACGGATCGTGCTGCACAGCGCCACCAAGTACCTGGGCGGGCACGGCGATGTGATGGGCGGCGTCGTCGCCTGCGACGAGGAGTTCGCGGCCCGGCTGCGACAGGTGCGCTTCGCCACCGGCGGGGTACTGCATCCGATGGCCGGATATCTGCTGCTGCGGGGTCTGTCCACCCTGCCGGTACGGGTACGTGCCGCTTCCGCGAGCGCCGCCGAACTGTCCCGTCGGCTGGCCGCCGACCCGCGCATCGCCAGGGTCCACTACCCGGCGGTGGGCGGGGCGATGGTCTCCTTCGAGGTGTACGGGGATCCGCACCGGGTGATCTCCGCCGTACGGCTCATCACTCCCGCGGTGAGTCTCGGCAGTGTGGACACCCTGATCCAGCATCCGGCCTCCATCAGCCACCGCATTGTGGATGAGGGAGACCGGCAGGCTTCCGGTGTCGGGGACCGGCTGCTGCGTATGTCGGTCGGCCTGGAGGACGTCGAGGACCTGTGGGCCGACCTCTGTCAGGCGCTCAGCGACTCGCCTGCTCGTACGGCGGCAGGGAGCGTACCGGAGTCGCGTCCAGCCGGGCGGTGATGACGAGCGTGCCCTCCTCGATCTGGTAGTCGAGGGGAAGTTCGAGGGCTCGCATGGCGGCGACCATGCCGGTGTTGGACGCCTGGGTGACGGCGTAGACGCTGTCGCAGCCGGCCTCGACGGCGAGCGTCACCAGGCGGCCGAGGAGCTCCGAGCCGATGCCCCGGCGCTGCCAGTCGTCCTCGACGAGGAGGGCCACCTCGGTCTCGTCACCGTCCCAGAGGAGGTGTCCCAGGGCGACCAGGCGGCCGGAGGCCGTCTGGACGGCCAGGGTGCGGCCGAACCTGGGGCTCAGCAGGTGGTCCAGGTAGCGGTCGGCGTCGCGGACGGGACCGTGGTAGCGCAGCCGCAGCGTCTGCTCGGAGCAGCGGCTGTGCATGGCGCGGGCGGCGGCCAGGTCGCTCCGGTCCGCGCGACGGACGGTGATTTCGTTGCCCTCGGGGAGCATGAGCACGTGCTCGCTGCGCGGGACGCGGGGGCCGAGCCGGGCGTCGAGCTCGACCAGGGTGCGGGCCCGGGCGAACTCGGTCGGGGTGAACGGCAGATAGGGCCGCTCGATGGTGATCGCACCGCCGGACGGGTCGCGCAGTCTCATCACTGTCTCCTCGAGCATCCCTTCGACCGGTGCGCTCTCGCCGGTCGCACGGCCGGTGATCGAGACTGCGGGCAGCGAGTGGATGGTGCAGCGCCCAAGCAACTGGCGCAGGGCGAGCGGGAGTTCAGCGGCGTCCAGGGCGGTGCGGGTGGCGAGTTCCAGGATCCGGGTCGGGGCGTCCACCAGGTCGTGCGCGTCGGCCCGCTCGATCCAGGTGGAGCTGCCTCCCGCGGCGGAGATCGCCCGGCTCAGCGGTCGGACCTGGAGCGAGGCGGGGGCGCGCAGCAGGAACTCGTCGACCGTGCCCTGTGCCAGCGGATGCGTCTGCAGAGTGAGGATGTCGATCCGGTGCCGGGCGAGCGCGACGCAGAGCGCGGCGAGGCTGCCGGGGGTGTCCCGGACCGTGGTGCGCATCCGCCACAGCACCGTGTCCTCGTCGGACGGGGCCGGACCGGCGGCGGTGGGCGTGGTCACGAGTTCGGCGGCAGCGATGGCCGCCGCGTTGTCGGTGGCCGCGTGGTGGGACAGGTCCACGCTGTGGTCGACGCCGGTTGGCGGCGGGGCGTGACTGTGCCGCCGTGCCCACCAGGCGTGGAACGCGGCCGTCGCCACGAGGGTCAGGGCCGAGGCGATCAGCAGATACGGTCCATCGGGCTGGTGCCCGATCATGTTGGCGATCGCGTCGGCCACCGCGACGGCGGTGAACAGGGCGGCCAGCTCGATCAGGTCCCGTCGCCAGTGGTGCGGGCGGCGGGTACTCTTCGCGGATGTCACATCAGTCATGAGCTCACTGTGACGGAGCGGTGTTGCCTGATCACGAACGCCTTGTGTCTGATGGGTTAAGTGTGGATCTAGTCCTCTATCACCCGTTTCTACCGGTTGCTGTCGTGGATGGCTGCGGCCGCTGCGGGGTTTGCGGCGGGCCTGGGCGCTTCGAAGGCGGGACGGGACGGGGCACGGTGGGGCATGACCCGTCGCTGCGGGTTACGGCACGATGTCGTCGGCCGTCGTGTCCGATCCCTTTTCCCGGGCCGCCTGCAGCCGTGCCGCATGACGTACCAGCTGCGACGAGCCGCCGCGCGCGACCAGAGCCGCCAGCCCGGGTATCGGCTCGGCCGCCACCGCACCGCAGCGTTCCGTGCATTCGGCGGCCACGGACAGCAGGTCGCTCAGCCCGCGCGGGGCCTGCTCGTACGCCAGCAGAGCGGGCAGCGCGGCGGCCAGCACGGTGAGCACCGTACGGTATGCGCCGGTGGCGGAAGCCGTACGGGCGGACTCCGCCACACGGCTGGGTTTCACCAGCTCACGGTCGACCAGAATCGCCAGCTCCCGGCCGAGCAGCGCCGCGTCGAGCCTGCCCTGGGCCGCGAGCACCAGCAGGGCGTCGACCGCCGACAACCTGTCCTCCGGATGGCGGGCGCCGAGCCCGTACGCCACGGCCAGATGGATGGCCCCGGCGGCCGGGCCGCCGAGCTCGACGAGCAGGGGCAGCGGCCAGGCCGCACCCCGTAGCTCCTCGGTCGCGCAGGTGGCGACGGCGGGCAGCATCCAGGCGGCCATCGTCTCGCCGTCCTCGGGCAGGGTGGCGAGCCAGGAGCCGGGCTCCTCGCCCCAGTGGTAGCACAGGCGCCCGTCCGGGAAGTGCGGGCGGCCCAGCCAGTGGAAGGAACGCGGGAACTCCTGCTCGATGACCGGACTTTCCGCGGTGGCCAACAGGACGCGTCGCGTCCCGGCAGGAGATCGCTGCAACCAGGTGCGCGCAGGAGCCTGTTCGTTCTCCAGATGGTGCTGGCGCACAGGTGCGACCGGTTCGTCCGCGTCGAGCCAGGCAGCCAGCCGGTCACCCTGCGCGGTGCCGAGCAGGGCGGCCGCCGCCTCCGCCGCCTCCGCTGCCTCGCGCCGACCGCTGCGCCGCACGCGCAGCAGCGCCTGGGCGAAATCGGCTTCCCCGGGTTCGACCCCGAGCTGCTGATACGTACGCAGCCGCTCGACCAGCACCGCCGGGTCCAGCGAGCCGGTGTGCCATGTCGGAGTGGCCAGCAGGAACGGCGACCTGCCGATCAGTACCGAGTAGGCGGCCTCCCACAGCCGCGCCCGGAGGACTCCGTCGAGCGCGGCATGGACACAGGTGCCGGCCTCGGTCCAGCCGGCACGCCCGTCGTGAACGGCTCGCACCGAGACCCGCTCGAGCAGTACGGCCACGACGAGTTCGATGCCCGTGTCCAAGCTGAGCGTCCGCTCGACGTGGGACGATGTGTCGTCGAGCCACCACCGATCCGCCAGCGCGTCGCGCAGCGCATCCGCCAGCGCCGGACGGTCCGTGTGGGCATGGCGGACCAGTCCGTCCAGGGCCCGCTCGAAGGCGGCCGGCTCCCGTGATCCGGATCGCACCAGTGCCACCACCTCCTCGACGAGCTCGGTGGTCGTCTCCGGCGCAGGTTCGAGCCGACGCGGAGCGGGAACCGGCGGCAGTATCTCCTCGTACGGCTCGGCCGGTGGCCGGGCGTCCAGCAGATCCCCGAACACCTCTGCCGCCGCTGCGTGGCGCACCGGCCCCAACAGCTCCGCGGACATGGCGAGTTCCTCGCGCAAGGGGTCGCCGACAGGGGGTGCGTACCGCGCCACCAGCTTCAGCGCCCGCTCCTGGATGCCGATGTCCTCGTGACCGAATGCCTCGGCGACGACCGGCAGCAGTTCTTCGGCCGCCGAAGCGTCGCGGCGCAGCGCCTTGCCGAGCAGCACGAGCTGGGCCCGGACCAGCTTCTTCTCCGTCCGGAACAGCACCGAACCCGAAACGTCCGCCAGCTCCCGCACGGTCAGACCACCGCGCTCGTCCAGCCGGGCCAGCACATCCTGAGCATGGCCCGCGACGGTCGAGATGCCGTCCGCAGCCATCCCGATCCAGTCGGCGACCCGCTCGGCCTCCTCCTGCTCCGTCAGCGCGAGCCGGCGCAGCACGGCCAGGAAGAACCGCAGATCGCCGGGCTTTCCGCCACGGAGCAACCGGGTCACGCAGCAGTTGACGAGCACGGACCGCTCCAGCAGCCCCTCCTCCACCGAAGTGGCCAGCGCCGAGGGCCAGTTGTCCGCGGACTTGGGGTCCTGATCGCCGTACCAGATGACCTGCGGGGGCAGCTCCGTCGTCTCGAAGAGCCGCGGCGCCATCACTGCGAGATGCGGATCCGCACGCAGTATGTCGATCAGCGGCCGCGCGCCTTTCCGCTGCCACTGCGGGGTGGAGACCCTCTCCGCCCAGCCGACGACGAAACCCTCCGTGGCGGGCACGGGGCACTGTGCCCTCTTCACCAGTTCGGAGACGAACTCGTAGTCGATCCGGGTGGCGGTGGGCCGCGCGGCCAGCCGGTGGGCGAGGTCGCCGAGCCAGGCAGGATCACGGTCCGCGAGCACGTCGAGGACCAGCGGGTACGGGGAGCGGGTCCAGTCGCGCAACTCCCGGCCACCGATCCAGGTGGCGCAGCCGGCAGCTCCGGAGTGACAACCCGCTCCGGCGATCAGCAGGGCCTTCTGGACCTTGTCCCGTTCGCGCCATTCCCAGCTCCACGACTCCTTGCGCAGCGCCTTCAACTCCGCCAGCGCAGAACGGCGTTCCGCCCGCTCCAGCGGCAGGAGCAGTCCGGGGACGTCTTCCTTGCGTCCCTCACGTACGGCAGTGAGCAGTTCCTTCATCGCACACCCCCGGCAACCGGCGCGTCCCGGCGGACCATCCGGACGGCGAGAGCGTGCTTGCAAGGGCCCCGCCGCCCCCGGTAGTCCGCCCACCACTGGCAGGTACAGCTAAGCACTCCGTCCTTCTCCCTCACCTGGTAGCGGTGGTCCCCCGAGGCGACGGCAGCCAGCTCCCCGTCCAGCGCGACCGCGCCCGAGCCGGCCAGGTGACGGGCGGCGACCAGACGCGGATTGTGCCGCTCGGCCCGGTCGGCGTCGTACGGCAGCTCACGGTGGAAGTACGCCGCGTCCGCGAGGTCGTACCCCACCCGGCCCGCTGTGCCCAGCCGGGTGAGGGCGGCCCGTACCCGCTCCACCGAAAGCCCCGACTGCTCGGCGAGGTCCGCCGGTTCGATCCGCGGCTCCCAGGCGAGCAGTACGGACACCAGCTCGGCGTCGGCCGCCGCATCGTCGGTGGCCAGCGCTTCGAGCACGCCGCCCTCACCGGAGAAGCCGCGCGAGGCGTCGGGCGACAGCGTCAGCGTGAGACGCATTCCCGGCAGCACGACCTCCCAGGCGCTCGCGGCCGCGGCGCCGTCGGCCACGGGCCCGTACACCCGCAACGCCGTCGCGTGACGCAGCACCCGCTGGAGCGTCACCAGCCGCTCGGGCCCGGGCAGGCACACTGCGCCGGCCACCGGCCGAGTGGTCGGCCGCAGGTTCTTCCCGGCGGGGACGACCCACTGAGCGCCGCGCGACGCGTTTCCCGACGAGCGCGGCAGCGCGCGCAGGAACCGGACCGCATCCGGCGCGGACAGCTCCGCCCGCAGATCGAAACCGGCGGAGACCACCTGGGCCTCGGCGAACCCGCGCAGCCAACGGTCCGGCAGCGGCACCTTCTTCTCCACCACCGGACCGGCCGACGTGGTGACCGCCATCTCCTCAGGACCGACCCGGAGATGCAGCGGATCGTCTCCCTCTATCCGCGAAAGCGCCTCCCGCAGCGGGTTGTTGACATCCACATTCGTCGTGCCGTGCCCTGTCTCCGCGCCGTCCAGACCGTCCTGCAGCACATCGAGGGGCGCATACACCCCGCAGCAGCCGGAGAACGACTCGAAGCGCAGCCGGTCGCCGTTCCCCGTCACCACCGGGTCGAGGGAGGAGGGCAGGGTCCGCTGGTAATAGCGCGCTGACGCCACGTCCGCCACGGCCAGCAGCCCGCGGGCGGCGATCCGCGGCGAGGCGAGAAAGCCGGCGAAGAACCGGGGGTGGGGCTCTGCTCCCCGCGGCGTCAGACCGCCCGCGGTCTCCAGGCCGAGCAACTGTCCGGCCTGGGAGGACTCGAGAACGGAAGGGCGGGAGTAGGCCAGGGCCTGTACGGATCGGGTCATGCAAAAACCGTAGAACCCACCACTGACATTGATACTCGTAAGTGGGTTCCGGTGGTCGTGGCTCCACCACTGACTGACGCCCTGCTGGGCTGTCCTCCGGTTGTTCTGTCCGGCTGCCGGGACCCGTTCTTCATGGCTCCGGCCAGGTGGAACATGACCTGATAGGAGCTTGGTCAGAAGCCCCCTCAATGTCCTGTCTGCCCCACCCGGCCGGGCGCCACCTCCGGCTAGGAAGGCACCTCCAGCATGACAGCAGCGGGCATGACGGACACAGCGCACGAGACCGTGTACGGAGGAGTCGACTCCCACAAGGACACGATCCACGTGGCGGTCGTCACCGACCACGGTGGCCACGTCACCGACGCCGAGTTCCCGACCACGACCGCCGGCTTCGCCGCGGCGATCGCGTTCCTCAACGCACACGGCACCGTGACCGCAATCGGCCCCGGACGGGCTGTCCGGGGCCTCGCCCGACGTCGGCTACGGGCGTCCGCTCACTGTCCGACGCGACCCGGCTGCAGCACCGTGGTGAACAGCACCGAACCGCCCTGTGCCCGAAGCCGCACCGTCAACTCGCCGCTGTCCCCGTCGATGTCGACCTCGCCGAAGAACTGCGGCGACTCCATCGGCGACACGTTCGCCCGGTCGGGCGCGCGCAGGAAGACCTGGTCGGGGCCGAAGGTGTTGTCGAGTGCGTTGGCGGGGAATCCACCGGCGGCCAGCGGACCCGACACGAACTCCCAGAACGGTGCGAAATCCTTGAACGCCGCGCGCTCGGGGGCGTAGTGCTGTGCCGATGTGTAGTGCACGTCGGCGGTCAGCCAGACCGTGCCGGTGATCCGGCGGTGCTTGATGAATCGCAGCAGCTCGGCGATCTGCAGCTCACGGCCGAGCGGGGCACCTGGGTCGCCCTGCGCCACCGCCTCGAAGTTCGTCGCACCGTCCGTGACGACCAGTCCCAGCGGCATGTCTGCGGCGATCACTTTCCACACCGCGCGGGACCGCGACAGCTCGCGCTTGAGCCAGCGGAGCTGCTCGGCGCCGAGGATGCCCGTGGTGTCATCGGGCTGCCGGCCGGGGGAGTTGGCGTTCCGGAACGACCGCATGTCGAGGACGAACACATCGAGCAGCGGCCCGTGGTGCACCACCCGGTGCACCCGGCCGTCGCTGGACGATTCGTGCGGTGTGGAAACCGGGAAGTACTCGCGGAATGCCTGCATCGAGCGCGCTGCCAGCACATTCACGTTCTTCTCGGTGTACCGGGCGTCGTCCAGGATCTGCCCGGGATACCAGTTGTTGCGTACCTCGTGGTCGTCCCACTGGATGATCGACGGCACCTGTGCGTTGAACTTCTTCAGGTTGTCGTCAAGAAGGTTGTAGCGGAAGTTCCCGCGGTACTCGGCGAGCGTCTCGGCGACCTTCGCCTTCTCCTCGGTGGTGATGTTCCGCCAGACCCTGCCGTCGGGCAGTGTCACGCTCGGCTCGATCACACCGTCCGCGTAGATGTTGTCGCCGCTGCAGAGGAAGAAGTCCGGGTCGAGGCGGCGCATCTCGTCGTAGACCCGGTATCCGCCGATGTCCGGGTTGATGCCCCAGCCCTGTCCCGCGATGTCGCCGGACCACAGGAAGCGCACCCCGTCCCGGCGCCGGGCAGGAGCGGTACGGAACGTTCCGTAGACCGGCTCACCGGCCCGCCGCGGATCGTCCGGGTCCGCGAGCGTCACCCGGTAGTGCACCTGCTCGCCCGCCGGAAGTCCGTACAGCGGAGTCGTCCCGGTGAAGTCCGTGCCCGGACCGACGAGCGGGCCGTACCAGGTGCGGGCCCGCCTGAACGACTCCGTCGCCGACGTCTCCACGATCATCCGGGCCGGCCGGTCCGCACGTACCCACACCAGGGCGGACGACGTAGTGACATCACCCACCTGAACGCCCCAGCCCGCGCGCGGACGGCCGGACAGGGCGAAAGCGGGGGCCGCCGCTCCCGCCACGGGAAGGGCGAGCGCGGCCGAAGCGGCGAGCGAACCGCGCAGCACGGTGCGGCGGTCGGGCGAAGAGATGCGCGGAAGGTACGACATCGAGGTGCCTCCGGGGGCAGCGGGACAGAGGTACGGGTGGCCGGTCGACCGGCCCCACTTTTGTGCCCGTCTGCGGCGGGCACACCAACCTCAGATGAACACCGGGCCCCGGCTCCCGTCGATGTCCCGTCCGCGCGTGTCGCGTTGGGCCTGCGCCAGCAGCCGTACGCCGCGCGCGATGTCCGGGGGCGCCAGATGCGCATAACCGAGAACCAGGTTCGGGGGCGTGTGGCCGCGGGCATTGGCAGCACACCGTGGTGGCTCACTCCGACCGCCAGGGCCGACGCCTGTCCATCGACGGGTCGCGCGGAGCCGACGCACAGCGTAGGCGGTCTGTCCGCTACTGACGCAGTTCAAGGGAGATGTGCGGGGACAGCGCGCGGAGGAAGTCGGGCGCGTCGAAGAACTTGCCGGCGGAGGCGACACCGACCGTCCTGGTCTGTCCCGTGAGGATGCGGCAAACCGCTTCCACTGCGAGCGGCGCGGTGACAGCGTAGATGTCCTGGCCTCTCGCCACAGCGCGCCGTTCAGTGCCGCCTGAGCGCACGACCACGTCGACGAGGGAGGTTTGGCGGACCGCCCACGGTCGTCGACCGCAGCCGGCGCCGGTGTGTCCGGGGCCGACAGATCCCCGGCCGCCTCAATCGTCATGTATGTGCGCACCTCAGGGATGGACAGGCGGCTGGGGATGGTGACGGCGTCGGCCATCGTGAACTCTCCGATGACAGCCCGGGTGCCCATCGGGTCGGGAAAGGCCCACTCCAGGGTAGGCGGGGCGGCATTGCGGTACTCCAGCCGCCCGTTCGTGCAGCGGACGCGTCGGCCGGATCGTCGACCGACGCCGGCCGGGCGTCGAGTCCGGGATTGGACGCCGCCAGCGACTGCAGCACTGTAATGGCTGCTGACTCAGCGGATCCGCCATGCCCAGGAGTTGCTGGAGACCACCGACGACACTGTTGACGCCATCGCGGCAGCCACCGGCATGGGCACTGCCACGACGCTGCGCCGACACTTCAACCGCAATGTCGGCGTGCCCCCGGACACCTACCGCCGCACCTTCCACTCACGGATCCGCCCCGGCTCGAACGACAGCCAGCAAACCTGCTGACGCGGCGACAGCGGCGGAAAGCCAAGGCGGCGCTGCGGATCATCGAAAGCCAGGACAAGGTCGGTCGCTTCCTCTTGGCCGTCGCGAAGGATCGGCCTGATCGTCCGCAACCCTGACAAGCTTGCCAACCTGGCTGTCGCACAGCCACCCGTTCCGACGCCCTGCCCGGCCGAAGCCCCACGGACCCTCCGGACTTGGGGCTTTGTGCAGCGCGCGCCGCACGGCACCACGAACGTCCTGTGAACGCTCTGCGACAGGGCCCCGATTCACAGCGTGACGGAACAAGGATTGGTCTTGACCAAGGGGGTGTGCCGCCCTATGGTCTCAACGTTAAGACAGGAACCTTTAATAAATAACGTCGCGGAAAAAGACGCTGGGTGATTGCGGAGGACAGGGTGGGGACCACGCAGCTGGAATCGGTACAGGAGCCGAAGTACTGGCACCTCAAGACCGTCCTCACTGAGGCACTCGACTCGGACTTTGCGGTGGGAGAGATCCTGCCCAACGAGCGCGAGCTCGCAGCCAGGTTCGGCGTCGCCCGGGCAACGCTCCGACAGGCTCTGGAGCAGCTCGAACTCGAAGGCAGGCTGCAGCGCCGCCGCGGCGTGGGGACCACTGTCGCCCCGCCGCGCGTGGGCGTCGCCGTCTCGACCGCGCAGCACGACTGGACGGGCGGCGCCGACGAGGCCTGGCAGCCCATCGGCTGCACGACCGCGACAGCGCCCGCCCCGGTCCTCGCCATGCTCGACGGGGGGAGCGACGAGCCGGTGCACATCGTTCGCCGGATCCGGGTCACTCAGGGGCAGCCGGTCGCTGCGGAATTGCTGTACGTGCCGTCGGCGTCCGTGCCCGAACTGTCCGCGATCGAGACCCCGTCGGGTGCCGCCCGAGCCCGCAGCGTCGTGCGGGAACTGCACCGTCTCGGCCTCGACGGCCAGGACCGCTCGGTGGAGCTCGGCTCCGCGCGAGCGGACGACGCCAAGGAGCTCGACCGGCTCCCCGGCGCACCAGTCCTCGTCGTCACCACCCGTTACCTCGCGGCGGGCGGCACGGCTGCGGTCTCCGTCGCCACCTACCGGGCCGACACGTGCCGACTCACCTTCGGTGACTCCGGCGACTTGGAGTTCAGCCACCCCGGCGAGGAGCGCCACGCGTCCTGAGCCCGGCCGGTCCCGCCGGCTTCGAACGCAACGAACGGCCCGTCGCGCTCAGCGGCGGGCCGTCACCGATCCCTCCACGGCGAAGAGCTGCTCCTCGACATGGTCGAGCGCCAGCCGCAGGGCGCCCGTGGCCACGGCCGCCTCGCCCAGCAGCGACAGCGCGACCCGCGGCGGCCGGAGACAGTACCGGGCCAGCTCACCGCGGAGCGGATCCAGCACTCCGTCCAGCCCGGCGGCCCAGCCGCCGATGACCACCAGCTCCGGGTCGAGCGCCAACACCAGCGCCGCCACATCGTGCACCAGCCGCTGGATGAACCGCTCCACCGCAGCCTGAGCCCGCACATCGCCGTGCCGGGCCTCCGCGAACACCGCGGCGACCGCCTGCTCGTCCAGCGGATCCAGCGGCGTGTCCGCCATCGACAGCAGCTTTTCCGGTGTGACCTCGCGGCCCAGCAGATGGAGTGCGCCGATCTCGCCCGCTGCGCCGCCGTAACCACGATGTAGCCGTCCGCCGATCAGCGAACCGGCCCCCGGGCTCAGCCCCGCCAGGACGAACACGATGTCGTCGGACTCGGTCGCGGCACCCTTCCAGTGCTCGGCCACCGCCGCGGCGTTGGCGTCGTTCTCCACGAGCACCGGGCAGCGGAAGGAGCGCCGCAGCCGCTCACCGAGCGCGAGACCGGTCCAGTCCGGCAGTGCGGTGCCCAGGCGTACGGTCCCGTCGGCCTCCACGATCCCCGGACTGCCCACCCCGACCGCGCGCAGACTGCTCCGGGCAACCCCGGAGCGCCGCAGCAGATCGGCGACGACGGCCCTCACCCGGTCGAGCCGGTCGTCCGCGGAAGCCGTCTCCGACACCTCGCGCGAACCGGCGCCGATGATCCTGCCGTCCAGCCCCGACAGAAGTGCGGAGACGCGGTGCGGGCCGATCTCGATGCCGAGCAGATGTCCCGCCTCGGCGCGGAACCGGAACCTGCGGGCCGGCCTGCCCTGACGTCGGGCCTCACCCTCGTCGGGCGCCGATTCGACGACCAGACCGGCTTCGAAAAGCCCCTCGACGACGCCCTCGACCGTTGGCCGGGACAGACCCGTGATACGAGTCAGGTCCGTGAGCGTGGGGGAGTGGGCGCCCCTGAGGGCATGGAGTACCACCGCGGAATTGATCCGTCGCAACAGCGACGGGTCCCCACCGGTCAACCGGCCCACGGTGTGTCCTCCCAGCTCGCGAGCATGTCAGGCGGATCGTACTCGCTGCCCGGAAGCGGAGCGGCCGTGACCCGGAACAGGGATCAGGGCGCCCTCGGCGTCAGCCCGGAGCCACGAACCCTGACTCGTACGCGGCGATCACCGCCTGCGTCCGGTCCCTGGCCCCCAACTTGGCCAGTACGGCGCTGACATGGGTCTTCACTGTCTCGACACCGACCACCAGCTTGGCGGCGATCTCCGCATTGGACAGTCCCCGGGCCATCAAACGGAGCACCGCCTCCTCCCGCTCGGTGAGCGCCGCGCGCTCCATGGCCGCCTTGGCCTTGCTCGTCCCGTACTCGGCGGCGAGCTGCCGGACCGCGGCCGGGAAGAGCAGCGACTCGCCCTCGGCGACCAGACGCACCGCATGCACGATCTCCGAGGGCCGGGCCCGCTTGAGCAGAAAACCGTCCGCCCCGGCGCGCAGCGCCTCGTACACGTACTCGTCGTTCTCGAACGTGGTCACCACCAGGATCTTCGGCGGATCCGGCACCGTGCGCAGCACCACCCGGGTTGCCTCGATGCCGTCCATCAAGGGCATGCGCACGTCCATCGCCACCACATCGGGGCGCAGTCGGCGCAGCAGCGGGATCACTGCGGCACCGTCGGCGGCCTCGCCCACCACCTTGATATCGGGCTGGGCCTCAAGCACCGCCCGCAGTCCCGCGCGCACGAGGGGTTCATCGTCGACCAGAAGAACGGTAACCGGCATCCGGTCAGCGTAGGCCGTCCAGCGGGAGGCTCGCCTGCACCCTCCACTCGCCGTCGTACGGACCGGTCTTGGCCTTTCCGCCCAGGAGCGCGGCCCGCTCACGTATGCCCCGCAGTCCGCTGCCGCCGCCCGGAGTACCTATCGACCCGGTGAGCGGATTGGTCACCTCAAGCTCCAGCCAGCCGTCCGCGACCGTGATCCTCACCCGCACGGGGACGGACCCGGAGTGACGCAGCACATTGGTGAGGGACTCCTGCAGGATCCGGTACCCCTCGCGGGACACCGGTCCCGGCACCAGCTCCACCGGACCGGAGACCTCGGCGTCGACCTTCGCCCCCGAACCGCGTGCCGAGTCCAGCAGCCGGTCCGCCTCGGCGAGTGTCGGCCGCTGTCCCACCGGTGCTTCCGACTCCCGCAGGACCCGGAGCACCCGCTCCAGATCGTCGAGTGCCGCCCGGCCCGTCTCCTCGATCGCGGCCAGTGCCCGCTCGGTGAACGCCGGATCGTTCGCCGCCCGCGCCGCACCCGCCTGGACGACCGCCACGGTCAGGGCGTGCCCGATCGAGTCGTGCAGCTCGCGCGCAATGCGATTGCGCTCCAGCAACTGCTCGGTGCGCTCCTCCAGCACGGTCAACCGCTCCACCGGTGACGGACCGAGCAGCCGCCGCGCCGCCGCCGTGATCAGGTCACCGCACATCACGACAACTGCGAGCAGCAGGAGAAGAGGCACGGGTGCAAGCAGCGCGTACCACCAGTGCGGTTCCACCCCGCGGATCAGCCAGTCGTCGCTCGGGCCCGAACCCGACGCGGTGAGGACGAGGTCAACTGCCGTGGCGGACAACCACACCGTCGCGAACAGCGTCAGCACCGAGAGCAGCAGCCGCACCTCCAGCCAGACCACGGTCCGCCAGCGGGCCGCCCAGGTTTCCGCCGGAGCCGCGGAGATCGCTGCGTCGGCTCTGCCGCGCTCCGACGGCGTCAGCAACAGCTGAGCCTGAACCCCCTCGGCGAGCCGCATACCGGGGACCAGGCCTACAGGCACGGCAAAGATCACAGGAGCCCATGGAGCGGTGTCTAGGGAGATGAACAGCCACACACTGGCGACCGCGCACGGAATGAGCATGTGCAGCCAGCGGGTATAGGTGACCGGCTCGGTCAGCGGACGGAGAATGCGGCGCATGCCGCCATCGTGCCAGCCGTCGCGAACGTGACGGCTCCCCCGAGCGAGGGAGATGATCCCCTCCGGCGGGGGAGGCCGGGAGCGGGGCGCGGCCGCCAGGCTGAGGACATGACCAGCATCGACGTCCATGAGCTCACCAAGGAATACGGCGCGACCCGCGCAGTGGACCGCCTCACGTTCAGTGTGCGCCCCGGCCGGGTCACCGGTTTCCTCGGCCCGAACGGCGCCGGCAAGTCCACCACCATGCGACTCGTCCTCGGCCTGGACCGGCCGACCGGTGGTACGGCCACTGTCGGCGGGCAGACCTACGCCGCACTCGACCATCCGCTGCGCCGGGTCGGCGCGTTGCTCGATGCCCAGGCCGCCCACGGTTCGCGGACCGCGCGGAACCATCTGCTGGCTCTCGCGACGAGCAACGGCCTTGCTGCCGGCAGGGTCGAGGCGGTTCTGGAGGAGGCGGGGCTCGGCCGGGTCGGCGGCCACCGGATCAAGACGTTCTCGCTGGGTATGCGACAGCGCCTCGGCATAGCGGCTGCTCTGCTCGGCGACCCGGACGTCGTCATGCTGGACGAACCGTCGAACGGGCTGGATCCGGAAGGCATCATCTGGATACGGGAGCTGATGAAACGGCTGGCCCGAGAGGGCCGCACGGTTCTTGTCTCCAGTCACCTGATGAACGAGACGTCGTCGTTCGCCGACCACCTCGTGGTCCTCGGCCGGGGCAGACTCCTTGTCGACCAGCCGACGCAGGAATTCCTCGACTCCCGCAGCCGACCGCGCGTGCGCGTACGCACGACGGAGTCGGGTCGGCTCCGCGACGTGCTGACCGGCAAGGGACACGAGCTCGTACAGAGCCACGACGGGCGCTGGATCGTCGAGGGCGCCAGGGCGGAGGAGGTCGGCGCCATCGCCGCCTCCGAGGGCATCCCCATTCTTGAACTCATCGACGAACAGGCCACTTTGGAGCAGGCCTATCTCGATCTCACAGCCGATGCGACGCAATTCGCGTCTGCAGCGGTGTCACCCGCTACCCGTCAGGAGGCCTGACCATGTCGACCACCGACGTGCTCCGTTCCGAGTGGATCAAGATCAGATCGGTGCGGTCCGTGGCCGGTTCCTTGATGGCGGTCTTCCTGGTGACACTCGCTGTCACCCTGCTCGCCTTCGCCACCGTTGGTCAGGCCGAGGCGGAGAGCTCGGACACCGACCTCGTCTTCGGGGCCTTCTACGCACTCAACTTCGGCCAGATCGCTGCCATCAGCTTCGGCGCCACAGCGCTCTCCTCCGAGTATTTGAATGGTGCCTTGCGGATATCGCTCGCGGCGGTGCCACGCCGTGACCTCTTCTACGCGGCGAAGATGACCCTCATCGGCGCGCTCGCCCTGGTGGTCGGGCTCGCCACCAGCTTCACCGCGTTCCTGGTGGGCCAGCTGTTCATGGGGAAGTACGCGATCGGTCTGGGCGAACCCGGAGCTCTCCGAGCCGCCTTCGGCGGCGGGATATACCTCGCCCTCATGGCCCTGTTCGCCGCAGGCCTGACGGTGCTGCTTCGCAGCGCGGTCGCCGTACTCAGCCTGCTCATCCCGTTCGTCCTGATCGTTTCCTTCGTGGTCGGGGACATCGCGAGCGGCGTGGCGCTCTATCTGCCCGACCGGGCCGGACAGTTGGTACTGCACCAGAATCCGGAGGGCAGTCTGGGGCCATGGGCAGGGCTGGCCGTCACGGCCGGCTGGGCAGGCCTCGCGCTGCTCGCCGGCTGGTGGGCGATGAGGCGCAGGGACGCCTGAGGACCGATGTCCCGCGGCTTGGTGGGGCACATCGGGAGGTGGCCGCGAAAGGGGCCGGGAACGGCGCCGGGCATGGGCGAGAGGCTGAAAGCCTCTCAAGGCTCATGCCAGGGAACCTGTTGTCAGTGCCGGGCGGTTGACCGGCGGCATGGCGACCGCCCATCACCTCCGCCGCATCGACGGGGTGCGCATCGAGCCTCGGAGGTGAGGACGCGGGTGCCGCCGGCCCTGCAGCCCCACCCCCTGACGTCAAATCCCCCGAGCCCCGCAGACCTCTGGTGCTCGCTTCCGTAGTCCGGCTCAGTCCGAATGGTTGGGAGCGGTGAAGTGAGCTGCCGCGCGGAGGCGCCCGTACTCCTCGGCCATGCTCTGAGCGGTCCAGTGGGCGTTGAGGCCGCTGGGGTTGGGCAGGGCCCAGACCCGGGCACCGCCGATCGTCCGGTCCTGCGGGCCGATCTGTGCGCAACGCTCGCCGAAGGCGGTGCGGTAGGCGGTGACCCCCACCACCGCCAGCCACTGCGGGCGCAGTTGCTCGACCTTGGCTGTGAGGATCAGTCCGCCCTCGCGGAACTCCTCGACGGCCAGTTCGTCTGCTCTCGCCGTGGCCCGGGCGACCACATTGGTGATGCCCAGACCGTAGGTCAGCAGCTCGTGCTGTTCCGAGGGCTTCAACTGGCGGGGAGTGAAGCCGGACAGGTGGAGCACCGGCCAGAAGCGGTTGCCGGGGCGGGCGAAATGGTGGCCCGTGGCGCCCGTCATCAGGCTCGGGTTGATTCCGCAGAACAGCACGCGCAAGCCGCCCGCGACCACATCGGGAACGATGCGGTCGCGGGCGGACTGAAGCTCTTCGCGTGTCATCCGGCGACGGTTCCGACTGTCAGAGGATCGAGCCCGGCGTGTATCCCGCAGCCTCGGGGTGCTGCTTGGTGATCTCCTCGATCCGGGCGACGAGCGCGGTGACCTGGTCGCCGGCCGCTCCCGTGAAGGAGAGCTTGTCGGCCATCAGCGCGTCCAGCTGCTCCCGGTCCAGCGGGATGCGGCCGTCGGCGGCGAGCTTGTCAAGCAGCTCGTTGCGCTCCGTGCCCTGCTCGCGCATGGCCAGAGCGGCGGCGACCGCGTTCTCCTTGATGGCCTCGTGGGCGACCTCGCGGCCGACACCGGCGCGCACCGCGCCCATCAGTACCTTGGTCGTGGCGAGGAACGGCAGGTACCGGTCCAGTTCGCGGGCCACGACCGCCGGGAAGGCCCCGAACTCGTCGAGCACAGTGAGGAAGGTCTCCAGGAGACCGTCGAACGCGAAGAACGCGTCCGGCAGTGCCACCCGGCGGACCACGGAGCAGGACACGTCGCCCTCGTTCCACTGGTCGCCCGCCAGTTCGCCCGTCATCGAGGCGTAGCCGCGCAGGATCACCATCAGTCCGTTGACGCGTTCGCAGGACCGGGTGTTCATCTTGTGCGGCATCGCGGACGAGCCGACCTGACCCGGCTTGAATCCCTCGGTCACCAGCTCGTGCCCGGCCATCAGCCGGATCGTCTTCGCGACCGACGAGGGCGCGGCGGCCAGCTGCACCAGTGCGGTCACGACGTCGTAGTCGAGCGAGCGGGGGTAGACCTGGCCGACCGAGGTGAACGCCTGTCCGAAGCCGAGGTGGACGGCGATGCGCTGCTCCAGGGCGGCGAGCTTGGCGGCGTCACCGCCCAGCAGGTCGAGCATGTCCTGCGCCGTGCCGACGGGGCCCTTGATGCCCCGCAGGGGGTAGCGGCCCAGCAGGTTCTCCAGCCGGCCGTACGCCACCAGCAGCTCGTCCGCCGCGGTCGCGAAACGCTTGCCGAGCGTGGTCGCCTGGGCGGCGACATTGTGGGAGCGGCCGGCGATGACCAGTTCGCCGTATTCGCCCGCAAGCCTGCCGAGCCGGGCCAGGACGGCCACGGTGCGGTCGCGCATGAGCTCCAGCGAGAGCCGGATCTGCAGCTGCTCGACGTTCTCGGTGAGGTCCCGGGAGGTCATGCCCTTGTGGACCTGCTCGTGCCCGGCGAGAGCGTTGAACTCTTCGATCCGTGCCTTGACGTCGTGCCGGGTAACCTTCTCGCGTTCCGCGATGGAGGCGAGGTCGACCTGGTCGAGGACACGCTCGTAATCGGTGAGGGCGGCGTCGGGTACCTCGATCCCGAGGTCCTTCTGAGCGCGCAGCACCGCCAGCCAGAGCTGGCGCTCCAGTTTCACCTTCTGCTCGGGGGACCAGAGGACGGCCAGCTCCGTGGAGGCATAGCGGCCGGCCAGGACATTGGGGATGCGAGGCTTCGCAGACACAGCAGTCACGTGTCCAGAGTTTACCTGTCGTCTTCAGCGGTTCGTGAGCGCCCACCAAGTCCATAAGGTCCAGGTCAGAGGCTCCGAGACCGCCGTCTCACACATGGTGTGTGAGACACGCGTGAGACGAAACGGCCCCGGGCCGGTGATTTCAGCACCGCCGGGGCCTTGAGACGAAACCCTTCCGATCAAGGGAGCCGAACCATGCAAGACCGTAGCTTGAGCGCCGAGCCGGGCGGCCTCCTTGCGGCTGTCCTCGAAGCACTCGCCATCCCCGCGCCGGCCACAAGAAGACGTCCGTCCGCATACCGACCGCGTCGTGCACGCCCGGGTCGCCCTGGAGCGGGTCCGGCAGGGCGACGATTTTGATTGGTTTGCGGACTACCTGCGGGCTCGTCTTGCCGAGCACCCCTCCTCTGGGGACTGTCACTGGGGTGCTGCGGGGAGGGGGGCAGGCAGGCCGATGAGCGCGCCGCGCACGTCGCGGTGCCGACCCTTGACCACGGCCCGGTCACCCTCACCTGTCCGGCCTGGTGCACCGGCCACACCGAGCACCCGGTCGAGTGCCGGGTCGTCCTCGCCCACGCTGGCGCCGAGGGCGTCATGACCCACGATGGCGAACCGCTCGGTCGACGCCGGCTATGCCAACGGCGGCGCACTGGTCGCCGCGCCGCCGTGATCACCGGGTCGCGCTGCACGGCCCACTGAAGTCCGTGACCGTCCCGCACACCCGTGGTGAGGCCGCCTACGGGCAGGACGCGTTCGCCATCGACTGGGACAACCAGCACGTGACCTGCCCCAACGGCATCACCAGCACGCAGTGGCACCAGCGCCGTTCGGAAAACGGACTGCCGACCATTCGAGTCCGGTTCTCCCCGGCTGACTGCCGCAGCTGCCCCCAGCTGCGGCAGTGCGTCAACTCCCCGAAGGCCCAGCGCCGCGAGATCAACTTCAGGCCCCGCGACGAATACGAAGCACTTCAGCAGGCCCCGAAACTCCAGGCAACCGACGAGTGGAAGGACCGCTACAAGATCCGCCCCGGGGTCGAAGGGACGATCTCCCAGGCAGTGCAAGCCTGCGGCCTGCGCAGATCCCGCTACCTCGGCCTGCCAAAGACCAGCCTCCAACACCAGCTCACCGGCGCTGCGGTCAACCTCATCCGCATTAACGCATGGCTCACCGGCACACCCCACGCACGCACCCGAACCAGCCCCATTGCGGCACTTCGCCCCGCTGTATAACGAGGGGCGAAGCAACCAGGCCCGAATTGACCAACAGCGTCAAGGCATGCTCCGCCGGGCCTCGCACACAGGGTCAGATACCGAGCCGTACGGGCAGGGTCGAGGAACTGTTCGAGAAGAGGGACGGCACCGCGATGAGGGCGTCCGGATCGACTGCCATCGCGAGATCCGGGTACCGCTCGAACACTGCGGGCAGGGCCAACGCGGCCTCCAGCCGCGCCAGCGGCGCGCCGAGGCAGAAGTGCGGGCCGTTACTGAAGGCCAGGTGCTTGCGCTGTTTCCGGGTGATGTCGAACCGGTCGGCATCCTCGCCGTGCTGGGCCGTGTCACGCCCCACGGCGCTGAACGGAGCCATGATCGCCTCCCCCTTCGGGATGCGCACCCCGGCGATCTCGACGTCCTCAAGGGGATAGCGGAAGGGGAAGTTCCCAATTGGGGCGTCCCAGCGCAGCGTCTCCTCCACCACGTTCGCCCAGGTGCCCGCGTCGCCCCGTACGGCGATCTCCCGCTGGTCGGGATGGGTCAGCAGCGCGCGCACCGCATTGGTGATCAGGCTCAGGGTGGTTTCCTGCCCTGCCGACAGCATGAGCAGCAGAGTACCGACCAGCTCCTCCTCGCTGAGCGCGTCGGGGTCCGCGGCACGGGCCGCGATCATCGCGCTGGTGAGGTCGCTTCCCGGCTCATGCCTGCGGCCTTCCACCACCCGCGCCAGCAGTTCGTACTGCTCGATCTGGCTGGCGCTGACTTCCTCGGGCAGCAGATCGGAGCGGAAGATGTTGTCCATCAGCTCCTGCAGGCGGGGGCGCTCGTCGGCTGGAACACCGAACAGTTCGCAGATGACCTGCATGGGCACAGGGTGCGCGAAGTGACGGCGGAGGTCGACACTGCCGTCGGCGGCGGCATGCGAAGGCAGGTCATCCAGCAGGTCGTCCACGATCTGCTGGATGCGGGGACGCAGTTCCTGGACACGGCGCGGTGTGAAGGTCTGGGTGACGAGTTTGCGCAGGCGGCGGTGTTCCTGGCCGTCCGAGGTCACCATGTTGGTGACTTTCACCATGCCGATGAGGGGCCAGCCGTCCGAAATCTCGCCTCGGATGATGGCGTTCCAGTTGCGCCAGTCCTTGCTGAAGCGGGGGTCGGTGATCATCTCATTCAGCAGGGCGTGATCCGTCACGGACCAGGCCATCACGTCGCCGGGCAGCTGGACCCGCACCACGGGGCCGAGTTCACGGAGCTTGGCCGCCTCGCCGTGATGGTCCGCTCCATGAGGATCCAGAGCGATGACAGGTATATGTGGCGTCATGCCGAACTGCTCCTAATCTCAGGACCCGCCGTGCGGTGGTCCTGTCGGATACGTGGGTTCATCGACCCGTCCTGGTAGGGACACGGGTCGGTATACGGGCCGCGGAGAACTCCGCGGGCAGTGCGACCGGCACCCTCGTCCAGGGAGAGGGACGCCAGGCCACCTCGTCCGCCGGAATGCCGAGTCTCATGTCCGGCAGCAGATGCAGAGCGGTCTGCACCGCGGTACGAGTGATCAGCCGAGCGGGCACCTGTGCGGGACACACATGCGGGCCGGCCGAAAAGGCCAGATGCGAGCGGTTTCCCCAGCCTTCGTCCGCACCGTCTGGCCGGACCTCGGGATCGTCGTTGGCGGCTGCGTGCCCGAGGATGAGGCAGTCGCCGCGCCGGATGTGCTGGCCTCCCAGCTCGGTGTCGTGAAGCGCGTACCGGGCGGGCATGTTGTTCATGGGGGGATCGCGCCACAGCGCCTCGTCGAGCGCGTCATCCACTCCGAGCCTCCCGCCGTGCAGGCGGGCGGCGAAACGCGGATCGGTGAGCATAAGCCGGAGCGTGTGCGAGATCCAGGCGGTGACCGTCTCGTTTCCTGCGGAGATCATCACGACGATGGACTGCAGGCGCTCCGCCTCGTTGCGCAGGTTGGGGTGGTTGATGAAGACCGTCGTCATGTCGTCGGTCGGATTGCTCCGCCGCTCGCGCACCGTATCGAGGAGGATCTGCTCGAAGTTGCGGTTGCCGGCCTGGGAGTCCACCGCGCTGCCGAACAGTGCGATGAGTGCGTCGAGCAGTTCCCGGCCCTCTTCGCTGTCTAGGCCGAACAACGAAGCGAGTGACAGCATCGGCACGATCGTGGCGTATTCGTTGACCAGATCAGCGCTGCCACGCTCGGAGAACGACGCGATCAGATCCGTGCACAACGCCTCCACCTCACGACGCACCCTGCGCTGGTCTATCCGCGCGATCCCGTCGTCGAGAGGCTTGCGCAGCCGCCGGTGTTCGGGGCCGTCGGCTCCGATGACGTTGGCACGCCATCCCATCATCGGGAGGAGCCCCGAATGCGGCGAGACGACCCCCTCGTTCAGGTCACGCCAGTTACGGGCGTCGCGGGAGTAGAGCTGCTCCTGCCGGGTGATGACCAGCAGTTCCCGGTAGCCCATCACCAGCCAGGCAGGCACGCCCGGCTCCAGCTCGACCTTCGCGACGCTGCCCCACTCCTCGCGGAGCCTACGGTAGACCGCACGCAGGTCGGACGAGCCGACGACTGCGGACAGCGGAAGTAGTCCGGTGCCGTGCTGTGCGTGCACCGGGCACCCCGGCGGCGGCAGAGTGCTCATGAGGCTGTCTCCAGGGTGCGCGCCGCATGGGTGCCTGATACGTGTTCCACCAACCTGATCAGGGAATCGACCGATGAGGCGCGGTCGCGCGCGTCGCAGGTCACTATGGGTGTCTCGGGCAGCAGATCGAGCGCACCGCGCAGTTCCTCGTCGGTGTAGCGCTCGCTGTCCGGGAACTGATTGACCGCGACCGCGAACGGGAGCCCGCGGATCTCCAATTGCTCCAGTACGTCGAAACTCTCCTCCAGCCTGCGGGTATCGATCAGCACGAGCACACCGAGGGCGCCCTCGGCCAGCCCTTCCCACAGATCCCAGAACCGCCGCTGGCCAGGCGTACCGAACAGATAGAGGACCAGTCGCGAGCTGAGCGTGACACGGCCGAAGTCCATGGCGACGGTGGTGGTCGTCTTGTCGCTCAGACCGGCCAGTTCGTCGACCCCCACGCTCGCCGCCGTCATCACCTCCTCGGTGCGCAGCGGTTCGATCTCGCTGACGGATCCGACGAGCGTGGTCTTGCCTACGCCGAACGCGCCCACGACGAGGATCTTGACGGCCTGCTGCACCGTGTCGGGCAAGTAGCGGTCAGCGGAACCGACGGAGACCATCCAGTACCTCCTGTAGCAGTTGCTTATCGGGCAGGGCGGCCCGTGGAACACCGGAGCGTGCGGACAGATGCCCGCTGTCGACGAGGTCGGACGCCAGCACCTTCACCAGGCTGACCGGCAGCCCGAGATGAGCGGCGGCCTCCACGAGGGACAGCAGCTGCGCGCACATGCGCACGAGGGCGATCTCTTCCCTGGTCGCGGAGACAGGGAGGGCCCGTAGGGGGTCCACCGCCACGAGGAGCGTCTCGACGCCGATCGTGTTACGGGTTGGCCGGGAGCGCCCCTTCGTGATCACGTACGGGCGTAACGCACCGTCCGAGAACCCCTCTCCCGGCCCGCTCACGCGGAGCCCTGGCGCGGCGGGCTGCTGAGATTGCGCGCCCCGATCTTCATCACCTGCGCCTGCATCTGCCGGGCGACGAGCTTCGGGTCGATCACGGGGCCCGTCACCACGGCGAGATGTGCTCCGTCGGCACTGCGCATAAACAGGAAACCGCCGTTGAACTCCACCATCTGCTGGTGCACGGCGCCGCCGTCCTCACCGAACTCCCGTCCGAGACCGCGGCCGAGGGACTGAAGACCCGAGCAGCTCGCCGACAACCGGTCGGCGGAGTCGCGGTCCATGCCCTCCGAGTTGGCCAACAGCAGACCGTCGGAACTGAATACGATCGCCAGCCGTACGCCGGGCACTGCGGCGACTTCGGATATCATCCAGCCACGCTGCTCCGGGTTCTCCACGTAATTCATGCTCACATCTGTCCTTCCGAGGAATCGGGGGTGGCGGAGGAGTCGTACGGGGGGTCGTGCGGGTCGTGACCGGGAGCGGAGCCGGATGCGGGGGGCGTGGTCCGACCGCCTTCGAAGAACTGCCCCATCCAGTCGCCGGCGTCCTCCGGCGAATACGGCGGAGTGACAGCGGTCGGCGCCTCCTCCACCGCGGGGACGTATCTGTCACGTCGAGACCTGCGCTGGGGCAACCGGTGGTGACGTGCGGCCGGACCATCGATGGCAGGCGGGAGCGAACCGGACGGGTCAGCCTCCCGGGGCGGCTCGGGCGACGGGGCGGGTTCGGCCGCCGGAGTCGGGGCTTGCGCAGGAACGGTGCGGTCGGGGGCGGCCGGGGTGACGTCCGCGGAGGGCACGGCCGGTGATGGTGACGGCGGAGCGGGCCGCGGCGTGGGAAGCACCCGCCCGCCGGGCGCTCCGGCGGGCGCGAGGGTCTTCAGGAGCTCCAGCGGCACGAGGATCACCGCGCGGACACCTCCGTACGGCGACGGACCCAGATCGACACTGAGACCGTGCCGGTGGGCGAAGCGGCCGACGACCGCGAAGCCGGTCTGCGGAATCTCGCCGACATCACCGACGCCGAGAAGGCGGCGGCCCGAGACGATGTCACGTGCTTCGGCCAGCCGGTACTCGTCCAAGCCGAGGCCGCCGTCATCCACCTCGATGACCGCACCACGCTGCACGGTCCGCACCGTGACGGGCACGCCGGTCCTCGGCGGTGAGTACTCGGTCGCGTTGGCGAGCAGCTCCGCGATGAGATGGATCAGTGGTTCGACCACCGATGCGGTGATGCCGACATCCGGGTCACCGGTGACCTCGACACGCTTGAACGAGACGATCCGGCCCGAGGCGGCCCGCACCACATCGACCAGCGCCAGCGGTTTCTGCCACTGCTGGCCGGGCCACTCCCCGCACAAAACCTTGAGACTCTGGGCGTGTCGCGCCTGCTGAGTCGCCGCATGGTCCACATGCATGGTGGCCTCGAGCAGGTCTGCGTCGCCCGGGTGACGCTCCGCCACACCCGTGACCGTCGCCTGAATCCGGTGTGCCGAGGTCTGGACTCTGCTCGCCAGCTCGACCAATGCGATGCGCTGCGACTCGTCGCGGTTGTCGATCGCATCGGACACATCCGTAAGCAGCCGGTCGAAGCGCTTGGAGAGCTCCCGAACGAGCGGCTCTGAACTGTCCCGTGATGCGGGAATCCCGCTCCTGCCGAGAGCGGCAGGCAGCCGCTCCTCCAGGAGGAACTCCGCCTCCTGGAGCGCCGCTTCGGACTGCGTACGTACATATGCGTGCCAGTCAGCATCACGGCGTGCGGCCTCCGCCTCACGCTCACGTATCTCGGCACCCAGGCGGGTGGCTTCGGCCACGCTCGCTCGGTGCTGCCTGCACAGCTGGACGAGGCAGGCGAAGACCAGCAGAAAAGCCACAACGTATGCCACGGCCGCGGTCACGCCGACGCCTGCGATGGGCACCGCGGCTCCTGAGAAGGCAAGGAGCGTGAGTACGAGAGACGCCGCCCAAAGGCCGTTGCTCCTACGGGGTTTGACAGAGGACGCGGGGGAACGAGCCATGGAAAACCTTTGATTCGGCAATAAGTCGATGTCTGGTGGAAGCCAGGCGTCGGACATCAAGCGACGTGCGGTGGGGGAAGGGCCGGGCGGGCGGCAGCACAGGAGTCCGCAGACCCGGGCGACCTGTCGGCATCGCCGGTTCGTCATCGTCTTCACGGGAGGAACCACTCCTGCACCAGAGGTTGTCTGAAGATCGTATCTCCAATCCGCTTAAGCGGAAGTGCTCTCCGGGCGTGAACAGCCGTTGCCTCCTTCCCACGTGGGCGCACTGCGCCACAGCTCACGCCTTGCAGAGCGGCAATCAGGGCTTCGGCACAGTCACCTGGCATCCGGTTCATGGCGAGGTGTCAGGTGGGTTGGTCCCGGGAGCAAGAGCAGGCACAGGCTTCCAAGATCATGGAGTTCTCGACGCTCCGTGACCTCGAGGGAAGACCGTGCCTGCCGACGCATCATCGCCGATTCCGTCCGCCCTTGACCAACTGCGCGAGCAGCCCAAGGCCGAGACCGGCGAGGTTCCCGGCCTGCTGAAGCGGCTGGCCGCGGTGCCCGAACCGCGCGAACCGCGCGTGTGCGGCACGCCTTGGTCGTCGTTCTCGCGCTGACCGCGTGCTCACCGAGGGCACCGCCCTTGACTTTATCGGCCCCCGGGACATGGCCGATCTGCCCATGCGCCCCCGCCCGATACGCGGCGCTGCGCGGGCTTTCCGTCGATCTGGAGGACCAGGCCCGCGCGGACGGAATCCGCGACCTCGTCGCCGCGGGCATCGTCGTGCACGACGTCCGTGCCCTCTTCGTGCGACGTAAAACCGACGACTACCTCGGCGGTACGTGGGAGATCCCGGGCGACCGGCTTGAGAGGAATGAGTCCGTCGTTGACGCCCTCATCCGGGAACTGGACGAGGAAACCGGTCTCACCATCACAGTCCTCCAGTACGCAGGTCACTTCGGCCACACGACCTCCGGCGGCCGTGTCATCCGCCAGTTCGTCTTCACGGTCACGCCTGAGAAACCGGCACCGGTCACGCTCTCCGAAAACGACAGGTACCAGCGGGGAGTAATTGTCAAGAGTTGTGGGTCAGTAGCGGCTCACCATGATTCGCGGCTCAGGTGCGCGAGACATTGGATGGTGCCCAGGCGGGTGTGCAGGGTGGGCTCTGGGGCCGGAGTGTTGGTGAGCAAGAGGACTTGGACCGCCGGGTGTTCCGGGGTGTAGAGGTCGTCCTGGCCGTCATCGCCGGGGATGGCGTTCGGCTGGATCTCGATGTGTCCGTAAGTGCCCTGGGCGAGCTGGTAGACGCCCCGGTAGTCACTTTCGCGCTCGGTGAAGATGATGCGCCGTACGCGAGCCGGGACCAGTGTCGGCACGATCGTGGCCGCAGCTGTCTTCACCCGGCACGCTGATGATCTATGCGACGCTTCTCCAGCTGCCGGGACACGTGACGCTCACCTCAGTACCGGCCAGAAGTTCACGCGCGTACGACTTCCGCTACCGCGCGGTGAGGTGGACTACGCCGGCCATCCGGCCGGGCGGCCCATCGGGTTCCCCAGGCACGCGGCTCACCGCGCGGCGGAGTTCTGTGGTCGCCGTGCCGCGGCCGTGCGCGGTGCCGGGACGGCGGCGGCGGCGTTCATGCGACGTCCGGGCCGGGGTCGTCGCCGTCGGCCGGGCACGGATCGCTGCACTCGTCTGGGCATCTCCGGCCTGGAGAAGAAGCAGTACGTCGTGCCGGGTTCGTCGGGGTGCATGAACAGGCCGTCGCGGATTCGTCGGCCTGGACCAACAGCGGTGCCTGATCTCCCTCCTAGGGTCGCACTGGAGACCAGCAGGTGCTCCAGTGCGTCCTCGACGAGGAGACGAAAGCATGCAGACACTTTTGCGTGGCGGCCGTGTCATTGATCCGGGAACAGGGTTCGACGGCATCGCCGACGTCCTCGTGTCCGACGGCGTCGTCAGCGCCGTCGCCGCAGGGCTCGACGCGCCACCGGGATGCGCGGTCGTCGACGTCACGGGTTTGGTCGTCGGTCCGGGGTTCGTCGACCTGCACAGCCACGTGCACTCCATCGCTGGGCAGCGGCTGCAGGCCATGGACGGCGTGACGACGGCCCTCGACCTGGAAGCGGGCCTCATGCCCATCGGGCGTGCGTACGCCGAGGCCGCCGCGGACGGACGCCCGCTGCACTACGGCTTCTCCGCCTCGTGGGGTGGTGCCCGGGCCCAGGTGCTCGCCGGTATCCAGCCCGACGCACAGATCGGGAGCGGCCTCGCGGTGCTCGGCAACCGCGCATGGCAGCGCTCCTCCACCGATCGTGAACTCGCCGAGTGGCTGGCCCTGATCGAGGGTGAGCTGAGCGCCGGAGCGCTCGGCATCGGAGTCCTCCTCGGGTACGCGCCCCACAGTGAGCCCGCTGAGTTCCTCGCTGTGGCCCGCCTTGCCGCGAAGTCCGGTGTGCCGACGTATACCCACGTCCGCGAGCTGGTCGAGGTGGATCCCGGCACTCCGGTAGACGGCTCCGAGGAGATCGTCATCGCCGCGGCCGAGACCGGCGCCGCGATGCATCACTGCCACGTCAACAGCACTTCGGGCCATCACATCGACCGGGTACTCGGCGCGTTGGACGGTTCACGGCGGTCGGGATCTCGGGTGACGGTCGAGGCCTATCCGTACGGGGCCGGCAGCACGGCGATCGGAGCGGCCTTCCTCGACGCCGAACGCCTGCGGATGAAGGGCCTGTCCCCGTCGAGCGTCGTGATGCTCGAATCGGGGGAGCGCATCGCCGACGAGGGGCGCCTGCGGCAGTTGCGGAACAGTGACCCCGGGGCGCCCTGCATTCTGGAGTTCCTCGACGAGGGCAACCCGCGCGAGCTCGCGATGCTGCACCAGGCGCTGGCCTTCCCGGACGCGGTTGTCGCCAGTGACGCGATGCCGGTCTACTGGCCCGACGGCAGCAACGACAGCACCGAGTGGCCATTGCCGCCCGCGGGAACGACGCACCCGCGCACCGCGGGAACGTTCACCAAGACGCTGCGTGTGATGGTGCGGGAGAGCGGTGCCTGGGACTGGCCGGAGGCGTTCCGGCGGTGTGCCCACCTGCCGGCGCGGGTCCTCGACGAGGCGGCGCCGGGCGCTCGGGCGAAGGGACACCTCGGGGTCGGGGCGGACGCCGACATCGTCGTACTCGACCCCGTGGCGATCACCGATTGCGCGACCTACTTCGACCCCACGCGGCCGTCCGTGGGCGTGCGTCACTTGTTTGTCGGTGGTGTCCCGGTGGTCAGTGCGGGGGAGCTGCAGGTCGACGCGCTTCCCGGACAGCCGCTGCGAGGTGAGCCGCGATGACCGCGACGCGCGCCGACGTGGCGGTGGAGGCCCTCCTCGCGGATATCGAGACCCTGGTGCGGTGCGAGTCACCTTCGTCCGATCACGAAGCCGTCGCCCGGAGCGCAGACGTCGTGGCGGCACTGGGGCGCAGGCTGCTGGACACGGAACCGGATCGCGTGGTGATCGACGGGTGCACGCACCTGAGGTGGCGGTTCGGCGAGTCGCCGCGTGTGCTGCTGCTCGGACACCACGACACGGTGTGGCCCACCGGATCGCTGGAGACACACCCGTATTCCGTCCGGGACGGAGTGCTGCGCGGGCCGGGCTGCTTCGACATGAAGGCGGGTGTCGTGATGGCGCTGCACGCCGCCGCGGCCGCCGGGAACCGGTCGGGTCTTTCGATCCTGGTCACCGGTGACGAGGAGATCGGTTCGCCGTCGTCGCGGCGGCTGATCGAGGAAGAGGCTCGCGGCTGCGACGCGGTCTTCGTGCTGGAGGCATCGGCCGGTGGCGGAGCGCTGAAGTGCCGCCGCAAAGGCGCCTCCCTGTACCGGATCGAAGTGGACGGCCGCGCCGCGCACGCCGGGCTCGAACCGGAGAAGGGGGTGAACGCCGGCGTGGAGGCGGCGCACCAGATCCTCGCAGTCGCGGCACTGGCCGACGCCGAACGGGGCACGACCGTTGTGCCGACAGCCCACTCCGCCGGCACCACGACCAACACCGTTCCCGCCCATGCCAGCGTGGCGGTCGACGTACGTGTGTGGGACGAGGCGGAGCAGTGGCGGGTCGACCGGGCCGTGCGGGACCTCCGCCCCGTACTCGAGGGCTCGCAGATCCGGATCTCGGGTGGCATCAACCGCCCGCCGCTGCAGGCGGACGCGTCGTCGCGGCTGTTCGACCTCGCTGCAACGCTCGCTGGCGAACTCGGCCTCGGAGCTCTCACCGCCGCCGCTGTCGGTGGCGCCTCGGACGGGAACTTCACCGCAGGCCTCGGGATCCCCACCCTCGACGGCCTCGGCGCCGTGGGCGGCGGTGCGCACGCGGACGACGAACACGTCGTCGTCGCCGAACTGCCACGGCGCACCGCCCTGCTGACCGCCCTGATCGACGCCGTGCTGGCGAAATGAACACCGTGCACTACGACAAACGCGGCGGACAACCCTGGTGCGGCACCACGGTGACCCGCCCGGTAAGCCCGGAAAGGACAGTCCCGTGACAGATCTTGCGACACATGAGTCAGGTCTGGTTTCCCCGGCCGTGAGCGCAGCCGCGCTGGCCGCCGCGACCGCTGCTGCCGCCGCCTCACGTGTGGAAATCCGGGACCTGACCGAGGTGTCCGACCTGACCGATGTCTGCCGGCTCTTCGCATCGATCTGGCAGCCGGGCGCCGGTGCCCAACCGGTGACGACAGAGCTGCTGCGGGCGATGGCCGTGGCGGGGAACTATGTCGCGGGCGCGTATGAGGGGGACGAGCTTCTGGGAGCCTGCCTCGGCTTCTTCGGCAGCCCGGCCAAGGCGAGCCTGCACAGCCACATCGCCGGCGTGGCACAGCGAGGGCTCGGGCGGGGGATCGGATTCGCCCTCAAACTGCACCAGCGCGCCTGGGCGTTGCGCCAGGACGTCTCGCTCGTCACCTGGACGTTCGATCCCCTGGTGTGGCGGAACGCGTATTTCAACCTGGCCAAACTCGGCGCCGGCCCGGCGCGCTACCTGCCCGACTTCTACGGGCCGATGCGCGACGGCATCAACGGCGCCGGTGACACTGACCGGCTGATGGTCCGTTGGGAGCTTTCCGGCCCGGCTGCGTCCGCCGCTTCGCTCGGTGAGGCTGTCCGAGTCGACGCCGCCGCGCTGCGACAGCGCGGTGCGGCAGCTGCGCTGTCGGTCGCACCCGACGGGGGACCGCTGACCGCCATGGCCGACGGGCCGCTCGTGCTGGTCGCCGTGCCGCCCGACATCGAGACACTCCGGCGCACGGACCCGGATCAGGGCCAGGCGTGGCGCGTCGCACTGCGGGAGGTGTTGGGAGGCCTGATGGCGGAGGAAGCCAGGGTCATCGGATTCGATCGTGCCGGCTGGTACGTGGTCTCAAGGGAGAAGTCGTCATGAAGCCCAGTGGTGTGGAACTTCTGCGTGTCCAGATGCCTTTGGTGGCACCGTTCCGGACGTCGTTCGGTACCCAGAACGTACGGGAACTGCTGCTCATACGAGTCGTGACGCCGAACGGCGAGGGCTGGGGCGAGTGCGTCACGATGGGAGAGCCGCTCTACTCCTCGGAATACGTCGATGGGGCCGAGCACGTGCTGCGGAACTTCCTGGTTCCGGCCCTGATGGAGGGCGAGGTCACCGCGAGCCGAGTCGCGCACCGGTTGGCCAGGTTCAAGGGTCACCGGATGGCGAAGGCCGCACTCGAAATGGCCGTGCTCGACGCTGAACTCAGAGCACACGACCTGTCCTTCGCCACCGCGCTCGGGTCCACCCGGGACTCCGTGCCGTGCGGGGTTTCGGTCGGCATCATGGACTCCGTCCCACAACTCCTGGACGTCGTAGGCGGCTATCTCGACGCCGGCTACGTGCGGATCAAGCTGAAGATCGAACCCGGTTGGGACGTCGAGCCGGTGCGAGCGGTGAGGGAGCGCTTCGGCGACGATGTGCTGCTGCAGGTCGACGCCAACACGGCGTACACGCTGTCCGACGTGTCCCAGCTCGCCCGTCTGGACCCCTTCGAGCTCCTCCTCATCGAGCAGCCCCTGGACGAGGAGGACCTCCTGGGCCACGCCGAGCTGGCCCGCCGCATCCGCACGCCGATCTGCCTCGACGAGTCGATCGTGTCAGCCCGTTCCGCTGCCGACGCGATCACGCTGGGCGCCTGTCGCATCGTGAACATCAAGCCCGGCCGGGTCGGCGGTTACCTCGAGGCACGGCGGGTGCATGACGTCTGCGCCGCCCACGGGATCCCCGTGTGGTGCGGTGGCATGATCGAGACTGGTCTCGGGCGGGCGGCCAACGTCGCGCTCGCCTCGCTGCCCGGGTTCACCCTGCCCGGCGACACCTCGGCGTCGGACCGGTTCTACCGGACCGACATCACTGAACCGTTCGTCCTGAAGGACGGACACCTGCCCGTGCCCCAGGGGCCGGGTCTCGGCGTCACCCCGATTCCCGACCTGCTGGCGGAGGTCACCATCTCGAGGGTGTGGCTCGGTTCGTAGCACGCGACGAATTCGCCGTGAAATCCGGTCGGATCGGACCAACAGGTTCCGGTGCGGCCGGAGTTACCTTTGGGCGGTGCTCACACCGACGTCTGGTAAGCCACACACAAGCCTGGCGCGCGTTCTCGAAGACCTCGGGGACGTGTTGCTGGAGTCGATCGCCGGCGGCGGGAGCACGCGCCGGCAACTGAGCGGTGTAGTCATCCACGACCCGCTCGACGAAGCGCAGTTCCCCGCACAGGCGGTCCTCCTGGGGGTGGGCGTCCACGAACCGGACGACGTGGTCCGCCTCCTGTACGACCTCGGCCGCAAGGGCGCGGCGGCGCTCGTCGTACGGTCACCTTTCACCGCGACCGTGGAAATCCGGCGGGCCGCCGACGAGTCCGGCGTCGCACTGCTTGGACTCACCCGCGGAGCCTCCTGGGCGCAGGTCGCCGCCATGCTCCGCACCCTGCTCGTCGAGGGAGACATCGGCGACATCTCACCGCAGACGCTGGGCGGCATGCCGTCGGGCGACCTTTTCGCGCTGGCCAACGCCGTGGCCGCGCTGCTGGACGCGCCTGTCACCATCGAGGACCGCAGCTCACGGGTGCTCGCCTTCTCCGGCCGCCAGGACGAGGCCGACCAGTCCCGCGTGGAGACGATCCTGGGCCGCCAGGTACCGGAACGCTTCACCCTCGGCCTGGCGCGCAACGGCGTCTTCGAGCGACTCCATCGCGGCCATGCGCCCGTGTACGTCGATCCGCTTCACGACGAGACGATGACCGTTCCCCGCGTGGCGCTAGCGGTCCGGGCCGGCGACGAGATCCTCGGCTCGATCTGGGCGGCGGTGCCCGGGCCCTTGTCCAAAGAGCGCACGCAGGCGCTGATCGACGCCGGCAAGCTCGTCGCGCTCCACATGTTGCGCTTGCGTGCGGGCGCCGATGTCGAACGCCGCCTGCGCGCCGACCTGGTGAGCACCGCGCTCGAAGGCGGCACGGGGGCACCGGAGGCGATCGCGCGGCTCGGGCTGGTGGGGCAGCCCGCGATCGTGCTGGCACTGGGTCTGTTCGGCAGTTCGGACGCCGATCCGTCGACGGAGGACGGTCTGCGCCGGGTCGCGGACCGCCAGCGGGTCGCGGACGCGCTGGCCATGCACCTGAGTGCGGTCCAGGCGCGTTCGGCCGTGGCGCTGGTGGGCGACGTGGCCTACGGCATCGTGCCGATGCCGGGGAGCCAGGCGGACTGCCAGGAGCGGTCGATCCGCGTTGCGTCGACCTTCCTGGAGCGCACCGGGCAGCGCGTGGATGCGGCGATCGGAATCGGCCCGCCCGCACTCGACGGCTCCGGACTCAGCCGCTCGCGCGACGGCGCGGACCGGGCGCTGCGGGTGCTGCTCGCCAACGGGGGCGCCCGGCGGGTGGCCACGGCGGAGGACGTCCACGTCGACGCGCTCATGCTGGACCTTGCCGATCTAGCCGCCGCGCGCGGGGACGTGGCGACCGGGCCCGTCGCCCGTCTGCTCGACTATGACGCCCGGCACCAGTCGCAGCTCGTCCACACGCTGTCGTGCTGGCTGGACGCTTTCGGTGACGTGGGTGCCGCGTCCGCCGCGGCGTACGTGCACCCCAACACCTTCCGGTACCGACTGCGACGGGTCGCAGAGGTCGGTGAGATCAATCTCGACGACCCCGGCGAGCGGTTCGCGGCGATGCTGCAACTCCGGCTCCACCCGGCCCGGCACCGCGAGTAGGAGCCGGACACCGCAACGGGACAACGTTCGTCCGCACCGCCCGAACACCACCTGAAGGATTGTGGAACTCCACGAACCCGCTGCGTCACCTGATGTCCAGGATGGGCCATCAACCACGACGCAGCGGTACGGAGGTAACCATGACGGCGGTGGTCACCGAGGACACCTGGACACCGAAGCGGGTCAACCGGACAGCAACGATCACGATGGTGGTCATGCTGTGCGCCTGGTCGATCGACTACATCGACCGGTTCTCCATCAGCATGGCTCTGCCGTCGATCGGAGAGGAGTTCCATCTCGGCAAGACCGCACAGGGCTCGCTGGTCACTGTCTTCGCGCTGGTCTACATGATCTGCCAGATACCGGCGGGCTTCCTGGCCGATCGGTACGGCTCCCGCAAACCGATGCTGATCACGCTTTTGCTGTGGTCGCTGTTCACCGCGCTGACCGGGATGGCCGGCACGTTCGGTCTGCTCCTGCTGTTCCGTGGCCTGTTCGGTGCTTGTCAGGGCGCGTTCCCGGCGGCGTCGTTCAAAGCAATCGCGGAACGAACGACACCGGAGAGACGGGGGACCGCCACCAGCGTGATGTTGTCCGCCAGTGGGATCGCCGGCCTTGCCCCCTTGCTCGTCGCCCCCCTGCTGACGGGCATCGGCTGGCGGCACACCTTCCTCTGGATGGCGGGTTGTGGCGCGGCCATCGGCATCGGTTTGTGGGCGCTCCTGCCCAAGGCGTTGCCGGACCGGCTCAGCCGGCTCCCGCGAACGGCGGTGACGACGCCTGAAATCTCGCGGGCACAAGTGCTGAAGTCCCCGGCAGTGTGGAAGTTCGCGGTGCTGTTCTGCGCGATGAACATGCTCAGCTACGGCCTGGTCACCTGGGTGCCCAGCTATCTGCTCGAGGCCAGACACCTGTCGCTGAACGAGACCGGCGTGCTGTCGGCGATCCCGAGTCTGGTGGGCTTCGCGACGACCATCTTCGGCGGCTGGCTGTTCGACCGGTACTTCCATGACAAGGCCAGGTGGTACCTGGTGTCCATCGCGACGGTGACCGCGGTCCTGCTCGCCCTGATGGTGTCGGCGGGCAGCGCGGCGACATTCACGATCTACGAGACGCTGGCCGTCGGAGTGTTCGGGATGGCGACGATGTGCGTCTTCGGCCTTCCGCTGCGGGTGCTTCCCACGGCGGTGGCCGGACTTGGTTCCGGGATGACGAACTTCGGCGGCCAGGTCGCCGGAGTAATCGCGCCGCTGGCGATGGGCTGGCTGGCGGACGCGTTCTCCTACACCGCCGCGTTCGGCTTCCTGATCGGCACCACGCTGCTCACCGCGGTGCTCGCGTTCTGGGTCCCGCAGCGCGCCGAGCAGTTCAACTTCCCGTCGACCGGCACCAATTAGTCGGCCGGCGCACCCAGCAAACGGATCCGGTCCGGACAGACAGTCCACACCGGACAGACAGAAGGGACCACTCCATGGTCACCGAATCGGAACTGGTCGGGACAATCACCGCCCGAGCGGCGGAAGTCGGCGTCCAGGTCTGGCTGCACGCAGCTGATCTGGACGGCCCGCGACAGGTGGGCATCGACGCCGAGGAGCCGGTGGTCACCGCCTCCGTGTTCAAGGTTCCCGTAGCAGTGGAACTTGCCCGGCAGGCGGCCGACGGCGAAGTCGACCTCGCCGAGCGGATCACGGTGCCGCCGGGACATCCGACCGCCAGTCCGTACGGCCTCGCGACGTTCCGCCATGACGTCACGATGTCCTGGTACGACCTGGCCGTCCTGATGATCGGCATCAGCGACAACGTCGCCACAGACCTGATCCTCGGGAAGGTGGGAAAGGCCTCGGTCGCCGAGACGCTGCGCCGGTTCGACCTCCCGCACACGGCCGTCCCCCACGACTGCGGGGAGCTGTTGCGCACGATCGGCGAGGACCTCGGGATCGACTACCAGGACGACGAACGGCTCCTGGCCGCGTTGCCGGCCGAACAACTCGTCAAGCTGCGTGCGTTGACGCCCGAAGAGACCTGCCGGACCACGGCCGCGGAAAGCACCCGGTTGCTGGGCCTGATCTGGCGTGACGAAGCAGCGCCCGCGGCGGCGTGCGCCGACGTCCGGCGCTGGCTGGAACTGCAGGTGTGGCCGCACCGGCTGCGCTCCGGCTTCGCGGACGACGACGTCAGGATCAGCGGCAAGACCGGCACGCTGCCCTCGCTGCGCAACGAGATCGGCGTGGTGGAGTACCCGGACGGCGGCCGGTACGCGGTCGGCGTCTTCACCAGGGCCGTCGACGCCCGATCGAGAGTTCCCGAGCGTGACGCCTTCATCGGGTTCGCCGCCGCCCAGGCGGTGGACTGGCTTCGGCGGTAGCGCATACCGGCATCCGGGTGTTTCGTCGGCCCCGATGAAGGTTTCGCCAGTTCTCGTCGTTTCTCACGAATCGGCCATGAGCGCGCAGGTCATACCCTCCCGGAATCACCCGTTCTCCCTCGCAGAGACAAGAGGTGCACATGTCCGAACTCAATGAACTGTGTGACTGGTTGGAAAGTCGCCTTCCCGAGTTGCTGGCCGAGTACAAGGTGCCGGCCGCATCGATCGCCGTATACGCACACGGCGAGATGATCGACCGTGCGGCCGGGGTACTGAACAAGGACACCGGCGTCGAGGCCACTGCGGACTCCGTCTTCCAGATCGGTTCGATCACCAAGGTCTGGACGACCACGCTGGCGATGCAGCTCATCGACGAGGGCGCGCTTGACATCGACGCCCCGGTCCGGGCTTACCTGCCCGAATTCGCCGTCAGCGACGAGACAGCCTCCGCGAAGATCACCGCCCGCCAACTGATGTGCCACACCTCCGGTTTCGAGGGCGACATCTTCCTCGACACCGGACGCGGCGACGACGCGGTGCACAAGCTCGTCGCGCTCCTCGCCGAGGTGCCCCAGCTGTTCCCGCCGGGCGAGCTGTTCTCGTACAACAACGCCGCGTTCTGTGTGCTCGGTCGCATCGTCGAGGTGCTGCGCGACAAGTCCTACGACGACTGCCTGCGCGATCACCTGTTCACGCCACTGGGGCTGACCCACGTCGCCCCCAGTCCGTACGAGGCTGTCAGGTTCCGTGCCGCGCTGGGGCACCTCTCGCCGGAGCAGGACGCCGAGCCGCAGCCCGCGCAGGTCTGGGCACTGCCCCGGTCGAACGCGCCCGCCGGATCGATGCTGGCGATGCGACCGCGGGACCTGCTGACGTTCGCACGGATGCATCTCGACGGGGGCAGGGGGCCCGACGGGAGGGCGGTGCTCACACCGGAGAGCGCGCTCGCCATGCGGCACCGCGAGGTGGAACTGCTGGATCTCGGTCTGATGGGCGACGCCTGGGGACTTGGCTGGTCGCTCTTCGACTGGCCCGGCGGCGCGGTGGTCGGCCACGACGGCGGCACGCTCGGCCAGTCCGCCTTCCTGCGGGTGGTTCCCGACCACGACATCGCGGTGGCACTGCTGACCAACGGCGGCAACTCGCTCCCGCTCTACGCCGAGCTCGTCGGGCGCGTGCTTCGCGAGCTGGCCGGAATAGAAATGCCGGCACTCCCGGTGCCGGACGCCAACGCCCCACGTGTCGACACGGCGAGGTTCGTGGGCGAGTACTCGTCGTCCGTCAGCGACACCGTGGTCAGCGAGGACGCCGACGGCCGGCTCTGGGTCCAGCGGAACCCGAAGGGGGTGTTCGCCGAGCTCGACGGCGGCCCCTCGGAAAGGATCGAACTGGTCGCGTACGACGGCGACAAGCTGATCCCGGCGAAGCCGCAGCACGGCATGCACATGGTGCACGCGTTCGTCGGAGACAACGGGAACGGGCGGGCGCAGTTCCTGCACACAGGCCGGGCCGATCGGCGGGTGAGCCGGTGAACGCCATCGCTGACGAGATCGCCGCGGTCTTCGCCCAGGCGGGTGCGCAAGGGTCCCTGCACGCCCGTGAGGTCGGAGTGACCGACGGCCCCGAGGTCGCCGTCGGCGCGGACGCCCCGGTGGTGCTGGCGTCGGTGTTCAAAATCCCGGTCGCGGTCGCCTACGCCCGCGAGGTGGCCGCCGGACGGCTGGACGAGACCGAACGGACACAGGTCACCGCGCGCTACCGCATCGGCGGGATCGGCATGGCCGGGTGCGCCGACGACGTCGAGAGGAGGGCGCCGGTGTCAAGTGTTGTCGGAGTGGTTGAGGTCGCTGATCATCATGAACAGCGCGTCCTCGGAAGGGTCGTCGATGCGGGCGGCATCCCACCCGATCGTCGCGTACGGCGCCCCCTGGCCGCAGCGCCCCCGGGCCGGCGCGGCCCCTTCCGCGCAGCACGGCCACCCCTCCCCTCACCGTGTTTCCCCTATGACACCGGTCTCTGACGGAACGTTCGGCTCCGCACCGAAGATCTTTTCTTCACACCGTCTTCGCTGTCACCATGTGCCGCATGACGCACATCACCAAGGGCGCTAACGCCCTGTCCCGGCCGTCCCGCTGCGGATCGCCGTGGGCCGGCAGCGGGTGCCGGGGGTGCCGGGCGTGGACGCCGCCGCCCTGATGCTCGACGCGACCGGCACGGTGCGCGGCGACGCCGACATCGTCTTCCACGGCCAGCCCGCGCATCCGTCCGGCGCCGTGCGGCACGTGGGCACCGGTGAGGGCGGCGGGCAGCTCGCCGAGTGGCTGGAGCTGGACCTGCTGCGGATTGAACCGGCCGTTCAGCGGGTGCTGATCGCCGGGTCCTGCGACGGCGGGGTGTTCGGGCAGGTCCCCGGCCTGTACGCGCAGGTGGTGTCGGTCGACGGCGCGGTGGTGGCGCACTACGACGTGACGGACGCCTCCAGCGAGACGGTCTTCGTGCTCGGGGAGTTCTACCGGCGTGAGGGGGCGTGGAAGTTCCGCGCGGTGGGTCAGGGCTACGACTCGGGGCCGGCGGGGCTGGCGACGGACGTCGGGGCCGTGGTGGCGGAGGCTGCGGTGCCGGTGGCTCCGTCGACGTCCGGACCGGTGCCGCTGAAGGGCGTGGCCAAGCCCGGGTGCGGGTGGGGGCACCCGGGCGCCAGCCGGTAAGGACGTCGTGCTCGTTGCTTGCTTCACGATCAGCTCGCCGCGCCGTTGGCCGCGTCCTGCCAGTCGGGATGGGCGCGGGCCAGCTCGCCGGCGTACTCGTTGAAGTACCGCCTGGGCAGATCGAGACCGCCGGTCGCAGAATCTGGCATGCGGTCCCAGCAGCCGACTCGGCCCGAACAGCTACCGCCCGGAACACATCCCCCAGTGGCTGCCGGACCACTGGCTGCCATATCCCAACGGCGACTTCCTCGCCCCACGCCTCCGGCATCCGATGCAGCGACGAGCAGCGGCCGTCCGGTTCATTCAGATGGTGTCCGACATGGTCGTTCAGGCGGCGGCACGCTTCCTCGGCATCCCCGACACCTGGCCCGAGCGCCGAGCGGGCAACCAGCGCCTGCCCATCGCCCCATTCCTCAACGACCGAGAGATCGAACTCCTGGCGAACCGGATCAGCGACACCACTTGCACAACCGACTACCGCCACCGCCGGATCAGCCTGGCAACCTGGACGCTGCCCCAAACGCACTGGGCCACTATCTGGGGACAGGTCACTCCGAGGTCCGGCACCACCCCGCCTCACGACAGTCCACGGAAGCACCAGGCCGCTTCGGAATTCGTCTGGTCGCGCGTCACCGGGAGCGAACGCGCACTCGCGCCTGTCATCCCCGGCCTGCCGCCCCAGCTACGGCACCGCAGGCACTGGGGATCGATCGCCGGCTGTCTCGCCGGGCCGGGAGCGAACACCCATTACGCCCAGCTCAATCCACTCCTGACGGAGTACGCCGACCGGCTGGCCATCGCCGTCGACCAGCGGCAGCCTCACGCGCTTGGTGGCGCCTCCAGCCAAGAGCCCTCCGCCGGGCAGAGTCTCTGACGGGCCCGCGAGCCGGCGGCCTGACGCAGCGCGACTGACGAGCGCGGAGAGTCACTCCGAAGAAAGTGTCTGCGGCCCTGCACAGCAAGGCGCCAGGAAAGCCGCTGTGCGCCTGTCTGGCGCATTTTGATGGACGTGACGCAGGGGGGATCGATCGATTAGGCGAAAGGGGGCCACAGGGGTGTACGGGCACCTTCTCGCCCCGAGGGTAGGAGGCATCTTCGGTATCGTGGAGAGCGTTCCGGCAGCCACTGGTCCCGAGCCCTGCGGGCTCAGGGGTCCTCTTTGTGTTGCCGCGCCCTGTTCCCGCCAGATGGCCGGCCGCTCCCGCACCGTGGTGCCAGAGCGCGGTCTGTCATGCCCGAAAGAGAGCATCTGTGACCACTTACGGCACTCGCACCGACACCGACACCTCCGGATCTGAGCAGACCGGCCATGCCGAGGCTGCGTCCTATGACGCCAACGCGATCACTGTCCTGGACGGTCTCGACGCCGTACGCAAGCGGCCCGGGATGTACATCGGCTCCACGGGCGAGCGAGGGCTGCACCACCTCGTGCAGGAGCTCGTGGACAACTCCGTGGACGAGGCGCTGGCGGGGGTGGCCGACCGGATCGACGTGACGATCCTGGCTGACGGCGGCGTGCGGGTGGTCGACGACGGCCGCGGCATTCCGGTGGGGATGCATCCGGTGGAGAAGCGGCCGGCCGTCGAGGTCGTGCTGACCGTGCTGCACGCGGGCGGGAAGTTCGGGGGCGGGGGATATGCGGTCTCCGGCGGTCTGCACGGTGTGGGCCTGTCGGTGGTCAACGCCCTGTCGACCCGGCTGTCGGCGGAGATCTGGACCGACGGCTACCGGTGGACTCAGGACTACAAGGACGGCGCCCCTACCGCCCCGCTTGCCCGCCGCGAAGCCACCTCCCGGACGGGCACGTCGCTGACCTTCTGGGCGGACGGTGCGATCTTCGAGACCACCAGGTACTCCTTCGAGACGCTGGCCAGGCGTTTTCAGGAGATGGCGTTCCTCAACCGAGGGCTCACCCTGACCCTGACCGACGAACGTCCGTCCGCGCGTGCCACGGCCGCGGCCGACGCAGCCGGCTCGGACACTGCCGAGGAGCAGGTGGCGAAGACGGTTTCCTACCGCTACGACGGAGGCATCACCGACTTCGTCGCCCACCTCAACGCCCGCAAGGGCGAGCCGGTCCACCCCTCAGTGATCTCCATCGGCGCCGGGGACGCCGAGCGGCTGCTGTCGGTCGAGGTCGCGCTGCAGTGGAATGGCCAGTACGCCGACAGCGTCTACTCCTACGCCAACGCCATCCACACCCATGAGGGCGGCACCCACGAGGAGGGCTTCCGCACGGCGCTGACCACCGTGGTCAACCGCTACGCGCGCGAGAGGAAGCTGCTGCGGGAGAAGGACGGCAACCTCTCCGGCGAGGACATCCGCGAGGGCCTGACCGCGATCATCTCGGTCAAGCTCGGCGAGCCGCAGTTCGAGGGCCAGACCAAGACCAAGCTCGGCAACACCGAGGCGCGTACCTTCGTGCAGAAGGTCGTGCACGAGCACCTGACCGACTGGTTCGACCGCAACCCGAACGAGGCGGCCGACATCGTGCGCAAGGCCATCCAGGCGGCCACAGCCCGGGTCGCGGCCCGCAAGGCGCGCGACCTGACCCGACGCAAGGGCCTGCTGGAGTCCGCGGCGCTGCCGGGCAAGCTGGCCGACTGCCAGTCCCGCAACCCCTCGCAGTCGGAGATCTTCATCGTTGAAGGCGACTCCGCCGGCGGTTCAGCGAAGTCCGGCCGCAACCCGCAGTACCAGGCGATCCTCCCGATCCGCGGCAAGATCCTCAACGTGGAGAAGGCCCGGATCGACAAGATCCTCCACAATCAGGAGATCCAGGCGATCATCTCCGCGTTCGGCGCAGGCGTGCACGAGGACTTCGACATCGCCAAGCTCCGCTATCACAAGATCATCCTGATGGCGGACGCGGACGTCGACGGCCAGCACATCAACACCCTGCTGCTGACCTTCCTCTTCCGCTTCATGCGGCCGCTGATCGAAGAGGGTCACGTCCACCTCTCCCGCCCCCCGCTCTACAAGATCAAGTGGAGCCGGGACCACGTTGAATACGCCTACTCCGACCGCGAACGCAACATGCTCCTCGAACGGGGCCGGCAGGCCGGCCGCCGCATCAAAGACGACTCCATCCAGCGCTTCAAGGGCCTGGGCGAGATGAACGCCGAGGAGCTGCGCGTGACCACCATGGACCCCGACCACCGGGTCCTGGGCCAGGTCACCCTCGACGACGCGGCCGTCGCCGACGACCTGTTCTCCGTCCTGATGGGCGAGGACGTCGAGGCGCGCCGCCACTTCATCCAGCGCAACGCCAAAGACGTCCGCTTCCTCGACATCTGACCTGCCGCCCCCAGGCCGACCCGGTCTGAAGCCCCGCCCATACCGTTTGCTGCTGAGGAGAGCACTGCGTGAGCACGTTCCCCGCCCCACCCACGGTCAACCGCCTGCAGGACGGCTCCGACTACACCGCACGGCACCTCATGGTCCTCGAAGGACTCGAGGCCGTGCGCAAACGCCCAGGCATGTATATCGGCTCCAGCGACAGCCGTGGCCTGATGCACTGCCTGTGGGAGATCATCGACAACGCCGTCGACGAGGCTCTGGCCGGAGCCTGCGATCACATCGAGGTCATCCTGCACGACGACGGCTCGGTGGAGGTCACCGACAACGGCCGCGGCATCCCCGTGGACATCGAACCCCGCACCGGCCTGTCCGGCGTCGAGATCGCCTACACCAAGCTCCACGCCGGCGGAAAATTCGGCGGCGGCTCCTACGCCGCCTCCGGCGGCCTGCACGGCGTCGGCGCCTCCGTGGTCAACGCCCTGTCCGCACGGCTCGACATCGAGGTCGACCGCCACGGCCACACCCACGCCATCAGCTTCCGCCGCGGCACCCCCGGTACCTACACCGGCCCCGGGCCCGACGCCCCCTTCACCCCGGCCCAGGGCCTGCGCCGGACGACCAAAATCCCCAAGTCGCGTACCGGCACGCGCGTGCGCTACTGGGCCGACCGCCAGATCTTCCTGAAGGACGCCAAGCTCTCCCTCGACACGTTGCACCAGCGCGCCCGTCAGACGGCCTTCCTGGTGCCGGGTCTGACCATCGTCGTTCGTGACGAGTACGGCCTCGGCGAGGGCGGCAGCAAGGGCGAGGAGTCCTTCCGCTTCGACGGCGGCATCAACGAGTTCTGCGAGTACCTGGCAGACGATAAGCCCATCTGCGACGTGCTCCGCTTCACGGGCCAGGGCACCTTCAAGGAGACCGTCCCGGTCCTGGACGAGCACGGCCAGATGACGCCCGCCGAGGTCACCCGCGAACTCGGCGTGGACGTGGCAATGCGCTGGGGCACCGGCTACGACACGACCGTGAAGTCCTTCGTCAACATCATCGCCACGCCCAAGGGCGGCACCCACGTCGCCGGCTTCGAGCAGGCCGTCGCCAAGACGATGAACGAGGTCCTGCGCGCCAAGAAGCTACTGCGCGTCGCCGAGGACGACATCGTCAAGGACGACGCTCTCGAGGGCCTCACCGCCGTCGTGACCGTGCGCCTGGCCGAGCCGCAGTTCGAGGGGCAGACCAAGGAGGTCCTCGGCACCTCGGCGGCCCGCCGCATCGTGAACAACGTGATCACCAAGGAACTCAAGGCGTTCCTCACGTCCACGAAGCGTGACGCCGCCGCCCAGGCCCGCGTCGTCATGGGGAAGGCCGTCGCCGCCGCACGCACGCGCGTCGCGGCCCGCCAGCACAAGGACGCCCAGCGGCGGAAGACCGCCCTGGGGTCCTCCTCGCTGCCGGCCAAGCTCGCCGACTGCCGCGGCGACGACGTCGACCGCAGCGAGCTGTTCATCGTCGAGGGCGACTCCGCCCTCGGTACGGCCAAGCTCGCCCGGAACTCCGAGTTCCAGGCGCTGCTGCCGATCCGGGGCAAGATCCTGAACGTGCAGCGGTCGTCGGTGACCGACATGCTCAAGAATGCCGAGTGCGGCGCGATCATCCAGGTCATAGGAGCGGGCTCGGGCCGCACCTTCGACATCGACCAGGCCCGCTACGGCAAGATCATCATGATGACCGACGCCGATGTGGACGGCTCCCACATCCGCTGCCTGCTGCTCACGCTGTTCCAGCGCTACATGCGGCCGATGGTCGAGGCTGGCCGGGTCTTCGCCGCGGTGCCGCCGCTGCACCGCATCGAGATCGTCCAGCCCAAGAAGGGCCAGGACAAGTACGTCTACACGTACTCCGACCGCGAGCTGCGTGACAAGCTCATGGAGTTCCAGAGCAAGGGCATCCGGTACAAGGACTCCATCCAGCGCTACAAGGGTCTGGGCGAGATGGACGCCGACCAACTGGCCGAGACCACGATGGACCCGCGCCACCGCACCCTGCGCCGGATCAACCTCTCCGACCTGGAGGCCGCGGAACAGGTCTTCGACCTGCTGATGGGCAACGACGTGGCACCGCGTAAGGAGTTCATCTCCAGCTCGGCGGCGACGCTGGACCGGTCGCGCATCGACGCGTAGCCGATCGATCCACCACCCGCTTGGCCAACTACTGGACGGCAAAATGGCCAACTACGGATCGTCGCAGTCGTCTGACCAGTAAGCGTTGGCCGCCGAGCCCAAGCTCCTGCTGGCCGACGAACCGACCACCGCCCTGGACGTGACCACCCAGGCCGAGGTCATGGCCATCATCGACGAGGCCCGCGCCGAACGCGGCCTGGCGATGCTCTTCATCACCCACGACCTGGAACTGGCCTCCGCCGTCTGCGACCGCATCGCCGTGATGTACGCGGGCTCCGTCGTCGAACATCTGCCGGCCGGCGCCCTGCACAGCCGCTCCGCACACCCCTGCACCCGCGCCCTTCTGGCCTCCCGCCCCACGATCGGCGAACGCGGCGGCCCCCTCCGGGCGATCCCCGGGCGCCCGCTGTCGGCCTTCGAAGCAGGTGGCAGCGACGGTGGTCGTGGCCGCGGGCCCGATCATGATGAGGTTCTGCAGCGTGTTGTGGACGAGCCGGTACCTGCGGTTGTCGGTCCGGTGCTGCTCGATGACCCCGGCAACATCCTCGCGGTAGAGGCTGCGCCGCTCCTTCAACGTCGGGTAGATGAGGGAGCTGAGGAACCGCACGGCCTCGCGGTTGGTGTCGAGAGCGTCCTCCAGGTCGGCTATGCCCCGGGAGCCGCGGCGCGGCGCGACCGCCAGGACGGCTCCTCCATGAGCACGACGGTGACGCCGAGCGGGTTGGGGTGGTCCCGCTCGATCGGGGTGAAGGCGTAGCTCACCGCCGTCTGGATGGGGGCACAAGCTCGCCGCCGCCGTGCGGTATGGGGCCCGGCCGCCAGTCGGGGGCGACCGACGTCCAGCCCTCGGGACCGCGGGCCAGGAGCTGCTCGGTGTAGGGGAACTGGGGCAGCACGTGGCCGTCCCGGGTGGCGAGCACCATGTTCAGGCATGGGGCCGGCCCGACGACGGGCAGCTGGCAGGCGGTGGCGACGTCGTGGGTCTCCCAGGCGAGCACGACCTCGTCCGCGCCGGCCGCGGCGGCGATGTTCGCGAGCTCCGCGATCCCGGTGAGTGCGTCCTCGCCGACCTTAAGCGGGCGGGCCCAGATCATGGGTGCCTGGTTGTCGTCCGCCTCGCCGGGCTGTGGCACGGTACGAGGTGGGTGCGGTTCGCGAGGGGAGCAAGATGTCACGCAGGCAGGTATGGGGCATAACCGCGGCGGCGTTCGTGGCGGTTAGCGCGGTGGGGTTCGCTGTGGCGGCCGTCCAGGAGGACCAGGTGCCTCCGGTGACGGTCGGCGTGCCGCAGCCGGCGGCGTCGCAGGTACCGAAATCCCGGGCGGGACTCGTCAAGGCGTGGACGGCCGAGCTCAAGCATGCGGGCAAGGACCTGCCGCAGGGATGGGAAGCGCTGACCACGGACGAGATCCGGGGCCGCTACCTGCACCAGCGGATACTCAACGCTCCGACCGCCGAGGACATCGACCCGGACATGGGCCGCCGCGTGGACGGTTCCTTACGCACGGGGGAGCACAGGTCAGCGAGCGAGTTCTCGCGAAGGGACTAGACCACTTCGCGCCACCGCATTATGGTGCTCAAACCTGAAAGAAAGCCTGGCTCTCCAAGCATGTGTGTGCAACGTTGATTTGACTCTCAGGGAGTCCCCGTGCGATTGCGAAAGAAGAGAAGTCCCGTGCACCTCCGACCTCGTGGGCCGCGTCTGCTGCTCGCGGTGGTCCTCATGGCCATGGCCGGTCTGGCCGGAGCGCCATCGGCCGTCGCCGGGAACGTCGCGACCGGTGACTCGGTGTCCGGTGCGTCCGTCGCACCGGACACCGCTCTCGTCCCGCGTCCAGTCGTTCTCCAACAGGACGCCAGCAAGGCGTCGTTCGTCCTGCGTCCCTCGCTCGCCGTCGTCGCGGACGGCGCCGCGGCCGCCGTCGGCTCGCAGCTCGCGGCCGAGCTGCGTGAAGCGAGCGGGTTCCGGGTGCCGCTGCGGGCGCACGGCGGTGCCAACGCCATTCACGTCACAGTGGATCCGGTGGCGCGGTACACCGTCGACGGCGCCGCGCCCACCGCCGAGTCGTACGTCCTGGACGTCAACAGTGATGGCGTGTCCATCACCGCGCGGACCGCGCACGGCGCGTTCAACGGCGTGCAGAGCCTGCGCCAACTGCTGCCCGCCTGGGCCGAGTCGCCGACCCCGGTCGTCACCGACTGGCGTGTGCCCGCCACGCACATCGAGGACGCGCCGCGCTTCTCCTACCGCGGTGTCATGCTCGACGTGGCCCGGTCCTTCCAGGACGTCGACGCCGTCAAGCGTTACATCGACACGCTGTCCCGGATGAAGATGAGCGTGCTGCACCTGCACCTCGCCGACGACCAGGGGTGGCGGATCGAGATCACTAACGACGGCAAGGCCGCGGGCGACCCGATCGACTACACCAAGCTGCACCGCGAGTCCGGCGCGACCGCGATGAACCAGCAGGGTCACCGGGGCGAGTTGGGCCGTACCGGCTACTACACGCAGAAGCAATACCGTGACATAGTCCGTTACGCCAGGGACCGGTTCGTCACCGTCGTGCCCGAGGTCGACACCCCCAGCCACACCAACGCCGCCTTGCACGCGATCCCGCAGCTCAACACCGACCGCTCCTTGCCCGCGCCGGACCCCAGGACCGGTGTCGTGGACTGGAACGGGACGGGGAACGTGGGCTACTCGGCCCTCGACGAGCGGCACGACCTCACCTACACGTTCGTGGAGCACGTCTTCCACCAGCTGGCCGAGATGACCGGCGGCCCGTACGTGCACATGGGCGGCGACGAATCCCACGCCATGGGCCACACCCGCTACGTCGACTTCATCACCCGCGCCGTGCCCCGCATCAAGGCGGCGACGGGAGTCGGGACCATGGGCTGGACGGAGTACGCCGAGGCCGGACTGTCGCAGAAGCCCGGCTTCTGGGACGGCTCGGTCGTGCAGTACTGGGTCGGATCCGGTGACTGGGTGCGCGACTTCGTCACCAAGGGCGGCAAGGCCGTGGTGTCGGCGGCCGGCGGCTCCTACCTGGACCAGAAGTACACCAAGGACACCCCGATCGGCCTGACCTGGGCCTGCGGCGGCACCTGCGACTTCCAGCGCTACTACGACTGGGACCCGACCACCACGGTGTCCGGCGGCATCCCCGAGGCGGGCGTGCTCGGCGTCGAGGGCCCTCTGTGGTCGGAGACCGTCCGCGGCGACGACCAGGCGGAGTTCCTGACCCTGCCCCGGGCGGCCGCGATCCTCGAGACCGGTTGGACGCCCAAGGCGCACAAGGACGTCGCTGACTTCGGCTCCCGCCTCGCCCGGCTCGGCACGCGTTTGACCGTGGCGGGCACCAACTTCTACGAGAGCCCGGGAGCGCGGTGGGCCGCCACCGTCGCCGGTACCGACGCGACCGCCACGAGCGGAGTCACCGCCCGGCATGCGCTGGGCCTCGTTGCCGCACCCGGCACCAAGCTCTCCGAGGACGGTACCGCGATCGTCCCGGACACCGTGGCGACCGACGGTGACCCCGCCTCCTCCAGCGCGCTCACCAAGCCCCTGACCGCGACCGCGCAGTGCGGCGACCGGGTCCTGCCCGTGACGTTCACCCAGCGTCAGGCACGCGACTCCCTGCACGCCGCGGGCCTGTACACCGCCACCGTGGAGACGGCGTTCACCGAGGACACCACCTGCGTGCTCACCCCGAACACGGGCGACCCGGTGTCCGTGCGCGTCCGGGCCGTGGACGCGCAGGACGCGGGCCGCGAAGCCCCGGCCGCCGCACCGACGGTCGAGGTCCCGCGGAACGTGAAAGCCGGAACCTGGGTCCCGCTGAAGCTCACCGGCTTCGCCCCCGGCTACGTCGACATCCGCATCGACGACAAGACCCTCTACACGGTCCGCGCCGACGCCTCGGGCCGCTTCGATCGCCACGGCGTCGTCCCGGCCGCGACCTACGACGGCACGCACACCCTCAGCGCCGTCCAGGGCGACCGCTCCGCACGCCAGACCGTATCGGTCGCCTCCGAACTGCGCCCGCTGCCGAACCTGATCGACCGGTCCACGCTCCGTGTGCACGACGTCGACAGCCAGGAGACCGTCGGCGAGAACGGCGCCGCGGCGAACGCCATCGACGGGGACGTCAACACGATCTGGCACACCCAGTGGTACACCGCGTCCCCCGACTTCCCCCACCACATCACGCTGGACCTGGGCAAGCAGTACGACGTCACGGGCCTGCAGTACACGCAGCGGCAGAACGCCCGCAACGGCAGGATCAAGGACTACCGGATCGAGGTGTCCGCCGACGGCACCACGTGGAAAGACGCGGCCACCGGCTCCTTCACCGAGGCGCTCACTCCCCAGAACGCCGAGTTCGGTGCCGTTCGCGGCCGGTACGTACGCCTGACGGGCCTCAACTCCCCGGCGGGCAACGCCTTCGCTGGTGCCGCGGAGATCAACGTGGGCGGCCACCCCGCCTGAGATCCTGCCGGGTGACCTTCGATCGGAAAGTGTGCGTGCCAGGGCGTGGCCGCCCGATCGGAGGTCAGCCGCCACGAAGAATCTGGTCATGGACCTGGAGGACGCGGGCGCCAAGGTCACCCACCTGCTCCGCGACCGCGACGCCCGCCCCCGGTCCGCCGAACCTCGTGCCCCAGCACATGGAGTTCGCCCTCGTCGGGCCGCACAAGCCCGGTGTTCGCCTGGCCGATTCAGTGTTCCTGGAACAACGACTGGGCGTGGTTCAGGCCATACCTGGCGACATCGGTACCCAGTGTGACCCCGGCCTCGTCCGCGAGTCGGGTGTGGATGCCCAGCCAGACCCGCGCGTCCATGTTCTCCAGCGTGAGCTGGTGCCACGCGGTGTAAGTGCGGACGACGCCTGGTGCGGTGACGCTGGTCAGGGTGAACGGGGCCGTGCGCGGTCCTACGAGGGCGGTGAGAACGGTTTCCGTCGCGCCCGCGTAGGTGTTGTGGCCGCTGGGGTAGTCCGGGTGCGCCGGGGTGGTGTGCAGTGGGGTCCATGACGGGTCGGCAGGGATCTCACCGACGCCGGTTCGGATTGCGGTGACGGGGCGCCACAGCGGGTAGGCGTACTTGCTGTCGGAGGTGGCGATCTGGGTGTCCACCAGCGTGGCGTTGGTCAGGGCGACGAGTTCGGCCTGCTTGAGCAGCGGCTGATGGGAGGTGGCGGCGAGCGCGACGCGAATCGGCTTGGTCCACAGGGCCGGCGAGGAGTCGAACCAGAAGTTGGCCGTGTCGGTCTGCCGCGCGGTGCGCACGGTGCTGTTCAGCTCGCCGAAGTCTCGCACCTCCTTCAGATCGGTCCGGTACCGCTTGGACGTCAGAGCGGGAGGCGCGGGCAGTCGGAACTGGCTGCCGCTTTTCAGCAGGAAGGGCCGGGCGAACCGGCTGCCGTTTTGGATGGCGGGAGCAAACGCGGGCGGGGTGGGTTGCCAGACGCCTGGCGCGGCCGGCGGCACGGTGAAGGGGGTGTTCACCGAGGCCGCATCGAGGCCGTCTCCCTCACGGTCGTGCAGGACCTCCAACGCCTGGCGTTCGCCGGCTGCGGCGCCCAAGGTCTCGGCCGGGCCGTCGGGGATCTGATCCAGGGTCTGCTGCAGGGCGGCATCCAGCTCCGGGGCACGGGTGGGCACCAGCTCCACCAGGGCGCGGTGCACCGCGGCGGCCAGCGCCGCCTCCTGGTAGTCCCTACGGTCGACCCCGGACGGCACATGTTGCAAGGCCCGCGCCGCCGCGATCCAACTGACCGCCCAGGTGCGACTGTTGGTCACCGGAGGGAGTGATGAGCCAGCCGTCGCGATCGTGTCAGCTGTGGTGTCGTACCAGGCGAGCGCCACGGATGTGCGACCGTGCCCAGGCGCAGGGGCGGCGGTGACGCTCGGCGCTGCGCCGGAGACGACCAGCAGTGCCGTGGAGGCCACCAGGGCCACACGGGTCTTCGGGGAGTTCATGGGAGTAGCTCCTCATGGTGGGGTGGGGTGGGGGGCCGGGTGTCGGCCCGTTCGTCCGGCAGTCATGTGCGACGGGACGTAAAGAATTGAGGACCTTGCACTGGCCCCAGCAGGTTCCCGGACGAAGCCGTGGGGCCTTGGCCCGGGAACCTGCGGAGCACGGTGGCGTGTCGGACCGGACGTCCTGCCCGCGGATAGGGATGCCACTGCGGGCAGGGGCGGTCTTCGGCGTGGCCGGGCGTGCGCCGACAATGATGTATCCGGGGAACTGGCGAGCCCAGGAAGTGCCCAGGCATGTCTGCAGCCGAGTGACGGGTGTCCGCAGGGGACCACGTACGGAGCAGCAGACGAAGACGGGCGAGACGGCATCGTCGTCGCTCCGTCTCATCAGCACCAGCGCGCACGGCGGCGCACGCGCAGGCGTTCACCTGCCCAGCGGCGGCGCCCTCCTGACCTGGCGGGGATCAGGCGGGGTCGGCGTTGATGTGGAAGGGGACGGTGACGATGTTGGAGGCGACGCCCATCAGACCCAGGTCCTTGGCGTCGATCTTCCCATCGCCGTTGAGGTCCTTCACGACGCCGGGTGCGTCGTTGTAGATGCCGTCGTGGTTGAGGTCGTCGACGACGGCCACGGTCAGGGTGGTGTCGACATTCTGCCCTGCGATGGGGGCGCCGACGATCCAGGTGTCCCACAGTTCGGTCTTGTGCGGGGTGCGGTTGGTGACGCCGGCGAGGTTGAACAGGTTGGCCAGGTTGGTGCCGGGCCCGGAGAAGCCGGGGAGGGTGCTGTTGGTGGTGGAGTCCAGTACGACCAGTCCAGGGATCTTGTCGTCCTGGCCGGTGGAGAACGTGCCGGGGAAGGGGGCGACGTTGTTGTGCGTGGCCGGGCCGGTGAGCTGGAGCCCGTTGAAGCCGGTCTGGGCCAGGGTCTTGCCCCGGAAGGAGAGCTTCAGGTCCACGAACCAGCCCTTGCCCTCCACGCCCGCGTTGTCCCCCTGCTTGGGCGCGAAGACCTCCACCTTGACCGGGTGCGTATTGGTGGAGGCGGACGTGTCCGGGCTCGAGGCGTTCGCGCTGGACAGCCCGGAGGCCGCGACGCCCAGGCCGATGATCATGGCCGCACCCGCGCCGAGGGCCCAGCCTTGCTTCTTCTTCCTCATGACTTGTTCTCCTGAGTGTTGGGAGGCTTGCGGTCATGTGTACGACCACCTGCGGCACCCGGTTCAGCCCGCGGGTCGACTGGTCATGCTTTGTTGGGTGGCGCGCGCCGGACGCTGGTCACGGTCGTGTTCCGGCGGCTCTTTGTCCGTGTGGTTCCGGACGAGCAGGTCGGGCTCCCGCAGGGCGACCCGGGCGACGGACTCAGCGTCGATAGGGTCGGATTTGCCCCGCTCGCGGACGGAGCGCCGGGCGCCACCCATCAGCCGGGGTCGCGCTCGCCGGCATCGGCCTCGGCATCGGCATCGGCATCGGCATCGGCATCGGCCAGGCGGATCCAGCCGGGCAGGGCCTCGGGATGCACGCCCAACTCGGGCGCCAGACGCTTGATCTGGGGCTTTGGCTCGATGGTGCGTTACATTCGCACCGCACGCTCACGCAACTCCACGGATACTGGGATCGTCCGGCGTCTGTCAAGGCTGCGGGGACGAGGATGCCGTCCAGCGCGCCCGTGGTCTCAACGTCGGCTCCGTGTCAGCACTCCCGTGCACACCCCTGCTGCAAAGAGCGCCGACGGGCCTTCGCTCCAACGGACGGCGAGAACCGGAGTTCGTCCGCTGCCTGCGGGTGAACTTGAACCGCCAACTCGTCGTATACGTAGCCGCAAGGGCACACGATCAGTGCCTCAGGACACAAGAAACCGCATGTCGCAGCCGTCCTCGAAGACGGCGCAGCCGGTGCGGTCAGGTATGGAAGTGAGTCGGATGGATCGGATCTGGTTCCGCGCCTCCCGGGGCGCGGACTGTCCACCGCCTGCAGCCCGGGCCCGGCGATGCTCCAAGCGACCCCAGCCTGCGAGACGAGGACATCGAGCGTGACGCCGGACGAGCAGTTGATGACTGCGTTGTACACCGAGCACCACGATGTGCTGCTCTCCTTCGTGCGCAGGTACGTGCGCAGTCCTGAGCAGGCGGAGGACGTCGTGCAGGAGACGCTGCTGCGGGCGTGGCGCAGCATCGACAAGATCGAGCCACGCCAGGTCACCATCCGCTCCTATCTCTTTACGATCGCCCGCAACGTGCTCACCGACGGCTGGCGCGCTGAGCAGCGGCGTCCGGAACCGCTCTACGACAACGAGGCACTCGCGGCTGTACCTTCTGCCGATGATGTGGAGGCGGCGCTGGAGGGGCACGTGATCACCGCAGCGTTGGAACGCTTGTCCAGCGAGCATCGTGACGTGATCCAGGCGCTGTACTTCGAGGGGCTGACCGTCGCCGAGTCCGCGTCACGGCTCACGATCCCGGAGGGAACGGTCAAGTCCCGTGCCTACTACGCCGTACGCAACCTGCGCGCAGCCTTTGAAGAAATGGGAGTTCTACGGTGAGCACCGACCACGATGACGTGCGCATGCTGATCGGCGCGTATGTGCTGGGCGGTCTCAGCGAGACCGACCGCCGCGTCCTGGAGTCCCACCTGCCCACGTGCCAGGAATGCCGTGACGAGCTCGCGCGCTCGGCCCCGCTGGCGGGACTGCTCCGCCGTGCCCCGGGCATGTCCGCGCCCCGTCCCCAGGCCACGCGCGAGGACGACACCGATGCGGCGCCCCCGGCTTCGTCGGCCGGGCTCGACCGTCTGCTGGAGCAGGTCCGCGCCGCCGATGTCGCACGCAGGCGTCGGGCTCGTTGGCAGTGGCTGGCATTGGCTGCGGCTCTGATCGTGGTTGCCGGGCTCGGACTGGGATCGACCCTGCCGTTCCGGCACTCGACCGGCCCGGCCACGGCCTTCACCTCGGCCGCCGGGTACTCCGTGTCCGGCCGTGCCACGCTCACGGCCAAGCCCTGGGGCACTGCGGTGAGCGTCACCCTGGCCGACCTGCCCGCAGGAGCACCAGGACCCTTCATCCTCCAGGTCTCCTCGGTAGACGGCCGCAAGGAACAGGCGGCCACCTGGGCGATCACTCCCAACGGCAGCGCCGCCGTGACGGGGGCGAGTGCTCTGCACCTTCCCGACATCCAATCCATCTCCGTGATGGACCATGCGGGACGCCTGGTCGCCACGACCCGACCACTCTGACCTGCCTCGACGGCTCCCAGCCCACCGACCCGATCCTGTTGATCGACGGCCCCAACACCAAGCGGCTGCAGGCGTTGCTTGCCGCCGGGCCGCTGGAGCTGCGGGTGAACGGCACCAGGGCCAGCAAGTACAGCTACCTGACCTACCATCAGGTCAGTGGCCGGGTCCCGGCCGGCATCCAGTGGACGGACCGGACCGCAGACCTCGCCAAGGTCCACACCACCCTCTGGTCGCCGGGGTATCCGAACGACGTCAAGGGACTGTACGGCTTTGTCCAGCTGGACAGCCTGGTCAGGCTGCAGCTGTACACCGTGCTGCGCTCGCCTGCCGACACCGATCTGTACCTGACCCCGGGCGTGCCGTGGACCACGGGGACGTTCCACATCCTCGACGCTCAGAGCAACGCGGTCGGCACGCAGTACACCGACCCCACCGAGTACCAGGCCGGGCACACCTACGCCGACGGGTGGCTCAAGGGCCCGTTCGGCCCCTCGCTCTCCGTGCGCGGGGCAGACGGCAACCCCCAGGTGGCCCGCACCGGCAACGACCTGTCGGTCAACCTGCCGATGTTCTCCGACGCCGCCGGGCACCGCTCCGAGTGGATGCCGAGCAAGGACACCGGCAGCACCGTACTGACCCAGGACGACGGCACCCCCATCTCGGCTGACGGCCCCACTCCTGACCGCGGCCCGCCGCCCGGGTACCCGGGCGGCGGGCCGTCCCATGCTGCCGCCCGACAAGGTCGTCGTCGTGCACTGCGACCTGGGCGACACCTCCGATTGGCCCGGCGTGCGCGAGCTCGCCCAGCGCCAGGCCGAGCGGTACGGCCTGCGCTTCGTCGCCATCGGCTCCGAGGGCGGCCTGCTCGGCCTGGTCGAGGAGCGGGGCATGTTCCCCGACGCCGCCCGCCGGCTCTGCGCAGTTATCTGCACCAACTGGTGGTTTCTGCAGGCCGGCGCCGTGGTCCGGTTTGTGGCTTACGACAAACGCGGCCGCTCGTGCGAGAGGGGCCGTCCCGCAGCGGTTGGGTCGAGGGACCGGGTCGGTTGCCACAGACCGAAGGTGACGAGGCGGTGGCCGCGCCCACGCATGTCCGGAGCCCCTCGGGTGAGGCCGAGGGGCTCCAGGGTCCGTGTGCGGGAGAGGACGGGAGTTACGGGGCCAGGTTCAGCCCGATCCGGATCCCTGTGGATGAACCGAGTGCCGACACCCCGTAATAGAGGCCGGTGCCGGTGTCGATGCCCGCGGTGCTGGTGTTGTCTATCTGCAGGATCGTGCCGTTGTTGGCGTCCTCGCCGTCCGCGCCGATCGCGATGTCCGCCCGGGAGTAGCCGGAGAGATCGGTGAGCGACACGGACGAGCCGAGCCGGTCGTTCGGCTCGGTGGAGCCGGGGATGCCGGTGGTGTCCTGGCTGTATCCGACAGCCCCGGTGCCGGTGGGACCGGTGGCGGAGCCGCGGATCAGGAAGACCTGTCCGGCGTTGCTCTGGTTGACGCCGCCGCGGGTGATGTCCTCGCCCGGGGCACCGGTGAGGATGTCGCCGTACCCGTCGAGGTTGACGTCGCCGATGGAGACGGACGCCCCCATGTCGTCGCCGGTCTCGCCGCCGCCCGGTACGCCGGTGGTGTCCTGATGGATCGTCTTGCGGCCGGTCGAGGTCAGGCCGGTCGTCGAACCGAAGACCGCAGTGACGGCGCCGCCCTTGGCGGTATGCCCGGACTCGGTGGCGGAGGGCTGGCCGACCGCGAGGTCGGTCGCACCGTCGCCGTTGATGTCACCGGCGGCCAGCGAACGTCCGCCCCGGGCGTCGAGGACGCCGACCCGCTGGAGACCGGTGGCGGAACCCTTCAGCCACAGCAGGCGTCCGACGCCGCTCGGGTCGCGGTAGCCGACGGCGGTGTCCGCGTAGCCGTCCTTGTTGAAGTCGCCGGTGACCGCGGCCGCGTAACTCACCGCGGCGGTGTAGGCGGCGCTGTTCAGGTAACCGGACTTGGCTGCGCCGGTCCTGCCGTCCCAGGCCCACCAGCGGCCGGGCTTGCCCGGGGCCACGGAGAAGATGTCGGCCTTGCCGTCGGCGTTGAAGTCGCCCGAGGTGACGGTCGTACCGAGCTTCTCGCCGCCGATCCGCCCGGATGATGTGACCGAGTAGCCCTTGCCGGTCGTGAGGCCGGGACCGTACATCACAACGACCGTGCCGTTGTCGGCCTGGGTGATGTCCTCGCCGGGCCCGCCGACGACCAGATCGGCGTACCCGTCGCCGTTGATGTCGCCCCAGGCGTTGGACGAGCCGAACTGGTCGCCCGCCTCGGAGCTGCCGGGCACGCCCGCACTGTTCTGGTTCAGCGTCCGCTTCGCCGCCGAGTTCGGGCCGTCCTCGGTGCCGGGCAGCACGGTGACGCTTCCGTCGCTGCTCGCCGCCTTCGGGAGGCCGACGATCAGGTCGGTGATGCCGTCCCGGTTGAAGTCGGTGGTCGGGATCGCGGCGTTGCGGGTGCCGTTGGTGGCGTACGTCCGGATGGCACCGAGCCTGGAGTACAGGTACGTGCCGGGGCACTTGGTGGCGTACCCGTCGCGGTGTCCGGCGATGGTGCTGAACGTGACGTCACCGTCGGGCGCGGTGTTGCCGTCGGCATCGGTGACGAGGCGGGTCAGCGTCACCTTGGCGGTGGGGCTGACGCCGTACTGACCGAGCTTCCAGGCGGCGATGCGGGCCGCGGACTGCAGCGCGGCCGGAGTCGGCTTGCCCGTCTCGAAGTTGCCGAGCAGCGAAATGCCCGTCGAGTAGGAGTTGAAGCCATACGTGTGGGCGCCCTTGACCGGCAGGTCGACGCCGCCGGCGCGGCCCTCGAAGATCTGGCCGCACTTGTCGACCAGGAAGTTGTAGCCGATGTCGTTCCAGCCGTCGGTCTTCACGTGGTACGTCATGATCGCGCGGACCATCGCGGCCGAGTCGCCGCAGCTGTAGTTGTTCGTGTCGACGGTGTGGTGGATGAAGACCGCCTGCACCTTGTCGATGTACTCGGGCGGGTCCTCGACCAGCGACTCGTCGGCTCCCCACTGGGCACGGCTGATGACCGGCGGCCGGTTGACCGTCGACGGCGGCGCTGTGGGTATGGGAGTGGGGGTGCCCGTGTCCGTGGGCGTCGCGGTGATGGACTCCGTCGGGGTGCCGGTGGCCGTCTCCGTCGGGGTGAGGGCAGTGGTCTCCGTCGGAGAGGCGGCGTCCGTGGCCGACTGCGTTCCGGGACCGGTCGGCGTGGCGGTGTCGGTGGGAGCGCCGGCGGTGTCCGACGTCGTGGGTGTCGGGGTCCCCTCCAGTGCGAACGCCGCATTCTCAGGACCGCCGGGTGCGAGGGTCGCCCCCGCAGGGTTCTTGGACTCGGCCTTGCTGACACCTGGGTCGACCATGTGCAGTTTGAGGCCCTTCGGCAGCGCCTTGCCCTGCCGCCCCGACCCCACCCTCACCTGTACGGCGTCCGACGCTCCGACCCACAGCGGCTCGGTGGCGCGGTGCGCGGCAGCCTGCTCCCGCCCGTCCGGTCCGTCGGGGGACACCTCCAGCTCGCGCCAGGAGGACCATGTGCCGTTGTCGGCCGACCGCGTACGGACCTGAGCGGTGGCGTCCGCCTTCGCCGCTCCGTCCCATCCGATGCCGATCAGTGAGAACGGTTCCGTGCTGGTGGTCGGCAACTGCCGCTCCTTGGCGGTGCCGCCGCTGATCGCGAGCGACCGCAGCGTCGCCGGACGCTCCTCCGGGCCCTTGGAACCGGCCGGGCCGCCGGACGGATTCGCGATGGCGACCGTCACCACTCCGGCCCCGCCGAGAACGACGGCGCCGACGGTCAGCCATGCGCGGCGTTTCAGGCTCATCGGTCTGTACGCATGCGACGTGCGTGGACTCAAATGCCCCACTCCTCGGAGAAGTTTGCTGGAGGCACACCCGTCACATAGGCGGCCTGGTGTACCCAGCGCACGGAGGTGTCGAAACGTCACACAGCTCGGACTCGTGTGGCGTACGTCACGGTTTTGAGTGGTGGCTGCAGGTGCGGTGATGGGGTGGCCAGGCCGCCCGTGGCCGAGTCGGTGATGATTTGTCCGAAATATTCGCGGGCGTGCATGTCGGCGACGGGCTGATGTATGACCGCGTCGCTCTCGCCGTCCCGCCTTCTCCCCGTCTCTCTTGCCGGCGGCCGGGACGCCCACTTCACCTGTCCCCGGAGGAGTGCACCGTGCTGCCCTTTCCCGAAAGATATCCACCACCATGGCCGTTACCGGCGTCATGCTCCTGCGTCGGCCTGCGGCCGGCAGGATCACGGCGCCTCTGCCGCAGATGCCGTGCCGAGTTCCCGGAGCGAGGGTACGAAGGCGCCGAACGCGTCCCACTCTCCCAGCAGTTCCGCTTCGGCCTCCGCCTCTGCGTCCCCTTCCGGGCCGGCCTCCGCCTCTGCGTCCCCTTCCGGGCCGGCCTCCGTCTCTGCGTCCGCGTCCGCCTCTGTATCCGTGAAGCCGTCCGGCAGCCGTTCGGCATCCGCCGGGCGGGACGGGGACGGATGCGGATGGCGGTACGGGGGCGGATTCCGCCCATCCGCGTATCGCCATCGGCTGATGCGGTGGGGCCCGCAGACGTGTGAGAGGGGCGGTTGGTTGTATGACTGGCTGGAACTCGCCGTATGGGAACAGACACGTCCGATACCCGTGATGCTCTCCGGCCGTCCGTCGCTGGGGCAGGCATGGATAGTGATCTTGAGAAGCTCCCTGTGGCGTCGGAAATGCGGGCCTATGTCACCTGCTTTGTCGCTCAGTTGACCGAGCGGAACCGGCTGCCGCTCGACTACTCCGTGGTCAGCCTGCGGCTCGTCGACCTGATCGTCGACGGGCTGCGGCGCAGCCGGCCGGAGCGGGGACAGGTCGAGCCCTTTCTGCGGGGGCTGGGCGCGTACACCGGTGAAGTCATGGTGCGCCGGGCCGGCGGCCGGTGGGTGGACCTCGACGGCGGCCAGCGGGAGTTGTTCGGACAGCCGGCGGGCGTTCGCATGCCCGACGGGCGGGTCTGGAACCCGATCGGGACGGTGGCGAACCGATTCGAGTCGGCGTCGGAGGAGTCGCTCCAGCGCTTCTACCTGTTGCTGCACGGGCGCGCCCGCCGCCCCGTCGCCGCCCTGTGACCTGAGCGGATCCGGACTTGCGCAGCGGATTGCCCTCGCATCGTGAACCCCCTGGCTGTGACATTTCTGTGTGCCGTCACGCAGAGGTAGTTGAGGGGTGTACGGGCCGAGGGGCGAGGGCCCGGTGAGCCGTGTCGGGGCGGTATACGTCGGACGAAGTCGGTACGAAGAGGAAAGTGTGGCCGAGGGCGGAGAACAGCGCCGTGGGGAGATGGACGACGTCGAGCTCGGCGTCGCGGTGGAGCGGGCTCAGCAAGGTGACGAGGAAGCCTTCACCGTGGCGTACCGGCTCGTCCATCCCGGGCTGCTCGGCTACGTACGGGGACTGGTCGGCGATGACGGCGAGGACGTGGCCTCCGACGCCTGGCTGGAGATATCCCGTGACCTCGGACGGTTCCGTGGGGACGGGGCGGGGTTTCGTGGCTGGACTGCGACGATCGCCCGGCACCGGGCGCTGGACCACTTGCGCAAGCAGCGACGGCGGCCGCGCACCGCGTTTCTGGAGCAGGACATCCTCGAACTGCCGGACAGTCAGGACACCGCCGGTTCCGCCCTGGAGACGCTCTCCACCCAGCAGGCGCTCGCACTCATCCGCGGGTTGCCGCGGGAGCAGGCGGAAGCCGTTCTGCTGCGTGTCGTCGTCGGCCTCGACGGTCCCGCGGCGGCGCGGGTGCTCGGCAAGCGTGCGGGCGCCGTACGCACCTCCGCCTACCGTGGACTGAAGAGACTGGCCGAGCATCTGGCCTCAGCAGGGTCAGGCAGTGTGACGTCTGCGTCACGCCGCACGCTGAGAGATGAGACATGAGAGAAGAATCGCCACGGGCGACCGATGCGTCGGTATCCCCCGAAGTGGCCGCTTTGCTGGCAGCCGTGCAACGTTCCGGTGAGGCCGGCCCCGTAGCCGAGCAGCGGGCGCTCGATGCCTTCCGGGCGGCGCGCGACGAGGGGGCACTCGCCCCCGTGTCGCCGCTGCGGCGTCGCAGACGCGACGACTGGCGACCGGTCGAGCGGCTGCGCGTCGTCCGCTCGGCGCGGGCGATGATCGCCGGCTTCGCGGCCGCGGCGACGCTCGGCGGGGTCGCGGTGGCCGCGGGTTCGGGTGCGATGCCGACGCCGTTCGATGACGATGGGCGCGACCGGACGCGTCCCGCACACCCCACGAGGAGTGCCTCCACCGCACCCGATGCGCCCGGCAGCCCCCAGTCAGGTGCGCCGACTCCCGCCGCAGGCCGTACACAACAGGGGCCGACGGATCCACCGGGTGCCGGTCGCTCCGCCGGCCACCCGGACCAGGCACAGGACGACGAGGCGCACTGCCATGCGTACCGCCTGGTTCAGGGCAAGGGAAAGGCCACGGACGCTACAGCCTTCGACCGCCTGGAGGCTGCGGCCGGCGGTGCATCGGCGGTGCCGGGCTACTGCGACGGGCTTCTCGGTCCCCAGACATCGAAGGAGAAGGACCGGACCGACAAGGGGAAGCCGGAGGTACCGGACCCTGGGCAGACCTCGGAATCGGTGAAGGGCACCCGGAACGGCGCCCACAGCGACTCCACCGCACGCTGAAAGCAGGGCTTTTGGCCAACGCTGCGAGCGGGCGTGCTGGGCGGTGCGACGGGGCAAAGCTTGCCGGGAAGGGCACTAGCAGACGCCGTCCACACGGCGCCACGTCGCGACCGGGCCCGGGGCGAGGGCGTCCTCGGGGGTGACCCAGAATGCCTTCCCCAGCTCGGCGCTGAACTGGGCGCCGGTCCGTCCGTCCCCGGACGACCGGCCGGTCAGACGCCGCCCTATCCACGGCGCCAGATGCTGCCGCGCGAAGCGTAGGTCGTCGACGCGCCGTATCGCCCACCGCGGGGGCACTGCGATGGGGAGTGGCGTCCGCCAGGCGTGCTCCGGTGGCAGTCCGAGCGTCTGCCAGACTGCCTCGGCGACCCTGCGGTGTCCCTCGGCCGTCAGATGCAGCCGGTCGACGTCCCATAGCCGGGGATCGCCGAGTGCCGGTGCCCCGTACAGATCGACGACCAACGCACCGTGGCGGTCCGCCAACTCGTCGACCAGGGCGAACAGCTCCTCCATGCGGGGGCGGAAGCGCTCCATGACCGGTCCGTTGCGGCCGGGACTGCGCATCAGCACGAGCTTCTTGCACGACGGCGCGAGGCGTTCCACGGCTTCTTCCAGCTGACCGCGCACCATGCCCATGTCGCACTTGGGCCGCAGAGTGTCGTTGAGACCGCCGACCAGCGTGACGACGTCCGGCTGCATGGCGGCGGCCGCATCGACCTGCTCGGCCACGATCTGGCGGATCAGCTTCCCGCGTACGGCGAGATTCGCGTACCGGAACCCGGGGGTGCGGGCGGCGAGCCGGCCCGCGAGGACATCGGCCCAGCCGCGGTACGAGCCGTCGGGCAGCAGGTCCGACATGCCCTCGGTGAATGAGTCGCCGACCGCGACAAGACTGGTGTAGGAGGCATTCATTTCCATGGCCGGGCGATCGTATCGCGGTGGGGTCCGGCCCCTTCCGGGCGACGCCGCCCCCGCGGCCGGTGGCGGGGCAGTTGCTGAGGGCCGGCCGGGCGTGTACCCCCGCCGCGTACCCCCGGTCCGTCCGTCAGCGTGCCTGCGCCCGTCCGACCAGCTCGCGCAGCACATCCTCCATCGTGACCATGCCGGCGAGCCTGTCGTCCTCGTCGAGCACTGCCGCCAGATGCGTACGGCTCCGGCGCATCGCGGTCAACACGTCGTCGAGGGGCGTCGCCGCCCGCACCCGGGCGATCGGCCGCATCGCCGTGACCGGGAACGGCACATCACGCGGCGCGGCGTCCAGGGCGTCCTTCACATGGAGGTACCCGAGGATCCGCTGCTCGCTGTCCATTACCGGGAAGCGCGAGAATCCGGTCTCGGCCGAGAGCCGTTCCAGCTCCTCCGGCGTCGTCCCGACCCTGGAGTGGACCACCTGCTCGACCGGCAGCACGACATCCCGTACCGGGCGACGGCCCAGCTCCAGTGCGTGGTGCAGCCGCTCGGCGGCGCGGTCGTCGACCAGGCCGGCGTCACCGGCGTCCTGCACCAGCCGGGCCAGCTCGTCGTCGGAGAACGTCGAGGACACCTCGTCCTTCGTCTCCACCCGCAGCAGCTTCAGCAGGGTGTTGGCGAAGGCGTTGACCGTGAAGATCACCGGGCGCAGCGCCCTGGCAAAGGTGACCAGCGGCGGACCGAGCAACAGCACGGTCCGTACCGGCTCGGCCAGGGCGACGTTCTTCGGCACCATCTCGCCGAGCAGCATGTGCAGATACGTCGCCAAGGACAGCGCGATCACGAACGAGATCGGATGGACCAGTCCGTGCGGCACACCCACCACGTCGAAGACCGGCTCCAGCAGATGCGCGATGGCCGGTTCGGCGACGATACCGAGGACCAGCGTGCAGAGCGTGATGCCGAGCTGCGCCGCCGCGAGGAGCGCCGACACATGTTCCAGGCCCCAGATGACGCTTCGCGCACGCCGGTTCCCGGCCTCCGCCTGGGGCTCGATCTGGCTGCGGCGCACGGAGATCAGCGCGAACTCCGCGCCGACGAAGAATGCGTTGACGACCAGGGTCAACAGACCGATGAGGAGCTGGACGGCAGTCATCGTCCGGCCTCCGTCTCGTCGTCGGAGCCGGGCAGCGGTGCGTGCAGCAGTGCCCGTGCGGCGCGGCGCCCGGAGGCGTCCACGACGTCGAGCCGCCAGCCGGCCAGCTCGACGGAGTCACCGACGACAGGGATCCGGCCGACTTCCGTGGCGATCAGTCCGGCGAGCGTCTCGTACGGTCCGTCCGGCACCCGCAGTCCGATCGTCCACAACTGATCCATGCGGGCGGCGCCGTCGGCCGACCACAGGGTGCGCCCGTCGGCGTCCTCACCGGACGGTGCGAGGTCCGGCGTCTCGTGCGGGTCGTGCTCGTCGCGCACCTCGCCGACGACCTCCTCGACGATGTCCTCCAGCGTCACGACACCGGCCGTGCCGCCGTACTCGTCGATGACGACGGCCATCGGGAACTTGCTGGACAGCCTGTCGAGCAGCCGGTCCACCGTGAGGCTCTCCGGTACGAGCAGGGGCTCGCGCAAAATCTCCGACACGCGCTTGCGGTACCTCTCCTCGGCCGGGATCGCCAGGACGTCCTTGATGTGCGCGACACCGACGACGGTGTCGAGGCTGCCCCGGTAGACGGGGAACCGGGACAGTCCGGTCGCCCGGGTGGCATTGGCGACGTCCTCGGCGGTCGCCTGCACCTCCAGCGCGGTGACCTGCACCCGCGGGGTCATCACGTTCTCCGCGGTCAGTTCGGGCAGATTGAGGGTACGGACGAACAGCTCCGCGGTGTCCGCCTCCAGCGCGCCCGCCTTGGCCGAGTGGCGGGCGAGCGCCACCAGTTCCTGCGGGCTGCGGGCGGAGGCCAGCTCCTCCGCCGGTTCGAGACCGAAGCGGCGCACGGTCCGGTTGGCCGTGTTGTTGAGGTGGCTGATGAAGGGCCGGAAGATCGCGGTGAAGGCGCGCTGGGGGGTGGCCACGGCCTTCGCCACGGCGAGCGGCGAGGAGATCGCCCAGTTCTTCGGGACGAGTTCGCCGACGACCATCAGGAAGACCGTGGACAGTGCCGTTCCGAGTACCAGTGCCAGCGAGGACGAGACGCTCGGGGACAGCCCGGTGGCCTCCACCGGGCCGCGGATCAGCTTCGCGATCGACGGTTCGGAGAGCATGCCGACGACCAGATTGGTGACGGTGATGCCGAGCTGTGCGCCGGAGAGCTGGAAGGTGAGACTGCGCACCGCCTTCATGGCGCTCGCCGCGCCCCGTTCACCCCGCTCCACGGCCCGTTCGAGCTGGCTGCGCTCGACCGTGGTCAGAGAGAACTCGGCGGCGACGAAGGCACCGCAGGCCAGCGAGAGCAGGACCGCCACGAGCAGCAGAAGCACTTCGGTCATCGGTTCACCTCCGTCCCATGATCGGGCAGGGGCAGGAGGCTCGCCTGGTGTCGGCGATGTCGGCTACTGGGAGGCTCGCCCATGGGCGGACGCTCACACCTTTCGGAAGGGGGCGGTGCTACGGACACCCATGGTAAAGGACCGGTAAAGTTACGCCGCGTGTGGGTGATCTCTGCGATTGTCCCAGCCCCCGGTCTCAGTCCTTGAGGTGCTTCACCCAACGGCTCCACTGCGGCTCGGGCGCATATCCCGCCGCGTGCCAGGCGTGGTGCGCGAGCTCGTTGCGGTTCAGCACCATTGCATCGCCGCGCCGTCCGCCCAGCTGTACGAATCGTTCCTCCGCCGCCGTGAGCAGCGCCCGGCCGACGCCCTGCCGCCGCTGGTCCGGATGGACCGCGAGCCGATAGAGGTGGCACCGCCAGCCGTCGAAGCCTGCGATCACGGTTCCGGCGAGCTCGCCGGAACGTTCCGCGAGGATGAGGGCTCCGGGGTCGTGGGCGACCAGCCGTTCGATGCCGTCCCGGTCGTCGCTGATGCCGGTGCCTTCCGCCGCCACTTTCCAGAAGGCGAGGACGGCGTCGAGGTCGGCCGGTGCTGCTGCGCGGATTGCGAGATCATTCATGTCCGTACCCCATCACCGGGCCGCCGCACCGTCGAACGAATTCCGCCATGCGGTCAGCTCCCCGCGAGTTCCTGGAGGACCGGGGCGAACGCCTCCATGTTCGGCTCCAGCACCGCCAGGTAGGAGAAGCCGTAGCGCTCCCGCTGTTCTCTGAGCTGTTCGGCCATCTGCCGGACCGTGCCCATCGTGAACAGCGGCAGGGCCAGCGCCTGGTCCTCGTCGAGGTGAGGTGTCTTCGGCAGCACTTCGCGCACGGCCGCACGACGGTCGTGGGTGGCGCGGACGTGCTGGATCAGCAGATTCAGTTCGGCCGGGCTCTCCCGTCCTGCGGCGAATCGCCGGTAGGCGGCGACGCGCCCGTCGAGCTGCTCGGCGGTGAGGGGCGTGAGCGTGCCGTTCCGGTCGCCGACGGCCCCGGTGAACGCGCCGAGTTCCTCCGCGCGGCGGCACCGGGCGCGCCACTCGTGCCCACCTGTCGGCGTCAGCATGTTTACCCCGAATTGAAACGGCCTTGCCATGAACTCTCCTTGCGTCGGGACATTCGATGGACAGTCCACCTACTCTGCCAAGGGTGAGCCGCATCCGTTTGCCGAATCGCTCCCCTTGCCGGTGCTAGCAATCCCGCGCTAGCTTGGTCGTGTGCCCAAGACTCAGCTGAACGTACGAGTGGACGAGGCCACCGCCGAGGCCGCGCGGCAGCGCGCGCTGCAGAGGGGGATGAGCGTGAACCGCTACATAGAGGAGCTCGTCAAACAGGATGCGGGCGAAGTCGGACACACCTTTGTCGAAGCCGCTGCCGACTTCATGAAGCAGTACGAGTCGGTGTTCGCCGAGGAGTTCGGCCCGGAGCGCAAAGGTAACCGTTGAACCTCAGGATCGACCTTTCCTGGCTGCTCATGGTCGCCGAGCACAAGACGCCCGGTGACCCGCAGGTCGTCGACTGGGGTGCGCTCGTCGCCGCGGTCGCCCGTCATGAGGCGGAGATCTTCGGCAGCCCCGTCTACAGCGATCCGCACACCAGGGCTGCCGCGCTCCTGCAGTTGCTCCTCCATGTCCCCGCGCTCGAACACTCCAACGCGATGTTCGGCTCGGCCGTCGCGTACGGCTACCTCGTCGCCTCCGGGCTGAAGGTCATCACCTCGCCCGAGCAGGTGCGCGACCTGGCCCGGCTGGTCAAGGAGGGCAAGGCCGACGTCCGGGCCATCGCCGACGAACTGCGTCAGTGGAGTCTGTGAATCCTTTTGTGTGAGATTCCTGGAATGCCACCTTCTGTACGCCTCAGGAGGCGTCCACCACGGTCGTCCGGCGGGCCACGCCCAGCACGCACGCAGAGGTGGGGAGCCGGATCCCCCAGTCCGGCATTCTCACCTTGCGGTACGTCTCCACCACGAACCCGGCCTCCTCGATCGCGGTGAGCGTGTCCCGCGCCGTATGACACCCGCCGCCCAGCAGCGGCCACACCGTGCGGTCCAGTGCCCGCTGCACCGTCGCCATGGCGCGGTCATCGGCCCGCACATGCTCGAAGAAGCGCAGCTCCCCGCCGGGACGCAGCACCCGCTCGATCTCCGCGAGCGACCGCTCGACATTCCGTACGGTGCACAGCACCAGTGACGCGACGGCCCCGTCGAACGCCTCGCTCTTCACTGGCAGCGCCTCCGCGGCACCCGGCACGACATCCACCGGAATACCGGCACGCAGCGCGGACCGTACCGCCAACTGCCGCAGGGCGCGCTCGGGTTCGATAGCCACCACTTCGGAGACGGCGGGCGGATAGTGGGCGAAGTTCAGGCCGTTGCCCACGCCGATCTCGATGATGCGTCCGGACAGGCCGGCGAGCAGTTCCGAGCGAATGGCCGCCATCCCGGCCCTGGTCTCCGCCGCCACACTCATGCGGGCGTAGAACCGGGCGAAGACCGGGTGGTGCACCGCGTCCTTCGGGATCTTCGTGCTCCGCAGATGCATGACGGACCTCCTCGACAGGACCGGCTGCACGGGACGGCTCGGTCGGGCGGGGCCGCCCGACCGGAACTGCCCGACGTGAGAAACCCGGCCGGCAAAGTACGGCTACTTTGATTCTGCCCCGTCCTGGGCCACTCAGCCGCTCACTCGGCGGTCCGGTTCCCGCCCAACTCCGCGGTCAGCCAACTCGCCGCCCGGGCACGGAATTCGGCGGGTGCGAGGGCGCCCGCGCCCGCCGGTACGATGCCCAGCAGCGGCGCGCCCGCCACCACCGGCAGATCGTCGAGATTGCAGCGCGCGGCCAGATCCGGTTCGGCGGGCATGCTGCCCACGACCACGCCCAGGCACTCCAGCCCGCGCGCCCGCAGCGCCTCCGAGGTCAGCGCGGTGGAATTGAGCGTGCCGAGCCCGGCGGGTGCCACGACCAGGACCGGAGCGCCGAGCAGCCGTGCCGCGTCCGCGAGCGTGGCGCCTTCGTCGTCGAACCGTACGAGCAGCCCTCCCGCGCCCTCGACCAGCACCAGATCGTGCTCGGTGGCGAGCTTCTCGGCCGCCTCCGCGATCTGTTCCGGGCGCACGGGCGCCAGGCCCGCCCGCCGCGCGGCGGTGTCCGGCGCCAACGGCTCGGGGAACCGGGCCAGTTCGAGGCCGGTCACCGCCTCGCCGGCAAGCCTGCGCACCTCGAAGACATCGCCCGGCTCCCCCGGCGCAACACCCGTCTGGGCAGGCTTGAGCACGGCCACCGAACACCCGGCGGCAACCGCCACCGCGGCCACGGCCGCCGTGACGACCGTCTTGCCGATCTCCGTACCCGTACCGCTCACCATCAGTACCGACATCTCAGCCCTCCCGCGCCGCCGCGCACACCGCACGGCAGATTCGCGCCAGATCATCCTCGCCCGTCACGTACGGCGGCATCGTGTAGATCAGGTCCCGGAACGGGCGCAGCCACACGCCCTCACGGACCGCGGCCTCGGTGGCCGCCGCCATGTTCACGTCGTGATCGAGCTGTACGACACCGATGGCGCCCAGAACGCGTACATCCCGTACACCTGCGATCGCACGGGCCCCGGCCAGGCCCCCCAGCAACCCCGCTTCCAGGCGCTTGACCTCCTGCTGCCAGTCCTGGCCGAGCAGCAGATCGATCGAGGCGAGGGCCACCGATGCGGCCAGCGGATTGCCCATGAAGGTCGGCCCGTGCGCAAGCACCGGGACCTTGCCGCGCGAGATACCGTCCGCCACCCGTGAGGTGCAGAGGGTTGCCGCCATCGTCAGATAGCCGCCGGTCAGCGCCTTGCCGACGCACATCACGTCGGGGGAGACCCCGGCGTGCCCGGCGGCGAACAGCTTCCCCGTACGCCCGAAACCGGTCGCGATCTCGTCGAACACCAACAGCACGTCATGGGCGTCGCACGCCTCGCGCAGCACCCGCAGATAGCCGGGGGAGTGGAACCGCATCCCGCCCGCACCCTGCACCACCGGCTCCACGATCACCGCGGCCAGCTCATCGGCATGCTGCGCGATCAGCCCCCGCAGATGCTGTACGTACGTCTCATCCGGTTCCTCGTCGAAACCGCCCGGCGGCTCGTCGGCGAAGACCTGCCGGGGCAGCACCCCCGACCACAGCTCATGCATGCCGCCCTCGGGGTCGCAGACCGACATCGGCTGCCAGGTGTCCCCGTGGTAGCCGCCGCGCCAGGTCAGCAGCCGCTGTTTGGCGGGCTTTCCGGTCGAGTTCCAGTACTGCAGACACATCTTCACCGCGACCTCGACCGACACCGAACCCGAGTCGGCGAGGAAGACATGGCGCAGCGGCTCCGGTGTGATCTCGACCAGCCTGGCGGCCAGGCGCACGGCGGGCTCATGGGTGAGCCCGCCGAACATCACATGGCTCATCCGGTCCAGCTGGCCACGCGCCGCCTCATTGAGCACCGGGTGGTTGTAGCCGTGCACCGCCGACCACCAGGACGACATGCCGTCGACCAACTCGCTCTGCCCGTGGGCCGGTTCGGCGAGCCGGAGACGTACTCCGGACGCGGACTCCACCACCAGCGGCTCCTGCCGGCCCGGCATCGGGCCGTACGGATGCCAGACGTGGTCCCGGTCCAGGGTCCGCAGTTCGGCCGGGGAGAGGGGCTCAGGCATTGGGTGCGAGATCCGTTCCCGCGCCACGACGGCGGACCGCCACCAGATCCGTACGCGCGCCCGGCACCCCGGCCTCGGCGTCCCCCGGCTCGTCGGCCACGTCACCGCAGGGCGCACAGCCCCCCGCGTGCGAGCCGCAGCCGCCACCGGTCTCCGCCTCGGCCGTCGCGTCCGTACGGTGCCGGGGCAGCGTCGTCGTACCCGCGCCCTCCACCTCGAAACCGGCGTCCGCGATCATGTCCAGATCCGCCTGTCCCGCCTGGCCCTCACTGGTCAGATAGTCGCCCAGGAAGATCGAGTTGACCAGGTGCAGGGCGAGCGGCTGCATCGAGCGCAGATGTACTTCGCGGCCGCCCGCGAGCCGGACCTCGACATCCGGGCAGACGAACCGGACCATCGCCAGAATGCGCAGACAGCGCTGCGGGGTGAGGTTCCACTCCTTGGCGAGCGGGGTTCCCTCGAACGGGATCAGGAAGTTCACCGGAACCGAGTCCGGGTCCAGCTCGCGCAGCGAGAAGACGACGTCGACCAGATCCGCGTCGCTCTCACCCATCCCGGCGATCAGCCCGGAGCACGCCGAGAGTCCCGCGGCCTGCGCCTGCTGGACGGTCTCCACCCGGTCCGCATAGGTGTGGGTGGTGGTGATGTCCCCGTACGTCCCCTCGGACGTATTGAGGTTGTGGTTGTACGCGTCGGCGCCCGCGGAACGCAGCCGATCGGCCTGCCCGGCGGAGAGCAGACCGAGGCAGGCGCACACCTCGACGCCCTCGTTCTGCTCCTTGATCGCCTCGATCGTCTGCGACACCCGGTCGACGTCCCGGTCCGTCGGACCGCGGCCGCTCGCCACCAGACAGACACGCTTCGCGCCGCCCGCCACCCCGGCGGCGGCGGCCTTCGACGCCTCGTCCGGTTTCAGCCAGGTGTACTTGAGGATCTCGGCCTTCGAGCCGAGCCGCTGCGAGCAGTACGAACAGTCCTCGGGGCAGAGCCCGGACTTGAGATTGACCAGATAGTTCAGCTTCACCCGCCGGCCGAACCACTGACGGCGCACCTTTCCGGCCGCGGCCACCACTTCGAGCAGGTCGTCGTCCGAGGTCGCCAGCACGGCGAGCGCTTCTTCGCGGGTCGGCAGCTCGCGCCGCAGCCCCTTGTCCACCAACGTGTTCAGGAGGTCCATGGTCATGATCCTGGCTTACGGCACCGCCCGCAGCCAAGGAGGAACCGGACAACAGAGCCCACAGAGCATGTGTGTATTGCCACACCATGACGGGCCAAGCGCCCGGTTAGGCTCTGTGAGCTGCCTACAAAAGGGACCGCCGACATGTCCTTCGCCCCGTTCGACTGGATCGATGACGAGGCGCGCCGCCGTGCGGACGCAGGGCTCGTCCGTACCCTGCGCCCGCGGTCGGCCGAGCCGGAACTGCTGGACCTCGCGAGCAACGACTACCTGGGCCTCACCCGGCACCCCGAGGTGACCGCGGCCGCCGCCGAGGCCGCGCACCGGTGGGGTGCGGGCGCCACCGGCTCCCGGCTGGTCACCGGTTCCACCGCGCTGCACGCCGACCTCGAACGCGAACTGGCCGAATTCTGCGGTTTCGAAGCGGCCCTCGTCCTCTCCTCCGGCTACGCGGCCAATCTCGCCGCGCTCACCGCCCTCACCGGCCGTGGCTCCCTGATCGTCTCCGACGCGGGCAATCACGCCTCCATCGTGGACGGCTGCCGCCTCTCCCGGGCGGACACCGCCGTCGTACCCCACGCCGATCCCGGAGCCGTCGCCAAGGAGCTGCGCGCGCACGGCGGCCGTGCCCTGGTTGTCACCGACTCGGTCTTCTCCGTCGACGGAGACGCCGCGCCGCTGCCGGAACTGGCCGGCGTCTGCCGTACGGAGGGCGCCGCGCTGCTCGTCGACGACGCGCACGGTCTGGGCGTGCTCGGCGAGGGCGGGCGCGGCGCCCTCGCCGCCGCCGGTCTCGCGGGTGGTGACGGGATCGTCACCACCCTGACCCTCTCCAAGTCCCTGGGCAGTCAGGGCGGAGCGGTCCTCGGCCCGGCCCGGGTGATCGACCATCTGGTCAACGCGGCCCGCACCTTCATCTTCGACACCGGGCTCGCACCGGCCGCGACGGGCGCGGCTCTCGCGAGCCTGCGCCTCCTGCGCCGCGAGCCGGCACGCGCGGGCAGGGCCCGTACGGTCGCCACCGCACTGTACGAACGGCTGACCGCGGAGGGGCTGACCGCCGTACGCCCCGACGCCGCAGTCGTCTCGGTCCGGGCACCTTCGCCGGACGCGGCGGTGCGCTGGGCGGCCGACTGCCGCGCGGCCGGGATCGCGGTGGGCTGCTTCCGACCGCCGTCGGTCCCGGACGGCATCTCGCGGCTGCGGCTCACCGCACGGGCCGATCTGACGGAGGCGCAGATCGCGACCGCGGTGGCGACCGTCCTGCGGACCGCGCCACTGACCTGACCGGTCAGCCGGCCGGACCGTCGTTCAGACCGGAGACGAACGAAGTCCAGGCCGCCGCGGAGAACCGCGGCGGGGGCCTGGACACGTCTTTGGAGTCCCGCTGTGTACGTCGACTGCCGGCCCGGGACAGCGGCGAGCAACCGCCCCTCCCCAGGACCCTGCTGCTGGCCGCCCTCGTCGTGCTGCTCGCGCTGATCTGGTTCCCGTCCGTGGCACTCCTGGTGGACCGCCTGGGCCGGTGGCTGCGCCGGCCGCGTACCGCCCGCGCCATCGAGGGCGGCAGCGGCGCGGCGCTCACCGCGCTGGGGCTGGTCCTGGTGACCGGACCTCTGATGCACTGCAGCACGTGGTGAATGGGGGAACCGGAGGAGAATCGGAGGGATCAGCGAACTCGTCCGTACCAGACGCTCCTCGTCCAGATCTTCTCCAGCCGCACGACGGAACCGGTCTTCGGGGAGTGCCAGATCTTACCCCTGCCGGCGTAGATGCCCACGTGGTAGACGCTGCGTCCCGAGTGGAAGAAGACCAGATCGCCGCGTTTCCGCTTCGACGCCGAGACGTGGCGGGTCTTGTTGTACTGCTGCTGGGCCGTGCGTGGGAGCCTCTTGCCCACCTTCTTGAACGCATACAGCATCAGCCCGGAACAGTCGAAACCGTGGGGGCCAGTGGCCCCGTACCGGTATGGCGATCCCTTCTTCGACGCGGCGATCTTGAGCGCCTTCGTTGATTGCGTCGCGGCCTGGGCGTCGGTCACGGCGCCGGGGGCGAACATGGAGCCGCCGACGGCGGCGAGCGTCAGAAATGTGGCCGTACCGGCCCGGGTGATCAGAAACGGGACATGAACCTGCGCAGTCATGCGCAACCCTTCGTCAGCCGCCTGTGAAGGATGACCTGTCGGGTTCGGGCTGGCGAAGTTGCCCGGCCGCGCGATGCGGCTTCACCCCGAGGGCCGACCGGATGACCGGTCGACCCGTTGCGCTCGGGTCCTCCACTCCTGCCGATCCACTTCTGTCGACCAGTCATCCGGGCGGCGGCAGGACTCGGCGTCCGCCCGGACCGCCTCGCCGTGGTGGCGGGGGCTTGTCGTCCCACGGATCTTGACTCACCGCCTGCCGGATTTCCGAAGCAAAACAGCGATATGCGAAATTCAGCACTAATGGTCTGTTTGGGTGAGCAAGGTGTGATTTGGGTACTCGTCAGGCTGTCTCGACCGGTCCGGTACCAGCGGTGGAACGGCATATTTCGCTCACCGTCCACGCCGGCGGCGCAAGTCGAGTTATCCCTCTCGCGGGGGATTCCTTGCGCCGGACGAGCGAGAAAATTCGATCAGCGCGCCGGGCGTGTCGCCTACGGAGAGATGATCAACTCATCGGGGCCGGGGGCACGGTGACCCGTCCGGCCCGCCGTTCCCCGTCCAACACGCGCAGTGCCCGCGCCAACGTGGCGGCGTGGATCTGTGCTTCACCCCGCTCGTGCATCAAGGTGAGCGCGTCCCGCAGGGCGCCCGCCCGGGAGGCGAGTGCCTGGGCCGCGCGCAGTGCACCGTAGGTGTCGCTGCCGCGGGCGGGGTTGATTTGGCCCAGCTGGTCGAGCACTTCCAGGTAGCAGTCGATGAACTCGGCCTCGGCGCGCGTCAGCGCGGGCAGCGGCGGGAGGTGGGGTGGCTGCATCGGCGGTTCACCTCGCGCTGTTCGGCGGGAGCGACGTCTTGCGGTTCTCCAGGACGTGGTCCACCAGCCCGTACGCCTTGGCTTCGGCGGCGTCGAGGATGAGGTCGCGCTCGAAGTCGGCGGCGATCCGCTCGGCGCTGCGGCCGGTGTGGCGGGCCAGCATGCGGGTGAGCAGCTCACGGACGCGGACCAGTTCCCGCGCCTCGATCTCCAGATCGGACGGTTGGCCCTGAACCGGCTCCGGGAGCTCGGGCTGCTGGACGACGACCCTGGCCCCGGGCAGGGCGTGCCGCCGGCCGGGAGCGCCCGCAGCGAGCAGGACCGCCGCGCTGGAACCGGCCTGGCCGAGGCAGAACGTCTCCACCTCGCAGGTGAGGTAGTCCATCGTGTCGTAGATGGCGGACATGGCGCCGAACGAGCCGCCGGGGGAGTTGATGTAGAGGGAGATCGGCCGGTCGGGCGCGGCGTGCTCCAGATACATGAACTGCGCGATCAGGTCGTTGGCCGCGGTGTCGTCGACCGGGGTGCCGAGGAAGACGATGCGCTCGGCGAGCAGCTTGGAGTACGGGTCGAGGGTCCGGGTCCCGTCGGTCGTGCGCTCGGTGAACTCGGGCAGGACGTAACGGGCGGCAGGGCGGAACATGGCGAGGCCTCTCCTCCGGTGTCTGTGCGCGGCCTGCGGGGGCATCCGTAAAAAATGTACAGGACGTACAGAAGGTTATGATGGGGAGCACGCATCCTAGTGATCCACTAAAAGGCCGAGGGCAGAGGCTTTTTTGCTGTTCGCCGAGCGTAGATATCTCACAAATCTGTCACGACGTCTTGATCATCAGGCACTGCCAGCACCAAGCTCGACGTCCAGCCTGTCACCTTGACCGCAGTGAAGTTCGACGAAACCTGCTGAACGCCGCGCCCTATGCCCGCTACGTATCCCCACTGCCGGGCGAAGGGCGCGACTGCGGTGCGACGTCTCGGACAGTCGTGTGAGTTCCCCGAACACCCCGCCCGCCAGCAGACTGCTCGTTCCGGGCGCCGGGCTGGTGGACCGGGTGCGCGACCTGCTCCGCACCCCCACCCGTCGAACTCGGGCATGGCCTGACGTCCATCAGGCACCCGCAGGAGCACCGAATGCCAGCCCTTGAAGGAACCGTGCCGGTGGCCGGTGCGCCCTGCTGGGTGAGCCTGATGGCACGGGACCTGCGCGCGGCAGAGTCCTTCTACGCCGGTGTCATGGGTTGGACGTTCAGGCCCAGCACGCTCGGCAGCGGCTTCTCGGTGGCTCTGGCACATGGTGAACCGGTCGCCGGGATCGGATGCTGCCAATGCGGTGGCCATCCGGCCGTCTGGACGCCGTACTTCGCCGTCAGGGACGCGGACGAGACGGCGGCCCGGATCAGTGAGCGCGGCGCCACGCTCGCCGTCGGCCCTCTGGTCCTGGGTGAGGGCCGTGCCGGGGGAACAGCAGACCGTTCACGCTCATCACCTTCACCTCGCGGACCGGGAGTGTCTTGTTTTTGGGTCTTCCAAGATTTTCGTAGGCGTTGATCGGTTGCTTGGTTTCGGTCCGGTCGGGTGCTCTGGTGCGGCAGGCTGGTGACGTGTGATGTCGAGCTGACGGACCTGCTGCCGCATCTGGCATCGGTGCTGGTCGAGACGGTAGATACGAGCGAGAGCCTGGTCAGGGTCGCGGTGCGGACCCTGGACGCGGTGCCGGTGGACTGTTCCGCTTGCGGGCAGCCCTCGGGCTGGGACCACAGCTGCTATGTGCGGCGGGTCGCCGACGAGGCGATCGGCGGCAGACCCGTGGTGATCGATGTCTCGGTGCGGCGCCTGTACTGCGAGAACTCCGGCTGCGCGAAGGCCACGTTCGTCGAGCAGGTCGACGGGCTGACCGAGCGCTACCAGCGCAGGACTTCTGCGCTGCGGCGGCTGGTCGAGGCCCTCACGGTGGTCCTGGCTGGCTCGGCCGCCGCCCAGCTGCTGACTGTATTGCACCAGGTCCTGTCCTTGGTGACGGTGAACTGTCTGATGCGGACCCCGCTGCCACGGCGTCCGACCCCTACGGTGGCCGGAATTGACGAGTTCGCCCTGCTCAGAGGCCAGCGCTACGCGACGATCATCATCGATACCGATACCGGACAGAGCGTTGAGGTCCTGCCCGACCACAAGAGGGCCACGGTCACCACCTGGCTGCGTGAACACCCCGGCATTCGCCTCATGTGCCGGGACGGTTCCGGCGGTTTCGCCCAGGCCACCACCGACGCCAACCCGGGAATCGTCCAGGTCAGCGACCGGTGGCATCTCTGGCACGGCCTGGCACGAGACAGCACTGAAGGAGGTTGGCGGGCACGCCTCATGCTGGAGCAAGTTCGGCCCACCACTGCCGCAGGGCAAGCGCGCGGCTACCACACGGGAGCGCTGGCGGCAGATCCACGACCTCCTTGATCAGGGCATCGGTCTGCTCGCCTGCGCCCGACGCCTGGACGTCTCGCTGAACACCGTCAAACGCTACGCACGCGCCGCCGAACCGGACCGCATGGTCCGCGCCCCCGTCTACCGGTCCAGTCGAAGCGGCGGTCGGACTCGGCATAGGCGATGGGGTCGCCGGCGGCCGCCGCGGTGACGACCTCCTCGGCGTCCTGGCGGATTCCCGTGTGCCTCCTGTACGTCGTCACGAGTCGCTCAGCAGCGGCTGACGTCGATCCGGATCAGATTGCGATCGCGGATGGCGTAGAACCTGCCACGCTCGTCCACTGCGGCTCGCGGGATGCCGTACCAGTCCGCGTCGAGCGCGACCAGGTCGGTACGCGCGAATGTCTTCCGGTCATAGCGGACGAAATCTGAGCTGGACGCCCCGTATACATACCCCCGGTCGGCGAGCAGCGTCCCGTAGTTCGGCACCACCGGGCCGTGATTGGCGGAGTGGATCACCTTTCGGGTGTGCAGGTCGATCACGAAGAAATCACCCCTGAAGCACATGACGTACAGGTTCTGGCCGAGCACGGTGAGGCCAGTGATCCCGGTGGGCTTGGACTGCGGCGTCATCCGCCACAGCTCGCGCCTCCGGATCGGATCCCACGCGACCAAGGTGCCGGCGGTGGCGGCGACATTCTGGCCGCCGAGATAGGCCACGCCGTCGTGCGCCACGACCGCACGGATCATCTGGTCGTCATCGATCGGGTTGACGGCGACCGTGGTGGCGCCGTTTTTCGGGTCGAACGTCATCAGCGATCCGCCCAACTCGTAGTCAGACTGCAGCCCGATCATCATCAGTCGGTGACGATCGTCCCAGACGATCTGGTGCGGGCGGTTCTGCTCCGCCGGCAGATCGGCCAACTTGCGGGTCCATTCGTCGTCGATGTGCGGGTTGTACGCCAAGAGGCCGACTGCGTTGTACTGGGCGAGGTAGGCAGTGCCCCGGTGCAGCAGAATGTCCTTGGCTTCGCTCGTCGCCAGCACCCTGCTCTGTTTCCCGGTGCGCAGATCATGTCGTGCCACCGAGTTCGTCCCGCCGACGTAGACGTCCTGCGTGTCGGCGGCTATCGACATCGCCAGCTGAGGCCCGATCGGGGCGCCTGCCTCGATCAGGTCCCATGAGGTGTCCGAACTCGTGCTCGGATCGACCTCGAAGATCAGGCCGAAGGCCGAGACGACGATTACCTTGTCGTCGCGGATCCACAGGCCCCAGATCTCGCCGAATTCCCCGTCCTTGGGCTTGATCTCGCGGAACGTACGGGTGCTCAACGTCAACTCGATCAGCGCGGCACCATTGAAGTACATCGTGTCGCCGAGCTTGCGCGGCAACCGAAGGAAGTGCTGCTCACTCTGCACGAGTGTGTACTGGGTTGGGTCGTCGGCGTCCATGATCGCGACCGCTGCGCCGTCGTCGGTGGTCGAGCACACGTACAGCGTGCCGTCGTAGAGACCGACGTCACGAACCTCTACTTGCCCCGTGAACTCCTTCGGCAGGATCGATGTGATCTTCTTCGTGGCGCGGTCCATGACAAAGAGTCCGGCCTTGGTGCTGGTCGGAGTGGCGCCGAGCGACGCGCCGGTGCCGATGTAGATCTTGTCCTGCGTGGCCAGCAGGCAGCGGATCATCGGTACGTTCGGATCGGGGATTGCGATCTCGGTGAGCTCACCGGTAGCCGGGTCGTACTGGCGCAGCTTGGGCTGGGGCTCTCGGCCGCCGAAGAAGATCTTGTTGTCCGGCGACGCACTGATCGCGTACGGATCGAGGCCGGGGATCGAGTGGAGATCCTCCTTGGGTGCGCCGGCCGCGGAGAGATCGAGCCGGATGAAGCCCGGGCCCGGGGCGGAGTCGTACTCGCGGATCGCTGAGTACAGATACCGCCCGTCCGGGTCGACGGCGAGCAACTGCGTGCTGATCCCGGACCCCTCGGTGACACTGGTGACCTTCTCGGTGTCGAAGTCGAAGCCGATGATCCGCATCGGATCGATGTTGCGCGAGGCGATGTACGCCTTGTTTCCCACCGGAATGGCAGCAGCGAGAGAGAAGTTGTTCACCCCCGGACCGAGGTCCGTGACCCGCACCCCTGACCTCGGCGTCGCCCTGGCGTCGGTCGCGGGCAGGCCGGCGACGGCCAGTGCACCCGCACCGACGGCCCCCCACTGCATCATCTGGCGTCGTGTGATCGGTACGTCCTGCATGGTTCTGTGCTCCTTCGTCGGGTTCTGAGGATGCGCACGGGGAATTCATCGCCTTCCCCGCGGCCGGAGGGATCAGCCCGCAGTCCAGCGCAGGCCGCCCAGAAGGTGGCCGCGGAAGGCCGGGTCGGTGTAGGCATCATCCGCGTGGCCCAGCGACGTGTAGAACGAGCGGCCGGCGCCGGACTCCTTGCACCACACCAGGGGGTGATCGGCGCCCATGCCGCCTCCCTCGTAGCCGGCTTCGTCGATGGTGGCGAGGACCTGTACGCCGGGGCGCCGCGGATTGCTCCGGAAGTCGTACCACTCGTCGTTCCAGTCCCACCGCGGCGGCAGATGGCGCATCGATGGATGGCTCCGGTCCTCGACCAGCACGGTGCCGGACTGGAAGTCCGGGTGGCCGGCGAAGCGTGCGCCGAGCAACTCCCCGTAGTACGGCCAGTCGTACTCGGTGCACGCGGCGGAATGGATGCCCATGAAGCCGCCGCCGTCCGAGGTCCAGCGACGCAGCGCCAGCTGCCCGTCCGGGGTGAGCACCTCGCCGCTGGTGGACAGGAATACCACCGCACTGCGTCCCGCCAGGGAGGCGTCGGTGAAGACCGAGGGGTCCTCGGAGGTCTCCACGGTGAAGCCGTGCTCCTCGCCCAGCTCACGCAGAGCCGCCTGCCCGGCGGGGATCGAGTCGTGGCGGTAGGCCGTGGTGCGGGTGAAGACGAGAACGTCCGACAGGCGGTCGGTCTGGGACATCTGGCACTCCGGGTTCTGCCGCGCAGGGTGGTCGCGGTGATCGGCACTCTCGTGTGGCGGGGACGGCACGGCAGCCGCCCGGGTGCTCAGGCCGAGGTGGAAAGGGCCGCTCGGGTCACGGGATACGCGAACTCCCGCCCGGCGCAGTAGCGTTCGACCTCATCCAGCGCACTGCGGGTGATGCGCAGGAGCTCACCGCCGAGTGAGCCGGCGATGTGCGGGGTCAGCAGCACATTCGGCAGTGAGTACAGCGGTGAGGACACCGGCAGCACCTCGGGCTCGGTGACGTCGAGGACGGCGTGGATGCGTCCCGACAACGCCTCGGCGGTGAGGGCCTCGGTGTCGATGAGGGAGCCGCGCCCCGTGTTGACGAGGGTGGCGCCGTCCCGCAGGAGCGACAGTCTGCGGGCATCCAGCAGGTGGTACGTCTCGGGCAGCGCGGGGGCGTGCAGCGAGACGATGTCGGAGACGGCCAGCAGCTCGTCGAGCTCGATGAGCCGGGCGCCCATCGACCGGGCCGCCTCGGGATCGAGGTGCGGATCGGCCAGCAGGATGTCGAAGTCGTGGGGCCGGAGCAGCTCCAGCACCCTGCGTCCCACGAGGGACGCGCCCACCAGGCCGATCGTCCTGCGGTAGTTGCCGAAGCCGGGGAAGTGAGCCGCCCAGTCCAGGGCGTTTCGGTGCTCGCGGTAGAGCCCGCCGATCTCCAGGACGCGCTTGTTGGCGAAGAGGATGGCGGCGAGCGTGTATTCGGCGACGGCTACGGCGTTGGCGGCGGCCGCAGTGGAGACGAGGAGTCCGCGGTCCCAGCAGGCTTCCGTCACATGGTGTTTGACGCTTCCCGCTGCGTGCACGACTGCCTTCAGCGCAGGCATGCGGGCCAGCACGGCGTCGTCGAGCGGGTGGCATCCCCAGGATGTGATCAGGATTTCGACAGCTGCCAGGCGGGGCACGCGGTCGAAGTCCTCGGCGACGAAATGCGGTTCGATATCGACGAGACGGGTCAGGCGGTCGATCGCGGCACGAGGGAAGAGGGCATCTCGGTGCGGGCGGCCCATCGCGAAAAGGGCACGAGGGCGGGGCGGAGTGGATGACATGGGGATCCTCAGGACGATGGCCTACTTGACGGCGCCGGCTGTCATGCCGGACTTCCAGAACCGCTGGAGCATCAGGAAGAGGACGACCAGCGGGACCACGGACACCAGCGATCCGACGATGGCCAGGAGGTAGTCCTGCGGGTGCCCCTGGGAGAGCGCGGAGGAGTACCAGACGTACAACCCGAGATTGACCGGGAAGAGGTCCTTGTCGGACAGCATCACCAAGGGAAGGAAGAAGCTGTTCCAGATCTGGGTGAACTGGAAGAGGAAGATGGTCACGAAGCCCGGCGCGATCATGGGCAGGGCGATCCTGCAGAAGGTCCTGAACTCGCCTGCCCCGTCCACACGGGCGGCCTCGAGGACCTCGTTGGGGATGTACGAGGCGCTGAAGACGCGGGCCAGGTACACCCCGAACGGGAACAGGAGGCCGGGGATGAACACGCCCCAGAAGGTGTTCACCAGACCCGCTTTGGCCGCGAGCAGGTAGAGCGGTATCGCCATCGCCGTTCCGGGCACCATCACGCCCAGCAGGACGAAGGAGAAGAGCTTCTCCTTGCCGGGGAAGTTCAGTTTGTCGAACGTGTACCCCGCGGCCACGCTGAACAGTGTCGCCAGCAGCGAGCCGACACCGGCATACAGGATGGTGTTGAGCAGCCAGCGCAGGAAGATCCCGTTGTCGACCTCGAACAGGTACGTGAGGTTGTCGACGAGCGCGAAGTCCTTGCCCGGGGCGAAGCCGTTGGTGGCGAAGAGGTCCTGGCGGCTCTTGGTGGACGAGAGGACCAGCCAGAGCATCGGCAGAAGTGTGTAGAGGGCGGCGAGACCCAGCATCGCGGTCACACCGGCCTTGGACAGCAGGACCGATGGACGGTTCCCGGGGCAGCGCCGGCCCGGCCGGTTCCTGTCCGTCCGCTCCGGAGCCGGACAGGAGCCGGCGGGGGCAACGCGTGTCATGGTCTTGGTCACGGCTTGCTCCTGCTGCGCGAAAAGCGGGTGACGAGGAAGGACAGCAGCGCGGCGAACAGCGCGATGAGCAGCGAGGCCGCTGCTGCCAGACCGAAGTCGTTGTGGGTGAAGGCGGCGGTCTGGACGAACATGTTGGGCGTCCAGCTGCTGCCGATCGAGCTGGAGGCGCTGTAGATGACCTTCGGCTCAGTGAAGAGCTGGACCGATCCGATCACGGTGAACAGCACGGCCAGGGCGATGGCCGGGCGGATCATCGGCACCTTGATCGACAGGGCGGTACGGATCTGGCCGGCACCGTCGATCTTCGCCGCGTCCAGGGCCTCGGTCGGCACCGCCTGGAGGGCGGCGTAGAAGATGACCAAGTTGTACCCGATCCACTCCCAGACGGCGATGTTCGCCGCGGAGAAGACAGCGTTGTCCGCTGACAGGAAATCGATGTCGAGGCCGCCGACGCTGAGGAAGTCGATCACCGGGCTCAGTCCGGGCGTGTACAGGTAGACCCAGATGAGTGCCGCGATCAGACCGGGCACCGCGTGCGGGAGGAACAGGGCCAGCTGGAAGAAGGTCCGCGCCTTGGTCAGTGCCGAGTCCAGCAGCAGGGCGAGGACGAGCGCGCCGCCGATCATCACCGGAATGTAGATCGCGACGTACGCGGCAATGGTGAGGAATCCGCCGCGGAACGCCGGGTCCGACAACGCGTGTACGTAGTTGTCCAGTCCGGCGAAGACCTCTTCTGTGCCACCGAAGCCGAGGCCGGAAGTGTGGGTGGTGAACAGGCTCATCCACCCCGCGTAGACCAGTGGGGCGAGGGTAACGGCGGCGAAAAGGATGAAGAAGGGGGCCAGGAGCAGCGTGGCGGTGCGGCGCTGGGCGCGGGCTGACGAAGTTGTCATACCGGGCCTTTCTCGATGGGAGCGGGAAGCGTCGGGGCGGGAGCCGATGCCGGCCTCGGCCTGCGGGGCGGGCATCGGCTCACCGGGGTTCGCGTACTACGGGGCGACCTTCATCCCGCGCCGCTCCATGTCCTTCACGGTCGCCTGCTGGGAGCCGGTGAGGATGTCGAGGAGCTTCACTTTGCCCTGGGCAACGTTCGGAAGCTGATCGACGATGGCCGTGTTCGTGGTCCCCATGACGGGGCCCCACGTCCAGCCGGGCCGGACCGCTGCGTAGGACTTGCTGCCCACGGCGTACACGTCCTGGCCGCCGAAGTAGTCGGTGGGGAAGGCGGCCTTGGTGACCGGCACGAGCTTGGGGTCGGCGGGGAACATGCTGCTGGTCCCGGAGGAGACCCACGCCTTCATGCCCGCGGGGTCGGTGGTGATCCACTTGATGAACTCCTCGGCGGCACCGCTGTTCTTGGCGCCCTTCGGTATGACGAACGAGGAGCCGCCGTACATGGCCGAGGCCGGCTTGCCGTCCCAGGTAGGCACCGGGGCCACCGACCACTTGCCCTTCTGGTCGGCGACGGTCGCCTGCTGGGCCCCCGCGCACCAGCTCGCGCAGACGTAGGCGACGGTCCGGTTCTGCTGGACGCTTGTCCAGAACGGGTCGAGCGAGCTCACCGAGGTGACGAGGTCCTTCCGGGCGAGGTCACCCCAGTAGTCGGCGACCTTCCGGGAAGGAGCGTCGTCCAGCGACACCTTCCAGGAATCCTTCTCCGTGCCGAACCACTGCGAACCGGCCTGCCAGGCGAGGGCGGTCAGCAGTCCCGGGTTGTCGGTGTAGAGAACCCCGCCGCGGGCCTTCGGGTCCGCCTTCTTCACCTGGGCGGTCATGTTCCGATACGCGTCCCACGTCTTGGGGACACTGATCTTGTGGCTCTTGAAGAAGTCGTTGCGGTAGTACAGCATCAGCGGAGCCGCGTCGCGGGGAACACCCCACGTCTGGCCCCCCAGCTCGACCAACTGCCTTACGGACTTCGGGAAATGTTCCTTGACCAGGGGCGCGAGCGAATCGCTCAGCGTCTCCAGCTTGCCCTGAGTGGCGAACTCCGGCAGCTGCGGGTACTCGACGACCGCGGCATCCGGGGCGGTGCCGGCCTTCACGGCGTTCGTGAGTTTGGAGTAGTACTCCTGGCCCGAGGGCACCGCCTCGAAGGTCACCTTGATGTCCGGGTGGGTCCGGTTGAAGGCCTTCGCCACTTCGTCGGAGCCCTTGACGAAGGACCAGAAGGTGACCTTTCCGGTGCCCTTCTCCGCCGTGGAAGTCCCGCTGTCCGAGTCTCCACATCCCGTGGCGAGAAGGCCGATTGCTGCGACGGAGCAGACCAGCGCTGTCAGTCGTCTACGAAACATGAGTGTGTCACCGATCGTTCGCTTGGGTGTCACCGCAATCATTCGTTACATACGACAGTGAGTCAATGCATATGCTTTCGTTTTTCGGCAACGAAACCATCTGTCATCACATGGTTACGCGTCGGCCCGGCGGTTGGCGCCACAGGATGCGCGGACTCGCAGTTCCGGGCGGAGCAGGATCTCGGCCAGGGGGGCGGCCGGGTCGGACAGTCGGCGTACCGCCAGGTCGAGCGCCCATGACCCCACCGCCTGTTTGGGGGGTGCGACGGCGGTGAGGGGGACGTCGCTCAGCTCGGCGACCTCGTCGTCGTAGGTGACCAGTGCCAGATCTTCCGGCACGCGCATACCGCGTGTGCGCAGGATGCCGACGAGGGCGATGGCGTCGATGTCGTTGTGCACCAGTGCGGCCCGGACCTCGCCGGATTCCACGGCCCGGACCACTTCTTCGAAGCGCGCGTCGGCCGGAGCCGCATCACCGGTGGTGCTGATGAGGAACTCCGGCCCCGGCGTCAGCCCCATGGCCTTCACGGCGTCGGCATGACCGGCGCTGAGAAGAGCCGTGTTGGGGCTCTCGATCCTGGCGACGAGGGCCACCTTGTCGTGTCCGAGCCCGGCGAGATGGCGCACCGCGAGGGCCGCGCCGTAGGCGTGGTCGGAGGCTACCTGCTCCAGCCGGCCGGCCCGTATCCCGGCCCGGCGCTCCACCAGCACGGCCGGCACATCGAGGGTGCTCAGCCACTGCTCGGCCTTGTCCAGAGGGCGCAGGCCCGGGTGCAGCATCAGCAGCAGGCTGTTGATCCCGCCGGCCACGAGTTGGCGGACCTGCTCCTGGTTCTCGGACAGCGACTCCCCGGAGACGGTCAGTACGACGCGGACGCCACGCGCGCGGGCCGCGTTCTGGACGCCCCGGATCACCTCCGCGTAGTAGTAGCCGCCTGGCGGCACCACCAGCCCGACGGCGTACTTCTCCCCGGCGAGGTCCGGGGCGGGGGCCGAGGCCTCGACGGGAGCGGGAGCGTCCGAGGCCAGGGCCCTGGCACCGCCGTGCACACGGTTCAGCAGTCCCTGGCCGGCCAGCTCCCGCACGTCCTGGCGCAAGGTCACGGCGGAGACTCCCATCTCCTCCGCCAGCGCCTTCACGGTGATCGAACCCTGGCGCTCCACAGTGCGCAGGATCGCTTCCCGCCGCTCGTTAGCCAACACCTTCAGTCCCCTCTCGGTAACGAGTGAGTCATCATTCTTCACTCGACAACCGAAAAGATATCAATCAAAGGTAAACGATGGCCTGGAGCAGAGGATCTCGTGGCGGGGTCAGTGCGTCGGCCTGTCGTCGACGGCGACGAGGCTGCCACCGCGGAGCGTGTAGAGCAGCCCCTCGTGGACGTTGACATGCGGGCCGCTGTACCAGGCCCCGTTGACGTCGGCGACGACCGTGGTGACGGCGAACGTCTTCGGACGGAAGCGGAAGAGCGTGGTGTCCGAGACGCCGTAGACCGCGCCTCGGTTGGTGACCATGGCGGCGAAGCCCTTGCTGACACTGCTGACGTCCGCGGTGTGCACCACCTTCCTGGCCCGCACGTCGATGACGAAAAGCCCTCCCTTGGTGGTGAGGCCGTAGAGGTTCCGGCCCAGCACCGCCAGAGCCGCCACCCCCGCCGACTGCTTCGTGTCGACGCTCCACCGCTCCTTGCCGGTGGCCGGATCGACGGCGACGACGGTGGCGCGCGGTCCCTCCTTGGCGGCGTTATCGCCGCCCAGGTAAGCGACGCCGTCCCGGTTGGCCACCGCCCGCACGAGCTGGACGTCGTCGATCGGATTGACGTAGGACGCCGACTTCCCGGTTCTGGGAGAGTACGTCCACAGGGCGCCGCCGCCCTCGGTGTCGGACTGCACACCGACGAGGAGCAGCTTGTTGTCCGGGTCCCACGAGAGGTTCAGCGGACGGTTCTGCTCGCTGGGGAACTTCGCCGCCTGCTGCGGCTGCCGCCGCCGGGAAGAGTCGTACCGCCAGATGCCCTGCGCGTTGTCCTGGCCGGTGTACAGGACGCTTTCGATCACTTCAGCGTCCTTGGCCTCACCCGGTGCCTGCAGGTTGACGACCTCGCCGGTCTTCAGGTTGCGCCGTGAGATGGCGCCGTTGCCGCCGAGGTAGACATACCCGTGGCCGGCGGCGATCCCGTCCTCTGCGACGACGGAACCACCCACGACCTCACCGGCCTGACCGGCGACATCGACGGGGCGTTCCTTGCCGTCGGCGGCATCGAGCGGGTCGCAAGCGGCCCTGCGGGCCGGCACGCTGCCCGTCCTGGACGCCACAGGGCTGCGCATCGGCCCGCCGGTCGCCCGTCCTGGCAAGGTGGTGTGCATCGGCCTCAACTACCGCGACCACGCCGAGGAGACCGGCGCCGCCGTACCGGAGCGTCCCGTGAGGAGCTGTGACGATAAGCGAACACATAACTGGTGACCGGTGGGGCCGCGATCAGTTAAGTGGCGTCACCACGTTCGGGCATGGGGCGACTGCTGAGCGCGCAGTGTGCGCCCCCTTCCAGTAGTTGTTCTACCTCGCGGTGGGCGGAGTCTACGATCGCGCGGACGCACTGCGCGGCGTCGTCCGGGCGTCCCTCGGCGATGGCCTCGGCCACCTCTGTATGGCGGCGTACTGCGTCCGTGTCCACGTGGTCCGGCATCAGAGGAAGGTCGCGGCGGGCAACAAGCAGTTCCTCGGTGACCTCGGAGAGCTGGGCGAACATGCCGTTTCCCGATGCGCTGAGCAGAGCTCGGTGAAAGGCCAGGTCTGCCGCTATGAAGCCCTGAGTGTCATCGGTATGGGCGATGCTCTCCATCGTCCGGGCGAGTTCGACGAGCGTATTGCGGGTGTCAGGCGAAGCGCCCACTGCCGCGAGGGCCGCGGCAGATGGTTCCACGGCGGCCCGCAGTTCGGTGAGTTCGCGCAGCTGCGCGCTGCGGAAGGGGGAGGCCAACCGCCATCGGATGACCTGGGGGTCGTAGAGGTTCCATTCGGCCATCGGCCGCACGGTGATGCCAACACGGGGCCGGCTGGTGACGATCCGCTTCGACTCCAGGACCCGGACGGCCTCGCGTGCCACGGTTCGGGAGACTCCGTACCGGTCCTGTACGTCTTCGAGACGGAGAACCTGGCCCGCACGGATCTCCTGCGCGGCGAGGGATTCCCCGATCCGCTTGACCACCTGACCGTGCAGCCCGTGCAGTTCCACTGCTACTCCTTGTCGCTTGTTCCAGAAACGCCGACACTTGCCGATTCTGTTGTTTGGTGTACGTCAACGAGCCTCGGCGAGTGTGCGCAGGAGTGTGCTCACCCGTTCACCGGCGCTGCGGGCACCCCCCGATGTCAGGGCCGAGCCCATGCCGCAGGCCACTGCACCTGCGGCTATCCATTCCGGCGCGTTGTCGATTGTCACACCTCCCGTGGGTAGCACCGGCGCCTGGGGGAGCGCGGTACGCACATCGCGCAGCCAGGAGGGTGAGACGGCCGAGGCCGGGAAGAGCTTGAGCGCGTCAGCACCTTCTTCCAGGGCGCGCACCATCTCGGTGGGTGTCGCGACGCCGGGGAAGACCGGGACTCCGTAGCGGTGGCCGGTACGGATGACCTCCGGGTGGAGGCTCGGTGACACGAGGAAGCGGGCGCCCGCTTCGACGGCGGCGCGTGCGGCGGCCGCGTCGATGACGGTGCCCGCGCCGAGCAGCGCATCGGGGTGGGTCTCGGCGAGGCGGGCCAGGGCGGTGAGGGCACGTGGGGTGGTGAGGGCGATCTCTACGGCGTGCAGTCCGGCGTTCAGCACAGCTTCCGCTGCGGCGACGGCTTGCTTCGGTCCTGCGGTGCGGATGATGCCGAACACGCGCTGTGCGGTGACGGCCTGGGTGGTCTCCCATTGGTACATGATGTTCGTACTCTCCTGCTCCTGAAGTGGTGCGCCGCCGGTGGGTGGCGTCAGCGGATGACGGTTTCGCCGCTGGTGCTGGTGAGGGCAGCCAGGGCGCGGTCGAGGCCGACGCGGTCGGGCAGGCCGTCCGTGTCGGTTGGGCATTGGACTACCAGTGCCGCGACAGCGGCGGCTTGGCGCAGGCACTGATCCGGGCCGTGACCGTGCAGCAGGCCGGAGAGGAAGCCTGCGGCAAAGGCGTCTCCCGCTCCCACGGGGTCGGCGACCGGGACTTGGAAGGCGGGCTGGCGGCACGCTTTTGCTTCGCGCGTGAGACAGGTCGCTGATTTGTCGCGGTGTTTGACGACGATCGTTCCAGGGCCCATCCCCAGAAGGGAGGACGGGTCTGGAACGCCCAGTAGCTCCAGTTCGTCCTCGCCTGCCAGCACCACGTCCGCGTGGGCCAGCAGCGGACTGATGACCTCGCGCCAGCGGTCCGGTGAGCCGAGCTTGTGGCGGATGTTCGGATCGAACGAGAGGACCGCTCCGGCGGCTCGGGCCAGTTCGACCAGACGCCTTGTCGCCCGGTTCGCCGAGGCCGACAGCATCGGGGTGATCCCGGTGATGTGTACCAGTCGTGCCCCCTCGAACATGTGGGGCTCCAGTTCGTGTGGCGACAGCCGGGACGCGGCCGAACCCGCACGCAGGTACTGCACGTCGATCGCGCGCGCAGGGTGACTGTCACGTATGAGGACCCCGGTCGGAGCCTCGGGGTCCGTCACCGCGTACGAGCTGTCTACGCCCTGCGCGCGCAGCTGGGCCAGCACGGCCCGCCCCGCCGGATCGTCACCGACGCGGCCGAGCCAGCGGACGCCATGTCCGAGCCGGGCCAGGCCCGCCGCCACATTGCTCTCGGCGCCCGCGATGGAGCGGCGGAACGAGAGCGCGTGTTCCAGCGGCACCCCGGGTTCGGCCAGCATGAGGAGCATGGTCTCGCCGCACACGACGACTTCTGCGCTCATCGAGCCAGCTCCGGTACCAGGGTGGCGAACTCCGCACAGAAGCGGTCGATCATTCTCAGCTCCTCCTCGTCCAGCAGGTATCCCGGCGCCCGGCAGTGCGCGGACGCGAACCAGCCACGGCGCACGGAGATCTCCTTCTCCACGGCGATGATCAGCTCCACGTTCTGCATCCAGTACGAGAGGTAGGGCAGCATCCGGGTGTGCAGGGCGACGGCCTCGGCCTCGTCGCCGCGCTCCCAGCGCTCCCAGAGTTCGACGTACAGCTCGGTGAAGGAGCAGCCCGGCTGCACGCCGACCGTCCCGCGCCGTAGGGCGTCCGGCAGTTGCAGACCGGCGTAGCCGACCAGCGAGGGCAGCGGACGTGGCCCGGCGGCCAGAGCCGCGATCAGCCGGCCCGGCGGGGCGGACTCGACCTTGACCCAGCGCAGATTGGGGTGCTCGGCGGCCAGCCGGTGCAGGGTGGGTGCGTCCAGCGCCGTTCCGGTCTGCGCCGGGGCGTACTGCACCACAACGGGCAGTGGATCGACGGCGGTGAGTACCTCGCGCAGATGGGCCGTGACGGCATCCTTGGAGGGCGCGAGGAAGTGCGGCGGGAGCAGGTTGACGGCGTCGGCCCCGAGTTCGGCGGCCCGGAGCGCTTGGCGGACCGCGGACCGGGTGGCGTGGTCCGGCACGGAGACGATGGCGGCGACATCGTGGCGCTGCCGGGTCCGCCGCAGGAGAAGCCCGGTGAGCAGTGCCCTCTCCTCTGGGTCGAGTTTGTGGAACTCGCTCGCGAAGCCCGGGAACATCAGCGAACCGACCCCAGCCGCGAGTACCCGGTCCACCACCGTGGTGAACCCGTCGGGGTCGAGCTCGCCGTCACCGTGGAACGGGACTTCCAGGACGGGCGAGACGCCGCGGACCAGCGTGTCGAGATCCTTGTGTACGAGTGCGGACATAGCGGTTCCTCAGAAGGCTTGTCGGGGCGGGGGCGAGTCGGTCGAGCCGACGAGGAAGTCGAGGTCGGCGCCGGTGTCGGCCTGGGTGACGTGTTCGGTGTAGAGGTGGGTCCAGCCACGGGTGACGGGCGGTTTCGGCCGCTGCCACGCGGAGCGCCGCCGGTCCATCTCGGTCTCGTCGATCAGCACGTCGAGCCGTCGGCCGGGGACGTCGAGCCTGACTTGGTCGCCGGTGCGGACGAACGCCAGCGGACCGCCGACCGCCGCCTCCGGCGCCACGTGCAGAACGCACGTTCCGAAGGCCGTTCCGGACATGCGGGCATCGGATACCCGCACCATGTCCCTGATCCCGGCGTCCAGCAGCCTCTTCGGCAGCGGCAGGTTGCCCACCTCGGGCATGCCCGGGTAACCGCGCGGGCCGGTGTTGCGCACGATGAGCACCGTCTCGGCGCGGACATCGAGTGAGGGGTCCTCGGCAACGGCGAGGTAGTCCTCGATGGAGTCGAAGACGAGAGCGGGGCCGGTGTGGTCCAGCAGGCGCGGCGCGGCGGCCGACAGCTTGATGACGGCACCGTCCGGGGCGAGGCTGCCGCGGACCACGGCCGTCCCCCGTCCCGCGGGCAGCACCGGGTTGTCGAAGGCCCGGATGACCTCGCGGTCGTACACCTGGGCATCCACGCAATTGGCCGTCAGGGAACGGCCGGTGACCGTCACCGTGTCCTGGTGCAGGGCGTCCCGCAGGTCGTTGACGAGCGCCGGCAGCCCTCCGGCGTAGGCGAACTCCTCCATCAGGAACCGCCCGGAGGGCATCAGGTCGATGAGCAGGGGAAGTTCGGCGCCCAGGCGGTCGAAGTCGTCGAGTTCCAGGGGCACCCCCAGCCGTCCGGCCAGGGCGAGCAGGTGCACCACCGCGTTCGTGGACCCGCCGATCGCCGCGTTGATCCGGACCGCGTTCTCGAAGGCCGCCCGCGTCATGATGCGCCGCGGGGTGAGATCGCTCCCCGCGAGCGCCACGGCCCGTGCGCCGGTTTCTTCTGCCAGCGTGCCACGCCGGGCGTCCACGGCCGGCAGCCCGGAGCCACCGGGCAGCATCATGCCCAGGGCCTCCGTCAGGCAGGCCATGGTGGAGGCCGTGCCCATGGTCATGCAGTGACCCGCGGAACGGTTCAGGGACGACTCGAACTCGGTGAACTCCTCCTGCGAGATCGTCCCGGCGCGCAACTCCTCCGTCATCCGCCAGATGTCGGTGCCGGATCCCACGTTCCGGCCCTTGAACCGGCCGTTGAGCATGGGCCCGCCGGTGAGGACGATGGCGGGTACGCCCGCGCTGGCGGCGCCCATCAGAGCTGCTGGCGTCGTCTTGTCGCAACCGGTGAGCAGCACCACGGCGTCGATCGGATTGGCCCGGATCTGCTCCTCGATCTCCATGGCTGCCAGGTTGCGGTAGAGCATCGACGTCGGCCGCAGGAACGGTTCGCCGAGAGACATGGCAGGAAATTCCAGGGGGAAGCCGCCTGCCTGCAGCACGCCGCGCTTCACGGCGTCCGCGAGGATCTGCAAGTGGCCGTTGCACGAGGTCAGTTCGGAGAACGTATTGCAGATGCCGATGACCGGGCGGCCGTCGAAGTTGTGACCGCCGCGTCCCATGGCCCGCAGATGGTGACGGGCGATGAAGCCGTTCTTGCCGCCGTCGCCGAACCAGGCCCGGCTCCTGAGCCCCTCTCCACCCGTGGCGGGAGCTGCGGCTGACGGTGTCTCTGGCTCTGCCATGGGTGGCCCTCCGATGGGGGTACGGCGACGAGGGGTGACGTTCGAGACCGCGCTGTGACCGAGCAGGGGCTTGCCCTGCCGACGGATTTAATGATGCTATCAAATGACGATAGTGCTGAATGGGCCGCAAGAGGTCGGTCCCCGGAGCCGGAGGGGCAGCCCATGGAACGCAAGGCGGTGGGCAAAGGGCCCCTCCCGCGTGCGGCCGGCCGCTCCGTCGACGGAACACGTCGGCTCGACCCGTCACCACCACACCAGCCCTCACCGCACGACCCCAGTAGCGCGATGCGCGGCGGTCGCTGCCAGCTCAAAGGAGCTCCCCATGAACTCTTCGTCCCGTCGGCGCATCGCTGTCACCACCGGCCTGCTGCTCACCCTCGGTCTCACCACGGCGTGCTCCTCGGGTAAGGAGTCCGCCGGTGGCGATCCGGTCGGCAAGGCCGACGGCAAGATCTCCCTCACCTACCTGCAGAAGCAGGGCGATCAGGAGTACTTCGTGGGCGAGGCAGCCGGCGCCAAGGCGAAGGCCGAGGAACTCGGCATCGATCTCAAGGTGGTCAATCTGGGCAACGACGCCAATAAGACGGTCAGCGAAGTGCAGTCCGCCGTCGCCCAGAAGGCCAAGGGCATCATCATCGTCGTCCCCGACCCGGCCGTGGGGCCGCAGGTCGTCCAGACGGCGAAAGACGGCAAGGTCGCCCTGCTCACCTCCGACGACCAGATCTGCACCACCGGCCCCGACCCGGCTGCCTGTGGTAAGGACGGCCTGGTTCCCCGGATCGGGTTCAGCGGTGCGCAGATGGGCGGGGAGGTCGGGAAGCGCGCCGCCGCCGAGTACAGGAAGGCCGGCTGGAAGGCCGCCGACACTCGGGTCATCTCGGCCTGGAAGCAGGACGTCACCGTGTGCGGTGACCGGGTCGACGCCGCCAGGAAGACCTTCGACGCCGCGGTGCCCGGCGTGAAGACCATCAACGTGGCCACCGACAACACCCCCACCGGTGCCCAGGACAAGATAGCCGCGACGGTCACCGCGAACTCCAAGGTCAAGAACTGGGTCGTCTGGGGCTGCAACGACGAGAACGCCATGGGCGGGGTCACTGCGCTGCAGAACGCCGGCATCGGCCCCGACCACGTCATCGGCGTCGGTCTTGGTGCCTACCTCGCCTGCAAGGAGTGGCAGTCCGACAAGAAGAGCGGCATGAAGGCGGCCCTCTTCATCAACGGCAAGGACGTCGGCGCCCTGGCCGTCCAGACCATGTACGACAAGCTCAAGAACGGCAAGGCCTTCCCGCAGGAGGCCTTCGCCCCCACCACGATGGTCGACCAGTCCTCCTGGAAGGACTCCGGCCTCTCCTGCAGCTGAACCGTCCCGGCCCGCGGCTGCCCCAGCCGTTGTCGCCGCGGGCCGACGGCATTCCCGCATACCGGCCCCACACCCCTGACCACACCGCGCGCCATGCCTTCGAGGTGAACCGACACATGACCAGAGCCTCCCATTCACCCCCCGGCCGGGGCCCTTCCGAAACGCAGCCCACTACAGCGCCGGCATCCCCGTCCCTGGGTATTTCGGACGTCACCAAACGGTTCGGGGCGGTGCGGGCGCTCGGCGGCGTGACGCTCGACTTCCCACGCGGGCAGGTCACCGCACTCATGGGTGAGAACGGCGCGGGCAAGTCGACCCTGCTCAAGATCCTCACCGGGGACCACCAGCCGACCGAGGGCCATGTCGTCCTCGGCGACGAAATGGTTGTGCTCGACTCCCCGGCCAGGGCACGGGCGGCGGGGATCCGGATCATTCCGCAGGAACCGGAGATCATCCCGCACATCTCAGTCGCCGAGAACATCTACGCCGGTGCGTTGCCGCGTAAGGCCGGCAGACGATTCGACCGAGCCGAACTGCGCCGCCGGATCGATGCGGACCTGGCCCGGCTGGGCTTCGCCGATGTACTGGACCCGGACCTCCTCGGCTCACAGCTGACCCCGGCCCAACGCCAGCTGGTCGAGATCATGCGCGCCCTCACCGGCAGCACGACCGCGAAGCTGATCGCTTTCGACGAACCCACCTCCTCCCTGGCCGAGCACGAGGTGGACGCCCTGTTCGCCCTCATCAGGCGGCTGCGTGACGAGGGCATCGCGATCGTCTACGTCTCGCACCGCATGCAGGAGATCTTCCAGCTCGCCGACCGCATCGCGGTGCTGCGCGACGGCAGTCTGGTCGGCGTGCAGGAGGCGAGCACGACGAACGAAGCGGCACTCGTGCGCCTGATGGTGGGGCGCGATCTGTCCGCCATGTTCGTACGACAGCGCGTGGCAACCGACCGCCTCGTTCTCGACGTCAGGAACCTCACCACCGACGACGTGCACGACATCTCGCTCCAGGTCCATGCCGGTGAGGTCGTCGGCCTGGCCGGCCTGATCGGAGCAGGGCGTTCCGAACTGGCCCTGGCCCTGGCCGGCGACCAGCCCGTCCACAGCGGCAGTGCCAGCCTCAACGGCGTCCCCCTGCCCAGTGGCCGGCCCGGCGCGGTGATCCGGGCCGGACTGGGGCTCGCGCCGGAGGAACGCAAGGCGCAGGCGCTGTTCCTGCAGCAGTCCGTCCGGGCCAACATCTCGCTGGTGGTCCTCGACCGGCTGCGACGTTCCCGCTTCGTACGCCGCACCGCCGAGCGGGAGCTCGCCCAGCACTACACCGACCGGCTCAGAGTGTGTACACCGTCGGTCGACCACGAAGTACGCAAGCTGTCCGGCGGCAACCAGCAGAAGGTCGTCCTCGCCCGGTGGCTGGCGCGCAAACCCAAGGTCCTGATCCTCGACGAGCCGACCCGCGGCATCGATGTCGGCGCCAAGGCTGAGATCTACCAGATCATCGCCGACCTCGCGGCCGAGGGCGTCGCCGTCCTCGTCATCTCCTCGGAGCTGCCCGAGCTCCTCGGTCTTGCCGACCGTGTGGTGGTCATGCAGCAAGGACGCATCACCGGCGAGCTCAGCCACGACGAAGCCACCGAAGAATCCATCCTCGCCCTCGCGATGGCCCACGACATCATCGGCGTCAGCACCCCCGGAGCCACCTCATGACCCTCACCAGCCCTCCTTCCCCGGCCGTCAAGGGGCCGCCGGACAGCCCTGCCGCCTTCCGGCCGAAACTGCTCGCCGGGATCAGCGGGCAGAACATCAGCCTCGTCGGTGCGCTCGTCCTCGTCCTCGTGCTGTTCGGGGCCCTCAACGACAACTACCTCAGCATGTCGAACATGCAGGTGATCGCCGAGGCGGCCACCATCACGGGCCTGCTCGCCATCGTGCAGACCGTCGTGATCATCTGCGGAGGGCTCGACATCTCCGTCGGCTCGCAGGCCGGTGTGGCGTCCGTCGTCAGCGCGATGGTCTTCACCAGTACCGGAACCAACGCCTTCCTCGGCATGGCGGCAGCCGTCGCGGTCGGTCTGGTCATTGGCGCCCTGAACGGTCTGGTCATTGTCTACGGCCGCGTCAATCCCACCATCGCCACTCTGGCCGGTCTCGCCGCCTACAAGGGCCTCGCCCAACTGCTGTCCGACGGACGGGCCCAGGGGTACGTCCTCAACAACGACGTCTTCATCTTCCTCGGCCGCGGGAAGATCGCCGGTCTGCCCGTCATGGTCTGGATCCTCGTCGTCGTCGCCCTGGCCGTTCATCTCCTGCTCCGCTACACCGACATCGGCCGCAACATCTACGCCATCGGCGGAAACGACACCGCCGCCCGCCTCGCCGGCATCAACATCAACAAGTACCTGATCTTCGTCTACGCACTCATCGGTGTTGTCGCCGCGATCGCCGGAATCCTGCTCACCGCCCGTACCGGGTCCGGCCAGCCCACCTCCGGCAGCGAGGGCCTCGAACTCAAAGCGATCACCGCCGCCGCACTCGGCGGCGCGGCTCTCAAGGGGGGCAAGGGAGGCATCGGCGGCACCCTCCTGGCCGTCGCCCTCCTCGGAGCCCTGGAGAACGGGCTCACCGTCCAAGGCATCAACTCCTTCTGGCAGAACGTCGCCCAGGGAGCCCTCCTTGTCGTCGCAGTCGTCATCCAGCAGCGCCGCAGCGGCGAACGCGCGGTGGGACTTCCCGGCTGACGGACCCGGCGAAGCCGCGCCACCGGCCCCCAAGGATCCCTCAACGGTCCTCTCGAAGGGAGGAGGAAGCCTCGGAACATCCACGCCCCACACTCGTCGATTTACTTAGCAGCCTATTTGTCAAGAAGGGTTTGACGTGACGTTCTCTCACCGCCGCACACCTTCGGACCACGCGGACACCGCAGCGCAGACTGGTGCGTTCACCCGTCGCAATGCGCTGAAGGGCCTGGCGGCAGCGGGATTCCTCGCCGTCGCAGGTGACGTCTTTCTTGCCGCGCCCGCCCATGCCGCAACGGCGCCGCCGGTGATCCCGCCCCTGCCCGAGAAGGTCTCCGGAGTACGTACTCCGCTCGTTCCCGTCACCTCCGGATGGCGCTGGACGTCCAGTCCTCCGGCATCGTTCTGGGCGTCCGGGACGGACACCTCCTCGTGGCACCCGCTCGACGTACCGGGGGAGCCCGCGCTCCAGATCGAACCCGTACCCTCGGACACCGAATGCGCGTACACAGTCGAGGTCGCCGTCCCGGCGGACTTCGCGGGCAAGCGCGTCATGCTCCGCTTCGACGGCGTCTACAGCTATGCCCGGCTGTGGGTCAACGGGACGGCCGTACGCACCCACGACGGCGGCTTCACCACGTGGTACGCCGACATCACCTCCCTGGTGACACCGGGCCGCGAGGCCGTGGTCACGCTCGGCGTCACCGACCGGCCGACCAGCATCGCCCGCCAGTCCGACTACGCGCACCACATCATCGGCGGCATCCTGCGCGAGGTCACACTGATGGCCCTGCCGGCTTCCCACCTCACGAGACTGCACGCCGACACGACCTTCGACAGCGCGTACCGGGACGCCACGCTCACCGTGACCGCCGCCGCGGCGTTCAAGGCAGGCCAGAGGGGAACAGCCGAGCTCACCCTCACCGACCCCGAGGGCCGGCCCGTCGCGATCGCCCCGTCGAAGATCACCCTGACCGGCACGGATCCGCAACAGCAGGCAGTGATCCCGGTCAGCGCTCCCCTCAAATGGGACGCGGAACACCCCCACCTGTACACACTGACAGCTGTGTTCACCGCTGGTGGCGTGACGCAGACGGTTACCCGGAGGGTCGGGTTCCGCCAGGTCGCGGTCGACGGGAACCAACTGGTGGTCAACGGCAGGCCCGTGCACCTGCTGGGCGTCTGCCATCACAGCATCACGGAGAAGCAGGGCCGTTCGACGAACCCGGACATGGAGGAGCAGGCCGCCCGGCTCTACAAGGAGGCGAACTGCAACTTCATCCGCACCTCGCACTACCCGCCGACGCCGGCCCTGCTCGACTGGGCCGACCGCCTCGGACTCTACGTCGAGGTCGAGGCGCCCGTCTGCTTCCAGCAGAGCACGGTCGACGACCCCGCCTATACCGAGCAGTACATGACGCAGTTCGCCGAGATGATCGAACGTGACCGCAGCCACGCCTGCGTGATCGAGTGGTCCGTCGGCAACGAGAGCGGCATGGGGCGCAACTTCGCCTCTGAGAACACCTACGCCCACGAGACGGACCCCTCACGCCCGACGCTGTTCGAGGACATGCAGCAGCACAACGGCGGTGACCAGACCGACATCTACAGCGGTCACTACCCCAATCTTCAGAACGCCAACGGCAACGCCAACCAGCCCATCCAGTACGGCGAGTTCGCCCATGTGCCGTGCTACAACGTGGGGACGTTGAAGGAAGATCCGGGGGTGCGCGACTACTGGGGTCACAGCATCGCGAAGCTGGCGGCCAAGTTCCGTGCCACGGACGGAGTCGTGGGCGGCGCCATCTGGGCGGCCATCGACGAGGTGTTCCACCTGTCCAACGGGCCGGTGGGATACGGCGAATGGGGCATCATCGACCTGTGGCGGCGCCGCAAGCCCGAGTTCTGGCTCACTCAGAAGGCCTACTCCCCGGTACAGATCGCGGACGGGGTGCTCACCGGCCTGACCCCCGGACGGCCAATACGGGTACCCGTCATGAACTGGCACGACCACAGCAACCTCGGCGAACTGACGGTGAGCTGGCAGACAGGCAGCAGGTCGGGCACCCTCCGGGGGATTGATATCGCGCCCAGGCAGAACGGCACGCTGACCGTCCCGGCCGGTGTCTGGTCTCCCGGCGACACCCTGCGGCTCACCTTCCGGCGTGGCACGGCGCTCGTGGACGACTACCGCCTCTCGCTCAACACCCGGGCGAAGCCGTCCTTCCCGTCCGACAGCGGCACGGCGCCCACCGTCGGCGAGACCGCGGACACGATCACCGTCACGGGTGTCGACGCGCCGTTCGCGGTGGTGTTCGACAAGCACACCGCACGGCTCACCGAAGCTACCGCCGACGGCACCGTGATCCTCACCGGCGGCCCGGACCTGGTGATCTCCCGTGCGGTTCCCGGTCAGTGGGCGGGAACGTCGGCGCGCGTGACCACGGCCGACGGCCAGGTGACCGTCACCCTGACGGGCAGGTTCGGCACCATCGACACCACCATCAAGGTGGCCGTGAGCCCCCGCGGTCTGCTGACCACGACCTACACGATGGCCAACCCGCCCTCCGGCCAGGTCAGCGACGTCGGCATACGGTACGTCCTCGCCGACAGCACGGACACCCTGAGCTGGCAGCGGGACGCCCAGTGGACGGCGTACCCCGATGACCACATCGGCCGGGCCTCCGGCACCGCGACCCGCGACCGCGCTTCCGGCGCCGACGGATACCGTACGAGGCCGCACTGGCCGTGGGCGCAGGACACCCACAGCTACTTCCTGTTCGGCAAGGACAGTGCCGCGCACTGGACCAATGACTTCCGCAGTACCAAGGCGCAGGTCCGGGTCGCCAAGGCGACGGCCGGCACGGCCGGACCGGGTGTGCAGGTCGAGTCGGACGGCACGGAATCGGTCCGGCTGGCACCGATCGAGCCGGCGCTGATCGACGACGCGTCCCCGGACATCGTCTACACAGGCGCCTGGACCCACGCGGACGCGAGCGCGGACTACACCGCCGGAGACCTCTTCGGCACGGAATCCTTCACCGATGCGGTGGGGGACACTGCGGAGCTGGCGTTCACGGGCACCGGTGTCGGTCTGTACGCGGCCCGCGCGGACAACCTCGGCATCGTGAAGATCTCGGTCGACGGCAAGCCCGCGGAGACCGTCGACCTCTACGGACCGGGAAAGGCTCCGGCCCAGCTCGTCTTCCGGAGTGCATCGCTCGCGTACGGCCGGCACACCGTCAGGGTGGAGTGCACCGGCACCAAGAACGCCGCTTCCAAGGGCGCTTTCGCGCTCGTCGACGCGTTTCAGGTGGTGGACCCGGTCATCGACGACGCCTCGGACAAGGTCGTCTACACGGGGTCATGGACCCATGCGGACAAGGCCGAGACGTGGACGAACGGCGATCTCGGACGCACCGAATCCTTCAGCAGAAGCGCAGGTGACACCGCGACCGTCAGGTTCTGGGGTACGGGCGTCCGCGTCGTCTGTCCCAAGGGCCCGAGCCAGGGAATCGCCGAGATCTCTGTCGACGGCGGGACCGCCACCGAGGTGGACCTCTACGCGCCGGGCAAGCAGTTCCAGCAACAGGCGTTCGAACGCACCGGTCTGGCCGAAGGCGAGCACACCGTCAGCGTGCGCGTGACTGGCCGCAAGAACGCCGCTGCCACGGATGCCCACGTGGCCCTCGACGCGTTCGAGACGCTGACGAGCGACGCGTTCCCGCGCCGGGCTCCGGGAGTCGGCCTGATCGTCAGCGCCCGCATCAACTATCCGGACCTCGCCTGGGGCAACTACATCGACCCTGCGATCAAGCTGCCGGCCGGCTGGAGCGGCACGGCACGGGTACGACTGCTGCCCTGACAGCCGTTCGGACCGCATCACACACCAGGACAGTCGTCCGGGTCGAATCACAGTCCGAGGTCGTGACCGGTCTCCGCGAGGTGGGCGGTCACGACCTCGGCCGCACGGTCCCCCTCGTCGGCGGCGATCGCGTCGGCGATGCGCCCGTGCGCCTCGACCGCAGGCTTCCTGTCCGGCACCCCGGCGCTCACGACCCGTGGTAGCTCGCCCTGCGGGAGTCGAGCAGGACCCCGTTCATCGCCGTGAGGACGAAGGAGAACAGGCCGGATGCCGCCAGTTCGGCCACGGCCTGATGGAAGGCCAGGTCCGCGGCGATGAACGCCTCCCGGTCACCGACCGCGCTACCCATCCCGTCCAGTGCGCGAACCACTTCCGTCATGGAGCCCTCACCCGTGGCGACCCGCACCGCGGCCCGCCGTGCGAGCTCCGCCTCTATCACGCGCCGGGTGACGAGCAGGTCCACCAGATCCATCGAGCTCTGGCTGAGGCGGAAGTCGATGATCTGCTCCAGGACAGCGGGAGCGGGGACCGCCACACGCGCACGCTTGCCCTGGCTGGAGACAAGGACACCGCGGGCGACCAGGGTGCGGATCGCTTCGCGCACGGCAAGACGGTTGACGCCGTGCCGCTCGGCGAGTTCACCCTCGGCCGGGATCTCGTCACCCGCGCGCAGACCGCGCAGTTTGATCTCGCCGATGATCTCCTGCGCCACGTGGTGGCTCAGTGTCGTCCGCCCGATCGTCATGCGCTCACTCTCTCACCGCTCCGGAAACACGGTCTGGGCCGTCTTCCGGTTCCGAACCTCTGATCTCTTGGCAGCTTAGCTGGTAAGTTCGATCGTGCCCGCATCCGAGCAGCACGCCGAACGAGGCCCCCGCGGCAGGGAATTGCCCGGCCGCCCTGCGGGCTTCGTGACCCACCTCGACGGCACCCCGCGCCACGCGCGGAACGGAGGACCGACATGAATGACCTGACCGGCGAAGTAGTACTGGTCACCGGTGCTGCCCGAGGCATCGGCGCAGCCGTCGCCACCATGGCGGCGGCCGCTGGTGCACGGGTGGGTGTGCTGGACATCGACGGCAAGGGCGCGCGGGAGACCGCGGCCCTCATCGGTCCGGCAGCGGGCTGGGCGGCGTGCGACATCACCTGCGAGGATCAGGTCCATGACGCGGTGACCGCCCTGCGTGAGGAACTCGGCCCGGCTACGGGCCTGGTCAACAACGCGGGACGGAACTCCTACGCCGACGTGGTCACCATGACCACCCAGCAGTGGGACGAGGTGTTCGGGGTCGACCTCAAGGGGGCGTGGCTCATGGCCAGGGCCGTCCTGCCGGCCATGACGGCCCAGGGGCGGGGCGCGATCGTGAACATCGCCTCGATGCACGCCACGATGACCTGCCCCGGCATGTTCCCCTACGCCTCGGCCAAGGCGGGCCTGGTCGGTCTGACCCGCAGCATGGCCCTCGAGGTGGGACCGAAGGGAGTCCGGGTCAACGCGGTCAGCCCCGGCTACATCGAGACCGATCTGCTGGCCGAGTACTTCGACCAGGAGAAGCCCGAGGTCCGCCGGGAGGCGGTGGCCAAACACATCCTCGGCCGGCTCGGAACCCCCGACCAGGTCGCCTCCGTGGTCGCCTTCCTCCTGTCCGACGCCGCGGGCTTCGTCACCGGTGCCGACTGGGCCGTCGACGGAGGCGTGTCCGCCCGGTTCGCCTGAGGAGCGGAAGCCGGATCCCGACGCGGTGCGGCGGCGCTCAGAGCATGGCGGTGCGGGAACTGCGGGTGTTGGTGACCGTCACGGTCGCGGTGTCCGAGCGGTAGCGGTCCTCGGACCATTCGACGGGGGTGCCTTGGGAGTCCGTCGTCAGGCGCCGCTCCCTGAGCAGCGGGAAGCCTTTGGGGACGTCCAGCAGCTTCGCGTCCAGCGTGTTGGCGGGTACGGCGTCGAACGTGTGCCGGGCCGAGTGCAGATCTACGCCCTGCTCGGTGAGCAGGGCGTAGATGGAACCGGCGTCCAGGTCCGCGGAGATCAACGGGCGCCCCACCGACTGGACGTACGTCATGCGTTCCAGCATCGCGGGGCGTCCATCGAGCAGGCGCAGTCTGACGAGCTGGACCGCGAGGTCGTCGGGGTTGATCTGCAGGGCCGCGGCGATCTCCGGTTCGGGGCGGCGCAGCGCGATCTCCTGCAGTTTCTGACCGGGGGAGTAGCCGGTCAGTTCCGCACGGCGGGTGAAGGACAGGAACGACTCGAACGGCTGGGTGGGAACAGTGTCGAGCACCACCGCCCGCTTGCCCTGCCCGCCACCGATGACCCCCTCGTCACGCAAGGTGGCGAGGGCCTGCCGGACCGGTCCTCGCGATGCCGAGAACTCTTCGCAGAGCTGGGACTCGGACGGCAACGACCCACCGACCACGAGGTTGCCGGAACGAATCCGATGACGGAGTTCGGCTGCGATCGTCCGGTGCAGAGGGGTGGCCATGGACTTGACCCTACAGGTCTCGCCCCCGTTCCTCCGGTCCCCGGCCGGCCGTGCGGGGTCCCCGTCGCTGTCACCTCGGGTGCTGGGCGATTCGGACCGGACTGCCCGCCTGCCACGCATGGTTCGACCTGCCGTGCGGCCGACCGCGGACCTCGGGTGCGACCACCCGGGCGCCGACGGTGAACGGTCTCTGCATCCTCTGTTCACCCAGAGTTTTACCCCGACCCCGAAAAGGTATCTATACATGTTGCTTGTTCACTTACAAGATCGTGACGGATTGGGTTGACGCGATGCCTGGGACTATCTCCGACGAACTTCTCGCCGTCCGCTACGCCCGCTGGGACGGGGTCGACCGGCCGTTCACGCTGGTGACCACCACCACCCCCAGGTCGCCGGGCGAAGGCGAGGTGCTGGTGCGCATCGACCTGGCCACGGTGTGCGGCAGCGACCTGCACACCGTGAACGGCAAGCGGCCGTCCCCGGTTCCGGCGCTGCTGGGGCACGAACAGGTGGGCACCGTGCTGGCGGTGGGTCCGGGGGCGCCGTCGTGTGTGGACGGCACTCCGGTGGTGCCGGGGCTGCGGGTGGTGTGGTCGGTCACCGCCTCCTGCGGGGCCTGCCCGCGCTGCCTGCGCGGTCACCCGCAGAAGTGCCGTGAGCTGCGCAAGTACGGGCACGAGCCGCTGGACGAACAGGCCCCCCTGACGGGCGGGTTCGCCACTCACTGCGTACTGCTGCCGGGTACCGCCATCGTTGCGGTACCCGAGGGACTGCCGGACGCGGTCGCCGCCCCGGCGTCCTGCGCGACCGCCACCGTGGCCTCGGTCATCGCCGCCGCCGGCCCCCTGGAGGGGCGCGAGGTGCTGGTCACCGGCGCGGGCATGCTCGGCCTGACGGCGGTGGCGATGGCAGCCCTCGGGGGCGCCCGCGTGACCGCCGTCGATCCGTCCCCGGCCCGGCGGGCGCGCGCCGGACAGTTCGGGGCCGCCCGGGTGCTGGACGTGAACGAACCGACGGGCCCGGCCGACATTGCCCTGGAACTGTCGGGCCGCACGGACGCGGTCCGGGCGTGTCTGTCCGCCCTCGACATCGGCGGGACCGTCGTGCTGGCCGGCTCGGTCTCCCCGGCGGACGTCGTCCCCGTCGACCCCGAGTGGCTGGTGCGGGGCCTGCGCACGGTCACCGGTGTGCACAACTACCGGCCCGCCGACCTCCATGCGGCCGTCGCGTTCCTCGCCGCCCGCCACGCCGCCCACCCCTTCGCCGACCTGGTGGAAGGGGCTCATTCCCTGGGGGATCTCGGCACGGCCGTGCGCGCTGCGCAGGGAGCGGATGCCCCACGCCAGGCCGTTCTGCCGGGCCTGGGCTGAACCAGCCCTCACCCGAGACCGCCGGGCACGGAACGCGTCATCCCGGCGCGGGTGAACATCGCGCAGCGCGTCGAAGGTCTGCGTGAACTCCGAATGACTTGTCGATACAAGCTATTGCCGCCCGCCGCTCGCTCTGCCAGCGTTTGCGGCACACGCCCCAAGACGGGCACCCACCGCTCGGTCTCCGTATCCGCATAAGGCGGACCGCAGGCCGCGTTCCGAAGGAGAACAGATGCCGGACAACGGCCTGGACAGACGGAAGATACTGACGGGCGGTGTCGCCGCCGCTCTCACGGTCGGTGCCGCCGCACCGGCGTTCGCCGCGGGCGGCGCGCCGCGCGCCGCGGACGAAACCCCCCCCGCTGCGCGCCGCCGTCCTGGAGTACGAAGACCCCTGGACCAAGGCCCTGGGGCTGGCCGAACTGCTGCGGACCGCGGGCTTCGAGGTCGTGCCGCTCGACCTGACGCTGCCGGCCGACGAGCAGCCGCAGCAGGTCGACCTGATCGCGTTCGGCACCTTCACGAACAACAGCGATGACTACCTCGACTACGTCGCCGACCAGGCCGACTCCCTGCGCCGGTTCGTCGCCGACCGCCGGGTCGTGCTGGATCTGGCGCAGTCCGACCAGTACGGCGCCGCAGTGGCCTATCTGCCCAGTGGTGTGTCCGCCGTGCGCACCGACGCCGACTACGACACGATCCACCCGGTCGACGCCGGCCACCCGCTCGTCAAGGGGCTGCGCGTCAGCAACGGCCGGCTGTTCACCGGCCGGAACGCCAGTCCGCGGGTGAGCTACGAGACGGTTCAGCGGTGGAGTTCGATGCGGGTGCTGATGGCCTGCTCCGCCTCCGGGTTCCCGCCCGCGCTTCTGGAGGGCCAGTTCGGCGCCGGCCGGTTCCTCGTCACCAGCCTGACCGTGGACAAGATCCGCAACAGTGCGGGCGCGGTGGTGCAGCCGGCCGAGGCGGTGGCGGACAGCGAGGCGTTCTTCACCGCGCTGGCCGGCTACGTCGCGTCGGTCCGCACCGGTACCGCGCCCGCCGTGGTGCCGACGCCGATGCCGCCCGAGCAGCCGGTAGGGCCGATGGTCGGCCACACCGAACCCGGCAACGCCCGGATCTGGGCCCGCCCCGGCCTCGACCCCTCGCTCTACTCCCGCTGGAACTGCGCCTACCGGGAGCTGGGCGGGAAGGGGAACAGGACCTGGCGCACCGTCACCACCGCCGTCGAACCCGACAACGACAACACGCTGATCGCCCAGCTGCGGGGCCTGGCTCCCGACACGGCCTACGAGTTCACCCTCACCCCGGTGAAGGAAGCGGCTGGCTTCACGCCGATGACCGGATCCTTCACCACCTCGCCCGACCCGGACAAGCCGTCCGTGGTCACCATGGGGATGGGCTCGTGCGGCCCGTCGGTCCCCGACCACGTATGGACGGCGATCATGGACGAGGGCTGCGACAGCTTCGTGATGCTCGGCGACACTCCGTACGTCGACAGCTCCGACCTCGAGGTTGCCCGCCGGAAGCACCGTACGTTCCTGGTGCAGCCGGAGATCTCCCGGCTGGTCTCCTCCATGCCGGTCTGGGCCACTTGGGACGACCACGACTTCGGCGGCAACGACTTCCACGGCGACTACAAGAGCAAACGCCAGAACCGCACCGCCTTCGTCAACTACCGCGCCAACCCCACCTTCGGGCAGACCGCGGACGGGAGGATCCTGCGGCAGCGGACGGACGGAGAGGGTGTCTATACATCCTTCCGCCGGGGCCCGATCGAGGTCTTCCTGCTGGACCCGCGCTGGTTCAGCCGCACGGCACCGAGCTGGGCCGACAGCACCCAGGTGACCTGCCTGGGCACGGTGCAGTGGGACTGGCTCCGCAATCAGCTGCGCCAGAGCACGGCTCCGTTCAAGGCCATCGCCACCGGCATGATCTGGGACGACAAGCAGAACGCCGAGAAGGACGACTGGGCCACCTACTCCTACGAGCGGGACGCCATCTACGACTTCATCGCCGCGGAGAAGATCCCCGGCTGCTTCCTGATCGGCGGGGACATCCATGTCTCCCGTGCCCTGAGCTACGGCCCCCGTGTCGGCTACGACCTGTGGCAGTTCATCGTCAGCCCCATGCACGACAGCACCATCCCGAGCCTCAACGTGCCCAGCCCCTACCTGGTGCACAGTGCCGTCGAACCGCACGTCTTCCTCAAGCTGGTCGCCGACACGACGCTCGACATGCCGACCCTCACGGCGACCTGGATCAACCGCGACGCCGAGCGGCTCTTCGAGGTCACCCGCACCGCGGCCGAACTCGGCCACACCTCCTACCCGAGGCGTCCCGCGCACACCCACCACGGCCGGGACGAGAAGCACTCCGGCGACGGTCGCTGACACAGTCACCACTGCCCCCGCCCCCGTCCCTCCCGGCCCTCCGCCGGGAGGCCGGACAACCCCCTGCCGACTCGCAGATGAACAGTTGGCAACCTGTCGATACAAGTGTTGACCGGGGTGGCTGTGCCTGACACGTTGGCCACAGCCGCCCCGGCGAGCGACTCCCCCCACCCCGTACACACACCGCGTCCTTCCCCTGTGCTGCCCTCGAACCCGGAGTTCACCGTGCCCGTCCGCCCTTTCACCCTTGCCACCTCGTTGGCTGTCGTCGCCGCGCTGACCCTGACCGCCTGCGGCGGCAGTTCGGACGCGGCCGAGTCCGCCACCTGCCCCGGGGGCAAGATCCGCTTCGGTGTGGAGCCCTTCGAGGACCCCGCCAAGCTCACCCCGGCCGCCAAGGTCCTCGCCGACGCCCTCGGTGAAAGCCTGGACTGCGAGGTGGAGCTGACCGTCACCGAGGACTACTCCGCCGAGGTCCTCGCCATGGAGAACGGCAAGCTCGACATCGCCATGTTCGGCCCCCTCGGCTACGTCTTCGCCAGTGGGCGGGCCAAGGCCGAGTCCATCGCCTCGTTCGGTGACGGCAAGGGCCAGGTGTCCAGCTACACCGCCGGCATCTGGGTGCCGAAGGACTCCGGCATCACGTCGGTCGGGGACCTCAAGGGGCACTCCCTCGCGCTGGCGTCCGTCGGATCGACGTCCGGCGACGCCCTGCCGCGCAAGGCGATGCTCGACGCCGGCCTGAAGAAGGACGACGTCAAGGTCAATTACGCGGGCGGTCACCCGGAGGCTCTGCTGGCCCTTGCCAAGGGCACGGTCGACGCCGCCGAGATCAACTCCCAGCAGCTGGCGAGCGCCACCGCCTCCGGCACCTTCGACCCGTCCGAGTTCCGCAAGGTGTGGGGCTCCGCCCCGATCCCGAACGACCCGATCACCGTCCGCGGCGGCCTCGACGCAGAGTTCAAGAAGGCGGTCACCGACGCCCTGCTGAAGCTGCCGCCGGACAAGGTCGGCAAGATCGGCGCCCTCCTCGACGTCGACCCGCCGGCGCCCCTGGTCGCCGTGGACAAGTCCACGTACCAGCCGTTGTTCGACCTGGCCGCGACGCTGCACCTGACCGAGAAGGACGTCTGATGCTCGCACTGTCCGGGGTCACCGTGCGGTACGGAGACCGGCAGGTGCTGCACGGGGTGGACGTGGACGTTGCCCGCGGAGAACTGCTCGCCGTGCTCGGGGCCAACGGCTCCGGCAAGTCGACCCTGCTCCGGGCCGCCGCCGGGCTGGAGCCGATGGCGGCGGGCAGCGTGCACATCGACGGCAAGGCCTGCGGACCGCTGGACATCGCCGTGGTCTTCCAGCACATCCACCTCGTGCGCCGGCGCAGCGTCCTGGAGAACGTGTGCGCCGGCGCCCTCGGCCGGCTGCCGCTGCGGCACTCACTGGTTCCCGCCCTGTTCCCACGCGCGCTGCGGGAGGAGGCGATGGCCTGCCTGGACCGGGTCGGTCTCGCCGACCGTGCGCACGAACGCGCGGGCCGCCTCTCCGGCGGCCAGCAGCAGCGCGTCGCCGTGGCCCGTGCCCTGTGCCAGCGCCCCCGCGTCCTGCTGGCCGACGAACCGGTGTCCGCACTGGACCCGGCCGCTTCCGAGCAGGTACTCGCGCTGCTGGCCGAGCTCGCCCACGACGCGGGCCTGGCCGTCCTCGCCGTCCTGCACCAGCCCTCGCTCGCCGCCCGCCACGCCGACCGCATGGTCGGCCTGCGAAACGGCCGGGTGATCCTGAACGGGCCACCCGGCCAGAACGTCGACACCCTGTACCAGACCGTGGTCGTGGAGGCCGTGTCATGATCGATCTCGACGAGGTACGGAGACTTCCCGTCCCGGCGAAGCCCGCCCGGCCACGCGCCACAGTGGTGGGAGCCGTGGTCACCGCCGCGGTGGTCACCGCTCATGTCGTCGCGTGGAACACCACCGACATGTCCTTCGGCGCACTGGCCGAGGGCTGGGGCGGCATCGCGGACTTCCTGGGCGACGCGATCCCGCCCGATCTGAGCTGGGACGTCCTGGAACCCAGTCTCAACGGCGCGCTGGTCACTCTGTGGATCGGGTTGCTCGGCACGACCCTGTCCGTGCCGTTCTCGCTTCTCCTGGCCCTGCTCGCGGCACGCGGGACCGCCCCCTCGACGGCGGTCTACCAGGCGGCGCGCTCCCTGCTGTCGTTCCTGCGCGCCGTACCCGACGTGGTCTTCGCCCTGATCTTCGTCACCGCTGTCGGACTCGGTCCCTTCCCGGGCGTACTGGCGTTGCTTCTCCACAACGTCGGTGTGATGGGCAAGCTGTGGGCGGAGGCGCTGGAGGACGCCGACCCCGGTCCGGTGCAGGCCCTGCAATCGGCGGGCGCGGGCCGGATCCAGGTAGCGGCGCACGCCTTGCTGCCGACCGTGACACCCCAGCTGATCGGACTGCTGCTGTACCGGCTCGACGTCAATGTGCGCTCGTCGCTGGTACTCGGCCTCGTCGGCGCGGGTGGGATCGGCTTCCTGATCAACCAGTCGATCAAACTGTTCCAGTTCGACGAGATGCTGACTCACATCATGGTGGTGCTGGTCCTGATCGTCGCTGTCGACCGGCTGTCGGCATGGGTGCGGCTGCGCCTGGCCTGACCGCCGGCCACGACAGCAGGGCGCCCGGACCCGAGGTCCGGGCACGGTCGTCGAGTGGCGGGACGTGGGCTCAGGTTTCGGTCTCACGGGCGAGCTGGCGCCGGAGGCTGAGGGTCAGATGCTCCGTCATGGCCTCAGCCGCGCGGTCGGCCTTCCTTCGGAGTACGGCGCGTACGACCCGCTCGTGCTCGGCCAGCGTCGGATCCTCGGCGACCTTCACGTTGCTGAGCCGGAAGACGTGCAGGTGCGAGTGGAGCCGTTCGACCGCATCGGCGAGCAGGGGCCGATGCGACGCGGACGCGATCGCGTCGTGGAAGCGCTGGTCCAGGACGGCGAAGTCGCGGTAGTCCGCGTAGCGGCCCGTCGGCCCCGGCAGCGTCCGCATCTCCTCCACGATCCGCTCGATCGTGTCCAGCTGCTCGTCGGTGGCGTGCGTCGCGGCCAGGGCCGCGGCCCGGGGCTCCAGCAGCAGACGCATCTCGAAGAGCTCCTCGAGTCCGTGCCGCGTCAGCAACTCGGTCGCGCGGTAGCCGGACAGGGATCGCTTCACCACCAGTCCGTCTGCCTCAAGGCGGGCCAGGGCCTCACGCACGGGTGTCGGCGACACTCCCAGGGTCCGCGAGAGGGCATCAATGCCGACGCGGGCACCCGGCGCGATCTCGTGGTCCATGACCATGGCCTTGATGCTCTCGTAGACACTGTCCGAGAGCACCTGCCTGGCAGGCGGCGCGGCCGGTGGCTTTCCGGCCGGCTCCCTGAGCCCGTCGGCAGAACGCTCCTGTGGGGGCATTCGTTCTCCTGTTGCTCGGGACCGACTGGTCACCGGAGCACGGGCCGGAGGACGCACGAGGGATCACCTACGCGCAGGAACTGGTCCGGCAGCTGTTCCGGAACTACCGCGCCGCGGCCACCGCCCTGAGCAAGGACGCCGCCTACGCCGCCACCGTCTCGGGGCTCCAGAACAGGCTGTACCTCCCGGAGGTGAGCGCCACCAGCGGCTGGCTCGAGGAATGGATGAGCGACGACAACCTCGGCGAGACGACCCACCGTCACCTGTCACCGCTCATAGGCCTCTTCCCCGGCGACCGTATCGCCATCGAGGACTCGCCGCCCGAACTCGTCACTGGCGCGACCAAGCTGCTGGAGGCACGCGGCATGGCGAGCTTCGGCTGGGCCAGCGCCTGGCGGGCCATCTGCTGGGCGAAGCTGAAGCACGCGGACAAGACGTACGAGCTGGTCCTCGACGTACTGAGGCCGTCGGTGAACTTCAGCAACGGCAGCGCGATCAACCTGTTCGACATGTACAGCTTCGGCAGCAGCTCCGTGTTCCAGATCGACGCCAACTACGGGACGCCCGTGGCGATGATCCAGATGCTGGCGCAGTCCCGCCCCGGACGGGTGGAGTTGCTTCCGGCCCTCCCGCGCGCCTGGGCCGCTGCCGGGTCCGTCACCGGAATCGGAGTGCGCGGGGGCTTCACCCTGGATATGCGGTGGAAGGACGGCCAGGTCACCGACGCGACACTGCGGGGAGCGGCGGGCAGGTCGACCGACGTCGTCTTCGGGGAGTGGAGCAGTCACGGCACGATCCCCTCCGCCGGGTTCGTGACGGTCGCACCGCCCGCTCAGCACTCCGTCTTCCAACTGGTCAATCGCCGGTCGGGCAAGGCGGTCGACGTTCCCGGCGCCTCCACCGGCCTGGGCACCGGACTGATCCAGAACACCCCGAGCTCGGCAGCGAACCAGCAATTCCGGTTCGTCCCCGTGGGCGGAGGACAGTACGAGATCCACACCACGCACGGCAGCACACCCCTGACCTGGGCCGTCTGGGGCGGCGTCACGGAGGCCGGCGCGAAGATCACCCAGTGGACGCCCGAGCACAGCACCAGTCAGCAGTGGACGATCGCCGACGCCGGCGACGGCTACATCACCCTCACCTGCGTGCGCAGCGGCAAGTACCTCGGAATGGCCGACGACTCCGCCGCCGATGGTGCGGCGGTCGAGCAGCAGGACGCCGACGGCGGCACAGGCCAGCAGTGGCGACGCATCGGCCGGTGAACTGACGACGCTCACATCGCACGGCAGCCCTGCGGCCCGGCTCCTGGAGCCCGACCGTGGGGCCGCTGTGCCATGTGACCGGGACCGGATCGCATAACCTGCCTCCGTGGCTGCAGCGCCCGGAACGAGGTCCTCGGCGTGCGGGAAGGCCGACGGGCGGGCTGTGAGCTCGCGCTATGGCGGCGATAGCCGAAAGAGGGGTTCCTCGGGGCGGCTCCTGCCAGCACGCTCATGGGCAGCAGGATTTCGGCCACGCTACATACAGCAGGGAGCCCTTCGTGACATCAGGGACGTTCAGCGTCAACGGCAGGACCTACGCGAAGCCTCCCAGGCCGGTGGTGGTGATCTGCATCGACGGCAGTGAGCCCGACTACCACATCGAGGCGATGGCGGCCGGACGCATGCCCTGGCTCACCAAAGTGCTGGAAGGAGAGGGCACGTCGTGGCCTGCCCATGGCGCGATGCCGGCCCTGACCAATCCCAACAACGTGTCCATCGCCACCGGCTGCCCGCCGGCCGTGCACGGGATCAGCGGCAACTACCTCTTCGACACCGAGCTCGGTGAGGAGGTGCTGATGAACGACAAGCGGTTCCTGCGCGTCCCCACCGTCTTCGGGGCGGCGAACGAGGCCGGCCTCGACGTGGTCGTCGTGACCGCCAAGGACAAGCTCCGCAGGCTGCTCGGCGCCGGGCTCGTCGAGGAGGGCCCCTCGCTCGACGGCTCCGGCGAGTTCGTCGCACCGTCCCGCCGCGGCATCTGCTTCTCGGCGGAGAAGGCCGACCGGGCCACCGTCGAGGACAACGGCATCGACAACGTGCTGGAACTCGTCGGCAAGCCGCTGCCGAGCGTCTACTCCGCCGAACTCAGCGAGTTCGCCCTCGCCGCGGGTGTCAGGATTCTGGAGACCCGCGGCGCCGACCTGATGTACCTGTCGCTGACGGACTACATCCAGCACAAGCACGCGCCCGGCACCGAGGCCGCCAACGACCTGTACGAGAAGATCGACCGCTACGCCGGTCGGCTGGCCGAGCTCGGCGCGATCGTCGTCCTGACGGCCGATCACGGCATGAGCGCCAAGACGGACGACGCGGGCGTGCCTCGGGTGGTCTACGTCGAGGAGGAGGTCCGCCGGATTCTCGGCATCGGCGAGGACGCCCGGGCGGAGGGCCTGCGGGTCATCCTCCCGATCACCGACCCGTACACCGTGCATCACGGCGCACTCGGCTCCTTCGCGAGCGTGTACCTGCCAGAGGGGGCCGTTCGCAGCTCCACGATCGAAGCGCTGCGGACCATCGAGGGAGTGCAGGAGGTACACGGTCGCGAGGAGGCCGCCGAGCGCTACGCCCTGCCCGCCGACCGCATCGGCGACATCGTGGTCCTCGCGGAGGCCGGAACCGCGCTCGGCCGGTTCGCCGCCTGGCACGACCTCAGCGGGCTCGACGCCCCCCTGCGATCCCACGGCGCCCTGGGCGAACTGCAGATCCCGTTCCTGATCAACCGCCGGCCGGCACAGCCGGAGCTGCTGGACACACCGTTCGGCGACCCCGCCCGCATCCACAACTACGACGCCTTCTGGGTCGCCACCACGCTGGTCGCGGAGCAGGAGAGCGCGTCCGCTCGGACCCACTGACAAGACGTGGCCACCCTCCAGGGAAGTCCTGCGGCCCCGGACCAGCCTTGGAGGGCGGCCGCGCCCCGGCGGCCACCACCACCTCACACACCGGCTCCTTCTCCGAGGCCGGACAGACGGCACTTTTCCCGGATTGGTTGAGCGACCATGTCGAACGCCGAGAACGTGATGGCCGGGAGCCGCACTCCCGAACCCCTGCAGGAGCACGCGTACACCCGGCTCAAGTGGCGCATGCTGCTGTCCGCCATGTTCTGCTACTTCTTCTTCTACACCGGCAGGCAGACGTTCGGCTTCGCCATCCCCGGCATCGAGGAGGACCTGGGCCTGAGCAAGGCCACGCTGGGCGCCATCAGCGGCATCCTGCTCTGGTCCTACGCCGCCGGACAGATGATCAACGGCAATCTGGCCGACAAGTGGGGTGGCCGGCGCATGATGGCGGCCGGTGCGATTCTGTCCACCGTCCTCAACTGGGGTACCAGCTTCTCCACCGGTGTGAAGTCCCTGGGCATCCTCTGGGGCGCGAACGGTTTCGCGCAGTCGCTCGGCTGGCCCTCCGGCGGGCGGGTCATCTCCAACTGGTGGGCCCCGCACGAGCGGGGCAAGAGCTTCGGCTTCTACACCTTCGCCGCCGGTATGGCCTCCGTCCTGGCATTCGTCACCTCCACGATCGTCGTGGACACGCTCGACCTGGACTGGCAGTGGATCTTCCGGGTGCCGGTGCTCCTGATGCTCGTGGGCGGCGTCACCTTCTATCTGATCGCCAGGGACAGCCCCGCTCAGGCCGGTGTCACCCCGCCCGTCGGCCCGGCCGATGCCACCGAGGCCGACAAGGTGGCCGAAGAAGCCGGCATGTCGGCCGGTGAGTCGTCCTTCCAGCGGTACAGGGCTGTGCTGCGCAACCCGAGGATCTGGTCGACCGGCATCGCCATCGGCTTTCAGAACATGGCCCGCTACGGCCTGTTGATCTGGGTTCCCGTCTACTTCCTGGGCGACAACTGGGAGGACGGGGGCAGCAGTATCAGCCCCCTGTGGATCTCGGTCGCCCTGCCGGTGGGCATGGCGGCGGGCGCCCTCGTCAACGGTCAGATATCGGACCGGCTGTTCGGGTCCCGACGCGACCGCCCCATCATCCTGTTCATGGTCCTGGGCGCGCTGATGGCCCTCACGATGTACGTGGCGCCCCTGAACATGACGACGGGAATCGTCGTCCTCTTCCTCACCGGCTTCTTCGTCTACGGCCCCCAGTCGTCCTTCTGGGCCCTGTGCCCCGATATCGCAGGCAGGCGGATGGCCGGCACAGCGACCGGGGTGGTCAATTGTTTCGCGTACCTCTTCGCGGGGGCCGCCGAGCCGATGGTCGGCGCACTGATGGACAGCACCGGCAACACGAGCCTCATCTTCCCCATCGTGGCCGCGGCGTGCGGGTGCAGTGCCCTGGTCGCGCTCACGATCCGACGTTAGGCGGACAGGAACATGACCGAACTCAGCAGCGGCCCGCCCGCACTCCGTGAGGGCACAGGCGCGACGGCGGCCGTGTGGAGGGGACCCGCCGGAGGATTCACCGTGGAGTCCCAGCCGATGCCGAGGCCGGCGGCCGACGAGGTGCTGGTGCGGGTGGAACTCGCCACCCTGTGCGGCAGCGATCTGCACACGATCGCGGGTGACCGGCCCACCCCGTTGCCCACCGTGCTGGGCCATGAGGCGGTCGGCGTGGTGGAGGCCGTCGGCGGAACACCGGTCGCCTCCGACGGACGGCCCGTGCTCCCTGGACAGCGCATCACCTGGACCATCGGTACATCCTGCGGCTTCTGCCGACGCTGCCGGCGCGGGGTTCCGCAGAAATGCGAGAGCGTCCGCAAGTACGGCCACGAGGCCATGACGGATGACTGGCGGCTCAACGGCGGCCTCGCCACCCACTGCCACCTCGTCGCGGGCACGGAGTTCGTGAGGGTCCCCGACTCGATTCCCGCCGCGGTCGCGGCGCCTGCCAACTGCGCCACTGCCACGGTCGCCTGCGCCGCGCGTCGGGCCGGCCTCGGCCCGGGGGACACGGTCGTGGTGACCGGCTGCGGGATGCTCGGGCTCACCGCCGTGTCGTACGCGCGCGACCTCGGCGCCGAACACGTCATCGCCTGCGATGTGGATCCCGCCCGCCGCGATCTCGCGATGAGGTTCGGCGCCACGGTGGCCTGCCCGCCCGACGCGCTGGACGAAGCCGCGAAGGACCTCGGCGCGGATGTGGTCCTGGAGCTCTCCGGCAGCAGCAGCGCGGTGCAGTCGGCTCTGCGCATCGTCGGACTCGACGGGTGCGTGGCCCTGGTCGGCTCCGTGTCACCCGGCCCCGAGGTGACCTTCGAGCCCGACGCCGTCGTCCGTGGCCTCACCCGCGTCATCGGCAGCCACAACTACACCGTCGAGGACCTGACCGAAGCCGTCGACTTCCTCGTACGCACCCCGCACCAGCGCCTGCTCGCGGACCTGGTGCCGGAGCCGTACTCCCTGCGGGACATCGACGCCGCCGTCGCGGCCGCGCGATCGGGGGCGGCGCCCCGGATCGCCGTGCACATGAACTGACCTCCGCCCGTCGAGACCACCGAGGAGTCCCCTCATGGCAGCACAGCCGAGCCCCGACCATCTGCTCAACCACATCGACGGGCGCTGGGTACCGCCTCTGACCGGAGCGGTGCGCGCGAACATCAACCCGGCCGACACCGATGACGTCGTAGGGCAGTTCGCCGAGTCCGGCGCGCAGGATGTCACCGCCGCCGTCGACGCGGCGTACGCCGCACAGCGCGAGTGGGACGCGATCGGTCCGATCGAGCGGGCCAAGGTACTCAACGCGGCCGCCAGGTTGATCGGCGAGCGCTGCGACGCGTTCGCCGAGGCCATCACCCGCGAGCAGGGCAAACGACTCTCCGAGGGGAAGGGGGAGGTGGCCCGCGCGCTGGCGATCCTCGAGTTCACCACAGGGGAGGCCCGGCGGATCAACGGGGTGACCACCCCTGCGGAGGAGCCGCGCACGATGGCGATGACCTTCCGGCGTCCGCTCGGTGTCGTGGGTCTGATCACTCCCTGGAACTTCCCCGTGGCCATACCCATGTGGAAGGTCGCTCCTGCTCTGGTGGCCGGCTGCACGGCGGTGCTCAAGCCGTCCCCGCTGACCCCGTGGACCTCGGCCCTGCTGGTGCAGGCGTTCGCGGACGCGGGTGTTCCCCGGGGTGTTCTCAACCTGGTACAGGGAGACCGCGAACCCGGGGAGGCGCTGGTGGCCGATGAACGGGTGGCAGGGATCTCGTTCACCGGATCACTGCCGGTGGGGCAGGCGATCAACAGGGCGGGTGCCGGGCGACTGATGCGGACGCAACTGGAACTGGGCGGCAAGAACGCCCTCATCGTGCTTGCCGACGCCGATCTCGACGCGGCCGTCGACGCCATCGTCCACGGTGCCTTCGGGCAGAGCGGACAGCGGTGCAGCGCCACCAGCCGGGTCGTGGTGGACCGTTGCGTACGGGACGCGCTGCTGGAACGACTGGTCCCGCGGGTCGCGGCCATGCGTGTCGGCCGCGGCGACCAGGACTGGGCGGACATCGGCCCGGTGGTCAGCGAGGAACGGCTGCGGGCCTGTCTGGCGGCGGTGGAGGGCGCGATGGCCGAGGGTGCCACCGCGGTCTGCGGTGGCCGCGAAGCCAAGGCGGACAGCCCGGGCTACTTCATCGAGCCGACCGTACTGACCGGTGTGGTCCGGGACAGCGGGATCGCGCAGGAAGAGGTCTTCGGGCCCGTGCTGTCGGTCATCGAATGCGAAGGCTACGAGGAGGCCATGAGCATCTCGAACTCCGTGAAGTACGGGATGTCCGGCACCATCTTCACGCAGAATCCGGGCTACATGTTCCAGGCGCTCCAGGACTTCCAGGCAGGCATGCTCCATGTGAACCGGCCTGGCGTCGGCGCGTACTCCCATCTGCCGCACATGGGCGCGAAGGCGTCACAGCTCGGCGCGCCCGAGTGCTCGCCCGATGTGTGGGACTTCTACACCGACCTGCGGTCGGCCTGCATCAAGTACTGATGGCCTGTCAGGAAGGCCATTCGGCGACGGCCCGGACCAGGTCGACGAATGCCTGTTCCGGCGGTGTGAGCACGCGGTCGATCCGGCGCACCAGAGACACGGTGCGCTTCGGTGGTGCGGGGGTGACTGTCAGGTCGGCGAGCGTCCCGGCTGCAATCTCATAGCGGGCCACGTGCTCGGAGAGCAAGGCCACCCCGAGCCCTTCGCACACCGCCTGTTTGAGGGTGCCGGGACCCCACATGTCCCATTGTTCGGCGTCCTCGAGTCCCCAGGCGCGCAGCGTCTGTTCCTGGAGATGCCGGGTGGCCGAGCCCGCCTCGCGCATGAGGAAGCGCTGGTTCTTGAGATCGGGGGGAGTCAGCGCACGGTCGGCAAGCGGTGTGTGCGGCTCGGCCACCAGCACCATGGCCTCCTCGAACATGCCCTGGGAGACCAGTTGTTCATCGCGGGGCGTGCCGGCGCACAGACCCAGTGCGACCTCCCCGCGCAGCAGCCACGACTCGACCGCGTCCTCGTTGCCCACGCGGATCTGACAACTCACCTTGGGAGCCTGGGTGGAGAAGTCCGCGACAAGACGCGGCAGGAGGTACGTGCCGAGGGTGGTCGTACCCGCGAGGACCAGCCGGCCACCCCCGAGCCCGCGGAAGTCGGCGACGGTCCGCTCAAGGGAGTCCATGATCGCGAACACCTGGCGTGCGTGCTCGGCGACGACCTCCCCGGCGGGCGTGGGGCGCGCGCCGGTGCTCGTGCGGTGGACCAGCTGGATCCCGCAGGAGTTCTCCAGATTGCGGATGTGGTTGGACACCGAGGGCTGGCTCATGAAGAGCGATTTCGCGGCTCCTGAGAAGCCCCGGTGCTCCAGCACTCTCAACAGGACTTCCAACTGGTTCAACGTCACCATGCTGCGGATCTCCCGACATACGAGCCGTGACGTGTGCATGCACTCCTCACACGTTGCGGGGGCTGACTGTCCCACCCACGATCTTCATCCATCAGCGGAGGAAACCCATGCCCAACGACGGAATTGCCCGCCGCACCGTGCTCGTGGCAGGTGCTGCCACAGTCGCGGCCGCCACCACGACGCTTGGCCACGCACCCGCGGCCCACGCCGCCCCGGCTCTCCCGAACGGCATCAGCAAGGACAAGGTGCTCATCGTCGGCATGGACGGTCTGCGGCATGACCGGATCGAAGCGGCGAACGCGCCGCACCTCAAGGCCATGATGTCGGCCGGCACCTACGCGAAGTCCCTGCTCTACGCGAGCCCCATGGCCCCCACGCTGTCCGGGCCGGGATGGTCGACGATCTCGACCGGGGTCTGGCCCGACAAGCACGGCGTCAAGGACAACGACTTCAGCGGCAGACGGTTCGACGAGTACCCCGGTCTCCTGGCACGCCTCGCCCAGGTGAAGCCGGGGCTGTCCACCTACGCGGCTGTCGACTGGCCCCCGCTGGATACCTACGGCGCCATCACGGCGGGTGCCGACGCCACACTCGTGCTGCCCCAGCACGACATACCCAACGACCAGAAGATCGCGGACGAGGCCGCCTCGGTCATCCGCGACCAGAATCCGGACGTCCTCTTCGTCTACTTCGGCAACACCGACCAGGTGGGCCACGAGAGCGGGACCGGCGAGCGGTACCTCGACGCGATCGCCGGGCAGGACGCCCATTTGGGGAAGCTGTGGGCGTCGATCAAGGCCCGGCCGACCTATTCCTCCGAACGTTGGACCGTCATCGTGGCCACGGACCACGGTCACGTGGACGCGGGCGGTCACGGCGGCAGCTCATTCGAGGAGCGGCGGACCTTCGTCCTCGCCCAGGGGCCCGGGATCGAGGCCGGCGGCCGACCGATCGACACTCGGCTCGTGGACGTCGTGCCCACAGTGTTCAAGCAGCTCGGTCTCCCCGTCGACCCTTCGTGGGGCCTGGACGGCAAGCCGGTCCAGGAGCGGACGGACGACGGCTTCGACACGCTGCAGCCGAAGCTGGCTCCCCGCGTCGACGAGACGGGGATCCCCGCCGACGTACTGGGCTTCACCCATGCCGTGCCGAGCGGCTGGTCCGTCATCAACGACGCCATGGGCACGGGCGGCGTCACCGAATGGCGCGGCTGGACCTTCACCACGAACGAGTTCTGGTCGCGTACCCAACGCGACCAGTGGCGGGAGCTCAATGTCCGTGCACGCGGCGTGTTCGCGGTCGCCGACTCGGACGAATGGTCCGACAGGACGTTCTCCGGCCGGTTCGACTCGACGCTCGTGTCGCCGACGTTCGGCGGTCTCTCGGGCAGGAGCACGATGATGGTCGAGTTCATCACGCACTACCGCCAGGTGGAGCAGCAGACGGCCAGGGTCCTTGTCTCCTTCAACGCCGGCACACCCGAGGAGGTCAGGAGCTACACCACGGACGTCACCTCGCAGGAGCAGTCCATCGCGGTCCCGATCCCACCTGGTGCCGCTTCGGCCCACGTACGCTTCCACTACACCGGCGACAACGACTTCTTCTGGGTGATCGACAGGTTCCGGCTCCACGCCGAGTGACGCCGACGGCTTCACAGGGCGCCGCGATGTGAGGGCCGCGCGGTGGCTTCGCCCGGTCCCGCGGCACTGCGATCTCCACCCGCCCTTGGCCGGGCGGTTTCCCACCTCCCAGTCGACGACTTGCCGCGTCGTCCCAGGCTCCCCGTTCCCGCGGCGATCCCACTCAACGGCGGTTGGATCGCACTGAGACGGTCACCTGTGTAGCTGCGCAGCACGGGCCGGTCGGTCATGGGCATGCCTCCGAAGGCGGGGTGGGAGAGGGTCAGAGCTTTCCGCTGCCCGCGCTCAGCCCCGAGCGCCAGTAGCGCTGCAGGGTCAGGAACGCGAGGACCAGCGGGAGCACGGATATCAGCGCACCGGTGATGGTGATGTTGTAGTAGAGCTGCTGCGGCTGGCTGTTCCAGTAGAAGAGGCCCAGGATCGCCGGCCACTTGTGGTGGTCGGACAGCATCACCAGGGGCAGGAAGAAGTTGTTCCAGATCGCCACGAATTGGAAGAGGAACACGGTCACCAGGCCTGGGGACATGAGCCGGGTGACGATCTGGAAGAAGATGCGCAGCTCGCCCGCGCCGTCCACGCGAGCGGCCTCCAGGACCTCGTCGGGCACCGAGTCCGTCGCGTAGATCCGGGCGAGGTACACGCCGAACGGGCTGACCGCGCTTGGTATGAGCACCGACCACACGGTGTCGGTGACGTGCAGCTCGGCGAAGACCAGATAGAGCGGCAGTGTGAGCAGCGGAATGGGGATCAGTACCGCGCCGATAATCACGGAGAAGGCGACTTCGCGGCCCCGGAACGCGTACTTTGCCAGGACGTATCCCGCCCCGCCGGAGAGCAGAGTGGCCGCGGCAGCACCGACCACCGCGTACAGCAGGGAGTGGACCATCCAGTCGGCGAAGATGCCGTGGTCCCAGGTGAAGACGTCCCGCACGTTGTCGACGAGGGCGAAGTCGTCCGCAGGGAGCAGGCCATTGGTGGCGAAGAGGTCCGAGCTGGACTTGCCGGCCGAGACGAGCAGCCACCACACGGGCAGGAGGAAGTAGCAGGTGACCACGGAGAGCAGGGCTGTGGTCAGGACCTGATGGCGGCGGGTGGTCACGATGTCGTACCTCGCTGGGACAGCTTGAGGAAGGTGAAGGAGAGCACGGCCGTGGTGAGGGCGAGGACGACCGCGATGGTGGCCGCGATGTTGTAGTCGTTCGCGCCGAAGGCTGCCTGGTAGGCCAGCATGCTGGGGGTGTAGCCGGTGTCGATCGATCCGGCCGCGATCGGCTTCAGCACCGACGGCTCGTTGAAGAGCTGGAGAGTGCCGATGATCGAGAAGACGCCGGTCATGATCAGTGCCGGTCGCACCAACGGGATCTTGATGTGCCAGGCGGTGCGCAGGGCGCTGCAGCCGTCGAGCTGGGCGGCCTGGTACAGCTCCTTGGGTATCGCCCGCAGGGCGGTGTAGAGAACCAGCATGTTGTAGCCGGTCCAGGACCAGGTCACGATGTTGCCGATCGAGGCGAGGACCCAGCCGGGCTTCAGGAGCGGGGCGTCGATGCCCAGTGCGGCCAAGCCGTCGAGGAGCGGGCTGATGCCCTTCACATACTGGAACGACCAGAGGATGGCCGCGATGACTCCGGGGATGGCGTAGGGCAGGAAGTAGGCCAGACGGAAGAACTTGGCGAAACGCGCGGCTCCGCTGTCCAGCAGCAGTGCGAGGAGCAGGGCCAAACCGAGCATCAGCGGGACCTGCACCGCGCCGAAGAGCAGGACGCGACCGACTCCGGTCAGGAAGGAGCTGTCGCTCAGCACCTTGAGGTAGTTGTCGAGTCCGCTGAAGACGGTCGTCGGCGGGGCGAGGCCGAGGCCGGAGCGCTGGGTGCGAAAGAGGCTCTGATAGGCCGCGTACCCGATCGGCACGAGGTAGACGAGGGTGAACAACGCGAGGAAGGGCACCAGCAGTACGGCTGTCGCGCCTCTCCTGTGTGGGGCCTTGGACGGGCTCACGTCACTCCTTGAGGCAGGACGAGGGCGGCGCGGGAGGATCCGCACCGCCCTGGGGAGGATTATTCGGTGGCGGTGAGGCCCTTGGCCCTGAGCCCGTCCACAGTCTTCTTCTGGGTCTGGTCCATCGCGCCGCCGAGGCTCCCGCCGCTGGTGAGGGCCTTACCGAAGGCGTCGTTCAGATCGGCCGTCATCTGGGTGGTGGCCGGACCCCACTGCCACGAGGTGTCGGTCCCGGCCGCGGACTCACGGAACACGTCGTAGATCTTCTGGCCGCCGAAGAACGGCTCGGCCTTGTTCACCTCCGGCATCTCAAGTCCTGCCTTGGAGGCCGGGTAGATACCGGTCTTGGGGATGAGGATCTTCAGGCTCTCCGGCGCGGTGGAGAGCCACGTGGCGAACTCCAGCGCCTTCTCCGGGTTCTTGCAGCCCTTCAGGACCGCCGTGCTGGAGCCGCCCTCGTTGCCGAAGGCCTTGCCGCCCGGCGTCCACTGCGGCATGGGGGCGACCGCCCACTTGCCGGCCGAGGCCTTGGCGTTCTCCTGGATGATGGGGGAGGCCCAGACGGCGGAGACCCAGGTCGCCACCTTGCCGTCCTGGAGGTTCTTGAAGAACTTGGGGCCGAACGCCTCGTCCTTGGTGACGAGCCCGCGGTCGGCGAGGTCCTGCCAGTACGAGACGACCTGCTGGGTCTTCGGGCCGTCGACGTCGACCTTCCAGGCGTCGCCCTCGATCGAGAACCACTTCCCGCCGTTCTGCCAGGACAGGCCGGCCAGGTTGTAGTCGGGACCGGGCGCCAGGTTGGCGATGTACGCCTTCGGGTCGGCCTTGTGGAGCTGCTCGGCGGCGCTCCGGAACGCGTCCCAGGTCGCCGGTACCGGGATCTTGTGCTTCTCGAAGACGTCCTTGCGGTAGTACATGGCCATCGGGCCGGTGTCGAGAGGGACGCCGTACACGGCGTCGCCGAGCTTGACCTGGTTCCAGGACCAGTCGACGAACTGCGATTTGGTGTCGCCCGTGTACTTGGCGACGTCCATCAGCGCGCCCTCGACCATGAAGCTCGGGAGCGACTCGTAGCCGACCTGTGCGAGACACGGTCCGTTGCCGGACTTCACTGCCGAGAACATCTTCGTGTACCCGCCCTTGGAGCCGGGCGGCGTGGTGGTGAAGGTGACCTTGGCATCGGGGTGGGAGGCGTTGTAGGCCTCGACCGCCTCGGCGTAGCCGGGGGCCCAGCCCCAGAAGTCCACCGTCACGGACGAGCTGTCGGCCTTGTCCTCGGAGGTCTCGCTGCTGCCGCTCGAGCCGCAGGCGGTGAGGGCGATGGCAGTGAGCGCGAGTCCGACGGCGACTCCGGCGTGCTGGGTGAAGCGTCTGGTCATGCGACATCCCCTGAAGTAGGACAGCTCTGAGTAGTCTGCATATTGGCTGGTTAGCAGCTAAGCTGTCAATGCATGCTCGGGTAAGGTCGGATGACTCGCTCATTCGTTATGCATGAGGCCTCGTGGGGGCGTGCCCACCGCCCGCACGAAGCCGTGAATGCGGCCCTTGCGAGGGCGTCGTTACGGCGTGATCTCCAAGTCCTCACCTGTCTCCGACAGGTGTGCCGCCACGGCTGCGACAGCCCTCTCGGGATCGCCCGCCGTGATGGCGTCCAGGATCGCGCGGTGGGCAGTGATCGTGTCCTGCTGGCTCTCGCCGCGGAGGAAGCGGCCGTCGTAACTGGCCAGCCGGTGCTCGGTCAGGACGTCACCGAGGGACTCCAGGACCAGCTCCAGGATGCCGTTGTCGGCCGTCCTGGCGATCTCGTGATGGAACGCGAGGTCGAGCGCCACGAAGCGCTCGCGGTCGTCGACAGACTCCTCCATCTTCTCCAGCAGCGCGGTGGCATCGTCCGTGGTCGCCTCTCCCGCACCCACACGCACCGCCGCACGCGAGGCCATGGCCCCTTCGACCGCGCCACGGGCGTCCAGCACGTCCTCGAAGCGCAGCGACTGCTGGCGCAGGCGGAACCCCAGGATCTGGCCGAAGACGCGTGAGGTCGGCACATTCACGCGGGCCGGCCGGCCCTGGCTGGAGACGAGGATCTCCCGTGCGGCCAGGGCCCGGATCGCCTCACGGACCGCGAGCCTGTTCACCCCGAACCGGGCAGCCAGTTCGCCCTCCGGCGGCACTTCGTCGCCCGGCTTCAGGCCGGTCTCCTCGATCAGAGTGATGATCTCGCTTGCGACCTGATCGAACAGCGTGGTGCGGCGCACTGCCACGTCGGGACTCCTTCAAGGATGCTGCTGGGCAGCATCAGCCTACTGCCGGGCGTTCGACCTGCTCCGGTGCAGTCTCCTCGATCGTGGTCCCGTGCTGAAGCGACCTCGGATGCCCGCCGTCCTCGCCGTCCCACCGTCGGGCCGGCGTGAGGCGTCGACCGACGCGAGGACACCGCGCAGGGCGCCCCTGTCGGCGTCCGACGAGAACGCGCCTCCCATACCCACTGCGACGGCGCCGACCGTGATCCACTCCGGTGCGGAAGCCGCGTAGATGCCACCGGTGGGAACGACCCGCGTCTGGGGCGGCGCCTGCAGCAGGTCACGCAGCACGTCCGGCGTGAACGCGCGGGCGGGGAACAGGTTCACCGCGGCCGCCCCTGCCTCCAGCGCCGCCACGATCTCCGTGGCGCTCCCGGCGCCCGGCAGCACGACGAGCCCGTACCGGTGGCCGCAGGCCGGCACGGCCGGGTGCAGGGACGGGCACACCAGGAAGCGCTCCGACGAGCGCGGCCAGCCGGGAGCTTGCGGGGGAGTGGCGGATTGCCCGCTTCGGGCATGCCGGGACAGCCGCACGGACCCATGCCGCGGACGGCCAGGACGGTGTCGGCGGCGACCCTCGAGGTCCGGGTCGTCGGCGGCCGCCGTGTACTCCTGCAGGACGAAGACCAGCGCGGGCCCCTCGTGGACCAGGAGTTCCGGTGAGGCGGCGGACTGCTTCACCACCGGTCCGCCGGGAGCGAGGGGGCCGCGCAGCACGGCGATGCCGCTGCCCGCGGCCTGGACGGGATCGGCGAGGGGGCTGATCGCTTCCCTCGCCGTGCACTTCGGCGTCGGCGCACTCCTTGACGAGCGGGCAGAAAGGGCTCTCCGGGCGAGAAGACCGGGAACTCCAGCGGTACTCCACCCGCCCGCAGAACGCCTCGCTCGACCGCCTCGGCCAGGCCGGTCAGATGCCGGTTGCAGGGAGTCGGATCGGAGGCGGACTGGCAGATCCCGACGACGGGGCGTCCGTCGAAGGCCCAGGATCCCAGTCCGGTTGCCCGCAGATGGTGCCAGGCTATGAAGCCGTTCTTGATGTCCCCGCCGAACCACTGGCGGCTGCGCAGATCCTCTTCGGCGTACACGATCGCCAACTCGGCGGCTAGGCAGACACCCCCCACCAGGGATCTTGTCGAACCGGACCGAGCGCCGCTCGAAACTCGAAGTGTGCGGGATCTAGTGGCATAGCTGCTTAACTGCTAAGTAGTACTCATGCAACGATACTCACGAGCAGGCCTGCTTCTGGCGGCCGTGCTGACCGTGTCGCCTGCCGTCATGGGGCAGGCACACGCGACGACCGACGCGACGGACTCGCCGGAGACCGCACTGGTCATCGAATCCGCAGGTCTGCGGGTGCGCACCGGAGCGCAGTTCCCCTACGTCGTCGACTACAGCGACCGGGCGACCGGCGCCGTCCTCGGCGGTCGGGCCACGCCCCTCGACACCGTGGTACTCAACGGCACGCCTCACCGGGCCGCGGGTCGAGCGAGCGTCGACGGCGCGACGGTCCGCTACCGACTGGCCTTCCCCGACCTCGACGGCGTTCGCATCGACGCGCACATAGCGGTCAAGGGTTCCCAGGTCACCTTCCGGATCGACCGGATCACCGACACCGCCGACTTCCGTGTCCACACGATCGACATCCCGGGCCACAACCTCCTCTCCGTACGCGGAGACCAGCCCGGCGCGCACGTCACCGCGGCCCGCGTCGACCCGGACAAGAACGGCAAGGGCGATACCTTCACCGCCGTCACCCGGGACACGCCCGCCGACGCGTCCCCGCAGGGCTCGGCGTACGCCATCGTCAACACGGACCGGCTCGCCGCCGCGATCGAGACCAACTCCGTGCAGGACGAGGCCACCAGTGAGAACAGCCGGGTGAAGCGTCAGGCCGTCAAGGCCGACGGGACGACCGAGGTCGGAGTCTCCAGCGGGCAGTGGACCTACCGCGCCGCAGGGTCACCCTTCACCGAGGAGCTTCCGTGGGCGAAGGTCGTCGTCACCGGCGACCGCAACACCGACGCCAAGGTCGACTGGCAGGACGGCGCCATCGCCTTCCGCTCGATCGGAGTGAAGGCCGAGGGATCCGAGGACACCCCCGGCCGTGTGGTCACCCACATCCCCTTCAACTTCGCGAGCTACGCGAGCAACCCCTTCACCAAGACACTCGACAACGTGAAGCGGATCTCGCTGGCCACCGACGGCCTCGGCCAGCTCGCCATCCTCAAGGGCTACGCCCAGGAGGGCCACGACTCCGCCCACCCCGACTACGGCGGCAACTACAACACGCGGGCCGGCGGACTCAAGGACCTCAACGCCCTCGCGAAGGAAGGCAAGGACTGGGGCGCCTCCTTCGGCGTCCACGTCAACTCCACCGAGGCGTACCCGGAGGCCAAGGCGTTCAGCGACAAGCTGGTCGACGCCAAGGCCAAGGGCTGGGACTGGCTCGGCCAGTCGTACTACATCGACCAGCGCCGCGACCTCACCAGCGGTGACATAGCCCAGCGCTTCCAGCAGCTGAGGGACGAGACCGACCCCAACCTCAAGTTCCTCTACATGGATGTCTACTACAGCCACGGCTGGAAGTCCGACCGCCTCCAGACCGAACTGCGCAAGCAGGGCTGGCAGCTCGGCACCGAGTGGGGCGACAAGATGGAGCGTTCCTCCCTCTGGTCGCACTGGGCCAACGAGCCGAGCTACGGCGGCGACGCCAACCGCGGCATCAACTCCAAGGTCATCCGGTTCATCCGTAACAGCGAGAAGGACGTCTGGATCGACAACCCGCTGCTCGGCTCCGCGAACATCAAGGAGTGGGAGGGCTGGGGCAACCAGAACGACTGGAACAAGTTCTACGCCAACATCTGGAACCGGAACCTTCCCGCCAAGTTCCTCCAGAAGCAGCAGATCACCCGGTGGACCGACCACGACGCGAAGCTCACCGGCGGCGTCCGCGTCACCGACGCTTCCGGCACCCGCCAGGTGTTCGTCGGCGACGACAAGGTGCAGGACGGCAATGCCTACCTGCTCCCCTGGACCGGCGCCAAGGCCTACCACTGGAACCCGGCCGGCGGCACCAGCACCTGGCCGGTCCCCAAGCAGTGGAAGAACGAGAAGTCGGTCACCCTCTACAAGCTGACCGACCAGGGCCGGGTCAAGGTCGGCGCGCTCCCCGTCCAGAACGGGAAGATCACCATCGACGCGGTCAAGAACCAGCCGTACGTCGTCTACCGCAACGACCACGACACCACCCAGCGGCCGGACTTCGGCCAGGGCTCGCACGTCACCGACCCCGGCTTCAACTCGGGCACCCTCAAGGACTGGCAGGTCGACGGACCCGCCTCCGTCGAGCGCAACGCACTCGGCCAGTACGAAGCCGCCGTCCCCGGCTCCGCCACCGGCACCCGGCTCACCACGACCCTGCGTGACCTCGTCCCGGGCAGGCGCTACGCAGCCTCCGTCTGGGTCGAGGTACAGCCCGGCACGTCCCGCAGGGTCACACTGACCGCGGGCGGTGCGCGGAACTGGATCGACCGCTCCACAGCCAAGGACGCCTTCGGAATCGACGAGAAGGGAGGCACCTACTTCCAGCGCACTACAGCCCGCTTCACGGCCACGGCCGGGACGGCGAAGCTGACCGTCGACGCCGCGGCCGGCGATGCCGCCGTCAAGTTCGACGACGTCCGCGTGGTGAACACCACCAAGTCCGAGAAGGCCGGCACGGTCGCCCACTGGGACTTCGAGGACAACGAGCAGGGCTGGGGCCCGTTCGTGCAGACCGAGCCCGGGGACATCCGCACCGTGCGCTCCGAGAAGCACGCCCCGTACACTCAGGCGGGCTGGAACGGCCAGCTCACTGACCAGACCCTCGACGGCAACCACTCGCTGAAGTCCCACGAGGAGGGCGCCCAGCTCGTCTACCGGACGATTCCGCAGACCGTGCGGTTCGAGCCCGGCCACCGCTTCCGGGTCTCCTTCGACTACCAGAACGCCTTCGCCGGCCAGTACGCCCTGTCCACCGGGTACGACCGGCTCGATGCGAGCGGTGCCAGGACGACCGAGACGCAGCAGAACCTCTTCGGGCAGCAGCGCACCACCGCCCGCTACAACCACGAATTCACCGCGGGCGACTGCGGCGACTACTACGTCGGCATCCGCAAGGTCGGATCCGCCCTCGAGCAGGCCGACTTCGTCATGGACGACTTCACCGTGACCGACCTGGGCGAGACGGACGAGGTCTCCTCCTGCGCGACGCTCGCCGTCCAGCCCAAGTCCGGCAAGCTCGTGCCGGGCGTGGCCAACAAGGTCGACGTGGCGTTCACCAACGGCGAGACGACCACGGCCACCGCCGTCGAGGCCGAGTTGACCGTCCCCGACGGCTGGACCGCCCAGCCCGAGACGTCCGCCACGCTCGCCTCCGTCGCCCCCGGCGCCACCGGCAAGGTGACCTGGAAGGTCACCCCGAAGGCCGGCATCCCCGCCGACACGTTCACCCTGAACGCCCAGGCGTCGTACACCGCGGGTGAGAAGAAGGCCTCGACCGCGGCCGCCGTCCAGGTCAGTACGGTCCCGCCCAACTACCTCCCGCAGGACCGCATCAAGATCGTGGACGTCGACAGCCAGGAGACCGAGGGCGAGGACACTCCGGCCACCAACGCCCTCGACGGCGACCCCGCCACCTGGTGGGGCACCGGCTGGTCGGCTTCGTCCCCGAACTACCCGCACCACATCACGCTCGACCTCGGCGGCTCCCACCCGCTGAAGGAGTTCAGGTACCTGCCGCGACAGAACCACACCAACGACCGGATCAAGGACTACGAGGTCTACGTCTCGACCGACGGCCAGAACTGGGGCCAGCCGGTCGCCAAGGGCACCTGGCCCAACAGCGCCGACGAGCAGATCGTCCCGCTCGGCGGACGCACCGGCAGCTTCATCAAGCTCGTCGCCCTCAGCTCCGTCAACGGCCAGCCGTGGGCGGGCGCGGCGGAACTGAACGTCCTCACCCAGGACTGACGGCTTCGTAGAGCCGCACGGCAAGAGGAGCCCCGCCCGCATCGCGGACGGGGCTTGTCGTCGTCCCCTCTGATCGGCAGCCTTCAGGTTGCGGTCCGCCGCACTTCAGTGACCTGGTCGTCCGACTTCAGCATCGACACCCCCCGGCCAGGTTCGTCCGTGCGGGCCGTGTCGAGCACGACGAGTCCCCGATCAACGCCCCCCCACGACGCGCGGCTCCTGGACGCCTGCACCATCGGCGTCCCGCCGGTGGTGGAGAACGGAACGCCCAACGCGGATCTGCTGTACTCCGAGGCGTTCATCGACCTGTGCATCGAGCCCTTTGCGCTGCACACCTGCCGGACACCGGCGACATGCGCTACTGGCCCGCGCAGATCCTGACAGCTTCACTGACACCGCCGCCAACATCTCCCGCGCTCGATCGGTTCCGGCCCTGGCGACTACGCCCTGGTCGGGCCCGGATGGAGCCGACCGCTTCCGCCCGGCGTCACCGAGGGTTGCTGGAGTTCTTCACAGTCCTCAACCGCTGCCTGCGCGAGGGCGGCATGCGCCCGGGCGACGAGGGCTGCAGCACCTGTTCGCCCGCATCGGCGTGGGCCCCGTCCGGGAGTTCGACCCTGCCACGCCGGACTCCGCCGCCCGCGAGGCCCTCACCCGCGCCGTCGCCGACGGCTGGCCGCGGCCAGTGGCCCCCACGCTATCCACTGCACCTGAACCACGCCGCGACCTGGCGAAGGGGGCTCCGTCCGCATCGTGGACGGAGCCCCTTCCCTCTCATCTCCAGCCGAGCTCCGTCAGAGCGCGCGCAGGGTCACGTCGTCGCAGACCGCTGTGCCCGGCTGCTCCCGGTAGCAGAAGACCGTCGCCGTACTGCCGGTGGTGCCGGTGGTGAACTCCACCGAGGCGAGAGTCCACTCGTTGTCCGAGACCGAGGCGGACGTTGCGGCTCCTCCGAAGCCCTTGGCGCCGAGGACTGTGGACCCGCCGTCGTTCCTGATCCAGGCCGAGAGCACGTAGCGGGTGGCGGGGCGAAGACCCGTCACGGACTGTTCCGCCGTGGCGAAGCCGCCGGCAGGCGCGGTGAGCCGGGCCGCCTTCGTTCCTTCGTGGGCGTCGGCGACGGACGCCGCGTTACGCGTCGCCCAGCCCGTCAGCCCGTTCTCGAAGCCGCTATTGGAGAGCAGCGGGGTGACCGGGGAAGCCTCGACCGGAGTGGGGCGCGCGCCTTCGACTCCCGGGCCGTTGTAGGCGCCGATGCTGGGGGCCGTGTCAGGAGGGACCGGGTTGCCGGAGAAGTCGCGGTCGCCGATGTCGGGAAGTGCCGCACCGGCACCCAGCGCGGGGGAGTCCGCGTGCAGGGCGTACGCCGCGCCCGCGTCCCCGATCCCGGTCGCAGTGCCCCGACCCGTCAGCAGCGGATCTGCCGTGCCGCCACCCGGATTCGCGGGCGCGCCCGCGATGTTGTGGAGCATGTTGTCCGACACTGTCACCGCGCCGGAGCGCAACGCGAACGTCGCCTTGCCCGTGCCTTCCTTCACGACCACGTTGTTGCGGAACGCGATCTCGTGCCGCTGGGCGGTGTTCTCGTTCACGACGGTCTGGGAGACCCCGGGGGCGATATAGATCGTGTTATTGAGGAAGCGCACGTCGTCGAAGGACCCGGAACAAGTTTCGATGCCCCGGAAACGGTCGTTCTGGCTGATGTTGTAGCGGATCACCGCGTCGCCCAGGGTGCCGCCCGCAGTGCAGACCAGGAAGAAGCCGCCGGCGTTGTCGTGGCTGTAGTTGTACTGGAACACCGTGCCGAAGGAGCCCTCGTCGACGTCGTAGGCCATGCCGTCACGCGTCGTCTCGCCGCCGGACACATCGTTGTACTGGAAGACGGTGTGGTCGGCGTTCCACGGCCAGATCCCGGCGTTGTAACCGGCGGAGCGGCGCTGGAAGCCGCGGACCACGTTCCGCTCCACCAGGGCGCCGTCCGTGGCGGTCAGGACGATGCCGTCGCCGCCCAGGTCCTCCAGGGTGTTGCCCCGTACGACGACGCGGGTGGCGGGCAGCCACCGGGGACCGGCGGGGTTGTAGTCGGTGATCACGGGCCGGTTGTTCCAGCTGGACGCGAAGTAGATGCCTTCCCGGTCCACCGTCCGCAGGGTGTTGCCCTCGACGCGAACGTCGTCGAACCGCGTCTCCACCGTGGAGCCGGTGACGGAGAAGAGGATGCCCGCGGAACCGCCGGTGTGCTTCGTGTCGTCGCCGAGCACGTCGTGGATGACGAGATCCGTCAGCCAGTAGTGGGTGCCCGTGCCGTAGTCGTCGAGCAGCACGTGGACACCGCGTTTGTTCCGGCCGGGGTTCCCCGCGTTGGTGATCTCCAGACCGGAGACCTCCACCCACTCGGTGTTGTGGAGCAGGACGGCGTCCGGGGCGCCGGCACCGTCGATCACCGGCTTGGCCCCCTCGCCGTACGCGCCGATGACCAGCGGGTGACCGGGACGCCCGGCGCCCTTCGGAGCCAGCGTGCCCGTACACCGTGAGCCGCGCGCGAACACGAGTCGGTCACCGGCGTCAAGGGCGAGGGAGTTGACCTGGTCCAGAGTGCGCCATGGATGGGTAGGTGACCCGTTCGCACCTCCACCGGTCGCCCGGCAGTCGACGTGATGAACCCTGCGGCCCTCGCCGTCCGCCGCGGCGGCGGCCGACGACGCCCCCGCCACCAGCACGATGGAACACAGGAAGGCCACGCCATGCGTCAGAAGGTGTCTCATGAAGTCTCGATTCTCTTGTGTTCGTGGAACGGAAATCAGCCGACGAATACGCCGCTGGCGCCGGCATTCGCACCGGCCGCCTTCCTGAGCGCGATCGTCACGCGGCACTTGACGACCCAGGAGAGCCAGAAACCCTCGTCGAAGCGGCCAGTACGGAAGGAGTCGTGGACGGTGTCGAGCGCATCGGACACGACGACCTCCTCGTCGCGTGGGAAGCCGCCCGCGACCCCGTCCCCGTCGACGGGATACAGCGCGACACGCTTGGCTGTGCTTCCGGTGTCGACGGTGAAGGTCACGGGGGCACCGAACCAGGAGGGCAGGATGCGGCGCCCCGACTCCGTGGGGTGCTGGAGGGCCCCGCGCCTCGGTGCTGTTGCCGTTCCAGGTCCAGGTACCGCCGGCCTGCGAGGTGTCCAGCACGACCCCGGTGGGATTCTTGCGCCCGAAGCCGGGGATCTCCCAGCCGTCCGCCCCGTACGCGCCCTTCCAGTCGCCCCGCGTCGTGTCGACGCGCTGCCGCGGGCCGACCTCGGGTGCGTCGAAGGCGAGGACGTCACGCGCAGCGGAGACCGTCCAGTCGTCGGTACGTGCGGTGGCGCCGACCGCCACCTTGCCCTGCCGGTCCTTCGGAGCGGTCAGCGAGAACTCCGCGACGGCGGACTCACCGGGCTTGAGGCGGGGGTTCCTGACCGCGCCCGGCTCGACCGTCCACCCCTCGGGCACGCCGAGGGAGAGACGCCCGACCGACAGGGTCTTGGTGCCGACGGCGCGCAGGGTCGTGGTCACGGCGACGGAGCCGCCGGGCTCGACGGTCTCCGGCAGCTCCAGCACCACCCCCGCCTGGGCGACGATCCGGTACTCCTCTCCCGTCCGGGTCGGCAGGGTCAGGACCCCGTCCCGCACCGTGTGGTCCGCCGGCTTTCCGTTCGCCCGCACGACACGGAACTTGCCCGCGAACAGCGGATGGTGCAGTCGCGCGGTCGCTCCGCTGCCGGAGGCGATCCGGATCTCCGTCGCCGCGCCCTGACGCCAGGTCGCGCCGACGGTGAAGTTCCCGCGCGCCCGCAGGCCGTCGTACGAGCCCGACTCTCGCCAGGTGGCGGGCAGCGCGGGCAGGACATGGACGGCGCCGTCGCGGGCGTGGCTCTGCAGCAGCATCTCCGCGATGCCGGAGGTGGCGCCGAAGCTGCCGTCGATCTGGAAGGGCGGGTGGGTGTCCCAGAGATTGGGCAGCGTCGACGACTTCAGCTGCTCGCCGAGCATCTTGGCCGCGTGGTCGCCGTCCCCGAGCCGGGCCCAGAAGTTGATCTTCCATGCCTCGGACCAGCCGGTACCCCCGTCACCGCGTGCGGTGAGCGACACCCGGGCGGCATCGGCGTAGGCCGAGCCGGGGTCGATCTGTCGGCCGGGGTGGAGCGCGAACAGGTGTGAGACGTGGCGGTGGGTGTTCGCGGGGTCGTCGAGGTCGGCCTTCCACTCCTGGAGCTGGCCCCAGGATCCGATGCGCAGGCCAGGGTTCATGGTGTCGAGCGCCGCCAGCACCTTCGCTCGGAACTCCTTGTCGTCGCCGAGGTCTTCGGCGGCCTCCGCGGTGTTCGTCAGGAGATCGAACACGATCTGCTGCGAGACGGAGGCGCCGGCGGTGAAGGCGCCCTGCTCGGGGGAGTAGCTGGGGGAGACGACCCTTCTGCCGTCGCGAGGATCGTCGTACAACTGTGCCGCGGCCTTGTCGACCGCCGCGGTCACCTGTGGGTGCGGGCCGGGACCTCGGTAGTGGGGACAGATGTCGGCGTAGTCGGTTCCGGCGGCCAGGACAAAGGTGGCGTCGTCGGCTCCGGTCACCGTGATCCGGTCGTCGCCGTCGGTGCGGGTGCCGCCGCTGATGAGGATCTGGACCTGGCCCTCGTGGACGAGACCGTTGTCGGCGAGAACGCCCCGGATGCGCGGACTCCCGTTCTCGGCCGTCAAGGAGGTGCCGCTCCGGGCGCTCGTGAAGCGCAGTGTGAAGGAGACCTTGCCCGGACGGTCGGCGCTGAGACGTCCCTCGACGACGTTGCCCGGACGGCTCGCGAAGTACTCGCGGCTGAAGCGGGTCTCCCCGTCGCTGTGGCTCACCGCCGCGAGCGCCGTGCCGATATCGAGGCTGCGGCGGTAGCCCGTGGGGGAGGAGGGCGCGCCGGCGATGTCGAGGAAGAGGTCGCCGTAGTTCTGGTGGTTGCCGAAGCTGGGGACCTTGCCGACGGTCGCGTACGTCGGGTTCCCCAGCCGCCGCGATATCTCGTCCGGATCCATCGAACTGTGCTCGTCGACGGCCTTCTGCACGTCGGCTGTCGCTCCGGGGCGGGGGACGGGCCAGTCGCCGTGGTCATACCCCTCGGTGCTGCCCGGTCCGCGCGTCCAGAGCGACTTCTCATTGAGTTGGAGTTGGTCGCTGGCCACTCCGCCGAACATCTTGGCGCCCAGGGCGCCGTCGCCGATCGGCAGGGCCTCCTGCTCCCAGCTCGTGGCAGGTTTGTCGTACCAGAGAGTCTGCGAGCCCTGTACGGGGGCCGTGGCGCTCGCCGCACGGTGTGCCGCGGCGGCCCCGGCGCGGTGGACACCCGTCAAGGCCGTCGCGGCGACGCCGCCGGCCGCCGCGCCCGGGACCGCTCCACGTGTGTATCTCCGTGACATGAATCCGTCTCATAGAGGTCCGATATCTGATGGGATCATTACGGCAATAGGCGGGACTGAAGTGGTGACGCCTTGTCAATTCGTCCGATGCCACCGCACGGCAGATCAGTTAGTCCTGGGTGCTCAGCACCACGTACTCCCACTGGCCCAGGGGCTGTTCGAGCACGACCCGGCCGTCCTTCCATCCCACGGTCATGCGAGCGCCGCGCGCGGTGACCTGGACGGCCGCGGCTGGCTCCGGCATCCCTGCGGGGAGCCGGACCCGGACGTCGTCCGCCTCGTCCGGGGACGCGTTCCAGACGACCACGCGCCAGGCGCGACCGTCCGTCAGCGCCTGTGTCACCAGCCAGGGGTGGCCCGTGGCGCGTGCATGGGACGCGTCGGAGATCCAGTCGAGGACGGCACCGAGCTGGACGGCGCGTTGCGGGTTCATCAGTACGCGGTCCGCTGTGTGTGCGGGCCACGGGACGACCGCGACGCGGCCGCCTAGATCGTTGTCATGGAGGACCAGGCCGGGGCCTGTCTCACGCCCGATTTGATCGTGTACGACGCTCGCCACGCGTGCCCGCGGAAGAGGTTCCCCGTGCATCAAATCCGCCCGGTCGTAGCTCTCCACGTCGAGGGAGATCACGCAGCCCGGCCGCAGCGCGAACTCCGGGTCCGTGCACACCTCGCGGACGTACCCCTCAGGCGCGGAGCGGACAGAGGCCAAACCGATCAGGGGGCCGTAACCCCGCTCGAAGAGGATGCGCGCGGCCACGGAATCCAGCAGGAGTCCGCCGCTCAGCCACTTGCGCAGTTCGGAGTCGTCGAAGGCCCAGGTGGAGGCCCCGGACAGGGCGTTGACCCTCGCGCCGCCGCGACCGGTCACCGCGTGCCCGGCGGCGCCGAGCAGGCCGGCCCATCCGCCCTGCTCCACGACGAGCGACTGCCAGCGTGCCTTCTCGGTGTGGACCCGGCGGCCGGTCGCCTGTGACCACGGCAGGCCGACACCGACAGTCCGCAAGGACTTGGGGAACGTCTCGGAGAGCCAGTCGAACGTGTCGCGCCACTCGGCGAGGAAGGTCGCCCGGCGCGGTTCGTCGTCCGGGTGGTTGCCGAGGAAGTCGTACAGGCTGATGGCCAGCCCGTCGCAGCCGAGCACATGGGCCAGCGACATCTGCGCGGCGGTCTGCCGGAAGGACTTGTTCCACTGCCCGTACGGCCAGCACTCGATCTCCGGCAGACTGCGGACTGTTTCCGGCTGCACCGAGCGCTGCATGTCGAGCTGCAGCGAGGCGTACGGCAGTTCGGCGCCGTTCGTGTCGGAGTATGCCCAGAAGTGCGGGCGGTGCAGCCCGGGCAGCTTCAGCCACGCCGACCAGTTGCGACCCTCGGCGGCGTGTTGATCGGTGCGCGAGGACATCAGACCGAGCCGGTCGCCGAGGATGCCGCGCCAGGAATCGAGCAGCTCGAGCTGCGTGGCCTCCCAGAAGTCCAGCCACCGACCACGCCAGGGGTGCGGTTCGCCCGGTGCGGTACAGGCTGCGACCAACTCCTCCCGCGTGGTGGTGATGCCGGTGCGGCGCGCGAACTCGGACAGGTGCAGCTCGCAGAAGCAGCCGCCCCAGTCCAGAGGCCGGTGGTTGTGCAGCCGGATGTCGTCCTCGATCCACACCGCGTCGACGTCCTCGGCCGCGTAGCGGCGCAGCGTCTCGGCGTAGTACGCGCGCCACTCCGGGTCCAGGGGGCACACCTGGGCGGCGGCAGTCGTCCCGTACTGGTCGGTCATCGGCTGCCACGGCTGGTCCGGCTTCAGTGAACGGGCCCAGTCGCTGTGGCCGACGGTGTGGCCGGGGTTGAGGCTCACCGCGATGCCCTCGGCGCGGAGCCGGGTGCGCCAGGGGCGTGTGGCGGTCAGCCAGTGGTCGATCCGGTCGAGGCTGTCGTGACCGTCGTTGTACTCCATGCCGAAGAGGAAGACACAGATCTCCTCGGCGCGAGCAGCGCGCGCCATGGCCAGCAGCCGGTCGCCCACCAGGGTCGGGTCGTCGGCGGGATCCACCTGCAAGCGCAGGACGAAGCGTGAGGTCACCTGTTCGCACCTTCGGTCTTCGGGCGCCGGCCGGGAGGCGGGCGCGGAGTGGCACGATCAGCAGCCTGGCGATATAGCAGCTAGGCTGTCAAGTGTTCCTCGGGTGGGCCGAGCTGCGTCCGCAACGCCGTACGGCCGAGGTCGCGGCTTCGCCGCTCTGGACCAGCGGTTCCACGACGCGGTCGCACTGGCCTCACACCGGCCGTTGCTCGCGGACGCCGTGGAGCGGCTCCACTCGCATCTGCACATCTTCCGGATCGCCAGTGTCCAGGTCTCCGAAGATCCGACGCCGGCGGAACACGAACGTGTCCTACGCGCCATTTCGCGCAGGAAGGCCGACCGCGCAGCGGAGGCCATGGCGAACCACCTGAAGAACAGCCTCGAGCGCCAGCTCACACAGAGGATGGACCAGTGACCTGCGGAGCCTCCGCCGGATACCGTCCTGCCGCGTCCATCTGCGACGGAGGCGCTGTCACCTTGTTGGGCGTGTAAGTGTCTGACGGTGCGTCGGGGCATGGTGGGCCCGCGGTCCGGGCCTGTGTTCAGGCCGTGGTGGGCCGGTCGACAGCGCCGGTGATCTGGTCCCAGATGGCGAAGCGGTGGTCATCTCGGCTCGGTGTTCGAGGGCGGTCATCAGGTGGCGGCGGGGCCGGAAGTGGGGTGAGATGCCGCTGAACGCGGACAGGAACCGCTGGGCCGCGCCGACGCTGCGGAAGCCCTTCATTGCGCGTTCACGCTGCCGCGTGGGCTGGTGGCTGTTCTCGGCCCGGTTGTTCAGGCCCTTGTGGGAGCGGTGTTCGACCGAGGGCATGGCCTCGCGGTGGGCCGCGCCGTAGGAGCGGAGCTTGTCCGTGACGATCACGCGCGGCACTGCGCTCGTCTTCTTCATCAGCCTGTGGAAGAAGCGCCGGGCGGCGGCCTTGTCCCGGCGGCTCTGCACGAGGATGTCGAGCACGTTGCCGTCCTGGTCGACGGCCCGCCACAGGTACTTCCGCTCCCCGTTGACCTTGATGAACACCTCGTCCAAATGCCATTTACCCCCGGGTCGGGGCCGACGGCGACGCAGTCCGTCGGCGTAGGCCTGCCCGAACTTGGCGCACCACCGCCGGACCGTCTCGTAGGAGACGATCACGCTGCGCTGGAGCATCAGCTCCTCCACCTCACGGAAACTGAGTGGGAAGCGGAAGTACAGCCACACGCAGTGGGAGATCACCTCGACCGGGTACCGGTGCCCCTTGTACGACGGCGACGTGCTCCCCACGGACGATCCCCCTCCACCATGATCAACCCGAGGATCCTCCCACGCCATCCGCCAACGTGACTGTGAGGATGATCGGGTGCCGCTCCGGGCGGTGGCTTGACTCGCAACGTGACTGGCCGTGTGCCTTGGCATTGATCTGTCGGCTGCCTGCTCGGTGCGGTGCGTGCTGCCGCCGGGCAGGGGACGTGTCCCGATAGGGGCCTTCGCGACAGGCACCGTCACAGTCTTGACCGCCCCGGCCCGGCGACGGCCACCAGCACCCAAGGCGATCAGGAGAAGGCGACCTTGCCCAGCATCACGCAATCCGCTGCCCCGTGTAACATCCCGGCCGACGCCGCCGAGGAGGTCCTGCTCGGCGTGGACACCCACAAGGACGTTCACGCCGCGGCTGTCATCACCATGCTCGGTGCCGCCTTGGACGGCCGGAGCTTCCCGGCGACCGCGCAGGGATACCGCCAACTCGTCGCCTGGGCCCGCTCGTTCGGAGTGGTGCGACGTTCCGGCGTCGAGTGCACCGGCTCCTACGGGGCGGCCTTGGCCCGCCACCTGCACGCCGAGGGAATCGAGGTCACGGAGGTCAACCAGCCGGACAAGGCCGCCCGCCGGCGCCACGGCAAGACCGACGCCGTCGACGCCGAGGCCGCCGCCCGCGCCGTGCTGTCCGGACGCGCCACCGCCGCGGCCAAGACGAGCGACGGCCCGGTGGAGATGCTGCGGCTGTTCAAACTCGCCAAGGGGTCCGCGATCAAGTCCCGCACCCAGGCCATCAACCAGCTCAAGAGCGTCCTGGTCTGCGCCGACTCCGCCCTGCGCGAGGCTCTGGCCAGCCTGACCAACCCGCACCTGATCAAGCGGTGCGCCGCACTGGAAGCTCTGGACGCGACCGGGCCTGCTACAGCTGCCCGGCACACCCTGCGTCTGCTGGCCCGCCGAATCCAGCACCTGACCGAAGAGATCGACGACCTGAACCAGCGGATAGCCGAGGCCGTCAAGGCGAGTACGCCCGGTCTACTCGACGTACGCGGCGTCGGCCCGGACAGCGCCGCAGCCCTGCTCATCGCCGCAGGTGACAACCCCGAACGCCTCACCAGCGAGGCGTCTTTCGCAGCCTTGTGCGGCACCAGCCCGGTCGAAGCGTCCTCCGGCAAGACCCAGCGCCGCAGACTCAACCGCGGCGGCGACCGCCAGGCCAACGCTGCCCTCTACCGGATCGTCCTCAGCCGCCTGCGCTGGGACGACCGCACCCGGAACTACCTGCAGCGACGCCTTGCCGAGGGCAAGACGCGCCGAGAAGTCATCCGCTGCCTCAAGCGCTACATCGCACGGGAGGTCTACCGGCTCATCGCCACTCCGAGCCCCGTAGCCAGCCGCGCACGTGCCGCAACCGCTACTTGACATCCATAGGGGCATCATTGCCCATCTGGCGTATGAGCATCTTCAGCCGGTTGATGTTGCCCTCGACAGCACCAGAACTGTGCGGCAGGGAGAGGCCATTGCGGACGGCGTCGAGGTTGCGGCGGAGGTTCTTCGCAAAGGAGGCCAGCGGCGTGAGAGTGTCGGATCCCGCGGTGGCGATCCAGTCTTCCAGGCGGTCTCCGTGGCGTCCGGTCATCATGGCGGCGAACCTACGGACGTGAAGAGTGAGACGGTCCAGTTCCGGATCGCGCTGCCGCAATTGCTGCAGTTTGTCGGCACTGCTGTCGGCGAGATGCTCGGGATGCTGCATGATCCAGGAGGTGGCCTCTCGGACTGTGGGGGGCTTGGGGCCGGGTTCGGGGGCGTGTCCGCGTCCGTCGCGGTAGCGGCGAAGGTGACGCTGGATGGCCAACTCACCGCCGGGGTAGCCAAGTTCCTTGATCTCCCGGTAGAGCTGGGTGGCGTTTCTGACGCCCTCGTTCCACCACTGGTGGAGATAGCCGATATAGGGGTCGACGACGTGGGCCCGCTGGAGGGTCCTGGCAATGACCTCGTCGACGGTGCGGGCGTTGACGAGCTTGCGGACGGTCGCTTGGTGAAGTCCGAGTTTCCGGCCGATGGCCGCTTTCGACATGCCCTGCTCCCACAACTCGTGGACAGCGGCGTGCTGGTCGCGCAACCGAGCGTGATCGTCGGGCGGGGCTGTGATGTGGTCGTGGCAGTGTGCTGCGACCGCGATTTGACGCGTCCATGCCGCTCACTCCTACGGCTCTGGGGTGCTGATCCGGGCGAGCAGCAAGGCGACGTCGTCGGCGGGTGCGGGGGCGAGCCGGTCCAGTACGGTTCGGCTGAGGGCGTCCAGCGGCAGCGCGGAGTTGGTGGTCAGCACGTCGCGGAGCTGGGTCAGTCGCTGGTCGAGGTCCGTGCAGCGGGTCTCGACGAGGCCGTCGGTGTAGAGGGTGAGAATGCTGCCTGGGGGCAGTGGCAGGTCGGTCGGTACGAAGTCGATGCCGCCGACGCCCAGTGGCGCTCCGGCGGGCAGTTCCAGTAGTTCGGCGGTGCCGTCGGGGTGGATGACGGCGGGTGGGGGATGGCCTGCCCGGGTGATCGAGCAGCAGCCGGCCGCCGGTTCGCAAACTGCGTAGGTGCAGGTGGCCAGGGGTGTGTCGGGAAGGTCTTCCAGGCAGGTGTCGAGCTGCCGCAGCAGCTGCTCGGGGGGCAGCGCCAGTCGGGCGAGCGCCCGCATGGTGCTGCGCAGCTGACCCATGGCGGCCGCGGCCGCGATGCCGTGTCCCATGACGTCCCCGACCATCAGGGCGGTCCGTCCTTCGGGCATCTCAACGACGTCGTACCAGTCACCGCCGACCACGTTGACGTCGCTTGCGGGCCGGTAGCAGTGGGCGACCTCGATCCCGGGCGGGGGAGTCAGCCGGTGCGGCAGCAGGCTGCGCTGCAGCAGCACTGCCGCGGACTCGCCGGTGTCCAGCACCCGCTGCATCACGGTCTCCACCTCGGCGCTGTTCACACCGGGCAGCACCTCGGACAGCCGCCGACCGAGGTGCCCCGCCTCGGTCACGCCATTGATCGCCTCCAGGGCGGTGTTGACACGCAGGTAGCGCAGTTCGCTGTCGAAGACGCACAGCCCGATCGGCGAGCGGCTGAACAGCCCGTCCAGAACGGCGCGGGACACCCGCATCTCCAACGCCGCGGAAACGTCCACGAGGAACACGAGCACATCGCCGCCGGCACCGGACCGTTCCGGCACCTGATAGGCCCACACCGCGAGCTCCATCAGGTGCCGGTCCCGGTGCCGCGCCGTGCACGGCCCCGTCGTGGCACGGCCGGCGGCGACCCGCTCCAGCAGCGACCAGGCCGCGGAGCGACCTTCCGCCGGGATGAGCAGCTCGCCCCGGCTGCCCAGCACCTCCGACGCCGGATAGCCGAGCAGGGCCTCGGCCGCCGCATCCCAGTGGACGATGCGGCCCAAGGCGTCCACCCGCACCCCGGCCACCAGCAATTCGTTCGGCCACAGGCCACCCAGGCGTACCTCCGCTGCGTCGGCCGCCTGATCGAATACTTCGCGACGGTGCATGAGGCTCCTAGCGGGCTGCTCTCTTCCACTATCGGCCATCTACGCGAGGGCCACGAGTGGATCCTGGGGCGGGGCGGAGCAGAAAATCTGATGACAAGCTGATGGTCCCCGGCGGCTTTCCGAACGCCGACGGGCCAGGTCAGGGCGCGGTGCGAGAGAGCGCCGCAAGTCTCCAGCCGTCTACGGGATCGCTCAGCCGGGTCCCTGGGTGCCGTCAGGGTGCTGCAAGACCTTGCTGGCCTGCGTCCCAGTCGCGTTCCTGCGCCTGCGGAACTGCCCGGCAGGATGTAGGCAGGAGGTATGCGTCTGCGGCAGCGGTTTGCACACCGCCCTCGCTCACGGCAGGCCGGTGACGCCCTGCTGGCATTTCCGCTGGGTTTGATTGTGGCGATCGTGCTGACCGACGTGCTGGCCCCGCACGGGTTGCCGCTGGGCCCGTCGCTGCTGATCGTGGCGCCGGCGCTCACCGCGTCCTTCACCTCCACCCTCACCACCGGGGCGATCGCCGCCCTCGCGGTGGCGGGCATGCTCGTCATCGGCCTTCAAGGCGGCCACCTGATGGGGGGCACGATTTCCTTCGGCTCGCAGATCATCGCCCTGCTGGTGATGTCGGTGATGGTGACCGTCTTCCGCTATCTGCGCGCGCGGCACGCCCGTGAGCTGGCGCTGGTGCGCACGGTGTCGGAGGCCACGCAGCGGGTAGTGCTGCGGCCACTGCCGCGCCGGATCGGCCCGCTGCGGGTGGGATCGGTCTATCTGGCGGCGCAGGAGCAGTCCCTGATCGGCGGCGACCTGTGCGCGGCCATCCGCACCCCCACGGGCACCCGGCTGCGTTTGACGACTTTGAGGGCGAAGGCGAGTCTCTCGCGACACCAGTCGACGATCGAGCCGGTGTAGCCGCCGTCCGCCCAGACGCGTGGGGCTCAAATACGGGATTCGGCCCTGGCTATGGCGGCGGCCGTCGCCGAGGGCACCACGGTCATTTCCGGTGCTCGCGAGCTGCGGGCGAAGGAGAGCGACCGGATCACGACGACCGTGCACATGCTGAGGGCGTTCGGCGTGCGCGTGAGCGAGACTGAGGACGGCCTGGTCATCGAGGACGGAACCCAGCTTCACGCCGGCGTTGTCGACGCCTGCGGTGATCACCGGATCGCGATGACGGCGGCGGTAGCCGCCGCATGCGCGGCCGAGGGCACCAGCGAGATCCAGGGCTGGGACGCAGTGGCCACCAGCTACCCGGGATTCGCCGAGCAGCTCGTGCGGTTGACCGGCGTGGCCGTCGAGCCCGGTGCGTGACCATCTCAGATGCGGGCACTGGCTGGCCCGCCGCACTCTCTTTTGTGTCTCTGGGGCGGCGGGCCGGTGTGCACGGTTCTCTACCAGGTGTAATTGTGGTGGTCGAGCTCTGCGGCGTACGCGGTTTCGACAGCCGTCCGGGCCAGCTGCGTCGCCGCCCAGCAGGGTGTCGAGGGCATTGCCCCCGTCCGAGCGGAACCGCTCCGTGTCTCGGTACGTGGCCGTGACGTCCGCGTGGCGGGTCAGCACCCAGAACCCTGGCCGGGAGCCGCGTCCCGGCTGCCAGTGGACGGGATCATGCGTCCTCAGATGCCGCCACACCCCGGAGGTCGTGCTCCGCGTGCAGCGCTGGATCGGTGAGATCCAGCTCCAGCAGGTCCAGCTCCGCCGGATTGCTCATTGCCCTGCCGTCCCTTCAGTCGTACGGCGTCCCGTGGCCCGGTCCGACAGCACCTTGCCGATGGAGGCGAGCGGAGCGGGATCCAGCATCTCGTAGTGGCCGCACGCGATGTCGCAAGACGATAGCCGCCCACCGCCGAATGCCTGCCAGGTGCCCAGGTCGCCGCCTGGGTCGTCCGTCGCCGCCCGGAAGTGGAGGATGTCCGCTCAGGGGAACCCGGGGGATGTCGCACACGCGACGGCGGCGGGCGCGGGCCGCGCTGCTTGTGGGACCAGACCGAGGCTGTGCGCGCGGAATGTTGGTCTCGGTGAGCCGCCCGCCGACGCCTTCGGGCTGGCCGGGAGACCTCACGGCCAGGACGTCTGGCTGCACCAGCCCGATCGCGTCATGTGAGGCGTTGATCCCCGCTGAGACCGCCAGGATTCAGGGCAACCAGAAAACTCTTCGTCTCACCTCGTCTCACACATCTCTCACAGACGAGAGCGCACGGGAGCACACGAGAGCCTCTGACCTGGACAATTGCTGTCGCCACGGACCACGGCGGACCAGGTGGACATTACATAGGCTGGGGACTATGGCCTACGAGATTCCGGTGACGCAAGCGCGAGCTGAACTCGCCGAACTGATCAACCGCGTCGTCTACGGCGGCGAGCGAGTCGTGGTGACGCGGCACGGAAAGCCGCTCGTTGCGCTCGTCTCGGCCGCTGACCTGGAGCGACTTGAGAATGACGCGGCCGTTGGGGAGGAGCAGGTGATCAGCTCGGTCTCCTCGATCGGCTCTGCGGCGTCCGCTCCGGGCGAACGGCGGCGCTTCGGCATCGCGGCGGAACACCGGGGACAGCGCGAGGGGGGCAACTGACCGCCCCTGCACGCAGAAGCCGTGCATTCCCGTCCGCTACGGCGGGGGGCGCACGGCGGCCGTGACGGTGGGGCTCAGCCCGCCAGGGCCGGCTCCGGCGTGCTGGGTGCCGGGACCTCCGGCGCCGGCCTCCGGCGAGAACGGCCGTCAGTCCCAGGGCCACCCAGACGGCGAGCGTCAGTTGGCGGTCTGCGGCCGGCCTGGGCGGAGCTGGTCGAGGTGTACCGCGACACCGGCATGCTCGCCGCGGATGTGACGTCCGACCATGTGGCCCGCACGCTGATCGCCACCGCCCAGGGGGTTCGTCGCGCAGCTGGCGATGTTCGGGGACGCCGCGCCCGAGGTGCTGGAGGACGGCCTGCGCGGGCTGATGTCCAGGCGGCCGCCCGGATCACCGCCGTCCTCGACGGCCGCGGCGCCACGGCCCTTCCCGTGCTGGAGAGCGACGGGCCGCTCGCCCTGCGCAGGACCAGGGCCACCACCGCCCCGTACGCCCGCGTCACCGTCGTCGGCGCGATGAGCGCACCGCTGGGCGGCGACCGGCTGTCCCTCGCTGTGCGCGTCGAGGAGGGCGCCCGGCTCACGGTGGACTCCGCCGCGGCCACCGTTGCGCTGCCAGGACCCGGGCGGATACCCCAACCCGCCTCGTACGACATCGCGTTGACCGTGGGGGAGCGGGCCGTGCTCAACTGACTTCCGGAGCAGCTCATTTCCTCGTCCGGCAGCGATCTGCACATGACCACCCGGGTCGAACTCGCCGCCACGGCACGGCTGGTGCTGCGTGAGGAGCAGATCCTCGGTCGGTACGGCGAGTCCACCGGCACTCTCGGCGCCCGCCTCACCGTCCACCGTGCCGGTCGTCCGCTGCTCGACCAGGAGGTGGCGTACGGTCCCGGGGCGCCCGGCGGCTGGGACGGCGGGGCCGTACTCGGCGGCCATCGCGGTCGGTCAACTCCTGGTCGTGGACCAGCATTCGAGGATGAATGCCCCGAGACGCGACTGCTTGGGCCGACCGCCGTACTCACCCGTCTCGCCGGCCCCGGGGTGCTGGTGACCGCCGTGGCCCCCGATGCCCGACTGTTGCGTACCGTCCTGGACGGCGCCCTGGACGAGCTGCTGGACGCCGGACGCGAGTGAACACCGCTCAGCGGGACACGGGACTCCGGTTATCGATTCGGTAAAGAAGTGCGTGTACAGCCTGTTCCTAGGAACCCCATGGACGACAGGATCCGCGGGAGGACCCGATGTGAACGGCGCCGCTACCTGCGGCGCTTCAGACAATGGGGGAGGTTCCACTTGAGACGCACAGCAGTGCTCGGCTCGGCCGGCACTCTGATCGCGGGCACGCTCATAGTCGGCGCGATAACCGCACCAGCAGCCACAGCCGAAGGCCGCCACCACAGCGGTTCGGAGGCGCGCGGCGTCCAGATCGCCGCCGCACGGGCGGCCCACGCCGGCATCGACTGGAAGGACTGCCCGGCCGACTGGGCCCTGCCCACCGCTGTTCGGTGCGGCTGGGTGACCGTTCCGCTCGACTACGCCAAGCCCGACGGCAAGCAGATCAAGCTCGCGGTCGACCGGCACGTCAGCACCGGCACGGAGGAGGAGCGACAGGGCGCGCTGCTCTACAACCCGGGCGGCCCCGGTGGTTCCGGGCTGCGTTTCCCCACCCGGATCACCAATAAGAACCCGCTGTGGACGAAGACCGCGAAGGCGTACGACTTCGTCGGCTTCGACCCCCGCGGTGTCGGCCACTCGGCGCCGATCTCCTGCGTCGACCCGCAGGAGTTCGTGAAGGCCCCGAAGCCCGACCCGGTACCCGACAGCGAGGCCGACAAGCGCGCCCAGCGCAAGCTCGCCGCCGAGTACGCGGACGGCTGCGCCGAGCGCAGCGGCGACATGCTGCCGCACATGACCACACCGAACACCGCACGCGACCTGGATGTCATCCGCGCCGCGCTCGGTGAGGAGAAGCTCAACTTCCTGGGCGTCTCCTACGGCACCTACCTCGGGGCGGTCTACGGCACGCTGTTCCCGGATCACGTCCGGCGCATGGTCGTCGACAGCGTGGTCAATCCGGCGAAGGACAACATCTGGTACGAGGCCAACCTCAACCAGGACATCGCCTTCCAGAAGCGCTGGGACGACTGGAAGGCATGGGTCGCCCAGAACGACGCGGCCTTCCACATCGGTACCACCCCTGCCCAGGTGGAGCAGGAGTGGCTGAAGCTGCGTGCCTCGGCCAAGAAGAACCCGATCGGTGGGGTCGTCGGACCCGCCGAACTCATCGGATTCTTCCAGAACGCGCCGTACTACGACTCCACCTGGGCGCTCGTCGCCCGGACCTGGAGCGACTACCGGGCCGGCGACACCCAGGCGCTGGTCAAGGCCGCGGGCCCCAACATGTCGGACCTCGCGGGGAACGCCTCCTCCGAGAACGGCAACGCCGTGTACACGGCCGTCGAGTGCGCGGACGCCAAGTGGCCCACCAACTGGCAGCAGTGGGACCGCGACAACACCCGGCTGCACAAGGACTACCCGTTCATGACCTGGGCGAACGCCTGGATGAACCTGCCCTGTGCGACCTGGTCGGCCAAGCAGCAGACCCCGCTGGAGGTCAAGACCGGCAAGGGCCTGCCGCCGGTGCTGATCGTGCAGTCCACGCGTGACGCCGCCACCCCGTACGAGGGCGCCGTCGAGCTGCACAAGCGTTTCAAGGGTTCGCGTCTGATCACCGAGAAGGACGCCGGTTCGCACGGCGTCACGGGCCAGGTCAACCCCTGCATCAACGAGCGGGTGGACACCTACCTGCTCACCGGGCAGACCGACGGGCAGGACGTGACGTGCACCCCGCACGCCACGCCGAAGCCGTAGGCGACTGAGTGACGGGGACGGGCGGCCGGACAGGAACCACCGGCCGCCCGTCCTCCCGTACGAGGACCGTTCACACCCCCCGGTCGTACCGCTCCAACCAGGCGTCCTCCGCCGAGTAGTCGAAGAGGACCTCGCCGTACGCCCGCAGCATCGCCGGGAAGGCGTCCCGCCAGTCCCGTCCGTCCAGCCGCGCGGCGAGCCACTCCACGGTCTCCGGCAGCGACTCCGCATAGCCGGTCACCGGCCGGTAGCCGATCTCCTTCTCGGCGGCCGTCATCTCGTACACGATGGGATGGGCACTGCTCCACGGCGTCTCGCCCACGTGCCCCGCGGGAGGCGGTCCGTCCACCAGCACCGTCTCCGTCTCCAGGCCCAGCACGCCGTCGATCGCCGACGCGATCTCCGCGACCGTGGGCGCCTGCGGATCGCCCGCGTTGAGCACCCGCGATCCGGGCCGCAGGGCGGCAAGCCTGATCAGCTCGGCGATATTGGACACATGGACCGGATGGAACCGGCTCGCACCATGGTGCGCGAGCACCCGGCACCTGCGGCCGTCCAGGAGCCGTTTCACGAAGTACAGTTCGCGCGGGGAGCGGCAGTACGGGCCATGGATCGCACCGGCACGCAACAGCGTCACCGGCAGGGCGTCACCCGCCGCCAGCAGATCCCGCTCCAGCCGGATCTTCCGGGTCCCGTACGTGGCAGCGCCCGGTGCCACCGTGGCCTGCGTCTCCGGGATCGGCAGCGGGTACTGCGGCGCGCCGTCGGGCTCGCCCTGCGTGTCGAAACTGCGGCCGCGGTCGTCCTCGTACACCGCGCCGCTGGAGATGACGACGGCCGAACCGATCCGGTCGGCGAGCCCGGTCAGCTGCCGGGCGTGCTGCTCGCCGTACGCCACCATGTCGACCAGCACGTCGCACCCGTCGCCCAGCGCCACGGCGAGTTCCCCCTCCTCGTCGCGGTCGAGGGCGACTGTTCGTACCTCATCGGCCCATCGCTCGTCCCGGCCGCCCGCGCGCGAGGCCGCCGTCACCTTCCAGCCGTCCTCGGCGAGCGCCCGCACGGCCACCCGCCCGATCTGTCCCGTTGCTCCGAGAACCCATGCGTGTCCCTTGCTCATGAGGTGCACGCTAGGTGGTGGCCGGCCCGTCGGACCATGGGAGTTCGCGCGTCGCGGATTCGCCGTCAGCGTCGCCGTTTCGGGAACTTCTTTGCCTGCTCGGCCTGTTCGGCCTTCACCTTGGCCGCGTACTCGTCGACGTACTCCTGGCCGGAGAGCCCGAGGATCGCGTACATGATCTCGTCGGTGACCGCCCTGATCGCCGCCTTCTGATCCTCCATGCCCGCGTAGCGGGAGAAGTCCAGCGGCTCACCGAAGCGGATGGTGACCTGCTTGATGCGCGGCACGACCCTGCCGGGAGGCTGGATCTCGAACGTTCCGACCATCGCGCACGGCACGACGGGCACCCGCGCCTTGAGTGCCATGACCGCGACACCGACCTTGCCCTTGTAGAGCCGGCCGTCGTGCGAACGGGTGCCCTCCGGGTAGATCCCGAGCAGTTCGCCCTTGCTCAGCACCCCGAGCCCTTCACGGATCGCGGCCTGCCCCGCGTCCTTCCCGGACCGGTCCACCGGAATCTGCCCGGCGCTGCGGAAGAACGCGGCAGTCAGCCTCCCTTTGAGGCCCGGGCCGGTGAAGTACTCCGCCTTGGCGAGGAAGGTGATGCGCCGTTTGATGATCGCGGGCATCAGGAAATGGTCGGAGAACGACAGATGGTTGCCGGCGACGATGGCCGCACCCTGCTCCGGGATGTGCTCCAGTCCCTCGATCCTGGGCCGGAACAGCAAGCGCAGCAGCGGCCCCAGAATGACGTACTTGAGCACGTAGTAGAACACGGGGCGGCTCCTAGCTCTGCCGGATCGGCTCCAGGGCTGCGTTCTGCCAGGTCGGCGGAGATCTCAGGGAGGACAGCCTATGTGCAGCCGGCGTCACGTGTAACCGTCTTCGGGCAGGTCGATGCTGATCCTCTGCTGACCTCACTGACGAGGTGTCAGCTCGGGCGCCGCGTTGGAGTCGGTGCGGGCCGGGGTCGGTCCGACCGCGGCCGACGGATTGCTGCTGGTGCCGCTCGGCTTCCAACTCGCCGTCGTCATCGCGTTCTACGGTCTCGACGAACGCGGCGTGCACGTACCGGATGCTCCGGACGATCTCCAGCCGCTCGACCAGCGGGATCATCGGCCGCCTGCCCTTGGCCCGTTCGGCCATCTCGTCCGAGACCACGCCTGCCACCAGGCAGTCGCACTGGGCACGTGCGTGGCGCAGGATGTTCAAGTGCCCGATGTGGAAAAGATCGTATGCGCCCGGCGCGTAGCCCACGCGATGCGCCTTGCTCAATGGCACAGATGCCCCCCGCGATCGATGATGTCCCCCTGTGCGCACTCCTTTGCGGGGGGGGGGGGGGGGGGGGGGGGCGGACTTTGACGATAGCGTCCATGCTCGGTGCAGGAAGGGTGAACAATTGGGGTGCGTCCTGGTTCACTGCCGAGCAGCGCGTGGGACCGGGGGTCCCGTAAGGCGCGAACACACAGGGGAGGCCGCCGAGGCGGCCGGGGGGAGGGTTTCGTCGCGTGACACACACCCACGACGAGCGTCGCAATCGGGACGGGAGCGGGACTGCCCGCGCAGCGGCCTCCGTGCCGCGGCAGCGCACCACTCAGCCGGACGTCACTGCAGTTACTGACGAGGAGGGTGAACTCGCCCCGTATAGACGTCGGTTGCTCCTGGTGTCCACCAACTACGCGCCCGAGCACACGGGTATCGGCCCGTACGCCACCGGCATTGCCGAGCACTGGGCGAGCCGCGGACACGACACCCACGTCCTCGCCGGGCTTCCACACTACCCGTCCTGGCGCCTCGACCCCGCCTACGGCAAGGTGTGGCGGACCACCGAGCAGCGTGCCGGGGTCACCGTCCACCGTCGTCGGCACAGCGTCCCGGCGCGACAAAGCGCCCTGCGCAGAGCCTTGTTCGAGGGTTCGATCCTCGCCCACGGTCTCGCCGCTCCGCCCCGCACCGGGCGCGTCGACGCCGTGCTCGCCCAACTGCCCAGCCTCGCCGGGGGAGTGCTCGGCGCCCGTATCGCCGCCCGGCACCACGCCCCGTACGTGCCGGTCGTGCAGGACCTCATGGGGGCCGCCGCCGCACAGTCCGGCATCCAGGGCGGCGGCCGCGCCGCTGAGCTGGCCGAGCGTGCGGAGTCGTGGGTGCTGCGACGGGCCACCCTCGTCGGCGTCATCCATGAGACGTTCGTCGAGCGGGTGGGGGCCATGGGCGTTGATCCAGGACGCATCCGCCTGGTTCCCAATTGGTCGCACATAAACGCTCCTTCGGCGCCCCGTGCCCGCACCCGTGAGCGCCTCGGCTGGCGGCCGGAGCAGACCGTGGTCCTGCACTCCGGCAACATGGGCCTCAAGCAGGGGCTGGACGTGCTGGTGGAGGCGGCCCGCCGCGACCCGGCCACCCGGATCGTGCTGATGGGGGACGGCAACCAGCGCCAGTACCTCACCCGCCGTGGCCTCGGACTGCCCAATCTGGAGTTCCTGCCCCCCGCCGCAGATGCCGACTTCCCCGACGTGCTGGCCGCAGCCGACGTGCTCGCCGTGACCCAGCGCGCCTCCGTCCTCGACATGAGCGTCCCCTCCAAGCTCACCTCCTATTTCGCGGCCGGCCGCCCGGTGGTCGCCTCCGTCGCCGCCGAAGGCGGCACGGCCCGCGAGGTGCTGCGCTCCGGTGCCGGAATGCTCGTGGAACCGGAGAATCCCGATCAATTCCTGTCAGCAGTGCGTAGACTCGTCGAAGATCCGGCGATGGCCGACGAGTTGGGCGCTGCGGGGCCGCGCCATGTGACTGCTCGTCTGTCACGGGCAGCAGGTCTTGCGCGGATCGACGCGCTGATCGACGAGGCTTTGGGGGGTCTTGGCAGGTGAGCGACGCACACGTTCCCGTCCGGGGGGAGGACGAGCCGGAGCAGTTGCGCGAGCAGTTCCGTCAACTGCTGCGCTACCGCTGGCTGATCGGCGGCGGCGTCGGCGTCGGGCTGCTGGCCGGGGCCTGGCTCGGCATCACCGGCGCCGAAAGCTACGCCGCCACCACCGACATCGTGCTTCGTGCCCCCACCGGTGACCCCTTCGCACCGACCCTCTCCAGCGACAAGGCGATCAACATGGGGTCCGAGCGGCAGACGGCGCTCAGCCGCAAGGTCGCCGAAGGCGCCGCGAAGCGACTCGGGATGGGCGCGGACGAGGTCGACCGGCTCCAGCACGGGCTCCAGGTCACCAACCCGCCGCAGACCCTCGTCCTGCACTTCACGTACAACGCCTCCGACCCGAAGGAGGCGGCGCGGCGCGCCAACGCCCTGACGCGGTCCTACGTCGACCTGCGCAGGGAACAGTGGGAATCCGTCCGGGGTTCCATGCTCAAGAGCCTGCAGGACCAGCTCGATCCCGTCGCCAAGCAGAACGACGAACTCTCCCAGCGAATCAAGGGACTGTCCGACGGCTCTGCCGCGGACTCCGCCTACGCGGTGCAGGCCAACCTGCTCAACCGCATCACCGACCTGCGGAGCAAGATCACCAGTCTGAAGGCGCTCGACATGACGCCCGGCAACGTGATCCGCGACGCCACCGTCCCCACCTCGTCCGACGGGCCGGGCCTGCCGCTCTCGCTCGGCCTCGGCGGCGGCGTCGGCGTCGGCCTCGGCCTGCTCGGCGCCTGGGTGCGCCTGGTCTTCGATCCCGCGCCGCGCTCGGCCGGTGACGTGGCCCGTGCGGTGCGCGGTCCCGTCCTCGGCGCGCTGCCACGCGGCTCGGCAGGTGCCCTGGTGGTCGGCCGCACCGACTCCCGGGCGGCAGAGGAGTACCGCTCGATCGCCTTCCGGCTCGCCTACGACGAGAGGTTCGCCGACCGGCGCCGCCTGCTCGTCGTCGCCCCGCGCGGTTCCATGGAGTCGAGCGTGGCCGTCGCGGTCAACCTCGCCGCCTCCTTCGCGGAGACCGGCAAGAACGTGCTGCTCGTGGAGGCCGATCTGCGCACCCCGTCTCTCTCCGAACGGCTCGACGTGTCCACCGCGTCCCGGCCCCGCTGGAGCCGCGTCCCTGAGCACACGGAGGGTGAGTGGCCCGGTCGCGGCCAACTCATGGTCGACGCGGCCGAGTCCGGGTCCTTCGGCCTCGTCCCCGGCGAGCGGGTGCGCAATGTCCCGCGCGCGCTGACCTCCGCGGCCACAACCCGGCTGATCGCCGAGGCCGACGATCCCGATGCCACCGTCGTGGTCGTCGCCCCGCCCGTCCTCGCCTACGCCGACGCCCTCGCTCTCGTGGACCGTGTCGACGGGGTGCTCATCGTCTGCGACCCGCGCACCGTGCACCGCGCCGACCTGGTTCGCATCCGCGAGCTGATAGTCGGTGCGGGGGGCACCGTGCTCGGTGCGGTGACGCACACCGAGTCGCGCCGGGGCGCATCGGCGAACGCCGCCCGCCGCGGTAACCGGCACCGCGAGCCCAGGAGCTCGGCAGCCCGCCCCGCTCCGTCCAGCACCCGCCCCGAGCCCGGGCGACACCTCGACGGCGACGGCGGCGACACGGTGGCTCTGCGCACCGTCCGCTCGGGGGACCGGTGACCGCCCCGGGGGAGCAGCCGCCGACATCCGACCCGCCGCGCGTATCGCGGCGTTCGACGGCTGTGTTCGCCTCCGTGCTCGACCAGGCGGCATCCAGTCTCACCAACATCGCCGTGCTGGTGATCGCCGCCCGTGACTCCACCGTGCACGGGTTCGCCACCTTCTCGATGGTCTACCTGACCTTCACGGTCCTGCTCGGCCTCAACATGGCGTACGTGGGCCAGGCCGTCGTCCTCACCCGGGGCGACACCGGGGCCGCCTGTCGGTCCGCGGTCTCCTTCACCGCGCTGGCCGCCACGGCCGTCGGCGCCCTGCTTGCCGCCGTCGGCGCGGTCACCGCCGTCGTCACCGACGGCTGGGCCGGGCCGGGCGGAGCCTTCCTCGCCCTGGGGCTCGTCCTGCCGCTGGTGCTGGTGCAGGACGGGCTGCGGTACGCGTTCTCCACCCTGCGGCGCCCTGGCCTGGCGCTGGCTGCGGACAGCCTGCGCCTGGTGTGCGCGGTCCCCGCGCTGCTGCTCCTGCCCCGGCATACCGCGCCGGGGCTGCTCGTGGCCGTCTGGGGACTGTCGGCTGTGCCGGCGCTGCTGCTCGGCCTGCGCCTGCTGTGGCCCCATGTGCGCGGCGCCCGAGCCGACCTGCTGCCCTATGTGCGCCGGGGTCACCTCGGACAGCGCTTCGTGGTGGAGTTCGCCGTGGGCAACGCCTCCAGCCAGCTCGCCGTGCTGGGCCTCGGGCTGTTCGCCGCCCCGCTGGCGGTCGGAGCGCTGCGCGGGGCCACCACGCTCTTCGGCCCGCTCAACGTCCTGTTCAACTCGGTCAACGCGTTCGGGCCGCCGCTGCTGGGCCGTCTCAGAGGCCGCCGGGCCACCGCCCGCGCCGCCGCCGTGCTCGGCCTCGCGCTCTGCGCCGTCGGGCTCGCCTGGGGACTGGTGCTCTACGCCCTGCCCGACAGTGTGGGACGTCAACTCCTCGGCGCCACTTGGCAGTCGGCTTCCGCGTTGCTGCCCGCCTCGGGTGCCCAGTACGCGGTGATGGGCCTGGGTACCTGTGCTCTGGTGACCCTGCGGGTGCTCAGCCCGCGCGCCACACTGTCGGTGCAGGTGGTGTTCTCGCTGCTCTCGGTCGTCCTCATGCTCGGCGGATACCTGCTGAGCGGGTCGGCGCTGGGCGCGGCCTGGGGACTGGCCGCGGGTTCCGCGCTGAAGGCGGTGGCGGCCTGGACACGCGTTGCCCGCCCGCGCGCGGAGGAGCGGCCTACGGCCGCTCCCGTCCCGGCTGTCCCCACGGGCTGAGAGCCGGCAGGATCTGCCCGGCCGTCCCTGTTCAGCGCAGCCCGGTCGCCCGGTCCTGCCGGAAAGTGGTGATCAGCGCGATGCAGCACGCCGCGATCGCCACACGCCCCGACGCCTGCAGCAGAGGCCCCCGCAGCAGGATGAAGGAGTACCCGGCGACCAGGGGCACGGTCAGCGCGATCAGGCTGCCCGGCGGGGCCCGGCGCACCGCCCGACGCGCATAGCGGTAGTCGACCCGCGCCGCCGCGTACCCCAGGGCCACGAACCCCGCCGTCATGCCGACCGGGCCGAAGTCGATCCACAACTCGGCCCACACGGGAGACGAGAGATTGGTGTTGGTCGCCCCCATCCACTGGCCGATCACCACGCCGGTGTCCATCGGCTTGCCCGGCCACAGCGACCGGGGTACCGCGAACAGTACCGAGCCAGCCAGTTGGCGACCGTAGGTGTGGCCGCGCTTCGACTGCACGTAGGTGATGGTGTTCGCGAACATGCCGACCTGGTCGTAGTCCTTGAGGGCCAGCGGCTCCAGGGGTGAAGTTGTCTGGAACGGACGGTAGTTGGCGTCGTCGTAGCGGAACCGGTCCGCGAACGGAAAGACGATCAGCGCCATCACCACGCCCAGGCTCAGCGCGATCCGGTACAGCGTGGCACTCACCGGGAAGACGGTGAACAGCAGTGAGAAGAGGACGGTGAGGAACCAGAAACGCGGATTGGAGATCGGGTTGTTGACCACCGCGTTCAGCGCGGCCAGCGCCAGCCACACGGTGATGATCACCATGGAACGGCGGGCCCGCCGCGAGGTCACCAGCCACCGCGTGTACACCAGCCAGGCGATGAGGGCGGGCACGGTGCCGAAGCCGCGCACGATGGCCTGGCCGGCCTGCGAGTCCGCCTGGGAGAGTCCCGCTTCCTCGACGCTGCTGGTGATCTCCTGGCGGCTCGTGAAGAAGACCGCGGGGCCGCCCAGTTTGACCACAAGGAGCGCCGAGCCGGCGAAGGCGACAAGTGCCAGTAGGTACAGGCGGCGGCGGTGCACCAGCGCCGGGCGCAGCCTGTCGTCCCGCTCCCGGCCCGGCCGCTGGCGGGCCAGCAGCGAGCCGATGTCGAAGGCGACACAGCCGATCAGGACGAGCGAGACGGCCTCGGTCAGATCGGTGCGCGCCCCCACCACCGGGGTCGGTGTGCGTCCGAGCACGGCCTGGGCGAGCGGCGCCACCCCCATCGCCATGTAGACGAACAGCCAGAACGAACCGGCGAGCAGCTTGCGGCGGCTGGTGAGGATCATCGCCGACAGCCGGGTGCCCGCGTACATCGTCAGCACCAACTGCATCCACAAAGCGGAGTCGCGCAGGCCCGTGCCCGGCTGGACCAGTACCAGCAGCGGCAGGAACGCCGAGAAGCCGAGCACGAGCGGGACCGACAGCGCGCGTGAGAGCAGCGTGCGCGGTGAGAAAAGCGGCACGGCGGTGCGCTCGGGCGAACTCGGCTCCGGCGACCCGATCGCCGTCGTGCTCCGGTCCGTTTGCTGCGTCATGGCGCCCCCGCCCCCGAAAAAGATCCCCGCCGCAGTGTATCGACGCCGCGCCTGTGGTGAGCGGACAGCTACTAGAGTGTGGCGAAGTAGCGTCTGGAAAGGCGCCGTTGGGGGGATGGATCGATGCGTGATCTCCCGGCCTTCACACTGGCCGGATACGACAAGGGGCGTGGCAAACTCGTCCAGGCGCTCTGGTTCGCGGTGATGAACACGGTCTTCATGGCATGGTTCACCCCGGCCCGGGTCAGGGCGGCCCTGTTGCGCGCCTTCGGCGCCGAGATCGGAACCGGGGTGCTCATCCGTCACCGCGTGCGGGTGCTGTGGCCGTGGAAGCTGACGGTCGGCGACCACACCTGGATCGGCGAGGGGGCGTGGATCCTCAACCTGGAACCGGTCACCCTCGGTGCCCATGTGTGCGTGTCGCAGGAAGCCCTTCTGTGCACCGGCAGCCACGACCATCGCGCCGCCGACTTCCGGTACCGCAACGCGCCGATCACCGTGGACGACGGCGCCTGGATCGCCACCCGTGCCACCGTCCTGGCCGGAGTGAAGGTCGGCCGCTGCGCCGTCGTCGGCGCCGGGGCAATCCTCCACAAGGACCTGCCCGAACTGACTCTGCACACCGCCGACAACCGGCGCCGAACCGTCGAGGAGCCGGCGTGAGAGTGCTGCACGCGGTCACCCTGCACAGCACCACCCACGCCTTCGGCGGCCCGGTCCGGGTCGCCCTCAATCTCTGCCAGGGCCTGCGCGAACGCGGACACGACGCCCGCCTCACCGCCCTGGCCGACGGCTTTCAGCGGCCGCTGCCCGAGGCCGTGGAGGGCGTGCCCGCCCGCCTCCATCAGGCGCGCAGGGTTCTGCCGTTGGGGTTCAGCGGCCTGACCTCCCCGTCGCTCCTCGCCGGCGCCCACCGCCTCGTGCGGCGGGCCGACGTGGTCCATGTACATCTCGCGCGCGACCTGGTGACGCTACCGGTGGCGCTCGCCGCGCTGCGCGCCGGGCAGCCCCTGGTCCTGCAGACGCACGGAATGGTCGACCCGAGCGAACGGCTGTCGGCCCGGCTCCTCGACGCGGTCGCGGTCCGCAGGGTGTTGCGCGGCGCCGCTGCCGTACTGCATCTCACCACGCACGAACTCCGGGATCTGCAATCCGTGGTGGGCGGAGCGGGCCTCGACCGAGCCGTCCGCCTGGTCAACGGCGTTCCCGCGCAGCCAGGGGGCACGGCACCCCAGGGGCCGCCGCGCATCCTGTACGCGGCCCGGCTGCAGGCCCGAAAACGCCCCGTCGACCTGGTGGACGCGGCGCCCGCGATCCTGGCCCGGCACCCGGAGGCGACCTTCGTCGTGGCCGGGCCGGACGAGGGAGAACTCGCAGCCGCGCGGCGGCGGATCGACGAGCTGGGACTGGTGGGGAAGGTGAGCTGCCCAGGGCCGCTCACCAAGGCGCGCATGGCCGAGGAACTGCGCCGGGCGCACGTCTACGTGCTGCCGTCGGTGGACGAGCCGTTCCCGATGTCGGTCCTGGAGGCGATGGCCGTGGGCACCCCGGTCGTGGTGACCGACTCCAACGGGCTGGCCCGCGACGTGGACCGGTCCGGAGCCGGGCGCGTGGTGACCGGCCCGGACGGCATCGCCCCTGCGGTGCTCGACCTGCTGGAGCCGTCCGTGCTCCGGTCCGCGTCGGCGGCGGCCCGCAAGCTCACCGCCGGGACGTTCTCCATGGACGCGGTCCTGGGCACGCTGCTCGACGTGTACGAGCGGGCCTACGCGGGAAGCCAGGCGTAGCAGCCCGACGAGACGAACGTACGGGTCCCGGCCGGGATTTTCGCGGTCACCTTCTCCGTGTTGCCCGGACCAGGGCCGGAGGCCAGCACCTTGTCGCCCGCGCCCAGCGCCTTCCAGGTGCAGCCCCCGGCGGTGGTCAGCGCCCGGTACGTGTCCGGCTCCGGTTTCCTGCGCGTGCCGTCGGCGAAACCGGTCGCGGCGGCGTCCAGCAGGGGCTTCTGCTTCGGGCACAGCTGGTTGATCGCGTCGTCGGCGTCCGGCACGTCCCCGGCGATGAGCGCGCCGATCGCGGCGTTCTTGTCGTGGACGGCGGTGCGCTCGATGCGCTGGCAGGCCTCCTGGCCGACCTGGAGCACGGCGGCCGGGTCCATGTTCGCCGGTACCCGGCCGTGCAGGTACTTCTTCTCCTTGGCGGTGAAGGAACCGGTCGCCGGGGTGAGCTTCGCGTCGGGCAGGGCCGGGCCCTTGGATGGTGTCGACGGGCCCTCGGAGGCGGGGCTCGCCTGGTCGTCGGGCACGGCGGCGGCCTGGTCGTCGGAGATGCGCTGTGTGGGCTTCGGCTTCGCCTCGGTGCCGCCCTCCGAGCTGCAGCCGGCGAGCGCGAGGAGCGCGGTGAGAGCGACGGCGCCGGCGGCGCCGCCGCGCCGAAGAGGCCGAAGAGGCCGAAGAGTACGAGTGTGCATGGTGGCTCCTGCGGCCCCAGTGGGCCAGGGTATGGATGCGGGCCCACACAGAGGTGCGGGCCCGAGCGGGTGTGCGGGGCGCCGGTCCGTGGCCCGGTGCCCCGCACGCGGGGACGCGGTGAGGGTTACGGCGCCCCGAAGGTCAGCACCAGCTGCGGGGTGTTCTCCGCGGCCGACGCCTCACTGGACCACAGCCACAGCGCATCCGTCCCGGTGCTCGTGAGCGCCAGGTCGTAGCTGCCGCCCAGGGCCGGGGAGAGCGCCGTGGTGTCGAGCGTCGCCGAGTAGACCGTCGAGAGGTCGGTGGCCCCGCTCAGGGTGCCGACCACGGTCGAGGACACAGCGGGTTTGGAGGCGTAGGTGGTCCCCGCCTCCGTCCAGCTTCCGGTGACCGGCCGCACGGAGATGTCGTCCGTGCTGCCCGCGCTGCTCAGCGTGGTGGTCTTCACCGCGAGCCGCGCGCTCTTGAGCTCCGTCCCGGCCGGGGCCGTCGGCAGGTCGAAGCGCAGATACGTCTCGTACGCCGCGCTGCCGCGCACCGCCAGCGAGGTGGAGGTGCCATAGTTCGTGCCGGTGGCACCGGCGTTGACGTACGTGTCGTCCGAGGCCCGGACGGTCTGCACGCTGTCGGCCGGGGCCGAGGCCAGGGTGTGGTGGCTCTGCACCTGGGCCGCGCTCAGCACCGACGGGTAGATGGCGGTCTCGTCGATCTTCCCGGCGAAGTAGTTGCTGGAGGGCTGGTTCGGCCAGCCGTTGAGGTTGTCGCCGCCGACGTGCCAGTAGCCGCTGTAGCTCTGGCTATTGGTCTCGGCGAGCGTGCCGATCCGGGTGCCGTCCACATACAGTGCCATCCCGGAGGATCCCTGTGTGGCGACGACGTGGTGCCAGGCGTCGTCGTTGTAGGCGGCGGGCGAGGTGATGGTGCGGGCGGTGCCCGTCCACACGCCGAAGACCAGTCGGCCGTCGTTGCGCATGTAGACGTGCTTGTCGTAATTGCCGCTGGGCCGCGTGGTGTTGTTGCCGAACCCGACGAGCTTGCCGCCGCTGTTGGTGGTCGTCCTGAACCAAGTCTCGATCGAGTACTGGCTCGGCACCGTGGTGCGCTTGTCGCTGTAGACGATCTGGTCACTGCCGTCGAAGCCGATGGCTGTGGACGGACCGGTCACGGCAGCCGGGGTCTGGCGCAGCGAGGGCCCGTTGAGGTGGATGCCGTTCTGGTCACCGGGTGAGGTGTCGCCGACGAACGGGGTGGCGGACTCGTTGTAGCGCCAGTACAGGTTCGCGCCGTCGTCGAGTACATTCGCCGCGTACTTCTGGGCGGAGGTCGGTACCGTCACCGTGGCCGCGGCGGACAGCGCGGAGGTGTTGCCCGCGCCGTCGGTGGCTGTCACCCGGTAGCTGTAGGTGGAGCCGGCGGTGACGTTCTTGTCGGTGAACGACAGCTGCGGGCGCGACCACTCCACGGAGTCGCCGTCGACCGTGTACACGGGTGTGGAACCACCGTTGCGGTAGACCTTGTACGTCAGCTTGGTGTCGTCCGTGTCGAGGCCGGCGCGCCAGCGCACGTGGGCCTCGGTCGGCTTGACGGACTCGGCGCTGACTGACGGCACCGTCGGCGCACCGGTGTCCGGGGAGGCCGCGAAGCGCGTCAGGCCCTGGGCCGCCGAGCCGTTGACGGTGGTGAACTCGCCGCCGACCCACATGTACTTGTTGTCGGAGGCCTCGGAGATTGTCATGGTTCGCGGGCCGATACCCTCGCCCAGACCGTCGTTGGTGTCCGGGAACCAGCCCAGCTTGTTGGTGCCGGTGGTCGGCTCCGCGAGCAGGTGGTGGCGGCGCCCGTCGGGGAACTCTCCGACGCTGGAGCAGTCGTGCGCGTGCGAGGCGCTGTAGAGCACGTCCTGGTACGACTTGACGGCCTGGGTGGCGCCCAGGCAGGTGTCGCGCCAGCGCTGGTCGAGCGTGGACAGGTCGAGCGCGATGCGGCCGTCGAAGACGCCGCCGCCGGTGCCCTCGTTGCCGGTGTAGAAGCCCGTGGCGTCGGTGTCGAGCGCCTTGACCACCGAGTTGGTCTCGATGAACCCCGGGTAGGTGCGGACGTTGTCGCCCGTGGTCGCGTCGACGACGGCCAGGGCGTGCGAGTTCGCGCCGTTGACGGTGAAGAAGTCACCGCCGAGGATCACGTTCTGGCCGTCCGGGGTGACCGCGACGGCCCGGCCGGGCTCGTCGACGTCGGCCTGGAACGGCTTGACCGCGCCGCTGGTGGCGTCCACCGCCGCGTACCGCGCGTGCGCGCTGCCGCCGACAGAGGGAAAGTCGCCGCCCAGGTACACGGTGTCGTCGGTGACCGCGAGCGCCCGGACGGTGGCGGAGACGCTCGGGTGGAAGGCCGCCTTGGGCGTGCAGGTGGCGATGTCGATGGCGGCGAGGCTGCTGACCTGCGTGCCGTTGACCGCGCCGAAGTAACCGGCCGCGTACAGCGTCTTCTTGTCCGGCGAGACCGCGAGCGCCCGTACGGTCGCGGTGCCGCTGCCGATGGTGAAGGACAGCGTGCAGGAGGTGGGGTCGCCGGTCGCCGCGTCCAGCGCGACGAAGTTCACCGCGTTCTGCGCGGTGCCGCTTCCTCCGTCCGGCGGACGCACCTGCGAGAAGGTGCCGCCCGCGAAGACCGTGCCGTGCGCCTCCGCCAGGGCCCACACGATGCCGTTGGTCTGCCAGGTCGGCAGGTCGTCGGCGGTGAAGGCGATGGGCGGGGTCAGCGCGGCGGCCGGCTGTGGCAGGGCCACCAGGCCCAGGCCCGCCGCGGTGGACAGGACGAGGGCGGCGCTGAGCCCTCTGGATCTTTGCATGTACCCCCCGGCTTCCGGGCCCGGTCGCGGGCCCTCTGCCTCGACGAGCCCGCCGGTGTCCCCCGGATCCGAACGGGCTGCATGAACGTGTTTACTCGCGAACCATACGAGTACATGACACGCGATGGAGCGCACTTGGCTCATCTAGTAGGAAATTCCGGTGTGTTCGTGATGATCCCGTGCATCCCGGACGTCCCCACAGTGAGGACGCGCGCCCCCGCGAGCGCGCCTTACGTGATCTGTCGGATTCAGCGGCCTGAACATCCCACATGTACCCCCACGCACGTTCTGCGGCACGGGTTGCCGGATGTCGCGAACACCCATTCGTCGAACATGCGGCACGATGGTGAACGGTACGGCAAACTTGTGCACACATGGGGGCGTTTACGTGAACGTCGCTGAGAAGTGCCGAGCCATACGAAATCCCGCACCGAGCCCGCTGGTTGATGTCGCGTGGTGATGGCCGCGCGAAAGTAGTACGAATGTCGAACGTGCTGGCTACAGTGTGCGCCTGGTGCGGAAGGGGCCGCACCGCGTCCATGTGGGGAGTGCGTGGTGGGGGAGAAGAACACAGCCGAGGCCGAAGCGACGGGCCTGGACGAAGCGGCGGACCGGGAAGAAGGGGCGGGCGGAGCCGGTTCGATGGCATCCGACCCGGTGGCCGACGACCGCGATCCGTCAACTGGCCTTTCACAAAAGGGGGTTGATGCCGCCGGAACCACGCGGGCGCAGCCCCGGCGCGGCAGAAACCGCGCGCGACGGGTGCTCCTCGGGGCGCTCGCACTGCTCGCCGTGGGACTGCTCATGGTGGGCGGGTGCGCCTGGTGGGCCGTCGACCACTACACCGGGAAGGTCGACCGCATCTCCGGTGTCTTCCCGACGAAGGTCCCTGCGGCGGCGCAGCCTGCGCCCTCCGAAGGCGGGCAGACCTTCCTCCTCGTCGGCGTCGACAGCCGCTCCGTGCTGCCGACCACGGGCCGTGACGCCAAGGCCCCCGAGTGGAAGTACGGGGCCCAGCGCAGTGACACGATGATGCTGGTCCACCTCCCGGCCGACCATTCCGGCGCGTACGTCGTCTCGCTGCCCCGTGACGCGTGGGTGGACATCCCCGGACACGGCAAGGCCAAGCTCAACGCCGCCTTCTCCTGGGGTGGACCACCGCTGCTCATCGACACCGTGCAGCGGCTGACCAAGGTGCGCGTCGACCATCTCGCCGTCATCGACTGGGACGGTTTCAAGAAACTCACCGACTCCGTGGGCGGAGTGGACCTCGTCGTGGACGGCGCCGGCCGCCACATGAACGGAACGCAGGCCCTGGCCTACGTGCGTGAGCGTTATCACCTCGCCCGCGGCGACTTCGACCGCACGCACCGCCAGCAGTACTTCCTGCGGACGCTGCTGGCGAAGGTCATGAGTCCTTCGACCTTCTCCAACCCTGTCAAGGCCACCGAGGTGCTGGACGACCTGACCGCCGCCGTGAGCGTCGACGACCGGCTCGGCGACGGCGACCTGCGTGCCCTGCTGTGGGACAACAAGGAGGTCCGACCCGGGAACATCGTGTTCATGAACGCTCCCGCCGAGGGAACCGGCATGATCTCCGGTCAGTCCGTGGTCCTCCTGGATTCCGGCGCGGGCCCTCAGCTGTGGCGGGCCATGCGCGAGGACGCCCTCGACATCTACCTGCAGTCGCACGACGTCGACCGGCTCGGCGCCACGACTCCCTGACGGGACGGCGGTGACCGCCGGAAATGCCCGTCTGGTGACGGTTCGCCAGACAATGGGCCGCACATGCACTAGAGTCCGCACCGGCGGCCCACCGGCGTCCGCGGAGGACACCCATGACGGATCATCCCGCTCGTCAAACGTACCAGCATCGAAGGCCGTCAGGCCGCCGGCGGCGCGCCGCACTCGGTGCCCTGTTCGGCCTGCTACTGATCGGACTGATCGCCGGCACCGGGCTGGCCCGTGACCGGGAAGACGCCGCGCCCCGCGCCGAGCGAACGGGCGTCGAGGCGCTTCCTTTCGACCTGCCGGCTGCCGATGTGCTCCGCGACGGACCGCATCTGGTCTTCGCGCACTACTTTCCGCCGTATCCGCTCTCCCTCGACAACCAGCCCGCCGAGCACGACTACTACGCCCGCAACTACCTCACGCCGCAGGGCGAGCAGGGCAAGCACGCGGCCTACGGCGGACTGCTGCGTGACCGGCCGCTGCCCGTGCAGCGGTCCAGCGGCGACTGGCAACTCGCCAATCTGGAGCGGGAGGTGCGGACTGCCCGGGACGCCGGCCTCGACGGATTCACTGTCGACATCCTTTCCCTGACCGGCATCAACCGGCAGCGCGTCGACATGCTGCTGCGCGCGGCGCAGCGCGTCGATCCGGGCTTCCGGATCGTGCTGATGCCGGACATGACCTCCCTGCACACCGACCCGCGCACCCTCGCCGACCAGTTGGCCCGGTTTGCCGCGTCCCCGTCCGCATACCGGCTGGCCGACGGACGCCTCGTGGTATCCCCGTTCAAGGCCGAGGCCCAGGACCCCGCCTGGTGGGGTCAAGTCATCGCGCGCCTGCGCGACCACGGCATCGGCACCGCGCTCGTCCCGGTCTTCCTGGACTTCCGCGCCAACGCCGAGAGGTTCGCGCCGATCAGTCACGCCTTCTCGTCCTGGGGCAACCGCAGCTACAGCCGCCAGGACAACGTTCCCGGCGACATCCAGCTCGCCCACTCCCTGGGAAAGAAGTGGATGCAGGCCGTGTCCGTGCAGGACGCCCGACCGAACCAGGGCATCTACGACGAGGCGGGCAACACCGCCACTTTGCGGTCGACCTGGAACCACGCCATCTCCGACGGTGCGGACTGGGTGCAGCTCACCACCTGGAACGACTACTCGGAAGGCAGCCAGTTCGCCCCCTCACTGCACAACGGCCACACGTACCTGGACATCTCCTCGTACTACCTCACCCGCTTCAAGACCGGGGCTTGGCCGCAGATCGTCCGCGACACCGTGTACGTCACCTCCCGCGTCCAGTTCACGGATGCCGGCAGTGCCTCGCTTCAGCCCCGACTGATGCGCCCGCGTCCGGGCACCGCGCCCCCGCGCGACCAGGTGGAGGTGCTCACCTTCCTGACCGCGCCCGCCACGGTCTCCGCGCGCGTGGGCACCGTGCCCCACACCTACCGTGCTCCCGTCGGCGTGTACGCCCGGGACCTGCCGCTGAGCCCCGGTCGCACCGAGGCCGTGGTCCGCCGCGCGGGGGATACCGCCGCCGCCGTCACGACCCGCTGTCCGGCGCGGCGTGCGGTCACCGTGCAGGACCTTCAGTACTACGCGGTCTCCAGTGGCCGATGAACTCCTCGGAAGCTTCCGAAAGGGCCCACCGTCCGGCCCCGCTCGATGGCCCTCATGCCGCTCGTGCGGGCATGGAGGCGTGCTGTCGGTGCGAGCGGCTGGTGACGACAGCCGTCGTAGCTCGCCGATATCCGTAGAAGGACGGGTCGCCCGCGCCCGGCCGGGCCCGCCCGTCGTACCGGACAAAGAGCCCCGCTCAGGTGTCGCGCGTGGCGACCATCCCCAGGGTGATCAGCCCGAGCACCACCCAGCCGAACCAGAGCCAGCCGTTGCTCCCCAGCGCCACCGTGTAGGCGGTGACCGCCACCAGGGCTCCGACGGTGAGCATCCCCATCGTCTTCGTGGATCCGGACATGCGCGCACCCTCCTCGTCGGCCGCGCGGCCGTGGACCCCATCGTCACCCGGAAGGTGTCTCCACCGCTACTGTCCGCGCGCCTGCAACGAGGCGAGATAGGCGTTGTACGCCTTCAGCTCCTGGTCCCCGTCACGGTCGGCGGCGCGGTCCGCACGCTTCGCAGTCCGCTGCTCGGAGCGGTACCACTGGAAGACCAGCGCGATCAGCACCAGCACCGAGGGGATCTCGCTGAACGCCCAGGCGATGCCGCCCGCCCAGTTCTGGTCGCTGAGCGCGTCGATGCCGAGCGAGGCCGGCGGATGCTTGTACGTCTCCACCATCGGAGAGGTCGCCATCATCAGCGCGATACCGAAGAACGCGTGGAACGGCATCCCCGCGAACAGCTCCAGCATCCGCATCACATAGCCGGGCCGGTGCGGTCCGGGGTCGACGCCCATGATCGGCCAGAAGAAGACCAGTCCGACGGCAAGGAAGTGCACCATCATCGCGAGGTGCCCGGTCCTCGAGCCCATCAGGAAGTCGAAGAGCGGAGTGAAGTACAGCGCGTACAGGCTGGCGATGAAGATCGGGATGGTGAAGACCGGATGCGTGATGATCTTCATGTACCGGCTGTGCAGCAGCATGAGCAGCAGCTCGCGCGGGCCCGTGCGGCCACGGCCGGCGACCGGCAGTGAGCGCAGCGCCAGAGTCACGGGGGCACCCAGCAGCAGCAGGATCGGCGACAGCATGCTGATCACCATGTGCTGCACCATGTGCACGCTGAACATGACCATGCCGTAGTCGTTGAGCTTCGTGCACATCACCAGGGCGATGCTCAGCACGCCGACCGCGAAGAAGATGATCCGGTTGACCGGCCAGCCGTCCCCGCGTCTGCGCAGTCGCAGCACCGCGTAGCCGTACAGGCCGAGCGCGAGGACGCAGCCGATCAGGAATACGGGGTCCGCGGAGAACTGGAGCCCACGTCCCAGCGTGAACGGCGGCAGATCCATGGTCATGCCGTGCCCGCTGTGATCCATCTGTTCACTCCCGATGGGGACGTCCCCGTTTCGTGCCGGTTGTCCGGACCAGAGTAGAACTGCCCCCGGCCGCAGCTGCGACCGGGGGCAGTTCTCGGGTGCTGGTGTTGCTCAGAGCACGCACTCGGCCTCGGCGTACCGCTCGGCCGGGACCGTCTTCAGGGTCTCCACGGCCTGGGCCAGCGGCACCATGGTGATGTCCGTGCCGCGCAGCGCCGTCATCATGCCGAACTCGCCGCGGTGCGCCGCCTCGACCGCGTGCCAGCCGAAGCGGGTCGCCAGGACCCGGTCGTACGCGGTCGGGGTGCCGCCGCGCTGGACATGGCCGAGTATCACCGGGCGGGCCTCCTTGCCCAGGCGCTGCTCCAGCTCGACGGAGAGCTGGGTGGCGATCCCGGTGAACCGCTCGTGGCCGTAGATGTCCTTGGTGCCCTGCTCGAACTCCATGGAGCCCTCGCGCGGCTTGGCACCCTCGGCGACGACGACGATCGCGAACTTCTTGCCCGCCGAGAAACGCTTGCCGACCAGCTCGGTCAGCTCGTCCATGTCGAAGGGGCGCTCCGGCACGACGATGGCGTGCGCACCGGCCGCCATGCCCGAGTGGAGTGCGATCCAGCCGGTGTGGCGGCCCATGACCTCGACGATCAGTACCCGCTGGTGCGACTCGGCGGTGGTCTTCAGCCGGTCGAGGGCGTCGGTGGCCACGCCGACCGCGGTGTCGAAGCCGAAGGTCACGTCGGTCGACGCGATGTCGTTGTCGATGGTCTTCGGCACGCCGACGATCGGCAGTCCCGCCTCGGAGAGCAGATGAGCCGCCTTCAGCGTGCCCTCGCCGCCGATCGGGATGATCGCGTCGAGACCGAGTTCGGCGACATGGCCCCTGGCCTGCTCGACGCCGCCCCGCAGATGTGCGGGCTGGACCCGGGACGAGCCGAGGATCGTACCGCCGCGGGCGAGAATGCCGCCGACCGCGTCGAGGTCGAGCTTGCGGTAGTCGCACTCAAGGAGGCCCTTCCACCCGTCGTGGAAGCCGATGACCTCGTCGCCGTGGTCGACCACCGCGCGGTGCACGACGGAACGGATGACGGCATTGAGGCCGGGGCAGTCGCCGCCGGAGGTGAGCACACCAATACGCATTGCCCGGGAAACCTTTGCAACGTGGGCCGACGACCGGACCACGTCGTCCGGTTGGATCCCTGCCACCCTACCGGCGCAGGGTGGCGGGACCGAACCAGACGTCCGCCTGGTGGACTCCGCTCAGTTGAGCGAAATGTGCGTCATGCGGGCCATGCGGGTCACGCGGGCTGGGTCGCCGACGCGATGCGCTCGGCGCGCAGCGCCTCGTACCAGCGGTCGTCCGTCGGCGGCAGGGCGTTGACGTCGAGGGCCAGCTTCAGGAGCAGGTCCGCGATCAACGGGTTACGGGCCATCACGGGCCCGTGCATGTACGTACCGAAGACCGTGTCGTTGTACGCCCCCTCGGTGCCGTCACCCGTGCCGTTGCCCCGGCCGAACTGCACCCGGGCGAACGGCCGCGCCGTCGGGCCGAGATGGGTGACGCCCTGGTGGTTCTCGAAACCGGTCAGCTGCGGCAGGCCCAGCTGCGGATCGATGTCGGCCAGTACGTCACCGACGCACCGGGCACCCTCGCCACGCGTGGAGACCACGTCGAGCAGGCCGAGACCGGGCTCGCGCTCACCGAGGTCGTTGATGAACTCGTGGCCGAGGATCTGGTAGCCGGCGCAGACCGAGAAGATGATCGCGCCGTTGGACGCGGCCCGGCTGAGACCGCCGTCACGGCGCAGCCGCTCCGCGGCGAGGCGCTGGGGCCGGTCCTCACCGCCGCCGATCAGATAGATGTCGCCGGACGTCGGGATCGGCTGGTCGCTGCGCACGTCGACGCGCTGCACGTCGAGACCGCGCTGCCGGGCCCGGCGCTCCACCACCAGCGCGTTGCCCTGGTCGCCGTAGGTGCTCAGCAGGTCGGGGTAGACCCAGACCAGACGCAGACCGTTGTTGCTCATGCTTCGTCCTCTCCGGAGGTGGCCGGGCCCGGGGTCAGTTGCCGACACGACGGCGCAGATCCTGGAAGGCGGTGTAGTTGGCGATGACCTCGATACGGCCGGGCGGGGCCTGCTGCACGGCCTCGTCGAGGTTCTCGCAGACCCGGAAGTCGAGACCGGCCACTTCGAGGCGGACCGCGAGGTCCAGCTTGCGGTCGCCGAGCACGAAGATCGGGTGGCCCGCTAGCTGGGTGTAGTCGACGTCCCACAGCCAGGAGGTGTCCGTGCCGTCCGCGCCCCGGGCGTTGACGGAGAGGATCACCGGCGTGGGCGGCGGGTCGATCAGGGAAAACGTTTCGAGCCAGCCCGCCGGGTTCTTCGCCAGCAGGAGCCGCAGCTCACGGCCGAGGAAGGAGACCACGTCGTAGCGGCCGGCGACGGCCTGCACCTGATACATGCGCTCCAGGGCGACCTGCGGCGGCACACCGAAGACGGCCGCGACGGCGGCCGAGCTCGTGGCGTTCGCCTTGTTCGCGCGGCCGGGGAGCTGCAGGTGGATCGGCCACGCCGAGCCGTGCGGGTCCAGGACGTAGTCGCCGTGCAGCACCCAGCTCGGGGCGGGGCGGCGGAAACCGCACTCGCCGCAGAACCAGTCGTCGCCGGGGCGCTGCATCACACCGCCGCAGGACGGGCAGGACCAGGCGTCGTCCTTCCACGCCTGGCCGGCCGCGACCCACACCACGTTGGGGGAGGAGGACGCCGCCCAGACGATCAGCGGGTCGTCGGCGTTGGCGACGATCACGGCCTTCGAGCCGGACAGCCCCTCACGCCACTTCTCGGCCAGCATCCGGGTCTCCGCGGCGCGGTCCAGCTGGTCGCGCGAGAGGTTGAGCAGCGCGATCACCTTGGGTGTGGTGTCCCGCGCGACGCCGGCGAGGTACTTCTCGTCGACCTCGATCACGCCGTACTTCGCGTCCGAGCCACCGGCCAGGGCCGAGGTGATGCCCGCGGGCATGTTGGCGCCGAGCGCGTTCGACACGACCGGGCCGGCGGCCCGCAGTGCCTCGGCGATCAGCCGGGTCGTCGTGGTCTTGCCGTTCGTCGCCGACACGAGGATCACGTCCAGGTGCTGCGCCAGCCGCCCCAGCAGGTCGGGGTCGAGCTTGAGCGCCACCCGGCCGCCGATCACCGATCCGCTGCCGCGCCCCGCAGCGCGCGACACCGCCGCTGCGGCCTTGCCCGCCGTCACCGCCAGCTTGGCCCGCGGCGACAACGGCTCCGTGTTGCCTGCCATCGTCCTAGATCCTCCTTGCATCGGTCCGCGCCCAGCCTATCGATGTCCGGCGCGGCGACCGCACCACGGCACCACCGGGAAGGCGGAGGTCACGTGGAACGTACGATGACGGCCATGCGAAACCGCCCGATCCCCGGCAGTTCCGGACTCGTCCGCGCCATGACTCTGCTCGGTGACCCGGTGCTCCACGGCGCCTGCGAGGAGGTCACCGACTTCGGTCCGTCGCTCGCCCGGCTCGTCGAGGACATGTTCGCCACGATGTACGCGGCGCAGGGGGTCGGTCTCGCCGCCAATCAGATCGGCATACCGCTGCGGGTGTTCGTCTACGACTGTCCCGACGACGACGACGTCCGTCACCTCGGCCATCTCGTCAATCCGAAGCTGGTCGAGGCGGACGGCATCACGGTACGCGGACCGGAGGGCTGCCTCTCGCTTCCCGGCCTGGAAGCCGGGACCCCACGCTTCGACCATGCGGTGGTGGAGGGCGTGACCGTCGACGGGGAGCCGGTGCGGGTCGACGGCACGGGCTGGTTCGCGCGCTGCCTCCAGCACGAGTGCGACCACCTCGAAGGCACCGTCTACACGGACCGGCTGACCGGGCTGCGCCGGGTGAGGGCACTGCGTGCGGCCCGCCGGGCGCCGTGGGGGCGTACCGACTGACCGCGCTCTCCCGCCGTCAGAAGCCGGGCCCGCCGGGCCGGTCGCCCGCTGCGGCCAGCCTGCCCCACAGCAGATCGGCCAGGCTGCGCACCAACTGGGCGCGTGAGCAGGGGCGTTCGCCCAGCCACCAGTCGCCCGCCGCATGCATCATGCCGACGATGCCATGGCCCCAGATGCGGGCCATCTCCTCGCTGTCCGGGCCCAGGTCCACGCGCTCGGCGATGACCAGGGCGAGCTCTTCGCCGAGCCGGCGCAGCAGCGGGGCGGAGTGGCGTCCGACGTCGAAGCCCTGCTCGGGGGAGGGGGCGGCGTCGTCGGACGGGTGCATCAGGAAGCGGTAGACCTGCGGGCGGGCCTCGATCGCCGCGAGATACGTGTCGAGCGTCGCCTCCACCCTCTGGCGGCGCTCGGCGGGGGCGTCGAGTGCGGCCCGCAGCGCGCTCAGCAGCGCGTCGGTGTGGCGCTTGGCGAGCGCGCGGTAGAGGCCGCCCTTGTCGCCGAAGTGCCGGTACAGGATGGGCTTGGTGATCCCGGCCTCCGCCGCGATGGCGTTCATCGAGGCCTTGGGCCCGTCCCTGAGCACCACGCGGTCGGCGGCCTCCAGCAGCTCCCGGCGGCGCTGCTCGGCCGCGGTCCGCTGTTTTTCGGCCTGTCGTGTGGTCTCCATGTCGCCTCTCCCCACCCTGGCCGTGCAATTGGCCGTGCAAGTCCGTTACGCCTGCGCAACGTAACACCCTGCCCATCGGTGGTGCTGATCGGAGTCTGACCGGTTGACAGAGGCTACTTACTGGTAACAGGCTTCTGTTACCGCAAGTAACGTGATTTTTTACGGTAGTACATGGAGGGGAACATGGCCGAGTTCACACTCGATCTCAACGACGACCAGAAGCAGGTCCGTGACTGGCTTCACGGCTTCGCCGCGGATGTGATCCGTCCGGCTGCTTCGGAGTGGGACGAACGTGAGGAAACGCCCTGGCCCGTCATTCAGGAGGCGGCCAAGGTCGGCATCTACTCCCTCGACTTCTACGCCCAGCAGTTCTTCGACCCGACGGGGCTCGGCATCCCGATGGCCATGGAGGAACTGTTCTGGGGCGACGCGGGCATCGCCCTGTCGATCGTGGGTACGGGCCTGGCCGCCGTCGGCGTCCTCGCCAACGGCACCGAGGAGCAGATCGGCACCTGGATCCCGCAGATGTACGGCGATGCGAACGATGTGAAGGTCGCCGCCTTCTGCTCCTCGGAGCCGGACGCCGGCTCCGACGTCGCCTCGATGCGGACCCGTGCGGTGTACGACCAGGCCAAGGACGAGTGGGTGCTGAACGGCACCAAGACCTGGGCGACCAACGGCGGCATCGCCAATGTCCACGTCGTCGTCGCCGTGGTCGACTCGGAGCTCGGCTCCAAGGGCCACGCCTCCTTCATCGTGCCCCCGAACACCCCCGGGCTCTCGCAGGGCCAGAAGTTCAAGAAGCACGGCATCCGGGCCTCACACACGGCGGAGGTCGTTCTTGAGGATGTGCGTGTCCCGGGCCACTGCCTGCTCGGCGGCAAGGAGAAACTGGACCAGCGCCTGGCGCGGGCCCGCGAGCGCGCCCAGTCCGGTGGCGAGCGCGTCAAGAACGCGGCGATGGCCACGTTCGAGGCGTCCCGCCCGGCGGTCGGCGCGATGGCGGTCGGCACCGCGCGCGCCGCGTACGAGGTCGCGCTGGACTACGCGAGGACCCGGACCCAGTTCGGCCGTCCGATCATCGACAACCAGGGCATCGCGTTCCAGCTCGCGGACATGCGCACGCAGATCGACGCGGCCAGGCTGCTCGTCTGGCGGGCGTCCTGGATGGCGACCACCGGGAAGCCGTTCGAGTCGGCCGAGGGCTCCATGTCCAAGCTGTACGCGAGCGAAACGGCGAAGAAGGTCACCGCGCAGGCGATCCAGATCCTCGGCGGCAACGGCTTCACCCGTGAGTATCCGGTGGAGCGGATGCACCGGGACGCCGCCATCTACACGATCTTCGAGGGTACGAGCGAGATTCAGCGGCTGGTGATTGCACGCACGCTGTCGGGCATGCCGATCCGCTAGCGCGGTGCCGCGGGGTGAGGGCGCCGCGCTCGTTCGCGGTGCCTCCGGCCCCGCTTCTGTCGTCAATCGCGGGACGGGTCCGGATCGCCGGACGGGCTGGATATTCGGCGGGCGGGGTGGCTGCTCGGCCGGGCGGGCCGGATGCGGCGTTCGGCCCGCCCGGTGGTGCGCATCCGTCAGGCGGGCAGCAGGGCCTCGATTGCCGCCACGAGCTCCGGCGCCTCCGGTTCCGTGCGGGGGCGGATGCGGGCCACCGGCTCGCCGGACGGGGAGATCAGGAACTTCTCGAAGTTCCACTGCACGTCACCCGCCTCGCCGTCCGCGTCCGCGAGCTGCGTCAGCTCCGCATACAGCGGGTGCCGCCCGTCACCGTTGACGTCGACCTTCCGCAGGAGCGGGAAGCTGACTCCGTACGTCGTCGAGCAGAACGTCTGGATCTCCTCCGCGCTGCCCGGCTCCTGGCCCGCGAACTGGTTGCACGGAACACCGAGCACGGTGAAGCCCCGGTCCCCGTATTCCTTCTGCAGCCGCTCCAGGCCCGCGTACTGCGGGGTGAGCCCGCACTTGGAGGCGACGTTCACCAGCAGGACCGCCTGGCCGCGGTAGGCGCCGAGGGTGGTCGGCTCGCCGGTGAGTGTGTGGAGCGGAATGTCGTACAGCGTCATGAGGGTCTCCTTGTAAGTCGCTTCCGAGGCCATTCTTACGCCCACAGGCTCATCGGCACGAAGCCGACCGCCCGGCCGTCCGGATCCGGCAGCCGGCCCATGAGCCTCACCGCCCGCAGCGCGACCGCCCGGTCGGCCATGCGCAGATGGGGGAGGCGCGCGGCCAGACGTACCTCCAGGTCCTGGGCATCGACCAGGGAGGAGACCCGGACCGTCGCGATCAGATTGGTCGGACCGGCCAGGACCAGGCACTGCCGGATCTCCGGAAGCTTCGCCAACTCCCGTGCGGTGGATTCCAGATGCTCTGCCGCCACGCTGCCGAAGAGCGTCACGGCGACCGGCGAACCCGACAGTGAACGGACCTCCTGCTGTCGTCCGCGCCGTGAGCAGCCGGGCTGCGTCGGAACAAGTGGCTTCTCACGGTGCGCCGAAGACTCGGGCGGCTGGCGCCGTCGCGTCGACCGTGACGGCGAGGACAGCACCGGCGACACCCGGGGCCCCTGTCAGTCCGTGCCGGGCCGTGGTGATGAGCAGGCGGCCGCCTTCCGGGACCAGGCACACCGAGGTGGGTTGTGGAGTGGGCAGCGGGATGGTCGCGTCGAGTGTGCCGTCGGGCCGGTATCGATGGACGACCCCGTGGCCCCACACCGCCACCCAGAGCCGCCCGGTGTCGTCCACGGTCATGCCGTCGGGGCTGCCACCGGCAGTGACACGGGCGAACTCCTCGCGGTCCGTCGGATTTCCGTCCCTGTCGAGGGTGCAGCGGTGGATGACACCGGCAGCGCTGTCGGCGACGTAGAGCAGATCGCCGTCGGCGGAGAAGGCGGGGCCATTGACGATGGTCATGCCGGCGAGGACGCGGTGTACGGAGCCGTCGGGATCGGTCCGGTAGAGGGAGCCGGCGCCCGGTGTGCCGTCGTAAGGCATGCTGCCCGCCCAGAACCGGCCGTGTGGGTCGCACACCCCGTCGTTCATGCGGGTCGGAACGGGGGAGTGCTCCTCGGGGCGGGCCAGCCACTCGGGCCGGCCATCCGGCGTCAGCAGAGCGATGCCGGTGCCGGCGGCGGCTATCCAGTGGCCGGGGCGGCCGTGCACCGGGGCGACCGCGCCGAGGGGGACGTCGAGCCGTAGCAGTTCGCGTGGTGTGCGCTTCCCGTCCTCCAAAACCTCCAACAGCCGTCCGGCGAGGATGTCGACGTAGACCAGACGTCCGTCGACCCAGCGGGCGCCCTCGCCGAGCTCGTGGTCGCCGTCGGCCCAGATGTCGGCTGGTGACTCATGTCGGTTCATTCAGGTTTCTCTCCAGACGGTGCGTCAGCGCAGGGTCATGCCCGCCGGGCTGTCCAGCAGGGCGAGTTCGGAGCGGGTGGGCAGCCCTTCCCAGTCGCCGCGTGTGGCGACTGCGAAGGCGCCCGTGGCCGTCGCCCGTTGCAGGCGTTCGGCGACGTCCAGGTCGTCGAGCAGCGCGGAGAGATAACCGGCGACGAAGGCGTCGCCCGCTCCGACCACATCGCGGACGGGCACGCTGCGGACGCCGGAGTCGACCGTGCCCTCGGCGGTCGTGACGCAGGCGCCGTCGCCGCCGCGAGTGATCACCACCTCACGCCTCCCCTCGGCGATCAGGGCTGCGACGGCCTCCTCCTCGGTGAGGGACGGGTCGCTTCCCACCAGGTGCAGTTCGTCGGCGGAGGCGATGAGGACGTCGGAGCGGCGGGTCAGTGGCAGCAGAGTCTGTCTGGCCTGCTCCGTCGACCACAGCCGGGCACGGTAGTTGACATCCAGACAGACTGTCGCCCCCAGCTCCGCCGCCCGCTCGGCGGCGACCAGGACGGTTTTGGCGGCGGAAGCGCCGAGGGCGGGAGTGATCCCGGTCAGGTGGAGGACGCGTACCCCGGGGCGCAGCGCGGCCAGGACGTCCGGGGGCCGAAGCGCCGCTCCGGCTGAACCGGCTCGGTAGTAGCGGACACTGGCCAGGTCGCCGATGCCGTCCTCGCGCACCAGCAGCCCGGTCGGGCGCCCCTCGGTGTCGGCACGGGCATGGGACACGTCGACCTGTTCGGCGCGCAGAGTGCGCAGGACGAGAGCCCCGAACTCGTCGTCTCCCACGGCGCCGACCCAGGAGACGTGGTGGTCCAGGCGGGCCAAGCCGATGGCGACGTTCGACTCCGCGCCGGCGACGGACAGTTCCATGGGGCGGGCGAGCTTGACCGGGCCTGTGGCTCTGAGAGCGGCCATGGTCTCGCCGACGGTGACCACGTCGGGCGCTCGGAGCGCGCTCATGCGGTCACCGTTCCGGCCAGCGCGGCGCGCCAGCGTGCCGCACGGGCACGTAGTCCGGCGAGGTCGCCGCCACTGGCCGCGTCACCGATCAGGGGGCTGCCGACACCGACCGCGACGGCGCCCGCGGAGAGGAAGGCGATTGCCTGCTCGGTGTCGATGCCGCCGACGGGGACGAACGGTACCTCGGGGAAGGGGGCTCGCAGTGCCTTGAGGTGGGCCGGCCCACCGAGGGACGCGGGGAAGAGCTTCACGGCGAGGGCGCCGGAGCGGACCGCCGCGATCACCTCGCTGGGTGTCAGCGCGCCCATCAGTACGGGGAGTTGAACCGGCCCCTCCGCGGCAAGGTCGGGGACGAACCCGGGTGTGACCAGGAAGCCGGCTCCCGCGTCGGCGGCACGGGCGGCGTCGTGCGCGGTCAGGACCGTACCCGCGCCGAGCGCGGCATCGGGGCCCAGTTCACGGCGAGCACGCTCGATCACCCACAGCGCGTCGGCGGTGGTGAGGGACACCTCGGCAGCGGTGATGCCTTCTTCGGCCAGGGTGAGCACGGTGCGCAGCGCGGCCTCGCGGTCGCTGCCGCGCACGATGGCGAGGGTGCGGTGAGGCAGGTCGGTCAGTTTCATCAGGGACTTCCGGGGAGTGTCGGGGGAGGAGTGTGTGGTGTACGGGGGGTGCGGGTGGCCGATATCTCGAGTTCCCAGCACAGCTCACCGCAGGACGGGACCGTGGCTGCGTCGTCCGGTCCGGCCTCGGCGAGGTCGAAGACGGCACCGAGCATGGGTTCAACGCCGATGCTGCGGTAGGGCGCGCCGTCGGGCCAGCCGCCGAGGTTGCGCCACAGTGCGACGGACACGGGGATGTCCGCGTCGGTGTGTACGGTGAGTGTGAGGGTGTCCGGACCGTCGATGACCCGCACGCTCGGGCAGTCGGTGATGATCGCCCCGACGGCGGTGCCGTCATCGGGACCGAGCCGGTCCAGCCGCAGCCCGAACGGGGAGGGCCAAGGGCCCGTGAGGTGGGGTGCGCCCGGGGGCCAGGCACGGTCGAGCAGCGTCGCCGCCTCGGGGAAGAGCCTGGTCGCCGCGGGGCGGGGGGCGTCCAGCCGGGCGTCGCGGCCGACGTCGAGCAGGGCGTGGGCCGCCCACAGCAGGCGGTGTCCCGGATCGGCGGTCAGCCGGTAGCGGGCCCGCAGGGCGTCCGGGCCTTGCCGGATCGTCCGGCGCAGGACGAAGTCCGGGCATTCCAGCACGTCGCTGTCGCGGGTGCGCTGCCAGGGGCGGGACCAGGCGGCGCCGTGATCGGGGGTGCCGCGCACCGTCGGGAGGCACTCCTCCAATCCGCCGGCGTCGACGAACGCGTCACCCGGGCGGACGGTGTGGCGCGCGGCATCAGGGCGGTGCCACAGCCACTCCCGGCCGCCCGCGCGCAGGGAGGTCCAGCGGCCGCCGTGGTCGGGGTCGGTCTCGGCCAGGACCGGGAGCCGTGCGGGGCGGGGCAGCGCGGGTCCGGTCACCATTCCGCGAAGGACCCGTCGCTGTGTCGCCAGACCGGGTTGCGCCAGCGGTGCCCGATGGCGTCCGCGCGTCGGACGGCGTTCTCGTCGATCTGGATGCCGAGGCCCGGTCCGGTGGGCCGGGCGGCGTGTCCGTCGGTGAAGCGGAACGGTGCGGGGTCGAGCAGGTAGTCCAGCAGGTCGTGACCGCGGTTGTAGTGGATTCCCAGGCTCTGTTCCTGGATGAGGAAGTTCGGTATCGCGAAGCCGAGTTGCATGCTCGCGGCGAGCGCGATCGGGCCGAGCGGGCAGTGGGGGGCCATGGCGACGTCGTGGACCTCGGCGAGTGCGGCGATGCGCCGGACCTCCGAGATGCCGCCGGCGTGCGAGACGTCCGGCTGGGCTACGGCGATTCCGCTGGCCAGCACGTCATGGAAGTCCCAGCGGGAGTACAGTCGTTCGCCCAGTGCCAGCGGCACCGAGGTGACGCCGACGAGCTGAGGCAGGTTGCGAGAGTGTTCCGGAAGGACGGGCTCCTCGACGAAGAGGGGGTGCAGGGGCTCAAGCAGTGGCAGGATCCGCTTCGCCGTGGCGGTGGACATCCGGCCGTGGAAGTCGATGGCCACGTCGCGGTCGTCGCCGAGTACCTCGCGGACGGCGGTGACCCGGTCCACGACGGCCCGGCTCTGCGCGAGCGTGTCGATGGGCCGTAGCTGTGCCGAGCCGTTCATCTTGACCGCGGTGAACCCGGCCTCGACCTGTTCGCGGGCGAGTTCGGCGACGTGTTCGGGGCTGTCGCCGCCGATCCACGCGTACACCCGCAGCCGGTCGCGGACGGCGCCGCCGAGGAGTTGGTGCACGGGTACGTCGTGTGCCTTGCCGGCGATGTCCCACAGGGCCTGGTCGATGCCGGCGACGGCGCTGGAGAGGATGGGGCCGCCGCGGTAGAAGCCGCTCTTGGTGAGCACCTGCCAGTGGTGCTCGATGCGCAGCGGGTCCTCGCCGACGAGCAGGTCGGCGAGTTCGTGCACGGCGGCGCGGACCGTCTCGGCTCGGCCCTCGATCACCGGTTCGCCCCATCCGGTGATGCCCTCGTCGGTGGCGATGCGCAGGAACAGCCAGCGTGGGGCGACAAGGAACGTCTCCAGTGCTGTGATCTTCATCCGGTCTCCTCCGGGGGGCGGTTCTTCATCACGTTCCGCAGGTCGGCGCCGGCCTGGTCGAGCAGCGCGTGAACGGCGCTTTCGGCCGCGTCGGGGTCCTGCGACCGCACGGCCGCGAGGACCGCGTCGTGGGCGGGGATCGAGTCGGCCCAGTGGTCCGCGCCGTGCACGAGGTGGTCGCGCACCCGGAGACCGGCCTCGAGGACGACCTCCATGCGGGTGAGCAGTTCGTTGTGGGTAGCGGCCAGCAGCGACCGGTGGAACGCGAGGTCGGCCTCGACCATCGCGTCGGTGTCCTTGCCGGCCGTGGCCATGCGCTCCAGCGCCTCGGCCAGGGCGGCGAGGTCGTCGTCGTCGCGGCGCAGGGCCGCGAGACGGGCCCCGGCCGGTTCGACGATGCCACGGACCTCGGCGAGATTGTCCAGGAAGCCGGCGGCCGGGATGCCCTGGCCCTGCCAGCGCAGCAGGTCGCCGTCGAGCAGGTTCCAGTCGGAGCGGGGCCGGACGAAGGTGCCGCGTTTCTGCCGGGAGCCGATCAGGCCCTTGGAGGCCAGGACCCGCAGGGCCTCGCGCAGCACGGTCTTGCTGACCTGGAGCTCCTGCTCGATCCGGTCGGGGTACAGGGACGACCCGGGTGCGTGGACGCCGCGGACGATGCGCTCGCCGAGGATGTCGACGATCTGCTGGTGCAGACCGCGTGTGGGCTGGTTCATGTGGGCTCCCCCCAACGAGCGCCGGGTCGTCCCTCGGGACGTCCGGTGCGCGGATCTTGGTTCATGTCACGAGGAAGCTTTGACGACGGACCAGCCGCCGTCCACCACGAGGGACGTGCCGGTGACGTACGAGGCGTCGGCCGACGCCAGGAAGGCGACCGCGGACGCGACCTCCTCGGGCCTGCCGAAGCGTTTGGCCACCGTCTCGGCCACGCTGTCGGCCCGCCCGGCCTCATCCACGCGGTCCCAGGCCGCGGTCATGATCGGACCCGGCAGGACGGTGTTGACCCGTACCTGAGGCCCGTACTCGACGGCCAGTTGCCGCCCCAGAGCCACCAGCGCTCCCTTGGCGGCGGCGTAGGCGGGATGGCCCGGCAGACCGATCAGCGCGTGGACGGAGGAGGTGAGGACCACCGAGCCGTGGCTGTCGCGCAGCGCGGGGGCGAAGGCGCGCACGCCGAGCCAGGCGGCCTTGAGCGTGACCGCCAGCTGGCCGTCCCACTCCGGCTCGGTCAGCTCGTGGGCGGCCTTGACGACCACGGAGTAGGCGTTGCTGTGCAGCACGTCCAGCCGGCCGTAGCGGTCCGCCACATGCGCGGCGAGGTCGTCCCACATCCCCGCCGACGTCACGTCGCCGTGCCGGTACTCGGCCCGGCCGCCCTGTTCGGTGATCGCCGCTACCGTCTCCCGGCCCGCGGCGTCGGCGATGTCCACGACGACCACCGCCGCACCCTCTGCCGCCAGCCGTTGTGCCGTCGCGGCGCCGATCCCGGCGGCCCCGCCGGTGATCACCGCCACCCGGCCCTGGAATCGGAGGCCCGTCTGCTCTGTCATGCGGCACACCGTACCTCTGGACATTAATTATGCAAATACCTTGACAGGGGGTCCGGTCGAGCCCAGGATTCCGCAGGACGACGCGTGAGAAGGCGGCACGGCGCACGGCCCCACCGGACCCGTGCCGCCGACTCGGGCTTCCGGTGCGGGTGCTGCGGTGCGCACGATGCGCAGGGCTCCACCGACACCGTGAGCACACGCCGGCGCTCCGGACGCGGTCGACAGGCCGCCATGGGCTCCGGCGCGTCGAGTCACATGACCAGCCCGAGCCGCGCGCCTCGACCGTGCCATCGCACCACCCTCACCAACGGCACGGACCGTGGCCGACGCCCATGCCGGAGCCCGGTGCCCCGGTCCGCATACCTGAGTTCCGAACTCTCCCTCAATGGAGCCGACATGTTCACCACACACCAACGCCGGAACATCGCCGCCGCTACCGGCCTGCTGCTCACCCTCGGCCTGAGCACCGCTTGTTCCTCCGGCAAGGATGCGGGAGGAGGGGACTCGACGGCCAAGGCAGGGGGCAAGATCTCTCTCACCTACCTGCAGAAGCAGGGCGACCAGGAGTACTTCGTCGGCGAGGCGGCGGGAGCCAAGGCGAAGGCGAAGGCGCTGGGCATCGACCTGAAGGTCGTCAACCTGGGCAACGACGCCAACAAGACGGTGAGCGAGGTGCAGTCCGCCGTCGCGCAGAAGGCCAACGGCGTGATCATCGTCGTGCCGGACCCGGCCGTCGGTCCCCAGGTGGTGCAGACCGCGCGGGACGGCAAGGTCGCCCTGCTGACCTCGGACGACCAGATCTGCACCACCGGTCCCGACCCGGTCGCCTGCGGCAAGGGCGACCTCGTTCCGCGCATCGGTTTCAGCGGTCAGCAGATGGGTGAGCAGGTCGGCAAGCGGGCGGCGGAGGAGTTCGACAAGGCGGGCTGGAAGGCCGCCGACACCCGTGTCGTCTCGGCGTGGAAGCAGGACGTGACGGTCTGCGGCGACCGGGTCGCCGCCGCCAAGAAGGCCTTCGACGCGGCCGTGCCGGGTGTGAAGGCCCTCGACGTGCCCACCGACAACACCCCGACCGGCGCCCAGGACAAGATCGCGGCGACGATCACCGCCAACGCGGGCGTGAAGAACTGGGTCGTGTGGGGCTGCAACGACGAGAACGTCATGGGCGGGGTCACCGCACTGCAGAACGCGGGCATCGGCCCGGACCACGTCATCGGTGTCGGTCTGGGCGCGTACCTGGCCTGCAAGGAGTGGCAGGCGGACAAGCCCAGCGGCATGAAGGCGGCGCTGTTCATCAACGGCAAGGACGTCGGTGCGCTGGCCGTGCAGACGATGTACGACAAGCTCAAGAACGGCAAGGACTTCCCGCAGGAGGCCTTCGCCCCCACGAGCATGGTCGACGCCTCCAACTGGCAGAAGTCCGGCGTCAACTGCGGCTGACGCCGCTTCCGGCCGGCTGCCGCGGGACAAAGGCCGCAGCCGGCCCGCTGCATCCCGCCGCTCCGAACACCGACCTGCACGACACCTTTGAGGTGAACCGATACATGACCAGTCCTCACAAGAACACGGCTCGAACAGGCCCGGCGGGCGAGGAACCCGAGCCGGGGACCCCGAACGGTTCCGTCGGCGTCGCGGCGGTCACGAAGCGCTTCGGTGCTGTGCAGGCGCTCGGCGGTGTAACGCTCGAATTTCCCTGCGGTCAGGTGACCGCGCTGATGGGTGAGAACGGGGCGGGGAAGTCCACTCTCCTGAAGATCCTCACCGGCGACCATCAGCCCACCGAGGGACACGTGCTGATCGGTGGCGAACGCGTGCTGCTGGGGTCACCGGCCGACGCGCGTGCTGCGGGGATCCGCATCATCCCGCAGGAGCCCGAGATCATCCCGCACATCTCCGTCGCGGAGAACGTCTACGCGGGCGCCCTGCCCCGCAAGGCCGGACGGCTTCTGGACCGCGTGGAGCTGCGCCGTCGGATCGAGAGCGACCTTCAACGACTCGGCTTCGCCGACGTGCTCGACCCGGACCTCCTGGGTACGCAACTCACGCCAGCACAGCGTCAGTTGGTGGAGATCATGCGGGCCCTGACGGGCACCGTCCCGGCGCGGGTGATCGCCTTCGACGAGCCCACCTCGTCCCTGTCGGAACACGAGGTGGAGGCGCTGTTCGCACTCATCCGGCGGCTGCGCGGGCAGGGCGTCGCCATCGTCTACGTCTCGCACCGCATGCAAGAGATCTTCCGGCTCGCCGACCGGATCGCCGTACTGCGCGACGGCAACCTGGTCGGCGTTCAGCAGGCGAGCACCACCAATGAGGGCGAACTGGTGCGCCTCATGGTCGGCCGGGACCTGTCGAGCATGTTCGTCCGGCAGAAGGTCGCCACCGACCGTCTCGTGCTCGACGTCAACAACCTCACGACCGACGACGTCACCGACATCTCGTTGCGGGTCCATGCGGGGGAGGTGGTGGGGCTGGCCGGGCTGATCGGCGCGGGCCGCTCGGAGCTGGCCCTGGCGCTCGCCGGCGACCTGCCCGTCCACAGCGGCACCGCCACCCTCGACGGCAAGGCGCTGCGCGCCGGCGACCCCGGCGCCGTCATCCGCGCCGGTCTCGGGCTCGCGCCCGAGGAACGCAAGGCGCAGGCACTGTTCCTCCAGCAGTCGATCCGGGAGAACACCTCCCTGGTGGTCCTGGACCGGTTGCGGCGCCTGAGGTTCGTCAGGCGGTCCGCGGAGCGGGAACTCGCCCAGCAGTACACCGACCGGTTGCGCGTACGTACCCCTTCCATCAACCACGAGGTCCGCAAGCTGTCCGGCGGCAACCAGCAGAAGGTCGTCCTGGCCCGCTGGCTGGCCCGCAAGCCCAAGGTGCTGATCCTCGACGAGCCGACGCGTGGCATCGACGTCGGTGCCAAGGCCGAGATCTACCAGATCATCGCCGACCTCGCCGCCGAGGGCGTCGCCCTCCTCGTGATCTCCTCCGAACTCCCCGAACTCCTCGGTCTCGCGGACCGGGTCGTCGTGATGCAGGGCGGCCGGATCACCGGGGAACTCGACCATCACGACGCCACCGAAGAATCCATCCTCGCCCTCGCCATGGCCGACGACATCGTCGACGCCGGCGCCTCTGGAGCAACCTCATGACGACCACGACGACTTCCACAGCACTGAAGGGAAGCCCTGAGGACCCGCGGCCCGCCGGGCCGAAGCGGTTCGCCGGCCTCGGCGGGCAGAACATCAGCCTCATCGGTGCTCTGGCCTTCGTGCTGATCCTGTTCGGAATCCTCAACAGCAACTACCTCAGCTGGTCGAACATGCAGGTGATCGCCGAGGCCGCCACCATCACCGGCCTGCTGGCGATCGTGCAGACCGTCGTGATCATCTGTGGCGGGCTGGACATCTCCGTCGGTTCCCAGGCAGGCGTGGCGTCCGTGGTCAGTGCCATGGTCTTCACCTCGGCCGGTTCCAACGCCTTCGTCGGCATGCTCGCCGCGGTCGGCGTCGGTCTCCTCATCGGGGTCCTGAACGGTCTGGTCATCGTCTACGGCAGGGTCAACCCCACCATCGCCACACTCGCCGGGCTCGCGGCCTACAAGGGCCTCGCCCAGCTTCTGTCCGACGGCCGGGCCCAGGGGTACGTGCTCAACAACGACGTCTTCATCTTCCTCGGCCGCGGCAAGATCGCCGGCCTGCCCGTCATGGTCTGGATCCTCGTCGTCGTCGCGGCGGCCGTGCACCTCCTGCTCAAGTACACCGACATCGGGCGCAACGTCTACGCCATCGGCGGCAACGACACCGCGGCCCGCCTTGCCGGCATCAACATCAACAAGTACCTGATCGCCGTCTACGCCCTCATCGGCATCGTCGCCGCCATCGCCGGCATCCTCCTGACCGCCCGCACGGGGTCCGGTCAGCCCACCTCGGGCAGCGAGGGCCTGGAACTGAAGGCGATCACCGCCGCCGCGCTCGGTGGCGCCGCGCTGAAGGGCGGCAAGGGCGGCATCGGCGGCACCCTTCTGGCCGTGGCTCTCCTCGGCTGCCTCGAGAACGGACTCACCGTCCAGGGCATCAACAGCTTCTGGCAGAACGTCGCCCAGGGCGCGCTCCTCGTCATCGCCGTCGTCATTCAGCAACGCCGCAGCGGCGAGCGCCCCGTCGGACTGCCGCACTGACCACCGCATCACCGGATTCCACGGCTGACCCCGCACGTCAGTCGCCCCTACCCAGAGATGAGGCCTCGATGACAGACACCACCATGGCAGCGGCGGGCAGGGTACCGCGCGGTGCGCACCGTCGCCCGCGCACCGTCGTACTGGCGGCGGCCTTCCTGCTCTCGCTCTGCGCGCCTGTCCCGATCACGGCGGCCGCGTCGGACGGCGCCGCCGAGACGGTCGTCGACGTCACCGACTTCGGCGCCGATCCGACCGGCAAGCAGGACAGCGCCGCGGCCGTCGCCCAAGCGATGCGGCACGCCAAGACCCTGAAGGGCCCGACGCGGATCCTGTTCCCGCACGGCACTTACCAGCTCTATCCGGAGCAGGCCGAGACCCGGGAGCTCTATCTCTCCAACACCGTGGGCGCGAACCAGACCTACCGCGACAAGCGGATCGGCATTCTGATCGAGGACATGCATGACGTCACCATCGACGGCGACGGCTCGCACCTGCAGTTCCACGGGCTGATGAGCACGTTCGTGGCGATCCGTTCGCGGAATGTGGCCGTCACCGACTTCAGCTTCGACGTCACCGCGCCCAAGGTGGTCGATGCCAAGGTCACCGAGGCCGGCGTGTCGAACGGGCACGCGTACCGCGTGCTGTCCGTCCCGCCGACCAACGGCTTCTCGGTGGCGAACAACCATGTCACCTGGCTCGGCGAGACGAGCCCGGCCACCGGCCTGCCGTACTGGTCGGGCGTCGACAAGATGCGCTACAGCCAGACCTACGACCCGGCGGCCCAGCGCACCTGGCGCGGCGCCAATCCGTTGTTCAACAACGTGTCCGCGATGAGCGACCTCGGCGGGCAGAAGCTGCGCATCGATTACTCCACCGCCACCGCACCGGGCGATCGCGGGCTCGTCTACCAGATGCGTGAGGACACCCGGGACACGGCATCGGCCGTGTTCTGGGAGTCGAAGGACATCACCGTGCGCGGTCTCAAGGCCCGTTACCTGCACGGCTTCGGCTTCCTCGGGCAGCTCAGCAAGAACATCACCCTCGACGGCAACGAGTTCCGCACCGATCCGGCCTCCGGGCGCAGCACGGCCGGATTCGCGGACTTCGTCCAGATGTCCGGAATCAAGGGCCACGTGAAGGTCACCGGGAACATCTTCGACGGCGCGCACGACGACGCGATCAACATCCACGGCACCTACGTCGAGGTCACCTCGCGGCCCGCCGACAAGAAGGTGCTCACCCTCGCCTACAAGCACCCGCAGACGGCCGGTTTCCCCCAGTTCCACCCCGGTGACTCGGTCGAGATCGTGGACAAGCGCACCATGGCGCCGGTGCCGGGTGTGTCCGCGAAAGTCGTGTCGGTGGACGGCCCTTCCGGTACCGACCACGACAAGTCCCTGACCAGCATGACGGTCACGTTCGACAAGGCGATACCCGACACGGTGACGGCCGGGAACTTTGTCGTCGAGAACACCACGTACACCCCCACCGTCGACATCAGCGGCAACACCTTCCGCAACATCCCCACCCGAGGAGTCCTGGTCACCAGCCGCAAGCCGGTCGTGATCAAGGACAACGTCTTCGACGGCATGCAGATGTCCAGCATCTTCATCTCCTCCGACGCCTACCAGTGGTACGAGTCCGGACCCGTCAACGACGTCCTGATCAGCCACAACACCTTCAGGAGGCCCGCCGGCCCGGTGATCCTCGTCGAGCCCACCAACCAGGTCGTCGATGCCGCCGAGCCGGTGCACCACAACATCCGAGTGGAGGACAACACCTTCCAGACAGGCGACGTGAAGCTGCTCGACGCCAAGAGCGTCAGCGGCATCACCTTCGCGCGCAACGACGTCTCCCGACTCGACCGGGAGTCCACCTTCACCGCCCGGGCGAAGAACCCCTGCCCGGCGCCCGGCACCACCACGGAGGTGCGTGCCACCACCACCACCTCGACGTACTCCACCCCGCTGTTCAGCTACCAGGGCTCGTCCGGCGCTTCGATCAACGGCAACAACTTCGACAACGGCCTCAACCTGCGCGCGGATCTGAACGCCACCGACACCGCGCAGGTCACGAGCGACGAGGTGGTCCAGGGCGCCGACCACATCCTCCCGCTGCTCCCCTCGACGACCTGGGCCAGCAGCGACACCGCGATCGCCACTGTCGACGGGAGCGGGAAGGTCACCGCGAAGGCGGCCGGCACGGTCACCCTCACCCCGAGCGCGCCCAGCCAGCTCGGGAGCGTCACCGGCGTTCCGGTCACCCTGCACATCGGCGGGGACCCCTCCTCGTCCGGCTGCGCCAAGCCCCCCCTGAGCCTGAACACCGGCGACTGGTCGGTCGTTCGGGACCAGCCCGACCACCGCACCGTGCGACCGACGGACACGCTGGCGCTGACGCCCACCGGCCACGGATTCCTGTGGGCCGGACAGAACAGCGCCCGCAACGTCCTCCTCACCGGTGCCGGTAACGGCACAGGCACCACGACGGTGAAGATGACCGGACGTACCACCCGCGGTTACATGGAGGCCGGGCTCATCCTCTACCGCGGCGACAACGACTACATCGCCCTCCAGCGCAAGCACAACCAGGGCGCACCGACCCTCACCGTCTCGACCGAACACAGCGGGTCCCCGGCGGAGCCGGCCCGTATCCCCGATCCCGCTCAGGAGGACGTCTGGCTCCGACTGCAGCGCACCGGCACGAGCGTGACCGCCTCCTACTCCCTCGACGGCACGACCTTCACCGCTGTCGGCGGACCGCTCGACGCGTCCTGGCTCGGCGATGCCCGCTTCGGTGTACTGGCCGAGGCCGAGAACAGCTCTGCCGCGGACACGCCGTTCCTCTTCAGCGGATTCACCGCCGGGGACGTCAAGGTCCGGTTCGCTTCGGAATGGTGACCCGTCGCCTCACCGGGCGCGACGCCGAACGATGAAGCACCGGCGGCCTTCGGATCCGAAGGCCGCCGGTGTCCGTGCCGGGCGGCCCTTGCCCTTGCCGGGAGCGACCTCGTCGATCCAGCCCAGCTCGGCCCGCTCGGCCCGCTCGGCCGTGGCCACGTCGACGGTCTGCAGGGACAGCGCGGACGCCTTGGCGACCGGGGACAGGGCCATCGGCTCCTGTCCGCTAATCGCCCGCAGCACGGCCTTGTCGTCGTACACGTGAACGTTGAAGTGCTCAGTCACGTACGGATGAATGTGCTCAGTTCGGCATCCAGCAACGTGGGGGCTCGGAGGATCTTGGGCCGCCGCAGGGTGCGGGCGGCACTGACAATCAGCCGCATGTCACGCCGCCTCGACGACGTCGGCCCGGACTGCGGCCGCCCACTCCACGAGCAGCCGCTCATACGCCGCCGCACCGTCTGGCGACAGCCGCCCACCGGACCGCTCCCACAAGAGCTGGGTGCCGTCGGCCGGAGTGCCGACGGAGAGCCGCCGTGTCACGCTGGGACGGGGGATCACGCCCGGACCGGCCTGCTCGGTCGGCCCGACGGCACAGCCACCCGAGGAGGCCGACATGGCCAGTGACACCATCGGACCCAAAGCGGGCCGCGCCAAGCCGAGCCCCACGCACGCGCCAACATCCGAAATGACCGTCCTGGCAGCAGCCCTGATGATCTTCGGCGGAGCGATGGCGATCCTCGAGGGGATCGCGGCCATCGCCAAGGACGACCTGTTCCTCGCGACACGTCACTACGTGTTCGAGTTCAGCCTGTCGGGCTGGGGCTGGGTCCACCTCATTCTCGGCATCGTCATCGTCCTCGCCGGCTGCGCCGTGCTGACCGGAGCCCTCTTGGCGCGCTACTTCGGTGTCTTCGTCGCCGGCCTCGGCGCGATCGCCAACTTCCTGTGGGTTCCCTACTACCCCCTGTGGGCCATGGTGCTGGTCGCCATCAACATCTTCATCGTCTGGGCGCTGTGCACGGGCATGCACCGAGAGGCGGGCGAGGGTCTGACGGCCTGACCCGGGCGTGCCCGGCCGGCCGGCACCTTCTCCGGGACGGCGACGATTACGGCAGTCGGCCCTGTCGGGCATGAGGAACCCGGACGCGCCGCCTAAGGTGCGAATCATGCTGGAGAGCGAAACGTCCAAGGGAGGTGCGGCGGGGGGCGGGGCGGCCCTGGCGCCCGACCCCCGCCGCTGGCAGGCACTTGGTGTGTGCCTGGTGGCGGGCTTCATGACGTTGTTGGACGTGTCCATCGTCAACGTCGCCCTGCCGTCCATCCGGAACGGCCTGCGGAGCCCGGAATCCGATCTGCAATGGATTCTCTCCGGCTACTCCCTCGCCTTCGGGCTGCTTCTCATTCCCGCCGGACGGCTCGGCGACGCCCGGGGGCGCCGGGTGGTGTTCCTGGCGGGACTGGCCTTGTTCACGCTGGCGTCGGCAGCCTGTGGAATCGCCCAGTCCAGTTTCTGGCTGGTGGGTGCCCGAGTGATTCAGGGCCTCGGTGGAGCCTTGATCTCGCCGCAGATCTCCGCGTTGATCCAGCAGATGTTCTCCGGCCGGGAGCGGGGCCGCGCCTTCGGCATGTTCAGCACGGTGGTCGGTATCTCGACCGCCGTCGGCCCTCTGGTGGGCGGGCTGCTGATCCAGGCGGCCGGACCGGCCGAGGGCTGGCGCTGGGTGTTCTACGTCAACCTGCCGCTCGGCGTCGTCTGCTTCCTGCTCGCCCGGCGCCTCCTGCCGGACACCCCGTCCGCCGGCCCCGTACGGCCGCGCGACCTGGACCCCGTCGGCGTCCTCCTTCTCGGCGCGGGCGTGCTGGCCCTGCTGCTGCCCCTCGTCCAGGAACAGCAGTGGCCCGGCAACGAGAAGTGGCTGCTGCTGGCCGTGGCAGCGGCTCTGCTCGCCGCCTTCGTCGGCTGGGAGTCCCGGTGCAGCAGACGCGGCACCGCGCCGGTCCTCGACCTGTCGCTGTTCCGGCTGCACTCCTACTGGCTGGGCTGTCTGTTGAGCCTGCTGTACTTCGCCGGATTCACCTCGATCTTCTTCATCAGCACGCTCTATCTGCAGGCCGGCCTGCACTGCACCGCCCTCCAGGCCGGACTGGCCATCACACCGTTCGCTCTGGGGGCGGCGGCCGCCGCGGGACCAGGTGGCCGGATGGTCCACCGTTACGGCCGACCGCTGGTCGTTGTGGGGCTGTCCATGGTGGTCGTCGGACTCGGGGCCACCGTTTTCGCTGTGCACATCGTCCCGGGCCGCGGCGTCGCCTGGGCGATGGCTGCCCCGTTGCTCCTGGCGGGTGTGGGCAGCGGTCTTGTCATCGCTCCGAACCTGACCCTGACTCTGTCCCAGGTGCCGGTCGTCGGCGGTGGGAGCGCTGGCGGCACGCTCCAGACCGGGCAGCGCGTCGGCTCCGCGATCGGGATCGCCGCAGTCGGCTCGGTCTTCTTCGCCCAGTTGGCCTCCGAGGGCTGGACCACCGCGTTCGACCTCGGGCTCGTCGTCTCCGTCGCCTTCGTCATGGGGGCACTCGTGGTCGCACTGACCGATGTGGTGGCCTCCCGGCGGGGCGGAAGACATAGGGCGACGTGTCCGACCCGTCCGTCCCACCGGAAGGGAGACCACCATGAGCAACCCGACCGGCAGTGAGCCGCACGGCAACGCAGCGTACGGACGCACGGCCTTCAAACGGTCCAGGAGCCACTTCGCCGACCGGATCACGGCCGACGGCAGGGACGGCTGGCCGGTCGAGGCGGGCCGCTACCGGCTGGTCGTCAGCCGCGCCTGCCCCTGGGCGAGCCGGGCACTCGTCTCCCGGCGGCTCCTGGGCCTGGAAGACGCCCTGTCGCTCGCTGTCGCCGACCCGATCCAGGACGATCGCAGCTGGCGCTTCACCCTGGACGAGGGTGGCCGGGACCCGGTGCTCGGCATCGCCTACCTGAGCGAGGCGTACGACGCGCGCGAACGCGGCTACCCCGGTGGCGTCAGCGTGCCCGCGATTGTGGACGTCCCCAGCGGGAAGCTCGGCACCAACGACTTCCAGCAGATCACCCTGGACTTCGCGACCGAGTGGACCGCGCTGCACCGGTCCGGGGCCCCCGATCTCTACCCCGAACGGCTGCGGGACGAGATCGACGAGGTCATGGACGGTATCTACCGCGATGTGAACAACGGTGTCTACCGGGCCGGATTCGCCTGTGGACAGGACGAGTACGAGGCCGCGTACCGCACGGTGTTCCGCCGGCTCGACCTGGTCTCCGAACGCCTCGCGCACCGGCGCTATCTGGTCGGGGACTCTCTCACGGAGGCGGACATCCGGCTGTTCACCACGCTTGTCCGCTTCGACGCCGTCTACCACGGGCACTTCAAGTGCAACCGCTCGAAATTGACCGAGTACCCGGTGCTGTGGGCCTACGCCAGGGACCTGTTCCAGACCCCCGGATTCGGCGACACGGTCGACTTCGACCACATCAAGCAGCACTACTACCGAGTCCACACGGGCATCAACCCCACCGGCATCGTGCCCCTGGGACCCGATCTCTCCGGTTGGGGGACACCGCACCACCGCGAGCAGCTCGGGGGCCGCCCGTTCGGCGACGGGACCCCGCCGGAGCCAGGCCGGTCAGCAGTCCCACGTATCGACGGGAACGGATGAGCGCGAGGGGAACGGGTGGCGCCGTGAGGACGCTCCGGCGGGCTTGGCCGACATGATCATGGTCTGCTCGTCGTCGGAGCTTCTGGTGCGCGCCGGGCTGCGACCGGGCCGTTCGGCTCGGACGCGGGCAGCCGCCCCGCGCGGACCGCGTCGACCAGAGCCTGGTGGTCCCGCTCGTTCAGGTCGGCGTACGTCTCCGCGAACCGCGCGATCGCACGGTCGAACGAGTCGCCGCGTCCCAGATAAGCGGCGATGGCGATCCGATCGCCGGACCTCGCGTGGGCGCGGGCCAGGGTGCTGCCGCAGACCTCACCGAACGTCCGCATCCCGACCGGCACCATCGACTCCGGCTCGATGGCGCCCTTCCAGTCGCGCAGCTGCCGCACATAGAAGTCGCGGCGCCGCCCGTCGATCTCTCCCGTGCGTTCCCAGCCGAGGAAGATGTCACTCGCCGCCTGCATCAGCCGCTGCCCGGCGACCACCCGCTCGCCCTCGTTCCGGTACGCGCTGGGGCCGGCGTGCGGGGCGAGCACCGAGGTCCCGGCCTCCTTGGCCTGGAGGAAGAGCGGATCGCGGTCGTCCCTGCCGAGCAGCAGGATGATCCAGCACCGCGTGCCGACACTGCCGATGCCGACCACCTTGCGGGCCACGTCCACGAGCCGGAAGTCCCGGAGCAGGAACCGCCGGTCCGACGGGAGACTCAGCGCGTAACGTCCGATCAGCTCGCGGAACCACTCCATCGTCGCATCGCGCTCCTCACCGGGCAGCAGATCGGTGAGCGGTACGAGCAGGGGCGGGTCCGCGGCGATCCGGAGCCGCCCGTCGACCTCCTCGGTCAGCTTGCCGAAGGCCTGCAGACTGTCCCGGGTACGGGCCTTGGCCATGGCACGGTCCAGGTTCTTGCGGCCACGTTTCGCCAACTGCTGTGACGCCACGGTCCGGAGGCGTTCCACATCAGTCTTCGTGTACCACACATCCAGGTTGCGCATGTCCGCGAACCGGATCATCGACTCGCGGTACGACCGCACCGCTGCCGACACGATGTCGGCGTTCTCCCGCTCCGTGAAGCCGTTCGCCCGCCCCGCGACGACAAGGCTTGCCGCCAGCCGTTTGACGTCCCACTCCCAGGGGCCCGGCAGCGTCTCGTCGAAGTCGTTGATGTCGAAGAGCAGATGCCGTTCCGGGGAGGCGAGCAGCCCGAAGTTCAACAGATGTGCGTCTCCGCACAGTTGGGCCCTGATCCCGGAATCGGGGGTGGTGGCAAGATCGGCTGCCATGATCGCGGCGGCGCCCCGGCAGAAGCGGAACGGCGACTCGGCCATCCGGCTGTGGCGGATCGGGACGAGCTCCGGAACCCTGGTCGCGGACTGGGCCTCGAGGACGCCCATCGGGTCGGGCCGGTCCGCCGGCGGTGCGAACGCGGCGTGGCTCGAACGGGGGGTGCGTCGGCGGGCGGCCTTTCCTGCGGCCGCCCGCTCCTCGGGTGTCAGGTGCGGCGCGGCGCGTTGGGCCGACGTGGCGTCCTGGGGCATCGAAGACTCTCCTGACTGCCGCAGGCGCCTCACCGCCCGGACGTGTGCTGCCCCTCTCCGATTATCGCGGGCAGCCCCGGTCTCCGGCATCATCTGGTGAGCCAACGGGCCGGGGGACGGCGCCACCGCGGGCGGAGGACCGCGTGTGCCGAACAGCGGGGGTACGGATCCGTCCCGGGGCGACGCGCGATGGCTCCGGAACCGCGACCGACCGGCACATCCGGGTACGGGCCGGCCGCGCCGGGCGGGGGGCAGTACGGTTCGCCCTGGGGCGCCGGCCCCCGGTTCGACCACGGCCGTGAAGTCCGCGCGCGGACCCTCGACGAGCCACGCGAGCCCGCGACCGCCGGCGCGACCCGGATACGCGGTCCGCGTCACGCCCGCTTGTCGTCCCAGGGGGTCCCCAGCCAGCTGTCGAAGGTGCGCAGCAGCGCCACCAGAACTGCGCCCAGCCGCCAGTCGCTGGAAGTCGCAGGGTAGACCGCGGACTTGAGAAGATCGATCCGTGGAGAATCCTGAGCCGTTCCCCGGGTCCGACATCGAGGCCCCGGCCGAGCCCGACCGGGCGACCGGCCGCCGTCCGGTCCGCTGCCGCCTGTGCGGTCGCCCGCTCACCGGCAGGGAGTCACGGCGCACCGGGCTCGGCCCCGCCTGCGACGCCAAACTGCATCCTGCCGCGCCGGACATCCGCACCCGCCGCCACGAGGTCGAACAGGAACCCCTGCCCGGCACGTGAGCCGGGCTACGTGCCCAGCCGGCGGAACAACCCCTCCTGCACCACGGACACCAGCAGATTGCCGCCCCGGTCGTAGATCCGGCCCCGCGCCAGTCCCCGCCCGCCCGTCGCGATCGGCGACTCCTGGTCGTACAGGAACCATTCGTCGGCCCGGAACGGACGGTGGAACCACATCGCGTGGTCCAGCGACGCCATGTCGAAACCGCGCGGCCCCCACAGGGGTTCCACCGGGATACGGACCGCGTCGAGGAGCGTCATGTCGCTCGCGTACGTCAGCGCGCAGGTGTGCACCAGCGGATCGTCACCCAGCGGGCCGACCGCACGCATCCAGACCGCGCTGCGCGGGTCCGCGTCCTTGATCTCCTCCTGCGTCCAGCGCAGCCGGTCCACGTATCGGATGTCGAACGGCTGGCGCCTGGCCATCTGCTCCAGCGCGTCCGGCAGCACCCCGAGATGCTTGCGCACCTCTTCGGCGACGGTGGGCAGCTGCTCGGGGTCCGGAACGGTCCGGGCGGGCGGCAACTGGTGCTCGAAGCCCGCCTCCTCCGGCCGGTGGAAGGACGCCGTCAGATTGAAGATCGTCCGGCCCTCCTGCACGGCGGTGACCCGGCGCGTGGTGAACGACCGCCCGTCCCGCACCCGCTCGACCTCGTAGACGATCGGCACGCCGGGCCGGCCCGGCCGCAGGAAGTACGCGTGCAGCGAATGGACCGGCCGGTCCCCGTCGGTGGTCCGGCCGGCCGCCACCAGCGCCTGCCCGGCGACCTGGCCGCCGAAGACCCGCTGCAGCGACTCCTCGGGGCTGCGCCCCCGGAAGATGTTGACCTCGATCCGCTCCAGGTCGAGCAGGTCGACCAGGCGCTCGGCGGGGTTCGTCATGCCGTCCCTCTCCACTCTCGCAAAGGTGCCGTCGTCGCGGCGGTCACGCTCACAGCTGGCCGACCGAGGTGACCCGGACGACCGCCCGGCCCTCTTCGTCGGAGGCCGCCAGATCAACCTCCGCGCTGATGCCCCAGTCGTGGTCGCCGTTCGGGTCGGCGAACGTCTGCCGCACCCGCCACAGGCCGTGCGCGGCGTCCTCGTCGATCTTCAGCAGCTTCGGACCGCGGGCGTCCGGGCCGGTGCCCAGATCCTCGTACTCGTCCCAGTACGCGTCCATCGCCTCGCCCCACGCGTCCTCGTCCCAGCCCGCCTCGCCGTCCAGCTCGCCGAGCTCGGCGACCTTGTCCAGCGCGGCCAGCTCCACCCGGCGGAACATCGCGTTGCGGACCAGCACCCGGAAGGCGCGGGCGTTGGCGGTGACCGGCTTGACCTCGTCGGCCCGCTCCTGCGCCTGCTCGGCCGTCTCCACCTCCGGGTTGGCGAGCTGCTCCCACTCGTCGAGGAGACTGGAGTCCACCTGACGGACCATCTCGCCGAGCCAGGCGGTCAGATCCTCCAGGTCCTCGGACTTCAGGTCGTCCGGGATGGTGTGCTCAAGCGCCTTGTACGCGCTCGCCAGATACCGCAGCACGATGCCCTCGGTGCGGGCCAGCTCGTAGTTGGAGGTGAACTCCGTGAACGTCATGGCCCGTTCGTACATGTCCCGGATCACGGACTTCGGCGAGACGGGGTGGTCGCCCACCCACGGGTGGCTCTTGCGGTACACGTCGTACGCATGCCACAGCAGCTCGCTCAGCGGCTTCGGGTACGTGACGTCCTGGAGCCGTTCCATCCGCTCCTCGTACTCGACACCGTCCGCCTTCATCTGGCCGACCGCTTCGCCGCGCGCCTTGTTCTGCTGGGCGGCGAGGATCTGCCGCGGGTCGTCGAGCGTCGACTCGACGACGGAGACCATGTCCAGGGCGTACGACGGCGATTCGGCGTCCAGCAGGTCGAAGGAGGCCAGCGCGAACGTGGACAGCGGCTGATTGAGCGCGAAGTCCTGCTGGAGATCGACGGTGAGCCGCACGATGCGGCCCTCCGCGTCCGGCTCGGCGAGCTGTTCCACGACGCCGCCGTCCAGCAGCGAGCGGTAGATCGCGATGGCCCGGCGGATGTGGCGCAGCTGCGCCCTGCGTGGCTCGTGGCTGTCCTCCAGCAGATGCCGCATCGCATCGAAGGCATTGCCGGGGCGCGCGATCACGGACAGCAGCATCGTGTGCGTGACCCGGAAGCGGGAGGTCAGCGGCTCGGGGTCGGACTGGATCAGCTTGTCGAACGTGGTCTCCGACCAGGCGACGAAGCCCTCGGGGGCCTTCTTGCGGACCACCTTGCGCTTCTTCTTCGGGTCGTCGCCCGCCTTCTTGACGGCCTTCTCGTTCTCGATGACATGCTCGGGCGCCTGCGCGACGACGAAGCCCGCCGTGTCGAAGCCGGCCCGGCCCGCGCGGCCGGCGATCTGGTGGAACTCACGGGCGCGCAGCGTACGGACCCGGGTGCCGTCGTACTTGGTGAGCGCCGTGAACAGCACGGTACGGATGGGGACGTTGACGCCGACGCCGAGCGTGTCCGTACCGCAGATCACCTTCAGCAGACCCGCCTGGGCGAGCTTCTCCACCAGGCGGCGGTATTTCGGGAGCATGCCCGCGTGATGCACCCCGATGCCGTGACGCACATAGCGGGAGAGGTTCTGGCCGAATTTCGTGGTGAAGCGGAAGTTGCCGATCAGATCGGCGATCTTCTCCTTCTCCTCCTTGGTGCACATGTTGATGCTCATCAGCGACTGCGCCCGCTCGACGGCCGCGGCCTGCGTGAAGTGCACGATGTAGACGGGCGACTGCCGGGTGTCCAGGAGTTCGGTGAGCGTCTCGGTGATCGGGGTCAGCCGGTACTCGTAGCTGAGCGGGACCGGCCTGGTCGCCGAGCGCACCACGGAGGTGGGACGGCCGGTGCGCCGGGTCAGGTCCTCCTCGAACATCCTGACGTCACCGAGCGTCGCCGACATCAGGATGAACTGGGCCTGCGGCAGCTCCAGGAGCGGGATCTGCCAGGCCCAGCCGCGGTCCGGCTCCGCATAGAAGTGGAACTCGTCCATCACGACCTGGCCGATGTCGGCGTACTTCCCGTCGCGCAGCGCGATGGAGGCCAGCACCTCGGCGGTGCAGCAGATCACCGGGGCGTCCGCGTTGACGGAGGCGTCGCCGGTGAGCATGCCGACATTCTCCGTACCGAACAGCTTGCACAGGTCGAAGAACTTCTCCGAGACCAGCGCCTTGATCGGGGCGGTGTAGAAGGTGACCTTGTCCTGGGCCAGAGCCGTGAAGTGTGCACCCGCCGCGACCAGGCTCTTTCCGGAGCCCGTGGGGGTGGAAAGGATCACGTTCGCCCCGGAGACCACCTCGATCAGCGCCTCCTCCTGAGCAGGGTAGAGGGTGATGCCCTGGGTCTCGGTCCATGACGAGAAGGCCTCGAAGAGGGCGTCCGGGTCGTCGGTCGGGGGCAGCTGATCGATAAGGGTCACGCCCCTATCTTGCCTGCCTTCCGCCCGGATGAGGGAACCGGACGATCGTACGAAGATCACGGACGGTACGCTGCCCACTCAACTCGGCCGCATCGCAACGGCGATGGCGGCCGGACAAAACTCTGGGGGCGGAAGAACCATGATGGGACCGGCACACTCGCTGTCCGGGGCGGCGGCCTGGCTGGGGGTGGGCGCGGCGGCGGCAGCCGCGGGCCATACGATGCCGTGGCCCGTCCTGGTCGTCGGCGCACTGATCACCGCGGGCGCCGCGCTCGCCCCGGACCTCGACCACAAGTCCGCGACCATCTCGCGCGCCTTCGGACCGGTCTCCCGCGGACTCTGCGAGATCGTCGACAAGCTCTCGCACGCCGTCTACAAGGCGACCAGGGGATCCGGCGACCCGCGCCGCAACGGCGGTCACCGGACTCTGACGCACACCTGGCTCTGGGCGGTGCTGATCGGTGCCGGGGCCTCCGCCGCAGCGATCACCGGCGGCCGGTGGGCAGTCCTCGCCATCCTCTTCGTCCACCTCGTGCTCGCCGTCGAAGGACTGCTGTGGCGGGCCGCCCGGATGTCCAGCGACGTCCTGGTGTGGCTGCTCGGCGCGACCAGCGCCTGGATACTGGCCGGCGTCCTCGACAAGCCGGGCAACGGCTCGGACTGGCTCTTCAGCGCCCCCGGCCAGGAGTACCTCTGGCTCGGGCTGCCGATCGTCCTCGGCGCCCTCGTCCATGACATCGGCGACGCGCTGACCGTCTCCGGCTGCCCGATCCTGTGGCCGATCCCGCTGGGCCGCAAGCGCTGGTACCCGATCGGGCCGCCGAAGGGCATGCGGTTCCGCGCAGGCAGCTGGGTGGAGCTGAAGGTGCTGATGCCCGCGTTCATGGTGCTCGGGGGAGTGGGCGGGGCGGCCGCCCTCAACTTCATCTGAGCACCCCACCCGGCCGCCGGGGGATCAGGCCGATTCGCGCGGCACCAGACGGTGCGCGAGAACGATCTCCCGGGCCGGGCCCGAGTCCTCGCCCTCCAGCCGGTCCAGCAGCAGCTGCGCCGCTGAACGGCCGATCTCCCGTGTCGTCCGGGCCACGACCTGGACGGACGAGGCCAACGAGTGCATCGCACCGCGGCTCGGCCTGCCGGAGCTGCCCCTGGTGGCCTGGCCGGAGCCGGCGGACGAGGACGAACCCGACCGGCGGGGCGGGCTGCACTGGAAGACGCGCCCCCTCGTCGACCGGGCGGCAGGGCGCCCCTTCGTCCGGGTCGACGACGAGATCACCGGCACCGACCGGGCCTGGGTGGCCGCACATCACCCGGGGCCGGCCCTCCTCCATCGCGTCGACCCCGTCCAGGGGCTCACCGACGCGGACTTCACCGCTCTGGACGCGTGGCTGCGCGCGAACGGGTGACGGTCCGCGCACCACCTCCGCCTTTTCCGCTCAGCCGTGCCAGGACCGCCACAGCGCCGCATACGCGCCGTCCGCCGCAACGAGCTCGTCATGGCTGCCCAGTTCGCTGATCCTGCCGCTCTCGACCACCGCGATCACATCCGCGTCATGCGCGGTGTGCAGCCGGTGCGCGATCGCCACGACCGTACGGCCGTCGAGCACCCGTGCCAGCGAGCGCTCCAGATGCCGGGCCGCCCGCGGGTCCAGCAGCGAGGTCGCCTCGTCCAGCACCAGCGTGTGCGGATCGGCCAGCACCAGCCGGGCCAGGGCGATCTGCTGCGCCTGCGCCGGGGTCAGGGCCAGACCGCCCGAACCGACCTCGGTGTCCAGACCCTCGCCCAGCGCCTTCGCCCAGCCGTCCGCGTCGACCGCGGCGAGCGACGCCCACAGCTCCGCGTCCTGCGCGCCGTCACGGGCCAGCAGCAGGTTGTCGCGGAGCGAACCGACGAACACATGGTGCTCCTGGTTGACCAGCGCCACATGCGTACGCACCTGCTCCGCCGTCATCTGTGACAACTGCGCACCCCCCAGGGTGACTTCACCGCTGCGCGGGGCGTAGATCCCGGCCAGCAGCCGGCCGAGCGTGGACTTGCCCGCACCGGACGGGCCGACCAGCGCGAGGCGCGTGCCCGGGGCGACGTCGAGGGACACCTTGTGCAGCACGTCGACCCCGGCGCGGTAGCCGAAGTGCACACCGTCCGCCCGGACGGTCCGGCCGTCCGGGGCGACCTCCGTGTCGCCCGCGTCCGGTTCGATGTCCCGCACGCCGACCAGCCGGGCCAGCGACACCTGCGCGACCTGCAACTCGTCGTACCAGCGCAGGATCAGACCGAGCGGGTCGACCATCATCTGCGCCAGCAGCGCACCCGTCGTCAGCTGTCCGACGGTGAGCCATCCCTCGATGACGAACCAGCCGCCGAGCATCAGCACCGCGCCGAGGATCGTCACGTACGTGACATTGATGACGGGGAAGAGCACCGAACGCAGGAACAGCGTGTACCGCTCCCATGCCGTCCACTCCTTGATCCGCCGGTCCGACAGCGCCACCCGGCGCGCGCCGAGACGGTGCGCCTCCACCGTCCGTCCGGCGTCCACGGTCTCCGCCAGCATCGCGGCGACCGCCGCGTACCCGGCGGCCTCCGAGCGGTACGCGGACGGCGCCCGGCGGAAGTACCAGCGGCAGCCGAGGATCAGCACCGGCAGCGCGATCAATACGGAGAGTGCCAGCGGGGGCGCGGTCACGGTGAGCGCACCGAGCAGCAGCCCCGCCCACACCACACCGATCGCCAACTGCGGCACGGCCTCCCGCATCGCGTTGGCCAGCCGGTCGATGTCGGTGGTGATCCTGGAGAGCAGATCACCGGTCCCGGCCCGCTCCAGCACGCCCGGCGGCAGCCCGACCGACCGCACGAGGAAGTCCTCGCGCAGATCGGCCAGCATCTCCTCGCCGAGCATCGCGCTGCGCAGCCGCATCATCCGGGTGAACACGGTCTGTACGAGCAGTGCGAGCCCGAACACCGCGGCAGTGCGCTCCAGATGGAGGTCGGCGACCCCGTTCGACAGGTCCTCGACCAGTCCGCCCAGCAGATACGGCCCGACGATCGAGGCGATCACCGCGACGGCGTTGACCGAGATGAGTACGGCGAACGGCTTGCGGTGGCGCCGCATCAGGTCCCGTACATAGCTGCGTACGGTGGTGGGGGTGCCGACCGGCAGCGTTGTCGCCGACTCCGGGGCGGCCGGGTCGTACGCCGGTTGTGCGACGCCGATCATGCCCTCTCCTCGATTCCTTCGATCTCTTCGATCTCCTTGATCCCGCTGACTTCGCCGATCCCGCCGATCCCGCCGATCCCGTCGATCTCGTCCGGTGCGCTCAGTGCCGCGGTCTCGTCGTCGGTCTCCCGGGTGACGACCGCCCGGTATCGCGGTTCGGTGTGCAGCAGTTCGCGGTGCGTACCGACCGCTGTCACGGTGCCCCGGTGCACCAGCACCACCCGGTCCGCGAGGTCCAGCAGCAGCGGCGACGAGGCGAACGCGACGGTCGTACGACCCTGGCGCAGTGCCTTGATACCGGCGGCGACCCGGGCCTCGGTGTGCGAGTCGACAGCGGACGTCGGCTCGTCGAGAACCAGTGCCTCCGGATCGGTGACCAGGGAGCGGGCCAGGGCGAGCCGCTGCCGCTGGCCGCCGGAGAGCGACCGGCCGCGCTCGGTGATCCTGGTCGTCATCGGATCGCCGTCCCTGGTCACCGAGGCCTGTGCCAGCGCGTCGAGCACGTCACCGCACTGGGCGGCGGCAAGCGCTTCCTCAGCGGTCACCTGGCCGGACGACGGCACGTCCAAGAGCTCCCGGAGCGCCCCGGAGAGCAGCACCGGGTCCTTGTCCTGGACCAGCACCGCGGTCCTGGCGGCCGCCAGCGACAGCTCGTCCAGCGGGACGCCGCCGAGCAGGACGGACGGGTTCTTCTCCGGTGACGGCGAGCCCTCGGGAGCGTCGCCCGTCGGGTCCTGCTCCGCGGCCGGCTCGGCGTGCCCACCGAGCCGTTCGGCCAGTCGGCCGGCCTCGTCCGGGTCGCCGCAGACCACCGCGGTGAACCTGCCCGCGGGGGCCATCAGCCCGGTGACCGGGTCGTACAGATCACCGGAAGGCACCACGTCGACGGTCGACGGCTCGACGGTGCGGTGCAGCGACAGCACCCGCACGGCCCGCTTGGCGGACGGCCGCGAGAAGGAGTACGCCATCGCGATCTCCTCGAAGTGCCGCAGCGGGAACAGCATCAGCGTCGCCGCGCTGTACACCGTGACCAGCTGGCCGACCTCGATCCGGCCCTCGCGGGCCAGCGTCGCCCCGTACACGACCAGCGAGATGAGCAGCACGCCCGGCAGCAGCACCTGGATGGCCGAGATCAGCGACCACATCTGCGCGCTGCGGACGGCCGCCCGGCGGACCTCCTGCGAGGCACGCCGGTAGCGGCCGAGGAACAGCTCCTCGCCGCCGATCCCGCGCAGCACCCGCAGCCCGGCCACGGTGTCCGACGCCAGTTCGGTGGCCCTTCCGGCCTTCTCGCGCTGAAGATCCGCGCGCCGGGTGGCGCGGGGGAGCAGCGGCAGCACGGCCAGTGCCAGGAGCGGCATGGCGAGTGCCACCAGCGCCCCCAGCGACGGCAGATAGAGGACGAGTCCGACACAGATCAGCACGAGAGCGACGGCGGCAGCGGCGAAGCGGGAGAGTGTCTCGACGAACCAGCCGATCTTCTCGACGTCGCCGGTGGACACCGCGACGACCTCGCCCGCGGCGACCCGGCGGGTCAGTGCGGACCCGAGCTCCGCGGTCTTGCGGGCCAGTAGCTGCTGGACGCGGGCGGCGGCGGTGATCCAGTTGGTGACGGCGGTCCGGTGGAGCATGGTGTCGCCGACCGCGATCAGCACACCGAGGACGGCGATCAGCCCGCCGGCCAGCGCGAGCCGGCTGCCGGAACGGTCGACGACGGCCTGCACGGCGAAGCCGACGGCCAGCGGCAGCCCGGCGACGGAGCACTGGTGCAGCAGACCCCAGGACAGGGACTTGAGCTGTCCGCGGATCTGGTTGCGGCCGAGCCAGAGCAGGAAGCGTGGGCCTGACCGGACATCGGGATCGCCAGGATCCGAGTAGGGAAGATCGCGAATGTGCATGACGTCCCATGGTTCCGAGGATCGGTTTTTGTTCGGTGGCTGACTCAAACCGTGCAAGGTTCACCCGGGGCCCCCGGTCGAAGCAAAGGGTTTTCTCCACGGAATGCGTATTTCGCGCCAAGGTCACCGAGCGGACCGTGGGAGGTCGCACTGCGGGCCCGGCCTTTGCGGCCGGGCCCGCAGCGTCGCGCCGGCCGTCAGGCCTTCGCGGGCTTCTCCGAGTCCATGCCGGGGCGGGCGTTCTTCCACTCGCCGCGGGTGAAGTCCGGGATCTGCTGCGGCGCGCCCTTCGCCTTGATGGAGAGGTGGCTGAGCGGTACGGGAGACGTCCAGGTCGCCGCGTCGTACACATCGAAGTCGGGAACGAGCCCCAGACGCATGCACTGCATCAGCCGGAACACCAGCATGTAGTCCATTCCGCCGTGCCCGCCGGGCGGGTTGGCGTGTTCCTTCCACAGCCAGTGGTCCCAGTCGGCGTACGTGCCGAAGTCGCCCCAGCTGTCGTTGGTGTGGTCGGGCTCGATATAGATGCGGGCCGGATAGTCCTCGAAGAGTCCCTTCGTGCCGCCGAGGCTGTTGATCCGCGAGTACGGATGCGGTGTGGACACGTCGTGCTCCAGCCGGATGACCCGTCCCTTGGCGGTCTGGACGAGACTGATCGTGCGGTCGCTCTCGATATAGGTCTCCTTCCAGCTCGGGTCACCTGCCGGCATGTGCTTCTTCCGGTACTCGGCGAGCCCCAGGGACGGCGAACCGACGCTGATGATGCTCACCGCACGGTCCCCGCGGTTGAGGTCCATGTAGTTGGCGACCGGACCGAACCCGTGGTTGGGGTAGAGGTCGCCGCGCAGCCGGGTGTGCCACAGCCGGCGCCAGGGACCCTCGTAGTAGTCCGGGTCGAACATCAGGCCGCGCAGATCGTGGTTGTACGCGCCCGCGCCGTGCAGCAGGTCGCCGAAGAGACCGGCGTGCGCCATGCGGAGCACCCGCATCTCGTTCCGCCCGTAACAGCAGTTCTCCAACTGCATGCAGTGCCGTCTGGTGCGCTCGGAGAGATCGACCAGCTCCCAGAGCTGATCGAGCTGGAGAGCGATCGGACACTCCACCCCGACATGCTTGCCGTGGAGCATGGCGGTCTTCGCCATCTCGAAGTGGAAGTCCCAGGGAGTCGCCACATAGACGAAGTCGATGTCCCCGCGCTTGCAGAGATTCTCGTAGTCGTCCTCGCCGTTGGTGTAGACGGCGGGCGCCGGCTGACCGGCGGCGGTCACCTTCGCGGCGGCCCGCTGCGCCTTCTCCTTGACCGGGTCGCACACGGCGACGACCTGCACTCCGGGGATGGCGAGATAGAGATCGATCATGCTGCCGCCGCGGTTGCCGAGGCCGACGAGGCCGACCCGGACGGTGGAACGCCCTTCGAACGGCACTCCCACCATGGTGGCGCCTTGGCGCTGCGGCGTGGCCGTCTGCGCCTGTGCACCGGCGGCGGAATCGGTGCCGAGGGGGGTGGCGGCGGATGCGGTGCCGCTGCCGAGACCGCCCAGTCCGAGCCCGGCACCGGCCACGCCGGCGGCGGTCGTCCACAGGACCGAACGACGGCTCATCGAGCCGTCGTCACCGTCCTCCGTACCGTGGTTCTGCTGTGCTGCGTCGTTCATCGATCCTCCAGGAGGGGGGTCTGACGTGCGCGGCTGTCGCTCTGAACCTTGGTCATGACCCTGATAGTTGAGACTGCTGATACGCAAGGGGAGGGTTTGGACTCTCGAAACCGAAACCATGGACTTTTGTACGCGGCTCACCGGGTATCGCGACCACCGGGCCCGGCGGATGTGGCCGGACCCGGTGGTCGGTTGCGTACGCGGTCGTGCGAGAGACGTGTCAGGGGCGCGTCGCCCGCTCCAGTTCCATCAGGACCGAGTGGTACGCGCGCCCCGTGGCCCGGTCCATACCGATCTCGCACATCCGGTTCGCGGAGAGATAGGCGTCGTACTCACGGGCGTTGACCTCGGCCGCTTCCTTCGCCGTGGCCGACGCGGTCAGCTCCTTGTGCAGCATCCCGCGGTCGCCCGCGAACGCGCAGCACCCGGCGTCGTCCGGTACGACGACCTCCTCCGCACAGGCCTCGGCGACTGTACGCAACTGCTTCACGTCGCCGAGATGCTGCATGGAGCACGTCGGGTGCAGCACCGCCGAGCCGGTCTTCCGCAGGATCGTCAGTTCCGGCAGCAGCTCGTCGGCCGCCCAGACGAGGGAGTCGACGACCGTCAGCTCCCGGTGCAACTCCCGGTTGTCCTCGGTGAGATAGGGCACCACCTCATGGGCGATGCCCAGCGTGCACGACGAGGCGTCGACGACCAGGGGCAGCTTTCCGCCCGCTGTCCAGCCCCAGGCGGCCTCCACGATGCGGTTGGCCATCACGGCGTTGCCCTCGTCGTAGCCCTTGGAGTGCCAGATCGTCGAACAGCAGGTCCCCGCGACGTCCCCGGGGATCCATACCGGCTTTCCGGCACGGGCCGAGACCGCGACGACGGCCTGCGGCAGCGACGGGCCACGGTGGCCGTCCGGGCCGCCGAAGATACGGTTCACGCACGCCGGGTAGTAGACGGCGCTCGCCCCGACCCGCGAGGTGCGGGGCAGCTTGCGGGGCGCCGCGCCGGGGATCTCGGGCAGCCACTCGGGCACCAGATCGGGGCGTACGGCCTTGCGGGCGAGCCCAGTGACGGTTTCCAGCAGCCGGTCGCCGATCTTGTCGGCCGCGGCGACCGCGAGCCGCGCCGAGGCCTCCACCGCCTTGAAGTTCCTCGCGGTGAGTGCCGCGATCCGTTCCTCACGCGGTGAGTGCCGCTGGTGGCGGAAGTCCTTCATCATGGCGCCGGTGTCGATGCCGACCGGGCAGGCGAGTTTGCAGGTGGAGTCACCGGCGCAGGTGTCAACGGCGTCGTACCCGTACGCGTCGAGGAGCCCGGTCTCCACCGGCGAACCGTCGGGCTGGCGCATCATCTCCCGTCGCAGCACGATCCGTTGACGCGGGCTGGTGGTGAGGTCGTGACTGGGACAGGTCGGCTCGCAGAACCCGCACTCGATGCACGGGTCGGCGATCAGCTCGACCTCGGGAATGGTCTTCAGCCCGCGCAGATGGGCCTTCGGGTCACGGTCGAGGACGATCCGCGGCGCGAGCACCCCGTCGGGGTCGATGACCTGCTTCGTACGCCACATCAGCTCGGTCGCCTTCGGGCCCCACTCCAGTTCCAGGAAGGGCGCGATATTGCGACCGGTGGCATGCTCCGCCTTGAGCGAGCCGTCGAAGCGCTCCACGGTCAGCCGGCAGAAGTCGTCCATGAACGCGGCGTACCGGTCGACATCGGACGGCTTCGCCGCGTCGAACGCGAGCAGGAAGTGCAGATTGCCGTGCGCGGCATGGCCCGCGACGGCGGCGTCGAAACCGTGCTCCGCCTGGAGCTGGAGGAGGGCTTCGCAGGCGTCGGCGAGCAGCGACGGCGGGACCGCGAAGTCCTCCGTGATCAGAGTCGTACCGGACGGGCGGGAGCCGCCGACCGCGGTGACGAACGCCTTCCGGGCCTTCCAGTAACCCGAGATGACCTTGGCCTCGCGGGTGAACTCATTGGTCACCGAGGCGACCGGCGCGACAAGGTCCAGCCCCTCGACGACCGCGGCCGCAGCCCGCTCGTACGCTTCCTGCCCCGGCTCGTCCGGAGCCCGGAACTCCACCAGCAGCGCCGCGGTCTCCTTCGGCAGCTCGGCCCAGTCCGCAGGCACGCCCTGGACGCTCACCGACGCCCGCAGCGTGTTGCCGTCCATCAGCTCGACGGCGATCGCGCCCGCCTCGTTGAAGCGGGGCACGGCAGCGGCGGCGGCGGTCAGCGAGGGGAAGAAGAGCAGGGCGCTGGAGACCTTCCGGTCCAGCGGCAGCGTGTCGAAGACGACCTCGGAGATGAAACCGAAGGTGCCCTCCGAGCCGACCATCAGTCCGCGCAGGATCTGTACGGGGGTCGAGCCGTCCAGGAACGCGTCGAGCCGGTAGCCGTTGGTGTTCTTGATCTCGTACTTGGCGCGGATCCGGGCAGTCAGTTCCGCATCCGCCTCGATCTCCGACTTCAGGGCCAGCAGCCCCTCGCACAGCTGTGGTTCGGCGTGGGCGAGCAGTTCGTCCGCCGCCGGATCGGCCGTGTCGACGACGGTGCCGCTCGGCAGCACGAAGGTGAGCGAGGCGACGGTGCGGTACGAATTGCGGGTGGTGCCCGCGGTCATTCCGGAGGCGTTGTTGGCGACGACCCCGCCGATCGTGCACGCGATGGCGCTGGCCGGGTCGGGGCCCAGCAGCCTGCCGTACCGGGCGAGGGTGGCATTGGCGCGCATGACTGTGGTCCCGGGGCGGATCCGGGCCCGCGCACCGTCGTCCAGCACCTCGATGCCCGCCCAATGGTGGCGGACGTCGACGAGAATGTCCTCGCCCTGCGCCTGGCCGTTCAGACTGGTGCCCGCGGCCCGGAAGACGACTTCGCGGCCCTTGCCGTGCGCGTACGACAGGATCGCCGAGATGTCGTCGATGTCCTGCGGGACGACGACGACCTGCGGGACGAACCGGTAGGGGCTGGCGTCGGAGGCGTATTTCACCAGGTCGGAGACGGTCCACAACACCTTCTCCGGCCCGAGCAGCGCGGTCAGTTCGCCACGCAGCGGCTCGGGCGTGCCCGTGGCCCGCACGTCCGGGACCCGGTCGGGGGACGGGGTGCGTGCCGCACCCGGGCGGAGGACTTCCGGCTTCGGCTCAAGCAGCGGCATGGCGATGGTCCCCTCGGTGGATCGGTGCGGTACTCCCACCTTTCTCACAGCGATGATTCACACCGCTCATGATCGGTGCAAGGCCTCGAGAACGGCAGGCGAACCGGCCCGGCACGGGGCTGCGCCGACTCGCCCGGGCACCCGGCACAATCCGAAGGCGGAGCCTCAGCAGCGACGCTCCGGCATTCCCGCGACCAGAGCGGACAGCAGCCCGCCCAGCACCTCGCGCTGATCGGCGGTCAGTGGAGCCAGGATCTCCTCCGCGGCCGCCCTGCGCGCGTCGCGCAGCGAGCGCAGCGTGGCGCGGCCCTCGTCGGTGATCTCGATCCGGACCACCCGGCGGCTGTCCCGGTCCGGGGCGCGGCGCACCCGGCCGCTCGCCTCCAACGCGTCGACCAGACTGGTCACGGCGCGCGGCACGACATCCAGGCGCTGCGCGAGATCCGCCATCCGGGGCGGCCCGTCGTAGTGGGCGACCGTGCGCAGCAGCCGGAACTGGGCCGGCGTGATGCCGATCGGCTCCAGCTGGCGGCTCTGGATGCGCTGGAGCCGGCGGGTGAGCCGCAGCAGCTGCTCGGCCAGCAGGCCGTCGGAGTCGGGGGAGTCCATGGAGGAACAATATCAGGACGACGTTCATTGTGAGGGTAGGTAACAATGAGCTATGCTCGCAAAGGTTGGACTGCCGCCTGCGGCCGTCTCCCTCCGTCACGCCTGCCGAAGGAGCCCATGAAACCCGACGAACCCACGTGGACACCCCCGCCCAGGGACGGTACGCGGCCGCCCGCCGAGCTGCGCCGCATCCTCCGCCTCTTCCATCCGTACCGCGGCCGGCTCGCGCTGGTCGGACTGCTCGTCGGCGCGTCGTCGCTGGTGTCGGTCGCCTCGCCGTTCCTGCTCCGCGAGATCCTCGACACGGCCATTCCCCAGGGGCGGACGGGACTGCTCTCGCTGCTCGCCCTCGGCATGATTCTCACCGCCGTGACGAACAGCGTCTTCGGCGTCCTGCAGACCCTGATCTCCACCACCGTCGGCCAGCGCGTCATGCATGACCTGCGCACGTCGGTCTACGCCCAGCTGCAGAGGATGCCGCTCGCCTTCTTCACGAAGACCCGCACCGGCGAGGTGCAGTCCCGTATCGCCAATGACATCGGCGGCATGCAGGCCACCGTCACCTCCACCGCCACCTCGCTGGTCTCCAACCTCACGGCGGTCATCGCCACCGTCGTCGCCATGCTGGCGCTCGACTGGCGGCTCACTCTCGTCTCGCTCCTCCTGCTGCCGGTCTTCGTCTGGATCAGCCGCCGGGTCGGCCGCGAGCGCAAGAAGATCACCACCCAGCGCCAGAAGCAGATGGCCGCCATGGCGGCCACGGTCACCGAGTCCCTCTCCGTGAGCGGCATCCTGCTCGGCCGGACGATGGGCCGGGCGGACTCCCTCACCCAGGGCTTCGCCGACGAGTCCGAGCGCCTGGTCGACCTCGAAGTGCGCTCCAGCATGGCCGGGCGGTGGCGGATGTCGACGATCGGCATCGTCATGGCCGCCATGCCCGCCGTCATCTACTGGGCCGCGGGACTCGCCCTGCAGTCCGGCGGACCCGCTGTCTCCATCGGCACGCTCGTCGCCTTCGTCTCGCTCCAGCAGGGCCTCTTCCGGCCCGCCGTGAGCCTGCTCTCCACCGGGGTGCAGATGCAGACGTCCCTCGCACTCTTCCAGCGGATCTTCGAGTACCTCGACCTCCGGGTGGACATCACCGAGCCCGAGGAACCCGTCCAACTGGAGAAGATCCGCGGCGAGATCCGCTTCGAGGACGTGGACTTCAGTTACGACGAGAAGAGCGGCCCGACGCTCAGCGGTGTCGATGTCACCGTGCCGGCCGGCGGCAGCCTCGCCGTTGTCGGACCCACCGGTTCCGGCAAGTCCACGCTCAGCTACCTGGTGCCACGGCTGTACGACGTCACCGGCGGCCGGGTCACGCTCGACGGCGTCGACGTACGCGAACTGGACTTCGGCACGCTCGCCCGGGCCGTCGGTGTGGTCTCCCAGGAGACCTACCTCTTCCACGCCTCCGTCGCCGAGAACCTGCGCTTCGCCAAGCCGGACGCGACGGACGCCGAGATCGAGGCGGCCGCCCGCGCGGCGCAGATCCACGACCACATCGCCTCGCTGCCCGACGGCTACGACACCCTGGTCGGCGAGCGCGGCTACCGCTTCTCCGGCGGCGAGAAACAGCGGCTGGCCATCGCCCGTACCATCCTGCGCGACCCGCCCGTCCTGATCCTCGACGAGGCGACCAGCTCCCTCGACACCCGTACCGAATTCGCCGTACAGGAGGCGATCGACGCACTGTCCGCAGGGCGCACCACGATCACCATCGCTCATCGCCTCTCCACCGTTCGCGACGCGGACCAGATCGTCGTCCTCGACGGCGGCCGGACCGCCGAGCGCGGCAGCCACGAGGAGCTGCTCCAGCAGGACGGCCGCTATGCCGCGCTTGTCCGCCGGGACACCCAACTCGACCCCGTGACAAGCTGAGGAGGCTTCACCGTGCCGCGCTGGGTGCAGCATGGTGGTGAGGGTCCAGGCGGGAGCCGAGGCTGAGAGCGCACACGCGACGGCGCCGCCGCTCCCGTGGGACGGGGAGCGACGGCGCCGGGGCGGAGCAGAGGTCAGACGAGCCAACCCACGAAGTGGACGAGTCCGGCGAGCAGGTTGGTCAGGACGTTCATCAGGTGTTTCTCCTCGTACATGGTGCATCTCTGGGACAGCGCAATCGCGGTCTGCAGCCCGTTGCTTGCGCCCTGTAATCATCAGGTGTCACAGGTGAGTTGAGCAACGATCGGCCATACGATCACGCGTTCCAGCGAACATCCGATCCCCTGTTCGTGTGTTCTGTCCTCGCGGTGTGGAGCCGTGTCGTCCCGTCCTGGTGCCTGATGGCACGCACCGCCGCCCGTCCTGCCCGATTGGCACCGATGGTGCTCGCCGACGGCCCGTACCCGACCAGATGGATCCGCGGGTCCCGAACAGCCTGCGTGCCTTTGACCTGGATACCGCCGCCGGGCTCGCGCAGCCGCAACGGTGCGAGATGGTCGATGGCGGCGCGGAACCCGGTCGCCCAGAGGATCACATCGGCGTCCACCGTCCGCCCGTCGTCCCACGCCACCCCGGTCGGAGTGATCCGGTCGAACATCGGCAGGTGGTCGAGCACTCCCTCCTCCCGGGCCCGCCGTACGGCGTCGGTGACCGGCAGCCCGGTCACACTCACCACGCTCTGCGGCGGCAGCCCCCGCCGTACGCGCTCCTCCACCATGGCGACGGCGGCCCGCCCCTGGTCCTCGCCGAACGGCCCCTCCCGGAAGACCGGAGGCCGACGTGTCACCCAGAAGGTGTCCGCCGCCACCTCGGCGATCTCCATCAGGTGCTGAGTGCCGGAGGCGCCGCCACCGACCACGACCACCCGCCGCCCGGCGAACTCCTGGGGCCCTGGATAGTTCGCGGTGTGCAGCTGACGCCCCCGGAAGGTCTCCTGGCCCGGGTAGCGCGGCCAGAACGGCCGGTCCCAGGTGCCGGTGGCATTGATCAGGGCGCGCGTGGCATACGCGCCCTCGGAGGTCTCGACGAGCAACCTCCCGCCGTCGCCCTCCCGCACCGCACTCACTTCCACGGGCCGGTGGACCCGCAGGTCGAAGGTGCGCTCGTACGCGTCGAAGTACTCGCCGATCACTTCGGACGACGGGCGGCTGTCGTCGGCGCCGGAAAGTTCCATGCCGGGCAGCGCATGCATGCCGTGGACCTTGCCGTACGTCAGTGAGGGCCACCGGAACTGCCAGGCGCCGCCCGGACGGGGTGCGTGGTCGAGCACGACGAAGTCGCGGTCGGGCTCCAGACCTGCGCGGCGCAGATGATAGGCGCCGGACAGACCAGCCTGTCCGGCGCCGATCACGACCACGTCCACTTCGCGTGCTGCCCCGACCCCAAAGTTGTTCACGCTTCTACCAACTAATTCGGGCTCGGGGATCTTCCCGGTCAGCGGCCCCCAGCGATCAGCAGTGGCGCCCCGCCCGGAGCGGACGCCGGGCGCCCGTTCGCGGCAGGGACCCCAGCAGCGGCGATGCCGGAACGGTCGACAGCAGACCGCGCGCCGCCGGCTCCGGTGTCACCGGACCGTATGGCCCTGCTCCTCAGCGAGCCCGCGGATCCAGTCGATCTTCGCCTTCACGGCGGTCGGCGGCTCGCCCCAGGTCGAACGGACCTCGTACAGCTACGGCCAGGTGGCGTGCAGCTCTGTGTGAGGCTCAGGGCTTTGCGGCGGACCGGTGTGTCGCGATCGGGCGACTGTGACCGGAGGAAAGACGGAGAGGCAGGGGGCGGTCGCTCCCCGGTCGGCCGGTCAGCACAGCGCCGAGCGCCCCTGGGGGCTCGTGGGGGTTCGTGCGAGGATCGCGCGATGAACGATCTGAACTTCCGCCTCGCCGAGGATGCCGACCTCGCCACTCTCGTTCGCGTGCGTGACGATGCTGCCCGTTGGATGCTCGTCCAGGGCATCACCGGCCAGTGGCAGCCCGGCGAGCTGGATGAGGACCACTTCCGCCGGATCATGGCGGGCGGCGGCGAGGTCTGGCTCGCCGAGGTTGACGACCGCGTCGCCGGGGCGTGGGAGTTGTGGTGGGAGGACGAGGAGGCCTGGGGACCGCAGCCGCCGGTGGCCGGCTACGTGCACCGGCTGATGGTGGACCGCAGCAGCGCCCTGCCCGGGACCGGGCGGCGGCTGCTGCAAGCCGCGGAACACCGCGTGGCCACCGCGGGGCGGGCGTTCGTACGTCTGGACTGCCTGGCCGGCAACGCGCGCCTGAACGCCTACTACCTGGACGACGGTTACCGGGTCGTTGGCCACAAGGCGGGCAAGCCACAGCCGGGCGGTAGACCCAAGTCGTTCACACTTCTCGAGAAGACCTTGCGGGCAGGCCGCGAGGACTGTTACTCAGCGTCAGTGCTACACACCACCTGACGTATCCCATACCGGACGAGGTGTTGTTCACCGGTCGCCGCGATCGTCACCGCCGATCTCGGAACGTGGGCGCGCCGTCTCGCGCCACGAGCGAGAAGATGGGGGGCATGCCCGATGCCTTCATCACCAGCGTTCTGCACATTACGACCGGTGGCGCCGAGACGGTCACCGACCTGACGGACGACTGCGTACGGTTCCTCAGCCGCGCCGCCGTCGGCCGGGACGGCCTGCTCAACATTTTCGTGCCCCACGCCACCGCCGGAATCGCCATCCTGGAAACCGGAGCGGGCAGCGACGACGACCTCCTCGCCACCCTCCACACACTGTTGCCCGCGGACAACCGCTACCAGCACCGCCACGGCAGCCCCGGCCACGGCCGCGACCACGTCCTGCCGGCCCTGATCGCACCGCACGCCACATTGCCGGTGATCGACGGACGGCTGGAACTGGGTACGTGGCAGTCGGTGTGCCTGGTCGACACGAACATGTCTAAAGACAACCGTCAGGTTCGACTGAGCTTCTTGGGCTGACCAAGATCGCTCGCGGAGGTCCTGCCCAACACCGTTGCGTTAGCGCCGTGAGCGGCTGTTGAGGCCGTGGTCGAAGAACGCGACGGTGGTGCGGACGGTGTAGTTCTGGGCCTTCTGGGGGTGCTGCCCGGCGTTCGGTCCGTACTTGCTGGTGGGGTTCTTGCGGGTGCGGGCCTTCACTCGTTGCCGTCGGTGGGCGGGCAGGAGGGCGTCCAGGGCCGCGTGGCCGATCGTGCCGACCAGGTCGACGAGGGTGTTAGGGAAGATTCCATGGCCGGCGGTGACGGTGTCGGTTGCGGCGGCCAGCATGACGGTGAAACTGATCCGTTCCATGGGTACTTCCGGCCGACCGGTCAGGGCGTCGTCGCCGGCGCGGATCAGAGCCTGGTAGACGGTGAGCAGGGCGTAGACCTCCTGATCGAGGCCATCGATGCTGCGAGAGCGCAGGACGCGGCCGTCGAGCATGGTGGCTTTGATCGAAAAGTATGTAGTTTCCGCCTGCCACCTTGCGCTGACCTCGGGCAGTCCCCTCTCAGCGGGCGTTGGATGCTGATTCAAGACGGGCATTTCGACCCGCTTTGCCGTATTCATTGTCAACGTGCACAGCCTGAAATGCCTGGAAGCTCCACGCTGGCGGGAACCTTCCGCCCTATTGCTAGACCAGACGGAATCTAATGCCGAGAAGTGGATTTAACGGGCACGCGGATCGGCGCCCGGAAGGCCGTGAAGGCGCACGTAAGTTGCGGATCGATCCGAAGATTGTTGACCACCGGAGCGACTTGGCACCACAATCCATCTCTAAATGCCCTCCCAGAGGGCGGGGTGTGGGCTTTTGTTCGGTTCGTGGTTGGGTCTACTTGACGGCGGTGTCTCCGGTACGATCCGGTTATGTCTGACGGACTTCCTTTGAGTGAGGTATTGGCGAGCCTTCGCAGGGAACTCGCTATCGCTCACGGCCAGCGTGATCCGCTCATGCCATTACAGGTAAAGGCGATCGAGGTCGAGCTCGCGGTCGAGGTGACCAAACAAGCTGCGGCCGACGCGGGTATCAGCTGGCTCGTGGTCGCCAAAGGAAGTAAAACTTCTGCGTCAACGCACTCTCATAGATTGACGCTCACTCTGGACCCCGGTTTCGTCGATTCCGACGCGAACCGGGGCGAGCTTCTGGTCACGCCCTCGGCGCTGATCCTGGATGACGACTGAAATGGCCGGGAACCTCGCCGCCCGAGTGGCCAAGATCAGATTCGACGCGGCCGACGGCCGAGTGTTCCTCGGCAGCGGGTTTCTGCTTGCCCACGGCCTCGTCCTGACTGCCCAGCACGTCGTGACGAAGGCGTCCGAGTGCACCGGCGGCCGCGTTCCCGCGCGGCGGTTCACGGTCAAGCTGGAGGGATCCGCGTCGTCGGCGGCGGTCGCGGAGATCGTTTCGCTGGAGGCCGACGGTCTCGACGCCGCGCTGCTCATTGTCCCGGACTTGGACGAGCCCAGGGGCACCGCCGCCCGCGGAGGAACCCGCCACGGCGTCCAGGCGCTGGAGAACTGCTGGATCATCGGATACCCGGTCGCGGGCATCGAATCCGGCTCCGGATCGCCCAAGCCGATCGTCGTGCGGGTGAACCTCGCCCCCGTGGTCGGCGACGACGACACGGCGATCGCGATTCAGGTCATCGACCCGAAGCCGCGGGCCGACGAGGACTGGGGCGGGATCTCGGGGGCGGGCGTGATTGGCCCGGGCGGGCATCTGCTGGGCATCGTGACCAGCGTCCCTACTCAGTGGGACGGCCGCCTGCGCGGCGTCTCGATCGCCGCGGTCCAGTCGGCGGCCCGGCAGCGCGCGGCGAATGCACTCGAACCACTACAGAGCCTTCCCCTCGTCAATCTGTCGGCGCGGCCGTCGATCTTCGGCACCGAGGGCTGGTCCGGTGACCCGCCGCGGCTGCCCGACGCAAGCCTCTTCGCCTTTGTGAACTACCGGTTCCGCCAGGTCGAGTTCGTCAACGACGGCCAAAGCGGCGCGGTGCTCGACAGCATCGTCGACTGGGCGAACGATCTGCCGCTGAGACCGGATATCAGGATCGGACGGCTGACCGGCCCGGCCGGGGTGGGCAAGTCCAGGATCGCCGCCGAGGCCTGCCGGAGGCTCACCCGGGACCTGCGGACGATGTGGCAGGCGGGATTCGCCGACTACGACCAGCTCTCCGGCACGCACAGCTTCGCCACGCCGCATTTCATCGTCTTCGACTATGCCGAGCACCAGCACGAAATGCTGGGCACGTTCATCGAGAACCTCTACAAGCAGGCGATCAATGACGGTCACCTCGGCGCCTCGATCCGGCTCCTCGTCATCACCCGCAGCGAGGAGGCCTGGCCGGGACAGCTCCGTCCCCGCAATGTCGATCTCTCCTCACTGCTCACCGGCTCCTTCGACCTGACCACCCAGGCGTTCGATGAGCAGGATGTCCGCGAACGGCATGCCGAGGCCGCTTATCGCTCCTTCAGCAAGGCCGTCGGCGGACCGGACGCGCCGCGGGATCTGCCGGCCGAAGAGGTCCGGCGGATCGCCGAGTACGATCGGCCGCTGCTGGTCCACGTCGCCGCCTTGCTGGCGGCCTCCGGCCGGGCGGTGCCCATCTCCGCCGCCGACGACTCGGCGCGTCTGCTCCTTGACACGCTCATCGACGTCGAAGTCGACCGTCTGACCAGGTCGAGCACGGCGAATACGGACGGCGCGAGCGCGCTGGCGGATCGCGGCCGGGCGAAGCAGGCGCTCTGCGTCATGACTCTCACGGCTCCGACTGTGAAGGATCTTGTGGAACTGCTCGAATCAACGCCCGCTTTCGAGGGCGAGCCGGAGTGGTCCCGCAGGAACGTTGCCGACGCGCTGCACCAGCGCTACCCGGCCGCAGCCGTCGCGGACGGAGCCCCAGGCGCCCTGCTCGCGCCGATCGAACCAGATCTGATCGCCTCTCACCTGCTCGCGACCGCGGAGGGCCGAGCTGCTCTCGTCGAGCGACTCGTCGTCTCGCGCGCGGTCGCGGCGCACCCGGCGTATCTCGCGCGCCTGCTGAACTCCCTCGCGCTCGCCGCGGACGACTACCCCGAGATCAGTGACGATCTCAGAACCCACCTGGGGCAATCCCTCGCTCAACTCGTCGACAGCGCCGACGCCTCGCAATCGCTCTCGGAACTGCTCCAGGCGCACTTGCGGCGCCTGGTGAACGTCGCCGTGGAACTCGCCGGGCGGCAGGACCTGAGGGCGGCACGGCAGCTGACCACTGCGCTTGGCCTGCCCTACCTGACCGGGGTGGATGTCATCAACGAGGCCGCGTACCACGCTCACTTCACCGTGCCGTACCCGCACGATGCGCTCGACGGGCTCGCGGCCGCGCTCGCGGCTCGGGGTGTGGTTTACGGCACTGCCTCGGGCGAACCCGAGGACGTTTATCACGTCTACCTGAACTACGGTATCCGCCTGCGCGGTCTCGGCGAGGCGACCAGGGCTCTGGACGCCGTCAGGCGCGGAATCGGCCACCTCGAGGACACGGTCGCATCCGGCCGGCGAGACCGGCTGGAATCATTGGCGGCCGCGCTGCACAGTCTGGCCGCCACTCTCGCGGACGCCGGCGAATACGACGAAGCCCTGCGCACGGCCGGACGCGCGGTGGACTACCTGACGGAGCTCGTCGCCGAAAACCGTGGGAAGCACCTCCACTTCCTGTCACTTGCGCAGGGCCAATACAGCGGTGAGTTGCGCAGGGCGGAGCGCGCGGCCGAGGCTCTCACAGTGTCTCGCCAGGCCTTCCAGAGCTACGAGGAGCTGGCTCACTGGGGCTACAAGGCGTACAAGGCTCATCTGCCGTACATGACCCAGATCACGGGAGGGCTCGCCGACGCCCTCGCCGACAACAATGAGCCGAACGAATCCCTCATGCTGCACCAGTACAGCGCTTTTCTCGCCGAGGAACTCGTGGACCAGGACAGGGCCGCCTTCCGTCGCGAACTGGCGGACCGGACCGACGGACTCGCCGTGAGCTATTACGTCCTCGGTAGAATGGACGACGCGGTCACTGCGATCTCCAGGACCGTCGCGGTCTACGAGGAGCTCGTCGAGGACGGCGAGGAGCGGTATCTCCCCCCTCTCCTGAGAGCGTACGAGACGGCGATCAGGTTTCGCTGCGCGGCGGGACAGGATCTCGAAACGGCCCTGCGGATCTGCAACCAAGGGCGTGCCATCGCCGAGAACCTGGAGAAGACCCGCCAGGAGTTCGTAGGGGATCTCGGCTTCAGGCTCCGGATGGCGGACACCGATCTCGGCCTCAAGTTCACCCGGGCGATCGATCAGACGATCGAGATCCTGAGCGACCAGGCCCGGGGGCGCCTGTATAGGGACCCTGACTGGCGGACAGCGCCGCCGATCATGTTCGACGGAACCTCCGTGGATCCGGCGACGCTCGACGGACTGGAGGAACTCAAGCAGAGCATGGAGCCGGGCGACGAGGTCCGCGTCTATACCGACAACAGCCTGCTTCTACCGCGCCTCGAAGAACTCGTGCAGTTCATCCGGTCGGAGCCGGCGATCCGGATGCTCGCGGATCCGTCGAACGAGAGACTCGGAGCCTGTCTCCGGGCCCTGCCCAGCGTCGCGGACGCCCTCCAGGCCGACGTCGTCGACGGCGCGGGCCAGGAGCAGCTTCGCGAATTCCTCGCGGACCACGAAGGCCTCTCGCGCCTGGATCCGGACGACCGGGCGCACTGGGGATCCTTCAAGCTGGCGGTGGGTGCCCTCGGCATGCTCGGCGGGTCGGCCGTGAGGCTCGGGGCGCAGTCCGAGACCTTCCGTGCCATCGTCCCCGGAATTCTCCGCTACACGTATCTGGCCGGTGACCATCTGGCCGGGCTCACCGCCGGATGGTTCATCAAGAGCGTGTGGGACGGCTTCCGGGATCCCGATGATCCGGACTTCATCGCGCTGAACGATCGGTTCGCCGGGAACGTGTACGCCTCCGGTGATCACGGGCGTGCCCTGGCCCTCTGGAAGGACGTGGTCCACCGGCGCGAACTGGTGCTCGGGCCGGATCATCAGCGCACCATTGTCGCCGCCGGCAACCTCGCCGCCGGCCTCGTCACGTTCGACGAATTCGATCAGGCGGAGGATCTATACGAGTCGGCCATCGAACGGGGCGATCGAGTCCTGGGGCCAGATCATCCCGACGTACTGCGGCTGCGGAGCAACCAGGCCGGACTGTTTTTCAGACGCGGGCGATACGACGAGGCACTGCTGCAGCAGCAGGACCTGTTGCGCAGATACAAGAACATCCTCGGCGCCGACCACCAGGAAGCACTCGGCGTCGCGGGCGACCTGGCCCTCACTTTGCGGGCGCTCAAGCGATACGCGCAAGCGGAGGTTCTGGCAGAGGACACCCTGGAGCGGGCCATGCGGATATTCGGGGTGAGTGATCCGCGAACGCGGCGATACGAGGCGAGCCTCGAACGGATCAATGAAGCACTCGAAGTCGACGAGGACGACACGGAAGACGAGGACTGAGCGGCTACATCCGGCCAGCGCGCGGAATTCCCGGTCGAGGTGGGCCTGGTCGCTGTAGCCGCAAGCCTCGCTGATCAGGCTGAGCCGGGAGTCGGTCGAGGTGAGCAGGCGCGTGGTGCGCCGGAAACGCAGGACGCGGGCCATCGAAGTGTGGAAGCCGACCGAGACGGGCACTTCCCCGTCCCTGAAATTCGGGTACTCGATTCCCACCACCATCAGCGGCGGCATACCGGACTCTGTGAACGGCTTTCCCCGGGTGAGCACCCAGACGCTTCAGTCCGGGTCCACGTATCTGTCGTCCTACGCTACAGCGACGCCCTCGGGCGTGCCCGTGAAGTCCAGAACCCGCTGCCCAACAGTTCCGAATCGGTCAGCACCCGGCAGGTCGCCGTGACGCGCTACGACAGCGCGGGCAACAACGTCGGCGCCTCAACAGTCTTCCGCAGCGAGGGAACCGCCGGATCCGGACTCGTTTCACCCAAGATCGAGGCCCTGCCGTCCTATACGGACCTCATGGTCGACTGGGCCGGACGAACGGTGATGTCCCGGCTCCGCGTGGGAGACGGGAGCACCTCCCAGCTCCAGGCCAACAATCGGGTGGTCGCCACCTACCACGGCGACTTCACCACGGTCACCCAGGCCAACAGAGGCGACACCGACACCTACACCGATGTCTACGGGCAGGTCTCGAAGGTCGTCGAGCACGATGGCACCTCGCTTTTCACCACGCAGTACAAGTACGGCGGCAAAGGCGAACTGACACAGATCACCGACACCCGCGGCAACAACACCATCTACACCTACGACTGGGCCAAGCAGCGCCTCACCGTGAACGACCCGGACTCCGGCGAGTCCAGCACCAAGTACGACGCCAACGGACAGATCGAGACCGCCACCAGCAATGCCCGCCAGACTGTTGTTGCGTACTCCTACGACAACCTCGGGCGCACGACCTCAGTGTCGAGCGGCAGCAGTGAACTGGCCGCCTGGACCTGGGACGACCCGACCGTCGCCAACGGACTCGGCCAGGTCGCCACAACGACCAGCCGCGACGCCGCCGGCAACGCGTACACGTCGAAGATCAACGGCTTCGACACCCGCGGCCGGCCACTGAGCAGCACCACAACCATCCCGGCCAACGTCAACGGCCTCGCCGGCAGCTACACCACCACGCAGACCTACGACGCAGCCGACCACATCATCACCGCCACCTATCCCAAGGCCGGCGGCCTGGACGCCGAGACCGTCACCACCTCGTACAACGCCTACGGACAGCCCGACCGGCTCACCGGCACACTCGGCAACGCCGTCTACGTGAACAACACCTTCTACGACGCCTACGGCCGTCTCGTAGGACGCGACTACGGCGCCAAATTCGCCGGACTCGGCGTCAACGCAGCACGCTCCTACACCTACCAGGACTCCAACGGCACCGGTCGCCTGGACTCCATTTCCACGACGGTCAACGTCAACGGATTCATCAAGGAATCCCAGAAGGACACCTACAGCTACGACTGGGACGGCAAGCTCACCGAGCTGCGGGAGCAGGCCAGCGGCCAGACAGCCCAGTCCCAGTGCTTCAGGTACGACGACCTGGCCCGCCTGACCGATGCCTACACCAGAGCAGCCGCGAGCGACTGTTCCAACTGGGCCATCCCCGCTATCGGTGCAGTCTCCGACTTCACCGGCGAAGCCCCGTATCAGACCCACTACAACTACGACCGTCTCGGCAACCTGCAAAGCGTCACCGACACCGACGCCGCCGCCAAGAAGACAATCCGGGACTACCTCTACCCCGGCTACGACGACAGCGGCACCTGGACCACGGCCAACCCCGACCAACCACCGCACGGCGTCCGCCAGATCGACAACAAGTCCGGCACCACCATCACCTCGAAGGACACCTTCACCTACACCCCCGACGGCCAGCTCGAGCACCGCATCGAACCGGGCGCTACCACCGCCGACAAAAAGACCACCGACTACACCTGGACCGACCTCGGCCAGCTCAACACCGTCACCACCACCAAATCCTCGGGCACCGAACTCACCCGCTACACCTACGACGCCGACGGCAACCTCCTGATCCGCACCAGCCCCCAGGAAACAGTCGCCTACCTCGGCGGCACCGAACTACGCACCACCGACGGCAACACAGCCACGGCAACCCGCTACTACGCCTGCGGCTCAGCCGCCGTCGCCATGCGCACCACCGCCCCCGACGGCGGCAAAGTCACCTACCTGATGGCCGACACCCAGGCATCGACCCAGCTCGCCGTCGACGCCAAGACCGGCACCACCACCCGCCGCCGCTACACCCCCTTCGGCGACAACCGCAGCGGCAACCTCCCCGCCGGAACCGACCACGGCTTCCTCGGCAAAACCGAAGACACCACCACCGGCCTCTCCCTCCTTGGCGCCCGCGCCTACGACCCCAAACTCGGCCGCTTCCTCAGCCCCGACCCCCTCAGCACCCCCTACGACCCGCAAAACCTCTCCGCCTACAGCTACAGCGGCAACGACCCCATCAACTACAGCGACCCCACTGGCCTGCAGCGCGCCGCCGACGACTACCAAAAACCCCAGGACCCGGACTCTTATGACCCATCGCGGGGAGACGACGGAGCGGGCGGAACCGCTGAAGCAACCCCGGACGGAAATATCGTCTTCAATAAGGGCGGGAAAACCACCGTCTATTCGGCCGGAAGTCAGAAGGTTGTAGTTCCCCAAAACTGGGGCAAGCGCGACGCCTTTATCAAGGCGTTCTACGATCGCATCAATAACTACTGCAAAATGGTCAGCTACTGCCTCTTTCTGAAACCGGAAGGGCCCAGCGCATACGATCACTTTTACCACATAATGATGGCCTGTGCGCAAATCGGAGGATGCCCCAAGAGCGTCTTCAGTATTAGCGAAATGGCCTCAGCTGGAGTGGCTGCAGGGTTGGCTGCAGGTGGAAAAGACGGGTCGCACGGGGTGTTGAACGGCGATCTGGGAAGAAGTGGTGGGGCGAGCAGAGTTAAGGGAACTAATTGCCCGAATAGCTTTACGCCCGACACTCAGGTCGAACTTTCAAGCGGTTCCACTAAAGCGATCGAAGATGTCAAGGTCGGCGAAAAAATCCTGGCGACTGACCCTGAGACCGGGAAGAGCGAGAGCCGCACTGTCCTGGCCACTATCACCACTAACGACGACAAAGACTTCACCGAGCTACTCATAGGGACGGCTCACGGCGACGCCTCCATCATCACTACCAGCCACCACCCCTTCTGGTCACCCTCGAAACATGCTTGGATCGACGCAGGCGATCTAAAGGCCGGCATGCGACTGCGGACCGACAAGGGTGCCACGCCAACCATCGAGGCAACCCGGCCCTTCCGTCAGAGGCTGGTAACCCGGAACCTTACTGTTGACGGCCTCCACACGTACTATGTGCTGGCGGGGGCCACGCCGGTCCTTGTTCACACTAGCAATGGATCTTGTGGTGTCGCCGGTATCTCCAACCTTCACGGGAAGAGTTTGGCCGACGCCGAGCAGGACGTGTTTGGTCAAGGCTTCTCGTTCACGTCGGAGACCAAGAGTGGATATCGCCGCTATGACCACCCCGACGGCAGTCAGATCTGGATCAGGCCGAACGGCGAAGTGCAGAGGCTCGGCCCCTCGATTGATCCTGGTCCGAACCAAAAGAACTACCGTCAGAGGTACGGCCCGGATGGGCAGGTTACGCAGGAGCATTCCACGGGAGAGATGGTGATCCGGTGAGCTCACTTCAGACGTTTCTCGAAATCGCCCCAGGTTGCCAGGGGTACTTCCTGGACCGCCTCTCGCTAGAGCGCATCGACGACGTCGACGCGCTGGAGATGGGGCTCCGCTGGGGGCCCGAGAAGCCAGATATGACGCTCGCTTTTCGTGACGTCTACTTTTGCTCGATTGAGCGGCCTCCGGGTCCTGGTGACGCGCCGCTGGATCAGGTGACGGCAACACTTCTGGAGCCGAGCGAGTCACCTTGGCCTGACGGGCTGGCTCTCGAACTGATCCGCTCATCGTCGCTCCCGGCATTGATCTGGTTCCGAGCGGAAGGGCCGGTTCAAATCAGTGTGCTAGCTGCGATCGCAAGCGTGTCGCTTGAGATCATGTAAGCGACCGCAAATCTGAAGCCCCGCCAGGCAGCGCCTGGCGGGGCTTCAGCGTGGGGTGACGGCAGTAGTTGACGGCAACGTCAGCGGACGGTGGCTCCGCACAGTGGCGGGTCGTCGCCGTTGTCGCGGGTCGACTCGTTGTTGGCAGGGCCGTCAATGGCGGTGCCGAGGGCGTCGATGGCGTCTCGCTGGAGGCGGAGTCGGACGTGGGCGTAGACGCCGGCGGTGACGCCGATGTGGGCGTGGCCGAGGAGTTCCTTGATGACGACGAGGTCGACACCTTGCTCCAGAAGCAGGGTCGCGGTCGAGTGTCGGAGGTCGTGGAAGCGGATGCGCCGGAGCCCGACTTGGTCGAGGAAGGTGCGGAAGCGGCGCGTGAGGTTTGCCGGGTCGAGAGGCCGTCCAGTCGGGGTAGTGAAAACGAGGCCGCTGTCCTGCCAGGCTGACCCTGCGGCCTTGCGCTCCTTGTCCTGCCGCTCCTTGTGCTCCTTGAGGGAGTGGAGACATTCGGTGGGGAGAGCGATACGACGTTCGGACGCCCGGGTCTTGGTGGGCAGGGCGGTCAGGCCGCCGCTCTGGGTGCGTTGGAGTGAGCGGCGGACGCTCGCCGTACCGCCGTCGACGTCGAGGTCTTCCCATTCGACTCGTCCATGTCTGGGACCTCGAGCTGGACGTGCACACGCCGCTCATCGGTCCGGACACGCGCCGCCATTGGGCCGAGCGCACACCGCGCAAGGCCGCGGTGTGGGTACACAGGCACCATCCCGGGCTCAAGGTGAAGACGGCGCTGAGGTGCGGGGAGCCGGCTGCGGTTCTCTGCGAGGTGGCGAACGAGGCCGATCTGCTGGTCCTCGGGTCCCGAGGGCTCGGCGCGATCACTGGCTTCGTCGTCGGGTCGGTGTCCCTGGCCGTCGTCGCCGGTACCCGCCACCCCGTCGTACTGGTCCGGGACCAGGAGCCGCTGGTGCCGGCCAGTGCGCCCGGGGCGGTGAACGGCGACGTCGTTCTCGGAGTCGACATCTCCCATCCGTGTGATGAGCTGCTGGAGTTCGCCTTCGCCCATGCCGACCGGCACGGGGCCGGGTTGCGCGTGGTGCACAGCTGGAACTTCCCGCTGGTTTGGGGTCCAGATGCGGCAGCGGCGGCCGTCGTGCTCAAGGGCGACCTGGAGTCTGCGAAGACGGACGCCCTGGCTGCGGTGCTCCTGCCGTGGCGGCACAAGTTCCCTGAAGTGCGGGTCACCGAGGAATGCCGCCTGGGCCGTCCCGCCTCCGACCTGCTGGCCGCAGCGCGCGGTGCCCGTCTCGTGGTGGTCGGACGCCGCAACCGCACGTCCTCGATCGGTACGCACACCGGGCCCGTGACGCATTCCGTCCTGCATCACTGTGCCGCCCCGGTCGCTGTGGTGCCGCACGACTGACCGACGCGTCCGACCGGCGCCGCAGCCCGCCTCTTGGGCAGCGGCGCCGCGTGTGCTGGTGCTCCACGGGATCAAGCGTGGGCAGGCAGGCAATGTGCTCCGGCAGATGACGCGGCGCCCACAAGTTCCTGGCAGACGGGACCGAGGGCCCCGTCTCCACGGACCCGGCAGGGCCGGACGGCAGTGCGCCGGGACTTGGGGAGTGGCGAGCATCGATATGTGCAGCTTGTGGAGCGGGTCCGAGGTCAGTTCGGCGCCTACGGCCTGCGAGCGGACTGACAACGCCAGCCGTTCGCAGCCGGCGGAGGGCCGAAGGTCCCGTCCAGTCCGGCGACCGGGCCCCGGTCACAGGTCCCGAAGGGCCTCTGAGTGGGGACTGTTGCCACCCGATTCCGTACCGCCCGGGTGACAGGGTCAAGTCATGGCCGAGGCGCTGTGGCCGGCGGAGGCAGCACTCTCCGGCGAGAGCTCCACATCGCGCCTTGAGCACAACTCCCGTCTCCCACTATGCCGAGGAAAACCATGTCCTTTCACGTCGATTCCGAGACCGGCCGACTCAAGCAGGTCATCCTGCACCGGCCCGACCTGGAGCTGAAGCGCCTGACCCCGACGAACAAGGACGCGTTGCTCTTCGACGACGTTCTCTGGGTCAAACGAGCCCGGGAGGAGCATGACGCCTTCGCCGACACCCTGCGCGACCGCGGAGTCCGTGTTCACCTCTTCTCCGACCTGCTCACCGAGACCCTGGCCCGACCGGCCGCCCGCACCCTCGTCCAGGACCGCGTCTTCGACGAGCGGGAGTTCGGCCCGCTCGCGACCGACCGGATGCGCGCGTTCTTCGACTCCCTGGAGCCGGCTGAACTGTCCATGTGCCTCATCGGTGGTGTCACGAAGAGGGAGTTGCTGGGGCGTATGGGACCATTGCCGAGTGTCCGGCTGCATGCCATGGCACCCGACGATTTCGTTCTGGCCCCGCTGCCCAACCATCTGTTCACTCGGGACACCTCGTGTTGGATGTACGACGGCGTGAGTGTCAACCCGATGAAGAAGCGGGCGCGGCGCCGCGAGACCGTCCACTTCGAGGCGATCTACCGGCACCACCCCCTCTTTGAGAAGGGGGAGTTCGAGCGGTGGACGGACGGGGAGGCGGCCTATCCGTCCACGATCGAGGGCGGCGACGTCCTGGTCATCGGCAACGGTGCGGTGCTCATCGGCATGGGCGAGCGCACCACCCCGCAGGCCGTGGAGAGCCTGGCCCTGCGCATGTTCGCCGCGGGCTCCGCACGGCGCGTGGTGGCGCTCGACCTGCCCAAGAGCCGTAGCTTCATGCACCTGGACACGGTGATGACCATGCTCAGCGGCGACACCTTCACCCGTTACGCAGGGCTGGGCATGCTGCCGTCCTCCACGATCGAACCCGGCCCCGGCGGCCAGGGACTGAAGATCACCGATCACGAGCCCGAGGACATGGACCAGGCCATCGCCGACGCCCTCGGCCTCGATGCCATCCAGGTGCTCACCCCCAGCCAGGACGTCCGCTCCGCAGAACGGGAACAGTGGGACGACGGCTGCAACGTACTGGCCGTGGAGCCCGGTGTCGTCATGGCGTACGAGCGCAACGTCACCACCAACACACATCTGCGCAAGAGCGGCATCGAGGTCATCACCATCCGGGGCAGCGAACTCGGAAGGGGCCGCGGCGGCCCGCGGTGCATGAGCTGCCCGATCGAACGCGAAGCAGCCTGACGCACAGTCACCTCTCTTCCGTATCACCACCCTTACTCGTCAAAGAATCAAGGAGCCGAGCCGCCATGGCCGTCGATCTGCGTCACCGTTCCCTCCTCAAGGAACTCGACCTCACCCCGGACGAGTTCCGCCACCTTCTCGAGCTGTCCGCGCACCTGAAGGGTGCCCGTCACGCGGGCACCGAAGAAGCCCGCCTGCGCGGCAAGAACATCGCAGTGATCTTCGAGAAAACTTCCACGCGCACGCGCTGTGCGTTCGAAGTGGCCGCGCACCAGGAGGGCGCCCATGTGACCTATCTGGGGCCCTCCAGCTCGCAGCTCGGCCACAAGGAGTCCATCAAGGACACAGCCAGGGTCCTGGGACGCTACTACGACGGCATCGAGTACCGCGGCAGTGATCAGCGTCTGGTGGAGGAACTGGCCCAGTACGCCGGCGTCCCGGTGTGGAACGGGCTGACGGACCAGTGGCACCCCACACAGTCGCTCGCGGACGTGCTGACCATGTGGGAGCACACCGACAAGCCGCTGTCCCAGGTGTCGTTCGCCTATCTCGGCGATGCCCGGAACAATGTCGCCAACTCCCTCCTGATCAGCGCCGCGATGCTCGGCATGGACGTGCGCATGGTCGGCCCCCGTTCCCTGCAGAGCGCCCCCGAGCTGGTGGCCGAAGCCCGCGCGACGGCTGCCTCCACCGGGGCACGGATCACCGTGACCGAGGACATCGCCGAGGGCGTCGCGGACGTCGACTTCGTCTACACCGACGTATGGCTGTCCATGGGGGAGCCCCCGGAGATGTGGGACGAGCGGATCGCCCTGCTCAGGCCGTACCAGGTGACCATGGACGTGCTCAAGGCCACCGGAAACCCGGACGTGAAGTTCCTGCACTGTCTGCCGGCCTTCCACGACAGCGACACCACCGTCGGCGCGAAGATCGCCGCACGGACCGGCATGACCGCGATGGAAGTCACGGACGAGGTCTTCGAATCCGCCCACTCCATCGTCTTCGACCAGGCGGAGAACCGGCTGCACACCATCAAGGCCGTCCTGGTCGCCACCCTCGCCGACTGACACCCCTCCGTCCGCACCCCAGGAAAGGCACCCCATGCGTGTCGTCGTCGCACTGGGCGGCAACGCCCTGCTCCGCCGCCAGGACCGGCCGGACGCCGCCGTGCAACTGGCCAACATCCAGGCGGCGGTGGCCGCCCTGGCCCCTCTCGCACACCGCCACGAGCTGGTGATCACCCACGGCAACGGCCCACAGGTCGGGGTTCTCGCCCTGCAGAGCGCAGCCGACCCCGCCCTGACCCGCCCGTACCCCTTCGACGTCCTCGGGGCGGAGACCCAGGGCATGATCGGCTACTGGCTGCTGCAGTCCCTGCAGAACGCCCTGCCGGAGCGCCAGGTCTGCGCCCTGCTCAACCAGACCCTCGTCTCCGCAGCCGACCCCGCCTTTGCCGACCCCGAAAAGTTCGTCGGCCCCGTCTACGAACAGGCCGAGGCCGAACGGCTGGCCGCCGAACGAGGCTGGACGGTCCGACAGGACGGCACCCACTGGCGCCGGGTCGTGCCCTCACCCCGCCCGCAGCGCGTCGTGGAGACGCGCCTGATCCGCCTGCTGCTGAACTCCGGCGCCGTGGCCGTGTGCGCCGGAGGCGGTGGCGTACCCGTCATCCGGGACGAGCAGGGACAACTCACCGGCGTGGAGGCCGTGGTCGACAAGGACCTCACAGCCGCCCTGCTGGCCGAGGCCCTCGACGCAGACGCGCTCCTGCTGCTCACCGACGTGTCCCACGTCGAACTCGCCCACGGCACCCCCGAAGCGCAACCCATCGACCACACGACCCCGGCCCGGCTGCGGACGCACCACTTCCCCGCCGGCTCGATGGGCCCCAAGGTCGACGCCGTCTGCCGCTTCGTGGAACTGACCGGCGGCATGGCGGCCATCGGTGCCCTCGACGACGCGCAGGCCATCCTCGACGGCGCCACCGGCACCGTCGTCACACCCAGCGGCCGCCACAGTGACGACGGCTCCCACGCACCCCAGGACCCGAGATGACCACCGGCAGCGCCAACAGCGTTTCCCCTGCTCCGGAACCGGCGAGGCAGGACGCCGACCCGCAGGACACCGACCTGAAGGGTGCCCCGGCCGGCAGGCGCCGCTTCACCTTCCCCTCGGCTTTCACCGTGCTGATAGCGGTGACCGTCGCCGTGTGGGCCCTGACCTTCGTCATACCCGCCGGCCGCTACGACACCAAGGACGGCAGCCCGGTCCCCGGCACCTACCACTCCGTGGAGCTGACGACCGGCTTCTGGGACCGGCTGAAGGACCTGTTCCTGGCACCCGTCAACGGCCTGTACGGAGTCACCGACCCCGAAAGCGCACTCACCGCGCCCGGCGGCAGCGGCGACTTCGCCGGAGCGGCCGGGGTGTTCCTCTTCATCCTGGCGGTCGGCGCCTTCATCACCGTCATCATGCGCACGGGCGCTCTCACCCTCGGCGTGGCCCGTCTCGCCCACCGCCTGCGGGGCCACAGGACACTGCTTCTCGTGGTGCTCCTGACCGTCTTCTCCCTCGGCGGCACCACCTACGGCATGGCGGAGGAAACTCTCGGCTTCTACGGGCTGATGATCCCCCTCATGCTCACACTGGGATACGACCGCATGGTCGCCGCCACGGTCATCATGGTCGGTGCCGGCGTCGGCACGCTCGCGTCCACGGTCAACCCCTTCGCCACCGGCGTCGCCTCCGACAGCGCGGGCATCGGTACCGGCGACGGGATCGTCCTGCGGCTGGCGATGTGGGTCTGCCTGACCGCAGTGGCGGCAGCCTATGTGGTGCGCTACGCCCGGAGGATCCTCGCGGACCCCGCCCGGTCACTCGTTTCCGCCACGGAGGAGGACCGACTCCTCAAGAGCGACGTCCAGGAGGCGGCGCAGCTCACCGGCCGTCAGCGCACCGTGCTCTGGACCTTCGCGGGCACCTTCCTCTTCATGATATTCGCCGTGATTCCCTGGGCCGACCTGCACATCACCTTCCTGCCCACGCTGGGCTGGTACTTCCCCGAACTCGCAGCCCTGTTCATCGTCGCGGCGATCGCCGTCGGCCTGATCGGCGGGCTGGGGGAGAAGGGCACGGCGACCGCGATCACCAGCGGGGCCGGCGACTTCATCGGCGCGGCGTTGATCGTCATGCTCGCACGCGGAGTCACCGTCATCATGAACAACGCCGCCGTGACCGACACCATCCTCGACGGCCTGCACAGCGCCGTCTCCGGTACGTCCTCCGGCATCTTCGGCATCCTGATGTTCCTCATCAACATCCCCCTCGCCTTCTTCGTGCCCTCCTCGTCGGGGCACGCGGCCCTGGCCATGCCGATCCTTGCGCCGCTGGCCGACTTCGCGGGAGTCGGCCGGGCCCTTGTAGTCACCGCCTACCAGTCGGCTTCGGGCTGGGTGAACCTGATCACCCCGACCTCCGCCGTCGTCATGGGCGGCCTGGCGCTGGCCAAGGTCCGCTACGACCGGTACCTGCGGTTCATGGCTCCGCTGATGGGAGCACTCCTGGTGGTGATCGCCGGCTTCCTGGCACTGGGGGCGATGCTGGGCTGACGTGTGAGTGAGAACGGCTGTAGCCGTGGCTGGCGACCGAACCCTTCGGTCGCCAGCCACGGACGTGTGCCCCGGCACGTGCGGCTTCTCAGGCTGCCACTTCGATACGACGGTGCTCTGCCAAATTGCGGGGGCGGCATGGGACTTGGACGTTCGTCCTGTCCCGCCTACCGGGCTCCGTCATCCTCCCCTGCGCGTATCCGCCGCCGCGCCTCTCCATGGACCGACCCCATGCCGTTCCGCCCGCCGGCGGCGCCGCATGCGTGCCGTGCGGCGGCGGATGTGCATGCCGAGTGCGCGGACAGCACAGGCCTCGGTATCCGGACACGTATGCGCGTACCGGCCGATGCGCGCAACGCACAAGGCCCGGAAGCGTCGTGACGGTGCTTCCGGGCCGAAGAGCCGGCCTGCAGTCGGCCCGCCTCATGCCGAAGGCGGTGGGAGTACGGCTGCGGAGGGCGACGCTGCGGTGTGTCTGCTGTGTCGCGGCGGTTCTACCGGGCGGGAGTGATCAACCCGTAGTGGCCGTCGTACCTGTGGTAGAGCACGCGTCCCCGACCGGTGGCAGCGTCGGCGAAGAAGACGAACGGAAGTCCGGTGAGACGCATACGCCGGACGGCCTCGTCGACGCTGCACTCGGGCACCGGAGCCGAACTCACACTGAAAAGGGGTCCGGCTTCGTGTGCCGGGCTGCCCGCGCCGACCGAGGCCACGCGATGCCGGCCGATACCGCCGTAGCGGTAGACGACGCTGTCACGTCCCGACGTCATGTCGGTGAACAACCAGAAGTCGTAGCCCATGGACTCCAGGTCGATGAGGGCTTCCTCGGGCGTCTGCCGGCCCAGACTGAACGACTTGTGCCGCACGATGCGACGTTCCTCGGCCGGCGGCTGCTGCCGGTCGGGGGAGTGCCCGCGACGGCGGTTCTCCCGCGACGTCCCCTCGGCGGCCGGGCCGCCGCGGTGCTCCTGGCCGATGTGCCGCCGGGTACGGGCCAGTCGTGCGGCCAGCCGGTCTTGCAGGAGGTCGACCGCCTCGAACATCGTGTCCGCGGCAACGTGAGCGCGCACCGGGCGCCCGTTCACGTCCACCACCGCCTGAGCGGTGGCCGGACGGCTCGCCGACGGATTGGCCGCCTGGGTGAGCTGCGCCCGAACGGCCAGGACCGGCGAACTCACATGCGCGATCGCCGCAAGCATCTTCTCCTGGGCGTACTCGGAGGCGCCCTCGGGTACCGGACCACGGCTGTTCACCAGGACATCGACGATCGGACTGGACTTGAGACGGTTCATGGAAGACTCCTTCTTGGTCGTCCCCAGCCTTGCTTCGGCCCGCCGTCCGAGGTCAGTGCCGTCCGGCCCCGGCCCCGGGCCCACCTGTACCTGGCCACCTGGGTTTCGCGGGCTGTTCGGCCGCGCAGGAGGGACCTTCGGTCCACAACGCGGGCACATGCATGCCCCTTGGCGTGGGTCTCCACCGCTCTCACGGGCGACGGAACCCCAGGTCGCAAGGTGCCGGGCGATCATTGACCATGTGCTGGCCACTGCCTGGAGCCGACGGGGCCAGCTGCCGCCCACGCCCCACTGCAGCCGGATTCGCCGCGGGTACGTCGCGGTCGTCGAAGGCGTAGGTCAGCTCGGCGTCGGTGTCGCCTTGGCGAGCGGCGTCGCCCTGCGCGTCGCAGCAGCAGCGGGCACCGTGATGATGGCGCTCATGTGGGCTGCCGAGTGGCCTCTGGCCAGGCATCTGTCGGACGGCAGCCTCAGTATGTCGGCGAATCCTCTGGTGGACTATCACGTCCTGTACGCGGCCATCCTCGTCACGCTCGCCGCGATTGGCGCCGGCCGCACCTGGGGCCTGGGCACCATCTGGGAGCGCCTGCCCCTCGTCCGCCGTAACCGCTGGCTCCTGTGACGACATCCGGAGCATTCGGGGACGCCGCAGCCTGGGGGCCCCGGATCGACGGGGTCGATGAGGGCCGAACGGCCCGGTGCCGCATCCCTGTCGGCCCCTGCCCACCACGCGGGCGCTGAACCCAGGCTGTTCGGGACACACAGCCCAGCACTCATCGGAAGGACGAAGGACATGACCGTACGCATCGGCATCAACGGTTTCGGCCGCATCGGGCGCAACTATCTGCGCTGCGTCATGGAGCGCGTGGAAGAAGGCGACGGCATCCCGGTGGAGGTGGTGGCGGTCAATGACCTCGCCTCCCCGGAGACACTCGCACACCTCCTGAAGTACGACTCGACATACGGACGGCTGCACCGCACCGTCGAGCACGACTCCGACTCGATCGCGGTCGACGGACACCGCATCGCGGTCACCTCCGAACGCGACCCCGCCGCTCTGAAGTGGGACGCGCTGGGCGTCGACATGGTCATCGAGTCCACGGGACGCTTTCGCACCAGGGAGGCCGCCGGCCTGCACCTGAACGCCGGGGCACGCAAGGTGCTGCTGTCGGTGCCGGGCAAGGGAGTCGACGCCACCATCGTCATGGGCGTCAACGAGGACACGTACGCCCCTGAGTCCGACCACGTCGTCTCCAACGCCTCCTGCACCACCAACTGCGTGGCGCCGATGGTGAAGGTGCTCAGCGAGCGGTTCGGGATCGTCAAGGGCCTCATGACCACGATCCACGGCTACACCAACGACCAGGCCGTTCTCGACGGCCCCCACAAGGACCTGCGCCGGGCCCGCACGGCCGCAGTGAACATCATCCCGACCAGCACCGGCGCCGCCCGCGCCGTCGGTCTCGTACTCCCCGGCCTCGCGGGCACCTTGGACGGCATAGCGGTGCGTGTACCGGTCGAGGACGGCTCCCTGACCGATCTGAGCCTCGTGCTGGACCGCCCCGTCACAGCCGACGAGGTCAACACCGCGTTCAGGGAGGCCGCCCAGGGACCGCTCAAGGGCATTCTGCGCGTCAGTGACGCACCGATCGTCTCGCGCGACATCGTCGGCGATCCCGCTTCCTGCATCGTCGACGCCCCGCTGACGCAGGCTCATGGCGACCTCGTCAAGGTCTTTGGGTGGTACGACAACGAATGGGGCTACACCAATCGTCTCCTCGACCTCACAGAGTACGTCGCCGTCCGCCTCGGCGACCGGTGACGCGGACTCGCAGACGGTGAAAGGAAGGGGCGCGACGATGGGTAGGAAGGCACGGCTGTGGCGGTGGCGGCGCAATCCCCTGCGTCGGCGCTCGTACGTCGTGGAGGGCCGGATCATATCGCAGAAACGCCTGACCGGGCAGGAGTTGGAGCCCATCGGGTCCGGGGCCTTCCAGGACATCGCACGCGCTCGGGACTGCCGGCCGCTACACCCGTCGAGGGCGTGGCCTCCTGCGCCGCGGCGGTGGAACGGCTGCGTGACGCGGTCGGTATCGAGCTATCGTTCCGCACAATGGGCATCGACGAAGCGGCATTCATGGCTACCCCGCCTCAGCAGGCCCTCAACGCCTACGAGGACCAGTGCGCACAGGCCAACCCCCGTATGCCGATGATCCATGACATGGAGGACATCATGCGCGCGACATCTTACGCCGACCCGCGTCTCATGCCTTCCGCGTAGCCGCCGTTTTCACCCGTACGGAGCGATAAGCTGTTCGCGTCCAGTGGGTGAAAGCGGAGGGGAGGCGCGTGAGCGTCGAGGAGTCGTTGTCACGTATGCCTCAGATGCGGCTCGATGAGCTGCTCGAAGAGCTGCAGACGCGCATCAACGCGGCCCGCGGTACGCGCGACCGGGTGCACAGCCTCCTGGAAGTCGTGGTCTCGGTGGGCCGCGAGCTCGACCTTCCCCAGGTGCTGCGGCGCATCGCCGAGGCCGCCGCTCTGCTGGTCGACGCGCAGTACGCGGCGCTGGGCGTGATCGGGCCGGACGGACGGACGCTGTCGCAGTTCCTGACCGTCGGGCTGACCGAGGAGGAGATCGCCAGGATCGGGCCGCTGCCGGCCGGACACGGGCTGCTCGGCGAGCTGATCCGCAACCCCGAGCCTCTGCGCCTCACCGATCTCGGCTCCCATTCGGCGTCGTACGGCTTTCCCGCCCATCACCCGCAGATGCGTACGTTCCTCGGTGTGCCGATCCGGGTGCGCGACGAGGTGTTCGGCAACCTTTATCTGACCGACAAGCGGGGTGGCCGGGACTTCGACGCCGAGGACGAGGCGGTGATCTCCACGCTCTCCGTCGCCGCAGGTGTGGCCATCGACAACGCCCGGCTGTACGAGGCGTCGCAGCGCCAGCAGCGCTGGCTGCAGGCGAATGCGGAGATCACCAACGGACTGCTCTCCGGCAAGCCCCGGCTGGAGGTCCTGGAACTGATTGCGCGCCGCGCCCGGGAGATCACCGGCGCGCGAGTCGCGGATGTGTCCGTGCCCGTCGCCGGGACCGAGGACCTGGTCGTCGAGCTGGCCATCGGCGCGGACGACAGCATGCGCCGGGGCCTCGTGGTACCGGTCGAAGGCACCCTGTCGGGCGCCGCCTACCAGATCGGTACGCCGGTGACGACGGTGGGCCTGGCCGACGATGCCCGCTTCACCGCAGGCCCCACGCGCTTCGAGGGCCTGGGGCCGGCCGCGGCCGTACCCCTGGGCGCTGCGGCCAAGGACACCCGAGGCGTTCTGCTGCTGGCACGCGCCGAGGGCGAGCCGGTCTTCACCGAGGGGGAGCTGCAGCCGCTGCTTGCCTTCGCCGGACAGGCCGCGCTGGCTCTGGAACTGGCCGAGCGCCGGCGTGACGCCGAGCAGCTCGCGCTGCTGGAGGACCGGGACCGTATCGCCCGTGACCTGCACGACCTGGCCATCCAGCGGCTGTTCGCCACCGGCATGACCTTGCAGAGTGCCGCACGGCTCGTCGAGCACGTCGGCGCCGCGGAGCGTGTGCAGCGCGCGGTCGGGGACCTGGACGAAACCATCAAGATCATCCGTTCCACGATCTTCGGCCTGCGGGCCCGGGAGGACGAGACCGGGCCGAGTCTGCGTGCGCGCGTCGCCCGCGCCGTCGGCGAAGCCGGTGCGGCGCTGGGGTTCCCGCCGCGCCTGAGCATGGAGGGCCTGCTGGACACGGATGTCCCACCGGCGGTGGCCGACCACGTCATGGCAGCCCTCGGCGAAACGCTGAGCAACGCCGCCCGGCACGCGCATGCGACGCGGGTGGAGGTGTCCCTGCAGGCCACGGTGGACGAGGTCGTTCTCACCGTGTCGGACAACGGAAAGGGAATCCCGGCCGACGGCAGGCGCAGCGGACTGCGGAACCTTGGCGAACGCGCGAGCAGCGTGGGCGGCAGCCTGGACATCCGGACTCCGGCCGAGGGCGGCAGCCGGCTCATATGGCGGGCTCCACTCGCCGCCGTCCGCGAGGCGTGAAGGGACGGAGGTCCCGCGACGGGTCGGCGCACGGGGAAGTCGCCAACGTTCTCAGACCGTGAGCCTGGAACCCGTGACCAGGTCGGGCTGGATGCGCAGAGCTGCGTTCATGGCGGGATGCACTACCCACGGGCGGAGCCTTGCCGCGTAGCGGGCGAGGTCCCCGGGATCCGTGACCCGGTGGGCGTAGCCGGTGACGACGACGCTCCAGCCGAGATGGGTGTCGGGGTCGATGACGTCGGCCTCGTAGGCAACGACGACACCTGTCTCGTCGGTCGGTGCCACGATCGAAGTGAGCGCCGCCCCTTCGTGCAGCTGGACGATGATGTCCTTGCCGTCCAGGAGGTGGTTGACCGGGCGGACAGCGGGCAGAGCTCGTTCGGTGAAGACGATGCGTCCGAGTGACACGGTGCCGAGCAGCCGCAGCGCCTCGTCGCGGTCCAGTCGCGTCACACGCCGGGGCGCCACCGTGACGCGGCTTCTCCCTGTCCGCTGCGTGGCTTCGTCGTCCATCATGCCCACCCTTTGCTCCTGCTTCGTGCCTTGAAGCAGCTCGCTGCCGTGACAGCCAGCGTTTCCCAGGGGCCGCTGCGGCGACAGGGCCGAACGGACCTTTCCGGGGTCCGGTTGCCCGGACGCTCAATGTCGGCCCGCCGCTGGTGAGCGGTGGTCAGGCAAAGGAGCAGGGGAGGGTGCCATCCACGCCAAGCACGCGAAACACCGTCGTGCAAAGGCGCGGCACACCGCACATGTGAGGTCGCACGCCCGTCGCCGCGCAGTGTTGATGCACCCGTACGAACAGGTCGGCTCCGGAGCTGTCGCAGAAGGTGACGCCCGACAGATCGAGGCGCAGTTCGCGTACTGTGCCGACGGTCAAGTGAGCCAGATCCTGCTCGATTCGTCCGGCGGTGGCTATGTCGGGCTCGCCGGACAGGCGACGGCCAGGGTGCTGTCGTTCAGTGCTGTCGTGGTCAGGGTGATCGAAGTCATGAGTTGGGGGGCCTCTCCGTCAGGGCGTCGTCAGGGGGCGCCGGTTTCGCCGGCTCGGCCGACGCCCGAAAGTCCATCAGGTGACCGGCCGGAGCCGGCAGGTCCTCAGGCCCCTCACGCAGGGCCGTTGGTCCCTCCTGGTCCGCGACGGCGAGGTCATGGGGAGCGGCTCCCTGCGGAGCGAGCCTCCTGGCACGATGGGGCGATGGTGCCGTAGCCGGAGACGATCCTGATGTGTTGGGCACCGAATGGGGTGACGGAGCGGTAGGCATAGGCAGCGCAGGGGAGCTTCTGCCGGGCAGGGCGGATCAGGGCCGTTCGGCCCTGGTCGTTCGAACCGTACGAGGACACTATGCAGAGGGTCCGCCCCGGCGGACGTACCCAGCCGATACGGAGTGTGTGATGACGGACAGCAGTGGCGGCCCCATTGAGAAGGACCCGGTCAGGGTGTTCCTCCTGGACGACCACGAGGTGGTGCGCCGCGGTGTGTACGACCTGCTGGACGCCGAGCCCGACCTGATCGTGGTCGGCGAAGCGGCCACCGCCGAACAGGCGCTGGTGCGGGTGCCCGCGCTGCGCCCGCAGGTCGCCGTACTGGACGTGCGTCTCCCGGACGGGGACGGTGTGAGCGTATGCCGCGAGCTGCGGTCCCGGATGCCCGATCTAGCCTGCCTGATGCTCACCTCGTTCGACGACGAGGAGGCGCTGCTGGACGCCATCATGGCCGGGGCGTCCGGCTATGTCCTCAAGCAGATCACCGGCACCGACCTCGTCCACGCTGTACGGACCGTGGCCTCCGGCCAGTCCATGCTGGGTCCTGGCGCCACAGCCCGTGTGATGGCACGTCTGCGAGGCGACACCCCGCAGAACGAGCAACAGCGAGGGCTGCCCGCGCTGACCGACCGTGAGCGGGAGATCCTGGCGCTCGTGGGCGAAGGGCTGACCAACCGGGAGATCGGCAAGCGGCTCTACCTGGCGGAGAAGACGGTCAAGAACAACATTTCCCGGCTGCTCGCCAAGCTGGGTGTGGAGCGTCGGGTGCAGGCAGCCGTCATAGCCACCCAGGCCCTGGCTGCGGGCACGGGCCAGGCAAGCCCAGTCTCCCCGACGCATGCGGCCCGCTCATGGAACTGAGGTGCCGCGCACCGGAAGTGACGTGCCCGGACCGCGTCCCGCGGAAGAAGCTGACACCCCGGTTCCTCTCGGAATCGGGGTGTCAGCCGTCGGACGAGGGGGCCGGCCAGCATGGACCAGGCTGGGGATGCATCGCAGGACCTGATCCCGGGAGCCTCCATCCTGGCGCGGATCGGTTCTCAGGCGTGCGGCACCACTGCGACGGGGCAGTCGGCATGGTGCAGAGCGGCATGGGCTACCGATCCGATGCGGTTACCGACGGGGGAGCGGCGTACCCGGCGGCCCAGCACGAGCAACTGGGCCCCGGAGGCGGCCGACAGCAACACCTGTCCAGCGCTTCCGATTTCCACGTGCGGGATCACCGGCACGGCGGGGAACTTCTCCTGCCAGGGAGCGAGCGCCTGCTCCAGCGTCTTCCTCTCGAACGGTTCCAGCCCTCCCGCCTCGTCGGCGAGGCGCATCGAACCCGGGCTGTAGGCAAAGATGGGCGGCAGGCTCCAGGCCCGCACCGCGCGCACGGTCGCGCCCCGTGCGGCAGCCGCCTCGAAGGCGAACTCCAGCACGGCGTCACTGTCCTCGGCCTCACCCTGCTGGCCCACGACGACCTCGTCGCCTTCCGGCTCATGCGCCTGCCCATTGGGGGCCCGGACCGACACCACCGGGCGCGTCGCGCTCGCGATCACCTGCTGACCGTATGAGCCGAGCAGGAATCCGGCGATGGCTCCGTGCCCGCGTGATCCGAGGACCAGCATGCCGGCCTGGTCGGCCTCGGTGAGCAGGGTGGGAACTGCCGTATTCGGCACCACTTCGGCTGTGACCGACAGGTCCGGATACCGGTCGGCCACGCGTGTCTCGGCCTCTCGCAGCACGGCGTTGGCGGAGTGGGCCTGCACTTCCCTGTCCTGGACGATCGGTACGTCCAGGGGCTGCCAGAGCCAGGCGTACACAACGCGCAGGGGCAGGCCGCGGAGCGCGGCTTCACGGGCTGCCCAGTCGGCCGCGGCCAGGCTTTCCGGGGAACCGTCCACTCCTACAGTGACAGGGCGGGTCATGTGATGGCCTCCGTACGGGTCGGGCGGGCACGGCCGGTTCGGCCGCCCCTCTGTCCTTCGATCCTCATGGAGCCGGGAGCCGTTCGACGAGGGCCGGTAGGCCCGACACGCGGGCCCGTTCGGCCGGGATGTCCCCACCTTGCCCCAGGTGCGGCGGACCGGGCCGTTCAGCCAGGCACCGGCCTCGTCCTCGAAACAGATCCACCCTCCGGAGGCTGTGTGCCCTGGGGATGGCCGCCGGCCGCGGCCGGCAGATGCACACCTGCGCGCACCGAACCGACCGGGGACGACGCGTCGTCCCGGTCGGGGCAGACGGGCATGCCCCAGTCAAAGCCATCCGCAACGCTGCGCCTGCAGAGCCATCTGGAACCGGCTCGTGGCACCCAGCCGGGCCATCAGGATCTGCACCCGGCGGAACAGTGTGCGGCGGCTGATTCCGATCTCCCGGGCGATGACCTCGTCGCTCGCACCGCCGGCAAGGAGCCACAGCAGGCGGCGGTCGGCGGGCAGCAGGCCGCCCGGCCGGACGGTGCGGCCGTGGAAGGGCAGTGCGTTCTGCCATGCCTGCTCGAACAGTGCCACGAGCGCGGAGAGCAGCCCGCACGGCTGCACGACCAGCATGGTGTTGTGCACGTCGGCTTCCTTGATCGACAACGACACGAGCGCGTACGCCTCGTCGATGATCACGAGCTTGACCGGCACCGACGGCAGCACCCTGGCCTGTTCACCGGCCTCGATGCACGGTTCGATGACCGCCTCCAGCTGGCCCGGATGCTCCAGTGACTCCCGCGAGTACACGACACGCTGCGTCACACCGCGGGCGAGGGTGGCCAGCGCATCGTCGGTGGCGCCGGAGAGGGGGAAGTACGGCGGTGAGTCGAACTGCCGGATCTGTTCGCGGGCACTGGCCCAGGCATGGCGCATCCTGGGACCGATGGCCTCCCCGGTGACGACTTCGACGAGATCGTCGTTGTACGCGGCGAGCCGCTGCCGCCGGAACGACTCGAACGCGCCCCCGACGGTGATGCGCGACTCGTCGAGCTCGGCCGCCCGGTGCCGGCCGAGGATCTCCAGCCCTGCGGCGGGCGGAACCGGGGCCACCACATCCTGGCCCTCCACGGCGGCACTGGCCAAGCCTGCGTCGACCAGTTCGCCGTACGCCGCGGCGAGTTCCGCGCCGTCCAGAGCGGCCGCGGCCCCGATCGCGCTCAGCGGAGCGGGCGCCAGATCCAGCAGGGCCAGATAGACCCGGCCTGCCTCGTGATCGATCCCCAGAAGCCGAAGAGCTTCGCTGAGTTTTGCGTTAGCCATGTGCCTCATTATCGACGGCTCCCGTTCGGGCCGGGCGGGGGGTTCGGATGTCCGGTGGCCGATCTGTGCCAGTGGCAGTCTTCGGCACCCGGTGAGCGCGATGCGGGGTACCGTCCGGGAGCCGCCGACAATCGGTGGCAGCGAATGCGCCTGGGGCTGCACCGGGAGGAAGTTCGGCCTGTCCGCACGCGCCTCTCTGCCCCTCGCCCGCGAGGAACCCACCCAGAAGAAGGTGTACGAAGTGGCGAAAGGTCGAAAGAACGGTCTCTACCAAGAGATCTCCGAGGAGCTGTCCGCCCTGATGCGGACGGGGTGGGCGGACACCGAGCAGCACGGTCTGCAGCTCAGCGAGCAGGCTCCGTACGCGGCCCGCCGCCGCGCCGCGCTCTCCGCGCGTTTTCCCGGCGAACGCCTGGTGATCCCCTCGGGGAACCTCAAGACCCGCTCGAACGATGACAGCTACCCGTTCCGACCGTACTCGGGCTATGTGCACATGACCGGGGACCAGGCCCGTGACGGCGCTCTCGTGCTCGAACCCCGCGCGGACGGTGGCCACGACGCGTACTGCTACCAGCTGCCACGGGACAGCAGGGACAACGACGTCTTCTGGACAGGCGCGACGGCAGAGCTGTGGATGGGCCGGCGCCGTTCCCTCACCGAGTCGGAGCGCGTGCTCGGACTGCCCTGCCGCGACGTCCGCACGGTGGCCCGCGACCTGGCCGCTGCTCCCGGCGCACCGACGCGGATCGTCCGTGGTTACGACCCGTCCCTTGAAGCCGCTGTCACCACTGATGAAGAGCGTGACGCCGAGCTGGAGGAGGCGCTCAGCGAACTCCGCCTCGTGAAGGACGAGTGGGAGATCGCCGAGATCCGCAAGGCTGTGGACTCCACCGTGCGCGGATTCACCGACGTCATCGGGGAGCTTTCCCGGGCGATCGCGTCGTCCGAGCGGTGGATCGAGGGAACCTTCTTCCGCCGGGCACGTCTCGAGGGCAACGCCGTCGGCTACGGCTCGATCTGTGCCGCGGGCGAGCATGCCACGATCATGCACTGGACTGACAACGACGGTCCGGTGCGCCCGGGCGATCTGCTCCTGTTCGACGCCGGCGTGGAGACGCACTCCCTGTACACCGCCGACATCACCCGCACACTTCCGATCAACGGGACCTTCACGCCACTGCAGCGCGAGATTTACGACGCGGTGTACGAGGCCCAGGAGGCCGGCATGGCGGCGGTCAAGCCGGGGGCCCTGTACCGCGACTTCCACGAGGCGTCGCAACGCTACCTGGCGGCGCGGCTGGTCGAGTGGGGCTTCATCGACGGCCCCGTCGACCGCGCGTACGAACTCGGCCTGCAGCGCCGCTTCACCATGGCCGGAACCGGCCACATGCTCGGTCTGGACGTCCATGACTGCGCGATGGCCCGGAACGAGGAGTACGTCGACGGCGTGTTGGAGCCGGGCATGGTGCTCACCGTCGAGCCAGGCCTGTACTTCCAGGCGGACGATCTGACCGTGCCCGAGGAATGGCGCGGCATCGGCGTCCGGATCGAGGACGATCTGGTCGTCACCGACGGCGGCCACGAGAACCTGTCGGCCGGCCTGCCGCGCGCCGCGGACGAAGTCGAGCTGTGGATGGCCCAGTTCGCCGGCTGAGCCGGGCGGCGTGTGCGGTGGGCGACGTACGGCCCCGGGCGGGCGCGGCAGCGTGCACCGTGTCCGGGGCGCGCTCCGCGTCCGCCTCGGTGCCTCGGGCGATATCCGAGAACGGCTGACCGTTGACCGGACTCGGGTTCTCGAAGTACTGGCCCAGCCGGCTCCTCACGTCCGATCCACGGTGATCGGACCCCGAATGGACGGTGCGGGTCAAGCCCGGGGCCCGACCCGCACCACGGCTCCGCCGGGGACTCGCCGCACGGCGTCAGTCCTTGAGGTGTTCCAGGATCCGGTGCATTCCGCTGTTCCAGTTCTCCTTGAGCGCCGCGACCGCCGCGTCGAGGTCGCCGCGCTGGAGGCACTCGGCGATCCGCTCGTGCTCCACCGCGGAACGCTCCAGGATGTCCTGGTCGCCCAGGGCCACCTGCTCGTAGCGGTGCATCGTCACCTTCAGGGAGGTGATCAGCTTCATCAGGCGGTCGTTCGTGCAGCCCGACAGGAGCAGGTCGTGCCACGCGTCGTCGTACCGCTCTATGACGTCGTGCGGTGCCTGCGGGGCCGAGAACGCGCGCGCCTCCTCGAGCAGCCGGGGAGCCGTCGCCGCCAGATGCTCGGGGTCGCTGGACTCCAGGGCCAGCGCCTCCAGTGTCGCGACGATCGCGGACAGGTCACGGAACTCCTGCGCGCTGAGCGGTGTGAAGCGGAAGCCCTTGCCGCGCTCACTGGTGATGACGCCCTCACGCTCCAGCGTGATCAGGGCCTCGCGCAGCGGAGTACGGCTGACGCCGAGCTCGGTGGCGAGCTGTCCTTCGTTGATAGGTTCGCTGGTCGCGATCGTGCCGCGCCCGAGGCGCTTGATCAATTCCTCCTTGACCTGTTCGCGCAGCGGGCGGTTTTCGATTGGCATGTGAGGCTGCCCTCCCCTTCGGTGCGGTCGATTATCCGCTACCGGCAGGTCACGCGGTACCGGCGCCGTCGACCGGGATGATCGCCCCGCTCAGGAACGCCGAGGCGTCCGAGGCGAGGAACGCCACGGTCTGGGCGATGTCGCGGGGCTGCCCGATGCGGCCGAGCGGACGGTCGGCCGCATCGGCGTAGAACGCGTCGGAGCTCTCACCGAGCTGGCGGGCTTCCTCGGCGAGCATCCCGGTCGCCGTGTCACCGGGGCAGACGCAGTTCACGCGGATGTTGTCGGGGCCGTGGTCGATGGCCATGGCGCGGGTCATGTTGACGACGGCACCCTTCGACGCGCAGTACGAGACGGCTCGGCCGCCGCCGCGGATGCCCCAGCCGGACCCGGTGTTGACGATCGAGCCGCCGCCCCGGGCGGCCATCCCCGGGATCACGAGGCGGCTCATCAGCATCACCGAGCGTATGTTCACGGCCATCACCAGGTCCCAGTCGTCCTCGGTGATCTCACAGACCGTGGAGCGGCGGATGATGCCGGCGTTGTTGAAGAGTACGTCGACGCCGCCGAACCGCTCCTGCGCCGTGTTCACGACGGCCTCGCAGTCCTCGCGCCGGGACACGTCGCAGCGTACGAACGTCCCTTCGGTGTCCTTCGCTGTCTGTTCGCCGCCTTCCGTGTCGATGTCTGCGATCACCACGCGGGCGCCGAGTTCGGCGAGGACCTGGGCGGTGGCGCGGCCGATACCGGCTCCGCCACCGGTCACGAGGGCGCGCTTGCCGTCAAGAGAGATCATCTTGGGCTCCTTCTGGGACGTGGAGGTACGGGTTCCAGGGGTGTCGGGTCAGGTCGCGAGCCGGTACAGCGACGTACGCCGCCTGCCGGTGATGACGGGGAGGTGGCCGGAGAGTTCCGCATCGAGCGCGTCGTCGCCGGTGTCGAGGAGGAGGGGGCGGCCGCCGAGCGCGGACAGTTTCTGTTCGGTGCACAGCACGAGCAGATGATCGCGGCCGCCCGCCGCGCGCAGGACCCGGGGCGAGATCTGCTGGTTGCCGCGGCCGAGGAGGAAGCCCTGGCCACCGATGGGGGAGAGCGCGATCCAGGCCGGACCGAGCGCGAGGAGGGTGTCCTCGGCGGCGTCGCGGGCCACGACGCGCGGCGGCTGACCGGTGCGCAGGCTGAGCACGTCGACCCCGGTGAGGGTGACGTCCGCGCCGAGCGCGGCCGCGACGGCGCGGGTGGTGCTCCCGGGGCCGAGTACCAGCAGCCCGTCGCCGACGCGCTCGGCAACCTCGGCCGCGATGCCGCCGACCGCCTCCGGCGCGGTGGCGGTGCTGCCGGTCTTGCGCTGCTGTACGCGTACCGGCACGTCGGGGACGGGGAGCCAGCCGAAGAGCCGGGATGTGACGCGGCCTTCGCTCAGGGCATCCTCGTCGCGGTCCATCACCTCGGCGTCCCGCAGCCGTACGGCGCCCTTGCGGACGACCCACGCAGCGGCGACCTCACCCGCGGCGCGCGGGCTGACGGCGAAGACGGCCGAGTGCATCTTCACACCGGTCGGCACGCCGAGGACGGGGCAGGGCGCGTCCCCGAGAGCGGCGAGCACGTCCCGCGCGGTGCCGTCGCCCCCGGCGAAGAGGAGCAGATCGACGCCCTCGGCGACGACGGCGCGCACCGCGGCTGCCGTGTCCGCGGCCGAGGTGTCCCGACCGTCCTCGGCCGCGTACACGACCCGCGCGGGAAGCCCGGCGGCGGCGACGGAGTCGGCGCCCAGGGTGCCGGCGGCCGTCACGACGAGGATGCGGGACCCCGGGGGCGGGCCGGCCGTGTCAGGGGGCGGCGCGCCACCGGGCCGGCCGTTGAGCGTGTCCGGCGCGGGATGCGCGGGGAGTTCGGCCATGCCGTCGGGTGCGTGGAGCGCGCCTGTGGGCGCGCCGCCCGGGACGTCGTACGGGGCGTGCGCCGCGCCTGCCGACCCATCGTGGCGCCCGTCCGGTACACGGGTCGCCGAACTGGCGCGCACGTTCACCTGTTCGCCGGGGCCGGGGCCGGGGGCGCCGGGCGTTCGGCGGGGGCGCCACGCCCCCGCCAACTCGCCCAGTCGCAGCGCGAGTTCACCCAGCGCGGCCACCGCTCGCCCGCCGGCCAGAGGGTGCGCCCCCAGTGAGAGCGCCACGCGGGGGCGCTCCGGGCCGTCGGTGCCGCCGAGGCCGACCCGGCCACCGAGGCCGGCGACCGGGTTGACTACCAGGCCGATCCTGGGCAGCCGGGTCAACGGGTCGCCTCGCCGAGAACCTTGCGGCGGTAGGCGCGCCAGGAGACCGCCCACGTCGCAGGGTCGTCGAGGGCCTCAGGGCGTACGCGGTGGATGGTCGAGCGGTGCGGCGCCGTGCGCACGGTCTCCGGGTCCTCGTAGGCCTCGCGGGCGATCTCCGCGAGGATCGCCGCGTACTCGTCGAGGTCGGCGCGCGTGTAGGACTCGGTCGGCTCCAGCGTCATTGGTTCGGGCACGACGTACGGGTGGTGGCTCGTCCAGTAGTGGGTGCCGAAGTCCGCGGCGCGCAGGCCGATGTCCTCGGAGTGCAGGCCGGTGTCCTCGTGGAGCTTCTCCCAGCTGTAGCGGACCTGCTCGACGCGCGGGCGCCCGGCCGCGTAGGGGATCGAGACGCCGGGGATCTGCCGGACCTTGTGGAGGAGGTAGTTGTTGTTCAGGACCGCCGTCTCGGCGGCGGCCCGCAGACCCTCCGCGCCGAGCGACATGATCCACGCGTAGGCGCGGACCAGGTTCGGCACGACCCCGTAGAACGGCCGCATCTTGCCGACCGACTCGGGCCGGTCGTCGTCAAGCCGGTAGGCGGACCCGTCGAACTCGACCGTGGGGCGCGGCAGATACGGGGCGAGGTCCGCAGTGACCGCGCACGCGCCGGCCGCCGGACCGCCGCACGCGTGCGGTGTCGAGAACGTCTTGTGCAGATTGAAGTGGCACAGGTCGAAGCCTGCGTCCCGCGCCCGCGTGATGCCGAGGATGCCGTTGGCGTTGGCCTGGTCGTACGAGCACAGTCCGCCCGCCTCGTGCACGATCCGTACGAAGTCCTCGATGCGCGGGTTGTAGATGCCCGTGTCCTCGGGGTTGGTGATGAGGAGGGCCGCCGTCCGCGGGCCGACCGCCGCCTTGAGCGCTTCGATGTCCGGGTAGCCGTCGGCGTCCGGGTGGAGGGTGATGACCTTGAAGCCGGCCGTCTTCGCACAGGCCGCGTTCGACGGGTGGGAGAAGATCGTCGTGATCACCTCGTCGCGCTGCTCCAGCTCGCCGCGCGCGGCGAAGTAGGCGCGGATCATGGCGACGTTCGTGTAGATCGCCGCGGAGCCCGCGCCCGGCTGGAGCGAGACCCGGTCCATGCCGGAGATCTCCTTCAGGAGCTGCTCCAGGCTGTGAATGATCCCGAGGACGCCCTGCACGGTGTCCTCGTCCTGGAGCGGATGCAGCGCGGCGATCCGCGGGTCGCGGACGAACTGGTCGTTGACCTTGGGGCTGTACTTCATGGTGCAGGTGCCCTGGCCGACGTCGATGTTGAGGTCCGCGCCCAGGTTCTCCTGCGACAGGCGCAAGTAGTGGCGCAGGACCTGCTGTTGGGACATTTCGGGCAGGGCGGGCGGCGTTGCGCGGCGCAGCGCGGCGGGTATCTCGACCTGGTCGACCGACGGATCGGCCGCCGGTACGAGAATGCCTCGTTCGCCCGGCGAACCCAGCTCGAAGATCAGTTTCTCGTCCCAGGAGGCCTGCTGGAAACGGCGGAGGCGCGGCTTGTTGGCGACGCGGGCCTCCTCGGGGGAGACGGACACGGGTACGTGCGGGGCGGTCACTTGACGATCTCCTCGAGGGTCGCGGCGAGTCGGTCGATGTCGGCCTTGGTGTGGACTTCGGTGACGCAGTACGTGGCCTCGTGCGTGCCGGTCGGTGTGCCGCCGAAGATGCCCCGTTCCTTGAGGTCGGCGCGGATCTCGGCGGCGGTCCTGTTGCCCGTGTAGCGGACGGTGAAGTCGGCGAAGTGCAGGGCGTCGCCGTACGGGACCTCGATGCCGGGCACCTCGGCGAGGCGTCGGCGGGCGTACGCGGTGAGCGCGAGGATCGTGTCGCCGATCTCCCGCATGCCCCGCGGTCCCATCAGCGCGAGATAGACCCCGGCGCCGATGCCGTGCAGCGCGGCGGCCGTGCCGACCCACTCCTTGCCCTCCTCGCGCAGCGCGAACGACGTCCGCTCGTAGGCGACGTCACCGAAGCCGTACTCGCCCTCGACGGTCGTCGGCACGAGACCGAACAGGCGTGACGGGTACTCGGCGACCAGCGTCTCCTCGTCCCGTGTGGCGATGAAGCCCGCGTTGCCGCCGCCGAAGCTCTGGTGGAGGCCGAGCGGCTGGATGTCGCCGCACGCGATGTCCGCGCCGTACGCGGAGGGCGGCGCGAGCACGCCGAGCGTGAGCGGATTGCAGCCAACGACGTACAACGCCCCTGACTCGTGGGCGAGTTCGGCGAGACGGGGCAGCGCCTCGTCGACGATGCCGAGCGCGGAGGGCGAGTCCGCGTACACAGCGGCCGTGTCGCCGGCGGCGAGCGCGGCGCGTACGGCCTCGAGGTCGGCGCAGCCGGTGTCCGGGTCGACGGGCACGACCGTCACGTCGTGGTCGGGGCGTACGTAGTCGCGTATCCGGGAGAGCTTGTCGTCGTCGACGGCCGTGGCGACGACCACGCGGCGGCGGCCCGTGATCCGGCCGGCCATCCGCAGCGCGGTTCCCGAGGCCTGAAAGCCGTCGTACACCGGGACGTTGACGACTTCGACGTCGAGCAGCTCGGCCATCATCGACTGGTACTCCCACAGTGCCTGGAACCGGCCGTGGTCCTCGTAGGGCTCGCCCGCGTACGCCGTGAGGAACTCGCTGCGGTTGACCACCTCGTCCACGACCGCCGGTACGTGGTGCTGGTAGCAGCCGGAGCCGAGGAAGCTGAGCGCCTGCCGCGTCGAGGTGTTGCGGCCGAGCAACTCATCCATGTGGCGGGTGAGTTCGGCCTCCGAGCGCAGCGGGGTCGGCAGGTCGAGGGGGCGGTGCAGCCGGATGGAGTCCGGGATGTCGGCGTAGAAGTCCTCGACGCTCGCCGCACCGATCTCCTCGAGCATCGCCTGCCGCACGGCGGGGACCGCGTTCGGGATGTAGGGGTGGACGTAAGAGGGGGCGGATTCCTGGGGTGACGTCATGCCGCGCCTTTCGCGTGAGCCGACGGAAGTCTGAACCACAGCAGCAAAAGTCTTTGGGTGTACACCTCTTGACGGCGGGCTCCGTCATTCAGTGTTCTGAATACAGCATTAGGCATTCAGGCTCCAGGAGGCAAGAGTGTCAACGAGACCCACCCGACGGGTTGTTCTGGCCACAGGTCTGGCGACCGCGGCAACGTCCCTGGTCAGCGCGTGTGCCATGGGCGGTGCGGGCGGCGGAGGCGCCCGCGGCATCAGCGGCAAGGAGGGTGACAAAAAGGGCAAGGTCAGCGGAAAGATCACTGTCTGGTCGTGGGACGTGGCCGCCAAGGCCATGAAGCGTCTGGCCCGCACCTTCGAGGAGCACCACCCCGGCACCACCGTCGATGTCGTAGACATCGGATACGACAACGCCTACGACAAGATCACCGTTGGCCTGCGCGGCGGCTCGGGCCTCGCCGACGTCCTCACGGTCGAGGGCAGCTACATGCCGCGCTACGCAGGCAACTTCCCGAGCGGCTTCTACGACCTGACGAGCCTCGGCGGCCGCTACGGCGGCGACTTCGACCGCGCCGCGTGGCGCACCGTCACCGGCACGGGGGGCGCCGTCCTCGCCCTGCCCTGGGACATCGGCCCGTGCGCGCTCTATTACCGAACGGACCACTTCCGTGCCGCCGGAGTCGACCCCAAGTCTCTGCTGACCTGGGACGACTACGTGGCGGCGGGTGTACGGATCAAGAAGGCCACCGGCCGCAAGCTGCTCATCATGGACTCCACCGACGCGGGCATCCTGCCGATGCTGCTCCAGCAGCAGGGGCAGTCCTACTTCAAGGGCGGCCGGGTCGCCGTCGACACCCCCGAGGCCGTGCAGGCCATGACGCTGATGAAGACCCTGCACGACAAGGGACTCGTCGACTACGAGAAGGGCTGGGACGGGCTCGTCACCGGCACCAAGGAGGGCAAGGCCACCACCACGCCCACCGCCGCCTGGTGGACGGGCACGCTCACCGAGGAGATGCCCGAGCTGAAGGGGAAGTTCGAGGTGGTGCCCCTGCCCGGGTTCACCGTCGACGGCATCCGCACCTCGAACATCGGCGGCTCCACTCTCTGCGTTCCCGCGCAGAGCAAGAACCCTCGCCTGGCCTGGGCGTTCATCGAGTTCCTGCTCACGGGCAAGGCGAACCAGGTCTCCATGCTGAAGCGCGAGGGCCTGTTCCCGGCGTATCTGCCCGCGCTCGACGACCCGTATCTGAGCGCGAAACAGGGGTACTTCGGCGGCCAGGCGGCCCTCGACGTGTTCGCCCGGCTCGCCCGCAACATCCCGCCGGTCGAGAACAACAAGGACGACGCGAAGGCAACCGACATCATGATCTCCGCAGTCACCGGTGTGATGCTGCGGGGCAAGGACCCGCGCGCCACGCTGAGTTCGGCGGCGCGGCAGATCGCCGCGGCCACCGGCCGCGAGAGGGTGAAGTAGCCCGATGGCCGTCCACACCACCTACGACCGGCCGGTCGCACCCGCCCGCGCCCCCGCGGCCACCCGCCGCCGGCGCCCGCGCCCCGTCGCCTGGATCTTCGCCGGACCGGCCGCCGCCCTCTTCGCGCTCTTCTTCGCCTATCCGCTCGGCGCGAGCCTCCTGCAGAGCTTCACCACCGAGGACGCGGGCGCCACCCGCTGGGTCGGCCTCGACCAGTACCGGCGCATGATCCACGACCCCGCCTTCGTGGAGTCCCTGCTCAACACGGGGATCATCCTCGTCGTCCAGGTCCCGGTGATGATCGGCCTTGCCCTCGTCCTCGCCGTCCTCCTCAACCAGTCCTGGCTGCGCTTCCGTGGCACCTGGCGCGCGGTCCACTTCCTGCCCGCCGTCACCACACTCGTCGCGTACGCCGTCGTCTTCCAGGTCCTCCTCAAGACCGACGGCGGCCTCGTCAACCAGACACTCGGCGCCGTCGGCATCGGCCCGATCGACTGGCTCAACAGCCCCACCTGGGCCCGTGTCTCACTGATCGCGTCCCTCACCTGGCGCTGGACGGGCTACAACGCCGTCATTCTCCTCGCCGGGCTCCAGGCCATCGGCAAGGAGCAGTACGAGGCCGCAGCCATCGACGGCTCCGGCACCCTCTCCACGTACACGCGCGTGATCCTGCCGCAGCTGCGCCCGGTCGTCCTGTTCTGCGTGATCACCTCCACCATCGGCACGCTCCAGCTCTTCGACGAGAACTACGTCCTCACGCGTGGCGGACCCGACGACGCGACGCTCACCCCGGTCGTCTACCTCTACAAAGTCGGCTTCCAGCAACTCGACTTCGGCTACGCCGCCGCCATCGCCTGGGTCGTCGTGGCCCTCATCGCCGCGGTCTCCGCCCTCCAGTACGCCGCCTTCGGAAGGGAGCGCCGCCGGTGACCGCCCTCCAGCAGGCCCCCGTACGCGTCCACCCCGCCCGGCGCGTCGGCCGCTACGCGGTGCGTCTGTTCCTTGTGGCGGGCGCCGTTGTCAGTCTTCTGCCGTTCCTGTGGATGGCGATCGCCGCGACGCACTCCACCTCCGAACTGTTCCACTCGCCGCCACCGGTCCTGCCCGGCGGACGCCTGCTCGACAACCTCGCACGGCTCCAGGACACCATCGGCTTCGGCCGTGTCCTCCTCAACAGCCTCGGCATCGCCGTCGTGCACACCGCGCTCAGCTCGCTGATCTCCGCCATGTGCGGCTACGGGCTCGCCAAGTACCGCTTCCGCGGCCGGGGCCTGCTGCTCGGCGCCGTGCTCACCACCATGATGATCCCGTTCCAGGTGCTGCTCGTGCCGCTGTTCCAGATGATGGCGAGCGTCGGCTGGATCGACTCCTACCAAGCCGTCGTCCTGCCGTTCCTTGCCAACTCCTTCGGCGTCCTGTTGATGCGGCAGGGCTTCGTCGACTTCCCCGACGAGCTCCTCGAATCGGCCCGCATCGACGGCTCCGGCGAGCTGCGCACCTTCTACCAGGTTGTGCTGCCGTGCGTGCGCCCACAGCTCGGCGCCCTGGTCATCTTCACGTTCATGGCGCAGTGGAACAGCTTCATCTGGCCGCTGCTCATGCTCAACTCCGAGGACAAATACACCGTGCCTGTCGCGCTCAACACCCTCACGGGGCTCTCCCATGTCGACTACTCGGGCCTGATGCTCGGCTCGCTGCTTGCGACGCTGCCCCTCATGGCCCTGTTCCTGGTCTTCCAGCGCCAGTTCGTGGCCGGACTGCTCGGCGGGGCGGTAAAGGGATGAGCCGCCTGACCCGGGTCCCGGGCGTCCTCTATGGCGGTGACTACAACCCCGAGCAGTGGCCCGAGAGCGTCTGGGCCGAGGACGCCGAGCTGATGCGCGAGGCCGGCGTCACCATGGTGACCGTCGGCGTCTTCTCCTGGGCGAGACTCCAGCCCGGCCCGGACACCTGGGACTTCGCCTGGCTCGACCGGCTCCTCGACCTGCTGCACGCCCACGGTGTCGCCGTCGACCTGGCCACCGCGACCGCGTCACCCCCCGCCTGGCTCGTGCGCGCCCACCCCGAGATCCTGCCGGTCACGGCCGACGGCGTACGTCTCGAATTCGGCTCGCGCCAGCACTATTGCCCGTCCTCGACCGTGTACCGCGCCGCCGCCGTGCGCCTGACCCGCACCCTCGTCGAACGCTACGCACACCACCCGGCGCTCGCCCTGTGGCACATCCACAACGAGTACGGCGACCATGTCACCGAGTGCTTCTGCGCCCGCTCCGCCGATCACTTCCGTAGCTGGCTCACCGACCGCTACGGCACGATCGACGCCCTCAACCACGCCTGGGGCACGGCCTTCTGGTCGCAGTGCTACGGCACCTACGCCGAGATCGAACCCCCGCGCACCGCGCCCGGACCGGTCAACCCGACGCAGCTCCTCGACTGGCGGCGGTTCTGCTCCGACGCCCTCCTGGACTGCCACCGCGCCGAGCGCGGCGTCCTGAGCGAGCTGAGCCCGGACATCCCGGCCACCACCAACTTCATGTCGATGTTCAAGGCACTCGACTACTGGAAGTGGGCCGAGCACGAGGACCTCGTCTCCGACGACGCCTACCCGGACCCCGCCGACCCGCACGCCCACGTCAACGCCGCCCTCAACTACGACCTGATGCGCTCGCTCAAGGGCGGCCGCCCCTGGCTGCTCCTCGAACAGGCGCCGTCCGCGGTCAGCTGGCGCCCGGTCAACGTCCCCAAGAAGTCCGGCCTGCAACGTCTCTGGTCCCTCCAGGCCCTGGCCCGCGGGGCTGACGGCATCATGTACTTCCAGTGGCGTGCCTCCCGCGCGGGCGCCGAGAAATACCACAGCGCACTGTTCCCGCACCGCGGCACAGACTCCCGCGGCTGGCGCGAGACCGTCCGCTTCGGCACCGAACTCGCCCGGCTCGGCGAGGTCACAGGGGCCACCACCCCTGCGGACGTGGCGATCGTTCTCGACTGGGACTCATGGTGGGCCCTCGAGGCCGACGACCACCCCTCGACCCGCATGCGCTGGCGCGACCTTCTGCGCCCCTGGTATGCGGCGCTCCACACCCGCGCAGTCACCGCCGAGTTCGCGCCCCCGCACGCCGACCTCGACGGCTACCGGGCGGTTCTCGCGCCCAACCTCCACCTGCTGCGCCCCGAGAACGCCGAACGCATCGCCGCGTACGTCCGGGGGGGCGGCCACTTCGTGTGCGGACCCTTCAGCGGCGTCGTCGACGGCCACGACCACATCCACGACGGGGGCGCGCCCGGACCACTGAGAGACGTACTCGGCGTGAGCGTCGACGAGTTCTGGCCGATCCCCGACGGCGAGGCGGTGCAACTGGCCTCCGGCGCCGAGGCCACACTGTGGAGCGAGTGGATCGAGACCGAGGGCCCGGAGACCGAGGTCGTCGACGTGTACGCGGCCGGAGAGCTGACCGGCCGCCCGGCCGTCACCCGCCACCCCTACGGCAGCGGCACCGCCTGGTACGCGAGTGCTCACCTCGGCGACGGCATCGGCGCCGTGCTCGACGCAGCCCTGCTGGAGGCCGGTGTGCGGCCCGTGCTCGACGTCCCCGAGGGAGTCGAGTCGACCGTCCGGACCAGCGAGCAGGGCACGTACCTCTTCGTCCTCAACCACACGGACCACGACACACGGACGCCATTGACCGGCGCCTACGCCGCAGGCGGCACCGATCTGCTCACCGGGACGACCGTCCGTGACCACGTACGCCTCGGCCCGCTCGGTGCCGCGGTCCTGCGCATCGCCAGCGACTCCCTTGGAGGGACCCAGAAGTGACCGGAAACCGGCCCCTGAGAGCTCTGACCGCACTCCTTCTTGCCGGCGGCGCCCTCGCCGCGCCGCAAGCGGCCTCCGCCCATGAGCACCCGGCGCCGGCATCCCCGTACGCCGACGTGCTCGACCTGGACGGCACCCCGGCCGCCGCCCTGCCCGGCGATGACGAGGACAACAACCCTGTCACCGTTTTCGCCGACCAAGGGGCCTGGCATGCCTACGCCCTGCCGAAAGCCGGTGACAAGGACGCGTACGGCGGCTTCTCCGGGCCCCTCTACATCGCCCAGGAATACCCTTGGTGGCTCAGTAAGTCCTTCAGCCGCATCCGCCTCACCGAAAACGGCCGCACTCTCGACCTGGCCGGCGGCGGCACACCCCGGTTCACGTCATTGCCCGGCCGGCTCCTCCAGTCGTACGACCTCGGCCACGGACTGCGCCTCACCCTCGAACTCCGCTTCGCGACCGACCGCAGCGCCCTGGTGCGCGCCCAGGTCCGCAATACCGGCTCGGCGCCCCGCACGCTGGGCGCCGACTGGACGGGCCGCCTGCTGCGGCCCGCCGACAGACCGATGCGCGACGCGCCCTCGCTGACCGCCACCCGCTCGGGCGTCGGCGTCGACTTCGCCAAGGTCCGTGAGACCTGGGACTACCTCACCGACGGCACGGAACGCTTCGAGGTCACCCACAAGGACCGCGTCCGCACCACAGTGGACGGCGACACGTACCGCACCGAGGCCACCGAGCCGGTGACCCTCGCGCCGGGTCGCTCGCACAGCTTCGACTGGACCGAGTCCTACACCTTCACCGCCGCCGAGAGGACCCGCGAGAAGGCGACGGTGCGGGACGTCCTCGACCACCCGGCGTCGGTCGTCTCGGCGGGCGACGCACGCTGGCACGGCTACGTCGCCGGAGTGACCCGGAACGTGCCCGCGGACCGGCGGCGCGCCGCCGTGAAGTCCCTGGAGACCCTCGTCACCAACTGGCGCAGCGCGGCAGGGCAGATCAAGCACGACGGGATCACGCCGTCGATTTCCTACAAGTGGTTCACCGGCGGTATCTGGGCCTGGGACACCTGGAAGCAGGCCGTGGGCACGGCCCGCTTCGCGCCCGATCTGGCCGAGTCACAGATCCGCTCCATGTTCGACTGGCAGATCACGTCGGACTCCGCGACACGCCCGCAGGACGCCGGGATGATCCCCGACGTCATCTTCTACAACACCCCCTCGCGGGGCGGCGGCAACTGGAACGAGCGCAACTCCAAGCCCCCGCTGGCCGCCTGGGCCGTGTGGGAGGTGTACGCGAAGACGGGCGACAAGGCCTTCCTTCGTGAGATGTACCCGAAGCTCGCCGCCTACCAGGCCTGGTGGTACCGCAACCGCGACCACGACCACAACGGCCTCGCCGAGTACGGTGCCACCGTCGACCCCGCCAACAACTCGCCCGAGGAACGGCGCCTGGCCGCTGCCTGGGAGAGCGGCATGGACAACGCGCCCCGCTTCGACGCCGCCCTCGGCGCGAACGTCGTCGCCAACCGCGCGGCCGACGGAACGCTCCTCGGCTACTCCCTCAACCAGGAGTCCGTCGACCTGAACTCCTATCTCGCCGCTGACCAGGGCCACTTGGCGCGCATCGCGGGCGCGCTCGGCCGCGGTGCCGACGCCGAGCGGTGGAAGCAGCGGTCCGCCGCGACCTCCTCCGCCGTCCGCACGACGATGTATGACCCCACCGACGGCTGGTTCCACGACACCGCGCTGGGCGGCGGCGCGCCGCTCACGGCCCGCGGCCGCGGCATCGAGGGCGCGATCCCGCTCTGGACCGGCACCGCGTCCAGGACACAGGCCCGCGCCGTGCGCGACAAGCTGATGGACCCGGGGGAGTTCGCGACGACCGTCCCGTTCCCGACCGTATCGAAGAGCTCCCCCTACTTCTCGCCGACGGCGTACTGGCGCGGCCCCGTGTGGTTCGACCAGGCCTACTTCGCCCGCGGCGGCCTGCGCCGCTACGGCTACGTCAACGACGCGAACGCCCTGACGGATCAACTCCTCACCCATGCGTCGGGCCTCACCGGCAACGGGCCGATCATGGAGAACTACGACCCGACGACGGGAGCCCCGCTCAACTCGCCCAACTTCAGCTGGTCGGCGGCTCTGCTGCTGCCGATGCTGACACGGGACAACTAGTGCCGTGACCGGCAGTGTTTGCCCTGTCGACCACGGCGTGTAGGCGCCGGTCGTCGGCAGCGCGGTTTCGCCAGACGATGTAGCGGCGGACCATGCTGCCCTGCTCCTTCCGGGTGGCGTGGTCGGTGCCGTCGAGCGCGAAGGACCGCAGCGCGGAGAAGACGAGCGCCACAGGCGCCGGCGGCGATTCGTGTCGCCGCCGACGCTGAGGTTGCGATTCTCGGCCGTCCCGAAAGATCCCGTCCCACAGGCGGCAGGCCGCTGGACGTGGCTGATCAGCACCGCGCACACCGAGCCGAGTCTTGCCCGACCGCTCGATGATGACCTCCGCGAACCTGCAGAAGAGCGACCAGCCGTGGTGATTCGGCCCGAGCTGCTCTTGCGCGGGTGTAGACAGGGCATCAGTTACGAGGGCGCCCGTCGGGCGCGCACGTCGCGAACGTCAGGAAGGGACTGCGCATGTTCCGGAAGGTACTTGTCGCGAACCGTGGTGAGATCGCCGTCCGTGCGTTCCGCGCCGCCTACGAACTGGGCGCGGGAACGGCGGCTGTCTTCCCGTACGAGGACCGCGGCTCACTGCATCGTCTCAAGGCCGACGAGGCCTACGAGATCGGCCGGAGAGGGCACCCGGTGCGCGCCTACCTGTCGGTCGAGGAGATCGTGGGCGCGGCGCGCAGGGCCGGGGCGGACGCTGTGTACCCCGGGTACGGCTTCCTGTCCGAGAATCCGGATCTGGCCCGGGCCTGCGAGGACGCCGGAATCACGTTCATCGGTCCCGGCGTCGGGGTGCTGGAACTGACCGGCAACAAGGCGCGCGCGGTCGCCGCGGCCCGTGCGGCGGGTGTGCCGGTCCTGGGGTCGTCGCAGCCGTCGACCGACGTGGACGAGCTGGCGGCGGCCGCGGAGGAGATCGGCTTCCCGTTGTTCGTCAAGGCGGTTGCCGGAGGCGGCGGACGCGGAATGCGGCGAGTGGACGACCCCGCGCACCTGCGCGAGGCCATCGAGGCGGCGTCCCGCGAGGCCGAGTCCGCCTTCGGCGACGCCACGGTGTTCCTGGAGAAGGCCGTTGTCGACCCCCGCCACATCGAGGTGCAGATTCTCGCCGACGGAGACGGCGACGTCATCCACCTGTTCGAGCGGGACTGCTCGGTGCAGCGGCGCCATCAGAAGGTCCTCGAACTGGCCCCGGCGCCCAACCTCGACCCCACGATCCGGGACCGCATCTGCGCCGACGCGGTCGCCTTCGCGCGCAGCATCGGCTACCGCAACGCCGGCACCGTCGAGTTCCTGCTCGACCGGGAAGGCAATCACGTCTTCATCGAGATGAACCCGCGCATCCAGGTCGAGCACACGGTGACCGAGGAGGTCACCGACGTCGACTTGGTCCAGGCGCAACTGCGCATCGCCGCCGGCGAAACCCTGGCCGACCTCGGTCTCGCCCAGGACAGGATCTACCTGCGGGGTGCCGCACTGCAGTGCCGGATCACCAGCGAGGACCCGGCCAACGGGTTCCGGCCGGACACCGGCACCATCAGCGCGTACCGCTCGCCGGGCGGCTCCGGCATCCGGCTGGACGGTGGCACCGCCTTCGTCGGCTCCGAGATCAGCGCCCACTTCGACTCCATGCTGGTGAAACTGACCTGCCGGGGCCGCGACTTCGCCACCGCGGTGCGACGGGCCCGGCGCGCGGTGGCCGAGTTCCGCATCCGCGGCGTGGCCACGAACATTCCGTTCCTGCAGGCGGTCCTCGACGACCCGGACTTCCAGGAGGGCCGGGTCACCACGTCGTTCATCGAGGAGCGCCCGCATCTGCTGACCTCGCGCCACTCCGCCGACCGCGGCACCCGCCTGCTCACCTACCTCGCCGACGTCACGGTCAACAAGCCGCACGGCGAGCGCCCGCACCTGATCGACCCCACGACCAAACTGCCGGACATCGCGAACGGCGTACCGCTCGCCGGGTCGAAGCAGCAGCTGACCGAGCTGGGGCCGGAGGGCTTCGCGCGGCGGCTGCGGGAATCACCCGTGGTGGCCGTCACCGACACCACCTTCCGGGACGCCCACCAGTCCCTGCTGGCCACCCGGGTGCGGACGAAGGATCTGCTGGCCGTTGCCCCGGCCGTGGCCCGGACTCTGCCGCAGCTGCTCTCGCTGGAGTGCTGGGGTGGCGCCACCTACGACGTGGCGCTGCGCTTCCTGGCCGAGGACCCATGGGACCGCCTGGCCCGCCTGCGTGAGGCGGTGCCCAACATCTGCCTGCAGATGCTGCTGCGTGGCCGCAATACGGTCGGCTACACCCCATACCCCGCGGAGGTCACCACCGCCTTCGTCGAGGAGGCCACCCGGACCGGCATCGACATCTTCCGCATCTTCGACGCGCTCAATGACGTCGGCCGGATGCGGCCGGCGATCGACGCCGTACGCGAGACCGGATCGGCCGTTGCCGAGGTGGCCCTTTGCTACACCTCGGACCTGTCCGACCCGGCCGAGAAGCTCTACACCCTCGACTACTACCTCCGGCTCGCCGAGCAGATCGTCGAGGCCGGCGCGCACGTCCTGGCGATCAAGGACATGGCGGGGCTGCTCCGAGCACCCGCCGCCGCGAAACTGGTGACCGCGCTGCGCAGGGAGTTCGAGCTGCCCGTCCACCTCCACACCCACGACACGGCCGGCGGTCAGCTGGCCACCTACCTGGCCGCGATCAACGCGGGCGCCGACGCCGTGGACGGAGCGGTGGCCTCGATGGCGGGCACCACCTCGCAGCCCTCGCTGTCGGCGATCGTCGCGGCCACCGACCACTCCGAGCGGCCGACCGGGCTGAGCCTGCGGGCGGTCGGCGACCTCGAACCGTACTGGGAGATCGTGCGCAGGATCTACGCGCCGTTCGAGGCCGGCCCGGCCTCGCCCACCGGGCGCGTGTACGACCACGGGATCCCCGGCGGTCAGCTGTCCAACCTGCGTGTCCAGGCAAGGGAGTTGGGCCTTGGCGACCGGTTCGAGGACATCGAGGCGATGTATGCCGCGGCCGACCGCATGCTCGGCCGCCTGGTCAAGGTCACACCGTCGTCCAAAGTGGTCGGCGACCTGGCCCTGCACCTCGTCGGCGCGGGCGTCTCACCCGAGCGGTTCGCCGCCGAGCCCGGCGCGTACGACATCCCGGACTCCGTGATCGGGTTCCTGCGCGGCGAGTTGGGCGACCCGCCCGGCGGCTGGCCGGAGCCTTTCCGCAGCAAGGCCCTCAAGGGCCGCGCCGCGCCCAGGCCGGTCGCCGAACTGTCCGCCGGGGACCGCGACGGACTGGAAAAGGACCGGCGGGCCACCCTCAACCGGCTGCTGTTCCCCGGGCCGGCGAAGGAGTTCGAGGCGCATCGGGACGCCTACGGCGACACCGGAGTCCTGCCGAGCAAGGACTTCTTCTACGGTCTGCGGCCGGGGGAGGAGCATGAGGTGGACCTCGAGCCCGGGGTGCGGCTGCTCATCGCACTGGAGGCGATCGGTGAAGCGGATGAGCGCGGCATGCGCACCGTGATGGCCACGCTCAACGGCCAGCTCCGGCCGATCCAGGTGCGTGACCGCTCGGTGGCTTCGGAACTGCCGGCCGCGGAGAAGGCCGACAAGTCCGACCCGAAACACGTTGCCGCGCCGTTCGCCGGGGTGGTGACGCTGTCGGTCGCAGCCGGAGACCGGGTCGAGGCGGGTGCGACCATCGCGACGATCGAGGCGATGAAGATGGAGGCCGCCATCACCGCTCCGGTCGCCGGCGCGGTGGACCGTCTGGCCATCACCTCCGTTCAGCAGGTCGAGGCGGGCGACCTTCTGATGGTGATCTCCTAGACCCCGTGAGGGCGATCGCCCGGGCCCCGGGGCCGTGCAGTCGCCCGGCCCGGCTCCGGGACTCCATGGCGGGGAGGGTTCACCAGCGGGGAGGTCCACCGGCCCGGAGGTCCACCGGCCAGGAGGGTTCACCGCGCATGCGACGCTCCCGACCCTCCCGACGGTCTTTCCGACGCAGAGCGCGCCTTCATGATCAACGCGTTCGGGACCGACATCCTGCCCGGTGTACGAGGGGATCTGGACGAGCCGCTGGTTTCCGCACCCGCCGCGGAGTTGGCGGCCGTCCTGCTGTCCGTCGTCGACCGGGGCTGGATCGAGGTGTGCCCTGTCACTCCCTGGACCGCTCCCGACGGGAGGCACGGCTGCCGCCACGGCACGCCCCTTGCAGGGGAGGAACTGACGGTGCTCCTGGCCGACGCCGACAACTGGGAGTACCCCACAGCGGCGATCGGATCGGCTGTCCGACGCTCGCCCTCACCGAGGGGGGACGTCGGATCCCCTGGTGAGCCGAGGGCGGTCACTGCTCCCGCATGCCCCACGGAGAGCCATACGCACTGAGCAGGTCCAGGAAGGGGCGCGCGGGGAAGGCCTCCGGGCCGAGGACTCCCGAGCCGGTCCACGCGCCCGTGGCCAGGAGTTCGAGGGCGACGACCGGGTTGACGGCCGTCTGCCACACCACTGCCTGGGAGCCGTATTCGGCCATCGACCACTGGTTGTCGACCACGTGGTAGAGGTAGACCTCGCGCGGCTCGCCGTCCTTGGTACCGCGCACCCAGGTGCCCGCGCAGGTCTTGCCGTGCATGCGCTCGCCCAGCGTCGCCGGGTCCGGCAGGCAGGCGGCCACGACGTCGCGGGGCGACACACCCACCGGGCCCGCAGCGCTCGGCACGGTCACCGGGTCCGTGCGGTCCAGGCCCAGGAGGTGCAGTGTCCTGAGGGTCTGGATGAATTCCTCGCCCAGGCCGTACTTGAAGGTCACGCGCCGTGCGTCGACCCAACGGGGGACAAGCAGCACCTCCTCGTGCTCCACGTTCACGCACTCGACCGGGCCGATGCCCTCGGGGAAGTCGAACACCTCCGGCTCGCTGAAGGGCGCGGTGGTGAACCAGCCGCGGTCCGCTTCGTAGACGACCGGCGGATTGAGGCACTCCTCGATGGTGGTCCAGATACTGAAAGAGGGTGCGAATTCGTAGCCGTCGACGGTGAGGTTCGCGCCGTCGCGGATTCCGATCTCCTCGATCTCGTCGAAGAGTTCGTCGGCCGCGTACCGTGCGAAGACATCGGACAGCCCTGGCTCCACACCCATGCCGACGAGAGCCAGCGCGCCCGCCTTCTCCCAGTCGGCGGCCTGCGCGAACTGCGTGTCGCCGAGCATGACCCCGCACTCCTCGTACGGCCGCTCGGGGTGCGGGCGAGACAGAGACATCGCCATGTCGAGATAGGTTGCGCCGGCCGCGAGCGCCGCCTGGAAGAGAGGCATCACGAACCGCGGGTCGGTGGCATTGAGCAGGACGTCGCACCCGTGCCGCGTCAGTAGCGCCGTCACCGCGGCCTGATCCGACGCGTCGACGTGCTCGGCACGGAAGCGGCCCGCGGTGCCCGCGAGGGCAGCGACCGCCGCCTCGGCCCGGCTCAGGTCGTAGTCGGCCACGACCATCTCGTCGAAGAACGAGCGCCGGGCCGCGATCCGGGTGATCGCGGTGCCCACACCGCCGGCTCCCACAAGCAGAACGCGCATGACACGTACTTCCTCTCTGTGGAGATGGGGCATGCCCGCGCGGAACGGAGGCGCGGCGCCCCTGCCGGGAGATCCAACGCCGCGTGCTCGGGTAAGGTCAATGGTGTTGGCATAAGGGCCGGGGCGAGGAGGCGGCGGTGGCGAAAGCGGTGGTGCCCGAGGAGAAACGGCGACGCCGCCGTCCCACCAGGAGCGGCACCGTGCTGTCCGAGCAACTGATCGTCGAGACCGCCCTGCGGATGCTGCGTGAGCACGGCAGCGCGGGACTCACCGCCCGCCGTCTCGGCCTGGCCCTGGACGCCGACCCCAGCACCCTCTACCGGTACTTCCGCGGCATGGACGATCTGACCCTCGCCATCGGCGACGCCCTCATCGGGCAGGCCCTGCAAGGCTGGCGGCCCACGGGGGAGTGGCGGTCGGATCTGCGCGGCCTCGGGTTGCGTATCCACGCCGTGTATGTCGGGCATCCGCAGGCGGCACTGCTGACCGCGAACCGGGTCACCGGCCGGGCCCACGAGCTGGCCGCCGACGAGGCCATCCTTGATGTACTCCGCGCGGCGGGATTCCCGCTGCCGGACACGGTACGGATCTACCACGCCTTCATCGACCAGACCCTGGCCTTCGCCGCGCTCGACGCCGCCTCGCTGGCCCTGCCACGCGAAAGCCTCAGCGCCGACGAGGACATGTGGCGCTCGACGTACGCCCGCCTGCCGCGCACCACACACCCCCGGATCGCCGAGGCGGCGCCACTCCTGGCGACCCGCATGGTCGACAGCGCCTATCCCACGGCCCTGGAGATGCTGCTGGACAGCGCCGCAGCGCAGTGGGAGGCACTGCGCTTCCGGCGATAGGGGATCGTCCGGGGTCGTTGCGGGGCGGGCCCGTCCGCCCGGCCGATCCTGAGGCCTTCCAGGCACCCTCAGGCCCCGACCGGGCAGGCGCAGCGATCGTCCGATGCCGGCGGACAACGCGCCGTAGCTTGAGACGATCGACGAACTCGTGGCCGGAGTCGACCAGTTGTGGCTCGAACGGTACGAGGGCGCTCGTTCACCTGCGCGGGTAGACGGATCCCGGACACGGTGAACCTATGTGGTCACAGCACTAGCCAGGGGAGCCGACGCATCGGGAGACCGACCTGCTGGAAGCGGGCGCCGGAGCATACAGGCTGCCAGGGCCACGCGGGAGGGCCGGACGGGCTGGCTTCAGCGCTGACGACCCGACTGTACGTGTGACCGCGGCGAGAGCCCCGAGGCGCGGCTGCCTGCAAGCGGTTTCTCAGCCACGAACCATCGCCTGCCGACGATGGACCTCTCGCCGTCGACGCTTCCTGCCATGGACTCGGCGACGGCCGCGACCGTGCGGGAGGACGTGTTGCGGCGGGGCCCGCGGCCGGGCCCGACGTGGGCCGCCCGGACGGACGGCAGCGCATGTCCGGCCGGGCGACCACCTGGTGCGGGTCACATGGCGTGCTTGATTTCGATGTGCTTCGCCTCCGCCTTCTCCTCGCCGAGGCCAACGCTGACGGTCAGCATGCCGTCGATGTATTCGGCATGGACGTCGTTCTCGTCCGCGCTCTTGGGCAGGGCGACACTGCGGGTGAGGGATCCGTAGCGGATCTCGCTGCGATTCTTGTCCACCTCGCGCTCGGTGCGCTCGGCCCTGATGGTGAGGTTGCCGTCCTCGACCGCGACGTCCAGATCCTTGACCTCGATGCCCGGGAGTTCCGCTCGAATGACGTACCGGCCCTCCTCGGTGAACTCCTCGATCCTCATGGTGTACAGATCAGCCATCGCCGGCATGGTGAATCGAGTGGGGAAGGCCTCGAACCAGTCCGGCAGATCCGGGAACGGGAACTTCTGCTTGCGTGCGAGTACAACCATGCCCAGACCTCCTCGGTCCTGCGGGTTACGACATGTCCAGTCCACCGCGCCACGCTTCCGAACGCAGGGGCCGAACAGTCCGCAACGGGGGTCCGAAGGGCCCTGGAGTTCGTCCTTTCCCCGGGGAACAGCTCTCAGAACGGGGGCCGCTCGGCCCTCCGCCTCGCCGTCCATGTGCGTACCGTGCAGGTATGAGCTGCGGCCGCAGCCCACGGCTGCTGCCCCGTGCACGCAGACAGGTGGAGGAAGCCATGACAGCTGCCAGTGAACCACTCCCGATCATGCTCGGCGTCGACGCCGCGGAGCCGGCCGATGCGGCCCTGGCCTGGGCCATCGATGAAGCCGCCCGCCGTGGGGTGCGCCTGCATCTGGTCCACGCCGTGTTGCCCGTGACCCATCGCGTACGCGGCGTCGAGGAGACGGCACACCACAAGGCCTTGCGCCAGCTGGGCGACGAGGCGCTCGACAAGGCGACGGCTCGTGCCCATGAGCGGCAGCCGGGTCTTGAGGTGACCACCTTCATCACGGATGGCAATCCGGCCCAGGTCCTGGTACGGAGGTCCGCTCACGCGCGGCTGGTGGTCCTCGGCTCGCGTCGGCTGGGCCGGCTGGGGGAGGTGCTCAGTGCTGTCTCGACGACCGTTCCGGTCAGCGCTCACGCTGCCTGCCCGGTGGCCGTTGTGCCAGAAGCCGGGCGCACCGAGGAGGAGCCGCCGTACCTGGTGGTCGGGGTGGACGCCAGCCGGTCGGCCGATGCCGCGCTGGATCATGCCTTGGAGGCCGCTGCCTCGCGAGGCGCCTCCGTGCGTGCGGTGTGGGTGTGGCAGCGGCGGCTGCCAGGGCTTTTCGATGAGGACGCTGCGCTTGAGGCGTGCCACAGGCAGCTGCATGAAGCAACCGCGGGGCGGTCCAGTGCCTACCGCGATGTTCCCTTGAGCCACGCGGTGCTGCGGGGGCATCCTGTCGAGGCGTTGGCGGAGGCTTCCGAGCACGCGCTCGCTGTGATTGTCGGCCGCCGTGGCCGGGAGGGTTTCACCGGTATGCGGCTGGGCTCCGTCCCGCATGGGCTGCTGCACAGGGCAACCTGCCCCGTGATCACTGTGCCCCCGCCGGCCGGCGAAGGGATCTGAGACCGGGAGACCGGACCGAAGCGCATACCGCACCGACCGGTTGTGCGAGCCTCTCGCCCAGCGACTGCGCACGGACGGAACTGCGTGTGGGTTCGCTGCCGGCCGCCGCAAGCACGCCTGCATGAGCCGCGCGCCGTCGCCGACTACAACCACGACCACTACCCGGACCTCGCGGCCTACGGCCACGAGGGCGACGGCGTCTACGCGACGAGGGCCCGCCTCGGCAGCGAGAAGGGCCTCGACCGGGAGTCCGACGACGAAAACGGGCGCTACACGATCTCTGCCGATCAGACCGACCAGCAGACCCCCGACTCCATGCCCGAGGCCGACCTGACAACGTTCTACCCGACCTGCGACGCCGAGGGCGGCACCAGGTGACGAGCGCCCGCCATCCGCGGCCCGGCGCCGGGCCGCGGCCGTCCAGGTGTCGCGGGACCACCACAGCCGCTCCGCGTCGGCCGGGCCGGTGGAAAACGGCGCCGACCGTGGGCCGGAGAGCCGCCCTGAGCGCCGCGCTGGGTGTACCGGTGCACCGCACCCAACACCGCACCCAACGACGCCGATCTCGCGGCGCCGAGTGACGTTCCACGGCGACCTGATGCCCACCGTCCCGGCACACGAACAGAGCGCCACCGCACGGTGGGGCCCTCGCCGCTGTGAGTGGCAAACGCGTTCAAGGCCCGGCCGAAGAACGCGTTCAAGGCCTGGCCAAAGAAGGGCCCGTGCGCAAGGATCACGCTCGCACCACGCCATCCCCCGCTATTCGACACACCACCGCACCACGCCATCCCCCGCTATTCGACACACCACCGCACCACATCCCAGCACGGGAGGATGTACATGACTCGCCGCACACCCCGCGGCCTGATCGCCGCGGCCACCGCCACCGTGGCTCTGCTCGCTCCGGCCGGAGCGGCCTCGGCCTCGGGCGCAGTCCCCGCCCCGGCCGAACCACAGGCCCGGGTATTCATGGTCAACCCCGTCCAGTCCTCGGGCGACCAGTCGCTTTCCGATGCCAAGGACTCGGCCGACGCCGTCCCCGCCTCGAGCTATGCCTCCGCCGCGTTGCGCAATCTCGACGGCAGTGGCGGACTCTCCGGACGGTGGGCCTACATCAGGTCGGACACCGGCGGCTCCGCAAAGACCGCCGACGCCGGCACGTACACCCGGCACGACGACCAGTTCGAGCAGGTCATGGCCTACTTCTGGGTCAATGAGGCACAGGAGTACCTGCAGGGCCTCGGCTTCGGCAGCGAACTGCCCGGCGCCAACAACCGTGCGCAGCCCGTCCGTATCAACCAGTGGGGTGCGGACAACTCCTTCTTCACCGACAAGAAGGCCGAGATCCGCTTCGGCAAGGGCGGCGTGGACGATGCCGAGGACGCCGAGGTGATCGTTCACGAGTACGGACACGCGGTGCACAACGCGCAGGTGCCCGGCTTCGGTACCTCCCCGGAGGCCGGGGCGATCGGTGAGGCCTTCGGCGACTACCTGGCAGTCGAGGTCGGCGCCCATGCGGACGCCCGGTACGGCTGGCCCCGCAAAGCCGACCTGGCGTGCGTCGCCGACTGGGACTCGGTCGCCTACAGCGCCGCCCCGCACTGTCTGCGCCGGATCGACGGGAACAAGGTATACGGGGACCGGGTGGGCGAGGTGCACGCGGACGGCGAGATCTGGTCCCGCGCACTCCTGGACATCCGGGGGGCGCTCGGCGCCAGGGTGGCCGACCGCATCATCGTCAACGCCCAGTTCGGCTTCGCGCCCGACACCAGCTTCGGGGACGCCGCGTTGACGACGATTGCGACGGCGCAACGCATGTACGGCAAGAGCGCGGCGGACGCGGTCCGTGCCGCGTTCAAGGCCCGCGAGATTCCTGGCATCCAGTAGGCAGAGTGACGGCGGCTGCCCCTTTCCAGGGCGGCCCTCAGCGTGGTCTCGCGTCGGCCTTGAGGCCGTTGCGAGGCCACGCGCCGGCCGGATCGATCACCGAGCACTGCTTCGGCAGATGCGGCGAGTGCGGGTTGGCGCCCGGGGATTGCATCATGGCGACAGCCTTTCTGACGGCGTGCCATCCCTTGGTTCGGGGGGTGCCACGTAGACGGAGAGGACTGTGCTCCCACGCAGCCGTGGCGGGGATTCGGGCCGCCAGGCGCAGGCGTAGGCGGGCGGCCACGAGCGCGGCCGACACGGCCGGGCGCTGTCGGCCCGGGACCGCCAGGGCCGCGAAGGCCAGAAGCAGGACCAGGTAGCAGGCGTCCGGCGTTCGACCGACTGCCCAGCGTCGACCTGCGTGCGTCGCCGTCAATTCATCAGCTGCGCAACGTACTTGAGGGATTCCGGACATGCGTCCCACGGCCGCCTTCACATATCCATCAAGTTTTCTGCATCTCTTCATCACGGATTGTGTATGCTCCAGGCGCTTCATCCGCACCACTGGGGGGACTTCCTCATGCGCATACGCCATGCCATATCCACTGTCGCCGCTGCCGGGGCCATCGCGGCTGTTGCCGTTGCCCCGGCACAGGCAGCCGAGTACTCGTCGGCGCTGAAGATCAAGGGTGTCCAGTACGACGCGCCGGGCCCGGACTCCAACAGGTGCTCCACCGGGAACACCAAGGACGAGTACCTGACGATCAAGAACTACTCGTCGAAGGCGACCGTCAATCTCAAGGGCTACGTCGTCAAGGACGCCGCGGGCAACCGCTTCACCTTCTCGACCAGCCACTACCTCGAGCCCGGCGACTACATAAAGCTGCGGGGAGGCCACGGCACCGACTCCGACGCCAAGAACGTCGTCTACCGCCAGAACTGCAACTTCATCTGGAACAACGACAAGGACACCATCTACCTGTACAAGCCGTCAGGCAGCCGGGCGGACGTCCACGCCTACACCAAGAGCGGCTCCGACCCCGACCGCAACGGCTACATCAACTACCACGGCTGACGCACCATCACCGCAGACCGCAGGGAACGGCGGCAGAGGGTGGGTGCTCTGCCGCCGGCTCGCCGGCGGCCCGGCGGGCGGCGCAGGCATCGTGGCGACCGCGGTCGTCGTGGCCCCGCCGCGGGCTACCAGTGGGCGGGACGGGTGAGGGCGGCAGGCAGCTTGGTGGCCGAGTCGCCCTTGGCCGCGTTGAGCTGGGCCTGGGTGAGGAAGATGCTCCCGGTGAGGTCGGCTCCGCTCAGGTCGGCGCCGCGCAAGTCCGCCCCGATCAGGTCGGCCATGCGCAGGTCGGCCTTCTTGAGATCGGCCCCGATGAGGCAGGCACCGCGGAGACTGGCCCCCTGCAGGCGGGCGCCGCTCAGCCTGGCCCCGATCAGCTGGGCTCCCCGGTGGTTCTTCTTGCGGCCGGGCACCTCGGCCCGCACCAGGTCACTGGTCCGCAGCAGCAGAGCGTTCACATCGTCGCGCAGCGCCGCCACGTCAAGGTCCGTGAGCGATGCGGCGTCCCCCCGGGTGAGGCCGTCGACGCGCTTCAGCGCACGGCGCAGGTCCGGGTGGACGGGGCGGGCCGGCGCGAGATCGAGGGCCTCAGTGACGTACCAGAGCAGTTCGTGGAGCTGCCGCATCACCGGCAGGACCTCGAACATCGGGCGGGCAGTCTCCGGCGCCTGCCGCCAGTCCGTTCCACCGAAGGTGACCTGCGAGACCTTCTGGCCCGCACCGAAGCAGTCGAACACGGTGCAGCCCTGGAAGCCCTTCTCCCGCAGACGTGTGTGGATGCCGCAGCGGAAGTCCGTCTGAAGGTTCGCGCACGGCTGCCCGGCGTCCTTGTTCACCGCGAAGTCGGCGGAACGGGCGAAGGGCAGCGCGACACAGCACAGCCCGAAGCAACTCGCGCAGTCGGCCTGCAGATCGTTGCGGCCGCTGCTGTCGGACTGGGCCGCGTTCTTCTGGGACAACTGCGTGCTCTCCTGTGACGAGACGAGCATGGCGGTCCGCCGCGCTCCGAGGCGAGCGCCCATTCTCGCAGACGGCGCGTGCCTGCCGTCCGCGGGAGCACGGCCCCGGGGGCGGCGGCGGGCTCAGTCCGCATGGATCGGTGGTCGGCGCTCCCCCCAGGAGACGGCCTGCCCGGGAGGATCCGCTGCTCGAGATGGCCGCCCGGCCGCTGGCCGGAGCGGTTCCGGCGTGGCCACCCCGATGGAGGCCGCCGGCCCGGCCTTCAAGCCCTTACGCAACCCGGTCAACGACGCCGTGCCCGGCGCCGCCCCGCCGAACCGACACGATGCCTGACCCGGCCACCGCGCTTACGGTGGTGAGATGGCAGTGATCAACGGTTGGAGGCGGGAAGCACGAGCCAGGCCTGGCGTGATGGACGCGCTGATGTCGGCCGTGCTGTTCGCGCTGTCGGTTGTGGCTTCTGCTGTTGTGCCGGACGAGCACCGGATCGAGTACCGGTGGCAGGGCGTGGTGCTGGCGGCGGTCGGCTGCTCGGCCCTGATGTGGCGACGCCGTCACCCATTCGGCGTACTGGCTATCGCGGTCGGCTGCGGTGTGGTCTTTCAGGTGCTCGGATTCCGGGAGAGCCCGGTGGTGGCAAGCCCGGTCGACGTGTCCGTCTACACCGTGGCGGTGACGACCGACCGGCGCACCACCTGGACCACGACGTCGATCACGGCCGCCGTCCTGGTGGGGGCGGCCGTGGTGTTCGCTCCGGGATCCTGGCTGGAGCCGGAGAAGGCGGTGATGCTGGCGTGGACGGCTCTGTCGGCCGCCATCGGGGACGCGGTGCGGTCACGCCGTGCCTATGTGGCAGCCGTGGAGGAACGGGCGGAGAACGCGGAGCGGACCCGTGAGCAGGAGGCACAGCAGCGGGTGGCGGCCGAGCGGGTCCGGATCGCGCGCGAGCTGCACGACGTCGTCGCGCACCACATCGCCTTGATCAACGCTCAGGCAGGCGTCGCCGTCCATCTTGCGGAGCGGCAGCCGGAGCAGACACTTGCCGCGCTGGAGAACATCCGGGACACCAGCCGGTCGGCGCTGGATGAACTTCGCGTGACCGTAGGCCTGCTACGGCAGTCGGGTGATCCGGCGGCGCCGCGCGATCCGATGCCGGGTCTGACGCAGCTACCGGCCCTACTGGCCTCGTTCGAAGGCGCCGGCCTGGCTGTCAGGCACAGTCAGCGCGGTATCAGTGAACCTCTGGCGCCGGCGGTCGACCTGGCCGCGTACCGCATCGTGCAGGAGGCGCTGACCAATGTGCACAAGCACGCCGGCGCGGACCACGCCCGATTGTTCCTGCATTACCGCCCCGAATGGCTGACGATCACCGTCGAGGACGACGGACGCGTCGGACCGCACCACCAGCCGACCCAGGGGACGGGGCACGGACTGATCGGGATGCGCGAGCGGGCTGCCATCGTCGGGGGCACGCTGTATGCGGGAGCCCGCCCGCAGGGCGGCTTCGCTGTGACTGCCGATCTGCCCCTGCGAGCCGCAACGGCCACGGGCGGTCCGGCAACGAACGGACCGCCGAGGAGAGATGGGTATGACGATCCGCGTACTGCTCGCCGATGACCAGGCCCTGCTGAGGGGCACCTTCAGGATGCTGTTCGATTCTGCGGACGACATGGAGACCGTGGGCGAGGCATCCAACGGCCGCGAGGCAGTGGAGCTGGCCCATGCGCAGCACCCGGATGTGCTCCTGATGGACATCCGCATGCCCGAGATGGACGGCCTCGCCGCGACGCGGCTGATCGGCGAGTCGGAGGACCTCGCAGGGGTGAAGGTACTCATTCTGACCACCTTCGAGGACGACGAGTACGTTGCCGAGGCGCTGCGCGCGGGTGCGAGCGGCTTTCTCGGCAAGGGCGCGCGGCCCGAGGAGCTTCTCGAGGCCGTCCGCACGGTCGCCGCCGGGGAAGCGCTGCTGTGCCCGTCCGCCGCCCGAGCGCTGATCACGCGATTCCTGACGCAGCCGGAAGCGTGCCCGGCAGCCATCATGCACGAGCGGCTGGAGTGCCTGACACCACGGGAACGCGATGTCCTGGCGCTCGTCGCGCTGGGCCTGTCGAACGAAGAGATCGCCGATCGCCTGTTCATCAGCCCGCTGACTGCCAAAACCCACGTCAACCGGGCCATGACCAAGCTGGCGGCTCGTGACCGGGCCCAGCTCGTGGTCATCGCCTACCAGAGCGGCCTGGTCAGCACGGCGATGGAGCCGAGTCGCTCAGCAACATCCGCGTAATCGCCGGGACGGGTACGTGCCGCGTTCCGTCCCTGCTGTAGGCCGGCGGACTCCCTACCACGGACGTGGTACCCCGGAATCGCTGCACGGGGACGATGCGCAAGGGGCCCTCCCCGGGCGAAAGTGAGGTGGTGAACGGAGGTTTCGCAATGATCGAAGCCCACTGCCTGACCAAGAGGTACGGCGACAGAACCGCCGTCGAGGATTTGTCCTTCACGGTCCGCCCCGGCACCGTGACGGGGTTCCTCGGTCCCAACGGGGCCGGCAAATCAACCACCATGCGGCTCATCCTCGGCCTGGACGCCCCCACCGCAGGGCATGTCACCGTCAACGGCCGCCCCTACGCAATGCACGAAGCGCCCTTGCGCGAGGTCGGGGCGATGCTGGAGGCCCGCGCCATCCACACCGGCCGCACCGCTTACCACCACCTGCTGGCCCTGGCCGCCACCACTGGCATCCCCCGCCGGCGCGTGAACGAGGTCATCGACCTCGTAGGCCTGCGCGAGGTCGCCAACAAGCGGGCCGGCGGGTTCTCCCTGGGCATGGGCCAGCGCCTCGGCATCGCCAGCGCGCTTCTCGGCGACCCTGCCACGGTCATCCTCGACGAGCCGGTCAACGGCCTCGACCCGGAGGGCATCCGGTGGATCCGGAATCTCCTCAAGAGCTTGGCGGGGGAGGGGCGCACGGTGTTCGTCTCGTCGCATTTGATGAGCGAGATGGCGCTCACCGCCGACCATCTCGTCGTCATCGGCCGCGGCCGGCTCATCGCCGACACCTCGGTCGAGGAATTCACCCGCGGCGCGGCCCACACCGTGGTGCGCGTGCGGTGCCCGGAAATCGGCCGCTTGAAACGTCTGCTGGCCGGTCCGGACGTCACCCTCACCTCCTGTGCGCCGCACACCTTGGAGGTAGTCGGCCTGACGAGTGACCACATCGGCTCGGTCGCCGCCGGGCACGGGCTCACCCTGCTCGAACTCTCCCCCCAGAGGATCTCTCTGGAGGAGGCATTCATGGAACTGACCCGGGACGCGGTCGAGTACCGCGCCAACAGCACCGACGAGCCGGTCGGAGTAAGGGGCGTGTCATGACTACGTACCTTACGTACCCGCTCGGCTCGACAGCGCGCCCCGGCAAGGTGACCCTGCGGCGGGTCCTGAAGTCCGAATGGATCAAGCTGCGCACCGTGCGCTCCACGTCGATCACCTTGCTGACCGCCGTGGTAGCGATGGTCGGGTTGGGCATGCTGGTCAGTCACCTGCGGGCAGGCCACCTCGACGCGCGGGAACTTGCGCACTTCAACGGAGCCGAGGTCAGCCTGGGCATGTACCGGCCCGCACAGTTGGCCATCGGTGTCCTCGGCGTCATGGTGTTCACGGGCGAGTACTCCACCGGAATGATCCACGCCACACTCACGGCCGTCCCCAAGCGGCTGCCCATGCTGGTGGCCAAGGCCGCCGTCTTCACCGGCGTCGTCCTCGTCCTGATGACCGCAGCCTCTTTCGCCGCCTTCTTCGGTGGCCAGGCTGTCCTGTCCTCCGCTCACCTGGCCACGCATCTCTCCGACCCCGGCGTCACCCGTGTGGTTTTCGGTACCGCCCTCTACCTCACTGTCGTCGGACTGTTCGGCGTCGCCCTGGGCGCCATCATCCGCAGCTCTGCGGGAGCCATCGCCACGCTGGTGGGGATCCTGCTCGTCCTGCCCGGACTGGGCGCCCTGCTTCCGGCCGACTGGGCGCAGCGCATCGACCCCTACCTGCCCAGCAACGCCGGACAAGCCGTACTTTCCGTCGTCCCTGATCCCGCGATGGCCCCCTGGACAGGTCTGTCACTGTTCGCCGGATACGCAGCCGCCCTCCTGGGCCTCGCGGCCTGGCTCCTCAAGCGACGCGACGCCTGACCGGCGCAGGGCGACGCCGCACAACAGCGCCACAGGTTCGCCCCGCCGGATTCGCCGACCGCACGCCCCGTCCGGAGTTGACCGACACACCGGGGGCGGATGGTGAGAGGCACGCTCATCCCCGCTCTTTCGGGCCGCGGCCCCGGCGCCCACGGCACCGCGCACCATTCGCTGCGCCGCCCGCCCACCGCATCCCCGATCCACGGCTGAATCTCCTGGATCTTCCCGCTGCTGTTCGCAGCCGCAGTCTTCCTCTCCCGGCGCCGGGCCGGCCCGCAGAGCGGAGGCCCCGCCGATCGAAGGCGACCCACACCCACCAGGACAGCACCGCCGAACAGACCACGTCCACCGTGGACGTCACCGAGCAGGACCAGGATGACGCCCGCGCCTGAACCCCATGGCCGCACCGACCGCGCGGCCGCCCCGCACCGAGAGGACACCCGCCATGTTCACCACACCCCAGGAATGCGGCACGATCCGTGAGCTGCTGGCCGGATACGCACTCAATGCCCTCGCCGCCGACGAAACCACTCAGGTCCGCGCCCACCTGACGACCTGCCCCGCCTGCCGGGACGAACACGACTGCCTCGCAGCGGTGAGCGCGCACCTGCCCCTGCTCCGCGACGCTCTGGCCCGCGACACCGGCCGACGGCAGCACATGTACGTGCCCGCCCCGGCGGAGGGCTGCCACACGCTCCGTCCCCAGCCCCGTCGGCGTCGGCCGGCCCGGGGGGTCATGGCCAGGCAGCTCACGCTCACCCAGTTGGTGAGCAGGACGCGTGCGTCAGGTGAATCCGGGAAGTGCGCAGGCAGGGATGCCCAGGGCTCCCGGGCGACGGCAGACGGCGCCGAGGGGCGGGCCGCGCCTCAGCCTCTCCGCCGGGTGGCCACACCCCGGCCGGCCGCGTGAGGCCGAGGCGTGCCAACCGGGCTCCCTGGTCGCATACGCCTCGACCGCCTGGCTGTTGAGGTTCGTTGCCCAGCGCTCCTCCCATGCCCTCGTCAACGACCGGATCGTCGTCGGAGCGCTGGTGTTCGGCCTGCTGGGGGCGGGGGTGCTCAAGGCCTGACGGTCAGGCCGCGGGGAATCGCGAAGGCGGTGAGTGCCGCGGTACCGGGTCCGAGCCGGGCCCACGGGCCCGGGAACAGGAGCACGGCGATGGCCGAGGTCGGGAACTTTCCGTGGACCCGTGCGAGTGCCTGGTCGTCACCTTCTCCGGCCAGGGACAGGACCAAGTCCTGTACGCCTGGTTGATGACCGATCAGCAGCACGGTCCGCCGCCGCTCCGGGACCGCACGCACCACATCGAGCAGGGCGGAGGCGGTTGCCTCGTAGACCCGCGGCTCGAAGACCGCCTTCGGTACCGCATCGAGTTCCGCCGCGACAAGCTCCCATGTCTCACGGGTACGCCTGGAGGTAGAGCAGATGACCAGATCGGGCACACACCGAGCCTCGCGCAGCCACCGCCCGGCCGCCGGGGCGTCCCGGCGGCCCCGCCCGGCGAGCGGACGCTCGTCGTCGGGTACACCCTCCGGCCAGGCCGACTTGGCGTGCCGCAGCACGATCAACCGGGTGTGCGCGGACCTGGGCACGGTCTCATCTCGCTTCCGCCGGCTGGATGCCACCGACTCCGCGCCTGACGTCCGCCGCTGCTTGCCCGGATGCCGGCAGCGCGCCGGGAGCGCTCCGCGGTACGAGCGTGCAGCTCGCGAGGACGAGTAACAGCCGTTTGCCCTGACCGGCTCGCAGAATCGTGAGGCCCACGGGCGCTCCCTCCAGCTCGATGGGTCGGTTCTCCTAATGGCAGGCCGGAAACCGGCCGGCCCTGACGGGACCAGTCTTGGTCGGCATCCGGCACCGAACCAGTCGATTGCTCCACCCGGCGGAATGCGCAAGGGAGCACCCCGGATCCGGACCGGGTTCATGAGGGTGGCATGGTGGGAGGCCCACCGCGGGCGAAAGTGCCGCTCCCGGACGGACAGTTCACCGATGAGGGCGTGATCAGCCGGGCTGCTGCCGCAGTTCCGTCCCGGCCCCGCTTGTTTGACCAGTGGCCATCCTTGCGGGCAATCAGCCTCCGATCTCCGCCGGGAACCAGCGACTGCGCCTGTCGGGTGACTTCGCGAGTGTGCAGCCGCGGGAGCCGGGGGGACGCGGCGCCGTCTGGTACCAGCAAGGAATGCCCAGGCGATCGCATCTCCAGCCCGACAACCCGGACCCCGGCTCCCGGCCTGGAAGGCGGAGGTACCTGATCCGTGCGGCGTCGCGCCAGGCGAGGCGTGGCATCAGAGGCCCCGCGCGTCGGGACCTGGGCTCGCAGCGCGCAGTGGCCGACCCGGCGCAGGAACTGCAGGTGCCTCCCGCGCTGCGGACGGCCGCTGCCTACGCCTGGCGGACGCTCGTCGTGGGAGCTGTCGTCTACGCCGTCTTTTCCGTACTGGGACGGTTCCACGAGGTTGCGGTGGCAGTCTTCCTCGGCCTGGTCGTCACCGCGTTGTTGCGCCCGGGGGCTGACCTCCTGGCTCGTGTGATGCCGCGGTCACTGGCGGTGGCAGTGACGCTCCTCGGCAGTATCGTCCTGGTCCTCGGCGTGCTGTCCCTGGTCGGCGAGGCGGTCGCCGGAGAACGTGCCGGGCTGGAGCGGCAGTTCAGCGACGGCCTTGCCAGGATCGAGCGGTGGCTGGAGGAGCCACCGTTCCGGTTGAACCCCGGGGCGCTGAGCGACTTGCAGGTCCGGATCGGACAGTACCTGTCCAGCCATCGGTCCACCCTGATCAGTACGGCGCTCAGTGGCGTGGGCCGACTGGTGGAGGTGATGACCGTGTTCGCTCTCGCGCTGTTCTGCTCGGTCTTCTTCATCCACTCGGGCGACCGGCAGTGGGACTGGTTGTGCGAACAGCTTCCGGCGACGGCGCGGGAGCGAATGGAGATCGCGGGCCGAGCGGCGTGGCGGACGTTCACCGGGTACACCCACGGCATCGTCGTGGTGGCCACTACCAACTCCGTACTCGTGGGACTTGCCCTCTTCGTACTCGGAGTGCCGCTGGCGATTCCGCTGGCGCTGCTGGAGTTCTTCGCCGCCTTCGTCCCGCTGATCGGTTCACCCATCGCCCTCGCAGTGGCTGCCGTCGTGGCTCTGGCGTCAAAGGGCCCGATCGTAGCGGCCGTTGTCATCGCGCTTATCGTCATCATCGGCCAGATCGAGGGGCACCTGCTGCACCCGATCGTGATGAGCTGGGCAGTCCGCCTGCATCCAGTCGTGGTCGCACTCTCGGTGATCGGTGGAGCGATCGCGGCGGGGGTACTGGGAGCGGTGGTGATTGTTCCGCTGGTGTCCGTCGTCTGGTCCGTCCATCAGGCTCTGCAGCGGGCACGGGGATCCACGCAGGCGAAGGCCACCCGCACGCGGTCGGCGACCGGTATGCGCAGGGGACGAGGGCCGAACCGTCCCGGCGTGTAGCGACCCGGGACCGGATTTTCGACGGCGCCTCCAGCGAATACCTCGATGAGCGCTACCTCCTCGTACGCGAAGTCGACGGCGCAAGCCCGGCACCGTCACCGCTGAGCTGTGTCCCGGCGCCGCCGCTCCTCGTACGGGGCGGGGTGAGCGCCCCAATTGATCAGTCGGGAGTCGGAATCGCGAACTGCACGTCGGTCAAGTGTTCCGACAGCTCCCACAGGCGACGGCCGGTCTCGGTGTCGGCCGCCGCGGGGGACAACTGCACCCGCGTCGGTCCGCCGCGCAGCTCGGCCAGGCCGTCCGGCCCGATGAATTGACCGCTCTCCGCATTCGGGTCGGTCGCCGCGTACAGCTGTGGCAACGCGCCGCGGGCCGGGGGCTGGGCGAACAGCGGGTTGCCGATGCGGCCGAATATCACCCGCCACAGGGCGACCGGCGCACTCATCTGCAGGTGGGTGGCGGTATAGCCGGGATGGGCGAGCAGGCTGCGCACGGGGCTGCCGGCCTCGGTCAGTCGCCGGTGGAGTTCCCATCCGAAGACGGCGTTGGCCAACTTCGACTGGTTGTAGAAGGCCATGGGCGAGTAACTGCGCTCGCCGGCGAGGTCGTCGAAGTGGATGCGGCCCTGTCGGTGGTTGATCGAACTCACCGTGACCACGCGGGGGTCGCGCCCGACGGCCAGCAGGTCGAGCAGTAATCCGGTGAGCGCGAAGTGGCCAAGGTGGTTGCAGGCGAACTGCAACTCGTGGCCCTGCGTGCTCAGCGATCGAGGCGGCGCCATCACACCGGCGTTGTTGACGAGCACATCCAGCCGTGGATGGTCGGTTTTCAACTGATCGGCGAAGGCGCGGACCGAGTCGAGATCGGCCAGGTCGAGGTGGCGCACTTCGAGGCAGGCGCCCGGCTGCTCGGCGGTGATCTCTGCGACCGCTCGGTGACCTTTTTCCTCGTCGCGCACCGCAAGGATCACGTGCCCGCCCTGGCGGGCGAGCGCCCGGGTGGTCGCCAGACCGAGGCCGCTGTTGGCTCCGGTGACGACGAACACCCGCTTGGTCTGGTCCGGGATCTGCTCGACAGTCCAGCGCTGCTCCTGTGTCATATGGCAGATGTTGTCGCCCATGGCACTTGGTGTCAAGTTGCTACTGAGTGTCATGCGTGGCATGACGCTACGATTGACCGGTGAGTTCCCACCCCGAAATCAGCCTGGCCCAGCGCAAGCGTCAGCTCGTCTCGAACGAGCTGACCGAAGCGGCGCTGCAGCTGCTGGCGCTGAAGGGGTTCGACGCGGTCACCATCGACGAGATCGTGGCCACGGCCGGAGTGTCCAAGCGCACCTTCTTCCGGTACTTCGCGTCCAAGGAGGACGTGGTTGTCCAGTTTCTGGCCGACATGGGCATCGGCATGCACGCGGAGTTGACGGCCCGCCCCATCGAGGAACGGCCCTCCGTGGCGCTGCAGCACGCCGTCTGGGTCTCCATGGCTGCCTGCGGCGACCCATCCGACAGGGCCCTGCGAGTGGTGCAGCTGATTCTGCGTACCCCCGCCCTGCACGCACGCTTTCTGGAGCGCCAGGCGCAGTGGCGCGATGACCTGACGACGGAGTTGGCGCGCCGCCTGGAGCTAGACCCCGACACCGATCTGTACCCGCAGCTGGCCGCCGGGATGGCGCTGACGGCCTTCGGCGCCGTGCTGCAACGGTGGAGCAGCAGCGAGGGTGCCGAGGACCCCGCCGAGCTGACCGACCGGGCCTTCAGGGTGATCGCCCCGGCGTTGGACGTCGTCGAACGGCGAGCCTCTTCCGGGCACATGCCCCACGATGCCTGAGCCGGCTGCGCCGGCGGTCTCCGTGGGCCTGCCGATGCACCGGCCGAGGCAACGGCTGCGCCACACCGCACCTCACCCGCAGGGCCGGAAACCGGCATGCCGCTGACCCCGGCACCCTGGCCGGTGTCCAGCCGCGGGTGCACGTGCCCGGAACCGCTGCAGCTCCGCATGTGTCGGGTGTTCCGACAACGCGGCGCGGTGCCGTAGCTGTCCTCGTGCGCCCGTCAGGGATTACGGGACAGCCCTCAGGAAAGGCGGCAGGGCACCTGCCTTCCGGGTACGTTTTACAGTCCCACGGTACGCGTTCGCGGGCGGCAATCCGTCCTCGGTGGAGATCGACGGGCACTGTCCTTCGATGGTGTCATCGACACCATCGAGGAGGCCGCGAAGGGGACCTACACAGAAGCCACCAGCGGCGGCGTCAAGGGATTCTTCAAGTTCGGATTCAAGACGATCGGAAAGCGCAACCTGTTCAGCACCGGTGTGAGTGCGGTTGCCGATCTCGCCGGCTTCGAGAGCCCATCGGACATGGCCACCGACTGGATCTCGGATCAGACATTCGGCGACGACGACAAGGTGGAGAAGCACTGGGTCGAAATCGACCGCAGCGCGGACCGGCCTCCGTTGCTCCCCGACACCGAGGGGGGCGCCTGCACCCAGCCCCGCAGCGAGCGGTACAACTGCCAGCCGCTGGTGGACGGTACACCGACCGGTGCCACGGCGCTGATCTGTCCGCAGGACTTGAAGGGGCCGAACTCGCGCGGCAAGCGTCAGGGCACCTGGAACCCGCCCGGCCATGACCGACCGGCAATTGGGGGGTGGGTGAACGAGCGGGGCTGGGGTGCGTGCATCGCAAGGCGGAGGCCGGTCGCACATCATCGGCGACCGCTTCATCGGCGACTGGGTGCGCGAGAACATCTTCACGACGAGGACGTGACGGTGGACCCCGCCTCCGTGGTCGTGACGGTCGGCTGCCAGGAGGCCGTCCTGCTCGCGCTCCGCGCGCTGTTCACCGGCCCCGACGACGTGCTCCTCGTCGACAGCCCCTCGTACGTCGGCATCACCGGCGCGGCGAGCCTGCTGGACATCCCCGTCGCGCCGGTGCCCGGCACATCGAACGGGCCGTGCCAGGCGACGTGGGTGGCAGGGGCAGGTGGATTTTGCGGGGGCCGCTGTCGTGGTCACGGGTGCACCCGGCGGCGTGTGCGCGGTGGGCCCGGCGCACCAGCGGCCGGTCGACCGCCTCGATCGGCGGGTGATTCAACCGTTTTCCGGGGCGGAGTCTGACGTTCCTGGAGGCCGGGGCGGAACGGCTGCGACGGTGCGTGGCAAGGTCTATCGGCGAATCACTGACGATGTGCAGGACAGGTTTGAGATGTTGGCCTCCGAGTTCATCGACCGCGTTCACTGAACGTGGATCGTCTCCCTTTTCATTGCGACAGGATCGAGCGCGCATGGTCCGAACTCTGCCGAGAGCCCAGGCGCGGGCATCAGCGCTCAGGCTGCCCCTACGAGTGGCCTACTGCTCGTTCTGGTCGGGGACCACATGTACCGCCGCCTCCTCGGCGGAGGCCGCCGCGCCATCGATACCCATGTCGAGCGCGATCATGCACCTCTCATCGTCTCCGTGCGCGCCCTCGTCGGGCGCGACCAGTCGCCCCGCGCGCAGATCACCGACCTCCCCGTCCCGGACCTCACCGTCCGTGTCGACGGCATCACCGATCCCGTCCCCGTCCGGGGGGTACACGTCCGGCTCCTCCTCGCTGAGGCGCTGGTCGAGACTTTCTCCCTCTCGCTGCTCAGCCGCAGTGACGCCATGGTGTTCCACGGCCCATGGCCGCTCAGGGGGTGAATAGCCTGTGTCGAGCGGGTCCTGGCCCGCCCTGTCGTCAAGAGTGTCGGCCGGGTCCAGAAGCCCGGCGTCGTCCTGCACCTCCGAGCCGTCCGGCTGGTAGACCTCGTCACCCATCGTGGTGTCGCCGTCCATGGCACCTCCACTGTCGCGAATGAATCGTCGGGACAAACGTCCCATTTCGCGCCATGTCCTCTCTATCATCATCTGGGGTGTCGGCCGTCGGGACGACCGGAAGCGCGCAGGCGTCCCGACGCACTGCTCAGCGGAATGCGCCGTCGACGGGCAGAATCTCTCTCCGAGGCGCCGTATGGGGGGCCGGCCGGATACGCGCGGGCGCCGCCGGGCCCAAGGTCAGCCGACGTGGACGCGGGGCCGCAGAGCGGGGTCAGGTTCCGCCCGGCGCAGCACCTCGCGGGTCACCGTGGCGGTGAAGTCGGAGGAGTCCTGTCTGCGCGGCGCCTCGGCCGACGGCGGAGCCGGTCCGGCCGATCGGCGGCATGCGCCGATCACTCGCACTCCGCGATCACCCCTTTTCCCTGTCCGCGCGGGTCCGGTCCGCCGAGGGAGACGACAACGGGACGACCCGCAGCGGGGTGCGCGGCGGGCGGGCCCGCCATTCGCGCGGGTAGCCGATCGACACCTCCTCGAACCGCACGCCGTCGTAGTGAGTCACCCGCGGAATGTGCAGGTGCCCGTAGATCACGGCCGCGGCGCGGAAGCGGCGGTGCCAGTCCCGGGTGAGTTCCGTCCCGCACCACTGGGCGAACTCCGGGTACCGCAGCACATCGGTCGGTTCACGCACCAGCGGATAGTGGTTCACCAGGACCGTACGGTGGTTCTCCGGAACGGCGGCCAGTCGGAGCTCGGTCTGCCGTGCCCGCGCACGGCACCAGTCGTCGCGCGTCGGGTACGGGTCGGGGTGCAGGAGGTGCTCGTCGGTGCAGACGACCCCGGTCCTGTGGGCATAGGCGAGGGACTCCTCCTTGGTGGTCGTTCCCGGTGCGCGGAACGTGTAGTCGTACAGCACGAAGAGAGGCGCCACGGTCACCGGCCCCTCTTCGTCCTCCCACACCGGATAGGGATCCTCCGGGGTGACGACGCCCAGCTTCCGGCAGAGCTCGACCAGATGGAGGTACCGCGCCTCGCCCCGCAGCTCCACGGGGTCGCGCGGGTGGGTCCACAGCTCATGGTTCCCGGGGACCCACACGACCTTCGCGAAGCGCTCGCTGAGCATCTTCAGCGTCTGCTCGACGTCGGCGACCTTCTCGGCGACATCGCCCGCGACGACGAGCCAGTCGGCGTCGGTGCCGGGACGCAGGGACGACACGATGGCACGGTTATCGGCGTAGGCGACGTGCAGGTCACTGACCGCCAGCAGCTGTCCGTTCAGGGCAAGCCCTCCTCGTTCCGTGGGTTTCGCACCCGGCCGTCCCCCGGTACTTCCCGTCAGTGGTGGAACAGTCCCGGACCGGAGCGGGCGAGCGTGACGCCGTGCGCCTGGCAGGCCCGTTCGCCCTGTCCGGCTCCGATCGAACCATCTGGCCCGGCAATGTACGAGACCCCATGACGCCGGGCGTGGTCGCCGAACTCCGGCAGGGCCCACGGGTCCGGCCGCGGAGCCGGTGATCCTCTCGGATGCGGTACGCGCCTGCGGCGCGCCGTGGGCTACGCCGTGCGGGGTCAGGGCGAGTACGCCTGTTCCGCGCGAAGGTGTGTCCGGCCCGATGATGAGGGGGCTGACACCCGGGGATCGGGCGATGTCGGGGGCCGGATCGAACGCTGCCCAGGTCCATTCGTCCTCGTGGCCCGGCGTTCCTGCGCGGCTGCGTCGCTTCCGCCGCTGCCGCAGGGGACGCTGGAAGCGGTACGGGACCTCTGCGACCGTCGTATCCGGGCCGGGATCCACCAGCGCTGGTAGGCGGACCGGCCGGTCGCCCTCAGTCGCTGAGATCGACCCGCACGCTCAGCAGGTCGGTGCCGAGCGCCCGGACTGCCGCGCTGTTGAAGCGCGGCAGTGTCCTGAGCCGGGCGTGCGGGTCGTCCTGCGGGACCGGATGGGCGGTTCCGGCGTGCCAGCGCCCCCTGATCCGGACCCGTACCTCCGGGTTCGCCCGGATGTTGCGTACGTACTGCGACTTCTCGCCGTACTCCGAGACCAGCCAGAATTCCTTGCCGACCCGGCGGCCGCCGACCGGGGTCCGGCGGGGCAGTCCGGACGTGCGTCCCGTGGTCTCCAGGAGGGTCTGATTCGGCAGCCGGCGGAGCACCGGATTGCCGATCCGCCGCTGGAACGTCGTGACCGCCCGGAACTTCATCTCGTGATAGCGCGACATGGGTGACTCTCCCGTCGTTGCCGGTAGCTTTCGCCGGAGCCGGCCCAAGGACTGTCCCGTCATCCCTGGCGGGTGCGGAACCGACAGCTACGGCACCTTGCCGCGGTGTCGGAACGCAGCGAATAGGTCCAGTATGAGGACGCTCCTCCGCCTCGCGACGCACCGCACCGGACGCCACGACCTGTCCGGCCCCGATCCGCCGGACACCCCTGGTCGAGAAGCCGGGCGGCCTGCGGCGTCCGTGGGAGGGGTGGTCAGCCCAGCGCCGTGCCGTGCAGGAGCAGCAGTGCGATGTCGGTCCCGGCCAGGCCGAGCGTGGCCAGGAACGGCAGGCGGCTGTCGGGTGCGGAGCGCAGCGGGAGGCAGACGGCCACGGCCAGGGTCCCGGTCACGACGAGACCGGTCCAGCCCGTCGCGTCCGGCGATCCCGGTGGGCCGAGGACGAGGACGGCCGATGCGGCGAGCAGCGCGAGTGCCGCGACGGTACGGGTCCGGCGTCGGCCCAACCGCTGGGGCAGGCCGCGGACGCCCGCGGCCAGGTCGGCGTCGATGTCGGGGAGGACGTTGGTGAAGTGCGCGCCGACGCCGAGGAGCGCGCCCGCGACCACTGGCGTGGTAGCCGGCCAGGGGTGGCCCGGCAGCGCGAGCGTGACGAAGGCGGGCAGGAGGCCGAAGGCGGCGGCGTACGGGAGCCAGGACCACGGTGTTCGTTTGAGTCCCAGGTTGTAGGACCAGGCGGCGGCCACCCCGATCAGATGGGCGCCGCCCGCCGTCGCGCCGTTCGCCAGCGACAGGGGGACGCACAGGACAAGTGCGGCACAGGCGGCCACCGCGACGGTTCGGGCCCTCACGGCGCCGTCCACGAGCGGCTTGTCGCGCCGGTTCGCCGCCGTGTCCCGTGCGATGTCGATGCAGTCGTTGCTCCAGCCGACGGAGAGCTGCCCGGTGAGCATGGTCAGAGCGACCAGGCAGCTGCCGGACGCATCGCGTCCCGCGGCCACGGCCAGCGCGGTGATCAGGGCGGAGACGGTCAATGCGGGGGCCGGGTGGGCCGACAGGAACAGGGCCACCGCGACCCGGCCGGGGCGGGGAGCGGCCGCCGGCGCGGAGGCAGGCACCGAGACGGACGCGGAATCTGCCCGAAAAGTGTGATCCATGACGTTCAATCAAAATACGTTATTCGACCGTATGGTGATGGCATGACGCGAATCATCGCGATCCATGGTGTGCTCCCGCCACACCGGTACGAGCAGTCCGAGATCACCCATGCCTTCGCCGACATGTGCCTGCCATCGGGCGCCGACCGCGGTGTGCTGGAACGCCTGCACACGTCCGCCACGGTACGCGGCCGCCATCTGGCCCTGCCCCTGGAGCGGTACGCCTCCCTGAGCGGCTTCGGTGAGGCCAACGACGCGTTCATCGAATCCGCGCTCCGGCTCGGGGAGCAGGCGGTGCGCGGTGCCCTGGACCGGGCGGGTCTCGACGCGAGCGAGATCGACCTGGTCATCTCCACCTCGGTCACCGGCATCGCCGCCCCGTCGCTGGAGGCGCGGCTCGCCGGACGGGTCGGGTTGCGGCCCGATGTGAAACGCGTGCCGATCTTCGGCCTGGGCTGTGTGGCGGGAGCCGCCGGACTGGCCCGGGTCCACGACTACCTCGACGGCCATCCCGGACAGGTCGCGCTGCTGCTCTCGGTCGAACTCTGTTCGCTGACCCTGCAACGTACCGACGCGTCCATGCCGAACCTGGTGGCGGGCGCACTGTTCGGCGACGGCGCCGCCGCGGTCCTCGCGGTCGGCCGGGACCACCCGCACCGTCGGGAACAACAGAGCGGGCCGGAGGTGGTCGCGACCCGCAGCACGCTCTACCCCGGCACCGAACGCAGCCTGGGCTGGGACATCGGCGACGCGGGCTTCCGTATCGTCCTCGGCGCCGACCTCCCCGACCTGGTACGCGAGACGCTCGGCGACGAGGTGCGCTCCTTCCTCTCCGACCACGACCTCAAGACGCAGGACGTGACGGCCTGGGTATGCCACCCCGGCGGTCCCCAGGTCCTGGAAGCCGTACGCGAGACGCTCGATCTGCCAGCCCGAGCGCTGGAACCGACCTGGCGTTCGCTGGCCGAGGTCGGCAATCTCTCCTCCGCGTCCGTCCTGCACATCCTGCGGGACACCCTGGCGCTGCACCCGCCACCGCCCGGATCGCCCGGTCTCCTTCTCGCGATGGGGCCGGGCTTCTGCACCGAACAAGTCCTCCTCCGCTGGTAGCCGCCCCGTGATCCCCTACACCGTCCTCATCCTCGTGGTCGCCGTCGAGCGCCTCGCCGAACTCGTCACCGCCCGGCGCAACGCCGCCTGGAGCCGCCGCCAGGCCGGAACGGAGTACGGGCGCGGGCACTACCCCGTCATGGTCGCCCTCCACACCGCGCTGCTGGCCGGCTGCCTGGGGGAGACCTGGCTGGGCGGCCGCCCCTTCCTGCCCGCGCTCGGCTGGCCGATGCTCGTCCTGGCCCTCGGTGCCCAGGGGCTGCGCTGGTGGTGCATCACCACGCTGGGGCCGCGCTGGAACACCCGCGTCATCGTGGTGCCGGACCTGCCCCTCGTCACCGCCGGACCGTACCGATGGATGGACCACCCCAATTACGTCGCCGTGATCGTCGAGGGTGCCGCGCTGCCGCTCGTACACACCAACTGGCTCACCGCGACCGGTTTCACACTCCTCAACCTGCCTCTTCTCGCAACCCGCGTGCGGTGCGAGAACACCGCTCTGGCCGGGACCGCCCCGGCGCCGACCCCTGCGGCAACGCCGTGATCGACCTGCTGGTGGTCGGCGGCGGTCCCGCCGGACTCGCCACCGCGATCCACGCCGCCGGATCCGGACTCGAAGCGGTGGTCACCGAACCGCGCCCCACCCCGATCGACAAGGCCTGCGGTGAGGGCCTCATGCCGGGCGCCGTACGCGCCCTGGCCGAACTCGGCGTCACCGTCGCCGGACACCCACTGCGCGGGATCCGGTACGTCGACGACCACCACAGTGCCGAAGCCCTCTTCGCACCCGCCCCCGGCTGCGGCGTCCGGCGCACCGAACTGCACGCCGCCCTGGCCCGCCGAGCGGCGGAACTCGGTGTACCGGTGATCCAGGCGCGGGCAGGCGGCATCCGGCAGAGCACCGACAGCGTCCGCGCAGCCGGCATCACCGCCCGCTACCTGGCCGCCGCCGACGGACTGCACTCACCGATCAGACGCCAACTCGGCCTGGACCGCCCGGATCCGCGACCCCCCAGATTCGGCCTGCGCCGGCACTACGCGATCGAGCCCTGGACGGACTGCGTCGAGGTGCACTGGTCACCACGGGCGGAGGCCTACGTCACGCCGCTCGGCCCGCGCTTGGTCGGCGTCGCCGTCCTGACCGCGGAACGCGGACCGTTCGACAGCCACTTGGCCCGCTTCCCCCTCCTCTCACGCCATCTGCCCCCGAGCACCACCACCCCTGTGCGCGGCGCCGGACCGCTGCGCCAGCGTGTCGGCTCCCGGGCGGCCGGGCGGGTCCTGCTGGTCGGGGACGCCGCGGGATACATCGACGCGCTCACCGGCGAAGGGGTCTCCCTGGCCCTCGCCGGGGCCGCGCAACTGGTGCGCTGCATCCGGGACGACCGCCCACTGGCGTACGAACGGGCGTGGCGCAAGGTCTCCCGGCGCCACCGCCTGCTCACCGAGTCGCTGCTCCGGGTCCGTCAGCACCCGCGACTCGCCCGTCGTATCGTCCCGGCCGCGACCCGCCATCCTGCGGTCTTCACCGCCCTGGTCAACCAGTTGGCGTGACCGGCTCTCCGGGCGTGGCTGTCTCAGCAGCTTCCTCCCTCACCGCCGACGGCAGCCTGCTCAGTCTGCTGACCGGTGAGACGACGAGCCCGATCACCACGGCGGCGGAGCCGATCGCCGCCACGGTCAGAGCGCCCTTGGCGCCGATGGCGCCGGCCAGGAGACCGGCGGACAGACCGCCCAAAGCGCCGCCACCGAACAGCAGCGTCCGGAACACCGCGGTCATCCGCCCCGTCATCGACTGCGGCGTACTGGTCTGCCGCAGGGTCTTCAACTGTTGGGTGATTGGCTTAAGGAGCCGTAGCGGTGCTGCATCACGGGGGCTGGAGGATTCGGTAGTCGATTGCGCGCTCCTGCTCTCGGCGGGCGTCCACGGACTCCGCTTCAGGGCGCACTGTTGTGCGTATGTGGCGACGAGGCTCGGGCCGTGTCTTTGTGTGATGGTCGGTCGTTAGGCCGATCGGAGCGGCGGAATGCGGCCGCTCCGGTGGACTGGCCGGGTTCGTGCGGGGAAGCGGGGTGGTGGGTGTGGCAAGGTTGATGGCGACGGCCACCTGTACCGCCTTCCGTGGTGTCCTTGAGGGCAGCGGTGAGCGGGTCGGGCAGGGCTTGCTGTGGGAACGGGTGGGGTTTTGGGCCCGGTTGAGCCAGGAGCTGACTGGTGCTCTGGTGGCTTCCCGGTGGGACGAGGACTCCCTGGACGTGCTGGCCGCCGGGGTCGACGAGCGGGGTGAGGATCTGCCGTCCAAGGGATGGATGGCGATACGCCGCCTGAACTGGCCGCAGGAGATGCGGCCCCTGGCCGGGGTGTATGTGTCGGACCGGGTGCGGCGGGGTGCCGAGGAGTACGCCGTGGCCACCGCAAGGGCAATGCCCGCCTGTCGGGGCAGGTGCGCGGCACGGTGGCCCAGGCGGTGCGGCATCTGGCCGCGAAGGCGGGCATGGTAGTGGTCACCGTCCCGGCCCGGGGCACCTCCAAACTGTGCCCCGGCTGCCTGGCGACCCTCACCCACCACCCCGCCCCCGACCGGCTCGGTGAGCGAGGCTGGAAATGGGCACACTGCGCCGGGTGCGGGCTGTCCATGGACCGCGACCATGCCGCCGCCCGCCGGATCGTCTCCCGCGGCCTGCTCGCCCAGACCCACACCACCACCGAGCGTGCCACCAACACCTGGACCATCCGCACCACCGTGGACGGCACCATGACGTTGGTGCGGCGCCCGAAGAAGACCACCCGTCGTATGCGCCGCCAACGCCAAGCGGAGCAGGCCCCGCCCCGGCCGGACGGAACCAACATCACCCCGGGCAAGGGGCGCTCCACCCCCAGCAGGCCCACCGGTCCCCGGCACCGAGGCGCCCCGCGCGCTGCCGCAGAGCAGGCTCCGGGCCCGAAGACTTCCCGCCGTATGCCCGAAGTGCGTACGGTCCCCGCCACCACCCCCATCGGGGTGGTTCAGCGTCCGGCGGGGCATGACACCACGACACCCACCCCCACCGGGCCGGTGACAGGTCATGGAGTACCCACACCCCACCAGCCAGAAGACCAACTTCCGGTCGGCCGGGTGCGGCTCTCACGCAGAACCTGTCGGCGGCGCACCCGCGCCGCTGAGCGGACCGGCTTCCACCACCTGCACGCCACCGAAGTCCACCCCCTCACCCCGAGGTTCGGACCCCACAACGGTGACCGCACCCGGCCACGCCGCCGCGCCCGAAAAGCCTGGAAACCACAGGCAACCACAGAGTTCTAGAGACGCTGACGATGATGACGCCCACGCCCAGGCCCAGGTAGGTGATGAAGAAGGACAGGACGAACATGCCGATCATCACCGGGCGGGGTCCGGCAGCGGTCACGATCAGCGTCGGGCCCAGCAGCAGCGCCGACTGCGCGACCAGATAGACGCGCCCGAGCCGGAACCGTCCGATGACACGCCCGGAGATTGCCGCGCCGATCAGCCCTCCCACGGAAGCGGTCGCGAGGATGCCGCCGAGGGTCTTCGAGTCGAGGTGCAGGTCCCGGGTTCCGTACAGCAGAAACATGGTCCACACGGTGATCATGGAGAAGTTGCAGCAGAACCCGATGAGCGCCAGCGCCCGGAGGATCCTGTCGCGCAGAACCCAGCGTAGACCGTCCCCTGAGCTCCGTCCCCACGTGCCGCTTCGCGGCTTGCCGGGGGCGTGGTTCGGGGGTACGGATCAGCAGCAGCGAGACCACGGAGACCGCGTACGAGAAGGCGTCCACGATCAGTGCTGCCGGCGCGGACAGCACCGAGACGAGAATGCCGGCGATCCCGGGACCGGCCACCTCCGCCGTGGACGAGCTGATGCCCTGTCCATGGTGTTCCGGGCGATTGCCGCACCGGGCAGCCCGGTTCTGGTCGAGTCGCCGACCTACCCGGGGGCGCTGGCCGCCGCCCGGGCCGCAGGGCTGCGGCCGGTACCCGTCCCGATGGACAGCGACGGCATCCGCACCGATCTGCTGGCCGACGCCTTCGCCATGACCGGAGCCCGACTGCTGTACTGCCAGCCGACGTTCCACAACCCGACCGGTACGGTGCTCGCGCCCGCACGACGACGCCAGGTCGTGGACGTGGCCCACGCCGCCGGCGCCTTCCTCATCGAGGACGACTTCGCCCGGAACCTCGGCCACGGCCGGCCGGTACCCCGCGCGCTCGTCGCCGACGACCCGGACGGCACCGTGGTCCAGCTGACCTCACTGACCAAACCCGCGTCGCCGAGCCTGCACATCGGAGCCGTGATCGCCCGCGGCCCGGTGATGCGACGGTTGCAGGGGATGCGTGCGGTCGAGGACTTCTTCATCGCACGGCCCCTGCAGGAAGCCGCCGTCGAACTGGTCAGCACACCCGCCTGGGAGCGGCACCTGCGCGCCTTGTCCACCGCGCTGCGGGAACGCTGCGCGGTGCCGGCCGGTGCGCTGGCCCGCGAGACCCCCGACTGGAATGTGGCCGGGCTGCCGGTGGGGGGTCTGCACCTGTGGATCCAACTCCCGTCGGGATACTCCGACTTCGCGATCTCCAAGGTGGCGCGGGCGCACGGTGTGGTCGTCGACTCGGGCCGCCGCTACTACCCGGCCGAACCGCCGGACACCTACCTGCGCCTGGGTTTTGCCGCCGCTGCGGACCCTGCCGAACTGACCGAGGGCGCCAGCCGTCTCGGCGCGGCGGGGCGAGGCGCCGACAGCCTCTGAGGGCCACGCGTCACATGGCGCCGCGCGTCAGGGGCGCTGGAAGGGCGGCGGACCCCCGGGAGCGGGATATCCGGCACCCGCGTACCCGGTAAAGGGCGGGGGTACCGTTGCCCGGCGCCGCCGTGTCAGCCCGCCCACCAGCGCACAGACGGCACCTGCGAGGGCGAGAACCACACCGAGCAGGGCACCGAGGCCCAGCACCGTCGGCACGGTGGCATTGTCAAGTGCCCGGCCCCGCACGGCCGTCACGGGCACGGTTCCGGCGTCCTCGCCGGAGAAGTAGCGCGAGTCGTTGGAGTTCCCACGGTTGTCGCCGAGGAGGAACATCCGCCCGGCCGGAACCTTCACGTCGTACGGGCCGTGCCCGCCGTCGACCTCCGACTCCTTCAGATACGGCTCCTTGAGCGGTGTCCCGTTGACGGTCAACCGGGTCCCGTCAAAGACCACATGGTCGCCCCCGAGCCCGATGACACGCTGCATCACGGCCTCGCCCCGGTAACGGCCGGGCAGGCTGAAGAGGACCACATCGCCCTTCCGCGTCTTCTCGCCACCGGTCTTCGCGATGAGGACCCGATGACCCGGGGCGTATGTCGGCTCCATGGACCGGCTCCTGAGAGTGACCGTCGTGTAGCTGCTGCTGACGGTCCATAGCGCCCCCGCGGTCAGCACGATCCCCAGGACGGCAAGTACGGCCCCCGTGATCAACAACCCATGTCCAGCGCGTCGCATCCGCCGATCTCCCCTCACAGCCATCACCCTCACCGCACACGTGCAGCGATACCGTAGAGGGTCCCGGTCACCGGGCATGCAGCGGGGACCGTGACGACGGGACGGCGGACCCGGAGGCCTCTTACTCCAGACCGGAGACCTCGAACACGGTCCGGGCCGTGCGACGGTCGATACGGTCACCGAGCTGCCGCAGCGCCGTCGCCCCGCAGAGCAGCGTCCCGCGCTTCATACAGGTGCGCGCGTCCTCGTCCAGCCGGTGCCACAGGGCCGGGTTGGCGACGAACACCCGGGGGTCGAGCTCGACCCGGCAGCCGTGGGCGTCCCGGAGCAGCAGGCGTTCCGCGACGCCGTCGGACCAGCGTACGGACACCAGGAGGTCCGTGCGCACGGTCGTTCTGCGCAGCAGGCCGCGGGAGGAGAGCCACCCCGTGCCCGCGCAGACCCGCGGCGGCACCAGGACCGCACACAGCACCGCGGCGATCGCCGCCCACAGCAGAACACGAAGCCAGGTGAGCCGGCCGGCGGCCGCGTCGACCGCCAGCAGAAGGCCCAGCAGCGTGACGGAGCAGCCGCCCGCGAAGCGGACGTCCCCGGACCACTCGCGGTCGTACGCCGTCCTGTCTGGAGTCGGGAGGGCACGGCCGGAACAGCTGACGCGGCCGGCAGGGCCCGCGTGGGGATCGGGGACTGCCCCGGGCACAGGTCGTTGCATGGCGCAGAGGCTATGGAGAGCGGGACGGGTGGTCGGCGCGCCTTGACGAACCGCTGACGCCGGAACCGTATCTCCTGACGGATGTCTGACGACCAGCGGTGGCCGGAGTCAAGAAGGCGTGAATACACGGTCTGCCGACGGCAAGAAGTCGACAGGGCCGGGTGCAGCCCGACACGGACGGGCGCAACCTGAGCGGACCTGAACAGAAGGAGTCCGTTCCATGTCCGCTCCGACCACCGAGACCGCACCGAGCGGCGCGCGACCCGACGTCGAGGAACCCCCTGATACCGGCGCGCAGCACAGACTCACCGTCGTCACCGGACTTGCCGCGCTCTCGCTCGACGCGATGGCCTCGGTGGCGTACGGCCCCGAGGCCGTCGTTCTGGTCCTCGCTGCCGCCGGGGCGCACGGGCTCGGCTTCACTCTCCCGGTCACCCTTGCGATTGCTGCGCTGCTGACGGTGCTCGTCGCCTCGTACCGGCAGGTGATCGCAGCCTTCCCGGAAGGCGGCGGCAGCTACGCGGTCGCCAAGGCGCATGTGGGCGCCCGCACGAGCCTGGTCGCGGCAGCCTCACTGGTCCTGGACTACGTGCTCAATGTCGCCGTCGCGGTGACCGCCGGGGTCGCGGCGCTCACCTCCGCGTTCCCCGAGCTGTACGGCGACCGGGTGTGGCTCTGCCTCCTCGTCCTGGTCCTGATCACCGGGGTGAACCTGCGCGGAATCGTCGACTCGGCGCGGGCGTTCGTCATACCCACCATCGTCTTCGTCGGCTCGATCCTGGTACTGATCGCCGTCGGACTGCTCCGTGACGTCCCGGTCTCCACGGAGGCGGCCGCCGGTCATGCCTCCGTGCTCGCCGACAACGCCACCACCGTCGGCGCGCTGCTCCTGCTCAAGGCGTTCGCATCCGGCTGCTCGGCCCTGACCGGCGTCGAGGCCATCGCAAACGCCGTCCCGTCCTTCCGCGCCCCGGCCGCCCGCCGCGCCCAGCATGCGGAGATCGCCCTCGGCGCACTCCTCGGCGTGATGCTGGTCGGGCTGTCCGTCCTGATCTCCCGCTTCGGACTTCAGCCGGTGGAAGGCGTCACCGTGCTCGCGCAGCTCGCGGACGCGTCCGTCGGCCACAACTGGGGCTTCTACCTCATCCAGTTCGCCACCATGACCCTGCTGGCGCTCTCCGCCAACACCTCGTTCGGCGGGCTCCCGGTGCTGCTGAAGCTGCTGGCCCGTGACAACTACCTTCCGCACGTCTTCGGGCTGAAGGCGGACCGTCAGGTCCATCGGCACGGTGTGCTGACCCTCGCCGGTGTCTCCGCTGGGCTTCTTGTCTTCTCCGGAGGTGACACCAACACTCTGGTGCCGCTGTTCGCGATCGGTGTCTTCGTCGGCTTCACCATCGCGCAGGCGGGCATGGTCCTGCACTGGCGCCAGGCACACGGCGAGGGTTGGGTGGGCAAGGCGCTGCTCAACGGTGTCGGTGCCCTCCTCACCGGCGTATCCGCCGTCGTCGTCACCGCCACCAAATTCCACGACGGCGCCTGGCTGGTCATTGTCGTGCTGCCCCTGCTGGTCGCCGCGTTCGAGTTCGTGCACCGTGCGTACGGGAAGATCGGTGACCGGCTCGGGGTGGGCCGCATCCCCGAACCGCCGCACCGCGACTGCTCGTTGATCATCGTTCCGGTCTCCTCTCTGACCCGCCTCACCAGCGAGGCGCTGACGGCCGCGGTGTCGCTGGGCGACGAGGTCAGGGCGGTCACGGTCTGCCACCTCGACCCGGAGGACAGCGCCCTGAGCGAGGCACTGGAACGGGACTGGGCGCTGTGGAACCCGGGAGTGCCCCTGATACGCGTCGACTCGGACCGCCGTTCGTTGGGCCGACCGATCGCCTCATACGTACGGGAGCTGACCGCCGCCGAGCCCGGCACCCGGGTCACCGTGCTGATCCCCGAGGTCGAACCCGTCCACGTCTGGCAGCGCGTACTGCAGAACCAGCGGGGTGCGGTGGTGGCCCATGCGGTACGCCGCGACACCGACGCGGTGATCTGCCGACTCCGCTTCCGGCTGGACCGGGACGTGGCCTGACCAGGGCCCGGGGCTGCTCCGGATCCCGCTCTGCCGGTTCTCCGGCATGGCGCGGCGCGGGGCGCGCGGGTCCGGTGTCTCCCAACTGCTCTGTTTTCCCTGGAAGTACGAGAGGCACTGCCGTGCCGTCGCCACTGCCTCGGCCTCGTCCGCGACCGGGAGATCGACGACGCCGTTCGGCACTTGGACGGAGAGCGGTCCGACCTCCTCCGGCCGGTACGCGCCGAGCCCGCCGCCTTCCGCGAAGAGCACCACCGGCAGCCGTCGCTGCTCGGCGATCGAGAGCATCCGGTCCGTCTTGCTGTGGTTCTGGTGGCCCAGGTCGTCGAGAACTTCCCGATGACCGCCACCGGCAGGATCAGGAAGGCTGAGCCCCAGCCAGCCAGTCGTACGCGGTCTGCGCCGTGAACTCGCCCTGACCACCGCGGAAGAGCAGCCCCGCCGTGGCGAACGCCGGATCGTCGGCCGTCGACGCCACATAGGGGACCGCGATGCAGCGCATGCCCGCCGCATGCGCTGCCGCCACTCCCGGCGCCGCGTCCTCCAGCACCACGCAGTCGCCGGGCGCGGCGCCCAGCCGCCGCGCGGCCTCCAGGAACACATCCGGTGCCGGTTTCCCGTGCGCCACCTCGTCGGCGGAGACATACACCGTGACGTATGCGCCGAGTCCGGTGCCCGCGAGCACCGCCTCGATCGCGGCCCGGGACGAACCCGATGCCACGGCCGTCGCGATCCCCTCCTGATGCAGCCGTTCCACGAACTTCCGCATCTCGGGGAACACCTCCGTCGAGGATCGCGCCAGCTCCAGATAGAGCGCGTCCTGGCCGGCGAGGAGTTCGTCGACGGGCGTCGCGATCCCGTACTCGGCCCGCAGTGCCGTCAGCGTCTCGCGGGTGCTGATCCCGATGTACCGGGTGTGGTGCTCCCAGGTGAAGTCCGGCACGCCGTGACGGGCGAGGAGCCGGCGCCCCGCCTCGTAGTAGTTCGGCTCGCTGTCCACGAGTGTGCCGTCGAGATCGAAGATGACCGAAAGGGCAGGGGTGGGCCGAGTGCTCATGGCACCCAGCATGCCAAGGCGGTGGTCAGTTCGACGGTCCGGCCGTGGCCAGGCCGATGGATTGGACCAAAGGCAGCAGCCGGTGCGGGACCCGCTCGCGCAGGGCCACTTCGGTGCGGGTCCGCACCACGCCGGGCAGCTGGATCAGCTGCTGGATCACATCCTCCAGGTGCCCGTTGTCGCGGGCCACGACCCGCGTCAGCAGATCCCCGCCGCCGGTGGTCGAGAACGCCTCGACGATCTCCGGCACGGAGGCGAGGGCCTCGCCCACCTCGTCCAGATGCCCCTGGGTGACCTCCAGATGGACGAAGGCGAGCACCGGGTGGCCGAGCGCGGCGGGGGAGAGGACCGGGCCCGTACCGGTGATCACACCGTTCCGCTCCAGCCGGTCGATACGGGCCTGCACGGTGCCCCGGGCGATGGAGAGGATCCGCGCGTACTCCCGCACGCTGGTCCGGGGCTGCTCGATGAGCAGCCGCAGGATGCGGGTGTCGAGCGCGTCCACCGCCATGGTCCGTCGGCCTCTTCCTGGTCTGCTGATGCGGACTCCGACTGTACCAATGGCCCAGTGTACGGGCATGGGCCCGCCCACGCGGGGTCAGGGACGGGCATCCTCGGGGAGGGTGACCAGCCAGCGGGTGTCGCGGCGGGGGCGGAGGTAGAAGGCCCAGTAGAGGGTGGCCGCCGCCATGATGCCGCCGGTCCACAGCAGGTACGTGGCCTCCTGCTGGCTGAGGATGTAGACGAGTACGACGATCAGCGCCACCGGCACAGCCGGCCAGAGCGGCATCCGCCAGGCGGGCAGCTCCCTGTGGCCGGTGCGGCGGGCGGCGAGCGCGGCGACGGCGACCAGCAGGTACATACCGGTGACCGAGACACCGGTCACGCCGTACAGGGTGTCGAGGTTGACGAAGCACAGCGCCGCGCCGGGAACTCCGACCACCAGGGTGGCGACCCACGGCGAACCGAAGCGGCCGAGGCGGGCGAGGGCGTTGTTGACCGGCTCGGGCCACGCCTTGTCCCGGGCGGAGGCGAACAGCACCCGGGAGTTCTGGATGACCATGACGATGCCCGCATTGATGATCGCGAGTGCGACGCAGAGGCTCACGAATGTACCGACGGCCGAGTTGCTCCAGGCAGTGACCATGCCGCTGATGTCACCGGAGGTGAGCGCCGCGAGGTCGGGTGCGCCCATCGTGATCGCGACCACTGGGACGAGGATGACGGCCGTCGAGATGGCGAGGGTGGCGAGGACCGTGCGGGCGACGTTGCGCCGCGGGTTCTCCATCTCCTCGGAGAGGTAGACGGCGGTGGAGAAGCCCTGGGTGATGAAGAGTGCGATGGCCAGACCCGAGACGACCAGCATCGCGGTGACCGGGCGGGACGCCCCGCTGTCGCTCGCGACCACACCATGGATCAGGCTGCCCGCGCCGCGCTCGGTGTGGGCGAAGCCGAGCACGGCGACGACGGCCGCCGCGATGACTTCGAGAACCAGGAAGACGCCGGTGATCCAGGCGTTGGCACGCAGGTCCAGCAGACCGGCCAGGGTGGCGAGCACCATGACCCCGGCCCCGGCGGCCTCGGCCGGGATGTGGACCAGCGGGGCGAGGTAGTCCGCCGTGCCCATGGCGATCACGGGCGGGACGATCATCACGACCAGCAGGGACAGGACGAACACCAGCCACCCGGCCAGCCGACCGGTCAGAGTGGTGACCATGGCGTACTCGCCGCCCGCGCTGGGGATCATGGTGCCCAGCTCCGAGTAGCAGAACGCCACGGCGATACAGAGCAGCGAACCGATGGCGATGGTGAGCGCGGTGGCGGAGCCGAGGTCGCCGAACAGGTCGGGCACGACCACGAAGAGCGTGGATGCGGGCGTCACGCAGGAGAGGGTCAGCAGGGTTCCTCCGACGACGCCGATGGAACGCTTGAGAGTGTGCGGGCCGTCCTGGCTGTGGGGATCGGTCTCCGCCGGTGAGGTGCCGGAGGTGACGGGCTGGGTGAGCATGTCGGTCATGGAGCGGTTCCGATCGACTGGGTGTGACGGGTACGGCGGGAGCGCTATCGCCTCCGTGGCTTGCTGCGCTGTTGGTTTCGTCTGCTCCCGGCGCGTTATGGAAACCTGTGGGATCCATCACGTCAACCACCTATTACCTACGGAATTCGTTGCCGTCAGGCGTATGTCCGGCGGTATTCGTAGCTTGGGCGAGGGTCGGGCTCCTATTGACAACTTGATGGTTCAGCGTCTTCGTTCACTTGATGACCTTCGAAATGAAGGCGCGTATTCGCCAGTGCCTTTGATGCGCGAGTCGGCGGTGAGGGGCTCGGGCGCGGCGAACTGCGCTCGGACCGCAACGGGATGCGCAGCGTGTAACCGGTCACGTTGTCCGGATTTTTGCCTTGGGAGGCGCGCGGGGGGTCCGGCCCGGGCCGGATGCCCAGGTGAGGGGCGACCAGGAAATCTCCGCCCGCTTTCCGGCGGGGGCAAAGCTTGCCGGGAGGGGCGCTAGTCTCCTGGGTCATGTCACACGACGAGGGCGCGTCGACGCGCTGCTCGCCGCATCGGTCGCCGTGGAGGGTCCGGCCCACCGTCGCCACCTGCCCGCGGCGCAGGTCGCGCCCGGCACGTGACGCCCGCCCCTCAGGACGTAACGACTGTTACTTTTGCCCGGTGGGTGAGGAGTCTTCGGCGTCCCGGCAGCCGTGGGTGGTGCTGATCGTGCGGCTGCCGACGCAGCCGTCCCGGCACCGGGTCGTGGTACGGCGGCAGCCGTGACCCCCGGGCCTGCCCAGGAATCGAGGCTTCTGCCCGCGGGGTCGCGGCGGCGGATGTGGCCGCTGTACGCAGCCGGGTTCACCACCGCCTTCGGCGCGCACGGCGTCGCGGCCAACCTCGGCCAGGGCGATCCCGGTCTGACACGTTCGGTGCTGTATCTCGGGCTGTTGCTCGCGCTGTACGACGGGGCCGAGGTGGTGCTCAAGCCGGTGTTCGGGACGCTCGCCGACCGGATCGGCGCCCGGCCGGTGCTGCTCGGCGGGCTCATCGCGTTCGCCGCCACCTCCGCGGTCTTCGTGGTGGTCCGCGATCCCGGCTGGCTGTGGGCCGCCCGCCTCGGACAGGGCGCGGCCGCCTCCGCGTTCTCACCTGCCGCCTCCGCGCTGGTGGCCCGACTCAGCCCGCAGGCCCGGCACGGCCGCGCATTCGGCTCGTACGGATTCTTCAAGGGCATCGGCTACACCGCAGGGCCCTTGCTCGGCGGCGTGCTGGTCTGGGCCGGCGGCCTGACGCTGCTGTTCGCGGTGCTGGCCGCGCTGGCCGCCGCGGTCGCCCTGTGGGCCGCGTTCGCGGTACCTGCCGTCCCGCCTCTGCCCAAGACCCGTCAGACCGTCCTGGGACTTGTCCGGCGACTGGCCGAGGGTGCCTTTCTGCGGCCGGTGGCGGCCCTGGCCGCCGCCACCGCCGCGCTGTCCGTCGGGGTCGGGTTCCTGCCGGTGTCCGGGGTGGCTGCCGGTCTGTCGCCGGTGGCCACCGGCGCGGCCGTCTCCGTCCTCGCCCTGTGCGCCGCGCTCGTACAGCCGTGGGCCGGGCGGGCCCTGGACGAAGGGCGCCTAGGCGCCGGCGGGGGACTGGCGGCCGGACTGCTGGTCACCGCGTGCGGACTGGCCGCCGCCATGCTGTCCGGCCTGCCCGGCATCCTGTCGGCCGCCGTGCTGATCGGGGCCGGAACCGGGCTGATCACTCCGCTCGGCTTCGCTGCCCTCGCGGGCACCACCCCGCAGGAACGGGTCGGCCAGACCATGGGAACGGCCGAACTCGGACGTGAACTCGGCGACGCCGGAGGCCCGTTGCTGGTCGCCGCCGTCGCCGGTGCCGCCACCTTGACCTGGGGCTTCGCGGTACTCGCCGCAGCGACCGCCGTTCTGCCGCTTCTCCTGGGTGCTCGCCGCACACCCCCGGAGCGCGGCTGACCTTCCCGGCGGTTCAGCGCGCCGCGGTCACCCGGGGGGTGCCGCGCCCGGAGGGTCTTTCTTCGGCCCGACGGTTCAGCAGGACGTGGTCCATTGGCGCTCACCTGGCACATCGGAAGCACATCAGGCTGTGCCAATGGCGCAACTGTGTCGGCTCGACTTGAGCCAGATGGTGGCGAGATGCTCTGATTGGGCCAGTCGATGGCGCTGCGGATCCCGCGGCGCCTTTTTCATGCCCGGACAGAACAGGGAGTGGTAATCGGTGCTGAAGCGGATGTTGGTGGCTCCGGACCCGGGGCGGCTGCGGCTGCGCAGCTCGGCCCGGGCCGTTCTCGGTATCGGTCTGGCCGTGACCCTTTCGGGCCTCGTCAGTCACTCGCTTCCCGCGACCGTCGCCGGCGGCCTCGCCGCTCTGCTCGCACTCTTCACAGTCACCGACGCCCAGGTCCGCGACCAGGCGCTCACCACCGCGCTGCTGCCCGTCGCCGGATTCCCGGTCCTGGCACTTGCGACGGCGCTGCACGACTACCCCCTGGCGCGCGACGCCGCGTTCCTCGCCGTTGTCTGCGCGGGGGTGTACGTGCGCCGCTGGGGTCCCCGCGGTCATGCCCTGGGGGTGTTCGCGTTCATGACGTTCTTCATGGCGCAGTTCCTGCACGCCGTACCGGGCCAGCTGCCCGAGCTGTACGCCGCCGTCGCGCTCTCGCTCATCACCGCCTCGGCCGTCCGCTTCGGCGCCTGGTGCTACGAACGACGGCTGCCCACGCCCGTCGTACCCGCATTTCAGGGCGGTCGCGGGCTGGCCCGGACGACCACGCGGCAAGCGCTCCAGGCGACCGCCGCCAGTGCCTTCGCGCTCGGCATCGGGCAGCTGCTGTCCGCCGACCGCTGGTACTGGGCCGTCGGCACCGTCTGGTGGGTCTTCGTGAACACCGCCTCGCGCGGCGAGACGCTGGTCCGCGGCTTCCGCCGCGTCCTCGGCACGGTGGCCGGGATCGCCGCAGGGCTGCTGGTCGCCGTGCCGCTGCACGGCGACACGGTCCCCACCGCGGCCCTCGTCGCCGTCTGCGTCTTCGGCATCTTCTACACCGCCGCCGTCTCGTACAGCTGGATGGTCTTCTTCGTGACCGTGATGGCCGGACTGCTGTACGGCCTGCTCGGCGTCCTGAATCCGGGGCTGCTCGTGCTCCGCCTCACGGAGACCGGGGCCGGAGCCCTCGGCTCGACGCTCGCCGTCCTCCTCGTCCTGCCCGTCACCCTCCACGCGACCACCGACGCCTGGATCCAGCGCGCACTGCGCTGCGTGCACGCCTGCACCGCCGGGGCTGCCGCCCGTCTGGCCGGTTCCCCGAGCGCCGACCCCGGTCCGCAGGTGACCGAACTGGAGGCGCTGCTCGGCCGGGTCCGGCTCTCGCTCGCCCCCCTGGTGCATCCACTCAACCCGCTGCGGGCCCGCAAGGCGCGCGCCCGCCAGGTCCTCGCCCTGCTCGACCTGTGCGCCCGCGAGGTGCGTGGTTTTGCCGCGGTCGCCGCCGATCCCGACGCCCCGCACGACGCCCGGCTCGGAGCGGCCTGCCGCCGCGTCGAGGCCGCGGTGCTCGCCCTGGCGCAGCCAGGACCCGCCCGTACGGAACTGAACGCCGCGCCTGCACACGCGCCGCACCACCACCCCGGCGCCGAGGCCGCACTCGCGCATCTGCACGCCCTGGAGCGGGCCCTCGGGGAACTTGCCGCGCCCCTGCGCACCTCGCCCCGCGCCCCGCTCGTCCCGGCCTGACCTGCGACCCGCGGCAGCAGGCGGCGGTGACACGGCCCTGGTCCAGTGCCGCTCCCGGCTCGGCACGCACCGGACGACGCTCCTCATGGGGCAAACACTGCCGGTCACGGCACTGGACCGCGCAGGGCGCACTGCTACCGTCGCCCCGGAAGATCACGGCGGCCCGAGCCGTCATGATCAGTCGGCGGGGAGGGGCAGAAGCGGTGAGCAGCAACGGTGCCGGACGGGCATTCATAGGGTCGTTCACGTCGGCGGGCGGTCGGGGAGTCACCGTTGCAGCCGTGGACCGGGAGACCGGGGCGCTGACCGTCCTCGGCGCCACGGACATCGTCCCCGATCCTTCGTATATCGCCCTGGGCCCCGGCTCCACCACCCTCTACACGGTCAGCGAGACCGAGTCCGGCGCGGCCGCCGCCCTCGACATCACCGGCGACGACCCGCGGTTGCTCGGTGGGATCCGGCCGGTGGACGGCAGCGGACCCACCCACCTCGCACTGACCGGCGGACACCTGATCACCGCCAACTACGGCTCCGGCAGCGTCACCGCCCTCCCCGTGCGCGCCGACGGATCGCTGGACGCCGCCACTTCCGTGCTCCGGCACGAGGGAAGCGGACCGCACCCGGCCCGTCAGCAGGCCCCGCACGCCCACCAGGTGCTTGCTGACCCGTCGGGCGCCTGGGTGCTGAGCGTGGACCTCGGAACCGACTCCGTACGCATCTGCGTCCTCGACCCGAGCACCGGCACGCTGCGGCTGCACGACGAGACGGCGCTGCGACCGGGCACCGGACCGCGCCACCTGGCCTTCCACCCCGCAGGCACCCACGCCTACGTCCTCAACGAACTCGAACCGACTGTCACCGTCTGCCGGTGGGACGCCGCCACCGGAACCCTCGCACCGGTCGGCGAAACGACCGTCGTGCCCGAGGACGTGGCCGCCGACGCGGACGCGGTCGTCCACCCGTCCGAGCTCGTCATCTCGCGCGACGGTCGGTTCCTCTGGGCCGCCAACCGGGGACACGACAGCATCGCCGTCCTCACCCTCGACGCGACTGGCGAGAAGGTGTCCCTGGTCACGACCGTGAGCTGCGGTGGCCACTGGCCGCGCGACCTCGCCCTCGACCCCACCGGGCAGTGGCTGTACGCGGCCAATGAGCGGTCCGGGAACGTCAGCTGGTTCGCCGTCGACCCGAGCACCGGCATCCCACGCCACACGGGCTCCCTGACCGCTCCTGCCGCCTCCTGCGTGATCTTCGACTGACCCGGCCCACCGTCCGGCCCCGGGGCGCAGCAGACAGCAGACACAGCGGGGCCCGTACCGGTCGAACGTCCGGTACAGGCCCCGCTGCTCCCTGCTGATCAGGTCAGTGGGCCTGGGCCCCCTGCGGCGTCACCGGGGCGATGCCGAGCGCCGTCGTGTACATCGACAGGACGAGCTTGCCGATCGCCGGGTACGCGCCGAGCGGCTCGGCCGTCGCGCAGCCCGCCTCCTTCACGGCGGCGTCCAGCAGCCCCTCGGTCACCTCGGGACCCACCAGGTACGGCGCCACGGCCAGCTGCACCGAACCGGAGGCCTTCAGCTGGTCGGCGATGGACGCGACCGAACCCTCGACATCGAGAGCAGCGGCCATCACCGGCACCGCGAGGCGGGCGGCCAGCAGCATGCCGGTGATCCCGGCGGCCTGTACGGCCTCCTCGCCCCCCACGGTGGCCAGCACGATCCCGTCCGCGGCCGTGGCCACGGTGAACAGCCGGGCGCGGTCGGCGCGGGCCAGACCGGCCTCGGAGAGGCGTACGTGCAGCGCCTCGGCGAGCAGCGGGTGCGGGCCCAGCACATCGGTCAGCTCGACCGGTGCACGGCTGTCCATGACGGCTTGGCGTATCCGCCGGAGCAGGGCGTTATCCGGTCCCGCGAGCAGCGGCACCACGACGGCGGCCGGGCCCTCGGGCTCGGCGACCTCATGGCCCACGGCCTTCGCCTGCTCGAAGCGCGCGATGCGCTCGGCGGCGGAATCCGCGAGTACGGAGACGAGCGTGGGGTACTCGGCATCGTCGCCGTCGAGGTAACCGATCCGGGCATGGAGACCGGGCAGCTCGGAACGGGCAATGCTGATCACCTCTTCGGCCAGACTGCGCGTGGCCGAAGAGGGGGTACCGGGAACGGCGAGAACGAGCGCGGCAGCGCCCTCGGGCGCGACCACGGGCTCCGGGCGGCGGTGCCGTCCGGACTGGCGAGGTCGCGGCATTCGTACAGGCAGGCCGGAAGCGGGCCCAGTGGGGGTGCTCATGGCGCCGCATGCTACTGGTTTTGGCTGCCCCACTGTTCGGGGAGGGCCCAGTCGGGCGTTATCTGTCCGCTTTTATCCGATCAATGGCTTACTGGCCAACTGCCCTGCTCTGTCGCCCCTTACGGCCGCCCCCGCCCGGGCCCGTACGCAGGTACGCACAGCAGCGTCGGGTGGAGCGGCAACCGCAGATCACCCATGGCCAGCGCCTCGGCGATGCGCAGGGAACCGGTCAGCGGATCACCCGAACCGGGGACCGTCCGCGCCTGCGGCAGTTGCCGGGCGAGCTCTTCACGCAGGGGTGCGAGGAGTGGATCGCCCATCCGGAACAAGCCACCCGTCAGAGCCACTTCGCACGGCTCGTCGGCCGCCCCGCCCTCCGGGCACACCGCGGCGGCCGCCTCCGCGATATGACCGGCGGCGTCCCGCAGAATGCCCGCGGCGACCGGATCGTCCCCGGCGCACGCGGCGACCTCGGGGGCGAACGAGGCCAGCAGCGCCGGGCGGTCGGTACGCGGATAGAGCAGACCGGGCAGCTCCGGCGCCGGACCGAACACCGCCTCCAGCCGGGCCAGCAGCGCGACCGAACCGCCGCGCCGCCCGTCATGGGCGCGCATCGCCGCATCGAGCCCGGCCCGCCCGATCCAGGCACCGCCGCCGCTGTCGCCGAGGAGATGACCCCAGCCGTCGGCCCGGCGCCAGCTCGTCAGATCCGTCCCCAGCGCGATCATGCCGGTGCCACCCGCGACGACGGCTCCCGGCCGCTGCCCGACCGCTCCCGCATACGCCGTCACCGCGTCGGCGGCCAGTGCCAGCAGCTGCACCCCGAGCGCCCGCTCCAGCGCCGCGGGCAGCTCCGCGCGCAGCTGGTCCCCGAGCGTCGCCATGCCGGCGGCGCCGATCGCCACGGCGACGACGGACGAGCCGGCGGCCGTCTTCGCCCGCTCCCCGGCCTGCGCCCGCAACTCGTCGACGGCGGGAAGCAGCTGCTCCAACAGGTGTCCGGCATCGATCCCGGCCGGACCGGTCCGCACCGGCTCGGCGCAGACCGCCGTCGCCACCGGCTTCTCGGCCCCGATCGCGCCGAGCGCCACCCGGAGCCCGGAACCGCCCGAGTCCACTCCGAGGACGTACGACCCCGCGGCGGCGGTCACGGCAGCTGCCAGTCGACCGGCCGGGCGCCCTGGCGCTCCAGCAGTTCATTGGCCCGGCTGAACGGCCGCGAGCCGAAGAACCCGCGGTCCGCGGACATGGGGGAGGGATGCGAGGACTCGATCGCCGGGAGCTCACCCAGCAGCGGCCGCAGATTGCGGGCGTCGCGCCCCCACAGGACGGACACCAGCGGTGTTCCGCGCGCCACCAGCGCCCGGATCGCCTGCTCGGTCACTTCCTCCCAGCCCTTGCCGCGATGCGCCGCCGGCCGACGGGGCGCCGTGGTCAGTGCCCTGTTGAGCAGCAGCACCCCCTGCCGGGTCCAGGGCGTCAGATCGCCGTTGGACGGCCGGGGCAGCCCCAGATCGGTGTGAAGCTCCCGGTAGATGTTCTCCAGGCTGCCCGGCAGCGGCCGGACCTCCGGCGCGACGGCGAAACTCAGCCCCACCGCATGTCCCGGTGTGGGGTACGGGTCCTGACCGACGATCAGGACCCGCACCTCGTCGAACGGCTGCTGGAACGCCCGCAGGACATTCTGCCCCGCAGGCAGATAGGTGCGCCCAGCGGCGATCTCCGCGCGCAGGAAGTCGCCCATCGCGGCGATGCGTTCGGCCACGGGTTCCAGGGCCTGCGCCCATCCCGGCTCGATGATTTCTTTCAACGGTCGTGCTGCCACGGGGCGCACTCTACTGCTCATACGACCGGGGTGATCAACCGCCGACGACTGCCGCCCGTACACAGAGGACGTCCGGCAGATGCGAGGCGAGCTGCTCCCAGCTGTCCCCGTCGTCCCCGCTCGCGTACACCTCGCCGTTGCGATTGCCGAAATAGACCCCCGCCGGATCGGCGTCGTCCGTGCAGAGGGCGTCGCGCAGCACCGTGCCGTAATGCATCTCCTCGGGCAGTCCGGTGGACAGCGGCTCCCAACTGTTGCCCGCGTCGCTCGTACGGAACACCCGGCAGCGGTGCTCGGCCGGCACGCGGTCGGCATCGGCGTTGATCGGGAAGATGTACGCCGTCTCCGCCCGGTGCGGATGCGCGGCCGCGGCGAAGCCGAAGTCGGAGGGCAGCCCCCCGCCGATGTCCGTCCAGTTGTCCCCGGAGTCGTCACTGCGGAACACACCCCAGTGGTTCTGGAGATAGAGCCGGTCCGGATCGACCGCATCCCGGGTGACCTTGTGGACGCACTGGCCGAACTCCGGGTTCGGATCCGGCAGGAAGACCGCCGACACCCCCTTGTTCGACGGGGCCCAGCTCGCTCCGCCGTCCTTGGTGCGGAACACCCCGGCCGTGGAGACCGCGACGGTCATCGCCTGGGCGTCCCTCGGATCGGTCAGGATCGTGTGCAGCCCCTCGCCGCCCCCGCCCGGGACCCACTTCGAGCGCGTCGGATGCTCCCACAGCGGGCGCACCAGCTCGAACGATTCCCCGCGGTCCTCGGAGCGGAACAGTGCGGCCGGCTCCGTCCCCGCGTACACGACATCCGGCGCCTCTGCCCCGGCCGGGTGCAGCTGCCAGACCCGCTCCAGCGAGGCCCCGGTGAACTGGGGGAATTTCACCGCCGGTTGCTTCGGCTCGACCCAGGTCGCGCCCAGATCGTCGGAGTGGAACACCGAGGGCCCCCAGTGCGCGCTGTCCCCGCCGACCAGCAGCCGGGGGGCCCGCCCGCGGGTGTCGATGGCGATGGAGTAGATCGCCTGCGCGTTGAAATGCGGGTCGCCGAACTCCCATGTGCCACGGCGTCTGCGGCCGATGAAGAGTCCTTTGCGGGTTCCCACAGTGAGCAGTACGTCGGACATCGCCGACACCTCCCGAAACGCCTTTGTGACGGATAGGGTCCAGTCTGCACCCGGCCACTGACAGTGGCGGGCAGAGTAGGCGTTTGCGCAGGTCGGACGGCGAGTGCGGGGGCGGGCGGCGATCCGGAACCCCGGGGCGCGGCCGACGCTGTCGGGGCACCCTTGACCGCCGTCCCGGGCGGGCCGTAACTTCCTGGCAGAAAGCGCTTGCCCATTCGGTGGGCCCTCGATCGGCCCCCCGACGAACAGCCGACGAACCGGACCGAGGAGCGCCCGTGGTGACCTTCGAAGGACTGCCCGGCGCCGTAGCCGTCTCCCACCTCAGGGTCTACGACTGGCCCACCGAGGACGGACTGCGCGGCGGCACGCCCCACCTCCATCTCACCTGTTCCGAGGGGTATGTGGTGGTCGGGGGCACAGGCTCGGTGCAGACGCTCACCAAGTCCGGCTTCCGGCAGACGCCCCTGGCCGCCGGTTCGCTGGTGTGGTTCACCCCCGGCACGATCCACCGGCTCGTCAACGACGCGGACTTGCGCATCGTCGTTCTCATGCAGAACAGCGGACTGCCCGAGGCGGGCGACGCCGTGCTCACCCTCCCGCCCCGCTTCCTGACGGACCCCGACACCTATCGCGCGGCCGTTGCTCTGCCCGTCGAGGGCTCCGAGCCGGAACAGGAAGGCGCCGCCCGTGCCCGCCGCGACCTTGCCATCCAGGGGTTTCTCGCGCTGCGCCGGGCCGCGGAGGCGGGCGACACCGAGCCGCTCGCCGCCTTCCACCGGGCGGCCGCCGCGCTCGTGAGGCATCGGACGGACGACTGGCGGGGGCGCTGGGAACAGGGCGCCGCCGCCGCGTCCCGGGCAACCGGTGAACAGCTCGACGCCCTGGCGCTCGGGGACGGCGGCCATCTCGCCGCTGCCTGTGTGCACGCCCAACAGCCTTCGGCCTACGGAAGGTTCGGGATGTGCGGCCGTCTCGACGTCTACAGCGGCTGAGTGTCCGTGGCCGCGGCCACGGTAAGGACCCGGGTAATGCTCCCGTCGTCCTCCGTCCTGTCCCGCACGTGCCGGAAGCCGATCCGGCCCAGCAGGGCGAGCGATGCGCTGTTCTCCGCGGCGACCGTCGCATGCACCTCGGTCAGCTTGAGGGTGGCGAACCCGTACGCGGTGACTGCCTGCGCGATCTCGGTCCCGAGTCCCTGCCCCCAGGAGTCCTGAGCCAGCGCGTAGACGATCTCGTGGCCATCCACGTCCGACGACGGCTTGATCTCCGCATGGCCGACGAACCGGCTGTCCTGTCGCACCACCCAGACGTCGAACAGATCCTGCGCGTACACCTTGCTGAAGATTCGCCCGAACAGGGCACGGTCCTCGGTCTCCGCCGCGGGGCCGTCCCCCATCCACCGGGATACCCGGGTGTCCTGGAAGAGCGCCACGAAATCGTCCTCGTCGGCAGGTGCGTACGGTTCCAGGAGCAGCCGTGCTGTGTGCAGGGTTGGGGGCGTCATGCCGGTCGACCGTACACACACCCCCTGCGACCGGCAACGGAATACGGCATTCGGCGACCCCGGACGCCGAGGTTGCTGTGCTCGAGGGGACGGCCGGAAGCTTGCCGAGGCACACGTCCCGGGTGGGCTTGTGCCGCGACTCCTGCACCGTGAGGTGCCGGTTCATCCGGCGACGGCGCTCCTGACGGTGCGCTCAGAGACCCAGAGCCTCGTCGGTCCACTCGAATGACGGCGCACCACTCGTGCCCGGTGTCTGTTCGGACCAGATGACCTTGCCCTCGGCTGTGTAGCGAGTGCCCCAGCGATCGGCGAACTGGGCGACGAGATACAGGCCGCGGCCACCCTCGTCCATCGTCGACGCATAGCGCAGATGCGGCGCGGTACTGCTGGAGTCGGACACCTCGCAGATCAGGGCGCGGCTGTGCAGCATCCGGACCCTGATGGGAGGGGCGCCGTAGCGTATGGCGTTGGTGACCAGCTCGCTGAGGATCAGTTCAGTGGCGAAGGTCTCTTCCTCCAGCCCACGGTCGCTGAGCCACTGGGACACGTCCTTGCGGACCCCGGCGACGGCCGACGGGTCGGGCTCGACGTCCCATTCGCCGACACGGGAGGGGGCGAGGATGCGGGTGGCGGCCACCAGGAGGACGGCGTCGTCACCCGGAGGGGTGGGCAGGAGCGCAGAGATCAGGTCGTCGCAGGTCTCCTCCGGGGTCCGGTGCTGTCCGGCCAGCGTTTCGCGCATCGTGTCGAGTCCGGTGTCGAGGTCCCGCTCGCGCGACTGGACGAGACCGTCGGTGTAGAGCACCAGACGGCTCCCTTCCGGCAGCGGCAACTCCACCGCCTCGAAGGGCAGTCCGCCGATGCCCAGGGGCAGGCCTGCGGGGACGTCGGGGAACTGCACCGTGCCGTCGGGCAGCACCAGGACGGGACCGGGATGGCCGGCCCGGGCGGCGGAGCAGGTGCCGGTCACCGGGTCGTAGACGGCGTACAGGCAGGTGGCCCCCGTGATCTCCGCGCGCCCGCCGTCGGCGTTCTCCGTCTGGTCGATGCCCGCGATCACTTCGTCGATGCGCGCGAGGAGCTCGTCGGCCGGAAGGTCCAATGCGGAGAAGTTGTGGACCGCGGTGCGCAGGCGGCCCATCGTCGCGGCGGCGTGCAGACCGTGCCCGACGACGTCACCGACGACCAACGCGACGCGGGCACCGGGCAGCGGAATGACGTCGAACCAGTCACCGCCCACCCCCGCCTGAGCCGGCAGATAGCGGTAGGCGACGTCGAGCGCGTCCTGTTCGGGCAGGTCGCGGGGCAGCAGGCTGCGCTGCAGCGTCACTGCCATTTCGTGCTCGCGGGTGTAGCGGCGGGCGTTGTCGACACAGACGGCCGCCCGGGCGACCAGTTCCTCGGCGAACGTCAGATCGTCCTCGTCGAAGGGGTCCGGATTCTCCGAGCGCCAGAAGTTCGCCATGCCCAGGACCGCACCGCGTGCGTGCAGCGGAATGGAGAGCAGGGAGTGGACACCGTACGCGATGATCCTCGCCGCCCGTTCGGGGTCGGCCCTCAGCCTGCCCGGTTCGGCGGACAGGTCCGGCACCAGCATGGTGTGCCCACGGATCAGTCCCAGGGCCGCCGGGCTGGTGGGAACGAACCCGACGACCCGCCCGATCGGGTAGAAGGGGTGATCTGCGCGCACGCCCGCCGCGGCTGTACGCCGCATGTTCAGCACGGTGCCGAGCGGCACCGACGGTTCCTCACCGCGCAGCACGGGCTCGGCGAGGTCGACCGAGGCGAAGTCGGCGAAACGGGGGACCACCACTTCGGCCAGTTCCTTCGCGGTCCGGGTCACATCCAGCGTCGTACCGATGCGCACACCGGCCGTGTGCAGCAGAAGAAGCCGCTCCCGTACCTCTGCGGCCCGGTCGGCGAGTGCGGCCAGTTCCGTCGTGTCCCGAAGGGTCGCGACCGTCCCGGCAGGTCCGCCGTGTTCGTCGGTGGGCCGCAGGTTCACGGCCAGCAGCCGGTCGCCGGCCAGGCGCACCTCGTCGGAGGCGGAGCGGCCCGAGGCGAGGAGTTCCGCGAGGGGAGGAGGCAGGCCGATGCCTGTCACCGGAAGTCCTTCGGCGCCCGCGGGCAGGCGCAGCAGGCGCCGGGCCTCGTCGTTGGCCAGCAGCAGTCGCCCGTTGCCGTCGATGATGAGGACACCTTCGCGTACGGAGTGCAGTACCGCGTCGTGATGCTCGTACAGCCGCGTCATCTCGGCGGGGCCGAGGCCGTGCGTCTGCCGCCGCAGACGCCGGCTGATCAGTGCCGCACCGCCGGAGGTGAGGGCAAATGCGCCCACCGCGGCGCCGATCAGCGCCGGCAGGTCGCGGTCGGCCAGTTTGTTCACTTTGTTGATCGTGATGCCCACGGACACCAGGCCGGCGGTCGAGCCGTCGGCCCTCGGTACGGGCACCACCGAGTTCACGGCCGGCCCCCGGCTCCCCGTGAAGGTACGGGTGAAGCCATGCCCGTGAAGCGCCTCCTTGTACGGGCCCAGGACGTGCTTGCCGATCAGCGCGGGATCGGGATGGGTGTAGCGGATACCGTGTATGTCGGTCACGACGACGGTATCGACGTGGGTGGTCTTCCGGATCTTCTCCGTGAGCGGCTGCAGCACAGCGGTGGGATTGGGGCTGTCCAGCGCCGTCACGATGCCGGGGGAGTGAGCGAACGCCTCGGCGACGGCGTACGAACTTCTCTCGGCTTCGTGAACGGCGGCCCGCCGACCCTGCACCACGAGCGAGAACGCCGCCGCGGCGACGAGCAGCACCACGAGCGCCAGTTCCAGCAGCAGCACTTCCGCGGCCACGCTGCGCACGCCGAGCAGGGTGCGGGTGCGCCCAGGTTTCGATTGTCGAAGCCTTGAAATATATCGACCAAAGCCACCCATAGCTCCTGTTTACCCGCTATGTCCATACAAAATGTCGCGCGTGTAGTGCCGGTACGCGGTCAGGCTGCGGCCTTCATCATGGGGGCGGCGCATGTTCGACGAAGGGGAACTCGGCCGGCCCGGCCCGCCGCCCTTCCGCGCCGCCGTCTGCAAGCTGACCCACCCCCCGAAACCCCTGCTGGGTCAGACAGGGCGGCGCCAGCTGACCCGGCCGTTCGGGACCGCCCCGGTGGACCCCGGCGTCGCCGCCGTCTCCCTGGCCCGGGCCCAGGCCCGGATCGTGGAGGCCGGACGGTTCGGCATCCCGGCGCTCGCCCACGAGGAGTGCCTCGCGGGCTTCACCGCCTGGGGCGCCACCGCCTACCCCGTACCGCTGTCCTGGGGAGCCGCCTGGAACCCGGAGTTGGTGACCGGGATGGCCCACCGGATCGGCCGCGACAGCGTACGGCGCACCACATCGGCCGGGCCGGTGTGCATGTGCTGAAATTCTGGATGGTCGACCCGACGGTGGTGCTGCCCAACCTGGTGGTCGACACCGGCGGCCTCAAGCCCAGCTACCTGGGCCCGCCGGAGAGCCTCCGGCTGAAGTGAGCCGTGGGACGGGCAAGGGGAGAGCAGAGCGATGAAGAGTGAGATCGAGGACACCGACGGACGCGGTGCGACCCTGGGCGTGACCCCCGTTGCGGCGGGGGTCGAGGTCCGGGCAGCGGGTCCGTCGGGGGAGCTCTCACTGATCTGCACTCCTGCCCGGGCCCGGGAGCTGGCTGCGGCTCTCGCCCGTGCGGCGGACGAGGTGGAGAGCGCGCAGTCGGCTGAGCCCGTGACGGTCAAGGCGGGGGAGCTGCGTCGCGGCGATGTGCGGGACGGCGACCGGGCCATGACCGTGGAAGCGGTCAAGGCCGACGGGGTCAGGGCCCACATCACCTGGAAGTCGGGTGCCGGACGCAGCTGGACCCAGGGTTACGACGCCGATGCGGAGATCACGCTGCGGCGCCGCGGCTGAATCCTGAAGGACTGACCCACCCGTGCATGAGGCCCCTCCTGAAGGGCGTATCTCGAAGTCCATTGCATCCCCTGAGCTGGGGTGTTGCAACGACCACTAGAACTCAAGGAAGCCGGGGGGCCTCATGCACGGGTGTCTCGTTGTACGAGAACCTTCGTAATTTGACGGATCTCGTACTACGAGATGTATCGTACTAGCGATCCTGCCGTTCCCGGCGAAACGGAGTCTGCCGTGAGTGTCCTTTTCGAGCCCTGCACCCTGAGATCGCTTGTCATACCCAATCGGGTGTGGATGGCGCCCATGTGCCAATACAGCGCGGAACCGGTGGGACCGGAGACCGGCGTCGCGACCGACTGGCACTTCGCCCACCTCGCGGCGCGCGCGATCGGCGGCACCGGTCTCATCCTCACCGAGGCGACGGCCGTCAGCCCCGAAGGCCGGATCAGCCCCGCCGACCTCGGGATCTGGAACGACACCCAGGCGGCAGCCTTCCGGCGGATCACCGACTTCATCAGGAGCCAGGGCTCGATCGCAGGCATTCAGCTCGCCCACGCCGGCCGCAAGGCATCGACGGCGGCGCCCTGGCTGGGCGGCGGTCCCGTCGGACCCGACGAGCACGGCTGGCAGCCCGTCGCCCCCAGCCCGCTCCCGTTCGACGAGGGTCACCCCGTACCGCACGAGTTGACCGTGGACGAGATCCACGGCGTCGTCGAGCAGTTCCGCGAGGCCGCCCACCGTGCCCGCGAGGCCGGCTTCGATGTCGCCGAGGTGCACGGCGCCCACGGATATCTCATCGGACAGTTCCTGTCCCCGCACAGCAACCGGCGCTCGGACGAGTACGGCGGCAGCTTCGAGAACCGCGTCCGGTTCGCTCTCCAGGTCGTCGACGCCGTGCGCGACGTGTGGCCCGAGGATCTGCCCGTTTTCTTCCGGATCTCGGCGACCGACTGGCTCACGGAGAACGACGAGGACGACCGCGAGGGCTGGACCGTCGACGAGACGGTACGGCTGGCCAAGGAGTTGCAGGCGCACGGCGTCGACCTGCTGGACGTCTCCAGCGGTGGCAACGCACCGGGCGTCCGCATGACGACCGGGCCGGGATACCAGGTTCCGTTCGCCGCCCGGGTACGGGAGGAGACCTCGCTCCCCGTCGCCGCCGTCGGTCTGGTCACCGAGCCGCAGCAGGCCGAGAAGATCGTCGCCGACGGGCAGGCGGACGCCGTCCTCCTCGGGCGGGAGCTGCTGCGGCACCCGTCATGGGCGCAGCATGCGGCGCGCGAACTGAGCGGTGAGGTCCACGGGCCCGATCAGTACCTGAGCGCAGTCTGAGGTTCCGTCAGTGCTGCTGTGCGCGGAAGAGGTCGCGAAGCAACGCGATCTCGGCCCCGTGGTGCAGCAGTTCCTGATTGACCCACCAGACCGTTTCGATGAACGGGTCCTCCGGGTCACTGCCATGCGGGTACGTGCTGTGTCCCACTGTGTCCAGCGCGGTGTCGTCGGTGCTCAGCAGAGCCTCCCGCCAGGCGCTGGCACTGGTATCGAAGTCGGCGATCGCCCCTGCGGCGTCCCCGGCGGCGTGGTAGTCGTCCCGGGTCAGGGTGTGGCTGCCGTTCGTGTGGTCGGCGCGGAGGGCCAGCATCTCGCTGACATGGCTCAACCGCCAGGCGAGGGTGGTGAACGGCGGCGGTGTGGGGTGCGGCGCGTGCGACGAGTCGCGCCCCCAGTCGCCCGCACCGACCAGGAGGGTCGCGCCCTTCCCGGGTCCGTCCGCGCGGCGGCGTACCGACCAGCAGTCCGGCACCGGCTCCCAGAGGTACTCCGCGTCGGTCATGGGCGGGACTTCGACGTCCGTGCCGTTGCCGCTGTCCATGACCGGGCCGGCCAGGCGGTCGGCCAGGCGCCCCCGCGCGAAGTCGAACTGCTGAAGCAGGGGGATCAGGCGGGGTGGTGTCGCCATCGGACGCTCCTGTGGTGGCCCGGCGGGGCCTCGGGGGCAAGGGCTGAACTGCTCAATCGGGGCGAGGGTGTCACAGCGCGCGCGAGAGCGCGCCCCATTTTTTCCGGGGGAGCGGCGGCCACTTCTCGCGCGGCATACTGCCGCGCTGTTCTCCGACGCCGACCGGACATCCCGCCTCGCCGGCCGAGAGGCCGGACCTGCTCAGCGGCGGACCGGCTTCCGGACAGCAACCGCGTTCGCGCCGTCGTGAAACTCGTGTCAGAGGGTGACAGCCGCACCCGGGCGCTGTACAGGGCAGAAGCCGTCCTGACGCGTCAGCCGTGCGGCAAAGTACGATGAGTCTCGTACCATAAGGTGCCCGTTCGAAACGACGTCAGGGGAGTCACCGTGACCGCCACCAGCGCCGCCGCCGCTCGTGTCGCCGCCGCCCCGGCTGCCGGCGCCCGTGTACTCGCCCACCCCGCACGCGAGGAGATCCGTATCGAGGCGGTGCTCCACGCGCTCTCCGACCCGATGCGGCTGCAGGTGGTCCGTGAGCTGGCCGCCGCCGAGGACGAACTCACCTGCTCCCGTATCGAACTGCCGGTGTCCAAGTCCACGACCACGCACCACTTCCGGGTGCTGCGCGAGAGCGGCATCGTCAGTCAGACCTACCGGGGCACCGCCAAGATGAACGGGCTGCGCCGCGACGATCTGGACACGCTCTTCCCGGGGCTGCTCGACGCGATTCTCGCCGCCGCGAACCAGCAGGCGGACCGGCTCGGCGAAGACTGATCCCCGGAGCGGTTCAGACCGGCCGGCAATTGGGGGGCGGCGTCACGGGGCTGGGGCACGCACCTCGCGGCGTTGTCGTCAATCACCATGGCTCCGCCATGACTCAATCCTCCGCCTTGCGATGCACGCACCCCAGCCCCGCTCCTTCACCCACCCCCCAATTGCCGGCCGGTCTCAGCGGCGGTCGCCGTGTGCGGCCTGCAGGAGCCCCGCCCAGTCCGGGATCTTCACCGGCCCTCGGCCGAGCGACTGCCCGAGTGCTGCCTCAGCCCGCTCGATCGACAGCCAGCCGTCCCATTCCACCGGCCGCAGCCCCCACGCCCGCAGCGCGGCCACCGGATCGGGGGCCGACGGCCGCCCCTCGAGCAGTGGCGCATCGTCCAGCAGCGATGTGACCGTCTCCTTCGCGCACGGCCGGTTCGAGCCGATCACTCCGGTCGGCCCCCGCTTGATCCACCCCGCGACATACTCCCCGGGTGACGGCACGCCGTCCCGCAGCACCCGCCCCGCCAGGTGGGGCACGGTACCGCGGGCCGGATCGAACGGCAGACCGGGCAGCGGCAGCCCGCGATAGCCGACGGCCCGCAGGACGAGCTGGGCGCCGATCTCCTCGTACATACCGGTGTCCTGTACGCCTCCGCTGCCGTCCGGCGCGGTACGTGCGAACCGGACCCCGGCGACCCGCCCGTCCCGTTCGAGGAGCTCGACGGGACGCAGAAAGAACCGCAGGTGGATCGTGCGCATCGAGTCCGGCCCGGTGGCAGGGACACCGGCCTCGGCCCACCCGCGCAGCACCTCGATATTGCGCCGCACCACCGCTGGCAGCGGCACCGGTGAATCCGCCGGCGCCCCGACGGGGGCGTACGCCGGATCGCGGGCAAGCTCCGCCCCGTCCACCACGATCCGCGCCCCCGGCAGCCCGCCCAGCTCGCGCAGCTCCTTGGTGGTGAACCTGGCCTGCGACGGTCCCCGCCTGCCCGCCATGTGCACCTCGTGCACCCGGCTGCCGGCCAGCGCGCCGAGCGCCGGGTGGGGCACATCGGTGGGCCGCAGTTCCTCGGCGCCGCGCGAGAGGATCCGCGCCACGTCGACCGCGACATTGCCGACCCCGATCACCACGGCCGAACGGGCCTGCAACGCAAAGCTGTTGGCAGCCGCATCGGGGTGTGCGCTGTACCAGGAGACGAACTCGGTCGCCGAGTGGCTGCCGGGCAGATCCTCGCCGGGAATGCCGAGACCGCGGTCGGTCGCCGCCCCGACGCAGTAGACCACCGCATGGTAGAGCTCGCTCAGCCGCTCGGGTGGCAGCCCGTCCCCGCCCACCTGGACATGGCCGAGAAAGGTGATCCGCTCGTGCTCCAGGACGGTCCGCAGACTGTTCTGCAGCGACTTGATCTTCTCGTGGTCGGGGGCGACGCCGTACCGCACGAGGCCGTACGGGCAGGGCAGCCGGTCCAGCACGTCCACCCGGACATCCGGCACCCGGGACTGCTCGACCAGAGACTGGGCGGTGTAGACCCCGCTGGGTCCGGAGCCGACGACGGCGACACGGAGCACGGTGCACCTCTTCCCGGAAGGTGACTCCAGCATCCCACCGGTCGGCGGAGCAGGGGAGAGGTGCGGCCGCGCGGCGCGTCAGGAGGACAGTGCGCGCATCCGGTCGATCTCGACCGTCTGCTGGGCGACGACATCGCCCGCCATCTCCTCGACCTGAACGTTGTTCCCCTCCGAGAGGGCCTCGGTCGCCATCGTGATCGCTCCCTGGTGGTGGGTGATCATCAGCTGCAGGAACAGCTTGTCGAAGGCCTTGCCCTCTGCCGCCCGCAACTCCTTCAGCTGCGCCTCCGTCGCCATGCCGGGCATCCCGGCGTGGTCGTGACCGCCCGCGTGTTTCTCGCCGCCGTTGTGCGTGAGCCATCCCTCCATGGCGCCGATCTCCGGCTTCTGCGCTGCGGAGATGCGCTCGGCAAGTCGCTTGACCGGGGCGGACGAGGAACGGGACGGCACCAGGGCGGTCAACTCCAGTGCCTGGGCGTGGTGCTGGATCATCAGCTGTACGTAGCGGAAATCGGCCGAGTTGGGGGTGTCGTCCCCGGCAGCCTTCGCGGCTTCCTCGACGGACAGGGTCTGCGCGGGCTCGCCCGGCTTCCCCGGTGCCACGACCGAAGGACCCCCTCCTGTACGCGCGTTGGCGTCATGGCCGCCACCGTCCGCATCGCACGCGGCGAGGGAGAGTACGGCGGTCGCCACGGCAGCGACGACTACGGATCTGTGCACATACGCGACCTGACGGAAAATCAACAAGGCTGCCTCCACTGCCACATGAGGTCGTAGCGGGTCATTTGGCGCACATCCGCAACCTCAGGGGTCGGTAACTTTCATTACGTTGCTGTTGCCATCTGTTGGGATGCCCATGGGAAGGACGATACTGCCGGGGTCAGTCAACCGTTCAACCACGCTTTGGTACAGGGAAGGAAGCAGTGACTTCGTTGCACACCACCCAAGTGCGGCGCAGACGTCTGGGTGTGGCGGCAGCCGCGGCCGGACTCTTCGCCACTCTGCTGACGGCCGGACCGGCGGCCGCAACGCCCGACCCCGGTGATTCACCCGCCACTCGCACCGGTCTCTCCGCAAGCCAGGAGGCCGCCGCCACGGCCGCCATCGAGGATGGCGAGATACCCGGCGTGGACGAGATCGTCCACAGCGACAACATCACCCCGGTGGCCAACGTCCCGAAGGACGCACTCAAGGGTCTCAACACGGACCTGGCCTTCCAGGGGAAGTACGCATTCGCCGGGAATTACGACGGCTTCCGGATCTACGACATCAGCAACCCGAGTTCCCCGCAGACCGTCGCCCAGGTGCTCTGCCCCGGATCCCAGAACGACGTCTCGGTCTCCGGGAACCTGCTGTTCCTGTCCACCGACTCCTCGCGCAACGACAACTCGTGCGCCAGCACCACCCAGCCCGCCACGGAGAAGTCCTCCTGGGAGGGCATGAAGATCTTCGATATCAGCGACAAGCGCAACCCGAAGTACGTCGCCGCCGTCGAGACCGCCTGCGGCTCGCACACCCACACGCTGGTTCCGGAGCGCAACAGCGTGTACATATACGTCTCCTCGTACTCGCCGAGCGAGGCGTTCCCGGACTGCCAGCCGCCGCACGACGGGATCTCCGTCATCAAGGTGCCACGCAAGGCGCCCGAGCAGGCCGCGGTCGTGAACTTCCCGGTGCTCTTCCCGGACGGCGGCAACCCGGGCGCGCCCACCAACCCCGGCGTCTCGAAGACGACCGGCTGCCACGACATCACGGTGCTGCCGTCGAAGGACCTGGCCGCCGGGGCCTGCATGGGGGACGGCCTGCTGTTCTCCATCGAGGACCCGGAGAACCCGAAGATCATCGACCGGGTTCAGGACAATGTGAACTTCGCGTTCTGGCACTCGGCGACGTTCAACCAGAAGGCGGACAAGGTCGTCTTCACCGATGAGCTCGGCGGAGGTGGCGCGGCCACCTGCAACAAGGAGATCGGGCCGAAGCGCGGCGCGGACGGCATCTACGACATCGTCGGCAAGGGTGACCACCGCAAGCTTGTCTTCCGCAGCTACTTCAAGATCGACCGCCCGCAGGCCGCCACCGAGGTCTGCGTCGCCCACAACGGTTCGATCATCCCGGTCAAGGGCCGCGACCTGATGGTCCAGGCCTGGTACCAGGGCGGAGTCTCGGTATGGGACTTCACCGACTCCTCGGCGCCCAAGGAGATCGCGTTCTTCGAGCGTGGTCCCGTCAACCTGAACGCCGTCACCACGGCCGGTCCCTGGTCGGCGTACTACTACAACGGATACATCTACTCCAACGACATCGCCAAGGGCTTCGACGTCCTGAAGCTCGACGACCCGCGGACCGACCCGGCGAAGCGCGTGCGGATGCCGGAGCTCAATGTGCAGACGCAGCCGGACTACTTCGACAACTGATCCGGCTGTGCAGGTATCGCCGGACCCGTGGGCTCACGGCGCGTTCCCGCCGGGCGGATCCTCGCCCGGCGGGACACGGCGAGCAGCCCGGCGTGGTGCACGGCCTCATTGACCGATGCGCCGCGCGGGCACATGCTGAACCGTTCCTGGGCAGTGAGCAGGAGTGAGTCCCGGCTCACCGGTACGCCCCGAACGGTCTTGGGCGCACTGGTCCTCCGCTTTCGCGTCCCGGTCGGCGACGCATATCCCGTATGCGGTCCGTCCCGGGCGGGCGGAATTCCTACGACCTGGCCATGTGGGTGTGGCCGGAGGCGACGGGGAGGCCCCGAACGATCTCGCTGGTGATACGGGGGCCCCGACTGCTGACGCCACACCCGGCGTCCCAGATCGCACCGAGAACGCTACGCACACCCCGCCGGGCGTACCCGCAGCTCGGCACACCGTTCACCCAATCGTGTCCACGTTCGCCAAAACGATGTGCTTGCCCAGCAGTTGTGAACCCCTGCGTTGACCGGTTCGTGCCGTCCGTCATCAACACGGCCCCCGACCGATGCCCGACGGGCCAGGTCGACCGGGGTGGCTGCCTGGTTCCGGCGACGCAGGGGATCGCCGGGATCGGCCGTTCCTGGCCACTCCCTACCGCGGGGGAGGCCGTTACGCGGCAGACCTCGCGCTCCCGCCGGTCACAGCGGCCCACTCCACCAGGAGTCGCTGGTACTCCTCCTCGTCGTCCGGGGACAAGCATCCGCCGGAGCGTTGCCACAGGTCGCGAATCTCTTCATTCACCACGGCGGCGGAGCGCACGGAATCAGATGAGCGGGGAGAACGGGACATGCCACCAGGCTAAGGCCCTGGTGTGACAATCGGACCCATTGGGCGTCAGGGACATCTCTCACATGTCCCTCCGCGGGATCACGGAATGAGCCCGAGTGCCCGTAGCCCGCCCGGCCGTTCCTCCACCGGTAGATGGTCGACGAAGCGCACGTCACACCCCAGTGCGGCCGCTCCGCCATCCGCGTGTCGATCGTCACCCACCATGACCACATCCTTCGGATCCTGGCCGATAAGTGTGCAGGCGGTGTGAAAAAGATGTGGATGCGGCTTCTGGATCCCGTGCTCGTACGAGAGGACATAGGCGTCGACCAGAGCGTCGAGACCATGGGCGCGGAAGATCGGCCGCAGGTCCCAGCCGACGTTGCTGACCACGCCGACCCGGATCCCGCCCGCACGCAGCGCCCCCAGCACCTCCGCCGCGTCCGGGTACGGCTGCCACGCCGTCGGCGACATGTGCCGGTCGTAGAGCGCCTCGTACAGCCCCGGATCCGGCAGGGCGACCTGGCGGGCCAGCCCCGTATACACCTCACGGTGCCGTTCCGTATTCTCGTCGCGCGTAGCCCACGCCGCGGCAAGCCGGTCGGGAACGTGCTGCGGCGTCGGGCCGCCCGGCAGCGCCCCGGCGGCCGTCAGGTCCGCCACGTACCGCTCGAAGTCGGCATCGGCCACGGTCATGTCCCGCTCGGCGAGGACCGCCGAAAGCCAGGACCGGACGGGTTCGATACAGAAGAGGGTCCCGGAGAAGTCGAAGAGCACACCCTTGATCACCATGGGTCCGATCCTCGCCGGTTCAGGAGCGTTGCGGCAAGGCCGCCCGTTCCCGCCCCTCGTACCGGGCGAACACGGCGATCGAGAACGCGACCACCGCCGCGCCCAGCAGCCAGCCCCCCAGTACATCGGTCATCCAGTGCACCCCCAGATAGAGCCGGGTCACCCCCACGCCGATCACCGAGACCCACGCCACCGCGAGCGCGACGTGCCACACCCGCCGCCGCACGCCGTGCCGGTGCAGCAGCCACAGCAGCAGACCACAGCTCACCACCGCCGTCATGGCGTGACCGGACGGGAACGCCGCGTAGTGGGCCGAGTCCACCGGGTTCGGCCATTGAGGACGCTCCCGGCCGACCGCGGACTTCAGCCCCTGCTGCAGCAGGGTGGCGAACAGGCTCGTCGCCGCCACCCACCCCGCGAGCATCCGGGCCCCGCGCCACCACAGCCTCACCACGGCGAGCGCGATCAGGATGCGCATCGTCCAGGGGTCCCACACCCAGTCGGTCAGGATCCGGTTGATGTGCACGAGACCCGGCTCCGCCACCGCCCGCCGGTGCAGCGCGTCGGCGACCGTACGGTCCAGCGACATCAGCGGGGACCAGCGCAGGGCGACCAGGATCAGCAGCACCAGGGCAAGGGACCCGCACACGATGCCGGCTCCGAGAGCAGGCGAGCGGTCCGGCGGGGAGAGGGGCGGGGGCGCGGCTGTCGAGTGCATGGGGGTGATCCTTGCGGACGGACCACGACAACGGCTATCCCAGCGCGCTGAGTCCCGGCACGAAGGCGACCAGAAGCGGGACCACCGGCACCAGTGCAGCAGCCGCGGTCAGCCGCAGCCGCCGCCCCGCGGTGAGCCGCTCGACGGGGGACAGCAGCCGGTTCACGCGCAGTGGCAGCTCCGCGTCGGGCGTCGGGCAGGGGCCGAACACGCCCCGGTCCTCGTTCAGTTCGACCAGGGCGAGAGCGATCGTCAGCCGCCCGAAGCGCCGTGACGCCACATCGTCCGCTGCCAGTTCGACGAGCCGGTGCATCTCGTCGCGGAAAGCGGCGAACACCGGCACCTGGGGGAAGCCGTTCGCCAGCGCTGCAGAACAGTGCAGCAGCCAGTCGTGCCGTGCCTGCGCGTGCCCCTGTTCATGGGCCAGCACAGCATCCAGCTGACGGCCTTTCAGTCGACCAAGTGCCGCAGTAGTGATGACCAGTTGAGGTGCCGCACCGGGCAGCCACCAGGCGTCGGGGCGTTCACCCTCCAGCACCACGAGGCGGCCGCTCCCGGGCTCCTCGCCGGGCATCAACGGGGAACGGACCAGCAGTTCGGCCCGGCGCCGCCTGCGCCGCACCTGAGCCCGGCGGATCTCCCGTGTCAGCATTGCTGCGCTCCAAATACCACCCAGTGCCAGCAGAACGGCCATGACGGCGGACCACGGCCCGTACGCGGCCAGCGCGTACGCCTCCACCACGGCGTGCGGTGCGGGTGCGAACACCTGCCCGCGCACCGCCTGCCAGGCGGCGGCCGCGCTGAACGTCATGGAGAGTCCGAAGGACAGCAGCACCCCGGCCACCACGCACTGCCACACCCACAGCGCCACCACGGGCTCGCGCTCGGGCCACTCGGCCCGCGCCATCAGCCGCGGGGTCACGACGGCGGCCAGTGCACCGAGCAGCAGCAGCATGAGGGAGACCAACATGGCGTCAGCCTATGAGTGGCGCGGTACCCGCGGGTATGGCTGCGCTCGGCAAGTGATGTACGCCACGGTTGACCGCACCCCGTGTCTCACAGCGTGAGCAGCATCGCGAACATGGCGATCCCCATCGTCAGCCGGCAGGCCAGTGCCAGCTCCGGCCGTGCGCCCCAGCCTCCTCCCGTCGACCCCTCGGCCGGACCCGCGGCGGCGACCGGAATCAGCCGCGTCCCGGACCGCAGCACATAGGCCGCGTAATAGACCAGCAGCATCCCCGTCACCAGCGGCACGCCACCGGCGACCTGCGCCATCTGATGTCCGCCGTGCGCACCCTGCACACCGCCCGCACCGTGCGCCGCCGCGCCGCTGCTCGGCGCCATCACCAACGCCATGTACACCATCGCCAGTGAGCCGACCAGATGGTGCAGATGGTGCCCCTTGCGGCGGGCGAACCAGAGGGCGCGCAACGCGGCCGCGCCGAACAGCACCACGTACACAGCCCATCCCCACACGGGCGGCGGGAAGACCGCGGCGGGCGCCGCCATCGCGGCCATGCCGAAGCCCATGACCGCCTCGGCGCGCGCCGTTCTGCGCTCCTCCTCCGTCCCGCTGCGCATCCGCAGCAGGCAGTACGCGCCCGTGACCCCGCACAACGCCATCAGCAGCCAGCCGGACATCGCCGGTCCGTGCACAGCGCACCTCCCCAGGACGTACGACGTCGGTGTCGACTAGTCGATGCCCCGACCCAGCAGGTCGTACGCGGCGCACTGATGTACGAGGGGAGCGCGTGGAGGAAACCCGCAGAAGGACGTGGCCACTTGTGCGCCGTCGCGGGTCACTGTCCTCAAGGCCGATAGCGCAGCGGATGGTCCTGGGGCACTTCGACGACGGCGATCCGCACCCCGTCCGGATCGGAGATCCACATCTCCACGAGCCCCCACGGCTCGCGCACCGGTTGGCGTTCCACCTCGACGCCCCGGGCCGACAGCTCCTCGTACGCCGCCCGGACGTCCGCGACCTGCAGCCACAGCCGCAGCCCGGGCGAGCGCGGTGCGACGGAGCGCCCGGAGACCTCCAGGAAGCCGCCGCCCAGGAAGTACACCGTCCCGCGCTCGGGGCCGGCACCGAACTCCCGGTACACCGGCAGCCCGAGGGATTCTCCGTAGAACGTCCGTGACCGCTCGGGGTCGGTAGGGCTCAACAGGACCCGACTGCTCAGCACATGCACCATGGTCGAGACATTAAGCGCGGACCAGCGGGTTACTCTGCTGCGGCACGGCCCAGCAGAGAAACGGAGAGCCTCACCATGGACACCGCCCCGCCCCGCGACCCGGGACAGCTGACCTTCCGCGACGCGGCGGATGCCGATGTGCCCGCGCTCGTGACGCTGATCCAGTCGGCGTACCGGGGCGACTCGAGCCGCACGGGGTGGACCACCGAGGCGGACATCCTGCAGGGGCAGCGGACCGACCCCGACGGAGTCCGCGCGGTGGTCGAGGCACCCGGCAGCCGGCTGCTCGTGGTGGAGCGGGACAGCGAACTGATCGCCTGCTGTCAGCTCGAACACCGCGGGGAAGCCGCCTACTTCGGGATGTTCGCGGTCCGCCCCGAGCTACAGGGTGGTGGCCTCGGCAAGCTGATCATCGCCGAGGCCGAACGCACCGTCCGGGAGAGCTGGGGCGCCACCGAGATGCACATGACCGTGATCTCGGTGCGTGAGGAACTGATCGCCTGGTACGAGCGCCGCGGCTACCGCCGTACGGGAGAGCTGAGCCCGTTCCCCTACGGCGACGAGCGCTTCGGCGTCCCGCAGCGCGACGATCTCGCCTTCGAACTGCTGATCAAGGACCTGAAGGAGGGTTAGCCCTCCCTGCACCTACGCGGTGAAACGGCCGGCGCGGCGGATCTCCGGGAAGTCGGTGGTCGCGCCGTCCAGCCCCAGGGCGCGCACCAGACGCAGATGATCCTGGGTGTTCACCACCCAGCCGATGACCTTCACTCCCTCGGCGTGCGCCTGCTCGACGACCTCCAGCGTGAGGCGGCGGATGTTCAGCGCGAGCGTCGCCGCGCCCACCGCCTTCGCCCGGTCCACCACATCGCTCTTCCACCGGCTGGCGATGAGCACGGTCCGTACCCCCGGCACCAGTTGAGCGATCTCGGCGACTGCCTCGTCGTGGAACGACGACACCTCGACCCGGTCGACGAGATCGCGCCGCCGCATCACCTCGGCCAGAGCCCGGGCTGCGGCCGCATCCTTGATCTCCGCCTGCAAGGGGGAGCGCACGGCATCGAGCACCTCCTCGAAGAAGGGCACCCGTTCGCCCTGCCCGGCATCGAGTTCCCGCAGCTCGGTCAGGGTCTTCTCGGCGATCGGGCCCGTGCCGTCGGTCGTCCGGTCCACCTCGGCGTCGTGCATGACGGCGAGTGCGCCGTCCTTGCTCAGATGAAGGTCCAGTTCGATGGCGTCCATGCCGGCCTGCTCGGCGTGGACGAACGACCGCAGGGTGTTCTCCGGCTCGACACCCATCACCCCGCGATGACCGATGGTGAGAAAAGTCAAGGCAATCTCGCTTCCGTCGACGGCGTCTCCCCGCGTGCTGCTCCTGCCCACGCGGCACTTCGGCACTCGGCTTACGGCAACTCGGCAGCCTAGCGGCCCGGACCCGAGGGAGAGCCGGTCACGCGCGGGTGAGTGGCGCCGTGTCCCTGGACGCCGGCGACACCGAGCAGGAATCCGGTGATGACGGCTGCGACAAGGACGGCACGGATACTCACGCGGCGGTCTCCGGACGAGTGGGAGGGAGGCGGATGGCACCCGTCCTACCGGTAGCGCCGGTGCCCGGCGAGCTGTGTCACCCGTACGTGGGCGCGTCCCGCCCGGCCTGAACGCCCGGGTGTGCGACCGTCGGCGGTCCGGAATCCCCCGGAACCGACGGAAGGAGTCGCGCAAGCGGAATGCGACAGGAAGAATCGCGGTGACCATAGGGGGTCGGCAGGATAATTTTCTGAGGCTCACTTGTCTCGAGGAACCACACATGGATACGGTTGCTTGACGCGAGGTTCTCCTGTGGAGGAAGTGTGATGACGGAAATTCTTGTGCACGACGCCGAGGCCGGCGCGATAGCTACTGCCCAGCGGGTGGTCGAGCAGCCTGCCTGGCCTGCGCTCAAGGATGCCGTGGAGGAGATCCGGCCCTGGCAGGCGAAGGACGGTTCGATCGACTTCGACGCCGACGGCGCCCCGTCGCCTGCCACCGTCATGGTGACGCTGGAACGCGCGATCGCCGCGATCGAAGAGCTTTCCCCGCTGCTCCCGCACGATGCCGCGTACCACCGCGCCCTCGTCATGGACCTGCGGCGTTGGGCGGCGGACGGCTTCGGTGTGCCGGACTTCCTGGACTCGCTGCTCGCCTTCCAGCCCGCCAAGAACCGCACCGACGGGCTGCAGCACCTGGTCGTCTTCGCGATGTACACGCAGAACGGCAACCCGGACCGCAATCTCGAAGCGGTCGTCCTTCGGATGGTCTGGCCCGAATGGCTCGCCGAGCTCGAAGCCACGCGCTACGACAACCCGCTCTTCTGCGGCATCACCTTCGAGGACTTCACCTCCGGTTACGACACCAATTCCGCGGTGCTCTTCCCGGAGACGATCGCCGTGCGCGAAGCCCCCGACCGCTTCAGCTGGGGCGGCATCTTCTGCGACCGTGAGGCTGCCCGCTTCCGCCGCGTCACCGAGGCCTCCGTCGAGCTCCTCGGCGTGGAGCTGCCCGAGGACATCCGCGGGATGGTCGGCGACCAGCAGCGCTGCGAGCAGGCATTCGTGCTCTGGGACATGGTCCACGACCGCACCCACAGCCACGGCGACCTGCCGTTCGACCCGTTCATGATCAAGCAGCGCCAGCCGTTCTGGATGTACGGACTGGAGGAGCTGCGCTGCGACCTCACCGCCTTCAAGGAGGCCGTGAAGCTGGAGGCCGACGGCTTCCCGCAGGGCCGTGACGTGCAGTACGCCGTGCTGTTCGACCGGATGTTCCGCTTCCCGGTCACCGGCGAGCGGGTCCGCAACTATGACGGTCTCGGCGGCCAGCTGCTCTTCGCGTACCTCCACAAGCACGATGTGATCCGCTGGACCGACAACACCCTGAAGATCGACTGGGACCGGGCCCCGCAGGTCACCAACCAGCTCTGCGGCGAGATCGAGAAGCTCTACCGCGACGGCATCGACCGCCCCAAGCTGGTCCACTGGTTCGCCGCGTACGACCTGGTCTCGACCTACCTTGCCCCGCACCCCGGCTCCCGCTGGGCCAAGGGTCCGGACGCCCTGGACCTCTCGCAGCAGCCCCGCAAACTCGTGGACGACGTGCTTCCCGACGAGTTTCCGCTGAGCATGTTCTATGAGGCGCTCTCCAAGAAGCTGAAGAATGTGATCGCCTCCACCAAGGGGATCACCGCGGCGGACGCCGAGCAGGCAGCCGCGTGAGCGCTCGTTCCAAGGAGGCAGTGGCCATGAACGCAAACGGCACGGGCAATGGGAACGGCGCGCTGGAAGGCGCGGTGATCGCCGTTGCCGGAGCCGCCGGACCGGCCGGCCGGGCGACGCTGCTCAGGCTCGCCGAGGCCGGTGCGATCGTCGTCGCCTCGGACGCCGACGCCACCCGCCTGGCGGAGGCCGTCGACGCCGCACGATACGCCCACGGCGGCGCCACCGTCACCGGCGACACCGTCGATCTGCTCGACCTCGCCGCCGCCCGGGGATGGGCGGACAAGACCGAGAAGGAGTTCGGCCGGATCGATGGCCTGGTCCACCTGGTGGGCGGCTGGCGCGGCAGCGCCACCTTCGCCGAGACCGACCTCGCCGACTGGGATCTCCTGGAGAAGCTGCTGATCCGCACGGTTCAGCACACCTCGCTGGCCTTCCAGGAAGGGCTCCAGCGCAGCGACCGCGGCCGCTATCTGCTGACCAGCGCGGCCGGGGCGAGCAAGCCCACCGAGGGCAATGCCGCCTACGCCGCGTCGAAGGCGGCCGCCGAGGCCTGGACCCTCGCGCTCGCCGACGCCTTCCGCAAGGCGGGGGGCGAGGAAGGGCCGAAGGCAGCGGCTGCGATCCTGATCGTCAAGGCACTGGTGCACGACGCGATGCGCGCCGAGCGCCCGAATGCGAAGTTCGCGGGCTTCACCGACGTCAAGGAGCTGGCCGAGGCCATCGCCGGCGTCTGGTCCAAGCCCGCCTCCGAAGTGAACGGAAAGCGTCTGTGGCTGACCCCGCAACCATAAGGACCGACGCGCGACGGCACCACGATCCGCAGATACGCGGATTCGCCAGTGACAACTACGCGGGCGCCCACCCGGAGATCCTCGCGGCCATCGCCCTCGCCAACGGCGGTCACCAGATCGCCTACGGCGAGGACGACTACACCGCGAACCTCCAGCAGATCGTCAAGGGGCACTTCGGCCCCATCGCCGAGGCGTTCCCGGTCTTCAACGGCACCGGGGCGAATGTCGTCTCGCTGCAGGCGATGACCGATCGCTGGGGCGCGGTCATCTGCGCCGAGTCCGCGCACATCAACGTGGACGAGGGCGGCGCTCCGGAGCGCGTGGGCGGCCTCAAGCTGCTCACCGTGCCGACCCCGGACGGCAAGCTCACCCCCGAGCTCATCGACCGGCAGGCGTACGGCTGGGACGACGAGCACCGCGCCATGCCCCAGGTCGTGTCGATCACTCAGAACACCGAGCTCGGCACCGTCTACACGCCCGATGAGATCCGCGCCATCTGTGAGCACTCCCACGAGCGCGGCATGAAGGTTCACCTCGACGGGGCGCGGATCGCCAACGCCGCGGCGTCGCTGGGCGTCCCGGTGCGTACGTTCACCAGCGAGGTCGGCGTCGACGTCCTCTCGTTCGGCGGCACCAAGAACGGGGCGCTCTTCGGTGAGGCCGTCGTCGTCCTGAACCCCGATGCCGTACGGGCCATGAAGCATCTGCGGAAGCTGTCGATGCAGCTCGCATCGAAGATGCGTTTCGTGTCGGTGCAGCTGGAGGCGCTGCTCGCCGGTGATCTGTGGCTGCGCAACGCCCGGCACGCCAACGCCATGGCTCAGCGGCTCGCGGAGGGTGTCCGGGCGGTGGACGGCGTGGAGATCCTCTACCCGGTCCAGGCCAACGCCGTCTTCGCGCGTCTGCCGCACGACGTGAGCGAGCGGCTCCAGAAGCGCTTCCGTTTCTACTTCTGGGACGAGACCGCCGGCGATGTGCGCTGGATGTGCTCCTTCGACACCACGGAGGACGACGTGGACGCGTTCGTCCTCGCCCTCAAGGAAGAGATCGCCAAGTAGAGCACCAAGCTGCGCATGAATGTGCGACCGACCGGAAAGTCATTGCTTTCCGGTCGGTCGCTTCCGTACGCTCTGCATGCATGGAGCTGACGCAGCAATCCCCGGATATGGCTGCCTGTCTCGCCGCCGATGTGGCCATCGACCACGAGCATCCGCTCGTGCGGCAGACCCCGCAGGCGCCGAACTTGTCGAGTCGCTGGAGAAGCTGAGCCCCGGAGCGCGGATCACCGTCCGCACTCCGGAGTGACGTTTCAGCCGTGACAGCGAACGGGCCCGGTCAGCTGGCCTCGCGCACCTCGGCGGGCGTCGGAGCCGTACCGCCGAGGTGCGCGGGCACCCACCAGGTGTCGCTCGCGTCCTTCGGCCGGACCGGGTAGGCGCGCTGCGCGGCTTCGAGGAGCTCCTGCACCCGCTCCCGCAGACGTCGGGTGATCGCACCCGCGTACTGGTCGGTGGGGGCCTCCACCGGCGCACCCACCCGGATCGTCACCGGGATGTGGCTGCGCTTGAAATTGCGCGGCCGCCCCTTGGTCCAGATCCGCTGCGTTCCCCACAGGGCCATCGGAATCAGCGGCACGCCGGCCTCCTGGGCCAGCCGGGCCGCGCCCGATTTGAAGCTCTTCAGCGTGAACGACTGCGAAATGGTCGCCTCGGGGAAGACGCCGATGATCTCGCCGGAGCGCAGCGAGGCGAGCGCATGGGCATACGCGTCCTCGCCCTGCTTCCGGTCGACCGGGATGTGCTTCATGCCGCGCATCAGCGGACCGGAGACCTTGTGCCGGAAGACCGATTCCTTCGCCATGAAGCGGACCAGCCGCTTCTGAGGGAGCGCCGCGAGCCCGGTGAAGATGAAGTCGAGATAGCTGATGTGGTTGCTGACCAGTACCGCACCGCCGGTCTTCGGGATGTGCTCCGAACCCTGAGTGTCGATCTTCAGGTCCAGCGCCTTGAACATGGTGCGAGCGGCGCCGATGACCGGCCGATAGACGAGTTCTGCCATCTGGAGAAGACCCTTCTTCAGCGCCTGAGGAGGGTTCTCCCGGCGGAAGTTACGCAGCCGTAGGTTTTCGGCATTGCGCCGATCGTGCCCCATGTCCGTCGCGGTGGCCAGTCTCGGCGGGCGTGGGGCGCGAGATTCTCGTCACGTGGAGTCGGCGGGAATGACTCCGTGCCCGACGGTGCTGACCCTTTGCGAAGGGCTCTGACAGGAGGCGGACGGTGGACGGGCAGACACGTGCGAACAGGCTGGATGCGGCCCAACTCGGCGCGGAATTGGGGGAACGGGCGACCCTCGTGCAATTCTCCAGCGCCTTCTGCCAGCCCTGCCGGGCCACCCGCCGCACCCTCGGCGAGGTGGCCGGAATGGTCGACGGCGTCGCCCACGTCGAAATCGACGCCGAGGCACATCTCACTCTTGTACGCGAGCTCGACATCAGCCGCACGCCGACGGTGCTGGTTCTCGACGCGACCGGCCGGATCGTCCGCCGAGCGGTCGGGCAGCCCCGCACCGTCGATGTTGTCGCGGCGCTGGGGCACGCGATGTGACGGACCGTGATGCATCTCCCACATTGCGGAACCCTCTTGACTGCACCCACCACGCATCGTCAGTCTGACGCTATGCCGCCGGAACTCCTTCTCTACGGCCGGGTCCCCATGGACCTCGCCCGCAACGCGAGTGCGCGCTGTCCGGGTGTCTGAGCACCCACGGCCCCGTACGCCTCCCTCGCAGAAGGACATCTCCATGACGGCTTCGCCCGAGCTTTCCAGTGCCCGCACGGCTTCCCCCGATCTCCTGCGCTCCGTCTTCCGGCGGCATGCCGCCGGTGTCGCGGTGATCACCGCCGCCGGTGACCGGCCGGTCGGCTTCACCGCGACCTCCCTCAACTCCGTCGCCGCGGAGCCGCCGCTCATCTCCTTCGGTGTGGGGACCTCGTCCTCCAGCTGGCCGGTCGTGGCGGAGGCCGAGCACATCGGCGTTCACGTACTGGGTGAGCACCAGCAGGAGCTGGCCGCCACATTCGCGCGCAGCGGCGCCGACCGGTTCGGTCCGTCCACCTATTGGCGCAGTGGGCCGGAAGGTGTCCCGGTCCTCGACGGAGTGCTTGCGTGGCTGGTCTGCCGCGTGGTGGCGCGCATCCCGGCGGGGGACCACCGGATCGTGATCGCGGAGGCCGTCGTCGGCGATCCGGCCGGGGGCGGCCGCCCGCTTCTCTACCATCAGGGTCGTTTCACGGCGTTGCGGGACTGAGGGTTCCCAGGTGGCGCAAGGGCACCGAGCGTCGGCTAGGTCACAGTGCAAAGCGCTTGCTCATGGGTAACGTACTGGGTGTACTGGCGAGTAATATTTCGCTCGGAGCGTCGGTCGCCCCGACCGGAATCCGCCCCATCAGGCGCCTATGCTGCGTGCATCAAGGCAGCCCAGAAATGACGATGCAGTAGGAGAGCCGGCGTGAGCTTGAGGATCGTTGTCTGTGTGAAGTATGTGCCCGACGCCACCGGTGACCGGCACTTCGCCGATGACCTGACGCTGGACCGTGAGGATGTCGACGGTCTGCTGTCGGAGCTGGACGAGTACGCGGTGGAGCAGGCGCTGCAGATCGCCGATGAGGCGGATGACGCGGAGATCACTGTGGTGACGGTGGGTCCGGAGGATGCCAAGGACGCGTTGCGCAAGGCGCTGTCGATGGGTGCGGACAAGGCCGTTCACGTCGAGGACGACGGTCTGCATGGTACGGATGTGATCGGTACGTCGCTGGTGCTGGCGAAGGCGGTCGAGAAGACGGGTTACGACCTGGTGATCTGCGGTATGGCGTCGACGGACGGCACGATGGGTGTGCTGCCGGCGGTGCTGGCGGAGCGGTTGGGTGTTCCGCAGGTCACGCTGCTGTCCGAGGTGAAGGTCGAGGGCGGCACGGTGACCGGGCGTCGGGACGGTGACAGTGCCAGTGAGCAGCTGCAGGCGTCGCTGCCGGCGGTGGTGTCGGTGACGGACCAGTCCGGTGAGGCCCGGTATCCGTCGTTCAAGGGGATCATGGCGGCGAAGAAGAAGCCGGTTGAGTCCCTGGACCTGGAGGACCTGGAGATCGAGGCGGACGAGGTCGGTCTGGCGGGTGCGTGGACCGCGGTGGATTCCGCGGCGCAGCGTCCGGCCCGCACGGCGGGCACGATCGTCAAGGATGAGGGCGAGGGCGGCAAGCAGCTGGCTGAGTTCCTCGCGGGCCAGAAGTTCATCTGACCTGTCGGCCTGTTCGGCCCCGTACGTTCCTCTCACCCTCGTTTCCGCAGGAGATTGAAGTCCCATGGCTGAAGTTCTCGTCTATGTCGACCACGTGGACGGTGCCGTCCGCAAGCCCACCCTGGAGCTGCTGACGCTGGCCCGCCGGATCGGTGACCCGGTCGCGGTCGCGCTGGGCAGTGGTGCGGCCGGCACCGCGGCGGTGCTCGCCGAGCACGGTGCGGTCAAGGTCCTGACCGCCGAGGCGCCGGAGTTCGCCGATTACCTGGTCGTGCCGAAGGTCGACGCGCTGCAGGCCGCGTTCGATGCGGTGTCCCCGGCCGCGGTGCTGGTGCCGTCCTCCGCGGAGGGCAAGGAGATCGCGGCCCGGCTCGCGGTCCGGATCGGGTCCGGGATCATCACGGACGCGGTGGACCTGGAGGCCGGTGAGCTGGGTCCGGTGGCCACCCAGTCCGCGTTCGCCGCGTCGTTCACCACCAAGTCCCGTGTTTCGCGGGGCACCCCGGTCATCACGGTCAAGCCGAACTCGGCGCCTGTCGAGCCGGCCCCCGCCGCCGGTGCGGTCCAGACCCTGCCGGTCACGTTCTCCGCGCAGGCCACCGGCACGAAGGTCCTGTCCCGCACCCCGCGCGAGTCGACCGGGCGCCCGGAGCTGACCGAGGCCGCGATTGTGGTCTCCGGCGGCCGTGGTGTCAACGGTGCGGAGAACTTCCACATCATCGAGGCGCTCGCCGACTCCCTCGGCGCGGCCGTGGGTGCCTCGCGTGCCGCGGTCGACGCCGGCTGGTACCCGCACTCCAGCCAGGTCGGCCAGACCGGCAAGTCCGTCTCCCCGCAGCTCTACATCGCCTCCGGTATCTCCGGCGCGATCCAGCACCGGGCCGGCATGCAGACCTCGAAGACCATCGTCGCGATCAACAAGGACGCCGAGGCCCCGATCTTCGACCTCGTCGACTACGGCATCGTCGGCGACCTCTTCCAGGTCGTCCCCCAGCTCACCGAAGAGGTCAACTCCCGCAAGGGCTGACCTGTCGGGGGCGGTGCCCCTTCTCGATGGTCCGGGGCCGCGTGGTGTTCTCACCGCGCGGCCCCGGGTCGTTTCTGATCACCATTGACGCAGGTCCGGTGGCCTTATAACTTCACTATACGGATTGTTGATTCCGGGAAGCGGAAACAACGGCACTGTGGAGGGTGTGGACATGGGTCAGCAGGAGAAGGTGGCAACGAGCCTCGCCGGTGCGGTCAGCGAGGAGATCAGTGCCTCCCTCACCGCGGTGGACGCCGAGCTCGCCCGCCGCTATCCGGGAGACCCCGGCACCCGCCAGCCAGTCCACACGGTCTACGTCCCCAGCGACGCCTTTGCCGCAGACACCATCCGCTCCTGGGGCGATCAGGCGCTCCGCGCCCTCGACGAGCATGCCCCCGATGCGGCCTCGTTCGCCGCCGTCCTCGGCATCCCGGAGGAGCTCGCCGCGCCCGTCCACGACCGGGTCCGCGCCAAGCTGGAGCGCGAGCCCGTCGAAGACCTGCGCATCGACTTCGAGGACGGCTACGGCCCCCGCCCCGATGCCGAGGAGGACGAGGCTGCCGCCCGCGCCGCGCGGCTGGTCTCGGAGGCGTACCAGAACGGCACGGCGGCCCCGTACATGGGCATCCGGATGAAGTGCATGGAGGCCGCCGTACGCGACCGGGGCATCCGCACCACGGACATCTTCCTCACCGGTTTGATGCAGGCGGGCGGGCTTCCCGAGGGCCTGGTGCTCACCCTTCCCAAGGTGACGTACCCCGAACAGGTCACCGCCTTCGTCCGGCTCCTCGACGCCTTCGAGCAGGCCCACGGTCTGCCGTCGGGCCGGCTCGGTTTCGAGATCCAGATCGAGACCAGCCAGTCCATCCTCGCCGCCGACGGCACCGCCGCCGTGGCCCGCATGATCGGTGCCGCCGGGGGCCGCGCCACCGGCCTGCACTACGGCACCTTCGACTACAGTGCCTGCGTCGGCGTCAGCGCCGCTTACCAGGCCGGCGACCATCCGGCCGCAGACCACGCCAAGGCGGTCATGCAGGTGGCCGCCGCGGGTACCGGCGTACGTGTCTCCGACGGCTCGACCAACGTCCTCCCGGTCGGCCCCACCCACCAGGTCCACGAGGCGTGGCGGCTCCACTACGGGCTCACCCGCCGTGCGCTGGCCCGCGCCTACTACCAGGGCTGGGACATGCACCCCGGCCACCTGCCGACCCGTTACGCGGCCGTCTACACCTTCTATCGCGAGGGCCTGGAACAGGCCGCCGCCCGGCTCGCCGCGTATGTCGCCAAGGCCGGCGGCGACGTCATGGACGAGCCCGCCACCGCCAAGGCCCTCAGTGGATACCTGCTGCGCGGCATCGACTGCGGCGCACTCGACACCGCCGAGGTCGCCCGCCTGACGGGGCTGACACGGGCGGACCTCGACGCGTTCGCCTCGCCCCGGCGCGGAGGACTGACGGTGACGGCGCCGTAGGCCGCGGGCCGGGCCCGTACCGTCAGCCCCGCAGGAAGGACTCGACGGTCCCGCTGAAGCGGACGGGATCGTCGAGCCACGGGAAGTGACCTGCGCCCGGCTGGACGGTCAGTTCGGCCTTGGGGAACGGCGCTGGAGAAGGTCGCCGCCGAGATCGAGACCTACTGGGAGCTGGCGCTCGCGCCGTACTGGGCCCGGATCCGCCGGCTGCTCGAAGCCGATGTGTTCCGCCGGGCGCGGCAGGTTGCCGAGCTCGGGGTCGCGCAGGTCCTCAATGAACTGCACGACTCGGTGCGGTGGGACGAGAGCAGCCTGCGCCTGGTGCGCCGCCACTGCGCCCTCACCCGCGCCGACTCGGGCGCGGGGATGCTGCTGGTGCCCTCCGTGTTCGCCCGGCCGCGGGTGCTCACCCGCTCGGTGGCGCCGGACCCGCCGCAACTCGCCTATCCGGCACGGGGCATCGGCACCCTCTGGGAGCCGCGCAGCACCGAAGCCGCCGATGCGGTCGCCGCTGTCCTCGGCCGCTCCCGCACCCTGCTTCTGGCCGAGCTCGACACCCCCGCGTCGACCACCGCGCTCGCCCGGCGTTCCGGACTGTCCGCGGCCGGCGTCTCCCAGCACCTCACAGCCCTGCGCGACGCCGCCCTGGTGACTGCCCACCGCGCCGGACGCTCGGTCCGCTACGCACGCACGTCCGTAGCGGAGCGCTGCTGACGCCCGCCGGAAGCTGATCGAGCCGGTCCGTCGACGCCCCGGCTCAGGCGGGCGGCAGTTCGCCCGAGCCGCGGGCGATGAGGGAGGTCGGCAGTTCCACCCGCGCCGGGGCGTCGTCCGCGCCGTCCAGCCGGCGGAAGAGGTGCTCGGCCGCCGTCCGGCCCACGGCCGCGGCGTCCTGGGAGATGACCGTGATGCCCAGCAGGTCGGCCAGTTCGATGTCGTCGAAACCGACCAGGGCGACCGGACGCTCCCGCTCCGCCAGCACGCGCACCGCGGTGACCGTCACCCGGTTGTTGCCCGCGAAGAGCGCGGTGACCGGTTCGGGGCCCGAGAGCATCGCCTCGGCGGCCGCCCTGACCCGCGCCGGGTCGGTGGAGCCGAGGGAGACCCAGGAGTCCTCGACGGTGATCCCGGCGTCCGTCATCGCGGCGTGATATCCGCGCAGACGCTCGGTGGCCGTGTGGATACGCGGCTGGTCGCCGATGAAGCCGATCCTGCGGTGTCCGTGCGCGACCAGATGGGCGACACCCTGCCGGGCGCCACCGAAACTGTCGGAAAGGACGATGTCGGCGTCGATCCGGCCCGCCGGGCGGTCCACGAAGACGGTGGCGATCCCCGCCTCTATCTCCGGCTCCAGGTAGCGGTGGTCGTCACCGGCCGGAATCACGATCAGCCCGTCCACCCGGCGGGCGCACAGCGCGAGCACGAGCTCCTGCTCGCGCTCCGGGTCCTCGGCGCTCGACCCGTTGATGAGCAGGGCGCCGTGGGCGCGGGCGACCTCCTCGACGGCGCGGCTCAGCGGCCCGTAGAACGGGTCGGCGAGATCCTCCAGGACCAGGCCGATGGAGGCGGTACGGCCCTTGCGGAGCACGCGCGCGCTGTCGTTGCGGCGGAAGCCGAGCGCATCGATCGCCTCCTGGACCCGGCGCTCGGTGTCCGGTGTGACCCCCGGTTCGCTGTTGACCACGCGGGAGACCGTCTTGAGGCCCACTCCGGCCCGGGCGGCCACATCCTTCATGGTCGGCCGATTGCCGTAGCGGGGCTCGGAGTGACGGGCGGTCTCTGCCACGATGCGCTGTCCTGTCGTCGGGTGCGGGCTGTCCGGCCGGTCGCAGACGGGTGCTGCGGAGGTGCCGGAGGCTGTGTCGTCGAGCATAGGCCCTGGACAACGTTGTCAACTGAATAGAGACTATGCAGACTATTTACTGAAGCTGCAGGTCCCCGCCTCCTCACTCATCCGGAGCCCACACCGATGCATACCGACCTCGTCGCCGCGCTCGACATCGGCGGCACCAAGATCGCCGGCGCTCTGGTGGACGGCAGCGGCACGCTCCTCGTGCGGGCGCAGCGGCCGACGCCCGCCCTGGAGAGCGGCGAGACGGTGATGGGCGCGGTGACGGACGTGCTGGCCGAGCTGACCGCCTCGCCGCTGTGGGGCCGGGCGACCGCCGTCGGCATCGGCAGCGCAGGTCCGGTGGATGCCTCGGCGGGGACGGTCAGCCCCGTCAACGTTCCCGGCTGGCGCGACTTTCCGCTGGTGGACCGGGTACGGAGGGCCGTCGGCGGGCTCCCCGTCGAGCTGGTCGGTGACGGGGTCGCGATGACCGCGGCCGAGCACTGGCTCGGTGCGGCCCGCGGTTACGACAACGCGCTGTGCCTGGTCGTGTCGACAGGGGTCGGCGGCGGTCTCGTCCTCGGCGGCAAGCTGCACCCGGGTCCCACCGGCAACGCCGGTCACATCGGCCACATCAGTGTGGATCTGGACGGCGACCCGTGTCCGTGCGGTTCGCGTGGCTGTGTGGAACGGATCGCCAGCGGGCCGAACATCGCCCGCCGCGCCCTGCAGGGCGGCTGGCAGCCGGGCCCGGACGGCGACGCCACGGCCGCCGCCGTGGCCGCCGCCGCGCGGGCCGGACATCCGGTGGCGGTCGCCTCCTTCGAGCGCGCTGCGCAGGCGCTGGCCGCCGGAATCGCCGCCACCGCCACGCTGGTCGAGATCGACATCGCCGTGATCGGTGGGGGAGTGGCCGGTGCGGGCGACGTCCTCTTCGCTCCGCTGCGCCGCGCCCTGCGCAGCTACGCCACGCTCTCCTTCGTCCAACAGTTCACGGTGGCACCCGCGGTGATGGGTACGGACGCGGGCCTGGTGGGCGCCGCGGCCGCCGCCTCGGCGGCCGCAGCCGTACTGAGCGGCTGAACAGGGTCCGGCTGCCGGACGGTGCGCGGCGACCCGTCCCGTCCGGCAGCCGAACGATGGTCCGGAAGCCGGGCGTGCCCGGTGGCCGCGCCCCTGCCCGGAACCGTTCCGGAAGCGGCTCCAGGCCCGTACTCAGTGCCCGCCCGGCCCCCTACCGGGCGGGCACTCCTCCTACGGGGCCCGGCACCCGTGCCGGACTCAGCACCCGATCCGCAGGTCCGCCCAGTCGGCGTGGTCGTAGTTGATCCCGTCCCCGCCGTCGGTGACCACCAGACGTACCACCTGCGCGCCGCTCACATCCGCGGTGATCGGCTGCGCGGCCATCGCGTTGGTCAGGACCCCGGTGGACGCCACCTTCGTGCCGTCCGCCCAGATCTCGAACGCCACCGTGCCATGGGCACCCGCCTCGTCGTCGACTCCGACCTGGGCGGTCACGGCGCTGCACGCACCACCCGTGTAGAACTCGACGGCGCTGTCCGCGTGTGCCCCGAGTCCCTTGGCGAAGACGGTGCCGCCGATGGTCAGCGGATGGCCGTCGCCGGCCCGGTTCTCACCGTTGCTGGTGTCCTTCTCGACCGGACCCCAGCCGTTGGAAGCGGAGAGCTGCGGCAGATCGCTCAGATAGCTGCTGTCGGCCGGGGGCGCCACCACCACATGCGCCTGGAACGGCACCGAGGACCGCACGCGCGTCCCGGTCGGTGACCGGTACTGGGCGCTGAGCTTCAGATCGTACGTACCGGTGGCTGTGCCCGCGGGAGGCGTCACCTGCCAGCGTGTGGTCAGCGCACGGCCGGTGGGCACGACATCGGTGCCGGTCGGCGACAGCGCCTCGATCTGCCAGCCCGACGGGCCGGTGAGAGCCGCGGAGACGCTCGTGGCAGGCGTACGGCCCAGATCGGTGACCGTCGTCGTCAGCGGGGCGCTGCGGCCGGCCTCCACCAACGGGCTGCCGGTCAGGCCGAGTTCCACGGCCGGCGGGTAGGCGGCCCACTTGCTGTCGGCGGCGACGCGCAGCAGTACCGTGCCGTGCGCCGGGACGGTCGCGGAGATACCGCCCGCCGTGTTGTACGTCGTGTGCTGCCACAGGTCGCGCGTCGTGTACGCGTCGGCCTCCGGCAGACCCGCCTCCTTCGCGGTCGTCGAGATGCGCTGCGCGGACCCGGTCTCGTTGAAGAGCGCCACGACCCGGCTGCCGTCCTTCATCTCCTTGGCGACGACCCAGCGCCCGCCGGTGGAGGAGACCACGGTGCCCTGCTTTCCCAGCGGGTCCTGATCGACCGCGATGACCTCCTGGTTCGAGAGGATCTCGAAGGTCTCCGGAGTCGCCTTGCGCAGATCGGAGCCGATGAGCAGCGGCGCCGCCATCACGGACCACATGGAGAAGTGGGTGCGGTACTCGGTGTCCGTCATTCCGCCGTTGCCGACTTCGAGCATGTCGGGGTCGTTCCAGTGCCCCGGTCCCGCGGCGGCGGCGAGCGGCAGGTTCTGCTTCATGATCGACAGCATGCTGCCCCAGCTGTCGCTGATGTCGCCCGTCGTGCGCCAGAGATTGCCGACGTCTGCGGCCCACTCCCAGGGCTTGTTCTCGCCCCACTCGCAAATGCTGTAGACGATGGGACGGCCGGTGGCCTGCAGTGCGTCGCGCATTGTTGTATAGCGCTTCTTCGCGTCGACGCCCTGGTTGTTGCAGTTGTCGTACTTGAGGTAGTCGACGCCCCAGTCCGCGAACTGCTGCGCATCGCTGTACTCATGGCCGAGTGCTCCCGGCAGTCCGGTGCCGTCGCACGTCTTCGTGCCCGCGCTGGTGTAGATGCCGAGCTTGAGCCCCTTGGAGTGGACGTAGTCCGCGACGGCTTCTATGCCGTTCGGGAAGCGCACCGGGTCGGCCTCCAGCTTGCCGTCCGCGTTGCGCTGCGGCTTCGCCCAGCAGTCGTCGAGGTTGACGTACTGGTAGCCGGCTTCCTTGAGGCCCTTCTCGACGAAGATGTCGGCGATTCCCTTGACCATCGCCTCGTTGAACTCGGCCCGGCAGTGGGTCGAGTTCCAGTTGTTGAATCCCATCGGCGGGGTGAGTGCGAGCCCGTTGTCGGACTGCGGGCTGACCGCTGCGGCAGCCGCCGTCGTCGGTGAGTCCGCGACGGCGGGAGCGGTTGCACCCGCTGCGCAGAGCAGACCGGCGGCCAGCGCTCCGATGACTGTTCTGCCGCTTGCTCGGGTCGTACGGGTTGGAAGATGACGCATCGTAACGTTCCTCCACGCTCGTGTCAGATCGGATGACATCATGCGCACGCCAGGGGCGCGCGATTACGTTATGGCGTGTTGGAGTCTGTTGGAAGGGGAGCGGTAAAGGTTGTTCGGTATCTCGTCAAAACCCTTGACCGCACTCTGACTTGGGGGTGGGATCCAATCGCGCGTTCGGTCGTGTTGGGTTGCATCCCGGAGGAGGGGGTCATGGCGCACTCGTCGTACGACAGGTCAAGCATGCCCGGCAGTATGGCAGGACATCGGATGTCTCGGCGAAATCTGCTGCGTGGTGCGGCAGTTGGCGCGGGCGCGATCACGCTTCCCTCGCTGCTCACGGCATGCAGCAGTGGTCCCGGTGGTGACGGCAAGACGATCCACATGGGGTCGAATTCGTCCGACCCCATTCCCAAGAAGGCTTTCGCCGACGCGTTCAAGGCGTACGAGGCGCAGTCCGGAGGGCGGAAGATCGAGGTCAACACCGTTGACCACAACACCTTCCAGGAGAACATCAACAAATACCTGCAGGGCAATCCGGACGACGTGTTCATGTGGTTTGCCGGCTACCGGATGCAGTTCTTCGCCAAGAAGGGGCTGTTGTACGACATCAGCGACAACTGGCAGCACTACGAAGGGTTTTCGTCCGCACTGAAGGCCCAGTCCACCGGCGAGGACGGCAAGCAGTACCTCACGCCGTACTACTACTACCCGTGGGCCGTCTTCCACCGGAAGAGTCTCTTCGCCGACCGCGGCTACCAGGCGCCCAAGACCCTCGACGAGTACGTGGCGCTCGCCGAGCAGATGAAGAAGGACAAACTCGACCCCATCGCGTTCTGCGACAAGGACGGCTGGCCCGCGATGGGCACCTTCGACTACATCAACATGCGGACCAACGGCTATGACTTCCACAAGAGCCTGATGGCCGGCGAGGAAGCCTGGACGGACAAGCGCGTCAAGGACGTCTTCGACACCTGGCGCCGGCTCCTGCCGTACTGCCAGCAGGGCGCCAACGGCCGCACCTGGCAGGAGGCCGCGACCAGTCTGCAGAAGAAGGAAGCCGGCATGGCGGTCTTCGGGCTGCCGCACCCCGGCGCCCAGTTCCCCAAGGGCGAACAGGAGGACATCGACTTCTTCCCGTTCCCGGTCATCAACCCGGAGCACGGCCAGGACGCGGTCGAGGCACCCATCGACGGGTTCCTGCTGGCGAAGAAGTCGAAGAACCTCAAGAACAAGAAGACGCTGGAGAGCGCCAAGGACCTCGTGAAGTGGCTGGCCACCGGCAAGGCCGAGGACATCTACCTCAAGAGCGACCCCAACAACATCGCGGTCAACGACCAGGCGGACATCTCCCCGTACTCGGCGCTGCAGAAGAAGGCCGTGGAGCTCGTCTCCGGTGCCAAGCAGATCTCCCAGTTCCTGGACCGCGACACCCGGCCGGACTTCGCCTCGACCGTCATGATCCCGGCCATCCAGCAGTTCATCAGCAACCCGAACGATGTGGACGGCCTGGTCAACGGCATCGAGCGGCAGAAGAAGACCATCTTCGCCTCCGACTGAATCTGGAGTACCGACCGTGTCGTTCCTCTCGGAGCGGCGCACCGAACGGCGGGGCCCGCGCCGATTCTCCGGCCGCGACCTCGCCGTCATCGGTCTGCTGCTCGGCATACCCGTCCTGCTCGACATCGCCATTGTGTGGGGCCCGACCCTCGCCTCGATCGTGCTCTCCTTCACCAGCTGGGACGGCATCGGCGACATCAAGTGGGTCGGTACGCAGAATTACGTGAACCTCTTCACCAACTACCCGCAGTTCTGGCCCGCCGCCCGGCACAACCTGCTCTGGCTGGCCTTCCTCGGGCTCGTCGCCGCGCCGTTCGGGCTGTTCCTCGCCGTACTCATCGACCGGGGCGTGCGGTTCAGCCGCTTCTACCAGTCGACGCTGTACATGCCGGTCGTGCTGTCGCTCGCCGTGGTCGGCTTCATCGCGCAGCTGATCTTCTCCCGCGACCAGGGGGCCCTCAACGCGATCATCGGGGACACCGCGTCGCCGACCGACTGGCTCGGCGACCCGGACGTCAACATCTGGATGGTCCTGCTCGCCGCGGCGTGGCGGCACACCGGCTATGTGATGATCCTCTACCTTGCCGGGCTCAAGGCCGTCGATCCCTCGCTGAAGGAAGCGGCCGCCATCGACGGGGCGAACGAGGCCCAGACCTTCTTCCGCATCGTCTTCCCCACGCTGCGGCCGGTCAACGTCATCGTCGGCGTCATCACCGTCATCGAGTCCCTGCGCGCCTTCGACATCGTGTACGCCGTCAACCACGGCCGCAACGGACTCGAACTGCTCTCGGTGCTCGTCACCGACAACATCATCGGTGAGGCGAGCCGCGTCGGCTTCGGATCCGCCATCGCCGTGGTCCTGCTCACCGTTTCCCTCGGATTCGTCGTGACGTACCTGGTCCAGGAGCTCCGAGGGGAGAAGAACCGATGACCGTCGACACCGCCCCCGCCCGCCCCGCCGCAGAGCCCGCGCCCCCGCCACCCGCTGCGGTGCGCCTCGGTCTCCGCCCGGGCCGGCTCGGCGTGCACGCCTTCCTGGTGGTGGTCTCGCTCGCCTTCCTCGCGCCGCTGCTGCTGGCGGTGTACGCCTCCCTGCGGCCGTACGACGAGACTTCCCGGTACGGCTACTTCTCGCTGCCGAGGCATCTGTCGTTCGACTACTACCGGCAGGCATTCGCCGACTCCGGGATGACGAAGTACTTCGTCAACACCATGATCATCGCCGTCCCGGGGGTGCTCGTCACCCTCTTCCTCGCCTCGTTCGTGGCCTTTGCCCTGGCCCGGCTGAAGATGCGCGGCGGGATCGTGCTGCTGATGCTCTTCACGGCCGGCAACCTGCTGCCCCAGCAGGTGATCGTGACCCCGCTGTACGTGGTGTTCAACCGCATCCCGCTGCCGTACTGGATGTCCGACTCGATGACGATGTACGACTCGTACTGGGCCGTCGTCGTCGTCCAGATCGGCTTCCAGATCGGCTTCTGCGTCTTCGTCCTCGCCAACTTCATGCGCACCCTGCCGCAGGAGATCCTGGAAGCCGCCATTGTCGACGGCGCGGGCGTGTGGACGCAGTACTGGCGGATCACGCTGCCACTGTGCCGCCCGGCCCTCGCCGCACTCGGCACGCTTCAATTCACCTGGATGTACAACGACTTCCTCTGGGCCCTTGTCTTCGTCTCCGACGGCGACAAGCTGCCCATCACCTCCGCCCTCAACAACCTGCGCGGGCAGTTCTTCACGGACTACAACCTCCTTGCCGCGGGCTCGGTGATCGTCGCCCTGCCGACGCTTGTGGTCTTCCTGCTGCTGCAGCGGCACTTCATCGCGGGGCTCACGCTGGGGTCGAGCAAGGGATAGGTCCGACTTGGGTAAACAGGCACGCGGACACGTCAGGACACACAGTGAGCGGACTGAGACCCGGTTGAGGTTGTCGCGGTCCACGCCCGGGCGGGGAGTTACGAGCATCGGATGATGACCGCGGGTGGGGGTCGGCGGAGCACCCTCGTGGTCAGCGTGACCGCCCGTCGAGAGGGCTGGATCGACGAGAACCGTGTCGTTGACATGGCGGAGATGCTCAAGGACGGGATCTGATTGGCAGTGCTCCGTGCCACGCTGGACGGGCCCGGTGGTGGTCTCACCTCAAAGCCGATGCCATCGCCGGGCACAGCGGGAGATGCCGTGGGGCTAACGAGGCGCTCATGCCGTTAGCCTCTGCCGACTTGGCTGCTCGTGCCCGCCGTGAATCAGGCGGCCACGTATTGATGCGGTTTGGTGCCCTGCCACTGGACCACGGCGGGGTTGTCGAGGATGCGCTTCGGGTCCTTCAGCCCGGCGTCGGCGAGGAACACGATGAGGTCGTGATCGTTGTGCGCGAGTCCGAGCCGTTCGTCGCGGTTGTTGACGTGCACACTCACGGGACGGGCACCGGACGGGGTGGGCGCGTGGACGGTGATCGGTGGGGTTGCCATGACTCCAGGGTGGCCCGGAGTGACGGCGGGCGCATCTGGCTGACCCAGATGCGAAGGGCCTGGTCCGGCATGACGGTCGGTGTACGGACGGGGGCCCAGATGTCCTCCCAGCCGCGGCTCGGGCCGCCTCCCGACGGCCCCAGGGGGCCCGGAAGTACGCATCCCGTCGACGATCTGGAGTGGGGCGATCAGTTTTGGGCCGGTCACTTCTCTGAATTAGCGATAGCCCGGGCGAACAGGCGGGAGGGAAGATCGTGATTTTCTCGGCGCGCCTCCGCGCCAGGAATTACTGTCGCGAGCATGGTCGAACACGATGCCCTCAGTGTCACCCGCAAGGCCTACGACGCTGCTGCCCACACCTATGCGCAGCGGTTCCGCGACGAGCTGCGTGACAGGCCTTTGGACCGCGCGATCTTGAGTGCCTTCGTCGAGGTCGTATGCGCGAGTGGGGACGGTCAGGTCGCGGATCTGGGATGTGGGCCTGGCCATATCACCGCCTATCTGGACAAGTTGGGGCTTGCCGTGTTTGGCGTTGATGCCTCTTCCGCGATGATCAAATTGGCTCGACATGCCTATCCGGGCCTGCGGTTCGACACGGGCTCGATGGCCGCGTTGAACATCGCTGACGGCGTGCTGGGCGGCGTACTCTCACGTTGGTCCATCATCCACACTCCGCCGCAAGAACTCCCTGTCATCTTGGCGGAGTTCCACCGCGTGCTGGCACCTGGCGGTCACCTTCTGGTCGGCTTTTCGGCCAGCGATGATCCGTCTCACCCGACGCAGGTCTTCGATCACACCGTCGCGCCGGCCTATCGGTGGTCGCCTGATCACCTCGCCGCGATGCTCCGCAAGTCCGGGTTGGCCGAGGTGGCCCGGATGGTTCGCGAGCCTCAGCCCACCGACCGACGGCAGTTCCAGGAGATTCAACTGCTCGCGCGCAAAGCCTAGAACGCTTGAAGGCGCTCGATCGGCCACGCGCTCATTCCGTGCAACGCGGTCGGACCAGGACCGGCCACTGCGAGGAGGAGGAGGCCCACACGGGCACTGCTTGTACGGCGGGTTTCCTGGCCGTCCGTGTCCCGGCAGCCGCCGTCATACGCAGCCCCGGCGGGGTCCCGCCGATCGAGGCTGCGTATGACGGCGGGAAGGCGTGGCGCGCCAGAAGCCGGCCACGGCGGCTTCAGGAGATCCGTCCCCGAGGCTCCGGGCGGCCCCATTCCGTGAGGCGCGGCAGTGTCAGTGGTGGCTGCGATGCTGCCTGCATGGACGAAATCATGCGCCGGCGGGTGTACGGCGCCGACCACGACGATCCCGATCCGGGCCCGCAGCCCGGGCGTGCATACCGCGAGCTGGTCGGAGGCCCGCTCGACGGACTGCTCCTCGACGTGACGGGCTGGTCGGAGGTGGCACTGGCCGACGGGGCCGCACTGATCACCGAGATCGGCATGCACGGTCCGGGTGGCAGGTCGGAGTACGGGCCGCGGGCGGACGATTCACTGAAGTGGGATTGGCGGGGAGACACCCCCTGAGTCAGGTGGACTCGTACTGGTGCGCTGCGGCGCCCTGCCATTCCACCAGGGCGGGAGTGTCAAGGGCCCGCTCCGGGTCTGCCATTCCGGCGTCGGCGAGGAACACAATGATGTCGCGGTCGCTGTGCGCCAGCCCGAGCCTTTCGTCGCGGCCGTTGATGTGGACGGTCACGAGCCTTGCGCCGGACGGTGTGGGGGCGTGAACGATGATCGGTGGAGTCGCCATGTTTCCAGGGTGACGCCTGCTGCCGGTGGGCGCCCATCCGGCTGGTCCGGATGCGTGGTGTGTGAGGACCGGGGGCACGGGCGGTGGACCGGTTGCCCCGGCCTTTGGCCGATGCTCCGTAGCCGGCGGCGGGGGCGTGGAGGTACGCATGCCCGCTGCTGTCCGGTCCCGGCGGGGACCCGACAGGGGCTGATCACGAACACGTATCCGTCTCCGGACGCATATCAACTGCTCGCTTCTCTGCCGGCCGCAGTGCTGATCAAGAAGCGATTCAGTGTCCCTCCTTACGGCATCGACGCCTCCGCCTTGCAGCTGCACGCACCCAGCTCCGCTCCTTCTCCCACCCCCATGTGCCGGTCGGTCCAAGCCTGTCAGGAGGTGAGGATGGAGATGCCGTCTCCGAGCAGTTTCAACCCGAGAACGAAGAACAGGACGGCCATCACGGCGACATTGTGCTGGGCTGCCCACTCTTTCCAATTGCCGAGCGTGGTTTTGGCTCGCTCTCCCCCGAGTAGGAAGACTCCCAGTGGGGCCAGCAGGCCGAGGGTGGCGATCAGGACGAAGATTGCCAGCGATGCGATCTGCTGCCCGACCGGCAGTCCGGCTGAGCCGATCGCGGCGCCCGCGGCCATGGTCAGCGGGGCGTTCTTGGCGTTGAGCGCGACCAGGGCCAGTCCGAGTCCGAAGACCTTGACCGGCGTGAGGTGGTCGATCGCGTCCATCCACTTCGGCAGCTGAGCTTGCGAGGGATCCGCCGGGCGCCGGTGCCACTGCCGGGCGCCGAAGAGGACGAGGAACACGCCCAGAGCGAGCTTGAGAGCTCCCACCCAGGTGGCCGGGTGATTGTGGGCGGAGGCACCTGCGGGGGAAGCGATCGCCAGCATCACCGCGCCCAGTGCCGAGAGTCCCAGGATCCAGCCGGCGGTGAAGAGGAGTCCGTTGAGACGTCCCCGGGGCGTGGCGAGTATGAGGATGATGGCGATGATCGGGAGCGGGCTGATCGCGACGGCGGCCGCAAAACCCAGCACGTCACCGAGAACTTTGCCCATGGTTGCCTCCGGGTGGGGGTCAGGGTGGCGATCCAGTTGAGCGAGGCTTGGCGCACATGGGTGCCGCGACCACCTGGGCGGGCAGCCGCGGGACTGTCGTGGACGTGCCCCGGGTCTGCAGAAGGAACCTGGGCCGTGGATCGCCGCCTTTCCGGAAGCGGTCCTTCTGAACGGCGAAGTCCTCGGCGGTCAGCACCCGTCCCGCCAGCTTTCCCGGACGTTCGGGACTGCTGAGCGCCTCGTCATTCGAGCCCGCTTACGGTGTAGCGAGGACGGAGTCTGGGCGGAGCAGCGGGTTGCCATGTGATCGGCTGCGCCGCTGTCTTCACGGCCACACGGAAGTGGCTGCCCGAGAACGTGACGACGACGTACTCGGCACATCCCACTTGTATCTTCCTGCGTCTGGCCGGATCTGTCCTCGGGAGCTTCTCTGGACGCGAGGACCCCGGTACCGGCCTGTCGCACCCGCGTTGCCGCCTTCCCGGAACTGGACGGCAAGCCGGCACCCGAGGCTTCTTTTCCTTCTCGACGCCGTGACGGAAGCGGCACGGAACGTCATCGGTCATGGTGGGGGAATCGTGAAGTGATCAGGCTGGACCCCACAGTGCCGGAGCTTCTCGAGCATCCGCCCCAGGTGACCGCATCACCCACGGGCGAAGATGCGAGGCAGCGCGTGTGCAGTCAGGGTGAAGACGTGAGGGCGATGGTGCCTTGTATTCGGGCGCTTGGCGACCCTCGGACCGATCCGTGGCAGGAGAAACTCACGATGACTGCGACGACAGGTGCAGCCCAATCGGCTCAGCCCGAGCGCCCGGGCAGGTCGGATGGGGTCTGTAGCGAGTTCACCGTCTTCACCAAGATCAAGGCGGGCCACGCGGATGCGCTGCGTGAGGATCTCGCCGCGCTCGCCAGCGCGGCGGCTGACGAGGGCGTCCGTGCGGCGGTGCGCCAGATCGGCACCCTGCATGACGCACGCCATGTGATTTTCGACAATGACGCCCGGCACATGTTCGCCAGCGTCTTCGACGGATCCTGGGACGCCTACATCGACGACTTCGCCAAGACGGAAGTCGGGGCCCGCTTCGACAAGGTTTTCTCGCATGCTGAAGGGTTCCCCGGCGTCGCCGATCCCGGGGTGAAGGACTGGTTCGTCGCCCACCAGGCGCCCGCGGAGGTCTTCGTCAGTGCCTATCCCGATCTGACCGTTCAGCAGGTCTGGAAGGACCAGCGCGTGAGCGAGGCGTTCCAGGAGGTGCTGGACACCCCCGAGTTCCGGGCGGCGCTGGACAACCCGGCGAACGCCGAGTTGCTGGCCACGCCGGCCTTCCAGAAGCTAATGGAGGAGGCCGCAGGCTAGAAGCCGGGCACAGCCAACCCTCGGAGCCGACGCAACATCGTTGGACCGCGCCGACGGGCGCCCCAGTCGCTGCCGGACTGTCCAGGAAGAGACCGATGTGGAGGCACAGGCGAGCATGAACACGGCGGCAAGTAGCAGCGCAGCCAGCGTGGGTGTCGAGATCGACGACGTCCAAAGCGGGGCACTGCGTCCACGGCCAGTGCCGTACGAGGGAAAGTTCATCTTCCTGCGCGTCGACGACCGCCATGCTGGACGCGCCCTGCTGCGGCGGCTGCTTCCGGTGACCGCGGGTGGTCTGCCCAGCGTGGACCGGAGCCAGGATGCGTGGGTGGCGGTGGCGTTCACCTACCAGGGACTGAGGGCCCTGGGGGTGCCCCAGGAGTCGCTGGACAGCTTTCCACGGGCGTTTCGTGAGGGCATGGCCGCTCGGGCGGAGCTGATCGGTGACGTGGGCGAGAGTGCCCCGGCCCACTGGGAGGCACCGTTCGGAACGGGCGATGTCCACATCGCGTTGAGCGCCCTCTCCTCCGATACGGCGCAGCTGGACAAGGAGTTGGAGCGGGCCCGTGTCGCCTACGAGGACACGCCCGGTGTCCGGGTGATCTGGCAGCAGGGCGTCCACCAGCTCCCGACCGGGCGCACCACCTTCGGTTTCCGCGACGGCATCAGCCAACCGAACATCGAGGGCGTCGGCCTGCCCGGCTCCAACCCGCAGGAAGCCCCCATCAAGGCCGGCGAGTTCATCCTCGGCTACCCCGACGAAACCGGCCGCCTGCCGCGCATGCCCAGCCCGGACGTGCTGGGGCGCAACGGGACCTACGCGGCCGTGCGCAAGGTCCACACCAACGTGGCGGCCTGGCGCCGGTACCTGCGCGCGAACACCTCCAGCGCCGAGGAGGAGGTGCTCCTGGCGGCGAAGATGGTCGGGCGCTGGCCCAGTGGGGCGCCGCTGGCGCTGGCCCCGGAGCACGATGATCCGGAGCTGGCGGCCGATCCGCACCGCGTCAACAACTTCCTGTACCGGGAGAACGACGATCGCGGTTTCCGGTGCCCCGCCGGTGCGCACATCCGGCGTATCAACCCCCGCGATGCCACCATCATCGGCGACGCACGGATGCACCGCCTCATCCGCCGCGGCACCACCTACGGCCCGCCGCTGCCCGAGGGCGTGCTGGAGGACGACGGCGCCGACCGGGGCCTGGTCGGAGTCTTCATCGGGGCCCACCTGCAACGGCAGTTCGAATTCATCAAGGCCGAGTGGGTCAACGACGGCAACTTCATCGGCTACCCCGGCGAGAAGGACCCGGTAGCCGGGCACCACGACGGAACCGGCAGCGCCACCATCCCGGAGAAGCCGGTCCGGCGCCGCCTGCAGAACCTGCCCAGCTTCGTGGTCACCCGCGGCGGCGAGTACTGCTTCGTGCCGGGTCTGCGTGCCCTGCGCTGGCTCGCCGAACTGGAGGACTGACGGCAATTCCCACCCTCTGAGGTCCGATCACGCTCTCCGAGGAGAGGCCGAAGTCATGACAGCACAGTTCGTCCCCTACACGCCGGACGTCGAAGACGACGATCCGTACTTCGACCAGAACCTGCAGACGGTGATTGAAAAGACCGAGAGCTACATCGCCGAGTCGGTCGAGGCCGGTGGCACCGGCCGGGCCCTCCGTGACGCCCATGCCAAGGGCTACGGGTTGGTCCGGGGGGAAGTGGAGATCCTGGCCGGGCTTCCCCCCGAGTACGCCCAAGGAATCTACGCGACTCCGGGAACCCACGATGCGCTCATCCGCTTCTCCAACGGCTCGCCCCATGCCGGAGCCGACGCGCGACTGGGCTGCGCCACCGGACTGGCCCTGAAGATGTTCGACATTCCCGGCCCGACCCTGCTGGAAGACGAACCGGACACGGGCACCTTCGACTACGCCAACATCAACGGACCGATCTTCTTCTGCAACACGGTCGAGCACTACCTGTTCATCCAGGAATTGTTCCTGAATGCGCCGGCCTACTTCTCCCAGGGCCGACCCGGCGCGCGTCGTTTCTTCACCGATTTCGTGACCGGAAAGGGAACGCTGGACCAGGACAACTGGGCGTGGGACGAGTTCCTGGCCTTCCTGCGCCTGTCAAAGACCCCTCCGGCCAACCTGCTGCTGTCGAGCTACTGGACGATGGGCGCGGTCCGGCACGGGGACTACATCGCCAAGGTGCGCATCACCCCCGACCCGCTCTTCGCCGCCGCGGTGGTCCGGCGCGACATCGACCCGGCCTCGGGGGCAGAGGTCTTCCGACCGACCCTGCAGGCCGAATTGCAGGAGCGGCCCTATGCCTTCGACATCCAGGTCCAGCTCTGCACCGACCTGGAGCGGATGCCGGTGGAGGACACCACCGTCGAGTGGCCCGAGCAGCTCTCGCCGTCCGTCACCGTGGCGAAGCTGCGGCTGCCGCAGCAGGACATCTCCGGCCCCGAAAACCTGGAGAAGATGGACTCACTGTCATTCACGCCCTGGCGGGTCACCGCCGAGCACGCGCCCCTGGGCAACATCATGCGGGCCCGCAAGGAGGTCTACCGGCGCTCCTCCATCGAGCGCCACGAGCTCAACCAGCAGCCGCGCACAGAGCCGCGCAGCGCCGACGAGGTACTTGGCCCGGCCCACCACCGCGGCGATGCGTCGACCAAGGCGGACAGCCCTTAGGAGCCCGTCCGGAGCGAGTGGGTTCGTATCTGCTCACGCTCAGCCGGCCCTGCGCTCCGGGACGCCAACTCTCCGGGTGATCGCAGCGATATCCCGCGCGGTGGCTGCTGAGTTCAATCAGCGCCGAGCCGTCCGCACTGGCCGCGGCGCGTAGCTTGCTCCCGGCCGTAGGCCGTAGCGGCGGGCGCGGGGCGGGGTCACTGGCCCCGGTCCGCCGCCTGCCGCGGTACGACCACCAGGAACGCATCCTCCTCCAGGTCCATCACGACCTCGGCCGCCACACCCTCGCCCCGGCGCGCAGCCGCGAACTCCTCCGCGGGCCAGCTGCCTCGCGGACCTCCCGCGGGAAACCGCTCCAGTACTGTGCGTTGCACCGTGCACCCCCTTGCCTCGTCGGCTCCAACGACGCCCCGCCGTCGCCGTTACGGCCGTACAGGCGCGTGACTCGTACGGTCGGATGCCTGCCGACGGGTGTCCGGCACTTGCTTTCGCGCAACAACATCGCCACAGCAGGGTTTCCGCGGCAGGGTGTTGCGGGCAAGCCACAGAGGGCTACGGAAGAGGGGGAACCGTGATCATCTGGATCAACGGTGCGTTCGGCGCGGGCAAGACGAGCGCCGCGCGCGAACTGATCGATCTGATCCCGAACAGCACCTTCTACGACCCCGAGCTGATCGGCGGGGGACTGCGGTACCTGCTGCCCCAGAAGAGGCTTGCCGAGGTGACCGACTACCAGGACCTGCCGATCTGGCGGCGGTTGGTGGTGGACACGGCTGCCGCTCTGCTCGCCGAGGTGCCCGGGGTGCTCGTGGTGCCGATGACGCTGTTGCGACAGGAGTACCGGGACGAGATATTCGGAGGGCTCGCCTCCAGGCGCATTCCCGTGCGGCATGTCCTGCTCTCACCTGAGGAAACGATCCTGCGGCAGCGGATCGCCGACCGTCAGGAAGCACCGGACGAACCGGAAGCCGACGATCGGGTACGTCAGTGGGCGTACGAACACATCGAGCCCTACCGGACCGCGCTCGGCTGGATCACCGCGGACGCGCACACCGTCGACACCAGCGCGCTGACCCCGTACGAGACGGCCGAGCGCATCGCCGACGCGGTACGCACCGGGGCCGCCGGTGTGTGCGAGATCGTGCAGACGCCCGCGCCGACCGCGGAGACCCTCGCCGCCGGGGTGCTGCTCTTCGACGAACACGACCGGGTCCTGCTCGTCGACCCCACGTACAAGCCCGGCTGGGAGTTTCCCGGCGGGGTGGTGGAGCCCGGCGAGGCACCGGCACAGGCCGGGATACGGGAAGTGGCCGAGGAGATAGGGATTCAGCTCGACCGGATCCCGAGCCTGCTCGTCGTCGACTGGGAGCCGCCGAACCCGCCCGGGTACGGAGGGCTGAGGCTGCTCTTCGACGGCGGGCTGCTGCACTGCCAGGACGCCGAACGGCTGCTGCTGCCCGGTTCCGAACTGCGCGGCTGGCGGTTCGTCACCGAGGCGGAGGCCGCATCGATGCTGCCGCCGCACCGGTACGAGCGGCTCCGCTGGGCGCTGCGGGCCCGCGAGCGGTCAACCGTACTCAACCTGGAGGCCGGAGTCCCGGTCGGCTGACGCCCGCAGCACGGCGGCGTCGACAGTGCGGGGATCACCGTGTCCGAAGCAGACCGTGGACCGGGCCAGCGCCGCCAGCCGCCGGAACGAGGCCAGTGCCTCGGCCCGGTCCGGGTTTGTGCCGGAGGTTGCGCCGCGCCGGAGGATGCGGGCACGCCCGGGGACGGGCCGGTGGACGACCGCGCCCGATCCGGCGCGGACCCCGCCCGGGGGAATCCTGCGGACCGGGTGCGGACAGCCGTATTCGGGGGCGGCCGCCCCCGCGTACGAGAGGTGCGTCCGCCCCGGAACAGGTGATGCGAGGTCAGGAGTGCTTGGACTCCGCGTAGTTCTGCAGGAACAGCGCCTCGGCGACCGACAGCCGCTCCAGCTCCTCGGGCGACACGCTCTCGTTCACGGCGTGGATCTGCGCCTCCGGCTCGCTCAGGCCGATCAGCAGGATCTCCGCCTCCGGGTAGAGCGCCGCGAGGGTGTTGCAGAGCGGGATCGAGCCGCCCATCCCGGACGTCTGCATCTTCTCGCCGGGGTACGCGGCTTCCATGGCCTGCGCCATCGACGTGTACGCCGGGCTGGAGGTGTCCGCGCGGAACGCCTGGCCCTGGCCGACCTGCTCCACCGAGACCCTCGCCCCCCACGGGGCGTGCGCCTTCAGATGGGCGGTCAGCAGCTTCGTCGCCTCGGCCGCGTCCTGGCCCGGCGGCACCCGCAGGCTGATCTGCGCCCGCGCGCTCGCCTGCAGCGACGGCGTCGCGCCGACCACCGGCGGGCAGTCGATTCCGATGACGGTGACGGCGGGCCGTGCCCAGATGCGGTCGGCGACGGTACCCGTGCCGATCAGCTCCACTCCGTCGAGGACCTTCGCGTCCTTGCGGAAATCGGACTCCGGGTACTGCAGGCCGTCCCACTCGGCGTCCGTGGTGAGCCCGTCGACGGTCGTGGTGCCGTCCTCGGCGCGCAGCGACGCCAACAGCTGGATCATTGCGGCCAGCGCGTCGGGGGCGGCGCCGCCGAACTGCCCGGAGTGCAGGTTCCCTTCGAGGGTGTCGAGGGTGACCCGCAGCATCGTCATGCCGCGCAGTGTCGCGGTGACCGTCGGCAGACCGACCCGGAAGTTGCCGGTGTCGCCGATGACGACGGTGTCGGCGGCCAGCAGCTCGGGGTGCGCCTCGGCGTACCGCTCCAGACCGCCGGTGCCCTGCTCCTCGGAACCCTCGGCAATCACCTTGACGGAGACCGGGACGCCGCCGTTCGCCTTGAGAGCGCGCAGGGCGAGGAGATGCATGATGAAGCCGCCCTTGCAGTCGGCCGCGCCGCGGCCGAACCAGCGGCCCTCGCGCTCCGTCAGCTCGAACGGCGGGGAGATCCAGGCCGACTCGTCGAGCGGCGGCTGCACGTCGTAGTGCGCGTAGAGCAGTACGGTCGGGGCGCCGGCCGGGCCGGGCAGGAAGCCGTAGACCGACTGGGTGCCGTCAGGGGTGTCGAGCAGGGCGACGTCCTGGAAGTCCTCGGTGCGCAGTGCGTCGGCGACCCAGGCTGCGGCCGCCTCGCACTCGCTCTTCGGGAACTGCGCGGGATCCGCCACCGACTGGAAGGCCACCAGCTCGGTCAGCTCCGCCTTGGCACGGGGCATCAGCGAGGCAATGGTCTCGGAAATCGGATGGGCGGTCATGGGCACGCTCCTCGTGGGTGCGACGTTATGTGTACGAATCCGTCTGCATGAACGCCGTGTGTGCGGCGCTGCATGCAGGACGAACGCACGGTCGATCCTCCCACAGCGGGGACGGGTCGCAAGGCGCCGTAGGATGCCGTGAGCAGTTTGGGCCACTGGTCGGGATCGGGAGCAGAAGCACATCGTGAGCAGCGAGAACGCAGACGCCGGACGTGAGCTTGAAGAGTCGTCCGTGTGGGATGTCGTCGTAGTCGGCGCCGGACCGGCCGGAGCCTCCGCGGCATATGCGGCGGCGGTCGCCGGGCGGCGGGTGTTGCTGCTGGAGAAGGCGGAACTGCCCCGCTACAAGACCTGTGGCGGCGGCATCATCGGGTACTCCCGTGATGCGCTGCCGCCCGGATTCGAACTGCCCTTGCAGGACAGGATCCACGCGGTGACGTTCTCGCTCAACGGCAGGCTGGCGCGGACCCGCCGCTCCAAGCGGATGCTCTTCGGGCTCATCAACCGGCCCGAGTTCGACGCGGGTCTGGTCGAGCAGGCGCAGAAGGCGGGCGCCGAACTCCGCACGGGAGCGCCGGTGACCCGGGTCGAGCAGCACGGCGCCTCGGTCCCGGACCGGCGCACGGTCGCCGTGGTGCTCGCCGACGGCGAGACCGTCCTGGCCCGCGCGGTCGTCGGCGCCGACGGCAGCGCGGGACGCATAGGAGCCCATGTCGGGGTCAAGCTCGACCAGGTGGACCTGGGCCTGGAGTCGGAGATCCCGGTCCCGGCCACCGTCGCGGAGGACTGGGCCGGGCGGGTGCTGATCGACTGGGGTCCGATGCCCGGCAGTTACGGGTGGGTGTTCCCGAAGGGCGACACCCTGACCGTCGGCGTGATCTCGGCGCGTGGTGACGGCGCAGGGACCAAGCGGTATCTGGAGGACTTCATCGCCCGGCTCGGTCTCGCCGGGTTCGAGCCGAAGATCTCCTCCGGTCATCTCACCCGCTGCCGCAGCGACGACTCGCCGCTGTCGCGCGGGCGGGTGCTCGTCTGCGGCGACGCGGCGGGGCTGCTGGAGCCGTGGACCCGCGAAGGCATCTCGTTCGCACTGCGCTCCGGGCGGCTCGCCGGTGAGTGGGCGGTCCGGATCGCGGAATCGCACGACGCGGTGGACGCCCGCCGCCAGGCGCTCAACTACGCCTTCGCCATCAAGGCCGGGCTGGGTGTCGAGATGGGTGTCGGTCGGCGCATGCTGAAGCTGTTCGAGCGCCGCCCGGGAATTCTGCATGCAGTGCTGACCGGATTCCGCCCGGCCTGGAAGGCGTTCGCCGGGATCACCCGCGGGACGACCTCGCTGGCCGAGCTGGTCCGTACCCACCCGCTGGCGCAGCGGGCCCTGTCGGCGATGGACCGTTAGGCCGTTTCCCGGCGCTCACCGTGCCGACCGGACCAAGACGCCGGTGGGCCGGAGTTCGGGCCGATGGGCGGTGGCGGTCCCGTCGTAGCGGGTGGCCAGGGCCTCGCCGTCGCATGCGTCGGTTGATGCATCGACAGACAGTGCTGCGCCCGCCGGAGGCGAACCCGTCGAACCCCGGTGGCCGGCACAGGCCCGGCCGCGACGCCTGCGACGGGTGATCTGTTGGGGCCGTCACCCCTTGCCCGGCAAGGACACAGGCAGTGTTGTGCCGGTCCGGGTCAGGGTGTGATCGTGATCCGGAAGACGGGGTGGTCGGGGGCGATGCGGCGCAGCTCCTCGACGGACGAATCCGGGCCGACGCCACCGAAGAACACCCCTACCTCCGCCTTCCAGCGCTTGAGGTAGGCGCGCAGTAGTTCCGGCTTCTCGTCGTCGGCGATCTCGACGGCGGTGAAGACGTCGGTCTTCTTGCCGAGGTGGAGCTCACCGCCGCAGGCAGCCCGCATGTTGTGCGTCCACTGGACATGGCCACGCGGCGCGACGAGATACTGCTGCCCGTCCACGGTCAGGAGGTTGACCGGGGTGCGGCGCCACTCGCCGCTCTTGCGGCCGCGGACGGCCAGGACTCTCGATCCCCAGATGCTGATGCCGCGCCGGGTGATCCAGGCGACGGTGCGGTTGAAGACGTTGACCGTGAACCAGCCGGGCTTCTGAACATGCACGGACATGAGATTCCCCTTGTGGAAAGTGTGAGCACTGCTCTCGCTTGAGATCAGTGTGCACGAGGTTGGCGCTCGAAAGCAAGAGCACTGCTCTCTTTATTGGTCGGTGCTCCAATTCGTGGCAGACTGAGCCCCATGAGCACTATCCGAGGAGCCAGGGAACGGGCCCGTATCGAGGTCACCGCAGCCATCAAGGACGAGGCGAGAAAGCAACTCGCAGCCGAAGGCGCCGCGAAACTCTCGCTGCGCGCCGTCGCACGTGAGCTGGGCATGGTCTCGTCCGCGCTGTACCGCTACTTCCCCAGCCGTGACGAGCTGCTCACGGCCCTGATCGTCGATGCGTACGACGCCGTGGGCGAGGCCGCCGAGACTGCTCACCGGGCCTCGTGTGACGTCCCACCCGTACCCGCCGCCCCTCTCGCCCGCTGGATCGCGGTCGCCTGCGCCGTACGCGAGTGGGCCCTGGCCCACCCCCATGAGTACGCCCTGATCTACGGCTCGCCCGTGCCCGGGTACACGGCACCCCAGGCGACCATCGGCCCCGCCTCCCGCGTCGGCCTCGTTTTCATCGGGATCGTCGAAGACGCCCACCGCACGAACGGCCTCGCCGTGCCGCCTCTCACCGCCGAACTGCGGCCCGAGGCCGAGCGGATGGCCGCCGATTTGGCACCCGGTCTCCCTCCGGCGGTCGTCGCCGCTCTCGTGGCCGCGTGGTCGCAGCTCATCGGGCTGATCTCCTTCGAGATCTTCGGCCAGTTCAACCGGATCGTCGAAGCTCGGGAGGCCTTCTTCCGGCAGGCGGTAGCCGACCTGGCCCGTAACGTCGGACTGCTCGACGACCGGGCCGACAGCCTCTGAGCCTGCCCGCCGGTATGTCCGCCCGTCAGCCCGGCCGGATATCTCGCCTGCGCCGGCCGGGGTACTCCACGGGGAGTACGTGTGATCACCACGCCCGGGTGACGCCGCCGTCGATGCCCGCGGTCTAGCGTTGCCGGTATGGAAGAGCAGCGCTCACACGGAAGCGGCGCTCCCCCCTGGGAGCAGGGCGGACCGCCGCAGCGGCGGCCCTGGGCGCACGCTGCCCCAGAGGGCCCCCGGGGGCCTTGGGGCCTCTGGGGACACGACGGGCCGCCGCGCTGGCTGACGGGGACGCGCGAGCGGTCCGCCGCCCGGCTGCCCTGGCCATCCACCATCCTCCTCTGCGCAATTGTCATGATCGGCTCTTCCGTCGCGGCCCGCGGTCAGCTCGGTGAGCGCGCCCCGTTGGACCTCTTCGCCCGGGTGCTGCTCTTCGTCGCCGTCGCCGTACTGCTGCTGCGCCACCGCCGCCCCGTCCTGGCGGTCTTCGTCAGTGCGGCCGCGGCCATGGTCTATCTGGGCGCCGGGTATCCGTACGGCCCGGTTTTCCTGGCGGTCGCCGTCGGCTGCTTCAGCGCGGTTGTCGCGGGGTACCGGCGGGCGGCCTGGGCGGCCGTGGGAATGGTGTGGCTGGGCCACCTGCTGATGGCGCACTGGCTCTACCGCTGGCTGCCGCCGAGCGGCGACTCGGCTGCGCCCTGGGGGCAGGAACTGGGCGTCGCCGCCTGGGTGGTGGCGATCGTCGCGGCAGCGGAGTTCGTACGCGTACGCCGCGAGCAGTGGGCTGCCCAGCGTGCCCAACGGGAGGCCGCCGAGAAGCGACGGGCCGACGAGGAGCGGCTCCGGATGGCCCGGGAGCTCCATGACGTGCTCGCCCACAGCATCTCCGTCATCAATGTGCAGGCAGGCGTCGGACTCGCGCTGCTCGACTCCGACCCGGAGCAGGCCCGGACCGCCCTCACCACGATCAAGGCGGCCAGCAAGGAGGCGCTCGGCGAGGTCCGTCAGGTCCTCGACACGCTCCGTACCCCGGGAGACGCCCCCAGGGCCCCGGCCCCCGGGCTCGACCGGCTGCCCGAGCTGGTCGACCAGGCGGCGAGCGCCGGACTGACCGTCACGGTGGAGACCGAAGGCGTAGGCGGCGCCGTCCCGCCCGGAACGGATCTGGCCGCCTTCCGGATAGTGCAGGAGGCGCTGACGAACGTGGTCCGGCATTCGGGCTCGCGCACCGCACGGGTCCGGATCGGTTACGGGACCGGCCGCGTACGGCTCCGTATCGACGACGACGGCCCCGTCACCGGCAGCGAGGCGGGCGGCAGCGGCAACGGGCTGGCCGGCATGCGGGAGCGGGCAGCCGCACTGGGCGGCACGATCGAGGCGGGACCCCGGGCCGACGGCGGTTTCCGAGTGCGGGCCGAGCTTCCCCTGCACTCGGCTTCGGACAGGGACCCGGCGTCGAGCGTGGACTCCGCGTCGACCATGGACACTGTGCAGGACACGACGGAGGAGAGACCGTGATCCGCGTACTGCTCGCCGACGACCAGCTGCTGGTCCGCGCAGGATTCCGCGCCCTGCTGGACGCCCAGCCGGACATCGAGGTGGCGGGGGAGGCCGCCGACGGGGTGGAAGCCGTGCGTCTGGTGCGCGAACTGCGCCCGGATACCGTGCTGATGGACATCCGCATGCCGCATCTCGACGGTCTCGTCGCGACTCGCAGCATCACCGGCGACCCCGAGCTGAACGATGTCAAGGTGGTCATGCTCACCACCTTCGAGCTCGACGAGTACGTCTTCGAGGCGATCCGGTCCGGCGCCTCCGGTTTTCTGGTCAAGGACACCGAACCGGAGGAGCTTCTGCGGGCGGTACGGGCCGTGGTGGCCGGTGACGCCCTGCTCTCGCCGGGGGTGACGCGCCGCCTGATCGCCGAGTTCGCGGCCCGTTCCAAGGAGCCCGCGGCCGCAGCCGACCTGGGTGAACTGACCGAACGGGAAAGGGAAGTGATGGCACTGGTCGGCATCGGTCTGTCCAACGAGGAGATCGCCCGCCGGCTGGTCGTCAGCCCGCTCACCGCCAAGACCCATGTCAGCCGCGCCATGGTGAAGCTGGGCGCGCGCGACCGGGCCCAACTGGTCGTACTCGCCTATGAGTCGGGCCTTGTACGTCCCGGCTGGCTCGGCTGAGACGGAGCCCGCGGGCGGAGCGCGCCCATCGGGCGACCGCGCCCCCGGCGGGGGAATCCCCACAACACATCGACGAGGCGGGCGACGAAGACGACGGCCGAGACGACGGCCCCGCTCAGGAGCACCGCTCGCTCCGCCGCGCGCGACAGATCGAGGCAGACGGTGGGCGCGGCGACGGCGGTGAACGCGACCGCGGCCAGAACAGCGCCGCTGACCAGGGCGAAGACGATCTCGACGGTCATCGCGTCCCGGTCTTCCTGACTTCGTCGCCCCATGTCCGAAGTGTCGCAGGGGCGGTGGGCTGCGGGCAAGGACGCCTGCGACCGGGGAGCGGGACCTGCCTGAGTACACCTGCTCAATCGGGCATCAGTACGTGTGACGTGCGCACGTCGATCAGGCGCGGGTCACCGCATGGCGAGCCGCACGGCCCAGCACGGATGCCGCGCCCGCCAGCACCGCCACCGTCGTCAGAGCGACGGGCAGCGAGAACCAGTCGGCCAGGAACCCGATCGCGGGCGGCCCCAGCAGCATCCCGCCGTAGCCGATCGTCGACGCGGCGGCCACTCCGCTCGGACCGGCCAGCTCGCCGGCCCGGCCGACGGCGACGGGGAAGATGTTGGCCAGCCCGAGACCGGCGACGGCGAAGCCGAGCAGGGCGAGCCAGGCGGTCGGGGCGAGCGAGCCGAGGAGCATGCCGGCCGCACCGGTGGCGCCGCCCGTGACGAGCGTGCGGGTCTGCCCGAGTCGTTCCAGCAGCGCGGTGCCGGTGAGCCGGCCCGCGGTCATGGCCAGGGCGAACAGGGAGTATCCGGCGGCGGCGATGCCCGGGCGGGCATGCAGGTCCTGTTCCAGGTGGAGCGCGCTCCAGTCGGCCAGTGCGCCTTCCCCGTACGCGGTGCAGAGCGCGATCACGCCGAACAGCAGCACCGCCTTGCGGGCGCGCCCGGTCATCCGGCGCGGCTCCTCGGTGCGGTCGGCCACGGATACGGTTCGGGGCGCCCGGTGCCGCAGCAGGGTCGGTCCGGCGGCGGCGGTGACGAGCAGTCCGACCCCGGTGAGGACGGAGAGATGGGTGGCGGGGGAGAGCCCGCCGGCGACCAGTCCGCCGAGGCCGGCGCCGAGCATGCCGCCGAGGCTGAACGCGGCGTGGAAGCTGGGCATCACGGGGCGCCGCAGACCGGTGACGAGATCGACCGCGGCGCTGTTCATCGCCACGTTCATCGCACCGTACGCCGCACCGAAGACCAGCAGCACCGAACCGAGCGCGAGCGCCGAATGCGTCTGCGCGGGCAGGGCGATGGCGAGTGAGAGGAGCACTCCGCAGACCACGGTCACGGGATGGCTGCCGAACCGTCGGCAGAGCCCGCCGGCGAGCATCATGGTGATGACCGCCCCGGCGGAGACGCCGAGCAGTGCGAGGCCGAGGGTGGAGGCGGAGGCGCCGGTCTGGTGCTTGATGGCCGGGATGCGGACCACCCAGCCGGCGAAGAGGAAACCGTCGAGGGCGAAGAACACGGTCAGTGCGGTACGGAGGCGGGCCGTCGAGGGTGGGGCGGTGTCTCCGCATGGTCCCCCCGGTAGGGCCGTCCGCAGTTTGTTTAGTTGCGGCACAAAGTCAGCATAGGGGCCCACGGACAACAGACGCAAGACGGTCTCCCGCCGGAGCGGGCAGCGGCATCCGGCCCGGCGGCGCAGGGCGGCCTCCGTGACCGGAAGCCGGCCGAAGTCAGCCACCAGAGCGACGGCAGCGGCTCCGGATCGTGGGAGACTCGGCCCCATGAACGGCAAGGCGACCACCACCCGGACGAAGTTGGAGAGGGGCCGGAGCGCGCTCGGACCCGCGCTGGAGCTGGTCCACACCGGACGCGCGCCCACCCGCGCCGTGCTCACCTCCGAGCTCGGCGTCACCCGCGCGACCGCCGGCGCGGTCGCCGGGGAGCTGGAGGCGCTCGGCCTCATCCGCGTCGACTCCAGCCCCGGTTCCGCAGCCGGCTCACAGGGCCGCCCCTCGCACCGGCTGGCCGTCCGGGAGTCCGGTCCGGTCGCCATCGCCGCGCAGGTGCATGCCGACGGGTTCCGCGCCGCGCTGGTCGGGCTCGGCGGGCGGCTCGTCGCCACGGCCCCCGGCTGTGTCACGGTCACATCGGACCCGGCGCAGGTCGTGGGCGAAGTCGTCGACGCATGTGCCCGGTTGCTGCGCGACAGCGGACTGCGCTGCGTCGGAGCGGGACTCGCCGTCCCCTCCGCCGTGGCCGAACCGGAGGGCACCGCGCTCAACCCGCTGCACATCGCCTGGCCGGCAGGCGCCCCGGTCCGCGAGATCTTCGCCACGTGTGTACGGGAAGCAGGCATCCCAGGCCCCGCGTTCACCGGCAACGATGTCAACCTCGCCGCGCTCGCCGAACACCGGCACGGCGCCGGCCGCGGGGCCCAGCACCTGCTCTGCGTGGCCACGGGTCACCGTGGCGTCGGCGGTGCCCTTGTCCTCGACGGCCGCCTGCACGTCGGCAGTTCGGGTCTGGCCCTGGAGGTCGGCCATCTCACCGTGAACCCGGAAGGGCGTCCCTGCCACTGCGGCGGGCGCGGCTGCCTCGACGTCGAAACCGACCCGCTCGCCTTCCTGACCACCGCCCGCCGGGAACCGGGCCCCGAGGAATCCCTGCTCAAGCAGGCGAGCGACCTGCTGCGTACGGAGTTCGAGGACGCGGCGGTACGGAACGCGGCCGAGGAACTCATCGACCGGCTCGGCCTCGGCCTTGCCGGCCTGGTCAACATCCTCAACCCGGACCGCATCATCCTCGGCGGGCTGCACCGTGCACTCCTTGACGCAGACCCGGAGCGACTGCGCGCGGTGGTCGCCGACCGCAGCCTCTGGGGGCGCAGCGGCAGCGTGCCGATCCTGCCCTGCACCCTCGACCACAACAGCCTCGTGGGCGCGGCGGAACTGGCTTGGCAGCCCGTCCTCGACGATCCGCTGGCCGCACTCGCCTGAGCCGGCGGGTGAGGTCCGGCGCCGCTACCGCGTGGCCTCCGGGACGAGAGCGAACGCCTCGATCTCCAGCAGCAGTTCGGGGCGGAACAGCGCAGCCACCTGGACGGCGGAGCTTGCGGGCGGGCGTTCGGCGTCGATGTACGCGTCGCGTACCGTGCGGACGGCGGGCAGATGGGCGATGTCGGTCACGTAGTAGGTGAGCTTGACGATGTCGTCGAATGACGCACCGGCGGCCGCCAGGCAACGACTCAGGTTCTCGAACACCTGCCGTGCCTGCGCGGCGGCATCACCCGCTCCCACGACGTGGCCGTTCGCGTCGAGCGCCACCTGCCCGGAGACGGCGACCAGACGGCCGGAGCCGGTGACCACGTGGGTGTACCCGACTCCCGGGGTGACCCCCTCCGGAGCTGTGATGTGTGTGAGATGCGTGTTGTCCATGGTGGCATCCTCACCCGCAGGTGTTCGTTGGCACCAGCGCATATGCGCCGGGATCAGAGGCGGTTGACTCGGTACACGTCCCGAACGCAGAGGTTGAGGACGGTGGCGGCCACGATGACAGCGGCGCAGACCAGAAGCACCGACCTGTCGGCCCAGACATGCGCGGCGAGAGCGGTGACGAGGTAGCCGAGGGGAATGGCGAGGCGTTCCCCGACACTGTTGAACGAGCTCAGCCGGCCCAGCTCGCCCTGGGGGACATGCTGTTGGAGGGCGGTGTTCCAGGAGACGACGGCGACATCCAGCCCCACCCCGGCGAACAGGGCGCCGAGCAGCAGGCAGGGCAGCGGCAGACCGAACCCCATCGCGGCCAGAGGCAGCGAGAGACCGGAACACATGACGACAGCCACCGCCAGCGCGCGATGGGGCTTCCAGCGCAGACAGACCACTGTCCCGGCAAGCAGTCCGAGTGCGAAGGCCCCCTGCACCAGCCCCCAGGCGCGTGCCCCCGAGTAGTCATCAGCGGCGACGACCGGCCCGAGAAGCTGGAATCCCGCCAGCCACGCCGCGACCACCGCCGTTCCTGCGACCGTGTACGTCCACAGCCAGGTGCGCGACCAGAAGCCGGACCAGCCGGCCCGCAGGTCGGCGCTGACGCTCCCCGTCGCGGGCAGGGCATCCAGCCGCATGCCGAGCAGCAGCAGAGCTGCGACGAGGAATGTGAGGGCATCCCAGGCCAGCGCCCACGCGGGGCCGCCGAGCGCGACGATCAGCCCTCCGATCGCCGGTCCGAGCACCTTGACCGCATTGCTCGGGAGCCTGACCAGCGCGTTGGCCTGTTGCAGGGACGGCGCCGGTACGACCTGGCTCACCACGCCCTGAGCGGCGGGTCCGGTGAAGGCGACGGCGACCCCGGAGACGAAGCCGCATGCGGCAATCGAGGCCGTGGTCGCATGGTGAGTGACCACCATTGCCGCCAGTACGCCCTGTGCAGCCGCTGCCAGCAGGTTACCGAGGAACAGGATCCGGCTGCGGGACAGCCGGTCCGCGAGGACACCACCCGCGAGGAGGAAAGCGATCGTGGGGACTGTGTTCGTGGCGAGGACCACGCCGAGCGACCCGGCTCCGCCGCCCTGCCCGATCACGGCGTAAGCGAGCGCGAGCGGAGCCATCGCGGAGCCGGTGGCCGAGATCAGGTTGGCGAGCAGAAAGCGCCGGAAGGCCGCAATGCGCAGGGGTGCCAGGTGGGTTGACGGCTCCGCGACGCCTGACTTCGAGGTCTTCGCTGTGTACGGCACGGCGGGCAACTCTACAGATCATCTTGTACGGCGGGTCCGCGAAGTGACGAAGCCGGGAAGCGGCGGCCGGAAGGCGACCGAGGCCGGCATCCGTTCGCGGTGCCGGGTCGCAGTGCGGGGGAGCGCGGCGGACGCGGGGCCCTCGGCGTACGACAGGCCGGTCCAGTGCTTGATGAAATTCACTGTACGTACTAGTAGGTACAGCCGGGGATGTTGGCCGGCCAACGGGAGCAGCCGCCGGACCGCCACGTACTCCCGCGGGGGTACGTGCACTGCCGCTGGCCGTACGACGACTCGGACCCCTTCCCGGGGCCAGGCTCGGAAGCGTCGGGAGAACGCCGACCGAGAACTCTGAACCGAGGGAGCTGACCGAGATGAACACCCTGGCTTACTCCGATGGACCCGGGCCGTGGATTTTCCTCTTTCCGCTGGTCTGGGCGGCCGTCGCCGTCACCGTGGTCACCGTGCTGCGCCGTACCGGGTGGCGAGGCGGCCGACGCGGCCCCTGGGGCCCCCGCGCCGCGCACAGCGGCCCCGCCACCCTCGGAGAACAGTCGCCCATCACTCTGCTCGGCCGCCGCTTCGCCGCGGGCGAGATCGACGAGGACGAGTACTGGCGCCGGCTCTCCGTCCTGGACGAGCAGTTCGGCCCCACCGGCCGGCGAGGTGCGGCATGACAACGACCATCCGCACCGGCGCCGCCACCGCCGCCCGCGTCGTCGACGCCGTGAAGGTCTACGGCACGGGCGACACCGAGGTCAGGGCCCTGGACGGGGTGAGCGTCGACTTCCCGGCCGGCCGCTTCACGGCGATCATGGGGCCCTCCGGCTCCGGAAAATCCACCCTGATGCACTGCGCCGCCGGACTCGACACGCTCACCTCCGGTTCCGCCCTCATCGGCGACACGGACCTCAGCGCGCTCGACGACCGCAGGCTCACCCTGCTGCGCCGACAGCGCATCGGCTTCGTCTTCCAGGCCTTCAACCTCATCCCGACCCTCACCGTCGCCGAGAACATCACCCTCCCCATCGACCTCGCGGGGGAGCGAGGCGACCGGGAGTGGATCGACGCGCTCATCGACACCGTGGGATTGCGGGACCGGCTGCACCACCGGCCCGGCGAACTCTCCGGCGGCCAGCAGCAGCGGGTCGCCGTGGCCCGCGCCTTCGCGGGCAACCCCGACGTGGTCTTCGCCGACGAACCGACGGGCAATCTCGACTCCCGGGCCGGACAGGAGGTGCTGCGGCTCCTCGGCCGCACCGTTCGCCGGACCTCCCGTACGGTCGTCATGGTCACCCATGACCCGGTTGCCGCCGCCCACGCGGACGAGGTCGTCTTTCTCGCCGACGGGCGCCTCGTCGACCGCATGCCGGACCCCACCGCGGAGCGCGTGCTCGACCGGCTCAAGGCCTTCGACCCGTCGCCGGGCGCAACGGCGGTGACGCCATGACCGGCGCCCGCGCCTCCGTGCGCCTCAGCGTCTCCTCGCTCCGCGCCCACAAGCGTCGTTTCGCAGGCACGTTCACCGCCGTTCTGCTCGGCGTCGCCTTCCTCGCGGGCACACTCGTCATGGGCGACACCCTGCGCGCCGGCTTCGGCACGATGTTCGCGAACGCCGCCGGCGGTACGGACGCGGTCGTCCGCAGTACGAATGTGGTGACCGTGCCCGGTGAAGGGCAGGGCACCCGGCAGCCGGTGAGCACCACCCTCGTGAAGACGATCGAGCAGACGCCGGGGGTCGCCGCCGCGGCTCCCGACATCCAGGGCGCCGGGCAGCTGATCGGCGCCGACGGCAAGCCCATCGGCGGCCAGGGCCCGCCCACCGTCGCCGGCAACTGGATCCAGGACCCGAAGCTCAACCCTTACAAGCTCGCCGAGGGGCGCGCCCCGTCCCGGTCCGGCGAGGTCGTCATCAACCGCGGCACCGCGGACAGGGGAGGGCTGAAGATCGGCGACACGACCGTACTGCGCACCCCCGACCCCGTGCGCGTCACCGTCGTCGGCCTGGCCACCTTCGGCGGTGAGGACGGCATGGGCCAGGTCACCTTCACCGGGATGACGCAGGCCGACGCCGAGAAGTACCTGACCCCGAAGCCCGGCGAGGCGTCGAGCATCCAGGTGCGCGCCGGCCCCGGCACCAGCCAGCAGGAACTCGTGAACGCGCTGACTCCCGTGCTGCCCGCCGACACGCAGGCCATCACCGGACAGGCCTCCGCCGCCGAGAACCAGAGCATGATCTCCGGTGCGTTCCTCAGCCTGTTCACCACGCTGCTGCTGGTGTTCTCCGGGATCGTCCTGCTGGTCGCCACCTTCTCCATCCACAACACGTTCGCGATCGTCGTCGCGCAGCGCACCCGGGAGAACGCCCTGCTGCGCGCCCTCGGCGCGTCACGCCGTCAGATCCTCGGCTCGACCCTCGTCGAGGCAACCGCGGTCGGCGTGCTCGCCTCCGCCGCCGGACTGGCCGGGGGCATCGGGATCGCCGCCGGACTGCAGGCGCTCTTCCCCGCCGTCGGCTTCCCGTTCCCCGACGGCGCGCTGGTGATCAGCGGGATCTCGCTGCTGCTTCCGCTCGCCGTCGGCGTACTCGTCTGTCTCGGCTCGGCCCTCCTGCCCGCCGTCCGCGCGGGACGCACCGCACCGCTCGCGGCCTTGCGCGAGACCGCCGTCGACGACTCGGCGGCCTCCCGGACCCGAGCCGTCACCGGTGTCATGTTGCTGCTCGCGGCGGTCGGTGCCATCCTGACCGGCGTCCTTGCCCATCCGTCCGTCTGGCCGTCGGCCGCCGGTGCGGTCCTGGCGCTCGCCGCCTTCGTGGTGCTCGGCCCGGCCGCCTCCACATACGCCGTACGGATCCTCGGCGCTCCGCTCGACCGGCTGCGCGGTGTCACCGGCGCACTGGCCAGGCGCAACGCGCTGCGCAGCCCCAAGCGGACCGCCGCCACCGCGACCGCGCTGATGATCGGCGTCGCGGTCATCTCGCTCTTCACCGTCTTCGGCGCCTCGCTGAAGGCCACCATGAACCAGACCGTGGACCGCTCCTTCGCCGGTGATGTCGCCATCAGCGCACCCGCGTTCGGCGCCGGTGGCAGCGGTCTCAGCCCCGCACTCGCGCCCGCCGTCGGCAGGCTGCCCGAAGTGTCCACCGCGGTCGGCCTCGGCAAGGGCGTTGCGGAGGTCAACGGCGCGGGACGCGCCCTGACCGTCACCGACCCTGCCGCGCTCGCCAGGGTCTTCGACCTCGGCCCTGTCCGCGGATCCATGAACGCACTGGGCCCGAACGGCATCGCCGTCTCCGACGCGGAGGCAGCCGAGCGCGGTCTGCACACCGGCTCCACCGCCCGGCTCACCTTCACCGACGGCAAGCAGCAGACCTTCACGGTCCGCGCGGTCTACGACCGGTCGGAACTGGCGGGCACCTACGTCATCACCCGGCAGGCCTGGGCGCCGCACCGCGCACAGGACTCCGACACGCTCATCGCCGTGTCGTTCAAGGACGGGGTGTCGACCGCCGACGGAAAGGCGGCAGTCCGGAAGGCCGCTGCGGCGTACGGCAGTCCGGACGTACAGACGCGCGGCGAGTACGCGCAGTCCTCGGCCGGCCCCATCGACATGATGCTCACGCTGGTCTACGCGCTGCTGGCACTCGCCGTACTGATCGCCCTGCTCGGCATCGCCAACACCCTCACCCTGTCCATCCATGAACGCACCAGGGAACTGGGCCTGTTGCGGGCCGTCGGACAGACCAGGAGTCAGCTGCGGACCATGGTCCGCTGGGAATCCGTCCTGGTCGCCGCGTTCGGCACAGCAGGCGGTCTGCTGCTCGGCGGCTTCCTCGGCTGGGTGCTCGTGAAGGCGTCCGAAAATGCGGGCGACACCTCGTTCGCTTTCGCGCTGCCGCCCGCACGGCTGCTGGTGGTCGCCCTGGTGGGGATCACCGCCGGGGCGCCGGCCGGCTGGCGACCGGCTCGGCGTGCGGCGCGCCTGGACGTGCTCCGCGCCATCGCCGCCGACTGAACACAGACAGTGAGGAGCGGGGCGCCCGCGGGCGCCCCGCTCCTCACCGCGTCCAGAGCGTGTCTTTTGGATCAGGCCCTAACCGACCACGGCGGACCGGGCGTCGGTGTGCGCCACGGCCTCCAGGGGAGACGTGGTGGTCACGGCGCCGAACGGGCCGTCGGTCGTCGCCCCGTACAGCGAGTTCGGCGGCAGAGACACCGTCGGAGAAGGAGCCGGCAGCGTGAACCAGACGACCTTCCCGGCCCGGCCCCACGGCCGGAACCCCCAGCTCTCGCTGACCGCGGCGATCATCGCGAGTCCGCGCCCCGAAGTGCTGGAGGCGTCGGCCGCGCGCACGGTCGGCAGCCGCGGGTCGTGGTCGTGGACGGAGACCGTCAGACGTTCGAGCAGCAGCTCTATGTCGACGGTGCACGTCTTGTCCGGCTGCGCATGCCGGTGGACATTGGTCAGAAGCTCCGTGACGCCGAGCGCTGCCTGGTCGATCAGAGGGTCGAGATGCCAGTAGCGCAATTGCGCCGAGATGATTCTGCGGACCTGACCGATCCGCGACGGCAGGGCCTGGAGCTCCACCGTGCAGTGCCTGCTTGGCTCGCTGATCACGGCTGCGACTCCCCGAAATTAGGTCCGGAAGAAGACGACGGAACGGAGCCGGCGGGTGGCCGTCTGTCGTTCCTGGTCCGGCGGGCTGGATCACAGTGTCACCGCCGGTAAACCATGAGTGACGCGATTCCAATGTCGCTCAGGGGTCAGGGCTCCGCAACTCGCGGTGACCCGGTCGTGGCGCACCGTCAGCACCGCCCGGCCGGCCCCGCTCCTCGGCCCGGCCTGCCGCCCGCGCTGCGCAGTGCCTCCAGGAAACGTCGCGACGGCCCCGCACGGGCCGGCCCGCGGTCTGCTGCCCCATGGTCAGCCGGTACCGCGTCCCGTTGACCCGCGCCATCGTCGAGTCGACTCCGGCGAACCATGGTCTGCGCGCACGAACCGCCCCCGCCGGGGCGCTGTCGATCTCCCGCCCGTGAGCTGGTCAGCAGTGCCACCCGGCCGTCCTTGACGATCACTTGACCGGCCCTGGTGAGCGATCGGGCCCACCGCTCGATACGTACCCCCGTCGCGCTGAACTCAGTTTCCTTCCTGGCTGGTTCACCCCCTTCGTCACGCTTCTGACGGTCAGCCTGCCCGCACGGTCACGGGCGCACCAGGTCGCAGCGAGGCGGCATGTCGTGAATGCGCCATGGTGTCCCGCAGTCGTCCGGCTCCTCGGCGCCAAGCCAGTGCTATGGATCCCCAAAGTCAAAGTTTGTGCAGGTAGGGGGCCTATCGTGGGAGGCGGAGTCCGGGGGGCCGGTGGCCCGCAAGTCCGGTCACGACGAGCAGGAGCGTGCTGATGAACACCAGTGAGCGCAGGCCCGACGGCGAGGTCACGGCGACCGTCGACATCGACCGCACCGACCATGACTACAGGGCCTGGCTGAAGGAGGCCGTCCGCAAGGTCCAGGCCGACGCCAACCGCTCCGCCGACACGCATCTGCTGCGCTTCCCGCTGCCCGAGGCCTGGGGGATCGATCTCTACCTCAAGGACGAGTCGACGCACCCCACGGGCAGCCTGAAGCACCGGCTGGCCCGTTCGCTCTTCCTCTATGGGCTCTGCAACGGCTGGATCCGGCCGGGGAGGCCGGTGATCGAGGCGTCCAGCGGTTCGACGGCCGTCTCGGAGGCGTATTTCGCGAAGCTGATCGGGGTGCCGTTCATCGCGGTGATGCCCCGCACCACCAGCTCCGAGAAGTGCCGGCTGATCGAATTCCACGGCGGTCAGTGCCACTTCGTCGACGACGCCCAGCAGCTGTACGAGGAGTCCGCCAGGCTCGCCGCCGACTCCGGGGGCCACTACATGGACCAGTTCACCTACGCCGAGCGGGCCACCGACTGGCGCGGCAACAACAATATCGCCGAGTCGATCTACCAGCAGCTGCGGCTGGAGCGCTATCCGGAGCCCACCTGGATCGTCGCCACCGCGGGGACGGGCGGCACCTCGGCGACCATCGCCCGCTATGTGCACTACATGCAGTACGACACCCGGATCTGTGTGCCCGACCCGGAGAACTCCTGTTTCTTCGACGGCTGGACCGACCACAACGCCCTCGCCACCAGCGACTGCGGTTCACGCATCGAGGGGATCGGCCGGCCCCGGATGGAACCGAGCTTCGTACCCGGCGCCATCGACCGGATGATGAAGGTGCCGGACGCGGCCAGCGTCGCCGCTGTCCGCGCCCTGGAACAGGCCATCGGCCGCAAGGCGGGCGGCTCCACCGGCACCGGGCTGTGGAGCGCGTTCAAACTCGTCGCCGAAATGGTGGACCAGGGCCGCACCGGCAGCATCGTCACACTGCTCTGCGACCCCGGAGACCGCTATCTCGACAAGTACTACTCCGACAACTGGCTCGCCGAACAGGGCCTGGACATCGCCCCGTACACCGCGACGATCCGACGCTTCCTGGCCACCGGCAACTGGCCCTGCTGAAGCCCGGCCGGCACCACGGTCATGCCCCACCGGACCGCCGCACCGGCCTGGCGGAAGGCGCCGAACGGCCTCGCCCGGCCCCCCGCTCCTTCCTCGTTCCGCCCCTCTCAGCGCACCGCCGACAGCGTCCCGCCCTCCCGCAGCCGGGCCTTCAGCTCCAGCTGCGCGTCCTGCGGTGCCCGTACCGCCAGCGTCGTACCGCCCGCCGACCCGCGCACGCCGCCCGTCACCTCGATCCGGTTCACGGCCCGGCTGCCCGCCGCCAGCACGTACCACCGGCCGGACGGTGCCCTCCAGTGCGTGCCCGCCAGGACGTGCTGCCCGAACCGGCCGCACAGCGCCGTATCGGGCCGGTCGGCCACCACCGCACCAGGGGCGGTGAGCGACGCGGCGGGCTGCAGGAACTGGACCAGAACCCGCCCGGGACCCTGCCAGGTGTCGGCCCGGGTGCACACCCAGTCCGCCAGTGTCCCGCCCTCCGGGAGAGGCTGCCGGGCAAAGGCCCAGTTGTTGACCGCACGGACCCCGCTGCCCCGCAGCGCCCGCAGCGAGCACACCGTACGTGCCCAGCTCAGCAGGGCCGGACCACCCGTCGCCTCGCGCGGCCCGCGTGGCGGCGCGCCCTTGCCGGGCAGCGGTGTGTACGTGAGATGGACCGGAGCGAGATCGCCCAGATCGGTGAGGAGGAATGAGTGGTTCTCGGCGATGCGCTCCGAAGAGCGCAGCTGCATCACTGGCCAGGAGCCACAACTGCCGTTCGGCGAGGGGCGCGATACGGGTGCGGTGACACCGTCGCGGCCCACCTTCAGCGACCGCGCCGGAGCTCTCGGCGCCAGCAGATCGCGCGTGGTGGTCCCCGAGACCCACGGGGCGAGCAGGAACCGGGCCCCGTCCCCCCTGCGGCTGACCACGACGGCCGCCCCCGTCGTCACGTCCGCGTCATCGGTCCGGGCGAAGTCGAGCGCGGCCGCCCCGGCTCTGGTCAGCGGCTCCGCGTAACGCACCACGCGAACGCCGCCGTCGTGGAACAGCACCACGGCCGCACCGTCCACCTCGCCCGCGTACAGCAGCCGGGGCGGCTGGGCGGGCGGTACGGAGAGCGTCCCGGGCGACGTGGAGACGTGGACGGTGCGCGGCGTGTGCCCCCAGGTACGCAGCGCCCGGCCGAGCAGATCCCGGTCCTGGGTACGGTCCCCGCGGGCCGGCCACGCGGTGAAGTCGACGCGCGAGGTGTCCGCCCATTCCGTGGCAGCCGTACGCAGCAGCGCTGCCGGATCGACGGCGGCGGCTCCGGCCCGCGCGGGACCGTCCTGCGGGCCGTCCGGACCGTCCTCCGCGGCCAGGGCGACCAGACCGCCCGCCATCACGCACAGCGCGGCGGCGGAGGCCACCGCCCGCAGCCTGTGCCTGCGCCGCAACAGATCGCTGGGGCGGGTCTGGAGCGTGCACGGGTCGAACTCGGCGGAGCGCAGCAGCGATTCGGTCCGCGGCCGGTCGGCGGACCCCAGCCGTCCGGCCGCACGTACCGCGCCCGCCGCATCGCTCGCCCCCGCCCGGGCGAGCAGCACCGTCGCCTCGAGGTCGGTCAGTTCCTCCAGTAGCCGCAGCGTGAACGCCGCCCGCACGGCAGCGGACACCGTGGACAGTGTCCGGTTCAGGGCCAGTTCCTCCGCGCCACCGGCACGCGGGAAGAGCCGTAGCCCCCGGACGAAGGGGAGCGCGGGGCGCAGCGAGGCCGGTGCCGGGATCCGCGCGGGCCACCAGCGGGGCCGCCGCTCGTACGCCAGCGCGGTACGCAGCACCCGCAGCCGCACCCAGGCGTATGCGGAGGAAGCGCCGTGCGCCGCGGCGGGATGCCTCGGGGACGGTACGCTCCGCCCCTGTGCCGGGACCCGGGTCCGGAGCGGTTCGGGAGGTCCCGCGGTGGCGGTGCGCCGGCCGGGCAGGGCGCGCTGGACGGCCGCATGGGCGGCGAGGACCCGTCGGTGCCGGCCGAGCGACGGCGGCAGAACGAGGTAGGCGAGCCGGACGAGACGTGGGTAGTGTTCCACGAGCGCGGCTTCGGCCTGCTGGACGCCGGGACGTTCGCTGCTGCGGGTGGAGCGCTGCCGGGATGGGTGGATCGGCATGGGATCGGTGCCTTCCGAGCCGTTGGCGATAACCGTCGTACCGACAAACGAATCGATCGTGTGACGGTCACACAGGGCGCAGGTCCGGATGCACGGCTGCCCGGCTGCGGCGTCGGCTGCATGGCCGAGGCGGCCGCCGCGCACCGCGGGAGTTACGGGCGCACCGGGCCGTCGAGGAGGCCGTCCAGCACTCGGCCGAACAGCCGGCGGCCCGTTCCCACGATCAGCGGATCGCCCCACTGCGGCAGCAGCCGGATACGGAGTTCCTCCACCCACACCACGTGGGACCCGGACGCCGTCGGATACACATCGATCGACGCCCGGCCCAGTACCACCGAACCGCGCTTCTCCAGCCGGCAGAGCCCGGCTCGCCCGGTCACCGGCGGCATCCAGCGCACCACTTCCATCGGATCGTCGAACGCCAGCGGACCCACACCCGTGCGGGCCACGAAGACGGTCCCGATCCCGGTGGGCAGTCCGGTCGGGACGGTGATCCGGGTCAGCGGGACGTGCGCGCAGTGCCGTTCCCAGTCGGTCACCCGACGCCAGGACTCGGCGGCGGGGAGAGACGTGAAGCGTTCGATGCGGAATACGGCCACAGCAGGATCCTAGGACGTCCCGGCCACGGCGCGAGCTGAGCGGAACCTCCGGCTTGCCCCCGGGATCCCCGTTCCCTCAGCGCTCGGAGAGGTCGCCGGCCGCCGTCTCGCCCGCCACCACCAGGCCCGGCATGTGCTCCTCGATCTCCTCGCGGGCACCCGCGGACAGACCGGAATCCGTGATGAAGGTGTCCACCTGCTCCAGCGTCGCGAACGAACTCAGGCCCACCGTGCCCCACTTGGTGTGATCGGCGACCACCACCACCCGCCGCGCCGAGTGCACGAAGCGCCGATTGGTCTCGGCCTCCGCCAGATTCGGTGTGGAGAGCCCGGCCTCGACCGAGATCCCGTGCACCCCGAGGAACAGCACATCGAAGTGGAGCGAACCGATCGCCTGATCGGCGACCGGGCCGACCAGCGAGTCCGACGGAGTCCGCACCCCACCGGTGAGCACCACCGTGGCGGCCCCGGCCCGCGGGCCGCCCGTCAGCCGCTGCGCGGCATGGAACACATCGGCGACCCGCACCGAGTTCGTCACCACCGTCAACTCCGGTACGTCCAGCAGGTGCTGGGCCAGCGCATACGTCGTCGTACCACCGGAGAGCGCGATCGCGCTGCCGGGAACGGCCATCGCGGCGGCGGCCCGCGCGATGTCCTCCTTGGCGGTCAGCTCCAGCGTCGACTTGGCCTCGAAACCGGGCTCGTGCGTACTCGCCTCGACGACCGGCACAGCGCCGCCGTGCACCTTCTCGATGACTCCCTGACGGGCCAGCGCGTCCAGGTCGCGGCGCACGGTCATGTCGGAGACGCTCAGCTTGCGGGTCAGCTCATTGACCCTGACCCCGCCGCGCCTGCGCACCTCGTCGAGAATCAGTGCACGCCGCTGCTCCGCGAGGAGATTCTGATTCTCGCTCAACGCCGGGTCCGGTCCTTCCCTCTGGTTTCCGTACAGCAGTCCGTCGGTTCAGCAGTCTTCGGACAGGCTCATCCTGCCACGCAGCTCCGTCAAGCGCTCCACTGGGGAGATTCGGTGATCCGGGTACCGGCCTGGCCCGGGTTCCGGGATTCTGGTGACGACGCATCAGTACGCGGGCCGGAACGCCGCGACAGCAAGAGAGCGAGTCATCCACGTGCCCCCTGTCACCGAGGCCCCGCACAGCACGGGGGCCGCGCTGGAACTCCTGGTCCATGGCGTCGGCGGAGCCACCCCCCAGTCGATGCTCCGGGATCCGCGCATCGCCCGGGTCACCGGTGATGCGACGGCTGCCATTTTCCGGCGCTCGGGGGACGTCGACGCCGAAGAGCACCCGGAGCGGTACCGGGACCGGCCCATCGAGGAGGCGTACTGCTGGTCCAATCTCACCTCCGGCAACGGCTCGCGCGCGCTGTGGCTGCTGCTGCTCCCGTTCATGGTCGTCAACCTGGCCCACTGGATGCGGCCCACGGCCAAGGGCCGCACCCGCGCGGTCCGGCTGTACGGCGTACTCGTGCGCCTCGTCGCCCTCAGCCTGACCGTCCTGCTGACGGCTGCGGCGTGCGAGGTCGCGCTGGATCTGGTGGCCTGGCAGTGCGCGGGTGTACCGGAGTGCTCGAACCAACGGTCCTGGCTCGGCTTCCTGTCGACGGCGCAGGACGGCTGGTGGGCGCAGCCGGGGCGGCGGCTCGCGCTGGCGGCTCTGGTGCCCACCGTACTGGTGGGGCTGCTCTGGTTCCTGTCCAACCGGACCTGGAGCGCCTACGAGTCGCAGCGCCCGCTCACCGGCGCGGAACCGGACGACGACGTCCTCGACAACGGGACCGAGGCCGCCTCCACCACCGAAACCCCCGCCGCCGAAACCCCCGTCGGCCGCCCCGCCCTCGGCCGCCCCGGCTTCTGGTACGGCCGGCGGCTCGTCGCCCGCTTGCGGGCCGCGCACACCGCCGCCGGGTTCCTGACCGTGGCGGACTCCGTCGCGGGTGCCGCGGCCCGTCACGACCGCGCCGTCACCGGCCCCGTACCCGAGTTCCTGGGGCAGCTGATCGAGGCGATGCTCGTGCTGGGCACGCTCGTCGTGCTCTGGGTGGTCTGCAGCCGCGGTCGCAGCGAGCGGCGGCTCGACAACCGGCTCGACGGCGCCGTCATCACCTGGCTGCCCGGCACCGCCCTCGCCCTGCTCGTCGTCACCGCGGTGCACGCGGCCTGGTCCCGTCCCGGCTGGGTCTCCGCCGGCACGCTTCCCGGAGACGTCACCTTCCACGTCCTCACCGTCGGCCAGGGCATGCTCGTGGTCGCCCTCGCGGCGGTCGCGCTCGGCCTGTACCGCCGGACGCCCGAGCCGCGTACGGTCATGTACGGACTCGGCGGCCCCGCGGTCGCGATGCTCGCCTGCGCCCTCGGCGGCGTCATGTCCGGCGGGGTCGCCCAGCGCGTCGCCGACTGGCTCGACGGACCGGGCACTCCCGGCATGGGCCGGAGCTCCCTCATCGACGGGCCCCCGGTCCTGCTGAGCTGGCAGGCCTCGGTCATCCCGGTGCTCCTGGTCCTGCTGCTGATTCCCGTCGTCGTGCTGGGCGTACGCACCTGGCTCGCCGCCCGCGCCATGGAACCCGAGGTCGACAAGGAGTACAGGGAGAAGCGGCCGGACGCCGCCCGTACCCGGCAGATCGCCAGGACCCGGGCCCTGGCCGCGCTCACCGACTCCGCGCCCTGGCTCCTCGGGCTGGTCTCCGGCGCCACCCTGCTGCTCGGCGCGGGAGCGGTCGCCGGGGCATGGGTGAGCGGGGAGGTGCCGGGGCTGGCGCTGGACGGTGCCGGTCCGTTCATCGAGTCGGTCGCGGAAGCCGCCCAGTCGACCGGCTCCTGGCTGATCGGCTTCGGTTTCATCGTCTTTGTGACCTGCGGTCGACGCGCCTACCGGGACGCCTCCACCCGGCGCACCATCGGCATCCTCTGGGACGTCGGTACGTTCTGGCCGCGCGCCGCCCACCCCTTCGCGCCCCCCTGTTACGCCGAGCGCGCCGTCCCCGATCTGGCATCCCGGATGTCCGGCTGGACAGGCCGCACCCGCGGCAGGCTCGTCATCTCCGGGCACTCCCAGGGCAGCGTTCTCGCGGCGTCCGCCGTCTGGCAGCTGTCGGCCGGGGCCCGCAAACGGGTCGCGCTCCTCACCTACGGTTCGCCGATCGAGCGGTTGTACGGGCGCTGGTTCCCGGCCTACTTCGGTCCCGGACCGCTGCATGGACTGCACCGGTCCGTGCACTGCTGGCGCAACCTGTGGCGGGCCACCGACCCGATCGGCGGTCAGGTCCGGCTCGACGTGGGGGCCGGCCCCGAAGTGGACCGGGGGCCTCTGCGGGACCCGCTGGTCTACGGGCGTACGCCGGAGCACCCGCTGCCCGAACCGGTGCTGGGCCACTCGGACTACCAGGCCGACCCGGTCTTCGCCGAGGAACGGGCGGCGCTGCTCGTCCGGCTCGGGCCGGCGCTGCCCCGCCAGGCCGACGCGGGCTCCGAGGAGACTCAGGGGAGTTCCGGCAGGTCCTCCGGGTAGAGCAGGGTGAGGTCGTCCGTGCTCGGCTCGGCGAGCTGGGCGACCCGGCCGGCATGCCGCTCGACCATCGACTCGAAGGTCTGGCGGGCGGTCCGGCCATTGCCGAACGCCGGACCCTTGGGCAGCTCGGTGAAGTACTTCAGCAGCGCCTCTCCGGTGCCCTCGGCGAGGCTGTACTCGTGCTCCTCGGCCTGCTGCTCGACGATCCGCAGCAGTTCGGCGGGCTCGTAGTCGCTGAAGGTGATGGTCCGTGAGAAACGGGACGCCACGCCTGGGTTGACGGTGAGGAACCGCTCCATCTCGTGGGTGTAACCGGCGACGATCACGACCACCGCGTCCCGGTGGTCCTCCATCAGTTTCACGAGCGTGTCGATCGCCTCGCGGCCGAAGTCCCGGCCGGAGTCCTCCGGCGACAGCGCGTACGCCTCGTCGACGAACAGCACCCCGCCGCGCGCCCGCTCGAACGCCTCCTGGGTACGGATGGCGGTCGAGCCGATGTGCTCGCCGACCAGATCGACCCGGGACACCTCGACGAGATGCCCCCGCTCCAGCACCCCGAGCGAGGCCAGGATCTCGCCGTACAGTCGGGCTACGGTCGTCTTGCCGGTGCCGGGGGAGCCGGTGAAGACGAGATGGCGTCGCACCGACGCGGCCTTCAGCCCCGCCTCCAGGCGGCGGCGGCCCACCTCGATCATGTCGGTGAGTGCACGTACCTCGCGCTTGACGCTGTCCAGGCCGACCAGCGCGTCCAGTTCACCGAGAACGGCGCCCGAGGTACGTACCGGCTCGGCGGGTGCCTCGACGGCGGCGGGCACGGCCGGGCGCTGCGTGGGCACCGCATCGAGCAGCCCGGGGGCCGACTGGGCGGCCGTCAGCACCGTGGGCGGCGGGGGAGTGGCGGTGCGCAGTGCGCTCTCGTCGCTGGTGCAGTCCTCGACGACTGGGCCCGTCCCCTGCCCGTCGCCGTGCGAGCCGCCCTCGGCGAACTCGTAGCCGCCGCGCGCGCACCGCTCGGTACGGCACCGGGTCAGCGTCGAACGGCAGCCGTCCATCACGTGGAAGCCATATCCGTCACTGCCGGTGACCCGGCAGCTGTCGAAGGTGCCGCGTCCCTCGGCGGAGACGTAGAAACCGGCCTCGGCGGGCGAGGTGACCGTGCAGCGCTCGATGGTCGGGTCGGCGCCCTTGGTGACGATGACCCCGGTCTGTGCCGTGTCGATGGTGCAGTTGTTCAGCGTGCCGCCGCTGCCGTGGTCGCGGAACCAGGCGCCGGTGGACGCCTCCCGGATCCGGCAGTCGTCGAGCTGTGCGGTCGCCCCGTCGCTCACCGACACCGCCGTGTTGCGGACCTGGGTGAGATCGCTGTCGACGACATCGGCGCGCGAGCCCCGGTCGAGGACGAAGATCGCGTCCGGCACGTCATGGACCCGGCACGAGTCCAGTATCACGGTCGCGCCGTCGCTCACCCAGACCGCCGGGTAGTCGCCCGTACTGTCGTGGATCTCGCACTGGTTGGCGTCGACCCGGGTGCCCGGGTCCCACACCGACAGGCCGTTGCGCCCGAAGCGGCGGACCGTGGAACGCGTCAGGGTGAGGACCGAACGGGAGCGCAGATCCACCGCGTTCTCCGGGATGTCATGGATGTCGCAGTCGGCGAGAGTCAGCACCGCGTCCGTGTCGAGCGTGACCCCGTCCGCCGAAGTGCGGTGCACCGTGCAGTCGGTGAGGTGCGCGGAGGCGCGGGCGGTGACCTGTATACCGCTGCCCTTGATCTCGTACACCTCGCAGCCGACGGCCTCCAGCGCGCTGCCCTCACCGGTGATGCTCAGTCCGGCACCCGAGGAGTGATGGACCCGGCAGCGTTCCAGCCGCGGATGCGCACCGTCGCGCACCGAGACCCCGGACTGCCCGGCCGACACGATCTCGCACTCCTCGAACACCCCGCCCGCACCGTCGAGCACGGCAATGCCGACCCCGGCCGGATTGTCGACCGTGCAGCGGCGCACGTTCGGCCGGGCCGTACCGCGCACCTCTATCCCGGCGGCCGACCGCGTCACGATCCGCAGATCCGCCAGCTCGGGGGCGCCGTCCTCGATGAGCAGTGCGGGGGCCGCCGAGTCCTGGCCCTCCACATGCAGATCCTGGACGACGGCGGAGGCACGCACCGTCAGCGGTACGCCGTCGACCGGCGCGATCCGGACGGAGCCGACGGAGCCCTCCGGACCGCGCAGGGTCACCGCGCGGTGCAGGACGAGATTCTCCCGGTAGGTGCCCGGCGCGACGGTGAGGACATCACCGTCCGCCGCGGCGTCAAGGGCTGCGGTGAGGGAGGCGTATTCGCCAGTGCGGCGCCGCCACCGCGATGTGCCGGTGTGCGTCACCTGGACCGTGCCCTGTGCCATGGCGCTGTTGTGCCCCCACCTCGTGCGTGTCCGATGCCCGTGCGGCCGGCCTTGCGGCAGGGGTCGTCACGGATCCGTCCGCCGAAGAGGTGAGCGGACCGGTCCACCGTAGCGCGCGCGGAGGGCGGGAGTTGACGGGATCCCAGCTCATCAGCTGCCGGTGCCCGTCCTGCCCCAGTCCGGACCGGCCTCGGCCCACGCCCGGTCGAGCCGCGCATACCGCCGTTGCACCATGTGCCATACGATCAGGCGCCGCCCGCCCTCAATCAGTGCGATGCCCAGCAGCATCACCCCGAATCCGGCCAGTGCCGCATGGGTGTGGGCCGTCGGCACATCCATCGGGCCCGCCGCCGGGCGGCCGTCCAGGTCGGTCCAGATCCGCACCCGGGAGCCGGGATCGGTGACCTTCGAAGAGGTCGCGACCCTTCCGCTGCGGGCTGTGCCGTCCGGGGCCTTCCAGCGCGCCACCACCGACGTCTGCGTCGTGCGCTCCGAGGAGACCTCGGGGTCGGAGACCAGACGCGGCGCCGCCGACGCCGGGCGCACCACAACCGCCGTCGTGGCATGCCGCTGCGCCTGCTGGATCCGTACCGACTCCTGCAGGACGTCGTCCATGAGCGACCCGCACAGCCCCCCGAGCGCAGGCGCCGCCACCGCCATCAACAGCAGCGCCACCAGAGCCACCCACGCCTCGCGCCGGTCAGTGGCGCGGCGCAGGGGATTGTGTCGCCAACGCCATACTCCCGATACCGCTCGCACAGTCCTGCACCCCCTTCCGCATCCGTCATATCCCGATACGGCACAGCCCGCGCGCCGAGCAGACGAAGAGAGAGCTACCTCACCCCGTCCAACGCGCGGTCCGGTCCCGCGAGTTCCCCTCCCGGCCGGGCCGTCAGCCGAGAATCCGAACCGGGTCCCCGATCCGGATCACTCCGGTCCCGTCCGGAATCAGATACTGGCCGAACAGCAGGTCCTGCCGGGCACGGCGGTGGCGCGCGAGGGTATGCAGCGGCTCCTTGCCGCGCTCCGCCGTGACCTGGTCGGTGGTGGTGATGACACAGCGGTCACAGGGTTTGACCACGCGGAACGGGACATCGCCGATGGCGATCCTGTCCCATCCGTCCTCCGCCCACGGCGCCGTGCCGTCCACGACGACATTCGGCCGGAAACGGTTCATCGGCAGCGGCCCCTCGTCTGCGTGGTCGCCCTGCGCGATGAGTGAGTTCAAGGCGTCCAGCGAGGCGCTGGAGGTCAGGAGCAGCGGGTAGCCGTCGGCGAATCCGACGGTCTCACCGGGGCGCGCGTACGCGGGATTGATGAGACGGCGGGTCCCGGGCGCGTCGAGATGGACGAGCCGGACCTCCGTGGCCAGGCGGTCGCTGAACCAGGTGTGGGCGGCGGCCGCAGCCTCCACCACCTCGATGGTGGACCGGTGCAGCGCCACGGGGACCGTGCGTCCGGGCTCGGGCACCTCGACGGCCAGCGGCGCGCTCCCCGGCGCCGACAGACCGATGCCGCCCCCGGGCAGCGGCACGGCGGAGACCAGCGCCATGCGCGGCTGCTGCCGCTGTGTGACGGCCCGGCCCGTGGTATCGACCAGCATCCACCGGCGGTCGCCGTCGAGTCCCCATGGCTCGACGGCGGCCTCGCCGGGCGCGCATCCGACCAGCGACTTGACCGGATGGATGTGTACGGCGCGCAGTGCGGGAGGACGCATGCCCCCATCCTGCCAGTCCCCCCGGGGCCCGTCCTTCGGATCGGGCCCCGGGACGGACCGCGGCCGTGTGCAGCTGGTTCTGCGGCGGCTCAGGCCGGCCGGCCTCAGTACCCCCGGCCCTGGTACGGGCGGTTGTGCGGGTCCTCGTACGGAGAGGGCGCGGGTACGGGCCGCGGCGACGCCGGACGCATCGACTCGTACCCCGTGCCCGGCGCCGGGCGCTGCTGCTGGGGCTGAGGCGTCTGGTAGCCGCCCCGCATGCCGGTCGGCTGCTGCGGGATGTACGGCGCGGGAGCGTGCTCCAGATGAGCCGGCTGCATCGGCGCGTAGTTCTGCTGCGGTGCGGCCATCTGCTGCGGGTAGCCGTACGACGGGTTCGGCTGGGAAGGCGCCGCGGGAAGCGCCGGCAGCGCCGACGGGAGCGCCGGCAGGTAGCTGTTTCCGGTGTCGTACGAGGCCGGCACTCGGATCGGGGCAATCTGAGGTGTACCCCGCTCCGCGACCAGGGAGTCGTAGATCGGAGTGTCGGGGTACGACGGTGCGGCGTAGTAGCCGCCGCCGTAGGTGGAGCGGGGGGAGGTCATGACACCTAAGTTAAGCCCACGATGTGCTGGTTGGGGAGTCCCAATCCTAGGGTCATCCGTTTTACGCTGCTTCTGTCCGCCTGACCTGCTAAAACATCGTTAAAGCTACCGTAACCAGTGGGGGCTTTTCCGTTGGAGGGCCTCATGGCTAACGAGAAGTGGCGGATGGGCTGCAAAGGCCGACACCCGCGTGGCACTCGCCAGGACGGAGGGCTTCGCGAGGACATCCGGATACAGGCGACCGAGTTGTTCGTTGGAGTGAAGGCCCGGCAGGGCGGGCGTGATGCCTGCGCGCCCTGCCGGGATGGGGCGGTCGTCAGTCGGCCAGGCGGACGTTGATCTCGGCGGCCGTGGTAAACGGGTTGCCGTGTACTTCGCTGAGCGCGCGCAGCCGGATGTAGTGCGCGCTGACCGGGGTGAAGCTGGCCTGCTTCTCCGCGTTGGTGTCGGTCCAGGTTCCGGTGGCGACCGGGTTGCCCCAGTTGGTGCCGTCCTTGCTGGTGTACACCTCGTACTTGGCGATGCGGCCGTTGGAATTGTCCTGGCGTGGCAGGTAGTTCAGACAGTTCACGGTGTAATCGCCGCCGAGGTTGAGCTGGATCTCGTGCGGCATCGGTGCGGAGGTGGGGGACCACTGGGTGTGCCAGATGGTGCCCGGGTTGCCGTCGAGGACGTTGGTGGCCGGGGCCTTCTCGCCGACGGTCTCCTGGCTGTCCACGTAGGCCACCGACATCTTCGACTGCGGGACGAGGCGGATGAGCCCCTCGACGATCCGCTCGTCGCTGACGATCTGCGACTCGCCGCCCTGATCGAACCGCACGGTGGTGGTGAGCGGGTTCACCTTGCCGACGGCGGCCGGCGCGGTGACGTCCCAGGTGAAGGTGGCCGATGTTCCGCCCAGGACCCGGACGGGGTCGGCCGCTGCGGTGTGCGGGGTGACGGTCCAGCCGTCGGGCGCCGCGAGCGCGGCGGTCACATTGGTGGCCGGGAGCTCGTCGGCAGGCACGCTGACCGTCGTGGTTGCGGTGAAGGACTGGCCGCCCTTGACCAATTCGGGCACCTGGAGGGCGACCGACGGCATGGCACGTATCGGCCCGGGATCACTGAAGCTGGGACGTCCGGTCTCCTGGTGGCCGGCGAACCGGCGGAGGTAGCTCGGGTCGGCCTTGTCGGTCACCGAGATGTCATACCAGCCGTGCGCAGACTCGGTTTCCCACGTGACCTTGGTGGTTTCGCCCGGCTTGAGATTGACGGCGCGCTGGGCGGCGTGACTGTAGTCGTTACGGATGTGGAGCGTCCGGGGGGCGGTACCAGGGTTGCTGACGTCGAGGACCAGCTGGGGACTTCCGGTGTCGTCGAGGCGTACCGATACCCGCGGTTCCGCGGTGTTCGCGGTGGTGCCGGTGAAGTGGCCGAGGTATCCGTTGGCCCCGGTCACGCGCAGGTCGTAGTGGCCCTGCGCATCGGTTGCCAGGGCGCTGTCCCAGACGTCGCTGATGGTGTCGTGAGCAGCCACGGTGTAGCGGCGCGGCGAGTCGTTGTGTGTGTATACGTAGAAGTACGTGCCCACCTCTCCGCTGTTGACGAACTGCAGCGAGAGCGACCGCGCATCCCGCTTGTCGCTGAGTCCGACGGCGAACCGGTACGGCAGCGGCCGTGCTGGGCGGACACCGGGCTCCTGCTCAGGCATCGCCTGCGGCAGCCTGACGGAGAACGGCTGGTGCTGACTCTGCATCGCCTTCGGTACCGCAGGGGTGACGGGCTCGCTGTCGGGCCGGGCGAAGTCGAACGCGGAGGTGAGGTCACCGCACACCGAGCGCCGCCAGGCGCTGATGTTCGGCTCGGCGACACCGAATCGGGTCTCGAGAAACCGCAGCACCGAGGTGTGGTCGAACGTCTCGGAACAGACCCAGCCGCCCTTCGAAAACGGCGACACAACGATCATCGGCACTCGGGAACCCAACCCGGCGGGTTGCTTCCCGCGAGCACTGTCGCCCGACGGCGATTCGCCCGCGCGCCAGACGTCAAAGTCCAGGATTTCGTCGGCCAGGCTGGCTGCCAGGCTCTGCGATACGAGCCCGTCGGTGCCGACCTTGTTGGTCACAGGCAGCATGGGGGGAACGACGTGGTCGAACAGACCGTCGTTCTCGTCGTAGTTGATGATCAGGACGGTCTTGCTCCACACCTCGGGGTTGGCCACGAGTGCTTCCAGGACGTGGTCGATGTAGTACGCCCCGTCGGCGGGGGAGGCGGAGGAATGTTCGCTGTACTGGTACGGCGGTACGACCCATGTCACCTGCGGCAGTTTCCCGCTCACCACATCGCTGCGGAATTCCTTCAGCGTATGGGTGGACACGCCCTGCTCCACCAGCGGTCCCGATGCACCCTCCCGGACCTGGTAACGGGAGAAGAACTCCAGTGAGTTGTCGGTGAAGTTGTCCGTCGGCTGGCCAGGAATCCCGGTGCCGCCCTGATACAGCTTCCAGCTGACTCCCTCGGCCTGCAACCGCTCCGGGTAGGTGGTCCACGTATAGCCGTTGACGCCACCACGCTCCCCGATACCGGGGCCATTCGGCTTGCGGCCCAGCCGGTTTTGCGGGTCGATCGTGCCGCTCCACAGCATGATGCGGTTAGGGGCGGTGTCGGCAGGCATCGAGCAGTGGTACGCGTCGCACACTGTGAACGCCTCCGCCAGGGCGAAGTGATAAGGCAACTCCGACCGCTTCAGGTGAGCCATGGTGAACACGTCCTGCTTCTCGTTCACCCACCCGTCGTACCGGCCCTGGTTCCACAGCAGTTCCCCGCTGCCCCAACCATGATTGGTCCCGACGATGTGCTCGCTGGTACGCAGCGCATCCACCGGGAACGGCAACACGTACTCCGCATCGGCCGGCAGGCCCCGGGCGTTGTAGTTTCCGGCGTGTACACGGGCCGGCGGCTGATACCACACCGGCCGGCCGTTCGGCAGGATGTGTGGCCGAGGGTCCGCGTACCCGCGCACACCCCGCATCGTGCCGAAATAGTGATCGAACGAGCGGTTCTCCTGCATCAGGATCACCACGTGCTCGACGTCCTCGACCGTCCCTGTCCTGCGGGTGGGTTCGATCGCCAGCGCCTTGCCGATCGCGCCTGGAAGCAGTTGAGTCGCCACGGCACCGGCCAGCGATGCGCCAGCCATACCGAGAAAGTTCCGACGGCTTGTACCCGTCACCTGGAAGCTCCTTTTCCGTCAAGTGGAATCAGCCGGACCCAATGAAGGAATTCCCCTGCGGTTGGCTGAGGTCAATTTCGACCGAGTGGCAGCCTAGGTGCGCCGACATTACGCAGGGAACGCGCGGTGAGTGAATTCGAGGTAACGGATGCGGGCTGAAAAAATTTCGATTCGAGCTATTCCAGGGCAGCCCGAAGTGACCTCCCTGCAGGTACCGGCGCTTGTTTTCCCAGCCCACAGCCGATTCTGCGGGCACCGTTCACGGGAATGGCAGAAAGGTTGCTCAGCGGCTTCTGGAATGCGTGGGCGAGCTCGGTGAGAATACGTCCGGCATCCGATTCCCGTTCACCTGGGTTTTCGTACGGGCCGGCTGCCAACCGGAGAACGGTGATGGGGAATCGCATGCGGAAAATCGAGTCGGCGCCGTGACGGGCAGCCGACTCGTGATGGTTCACACGAAGGCCGGGCACCGGGACCGGGCCCCGACATCAGGGACGGCGGGCGCGTAGCACGCCGAGCAGGCGGGCCACCTCGTCGGCCACGGCGGTTCGGCCGGCGCCGAGGTAGCGCCGGGTGTCGACCAACTCGACGTCGGCGGCGAGCCGTTCGCGTACCGCGGCGGTGAACGCATGGTTGAGGTAGGTCGCGATGTTGATTTTGGTCATACCGTGCTCAACGGCCGCGGTCAGGTGCTCGTCGGCCACGCCGGAGGATCCGTGCAGCACCAGCGGCACCGGAACGGCCTTGCTGAGGGCGGCTATCAGCTCGAAGTCGAGGACGGCGTCGCGGGTCAGCATGGCGTGCGAGGTGCCAACGGCCACCGCGAGCGAGTCCACGCCGGTGCTCTCGGTGAAGGCGGCAGCCTCGGCCGGGTCGGTGCGGGCACCGGGTGCGTGGACGCCGTCCTTGCCGCCCACCTCGCCGAGTTCGGCCTCGACCCAGACGCCCTCCGCGTGGCAGTGGGCGACGACTTCGGCGGTGGCGCGTACGTTGTCCGCGTAGTCGAGCGCGGAGGCGTCGAACATGACCGAAGTGAAGCCGAGTTCCACGCTTTCGCGGACCAGCTCGGGCGAGGTCGCGTGGTCGAGGTGGACGGCGACCGGCACATTCGCGGCCCGGGCGACCGCCAGGGTGGCCGCGCCGACCGGAGCCAGCGCGCCGTGGTAGCGGACGGCGTTCTCGCTGATCTGGAGGATCACCGGTGCCCCGGCGCGTTCGGCGCCCGCGACGATGGCCTCGGCGTGCTCGAGTTGGATGACGTTGAAGGCGCCGACGCCGCAACCGGCGAGGACCGCGGGGGAGACTATGTCGCCCGTGCCTACGAGGGTCATGACTCTCCTTGAGGGGACGTGGGGTTGAGCGGCTGCACCCGGACGAGGGGCAGCAGGCGGCGGTAGTCGGCGGGGTCGAAGCTTCCCGCCAGCGGGGCGAGCACGGTGGCCGCGGACAGGGCGACCGCGTGAGTGAGGCGTTCGGGCCAAGGGGTAGCTTCCACGAGGCCGACGGCGAGAGCGGCGACGGCGGAGTCGCCCGCGCCGGTCGGATTGCCACGAACCTTCCCGGGCGGGCGGGCTTGCCAACTCCCCTCGGGGGTGGTGGCGAGCAGCCCTCCCGGACCGAGTGAGACGACCGCGGCGTGGGCCCCGGCGGCGCGCAGTGCCTGGGCTCCTGCTCGCGGGTCGGCCGTGCCCGTGGCGGTGGCGAGTTCGTGGGCGTTGGGTTTGACCAGAGCCGGCCCTGCGGAGAGTCCGGCACGCAGAGCGTCGCCGTCGGCATCGAGAATCGCGGGTACCCGACGTGAGGCCGCGAGACTGACGAGGAGCCGGTAGGCGTTCTGTGGCAGGCCGACAGGCAGACTGCCGCAGAGAACCACGGCCGCCGCGTCGGAGAGCAGTTGCTCGTAACGGGCCAGGAAGCGCGACCACTCCGCGAGGGTAACGGTGGGTCCGGGTTCCAGGTACATCGTGGCGTCGCCGTCCTGGTCCTCGACGACGGCGACGGTGCGGCGGGTCTGCCCCTCGATGGCCATCAGTTCGTCGTGCAGCCCGGATGCCGCCAGGTCGGTCCGGACGGCCTCGCCGGTCGCGCCGCCGGCCAGGCCGGTGACCACGGTGGCGTGGCCGAGCGCGGTGAGTACCCGGGCGACGTTGATGCCCTTGCCGCCGGCGCGCTGGGCGACCTCGTGCACGCGGTTGCTGCCGTGCCGGTGGACTCGGTCGAGGTGGTACGTGACGTCGACGGCGGCGTTGAGGGTGACGGTGAGGATCATTCGGCACCGCCTCGCCGATGGCTCCGGCTGTGCAGGAGCTCCTGGGCGAGCAGGGCGGCGCCGAGGCAGCCGGCTTCGTGGCCGAGTTCGGCGGCTAGCAGCTGCGGCGCCCGCTGGAAGGTGAGCCGCCGGGCCAGCGCGGTGCGGAGCGGGGCGAAAAGCGCCTCGCCGGCCTTGGCCAGGCCGCCGCCGAGGACGATGCGCTCGGGGTCGAGGAGGGTGACGGTGGCGGCCAGCCCGTCGGCGAGTGCCTCGATGCCGTCGCCCCAGATCCTCGCGGCGTCCGCGTCGCCGGCCTCTGCGCGGCGGTGGATCTCCTCGGCGATGACTTCTCGTTCTCCCGTCGCCTGGGTGTAACGGCGGGCGATGGCGGAGGCGGAGGCGAGGGTCTCCAGGCAGCCATGGTTGCCGCAGGAGCAGGGGTCGCCTCCGGGGCGCACCACCAGGTGGCCGAGTTCTCCGGCGGACCCGTGGGCGCCGGGCAGGGCCCGGTCGTCGGCCATGATGGCGGCGGCGATCCCGGTGCCGAGCGGGACGAAGAGGAAACTGCCGCAGCCGCGCCCAGCACCCAGGCGCGCCTCGGCGAGGCCGCCGGCCCGGACGTCGTGTCCGAAGGCGACCCGAAGGCCCAGGTGCTTGGCGAGCCACTGCCGCACCGGCACCTTCTGCCAGCCGAGGCTGGCGGAGTAGACCGCGGTACCTGATGTTTCGTCAATGATTCCAGGAACCACGGTGCATGCCGCTTCCGCGGGCCGGCCCGAGCGCTTGGCGAGGGCCGCTAGTTCGTCGGCGCAGTGGAGGATCGTGTTGATCAACGAGTTCGGCCCGAGTTCGGCCCTGGTGAGCCATCGTTTGGAGTGCAGGACGGTGCCGTCCCCTGCGCACACGCCGCCCTTGATCTGGGTGCCACCGACATCGAGTGCGATCACGAATCGGTCGACCAGTCTCGCGATGTGCTCGCTCATGGCCGGGTCAGGATGATCGAGCGGGTGAGGTTACGCGGCTGGTCGGGGTCGAGCCCCCGGCTCTCGGCCAGCTCCACCGCGAGCCGCTGCGCGCGGATCAGGTCGGCGAGCGGGTCCAGCGGGGAGAGCGAGGCGACGGCGCCGGTGGCGCGGACCTGGTCGAGGAGGCCGGTGGGAGGCTCGCCGAAGAACCACACCACGCTGCCGGGTGCAGTGACACTGATCGGGCCGTGCCGGTACTCCATGGCAGGGTACGACTCGGTCCAGGACCCGGAGGCCTCCCGCAGCTTGAGCGCTGCCTCGTTGGCGATGCCGGTGGTCCAGCCGGTGCCGAGGAAGGTGAACTGCTGTGCCGTGGTGGCGCCTTCGGGCAGCGGTGCGAGGAGCGCCTGCTTCGCCTGCTCGGGCAGGTCCGCCGGGGCGAGGCCGAGGTGTCCGCGCAGCAGCGCCAGGCACGTTGTCGCAAAGCGGGTCTGCACGACCGACTTCTCGTTTGCGAAGGCGAGGTCGACGACGCTGCCGGCAGCTGTGGTGATCGGCGTCGCGAGATCGCCAGTGACGGCGACCGTGGGTGTCCCTTGTATCTGTTGTATCTGTTCGAGCGCGGCCAGCACCTCGGTCGTGGTGCCGGAACGGCTGATCGCGAGGACCCGGTCGTAGCGACGTGAGGTGGGGAAGTCGGAGGCCGCGAAGGCGTCGGTCTCGCCGAGGCCGGCCGACTCGCGCAGCGACGCGTAGGCCTGCGCGATGTAGAGCGAGGTCCCGCAGCCGATGACGGCTACGCGCTCGCCCGGTTCGGGCAGGTCCTTGGGGCTCAGCTCCAGCGCGCGGCGCCAGCACTCTGGCTGGCTCGCGATCTCTTCGGATACATGGGTCATGGGTTCCTCCTGCCTGCCCAAGTCTTGGAGTGTCATGCGCGAAGATGCTCCTAACCTAGCATTTTCACGCAGCTTCACGCATCTATCCAGTGTGGCCCGCGACTTCGGCAGGGGCACCGCCGATCCACACACGGACTCCAGAAGGGCCAGGACCTCGCCGGCTCCCGCGCAGGGCTCGTCGCTGGCCCGCGGTGGACGGGGACCTGGCCACCGCCTACCGCGCCGACGGTCCGCCGGCCGACGGAGATGCACTCGTCGTGAAGCTGCCGTCGGCGAAGTCACTGGACTCGGTGCTGGTCCTCCAGCCCGGCGACGGTCGCGCCCAGGTCCTGGTACAGGTTCAGGACGGCGATGTGTGACGGACCATCGGGGCGCTGTCAGGGCCGTACACGCGCCTGCCCGCGCACGGCATCAAGGCCGACACGGTGCGCTTGCTGTGGAAGACCGGGAGCCCGGCCCCGGTGATCTCCGAGGTCGTGGCGCGCACCACTGACTGATCCACCGATCCGCCGGTTCCGGCGGTGATGCGGGCGGACCGGACCGTCACCTGGCCCAACACCACACCGTGCACGCCCGACAACATCATCGCCAAGGGCCAGTCCTTCGCGTTCACCGGATCCGGCAGCAAGCTCGCAGGCGTTCAGGCGCAGGATCCTGTGCTCTGAGCGGAGCGCGGCGGGAGCGTTTGAAACGCGGGCGGCGTGCACGGTCGATGTTCTGCTCCGCCGGCCGTGCACGCCACCACAGCGCCAACCCAACCTGACGAACCTCCTCGTGCCAGGGCGCTGCCATCAGGGTGAGCGATTGCCGGGAATCAGCCGGGCGCTACCCGGCCGCGCTCATGCTGCCGTGCGCGTCCTGCGTCGGTGCAGGGCGAACGCGGTGGTTGCCGCGCCGGCGGTGAGGATGCCGACGGCGATGGCGATCGGCAGGCTCGTGGAGCTGGAACCGGTGTAGGCGACGTTCTGCGCGGCGAGGTCCTGGGTGTACGCGGCCAGGTCGGACGCGGACGTGGCCGTGCGGGCGTAATGCGGGATCTTCTTGACCGACTTGACCGAGCCGTCCGAATTCAGCAGTACCTGCTTGTTGTTGGGGTGCTGGAAGTCGAACATGTTGGTCAGCGTGCCGGAGCGCTGGTCGAAGGAAGCGTCGCCGATGCGGCCGGTGTGCCAGTTGTTCTCGATGAACTGGGTGATGGATGCCTGCTCGGTGGCGGTGTGGTCGACCTTGTTGACCTTGCTGTAGGGGGAGATGACCAGCAGCGGCTGCCGGGTGCCGGGGCCGCAGCGGTCCGCGTAGCCGCCCGCGGCGGCCGGGCCGGACTGGCAGGCGGCGCTGTCGAGGGCCTTGCCGTTGGAGCCGAGGGTGGAGTCCGTGGAGCCGTTCAGCACCTTCGAGGTGGCGTGGTCGTACCAGCCGTCGGAGTCGTCGTAGGCGACCACGACCGCGGTGGACTTCCACTGCGGTGACTGCTGCAGCGCGTTGATCTCCTTGACCAGGAAGTGCTGCTCGTCGATCGGGTCGGAGTACGCGGCGTGGCCGTCCTGGTACTCGGCGGCCTTCAGGAAGCTCACGGCCGGGAGGTTCCCGGTCTTGAGGGCGGCGTCGAAGTCGGTGAGGTCGTAGTTGTGGTTGGCCTGCCCGTTGTGGCCGATCTCGCTGATGCTCTTCGGGGCCAGGTGGTGCGGGTTGGACGTCGACTTGTAGTACTCGAACGGCGAGTGGTGCGGGCTGTAGTCCTCCACCGCCGCGCCGCCGACGTTGGTGTGGGTGGTGCCGCCGCATTTGGCGTAGTCGCCGCTCTTGCCCGTCCAGGCGGTGCTGGGGCGGAAGCCGCCCTGGAACCAGCCCCAGCTCACGTCCTTGGCGTTGAGCAGGTCACCGATGTTCTTGCCCTGCATGGCCGCGAGCGCGCTGGTGCTGGTGTGGTCCTTGTCCGAGCAGTCGTCGTAGGCCGGGTCCGGGTCGTTGATCACCGTGCCCACGCCCTTGGCGTCGGGGGAGAGCACGGTGGACGGGTCCGGGGTCGTCGTCTGCTTCGGGTTCTCGGTGCCGGAGGCCGGGTCGACGGAGATGACGCCGTGGGTCTGGCCGGATATGAGGTTGAGCGCGCCGGGCGTGGAGGGGCCGAAGACCGAGCTGTACGACGTGTCGTTGAGCGCGTACTGCTGGGCGTAGTTCCACAGGCCGGTGACGGTGTTGCCGTCGTAGTAGTCCATCACCAGGCCGGGCTCGCCGAAGAGCCCGCTGCACTTGTTGACTTCGGTGTTCTCGACGTATTTGTCGGCCTTGCCACCGTTCGCCGCGTACTGCTCGGGGCCGTAGGAGTGGTTCTGGTCGCAGGTCATGGCCTGCGAACTGGCCAGCCGCTTGGGCGCGTACAGGTTCGGGTTCTTCGTCAGCAGCCCGGCGTTGAGCAGGTTGTCGGCCTTCGGGGTGTCCTTGGCGGCCTTGAAAGTGGTGCCGTCGGTGTTGGAGGCTTGGGGGTAGGTGGCGAAGTAGTGGTCGAACGAGACGTTCTCGTCGTAGATCACCACCACGTGCTTGATCGGCGTCGCGGTGCCGGTGCTGTCGTGCGCGGAGGACGCCACTGCGGGGACGGCGGCGCTCGCCGTTGCTAGGGCGGCGGCGCCGAGCAGGGCGCCCACGTGGGTCAACCGGCGCAGCGCGCCTGGGGTTTTTTCTGTGCCGATCATGCTGTTATGCCTTCCGGGAGCACTGAGTTCCGCTGCCACGACATCGGTGGTCATGGCATCTACGGCTCGATTTTTGGCCATGGTGTCGGCGGGGCGGGGCATCGGCAATGACGGGCGAGCGAATGTTCGGTCAGGAGATTCTCATGGTCTTTTGGCCTGCTCTTGACCGGCGTCGGCGGGCGGGATCAGGTCAGCAGGCCGCGTCCCAGCCAGTCGGATGTCTCCCCTACGCCGGGCAGGGCGAAGAAGTAGCCGCCGCCGAACGGGGTGATGTAGTCGACCAGCGGTTCGCCCGCCAGCCGTTTCTGCACGGCCTCGAACTGCCGTGCCACGTCCTGCTGGTAGCTGCAGAACAGCAGGCCCATGTCGAGGTTGCCGTTGCTGTCCATGCCCCGGTCGTAGTTGTAGCCGCGGCGCAGGATGCGTTGCTCGTCGGTGGCGATGGTGCGCGGGTTGGCGAGGCGGATGTGGCTGTCCAGTGGGATGACGTCGCCCTTGGGGTCCTGAGGGTAGTTGGGGGCGTCGGTCTCGTGGCGTCCGTCCAGGGGTGCGCCGGTGTCGCGGGCGCGGCCGAGTATCCGTTCCTGCTCGGTGATGGAGACCCGGTCCCAGAACTCCACCAGCATCCGGATGAGGCGTACGACCTGGTAGCTGCCGCCGGTCGCCCAGTCGGGCTCGCCACCGCCCTTGCCCACCCACACCAGACGGTCCATCGCTCGGGTGTCGCGGACGTCCGGGTTGGCGATGCCGTCCTTGAAGCCCATGTGGTTGCGCGGGGCGCCGGAGGGGCGGGGCGGGCTGATGAAGCCGTCCATCCGCCAGCGCACCTGCATGCCGCCGCGGGTGTGCCGGGTGACATCCCGCAGAGCGTGCAGCACGGTGTCCGGGCTGTCGGCGCAGAACTGCACGCTCACGTCGCCGTGGCACCAGGCGGCGTCGAGGTCGTCGTCGGGGAAGGACGGCATGGTGGTGAGCCGGCGGGGGCTGCGGCTGGCGAGGCCGTAGCGGTCGTCGAAGAGGGAGGCGCCGACGCCGACCGTGACGGTCAGCGCGTCGGCGGGGACGGTGGGGCCGAGGGTGCCGGAGTCGGTGGGCGGGGCGGTGATGCCCAGCTCGTCCGGGCTGCCGCCGTCGGTGAGGAAGCGGGCCCGGTCGGTGAGCGTGCGCAGCAGGTCGGCGAGTTCGCTGCGGTTCTCGGCGGTGGTGTCGAAGGACACGAACGCCGTGGCGCGCTGCGCCGCAGTGGTGATGCCGGCCTGGTGGCGGCCCTGGAAGCGCACGCGCGCGTCCTCGCGGGACGGTGCAGCGGAGGCGGCACCGTGGTCGGCGGCCACGAGTCCCGCGCTGGCCACGGCCGCGACGCTCGCCAGGAAGCCCCGGCGCCCGACCTCGTTCACGCGCTTCACGCCGTCCTCCGTACGTCCGTGAGGGCGGCCACGTCGGCGAGCCGCTCGACCAGATCGCCCAGGTCGGCGTCGACCTTCTCCCGCTGGGCGCGGGGCAGTTGATCCGGTGGCGTCCAGCGGCCGTCCTGGTCGAAACGGTCGAGGGTGTGCTGTGTGCGGTCCAGCCACGAGCCGAGGTCGGCAAGGTCCGTCTGGCGGGTTTTCAGCAGCGGACGCAGATACCCGAGCAGCACCCGGGTGCCGTCGAGGTTGGCGCGGGCGGTGGCCAGGTTGGTGCCGCTGCCGTAGTCGGTACGGCCGGTCAGCTCGAACTGCACGGTGTTCTCCAGGATTTCGTGCGCCCGCAGGCCGACGTCGGCCGGATCCATCCGCTGGGTGGGCCAGCTGTCGCGCAGCGCGTGTACGGCCTTGGCGAGCCGGTCGGCCGGGCCACGCAGACTGCTCGCCGACTCGCCGTGCCACAGTCCGTACTCGACCCGGTGGAAACCGGCAAAGTCTGCATCGTGCACGCCGCTGGACAGCCCGGCGTTGGTGCCGTTGATCACCTTGTCGGCGTCGCCGAAGGTGCCGTAGGCGGCGCCCATCCGCTCGTACACCAGGTGTGCGGGCAGCCAGGCGGCGCGGGCGGCTGCGAGGTCGCCGCGGTCGACGGCGTCACGCAGTACGTCGGTCTTCTTGACCAGTTCGACGGTGCGGGCCTGGATCCACTTCTGGTAGGCGAGCGTGGGAGGGATGAGGTCCTGCTCGGTCACCGGCACGGCGGCCGGGCCGCTGTGCACGGTCCCGCCGGTGATCCGGACGGTGGGGCCGGTGACGGCGTCCGCGTCGTCGGGCAGGCACTTGAAGGCGTACGTGCCGTTGCCGAGGCTCACCCGGAGCGGGCGGACGGTGCCCGGGGCGAGTCCTTCGACCTCGCCGTAGACCGCGCCCGTCTTCGGATCGGTCAAGTACACCTCGGCCGGTGTACTGGAGGTGTTGCGGAGGTCGAAGATCTGGCGGCCGGGTTCGGGGCGGGTCCAGCCGCGGCCGCAGCCGGCGGGCGTGACCTCGACGGTGGTGTGCCGCAGGCCGTCGGCCGTACTCGCCTGAGGTCGGCCCCCGCCGGAGTCACCGGCGGCCAGCACCCCCGCTGTCACCGCTGCCGCGGCGGCCAGGGCGCCGGCTGCGAGCAGCGCGGTGCGCCGCCGGGCGGGACCGGGCGAGGGCGGGGGCAGTATGGGACCGGATTCGGCGCCGACTGCGGCTTCGGGCACGCCGGGCCTCCTGGGAGTCGTACGAACGAGGCGGCGCAGATGATCCTAGGCAGGCCGCAGGGCCGCAGCCGCGTTCCTGACCGACTCTTGACCAGAGGAAAAGTCAGAATTCGTCCGTAGTTCACCCGCACGCCCAGCCGTGCCACGACCGCCTCGGTCAACCGGCGGCGGTGAGTGCCGCTGCGCCAGAACAGGCCGGTGATGCAGTGGTCGCAAGGCTTCGATTTCGCGGGACCGCCCGGACCCGAGTAGGCCAGCAGCGGGGCGCCCAGGCTGTTTCCCGCCGGTGGGCGGGCTACTTGTCCGGGCGCGGCCCGGCGCTGGCGTAGTAGAGGGCCCGTGCTTGCTTGACGCGGTCGCGGGTGGTGCCGTGCTCGGTGCCGTCGACGTTGAGCGGCGGGTGCAGCCGTGAGATCATCACCGTCTCCAGCGGGACGGGGCCGGGGCGCTCGCTCCAGGTGGTATCCAGTCGGTGAGTCGCTGCTCGTCTTCGGGGGTCAGGACGACGCGGTCGGTCCGCGTGGTGCGGTACCCCTCCCCTCGGTGGACATCAGCAGCCCGGCCAGCGTTCGGCACGGCCCTGGCTGTTGCTGTCGTCCGCGCAGGCGGTGAGTGCGCCGGCGAGAAGGGCGGCGGTCAGGAGAGCGGCTCTGCCGTGCATGGTGCTCCCAGACGAGTACTTCGTCTACGGCGACGTTCAGGACGCGGCCGCGATTCGGCCGGAGTACCTGCCGCGGATGCTGAAGATCAGAGAAGCGGTTCGCACCGCGGTTGAGGACTTCGTCGTCGACCGTATCGACGGCTTCGACGCCAGACCGCAGCCCAACCCGAACCTCGCCACCGACTCGAAGACCGCGTCACCACCGACCGCTGAAAACGCCGACGCATGCGAATCTCCTCGCCCCTACGTCGGCACCAAGCCGCCGCACGCCCAGGACTCCCTTGCGGCTCAACTCGCCCACGATCACAGGCCCACTGTTGTCCGCGCGAGCTCCAGGCGGGCGGCCGGTTCGTTGACGCGCCGCCCGTCGTCCCCACCTCCGGGGCGGACCAGTTGGCGGTCGGCGCGGCCAAGACCGCGTCCGCGGCGTACCGGCAGTTCGTCGCCGTGTCACTCAGCGAGCGACGCGGCGAGCCCCACGCAAGATCGCCGTCAGGGCCTGCGGACACCTCCGCACCGCTCCACCTTGACAATCCTCGGTGGCGCGCGTCAGGCGGCCCGTCATTTCGGCACCCGTTATCCGCACTTATCTTGCGGGTTCACTTGGGCCCCATATGGTCACTGCGTTCTCGGGGGCACACAAAACATCAAGGGTGGACATGAAGAACACGATGACGGGCCGTATTACTGCCACCGCAGCGCTGTCCGCATTGCTCGCAGCCGGGGGCGTGGCAGTCGCGGCCAACGCGGCCCACAACACCACCTCGCCCGCGACGCGCGCAGTCGCGGCTGCGGGTGCGCAGGACAGCGCCCTGGTACGTGCCTTCGACGCGGTCGATCGCAACACCAACTGGCAGCTCACCGGCAAGCTGAAGATCGACTTCCCGACATACCACACCGAGGGGATGGTTCAGGCAGGAGGCCACATCTTCCTGTCCGCGGTCCAGATCATCGAGCCCACGCAGAAGTACCCCACCCCGCAGGGTGGGTACGACCGCACTCCCGGTCGCGGGATCGGCCACGTGTTCGTGATGGACCGCGAGGGACACCTGCAGCGGGACATCATCCTGGGCGAGGGGGACATGTACCACCCCGGTGGCATCGACTCCGACGGGAGCTCGGTGTGGGTGCCCGTGGCCCAGTACCGTCCCAACAGCAGCTCCATCATCTACCGCATCGATCTCAAGACCCTCGATGTCCACAAGGAGTTCGAGGTGAAGGACCACATCGGCGGCATTGTCCGCGACGAGGTCACCGGTCACCTCATCGGCAACAACTGGGGCTCGCGCCGCTTCTACGAGTGGAACGGGCAGGGGCGGCAGATCGCCGGCTGGGGCAACCCCCAGTACTTCGTCGACTACCAGGACTGCCAGTACGTCCCGGACCGCAAGATGCTCTGCGGCGGTGTCACGAACCTGCCCCAGACGCCGGCCGCGGGCGGAGCCGGCGCCGTCTACGAACTCGGTGGCATGGCCCTGATCGACCTGCGCAGCCACGAGGTTCTGCACGAGGTGCCCTTCCAGCAGTGGTCGACCGCCGGCCACGTAGTCACCCGCAACCCCCTCAAGCTGGCAGCCGACGGTGACAAGATCACGATGTGGGCTGCCCCCGACAACGGCGAGGAGGGCAACGGCACCGAGATCTTGACGTACGAGGCGAGCGTGACCCCGGCGGGCTGACTTGCCAGAGCCCGGGAACAGCGAGCGGTTGCCGAGCTTCTCGACTCTCGCTGTTTCCCAGGTCCGCGGCAGTACGCGCACGACGCCACGCACCCCTGACCCCACCCGGCCGGCCCGGCGCGGTGCCGCAGTGCGCCGGGCCCCCGACCTCTTGGAGCCCTCCTCAGGGCATTCGACCTGTACATCGCCCAGCCGTGCGACGGCGAACCGGACTACCACCGCATCGGCTACTTCCTCATGCCGGACATCAGCGGCGTCATGCGCGCCCAGGCCATGGCCGTGGACCTGCCCGCCCCCACCTGGTCCCGAGCCGAGGACTTGGGTATCACTGTCCCGGAAGTCCGCGCGCTCATGGGACGCCAGCGAGCCGCTGCCGCCTCACATGCAGGCCCTCGTCGACGCCGCCAACTACACCGTCTGCGGCGAGGCCGAGGACCCCAAGGCGTCCCCGTCTACAAGCTGATGGTGGCGGCGCTGATGGCGAGCAGGATGCTTCTCACAGAGATCCCCTTTCTGCCCGCCGGTCAGGTTGGCGGGATGAGCGATCAACTGAATGTAGAAGGCCAGGCGGCCCAGGTCGAGGCGGCGTGGGGCCGCATCGTGGCGTGGCTGGAGCAGCATGCCCCCACCTCGTACGCCTCACTGCTGCCCCCCGCGCCGGAGACAGAGATGGCGAACGCGGACGCGGCGCTGAGGCAGCACCTCGGGTTCGCCCACGCCCTAAGCGCTGGCGTCTTGGCGTAGCTGATCCCGCTCTGAACGCGACATCCGAGCCTGGGTCGCAGACTGGAACGACCACCCGCGGCCCTTCATCTGGACCAAGACCGCCGACGAGATCCTCGCCAAGGTCGCCACCTACTGCCAGCGAGTCTCCGACTCAGGTCACTAGGACAGAAAGGGCAATTTGCCTAGATCGAATGCCCTCTCGGAGCGCAACTCCTCTCCCCGGGAGGGCAGTCGGGAGTGCTGAGCCTCAGGGTTTCAGCCGTTGCTACGGTGGGCGAATGCCGATACGAAGACATGAGGACGAAGCCCTTGCTGAGGCATGGGAGGCTCTCACCCATTGGTTGGCGGAACATGCTCCTACGTCATATGCCTCCCTGCTACCGCCGGCGCCGGAGGAGGACATCGCCGCGGCGGATGATCAGCTAAGGCAACGCCTCGGGTACGGGCTGCCTGCCGAGTTGAAGGCGCTGTGGCGGCTTTGCGGTGGGGTGGAGCACCAGGAGATCGAAGGCGACGAGGAGGGGGAGGTCGGCTCGGGGGCCTTCCTGCCCGGCGGAATCATGTTCACTCCGGAGCAGGCCATGTCCGCGGTGCTTCTCGGCGGCAGCAGCGGGTGGGGCGCACCGGTTGTTCCCTGGCTCACACGGGACGAAGCCGGGCCTGAGTCCGGCCACTACGCAGGCCCTGACGGTGTTGGCTCCTGGGAGCTCCCTGAGGGGATCGACGATCCGCGGTATCCGTCGATCGCCGCCTACCTGGAGGCCGTTCACCGCACCCTGACGGCGGGGCCCGCTGATTTGACGGGCTCGTCCGGCGTGCCAGGCATCGTCTATCGCTGCCTGATCTGGGATGACCCGCAGAGCTCGTGGCTGACGGATGCCGCCGAAGACTGGGCGCCGCTTCACTGAATGCAGCTGGTCGGCACCGGGCCAGGGCCCGGTGCCGACCAGCGCGTAGTGCTTAGGGCTTGGCCATCGTGCAGACGAGGTCAGCCTTGGTGGTGTCGCAGCCCTTGAACCAGGCATCGCCCGGGTCGAGGGTGTACCTGTCCTCGTCGATGATCCGGAACTTCTTCAGGAACGCTTCGTAGAAGTTGTTCAGGCTCATCGAACCGGAGTTGACCTTCAGCGACATGGACGACCGACCGCAGTTCTCGTTGAACGTCGGTGCGTCGTATCGAGTATCGTCCAGAAGGTGTTCGCTGCCGTCGTCGGTCTTGGCCGCAACGGTCTGGATACACTCGCCGCCGCCGTTTGCACCGGCTGGGTTCTGTCCGTCGTTCGCCGCCGGAACTCCTGGGGACTGGTAGGTGGAGGAGAACGGGAACTCGTCACAGGACACCGACTCGGAGGGCCCTTCGGCGATCTCCGGGTGCAGAGCCGTCCACGGGTGCTTGAGGAACGGCTTGTTCGGGACCCAGCCGTCGGTCCGCTTGGAGCGCGACTTGGGACACATCACCTTGTCCCGGTTGTCTATTCGCTCATGCAACGACTCGTTGCGCTCCTTCTTCGGAAGGTACTGCAGCGCATCAGAGCGGGTCTTACCGCTCCCCTTGGCCTTCGACTTGTTCTGGATCAGCCAGGCATGCGCCGCAGCCGACGGGTACTTGGCGGTGTTGAACTTGTACTCGGGGAAGTACTGCGGCAGTACGCAGCCGGCATCCGCACCGTTCGCCGCGACCTTGTCGCACCGCACATCGATGGCGGGGGATCGCCACGGTCCGCTGTCCTGGTCCTTGTCGCCCTTGCCGTCCGGCGGCCCCGACTCGGTGACGAAGTGGCCCACGAACCACACCGGGGGCTTCTTCGACAGATCGATGTCGCGTGCACCCCCGGCGCTATTGACGCTGCCATTCCACTTGTGGTCGGCGGTGCCGGTGGCCATGTGCCCGTCTGTCGGATCGTGCTCACCGCCGCCCTTCCAGCTCAGGTCATTGAAGAAGTCTAAGTTCTTCGCTCCCGATGCGCCTTTACAGCCCGCTGCTGGGCCTTCGCCGGGGCCGACTTCGGCTCGGGGGTTGCCGCGACGGCCGTACCGCCGGCGACGAAAGCGGCCTCCGCGACCAGCAGCAGCGCTGCTGCCGCCGCCGCCCTACGGGACATCCGTCTGCCCCGTTTCGGCCCGGAGAACTGTGTGTCAGGAGACACGAAGTGATGCCTTTCTCTTGGGAATTCGATCGTATGTGTATAGCGCACAGTCCAAAGGACGGTATGCGCGCCAAGCGGAGGGCAGTAGTACGGTTCCGGCCGTAGGGAGGGCTTCGGATTGCGCAGGCCGTGATGGTAGTGATCTTGCAAAGGCGAGGCGTCTCAAACATCGGCTTGGTCACACACTGGCGCAGGGCGAGGGGCGTACGCGGCTACTCACCAGTCGCCGTTATGCGGACATTCCGCGAGCAAACCGTGGATGGCGGACGAACCGACGACAAAGACTCGGGCGGCTCTCAAATCGTCGTGCCGAGTAGTCAACTCTGGCCAGAAGCAAGCGTCCGGGCCCTCGACCACGTCCTGATCCTGGGCGAGAGCCACGCCAGGAAGGTCCTGACTGATTATCAGGACCACTACAACGGACACCGGCGGCACCGATCTCGGCAGCAGCTATCGCCCAGCGCGACCGAGCAGCCCGCAATCGTGCACGACATCGACGGCCGAAGCCTGCTCCGCACCAGGGTCCTCGGGGGCATCATCAACGAGTATCGATACGCCGCGTGACCTGCAACGACGACTTTTCGAGCCCCACAGGCTCCGGGAGCCGTTCCCACAGCTCCCGAGTTAGCACCCCGGCCCGAACACCAGGGTCCTCGTCCTCAACAAGCCGATGCTGGACGGCAGCGGGTATCCCCGGAGCTCTGGTGATCATCCGCCGGACCTTCGGTTTCGTATCCCCGGCCAGTGCCACCAACGCCTCTGGGGGGCTCGGTCGCCCGAACTGGGAGAGCAGGGCCGCATACACGAACCGGACCCGAGGCTCCACGTCGTACGCAAGCCGCGCCAGCCCGTCGACATCCGCAGGCGGTTTCTCCGCGACGTCCAGCCGGTGCTGAGTCCGCGACGACGCCACCGCGATGGCAGTCGCCTCCTCATCGAGCTGGCGCCAGGTGAGCCACAGCCGGTGCGCCGGCAGCTCCTCGAACCCCAGCAGCCGCTCAAGCACCGCCCCAGGCAAAGCCGGATTGCACGTCAGCCCCCGCAGCCACTCCCGCACCACGACCTCTTCCGCACCAGCCTGCTCAAGTACCTCATCCACCCCACGCATCTGGCCATTCTCACCCGGTGCCGCTGCACTATGACCGCACGTATGCCGTCGGGCCTCCGCGTTCCAGAAGTCCCGTGAGTCGACGAAGTTTCCGCAACCTTCGCCGAGGACGCCTCCCGCGTCCGGACCGCGACCGCACCCCGTGCCATGGCGATCCTGCGCAACCTGGCCATCGGCGCCCTCCGCCTGACCGGCTGCGACAACATCGCCGCCGGACTGCGCAGACACTCCCGCGACACCACCCGGCCGCTGACCACCCTCGGCATCACGTGATCAAACCAGCCGTAACGCCGCCGTCTGCCGGGCCGCGCAGAACCGGTTTCGCCCGGCGATCTACGCCGGGATAAGGACGGTAAGCCATTCCGCTTCACGTGGCCGGTACCCGTAACGATCCCTCAGCCCCGACACGATCGCCGGGACATGGCCGGCTCCGTAGACGATGGCCACCCGGATCGGCTCGTCCCCGCGCTCCGCGTGGATCTTGCCGAGCGCGTCGAGCAACCGCTGGTCGCGCCGACCGGTCATCGCGTGCTCCACAGGATCGTCGGCCATCATCTCCGCCCGCAGCGTCGACGGCAGATCCTCGACTACCAGGTCTTCATCGAGGAAGGCGCGCGGCCCGCGCAGCGCGAACACCAGGCCCATCACGGGAGCCGCGACCATGAGCAGCAAGTACATCCACCGCGGCAGTGTCTTCAGGTCCGCGATCGCCTCCGCCGCGGTCACATCCGGGTTGATAACCTGCACGGCCTCGGGAAGCAGCAGCTCTTCGCGCTGCTCCTGCAGGCCGTTGCGCCGCCGGCGTGGGGTGAACCGGTAGGCAAGCGTGAGGGCACTCACTCCGACTGATTTCCCTCGGATTCCCTCGATGACTATGAGGTCGCATTCCCTGAGTCTGATGCGGACCTGGGAGTAGAACGTCGGCGAAGCCACATGCAGCATCGGGAAGATCACGAATTCAAGTGGTGTCCCTGTCCGCCTCATGGTGATCACAGCAGATCGGACAGCATACCCGGTCACCTCGATGATCTGCATGATTCCCCCACGAACCTCGCCCGGTTTTCCTTCCACCCGTATCAGGACACGAGCCCGCCCAGGGCCGTGGTTCCCTCCCGGCGCAAGCTGCCGCCGGACTGCACAGACACTCCCGCGACACCACCCGGCCGCTGACCACCCTCGGCATCACGTGATCAAACCGGCCATAACGCGGCATGCGAGCTCCTCAAGGTCCGTGTTTCCAACGGCAGTTGGCGGGTCTCCGGGCAACACGGCGACCGGCTTCGATGCCGCCCTTGGCGGAGCCACAAGCTAGCTGCGGCAGCGCGCCCGGCAGAACCCCTTCCGTCTGCTCTTCATCGGCCGAAGGGGCCGATCCAGCCCTCTTTCAGAACCCCCTCCGCTGCGTTTGAGCAGGTCAGTGCGGGTTGGCGCGCAACGTTCACGCAACGGTCCCGTGCAACGGCCCCAGGCGTTGCGGCCCCCTCGAGGTTGGTTTACGAGATGTGAGTGAACCGCGATCCCCAATGCGAGCGAACTTGGGAAAAAGGGCGCCGAGACGCGTTGAAATGGTGTGTAGGGCCAGCTCACGGGGGTGGGTTACCGGCGGATCGCCGGACGGGGCCCGGCGCGACTGTGGGCCCCGTGGCAGGGTGCGGATTAGGTTGGCACGGAAAAGTCTTCGGGTAGCCGGACTCGTGATGGGGGCGAGCATGACCATGCAAAAAGGAACCAATGTTCCAGTGGCGGCCCAGGCCGTGCGGGTCGAATTGGGGTGGCGTACCGCCCCGGGGACGCCGGACGTGGATGCATCGGCGCTCCTTCTCGTGTCGGGAAAGGTGCGCAGCGACGCGGACTTCGTCTTTTACAACCAGCCGGTGCATGGCTCCGGCGCGGTACGTCATGAGGGCAAACGGAACGCCGCCGGCGGTCTCACGGACAGCCTTGCGGTGGATCTGGCGCGGGTGGAGCCCGTCATCGAGCGCATCGTCCTGGCCGCCTCCGCGGACGGTGGCAGCTTCGGGCAGGTGTCAGCCCTGTACGTACGGATCACGGACATGGCGAACGGCTCGGAGATCGCGCGCTTCGACAGTGCCGACGCGACGGTGGAGACCGCGTTCATTCTCGGTGAGCTCTACCGTCGGCAGGGCGCCTGGAAATTCCGCGCCGTGGGGCAGGGGTACAGCAGCGGCCTCGAAGGTCTCGCCACGGACTTCGGTATTTCCGTCGACGAGCCCCAGCAACCCCAACAGCCTCAGCAATCGCACCAGCTTTTTCAATCCCAACAACCCCGAGCGGCAACGCGGGTTGACCTGCCACCCCCGCCCCGGCTCCCCCCGCACGCCCAGCCCCCGGCTGCCGCTCCGATGGCACCCCCGGCGCCCCCTGCCGCGCCGCCCGTATCGCCGTCCCCCCAGCCCGTCCGGCTCTCCAAGGTGACGCTCACCAAGGACGCGCCGTCCGTCTCCCTCGCCAAACAGGGCGGCACGTCGGGAGCCATGCGCGTCAATCTCAACTGGGAAGTGCGCAAACAGTTCAAGAGCTGGGGCAGCAAACTCGGCAGGGCCGTCGCCAACCACGCGGATCTCGATCTTGATCTCTGCGCCCTCTACGAACTGACCGACGGCAGGAAGGGAGTTGTGCAGGCACTCGGAAACGCCTTCGGCGCTCTCGGGCAGCCCCCTTATATCCATCTCGACGGGGACGACCGCACCGGCGCCGTCTCCACCGGCGAGAACCTGACCATCGACCTCGACCACAGGGACCGGCTCCGCCGAGTCCTGATCTTCGTCACCATCTATGAAGGCGCCCGGAGTTTCGCCGATCTGCACGCGACCGTCACCCTGCAGCCGCAGCACGGCGCCGCGATCGACTTCTCGCTCGACGAATGCACCGTTCCCTCCACCGTCTGCGCACTCGCACTCATCACCAACAACGGGGGAGACCTCACCGTGCAGCGCGAAGCCCGCTATCTCGTACCCGATCGCGGGGTGAGTCCGCAGCGCACCATCGACTACGCCTATGGGTGGGGGATGAACTGGACACCCGGCCGTAAATGACCCCCGGTCCGTCCGGGGCCCGCCACCGCGGACGGACCGGGGGTCCCTCCGCTCATCGGTCCGGTGCGGCCCCGGGACGGGCGTAGGTGCGTCCCTTCCAGGCCGCGCCGCGGCCGCGGTGGTGCTGCACCGCCGAATCCACCGTCATCAGCAGATACAGCACGGCGGTGAACGGCAGCAACGGCGCGAGCCACATCGACTGCCGGTAGTAGCCGAGCATCGGCATGTACGTCCCCGCCATCACCGCCCACGCCGCGCCACCCGCCCACGCCGCCGGCCGATCGCCGCCCAGCAGTCCTGCCGCCAGTGTGACCGGCGGGGCGAGATAGACGAGCGCGAGACCCAGCACGGTACCGATGAGCAGAACCGGGCTGTGCCGCAACTGTGTGTACGCGCTGCGCGAGACCATCCGCCACAGATCCGCCAGCCGGGGATACGGCCGCACACTGTCCACCCGCTCCGCGAGACCCAGCCAGATCCGCCCGCCGCTGCGCTTCACCGCACGTGCCAGCGACACGTCGTCGATGACCGCCTGCCGGATGGACTCCGGAACCCGTGCCCGCTCGGCGGCCCCGGTCCGCAGCAGAACACAGCCGCCCGCCGCGGCCGCGGTCCGTGCCTTCGCCCGGTTCACCCACCGGAACGGATAGAGCTGCGCGAAGAAGTACACGAACGCCGGCACGACAAGGCGCTCCCAGACGCTTGCCACCCGCAGCCGGGCCATCTGCGAGACCAGATCGAACCCGCCGGAACAGGCGGCGGCGACCAGTTCCCGCAGACTGTCCGGCTCATGCGCGATGTCCGCGTCCGTGAGCAGCAGGAATTCCGGCGCCGGCTCCCGGGCCCGCGCGAGCGCGATCCCGTGCCGTACAGCCCAGAGCTTGCCCGTCCAGCCGGACTCCGGCTCCCCGGGAGAGACCACCGTCACCGGCAGCCCGCCGTACCGCACGGACAGCGCACGGGCGAGATCACCGGTGCCGTCCTTGCTGCAGTCGTCGACCAGGAAGATCTCCGCTGCCCCCGGATAGTCCTGCGCCTGCAGCGACGGCAGGCTCACCGGCAGCATGTCGGCTTCGTCACGCGCGGGCACGACGATCGCGACCGACGGCCAGCGGTCCGGCCCCGCACGCCGAGGCAGCCGCTGGTCGGTCCGCCAGAAGAACCCCTGTCCCAGCAGCAGCCACACCCATGCGGCCAGCGAACCCACGGCGATCCAGGCAACGGCGCTCATTCGCCGCAGTCTGCCCCACTCCGACGAGACCGCAAGGGCGGTCGACTATGGTGACCGGGTGAAGATCGCGCTCATGGACTCAGGAATCGGCCTGCTCCCGGCGGCCGCCGCGGTACGTCGGCTGAGGCCCGACGCCGATCTGGTGCTCTCCTCCGACCCCGACGGCATGCCGTGGGGTCCGCGGACGCCGCAGGACCTGACCGCGCACGCGCTGGCCGTGGCCCGCGCGGCCGCCGTCCACCGGCCCGACGCACTGATCGTCGCCTGCAACACCGCCTCCGTACACGCCCTGCCGGCGCTCCGTGCCGCGCTGGAACCCACGCTGCCCGTCATCGGCACCGTCCCCGCGATCAAGCCGGCCGCGGCCGGCGGCGGACCCGTTGCCGTCTGGGCGACCCCCGCCACGACGGGCAGTCCCTACCAGCGCGGACTCATTCGCGAATTCGCCGGCTCCGTCGACGTCACCGAGGTTCCCTGCCCCGGTCTCGCCGACGCCGTGCAGAACGCGGACGAAGCCGCGATCGACCGTGCCGTCGCCGCAGCCGCCGCGCTCACTCCACCGGGCGTACGGGCCGTCGTTCTCGGCTGCACCCATTACGAACTGGTCGCCGAACGGATCCGTGCCGCCGTACAGCAGCCCGGCCTGCCGCCCGTGGCACTGCACGGCTCCGCCGGGGCCGTCGCCGCCCAGGCGCTGCGCCGGATTGGCGTCGCACCCGCCCCGTCGGCGGAACCGGCCACCTCCCTCACCGTGCTCCTGAGCGGCCGTGACGCCGAGCTGCCGGAAGCCGCCCTGACCTACGCCGAGGGGCGGCTGCTGGCAGCCGTCAGCCCCGTCCGCTGAGCCGTCGTCGACTCGGCGAGGGCCGTTCGGAACCATCCCGGCTGCCCGGATTCTGAGTACGCTGCTGGCATGAGGGACCACCCCCGGAAACCGAGCGAGACCGGCGCCGAGGTGGCTCCCGCCGTCTGGACCGGCCGGGCCACGAACAAGGCGCAGTGGGTGCTCGCCGCAGCTGGTGCGGCGTGCCTGGCACTGGGTATCGAGCTCGCCGTGAGCTCCAACTGGACCTCCGGCATCGCCCCTCTGCTGATGTCGGTGATCGGCTGCGTGGCGGCCGGACTGCTCATGCTGTTCGGGACGCTCGCCTTTGTGAACGTGGCCGTCCGGGTCGACGGAGACGCCCTGGAAGTTCGCTGTGGCCACATGGGTCTGCCGCGCCGACGGATCCTGCTCACCCAAGTGGTCGGCGCGGAGTTCGCCCCCCGGGTCACCCCCCGCCAATGGGGCGGCTGGGGCTACCGGTGGCGCCCCGAGCAGGGGACGGCCGTGGTGGTCCGCAGGGGAGAGGGCCTGGTGCTCGAGCTCGGCGACGGCAGGACGTTCACCGTGACGGTGGACGATGCGGAAGAGGGCGTACGGTTCATCCGCGAACGGCTCCGCCTGTCCGCGGCCGACGCGCCTGCCGGGGCCTGAGAGGTCAGCATTGCCGCACCCGTCAGAGGGGAGTGCGACCGGCCTGCGGACGGCGTCCGGCCGCGGTTCCCGCCCCGTGCGCGGCACGGCCCGCATCCTCGTCACTCTCCGTACGGGATGTGCCCGGCGTGCCGTCCCCGATCGGCTGCCGGGCCGAGGCCAGCCCCGCGAGCAGCCCCACGCCCGCCGTCACCGGCGTGAAGCTCAGCGCGTTCCCGACACTCGCCAACGCCGCCAATGCGGTGAGCGCGGCGCCCGCCGTCAGGACGACCGCCGTGGTGCGGGGGGAGCGCCACAGCACGTACAGCAGCCAGCCGAACGCCGCCCCCAGCAGCGCCACCCCCACGATCCCCTGCTCGGCGGCCTGCTGCAGCGGCGCCGAGTGGGGCTTCCCGTCCGACCGCACGGTCTGCTGGGCGGTGGGGCTGAGCTCGGCGAACCGGTCGGGTCCGATACCCAGCAGCGGATGCTCCTCGGCGAGATCCACCGCGTCCTGCCAGAGCAGCACCCGGTTCCGGGTGAGCTGCCCCTCCAGGGAGACCATCAGCCCGTCGGGCAGCGCATCCTCGGCCACCGCCCATGACGCACCGACGACCAGTGCCGTGACCAGCGCCAGCCCGGTCAGACCGAGCAGTCTGCGGCGCATCCTGACCGCGGCCAACGAACTGAGCAGCACCCCGAACGCCGTGACGAATCCGGCCACCGAGTGCAGGGCCGGCGCGGCGCAGGCGATGCCGAGTGCGAGCAGCCGCAGCGTGAGACGCACCGGTGCCCGGCGGGCCGCTGCGGCCGCGCAGCAGGCGGCGCCCGCGCCCAGCACCAGCAGCGCGGCCGCCGCCCCGGTGTGACCGGGCGCGACATCGGCAGCGGCGGTGGCGCCCGGCACACCACCGCGCGAGGCGAGCGCCAGGACGAGGGCGGCGACGGCGGCGACCGCCGCGGTGGCCACCGGCAGCAGCGTGCCGCAGATCCGGCCGCAGGTGAACCCTGCGGCGACGGCCAGCAGCGCCAGCAGCACACCCTCCGGCCTGGTCTCCCGTCCGGCCGCGCTGATCAAGGACCAGATCGCGCAGGCGGCGAGGATCACGGCTCCGGCGGCATCGGACGCGTTGCCGCCCTCCCGAGCCCCGTACCGGCCCGCCCGTGCAGTCATCGTGTCCGACCCCCCGAACTGTGACCGTCCCGTCCACGACGGCCGGATCCGGCCGGTCGGCGGGGGACTGGCGCACACGGTAACGGGAGTGGTGCGGGTTTGTGGAGGAAATGCGCGGGAACGATCCGGCAGCAAGTATTCCGAATGCATTCCGGTACCGCCCCAGGTCTGCTCCGCGCTCGCGTCACCACCGTAGACTCCGCCGGGTGAGCGCCACCATCAGCCCAGTCGACGACCCGCAGTCCTCCGCCACTCAGCCGCGGGGGAGACGGTTCCTGCCGCGGCTCGCACGGCCGGCCGCGGCCGTGCTGTCGGGTGTGCTGCTGTATCTGAGCTTCCCGCCCCGACCGCTGTGGTGGCTGGTTCTGCCCGGTTTCGCACTGCTCGGCTGGGTTCTGCACGGCCGTCGGCTGCGCGCCGGATTCGGCCTCGGCCTGCTCGCCGGGCTCGGCTTCATGCTGCCGCTGCTGCACTGGACGGGCGAGGAGGTCGGTCCGGTGCCGTGGCTGGCGCTCGCCGCCGCCGAAGGGCTGTTCGTCGCCGTGGGCTGCATCGGGATCGCCGCCGTGTCCCGGCTCGCCTGGTGGCCGGTCTGGGCCGCCGCGGTCTGGGCCCTGGACGAGGCGGTCCGAGCCCGGGTGCCGTTCGGCGGGTTCCCCTGGGGCAAGATCGCCTTCGGGCAGGCCGACAGCGTGTTCCTGCCGCTCGCGGCGGTGGGCGGCACGCCGCTGCTCTCGTTCGCGGTGGTGCTGTGCGGCTTCGGGTTGTTCGAAGCGGTGCGTTCCTTCCGTACATACCGCAGCACCGGCCGGATCCCCCGCGCCGCGGTCGCCGCCGCGGCCGCGACCGTCCTCGTACCCCTGGCCGGGGCGTTGGCCGCGCGCCCGCTCGTCGACGATTCGGCGGAGGACGGGACCGCGACCGTCGCCGCGATCCAGGGCAATGTGCCGCGCCTCGGACTCGACTTCAACGCCCAGCGCCGCGCCGTTCTTGACAACCACGCACGCCGCACGGAACAGCTCGCCCGCGAGGTGAAGGCGGGCAAGGTATCGCAACCCGACTTCGTCCTGTGGCCCGAGAATTCCTCCGACCTCGACCCCTACCGCAACGCCGACGCGCGGATCGTCATCGACGAAGCGGTGAAGGCGATCAACGCCCCCACCGTGGTCGGTGCGGTCATCGAGCCCGACACCGGCAAGCTGCGCAACACCCTCATCCAGTGGGACCCGTCGGGCGGCCCCGTCGCCACGTACGACAAGCGCCATATCCAGCCCTTCGGCGAGTACATGCCGATGCGTTCCGTCGCACGCATCTTCAGCTCCGACGTCGACCGGGTGCAGCGCGACTTCGGGCCGGGCAAGAAGGTCGGCGTGTTCGACCTCGCGGGCACCGAGGTGGGGCTCGTCACCTGCTACGAGGCCGCGTTCGACGACGCCGTACGGGACACGGTCGAACACGGCAGCCAGCTGATCGCCGTCCCCAGCAACAACGCCACCTTCGGGCGCAGCGAGATGACGTACCAGCAGCTGGCCATGAGCCGGGTGCGGGCCGTGGAACACAGCCGGTCCGTCGTCGTCCCCGTCACCAGCGGCGTCAGCGCGATCATCCGCCCGGACGGGACGATTGCCCAGAAGACGAAGATGTTCACCCCGGACGCGCTGGTGGACAAGGTGCCGCTGCGCTCCTCGCTGACCCCCGCGACCCGGCTCGGCACGCTCCCCGAAGGGCTGCTCGTGCTGATCGCCGCAGTGGGACTGGGCTGGGTGACCGTCAGATCGGCACGGGCGCGCCGAGAACGCTGAACGGTGGCGCGGGCCACGTAGGGTCGGCGCATGGCCATTCCTGACTTCATCCGTGAAATCCGTGCCACGGCGGGCACACAGCTACTCCTGCTACCGGGCGTCAGCGCCGTGGTCTTCGACGACGAGGGCAGGGTTCTGCTCGGCAGACGCTCCGACACCGGCAAGTGGGCGCTCATCGGCGGCATCTGCGAACCGGGGGAGCAGCCCGCGACGACGGCGGTGCGCGAGGTGTACGAGGAGACCGCCGTGCACTGTGTGGCGGAGCGGGTGGTGCTCACCCAGGCGCTCAACCCCGTGCAGTACGCCAATGGCGACCGGTGCCAGTTCCTGGACATCACCTTCCGCTGCAGGGCGACCGGCGGTCAGGCGCGCGTCAATGACGACGAGTCCCTGGAGGTGGACTGGTTCCCGCTCGACGCCCTGCCGCCGTTGAACGAGTTCGGTCTCTTCCGGATCAAGCAGTCCCTGACCGACGAACCGACCTGGTTCGAGCCGACGGTCCAGCCGTGACGCGGTAGTACACGTACCGTGGCCGGACGGGCCGGTTCCCCGGCCCGTCCGGCCACCGGAACTCAGGCGGTACGGGCATCGGCGGGCAGCACCGCGGGCGCGTCCGGCTCCGCCGTCGCCTCGATGTCCGTGAGATCCCGGTGGCGGGTCTCCTTGGCGCACACGACCGCCAGCACCGTAATGAGCGCCGCGGCGATCACGTACAGCGAGATCGGTGTCGAGCTGTGGTAGTCCGCGAGCAGCGCGGTGGCGATGAGCGGCGCCGGAGCACCGGCCGCGACCGACGAGAACTGCGCACCGATCGACGCACCCGAGTACCGCATCCGGGTCGCGAACATCTCCGAGAAGAAGGCCGCCTGCGGTGCGTACATCGCCCCGTGGAAGATGAGCCCGACAGTGACGGCGAGCAGCAGACTGCCGAAGCTGCGGCTGTCGATCAGCGCGAAGAACGGGAACATCCACAGCCCCACGCCGACCGCCCCGACCAGATAGACGGGCTTGCGGCCGATCCGGTCCGACAGCGCACCCCACATCGGGATGACCGCGAAGTGGATCGCGGAGGCGATGAGTACGGCGTTCAGCGCCGTCTGCTTGCTCAGGTCGGCGGCCGTTGTCGCGTAGACGAGGATGAACGCGGTGATCACGTAGTAGCTGATGTTCTCCGCCATCCTGGCGCCCATGGCGATGAGCACATCCCGCCAGTGGTGCCGCAGCACGGCGACGAGCGGCATCTTCTCGGTAGCCGCCGCGGCCGCCTTGCGCTCCTCGGCCTGCGCCAACGCTGCCTTGAACACCGGCGATTCATCGACAGAGAGACGAATCCACAAACCGACGGCCACCAGCACACCGGAGAGCAGGAACGGGATACGCCAGCCCCACGCCCCGAAGGCCGAGTCCGACATCAGCGCGGTGAGCGCGGAGAGGACCCCGGTGGCGAGCAACTGCCCGGCCGGCGCCCCGGTCTGCGGCCAGGAGGCCCAGAATCCGCGCCGTTTCGCATCCCCGTGCTCCGACACCAGCAGCACAGCCCCGCCCCACTCACCACCGAGGGCGAAGCCCTGCACCAGGCGCAGCACTGTGAGCAGTACGGGAGCGGCGGCGCCGACAGTGGCATGCGTGGGCAGCAGCCCGATGGCGAAGGTCGCACCTCCCATCAGCAGCAGGCTCAGCACCAGCAGCTTCTTGCGGCCGAGCCGGTCGCCGTAGTGCCCGAAGACCAGGGCACCGAGCGGCCGGGCGGCGAAGCCGACCGCATAGGTGAGGAAGGAGAGGAGCGTTCCGACGAGCGGGTCGGAGTCGGGGAAGAACAGCTTGTTGAAGACCAGCGCGGCTGCTGACCCGTAGAGAAAGAAGTCGTACCACTCGATGGTGGTCCCGATGAGGCTCGCTGCGACGATGCGCTTGAGCGAGCGGGTGGTCGGCGGGGCGGATGCCGAGGCAGCCATGGATACCACTTCCGGACGGTTGGCGGGGACGATTCCGTGTCGCCACACCGTAGGAAGGGGCAGGTCAGGGGCGTATGTGGTGGGGGACCATAGTTCGGGAGACCGCTGTGCGCGCGAGCACCATGAGGCACTGGTTCGGACTCCGTTGACGATCGCTGAGCAGGCTATGGATGCCTGCCGGAGTTGCATCGTTCGGCATGAATTGTTGGCCCGGTGCTGATTCCCGTGCTGGTTTGGTGCTGACCTGAAACCGCATGTCAGCACCCCTGATCACCCGTCCCGTGCTGACTTGGTGCTGACTACCCGGTGTTGAACCCTGACATTCGTCATGGATCGGGGCTCGGCGCCCTTCGTGCCCATGCAACGGTCTCCTGGATCGACTGGGCTGTTGAGTGCGCCACGGCCTCGCTACTGGCATCGGCGCCGTACGCGCGCATCCACGCCATGCAGACCTGCCGCCAGCAACGGCCGGGAGTTGCGCCGGGCCGGGCGGCAGTCGGACCCCTTATCAGCGTCTCCTACGGCACCCCTCGGGCCATAACGGGGGGCGAGGTGCGCCGTCCCAGCGGGTCAGTGGGACGTCCCAGTTCCTCCCGGAACTCATGGGGACAGCATCATTGCGCCCCGCGCCGGAAACGTTCCGAGTGCGGATGGTCACGCTCCGGCAGGGCAGTCCGGCGTAACCCGTAGTTCAACCCGTAGGAGGTTCCCATGATTCGACGCACCGTACAGCGTGGCCTGCTGGCTGCCGTGGCAACGCTCGTCCTGTTTCCTGCGGCGGCCGTGGCGGCCGACGGCATCCCCCAGCCCCCCGGACAGTCCGCGCCGTCCCCGCGGGTTTCAGCGCCTGCCCGGTACTCCGTGCCGCCGCAGCCCTCGACCTCCGGCCACCGGCACACGGCGAACCCGAACAGGCCCTCGAGCCGCACCGCTCGCGTCAAGGGCCGCCTGGTGACTCACCGCCTGCCCCTCAATGTCCGCTCAGGCCCGGGCACCAACTACCGGGTCATCGGCAGGGCGCGTCACGGCAGCACGGTAACTCTCGCCTGCAAGAAGCGCGGGATCAACATCCTGGGCAACAACCGCTGGTACAAGCTCGCCGACCACAAGGGCTACGTCTCCGCCCACTACGTCCGCAACCACGGCACCGTTCCCTGGTGCTGAGCAGGTAGGACCGGCCCGCTCCGCAGACCCCGCGGGGCGGGCCCTCGGGCCGCGAGTAAGGAATCTCCATGTCTCTTCCCCTCCAAGGCAATCCGAGTCGCAGGACCCTGCTCGGGCTCGGCACCGGCGCCGTCCTGGCGGTCGCGAGCCCGGTCTCGTCGGCCTGGGCGCAACAGGGCGAGAGATCGTCCGGTCCGTCCTCGTCGGAGCAGACCTCACTGGCTGCAGCCGGCAAACCCTGGATCCGCAACGGTCGACTGCGCCACGCCACTGCACTGCAGTCCTTCGCGTTCGACGAGCAGCAGGGGCACGTCTACGCGCTCCAGGTCGTACCGAGCGGCATCCAACTTCCGGGCGAGAAGCGCGCATACCGTCATGCGGAGCGAGCGGCGCGTGGTGATCTCTGCGTCAACCGGCTCACGATGGCCGGTGTTCTCACCGGTTACATGTATCTCAAGGGCTTCGGCCACGGCGTCGCACTCGGCGTCGAAGGCGCACGGCGCGGCTCCGGCGAGCTGTGGACGGAGTGGGACGCCAATCCCGCCTCCGGCTACGGCCGCGGCATCTGTCGTTTCCGCTTCGCGGACGGCCGCGTACTGACCCGCAACAGCGGAGGGCTTGCCACTTACCGGCCCGTTCCCGGCTCGACAAGCAACTACGTGGCCTTGGATCAGGTCAACCGGAGACTGCTGCTGCGGTACAGGCTACGTGGCGTGCCACGCCTTGCGGTGCACGACTTCGACCGGTTCGCCGCCCGGGACTTCCGCCCTCTCGCCGGCTTTTCTCAGCCCGGCGCCCGCATGGGCCTGCCCTTCCAGGGCATGACCTTGCACGGCGACTACATGTACCAGATGCTCGGTACCGCGTATGGCCCGGCGAATCCTCGGTCCTCTGCCGGAAACACTCGTCTGTTCCGTGTCGATTGGCGAACCGGCCGAGTCGTGCAGTCGCTGGACCGTACGGCTCCCCAGCTGTACCCGCGTGAGCCCGAGGGATTGGCTGTACTTCACGAAGGCGGGCCTCGGCTGTGCTTGGGTTTCACTCAGGGGCGATCTGGAGACCGCGAGTTCTCTATCTATTACAAGGCGATTGTCTGACGAATTTTATGAACCTGTGCTGATAAATCCATAGCCCGGTCTCGGATCCTATGTGTATTGGCGGATGCTTTCTGAGGGTATGCATTGCGGCGTCCGGGATGAGTTGACGGTCCCGACCAGTGCGGGAGTCTCGCGACGACGAGGTCCCATACACGGCATGGAGGAAATAGGATGGCTCGTTGGCAGTCCTTGCCCGACTCGCTCAGCCCCGATTCCCGCCTTCTGGTGGAGAATTTGCGCATCATTAAACAGCGGAGTGGGCTGAGTCTGGCAGGATTGGCTGCACGCACGGCCCACAGCAAATCTGCCTGGCATCGCTACCTCAATGGTGATCAATTCCCGCCCCGTACGGCGATCGAGGCACTCGGGCCGTTCGCGGGGGTGGACGTGCCCCGTCTCCTCACCTTGTGGGAAGCGGCGTTCCGGGCCGATGCTGAACTGCGATCAACCGAGCCGACGCCATCCCCCGCGCCCCAGGTGAAGGCCCCGGCCGGCCACAACCGGCGGCTGGAGCAGGTCGTCATCGTGCTGGCTGCCACAGTCGCCGTACTGGTACCCGCTGCCTGTGCTGTGGACATCCCCACTCCGGCGACCGGCCGCCCTCTGCAGGAGTCGCTCGCGTCGTGCCGGGGTGAGACCTGCCAGGGGCACTACGCCAGCCGCTCCGGCTGTGAACAGGACGCGCGGACCGAGAGCACCGTCACCCATGCCGCCTTTGCCGTAAGGCTGCGCTACAGCGCCTCCTGTGCCGCAGTATGGGCAGAGGTGCGCACGCAGGACGAGGGTGCTCGCAAGGTCTCGATCAAAACAGGACCGAACGAATTGCTCGCCGCCTACTCCGGAAAAGCGAACACCGGCGGAAGCAGTCCCATGCTGGCCGCACCGCACCCGCGCCCCGCGGAGGCGTGCGCGGAAGTGGCGGGCAGGATGGCGTGCGCCGGGCTGTTGTGAGTGAGCCTTTTCCAACCTCGGTGGATTGCGCTGGGAAAGCACGACCTCGACAGTGGCACTGCCGGCGTCCACCGCTCCCTCCAGCGCACCCGCACGGTGGCCTGAGCGTCCTGCACACTTACGGCCTCCCGCGCGACAGGGAGTGGGCTCCCGACGCCCTGCCCGGAGGCCCGCGCCCGGTGACGCTCTGCAGCGCCCCGGCTGGCGTATCTTGGAATGGGAGCCGGGGCGCATGGCGGTGCCGACTCCGAGAAGCGTGTCCCTCGAGTCCTGCTCGCCGGTTTCACATCGGTAAACTGCCCTGGCCGTGACGCCGTCGAGCAGAGTGGAGACCTGGGATGCCGGCACCCGACCCTTCCGTCTCCGAAGCCCTGCCCGGCGAGACCGGGACGGGTTCGCTGCCGATCCGCCAGGTGCTGTCCGACAGCGTCTACGAGGACACCAAGGCCATGGTGATGGACCACCAGATTGCCCCGGGTGCCCGCGTCGGCATCGAGGCCCTGGCCCGCATGCTCAACGTCTCGCCCACCCCCGTCCGTGAGGCGCTGGCTCGTCTGGAGGCCGACGGCCTGGTCGTCAAGCGCTCCCTGTCCGGCTACCGGGCAACCGAGTTGCTGACTCGACAGGGGGTGGAGGAGCTGTTCGAGATGCGGCTGCTGCTGGAGCCGCGCGCCGCGGCGCTCGCCGCCCTGCACGCCGAGGAGGCGCAACTCGACGCGATCGAGTCAATCCTGGAGGACATGCAGTCCCACCCCGGCCCTGCCGGGCCCTACGCGGCCTACCGCGACTTCGCAGCCCTCGACCAGCGCCTCCACGACGCCGTCGCCGAGGCCGCCCACCGGCCGCTGCTTGCGGAGGCCGTGGAGCGGCTCCACTCGCATCTGCACATCTTCCGGCTGAGCGGCCTCCAAGGTGCGCGCGAGCCGACGCTCGCAGAGCACGAGCGAGTGGTACGGGCGATACTGCGCCGCCGGGCCGATCGCGCCGCCGAGGCCATGTCCGACCACCTCACCCGCAGCCTGGAGCGCCAGCGCGGCCAATTCGACGAAGCGTGACCGGCCGGCCGGCGCCATCGCTCACCGCGACCCGTCGGCCTCGATGCGATAGATGTGCCGGGCCGTGCCGGCCCACACCTCCTGCTGCTCGGCGGCGCTCAGAGCGGCCGTGAGCTCCCGGGAGGCCGCCACCACCTCGCCGTAGCTCGCGGCCAGAGTGCTCACCGGCCAGTCGGAGCCGAACATCAGCCGCCGCGGCCCGAACGCGTCGAGCACCGTGTCGGCGTAGGGCTGCAGCCCTTCGACCGTCCACGCCGCCCAGTCGGCCTCGGTGAGCATGCCCGAGAGCTTGCACACTGTGTTCGGCAGGGCGGCCAGCTCACGGACGTACTCCGCCCACGGTTCCCGCTGCCCGGCGGCGATCGCGGGCTTGCCCAGGTGGTCGAGGACGAACGTCAGATGCGGGACGGCGGCGGCGGCCCGGGTCGCCGCAGGCAGCTGCTGCGGCAGGATGACGAGGTCGTACACGAGACCGGCCGCCGCGACGGCGCGCAGGCCGCGCAGCACCTCCGGCCGGGTCAGCCACTCGGGATCGTCCTCCGACTGGACCTGGTGGCGGATGCCGCGCAGGAACCCACCGCCGGGCAGCGAGCGCAGCCGGGCCAGTTCGTCACCGACACCGGGCGACGTCAGGTCGGTCCAGCCGACGACGGCGCCGATCACCCGGCTGTCCGCGGCCAGGGCCAGGAACTCCGGAGTCTCCTCGGCGACGGTGACCGTCTGTACGAGGACGGTCGCCGTCACCCCCGCCGCCAGCGCCTCCCTCTCGAACTCCGGCAGCAGGAACGACCGCCTCAGCGGGGCGAGTTCGTCTCCGCTGATCCATTCCTGGTCGCGTACCCGGAGGTCCCACAGGTGGTGGTGGGCGTCGACGATGGTCATGGCTGGCTCCTTCCGGGCACCGGCACGTGGCCGGGCAGCAGGTCCTGGGCCCGGAGATCGTGCCACACGCCGGCCGGTACCGGCCGGTGGAACTGCTCGGCAGAATCACGGACCTGGGCCGCCGAACGCGCCCCGATGAGGACGGAGGCGACCGCCGGATGCCCGAAGGGGAAGTGCAGGGCGGCGGCCCGCAGCGGCAGCACGTGGGTCTCGACGACGTCCCGCATCCGAAGGGCGCGGTGCAGCAGGTCCTCGGGGGCGGTCGCGTAATCATAGGTGGCGTCCGGCTTGGGGGCGGCGAGCAGCCCGGAGTTGAACACGCCTCCGACGATCACGCTCTTGCCGGCGGCCGCCGCCGCGGGCAGCAGGGCGTCCAGGGCGCCCTGGTCGAGCAGCGTGTAGCGCCCGGCGCACAGGACGGCGTCGACGTCGGTGTCCGTCACGAACCGTGCCAGCATCCGGTTCTGGTTCATGCCCGCGCCGATCGCACGGACGACTCCCTGCGACCGCAGGTCCTCCAGCGCCGGGTACGCCTCGCGGAGCGCCTGCTCCTCGTGGTCGTCGGGATCGTGCAGCAGGACCAGGTCGACGCGGTCGAGTCCCAGGCGGGTCAGGCTCTCCTCCAGTGAGCGGCGCACGCCGTCGGCGCTGAAGTCCCACTGCCGCTGGTGCGTTGCCGGTACGGCGAAGCCGTGGGCCAGGTCGTCGCCTCCGGCGTTGTGCGGCACCAGCAGACGGCCCACCTTGGTGGACAGCGTGAAGCTGTCGCGTGGCTTGCCGCGCAGGACCTCGCCGAGCCGGCGCTCCGACAGGCCCAGACCGTAGTGCGGGGCGGTGTCGAAGTAGCGCACGCCCGCCTCCCAGGCGGCCTCGACTGCGGCGGCCGCCTCCTCCTCGGGCACGGCCTCGAAGAGGCCCGCGATGGCGGCGGCGCCGAATCCGAGAGCGCTGACGGCGACCCCACTGCGGCCGAGGGTGCGCGTCGGCAGGACCTGCCCCGCACCCGTCGCGTACGCCCCCATCACTGCCCCTTCGGCCGGAGCCGCAGGCCCTGCATCCCACCGTCGACGGCGAGCGCGGTACCCGTGACGCACGCGGCGGCGGGACTCGCCAGGTACACCGCCGCGGCGGCGACCTCGTCGGCGGTGACCAGCCGGCCCATCGGCTGGCGGGCGTCGAGTGCCGCCCGCTCGGCGGCGGGGTCGGCCGCCTGGTCGAGGAGCCGGCCCACCCAGGGCGTGTTCGCCGTGCCCGGGTTGACGCAGTTGACGCGGATGCCCTCGCGGACGTGGTCGGCGGCCATGGCGAGGGTGAGTGACAGCACGGCCCCCTTGGTGGCGCTGTACAGGGCGCGTTGCGGTAGCCCCGCCGTGGCCGCGATCGAGCAGATGTTGACCACGGCCGCGTGCGCGGAGGCACGCAGGTGAGGGAGGGCCGCGCGGGTCGTGCGGACCATGCCGAGGACGTTCACGTCGTAGACCCGGTGCCACTCGTCGTCGGTGTTGTCCTCGACCGTGCCCACGGCGCCGATGCCGGCGTTGTTGACCAGGATGTCGATGCCGCCGAGGTCGTCGGCCGCGGCGGCGACCGCCGCGCGCAGCACGGCGTCGTCGGACACGTCGGCGGTGTACCCGTGCAGCGGCTTGTCCACTGTCGACACGTCCAGGTCGAGTACGGCGACGTCGGCGCCCCGAGCAGCCAGCAGGTCCGCGGTGGCCCTGCCGATGCCGGACGCGCCGCCAGTGACTACGGCCCTGAGGCCGGACACATCGCTCATCGGGTCGTCTCCTTCTCCGGTTCGGTGAGGTCGGCGGCCCAGCGGGAGCCGTCCGGGTAACGGTGGGCCGCGATCGACTCCGGGCGCATCTCCGAGGAGAAGCCGGGGAGCCGGCGCAGTTGGCTGTCGTCGTTCAGGGAGCGGCCGACCGTCGCGGGATCGGCGCACACAGCGTCCATGGGCAGCCCGACGACGTGGTCGCGCAGCGCGCCGATGGCGGCCGTCTGCACGTCGTTGCCGCGTCCGATGGTGAAAGCGAAGGCGTGGCCCTCCAGTCCGTCACCGGCGTCTGTGCGCAGCACCACGTAGGCGGCGGAGTAGTCGGGGTCGGGGTTCATCGCGTCGGAGCCGTCGAGCTCGCGGGAGGTGGGGAAGCGGATGTCGACGACGTCGAGGCCGGTGATGCACACGCCGGGCGCGCCGTTGGTGTCGGACACGGTCACGCCGCCTCGAAGGTCTGCCGCTGGCCGCCGAGCCCGTCGATCTCGAGCTCGGTCGTGTGACCGGGGCGGAGGTAGGGGGTACTCGGAAGGCCGAGTGCCACACCGGCGGGCGTTCCGGTGTTGATGATGTCACCGGGCTCCAGAACCATGTACTGGCTCAGGTACCAGACGAGGTGCGCGACGGGGAAGATCATGTCCTTGGTGGTGCCGTCCTGGCGGCGCACGCCGTTGACGCTCAGTCGCAGCCCGAGTGCCTGAGGGTCCGCCACCTCGTCGGCCGTGACCAGCCAGGGCCCCAGCGGGTTGAAAGTCTCGCACGACTTGCCCAGATCCCACTGGGGGGACAACTCCAGCTGGAAGGCGCGCTCCGAAACGTCGTGGCTGACCGCGTAGCCGGCGATCACGGAGGCGGCGTCGTCGGGGCCGTCCAGGTAGCGGGCCCGGCTGCCGATGACCACCGCCAGTTCCACTTCCCAGTCGGTCTTCTCGGAGCCGCGGGGAACCAGCACGGTGTCGTACGGACCGACAACGGTCGAGGGGTCCTTCAGGAACACTACTGGCCGCTCGGGCACCGGGGCTCCCGTCTCCTCGGCGTGGTCACGGTAGTTGAGGCCGATGCACACCACCTTGCCGGGGCGGGCCACGGGTGCGCCGGTGCGCATTCCTGCGGGGTCGAGGAGCGGCAGTGTGCCGGCGCGCAGCGCGGAGCGGACGCGCTCGACGCCGTCGTCGGCGAGGAACGGTCCGTCGATGTCGGGGGTGAGTCGGCTGAGGTCGTAGGTGCGTCCGTCGTCGGCGAGGACGGACGGGCGCTCTGCGCCGACGGCGCCGAGGCGCAGCAGTTTCACGTGGTTCTCCTTGCGATCCCGGTGCTCAGGCACTGCGGGGCGGTTCGGGCTGGGTGTGCGTGTGCTCGGTCGGGCCTGCGGCCTATTCCATGAGGAAGACCTGTTCCATGGAGGCCCACCACTCGCCGGGCCCGGCTTCGTCGACGGGCTGCTGGCACGGCTCGGTGAGCCGCCACCACGCCTGGGTGGCGGGGTCGGCGGCCATTCGGGCGAGGTCGGCCGGCAGGTCGTCGCCGTGGTACTCGAAGTAGGCGAACAACCGGTCGCCGAGCAGATGGATGGAGTAGTTGGCGATGTGACAGCGCCGCAGGCGTTCCAGTACCGGCTCGGGCACGTTGCGGTGCAGGTCCCGGTACTCGTCGGCCTTCTCGGGGCGTACGCGGATGACCTGGGCGAACCGCCTCATACGGTGCCGCCCTTCGCGGCCACGGCCGGGACGGTCCGGTCGTGGATCGTGCGGATGATGCGGCCGCTCATGCGTTCGTAGTCGTGGTCGTTGTCGACCTCGCCACGGATGCGGTGGCCGGCCATCACGGCGATCCGGTCCGCCAGGGTGATCATCTCGGCCAGGTCGCTGCTGATCAGCAGGATCGGCAGGCCGTCCCGGGCCAGTTCCCAGATCAGCTCGTGGAAGGCGTGCTTGGTGCGCACGTCCACGCCGACGGTCGGTTCGTCGACGATCAGCAGCCGGGTGTCGGCCGCGAGCCACTTGGCCAGGCTCACCTTCTGCTGGTTGCCGCCGGACAGTTCCCCCGCGTTCTGCTGCAGCCCGGAGATCCGGATGCCGAGGCGGTGGACGAGATCCTGTGCGGTGTCGCGTTCCTGACGGGAGGAGACGTAGCCGAGCGCCCGGGCGAGCTTCCTCCACACCGTCACGGTGATGTTCCGGTCGATGGGCTGCTCGAGGAAGACACCCTCCTCCTTGCGGTTCTCGGTCAGGTATCCGATGCCGTACTGGTGCAGGGCCTGGCGGGGGGAGCTGATCCGCGCCGCGCTGCCGTGGACGCGGATCTCGCCGCCGGTGACCCGCTCCAGTCCGAGCACGGCCTTGACCAGTTCGCTGCGCCCCGCCCCGACCAGACCGTAGAGGCCGACGATCTCCCCTGGACCTACGTCGAGTGAGACGTTCCGGTGGCCTGCCGCAGTCGAGACGTCCACCAGGGAGAGTGCCGGGGCGGCGGAGGTGTCGACGGTGCGTGGGCTCATGTCCGTCACGGCGTGCGCACGGCCGACCATGAGGGTGACCACATCGTCCTGGGTGTGCTCGGCGAGCGGTGCGGACTCCAGCACGGACCGGCCGTCGCGCAGGACCGTGACGGTGTCGCAGATCGCGAACACCTCCTCCAGCTTGTGGCTGACGAACACGACACAGGTGCCGCGCGCGGTCAGCCGCCCCACGACGTCGAAGAGGCGCTCGGCCTCCTGCGGGGACAGTGAGGCCGTCGGCTCGTCGAGAAGCAGCACCCGGCTCTCGGTGTACAGCGCCTTGGCGATCTCCACCAACTGCTGCTGGGCCACCGACAGTTCCTGCACCGGCAGGCGCGGATCGAGGTCCAGGCCGAGTTCTGCCAGACAGTGTCGGGCGGGGGCCGTCATCGCCTCCCGGTCGACCATTCCGCTCCGGGACGGCGGGTTCTGCAGCGTGATGTTCTCCGCCACGGAGAAGCCGGGGATCAGATTGCGTTCCTGGTGGACGACGCCGATGCCGGCCCGGGTGGCCTCCAGCGGCGACCGCAGGTGAATCTCCTCGCCGTTCCTGAGGAGCCGTCCGCCGTCGGGCGTGTGCACGCCCGTGAGCACCTTGATCAGCGTGGACTTGCCCGCGCCGTTCTCACCCAGCAGCGCGTGCACGGATCCGGCAGTCAGGCGCAGCCCGACGCTGTCCAGGGCGCGTACGCCCGGGAAGACCTTGACGATGCCGTCGCATTCCAGCAGGACTTCGCTCATCGGGCACCTCCGGTGCTCGGCAGGGTGGTGGCCGGCCGGGTGTCGCCGCCGGGCGGCGCGCCCTTCTTCTCCATGCGGCCGGCGTGGAAGCGGCCGCCGACGACGGTGCCGAGAACGACCAGGCCGATGAGGAAGTTGACCCAGCTCGGGTCGAGCGAGAACTGGGCCCGCGCCGTGTCGATGAGGCGCATGACGAAGGCGGCGAGCACGGTGCCGAAGACAGCCACGGAACCGCCGGTCAGCGCGACCCCGCCGATGATGGGAGCCGCGAAGCTCGGCAGCAGCCAGTCGCCCCCCACACTGCGGTTCACGCCGGGCAACGAGGCCGTGGCGGTCATCGCGGCGATGCCGACGAGGAGTCCGGACAGGGTGTGGGCCAGCACGATCTGCCGGTCGGTGGAGATTCCGGACAGGCGCGCCGCCAGCGGGTTGCCGCCGGCCGCCAGCAGCCGGCGTCCGGCCACCGTGCGGTACATGAACGCGGCGAGCAGGACCGCCCCGGCGAGCGCCGTGACGAAGACGAGGGGGATGTTCAGCGGTGCGGCATGGCCGAAGTCGCGCAGCGCGGCGGAGTACCCGTCGATGGTGCGGGTTCCGGACAACCGGAACTGCGCGCCGAGCAGGATGGTCATGGTGCCGAGCGTGACGATGAAGCCGTTGATGCGTGTGGCGACGATGAACACGCCGGTCACCAGGCCGATCAGGGTCGCGGTCAGCACTCCGACAGGTACGGCGACGACCGCCGGCACGCCGTTGTCCGCCATCAGCACGCCCATCAGGCAGGCACTGAATCCACCCAGCGCGCCGACCGCGAGGTTGAGCTGCCCGACGCACAGGGCGACCATCTGGGCCATGCCGATCAGGATCGGCGTGGCGAGGTACTGGAGGAACGTACGGACGGAGGGGCCTTCGAAGAAGGAGCCCGAGGACGCGATCCCCAGGGCAACGTAGCCCGCGACGACCACGCACAGCAGGGTCATCGTGGTGGAGCGGGTGAAGCGCCGCAGCGCTGGGAGCGCCTCGGCTCCCCGTTCACGGAGCGTCGTCATGTGGAGCGCACCACCTTGCGGTAGGAGAGCACGGTGCGCACCCGGTCCGCGGACAGAGCCAGCAGGAGCACGCAGCCGAGGTAGATGTTGAGGCTTTCCAGGCCGACGCCCAGCAGGTCGAGGCCCTTGCGGATGACGCTGACCAGGGCGGTGCCGAGCAGGGCGCCGATGACCGAGACGACGCCGCCTGTGAGCAGGGTGCCGCCGAGGACCGCGCCCAGGAATGAGGGGAGCATGAAGTCCTCACCGATGGAGGCGCGGAAGGTTCCCGTGCCCACAGCCGCCATGAAGCCGGCGAGCGCGGCGAGCAGTCCGGACAGCGCGTGCGCCAGGACGATCCGGCGACCGGTGGGGATGCCGGAGAGTTCCGCGGCGGCGGGATTCGCCCCGGTCAGCAGCAGCTCCCGGCCCATGCGGGTGCGGGCGTACAGGAAGCCGAGACCGACGAGGGCCAGGACGGTGAACTGGGCCATCTGCGGAATGGCGGGTGAGCCGCAGACGGGCCCCACGCAGATGTCGGCCAGGGAGTAGGACCGCAGTTCGGCGAGACCGGCGGGCCGGGAGGTGAACGCCGCGTTCTCGGTGAGCGCCGAGTACAGCAGCGAGACCAGACCGAGCAGGGCGAAGTCCATCGCGAGGGTCACGACGAAGGAGCTCACGCCGGTACGCGCGATGATCCAGCCGGTCAGTGCCCCGATGGCGCAGCCGGCGACCAGGCACAACAGCAGGCCCAGCGGAAGGGGCAGGTCGAGCCGGTCGTACCCGAGTCCCGCGAAGAAGGCACCGAAGGTGGCCATGCGTCCGACGGCGAGGTTCATGTGGCCGACGGAAAGCACGACCATCTGCGCGAGGGCCACCACGGTCAGCGTGGAGACGTCCCTCAGCAGAGGGAACAGCACCAGCTGTTCGTCGAGGAAGGCCGGCCGCAGGACGCCGAAGAGCGTGCCGAGCGCGGCGATCAGAACGAGCAGGCCGAGCCGCTGGTTGACCCAGAACGGCAGTCGGTGAGCGGGGCGTGTTGCCTCGGCGGGGTGGTCCGTGTCGCTCTCGGGCGCGGTGACGGCTGTCTTCATGACACCCTCCGGTCGTCGATGGCGTCCATGTCCCAGTCGATGCCGAGGCCCGGCTCGTCCGGGGCGACGGCCTGCCCGTCCCGCAGCGTCATCTCGGTGCGGGTCACGGCCCGCAACTGCGGGATGTACTCGACGTACGCGCCGTTGCTCACCGCCGCGACCAGGCTGACGTGCAGCTCCATCAGGAAGTGCGGGCAGACCTTGACGTTGAAGGTCTCCGCCAGGTGGGCGACCTTCAGCCAGGGCGTGATGCCGCCGACCCGGGCGACGTCGACCTGCACCACGGAGGCTGCGCCGGCCTCGAGGTAGCTGCGGAACTGCATCGGCGCGTACATCGACTCGCCGACCGCGACGGGGATCCGGGTGGCGCGGGCGAGCCGTGCGTGGCCACTGATGTCGTCCGCCGGCATCGGCTCCTCGAGCCAGTACGGGTCATACGGTTCGAGCGCTGCGGCCAGCTGCACGGCGGAGGACAGCGACTGGGACTGGTTGGCGTCGGTCATGATGTGCAGGGACGGTCCGACAGCCTCACGAACCGCTCGCAGACGCTCGGCGTCCTCTGCCGCATGGGGCTTGCCCACCTTGATCTTGATGCCGGACCACCCCGCCGCCTGGGCAGCGAGCGCCGACTTGACCAGGTCCTCGGTGCCGAGGTGCAGCCAGCCTCCCTCGGTGTCGTACACCGGGACCTGGCGGCGGTGACCGCCGGCCAGGCGCCACAACGCCTCACCGGCCCGCTTGCAGCGCAGATCCCACAGGGCGGTGTCGACCGCGGCGAGTGCGAGCGAGGTGATGGCGCCGGTGGTCGTCGCGCGCGTGAGGGCGAACAGCTGCTGCCACAGCCCTTCGACGTTGCGCGCGTCCTGTCCGGGCAGCAGCGGCAGCAGGTGGTCGCGCAGCAGGGCCAGGACGGAGCTTCCGCCGGTGCCTATGGTGTACGTGTAGCCGGTGCCCTCGATGCCGTCGTCGGTGGTGAGACGGACCAGTATCGTCTCCTGCTTGACGAACGACTGCACCGCGTCGGTGCGGTCCGTCTCCACGGCGATGTCCGCCAGCAGGGCGGTCGCCTTCGTGATGATGCTCATGTCATGTGCGGCTTTCTGTGATCCGATGGCCGGGCGGCTCAGCCACAGGCGAGGAACTCGTTGGCGAACTGCTTCCTCAGCTCGGCCGTCTTGGCCTTGCGCTCGCTGTCGTAGTCGGTGACGTTCTGCTCCGTCACGACGAAGGAGCCTGAGTCGACGATCTGGCCGGGCTTCTTCATCCGGCACTGCTTGGACTGCAGCAGGGCCAGCGCCCAGGCGCCGATCTCCGCCTGGCCGACCGGATTCTGTACGACGGTGGCACTGACGGAGCCGTTCTTGACCGAGGCGAGGATCTTGGCGTCGTCGTCGATGGCGACCACCTTCGCCTTGGAGCCGGAGTCGCGCACGGCTTCGGCGGCGGCGACGGCCGGGTTGTACGCGGTCGACACGATGCCCTGGATCTGGGCGCCCTTGGCAGCTAGCAGGTCGGAGACGGCCTTCTGTGCGGTCTGCAGGTCCTTGTCGATGTCGGTGATCGTCTGCAGCAGGGTTACCTTGCCGCCGGTCTCGGCCACCGCCTTCCTGACGCCCTTGACGCGCAGCTGGGTGTTGGCGTCGACGTTGTTGCCGGTCAGGTGGACGAGGGCGCCCTTGCCGCCCATCGCCTCGATGGCGGCCTTCGCGGCCTTGTAGGCGGCGAGTTCGACGTCCGTGGACAAGCAGAAGTCGGCGTCGTTACTGCCGCCGGCGGGGCAGGAGCCGAGCGATGCCACCGCGAAGCCCTGGGACTTGAGGTCGGAGAACGTGGTGTTGATGTCGGTGGGGGACACACCGAAGACGCCGAACGCGTTGTAGCCGCGGGCGGCGAGGGTGGACAGCAGGTTGTTCTGCTTCTGCTGGTCCCACTCGGCGGTTTCGTCGAAGGTGACGTCGCCCAGCCCCAGGGTCTTCTTGGCCTCCGCGCCGGCCTGCTTCCACGGCTGGAAGTAGGGGTGGGCACCGCCGGGAACCAGCCCGAGCTTGACGCCGGAGCCGTCGGCGAGGTCCGCCGTCCCGCCCCCGGTCTTCGCGGACGCGGCGGCGGCAGGCCCGGGTTCGTCCGAGTTCTTCACGGTGCAGGCCGCCGTGGCGGTGGCGAGGAGAACGAGCGTGAGGGCGGCGGACAGCGCCGATCTGTTACGGGTCATGGTTGCCCTAGGTGAATCAAATAGGATTTGCTTGCCGCGATGCTCCGTGGAAAGCGGATGTCGTGTCAAGACCCGTGCGGTAATCACCTCGCGCAGATTCGCGCACGTCCTTGGTTTGCTGTCTCCCTGTCTCCGACAGGTGCCATCCGGCGTGCTGTGACAACAGCGAGCAGGTGCCGGCCGAGCGGCCGACCATTATGGCCCTTGAGTTCGGGGATGGGTTTCGGAGTGGGTGTACGGCACAAGCTCTCGCCGGAATCGCATAGGATTTGCGTGAGCGGAGAGGAGGCCGGCCCATGTCGATCACGCGTGAACCGGGAGAAGCCGAGCGCACCGGCGCACCATCTGGTGCTGCGCGCACATCCGAACGGAGAGAGGCGCTGACGGACAGCGTCTATGAGGCAGTCAAGGCGATGGTCATGGACCATCTGATCGAGCCCGGCGCCCGGTTGGGCATCGAGGCTCTGTCACGCACCCTCGGCGTGTCGCCGACTCCGGTGCGCGAGGCGCTGGCCCGGCTGGAGTCGGACGGCCTGGTGGTCAAGCGGTCGCTCTCGGGCTATCGGACCACCGACCTGCTGACGCCCCAGGGAGTGGAGGAGCTGTTCGAGATGCGGCTGCTCCTGGAGCCGAGGGCTGCCGCGCTGGCCGCGGAGAACCTGGGGGAAGCCGAACTGGACCGGCTCGAGGCGCTGGTGGATGAGATGCAGGGCCTGCCCGACCAGGGCGACAGCTACGCGGTCTACGGCCGCTTCGTGGTGCTGGACCAGCAGTTCCACGACGTGCTTGCCCAGGCCTCGGGACGGCCCTTGCTCGCCGCCGCCGTGGAGCGGCTGCACTCGCACCTGCATCTGTTCCGGCTGAGCGCCGTCACGGGCGGGAGCCCGGCGACGGTTCTGGAGCACGGCCGCATTCTGCGGGCCGTGCTCCGCGGCAGCCCCGAACGCGCGTCGCAGGCCATGAGCGAGCATCTGACACTCAGCCTGCGGCGCCATCTCGGCCGGTACGACGACACGGCCGGAGCAGATGCCCTCCCACCCGCCGCGACCGGGTAGAGAGGTCGCGACGGGTGGGAGGGCAGGGCCGCCACGTGGATGCTCACGTGCGCGGGGCGCGGGCCGGCGGTCCGCCGGCCGCCTTCACCGATGAGGCGCCACTGCTGCGCGTCGCCGCCGTTGGGCGTCTGCTGCTCGACCGCCGTCGCGTCGGCGGTGGAGCCCAGCACCTTGGCGCTGCGGATGCAGGTGATGGTGATGTGGCCGTCACCTGCGTCCGTCACGCGCCACCGCTGGTTGGCGGCGTGGGTGGGGGGCCACTGGATCAGCTTGGCGCCGTCGTCAGCTGCGCGATGCAGTGGTCGGTGAAGGCGTCGAAGCACTCCGACAGACCCCTTCGCGGTGCGCGTCTCCCCGGACGACCGTGATCGTTTCGCGGCCGTCCGGCGCCGCATGGGCCTGCCCACCTGGCAGGTCAACTGCGGCAACTTCTGGGCGCACGCGCACCCGCGCCGGGGTCACAGGGCCGGAATGCGGTTCCAGGGACGGACGGCCTCGATCGCCGACGCGGCGCGGAAGACCGTGGTGTCGTCGTACGTACGCCCGACGATCTGCACTCCCGTCGGGACGCCGGTCGAGGCGAATCCGGACGGCACGCTCAGCACGGGGCAGCGGCTGGCGATATTGAACACCGTGGTGAGCGAGGCCTCCAGATAGTCGTCCAGCTCGACGCCGTTGATGACGACCTTCGTCGACGTGTAGTCGTCGTCCGCCGCGTAGGCCGGGATGCCGAGGGTGGGGCAGAGCAGCACGTCGTACCGTTCGAGGAGCGCGCCGATCTCCGCCTGCACCGCACCCTCGATGGTCAGGCCCTGAAGGAAGCTGCCCGGCTCGCGGGCGGCGCGGCCGGCCCGCTCGGCGAAGGCCAGCGCGTACCGCGTCAGCTTGTCGCCGTGCTCGGCGGCGACCGACGCGATGTACGGGCCGAAGATCGTGCCGAAGTGGATCATCGCGGCCTTCATGACGTCCGCACGCGTGATCGTGACCTCGACCTCCTCGACGATCGCTCCGGCGGCGCGCAGTGCCTCGGCGACCGCGCGCGTATTGGCCTCGACCTCGGGGTCGACCTGCCAGTCCCCGAGGGTGAACGACAGGGCGACGCGAAGGCCCTCGGCGCCCTCGAAGCGGTCCGGCAGGACCAGCTTGGGCTTCACGGAGACGCTGTCGAGCGGGTGCGGCCCGGCGATGACGTTCTCCAGCAGGGCGCAGTCGGCGACGGTGCGGGCCAACGGGCCGTCGTGGCAGTACGTGTCGAGGTTGAACGGCGCCATCGCCGGTACGCGCCCGTACGGCGGCTTGAAGCCGACCGTACCCGTGGACGAGGCGGGTATGCGGATCGAGCCGCCGATGTCGGAGCCGGTCGCGAGGGTGGTCTCGCCCGCCGCGAGCGCGGCGCCGGCGCCGCCCGAGGAGCCGCCGGGCGAGAACTGAAGGTTCCACGGGTTGCGGGTGACGCCCCACAGTCGCGACTGGGTGACCGCCGCACAGCTGAACTCGGGCGTCGTGGTCCGTGCGTGCACGATGCCGCCTGCCGCGAGGATGCGCTCGACGACCGGGTGGGTCTCGTCGGCGATCTCGTTCTCGTATGCCAGGGAGCCGTCCGTGGCGCGGCGGCCGGCGATGGGCTGCTCCTCCTTCGTCGCGACGGCCAGCCCCTCCAGCGGGCGGGGCGGCTCACCCTTGCCCGCGTAGCGTGCCTCGGCCTCGCGGGCGGCGGCGAGTGCCTCGTCGAAGGTGTGCTCGGCCAGGGCGTTGACCTTCGGCTCGACGGCCTCGGCGCGCGCGATGACCGCGGTCATCAGCTCGACGGGGGACAGCGAGCGGTCGCGGAACCGGCGCAGTGCTTCGGTGGCCGGCAGATAGGCGAGGTCGGTGAGGTCGGTCATGAGGGACTCCTTCGTTCGTGGTGATCCGGAAGGTCGGGCGAGCACGGCGGGCCCGCCTGTCAGGGCCTGTGACGGCCGGGCGCTGCCGCTGCCCGCCCCGAACGGGCAGCGGGCAGCGGCAGCGCCTGGGCCTTGTGCTCTCACTCCGCGGAGTGGACCAGCGCTCCTGCGACGTACGTCCGTACGACCTTGGCCTCGGCGATCTCCTCCGGCGGGGCCGTGAAGATGTCGCGGTCCAGCACGACCAGGTCGGCGAGGAGTCCGGCCTGCAGGCTGCCGGCCTCGTCCACGCCGTTGACGTGGGCCGAACCAGCCGTGTAGGCGGCGAGGGCGGTGGCGAGGTCGAGGCGCTGCTCCGGCAGGAAGACCCGGCCGTCGGTGGCGTCGGGCTCCATGCGGTTGACGGCGACATGGATTCCGGCGATCGGGTCGGGGCTGCTGACGGGCCAGTCGCTGCCCGCCGCGAGCGTGGCGCCGGCCCGCAGCAGGGCGCCGAACGGATACTGCCAGGCGGCGCGTTCCGGCCCCAGGAAGGGGATGGTCAGCTCGTCCATCTGCGGTTCGTGCGCGGCCCACAGTGGCTGGATGTTGGCGATCGCGCCGACCTCGGCGAACCGCGTCAGGTCGTCGGGGTGGACGACCTGGAGGTGGGCGAGGTGGTGCCGGGTGGCCCGGCGGCCGTTGGCGGTACGGGCGGCCCCGACGGCGTCCAGCGCCTCGCGCACCGCACGGTCGCCGAGGGCGTGGAAGTGCACATGGAAGCCGAGGGCATCCAGTTCCGTGACGTGGGAGCGCAGCGCCACCGGGTCGACGAAGCTCAGGCCGGCGTTGGCGGTTGCGCAGCCGCAGGAGTCCAGATAGGGGCTGGTCATCGCGGCGGTGAAGTTCTCCGCGATGCCGTCCTGCATGATCTTGACCCGGTCGGCCCGGAACCTGCCGTGGGTCAGCTCCTTGCGGCGGGCGGCCAGCTCGGGGATCTGCTCGGCGCCGCGGTCGCGTTCCCACCACAGCGCGCCGGTGACCCTGGCCGTCAGCGTGCCCTCGCGGGCCGCGGTCTGATATGCGTCGGCGGGATCGGGCTGGCCGTTGAAGACGCCGAGCAGGGCGTCCTGCCAGCCGGTGATGCCCAGCGAGTGCAGGAGGCTCTGCGCCCGCAGCAGGCCGGCGAGCCGGTCGGCGGCGGTGCTCGGGGGAAGCAGGCGCGCGACCGGTTTGGTCGCCCCCTCCTGGAGCACGCCGCTCGGCGTGCCGTCCGCCTCCCGCTCGATCCGGCCGTCGGCCGGGTCCGCGGACTCCTTGGTGAGCCCGGCCAGTTCGAGCGCGCGGGTGTTGACCCAGGCCCCGTGGTGGTCACGGTTGACCAGATACACCGGGCGGTCGGGGACCACCGAGTCCAGCAGCTGCCGGGTGGGCAGCCCCCCTTCGAAACTCTCCATGGACCAGCCGCTGCCGGTGATCCAGGTCCGCTCGGGGTGGGCATCGGCGAAGGTGCGGACACGCGCCAGGTAGTCGTCGACTCCCACAGTGCCGCTGAGGTCGCACTCGGCGAGTTCCACGCCGCCGAAGACGGCATGGATGTGTGCGTCCTGGAAGCCGGGTATGAGCAACTTGCCGCGGAGGTCGACGACTTCGGTGCCGGGGCCGATCAGCTCCCGCACCTCGTCGTGACCGACGGCCGTGATCCGGTCCGCGGTGACGGCGAGGCTGGTCGCCCGGGTGCGGGCGGGGTCGCCGGTGTGGACGGGGCCGTGAGTGAAGACCAGGTCGGCCTTGCGCATGGGGAGATGCTCCAGTGGGTCGGCGGGCCGGGGGCCCGCTGGGTACAAGGGACAGGAGGTCAGTCGGAGTACGGGCTGGTGCCGAATCGGCGGGAGAAGTACGGGGCTTTGCGGACCCAGCGGGCCCAGGCCGCCACCGCCAGCCCGGAGGCGAGCATCAGGGCCGGGATGAGCAGGGTGAACCAGCCGTTGTCCGCGGAGAGCTCGAAGTGGTCGGCGGAGTCGTAGAACACCCAGGCCAGATAGCCGCCCACGGCAAGCAGGGTGACTGCGCCCAGCAGCGGGCCGACGACCGCCCGCAGGGCCTCCAGCGGCGAGCTGCGCAGGAGATGCCGGAAGCGCACGGCGGCGTTGGGCTCGACGCGGCTGAGCCGCCCGTACCCGCCCGCGATGCCCAGGATGGGCAGGAAGGCCAGCAGCATGAGTGCGGGCAGATGCAGACCGACCATGCCGGCCATCAGGCCGAGCCCGATGCCGATGCTTGAGGTGGCCGCGGTGCTCGAGGCGGCGATCGCCACACCGCCCCGGACGCCGAGCGACTTCTGCATCGTGGCCGGAGAGGCCTGGACGGGGGCTTGGGATCTTCTGCCCGAGTCCCTGGTCATTGCTGCCAACGGATCACCGCCTTGCTCGAGGAAGGACGCGGCCCGCCGGGGCCGGTGGCAGGTCATGAAACCCGCGAGCCGTTTATAGGTCAATGATGTTGTCGTAAGATCCCGTGGCATGGCTGAGAGTGGTGCCGGAGCCGCCACGGTGGCGGAGACGGCCCACCGAGCAGGGCATCGTGCTGTCCGAGCAGATCATCGTGGAGACCGTCCTGCGGCTGATCGGCCGGCACGGGGCGGAGGCGCTCACCGTCCGGCGGCTCGGCGCCGCGCTGGGCTCCGATCCGAGCGCGCTGTAGCGGGGTACCTTGCGCCCGACGCCCGCGGAGACGACCGAGGACATCGTCGCGTTCTACGGCCGGGCCCGTGCCGCCTCCGACAAGGTGATCGACGAGTTGGAGATCGACAGCGTCGGCACCGCGTGGCACGGCGAATCCCTCTCGCTGCGCTGGACGCTCATTCACATGATCGAGGAAACCGCGCGCCACGTCGGGCACATGGACATCGTGCGCGAACTCGTGGACGGGCGGACCGGCGACCACCCGCAGGGCTGATCGCCCGACGCACCGCAGGTTGAGCAGTACACCTCGGCGGCTTTCGCGCAGGTCTGCGGCAAGCACGGGATCCGGCGGAGCATGGGCCGGGTCGGCTCCAGTTACGCCAACGCCTTGGCTGAGAGCCTGTGGCAGGGGCTGAAACGAGAAGCTGTGCACAAGAAGACTTATCTCCACGATGGCTCAGGCCCGTCTGGAGATCTTCCGATGGCTCACGTACTACAACGCGCGACGACGTCACCGTGCACTGGCCTATTTGTCCCTGATGGAGTTCGAACAGCAGCACGCAAAGGCTAAACACTCACTGGCGGCGTAAACCCCTATGTCCACGTTCCGGGGGTCACCTCAGCCGACAGCCCGTCCGGCGCTTGAGGACACCACCGGCAGGGCGGTCCGATGGGTGGGGCGGAGCCCCCTGCACGGCGGAGCCGCACAATGTCACTGCGGGAAGGGAAGGGGTGGGGAGAAGTCACCGGTCCACGAGCGTCAGGTCGCCTGCGATCCTCGCCGGGATGCTCGCCCGCGTGGAGCGCCACATCGACCGCGGCGACCACCCGCCCCCGGTCGTCCCTGACCCGGACGGCGAGGGAGCTCAGGCCCTCCTCCTGTTGAGACCATCCCCGCGGGTGCCGGGCCGACCCCTCCGGACCTGCTGTTTTGTCTTCTCAGTCGTCCATTCGTTCGGCGGCCGGCCCCCGATCAGCCGACTGTCACCAACGTCATGACCAAGTTCACCTGGGCCTCATGATCCTGGAGCTGATGGTGCTGGTTGCCCTTGAGGTCGCGGGTCTGCAGGTCCAGACGCCGGGCTCCACCGTGTCGGTCGCGCGGGGGAGGCTGCCCAGGCACCGGCGGCCACCTTGTCGGAGTCGAGCACGTCCTCGCCGTACAGATCCTGCAGCCAGTTGGTCTGGTAAATGGTGTCGAGGTACCGCTCGCCGAGGTCCGGGCCGACGGCCACCGCGGTGAGATCGCGCGCGTCATGGCGGGCCAGCCAGTCCGTTGCTCCGCCGACCACCGTGCCGGTGGAGCCGCCGAACAGGAATCCGCGCCTGGCCAGACGATGGCAGGTACGGACGGTGTCCGCCTCCTCGACACGTATCACCTCATCCACATAGGACTCGTCGAGCAGCGGCGGGCGCATGCTCATCCCGAGGCCGGGAATCATCCGGCGGCCCGGCGAACCGCCGAAGGACACCGAGCCGACGCTGTCCACTGCGATGATCCGCACCGGCCGGTGCCACTCCCGGAAGTAGCGCGCGCAGCCCATGAGGGTCCCGGTGGTGCCGGCCCCGACGAACAGCACGTCCAGCTGCGGGAACTGGCGGGCGATCTCCGGTGCTGTCCTGCGGTAGTGCGCCTTCCAGTTGCTCGGATTGGTGTACTGACTGAGCCACACGTACCGGTCGTCGGAGGCGCACAGCGCACGGACGTACTCGAGCCGCGCGCCGAGAAAGCCGCCGTTGGCCTCCTGTCCGGCGATCATGTGCACCTGGCTGCCCAACGCCTCCATCATCATCCTGGTCGTCAGGTTGCCGCGGGAGTCCGTCACACACAGGAACCGGTAGCCCTTGCTCGCCGCGATCATGCTCAGCGCCACGCCGAGGTTCCCGGACGAGGACTCGACCAGGATCGATTCAGGCGTCAGGATTCCGTCCCGCTCAGCGGACTCCACCATCTCGGTCGCGGCCTTCAACTTGATCGAGCCGGCGAAGTTGAAGCCCTCACACTTCAGGAAGAGCGAGTGCCCGAAGATCGACCGAAGGTCGACATAGAGCTCCTCTTCGTTGTAGGCGTAGGGAACGGATACGACGGGCACGATGATCTCCTCTGTCTGGAGCAGAGCACTCTCGGAACGTCCATCCGGCCGTGGGCGGGCTTCTCGCCCTTGCGGGCGGGAGCCAGTGTCCAACCGGGCCGGACGGGGCCCTGCGTCAGCGGTCGCTGTCTCGTACGCCCTGACCTGCGGCGACTTGACCGGCGATCTCTCCTGGGATGATTCCTGGACAAGCTGCCTGGGATCTGGGCCGGCTCATCCGTACCGGCTCAGTTCGTGGAAGAAGTCATCGACGACGCGCAACTCTCCGCGGCGGACCACTTCGTCGTAGACGTCCTTGCCCACCGCGAGGTCGAGCACCCCGAGGCCGAAGGGCGAGAACACCACCGGTCGGTCCGTCGGCACCGCCACGCGCCCGGCCATCACGTCGTCCAACGTGCCGTGCAGGAACTCCCGGTTGCCCGTGAGCTGCTCGGCCAGATGCGGCGAGGTGTCGGCCTTCAGGCAGTGCTCGATGTCATCGACGATGTTGGCCGAGGCGAGCAGGATTTCCGGCGCGAGGTCGCGCAGCGACACGTGCAGCACCAGCGGATTGTGTGCGAAACATGACAGATCGCTGACATGCGGCTGGCCGGCGACGGTGGCGAAGACCACCAGGTCGCTGTGTCGGATCAACTGCTCGGCGCTGTCGTGCACGGTGATCCGGCCGGTGGTCCCCGACTGCTCCAGGTAGCACCGGAAGCCTGCCGCGCTGTCGGCGGACAGGTCGTGCACACCGATCTCGTCGAACGACCAGCCGGTGCCGGCCAGGAAGGTGTGGATGTAACGGGCGATCAGGCCCACCCCGAAGAACCCGACACGCGTCGGTCGCGGCCGGTCGCGGCTGAGCCAGTCGGCCGCCGACGCCGCCGAGGCGGCCGTCCTGGTGGCGCTGATGATCGAGCTTTCCAGACACGCGAACGGGTAGCCGGTGTCATGGTCGTTGAGGATCAGCACGGCCGAGGCCCTCGGGATGCCGGCCGTCACGTTCTCCGGAAAGCTGGAGATCCACTTCAGGCCGTCCACCCGCACCTCGCCGCCGATCGAGGCGGGCAGCGCGATGATCCGGGAGGACGGGCGGTCGGGGAAGCGCAGGAAGTACGACGGCGGGTTCACCGAATCACCGGCGCCGTGCACCCGGTAGGTGGCCTCGACCAACTCCACGATCTGCTTCTCGCGCCCGTGCAGTGCGCGCTGGACCTGGGCACCGGAGATCACGGCGAACGGTGGCACGGTGACCGGAGCGGACATTGCGGACTTCTTGGCGGTGGAACCGATGGTGGTCATCCTGCGGTCACCTCGACGGTCGGCGAGCAGTCGGCCAGACGCACCGGGTCGGCCATGGCGACGAGCACTTCGCGCGGTCCTTCGAAGGGCTCCCTGCTGTGCGCGGTGCGGACGTTGTCGACGAGCATCAGGTCGCCGGCCTGCCACGGCTCGCGTGCCGTGTTGGCCTCGTAGACGCTGTTGAGCAACTGAACGACGTCCTCGCCGATCGGGTCGCCGTTGCCGAAGCGGGTATTGAACGGCAGCCCGTCGGCGCCGTAGACGTCCACCAGGTACTCGCGCACCTCGGGGGCCATCGTCCACTCGTTGAGGAACGCGATCTGGTTGAACCAGCAGCGTCGGCCGGTGACCGGGTGACGCACCACGGCGCTGCGGCGCTGTCTGGTGCGCAGTCCGCCGTCGGGCTGCCACTCGAACATGATCGCGTTGGCACGGCAGTAGCTCTCGACGGCGCCACGGTCCGCGGTGCCGAACGCCTCGGCGACGGACGCCCCGATCTCGTCGTTGTAGCTGCGGGTGAGCAGCCAGCCCTCCCGCTCGAACCGCTCGGTCAATTCGGCGGGCAGCGCGTCGAGCACGGTCGGTGAGTCGGCCACCGCGGTTGCCCCGCCGTCGGTGGGCGCGCTGATACAGGCGAACATCATCAGGCCGGGGAACTCAAGCGTGTAGCTCAGTTCGTGGTGCATGCACATCGGCTGGTTCGGCGGCCACTTCGATGAGGAGTACACGCCGTCGGAGTAGGTCCGTCGGGGTGCGAAGACCTCCTTCTCGGTCATCAGACCGGTGGCCAGTCTCGAGAAGACGGCGCCGGTACCGTCCGCGTCGCGCAGCCCGAGGCCGCGGACCAGGACCGAACCGTGCTCGGCGACGACAGCGCGCAGCGCGTCCCGGTGCTCGGCCGCCCAGCTCGGCGCGGAGCCGGTGGCCTCGGCCCGGAGGAGAGGAGGTTTGCCGGGTTCGAGTTCGACGTCGACCGGCGACGCCGTGGATATGGAAGACATCTCGGTTTCCTTTCAGTTGCCGGTCAGGAAGAAGCGAACAGTTCGGCGGCGCGCAGCACGGCCTGTGCCGCCTCGGTAGGACGGGTACGCAGGAAGTAGTGGCCGCCGTCGGCGAGTTCGTGCAGGTCGACCTGCTCGGCCAGGAGCTGCCAGTCGGGGTACCGGCGCGGATACTCCGCCGTGCTCGGGTCGTCGGCGGCAACGACCACGGTGACCGGCGCGGACAGCTTCAGCGCCGGCGGGCTGTCCAGGGCGTCGGCGAAATAGCGGTGTGCGGACACACAGTCGTGCCGGTAGGCGGCACCGATGTGCTCGGCGTACTGCGCATCCAGCTCACCGAGTTCGGGGTACCCGCCGTCCGCGCTCAGCATGCCGGTGATCTCGGCGTCGCTGCGCCCGGTCAGCTCGGTGATGCCGGCGCGCCGGTGGGCGGCGTTGCCGAGCAGCTGCGCGCCGAGGAACACCCGCTGGACGTCCACCCCGCGCTCCTGCAGCTTTCTGGCCGTCTCCACGGCCAACGCGGCGCCCGAGGAGTGGCCCCAGAGCAGGACCCTGGTCAGGCCACGCCGGATGATCTCGACGACGACCTGCTCGACCACCTGTGCCATCGGGGCGAACGGCCCGCTCCCGGCGGCCACGTCGTGACCGGGCAGCTCGACGGCGTAGACCGCCGGCCCGCCGCCCGGCAGCGCCCCGGCCATCGGCTGGAAGTTCACCGCGTTGCCGCCGGCGTAGGGGAAGCACACCAGGGCAGCGCCCTGCGTACCGTCCGATTCCGACAGTGACTGAAGCAGCCCGGAGCGCCCGGAGCGCCCGGAGCGCAGCTCGGACCTGCCATCGACCAGCCCGGCCAGATCGGCAAGGATCGGGTGACGGGTGACGTCCTTGAGGGACACCGCACGGTCCAGGGTGATCGCCAGCTTCACTGCCGACAGCGACGTGCCGCCCCGGTCGAAGAAGTGGTCCCGCCGTCCGATCCGGTTCTGCGGGATGCCGAGCACCTTCGCCCATGCGGCCGCCAGCTGCCGTTCGGTCGGCGTATTCGGCGCGCGGTAGTCGTCCTGGACGAGGCCGAGTTCTCCGGCGAGCGTCTCCAAAGTCTTCCTGTCGATCTTGCTGTTGGCCGTCAGCGGCAGACTCTCTCGCCAGTGGAAGGCCGACGGGACCATGTATTCGGGCAATGACTCACCGAGCCGGTCCAGCAGGACGTCTTCCTCGAGTGCCCGCCGGCCGGAGTAGAAGGCCACCAGGTGCTTGCTCTGGTCGGCCCGCTCGGTGACCACGACCGCACCGTCGCGCACACCGGGCACCCGCAACAAGGTGTTCTCGATCTCGCCGATCTCGATCCGGAAGCCACGAATCTTTACCTGGTTGTCCCGGCGGCCGAGGAACTCCAGCTTGCCCTCGGGCTGCCAGCGGCCGTAGTCGCCGCCCCGGTAGAGCCGGGCGCCCTCACGGTGCGGATCGGCGAGGTAGGCCTGCCGGGTGCGCTCGGGGTCGTTGACGTATCCGCGGCCGACGCAGACGCCGGAGAAGACGATCAGACCGGGGGCGCCGAGCGGCACCGGGGTCAGGTGCTCGTCGACGACATAGACGTGCACGTTGTTGACCGCGGGACCCAGCAGGACCCGGTCCCCGTCGGGCACGCGGTCCATGACCTCGTGGTTGGTGTCGTCCGAGGTCTCGGTCAGCCCGTAGGCGTTGACCAGCCTGATCCCGGGCTGGGCGGCGAACCAGCGCTGCGTGAGCTCCTTCTTCAGCGCCTCGCCGGTGACCGACACGCACCGCAGGTCCGGCAGCTCGCGGGGGTGCTGCTTCAGACACGACACGACGACGTCCAGGTAGGAGGGTACGACCTGGAGGACGGCGACCCGGCCGTCAATGATCTTGTCGACGAACCGCCGGACGTCCAGGATCACCTCCTGCTCCACCAGCAGGGTCCGCCCCCCGACCAGGAGCCCGGACACCAGTTGCCACAGCGAGATGTCGAAGCACTGGGGTGCGGTCTGGGCGACCACCTGTCCCTCGCCGATCTCCAGGTCGTCGATCTTGGCGTAGAGGTGGTTGAGCATGCCCGCGTGCTCGCACATCGCGCCCTTGGGCTCCCCGGTGGACCCCGAGGTGAAGTAGATGTAGGCGAGCTGGTCCGGTGCGACGCGGAGGCCCAGATCGTCGTCGGCATGGTCCTCCTCGTAGGCTGCGCCGACGAAGAGCTTCTGGACCCCGGACAGCGAGTCGAGGGCCTGGTCGAGCGTGGAAGTGCTGCCGGGTTCGGTCAGCACGAGCCCGCATGCCGCACGGGAGAGCATGGTTGCGAGGCGATCGGCCGGGAAATGCGGCTCGATGGGCAGATACACGCCGCCGGACTTGAAGACCGCGAGCACGGCGGCCATCCAGTCCAGGTTGCGCTCGGTCACCACCGCGACGACGCCCTCGGGGCGAAGCCCCCGCGCCAGCAGGGCCCGTCCCAACCGGTTGGCACGCGCGTTGAGTTCCCGATACGTCAGCTGCCGCTCACCGTGCACCGCCGCGACGGCGTCCGGGTGTGCCGCCACCCGCTGCTCGAACAACTCGTGGAACCGGCGGTCCGGGAGCTTCCGGCGCGGACCGGCGAGCCCCTCGAGCTGGAAGCGGAGTTCCTCGGTGGAGAGCAGGCTCTGCCGCCCGTGCTCGGCATCCGGATCGGCAGCGATCAGCGCGAGGGCGGTGAGGTGGTATCCGGCGATCCTGACGGCGTAGTCCGCGTCGACCGCGTCGGTCCGGTACCGCAGCCGCAGCACGAGCCGACCATCGCGTTGCGAAAATCCCACCCACAGCAGGGTGTCACCGGCGAGTTCGCCGCCCGAGCCGTGCGGATCGAACACGGTCTCGATCGACGGCTCGGCCAGGCCCAGTTCGCTCCTGAGCTCATCGACCGGAAAGTTCTTGTGCACCAGCAAATCCGACGCGACTCGATGGGCGTCCAGCAGCAGCGTCCGCCACGAGTCGGGTTCGGTCGTGAGCCGGCAGGGCAGCGGACGGCCGCCCTCCACCGTGACGTAGCCGGTCGCGACCTCGTGCTCGCCGGACAGCGCGTCGAGCACCTTGGCGTGCGCGGCCAGCAGCACCGAGTCGAGCGGCACCGCCAGGTCCTTGGCCAACCGGCCCAACGCTGCCACGACGTCGTCCGGGATCGTCGCCTCGTGTTCGCCGACGCCCGTCACCGGATTGAGCGTCCACCGCGGTATTGCGGTGAATCCACCGGCGACGAGCACCGCGCGCCAGAATTCCCGGTCGGCCTGCACTTGCATTCCCATCTGGTCGTCCCTCTCCATTCACCGTCGCCACCATGCTGTTCGGTGCCGACAAGGGCGGCACTACGCCTTCCGCGCCAGTGCCTCGGGCTGATCAGGGGCATCTCGCGTCTCCGTGGCGGGATTTCCTCCCCAGCGTGCGTGCTGCGGGACTTCCTCGCCTTTCATGAGAAAGGAATCCGGGGCGAGCACAGCGCCGTCGCCCATTGTCACGCCGTAGTGGACGTGTGCTCCCACACCGATGGTGCAGCCGGCGCCGATGGTGCTGCGATCGGACTTGAAGGTGCCGTCCTCCTGAGAGTGGCACTGGATCTTGCTTCCCGCATTGAGCGTGCAGTCGCTTCCGATGGTGGTGAGCGTCCGCTCCGTCAAATAGCAGCCGTCATCGAAGACCCTGCTGCCGAGCCGAACCCCCAGCATCCGCCAGATCACGTTCTTGAAAGGGGTGCCGTTGAAGACGTTGAGGTACGCGTCAGGCACCTTCCAGAGGCGCTCGTGCCACCAGAAGTACGGGTCGTAGATGGAACACAACTGCGGTCGGAGCGCGCGGAATGCCGCGATGCCGCGCTCCACCAGTACGAAGTAGACAGCGGTGAACCCAAGGCTGAACACCAGGAACGCAGCGAGCAGCACATGCCCGTAGGAGTCGTACAGATCGACGTTCGCCAGGGCGAGCATCGTGAGCACGAAGAAGTGCAGCCACCGCACGAGCAGGAAGAAGACCATCGAGCGGATGTTGTAGCGGTTCTTTGCGGCGAGGCTGCGGCGCAACTCGTCGCCGGTCCGGAGATGGTCGAACCGGGAGTCGCGCTCGACCGACCGGGGAATCTCGAAGCATGGTGAGCCGAGCAGGCCCACCCCCTCGCGTACCTCGCCGTCGAGCGGAATCATCACCTTCGTCGCGAGGAGACAGTTCTCGCCCGTCCTGGCCCCTGAGGGATAGGCGATGTTGTTCCCGAGGAAGTTGCGTGGACCGATCGAGGCCCGGGACACCCGGAAGGACGTGCTCGAGAAGTCGGCATTGATGATGGAGAGCCCGTCAGCGACCATCGTTCCGCTGCCGACAGAGCACAGAAACGGGGACTCGTGTTGCACCTCCGTGCCGAAGTTCGACCCGGTCTGCTCGACCCGGGACAAGTCGTATCCGAGGCCCCGCAGATAGTGGACGATGTAGGAGCTGTCACCGAACAGCCATGCGAAGAACTTGATGTTGGTCATGCGCCCGATCGCCCGGTGCATCGAGTAATGAAACCCGTACAGCGGATAGACCTTGTCCGGCTTGACTGCCAGGTTCAGCAGGTGCGGAACGGTGAACAGGACAGCCAGGCCCACGACGACGAAGCCGAAGAACAGCACGAAGGAAAGGATCAGCGCGTCGATGTAGAGATCCGGCGAGGTGAATCCCACAGCACCCGGGCCCAGCCGGTTGTGCAGCGCCGGAACCAGCGTCACCAGCATGTACGCGCCCCCGACAGTCAGCGGCACGTAGAGGAAGAACAGCTGAAGCACGGTGATGAGACCGAAGCCGGCCCGACGCAGCGTGCCGCACTTGGCCGGCCCGATCCTCAGGTAGTCATGCTCGGTGGGCTGTGCCGGTGATCCGTGCCAGCGCTGGCCGTCAGGGACCACCTGGCCGCTGTACAGCGTGGACGTGTGGCCGAGTTGCGCTCCGTCGCCCATCGACGTGTCGATGTCGAGCACGGTCTTCTCGCCGATGAACACGGCCCGGCCAAGGGTGACCGGGCCGGTCTGGATACGGCCGGCATGTGCCCGGTAGCAGAGGAGGAACGAGTCTTTGCGGACCACGGTGCCGGCGCCGATCGTGAGCAGGTCGGTGCAGACCGGAACGTTGCGGGAGAGAATCGTGACCCCCTTGCCGATCCGTGCGCCCAGGGCTCGCAGGTAAAGCACGTACAGCGGATTGCCGACGAAGAAAATCATCGGGTTGGCGTGTATCAGCACCTTGATGGTCCAGAAGCGCAGATACGTCAGACCCCAGACCGGGAACTCGCGCGATTTCCACCGGCCGATGAGGAGCCATTTGGCCACGATCGGGAAGGTGCACAGAGCAACGAATCCGATGCCGCCGAAGACGAACGATCGCAGATAGATGCCGATCGCATCCGAGCCGGCGGAGACCCATGCATAGCCTCGGTCGGCAACGAGTCCGGCGAGGAAGGAATATCCCAGGAAAAGCAGGAACTGCAGCGTTCCGCAGAGGGCGTACCGCACCGTGCCGGCCGGCGGCACCACCTCGGTCGACACCGGGACCGACGACTCGACAGGGGTGGGCGCGGCGTCCGCAAGCCCCGTCGCCAGACTTCCGATCGTGGGGTGCCGGTAGATATCCTTCATCGATGCTGAGGGGAGGTCCGTCCGCTTCCTGACCCGTGCGCAGAATTGGGCCATCACCAACGAGTTGGCGCCGAGGTCATCGAAGAAGTGGCTGTCGACCGGCACCCGCTCGACGCCCATGACGTCAGCCAGCACCTCTGCGAGGTCTCTTTCGATGCCGGTCCTCGGGCCGGTGTACCTGCGCTTGTCGATCGCAGATTCATCCGGCCCGGGCGCCAAGACGTCGATGGATTTCTCCTCCATACGAGCTCCTTGAGGAACAGTCGAGCGCCATCGGCCATGATGGTCGGCGCCCTGATACTCGCGCTTTTCGATGGCCGGAGCGAGTAATCCGGAATTCTGAGGTCGGGATCTGTTGTCCAGTTCCTAAACCGTTGCCCAGTCTCTGCTGTTCACCGTCGGGCTGCCACTCGGACTCGATCACGTTGGCGCGGCTGTGGCTCTCGGCGGCGCCCGAGGGGTGCTCGCTACCGGAGGCCTGGCGTCGGGGGAGCGGCGCACTCGCTGCCCGAATTCATTCCTCATCCGCGATCCCGCCCATGGGACGGCGATGAGCTGCACACGGGTCTCGCCCTACTGCATACGAGTGGCGTGGGTCTGATCCAGGAGGGGGGCTGCGCCGGTGGCGCGTGTCGAGATCCGCGAGCGCTGCGTCAGGCTGGGTATGCGTGCGTCTGTGCGGCCTTGACCGTGGCCCAGACCGGGGCTCCCGGATGGAGGTCGAGTTCGGCTGCGGCGACCGTGGTCAGGTCGGCGGCGAGGGGGAGCTCGCCGGTGAGGTCCGCGCGGATCTGGTCGCCGTGCGTTTCGAGTCCGGTGACCTCGCAGTGCCACAGGTTGCGGGCGCTGGAGCCGGTGGGCCGGTCGCGGTGGAGGGTGACCGCGCCGGGCGGGAACGCGACGAAGGCGGGGCCGGTGAGATCCTCGGTGGTGGTGATCGCCGGGCCGGATTCGAGCCGTACGGTGTGCCCCTCGGCCAGCCCCTTGTAGAGGTTCAGGCCGACCAGTTGGGCGATGTAGTCGGTACGCGGATGGCGGGCGATGTCGGAAGGGGTGCCCTCCTGGACGACCCGGCCGTGCTCGATGACGACCAGCCGGTCGGCCAGCACCATGGCGTCCAGCGGATCGTGCGTGACCAGCACGGCGGCCGCCTCGAAGTCGGCGAGGTGGCGGCGGAGTTGGGCGCGTACATCAAGGCGGGTGCGGGCGTCGAGCGCGGCCAGCGGTTCGTCGAGCAGCAGCAGCCGGGGGTGGGTGGCCAGGGCGCGGGCGAGGGCGACGCGCTGGGCCTGCCCGCCGGAGAGTCGGCGAGGTTTGGCGCCGGCGTGGTCGGCGAGGCCCATGCGGTCCAGCCACTCGGCGGCCTGCGCGCGAGCCTCGGCCTTGGACGCGCCCTGGCAGCGGGGTCCGAACGCGATGTTGTCGAGGGCGGAGAGGTGCGGGAAGAGCAGGTAGTCCTGGAAGACGACGCCGACCGGACGGGACTCGGGCGGCGTACGGTCCAGCGCGACGCCGTCGAGGCGCAGATGACCGCCGGTGAGCGGGGTGAGACCTGCGAGCGCGCGCAGGGCGGTGGTCTTGCCCGCGCCGTTGGGCCCGAGGAGCGCCACGACGTCGCCGGGCGCGGCCGTCAGCGCCACGTCGAGGTGGAAAGGGCCGCGGTTGACGACCAGATGGGCGTCCAGACCCGCGGCGGATGCGGCCGTGGTGGGGAGGCTGCCCGTGGCGTCGTCGATGTCCGTCATGAGGGGTTCGTCCAGCGGTTGCGCGGTGGGGGAACAGGAACGGAAGCGCCGGCGGTCCGGCGCCTCGGCGATCCGGGGCGGACTGCGAGTGGCTCCCGGGCGGTTCGGGTCATGAGGCCGTCATCCAACGGTCACGCAGTCCGGCCAGGACCGCGATCGACACGGCGAGCAGGGCCAGGCTCAGCGCGATGGCGGCGGCCGGGTCGTTCTGGAGGGCGAGGTAGACGGCCAGCGGCATGGTCTGCGTACGGCCGGGAAAGTTGCCCGCGAAGGTGATTGTCGCGCCGAACTCGCCGAGCGCGCGGGCCCACGCCAGCACGGAACCCGCTGCGATGCCCGGCGCGATCAGCGGCAGGGTGACCCGGCGGAACGCGGTGAAGCGGGAGGCGCCCAGCGTGGTGGCAGCCTCCTCGTACCGGGGATCGGCCGCCCGTAGCGTGCCCTCCACGCTGATGACGAGAAACGGCATCGCCACGAATGCCTCCGCGACCACCACCCCCGCCGTCGTGAACGGCAGCGTGATCCCGAAGGCCGAGTCCAGCCACTGCCCCACGACACCGTTGCGCCCCAGCGCCAGCAGCAGTGCCACACCACCCACCACCGGCGGCAGGACGAGCGGCAGCGTCACCAGGGCCCGTACGAAACCCCGCCCCGGGAAGTCCGTGCGCGCGAGAAGCCAGGCCAGCGGCACGCCCAGCACCAGGCTCACCGCGGTTGCCGCGGTCGCGCACACCAGGGACAGCTGAAGAGCTTGCCACACCTCCGTGCTGGCCAGCTGGTCCGGCAGGCTGCGCCAGGGAGCCCGTACGAGAAGGGCGATCAGTGGCAGCAACAGAAACGCCAGGCCGACGAGGGCGGGCAGCAGAAGAGGCAGAGGCACCCTGCCCCGGGCGTCCGCGCGGACGCGCCGGCGCCGCGGCCGGCCCCCGCGGGCGTCGCCACCCGTGAGGAGCTCGTCCGCGGCGCCGGACTTGTCCAGCTCGGTCACGGCTTGAGGAACCCGGCCGCCGTCAGGACCTTCTGGCCCTCGGCGGACTGCACCAGCGCGATGAACGCCTTCGCCGCGTCGGCGTTGGGCGCTTCCTTGAGCAGCGTGATCGGGTAGTCGTTGATGGCCTCGGCGGACTCGGGGAACTCCACGCCTTCCACCCTGTCACCCGCTGCCTTCACATCGGTCTTGTAGACCACGGCGGCGTCGGCCTCCTTCAGCCCCACCTTGGTCAGGGCGCTTTTGACGTCCTGCTCGTACGAGACCGGGGTGAGCTTGAGCTTGCCGGCCTCCAACGCCTTCTGTGCGGCCGCCCCGCACGGCACCGTCTTGTCGCACAGCACGACCTTCAGGCCGGACTTGGTGAGGTCCTTGAGGGAGGAGACCTTGTCGGGGTTGCCCGGCAGGGTTGCGATCTCCAGCTGGTTGCGCACGAAGGTGGACGGCGTGCCGACCGCGTCCTTCGCGTCGGTGACGATCGCCATCGTCTTCGGGCTGGCGGCGGCGAAGACGTCGGCCGGGGCGCCACCGGTGATGCTGGCGGCGAGGGTGTCGCTGCCACCGAAGTTGAAGGTGACCTTCGTGCCCGGGTGGGCCTTCTCGAACCCCTTGCCCAGGGTCGTGAAGCTCTCCTTGAGCGAGGCGGCGGCGAAGACGGTCAGCGTGCCGGAGAGCTTCTTCGACGAGCCCGTGGACGCCGAGGAGTCCGGCTTGGCCGAGGAGTTGTCGGACGAGGAGCAGGCGCTCAGTGCCAGCAGCGCAGCGGCGCCTGCGCCGGCCACCTGCAGGGTCCGGCGGGTCCGGCGTACGGAACGGGTCGTCACGGGGTCTGCTCCCTCTGGTTTCTTCCTGAAGAGTCCGTCGGACTCTTCTACGGTCTCTCGACGACCAATTTGGTCGACTTGATCACGGCAAGCGCCGGAACACCGGGTTCCGGCGTCAGTTCATCAGCCGAGTCCCGGCTGATGATGGACACCGCCCGGAACGGCCCGGCCTGGATCTCCACCCGCGCCGACACATCTCCGAGGATCACGTCGGTGACGAACCCGGCGAGGTGGTTGCGCGCCGAGGATCCGTTGTTCGTCCGCTCGGCGCAATGCAACTCCCGGGCGAAGGAAGCCGGTTCCGGCCCGGGGATCATCCGCCGGCCCAGCTGGTCACGCTCGGCCTGCAGTGTCCCGCCATCGACCCTGCGCCGCAGCGTGTCGGCGCTGACATCAAGGCGGCTGCTTCCCCGATCCGGTAGGTGTGCATGTGCAGATCATACTGCCGCAGATACGAGGTGGAAGTCTTCTGTGGCATCGCATGAGCTGGACTGTCTATCGGTGATAGTGGGCATGTGCGTTTATACGGGACTGCTGCCCGGGTATCGACATCCGGGAGGTGGTAACCGTGAGTCATTCCCTTCCGGCCGCCGATCCGGTGGCCGAGGTCGCCCTGACCGGCGACCTCGCGCGGCCTGCCCGGCTGAGGGTGCCCGACCTGCTCGCCTGGCCCCAGCACCGGGTGCAGGTGAGCTTTGAGTGCGCCACCAGCGGAATCCAGCACCATCGCTTCGCAGGACCGCTGCTGCACGATGTCCTGTCCGACGCCGGCCCCGCCTTCGACCCCACCCGGCGCAAGGACCGCCTGCGCTTCCTGATCGCCGTGATGGGCGCGGACGGCCACCACGCCGTCCTGTCCTGGGCGGAGATCGACCCCGACTTCGGCCGTGCGTCCGTCCTGCTTGCGGCCGCCATCGACGACACCCCGCTCGACGGGGCCGGCCCCCAGCTCGTGCTGCCGCAGGACCGCTGCGGCGCCCGGCACATCAGCGGCATCAGCGCGATACGCGTGGACGGCGGGTACACGGCGTGGACGTGACACCGGCGAGACGAACCCGGTGGGGGGCTCCGGCAGTTCTATGAGGGGCTGCTCGTCCTCGGCTGATGCACAGCCGCCGCGCCCGCCGCATCCAGGGCCGGCCACGCCCGGTCGCGGGTCGGCCCAAGCTCCGTGAAGCGCACGCCGGTGGCGTCCCGCAGGGCGTTCGCGAAGGCCGTGCGCCGGATCTGAACGGAGCGTTGGCCGAGGCCCGTTACGCCCTGGCGTCGGTCCGGACCACCGTGCCCTGCAACGGAGTTGAGGAGACGCGACATGGCCATTGTGCTCTCCGTGCCGTACGACGACGGCGGGGCATCGACCGGTGTGGGGGCGCACTCCTCGGTGAAGGCGCGACCCACGGCCGCCGCCCGTGCGTGTCCGCTCAGGTGCGGTCGATGTGCACGCTGGTCGACTTCACGCGGGCGGTGGCTTCCACGCCGACCTCCAGGCCCAGCTCCTCCACGGCCTCCCGGGTCAGCAGCGAGACCAGCCGGTGCGGCCCGGCCTGGATCTCCACCTGGGCCGCGACGTCGCCGAGCTTGACGGCGGTGACGATGCCCGGAAACGAGTTGCGGACAGAGGTGTATGAGACGTCCTCCTCGCCACCACCCGTCCTGGCGACCTCGATCGAGAAGGCGGCCAGATCCCTGCCGTCGATGAGCCGGCGTCCGCTCTTGTCGCGATGCGTGGCCACCCGGCCGGCATCCGCCCAACGCCGCGCGGTATCCGGGCTCACGCCCAACAGACGGGCCGCCTGCCCGATTGTGTAGGATTGCATACACGCCAAGATAGATACATATTCCTAGCATATGCAAGCTCTTGCCCGTGATGGCGTTGGCATACGCCGCACCGCTTGAGTGGGCTGCGGTGTCCGGCCCCGGCGGGGCCGTCGGCTCAGCGGGCCGTGGACGAGGGGTTGAACAGCCGCTGTTCGACGTGGAGGAGTGCGGCGCGTACGGCGCCGAGGGCGACGGACTCCTCGCCGAGCGCCGAGGCTTCGACGCGAGGCGGGAACAGGCACAGGTCTGCCAGGTGGCGCCGTACGGGGGCGGTGATGGCCTCGTCGGCGCGGGAGATACCGCCGCCGACGACGACCAGGGCAGGGTCGATGGTCATGGACATGGCCGCTACGCCGGTCGCCAGGTCGAAGGCGAAGCGGTCGACGAGTTCGGCCGCGGCGTGAATGCCGTCGCCGGCGTCGGTGAAGATGCGCATGGTGACGTCGCCCGCGGTGCTGGTGGGGGAGTAGTCCATCAGGCGGCGGTAGGAGCTCTCCCAGTCCAGGAGCTTGAGCGTACCGATCTCGCCGGCGGCGCCGTGATGGCCCCGGTAGGGCTTGCCGTCGATGAGCACACCGGCGCCGAGCCGGTGGCCGGCGTGGATGTAGACGACCGCCGCGATGCCTTTGGCGACGCCCTGCCACTGCTCGGCGAGGGCAGCCATGCTCATGTCGTTCTCGACGCGTACCGGGCCGTCGGTCTTCACTCCGACGTCTTCCAGCATGCGGGCGAGCTCGGCAGACAGGTGGACGCCTGTCCAGCCGGGCATGACGTTGCACAGCAGGACCCTTCCCTCGGCGTCGATGACGCCGGGGGAGCCCGCGACGACTGCGAGCAGACCCGGTTCCCCGGGTGTTGGGTCGGCGGCCAGACACGCCAGGACTGCCTGGCGGATGGCTGCCAGGCGATCCGGCGGGGCCAGATCGGGGTCGAGCTGGACGCGATGTTCCGAGGTGACATGTCCCGCCAGGTCCGCCGTCATCGCCAGGGCCTTGTGGGCACCGATGTCCACGCCCAGTACGCGGCCGGCGGCGGCGTTGAACGCATAGCGTTTGGCGGGACGGCCGGGTGCGCGGTTGGCCGGGTCCGACGGCGGGGCTTCGGCGATCCTGCCCTGCACCAGAAGGTCGTTGACGCCTTCCTCGCAGGTCGGCCGGGACAGTCTGGTGGCGGTGGCGATCTCGGTGACCGTCTGGGAGCCGTCCTCGTAGAGCGCGCGCAGCATCGCCGCCAGGTTGATCCGCCGCAGCGTGGACGGGTCACCGCCCCGTATGCGCATCCTGGCTCCTCCCATGTCCACCGGAAGACTACCGTCCGGAACCCTTGACAACCCCGTCGTGGGCGGCTTTGAATCCTCCCGTCGCAAATATTAAACAAATCTTGCTATCTATTCAAATCGACTGTCATGGGGAAAGGAGCGGCAAGATGCGCAAGCTGATGACCCTCGCGGGCATAGGCGCGGCGGCGATGCTGACACTGACGGGCTGTGCTGCGGGCGCGAGCGGAGGATCGGCCAAGGACTCCGGCGGTGGGAGCGCGACGCTGACGTTCCTGACGTTCGAGACGCCGAACCTGACCGCGAAGTACTGGGACGACGCGATCGCCCGCGCCTCGGCGAAGGTCCCGGGCGTCAAGATCAAGAAACTGGTGGCCCCCACCGTGGACCGGGTCGCCTACGCCAAGCAGCTCGCCGCGTCCGGCCAGCTGCCGGACATCATGATCGGAGTGTCGCCCAACGGCTTCGCCCAGGCCGGGCAGCTGGCGCCGTGGACGGATCAGGAGCTCTCCGACTTCGTCTCACCGCACTCGAACCCGATCAACGGCAAGATCTACCAGCTGCCGTACAACACGCAGCCCACGCCGTTCGTGTACTACAACAAGAAGGACTTCGCCGACGCCGGGATCGCCGCGCCGCCGAAGACCTACCAGGAGCTGCTCGACGACTGCGCGAAACTCAAGGCCAAACACATCAATCCGCTGATCGTCGGCGGCGGTGGGCAGGACACCTGGGCGGACATGTATCCGCTGATCGCCACGGTGGGCACCGACGTCTACCGGCAGACGCCGGACTGGCTGGCGCAGAAGGCAGCGGCCAAGGTCAAGTTCACCGACCCGGTGTTCGCCAAGGCGGCGCAGAAGGTGTCCCGACTGGCAAAGGACGGCTACATCGACACCGCCGGCCTGTCCCGCTCCTACGCCGACAGCGAGCAGGCGTTCCGCGACAACAAGGGCGCGATGTACCCGATGGGCTCGTGGTTCGCCGCCTCGGCGGACGCCAAGCCGACGTCCTTCCCCGTCGGTGTGTTCCCCTGGCCCTCCGACGACGGGTCGCTGGTTGTGCCGGCCTACACCGGCGGTGGCATGAGCGTGTCCTCGCATGCTGCAAACGTGGAGCTGGCCAAGAAGTGGGCGTTGGCCTTCATGCTGGACAAGCAGTCCCTTGACACCTCGGCGAAAACCGACGGCTCGATCATCGCACTGAAGGACTACACCCCGCCGGCTGACATGGGCCCGGTCTACACGGCGACGGAGAAGCTGTACCGGGAAGCGGTCCAGCAGAAGGCGATCGTCGACGCCTTCTCGATCGAGACCGGCGACGGTTCCATGCCGGCCGGACTGCCGAACAAGGCCGCTGCCGGTGTCGCCGATCTGATCAACGGCAAGAAGTCCGCCGCCGGCCTCGGCAAGTTCCTCGACGACCAGTGGGCCAAGGCCACCCAGTAGCTTTCGCCGTCCACGAGCCCTGGCAGAACACCCGCCATCGGCCAGCCCACGGAAGAGACGAAAACCATGTCTACGACACTTGCACGCTCCCCGGTCCGCGGGGCCGCGGGCCGGGGAGCGGCGCCGGGTCACCGCCGCCGCGCCTCACGGCTGCCCAAGTCCCTGCACTTTCTGACGTTCGGCGCCCCGGGCCTGGCCGTCTACCTGGCCTTCGTGCTGGTGCCCATCGGGATGACGATCGGAACCAGCCTGACCAACCGCAACCCGGCGAACCCGCCGACCAAGTGGGTCGGACTGCAGAACTACACGCGGCTGTTCAGCGACGCCGACTTCACCGGAGCGCTGAAGAACACCCTCGTCATCACCGCTATCGTCACCATCGCCGCGAACGCCGGCGGACTGCTCATCGCCCTGCTCCTGGACAAGCGCGGCCGACTGTACAACGCGCTGCGCTCGGTCTTCTTCACCCCGGTCGTCCTGTCGTCGGTGGTCGTGTCGGTCATCTGGCAGGCGATCCTCACCGATGACGGACTGCTGAACTCCATGCTGCGCTCCGCCGGCGTGCACCACCCGCCGGGCTGGCTGTCGGATCCCGAGATCGCCCTGTACTCCGTGGCGTTCATCATGACCTGGCAGATGCTCGGGTTCTGCGTGGTGGTCTATCTCGCCGGCTTGCAGGGTGTACCGGCAGAACTGCACGAAGCCGCCGCCATCGACGGCGCCGGCCGCCTGGCCCGCTTCCGAAACGTCACCTGGCCGATGCTCGCCCCGGCGCTGACGATCAACACCGTCATGCTGCTGATCACCGGCTTCAAGGCCTACGACCAGATCCAGGTGCTCACCAACGGCGGGCCTGGCAACGGCACCACCTCGACAGTTGCCTTCGAGGTCGTGCAGACCACGTTCACCGGGAACCACATCGGCTACGGCGCCGCGATGGCCGCCCTGATGCTGCTGATCATCGCCGTCCTGTCCACCATCGTGCTGCGCGTCCTGCAGCGGCGGGAGGTGTCGCTGTGAACACCGACAGGAGCTCCTCGTTCCGGCCGCTGGCCGCGCTGCTGGTCACGGCCACCTTCGCCCTGCCGCTCTACCTGGTACTGACCAATGCCTTCAAACCCGGCGCCGACATCACCCCGCATCCGGCGAGCCTGCCCATCCCCCCGACCCTGCACTCCATACGCCAGGTACTCTCCCGCCCCGACCACCTGTTCTGGTACGGACTGATCAACAGCGTGGAAGTCACCGCGATTTCCATCACCATCCTCACCATCGTCTCGGCGATGCTCGGCCACTACCTGGCGCGTTCCACCAGCGGATGGGCCAAGGCCGCACTCGCAGTCCTGCTGTGCGGGCTGATGATCCCACCGGCGGTCATCCTGGAACCGGTCACTGAGGTACTGCACTCGCTCGGTCTGATGACCACCGTGCCCGGCATGGTCCTGGTCAACGTCGGTTACTACGTGCCGTTCGGCGTCTTCGTCTTCATGGGCTTCGTCAAGACCATCCCCCTGGAGCTGGAGGAGGCCGCGGCCCTGGATGGCGCTGGACGCTTCCGCATCTTCTGGCAAGTCGTCTTCCCACTGCTGCGCCCCGCTTCGGCCTCCGTGCTGATCTTCCTGGGCGTATGGATCTGGAACGACTTTCTTAATCCGCTGATCATCCTGGGGCCGGCCAACGGCACCACCGTCACCGTCGGCATCTACCGGGCCATCGGCGAGCACCAGTCCGACTTCGGCGCCGTCTTCGCCCTGATGTTCCTGGCCAGCCTGCCCGTCCTGATCTTCTACCTGGCGTTCCAGCGCCACTTCGTCAAGGGCCTGACCGGTGGCGCCATCAAGGGCTGAGTCCGATTCGCCCGCCGCCGACCGTCCTCTCCCACATCAGTGCCGCGGGGGCCCACTTCTGCCGTGCCCCCCACCGCTTTGGAGTATCCACTCATGATCGAGCTCACTGACTTCGTCAGCGGTGACCTGGCCGCGCCACTCGGCCGGCCGCTGACCATCGCCGTGCTCGGCGCCGGCGCACGTGGCGCCGCTTACGCCGAACTAGCGGCCAGGCGCCCGGGCGAGGCGAAGATCGTCGCGGTCGCCGAGCCCGCGGAGCACATCCGCGCCGCCATCGCCGCCAGGCACGGCATCGAGGCTGATCTGTGCTTCGACGACTGGCGCGCCCTGCTGCACCGGCCGCGCCTGGCCGATGTCGCGATCGTCGCGTTCCAGGATGCCGAGCACAAGGACGCCGCCGTAGCGCTGGCCGACCTCGGCTACCAGCTACTGCTGGAAAAGCCCATGGCCACCACCGAGGACGACTGCGAGCAGATCGCCGAGGCCGCACGCCGCAACGGCACGGCACTGGCCGTCTCCCATGTCATGCGCTACACCCCCTATACCGTCGCCCTCAAGAAGCTGCTCTCCGAGGGCGTGCTCGGGGACATCGTCTCGATGGAGCATCTGGAGCCCGTCGGTTACTACCACTTCGCGCACTCCTTCGTCCGCGGCAGCTGGCGGCGCGAGGACACATCGACGTTCCTGCTGATGTCCAAGTCCTGCCACGACATCGACTGGATGACGTACATCGTCGGCCGACCGGTGAAGCAGGTCTCCTCCTTCGGCTCCCTGTCCCACTTCCGCCCCGAATCGGCACCCGAAGGCTCCACCGACCGCTGCCTCACCTGCCCGGTGGAACCCACGTGCGCCTACTCGGCCAAGCGCCTTTATCTGGACGGACTGCGCAACGGGGGAACCAAGCAGTACTTCACGAAGATCATGAGCGAGGGTGAGCTGACCGAAGAGAAGGTGGCCGCCGCGCTGGCCGAGGGCCCCTACGGGCGCTGCGTGTACCGCAGCGACAACGACGTCGTCGACCACCAGGTGGTGTCCCTGGAGTTCGACGGCGGCACCACCGCCTCCTTCACCCTGACCGCGTTCACGCCGCTGGAGAACCGCCGCACCAAGATCTTCGGCACTCGCGGCCAGCTGACCGGCGACGGCCGCCATATCGAGGTCTATGACTTCCTCACCGAACGCACCACCGTCATCGACACCTCCCGAGACGGTTCCTCGGCCGCCGAAGGCCACGCCGGCGGCGACGAAGCCCTGTTCAACGACTTCATCGACGCATTGCACGGCGGCCGGCCAGAACTCATCGTCTCCGGGATCGAAGCCAGCCTGGACAGCCACCGCATCGTCTTCGCCGCCGAACGCGCGCGGCGCACCGGACGGGTTGTACAGCTCTGATCCGCACCACTGCATCGCCAGGAGAAAACGTATGGCGACCCGACGGTCAGCCGCGGGCGGCGAGCACTACGCCGTGAGCACCACGACATTCACACGCGCGCGTGGTCCCCCCCAGCCACCAGGTAACGAGGCGGCCATGGTGTCCCGGGCAACGCCCATGCCTTCGGCCCTCGTCCCCATGCTGCACCGCGTCATCGACGAACTCGCACACTACGCAACCGAGTCAACGCACGTTTTCCGCCAAGAGACTTTCGCATCCCACGTCCTCGGCGGACGAATGTCCCGGACACGCACAGGCGAATGGCGAATCAGGAGCAGATCATGAGACACGCACACACATGGAGCGTGGCCGTCGGGGCCGGCGCTCTGACGCTGAGCATCGGCATGGCGACGACCGCGCCGGCGGACGCCGCGAACGGTGCTGAAACGACGTTCCACGGGACGGCGGCCCACACCAAGGCCGCGATACAGCTCTCGGCCGGGTACCTGGTCATCGGCCTGGACTCCACCGGCACCGTGATCAGCCTCAAGGACTCCCGGACCGGAACCGACTACCTGGCACCGGGGAAGTCCGCCTCACTGGTCAGTCTTGTCATCAACGGCCGGCAGGAACGCCCGACCAAGGTCACCCGCTCCGGCAGTCTCCTGACCTTCACCAACAAGGAGGCCGGATTCAGTGTCGTAGTGAAAGCGGAGAACCGGGCCGGCTACAGCACACTCGAAGCGGTGGAGGTCGAAGGCCCCGCCGGAGCGGATGTGCAGACGCTGCTGTGGGGCCCGCTGCCCACATCCATCAACCAGACCATCGGTCAAGCGGTCGGCGTGGTCCGCGACAACCAGTTCGCCATCGGGCTGAGGCCGCTGACCGATCGGACCGAAGGCGCCTGGCCGCAGGAGTACCAGGACTTCGGCTGGGAGAAGGATGTCGCGGACAATCCCGATGATCTGCAGGTGGCCCTCCCCCACGGGATCGAGGAGTGGAGCGCCGCGGGCAAGACGCCATGGGGTTCGGTGCTGCGGGCCTTCACCTTCGACTACACGAAGGAACGAGCGCGGCAGCACATCGACGGCTACCGGTTCCCGGTCGGCCCGCTGTCCGGCCGCAGTGGACAGATCACCGGATCCAAGATCGCGCTGTTCGGCGCCTCACCCGAGATGGCTCCGACCGTGCTGTCGAACATCGCGACCGGAGAGCACCTGCCGTACCCGACACAGAACGGGCAATGGCAGAAGACGGCCCAGGCGAGCTCGCAGTCCTTCCTCGTCCTCGGAGACCTCAAGACCAGCAACATCCCGGCGGCGGCCGGCTTCGCGAAGGGGGCAGGGATCGGCTACATCTACTCCCTGCCCAATGCGGTCGGGCCCTGGCAGACGACAGGGCACTACCAGTTCGACTCCAGCCTGGGCGGCAGCGACGCCGGTGCCGCGACAGCGGTGGACATCGCCAAGGCCAACGGCGTCCGGCTCGGAGTGCACACCATCTCGGACTTCATCAGCCTGAACGACGCCTACGTCAAGCCGAAGTGGAGCCCGGATCTCGCGCTCGGCCAGAGCGCGACGTTGACCCGGCCTATGGCCGCGGGTGACACCACCCTCTATCTGTCCAGCTGCGCGCCGCTGGCCTCGGGGCTGCATGGCAGATCCCTGCTGATCGGCAGCGAGATCGTGATCTACGCGGCGTCGAGCCAGGTCGGGAACGAATGCCAGGTCACCGGCGTGGATCGGGGCGGCTGGGGAACTGTCGCGGCCGCCCACGCGAGCGGCGACACCGTCGCCCGCGTGCCGCAGAACCAATACGGTGGTGCGCTCGGCGGACTCGGCATCATCAACGAGATCTCCGACCGCTTTTCCACCATCTGGAACACCACGGGGATCATGTCCAACTCCTACGACGGCCTGGAGTCGGCTTCGGACTCCGGCTGGGGCGCGTACGGCATGGCCAAGTTGGTGAATGACACCTACAAGAAGACCGAGGCGAAGGACGGCTTCATCACCGAGACCAGCCGGATGACCTCCAACACCTGGGACGCGCTCACCAGGTCGAGTTGGGGCGAAGTGGGTTTCACCAGCATGAACCAGGTCTTCGTCAACAACGCCTACTACCGGGCCAACTTCCTCCCGGGCATGCTGGGCTGGATCAGCCTGCACGGCTCGGACACCCAGCTGAGCCTCGAGAACAAGCTGGCGCGGGGCGCGGGCCTGAACGCCGGCGCCGGATTCCAGTCATCGACGGCCAGCCTCACCGCCGGTGGCGACCACGCCAAACTGCTGCTCGACACCATCAAGCAGTGGGAGACGGCGCGCAACATCGGAGCCTTCAGCGAGGCACAGAAGGCCCGTTTCCGTGACCAGTCCACCAACTGGCACCTCACCGTTGTCGAGCCCGGCCAGGAGTGGTCGCTGCAGGAACTCGACTCCAGCGGGAACCCGACTGGCGAGCCCGAGAAGGTCGCGGCACCGACACCCCGGCTCAGCACCGACACGCTGCCGTCGGCAACCGTAAACCGCCTCTACGAAGGGAAGGTGACCACCAACACTCCGGCCACCATCCGGTACAAGGTGACCGCCGGAGCCCTGCCCGACGGCCTCCGGCTGAACCCGGACACAGGGGGCATCGTCGGGACACCGGCTCACGCCACGAAGGCCGACTTCACCATCACGGCCTACAGCACGGACGGTCTCCCCGCCGCCAAGGCACAGTACAAGATCACCGTACGCCCCTGACACCGTCCTTCACACGCAGATGACATCGCGAGGGTGTCCGGGCCGGTCGCCAAGACCGGAGTTGGACGCCCTCGCGATGTTCTGCACCGCCACCCGCGGAATCAGCCGTCCATCGGACGTGCGGCCGGGCGTCACTCGCTGGGTCTGCGGCGCCTGGCGGTCGCCGAGGCCGTCCGCGGCTCCTACGGCCAGGCCCTTGGGGCAATCCGCCGCCGCTGCGGCGACGTGCTGGGCAAACGACAGCTCGCCCGGCTTTTCGTCACGGCTGCCACCGACATCGACGCGTTCTACCGCTCCCGCATCCTCGTTCCCTGCACCCGCGACATGCCGTTGGTCATCCAGGCCGACGGCAAGGGCATCGTCATGCGGCCCGAGGCCCTGCGCGAAGCCACCCGCCGCAAGGCCGAGAAAACCGCAGCCCAGGGCCGCCGCGGACGGCGACACCTACTGCGCCTACCACACCGCACGCGAGCATGAACGGCTCTACACCAGCCCCGACCAGGCCGAATTCAGACTGACCGCCTGATCCGAGATTCACCTCAGAAAAATCGCACCCATACTAGAAAGTATGGATATGTCGAAGGTTTGGCGATCCTCCGTACCGTCTTCCCGTCTTTTCACCAGGTGGCGTACGCGGAGTCGGCGTGAGGCCCGGCGTCCAGGAATCGGGCAGCCGGCCCGGCCCAAGGACGGCCACGAGGCCCCGCATCGGCCGTCGGCACGCCTACCCTCTGTGCTGAGCGTGCACAGCGTCGCGGGCCAAGTCTTCATCCTGCAGGTAACGGTCGTCATGCTGCTCGTCGTCGCTGCTGTGGCGGCCCTCGTACTACAGGCCCGGAGTGCGAGCCTGCAGACGGCCCGTGAACGCTCGCTCGTCGGCGCCGAAGCCTTCGCGCACGCCCCGGGGACGCTGAAAGCCATGAAATCCGCCGACCCCAGTGCCCTACTTCAGCCGCGCGCCGAGGAAGTCCGGAAGCTGGCCAAACTCAACTACATCATCGCCTTCAGTCCGGCGGGCGTCCGTTGGACCCACCCCGACCCGAACCTGATCGGCAAGCGCGTCGTCGGCTCCTACGCCGAAGCGCTCCACGGCAAGGTGCACCAGGGTACCTACAACACGCCCGGGATCGGCCGCGCGGTGTACACGATGGTCCCCGTCTTCGACACCGACGGTAAGGTCGTCGGGCTGGTGTCCGTCGGTATCGCGGTCAAGAGCGTGAACGAGCACGTGGCGGAACAGCTGCCCCTGCTGTTCGGTTCCGCCGCCGGCGGGCTGGTACTGGTCATGGGCGGGTCAGCGTTGGTGAGCCGGCGACTGCGGCGACAGACGCACGGTCTGGATCCGGCCGAGATGACGCGGATGTACGAGCACCACGACGCGGTCCTGCACTCGGTTCGGGAAGGGGTGCTCGTCATCAGTGGCGAGGGGCGGTTGCTGCTGGCCAACGACGAGGCGTGCCGACTGCTGGATCTACCCGAGGACGTGCGTGGCCGGCGGGTCACCGACCTCGGCCTGGCCCCGCATACTGCCACACTGCTGGCTTCGGGCCGAGCGGTCACCGACGAGGTGATCCTGGCGGGTGAGAGGCTGCTGGCGGTCAACCTGCGGCCGACCGCCCCGCACGGGGGGCCGACCGGTGGCGTGGCGACACTGCGGGACACCACTGAGCTACGCGCGGTGGCGGGCCGGGCCGAGGTGGCGCGGGAACGCCTGCAACTGCTCTACGACGCCGGGGTGCGGATCGGTACCACGCTGGATGTGGTGCGTACCGCCGAGGAGCTGGCTGAGGTCGCGGTTCCCGGGTTCGCCGACTTCGTCACCGTCGAGTTGCTGGATGCGGTTCGACGGGGTGAAGAACCGGACGGCGCAAGCCTGACCATGCACCGTACCGCCGTGCGCGGCGTCCGGGACGACCACCCGCTGTACCCGGCGGGTGAGATGATCACGTTCCTGCCGACGATGCCGCAGGCGCAGGGGCTGCAGAGCGGTCATGCCGTATTGGAGCCCGATCTGAGCATGGCGCCGGACTGGCAGGCGCTGGACCCCGAGCGGCAGCAGCGCGTCCTGGACTTCGGTATCCACTCGCTGATCACCGTACCGTTGCAGGCCCGCGACGTGGTGCTGGGGATGGTCGACTTCTGGCGCTCGGAGAAGGAGCCCTTCGCGGAGGAGGATCTGTCCTTCGCCGAGGAGTTGGCCGCCCGTGCGGCGGTCGCGATCGACAACGCCCGCCGCTACACCCGCGAGCACTCCATGGCGGTCACCCTGCAGCGCAGCCTGCTGCCCCACAGCCTGCCCGAGCAGTCGGCCCTGGACGTGGCTCACCGCTACCTGCCCGCTCAGGCCGGGGTGGGCGGGGACTGGTTCGACGTCATCCCGCTGCCCGGCGCCCGCGTCGGCCTGGTCGTCGGCGATGTCGTCGGGCACGGCCTGCATGCGGCTGTCACCATGGGCCGCCTGCGCACCGTCGTCCACAATTTCTGTGCCCTTGATCTGTCCCCTGACGAACTCCTGGGCCACCTGGACGAGTTGGTCGCCCACATCGACCAGAACGAGGCCGCCGAGAGTGAGAGCGAAGGCATCACCGGTGCCACCTGCCTGTTTGCGATCTACGACCCGGTCTCCGGCCGTTGCAGCATCGCCCGGGCCGGCCATCCCGGACCTGCCCTTGTGCACCCCGACGGCACCGTCACCTTCCCCGACGTGCCCGTCTCCCCGCCCCTTGGCCTGGGCGCCGGCCTGCCGATCGAGACCGCCGAACTGAACCTGCCCGAGGGCTCCCGGCTGGCCCTGTACACCGACGGGCTCATCGGAAACCGCGACCGCGACATCGACACCGGCCTCGAACTCCTGAGACAGGCTCTGGCTCACCCCGACCAGACCCCGGAGCAGGCCTGTCAGGCGGTACTTGACGCCCTGCTGCCCGCCCGCCCCAGCGACGACATCGCCCTGCTGGTGGCCCGCACCCGGCTGCTGGACCCGGACCGGGTCGCCGACTGGGACGTGCCCTCCGAACCCGCTGCCGTCGCCCCTCTCCGCGCTGCCTGCGCCCGCCAGCTGGAGTCCTGGGGGCTGGATCAGGTCGCCTTCACCGCCGAGCTCATACTCAGCGAACTGGTCACCAACGCCATCCGCTACGGCACCGAACCCATCCGGCTCCGCCTGCTGTACGACCGTGACAGCCTGATCTGCGAAGTCTCCGACGGCAGCAGCACCTCCCCGCACCTGCGCCGCGCGGCCACCACCGACGAGGGCGGCCGAGGACTGTTCCTTGTCGCCCATTTCGCACGGCGCTGGGGCACCCGGTACACCGCCCGCGGCAAGGTCATCTGGACCGAACAGTCCCTGGACGACGCCGCAGCCGGGCCCGGTGACGCCATGGGCGACATCCTGCTGGATCAGTGGGGCGAGCCAACACTGTGACCGCGGGCGGTCACCTCCGTCGATCGGGGGCAGCGCCCGGGTCCGGGGGAGGGACAGCTCCAGCCAGGCCGCGTTCACCGGGAAGTGGCGGGAGGGGAAGCGGCCGAGGCCGGTGTCCTTGCCGCAGTGGATGTGGTCCTCGACGGTGGCGTGTCCGCGGTGCCGGACCTCCGGATACTGGATGGGTCCGCCGCCCTCGTAGCCGGTGTCGGTGAGGAACATCTGGTGGCGCATGCCTTCGTCCTGGTCGAAGAGGGAGAGCTGGGCGCCGGGATGAGGGCGTTCGCGGCGCACGATCAAGCGGGTGCCGTCCGGGTAGCCGGGAAGATCGACCAGGCCGGTCAGTTCGGCGACCTGTGCCCCCTGGCGAAGGGAGCACCCCGGCGGACCCGGCCATTCCGTGAGGCAGGCCGTGAAGTACGTCACAGTGCCGTACGTGGACCGTGTCTGCCGTCGGGGCTCTGGCGCCGGCAACGCCCCACCCCTGTCAGCTGATCCGAGGATTCCTCGCCGATGGGCCGGGCGCTGCGTCACCCCAGGGCAACTTAGGTCACCCTTCCCCGTTGCTGTGGTCGCCTGGTACATGTGGGATTCCACCAGCGCATCGGAAGTTTCGCCATGAACAAGGAAGATTCCGCCGATCTCATACCCTTCACGATCGATCTGACCTTCGAGGAAGCCCGGCGACGGGCCGAGGTCGTGGCCGCACTCGGGCCCGACTGGGACCCGGTCACCGTTCTCCAAGGCGAGGACGAGGCGTACGCACTCCTCTACTCGGGCCTGGACGCCGAGCAGCAGCGCACCTACGACCTGCTGGTGGCGGCCGGTGTCCTGCCAGGAAGGGGGCCGGGCCGTGAAGCTGCCCATTGACCCACAGGCGGACGTCGCCCGCCGCGCCTGGATGGCCTGCCCCGTCTGTGACGACGCCCGCCATTGTGGGACCTGCGCCGACCGCCGTAACTGCGCTGATCACTGGCGCTATTTGATATCCACCAAGGGGCCGGTCGTTCACCTTCAGTGTCCGCAGTGCACGCACATGTGGTCAGTGAACACGCGGCTTGGCATCACCTGCGGCGACGACAGCGCCCCCGGCTTCTGACCGACGACGGAGGGCAAGGGCGCCCGGTCCACATCCCACGACGATGAGCCGTAGGGCGCACGGGGCGACGCGGTGCCTGGCTCCGGTTCCGTGACAGCGAGGGGAACATGCTGGGCATCGGCGAGCCGGTCGTCTGAGGAGAGCACCCGATCGCCGCCCGCTGCGGCGAACGGGCGACCTGCGGCAGAGCCGGTTCAGCGAGGGGCCGGGCAGGGTGACCGGAACGTCGCCGAGACGGTTGCGGACGGCCTCGTCGGTCTCCTCGATGCGGTCGACCACCGGCCCGGACGCGTCAGGGGCTGTCTGCCAGGTCGTGGCCGGTGATGGCGCGGGCGTAGCACGCAGGGCGGCGATCACCTCGGCGTGGGTGCGGCGGCCGGCGAGCACCTCCATCCGGGAGGCGTGCTCCCTCGCGACGAAACCGGCAGCGAGCATGCGCGGCAGGTCCGGGAGGGCGAAGTGGCCCTGGACCTGCCCCAGAGCCAGGATCGCGGTGCAGACAGCGATCTGGCGCTCCGTCAGTGTGCTGTGGAGCGCGGCTGCCTTCGCGTCGCGTAGTCAGCGGGGCCCGTACGCAACATCAGCCGGGCCGGCGCTTCGTCGGGGCCGCTGGCGACTCCGTTGTTGATGCAGGCCCGTAGCCGGTCGCGAGCGTCGGAGAAGCGGTCCGCAGCCTGTTTGCGCTGCTGACTGTAGCGATCGATGGCTTGGTGGTAGGCCTTGTGGACGAGCCCGTCGAGGTCTCCGTAGTGAGTTCTCCCTGCGCGCGTATGGCCGCGGCCGCGGGACCGGATGCGCCCCCGACAGCATCTCAGCCGCGTGCGGCAGATTGGGAGGGAGGAGTCCCCCTCCCTCGACGGCAGCCGGTGCCCGGGCGAGGCGGATTCGGGCAGGAAAATTTCTCGAACCAAGGCAATCCCGCGAGGGCTCTGGAGCGTATCCCGTCTGGAAGCCTCTTCAGGAGGAAAGCTCATGGCGATCTTCAGTTTCCTCATCCCCGCGAAACACCGTCACGACGAGAGGGACATGACGTCGAGGCACTTCGGCGACCACGGATTCGACGAGCACGGAAGGGGTCAGCGTCGCCACCGTCGTCACTCCCAGCACGGTCACCACTGGTGACTGCACAGGACGACTGAGCGGGCCAGGGCTTCTGGACCGCTCAGCCGACGATCTTGAGGAACGCGTCTATGAGGCGTGTCTCGCTTCATGTTCTGCGGCGGCTGCTGTCGGTGGCCGATGATCCCGACGCGGTCGTCGCCGCCGCGCCGCCGGTCGCCCCGCGTGACGCGTTCCGGCGCTTCTGGCCCTACACACGCGGTGGCCGGCGCTTCCTCATTCCGATACTCGTCTTCAGCATGATCGGACCCGTCGTCGACGCGGCCGAGATCTGGCTCTTCAAGATCGTGGTGGACGACGTTCTCGTTCCGCGCGATCTGCGTCCCTTCCTCTGGATCGCCCTGGCATACACAGGGCTCATCATCGGCTCCGGCGCTCTGGGGTTCGCCGACGATGTGACGTCCACCTGGGTCAGCGAGCGTTTCCTGCTGGCCCTCCGGTCGGATGTGTTCCGGCACGTCCAGGGCCTCTCGCTCGGGTTCTTCGAACGGCGGCGGCTGGGGGACGTGCTGTCGCGTATCACGGGTGATGTCGACGCGGTCGAGACGTTCCTCCTCTCGGGGGTGGCGGACGGCCTCTATTACGTGATCCGGCTGGGTGTCTTCCTGGGGCTGCTGTTCTACCTGCGGTGGGATCTGACCATTCTCGCGCTCGTCATCGTGCCGCTTTTCTGGTGCGCGGCCCGCCGCTTCTCCCGGCTGATCAAGGCCGCATCGCGGGAGCGGCGGCGGCGCAGCGGTTCGATCAGCGCGATCGCCGAGGAGTCGCTCGGCAACATCGCGCTGGTGCAGGCGTACAACCGGCAGGAGACCGAGGAACACCGGTTCGCACGCGAGAGCGTGGGCAAGTTCCGCGCGGCGATGGCCTCGGCGCGCATCCGTGCTGTCTACAGCCCGATCGTCGAGGTCATCGAACTGGCCGGCGCGCTTGCCGTCATGGGCCTGGGCACGTGGAAGCTGGCCCAGGGGCAGTTCACGCTGGGCGGGCTGCTGGTCTTCCTCGCGCTGCTGAGCAGCCTCTACAGTCCGATCCGCGACCTGTCCCACCTCACCAACACGTTCTACGCGGCGTCCGCCTCCGCCGAGCGGATCATCGAGTTGCTCGACCAGTGCCCCCAGGTCGTCGAAGCCGCCGACGCCCGGAGGATCGGGCGGGCCCGGGGCGACGTCGAATTCCGTGGCGTCTCCTTCCGCTATCCGGGTACGTCCCGGTGGGCGCTGTCCGACGTGTCGTTCCAGGTGACGCCCGGCACGACGCTGGCGCTGGTCGGTGCGAGCGGTGCGGGAAAATCCACGGTCGGGAAGCTGCAACTGCGCTTCTACGATCCGGATCAGGGGTCGATCCTCCTCGACGGCACCGACCTCAGGGACCTGCAGTTGTCCGAGTTGCGCGAGAACGTCGCGGTGGTACTGCAGGAGACGCTCGTGTTCCACGGCACCGTACGGGAGAACATTGCCTACGGCCGCCCGGACGCGGCAGAGGCGGACATTGTCGCGGCGGCGCGCGCCGCCGACGCCCATGACTTCATCCAGCTGCTTCCCGAGGGCTACGACACCGTAGTGGGCCAGCGCGGCCGCACGTTGTCCGGCGGGCAGGCCCAGCGCCTCGCGATCGCCCGCGCGATGATCAGGGACGCGCCCGTACTGATCCTGGACGAACCGACCACCGGCCTGGACACCCGGTCGGGCCGCCGGATCATGGAACCGCTGCGCCGGCTCATGGCCGGGCGGACCACCATCGTCATCTCCCACAATCTGATCACCACCCGCGACGCCACCTCCACCGTGGTGTTGGACCATGGCCGGGTCGTCGAGCGCGGCACGCACGAAGAACTGCTCCTGCGCGAAGGGGCCTACGCCCGGCTTCACCGGCTGAACGGAGTGACCGGCCAGGCCCTCTCCGACTCCCCACCCGCTCGGAAGGTTCTCTCATGAGACGTGCGACAGTCCGACCGGGCCCGCCCCTCGCGCCCGGAACGATCCCCGCGCCGGGGTACGAGGTCCTGGCGCACCTGGCCCGGACCGGCTGGCTCGACCTCTACGACGCCTGGAGCGAGGAGCGGGACTGCCGATGCGTCGTGAAGGTCTTGCGCCCCGACCACCGCCACGAGGAGCAGCTGCGTGACCGGCTGCTGCGAGAGGGCCGTTGGCTCCGGACATTCACCCATCCGCACCTGGTCCGCGCTTACGAGACCTTCGAGTCGCCCCAGCCGCTCGTCGTGCTGGAAACGCTGACAGGCGAAACGCTGGCCCACCTCATCGCCCGCCTGCGCCGGCGGCCGGCCGCCGCGGACGTGGCCCTCCTCGGCGTGCACCTGTGTTCCGCGATGCACTACCTCCACGGTCACGGCCTGCTGCACCTGGACCTCAAGCCGTCCAACGTCGTGGTCGACTGCGGGCACGCCAAAGTGCTCGACCTGAGCGTCGCACGACCGCCCGGGAGCGCCCCTCCGGGCGTCGGTACCTTCTGCTACATGGCTCCCGAACAAGCGCGTGGCGGGCCGCTGTCGGCCGCGGCCGATGTCTGGGGCATCGGCATAGCGTTGTACGAAGTCGCCGTAGGCGACGTGCCGTTCGATGTCGGCGTCACCACGGACGGGACCGACGACGGCGACGACACGGGCGGCGAGGACGACTGGTATCCGCAGCTCGAGGAACCTGTTCCGCCCATCCGGTCCCGCCGACGCCTCCCGCGTGGCCTCGCCATGGCCATCGACAGCTGCCTCCGGCACGATCCTGCTGCCAGGCCCACGATTCCCGAACTCGCCGCCGTCCTTGATGCGACTCTGCCTCGGCAGCGACGCCACATTGCTCCGCCGGGGGGCGACTGACACGGCAGACAGCCCCTTACGGCGATCGCCGGGCGGGCGATGTGCGAGGCAGGAAACCGGGACGTCAGAAGTCGACGGGTTCGCGGATGAGCGGGCAGGTCATGCAGTGGCCGCCGCCACGTCCACGGCCGAGTAATGGTCGGCCAAAGGATGGAAGAACCGTCAGGTCCAGAGACGGTATGTCACCACTCTCGGCATCTCCGACGGCCTGCTGTCGGTGAAGACGAGGTGGAGTTGGGTGTAGTGCCGTTGGTGAGGATGCTTCTTCAGCGGCTCCGAGCGGTCGAGTCTGACGGTCACGGGGTAGGAGTGGAACGTGCCGGCGGCGCAGAACGGCCGGCAGTCGTTCACTACGTTGAGCCCGCGGCCCGCGGCGAAATTCGGTTTCCAATCCGACCACCGGAGTGCGGTGAGGATGCTGTTGCCATCCCCGCAGGCGATCAAGAACTCGTTCGGGCGTACTTGAGGATGCGAGAAGCAGTCGACGATCACCACGTCGGCGGGTGACCGTGTCCCTGTGGAAGCGGATGCCGGCGCGACCGCTGTTGCGAGCGATGCCGCGGCACAGATCAATACCGCTGCCTTCAGCTTGTGTCTCTGCATGTCCGCTCCCAGCCGTCTCTCTCCGAGCCCATCTGGCCTTACCTGTACGCCTGGTCAGCCCCGGGGCGCGAACTGCGAATCCGGAGCAGACGCCGGACGGTGCTGCCGGCCCCTTCTCAGCGGTTGTTCCGGTATCGACGCTACGACCGCGTTCAGGGACGCACCACCCGCACAGGTAACAACTTCGCAAAGCGGAAGAAATGTGCACATCTTCACGTGCGCGAGCGGAGTCTGTGAAGGGGGCGGAGGTGACGAAACGGGGCTGTGTCCCCGTTTACGGCAACCGCGCCGACGGAGCCTTCATGCGGGGAGCTTCGCGGGGCCGCAGATCCGCAAGCCGCCCGGCGCCGCCCTCCTTGAGCCAGGCCAGAAAGGTGAGAACGAAGATGCCTTCCACCACCAGGGACAGGACGCCGTACGGCGGCTCCCAGCCGGCTTCGCGATAGTCCGGCAACCCGACGGTGCGGGACAGCAGGAATCCGATGATCATGCCGATGCTGGCAGTTGCCCCGATCAGCCATACGCCGAGCGGTTGCCTCTGAAGGACGAGCCCTGCGGCGACGCCGAGCATCACCAGGCTGCCGACCAGGAACAGGATGCCGATGTAGGGCATCTCCGTCAGGTGGGAGGGGACCAGCGAGAGATGGATCACCGCGTTGGCCAGGGCGCAGGACGCTGCGGTCCCGCGCAGCGCGAGGTGGGTCGTGCGAGACGTCATCACGACTCCAGGGGTTCGAGGCGGCCGACGCCGCCGTGCTTCTGGCAGGGGCTGCGGACCGGGGCCACGCCGGGGCGTTTCCGGTGCCCGCCAAGCCTTCCGGTCCTGGAACCGGTCGGCCGTTCGTAAGTGCGTGCCTTTGTTACCTACGGTGCTGCCGGGCCAAGGGTTCATGATCGGCCCGGTTCGGGTTCGGGTTCGGGTAGATCGACGTGGCGCGTTCTCGCCAGGATGCTCCGGTACATGGACCGCGACGCGGGTCCTGTCCCAGCTCTTCGGCAGCGCCGAGGGCTGCCGGGCGGAGGCAATCCCTGGGGGCTCGTGTTACGTAAGGAGTATGCGCAGGATTGGCATTCCCCTGGAGCGGGTGCCCGACGAAGCGCTGCTGGCCGGCCTCATGACCGGCGATCCCGAGTTCGCCGTGGCCTTCGTCCGGCGGTTCCAGCGCCGGGTTTTCGGCGTGGCCGTCGCTGTGGTCGGAGACGTCCAGCTCGCCGAGGACATCGCTCAGCAGACCTTCGAGCGCGCCTGCCGACACGCTCAGGTCTACGACCCGCGCCGGGGATCGGTGCCCACGTGGCTGGCGGCCATCGCGCATAACCTTGCGATCGACGCCGTACGCGCCCGCAAGGCCACTCCAGTCGACCCCACAGACCTGGAGAACATGATGGAGACCGTCACCAGCACGCCAGAGCGGCAGGCGCTCTCCGCCGAAGCCGCGGCGGAACTGCGTCGAGCGGTTGCCGCGCTGCCGCGCGATCAGGCACGTGCTCTGGTGATGGCGGGCATCTACGGGATGACGGCTCAGCAGGTCGCCGATTTCGAGAAGATCCCGCTCGGTACCGCCAAGACCCGGATCAGGGCAGCCATGGGCAAGCTCCGCGTGTCCCTCGCAACCAGGCAGGCGGACCACGATGACTGAGACCCGCGGATTCACCTGTGAGCAGCTCCGGGAGATCGGTGCGGAGCTGGCGCTCGGCGTTCTGCCGGCCAAGGAGCGGGCCGGGGCGATGGACCACCTCGAGCACTGTCCCGCCTGCCGCGAATACGTCCACGAGCTGGTGGCCACGGCGGACGCACTGCTGGATCTTGTCCCGGGAAGCGAACCGCCGGTCGGCTTCGAGGACAGGGTGATCGACCGCCTGGGACTGCCCTCCGGGCGACGGCCGCGCCAGCGCGTACGGTGGCGGCGCTTCGCCCTCGCTGCGGCGGCAGCCGCGGCGGGCCTTGCCCTTGGTGGCGGTGGTTGGGTGCTCGGCGCGTACGCCGGTCGTCCGGCCCCGGTCGCGCCGATCGTCTCTCCGGTGCAGCCGCAGCTGCTCACCGCCCGACTCGCCCACGGGGGCGAGTCGCGCGGGCAGGTTTTCCTCTACACCGGAGCCTCGCCCTGGCTGTACATGGCGGTGGACGCCGACGGGCACTCCGGCACCGTCCGGTGCGAGCTGCAGCGGGCCGACGGCTCCACTTTCCAGGTCGGTTCCTTCGCCCTCAAGGAGGGGTACGGTGCCTGGGGCGCGCCCTACCCCTCCGGCACGGCGCCGGTCACCAGCGTCCGCCTGTTCACCGCTGACGGCTCCGTGCTCGCCGACGCCACCTTCGGACAGTCCCACCGCTGAGCAGGGGCGGGGATCGGCGCGACGGACCGTGAACAAACTCTCGGTAGCTGTCAACCATGCCTGTCCCGGCCGCGACGCCGTCTCGATCCGTCGAAGCGGACGCGCACCCCGGAGGAAATAACCTGGGGGTATCTCCTTCCGAGGTTCGGCGAGACGCCTCAATGTGCGATGTGCGGACTGACCGGACGTCTAAGCGGTCGCGTACACGCGGCTCGCGAACTCGGCGATCTGTTCGTCGCTCAGGTTCTTCGCGAGGTTGGCCTCCGTGATCATGCCGACCAGGCGGTGGCCGCTCTGGACGTCGATCACCGGCAGCCGCTTTATCTGATGTTCCTCCATGGTCGCCAGGACCTCGGAGGCATCCGCTTCGGCATCGATCCAGTGGACCGTGGCACTGAGGGACCCGGCCTGCACGGTCGCTGGTTCGATGCCCTCGGCGCAGCACGTGATGACGATGTCACGGTCGGTGATCAAGCCGGTGAGCCTGTTGTTGTCGCCGCAGATGGGCAGGCAACCGACGTTGAGATCGCGCATCATTTTCGCCACATCCAGCAGCGACTGGTGCGCTCCGACGCACTGCACACCGCTGGACATGATGTCTCGCGCTCGCAGCTTGGCAGCCATGATTTCCTCCGTCCTCGACAGCGTTGCCCCTCCGTCATCGATCACAACACGAATGGCTCAGCATCGCTCCCCGGATGCGTCGGCAAAGTAGTGGATCCCGAATCGGCCGCGACCGGGCACGGATCCGGGCGCTCGTGCACCCCGTCATGTGCCGTCGCCCGTGAGTGTCGGCCCGGCGAATGCGCGGCGCGGCCGACATCCGGACCGCTGACCGCTATGGCTCCACGTGACCGAATCCCACCTCGAAGCGCTCGACCGAGACAACCCGTTGGCCTTCCCTGTGGGCGACTTCCTCGCGGAGCCTGGTGGCCCGGTCCTCGCTGGCCTGCATGGCCTGCTCGTCATCCCACAGAGTCAGGGACGTGGCCTTTCCGGAGGCTCGGTCGACGAGGTAGTACATGCCCCGGAAGCCGGAATCTTCCCGGATCTGCTCGAGAATCGCTTCCCAGTTCGCGGTCAGGTCTCCCTCCGCGGGAACCGGTGAACCCTGATAGGTGCTCAGCCTCGCGAACATGGCTGCCACCTCTTTCCTGGCCGGCTGCCGGTCGGGGGAGACAAGCAGCCTCAGTACCAGCGTGCTCCGGCAGGCCGCACGCCGCACGCCGAGCAACGCTGCCGTGCGTCCACCGGCCCGCTCGAGGGCGATTCGTGCGGTACGAGATGTGCGCCCGGCTGCGAACCGGTAGTGACGGCATGCCTGACGCCCCTCGAACCCCTTTGCCTGCGTTCCCGGCCCACCCGCACGGGAGCCGCACGCGCCGAACGCCTCTCCTGCCTCCAGAGAGTTCCGCAGCAAGCTTCCTGATGGTACGTCAGGTTATGGTGCGATCCGCGCCGGCAGGAACGCCGGACAGAGGTGGCGTCGCACCTGGCTGCGCCGCAGGGAATGGCGGGATCCGGTCGAGACGGACACGGAGACGACTGCGGGCGGCCGGCATGTGCGGCATCGACGACGACGGGGCTCCGGTCACTCTCGGTGCGCGCACACTGTCGATGCGGTCGGCCGGGAGGACGGCTGTGATGTGGGCAGCGGTTCGGATTCGACGCCTGCCTGTCGATGGCGGGCAAGACCTGCGTCTCCCGCCCCGGTCTCACTATGTAGTCCGACTTGACATTAGTTCGCCTTATGGAAGATAAAGGAGGTCCTTTGGGCTGAATTTCACACAGCGTGACATTCGACGTGTGGCAGCCAGCGATCGTCTACGTGAATGAGTAAAGCCGTGCCCCACGCCGCCGTCCCGGATCAGCCGACCGACCCCGCCGCGGACTGGGAGGCATGGCGCGCCGAGCGGCGCCGCTCGGTCACTTCACCCGCGGGGAACCTCGCTCTCGTCGAGACCCGCTGGGCCCCCGCCGGTGAGCGCCCCGACCCCGATGCGGCACGTGCCGGACAGCCGGAGACGGTGACGGTCACCACGGTCGAGCGCACCGACTTCGTCACCGGCGCCCCCGAGCACGGTCTGCGCTTCTGGGACGCACAGTCGCCCGCGATCCAGAACTTCGATCGCACCGACGTCTTCCCGTACGACCCGGCCTGGGTGCTGGAGGCCTCGTACACCCCGGTGCCCGGTGCCCGGCGGGTCGGGTTCGAGCACATCCGGGACAACGGTGGCACCCGTGACCTCGCCGTGCCGGGAGACATCGTGCTCACCCTGGACGGCCGGGACTACACGCTGAGCGCCTTCGACGACGACGGCACCCTGCTGCTCGTCTTCGGTGACCCCACCAACGGCGACACCACCTACGGCGCCGGGCGCTTCCTCTTCGTCACCCACGTCGGCGAAGGCCGTGTCCTTCTCGACTTCAACCGCGCCTTCGTGCCGCCCTGCGGATTCTCCGACCAGTACAACTGTCCGATGCCGCCGCGGCAGAACCGTTTCCACCTGCCCGTCGAGGCCGGCGAGAAGCGCCCCGTCTTCCGCGACGGCTTCCTCGCGCAGCACTGATCACCCCCCTCGCACTCCCGCCTCGCAGCACGAAAGCGCGTACTCCTCATGAGCATCAAGAAGACCTCCCTGTACGGCGGCGCCACCGCTGCTGCCCTCGCCCTGACCCTCACCGCCTGCGGCGGGGGCTCCAACGGCGGCGCCGCCGCCGGAGGGGCGTACGACAAGAACGCCACGGTCAACATCGGTTCGCTCTACGAGCCGCAGAATCTCGACAACACCGCGGGTGGCGGTCAGGGCGTCACCGAGGCGCTCAACGGCAATGTGTACGAAGGGCTGTTCAAGCTCACCGACGACGGCAAGGTCGAGAACCTGCTCGCCCAGGACTACAAGGTCAGTGGCGACGGACTCACGTACACCTTCACCCTGCGCGAGGGCGTGAAGTTCCACAGCGGGAAGAAACTCACCAGCCAGGACGTCAAGTACAGCCTGGAGAAGGTGATCGCCAAGGACTCGCAGTCCGCCCGCAAGAGCAATCTCGAGGTCATCAAGTCCTTCGAGACACCGGACGCGCGCACGGTGAAGGTCCAGCTGTCGAAGAAGTCGATCTCCTTCGTCTACAACCTCTCCTACGTGTGGATCATCAACTCCGATGCGAAGAGCCTCAAGACGAGCGAGGACGGCACCGGCCCGTACAAGCTGAACAAGTGGACCCACGGCTCCGCTCTCAGCCTCGACCGGTTCGCCGGCTACTGGGGCGAAGCTGCCAAGAACAAGCAGGTCGTCTTCCACTACTACAAGGACGCGACCGCTCTGAACAACGCGCTCCTGACCAACGCCGTGGACGTCGTCACGAGCGAGCAGTCGCCCGACGCCCTCGACCAGTTCAAGAGCAACCAGAACTACAAGGTCAACGACGGCAACTCGACGACCAAGCTGCTCCTCGCCTTCAACGACAAGGCCAAGCCGTTCACGGACGTCAAGGTCCGCCAGGCCGTCTCCGCCGCCATCGACGACAAGAAGCTGCTGGAGTCCGTCTGGGGCGGCTACGGCAAGCTCATCGGCTCGATGGTGCCGCCCACCGACCCCTGGTACGAGGACCTCACCAAGGTCAACGGCTACGACACCGCGCGCGCCAAGAAGCTGCTCGCCGAGGCCGGATACCAGAACGGCTTCACCTTCACCCTCGACACCCCGAACTACGACCCGCACCCGACCGCGGCGACCTTCATCAAGTCGCAGCTCGCCAAGGTCGGCATCACTGTCGAGATCAACACGATCACGCCGGACGAGTGGTACACGAAGGTCTACAAGAACCACGACTTCACGGCCACGCTCCAGGAACACGTCAACGACCGCGACCTGGTCTGGTACGGCAACCCCGACTTCTACTGGGGCTACGACAACAAGCAGGTCACGAAGTGGGTCGAACAGGCCGAGCAGGCCTCCGGCACAGCTGAGCAGACCGAGCTGCTGAAGAAGGTCAACCGCCGGACCGCCGAGGACGCGGCCAGCGACTGGCTGTACCTGTACCCGCAGATCGTCGTGGCGAACAGCAAGCTCTCGGGGTACCCGGTCAACGGCCTCAACTCGCAGTTCTTCGCCTACGACATCGAGAAGGGCTGATGGCGCGGTATCTCCTGCGCCGTCTCGCCTTCCTGCTGGTGTCGCTGGCGCTCGCGAGCGTGGTCCTGTTCGTGCTGCTGCGGATGCTGCCGGGCGACCCCGCCAACGCGCTCACCTCGGTGGGCGCCGGCCCCGAGCAGATAGCGGCGGCGCGGCACTCCATCGGCTCCGACAAGCCGCTGCCCGAACAGTTCGTCCACTGGATCGGGCAGTTGGCGAGCGGTGACCTCGGTACGTCGTTCGTCAGCTCGCTGCCGGTCGCGCCCGAGGTCGGTTCGCGGCTGAACGTCACCATCCCGCTGACGCTCACCGCGTTCGTCCTGGCAGTCCTCATTGCCGTCCCGGTCGGCTTCGTGGCCGCGCACCGGCGCGGGACGTGGTACGGCGCGCTGCTCAGTGGAGTCTCCCAACTGGGCATCGCCGTGCCCGTGTTCTGGCTCGGGATGATCCTCATCGCCGTGTTCGCCTTGAACGCCGGCTGGCTTCCCGCAGGCGGCTTCCCGCAGGACGGCTGGTCACAGCCGGCCGAGGCGATCCGCTCACTCGCCCTGCCCGTCATCACCATCGCGCTCGTGATGAGCGCCTCACTGATCCGCTACGTCAGGTCGGCCACGCTCGACGTACTGGACAGCGACTATCTGCGCACTGCGCGAGCCCTGGGCTCGTCGTTCGGGCAGGCCATGTGGCGGCACGGGCTGCGCAACGCCTCGGTACCGGTGATCTCGATCCTCGGCATCGAGCTGGCGTCCACGCTGCTGGGCGCGGTGGTCGTGGAGTCGGTGTACGCGCTTCCCGGCCTCGGCTCCCTCCTCGCGACCGGCATCGCACAGCACGACTATCCGGTGATCCAGGGCGTGCTGTTCGTCTCCACGCTCGCGGTGCTGATCATCGGTTTCGCGGCCGACTTCGTGCAGCGGATCATCGATCCGCGGCTGCGGGGCAGGCTCTCGGGAGGTACCCGATGAAGCAGTCGACGAAGCGCTCGTCCACCTTGAGCGTCGGATGCGTACTGGTCGGCCTGATCGCTCTGCTTGCGCTGGTCTCGGCCGTCTGGGTCCCGTACGCCGCCGACGACACGTCCGGCGGGCGGCTCACGGGCCCCGGCGCGGGACATCTGCTGGGCACCGACAAGCTCGGCCGTGATCTGTTCACCCAGCTGATGACCGGCTCCCGGGTCGCCTTCGAGGCCGGCCTGGGCTCGGTCCTCATCGCGGCCGCGGTCGGCGTCACACTGGGGGTGCTGGCCGCGTTCGCCCAGGGCTGGCTGGACGACACGCTCTCCGCGTTCCTCGACATCCTGATCGCCTTTCCGACGCTGCTGCTGGCGATGCTCATCGTCGCCGCCCACTCGGCCACACTGGGGTCGGCCGTGCTGGCGATCGGCCTCGCGCAGAGCGCGGTCGTGGGGCGGCTCGTGCGGATTCTGGTCAAGCGGGTCCTGGCGCAGGACTACATCACGGCCGCGCGCACGTCCGGCACCTCGTGGCCGCGGATCGTGACCGGGCATGTGCTGCCCAACATCTGGCCGACGCTCGTGGTGAACCTGGCCCTCCAGTTCGGGCTCGCGGTGCTGGCCGAGGCCGGCTTGTCCTACCTGGGTCTGGGGGCACCGCCGCCCAACGCCTCGTGGGGCCGCATGCTCCAGGAGGCGCAGGCCACCTTCACCACGGCCCCGGCCGGCGCGCTCGCCCCCGGCATCCTGCTCGTCCTGCTCGTCATCGGCGTGAACCTCATCGCCGACGGACTGCGCGACTCCCTCGACCCGGCGGCCCGACGGAGGCGCGCATGAACATCCTCGACGTGCGCGACCTCGGGATCCGTACGGCAGACGGGCGCACGCTCGTCGACGGTCTCTCGCTGACCATCGCTCCCGGCGAACGACTCGGCCTCATCGGAGAGTCGGGCTCCGGGAAGTCGCTGACCACCCTCGCCGTGCTCGGCCTGCTGCCCGACAGCATGACGGCCACCGGCGGTGTCGAGCTCGCCGGCATCCAGATCGTGGGCGCGAGCGAGAAACAGCTCACGGGCGTACGCGGCCGGGACGTCGCCATCGTCTTCCAGGAGCCGCTCACCGCACTCGATCCGCTGATGCGTGTAGGCAGGCAGATCGCCGAACCGCTGGGCAGAAGGCGAGGGCTGAGGGGCGGCGAGCTGAAGCGGGCTGTCGTGGACGCGTTGGAGCAGGTGCGGCTGCCCGAGCCCGACCGCATCGCCCGTGCCTTCCCGCACGAAATCTCCGGCGGGCAGCGGCAGCGCATCGCGCTCGCCATGGCACTGGCATGCGACCCGAAGCTGCTCATCGCGGACGAGCCGACGACCGCGCTCGACGTCACCGTGCAGTCCGACATGCTCGACCTGCTCGACACCCTCGTACGGGAACGGGACATGGCCGTTCTCTTCGTCAGCCACGACCTCGCAGTCGTCTCCAAGGTCACCGATCGCGTCGTGGTGATGAAGGACGGCCGCGCCGTGGAGGAGGGCGACGTCCGCACGATCGTGCGGGAGCCGCGTGAGGAGTACACCAAGGCGCTGGTGGCGAGCGCGCGGCAGCTGGAATCGGCTCTTGACCTGAGGAACGCGTGATGACGCCCGTACTGGAGCTGAACGGAGCCTCCTTCGCCTACCGGGGACACACCGCACCCGTCGTCGAGGACATCTCCTTCACCGTCGAGACCGGGCACAGCCTTGCCCTCGTCGGCGAATCGGGAGCGGGCAAGACGACTCTGCTGCGGCTGCTGCTCGGGCTCGCCCGGGCAACCTCCGGCACCGTCCGGTTCGACGGCGACGAGCTGAAACCGTGCGACCGCGAGCAGATGCGGCGTTTCCGGCGCAGTGTGCAGTGTGTCTTCCAGGATCCGTACTCGTCGCTGGACCCGCGTCGCCGCGTCGGCGGCATCGTGTCCGAACCACTGCGTTCCCTCGGTATCGACAGCCGGAGCACGGCCGCGCCCAAGGTGGCCGAAGCACTGGAGCGGGTCGGACTCCCGGCCGACGCCGCCGAACGCTATCCGCACGAGTTCTCCGGCGGCCAGCGCCAGCGCATCGCGATTGCCCGCGCAACCGTGTGCGACCCGCGGGTGCTGCTCGCCGACGAACCCGTCAGCGCACTCGACGTCACGACCCGCGTCAAAGTCGTCGACCTGCTGAACGAGTTGAAGCAGGAGCAGGGCCTGACTCTCGTCATGGTCTCCCACGACCTGTCGGTAGTGGCCTCGCTGTGCGAACGTACCGCCGTCCTGGAGAGCGGCCACATTGTTGAACAGGGTGAAACCGGGCAGGTGCTGGGTGCTCCCGCGCACCCGTACACACGTCGCCTGGTCGACAGCGTGCCGCGCCTGCCCGTGTGACCGGTGGGTGCGATCACGAGGTTCCGGTATCGCCTCCGCTGAGCGGTAGTGGCCGGCGGTCCGTCCGGCGTGATCTCCGTCGGCACCGACTCTCTCGTTGCGACAATCGCGACGCGCGCGCGGGGGCGCTCGTCCTGCCAGAACAGGAAAAAGAGGCCACGCTGGGCCGGATCCGCGCATTCCTCGCAAGTAGACCTGAGACCGCCCGCGGCGAGTTCGCTCTCCCGATGCTGACCGGCGTGCTGCGCGTCCGGCGGCTGTGAAGCACCACGTCGACACCTGAGCCAGACACCATCCGCTTTCGCCTCTACCACCTGCCCGCCCGCCGGGCCGACCACGCCCGCCGACGCTGGCTGCGGATCGACGCCACCTGGCCCTGGGCGACCGCATTCACCACCTGCTGGCAGCGACTGCGACCGGGGACGGTCGGGGACGGGTTTTCCGCCGGCGGGAGGAGATCGGTCCGGCTCTCCACTCGCGCCCAGGGAGTGGCAGCGAGTTAGCCTCGATCTTACAAAAGGGCCCGCCAGCTTGCCGGCGGGCCCTCGTGCAAGATTGAAGCTAGGCGATTTGGATGCCCGGCTTCCCGGCCTCGATGTAGAAGTTCTGGGCGTCCCAGATCGGGGCGTTGGGCCGCGTGATGTACTGGACGTCACGCTGGGTGCTGGACACACCCTGCGGTGTGATCACGGAGCGGATGTATCCACGGTAGCCGTCGACATACTTCACCCAGGGATTCTTCAGCCATCCGTCCTTCGTGGACTGACTTCCAGGTCCATCACCTGTCGACGTTACGGACGTCACTATGAACTCAGAGCCCACGATCGGGCTGTCGGCGCGCGGAATTTCAAGCAGCGAATCCTGGGCGATGGTCCAGTGCATGTCGCCGGACAGAATTATCGGGCTGACATTCTGGTCGTAGTACGTCTTGTAGATGCGGTTTCGCGTAGGGCTGTTTGTCGTTACGCCACCCAACTGCTGGCCTTGGGCAAGGAAGTTCCAAGTCGTGTCGTACGCTTTGATACCGTCGAGCAGCCACTTCTCCTGGACGTCCCCGATCCTCGACACCACGGGGTCGTTGTCAGCGATTCTGTACTGACGGCTGTCGAGCATGTCGAACTGGACCAGATCACCGACCGCGAAGCGGCGGTAGATGCGCATCTCAGGGCCGACGGGCGCGGGAAGCCGTGTGGGGATGTTCTCCCACCACGCTTTGTACCCGGCTGCCCTGCGGTCCAATTGGCTCGGCCACTGATTGGTTCCACCGGCGTAGTCGTTGCTGACCTCGTGGTCGTCGCAGACGATGGCCCATGGGTAGGCGGCGTGCGCGGCCTGCAGGCCCTTGTCCGTCTTGTAGATGGAGTAGCGCAGCCGGTACTGGTCGAGAGTCTTGCACTGGGCGCGGATCTCGTCCGTGATGGGAGCGCCATTGCGCGGCGCGGCAGCCGTGATCGCGCCCTCGTAGATGTAGTCGCCCAGGTGAAATGCCAGATCCAGGTCGTCCTCGGCCATGTACTCCAGCGGCGTGAAATAGCCGGTTGCCCAGTTCTGGCAGGAGACATGACTGATCGAGAATTTCTCGACATGCGCGCCGGGCGCGGGCAGCGTGCGCGTACGGCCGACCGGGCTCAGCTCGGAGCCGCAGCGGAAGCGGTAGTAGTACCAACGGTCAGGGGTGAGTCCCTGGACGTCGACGTGCACGGAGTGGTTGTGTTCGGGAAGCGCGAACGTCTCACCCTCGCGGACGATCTGACTGAACTTTTCGTCGTCCGCCACCTGCCAGTGGACAGCAAACTTCTGCTGCGGCATACCGGATCCGATCACCAACGGCTCCGGGGCAAGGCGTGTCCACAGGATCACCGAGTCGGCCAACGGATCACCTGAAGCGACGCCAAGTGCGAACGGATACGAACTGAACCTGCCGACCGTCTCGGTCGCGGCAACGGCAGGAACGGCTCCCCCGACAACGGTGGCGACCGCGGCGGCACCCGACAGCATCAAAAATTTACGGCGGTTGGCTTCGGCGGGAGTTGAGTGCGCCGAGCTTTGATCTGACATGGTCAGAGTCCTCTTTCTTTTGAGCGAGGCCGGGGGTGGGGTGGGGCCCAGGCGGCTCCAGGCGGTGCCGAGGCTACTGATCTCGACCACCGTCCCCATGGCCGCGAAAGTCGAGGACATTAACCTGAAATGAACATCAAACAGCCGCTATCAGAGCCCAACGTCCTCATGGCTGCCACCGCGATACGTCGGCAAGGACTCCATCTGAACGGGACGCCGACTCTGTCACGGGTGGCGTGGGCATAGGCGGAGGTGCCGGAGCCTGGCGTGGCGGGCGAGCCGGCCGGGCAGGTGGTAGATCCGCAGCCGCATGGTCTCCGGCTCGGCGTCCGCGAGGTCGTCCTGGTCGTGGAGGGTGAGGAGCCGCAGCCAGGTGTCGAGGTCGGCCGCGAGGTTTGCGGCGGCCATCCAACCGCGTTTGACGGTCCAGGACTTCGACGGCAGGTTCTGCAGCCCCGTGGCCTTGCTCGTGCGGACCCGGTCCTCGACCACCGCGTGGTGCCGGTGCAGCGCGTCCAGCCATTGAGCCTGATGCGAACCAGGGATCCTGGTCATTTTCCGGATGTTCGTGGCGATGATCGAGTACTTCTAGCCGGTCTTCTTCTCGAACGCGGTCAGGTTTTCAAGGTGTCGGCCGGAGGGTTTGACCCGGCGGACACAGCCGCAGCCCGTCCGTCCAGCCGTCCCTCTCGTTGACGCCGGTCAACTCCGCGACCCCGTAGTCGCTGTGAGGGCTGCCGTCCTGGTTCAGGGAGGCCCCCAGGCGGATTCCGGGAGCAACTTCTCCGGCTACGAGCTGTGGGCCTGGCCCGGGCCACCGGCGCCCACCTGGCCTGGCGGATCAAGAAGAATCTGGTCTTCGTCCCGCTGCGCGTCCTGCCCGACGGCTCCTAATGAAGATCCACCATCTTGAAGTTGCTGGTCATGGGGCTGGTGTGGGTCGGTGATGGTGTCCTCGTGCTGGTCGTGGGCAGTTGTCCGAGCTCAAGATCGTCTGTCAGCGGGTGACTTCGAGGTTCGTCAGGACGAGCAGGGCGCGCAACAGTGTGGTGGCGTGACGGACGTGAAGGCGGAGCTGAGTCTTCAACGGGCCGCCACGACCAGGACGGCTATGAGGCCGACAGCGGCGACCACCAGGGCGACGACCTCCCATGCCGGGCCGCGGCGAAGGGGTGCGGCTCATCGCAGGACCGTCCGGGTGCCACATCGGCACGGGTGCGCGGGGTCGGTCGCCGACTTCCTCGCGACGCTGACGTGCTCGAAAGCCAGCTGACCGATACCGGTACGCTCCTTCGGCGCAGCCGGATTGGCATGGAGGGACATCGGATGGGACGTAAAACGTTGCTGCTCATAGCGTCAGCCTTCTTGGTGGGCGCCGGGACCGCATCGACGGTTGCCGGGCTTGCCGGATCATCGTCGGGGGGAGTGACGGTCGCCAGTCAGCCGCCGGCTGACCAGGTCCCCCGCACACGGCAGGCCCTGGTAGCGCAGTGGGAGAAGGAACGCGCCAAGGCAGGCCTTGAGCTTCCCGAGGGCTGGGAGAAGCTGTCGATGGAGCAGATCCGCGCCCAGTACACCATCCAGAAACTGGACAACGCAGGCCCGCCCCCGACGGGCCCGGGGATCGACCCCGATTTCGGCAACAGCCCGAACTGGTGGCCATAAAGAAGCGGGCACCGGCCGTGTTCGGCCGGTGCCCGCTTGTCTGCGCCCTGCTGCTAGCTGAGCGTGCCGATCTTGTTGATCACCTGGATCGCGTTGTCCTGGTGCGCCGAGCTGTACAGGATCGGCACCGTCGTGTTGACCGGGTCATCGCCCTCGCCGTGCGAGTTGGTGCCCACGATCTGACCCTCCGGAGTGGCCATCGGACCGCCCGAGGCGCCATGGCCCATGTCGCAGTCGAACTCCAGCCGCTCATCGATGAAGAGGTACGGATTGGCGTCCTCGGCGTTGCCCGTGCAGTAGAACTGCGTGAAGCCGTCCATGTCGGTGCGCTGGTAGCCCTCGCCCGGGAAGCCGGAGTCGATGATGTCCGACCAGTCCGGGCCGGAACCGAAGTTGTAGCCCAGCGCCCCCACCGTGTTGGTCAGGTTCGTGTACTCGGGCGGCGCGGCGACAGTGAAGGCCGCCATGTCGGCCCAGAGCACGTCTCCGTCAGCAGTCCACGAGGTGGGTGCGACCTTCGCCTTGGCGGCCCACTTGCCCCACGGGGCGTCATAGCCCTCGGGGGCCTGTTCGTTCTTCTTGAAGCCGGGGATGAACACGATCTCCGGGTAGAAGCCTTCCGCACCACTTCCGTCGCCCGGGTGGACGCAGTGCCCGGCGGTCCACACGGTGTTCTTGTTGGCGGTGACGATGGACGACCCGCTACAGCCGTGCTTGGACCCGTCCTTGGCCGTGTACAGGATCTTCCCGACCACGACGGCGGGCTGGGTCTGCGGGAAGGGGACCGGCTGGGCGTAGGGCATCTCCGGCACACTCGTGGCGGAGGCCGTGGACAAAGACATGAGCGTCTTGTTGGAAACCGCGGTCCTGGACTGCGCCGGCAGAACCTGCTTGACCGGGGCGCGGCCCTCGGTCTTCGCCCCGGCTGCGGCCCTCTTGTTGAAGGCGGCCTCGTCCTTCTTCTCGTTGGCCAGGGCGGCGCTGACACGCTCGGCGGTCCAGTACTCCCGCACCTTCTGCGGATCGGTGGTCTGCTCGCCGATCGTCAGCTTCGGCGTGGGCGATTCCGTCTTGGCCTGCGCGGCGCCGGCGCTGGCGACGGTGGCGGGCAGGAGCGCTATGGACAGCAGGGCAGCTGCCGCTACTCGTCCGGTCGTGCGTATGTTCACAATCGGCCTATCCGGTCGGGAGGTTGATCTTGATCCGAGAGTGAAGCACGTCGATGAGGAGGGTCAGTGAAGCGCGTGTGAGGGATCCCCCTGGTTCAAGAGCTGGTTGAGGACGGTTTCGCAGCGCTCTTCGCAGTCTGCGCCACCCTGATCTCCGGGGCGACGACCGCGCTCGCAGGCCGTCCGTCTCGCCGCGGCCCTGCGGCCGGCACTGTCGGCCGTGCCGGCCTCCATTCGGTCCGCGGTCCGCGAGTACCTCGACGCGTACGGGCTCGCCTTCGGGGCATTCGACTTCGCCCTCGCCCCGACGGGCGATGGTGGTTCATCGGACATCGTCCTGGTGTGGGCGATCAGGGGGAGCCGCTGAGCGGCAGAGACGGGACGGCCGCCCGCCTGTCAGTGGAGCGGCTCCCAGTGATCCATTTCCATCGTGATTTGCAGGTCACAGGGCTGGCGTGAGCCGGTAACGGGGTACTCGGGCTGGTCGGGAACATGATCGGTAGCAGGTGATCGATTGCCACGGGGCTCGTTCGCTGAAATCGCGGTACGCGCGGTGGTCTCCTCGTAGGGTCCGGCGGAGATATCCGCTCGGGGAGGGGAAGTTGATGGTGGATGTTCTGACATGGACGGTGGAACGGCGGGTGCTGCTGGCCGGTCGCGCCGAGCGGCTTCGTAAGGAGCTCGCCGAGATCGACGTGGAGGTCGCCCGGCTGGAGGCCGCCGAGGTGGTGTTCGGCCAGTACGCCGAGGCGACGGACGGCGGCAGGCGAGACGACCCGGCACTGGAGCCCGCGCCGGTGGAAGCGGAGGTGGAGCCGGTGGTGGCAGCGCCGGAGGCCGGCGGGATGCTGCTCGTGCCTCACCGCGTCGAGGGCATGACCGAAGAGGTACTGCCCGCCGACTACCAGAGGATTCTGCAGGTGGTGGCAGGTGCGTCCGAGGGGCCGGTCATGACTCGGGACGTGTGCGAGAAGCTGGGGATAGGTGTGCTGCCCGCGCAGACCGAGGCGATGCGGGCCAACCTGAAGCGCCTCGCGGACCGAGGCCGGCTGCACCGCACCCTCTCGGGCCGGTACGGCCCGCGCTGACACCGGCTCGACATCCGGGTGCGGAGGGTCTGATTTCTGCCGTAACGCGAGGGCCCCCGGCGTCAGTTGGCGTGTTTTGTGAAGAACAACCAGCCCGCCAAGGGCCCTCAGGATGCTGTCTACCAGGTCCGCCTCCCGGTGTCGAAAACGGACCATCGACCTCGTAGCCGACCTGATAGGCACTCAGCGGAAGCGGCTGGGCACCCGGTGGCGCAAGGTCACCCTGGGCACCCAAGCGATCATCGTGCTCGCCGTTCTCCGTCACGACCAGCGGCTTCTCGACATGGCCGGCGCTCTGACGCGGACCGAGGGCCGCATGACTTGCTGGGGTTGCGAACGGCTGGTGGGATGACGTGCCTTGAGCACCTTCCCCGAGCTCTCAGCTTCGTTCGAGCAGGGAAGGCCCCATCCGAGGACCTTCCGGCGCCTTGCGATCGCACGCACCAGGCCCTGCCCGCGTCCCGATCGAAGGTAGCCCGACAGCCTCTGAGCGCCGCACGGTTCTCAGCCCACCCTGGCCCACGCGTAGCGGTGTTCCGGTCGGCCGGTGTCGCCGTACTTGAGACTGAGCCTGATGCGACCCGCACTTTCCAGATACTTGAGGTATCGCTGGGCCGTGGAGCGGCTCAATCCGGCGCGGACAGCGACCTCGTGTGTCGACAGCGGTTCGTCGGCGGCCGACAGGACGTGGCGGATGACGTCGGCGGTGGGCGCGGAGTGCCCCTTGGGCAGGCCGGCTGCGGCAACGGCCTGCGGAGTGCGAAGCGCCCCGAAGATCTGGTCGACCTGTTCCTGCCCGGCCTCGCCCCGGCCGCTGCCCACGCCTTCGAGAGTGCGGCGCAGGGCGGCGTAGCTCTCCAGTTTGGACTTCAGACCGCCGAAGCTGAAGGGCTTGACCAGGTACTGCAGGGCGCCGTAGCGCATGGCGGTCTGTACAGTCGTGACATCCCGAGCGGCCGTCACCATGATCACGTCTGCCGTGTGGCCGCGTTGGCGAAGCCGCCGTACGAGCGTCAGTCCCGTCTCGTCCGGAAGATAGTGATCGAGCAGTATGAGGTCGACATGTTCGCGCTCCAGCACGGACAGTGCCTGCGCGGCGGTGTGCGCGCGAGAGACGACGCGGAAGCCGGGCACTTTGGCCACGTACGCCGCGTTGATCTCGGCCACACGGAAGTCGTCGTCCACCACGAGGACGTCGATCATTGGAACTCTCCCACTTCGGTCAGCTGCTGGACGGCGAGTGTCTCGGGCAGGACGACGGTGAAGACCGCGCCACCGCCGGCCCTGGCGCCGACGCGGGCCACGCCGCCGTAGCGCTCCGCGAGACGGCGTACCAGGGCCAGGCCCAGCCCACGGCCCCGATGCGCGGGGGACTTCTTGGTGGACCAGCCCTCGGCGAAAATCTGTTCGCGCAGATCGGGCGCTACGCCCGGACCGTTGTCGCTGACCCGCAGGACCGCTGTCGTGCCCTCGGCGAAGAGCTCGACCTCGATGAGCGAAGCGACGTCCAGTGCGTTGTCGATCAGGTTGCCCAGGACGGTCACCAGATCGCGCGGGTCCACCACCACGTCGGGGAGCAGCGTGCCCGGGGAGATGCGCAACGATGCGCCCCGCTCTGCCGCGATGGCCGACTTGCCCACCAGCAGAGCGGACAGCAGGGGGTCATTGACGCGTTCCGCGACCTGCTCCGCCGATGCCCGCTGACCATGGGCCACCTCCGCGACGAACTCCATCGCCGCGTCGTGCCTCCCGAGTTCCAGCAGCCCGAGGAGAGTGTGGAGCCGGTTGGCATGCTCGTGGTCCTGGGCGCGGAGCGCGTCGAGAAGGCCGTGCGTGGAGTCCAGTTCGCGGCCGAGCAGCTCCAATTCGGTGCGATCGCGCAGGGTGACCACAGCCCCGCCGTCACCGGTCGGCATGCGGTTGGCGATCAGCACGCGTCCTCTGCAGACGGTGAGCAGGTCCGCGCCGTCGACCTGCCCGGCCAGCACCTCTGCCGCACGGCCTGGGGGCAGCACCTCGCCCAGCGCACGTCCGACGGCGTCCTGGGTCAGCTCCAGCAGACGCTGCGCCTCGTCGTTCAGCAGACGGATCCGCCCCCGGGCATCGAGGGCGAGAACTGCTTCGCGGATGCTGTGCAGCATGGCCTCGCGCTCGTCCAGCAGCGCCGAGATGTCGGCGAAGGCCAGTCCGTGCGTGCTGCGCTGCAAGCGTCGCGAGACGGCCAGGGCAGCCAGCACACCTGCGGCGAGCGCACCCCCCGCGTAGCGCAGAAGTCCGGGAATGGTTCCGAGCAGCCGCTCGCGGACGCTGTCGTAGGCAATGCCCACCGAGACGGCACCGACGATGGTCCCGCGCCTGTCGCGGAGGGGGACCTTCGCGCGCGCGGAGCGGCCCAGGGTTCCGTTGTCGATCTGCATGATTTCCCGGCCGGCCAGGGCCGTGCTGGGATCGGTGGAGACGTGCTTGCCGATCTGCCGGGTGTCGGTGTGCGACCAGCGGACCCCGCGGGTGTCCATGACGACGATGTAGAGCGCACCGGTGGCCCGCCGGATCTGCTCTGCCTCGGCCTGTACCGGACCGCTGGGGCTGGGGTCGGTGCTCGTCAGGTGGTGCACCAGCCCGGGTTCGGCGGCAGTGGTCTGGGCGATGGAGAGGGCCTGACGCATCGCCTGGTCGTCCAGCTGGTGGCTGAGCGGGGCAAGGAAGAGCCCGGTGACGAGCATGACCACCCCGGTGGTGATGGCCACCTGTGTGAGCAGGACCTGCGCGAAGACACGGCGGGGCCAGTGTATCCGCATGCGTTCGCCCTCTGCCCTTCCGCCAGCCTGGAACCCAAAGCTCCGTTTTGCCTTGTGTGAACGCAACGTAAATGTTGCTGACGCCTCTGACTAGCCCTCGCAGCGCTTTCGTTCTGCGAGCGTGAGCAGAACGAGCAGAACCGCGGGTTATGGGCAGAAGCCGGAGTTGTGAGCGCAAGGGTGCCGCCGTGCCGGGGACGCGCCTAGCGTCCCGCCCCATGAACAGCGAAACGAGCCCCGCCATCGAGCTGCGGGGGGCGAGCAAAGCGTTCCGGACTCCGTCGGGGGCGCTCCACACCGCCGTACGAGATCTGGACCTCACGATCGGGCGCGGTGAGTTCGTTGCCGTGGTGGGACCTACCGGCTGCGGCAAGTCGACCACGCTGACCCTGGTCAGCGGCCTGGAGGAACCCACCGAGGGCGAGGTGCTGGTGGCCGGTGAGCCGGTGCGTGGCATCGGCGACAAGGTCGGCTTCGTCTTCCAGCAGGATGCGGTCTTCCCCTGGCGCACCGTGCTCTCCAACGTGATGGCAGGTCCCCGCTTCCGGGGCGTGCCGAAGCCCGAGGCGAAGGAACGCGCCCGGGAGTGGCTCGCCCGGGTCGGCCTGTCCTCCTTCGAGGACCGATATCCCCACCAGCTGTCCGGGGGCCAGCGCAAGCGTGTTGCGCTCGCGGCCACCTTTGTCAACGATCCCGAGATCCTGCTCATGGACGAGCCCTTCTCCGCACTTGATGTGCAGACCCGGGCCCTGATGTCGGACGAACTGCTGGAGTTGTGGGCCGGGACCGGCGCCTCCGTCGTCTTCGTCACCCATGACCTGGAGGAGTCCATAGCGCTGGCCGACAAAGTCGTGGTCATGACTGCGGGACCGGCCACCGTCAAGGAGGTGTTCGAGATCGACCTGCCCCGCCCGCGCAAGGTCGAACAGGTGCGTCTGGAGCCCCGGTTCCTCGAGATCTACCGGGAGATCTGGTCCTCGCTCGGCGAAGAAGTTCGCATCACCCGCGAGAGGGGTGCTCTCCATGTCGCCTGAATCCATCACCGCGAGCGCCGCCGTGACCAAGACCGAGCGGACCCAGGCCAGAGCGCGGGCGAGCCGCAACCGCAGGTTCCTGGTGCTCGGCAGCCGGATCGCACTGCTCTTCGCGGTCATCGGGCTGTGGGAGTGGCTGGCCCGGACCGCGGTCATCGACCCGTTCAACTTCTCCATGCCGTCGAAGATCTGGGACCAGATCCGTACGTGGGTCGTCGACGGCACCGCTCAGGGCTCCCTGTGGGAGCAGATCTGGTACACGCTCTACGAAGCGCTGCTCGGCTGGATCATCGGTGTGATCGCCGGTGTGCTGCTCGGCATCGCGCTGGGCCGGATCCGCTTCGCCGCCGATGTCCTGGGCCCGTACATCAAGGTGCTCAACGCCCTGCCGCGCATCGTGCTCGCCCCGATCTTTCTGATCTGGTTCGGCCTCGGCCCCGCCTCGAAGGTGGCCTCCGCGGTCGTCCTCGTGTTCTTCCCCGTCTTCTTCAACGCCTTCCAGGGCGCCAGGGAGGTGGACCGCAACCTTGTGGCAAATTCCCGCATCCTGGGGGCCAGTAACCGCCAGGTCACCTTCCAGGTGGTCATCCCCTCGGCCACGTCATGGATCTTCACCAGCCTGCACGTGAGCTTCGGCTTCGCGCTCATCGGCGCCATCGTCGGCGAGTACATCGGCGCCACCAAGGGTCTCGGGCTGCTGGTCGCCGCTTCCCAGGGCACCTTCAACGCCGCAGGCGTCTATGCCGCCATGGTCATCCTGGCGATCGTCGCGCTGCTGGCCGAGGGGCTGTTGACCTTCCTCGAGAAGCGGCTCTTCCGCTGGAAGCCTGCTGACGCCGACTCCGCCAGCTGACGCCGCACGCCATCCGAACATCCCATTGCTTCTTCACAAGGACGTGAACCAGTTGCGTACATTCACCCGGATCTCGGCCGTCGCCGTCGCCGGCGCACTCGCCCTGACCACGCTGACCGCATGTGGCGGCAACTCCACCTCCGCCTCCATCGACAAGAACGTCAAGGTCAAGATCATGGTGGGAGGCCTCGACAAGGTCATCTACCTGCCCGCGATGCTCACCGAGCGCCTGGGCTACTTCAAGGACGAAGGGGTATCGGTCCAGCTGTTGACCGAGCCCGCCGGCGTCCAGGCCGAGACGGCCCTGGTCTCCGGTGATGTGCAGGGCACCGTCGGCTTCTACGACCACACCCTCGACCTTCAGGTGAAGGGCAAGCAGGTCGAGTCGGTCGTCCAGTTCTCACAGGCTCCCGGCGAAGTCGAGATCGTCTCCAACCAGGCAGCGGGCGACATCAAGTCGGCGAAGGACTTCAAGGGCAAGAAGCTCGGAGTGACGGGCATCGGCTCCTCGACCGACTTCCTGACGAAGTACCTCGCCGTCAACAGCGGTGTCCAGACCGATCAGTTCTCACCCGTCGCGGTGGGAGCGGGGCAGACCTTCATCTCCGCCCTCCAGCAAGGCTCCATCCAGGGAGGTATGACCACCGACCCGACCGTCGCCACCATCCTGGACAAGAAGCTCGGCAAGATTCTCATCGACATGCGCACCCCGGAGGGCTCCAAGCAGGCGCTCGGCGGGCTCTACCCCTCCTCCAGCCTCTACATGCAGACCGAGTGGGTCAACAGCCACAAGGAAACCGTCCAGAAGCTGGCCAACGCCTTCGTCAAGACGCTGAAGTGGATGTCTACGCACAGCGCCGACGAAATCGCGGCCAAGATGCCCGCCGACTACGCGCAGGGCGGCGGCACGGCTCTCTACGCGCAGGCCATCAAGAGCACCCTGCCCATGTTCACCACGGACGGCGTCATGCCCGCGGACGGCCCCGCCACTGTCGAGCGCGTGCTGAAGGCCTTCAACCCGAACCTGAAGAACGCCAAGGTCGACCTCGACAAGACCTACACCACCGAGTTCGTCAAGAACGCGGGCTGACCGCACGTGTCGATCGCACCTGCGCACCGGTGCGCAGGTGCGCAGGCGCCTCCGGCTCACGCGACGGTCTGAATGACGTACCCACTGGTCGGCGGAGCTCACGAACTCGAACGACTCGCCTCGGCGGACACGTCGTTCCCCCGGGGGCTCCGCTTTCCTGCGAACGGCGGAACGCGCGGCACGCGGCCGGTATGACACCGACGGGCACCCGGGCAGCGGGGGCATGCGTGATCCAGCGCCGAGAGGCAGGACCTCTCCATGAGGCGCCTTTGCCGCCTTCTGGCTAAGGTCGACGAGGGGCCGAGTAGCTGATCGACGGAGGCTCCCATGATCATGAAAGTTGAAACACGCGACGTGGCCCCGCGCCTTGCCACTGGCGCGTTCTTCCTGAACTCAGGGTTGAGCAAGCTGAAAGCGGACGAGGAGACGGCCGCGGGCGTGCACGGCATGGCCTGCGTGGCGTATCCATTCCTGAAGAAGTTGGACGCACAGCGCTTTACCCGGCTGCTCGCCTGGTCGGAGATCGCGGTCGGCGGAACACTGCTTGCTCCCTTCGTTCCGACCCCACTGGCCGGGCTTGCCCTGACCGGGTTCTCCGGCGGGCTGGTCGGCCTGTACCTCCGGATCCCTGGAATGCGGGAGCCCGGCAGTCTGCGACCTACGCAGAACGGCATCCCGCTGGCCAAGGACTCCTGGATGCTGGGGATGGGGATCGGCTTCCTGGGCGCGGCCTCACGCTGGGGAGGCGGGTGCACGACCCGGCGCCGGCGGCGCCGGTGCGGACGGCACTGACGGGACGACCGACGCCGGACCGGCGGTGCTCATCGACGCGTGTCGATGGCAGGGCCCGGGTGCGGGAGCGGCGATGGTGGTCGCATGAAAAGCGCGGACCTTTTGACGGATGCGTTCACACGAGTCCAGGAATCGGTGCACTCGGCGGTCGAGGGTCTTCCCGTCGACGACCTGCACGTGCGGCTCGACGAGGGCGCCAACTCGATCGCATGGCTGGTGTGGCACCTCACCCGGATTCAGGACGACCATGTCTCGGACGCGTTCGGTGTGGAGCAGGTCTGGTTCTCCCAGGACTGGGCCTCCCGATTCGACCTGCCTTTCGAGAAGGGAGCCACCGGGTACGGGCACAGCAGTGAACAGGTCGCGTCCGTGCAGGTGGGTTCGCCCGAACTGCTGCTCGGCTACCACGACGCGGTCCACGAGCGGAGCGTCGAATTCATCCGTGGGCTCGACGCCAGGTCCCTGGACCGCGTCGTGGATGAGGCCTGGTCGCCGCCGGTCACCCTCGGCGTCCGGCTGATCAGCGTCATCGCGGACGACCTGCAGCATGTCGGCCAGGCCGCATTCGTCCGGGGCTCGCTCGAGCGTCGGTAGAACAGGACAGGTGTCCCTTGCGGCGCCGTCACCGACCCGGCCGGCCGATCTGCACCGGACGCGCGATGGCCGGCCCCGGCGGTGAGGCACCCCAGGGCTCCGCGGCAGGCCGCCTCCTCCACCACGACGGAACCGCCCTGAGGCACGTCGCCCTGCTGTGGGCGACAATGGAAGGCGCAGACAGGACACTCGCAGCCGCCGATTCTGGTCCGGAGCCACCCATGGATTACCCGGAAAGTTATGAGCTGGTATTTCAGGCGTCCGCCGTCGAGGACGACACCGTGATCGTTCGGCGCACCGCGAAAGAGGGGGCCGGCGGCTACCCCATCTACGAGGACGAGACGGGAATCGTCCGTGCGGAGATCAGCGAGCTCGGTGAGGTACGGATGCTGGCCAGCGGCGGACACCAGGTGTTCGGATCACCGCAGGTCCGCGCGGTCAATGAGCACACCGAGCCCTGAGGAGACCGCGCCGCCTCGACCGCCCGGTGGACCTCGAACCCCGGCGTGACTCTTCTGAAGTGCGGCAATGTCGAGCTTCGAGCTCTTGAAGATCGACATGTAGTGGTCCGCCGCCTCTTCGCCGGATCCCTACGGGGGGCCCGTGCGAGCACCGCCGGCTGTGCTGGACTGCCCTGCCACGCCCGCTCCTCGTCCCCTGAGTCCAGATGTGGCCGAGCCGCACGGCCCAGGGTGAACACCGTCGTCCGCGTGTCGACACGTGCCCCCCCGCACGGACTCCTCGGGCGCCATGAACCGCCGCGACCCCGGCAGCCGGTCGTCGGCCGGCACAAGGGGTCGGGCCGGTACTCGTCGAGGTCGATCAGGCGCACCGTGTCCCGGGCGAAGTCGTACAGCAGCGCACCGTCGTAGAAGTCGACCGCCACCTGACCGGCGTCCTCCACGGCGAGATGAGCGCTCAGGACCTGCTCGAACGCGTGGAGCACCCGGGTGACCGGCAGCGCCCGGAAGCGTGCGATGGCGCTGTAGGGACTGGAGCGGTTGCGCCTCGCGTACAGCACCTCGGCGGACAACTCGGTATTCTCCAGCAACGGGTGCGAGGTCAGGGACAGCATGGTGCCACCGCCCGCCGTCCGTCCGCGGATCGTCCGAGGGCTGTTCGGACCCGTCGCGCCCGTACCCGACCCGCGCGAGACGGCCGGGGAAGGCACCTGGATGATGGGCGCACCACCAGACGGCCGCCCTGACCACCCTGACCGGAGGCATCCGATGAACGGCGCTCCCCACGTACGGCACGCGTGCCCCGCCGATCTGCCCCGCATCGCCGAACTCGCGGCCGAGCACGCCGCGTACGAGAAGGATGCCCCGCCGTCCCCGGGCCTGGCGGAGCGGCTCGCGGTGCTCCTCTTCGACGTTCCGGACCCGCGGTTGCGCTGCCTCGTGGCGGAGCGGGCCGACGGAGAGGTCGTCGGGTACGCGACCTGCATGCCAGAGCTGTCCACCTGGGAGGGGTGCGAGTACCTCCACATGGACTGCCTCTTCCTCCGCGACGGCAACCGGGGATTGGGCCTCGGGGCGCTGCTCATGGATGCCGTAGCGGCCGAGGCACGGCAGCTGGGGCTCACCGAGGTGCAGTGGCAGACACCCGCGTGGAACGAAGGAGCGATCCGGTTCTACGACCGTCTCGGCGGCCGGGCCAAGGAGAAGATCCGCTACACGCTGCCGGTCATGGACTGAGCGTCCGCTCCTCGTTGGGGAGCCAGTTGCCGTGCAGGCCCAGCGGCACGCGTACGGGCGTGCGGACCCGGGCGACCGGACCCGATCCCGGGTTGTCGGCGGGGATGTCGAGCAGCCAACTGCTCGCGTCCGTACGGTCGGTGGCGTGCGTCATCGAGTAGCCGTCCCCGCCGGATCCGTTCCCCGTGGCGGGGCGACGACCGGTTCGCCGACCGACAGGTCGCCGGTCCGCCACAGCACCGAGGCTCCGGATGCTGTCCTCGGTGTCGTACCAGCGGATCGCGTCGTATTCGCCGGGCAGCAGGTCGACCTCGCCGGTTCCCGGGGCGACGGCGGTCCAGCAGTGCTGACGGCCAATCAGGCGATTGCCGATCCCGGGGAGTTCTATGCGCGAGTCGTCCGGTTGCGTACGCCCGGCGCTACCCGGAGTACGTGAAGCAACGCGCAGCCACGGCACGTGTCGGGGTCTGCATCGTGTCCGAACGGAAGCGAGGCCGATGGCCTGCCACTCACTCATGGAAGAGCGGCAGACCACCGACCGTTCACGTGGTGCGGCTGCTTACTTGGGCCGGCGCGTGTCGCCGGAGCCCAGGTTGCCGAGCTGCTCGCTCTGCTCCTGCAGCTTCCGCGCCTTCTCCTGGAGCCGCTGACGCTGCTCCGGGTCGGTCGCGCGCTCCGCGGCCTCGGTCAGATGCCGGGCCTTGTCGCGCATTTCCTGGGCGCGGCCACTGGTTTCGCCTGCAACGCTCATCGTCACTCCTAGGACGGTAGGGAAGAGCGGGCTCATTCAGAGAACCAGCGTCCGGCTGTCACCGCATTCCGAACCGTTACGCTGTGTTACCGGCCGCCCGTGGGGCCGTGGACCGGATCGGCGCTGGCATGATCAGGGGTATGAACGAGCGCATCATCGCCGCGTGTGACGGGGCATCGAAGGGGAATCCGGGGCCTGCGGCCTGGGCATGGGTCGTGGCCGATGCGCAGGGGACTCCGCAGCGTTGGGAGGCGGGGCCGCTGGGCACCGCGACCAACAACGTCGCCGAGCTCACCGCACTCCAGTCGCTGCTGGAGGCCACGGATCCGGCCGTGGAGACCGAGGTCAGGATGGACTCGCAGTACGCGATGAACGCGGTGACGAAGTGGCTGCCGGGGTGGAAGCGAAATGGCTGGAAGACCTCGGCCGGCAAGCCCGTGGCCAACCAGGAGCTGGTGGTCCGCATCGACGATCTGCTGAGCGGCCGGACCGTCCGGTTCGTCTATGTGCCGGCCCATCAGGTGGACGGGGATCCGCTCAACGCCCTTGCCGACCAGGCGGCCAGCGAGGCCGCCGTGACGCAGCTGGCGGCGGGTACGGTGCACGGCTCCCCGCCGCCGACGCCCGCACCGGCCAGGGCGTCCGAGAGCCGAAGCGGCGGCGCGGCGGCGAAGAGGAAGACGGTGGGCGCGGCACACCCCGCGCGCACCGGGGGCACCATCCGGGCCAAGTTCGCCGGGCGTTGCCACTGCGGAAAGCCGTACGCGGCGAAGGACATGATCGCAAAGAATCCGACCGGATGGGGACACCCGGAATGCAGGTCCGCGCCCGCCTGAGCCGACAGCCTGCCGGGCCGGGACCGGGGGAGTGCTCACCCGACAGAGGTTCTCCGTGCCATGATGCGGCTCCGACCGCAGCGCTTTCGGTGATCCGCCGGCGCTGCGGGAACGGCTGGACGCTGGGGGGCGGATGGGATCCACGGGCACGGTGCTGCGCGAATTGCGCGGCGCGCAGAAGACCGCAAAAGGTGTGTCGCTCTACTCGCGGTATGTCAACCGCCCGGCCGGGCGTGTGCTTGCCGCGGGCGCCTACCGGATCGGGCTCACGCCCAATCAAGTCACCTTGGTCAGTGCGGCCTTCACTTTCACCGCCGTTGCCTCGGTGGCGCTGGTCCGGCCCTCCTGGGGGCTCGCCTTCGCCGTGTACGCGGGGCTGGCCGTCGGCTTCGCCTTCGACTCGGCCGACGGGCAGCTCGCTCGGCTGACCGGACGCGGCGGGCCGGACGGAGAGTGGCTGGACCATGTCGTGGACTGCGCCAAGCTGATCCTCGTACACACCGCCGTACTGATCTCGTTCCACCGGTTTGCGCAGCTGCCCGGCGAGGGCTGGCTGCTCCTGCCGCTGGGTTTCCTGTTCGTCGCGGTGCTCACCTTCTGCGCCGGGCTGCTGCGCGAGCAGCTCGGCAAGGCGGCCGCCCGCCCCGCGGCGGCCGGCCGTGCCACGGCCCCGGCCCCGGTGTCCCGGGTGCGGGCCGTGGCACTGCTCCCCGCCGACTACGGGGTGTTCTGCCTGGTGTTCCTGCTGTACGGCAACGAGACCGCGTTCCGTATCGGTTATGCCGCACTCGCCGTCGTGCACGCGCTGTTCCTCGTGGCGTTTCTCGTCAAGTGGTTCAGGGAGCTGAAAGTGCTCCGGGCTGAGAATTGACGAGGGTGTCCAGCGCCCGGCGCAGCTGGGTGCTGGACGTGTGCACGGTGTACGGGAAGTAGACCACCTCCACACCGACCTCGGCGAAGTCGCGCTCGAGTCGTTCCCCCTTTTCCGTGCCCCGCCAGTCGTCCCCCTTGAAAATGACGTCGAACCTGACCTGCTGCCACGTCTCGACCTTGTCGGGAACGGTCTCGACGAACGCTGCGTCCACATAGCGCACACTGCGGACGATCTCCAGCCGCTCCGGCAGCGGGATCACCGGCCTGTGGCCCTTGGCGAGCGCGGCCATCTCGTCCGAGACGACCCCCGCCACGAGGTAGTCGCACTGACTGCGGGCATGCCGCAGGATGTTCAGGTGCCCTACGTGGAACAGGTCGTAGACCCCCGGCGCGTAGCCGACCCTGTGCACCATCCGTTCTCTCCCCCCACGGTGAACATGATGTCCGTGTTCCGGTCGCAGGTGTCCGGACATGGCATCCGGTCCTGCGGGATATCGGTATCCGTGCTGATGGTGCAATGACCTTACTGTGAAGACCACTTGCGCATCACGTGAACGGATAAGCTCACTTTTGGGGCTGTTCCCTCGGAGGAACAGAGGCTGTACCGGGGGGGGAAGGTGATCGTCCGATGTCCGATGCTGATCACGACAAGCCCGCTCTCACCGGTCCACCCGCACGGCTGCCCCGGTGAGCTGGTCGGAGAGCTGCCGGATGTCCGCCTCGACCATGATCCTGGCCAGCTCCTGCGCCTTCACCACCGGCTTCCAGCCGAGCAGCTCCTCGGCCTTGGTGGCGTCGCCGATCAGGGCGTCGACCTCGCTGGGACGCTCGTACTTCGCGTCGTACCGGACATGGTCCCGCCAGTCCAGCCCGGCGTGCTCGAAGGCGAACTCCAGGAACTGCCGGACGCTGACCCCCTCACCGGTGGCCACCACATAGTCGTCCGGCGAGTCGCACTGCAGCATCCGCCACATCGCATCGACGTACTCGGGGGCGTAACCCCAGTCCCGTACGGCATCGAGATTTCCGAGGTGGAGGTGTTGCTGGAGCCCCGCCTTGATCCGTGCCACGCCGCGGGTGATCTTGCGGGTCACGAAGGTCTCGCCGCGGCGCGGGGACTCGTGGTTGAAGAGGATCCCGTTGACCGCGAACATTCCGTACGCCTCACGGTAGTTGACCGTCGCCCAGTACGAGTAGACCTTGGCGACGCTGTACGGGCTGCGCGGATGGAACGGGGTCGTCTCGTTCTGCGGCGGTGGAGTGGCGCCGAACATCTCGGACGACGACGCCTGGTAGATCCGGGTGTCGATGCCGCTGGCGCGGACCGCCTCCAGCAGCCGGATGGTTCCGAGCCCCGTGACGTCGCCGGTGTACAGCGGCGCGTCGAACGAGACCCGGACGTGCGACTGCGCCCCCAGGTTGTAGACCTCGTCGGGCTGGATGTCGCGCAGCAGGTTCACCAGCGCGACTCCGTCGGCGAGATCGGCGTGATGCAGGACGAAGGACCGGTTCTCCTCCTCCGGGCCCTGGTAGATGTGGTCGATCCGCTCGGTGTTGAAGCTCGACGAGCGGCGTATGAGGCCGTGGACCGTGTACCCCTTGTCGAGCAGCAGCTCGGACAGGTACGAGCCGTCCTGCCCGGTCACGCCGGTGATGAGCGCGGTCTTCGCCACGACTCCCCCCTTCTGTGGTCGTCTGCGTTGCTGTTGGTGCACCGAAATATCGTGATCTGAGCGATCCGCGGCAAAACGTCACCGCGACATACAGTTACTGGCACAATCCGAACCATGACGACTGATCTCCCCGGCCCTCCCCAGGAATCCGTCCGCCCCCTGCTACGTCCCGGCTCCCGCATATTCGTCGCGGGACACCGAGGTCTCGTCGGCTCGGCGGTGGTGCGCCGCCTCACCGCCGAAGGCCACGAGGTGATCACCCGCGGCCGTGACCGGCTCGATCTGCGCGACGCCGCACCGACCGAAGCCTTTCTGCGTGACATCCGCCCGGACGCCGTGGTGCTGGCAGCCGCCAAGGTCGGCGGGATCATGGCCAACAGCACGTATCCGGTGCAGTTTCTCGAGGACAACCTGCGCATCCAGCTGAGCGTGATCGCCGGTGCGCACGCCGCCGGGGTCGAGCGGTTGCTCTTCCTCGGCTCGTCCTGCATCTACCCCAAGCGCGCTCCCCAGCCGATCCCCGAGGACGCCCTGCTCACCGGACCGCTGGAGCCGACCAACGAGGCTTACGCGCTTGCCAAGATCGCCGGGATCGTGCAGACCCAGTCGTACCGGCGGCAGTACGGCGCCTCGTACATCAGCGCCATGCCCACCAATCTCTACGGGCCCGGCGACAACTTCGACCTGGAGTCCTCGCACGTCCTGCCCGCCCTGCTCCGCCGCTTCCACGAGGCGGGACGGGACGGCGCACCGGAGGTCACCCTCTGGGGCTCCGGCAGCCCCCGGCGCGAGTTCCTGCACGTCGACGACCTGGCCGCCGCATGCCTCCTGCTCCTGGAGCGTTACGACGGTGACGAACCCGTCAACATCGGCTGCGGCGAGGATCTGACGATCCGCGAACTCGCCTCCACCGTCCAGGATGTGACGAACTACCGAGGCCGTATCTTGTGGGACACGACGAAGCCCGACGGCACCCCGCGCAAGCTTCTCGACGTCTCCCGCCTCTCCTCCCTCGGCTTCAAGCCGCAGATTCCGCTGCGTGACGGCATCGCCCGGACCTACGCCTGGTGGCTGGACCACCAGGGCGCCCAGGACTGACCGCGCCCCCGGCCGGGCCGGGCGGGCCGCCGCAGAGCGCCTCCGGCCCGCCCGGCCGACCCCGTACGGCCGGTCGAGGTTCATCTTCCGCATCCGGTCCCCGCCGCTCTCAGTACGCCCCGCGGCCGTCGGTGACGGCGCGCAGCGTACGGGCCATGAGCCCCAGATCCGTGGCCACCGACCAGTTGTCGACGTACCACAGATCGAGCGAAACCGTCTCCTGCCAGGAGAGGTCGGAACGCCCGCTGACCTGCCACAGCCCGGTCAGCCCGGGCCGGACCGCGAGGCGCCGGAGCTCACACTCGTCGTAGCAGGACACCTCCTCCGGAAGAGGCGGACGAGGACCCACCAGGGACATCTCGCCACGGACGACATTGAGCAGCTGCGGCAGCTCGTCCAGCGAGCTCCGGCGCAGCAGCCGGCCGATCCGCGTCACCCGGGGATCGCGGCGGATCTTGAACATCGCACCGTCGTTCTCGTTCGCTGCGAGGAGCTCCGCCTTGTGCGTTTCGGCGTCCTCGACCATGGTGCGGAACTTCCACATGGTGAACGGCCGGTTGTGCCGGCCCTGGCGGATCTGGCGGTGGAACACCGGGCCCTCGGATGTGAGCCGTACGGCTGCCCCGATCAGGAGCAACAACGGTGCCAGCAGCACCAGTCCGAGCGCCGCACCCGTGCGGTCCACCGCACCCTTCAGGGCCATCTGCGGCCCCTGGCGAAGCGGCGGCACGATGTGCAGCAGTGTCAGCCCGGCCGCCGAGACGGGCCGGACCCGGCCTGCCGCGATCTCCGAGAGGTCCGACAGCACGGACAGCTGCAGGCCCCCGTCGTGCAGGCCCCAGGACAGTTGCCGCAGCCGCTCCCCGGAAAGCTGTGGTCCGGGTATCACCAGCGCCAGGTCCGCCTCGTGGGCGAAGGCTCCGCCCAGCACCGTCGACACGTCGTCGTCGGCGGGAGCCGGTGCGAGGTGCCCCGGGACCGGAGCCTCGCAGCCCAACGATGTCTCTCCGACGGGTATGGCCGCAACCACGTTGTACGCGTGGTCCGTTCGGGAACCGAGCAGCCGCACCGCCCGGTCCACCCCCGAAGCCTCACCGACCACCAGCACGCGGTGCTCGGCGCGCTGCCGCCTTCCCGGCCAAGGGAGTTGGCGCACGAGCGAAACGGCCACGGTCACCAGCAGGCCGGGCAGGAGCGCCTCGACCGCGGTCACCGGCCGTACCGGCTCGCCGAACACCGTGCTGAGGACGGCCAGTGCGCCGATGAGCAGCAGCCAGTCCCCGGGCACGGTCAGTGCACTGCGGAGGCCCCCCGGTCGCTTGGTTGTGTACCGGCCACGCGCCAGCCGGGCTCCGCACCACACCAACGCGGCGACGATCGCCGCCAGTTGGGCCCGCGGGAGCCCGCCCGCGCGAAGGATGAGCCAGGCCGGTATCCCCAGCCCGAGAAGATCGGCCCCGACGACGAGCGGCAGGTACCGGCCCGGTCTTCTCTTCGGTGCGGGCGTCTGGTCAGAACGCTCGCGCTGTACGGTCGGGGCACTCCACAGCTTTTCAAGTTCCCTGCTGCGAGGCCGATTTGAAGTGGTCCGTGGTCGTGGCGACCCCGCCAGTCCCACGGATCCCGGTATGTCGGATTCGGGTAGCTCGACATGCCCCATGAACCCCCCAGTCACAGTTGCATCTCCATAAACGGGACGCATCCGCCGATCCCGTGGACTGACGGACGCGCCCTCGCCCGCTGCACGATATCCACACACGTGCCATTTTGCTGGAGTTCTCGTGAAGTTCAGGCATGAACGACGGTCGGATCTCGTCCCGTTCCGCGCTGGATACAGGAGGTCTGCGGTCGGCTGTTGGCATTTGGCGGGTTCCGCCCTGGGACTATGTGCGGATATGTCACGTCCTCGTGATGCCGCACCCATGTCTGGGAGAATGCACCCGAGGCGGCGAGCGCCGGCGACGAGAGAAAGAAGGCGTGCGGTGACTCTCGCGGAGAAGAACTGGGCCGGAAACTTTACCTTCGGGGCGCGGCGCCTCCATGCTCCCCGCTCGGTGGCCGAGATCCAGGAGATCGTGGCCTCCGGCACCACGGTACGGGCACTGGGCACCAGGCACTCCTTCAGCACCGTCGCGGACACGGCCGGAGACCTTGTGTCGCTGGCCGGACTGGACCGCGTCGTCGAGATCGACCGGGCGGCCGGATCGGTCACCGTCGGCGCGGGGCTCCGCTTCGGGGAGTTCGCCGATGTCCTCCATGAGAGCGGCTACGCCCTGCACAACCTGGGCTCACTGCCGCACATCTCCGTGGCGGGCGCCTGCGCGACCGGCACGCACGGCTCGGGCATCGGCAACCGTTCGATCGCCGGGGCGGTCCGGGCGCTGGAGATGGTCACGGCGGACGGCCGGACCGCGGAGCTGAAGCGCGGCGACGCGGACTTCCCCGGGGCTGTGGTCGCCCTGGGCGCCCTGGGGGTGGTGACCCGGCTGACCCTGGACCTGGTGCCCGCCTTCGACGTACAGCAGTGGGTCTACGAGGATCTGCCGCAGTCCCGGCTCGGCGACCCGGACGGATTCGACGAGGTGATGTCCGCCGCGTACAGCGTCAGCCTCTTCACCGACTGGCGCGGTGGCCCGGTGAACCAGGTCTGGCTCAAGCAGCGGGTGGACGCCGAAGGAGCGCGGCAGGCACCCGCCGAATGGCTCGGTGCCCGGCTCGCGGACGGCCCGCGCCATCCGATCCACGGCATGCCCGCTCAGAACTGCACCCGGCAGCAGGGCGTCCCCGGCGCCTGGCACCAGCGACTGCCTCACTTCCGGCTGGAGTTCACCCCCAGCAACGGGGACGAGCTGCAGTCGGAGTACTTCGTGGCACGGCGCGAGGCCGCGGCGGCGTTTGCGGCACTGGACCGGATCCGGGACCGGATCGCCCCCCTGCTCCAGATCGGCGAGATCCGCACCGTGGCCCGCGACGACCTGTGGCTCAGCCCCGCGAGCGGCATCGACGCGGTGGCCTTCCACTTCACATGGGTCCCGGACACGGCCGCCGTCACACCGGTGCTCGGTGCGATCGAGGAGGCGCTCGCACCGTTCGGCGCCCGGCCGCACTGGGGCAAGGTGTTCACGACCGCGCCCGAGACGCTGCGCGCGTTGTACGGGCAGTACGCCGACTTCGAGAAGCTGATGGCCCGGTACGACCCGGCCGGCACCTTCCGCAACGACTTCCTGGACCGCCACTTCCCGCGGTGACGCAGAGCGTGAAGGTCAGCGGCCGTGGCGCTCGTCCCGGTACCGGGACGGCCACGCGGTCGCCGATATTCCCGGTGCGAGATGGTCCACCACCTCGGCGAGCTCCTCGCAGGCCTGCTCGATCCTGCGCCGGATATTCATGTCCTCGGTGACGATCGACGCCAGCAGCAGGGCGGTGAGGGCCATTGAGCCGTTGAGGATCGTCAGATTGAGCATGATCTCAAGGATGGTGTGACCGCGGAACGCTCCCACTTTCTCACTGCCTGCGATGATCGCCAGCACGGACAGGACAAGGGCACACGGTGCGCTCCCCGCCAACTGGAAGCGCAGCGCGGCCCAGATGAGCACCGGGAACATCGCGTACAGCATCGACAGCGAGTTTCTCGTGGCCACCACGCCGAGCACGAAGCAGACGACTGCCAACGCAGTCGCCTCCGCCCACCGGTCGGTCCTCCGGGGCAGCCTGGCCCTGCGCATCACGAGGAGCAGAGGGGTGACGATGAGCACGCCCGTGGCGTCCCCCGCCCACCAGGCCGCCCAGACCGGCCAGAAATGGCCGAACGGCAGCCTGCCGGTGACGGCCAGCATGCTCGTGCCGATGGAGGCGCTGATCAGCATTCCGGCCATCGCACCGAGGAAGACCAGGACCACCCCGTCGCGCAGCCGGTCCAGTTCCTTCCGGAACCCGGCCCTGCGGAGCATGAGGTACGCGCAGACCGGCGCGAGGGTGTTGCCTGCGACGATGCCGGGGGTGGCGAGGTCGACCGGACCGGTGGCGGTGGCGACGACGAGGAAGGATCCGAGAGCGATACCGGGCCAGATGCGCAGGCCGAGATAGAGCAGAGAACTCAGCGCGATGCCCGTCGCCGGCCAGAGGGGGGTGATTCTGGCGCCGTGGATGGCCACCTGCCTCAGCAGACCGAGCTGTCCCACCCCGTAGTAGGCGGCGGCGACCGCCAGGATGCTCAGGGCGGTCACCGCCGTACCTCTGGTTCCCTCACTGCGGATCACAGCTCTCATCAGACACCGCGGGCCGGGGGCGGCAGCTGTGTGACACGCTCGGCCCGCTGCCCGGCGTCACCGGTCGTCACGCTGTGCGGCGTGGGACACGTGGTGGCGCAGGACGAGTACGGCGGCATCGTCCTCGTGCCCGGTGCGTTCCGCAGCCTGCAGCACCGCGTCGGCCAGCTCGTCGGCCCCGGCCGCGGCACGTGGGGCCACCAGCCGCACCACTGTGTCCAGGCCCTCCTCGATCGGGAACGACGGCCCCTCGACCAACCCGTCGGTGAGCAGCACGAACACCCCCGGGGTGGTCAGCCGGTACCGCGTGACCGGATACTGCGAACCGGCCTGAATACCCAGCGGCAGACCTCCCGCGTCCTCGGTGATGCCCGAGCGTCCGTCGACCGTCGCCCACACCGCGGCGACATGTCCTGCGCGCGCGGTGTCGAGTACCCACGTGCGCGGGTCGAGACGGACGAATGTGCAGGTCGCGAAGAGCGCGCTGTCGACGGACAGCAACAGATCATTGGTGCGGCTCAGTATCTCGCCCGGTGCCGAGCTCGTGGCGGCGATCGCCCGCATCCCGATCCGGATCTGCCCCATGAACGCGGCGGCCTCGACGTCATGGCCCTGTACGTCCCCGATGGCGAAGGCGAGCGTGCCGTCCGGCAGCGGGAAGCCGTCGTACCAGTCGCCACCGATGTCCAGGCCACTGCGGGCCGGCGCGTAACGGGCCGCCGTCTGCAGACCGGGGCGGGCGGGCAGAGCGGCCGGAAGCATCTCGCGCTGCAGTGCCTCGGCCAGTTCCACGCGTGCCTGGTGCAGTTGCACCTCCTGCCGCGCCCGGGCGGTGAGCCTCTGCAACGTGGTGAGCAGCTCCTCCGCACTCACCGAAGTGGGAGGACGACGCCGGTTCATGGGCCGCTCCGCAGTGCATTCGTTCGCGAGCCGCAACACACAGGGCCTGACGCGGCGGGACCGAACCGTGAGGCCCCTCTTCCGGCTGGCCCCTGCATCATATTTCGACGTTGAACACCCTGCAGTACGAGCCGCCGTCGGGGGATCGCGTCGTGCCGACCCGAAGCGGCCGGGCCGGGAGCGCGCGAACGGACTCGGGTGGAGAGATGCTGAAGACAGGACCGTGTCGTGGCGGCTCACCGTGGCCGGACGCGGGCGAGGAGGTGCGCAATGACACGCACGCTGGAATGGAAGCTCCGCCTCGATCTGTCCGAGAAGGAGGGCACGACCAAGGCCGAAGCCGTGCTGGACACCGGTTCGGAGAAGCTCATCGGCCACGGGGTGGCGCGCTGCAACCCGACGGACGTGGATATCCCCAGCATCGGTGACGAACTCGCGGCGAGCCGCGCGATGAAGGACGTCGCCGGCCAGCTGATGAGAGAGGCGGACCGCGAAATGGAGTCAGTGGGTGCCGGACCCCCGAAGGGCCCCCTCGGCAAGCCGTACGCCTGGACCGACGTGTCGAGCTAGGGCCTTTCTTTCGGATCGGACCGGATCAGGGTGTGGCCTGCCGCCGAGTGGCCGGTGTCTCCGTGGTGCGCGCGGCTGCAGGGCGGAGGGGGGAGACAACGGGAAGGCGTTCCGTCATGCCTCCGGGCCGTTCCTGTCCGTGGGAGGACGTATGACCCGTACCTCATTGAAGTGTTCACGATCGGCACCCGGCTGACCCGCGAGATGACGCACCGCGATCCGGACACGGCACCGGCCGCCGTTGCGGCGGCCGTCTTCGACCGGAGCGGCGGCACCCGGCTCGGCGGGACGCCGGGTGCCTTCCTCGATACAGGGGGCCGGCGCGCCACCGCACGTGGAACCGTGGTCGGCGTGCTCTCCGACGGCCGGGAGCGCGGTTACCCCGCGCTCCTCGTGGATCGGATGCGGCGGCTGCACCGGCCGGCACACCGGGTGGCGCGGTCCAACCCGCGCCGGGCCGGACCGGGTTACGAGCCACGGGCCGCAGGCATGGCTGCAGCGCTGCCCCGCGTGAACGCGTTCGTCGAGGGAAACAGCCTGCAGGCCCTGGAGCAGTTGGCGGCCGTCGTCGGCGGAGCCGCACCGGCAGGCGGCGAGCGCCATGCGTGAGATCCTCCCGGCGCTGAGCCGCTGGTACGCCTCCGGTGAACCGTTCGGACTTGCGACGGTCGTCGCGGTCACCCGCAGCGCGCCCCGGGGCCCCGGGGCGGCCATGGCGGTGGGCCCCGGCGACGAAGTCGTGGGCAGCGTCTCCGGCGGCTGCGTCGAAGGCGCCGTCTTCGACCTGGCCAAGGAGGTCGCGGAGACCGGACGGGCGCAGCTCCACACCTTCGGCTACAGCGACGAGGACGCCTTCGCTGTCGGGCTCACCTGCGGAGGCGAGATCACCCTCCTCGTACGCCCCGTGTCGGCCGTCACCGATCCCGCGTTCGGCGAGGTCGCCGCGTCCGTCGCCGCACACCGTCCGGTGGTGGTCGCCACCGTGACCGACGGCCCCGCTCCGCGCGGCGCCGCGCTCGCCGTATGGCCGGACACGGTGTCCGGGTCCCTGGGCACCAGCGGCCTCGACGTCGCCGTCACCGCCGACGCCCGGGGCGAACTGGCCCAAGGGGCAACGGGCCTGCGCCACTACGGACCGCGCGGCGAACGCCGCGAGGACGACGTCACGGTGTTCCTGCAGTCGTTCGCGCCGCCGCCGCGCATGCTGGTCTTCGGCGCGATCGACTTCGCCGCCGCCGTGGCGCGCATCGGCGCGTTCCTCGGCTATCGGGTCACGGTGTGCGACGCCCGCCCGGCCTTCGCCGATCCCCGCCGCTTCCCGGCCGGGGCGGAGGTGGTCGTCGACTGGCCGCACCGCTACCTGCGCGGCACCGGCACCGACGAGCGGACCGTGATGTGTGTACTCACCCACGATCCGAAATTCGACGTCCCGCTGCTGGAGGTGGCCCTGCGCTCCCCGGCCGCGTACATCGGCGTGATGGGGAGCCGCCGTACCCATGAGGAACGCCTGGCCCGGCTGCGCGAGACCGGACTCGGCGAGGCGGAGCTCGCGAGACTGCGCTCGCCCATCGGCCTCGACCTCGGCGCCCGCACCCCCGAGGAGGTGGCCGTTTCGATCGCCGCGGAGATCGTCGCACTGCGCTGGGGCGGTACCGGCGCCCCCCTGGCGGACACGGCCGGGGCGATCCACCGGTCGCGATCGAAGTCCGTGTGAGGAGGAGACCATGCAGCTGCACCACTCATTCACCGTTCCGGTACCGGTCGACGAGGCGTGGCGGGCGCTGCTCGACATCGAGCGCGCCTCGCGCTGCATGCCCGGCGCCACCGTGGAGGACTTCGACGGCGAGACCATCAAGGGCTCCGCCAAGGTGAAGGTGGGTCCGATCACCGTGACATACCGCGGCACGGCGACCTTCCTGGAGAAGGACGAACCGGAACACCTGATCGTGCTGGCCGCCAAGGGCAAGGAAGTGCGGGGCCAGGGCATGGCCGCGGCCGCGGTCACCGGGACGCTCGCCGAGCGCGACGACTGCACGACCGTCACCGTCGACACCGACCTGACGATCACCGGACGGCCGGCCCAGTTGGGCCGCGGGGTGATGAGCGACGTCAGCGACAAGCTCATCGAACAGTTCGCCGGCTGCCTCTCCGCGCAGCTGTCGGAGGCGGCAGTGGCTGCGCGTGGACCCGCAGCGCAGAACGGCGCCGCGGAACCGGCTGCGCGCGAACCCGTCTCGCGGACCGGCGCCGCGGAGCCCGAACCCACGGCACCGCTCGGGAGCGGCGGCACAGGCGCGTACCAGGCGGAACCGATCGATCGGCTGCGCACAGCGGGTGCGCCGGTGGCCGACCGCGCGGCGGCGGTCCTCGGCGCGGCCGCCCTTGCCGCGCTGGCCGTAGCTCTCCTGCGCGGGATCTGCCGCCGGCGGGCCGGCCGACCCCGGTTGCCGGGGAAGGCCGGCGCCAGGCCCGCAGGGTGACCCCTGCGCATGGGCGGCGGCGAGCGACTCCGCGAGGGCGGCGCCCAGCGCACGGACGCACGACTCGGGAAGCGGACCGCCGTGCGCGGCCGGCGCGGCGGGGTTCACTTCCCAAGCTGACGCGCGCCGAAGTGCCGCTCCACGATCGCCGTGGTGTCGGTGCCGCGCGGCAGGACGCCGTACTGGTGACCGCGGTCCGCGCCCAGGCGTGCGGCGACGAACGCCTCGGCCAGGGGCGCCGGAGCGTGCCGCAGCATCAGCGAGGACTGCAGGGCGAGCGCCATGCCCTCGACCGTCGCCCGCGCACGGAGCTCCGCGGCGAGCGGATCGCGCAGATCCGCGACCAGCTCCTGACGCACCCGGCGCACATGCGCGTCCAGTACAGCACTGGCCCCGGTCGTCGTCTCCAGCTCGGCCCAGAAGGCATCCAGGGACTGCGGGGTCCTGGCGATACCACGCAGCACATCGAGCGCGATCACATTGCCGGAGCCTTCCCACACGGCCATCACCGGCTGCTCGCGGTAGCGCCGGGCGAGTGGCCAGTCCTCGGTGTAGCCATTGCCGCCCAGACACTCCAGGGCCTCGTACGCGTGGTGCGGACCGCGCTTGCAGATCCAGTACTTGGACACCGCGGTGGCCAGTCGGCGGAACATCGTCTCGGACTCGCCGCTGCCGGTCTCGTACGCCCGGGCGAGGCGAAGCGAGGTCCAGGTCGCGGCCTCCGTCTCCAGGGCCAGGTCGGCGAGGACCGCTGTCATGGCCGGCTGGTCGACCAGCCTGGCACCGAAGGCGCTGCGGTGCTGCGCGTGCCAGATCGCTTCGGACACCGACTGGCGCATGCCCGCGGTGGTGCCGAGAACACAGTCCAGACGGGTGTGGTTGACCATGTCGATGATGGTGGGAACGCCGCGACCGGGCTCGCCGACCCGCACCGCCCAGGTTCCGTCGAACTCCACCTCGGAGGACGCGTTCGACTTGTTGCCGAGCTTGTTCTTCAGCCGCTGGATGCGGACGGTGTTACGGGTGCCGTCGGCCAGCACACGCGGTACGAGGAAGCAGGTCAGCCCGGCCGGGGCCTGGGCCAGAACGAGGAAGGCGTCCGACTGCGGGGCCGAGAAGAACCACTTGTGGCCGGTCAGCAGGTGGGCCCGGCCGTCGGGGTCGGAGGCCACCGGAACCGCGCGGGTGGTGTTGGCGCGAACGTCGGAACCCCCCTGCTTCTCCGTCATGCCCATGCCGAACGTGAGCCCCGACTTGCTGCCCGGGGCGATCAGCCGCGGGTCGTACGAGCGGCTCAGCAGGCCCGGGAGCCAGTCACGGCCCGCCTCGCCGTCGCGCTGCAGTACGGGGACCACGGCGTGCGACATCGACATCGGGCAGGCGTGGCCCGGCTCGATCTGGGCGAACAGCATGAACGACGCCGCCCGCGCGACCGCGGCACCCGGCTTCGGATCGGCCCAGGCCGCGGTGTGCGTGCCGTAGCCCACGGCCGCGCCGATGACCTCGTGGTACGCGGGGTGGAACTCGACTTCGTCGACGCGGTTGCCGTACCGGTCGTGGGTGCGGAGCGCGGGTGGTGACGTGTGCGCGAGCTCCGCATGGTTCTGGAACGGTTCCGAGCCGACCAGGCTGCCGATCTCATGGAGCTCCGGTTCGTGCCAGGCCGCGCCGAATGCCCGTACCGCCTCGGCGAGCGGCGGATTGGTGCCGTACTCGTCCAGGCCGGTCCGGGGCGGCACCTGATTGGTGACCTCGTGGGTGGAGTGCGGTGCGGGAGCCCCTGACCGGAGGCCGGTGGGGTGTGCGGTGACGGTCATGTCGGCGGTCCTGTCTGACGTCGGCGGTAGGAGTTTCGGCCGGGAGGTTGCTCTGCTGGTACGGCGGTGCGGTGGGAGCGGTCAGGTGCCGCTCGCTCCCACCGCTCTCAGGCACAGCGTGGCGATGTCCGCCACGACCGGCTCCGGGTCGGTGCGTTCGCCCACCGGGGAGAGCGGACCGAGCAGCGCCTCGCTGATCGCCCCGATTACGGCGGCGGCCGAGAGCCGGACGTTCTGCGCGGGGAGCTCGCCGGCCTCGATCCCCGCGGCGATGACCGTCTCGGCGAGGGCGTGGTAGCCGCGGCGATAGGTCAGCCGCTCCGCCTCGACCAGTGGATCGACCGGCTCGGCAAGCAGAGCCCAGGCCGTGCGGGGTGTCCGCAGCGCCCGGAACGCGAAGACCTCGACCAGGGTGCGCAACTGCTGCGCCGCCCCTCTTGTGGCGCCCACGGCCTGCTGCACCGCGGTGAGCTCATGACCTGCGACATGACGGAAGACCGCGGCGAGCAGCTCCTGCTTGGAGGCGAAGTGGTTGTAGACGCTGCCGGTGGCGACTCCGGCCAGCTCGGCGAGCGCGGAGATGCTGGCCGCGGCGTATCCGCCCTCGGCCAGCAGTTGCCGCGCGGCGTCCAGCAGCCGCTGGCGATGCGCGAGCCGGGTCGCCTCGGTACGGGCGGTGGGGCGGTAGGCCATGATGTTCTGAACCTCGATTCATAACTTCAGCTCCCACTGAACCACCGTTGTGTCCGCCGCGCAATGATCGGCGGCCGTCGGTGGCGGCAGGGAGGTAGAACCCCCTTTCCCTTTTCCCCGCGTAGCGGAAATCCTGTTCGAGGCCGGGTGGGCGACGGCTGTTACAGAATTCCGTGCCGGTCACGCAGGGGTGAACCGTGGTGCGCGCGGGTTGACGTGGCGCGCACCGTGACGGATGTGCCGGTCCCGAACGGGTGGGTGCACCGGTCAGTGATTGACAGGTACCCGGGTAGTTGAATGCGTGCCAAATGCATGCGCGTGTGACGGAAATGTCTGCATTTCGTAACACGTATCGAGGCGTCTGCCGTAAATCGGGCGATCGGGCCAAAGTGTGCGCTCTCGGTATCACGCCGGGATCGATCAACGCTCGGGCCACACGGTCCGGGCCTGCACCTGAGGGGTTTTCATGTCCCGTTCCGCACGGCGGTTCACTGCCACCGTCATTGCTGCCGGCGCGCTGGTGGGCGCCGCCGCTCTCCCGGCCGCCGCCGACGACAACGACCGCGGTTATGGCCGGCCGAACTCGTATTCCGGCGTCGTCCTGGGCGAGATCCAGCACGACAGCCCCGGACGCGACAACGGCACCAACCGCAGCCTCAACGACGAGTGGGTCACCGTCACCAACACCAGCTACCGCACGGTCGACCTCAGTGGCTGGACCCTCAGCGACGACAGCCGCAATACCTACCGGTTCGACATGCGTCTGGCCGGCCGTTCCTCGGTGCGGGTCCACACCGGCTACGGCCGCGACGACCGTGACGACGTCTACCAGGACCTCCGCCGCTACGTCTGGGACAACCGCGACACGGCGACCCTGCGCAACGAGGACGGCTACAGGGTCGACTCGAAGTCCTGGGGCCGTCACTACGACGGGTGGTGGGGCCACGGACGTGACGACGACAACCGCCGTCACGACAACCGCCGTCACGAGAACCGCGATCACGACGGTCGGGGCCACAAGGACCGCGATCACGACGGTTGGGGCCACAAGGACCGCGATCACGACGGTTGGGGCCACAAGGACCGCGATCACGACGGTCGGGACCACAAGGACCGCGATCACGACAGTTGGGGCCACAAGGACCGCGACCACGACGGTCGGGACCACAAGGACCGCGATCACGACGGTCGGGGCCACAAGGACCGCGACCACGACGGTCGGGACCACAAGGACCGCGACCACGACGGTCGTCGTTGACCCCCTGCACCCACCTGTCCTGACCCTCTGACCCCCGCACCCTGACCCGGGAGCGGGGCCCCGCCCCATCCGCCCGCGGCGCACCCCGGCCCCCGGCCGCGGTGCGCCGCCTGAGTCAGGGGCAGCGGTCGCGCACCCCGCCCCCGGCGGAGGGTCGGCAACCTTTCGGCTTCCGGCGGCAACTGACGTGACGACATCCGCCCCCGGCCCTCCGAAGGTGCCTACCGTGGCTCATCCGAATCCCCGAACCGCCCGCAGACGCCGCGCAAAAAGGTCCTAGGAGAAGGCGGAGCCGACCTCGGACGCGCTTCCGGGGACGGAGGACGCCGCGGAGGCCTGCGGTGTCAGGGACTCCGTGTTCGCCGGCTCCGGGGCCGGCCGGGACGCGGGCGACTCGGTGACGGGCGGTGGCGCGGAGGCCGTCGGCTTCGGGGAAGGCGGGGACGGCGAATTCGGCGGCTCGGATGCGGGCGCGCGCGAGGACGGGGACTCGGTCGCCGGCGAGTTCGATGACGTGGACTTCGAGGACGCCGAAGTCGACGGGCACGGGCCGGTGGACGGGCAGGGTGACGGTGTGTGCTCGGCGGGCGGCTCGGTCTTCTTGTCGCTGCCACCGGTGTCACCCGCCTTGCGGGCGAGCCAGTCCCCGGACTTCGGGTCGAACATGATGAACACGTCCACCACCTGGGCAGCGGGTCTCACCACCACGACGTGCGAGGAGCTGAATCCGGGCCAGGGTTCGCCCTTCAGTCGTGTGATGCCCTTGACCGCGACCGGTGGGAGCAGCGGATTCCCGCACGCGCAGCGCACCCGCGGCACACCGTGGTCGTCGACGAGAACGGCCGTGCCCGCCTGAAGCACCGCCTGGTAGCTGGTGGGGGCGCCGTTCCGGTAGCCGTGATTGGTGACCCGGGTGTCCATCCGCAACCGGACGGGGGTCAGCGCCCGCAGGTAGTCGGGGACGCCGAACGGATCGATGCCCAGGACGGAGGCGAAGGCCTTTTTCTTGTCCGGATCGGCTGTCAGCGCGGTGATCTGCCTCTCCACGTCGCAGCTGGCGACCTTGCGGGTGCCGCCGTACAGACCGGGGGTCGCCCCGTCCACGCCCTGCGTGACGTTGGCCCGGGTCTCCGACGGATTGGGTACCGGGGTCGGCGTCGCCGGGGCGCTGGTGCGCGCCGTCGATTCGGTGAACGGATCCTGCCCGGCCGAACCGGCCGGCTGCAGGAACACCTCACCGGCCGCCACCGCACCACCGTCGGGGCGGGTGAGCACGATGGTCAGGATCACCGCGGCCACGAGGGCGGCGCCGATCGACGCCACCATCGGTACGGAACGCCACCAGGGGCGGCCCGGACCACCGGCTCCGCCCGGTACGGGCGGCCCACCCGTGGAGCCGCCACCGCCACCGCCCGAGGGGACATCGGGCGGTGGCGGCACGGAACCCGGCTGCGAGGGACCCGAGAGCGGGCCGGAAGGGGGGCCTGTCGGGCGGCCTGACGACGGCGGTTGGGCACTCACGGGCTCTTCTTCCCAACGGAGGGATCAGTCCCAGTTTCTTCCGTTACCCGCCCATTGTGTGCCGGGTACTCACGCGGCCCGCAAGCTGACGCGGTCGGGTCCTCCCAAGGGGCGGATGGCCGCGCTCCTGCCTAGCGTGGCAGCGTGAGCCACCAAGGATCCATCGACCGCAGCGGAGCGCCGCGCGCCGCGCACGGCTGGGGTGAAGCTCTCCTGGCAGTGCTCGCCGGACTCGTGGTCATGGCAGCCACCGCGGCCCTCGGCCTCTGGGCGGCAGGTGCGACCGGTCTCCCCCCGGGTGCGTTCCTGCGTGTCGTCGCGGCCGTCGTGGTGATGGCGGCAGGCGGCTCCGTCTCCCTCTCGGGAAACGCCGGGGAACTGGTCAGGACCCATGCGGAATTCTCGGTGCTTCCGCTGTCCGTGACTCTGGCCGGGGCCCTGGTCATCGCCGCCGGCTTTCTGCGGCCCCTGCGCCACCGGGCGGTCGCGGGCGCACGCGAACTGGCCGGCTGGGCCACCCGGGTGGCGGTGCTGTGGGCGCTGGTCCTGATCGGCCTGTCGCTCCTGGCCCGTCAGAGTTTCGACGTTCCTGTCCAAAATCCGACCGGGGAAGTCATCGGTGGCCTGCTGGGCGCCTCGCCAAAGGTCGGATTCAGGACCGACGTCCCGCTCACCCTGCTCCTCGGTCTGCTCTGGCTGGTCGGCGTCCTTGTCCTGGCTCTCGTCGTGTCGCGCAGTGCCCCGCTCCCGACCCGGCTGCTGCGCTTCCAGGAGTCGGTGCGCCCGGCCGCGTACGCGATGGTGGCGCTGCTGCTCGCGTACGTCGTCCTGGGCGTGATCGTCGGACTCGTCGTCATGGTGACCCGGGGCCACCCGGCCGAGACGGTCGCCGTGATCCTCCTGGGGCTGCCCAACCTCGTCTGGCTCGCGTACACGCTGGGGCTCGGGGCGTCCTGGGAAGGAAAGGTGGACGGACCGTTCGGGCTGCCCATGCCACAGGTGCTGGACTCGGTTCTGCGTACGCCGGACCTCTCCACCCTCAGCGTCTCCACGCTCGCCGACCACGACGGCCGGGCCTGGTGGCTGGTCGTCGTCGCCGCCGTGCTGACCCTGGCCGCCGCCTTTCTCATGGCGGTCCGCTCGCCCGGCCGGATGCGGCCGTGGCAGCACGCCGTACACATGGCGGTGGCGCTCGTCCTCACCGTGCTGACCATCTGTCTCGTCGCCAGGATCTCGGCGCACTACGGTCTGTCGCTGCTGGGCATCGGGGACCTCGGCGGTGGTCTCGGCGGGGAGGTGACACTGCGCCCACGACTGGGATCCGCCCTCATTGTCGCCGTCGCCTGGGGGCTGGTCACCGGCTTCGTCGGCAGTCTGCTCGCCTCAAGGGTCCACCGGCGGGGAGAAGTCCCGGCGGACGGTTGAGGCGGTCACCGACTTCGCGTCCCGTACCAGCCCGGGGAACACGGGCAGTGCCCACCGCGGCGGCGCGGGCGGCGGTTCGGCCCCCGCCCCCGTGGCCCACGCACCGATCCGCATGTCCACCTGCGTCGGCGGATGGTTCTCCCGCACCACGGCCCGCGCCGCACCGCGCAGCGCCGCCACGAACTGCAGACACGAGTCGTACCGGTCGTCCGGACTCTTGGCCAGGGCCTTCGCCAGTACCTCGTCGACGGTGGCCGGGAGATCGGGCCGCCGGCCGGTCAGCGGTGGCGGCGGGTCGAACTGATGGGCCCACAGCAGCGCCATGTCGTCGTCGCGCTGGAAGGGCGGCATACCGGCCATCGTCTCGTACACGACACAGGCCAGGCTGTAGACATCGCATCGGCCGTCCACCGGGCGGCCGGAGATCTGTTCAGGCGCCACATAGTCGAGCGTGCCGACGAACTGGCCCACCGAGGTGAACCCGGTCAGCGACAGCGACTTCTTCGTCAGCCCGAAGTCCGTGAGGTACACATGCTCCGGGTGATCGCTGTCCGTGCCCGCCGCGACCAGTATGTTGCCGGGTTTGACGTCCCGGTGCACCAGATCGTGGTCGTGGGCGGCATCGAGCGCGGACGCCACCTGCGTGGCGATCCGGACCGCCGCCCCGATCGGCAGCGGCCCCTGACGGTCGATGAGGGCGCGCAGGTCCTGCCCGGCGACGTAACGCATCGCGATGTAGAGGATGCCCTCGGTCTCCCCGGCCTCGAAGACCGGCACGATATGCGGATGATCGATCGCGGCGGCCACCCGCGACTCATGGGTGAACCGCTTGCGGAAGGTGTCGTTGCGGGCGAGTTCCGGGGCGAGCAGCTTGAGGGCGACCGTGCGGTCAAGTCGCAGATCCCTGGCCCGGTACACGACGGCCATGCCGCCGCGGCCGATCTCGCCCTCCACCCGGTAGCCGGCGATCTGTCTGCCGAGCAGATCGGACGGGCGGCCCACGGGCAGTGCCGTGTCCTGCCGGGGGTCGGGGGAGTGCGGGGGGCCCGGCGCGGGGGCGGGGCACATCATGCGTCACCCGTCCGGGTGGGTGGATGCGCGGTGTCCGCCCCGGACCGGTCGACGGGCCGCAGGAGCTGCGTCGGCTCGGCATCGGCGGGATCCGCCGGGCGGTACGGGGCCAGCCGCGCGGGGTCGACGATCTGCGTCGGCTCGGGCTCCGGTGCGTGCGCCTCGCCCGCTCCGCCGTCCGTGGGGGCACTGCTCGGCCGACCGGGACCGCCCGAGGCCGCGTACGTACTCAGCTGGGTGCCGTCGCAGTACACCCAGCGCTCGTGCTCGGCGTCGTACAGCCACATCGCCTCGCTGTCGACGACCATGCCCACCCGCAGCCCCTGGGTCCGGCGGTGGAAGGTCTCACCGTCGATCCGGTCCTCGGCGAGCTCCTCCGCGGCGCGCCGGTACTGGGTCAGCGACTCCTGAACCCGCGCCATCAGCGGCCGGGGGTCCGCGGTGCGCGCGAGCGGCTGTCCGGACTCCGGCGGGCCGTGGGGAACGGAGACGAGCAGCCGGCCGTCGACCCATGCCGACCAGCCGTTGGCGCAGAGGATCTGTCCCCAGTCGCCCCGCCGGCCGAGCAGCTGGATGGGAAGCAGCGGGTCAAGCGGCTCGGTGGGCCGGGTCACGTCGGGCCCTTCCCAGGCGGACATCCCGTCCGGGGGGACCACATGTGTGGGGTGGAACTCCGGTGTCGCCATGGGCTCCAGCCTCCGCTACTTCCGCATGATGACGGGCTCGTGCCGGCGGAGCAGCCGCGCCACCACCAGTCCGAAGACGACCGACAGCACCATCAGCATCCCCATGTTCAGCAGCCACGCCGCCGCGGAGTGCTCGAACAGCGGATCCGAGCTCACCTTTCCCGGCACGATCCTGGCGAGCCCGATGGTCCCGCCCATCGCCGCGAGCGCCCACCGGGACGGCACCAGCCACGCCAGCTGCTCCAACCCGGGCACCCCGTGCAGTTTCAGCAGCGCACCGCAGAACACGACCTGGATGATGGCGAGGAGCACCAGCAGCGGCATGGTGACCTCCTCCTTGCGCACCAGCGCGGAGATGAGCAGACCGAGCATCATCGACGTGAACGACAACAGGGCCACGGCCAGCGTGATTTCGACCAGTGGTGACAGGAGAACGCCTTTGCCGCCCGGGGCGTTCAGATCGACGCCCACCAGACCGACCAGGGCCAGAACTACCGCCTGCAGTACCGTGACGATGCCCAGGACAACCACTTTGGACATCAGATACGCCGATCTGGAAAGCCCGACGGCCCGCTCCCGCTGGTAGATCGCCCGCTCCTTGACCAGTTCCCGTACGGCATTGGCGGCGCCGGTCAGCACGCCGCCCACACAGAGGATCAGCAGCGCGTTGATCACCGTGTCCTGGGTCAGCCGGCTGCCGGCCAGGGCCCGGGTCATCGCGCCCATCACGAACGGCAGAGCGATCATGATGGCCAGGAAGGTCCGGTCGGCGCTCAGTGCGGCGGCGTACCGGCGGACCAGCGTCCACAGCTGAGCGCCCCCGCTCCGGGTCTTCGGCGGCGGCGCGACCGGGGCGACCGCGGCGTGCGGCAGCCGGGGCTGCGCGGTGGAGTTCGCGATGTACTGCCGGTGGAACGGGGAGGCGCGGTACTCCGCCGACCATTTCCGGTCCCGGTCGTTCTCGAATGCCTCGAACGCCTCGGGCCAATGCTCGAACCCGAAGAAGGCGAGCGCGTCGTCCGGCGGCCCGTAGTAGGCGGTCTTCCCGCCGGGGGCCAGGACAAGCAGCCGGTCGCAGACATCGAGGCTGAGCACACTGTGCGTGACGACGATGACCGTACGCCCGTCGTCGGCGAGCCCCCGGAGCATATGCATGACCGAGCGGTCCATGCCGGGGTCGAGCCCCGAGGTCGGCTCGTCGAGGAAGAGCAGCGACGGCCTCGTCAGCAGCTCCAGCGCGACGCTGACGCGCTTGCGCTGGCCACCGGAGAGGCTGTGGATCGTCTGTTCCGTCCGCTTTTCCAGACCCAGCTCACGGATCACTTCCGTGACCCTGGCCCGGCGTTCGGACGGAGCCGTGTCGTGCGGGAAGCGGAGCTCGGCGGCGTACCCGAGGGCGCGGCGCACGGTCAGCTGGGAGTGCAGGATGTCGTCCTGTGGGACGAGCCCGATGCGATGGCGCAGCTCGGCGTAGTCGTGGTAGAGGTCGCGGCCGTCGTAAAGGACGCTGCCCTCGTCGGCCGGGCGGAGGCCGGTCAGTGCGTTGAGCAGGGTGGACTTACCTGAGCCGCTCGGGCCCACCACGCCGAGCAGGCACTTCTCGCCCACCGGGAAGGAGACCTGGTCGAGCAACGTCTTGCGGCCCCGGTCCACGGTGACCGCCAGGTCCTGCACATCGAGCGAGACCTCACCGGTGTCGACGAACTCCTGCAGCACGTCGCCGACCAGAGAGAACTCGGAGTGACCGATACCGACGATGTCACCGGCGGCGACCGGGGCGCGGCCGACCAGCTGGCCGTTGAGATACGTCCCGTTGTGCGAGCCGAGGTCGACGATCTCGTATGTGCCGTCCGGATGCGTCCGCAGTTCGGCGTGCCGGTGCGAGACGGTCAGGTCGTCGACGACGAGGTCGTTGTCGGCGCTGCGGCCGATGCGTACGGTGTGGACGGGCCGCGGTCGCACGACGGTCGGCTGCCGGAACGTACTGGTGGCGGCCGGCATGGAGACGGTGGACGGGCGGTCCGCCGGATGCAGCGCGGGGGCCGGGGGTTCCTGACCGACCAGAACGGCGCACGGCCCGTCCGCAGGATGACCGAACCGGATGACGCTGCCGGGTCCTACGCCCGATTCATGGATGCGCCTGCCCCCGGTGTACGTACCGTTCGTGCTGTTCTCGTCCTCCAGGGACCAGTGGTCGGCCACGGGCCGGAGCACCGCATGGTGCCACGAGACCCGGACATCGTCGATGACGATGTCGCTCAGCGGGTCGCGGCCGACGTGATAGTCCCGGCTCGGACTCATCACCGTGGCTCCTGCGTCGGTTTCGAGAATGAGCTCGGGCGCAGTCGACGCGACAGGCCTCTCTGGCATGGTCGAATTCTATCTATTGGTGGGGATATCTGCTCATGGGTGCGCCCCGGGTCGCTCTGTCGGAACATGACGGGCTCACGGGGGCCGGCGCATTTCCCCAGGCCTCAGAGGTAGCCCGACAGCCTCTCACCGGACCCGATCTCCCCGCTGTCGTGGCGCGATGCCCAGTGGCCACGCTGCGGGCGCACGCTCTCGCTTCGAGAGCCGGCAGGGACAAGCCGTCGACCTGACAAGGAAGGAGACCCGTCGCCGAACCGGGTGATGATCACTGAAGCGGACCCGCCTCATGGCACCCGCCTCGTCCTCACCGGAGCAGATCCCCGATGCATCGTTCCCCGGCGGATCACGTCGGCACAGACTGGCCTGATGGCACACGTACATGACGAGCCATCGCCCCGCGGACCCGGCGCTCCACGGTCGCCGACATGCCGCCCGGCGTCCCTCCGGCCTGCGGTATTCGGCTTGTCCCTCGCGCTGGTAGCGGCCTGGCTGCTGCTGGTGACCATGCACGGTGCGCTCCGTGAGGAGCGGGATTTGAGGGCTGCGACGGCTGTCCCGCACCGGCCGGCTCCGGCGACACCCTGCGTACCGTGACGGCACACGTCGACCCGGGTGACGTCACTGCGTCCCGCACATCGGCCACCTCGGCGTCGCAGGAACGCCGCAACAGCACCGTACGAGCCTCACCGGCCTCGATCTGCCCGCATGGGCACGTCGTCCGCTGACCAGGGAGCCGCATCCCGCGCGATGACCGGGCGTCGCACGGAAGGCGGTCTCCCGACGGCTCAGGCGCCCAGTGCCGCCGAGACCACGGCCTTGGCCTCGTCCTGCACCTGGTCGAGGTGATCGGACCCGAGGAACGACTCCGCGTAGATCTTGTAGACGTCCTCGGTGCCCGAGGGGCGGGCGGCGAACCAGGCGTTCTCCGTGGTCACCTTGATGCCGCCGATCGGTGCGCCGTTGCCGGGAGCCGAGGTGAGCACCGCCGTGACCGGTTCGCCGGCCAGCGTGTCGGCCGTGACCTGCTCCGACGAGAGCTTGGCGAGTACCGCCTTCTGCTCACGGTTCGCGGCGGCATCGATGCGGGCGTACGCGGGCTCGCCGAAGCGGGCGGTGAGCCCGGCGTAGTGCTCGGACGGCGACTTCCCCGTCACGGCGAGGATCTCCGAGGCGAGCAGCGACAGAATGATGCCGTCCTTGTCGGTCGTCCACACCGACCCGTCACGGCGCAGGAACGACGCGCCGGCCGACTCCTCGCCGCCGAATCCGAGCGACCCGTCGACCAGACCGTCCACGAACCACTTGAAGCCGACCGGCACCTCGATCAGTTGCCGTCCGAGATCGTCGGCGACCCGGTCGATCATCCCCGACGACACCAGCGTCTTGCCGACGCCCGCCGCGTCCGGCCACTGATCACGGTGCGCGTACAGGTAGTTGATGGCGACGGCGAGATAGTGGTTCGGGTTCATCAGCCCGCCGTCCGGGGTCACGATGCCGTGCCGGTCGGCATCGGCGTCGTTGCCCGTCGCGATTTGATACTGGTCCCGTTGACCGATCAGCGACGCCATCGCGTACGGCGAGGAGCAGTCCATCCGGATCTTGCCGTCCCAGTCCAGCGTCATGAACCGCCAGGTGGGGTCGGTCAGCGGATTGACGACGGTCAGATCGAGCCGGTGCTGCTCGGCGATACGGCCCCAGTACGCGACCGACGCGCCGCCCAGCGGGTCCGCCCCGATCCGGACCCCGGCCCCGCGGATCGCGTCGAGGTCGAGCACGGACGGCAGGTCCGCGACATAGGTGCCGAGGAAGTCGTACGTGGAAGTGGTCGGCGCCGCCAGCGCGCGGACGTACGGCAGCCTCCGTACGTCCTTCATCCCGGCCGCGATGATCTCGTTGGCCCGCTCCTGGATCCAGCCGGTCGCCTCGGACCCGGCCGGGCCGCCGTTCGGCGGGTTGTACTTGAATCCGCCGTCGCCCGGCGGGTTGTGCGACGGAGTGACCACTACGCCGTCGGCGAGCCCCGAGGTACGGCCCCGGTTGTGGGTGAGGATGGCGTGCGACACCGCCGGGGTGGGGGTGTAGCCGTCGGCGGAGTCGATCAGCACCGTCACGTCATTGGCGGCGAACACCTCGATCGCGGTGACCCGTGCGGGCTCGGACAGCGCATGGGTGTCGGATCCGAGGAACAGCGGACCGTCCGTGCCCTGCTGCGCCCGGTACTCGCTGATGGCCTGACTGGTCGCAGCGATGTGGTCCTCGTTGAACGCCGTGGCCGTCGACGTCCCGCGGTGACCCGAGGTGCCGAACGCCACCCGCTGGTCCGGCTCGGCCGGATCGGGATGCAGCGTGTAATACGCCGTCACCAGCCTGGCCACATCGGTCAGGTCCTCCTGACCGGCCTGCTGTCCGGCTCGTTCGTGCGGCATCTGCCTACTCCTCCGTATCGGTCGGTCGTTGCGATCTGCCCGCGGATCAGTTTCCCCGATGGCCGGCGTGGACCGGTGGCTGCCCCGCAGTACGCACCGCCACGGCGGCGGCGTACCCGGCGGGGACCAGCACATCGGTGACCGTCCAGCCCGAGGGGCCGGGCTCCGGCACGGGCCCGGTGCCCAGATGGTCCAGCGAGAGGTCGCGTGCGAGCCCGATCCCCTCGCCCTTCAGATATGCCTCTTTGCGGGTCCACGCCCGGGCGAAGGCGACGGGCCTGTCCTCCGCTCGGAGTTCTGCCAGCTCCCGTACCTCCGCCGGATGCAGCATCGCCCCGACGTCCGCAGCGGCCGTGCCGTTCGGTACCGCCTCCACGTCCACCCCGACCGGCGCGGCGGCGAACGCCAGCAGCGACAGGTCCCGGCTGTGCGACAGGGAGAAATGCAACCCGCCGTCGGTCGCCGGACGGCCGTGCGGACCGCCGCAGGACGGGCACGGCTCACGGACCAGCCGCACCTCGCGCGGTTCGACACCCAGCCGGGCGCCGAGCAGCATCCGCAGCGCCACATGGGCCGTGACATAGCAGCGCCGGTCGGCCGGAGCGACGAATCTCCCAGCACGCCGCTGTTCCCCGGCGTCGAGAACTCCGGGCGCGAGCCGCTCGGCCGCATCACCGTGCCGCACCGCGTCCACGATCCACAGGGCGGGTATCCCGGTGGGCCAGGAGGGCAACACGCCCCCGGCGCCGTCCGCCGGGTCGAACTCGATGGGCTGATGCACCGGTCGGATCATCTCCAATCACCTGGCGAACGCCGTGAGGGACTGTCATCGGCGCGGGGAGCAGTGTCAATTCTATGGAGACCCTGACAGGACCCGGCATGGATTCGTCCACGACGTGAGCAGCTCACCGCGCCCGGGAGGAACGACGTCATGTACCGGTGGGTCGCGCAGGGCTGACCGACCGGCCCGGCGGCCACGTCCCGCATGCACCGGTTCGTACAGGTGCGGACGCGACCTGTTGCGCTGTCCGGATGATCACGCTCAAGGCGGCAGCAGGTCCCGGACGAAGGACAGGTGTCCGCTCTTGTTCGCGCTCGATCCAGGCATTCCAGGAGTCATGCATGCGTTTGCGTACACGATGGGCGTCGGCCGCCCTGCTGCTGCTCGTACCGCTGATCAGCAGCGCCTACGCCGTCGCCGCCGTTCCGGGTGACGGCGGCGTCGTGGTGGAACGTTCCGCGCGGGCCGTTCCGGGGCAGTACATCGTCACCCTTCAGTCCGAGTACTCGGCGTCCTCCGCCATGGAGCAGCTCGGCGTGAAGCCTCTGTTCACGTACAACACTGTGGTGCGCGGTTTCGCCGCCGTGCTCAGCCCCGGTCAGCTGGCCACGGTCCGTTCGTCACCCGGTGTGGCGGCGGTCGAGGAGAACTCCGTGGTCACCGTGAGTGAGCCGCCCGCCGCGCCCGCCGCGCCCGCCGCGTCCGCCGCCGTGCCGTTGCGCTCCGCGCTCACGGCGGCGAGCTGGGGACTGGACCGGATCGACCAGCGGAAGCTTCCGCTCGACCATGCCTACAAGGTGACGGCCACCGGCAGGGGCGTCACGGCGTACGTCGTCGACACCGGAATCGACACCCGGAACGGTGAGTTCGGGGGACGCGCCGTCGTCGGATTCGATGCCGTCTCCGACGGTCACGCCGGTCAGGACTGCCATGGCCACGGCACGCATGTGGCGGGCACGATCGGCGGTGCCACCTATGGAGTCGCCCGATCGGTGTCCCTCGTCTCCGTGCGCGTTCTCAACTGCAAGGGGAATGGGACCGCGGCCGGGATGCTGGCCGGATTCGACTGGGTGGCCGGGCATGCCAAGCAGCCCGCGGTCCTGAACGCGTCCCTCGGCGGCCCGGGGTCCGCGGCGGTCGACGACGCCGTCGACGCCATTGCGGCCCGGGGGACCCTGCCCGTCGTCGCGGCGGGGAACAGTTCGTTGGACGCCTGCACCATCTCCCCGGCCCGCGCGGCGCACGTGGTCACGGTCGCGGCCAGCGACGTTCAGGACCGGCAGACCAGCTTCAGCAACTACGGCCACTGCGTGTCGATGTACGCCCCCGGTTCGGCGATCGTATCGGCGAAGCTCGGCGGTGGCTCCGTGGCCATGAGCGGAACCTCCATGGCCAGCCCCCATGTTGCCGGCGTCGCCGCTCTCTACAAGCAGTGGAAGCCCGCCGCCACGCCGAACGACCTCACTCGCTGGCTTGTCGACCAGTCGACCAAGAACGTTCTGTCGTCCCTGGGCACGGGTTCGCCGAACCGGCTCCTCTACACCGCGGGGCTCTGATCCCGACCCGCTGAAGCCGTCCGACCGGCGGGGTCCGCATCCGCGGCTTGCTGCTGTGCGGCGCACAGTCCTTTCGCTCTCCCGCACGTCCATCGCGTCATGTGCGACGCCATCTGCCGATCGGCGTGGCGCGCTCCGGCGCCGGGCGTGGGACGGAGTCCCCCGGATGCTGTCGCTGCAGGCGCCTCCGCTGACGGGCGAGGGGCGCCGTTCGGTGGAGAGGGCGGCGCTCCGGGCTGTACATCACGAGCCTGAGGCAGCGGATGACGGACGGCCTGGGCCGGCTGTCCGCCGCGCTCGCCGAAGGCAGCGGGGGCGGGGTCAGGTCACCGCCCGCAAGGGCGAGCCGTGGATCAGCCCGCGGCCTGGCTGCGGGGCTGACGGCGGCGCGCGCGGATCGCGGCGGTTCCGGGGCTGCGGCACAGTGGTCGTATGGATGATCTCAACGCCCTCGCCGACGAGCATCTGGCCGCCGCCCGTACGTCCCCGCACGGCCGCAGCGCCCACCTGCTGCTGCGGCAGGAGCCCCTGCGACAGACGGTCATCGCGCTCACCGCGGGCTCGGCCCTCGACGAGCACAACGCGCCACCCGCCGCCTCGCTCCAGGTTCTGCGCGGGGCCGTCCGCCTCACCGCAGCCTCCGGCGACGTGGAAGTGACCGCCGGAGGGCTGCAGCCCATCCCGCACGAGCGGCACGGACTGCTGGCGCTGCAGGACGCGGTGGTGCTGCTGACCGCGGTCAACGACTGACAGCATGCGATACGACGAACGCACTCGCGCCTACGTCGAACGCCGCACCAAGGAAGGACTCTCCAAGAAGGACATCGTGCGCTGCCTCAAGCGATCCGTCGCCCGCGAGGTCTACCGCTCCCTCACCGCCACATCAACGGAACGAATCACTCAAACCGGCCTTTCTCCTGTGGCTTGACGTCTGTAGGAGCATCCTCACCGCGCCCGGACGCGTACCCGCTCCAGCACCCAGAGCACGAAGCTGCCCGCGGCCAGCGAACCGCCCAGGACGCAGATGCCGGTCCAGCCCGCGCGTGACCAGACCACCGAGGCGAGTGCCGCTCCCGCGGCCCCGCCCAGGAAGAAGAGGGTCATGAACCCGGAGTTGATCCGGTTGCGGGCCTCCGGGCGGAGCGCGTAGATCACGTTCTGACTGCTGTTGAGTGCCGCCTGCTGGGCCACGTTCAGCGAAATCACGCCGAGCGCGAGCCACAGCAGCGAGGACTCGCCGGCGAGAAGCAGCAGCCAGGAGAGGGCGAGCAGCGCGGCCGAGGCCCCGGAGACCGTCTGCACACGGCCGCGGTCGCTCAGCCGGGCCGCAACGTTCATGCCCGCCACACCGATGACGCCCACGAGTCCGAAGAGTCCGATCGCGGCCGCGTTCCAGTTGTAGGGCGCCCGGGTCAGCAGAAAAGTCAGCGCGGTCAGCTGCACGCTGTACGAGGCCATGGAGAAGGCGGCGACGGCGGACCGCCAGCGCAGCAGGGGCTCCGTGCGCAGCAGGGAGAGGGTGGAGCGCAGCAGCCCGGCGTAACCCATCGGGGCGGTGTCGTCCGACCGGGGCAGCCGGGGCAGATGGCGATGCAGGAGCACGGCCATGGCCGCCATGAGCAGGGCGTTCACCCAGTACGCAGTCCGCCAGCCGCCGAGCTCCGACAGCGCGCCGGAGGCCAGACGCCCGACCAGGCCGCCCAGCAGGACGCCCGACATGACGAGGCCGACGATCCTGCCGCGTTCAGCCGGAGCCGCGAGAGTCGCCGCGAACGGCACCACAACCTGGGCGCCGACGGAGGTGAGCGCCGTGAGCGCCGTCCCGGCGATCAGCAGGGGGCCGGTGGGGGCACCGGCGGTCAGCAGCAGGAAGAGCGCCGTCAGCGCGAACAGGCCCACCGCCAGCTTTCGGCGCTCCATGACGTCCCCGAGCGGAACCAGCAGGATCAGGCCGAGCGCGTAGCCGCCCTGGGCGGCGGTCACGATCAGCCCCGCCGCCGTGACACCGATGTGCAGATTCGCCTCGATCACGTCGAGGAGCGGCTGCGCGAAGTAGTTGCCCGCGGCCGAGAGTCCGGCCGCGACGGCCATCAGGAGGACGAGCCCGCGGCCGAGGACGGGCGACGCCTCGGGCGGGATCGGCAGAGCCGTGCTGCGCCGTAGCGCCTGTGTGGAGTGAGCCATGCTCCTCAGCCTCGGGGACCGGCCATCCATGAGTCCAACACATGTTTTTCATTCGATCGATCGTGGTTCACGATAGATGGATGGAGCTTCAGCAGATGCGGTACGTGGTGGCAGTGGCGGAGCTGGAAAACTTCACGCGCGCCGCGAAGAAATGCCTGGTCGTCCAGTCGGCCCTGAGTCATCAGATCGCCCGTCTGGAGAAGGAGCTCGGCGCCCGGCTGTTCGATCGCACGAGCCGTCAGGTGCGGCTCACCGCCGCCGGTGAGGCGTTCCTGCCAGCGGCCCGGCAGGCGCTGGACGCGGCCGAGCGGGCCCGCGCCGAGGTGACGGCAGCGGCGGGGGAAATCAGCGGGCGTCTCGGGATCGGGGCGATCCCGACGCTCTCCGCGGTCGACATTCCGGCGGCACTGCGGGAGTTCCATCTCCGCCACCCGAAGGTCCGTATCGACCTGAGGGAAGGGGCGAGCAAGGACCTCGTCCAGGAAGTGCAGGACGGGACGCTCGACGTGGCGTTTCTCGGTGTACTGCCGAGCTACCGGCCGAAGGGGGTGCGCGACCGCGAACTGGGTCGCGGGGAACTCGCCGCCGTGGTGGCGCCCGGCCACCCGCTGGCCGATGAGTCCGAGGTGGACCTGGAGCGGCTGGCGCGGGAGACGTTCGTCGACTACCCCGCCGGGACCGCGGCCCGCGCCCAGTCGGAGGAGGCCTTCGAGGCGTCCGGACTCACCCGTGAAGTGGCGTTCGAGGTCAGCGGAACCGACTTCATCGTCCGGTTGGTGCGCAGCGGACTGGTCGTCGCTCTCCTGCCCGCCGCGTTCGCGGCGGAGCTGACGGGTCTCACTGTGCTTCCGGTGCGCAATGCGCCCGCACGGACGGAACGGCTGGTGTGGAGCCGGTTCCGCCCCACACCGGCGGCTGCGGCATTCCTGGCGGGTCTGGACATCGGGGACGACGAGTGCTCTCCCAAGACCCTTTGAGGTGATCGCCCGCGCGGCCTTGCGGCCCCAGTCGAGGGCGGCATCCAGATCGGGGTGCCTTGATGATGCACAGCCCGCCGAGGTACTCCTTCCCCTCGGCGTACGGGCCGTCGGTGAGCAGTGTGCCGCCGTCCTCAGCCCGCACCACAGTGGCTGAGCTGGGGGCGTTCAGTCCTCCGGCGAACACCCACGCCCGGGCCTCCCGGAGCTCCTGGTGGAAGACCTCCACGTTCCGCATGATCCCTTCCAGCACCTCGGGGGCGGGCATCTCGCAGTTTTCTGCCGGTGCTCCGTGTGATTCCGGTGCTCCCCACGAGTTCTGCTGTTTTCCGCATACAGGGACTTGTCGGAGCGCTCCCAGTATGGGCGGGGAGAGGCGATGACCCAGCCTCCCAAGCCTTGCGATCGGCCGGAAGCGAGTGCGGGACCGGCGTTCCGCCGAGGGATGCCCCGGCAAGGACCTGGGCAGGTACTGGTGACGAGCCGGACCGGGGCCGGGCAGTCGGGTAGAGAAGGGTGTGCGATGTGAGCGAGCGGACCGAGTGGCAGTTCTCCGACGACCGTGGACAACTGTCGAGTGCCGGGCGGCGCCCGTCGCGTGTGCTCGCCTATGTCCAGGCCGGGGCCACGCTGTGGGACCACGGGATACGTCCGAGCGGGATCTTCGGATCGGACCACGACGGCGAGTCGCCCGACCGGGCCAAGACGGGGTCGCTGCCGCTCACCGAGGTCGACTATCTCGGTGCGGGCAGCGTCCTGGACGTGGACACCCTCCTACGGGGCGAGCCGGACCTCGTGGTGGCCGTCACCTACGGGGGAGGACATGTCTACGGACTGGCCCCGGAGACCGCCAAGCACCTGGAGGAGCACGTTCCGGTCGTCGTGATCGACGTGGGCCAGGCACGCACCCTCTCCGGCATCGGTGACCGGTTCGCCGAGCTGGCCCGCTCGCTCGGGGCCGAGGAGGGAGGGTCGCCGGCGACGCAGGACCTGGAAGCAGCCCGGGAGTGGCTGCGTAGTCTCGCCGCCGGTCCGTCCCGGCCCCGGGTCCTCGCCCTGTCACCGGCGGGGCAGGACCAGGCGCATCTCGCGCGTCCCCGCATGTGGCCGGAGCTGCGCGTGCTGATGGAGCTGGGCGTCGACGTCCTCGAACCGGCCGCCGGGCCCGGTGCCACCTGGTCCACGGTCGGCTGGGCGGAGGTGGCGGCCCTCCGTCCCAGGATCCTGCTCACGGACATCCGGTCGAATGCCACACCCCTGGACCGGCTCCGGTCGAACGCTGACTGGTCGGCGCTGGAGCGGGCGGCCGCGATGGTGCCGTGGAATCCGGAACCGGTCTGCAGCCCCCGGGCCCATGCACGGTTCCTGACGCTGGTGGCCGACGCGGTGGAGGCGGCGCAGGGCCGGTAGCGCGCACCGGAACCGTCACACCGCCCGGCACGACGACTGGGAACTGTGGCTGACGGACGACCTGTCCAGGGTCTATGTCCGCACCCCGGACGGGGTGGAGGCGTGGCCCGCCGTGAAGCGGCACCTGGGATGCCGGTGACCCGTCCGGCGTGCCGGGCCCCACGACGGGTCCGAGGGTCCGCCATCAAGCGCCGGACGGGCCCGGCAGGGCATCGGGCCACGGCACCGCCCCCCGTACGGACCGTCTGCGATCGCGCCCACCGGCTTCGTTCGCGAGGCTGAGCCGAGTCCGTACGTACGTCCCCAGGAGCAGGCATGCAGCAGGACAAGCACCCTTCCTACCGTCCCGTCGTCTTCCGCGACCGCTCCGCGGGCTACGCCTTCCTGACCCGGTCCACCGCGTCCAGCGAGCAGACCATCCAGTGGGACGACGGGGAGACCTATCCCGTCATCGACGTGGAGATCTCCGCCGAGAGCCACCCCTTCTTCACCGGCAAGGCCCGGGTCGTCGACACCGAGGGGCAGGTCGCCAAGTTCGAGCGCCGGTACGGGGCGGGAGAGCGCCCGTAAGCCCCGTGTGACCCCGCACTGCCCCCATCGACGTGACCGACACCCGGCATGCGCGGGGCAGGATCGGTCTCAATGTGTTGGATGGCCGCGCCGCCTACCAGGACTCGTACGTACGCGCACTCCAGGAGAGATCCCACCCATGCCCGAAACGGTCGACACCCTCGGCTCACCCGGCTCGCCCGGCTCGCCCGGCTTTCTGCTCATCGGCGAATGCGTCGCCGACATCGTCCGGTTGCCGGGCGAGGACGACCGCGTCCATCCCGGCGGCAGCCCGGCCAACGTCGCGTACGGACTCGCCAGACTCGGCCGGTCCAGCACCCTGCTCACCCAGCTCGGCCCGGACGCCGAGGGCCGGCTGATCGCGGACCATCTGGCGTCCGCCGGAGTCGTCGTGCGTACCGACGGCTCCACCGGGGCCACCCCGTCCGCCTCGGTGGCGCTGGACGCGGCCGGCCAGGCCGCGTACACCTTCGCCATCCGGTGGACGCTCTCCCCAGTGGAACCGGAGCGGCCGCCGCACCATGTGCACACCGGCTCGATCGCGACGGTCATGGAGCCCGGCGCTGCCACCGTCGTCGCCGCTGTCGAGTCACTGCGTACCACGGCGACTGTCAGCTACGACCCGAATGTGCGGGCGGCCCTGATGGGCGACCACGACGCAGCCGTCCGCCGGGTGGAGCGCTGTGTCGCACTGAGTGATGTGGTCAAGGCCAGCGACGAGGACCTGGCATGGCTGTACCCCGGGCAGTCCCCGGAGTCCGTCGCCGCGCGCTGGCTCGGCACGGGCGGCCCCGCCCTCGTCCTGGTCACCCGGGGGGCAGCCGGCGCACTTGCTTTCACTCCTGGCGCGCGGACCACGGTCGACGCGCCCCGTACCAAGGTCGTGGACACGGTGGGGGCGGGCGACGCGTTCATGTCGGGCACGCTGCACGCCCTCGCCGCGCACGGGCTGCTCGGCGCCGCAGGACGGAACGGTCTGCGTGCCATCGATCCGGAGACCGTCACCGATGTGCTGCACCACGCGGCCGTCTCCGCGGCGCTCACCGTCGCACGCGCCGGTGCCAACCCGCCCGACGAACCGGAGCTGCGCGCCGCGCTGACCCGCGCCTGAGCACGGCTGTGCCACCGCCCGCCCGACGGGGCTCCGTCGAGCGGCCGGTGGCACAGCGGGGCCTGCGGTCACCCGTGCGGTGACGGGAGCATGTGCGGTGTGCTGTCGTCGTCGAGGAACTCCACGACCGCCAGGGCGAACAGCGCCGCCAGAGCGATCCACACCGTGACGAGCCCCGTCGGCCGGTCCCACACGAGCAGGACCGCCGCGGCGACCACGACGACCGTCCAGTTGAGCCACGGTTTCGCCCGGTGCACCCAGGCGCCGACCGGACCGCCGGTGATCCCGGCCGCGTCGCGCACGGCGCCGATGCCGCCGTTCCACATGGCCTTGACCCGGGTGGCGGCGCGGCCCTCGCCGGAGAGCCAGGCGGCGAGCGCCACCACCGTGCCCAGCGTGACCACGAGCCGGACCACGGCGCGCAGCTGGGAGACCAGGGCGTCGAAGATGGAACCGGCCGCCGGCTGCGACACCGAGGCCGGAAGACTGTCCAGATAGAACGCGCGGAACACCCACAGCGCGAGGCCCAGCACCGCACCGCCCACCGCGATGGCGAGGGCCGCCGTGACCAGTGCGCGGCGTCGGCGCACGGCGAGCAGCACCCCGCCCGCGGCGAGCACCAGGGTCACCACCGGCAGCCAGAAACCGGCCAGTTGCAGCAGCCGGAACCCCTTCTGGGCCTTGCCGATCGCGTCGGACGTCAGCACGGTGAAGTCGGTGTGGATTTCGGGGATCTTCGCGGCGATCGTCAGCCCGTGATCGACCAGGAGCTGCTTCACCCGGTCGATCACCGGGGCGAGATCGATGACAACCGTGTCGTCGGTGAGTTTCACGGCCCCGCCCCCACTGCCCGTCAGCGCCTTGACGGCCGCCGCGTGGGCGCCGCGGTTGAGGCTGACCCACACCTTCTCGAAGGCGTCCGAGGCCACGAACTTCTCCACGGTCCCGTGCACGAAGTTCGTGAGGCCCGTGGTGAGCGGGGCGCTCAGCCGTCCCAGCGCCTTGTCGAGGACCGGCCGGTCCGCCGGGGCCACCTCGGCGAGGAGCGCATGGACGTTCAGATGTGTCATGACCACACCGGTGACCCGGTTCGCCAGAGCTGTCTGCACATCGGGGTCCGACGCCAGCGGCTTCATCATTGCCACATAGCGGTCGGTGTCGCCGACGTCGTTCTTGGCCCAGGCGGCAACGGCGCTCAGCGGCGTGAGTACGGCCGCGACGAGGATCAGCAGCACGGCGAAGAACGAACGGATCCGGGGCCGGGACCGTACGGGCGTACGCGCCTCCAGCTGAGTCACCCGCGCACGCAGCGCGTCCAGTTCGGCGTCGGCCGAGGGGGGCTGTGACTCGTCGTGGTCCGCTGATGCCATGTCCCAAGGGGACGCCCTGTGCGTGCGGGCAGCACGGTGAGTTGCTCCGTACGGGGGAGCAGGGGGCTCGCAGGGCGTGAGCCGGTGGTGCTCCCGTGCTCCTCGAGCCCCCATTCGGCCCAGTGAACGCATCCTCACCGGGGTGACGGCCGTTCGCCAGCCGGCGGGCCCGATCGGTTGCGGGGAGTGGGAGCAGCGAGTGCCGAGGGGATACGTACTCGACGCCGCCGTGCAGCCGGATACGGGGGGCGGGTAGCGGTACGCGGAGTCACCGCCTCCGGGGTGGTCCGACCTGGGGTTCCGCCGTACTCCGCCGGCCGGGAGCCCGTACGGAGCACACAGAGGGCGACGGAAGGAATGGCACATGACGCAGGCTGACACCGGGGTCGCGGTGACAGGAGTGGGGCTCGTGACCCCCGCGGGCGCCGATGAACACGCCTTCTGGGCGGGGCTGTGCGCGGGACACTCCGTGGCGCGGCGCTGTGACGAACTGGCCGGACTGTCGGTCGACTTCGCCTGCCCGGTCGACGGACTCGACCTGGACGCGGCGGTGGGCGGGCGCTCGGTGTGGCGGATGGCACGGTTTGTGAAGCTGGCCGTGGTCGCCGCCCGGCAGGCCGTTGCGGACGCCGGACTCTCTCCGGCGGACTGGGACGGGAGCAGGGTCGGCGTGGTGCTCGGCGTCGGTGTGGGCGGTGTGTCCGTCCTCGTCGACAACCTTCGCAAGCTCGATGGCGCAGGACCGGAGGCAGTCTCTCCGCTCCTGGTTCCGATGATGATCCCGAACGCGGCGGCCGGGGAGCTCGCCATCGCGCTGCGTGCCCAGGGGCCCAGTCTGGCGCCCGCCACCGCCTGCGCGTCCGGGGCGACCGCGATCTCGGTCGCCCGTGACCTGCTGACGAGGGGCCGATGCGATGTGGTCGTGGCGGGAGGCTCGGAGTCCGCGCTGACCCCGCTCGTGGTGGCGGCCTTCGCGAAGATGGGGGCGCTCTCCACCCGTACCGGTGATCCGGCGGGCGCGTCGCGGCCGTTCGCCACGGACCGGGACGGGTTCGTCATCGGGGAGGGTGCCGCCGTGCTCGTGCTGGAGCGGACCGCTGACGCGTGCGCACGCGGCGGACATCCGCGTGCGCTGCTGACCGGCGTGGGTTCCAGTACGGATGCTCACCACCCCACTGCCCCGACACCCGACGGGCGCGGTGCGCAGCGGGCGGTGGAGGCGGCGCTGGAGGAGGCGGGCTGGGCGCCCCGCGAGGTCGACCACATCAACGCGCACGGCACGTCCACGCCGTTGAACGACGCGATGGAGACCGCGCTCATCTCCCGGCTCTTCCCGCACCGGCCCTCGGTCACCGCTCCGAAGGGCGTGGTCGGACACACCCTCGCCGCCTCCGGGGCGATCGAGGCGGTGGCGACCGTACTGACCCTGGAACAGGGGATCGTGCCGCCGATCGCCAACCTGGATGCGTTGCCGGACGGGTTCGCGCTCGACTGCGTGACCAAGGAGCCGCGCCGGCAGTCCGTCGAGCGCGCCGTCAGCCACTCCTTCGGCTTCGGCGGACACAACGTCGCTCTCGCCTTCCAGCGCGTCTGACCGTTCGGACCGCCCGCAGGTCCCGGTGGGAGCGGCGAGGTGTGTCCTCGCCGTTCCTTCATCGTTCTCTTGTTCATGACCGCAACGATCGACAGCACCACCGTCCACGGCACTGCCGACCTGTTGAGAGGCGTCCTCTTCGGCGTCAACTTCTCTCAGGAGCACGGCTCCTGGCGTCGGCTGATCTCTACGGAACCGTTCCGCCGCCCGGCCGACCACAGTCCCGACGAGCGTCTCGCCCTGACGTACGAACGGCTGAGGATCCTCAACAGCGCGCTCGACAGCGCAGCAGGGCCCGCCGCCGACCCACGCGCCCTCGCCGCCCTGCACGAGTGGCTCGGCCCGGTCGATCCGGCGCTCACCACCGTTGCGGGCATCCACTACAACCTCTTCCTCGGCAGCCTCCTCGACCACGCCGGCGAGAGCCGCCGTGACCTGTCGGACTTCCTCCGGTTGCGGCGCATCGGCACCTTCCTCTGTACGGAGGTGGCGCACGGCAATGACGCGGCGGCCGTCGAGACCACGGCGACGTACGACCGCGCACGCGACGGATTCGTGCTGCACACCCCACACGCCGGGGCACAGAAGTTCATGCCCAACACGAGCCCGGCCGGCGGCCCCAAGTCAGGACTGGTCGCGGCGCGCCTGCTCGCCGACGGCGCCGACCACGGCGTCTTTCTCTTCCTGGTGCCGCTCACCGACGACACGCACTCTCTCCCGGGGGTACGCGTCCGCAGGCTTCCGGCACGCCTGGGCAGCCCCGTCGACCACTGTCTGACCTCCTTCGACCGGGTCTTCGTGGGGCGTGACGCACTGCTCGGCGGTGAGCACGGACGGATCGGCGACGACGGGGAGTTCAGCAGCGTTCTGCCCAACCGCAGGCGCCGCTTCCTCACCTCGATCGCACGCGTCACGGTCGGCAAGATTTCCATGAGCGCCTGCGCGGTCGGCTCCGCGCGCGCGACGCTCGCCGTCGCCGTGCGCTACGGAGGCCATCGGCACATCTCCGGGCCGCGCGCCACGGAACGGGTGCGGGTGATCGCCCACCGCAGCCATCACGGCCCGCTCGCCGAGGCCATGGCCACAGTGTTCGCGATGAGCCTGCTCCACCGCAGGACCCTCGACCGCTGGGAGGAACAACTCGGGACCGGCACGGAGACGGGACGGGCCGAGGCGGAGCGGCTGGTCGCCGTCGCGAAGGGATGGATCACCTGGCAGGCCCGTGCCGTTGTCGTCGAATGCCGCGAACGGTGCGGAGCACAGGCGTTGTTGGAGAACAACGGCATGACCGAGCTGATCACCGGCGCGGAGGCGGTGATCACCGCCGAGGGCGACAACCTGGCCATCCACGCCAAGGCTGCCGCGGAAATGCTCTTCGCCGCCTCACCGGCCGCGGACGGCGGCACCTCGGACCGAGCGACCGGAGAGCTCGCCGACCCCCGGTTCCTGGGGTGGCTGCATGCGCAGGTGGAGGTCATCTGGTTCGCCCGCGCCACGGAGCGGATGAGCAGCGCACCGCACGGTGATCCGCTGGCACGGTGGAACGCGGCGTCCGGGCCCGCCCTGCGGGGCGTCGAGGCGCACGCCCGCCGACAGGCGGCCGAGGCGTACGCGGAGGCGGTCGCAGAACTGCCCGAAGGTCCTGGCCGCGAGAGGCTGGCCGAATTGGAGCGGCTGTTCGCCCTCCAGTGGGTGGCCCGCAACAGTGGCGATCTGCTTGCCGCCGGTCATCTGACCACCGATCAGGTCAACGCGCTGCCGGACGCCGTCGAGCAGCTCATCGCCGCCGTCGCCGGGCATCTGCCCACCCTGATCGAGTCCTTCGCGCTGCCGGACGAGTTGTTCGCCAACTGGCCCATCGCGGGCGCCGATTACGTCGATGCCTACGACGATCCGGAGGCATCCTGGCACACCACCACCGGGGCGCAGGGGGAGCGGTGAAGGCCCCGGACGAGCGCACCGCCGGGCAGCGGTGCCGGGTACGGGACGCGGTCGGGGCCCTCGGAGCCCGGGCCGTTCTGCTGGCGTACTGGGGCACCGCATCCGTCCTTTCCCGGTGCTGTACGAAGCCGCGGGTGATCATTGGCGAATCGGTTCGCCGCAAGGCGTAACCCGCAGATCGGGAGTCAGTTACTTCGGCGTCGGGACCGTGCGTTCCGCCGTCCCGGGCATCGGCAGACCCTGCATGACCTCCGCGACCTGCACGACCTGCACGACCTAGCGAAGAGGAAGATCATGAGCGCGATTCACCCCAAGATCACCGATGTTCTCACGAACACCTTCAAGGTGCCCGCCGCCGAGATCCTTCCGGGTTCCACGATGGACAGCCTGGAGATGGACTCCCTCGCCGTCGCCGAGTTCGCCGTCATCATGAAGGAGACGCTGGGGGTCGAGGCCGACTCCGACAAGCTCTACAAGGACGCCACCCTCGCCGACATCACGACGTTCATCGATGCCGCGGTGAGCGGCGACCCCGCGATGAACAACGCCCGATGAACAGGCCTGCCGTCGCCGTCACCGGCCTGGGGATGATCACCCCGGTCGGCAACGACACCGACACCACCTGGGACGGGGTGTGCGCCGGGGTCTCACCGGCCCGCACCGTCCCGGAGCTCGAAGGCTGCGCGATCGACTTCGCCTGCACGGTCTCCGGCATCGATCTGGACGAGGCGGTCGGCGGCCGTGCGGCCTTCCGGATGGGGAGGTACGTCAAGTTCGCCGTCCTCGCCGCGCGGGAAGCGGTCGCGGACGCCGGACTGGACCCGGCCGACTGGGACGGCAGCCGGGTCGCCGTGGTCGTCGGCACCAGCAGCGGAGGCTCCGCGGGCCTGACCGAACAGGCCGTCGCCCTCGACCGGCGCGGACCGGGGGCCACCTCGCCGGCGGGGATCCTCCTCACCATTCCGAACATGCCCGCGGCGGAGATCGCCATCCGGATGGGGGCGACCGGTCCCAGCCTGGCGCCGTGCACCGCCTGTTCGTCCGGGGTCACCGCGCTCTCCGTCGCCCGGGACCTGCTGGTCACCGGGCAGTGCGATCTCGCGATCGCCGGAGCCACCGAGTCGATCGTCTTCCCGGTCGCCATGACCGGATTCGCGCGGTCCGGTGCCGCCGCGACGAGGAACGGCGACCCGGCCCGCCTCTGCCGGCCGTTCGCGGCAGACCGCGCCGGTCTGGTCATGGGCGAGGGCGCCGCCGTCATGGTCCTGGAACGGGCGGACGACGCACGGGCCCGGGCAGCGGTCCCGCGGGCGCTGCTCGCCGGGACGGGCGCCACCACCGACGCCCACCATCCCACCAGTCCGCACCCGTCCGGCGCCGTCGCCCGGGCCGCGGTCGAGGCCGCGCTGCGCGACGCGGACTGGGGGGCCGAGGACGTCGAACACGTCAATGCGCACGCCACGTCGACACCGCTGGGCGACGCCACCGAAGCCGCTCTCATCAGCCGGGCCTACCCGCACCGGCCACCCGTCACCGCCCCCAAGGGGGTACTGGGCCACTGCATGGGGGCTGCCGGAGCCATCGAGGCGGGGCTGACGATCCTCACGCTGCAGCGCGGGATCGTACCGCCGATCGCCAACCTGGACGTCCCGGCGCCCGAGTTCGACATCGACTGCGTCACCGAACAGCCCCTCCACCGGCCCGTCCGGCGCGCCGTGAGCCACTCCTTCGGCTTCGGCGGCCACAACGCCGTGGTCGCCCTCCAGCGTCCCTAAGGGCTACGCCTCGGCGCTGCGTGACCTCCGCAAGGGCGCGTTCGATGCCGTCATCCCTCAGTGGAGGCCGGAACTGTCGGACGCGTGAGCGAGTGCTCGTACGCGCGCCGATGCGGCCAGGACCGCAGCGGCAGCGGAGAGGTGGGGGAGGAAGACGAAGAGCGTGGGGTAACCCCGAGTGGACGGACCAGTGCCGCACATCGACGCCCACATCACCGACCTGCTGACGGGAGAGTGCGGGAATTGCCGGAACTCAGTCCGCGAAGTAGTCGGGGTAGCGGCCCTGGAGGCCGGGGGCGTTCTCCAGCGCCCTGCGGGCGTGCCTGCTGATGTGGGCGTGGCCGTGTACCGCGTCGCCGGATTCCAGCGCGTCCACGATCGCCGTGTGCTCGTCGATGAGGACCCGCACCGTGTCGGGGTCGGGCAGGCTGAGCCGCCGGAAGCGGTCCAGGTGCATCTTCATCGGCTGCATCAGCTGCCAGGCGCCCGGATAGCCGCTCATCTCGAAGATCTGCCGGTGGAGCGCCTCGTCGGCGGCGAAGAAACCGCCGAGGTCGTGGGCCTCGTGACAGCGTTCCTGTTCGGCGAGGAGGGTGCGCAGCTCGGTGACGTCCCGCTCCGGCTTCTCGCAAGCCGCGGCGAACGCGGCCAGTTCCAGGCTCTCGCGGACGAAGCGCGCCTGCTCCACGTCGTACAGCCGGATCGGCTCCACCCGGGTGCCCACCTGGGGCACGACCGAAACGAGACCGCCGTCCACGAGCCGCGCGATGGCCTCACGCAGGGGCGTGCGGCTGACATGCAACTGCTCGGCCAGATCCGTCTCCGACAACGACGCACCCGGCTCGATCCGCAGGTCACGGATGGCCGCGGCCAGCTCCTCGTACACCCGGTCGGAGGTGCGCTGGCGGACACGCAGCCGCCCGACCGACGCCAGCGCCGACACCGCGTTCAGACCACTACGCTCCGACTTCACGTCGGTCATCATCGCACGCCGACCCACTTGTATGCAAGTATCCCTACGGGGCTGAGGGCGCCCGGCCGGTCTGGACGCGGCCCCTGGAGAGCTGCCGCGTCCGGACCGGTTCCCCAGCCTCTCGTAGTCGCGGGTAAGACTCCCGAATTCTCCCGGAGAATTCCTGCCACCGAACTGCCGAAGCGCCGGACGTGAACACGATCATTTCGCGTGCGCGTCCGGAGCTTTCCGCTGGAATTTCCGGGGGAGATCGCGCGTCAGTCGAGGCCGAGGGCGTTGAGGACGCCCTGGAGGTAGCCGATCGCGTGGGCGCGGCCGCGGCTGCAGTAGGCACCAGAGGAAATGTCGAGCCAGGTGTCGGGGTCGCCGACCATGGCCGGCACATGGTCGTCGATGATGAAGCCGTCGAATCCCACGTCGTGGAGGCGGCGTATGACACGGGCGGGGTTGTAGTTGCCCTCGCCGAGGAAGCACTCACGGAAGGACGGGACGGTTCCCTGGACGTCCCGGAAATGGACGTAGCAGATCGCACCGAGCGGACCGAGCGTGTCGATGACCTCGTTGACGGCGTCCTCGCCGCCCATCTCGGAGACCGTGCCAAGGCAGAAGTCCAGTCCCCAGGCCGGGCTTCCCTTCGCCTGCTCGCGCGCTGCGGCCAGCGAGGCCGGCGAGTTGAAGATGCGCGCCGCGCCGCCCAGCGGCTCGTCCACCGGCGGGTCGTCCGGGTGCAGTGCCAGCCGCACCCCGGCTTCCTCGGCGACGGGCAGGACGGCGTCGAGGAAGTACTGGTGGTTGGCCCACATCTGCTCGGCCGTGATTGGCTCGGACAGCAGCTCGGTGGGCGAAAGCCGGTAGGAGGCGAGCGCGTTGCCGGCACCGATGCCTGCCAGGTCGAAGGACGTGACCTTGGCGCCGCCGCGGCCGGCCACGTCCATGTCGGTGCGCCACACGAACGTCGGCAGCCAGTTGTAGCCGAGCATGTCTATGCCGACCGCGCCCATGTTCCGGATGGTCGTGCGGTAGTTCTCGATCTGTTCGTCCCGCCCGGGAAGGCCCCGCTGGACTTTCCAGAAGTGGGCCAGGGGGACGTTCTCCAGGCCGTCGATCCGCAGCCCGTCGGCGTCGCAGCGCTCGCGCAGCGCCCGCAGCTCCTCCAGGCTCCAGTAACCCGCCTCGCCGGGCAGCAGGTTGGGGGTGTGGAGCTGGACGCCGGTGAGCCCGAGCTGATGGGCGAAGGTCGCCGTCCTGTCGTCGTAGACGTCGATGTGACCGAGGGAGAGCCTCAGCGTCATGCTCGTACCGCTTTCTGGGTCTGCCGGCCGAGGCCGTTGATTTCGACCTCGAAGAGGTCGCCTTCGGTGAGATGGGGGTACCGGCCGGAGAGCGCGACGCCCTCGGGGGTGCCGGTGTTGACGATGTCGCCGGGCTCCAGGACCGTGACCTGGCTGAGCAGGTGGATCAGCGTGGTGACATCGAAGATCATGTCCGACGTCGAGGAGGACTGCCGGGGCTCGCCGTTGACCCAGGACCGCAGCCCGAGCGCCTGGGGGTCGGGGACCTCGTCGGGCGTCAGCAGCCAGGGGCCCAACGGGTTGAACGTCTCGCAGCTCTTGCCCTTGGACCACTGGCCACCGCTGGTCTCCAGCTGGAGCCGGCGCTCCGAGACGTCGTTGGAGACGGTGTATCCCCCGATGCAGGCGAGCGCCTGCTCGGGTGACTCCAGGTAGCGGGCCTTGCGGCCGATCACGACGGCGAGTTCGACCTCCCAGTCGGTCCGGTCCGATCCGCGCGGGAGCAGGAGGTCGTCGTAGGGGCCGACGACGGTGTCGGGGGCCTTGTAGAACACCACCGGGTGCTCCGGCGGCGGCGATCCGGACTCGGCGGCGTGGGCGGCGTAGTTCAGGCCGACGCACAGCACGACGCCGGGGCGGGCCACGGGCGGGCCGATGGGCAGGCCGGTGACGTCGAAGGGCGGCAGGGCGCCGGCCGCGAGCGCGGCGCGGGCGCGTTCCACTCCGTCGCTGCCGAGGAAGGCGCTGTCGATGTCGGCGGTGACGGAGCGCAGGTCGTGGTACTCGCCGTCCGGGGTGGCCACGACGGGCGTCTCGGCGCCGGGCGGGCCGATGCGCAGGAATCTCATGATGCTCCTTTCCGCGGGGAAGGAAAGGCCGGCCCCGTGCGGAGCCCGCCGTCGGCGGCCGGCGTCGTCGGTCCGGCCTGTCCGGCTCGTCAGGTCCTCATCCGGCGAAGTACCCGGGGTAGCGGCCCTGGAGGCCGGGGGCGTTCTCCAGCGCCCTGCGGGCGTGCCTGCTGATGTGGGCGTGGCCGTGTACCGCGTCGCCGGATTCCAGCGCGTCCACGATCGCCGTGTGCTCGTCGATGAGGACCCGCACCGTGTCGGGGTCGGGCAGGCTGAGCCGCCGGAAGCGGTCCAGGTGCATCTTCATCGGCTGCATCAGCTGCCAGGCGCCCGGATAGCCGCTCATCTCGAAGATCTGCCGGTGGAGCGCCTCGTCGGCGGCGAAGAAACCGCCGAGGTCGTGGGCCTCGTGACAGCGTTCCTGTTCGGCGAGGAGGGTGCGCAGCTCGGTGACGTCCCGCTCCGGCTTCTCGCAAGCCGCGGCGAACGCGGCCAGTTCCAGGCTCTCGCGGACGAAGCGCGCCTGCTCCACGTCGTACAGCCGGATCGGCTCCACCCGGGTGCCCACCTGGGGCACGACCGAAACGAGACCGCCGTCCACGAGCCGCGCGATGGCCTCACGCAGGGGCGTGCGGCTGACATGCAACTGCTCGGCCAGATCCGTCTCCGACAACGACGCACCCGGCTCGATCCGCAGGTCACGGATGGCCGCGGCCAGCTCCTCGTACACCCGGTCGGAGGTGCGCTGGCGGACACGCAGCCGCCCGACCGACGCGAGGGCCGGCGGGCCGCCTGGGAGGTTTCGATCCGATTTCACGACATGATCCTTGCATACTGAAGAACTTGTATGCAAGCATCCGGGTTAGCGCCAGGCAGTCCCCGGGTTACAAGCGGATGCACCTGGAACTTCTTGCGGAGAGCAGCTGAGTCGCCAACGAGAGAGGAAGACTCGTGCTGATGCATCTATCGAATACGACACCACCCCCCGGCCCCCCCGGCCCGGACGTCCCCGTGCTCTCGGCCACCGGGATCTCCAAGCGCTTCGGCCACGTCACGGCACTGACCGACGTGTCCCTGGAGGTGGCCCCCGGCGAGGTCGTGGCCCTGATGGGCGACAACGGCGCGGGCAAGTCCACGCTGATCAAGATCCTGTCGGGCGCCCTCGCTCCGGACAGCGGCGAGTTGCGCGTACGCGGCGAACAGGTCCACTTCACCAACCCCTCGGACGCCCGCGCCGCCGGCATCGAGACCGTCTACCAGGACCTCGCGCTGGCCGACGACCTGTCCGCCCCCGCCAACCTGTTCCTGGGCCGTGAGCGCCGTAAGCCGGGGCTGCTGGGCCGGCTGGGCGTCCTCGACAACAAGCGGATGCAGACCGAGGCGGAGGACTACCTGCGCACCCTCGGCGCCCGTGTTCCGGACTACCAGGCTGCGGTGCGGATGTTCTCCGGCGGCCAGCGCCAGACCGTGGCGATCGCCCGGGCCGGAATCTGGGCACGCGAGCTGGTCATCATGGACGAGCCCACCGCCGCGCTGGGCCTCGTCCAGACCGAGCAGGTCGCCCAGCTGATCAAGCGCACCCGGGACCGGGGCATCGCCGTCGTCGTCATCAGCCACAGTGTGCCGTTCGTGACCGACGTGGCCGACCGCATCGTCGTGCTCCGTCTGGGCTCCACCGCCGCGACGCTGTCGCCCGCCACCACCTCGCACGACGAGATCGTCGCCGCCATCACAGGCGCGGCGACCGGAACCCCGACCGACCCGCAGGGAAGCACGCCATGACTCCCCATCTCCCCATCCCCACGGTCGGCGCGGACGTGTCCGGTCAGGACACCGCGAACCGCGTGCGCCGCGCAGCCGCCGCACTGACGAGCAACTGGGTTTTCCTGGCGCTGGTCGTCCTCGTTGTGGCCTTCTCGGTTCAGGCCGGCGGAACGTTCCTCAACGCGGACAACTTCCGCAACATCCTGTTCAACGCCTCCGGGACGATCCTGCTGGCCGTCGGCACCGCCTATCTGATCATCGGCGGCCAGCTCGACCTGTCCATCGGATCCGTGCTGGTCTTCAGCCAGGTGATCGCCGCCAAGACCATCGTCGCGGTCAGCGGGTCCGCGGAAAGCGGCTACCCCAACGCCGGTGCCGCCATCACGCTCGGCATCGCCGTTGCCGTGGCCGTCGGCGCGGCGTGGGGCCTGCTCAACGGCGTCCTTGTCACCCGGCTGAAGATCCCCTCGTTCATCATCACGCTTGGCACCCTCGGCATGGGCCTCGGCCTGGCACAGGTCATCACCAAGGGCACCGACGTCACGGGGCTGCCGCCACAGATGGTCACCGGCATCGGCATGCGCCAGGTACTCGGGCTGCCCCTGCCCGTGTGGATCGCCGCCGTCGTGGCCGTCGTGGCCGGCCTCGTCCTTGCCAGGACGCAGTTCGGCCGGTACACCTACGCCATCGGCTCCAACGCCGAAGGCGCCCGCCGCAGCGGCATCAAGGTGACCCGCCATCAGGTCGTGCTCTTCACCATGATGGGCGCCCTCGCGGGCCTGGCCGCCGTCCTGGACGTCGCCCGGTACACCACCACCCAGGTCAGCGGCCACAGTGCCGACAACCTCGTCGCCATCGCCGCCGTCATCATCGGCGGGGCCAGCCTCTTCGGCGGCCGCGGCACCATCTTCGGCGCCGCCGTCGGCGTCATGATCCCGGCCGTGCTCAACAACGGACTGGTCATCGTCAACGTCCAGCCGTTCTGGCAGACGGTGGCCATCGGCGCCATCCTCATCGTCGCGGTCGCCGTCGACGACATCAAACGCCGTCAGCAACTACGCGCGTCCTGACCTCCCTCGCACCCCCGTACCTCCCTCGCACAGACACGGAACGGATCAGCCCATGTCCCGCAGAATCACCCGGGCCGCGCTGGCGGTCACGGCCGCGGCCGCCGCCCTCGCCCTGTCGGCCTGTTCCTCCTCCGAAGCCCCCTCGAGCGCGACCGGCGGCGGCTCCGGCAAGCAGCGCACCATCGCCTTCATCCCCGGGTGCACCTGCGACCCGTACTACTCGACCGAGATCACCGGCTTCGAGGCCGCGGCCAAGGCCGCCGGGGTCACCCCGATCGTGCAGGGCCCGGCCAACTTCCAGGCCTCCGAGCAGATCCCCGTCCTCCAGGCGGTCGTCCAGAAGAAGCCCGACGCCATCGTCATTGACCCGACCGACGCCACCGCGCTCGCCGCCCCGATCGCCGCGGCCGTCGCCCAGGGCATCCCGGTGATGACGACGGGTAACAACGTCAACAGCGACAAGATCTTCACCGCCATCGCGGCCAGCTCCGTCCAGGGTGGCAAGCTGGGCGCCGAGGAGCTCATGAAGCAGAAGCCCGAAGGCGGCAAGGTGGTGTTCGTCCACATCAAGCCGGGCATCAGCTCCATCGACGACCGTGAGAAGGGCTTCCGGCAGGCCTTCGACGGTCAGTCCAAGTACAAGGTGCTGTCCAACCTGTACGCCGGCAACGACTCCGCCACGCAGGCCGCCGGCCTGGTGCAGTCCGCCATCACCGCCAACCCCGACCTGGTCGCCATCTTCGCCTCGAACGTCATCACCGCCGAGGGCGCGGCCAACGCGGTCAGGGCCGCCGGCAAGACCGGCAAGATCGCCGTGCTCGGCTACGACGCGAGCCCGCAGGAGGCCACCAACCTCAAGAACGGCACCCTCACCGCCCTCGTCTCCCAGAACCCGTACCAGATCGGCCAGTTGGCCGTGAAAAACGCGCTGAAGTACATCGATGGCGACCACAACATCCCCAAGGATCAGCCGCTCGTCCCGCTGGTCATCACCAAGGACAACCTGGACGACCCGGCCTCGCAGACCGGCCTGTACAAGTAACACCGCGCCTCCCACGCTCCGTCCCGGGGCCGCCACCGTCGGCCCCGGGACCTCCTCCCGCAGCCTCCTCGCAGAAGGACCGCACACCCATGGAATTCGAGGGCAAGTCCGCACTGGTCACCGGCGGATCCAGCGGCATCGGCCTGGCCGCGGCCGAGCTCCTGGCCGCCCGCGGCGCGCGGGTGGTGTGCGCGTCCGTCACACCACCGGAGGCCGCCGTCCACGACGCGATCACCTACGTCGAGACCGACGTCACCGACGAGTCCTCGGTCGCCGCCGCCGTCGGTCACGCCGTCCGGCACCACGGCGGACTCGACGTCCTCGTCGCCTGCGCCGGCATCCAGCGCTACGGCACCGCCGCCGACACCCCGCGCACGACCTGGGAGGAGGTGATGGCGGTCAACGTCGAGGGCGCCTTCCTCGCCGCCAAGCACGCCCTGCCCGCCCTGCGCGCCTGCGGCGCGGGTTCGATCGTGCTCGTTTCGTCCGTCCAGGCCTTCGTCACCCAGAAGAACGTCGCCGCCTACACCGCCAGCAAGGGCGCCCTCAACGCGTTCGCCCGCTCTCTCGCCGTCGACGAGGCCGCCTTCGGCGTCCGCGCCAACACCGTCTGCCCGGGCTCCGTCGACACCCCCATGCTGCGCACCGCCGCCGCCGGGTTCGCCGGCAGCCCGGAGGAGGCGGACGAAGTCGTCGCCACGTGGGGCCGCAGCCACCCGCTCGGGCGGGTGGCTCGTCCCGAGGAGGTCGCCGAGGCCATCGCCTTCCTGGCGAGCGACCGCGCCGCCTTCATCACCGGCATCTCCCTGCCCGTCGACGGCGGCCTGCTCGCCCAAGTCGCCGTGGCCCTCCCCGACTGATTACCGACGATTCTTCAACCCGCGATCGGAGCAGTGAAGTTGAGCATCGACATCACCGTCGCGATACCCGGTGAGGCCCGCGTCGGAGAAGGACCGTTCTGGGACGGTGAGACCGGACAGCTGACCTGGGTGGACATCCTCGCCGGCCGCGTCCACACCGCCGACCCGGCCGTGCCCCGCCCGCACACCCTCACCCTGCCGACCTTCGTCGGCGCCGCCGTCCCCAAGGCGTCCGGTGGATACGTCGCGGCCACCACCGAGGGGTTCACGGATGTCCGCGCCGACGGCACCTGGACCACCCGCCTGGCCGTCCTGCCGCCCGGGTGCCGGATGAACGACGCCAAGTGCGACCCGCAAGGACGGCTGTGGGCGGGCAGTTGCGCCATGGACTTCGCCGTCGGCCGCGGGGCTCTCCACGTCCTGACCCCGGACTGGGCGACGGAACCGGTCCTCGACGGCCTGACGCAGCCCAACGGCCTCGGCTGGAGCCCCGACGGCCGCACCTTCTACCTCATCGACACCGTCGACCACGAGGTCAACGCCTTCGACGTGCTGCCCGACCGGCTCGCCCCTGCCCGCCGGCGCACCCTCGCCCGCTTCCCCGAAGCCGCCGGAGAACCTGACGGGATGACCGTCGACGCCGACGGCTGCTTGTGGATCGCCCTGTGGGGCGGCGGCCGGCTGCTCCGCCTCTCTCCCGACGGGGGCGTCCTCACCGAAGTCCCCCTTCCCGTCGACCAGCCCTCATCCTGCGCCTTCGGCGGCCCCGGCCTCGACATCCTCTACGTCACCACGGCCCGCGAAGGCCTCGGACCCACCCCCGCCGGGCCAGCCGGCTCCGTCCTGGCCGTGCGCGGCCTGGGCGTCCGCGGTCTGCCCGCCCACCGGTTCGGAGGCTGACCGGCCATGACCGCTTCTGTGTGGCTGCACGGCGACCGCCTGTCGGTCGAAGTACGCCCCGGCAAGGGCGCGGACATCACGTCCGTCACCGAACGCACCAGCGACATCGATGTCTTGTGGCGCACCCCGTGGGGGCGCCGAGACCTGGCCGGGGCGCCCGTCACCGGCGACAGCCAGACCGACTGGCTCGCCCGCTACGGCGGTGGCTGGCAGCAGCTCGTGCCCAACGCCGGCGCCGAGCGGACCGTCGACGGCGTCCGCCGCGGATACCACGGCGAGGCTGCCGTCGTCGCCTGGACGGTCGAGAGCGCGGACGAGGCCGAAGTCCGTCTCGCCACCGACCTGATCACCGCCCCACTCCGCCTCACCCGCAGCCTCCGCCTTGACGGGCCGACCCTGCACGTCCGCGACACCGTCCACAACACCTCCGGGGAACCGGTACCGGTGATGTGGGTCCAGCACCCGGGCTTCGGGGCCCCGTTCATCGACGAGCACTGCACCATCACGGCCGCGGCCCGCACCGTCCTCACCGACGCCGAGCAGCCCGGCACGGTCCTGCCGCCCGATGTTCGCGCGGCGTTCCCGCTCGCGCCCGCTGTCGACGGGGACGTCCTGGACCTGCGGCAGTGCCCCGGACCGGACAGCGGGCGCGCCGTGTTCGCCTGCCTCACCGACTTCGAGACCGGCTCCTTCGCCATCGAAAGCCCCAGCGCGGGATTCGGCATCCGCGTCGACTGGGACGCATCCGTCCTGCCGCATGCCTGGCTGTGGCAGGAGTGCCACGCGAGCAGCGGCTTCCCCTGGTACCGCCGCGCCTACGTCGTCGCGATCGAACCCGCCAACGTGCTGCCCGGCGACCCTTCCCCGGCCTGCCCCACCCGCGGCCAGGCACCCCTCCTGCCGGCCGGCACCAGCTGGACCAGCGACATCACCCTCAGCATCACCGACCTCCGCTGAAGACGGCGGCCGCACGCAGCACACCGCCCTCCGGCACGGACAGAACACGGAAGGACGACGGACCCATGGCTTACGTCGGCACCGAACCAGCAGTCCACAACCCGCAAGCGGTGTGCCTCGGCGAGACCACGGCCGTCCTGCTGCCCCGACACCCCGGCCCCACCGAGTCCGTCGAAGAGTTCCAGGTCGGCATGGGCGGCGCCGAGTCCAACGTCGCCTGCGGCCTCGCCGGGCTCCGGTGGAGTCAACGCCGCCAACGCCGCCGAATACCTCGCCCACGGAGCCCTCGCCGTCTGCGCCGGAACCGAGGTCGTCCCCCCGAGAGCCGTCGCCGAGGGCAACTGGGACGAGATCACTCACCGAGAGCCGCGGCGTTCATGGACGGCCTCACCCGGTAGTCCCAACGCGCCGGGCGGACACAAAGGCGTGCAGCCGAACGGGAAGCGCGAAATGTCCGAGTCAAAGGCAAGTGAAGGGAATTGCGAAATGCCCGAACCAAAGGAAAGTGGCCGGTTGGCCCGTCGTCATCTTCTGTTGTCCGCCGGTGGAGTGCTGGCCGCGGGCGTTGCGGGAGTTGGCGGTTCCGGCGGCAATGCCTGGGCAGCCGAGCCGGATGCGGTTTCAGCCGAGGCGGGCCGGGACTATGTGCACCTGGTCAATCCGTGGGTGGAAGCGGATCGGGGCCGGTTCTTCTTCTTCCAGTCGGCGAGCAACCCGTTCGGCATGGTCAAGCTGCGGCCGGACACCAGCACGAACACCCCTTGGGGAACGGGCTATCTCCACAAGGAGAACAACGTCAAGGGTTTCAGCCACCTCCATGACTGGCAGATCGCCGGCGTGCAGGTGATGCCCACCACCGGTGCGAGCGTGGCGAAGTTGCAGAGCAGCACAGGCTGGCAGTCGTATGTGAAGCACGACGCAAGTGAGGTCGTCGAGCCGGGCTATCACCGGCTGCATCTGGACCGGTACGGCATCACCGCCGAGCTGACGTGCACCGATCGCGTGGGCCTGCATCGCTATACCTACGACAACGCCGGGCGTAGTGAGATCATCATCAACCTCGGCGGTGTGATGGGCGAAGCAACGATGAGGAACGCCCACGTCACCAAGGTCAGCGGCCACGAAATCGAAGGCTACGTCGTCCTGCAGGGCATGCGTCAATGGGCCCCGCAGGGCAGCACAGTGTTCTTCAGCATCCGGTTCGACAAGCCGTTTGATTCGCTGCGTGGCTGGGCGGGTGGGAGCCTGGCCGACGGCGGTGCGGCGATCGAGGAGCTGTCCGGCGACAACATGGGGGTGTACGCCTGCTACGAGCAGCTGGATGCCGGTGCGGTCGTGCAGATGAAGGTGGGGTTGTCGTTCACCGGGGCGGCAGGGGCGCGCAAGAATCTCCAAGCGGAGCTGCCGGGCTGGGACTTCGAGGCGGTGAAGCAGGCGTCCCAGCAGCGCTGGAACGTGATGATGGGACGCATCGACGTCGAAGGCGGCTCCGAGCAGCAGCAGGTGAAGTTCTACACCGACCTGTTCCACGTGCTGTGCGGGCGCAGCACGATCAGCGACGTGGACGGGAAGTACCTGGACGACACATGGAAACACAGCAAGGTCAAGCAGATCCCACTGGACGATCGCGGTATGCCGCGGTTTGCGATGTACAACTACGACGCGGTGTGGTTGACCCAGTGGAACCTCAACACCGTGCTCGGTTTCGCGTATCCGGAGGTCTACAGCAGCTTCGTCCACTCGCAACTGCAGATGTATGAGGACGGGGGTCTGTTGCCGCGCGGCCCTGTTGCTGGCGACTACTCGTTCGTGATGACTGGCTCGGCGGTGACGTCGTTCATCACCGGCGCCTGGAACAAGGGGATCCGCGACTTCGACGTCGACCTGGCCTACGAGGCGATGCTCGACGCCCACTCCATCGGCGGCCTGTTCGACAAGGCTCGATATGGATATTCCGGCTGGACCGCAAACGGCGGCAGTGCGCGTCCATACATGGATCTCGGCTATGTGCCGCACGATCAACCAGCATCCGGTTGGCGGTCGGATGGCACGGGGGAGACAATCGAGTTTGCGTTCCAGGACTGGACGTTGGGGCAGTTGGCCCGGCGGCTGGGCAAGACGGGGTTGAACATCTCGCAGTTTGCTGAGGTGTCGGTGTCGTCGCAGGTGAATGATGCGAACTTCGCGGGTGTGCGGGCAGTGGATGGTCGGCCGATCCGCTCCAGCATCACGCCCGCACAGAGTGTGGAGTGGGCGTCCACGGAACAGAACCCGTGGATCAAGCTGAGCTGGCGTGAGGAGAAGCGCGTCCACAAGGTGGTGATCAGCGATCGGGCGGACCCGAGATCGAACGCGAACTCCGGCGTTCTGACGTTCAGCGACGGGTCGACGATCGCGGTGAAGAATATCCCCACCGATGGCAGGAACAAGGTGGTGGCCTTCCGGCCGAGGAAGGTCAGCTGGATACGGTTCGATGTGACCGGCGGCAGCGGCGAGAACGTGGGGCTGAACGAGATCGAGGTCTGGGACACCTCCGACACCGGCGCGTACCTGATCGAGCGGTCGGGCAACTGGCGCAACCTGTTCGACAGGTCGACCGGGTTCATCCGGCCCAGGGGAGTTGAGGGCCGGTGGCTGTCCCCATTCGACCCGCTGTCCCCTGAGGATTTCGTGGAGGCCAACTCCTGGCAGGTGACCTGGTACACCCCGCATGATGCGATGGGACTGGCCAACCGGCTGGGCGGCAGGGCCAACTACGCCGACAAGCTCAACTACGCCTTCGAACAGTCCGCTGACGCGAACTTCATCGGCGAAGGCGCCAACGGCGAGCACGCCGCCTACGTCAACTACGGCAACCAGCCCGGTTTGCAACTGGCGCACCTGTTCAACTACGTGGGCAAACCGTGGTTGACCCAGTACTGGGTGCGACAGGTGAAGGAAAAGGTCTACTCCTCTATATCCACCACTGATGGGTACGGTCACCACGACGAGGACCAGGGCCAGATGGGATCGCTCAGCGCACTGATGGCGATCGGCCTGTTCGAAGTCACCGGAGCGAGCCTGCCGCGGCCGGTCTACGACATCACCTCCCCGATCTTCGACAAGGTCACCATCAATCTGAACCGGGACTACTGCCCTGGTAAGCAGTTCCGGATCGTCACCCACGACAACTCCGCGGCCAACATGTACATCCAGCGCGCCACGCTCAATGGGCAGAAGCTGGACCAGGCCTGGTTCCACCACGACCAGCTGACCGCCGGCGGAACACTGGAACTGTGGATGGGCGACCAGCCGAACAAGGCGTGGGGCGTCAAGCAACTGCCGCCTTCCCACTCACCACAGGCACCCGCGGTCATCTACTCCACACCTGACCAGGTTCGGGTGGGTCCCGGCGAGAACGGCACGATCAGGCTGGAGGCGAAGAATCTCACCGGCGAAGCGGTCACGGTGAACTGGCGGACCAACGCCCCCACGGGTCTGCGGACCGAGCCGGCCAGCGGCACGCTGACCGTCCCAGCGGGCGGCACAACCGGCCAGGACCTTACCCTGCGGGTTGCCGAGGACACTCCGGAAGAGCTTCACCGGATCACCTTCACCGCCCTGGCCGCCGACGGAACCGAACTCCCCGACGGCGTGCTCTACGTGAACGGCGTGCCGGCGATCTCGGTGTCGACTGGACCTGCGGAGTTGCGCCTGTTGCAGGACACCGCGGCTACGTTCCAGGTCCGGCTGGTCAACAACGACAGCCAAGCCCAGGACACGGAAGTCTCACTGCAAGCCCCGCAGGGCTGGCAGGTCGAACCCGCTACCCGAACGCAGCAACTCGCCGCCGGTGCCACTGCTACCACGACCTTCACCGTCACCCCGCCGGCGAACGCCTCGGGGGCGCAGACCCTCGTCGTGAAGGTCAAGAACGGGCCGGGCACGTCCCACCACGAGGTCTCCGCCACCGTCCACCACGCGATCGCTGTGGTCGGGGCTATCGATGTGGCGACTGCGGGATTCGCTCTCACCCCCAACCGTTACGCCGCCTACCCCAGCACCTTCCCCAACGATGTCGACTTCACCGTCGGCAGCAGCGACCCTGCATCCGCGTGGAGTTACATCCACCCCGGACCCGACGACGCCTGGGCCGGAAAACGAGCCCACACCTTCACTCTGCGCTTCGACCTCCCCCAAATCCCCGAAAACGACCTCGCCTTCACCGCATGGCTGGTCGACACCCAACAGACCAGCCCTCCGAAACTGGCCCTCAGCCTGAACGAACAAACCGCCACCATCATCCAGCTCCCGGCGGGCGGCGGGGACGGGTACCACTGGGGCGACGGACGTGGTGGCAACATCCGACCCACCATCCTCGATTTCCCCCTGCCCGCCAGCCAACTCCGCGCCGGGAAGAACGTCATCACCATCACCACCCAAACCGGCTCATGGCACGTCTACGACGCCATCGCCATCCGCGAAACCACCCCATAACCAGCAAGCACAACCAAGACCCGGCTCGGCGTCACCCTCGACCGGAACGAGCTCGCCATGGCCGCCGAGTCGTACCAACGGCTCGGCGGCTACGAATCAATCTTGCAGGGAAGCACGAGCGGTCCGTTCGTGACCACGGACCTCAAGACGACTGAATCAGGCCTTCGCTACCGCAACGCCGCAACGTCCGGTGTGTCTACCTCCTGGAGATGATCATGTCGCAAGTCAATCGCCGTTCCTTCCTCACCTGGTCCGCGGTGGTGGGCGCGGCGGCCTTCAGTACCCCCCTGTTCGGAGCGGGGCTGGCAGCAGCTGCGCCCGGCCGACCGCCGAAACTGGACTCGTTGACCAGTGACTGGCTGTCGGCACGGGAAGTGAAGCACTTCCCCGCGGTCAGCAACTTCTGGGGAGCCGTAGGGTCCTCCCCCAATGTGCTGGGAATCCGCAACTTCACCCTTCCGCCCTATGTGGACGGCGGTGGCGACTCCTGCGTGCTGAGCGTGGACGGCGTGCCGGTCGCTACCAGGGAGTCGCGCTGGTCGGCCTATGAGATCACGCGTAAGGCGACCACCGCCTCGGGGGTGGCGATCCGGACCGCAACCCGGCTCGCCTTCGAACGCAACGAGTTGCTGCTGCGCATCACCGTCTCCAACCCCACCGCGGCACCGATCACGGTGTCGGTCAATGCCAATCCACGCATTGCCAAGGCGGCGCTTCCGGCCCAGTGGGCGTGGGATGCCCCACGGCCCCGCGGCAACCACACCTTCACCGCGCACAAGGTCTCCGAGTCGAGCCTGCTGATATCCGACAGTGCCTCTTCGGCGGTGACCGCGTTCGCGTTCACCCCGGCGCCCACGCTCACCACGGCATCGGCCGGCGGAAGCGCCCAGTGGTCGGTCGCCGCGGGGCAGTCAGCGACGATCGACATCGTCATGGAGGTGGGCGAGACCTCGACGGGGAAGCCGCTGGCGGACATCAACGACGGCAACGGCGTTGTGGACGCCTGCAACGCCACGCTGGGCGCTTTCGGAGCGGCCTTCAACACCGCCCGCAAGAGCTGGGAAAAGCGCTGGCAAGACGCCTTCACACCCGGGAACGGCCACTACTCGGGATCCCTGCCCGTCCTGACCAACACGAACGACACCGCCATCGCCCGCCTGTACTACATGAGCATCCTGTCAGTGCTGGCAATGGAGCGCACCAATCTCGGCCCCGAGTTCTCCACCATTCTCGGCAGACCCACCGGACCCGGCGCCTTCCAAGGGTGCGACCGCGTCTATGTGACGGGGGCGCCCGAGAATGCGTCGACGGTCACCTACTTCTGGGACACCTCCTACTCCTCCATCATCCAGACGCTGCTCGATCCGCAGACGGTGAGGACCGTAGCCACCTACTGGCTCACCAAAGACATCTATGCCGGATATGCCATCGACTGGGTGTCGGGCAAGACCGTCGGCCCGTGGTACAGCGCGAACGACCTCACCGTCTTCACGACGATCCTCAACTACGTCAACTACAGCGGCGACGTGTCCTTCCTGGACACCACGATCTCCAGCTCCGGCAAGACCGTCCTCGAACACCTGAAGGCCATCTCCACCAACTGGCAACGCCTGGTACCGCAGGGGCAGTCGCTGGCCGACTACGGCGAGAACCACAACCTCCTGGAAGTTCTGCCGAAATACGTGCACCAGGTGCCGTCGTTCAACGCGGCCAATGTGTGGATGATGCAGCAGGCCGCCGGCCTGTTCGACCGCGCGGGTGACAAGGCAACCGCCAAGGACCTCGCCGACAGAGCCGAGGCCCTGCTGATCGAGGTTCTCAAGCTGTACGACCCGGCCAACAAGGGCGTCTGGAACTGCAGGCGCAATGACGGCACCACCGTTGCCGTACGGCATGTCCTCGACTTCGCCATCGCCGGTAACCTGCTCGCCCCGTCGCTGACCGACGAGCAGAAGACCGCCATGAAGCAGTTCGCCACCGACGAACTGCTGGCCGGGGACTGGATGCGCGCCTTGTCCCTTGCCGACTCCATGGCGCCGGTCGCCCGTACCGACCACGGCACCAGCGGCGCCTACGACGCCTGGCCCTCACTCACTGCCCAGACCTTCGCCCGGTTCGGCGATTACCCGGCATTCCTGTCGCTGCTCAGGCGATTTGCTGGCGTGACCGGACAAGGCCCCTTCAGCCAGTCCCACGAGATAGTCCAATCCGCGGGGGTGTCGGTCACCGACCGGCCCGCGTTGAACGCCGACGGAGCCGTGACGGTCTCCGCATGGATCAGCCCCTCGAGCTGGCCGACGCGCGTGTGGCAGGGCAGCATCATCGCCAAGGACTCTTGGGGCAGCGAGGATGCCGGCTACGTGCTCCGCGGCGGCGCCGACGGCCAGATCTCCTTCGTCGTCGCCCTCAACGGCCGCTTCACCGATGTGCAGACCACCACCACGGTCCCAACGTCGGGGTGGCATCACGTCGCGGGTGTCTACGACGGCGAAAAGTTGCAGATCTTCATCGACGGTACCGTCCAAGCCACACGAGCGGCCACCGGGCAGATCACCCCCTCCACCGGCACCCCGGTGGTCGTGGGGAATCACCCCAGCGACTCCACCCGCCGTTTCAGCGGCGGCATCGACGAGGCACGTGTCTACACGCGGGCGCTGTCAGCCACCGAGATCAACGCCCAGTACGAAGCCGCCACCCCCGCCACCGGCGCCACCGACAGTTCCCTGGTGCTCCGACTGCCCTTCAACGAAGGCAAGGGCACAAAGACCACCGAGTTGATCACAGCCCAGGCCAGCAACATCGAAGGGGCAGCATGGTGCAGTAGCAGAACCGGATTCGGCACCGCACTGGCCCTCTCCGCCGCAACGACCGACTACCACGCCGCCATCGCCCCAGCCAGCCAATTGCAGGTCTTCAACAACTGTGCCGGCGGGAACTTCGCAGAGGTGATCATCAGCGAGCTGTTCGGCTACGCCCCCGAAGGCGCCGCCGCCAGATTGCGGAGCGCAACAACGCCCCGAGGAATCACCGCGACACTCTCAGGCGTCGTCCTCAACGGCAAGAGCCAGACGATCAGCAGCGGCCCCGACGGCCTGTCGCTTGCCTGAGCCGTCCGCGGCCCCCAACTCCCCCATGACACCGTCATGGGGGAGTTGGGGAGCCGCTCGTCGGTGACCTCGTTTCGAAGGGAAGCACGAAATGCCCGAACCAAAGGAAAGCGAAGGGAAGCACGAAATGCCCGAACCAAAGGAAAGTGGCCGGTTGGCCCGTCGTCATCTTCTGCTGTCCGCCGGTGGAGTGCTGGCCGCGGGCGTTGCGGGAGTTGGCGGTTCCGGCGGCAATGCCTGGGCAGCCGAGCCGGATGCGGTTTCAGCCGAGGCGGGCCGGGACTATGTGCGCCTGGTCAATCCGTGGGTGGAAGCGGATCGGGGCCGGTTCTTCTTCTTCCAGTCCGCGAGCAACCCGTTCGGCATGATCAAGCTACGGCCGGACACGAGCACGAACACCCTTTGGGGGACGGGCTATCGGCACGATGAGAACAACGTCAAGGGTTTCAGCCATCTTCATTGCTGGCAGATCGCCGGCGTGCAGGTGATGCCCACCAGCGGTGCGGGTGTGTCGAAGCTGCAGGGCGACACCGGCTGGCAGTCGTCTGTGAAGCACGACGCGAGTGAGGTCGTCGAGCCGGGCTACCACCGGCTGCATCTGGACCGGTATGGCATCACCGCCGAGCTGACCTGCACCGATCGCGTGGGCCTGCACCGCTATACCTACGACAACGCCGGCCGGAGTGAGATCATCATCAACCTCGGCGGCATGCTGGGTGAAGCGAAGATGAAGGGCGCCCACGTCACCAGGGTCAGTAACGACGAGATCGAGGGCTACGTCGACCAGGGAGGATATCTCACCGACGGCCTCTACTGGCCCCAAACGCCGCCGGAAAAGAACCGACTGTTCTTCAGCATCCGGTTCGACAAGCCGTTTGATTCGCTGCGTGGTTGGGCGGGTGGGAGCCTGGCCGACGGCGGTGCGACGATCGAGGAGCTGTCCGGCGACAACATGGGGGTGTACGCCTGCTACGAGCAGCTGGATGCCGGTGCGGTCGTGCAGATGAAGGTGGGGTTGTCGTTCACCGGGGCGGCAGGGGCGCGCAAGAATCTCCAAGCGGAGCTGCCGGGCTGGGACTTCGAAGCGGTGAAGCAGGCGTCCCAGCAGCGCTGGAACGTGATGATGGGACGCATCGACGTCGAAGGCGGCTCCGAGCAGCAGCAGGTCAAGTTCTACACCGATCTGTTCCACGTGCTGTGCGGGCGCAGCACGATCAGCGACGTGGACGGCAAGTACCTGGACAATACCTGGCGGAACGGCAAGGTCAAGCAGATCCCGCTGGACGATCGCGGCGTGCCGCGGTTCGCGATGTACAACTACGACGCGGTGTGGTTGACCCAGTGGAACCTCAACACCGTGCTCGGTTTCGCGTATCCGGAAATCTACAGCAGCTTCGTCCACTCGCAACTGCGGATGTACCAGGACGGCGGCCTGCTGCCGCGCGGCCCACGCTTTGGCGACTATTCGTTCGTGATGACTGGCTCGGCGGTGACGTCGTTCATCACCGGCGCCTGGAACAAGGGGATCCGCGACTTCGACATCGACCTGGCCTACGACGCCATGCTCGACGCCCAGTCCATCGGCGGCCTGTTCGACAAGGCCCCGTACGGGTACGCGTCCTGGTTGGGAGACGGTGGGAATGCCCGGCCGTATCTTGATCACGGGTATGTGCCGCACAACATGTCGGATTCCTGGAAGTCGCGTGGTGCTGGGGAGACGCTGGAGTTTGCGTTCCAGGACTGGACGTTGGGGCAGTTGGCCCGGCGGCTGGGCAAGTCGGGGCTCAACATCTCGCAGTTCGCCGAGGTGTCGGTGTCCTCGCAGGTGAACGATTCGAACTTCGCCGGTGTGCGGGCGGTGGACGGTCGACCGATCCGCTCCAGCATGGTGCCGTCTCAGAATGTGGAGTGGGCGTCCACAGAACGGAACCCGTGGATCAAGCTGAGCTGGCGTGAGGAGAAGCGCGTCCACAAGGTGGTGATCAGCGATCGGGCGGACCCGAGGTCGAGCGCGAGCTCCGGCGTTCTGACGTTCAGCGACGGGTCGACGATCGCGGTGAAAGATATCCCCACCGATGGCAGGAACAAGGTGGTGGCCTTCCGGCCGAGGCGGGTCAGCTGGGTACGGTTCGATGTGACCGGCGGTAGCGGCGAGAACGTGGGGCTGAACGAGATCGAGGTATGGGACGACACCGACGCCGGCGCCTACCTGATCGAGCGGTCGGGCAACTGGCAGAACCTGTTCGACAGGTCCACCGAGTTCATCCGGCCCAGGGCTTCTGACGGACGGTGGCTCTCGCCGTTCGACCCGCTGTCCAGCAACGAATTCGTAGAGGCCAACTCCTGGCAGGCCACCTGGTACACCCCACACGATGTGACCGGCCTGGCCAACCGGCTGGGCGGCAGGGACGCCTACGCCGACAAACTCAACTACGCCTTCGACCACTCCAAAGGTGCCAATTTCATTGGCGAAGAGGGGGGAAACGGCGACGATGGAGCCTACGTCAACTACGGCAACCAGCCCGGTTTGCAACTGGCGCACCTGTTCAACTACGTGGGCAAACCGTGGTTGACCCAGTACTGGGTGCGACAGGTGAAGGAAAAGGTCTACTCCTCTATATCCACCACTGATGGGTACGGTCACCACGACGAGGACCAGGGCCAGATGGGATCGCTCAGCGCACTGATGGCGATCGGCCTGTTCGAAGTCACCGGAGCGAGCCTGTCGCGGCCGGTCTACGACATCACCTCACCGATCTTCGACAAGGTCACCATCAATCTCAACACCGGCTACTACCCCGGCCGGCAGTTCCGGATCGTCACCCACGACAACTCTGCGGCCAACATGTACATCCAGCGCGCCACGCTCAATGGGCAGAAGCTGGACCAGGCCTGGTTCCACCACGACCAGCTGACCGCCGGCGGAACACTGGAACTGTGGATGGGCGACCAGCCGAACAAGGCGTGGGGCGTCAAGCAACTGCCGCCTTCCCACTCACCACAGGCACCCGCGGTCATCTACTCCACACCTGACCAGGTTCGGGTGGGTCCCGGCGAGAACGGCACGATCAGGCTGGAGGCGAAGAATCTCACCGGCGAAGCGGTCACGGTGAACTGGCGGACCAACGCCCCCACGGGTCTGCGGACCGAGCCGGCCAGCGGCACGCTGACCGTCCCAGCGGGCGGCACAACCGGCCAGGACCTTACCCTGCGGGTTGCCGAGGACACTCCGGAAGAGCTTCACCGGATCACCTTCACCGCCCTGGCCGCCGACGGAACCGAACTCCCCGACGGCGTGCTCTACGTGAACGGCGTGCCGGCGATCTCGGTGTCGACTGGACCTGCGGAGTTGCGCCTGTTGCAGGACACCGCGGCTACGTTCCAGGTCCGGCTGGTCAACAACGACAGCCAAGCCCAGGACACGGAAGTCTCACTGCAAGCCCCGCAGGGCTGGCAGGTCGAACCCGCTACCCGAACGCAGCAACTCGCCGCCGGTGCCACTGCTACCACGACCTTCACCGTCACCCCGCCGGCGAACGCCTCGGGGGCGCAGACCCTCGTCGTGAAGGTCAAGAACGGGCCGGGCACGTCCCACCACGAGGTCTCCGCCACCGTCCACCACGCGATCGCTGTGGTCGGGGCTATCGATGTGGCGACTGCGGGATTCGCTCTCACCCCCAACCGTTACGCCGCCTACCCCAGCACCTTCCCCAACGATGTCGACTTCACCGTCGGCAGCAGCGACCCTGCATCCGCGTGGAGTTACATCCACCCCGGACCCGACGACGCCTGGGCCGGAAAACGAGCCCACACCTTCACTCTGCGCTTCGACCTCCCCCAAATCCCCGAAAACGACCTCGCCTTCACCGCATGGCTGGTCGACACCCAACAGACCAGCCCTCCGAAACTGGCCCTCAGCCTGAACGAACAAACCGCCACCATCATCCAGCTCCCGGCGGGCGGCGGGGACGGGTACCACTGGGGCGACGGACGTGGTGGCAACATCCGACCCACCATCCTCGATTTCCCCCTGCCCGCCAGCCAACTCCGCGCCGGGAAGAACGTCATCACCATCACCACCCAAACCGGCTCATGGCACGTCTACGACGCCATCGCCATCCGCGAAACCACCCCATAACCAGCAAGCACAACCAAGACCGAAAACAGGAACCACAGTCCCCGAGAAGGGCACCGCTTACGCCCACGACAACCCGCCACCTGCCCCGGCGCCGTTGCAGGGCCCGGGCGGGTGGCCACCTGATGCCGGCACCGCCTCGGCCGAGCTCTGCTCGGCCGAGATTCCTCGTCACCAAAGGCCGGGCCACCAGTCCGCGGCCCAGGCACTCATCCTCCTCGGGGGCAACCGAGCCACAGGAGTACCCGCAATGAGTGAAACAAGTCGTCGTACCTTTCTCAGGTGGTCGTCAGCCCTGGCAGCCGGCGCGTTCGCCGCTCCGCTACTCCCTGCCGCACTGGCCAAAGCGACTCCCGGAACCGCCCCGGCGCTGGATGCGCTGACCAGCGACTGGCTGGCGCCGTCGGCTCTCAGGCACCTGCCCGCCATCAGCAACTTCTGGGGCGGCATCAACGTCAGCCAGAACGTGCTCGGCTTCACGAACTTCACGCTTCCGCCGTACGCTCAGGGCGGTTCGTCGTGCGACCTCACGGTGGACGGCGCCGGGCTCACCACGACCAGCTCGCGTTGGTCGGCCTACGAGATCCTCCGCAAGGCCACCACGGCCAAGGGGCTGACCGTCCAGACCGCGACCCGGCTGGCCTTCGAGGCCAACCAGCTCCTGCTCCAGGTGACGGTCTCCAACCCGACCGCGACACAGGTCACGACCACGCTGTCAGTGAATCTGAACCCCCGCATCCGCAAGAGGACGTCTGGCTGGTCCTGGGGCGTTCCGCGGCCCGGCGACAATAACTTCACCGGACAGACGGTGGGCGCCCCGGCTGCGAACGTCATGGTCTCCGACAAATCGAGCCCTGCGGTGACCGTCTTCGCGGTGAGTCCCGCGGCGACGCTCACCGCGTCCGGATCGAGCGGCACCGCCTCGTGGGACCTGACCCTTGCCGCGGGCGCGGCCAAGACGCTGACCATCGTCATGGCCGTCGGCGACACGTCGACCGGTCAAGCCCTGGTTGCCGTGTCGGACGGTCAGAACGTGGTCGACGCGGCCAACGCCACCCTGGAGAATTTCACGTCCGTCTTCACCGCCGCCGCCACCGGATGGTCGACCAGGTGGACTCAGGCCTTCACCTCCAAAAACACGCACTTCACCGGTTCTCTGCCGGTCCTGACTCCGGAGAACACCGCGACCGGCAACGCGATCGCGCGCCTCTACTACATGAGCGTTCTCTCGGTGCTCACCGTCGAGCGCACCAACCTCGGGCCCGCGTTCAACACCGTCCTTGGCCGGACCGGAACCTTCTCCGGCCTCGACCGGGTCTACGTCACCGCCGCCCCCGAGTACGCGCCGACCGTCACCTACTTCTGGGACACGTCCTACGCCTCCGTCATCCTGTCGCTGCTTGATCCGACGGTGCTACGGACCATCACCAAGACCTGGATGTCCAAGGACATCTACGGCTGCTACGCCGTCGAGTGGATCCAGGGCGGAACCGTCGGGCCGTGGTACTCGGCGAACGACCTCACCGTCTTCTCCACCACCCTCAACTACGTGAACTACAGCGGCGACCTCGCCTACCTGCAGGAAACCGTGAACAGCAAGACCGTTCTGCAACGTCTGACCGACAACTCGACGCACTGGAAGTCGCTGGTGCCCGCGGGCGGAAAGCTGGCCGACTACGGTGAAAACCACAACCTGCTCGAAGTCCTGCCGAAGTACACCAACCAGGTCGCGTCGTTCAACGCGGCGAACGTCTGGATGATGAACCAGGCCGCTGCCTGGCAAGAGGCGGCGGGCGACACCACGACGGCCACGAGCCTGCGTTCCTCCGCGGACACGCTGCTGCCTGAGGTCCTCGCCCTGTATGCCCCGGGTGAGGGCGTCTGGAACTGCAGGCACGCCGACGGGAGCCTGGTCGCGGTCCGCACCGTCCTCGACTTCGCAATCGGGGCGAACCTCCTGGCCGACAAGCTCACCAGCACGCAGAAGACCGAGATGAAGAAGTTCGTCACCGATGAACTGCTCGACGGCGACTGGATGCGGGCACTGTCCTTCCGCGACTCCCAGGCGCCGGTCGATCGGGTTGATCACGGAACGTCCGGCGCCTACGACTCCTGGCCTGCCCTGACCTCACAGACCTTCGCCCGGTTCGGCGACTACGCCGGCCTGCTGAACCAGTTCACCAAGTTCTCGAACGTGACCAGCAAGGGCCCGTTCAGCCAGGCGCACCAGCTGACATACCCCAGCACCAGCGTCTTGGTGCCCGACCGGGCGAGCCTCAACCCGGCGCAGGCGTTGACGGTGTCCGCGTGGGTCAACGCCAGCAGTTGGCCGAAGGAGATCTGGCGGGGCAGCATCATCGCCAAGGACACCTGGGCCCAAGGCAACGGGGGCTACGTCCTGCGCGGCGGGGCGGGTGGCCGCCTCTCCTTCGCCATCACCGTCGGCGGAAACTGGGCAGACGTGCAAACGACCGCGACGGTGCCGACCTCGGGATGGCACCACGTGGCCGGCGTGTACGACGGCGCCACGATGAAGATCTACATCGATGGAGTCGAGCAGGCCACGCGAAGCCAGACCGGCTCCCTGACCGCCTCCAGCACGCCCGTCGCCATCGGCAACTGTCCCTCCGACGACACCCGCAAGTTCGTCGGAAGCATCGATGAGCCCCGCGTCCACACGCGGGCGCTGTCCGCCGCCGAGATCACCGCCGCGTATCAAGGGACCACTGCGACGGCGGGAACGCAGGACCCCGCCCTTGTCCTGCGGGTCCCCACCAACAACGGCTCCGTCGTGACCACCGCGGACTCGGCGAAACTCAACCCCGAGCAGACGCTGACCGTATCGGCCTGGGTCAACGCCACGAGCTGGCCCAAGACGAGCTGGCGGAGCATCATAGCCAAGGACACCGAGGACCAGGGCAACAAGGGCTACGCCCTGCGCGGCCGCGCAGGTGGCCGCATCTCCTTCGGCATCGCCGTCGGCGGAACTTGGACAAACCTGGAAACGACCGCCACCGTCCCCACCGGCGGGTGGCACCACGTCGCCGGCGTGTATGACGGCGCCACCATGAAGATCTACATCGACGGGGTGGAACGCGCCTCCCGAACCCTCACCGGCGCGCTGACCCCCTCGACCGGCGTGGCGGTGCTCGTCGGCGGCACCAGCAAGGGCGGCGACGACACCCGCACGTTCGTCGGCACCATCAACGAAGCCCGCGTCTACGACCGCGCGCTGACTGCCACCGAAGTCACGTCGAAGTACAGCGGCGGTGTGGCCAACGAGTCCATCGCCGACCCGGCCATGACCCTGCGCCTGCCCTTCGACGAGGGCACCGGCTCATCGACCACCGAGGCGACCACCGGGACGGCGATCCCGACCGGCGACGCCACGACCTGGTCGACGGGCAAGACCGGATTCGGGAAGGCGCTGGTCTTCGGGGCCGCCTCAACCGTCCCGGCCGTAGGGGTCCCCGCGGAGCTGGTCATGACGTACAACGAAATCTGCGGAGGCAAGTTCGCTGACGTCATCATCAGCGACCTGTTCGGCTACACACCGAACGGCTCGACGACGGCATTGCAGGACGCCACGATGTCGCGCGGGTTCAACGGAACACTGTCCGGAGTGATGTTCAAGGGCGTCAGCCACACCATCACCAGTTCGTCGACGGGGTTGTCCATCACCGCGGAGTGACCCTGACAGGTTGCCGACCTCGATCGGGGTCGGCAACCCGCGGGTGGGGTCAACGGCGGCCAGGCGTGTGCTGAAGACTCAGGGCGGTGTCGATCTCGTCGCTGTCGACCCCGGTCGGGGCCGGTGCGAGGGAGGTGTGGGGCTCGGAAAGTCATCTCTGCAGGTGGCAGCGGTGGGCCAGGTTCGACTGGCACCATGCCGGTGTGATCGTTTCGCTGCTGTACAAGGTGGCTTGCAAGTTGTTGTCCGTCCCCGGGGCACTGCTGCGCAACAACACATCGAAGGCCGCCGAGGTGCTCGTGCTGCGGCACGAGAATGAGGTCCTGCGCCGTCAGATCGCTGGCCCGTTCCGCTACGAGTCGGCGGACCGGTTGTGGTTGGCGGCGCTTTCCAGCCTGATACCTCGTCACCGCTGGCGGAGGGTCTTCCCGGTCACTCCCGGCACGCTGTTGGCCTGGCACCGCAACTTCATCGCGGCAAAGTGGGCGCACCGGCCCAGAATGGCTGCACAGCCTGTGACCTGCAGCGTTGCCGGGTGCTCAGGCGGCTCGGCGGTATTCATTGATCAGGCCAGCGACGGCTTGTCGGCGTTGGATTCGGGCCGCGGATAGGCTTCTGACGTTCGGGTCGGCCAGAGGCGCGAGCTGGTCCCGGCCACAGCCTGACGGCAGATTCCGTGGAGAGCCCGTTGCGGTGTGAGCCGCACGGCGGGTTCGGAGAGCGGCCTGAGGAAACGGACCAGGAGCAATCCTGGCCCCGCGCCTCAGGTCGACTCACCGACCCTTAGGCAGGGGGCGCAGCATGCCGGGGCGGGACGGCCGGGGCGCCTTCGGCCCCACCGCACCGCCGACGAGCCGCGCGGGGCAGCGTGATAGCTTGCCAAAGCCAGTCAAACTCCACGTAGGGGTCAGGGAATCCGGTGCGAATCCGGAGCTGACGCGCAGCGGTGAGGGGGACGGGCGGGGCCACGGCCACTGGGACATCCACGGGTGTCCTGGGAAGGCGTCCCGTTCGAAGGAACCCGAGTCCGAAGACCTGCTGGCACCTGCCGCCCGGTACCGGGCGGCAGCACTCCGTACAGCGGGCTCCGCGCATGAGCCCTGAGACGCAGAGGGACTCCGTGCCATCCATAGCCAGCCCTGCCCGCGCCGCCGCCCTGCTCTCGGCGGCACTCCTCCTGCTGACCGCGTGCGGCGGAGGGACCGACAACTCCACGGCCAAGTCGGCTGGTGGCGAAGGCTATCCGGTGACGCTCAGGAACTGCGGCCGCACCGTCACCGTCGAAGCCGCACCGCACCACGCCGTCTCCGTCGACCAGGGATCGACGGAGATCCTGCTCTCCCTCGGCCTCGCCGACCGGCTGGCGGCCACAGCCACCTGGACCGACCCGGTGATGAAGGGACTGGAGAAAGCCAACGCGAAGGTGCCACGCCTCTCGGAGAACCGGCCGTCGTCGGAGAAGGTCCTCGGCCAGGAACCCGACTTCGTCAGCGCCTCGTTCGAATCGACCCTCGCCAAGGGCGGCGTCGCCCCCCGCGAACAGTTCGAGGAGCTCGGTGTCCCCACCTACGTGTCGCCCGCCGACTGCACCGGCAAGGACAACAGCGGCGGCGGCGACGGAGCGCGTACCCAAGCACTGACCATGGACAGCGTCTACGGCGAAGTGCGCGACCTCGCCGCGGTGTTCGGCGTCCAGCAGCGCGGCGACGAGCTCGTCGCCCGGCTGCGGGAGCGGGTGAAGAAGGCCACCGACGGCATCGACGCCTCCGACACCACTCTCCTCTACTGGTTCTCCGACTCCAAGGCCCCGTACCTGGCGGGCTGCTGCGGCGCACCCGGCGTCATCACCAGGGAGCTCGGAGCGAAGAACGTCTTCGACGACACCCATGAGGAATGGCCGCAGATCAGCTGGGAGACCGTCGCCGACCGCAACCCCGACGTCCTCGTCATCGGCGATCTGACACGCAAGGCACAGACTGCCGAGAGCGCCGCGAAGAAGATCGAGTTCCTGGAGTCCAATCCCGCGACGAAGAACATGGACGCTGTCAAGCACAAGCGGTACGTGCTGCTCAGCGGCCAGGCCATGAACCCGTCCATCCGGACGGTCGAGGGTCTGGAACAGGTCGCCGCCGGGCTGTGGACGTTCGGGCTCGCCGGGTGACGGACACCGAACGGGTCGCAGCGGTACGTACGGAGCAGGCACCCGGAACCGATACGCACCGCAGGGACGGTGGCGCACGGGGGCTGCGCGACGGTGTGCTGTGGGCCGCGGGCGTCGCCCTGCTCGCGCTGTCCGTCGCCGTCGCCCTCACCATCGGCCCCGCCCGGATCTCCGTCGCCGACGTCTGGTCCGCGGTGGCAGCCCATCTCGGGGTGGGCGATTCGCGGCTCACCCCGATCCGGGACGGCATCATCTGGAACCTGCGCATGCCCCGTACTCTGCTCGCCGCCGTGTGCGGCGCCGGGCTCGCGGTGTGCGGCACGGTCATGCAGTCCCTCCTCCGCAATCCGCTCGCCGACCCGTTCGTCCTCGGCGTCTCCTCCGGGGCGTCGACGGGCGCGGTCGTGGTCGTCGTACTCGGGGTGGGCGGGGGAGCGGTGTCGATCTCGACCGGGGCGTTCATCGGGGCGCTCTGCTCGTTCGCCCTCGTGCTGCTGCTCAGCCACACCCTCGGCGGCACGACGGACCGGGTCGTCCTCTCCGGCGTCGCGGCCATGCAGCTGTTCTCCGCGCTGACCTCCTTCGTGGTGATGACCTCGGCCGACGCCGAGCAGACCCGAGGCGTGCTGTTCTGGTTGCTCGGCTCGCTCAGCGGGGTCGGCTGGACCGATGTCTGGGTCTGCTTCACCGTGCTCGTCGTGACCCTGCTGATCTGTCTGGGCCACGCCCGTACGCTCGACGCCTTCGCCTTCGGTCAGGACGCGGCCGCCGCCCTGGGAGTCGATGTCGGCCGCACCCGGATCGTGCTGCTCTGCACGACCGCGCTGCTGACCGCCGCGCTCGTCAGCTCAGCGGGCGCCATCGGCTTCGTCGGGCTGGTGCTGCCCCATGCCGCCCGGGCGCTCACCGGCTCCGGGCACCGGCGGCTGCTACCGGTCACCGCGCTGGCCGGGGCGGTGTTCCTGGTCTGGGTCGACACGCTCGCCCGGACCGTCCTCGATCCGCAGGAGGTGCCGGTGGGCGTCGTCACCGCCCTCATCGGCGTACCCGCGTTCGTATCGGTCCTGTACCGCACCCGGAGGACCACATGACATCCATCGGCACCGCCGCAGGTCTGCGCGCCCAGCGTGTCTCCCGGGAGGCGGGCGGCCGTCTCGTGCTCGACGGGGTCTCCCTCGTCCCCCCGCCCGGCGCGACCGTCGGACTCCTCGGGCCCAACGGGTCGGGCAAGTCCACGCTGCTGCGGGTGCTCTCGGGGGTCCTCGCGCCGGCGGCGGGCGTGGTGACGCTCGACGGCGAACCGCTCGCCGCAATCGGCCGGCGCACCGTCGCGCAGCGGGTCGCCGTGGTCGACCAGCACGCCGACACCCAGGTCGAGCTGCGCGTCCGGGACGTCGTCGGGCTCGGCCGCATTCCGCACCGCCGTGCCTGGTCCGCGCCCAGCCGCGCGGACGACGAAGCGGTACGCGAGGCGCTGGAACGCACCGGACTCGCCGAACGCAGCGACCAGTCCTGGCACACGCTCTCCGGGGGCGAGCGCCAGCGTGTCCAGATCGCCCGCGCACTGGCGCAGCAGCCGCGTGAACTGCTGCTGGACGAGCCGACGAACCATCTCGACATCCAGCACCAACTGGAGCTGCTGTCCCTGGTCACCTCGCTGCCCGTCACCGGCGTCATCGCCCTGCACGACCTCAATCTGGCCGCGATGTTCTGCGACCGGATCGTCGTCATGAAGGAGGGGCGGGTGGTGGCCGGCGGTACCCCGGCGGAGGTGATCACCGAGGAACTCATCGCGGATGTGTACCAGGTACGGGCGGTGGTCACCCAGGACGGCCCGGACGGGCGGCCCTCGGTGCGGTTTCTGCCCGGACGGGCGGAGTAGCCGGACGTACGGAAGCAGGAGGCGGAACCCAGCACGGTGCGGGCCCGCCCCTGGCCTGTCCGCTGCCGGGAGCCGAGCCTGCCCGGTCACCGGGACCGGCCGTGGAACTCACCTGGTGAGGCCGTAGTGACGGTAGAGCTCCTCCTCCTCGGAGACGGAGAGATGCGCATCCGCGTCCACCCTCGGGGCGGCTTTCACGCGGTCCTTCGGATGGGGGATGTGCAGATCGGAGCCCACCCGGCGAGCGCCCTCCAGAGGCACGAAACTCTCCTTCATGCCGAACAGGCCGGTCTTCACCGTGATCCAGTCCGGTCTGCCGGTGGCGTCGTCGAGATACACCCGCCCCACGGTGCCGACCTTCTCGCCCCTGGGGTCGTACACCGTCAGGCCGTCGAGCTCCTTGGCATCCGTGAAACCGTCAGCGGCTCCCATGACCGGTCCCTCCTCGCCCGGGCGCGCGTCCTGTGGGCAGCTCCACCGAGGAAGGCACGTCCGGCTTCCATCGAGCCTCACCCGGATGGGCGATGCAACTTCCCGGCCCGGAACGGTGGCCCGTCGCGTCCGGGGCGGCGGCGTGCGATGCCGGTGGTGGGGGCACAGACCCGGCGTTGGGCCGTTCGAGTGAGGTCGTGGCGGTGTGGAGGCGTACGTGGGATCGCGGACGGCTACCTCGGGCGGTCCGGCCGAACGGCGCGCCGGCCGCACCTCAGTCATCGGCATCGACATGGTCTCCAAGCTCGGCATCTGCGCCAACGCGTCCGTGGTCGGCGCGCTCGTGGCGATGCTCATCGGCCGCATCCCGCTGAGCTTCATCCGCACGGAGCCGCGCCGCCCCTGCCGCATATGATCGACAGGCCGTTTCCGACCGTCGTCCTGCCGTGCCATCGGGGGTGCACCATTCGTTCCGTACGCGTCCGCCCACCCGGACAACGGGGCGAGCTGCTGACCCGGCAGGAGGACGGTCTCGCCCTGCACCACCTCGTCTGGCGGCTCGGACCCGGCTGGCGGGTGTGCAGCAGCGCCGTACTCGGCGGCGGCATCGGGATGCGCGAGTGGATCCTCAACGCCCAGGTGCCCGGTGGTTATCCGCGCCTCGACCCTGACCGGCACCTCGCCGAGATCGCCGCCGCCGAAGCGCTCACCGGTCCCGGTGCCGGACTGATGACCGCGGCCGATGTCACCGCGTACACCGTCGCCGACGACGAGGGCGTGACCGCGACCGCCACCAGCGGTCTGGGCGTACGGGGCTGGGCCGCCGACCCGGCCGCGGGACACGCCGGGCCGCTGCCGCCGGGCACGGTGAACATCGTCGTGACCGTCCCCGTGGCCCTTTCCGACGCCGCTCTGGTCAATGCCGTCGCGACCGCCACCGAGGCGAAGGTCCAGGCGCTTCTGGACGCCGGACTCGACTGCTCCGGCACCCCCACGGACGCGGTGTGCATCGCCTCACCGGAGCCTGGACCCGGCGCGGCCGGGGAACCGTTCGCGGGCCCGCGCTCGACGTGGGGATCGCGACTCGCCCGAGCCGTGCACACCGCCGTACGGGAGGGCGCACTGCGGCACCCTTGACCTCGCACCGCCCACGCGCCGACGAAGGGACCCTTGCTCTCATGACGTCCACCCCTGCCAACTCCATCCCCGAGCGGCCGACCGTGGCCGTCCTCGGCACCGGGATCATGGGATCCGGCATGGCCCGGAGCCTGCTCCGCGCCGGACTCGACGTCCGAGCCTGGAACCGTACGCAGGCCAAGGCGGCCCCCCTCGCCGCCGACGGCGCCACGGTCACCGAAACGGCGGAGGAAGCCGTACGCGGCGCCGACGTCATTCTGACGATGCTGAACGACGGACTCTCCGTGGCCGCCGCGCTCACCGCCGCGGCGCCCGGGGTGCAACGCGGCCAGGTCCTGCTGCAGAGCTCCACCGTCGGGATCGACGCCACCACCGAACTCTCCCAGAGGGCGGCGGACTTGGGGCTCGCATATCTTGACGCCCCGGTTGCGGGTACCAAGCAGCCCGCGGAACAGGGTGCGTTGACGGTCTTCGTCTCCGGTCCGTCCGCCGTCCGCCCGTCGGTGAACCCTGTGCTGAACGCGATCGGACAGCGCACGGTCTGGGTCGGCGAAACACCGGGCGCCGCCTCGCGGCTGAAGCTCGTGGTCAACACCTGGGTGATCAACATGGTGAGCAGCATCGCCGAGTGCCTGAACCTCGCGGAGGGGCTGGGCATCGACCCGCAATCGTTCCTCGACGTGATGAAGGGCGGCCCGCTGGATTCGGCGTATCTCCAGGGCAAGTCCGCCGCGGTCCTCTCCGGCGACCTCACCCCGAGCTTCACCCTGTCCACCGCGCTCAAGGACACCCGCCTCATCCTTGCGGCCGCCGAACAGACCGGGGTGACGCTGGATCTCGTCGCCGCGTCGGCGAACCGGTTCACGCGTGCGGAGGAGGCGGGACACGGCGGCGAGGACATGATCGCCACCTACTTCGCGGGCCGCCCTGCGGAGAAGGACGACGACTGACCGTCCCCGGTCGCGGCGTGCGCCGGGGCCACGCGCTCCGTGGCCCCGGCGCACGCCAGGAACGTGGTGCGCGGCCCGACCCGGTCATGTCCGGGGCGTCTGCCCCGGCCGTCCGCGCTCTGTGCGCCGTCATCTCGTCACGCTCCCCTGGTCGTAGGCCATGAGGTGTATGCGCCTGCCTCCGGCAGGGGCGCCCATGCGTGAAAGAGCGAGTCGATCCGGCCAATCGGCGTGACTGGCCGGGAATGTTCGTGATCCGGCGTCACAACCGCTCAGGTGAGGAGCGGGAGAGCACAGAACCGCCCCACCGGTACGGGGGAGCCCGGTGGGACGGTCACTATCAGACTGCCACAGGAGTCGGCCGAATGCGGCGCGACCGGTCCGTATCGTTGGGCAGTTGAGTCGAAATCGATTCCGGACCGGGCAGCGGGGCGGGTCAGTCGCGCGGGTATCCGGCCCGTCGGCGATCTGACGCCCACAAGTCAGCTGCGGATGGAGCATCGTGAACGGGCCCTGCATCAGCAGCGTGACGCTTCGGCCCCGCAGGGCGTGCCGCTCGCGCGGTGCAAGGTCAGGACCTCCCCGCCGTCGATCCGTACGGCCCCGCCCGTGACCGAGGTCCCGGACGGCAGCAGTCCCCCCCACGGCGCGCATGGCCAGGGACTTGCCACTGCCGGACTCGCCGACGATGCCGATGCATTCGCGACGACGATCGTGACGAGCAGGGCCGGCAGCGCGAGCAGCAGATCGGCCCAGCGGCGTACGACGGCGTCGGTCCAACCCTATGCCGCTCGATCCGGATTCATTGCGGCCCTGCGAACACTCCGGCCCCGGGAATACGTGCATGCCGAATGGACTTTTCGCTGCTGTAGCCCACGGTGGCGGTGCCGACAGCCGATGCCATGAACCGGAGCGAGGGAGCTCATGCCCAAGGCGTACGTATTCACCCGCAACGGCGGACCTGAGGTGGAAGCATTCGTCGAGCAGGAGGCACCGACCCCTGGGCCCGGGGAGCTCCTGGTCGCGGTCCGGGCGGCCGGAGTGAACCCCGTCGACTGGAAGCTCCGCAACGGGTACACCCGGCCCGGCAGCACGGCGCCGGGGTTCCCCGCCGTGTTCGGCAGCGAGGTGGCCGGGACCGTCGAGCGGGCCGGCCCCGGTGCCGAGGGGTTCGAAGTCGGAGACGCCGTCTTCGGCAACCCGCTGAGCGGTGGGTACGCGGAGTACGCCGCATGAGCGCCCCGCATCCCACCACTCGGTCCGGGCACCCGCTGGACAACCCGGCCCGCGCCTCGCTGGCCGGACCGCACGCCCACTTCGCCGAACGCCGGGGCCGCGTCCTGCGCTACCCCACCGATGTGGCGCCCTGGCTCGCGCTTCCGGACATCCCGGACGCCGACGACTGGGCCGACGCCGCCGCCCTCGCCGGGCCCGGCGCATCCCTCACCCTCACCGCCCTGCGCGAACCGCCGCCCGGCGACTGGGAGATCACCTTTCACGCCGAGGGCGTCCAGCTGGTCGATGCCGGACTTGCAGCAGCCCCGGATCCGGAGGCCGTCCGCCTGGGTCCGGCAGATGTGCCGGAGATGCTCGCGCTGGTCGAACGCACCCGCCCCGGACCGTTCCTGCCGCGCACCGTCGAGCTCGGCACCTACCTCGGCATCCGGCGCGAAGGGGCACTCGTCGCGATGGCCGGGGAGCGGCTGCACCCGACCGGCTACAGCGAGATCAGCGGTGTCTGCACCGACGAGTCCGTACGGGGCCAGGGATTCGCCGGCCGGCTCGTGCTCGCCGTCGCGCACGAGATCAGGGAGCGCGGCGACATCCCGTTCCTGCATGCCTCCGCGACCAACACGAACGCGATCAGGCTCTACGAGTCCCTGGGCTTCCGGCTCCGCCGCCGGACGTCGTTCCTCTCTGCCGTCGTACCGCGCCGGCTGCTGGAGTCCGGGCGCACCGGTGGTACGGGTGGCGCGCAGGTGGCAGCCCTGCACTGACGTGTGAGCCGTCTCTCCTCCCTGCCGGGTGACGGAGGTCCTGCGGCTGGTGTCGCGGAACCTTCGGCCCGGGACTTCCGGACCTGGCTCGCGCCGGATCGGTCGAGGTCCACGTCGAGACCTACACCCTGGACGAGGCGCCGCCGGCGTACGAGAGGCGGCACCACGGCAAGACCAACGGCCGCGCGGTCAACCTCCCCAACGGCTGACTTCTCCAGCGGTACAGGGGGGAATGCGGGCCGTCGCCGATGGGCGACGGCCCGCACTCTTGTGCTCCGGAGCGATGCGTACGCCAGGTGCTTCGGCGATACTGGCCCGATGGAATTCGTCGCACTGATGACGCTGCCCGGACTGGTGATCGGGCTGACTCTGGTCGCGTTTGTCGACCAGCTGATGCTGCGCGCCGGGCGGGCGGGGGTGCTGCCGTGGCGCAACGGCGCGCGCCAGGGCCAGGTGTCGGCTACCGGATTCGAGCAGCTGCACGCGACCTTCTCGCCGGGCAAGCAGAGCGAACTCAAGGAGCGCCAGAGCGCCCTGCTGCTCCGTGACGACGAGGAGGACGGCGCCCCGCCGAACCGCTCCACCGTCGACCTCGACATCGGCCGCGCCGTCATCCGTCTCGCAGCGGCCACCCCCTCGCAGGGCCCCCGCACGCTCTGAAGGCTGTCCCGTACGGGTGTGACCGTTGGGGCGGCGATGGGGCATGGGCGCGGGTGATCGCAGCGGATGATCCGACGTGGAGTGGACCACCTGGCAACTCGGTTGGCGATCTCACCGGCCCCGCCGACCGCGCGAGGACCCGGTGCAGATCGTGGACGGCTCCCTGGTGCCGACCCGCGACCGCAGCATTTCCGCCTCCAGCAGGAACTATCGGTACTCGACGAACCTGCAGGTCGTGATCGACGCCAACAGTCGCCCAGGTGTGCTGTCCCGGGACAACGGCGTCGGCGTTCTCGCCGGGCGCGCCGACGAGTCGACCTCCTCCGGGGTCACGCCGACCGGTTCGTTCACCTTCGGCGCGGGCACGCTCGGCACGGTCTCGACGCGCGCAGCTCGGCTCGACGTTCAACTGACGGTTGTCCCGTCTGCTCGAACTCACGGTGCGGCACGTGATCGACGGCGGCACGGCTGTGGCTCTCGGCCTCGACGGCCAACTGCTCCACTGCCGCCCAAGGTCGCCCAGCCGGTCCGGGTCCTACGCCGGCAATGCCACAAAATCACTGGACATCGCAGAGGCCGGCGACGAACGTTGGCGGCATGCAGCAAGAGGAGATCTGGGACGGCGATGCTGCCCAGCGCTATGACACGCCCGGCACAGGCATGTTCGCGCCCGAGCTCTTGGGGCCGACCGTGGACCGCCTCGCTGAGCTCGCAGGCGGCGGAGCAGCGCTTGAGTTCGCCATCGGGACCGGCCGGGTGGCCGTACCGCTCGTCGAGCGAGGAGTCCCTGTCACTGGTATCGAGTTGTCGCTTCCGATGGTCGATCAACTGCGAACCAAGGCGGACGAAGCGACCATCCCCGTGATCGTCGGTGACATGGCGACTTCCGTGGCCCCTGGGAAGTACACGCTCGTCTACCTCGTCTACAACACCATTTCCAATCTGCTCACCCAAGCCGAGCAGGTCGAGTGCTTCCGCAACGCTGTGGCGCGGCTGGTGGGCTCGGCGGTCAACACCTTCGAGGAACGGTTCTGCGCGACGACGGTGGGACGGCTGTCGGCGGCGACACGGTCCCGGCTGGACGACCTGATCTCCGAGGACGGTGGCGACGGCGAGGAGAGCAGCGGCGAGAGTACGGGCGGTGGTGGGACGTTCTTCACCGAGTTGAAGGCCGACCCGGGGGCGCTCGGGCTGGACAGTCTGCTGGCGGAGGTGAACAAGCTCCAGCGGGTGCGCGGGTTGGAGTTGCCGCCGGAGCTGTTCGGGGACGTGTCGGAGAAGCTGGTGGCCGTGTGGCGGGCGCGGGCGGCGAAGGAGTATCCCTCGGACCTGCGGGCGGCTGCGCCTCCGGTGCGGTACACGCTGCTGTCGACGCTGTGCCATGTGCGGGAGACGGAGATCGCCGACTCGTTGGTGGAGCTGTTCATCCAGCTGGTGCAGAAGATCAACACGCGGGCGGAGAAGAAGGTCGAGAACGAGTTCACCAAGGAGCTGAAGCGGGTCCGGGGCAAGGAGGGCATCCTGTTGCGGCTGGCGGAGGCGGCGGTCGCGGAGCCGGGCGGAACTGTCCGCAAGGTGATCTATCCGGTGGCCGGGGAGTCCACGCTGAAGGCGCTTGCCGCGGAGGCCGCGGCGAACGAGGCCCGCTACCGGGCCCGGGTGCGGACCGTGCTGCGTTCGTCGTACTCCAACCACTGGCGCCGGATGCTCTCGCCGCTGCTGGGCGCGTTGGAGCTGAAGTGCAACAACACCGCCTACCGGCCGGTGATGGACGCGATCGACCTGCTCAAGCGGTACCTGGACCAACCCATCGCCAAGGAGGGCGCCTACTTCGACGAGGCGGAGAAGATACCGCTGGCGGGGGTGGTGCGGGATGAGTGGCGCAAGGCGGTCGTCGACGACAAGGGCCGGGTCGAGCGCATCCCGTACGAGCTGTGCGTGCTGGTCGCCCTGCGGGACGCGCTGCGGCGGCGGGAGATCTGGGTGGCCGGGGCGAACCGGTGGCGCAACCCCGAGGACGATCTGCCGCCGGACTTTGAGGACAACCGCGATGTGCACTACGACGCGATCCGCCAGCCGCTGGACGCCACCGCGTTCACCGACGCGCTGGAGAAGCGGCTGCGCGACGCGCTGACCCGCTTCGATACGGCGCTGGAGCTGGGCACCACGGGCGGGGTGGAGATCGTGAAGAAGCACGGCGAGCCGTGGATCAAGGTGTCGCCGCAGGGCAAGCAGGAGGAGCCGGAAAACCTCACCGCGCTGAAGGCGGAGATCGAGCGCAGGTGGGGCACCATCGACCTGATCGACATCCTCAAGGAGGCCGAGTTCGCCACCGGCTTCACCTCCGACTTCACCTCGGTCGCCACCCGCGAGGCGGTGCCCAAGGCGGTCCTGCGGCGCCGACTGCTGCTCGTGCTGTTTGCGCTCGGCACCAACATGGGCATCAAGCGGGTCGCGGTCACCGACAAGCACGGTGAATCGGAGGCTGTACTGCGCCGGGTGCGGCACCTGTTCGTCAACCGCACCAACCTGCGCTCGGCGCTGGTGCGCATGGTCAACGCCACCTTCGCGGCCCGTGATGCGGCCTGGTGGGGCGAGGGGACCGCGTGCGCCTCCGGCTCCAAGAAGTTCGGCTCCTGGTCGTCCAACTTCATGACCGAGTGGCACCAGCGCTACCGCGGCCCCGGCGTCATGATCTATTGGCATGTCGAGAAGAAGTCGCTGTGCGTCTACAGCCAGCTCAAGAACTGCTCCGCGTCCGAGGTCGCGGCGATGATCGAGGGCGTGCTGCGGCACTGCACCGACGTGGAGATCGACCGGCAGTACACCGACACGCACGGCGCGTCCATCGTCGGGTTCGCGTTCGCCCACATGCTCGGCTTCAACCTGCTGCCCCGGCTGAAGAACGTCGGCTCCGCGCGGCTGTACCGGCCGGCGACCGGGGAGGACGCAAAGTGGCCGCACCTGGCGCCGGTGCTCTCCAGCAAGACGATCAACTGGGAGCTGATCCGCCAGCAGTACGACCAGATCGTCAAGTACACCACCGCGCTCCGCCTCGGGACGGCGGAGGCCGAGCAGGTCCTGCGCCGTTTCACCCGTGGTGGCCCCAAGCACCCCACCTACCAGGCGATCGAGGAACTCGGGCGGGCTGTGCGGACGGCGTTCATCTGTGACTATCTCGCCGATGCTGACCTTCGCCGGGAGATCAACGACGGCTTGCAGGTGGTGGAGAACTGGAACTTCGCCAACCACGACCTGTTCTACGGCAAGGACGGTGATCTGACCGGCTCGGACAAGGAGAGCCAGGAGGTGTCCATGCTCGCCCTGCACCTCCTCCTGTCCGCATTAGTGCATGTCAACACGCTGCTGCTCCAGGACATCCTGCCAGCGCACCTCGACATCACGCTGCCCACCGTGCCCGGCCCCCGCGCCGCGCCGGATGCCCAAGCCGGTGCCGGAGGACCGGCACCGGACCGTACGGAGGCGTGACCTATCGGGTCAGGCGCAGGTTCCAGCCGCTGGCGCCCTGGTCGTCGTCGTAGCAGACCAGGGCCGGGGCGTAGGTCTCGGGGGCCGGGCGCCCGGCCTTCTCCAGCCCCGGGGCCTGCCGCTTTGTTCAGCCGTGCTCGGGCTCCACCGGGAGCCACAGTTCGGCGTCGGCCTCGGTCTTCTCCGGCGACAGGCGGGTGCGCAGGATCTCAGGGCCGGTGCGGGTGCGGTACGGGTTCGACGGGAACCACTCGGTGAACACGTCCCGCCACAGCTCCTGGATGGCCTGCGGTGCCGGCCCGGAGGTGGTGAAGACCGCCCAGGTGCCGGCCGGGACGGCCAACGTGGTCGTGCCCTCCAGAGCGGCCGGAGAGGTGATGACGCCGTGGTGGTAGTCGAGTTCAGTGCCCTCGGCGCGGCTGGGGTCCAGGTCGTCGCAGACCGCGACGATGCCGTGCGGCTCCTGGTCCGACAGTTTCTCCAGGCGCTCCAGGGTCTGCGGGTCGATCCCACGGACAAAGTCCATGATCGCCTGGTTCGGCCCCGCATGCACCAGCGGTACCCGGGTCTTGAGCCCGACGACGGTGAAGTCCGCCTTGTCCACGATGCGGTAGCGCATACTGCTGCTCCCTTCGATGGTGAGGCGGAAGGCCATCCGGGACTGGGAGTTGAGCGCTGCGCCGGTACGCCGGGCCTCGCCCGGTCCGATGCCATGCATGGCACGGAACGCCCGCGCGAACGCCTCGCCGGAGCTGTAGCCATAGCGCACCGCGATCTCCAGCAGCGTCTCACGTCCCGCGAGTACTTCGGCGCCTGCGAGGGTGAGCCGACGGCGTCGGATGTACTCCGACAGCGGTATGCCCGCGAGCGCGGAGAACATCCGGCGCAGGTGGTACTCAGAGGTGGCCGCGAGGCGTGCCAGCTCCTCCACGTCGACGGCCTGGTCGAGATGGCACTCGATGTGCTCCATGGCCTGGTTCAGCCGCTCCAGCATGCCCGGCCTCCTTCCTCTTCCCTCACGGCCACGCCTGCGATGGCCGTGAGGCACGTTTACGCTGCGTTGCGGCCGGTGCCGTCCCCGTCCGGACCGGGGGTGTCCTGTCCCAGGCCCCGGCGGATCGCGATCTCCACGGGTGAGTACGTGCCGTCGGCCCGCTCCAGTTCGTACGGCGCGGCCGGCATCAGCGGCGGCTGGGCCATGAAGCGCGGCCGCACCCCATGGTGCGGTTGCGCCGCGTGCACCAGGAACGGATGGCACAGGAAGACGTCGCCCGGGGACCCGGTGGCGAGGGCGAGTGGCCGGTGGTCGGACGCCGCCACCAGATCGGGCGCGAGGGTCAGCCCGCTCGCCCCGTCCTCCCCGTACTTCTCCAGCACCTTCGGCACGTCGAGGTGTGAGCCGACCCGGATCCGGGTCGGGGCGTCCTGTTCACCGACCTCGCTGAACAGGAACAGCATCAGCAGCGCCCGGCCCTGGGAGCGCAGATTGGTGAAGTACCAGCTCTCGCCCTCCGGCAGATAGCTCCCCTCGATGTGCCAGCCCGCGTCGTCCGGTTCCTCCTCGTGCGGGAAGCGCAGCGGGAACGTGCCCAGCGAGTAGCGCGGCTCCCAGCGTCCCGCGCCGACGAGCAGGTCATACGCGCGCTGCAGGGACGGGGAGTTGGGTGCGGCGGCGAACGGCCCCTGCGCCATGCCGGCCACCCAGTGCACGGGCCGCGTCCACGTCGCCGGATCGTCCGGGTCGCAGCCCGTCTCCCGCCACAGCAGCCGCGCACAGTCCGCGGCCACGCGCGGCGCGACAGCGCCCTCCAACTTCACGAAGCCGTCGCGGAGGAAACGGGATACCAAGGTCGTGTCATCCATGCCCCCATCGTGCGGCGACACCGGCCCCGATCACCCGACATTCTCCGCACCGCCTTTGTCGGGTGATCACCGGAGCGCGGTCAGGCGGCGCACCGCCTAGCCGACCGTGATCAATCTCAGCGGCACTTCCAGTACCGCAACTACACCCGCTCTTCCTCGTATGTACCGAAGGGGCCCGGCAAGCCGGGCGCGACGCCGAGCTGGGCCGCGCCGCCCTTGGCCCGATGGAAGGCGGGGATCACTTGCTGCCCTCCAGTTGGCGCGGGACCCGGGAGGTCCGCAACTCCTTGAGGTCCGGGATGTGGTTGTAGAGCGTGCCGACCGAGACGCCGAGGATCTTGGCGATGGTGGTGACGCTGTTCTCGGGGTTGGGCAGCATGTCCCGGGCCGCCCGGATGAGGTCGTCGTTGACGACCGACGGCCGCCCGCCGACCTTGCCCCGGGCGCGGGCGGCGGCCAGGCCCTCGTGGGTGCCGGCCACGATGAGTTCGCGGATGAACTCGGCCAGCGCCGCGAAGACGTGGAAGATCAGGCGCCCGCCCGGGGTCGTTGTGTCGAGCGCCTCATGGAGGGACTGAAAGCCGATCCCGCGCTCGCGGAGTTCGGCGACCATGTTGACGAGGTCCTGGAGCGAGCGGCCGTACCGGTCGAGGCTGGGCACCACGAGGGTGTCGCCGGGGTCGAGGAAGGCGTGGCACGCCTTCAGCTCCGGGCGCAGGTCGTTCTTGCCCGACTTCTTGTCGGCGAAGATCTTGCGGCAGCCTGCAGCGGTGAGGGCGTCGATCTGGCGGTCGAGCTTCTGCCCGCCGGTCGACACCCGGGCGTACCCGATCCGGATGTCGGTGAGGACCGCGGGTGAGGCGACGAGGAGTTCGGACGGCTCCAGGGGCGCGTTCATGCCCGCGATCCTCTCAGAAAGCGGTGTCCGAAGGTTCTTGAGGAGTCCAAGTTTCTGAAGGAGTTTTTGAAGGCCCCCGAGGTGTTTTTGATCTTGAGCGGCCGATCTTCAGAAAACGATGGTTATTTGAGGGCGTCCGCACCGTCCCCCAACCTTCGATTCCCGCCGGCCCATGAAAGGGTCTGGACTTTGCATGGGCGCCCTGTAATAGTTCAATTGTGTCAGAGCGTAGGGCAGTCAAGGAAGTTGGAGGGGTAACCATGGCGATCCGGATCCGGCTCGGCGACTACGAGCGGGTGACCAACGACGCGCTCGGCCGCAGCGCGATCGGCTACTTCCCCCGCATGACCGAGGCCGAGGCCATGGAGGCCGGCCGCGGCGTCTGGCTCCTCAACTCGAAGGTCATCAGCCGCGAGCGGTTCGTACTCATCACCGATCGCGGCCAGGGCCTCGTCCGCGCCGTCGCCGAGATCACCGGCATCACCGAGCACGACACCGACCGCGGCCGCAAGAAAGCCCTGGAGGCCGACCTCCTCGGCCCCGGGCACCCGATGTACGACGCGTACATCAACCAGCTCGACCCGCTCGACAACGCCTCCCGCAACAGCATCGCCTACGGCGACCTCCCCGAAGAAGGCCCCTTCCGCACCCACGACTGCGCATGCGGCTGCGGCGAGACCACCACCCACGACTTCGTCCCCGGCCACGAACTCCGCGCGATCCAGGCCCGCGTCCGCGAACACTTCGGCGGCTCCGCACTCGCCTTCATCACCTGGCTCGACACTGAACTCCCGCCCGTCAAACAGGCCGCGTGACCTGAGCGCTCCGCCCGACACGACTGAGGGCCCGGGAACATCCCGGGCCCTCAGTCGCAACTCTCAGCTACATGTCGTCTGGTGTCAGCTTCGGGAGGACAGGGCCGTCTACCGGCGGACGGCCCGTAGCCTTCACAGCGGGAAACAGAGGCCCGAGCACGGCCCACGCCTCATCAGAGATCACGTCACGCGACACAAGCACAAGGCTGCGCCCGACGACTTCGAAGACCCCCTAGCAACACGCTCCGAGGCTGACCGAGACTCGTTGCCCGCGCGCACCACGAAGCGTCTACTGGTCAGACGGGATCGGTGAACGAGATCGGCTTGCCGGTGGCGTGGGCGTATGCGATCTCCCTGCTCGTGGACTCGCCGATATACCCGCCTGGGTTGACGACCAGAACCCGGTCAGCCAGGTCGATCTTGCGCAGGTGGAGGGCGTCCAGCGCGGTCTTCTGCTCGTTGGTGATCAACTCGTCTGCTTCGTGATCCTCGGCGCGCAGGAAGACGCCTGGCGCGACGACGATGACACCTGCGAAGGTCAGATCACGGTTCGCCGCGCTCATCTCGTCCACGAACCGGGTAGAGCCGCAGATGCAGACAATCTCAGGTCGGTCGGGCACGGCTCAGTCCTTCGGGTCGAACGGGAAACCGTCAGTGTGCGCGTAGACATCACAGACGGGCATACGAGCCAACAGTTTACGCAGCGAGATGGACACCACGCGGCTGCACCGTCGCAGGCGGGAGGCGTGGCCCGTGCTGGGAATGACGCTGCTCGACGCCGAGGTCTGGGGTGCACCCGGCTCACCAGCTTCCTTTAGCAACACGGCCTAGACTCCGGCACCATGACGGCCGCCACTCCCGTATCGCCATTCCCGGTCGCGCCTGCCGGCCTGACCGACCGGGCCAGAAGGTTCGTCGAGGTGGACGGCGTTCGTGTTCCTCGGCAGGGCCTCGGGCAGCACCGAGAGAGGTGGATCGAGCACGGGGTCCCGGCGGTGGAGATCGACCGGGCCGCGGCCTTCCAGGACCGTTGGGGCGGTCTTGCGCTGCCGCCTGCCCCGTTCTACGAGGGCGGTCCGCGCATCCTGGGCGCCGATTGTCCCGAGGGCTCGGCCGCTGAGGGCTGGTTGTTTCCGGCGGGAAGCTGTCGGGTGTCCATGTCCTACGGATTCATGATCGGCTCCGACGGCGCATTCGGGATTGATGCCTACCGCTGGGCACCGCTGCATGCCAGCACAGACGGATGGGTGGAGTCCTTGGCGCTCGCCGCCCATGCCGGTCGCTGGGCCAAGACCGTGACAAGGATCAAAGGGAAGGCCGTCGAGTCATTGGACCTCGTTGGCTTCGAGCCGGTGCCTGAAGTACAGGGCGTGACGGACACGTGGTGGCGGGGCAAGGACTCGCTCATCGCCCTCTACCGAGGCGAGGCCGTCGGCATGGACGCTCCGCGATGCCTTGAAGCCCACGTGTACGGCGGCCTCGACGAGTGGGGGCTCCACGGCGGCTGATCGCCGACACCACCGAATCTCAGCACCTACTCGGCCGGGCGGCCCGCGCCATCGCGCTCAGTCGCATCGAGCTGAGCAAGGTCCCTGGCTGGAGGAAACAGCTCAACGCCGGCGACAGGTCGGCCGACCAACCCGAGCAGGTGCCAACAATGATGACCAAACGGTACCAACTATCGAGACCGGAGGGGAGCATCGCGCCTGCTCGGCGGGCTCCGCTGGTGTCATCTATCGCGACCAGTCACACTCGGGACTCCTTGAGCCCATGCTCGGCCGCCTGCTCGGGAGTGTAGAGGTAGAGGCTTTCGCGAAGCGCGTCAGCGAATGCCTCGAAGGCTTCCCCGTTCCGTGGCTGAACGGGTGGAGGGAAAGGTAGGTCGCTGGAGCGACGGGGCCATATCCGGGCGACGGAGAGGTGGAACTCACGCGCGTGCTGGATGACGACGTCCACGGCCGGGAAATAGACGTAGATGCACAGATGCCCGATCTTCATGGGGCAGAAGAACCCGACCGGCTGGGGGGTGTCAGGAGTGGATACACCTGTGAGGTCAATCCTCACGGTGTGACTGGTGACGGTGGGGTTGCGTTCAGGACAGGACCCCAGCCAGACGCGCGTTCCACCAGGAATCGCTCGGTGAGTACGCATTCTCCGGAGCTGATGGGACGGCAGGAGGGGCTCCTGCTGAACCTGGTCGGCCATCATCGCTGTCTTTGTGGCCCAGAGCGCGATCTGGCGTTGCTGCTGGAGGGAGATGAGATCAAGGTTCTGCCGGATGATCAGTGGTTCGAGGACTTCCTTGGAGGATGTTTCAAGCTTCGACATCCAGCCGTTGTTGCACGGGGCACACACCTTCTTGACCGTGAAGTCCAGGCCCAAGCTCTCTCTGGTCACCTCGTAGGCGCCCGCCCCATAGCGGGCCTGTTCAGTCTGCTGTCGCCCTGGCGGAAGATACTGGTTCAGCCACTGAGGGAAGACATGTTCTCTGGTGACAGGAGAACTGCCGCAGAAGACGCAGGACATCAGCAGATCGTAGCGAACGAGGTCCGGTGGGGCTCCGCACCGCCGAAGGCCGCTACACCACGGTGCCCACCCGGTCTCGCCTGAAGTGCTCAACCTGCCAACTGACACTAGGTCGGAGGGCAGACCGAGGGCATGCCGAGCGGAACTTGGCTCGCGCGGCGGGCGAATCGGGTGGCGTCGGCGTGCTTTTGACGTAGCAGCTGGAGTGTGAGATCGATGCCCTCGATCTCACCTTTCCACCCCTCCTGCTCGGCACGTTCCCGTCGGCCAAGGAGGTCCTGCTCGATCTCTTCAAGCCGAATGATCATTTCGGGGTTCACCTGCAGTACAGGGCATCGGATGCAGGCTTCTCTGAACTTGCGCTGGTGAGGTGATCGAGTCAGGAACGCCCGTGTTCGCGGTTGAGTTCGTGGTAGCCGCGAAAGTCGAAGAAGCGCAGGCCGTCGATCACTGCTCCAGACAGGATCTCCGGCAGGGTCCATGGGTGGGTGGTGTAATCGTCCGTTGCCACGCCTCCATGCTCAAGCAGCAGAGCGATCATCTGGTGAACCTCTGCGGTGCCGTCGATCCGCCCGGAGATGTCGATCTGCACCGCCCAAGTGGGGTGATGTCCGATGGCCACTTCGAGGATCGCAACATCCTCAGGATCCCAGTCGGAGAAGAGGTAGCCGGTCTGCTCATCGTCGGTGTCGATGTAGAGGTTGCCGTCCAGAGTCCACGGATGGCGCTGCTCGGGCAGATGCCGATCGAGCGAGGCAACGGTCTCAGCTCGCTCACCTGTGGGAAACACGAAGACAGTTCGCATGGCTTGGAGCGTAGGCAGTTCAGCTTTGTGGCGACTATGGATTTCAGGGACGGTGCCGGTCCGTCGACGTAGTGATGGTGGTGCGGTTGGCGATGTCTGGCATGCCGAGATCGACTGTGGAGGGTCGGCGGGCTGCTTCGGCATCGAGCTGGTCCAGCTTGCCCTGCGCGCCGGCGAGGCTGACCTGGAGGCCCTCGACTTCGCCCAGCCATCCTTCCCGCTCCGCCTCGGCGATTCGGGCGATCAGGTTGTCACGGATGTCAGTCAGCCGTGACCGTTGGGCTGGATCAGGCCGGAGGAGCGAACATCTGACACAAGCGTGCTCATGGATGCAGGGGGATCCGAAGGCGCGTGCGCAGGTGCCGATGGACACCTTCCGCTTCTCGAAGTGGGAGAGGAAGGCGTCCCACTCCTCCTCTGTCGGGATGCGGTACTCCTCACCGGGGCGGGAGGCCCGTCGGCGAGTGATGAACGCTCGGTGGGCCTCGATCGTCTCGGCAGGGTAGACCGCCTTGTATCCGATTGTGGTGTCGATGTTCTTGTGACCGCAGATGACCTGGGCAATGTGCGGGGGCAGTCCGTTCATGATCGCGTCGGTGACGAAGATCCTTCGAAAGTCGTGGGGGGAGAAGGACAGTGCCTCACCGTCGGCGTTGGTCAGCCCGGTCGCGGCCAGCGCTTTGATCAGCAGCTTTCGGATCGCGGTCGGTGTGAAAGCCCGGTGCTCGGAGCCGATGCCGCGCTGAAACAGCAGTGGCATCGGCGGGTTCCAGACCTTCTCACGGACGTCGTAGGCGGCCACCAGCGGAACCATCCCGCTGGGGCCGCGCAGTCGACTGATGATGGCGCTGAGGACGTCGGCGAGTTCCGGGCTGACCAGCAGGAGTCGCTCGGTATCCGTCTTGGACGGAGCGATCTGCAGCAGCGGGACGACCTCGCCGGTGGACGGGAGCCGGTACTGGGTGACGCTGTGGTGCGTGAGTTCCAGGAGCTCCTCGTTGCGAACACCGGTCAGACGCAGGACTTCGATCGCGGCGAATGCCCAGAACGCCTCCTCTTCTTCGTAGGACAGATTCCGCCGACGTCCACTGGAGCTCTCCTCGGCCCAGGTGAGGTGGCCCGCGGCCTTCGGAGCGATGGCTCTGCGCAGGGCGCCGCCCGTGCCGGGGATCAGCTCTCCGGGCTCGGTGTCTCCCGCGGCCTGGAGCAGGCCGGCCGCTTCGCGGCGCCGCCGGTCGGTGGCACTGACCAGGGCGGGGAGGACGGGAAGCCGCTCGCGGGTCCGCTGATCCATCCGGGCTTTGCGCCGCTTGCGTTCCTTTGCCTTGTGGATCTCGTCGTCGCTGATCGGACAGGGCACGGCCCATGGCCCCCAGCGGGCCGGTTCCTCGGCCGCCCATTGAGCGATGTCAAGGTAGAACGCTCGGACGCGCATGAGTTCGTCTTTGGCGTTGAGCCGCGGGCTGGTGACTTCAATGCTCTTGCCGTCGGGGCCGACGACGGTGCGCTTTTTGACCTTCAGGTCGTCCTTCCAGGCGCGAGCCACCGCCGGGGGTAGCCGCAGGGAGTCGATTCCTGGTGCCAGATCTTCGATCCGGGCCCAGAACAGGCCCGCGAGCGTGCGGGAGATCGCGTCCAGGCTGGTGAAGTCCAGCGATGGTTGGCGTTCGCGCAGATAGTCCACGATCACGTCGCGTACCGGTTGGCATTGGATCTGGTAGCGGTCCACCAGTTCTTCGATGCTCAACTGGCCCAGGGCGAGCCCGAAGGCACGGATCGTGGCCGGGGCGTTCTCGGGGAAGATGCCCATGGCCCGCAGTCGCAGGTAGAAGTCGACCTTCTTCTGTCCGCCGCGGGCGTGCACCCGGCGCTGGGTATCGATGAGCTCCACGCAGTCGCCGACGGTGATGTCGTCGATCCGCCCGCCTTTGCAGGCCAGCAGGGTGGCGATCCGCGTCGCGGCGGTCTGCGCATCCTGGCGCGCGCTCGCCGGCCCGGCGGAGGCCAGCTGGTGCAGTCGCGCGAATCCATCCGGGTCTCGGGTCTCGGCCATCACAGAGGCGAGATACCGGTGCGTGCGGGTGAGCATCCACGGTAGAGCGGGACGAATGACGTCTCCGCAGATCAGCATCAGCAGCCCGGAGGCCAGGTCCTCCCGGTCATGCGATGGTGAGGACCCATGCTCGCTCAGCCACCGCTGCGGGATCTCCACCCAGGCGGCTCCGGACAAGTCCTCGGCCCCCGTGGCCATCCAGCGCTGTTGCCAGGTATCGCCGGGCTGGCTCGACAGCCAGCGCAGCAACTTGGTCACCCCGCGGCGGCGTCCCGCTCGGGTGCCGTTCGCCACCGGGAGGAACGGCGCCGTCGTCAGGTGTCGCAGCGTCTCCTCAGACGACTGCGTGGTCTGGGGCCACCACCGTTGTGACGCCCGAGCCGGGAACTGCTCCCGAAGTCGGCTGTTTCGCGCCTTGGCCTGCTCCGCTGTCGCGTTGGTGACCTCCAACGGCTTGCGCGTCGTGTGCTTGACGACGGCCGTCATGACGAGCGCCCGAACAAGACGTCCAGCGACGCCGGATCGTAGCCCGGTGCTGGCGGTGCTGGCGGTGCTGGCGGTGCTGGCGGTGGTGGCACCGGCTGGATGCTTGCGCGGGCCTGGCGTGCGTGATGCGCCAGCACGCCGGCCACGACCTCGTCCTTGTGCGGCATCAGATATACCTCAGTAGCGGACAGGTGAGCGTGTCCGAGCACCCACTGCACGTCGGACAGTGTCAGCTTCGGGTCGCGCACCATCTGGGCGGCCGCGCTGTGCCGCAGGTCGTGAAGGGTCCAGTCGGCGCCGAGCGAGGCGTTGACGCGCTCGAACATCCGGTGAGCGCCGTGGTATGTCAGGGGGCGGATCGGTTCTCGCCGTGTCCACCACACCGGCTGGGTGCGGCCTCGCGCAACCTGGTCTTGTACCTCCCGCTGGTAGAGGCGCAGCCATACGAATGCGTCCGCAGATGCCGGCACCTGCTGGACTGCCCGCGAGCCCTTGCGCACCACGCTGATCAACTGCTGGCCGGGGTCGACGTCGCGCTGGCGCATGCCGAGCAGTTCCGAGGCCCGCACCCCGGTGGAGATCCAGAAGGCGACCAGGGCCCGGTCGCGGTTGGAGGGCAGCGCCGCGAACAGTTTGTTGAACCATGCTTCCGGAATCGAGCGCGGGATTCGCCGCGGCAGGCTCGGCCGGTAGCGGCCCACCCGCTCAGGCTTCCAGCCGTCCATCGGATTGTGGTGCGCATGAGCCCGCCCGGAGCGGCGGGATAGATCCAGCGGGAACGGGTTGAGCAGCGGGCCGGTCCCCACGTCTCGGTGCACGCTATAGAACCGGCGCAGCACCGTCTCGCTGTGCACGACGGTAGCCGGAGCGTATCCGGATCCCGTCGACGGCTTCCCGGTCACCGGGTTCGTGGCACCGGCTCCCCGTACCGCTCGCGGGCCCATGGCCTTGCTCTTCCTGGGTTTGGCGGTCTCTTGGATCCAGCAGCTGAAGTCGCGGGCTTCCCGACGAGTCGCCCGGTCCCAGGGAACGTCCACGGCCTGCAGGAACCTTCTCTGCACCAAGTCAAGCGGGAGCTGGTGGTTGATGAAACGCTCGATTACCGAGCGCTTCATCAACCAAAGGTCAGCGACGATGTGGTCGCTCGGCATCGAGCAGTCGCTGCTCGAATTCGAGCAGCGAGCGGCCCTTCACAGCCCTGCGATACCGGCCCGCTGCGCCTGCAGCTCCGAACGGACGAGTTCTAGGAGGCGGCCTGCCCAGTTGCGGCCGCGTCCGGCGTTATCCCCCCAGAAGGCCGAGTCAGCGTCGTCGTAGATCACGGTGGCGTCGTTCGTGGTCAGCAGGATCTCGGCCAGGTCGGGGTGCTGGTCGTACTTAGCGCGCAGGAGGCCCGCCATCACCGCGGTACGGGCATGCTGCCAGCCCTCACGCTGTGCTGCCGCGGTCGCGGACTTGCGTGCGGCGGCATGGGTCTCTGCCGTGGCGATCACGGTCCGGACCTCGGGCTCAGCGACTGACAGGGCCCAGTAGGCGTGGGCGACAGACGGGTAGCTGACCTCGCCGACGACGATCGGGGCCGGGTAGTCGTTGCGCAGGCCCCGCCATCCCGGGGCATCGACCGGTTTGCTCGGATACGAGTGGTACAGCTTGATCGCCGGGGCGAAGGAGGCCACTGGTCCGTCTGCCGGGACGCGCGTGGCCCGTTCAGCGGCCCATCGCGCCCGTTCCTCAAAGTAGGCGACGGCCCTGTCGTAGTCCTCCTGCATGATCGGCCCATCGGCCGGGATGTACGTCTCGCTGCCGGGTCCCGCCACCAGCACCCGCAGCGGCCAGTCTTTGCTATCCATGTCGCCCAGTGCGTAACGGCGCTGCGAGATCGGGATGGCCAGGAAGGCGTTGCGGGCCGCGGTGCGGTTCTCCTCGGTCCGGTCGGAGAGGAAGGTGTCGACGGCGGCGAGGCATCGGCCCGTCGAATCCGGGCGCCCGTTGAGCTGGTCGATGGTGTCTCGTATCTCGGCGACCAGCAGGTCGGGGGTGAGGTAGCTGTGGGGCTCGCTGAAGGTCCAGCTGGCCAGTTCGAACGCGGATGCCTTGGCGCCGTCCGGCAGGGTGGTGGCAACCCAGCCGCTGCGGAGCTTGTCCTGGAACTCCTCGAGGGTGACCAGTTCCCAGCAGTCGATGAGCCCGTCGGCGTAGATGAACAGGTCGGTGAGGAAGTGCGTGCCGCCGTTGCGGATGAAGGCGTGGCGCCATGTGCCGGGTATGCGAACGCCGTCCGCAGTGCGATGAGTGGTCTTGTTGCCGATCATCCGGCGATTGTGTCGCAGCTGCCGCTGCGGGGTCGGGGAATTTCCGCACGGTCGAAGTCCCTCACCCGATTGCTTGACGGGTGGTGGGCATGCCGAGGCTGACAGTGCTCCGGTGGGTGAGGCAGGCCGCATCGGCCTGCTTGGTGCGGACGAAGGTCAGGTCGATGCCCTCGATCTCACCGAGCCATTGCTCTTCCTCGGCCCGCTTACGCCGCAGGATCAGGTCCTTCTCGATCTCGGCGAGCCGAGGGAGCATCTTGGGATTGACCTGGAGCACGGGACAGCGGATGCAGGCTTATCCGAACTAGGGCGCGTATCGGGTCGTGATCAATGGGTGGTCCGGGTGAGGTCTTTGATCCAGATCATCGAGGCGCGCAGGTGGAGGCCGGCGAGGTAGCTGTCCGGGGTCTTGTCGTAGCGGGTGGCGATGCCTCGCCAGGCCTTGAGCTTGTTGATCAGGCGTTCGACGGTGTTCCGCTCTTTGTAGAGGTCCGCGTCGTGACTGACGGGCCGGCCGCCCCTGCTGCCCTTCTTCGTCCGATTGGCGGCTTGGTCCTTCTTCTCCGGGATGACTGCCTTGATGCCGCGTCTGCGCAGGTGGGCCCGGTTACCGCGGGATGAGTAGGCCTTGTCCCCAGCGACCGCGTCCGGCCGGGTGCGGGGGCGGCCGACGGGCCCGCGGACCCGTATCTTCCCCAGCACGGGGATGAACTGCGGGCTGTCGGCGGCCTGTCCCGCGGTCAGGACGAACGCCAGCGGGCGGCACTTGCGGTCGGCGGCGAGGTGGACCTTGCTGGTCTGCCCACCTCTGGAGCGTCCGAGGAGGGCGGCCTTCAGCCGGAGTTTTCGGCGACGCCGGATGCGTCGTCGTTCTTCCCGCTCGGGATCGTTTTCGGCGTCCTGCCCGGTTTGTTCTTCGAGGCCGCCCCCTTGACCTGGCCTTCTCCTCCTCGGCGGCGGCCTTCTCCAGCGTGGTGATGACGTCCTGGTCCAGATGCATCCCGGCGGCGTCGTGGTGAGCCCGCGCGGTGGTGGAGTCGACGCTGACCAGGGACAGGTCCACCTCGCCCCGCTTCGCGGCCTCCGCGATCAGCCCCTCCAGCAGGGCCTCGAAGACGCCGGCGTCACGCCACTGCCGGAAGCGGTTGTGGACGGTCGACCAGGCACCGAACTCCTGCGGCATCTCCCGCCACTGCCCGCCCGTCCTGAACCGCCAGATCACCCCCTCGAACTGCTGCCGCAGCCGCTCGGGGTACGGGCCGTACTCGCCGATGGGCAGGTACGGCTCGATGAACTCCCACTCCGTGTCCCTCAGTTGCACTCGCGTCACGCAAGAACACCTACCGGTCCAGGCCCCGCCGCGAAGGCGAATCCCGCAGATTGATCACGACTCGATACGCGCCCTAGGGCGTGTTCCAGGTTCAGATCACTGTTGGGTCAAATCGCTCCGCCGGAGTGGCTCGGGACGGTAGACATCCGGGGTGACGCGAGGCGATCTGACGGATGCAGAGTGGGAGTTGTTCGAGCCGCACCTGCCGCTCGGCGTGAGTGGACCGATCCCTGACCTGCGTAAACAGTTGAACGCGGTGATGTGGAGGTTCCGGACCGGGAGCCCGTGGCGCGACATCCCCGAACGCTACGGGTCCTGGTCCACCGTCTACGGCCGCTTCCAGAAGTGGGCCCTTGCGGGCACCTTCGAGACGCTGATGGAGCGGATGATCGCCGAGGCGGCCCGGCGAGGACAGGCCGATCTGGACCTGGTCAGCGTCGATTCCACCGTCGCACGCGCGCATCACCACGCGGCCGGCATGGCCGTCGAACCCGGGCTCCTGGAGGAACTGGTGAAAGCCGCCGAGGAGGAAAAGGGGCTCCAGCAAAGGGACAATCCGCCCAGGTGACGGCCGAAGGCGACCCGGTCGAGGAAGCGTTACGTGCCGAACGACGACGGATACGCCGCCGCCACAAGGCCCGCCTGAAAGCTGCCGCGTTGGGGCGCTCGCGGGGCGGGCTGACGGTCAAGACGCACCTGGCCACCGACCGGCGGTGCCGCCCGCTGTCGTTCGTGGTGACGCCGGGACAGGCGGCCGACAGTCCGCGTTTCGCCGCGGTCCTCGACCGAGTCAGGATCCGTGGGCCGGTCGGTCGGCCCCGCACCCGCCCCCGGGCCGTCGCCGCCGATAAGACATCCCACGCGGATAAGCGTCAAGCTGCCGCTGCGATATGCCCGGTTGAGGGCTGCGGGAAGGCGATTGCTTCGTCGTAGGTGTGGCCGTTCTGGAGGCAGTGGAACAGCATGCCCATAAATCGGTTGAAGAGGTTCCGCTGTGCTGCGACGTGACGGTCGCCAGCTGCTCGTCGGCGGTCGTAGTGGGCTCTGGCGCCTGGCGACCTGGTGAGAGAGACGAAGGCCCAGACGTAGCCGACGGCAGCCAGTCGCTGGTTCTTGACCTTCCGACTCATGACCTTGCAGCTCTTGCCGCTGGCTCTGGTGACCGGGGCACTTCCCGCGTAGGCCTTCAAGGAACCAGCGCTGGCAAATCGAGCCCGGTCATCGCCGATCTCCGCCAGGACCCGGGCGCCGGTCAGTGCGGCGAGACCCGGAAAGCTGCGGATCACGGGTGCGTCCGGATGCTCTTCGAAGGCTTGCGTGACGGCTTCTTCGAGCTGGCTGGCGTTGTCGCAGGCGGTGTTCAGCTGCCTGAGCAGAGCAGACGTCTGATGCCCGAGAGCCGCCTCGACCTGCGGGAGCTGGTGGAGGTAGTCGCGTTTGAAGACCTCGTGGAGCCTTTCGGCTTCGGTCTGGATGCCGCGGACCCGGCCTGCCTGCCTGAGCAGTGACTGCAGGCGCCGCCGTGTCAGTTTCGCGGCAATGGTGGGGGTCGGTGCTGCAGCCAGAATGCTGCGGGCTTCCCTCGAGCACAGGCCGTGTTTGTGCTGGGCGAAGGCGTCGAGGATTGCTGGGTAGAACTCTCTCAGCTGGGAGCGAAGCTTGTTGTGGGCCTGGCCGCGGGCCCAGACGGCGTCTTGTTGGGCCCGGGCGAGCACGGCGATGGCTTGAACGAGTTCGGAGTCCGCCGGCAGCGATCTGTGGGCGGCCATGTCGGTCCGCAGGATGTTGGCCAGGGCCGCGGCGTCGACGGCGTCCGACTTCTTGCGGGCGACGGAGTGGCGGTCGCGGTAGCGGGCAACGGCCAGCGGGTTGATCGCGAAGACCGGCCGGCCGGTGGCTCGCAGGCACGCGACAAGCAGTCCGCGTGACGTCTCGATCGCCACCGGGATCGGAGCGTCCTCGCTATCGCCGTGCTCAGCCAACAGGGCCATGAGCTGGGCAAACCCTGCAGCATCGTCGCTGATCCGCATCTTGGCGAGTTGCTTTCCGCCCGCATCGACCAGTGCAATGTCGTGGTGGTCTTCGGCCCAGTCCACGCCACAGAAGACTGGCGTCGGTAACTCGGTGATCTCCATATGCTTCTCCTTCGGCGTGACTCTTTTCCCAGGCCAGAGCCTGTGCAGGGTGCGCGTGCTCCCTAATGGAAGTGCTCAAGGCACGTCATCCCACCAGCCGTTCGCAACCCCAGCGAGTCGTACGGCCCTCGGTCCGCGTCAGAGCTGAAAGCTCAAGGCAGAGCTGAGAGGTGATCCGCACAACCGGCTCGGACTACGGACAGCAAACCTCCCGGTGGGCGCAGATGGACCGGCCCGCAGCAACAGGACCACTTCGAGGCCCAAACAGACAGAACCGCACCTGGTTCCGAGCACTCATGCCCGGACTGCTGGGCGCGAGCCAACCTCGTCTTGTCAACAGGGCTCTCAGGCCCGGGCGTATTCAAAGGCTCGGCTCGCGCCCCCAGAACGGCAGCTACCGCCGACGTTCGCTTCCCATTAGGCGTATTCCTCCCGCGCGAACCGCTCCTACCTGCGTAAACGCCGGATCCAGGCGGTGATCCCGGAGAAGAAGGACCAGGCCGCCCACCGCAAGAAGCGAGGCTCGAAGGGCGGCCGCCCCCTCTCCCACGACGCCGAGCTTTACAAGGAGAGGAACACCGTCGAGCGCGGCATCAACAAGATCAAGGAATGGCGAGGGCTGGCCACCCGCTACGACAAGACTCCTACCAGCTACCTCGCCGGACTCCACCTACGCGGATCGATCATCTGGCTCCGGAGTCTCCGCCCCACATGATCCGAACCTGGAACACGCCCTAGTACTGCAACCGCATCTGGCGTGACGGACGGCGTTGTGTCTCGTTGGTGTGACTGTGTGCTGATGTGCTGACGGTTGAGCAGGTCGAGTCGTGGTCCGAGGGGGTAGCCGGGCTCCATGCCCGGTTCGCCCACCGTTTCGGCAGGTCGGAGCCGCGTGAGCGGGCGCTTGACTATCTGACCGGGTTGCTCGCGCCGCTGGAGATGAAGAACGGGTGGACGCTGTCGGAGCAGGTCGGGCAGCTGCGCCCGGACTCGGTCCAGCGCCTGCTCAACCACTCCGACTGGGACGAGAACGCCGTCCGCGACGACATCCGCGACTTCGTCGTGGAGACCATCGGCAGTGCGGACGGCGTCCTGATCTGCGACGACACCGGCTTTTTGAAGAAGGGCACCAAGTCCGCCGGTGTCCAGCGGCAGTACTCGGGCACCGCGGGGACTTGCAATTGAATAACTGTCAGATTTGATCTGAAGCATCGTCATCGTCAGGGTGCCGGTGGGAGGCTGTGGCATGGCTACGCATCCGCAACCCCGTACAGCGGCCGAAGCCCTGCAGACAAAGTTCGACCAGATCCTGCCGCACCTTGATGAGCGCCGTCGTCGGCTCTATCTGGCCAGCGAGGCCACCGCGATCGGCCACGGCGGCATCGCTCTGGTGGCGACGGCCTCCGGTACCAGCACCGCCACCATCGCACGCGGCATCGTCGAACTGGCCGGGCAGCCTGCACCGACCCGTCGGATCCGGGTTCCGGGAGGCGGCCGCAAGCCTTTGACGGCCACCGATTCCGGTCTACTGCCGGCACTCGAGGCGTTGATCGAGCCGCACACTCGCGGCGATCCCGTCTCCCCGCTGCGCTGGACCACGCTGTCGCTGCGCGCCTTGGCATCGTCCTTGACCGACCAGGGCCACCCGGTCAGCGCCACGACCGTCGGGCACCTGCTGCACAACCTGGGCTACAGCCTGCAGGGCACCGCGAAGACCCACGAGGGCGTCGGCCATCCGGACCGCGACGCCCAGTTCGCCCACCTGAACCGCACCGCCGCCGCCTTCCTCAACGACAACCAGCCGGTGATCAGTATCGACACCAAGGCCAAAGAGTGGCTCGGCGACCGCGACCGGCCCGGCCGCACCTGGCGACCGGGCGGAAACCCGATCAAAGTGGACTGCCACACCTTCATCACAAGCGACCAGCCGGTAGTCATCCCCTTCGGGATCTACGACATCGCCCACAACAGCGGCTGGGTCAACGTCGGAACCGACCATGACACCTCCGAGTTCGCGGTGGAGTCCATCCGCCGCTGGTGGCAGCACCGCGGACAAGCTGACCACCCGGACGCCACCCGGCTGCTGATCACCGCCGACTCCGGCGGCTCCAACGATCCCCGCCGCTGGACATGGAAGAAGCACCTGCACGCCTTCGCGCAGGAGAGTGGGCTCGAGATCACGGTCTGCCACTTCCCACCTGGCACATCAAAGTGGAACAAGATAGAACACCGAATGTTCTGCCACATCACCGCGAACTGGCGAGGACGGCCGCTGACCAGCTACGAGGTCGCCCTCGAGACCATCGCCGCAACGACCACCACGACCGGGCTTTCGATCGGGGCCGAACTCGACACCGGTAGCTACCACCTTGGCACGACCGTCACGCCAGCCGAGTTCCACGCTCTGCCGATCACACCGAGCACGTTCCACGGCGACTGGAACTACACCCTCGCACCTGCCCCGCCCAAGCCTCCCGAGGCGCCACGGACTCGTCGCCGGATCGACCCGGCCCTGACCGAACTGCTCACCGACCCGGCCCTGACGGGCATGGCCCGCTCCGACTTCGACCACTTGGTGGCGGTCTCGGAGCCGTACTGGGACGCCTTGGCCGAGGCAGCATTCCAACGACGCTTTCACCGTCCGCGCAGCTATCTCCACCCGCAGACCAGCAGCCTGGACCACTACCACCGACTGCTGACAGCGTTGTTACGCCGCCGCAGAGCATCGACGAGTACGCTCCTGGCCCACTTGCTGGGCGTCACCCGCACCAACCTGTCCAATCAGTTCCAGGACGGGCACCGTCTCCTGGACCTGCACAAAATCACCGTCAAGCCATTGCCCGGAGCGCCCGCCCGCACCCTGGAGCAACTGAAGGCCCGTGGGACGCCTATCGAAAGACACCCCACAGATCAAATCTGACAGTTATTCAATTACAAGCCCCGGGCCGGACCGAGAACTGCCAGATCGGGACCTTCCTGGCCTACGCCTCGGCGAAGGGGCGAGCCCTGATCGACCGGGAGCTCTACCTGCCGTCTTCCTGGACCGATGACCGGGACCGCTGCCGCGCTGCCGGGATCGACGACGAGGTGCCCTTCGCGACCAAGAACGAGCATTTCCGGCAGATGCTGCAACGTGCCATCGACGCCGGCGTTCCGTTCGCCTGGGTGACCGCGGACGAGGCGTACGGGCAGGTCAAGCACACACGGGCCTGGCTGGAGGAACGCAAGATCGCGCATGTCCTGGCCACCAAGGTCAACGACACCGTGATCACCACCAGTTGGGCCGAGTCGCGCGTCGACGACCTCATCGCCGCGCTGCCACGGCAACGCTGGAAGCGTCTGTCGGGCGGGCAGGGCGCGCACGGGGAACGGATCTACGACTGGGCCCGCGTCGCAATCCGCCCCTGCTGGGAAGAGGGATTCGGGCACTGGGTCCTGGCCCGCCGCAGTGTCAGCGACCCCACCGAGATCGCTTACTACGTCTGCTATGGACCGGCCATCTCCCGGCTGAAAGACCTGGTCAGGGTGGCCGCCACGAGGTGGGCAGTGGAGGAGTGCTTCCAGACCGCGAAGGGCGAGTGCGGCCTGGACCACTACCAGGTCAGGCTCTACCGGGCGTGGTACCGGCACATCACCCTGGCCATGGCCGCACTCGCCTACCTGGCTGCCGTCCGCGCCGCAGAAGCCGCAAAAGGGGCACCGCAGACGACGAGCAAGACCTCATACCCCTCAGCGTCCCGGAGATCCGCCGGTTGATGGGCCACCTCGTCAAGCCCCGTCACCAGACCAACGAGCACCATCTGCACTGGTCACGCTTTCGACGACGCAGCCAGGCCCGAGCCCGCCGCTCCCACTACAAACGTCGAGGCCACAACCCCCAAATGCGGTTGCAGTACTAGTGTCCTGCGCCGGAGATCCGTTGGCAGAAGCGGGCGAGTGAGTCGAGAATCTCTTCGGCTGTCTTGGTCCAGATGAACGGTGTTGGGTTTTCGTTCCATTCCTTGACCCAGGATCGGATGTCGGCTTCCAGGGAACGTACGCTTTTGTGTGCACCGCGGCGGATCTTCTGGTCGGCGAGGAAGCCGAACCACCTCTCCACCTGGTTGATCCAGGACGAACCAGTAGGGGTGAAGTGCAGGTGGAATCGGGGGTGCTTGGCCAGCCATGCTCTGATGGCGGGTGTCTTGTGGGTGCCGTAGTTATCGCAGATCAGGTGGACCTGGAGGTGCCCAGGAACCTCCTTCTCGATCTTGATGAGGAACTTCTTGAACTCCGCTGCCCGGTGCCGACGGTGCAGCGAGGTGATGACCTCGCCGGTCGCGACGTCGAAGGCCGCGAAGAGGGTGGTCAGACCGTTACGGACGTAGTCATGGGTGCGACGCTCGGGCATGCCCGGCATCATCGGCAGCACCGGCTGGGACCGGTCCAGCGCCTGGATCTGCGACTTCTCGTCCACCGACAGCACCACCGCCCCTTCGGGCGGATTGAAGTACAGCCCGACCACGTCGTAGACCTTCTCCACGAACAAGGGGTCCGTCGACAGTTTGAAGGTGTCCGTCAGATGAGGCTTGAGATGGAACTTCCGCCAGATTCGGCCCACGGTCGATTTCGACAGCCCACTGCGTTCGGCCATCGACTTGCGCGACCAGTGGGTGGCATTCTTCGGGATCTCCTCCAGCGTGCTGACCACGACCGCTTCCACCTGGTCGACGCTGATGGTGGGCGGCCGGCCCGGCCGGGGCTCGTCCACCAACCCGTCCAGCCGGGCGGCCAGGAACCGCCGACGCCACTTGCGGACCGTGTCCGCCGCTACCCGCAGATCCCGCGCCACCACAACAATCGGCGGAACGTCAGGGCCTGCACACGCCAGCACGATCCGCGCCCGTAACGCCACCGCCTGCGCAGACGTCGCCCGCCGGGCCCAACGCTCCAACACCGCACGCTCGTCAACGGACAACAACAACGGTTCCAGCTTCGGACCACGACGCGGTGCGGGCACACCCGCAGAAACACTCATACAGGTACTAACGACGGATCTCCGGCGCAGGACACTAGCCCGCCGGCCGCTCACCGTCCGTCGATGACGACCTGGGCCAACGACTGTGCGGCGCTGTCCAGTTCCCGCCGGGCGTTCAGCTGCCACGTGCTCGGACAACGGTTCCGCGGACCTGCCACGCACAGGGCCGCCACGGCCTCGTGACCGACCAGCACGGGCACCGCCAGCGACACGGCACCCGGTGTCAACTCCCCCCGGGAGATCGCGAAACGCTGGGCGCGAACGGTCTTGAGGAGCCGGAGGACTTCCTCGCGGTCGGGTGTGTCGGGGGTGAACGCGCGCAGCCCGGTCTGCAGGACGCCGCGCACGACCGGCTCCGGGGCGAAAGCCAGCAGCACACGCTCGCCGGCGCCGGCGTACAGCGGCAGCAGCTGTCCGACCTGGAAGGCCAGCCGGATCTGGTGCGTCGACTCCACCTGCCGGGCGCAGATCCCGTGGTGGCCCAGGCGCATGATCAGCGTCACCGTCTCCCCGGTGGCGTCGGCCAGTTGCTGCAGGAAGGGCTCGGCCAGCTCGGCGATGCGGTCGGCCGGCGGTCCGGAGGTCCTTCCCGGGAGTCGGGGCCCCGCCCGGAAGGCACCCTCGGCCTCGCTGACGAAGCCGTACTCCCTCAGCGTCCGCAGGTAGCGGTAGGTGCTGCTCAGGGGTAGGTCCAGGGCGGCGGCGAGGGCGTCGGCGCGGATGCCGTCCTCGGTGAGGACCCGGGCGAGCACCGACAGGCCCTTGCCGAAAGAGGAGTCGCGTCCGGGCGGGACCGACCCATCATCAGATGTTTCCATGTGGTGAGAATAGTTATTTGCAGTATCTGGAATCAACCGGGGAAGCTTCTGTCGAAGCCGCGGTATACGAGGGAGGAATTCATGAATGCCCTTCAGATCGGGGCGATCCCGCTGACCATGCGGGATCTGATTGACGTCGCACGCCGTGGGAAGCGCGTGGAGCTGGCGCCCGGGTCGGCCGACCGGATGCGGGCGAGTCTGGACTGGGTCAGCGACGCCGTCGCGGGGCGGCTGCGCGACGATCCCGGGGCGCCGGTGGAGCCGATCTACAGCATCAACACCGGATTCGGTTCACTGGCCGGCCGCAAGGCGTTCGAGCGTCCGGAGCAGGCGAGCGACCTGTCGCGTCGCCTGATCATCTCCAACGCCTGCGGCGTGGGACGCCTGCTCGAACCGGACCTCATTCGCGCCGCCATGCTGATCCGTGCCGTCAGCCTGGCCCGCGGTCACTCCGGCGTTCGGGTCGAGGTGGCCCAGGCCATCCTGGACATGCTCAACCACGACGTGCTGCCGGCGGTTCCGGAGTACGGCAGCCTGGGAGCCAGCGGCGACCTCATCCCGCTCGCCCACCTCGCGATCGTGCTGTCCCGGGCGCCCGAGGGCGAGGACCTGGACGAGGAGAGCGGCCAGGCACTCCTGAACGGACAGGTCGTCTCCGGCCTGGCCGCGATGAAGGCCGCAGGCCTGGAACGGCTCAAGCTCGGCCCCAAGGAGGGCCTCGCGCTCACGAACGGCACCTCCTTCTCCACCGCCATGGCCGCCCTGGCCGTCCACGACGCCCGTCAGCTCGCCCTGACCTCCGAGGTCACGGCAGCCATGACGATCGAGGCGCTGACCGGCTTCGGGGACGCGTTCCTGCCGCAGATCCACGAGGCCCGCGGGCACCCCGGCCAGATCGCCTCCGCGGCCCACCTGCGGGCGCTGCTGAAAGGCAGCGCCTTCATCGACGGCAGCGAGGAGGAAGACCCGCGGCGGCAGCCCCCGCAGGACGCCTACTCCCTGCGCTGCGTGCCCCAGGTGCTCGGCGCCGTCCGGGAGAGCCTGGAGTTCGTCGGTTCCGTCGTCGAGCGGGAGATCAACGCCGCCACCGACAATCCGCTCATCTTTCCGGAGCTCCCGGCGAGCCGCCGGCTCAAGGCGGTCTCCGGCGGCAACTTCCATGCCGAATACCTCGCCTTCGCCTCCGACTTCACCGCGATCGCGGTGACCGAGATCGGCAGTATCGCGGAGCGGCGGCTGTTCCGCCTCGACGACGGGACGCTGAACCGCGGCCTGCCCGACATGCTGGTCCGGTCCGAGGACATCGGCATGGACTGCGGCTACATGCTCCCGCAGTACCTCGCCGCCGCGCTGGTCTCCGACTGCAAGACGCTGGCCCACCCGGACAGCGTCGACTCGATCCCCACCTGCGCGAACCAGGAGGACCACGTCTCGATGGCGAACAACGCCGGCCGGCACGCCCGGCAGGTCGTCGCCAACATCGAGAACGTGATCGGCATCGAGCTCGTCATGGCCGCCCAGGCCCTCGAACTGCGGCTGGAGGTCAGCGGCAAGGGCCCGGAGGCCCTGTCGCCCGCCTCGCGGGCCGTCATCGAGCTCGTCCGCTCCACCCCGACCAGCGACGGGCGCGGCATCACGCACCTCACCCGCGACGTCGTGATGTACCCGCGTGTCCGTGCGGCCACAGAACTCGTCCACGCGGGCGCCGTCCTCGACGCCGTGGCGCCGATCACCGGGGGAGAAGGGCACTGAGGGCGCTGTGATGCCCAACCGTCCCGTGCCGGCTCCACAAGTTTGACGTCGCATCAGTTCGGCGGCGGGTCCGGCGACATGACCGTCGCCATGGATCCTGTCTTGCCGAACCGTCGCCACCGGGCGATACGTGGCGTGACCGATCCGCTACGCATCCGGGATTCCGGATGCGTTTCCCTCCCGGCCGAAGCCCGGGACATTCCACGCAGGGAGTACTGATGACAGCAGTGGTCCGACCCGCTGACCCGTCCAAGCCCGAGATCCTCTACCAGGTCAGGGCGGAGCGCGGGGACACCCTGCGCTGCAAGGGCTGGAAGCAGGAGACGATCCTGCGGATGCTCGAGAACAACATGGAGGTCGCCGAACACCCCGAGAAGCTCGTGGTCTACGGAGGCATCGGCAAGGCCGCCCGCAACTGGGAGTCCTACCACGCGATCGTCGACGCGCTGAAGAATCTCGCGAACGACGAGACCCTCGTCGTCCAGTCCGGCATGCCCGTCGCGGTCTTCGAGACGCATGACCTGGCGCCGCGTGTGGTCATGGCGACGACGAACTTCGTCCGCCCCTCCTGGCAGCGCTTCTACGAACTGCAGGACAAGAACCTCACCATCTTCGCCCAGTACACCGCCGCGCCGTGGGAGTACATCGGCACGCAGGGCGTCATCCAGGGCACGTTCGAGACGCTGCGCTCGGTCGCCGCCATCCACCTCGACGGAGACTGGGCCGGCAAGATCCTCATCTGCGCCGGGATGGGCGGCATGGGCGGGAACCAGCCCCGCGCGATGACGATGCTCGGCGGCGTCTCGGTCTGCGCGGACGTCGACGAGCGGATCATCAAGCGTCGGATCGAGGTCGGCTACTGCGACGTTCTCGCGGACTCCATACCGCACGCGCTCGAACTCGCCCGTCAGGCCGCCGATGAGAAGCGTCCCCTCGGCATCGCCGTCGTCGCCAACGCGACGGAGCTGTTCGAATACTGTCTGGAGCACGACTTCCGCCCCGACGTGGTGACCGAGATGACCCCGGCGCACGACCCGGTGGCCTACGTCCCCGTCGGCCTCACCGTCCACGAGGCCGAGAAGCTGCGCAGGAGCGACCGCGACGGATACTTCCGGATCGCCCGCGACGCGATGGTGCGTCAGCTCAAGGCCATGAACACCTTCTACGACAACGGCGTGCCCACCTTCGAGTACGGCAACCAGATCCGCCGCCAGTGCGAGGAGCACGGCTTCGAGGACGCGCTGAAGATCCCCGGCTTCGTCGCGGCCTACCTGCGCCCGCTCTTCCTCGAGGGACGCGGTCCGTTCCGCTGGACGTGCACCTCCGGCGACCCCGCCGACCTGGCCCGGCTCGACGACCTCGTGCTGGAGTTGTTCGCCGACGACGAGCTCGTCACCCGCTGGATCAACCTGGCCCGCGTGCACGTGCCGATCGAGGGCCTGCCCGCCCGGGTGTGCTACCTGGGCTTCGGGCAGCGCAAGAAGTTCGGCCTCGCGGTCAACGAGTTGATCAAGCGCGGAGAGGTGAAGGGCACGGTCGCGTTCTCGCGCGACAACCTCGACTCCGGCTCGATCATCAACCCGACGTTCGAGTCCGAGAACATGCCCGACGGGTCCGACTGCATCTCGGACTGGCCCTACCTCAACGGGCTGCTCAACGCCTCGGGCATGTGCGACCTCATCGCCATCCAGGCCAACTACGCCATGGGCGACTCGGTCCACACGGGCGTGACGATGATCGCCGACGGTACCGACGAGGCGGCCTTCCGGCTCAAGGCATGTCTCACCGTGGACAGCGGCATCGGCGTCGTGCGCCACGCGCAGGCCGGCTACGCGCGCGCGAAGGAGGTGGCCGAGACGGTCGGTCCGGACGAGGGCATGTCGGTCCCGCTGTGGTGGACGCCCACGGCCACGTTCGGACCCGACGATGAGTGACGAGTCCCTCCGGCTCGTGGACCTGCTCGTCACCGGTGCGGCCGAGGTCCTCACCTGCGCCGGCGACGCGCCCGACCTGATCGGGCGCGTCGCCGGCGGCGGGGTCGCGGTGGACGGCGGCCGGATCGTCGCCGTCGGCGACGTGTCCCGGTACGCCGGGCGGCGGGTACTCGACGCCGCGGATCGCGTGGTGATGCCCGGGTTCGTCGACGCGCACACGCACGTCGTGTTCGGCGGCACGCGGGTCCAGGAGTACGCCGCTCGCGTCGCGGGCCTGGAGCCTCCTCCGGGCGCCCCCGCCGGGATCCTCGGCACCACGCTGGCCACACGGGCCTGCGCCACCCCGGAACTGGTCGAGCAGGCCGGCCCCCGGATCCTGGAGATGCTCGCGCACGGGACCACGACACTGGAGAGCAAGAGCGGCTACGGCCTCGACACCGCGACCGAGCTGCGCATCCTGGAGGCCGGACGTACCCTCGCCGCCGACCTGCCGGTGGACATCGTGTCCACGTACCTCGGGGCACACGCCTTCCCCCCTGGCGTCGAACACGCCGCCTACGTGGACCGCGTCGTCGACCTGATCCCCGCGATCGCTGAAACAGGGCTCGCCCGGTTCTGCGACGTCTACTGCGACGAGGGGTACTTCGACCTCGCCCGGACGCGGCGCATCCTCGAAGCCGGCATCGCCCACGGCCTGAAACCCAAGCTGCACCTTGACGCCTACAGCCACACCGGAGCGGCGCGGCTCGCTGCCGAACTCGGTGCGACCAGCGTCGACCACCTGAACCTCACCACCATGGGCGAGTTGGAAGCACTGGGGGCGGCGGGAGTCGTCGGGGTCTATTTGCCCTGCCTGGACTTCGCGGTCGCCCACCCGGCCCCGCTCGACCCCCGCCGCATCCTCGACGCGGGCATGGAACTCGCTCTGGCCACCGACATCTGCCCCGGCTGCTGGACCACGAGCATGCAGCTGGCCGTCGTCATGGCCTGCCGCCACGGCGGCCTCAGCGTCCCGCAGGCGCTGCGGGCCGCGACGTACGGTGCGGCCCGGGCGCTCGGCTGCGACACCGTCACCGGGTCGCTGGAACCCGGCAAGCGCGCGGACCTGATCATCCTCGACGTCGCACGGCACGAGGACATCGCCTACCGGATCGGCCGCAATTCCGTGACCACCGTCGTGTCGGCGGGGACCGTCGTCGTCGGCTGAGGCCGGTCACCTGCCGGTTCGCCGCCGGTCCACTGCCGTTCCTGGAAATTCCTACGATCCGCAACACGAGCGCACGCGCTCTTTCCTGTCGAAGGTGCTTTCATGACGCCACCGATCCGCTTCCACGCCGAGTTCGCCTGGCTCGGCGGTACCGCCGCCGAGGCCGACGTTCTGATCGAGACCGACGGTGACCGCATCACCGCCGTGACGCCCGGGGTTCCGGCGCCGCCCGGCGCCCGGAGGCTGCCCGGCCTGACCATGCCAGGGCTGGCCAACACCCACTCGCACGTGTTCCACCGCGCCATCCGCGGCCACAGTCAGAGCGGGGTCGCGGACTTCTGGCGCTGGCGTGACCTGATGTACGGGGTGGCCGAGCGGCTCGACCCCGACCTGCTGTACGAGCTGGCGCTGGCGACCTACGCCGAGATGGCGCTCAGCGGGATCACCAGCGTGGGCGAGTTCCACTACGTGCACCACGGACCGGACGGGCGGCGCTACCGTGACCACAACGCCATGGGACGGGCCGTCGTCCGCGCCGCGAACGACGCCGGCCTGCGGATCACCCTGCTCGACGCCTGCTACCTGCAGGCCGATGCCGGTGGCGCACCCACCCGAGGCGTGCAGCGCCAGTACGACGACGGTTCCTGGCAGGCGTGGGCGCGCCGGATGGACGGGCTCACCGACACGCCCCGGTCACGCGTCGGAGCAGCGATCCACAGCGTCCGCGCGGTGCCGCGCGCGGCGATGGGGCCCATCGCCGACTACGCCAGGGAACGCGGCCTGCCACTGCACGTGCACCTGTCCGAGCAGCCGGCCGAGAACGCCGCGTGTGAACAGGTGTACCGGATGACGCCCACGGAGTTGCTCGACACGGAGAAGGCGCTCGGCCCGCGCACCACGGCGGTGCATGCCACTCATCTGACCGACCGTGACATCGACCTGCTGGGCCGGTCCGGCACGACGGTCAGCATGTGCTGCACCACCGAGCGCGACCTCGCCGACGGGGTGGGACCGGCCGTGCGCCTGGCCCGTGCGGGCTCGCCGTTGTGCGTCGGCAGCGACGCCCACATGATGATCGACCTGTGGGAGGAGGCCCGTGCCATCGAGCTCGACGAGCGGCTGGTCAGCGGTCGGCGCGGACATCTGAGCGTGGGCGCTCTGGCCGCCGCGCTGACCGCGGACGGGGCCGCGTCGTTGGGCTGGGACTCCGGGCGCCTCGCCGCAGGAGCACTCGCCGACCTGGTGAGCGTGCGCCTCGACTCGCCACGCACCGCCGGCGCCCGCCATGGCGACCCGCTGGCACATGTGCTCTTCGCGGCGACCGGGGCGGACGTCGACACGGTCGTCGTCGCAGGCGATGTCGTCGTGGACCACGGCCGACACCGGCACGTCGCGGACGTCGGCGCCGCGCTCGACCGGGCGATCGGCGAGGCGCTCGGCGCGCGCCGTCCAGCACGGCCGATCGGAGGACAGCCGGCCGAGGGGCGGGAGGCGTGGTGATCATGCCCGCGCGGGGGCTTCGGAGCGGAGGTCCGCCCGCCGTCCGGACGGACGAAGCGGTGCAGCTGCGTTCCGAGTTGATCCGGCAGCGGCTGGTCCGCGACGGCCCGAGCTGTGCGAGGGCTGCCGGACCGCCATCGGTGAGGGCGGCGGCTGGAGTTCGTGGGTGTCGGCGGACACCCGGATCCACCCGGTCCACACCGCTAGGCCTGCGTATCTGACGCACAATCACAAGGCGGCGTATATCGCCTAGTTGGGAGGCTTTTCAAGGCGGTTTACCCCTCGTGGGTGGGCCGCATTTCGCTTGGTCGGGCCTGGTGCGGGGTTGAGGGGGCATGGTGGGGCACCGCGCGGCTACGGGGCGCCGCGACCGGTGTGCCGAGCTGCGGTTTTCCGCGGCTTCGGGGAATCCTGCGGGTGCTGGTTCCGGCGGCCGGGGGTGCTCGCTGCGCCGCGGCCGGGGGTACCGGGGACGAGGCGGCCTGCGTCGCGGATGAGTTCGGCGGGACGCCGTTCTTGCGCATGCGCTCCAGAACCCAGGAGGGACTCGGCAGCACTCACACGGTCGGAGCGTCAGGGTGTGGACCGGTTTCTCCGTCCGCCGCGTGGCAGGCCACGCTGCGGACGCTGGTCAAAGGGCGCAGGGCGGGGGTTGAGGTGGCGCACCGGTCGAAGGCCGCGGGGCAGCGGTGGCGGAAGGGGCAACCGGAAGTGGCGGCTTGGGTGTCGGTGCGCTCTGTCCGGGGAGGAGTGGCGCTGCTTCGGCCCTCGCTGTTCGTTGTGCCGAGGCGAGGTACGGCGTCGCGCAGGGCGACGGTGTAGGGGTGTGCCGGGGAGGCGAGGACCTCGGAGGCGGGTCCGGACTCGATGACGCGGCCAGCGAAAAGGACGTGGACGGTCTCGCAGAGCCGCGGGACGACCGCGAGGTTGTGGGTGATCAGCAGGTAGCGCAGGCCCGCCGTGGTGCGCAGGTCTTCGAGCAGGTCGAGGACACGGGCCTGGACGGTGACGTCGAGGGCGCTGGTGGGCTCGTCGAGGATCAGCAGCGCGGGGTCGACGGCCAGCGCCCTGGCGATGACGACGCGCTGCCGCTGGCCGCCGGAGAGTTGGTGTGGGAGGCGCCCGGCGAGCTGCGAGTCGAGGCCGACGGACTCCAGCAGCACCTCGATCGAGGGGCCCTCGTCCTTGCGCAGGCGCAGGGCCTCTCGCAGCGAAGTGCCGATGGTCATCCGTGGGTTGAGGGCCTCCGAGCCGTCCTGGAAGACGGGCTGGACGCGGGAGCGGTAGTCCCTCCTGGCGGCGCGGTGCAGCTTGTGGATGTCCTGCTCCGCGAACCGCACTGTGCCGGCGCTCGGCTTGACCAGGCCGAGGAGGGCGCGGGCGATGGTGGTCTTGCCCGACCCGCTCTCGCCGATGAGTGCGACGCCGCCCCTCGCGCCGGCTCCGGCGGACTCAGCGGCCGAGTCCGGAGCCGTCCCGGCGCTGAGGGAGAGCGAGACGCCGTGGACCACGGTGTTGCGCCCGTAGGCGACGGTCAGGTTGTCGGCGGTCAGCATGCGCTCACTCTCCAAGGGTGGGAACGGCGGCGAGCAGTTCCCCGGTGTAGTCGGCCGACGGGGCGGCGAGCACGTCGGTGGCCGGGCCGGACTCGACGACGTGTCCGTGCCGCATGACGACGATGTGGTCGGCGATCCGGGAGACCACCGCCAGGTCGTGCGAGACGAGGACGAGGGCGATGCCATGCTCGGCCCGCAGCCGGTCCAGCAACTGCAGTACCGCCGCCTGGACGGTGACGTCGAGCGCGCTGGTCGGTTCGTCGGCGAGGACGACGTCCGCGCGTAGCGCGACCGCCATGGCGATGGCGAAGCGCTGGGCCTGGCCGCCGGAGATCTGGTGCGGGTAGCGGCGCAGCAGGTCCGGGTCGAGCATGACGTCGCGCAGCGCGTCGTCGGTGCGTTGCCGGACCTCGGTGCCGCGGATGCCGTGGCGGGCGAGGACCCGCCGGATCAGCGTGCCGAGCCGCATCGTGGGGTTGAGGGAGGACTGCGGGCTCTGGCTGATGAGGGCGATGCGGGCGCCGCGCAGAGTGTTGAGAGTCTTCTCCGGAGCGCTGACGACATCGGTGTCGCCGAGCATGATGCGGCCGGAGACCCTCAGCCCGTCGGTCAGGCCGAGCATGGCGTGCAGGGTCGTGCTCTTGCCGGAGCCGGACTCGCCGACGATGGCCACGCAGGCCCCGGCGCGGACGTCGAGGTGCGGCAGGGAGGCGAGCAGCCGGGCGTCGTCACCGTCGCCGACGCGGACCTGGAGGTCGGTCACGGTGAGGGCGGACCGGTCAGGGCGGGGACGGCCGGAGACGATGCCCGCGGTCCCGCTGTCCTCGTCTCCGTCGCTGTCGCGGTGAGGTCTCATCTGGTCAGCTCCCGGTGCGGGTCCAGGGCGGAGCGCAGGCCCTCGCCGAGCACGTTGAAACAGAAGGCGGTGAGCAGGATGGCCAGGCCCGGGAAGGCCACGACCCACCAGTCGGTGATGAACAGGTCCTGGCCCTGCTGGACCATCAGGCCCCACTCGGCGGTGGGCTCCTGCGGGCCCAGGCCCAGGTAGGACAGGGCGGCGGAGGTGAGGATCACGCCGCCCGCGTCGAGTGAGAGCTGGACCAGGACGGGCGTGACGGCGTTCGGGAGCACGTGGCGCAGCACGATCCGGGTCCGGGTGACGCCGAGGCAGCGGGCCGAGTCAACGAAGCCGCGGGTGCGGATGGTGGTCGCCGCGACGCAGGTCATGCGCGCGTACCAGGGCCACCAGCCCACCGAGATGGCGATGATCGCGCTCCCGGTTCCGGCCTGGAGTACGGCGGCCAACGCGACGGACAGCAGCAGTGCGGGGAAGGCCAGGAAGATGTCCGTGATCCGCATGATCACGTCCCTGACCACGCCACCCGCGTACCCGGCGACCACGCCGAGCGGTACGCCGACCAGAGCGGAGAGGGTCAGCACGGCGGCCGCGACGGTGAGGGAGGTGCGGGCGCCGTACAGGACGCGGGTGAGCAGGTCGCGGCCGACGGCATCGGTGCCGAACCAGTGCTGTGCACCGGGGCCTGCCAGCGTGTCGAGGGGGTGGGTCGCGTGCGTGCCGTCGGCGGGATAGGGGGCCAGCCACGGGGCGAGGACCGCGCCGAGCACGATCAGGATCAGCACCACCGCTCCGACGTGCCGGGACCAGCCCAGGAGCCGTCGGACGCGTCCGCGCCGTGGCGCGGACGCGGGCCCCGAGGCGCTGTGGGGGACGGGGACGGAGCCGGTTGCCGTGACGGGGAGCGGGGGAGCCTGCGTGGGGGAGCCGTCGGTCATGACAGTCTCACTCTCGGGTCGATGACCGCCTGGGTCAGGTCCACCAGCAGGTTGGTCAGCACGTACGTCAGCGCGACGACGACGGTGACGCCGGCGACGGCGGGGGCGTCGGCGGAGGTGATGGCCGACGAGGCGTAGCGCCCCAGACCCGGCCAGTTGAAGACCTGCTCCACCAGGAACGCGTTCACCAGGGAGAACGCGAAGACCAGGGCGAGCAACGCCAGCAGCGGACCGGAGGCCGGTCGCAGCGAGAACCGGGTCAGCACCTGCCATCGGGAGAAGCCGTAGGCGCGTTCGAGTCGGGCGTGCGGGGCGGCGACCTCCTCCAGCAGCGCGGCGCGGGTCATCTGTGCGACCACGCCGACCGGGTAGGCGGCCATGACCAAGGCCGGAAGCACCAGATGGGCGAGGGCGCTGCCGAGGACGGGCCAGTTGCCGGTCAGCAGTGAATCGAGCAGCGTCAGGTGGGTGAGGTGCTGGAGCGGGCTGGTCTGGTTCAGGCTCGGCGTGTACTCCCCGGCGACGGGGAACCACCCCAACTGCGCGGCGAACAGGTTCTGGACGGCCAGGGCCAGCAGGAAGGCCGGCACCGACACCGCCAGCATGGAGGTCATCCGCACCGAGCCGTCGCCGACCGCGCGACCCCATCGGCCCTTGCCACGACGCAGGTGCGCGCCGAGCAGGCCCAGCGGCACCCCGACCGCGACCGCCAGTACCAGGGCGCAGCCGACCAGTTCGAGCGTGGCGGGGAGGGCGGTCGAGATGTCGGCCAGGACGGTGCGCCGGGTGTGCAGGCTGGTCCCCCAGTCGCCGCGGATCAGGCCCGTGACGTAGCGCCACAGCTGCTCGGGCAGCGGTGCGCCGAGACCGAGCTGCTTGCGGACGGCGGCCAGCTGCCTGGCCGTGGCGCGCGGGCCGGCGTAGGTGACGGCCGGGTCGCCTGGAACGAGACGGGTGATGGCGAAGGTCAGGGCGACGACACCCGCGACGACCAGGGCGGATTGGGCGAGGCGTTGGGTCAGGTACCTCATGGCGACGGCTCCAGGTCGTAGACGAAGACGACGTCCGGGTAGGCGGGGTTGTCCCGGTAGCCGGTGATGCCGCTCGCGTAGACCCGCTGGTAGGTGTTGACGAACAGCGGCGCCGCCGCGGCGTGCTGCTCCAGCAGTTGCCGCTGCAGCAGGGCGTAGTTGGCCCGTGCGGCGGCCGGGTCGGTCGCGGTCAGCTGCGGGATCGCGTCGATCTCACGGTCGACGACCGGGTCGTCGAGGTAGCTGAGGTTGAAGGAGACCGGCTGCGCGGAGTGGAACAGGTTGATGAACCAGCCGTAGGCGCTGGCGTAGTCCGCGTACCAGTACATGAGCAGGATGTCCTGGCGGTGCGCAGGGTCGGCGGACTTGGCCTGCGCCCACTGCGCGTTCCACTGCATGGGCCTGGCGTCGAGGGTGATGTTCAGGCCCTGCAGGTCGGAGGAGAGCAGGGTGACGAGGAGCTGCTGGGCGTCGTCCCCTTGCGCGTAGGTGAGGTTGAGCGTCAGGTGCTTCCCGCCCGGGCCGTAGCCGGCCTCGGCCAGCTGTTTCCGGGCCAGGGAGAGGTTCTGGTGCCGTGTCAGCGAAGGGTCGTTGCCCGGAAGGCCGCTGGGGATGAGCCCCTGGGCCGGGCCGACGGAGCCGTGCAGGGCGGCGAGCAGGCCGTCGTAGTTGATGGCGTTCTGCACGGCCTGCCGCAGTCGCACGTCCTTGAGCGGTCCGGCGGCGGTGTTGAAGAACGCGATCATGTTCTGCAGTGACGGGGTGGCCTGGGTGGCGAGCGATCGGAAGTGCGTCGCCTCCTTGAACAGCTCCGGGTTGAGCTGGGCGACGAAGTTCACTTCGCCGGTCTCCATGGTCTGCCAGGCGGTGGTGACGTCGGGGGTGTGGTTGAAGACGATCTGGCGGTAGTGCCGCCCGCTCCAGCCGGCCCAGTACCCGGTGGAGGCGTTGAGGGTGACTTCGGCCTCCTGTCCCTGGTTCCAGGCGGCGACGGTGTACGGGCCGGTACCGGTGTCGTGGCCGGCCTCCAGCCAGTTCTTGAGCGCGCCGGGTTTCACCCCGGGCGGGGTGGTGTCGTAGATGTAGGCGCCGTAGTCGGAGGAGGCGATGACGTCCATCGGCGCCGCGTAGGAGAGGTGGAACACCAGCGTGGTCGGGTCCGGGGTGTCGATGGAGCTGACGGCGTCCCAGATGTAGGCGGCACCGCCCTGCGCGGCGACGGTCCGTTCGATGGCGGCCTTGGCGGCCTGCGCGGTCACCGGGGCGCCGTCGTGGAACCGCACGCCCCGGCGCAGGTGGAAGGTCCAGGTGCGGCCGTCCGCCGAGGAGGCCCAGGAGGTGGCGAGCTGCGGCTTGACGGCCCGGGTGGCCGGGTCGTACCGGGTGAGGGACTCGTAGACGTTCTGCAGGACGATGAGTTCGTTGGAGTACGAGGTCGCCGGGTCCCAGTCGGTGACGACGTCCCGGTGGTAGGAGTAGGTGAAGGTGGGGGAGAACGCGGTGGCGGCCTGGGGTGTGCCGCCGCCGCAGCCCGCGACGCACAGGGCGACGGCCGCGGCGAGCGTCGGCAGGCGAAGTCGCCGTGCCATGGGGGCCTCCTGCTGTGGTTGGGGAGAGGGCCGGGGGGTGCCGGGGCTGGGCGGTTACAGGTCGCCGAGCGGGCCTGCGGCCTTGACACGCAGGCGCAGGGCGGGTTCGTTGAGGTAGCTGAGCGGGACTTCGTTGATCTCGACGACCTCGACGGCGGAGGGCGCGCCGCCGGCCTGGATGGCGCGGTGACGGGCGGCCTCCTCGGCGGCGGCGATCGCCTCGGCGCGCCCCTGACCCGCCGGGATGATCGTTTCGACGGTGCCGCTGACCATGGCGATCGCGGCACCGACGGCGTTGGCCACATCGCCGTGGTCGGGGCGGACCACCTCGCTGACGCCGGGCAGGTCGTCGGGGATCAGGAAGGCTCCGCCGCCGACGACGACCAGCGGCCGGTCGGCCTTGCCGAAGGTGATCCGGTCCACCGCGTCCGCGAGCCTGGCGTCGGCGTCGGCCAGGGCCTGGCGCAGCCGGGCGTGGGCGGCGCCCGGGATCCGGCCGGCCGACAGGCCCGCGCCGCGCCCGGCCAGTACGCCGGCGTCGGTCAGCGTCGCAGTGCCGCCGCCGAAGACGAACGCCTCGCGGCTGATCCGGTAGCCGACGGACTCCGGGCCGATTTGGCCGTCGGGACCGATGACGGTTCCGCCGCCGAGAGCGAGGGCGAGGATGTCGGGCATGCGGAAGTTGGTGCCGACCCCGCCGATCTCGACGCCGGCCGCGGACTCGCGCGGGAACCCGGCCACCAGCGCGCCGAAGTCGGTGGAGGTGCCGCCCACGTCGGCCACGATCGCGTCGTCCAGCCCGGACAGGCAGGCCGCGCCGCGGATGGAGTTCGACGGACCGGAGCCGATGGTCAGGACCGGGTAGTCCGCGGCGTAGTCCATCGTCATCAAGGTGCCGTCGTTCTGGGCGAAGTACGTCGCCGCGTCCAGGTCGCGCGCGGCCAGGGTCTGGTGCAGTCCGTCGCGGACCGTGGCGATCACCTGGTAGAGCGCGGCGTTGAGGACCGTGGCGTTCTCCCGCTCCAGCAGGCCGAGCGAGCCGACCTCGTGGCTCATCGAGACCTGCACGCCGTCGCCCAGGTGCTTGCGGACCAGCTCGGCGGCGGCCAGCTCGTGGTCGGTGAAGGCCGGACTGAACACACCGGTGAGCGCGACCGCGTCGACCCGCCCGGCCACCGTGTCGAGGAAGGCCCGCAGCCGGTCCTCGTCGAGCCCGCTGATCGGCCGCCCGTCGACGTAGTGGCCGCCCGGCAGCACGGCCGACCCTGCGGCGATCGCAGACGCCAGGTCCCCCGGCCATGACTGCAACGGCGGGACGGAGGTGGTGGCCGGACCGCCGAGGCGGACCGCGGCGACCCGGCCGAGGCCGCGCCGCTCCAGGATCGCGTTGGTGGCGTGCGTGGTGCCGAGCATCACCCGGCCGACGCGGCCGGCGTCCTCGCCGACCGCGTCCAGCACGGCGGTCAGCGCGCTGCGCAGTCCGGTGGTGACGTCGGCGCTGGTGGCCTGCTTGGTGCGGGCGATGACCGTGCCGTCGGCGGTCAGCACGACGGCGTCGGTGTTGGTGCCGCCGACGTCGATGCCCACGCGCAGGTCGCGGGCGCCGGGCGTGGTGCGCGCCGGGACAGTGGCGCGGAGCGTGGTCGTGGTCATCGCAGGTCCTCCACCGGGGTGTAATCGAGGTCGTAGCCGAACGCCCTGGGCCCGGCGATCTCCAGTCCGCGTGGGGTGCGCCACAGCGGGTGACAGGGCCAGGACAGGACGGTGATGCGCTGTCCGTAGCGCAGTGACTCGGTCGAGACCGCGTCGGCGGTCTCCGCGTCCACCACGGTGATCAGGTCCGGGACGCAGGCGCGGACGCGGCCGTCCTCGAACGCGACCAGGTTCTCGTTCTGGATCTCCACGCGCAGCATCCGGCCGCGGTCGCCGCCAGTGCCGTCCACGATGAGACTGCCGCGGACGAAGCCGCCGCCGGTGCGGCGCTCCACGTCCACGACCTTGCCGGTGATCAGCGTCGTGGCCCGCAGCAGCTCCGCGAGAGCCCTGACCGGTTCCCCGCTGTCGGCGACGGTCCGGCCGATCCACACCGCCGAGCTGACCGAGCCCTCGACGACCGCGCCGTGCAGTTGTCGGCCGGTCATCACGTAGTCCGCCATCAGCGCCGAGCCGCCGCAGGCGACGGCCACCGCCCGCGCGATGGCCTCGGACCACGGTCCGTCCACCGGGCGGATCGTGGAGAGGTTGCCCTGCACGTCGGCCAGCACGATCAGGTTGACCGGCAGGCCCGCGATGTTCTGCGAGACCATCTGGACCTCCGGGAAGGCGCGGCCCACGCTGTCAGCGTCCACCAGCGGCACGCCCAGCCGGGCGGCCCACGCCACCGCGCCGACGCCATTGCTGCCGCCGATCTCGCTCGCCATCACCGCCGAGACGGGGCGGCCGAAGATGCGCTCCACCTCGGCCGCGATCAGCACGGGCTCCTCGCCGCTCATCGGCATCTCGTGCGAGACGGTGGGCGCGCCGATCCCCGAGAGGGGCAGCACCAGCCCGTCGTCCGGAACCTTGGCCAGCGGGACGACCAGGACGTCGCCGTACCGGCTCAGGGCGTGCCCGGCGGCCAGCAGACCGCTGTCGACGCTCCCGCCGCCACCGGTCCCCAGCACGCCACAGCCACGTGCGAACGCGGGAAGGTCGTCGGGTGTGATCCGATCAATCGGTTGCATGCCGATCAGGGTGGCCGACAGGTGAACCGACCGGATAGTGGCAGCAACACAAGTCTTTCCAGACCGTTGTGACACTGGCACACTCCAGGCATGCCGTACGTCGCCGACCTGCTCGGACGCGGGTCGCCCATCCCCTTCGCGCTCCTCGCGGGACCCGCGGCGGAGACCGAGCTGACCTCCGTCGCCGCCGTGGAGTCGCTCCGCTCGCTCGAGCACGTGCCGCCCGGCGCGCTGGCCGTCGTCACCGGTCGCTCCACCGCGCGGGCGGCCGGCTACCAGGTCGACGTCGCCATCCGCACCGCCGCCGAGCGCGGCGTCCCGGCCCTCCTGCTGATCGGCGTCGCGGATCTGCCGCGCACCGCCGCGCACCTCGCCACGCGCGCGGGCATCGCCGTGCTCTCCGTCCCCGAGGACGTGGACGTGGCCAAGGTGGTGCTCCAACTCGGGCAGGTCATCCGCGGCGACGCCGCCGACACACTCGCCCGCGCCGACGCCGCACTCGACGCGCTGCGCACCCCGGGCGAGTCACCCACCGAGTTGCTGGCCCGGGTGAGCGAGGCACTGGGCTGCCCGCTCACCCTGACCGACGAGCCGGACCAGGGTGAGCCGGTGTGGGTCGCGGGTCGCTGCCGAGGCAGTGTGGCGGGACCGAAGGACGACGCGGTCCGCCTCGTGCTCCCCGCCGTCGCCGCGGCGGTGTCCCTGCAGCGCACCCACGCGCTCGAACGCGAGACGGCGCCCGGAGCGGCCCGCTCCGAGGTCGTTGCCGAACTGATCCTCTCCGAGCGCGCCCAGGCCGGCCAACTCGCCGAGCGGGCCCGGATGCTGGGCTTTCCCGTGGACGAGGTGCACACGGTCGTCCGAGTCCGGACCGGAGCGGCGACGGGTGTCACGGCCGGCACCTCGGACGGCGGCGGAACCGCCCATGCGGACCTGGCCGAGGACCGGCGTCTCGCCGAGACGTTCGCCCTGCTCGTCCACCAGACCCGGCACCCCACGCACGAGAGGTGGAACGCCGCCCGCCTGGCCGATGACCTCCTGCTGATCGCGACCGGTCGCGCCGAAGTGCCGGAGCACCGGATCCGGGAGGCTCTCACCTCGGTGCGGGCCGCACTCGCCGTCGAACATCCCGCCGCAGACCTGCACTTCGGAATCGGCACCGCGCACCGCGGCATCGACGGCCTGCGGCAGTCCGCGCTCGAAGCGCGGGCCGCGGCGGACGTGGCCGCACGCAAGCACATCGCCGTTCACGCCTTCGACGCCACAGGGCTCAGCCGCATCCTGGCCGCCGTGTCGGGTTCGCCACTCTCCCGCCGCGCGGTCGACGACCTGCTCGCCCCCCTCGACGTCTTGGGCCAGGACGAAGCCGTCGAGGCCATCACCACCCTCGGCGCCTACCTCGACGCCCGGGGCTCCCTCAAGGCCGCAGCCGCCCGGCTCCGCCTGCATCCCAACACCGTCGGCTACCGAGTCCGCCGCATCACCGCCCGGCTCGGCGCCGACCTGGACGACCCCGACACCGCCTTCGCCCTTCAACTCGCCTGCCGAGTCCGCCTGCAGGACTGACTCTTAATCAGCGGGTCTGGGGTTCGAGTCCCTGGCGGCGCACATTGCTCAAATTGCAAGCTCCGCCGGCGTCACGAGTGTCCTGCAGCTGATGGTGCGTGCCCTGGCCAAGTAGAACGCCGACGGCACCAAGGAGGGCCGGAACGTTGCTGACGTCCTGGACCGCCTGCTGGACGAGTCCTGCGGCGTCACCGTCATCGCGGAGCTAGGGTGCGTTTCGAAAGTGCTGGTCACAGCCACTCGTTGATGGCTGCGACCAGGACGGTCACCTCGTACCGGACGGCGAGCTTGTCGTATCTCGTGGCGACCGCGCGGTGGCGCTTGAGGCGATTGATGCCGCACTCCACCGCGTGGCGCTCTTTGTAGTCGGCCTTGTCGAACTTCGGCGGCCGGCCACCGTGGGGGCCGCGTTTCTTGCGGTTGGCGAACTGGTCGCGCTTCTCCGGTATCGTGCAGCGGATACCGCGCTTGCGCAGGTAGGTGCGGTTCGCGCGGGAGCCGTACGCCTTGTCGGCACGAACCTTGTCCGGCCGGGTGCGCGGGCGGCCCGGCCCGAGCCTGGGCACCCGGATACGGCGTTGCGCTTGCCGATAACCTCATCCGCCCTGGTCGGAGCTGGTGTGCGGGGTGTACGGGATGTCGAGCGCGGTCGGTCGAGTCTGCGCCGTCGCGCGGCTATCGATCAACGCGGCATGATGACCAACCGTGCTGCTGCGACTGGCTTACCTCGGTGTGACGAACACGTTCGCCATGCTGCGCCTGCTACCGATGAGCGATCGGGACAAGGACATCGAGATCCTCGCCCTGCGCCACCAACTGTCGGTGCTGGAGCGTCAACTCGGCAAGGCGAAGGTGCGGTTCAACCCGAGCGATCGAGTGTTTCTGGCGGCGCTGCTGCATCGGCTCCCGCTGGACGTACTGCGCCGGCTACGGCCGCTCGTTCAGCCGGACACCGTGCTGCGCTGGCACCGCGACCTGGTCGCACACCACCACGCTGCCGCGTCACGCCCGAAACGACCGGGACGGCCGCGTACCGTGCAGTCCATCCGCGTACTTATCCTGCGCCTGGCACGGGAGAACCCCAGCTGGGGCTACCGCCGCATCCACGGCGAACTGATGGTCCTCGGCGTGAAAGTGGCCGCCTCCACCGTCTGGGAGATCCTGCGGGACGCCGGGATCGACCCGTCACCCGAACGGAGCTCGAGTACCTGGGCGGACTTCCTGCGTTCCCAGGCCGAGGCCCTGCTGGCCTGCAACTTTCTGGAGACGGTCTCCTTGTCCGGGACGCGGCTGTTCGTGTTCGCGGTGATCGAGCACGGCAGTCGCCGGATCCGCATTCTGGGTGCGACCGCGCACCCGTCCTGCGCTTGGGTGGTGCAGGCCGCGAAGAATCTGGTCATGGACTTGGAGGACACAGGCTGCCGGGCGCGGTTCTTGATCCGGGACCGGGACGGAAAGTTTTCCGACCTGTTCGACACGGTCCTGCGGGATGCGGGGATAGAGGTCGTACTCAGTGGCGTCCAGATGCCGCGAATGAACTCGATCATGGAACGCTGGGTGCAGACCTGCCGACGCGAACTGCTGGACCGCACCTTGATCTGGAACCAGCGACATCTGATCCACGCCCTGCGCGAGTTCGAACACTTCTACAACGGGCACCGACCCCATCAGGGCATCGCCAACGCCCGTCCGCTGTACCCGCTGCCCACGCCGATCACCGATCCGCACGGGATAACCCGCCTGGACATACGACGACGCGACCGCCTCGGCGGTACTCTCCACGAATACCAACATGCAGCCTGACCTCGGTGGATGAGGTTTTCGGCAGGGGCAGCGTACGCCGAGGCCTGTGCGGTGAGCGAGGAGTTCGCCGACGCGGCCATCCACCAGAACGGCCCGTTCTGGATCCTGACCGGCCGGCGCTCGCGCCGCGTATCCGAGCACGCCGTGCTGCACACGAGCGTCCGGCTCCGCCGGGAGCGGGACCCCAAGTACCGTCCGGATGTGCCCGATCCGACCGAGCCGCGCCACTGGGCCGACCCCGACTGGAGCAAGCCCACTCAGCAGTAAGACAGTTGACAGCTGACGCGGGTGCCGCCCGGTTACCACCACCACCGGTCGGGCGCTTTTTGGACGGAACTCTTGGCGACAGGCCAGGTATGCCGACAATCCACACTGAACCCGGCTGTGGCGCCGAGTTTCCTCAGAGAGGAGCAGCCGGGGAATCCGTCCGCATCCGAGCTGTTGAGGCCGATCGACCGCTGCCAGGCAGCGTAGGCGGACTTTGTCTGCGGGCCGAACAAGCCGGCGGTTCCTGAAGGGATACTGAAACCGGCTGCGATCAGGGCGCTCTGCAAGGCCTCTTTACGTCGTTGTTGGTCTTGCCGAATGGCACGTTCGAAGGGGAGACCATCGCGCGCCTCCTCGACTTGGAGGCCGATCCTGCGGCAGGCTTCGCACAGCGCCCACGCACGGGTACTCCGCGCGAGATTTTCTGTCTCCGCGATGCTGTTACGCTCCAATTCCAGCGTGCGCCGACTGGGCCTGTCCCGCAAACGGAGCAACGCACTGAGTCCGCCGCGGGGCCCTGGAGACTGCCGTCAGCCGTTGGGGACGCGCAGCTTGTCTCAGCTCGCTTTGCCAGGGATGCCGTTGGCGGAACTGCCGGTGCAGCCCGCGCGATCGCCTTCGGCAGAAAGACCGGGTCACACGGCGCGTGATCGCCGAGGTTCATTTTGATGGCCTGCGACATCCATATCTTGGGCATGCCGGCAAAATGCCCAATCCAGCCTGATCGCACGACCGGAAACCCTCTCACGCCGTGGAGCCTCGTCCGGAAACCCACGCCGAGTTGCGCCAAATTACCCTGGCTTTCGAGGCATTGGCCTCGGTGCCGGCGCCGAGGCCAATGCCGCCCCCCTCGGTGAGACCTGGCTGTAGTGACGGGCCAAGGCCGGAGCTGCTGGACGCTGAGTTGCAGGCCTCTGGTGACGGGCGGAAACTGATGCCATAGCACGCGCGCGCATGGATCGCCCGTTGAACCCGGAAGCGTCTTCTCCTCCAGGGAGAGAACTCCATGCTCGGCAGAGCAATTGGCCACCTTCGACATGAAGACGTCCTCGCGCCGCGGCATCTCAAGGCGGACGTGCGTGCTCTTCAGGTAGTTGATCCCGTCGACCTCCTTGAGTATGTCCGTACCCAGTATCGCGGGGGCAGCGCCTTACGTCCGTCGCAGGCGTCGACGGCTCGTACCAGCATCTGACGGACCGCCAGCACTGTTTTCATGGGACTGCCTCGAGGTGGACCTACGGGTCTCGGATCAGACGACGGTGACGCTGTTCGTCAACCACTTCAGTCCAAAGTCGGCACGCGTACCATCACCCGCGAAAAGCGCGAGCGTCAGGCGGATGAGGTGCGCTACCGCACCGATCGGAGCACATCCCATGACCGACGACATCCGAGGCTCCTCGCTCAGGTCCGTGGCCACGACGCCGTGTGCGATCGTGCCACCGCATCTGCTCAACCGGCTGGCTCGAGCTGAGGACTCGGCCGTGCACGAGCCTGCCCGCCGCACCCTTGCGCTTGACGCGGCACAACGCGTCCAACGCAGGCTGACGGCCGAGATCGGCCCGACCGCCGCCCGGCCGACGCGCGGCCCCGACCACTCCGACCGCACCGTCTGCGACGTCGAGCACCGGCAGGAGTTGCCCGGCAGACGCATACGCGGAGAGGGTGAGGCCGACGTACCGGACACCTCGGTCAATCAAGCCTACGACGGCCTTGGAGCCACCTTCGACTTCTATCTGCAGACCCTGTCCCGCTCGTCCATCGACGGGGCCGGCCTCCCGCTGGACGCCAGCGTTCACTACCGCCGGGACTACGACAATGCCTTCTGGGACGGCGAGCAGATGGTCTTCGGCGACGGGGACGGGCACATCTTCGGCGATTTCACTCAGTCCCCCGACGCCATCGGCCACGAGCTCACCCACGGCGTCACCCAATACACCGCCAACCTGGCATACGTGGGCCAGTCCGGAGCTCTGAATGAGCACCTGTCCGACGTGTTCGGGTCCCTGGTCGAGCAATACGCCAAGGGCGAGACAACCGAGGAAGCAAACTGGCTGATCGGAGAGGAACTGCTGCGCCCCGGAGTACAAGGCGTCGCGCTGCGCTCGATGAAGGCGCCCGGCACCGCGTACGACGACGATGAGCTCGGCAAGGATCCGCAGCCTGCCCACATGAACGACTTTGTGCAGACCTTCGCCGACAATGGCGGCGTGCACATCAACTCGGGCATCCCCAACCACGCTTTCTACCTCGCCGCCACCCAGCTTGGCGCCCACGCCTGGGATGGCGCCGGCCGTATCTGGTACGACGTGCTCACCAGTGGCACGCTCGCCAGCGACGCCGACTTCACGTCCTTCGCTCGGCTGACCGTGGACGCCGCCGACGCCTACGGGCCGCAGGAGCGCGATGCGGTACTCCAGGCGTGGGATGCGGTCGGCGTACCCACGGCCTGAGTCGGCCAGTGTCTCAGGGTCCTGGGCTGCGTGCTCGAGACCGTGCCGGACGCGGGCGAGATGGTCCTCGTCAGCCACAGCCTGGGCACGTCGTCGGCATGGACCTCCTCACGCGGCTGCCTCCCGGTGCGGAGGTTGTCCACCTGATCACGGCGGGCAGTCCTCTCGGCATGGACAGCGTGTACCGTCGGCTGCTGTCCGGCGGGCCCATAAGCCCGGAGGAGGTGGCGGACTGGCTCAACGCATGGTGCCCGACCGACGCGGTGGCTGTCGGATGCCTGCTGGCCGACGACTGGGCGGACAGCCCGACCGACCTCGCCGTCGGCAACGCCCGGGACCGGGCCCACAGCATCGGGGAGTACCTCTCCCACGCTGCCGTCGCCCGGTCGATCGGCAGTCGCCTCGCCGTCTGAGCGCCGGAAGGGCGATCGGACTGCTGCGGGAGACCTCGATGTCCCAGTTCCTTCGCGCCCGCCGTGTCTTACCCTCCGCACGCGACCGGGACGCTTACCGCCGGTTTCTCGACCTGAGCGGGTCCACCAACCGTCGCCCCGCCAGATCCTCAAGCAGATGCCAGCTACGCAAAGCCCCAACTTCCCCGTAACAGGGCACGCCTGGCTTCAGAACGGTTCCCGATCTGCGTTCATCGACGATGCGGGTTATGTTCGGATCACCGGATGAAGATCGAATCGCCGGATAATTCCTGTTTCATCTGAAGAGTGATGGGACGGCAGCAGGTGACCGAGGAGAAGCCGAAGAGCAAGTCCTTCGTGGAGAAGGCCGCCTATGTGGCGACGCCCGGAACCGCTGTTCTGGGCCTCTTGTACTACTTCGGAGCCACCTACTGGAACGCCTACTACACCTACTTCGGCATCCGGGTGAACCAACTGGACTACTCGATCCAGGACTACCTGCTCGGCAGCCCCCAGGCGCTCTTCCTCCCGGTCTGGGTCCTGCTGACCCTCGGAGTCCTCGTCTTCTTCGCCTTCCGGTGGGCCGAGCGCGAACTGGCCCGTCCCCGCCACACACAACTGCGGACCCTTGTCTGCCGGTCGGCCGCGGCCGTGGGCGTGGCTCTGCTGCTCCTCGGTTTCCCGGTGTTCCTCGAACCGCCGTGGTGGTCGGATCTGGTGCTGAGCCGGCTGAGGTCCGGATGGCCGAGAGACCTCGTACCCACACTCTTTGTGGCCATCGGGGCGGTACTGATGCTGCTGGCGCTCCGCCTCTACCACCGGTCCGGCGGCCAGGACGAAGGGCCGTGGCGCCTGGCCGAGGGCTTCATGGTCGCCGTTCTCGCCATGGTCCTGTTCTTCGACGTGGCCCGCTACGCCCGGGGTGTGGGGGAGTCGTCGGCCGCCGCCGAGGCGCAGCGCCACTTCAGCGACCTGCCGGCGGTCCTGGTTCACGCCCGGGAGCCGGTCGAGCCGGCCAGCGCGGCGATCCGCTGCGTGGACGAAGGGAAGCAACACCAACCGTTCCGCTACCGCTGTGAGGGCTACCGGGTACTGGCCCACTCGAAGACGCACTACTACCTCATCCCTGGCAACCGGGACCCGCAGTGGGGAGATGTCACCATGATCCTCATGGACGACGCGTCGATCCGGGTGCAGGTACGCGGCGAGTACTGGGGAACGGGGGCATCCTGACCCCACCCGCGCCCCCGGTACGCCGGGCAGCTTGCGGGCCGTCAGGCCGCCGGGGCGCCAGGCGTCGCCGGCTGGGGAGGCGGTGTTACGCCGCCGCCGGGCTCAGTTCCGGGAGTGGCAGGGGCGGTGTTCTGCGGCGCCTCGCTCGGCGGCTGGGGCACAGGGGACTCGCCGGGACCGGTCGGACTTCCCGTGGGACTCGTCGGCCCTGTGGTCCCCGGGGAAACAGCCGGGCCCGATGTCTCAAGGCCCGACGGGACGGTGTTGGGGGTGACCCCCGGCTCACTGACGGCGGTAACCACCGTCCGGATCGGCCACGTCGGTGAGTCGATCTCCAGCAGTACGGCCGGAGGCGCATCGTTCGACCCCCGGATGAAGCGGATCTTGAAGGTGCAGGACTGCCCCGGCGGGATCGGATCGTCACCGCAGTGGTCCTCGACGATCAGGTACACGTTGTGTCCGTCGCCGGTGGCTTCCGACGCGGTACCGGTTCCGGCGGCCTTGGCCCCCTGGACACCGTCCCCTTCGTCCGCACCATCCCCGGCGACCGTCGGCTTGTCGTGCTCCCAGGCACGTTTCTCGTTGTTCTTCATTTCGACGACCGTGTCCGCGGACTCACCCACCTTCACGGCCGGGAACCCGATCCCGGAACCACCACCCTGGCCGCCACCGCGCCCAGAATCGGAGGGGAACAGCGTGGCCCTGCCCACGACACTCGCCGACGGCAACGGATGCGAGGACCCGCCACCCCCCGCACACCCTCCAAGGACAAGGGCACCGAGGGCGCCCACGGCGACCGGCGCCCTCAAGGCACCGCCCCGGCCGCTTCGGCCCATGCCCCGTACCCGGGCACGGCCGCCCTGCTCCCAGATCACAACAGCCTCCCGCACACCGTCGGCCCGGCCCCTCGGCCTGCCGGAGCGAGCATGCCACCGGGATGCCACCGAAGATCACTACCAGGCTTGCGCAACACGGAGATCACCCACAGTGATGCAGGGAAGGCGCCATCTTGACGAACGCCGCGCGGCTCCTTCCGCAGAGAAGACGGAAGCCGCCTCGACGGTCCCCTGTCATCACACAGGACACCGGTCCCTACAGCAGCGGCACCGCTCCCGTGGTGCTCCTGCTGTGGGCGCTGCCCGCGATGGCGGGCAGCTACACGATGCTGCGCCGGCGACGCCCAGATGATCGATTCCAACGGGTTCAGTGGTCGTAGGCGGTGAGCGCGCGTCTGGTCGTCTGACCGGTGTGGTCGTTGCGCCAGATGGCTGCGGTGAGAGCGAGGATGCGGTGCAGGACGCGGACGGCCACGCCGCCGGGGTGCGGCCGCGATGTCGTTCAAGGTCGAGCTGGCTTTTGAAGGTCGCGTTGACGGATTCGATGACCTGCCGTGGCGGCTTGAGCAGATGCGATCCGGGCCGCTATTTACCAGCGACACCATCACCCTGCACATCCGCGGGATGGAGGAGGGACGGACCACCAAGCCCGTCCTGCTCGCCGGGGGCCCGAATGCACATCATGGTCTCTTCGGGCATCTTCGGTCCGCCGGACCGGCCGCGGTGCCTCCACAGGGTTTCCACCGCGACGCCGGGCGCCCGCCCGTTGTCGCCCGTCCACGAGGACCGCTTCCACCTGCTGGCCTTCGCGCCGTGTCCCGGTTTCTTGTACGACTACCGGGCCCGGTAGGTATGTCCCGCCCGTCCGGAGACCTTGTGGGCGATGATCAGCGGCACCCGCCGGGAGGAGGTGTCGCACCGCAGCACGATGCAGTAGTCGCCCCGCGGTGTGCAGCGGTGGGTGTCCACCATCCGGGCCGCAGCGGCGGGCTGCGCCGCGAGCACGGGCGGGGGAGTGGATACGAGCAGAGCGGCCGCGCCGGCGGCCAGACGGATGATCCGTCGCATGAGGGGCCCAACGCACCGGCAGTACGGAAGTTACGACGCCCGTGCGGGAGATCGCAGTCGGTCTCGCCCTGGTCGGCTTCGCCGCCGAGGTCGACAACTCTGCGGCTGGCGGGGTCTCGGTCGAGTTGGGCGAGTTTTTCCTGCGCTCCGGCAACGCTCACCTGTAGCGTTTCCACCTTGCCGAGCCGTCCTTCGCGTTCGATCTCGGCGATGCGGACGAGGAGGTTGTCGCGGACCTCGACGTGCCGCTCACGCTGGACGGGGTCGGGTCAGAGCATTGGGCAGCGCACGCAGGCATCTTTCCCAAGGCCCTGGGCATCGCGGAGATCGTCCGGCATGTGCTGGAGAATGGCCGGAGATGCCTGGCCCAGATCTTCGCCTCTGACACCCGACGGTGCGCATCAGCCCGCCCCACGGTGGGCTGAGAACCAGGCCGTCCCGTAAGCCGTGCGCCGGGACAGCCTGATCCGCCCGGCGCACACACTTCGGTCGGTGAGCACCGCTGCGCGCGCTCGTAGCGCCCCCGGTCCACCGTGATGCAGGTACCGCGCCCAAGGGGTGGGCAGCGGCGGGAGTGTCATGAATCAGGCTCTGTCCCGTAATCGGTGGTGACCGTACGTCACTGTGTGTCAGGCTGGGGCGTGCTTGAGGTCAATGCCCTTGTGGGTGCGGTGTTTTCGGGTCTGTCTGCCCTGGTCATCGAGGGTGTGGCGGATGAGGGTGAGCTGGTCCGGGTGGTGGCGCGTACCCGCGATGATCCGGTGCCGTGTCCGGTGTGCGGGACGCCGACCGGGCGGGTGCACGGCTTTCACGGCCGGACGGTGGCGGACGTGGCGGTGGACGGCAGGCGGGTGGTGGTGTCGGTGAGGGTGCGGCGCCTGGTGTGCCCGGTGCTGGGCTGTCCGCGGCAGACGTTTCGTGAGCAGGTGCCCGGCCTGCTGGGGCGCTACCAGCGCCGGACGAACCGGCTCACCGACCAACTCGGCAGCGTAGTCAAGGAGTTAGCGGGCCGGGCGGGCGCCCGCCTCTCCCGGGCTCTGGCCACCGCGGTGTCGCGCTCGACCGCCCTGCGGACGCTCATGCGACTGCCGCTGCCTCCGCGCCGGGTGCCGCGGGTGCTGGGCGTGGACGACTTCGCGCTCAAGCGCCGCCACCGGTACGCCACCATCGTGATCAACGCCGAGACCGGCGAGCGGATCGACGTACTCCCCGACCGCAGCGCGGACACCCTTGAGGCGTGGCTGCGCGAACATCCCGGCGCTGAGATCGTCTGCCGGGACGGCTCAGGCGCCTACGGCGAGGCCATACGCCGGGCCCTGCCCGCCGCGGTGCAGGTCAGCGACCGGTGGCACCTGTGGCACAACCTCTGCGACAAGGCCCTGGCCGAGGTCCGCTCCCACAGCTCCTGCTGGGCCACCGTCAACCCACCCCGCCCCGAGGGAGCACGCGGGCAGACCACCCGCGAACGCTGGCACCAGGTCCACGACCTCCTCGGCAAGGGCGTCGGCCTGCTCGAATGCGCCCGCCGCCTGAACCTCGCCCTCAACACCGTCAAGCGCTACGCCCGCACCCAGGAGCCCAACGCCCTGCGCCGGGCCCCGCAGTACCGGCCCACCCTCGTCGACCCCTACCGCGACCACCTGCGCGCCCGCCGGGCCGCGGACCCCGCCGTCCCCGTGCTTCAGCTCTTCCGCGAGATCAAGGAACTGGGCTACACCGGCAGCCTCAATCTTCTCTACCGCTACATCACCCAGGGCCGGGCCGAGGGCGACCGGCCCGTCATCACCCCGCGCCGCCTCGCCCGCCTTCTCCTCACCCACCCCGACAACCTGCGGGACAAGGACGCCGAACTCCTGTGTGAACTCACCGCCGCCTGCCCCGAGATGACCTAACTCGCGCGTCTCGTCAAGGAGTTCGCTGAACTCCTCACCCCCGCCACCGGCAACGACACCAAGCTCACCGAGTGGATCACAGCCGTCCGCGCCTGCAACCTGCCCCACCTGCACACCTTCGCGAACGGCCTCGAACTCGACCGCGCCGCGGTCAACGCCGGCCTCACTCACCCCCACCACAACGGCCGCACCGAGGGCGTCAACACACGCACCAAGAGGATCACGAGACAGATGCACGGCCGAGCCGGATTTCCCCTGCTCCGCCACCGCATCCTCCTCCAATGACCACCACATAGCGCTACCACCGATTACGGGACAGAGCCATGAATCAGGTGTGGGCCCTCCACGAAGGAGTCACCTGATGAGTACGAGTACTGGTCACCTGATCGAGTCTGCTGGGGGCGTGTCGCTTGCCGAGGCTGGTGAGAGCGCCCAGGGTGCCGACGTGAAGTCGATGCCGGTATCCGTGAACGTTCTGTCCGCTGAGTTGCTGGAGGAGCTGGCCGCGCTCGCGGTGGAGCGGACCGCCGAGGGCGGGCTGCGGCTGATGGGCGAGGGCGGGATCCTGCCCGAGCTGGCCCAGCACCTGATGCAGGCCGCGCTGGAGGCCGAGATGGACCAGCATCTGGCCTCGCGGGCCGGCTGCGGACCGTAGGCGGCAGCAGCGTTGCTGCGTCTCGGGCGGTGCCGGCCGTGACGGACAACCTCAAGGAAGCGTGGCCGGGGCCGGTGGTGGGTTCCGCCGCTCGGCCTGGCGGCCGCTCGGCTCAGGTACCTCCGCCGACCGGATGCCGAGCCCGGCTTTCGCTGAACTTCCGTTCTACGGCTGAGCAATTCAACGGTCCGCAATGAGGCTTCCTGAGGGTGGAACGGGGGTTCCGGGGTCGAATGGGTGACCTTGATGGCTGGAGCGATCGAGGTCAAAGACCTTGTGCGAGCAGTTGATGTGTCCATAGCATCCTCTCAACTTTCGCCGAGAGAGGGACAAAGATGGACTCCGCTCAAGGAAAGTCACGCAGTCGCCGTCAATTCCTCCGTGGAGCAGCGGTCTCCGCCGCCGTTCTGGCCGCTGGATCGCAGGCCTGGCCGTCGCTGGCAGCCCCGGCCCCCGGAGACGCGGGCAGACGGGTTCCGGCAGGCCGCATCGGTCTCCAGCTCTACTCGGTGCGCGACATGCTCGCCGTCGATCCCGAGGGCACACTCGAGATGATCGCCGACGCGGGCTACGCCGAGATCGAGCCTGCCTACACCTACGGCGGGCGCACCGCCGAGCAGTTCCGCAGGATCGCCGATGCGAACGGACTGCGGCTGATCGGCAGTCACCACAACCCCGGCGACTTCCGGGGCGCCCGGGCGCAGCAGACCTTCGACAACGCGGTGGCGCTTGGACAGGAGTACGTCGGCGTCTCCTACATGGACGGCGCCCAGACCGCCCAGGCCTACCGCGCGATGGCGCGGGAGATGAACCAGTGGGGCGAGGCCGCCCGAGCCCGGGGGCTGCGCTGGTATGCCCACCTGCACGACAACGAGTTCCACGCGGATCCGCAGTCTGGGCAGACTCTCTTCGACGTGTGGCTGGAGGAGACCGACCCGGATCTGGTCTGGTTCGAGATGGACCTCTACTGGATCCTGCGGGCAGGTGCGGACCCGGCCCCCTACCTCAGGTCGTACGAGAAGCGGTTCCCGATGCTCCACGTCAAGGACGGCGCACCGTGGAACGACGTCGAGACCGACCTGGGAGAGGGCGAGATCGACTTCGCGGGGATCTTCGCCAACCTGCGGCAACTGCCCCATCACCACTACATCATCGAGAGGGACCAGCAGCCCCACCCGGTCCGCACCGCCCACGTGTCCTACGACTACTTCCGCACGATCCGCGTAGGCCCTCCGGGCAACGGCCATGGCCCCGGCGGGGTCGCTTAGATGTCCTAACAAAGGGCTCTTCGGTCGCTTCCGTGGGTGGGGTTATGCGGTGTGACGGCCTGGTAGTTGGGGGCGGTGGCCGCCGAGGCTGAGTATGGCGAGGGCGATGAGGGCGTTGGCGTCCTGTAGTTCGCCCTCAGCTCGTCCAGGGCGGACAGTGTCTCGGACTCGGTTGCGGCCGTGTAGATGGGTTTGAGGGCGGCGGCGACCTTCTTGCGGTCGCTGTAGGAGACGTACTTCATCGACGCCCGGATCAGGTGGGTCACGCAGGTCTGGACCAGGGCTTTGTCCCAGACGGTGTTGATGGCCTCGGGCAGGCCGGTCAGGCCGTCGCAGCACACGATCAGCGCATCGCGCAGGCCGCGGTTCTTCAGCTGGGTGAGCACGTTCAGCCAGAACTTCGAGCCTTCGGTGTCCTGGATCCAGATGCCCAGGACGTTCTTGATGCCGTCGACGTCGACGCCGATGACCAGGTGGGCGGACTTGTTGGTGACCATGCCGCCGTCGCGGACCTTCACGCTGAGTGCGTCGATGTAGAGGATGGGATAGACCTCGTCAACTGGCCTGTTCTGCGAGGCGGTTATCTCGTCGGCCACCACATCAGTGATCTTGGAGACCAGGGCCGGGGAGACCTCGGAGCCGTAGACCTCCTTCAGATGCGCGGTGATGTCGCGGGTGGTCATGCCGCGGGCGTAGAGGGACAGGATCATGTCGTCGACCTGGGCCAGGCGCCGTCGCCCCTTGGGCACGATGACCGGCTCGAAGGCGGCCTTGCGGTCCCTGGGCACGTCCACCGTGACCGGCCCCGCCGTCGTGGTGAGTGTCTTGGGGAAGCTGCCGTTGCGGGAGTTCCCGCTGCCCCGACCGGCCGGGTCGCCGGCCTCGTAGCCCAGGTGGTCGGCCATCTCGACCTGCAGAGCCCGCTCCAGGACCGCCTTCATCATCATCATCATCATCATCATCATCATCATCTGCTGCAGCAGCCCGCCGGCCCCGTCGATGCCGACCCCGGCCTCCTCCGCGTCCGCCAGCATCCGGTCGATCGCCGCAGGCGACAGTGCGCCCGCCAGGCGTCGGGCGGCCTCCTCACGGCTGCCCATGGGCGCGGCCTGCGGGCTGATCTCGTTCATCAAATCACTCACTGTGTGTCACAAACTCCAGGTCAGGACGGGCCCGACCAGCACCCAGCAAGACCATCACTTACACATAGGAGTGAACACCCCCAACTGGTAGGCGTAGCCGAAAGGGCGGGCGGAAGCGTCCAGCAACCGCCGGTAGGCCTGCGCCCGGTCCTCGTTGCTGCCCAGCCGGGGCACGCCCGTGGGCCGGTACCGTCCGGTCAGAGCGCTGGCCACGCTGCCCGTGGCCTTGATGCCGGCAGCGGCCACACCCGGCGTTATGAAGGTCATGCCCGACGAACTACACCTGATACCTGGCTCTGACAAGATTTTCGTAGAGCCTGATTCCTGATAGACCCCTGACTCAGGGGCTCAGAGCACCGGAGCTCTGCCGGTCTGTAACTCAGCGGCCGTGGTGAGTCGTTCGGAAACTTCACCACGGTAGGTATGGGCTCCTCCGCCCGCAGGTCGCGAACCAGCGGCCCGTCACGGACCAGACTGAGGCGCAGACCATGTCGTTTGCTCGCCGAATTGACCAACCCTCTTGACACCGCCCCCATCACCCGCTGAACTACCGGTGGTTTAGACCAATTTCCCAACCGCGACCCTGTATCCGCCAGCTCAATCGAGGAACACGATGAGGCCCCTGCGGTTGCTCTTCCTTGGCGCGCTCGCCGTGGCCGTCGGGTTGGCCACCATCGTGATGGCGGCCAACCCGACGACCGCGCAGACCGCCCCGAATCCCAAGCCCCAGACGATCCCGGCCCAGTAAAGACACCGCGGATCCCGACCGGATCCGCGGTGGCTGTTCTGTCCGGCGATGGGTGTCCCGGACACGACACGATTCCAATCCGCCGTCCCACGTGGCCTGATCACCCCTGCGAAGGAACCGAGATGAAGCCCTTACTGTCGCTTTTCCGCAGCGTGCTCGCCGTTCTCATCGGGCTGGCCGCCACCGTCTCGGTGGCAACCGTCCCGGCAAGCGCGCAGACCACGCCCAACCCCAAGCCCCAGACGATTCCCGCGCTGCAGGAGTGGACCGGCGGCACCGGGTCGTTCACCTACTCCAGCGCCACCAGGATCGTCCGCGCCGCCGCGAACGCGAGGGCGCTGGCGACCACCAGCCAGGTCTTCGCCGACGACCTGCGGGAGCTGAACGGCTACCCCGTCACCCAGGTGATCGGCACCACCGCCAGCCTGCGGGCCGGCGACATCTTCCTGTCCCTCGGCTCCACCGACACCGCCCTCGGCACCGAGGGCTACGCCCTCTCGGTCACCGACAAGATCACCATCACCGCCCGGGACGACCGCGGCGCCTTCTATGGCACCCGGACGATCCTGCAACTGCTCAAGCAGAGCACGTCGATCCCGCAGGGCACGGCCCGGGACTGGGCGCTCAAGCCCGAGCGCGGACTCATGGTGGACATCGGGCGAAAGTACTTCACCCCGCAGTGGCTCAAAGACCACGTGAAGGAACTCGCCTACCTCAAAATGAACTACTTCCACCTGCATCTGTCCGACAATCAGGGCTTCCGGATCGAAAGCACCTCGCACCCGGAGATCGTGTCCTACGAGCACCTCACCAAACAAGAGGTCAAGGACATCATCGCACTGGCCGCCAAGTACAAGATCACCGTTGTCCCGGAGATCGATGCACCCGGGCATCTGCGCCAGGTCCTGAACGTCCACCCCGAACTGCGGCTGGTCACCAGCACCGGCACTCAGCAGTCGGAGTTCATCGACCTGAGCAAGCCCGGGACCTACACGCTGCTCAAGGACCTCTACAAGGAGTACTTGGCGCTGTTCCCCGGCCCGTACTTCCACATCGGCGCCGACGAGTACAGAGTCGGCAGCTACAGCCAGTACCCGCAGCTGGAGCAGTACGCCCAGGACACCTACGGCGCCAACGCCACCGGCAAGGACGTCTACCTCGGCTTCATTAACTGGGCCAACGACATCATCCGCGCCGAGGGCAAGACCACCCGCGCGTGGAATGACGGAGTGGGCGGCGGCACCGCCGTTACGGTCAACCCCAACATCATCCTCGAGTTCTGGTACAACCTCGGTCTCTCACCGCAGGCGCACATCGACAACGGGCACCTGATCTCCAACGACAGCTGGAGCCCGACCTACTACGTTCTCGGCTCGGGTGGACCAAGCGGACCGGACAGCCAATGGGGCTATGACACCTGGAACCCCGACCTGTTCCAGGGCAACCAGACCATCAGCGACACCTCGAAGTCCAAGAACCTCGGCACCAAGCTCCACGTCTGGTGCGACCGCGACACCGCCACCCAGGAACGCGTCGCCAATGACATCAAGAACGGCCTGCGCATGGTGGCCCAGCAGACCTGGGGTTCACCCAAGCTGGTGACCCCGTGGTCGAACTTCACCACGACGATCAACACCATCGGCCGCAACCCGGCCTGGCCGACCGACGCCCAGCAGGGCAACGTCGCCGCAGGCCGGCCCGTGACCGTTTCCAGCACCGAGGCCAGAAGCGTCGCGGGCGCGAACGCAGTGGACAGCAACTACACCACTCGCTGGTCCAGCCGCTACAGCGACAACCAGTCGATCACCATCGACCTCGGCATCCCCAAGCCGGTCAGTCAGGTGAAGCTGCACTGGGGGAACGCGTACGGCAAGGGCTACCAGATCCAGGTCTCCAACGACGCCACCACGTGGACGACGGTCTACACGACCACCACGGGTGACGGCGGCATCGACGACCTGACCGGGCTCACGGGCACCGGCCGCTACGTCCGCATGCAGGGCACCGCCCGCGCCACCGGCTACGGCTACTCGCTGCACGAGTTCGAGGTCTACGCACCGGTCATCCAGTCCGGAGCCACCTACCAGCTCAAGACCGGCGGCAAAGCCATGGACATCCCCCTGACCAATACCGACGGCACCCAGCTCACCGTGGACAGCCCGCACTCCGGCGATAACCAGAAGTTCGTCATCACCGCCAACCCGGACAACACCTACACACTCAAGAGCGTCTACAGCGGACTCTGCGTCGCCATCTCCACCAACTCGAACACCGGGGGTCAGGCGATCATCCAGACCGCCTGCACGTCGACCGCCGCCCAGCGCTGGTCGCTCTGGCAGACCGCCACCACCGGCTACTCACTGGTGGCGACGACGGCCAGCGCCCAGGCGATCACCGCGGAGTCGGCCACCAATGGCGCCAAGGTCATCTCCCTGGGCATCATGGCCGCGCCGCTCCAGTCCTGGACCTTCACCAAGGTTTAGCAGCCGTTGTTGTACCGATCATGGAACGTGCAGATCGAACAGGGTTCCTGGTCGGGTGATCTTCCGGCTGTACGCGCATGAGGGCAGGGCCTCTCGGTAGCTCGGGGATGCGAATCCGAACCGAGCAGTGCCGGGAGGCCCTGTTGTCGCTGTTGTACGCGCCCGCGCCCGTTGATTTCAACTCGTCCGCTGTGTCGTGCGATTGCCTCGCGCACGTGTACGGCAACGCGGCCGATCATCCGGAGAGGGAACGCTGCTACCCGTCGGACATGTCGGACGCGGAATGGGCAGTGGTGCGGCCGTTGTTGCCCACCCCGGCCTGGCTGGAGGGACGGGGCGGGCAGCCTGAGGGTCAGCTCGGGGTCGCGCATGCCGCGGCGGCGGCAGTCGCGCAGCAGGTCGGCCCACGACTCGGTGGATTCGCGCAGTCTCTCCGCGAGCGCGATCAGTTCCTTGGTGCCGTCCATGCGCACCCCGAGCAGGACCAGCACGCACGAGTGCGCCTGGCCGAGCCGGACCTTGGGGTGCACACCGTCGGCCCACACGTAGACGTAGTCGCGGTCCGACAGGTCCCGGTCTTGGAAGGCGGCGTGGTCGTCGCTCCACTGCCTGGTCAGCCGGGTCACCGTCGCGGGTGAAAGGCCAGCAGCAGAGCCGAGGAACTGCTCCAGCGCGGGCACGAAGTCTCCGGATGACAGTCCGTGCAGGTAGAGCAGCGGCAGCACCTCGGAGACCTTCGGCGACTTACGGCACCACGGCGGCAGGATCTTCGAGGAGAACCGCCTGTGCTCGCCGGTCTCCTCGGCACCTACAGGGTCCTCACGGACGAACGCGGATGATCGTCTTCCCCTGGAGTCGCTCGGTCGGGTTGAGGGCGGTGACGGCATCGTCGAGGGTCGCGACGTTGCCGATGTTCGTGCGCAGTCGTCCGTCCCGCACCCGCTGGACGATCTCACCCAGTTGGGCACGATCGGACTCGACAACGAAGTCGATCGCCAGGCCGTGGGCGGGCCGCGCCTCGGGCGGCCCAACGACGGTTACCAGTGTTCCTCCAGCCCGGATCAGGCCTGCGGATCGCTTCTGGATGTCTCCGCCGATGACGTCGAAGACCAGGTCGACTTCGCCGACGTCTTCGAGGGTGTTGTTGTCGAGGTCGACGAACTCCATTGCGCCGAAGTCGAGTGCCTTGTGACGGTCGGCGGCACGTCCGGTGCCGATGACGTAGGCGCCGGCCTCTCGTGCGAGCTGCGTCACCATCGTCCCGACTGCGCCGGCCGCGCCGTGCGCGAGGACGCTCTGCCCCGCCTGGAGGTGGCCGTGCTGGAACAGTCCCTGCCACGCGGTGAGGCCTGAGATCGGCAGGCTCGCGCCCACGGTGAAGTCGACGTCGCCCGGCAGCGGCGCGAGGTTGCGTGCCTCGACGGGCGCGTGCTCGGCGAGGGTGCCGTCGCGATGCCAGTCGGTGAGGCCGAACACGCGCTGTCCCACCGAGAGACCCGTCGTGCCGTAGCCGAGGGCGGTGACCACTCCGGCCAGCTCATGTCCGGGGATCGACGGTGTTCGGTCGCGGTCGAGGCGATCGGTCCAGGTCGAGGGCCACGCCATCTCGGTCGGGACGAATCCCGACGCATGAATCTGAACGACGACATCGTTTATCGCCGGCTCCGGCTCGGGCCGCTCCGTCAGCGTCATCCCGGCCGTTCCTGCGGCCTGGTCCGTCACCACGATCGCTTTCATTTGGACACCTCTCTGTATCAGTCCTCGCCGGCACGGCGCCTACGGTTCATGAGTGTTAGTGGTGTCAGTCGGCGTCTTACCCCGCGGCACAGGTGTGGAGCGAAGACATCGTTGTCAAGCGCTGCTTTGAACCGGCTCACCGCTTCCCCGGCACAGGCGCACCACTGCCGCATCTGCTCCGCCCATCGCGGAAGAGTCGGTGATCGCGTTGTTCGTGTCGGTTGGAGGGGGCAACTGTCATCCGGTTCCGGTCGATGCTGGTCAAGTCGCGTGTGCACACTGGCATGGTCACTGCTCCTCGGCTTGATCGCACGGCGTTAGGCCGGTTGCTCCTGCCGCTTCGGAAGCCGCCGGTCCGGCCGACGGTCCCGACTTTCGGTGATCCCGCCATGACCGCACCGCGCAACGAAGCCGCGCTCACCGCTTGCCGGCTCACTGTCGGCTGTGCGGTGGCGGTGGCCGCGAGCAGTGGTTCCATCCCATACCGCTCGGCTTCCGCGGCGATGGCCTTCACCTCGTCCACGGTGACCTCGGTCCGGAACATCTGGGTCAGCTTCTCGACGTGCTGGGCGGGCAGGGTGAGGGTCTCGCCCCGCCGCTGAGGGTCACGCTTCCGTCGTCGTGGTGCACGACCTTCTCGGGCACACGGCCGGGGAACAGCCAGCACGATGACGTGTTCGCGCTCCAGCCGGTGGGTGCGGGGCACTGGGTGAGCTCGGTCAAGAGCTGGGCGAGAGTGTTGGGCAAGGGGATGGGGGTGCGGTGAAAGGTGATGAAGGCGGTGCCGTCCACGACGGTGAGCGTGCTGGAGGCCAGCGCGGCGATTCGGGTGAGGTGCTGTCCGAAGAGCAGGAGGATGGCACCAGCGGCAAAAGCTGGGCAGACCAGTAGATACCACCTGCCCATCAACGACCACCGATCGAAACCAGTTCACACAATGATCAAGAGAGCATCTTCAGAGCACGTCGGTGGATCGAGGCTTAGACACTCACTGCTGCTACCCGTTGATTTCCGCTCAATCGGGCATACGGTGGATGCGACGGAGTCGCCAGGCGCGGATCTCGCTGTAGAGCACGGCCGCCGCAAGTAAGAAGAGCATGGTTTCTATGCTCGCTGACCACGGTTCAGCCACCCACCAGTGACCTATGACCGCCCACCCAGCGCTGATCAGCACGGCGAGGAGGTAGCCGCGCAGACGCACACGCAGCCGACGCACATCGTGTCGTGGTTCAACTGCCATGATGGCCCTGTGTCATCGCAGGATGATGCTGGTCACTAGCGTATGGTGATCACCTTTGCCCGGTAAGTCAACACTGCAGCAGGAACTCGGTGTTGGGCGTTGTCACGTTGATGGCGCGGTGACCGGTCGATGGGGCTTCGGGGCGTGCTGAGGTGTGGTTTCGGTGCCCGTTTAAGCCGCGGTAGTCAGGCCGATGTTCTCGGTGACGTTGTGCTTGCCGATAACCTCATCCGCCCTGGTCGGAGCTGGTGTGCGGGGTTTACGGGATGTCGAGCGCGGTCGGTCGAGTCTGCGCCGTCGCGCGGCTATCGATCAACGCGGCATGATGACCAACCGTGCTGCTGCGACTGGCCTACTTGGGCATGGCGAACGCGTTCGCCATGCTGCGCCTGCTACCGATGAGCGATCGGGACAAGGACGTGGAGATCCTCGCCCTGCGCCACCAAGTGTCGGTGCTGGAGCGCCAACTCGGTATGGAGAAGGTGCGGTTCAGCCCGAGCGACCGGGCGTTCCTGGCGGCGCTGCTGCACCGGCTGCCGCGGGACGTGCTGCGCAGGCTGCGGCTGCTGGTCCGGCCGGACACGGTGCTACGTTGGCATCGCGACCTGGTCGCCCGCCGCCACGCCGCCGAGTCCAAGCCGAAGCGCCCGGGTCGGCCCCGCACCGTGCGCTCCATCCGCGCCGTGGTGCTGCGCATGGCACGGGAAAATCCCACGTGGGGCTACCGGCGCCTCCACGGCGAGCTGCTGGTGCTGGGCGTGACGGTGGCCCCCTCCACGGTCTGGGAGATCCTGCGGGAGGCCGGGATCGATCCGTCGCCCCAACGGGGCTCAAGTACGTGGGCGGATTTCCTGCGCTCGCAGGCCGACGCCCTGCCGGCGTGCGATTTCTTCGAGACGGTCACCTTGTCCGGGGCACGGATGTACGTGCTCGCAGTGATCGAGCACGGCAGTCGGCGGATCCGGATTCTGGGCGCCACGGCCCACCCGACCGCCGCCTGGGTGGTGCAGGCCGCGAAGAATCTCGTCATGGACCTGGAGGACGCACGCTGCCGGGCGCGGTTCCTGATCCGGGACCGGGACGGGAAGTTCCCCGCCTTGTTCGACGCGATCCTCGCCGATGCGGGCATTGAGGTTGTGCTCAGCGGCGTCCGGATGCCGAGAATGAACTCGATTATGGAGAGGTGGGTGCAGACCTGCCGGCGCGAGCTGCTGGACCGCACGTTGATCTGGAATCAGCGGCATCTGCTCCACGCCTTGCGCGCGTTCGAACAGTTCTACAACTCCCATCGGCCGCATCAGGGCATCGCGAATGCCCGCCCGCTGTATCCATTGCCCACGCCGATCACTGATCCGGACGAGATCGCCCGCCTCGACATACGCCGCCGTGATCGCCTCGGCGGCATTCTCCACGAGTACCGACATGCCGCATGACCTCAATGGATGACGTTTTCGGCAAGGGCAGCGTTCCGCCATGCCTGCGGAGAGCTCTGCCGGGGTGGCCTGCGCCGTCGTGCCGATGGGGTCGGGGCCGGAGTCGAAGGCGAGGTGGACGTGGCAGTCCGTCATGCCGGGCAGCACCGTCGCGCCCGGGCAGCGCAGGCGGGGCACTTGGGGGTCCACCGTCGCGTCCAGCTCGGCGGCGGGGCCGACGGCGGATACGGCGCCGGTGCTCTCGTCGACGAGCACGGCGCCGTCGGCGGTCACCCGGTCCGCGGGGCCTGCGATGACACGGACGGCGGTGATCAGTAACGTGTTCACGGGGGTGGGGGTCTCCTCTCGTGCCTGCTGCTTCCCTGCTGCTTCCCGGCGAAGCGTTCCGCGAGCCCTCCTACGGGAACTGCTTCTCCTCGCGGCCGATGTCGTCGATCGGGCCGAGGATCGTCCAGCCGGGCCCGAGGGGGCGGGTGGAGCGGAAGCCGTGGGCGTCCGCGTACTCCTCGGCCTCCTCCGCGGTGTCCTCGGGGGCGCGCATGATCGTGTAGCGCGGGGGGTCCTCGTGGTAGAAGCGGTAGAACGTGCGGCCCTCGTCCTTGGGCTGGTAGAGGATCACGCTGACGCCCCAGAGGGCGTCGTACACCTTCTGGTCGCGCGGGGGCGTCGTCGTGCACGTGTCGGAGGGGCGGCCGGGCTCGCGGACGCAGGTCCGGTACCGGCTCCAGTCGATGCGTTCGGCGCGGGGGTGTTCCGCGATCAGCTTCCGCATCCGGGCGTCGGCCCGGGCGAAGGCGTCCTCGCGGCGGTCGTACTCCTGCTGCAGCCGGTTGAAGCGCTGCTCGTCGAAGCCGCTGCCGAAGTGGGCCTCCAGGCCCGCGAGGACGGCGACCCGCCAGGCCAGGTACCCGGCCGTCACGACGAGCAGCGTGACGACCAGGACCCGGCCCGGCGAGCGCCTGTGGGGCATCAGGTCGGCGAGGTCAGAACGTGCCGCTGATGGGGATCTCGATGTCCGCCTGCGCGATCGGCGGGGGGTACTTCCCGTCGAACCGGTCATAGTGCTGGAGCGTAAACCAGTCGATGAAGCCGTACTCCGTGATCTCGTCGTCCGGGTCGAGACCGAAGTGGTCGTAGGAGTGGAAGACGAGCTTGCCGGAGAAGGAGTTGCCCTCGACCTTGTAGTCCTTCAGCGCGATCGTGTGGCCGTGGAACTGGTGGATCGCGATGGAGAGGGCGCGCTGGTTGGCGTCCCAGAGCGAGAAGTCGTACACCGGGTACTTCACGTCCTGGCGGAGGAACTCCTGGAAGAGGAAGTTCTTGGAGAGGTCCTCCTGGACCTTGAGCTGATCGGTGCGGCCCTTGTTGTCGATGAGGGACTGCTTGATGATCTGGCTGGCCTTGTCGGTGTACGTCTTCTCCTGTGGTGAGGCGCCGACGGCGCGGGAGAGGGCCGTGCCGGAGCCGCGGTAGAGGTAGCGGCCGGGGTCGAAGTTGTCGTCGACGGTGACCGTGCCCGCGCTCTGGCCGCCGCGGCCGTAGCGGAAGGCGTTGCGGAGGTCGTCGACGGACTGGGCGTAGTCGGCGTCGGCGCCGAGCTTGCCGAAGTTCATGATGTCGTTGAACTCGGCCCACATCCAGGACTCGGGCGTGATGCGGGCGACCCAGAACTCCCAGCCGAGGTCGGTGAGTTCGTCGAAGTTGTAGTCGTTGAAGGTGAGGTCGTCGGCGACGCGCGGGTCGGCCGGGACGGGCGGGTGCTGGGGGTCGGGGGCCTTGCGGCGGCCCTCGCGGAAGGACGACTGGTGGATCAGCATGTCGGTCGGGGGCGGGTCGCCCGGGTCACCCGGGTCTCCGCCGTCGCCGGGGCCGTCGGAGAGGATTCGCTTGCCAGGGGCCTTGGGGCCTGCCTTGTCGAAGGCGTGGCTGTCGAGGACGACGTACTTGGCGGAGCTGTCGGCCGTGGCGGTGGCCGTGATCGTGCTGCCGCTGCGCTGCTGGCCCGACTGCTTGACGAGGTGGCGGGCCTTCTCGTCGTAGCGGTAGAGGGCCGGTGCGGTGCCCTCCGTACGGTCGGGGTCGAGGCGGAAGGTGAGCCTTGCGGCGCCGTCCGCGGGGGCGGAGACCTGGAAGCCGTTGCCGAGGTAGCCCGGAGTGGACTCCGGGAACTCCCGCTGCTTGGCAGGGAGCCTGGTGACCTGGAAGCCGCCGACCTGCTTGGCGCGCAGGCCTTTGAGCGTGGCCTCGGCGGCGGTGGCGCCGCCGTCCGCGCGGCGGGTCACGTCGAAGGCGGAGTTCTTAGCGCGGGGGGAGGCGTTGAGCCTCGTCTCCTCGCCGTCCTGGACGCCGTCGCCGTCGGTGTCGGCCTTGGTGGGCTCCGTGCGGAGCTTCAGCTCGCGGGCGTCCGAGAGGCCGTCCTGGTCGGTGTCGGCGCGGGTGGGCGTGGTGCGGAGCTTGAGCTCGCGGGCGGTCGTGAGGCCGTCCTTGTCGGGGTCCTCGGCGCCGTCCTTGGTGCCGTCGCCGTCGGTGTCGGCCTTGAGCGGGCTGCTGAAGCGGTAGCCGAGCTCGGCGAAGTCGGAGAGGCCGTCGCCGTCGGTGTCCTCGGACTTGGGGTCGAGCTTGGCGCGCACCTCCAGGTCGTCGGGGAGGCGGTCGCCGTCGGTGTCCTCCGTCGGCGAGATGCCGTGCTTGGCGAAGGACGCCCAGGTCGGGGTATCGGCCTTGGCGCCGGGCTCGGCGCGGTACCAGACGGTCTCGGTCCTGCCCGGCTGGAGGGTGTTCGTGGGGCCGACGCCCTGGAGCGTCGTGCGCGCGTCCTGGGGGGCGGCGAGCTTCGCGGCGGAGGTGTCCGTGATGCGGTCAGAGAGCTCGAAGGTCAGCGACCATTTGGAGACGGGGTGATCGGAGACGTTCTCGAGCTGGAGCCGGGCGACGTACGAGCCCTCCGTCGCTCTGCCGCGGAGGGCGGCCGGGACCTGGCTCCACGCCGCGTCGCCGGGGGCGACCTGGCGGTAGGAGACGTCGACCGTGTTGTCGCGGTAGAGCGTCGCCCCGTCGGTGGCCGCGCCGTCGCCGGGGGTTCCCGCGGCGGCGGGCACGGCCGTGCCGAGGAGAAGGAGTAAGGCCGCGCCGAGGGGCACGGCGGCGCTTCTGTTCATGGGGCCTCCCATGTCTGAAGCCATGTCTGAAGACATGCTTGTTGTCTCGAAGCTGCCGTTGTGTCATGGCAGTTCGGAATCAAACGGGGAAGCTAGCATGCGTGGGGGATGGTTCCCAAGGTGTGATGGAGGCGAAATTGAGACGTTTGGGAGATTGGTAAGCCCTGTTCCGCTTGTGTTCCTGCTCTGCCTGGGCGCCAGCCTGGCGACCAAGGAGGAGCTCGCGGCCAACGGCGGCTACGTGCTCTTCCCGAGCAATCCGACCTTCGAGTCCTACAACGTGGTCCTCTCCGGCGGCGTGGTCACGCGGGCCGCGGTGGTCAGCGTCGTCATCACCCTGGTCGGCACGGCGCTCAGCCTGCTCTGCACGGTGGCCCTGGCGTACGGGCTGTCGCGGCCGGGCACGGTGGCGGGCAAGCCGCTGCTGATGATCGTCCTCGGGACCTTCCTCTTCACCCCCGGCATCATCCCCAACTACCTGGTCATCCAGGAGCTGGGCATGATCGACACATACGGGGCGCTGATCGCCCCGATCATGCTCAACGCCTTCAACATCGTGGTCGTACGGGCCTTCTTCCAGGGCATCCCGGACGAGCTCCACGAGGCGGCGCGCCTCGACGGCGCGGGCGATCTGCGCATCCTGCTGCGGATCGTGCTGCCGCTGTCGAAGGCCGTCATCGCGGTGGTCGGGATGTTCTACGCGGTCCAGTACTGGAACAACTTCTTCAACGCGATGCTGTACATCAACGACGGCTCGAAGCTGCCGCTGCAGGTCGTGCTCCGCTCGTACGTCCTGCAAGGCGACACCTTCAACGCCAAGGCGCTCGGCGTCGCCACGCTGCCGTCGTCCACCTCGATGTCCATGGCGGTGCTGATCCTTGCGATCATCCCGATCGTCGCCGTCTACCCCTTCCTCCAGAAGTACTTCGTCAAAGGCGTGCTCACGGGCGCCATCAAGGCTTACGAGTTGGTGCGTGATAGCGGGCGGGTCGTGTTTGGCTTGGTCGTGGCCGGTTGTCAGGCGTTGATGGTGCGGTCGGAGACGAGGCCGACGATGGCGCGGTAGGTGTCGGGCAGGCGGTCGCGGCGGTGGGTCCAGCGGGTCAGTTGCTTCCAGCGTTTGTGGTCGGCGAGGGCGTGTTCGACGGTGATGCGGTCGGATGAGTGACCGTGGCGGTCGCGTTCCCACTGCTCAACTCTGCCGGGCAGTGCTCCCGGACGCGGTTTTCTGGGCGGCGTGATCGCTTGCCCGCGGTGGTCGCGGCTCAGGCCCAGGTAGCCGTCGTCCAAGAGGACCTCGACGTCGGGGAAGTGCTGGAAGCAGATGGCTATGCCTTCGTTGCGGGCGGCCGTGGCATCGTGCATACGACCAGGCCGCAGCGCATCGGTCCATAACGTGCGGCCACGCCAGTCGGCGATGACGGTGGCCTTCATCGTGTTCTGTTTCTTCTTACCGGAGACGAACGCGCGCCGCCCGCCACGTCCGGCCGGCGGACGACGGACCTGGATCTCGGTGGCGTCCAAGCGCAGCTCAATGCCCTCGGCCTGGGCGTAGGCGAACACGTTTGTCAGCGTCCGCAGCCGCAGCCGCAGCCGCAGCCGCAGCCGCAGCCGCAGCCGCAGCCGCAGCCGCAGCCGCAGACCGGGACGGTCGGGAACCGCGCACCCCCGCTCGGCCAGGAGCGTGCGTACTTCTGCGATCGCACGGGTGATGGTGGAGCGGTCGACGCCGAACAGCAGGCCCAGCACCGAGTGCGGCAGGTCGTGTCGCAGATGGATCAGCGTGGCCACCAGGCGGTCGACGAAAACCAGCTGGTGACGGGCGCCGGCACCCGCGGCCCGCTTCCTGGCCCCACCCCGCACGGCATGACGGCGGCCCTCCAGGCCGGCCTGCCACGACACAGCCAACTCCTTGATCAGACACGCGAGATGACGCCGCGAGATCCCCGTAAACAACCGATGCGCCAGCACCGCCCGATTCACCATGATCGCCACACCCGGATCATGCCACCAACCTGGCACGACGCCTCACCCGCTATCACGCACCAACTCGTTAGTGCTGTCATCTGCCATGACACCGGATGCTGTCAGCTCTGCGGCAGACAGCGCGGCTTCTTTTCCGCGGAACGATCGCGCCGATCTGCGAAGCAGGCCGACGAGCCGGGTGGGCAGCGCAGGGATGCTGCCGCTCTTTCGGTTGAAGTGAGCGAAGCCAAACCCACGGGCTACTCTGCCTCAAGAGGAGGAACCTCCCTCCGGTTCCCTGGATTTCTCCTCCAGGAATCCGCGAACCCGTCGGCTTGGCGCTGGGAAGACGTGCGCCAGGTTCCCGAGCTCGGCTGGCACGGCATGGCGAACTGGGTGAAGGCGGCGCTCGGACTCGCCGCGATCTGCGCGGTCATCATCCTGCTGGACGGCGCGACCGACGTCCTGGCCGCCGCGCTGCACGACCTGCTGACCGCCGTCCCGCGCGTCCAGGTCGGCACCGACACCTCCAACGGCGTCTTCGCCGTGGCCGACCAGCCGATCCGCTCGTACATCGCGGCCCACTCCGCCTCGCTCCCGATCAGCGCCTCCACCGTCTACACCGTCTGGCAGGTCGTCGGTCTCTTCGGCCTTGTCGGCGGGTTCTTCCGCAGCAGCGGAGCCCGCATCACCTGGACAGCCTGGGGCGCGGCCAGCATCGCGATGGTCTACAGCGCCGCGCCCGCCGACGGCCGCACCATCGCCACCGGGCTCGCCGTCCTCGCCTGGACCGCCGCCTCCGCGTTCGCGCTGCGCGGCCTGACCCTGCGCCCGGCGTTCTTCACCCACATCCACAACGCCGGTCACCAGATCGAGCCGCACATCCATCTCCCGGCCCCGGCAGCCCCGCCCGCCGAAGACACCCCGGACAACGTGCACCCGCTCCAAAAGCGCTGACCCGCCGCCCTGCCTGGCTCTCGCCCGCCGTACGCGGGCGAGGACCGGACAGGCCGACCGGCCGCCCGCCTCACCCCTTCCGCCCCGTCGACGGACTTTCCGCCGACGGGCGCAGCACTGCCCGCCATCAACCCTGTTGGAGGACACACCGTGCTCATCCCCCGCCCGCGCCGCCGCATCGGCCAGCCCCGCCCGCAGCGCCCCGCCCGGCTCCCCGGTACCTGGAGCAGCTGATGCCCCGCCCCCGGAAGAAGGGGCGCCGCCGCGAGGTCAAGAAGGTGCCGCGCAGCACCGCGACCCTGCCAACTGGAGTTCACGCGGGTTCGTCAGCGCTTCTTGTACGGGAATCAGTGCAAGTGGGGAGGTGAGGGCCTTCTTGGCGGTCGTCATCCGTCCGTGTCGAGTTTCCCGAGTTACTGGCAGATTCTGCGAGTTCGGCCAGTAACTTGCGGGGCTATGCGGGATTCAGGAAGTCGCCGCCGTCTGACGTTGCTCACCGGGCAGCCGGAGGACGGCGATGAGCAAGGCCCGGGCAGCCCGGAGGACAGCGGCCTGGCGGACGTGCAGGTGCTGCAGCGCCGGGCTGCAGCACAGACACATGATCGTCAGCCCCATCACCGCCATGCATGTTGACCAGCCCGCAGTCACCGCCTCCAACTTCCAGACACTGCGGGACCGGATCGGGATCAACGCCACACAGCTCCGGCAAGACCGATTCCTCGACGAGGCCCGCGAGACCGCGGATCCGATCCGGCTGATGCGTCTGTTCGGAATTACCTCGCACACCGCGATCTGCTACGTCCGCGCGGCCTATCCCGAGCGCTTCACTATCGACTCCACACAGGCCTAGGCCTCAGGGTCGGCGGAAGTGCGTTTGTAGTGACATGTGTAGAGATAGGGGTCCCCGCCGTCCGCGGAGACAGTCCCGTCCATCCACAGCTTTCCGTGCTCCAGATAGAACGGCAGAAACTGGTAGTCGTTGTGATTCTTGAAACTAAGCACCAGATAAGGCGTCAGGCCGGGGTCGTTGTTGACCCCATGCCATTTCCCGTCGCTTGAACGGCGTGTCACCTGCGAGTCCGGCACGGGGCCGTCCCACTGGACCGGAAAGTCCTTGCTGGAGAAGGTGTAGTCGTCGCGTAGCCGGACGATCGGCGATCCGCATTCCCCCTCCCCGTCCCACCGGCCGACCAATTCGGCATGAGTGACGGCCTTCGGAGTGGGGGCGGGTTTGGCTGTCCCGCAAGCGGACGGGGCGAATGCCATCACGGTGGCAGTCGAAAGGCTTGCGCCGATGCGAAATATGTCGAATTGCACGCTGTCTGCTTCCAGCCGTTGGATGACGCCCAGTATGCCGGTCGGTGATCCGAAAGAGACGGCCTAGCAGGCGCTGGACGAGATCCAGACTTCGTTGTCACGGTGACGGTCCAGCCCCACGGCCTCGAACTCGTCCTCACCCAGGCCCCTTCGCGCGCCCAGCCGCCCCAGGGACTGGGAGATCGGGCTGACTGTTCGGGAGAACCGCTTCTTCGTTGGCACATCCAGCGGCCCCAGCACCAGGGCCCCGTCAGCCCAGACGGCGGCTCGTTGCTCGCCGCCGCCACCAAAGTACTCGGCCTCCACATAGGCAACCGGCCCTGAGACCGACCACTGAGCGAGCATTCTCTCGAAGCCACCTGGCAGCCGCCAAAAACCCAGATCCCCTGCGGCGCTGCCGTCCGTGACGCCGTCGAAGACCTCATCCGTCATCGGCATCAGCGACAGGCCCTGCCGAAGGGGCGCCACTCGGGCTCCCGGAACGTCCCGTGCCGCGGCACTCAGCAGCTCGTCCCCTGCGATTACCGCCTGCAGTACGTAACCCACCCCAGGCCCCTCCCCAACCGATTGGAGCCCTCATCTTGCCTGACGCGTCGGGCACGAACCCGAGCGCCTCTCACTACAGAACCGACAACCCACCAGCGAGTTCCTGCCACGGCTACCACCAGATTCTGCGAACCCGCTGGTTTCGGAGTTCGATCGGCGCACCTGTCCCGAGGGCCTGGTCACCCGCAGGCAGCTGCGCGAGCGGGGACTGAGCCCCGGCGGGCACGGCCCGGTCGCGGTCCTGCGCTGCAAGTACTGCGCCTACCGGCCTGACCAGTCGTGCAACCACCCCCAGCGGGGCTGGCTCTACGACGTGGAACTGGCCCGGCCGAAGCGGACGCCGACGCTCGCGCAGGAATGGGCGCTGGACCGGGCGATGGCCGCGAGGTCCACCTGCCCGGAGTGCAAGCGCCGCTATTACTTCTGCCTCCCGCTGCGCACCCAGGGCTGCTGCGACCCGTGCCACAAGGGCTACGAGCCCAGCCCCGACACCTACTTCACCGCTACGGCCCCGGTGACCCACCGGCTGGCCGCCTGATCAACGATCCCTGCGAAGGAGAGTCACCGTGGCTCTGTTCACCCGTACCGCCCCGGCCCCCAAGACCTGGACGCCGGAAGGCACGCTCGTCTCCCAGCGCTTCCGGGCACTGGAGGGCGCGACCGTCCTCGTTTACACCGGCGACCCCGACCGGAGCAGCGCGCGCTACGCCGTCGCCTGCCTCGGCTGCACGCACCGCGCGGACCGCAACGCCGCCAGCAACGTGATGACGGAGACGGAGGCCGCCCAGGGCGCCAACATCCACGCCGCCACCTGCCGGGCGGTGCCGCGCGGCGTGCCCGCCAGGCCCACCGACACCGAGGCCGCGAAGCTGATCCGCTCCCGGTTGTGGGCGCGCCGCTACGGCGCGGCTCCGCACCGGGTGCGGCTCTCGGACTTCACCGCGCTCCGCGTCGACCTCCAACGCCCCACCGACTGGATCAAGGCGTTGCTGGGCGACATCGCGCAGGCCGACCCCGGCTTCCTCGCCGCGACGCCCGCCGCCTCCGGGCAGGGCACCCACTTCACCGTCCAGCCCTTCGCCCGGCCCTGACGCCGTGCGCATTCGAACCGCCGCGCTGGTCGCGGCCGCCGTGTCCGGCACGGTCGCCGCGGCCGCCGTCGCCCTCAAGGCCGGCCACTGGAAGCTGCACGCCGACCGCCACCGCATCGAGCTGGCCCCCGTCGCCCGTCGCTCCTGCCCCGACTGCCGGGGCGCGGGCGGCTGGTGGACCGGCGGCCCGTTCCCGGAGATGGAGGCGTGCGGCTGCTGGGCGATGCGGCGCGAGCTGCGCATCCGGCTCCTGCCCGTCCCGGCCTGGCCAGACGAACCGCCGTTCTGACGGCTCCCGCCCCCGGCCTGTGTGGCCAGGGGCGGAAGCCGCACACGGGGTCGGCCGCAGCATCGGCAAAGAGGCCGGCCGCCCCGCTCCCCTTCACCCGCATTCGAGATCAGGAGAACCCCAGCATGCCCCGTCTGCCCCTCACCACCGAGCGCCTGGCCCTCTTCGGCACCCTGCTGGCGACCTTCGGCGAACTGCATCCCGCCTGTGACCACTGGGTGCAGGGGTCGAAGACGGCTTCGCGGAAGCGGCTGTACGGCGAGGACCTGGTCCACGCCGACGGCTCCCCCGCCACGCCGAACTCCACCCGCCCGACCATGACCACCAGCACCCTCGGCAGGCGTGCGGTGGCCTGCCACGTCGCCTCGTACACCGCCGTGCAGCTCGGGGCGACCGTCGCGATCACCCGCGCCTTCGGCTACCGCGTCACGCCCACCGCGCTGCTCGCCGGCGCGGCCATCAACGCCTCCACACACGCCGCGATCGACCGCGGAGCGGTTCTGCTATGGCTGGCGAAGAAGACCGGCAAGACCGGCTACATCGAGCACTGCAAGGCCGCCCGCGTCGACGACGACGGCAAGGCCACCTCCGAGCTCACCGGGCCGGGCAGCGCGTGGATGGAGCTGGACGCGGCCCTCCACCGCGCCATCGGCATCGGCGCCGCCGCCGTCACCACCTGGCGGCGAACTCGGGCACCTGGACTTTCTGCAGGTCCTCTGCCAAGACGAGATCACCCGCCGCGAGACCGTTGCCTTCCAACGGCGCCTGGCACGGGCAAAGTTCGAGCAGCAGGTCACCCTGGAGGAGTTCGACTTCACCGCCTCCTCGAAGCTCCCCGCCGCCCAGATCCGAGATCTCGGAGCCCTGCGCTGGCTCCACTCCGGGGAGTCGGTCATCCTCTTCGGGCCGGTCGGGGTCGGAAAAACACACGTCGCTCAGGCCCTCGGCCACCTCGCCGTCCGCCAGGGCGCCCACGTCCGCTTCGCCAAGACCAGCCGGATCCTCGCGGACCTCGCCGGCGGACACGCGGACCGCACCTGGGACAAGCGGATCCGCGAAATGGTACGGCCCGACGTGCTCATCCTCGACGACTTCGCCATGCGCCAGCTCAGCGCGGCCCAGGCTGACGACTTCTACGAGCTGGTCAGCGAACGGCAGGGCCGGTCCCTGATCATCACCAGCAACCGGGCGCCCAGCGACTGGTATCCGCTCTTCCCCAACCCCGTCGTCGCCGAGTCGCTGCTGGACCGGCTGATCAACACCAGCCACCAGGTCATCATGAACGGCCCCAGCTACCGCCCCAACAAGCGGCCGAAGAACCCCACCGCCAAGCCTTAAATAACCAGAGTCCGTCTTCTAAAGACCGCTTTTGGTGTCCCCACGAGTGAGCCAGGCTTCGAAGAGAGCGTCAGCAAGCCAGTGCCTGTTGACGAAGGCCATGTGATGGGCTGACACTCCGGTCCCGCCGTGTGAACGACGTGTGGGATCTGCACCTTGGGACAGCAGGAAGCACGTGGCATCCACATGGAGGGGCTCCCCAGTCTGGATGTGTCCGTCGATCTCTCCGTCGACAGCACTGTGGAGGAGGGTGAACCCGTTGTACTCCTCGTGGATGTCAGCTCCCGCCGCCAAGAGGTCGCGCAGATCCTCCAGCCGGTCCTGTTCGACAGCCAGGTGCGTCGGTGGCATCTCCATTACTGCCCCTCCCCTTCAGCGGAGATCATCTCAGGCCATGGCCTTGGAACGAGATGAGAGTAACCGGCCACTTCCGCGGACCTGTCGCGCCCCCCTCTCAGGCAGAGGAACCTGGGGAATTACGTGAACTTACCCCTGGGGAATTACGCGATCGTCCACAAGCGGCGTGCGGGACGGAATCAGGTACGGCATCAAGCTCCTCACGATGGCCGCCGCGCGACCCACGGCGTCGTCCCCGCATGGTCGGCCTGCTGACCTGTGGACAGAGGACAGAGGACTCTCCCTCCCCGAACGGACGGGGCGAATCGGGCTGCCAGGGCCAAACCCGGCCCCCTTGTCCACTCTGGTCGGCCCGACCACGAACCCGACCAGGACCCCTTGTCCAGGCCGGCTACCACCCCGACCACCGCCGCGTTTCCCCTGGACCACGCCCGCTACCGGCCGCCGTCAGACCGCGGACAAGGGGGTCCCGTGCACGCTGCTCCCTCGATCACCGCCCCACCCGGGGCGCCCGGACCGAGGGAGAACAACGCGATGACGGCACACCGACCAGCGGCCGGCCTCCGCCCCGACCACCAGGCCGACCAGCCCAGGCAAGCCGCGGTGCATTCCTGTGGCAGCCCCTTCGGAGGCCACTCGGGACCCCCCTTTGGTGCCCGGCACCAGCAAGTCAGCAGTGGAAGTACTGGAAGACCGGGAGAACACTGGTGAACACGAGTGAACTGCCGCTTGGTTCTCTGCGGACCGAGCGGCGGGTACTGGAGATCCAGACCAAGCTGCACCGTTGGGCGAACGACGATCCTCATCGTCGGTTCGACGATCTTTACAACCTCGTCTGCGATCCCGGCTTCCTGGCGATGGCCTGGGAGCGGGTCGCGGGGAACAAGGGCGCACGCTCGGCCGGAGTCGACGGGATGACCGTCGCCTTCGTCCGGGAACGGATCGGTGAGGAGCGGTTCCTCGCCGGGCTGCGGGACCAGTTGAAGTCCCGCAGCTTCCGCCCGGTCCCGGTCAGGGAACGGATGATCCCCAAGCCGGGGTCGCGCAAGCGGCGGCGCCTTGGGATTCCGTCCGTGGCCGATCGGGTGGTCCAGGCGTCTTTGAAGCTGGTGCTGGAGCCGATCTTCGAGGCGGACTTTGTGCCGTGCTCGTACGGCTTCCGCCCGAATCGGCGTGCGCACGACGCGATGGCCGAGACACGCTTTCTGGCATCCAAGACATATGAGTGGGTGCTGGAGGGCGACATCACGGCCTGTTTCGACGAGATCTCGCACTCGGTCCTGATGGACCGGGTGCGGGCTCGCATCGGGGACAAGCGTGTGCTCGCGCTGGTGAAGGCGTTCTTGAAGGCGGGCTTCCTCACTGAGGTGGGCACCTCCAAGGAGACCGTCACCGGCACCCCACAGGGTGGGATTCTTTCGCCACTGATGAGTAATGTGGCTCTGTCGGTCCTAGGGCGTGTTCCAGGTTCAGATCACTGTTGGGTCAAATCGCTCCGCCGGAGTGGCTCGGGACGGTAGACATCCGGGGTGACGCGAGGCGATCTGACGGATGCAGAGTGGGAGTTGTTCGAGCCGCACCTGCCGCTCGGCGTGAGTGGACCGATCCCTGACCTGCGTAAACAGTTGAACGCGGTGATGTGGAGGTTCCGGACCGGGAGCCCGTGGCGCGACATCCCCGAACGCTACGGGTCCTGGTCCACCGTCTACGGCCGCTTCCAGAAGTGGGCCCTTGCGGGCACCTTCGAGACGCTGATGGAGCGGATGATCGCCGAGGCGGCCCGGCGAGGACAGGCCGATCTGGACCTGGTCAGCGTCGATTCCACCGTCGCACGCGCGCATCACCACGCGGCCGGCATGGCCGTCGAACCCGGGCTCCTGGAGGAACTGGTGAAAGCCGCCGAGGAGGAAAAGGGGCTCCAGCAAAGGGACAATCCGCCCAGGTGACGGCCGAAGGCGACCCGGTCGAGGAAGCGTTACGTGCCGAACGACGACGGATACGCCGCCGCCACAAGGCCCGCCTGAAAGCTGCCGCGTTGGGGCGCTCGCGGGGCGGGCTGACGGTCAAGACGCACCTGGCCACCGACCGGCGGTGCCGCCCGCTGTCGTTCGTGGTGACGCCGGGACAGGCGGCCGACAGTCCGCGTTTCGCCGCGGTCCTCGACCGAGTCAGGATCCGTGGGCCGGTCGGTCGGCCCCGCACCCGCCCCCGGGCCGTCGCCGCCGATAAGGCGTATTCCTCCCGCGCGAACCGCTCCTACCTGCGTAAACGCCGGATCCAGGCGGTGATCCCGGAGAAGAAGGACCAGGCCGCCCACCGCAAGAAGCGAGGCTCGAAGGGCGGCCGCCCCCTCTCCCACGACGCCGAGCTTTACAAGGAGAGGAACACCGTCGAGCGCGGCATCAACAAGATCAAGGAATGGCGAGGGCTGGCCACCCGCTACGACAAGACTCCTACCAGCTACCTCGCCGGACTCCACCTACGCGGATCGATCATCTGGCTCCGGAGTCTCCGCCCCACATGATCCGAACCTGGAACACGCCCTAGACGAGCACTTCGTCAAGGCTCCGGGCGGGCCGCAGTCCACGACGAAGCAGCGGTGGACACGGCGCCAGAAGGGGCTGCCCAACTACCGGCTGATCCGGTACGCGGACGACTTCGTCGTTCTCGTGTCGGGCACCCGAGCGCACACCGAGGCGCTGCTTCCGGAAGTGGCGGACGTCCTCGCCACCGTCGGTCTTCGGCTGTCGGAGGAGAAGACGCTGATCACGCACATCGACGAGGGCCTCGACTTCCTCGGCTGGCGCATCCAGCGTCACCGGAAGCGGGGAACGGACCGGCAGTACGTCTACAACTACCCGGCCAAGAAGGCACTTCGGTCCATCAAGGCCAAGACGAAGACGATCTGCCGGATGAACGTCAGCCTGCCGCTGGCAGTCCTGCTGCACAAGCTCAACCAGGTGCTGCGGGGCTGGACCGCCTACTTTCGCCCCGGGGTATCTGCCCGGGCCTTCCAGTACCTCCGCATGATCGTCCGGCGGCAGGTCTTCGGATGGCTCCGGCGCAAACACCTCGGAGTCGGGTGGAAGGAACTCCGCCGCCGCTACTGCGACGGTGGATGGTGGCCGCACGACGGAGAAGTCGTCCTGTTCAACCCCGGGTCGGTAGTCACCACACGTTACCGACCCCGTGGAACGACGATTCCATCGCCATGGCCCAGTACAAGCTGAGGAGAGCAACTGCCCAACGGGGCTTGTGGAGAGCCGGATGCGGGGCCAACTCGCACGTCCGGTTCGGGAGGGTGGCATGGAGAAACGGGCCGGGAGTAATCCCGGAACCGCGCTCCATGCCGACCCCACCATGACGTTGCAGTGGTCGACGACACCGGGCAACTGCTGGCCAAACGCCGCATCAACGACGACCTGGACGGCTACCAGCTGCTGCTGGACCTGCTGGCCGAGCACGGTGACAGCGCCGAGACCCCTATCCCAGTGGCCATCGAGACCAGCCGTGGACTGCTGGTCGCCACGCTCCGGACCGGCGCCCGGCAGGTGTTCGCGGTCAACCCGATGGCGGCATCCCGCTACCGAGACCGGCATGGCGTGAGCCGCAAGAAGTCCGACCCTGGCGATGCTCTGGTTCTGGCGAACATCATCCGCACGGACATGCCCATGCACCGACCGCTGCCCGCCGACAGCGACCTGGCTCAGGCGATCGCAGTCCTGGCCCGCGCGCACCAGGACGCGGTCTGGAACCGGCAGCAGATCGCCAACCAGCTCCGCTCGCTGCTGCGCGAGTACTACCCGGCCGCCGTCGACGCTTGGCGAGACAAGGCCGGCGGATTGACCCGCCCAGACGCCCGTAAGATCCTCGGGGCGGCACGGACGCCAGCACTCGCGGCTCAGCTGCCAACGTGGAAGCTCCGGCTGATGATGACCAACGCGGGCCGCAAGCGCGGCATCACCGAGGACGCAGAACGGCTCCACACGCTGTTCCGGCAGCCCGTCGCCCGCCACCTGCCCGCTGTCGAGGAGGCCATGGGCATCCAGGCCAAGGCCCCGTTGGTTCAGCTGCACGCTGTCTGCAAGGCCGTCGACGAGCTCGCCAAGGCGGTGGAGCGGACTTTCCGCTCTCACCCCGACGCGCCGATCATGCTCAGCTTCCCCGGCATCGGCCCCGGCGTCGGCGCCCGTCTCTTGGCCGAGATGGGCGACGACCGCACCCGCTTCGCCACCGCCGGTGGGCTGAAGGCATACGCGGGCGCCGCCTCGATCATGCTCAGCTTCCCCGGCATCGGCCCCGGCGTCGGCGCCCGTCTCTTGGCCGAGATGGGCGACGACCGCATCCGCTTCGTCACCGCCGGTGGGCTGAAGGCATACGCGGGCGCCGCCTCGATCACCCGCGCCTCCGGCAAACGAAAGTACGTCGGCCGTCGGTTCGTGAAGAACAACCGGCTCAACCACGCTGGACACCTGTGGGCCTTCGCCACCCTCACCCACTCGGCAGGTGCAAATGCGCACTACCGTCGTCGTCGCGCGGCCGGGGACTGGCATGCCCAGGCCCTGAGGCACCTGTTCAATCGCATGCTGGGGCAGCTGCATTACTGCCTACTCGCCCGCGCTCCCTTCGACGAGGCGATCGCCTTCCCACCAGCGGCCGCGCCTGAGCTGGCCAGTCCATAGAACGCGCGGGTTGGTACGCGGCTCAGAAGGTGAAGGCAGCCGAAACGCGAGCTAGGTCTTCCGGAGACAGGGCGAAGACGTTGGACTGGTTCCGGTAGGAGTATGCGCCGTCGTCCACGCGAACGCCGTTCTTGCTGGTCCAGCAGGACGCCCCTCCTGCACCGCCGTAAACGAAAGCAGCAGCGAGTTTTTCGGGGGCCTCAACCGCCGTCAGGGTGCTGAGAGCTGCCGCCAGGCGGGGTGTCGCGCTGTCCGGGGCGCTGTCATCTCCAAGCGCGGGCAACAACAACAGAAGTCGGCTGTGTGGATCGGCCGTGCTGCCTCCGGGCAGCCCGTTGTCGGCGGCGGAGAACAACTCGGGCCAGGACAAGGCAGGACCCATGAAGTGCCCGTCGTCCCTGGCCAGCAGCAGCGCACGCTCCCAGCTGGGGTGGTGCAGCAGATAGTCGACACCTGGGTCGTTCTTGCACGCGCGGTGGACGACGTGAAGGAGGTGCCCGGCGGTCAGCGGGATAGAGAAGAAGGGGCACTCTGCCCGCTCCAACAGCTCCCGGTGGAACACCTCGGCCGCCTCGAGATTCGCACCGAGGAGCAGCTCTTCCATGTCCTCGTCGGGACCGACGCACGAGTACAGGTGGCCAACCCAGAAGAGAGGTTCTTCCAGCAGCTCCGGCTGGTGAACAAGAGGGCAACTGTCGTACCCGGGTATCTCCATCATGCCGATCATCATGCCGCCTCACCGACTGCCCCTGCCCAGACCGAGCCCTCGACGCTCCTCGGCCTTACCTGTGTCATCAGGGCGGTGCGAACCACGAAGTCCCTGAGGGATGACTTGACGGCTTAGTACTGCAACCGCATCTGGCGTGACGGACGGCGTTGTGTCTCGTTGGTGTGACTGTGTGCTGATGTGCTGACGGTTGAGCAGGTCGAGTCGTGGTCCGAGGGGGTAGCCGGGCTCCATGCCCGGTTCGCCCACCGTTTCGGCAGGTCGGAGCCGCGTGAGCGGGCGCTTGACTATCTGACCGGGTTGCTCGCGCCGCTGGAGATGAAGAACGGGTGGACGCTGTCGGAGCAGGTCGGGCAGCTGCGCCCGGACTCGGTCCAGCGCCTGCTCAACCACTCCGACTGGGACGAGAACGCCGTCCGCGACGACATCCGCGACTTCGTCGTGGAGACCATCGGCAGTGCGGACGGCGTCCTGATCTGCGACGACACCGGCTTTTTGAAGAAGGGCACCAAGTCCGCCGGTGTCCAGCGGCAGTACTCGGGCACCGCGGGGGCTTGTAATTGAATAACTGTCAGATTTGATCTGTGGGGTGTCTTTCGATAGGCGTCCCACGGGCCTTCAGTTGCTCCAGGGTGCGGGCGGGCGCTCCGGGCAATGGCTTGACGGTGATTTTGTGCAGGTCCAGGAGACGGTGCCCGTCCTGGAACTGATTGGACAGGTTGGTGCGGGTGACGCCCAGCAAGTGGGCCAGGAGCGTACTCGTCGATGCTCTGCGGCGGCGTAACAACGCTGTCAGCAGACGGTGGTAGTGGTCCAGGCTGCTGGTCTGCGGGTGGAGATAGCTGCGCGGACGGTGAAAGCGTCGTTGGAATGCTGCCTCGGCCAAGGCGTCCCAGTACGGCTCCGAGACCGCCACCAAGTGGTCGAAGTCGGAGCGGGCCATTCCCGTCAGGGCCGGGTCGGTGAGCAGTTCGGTCAGGGCCGGGTCGATCCGGCGACGAGTCCGTGGCGCCTCGGGAGGCTTGGGCGGGGCAGGTGCGAGGGTGTAGTTCCAGTCGCCGTGGAACGTGCTCGGTGTGATCGGCAGAGCGTGGAACTCGGCTGGCGTGACGGTCGTGCCAAGGTGGTAGCTACCGGTGTCGAGTTCGGCCCCGATCGAAAGCCCGGTCGTGGTGGTCGTTGCGGCGATGGTCTCGAGGGCGACCTCGTAGCTGGTCAGCGGCCGTCCTCGCCAGTTCGCGGTGATGTGGCAGAACATTCGGTGTTCTATCTTGTTCCACTTTGATGTGCCAGGTGGGAAGTGGCAGACCGTGATCTCGAGCCCACTCTCCTGCGCGAAGGCGTGCAGGTGCTTCTTCCATGTCCAGCGGCGGGGATCGTTGGAGCCGCCGGAGTCGGCGGTGATCAGCAGCCGGGTGGCGTCCGGGTGGTCAGCTTGTCCGCGGTGCTGCCACCAGCGGCGGATGGACTCCACCGCGAACTCGGAGGTGTCATGGTCGGTTCCGACGTTGACCCAGCCGCTGTTGTGGGCGATGTCGTAGATCCCGAAGGGGATGACTACCGGCTGGTCGCTTGTGATGAAGGTGTGGCAGTCCACTTTGATCGGGTTTCCGCCCGGTCGCCAGGTGCGGCCGGGCCGGTCGCGGTCGCCGAGCCACTCTTTGGCCTTGGTGTCGATACTGATCACCGGCTGGTTGTCGTTGAGGAAGGCGGCGGCGGTGCGGTTCAGGTGGGCGAACTGGGCGTCGCGGTCCGGATGGCCGACGCCCTCGTGGGTCTTCGCGGTGCCCTGCAGGCTGTAGCCCAGGTTGTGCAGCAGGTGCCCGACAGTCGTGGCGCTGACCGGGTGGCCCTGGTCGGTCAAGGACGATGCCAAGGCGCGCAGCGACAGCGTGGTCCAGCGCAGCGGGGAGACGGGATCGCCGCGAGTGTGCGGCTCGATCAACGCCTCGAGTGCCGGCAGTAGACCGGAATCGGTGGCCGTCAAAGGCTTGCGGCCGCCTCCCGGAACCCGGATCCGACGGGTCGGTGCAGGCTGCCCGGCCAGTTCGACGATGCCGCGTGCGATGGTGGCGGTGCTGGTACCGGAGGCCGTCGCCACCAGAGCGATGCCGCCGTGGCCGATCGCGGTGGCCTCGCTGGCCAGATAGAGCCGACGACGGCGCTCATCAAGGTGCGGCAGGATCTGGTCGAACTTTGTCTGCAGGGCTTCGGCCGCTGTACGGGGTTGCGGATGCGTAGCCATGCCACAGCCTCCCACCGGCACCCTGACGATGACGATGCTTCAGATCAAATCTGACAGTTATTCAATTGCAAGTCCCGGGCCGGACCGAGAACTGCCAGATCGGGACCTTCCTGGCCTACGCCTCGGCGAAGGGGCGAGCCCTGATCGACCGGGAGCTCTACCTGCCGTCTTCCTGGACCGATGACCGGGACCGCTGCCGCGCTGCCGGGATCGACGACGAGGTACCCTTCGCGACCAAGAACGAGCACTTCCGGCAGATGCTGCAACGCGCCATCGACGCCGGCGTTCCGTTCTCCTGGGTGACCGCGGACGAGGCATACGGGCAGGTCAAGCACACGCGGGCCTGGCTGGAGGAACGCAAGATCGCGCATGTCCTGGCCACCAAGGTCAACGACACCGTGATCACCACCAGTTGGGCCGAGTCGCGCGTCGACGACCTCATCGCCGCGCTGCCACAGCAACGCTGGAAGCGTCTGTCGGGCGGGCAGGGCGCGCACGGGGAACGGATCTACGACTGGGCCCGCGTCGCAATCCGCCCCTGCTGGGAAGAGGGATTCGGGCACTGGGTCCTGGCCCGCCGCAGTGTCAGCGACCCCACCGAGATCGCTTACTACGTCTGCTACGGACCGGCCATCTCCCGGCTGAAAGACCTGGTCAGGGTGGCCGCCACGAGGTGGGCAGTGGAGGAGTGCTTCCAGACCGCGAAGGGCGAGTGCGGCCTGGACCACTACCAGGTCAGGCTCTACCGGGCGTGGTACCGGCACATCACCCTGGCCATGGCCGCACTCGCCTACCTGGCTGCCGTCCGCGCCGCAGAAGCCGCAAAAGGGGCACCGCAGACGACGAGCAAGACCTCATACCCCTCAGCGTCCCGGAGATCCGCCGGTTGATGGGCCACCTCGTCAAGCCCCGTCACCAGACCAACGAGCACCATCTGCACTGGTCACGCTTCCGACGACGCAGCCAGGCCCGAGCCCGCCGCTCCCACTACAAACGTCGAGGCCACAACCCCCAAATGCGGTTGCAGTACTAGCTCGCGGCGGCGGCCAGGAACGCCGATCCGAGGTGGTGGCCGGTGGCGGCGTCGAAGACCTCGATGGTGTCGTCGTGGTGGGGCAGGTGCCGTACCGAGACTTTGGTGCCGGTACGGCCGTTCATCCACGGGGCGAGGTAGTCCCGGCGGCGCCACCGCACCCCGCTCGTGCTGATCGTGTACGTGCGGCCGTCGTCCTCCAGGGCGAACGTCGCCAGCTGCCCGGCGGACACATCCGTGAGCGGTGTCGCGTCGGACTGCCACGCCTGGAGGGGGGTTTCCCCGTTCAGCGCGGCGGGACGATGGAGGGTGTTCCACCAGGTCACCCAGTCCAGCAGCAGCCCCACGAACGCCTCGTAGGTCAGGGGCGGGGCGTCGGGGTCGGCGAGCCGGCCACCGGTGAGTTTCTGGCGGCCGGTGTAGCGGGGGAGCGAGACGAGGAACATCTCCTCCACCGCGTCGTTCAACGCCTCGATCGAGCCCTTCAAGTGCGGGGTGTAGGCGGGCAGATCGGTGACGGGGACGGCGAGCGCGCCCATCGCCGCGGTGACCGTCGCGCACAGGAACTCCTTGCCGCGATCGACCCGGATCTGACCCGGCAGCCCGCCCACCGGCCCGAACGGCTCGCTGCGGGTGATCGCGATCCGCAGGGACGCCAGCACCGCGTCCCGGCTCGGAGCGTGCGCGGTGACCGCGGCCCCGGTGATCGCCTTGGTGGCGCAGTCGATGAACCAGGTCAGCCACGGTGTGGCCAGCTCGCCTTCTACATCGACTTCGACGGGCACGTGCTTGTGGTCGCCCTCCCACGCCGCGTTGCGATGCGTCGGCGGGCGCTGCCCGAACACGTCGTGAGCACGGCGGGCGGCTTCCCCGCTCTTCAGCCCGGCCCGCTCGCCGCGGGTCAGGTCCCGGCGGATCGCCCGGTGCAACGTGGAGAGCGAGGGCACCGCGGGAGCGTTCGGATCGTCGGCCGCCCGCTGTACCAGCTCGGCGTGGACTCGGGAGGCGTTACCGCCCCACAGCGCCAGCAGCCGCCGGACTTCCGTGGTGACCGTGAAATGGGGCGCCTCCACCCGTGCGAGGCGGTGATCCTCGCGGGCAGCGGCCAGCCACCGCCACACTGTCCGCTCCGACTTCCCCAACGCCTTTGCCACCAGGCGCACATGCGCGGCGCTCAGCTCACCGCGGCTGTCGAGGTCCAGCAGCCGGGGCATTGCCGCCGCCCGGCCCGACGCTGGCGGGAACATGGCCACCGGACCGCTTTCGCGATCACCATCACGCCTTCCCTGCATCATGGCCCTTCCCACGAGAACCGGACGGCATGAACTGCCCTCCAGGCCCCAGGTATCGCAGCCCTTCGGCACCCTACTGACGTGAATCGGCATAAGACTGACAGCAGCCATGGTCATCCGGTACAGATGTGCCTCCACGTGGCGCCCAGCATGGTTGATCTGGTGCTCTGCACGGGCGCCGACGCCCGCGTCTTGTGGCCGGGGTGCGTATCCGGTGTCACTGACCCAGGTACGGGGCGTGCTGCTCGGACGGTTCGGCCGGGTGCAGGCACGTCTATGGGCACGTGGTCATGTGTGGGTACGTGCGGGGGAGCGGCGGGTGCGGTGGCGTCGGGTGGTGAGGCTGTTGATGTCTGTGGTGGCCGCGGTCAGGGCGTCCAGCCTCTCACCCCGTCCAACTGACCGCCGTCCGAGGGATGAAAAGTCATACCGGACAAGGAGATGAGCTGTCCGCACACAAGGAGATCAACTCTCCGCTCACCCGGACGTCCCACTGTCCGTGGACAGCGACCTCGACGCCTACTGGCGCTACCACCAGCAACGCGATCACCTACGGTTCACACCATCCGCTACCGCGACATACTCACCCTCGCCGCATGACCAACAGCCCGGGAACAAGGACTGCCCGCGGCGTTAGGGTTTCCGGGACAGGCCATACGGCACGCTGCACCCCTGGGGACGAAACAGTATGGGACACGGAGCGCGGAAGCAGCTGGCGGAGCTGCTCGGCGACGCACAGCGGCGCGGGGACTTCAGCACCCGTATCGAGATGTCGGCCCGCGCGCTGAGCATCGAGGTCGACGGGGTGGGGGAACTGCCGCTGCCGCTGCGTGCCCCGGTCACCAAGAAACTGATCGCGCAGGCCCGGCAGGCATCCTTCGGCCGCGGCGAGCAGACCCTGTCCGACACCAGCGTCCGCGACACCTGGGAGATCACCCCGGACCGCATCACGCTCGGCGGCACCGACTGGGACCGCACCCTGGACGGCGTCCTCGACGGTGTCCGCACCGCGCTCGGTCTGCCGCCCACCGTCGTCCTACGTGCCGAGCCGCACGCACTGCTCGTCTACGGCAAGGGCCAGTTCTTCCTGCCGCACCAGGACTCCGAGAAGGACGACTCCATGGTGGGCACCCTGGTCGTCTCGCTGCCCTCGCACCACACCGGCGGCGAACTCGTCGTCTCGCACGCTGGCCGCAGCGTCGTCCATCAGGCGTCCCGGGAGAAGCTGACCTTCGCCGCCTTCTACGCGGACTGCCTGCACGAGGTCAAGCCCGTCAAGTCCGGCTACCGCGTCACCCTCACCATGAACCTCCTCGCCGAACGCATCCGCCCGGCTGGCGAGGACGACGGGGACCCGGTCGCCGACCTGGCCCACTGCTTGACCGAACACTTCACCGAGCCGGCCGAAGAGCGCTACGCCTACGGCCGCCAGAAGGCCGCGCCCCCGAACCGCCTCGTGTACCTCCTCGACCACGAGTACACCCAGCGCGGCCTGGACTGGGACCGCCTCAAGGGAGCCGACGCCACCCGCACCGCCCTGCTCCGCCAGGCCGCCGCAGAGACGGACTGCGAAGCGGTCCTCGCGTTGGCCGAGGTGAAGGAGACCTGGGACGCGCATGCGCCGTACGACCGCTACGACTACTACGGCGAGGTCGAGCACTACGACGACTGCGAGGACGAGGAGTGCGAGGGTGAATGTCTCCTGGACCCCGACGGGGAACCCGGTGCCGAGCGCCGCCGCAGCGGCGACTTCTCCAGCTACGAACTGAACGAGCTGATCGACGACGAGATCACGCTAAGCTGGTGGACCCGCCCGGACGGCACCGGCGGCGAGCAGATCAACCTGCCCGTCGCGTACGCCGAGGTGTGCGCCACCACCGAGAACAAGGACCTGACGCCCTACCAGTCCGAGTACGAGGGCTACATGGGCAACTACGGCAACACCCTCGACCGCTGGTACCGGCGGGCCGCCGTGGTCCTGTGGCCCCGGCAGCGCTCGTTCACGGCCCGCGCCGAGGCCGGCTCCGAGGGCGCACTGCGGGAACTTCAGGGCCACCTGGATGCCGGGGACCTCGACCGGGCGCGCACGCTCGCCCAGTCGCTCGCCCCGTTCTGGAAGCACCACGGTTCGGGCGAGGCGGCCGCGGCGCTCTTCGCCGCCGCCCTGCCCGTCGCGGTGGGACTGCGGGAAGCGGACACTGCCACGATGCTCCTCGCGCCTTTTGGGGTGGAGGCCTTGGGTGAGCGGCACGCCCCGGGTCTCGCGGCAGCGGCCGCGCGGTACGGACGGACGTGGGCCCGCGGGGCCGTCAGCAGCTGGTTCGGCACGGTTGGCGCGTACACCGGGGCCGGCCGCGCGGCGTGGCTCGAATCGCTGCCCGGCCTGTGCACCGCGCTGCGGGCCGTCGACGGCGATGGGGACGCGATGGCCTCGCCGCTGGCCGAGGGTGCCTGGCAAGCAGTCGAGCAGCAGCTCACCAGCTGGCTCGGCGTAGGCCGCGAGACGGAGCGCCGCACAGGCATGGAGGGGCTCGGCGCATCACTGGCCCGCGTCCTGCAGGCGGCAGGGCCCGAGACCGCCGACACCATCGCCGCCACGCTGCGCGGCCTGCCGGACACCGCCCTGGAATGCCTGCTCCCCGCCCTGCGCACCGCGGCCCGCCAGCCGACGACCATACGCGACGGCGCACCCGCCGCCCGCGCCTTCCAGACCCTCGCCGACCACTGCGAGGACCGGCTCGCCGCGGCCCTCACCCGCCCCGTACGCGCGGCCGACGACTGGTCCCTCACCCCGGCCGGGACATGCCGGACTGCCTGCGGACTCTGCCCCGACTTGGACGCCTTCCTCACCTCCCGTACCCGCCACGTCATGGAGTGGCCGCTCGCGAAGGACGGACGCCGCCACCTCCACAGCCGCATCGACCAGGCCGGCCTGCCCGTCTCCCACACCACCCGGCGCCAGGGACGCCCCTACGTTCTGGTCCTGACCAAGACGGACGCCGTCTTCACCCGTGAACAGGCGACCCGTACCCGCGCCGAGACCGACCTGGCGTGGCTGCGGGACAAATGGCCCCGGGCGTGCGGCTGAGAGGTGACACATCCGTACCTCTCCCCGACAGCGATGACGAGAAGAGCGAAGGGCGCGGGCAATGCCGTTGCTTGAATGGCTAAACCAGTTTGGGTACGAGGGTGATGGCCTTCGGCTGGACGCGGCGGGTCGGTTTGAGCCTCCCTGGCCCTGCCCTGCCCTGCCCCGCTGCCCGTCCGGCGCCGCTTACGGCCAGCGCATTTCGATCTCGGACAGTTGCTGCACCCGCTCCGGCGGCAGCGTGGCGGCCCTGCTGCGCTGGTTGCTGATCCACGATCCCAGCTTGAGGTCTCGTTCCTCCTGGTTCTCGCGGCCGTCGCCGGTGACGATCCGTTCGACGTGTCCCCTGGGCACCCGAAGGTGCCCCTCTCGTTCGTAGTACTGGCGGGCGGCGGCGTAGTTCAGTGCCCACTTGTCGCTCTGCGTGCGGCGTGGCTTCGGCTTCTCGTCCTCAGCCGCGGACTCGATCCCGAGGACCTGCTCGCACATCCACTGCTGTCCGCCGGTGAGCCGGTCCCATCCAAGACGCTGCGCTGTGACCCAGCGTCCGAGGTCCTCGCCCTGGTGCACGGTCTCGCCCGGCGCGGTGGGCAGCACGCGGTGGGCTTCCAGGTGCTGGCGGACGAGGTGGAAGGCGCGCTGCCATTCCACGGGCCAGGCGGGGCACCATGATGGGTCGATGTCCTCCAGTTGCTCGCGCCGCTGGGGGGCCAGCGTCTGGGCGCGGGCGTCGGCGCGCGCGTTCTTCAGCCAGATGCCGGTCTTGTGGCCCTGGTGGACGGCGTCCAGCGGCGCCAGGAGGTGTCCGTTCTCCTTCGCCCACCCACGCGCCGCGGTGAGCCCTTCCTCCCACGCGACGTCACGGTGCGACCAGACCATGCCCAACTGCTCCAGCTGCCAGGCGCGTTCGGCTTCCAGGCGGCCGCGGGCGTGAAGGTGGCGGGCGCCGGCGATCCACTGCCCGAGGGGGAAGCCTGCGAGCGAGACCGGCCATCTCTCACGCACACCCTCGCTCTGCTTTTCGCTCCGGCCCTCGGTCTCCTGCTCCCGGCTGTCGGGCACGCGGTAGGTGAACGGGATCTTCAGGTGGCCGTGGAGCCGGGTGTAGAGGACGGCGGCTTCCACGCCGCGCCGCCAGTGCTCTTTCTCGGGGTTGAGGACGCGCAGGTTGATGAACGCGGCGAGGGCGGCCGCATCGCGCGGGGTGCTGAACTTCAGCAGCGCCCGTGCCGGCACCGAGATGAGGACGCCGTCTTCGCCCTCGGTGCTCTCTGTGTCCTGGCCTCCCTCACGGCTCTGGACGCCCGTGGAGTGGCTGGGCGCCTGTGGCGCGGCCAGTAGTGCCTCCACGATGCGGGTGTCGTGCGCCCTGAGGGCTTCCAGGAGCTTGGCGAGCCCGCCGTAGGCCTTGCTTGTGAGCATGGTGTCCGCACTTTCCCCGGGCCCGAGCAGGATCGGCACCACGAGTGAGGCCATCTTGCCCTCGCCGGGCTGGATGCGCAGGGCGCGGCCGACGGCCTGGACGAGGTCGGGCATGGAGCCGCGGACGTCGGCGAAGTACACGCTGTCGCAGTTGTGGATGTCGACGCCCTCACCCAGGACCTTCGCCGACCCCAAAAAGCGCCTGGCCATCTCCGCGCCGTGCGCGCCGCCGGCGAACTCGTCCAGCACGCGGCGCCGGTGGGCCGGTGGGTGATCGCCGCAGAGCCAGTCGGCCCAGACCGCGCCCGGGTACAGCTGGGGGTCGTCCGCGTGCAGTTGTGCGGCGACGTCGGGAAGGCCGGCTGCGAAGGCCTCGGCTTCCTTGACCAGGTGGTGGAAGACCAGCGTCCTGCGGAAGTCCTCCTCGGCGGACGCCTTCAGCAGTGCCGTCTGGAGAGCCGCGAGCCGTGCCCCGCGCACCTCGTCCGACCGGCCCTCAGCCCCCAGGAGCTGGGCAGCCTTCAGCTGGGTGTCGGTTGTCGCTGCCCGTTTCTTTTGATCGGTTCGTGGAGTGGTGAACTGGGCTGATCAGTTGGCTGGTTGTGGCCTTTGGGCGCTGACCGCTCAGCGGAGTACGGAGATGGCGTGCACTCGTTGTCGCCTGATGAGTGCTCTGGCCTGCTGTTTTCTTTCTGGCTAGCCGATCCTGCAGCTGTTGGTCATTTTGCTTGGTTGGTGTTCATGGTGGATTCAACCGGTCGTCGCAACACCTCGATCATGGAGGTGTCCGATGGGGCGACCGGCAGGGTGGACGACGGCGGTGACGGGGCGCCCGGCGATGCGGTCTCCGGGCAGGCCGCCGGTCCGCCGGGATGTGGAGCGTGCCTTCTGGAAGAAGATCGCTGATGGGCTGACCAGCGAGGACGCGGCGATCGCGTGCGGTGTGTCGGGGCCGGTCGGCTCACGATGGTTCCGGGAACGTGGCGGTATGCCGTCGATCGAGCTGGGCCCGGTGTCGGGCAGGTATCTCTCCTTTGCAGAGCGCGAGGAGATCGCTGTGCTGAAGGCTCAGAACACCGGGGTCCGGGAGATCGCCCGTCGGCTGGGCAGGCACCCGTCCACTGTTTCGCGGGAACTGCGGCGCAATGCGGCCACCCGCAGCGGACAACTCGCCTACCGGGCGTCGATCGCGCAGTGGAAGGCCGAGCTGGCCGCGCGGCGGCCGAAGCCGTCCAAACTTGCCTGCAGCGAGCGGCTGCACGAGTACGTCCAGGACCGCCTGGCCGGAGAGATCCGCCGCCCGGACGGCATGCCGGCGCCGGGACCTGCGGCACCGCCGTGGAAGGGACGGAACAAGCCGAGGCGCCAGGACCGCCGTTGGGGCAACTCGTGGAGTCCGCAGCAGATCTCCCACCGGCTGAAGGTCGACTTCCCTGATGATGATTCCATGCGCATCTCTCACGAGGCGATCTACCAGGCCCTCTATATCCAGGGCCGGGGAGCACTCAAGCGCGAGCTGGTCGCCTGCCTGCGCACCGGCCGTGCGCTGCGGGTGCCCCGGGCTCGCACCGCCGGCCGGGGGAAGAAGTTCGTCACCGAGGACGTGCTGATCAGTCAGCGGCCGGCCGAGGCGGAGGACCGGGCGGTCCCCGGCCACTGGGAGGGCGACCTCATCATCGGCCTCAACAGCTCCGCGATCGGCACCCTGGTCGAACGCACCAGCAGGTTCACGATGCTGCTGCACCTACCGCCCATGCCCGGCCACGACGGCACACGGGCCAAGAACGGCCCCGCACTGGCCGGCCACGGAGCCGCAGCCGTACGTGACGCCCTGACGGAAGCGATCACCCGCCTACCCGCCCAACTACGCAAGTCCCTTACCTGGGACCAGGGTTCGGAAATGGCGCAGCACGCCGAACTCCGCATCGACACCGGCCTGGAGATCTACTTCGCCGACCCGCACAGCCCCTGGCAGCGCGGCACGAATGAGAACACCAACGGGCTGCTACGGCAGTACTTCCCGAAGGGCACCGACCTCAGCAGACACACCCGCGAGGATCTCGCTGCCGTCGCAGCTGCCCTCAACGGCCGCCCCCGCAAAACCCTGGGCTGGAGGACACCCTCCGAGACTCTCAACAGTCATCTACTATCAACATAAAACGGAAGTGTTGCGACGACTCCTTGAACCCGGGCACGCTACAAGGCAACTTTTGGTCATGTCTTCTTCAAATTCCGTTCTGAGGGCGTCTTACGGGCAACTGGCCGGTTGGCGGGGTCTGCGAGACGGGTGTCGCGCTTCCGCCGGGTGCCTCCCCTCGCTGTCACACGCCGCCTGAGCAGCAGTGGTGCGTCTTGGGGGAAGTTGCTCCATATGTCCTGAACGAACGTTGGGAGTGCATTGTTGCGCCCGTTAGTGTCCATGACACTTAAGGCGCTGTCGGCCAGGCAGAGCCTCTTGCTTCCAGGGGGAACGTTGAACAGACGATTCGCAGTCGGGCTCTCCTCTGCCGCGCTGCTGTGCGGGACGATCGCCTTCACCGCCCCGACTGCCCACGCGGCAGCAGCCGGCACCTGCTATGGCTCCTCGTGTACCGGCATCGAGCCCAACGGCACAACGTGCGCCAATGACGCCATCACGGCCAAGCAGGTGACCTCCGGAGGACGCACGATCCAGCTCCGCTACAGCCCGTCGTGCCGCGCCGCCTGGGGCAAGATCCTCGGTGCCAGCGTGGGCGACTGGATCTCCGTGAGCAACTCAAGCGGTACCTACCGCGAACGCCGCGTCAACTCCGGTAGTGACCAGCACACGGTGATGGTCAACGACGCGGGCATCACCTCATACGCCTGCGGCTTCCGCAACGAGACCGTACTGCTGGCCTGCACAGGCTCATACTGAGCCGCCGGCTGACGCCGAACGATCGACGCGTGCGAGAGCGTGCGCGTGGAGGCGAACCGGGGCCGGGAGTGGGTGCTGGAGGCCGATATCCGCGACTGTTTCGGATCGATCCGGCATGACGCCCTCGTGGCCCAGGTGGCTCGGCGCGTCGTGGATGGTTCGACCTGATCCGGGTGTGGCTGAAGGCTGGGGTGCTGGAGGACGGGGCGAGTGGCTCACCAGGAGTAGGAACCCCACAGGGCTCACCGATCTCACTGTTGCTGGCGAATATCGCGCTGCACGTCCTCGACGAGGCGTGGCAGGGCGAGGGGTGTCGGCTGGGGGTGCTGGTGAGGTACTGCGATGATTTCGTGATCCTGTGCCCGACCAGGGAACGTGTCGAGCAGGCACGGGAGTTGGCGGGCGCGGTGCTGGCCTCGCTTGGGTTGCGGCTGCACCCGGACAAGACCGGCCACCTCGCCAGGGGCGGGCAGGGCTTCGATTTCCTCGGCTTCCACCACCGCAAGGTGGAGTCGTGGCGTCGGCGGGGCAGGTTCCACCTGCAACGCTGGCCGTCCAAGCGGGCGATGGGGGTGCTGCGGGACAAGATCCGCGCGGCCACCGACCGCCGCCGGGTGGGACGGCCGCTGGCGCCCGTGGTCGCCGACCTCAACCCCGTGCTGCGGGGCTGGGCAGCGTACTTCCGCTGGGGTAACTCGGCCGGAAAGTTCTCCACGATCGACAGCTACGTCCACGAGCGGCTCGCGATCTTCGACAATCGCAAGCGCAACATCCCCGGCCGCCGTTGGGGCCAGCGCCATGACGGCGCGTGGTTCAACCGGCGCGGGGTGTTCCGCCTGTCCGGGAACGTACACAGGGTGGCAGCGCATGCCAGCCGGTGAACGATGTCGGTAAGCCGTGTGCGCGAGAAGCGCATGCACGGATTGACGGGCGGGGGCTGGAAACGGAGCCCTTACAGGCCACCGCGCCAGTCCCCGACCCTACTCAGCAGTCAGCTTGGCATCACTCGCCGCGCGGTCTCTCGGGGCGCGTGAATTACGCCGTATCTGGCCACAGGAGGACTGCTTCGAGGTATCTGGATCAGACATTCAGTTTGCGGTCGAAAGGGTTTCGCATGCTGGAGCCCGACAGCGTGCTTCGCCAGCCGTAGGCAGAGATGCAGTTGACCGAACGGGGCGGTAAATGATCGAGACGGTGTTCAGTACCGGGGACCTGCCGCAGGTGGACCGCTGGGCGACCTGGTACGACTTGATCACTCGTGCCCATCTGCGTACCGATCTCCGCACCGAGCATCAAGACGACTTCCAGGGAAGGGTGCACCTGGTCGACCTCGGCTCCGTGCAGGTATCCACACTGGTCTACAGCCCGGTGGAGCCGCGCCGAACTCCGAAGCTGATCCGGCAGTCCGATGCGGAGCTGTACACGCTGTCACTGGCGTTGCACGGGACGTTCGGGCTGACCCAGGCAGGCCGTGAGACCGTGGCCGGCTCACGGGACCTGATGCTCTACGACTCTTCGCGGGCTTTCCACGGCTGGACAGCCAGCGAAGGAGGCGCCGTCGGCCATCTTCTCCTTCAGATACCAAGGACGCTTCTCCCGGTCTCCCAGAACGCTCTGGCACAGCTCACCGCCGTGCGATTACAGGGACGAAAGGGAATCGGTGCTCTGCTCGCACGCCACCTCATCGAACTGCAGGAGAACGCCTCCAGCTACACGCCAGCCGATGCCACCCGCCTCGCCACCATCACGCTGGACCTACTCGCCGCCTTTTGCGCCCACCACCTCGAAGCCGCCGGCTCGCTTCCGCCTGAGACGCGCACAGCCGCCTTTCAGGTGCAGATCCACGACTTCATCCAGCAGCGACTCGGTGACCCCGGACTCACCCCCCACGCCATCGCCGCCGCCCACCACATCTCCACCCGCCACCTGCATCGGCTTTTCGAAGGGGCAGGGCCATCTGTCGCCGACTGGATACGCCAGTGCCGACTGGAACGCTGCCGCCGCGACCTGACCGACGCCAGCTTGGGGTCCAGGCCGATCCAAGCCATAGCCACACGCTGGGGCCTTCCCAACCCCGCCCACTTCAGCCGTGTCTTCAGGGCCGCCTACGGCATATCTCCCAGCGACTACCGACAACAGGCGCTGCAGATCCGATTGGCACGAGCCGTCAATCGTCAGTCGCTCACCGACAAGGACATCCATTCCTCGACCCACCACGCTTGGGAGGGAGGACCTGGTTACGGACCGACAGGCCAAACACGAGGGGTCCAGCCATGACCCCGCAGACCACGAGAGCACCCAGAAACATGTGACACGGAGCGCGGAGGTGCCCTCACCCCCTACACCACACTCAGAGTTTCACAGAAGGCAAATTTGGGCGCGTCAAAAAGGAAGGTGAAGGTATGAGGAACCGGCTTTCGAAGGGGCGGACGCTCGGCATGGCGGCGCTTACAGCGTTCGCTCTTCTGGCGTCATCCGGGAACGCTCACGCAATCACATGGGAAGAAGACGTAGCTGACCTCTCCGCGCAAAAGAATTGCAGCCTCGTCAGCCTGTCGGGCTGGACCGATGCGTTCTCCTGCTTCCAGAAATACGGGGACGTCCTGCAGGTGTACACCGCTCAGACGGACACAGTCATGCGAATGTCCGTTCAGTGGCGCAATGAAATAAAGAAAAAAGATGGGGGGTGGGAGCTTTACCGATACGGGGAGTGTTTCAACGACCTCGGAACCCGAACCTTTGGGGTGTGCAACAAGGATTTCTACGAAAACTCGACCGTCCACAACGGCTACCAAGGCAGCAGGATCAGTATCAAGCACTGCATCAAGGGAACCTGTGAGCCGTGGAGCGTCTGGGCACTCAACGACGCCTGAGGAGCCATGCGGAGAGTAACCGGCCTCCCCGGGCACGGGAGGATGCGTGCCGCTACAGCCGGGTCGATCAGGAAGCCTTGGTCGACCCGGACGGGTTGCACTGCCGATCGGATGACGGGATCCGCACGCGAGCTGAGCGAATTGCCTGCGTCCTCGTTCCCACCGTCTGGAGGCCCCAGCTGCTACGCCGCCCACTCCAGTCCGAGGTCGGCGAGCTGCTTGAGCTTGCCAGCGGTGAGCTTCGCGCGCCTGCTTTTGCTGTTCGACAGGAACACCCCGAGCTTGACCTCGGTGCCGTCCTCCAGGCCCGAGCGCGAACTCCTGCAGACCGTCCGCGAGTTCCCGGGTACCCCGGACAAGCTGCGGCTCGCCGCCGGCATCAAGCGCTACCTCGACGCAGTGCCGCGCTGAGCCGGCCACACCCCGAAGAGCGGCCTCGAACCCGCTGCAGACTGACGGTCGAAATGGACCTTCTGCGGCGGGTTCGAGGCCGCTCCGCTTTCAGAATCCAGGAACTTGCGCGCTTCGCCGTGCAGCGCAGCCAAGCTCTCCATCACCGCGCCCGTCCCGGCCGCGGACCTCTACGTCGGATCGTTCCACCGGCTGTGCCGCCGGGCCGCCCACGCCATCGCCAGCGGCACCGGCACCGTCCTGGTCCTCTCCGCGGCCCACGGCTTCGTGACGCTCGACGAGCCCCTGGCCCCGTACGAGCTGCGCATGGGCGAGCCCGGCAGCGTCCAGCCCGACCAACTGCGCGCCCAGGCCGAACACCTCGGCCTCCACCACGCCCGACAGCTGATCGCCCTCGGCGGCCGCGCCTACGTCGATGCCGTCGCCGCCGTCCGGCCGGACGTCCTGCGCCCCCTGGCCGGCTGCCGCGGCATCGGCCAGCAGCGCCATCGGCAGTCCCGCATCGCCGCCGCCGAGCAACCGCTGCTCCTGGCACAAGAGTTCGCCGACGGCACGAGTTCGCCCGCCCGTCCATCCGCCGCCCGCTAAGATGCTGACCCTGGCGAGCCGACCGCCCATCCGCCCGACCGGCGCCCACGCCGCCAGTCGCTGGGAGAAGGTCCCGCGGGATCCGGCACACGAGCACAAAGACGCTGAACGATCCACCGCTTTCGGCGGGTGGCGTGGGGACCGGCCGGTCGGGAGACGATCGTGACCAAGCGCACCGCCCTGCAGAAGCGAGCTCGAGCGCTGCAGACCGAACGGGGCCTCGGCTATCACGCCGCCCTCAACCTCGCCCGGGAGCAGACCGACCCGCGCCGTACCACCACTGCCACGCTGCGTCCGGGCGAGCAGCCCGGGCGCCATGTCCTGACGGTCGAGGGCCGCGACCGCACCGTCTATGGCGGCGATCTGGGGCGGTACCTGGACGGCTGGACTCCGTTACGTCACCTTGGCGGCCGGTCCCGACGACGTCCCGGACGACGAGGACGACACCTGGCGCTGGGTTCTGGCTTGGATCGACGACCGGGGTGCCTCTGTGTCTTGTCAAGTCGCTTGAGGCAGTGGGTGCTTGGACATTCGCTCGTCTGCGATCATGATGCGCCATACGTGATCGGCGAGACGGCGCTTCAGACAGCGTTTGGCCTCCCGAGGGAGCCGATCTCGGTCGAGCTGTCGGCGTTCACTACGCTCAGCACGGGCGTGCCTTCCCGACCCGCGCTGCGAACGCGGGCCTACTCGGTGACTGGTCGATCAATCACCCGGGAAGGTGCGCCCTTCGCACGCTCCCGGGGAGCTGATCCACAAGTCCTGAGCATTGCTCGGAACCAACCGCCGTACCCAGTAGGCCCAGCAGGCATGACCTTCCGAACTGGGTCAGACGACGTCGGACCACCCGAGGCCCGCCGGGAGACCGGCCGGAGTTGAGCTCGCAGCGCGCGCTCTCACTGGTCCACGCTTTCGTCGACCGCATCGAAGACGCCCTGCAGGGCTTCGCCAGCACGGTGGTGTCCGGCCACCGAGAGCTCGCTGGCCACCGCCTTGACGATGAAGGCCTCGCCTGCGTCGATCGCTGTGCGCGCGAGGGCCGTTCCGAGGGCGACCGTGTCCGGCTGCTGCAGCCGATGCAACAGCAGGAGCCGCAGTGGCTCCATGGTGCGGCCGTGGTCCCGGGCGGTGAAAGCAAGTTCGTCGGCCTCGGCGTGTTCTCCGTGCTTCTCGGCCCGCATCATGGGGCCTGTGGTCTCGCCCGCCTCGATCCCCTCCGCGTACAGGCGGCGGGCCCCTTCGATGTCACCTTCCTGGTAGTGCAGCTGGACCAGGTCCTGGTAGCAGTCCACGAGCCCGGCGTCGATCGCCTCACGGAAGTAGATCTTGGCCTGCGTGAGATTGCCTGCCCGCTCATAGCGGTAGGCCAGCCGGGAATAGGCGTAGATATCCCCGCTCCCGCTCCTCGCGATCCGTTCGGTCCACGCGGCGGCCTCCTCGAACAACCCGTCCTCGGCGAGCATGAACACCAGCGCCTGCATGGCGTTATCCTCACCGGCCTCGGCACCCCGCCGGAACCACCGCTCGGCCTCCGTCCGCTGGCCGAGCTCCAGGTGATGGCGCCCGACGTGCACGAAGGCATCCCGGTGCCCCCGGTCTGCGAGCTCCCGCCAGACGGCCGCGGCCCGCTCGAGCTCGCCAATTTCCGTGAGATGGTGTGCTTCCTGGCGCCGGTAGAAGTAGGCGAGGACGGCATTGCGCTGGAGTTCCCCGGACGCTCGCTGCTCGCCAATCGTGGCCAGAGCGCTCTCCGCACGCGCCCTGTCAGCCTCCTGCCCCAGCAGGTAGGAGGAGCCGCGGTCGTACAGACCGAACAAATCCCTGCCATCTGAGACCGAAGCGGACACGCGTACCCGCCCTCGCTCGTACGCGGACCGGGCGAGGGCCAGACGGTCCTCGTCGGTGCCGGCATGCTGCAGGGCGGCTGCCCAGAACGGCGCGGGCGGGCAGTCGTGGCGGAGCTCGTAGCGGCCGATTTCGAAGAGATAGTCGGACAGCCGGTAGAGCGGCCGGTCCGGTGGGGGAGTGCCGGGCCTGGGTCGGACCGGGCTCAGGGGGCCGGGGACGCCCCGGCACGGGGCGGAAAGGTACTCCAGGGCGCTCTCGAACCACCCAGGGCGAGCGTGTTCATCCCACACGTGGTCAGGGGCGAGAGAAGCCGCAGTGGCTTCCAGCCCACGCAAGGGCAGCATCGGGCCGTGGCCGAGGCGGCGCAACTGCACCGCGGCGATGATGAGACACCGGGCCATCGGGGAGGCGTGCTCGACGCGCTCCAGGAGTGCCGGCACGCCCGCGAGGTACTGGGTGAGCCGCCCGTCAATGGCGACTGCGGAGGCCTCGGCGACGCGCGGGTCGGCCTGGGCCGCCTCCTCAAGGGCCGCGGGATCACAGACGAACTGGTCCGGGATCCGCGCGCGGACGCCGACTCCGGTGAGCAGTGCCCGGGCCTGGGGGTAGCCATCGTGGGGCGGAGAAGTGGCGGTGAGGCGGTCCCAGTCATCCAGATTGGTGGTGGCGAGCGCGAGGACGGGACCGCGCCCGGGCGTACGCAGCAGTTCACGCAAGCCGGCAGCGACCCGCTCGCCGACGGCCGGGTCGCTGGTCAGCAGATACTGCTGGATCTCGTTGAGCCAGAGCACGGTGCGCGGCTCGACCTCTGGCAGGCCCGTGAGCACCGCATCAGCGTGGCTTGGCGCGATCGGATGCCACAAGCGCCACTCGTCCGGCAGGAGTCGGACCGCCTCCCAGCAGGCTCGGGTCTTTCCGGTGGAAGAACCGCCAATCAATGTCACCAACGCGCTGCGCCCATCCAAGGCGCCGAGAACCGACTCATGCAGCAGCGCATCGTGTTCGCGCTCTACGTAGACCGGCAGCACCGGCAAAGGGCTGGATCCGTCATCGCCGGAGACGTCGATCGCCCGCTGGACCTCCAGGTCGAAAGGATCACGGACGTCGCGCACCAGCCACCCCGGCCACTCGCGAGCGTCAACCCGAGCCTGGCCAACAGACCGCTGCACAGCGGCCTGGCGTAGCGCCAGTAACGGCCTCACATCTGTGCTCAACGCCTTGGCGAGGGCCACCAGCGTGGCCTCGGACGGCACCGCCTTGCCGTTCAGCGCCTGGCTGACCGTTGTCCGCCCCAACCCGGACCGCACCTGCAGCCCACTTACCTGCAGACCACGCTGCGCCTTGAGCGTGCGCAGCCGTAGCCCGAGATCCGACAACGGATCTTCGTGCACTTCCTCCACGTCCTGTCTACTCCGTCCCTCGGGCGACCGTCTTCATTCAACTTTGTTCGGCCCGAACCCTGGTGAACACCAAAACCGCGAAATTCACCGAAGTCACCACCGTCCGATCAACTCGGGAAGAAAACATGACCTCACCCACACACCTGATGCTCCTGGCCCTGCTCCTGACGGTCCTCACGCTCTTCTGCACGCTCGTAGGAGCAGCGGCTGGCCTGCTTGCTCGGATCGACGGAGCAACCTATGCCACCGCCCTGCTGCGCGGTGCCGTAGCCTTCGCCGGCAGTGCCACCCTGTCCCTGGCACTGCTGACCTTCGCGATCACGGCCGGGCGGCTTTGACGACGCGCTTCGCCCGCTGACGAAGGCCCGTCAGGGCGAAGAGCCACCGTCACAGACACACATCGATGTAAAGCGGATCGTTTACGGTGCGCTCCCTGCACCGCACCGATCGCCGAAGGCCGAACGTGTTTCTGCGCAACCTGACTGCCGTAGTAGTGACGCTGAGAGCAGATGTCTGCGGCGTACTTGTTGACGTGCTCAGCGAAGGACATGTGAGCAGGCTCAGCTATGCGGCGTGCAATACGGCGTTGGCCTTGGCGACGAAGGCGTCGCAGGCTTCCTGGGCCCTCTCGCCGCGCTTGAGCATGTCGGCCCTGTCATTGGTCCGTATGATCGCGCTGGTCAGCTCCAGCACCATGTTGGCCTGATCGGCGAGCTGTTGCACGTCCGTCCGGCTGCTAGCAAGTTTGATGTAGCTGGCGCTGCTACGGGTTTCGACATAGAGCCGGTAGGACTCGGTTCGGGCAGCGGCGGCTGTTTCACCGTCAGGAGCCTCGTCCCAGCACGACCAGCGGTCGTACTGGGCGCGGCGGTAATCCTCAGCGAGTCTGATGAAGTTGGCGCAAGTGTCAAACAGCCGCTCTTGCTGGAGATGGGTACGGGCGCGACCCTCGGCTCGGTTCGCGGCCTTTTCCTGGAAACGATGCGCTATCACAGCGCCCAGCAAGGTACCCATGACGGCCAAGGCACCCGCGATGATCCCCTCCATAGTGACAGGCCATCATATTTGTGATTAAACACGCGAGCCGCTTTTCGGTCGATTTCACTGTCAAAGCCGTGTGTGAAGTGCGCTGAAGTGACCGAGACTCAGTCCTGAGGCGTCCGCAGCGAACCAAGGTGCACCAGGCGATCGTGCCCAGTGGGTGTGCGTCGCCAGATCGGCGCTGCCGTCTGGACACAGCAACTGATGGCGGCGGGGTTCGCCCCTCCTGGACCCACCGCTAGGCGTCGCCTGGGTCTGTCCAGGCGAGGAAGTGCTCGGTATACGTTCTCCAGGACGCCAATCCAGCGAGACGCCGTGGCACCAGCTTGGTGATCTTCTTGGCGTAGTAGAACCGAGAGGCCGCTATGCCAAGGCGGCGAACGCGCAAAGATCAATCCGAAAGTGAGAATTCGACTCCGACGGTCGCTTACTCCGGCGAAGGGCAGCCATGATTGCAGCGCTCATAACCGTCTCGATCGCACTGGCAGGTTACATAGCCACGTATCTCAATGGATTACGCCTCGCACAGCGCCAAGAGCGCCTTGTGCGCATAACCAGGCAACTCGCCGAGTTTTATGGGCCTCTGCTCGCGATGGAGGAGGTAGGGCTCCTGTCCTACGCAGCGTTCTCAGAACGTCATAGCCGCCCTGACGGGCAATCACCTTTCGATCACGATGGGACCCCAACCGACCAAGAGCTTGCGGAGTGGAGGATCTGGCTTTCCACGGTATTCATCCCCAACATCAAGAAGATGCGAGAGATGGTGGTCAGCAAGGCTGATCTGATCATTGAGGCCGAAATGCCACCGGCTCTGATCCAGCTCTGCGCTCACGCTGCGGGCTATGAAATCACCGCCGCTCGATGGGGTGAGGGTGATTATCGAGAGAACTTTTCCGCGATCCCCTACCCGCGCCTGGAAATATCACGCTACGTGCGTAAGTCCTTTCGTGATCTCAAACGCGAGCAGAATCGGCTTCTCGGGGGCCGTCGCCCTTAGGGTTTGGCATAGTTTTTAATGGCGATCCAAGGGTATTTGGTAGTGCCGCGGCGCACCTGGTTGCCGCATGTGCCCTGAGCTTGACTCTGTCGGGGATCTTGGAGTTTCCCGGTGCGCCAGCCTGATCAGCGGGCATGCTCGTGGCTGTTTCGAAGGCCGATGCAGTTGTCGAGGTGTCCGTTGTCGCTCCGTCCCCGTTCCGGTGAGCAAGTCCCGTCTCTGACCGCGCAGATCGCGCGGGCGAGCAACCCGGGCGGTACGACGGCGATGTGGGTGAGAGACCGGCTGGACGGGCTGTGGTGCGACGAGGACTTCGCGGGCTGGTACCCGCGCGATGGACGCCCCGGCATCTCGCCTGCCCAATTGGCCACCGTCTGTGTGCTGCAGTTCCTGCTCGGCCTGTCGGACCGGCAGGCAGCGGAAGCGGTCCGCTGCCGCATCGATTTCAAGTACGCCCTGGCCATGGAGCTGGATTATCCCGGCTTCCACCACAGCGTGCTGGCCGACTTCCGCGAGCGCCTCGCCCAGGACGACCGGGCCGACCGCCTTCTCGATCTGGCGCTCGCGCGCCTGAAGGAGGCCGGACTCGTGCGCGAGCGCACCACGCAGCGCACCGACTCCACCCACGTCCTGGCCGCGGTGCGCGACCTGACCCGGCTGGAACTGGTCACCGAGGCTGTCCGTGCCGCGCTGGAAGAAGTGGCCCGCACCGCTTCGCACCTGTTGACCGGCCTGGTCGACGAGGACTGGGGGCGCCGCTACGGCCGTCCGGTCCGTCTGGGCAAGAACCCCACACGGCCCAAGACCAGGATCCTCGCCGCCGGCGACGACGCCTGCCGACTGCTGGAACGTCTCCACCGGCACGGACCGGGTTTCCGGCCCGGCCCACAGGCCGAGGCGCTGCGGCAGATCGTCGTGCAGAACTACTACCGTGACACGGCAGGCCGCCTGCGCTGGCGCACCGCCGATGACGGCGGTCTGCCGCCCTCCTCCTCGGCGATCGTCTCCCCCTACGACACCACGGCGCGTTACGTCCGTCACGGGCACATCATCAGCTGGAAGGGGTTCGCCGCGCATGTCACCGAGACGTGTGCCTCCGACAGCGCCAACGTGATCACGGACGTGGCCACCACCTCGGCCGCCACGAACGACGGCCAGGCCCTGCCCGGCATCCACACCCGCCTGGCGCGTCGCGGGTTGCTGCCCGCGGAGCACCTGGTCGACGGCGGCTACACCTCTCTGGTCCACCTGGAACGAGCCGAGCGCGAACACCAGGTCACCGTCAGCGGGCCGCTGCCGGGCAATCCCACCCGCCAGCACCGCAGGAACGAAGGCTTCGGCCGGGACGACTTCCACATCGACTTCGACCGCCGACAGGTCACCTGCCCACGAGGTCAGGTCAGCCAGGGCTGGCACGGCCCCTACCCGACCTCCTCGCCCACCGCGGCACCCCTGATCGTGGCGCGGTTCACCAAGAGCCAGTGTCAGCCGTGTCCGGACCGCCCTCGGTGCACGAGTTCCCGCGAGGGCGCCCGGAACGTGGGCTTTCCCCCGCGAGAACTCCGCGACCTGCAAGTCCGTGTCCGCAACGAGCAGCAGACACCCGAGTGGAAGGCCCGCTACGCGGTCCGCTCCGGAGTGGAGAGCACTATCAACGAGTTTGCCCACGGACACGGTATGCGCCGCTGCCGCTACCGAGGACAACCGAAAGCTCACCTGCAACACGTACTCACAGCCATCGCCGTGAACATTGAACGCCTCAGCGGCCGGTCAGTCACCGAGGAAGCCCCTTCACCAAGACCGCCGACCGCCTTCCAGACCTTCCTGGATCAGAACGAAATCCCCCGGCCGAAGTCCTGGCGAACCCTCGGCGGCTGAGCCCGACCAACCAAGATTCCCGGCAGAGTCAAGCTGAGGCGCTCTAGGGTTACAGAATGCCCATTCCAGATTTCGTAGCCCAACTTCGCCGATCCGTAGGCCACGACCTGCTGTGGCTACCCAGTGTCACTGCCGTAGTCGTCGACGAGACTGGTCGCATCCTGCTGAACCGTCGGAGGGACACCGGACTGTGGTCCGCGATCAGCGGCATCCTTGAACCGGGTGAACAGCCTGCGGCCGGCATTGTTCGGGAAGTCTTTGAGGAAACAGGTGTTCGCGTGGTCCCCGAATATGTCTCCAGCGTGTACGCCGAACCTCCGCTGATCCATCTGAACCGAGACAGATCGCAATACCTCAACGTCACCTTCCGCTGTCGACCCGTCGGCGGTGAGGCAAAAGTGAATGATGACGAATCAATCGACGTTGCATGGTTTTCCCCGGCGGAACTTCCGGCTCTGAACACAGCGACGCACCTTCTCATCGAGCACGCGCTGAGCGACAGCACAGACTGCCGTTTTGTCTGCCCTGACGGGGAGTAACCAGTTCCGCTTGCTGCTGTGTGCAGACGGTGGCCAGCGCACGATAGCTGACCGCAGTGCAGTTGCTGACGCAGGCCAGGATCGGCGGATCAGAACCACCCCTCTCGACCGGCGGTCCGCCGGGGTTCCTCTGCCGCTCTGGGGCAGGGGCTCCAGGGTGGGGTAGGCGGGCGAACAGCGGGGTAGGACAGCGTCCGGGTGCCGGGATGTGACGGCAGCTGGAACGCTCGCGCCTGGGCGTCCCAGGACCGATCGAAGGATGAGGCATGGCCAGCGGAACGGTGAAGTGGTTCAACTCCGAAAAGGGCTTCGGCTTCATTGCGCAGGACGGCGGGGGTCCAGACGTCTTCGCGCACTACTCGAACATTTCCGGTAGCGGCTACCGCGAGCTCACCGAGGGCGAGCAGGTGACCTTCGACATCGGGCAGGGGCAGAAGGGCCCACAGGCGGAGAACATCATCCGCGGTTGAGACGACGGCACCGCAAGAGCGGACGGTGTCATGCACACCATCCGCTCCGTAAGACGACTCTCGGGGCGAGCCCGTCAGAACGCGGTGCGTGTATCGCTGCGCGGGTCGCCCTGAACGGTCTTGGTGTTGTAAAGGCCTGCTCGTGCTGAGCGGCGCCAGGGCCGGGCGAGGCGGACCGCCTCATTGATGTCCGGGTCTGTCGCACCCAGGTCGAGGTCCGCGATGGTCAGCGAGGGCCGGCCGTCGGCTGGGCAGCGGGCGAGCCAGCGCCCTCCGGGGGCGATGATCCCGGAGGGCACAGTGGTGCTGAACTGCGCCGGGATCGAGTAGCCGATCCAGTAGCTGTACAGCGCTCCGTATGCCTGCGCGATGACGGCCCGCGCCGCATTGTCGACCATGAGCGACACAAGTACGCAGTCCACGCCCAAGCGCTCGTACTCGGCGAACAGTTCGGGGAAGTTGACCTCGATGCACAGCGCGCACCCGAACCGGATGCCAGCAACCTCGAAGACGAGCGGATGGATCCCCGGGGTGTACATGTACGACACCTCGGTGGAGGACAGGTACCGCTTGTCATACCGGGCGACGAGACGGCCCTGGTCGGACACCACGTACAGGCTGTTGTGCGGCCGGTTCGGCGGCGTGAGCGGATGGATCGACCCGAAAGCCGCCCAGAGGCCGAGCTCACCTGCCAGGTCAGCGATCAACTCCCCTTCCTCACGCAGCACATCCCACGCGACCCGGCTCCAGTCCGACACGGTGAGCGTCCCCGGTTCCCCTGCCGACATTACGTGCTTGTCCGGGTAGGTGATCGCGCCTTCCGGGAACTGCACGAGGCGCGCTCCGGCCCTGCTTGCCTCACGCATCAGGCCACGGATCTCTGCCCCGCTCGCCCGCAGGGATCCAAGGTCGGTCGGATCCCTCGGCACCGTGCTCTGCGCAACCGCCAACCGCAATGTCCTGGCCACGCGAAAACGATACGCCAGGCCCGCACTTCTACCGCGGACGGTCGCGCTGCGCTGAAAGCAATTCCGTTGATTTCCCGCATGGCCTGAGGCTGCTCCCCTTTGGCCGAGCGCGCCGTATGGATTCCACCAACGCTCCTTTGAGTGAGGCTCTCTATATTGCTGCTCAGACCGTCCCAGGGACTGGGATGCCGGCACAGGCTCTGCGGCCTGGTCCTTGGCTGAAGGGGAACGGATCCGGTAGCGCGAACTCCCACTGCACGTCTTCGGGGTTGGGGCCGTATGCCCAGGACTGCAGGAAATCTGTGTCGACGAGCAGGTCGAGTACGTGGACGAGTTCCGGTGGGTTGAGACCGCGCATCCGGGCGAGTAGGTCTCCCTCGGCAAGTACGGGCGCCTGGGGGCTGCCGGCCGGGAGGTGGGCGGTGAGCACGAGTGCCAGTAGGCGCGGGAGCGGGCCGAGTGGGCGGAACCGCGCTGCTGGGCAGGTGCGCAGGGCCCAGTCAGCTGCGCGGGCCCGGTCGCGCCGTGCCGGGGCCTGCGTGCGTACCGCGGCGTCCAGCAGCTGCGCGGTGAAACCCGCCCGCCCGGTGCCGGGGCGGGCGGGGTAGTGCAGCCAGTGGGCGTCCCGCAGTTCCTTGTGCGGGGTGGTGGTGTGGAAGTCGAGCCGCATGCCGCGGAGCAGTCCGGTGGGGATGTGTACATACCCGGCTGCATTGGAGCGCAAGGCGCACTGCAGGGCCAGCAGGCGGGCCGCGGCGGTGGTCTGCGTGGGGAGAGCTGCGGCGAGGTAGCTGAGCATCTCGCGCACACGGACCTGCTCGGACGGACCGCGATGCTCCCGTCGGCTCCGTGCCCGGTTCCTGGTCGGTGCCGTGCGAGTTGCCGACGAGGCGGGAAGCGCGGTGTCGGGTACGACAGCGGCGTGTGTGGTGGCCGCCGCGCAGGCGGCGCAGACATCGGCGAGCCGCCAGAGGCGGCCGCCGTGTTCCCGGGTGAGGACGAGCAGGACCGGACCTGCGCAGCCGCGGTGACGCGGATGCCAGCTACAGCCGCGCGCGTCGCACTGACAGGTACGCAGATGCTGGGGCAACGCGTCGCGGCGTGCATGCCGGGCCAGGTGTGCCAGCGCCTGGGGCGCCGCAGCCCGCACGGGCGGGGTGCCGGGCGGGCACTGCGGGCAGTAGAGCGTCGGTCCGCCGCGCTCTGGGCGCAGTTCCACGGTCCAGGTGCGCTGCCCCACTAGATGCGTCGTGCACAGCCTCATGAGGCGCGTCTTCCTCCTACCTTCGTCGGGTACCAGTCCGTGTCCCGCTTGTGCGGGTGGGGGAGCGGGGTGCTGGCCGCACACCGTAGTGCAGACGTCTGCCCTCGCGTGCGACGCGACGACCTGCGGAAATAGGGCAGAGGTCTGCACTGACAGGGCAGGGGTCTGCACCTTCGGATGGGGGAGTGACAACCTTCCCGCCCGACCCGAACCTCACCGCCCTCCGCCTGGAGCTCGCGCGACTGAGGAGCGAACGCGGCTGGACCTACGACGAACTCGCCCGCCGCACCGGCCTGGCCAGACGCACCCTCATCGAAATCGAGCAGGGCCGCACCATCGGATCCCTCAAGACCTGGCACGCCCTCGCCCACGCCCTCGACGTGCCCGTCGACCACCTCTTCGCCACCCTCTGCGAAGGGCACGAGCCGCCCGCCGGGTCCGCCGAATAGCACCACCGGCACTGGTGCTGAGGATCACCCGATCCAGTCACCGATGGGAACTCCCTTACGGGAAACCGCACATCAGTCCCGCCGTATTGAGCCATCCGCAGGACAATCCGGCACGCTGACCGCAGCTGCGGCGCGGCGCCTGTCACCTTCACGCCCATGTCCTCCATTGCCTCATCCGGCCGCCGATGGGACGGAGCCCCCAACCGCCCCCACCGCCAGCGGGCCCTGCGCGTCGCCGCCGACAGCCCCACCCGCCTCGTGCGCAGCGCCCAGCCCAGTCGCTGTCGCGACTGCGGCAACCGCATCGACTGGTACACCCGCCCCGACAACCACCCCGTCAGCCTCCACCCGCAAGAACTCGACGCCACCACCGTTCCGGCCGCCAGCCGTTGGCACGCCAGCTCCGGCATCGCCCACCCCGCCGACGACGGCACCCCCTGGTGCCGCATCCCTCACCTCTCCCTGTGCCCCGCACACCCCGCCCCCACCCCCCTTACCCCGCAGATCGCCGCACTGCGCCGCCACCTCGCCCTCCACACCCGCCGACTCCTCGACACCGGCACCCTCACCCCACCCGCACCGGACACAGCCCCAATCGCAGCCGCCCCGGAGCCCTGCCGCCCGGCCCGGCCCATCGTCCTGCTCCTCCACACCCGCTACCTCGCCGCCCAGCCCATCGACACCATCCAATGCGTAGCCCAGACCCGGCTCCGCCACCGCTGCACCCGCCCCGTCCTCAGCCCCAGTGCACCGGCCGGCACATGGACACTCGCCCCCGCCACCACAGGACGCAGACAACTCGCCATCCCGGACGGCCTGATGGCCGTCTACGACCTCACCCACCTGCCCTACGCGGAACAGCTGCGCTGGTACCACCAACGCTGCCCCGACCACGCCGCCGCCCCAGGCGCAGCCGACCTCGCACTCTGCGACTGGGAAGCCTTCGACCCACTGCTGCACCACCAGCACATCCACAACCGCCTGCCCACCACAGTCCGACACCACCGGACCCAGGCACGGACATGAGAACCGCACACGACCACGCACGGCCGAAGCCCACCGAGGCAACGCTCCAGGAGCCGGCGCGTGAATCCGCCTACCCATACCGCGCCCCGGGCGCTGGCACCCCCCCGCGGCCGAAAACGCTCCACAGGCTCGACATCGCCCTGGAACGACTTTTGAACACCTCATCCCGCCGCAATAGCTGACCGCTTCCGCGCATACGTTCACCCACGCCCCCGCATACCGACGGAGTACCAGGGTGCTCAACCTGAATCCCACCGACGAACAAACCGCCGCAGCCGACGCCTTCCACGCCGGCGACCACCTCGCCCTCCAAGCAGGCGCCGGCACAGGCAAGACCAGCACCCTCGCCTTTCTTGCCCACCACACCCGCCGCCGCGGCCGCTACCTCGCCTACAACAGAGCCATCGCCCAGGACGCCGCTGCCCGCTTCCCTTCCACCGTCACCTGCAAAACCGCCCACGCCCTGGCCTTCGCAACCATTGGCCACCACTACGTCCGGCGGCTGAACGCCCCCAGACGTCCTGCCTGGCAGACAGGCCAGGCACTCGGCATCACCAAAACCATCCGCATCGGCGAACGCGACCTGTCACCCAAGGCCCTCTCCTACGCCACCCTGCGCACCGTGACCAGCTTCTGCCACTCCGCCGACCCCACCATCACCCGGCACCACGTGCCCCGTCTGCGCGGCCTCGAAGACCCCGACCTGCACACCCAACTCGGCGAACACATCGTGCCGTTCGCCCGCCTAGCCTGGACGGACCTCCAACAAACTAACGACGGTGCCGTGCGCTTCGACCACGACCACTACCTCAAGACCTGGGCCCTCATCGAGCCGAAAATCAACACCGACTTCCTGCTCCTGGACGAAGCACAGGACACCAACCCCGTAGTCGAGGAAGTCTTCCTCAACCAGCGCAGCCACGCCCAGCTGGTGATGGTCGGCGACTCCGCACAAGCCATCTACCAATGGCGTGGAGCACGCGAAGTCATGGCCACCTTCCACGCCACACAACTCACCCTGTCCAAGTCCTTCCGCTTCGGCCCTCGCCTCGCAGCTGAAGCCAACCGGTGGCTCACCATCGCCGACGCGCCCCTGCGTCTCGAAGGAACCGAGACGGTCCCCACCGAGCTTGGCCCCGTCGGGGTCCCCGACGCTGTCCTGTGCCGGACCAACGTGGGCGCCATGCGCGAAGTCATGCAGCTACTCGAAATGGGCCACCGCGTAGCTCTGGTCGGGGGAGGGGAAGCGCTGCGGGCCTTGGCCCGGGCCGCCAACGACCTCAAAGAGGGCCGCCGCACATCTCACCCCGAGCTCGTCCTCTTCCCGACCTGGGGCGAACTGCAGGACTACGCCGGCCACGATCCGGCCGGCGGCGACCTCCAGCCACTCGTCGACCTCGTCGACACCCACGGCACCACCACTATCCTCCGTGCAATCGACCAGCTCAACGACGAACACACAGCCGAGGTGACCGTCTCCACCGCGCACAAAGCCAAAGGGCGTGAATGGCCGCGTGTACGAATCGCTGACGACTTCACCCCGCCGCCGGACAGCGACGAGCACGACGACAAGGGCCAACCCCTTCCCGGGCCCATCGACGACGGCGAGGCCCGGCTCGCCTACGTAGCGGTCACACGAGCCCGCCACCGCCTTGACATCGGGGGCCTCGCGTGGATCAACCACCACCCCGACGGCAGCCTCGCATGACACAGACAAACCGCTCTACTGCCGCAGCACGACTATTCGCAACCGACCCTGTCCCGCTCGAAAATGCGATTCGGTGCTGTGAGCTGCGGTGGTGTCGTTTGGTCAGGCGGCGCGGTGATACTGGTTGATCAATCCTCCGAGGATGGGTTGTCGCCGGATCCGGTGGGCCTGGAGGTCGGTGATGGCGGCCGGGTTGGACGGTTGGTCGCTGTCCGGGGGTAGCTGCTGGCGGGATTGGTGGGGACGGTGTCCGTTGTAGTGCTGGATGTACTCGGTCAGTACTTTCACGGCGTGGGTCTCGTTGTAGATCAGCATGCGGTCGAGGAGCTCGCGGCGGAGGGTGCCCACGACTCGCTCGCAGATCGCGTTCGCTTTGGGTGCCCGTGGTGGGCTGAGCAGAATCTCCACGCCGTCGGCCTCGAAGACGGCGTCGAAGGCACGGGTGTACTTGCTGTCCCGGTCCCGGAGGAGGAAACGCAGCGAGTCGATGGGGCGGTCCAGGATCACGGCGAGGTTCCTGGCCTGCTGGACGGTCCATTGCGCGGTGGGATGGGCGGTGACGCCGGCGAGGTGGAGGTGCCGGGTGCCGTGCTCGATGACGACCAGGGCGTAGAGGCGCTTGAGTGACACGGTGTCGAGGTGGAGGAAGTCGGCGGCGATGATGCCGTGGGCCTGGGCGGTGAGGAACTGGCGCCAGGTCGGCCCGGAGCGCTGCGGGGCGGGGTCGATGCCGGTGGCATGCAGGATCTCCCAGACTGTGGACGGGGCGATCGCGTAGCCCAGGCGGGCGAGTTCGCCTTGAATCCGGCGGTGGCCCCAGGTGTTGTTCTCGCGGGCCAGGCGCGGAATGAGCTGCTTGACGGCGGGCGCGGTGGAGGGTCGGCCGGGGCGGCGGCGTTGGGTGAACGCCCACTTGCGGGCGAGGAGTTGACGGTGCCAGGCCAGCAGTGTGGTGGGGGTGACCGCGAAGACCTGGCGCCAGCGTTCGCGCGGGATCAGCCGGGAGAGTGCGGCGAGCCAGATCCGGTCGGCGGGCTCGTAGCAGACCCGGGCGATCTGCCGGCGCAGTACCGCGTTCTCATGCCGGAGCGCGAGAACTTCCACACCTTTGGCCATACGGCTGCGCAGTACGGCAGCGGGCACGGTGATCAGATTCCGGACGAGCGTGGCGACGACCGACAGCGACATCCGCAGATCGTCGCAGGCCAGTCGAGGCCTTGTCGCCAGGATCAGCAAACGTGCAGGCCACAGCCGCTAAATCGTATTTTCGAGCGGGACAGCCTGCGGCGGGTGACGCCGCGGATGTCGCGCTCGCGCATGATTCGCTCGACTTTCTTCCGGTTGATCGTATGGCCCTTGCGCCGCAGCGCGGCGTGCACGCGCGGAACACCGTAGGCACCCCGCGAGGAGGCGTGGATCTCGCGGATCTCCTCGGTCAACTCGTCCTCGGCACACTGCCGTTCGGCCGCTGCCGGATGGTCCGCCAGCCACGAGTAGTAGGTGGAGCGGTTGATCCCCGTGACGCGGCACAGCAGGGCCACGCTATAGCCGTCGGGGTTGGCCTCGGCGGCCTTCTCCGCGTCGATGAAACGGCACAGAGTGCCTACTTCATCGTCTCCTTCGCGAAGAAGGCCGCTGCTTTTTTCAAGATCTCGATCGTCTGCTGCTGTTCCCGGTTCTCCCTGCGCAGCCGCTGGAGCTCTTCCTTCTCCGCCGTGGTCAGCGAGCCGGGCGCCCCCTCGCCGCGGTCAACCTTCGCCTGCTTCACCCAGCCGCGAAGACCCTCCGGACTCACACCGAGTTCCCGGGCGACCTCGGTGACATTCCGCCCCGACGAACGGACCAGTGCCACCGCGTCCCGCTTGAACTCCGACGTGTACCGCTTGCTCATGTTGCTCTTGCCACTCAACCTGGACTGCTTCCTCCGGGACCTATCCGTCCCAGTATCAGGCTGTCCACTTCAGAGGGGGAACTTCAGGCCTGATAACGCGCCGCCGCTGGGCCCAGGTCTTCCCGATGACCCCGGCCACGCTGCTGGCCTGGCACCGCAAACTCGTCGCGAAGAAGTGGGACTACAGCCGGCGTCGCCGCCCCGGACGCCCGCCCACGGGCCCCGCAGTCAAAGCCCTGGTCTTGCGCGTGGCGGCCGAGAACCCGGGATGGGGCCATCGGCGCATCCACGGCGAACTCACCCGCCTCGGCCACAAGATGGCCGCCTCCACCGTGTGGAACATCCTCAACCAGGCCGGCATCGACCCCGCCCCACGTCGTACCGGACCAACCTGGAGGCAGTTCCTCGCAGCCCAGGCCGAGCACATCGTCGCCGTCGACTTCCTGCACGTCGACACCATCAACCTCAAACGCATCTACGCCCTGGTCGTGCTCGAACACGGCAGCCGCCGTGCGCACCTGCTCGGCGTCACCGCCAACCCCACCGGCCCATGGACCACCCAGGCCGCCCGCAACTTCCTCATGGACACCGGCATGAACATCGCAAGCATCAGGTTCCTGATCCGTGACCGCGGCGGCCAGTTCACCGACGCCCTCGACGCCGTCTTCGCCAACGTCGGACTGCGCGTCCTCAAAAGGCCGCCCCATGTCCCGAAGGCGAACGCACACTGCGAAAGGCTCATCGGCACCCTGCGCCGTGAGGTCCTCGACCGGACTCTCATCCTCAACGAACGGCACCTGCGCCGAACCCTCACCAGTTACCTGGAGCACTACAACGGGCACCGGCCTCACCGCGCACTGAGCCAGCTCTGTCCATCGCAAGCTGAAGCCGGACCTCCGCGCCCCATCGACCTTGCCGAGCACCGCGTCCGCCGCACAGCGGTCCCTGGCGGAATCATTAACGAGTACCAGATCGCCAGTTGACACCGCTACGAACCCGCAGATCAGCGGGCCGAATCCCGTATTTGAGCCCCACGGGGACGCCCTCAAGGAGCGCAAGGCTCCCGGCGCGCCCCCGAAGCTGACTACTGATGAGCAGCGGGAGCTCTGTCGCCTGATCGCGCACCAGGACCCCCGACAGCTCGAGTTGGACTTCGGTCTGTGGACCAGGGAGCGGGTGCGCGAGGTGATCCGCTCCCGCTTCGGCGTGAAGATGCACGTCCCCGTCCAGTGGACGGGGAGGAGATCTCAAGGCAGGCGAAGGAGGCGTTCGAGTAGCTCAGAGTCGTAGCGGGTGATGAAGGTGTCGACCTCTTCGAGTAGCCGGTCGAGGTGGGTTCGCATCAGGTCGGCGGCGCGCTCTGCGTCACGCTGGGCCATGGCTTCGATGATGGCTTCATGTTCGGACACGCTGACGGCACTGTGGTGATGCGCCTCCAGGATGACGTCCAGCGCCGCCTCGACGTGATCATGGCTGTCATCGAGCACGATGCCGACCATTGCCTGCACCAGGGGGTTTTGTGCGGGCGCGCTCAGTAGGCGGTGGAATGTGAGCGCGATGTCCCGGGGAGGCCGCTCTTTGGCGCTGGCCCGGTTGCGATGCTCGGCCACGACCGTGCTCAGGGCGGCGAGTTCGGCATCGGAGATGTGCGTAGTGGCGTCCCGTACGGCCTCGGGTTCGATCGCCCGCCGGGCCTTGAGTAGGTTGACCACGTCCTGAGCGGTGCGCACCTCGGACGCCGACACCAGGCTTGCACTGCGGGAGGTGCGTCGCAGACGCTCGACCGCTCGGTTTCCCGCATCGGTGAGGACGCGGCCCTTGACCCCGATCTGCAGGGTCAGGCCCTCGGCATCGAGGTGGCGCAGTCGTCGTGCAACGGTGGATTCGGACAGGTGCCGTCCCCGCTCGGCCAGCGCGGCACTGATCTGCCGGGCGCCCACCGGGCTGCCGACCTCGTCGATGGCGATGAGCAGTGCGTCGCTGGTGTTGTCGTCCAGCCAGCTCGGCGTAGAGGGTGCGTCGTGTACCGCTTCGCTCACAGTGCTCCTTATTGCGGCGGTTTGAACCGTTGTGCAGTCTCAAGAGTCCAGTAGTCAGTATGCCATTTCTGATTGCTGACCACCAAAGGAGACAGTAGTCGGTCACTATTGACGGACGCCTGTCGCTCGGGGCAGACTCCTCGCCATCGAGTGAGCGCCGCCAACCTTGCGGAGGCGGCGGACCGGATGACCGCCTGACGTCGGTACGCATACGTGGCGGCTCAGACGTCTCTCCAAGAGGAGATGTGATGACCACTTCTACCGGGGCTGCGGCCCCTCCCACGGAGCGCCGCTCCCGTGTCAGGTGGTTCATGATCTGGCTGGCCTTTGCCGGTCTGACCATTGCCTATGTGGACCGGGCCAACATTTCGGTCGCGCTTCCGTACATGACCAAGGACCTGCACATCGATCCAGCACTCTCGGGTCTACTGCTCGGCGCCTTCTTCTGGACATACTCCCTTTTCCAGATACCGATGGGCTGGCTCGTCGATCGCTTCGGCAGCCGAATGCTGTATGCCGTAGCCGTCGCGTGGTGGTCGCTCATCACTGTCGCCATGGCAGCCGTCCGCGGGGCCGGCTCGCTGATCGGCGCCCGGCTGCTGCTCGGCGTCGGTGAGGCAGCTGCGTTCCCGGCCTGCACCAAGGTCGTGGAAAGATGGTTCCCCAGCCAGGAGCGGGGCACGGCTTCGGGGATCTACGACAGCGGAGCGCGAGGCGGCACACTGCTCGCCACCCCGATGGTGACCGCGCTGATCGCGGCTTTCGGGTGGCGCGGCTCGTTTCTCATCACTGGTGCGTTCGGCCTGATCTGGGTGGTGTTCTGGCTGAAGATGTACCGCGATCCCCGCAAGCACCCGAAGGCCAATGAGGCGGAGCTCGCCTACATCGAGGCTGGCCAAGACCAGGACGCTGACGAATCCGACGACGCGCCGCAGCTGCGCTGGCGCGACTTGCTGCGGTACCGAACGGTATGGGGGATGGCGCTGGGGTTCTCCTGCCAGTCCTTCGTGATCTACTTCTTCATCACCTGGTTCCCGTCGTATCTCGTCGAGGCCCGCGGATTCTCCCTGCTCTCGCTGGGCGTGTTCGGCATGATCCCGGCAATCGTCGCTTTCATCGGCAACTTCGCGGGCGGCTGGGCCTCGGACGCACTGGTCCGGCGTGGCCACAGCCTGACGTTCGCCCGTAAGTCCTGCATCATCGCCGGCATGCTGGTGTCCGCGCTCATCGGCCTGGCCGCCGTGGTCGACAGCAGCATCGTGGCGCTCGCCCTGCTGTCCCTGTCCTTTGGCGGGGTCACCTTCGCTACGTCGAGCATCGTGACGCTGCCCGCCGACATCGCGCCGCTCTCGACACGGTCGTGGGCGTCCAGAACTCGGTGTCCAATCTCGCGGGCGTCGCCAGCCCGTTCGTCATCGGCCTGATCTACAGCAGCACCGGCTCGTTCGTCGGCGGACTGCTCGCCGCTGCGGGCATCGCCATCGTCGGCTGCCTCATCTACCTCTTCATGGTCGGGGACATCAAGCCACTCGAGATCAAAGCGGACCCCGCCGCAGCCACCCGTCCGCTGACATCCACACAGATTCGCTGACAAGCACAACGGAGAAGCACAATGTCCGAAGCCAAGCTGAACCTCCCGTTCACCGGTATCCCGTCCTTCATGCGGGCGCCGATCGTGGGTAACCTCGACGAACTCGACGCCGACATAGCCATCCTGGGTGTTCCCAGCGACGAGGGCTCGCCGTGGTACCCCGGTGCCCGCATGGCACCGCGCCAGATCCGCGAGATGTCCGTCCGGTACGCCGAGTACGGCCCCACCCAGCGTCACGGCGGCTACTACGACCTCGATGAAGACCGCCGGTACCTGGTGCACGAGACCAAGAACAACCGCATCGTCGACTGCGGCGACGTCGACATCGTCTACACCAACCCCGAGCAGACGATGAACAACGTCACCCGCTCGGTCCGCAAGATCCTGGACGCCGGCGCGCTGCCGGTCATTTACGGCGGCGACCACGCCATCTCCTACGGCGTCGTCCGCGCCTACGACCAGCCCGTCATCTTGCTGCACTTCGACGCGCATCTCGACTTCAGGCCGTTTGTGCACGGTGCCCAGTACGGCAACGGCAGCCCGGTGCGGAAGATGTCCTCCCTGAACCAGGTCGGCCAGATGGTGCAGGTCGGCATGCGCAGCATGCGGATGAGCCAGGACGACCTCGCTGACGCCCGGCGCCACGGCAACGACGTCATCACCATGAAGCAGTACCGTCGCCACGGGCTGGAGCGACTTCTGGACAAGATCCCTGCGGGTGCCGCCGTCTACGTCAGCATGGACATCGACGTCCTCGACATGCCGCTCGTCCCGGGATGCGCCTCGGCGGAGCCCGACGGATTCGGCTACGAGGAGATGAAGCAGACGCTGTTCGGCATCGCCCGGCACGCCGATGTCGTCGGCTTCGACATCGTCGAGATCAACCCGATGATCGATGTCCGGTCCAACAACACGTCCCTGCTCGGGGCCCAGCTGGGCGTGGAGTTCATGGCGCGAGTGGCCGACAGCGAGCCGTACCTGCGCAGGAACGGCCGGCTCGAGGCTGCCGAACCCTCGCACGCGAGCTGAGCCCACCCAGTCCACGGGACCCGGCCGCGCTCCCAGGCGCGGCCGGTTGGGCGCGCTCGGCATGGTCGTTGAGCACCGAGTGCGGACCTCGCGCGCAGGCGAGGCCGGTACCGAGGACTGGGTGACCCCGTTCGACCTGTCGACCGTGGACGCCGTGGACATGGCGTCGGCAGAGATCGTTTCCAGCTATGCCCAAGCCGACGCCTTGCCGATCAAGGCCTTGGCCGACCAGTGCAAGGTGGACGGGATCGTCACAGCCGGCACGGTGCCGGTGACATCTCGGACAGCCGGACATCGGCCCCGTGATGTGGTTACTTTCGGGCCGGTTCAGCCGGTCAGGTCGAACTCCGGGGAGCCGAACGTGGCAAACCATTCGCGCACCTGCTCCGCCGTTGTGCAACAGGCAGCGCGTGGGCGGGCGGTCGACAAGGGCGGGGTGTTCGTCTCCACCACTCGCGCCGGGTCGGGGTCGGTCTACGACGACGGCACCCCGGGCGTCGTCGTCGGCGCTGACCTGCAGCCGTCGAAGGCTCGGTACTGCTTCAGCTCGGCCTGACATTCACCGATGATCCCCAGTCCGCGACGGGCTGCGGAGTCGCTCGATATGGACCACACCAGCGGGCCAGGTGGGCCGGCTCGGCGGCATCCTCGCCCGTGGCCTCACATTCATCAGCCCTGACACGGCCGCATGAGCGGACTGTCCGTCCACCACTGATCGGCATCGAGGAAGCGAAACACCATGACTGCCCCAACCACCCACACGACCACCGGCAACGCGGACGCCAATTTCCGGCCAGGCCGGATCCGTGTCGAGCACGACCTGCTCGGCGACCGGTCTGTTGATAACCACGCATACTTCGGCATCCACACCCTGCGCGCCACCGAGAACTTTCCGATCACCGCGATCCCGATCAGTACCTATCCCGACCTGATCGTCGCGCTGGCGTGCGTGAAGCAGGCCGCGGCACGCAGTAACGCGGAACTCGGCCTACTCGACACCGACAAGGCTGACGCGATCGCTGCCGCCTGCGAAGACATCCGGGCAGGCTCCCTCCACGAGCACTTCGTCGTCGATGTCATCCAGGGCGGAGCCGGTACCTCGACGAACATGAACGCCAACGAGGTCATCGCCAACCGCGCCCTGGAGCACCTCCACCGCGACCGCGGGGACTACGCAGTGATACACCCGCTCGAGCACGTCAACATGAGCTAGTCCACCAACGACGTCTACCCAACCGCCGTCAAGATCGCTTTGCAGTTCGCCACCCGTCGCCTGCACGGCACGATGGCCGAGCTGTCCGAGGCCTTCAACACCAAGGCCGTCGAGTTCGCCGACGTGGTGAAGATGGGCCGAACCCAGCTGCAGGATGCGGTTCCGATGACCCTGGGACAGGAATTCGGCGCCTACGGTGTCATGGTCGCCGAGGACGCCGAGCGCCTGCTCGAAGCCGCAGAGCTGATCAGCGAGATCAACCTTGGTGGCACAGCGATCGGCACGGGTTCAACGCCCATCCCCGCTACGCCGGGCTCGCCTGCCGATACTTGCGGGAGATTTCCGGTGTGTCGGTCACCACCGCCGCCGATCTCGTGGAAGCCACGCAGGACGTCGGGGCATTCGTGCAACTTTCCGGGGTACTGAAGCGCACCGCCGTGAAGCTGTCGAAGATCTGCAACGACCTGCGCCTGCTGTCCTCGGGCCCCCGCACCGGCCTCTCGGAAATCAATCTCCCTGCGGTACAGGCCGGATCGAGCATTATGCCCGGCAAGGTCAACCCGGTGATCCCCGAGGTCGTCAACCAGGTCGCTTTCGAGGTCGTCGGCAACGACGTCGCCATCAGCATGGCCGCCGAGGGTGGGCAGCTGCAGCTCAATGCCTTCGAGCCGATCATCGCGCACGCACTGTTCGAGTCGATCACCCACCTGACCAGTGCCTGCCGCACTCTGACCAGTCGCTGCATCGCCGGAATCACGGCGAACGAGGCGCACCTGAGCCGTGTCGTCGAACAGTCCATAGGAGTCGTGACCGCTCTCAACCCCCACATCGGCTACGCCGCTGCGACCCAGGTAGCCGCCGCCGCGCTCACCACCGGGCGCAGTGTCCGCGCTCTGGTCGTCGAGCAAGGCCTGCTCACCGAACAGCAAATCGCCGACATCCTCCGCCCGGAGGCCCTCATCCCGACCCTGCAAAGTGAACACGCCGTCGAGGCCAGGGATGTCTGATCCGGTCATGCCTGCTGACCCAGCTGCTATGCCCAGCGCATGCGATTGTGGACACCGCCTCGGCGGGTACTTTCCAGCCATCGGCACCTCTCTGCGTAAACCTTCAGCGGGTAATTGGAGGGTGATCGCTTCGGGCTGCCGGTGACGGCCTGCGAGCGAGGCTGGGCGGTGATGCGGTTGGATCTTGCCAGGTCCGATCTTGAGCCGCTGTCCTGGGAAGAGTTGATCGCGCTCGCCCCAGCTGACACCTGCGCCGCGGGTACAGCGAGGGCCGCGCTTCCCGGAGGGGAGGCGATGCCCTCAGGCGCATGGAAGGTCCTTGCCTGAGAGCCGTTGGTATGTCCCGTGGAGCGGTGACTTCGGCGGCGTAGTCGAGTGTGCGCCTGGTGCCGCCCCTCAGCGCGGTGCGCCCGTTGGCTGCCCAGCCAGGCGTCCTGATCGTCGGCCAGTGGTTGCTCCAGGGGAAGGGGGAGGAACTGGCAGGCAAGGTGAGGCCGGCGTCGTCTCCGTCACTGTTGACCTGGTGGTCCCACGCATCGTAGGTGTCTGCTGGTGCCTGGAGGAAGAAGAAGCTGGTTCGTCGTGGCTGACCCGTGTCGGGATGGGGCTTGTCCTCCACGGCGATCTGCCGGACCACGGTGGCTGTCAGCAGACCGGTCTCCTCGGCGACCTCTCGAAGGACCGCTTCTTCCAGTCTTTCGCCTGATTTGGCTCCTCCTGCAGGGACTTGGGTGCCAGCCTCCGGCATACCGATGTGGTCGAACACCAGAACTTCGGGGTTGGCGCAAATCGTGGTCGGGCAGGTCGAAGTGCGTGATGCGTCCGGTCAGTTCCCCGCCCAGGTTGCTGGCCTCCTGGGCGTTGCGGACGAAGACGCGGTGGAACGAAAGCTGCGGCGATAGGGAGAGGAGGTCGGGGCACGTTCGCTATCGCTGCCCTTGCTCGTGGGGGAGGACCCCGGTGGCGCCAGGGCCCCTTTTCACGCGGTGTTTGGTTAGGGTGCTGGGGTGTAGATGACGGTGTCACTGCTGCAGCCGGCTGCGATTTTCAGCAGCTGGTTCTTCTCCAGCTCGTCGACGGCCAGGTCCCAGCGCAGTTTGGTCGCGGTCCACTCCGAGGCGTAGCGGCACAGGGCTCCGGCGGCCGGGGGGTGCCCCTATCTCTTCCGTCAAGCCCGGGGAGGATGTGGTTCATGACGCGAGGGGATCAGGGGCGGGATCGGATGGGCCGGACGGCGGTGCACTATGCCGCCGCGGACGGTGATGTTGATGGTTTGCGTGAGCTCGTGGCGATTGGGGCTGATCCGGATGCTGCGGACAATGCTGGCTGGACGCCGTTGCATTTCGCTGCGCAGGCCCAGAATCCGCAGGTCTCCGAGGCTCTCCTGGGCGCCGGGGCAGCGGTGGACGTGCCCGATCGGCATGGCAACACTGCGTTGTGGACGGCAGTGTTCAACTCCCGGGGCGAGGCCGCGACGCTGCGGATACTGCTTGCGGCTGGTGCTGATCCCGACCGCGAGAACACGCACGGAGTGAGTCCGCGCGGCCTGGCTAACAAGATCGCGAACTATGACGCAGCAGGCTATATGCCGCGCATAGAGGAACTCTCCTCGTAGAGGTCGGCTCGCTTTCCACGTCTGAGGTCAGACACCCCATGTCGTTGGGGTGTCAAGCGGGATGGGGGTAGGCGTGGTGTGACCATGCGGTTGCTTCGTCGTAGGTGGTGCGGGTTTTGAGGCAACCGTGGAGGATGCCGACGAGCCGGTTGCCGAGTTGGCGGAGCGCGGGGTTGTAGCCGATCTCGCGGGTGCGTTGTTTGTCGTAGTAGCGGCGGGCTCCGGGTGAGGCGCGCAAGGCGGAGAACGCCTGGGTCTGGAGGGCGTCGGCGAGCCGGTTGTTGCGGACGTAGCGGGCCTGGACGGTGTGACTCTTGCCGGAGGCCCGGGTGACCGGGCTGGTGCCGGCGTAGTTCTTCCGGGCCTTCGCGCAGGTGTATCGGTCGGGATCGTCTCCGAACTCGGCGAGCACCCGGGCGCCGGTGATTTCTCCGATGCCGGGCATCGAGAGGTAGATCTCAGCGTCCGGGTGCTTCAGAAAATGGGCCTTCACCTGGACTTCCAGCTCGGCGATCTGCTCGTTCAGCGCGATGATCAGCCGGGCATGAGCAGTGGCGGTGGCCGCGTAGGCGGCGGTGACCTGCTCGGGTAGAGCCAGCTGCCGCTCGCGCAGCGCGGTTTGGATGCTGGCCGCTTTGGCGTCGCGGTTGCGGCGGCGGTGGCGGGCCAGGACGGTGATGATCTGGGTGCGGGTCAGTTTCGCCCCGGTAGCCGGGGTGGAGGCTTTGACCAGTAGTTCGAGAGCGTCGGTGCTGGTCAGGGTGAGGCCGGCGTAGGCGGTCAGGGCGGCGGGGAAGTACTCGCGCAGCGTGCTGCGAAGCCGTTGGAAGGTGCGGGTGCGTTCCCAGATCAGGGTCTGGTGGGCGCGGGCGACGACCTTCACGGCCTGGGCGGCGTCGCTGTCCCCGGCCATCGGTCGCAGCTGGTCCCGGTCGATGCGGACCATGTCCGCCAGTGCGTGGGCGTCGCCCTTGTCGCTCTTCGCGCCGGAGGTTCCATACCGTTCCTTGAACCGGGCTACCTGCCTCGGGTTGATCGCATAGACCTGGTAACCCGCGGCGATCAGAGCCTGCACCCACGGGCCGCGGTCCGTCTCGATCCCCACCACCACGTCGGCAGGGTCCAGGTCCTCACCACCGTGCCGGGCAACGAGCTCGTGGAGCTTGGCGACGCCTTCCACCCCTTCGGGCAGCTTCGTGGCAGCCAGCTTCCGGCCGGTCCCGTCCTGGATCTCGACATCGTGGTGGGGTCGGCATGGAGCGCGGTTTCGGGATTGCTCCCGGCCCGTTTCTCCATGCCGCCCTCCCGAACCGGACGTGCGAGTTGGCCCCGCATCCGGCTCTCCACAAGCCCCGTTGGGTAGTTGCTCTCCTCAGCTTGTACTGGGCCATGGCGATGGAATCGTCGTTCCACGGGGTCGGTAACGTGTGGTGACTACCGACCCGGGGTTGAACAGGACGACTTCTCCGTCGTGCGGCCACCATCCACCGTCGCAGTAGCGGCGGCGGAGTTCCTTCCACCCGACTCCGAGGTGTTTGCGCCGGAGCCATCCGAAGACCTGCCGCCGGACGATCATGCGGAGGTACTAGGGCGCGTATCGAGTCGTGATCAATCTGCGGGATTCGCCTTCGCGGCGGGGCCTGGACCGGTAGGTGTTCTTGCGTGACGCGAGTGCAACTGAGGGACACGGAGTGGGAGTTCATCGAGCCGTACCTGCCCATCGGCGAGTACGGCCCGTACCCCGAGCGGCTGCGGCAGCAGTTCGAGGGGGTGATCTGGCGGTTCAAGACGGGCGGGCAGTGGCGGGAGATGCCGCAGGAGTTCGGTGCCTGGTCGACCGTCCACAACCGCTTCCGGCAGTGGCGTGACGCCGGCGTCTTCGAGGCCCTGCTGGAGGGGCTGATCGCGGAGGCCGCGAAGCGGGGCGAGGTGGACCTGTCCCTGGTCAGCGTCGACTCCACCACCGCGCGGGCTCACCACGACGCCGCCGGGATGCATCTGGACCAGGACGTCATCACCACGCTGGAGAAGGCCGCCGCCGAGGAGGAGAAGGCCAGGTCAAAGGGGGCGGCCTCGAAGAACAAACCGGGCAGGACGCCGAAAACGATCCCGAGCGGGAAGAACGACGACGCATCCGGCGTCGCCGAAAACTCCGGCTGAAGGCCGCCCTCCTCGGACGCTCCAGAGGTGGGCAGACCAGCAAGGTCCACCTCGCCGCCGACCGCAAGTGCCGCCCGCTGGCGTTCGTCCTGACCGCGGGACAGGCCGCCGACAGCCCGCAGTTCATCCCCGTGCTGGGGAAGATACGGGTCCGCGGGCCCGTCGGCCGCCCCCGCACCCGGCCGGACGCGGTCGCTGGGGACAAGGCCTACTCATCCCGCGGTAACCGGGCCCACCTGCGCAGACGCGGCATCAAGGCAGTCATCCCGGAGAAGAAGGACCAAGCCGCCAATCGGACGAAGAAGGGCAGCAGGGGCGGCCGGCCCGTCAGTCACGACGCGGACCTCTACAAAGAGCGGAACACCGTCGAACGCCTGATCAACAAGCTCAAGGCCTGGCGAGGCATCGCCACCCGCTACGACAAGACCCCGGACAGCTACCTCGCCGGCCTCCACCTGCGCGCCTCGATGATCTGGATCAAAGACCTCACCCGGACCACCCATTGATCACGACCCGATACGCGCCCTAGAAGGCCCGGGCAGATACCCCGGGGCGAAAGTAGGCGGTCCAGCCCCGCAGCACCTGGTTGAGCTTGTGCAGCAGGACTGCCAGCGGCAGGCTGACGTTCATCCGGCAGATCGTCTTCGTCTTGGCCTTGATGGACCGAAGTGCCTTCTTGGCCGGGTAGTTGTAGACGTACTGCCGGTCCGTTCCCCGCTTCCGGTGACGCTGGATGCGCCAGCCGAGGAAGTCGAGGCCCTCGTCGATGTGCGTGATCAGCGTCTTCTCCTCCGACAGCCGAAGACCGACGGTGGCGAGGACGTCCGCCACTTCCGGAAGCAGCGCCTCGGTGTGCGCTCGGGTGCCCGACACCAGAACGACGAAGTCGTCCGCGTACCGGATCAGCCGGTAGTTGGGCAGCCCCTTCTGGCGCCGTGTCCACCGCTGCTTCGTCGTGGACTGCGGCCCGCCCGGAGCCTTGACGAAGTGCTCGTCTAGGACCGACAGAGCCACATTGCTCATCAGTGGCGAAAGAATCCCACCCTGTGGGGTGCCGGTGACGGTCTCCTTGGAGGTGCCCACCTCAGTGAGGATGCCCGCCTTCAAGAACGCCTTCACCAGCGCGATCACACGCTTGTCCCCGATCCGAGCCCGCACCCGGTCCATCAGGGCCGAGTGCGAGATCTCGTCGAAACAGGCCGTGATGTCGCCCTCCAGCACCCACTCATATGTCTTGGATGCCACAGTCAGTCGGTGGACGCCTCCGAAACCGTCGGTGAGGACAGTCGCGGATACGACGGCGGCAAGTCACGTGACGGGCGCAAGCGCCACATCCTGACCGACACGGAGGGCCTGCTCCTGGAGGTGACCGTGACCACGGCCGATGTCCACGACTCCAAGGCCGCCCCCGCACTGCTGGAGACATTCATGGACGAGCCGGGCCGGCTGCTGAAACTGGTGTGGGTCGACAGCGCCTACCAGGGTCCGGCGCTGGCGAAGGCGTTCGCCCGTCACGGAGTCCGGATCGAGGTCGTGCGCCGATCCGATGGGCAACGCGGATTTGTCGTACTGGCCCGCAGGTGGGTGGTGGAGCGAACGCTGAGCTGGCTCTCCCGCTCACGCCGCCTCAACCGCGACCACGAACGCCACCCTGATCACCACCAGCAGATGGTGTGGTGGGCAGCCGTGATCAGGCTGTCGCGCCAGATGGCCGGCGATGCCCCGCGCTGGCCGGAGAAGCGTCCCGGCCGACTACCCCGGACACGAGCGTGAACCGTCCGTCCTTCTCCCGTACCAGCCAGCCCCGCTTCTCCAGCGCGTAGGCACGGTGACGGATCTTCTCCACCTCGTTCTTGATCTCCGCATCCCGGCCCACCATGCGCGTCAACTCCACCCCGCTCACCGGCCCCGACGCGGCCACCACCGCGGCGAACACCTCCCGATACAGGTCGCTGAGCACCTCCTCACCCATGCCCGACCGCCACACCGGCGGCCGCTCGCCACGCACCGAGCCGGAGCCGCTCGATCCCCCAGCAGCAACCGCCCCACCATCAAACGGAACGGAAACCGGCGTATTCCCCGCGCTCTCCTCGGCCAGCACCGACACGAGCTCCTCACGCCCCACCCGGGCTCGCTCGACTCGCTCTCGCGCGGCATCCACCTCCGCCTGAGCCTGCTCCAGGACCTCCGTCCAGGACTCCAGCTCCTGCCTTGCCCGCGCCTCACGCCGTTCCATCAACCCCAGCACCGACGGCATCGCACCCTCCCCGATCAACAACAAGCCGTCCGCTGCCTGCCCCTACCCCTCCACGATCACGCCCTGCACACGAAGAAGCCCTTGCTCATCGAACAGGGACTCCCTTTGCCACGACGCACTCAGGCAGCCGGTGGCAGACTGGCGGTCGAAGCTCCGTTGAGCGAAGGCGACTTGGGAAGGTCACCTGCACAACGGAGCTTCGCTGCGTACGTCGCGCGCCCACCGAACATCGTCACACCGCCGTGACCTGCACGCCTACAAGATCACCCGCCTTTGAAATCGCCCTGATGCCGACGCCAACACGTGCCTCGTCCGTCACGACCAACTCGGCGGACTCATCCACGAATACTCGCAGGTCGCGTGGGGTGACACAGTTTCAGGCACTCACAGGCACTCGACGTCGAACCTTTCCTGGCCTATGGTCTACACCACCACAGCGGATGAGGCTTTCAATCTCTCGAAAGTAGGTTGAAGCGCGTATGAAGCGACATTCAGCTCACAAGTACAGCCGGATCGTGCTGGCCAAGGGGTAGGTCGCCGAGCCCGGCGAGCAGAGTGCGCAGCTGGCGACCGACATTGAACAGGTACATGTGGATGCAGGGCATCGCGCGCACCTCCAGGTTCGGCTATTCGCTGTGGCGCGTCGAGGTTCGTTCCATGAGCTCCGAGCCCCGCACAGGTTCAGTGAGAGTCACATTTTGAGATCGTGATCTTCTCGCCGGCGTTCCGCCTACGAGCCAGTCGGCGGCTGCCAACACGCAGCACGGCAGATGCCCCAAAGTGGACGTTTCGCCAACCTTCTGGGTCCATCGCCAGCCACCGCTTCAACAAGGTGGGTGTCCTGACCGGACTGACCACGGCTGTAGGACTCGCACTGCAACGCAAGCCCAGCGAGCATGTTGTGGCGGGAGGGCTTTGGGCCACGACAGGCGCCATCATCTTTGTTCATCAGCCTGGAAGTCTTCATCGGTGAGCGCTGGTTCGTCACAAAAGTCCCTAAATAGAGGCTCAATCAGCAGATAAGAGAGGATTCGAGATGCAAACCAAGGCAAGATACAAAACAAGTTTGGGAATATTGCTGATCTCTTTTTTGTTGCTGTCGATGTTCCCGGCAAACATGGCGTCTGCCGAAGAGCGCGAAACGAATACTTCTAATTCGACATTGGATGAAGAAGTCGAGTGCAAGTACGCCCTGTATCCAAGGGTGCACAAGTGTGTCGCTGGACAGCGGAGGATGAAACTCGCGGGAGAAACGATCAATCTGGTGCTGGAAGACGGCGTCGGCGAGAATACCGCAGCCAAGGCACAAAGACTTTTCGAGGAACGAGGCTTCACCGTCACGAAGGCTCGGCGAGACGCGTCAGTGCACGATATCGACGTTCTGATCGCTATCGACAACAACAAGGGAGCCGATTACGAGTACCTAGACGGAAAATTCGACCCAACGAATTCAGTGAAAAAGGATGACGGCTATGCGCTCAAGATCTCTGCAGCGGATCGAGCCATCGCCATCATGGGCGCTGACAACAGCGGCGCGTTTTACGGTGTCACCACGCTCGATCAGATCTTGGAGCAGGCGGGCGGCGTTTTGACCGACACGCTGATCGAAGATTATGCGGACGTAAAATTTCGCGGCTTCATCGAGGGCTTTTACGGCACACCATGGTCGCACGAGAATCGCAAGGACTTGATGTCATTCGGCGGCGACTTCAAGATGAATTCCTATCTGTATGGGCCCAAGGATGATCCCTATCATGCGTCGCGCTGGAGGGATCCCTATCCCCCCGAAAAGCTCGCCGAGCTGAAAGAGTTGGTCAGCAAGGGTCTGGAAAACAACGTTGACTTCGTCTGGGCCGCCCATGTCGGTGGCAAGATCGATCTTGGCTCGGAAGCCGACATTCAGGCGCTCAAGAACAAGTTCGACCAGATGTACGGAATCGGCGTCAGGCAATTCGCGATTTTCTTTGACGACTCCGCAACGAACAACGACCAGCTCGTGAACTTTATCACGCGGATAGACAGTGAATACATAAAGCCCAAGGGCGATGTCAAGCCGATCATCTTCTGCCCGCAGTATTACCGCAAGGACAGTGGCAGTCAAAAAACGATCGATTACCTGAAGAATATCAGCAGGTTCCCGAAAGACGTACAAATCATGTGGACGGGCGATAACGTCGTTTCGCCGGTCAATCAGAGCGTCATCGACTGGGTCACCCAGTACATCGACCGACCGGTCTATATGTGGTGGAACTATCCGGTAAATGATCTAGGACGCGCGAGCTATGTCCATATAGGTCCGGCTAAGGGACTCTACCCGGGTGTGAAGAATATCTCGGGCTTTGCCTCGAACCCGATGAATCAGGCGCAGGCGTCCAAGGTGCCGCTGTTCAGCGTCGCGAATTATACATGGAACACCGACGCATACGATTATGAGCAGAGCTGGCAGGACTCGTTTGACCACGTCATCCGGGATGATCCCCAGGCGGCGATGGCATTGCGCACCTTTTCGGCGAACGCGTCAAACGGACTGAACCCATTTAACACAGGCGAATCCACCTACCTGCTGCCCCAGATGAATACCTTTAAACAGCGGTTTGCGGTCGGCAAAGATATTCCCGACCCTGGCGCGTCCCTGGATCGATCATTCGAAGACATTATCCGTGCCGCAAACACACTCAAGGCATACCAAGGCACGAACGGTATCTCGGGGGAGCTCAAGCCTTGGTTGGACAAAATGAAGAAGATTGCACAGGCGAGTAGAAACACTGTGCAAGGAATGCTGAAATTGGGAGAAATCTCTCCGAATGATCCGGCATCAATCCAGGCAACCATGAACTGGATTTCTGAGCGCAGAGCAGAGCTTAAAGCAGCAGTGTCGTCCTCGACGAAGGTCGTTGCGCAAAAAGAGATCGTTCCCTTCACCGAGGAGATCCTGTCCCTGCTGGAAATGCGGCTTATGGAAAGGCTCTCCCTGCCGCCCAAGATGCGCGGTTTCGGCAGCACGACCCTCGACTACACGAGGATGTTGGACGGCGATATGACGACGGCGACCGACTCGGGCACGGTGGTGTCGCGCGGCGCGTACTTCGGCGTGAATCTCGGCAGGAAAGCGCATATCGACAACGTACACATCGCGATGGACGACACGAAGTACTATAAAAAGGGTGTGCTCGAAGCGTCAGTCGATAACAGACACTGGACAAAGGTTGCGGAATTCGAAACGAGCACGATCTCTGCGCAAGGACTTGACCTTTACGCACAATTCTTGCGTTACCGTGCCACTGCCGAGTTCACCGACGAGAACACCGGATCGCCGAATCGCGGCCTATCCGTCAAAGAGTTTCAGGTGAACGTGGAAAGATCCGCAGAGGTCTATACCAACGTATCCGCGCTGAAGAATCAGGCGCTGACGTTCAAAGGCGCTTCCGCAGCACTGCGGAACGTCGCTGAGATCACGCTGGAACCCGGGGACTATTTTGGATTCCAATTTAACAGGCTGAAGAACGCGCACTCTCTGAAAATTGACGATGGCCTCAAGTTTCTGACCGCCGAGTTCTCGGCAGACGGGAGAAACTGGAGCGCGATGTCTTGGTCGGATCCACACATCAATGCGGCTAAATACATTCGCGTGAGGAACGCGTCTCAGGAGGCAAGGAACTTCGCACTTACGGAGCTTTCCGTAAGTTTCGGCGGTTCAACGTCCCTGTCGGCAGCGGCTTATAATGCCAGTATCTATTCGGGGAATGTGGGCAATATTGTGGACGGTAATCCGTCCACGTATCTCTGGCTCAGGGGATCGGACGGAAATCGACATTTCATATTCGATCTGGGAAGCGAGATTCCGATTTATGACGTGCTCATCAACTCCGACGGGGACGTATTGTCCTCCGGTAAGATTGAACTGAGTTCGGACGGGATGAGTTGGCGTGACCTGATCACGTTCGCTGGCGCGGGAAACATCAATGTTGTGGATGTCGGCGGTAAATCGGCCCGTTATGTGAAGCTGACCGACGGCGTACAGAACAACTGGCTCAAGATCAATGAGATAAAGGTTAATACAACCGTCAAGGAGGACACCTTCGCTCTCTCAGCTAATCTAAGCGGCCTAGAGAAGTTGCTCGACCTCGATATCTTCAACTATGTCGACGTCGGCAACACGGCGGGAGAGCTGACCTACAACAACATCAATACCCCGGACGCAACCAATCTGATCCTGATGAAGAACGAGGGATCGGAAGTGAAACTGAAGGTCAAGAGATTCGCGCAGGCTGGCGCAGCAGGGACCGGGGATCCGGAATGGATCGACGCCGGAACATTTACGGGCGCGTATCAGAACATCGATCTGCGCAAGTATGCGCCCGTTGCCGAATTCAAACTGGAATGGGGAGTCGACTCCGGCCTCCGGCTAAACGAGCTTTACGTCGGAAAGGTGACCAGCACGCCCTCGATGTGACCGCCTTGAAGGAACTCGTTGGACGTTACGATAAAGAGGGATAATTCGGAAACCGGTGAGAAGATTTGATCTCCGAAAAGGCGTATCATGTTTTCACGTCCGGTGTCGACTACTTGATTGAGGAGTGGCAAGTGTGACGTTCAAGATCCCCGGTGGCAGCACCGGCTGCCACTGCACTCGCCTTGAGGCTCAGGCGCGCAAGAGCCGTTCCTCTCCTTGCACCAGCACTTCGGCCAGCGCGACTGCCGGATTTCCCCACAGGGATTCGGCCCGCGCGTTGTGTACGGCCGGCCACAGGCACGGCAGATGTAGTTCGTGAGGCGTGAGACGTCAGGGCTGACGCAAAGTCCGTCGGGGTGACGTTTTCGCAGGTGAGGGGCCCGTGTCCGGGAAAGCCGAAGCTCCGTTGGGTGGGGTGACCTCTCAAGTCGCCCTGAACCAACGGAGCTTCGGTGAATCGTCAGTCTTCCATGCCTGCTGCCGTGATGTCGCCCGTGTCGTCTGTGCCGGAGTCGGGTGTGCTCTGGAGGTTGTTGGCCGAGGTGAAGGACCCGCGTAGTCCTACTCGACTTTCGATGTTCTGACAGGTTTGGGTGATCAGGCTGCGCCGGCTGCGGCCCACGCCTGCTGGACGACGCGGATTTCCTCATCCGTGGGCCGGCCTGGGCGGGTGGGCGTAAATCGGGCGGCGATGATCACCCGGCGGAGCTTGGCGACCATGTCGGACAGGGCCGGCTCGGCCTTGGTGGTGTACCACGGGGCCCGCTCCCAAGTCCATGACCAGATTCTTCGCGGCCTGCACCACCCAAGCGCAGGACGGGTGCGCGGTCGCACCCAGAATGCGGATCCGGCGACTGCCGTGCTCGATCACCGCGAACACGAACAGCCGCGCCCCGGACAAGGAGACCGTCTCCAGAAAGTCGCAGGCCAGCAGGGCCTCGGCCTGGGAACGCAGGAAGTCCGCCCAGGTACTCGAGCTCCGTTCGGGTGACGGGTCGATCCCGGCGTCCCGCAGGATCTCCCAGACGGTGGAGGCGGCCACTTTCACGCCGAGGACCATCAGTTCGCCGTGGATGCGGCGGTAGCCCCAGCTGGGGTTCTCCCGTGCCAGGCGCAGGATAAGAACGCGGATGGACTGCACGGTACGCGGCCGTCCCGGTCGTTTCGGGCGTGACGCGGCAGCGTGGTGGTGTGCGACCAGGTCGCGGTGCCAGCGCAGCACGGTGTCCGGCTGAACGAGTAGCCGTAGCCGGCGCAGTACGTCCAGCGGGAGCCGATGCAGCAGCGCCGCCAGAAACACTCGATCGCTCGGGCTGAACCGCACCTTCGCCTTGCCGAATTGACGCTCCAGCACCGACAGTTGGTGGCGCAGGGCGAGGATCTCGATGTCCTTGTCCCTGTCGCCCATCGGCAGCAGGCGCAGCATGGCGAACGTGTTCGTCACACCGAGGTAAGCCAGTCGAAGCAGCACGGTCGATCATGATGCCGCAGTGACCGCCGGCAGCGCGAGAGCCCTTGCTTGAGCGATCGCTGTCGGCAACCGCGAAACCCGGCACACCCACCCCCACCAGGGCGGATGAGGTTATCGGCAAGGGCACCGCTACGCCGCGGCCTCCGGCGCCTGACCGGGGCGACCGCGCGGTTGTCAGCCGACCGGGACGGCCGGTTCCTCCGGCCCGACCGCATACGTGAGCGGCTTCCGGCTGGATCGCAGCCGGGAGCCGCTCACGGCCGTCTGTCAGGCGTTACGGGAGGGTGATGTCGACACTGACAGGCAGGTGATCAGACGCGTCGGTGGTGAGGACGCGGGCACGGTGGGCATCGATACCCGGCGATGCGAGGACGTAGTCGATGCGCAGGTGCGGGTTCAGCGCGTCATGGGTGAACCCGTCGCCTCGTCCGGCGGCGAGCCAGGTGTCGTCGAGGTGCTTGGTCACCGTTGCGATCTCGGGAGTGTCCGGGGTGGCGTTGAGATCACCGACCAGCACGGTGGGGCGGTCGGAGTCGTCGACGATGTCGTTGATCGTGTCCACCTGCGCCAGGCGCTCGGTCTGCGAGTTGTGCTGCAGGTGCGTGTTCAGGAAGCGCATGGTGGTGCCGCGCACCTTGATGTTCGCCTCCAACAGGCCGCGCTGCTCGCCCTGCTCCGGCCGGGGAAGGAGCGTGTTGTGGGAGTCAAGGATCGGGAAGCGGGACAGGATCGCGGTCCCGTACTGGCGACGGGGGTCGCCGGCCTGTGCCGGTTCGAGGTCGAGGTTGGCCCCGTAGGCCACGTGCATGTCGAGGCGCTCGGCAAGCCAATTGGCCTGATCGACGAAGTTGCTGCGCGAGGACCAGTACCGGTCGACTTCCTGCAGGCCGACGACGTCGGCACCGGTGTCCTTGACGACACGCGCGATGCGCTCGAGGTCGAGAACCTCGTCGGCCCCCGCGCCGTGGTGGATGTTGTAGGTCGCGACCGTGAGATCCCGGCCAGAAGTGTCTGCCCAGGACGTGGGCGCGATCGCCATCGAGACGAGGACCAGGACAGCGGTCAGCACGGACCTGCCGAACATACGACTCATGAAACACCTTTGTTTTTAGACGAACGAAGAACAGCCCATTGCTAACGGTCGTTGATGAATGCATCCGACTCTCGATCAAATGCCCAATGAACGCTGAGGAAACGAGTGAGGTGAGCCTCAGCGGCAACGCCCCGTGCCGGGAAGCCGCCTTCACTCGCGGCGCGTGGACGGGCCATCGGCGGTACGGGGGCGACATACGCCAATGGCGCTCAGGGCACTGTGCCGGGGGCAACAGCGGTGTCGAAGCCAGCCGCTGCACCAAGAGGTCCTGTCATGCCGTTGTACGCCACCACACCGTCCCCTGTCTCCGCGGTCGAGGAAGTCGGCTGTTCCTGCGCCGCGTGCCGGTTCGGCCACGGCGCCGGCCGCCCTGTTCATCCGCGCCGCTACACCACGGACATGACGGACGCGGAGTGGCAGGCGATCGCGCTGCTGCTGCCCTGGCCGACCTTGTAGGTGTCGAGAACCACATCCGTGCTGCTCACGCTGCATGTTGGTACTCGTGCAGGATGCCGCCGAGGCGGTCGCGTCGGTGGACGTCAAGGTGGACGAGCCGGTCGGGTTCGGTGATCGGTTCGGGCGGCGGGCGCAGGGGTGCGGCGCCGGCGAGGGTGCGGTGCGGGCGGTGCGCGTTGTAGAACGCCTCGTACTCGCGCAGGGCGTGCAGCAGGTGGGCATGGTCCCAGATCGGGGTGCGGTCGAGGAGTTCGGTCCGGCACGAGCGGATCCAGCGCTCCGTGATCGCGTTCATGCGGGGCATTCTCACCCCGGTTTGCACGACCTTGATTCCCTCCTCGGCCAGGACGCCGTCGAAGCCGGCCGGGTAGCGCACGTCGCGGTCCCGGATCAGGTATTTGATCTTCGTTCCGGCGTCCTGGATATCCATGGCCAGGTTCCTCGCGAGTTGGGTGACCCATGCCGCGGTCGTGTGGGCGGTGACGCCAAGGACCCGCACGCGGCGGGTGGCGTGTTCGATCACCGCGAGGACGGTCAGGGTCGTTCCGGTGAGGGTCTTGGTCTCGAAGAAGTCGGCGGCCAGGATGGCGTCGGCCTGGGAACGCAGGAAGTCGGCCCAAGTTGTGTGCCCCCGTTCGGGTGCGGGCGGGATGCTCGCCACGATCTGCACCCCGCACTCCCGGCCGGTGATCGCCGCGGTTCGGATGCGACGCGGCAAGGCAGCCGACGCCCGCGGCGCCCCGAAATTCGTGAGCGAGGCCCTGGCCACCGCCGTCGAGGCGGGCTGTACCGGCATGCGGATCCTGCGGGCGGACTCACAGTTCTACAACGCCGGTGTGATCGCCGCGTGCCGCCGGGCCGGAGCCCGCTTCTCCATCACCACCGGCATGAACCCGTCCATCAAACGGGCCGTCCTCAGCATCCCCAACCAGGCATGGCAGAAGATTAGTTACCCGAACGCGGTGGAAGATCCAGACACCGGTGATCTCATCTCGGACGCCGAGGTCGCCGAGATACCCGCATACACCGCGTTCGCCAGCCGCAACAAGAGTGAGCGCGTCACGGCCCGGCTGATCGTGCGCCGGGTCCGTGACCTGGCCAAACTTGCCGTCGTGGGAGAACAGGGCGAGCTGTTTCCCGTCTGGCGCTACCACCCCTTCTTCATCGACAACCCCGCCGGGACACTCCAGGCCGAACGGGAACACCGCCACCACGCGGTGGTGGAACAGGTCATCGCGGACAGTAAAGCCGGCGCTCTGGCCCACCCGCCCTCCGGGCGCTTCCACGCCAACTCGGCCTGGCTCATCTTGTGGGCGATGGCTTACAACCTGCTGCGGGCCGTCGGAGCACACACCTCGGCCTTCCACGCGAAGGCGACCACCGCCACGATCCGTGCCCACCTGGTCCACGTCCCGGCCCGGATCGCTCGCTCCGCACGGCGCATCACCCTGCACCTGCCCCACAACTGGCCCTGGCAGCAAGCCTAGACGCATTTGTTCGCCATCACGCACGGCCCCACCGGGACTGATCTGACACCCCTGTCCACCCCGCCCTCAAGGCCCGACCGGAACCGAACCCGTGGAAAAGCTGGGCAGACCAGCAGATATCACCCGCCCTAAACCGAGCACCGACCCGGCACGAGCTCAGAAAACCATTAGGGCGCGTATCGAGTCTTGATCAATCTGCGGGATTCGCCCTCGCGGCGGGGCCTGGACCGGTAGGTGTTCTTGCGTGACGCGAGTGCAACTGAGGGACACGGAGTGGGAGTTCATCGAGCCGTACCTGCCCATCGGCGAGTACGGCCCGTACCCCGAGCGGCTGCGGCAGCAGTTCGAGGGGGTGATCTGGCGGTTCAGGACGGGCGGGCAGTGGCGGGAGATGCCGCAGGAGTTCGGTGCCTGGTCGACCGTCCACAACCGCTTCCGGCAGTGGCGTGACGCCTGCGTCTTCGAGGCCCTGCTGGAGGGGGCTGATCGCGGAGGCCGCGAAGCGGGGCGAGGTGGACCTGTCCCTGGTCAGCGTCGACTCCACCACCGCGCGGGCTCACCACGACGCCGCCGGGATGCATCTGGACCAGGACGTCATCACCACGCTGGAGAAGGCCGCCGCCGAGGAGGAGAAGGCCAGGTCAAAGGGGGCGGCCTCGAAGAACAAACCGGGCAGGACGCCGAAAACGATCCCGAGCGGGAAGAACGACGACGCATCCGGCGTCGCCGAAAACTCCGGCTGAAGGCCGCCCTCCTCGGACGCTCCAGAGGTGGGCAGACCAGCAAGGTCCACCTCGCCGCCGACCGCAAGTGCCGCCCGCTGGCGTTCGTCCTGACCGCGGGACAGGCCGCCGACAGCCCGCAGTTCATCCCCGTGCTCAGGAAAGTACGGGTCCGCGGGCCCGTCGGCCGTCCCCGCACCCGGCCGGACGCGGTCGCCGGGGACAAGACATCCCACGCGGATAAGCGTCAAGCCGCTGCTGCAGAGAGTTCGGGTGACGGCTGTGGGAAGGCGATTGCTTCGTCATAGATGTGACCGTTCTGGAGGCAGTAGAACAGCATTCCCATGAAGCGGTTGAAGAGGTTCCGTTGGGCGGCGACGTGGCGGTCGCCGGCCTCTCGGCGGCGGTCGTAGTGGGCTCTGGCGCCTGGTGAGCGGGTAAGGGAGACGAATGCCCAGACATAGCCAACGGCCGCCAATCTCTGATTCTTGATCTTCCGACTCATGACCATGCAGCTCTTGCCGCTGGACCTGGTGACCGGGGCGCTTCCTGCGTAGGCCTTGAGCGATCCTGCATTGGCAAAGCGGGTCCGGTCATCGCCGATCTCTGCCAGGATCCGGGCGCCGGTCAGTGAGGCGAGACCTGGAAAGCTGCGGATGATCGGGGCATCGGGATGCTCTGCGAAGGCTTGCGTGACGGCTTCTTCGAGCTGTTCAGCGTTGTCGCAAGCGGTGTTCAGCTGCCTGAGCAGGGCGGATGTCTGATGCCCGAGGGCTGTTTCGACCTGCGGGTGGAGATACTCGCGCTTGAAGACTTCGTGGAGCCTTTCGGCTTCGGTCTGGATGCCGCGAACCCTGCCGGCCTGCTTGAGCAGGGATTGCAGGCGCCGACGTGTCAGCTTCGCCGCCATAGTCGGCGTCGGGGCTGCAGCCAGGATGCTGCGGGCTTCCCTCGAGCACAGGCCGTGTTTGTGCTGGGCGAAGGCGTCGAGGATCGCCGGGTAGAACTCCCTGAGCTGAGAACGGAGCTTGTTCTGGGCCTGGCCGCGGGCCCAGACGGCGTCCTGTTGGGCACGCGCGAGCACGGCGATGGCCTGCACGAGCTCGGAGTCCGCGGGCAGCGGGCGGTGGGCGGCCATGTCGGTTCGCAGGATGTTGGCCAGGGCCGCGGCGTCTGACTTCTTGCGGCAGGTCGGCCGGGACCGCCAGCCGGTTACCCGGCCAGCTCAGCGGGATGATGTGGAAGATGCCATCGGCGCCGACGGTGTAGCGCACCTCCCCGTCCTCGGCCCGCTGCGAGGCCGGGAGCCGTAGATGGCCTGCCCGTCGACGTCCAGCCAGGCCCCGATGGCCAGCAGCCGTTCGCGTCCCCAGTCGACGATGGTGCCGTCGGCCCGCGGCCGGATGTTGCGGCGATCCCTTCGCTGCGCTCGGCCGCGATGCTGCGTTCGTAGTGTGCACGCTGTTCGGGCGAGGGCGACGAGGTGGCCTGAACCGCTACCCGAACAGGCGGCGCTGGATCTCGCGCCGGTAGTCCTCCAATGTCTTGTCGAGGTGCACCGCGGTCGCCTCGGCCGCGGCCTCCGGCTGTCCGTCACGGATGGCTTCGTAGATCGCCGCGTGCTCCTCGACGGCGGCCTCGGCGTGTTCGCCGAGGATGTCGTGCATGCCTATGGCGCTGGACTGTCGCTGCAGCCGCCGGGCGTCGCGTACAGCATCGACGAGGAAGTCGTTGTGTGAGGCTGCCGCGACACTGGCGTGGAAGTCGTCGTCCGCCTGGTTGAAGATCTCCACCTGGCCATGGACGAACCCATAGCGGCAGGTCTCGACGGCGACTTCGATGGCCCGCAGTTCGGCGGGGGTGGCACGGGTAGCCGCCAGTCTGCTGGCCGCCGTCTCCTGCACTCTGCGGAACTCGAACAGCATGAAGATGTGATCGAGGTCGGTGGGCCGGAAGAACCCTCCCCAACGGCTCGCGGTCAACATGCCCTCGTCGTCCGCGACGTAGAGGCCACGTCCCTTCTGCGCGCGGACGCGGCCCAGCGCGGAGAGGATTTTGACGGCCTCCCGCACGACCGCCCTGCTCGTATGCAGCTGCCGGGCGAGATCGACCTCCGTGGGCAGCCGATCACCCGCCTCCAGACGCGACGAGCCGATGAATTCGAGGATCTGCTCCGCGACCATCTCGTATCCGGGCCGGTAGCCGGTTGACTCCCGCCCGCCTTCCGCCGGAGCCACCGCAACACCGGGCGTCGGTGTCGCCTCGGCCGCGGGCATCTCCTTCATCCGCCATTCCCCCTGTTGATGAAATCCTCAAAATGAGTCGTACTTATTTTTCGAGACGACCACAGCATACGCTAACAAAGGCAGCGCAAATAGCCTCCTTCACCCGATAAAAGGTGCATTTTCTCTTCGGCCGTTGGCTAAGAATCGCGAAAATCGTGAGTGCACATCCCTTGACCCGGCGCAGGATGAGGCGCCTAATTGCTTTGCGTAACCCGAGCGGACGGCGCCGTGTGCGAGTAGCCCTGCGGCGCGGTGTCGCCGCCCACGGCTGCAGGACCGTCCGCCCGCGCCGCCCGGCTCATGCACGGCCGCCCACGACGCAGTGGAGTGACTCATGACCGTAAGACAGCCTTCCGCCACCAGGCGAAGGGCGTTCGCCAGGAGACCTTCTGCGCTGTTCGCCGGCTGTGTGGCCTCGGTGCTCCTGACCGCCTCGGCCTGTGGTGCCAACGGGGGGAGTACCAGCGGCAAGGACGGCTTCAACCAGGTCCCGCAAACGGACGGGACGCTGACCGTCTGGGTGGACTCGGTCCGGCTGGCCGCCGCCAAGCAGTACCAGCAGTTGCACCCAAAGGTGAAGATAGACATCGTCACGTACGACGGTGACGCCAATGGGTCGAACTACCTGCAGACAAAGGTGCAGTTGTTCAACCGAACCGGCAAGGGATGGCCGGACGTCGTCTTCAGCACGCTGAACAGCGAGGCGACCTGGGCGGTCGACGCGAACTTCGTGGCCCCGCTCAACAAGGGGCTGATCCCCGAGGCGACGCTCGGGAAGTTCGCCAAGGGCGCCAACGACGTCTGCACGGTCGACGGGAAGCTCTACTGCCTGCGCAACGACCTCTCGCAGGCCGTGCTCTGGTACAACGCGCCGCTGATGAAGAAGTTCGGCTATACGGTGCCGACGACCTGGGAGGAGTACCGCAAGCTCGGCCTGAAGGTGGCCGCCGAGCATCCGGACTACCTCGTGGGCGACGCGGGCGACGCCTTCACACCGGACATCTACCTGTGGGCGAGCAAGTGCGGCGCCAACGACATCACCGGTGCCAAGTCCGTCTCGGTGAACACCACCAGTGAGAACTGCACCAAGATGGCCAAGCTCATGGACGACCTGATCAGGGCGAAGTCCATGTCGATCAGCGGGGTCTTCAGCACCGACTTCGGCAAGAACAAGGCCGACAAGGTCCTGATGATGCCCGGCCCGGCCTGGTACGGCGGCGCGCTGTTCAAGGACACCTTCAAGACCTCGGCCAAGCGGATCGCGGCGGCCCCCATGCCGCAGTGGAGCGGTGAGACCTCGCCGTCCACCGGCAACGTGGGCGGCGGCACCTGGCTGCTCTCCAGCCACTCGGCGCACCTCAAGGCCGCCACCGACTTCCTCACTTGGGTCACGACCGACAACGCCTACCAGGGCGAGAAGGCACCCACCTTCCCGGCGTACGCGCCCGCGGCCGAGACCTGGCTGAAAAAGCAGAACGCCTCCGGCTACTACGCGGGCGACATCAGCGTGCTGCAGGACGCCTCGACCCAGGTGTGGTCGGGTTGGGGTTCCGGTCAGTTCAGCCAGGAGGCGATCTGGGCTGCCACGGTCAAGCCCGGCCTCACCCAGGGCAAGACCATCGTCTCGCTGCTCCCCGCCTGGCAGGACGCCATCGTCAAGTACGCCGAGTCCGACGGATACAAGGTGTCCCAGTGACCCTCACCCACTTCCCGGCCGGCTCTGCCGCGCGGTGCCGCCGCGGTGCCGCGCGGCAGAGCCGGGCCGGCATGGCCTTCGTCGCGGGCTACGTGGTCCTGCTGATCGCCCTCGGTATCATCCCGACCGCCTACGCCATCTACTTCGCCTTCACCAACGCCGGGGGCACCTTCAGCGGCCTCGGCAACTTCCTCACCACGGCACAGGACTTCCGGTTCGTGCCGGCTCTCGGGCACGTCGCGGTCTACCTGGTCTTCTGGCTCGTCTCGCTCGTGGTCTTCGTGGTCGGGCTGGCGTTGCTGCTGCACCGGCTGGCATCCGGCGGCGCGAGCAGGACACTCCGGTTCCTATACTACATTCCGGGAGCGCTCGCCGGTGCCGCCAGTGTCCTGGTGTGGCTGTTCATGCTCGATCCCACGGTGAGCCCGGTCAGTTCACTGCTCGGCGCCCTGGGCTACGACACCTTCGGCGAGGTCATCGCCCCCGGACACCTGCCGTTGCTGTTCACCGTCATCGCCTTCTGGACCGGCGCGGGCGGATGGATCGTCGTCATCTATGGCGCGCTCAACAACATTCCCACCGACGTGATGGAGGCCGCCCGCATCGACGGCGCGGGCGCGTGGCAGACGGCCTGGCGGGTGCAGATCCCCATGCTGCGCAAGTGGATCGTCTACATGGTGATCCTCGCCTTCGCGGGCGGCGCGCAGCTCTTCGTCGAGCCGCAACTGCTGTCGCTCGCCAGCGTGGGCGTGGCCGGCCGCGACTACTCCCTGAACCAGCTCTCGTACGACTTCGCCTTCCGGATGAACAACATCAACGGTGCCGCCGCCGTCTCCGTCGAGCTCCTCGTCGTCAGTGCGTCGGCAGCCGCGCTCTTCGTCGCACGGTCGGGGTTCTTCGATGCCGAATAAATCCCCCGCCCGGCCCGCCACCGCGGCCGTCGGGCCCCGCCCCGGACACCAAGCCATGGATCCGGTGAACCCCGAGCCGTCCCGCCGACGTCGCGCCCCGGCACGGCACCTGGCCTCCCGGCTGCTGGCCGGAGCGGTACTGGCCGCCTTCCTGGTGTTCTTCGTCCTGCCGGTGCTCTGGCTACTCCTCGCGGCCACCAAAACGGACCAACAACTCGTCCACGGCAACCCGCTCTCCTTCGGATCCTGGCACGCGCTCAAGGCCAACTGGCACGCACTTTCCGGATTCCAGGACAACGCAATCACGCTGTGGCTGCGCAACTCGGTGCTCTACGCGGGAATCTCCCTGGTGATCACGCTCTGCGTCGCCGTACCGGCCGGCTACGCGCTGGCGATGACCGAGTTCCGCGGCCGGCGCGTCCTGCTGATCTCCACGCTCATCGTCATGCTGATGCCGAACGCCACCCTGGTGGTGCCGCTGTTCCTGGAGATCAACGCGGTCCGGTTGGTCGGCACGATGTGGTCGATCATCCTGCCGTACTCGTTCTACCCCTTCGGCGTCTACCTGACGTACATCTACTTCACGACCGCCGTCCCCAGCGATCTACTGGCAGCGGCCCGGATGGACGGCTGTACGGAGTTCGGGGTGTTCCGCCATGTCGCCCTGCCACTGGCGACCCCGGTCATCGCGCTCGTCGGGTTCTTCAGCTTCGTCGCAAACTGGACCAACTACTTCCTCCCGTACGTGATGCTTCCCGAGAGCGACCAGATGCCGGTGCAGGTCGGGGTGGGCACGCTGCTCAGCAACGTGCCGTCGTTCAACCCGACGGTCGGCTCCCTCGCGATCGAGCGGCCTCAGCTGGCCCTGGCCACCTTGATCGCCATCACCCCCGTGCTGATCGTCTTCCTCTTCTCCCAGCGCTTCCTGGTCACCGGAATGCTCGCCGGCGCCACCAAGGAATGACCGCGGTCCTCCGCGTCACCCACTCCCCGAACGGAGCTCTCCCCATGACCATCGGCCCTGCCGACCGCACCTCCGGCGAGGGCACCCCCGGCTCCCCGCTGCCGCCACCCGAGGTGAACGCGACCGTCCCGCTCCTCGAACCCCCCGGCTGGGCCGTCGCCCAACGCGCGCTCTTCGACCTGCTCGACCACGCCTGGCGGCGCTTCGCCCGGGACTTCACCGGCCCGGACGGACGCCTCAACTACAACGGCCGGCTCACCACCCGCGACGGCGTCGACGACTTCTACGAGGTCTTCTTCAACTGGCCACAGCTCTACCTTCTCGGCGGCGCGGACGACCTGCTGGCCGCCAGCGAGAAGCACTGGGAGGGCGTCACCCGCCAGCTGACCGACCTCGGCATGCTCCAGGAGGAGTACGAGCGCGGCTACGACTGGTTCCACCAGGGCGAGAGCCTGCTGCTGCTCTACTTCCTGTGCATGGCCGACCCCGACGACTGGTCCGAACGGGCCCTGCGTTTCGCCGAGTTGTACGTGGATCCGGCGAAGGGCAACTACGACCCCGTACACCGCATCATCACCCGCCCCCACAACGGCAGCGACGCGGACCGGCAGGGCCTCTTCGACGGCCACGCCTACCCCTGGCTGCCCAAGGAGGCCGAGCTGTACGGCTTCCCGCTCGACTGGCTCGCACCGGCCGGCGGTCAGCAGCAATGGCTGGCCGGCGCGGTGTGCGCCCCGCCCGCGCTGTCCGAGGATCCTCGCCTGGGCAAGGCGATGCGCGACCGGATAGGCTTCGGCGACACCGCCGTCAACCTCGCCGCCACCGGGCTGGTCCTCAACGCCTGGGTCCTGACTGGCGAGGACCGCTACCGCGACTGGATCGTCCAGTACGTCGGGGCGTGGCGGGAACGCACGGAGGCCAACGGCGGACTCATCCCGGACAATGTCGGACCCGACGGCGAGGTCGGCAGCCTCCTCGACGGCCGCTGGTACGGCGGGCACTACGGCTGGTCATGGCCGCACGGCTGGCACAGCGTAGGCCATGCGGCATGCGTGGCGGCACTCGCCGCGGCCACGGTCACCGGCGACGACAGCTTCCTGTCCATGGTCGCCACCGGACTCGACACCCTCCTCGACAACGGAAAGGTCATGGCCTTCACCGAGGCCGACTCCAGCCTCGCCTCCCGCTGGCTCGTCCAGCTCGGCGAGGACATCCACACACCCACGCTGCACGTGCCCTTCCGATACCGCGACTCCGGCTGGTTCGACTACAACCCCGTCACCACCGCCGTACCCATGGCGCTGTGGCACCACACGATGTCCGACGCCGACGGGTCCCGGCTGGAGCACCTGCGCGAGGCCGCCGGTGTCGACTGGCGCACCGTACGCCCGTACCGCCTCAAGGAGGAGGCCGGGCACGAGGAGCCCTGGTTCGCGTTCCTGGCGGGCGACAACCCGGCGTACCCCGAGCGGATCCTGGCCGCGGCCCAGGCGCAGGTGCGGCACCGGCTGGCCCGTATGGACCGCTACCGCGACGTGGACGTCCCCGAGGCCGACATCCACCTGTGGCAGCAGTCGAACCCTGTCGTCACCGAGGCCCTAGTCCAGCTGACGTGGGGTGGACCGCAGGTCGTGTACAACGGCGGCCTCCAGCAGGCCCGTGTGCGCTACTACGACGCCGACGCGTGCCGCGCGGGGCTGCCGCCGTCCGTGGCCGCGCTGGTGAGTTCCATCGACCCCGACGCGACCACCGTCGAACTGGTCAACGTCGACCCCGAGTCCCCGCGGACGGTGATCGTGCAGGCCGGCGCCTTCGCTGAGCACACCCTCAGGTCGGTGCGGTACACGGTCTGCCCGGATGACTCCTGGGTCGGGGACATGTACGACTACGGCCATGGCGAGCCGACGGTCACCGAAGCCGCAGCATCACCCAACAGCCCCTGGCTCACGGTCCGGCTCCCGGCCTCCACCCGCATCCGGCTCACGCTCGGGATAGAGCTGCGCACCCAGACCCCGAGCTACCGCACGCCGTTCGCCCCACCCGGCCGGGGAACTGCTCCGGAAGGACGGGATGCGAGGTGAGGCGGCGCGTCGCGCAGACCACCAGGCTGCGGCCCGAGCGCCGGGAGGAGTACCTCCGGCTCCTCGCCGCCGTCTGGCCGGGTGTCGAGGCCGCCGCGGTCCGGGCCCGTCAGTGGCCCACGCCGTGGCCTTGACAAGACGGAACACACACAAGGAGGTACCTACTCCCTCAGTAGTCCGATCGCGTTCAACACCAGCGACGACGCAAACGACTCGGCGTCCTCCACGAGTCCCAACATGCCCTGAGCTGGGCGGATGAGGTTTTCGGCAAGCGCAACGTTTTCGCAGTCGGCAAGGAAGAAGCTGAAAGTGCACAGGAAAGGAACTCGCATGATGGTCCCTAGACGCAGGATCGTTCATCAATGCTGGCTTGTGTGGATCACGAGCGTCCTCGTGGGTCTTACGGCCCTCACCGCAGCGTCGGCGGTGGCGAGTACCGGTCCGGTGGTGGGCGAGGGACGGACGGTCTTCTATGTCTCGCCCGACGGCAGCGACACGGACATTGGTACGTCGGCCAAGCCGTTCCGAACGCTGGAGCGGGCCCAGCAGGCGGCCCGATCGGTCGACCCGCACGTGGCCGCGGCGAAGGATGTGACCGTTTTCTTGTACGGGGGGACCTACCGCTTGACCCGTCCTTTGGACTTCGACCCCCGCGACAGCGGCAGGAACGGGCACCACGTGATCTGGCGCAACGTGCCTGGCCAACACCCGGTCGTCAGCAGTGGACGCCAGATCACCGGCTGGCACCTCGTCGACCAGACGAAGAAGATCTGGGCGGCCGACGTCGGCGACCTCAAGACGCGCCAGCTGTACGTGGATGGCAGGCGTGTGACCCGCGCCCGCGGCCCGATGAACCCGCAGGGCTTCACCAAGACGAGCACCGGCTACATCGCGCCCGACGCGACGATGGCGTCGTGGCGGAACCCGTCGGACATCGAGGTGGTCAGCCGGCGGGAATGGAAGCAATTCCGCTGCCCGGTCGCTTCCGTCAAGGAGACCACGATCACCATGCAGCAGCCCTGCTGGCACAACGCGAGCCTGCAGTTCGGCATGGGGCTGCCGTCCTGGATCGAAAACGCCTATGAGCTGCTCGACCTGCCGGGCGAGTGGTACCTCGACAGGCAGGCTGGTCGGCTTTACTACATCCCCAAGGCCGACGAGGACATCTCCACCGCCGATGTCGTGGCGCCCGTCCTGCAGACGTTGGTGCGTGGGGAGGGCACGTTGGATGAGCCTCTTCGCGATGTGCGGTTCGAGGGAATCACATTCGCGCACGCCACGTGGCTGGCGCCGAACACTGACGAGGGTTATGCCGTGGTCCAGGCGGGTTTCCGGATCGTAGGCTCCGACAACCCCGTCTTCAATCAAACCATGCCGAATTGGGTTCAGACGCCGGCAGCGCTGGTTTTCCAGAACGCGCGGGGAATCGAGTTGCGCCGCAACACGTTCACTCATCTCGGCGCGGCCGGTGTCAATCTCGAAACTGGTAGTCAAGGCAGCCAGGTCGTGGGGAACCGCTTCGAGGACATCTCCTCGACCGGCATCCAGGTCGGCGGCACCATGAAGGTGGATCACCATCCCGGTGACCCACGACAGATCGTCAAAGACAACACCGTCAGCAGTAACGTGGTTGCCAGAGTCGCCGTCGAGAATGCGGACGCGGTCGGAATCTTCGTCGGGTACACCACGCACACCACGGTCGCGCACAATGAGGTGTTCGACCTCCCCTACACCGGAATCTCCGTCGGCTGGGGCTGGGGCCTGTTCGATGCGGGCGGAAACCCCAACTACCCGGGCAATAATGGTTTGCCCGTCTACGACACGCCGACCACCAGCCGCGACAATCAGATACGCGACAACCGGATATTCGACGTGATGAAGACGCTACGCGACGGCGCCGGCATCTACGCTCTCTCAGCGCAGCCTGGGACACAGGTCAGCGGCAACTACATTGACCATGTCGCAGGCAATTATGGTGGCCTTTACCCGGATGAAGCCAGCGCCTATCAGGAATGGACGGACAACGTCGTGCAAGATGTTCCTATCTGGCTACACATTTGGACATCCTCGATTCACGACCTTCTCGTTGCCGATAACTACACCGACCAGCCGTTCATGCGGAACAACGGCAGGAACATCACGATGAAGAACAACACCGCCGTGCAGAATGGTGAGTGGCCGGCTAGGGCATGCCGGATCGCTGCGAACTCCGGGCTCGAGCCTGACTACGCAGACCTGCTTTCGCCAAGCGACGCGGCTCCCGAACTCTGCCGGAGCGGGGCTTAGTACTGCAACCGCATCTGCCGTGACAGGTGCCGGAGTGGCTCGTTGTTCCGACTGTGCGATGAATCGTTGACGGTTGAGCAGGTCGAGTCGTGGTCCGAGGGGATAGCCGGGTTCCATGCCCGGTTCGCCCATCGTTTCGGCAGGTCGGAGCCCCGCGAGCGGGCGTTGGACTACCTGAACGGGTTGCTCGCGCCGCTTGAGAAAAAGAACGGGTGGACGCTGTCGGAGCAGGTCGGGCTGGGCCCCGACGGCGTCCAGCGCCTGCTCAACCACTCCGACTGGGACGAGAACGCGGTCCGCGACGATGTGCGGGACTTCGTCGTGGAGACCATCGGTGCCAAGGATGCGGTGCTGATCGGCGACGACACCGGCTTCCTGAAGAAGGGCACCAAGTCCGCCGGCGTCCAGCGTCAGTACACCGGCACAGCTGGCCGCACGGAGAACAGTCAGATCGGACCATTCCTGGCCTACGCCTCCTCCAGGGGGCGGGCGTTGATCGACCGCGAGCTCTACATCCCTGTCTCCTGGACGGATGACCGTGACCGCTGCCGCGCGGCCGGGATCGACGACAAAGTCCCCTTCGCGACCAAGAACGAGCACTTCAAGTGGATGCTGCAACGCTGCGCTTGCCGATAACCTCATCCGACCTGGTCGGAGCTGGTGTGCGGGGTGTACGGGATGTCGAGCGCGGTCGGTCGAGTCTGCGCCGCTCCGCGGCTATCGATCAACGCGGCATGATGACCAACCGTGCTGCTGCGACTGGCCTACTTGGGCATGGCGAACGCGTTCGCCCTGCTGCGCCTGCTACCGATGAGCGATCGGGACAAGGACGTGGAGATCCTCCAGACCGGCGACCATGCGGGCGTGTGCTTCGCATGCGTACGGCTCCCCGTCGCTCTCTGCTCCGTCTGCGGGCGGATGACCCCGTGCTACCGCGCGGACACCGACGCGCCCCGGTGCCCGGAGTGTTCCCGCCGGCCGGAGGAGTGCAGCGGCTGCGGCCGGCGCCGACGCGTCGTCACCCGAACCGCCGAGGGCGAGCCCTTGTGCCGCTCGTGCCACGTCATCATCAAGACCTGCGCCCGGTGCGGGCACGAGACCCGCGTCAGCACACGTCGGACCAGCGGCGATGCGGTATGCGAGCCCTGTTACCGCAACGACCCCACCCGCAGGCAGCCGTGCCCGGGGTGCGGCATGATCGCGATCCCCGCACGCCACGGCCTGTGCGAAACCTGCGCCGCACCCGCCCGTCTGCGCGAACTCCTCGGCGACGACCACGGCATCGTGGCCCCGGGCCTGGAACCCGTCTTCCGCGCTCTGGCCGGCGGCAAGCCGTCCTCGGTACTGGAGTGGCTGAACAAACCCGGGCGGGCCGCGCTGCTCAGCCAGATCCGCGACGCCGGCGTGCCGGTCACCCACGACATGCTCGACCAGCTCGCTCCGGCCGACCGCACCCGCCTGCTCCGCATGATCCTCGTCGCCACCCACGTGCTGCCCGAACGCGACGAGCAACTCGCCGCGCTGGAACACTGGGTCTCCCAGTTCCTCAAGAACACCACCGATCCTGTCGAGCGCCGACTCCTGCACGCCTTCGTCACCTGGCACTATCTGCGCCGCCTGCGCCGCAAGCACCACCCCGGCCGCCCCCTGTCGCCCTACACCGCGGCCGACGTCCGCTACTGCCTCGCCCAGTCCGCCCAGTTCCTCCAGTGGCTGCGCGAGCACGGTGCCCCGCTCGCCGCCTGCAGCCAGCACGACATCGACACCTGGCTCGCCGAGGGCACCGTGATGCGGTTCAAGGCCCGCGGCTTCGTCCGGTGGGCAGCCCGCCACAACCACATCCGACGCCCGGTCGCCTTCCCGCCGATGCCCAGCGGCAGGCCGTACCGGACGCTGCCCGATGACGCCGACCGCTGGCGCCTGGTCCACCGCTTCCTGCACGACGACTCCATCGCCGCTGTCGACCGCGTCGCGGGCCTCCTTGTACTCCTTTACGGCCAGCCCCTCACCAAGATTGCCGGCCTCACCACCGGCCAGGTCCTCACCACCGACGAAGGCGTCCGTCTCGCCCTCGGCCCCCACCCTGTCGCCGTACCCCCACCGCTGGACCAGCTCCTGATCCACCTCGCCGAAGACCGCGACGGTGCCCTCGCGCTCGGCCGGAGCACCGACCACTCCTGGCTCCTGCCCGGCACCCGCCCGGGCCGCCCTCGCAGCCCCCGCCAACTGCGCACGCGCCTCGCGTCCTACGGCCTGCCTTCCCGGCGCGAACGCAACAGCGCACTGATGGACCTCGCGGCGCAGATGCCCCCCGCCGTCCTCAGCGAGGTCCTCGGCGTCTCCATCGGAGCGGCCACTGGCTGGGCCGCCGCCGCGGGCGGCCCCCGCGCGCAGTACGCCGCCGAACTCAGCCGCCGCTCGAAGAGCAGAGACCAGGGTCGGATGCTTGCGGTGACACTCTCGAAGAACGGAGGCCACGGCGTGAGTGAATAGGGGACATGCTCTTCGACTTCACGCACGACCACGACGGTGAACGACTCAGCGGTGTGTACGGCGGTGATCCTGTCGGGGGCACCGCCGTGGTGCTGCATGGCGCAGGCACCAGCAGCACGGAGCGACTGCTTCCGCTGGTGCGGGAGTTCGTAGCCCACGGCTGTCGAGGGGTCGCCTTCGACTTCTCCGGGCACGGCGAAAGCACCGGCAAACTGAGCGAGTTAAGCCTGCGGCGACGGTTCGAGCAGGCCGTCGCGGTGATCGATGCGTACGCGGGGGCGGACGGGCCGCTGGTCCTGGTGGGGTTCAGCATGAGCGGGCAGACGGTGGCCGATCTCGTCCGGCATTACGGGGATCGAGTGGCGGCGCTGGGGCTGTGCGCGCCCGCCGTGTACACGGCCGAGGCGTGGGATGTCCCCTTCGGGGACGGGAACGGCCGGTTCAGCGGGATCATCCGGCGGCCGGACGGCTGGCGGGAGGCGCCCGCGCTTGAGGTGCTGCGGGTGTACGAGGGCCGGGCGGTGCTCGCTGTGCCGGGCACGGACGCGGTGATCCCGCCCGCGGTGACCGAGGCGGTACAGGATGCGCTGGCCGCGCGCGCCCAGTACACGCGGTTCGACCTTCCGGACGCGCAGCACCAGCTGGGCATGTGGTTCCGCGATCACGGCGACGACCGGCGGGAGTTCGTGGAGGCGGTGCTGACCGGCCCCGACGACCGTGGCTGGACGGCCACGCGTGCGTGGGTGGCCAAGCAGCTCGGCAACGGCCGGTCGGTCACCGACTTGCGCCTCCTGTCCGGTGGCTGGAGCTCCCAGATGCGCTGGCTCACGCTCGACGACGGCACGGACCTGGTGCAACGGACCTTCGTGAAGCCGTTCTTCCGCCACCACGGGCCCGGGCTGCTGGCCCGCGAGGCGGACGTCCTGGCGCTGCTCGCCGGGCATGAAGGCATCCCGGCTCCCGGGTTCGTCGCTGTGGACGCCACGGCCGAACACTGCGACCACCCGACCCTGTTGATGTCCGCGTTGCCCGGCCGCGTCCGCGTGGACGAGGAGGACCTCGACCGTCGCCTGGACCTGCTCGCGGCCCAGCTCGTCCGCGTACACGGCGTCGTACCGGACGAAAGACCGCGCACGTACCAGGCGTGGACGTCCCCGGAGCGCGTCCGCACCCCGGACGGTTCTCTGTGGGAGCGGGCCGTGGACGTGATCCGCCGCGACCCGCCGCCATACGAAGGGTGCTTCCTGCACCGCGATTTCCACCCCGGGAACGTGCTTTTCACGGGAGCCGGGCAGGGGCTGCGGATCACCGGTGTCGTGGACTGGGTCGAGACCTCGTGGGGACCTGCCGACCTGGACGTGGCGCACTGCTCGACCGCGCTCGCGCTGCTGCACGGGCCGGCGTACGGGCTGGGCTTCCGCGAGCGGTACGAGGCCCACGGCGGCCGGGACCTCGCCGACGACCCCGACCACTTGTACTGGCGGCTGCTCGACGCCCTGCACTACTGCCCCGACGCGGCGAAGCTGGCCGGGCCGTGGCGTGAACTGGGGCGGGTCGATCTGACGTCCGAGGTGCTGGGAGAGCGGCTGGAGGCGTACGTGGACGGATTGCTGCAACGATACGGCTGACCGGCCCTGGATCACTCGTCTGACACCGACCCGAGGAGGCGTGCGTTTGGCCGCCGTGGTGCTCGTTCATGGCCTGTATCACCGTCCCGAACACTTCTCCCTGGTGGCAGAAAGCTTGCGAACCGCAGGAACCGAGGTCGTCGTTCCCGAGCTCCACCGGGGCTCATTGCCGGCTGACACAGCCGCGGTCCAGGCTGTCATCGACTCGCTACCGGAGCCGCCGATTGTGCTCGGTCACTCCTACGGCGGCTCAGTGATCACTGGGCTGCGCAGGGCGGGACACCTGGTCTATCTGGCGGCCTTCGTGCCGGATGTCGGCGAGAGCGCGGCCGGTCTGGGTGGCGCGTCTCCGCAGCTCCAGGACGCGATCAACCCTGAGCCCGACGGCTCGACCAGCCTGCACCCCGACCGGGCTGCCGGCACCCTCTACGGCGACTGTCCCGAACCTCTCGCCGCCTGGGCGGTTGGCCTCCTGCGTGCGCAAGCCCCCGGCTGCGGGCGAGGGATCCCAGAGCGCCGCAGCTGGAAGCATGCTCCCACCACCTACGCTGTTTGCGCGCAGGACCGGGCCATCGACCCGGCCCTGCAGCGGACGATGGCCTCGCGCTGCACCGACGTGCGCGACTGGCAGACGGGCCACTCCCCGTTCGTCGGACAGCCCGATCTCATCGTTGAACTCCTGCAGGAACTGCTCGTCGCCAACACCCCGCGCCAGCCCGATGAAGGAGTCACAACCGCTCGTTGATGTCGCAGGTACAGGCAGCTGCGTATCAGGCGGTGGACTTGGCCGCGATCCTGGCGAGCAGCTTGTCGCGCACGGCAGGCCACTCGTCCGCAAGCACGCTGTAGTACAGCGAGTCCCGACGAGTGCCGTCCTGGCGCATCATGTGGCTGCGCAACGTCCCCTCGTACACGAGCCCCAGCCGCGTCAGGGCCTGCTGGGAACGGACGTTGAGGTTGTCGGTGCGCAAGGCAATCCTGACCAGGCCCAGATCATCGAAGGCATGCCCGAACAGCAGCAGCTTGGATTCGGCGTTGTAGGGGCCGCCCCAGCACGAACGATCGAACCAGGTAGCGCCAATTTCAGCACGCCCCTCGGCAAGATCAAGCGCATACAGGCTGGTCGAGCCGACCACCGCCTCGTCCGCCAGGCGTTGAACTGCGAAGCACCGTCGGGCCGGATCCTCCAGCATCTGGCTGATCAACGCCCGCATCTGTATCAGAGAGTCGGGGCGGGGCCGGGGCATCCATCGCCATACCTCGGGATCCGACGCAGAAGCGAACAGCGCTTCGGCATGACCGACGGACAGTGGGATGAGGCGGACGGTGCGGCCCAGGAGAGAGTCGTTGCTCACCACTGCACCGTAGCTCCAGGATCTCTGTCTTACAGCCGAGATGATGATCAACGCTGCCACCTCGGTGCCCTCGTCTGCTCTGCCCCCGCCTTCAGGGTTCGCCTGGCTTGACTTGGTGCAGAGGAGGATCAAGGTCCGCTCCCGCACCACCGCCGAAGGCATCATCGGCGGGGTCACCGAAGCACTGGTGTCCCTGGCCACTTTGCCGCGTGGCCGCGACGCCGACGGACAGCTGCGGCTGATCGCCCGCACCACGCCGCTGCGTACGGCCGACCGTCGTGACCTCGACCGAGAGTTACTCCCGCCCGGCCCCGATCATTCCTGGCAGATGGACCGACCGGCGGCCCATTCCGCAGCTATGGATAACCGGGATCGCCAGTACTCGTCGAAGCCCTCGCCCGAACCGGATTCGTGGGCGTTTCCAAGATCGCCATCAGGAGCCGGGAGCGCCTGGCGCTGCTGCGTCCACGGCATGGCGTGCTCGTTGTCCAGACCCTGCTCTGGGCCGACGAGCTGCGTGACCCCGGTGATCTCGCTCCGTCCGCGCCCGTCACGGACCGGGAGCTCGAACTCGCTGAGACGTTGATCGGATCACTGCCCGGCATCGAGGAGAGCGAGCTGCAGGATGGGTACGGACACGCCCTGGAGCAGCTGGTCACGGTGAAACTCAGCGGCGGCGAGCTGGTCGAGCCCGTGGGGCCGGCGGCGCCGGTGGATCTGTTGGCGGCGCTGGAGGAGAGCGTCCAGGCGGCCCGTGCGGGGCGAGGGGATTGAGCAGTCAGTCCGGCGCCGCAGCGCCCTCGGACCCAGGGCGGCGGATATCTGCATACAGCCTCGCCGTCACCCCAGGCTCGCCAGGGACACGGCGAACCCGGCCACCGCCCGACGTTGCCCAGCGCCGACCGAGCGCATCGATCGCGGCCTGGACGGTCTCTTCGTCCGCCGCGGTGAGGTCAACGACCAGCAGGCCCGGTTCCGAGACGTGAAAAGGGTCGATCTGTTCCATGACCGGGCCGACGCTCCGACGATGGCAGACAGTTCACCGCTGGTTACAGTTCCACCCATACGAGCACTCCAGAGGCAGGTGGGGGCGTAACCGCCGGATTGGCCAGGCTCAGCGGAGTTGTGCGGTATCGCCGTGAACGGTGGCATCGCTACGGGGCCGGGCGCACCGTGGAGGAATGAGCCCGTCCGTCATCGTCGACCACATCAGTGCCGACGGCGGCCGCCGCGTCTCCGTCCGCAGCGGCGGCAAGACGCACATCCTCGGGATCGCGTACAGCGATGTCGACGTCATCGAGTTCCTGCGACGAGCCGGGCTCGATGACCCGGGTCCCCTTCTCGACGACCCCTCATGGGTGGAGTGGCGAGGGGGCCAGCCACACGAGTGGGCCGCCGCGTAGAGGGCTCCCAGGGAAGTAGTCGGCGTCCGGCGAGCTCACCAAACGCACCCTTGGCCCCCAGGTCAGGGCCCTGCGGAGCCGTCCTCGGCGACGGCTTCCGGTGCGACCAGAGGCGCGACCTCGGGCCCTTACGATGATCATCGTGACCGACCGCCGCACCCTTGGCTCAGGCCCCGAGGCTCCCGCTCATAGCGTCCGTGTCGCCGAGGCCGACCTTCTCGACGGACTGCCCGGCGTCCATCTCCCAGACCTCAGCGAGTTGCGGGCCCGTGGAGTGCTTGGGGCCCCCATCCCGGCCCCACAGAGCCCACGCCGCACTCTCGGAACTGGCCGCACGGACGACGCACCATCCGATTCCTCGCCGTCATGAGTCACGACGACTGCAGCCCCCGGTTGTCGAGCAGGGCCTGACGCCGGTCAACAATGCGGACGTGCGGACCGCTGTCGGCCATGTGGTGCGCCAGGGTCTCGCGCACCGTCTGGCGGGCCTCCTCGAACAGCGGCTGTCCGTACGCATTCAGCAGCTCGTCGACAACGTCCTCGCCGACACTGCCCGGGACCGTCCTGCAGGACTCCAGCGCGGACGCGACGTACCTCTCCAGCACGCCCGCGGCATCAGTGAGCCGGACCTCGGCAACCGCCGCACCGTCCAGGCCGGCGGCCGTCGCGCGGTCTGCAAGGCAGGCGCCCAGCAGTACCGCCGCCCTGGTCCGGAGCGGTTCGTCCAGCAGGCCCGGACGGGTGCGCCCGTGCCACAGCAAGAGCTGGTCGGCTGCTGACACCGCGTACTCCCACCGGCTGTGCGGCGACCTCAAGCTTTCTGCCCTGCCAGCCTCTGCCACAGCAGATCCAGTTCGGCGAGCAGCGACTCCAGGTCTGACCCCGTCGCCGACGTCTCCACCTCGGGGTTGCCGGGCGTTCCGTCCACGACGTGCCCGGCCGCCAGGAGCACCAGGTCGTCGGGCGCCAGCGTGATACCAAGCCAGCGCTCTTCGCTCTCCACCAGCAGCCGGGCCTGCGAAGCTCCGAATCCCTGTGGCCGGCAGTCCCAGCCGCGGGCCTGAGCAATCCTCAGAGCCAGGCCGTACGCGTCCTGGTCCATGAGTCCCCCTTCATCCATGACCGTGTGCGCCTCACCCTAGGGCCCGGTCCCTGCGGCGCACACGAAGCCGCCAGCGTTCCGGCATGCAAGAACACTGGTGCTTTGGGGCACAGGCTCAGGTCCGGGACTGCTCCACGGGCGGGATGCCGTTTAGCCGCCGTCATCGCGATCGCCGCCGCCATCATTACGCGCTGACCAACCACCGGTCCGGCGGCGGGCCGCCGCCGGGCACCTGGAGGAACCGTGGCCCCGAAGACAACCGTCTTCGGGGCCACGGCCACTGCCGCGGTACGACTGCGCCGCGAGGGGGGTCAGTCGGGCAGGGGAACGCGGATGACTGGGTCGAAGGGGTGCTGGTTGAAGCCGGTGCGCAGGTTGCGGCAGCCCTGTGCCGTGCACATGAAGAACGCTTCGACGTTCTTCATGCCGGTGCGGTTCTTGAGCCAGCCCTTCTCCGTGGGGGTGAGGGGGCGGTGATTTTCATCGGTCTCGCAGGTGTAGCAGTACATCGTGTGGGGTTGCACGACACCTCCTGAAACAGGCGGATAGGCCGACTAGGAGCCTATGAAGGCGAGTTGGGCGGCGTCAGTACGTAACTGGCCGTCTCCAGGCTGCCGAATCCGGGCGTCCGTCGGTGGGTGTCCGTTGCCAATGAAGTCAGCCGAGCGGAAGTCTCCGACCTGCGACGACTAACTTCATTGGCAGAGCGGCCTGGTGGCGCCGAGCGCCTCCGACCGTCGTGACCTGCGGCGACTGGATTGGGTGCTGATGTCGATGCCGGCGCAGCGTTCGTGCAGGACGTCCATGGCCTCGGCTCCGTTCCCGTCCGATTCTTCGGGGTCGTGGTGCCGTTCCGGGAGGGCCAAGGCAGTGCGAAGAGTCTGACGCGCGTGCTCATGGCAACACTCCACGGTTCCCGTGGACGGCCCTCAGTACCATGCTGTCGTGCGAGCTCGGAGGCATCACAGAGTCATCGGTCTCGTCCGGAACGAACAGTTCCATGATCCGGATACGGCCGTCTCGCCGGCAGGGCGGACAAGCGACCTGAAGACGTACGACGGCGCATTTACTGTGCCCCCGGCGCACGGCGAAGCCGCGCTGATGTGCTGTCGGGAATCTTGAGGTTGCGGTGTCAGCCGTCGGCCGTCGTCCGCCATGACTTCCGGCGGGTGATATGCGACATCCCGCGGGTTCGTCCTGGCTGTCATCTCCCGTTGCCGCAGGTCAGCCCGGCAGACGGGAGCGATGGATCCGCATAGATCATGATGGACGTTCGGGATTCCTGAAGAACCATCATGACTCCTGCACAGACGCACAGGCCGAGGGCGACGAGGTGCCTGGTCAGGCCCCGTGCCGAGGAACCGAGGGGCACGGCGAACCCGCGGGATGTCGCACAACTGGACCAGGGCTGCGTCGTTTTCGCGTTGTGGCCGGTTTGATCACGTGCTGTCGAGGGTGGTCAGCGGCCAGGTGGTGTCGCGGGAGTGCCTGCTCGATACCCCACTGCCCGGTGGCACGGCTTGCGCCGGGGGGGTGCCTCTATGTTCTTCGTCAAGGTCATGCCGCCTGGTTTGTGGCTGTTTGGGTTGGTCATGCAGCGAGGGTGACGGCGGGGGTTCGGGGTTCGTAGAAGGTTCCGTCGCGGAGCATGGCGAACAGGACGCTGATGCGCTGGCGGGCGAGGCGGAGGAGGGCCTGGGTGTTTGTGTCCTGAACGCGAAAGGGATCTGTTTGTAGGGCAGCTCCCAGAAGCGATGCTGTGCGAGAGATGAAGGTGTGGCCCTTCGGAGTCGCCCTGCGGGGGGAGGCTTCAAACCGCCTCATGCTGCGTTGGCTGAAGACCGTCGTGGTGAGCGATGAGGAAAAGGCATCCAAGAGGTGTCAGGTGGGGACTGGGAAGACGAGTGCAATCGAATCACTGCTGACGTGTCGTAAGACCTTCAGATGGCATCGAAACCGGGGTGTATACCCAGCTCCGGGATAAGCCTGGCGGGTGCCCGTCTATTGGCCAGGTGATGTCCGGCATGCAGGTGACGTGAGCCCAGTCTGCTGCTTTCGCATGGAACAGGAGAAGGCGTGTCCCGACACTGTCCGCCTTTCTGGGCGGGCGACAGGGAGTGCTCCAAGCGGCCGAAACCGTGAGGGGTTGAGTACCGGGGCGGGACATGCCGGCGGACCGGTCCGTAGTAGTGGTGAAGCCCCTGTAACGGGGGTGGAGCGAAGGGACCGGGTCGTTCGTGACTGAGTGTGTCGTATCAACCGGAGCTATCCGGGAGGAGTCCGATGGACCAGTTGAAGTCGCCAGTCAAACCGTTCGATATCTCGAAGTGGGAAGTCAAGGAGGCGTGGGAGGAAGTCAGAGCGAACAAGGGCGCACCCGGAGTGGATGGGCAGAGCATTGACGACTTTGAGAAGGACCTGAGGAACAACCTCTATAAGGTCTGGAACCGGATGTCATCGGGCTCATACTTCCCTCCTCCCGTGCGTGCGGTGGAGATTCCGAAGCCTCATGGCGGCGGCGTGAGAATGCTCGGCATTCCCGCAGTCGCCGACCGTGTGGCTCAGACCGTGGTGGCCAGGCATCTGATGCGAAGGGTGGAGCCTGTTTTCCACCAAGATTCCTTTGGATACCGGCCCGGGCGGTCTGCGCTGAATGCGGTGGAGCGTTGCAGAGAACGCTGCCGGAAACGGGACTGGGTGGTGGAGTTCGACATCGCCAAGTTCTTCGACAGCGTGCCCTGGGACCTCCTCGTCAAGGCGGTGGAAGCTCACACTGATGCCGTTTGGGTGAAGTTGTATGTGGAGCGGTGGCTTGCTGCCCCGCTCAAGATGCCCGACGGTTCCCTGCTGGACCGCGAGTGCGGGACCCCGCAAGGGGCTCCGGTCTCGCCTGTCCTGGCGAACCTGTTCCTGCACTATGCGTTCGATCTCTGGATGGACCGGGAGTTCCCCACCGTCTGGTTCGAACGGTATGCGGACGACGCGGTACTGCACTGCGTCTCGGAGCGGCAGGCCGTCAAGGTGCTGTCCGCTCTGGAGAACAGGATGGCCGAGGTCGGATTGCGACTGCATCCGGACAAGACCCGGATCGTGTACTGCAAGGACGGGAAGCGCCGAGGCTCCTTCGGAGCCACGGCATTCACATTCCTCGGGTTCACCTTTCGCGCCAGGTGCAGTCAGGATCGCAACGGCAAGCTCTTCTTGTCGTTCGACCCCGGCATCAGCAAGGATGCTCTGAAGAAGATCAGCGGCGAGGTGCGGTCCTGGCACCTGCACACGCGCTCGGATCTGTCCTTCACCGACCTTGCCCGCAGGATCAATCCTGTGGTGGCGGGGTGGATCAACTACTACGGCCGGTTCAGGCCGAGCGAGTTGACCCGCTTCTTGAAGCGCATCAACGCCTACTTGGTGCGTTGGATCCGCCAGAAGTACGAACGGCTCGCGCCGCTGCGGAAGGCCCTTGCGAAGCTGCGGGAGATTGCTCAGCGGTATCCCCGCATGTTCACGCACTGGCGCTGCACGACGGTGGCCGCATCAGGTTGGTGATCAGAACGACAAGAGCCGTGTAACGGGAGACTGTTACGCACGGATCTGTGAGAGCCGGGGGGTGAGACTCCCCTCGGCTACTCGGCGGGTTTTCCCTCGGGCTCGTTGGCGGTCGTAGTAGGTGCGGGAGGCGGGATCGGCGTTCATGCAGGCGAAGGCGGAGAGGAACATTGCACGTTTGAGTTGCCGGTTTCCGCCTCGGGGTGCGTGTTCGCCGTGGATCGAGGTGCCGGATTGCTTGGTGGTGGGGGCGAGGCCGGCGTAGGAGGCGAGGTGGGCGGCGGTGGGGAAGCTGGTGCCGTCGCCGACGGTGGTCAGCAGGACTGCGGCGGTCCTGACGCCGACGCCGGGCATCGAGGTCAGGACCTGGGAAAGAGGGTGGGATTCCAGCAGGGTGCTGATCTGGGTTTCCAGGGCTCGGCGTTGTTCGTGGACGGCGCCGAGCGAGCGGGCCAGGGAGGGGATCACGACGTCGAGGGTGCCGGTGCCCGGGACGACGACGGTCTGTTCGTCGAGGGCGTCGAAGACGTCGTCAATCAGCCGGGTGGCCATGCGCGGGGCCTTGGGGCGGATGAGCTCGGCGAGCCTGCGGCGGCCGGCTTTGCGCAGGGCGGCCGGGGATCCGTGGCGCTCCAGCAGCCAGGTGACGGCCTGGTGGTCCAGGCGAGGCCCGAGGACGCGTTCGAGGCTGGGGTGGAACTGGGTGAGCAGGCCACGTATCCGGTTGGAGGTGCGGGTGGCCTCGGCGGCGAGGTCCTGGTCGAAGCCGACGAGCACGGTCAGCTCGGCGGTGATCTCGTCGGTCAGCTCCAGGGTGCGCAGGGTGTGGGGCATGGTGCGGGCGGCGTCCGCGATGACCGCGGCGTCTTTCGCGTCGGTCTTGGCCTCGCCCGGGTAGAGATCGGCGATCCGCCGCATGGCCAGGCCGGGCAGGTAGGCGACCTTGCAGCCGGCGTCTCGGGCGACGGTCAGCGGGAGGGCGCCGATGGAGGCGGGCTGGTCCACGATCACCAGCACGGTGCCGAACTTCGCCGTGAGCTTGTCGAAGACGGCCCGCAGTCTGGGTTCACTGTTGGGCAGCGGCTTGTCGAAGACCTTCTTCCCCGCCGGGGTCAGCCCGTGCCCGTGATGGGTGCTCTTGCCGACGTCCAGGCCCAGGAAGACGCCCACCTCGGTCGTATCGAACATCGTTACTCCCTCTTTCCAAGGGGTGTTCTCAGTGCCGGCCTCGGCTTCGGTGTCGTGCTCGCGCATCCACGTTATGCAGACCTGCCGCCCGCGAACTGCCCGGCGTTGCGCCGGACCGGACAGTGGCCGGACCTCTCATCAGCGTCTGTGACGACACCTCCGGGCTCGGTGACACCACCCCCCAGGTCATGCCTTCGACAGGGGGCAACAGTCATGCCGGGCCCGGAGGCCAGCGGTCCCGTTGCAGGACCGCGAAAAACATAACGGGGGGGAACCGCGGCCCTGGGCGGGCTCGTGTCCTGGTACGGGTGGAAGAGAAACCGGGCGAGGTTCGCGGGGGAATCATGCAGATTATCGAGGTGACCGGTTATGCCGTCCGATCTGCTGTGATCACCATGAGGCGGACAGGAACGCCACTTGAGTTTGTGATCTTCCCGATGCTGCATGTGGCTTCGCCGGCGTTCTACTCCCAGGTCCGCATCAGGCTCAGGGAATGCGACCTCATAGTCATCGAGGGAATCCGAGGGAAGTCGGTCGGAGTGAGTGCCCTCACGCTTGCTTACCGGTTCACCCCACGCCGACGGCGCAACGGCCTGCAGGAGCAGCGCGAGGAGCTGCTGCTTCCCGAGGGCGTGCCGGTTATCAACCCGGATGTGACCGCGGCGGAGGCGATCGCGGACCTGAAGACGCTGCCGCGGTGGACGTACCTGCTGCTCATGGTCGCGGCTCCCGTGATGGGCCTGGTGTTCGCGCTGCGCGGTCCGCGCGCCTTCCTCGATGAGGACCTGGTGGTCGAGGATCTGCCGTCGACGCTGCGGGCGGAGATGATGGCCGACGATCCTGTGGGGCACGCGATGACCGGTCGGCGCGACCAGCGGTTGCTCGCCGCGCTCGGCGAGATCCACGCGGAGCGCGGCGACGAGCAGATCCGGGTGGCCGTCGTCTACGGGGCCGGCCACGTCCCGGCGATCGTGTCGGGATTGGGGGATCGTTACGGGTACCGGCCACGCGAAGCGGAATGGCTTACCGTCCTTGTCCCGGCGTAGACCGCCTGGCGAAACTGGTTCTGCGCGAGCTGGCAGACGGCGGCGTTTGTGCGACATCCCGCGGGTTCGCCGTGCCCCTCGGTTCCTCGGCACGGGGCCTGACCAGGCACCTCGTCGCCCTCGGCCTGTGCGTCTGTGCAGGAGTCATGATGGTTCTTCAGGAATCCCGAAGGTCCATCATGATCTATGCGGATCCATCGCTCCCGTCTGCCGGGCTGACCTGCGGCAACGGGAGATGACAGCCAGGACGAACCCGCGGGATGTCGCATAGCCGGCCGCGTGTCGAGGGACACACATACCGGCAGATAGGTCTACACCTGCGGGTAGGGTCCTTCGGCATGAGCACAACACCGCCCGACATACGCCGGGTCAGCCTCCGCGCCGCCCTCGGAATCGGGGCGGCCTTCACCGCCGCCGCGTTCGGCGCCGGGTTCACCCTCGCCGCCGGCCAGAGCGGCAGCGCGGACGCGGACAACATCGTCGTCGAGCACTTGGTCGGCCCCCGCCACGGCACCGGGAACCAGTCCATGACCGGGGACCCGTTGCCCGGCGTGTGCACCGGCTCTTCCGCGACCATGGGGAATGAGGCCGCCATGCGGGAGGAGTCGCTCTCGACCGCCTGCCAGTTCATCCGTGACAGCCGGGCCAAGGACGCCGAAGCCGCTGTCCAGGCGCTACGGGACGCCGCCCGTGTTCTGGAACGGGGCCGCCGGTGAACACCCCCCGCTGGGTCACCCCGCGCCGCCTCGGCGCCGCCGCCGCGATCTACGGCGTGTTCGTTGCGGGCTGGTACCTGGGTCAGCCCGTCACCCCCGAATGCCACGTCGACCAGGCCGCCCTCGACCGGATCGCCGAGGAGTACGAAACCGAACCATCCCCCACACCCACTCCGACGCCGACGGCGTACCCGTCACGGTACGACTCGAAGTCCCCCCTCCCGCTCGACCCGACGCCGGACCCGGCCTACAAACCCCCCTACAACCCCCGTGGGGGCGCCGACGCCAGGTGGTCCCAAACGGTCACCGACTATGCCGTCGCCTGCACCAACGACACGAGCGAACGCCCCCGCATGCGAGCGTGGTTCGAGGGCCACTGGCGGTAGAGAGGCGGTGTGGCCTGGTGTGTCCGCCGACGCGGGCGCCGACCTCGTGTCGTGCGACACTCCCCGGATGCCTGCCTGGATAACCCTGCGCCGCCTCGGCGCCGCCACCACTTTGTACGCCGTGTTCCTGGCCGGGTGGTGGCTGGGACAGCCCGTGCGCTCCGACGGCTGCCTCGAAGACCGGCTCACCGCCGGGGCAAACGGTCGTCCCACACCGGTAGAACCGGCCGACCCCAACCGGTACCTCGAGAACCTCAACCTCGACTTCGGTCTCCTCGACTGGGCCGACGACATGGACGGCTACCGCGACGGCGAATACGGCCCCAGCGACTACGGGTACGACCTGCGGGGCGGGTCCGAAACGTACGTCACGTCCGGCGCTGTCTACGCTCCTTGCTCCTACAAGAAGCGCGCCCGCCTGCTCGCGTGGATCAACGGCGACTGGGGCTGACTACACCTGTGCCTGCCTCACGGGCACGGCCAGACCACGGGGACGGAAATAGGACAGCTTCCCGGAGCCCCGGTTTTAGGAAGTATTACGGCGTGACGATTCGACAGGAACCGGGGCGAACATCCTGGAAACGTGCGCTTGCCGATAACCTCATCCGACCTGGTCGGAGCTGGTGTGCGGGGTGTACGGGATGTCGAGCGCGGTCGGTCGAGTCTGCGCCGCTCCGCGGCTATCGATCAACGCGGCATGATGACCAACCGTGCTGCTGCGACTGGCCTACTTGGGCATGGCGAACGCGTTCGCCCTGCTGCGCCTGCTACCGATGAGCGATCGGGACAAGGACGTGGAGATCCTCGCCCTGCGCCACCAACTGTCGGTGCTGGAGCGCCAACTCGGTATGGAGAAGGTGCGGTTCAGCCCGAGCGACCGGGCGTTCCTGACGGCGCTGCCGCACCGGCTGCCGCGGGACGTGCTGCGCAGGCTGCGGCTGCTGGTCCGGCCGGACACGGTGCTACGTTGGCACCGCGACCTGGTCGCCCGCCGCCACGCCGCCGAGTCCAAGCCGAAGCGCCCGGGTCGGCCCCGCACCGTGCGCTCCATCCGCGCCCTGGTGCTGCGCCTGGCACGGGAAAATCCCACGTGGGGCTACCGGCGCCTCCACGGCGAGCTGCTGGTGCTGGGCGTGACGGTGGCCCCCTCCACGGTCTGGGAGATCCTGCGGGAGGCCGGGATCGATCCGTCACCCCAACGGAGCTCAAGTACGTGGGCGGACTTCCTGCGCTCGCAGGCCGACGCCCTGCCGGCGTGCGATTTCTTCGAGACGGTCACCTTGTCCGGGGCACGGATGTACGTGCTCGCAGTGATCGAGCACGGCAGTCGGCGGATCCGGATTCTGGGCGCCACGGCACACCCGACCGCCGCCTGGGTGGCGCAGGCCGCGAAGAATCTCGTCATGGACCTTAAGGACGCACGCTGCCGGGCGCGGTTCCTGATCCGGGACCGGGACGGGAAGTTCCCCGCCTTGTTCGACGCGATCCTCGCCGATGCGGGCATTGAGGTTGTGCTCAGCGGCGTCCGGATGCCGAGAATGAACTCGATTATGGAGAGGTGGGTGCAGACCTGCCGGCGCGAGCTGCTGGACCGCACGTTGATCTGGAATCAGCGGCATCTGCTCCACGCCTTGCGCGCGTTCGAACAGTTCTATAACTCCCATCGGCCGCATCAGGGCATCGCGAATGCCCGCCCGCCGTATCCATTGCCCACGCCGATCACTGATCCGGACGAGATCGCCCGCCTCGACATACGCCGCCGCGATCGCCTCGGCGGCATTCTCCATGAGTACCGACATGCCGCATGACCTCAATGGATGACGTTTTCGGCAAGGGCAGCGTTTCAGTGTCCAGGGCGGCAGGATGAGCGGCTGGTTGCGGGGGACGCCCCAGCCGCAGGGGGTGGACGTTGAGGCTGAGAAGGCCACCGGTGAGAGTGTCGAGGTCGACGCCGAGCCGGGCCCACGCGTCGCGTCTGTGCAGGCCGGGTTCCACGGCGCCGCAGGCGGCTGCTTCGGCGAGGACAAGTCCGCCGAGGTCGGTATCGGCGTCCAGGGCGTGCGGGTCCCCGGTGACATCGTGGGCCAGGAGCCGGCGGTCGAGGCGACCTTTCTCCGGGAGACGGGCCAGCACACGGGCGAGAGCGGCCAGCAGTTCCTCGGGGGCGGAGTGCTGGGCGATCCGGCTGACCCGGCCGGTCCGCTGCAGTACGGCCCACTCCTGAGGACCCGGTCTCACCGGGGCGGTGAGAGGAAGTGAGGCCAGCAGTCGGTTGCGAGCTCCTGGAGGCCCGCGAGCCGGGCTGCCTGTCGGGCGTGTTCGGCCGCGTTCTGGCCCAACGCCCGACGCAACGCATGCGCGGCCACGGCCGCAGGGGTCAGGCGAGGACCGCGGGCGCGAAGGCGGCGGGTGAGTTCGGGCAGGTTGATGCGCTTGCTCTGCCCCGGGCGCAGGGACCTCGTGCCCAGGAGACCGAGGACAGCCGCCCGCTGAGCCGCATCGGACGGCGCGGTGATTGTCACCGTGCCATGTTCCATGGCACGGTCGGCCCGGTCGGCGAACTGCTTCCACAGCCACATCACCTTGTCGCCGAGCAGAGCGCCGAACTCGGCGCTGTCGCAAGCGCCGTCGGGGCACAGCGCGTCCGGGCACGGAGCTGGTCCGGCTGTCACGGTCGGTCCTTGGCGATGGTCGCGGCAGGGCCTGCGGGGTGGGGGAGGATATGGCCGGTCGCCTGGAGCAGGCTGGGGCCGTAGAGGTTCATTTCCTCGAATGCGATGACGGTGCCGTCGGGTGCTTTCTCCAGGTCGTAGATGTCGACGCCGTCCCAGGCGCCGGGGGAGCCGTCCCAGTGGTGGCTGGTGCAGATCAGGTCCAGATCGAGGCTCTCGACGTAGGCGGCGATCCCGTCCCGGCCCTGTTGGTCGACCTCGGCGGGTACCTCGTCCAGGGCGCACAGGCGGGCGGCGTGGGAGGGCAGGTCGCGGTAGTCGGCGGCGAGCGCGGCCAGCATCGGGGCGAGGACGATCAGGTGGCTTTCGCCCTGGGAGATGGTGACATCGCGGGCGCCCCATCTCTCCTGGCTGCCGTCGGCCCGCGTGATCATGTATTTGAGCGCGACCCAGGTGCGGATGTCGGTGGCTTCGGCGAGCAGGCTGGCGTGCTCCTCGTGGTGGGGGCGTTCGTCGGTGAGGTCCGGCTCGCCCATCCGCAGTACGGCCAGCAGCGCCTGGCCGATGCGTTGCTGCTGTTCGGGGGTGCGGTCGGCGTCGGCGACCTTGCAGGTTAGTTCGTGGATGGTGGCGACTGCGGGGGAGAGGTCCTTGCGGACACTGACGTCGATTCGGACGCCGACGCCGGAGGATGCGGCGGCGAGCGACATCGGCAACCGCTGGCTTGGCGCGGCCCTGGGCACCGCCGCCATGGCAGCCTCGCGCACCCGCGACACCACCTACCTCGGCGCCCGATACCACCGCCTCATGCCCCGCCTGGGCAAGAAGAAGGCCCTGGTCGCCGTCGAACACACCCTCCTGACCGCCGTCTGGCACATGCTCGCCAACGACACGCCGTACCACGACCTCGGCGGCGACTACTACGCCAAGCTCGACCCCGAACGCGCTCTCCGCCGGATCACCCGACAAGCCAACGCCCTCGGCCTCACCGTCCGCTTCGAACCCATCGCGGCACCCTGAACCCACCTTCCCTGCCAGCGTTCAAGCTTCATTTTCGGACCAGTCAGCGGGCCCGTCAGCCTGATCTGGATCTTCATCAACTTTCGCCGCTCGATGAGACGGCGTCCTTTCGAGCCTTTTACAACGGCCGGATGAGGTAGGCGAGTTACGGGCAAGTCTCGGCGTGTCTTCCCGCGGAAGCCGCTGTGCACCGGGCGTGGGGGTGTCGCGCGGGACCGGTCAGTCGGCCTGGTCATGGGCGGCGCCAGGGGAGAGGCGGTGGCCTCTGTGACGGGCGATGCACGGCATGCACCGCCCATCAACACCAGGTACTGCGGCCTCAGCAGCAGGTGTGGTTTTGATGCTCCTCCCGGTGCCACCAGTAGCGCTCCGTGGCCGGAGCCTGCGGGACCTCGGGCAGAGCCCTGTTGTGCACGCCCGACGTCGTACCGGCCGCGGCCGATGGCGCGGCCGCGCTCAGCACTCCGCCCTCCGAGGCCCTCCTGGCGATGAGGTCCGGCACGCTGCGCACGAACCCGCCGACGACGACTTGCCGTACCGCCGCCGCCGCCGTGATGTCCTCCAGCGGATCGCCCTCGACCAGAACCAGGTCCGCGAGCTTGCCCGGCTCCACCGTGCCGAGGTCACCGCTCAACCCCAGGACGCGCGCCCCCTCGACGGTTGCGGACCGCAGCGTGTCGTGCGGGCTGACGCCGTAGCGCACCATGGCCTGCAGATTGAGGTGGTAGTACACGGCTGGGGGGACCAGCGGAGTGTCCGTGCCGACCGCCACGTGCGCCCCGCCCTCGATCAGACGGCGGATCGTTTCGACGTGGCGCCCCACGTCGGCGATCTCCTCCACGTGCTCCTCGGCCTGCGCTGCTTCGACGCCTTCGCGGAACGCCTTGTACTCGGCGGCGGGCAGCAGCTCGGTCAGCCGGGGATCGTCAATCGCCCACTCCGCGTAGCGGTACAGGCCGAGCCCAGATAGCCCGAGGGTCGGGGTGAAGGCCATCCCGGCGCCGGACAGCGGCCCGGTGACGTCCTGGTAGGTGTGGCCGAGATGGGTCAACTTCTGGCGGCGCCCGTAGCGGCTGGTGCCGCCCATGTGCTCCACGGCGTCCCCGCCGAGTCCGAGCGGGCCGAATAGATAGTGGGAGGTGGTCCGCAGGCCGAGGCGGTGGGCGGTCTCGATGGCCTTGCGCTGCAGCGAGTACGGCAGCCGGACGTAGGTCTTGACCAGATCGTGGCCAAGCGCCCGGCCCTTGTCGAGCTCGCGCCGCAGCTCCCCGGCGCTGGTCACCGGGCGGCCGGAGGAGTAGTAGATCCGCGAACCGTCGATGAAGTCGCCGGCGGCGAACACCCGCGGGCCGGTGCGGCGTCCGGACCCGACGGCCTCCTTCGCCTCGACGCTCGCGTAGTGGCACGTGCCCGGGGAGCGCAGGGCGGTGACGCCGAAGGACAGCCACAGCCGTCCGGTGTCGTTGCGGTACCACGGCCCGTGTTCATGCACAGCGATCAGGCCGGGCATCGCGGTCAGGTGCCGGGCGTCGACGGTCCGGTCGCCGCTTCGCCTGGGCCCGGTGCCGCGCGGGGACACGTCGACGATGCGGTTACCCTCGAGCGTGATGTCGACGTCACGGCGCAGCCGTGCGCTCGTACCGTCCCACAGGGCGCCGGCCTGGATCACGGTGCGGCCGGACGGCTTCGCCTGACGCCACCTCAAGGGGACGGCTACGGTGCGGGCCTCGCCGCTGTCCGCGTCGGCGAGGCGCAGACGACCGTCGGACAGATAGAGCAGCGAGCGGGAATCCCCGCTCCAGCTGGGGGCGTCGGCGGTCTCGCTGCCCACGGTGCGGGCGGGCCCGGTCGGCAGGCCAGAGGAGTCCACTGCGCTGACCCGCAGGGTGCCGCCCACAACGTAGGCGATCTTCTTGCCGTCGGGGGAGTGGACGGGACCGCTGTCGACGCGATTGGCGAGCGACGCACCGGGGACCGGCTCGCTGTAACGGGCCGCGCCCGTGTCCAGGTCGACGCTGAGGATCTGGTTGCGGCCCTCGCGGAAGCGCGGGGTGACCGGCACCAGGACGGCACTGGCTATCTGCTTGCCGTCGGCGGAGAAGCTGGGCCTGCCCGGAGCGTTGAGCGGGCCCGCGACCTTGCGTACGTCCCCCGTGGCCACGTCGACGGTGGTGAGGGTCGATCCGTCGGCGACGAAGGCGACCGACCTGCCGTCGGGGCTCCAGGCCGGTGCGTCCGCGTCGCCGAGACCGGTCAACTGCCGCCGCTCGCCGCTGCCAAGCTCATACAGCCACAGCTCGACAGCGCCCGAGCGGTCGCTGACGTAGGCGAGCGTGCGGCCGTCCGGCGACCAGGCGGGGGCGGTGTTGTAGTGCCCGTCGGAGACCACGGCCTCGGGTGCCGCGCCCCGGTGCATCACCCAGATGTCGCCGAGCGCGGCGAAGGCCACGCGGTTGCCGTCCGGCGAGAGCGCCGGGCCGACGATGCCCTTGACCTGTTGCGCGGCGGTGCTGTCGAAGTCCCGGTTGCTGGGCCGCTCGTCGACCGTGGACACCGTGACGCCGGCGCTGAACTCGATGTCCTGGGTCGTACCGCCGATCACGCGGCGGCGCAGCTTTCCGTCGGCGGTGTGCAGCAGCTCGTCGTCGGAGATCCAGCGGGCGGGGAAGGGAAAGACGTCCTCGCCCTCGTCAGAGACGACCTTTCCGTCCACGACCAGCGAGGTGCCCGCCTTGGTGAGGTGGATGTAGGCGAGCTGGCTGCCGTCGGGGGAGAAGGACGGGCCGGCGACGAAGCCGTCGGAGACGGTGACCAGCGTGCGTCGCGCGCTGGAGGCGTCCACCAGGTCGATGGCTCTCGGGGCGCTGCCCGTACCGGTGGTGAAGGCGATCGCGGAGCCGTCCGGGGTCCAGACCGGCTGCGCCTCCTGGGCCGTTCCCCGCGTCCAGATCTCGCTCTTGCCGGTGTCCGGGGACAGCACGTGGATGGCGTACCGGCTGCCGGTCTCGACGGCGCAGGCGATCCGGGTCCCGTCCGGGGAGAACCGCGGCTCGCGGTGGTCGGCGGTGCCGGTGGTGAGGCGGCGCAGCCCTGTCCCGTCCGTGTTCATCAGCCACAGGTGGAAGTTGCCGTCGGTGTACGACACGAAGACGATCCGCTTGCCGTCGGGCGAGAAGTCCGGCTCGGTCGCCTCCTGTTCGATGTCCGTCAGACGAGTCGCCTCACCGCCGGCGGCCGGCACGGTCCACAGGAGATTGAGCAGGTCGAAGGCGATGGTTCGGCCGTCCGGGGAGAGGGCCGCCGAGGCGTTGGTCGCCTCGGTGACGGTGATGTGTGCGGTGCCGGCGCTGTCGCGCGACGCCGCGAGCGCCTGGGCGGCCGGTCCCACCGTGCTGCCGGCCAGCCATACGGCACCGGCCCCTGCCGCGGCCTGTCCGCTGCGCTTCACGAACGTCCGGCGTGTGATGCCCAACTGTCCCGCCTCCTTGAAGGTTGAATCGATGCGGGCCAGACCGTACTGCTTTCAGCCGGAGTTGCGGCACCCCCGGCCGCATAGCCATTCGCCATGTCGATGGACGACTTCGGCATTGGTCACGCATGCCGGCGCGCCGCATCATGAGCGGACTCGTGGCAGCAACTGCGGTGCAGTCCGCTGACAGGCTCCGTGGCAAGGAACAGAGGGGATCATCCATGAGGTCGAAACAGAGCGTTGGCGCGCAGGCCAATCTGAAGCGGACCATCACTCTCCCGCAGGCACTCGGCGTCGCGTTCCACCAGGTGGTCGGTGGTGGTGTCGTCGCACTGATGGGTGTCGCCATCGCCATGACGGGTTCGGGTACGCCCCTTGCCTTCGTGATTGCAGCAGTCGCCGTGATCATCTACTCGATTCCCATAGCCACCCTCGCGAGCGCCATGCCGGTGGTCGGCGGCCGCTACACCTACGGTGCCCGGGTGTTCTCCCCGACGATCGGCTTCGTCGCGATGTGGTTCGCGGTGCTCGTGACGATCCAGCTCAGCCTGATGGCGCTGGCGGGAGCGGCGTATGCCCAGTCACTGTGGCCGTCCCTTCCCGCGCGGCCCGTGGCGTTCGTGTTCATGACAGTCTTCTTCGTGGCCAACCTGTTCGGCGCGACGTTCTCCAGCCGCGTTGGGATCCTGCTGGGATTCGTCATGCTCGCAGCCTTCGGCCTTTACGGCGTCATGGGTCTGGGCCATGTGCAGGGGACGCACTTCAGCGAGTTCACACCGCAGGGCGTGGGCGGGCTGCTGTCGACCGCCGCCCTGCTCACCTTCGCCACGACCGGCGCCGTCGCCGTGTCGGACCTCGGAGGGGAGATGAAACGCCCGGGCCGTGACATACCCGTGTCCATCGTGGGCGCCACCGCCTTTGCCGCCGTCCTCTACGTGCTGGTCGCCATCCCCTCGATCGGCGTACTCGGTCCGCAGGCGGCCGCCAACAAGACGATGACGGCAGTGGCCGAGGTCATCCTGAGCCCTTCAGGGGCGGCCTTCTTCGTCATCGGCGGAGCACTGTGTGCCGTGGTCGGCCACATCAACTCGCTGCTGCTCGCTGCGACGAAGCCGGTCCTCGCCGCCATCGACGACGGCTGGCTCCCTGCGGGCCTCGGCGCGGTCAACAAGCGCTACGGGACCCCGCACTGGCTGCTCACGGTCCTGTACGTCGTGGGCGTGGCGCCCGTGCTACTCGGTTTCAGTGTGGAGGCCGTTGCCGGTATGGCGTCGCTCGCCACGGGCCCCATCCTCGCGATCCTCGTCGCAGCGTCATGGCGGCTGCGCACCCGCTCGCCCCGCCAGTACGCCGCAGCGCCCTTCAAGCTCAGCCGGGGCGTCCATCTGGCCTGCTCGGTGGTCGGTGGCGTGGTGCTCGTCGTCCAGACCTACCTGCTGATCGGGCGGCTCACACCTCAGGCCAATCTCGCGCTCGCCCTGTGGGCTCTGCTCGGCGTCGGCGTCTGGGCGCTTCGCCGCAAGAAGGTGCGGCACCTGGCCCCGAGCTCAGGCCCGCGAGCAGAGCGGCGGCCTGCCGACGCGCCGGTTCCCCAGGCCGAGCCCCCGGCGTGACCCCTCCAGACCACCACCCCTCACCCGACGGCAAGTGCAGCAAGTACAGCAAGAACAACAGGAAAGGCCAATGATCATGAGCGCATCAGGCGTCCACCCCCATCGACGGCAAGAGCGGATGAGCCCGCCCCCGGAGAGGGGAACGCACCTCGTGCTCCTGGGCACGCGGGCCGGCCCGCACCCCGAGATGCGCGCATCGGCGGTGAGCGCACTCGTTGTGGACGGGGCCGTCTACATCATCGACGCGGGCGCCGGCCTGATCCAGCGCTTCCATGAGGCGGGGCTGGACTTTGGGCAGGTGCGCTCGATGTTCATCACCCACCTGCACAGCGACCACATCGCCGACTACTTCATGTTCTTCAACGTGAACTTCCCGCTGTGGCGACCTGAGACGCAGCAGATCCCGGTCTTCGGGCCGGGGCGGGCCGACCTCAGCGGCCCGGGCACCAGCCGGACTCCCGGCATGCCTGACCTGGCAGATACGCCGGTCATCTCGCCGGAGCTGCCCACCCCGGGCATCGTGGAGATGACCGAGCTGCTCAAACAGGCCTACGCGTTCGACCTCAACAACGCCATCCGGACCACCCGGCGGCCGGATGGTGTTCCGCTCGCCTTCACGGGCGAGACCGGGCGTCCGATGATCGTCCCCCAGGCGGTCCCGACGCCCGGCCACGCCCACGTGGAGAATCCCAGCCCGACCCTGGACCCCATCGAGATCTACGAGGACGACCGGGTCAAGGTCACCGCCATCCTGGTCCACCACCCGCCCGTCTTCCCCGCCTTCGCCTACCGGTTCGACACCCCGCACGGTTCCGTCGTGTTCAGCGGGGACACCACCTCGTGCCGCAACCTCGTGGAGCTGGCGTCGGGCGCCGACGTCCTGGTCAACGAGGTCGTTGCGGTGGACGAGGCCGTCGCAATGTACGAGGGGACTGCCTTGGCGGACACCTACCGGCGGCAGTTCCTGACCGGTCACACTCCGCTGGTCAGTCACGGGGTCCCCGGAGCCCCCGACTACGTTCCCGGTGTCGGCGCCGTGGCGACGGAAGCCGGTGTGGGGGCTTTGGTGCTCACCCACCTGTACCCCGCCGACGGGCGCGTCACCCACGAGCAGTTCCTGACCGGGGCACGCTCGGAGTTCGCCGGCACGGTCATCGTGGGCGATGACCTGCAGAGCTACGACGTCAGCGCCCTGGCCGCCTGCACGGCTGCCTCGTCCTGATCAGACGCCGGCGCCGGCGCCGGCGCCGGCGCCGGCTCCTGCGGCCTCGCGGATCTTCCCGGCCTCCATCCGGAGGCACTTCATGAAGTCGACGGCGGTGGGGGTCATCGACCGCTCCTGCGGAAGGAGGACCCCCACCGTGCGGTCCAGGGAGAATCCGTCGCACTGCAGCACCTGGAAGCGGCCGTCGTCGAGGGCCATGTGCCCAGGCAGCGCCGCGACCGCGTCCGACTCCAGGAGCAAGATCTCGGGAACCGACAGCGACGTGCTGATGATCCGGTCCTCCGGCGGCGCCAGATCGCGGTCGGTGAACGCCGCGAACAGCTCGCGTGACACCGCCGTCTCGGCGCCGGGAAAGATCCACGGGTAGCCGCGCAGCGCATCCAGGGTCACATCCGGCTGCGCGGCAGCCGGGTGTCCGGCCCGCACGACGAGCTTCACGCCCTCGGTGTAGAGACGGACCTGACGTACGCAGGGAATATCGGCTGACATGTCGACGCGGCCGACCACGATGTCCAGCACACCGCTGGACAACTGGGACACAAGGCGTTCGTGGGGAGCCTCGACCAGCTCGACCACCACCCGCGGCCGCGAGCGTTTGAGGCGGTGGATGGCGCGGGGGAGGAAGCCGTCCGTGCCGGTGAGATGGGTGCCCACGGCGACGGTGCCGCCCTCCTCGGCCGCCAGCGCGTCGAGGCGGCGGGCAGCCTGGCGCATCCGTCTGATGATCGCGCGCGCGTCCTCGACAAACGCGGCTCCGAAAGCGGTGACCGTGACACCGCGTGGACCGCGTTCGAACAGGGAGACGCCCAGGATCTCCTCCAGCTCGCGCAACGCCCGGGTGACCACAGGCTGGGTCAGATGCAGCTCGTCGGCTGCACGCGTCACGCCGCCGTGGTCAGCGATCGCGACCACCATCGTCAGATGACGCATCTTGAGCCGGCCGTCCAGCAGCCGATTGGAATCCACGACCACACCGTAACGGGACAATCAGCGGTCCGGATAGACGATCAGGAGCCCCGGCCGCACCGATGCGCGCGAAGCCCGGCCCGCGGGTGACCGCCCCGCGGGCCGGGCTCCCGGCTCCCGTGCTAGGGCGCGTATCGAGTCGTGATCAATCTGCGGGATTCGCCTTCGCGGCGGGGCCTGGACCGGTAGGTGTTCTTGCGTGACGCGAGTGCAACTGAGGGACACGGAGTGGGAGTTCATCGAGCCGTACCTGCCCATCGGCGAGTACGGCCCGTACCCCGAGCGGCTGCGGCAGCAGTTCGAGGGGGTGATCTGGCGGTTCAGGACGGGCGGGCAGTGGCGGGAGATGCCGCAGGAGTTCGGTGCCTGGTCGACCGTCCACAACCGCTTCCGGCAGTGGCGTGACGCCGGCGTCTTCGAGGCCCTGCTGGAGGGGCTGATCGCGGAGGCCGCGAAGCGGGGCGAGGTGGACCTGTCCCTGGTCAGCGTCGACTCCACCACCGCGCGGGCTCACCACGACGCCGCCGGGATGCATCTGGACCAGGACGTCATCACCACGCTGGAGAAGGCCGCCGCCGAGGAGGAGAAGGCCAGGTCAAAGGGGGCGGCCTCGAAGAACAAACCGGGCAGGACGCCGAAAACGATCCCGAGCGGGAAGAACGACGACGCATCCGGCGTCGCCGAAAACTCCGGCTGAAGGCCGCCCTCCTCGGACGCTCCAGAGGTGGGCAGACCAGCAAGGTCCACCTCGCCGCCGACCGCAAGTGCCGCCCGCTGGCGTTCGTCCTGACCGCGGGACAGGCCGCCGACAGCCCGCAGTTCATCCCCGTGCTGGGGAAGATACGGGTCCGCGGGCCCGTCGGCCGCCCCCGCACCCGGCCGGACGCGGTCGCTGGGGACAAGGCCTACTCATCCCGCGGTAACCGGGCCCACCTGCGCAGACGCGGCATCAAGGCAGTCATCCCGGAGAAGAAGGACCAAGCCGCCAATCGGACGAAGAAGGGCAGCAGGGGCGGCCGGCCCGTCAGTCACGACGCGGACCTCTACAAAGAGCGGAACACCGTCGAACGCCTGATCAACAAGCTCAAGGCCTGGCGAGGCATCGCCACCCGCTACGACAAGACCCCGGACAGCTACCTCGCCGGCCTCCACCTGCGCGCCTCGATGATCTGGATCAAAGACCTCACCCGGACCACCCATTGATCACGACCCGATACGCGCCCTAGCCCCCACTGCCTCACTCTCGCCCAGGCCCTGGACCCGGTGCTGGATGCCTTCACCACCGGCAAGACCGCGGCGGTCGCCGAGGCATCCACCCGCCTCCTGCTGGACCTGGCCGGCTGGCGAGGCCAGGTCCTCACCAGCAGCCGCCTGCCCTCCCGGCCGGGCCGATCCCAACGTCTCGCCGACCTGGCCGCCGGGACCGGCGCCCGGGCGTATCTGTGCGGGACCGGCGGCATGACCTATCTCGACGTGGCCGCCTTCGCGGCCCAGAGCATCGCCGTGGCCCCATTCCGGCTGCCGACGACCGGCCTCTGGTCCTCCGGCTGCCGGACCAGTGCCCTGTGGGCGATGGCGACGCTCGGCCCGCAGGCCGTGGCCGCCTGCCTCCAGGCCCTCGCCGTCGACCGCCAGAGCGCGCTGTTGGCTGTCGGTGGCCAGTTAGATCTCCCCGCCCAAGGCCGCCTGACGGGGAATCAAGTGGCCGTGGCTAGACTCACTGTCAGTGACGAACAGGGTCCCCCTCATCTGGGTGAGCCCCGATGTCCACGGTTCTTGGTGGCGCCGTCGGACAAGAGGTCGTCTTGGGTTTGGGTGCTCTGCCATGCGGCGGACGTTCTTCAGCGGCCGTCGCACGGGTCGTCGTCCGCAGACACCGGCTTGGTGTCTGCCGCCAGGCAGGAGGAGTACACCCGCGGCGGCGTGGGCCGCGGCTTCGGTTCCGACGTGGCGCCCACGGCAATGATTGCCCCGGCACCGACGAAGGCTAGCCCTGTCATCGCGGCGAGCCAGGTACCGCGGCTCACTGATCGCCACGGAAGTGGTTACGGAGATCGTCACGGCAGTCGTCCTCGGTGCCGACCTGGACTCGCGAGAAGACCAGCACTCCGTCTCCCTTGCCTTCCTGCTTGGCCTTGGCCAGCTGCGTCTCGATGTCCGCGATGCGCTCGGCGCACTCGGCACTGACGGACTTCTCGGGCTGCGGGTCCGGTGCCGAGGAGGCGTTCAGTTTGGCGGTGGCGGCGAGGCCAGCCGCGCACAGCACCGCCCACGCGGCAACCCACGAGCAGCGGCTCATCCGTATCTGCTTAGGCATCCAGGCATCCTACGAGCGCCGCGGCGGCTGTCGCCGAATCGGGACTTCCTCGTCGACGAGACCAACGACGGAGCCAGCTGGCGTCGCCGACGAGGGTGACGGTGTCTGACCGATCGCGCGTCAGCTTTGGCCGGCTGCCGTTCAGCCTCGACCGCTCGCCGAAGTCGGCGCCCCGTGCACTGGCCACGCTGCTGGCCTGCCACCGCAAACTCGTCGCGAAGAAGTGGGACTACAGCCGGCTTCGCCGCCCCGGACGCCCGCCCACGGGCCCCGCAGTCAAAGCCCTGGTCTTGCGCGTGGCGGCAGAGAACCCGGGATGGGGCCATCGGCGCATCCACGGCGAACTCACCCGCCTCGGCCACAAGATGGCCGCCTCCACCGTGTGGAACATCCTCAACCAGGCCGGCATCGACCCCGCCCCACGTCGTACCGGACCAACCTGGAGGCAGTTCCTCGCAGCCCAGGCCGAGCACATCGTCGCCGTCGACTTCCTGCACGTCGACACCATCAACCTCAAACGCATCTACGCCCTGGTCGTGCTCGAACACGGCAGCCGCCGTGCGCACCTGCTCGGCGTCACCGCCAACCCCACCGGCCCATGGACCACCCAGGCCGCCCGCAACTTCCTCATGGACACCGGCATGAACATCGCAAGCATCAGGTTCTGATCGGGTCTGTAAAGTTAACGGTGGTTCTGGAGTTGTTAGTGGGTCAGCGGCGGGCGGCGGAGAGCCGCCCGTCGAAGGTGATCTCGAAGGCGTTGAGTGCGGCCTTCCATCGCTGTGACCAGCGTTTGCGGCCCTGCCCCGTCGGGTCCAGGCTCATGACGGCCATGTAGACGCACTTGATCGCTGCCTGCTCGTTCGGGAAATGTCCGCGGGAGCGGACGGCCTTGCGGATGCGCGCGTTGACCGACTCGATGGCGTTCGTCGTGCATACAACTCGCCTTATTTCGGTGTCGAATTGGAGAAACGGCATGAACTCGGCCCAGGCGTTCTCCCACAACCGCACGATCGCTGGATACTTCCCGCCCCAGGCGTCACTGAACTCCAGGAAACGTTCCGTGGCGGCGTCCTCGGTCGGGGCCGTGTAGACCGGCTTGAGCGCCTTCGAGATCTTGTCCCAGTCCTGCCGGGCCGCGTAACGGAACGACGCCCGCAGCAGGTGAACCACACAAGTCTGCGTGATCGCCTGCGGCCAGACCGCCCCGATCGCGTCCGGGAGACCCTTGAGGCCGTCGCAGACGACCATGCAGACGTCTTCCGTGCCGCGGTTCTTGATCTCGGTCAGCACCTGGAGCCAGTCCTTGGCGCCCTCGCCGCCGTCGCCGGCCCACAGCCCGAGGATCTCGCGGGTACCCTCGACGGTGACCGCCAGGACCACGTAGATCGGCCTGTTGGCCACCTTCCCGTCGCGCAGCTTCACGTGCACGCAGTCGATGAACAGGACCGGGTAAACCGAGTCGAGGGGCCGGTTCTGCCATTCGTTCATGCCGTCGATCACCTTGTCCGTGATCGTGGAGATGGTGTTCTTGGAGACTTCGGCGCCGTAGACCTCCGCGAGAGGCCGCCGGCCAGCTGCTGACGAGCGCGGGCGACAACCCCGAACGGCTCCGCTCCGAGGCATACTTCGCACACCTGTGCAGAGCCGCCCCGGTCCCGGCTTCCTCCGGCCGCACCCACCGCCACCGGCTCAACCGCGGCGGCGACCGCGCCGCCAACAACGCCCTGCACACGATCGTGCTGGTCCGCATGAAGTACGACCGGCGCACCCGCGGTTTCGGATGGCAGATTCCCGATCTCCGCAACTCCCAGATGTATCGCATCTATTTGACCTGGGAGGCAGGCTTAATTTGGTTTGACTTCTTGACGTGACCGCGATCAAACCTCACACTCTTCTGAGCTAAGGGCTCTTGTGGGTAGGCCGCCAGGAAGGGTGGTCGTTCAACGAAGGCTATACGGCTTCCAAAAGAGTCTGAACTATGTGTCGAGTTCCGTAGGCGATTGAGGGGTGATCACCTCCCACCTCGTTACGGAACGGCATCGCGGCAACACCACCGCCCGCCCGAGGCTTAGGGCTTGTATCGAAAGTGGATCTTGGACGTGAGATGATCTTGGTTCGTGGCACGTGGAGACCTGACGGATGCGCAGTGGGCCCGCCTGGAACCGCTGCTGCCCAAGGGCAAGAAGCCTGGCCGGCCTCCGATATGGACGAGGCGGCAGCTGATCGACGGCATACGGTGGCGGACCCGGACGGGTGTGCCGTGGCGGGATGTCCCGGAGCGGTACGGGCCGTGGGGCCGGGTGTACGACTCCGGCGCTTGCAGCGGGATGGCACCTGGCAGCGGATCTCCACCGAACTGCAGGCCCAGGCCGACGCCAAGAACCTGATCACTTGGGACATCAACATCGACTCCACTATCTGCCGGGCCCACCAGCACGCCGCCGGGGCGCGGAAAAGGGGGATCTGCAAAAAGAGCCGCCGGGTGGCACCACCACCGAACCGGCCGACCACGGCCTCGGACGCTCGCGTGGCGGTCTGACCACCAAGCTGCACCTGGCCGTCGAGCAGGGACAGAAACCCACGTCGATCGTCATCACGGCTGGGCAGCGCGGGGACTCCCCGCAGTTCGAGCCCGTCCTGAAGGCGATCTGAGTGCCCCGCATCGGGCCCGGCAGGCCCCGCACAAAGCCCGACCGAGTGCGGGGGGACAAGGCGAACGCCTCTCGCACCAACCGCGCTTACCTGCGGCGACGCGGGATCCGCTGCACGATCCCGGACAAGGCCGACCAGGTCCGCTACCGCAAGAAGCGCGGATCCCGCGGCGGTCGGCCGCCGAAGTTCGACAAGACCGACTACCGCGAGCGGCACGCGGTCGAGTGCGGGATCAATCGCCTCAAGCGCCACCGCGCGGTCGCCACCCGCTACGAGAAACTCGCCGTCCGGTATGAAGCGACCGTCCTCGTCGCCGCCATCAACGAGTGGCTGTGACCAGCACATTCGATACACGCCCTAGGGGAATGAAGCGCATGACACGCAATTCGATGTTCCTGGGACCCTCCGGCCTGGAGCCGGCCCACGAGATCACCGCCGAGCTGACTGTGCTCGTCGCCTTTGATCAGGGTCCTGCGGCCGAGGCCCCCCGGACGTTCAACCGGATGCGCGGCCTGCTCACCCAGTTCCGCCCTGAGCTTGGAGCGCGTCCGGGGCTCTCGCTTGGACGATACAGCGGTGACCCGGCTGCTGGAATGCCACGGCTCCCCGGCTGCGCCGCGGAAAGCCGGACGCCGCCGACTCCTCTAGGCCGAGGAGATCCGGCCTGGAGCCCTGCGCAAGGCCGCTCGGCTGATCGACGGCATCTTCGACGCCTTGGACGAGCTAACCGTGGTGGTCCCTGGGACTGGCAGCTTCGACGTGGCCATCTCGGCACGGGCCCCTCGCTCGCGGCAATCCGCGGGCAGCACCGGGTCCTGGCGCCGCAGAGCAAAGGCCCTGTTGGAGGACCACCCTCCTCCCCAGTTCGATGGGCCCGACCTGGCTCTGCATCAGCCGACCACGGCGTCGTCGTCCGAGGTGCCGAGCTGGGGACCGGAGAACGCCACCGATGGGGACGGAATGACCCGATGGGCCAGTGCCTACCGGGACGGCGAATGGATCCAGGTGGACCTGGGGCGCTCGCAGACCGTCCGGCGCTGCTGCTCGACTGGGAGACGGCATCCGCGCACGACATCCAGGTCTCCGACGACGCGGAGAACTGGACGACGGCCGTCGCCGTCAGGCCGACGGGCGCCCGCGTGGACGAACTCACCTTCGCGCCGGTGACGGGCCGGTACGTGCGCATGCAAGGGATCAAGCGCACGTCCTCCTTCGGCTACTCGCTCTGGCGATTCGAGGTCCGGGCCACGAGCCCGGAGGCCGACCTCCGCGATGGAGGCCGGCGGCACTGACTGCCAGTGTTCATCGACGCCACCGAATACACCGGCGGAACCAGCATCAGCATCGAACAAATCGATTGGGAGGAACCATGGACAGGCGGAGTTTTCTGATCGCTAGTGGTGTGAGTTCGCTGGCGACGATCGCGGTTCCGGCGATGGCTGAGCCTGCGTCCGCGGCGCAGGAACCCAGGTCATTGCGGATCAAGGCGGGATTCCTGTCGATAGGCCTCGACCAGGCGGGTCGGGTGGTCAGTCTGGTGGACCTGCGCAACGGAACTGACTACGCGGCAGCGGGTAGGTCGGTGCCCCTGGTATCTGTCGTGCTGGGTGACGGGAAGCAGGAAGCTGCTACTCAGGTGCAGGTTTCGCGACGGGATCCCCGGGTGTTGGTGTTCAGCAGCGCCAAGGTGACGGTCGAGGTGAAGGTCGTCAAGTACGCGACGTACTCGACACTCGAGGTCGTCAGGCTGGACGCCGCGCCGGGCACGGATGTGCAGACGTTGCTGTGGGGGCCGCTGTCGACGAGCGTCACCCAGAAGGTGGGCGAGGATGTCGGCGTGGTCGGCAACAGCCGCTTCGCATTTGGGATCATCCCGCTCAACGACAAGACCGTCGGTGCCTGGCCCAAGGAGTTTGACTCGCTTGGGTTCGGCGCGGACGTTGAGTCCCTGCCGTATGGGCACGCTGGGACACAGAACGGCCGGAGCGCCGGGGCGAAGACGTCGTGGGGCAGCATCCTGCGTGCCTACACCTACGACTACAGCAAGGTTCGGATCAGGGAGGGCGAGATACCGATCGGCCCGCTGTCGGGCCCCGAAGGGAAGATCCTCGGGTCGAAGCTGGCGGTGTTCGGCAGCGCACCGGACCTTGTGCTCACCGTGCTCAGCCAGGTCGCGCAGGGTGAGGACCTGCCGTACCCGACCATCAACGGGCAGTGGCAGAAGGTGGCCCAGGCAACCCGGCAGCCGTTCCTGACGCTGCACGACCTCAGTACCGAAAACCTCGCCTCCGCCGTAAATTTCGCCCAGCAGGCAGGGATCAGGAACGTCTACTCCGTGCAGGGCGCCGCCGGCCCGTGGAGGTCAACCGGCCACTACGAGTTCAACAGCAACTTCGGCGGTTCGGACGCCGTCGCGACCCAGATGGTGGCAACCGCCGCCGCGAGCGGGGTGCGGGTCGGCGTGCACACACTGTCCAATTTCATCGCCCCCAACGACCCCTACATTGTTCCGCCACCGGCTGACACACGGCTCACGACCGGCCTGACGGTGAAGCTGACCCGCCCCCTCGCCGAGACGGACACGACCCTGTACGCCGATGGCAACTCTGGCGGCGGCCGTTACGTCTTCGGTCGCCGGCTGCGGCTCGGCGACGAGTTCCTCACGTTCTCCGGTGTGACCCAAATCAGCGCCACCGACTGGCAGTTCACCGGCGTCAACCGTGCGCGATGGGGATCCGTAGCGGCGTCCTACCCCGAGGGGACCAGCGCCACCCGGATCGCCGAGAACCAGTACGGTGGAGCACGAGGCGATCTGCCGGTTATCGACGAGATCGCTACCCGGCTGGCCACGGTGTGCAACACCACCGGCATCAGGAACATCTCGTACGACGGACTGGAGGAGGCGTCCTGGAACGGCTGGAGTGGGCACGGTTTCGCGCACCTGGTCAACGGCGTCTACCGTCACCTGAAGTCCCAGGACGGCTTCATCTCCGAGGCCTCCAACCCGTCGTCCAATACGTGGTTCGCCCAGTCGCGGATCAGCTGGGGCGGCATCGGGTGGTCCGACTCCAACTATGACCAGGTAACCAGGAACAACAACTTCTACCGGGCCAACTACCTTCCGCCCATGGGTGGTTCGCTCCCGATTGGCGGTAACACGAGTACGCTCAGCATTGAGAGGAACCTGGCGCTGGGGGCGTCCCTTGGCGCGAACTTCGGCTGGTTCGAGACAAACGTGAGCAGCCTGTCCGGAGGATCCAACACCAGGGAAATCCTCGCCGCGATAAAGACCTGGAACTCTGCCATCGCGGCCGGAGCATTCACTCCCGCCCAACAGCAGCTCATGACCGACCAGAGCAAGTATTGGCACCTGAGTGAGGTGACGGCGGATAAGAGGTGGTCGTTGCAGGAGTTGGATTCGGCTGACAATCCGGTCGGGGCGGCGCAGGTGGTGGAGGCGTCGGAGCCCGGCTTCACCACGCCCGAGCCGCCCGATGGTTACGTGGGGGAGTTGTACGGGTTCAAGGTCACCTCGAGCACGCCTCAGACGACTCGGTACGAGGTCACTTCTGGTGCTTTGCCGGCTGGGCTGAGTCTGAACAAGGACACCGGTGGTATCACCGGAATCCCCACCACCTCGGGCGCCACACACTTCACCATCACTGCCCGCAACAGCGACGGTGTCCCTGACGCAGCGGTGACCTACAAACTGAAGGTCGCCAAGAGTCAGCCCAGTTGACGACCGCGCTGACCTAATGGGAGCTGCCGAGTCGGAGAGGCTCGGTGCCGTAGCCGCCAGCAGGTGAGTACTTCCACTGCCGGAGCCGTTCGAGCTCTGTGGTCAGACCGTGCCCCTGCTGGTCGGCCGGGAGGCCAGACCGCTGATGGGGAGGCGTGCCCGCCGAGTGGGGCGTGAGCACTGGATCCATTAGGCCGCGTGCCGTGTCTTCCGGAGGCTGCACGAGTATTGAAGTACCTGACCAGGAGGACGAGTTGCTGCTGATCGGCGATGACTGGGCCGAAGACCACCACGATGTCGAGGTCCAGGACGCTACCGGCCGAAAACTGGCCGCCGCCAAGCTACCCGAAGGTATCGAGGGCATCGGCAAGTTCCATGAACTCGTCGCGGAGCATGGCGGTGAGGACCTCGATGCCACCGAGGTGATCGTGGGGATCGAGACCGACCGCGGCCCCTGGGTGCAGGCGCTGCTCGCCGCCGACTACCAGGTCTACGCGATCAACCCGAGGCAGGTCGCCCGCCACCACCAGCGCCTCCGGAGCAGCATCATGAGCCTCACCAGCACCCCGACCCCGGCGAAGGGCCCCTCCCACGCCACACCGCCCTCCCGGCCGAAGCTGCTCGTCGGCATCAGTGGGCAGTACGTCAGCCTCGTCGGCGCCCTCGTGCTCATACTGACGCTGTTCGGGATCCTCAACGACAACTACCTGAGCCTGTCCAACATGCAGGTGATCGCCGAGGCCGCCACCATCACTGGCCTGCTCGCCATCGTGCAGACCGTCGTCATCATCTGCGGCGGCCTGGACATCTCCGTCGGCTCGCAGGTCGGCGTCGCCTCCGTCGTCAGCGCCATGGTCTTCACCACCACCGGCTCCAACGCATTCGTGGGCATGGTCGCCGCCATCGGCGTCGGACTGCTCATCGGCGTGGTCAACGGCCTCGTCATCGTCTACGGCCGTGTCAACCCCACCATCGCAACCCTCGCCGGACTCGCCGCCTACAAGGGTCTCGCTCAACTCCTGTCCGACGGCCGCGCCCAGGGCTACGTCCTCAACAATGATGTCTTCATCTTCCTCGGCCGCGGCAAGGTAGCAGGCCTTCCCGTCATGGTCTGGATCCTCGTCGTCGTTGCCCTGACGGTGCATCTGCTCCTCAAGTACACCGACATCGGCCGCAACCTCTACGCCATCGGCGGCAACGACACCGCCGCCCGCCTCGCCGGCATCAACATCAACAAATACCTCATCTGCGTCTACGTCCTCATCGGCATCGTCGCCGCCACCGCCGGCATCCTGCTCACCGCACGCACCGGCTCCGGCCAGCCCGTCTCCGGTTCCGAAGGTCTCGAGCTCAAAGCCATCACTGCTGCGGCACTTGGCGGCGCCGCCCTCAAGGGCGGAAAGGGCGGAATCGGCGGCACCCTCCTCGCCGTCGCTCTTCTCGCGTGCCTCGAGAACGGCCTCACCGTGGAGGGCATCAATGCCTTCTGGCAGAACGTCGCCCAGGGCGTCCTCCTCGTCGCCGCCGTCGTTATCCAGCAGCGCCGCAACGGCGAACGCGCTGTCGGACTGCCCCACTGACCCTCTCCACGCCGGACCCCCCACCGCCCCCACCGGCCGCAACGTCCGGGCGGCCACCTCGTCTCACGAGAAAGCGACCCGCACGAGTTGAGGGTCTACGACACGTGAGAACCGACAAGCTCGCGGCACGCCGAAGCGTGATCGCGTGAAGGCCGGACGGCAGGGCCCGCACCTCGGTGCTGGGTTTCCGCTGGTCATGCACAAGTTCGCTGTCATACGGCAGGGATGGCACGTCGTGTCGTCCTTGCGGTTGCAGGTGCCGGATGCGGCTGTGAAGTTTCGTCGCGCACTGCAAAGCGCGCTCTTCGCACAGGTAAATCAGTCTTCCCTTTCGGACGTTCATGATGGGAGCACAGGTGATCAGGACCAGAAGTATGGCTGCACTCTGCCGGGGGTGGCTGCCGACCAGATCGGCAGCCGCGCACCGGCCAAGCTCGCACGTAGTCCCCATGCACGTTTCTCCTCGCAACCGCATCAGGGCCGCTCTGGCCGTGGCGGTGGCCACCGCCACGGCGGCGCTGGTCGCGGTCAACCCCACTTCGGCTCAGGCCAGCCCCGCCGCGGCGGCCGGCGAACCGGCCACCTGGGTCGTCACCGGCCCGTCGCCCACGGCGCCCGCGTCGGCGCAAGTCCAGCTCGACTCCGCGGGGAAGTTGACGTTCGCCGTTGCTGATCAGGGTGTGACGGTGCTCGCGCCGAGCCAGATCGGCATCGAGACCGAGACCGCTGACCTGACCAAAGGCCTTGAGTTCCAGGGGCGCGCGGACCGGATCGTCAATGAGAACTACACGATGACCGTCGGAAAGCAGCGTGAGCGGCATGCCGCGTTCCGGGAGTCGACATTCTCGTTCGTCGGGTCCGGCGGCACGCGGATGGACCTCGTAGTCCGCGTCTCCAGCGATGGCGTCGCCTACCGGTACGTCCTGCCGGAGGCCGGAGGCGTGAAGGTGAAGCGGGAGGCTTCCTCGTTCCCCCTGCCCACCGATGCAACCGCATGGCTGCAGCCGTACGTCAGTTACTACGAGACCAAGCCTGCTGAGACGACCGCCGGCGCCGCAGCGACGGGTGATTTCGGCTTACCCTCACTGTTCAATGTGAACGGTACCTACGTCCTGCTCACGGAGTCGGACGTCGACGGCCGGTACTCCGGTGGTCGGCTGACCCATCAGGCGGGGTCGGGTACGTACGGCATCAAGCTGGCCGACGCGCAGGTCACCTCCACCGGCCCGCTGGCCACACCGTGGCGTACCGCTATCGTCGGTGATCTGGCAACGGTGACCACCTCAACCCTGACCGACGACCTCGCCCCGCCGACGCGGGTGACCGATACCTCCTGGATCCACCCTGGCTCGGTCGCCTGGTCGTGGCTGGTGGAACACGACAGCCCCCGTGACCCGGCGCGTCAGCGGCAGTACATCGACTTTGCCGCGCGCAACGGCTGGCCCTACGTGTTGATCGATGCGGGATGGAACCGCAGCTGGGTGCCGGAGATAACACGCTATGCGCGCGCCCGCGGGGTCGAGGTTCTGCTGTGGTTCCACTGGACTGACCTGGACACCGCGCAGGAGCGGGACACCACGCTGCCACTGATCAAGTCCTGGGGAGTGGCCGGTGTGAAGATCGACTTCATGGAATCGGATTCCCAGGCGCGGTTCAAGTGGTACGACGACGTGCTCAAGAAGACCGCCGAGCTGAAGTTGATGGTCAACTTCCACGGTGCGACCATCCCCCGTGGCATCCAGCGCACCTGGCCACACGTGATGAGCATGGAGTCGGCCCGCGGCCTGGAGTACCTCACCCTGAATCCGCCGGACACAACCCGCGCCGCGGTCAACACGACGCTCCCGTTCACCCGCAACGTCGTCGGCAGCATGGACCCCACGCCCACGGTCTTCAGCATTACCGGCCGCGACACCACCGACGCGCACGAGCTGGCGACGTTCATGGTCTTCGAGTCCGGCTGGCAGCACGGCGCGGACTCGCCGGAGAGCTACCGGATGCAGCCCGAGGCGCTGCGGGTGATGGACCAGCTCCCCACCGCGTGGGACAAGACACGCCTGCTCAGCGGCCACCCTGGCAAGGAGGCCGTGCTTGCCAGGCGATCCGGCGACCGCTGGTTCCTCGGCGGACTCTCCGCCGTATCGGCGAAGACGTTCAAGACGCCGCTGAACTTCCTGCCGGAGGGCCAGTGGCGGGTGGAGACCGTCCACGACGGGCCGAGCGGCCTGATCCGGGAGACGGAGATCGTCAGCGCCAAGGACACGTTCTCGGTGCCGGTCGCCACCAACGGCGGGTTCCTCTCGATGATCTGCAGATACAGTGCGGACAGGTCGACCTGCGACCAGCCAGTCCGGAAGGTGCCGCAGACATCCCTGACCATGTCCTCGACCGAGACGGATGCGCGACCCGGAGACGCCGTCGACGTGAACGGAACGTTCAAGGTGTCAGCGGACGGGCCGATCACCGACGTGCAGCTTCGCGTCATGCCGCCCACCGGGTGGCAGGTTGACGGCCCCACCGTGTCGAAGCCCCGCATGCGGGACGGGGAGTCCATCGAGGGCCATTGGGCCGTCACGCCCCCGGAGAAAGCCGACTACGGCTATGTGGACCTGCCGGTGGTGGCCACCTTCCGATTCCCCAACGACCCGGCGGACCGCCCGGTGCATGTGGAGAAGGCAGTCCGGGTGTTCGTGCAGCCCCCCGCTCCGAGCGGGACCGCGTACCTCAGCGACCTGCCGTTCGTGAGCGCAACCAACGGATGGGGCCCGGTCGAACGCGACATGTCCAACGCTGATGTGGGCGCAGGTGACGGGGCGACTCTGACCATCGGCGGGAAGACGTACGCCAAGGGCATCGGGGCGCACGCGTCCAGCGAGATCACCATCTTTCTTGGCGGCGCCTGTCGCGCCTTCCACACCGAGGTCGGCGTCGACGACGAGGTGGCCGATCGTGGATCGGTGGCATATCAGGTGCTCGGCGACGGTCGGCAGCTCGCCGGGACCGGCGTCGTCCGCGGCACCGACAGCGCCCATCTCATCGATACCGACGTGACGGGGGTCAGAATGCTCACGCTGCGAGTCACCGACGGCGGTGACGGCAATGGCTTCGACCACGCCGACTGGGCCGACGCCCGAGTGATCTGCGCCTGAGCCAACCGCCAGTTGGCACTCACCCGCGCACGTAACCATGCGTCGCGGCAAGCGCCGACGGCCTGAGTCGGATTCGAGTCCCCATCAGGGGCGCTGCACATCAATCTCGGCCTGCCCAGGCCGAGATTGATGTGCAGCGGTTGGGTCTTTAGAACAGCGGTGCCGTACGGGATCTACGACCTCACGGCGAACACTGGCTGGGTCAACGTCGGCACCGACCACGACACCGCCGCCTTCGCCGTGGAATCCATCCGCCGCTGGTGGAACGGCGCCGGCCGCAGCGCCCACCCGCAGGCCGGACGGTTGCTGATCACCGCCGACGCGGGCTGCGCGCGCCTGGACGACTGAACTCGCCGCCCTGGCAGCGGAGACCGGGCTGCCGGTCACACTGTGCCACCTGCCGCCAGGGACTCAACGCCGTTGCTTGAGTGCAGCAAGCAGTTCACGGTGACCCCGCAGCGGTCCGGTCGTTGGACTCGGCATGCATCCGTGGGTGGGGTTATCCGATCATGTGCAGCTGGGGGTGGTGACTCGATGGGTGAAGAAGGTTGGCGCCCTGCCGGCCGGGTTCATGGTCTACTTCACGCTCGCCGTGCGCAACGAGTGTCCAGCATCACGGGAAAGTTCAGTCGTAGAACTCCACCCGAAAGCGGGACAACACCCCAAGCGCCTCCACGCCGTCGGCGGCATCGGGAAGACTCGTCATCAGCGGCCGTTCCTCCGTGCAGTGTTGCTCGACACTGCACAGCGTGGAGGACGGCCGCTGCCGCTGTCCGCGAGAACTCCCCAAGTCAGCCCGTCAAGTGACGTGCGACGTTAAACGACAAGCTTACGGGCTGCCCCGCGATTGATGTTGGGTCGTGCTGGCCTGGAGGTTCGGCTGGTGGATGATTCAGCAGGCCGTGGTGCGGACGAGCACGAGCTCGGTGCTGGGCTTGCGCTGGGTGGCCCGCTGGGCAGCACGGTCGGAGACCAGGGCCGCGACAGCGCGGTGGGTTTCGCCGTAGGTCTCGCGCCGTCCGGTGAACCGCTGGAGAGGGCGCCACTGGCGGTGTTCGGCGTTGGCGTGCTCGACGCAGATCCGGCGGGAGGACTGGCGGCGTTTCGCTTCGCGCCAGCCGTACCGCTCGCTCAGCGGGGCGTCGTCATCGTCGAGGCCCTTGGGTTTCTTCGGCGGGGCCGAGACCTGGCCGGGGAACTCGTTGGCCAGGCCCCGGTATCCGTCGTCGACCTCGGCTTTTACGCCGGGATGTTGGTAAAACTGCTCGGCGATGCCCTCGGTGCGCAGGGCGGTCTGGTCGTGCATCCGGCCCGGCCGTTCGGCTCCCGACCACAGGGTCCGGCCCTGGTGGTCGCTGATCGTGGTGGTCTTGATGGTGTTCTGTTTCCGCTTGCCCGAGACGAACGCCCGTCGGCCGGGACGGTTCGCTTGCGGGCGGCGGACCTGGGTCTCCAACCCGTCGATCCGCAACGTCACCTGCTCGGCCTCCGCGTAGGCGAACACGTCCTCCAGCGTGCGCAGCCGTACTCCGGGGCGGTTAGGCACGGCGAACCCACGCTTGGCCAGCAGCGGACGGATCTCGCCGATCGCCCGGCCGACAGTGGAGGAGTCGACCTCATAGATGACGGCCAGGGCCTGGTGGGTCAGTCCGGTCCGCAGGTGGACAAGGGTCGCCAATACCCGGTCGGTGAAGACGAGTTCGTACTTCGGCCCGGCCCCGGCTTCCCGTCGACGCTTGGCCTGGCGCCGGTCATGCCGCCCGGACTCACAGCGCGCTTCCCAGCGTGGCGCGAGTTCTTCGATCAACTCGCCGAGATGTTGGCGCGAGACGCCGCAGAAGGCAGGATGGGCCATGGCCGCGCGGGCCTGCTTGATCTTCACACCTCAAGAACCCGCGCGGCCATCGTCACGTCACGGCACACCCCCGATCAATCGCGGGGCAGCCCGTTAGCTGCGCGGTGCGTTCCGTCGCCCGTTCCGGGTGCTTGCCCAGGCCGTTCTTCGCTCCCTTCCGCCGGAGGTTGGCCATGTGCTGCCCGATGGGGATCATCGCCTCGCCTTCGCCCCAGACCGCGTCCTGACGGGGTGCGAGGTGCCCGGTGGCCCGCCGATAAGACCGCAGCGCGGCGAGCTTGGCCTCCCAGGCTTCCTCGCCCGGTTCCCACACCATCCCGGCCTCCGGTGCGTCCAGCAGTTCCTTGCGCCGCTCCTCGAGCTCCCCGGCCCGCAGCGCCTTGCGCTGCTGGTGCACCCACCTGCCCAGCGGGAAAGCCTTCGTGACGCCGACGTCGGTCTCGGTGTCGTAGGGGACGGCGTGCAGGCCGGTGATCTCGTTCTCGGCTCGCCAGCGGATGAGGGCCTGGTAGCCCTCCAGTTACACCAGGGATTCCGGCCCGGTAGACCCGCGTGCGGAGGAAGGCCGCGATGGTGGCGGCGGCCCGGGGGAGGAGAAGTGGAGCAGGACCGACTCGGCAGCGGCGTCGGTGCGGTGCTCCTGGTCCTCGCCGTCGGCCCCGACGATCCGCCCGTCCTCGTCGCGCCGGACGTGGACCATGCGCTGTCCGCTGGTGAGGGCGCGGGAGGCGAGTTGCTCCACGAGGTGCTCGGAGTGTGAGGAGGCCGTCCGGCGATTTCTGCGCGGCCCTCAAGGCGCCGCGTCGACCACGGCTAGCAAGAGGGGCGCGTGCCCGGCGACCGACGTCGCCGGGCACGCGCCTCGGTGGTTCAGCGGAATGTGGCTGCTAGCGCACTGAGTGCCTCAACCAACTTCGTACTCGCCTTCCCCTTTTGTGCCGCGTTGTCGAGCTGCCGGATGACCGCACGGTTCGACGCGGGCGATTGCGCAAGGTGCTCTGCCTGCGCGATGTGCTGCCGGACCTGTTCCGCGGCGGAGCTCGCGAGCTCCCCGACAGTCTCGGCGCGATCGACGTGCCAGGAGACGTTGGCGAACCCAACACCTACGGGCTCGAAGGCGATCGTGTAGGTCTGCCCCTTGGTCGTGTCAAACGAGATCTCGTCCGAGCCGTTGGCTTTTACGGCCACGAGGTTGCCGTCCGCGTCCTTTACCGTAGTCTGCGCGATGCTCGGGTAGTCACCGACGAACGTGCCGCCGTTGCGAGCCGTCACCCGGAACTCCGTGGCGGCGCCATTTGCCCACTTCATGTCCAAGACGAAGTTTCCGCGCGCGACGAGGCCGTCGACGCTCCCGTCCTTCCACGCACTGGGGAGTGCCGGGAGGAACTGGGTGTAGCCGAGCTGGCTTTGCACGAGCATCTCGGTCATGCCTGCGGTCAGCCCGAAGTTGCCATCGATCTGGAACGGAGGGTGGGAGTCCAGCAGATTGTCCATCAGGCCGTTCCGGTTCCCGGCGAGCATCGCGCGCACCATGGAGTAGGTGTCCTCGGCGCGGCCGGTCCTGGCGTACATGTTGATCTTCATAGCCTTGGACCAACCCGTGCCGTTGAGGCTGCGCTGCTCGAGCGACTTGATGGCAGCATCCATCCACTCGGGCGTGTCCTTGCTGATCAGCGTGCCGGGGAAGAGCCCGACGAGCTGCGATGTGTGGCGGTGCACAGAGCCTTGGTTGGCGCTGCCACCGGCACCGAAGTTCCAGATGCCCACCTCGGGGAGATCGCCAGCCTGGGCCTTGCCGAGGGTGGTCTCCTCGAACCACTCCTTCACCTGACCTTGCTGCCCGATCAGGATCGGGTTGAGCTGCGACTGCTTGTCCTGCCACACCGCGCGCAGGTCCGCGTCGACCCCGAGTTTCTCGGAGGCCTCGATCGCCATGCGGTAGAGCTCCCACACCAGGGACTGGTCGTATGCGGTTCCGACGGCTGTCGGGCCCTGCTCGGCTGAGACGCTCGGCGCCACGGTAAGTCGCTTCTGGTACGGGCTGTACCAGAGGTACTCGTTCCAGAACGCGGCCATCTCCTTGAGCATGGGGTACGCGGTGTCGCGCAGGAAGGTCTCGTCGCCGGTGAAGAGGTAGTAGTCGTAGAGGTTCTGCATCGCCCACGACGATCCGCCGATGTTCCAGCCGTACTCCTGCGAACCGATCGGCGCGGTGTGCCCGAACGGGTTCACCTGGGTGTTGATGAGGAATCCCTTGCTGGTCCCGAGCGGCGCGTTTGCGAAGTCCTCGGTCTTCACCGCTGCGGACCGCTCAGCCGTCAGTCGACCCGGAACCACCAGCGACTCGACGAACTCGTTGAACGGCACCTGGGTCTCGGCGAGGTGGGTGATCATCGCCGGCCAGTAGTTCATCTGGGCGTTGACGTTGAAGTGGTAGTCCGCTCCCCAGAAGGCGCTCGCGCTGCCGATCATCCACAGGCCGCAGAGGTTGGTGGGAAGGTCGCCGATCCGCGAGCCGGCGATGCTGAGGTAGCGACCGAACTGGTACGCCATCTGGTCGACTGCGAGATCGTAGGATCCTGCGCGGTAGTTCCTCATGAGCTGATCGGTGGGGATGTCGGGCACGGTTGCGCCTACGTCGAATTGCACGCGCGAGAAGAGCTCCTGGTAGTCAGCCAGGTGTCTATCGAGCAGGACGCCGTATCCGCTGGCGATGGCGGAGTCCACGCGTTGCGTGAGTTTGCCGTGCGGGTCCTCGCCTCGGTACGTCGGGTAATCGTTCTTGTAGTTCGTGCCCGTCGAGTAGACGAGCGTGACGGTGTCGGCGGCGGTGACCGTCAGCGTGCGGCCATCGCTGCTCGAGACAGCTCCGCCCTCGTTCTGCAGCTTGAGCTGCATCTCGGCCCGCATCTGGTTGTCGCTCACCTGGCCGGCGAGGGTGATCCGCTTCTCGTTCGGATCTGCGGTGGCAGTGGTGGTCAGTCCGCTCGCCGCCGTCGTCGACGTCGTGAAGGTGAGCTTGCCCGGCCCGGAGGCACTCAGGCGCACCACGGCGACCTGGTCGGGATAGCTCACGAAGTACTCACGCTGGTAGTGCACGCCGCCGTGGTCGAAGTTCACAGTCGAGACGGCGGTGCTCATGTCTAGGTCGCGGACGTAGTTCGATGCCGATGCGTCGGTGATGCCGGTGGCGCTGAAGTCCAGGTAGAGGTCACCAAAGTCCTGGTACATGCCCATTCCACCTGTGTTGCCGAACATCAGGCTGGTGAGTTGCGGGTTGGCGCCGCCGGCGCCGGTGGGCGGGAGGCCGAAGACGTTGGTGGCCTTGTTGTCGAGAGCGAGGCGGTAGTTGTTCAGTTGCTGAGGCGTGATCGCTGTCGCCTTGTTGCCACCGAGGTAGGTGCGCCCATTAGCAGGCCCGCCTGTCCACAGGGTCTTCTCATTGAAGTGGAGGCGGTCTCGCCCGGGGTTGCCGAATGCCATCAGGCCAGTCGTGCCGTTGCCCTGCACCAGCGCCTGGTTCTCCCAGTCAGACACCGGGGTGGTGTACCACATACGCAGGGGATTGCCCTTGGAGTCCGCGAGTTGCGCGGTGGCCGCCGTCTGGTTACGGGGCGCCCCAAGAGCGCCGGGTGCCATGATGGCGGAGGCCAGCCATGGCAACGCCACCAGCACGCTGCGGCGTCGAAGTTTACTTCGCATGTTCATGTTGACCTCTATCAGAGCGGCGAGCACGGGATGACCGACGTGATTGGCCCCGTTGGGCTGGAGCGACGACCCCACCACCTTTGGGACCGCCCGACCCGTTCAAGCGGGCACCGGCAACGCCCGGCAACTGCCTCCTCCTCGAGTGGTCTCGTCGTTGAGCGACTGGGAATTGGGGACAAAGAGATCGGATGAATCGCTTGGTCGACTGGCGACTTGGCCGGAAGTATGCACGACCTATAGAAGAAGAGTCAACGAATCTGCGGCGGGGGACCGCTAAGAGATCCGATGTGTGTGGTGTCAGCGGACCTGGAAAGGTCCCCGGTGGCGGACATAACCCCTGCTGGCGGACATGTGATCTCCCCAGTGACGGCCAGTTGGCCCAGATCCGCTCCGCCGGTGGGAAGGTGTCGGGGGCGTCCTCGGCGAGCCGGGCCACGACCGTCGGCACCCCGGCCGCCATCGCCTCCGCCTCCCCGATCCGGCTATGGAACGACAGCACTCGCCGGAAGCGCTCCTCAACCGCGGCACGCATCAGCCCCTGTCTGAACGGCGGCAAGCCGCGCGCCGCGTACGGCCGCGGAACTGGTGTCCTCGCTTGTGAGCGCCGCGTGCAGCTCGGGGTCGCGAATGTCCAGGCACAGCACCTGATACGGCGCCACCAGCCCCAGCCGGATCGCCTCCGACAACCGCAGCTTGTAGGCCACCGGCCCGAAGACGGGGGAGTCCTCGTCCATGCTCGCCACCAGCCGCGGCGCCTCGCCCTCCACCTCCCAGATACGCGCTGTGGCGGTCATGTACAGCCGCCGCACCGCCGGGAACTGCTGCTGGTCATGCACCACAGCCCACGGCTTCCCAGCATCACCACTGACCCTGTGCGCCTCGTCTACGACCATCAGGTCCCACACCGCCAGGCCGCCCTCGTGCGCCCGCTGTAGGACGCCTAGCCCCCCGGCCGCGTACGTGGCGAATACCGTCACGGTGTCCAAGCCGGTTGCCCAGGCGACCAGTTCCTCAGGGTCGGTCGTGCAGGGCACGCCGTCGCTCTCCTCGGCACGCAGGGAACAGACCCCGACCATCGCGCATCGCCGACGCCCGCCGCAAGGCGGCCGAGCTCGTCGAGGGCTCCGGCGTCACGTACAAGCAGTGCTCGAAGTCCGGTCCGGTCAAGGCCGTCGCCGCCGCCCGCCCGGTCTGGCGGTTCGAGAATACCCTCCAGGCTGCCGCCTCGACGATCAACGGTACCGGCGTGCGGGACGGGGACGTCGTCGTCGAGTCCGAGCGGGTCGTCGCGGTCGTCGTCCGCACCGCCGTGATCGCCATCACCGCCGAGCGCGGCCACCTCCTCGACCTGACCGTCTCGATCTGCGAGTTCCGCAAGGGCCAGTACGCCGAGGCCGCCGACCGCGCGGAGGCCGAGGCCCGGAAGATCGGCGCCATCGTCGACCCGCTCCACGCCTCCGCCTCGGTCAAGGCGTGCCGGTACTCCAGTCGCACTTCGTGATCTGACGGGGCGCCGGTTGACGTGGGGCGCCCGGGCATGGGCGAGGCCACCTGTTGATCATGGTGTTGTGACGCAACATGAAGATCAGGCGGCCTCTGCCGTCAGCATAGATCCCTCGCTGTTCCAGGAGAAGTTCGACGAGCTCGCCGCCGAACTGGCACCGCTGTTCGCCCGCCGTGAGCCGCGGGCGCACGCCTCGGCGTACGTGCGCGGCCTGCTGGCCGATCTGCCACGCAAGAACTGCTGGACCCTGTCCGAACAGGCCGGAGCGGCACCCGCGTTCGGGATGCAACGACCGCTCTACCAGGCGGTGTGGGACGAGGAAGCCGCCCGCGACGCGGTGCGGCGCTTCGCCGTGCGCCACCTGGCCGCGCCCCGGCGCGGTGCTGGTCTTCGACGAGACCGGCCAGGAGAAGAAGGGCAGCGCCACCGCCAGCGTCGGCCGCCAGTACACCGGCACGACCGGGCAGGTCAGCAACGCGGTGGTCGCGGTGTACTGCACCTACGCCAGCGCCCTGGGGCACTGCCTGATCGACGGAGACCTGTACGTCCAGGAGCACTGGACCAAGGACCCCGACCGATGCGAACGCGCGGGATTAGGACGGGACTTCACCTTCCGCACCAAGACCGCCATCGCCCTGGAACAGGCCCACCGCACGGTGCCCGCGGGGCTGATCATCGACTGGGCAGCCGGGGACGAGACATCCGATGCGGAAGATCTGTCAAGCGGCCTCCGTGAGTTGAGCGTCAGAGGGTGCAGGGAAGGCGACTGTCTCGCTGTAGCAGACGCGGCGGGTGAGGCAGTGGTGGAGGCAGCCGAGCATGCGGTTGAAGAGGTTGCGCTGGGCGGCGGTGTGGCGGTCTCCGGCCTCGCGGCGGCGGTCGTAGTGGGCTCGGGCGCCGTCGGAGTGGGACATAGCGGCGAAGGCCCACATGTAGCCGACGCCGGCCAGCCGCTGGTTCTTGACCCGGCGGGCCAGGACGGCCACGCTCTTGCCCGAGGCCCTGGTGATCGGGGCCGACCCGGCGTAGGCCTTCAGGCCCTTGGCGTCGGCGAAGCGGGATCGGTCGTCGCCGATCTCGGCGAGCACCCGGGCGCCGCTGAGAGTGCCGAGCCCTGGGAAGCTGGTGATGATCTCGGCGTCCGGGTGTTTCTCAAAAGACTCCACCGCGGCCTCGGCGAGGTCGTCGGCGCTGGTGCAGGCGGCCTCCATCTGCCGCAGCAGCGCGAGCGTCTGACGTCCCATCGCCTGTTCGACCAGGGGGAGTTGGCGCATCTGGGGCAGGCGGAGTGCGGCATGGAGGCGGTCGGCCTCGGCGTCGAGGGTGTTCTTTCGGCCGGCCTTCTTCAACAGGGACCGCAGCTGGGCGCGGGTGAGTCGGGCGGCCTGTACGGGGGTGGGGGCGGCGGCCAGCAGGGTGCGGGCGATTGGGTGGCACACCCCCTCGCGGCGGACGCCGACCGCGGCGAGGAAGCCGGGGAAGTACTCGCGCAAGTGCGAGGTGAGCTTGTTGGCGGCCTGGGTGCGGTCCCACACGGCATTCTGCTGGGCGCGGGCGAGGACCGCGACGGCCTGGGCGAGTTCGGTGTCGGCGGGCAGCTGGCGGTGGGCGGCGGCATCCGTGCGCAGGATGTTCGCCAGCACCATGGCGTCGAGGTGGTCGGACTTCTTGCGGGAGACCGCGTGGCGGTCGCGGTAGCGGGCGGCGGCCATCGGGTTGATCGCGTAGACAGGGCGGCCGGCCGCGCGCAGGCAGGCGACCAGCAGACCGCGGGAGGTCTCGATGGCCACCGGGACGGGGGCCTCGGCGGTGTCGCCGTGCTCGGCGAGGAGCTGCAGGAGCTCGGCGAGTCCCTCGGCGGTGTCGTCGATCCGGGCCTTGGCCAGTAACGATCCGGTGTTGTCGACTATGGCGGCGTCGTGGTGGTCGCTGGCCCAGTCGATGCCGCAGGACACCTTCAAAGCGGTTCACGTCCTCTCGGTCGAATTGCCTGTCGTGGCTGGTCACAGCCGTGCGGGGCACGCGTCTCCCTAATGGCAGGGCTCGATGGCCCGTCATCCGATTAGCCGTTCGTGACCCCAGCGACCCGCAGGGTCCTCGGTCTTGGCGAGAGCTCGGCGGCTCCCGAACACGGAAGAGGTGCTCCCTGCGGGCGGCTCGGACCACAAGCATCAACGGTCCGATCATGTGCTCGGTCACGGTGCCGGCCGCGAGCGTCGGCACCCGCCGGTCTTCTTCGAGGCTTGAGCCCAGGTGTTCGGTAGGCGTCGCGCCGACGTCGGCGTCCGGCACCGCGGCCGAGAGGGCGAGGGCAGACGGCGATACGAGGGACCGAGTCTCATCTCAGGGGTCGAGCCCCTGGTCTACGGTGCGGTTCCCCCAGTACCGTCCTCTGCCTTCCCTGCGTCGAAGCGTGACTCCGCTCTCTCGGTCCAAGTCTGGCGGGCCGGTTATGCGGGGAGCGGGCCTCTCTTCATTGCCCATTAGATCTACGGCCGCAGCACCAAGCTGCGGGGCTTCTTCGAGGAACACGGCATCGGCTACGTCTTCGCCGTCGGCGTCAACTTCCAGGTACCCACCAGCGTCGGCCGATCCGGGCCGACCTGCTCGCGGCGAAGAAGATCCCCAAGCGGGCGTGGAACCGAATCTCGTGCGGACAGGGCGCCAAGGGCCCGCGTGTCTACGACTGGGCCCAGGTCGCCACCAGCAGCCCCCGGCATCATCTGCTAGTCCGACGCTCCCTCGCCGACCTCACCGACCTGGCCTTCTTCTACGCGTATGTGCCCGAGGGCCGGTCGATGGCGCTGTCTGACCTGGTCAAGATCGCCGGAATCAGATGGGCGGTGGAAGAAGACTTCGCCGACGGGAAGGACGCGGTCGGACTGGACCACACCCAGGCCCGGCGCTACCGCTCCTGGCGTCGGCACATCGTGCTCGCCATGGCCGCGCCCGCTCTGCTCGCCGTGATCTCCAGCCTGGACCGTCGCGAGCACACGGCCCCGGTCCTGCCCGCCGACGGCGAGGCTGAACCACCCGAGGACTTCGGCCACATCGCCCTGACCGTCCCGGAGGCCCGCCGCCTGTTCCAGCTCTTCACAGCCGTTCTGCGGGACCTGCCCACCACCCTCGCGGCCCGCCGCATGGCCTTCCACCTGCAATGGTCCGTCTGGCGACGCCGCCACCAAGCCCGCTCCCGCTGGCACCACTACAAGAGACGCCTTGCCGCGCTCGCATGACCTCCACGCTCGAATTCCCCTCAGATCACAAAGTGCGACTGGAGTACCGGTCGGCCGGCGGTCGAGCCGGGCATTCCGCCACGCCGTCAGCGTCGGCTCGATCAAGGCCCATCGGGCGTTGGACAAGTCGCTGGGGTACGGCTTCCGCTGGCTCACGCGCGTAGCGTTAACACGAGCGCGACGGACGGTGGCGTTCCGCTCCGAGGTGGGCGGTTCCACCAGATTCTCAAACCAGACGGACTTACGACTCCAGAAACGAGTGAAACGGACACTCGATCGCAGGGATCGAGAGGGGGCATTGCTCGCCAGTTGCACAGAACAGGGCAAACCAGGGTGACGGCAGAAGTGATTTTTCCGGCCAAACCTAAGTAAACGCCCTCTCAAAGTAGTGACCCCCAAGGGGCTTGGGCGGTGTGTCAGTCCTGCACGCTGGCCCCTCTTGTCAGTCCTGCACGTTGGCCCCCTCTTGACCGTGGCGCTCGCACGGGCCACACTCCCATGAACTCTAGACCGGTCTAGACCAGTTGATGGAGGCATCATGTCAAAATCTGGTCGTCGTGCCGTCCCTCGTCACCAGGGGTCGGCGAAGTTGCGAGTATCGGGACTCGCTGGCTGCCTCGCAGCCCTGACGGCATGCTCGGTGCTGGTGTCGCCCGCAATGGCGAGTGAGGCAGGCGCGAAACCTACTGTTCGGACGACGCCTGGGGGGGCCCAAAGCGACGTCGCCGACCCACGCACGACCCTGCTGCCGGTTCCGCAGAACTGGGAGCCCGCAGGGGGGAAGCTCACCCTGGCGAACACGACCAGGGTCGTGATCGATCCGGCCACTGCCGGCCGCTGGACCGTTGTCTCGGGCATGACGACAGAATCCGACCCCATTGTGTCGACCCGGCCGCTGCGCGAGGTCGCACGGTATGCCGCTCGAGACATCGAGGCCCGCACGGGTGTCCGCTTGCCCCTCACCCAAGCGAACAGTGCGAACGACAACGGCATCCAGGTGGCCCTCGATGCGGCTCTCGCGCCCGAGGTCGGCCCCGAGGGGTACCGGCTGGAGATCGGTCGGACGGTGCGGCTCACCGCGCCCACGGCCAGTGGTATCTATTACGGGTCGCGCAGCCTGATCCAGCTGCTGGTCGGGAGCGCCGACCAACGCACCCTGCCCACCGGTGTCCTCACTGACCGCGCCAACACCACCGTGCGCATGAACACGATCGACGTGTCCCGTGAGTACTGGGAGCCTCGCGCCGTGGCCGACGTCATCCGACAGATGGGGTACCTCAAACAGAACTACCTGGTTCTTCACGTCGATGACGCCGAGGGTTTCCGACTCAACAGCCCCAAGTACCCCGGGCTGGCCGAGCCAGGCTTCAGCTACGACCGGGCTGACATCGAGAGTCTCGACCGGATCGCCCGGGAGAACAACGTGACCCTCGTTCCAGGTTTCGAGCTGCCGGCCCACGTCTCACCCAAGTCGGCCTACTTCCACGTCGGCATGGCAGACGGCCCGCGTGAGGTCGAACCGGGGTTCGGTGAGCGCGACACGGGCGCGACTCCGCAGAACACCTGCCAGGGCTACAGCTACAGCCACCTGACCGACGACTTCACGTTCAACCTCATGAACCCGAAGGCCCTCAAGGTCTCCCAGGAGATGCTCGACGAGTTCCTCCCCTGGTTCTCCTCGCCATGGGTCCACCTCGGTGGTGACGAGATGCCCCCGAACATGAACCGCTGCCCCGCCCTGCGGGACTACGTGGCCAACTCGAACGGCAAGTACGCCACGACGGCCGATGTCGAGATGGAGTTCATCAATGAGGTGAATGACCACGTTCGAGCCAAGGGCCGCACCTCGGTGGTCTACAACGGCTCCGAGGCGTCGGCGCGCAACATCCCGCTCGACACCAACGTCATCGTCATGGACTGGACCGGCAGTGGAACCGCCGCCCACCTGAAGCCCTACGACAAGATCGTCGCTGACGGCAGCTTCCTCTACCTGGTGCCGGCCCGTTCAGGCCGCCCCAACCAGCAGCGCATCGCCCAGACCTGGACCACACCCACCGACCCGAAGATCCTCGGGTGGGGCATGCACGTCTGGGGTGACGATTTGGGCTGGGCTGAAGGCCAGTGGCTCGAGTCGCTGTCGATCATGCCGAGAGGTCGGGTCGCAGACCGGCAGTGGAACACCCGCCCGCGCACCCAGACGGAGTACGCGGCATACGAGGCCACCATGCAGACCATCGGCACCGCACCGGGATACACGGGTGTCCAGCAGCCCAACGCCACTACGAACGCCCGACCGATCCACCAATACGTCATGGATCCGGAGTTCCCCCGTGGCACCTATGACGCGCACACGTCGAACAACCGACGCGGAATCATCGACCGATGCGACCTCAGCGGGATGACCCCGCTGTTCGTCTCGACGCGCTCAGCCACCGACCCGGACAAGGGCCAGGTGAAGGTCATCGACTCCGGCGGCTACTGGCTCGGGGCCTCCAACCTGACCGGACCCTGGTCGGTCACCGGCACCGTCAAGGTGAGCGGAACGGTGACTCTGCTCGGCCAGGTCGACTCCACGAACCGGGTCACCCTGAGCCCGACCGACGTCACCGTGCGCTGGAACGGTGTGACCCAGAGCTTTGGTCGTGGCCTCGGGTCAGGGCAGTGGGCCGACTTCGCTCTCACCAGCGACGGTTCGACCGTCACGCTGTATCTCGACGGTGAGCTCGTCGGCACCGTCACCAGTGAGCTGACGCTGCCCCGCTCGCGGATGCTCTACGGCGCGTCCGGCACGACTCTCGCCGCCCTGGACATCTACGCACAGCGCCTCACGGCCGACCAGGTGTCCTCCGTGCGGACGCAGCGTCCCGAGGCTGTTTGCGCGACCTACCCCGCGGCGCCGACACTACCCGCGCCTCGACCTGCCGGACCACCGACACGTAGCTGAGGAGGGCCCTACTGCTCATCGCTCAGGATCTCGCCCGTCCTCGACAGTCCCGCAACGAAGATCGCGACGACGAGCCACGAGCGTGAACATCTCCTGAGTCCGCATCGGTATGCCGAAGCGCTGATGACTCCAGCCCCTCGGAGAAGGATTCTCCGAGGGGCTGCTCGTGCACACGGGGCGGGCGCTCCGGCGTGTCTCCGTTCCGCTCTACGCCATGAGCTGGTTCAGTCCCATGGTGGTCGCGCCGGCGGCTCCGAGGGCGGCCAGCGGGCCGCCGAGGGGGAGGACGGCAGCACCGGCTACGAAGCCGGCGATGAGGATGATGGCCCATCGCTGGGGCAGGGGCTCGGGGCCGTTCTGGTTGGTGTTGGGTTCCACTAGTCTCCTTGGTGAGGTCTGAACTGAGACGGCCCCGGGTTGCACCCCGGGGCCGTTCGCGTCAGCGGCGAACGGCGAGCCGCCGAGACCCCTCTGACGAGGCCTCATCTCTAATGATCCTGGGCGCGGAGGCCCAACTTCAGGGTGTCGCTCAACGTTTTGATCCGCACTAAGCCTGGATCCACCGGCTGAACCGGGTCCTGTGGATAGAGAAATGAAGAGAGGTGCCTGCTGACCTGCGAAGATGGGAGTTACCACACCACCATCACGCACTATCAGCAAGGCACCTCGTAGATGAAAGTTTCCCACACCCCGGCGGCGGTCTCTGCTGCGTTCGATGACCGGAATCTGATCGCGTATGCGGGGCTGGTCCCGGTGATGCGGCTGGCCGAGCGGTGCGGTCTTTCGCGCCTGGTGGCCGAGAAGGTGAAGCTGCCCGGGGCGGGCAACGGCGCGGGTGCGGCGGCGGACGCCAAGGTCACCAGCATCGTGGGCGGTATGGCCGCAGGCGCGGACAGCATCGACGACCTTCACCTGCTGCGGCACGGTGCGATGCCGGCCGTGTTCGACGGTATCCGTGCCCCGTCCACGCTGGGCACGTTCCTGCGCGCGTTCACCCACGGTCATGCGCTCCAACTCCACGCCGTGCACCGCAGGTTCCTGGGCGCGTTGGCCGCACACACGCCGCTGCTGCCGGGCGCCGGTGTGATGGCGTTCATCGACGTCGACTCCACTCATGAACGGGTTTACGGGCGGGCCAAGCAGGGCGCGGAGTACGGCCGGTTCAAGGGCATCCGCACTCTGCACCCGTTGCTCGCCACGATCTGCACCCCGCACTCCCGGCCGGTGATCGCCGCGGTTCGGATGCGACGCGGCAAGGCAGCCGACGCCCGCGGCGCCCCGAAATTCGTGAGCGAGGCCCTGGCCACCGCCGTCGAGGCGGGCTGTACCGGCATGCGGATCCTGCGGGCGGACTCACAGTTCTACAACGCCGGTGTGATCGCCGCGTGCCGCCGGGCCGGAGCCCGCTTCTCCATCACCACCGGCATGAACCCGTCCATCAAACGGGCCGTCCTCAGCATCCCCAACCAGGCATGGCAGAAGATTAGTTACCCGAACGCGGTGGAAGATCCAGACACCGGTGATCTCATCTCGGACGCCGAGGTCGCCGAGATACCCGCATACACCGCGTTCGCCAGCCGCAACAAGAGTGAGCGCGTCACGGCCCGGCTGATCGTGCGCCGGGTCCGTGACCTGGCCAAACTTGCCGTCGTGGGAGAACAGGGCGAGCTGTTTCCCGTCTGGCGCTACCACCCCTTCTTCACCGACAACCCCGCCGGGACACTCCAGGCCGAACGGGAACACCGCCACCACGCGGTGGTGGAACAGGTCATCGCGGACAGCAAAGCCGGCGCTCTGGCCCACCCGCCCTCCGGGCACTTCCACGCCAACTCGGCCTGGCTCATCTTGTGGGCGATGGCCTACAACCTGCTGCGGGCCGTCGGAGCACACACCTCGGCCTTCCACGCGAAGGCAACCACCGCCACACTCCGGGCCCACCTGGTCCACGTCCCGGCCCGGATCGCCCGCTCCGCACGGCGCATCACCCTGCACCTGCCCCACAACTGGCCCTGGCAGCACGCCTGAACGCATATGTTCGCCATCACGCACGGCCCCACCGGGACTGATCTGACACCCCTGTCCACCCCGCCCTCAAGGCCCGACCGGAACCGAACCCGTGGAAAAGCTGGGCAGACCAGCAGATACCGCCTGCCCCAAACCGAGCACCGACCCGGCACCAGCTCAGAAAACCGTTAGAAGATCGGTTGCGTCCAGGGAAGTGGTGTACGGGTTTCCACCTAAATCGGGGGTTTGAGCCCGTAGTTGGGTGAGAAGCCTGAACGTAAGACGGCCACCGGCTGATCCTTCGAGAACGACCAAGCTCTTGAAGGAGAACAGCACGATGACCGCACCAGACAGTCTGCCGTTTGCCGCCCTGTTGGAGGAGAACCTCGCCTCGGCGAGTCCCGATCTGCTGCGGCAGATGGTGAAGACCTTCGCCGACGCCATGATGTCCGCCGACGTCGACGCCGCTTGCGGCGCGTCCTACGGCATGCCGAGTGAGGAACGCGTCAACTCCCGCAACGGCTACCGGCACCGCCAGTGGGACACCCGGGCCGGCAGCATCGACCTGGCCATCCCTAAGATCCGCTCCGGTTCCTACTTCCCCGACTGGCTGCTCGAGCGCCGCCACCGCTCCGAACAGGCCCTGATCTCCGTGGTCGCCACCTGCTACCTGCTCGGCGTCAGCACCCGCCGGGTCGAGAAACTCGCCGCCACCCTCGGCGTCACCCAGCTGAGCAAGTCCCAGGTCAGCGAGATGGCCAAGGTCCTCGACGCCCGGGTCGCCGAGTTCCGCAACCGGCCATTGGACGCCGGCCCCTACACCTTCGTATGGGTCGACGCCCTGACCCAGAAAGTCCGCGAAGGAGGCCGCGTCGTCAACGTCCACTGCCTGGTCGCCGTCGGCGTCAACAACGAGGGCAAACGCGAGGTCCTCGGCATCGACGTCGCCTCCAGCGAGGACGGCGCCGGCTGGCTGGCGTTCCTGCGCTCCCTGACCACCCGTGGCTTGACCGGCGTGGAGCTCGTCGTCTCAGACGCCCACGTCGGCCTGGTGGGCGCCATCGGCGCCGCCCTGCCCGGCGCCGCCTGGCAGCGCTGCCGCACCCACTACGCCCGCAATCTGCTCTCCCAGGTCCCCAAATCCGCCCAACCGTGGGTGGCGACCCTGCTGCGGACCGTCTTCGAACAGCCCGACGCAGCCGCCGTCCGCAAGCAGATGGCCGCCGCCATCGCCGGCCTGGACGAGAAGTACCCCAAGGCCGCCGAGCACCTCGAAGCCGCCCGCGAAGATCTCCTGGCCTTCGCCGCGTTCCCCCGCGAAGTATGGAAGCAGATCTGGTCCAACAACCCCCAGGAACGCCTGAACAAGGAGATCAGGCGCCGGACCGACGTCGTCGGCATCTTCCCCGACCGAGGCGCCATCGTCCGCCTGATCGGCGCCGTCCTGGCCGAGCAGAGCGACGAATGGGCCGAACAACGCCGCTACATGGGACCCGAAATCCTCGGCCGCTGCCGCCTTCACCTGATCGAAGGAAACCCCGCCGAGACAACCGAACCAGCAGCCCTCACTGCCTAACCTCACAATGGATCACCGAGTGGCCGTCGATACACCACGCCACCGGACGTGACCAGAAGATCCTTTTCAATCCAAGGCGGTGGATTCAGGCTTAGACACTCACTGCTGCTACCCGTTGATTTCCGCTCAACCGGGCATACGGTGGATGCGACGGAGTCGCCAGGCGCGGATCTCGCTGTAGAGCACGGCTGCCGCAAGTAAGAAGAGCATGGTCTCTATGCTCGCTGACCACGGTTCAGCCACCCACCAGTGACCTATGACCGCCCACCCAGCGCTGATCAGCACGGCGAGGAGGTAGCCGCGCAGACGCACACGCAGCCGACGCACATCGTGTCGTGGTTCAACTGCCATGATGGCCCTGTGTCATCGCAGGATGATGCTGGTCACAAGCGTATGGTGATCACCTTTGCCCGGTAAGTCAACACTGCAGCAGGAACTCCGTGTTGGTTCACGCATTGGCTAGTTCTTCTGGTCTTGAGGTCTGGCCTCATCCATATCAGGTCGATCACGGCAACTCTTCGGCGTCGGCCAACCAGCGCCGTGCTTGGCTTACTTGTCTGCTGAGGTTCAGCGCTGACCGCTGCTGTTCGCGCATGTTGGTGTCAAGGCTGATGGCAGCTTCTACACGCGGTCTTGACAAACATCACCAACTCGGCCGGGCCGCCACACCACCGTCGAGGACACCACCGAGACGGTCTGCGCGCGCCGCAGCTACGCCTACGACGCGCGCACCAACCGCAAGTCCCTTACCACGGCGACGGGCACGCCCGGCGCCGACTGCCCCACAAGCGGAGGCACGGCCGCCAACTCCACGTACGACAGCGCCGACCGGCTGGTGAACTCCGGGTACACCTACGACGCGTTCGGCCGTACGACCGCCCTGCCGGGCAGCACCATCGGCTACTACGCCAACGACCTTGCGTACCAGCAGATCTCCGGCGGAAAGCGCCAGACCTGGCAGCTCGACGCGGCCCTGCGCTTCCGTTCCTGGAAGGTGGAGACGGGCAGCGGATCGACCTGGACGCAGACCGCATCCAAGCTCAACCAGTTTCTGATCCCCAGGACTGTCCACTGATGGAGGTGGGTGTATTTGAGATCATGTTGCTCATGCCTGCCTTGGTTGCTCCGCTGATGCCCGTTGGTTGTCTCGCTGCGTCTGCTCAGCCGTCTTTGCCGGTGGAGGGTGGGCTGCTGTTGAGGCCATGGCTACTCAAGGACACCGCTGCCGTGGTGAAGGCTTTCCAGGACCCGGCGATTCAGCGTTGGCACCTGCGGCGGGCTGATTCCGAAGAAGAGGCTCGTGAGTGGATCACCCAGTGGCAGCGAGGCTGGCAGGACGAGACAGGCGTGCACTGGGCTGTCGTGGACGACCACGACATGCTGCTCGGTCGGGTCTCTCTCTCGTCGTTGATCCTGATGGGTGGTCAAGCCGAGATTTCGTACTGGACCGCCCCGTCAGCACGAGGTGCCGGTGTCTGTTCCCGCGCTGTGACTGCGGCAACTGACTGGGCTCTTGGAGAAGCCGGCTTCCACCGCCTCGAACTCGGGCACTCGGTGGCTAACCCCGCGTCCTGCCGGATAGCAAAGCGCGCGGCGAGCTTTCGCGTGTAGCTGGAGACAGCTTTTGCGACGTCTCCGGCCCGGTCGGGCGGGCAGGCGATCGTCGTGGTGACGTGCACGAGTTGTTTGCTCGCCTGCCACTCCTGCCAGCGCTGTTCCGCCTTCTTCTTGTCAAGGATCGCGTTGCGGGTGCTGTGCTCGATGCAGGCGACATCCAGACGGTCGGCGAGATCGGTGAGGGCCTGGGCGAGCCCCTGAGGGCTGATCTGCGATGGCGGATGCGGGACTACCTGGGGGACTGCTGGCGCCGGTTTGCGAGGACCTGTCAGATGGGCGACGAGGGGCTCTTGACCGGGAAACTGATGCTGGTGTCGTGAGCCGCTACTGCTGGTCGGGCGTTGTGGGCGGGTGAACGGGTTGGGTGTCGTCGGCAGTGACGCGTTCGGTGGAGATCATGGTGTACCCGATGATCCGTTTGTCACTCTCCTTGTTCTCGCTCTCCGGGTGCCAGAGGGGACCGGCATAGTGAGGAAGGAGCTGTTCCAACGTGGACAGCAGCAGATAGCTCTCGATGTCGCGGATGAAACAGTGGTTTTCCCCCTTGCTCTGCCAGTCCAGATGCCGCGTGTCCGGCGCCGCGGCGTCGGGGCTGAGCCAGAGATTGAGGCTGTAGGACCAGCTGACCGACCTACTTTTGGCATTTACCCTTGAGCTCTCAAGGAGCGAGACCCGGCGCACGTCGCGCCACTGGACGCGGGCGGACTCTCCCGGGCCGTAGAGCTCGACGCCGTTATGGTCGAGAACCAGCAGGGGCAACGGGCGGCGTGCGAGCAGGATGCCGATGATAAGCAGACAGGAGAACAACAGCACGCCCTCGGCGACAATCAAACAGACAGCCTTCGACTGGGTTTTGGAAAAGGCCATGCCTGCGATGAGGGCAAGCACGGGCGGCAAGATTATGCAGAGAAACATGCCGCTCGCGCTTCTCGACTTGCGGAAGACTTCCACCTCTCCAGGCTTCGACACCTGCGGCGTCGGTGCCGTCGCCGGTGGTGCGGTTGCCAGCGCCTCACGCGGGGCGGCGGGAACTCTAGGCGGGCGGATCAGAGCCAGGTCGGCGGCGGTGTCCACGGCACGCCTTTGAGGGCGAGGGAGGGCCCGTTGGTGCAGGGCGGCGGCGGTGCCGCGGTACAGGTGGTCCAGGGTGAGCGGGGCCCGGCCTGCAGCCGCAGACTGCCGCATGAGGGAGAGCAGTTCGCCCGTGAACGCGGTGTGCCGTTCACCCGGCGGGCAGTGGGACGTCTCGGTGGCGGTGGTGGAGGTGAGGATGTAGGTGCCGGACACTTCCATCTGGGAGATGACGAGTTCCACCGCGTCAGTCGGGGACATGGACGCGATAGCGCGTCCCGCATAGCAGCAGTCCAGGACCAGTATCTTCACCTTCGCCGTCGTCTCGTTTAGGATCTCGCGGACCCAGTCGAAGGGGACGCCGTCGTAGCGGCACCGCTCCGGCGTGGTACCCGGAACCGTCAGGCGCAGTTTGTTGTCCCTGGACACCAGGCCGTGGCCCGCGAAGTAGACCAGCAGCACGTCGGACGCCGCGTGAGCGACCTCTTCCAAGGTTCTTCCCACCGTTTCGGGGTCGGCCGGGTCTTGGAGCACCGTGCAACGGCGCGGGTGGAATACCCCGGTCACCGGGTCGGTCAGTTCCTTGCACAGATCAGAGAGGTTGTGCTCCACCTGCGGCATGTCGGGCAGGCGGGGACTGCGGTAGGTGGAGGTGCCGATCAGTACGGCCGTCGACTTGGACGGGTCGGGGAACCGTGGCTGGATCTGGTCCACGCCGGTCATAGCGCCGTCACTGCCGTTCGTCGTCGGAGTCCGTGGGGTGGAGGGAAGTCCCCTGGATAGCCTGGTCCACCAGCCCGGCCACGGAGTCACGCTCAATGCGCTTGCCGTCCAGGATCACCTTGGTCGTTCCGTCACGGCTCTGGCTGATCGAAATTCTGACGTCGGCCGTGCGCACGCTGAGCCAATGGCGCGCGGTACGGGCAAGTGCGGAGACGGCTCCGCTGGACACCAGCATCACCACGAGGGATGTCGTCCCTCCACCCATGGAACCGGGCTCCGCTGCTCCGGGATCCAAGGTGAGGTGACCGCGCAACTCCTCCTCCTGCCCGAGCCAAGAATACAGTGAAGCCAGTTCATCGAAGGGACCGTCGAACACTGCGGTGACCGGAGCGGCAGACTCGGGTATCGGCATGTCATCCACTATGCCAGGGACCAAGGAAGTCAACAGGTCTTTACGGGCACCCAGTTGAGGGAATGAAGATAGAGGGGACGTCGTCGGCGAGAATGACGATGGAGTCGTGGGCGAGCACAACGAGGCCCAAGAGCACGGCGTCGAACCGGCGCGGCTGCCGCTGTCGACCTCCCAGGCCCGGGAGATGACGGTCGGGCTGCGCGAGGCGATGGACGGACGTCCGGCGCTCCGTGGCGGTGCTCGCCGCCCGGGTCCGCGACGCGCACGCCGCCCGTGTCTGGCTCCCTCTCGGGCACGGCAGCTGGGAGTCGTACTGCGACGCGGAGTTCGGCATCAGCCGCGCCCAGGCGTACCGGCTCCTGGACGTCTCCCGTTCCCTCGCCGCGATCCACGGCGCCGTCGCCGCTGGCACCGAGACGTCTCGCACGCGAGACAGCGACCCGGCCGCCACGGCCGCGCTCGACTACGGCCTGTCCCAGCACGCCCTGATCGCCGTCTCCAGCCGCAGCAGCGACGTCGCGGAGCTGATCACCCGCCGACTCGCCACGCTCGCCCACAGCGGCCTCCAGGCCCTCGATGAGCCCACGGTGCGCGCGGTGGTCCGCCAGGCCGCCCGCGACATCCGCACGACACCGCCTCCGCCGCCCGCCGATCCGCCGGCGGACCCGACCGTCGCCGCGCTGCGCCGCGTCGTCGACGACCTCGCGGCCAGCACCCACGCGATCGGTGAGCTGATGCTCGAAGTCGCGCCGGCCTACCTCTCCGACACCGAGGCCGCCGACGTCCTGGCGTTGCTGTGCGAGCAGATCGGCGAGCCCCTCGAACATGGCCTCGCGGCCCGCCGCTACGCGTTGTCCGGCGACCGCCGCGCCCTGCACGGCACCGTCCTGTAGAGCGCCGGTCCCGGCTGCTCCTGTAAGGCACACGCCCCGTTTCCCCAGGTGGGCGCGGTGCGTGTGAGGGTGTGAGGTGTGAGCCGAGGGCCTGCGGCCATGAGGTCCCGCTGCTCCTGGTCGTGCTGCTCGCCGTGGTGTGCAGCAGGTTGTCACCCGGCGGGCAGCAGCGGTCGTTGCCGGTGTGCTGCTCGTGGTCCCTGGTGGTGGTCCTCAGGTTGCAGCCGGGTGGTGTCGCGGGTGCAGCGCAGCATTTGCATGGGCCAGGCGGCACACGGGTGCTGCACGGGTAGCAGGCCGGCCCCGGCCGGTGCAGCACGGTCAGCTGCTGCACGCTGCTCGGGACCTGCTGCAACAAGCCCGCGCCCGCTGCTCCAGGGGCAGGCAGCAGGACCACGGGCCCGTCCCGGCGGCTGCATAACATCGCAGATCTGCAATGTTCCGCAGGAGATCCATGCACGGCTGCTGCATCCAGCGTCACCATGCGGGACGACTGCACTGCGGCTTTCCCGCAGAGGGGAACGATGTACCGCCCGGCGTGCACGAGAACGGCGCCGCACCGAAGGTGCGACGCCGCGGGACCGGCACGAGATCAGCGTTTCCGACGGGAGGCGAGGTCGATGGGAGGTTCGGCTGGCCGCTGGCGGCGGGCCGCCTTCTCCTGGCGCTCCTTCTCGTGCTGTGCAACCCGGCGCTCGTACCGCTCCTGGAAGTCCGGGTGGTCGAACCGGTCGTCGTCGTCCATCGTCCCGATCGCCGCCAGCTGGTCCGCAGGTGTGCGGAAGCCGGCGATGAGCGGGCTGAGCCGGTAAACGCCGTTGCCTTCCTTCCACACCATCTGCGCGAAGCCGAGGTGCTGAAGGCCGCGGGTGACCATCGAGCGGCTCAGCCCGACGAACTGGGCGATGGTGTCCTGGGTGGCCACGCAGCGCCCGCCGGGCTCCTGACGGCCCAGAAGGTGCAGCAGGATCGGGTACGCGGCCGGCGGCATGTTCCTGGGCGTGAACGCGAGGGCGTTGTTGGCCGTCCAGACGTACTCGGGAACCATGCTTTCCACGGCGATCGTCATGACGTCCCATCCTCCTCCGGCCGCGCCTGTCCGGCTGCGGCACGGGCCCGCGCTCGGGCCTTGTCCTCCCGGGGCGGCTTCTCCTCCGGGTCCGGCAGCTTCCGCAGCTGGCGGAAAGCGTCTGGCAGGTCCTCATTGTCTTCGATCGCGTCCAGCAACGAGAGCTGGTCGACCTTCATGGTGCCCGCCACGCGCAGACCGGGCTTCGGCTCGATGGGTACCCTGCCGCCCTTGAGCGTCAACCTCGGGTGCAGCTGGTACGTCCCCGCCTTGAGCTTGACGACGACTCCGTTCTGCCCGGCGTCCTTGAGTGACCGCGAGATCTGCGACTGCTTCACCTTCAGGAGCTCCGCGAGCTGGATCTGGGTGGCATCCACGGTTCCGCCGGGCTTCTGCATGCCCATCATCCGCACGATCAGGCGCAGGGTGACGATGTCGTCGCGGTAGTAGTCGGCAAGCCAGCACAGGAACGTCTGGCTGTCCATGACGAAGTCCTCGTCCAGGAACCCGTCGCTGGTGACCGGCGGCTCCACCGAGGCCCGGTAGCCGTCCGGCAGGTTGACCACGTTCGCCTGCTTCAGCGCCCCGGGCATCCGGAAGGCGCTCGGGGGAGGCGGCGGGGGAGCGTTGGGCGGGGCCGGCCTCCGGCGCGGCCCAGGTCCCGATCCGCGTGTTCCTCGAAGAGGTGGCCACGGATTCCCTCACCTACACGGTTCGCGAGGGCGCCTTCGCCGACGAGGACGCCGCCCAGGACTGGCTGGACAACCGCGACGGCCCTCTGCCTGAGCCGCCGGAATACCGCGGCGACGGCGCCGCTCTGCGGACCCGCGCTGCCCTCACCCGCTCCACCAGCCCTTCCGCGATCCCCAACGCCGGCCTCGGCACCAGCACCGCGCCGTCCGTGAACACCGCCCAGCGACCGAACCCTCGGAGGTCGATGTGAGCCGCGCCCGCTTCGCCTTCGCCGCGCACCCGGATGCCATCGCGGACCTACGTGAACTCCCCGACGAAATCCGCGACCTGGCGCTGCTGGAACTGCAGAACCTGGTCCACGGCAGCGACGACTGCCTGCCGCTGACCGGCCGCCTCGCGGGCTTCCACAAGGTCTACGTCGACCCGGCCGTCTCCTACCGGATGGTCATCCAGTTCCGCCCGGCCCCTCCCACCTCGACCCACAAGCGCGAGATCTACCTCGTCGCGGCCGGTGCCCGGGAGGACTACGCGGTCTACCGCACGGCCCAACGCCGCACCAACGGCACGGACCTCAACCAGCCCGCCGACACCGACCCGGTGGCCGAGGCGCGAGTCCAGGCAGCACGATCCCGATCCCCCCACGCGGTGGACCAGACCGCGTCCCTCCCGGCCACCGCACCGGCGGTAGCCAGCCCCTCCGCTCCCGCTGCCTCCCGAAAGACCCGCCTGCGATGACCACCGACCGCGCCCCCCTGGCCCGCACCGAACTGGCCGGGCTGCTCACCGACGCCGCGCAGAGCGTCTCCGGGGTCCTGACCACCGAGTACCCCACCTCCGCCAGCCGCTCCTACCTGCATCCCGTCCTCGGCGCGCTGTCCGCCGGCCCCCGGGTGGTCTGCGAGTTGAACGACCGGCTCGAAGAGTTCGTCATCGGGGAGCCGCTTCCCTCCACCCCCGGCGGTCTGTTCACCCTGGCTTCCTACGCTTCCGCACTCGGCTGGCTCACCGAGTCCCTCGCCGAGCTGACCGCCTCCGTGGACCAGATCTGCACGCGCCTCGGCATCCCCACCGAGCCGCCGGACCCGGCCTTCACCGCGCACTCACCGGCGGAGCAGGACGACGAGTTCGACTTCGCGTTCAGCGCGCTGGAACTGGCCGCCATCCGCACAGCCGCTGAGGCTGCCGGCCTCAGCCCCGGCGACTACGTCGAGGTGCTCTCGCAGTCCCTCCTCGCTGCCTCCCGGATCACCGACGCCTGCCTGGAGATCTCCAGCGGCCTGCTCGAAGACGCCGCGTACGTCCTCGGCGAGGCGACCGATCATGTCTGGATCGGTGAGGGCCCCGACAGCCTGCCCACTCTGGTGCGCTCCCTGCTCGCCCGGATGGAGGCGGCCGAATGAACCCCCATGACATGGCGAAGCGGCCCGGCGCGCACTTGGTCGCCAAGAAGTTCGGTGTCGAGGACCCCTGGGCGCTGAGCGACGACCATCCGCCCCGCGACCCGCTTTACCTCGTCGGCAGGATGGTCGCTGAGGCCGCCCACGGGGTCGACGAGTTGCACGGCGAACTGACCCGCGCCGCCCAGTCCGCGATCGAGGTTCTTGAGCCCATCGGGCGGGGCGATCACGCCAGCATGCGCGGCTGGCACGGCATCCTGCGCACCACGGGTCCGCAGATCGAGCTGCTCGTCGCCCGCCGGGGTGCGGCTTACGAGCAACTGACCCGGGCCGTGTCCACGTACCACCGCCTTCTGCCCGAGTCCGACGCCGAGCTGGCCTCGAAGGCACCGCGCCAGAGCCTGGGCCTGGCCCCGGAGCAAGCGCCCGGGCGGGACGACGACTGGGCCATCGCGGATGGTCGCCAAGTCGCGGCCCTTGAGGCAGTCGAGGCGGGCGGCCTGCGCTTCCACCAGAGCGCGGTCTACGGCCACACCTGGCTCTCCGACGGGGACGGCAACCGGCCGAAGGTGCTGGCCGAGACCGCCGAGCGGCTGCTCGCGGACGGGCTGCTGGAGAAGGACACCAGCACGTCGCGGTATCGGCCGGGGCAGCTCCTGTCGCTCACACCGCAGGGCGAGGAGGCACTCCAGGTCTCCCGGACGACAACGCCGCGTGTGTCCGCTGCCCTCAGCCGCAGCAACCCCGCCTCGGCTCCTGGCAGTGCAGTAACCGACCCCACTCACGCTTCCCCCGCCAGCACGACCACCAAGCCCTCCCGCTCTCGCTGAAACCCCAGGAAGGAAGACCCCCATGTCCACCGTGATCTACACCCGCCACCTGGTCGAGCACCGGTACGGCCGCCCGCTGGAGGACCTTCAGCGCGACGGCGCGCATGGCGGTTCGGGCGATCCCGTTCTGCCGATCGTGCTGCGGCGGCTCGGCGGTCTGGCCGAGACGATCGCTCATGCCCGTGCCGCCCGCCGCAACCTCGACGCGGCCTGGCAGCGCTGCCGCTCCGGCGAGCACGCCCTCGACAACATCGTGCTGCGGTACGCGGCGGAAGTCGGGGACCACGAACGCCAGGAAGAGTCGGAAGCCGAGGCGGTGTGGGACCTGCTGGACGTCCGCCTCCTGTTGGACCAGCCTGCCGCTCGCCAGCCTTCGGCTCGGCGAACCGGACCCGCGCCGGGCGATGAGGACCTCATGGCCATCGCCCGCCAGGTCGCCGCCCGTCTGCCCCGGCTCAACCGCGACGCCCTGCGCCAGGGCCTGCGCGACCGAGGCATCCATGTCAGCAACCGCCGCCTCGGCACGGTGCTCCAGCGCCTACGCGCCGAGCGCGACCCTCACTGACCCGCGCCCCGCAGCCCGATTCACCCTTCGCCATAACGGAGTTACCGCCATGTCCACCCCGGTACAAGCCGCAACCTCCCAGATCGGCTCCGTCGACGCGCAGCGCGTCGAGGACGCGCTGTCTCTGATAGCGCCGAAGTGGACCACCTGGTCAGCGCAGACCCTGGCCCAGCAGGGCGGCGGCCCCATGCGTGTGCGTGACGTCGCCGCCCGCCTCCCCTTCCTCAGCGAGCAACTCGTCGGCAAGCGGCTGGCCCAGATGCACGCGGACGGGCTGGTGACCCGAGCCGGTGCTCGCCACGGTGCCCTGTACCAGCTCAGCAGGTTCGGCACTGGGAGCCGCGGAACCGTTCAAGCAGCTCCCGGGCAGGAGGGCTGTCCGGATCGAAGCTGTGGATTCCCGCCTGAGCAGCGGGGACGCTGGGTCCCCACAGGCGGGCACCATGGCATCGGAAACAGAAGGCCACTTGGAAGAGCAGATCCGTCGCGCTGTGAGCTCGGATGCCCCAGCCCGGGATGAAACAGCGATGCAGCTCGCTTCCCGGCAGGTCCTTGATCAGTGCCAGGACCTGATTGGCTTGAGTCGCCTCCCAGATCGCGACGTCGTCGCCGGCCAAGTCCTCCGCACTGAGATGACGCATCGGGTCGGTGGTGCGGACGACCTCGATCAACTCAGTCTTCACATGGGCAAGCGGCAGCAGCATGGGCACAGAATTGCTGATCAAGACTCCATACGCCAGAGGCGACTACCTCACACGATCACTGGCACCCGTAGTCCGGAAAAGGATGGCCTGCGCCCGCTGCGACTTCTACACCCCCAAGGGCTCCAGCAAGGCCCAACTCCTCGAAGCCAAGGAGAACTTGCAGCGCATGTTCGCCTCGATCCCGCTAACCGAGGATGAACACGCCGCAGTCGACGACGGCTAGGCCGCCATCGACGCGCTCCTCGCCCGGCTTACCGACGTCCCCACACCCGCCAGCCTCACACCACGGGAACTCGGCCTCCCCACCACCGTGACCATGCTGCCCATCGTGGAAGTCCGCCAAGGTAGAGGTGACTGAGCGAGGCCGGCAAGCGCTTGTTCTTCACGGAGCTGATTCCGCCTCCCTTGCTGCCTGCTCGAGGCGGCTTCGGCAGCCCTCCCACCAGGCCGAGTCACCGGGTGCCACGTTACTTTTAGCGCCTGCGGTGGGGCGCCGAAGTCCGCCGCCCCGGCCGCACGGGCCGGGACCGGCCAGCCCCCGATCCACGAGGGCGGACATTGTGTCGACCACGCGGGTGGCGGCCGTCCCGCCACCAGGTGACGGCCATCCACCCGAGCGTGAGCACGACGGCGAGCAGGCAGAACCGGGCGGTCGCCGGCCAGCTGCCGAGCGCTTCCCGCAAGAGTTGGAGCACATCCGATGCAATGACCATCTGTTGCCTCTGCTTGACCAGGCCGGCGAGTTCCGGCGATCACAGCGAACGGCATCAACAGGGCTGACTTCCAGGGTTCTTGGCCGGGTGAGACACTCCTGGACACCGCTGGCCAGCGTTCTGGCGTCCCTGCCCAGGCGTTACTCGCTAGCCTCGCGGACATGGTGATGGAATCGGTGCGGGACCTCGACGCGCAGGCGGATCCGCAGTGGTTCATTGGTCTGCTCCGGCAGCTGATGACCGCCTGCGGAGCCGGGACTGCGACCCGGCTCGGGGGCAGGAAGAAGAAGAACCAGCCGACCGAGAAGGAAGTCTTCTCCCACGCGACGATCAGCCGGGCCCTGAGCCCATCGACTCAGAGCCTGCCGACCGTCGACTTCACGCGTCGTTTCGTGGAGCGGTGCACCCAGTATGCGGACCAGCACGGGATCGAGCTCACCGAGGCCGAGCGTGACGCCGAAGGCTGGCTGGATCTCCTGGCCGCGGTGGGTGAGGAGATCAAGGAGACCGCCCGCCTATCGGCCCTCGATCTCGTGATGCGCTGGTCCGAGCTGGCCAGCCTGGACACGTGGCGCAAGACCTCCGAAGCGGCGCTGATCCCGCCGCTCGGCCTGCCCTTCACGGTTCAGGACCGCCTGACCGCGCTGCGGCTTTGGATGGTCGAGACCGAATGGCCGAAGCCGTTCAGCAAGGTCACCAGCGCGATGAACAACTTCCACCGCGCACTGTCGGACCTGCTGGACTTCTTTACCACAACCAGCACATTCTCCACCAGGGTCGACGACTTCTACGAGCTCAGGGACCACTCGCTTGTGTTCGACTACGGGCCCGAGCGCCGCCAGGCGGAGCGCGAATACCTCCAGAACATCGAACTGTTTCTAGACTTGTGGTTCGAGCTGACTGCCGCGGGCAACCACGTCTGCGACGCGATCCGCGACGAGCTCGATGGCACTTTCCGACTCGGCGCCGGCAGGCTCTCCACCATTCACGGCCGGGACATGATGGGGCGGTGCCAGATCACCCGCTGGGTCTACTCAACCGATGTTGGCCGACGCGCGAACCCCTATCCGGGGATCGACGCACTGCGCGAGGCACTGACCAGGCCGTCGGGCAATGGCCGCACCGGTACGGCCGCGGGACGGGATCGGTTGGTGGACGAGCCCGACGACCCTCAAGGCTAGCAGGTGAAGGAGAACGGCCAGTCGACCCTCACCAGGGCGGCGCGGTCGAAGTCCGGTTGGCCGCCGCCCGGCTCCGGTCCGGGTGGTCGGCCGGGGCGTCTTCATCAACGAAGCGGATCACCTCGCGCCCCCAGGTCCTGCAGCAGATCCAGGCTGGAGCACCCGACCAGCACAGGATCGAGTGACGCCATGGCGGCACCAGCCAACATCCTGAGCATGTTCGCTGATGTTCAATCCCAGCTCATAGCCTCCCTGCCCGAGGTACACATGGCCCCAAAAATCCACGAGCATGGGCCCCAACGACTCTGTTGCTCAATTCGTCTGAGCTCGGGGACCGCTGATGTGCGAGGGCGACTTGCCCGGTTCTTGACGTTCTGGTGGTGAGGCTACGGGCACGGGAGGTGAACGAACCTGACCATCCCCTCGTAGCGTAGAGGCCGTGACTGCAGGGGAAGTTGGGGGTCATGGCAGAGAAGCGACGGAAGTTCGACGCGGAGTTCCGTGAGGGGGCTGTGCGGATCGTCTCCGAGACCGGTCGGCCGATCGCGCAGGTCGCGAAGGACCTGGGGATCAACGAGACCACCCTGAGCACCTGGGTGTCGAGGGCGAAAAAGGCCGGCGGGGACGGGACGCTGAGCGTGCCCGAGCGCGAGGAACTGGCCCGGCTGCGCAGGCAGGACGCGGAGAAGAACAAGCGGATCAGGGAGCTCGAAATGGAGCGTGACGTCCTCAAACGCTGCATGGGTGCGCCACGAAGTTCTGTGTGACCGAGTGGTGGTGCAAGACCACCACCGCCGGGCCGTCGCAGCGGTTCGGTAGAAGCTGGGGGCAGTCCGACCCGGGGGATGCCGGGAAGGGCGGGAAGCAGCCCCGACAACGACGGGACGCGCCGGTACTGCCAGACGGTGCGGGTCCGGCAAGCGAGGCCAGAAGGTGTACGTGAGGAACCTGCGGTTAAAGCTCCGTAAGCGTTGTACCGGCTCCAACCTGGTGGATCTGGGCCGGGATGCAGTACGCGGCTGCCCTACATGCGGGCCGCCGACTCCGGAGCCCGAGAAGTCTTCGGGTCCGGGGGCCGTGCCGAAGGACTGCGGCGTAGGCACGGCGAGGCTGTCGGGGCAAAGCAGGGCACCCATCCTGGCCGATCGGCACACAGGGAACGTGGGAACCATCCGAGACCGCCCAGGCACCGTCCTTCCAGGCCGGGAGTGGGGGCAGGCCCGTCGCCGGCTGATGGTCTCGTGGTGGGGCGGAGGCCCCGTAGTAGTCCGAGCGCGCGAAAGGCACGTACATGGCGAAGGGGGCCAGCAAGTCGGCAGTGCGGAAGCTGGAATGTCAGGAGGTCGTTGGTGAATACCGACGAGCTGGAGGACGTCGCGTATGTGGCCGAACGCCGGGTACTGAAGATCCAGGCCAAGCTGCACCGTTGGGCGGCGGAGGATCCTCTTCGCCGGTTTGATGACCTGTTCAACCTCGTCTGTGACCCGGCCTTCCTGCTTGCGGGGTGGATGCGGGTGCGGAGCAACAAGGGTGCGCGCACGGCTGGAGTGGACGGCGTGACCGCCCACTACGTTGAGGACGTGCGTGGGCTGGAGGGCTTCCTTTCGGAGCTGCGGGCGGAGTTGAAGGCCCGCACCTTCCGGCCCTTGCCGGTGCGGCAGCGTGGGATTCCCAAGGCTGGCGGCAAGGTCCGCTATCTGGGGATCAACACGATCCGTGACCGGGTGGTCCAGGCTTCCTTGAAACTGGTTCTGGAGCCGATCTTCGAGGCGGATTTCCTCCCGTGTTCCTACGGGTTTGAGGTTCCCCCGCTGTGCGGGAGGGCAGCCAGAGAGACAGACTGGAACTGGCGCGGAATCTGTTTTCTGACAGTGCTCGGGGCCCTGTCGGTTCTCATCTTCGGCGGAGCGCTCGCCCTCCTTGGGGCTGTTCTAGTTGCCGCAGCGGTGGTGTTCATTCTGTTCTGGCGCGGTTCGCAGGCTGGGTCGAATCTGGTCCTGTGCCTGGTAGCCGGAAGGCTGCGTATCTCCTGGCTGGTGCAGCGCATCAAGGTAGGGGTGTGGGCCGCTCAATGGGGCGAAGTTCTCCAGAACAATGGGACGGGGCCGGTGGTGGCCCAACTTGTCCGTCACATGCTGGGCGACGACCCCGATTCCCTGTTCATCCCTGACCACTTCGAGTGGGGCCTGCGTGCGCCGCGGGAACCCCTCTTCGTCGTCGAGAACGGGGCCCGGCGACAGTTGGAGCGCAAACTCTCGCACATCGCGGACGGCACCATCGCAGTCTGCGGCCCACGGGGCGCGGGTAAGACGACGCTGCTGGAGCAGTCCGTCAAGAAGGCCGGATTCGGTTTGATCATCCAGGCGCCGGCCACGTACACCCCGCATGACTTCCTGCTGTCGCTGTCAGTGCAGCTGTGCGAAAAGTACCTGCGTGACGAGGGCTATGGCGTCCCCGAGTTCACGCGGCTGTCCCCGACGTGCAAGCTGCTGCGGCGAGCGAAAGTACAGGCCAAGCGGCTCGGGCGGTGGAGTTCCTTCGCGGCACCCGCTGCCGCCTTGCTGGTACTGGGCCTGTCAGCCTCGGTGCGCTCCCTGTACACGCAGTACGTCACGTCCATTGCCGACTTCGCGCGCACGCACGCCGAGCGGATCCGCGATGACGCCATGCAGCTGCGGGAGTCTGTCTCTCCGAATTCGCCCGCCACCACGGCGTCCAATTCGGGCCGTCCACCAGTCCCCACAAACCCTCGGCTTCATGGGCGGCCACAACGGAGTCGCTGGTGGAGTTCGAGTCGTGGCTGGAGTGGCGCGACCGAGATCGGCCCGGACACTCGCCCTCCCCGACGCCGGGGGCGTGGACGCGCTGACCGCCGTACTGACCCCGGAGGGCTGAGGCGCCGCCGGGGTGCCGCTCACATCCGGCTCTCCGGCTACCGCTCCCGGACGGTGTAGGTCAGGTGCGTCACCCTCGGGGAGGGCTCCGTGCGGACCGGCTCCAGGGCCACGCGGCCCGCGTCCACGCCCTCGAACAGGCGGATCCCGGAGCCGAACAGCACGGGTGCCAGCGCAATCGAGAACTCGTCGATCAGGCCGGCGTTCACGTATTCCAGGATCGTCGCGCCGCCGCCCGCGATGCGGACGTCGCGGTCGCCGGCGGCCTCGCGGGCCTGGTCGAGCGCGGTCTCGATGCCGTCGTTGACGAAGTGGAAGGTGGTCCCGCCCGGCCGCTCCCACGGGTCACGCTTCTCGTGCGTCACGACGAAGACCGGGGTGCGGAACGGAGCCTCCTGCGGCCAGGCCTGCTCGCCGGCGTCGAACATGCGCTTGCCCATAACGCTCGCGCCAGTGCGCTCGAACGTCTCCCGCACGATGTCGTTGTCGCGCCCTTCCTCGCCGCCCTCGCCGAGCTTCAGGTTCTCCCGGAAGAACCGCTGCGGGAAGATCCACTGCTGTAGTTCCATCCACTGCTGCCCCATCAAGTCCTCGGGGGACTCGGGCGCGATGAACCCGTCCAGCGACATCGACACGCTGAAGAACACCTTCCCGGCCATCAGCCCTCCGCTCCCTTCCGAACGATCCCGGTGACGTAGGCGGCCAGGTTGCTCAGAGTCTGCCGGCCGCCCTCGATCGCGTGGTACTTCTCGACCGCCTCGTCTCGCAGTTCCTTGGTGGGGAACACCGTGCGCATCTCGATCCGGGTCGCCGCACCGTCGGGCGCGAACGTCAGGACCGACTCGAAGGCGTTCGGGTCGCCGCGGGACTCACCGTGGAGCAACGCGATCCGCTCCGGCGGGGCGATCTCGGTCCAGGAGATCCACTCCTGGTAGTCCGTCCCGTCCGGTCCGTGCATCACGAAGTCCCACTCCCCGCCGACGCGGAACTCGAACGCCCGCGTGGTGGTGGTGAACCCCTCCGGTCCCCACCACCGCGACAGGTGCCGGACATTGGTGAACGCCTCGAACACCAGCTCCCGTGGGGCGTCGATGGCCCGGGAGATCACGATCTCGCGGTAGGCCGTCGCTGACTGCGCCGGCGCATCCCGTCCTGTCGCTGCCATCGGTCACTCCTCCTGTTTTGCCTGCTTGAGGTCCTGCACGTACTCGTCCAGCCGGTCGAAGCTCTCGTTCCAGAACCGCTCGAACCCGCCGGTCCACTCGTGGACCGGTCGCAGCCCGCGGGCGTCAAGGCCGTACAGGCGCTGCTTGCCTGCCTTGCGGTCCCGCACCAGCCCGACCTCCCGGAGCACCCGCAGGTGTTTGGACGCCCCCGGCTGGGTCATCCCCAACTCCTGGGCCAACTCGGTCACCGGCCGCTCACCCGCCCGCAGCAGCACCAGGATCTCCCGGCGCTGCGGCTCGGCGATCGCGTTGAAGACATCCGACGTCGTCGCTGCTCGTGCCATGACCGCCATCATATTCCGATATCGGCATGCGTCAAACCGGAGGAAGCCAGGAGCCCTGTCTGGCGATGACGGCCGAGCTGAGCCGACGATTCGCGCGGATCTACACCACCCTCGGAACCCAGGACCTTCCGCGAAAGCCAGGTCGTCTGGGAATCCCGAGCCTCCGCCTTCTCAAACGATCTGGCATCCCAGCAGGTCATCGGCCCGCCAGCTGACAGACGCACTTCGACAGGACACTGTGGGCTCATAGGGTTGTGACGATGAGTCGCTGTCGTGGATCATCGGGTGGTCGTGGGGGTTCTTGCCAGCCCGTGCCTAACGCTGTGACTCCGGGGCGAAGGCGGTACGGCGCGGAACCGGTCCGGTGGGGGCGGTCTCCTGCCGCATAATCCTCAGGTGTCCGAAACTCCCGTCCCGATACCGTCGGGCTCTGTTCCGGCAGGTACGCCCGCCTGGTCGTCCACCGATGCCGCCCTATGGGCCCGGGCCCGCCCCGCATCCTGGGCCAGGCCCATGTGGTCAGTGCCGGCGCTGCTGATCACCGTTGTATGGGCGATCGCGGTGGAACCGGTGCCGTCGTGCAGCGATGCGGCGCCCTGCGGCCCGGACTGGGGCGGCATGGCGGAAGTGGGTCTGGCCGTCGGGCTGTTGTACTGGCTCGCCCGGCTTCCGGAGCTCACGCTGATCGCAGCGCCCGCGCTGGCGGCCATGGTGGCGTGGGGAGAGCTGCCGGGCGCCGGCCGGATGTCCCAGGTCGCGAACTTCGCCGTGATCGGGGCCCTGGGCTTCGGCTGGGCCGCGGCCCGCGAGCGGCTGGCGGCCCGGTCCAGGCAGCGGCGGCTCGTGGAACGGGCCGCCGGAGTGCGGCATCGGTTGCCGGAGCCCGCCAGCCCACTCGTGCGAGGCAGGCTCCCGCTCGCCGCCGGGCTGGTCCTGTGCGCCGTGGCCGCCGGTGCGGTCCTCTTGGGGCTGAGCGGCATCCGCGCGGACGAGCGGCACGCGGACCGGGCCGTGCACATCACGGCGACGGTGATCCGCCGCGGCGAGGAGACGGTGCGCGTCCGCACCGATGACGAACGGCGCATCACCGTCGACGCGTTCTACCCCGAGGACTACGGCGTCGGCAGCACGGTGACCGTGCTGGAGGACGGCTCGTGGCGGCGCCTGGTGGCGGAGCCGTACGACGCCTTCGGCTGGCAGCTGCTGGTCCTGGCGGCCGGGCTGCCCGGGCTCTCTTTCCTCACGGTGGGCGTCCTCGCCCGCCGCCGTGCCGTGGCGCTGCGCCGCGCACCGGTGCCGGCCCTGCGCGTGCTGGAACGCACGGACTATGAAGGACGTACCTGGGTCTACGCGGCCGACGACACCGCCGGCCAGAGCGCGCTCTTCACCTGTCTCTGCACGGGGACGCTCCCCGATGACGACGAGCTGGTGGACCGCATCGAAGACGAAGCCGAGGACGAGGACGAGGAGGAATTGCCCGTCGACACGTGGTTGCACGAAGCGGTCCTGCTCGGCGCCCCCTACGAAGGCGGCGAACTGGTCCTCGTCACGACGGACCGGGCGGGGGACCCGATCGTGATCCGCACCGCCGGCCCGGTCCGGCTCCCCCGAACCGGCAAGAAGCCCCTTCTGGGAGCCACTGCCCTCACGGGTACCGACCCCGACACCTCGGATCCGCAGCGGCGGGCCCGGATCGACCGCATCGCCGCCACCCTGGCGCCCACCGGTCGCCCGGTGCGCTGGGGGCCGGGCCCTGTGGCCCGAACCGCCGGACTGGCCCTCACCGCGGGCGTGGCGGCCGGAATCTCCTTCACCGCACACTCCCTCGCGACGGACGGCTTCGACTGGCACCTCCTCCTCCCCCTGCTTTCACTGCCGATGTGGATCCACCTCGCGGCCGTCCTCCTCAACTGGCGTGCCACCGCGGACAGCACCGGTCTGTGGCTGACCGGAGCCTGGACCGTACGGCACGTCCCATGGGAACGGCTGCGGGCAGCCGAGTACACCGACGAGGGCAGCGTAGAGATACGCCGGTCGGACGGCGGCACCTGGCATCTGACGGGGCTGGGGGAGCCGCGCCTCGAACGACGACTGCGACTGCGCCCGTCGTACGTCCGCATGGCCGAGGAGGTCACAGCCCTGCACGCCCACCCGGAACTGCGGCCCGCGGAACCGAGCCCACCGAGCGACCACGGCCTGCCACTGGGTCCCGTCCTGCTCCTTCTTGTCGGCCTCGCCGTCACGGCCGTGCTCATCACGTGAGCATGAAACGTGCACCGAACGTCACCCGAGCTGTGCCGGAACCTCTGGAACGCCCCCTATTACCTCATCCCGGCAACCCGGGGCCCGTGAGGGTCAGTAGTTGTTCCGGAGCCAGACAGGTCAACTGGCGACAGTTGGATACGCGAGCTCACCAGTACCGAGGCCGTTATCCCAATAGAGAAGCGAGCCTGCGCCATTCTTCCCTCGGGAGCTTGTCCCTGTGGGTGCCGGTGAGCACCTGGAGGGCCACGTGGTCCCCGCCTGCCTGATGGAAGGTGTCGATGCGGTCGCGGATGCGGTCCTCGTCGCCCCAGGCGAAGACCGCGTCGATCAGGCGGTCGCTGCCGCCCTCGGCCAGGTCGGCCTCGGTGAAGCCGTGCCGCAGGAAGTTGTTGGTGTAGTTCGGCAGGGTGAGGTACATGGCGAGGGCGCCGCGGGCCAGCGCGCGGGCCCGGGCCGAGTCGGTCTCCAGAACCACCTTCAGCTCCGGGGCGAGCAGCGGGCCCTCGCCGAGGATCTCGCGGGCCTGGGCGGTGTGTTCGGGCGTGACCAGGTAGGGGATGGCGCCGGCCGCCCGCTCGCCGGACAGCTTCAGCATCTTAGGGCCCAGCGCGGCCAGCACCCTGCTGTCGGCGGCGACGCCGGCCTCGTCCAGCTCGTCGAGGTAGCCGGTCATCGCCGCGTACGGGCGGCTGTAGTCCTTCACCAGCGGGCCGTGGCTCACGCCGAGACCCACCAGGTAGCGGCCGGGGTGCGCCGATGCCACCTCGGCGAAGCCGGCCGCGGTCGTGGCGGCCTCCTGCTGCCAGATGTTCAGGACGCTGGTGCCGACGAGGATGCGGCGCGTCGCCCCGATCAGCGGGGCGGCATGGTCGGCGGTGCTGTTGTTGCCGAGCCAGATGGCGCCGTACCCGAGTTCCTCCAGCTCGGCCGCGGCCTCGTCCAGTTCGCCGCGCCGGGCCGGGTCCTCCGAGCGCAGTTCGACGCTCCAGGCGCCGTACCGGCCGACTCGCTGCTTCAGGGGGACTGTGGTGTCGCTCATCGGGTGTTCCCTACGGGTGGTGGGCTGTGCCGTGATCATCACGTCTCCAGCCACTGCCGACCGGAGGGCGTCCCGGGTCGATTCCCGCCGTTCCCTCAGTTGGTCGAACGGCCCATAAGACGTCGGACACGCACGAGCCCGCCACTGTGGTGGCGGGCTCGTGCGTGTGTGCGACATCCCGTGGTGCGCCACGAGGCGAAGGCCGGCGGTTGTGAACGGTCGACCAGGCACCGAACTCCTGCGGCATCTCCCGCCACTGTCCGCCGGTCTTGAACCGCCAGATCACACCCTCGAACTGCTGCCGCAGCCGCTCGGGGTATGGGCCTTACTTGCCGATCGGCAGATACGGCCCGATGAACTCCCATTCTTCGTCCGTCAGTTGCACTCGCGTCATGGAAGAAGATCTACCGGTTCAGGCCTCACTACGAGGGCGAATCCCGCAGATTGATCACGACCCGATACGCGCCCTAGCTAGGGCGCGTATCGGGTCGTGATCAATGGGTGGTCCGGGTGAGGTCTTTGATCCAGATCATCGAGGCGCGCAGGTGGAGGCCGGCGAGGTAGCTGTCCGGGGTCTTGTCGTAGCGGGTGGCGATGCCTCGCCAGGCCTTGAGCTTGTTGATCAGGCGTTCGACGGTGTTCCGCTCTTTGTAGAGGTCCGCGTCGTGACTGACGGGCCGGCCGCCCCTGCTGCCCTTCTTCGTCCGATTGGCGGCTTGGTCCTTCTTCTCCGGGATGACTGCCTTGATGCCGCGTCTGCGCAGGTGGGCCCGGTTACCGCGGGATGAGTAGGCCTTGTCCCCAGCGACCGCGTCCGGCCGGGTGCGGGGGCGGCCGACGGGCCCGCGGACCCGTATCTTCCCCAGCACGGGGATGAACTGCGGGCTGTCGGCGGCCTGTCCCGCGGTCAGGACGAACGCCAGCGGGCGGCACTTGCGGTCGGCGGCGAGGTGGACCTTGCTGGTCTGCCCACCTCTGGAGCGTCCGAGGAGGGCGGCCTTCAGCCGGAGTTTTCGGCGACGCCGGATGCGTCGTCGTTCTTCCCGCTCGGGATCGTTTTCGGCGTCCTGCCTGGTTTGTTCTTCGAGGCCGCCCCCTTTGACCTGGCCTTCTCCTCCTCGGCGGCGGCCTTCTCCAGCGTGGTGATGACGTCCTGGTCCAGATGCATCCCGGCGGCGTCGTGGTGAGCCCGCGCGGTGGTGGAGTCGACGCTGACCAGGGACAGGTCCACCTCGCCCCGCTTCGCGGCCTCCGCGATCAGCCCCCTCCAGCAGGGCCTCGAAGACGCAGGCGTCACGCCACTGCCGGAAGCGGTTGTGGACGGTCGACCAGGCACCGAACTCCTGCGGCATCTCCCGCCACTGCCCGCCCGTCTTGAACCGCCAGATCACCCCCTCGAACTGCTGCCGCAGCCGCTCGGGGTACGGGCCGTACTCGCCGATGGGCAGGTACGGCTCGATGAACTCCCACTCCGTGTCCCTCAGTTGCACTCGCGTCACGCAAGAACATCTACCGGTCCAGGCCCCGCCGCGAGGGCGAATCCCGCAGATTGATCATGACTCGATACGCGCCCTAGCCCGCCACCAGTTCGACGCCGTCGCGGTATGTGTCGCGTTGACGCGCATCTCGGCGATACCCCGGTACGTGAATCGGCCCCACCGGCGGGGGCTGCTGGTGGGGCCGCGGGGCTCGGGCAGGTCGGGGGATGCGCCTGCTGGAGCTCGGGTCATAGGGTCTGGTGCCCGGGTTCTGGGGGGTCATGTGTGGCACGGCCTGGCCGGGGAGGGTGCGGGGTGGGCGGCTCGGTCAGAGCATTGCCTTCAGGTGCCGCATGAACCGGGCCCTCCGGAAGACATTGCCCACGATGCTCCAGGTGAAGGAGTCGCGCGCGGGCGAGGGTGTGTTGCCCCAGAGATTGATGCCAACTTTGAGCTTCTCGGCGAGCGCGTACATGGCGGTGATCTGTTCGTTGGTGAGCGATCTGTTCAGCGTGAAGATGCGTCTTGCCACGTTCAGTCCCTTCCTCGTGGTTGTTGCAGCGTACGCACGACGGACGACCGACTCATCCCGGCCTGGTAGTCCTAGCGCGGACACCAGGGAGCAACTAACCCGCCCAAGGAGCACCCACTGATGGACGCCCAGACCACCGCCGCCCTGATTGGCGCGGCTGCCGTGACCGGAACCATCGCCGGAACCCTGATCGGCGCCCACATCCAAGCTGCCGGCGGGCACGCCCAGGCCGAAGCCGCCCGGGACGCTGCCGCCACGGCCGCGTCCGCCACGAACCGGCAGGCGATCACTGAACGCCGCTGGACGGCGCTGACCGGCTACCTGCGGGCCGCCCACGAAGTTGTCGCGGCCGCCGACCGGCTTTACACGCTTCCCGTCCACGCAGCAGCGGGCCCTGACTCGTCCTTCGAGGACATCGACCGGGCTATGAGCGCGTTTACGCTCCTCCAGGCTGAAGTCGAACTGTCCGCCCCTACCGACCTGGAACGGCCGGTGGATATGTTCTTCATCGCTGTCATGTCCGTCGATGACGCCGCCCGGGACGCAGCTCGCGAGCTCGCCCACCCGGCCACTGCGCCCGCCATCCCCGGAATACTTCGCGTGGACTTCGTCGCCACCCGTCAGGCGAAGGACTCGCTATACCGGGGCGCCCGCCGGGACTTGATCATTGCCGCCCGCGACGCGCTCGGCACGAGCACCATCGACTAGTAAGCCGCCTGCGGGCCGCGGCCGAGCACCACGTAGACCAGGACCCGCTTCCCAGCACATAGGAGACCCGCACGCCGTGAGCAGACGCAACAACTCCTCCAACGGCTTCACGGCCTGCATGGGCTGCATAGTCGTCATCGTCTTGCTCATCCTCGGCGGCCTCCTGCTCCGCAAGATGCTCCACTATGCAACTGACCTGCAGCGGCAGACCCCAGAACCGCTCCCGACGGTGACCGAAACCGAGACTCCCCGCCCCGAGCCAGCACCGGAGCGCACCAGCGGCAGCGACACCGGCGCGCAGGACGGCATCCAGTTCGGCTACGCCTGCACCCCAGTCGGCGCCCTCGGAAACGCCGGAGACGGACGCCCTGCCAAGTGCTTCATGCGCAAGGACGGTCGGGCACGCTGGGGCTACGACTCCAACCGCGGCTGACCCGCCGGGCCCGGTCGTTTCGGACGAGTGGATGGGGTGGCCCCGTGATACGTGCGAATGAAGCACGGGGCCACCGGCCCGCACTTGTCCTGTCACAAGCGGGGCTCACCATGGGGCGACCGTACGAGCCGGGCACCGTGGCAGCACGCCCTGAGGGCCATACGAGTTCCTCAGCGGGAGAACGTGCCGCCGGGTGAGGTTGGTCCGGACCGGGCGGCCGCAGCGATGGCCTCATCGAGGTCCAGGAGCGCGCCCCGCGCGGCTCAGACGGAGGTTCCACCCGGCCATATCCGGCCCGTCGTACCAGGACAGGGACGTACGTCTCGGGTGTCGGCCGTCCGGCGTTCTCCCAGGCGGTGAGCCAGTCGCGCAGGACCGCGAGGGATGGGGAGTCGGGGCGGTCGGCGAGGATCGCGCCCTCCTGCTGGAGGACGGCGGCCGTGGTGGGGGTGGAGTGGCCGATGGCCCACAGGTCCGGGCTGAGTCCGGCCATGGCCAGCTGCGGGTCCGCTTGGGCGGCGGCGAAGGTGCGCACATGGCGGGATTAGTACTGCAACCGCATCTGGCGTGACGGACGGCGTTGTGTCTCGTTGGTGTGACTGTGTGCTGATGTGCTGACGGTTGAGCAGGTCGAGTCGTGGTCCGAGGGGGTAGCCGGGCTCCATGCCCGGTTCGCCCACCGTTTCGGCAGGTCGGAGCCGCGTGAGCGGGCGCTTGACTATCTGACCGGGTTGCTCGCGCCGCTGGAGATGAAGAACGGGTGGACGCTGTCGGAGCAGGTCGGGCAGCTGCGCCCGGACTCGGTCCAGCGCCTGCTCAACCACTCCGACTGGGACGAGAACGCCGTCCGCGACGACATCCGCGACTTCGTCGTGGAGACCATCGGCAGTGCGGACGGCGTCCTGATCTGCGACGACACCGGCTTTTTGAAGAAGGGCACCAAGTCCGCCGGTGTCCAGCGGCAGTACTCGGGCACCGCGGGGACTTGCAATTGAATAACTGTCAGATTTGATCTGAAGCATCGTCATCGTCAGGGTGCCGGTGGGAGGCTGTGGCATGGCTACGCATCCGCAACCCCGTACAGCGGCCGAAGCCCTGCAGACAAAGTTCGACCAGATCCTGCCGCACCTTGATGAGCGCCGTCGTCGGCTCTATCTGGCCAGCGAGGCCACCGCGATCGGCCACGGCGGCATCGCTCTGGTGGCGACGGCCTCCGGTACCAGCACCGCCACCATCGCACGCGGCATCGTCGAACTGGCCGGGCAGCCTGCACCGACCCGTCGGATCCGGGTTCCGGGAGGCGGCCGCAAGCCTTTGACGGCCACCGATTCCGGTCTACTGCCGGCACTCGAGGCGTTGATCGAGCCGCACACTCGCGGCGATCCCGTCTCCCCGCTGCGCTGGACCACGCTGTCGCTGCGCGCCTTGGCATCGTCCTTGACCGACCAGGGCCACCCGGTCAGCGCCACGACCGTCGGGCACCTGCTGCACAACCTGGGCTACAGCCTGCAGGGCACCGCGAAGACCCACGAGGGCGTCGGCCATCCGGACCGCGACGCCCAGTTCGCCCACCTGAACCGCACCGCCGCCGCCTTCCTCAACGACAACCAGCCGGTGATCAGTATCGACACCAAGGCCAAAGAGTGGCTCGGCGACCGCGACCGGCCCGGCCGCACCTGGCGACCGGGCGGAAACCCGATCAAAGTGGACTGCCACACCTTCATCACAAGCGACCAGCCGGTAGTCATCCCCTTCGGGATCTACGACATCGCCCACAACAGCGGCTGGGTCAACGTCGGAACCGACCATGACACCTCCGAGTTCGCGGTGGAGTCCATCCGCCGCTGGTGGCAGCACCGCGGACAAGCTGACCACCCGGACGCCACCCGGCTGCTGATCACCGCCGACTCCGGCGGCTCCAACGATCCCCGCCGCTGGACATGGAAGAAGCACCTGCACGCCTTCGCGCAGGAGAGTGGGCTCGAGATCACGGTCTGCCACTTCCCACCTGGCACATCAAAGTGGAACAAGATAGAACACCGAATGTTCTGCCACATCACCGCGAACTGGCGAGGACGGCCGCTGACCAGCTACGAGGTCGCCCTCGAGACCATCGCCGCAACGACCACCACGACCGGGCTTTCGATCGGGGCCGAACTCGACACCGGTAGCTACCACCTTGGCACGACCGTCACGCCAGCCGAGTTCCACGCTCTGCCGATCACACCGAGCACGTTCCACGGCGACTGGAACTACACCCTCGCACCTGCCCCGCCCAAGCCTCCCGAGGCGCCACGGACTCGTCGCCGGATCGACCCGGCCCTGACCGAACTGCTCACCGACCCGGCCCTGACGGGCATGGCCCGCTCCGACTTCGACCACTTGGTGGCGGTCTCGGAGCCGTACTGGGACGCCTTGGCCGAGGCAGCATTCCAACGACGCTTTCACCGTCCGCGCAGCTATCTCCACCCGCAGACCAGCAGCCTGGACCACTACCACCGACTGCTGACAGCGTTGTTACGCCGCCGCAGAGCATCGACGAGTACGCTCCTGGCCCACTTGCTGGGCGTCACCCGCACCAACCTGTCCAATCAGTTCCAGGACGGGCACCGTCTCCTGGACCTGCACAAAATCACCGTCAAGCCATTGCCCGGAGCGCCCGCCCGCACCCTGGAGCAACTGAAGGCCCGTGGGACGCCTATCGAAAGACACCCCACAGATCAAATCTGACAGTTATTCAATTACAAGCCCCGGGCCGGACCGAGAACTGCCAGATCGGGACCTTCCTGGCCTACGCCTCGGCGAAGGGGCGAGCCCTGATCGACCGGGAGCTCTACCTGCCGTCTTCCTGGACCGATGACCGGGACCGCTGCCGCGCTGCCGGGATCGACGACGAGGTGCCCTTCGCGACCAAGAACGAGCATTTCCGGCAGATGCTGCAACGTGCCATCGACGCCGGCGTTCCGTTCTCCTGGGTGACCGCGGACGAGGCGTACGGGCAGGTCAAGCACACACGGGCCTGGCTGGAGGAACGCAAGATCGCGCATGTCCTGGCCACCAAGGTCAACGACACCGTGATCACCACCAGTTGGGCCGAGTCGCGCGTCGACGACCTCATCGCCGCGCTGCCACGGCAACGCTGGAAGCGTCTGTCGGGCGGGCAGGGCGCGCACGGGGAACGGATCTACGACTGGGCCCGCGTCGCAATCCGCCCCTGCTGGGAAGAGGGATTCGGGCACTGGGTCCTGGCCCGCCGCAGTGTCAGCGACCCCACCGAGATCGCTTACTACGTCTGCTACGGACCGGCCATCTCCCGGCTGAAAGACCTGGTCAGGGTGGCCGCCACGAGGTGGGCAGTGGAGGAGTGCTTCCAGACCGCGAAGGGCGAGTGCGGCCTGGACCACTACCAGGTCAGGCTCTACCGGGCGTGGTACCGGCACATCACCCTGGCCATGGCCGCACTCGCCTACCTGGCTGCCGTCCGCGCCGCAGAAGCCGCAAAAGGGGCACCGCAGACGACGAGCAAGACCTCATACCCCTCAGCGTCCCGGAGATCCGCCGGTTGATGGGCCACCTCGTCAAGCCCCGTCACCAGACCAACGAGCACCATCTGCACTGGTCACGCTTTCGACGACGCAGCCAGGCCCGAGCCCGCCGCTCCCACTACAAACGTCGAGGCCACAACCCCCAAATGCGGTTGCAGTATTAGGGCGCGTATTAAGTCGTGATCATGTGGACGGGTGAGGTCTTCGATCCAGATCTGAGGCCCGGTGCCGAGGACGGGACGAGCGAGGCGATGAACATGGCGGCACGGCGGGTCGGCTCCATGGCGCTGGTCGATCTGACGGTGCACGCGTGAGACCGGGCGCGGACGACGGAGCAGGCATACGAGGCGGTTCCGGAGGTCGTGGCACCGCTCGCGGACGTGTTGGCCGAGCTGTCGCCGACGGCCGGGAAGATTGGTGTGTTCGGGGAGCCGGTGGCGATCGGGGCGAAGGCGTCGGCGTTCGCGCGGCTGCTCGTGGCTACGGGCCGGGCCCCGTACCGGTCTTGAGCGGCCGAGTGCTGAACCGGCCGCGAGGGTCGGCTGGCTGTCAGTGACCCTTCTTATGCTGACGCCATGGAGATCACCAAGCGGACACTTGCGGAGGCCTGGCAGCGGATGGTGGCCGGACACGCCCTGCTCCACGAGGTCGGGCTGCCCCCCGTGGCGCTCTCGGACGACGAGCTGGAGGGGTGGGCCGAGCGCGCTGAGGAGGCGGAGGACGGCGGCCTGTGTCTGCTGCTGGATGAGGACGGCGCAGTGCGCGGCCATGACGGTCCCTACCGGGAGGTCTTTGCCACCCGCGACCTCGAACAGGCGCTTTACCTGATCACCGAGGCCGCGATGCGTCGGCGCGGCGGCAGCCTCGAGGAGGTGGCCGCCGCGCTGGAGTGGATCGATCCGGTGTGGGGCAGACGGTTCCGCAGTGGCGGCCTGGACGACGCGGGGACGGTCGAGGCGTGCGGGCGCGACCCACTGGAGGGACTTGCCTGGATAGCGGGGTCCTGGCGTGAGCAGGACCCATACACGACCCTTGCCTTCTTCCGCGCGGCGCCCGGGCAAACCGTTGACGCCGAGCGGCTGGCTCTGCTGTACGGGGCCGATCCCGCACAGGTCGCGGCTGGCACGCGCCTGAAGGACCTGCAGGCCGTGGACAGCGGCCGGGCCTACTGGGACCGCCAGTGGGAGAGCTGCTGTTTCGGGCAAGCAGGCGAGTGGACATTCCTGCTGCACCACGAAACGCCGCCGGGGTCCTTCGCTGACAAGGAGGCATACGCGGCGCTCGGGATTAAGGAGAGCGTGTGGCTGACCGCCACCTCCGCGAAGGCCATCTACACCTTCGACTACATGAGGGACGGTCGCCGCGTCGACGACGACTGGGGCGCGCTGGAGCTGATCTGGTACGAGCGTGGCCGTGCCCCCTATCTGCGGGGCGGCGAGCTGGACTTCCTCAACCGTGCCGTGCGCCGTGCCGAGCTGGACCACCCCGAACTGACTAACACGTTCGAGCTGTACTTCCACGCCTTGGAGGAGTCCCTCGGCCTGCGTCTGCCGCGCCGGGACTTCGCGGAGGGGGAGGTGCGGGCCGCATACTGGGCCGGGGAATAGTGGTGAGTACGGCGAGGGGGCGCTCATGGAGCAGAAGCAGGTTCTGGAGCGCGTATCGAAACTTGATCAATCTTGTTGGTCTCGGCCGTGCTTTGTAGTGTGGTAGATCGTGCTGCATGACGCGGGCGCAACTGACTTGTGCTGAATGGGAGTTCATCGGGCCGTACCTGCCCGTAGGCAGGTACGGCCCGTATCCCGAGCGACTGCGGCAAAGTTCGAGGGTGTGATCTGGCGGTTCAAGACGGGCGGACAGTGGCGTGAGATGCCGCAGGAGTTCGGCTCCTGGCCTACCGTTCACAACCGCTTCCGCCAATGGCGGGATGCCGGTGTCTTCGAAGGGCATTGTCACGTTGGCTGACCGGTCTGGGATGATCTTGGAGTTGATCGTGCCGGGGAGGGATTCGCTCGTGTCGTCCGCATTGCCGTCGTACAAGGGGCACCGGTACCCGGTGGAGATCATCGCGCACTGCGTGTGGCTGTACTTCCGTTTCCCGCTGTCGTTCCGCGAGGTCGAGGAGCTGATGCTTGAGCGCGGCGTGCTCGTCTCCCACGAGACCGTCCGGCGCTGGTGTGCGAAGTTCGGGCAGGTCTACGCCACCGGACTGCGCCGCCGCCGGCCCCGGCCCGGGGACAAATGGCACCTGGACGAGGTCTTCATCAAGATCAACGGAGAGCAGAAGTACCTGTGGCGGGCCGTGGACGCCGACGGCACCGTCCTGGACATCCTCGTACAGAACCGGCGGGACACCGCTGCGGCCAGGCGGTTCTTCCGCAAACTGCTCAAGAAGACCTGCTCGGTGCCGCGGGTGGTCGTCACCGACAAGCTGCGCTCCTACGGCGCGGCCCACCGCGAGGTCATGCCCTCCGTCGAGCACCGTGCCCACAAGGGCCTGAACAACCGGGCCGAGAACAGTCATCAGCCCACCCGGCAGCGCGAACGCGCCATGAAGGGCTTCCGTAGTGTCGGCGGAGCTCAGCGGTTCCTGGCTGCGTTCAGTGGCATCTCACCTCACTTCCGGCCCTGCCGCCACCTGATGACAGCCCCCGACCACCGCGCCGAGATGACCGTCCGCTTCGCCAACTGGGACCAGATCGCCGACGCTGCCGGCCGGTCCACCACGGCCTGACCCCAGGCCCGAAGCGCAAGCCCACCACGCCCCGACGCGCCATCAGACACTCACACACCCAACAACGTGACAACGCCGTCGGCGGCGCAGTCCGGCGGCGTAGGCCTGTCCGAACTTCAGACACCACCGCCGCACCGTCTCGTAGGAGACGATGACGCCGCGCTGGAGCATCAGCTCTTCGACCTCGCGGTAGGACAGAGGGAAGCGGAAGTACAGCCACACGCAGTGCGAGATCACCTCGACCGGGTACCGGTGACCCCTGTACGGCGGCAGCACAGACGACACCAGCGATCCCCTCCCCAGCGTGATCAACACGAAGATCATCCCACCCGGTCAGCCAACGTGACAGTGCCCTTCGACATGCTGCCTTCCGACGACAGTCTTCCCTTCCCGTGCGATGTACTGGGTGAGCGCCTGTACGCCTGTGGACGATCACGTAATTCCCCAGCCGTTCGGTCACGTAATTCCCCACCTTGTCGGTGGCGACGTGTCCGGTGTGAGGGGGCGTCGTCGACTGGTCAGCGGCCTCTGGCAGACTCCCGCAGATGGGATTCTTCAAGCGGGCCAACGAGGCGGAGAGTGCTGGTGAGGCTGGGGAGCGAGCCGACCTGAGCGCGTTGCTGCTGCAGGGCGAGGACATGATCGAACAGCTGGCTCGTGCGCACATGTCCTGGGGGCTGGGATCGGCGGATCGCTGGGATCTCGACCAGACGACCGGCCTCATCACGTGGACCTTCCCCGATAAGACAGCGACGGCACCGGCGCAGATACTCGGCAGCTTCAGCCCCGCCTCGGGATCATGGCTGTGGGCCTGGGCCAATAAGAGCATCCTCCCGGACATGAGCGGCGACGCCCGCGTCTTCCGGGACTGGGCAGAAGCCCATGGGCATCACGCCCTCGCCCAGCCGAAGATCGAGGCCGATGAGAAGGCCGCTTCGACGCTCGTGGCCTTGGCTGTTCGGGTGACCAAGGCGGTCGGCTACTACAAGGGCCCGGGAGGTAACTCCGCCGTAATCATCACGTTCGGTCCGGTCACCCTGACCGCCGCAGACGGCAGTGTCTCCAGCTTCCCTGCGGTTCTTCGCCGGGGCCGCCCGCCAGCTCGAAGGCAAGGCGGCAGGCGAGTACATGGCCGACCACACCTCGTGGATCCGCCGGGAACCGGTCGGCGTCATCGGCCAGGTCGCGCCCTGGAACTACCCGATGATGATGGCCGTCTGGAAGTTCGCGCCCGCGATCGCCGCCGGGAACACGGTCGTTCTCAAGCCCAGCGACACGACACCGGCGTCCACGCTGCTGCTCGCCGAGATCGCCGCCGAGTTCCTGCCGCCGGGCGTGCTCAACGTGGTGTGCGGTGATCGCGACACGGGCCGCGCGCTGGTGTCCCACCCGCGCCCCGAGATGGTCGCCATCACCGGCTCGGTCGGCGCCGGGCAGCAGGTGGCCGCGGCGGCGGCCAGGGACGTCAAGCGCGTCCACCTCGAACTCGGCGGCAAGGCACCGGTCGTCGTGTTCGGCGACGCCGACATCGCGGCGGCGGCCGAGGCCATCGCCATCGCGGCGTTCTTCAACGCAGGGCAGGACTGCACGGCCGCCACCCGGGTCCTGGCCGCGCCGTCCGTCCGCGCCGACCTCGTGGCCGCCCTCACCGAACAGGCCAAGGGCATCGTCACGACACACGCGGCCGGCGTGCACAGCGAGGACGCCCTGATGCCGGCGCTCAACAGCGCCCGCCACTTCGAGCGGGTCAGCGGCTTCCTCGACCGGCTCCCCGACCACGCCACCCTGCACACCGGCGGCCACCGGCTGGGCGAGGAGGGCTTCCACTACGCGCCGACCCTGGTCTCCGGGCTGCGGCAGGACGACGAGCTGGTCCAGCACGAGATCTTCGGACCGGTCATCACCGTGCAGGAGTTCCCCGACGAGGAGTCCGCGCTGACGCTGGCCAACGGCGTGCCGTACGGCCTGGCGTCCTCGGTGTGGACCTCGGACGTCGGCCGCGCCCTGCGGTTCAGCCGCGACCTGGACTTCGGCTGCGTCTGGATCAACACCCACATCCCGCTCGTCGCCGAGATGCCGCACGGCGGCTTCAAGCACTCCGGTTACGGCAAGGACCTGTCGCAGTACGGGTTCGAGGACTACACCCGAGTCAAGCACGTGATGGCCTCCCTCGCGGGCTGAGCTGACGACGATCCGGCGCACCAGCGCAGAGGCACGAGAGAAGGAGGCACACCCGTGACCGATCAAGACAGCGCGCGGCCGGACGGCTTTCCCGGCACCACGCTGCGCGAACCCCGTGCGGCACGCGAGGACCGGCTGGCCACCGCGACGGAGAACGACGGCATCGCGGTCTGGAGGCCGAGCGAACTGCGCCCCCTCGACGCGACGACGGGCGGGATGCGCAGCCGCTGGATCATTCCACCGGTCGTCGGCGGCGGCGACTACTCGGTCTCCGAGTGGAGCCTGACCCGAGCGGGCTGGTCCGACCGCCACCCGCACGACGAGCTGAACTACGTCATCGAAGGCGAACTGCACATCGAGAGTAGGGGGACGACGGTAGTCCTGCACCCCGGCGATGCGGCCCTGGTCGCCAAGGGCGAGACCGGTCAGTACTGGGCACCAGAGTACGCCCGCATGTTCGCCGTCTACGGTTCCAACCCCGAAGGGGAGACCTCGGACTACCTCGACTACTGGGACATCGCGGAGGCCACCGGCAGATGACCGGCCGTCCCGCCCCGGGGCGCGAACGAATGCTGTTGGTTAATTCGGGGTCCTGATCACTTCGCTCCGTCGAGCTGCTGCTTGGCGGGGCGAAGTGCTGCGAAGTGGCTGGTGCGATGTCGGGGTCTGTACGGTGAACGGGGCTGTTCGTCGGCTTCGGCCGCGGCAAGCTGGCCTTCTACAAGAACCTGAATGCCTCCGCCTCGGCGACCTTCACCAACGTTGCCTTCTACGACGCGAGCAAGAATCCGGGATCTGTCCCGGGCGACAGGTTCTATGCGGGCCTGGTCGACGCGTTCGGCCGCTGGATGAACCCGTAAGCCGCTTTCGGGGGCGCACCGTCGCCGGGGCTGGCTGCCTCCTGCCGGACGGGCGATCGCGTCAACGGGTTCTTTGGCGTGGCTGTGAACTGAGGCCAGCCGGTACGGGCTGGCGCCGTCCTGAGACTTCACTGCACGATGTGGGCGGTGTGGGCGGCGGCCAGCCACTCGGGGAATTCGTGGAGCAGCCGGTCGAAGAGCTGGTCGTCGCCAGTGGCCTTCGGGGTGCGGCCGGCGTGGAAAAAGCCGGCGTTGTCGACGACGCGGCAGGCTGGTACAGCAAGGGTATCCAGCCTCCGCAAGAACGCGAACTCGCTACTGCCAGGGTCGCCGAAACCGACGAACTGCCAGAACAGGGGGAGCCGTGCCGCTTTGCATAGGTAGCGTTCGGCGGCGAGCTTGCTGGTGGGCCCGCCGTCGGTTTGGAAGATGACCAGGGCGGGCGAGCGGCTGCCGGACTCCATGTAGTGGTCGATGACCTCGTCCATGGCCCAGTGGTAGTTCGTGCGCCCCATATGACCGAGGTTCTCGTGCAGCTTGTTGATGCGGCCGCGGTGCCTGCCGAGCGTCAGGTCAGTGGACCCGTCGACATCCGTGGAGAAGAACACCACCGGCACGATCCCGTCGTCGTCGAGATGAGCCGACAGCGACAGGACCTGCTCGGCCAGATGCTGCATGGTCCCGTCCCGGTAGTAGGGCCGCATCGACCCGGACCGGTCCAGCACGAGGTACACCGCGGCCCGCACGCCCTCCAGCCCATGCCCGCGGATACTGTCGCCCGCGACCTTGTACAGGCTGACCAGGTCGGGCGCACGTTCTTGCACCTTGGACAGGCTGATGGCGGGTGCTCGCTGCATGCCGTTCGTCGCGGTCATCCCCTCATGGTGACGCCTCGCTGCTGACCAAGAGCAGCGTTTACCCAATGCGACCGATGCGAAAGAGATGGAGTGGCTCCGAGCACTGCCTGTCGACCTGCCTGACCTGGAGCCGCTGGTGTCCTTGCCCGATCTTCCCCATCCTTTTGCGGAACGGCTCCATGCCCTCGTCACCGACGCGGGCTCCGTCGCGGACCTGCGCCGCTACTTCGGCATGGACCGACCTCCAGGGGCCGCTGCGTTCACAGGAAGCCGATTCGAGGCTCTGGGCGGTGGAGGCGACCACCCAGCAGTCGCCGACGCGGTAACTGCTGAGGACCTCATCGCAGTGCAAACCCTGTCAGTCACCGTTCCCGCGGCTGCCGCACTGGATCTCCTGGAAGGCCACGCCGGGACACAACTTTCCACACTGCTTCGTGCCATTCCCCGGGACATGGACATGGCCGACGCCACGGAAGCCGACCTGGCTCCCGGTTCACCGGCACACAAAGCGTGGCACCTCCTCCGTGACCAGCCAGGCATCGGATGGGTCACCGCCGGAAAACTCCTCGCCCGCAAGCGACCCCGACTACTGCCCGTCTACGACCGCGTCGTACGCTGCGCCGTCGGCCAACCACGCTCCTTCTGGCACGCCCTGCACAGCGCCCTACGCGCCGACGACTACGCCCTCCAACGCGAACTGCTGACCCTGCGGCAGGCTGCCGGACTACCCGAAACGGTCAGCGTGCTGCGGGTCTGCGACGTCGTGGTCTGGATGCGGCATCACACCGATCACCAAGACGCTGGCTGCGCCTGGGAGTGATCTCGCCAAGGGAGTGGTGGCGCGGTGAGGACCTACCGGGTGTCGTCGATTCTCCGCTTGGGCGTCGGGGAGGACGGCTTCGGGCGTCGCGACGGTCGAGCGGGGGTGGTTACTCGATGTCGACTCCGTGTGCGCGGGCGAGTCCGTCGAGGCCGTCAGCCCAGCCCTGGCCGATGGCCCGTAGTTTCCAGACGGGTTGGCCGTCGGTGTGGTGGCGGTAGAGCTCGGCGATGACCATGGCGCGGATGTGGGGGTCTGCTGGGGGCTGGAATGTCCAGGCGGCGCCGGTGACACAGTCCATGTGGAGCGCTGCGTGGGTGAGGGCGGCGCAGGTCAGGCCGGTGTCCACGTCCATGTTGATGGAGACGACGACGCGTTGGACGTGCTCGGGCAGGGCGGTGAGGTGTACGGCGGCCTTCTCGGTGACGTGAGGGCCTTCGTCCTGCTTGCCCAGGAGGCGGGCCGCCCCGTTGGCGGCAGAGGGCTGGTTGTAGAAGACGAAGTCCTGGTCGTCGGACACGCGACTGTCCGTGCCCGTCAGGAAGAGGGTCAGGTCGGCGTCCGCTCCGGCGAAGGTGAAGGCGATCAGCATTCCTTGCCAGGCTTCTTCCGGCAGTACCACTGTCTGGCCGGGGATGAGAGACGTGGGCGGCTCGCGGTGCGGTTGCGGGGCCGGGTTCGCAGGACGGGGCGAGCTCGGTGAAGTCGCCGTGTCGCTGTGCCATTCCGCGAAGGTGCGGATCCGGTACGGATCAGATCCGGTGGCCGGCGTACGGCCACCTGGCGTGCTGTTGGCACCGAGGCCGATGTCCAGGTCGGCCAGGGAAGGTTCCGGTGTGTCCGGGTCCTCTTGGGCGTGGTCGAGGAGGTCCTGGAGTCCGGCAGTGCGGCTGATGTCGAGCGGCTTGATCGTGCTGGAGAAAGTCCCGGAGGCCGTCGTGGTGACCGAACACGCCACGTCCTGTCCGATGTCCAGGAACCGCAGGGCGTCCTCGGGTTCGTGCCAGGGTGCCGACTCGACGGCCTGGCGGGTCCAGCGCCCGTAGGCCACGAAGCCGAGGAGCTGGGTGTCAGGGAGGCGGGTGAGAACAGCGAGATCGATGGCAGTGATGCCGGGTGCGGTGGCGAATCCTTCCTTGAGGGTGGCGATGATGTTGGAGCCCATGGAGGTGAGCCACCACAGGGTCCGGTCTCGTTTGGTGAGGTTCTTGAGGGTGGGGCGCCCGCTGGGCGTGAGGCCCGGGGTCTGGGTGGGCATCGCGTCGAGATCCTGCTGGCGCATGACGACCGACAGCACCGAGCCGTCGACACCGACCGCGCACCCAGCGGCCGGATTGTCGGAGAACGCGGTGTTCACCGCCTCGCAGACGGTCTCCTCATCGTTCGCCGCGAGCGCCTGCCACCAGTGTTCCGCCTCGGCGCACAGCGATGCGTGCGCGCCATGCAGACGTCCCTGTTCGGCGGACAGGAAGGAGGGCGCCTCCAAGGCCGCACGGGACTTGGCCGCGCTGCGTTCGGCGCGGGCGAAACGGCCCACCCCCTGCAGGTGGAACGCCTGAGCCTCGGCTTGCGCCCAGGGCAGGCCCAGTGGGGGAGGCCCAGGCACGACGGGCTGGTGCGCCATCGGGAACGACTGCAGATGCACGCTGGTCATCTGCCGGCGAAGCTCCGTCAACTGGGCAATAGCTGCATCGCGCTGGGCATCCTGCTGTGCCCGCTCCGCCTGCCGACGTGCCCGGTCGAGCTGCGCCGCCGAAGGCGCCACGGACCTGGGGCGCGAGGCCGTGCGGCGGGTACTCGTGCCACGTCGGCTGCCTCCGCCGCGCAGCGAGCTGGAGGCGTAGAAGGGGCCGAGGCCGGACGAGATACGGGCTCCGCCGCTGCCGACGCTGATGCGTGCCGCGCGGGGACCGACCGACGTACGTACACCCCGTGTGGAGACCCGCACACTCATTCCCGGCACACCGACCCGGAAGCCAAACCCCATGGCAACTCCTTCTCTCCTCAAGGAGTCTGCCACCGAACCCGCCCGCACCGACTGGGAACGCCGTAAGGCCAGGCGGAGGTGCGGGGCAGCCAGGACCAGCCGAGACGGAACATCTATGGGTACGCGTCGGCCGCGACAGCACAGTCCAACGCGCCCGCGCCGGGTATGACCGGGTCAGAAGCTGCGCTCTGACCCTGGTCGGCGAGGACGAGGCGCTGGCGGAGGCAGCGCACGACCTTTTGGTTCGCCCCCGGCCCGCCACGGCCTTCTCTGCGAGGGCCGGAAGTACCTGCCTGTTCCTGCGGTCTGGGGACCTTGCGGTTCACCGGCAGGCAGACTGTCCTTTGTGACGACACTGAGTAAGGGTGCGAACATGCCGGTGGCGGTATCCGCCGTCAGAGCAGTGCTCAGCTGGTTGGCTGGGCCCGGTGTGCCGTACGTGGACGCTTCCGCGCTGCTGCTGACCGGCAGCGGGCGGGTTGGCTCCGATGGCGATTTCGGCGGGCAGAGCCCGGCGTATGGCCTCGCCGTAGGCGCCTGAGCCGTCCCGGCAGACGATCTCAGCGCCGGGATGCTCGCGCAGCCACGCCTCAAGGGTGTCCGCGCTGCGGTCGGGGAGTACGTCGATCCGCTCGCCGGTCTCGGCGTTGATCACGATGGTGGCGTACCGGTGGCGGCGCTTGAGCGCGAAGTTGTCCACGCCCAGCACCCGCGGCACCCAGCGCGGAGGCAGCGGCAGTCGCATGAGCATCCGCAGAGCGGTCGAGCGCGACACCGCGGTGGCCAGAGCCCGGGAGAGGCGGGCGCCCGCCCGGCCCGCTAACTCCTTGACTACGCTGCCGAGTTGGTCGGTGAGCCGGTTCGTCCGGCGCTGGTAGCGCCCCAGCAGGCCGGGCACCTGCTCACGAACGTCTGCCGCGGACAGCCCAGCACCGGGCACACCAGGCGCCGCACCCTCACCGACCCCACCACCCGCCTGCCGTCCACCGCCACGTCCGCCAACGTCCGGCCGTGAAAGCCGTGCACCCGCCCAGTCGGCGTCCCGCACACCGGACACGGCACCGGATCATCGCGGGTACTCGCCACCACCCGGACCAGCTCACCCTCATCCGCCACACCCTCGATGACCAGGGTAGACATATCCGAAAACACCACACCCACAAGGGCGTTGACCTCAAGCACGCCCCAGCCTGACACACAGTGACGTACGGTCACCACCGATTACGGGACAGAGCCGTTAACTTGACACACCCCGTCGCGCCACGCAGACGTTCCACCGGCCCGGAGGCCATACCGACCCGGAACCGACAGAATTGATCACACTTCGGACAGGCCCTGGTGGAGTCAAGACCGTCGCCGGGCGGCGAGCGGTCGACAAGGGCTTCGCGCTGCAACCGCCGACTGAATGGCTACGTGCGAAAAGAGCAACCTTGCCCGGATTCGCGCTGTTTGCTGCTGGCAAGTCCTTGCCACGGCAAGGACTTGCCGTGGCAAGGCCTTCACGTCGGCGTTACCGGCCGATAGACCCATGGCATGTTCTCTCCCTCTCAGGCTTCCGCCTTCCGGCGCAGACGCTGGCAGCTGCTCTCGGCCGCCACCGCGGTGCCGCTGCTGGCGTCGGGGCTCGCAGTTCTGCAAGCGCCCGCACAAGCCGCTCCGAGTAAACCCACCGTTCCCGCCAAGCCCTCGGCTACCCACAAGGTCACCCTGGTCACCGGCGACGTTGTCACAGTCACCACGATGGCCGACGGCAAGCAGACCGCCGACGTCGACCGGCCGGACAGCGCCGTCGGCGGCGTGAAGATCCAGGAGATCAAGGGTGACCTGTTCGTCATCCCGGACGAGGCGGCGCCGCTGCTGGGCACGGACAAGCTGGACCGGCGGCTGTTCAACGTCACCGACCTGATCGAGATGGGCTACGACGACGCGAAGTCGGCCGCGGTGCCGCTGATCGCGGCGTACGCCCAGCCGAAGTCCCGCGCGGCCGTCGAGCCGACGGCCCCCCGCGGCAGCAAGCTGACCCGAAAGCTCAAGGGCATCCGCGGTGCCGCGCTCAGCACCGAGAAGCGGCAGGCCCGCACCTTCTGGACCAACGTCGCGCCGCAGGGCAGCGCGAAGTTGGGCGCGGGTGTGGCGAAGCTGTGGCTCGACGGTCGTGTGAAGGCCAACCTGAAAGAAAGCGTTCCGCTGATCGGCGCGCCCGAGGCCTGGGCGGCCGGCTACACCGGCAAGGGCGTCAAGGTCGCGCTGCTCGACACCGGCATCGACGTCAACCACCCCGACTTCGCCGGCCTGATCGACGGCACGGTCAGCTTCGTGCCGGGTGAGGCCGTCACCGACGTCAACGGGCACGGCACGCATGTGGCCAGCACGATCGTCGGCTCGGGCGCCGCCTCCGGCGGTGACTACAAGGGCGTCGCCCCCGGCGCCGACCTGTTCGTCGGCAAGGTGCTCGGCGGCGCGGGGGGCTACGGCCAGGACTCCTGGGTCATGGCCGGCATGCAGTGGGCCGCCGAGTCCGGTGCGGACGTCGTCAACATGAGCCTCGGCGACTCCTACCCGACGGACGGCAGCGACCCGATGTCGAAGATGGTCGACGCGCTGTCCGCGCAGTACGGCACGCTGTTCGTCATCGCCGCCGGCAACGCGGGCCCGGAGAGCATCTCCTCCCCGGGCGCGGCCACCTCGGCGCTGACCGTGGCCGCCACGGACAAGCAAGACCGGCTCGCGTCCTTCTCCAGCACCGGCCCGCTGGCCCACTCCGGCGGCATGAAGCCGGACATCGCGGCGCCCGGCGTGAACATCACCGCGGCCCGCTCGCAGGAGATGACCGGCGGTGGCGCGGGCCTTTACCGCACCCTCAGCGGCACCTCGATGGCCACCCCGCACGTGGCCGGCGCGGCGGCGATACTGGCCCAGCAGCACCCGGCCTGGACCGGCGCGCAGCTCAAGGAACACCTGATGAGCACCGCGAAGGGCCTGGCCGACGGGTACTCGCCGTACGAGGTCGGCACCGGCCGTCTCGACGTGGCCGCCGCCGTGCGCACGACGGTCCGCGGCACCGGATCGCTCTTCTTCGGCAACTACACGTGGCCGCACGAGCCGAGCGACGTCGCCGTCACGAAGGACCTGACCTTCACCAACTCCGGTTCCGCCGACGTCACGCTGAACCTGGCGCTGACCAACGCCGGCGGCCCGTTCACGCTGGGAGCCACCACGGTGACCGTCCCGGCGGGCGGCACCGCCGCCGTCCCGGTGGCCGGTGACCCGCAAACCGCCTCGGTAGGCCGACACGTCGGCTACGTGATAGCCACCGACGCGGCCACCGGGAAGCCGGTGACCCGCACCTCGGTGGCGCTGCTCAAGGAGGAGGAGCGCTACGACCTGAACATCAAGCTGGTCGGCCGGGACGGCAAGCCCGCCGCCGGCTGGGTCGACATCAACCTGGCCGGCGACCTCGGGCCGTGGACGGTCTACGTCGACGGCTCGACCACGATGCGCATGCCACCCGGCCTGTACTCCGTCGCGGGGTACCTCGACGTGGCCGGCGAGAAGGCGGACCGCTCGGGTCTGGCCGTGCTGGTCGCCCCGGAGACCGTGCTCAAGGGCGGCTCCGCGGACGTGGTGCTGGACGCGAGCAAGGCACGCCTGCTGCAGACCGAGGCGCCGCAGCGCACCGAGGACCGCCAGCGCAAGGTCGACTTCAACGTCCACTACAAAGGCCTCGACCCGTTCATGGACTACCGCAGCGCGTACGTGCTGCCGCCGACGTCCGACGACGTCTACGTCGCGCCGACGAAGCCGATGACGCAGGGCGAGTTCATGCTGACCACCCGCTGGCGCAAGGGCGAGCCGCGGCTCAGCCTGAGCACGTTGGGCGGCCGGCTCGACTTCGAGGCACTGGTGCAGGCGGGCAGCGCCCTGGGCACCGCCACGGACAAGCTGGACGCCGTCTACGCGGGCAACGGCGCGGCGGCCGAATACGAGAAGGTCAGGGCCAAGGGCAAGGTCGTCGTCGTCGAGCGCAGCGACGAGGTCTCGCCGCAGGAGCGCACCAAGGCCGCGGTCGCGGCCGGTGCGAAGGCGCTGATCGTGGTCAACGACGGTGTCGGTGCCCTGATGGAGTCCGTCGGCAAGTCGACCATCCCGGTCGCCACCGTGCACCGCGACGCGGGCAAGACCCTTGTCTCGATGGCCAAGGCCGGCATCTTGAAGCTGACCGCACAGCAGACCGAGTACACGCCGTTCGTCTACGACCTGACCCGGGACTACCCCGGCCGGGTGCCGGACCGGGCCCTGGTCTACAAGCCGACCAAGGGTGACCTCGCCCGGATCGATGCCCGCTACTACTCGGCCACGGACGGCAAGTTGGCAGCAGGTTACCGGTCCGACTTCACCCTCAGCCCGGCGGTCGGCTTTCCCGAGCTCGAGTGGCACCCGGGCACCCGCACCGAATGGGTGACCCCGGGCCAGGTCTGGAGGGAGTTCCACACGCAGGGCGTCGACGGAGCCCTGCCGTGGTCGATGGTGTCGGACGACAACACGTATGCCAAGGGCAGCACCACCCGTCTGGACTGGTTCGCTCCGACGACCCGGCCCGGCCAGAGCAAGTCCTTCGGCGTGTACAACTCCCGTTGGCAGAACTACATGACCTGGAACGTGCAGGCGTGGGCCTCCTCCAGCGACAACATGCGGCTGGGCGGCTACCTGCCGTGGGGTAAGACGCCGGCCCACCTGCAGATCTTCCAGGGCGACACGCTGATCCGCGACAACCCGCGCAGCACGGACGGGCAGTGGATCAAGGTGCCGGCGGGCAACCTGCCCTACCGCGCCGTCCTCGACGCGGAGCGGCCCGCTGACGTCTTCCGGCTGTCGACGCGCACCCACACGGAGTGGACGTTCATGTCCGACACCGTCGACTCGGACTCCGCCGAGCGGTTCTCGGTGCCGAACCTGAACTACAAGCTGGAGTCGGACCTGCACGGCGACGTGAAGGCCAATGCGACCCAGAAGATCGCGCTCAAGCCGGTGTCGATGGATGGCGGCACCGTGCCGGGCACCGTCACCACGGTGACGCTGGACGTCTCGTACGACGACGGCGCCACCTGGCAGAAGGTGACCCTGGCCAAGGGCGCCGACGGCTACTGGACGGGTTCGTTCAGGACGGCGAAGAAGCCCGGCGGCTTCATCTCGGTCCGCGCGAGCGCCGCGACGGACAGCGGCTTCAGCGTCAAGAACGAGATCATCCGGGCGTACGGCCTGCGATGAGCCGCACTGTCGGGCCCCGGGGAGGCGACTCCCCGGGGCCCTTCTCGTCACACCTGCTCCCAGCGGGAACTATTCAGGGTCTGCCGCCATGGCGCATACTCTCCCCGCTGCGGCAAGCGGAAGGGAGTCGGTCGCCGATGCTGGATGTGCTGGGTCTCGAACCCGATGACGAGCGCGTCTACCGGGCGCTGCTCGGACGGCCGAACTCCACCGCGATGCTGCTGTCGGATCTGCTCGTCGTATCGCAGGCCGACGTCGACAAGGCCTTGTCCCGCCTGGTCGGGTGGGGACTGGTGATCAGGTCGGCGGATGAGCAGTTCACCGCCGCGCCGCCGGCCATGGCGCTCGGCGCTCTCATCAGCCAGCGCCGAGACGGGCTGCGCATGGCTGAGCAGGCACTGGTGACCTTTGCCGAGGAACACCGGGCGGCGATGACCGGGAGCAGCATCAATGATCTGATCGAGGTCGTCACGGGCGTCGACGCCATCCGTCATCGCTTCTTACAGGTGCAGCAGGCAGCCCGCACGCAGGTCCGCAGCTTCATCACCGCACCGTTCGTCGCCGTGCCGCCCGACGAGAACACGGCCGAACCTGCGGCCATCGGCCGCGGGGTGCACTTCCGGGTGGTATTGGACCGGGCCGTGCTGGCAGAGCCGGGAATCATCACCGATGCGATCGATTCACTGCGCAACGGCGTGCAACTGCGTGTCGCCGACGGGTTGCCGATGAAACTCGTGCTGGCCGACGCCGATCTCGGCCTTGTCCCGCTTGCGGTCACACCAGCCGGAGAGCCCGGCGCCGTGCTGCTGCACCGCAGCGGCCTGTTGGATGCGCTGGACGCGCTGTTCGAGACGGTGTGGCGCACCGCCCATCCGCTCGAGCTGTCGGGCACCGGCGGAGAAGCCGAAACCACCGTCGAGGTCGGTGCGGAAGGCCCGACCGACCTCGACCGAAGGATCCTTGCGCTACTGCTGGCCGGTTTGACCGACCCGACGGCCGCGACACAGCTTGGTCTGTCACCGCGCACGCTGCACCGACGCCTGCGCCACCTCATGGACATAGCCGGAGTTCGGACCCGGATGCAGCTTGGCGGTTACGCCGTCCGACACGGCTGGGTAGAGCCACACTGAAGTCAAGTTGCTGCCGGAACTTGTCCCGCTCGAAAATACGATTTAGCGGCTGTGGCCTGCACGTTTGCTGATCCTGGCGACAAGGCCTCGACTGGCCTGCGACGATCTGCGGATGTCGCTGTCGGTCGTCGCCATGCTCGTCCGGAATCTGATCACCGTGCCCGCTGCCGTACTGCGCAGCCGTATGGCCAAAGGTGTGGAAGTTCTCGCGCTCCGGCATGAGAACGCGGTACTGCGCCGGCAGATCGCCCGGGTCTGCTACGAGCCCGCCGACCGGATCTGGCTCGCCGCACTCTCCCGGCTGATCCCGCGCGAACGCTGGCGCCAGGTCTTCGCGGTCACCCCCACCACACTGCTGGCCTGGCACCGTCAACTCCTCGCCCGCAAGTGGGCGTTCACCCAACGCCGCCGCCCCGGCCGACCCTCCACCGCGCCCGCCGTCAAGCAGCTCATTCTGCGCCTGGCCCGCGAGAACAGCACCTGGGGCCACCGCCGGATTCAGGGCGAACTCGCCCGCCTGGGCTACGCGATCGCCCCGTCCACAGTCTGGGAGATCCTGCATGCCGCCGGCATCGACCCCGCCCCGCAGCGCTCCGGGCCGACCTGGCGCCAGTTCCTCACCGCCCAGGCCCACGGCATCATCGCCGCCGACTTCCTCCACCTCGACACCGTGTCACTCAAGCGCCTCTACGCCCTGGTCGTCATCGAGCACGGCACCCGGCGCCTCCACCTCGCCGGCGTCACCGCCCATCCCACCGCGCAATGGACCGTCCAGCAGGCCAGGAACCTCGCCGTGATCCTGGACCGCCGCATCGACTCGCTGCGTTTCCTCCTCCGGGACCGGGACAGCAAGTACACCCGTGCCTTCGACGCCGTCTTCGAGGCCGACGGCGTGGAGATTCTGCTCAGCCCACCACGGGCACCCAAAGCGAACGCGATCTGCGAGCGAGTCGTGGGCACCCTCCGCCGCGAGCTCCTCGACCGCATGCTGATCTACAACGAGGCCCACGCCGTGAAAGTACTGACCGAGTACATCCAGCACTACAACGGACACCGTCCCCACCAATCCCGCCAGCAGTTACCCCCGGACAGCGACCAACCGTCCAACCCGGCCGCCATCACCGACCTCCAGGCCCACCGGATCCGGCGACAACCCATCCTCGGAGGATTGATCAACCAGTATCACCGCGCCGCCTGACCAAACGACACCACCGCAGCTCACAGCACCGAATCGTATTTTCGAGCGGGACAGGATCGGCCGGATGCCATCCTGTGCCGCACCAACGTGGGCGCCATGAACGAAGTCATGCAACAGCTGGCAGCAGGGCATCGCGTAGCTCTGGTCGGGGGAGGGGACACGCTGCGTGCACTGGCCCGCTCGGCCAACGACCTCAAAGAAGGCCGCCGTACCTCCCACCCCGAGCTGGTTCTGTTCCCTACCTGGGGTGACCTGCAGGACTACGCCGAACACGACCCAGCCGGCCGTGACCTTCAGCCACTGATCGACCTCGTCGACACCCATGGCACCGGCGCCATCCTCGCCGCCGTTGACCGACTCGACGATGAATCCGCGGCCGACGTGACCGTCTCCACAGCGCACAAAGCCAAAGGCCGTGAATGGCCGCGTGTGCAGATCTGCCGTGACTTCACCCCACCCAGGGACAGCGACCAAAGAGACGACAACGGTCACCCAGTGCCCGGTCCCATCGACGATGCTGAAGCGCGTCTGGCCTACGTGGCCGTCACCCGTGCGCGCAATCAACTCGACCTTGGCGGCCTCTCATGGATCGAGCATCACCCTGACGGCTGCCCCGTGTGACCGAGAGGGGCGTTCCCAAGGTCGGCGCTGCACCCCTCACTCATGCGCGACAGCGCTGCGGGACGGTGCGCACGAGATCGATCAGGCCTCGTGGACGACAGCTCCTTGACAGAAGAGGACTCAGTCACCACCGCAGCAGGCGCCGGCACCGTCCTTGACCAGCTGCCGAACGAGTTGTCCTTGAGAGCGGCCCGCAGGTCGTTCAGGAACCCGGGAACACCTATGGATTCCTCGACATCGGTGGCCGTCAGGTCGTCGACGCCGGGAGCCCGAGCTTCCCGGTTGTCCGCGGCCCGGTCGAAGGCCACCATCAGCGTCGCCGAGTCGTGCACGAAGTTGCGCTGAAAGCGTTCACCGAGGGCCCGTGCGCAGACGCAGTCGTTCATTACCACCCGGCCGTGTAGCCGCCCTGACATTCCGGACACCCCACGCCCATCAGGCACCGGACGCCCGCGGCCTCGTGCATGTCCAGCACGGCCCTGGCGACGTCGGCGCTCAGGGACCTGGTCATCAGGAGCGGCTGCGGGTCGACCATGGTCATCTCCAGGCCGAGCCCGCGCGCGCCGTGGAGGAGACCTCGGCCCCGACGAACCCGGCGCCGATCACCACGAGGGAGCCGCCGGCGGCCAGGTCGCGGCGCAGCCCGGCCGCGTCGGCCAGCGTGCGCACGACGTGCACCCCGTCGGTCTCGCCCCAGGGCGAGCGGCGGGCCGCGGCGCCGGTGGCGACCACCAGATGGTCCCAGTCGACGTCGCTGCCGTCGTGGAACGAGGCCACCCGGCGCCACGGGTCCAGTCCGGTGGCGCGCAGACCGGGGCGCAGCTCGATCCGGGCCGCGTCGCCCTGTTCCCTGGCGAGCAGGCGGATGTCGACGGGGCTCCCTGCGGTCGGCGCGGCCGATTCACGGGCGCTGGACGTCCAGCTTCCCCTCCGCGTAGATCGCGCGCATCCGCTTCTTGTCGAACTTGCCGACGCTGGTCAGCGGCAGCTCGTCGAGCTCCACCCAGCGCTCGGGGACCCACCACTTGGGCACCGAGCCGAGCAGGGTGTCGCGCAGGTCGGCCAGGGGCGTCTGGGCACCATCGCGCATCACGACCAGGACGCACGGGCGTTCGTCCCAGCGGTCGTCGGGCACGCCGATCACCGCCGCCTGGAGGACATCGGGGTGCCGGGCGATGGTGAGTTCCAGCTCGTTGGAGGAGATCCACTCGCCGCCGGACTTGATGACGTCCTTGGCCCGGTCGGTGAGGGTCGTGTACCCGAGCGGGTCGAGCGTGCCGACGTCCCCGGTGCGCAGCCAGCCGTCCCGGAACTTGTCGTCGGATTCGAGGCCGTAGTACGAGTCGGCGATCCAGGGCCCGCGGAGTTCGAACTCGCCGACCGCGTGCCCGTCTGCGGGCAGGATCTCGCCGGTGTCCGGCTGGACGAGGCGGATCTCCACGCCGGCGAGGACGCGGCCCTGGCCGTCAGCGCGGCGCTCCGGGTCGGTGTCCTCCTCGGCCCGTGGAGGCCGGTTCATCGTGATGAGCGGCGAGGTCTCCGTCATGCCCCAGCCTTGCAGCGCCGCCACCCCGTAGCGGTCCAATCCGGCGTGCAGCGTGCGCGGGATGGGCGCGCCTCCGAGGATGACGCGGTTGAGCGTCCCCAGGTCGCGCGACGGGTCCGCGTCCGCGTAGTTGAGGATCTCGTTCCAGACGGTGGGCACACCGTTGGAGAACGTCGGCTGGTAGCGCTTGACCGCCTCGACCACGGTTGCGGGGTCCACGTGGCGGTTGCACAGCAGCAGGTCGCCGCCGGCCCAGAACGTCGCGAACGGGTAGCCCCACGCGTTGGCGTGGAACATCGGCGTGATGATGTAGCCGCAGTCCCGCGAGTTGAGCGCGACGGCGTTGGCCGTGCACAGCGACATCGCGTGGAGCCAGATCGACCGGTGACTGTAGGCGACGCCCTTGGGGTCGCCGGTGGTCCCGGTCGTGAAGCACAGGGTCGCGGGGGCCTTCTCGTGGACCTCGGGCCACGGGAAGTCGGTCGGCTGCCCGGCGACGACGTCGCGGTAGCGCAGTACCTCGCCGGGCCAGGCACCCAGGGCACCATCCTCGAACTCGCCGACCACGACGACGGCGCGGACGGTGGGCAGTCGGTCGGCGACCTCCGCGAGGCGGTCGAGGAACGAGGCGTCCGCGATCACGACTTCGTCGGCGGCGTGGTTGATGGTGAACACGAGCTGTTCCGCGGACAGGCGCGGGTTGATCGTGTGCAGCAGCGCGCCCATGGCCGGGACCGCGAAGTACGCCTCAAGGTGCTCGCGGGTATTCCACAGGAACGAGCCCACGACGGAACCGGCCCGGACCCCCAGCGCCTGGAGGCCACGGGCGAGGGCCGCCACCTGCCCGGCCACGTCGCCGTAGAGCATTTCGGAGGCGTCGGCACCGACCGTCCGGACCGACCGCCGGGAATGCCAGGTCGAGCCGTGCCGGAGGATGTTGGCGACGGTGAGGTCGCCATCGCCGATGTTGCCCAGGGTGTGGCTCGACGGGTGGCTCACAGATGTTCTCCTTCGCATGATCCGGCTGATCCGGCTGTGGCACCTGTAGCGACAGCGATCGGTGCGACGTCCGGGGGCGGTTAACTGCTCGGCGGTCGTTGGCTGGACGAGGGACAGCGGACGTTGAGCATTTCCACGAGGCGAACAGCAGAACTTAATTCTGTCTTGAGGAATTTGCCCGGTCAATAAGCGCCGAGTGAACGTCTTTGCGGAGGATGCCTCTTCCGCCCGTGCGATGTGCGGCATCAGACGGGGCGACTTACCCGACGGGGGGTATGGAGCGGCTCGGGGGTCAGGCGCGCCAGAGTTCGGCGCCCGCCCGGACCACTGGCAGCTCGGGCACGACCGCGTGCCGGGACAACCTCGTGACGGCGAAGCTGAGTTCGGCGATGTCGGCGGCCGAGATCATCTCCTCGGGCGCGACCCGGTCGTGCGTCCAGGCGCTCATGTCGGTGTCGACGTAGCCTGGGCAGATCGCGGTGGCCGAGACGCCGTGCGCGGACTCCTCGGTGTTGACGGACGCACACAGAGCGACCAGTGCGGCCTTGCTGGCGGCGTACGCGGCCAGGCCGGGCTCGGGTGCGAGCGCCGTCACCGAGGACACCGCGATGATCTTGGTTCCGGTCACCGGCTGCTGCGCGGCGGTCGCCCGCAGCAGGTCGAGGGATTCGCCGATGAGCAGGAACGGGGACCGGATGTTCACCGCGAACTGCTTGTCGAAGCGCTTGAGCGGATAGCCCGCCACCGGCGCGGCGGAGCCCACTCCGGCGCTGATCACCAGGGCGTCCAGGCGGCCGAAGTACTCGGCGTGCGCCGCGGCGACCCGCCGTACGTCCTCCTCAGCCGCCATATCCCCCGGCGCCGTCTCGACCCGGACGCCCAGCTCAGTCAGGCGCTTGGCGGCCTCGTCGAGCGTGGCCGCGTCACGGGAGCTGAGGGTCAGGTCGTAGCCTTCGGACGCCAACCGGTGGGCGATCGCGTAGCCGATGCCGCGCGAAGCTCCCGTCACCAGGGCTGCCGGGCGCGTTTCGGGGGTGGGTGCGGTGTCCACGGTGGTACCTCTCTTCGAGACGGCCGGTTCCTGCGCGCGGTCAACGTGGCATGCGCTCGCGGCGGTGGTGAGCTCCGCGTCCGGGACCGCGCCGACCGGGGGCGACCTCGTGATCGTGATCATCGCCAGGCCGCCGTCGCCTTTCAAGGTCGCGGCCTGCTCCCGACCGGCCGGGCATGGAACTCCCGTAAGGGCTTACTTATCGCTCGCTCAGCGGCGACACTAGGAGTCGTGCGTGCGCCCGTCAAGCCTGGTCGGCAAAGGGTTGACCAGAGGAAGCCAATCACCTACCTTCCTGCACATTCCCACTGAGCGAGCGATCAGTAAACTCGCCGCAGAGATCCGAGGACCGTGATGGCGATCGACTTCACTCTGGAACCGCACCTCGCGGACCTGCGCGAACGCACCGCAGCGTTCGTCCGCGAGACCGTACTGCCCGCGGAGGAGGCCCTGCTCGCCAGCCAGGCCGCGCCGGACGACGGCTTGCGCGCCAGGCTCCAGCAGGCCGCCCGCGAGGCCGGTTTGTTCGCCCCGACCGTCGCCGCGGAACTGGGCGGGCTCGGCCTGGACATGCGCGGCCAGTCGGTCGTCCTGGAGGAGGCCGGATACAGCCTGCTCGGCCCGCTCGCCCTGAACTGCGCGGCGCCCGACGAGGGCAACATGCACCTGCTGGAGAAGGCCACCACGCCCGCGCAGCGCGAGCGGTTCCTGCGCCCGCTGGCGGCCGGGCAGGTGCGCTCGTGCTTCGGCATGACCGAGCCGGCCCCGGGCGCCGGGTCCGACCCGGTGCAGCTCGCTACCACCGCCCGCCGGGATGGTGACGAGTGGGTCATCGACGGACTCAAGCGCTTCATCACCGGCGCCGACGGCGCGGCGTTCGCCATCGTCATGGCACGCACCGGAGGCGACGACCGCTCGCCCGAGGCGACGATGTTCCTCGTCCCGACGGACACCCCCGGGTACACGCTGGAACGCCACATGCCCACGCTGGACAACGGCTTCGTCGGCGGGCACTGCGAACTCCGGTTCGCTTGCCTGCGCGTCGGCGACGACGCGGTACTGGGGGAGCCGGGCAAGGGCTTCGCGTACGCTCAGATACGGCTCGCCCCGGCGCGGTTGACCCACTGCATGCGCTGGCTCGGCGTCGCACGGCACGCCCACGACATCGCCGTCCGCTACGCCGCGAACCGCACCGCGTTCGGCAGTCGCCTCGGCGACCTGGGTATGACGCAGAGTCACATCGCGGACAGCGAGATCGACTTGGCGGCGAGCCGCGCGCTGATCCGCGAGGCCGCCTGGGTGCTCGACACCGGCGCTTCCTGCAAGCGCGAGACGTCCATCGCGAAGACGTTCGTGGCCGAAGCTGTCGGGCGGATCGTCGACCGCTCGATCCAGATCTGCGGCGGGCTCGGCGTCTCCGGCGATCTCCCGCTCGCCGCGTACCTGCGCGAAGTCCGTGCCTTCCGCATCTACGACGGGCCCTCCGAGGTGCACCGCTGGTCGCTCGCCCGGCGGGCCATCCGCGCCGCAGAGCAGGGCGGCGCATGACCGGGTGGGCCGCGCAGCCGGCATCCGGGCCGGGACCGCTGCACGGCGTCCGCGTCCTGGAGATCGCGAGCCTCGCGCCCGCGCCGTTCGCGTGCATGGTCCTCGCGGACCTCGGAGCGGACATCCTGCGCATCGACCGGGTCACCGACGTCGACGACCGTCCGCAGCCGACCGGCGACCCGCTCCACCGCGGCCGACGCTCGGTGGCGGTGGACCTCAAACACCCAGACGGCGCCGCACTCGTGCGCCGACTCGCGGCCACGGCGGACGTGTTCGTCGAAGGTTTCCGTCCCGGTGTGGCGGAACGCCTCGGGATTGGGCCCGCCGACCTCCAGGCCGCCAACCGGCGCCTGGTGTACGGACGCATGACCGGCTGGGGCCAGACCGGCCCCCTCGCCCACCGCGCGGGCCACGACATCAACTACATCGGGCTCGCGGGCGCCCTCGAACCCATCGGCCGCGCCGGCGAACGTCCGGTGCCGCCGCTGAACCTGGTCGGCGACTGCGGCGGCGGCGGCATGCTGCTCGCCGTCGGCATCCTCGCCGCGCTCTATGAACGCGAGCACTCCGGCCTGGGCCAGGTGGTCGACGCGGCCATGGTCGACGGCGCCGCGCTGCTGACCGCACCCCTGCACGGGCTGCGCGCCACCGACCAATGGGACGGCCCTCGCGGGCACAACCTGCTGGACGGCGGTGCGCCCTTCTACGACACGTACGAGACGGCCGACGGCCGGTACATGGCGGTGGGCGCGCTCGAACCGCAGTTCTATGCGCAACTGCTGGCCGGGCTCGGGCTCGCCGACGCGGACCTGCCCGAGCAGGACGACCGCGACCGGTGGTCCGAACTACGGGCCCGCTTCACCGCCGCGTTCGCGACGCGTACCCGCGACGAGTGGACGGCGGTCTTCGACGGCACCGACGCCTGCGTGACACCCGTCCTCAGTCCCTGGGAAGCCCACCTGCACCCGCACAACGCGGCGCGCGGCGTCTTCACCGACCTCGTCGGCTCGCGCCAGCCCGCACCCGCGCCGCGACTCGCGCGCACCGCGGGCACGACCGGTACCCCCGCCCCGGCGCCCGGCCAGGACACGGCGGCCGCCCTGCTCGCCTGGGGCGTCGACGCCGACGCCGTCGCTGACCTGACCGCGCGCGGCGCCGTCGCCGAACGTCCCTGATCTGCGCACCGTCCTAAGGAGCACCACCCGTGCAACGCACGCTCTACGACCGAGACCACCAGGAATTCCGGGCGATGGTCCGGCAGTTCGTCGCCTGTGAGGTCGTCCCGAACCAACAACGGTGGGAGCAGGAACGCCTCATCGACCGGTCGGTATGGACGGCCGCCGGGCGGCAGGGCCTGCTCGGCATCGCCGTGCCCGACGAGTACGGCGGCGCGGGCCAGGACGACTTCCGCTACCGCTCGGTCGTGAAGGAGGAACTGGCCCGGGTAGGCGCCGCGTCGCTGGCGGCCGGCTTCGCCATCCAGGACGACATCGTCCTGCCCTACCTGCTCGACCTCGCCACCGACGAGCAGAAGCAGCGCTGGCTTCCCGGCATCTGCGCGGGCGAGGTGGTCACGGCGATCGCCATGACCGAGCCCGGAGCCGGCAGCGACCTGCAAGGCATTCGGGCCACCGCCCGGCGGGACGGCGACGGCTGGATCATCGACGGCGCGAAGACGTTCATCACCAACGGCATCCACGCCGACCTCGTCATCGTGTTCGCCCGCACCGACCCCGACGCCGGGGCGAAGGGCATGAGCCTGTTCGCGGTCGAACGCGACACCCCGGGCTTCACGCGGGGGCGCAAGCTCGACAAGGTGGGCCTGCACGCGCAGGACACCGCGGAACTCTTCTTCGATGGGGTTCGGGTCCCGGCCGCGAACCTCATCGGGACCGAGGGCCAAGGCTTCTTCCACCTCGTGGAACGGCTCCCGCGCGAACGCCTGTCCATCGCCGTGGCCGCGCAGTGCGCCATCGAGGCGGCGCTGGACTGGACCCTGGACTACTGCGCTGAGCGAACCGCGTTCGGCCAGCCGATCCGGGACTTCCAGCACAGCAGGTTCCTGCTCGCCGAACTGGTCACCGAGGCGGAGGTGACCAGGGCGTACCTGGACTCCGCGATCCTCGCGTTGAACGCCGGGACGCTCACGGCGGTCGACGCCGCCAAGGCCAAGTGGTGGGCCACTGAACTCCAGACCAAGGTCGTCGACCGCTGCCTGCAACTGCACGGCGGCTACGGCTACATGCTGGAGTACCCCATCGCGCGGGCCTTCCTCGACTCCCGCATCCAGACCATCTATGGCGGCACGACCGAGATCATGAAAGAGATCATCGGCCGCGACTTGGCGAAGCGAAAGGCTGCGCGATGACCACCGTCCCCGGCCCCGCCACCAGCCCGCCCGGGCTCGAACTCGGCGCTCTGGAGGCGTACTTCCAGGTACACGTCCCCGGCTACCGGGGATCGCTGCGCGCCGAAGTCGTCGCGGGCGGCCGATCCAACCTCACCTACCGGGTGACGGGCGGCGGCAGCACCTGGGCCGTCCGCCGCCCGCCCCTGGGCGGTCTCACCCCGTCGGCGCACGACATCGGCCGCGAACACCGGGTGACCTCCGGACTACGCGGCAGCGGCGTCGCGGTCGCCGAGGCCGTCGCGTACTGCGACGACACTGACGTCATCGGCGCGCCGTTCAGCGTCGCGGCGTGGGTGGACGGCCGCGTCCTGCGCACCCGCGCCGACGCCGACGCGCTGACCGCCAACGACCTCGCGCGGTGCTCGGACGGCCTGGTGGACCAGCTGGTACGCCTCCACGCCGTCCCGTACTGCGAGTTCGGCCTGGAGACCCTCGGCCGCCCGGACGGCTACCTGCGGCGGCAGCTCACCCGCTGGCGTGGTCAATGGGACCTGGTCGCCACCCGCCCGCTGCCCACGGTCGGCACCCTCTTCGCGGCGTTGGAAGCGGCGATGCCCGAAACCGGCGAATCGTCGATCGTCCACGGCGACTTCCGCGTGGACAACACCATCCTCGACCCCGACGACCTGTCCAGGGTCCGCGCGGTCGTCGACTGGGAGCTGTCCACCCTCGGCGACCCGCTCGCGGACCTCGCCACGTTCCTCGTCTACCGCGACCCGGCCGTCGACGCGCTCCTGGACGGTCCCGCGGCCACCGCCCCCGGATTCCCGACCCAGTCGCAACTGGCGGAGCAGTATGCCCAGTCGAGTGGGCGGGACATCACGCAGCTGCCGTTCTACCTCGCGCTGGCGTATTTCAAGGTCGCCGTCATCGCCGAGGGCGTTCACTCCCGGTACACCCAGGGCATTACGGTGGGCTCCGGTTTCGACCGCGCCGGCGCGTCGGTTTCGCAACTCATCGACGCGGGTCTCGCCGCGATCGGCGGAACGGGGGCGGAGCGATCACCGGAGCCCTGACGACACCTCGGAGGCGGTCGGGTACCCCCGGCGGGCCGCCTCCTCGGAACGGCGCGAGAGAGGCTCGACGAACCCCTCGACGCGGATGCGATAACAGGGGTAAATTCTCTGTCTGATAGAGCAAAGATCTGGATAGCAGAATAGGAGCTTCAGTCCGGTTCCCGGCGTCACGCACGGCGCGCTCCTTGATCGAGTTTCCGAGCCGACCGAATCCATCCGCAGCCTCGCAACGCGCGCAACCCTAGGAGCACCTGATGACCAAGCGCATCGCGTACCTCACCTCGCCGGGTCCGACGGACCGGCGCGGCGTCGCGCCCGAGATCGTCACCCCCGGTTTCCAGATGGAGTTCGTGCAGATCGGCACCCCGACGCTGGTGAACGATCCGGCCGACTTGATGATCACCGACCTGGCGTATGTCGAAGCCGCCATGCGCGCGCAGCAGCAAGGGTTCGACGGCATCGTGATCGGGGCGGTCGCCGACTACGGCCTCGGCACGATACGCGCCTCCGTCGACATCCCGGTCTTCGGCTGCGGGCAGGCCAGCCTGCTGACCGCGGCCGGCATCGGCGACAAGTTCGGCATCGTCACCATTTGGCCGGAGACCACGGCGTTCACGTACGACCGGATCCTGCGCGACAACCCGGTCGGACGCCAGTGCGTGTCGGTCCGCTACGTGAGCACCGTCGCCGAGCAGGCTGAGATTGCCGACGAAGACGGCTTCTACCAGCAGATGCAGGCCGGGCGGGAAGGCATGATGCTCCGCATTCTCGCCGAGATCGAGGCCGCGGTCGCCGAGGGCGCGCAGTCGATCGTGCTCGGCTGCAACTGCATGAGCCCGGTCGCCGGCATCCTCGCCGCGGGCTCCTCGGTGCCGGTGATCGACCCGACGGCGGCGGGTTACCGGTCCATGGAGTCGATGCTGGCCCTCGGCCTGACGCACGCCAAGGACCCGCGGCTGCCCGCGGTGTCCGAGCGGGGTCCCGCCTTCGCCGAGGCGGTCGCGGCCGTGGTGGGCGCGTTCGACGAGCCCGAGGAGTGCCCGGTCTGCGTGCTCGACGAATACGGCAACGCCTCCTGCGAGGTCCCCAGCCGCGAGGCCGCACCCGCGTCCGCCGACGGTATGGCGTAGTGATCGCGAAGTCCGGTGATGCCACGAGCTTTTCGCGCGGCAGCCGGAAGGCCGGCCGACCGGACCGGCTCGGTGCACGACGTGGACCCCGACGGGTCGACGGAGATATCGGAAGGGAACGCCCATGGCTGACAACGCACTTGACGTGAAGGACCGTCTCGACATCATTGATGTCTGCACGCGGATGGCGCTGTACATCGACCACCACCGCTGGGACGAGCTCGGCACGCTGTTCACCGACGTCATCGACCGCGACTACACCGGCATCTTCGGTGGCGAGCCGGAGCGGGTGACCCGCGAACATTTCATCACCCGCGCCAGTAAGCGGATGCCCAACTTCGCGGCGACACAGCACCTGGTCTCCGGCCACATCGTCACGGGTTCGGGTGATGAGGCCAACTGCACGTCGCAGGTGCAGGCGGCGCACTACCTGCCGACCACGACCGGTGACCCGATGTGGACCTGCGGCGGCCAGTACGACCTGCGACTGGTGCGGACCGACGGCACCTGGCTTATCAGCTCCGTCACCGCGACGCAGCGCTGGTGCACCGGGAACTTCGAAGTCATGCGCCTGGGTCTGGGCATCCGCTGACGCGGTCGCCGACGGCGGGATCGAGCGTCGCGCCCAGGTACGTCGGTCGAGACCCGTCGTGGTCGGCTGGAGCGCCAGCCGACCACGACAGCGCGGGTCGTGACCACATCGCAGCCTTCGCCATCGTGCCCGCGTGAGGCCAATTGGTTACGGTCCGAAGGACCGCTTCGGAAAGCAACGTCTGTAGTACAGAAATGCTGGAGGAGTGCATGGGAAGCAAGGAACTCACCGGCAAGGTCGCGCTCGTGACCGGCGCCGCGCGCTGCGGCGGCATCGGCCGCACGACCGCCCTGCTGCTTGCGGATCTCGGAGCGGACATCGCCTGCCTGGACGTGGCGCGACCGCCGGAGCACGCACCCGAGCACGGCGTCGGTTCGCCGAACGAACTCGCGGAGCTGGTCGCCGAGATCGAGGCCAAGGGACGCCGGGCCATCGCAGTCACCGCCGACGTCACCAACGGCGCTCAGGTCAATGAGGCGGTGGATCGCACCGTGGTCGAGCTGGGCAGTCTCGACCTCTGCTGCGCGATGGCCGGCGGGGTCGGGTTCGGTAACGGCATCGCCCCGCTGCTCAGTCTGGACGAGCCGTCCTGGGACTGGGTCATCGACGTCAACCTGAAGGGCGCCTGGCTCACCGCCGCCGCCGCGGGGCGCGCCATGGTCGCTGCTGGACGCGGAGGCCGGATCGTCACGATCGCGTCGTCTGCCGCGCTCGTCGGCACCAACGGCAACACCGGAATGGGGGTGTACGCGGCGGCCAAGGCCGGCGTCATCACGCTCACTCAGAACCTCGCCGCCGAACTGGGCCCGCACGGGATCAACGTGAACGCGGTGTCGCCGGGCATGATCGGCACCCAGGCGTCGGCCCCGGTGCGCGAGCAGTTCGAGCGCAGCGGACGTACCGACGCGGTGATCGGGAGCATCCCGCTGCGGCGATTCGGCGAAGCGGAGGAGATCGCCTCGATTGTCGCCTTCCTGTGTGGCGACGGCGCCAGCTACATCACCGGCGACGCCATCAACGCCACGGGCGGCAAGGTCCTCGGCTGAGCATCCCGCCTGTCCCGTCCGATGCGGGCCAAGCGCCGTCCCCAGTGCGGCCTAACCCTCCGTCGCGGATGAGCGCACCCTCACCCGCACCGGACCGGACAAGCGGGCCTCCCGCCGGATGAAGGCACGTCCTTATCCGCGACGACCCGCCTCTCCGATTTCTCTTTCCCTGTGGTCGGCCGCCGGCAGCGTGATTATTTTCGGCGGTGAGATCTGCGAGGCGCTGCCCCGCAATCCTCCAGCGGCGGATCCAAAAACCAACTGCGCGGCGGGCATTCGGCCGACACGTTGGTGAGCGCGCCCACTGTCTGAACGCCGTGTCACCGTGCGTCCAACGGTGGGAACGCACCAGTGACCTCGGCTCAGACGGCTGCGGAATCCGGCGCGTTCACGCATCCCCAGAGACCAAATCGGCAGTTCCCTGGCTTCCTTCGCTGGAATTCCGGTGAGCCGGTTGGAGTCTTGCGACATACATCTTTCTGGTTCGGCTCTCTGATTTTCAGAACTCGATTCTGTATCTAATCGCGAAGTTCCGTCCGGACCATTGCTCGGCTCGCTCAAGTGATATAGCGTCTCGGCACTCAGCAGAGGCATCTTCTGCTATGAAGAACTTTCGCGGCTCGGACGCAGCCAGTCCTGTCACCGCCAACGAGGAGATCCCATGGGACTCGACAGAGCATCAGCTCACGACTCGGCGACCACGGCGGGCACCGCCGCCGGCAGCCGCATGCCGAAGAAGAGCAGGCGCATCGCCGCGGTCGGTGCCGCGATCGTGGCCTTCACGGCCATCGCCTCGGGGTGTAGTTCGGATGACGACGGCAAGAAGGGCTCGTCGTCCGGTGGCGGCGCACCCATCAAGCTCATGGTCCAAGGCGCGATCTCCGGACCGGTCTACACGGTGCCCGAGATGGTGACCGGCGCGCAGGCCGCAGTGAACCGGATCAACTCCGAGGGCGGCATCAACGGCCGCAAGCTGGAGTTGATCCCCTGCGACGACCAGGGCAACCCGAACAACGCCAAGGCGTGTGGCCGCAAGGCGGTCTCGGAGAGGGTCGCCGCCGTCGTCGGCGGTCTGTCGATGTACGATAACCAGTTCATCCCGACCCTGGAGTCCGCCAAGATCCCGTACATCGGATCGACCGGCAGCGCGCCGATCGCAAACACCAACCCGGTGTCGTTCCCGGTCAGTTCGGGCGCGGTCAGCTACCTGGCCAGCGGGAAGGCGATGGCGCGCAACGGCTGCAAGAAGGCCGCCGTCTTCGCGGCCGACCAGCCCGGTGTGGACAGCGCGATCGAGAACATCACCCGCGGTCTCAACCAGTCCGGCGTGACCGAGGTCAAGCCGTACAAGTTCCCGACCAGCACCAGCAACTTCAGCTCGCTGGTCGGCACCGCCCAGGCGGCCGGGGCGGAGTGCATCGGAATCAGCTCCGGCCCGCAGGCCCTGGCCGGGATCATGCTCGCGGTGAAGAAGAGCGGCACCATCACGCCGATCAACACCATTCTTTCGAACATCGTGCCCGAGCTGCTCAAGACGGTCGAGTTCCCGGCCGGCAAGCTCACCGCCGACGGCTTGTTCTACATGCCGGACGCCGATGCCACCGGCCGGACCCAGCAGGTGCTTGGGCAGTACGTCGCCGATATTGCCGGGACGAAGGCCACCGGCCAGGCAGCGGCGATCGACGGCCCGTCGATCAACGGCTACAACAGCGTCCTGCTCTTCGCCGCGCTCGCCAAGACGCTGCCGGACATCACGGCGGAGAAGGTGCTCAACGCGATGGGCAGCTTCAAATCCGACACCGGGCTCACCACGCCGATCGACTTCTCCGGCAAGGGCCCGATCGAGGGAGCACCGCAGGTCCACGCCACCACGGCGATCACCTACTCCTGGACGGGTACGAGGTTGCAGCTGAGCGGCGACCCGATCACCGTCCCCTGACCGCCGATCGCGCAACCGATGCGGTCACCGATCCCGCCGAGACCCGCCCGCGGCTCGTTGCCCGGCTCGGCCGAATCGCTACCCGTGAGCGGATCCCGCACTTCGGGCGGACTCTCGCCAAACGGCCGCCGGCGCATGGCGCCGGCGGCCCGCCAGCACGCCGTCAGTGAAAGGACCGTCTGATGTCCAACGCGATTCACTTCGCGATCCTCGGCATGGCCAGCGGGGGGCTATATGCCTTGATGGCACTTGGTCTCATCGTTGTGCACCGCACGTCCGGTGCGATCAACTTCGCGCACGGCGCGATCGCCGTCGCGGCCGGGTACGTCCTGTTCTACTGCGAGTCGAACTCGATACCGACCCTGGTCTCGGTGGTGTTGGGCATCCTGTCCGGTCTGGTGCTGGGTGTCCTGATCCAACTCCTGGTCATGACGCCGCTGCGGAACGCCAGCACCCTGACCAAGGCGATCTCCACCCTCGGGATCCTGGTGGTGCTGCAAGCCAGTTGCCAGATGAAGTTCGGCTCCCAGCCGCAGCTGGTGAAGAGCTTCCTGCCGCAGAACGGCGTCACCATCTTCGGCGCGTACGTCACCGTCGACTACCTGATCATGTTGGGGATCGCGCTGGTGCTGGCCGCCGTGCTGTGGGTCGTCTACCGGCGCACCCGCTTCGGCCTGGCCACCACCGCTGTGTCGGACAACGAGGAAGCCCTCGGCACGCTCGGCTGGTCCTCGACCCTGGTCGCGCGCGGCAACTGGGCGATCGCCGGAACCCTGGCCGCGCTCTCCGGGGTGCTGCTCGCCCCGACCACCGGGGTGAGCCTGCCGTCGATGACCTCGCTGCTGCTGCCGGCGCTGGCCGCCGCCCTGTTCGGCGGGCTCAGCTCCTTCCCCGTGGCGACCCTCGGCGCGCTGCTCATCGGCGTCATCCAGTCCGAGCTGACGTTCTACGGGCAGGCACCGGTACTGCGCGACTTCCCCAACCTGCCGGAAGCTGTGCCGTTCCTGCTGATCATCGTGATCCTGGTGGCGCGCGGAAAGACGCTGCCCACCCGTGACTTCATCGAGTCGCGGCTGCCCGCGCTCGGTTCCGGCCGCGTGCGGCTGCGCACCCTGCTGCCGACCGTGCTCGTCGCGGTGCTGCTGATCCAGTGGATGCTGCCGCTCGAATGGGTCATGGCCACGACGTCCACCCTCATCGCCGCGATCATCGTGCTGTCCCTCGTCCTGCTGATCGGCTACGCGGGCCAACTCTCGCTCGCACAGCTGTCGATCGGCGGCCTGGGAGCGCTGGCCACCGCCCGCCTGGTCGCCTCGGCCGACTGGCCGCTGCCGCTGGCGGTGTTGGTCGGTCTCGCCGCCGCGGTGCCGGTCGGGATTCTGGTGGGCCTCCCGGCGGTACGCACCCGCGGCGCAACGCTCGCCGTGGTGACGTTGGGCCTGGCCGCCGCCCTCAACTCCCTTGTGTTCAGCACGGTGAAGCTGACCGGCGGGGACGTCGGCCTCGATGTGGGCTTCCCGTCCCTGCTCGGATTCGAGTTCGACGAGACCACGTACCCGCGCCGGTACGCCCTGGTCGCCCTCGCGCTGTTCGTCCTCGTGGGCATCGCCCTGTGCAACCTGCGCCGTTCCGGGCTGGGCCGCCGGATGATCTCGGTGCGCAGCAACGAGCGGGCCGCGGCCTCACTCGGTGTCAACGTGGTCGGCGCGAAGCTTGCGGCGTTCGTGATGTCGTCGGTGATCGCCACCCTTGGCGCGATCCTGGTCGCGTTCCGGTACCCCAACGCGCTGTTCACCAGCTTCGACCCGTTTCAGTCGGTCAACTACGTGGTGCAGTCCGTCATCGGCGGTGTCGGCTTCGTGCCTGGCGCCGCGGCCGGCGGCGTGCTCGAACCGAGCGGCCTGGGCAACAAGGTGATCCACAACATCGGTCTGGGCGACTGGCTGACCCTGGTCGGGGGTGTGCTGTTGCTGCTCACGGTGATCTTCAACCCGGACGGCATGGTCGGCAGCGGCCTCGAACAGGCGCGGGTGGTCAAGCGCAAGCTGTTCCCGGCCAAGGCGTCGTCGTACGCCGCGAGCAGCTCGATCGCGGTCCAGTCCGTGGTCGGCGACGCGCCTGGCCGCGGCGAGGCCAAGGTGCTGGCGGTGAGCGGCCTGACCGTGCAGTTCGGCGCGGTCACCGCCGTCAACGGGGTGGATTTCGAGCTGCGCAGCGGCGAGGTGCTTGGTGTCATCGGGCCGAACGGCGCCGGCAAGACCACCATCATTGACGCGCTGACCGGATATGTCCCGTCCAAGGGCTCGATCACGCTGGACGGCGAGCAGCTGCAAGGCACCGCGCCGCACCACCGCAGCCGACTCGGCGTGATCCGCTCCTTCCAGTCGCTGGAGCTGTTCGAGGACCTGTCGGTGGGTGAGAACCTGCTGGTGGCGTCGGAGAAGTCCACCTTCCGCAGGGCGCTCGGCGCGATGTTCTGGCCGAGGCGACCGGCGTTGGACGTCGCCGCGTCGGCGGCGGTGCAGGAGTTCGGGCTCGGCGACGCGCTCGACGGAGCGCCGGGTGATCTGAGCTATGGGCAGCGCCGACTGCTGGCGATCTCACGCGCCGTCGCCTGCAACCCCACCGTTCTGCTGCTGGACGAACCGGCGGCCGGCCTCGACGACGTCGACCGGCAGGCCCTGAAGGCACTGGTGCGGCGGCTGTCGGAGAGCTGGGGAATCGCGGTCCTGCTCATCGAGCACGACGTCGACCTCGTCATGTCCGTCTCGGACCGCATCCTGGCCCTCAATTTCGGCACCGTGACGGCACACGCCTCGCCGGAGGAGGTCCGCCGTCATCCGGAAGTCATCCGCTCCTACCTCGGAGAGGACGACGCAGCCGCGCCCGCCGGCGACGGCCACACCCGCGGCACCGACGAGACCCTGGAACGGAGTGCGCAATGACCGAGGCGGCATTGCAGGCATTCGGCATGTCGGCCGGCTACCACGGGGTGGCGGCGGTGTCGGAGATCGACCTTGAGGTGCACGCCGGTGAGGTCGTCGCGTTGCTCGGCCCCAACGGCGCCGGCAAGACCACGACCATCCGGGCGTGCGCGGGCCAGATCGGGTTGCTCGGTGGCAACGTGCGGCTGAACGGCTCGGAGCGGCCCGGACCGCTGTTCAAGCGCATCCGCGGCGGCATGGGGCTGTTGACCGAGTCGCGGTGCGTGTTCATGGGTCTGACGGTCCAGGAGAACCTGCGGCTCGGCCGCGGCCCCATGGACGACGCGCTGGCGCACTTCCCGGAGCTGGAGCGGCGGTTGGACGTGCGGGCCGGCCTGCTCTCCGGCGGCGAACAGCAGATGCTGGCGCTGGCGCGTATCCTCGCGACCCACCCGAATGTGCTGATCGCCGACGAGCTTGCCCTGGGCCTCGCGCCGCTGATCGTCCGGCGCCTGCTCGACGCGCTGACCGCGGCTGCCGCCGACGGTGCGGCCGTGCTCATCGTCGAACAGCAGACCCGGCTGGCGCTGGAAAGCGCCCAGCGGGCCTACGTGTTGCGGCGCGGAAAGGTGGCGCTGTCCGGGCCCACCGCCGAACTGCGCGCTCAGAGCGCGGCCGTGGCGGAACTGTACCTGTGACACCGGTGACGCCACCCCGAGACGGGGCGATGGCGTTGCTTCCGCAGATCCCGGCCGACCCGGCGGAGTTCCCCCGTGCCCGGTGGATACGGGCTCCATCGCCGGGCAGGTTTAGACGTCGGCGCCGACCGGGTGCCGGCCTGATTGAGAGGGGCAGTGACTGTGACGGTCAACTCGCTCGATGTGGTGGACCGGCTCGCCATCATGGACACCTGCAATCGGATGGCGCTGTACGTCGACGAGAAGCGCTGGCCCGAACTCGCCGCGCTCATGGCCGACGAGATCGGACTGGACTACACGGATGTCAGCAACCGTGGCCTGGAGCGGTTCACCCGTGCCGAGTACGAGAAGCACGCGGCGGCTCTCCTGGTGAACGACCCGATCACCCAGCACCTCGTGGCGTCGCACATCGTCGAGGGCTCCGGCGACCAGGCCAGGTGTGTCTCCCAGTTCCAGGCGACCCACGCGCTGCCCAACACGACCGGCGACTCGTCGTGGGTGCTGGGCGGCCAGTACGACAGGCAGCTGGTGAAGGTCGACGGCCGCTGGCTGATCCGCAGTATCAAGGTCACCCGCCGCTGGACCACCGGCAACTGGCAGGTCGTGGTGCTGGGACGCGCCCAGTAGGTCCCTTCGAACACCCCGCCGGGTGAGGTCGCGTCGCCTGGCACCGCGTCTTGTGCAGCGCAGCCCCACAGCGCGTGGCCGGACCTATGTGACAGGGCCGCAATACGGCGAGGCGCGGTGCCAGGCGGCGCGGCCCCCAGCAGGGGCTTGGCAGACCGGGACCGGCCGGGCCTCCGGCGAGCACGAGGCGCGGTTCCGTGCTCGGAAATCACGAGGAGGGTGAGGAAACGATGGAACTCACTGGGAGAGTCGCGGTCGTCACCGGTGCCGGGCGCGGCCTGGGCCGGGCACACGCGTTGTTGCTCGCCTCCCTGGGCGCCGCAGTGGTCGTCAACGACCTCGGCGGTGGGCTGGACGGCTCGGGAGGATCCGCCGAGACCGCCGAGTCGGTCGTCGCCGAGATCACCGTCGCGGGCGGGACTGCGGTCGCGAACGCCGACAATGTGGCGACCTCGGCCGGGGGCGCCGAGATCGTCGGGACGGCGCTGCGCGAGTTCGGCCGCGTCGACATCGTCGTGAACAACGCCGGGACCACCGGCGGCCTCGTCGGCTTCGGCGACCTCGACGACGAGCGGCTGATGTCCGTGCTCGGCTCGCACCTGATCGGCTGCTTCAACGTATCCCGCGCGGCCTGGGGACCGATGGTGGCGCAGAGGTACGGGCGGATCGTGAACACCACGTCCGGCGTCGGTCTGTTCGGGATGGGCAAGGGAGTGGCGTACGCGGCCGCGAAGATGGGGATCGTCGGCCTGACACGCTCGTTGGCCGTCGAGGGTGAGGCGAGCGGGATCAAGGTCAACGCCATTGCCCCGATCGCGGCCACCCGGATGGCCGGTACCGTGTTCGGCGCTCTCGACGAGCACCTCGACCCGGCGCGGGTGTCGCCCGTCGTGGCCTACCTCGCGCACGCGGACTGCCCGGTCACCGGCCGGGTGATCTCGGTCGGCGGCGGCCGGGTCGGTGAGGTGTTCTTCGGCGCCGCGCGCGGCTATTTCAATGCCGACCTGACTCCGGACGACGTTCGAGAGAACTTCGACACCGCACTCGACCACACCGACTTCGTCCTGCCGCTGGACGCGATGGACGAGGTCGGCGTCACCGCGACCATGCACGGTCTGAGCGGAATCTAGGCCCTGCCGAACACCCCTGCCGAACCGGCGCTGGACCACCGGCAACGGGCCGGTTCGGTGCCGGACGCGCGCAGCAGCATCGCATTCTGTGATGGCCCGTCAGCCGACTGCTGGCGGGCCGTCGATGTGTGTGCGGTCGGGCGGCTGGCGCCGACTGACGGGGTGTGACAGGCGCGTGTGGCCGCGCTGTCAGGCCGGGCGGGCGCCAGGAAAGGGCCGCGACCACCCCCACGCGCTTGGCCCAGGCGGACGATGCCCCGGTGTGCACCGCGTCAATTCGCCTCGTGGAACGGCCCTTGCCGGTTTCATCCGCTGGTCCAGGGCTTGACGCCCGGGGTCCTGCGGTCTAAGTTCCCTGCTTAGCGATCGATAAGTAAGTGCGGAGGTTGGCGATGACGGACGGGAACCCCGAGGCCGCTGAGCCGGCGGCGCTGCTGGAGCGTCGCGGCGCTGTCGCGCTCATCACCCTCAACCGGCCCCGGGCCCTCAACGCGGTCAACGCCGCGCTGTCGGCTGCCGTGGGCGAGGCGCTGGAGGAGGTCGCCGCCGATCCCGAGCTGCGGGTGGCCGTGATCACCGGCGCCGGGCGGGCGTTCTGCGCCGGAATGGACCTGAAGGCGGCGGCAGCCGGCGAGCCCGTCATGGCTCCCGGGCATGAGGACTGGGGCTTCGCCGGCCTGGTCAACCACTTCATCGCCAAGCCGGTCATCGGGGCGGTCAACGGCTTCGCCCTCGGCGGCGGCACCGAGATCGCGCTCGCCTGCGACCTCGTCGTGGCCGACGAGAACGCGCAGTTCGGCCTTCCCGAGGTGCGTCGCGGCCTGTTCGCCGCCGCGGGCGGCGTGCTGCGGCTGCCGCGCCAGGTGCCGAAGAAGATCGCGCTGGAGATGGCGCTCACCGGCCAGCCCTTGGACGCCGCCACCGCCGCTCGGTGGGGGCTGGTCAACCGGGTCGCACCGGCCGGCACGTCGGTCGAGGTGGCGCTGGAGCTGGCCGAGACCGTCGCCGAGGGTGCCCCGCTGGCCCTCCAGGCCAGCAAGCGACTCATCCACCGCAGTGAGGACTTCGGCTCCGACTGGGAACCCGCGATGTGGGACGAGAACGAGCGCGAATGGCAGGCCGTATTCGCGAGCGAGGACGCCCAGGAAGGTTCGCGCGCGTTCGCCGAGAAGCGCGCTCCGGTGTGGCGGGGCCGCTGAGCACCCCGCGTCCGGACCGCCGGGCGCACCGCCGAGCCGCGGATGCCCCTCCCTGAACCGCCGCGATCCGTCCCTGAAAGGACACCAAATGAACGACGCCGTCATCGTCGACGTGGTGCGCACCGCGTCCGGCAAGGGCAAGCCCGGAGGCGCCCTGTCCTCCGTGCACCCGGTGGACCTGCTCGCCACGGTCCTCCAGGCCCTCGTCGAGCGCAACGGCCTCGACCTCGCGCTGGTCGACGACGTGATCGGCGGCTGCGTCTCGCAGACCGACGAGCAGGCCCTCAACATCACCCGCACCGCCCTGCTCGCCGCCGGCTTCCCGGAGTCGGTCCCGGCCACCACCATCGACCGCCAGTGCGGCTCCGGCCAGCAGGCCGCGTCTTTCGCCGCCCAGGGCGTCATCGCGGGCGCCTACGACGTCGTGATCGCCTGCGGCGTGGAGTCGATGAGCCGGGTCCCGATGTTCTCCAGCGCGCGGGGAGCGGACACCTCCGGCACGCTGCTGGGCCGCCGCTACACCGAGGGACTGATCCCGCAGGGCGTCTCCGCCGAACTGATCGCCGCCCGCTGGAAGTTGGACCGCGAGGAGCTCGACGCCTTCTCGGCTCGCTCCCACCAGTTGGCCGCTGCCACCGCGGCATCCGGTGGCTTCGACCGGGAGATCGTCCCGATCGGCGGGCACACCGTGGACGAGACCGTGCGCCCGGCCACCACGGCGGAGGGCCTGGCGGGCCTGAAGCCCGCGTTCACCGGGGCACCGGAGGCCGCGCGCTTCCCGGAGATCGACTGGCGGATCACCCCCGGCAACTCCTCGCCGCTGACCGACGGCGCGTCCGCCGCCCTCATCATGAGCGCCGCCACCGCCGAGCGGCTGGGCCTCACGCCTCGCGCCCGGTTCCACTCCTTCGCGGTCACCGGCTCGGACCCGCTGCTGATGCTCACCGGTGTCGTCCCGGCCACCGAGAAGATCCTCGCGCGCTCGGGCCTGACGATCGACGACATCGACGCGTACGAGGTCAACGAGGCGTTCGCGCCCGTGCCGCTGGTGTGGCAGCGTGAGGTCGGCGCCGACCTCGACAAGCTGAACCCGCGCGGCGGCGCGATCGCGCTCGGCCACCCGCTCGGTGCCTCCGGCGGGCGCCTGCTGGCCACGCTGCTGGGGCAGCTGGAGGCGACTGGCGGACGCTACGGCCTGCAAACCATGTGTGAGGGCGGCGGCATGGCCAACGCCACCATCATCGAGCGCATCTGATCCGCCATCACCTCTCCTGGAGAACGCATCGTGAACATCGCAGGCAGCGTCGCAGTCATCACAGGCGGGGCCTCCGGCCTGGGCCTGGCCACCGCCCAGCGGCTGCTGGACGCCGGAGCCTCGGTGGCCCTGGTGGACCTTCCGAGCTCCGATGGCGCGGCCGTGGCCGCCAAGCTCGGCGACCGGGCTGTTTTCGCCGCTGCCGACGTGACCAGCGAGCAGGACGTGGCCGCCGCCCTCGACGCCGCCGGTCGGCTTGGGGACGTGCGCATCGCGGTGAACTGCGCCGGCATCGGCACCCCGGCCCGGGTGCTGGGCAAGAACGGGCCGCTGGCTCTGGACCTCTTCGCCGGGGTCATCCAGGTCAACCTGATCGGCACCTTCAACGTCATCCGCCTGGCAGCCGAGCGGATGAGCGCCAACCAGCCGGTCGACGGCGACTGCGGGGTCATTGTTAACACCGCGTCGGTCGCCGCGTTCGACGGGCAGATCGGCCAGGCCGCGTACTCCGCGTCCAAGGGCGGCGTCGTCGGCCTCACCCTGCCGGTCGCCCGCGACCTGGCCAGCCGGCACATCCGCGTGGTCACCATCGCGCCCGGTCTGTTCGAGACCCCCATGCTGGCCTCGCTCCCGGAAGAGGCCAAGCAGTCCCTGGGTGCCCAGGTGCCGCACCCCAGCCGCCTCGGCCGTCCCGAGGAGTACGCCGCGCTGGTCCAGCACATCACCGAGAACCCGATGCTCAACGGCGAGGTCATCCGCCTCGACGGCGCGATCCGGATGGCCCCCCGGTAGGCGAGGCCGCCGAAGGTGGCACGCCGATGGGCCCCGCGCCCATCGGCGTGCATCGGTCCGGGCAGGAGCACGGACACCGCGGCACACACCGCGCGGTGACATTGCCCCAGACTTCGCCACGGCTTTTGACCGGACCGTCGCCCGACGACTGGCGATCACGGAGTCGTGGTGGTGACCGTTCCGGGGCTCGCAACGGACCTGAAAACGCAGAGAGGACACCGCGGATGTCGGACCAGTCGATGAGCCGTAGCGTCGAAGCGCCGCTCAGTTCGCGGCGCAACCACTGGGTGAACCACCTGGAACGGCACGCCTTCCAGATTCCGGATCGGCCCGCCCTGCGATTCGAAGGCGTGACGACCACCTGGGGCGAGCTGCGCGAGCGCGTCGCCGCCCTGGCGGACGCCCTGTCGCGGCGCGGTGTCGGGTACGGCGACCGGGTCGCCATCCTGATGTACAACCGCCCCGAGTCCATCGAGACCATGCTCGCCACGAACCGCCTGGGGGCGATCGCTGTCCCGGTCAACTTCCGGTTGAGTCCGGAGGAGATGGCGTCCATCCTCGACGACTGCGGTGCCGACCTCCTCGTCGCCGAGAGCGCGTTGGCCGCCACTGCCGTGGATGCTCGTGCGCACATGTCCGGGTCGTTGCGGCTGGTGGTGTCCGGCGCGGACACCGGGGCAGCCGGGGAGAACGCCGAACTCTACGTGTACCTCATGGACGAAGCCGGCGACCCGCACCCGGCGGTCGACGTCGACGAGGCCACACCGGCGCTGATCCTCTACACCTCCGGCACCACCGGGCGTCCCAAGGGGGCGGTGCTCTCCCATCAGAACCTCCAGGGACAGGCCCTGACCATCACCCGGGCCTGGCGGCTCTGGGATGGCGGCGAGATCAGCCTGTGCGCCTCACCGCTCTTCCACAGCGGCGCCATCGGCAGCGTCATACCGCTGATCCTGATCGGCGGCTGCCTCGTCATCATGCCCACCGGGCAGCTCTCGGCCGGCCAGGTGCTCGACACCCTCGAATCCGAGAAGGTGACGAGCGTCTTCCTGGTGCCGACCCTCTGGCAGTCCCTCTGTGACGACCCCTCGATCTCCTCGCGCGACCTCTCGCACCTGAGGATTACGAGCTGGGGAGCCGCCCCCGCGACGGACACGCTGCTGAACAGGATGGCCGAGGTGTTCCCCGGAGCCGTCAATGTTGCGCTGTTCGGGCAGACCGAGATGTCCCCGGTCACCTGCGTGCTGGACGGCAAGGACGCACTGCGCAAGCTCGGCTCGGTGGGCAAGCCGATCAGCACCCTGGCGGTCCGGGTGGTCGACGACCAGATGAACGACGTCGCTCCCGGCGAGATCGGTGAGATCGTCTACCGGGGCCCGACCATGATGACGAGCTACTGGAACAACCCCCAGGCAACCGCGGAAGCGTTCGAGGGCGGGTGGTTCCACTCCGGAGACCTGGTGAGGGTCGACGACGAGGGCTTCTTCTACGTCGTGGACCGCAAGAAGGACATGATCATCTCCGGCGGCGAGAACATCTACTGCGCCGAGGTCGAGAACGCGCTCGCCGCGCACCCGAACGTCCTTGAGGTCAGCGTCATCGGACGCCCGCACGAACGCTGGGGCGAGACACCGGTCGCGGTGATCGTCCCCAGGGACTCCGACGCGGACCTCACCGTGGCGGAGATCCGGCAGTGGGCCCAAGGCTGCCTTGCGAAGTACAAGTTGCCGACCGAGGTCCACATTGTCCGTGAACTGCCGCGCAATGCGGGCGGCAAGGTCGTCAAGGGCGCGCTGCGTGACACATTCGGTGGGCGGTAGTTCCGCGCGACACCCTGGGTGCTTCGAGAAAGGCCGACGATGTCCACACCACACAACGACGACGTACTCGTTGCCCGAACCGGCACGATCCTGCGGGTGACGTTCAACCGGCCCGAGAGCCTGAACGCGCTCACCACGCCGATGCTGAACACGGCGGCTCGCGCCATCGAAAGCAGCGGCACGGACGCGGGCGTACGTGCGATCGTGCTCACCGGGGCCGGCCGGGCCTTCAGCTCCGGCGCCGACCTCGCCGCGAACGGCGAGGTGGGAGAGGGGGGAACCCCCGATCCCGTGATCATCGACGCGGCCAACCGGCTGACCACGGCGGTGCGCCGGGTTCCCAAACCGGTCGTCGCCGCGGTGAACGGCCCTGCGGTCGGCGTGGGTTGCTCGTTCGCGATAGCTGCCGACTTCACCGTCGCCAAGGAATCGGCGTATTTCCTGCTGGCCTTCGCCAACGCGGGCCTGATGCCAGACGGGGGAGCGACCGCCTTGATTCCGGCCGCGATCGGCCGGGCACGGGCCAACCGGATGGCCATGCTCGCCGAACGCATCCCGGCCCCCCTCGCCGTCGAATGGGGGCTGATCGCGGCGGCCTTCCCCGACGATGCGTTCGAAGCCGAGGTCGACCAGCTCGCGACGCGGCTCGCGGAAGGTCCGACCGTGGCGTACGCGGAATCCAAACGAGCTTTCAACGCCACCGTTCTGGCGCAGCTACCCCATGCGCTGGAAGCTGAGCGCGAAGGGCAGTCCGCATTGTTCCGGACCGCCGACTTCGCTGAAGGAGTCGAGGCGTTCTGCCAGAAGCGGGCGCCTCGATTCTCCGGCACGTGACGGCGACGCTCTTCTCGTTCTCCCACGAAGAGAACGAGAAGAGACCGGTCTGAGGTGCAAGCGGGCCCGGTGTGCTATCCGTCCACAAGGACGGGACGGCACACCGGCCCTGCTCGCGGCTGCCGGCAATACCGGGAGCACGGTTCGCGGACGCCCGGACGATTCCGCGCTACACCGCCAGGGGCAGTTCGGTGAGGCGGGGAGCCGTGCCCGCGATGACCCTCCGTGCCATGCGGGCCGCCGGTACGGCAAGGGGGAGGTCGGGATAGCGGGCGAGCAGGGCGCCCAGGGCCACTTCGCATTGGAGGCGGGCGAGGGACGCACCGAGGCAGTAGTGGATGCCGTGGCCGAAACCGATGTGCCCCTCGGACTGCTCGTCGGCGCCGCGCGTGATGCCCAGGCATCCCGGGACAGGGTGGCGGCGCGGGTCGCGGTTCGCCGAGACGAGGATGAACTGGACGGCGTCGCCCGTGCGGATGCGGGTGCCGTGGAGGTCGACGTCCTCGGCGGCGACGCGCATGCGGTGTCCCGGGGGCCCGCCACCGTCACCGCGTGGGAACCGCCGCACCGCTTCGCGTGCCGCTACGCCGACGACACCGGCTTCTCCAACACGCTGAGCTACGACCTGTCGGCCCCGGGCGGCGCGCCGACGCGGCTGCGCATGACGATCCACTGGGTGCACGAAGGAGAATCCCGACGACGGCTGGGACACCCGCGCTGATGCCGCCACGCGGTACGCCGACGTCTACCACCACTCCCTGCGCAAGTACCTGGCGCACTCCGGGCGGCGGCCGACCGCGTACGTCCGCGCCGAGCCGGCGCCGGACCCGTCCGGGCAGTTCGCCCGAGTGGCCCGCGCGGTCGGCGTCGGCGACGAAGCGGCCCGGGGGGAAACGGTGGTCTTCGCCCACAGGGCATGCGCTCCCAGGACGCGGTGATCGATTACCGCAAAGCGGACTTCCTGGAGCTGCGCACCGCGGACGGGCTCTACCGCTTCTTCAACGGCGCCGCGTGGCGGTGGCCGCTGTGGCTCGGACATCACCTGTACGGCGAAGGCATCGACACCGACGAGGAGGCGCGATCGTGGTCCTCGTGGCTGGAGGCGATCGCAGCGTGACCACGGTCCCGGAGACCTCCGTGCCGGATGACCCCACCGTCCCGACGGAGGACGCGGAACTTGGCGCAGTCCCCGACGACGACGACGCCGGCGACCGGGAAGCCGTCACCGTGTACAGCGCCGAACTCCGTTGGCAGGAAGGCCGATACCTGCTCGTCGTCCACGACCACCTGCGCGGATCCGTGCAGGCCACCCGCGTCGCCAGGAAAGCGGTGGACAAAATGCCCACCTACCTCGCCATGCTGGGCCGCCCACGCCACTGACCCGAGCCGCGTCTTGCCAGCGGAGTCAGGCAGGGCACCGACGGGGAACGCCCGCGCCGCGGCCTTGTGCCGTCTCGGTCCAAGGTCCGCGGGCGCGGGCTGTCGCGCTGCTCAGCAGCCGCAGTCGTGGAGGCGGGCGAGTTCGTGGCGCCAGGAGGTGGCGACGTTGAACGATCCGCCGAGGTCGGGGAGATCCGCCCAGTCCTCCTCGGCGATGTCGACGAGGGTGCCGCCCGCGGACGCCACCTGGAGGGAGAACCGGCTGATGGTGTCGACGCTGACGGCCTGGAGGACCGCGCGTTCGACGGTGTCGGCGACGCTGGTGAGGCCGTGGCCGCGCATCACCACCACCGGCCGGTCGCCCATGGCCTCGCACACCTCGGTGGCGAGGGTGCGGCTGCGCACCAGCACCGCCCTCGGGTAGACCGGGACGCCCCCGGCGGCGAGGTGGGCCCCGGGGATGTCGAACGACCCTAGGATCGGGCGGACCCCCAACCCCGCCAGGTCGGCGGCCACCACGGTCGGAGGGTGCGCGTGCAGGACCGCGTTGATCTCGGGTCGCCTGCGCAGCAGCTCGGTGTGCAGCGGGAGTTCGTTGGGCACCGTGTAGCCGTCGGCGAGCTCGCCGACGGCGGCTGGCGCGCCGTCGAGGTCGACCCAGTGGACGTCCGCGGCCGTGGTGAAGGCGAGCCCGCGCTCCTGCGCCCCGCGGCAGCGGACGAGCAGGGTGTTCTCGTCGATCCGCAGGCTGATGTGACCGAGGATTCCGTCGGCGAGTCCGCGTACGGCGAGCACCCGGCAGGCGCGCGCGATCAGTTCGCGCTGGGCTGGCGTCGGTGTCATGCCTTGGTCTCCGGGCGGTTGGCGGCGTTCGCGATGGCGCGAAGGCCGGGTTCGAGGTCGCTCCAGGCGGTGCCCTCGCGCAGCGCCTTGCGGCACTCCACCATGACGCGCGGCCAGTTGACGACGACGGCGCCGCGGAGCAGGCCCTGATCGTCGGCGTAGAGCGCGGCGAAGCGTCGATCGGCCGTCGGGTCGCCCAACAGTGTGGTGGCGGCCGATCCGGAGGTGTCGCCGACCACCTGGATCTTCCAGTCGTGCTGGTCGCTCCAGACGAACTCGACGGGTTCGTAGGCCCGCAGGTTCCCGGGGTGGAGGATGTTGTGTGCCACGCAGGCCGCTTGGTCAACCGCGTTGGTCCAGTGCTCGGCGCGGACGTGCGCCCCGCGTGCCCGGTCGAACCAGCGGGCGATGTCGCCGACCGCGTAGACGTCGGTGGTCCCGACCGCCCGGCAGTACTCGTCGCAGACCACGCCGTTCTCCAGCGTGAGTCCGGACCCGGCGAGCCAGCCGTCGTTGGGGACCGCGCCGATACCGACGACCACGGTTGCGGCCTTCAGCTCGGTGCCGTCGTCGAGGGTGACGGTCAGCTGCCCCTTGCTCCCGGTGATGCCGGTGACGCCGATGCCCATCAGGCACCGGACCCCCGCGGCCTCGTGCATGGCCATCGCCGCACCGGCGACGTCCGTGCTCAGGGACCTGGTCATCGGGAGCGGCTGCGGATCGACCATCGTCACGTCGAGGCCCAGCCGGCGTCCCGTGGAGGCGACTTCGGCCCCGATGAACCCGGCGCCGATGACCACGAGCGAGCCGCCGGCGAGGAGGTCCGCCCGCAGCCCGGCCGCGTCGGCCAGGGTGCGGACGACGTGCACTCCGTCCATGTCCCCCCAGGGCGAACGGCGAGCCGCGGCACCGGTGGCGACCACGAGATGGTCGTACCCGATGCTGCTGCCGTCGTCGAACGAGACCATGCGGCCCCGCGGTTCCAGTCCGGTGGCGCGCACTCCGAGGCGCAGCCCGATGCCCGCCGCATCCGCCTGCTCCCGCGTCAGCAGGCGGATGTCGTCCGCTCCGGACGACCCGGTCAGCAGGCCCTTGCTGAGCGGAGGCTTGTCGTACGGCGCCTCCGCCTCCGCTTCGGCGAGGACGATCTCCCCGTCGTACCCGCCCGCGCGCAGCGCCTGCGCCGTGCGGACGCCTCCGACGGCGCCGCCGACGATCAGCGTGCGCGTCATGCGTCGGTCACCTTGAGTGCGGAGACCGGGCAGCTGCGCGCCGCCTCTTCGACGCGCTTGCGGTCCGCGTCCGGGACCTCGGCCTTGAGGACGACCACAATGCCGTCGTCGTCGATGTCGAAGTAATCGTCGGCGCCGACAACGCAGTTCGCGTAGCCCTGGCACGCCCCCAGATCGGCCCTGATGACTGCCATGTACATCACTCCTGCGGGAAGATTGCGAAGATCGGGTTCTGAAGGTCCGTCACTTGATCCGGATGCCGCCGTCGGAATGAGCGACGTCCCCGGTGATGCCCCGGGCCCGGCGGGAGGCCAGGAAGACGTAGCTCCACGCGTGGTCCGCACCGGACATGGCGATGCCGAGCGGCACCCGTCCGGCGAGTTCGGCCTCGCGCCCCGGCGTGTCGTTGAGCCGCTTGTCGCTCAGGCCGAGCGCGCCGGCGCCGCGCAGGTCGGTGTTCATGGTCCCGCCCGGCGCGACCCCGTTGACCCGGACCTCGGGGGCGAGTTCGTGCGCCAGCGCGGTGACGAGGCCGCGGACGGCGTGCTTGGAAGCGACGTACATCACGCCGCCGCGCCCGGGGTAATAGGCCGAGGTCGACTCGGTGAGGATCACCGACCCGCGCGACTTGCGCAGCTCCGGCAGCGCGGCCTTCACCGAGTGGAGGTGGCTCTTGACGTTGACGGCGAAGATCTCGTCGAACGCGCCGTCGATCTCGTCCTCGCCGAGCTCCGTCAGCCCCCGGTAGAAGTCGAAGATCCCGACGCAGCTGACCAGCACGTCGAGGCCGCCGAACTGCTGTACGGCGCGGTCCACCGCGGTGCGGTTGTCCGCGGCGAGGGTCGCGTCCCCGGTGACGACCGGCACCTCGGGAAGCTCCGCGGCGAGGCGGTCGACCTTGGCCTGGTCGCGTTCGAGCACCGCGACCCGGGCGCCCTCCGACAGGAAGGCGTCGACAACGGCGCGTCCGATACCGGATCCGCCGCCGACGACGAGTGCGCGCTGGCCGTCCATCCAGCCGGTCATGAGGGAACGCTCCTAGCTAAGGGAACCGCAACGGGTTCTCGGTGAAGGGGACTTCGGCGGAAGCCGGGGGTCACGGCCTGGATCGGCCGCGTGTGTGCGGGCCGCTGTGGCGTGCCTGCCACGGCTTCCTGGGGCCGCGAGGCGTCAGGGGATTTCCTTCAGCAGCGGCTCGAAGGGATGACCCACCATGGCGGAGAACGTCGCTGGGCCCTGCCACGTCAGGGCTTCGAGCTCCAGTGGGTCGAGGGTGATCCATTGCCCGGACTTCGGAGAGTCGATCAGCAGACGGGCTCCGTTGCGGGTCTGCACACAAACGACGCGGATCTCGGCGAACTCGTTCGCGATCACGATCGGTTCCCCGACCGCGTTTTCGAGGAAGCGCCGCCGTCGGACGTCGGCTGGTTCCGTCGCTTCGGGTTCCGTCGCTTCGGGCTCCGGCCCGGAGGTGATGGGCTCCTGGCTCATAGGAAGATCGCCAGGTTCTGCATGCGGATCACCGACTCATCGGCGGCGATCAGGCGGCGGGCCAGCTTCCACACGCCGTCGCACCGGCGCAGCAGGTCCTCGCGACCTGCGGAGACGAGCGCGGACTCCACCACGTCGCCGCGGCTGCGGAACAGCAACACCGCTGATTCGACGATGAGTTCGTCGTCACGATCGGTGGCGAACGTTCGCACGTTGGTGACGAAGTGGCGGAGCCGGGACGGCGGGTCCTCGGTCCAGGCGTGCTCGGTCGCGAACCGGGCCACCCGCTGACGGAGGGAGTACATGTTCTCGTCGAAATGCGCCATTCCCGGTGCGGTGTCGTAGCCGCTGCCCAGCGCGGTGGTCACCTTCACTGGCATGAAGTAGTGGATGTCCTCGGTGAGCACGTCCAGCCACGCGGTGTAGTCCTGCGTGTCCAGGATGTACGCCTCGTCGACCAGCCACTTGTGGGCGGTGAGGTGCCGCGTGTCGTCGAACGCGAGCGAGGCTCCCACCCGGCTCGTGGTCGAGGCGTGCGCTCCCAGCGGGGACTTGCGGGAGTCGACCCGGATGCGGTTGGCGTTCATCGACCGACCTCCGCAAGCTCGTCGTCCTCGCCGGTGGTGGCTCCGCGTGGTGAATCGGGCGTTCCGACCTCGACCGGCGGTTGGGTGGCCGCAGGTCGCTCCAGATGGTCGGCCCAGTCCGCGAGAAGGAACCGCTGGTTGTACTCGCCGTAACCGATCCGGGCCACGCCGGGGCCGGAGAACTCGTCGTCCGTCAGGGCCGGGACCACCGGGCTGTTGTCGGAGAGCAAGCCCATCCGGTTGTTGAGCAGCAGTCGGCGCGCCATCGATCCGGCGGCGGTGCTGGTGAGCGAGACCCAGTTCTCCACGTCGTCCTGCTCGAACATGCCCGAGCTGCCGAAGCACATGAGGTACGCCTTGTAGGACAACGCCTTGAACTCCTCCGGCGCCTCCTTGTCGACGGCGAACCAGGACAGCACCTCGGTCTCGTCCTCGCTGATCGGCTGCCACTGGCGGATCGAGATGAAGGGGAGCACCTCGTCGGAGTCTTCGACCTTGGGCCAGTTGTGCACGAAACTGATGTTCGGGAACGCCGACGCCGCGGAGATCATGAAGCCGTTGTCGCCGATCAGCGACAGCTGCTCCTCCGACCACGTGGTCTTCATCCGCTCGATCATCTCGTCCGGGTAGCCGACGTACCGGAGCCGCTCCTCCAGGGTGCCCGGGGGCAGCTTGTACGTCGTGCCGCCACCGCGTCCGGCCCAGTAGGTGCAACCGTCCTTGCGCTTCTCCGCCTTGGGCTCGCGGAAGAGGCCGATCTCGACCACGCTGGTGTGGGTCTGCGGCGTGTGGTACATGTCACCGGCGAAGTTCTCGACGCCGATCTTCCAGTTCGACTTCACCCGCCAGCGCTGCGGTCCGCGGAGCTCGATGCCGCTCGCCGACTGCTTTGTGTAGTAGTCCAGGTAGAACGTGAAGTCGCCGAGGTACTCGGTGAGCGGCGGGGCGTCGGGGTCCAGGCTGACGAAGATCAGCCCGTTGTAGGTGTCGATCGCGGGGGCCGGCAGCAGGGCTTGGCCCTTGCGGCGGAAGCCTTCCTCGCCGCCGTACGCCTCCTGGTGGAAGGGCAGGCCGACGATCCGTCCGTCGTTCCGGTAGGACCAGCCGTGGTAAGGGCACCGGAAGTGGGTCGCGTTGCCCATCTCCGCGCGGCACACCTGCATGCCCCGGTGCAGGCACATGTTGAACATGGCCCGGACCTGGCCGTCGTTTCCCCGGGCGATGATGAAGGAGTCCTCCAGCACGCGGCGCACGACGTAGTCGCCGGGCTCGGGCACTTCCGATTCGTGGCCCACGAACATCCACGCCCGGCTGAACAGCCGCTCCTTCTCCAGTTCGAAGATCTCGCGGTCGTTGTAGATGTACGCAGGTGTCATCCCGCGACGAACGTCGTCGAGGACGGTTCCGTGATCTCGCATGGCGGCTCAGCCTCGGTTTCACTAGCTCTGTCTGCCAGAGACATTCTCTACTCATTAGAGTGTAACCGGCAAGCTCCGGGTCGCACTTTGCGTCGGACTCCCCATGCCGCCGGGGGCCTGACGCGGACGGTGGGCAGGGCGGGCAGGACGGCGTAGCCGAGGCGAGTCAGAACCGTTGCCGAGGTACCGGAAGGGGGTGGGCACCCGGCGGGCGGAGGAGCGTATGAGGAACTGTGCGTCACGCTGAGTCACGTTGTTCAGGGAGATGCTCGCATCAAAGGCAGCATCGGCCAGCAGCATCGAGGAGTCCAAGGCGTTCAACATCCGGGCGGCGTAGTCGAGTTCGCCGGTGGACTCGGGCCGAAGGCGGCGTCCAGCAGTGCGCGGGTGCCGCACTCGACCAGCGCGACGAGCCGCAGCACCGGGTAGCCGAACTCCAGCCTTTCGCCGCTGCGTTTGGGGTAGCGCCAGGTGAGCTGTTCATCGTCGGGGACGTGCAGAAGGGTGCCGTCCAGGGCCACACAGCGCAGGGCCCGCCAGGTGACCCCCGCATCCCGCGGGCGGCCGACCAGGCTGGCCAGGGCCTTGAACAGGGCCTTGAGCGGGGCGGAACCGATGCGCCGCCGGGCCCGGGACAAGGACGAGAGGGCCGGGCGTACCAAGGGCAGCCCCTGCAGCGAGGCGGTCAACGCGTTCCAGGCCATCCGGTAGGAGGCGTGCTCGAACAGGGCCAGCGCGAGGACGAAATACACCACGACCCGCGAGGGCAGCAGCCGCAGCCGCTTCTCGCGTGTCCCGGTCTCCTCCAGCACGGCGTCCACCAGGGCGAAGTCCACGATCTGGGTCAACTCTCCCAGATACCCGGGCGCGTACACACCCCCGGCTGTCTCGATCGTGCGCGTGATGACAGACTGCTCCTGCAGCGGGACCCCTGACCTTGATCGACTTTCTTCGCCGATAGTTGATCCTCAGGTGTCCCGTTGCCTCATTCAATCCCCTTGACCAGTGCCTTCACACCCAAACGCAACGGTGTTGAAGTCAAGGAAATCGCCGGTAGGCCGTGTGCGGTACATCGCACGCAATCGAGAGGAGGAAGGGAAGCGGGCTCGCGAGAGCTCCGCGGCCCTGACGACGTATGGCGGACAAGCAGGAGCGGCCGCGGCAGAACAAAGCGCCGCAGTATCCGATCGAGTCGGTGGACAACGCGCTGCGGCTCCTCCTCTGGTTCGGCGACCATCGGCAGATCCGGCTGACCGACGCAAGCTCGCATCTGGGGGTGGCCTCGTCAACCGCCCACCGGCTGCTCGCGATGTTGCAGTACCGCGGGTTCGTGACGCAGAACCCGTCGACCCGAGCCTACGAGCCCGGCCCCGCGTTGAGCTCGGTGGCCTCGGCGATCATGCGGCAGGTCGACGTACGCGCGCGGGTGCGCCCGGTGCTTGAGGGGTTGAACAAGGAGTTCGGAGAGACCGTGCACCTTGCCCGCCTGGAAGGAAGCAACGTCAACTTCCTCGACGCCGTCGAGGGCACGCGCGCGGTGCGCGTCAGCTCCCGGGCGGGCAAAGTGGTTCCGGCACACGCGACTTCCAGCGGGAAGGCGATGCTCAGTCGGCTGCCGACCGAGCAATTGCGCGAGCTCTACCCGGACGACGAGCTGGACCCTGTCGCGAAGCGGACCATCGCGAAGCGGAGCGAGTTGGAGCAGGCGATTCAGCGGTCGCGGAAGCGGGGCTATGCGACCAGCCAGGAGGAGAGCGAGGAGGGTGTCGCCTCGGTCGCGGTGGCGATCGAGAGTCCCAGCGGTACCCTGCTCTGCCTCAACGTGTCGGTGCCGACCTACCGCATGACCGCGACGCTCCGGAAGGAGATCGCCGAGTCGTTGAAGGCCGCCGCCGAGGAAGTGAGCGTTCAGCTCGTCTGACCGCGATCACGAGCCCCGTGGTTCCTGGGGCAGCCCCAACACACGCTCCGCGATGGCGTTCTTCATGATCTCGTCCGTGCCGCCACCGATGCGCAGTCCGAGGCCGCCCATAGCGAATTTGGTCCAGACGTTAGTGGCCGAGGGGTTCACCTTCCCCACGGCCGCGAAGTTCGACGCGTCAGGCCGCCTGTCCCAGGGCCACCACGTCGCCGTCGACGAGTCCCACGACCGGCGGGTGCTCGACGGCTTCGAGTCGCCGGCGGCCGTCGCGGTGAACGGCGAGGAGCTGTTCGTCGCGCAGCGCCGCGCCGGTGGCGGCCGGGTCATCCGCGTCGACCTGACCGGAGCGTGCCGCGCGAATCGGGCCGCGTCCGCGGCCACCGAGCGGTATCGCGACGTACAGCACGGCTTTCACCGGAGCAGGGCCAGTCCGACTGGGGACTGACCCGGCCCCGAAGCTACGCCCGGTTCTGCGGGAAGTGCTCGTTGATCCACTCAGTGATCACATCGGCAACCCGGATGCGGGCACCCTCGGGCTCCTGGAAGTAGTGGTCGCCGGGGAGGTCGAGCCGCTTCTTGTCGTCACTCGCGATGGCGTCGTATATCGCGTCGGCGTCGCTCGGGTACACGCCGGCGTCCCCGTGCGGGTTGATGACGATCGCGGGAACCGTCACTTTGCCCAGGTGCTCTTCCGCCCGGCACTGGGACTCGGACAGGCTCCACATGTCCAGCCAGTTCCGCAGTGTCGTTTCGCTGCCCAGGCCTCGGCCACAGCGGTTCACCACGGCCGGCACGCCGCGATAGCACCAGTTGTCCGGGCGGTCCGACGGGTCGACCGTCGAGTCGACCATCCGCGGGTCCGCCCATACGCGCTGCACAGTGAAGGGACGGTCCTGGAAGCCCAGCGCCTCGATCCTGGCCAGCTCGGCCTTGGCCCAAGCAGTGATCCGGTGGTTGCGAGCGACCTGCGCCGCCCGGTAGCGCTCCAGGAACTCCGCCGAGTACGGCGGGCCGTTCTCGGGGTTGAACAGGTCCAGCTTCGGGTCGGTCAGCGTCGGGTCGTGCTCGTCGATGACCGAGGCGTCCAGCCAGCCGGTGATGACCTGGGGACGTCCGAGGTGCGCGGCGAGGGATACGTAGGCGTCGCCGGGGATCAGGTCGTCCAGTCCGGTGGCCGGCGCCTTGCCGATCCCCGGGCGCAGGGACGGTTCGACCGCCTGCGCGTGGTAGGCACCTGTGAGCGATCCGCCGCCGGAGTTGCCGAGCAGGATCACGTGCTCGGCCCCGGCCTCTTCCTTGAGCCAGCGCACCCCGACGCCGATGTCCACCACGGCCCGGTCGAGGACGAAGTCCGACTCGTACCCCCGGTAGCGGGTGTTCCAGCCCAGGAACCCGATGCCGCGCTCGGCCATGTACTCCGCGAGGTAGTGCTCGGAGAAATCGATCTGGTAATGCGTGGCGATCATGGCCACGCGCGGCTTGACACCCTCGGGGGTGTAGTAGACACCCTGGCAGGGCATCCCGCCCGCACCGGCCCGACGGGCACCGGGGGATTCGCTGCTGACGAAGGTCTTGCTGATCATCGGAGAGGGACCGCCTCGGTTGAATTCAATTGTGCGTACTTTCGGAGGTTCCGGAAGAGCAGTTCGATGCGCTCGATCGCGAGGGAATCAGTCAACTTCCCGTGCTCGTCGAAGTGTTGGTGCGCGTATCCCAACAGCAACTCGGGACCGGGCATGACCGGGGAGCGGGAGAAGAGGAACATGTTCCGCAGCTCAAACTGGGCGCGCGCCGTGCCGAGGCGACCCGGGCTCGTCCCCATCAGGGCCACCGGCTTGCCTTCCAGCACCGACCCCCCCAGGGGCAGCGAGAGCCAGTCCAGGGCGTTCTTCAGGACGCCGGGCGCACCGCCGTTGTACTCGGGGGTGGCGATCATGAGCGCGTCCGCGGCGGCGACCTCCTCGCGCAACCGCAGGACCGCCGCGGGCTCGCTGCCGACCAGGTCCTCGTTGAACAGCGGGACGTCGTCGAACGCCTTGCTTATTCGGAGTTCCGTATCGATCGGAGCGAGCGCCTCGGCGGCCTCCAGCAGCTTGCGGTTCCAGGAGTTACGCCGAAGGCTGCCGACAATGCCGCAGGCGACCAAGGTGTCGCTGGTCATGCTGGCCCTCCAAGGCGACTACTGCTTCGCTGTACATGAATTGCCTACAACCCCAACGTGGACTTGAGCTGCCCGTGGTCGAAGTACTCCTCGATTCGGTACACCTGACCGGCTTCGACATAGACGCGCAGGATCGCGGGGACGCAGGCATGCTTGCCGTTGCGCGAGGCCTTGATGACGTGCTGGCGCAGGAAGCCGCCCTCGATCGGCGTGTGCCGGATCTCGGCGTACTCGAAGGTGTCGTAGCGGTCCGGGATGCCCGCCAGGGTGGCGACATTCGTCGCCTTGTCCTGCTCCAGGTTGTCGAAGTTGTGCCAGACCTTGACGTCGTCGCGGTAGTAGCGCCGGACGGCGTCGATGTCTCCGTCTGCGACCGCACCGAAGAAGTCGTCGGCGAATGTGACGATGTCGGTCATCTCAGGCTCCTGCAGTGGTCGAGGCGGGGACGCCGTTGCTGTCGACGGGGGCGTGCTGCACGTCGGTGTCCCGCAACTCCCGGGTCCAGGCCGCGAACTCCAGGAGGACGCCGTCGGGGTCGAAGAAGTACATCGAGCGCTGGAAGGTGGTCTCGGTGATCTCCAGGGCCCATCCGCGCTCGCTCTCGTCGTGGTTCAGGATCGGCGCGGTGACCACGCCCTTGGCTTCGAGCTTGGCCTTGTACTCCTCGAACTTGTCTACCGGGATCTTGAACGACACGTGGTTCATCGAGCCGTGCGCCGTGCGGATGTCACCCTTGCCGGGAAGCGCGGTCGGCGAGGCGATCCCCGGGGTATGCTCCGGGGCCCCGGCGAACCAGAAGAACGCGATGAACTGGCCGCCTCCCATGTCGAAGAAGAAGTGTTGGCCGCCGTTCGGGAGGTCGAGCGTCATGCCGAGTTTCATACCGAGGACGTTCGTGTAGAAGTCGACCGTGCGCTGCATGTCCTTGCAGACAAGCGCGAGATGACACACACCGCCGAGCTCGAACTCAGTGTTGGTCATGGGCTTCCAGCCTCCCTGTGCCGATACCGGTGGTGTGACGCTAACCGTGGCCGATCGGCGGGTCAAGAGTGAACGATCGCTAAGTGGATCCCAGAGATTATTTCTGGTTTCCAGAAAAATTGACCCAGTTCGGCACCGCGCTTGACGCGCGCGATCGACCTGCCATACGCTCAATTGAGCGACTGATCAGTAGGGATGTGGAGAGTCGATTGACCGCGACACCTGACCGGGATGCCGATCACTCTGAGGGATGGCGTACGTATGCCCCGCTGGACCTGCACCCGGTCCTCCTCCACGCGATGGCCGCGTTCAACAAGCACGGCTACCACGGCACCACCGTGCGTGACATTGCGCGCCGCGTCGGCGTCACGGTGCCGGCGCTGTACTACCACTACGAGAACAAGCAGGCGCTGCTCGTCACCCTCCTCGAAACCTCGATGCGCGACGTGCTGGGCCGCTGCCAGGCAGCCGTGGCGGAGGCCGGGGACGACCCGGTCGACCGCTTTTCCGCCATCGTCGAGTGCATCGTGCTCTACATGGCCAACCGCCGAGGGCTCGCGTTCCTAGACTCCGAGATCCGCAGCCTGGAACCGGAGAACCGGGCCCGCTACGTCGAGCTCCGCGATAGCCTCCAGCACATGCTCCTCGACGCCGTCGAGGCCGGCATCGAGCAGGGTAGCTTTACGACCCCGATCCCCGCCGATGCGAGCCGCGCGATCCTCGCGATGTGCCAGGGCGTCGCCAACTGGTACCACGCGGACGGGGCGCTCACCCCGTCCGACGTCGCGGAGCGCCATGTACTGCTCGGCCTGGGCACGGTTGGCTACCTCGCCCCGCGCGAACCCGCGAAGCCCGCCGGTTTGCGGCAGGTCCGGGAGAACGCCGGTGTCGGCGCCCGGGATTCGGTCGGCTGACGTCGAAGCCGATCGCGCCCCGGCGTGTCCGCGACCCGGAATGGGTCGACCCGGCGCAGCGCTCGAAGTCGCTTACCACGATGGTCGATTCGACCAAGGGCCAGGGTCCGCTCACGATGCCGCTGCACATGTACCCGTTCGCGTACGACTCGCTGTGGCTGCTGCACTAGGCCGCGGACCAGGCGCCGGATACGAAGTCGGTCACGTCGGCGCTTGAGCAGCTGAAGCCGCCCGCCGAGGTCCCGTGGGTCAGATTCCAGAACTTCGGCTACTCGAACGCGAGCCATTTCGTGAGCCCCAGCGCCACCGACTACGCGTTCATCGCCCCGGGCACCGTCGTGGACGGGATGATCAAGCCCGCGAGCTGAGGCCATCATCCCACGGCGGACGGCCGAGCCCGGCCCAGGCGCAGGCCCGACTGGTACGCCGCATTCCGGGTGGCCGCTCCTCGGGCTGATCCTGGTGCTGTTGCTGCCTGTTGCTGCCTGTTGCTGCCTGTTGCTGCCTGTTGCTGCCTGTTGCTGCGCTACGTCGGCCTGGAGCCTTTCTGGCAGCGTCAGTTGGTGCTGGTCGCGGTCTTCTCGCTCGTGGTCAGCGGACTCAACCTCTATGGGCTACGCGGGCGAGCCCGCGCGCCGTGGAGGCGACCTCGGCCCCGACGAACCCGGCGCCGATCACCACGAGGGAGCCGCCGGCGGCCAGGTCGCGGCGCAGCCCGGCCGCGTCGGCCAGCGTGCGCACGACGTGCTCTTCTGCGCACAGAGTGTCCCGGCAAGCCCGGGGATGTGGGTTCCATGCGGGACGGGCCGTGTGCGCGGCCGCGAAGGAATGGTGAACCCGCAGGCCACGCGCCGGTCGCGGCGTCTGCCGGGGGCGGGGCGGGGGGCGATAAACTCGGCTTACGACAACGGGGTCGATCACACGGGTAAATGGACGGTTGCCGGTTTGGCCGCAAGGTCCGGACCATTGCGTGCGATCCCCCGTTCCCCGAGATCGCGTAGGCGTCACGGCGTGTTCGGGACATCGCACGTACTCGACGAGAGGAGGAGGGGTGCGGGCTCGCGAGCACCGCACCCCGACCACCAATGACGGACAAGCAGGACGGGCCGCGGCAGAACAAAGTCCCGCAGTACCCCATCGAATCCGTGGACAACGCGCTGCGGCTCATCCTCTGGTTCGGCGACCACCGGCAGATCCGGCTGACCGACGCGAGCACGCACCTGGGTGTGGCGTCGTCCACCGCCCACCGGCTGCTGGCGATGCTCCAGTACCGCGGGTTCGTGATGCAGAACCCGATGACCCGCGCGTACGAGCCCGGCCCCGCGCTCAGCTCGGTGGCCTCCGCGATCATGCGGCATGTCGACGTACGTGCGCGGGTGCGTCCGGTCCTGGAACGGTTGAACAAGGAGTTCGGGGAGACGGTCCACCTTGCGCAGCTCGAAGGCAACAGCGTCAAGTTCCTCGACGCCGTCGAGAGCACACACGCGGTGCGTGTCGCCTCCCGGGCGGGCGAGGTCATGCCGGCACACGCGACCTCCAGCGGCAAGGCCATGCTGAGCCGGCTGCCGGTCGAGAACCTGCGCGAGCTCTTCCTGGACGAGCGGCTGGAGCCGGTCACCACGAAGACCATCGCGACGAGGACCGAGTTGGAGCAGGCGCTCCAGCGGTCACGACGCCGGGGCTATGCGACCAGCCAGGAGGAGAGCGAGGAGGGTGTCGCCTCGGTTGCGGTCGCGGTCGAGAGTCCCAGCGGTACCCTGCTCTGCCTCAACGTGTCGGTGCCGAACTACCGTATGACGGCCGCGCTCCGCAAGGAGATCGCCCAGTCGTTGCAGGCCGCGGCCGAGGAGCTGCGCACCCAACTCGTGTGACGATCACGAGATCGCGCCCTCCCGCGGCAGCCCCAGCACACGCTCCGCGATGATGTTCTTCAGGATCTCGTCCGTGCCGCCCCCGATCCGCAGTCCGAGACTGCCCAGCGCGAACTCGGTCCAGACGTTGTCGAGCAGCGCCTCCTCACCCAGCGCGAGCAAGGCCGTGTCGGCGGCCGCCGCCTGGCCGCGCGTGGTGAGCAGCTTGGTGACGGAGCCCTCGGGGCCGGGTTCGCGCCCCTCCGCCGCGGCCGTCAGCAGGCGGACCTGGAGGACGTTCAGGATGGTCTGGTACGTGAAGGTCCGCGCCGTTCCGCGACCGACCGCCGGGTCGGCCTGCGCCCCGACCTGCTCCACCAACGCCTTCAGCGGGGCTGCCGGAACGTCCGACGGCTCCAGGGCGTAGCGCTCGTTCATGAGCGTGGTCATCGCGACCTGCCATCCCTGGCCGACGGCGCCGAGTGGGGCCGACTCCGGCAGCACCACGTCGTCGAGGAAGACCTCGTTGAACGTGCTGGCCCCCGTCGCCTGGCGCAGCGGTTCCACCGTGATCCCGGGCGTCCGCATGTCGACGACGAACGCGGTGAGCCCGCGGTGCCGGGGCTCCTCGCCCGTGCGGGCCAGCAGGTAGCCGAAGTCCGCGAACTGGGCGTACGACGTCCACACCTTGTGCCCGTTGACCACCCATCCCTCGCCGTGCCTGCGGGCGCAGGTCTGGAGGCCGGCCAGGTCCGAGCCGGCACCGGGCTCGGAGAACAGCTGGCACCACAGGCGCCGCCCGGCCAGGAGCGGCCCCAGCAGGCCGGTGTGCTGCGCGGCGGTTCCCCACCGCGCGAGCGTGGGCGCCACCATTCCCATCGTCACCGACAGCGCGTCCTTGGGGATCCGGTAGCGGCCTTCCTCCTGAGCGAACATGAGCGACTGGGCGAGGGTCCCGCCGCCCCCGCCGACCTCGCGCGGCAGGGCGATCCCCGCCCATCCGGCGGCGTGCTTGGCGGCCTGCCACTCCAGGGCGCGGCGCGTGAGTTCCGCCGATTCCTCGGGGCTGTGGCGCGCGAACACCGTGAGCCGCTCGGGCCCGGGGTCCTCGAACCGCGGCGCGTGCTCGGCCAGCCACGCGGAGGCCCGCTGCCGGAAGGACGTCTCCTCGGGGCTGTTCTCGAAGTCCATCGTCATGCCTTTCCGTGAGCGACGGCCGCGGACCCCAGGCCGAGGCGGGCCGCCACCTCGTCCAGCTGCTGGTCGGGATGGCCGAGGAGGGTGTGCTGACTGCGGGCCCGGCGCAGGTGGAGGTGCGCCGAGTGCTCCCAGGTGAAGCCGAGGCCGCCGTGGACGAGCACGTTGGTCTCGGCGGCCTGGAGGTACGCGTCGGAGCACCAGGCCTTGGCCATCGCGGCCACCGTGCGGAGTTCGGCCTCGTCGTCGCGGTCCGCGAGCCAGGCGGCGTGGTAGACCAGCGAGCGTGCGCCCTCGATCGCCACGAGCACGTCGGCGAGCCGGTGCTTGACGGCCTGGAACGACCCGATGGGGCGGCCGAACTGACGGCGGTCCTTGGCATACGCGACGGCGGTGTCGAGACAGGCCTGGGCCCCGCCGAGCTGCGACGCCGCCAGCGAGATGCGGGCCCGGACGAGCGCCCGCCGGATGGTGTCCTCGTCGCCGACCTCGCCCAGCAGCGTCGCCGGCGCGTCCTCCAGCCGCAGCCGCGCTACGGGTGCGGTCAGGTCGAAGCTCGCCTCGGGCACCAGCGACCACCCCGCGGCGTCGGGGGACACCAGGAACAGCCGCGGGCCGTGCGCGGACGCGGCGGTCACCACGAACAGGCCCGGAACCGCGTGGACGGGCGGGGTGACCCCCGTCAGGGCGTACTCCGAACGCCGCTCCTGCGCACGGACCTCGACCCCGGCCCCGTCGGCCGCCGCGAGCGTCGCGAGGAGCCGACCGGCCGAGACGTCGGGAAGATACCTACGGGCGTCCTCCTTGCCCAGAAGCGCGGTGAGCGGGGGGACGGCGAAACCGGAACTGGCCAGGAACGGGCCGGGGCGCGGGTGACGCCCCATCTCCTCGAGGACGACCGCCAGTTCGACCGTCCCGGTGCCGAAGCCGCCGAACTCCTCGGGGACGGTGAGTGCCGTGAGCCCCAGCTGCTCGCTCAGCACCGTCCAGGCGGAGGTGCCGGGTTCGAGGGGCAGCGCGCTGCCGTCAGCTGCCTTGTCGGTGAGCCGGTCCAGGAACCGGCGCACGCTGTCGCGCAGATCGAGCTGCTCGGTGGTGAAGCCAAATCGCATAGGGATCGCCTATCGGAGGAGGTCCGCCAGGAGGCGGACGGCCTCCGGGTCACGGGTCATGCAGGACATGGAGGTGATCGGCGAGCTGGTCCAGCGCTCCAGCAGCTCACCGATCCTGCCGGGTGGGCCGCACAGGGCCACCTCGTCGACGAGTTCGTCCGGCACGGCGGCGGCGGCCTCGTCCTTGCGCCCGCTCAGGAAGAGCTCCTGGATCTTCTCCGTCGCGTGGCCGTAGCCGTACCGCGTGGCCATGACCTGGTAGAAGTTGCGCCCCTTGGCGCCCATGCCGCCCATGTACAGGGCGATCGTGTGCTTGACCCGCATCCGGCACTCGCGGACGTCGGGCCCCACGACCACCTCCACGATGGGGGAGACGTCGAAGTCCGGCCCGACCGGTCCGAGTGTCGGCGCGAAGACCTCCTCGAAACGCGTCGGGGAGAAGAACACCGGCAGCCAGCCGTCCGCGATCTCGCCCGCCAGTTTGACGTTCTGCGGGCCGAGCGCGGCGAGGTAGATGGGCAGATCCGGGCGGCGCGGGTGGAGGATCAGCTTGAGCGGCTTGCCCAGGCCGGTCCCGTCGGCACCACGGTACGGGATGTCGTAGTACTCGCCGTGGTGTTCCACGGGCTTCTCGCGCCGCAGCGCCTGCCGGACCACGTCGACGTACTCGCGGGTGCGCCGCATCGGCTTTCCGTACGGAATGCCGTGCCAGCCCTCGACGACCTGAGGCCCGGACATGCCCAGGCCGAGCCGGAACCGCCCGTCGCTCAACGCGTCCATGGTCGCCGCGGTCATGGCGGTGAGCGCGGGGCTCCGCCCGGCCATCTGGAGCACCGCCGTGCCGAGACCGATGTGCTTCGTGCGGGCCGCGAGCCACGCCAGGGGCGTGACACCGTCGGAGCCGTACGCCTCGCCCACCCAGACGCAGTCGAAGCCGACGTCCTCGGCCAGCTGGACCAGTGCCAGGTCGTCGCGGCGTTCTGATCCCCAGTAGCCGAGGTTCAGACTCAATTTCATGTCAGGTCCTCCGGAGGAGTTCATGGCCGGACGTGGCCGGCCGTGTCGATTCCGGGATGCGCGCCGCGGCCGGCGTGCTCACCCCGAATGCCGTTCGCGCAGCTGGGCCAGCAGCGCCGCGGGCGGACGGCGGTAGTCCCAGCGCCTTCCGGCGTGCAGGCCGGTGCGCTGCCGGAGGCGGGCCAGCACCACGGCGTGGTTCAGCACGACCGCGACACCGTCCATGACGTTCGTCCCGTCGATCTTTCGTCACGCTGACCAGGGCCGAGCGTCGGGCCACGGAGCATGCCGTAAGCAGTGAACTTTCGGCCATCGAGACGACCGGGATGTCGACGATCGAGCGTGCCTCGCGCAGGAACGGTTCGGCGAACGAGGCGAGGGCGACCGCGTGGCAGCCGGACTCCTCGGCCTCCAGCACGAGGTCGAGGACCTGCCGCAGCAGGGTGTGGAATCCGAAGGGGTAACTGAGCGCCTGCGAGGGCGCGGCCTCGCCGTATGTTCCCGGCCGCACGCCGTGCAAGTCCACCATGGCGTCGGCATCGACGACCTGCGCGATGTGCCGCTCCAACGCCTTTGTGTAGGCCGCCTGGTTGGTCAGTTCCGTCATCGACTGATGCCAGATCCGAAGGGTCACGCCACCTCCAAGAATGCTGGGTGTGTGAGACCGGCCGATCGCGGAGTAGCCGGTCAGCGGCATCATAGCTCTCTAGTTTCCAGAAAAAAGTTCTGCTGACTTCTTGTTTTGGCTCGACGGGGTCGGGCAGACTGCGCAAACCGCAGGGCGGTGTTCGGGGCGGGGTGACCCCCGGGACGTGCAGGAAGACCCATTCAGGCGAGGGGGCCAGCATGTACATCGGCGTGATGGCTGAAAAGTATCCGGAGCGAGCGGCGTTCATCGTCGGGGAGTTCGGGCCGACGGTGACGTACGCGGAGCTGAACGCGCGGTCCAACCAGATCGCCCACGCGCTGGCCGGACTCGGCATCGGTCCCGGGGACGGCGTCGCGGTCGTCCTGCCCAACATCGCCGAGTTCGGCGAGATCTGGTGGGCCGCGATGCGCTCCGGCCTGTACTTCACGCCGGTCAACTGGCATCTCACCGCCAGCGAGATCCGGTTCGTCGTCGAGGACTGCGGCGCGAAGGCGCTGTTCTTCCACGACGACTTCGCCGAGACCGCCATGGAGGCGACCGAAGGGCTCGACCTGCACCGGATCCGCGTCGGCGGCCGCCCGGGCGTCGCGGCGGACGTGATCGGCCTCGACGAGTTCACCGCCGGCCGGCCGGAAACCCGGATCGTCCACGAGTACGCGGGTGCCCCGATGTTCTACTCGTCGGGAACCACCGGAAAGCCGAAGGGGATCCGCCCGAGGCTGACAGCGGCCGCCCCCGACGCGGGACCGTCGCTCATGCGCTCGGTCATGGACCAGCACGGCCTCACGGAGAACACGCGCTACCTGTCCTCCGGGCCGCTGTACCACTCCTCGCCGACGCTGTGGTCGTTCGGGCAGCAGACCATCGGCGGCACGGCCGTGATCATGCCGCGCTTCGACGCCGAGTCGGCCCTGCGGCTCATCGAGAAGCACGCGATCACCCACAGTCAGTGGGTACCGACGATGTTCACCCGCCTGCTCAGCCTCCCCGAGGACGTCCGGACCCGTTACGACCTCACGAGCCACCGAGTTGCGTACCACGCGGCCGCGCCCTGCGCCGTGGACGTCAAGCGGCGGATGATCGAGTGGTGGGGCGAGATTCTCGTCGAGTTCTACGCCGCCACCGAGGGCGGCTCGACGGTCATCACGTCCGGGGAATGGCTCAAGCGCCCCGGTTCGGTCGGCAGGGCCTGGGCGGGCGGCAAGGTGTATGTCCTCGACCCCGGCACGCACGAGGAGGTCTCCGCCGGGACGCCGGGGCTCGTCTACTTCCAGGCGATGGCCAACCACCGGTTCGAGTACCACAACGATCCGGAGAAGACGGCCGAGGTCTACCGCGGCGACAAGGTCACCGCCGGCGACATCGGCTACCTCGACGACGAGGGCTACCTGTTCCTCACCGACCGGTCGAGCGACATGATTATTTCCGGCGGCGTGAACATCTACCCGCGCGAGATCGAGGACGTCCTCCTCGGTCACCCGGCCGTCGCCGACGTCGCCGTCTTTGGCATCCCCAACAAGGAGTTCGGCGAAGAGGTGCTGGCCGTGGTCCAGCCAGCCGAACCGGGGGCGGGAAGCCGTGAACTGGGCGAGCAACTGATCGCCTACTGCCGCGAACATCTGGCGGGCTTCAAGGCCCCCCGCCGGGTCGAGTTCGCCGGCAGCCTCCCCCGGGACCCCAACGGAAAGCTCTACAAGCGCCGCCTGCGCGACGAGTACTGGCAGGGCCGCTCCGGGACGTTGATCTGAATGCGAGACGTGACTCCACCCACGGGTCAACGTGCTGGCTTCCTGCGTCGATGGCTAGGCCGGCGCGCAGAGGGCCAGCCCATCCCTGTGATGGACGTTCAGCGCGCCTACGTGGTCGGCGTTCGCGAGGAACCCGCACGCGGTGCACTCGAGCTGTGCCTGTGTGGTGCGGTTTTCCTTCGTGACGTGCCCGCAGTCGGGGCACGTTCGGGAGGTGTTGCGGGCGTCCACTGCGATCATTCGGCGACCGGCGCTCTCAGCCTGGTTCGCCAGGATCATCACGAACTGCCCCCAACCCGCATCGAGGATACCGCGGTTCAGCCCGGCCTTTGCAGCAGCCTGGTTCGGCAGAAAAGTGCCGGGCCGCTCGGGGCCGGGCCTGGGCGCGGGTGTCTTGGTCATGCCCGCGATGTTCAGCCGCTCATGTCCGATCACGTCGTTGTCGCGGATCAGGTCGAGGGCGGTCTTGTGGTGGTGGTCGGTGCGCCGGCGTCGGATCTTGGCGTGGATCCTCGCCACGGCGCGGGCGGCGGCCCGGTGCTTCTTCGAGCGGTGGCGGGTGCGCTGAGGAAAGGTGGCCAGGTGCCGTTGTGCCTCGGCCAGGGCCTGGGCACAGGCTTGGAGGAAGCGTGGATGGGCGACGTGCACACCCTCGCTGGTGATCAGGAAGTGCGTCACGCCCATGTCAATACCGACGATCGCCCCGGTGGCCGGGAGCGGCTGGGCGGGTACGCTGTCGCAGGCGAGGATCACGTACCAGTGCGCGCCTTCGCGCTTGACGCTGACGGTCTTGACCCGGCCGCGTACGGGCCGGTGTTGGTGCACGCGGACATGTCCGACGCCTTGGAGGCGTACGCGGGTCACTGGATCGTGCGGGGTGGCATCCCAGCGGCAGCCGTCCCCGTCCTTGGGGGAACACCACCGTGTCGAAGTGATCGCCATGCCCACCAACGACACCAAGGCGACCTACGACTTCTACACCGAGGTCCTGGGCTTCAGGCTGGTGTCGGCCGTGCGCGAGGACAGGGTTCCCTCCACGCTGGAGGAAACGCCGTTCCTGCACACGTTCTTCGCCCTGGAGGACGGCAGTTGCATGGCGTTCTTCGAGGTCCGCGACGCCGACTACGCCGGCCGCGACGACGGCGTGCCGAAGTGGATCCGTCACTTCGCCATGAACGTCGACTCGGCGGAGGAACTCGACCACTGGAAGCAGCGCCTGGCCTCCTTCGGCATCGAGACGCTGGGCGTGGTCGACCACGAAGGCGTCTGGCACTCCCTCTACTTCTTCGACCCGAACGGCCTCCGCCTCGAAATCACGTGGCAGAGCCGGCCGCTCGGCCCGCAGGACGCGCAGCACGCGCTGGAACTGATCAACGAATGGGTCGCCGAGACCCGCGAGACCGGTGGTGAAACCGCATGACCGACCAGGTGCTTCTCATCGAAGAGCCCCGCCCCCATGTCCGGCTGCTCACGCTCAACCGCCCGGCGCGCCTCAACGCGCTGAACCCGGACCTCATCATCGCGCTCACGCGCCAGCTCGACGAGCTGGTGCGCAACCAGGACATCCGGGTCGTGGTGATCACCGGGTCCGGCCGCGGGTTCTGCTCCGGCGCGGACCTGTCCGGCGAGATCTTCCCGACCGGTGTCGAGGACCAGCCGCAGCACCACTGGGCGGAAGTCCAGTCGTGGTACTCCGGCGTCATCGCGAAGCTGCGGCGCATCCCGCAGCCGGTGATCTCGGCCGTGAACGGCCCGTGCGTCGGCGGCGGCTTCTCGATCGCGATGGCCAGCGACATCCGCCTGGCCTCCGCATCGGCGTACTTCGCGGCGGCCCAGATCAACATCGGCCAGGCGGTGTCCGAGATGGGCGCCAGCTACCTGCTGCCGAAGATCGTCGGCGGCCGGGCGACCGAGATCCTCATGACCGGCCGCCGCGTCCCGGCCGAGGAGGCCGAGCGCATCGGGCTGGTCAGCCGGACCTGCGGGGACGACCTGCTCGACTCGGCGCTGGGGACCGCCGAGGTCCTCGCGACCAAGGCGCCGCTCGCGCTGCGCTTCTCCAAGGAGGCGCTCAACGCCTCCATGGCGGCCGGCGGCCTTGAGGCGGCGCTGACCATGGAGGACCGCACGCAGGTGCTGTGCGTACTCACGCCCGACCTCGCCGAAGGCCAGCTCGCGTTCCAGGAGAAGCGGTCTGCCCAGTTCACCGGAATCTGAGGAGTCGACATGCCGCACAGCGGTGCATTCGAAGGAAGAACCTGGCCTTCGCGATACGAGCTCTACACCACCGTCAAGGCGCGGGTCGCAGCTGGCTGGGAACTCACGACCCTCCGCGAACCGTCGCGGCTCTTCGGCTCCAACGGCATCCGTGTGCACGACGGCCGGCTGTGGATCGCCGAACTGGTGGGCGACCAGATCAGCACGTGGGACCTCAGCAGCGGTGATCGGGCGGTCGCCTCGCCGATGGGCTCGCTGCTCAGCGGCCCGGACGACGTCGCGTTCGACTCCGAGGGCACGGTCTACACGGCCGAGACCATGAACGGACGGGTGAGCGGCCGACGCGCGAACGGCGAATACTTCGTGCTGCTCGACGACTGCCCCTGCGCCAACGGCATCTACGTCGATCCCCGCACCGACACGCTCTATGTGGACGAGATGCGCGAAGGCGGGCGCATCCTCGAGGTGGACCGGCACAGGCCCAATACCTTCCGCGTCATCGCCGAGGGACTCGACTGGCTGAACGCTCTGGAGACGGGGGACGACGGCCGGCTCTACGTGCCCCAGGTGCTCGACGGCCGGGTCATCTCCGTCGACCCGGTCACCGGCGACGTCAAGGTCGCGGCGGAAGGTTTCATCTTCCCCACCGCCGCGAAGTTCGACCCGTCGGGCCGGCTGGTCGTCAGCGACGCCGGTACCGGAATCGTCAGCGCGATCGACCCGGCGACGGGCGAGCGTGTCCGCCTTGCCGAACCGGGACAGGGCATCGACAGCTTCGCCTTCGACGCGGCGGGTAACCTGTACGTCTCGAACTTCATCGACACCCGCGTCGTCCGGTACGCGGCGGGCACCGAGCGCATCGACCAGGTCATCTCCGAGCGCGCCTTCATGGGCCCCTACCAGGTGGCGGCCGACGACGGCGACGGCTACCTCGCTGCCGACTCGAACAGCATCTGCCACGTCTCGCCCACGGGGGAGATCAGCCGCCTGTCCCGGCTGTTCTTCGACCAGCCGTTCGTGGCGATCGGCGCCCAGCGGGTGGACGGCAACCTGGTCGCGCTGACCCAGGCGGGCGACGTGTTCCGGCGCGAAGACGGCCGCGACACCTGGGAGAAGCTGCTGGGCTCCACCGGCGACGCCACCACGCAGTACCTCTCCGTGGAGGCCGACGGCGCGAGCGCGATCGCCGTCAACCAGGGGACCCTGCTCGCCGGACTCGTCGACGGTGGCGTGGTGGCCCTCGCGATGGACGGCACGGTCACGTCCCGCTGGGAGACGGGCCTCGCGTCCATCGTCGCGGTGGCCGGTCACGGGGACACCGTGGTCGCCTGCGACGAGAAGAGCGCAACCCTCGTGCTCCTCGCCGGCGGGGAGCGCCGTGTGCTCAACGGATTCGACGCACCCGCAGCCGTCGCGGTCACCGGTGAGGCGCTGTACGTCGCCCAGCGCCAAGGCGGCGGCGGACGTGTCATCCGCGTCGACCTGACCGACCTGCGCCGCGAGGTGATCGCGGAGGGCCTGCCCCTGGGGCTGCCCGCGGACGGCGTGAGTTACGGACGGCGCCCGTCCCTGCTCGTCGACACCGACCACTCCCTGGTCGTGGGATGCGACGGCGACGGCACCATCCGCCGCCTCACGAGGATGGTGGGCTGATGACCGGGCCCCTCACGGATTGCCGTGTCCTCGACCTGACCAGGCTCCTGCCCGGAGCACACCTGATGTCGATGCTCGCTTCGATGGGCGCGGACGTCATCAAGGTCGAGGCCGTGGACGGGGGAGACCCGATGCGGCAGATGAGCCCGCGGATCGGCGACCACTCCGCGGCGGAGTGGATGCTGACCCGCGGCCGGCAGTCGGTCGCGCTCGACCTCAAAACCCCTGAGGGGCAGGAGGCGTGCCGACGCGTCGCCGCAGCCTGCGACGTCGTCGTCGAGGGCTTTCGGCCGGGCGTCGCCGAACGCCTCGGGCTGGCGTACACGGACCTGACCCGGGCGAACCCGAGCCTGGTGTTCGTGCGCCTGACAGGGTACGGCGCCACGGGCGAGGACAGCCGGAAGGCGGGGCACGACCTGAACTACGTCGCCGCCACCGGCATGCTCCATCCAGGGACAGCGACTGGCGCCCCCACCCCGCTGCCGGTCCCGGTCGCCGACCTGGCGGGGGCGACGACGGCGGCGGTCGGCCTCCTCGCGGCGCTGCTCCAAGCCAGGCAGTCCGGCCGCGGCAGCTGTGTCGAGGTCGCCATGCGCGACGTCGTCCTGACGTGGTTGTCCAACGAGATCGGCGAGTACTGGGCGACGGACCGGACACGACCGGTCTCGGACGGCCCGCTCGGCGGGACCTTGCCCTGCTACCGCGTCTACCCCTGTTCCGACGGGCAGCGGCTCGCGGTCGCGGCACTGGAGCCGAAGTTCTGGCAGGCGTTCTGTGCCGTCGCCGGCCGGCCCGACCTGGTGGGACGTCAGAACGACACAGGCGCCGTCGACGACGTCGCGCGTGTCCTGGGCGCCCGCACCCGCAGTGAGTGGCTCCAGGCGTTCAGCGGTGTCGACGCGTGTGTGAGTCCCGTCCTGGACGTGGCGGAGGCGCTGGACCGCGAAACCGCGGCCGCCCACGGCATGGTGCGCCGTGACCCGGCGCACCCCGCCCCCGAACTCGCCATGCCCATCCGGCTGGACGGCGAAGTGCGCCACGTTCCCGGGCGGCCCGCCCTGCTGGGCGAGCACACGGTATCCGTGCTGGCGCAGGTCGTCGGCTACACCGAGGCGCAGGCGGCGGACCTGGTCTCGCGCGGGATCGCCAGGGCTTCCGCCGCCGTGTGAACCGCATCGCCATCGATCGACGGCTCCCGCCCAGGTCGTCGACCTGGGCCGCGACGGCCGCATGCGGGCCCGTCGGCGAAGTGCACCCCCCGCCGTTCTCCGGTCGCTCCACGCGTCGTCGACACACAGCGCACGCGGAGTTGATCGGGACGGCCGGACGAGGAGGAAGTGATTTGGACAAGGTGGTCGCGTCCGCCCGGTACGCGGGGGCCGACATCGAAGGCCGCGCCTCGCTCGCGGTGGGTGGTTTCGGTCTGTGCGGGATCCCGTCGACGTCGACCGACGCGCTCCTGGAGACCGGGGTGGACGAACTGGAGGTCGTCGCGAACAATTGCGGCGCGGACGACTGGGGACTGGGCCGGTTGCTCGCGGCCCGCCGTATCCAGCGGAGCTACGTCGGGAAGAACAAGGAGTTCGCGCGGCAGTACCTGAGTGGTGAGCTGGAGGTCGAGCTGACCCCGCAGGGCACGCTCGCGGAACGGCTGCGTGCCGGCGGGCCGGGCACCCCGGCCTTCTGCACCCGGACCGGGGTGGGCACCCCGGTGGCCGACATCACCGACCTTGCCGTCATCGATGTGGCGCCGCACGGCCTGCTCCTGGTGGAGACCGCCCCCGGCGTCACCGAGGACCAGGTGCGCAACGCCACCGAATCTCCGCTGCGGACCCGCTGACGCCGCAGCCGTCGTACACGCTCCCCGCACGACGCGGTGAATCGTCAGCACCCCCGATCACGTGGGGACGGGACTTTGGCGCCGCCAGGGCCCGCCGGACGCGGCGTGCCCGCGCGACGCCGACCCCTTCGGGGCAGTCGATCGGCCCACTGCACACGCTCATCTCGCTCCCCCCGTCACTTTTCGCGTGCGTTTCCCTCACGAGGAGAACACCGATGGCTGGTACCAGATGGATACGTCCGCTCGCGGCGATCGGCGTCGCGGCGTCACTGACACTCGCGTGCTCCGCCCCGAGCACGGGCCCCGGCGGCCCCGCCGCTGGGGGACCCGCGGACCGCGGGGCGGCACTGCGGATCGGCTACGCCGGACCGACGCAGTCGCTGGACCCGGCGAAGCAGGCGCTGCCGACCTCGCAGCCCGCGACCTTCCTGATCTACGACCGGCTGACGGCGCTGGACGACACATTCACTGCACAGCCGATGCTCGCCACGTCCTGGCAGTTCGCCCCGGACGGGTCCTTCCTGGAGTTCAAGCTCCGCGGCGACGTGACGTTCCACGACGGCACGCCCCTGGACGCGGCCGCGGTGAAGGCGAGCCTGGACCGCAACAAGAGTCTGCCCGGCAGCACCGTGGCCGCCATGCTGGCCGATATCACCTCCGTCGAGGTCGTCGACCCGACGACGGTCCGGCTCCACCTCAAGGCCGGCCGTGGGGCGGGCCTGCCACGGGTGCTCTCCTCCAACGCCGGGGAGATCATCAGCCCCAAGGCACTGGCCGACGGACGGGACCTGGCGTCGGCGCCGGGCGACGCCGGATCCGGCCCTTACGCGGTAAAGGAATTCCGCCCCAACGAGCTCGTGGTGCTCGAACGCGCCCCCGGGAACTACTGGGACACCAAGGCCGCGCTGCCCAAGCGCGTCGAGATCTCCTTCGTCCCGGCGGCCTCCACCCGGATCAACGCGCTGCGCGCCGGCCAGCTCGACGTGGCGCACATCCTGGGCGCGGACATCGCGACCGCCGAGAAGCTGGCGGACTCGGGCGCGTTCAAGGCCCTGAAGGTCCCCGTGCTCTCGCAACAGGCGCTGTACCTGCGCAGCATTGACCCGAAGTTCGCCGACAAGAGGGTGCGAATGGCGATCAGCCTGGGCATCGACCGCAAGGCGATCTCCGCTCAGCTGCTCGGCGGCAACTGCGAGCCGCTCGTGCAGCCCTTCCCGGTCGGGCACTGGGCCCACGCCCCGGGGCTGGAGGACCGCCTGGCCCACGACCCCGAGCGCGCCAGGCGGCTGCTCGCCGAAGCCGGCGTGACGTCTTTGTCCTTCACGCTCGACGTCGCCGCCTCGTCCGCGTTCGAGCAGGTCGCCCAGATGGTGCAGAGCCAGCTCGCGCCGCTCGGTATCAAGGTCGAACTGACACCGCTGCCCTCCGGCGAGTCGGACGCGGCCTACCGCGAAGGCCGCTACCCCGCGTACCTCGGCCCCGTCTCGGCGGTGGCCGACCCCAGCCAGCTGATCGCCATGTCCTACCTCGGGCCGTACGGCGGCGCCGAGGCCGTGCGCGACACGGTGAAGCCGCTGGCCGACAAGGCCGAGGACCCCACGCTGAGCCAGGAGCAGCGGGGCGATCTGTACCGGCAGATCTGGACGACCGTCGCCGACGAGGCGACGCTGCTCAACATCTGCTCGACCAAGCAGATGTGGGCGTACGCGCCCAAGGTCACCGGTGTCGAGTCCATGCCGTGGACGAAGGCCGGGCTCTTCGACGCGCGCTACCTCGCGGTGACGGGCCCGGGCCGGTGAACCCGCGTACCCCCGCGGCGGGAAGAGCCGTGCCGTGGTGACCCTGGTGCTGCGCCGGCTCGCGGCGACGGTGCCACTGGTGCTGGTGGTCTCGTTCCTGGTCTTCCTGATGATCGATTTCGTGCCCGGCGATCCCGCGCTGCGGCTGGCGGGGGAGCACCCGACACCCGAACGAGTGGAACAGGTGCGCGAGCAACTGCACCTGGACGACCCGCTGCTGTCCCGGTACGCGTCCTGGCTGTCCCACGCGGCGACCGGTGACTTCGGACGGTCGTTCACCACCGAGCAGCCGGTCGGGGCCATGCTGCGGGAGCGGCTCGGCGTCACCGCGTCCCTGATCCTGGTGTCCGTCGTGCTGATGGCGGCCTTCGGTGCGGCGACGGGGGTGGCCGCGGCCATCCGCCCCGGCGGTGCGGTCGACCGCGCGGTCACCGGCCTGTGCTCGCTGCTGGTCGCGGTGCCGTCCTTCTGGCTCGCCTTGCTCCTGGTGACATTCTTCGCGGTCGGCTGGCAGCTGTTGCCGGCGCTCGGCTACGTGCCGCCGGCCCAAGGGGTCGGCCCATGGCTGCACCACCTCGTGCTGCCGGCGATCTCCCTGGCCGCGACACCGGCGGCGGAGCTGGCCCTGCAACTGCGGGCCTCGCTCACCGACGTACTCCGGCGCGACTACGTGCTGGCGGCCGACACTCGGGGCCTGAGCCGTACGGCCGTGGTCGGCAAGCACGCGTTGAAGAACGCGGCCGGTCCGGCGGTGACGGTGCTCGGCTTCCGGCTGGCGGAGATGATCGGCGGCGCGGTCGTCATCGAGGCCGTGTTCACCCTGCCGGGTCTCGGCCCGGTGACCGTGGACAGCGTGCTGACCGGGGACGTGCCGGTGCTGCTGGGCGTGGTCGTCGTCAGCGTTTTGTGGGTGGCGCTGTTCAACCTGCTCACCGACCTGTCGCAGCTGTACCTCAATCCGAAGGGGCGCATATGAACCGGCCCACCCCTCGTCGGCCCGGTCCGGATGATGCCGCCGGCGGCGTGAAGACGCGTGACCTGGCCGCAGCCGCGCCGGCCGACGAGCAGACCGGCCCGAAACCGCCCTCGGCCGCGTGCCGCTTCATGCGCGACCGGCCGGCCGCGGTCGCCCTCACCTACCTGGCGCTGCTCGCCGCCGCCGCCGCCCTGGCACCGCTGCTCGCGACGCACGACCCGAACGCCCAGCAGCTCGCGTCGCGGCTGAGCCCGCCGAGCGCAGAGAACTGGCTGGGGACGGACGAGTTCGGCCGCGACCAGATGAGCCGCCTGCTGTACGGGGCGCGCGTGTCGCTGCTCGCGGCCACACAGGCGGTGACCATCGGCGCCCTGGCCGGGGTTCCGCCCGGGGTGCTGAGCGGTTACCTGGGCGGGGTCACGGACGCGATGCTCGGTCGCCTGATGGACGTGCTGATGGGCGTGCCCGGCATCGTATTGGCGCTGACCGTCGTGGCCGTGCTGGGGCGCGACATCACCACCGCCATGGTGGCTGTCGGCGTCATCCTGGTGCCCCGGTTCCACCGCGTCGCACGCGCCGCCACGCGGGACCTGCGGCACGAGACGTTCATCGAGGCCAGTCGGACGATCGGCTGCACCCCGGGCCGCGTGCTCGGCCGACACGTACTGCCCAACATCCTGCCGGTGCTCGTCGTGCAGATCTCGATCACGCTCGGCGTCGCGGTCACCGCGGAGGCGAGCCTGAGCTTCCTCGGGCTCGGCGTGCGCCCGCCGGACCCGAGTTGGGGCTCGATGCTCAACACCGCATACGCCAACATGACCATCGCCCCGTACCTGGTGTACGCCCCCGGTCTCGCCATCACGCTGACCGTGCTCGCCCTGACGCTGGCCGGCGACGGGCTCCGCAAGACCGTACGGATCCGTCACAGCGCAGAGAGGAACCCGTGATGAGCCCTTCCACGGACGTGAACACGGCGGACCGGCCCCCGACGCCGGCCGGCTCGGCCGCACCGCTGCTCACGGTCAGCGGCCTCAGCGTGGAGTTCGGGCCCCGCCGCGCCCCGGTGCGCGTGCTCGACGACGTCTCGTTCCACGTGCGGGAGAACGAGACCGTCGGCCTGGTCGGCGAGTCCGGCTCGGGCAAGACCCTGTCCTGCCTGGCCGCCCTGGGCCTGATCGAGCAACAGGGCGGCCGGCGCGTGGCGGGCACCGTGCAGCTGCGTGACACCGCCCTGTCCGCCCTGTCCCCACGCGCGCTGCGCCGCATCCGCGGCGACCGCATCGGGATGATCTTCCAACAGCCGATGCGCAGCCTGAACCCCGCCTTCACGGTCGGCGACCACATTGCCGAGACCGTCCGCCGCCACGCCGGCCTGGGCCGCCGCGCGGCCTGGCAGCGAGCGGCCGAGCTCCTCGATCGCGTCCACATCGCCGACGCGGCGCGACGCCTGCACAACTACCCCCACCAGTTCAGCGGCGGCATGTGCCAGCGCGTCATGATCGCCGTCGCGCTCGCCTGCGACCCCGAACTGCTGATCGCGGACGAACCGACGACCGCGCTCGACGTCACCGTGCAGGCAAGGATCCTCGACCTACTCCGCGAGATCCGCGAGGAGTCCGGCATCTCGGTCCTGATGATCAGCCACGACCTGGGCGTGATCGCCGAGGTGTGCGACCGGGTCGTCGTGATGTACGCCGGGCAGGTCGTCGAATCGGCCGGGGTCGACGAGCTGTTCCGCCGGCCGCGCCACCCGTACACGGCCGGCCTGATCGCCTCGATCCCCCGCGTGGGCCAGGGACGACGGCTCGCCGCGATTCCCGGACGGGTGCCGTCCCCTGACGCGATGCCGCCGAACTGCCGCTTCCACAACCGGTGCACGCATTTCCGCGAAACGGAATGCACCAGTCCGTCGGTACTGCGGGAGCTGCCCGGCGCCGCCGCCGTGCGTTGTCACCGCGCTGCGGAACTGGCGTTGGCGGGGGTGACGCCGGCATGAGCCTGCTGGAGGTCACCGGACTGTCGAAGTCCTACGTGCGCAGGCGCGACGCGTTCGGCCGCGTCGTCGTGCGGCACCGCGCGGTGCGCGACGCGTCCTTGTACGTCGACGCGGGGGAGACCCTCGCGGTGGTCGGGGAGTCCGGCGCCGGCAAGTCGACCCTGGGGCGACTCGTCCTGCGCCTGATCGAACCCGACGAGGGCCGGGTCGTCTTCGACGGCACCGACGTTGCGGGCCTGGGGCGACGTGACCTGCGCACACTGCGCCGCCGCATGCAGATGATCTTCCAGGACCCGCACAGCTCACTCGATCCACGCCTCCCGGTCGGCGTCTCCGTGGGCGAACCCATGCTGGTTCACTTCGGCACGGGCCGCGCGGAGCGGGAACGGCGTGCCGCCGAACTCCTCGACCGGGTCGGGTTGCCCCGCTCGGCGGCGCATCGCCACCCAGGAGAGCTGTCCGGCGGCCAGTTGCAGCGCGTCGCGATCGCCCGGGCGCTCGCCCTGGAACCCGCGCTGATCGTCTGCGACGAGCCGGTGGCCGCGCTCGACGTGTCCGTACGGGCCCAGGTCCTCAACCTCATGCACGAGCTTCAGAACGAACTCGGGCTGGCCTACCTGTTCATTTCCCACGACCTCGCACTCGTGGAAGTCATCGCCGACCGCGTCGCGGTGATGCGCCAGGGCGAGATCATCGAGACCGGCACGGCCGCCGAGCTCTACCGCAGCCCCCGTCACGACTACACCCGCGACCTCCTCGCCGCGGTACCCGTGCCGATGCCCCCGTCGATGCGCGCGGGCCGGGGCGGCAACCTGGGCACGTAACGTCGTTGACGCTTCGGCCCCCTCCGGGCCCGCGACGTCTGTCAAGCCCCCGACCACGAAAGGCCAAGGCGAAGAAGAACGCGGCGAGCGCGGGCGGCAACACCATGAGACTCGCGCCAGGTTCGGGTTCACCGCTGCGGCGGGCAACATGGACGACGGGCAGATCCGGCAGATCACCCAGCACCTCCCGCCGACGTTGCGCTTGCCGATAACCTCATCCGCCCTGGTCGGAGCTGGTGTGCGGGGTGTACGGGATGTCGAGCGCGGTCGGTCGAGTCTGCGCCGTCGCGCGGCTATCGATCAACGCGGCATGATGACCAACCGTGCTGCTGCGACTGGCCTACTTGGGCAGGGCGAACGCGTTCGCCCTGCTGCGCCTGCTACCGATGAGCGATCGGGACAAGGACGTGGAGATCCTCGCCCTGCGCCACCAAACTGTCGGTGCTGGAGCGCCAACTCGGTAAGGAGAAGGTGCGGTTCAGCCCGAACGACCGGGCGTTCCTGGCGGCGCTGCTGCACCGGCTGCCGCGGGACGTGCTGCGCAGGCTGCGGCTGCTGGTCCGGCCGGACACGGTGCTACGTTGGCACCGCGACCTGGTCGCCCGCCGCCACGCCGCCGAGTCCAAGCCGAAGCGCCCGGGTCGGCCCCGCACCGTGCGCTCCATCCGCGCCCTGGTGCTGCGCCTGGCACGGGAAAATCCCACGTGGGGCTACCGGCGCGCTTCCACGGCGAGCTGCTGGTGCTGGGCGTGACGGTGGCCTGTCCCGCTCGAAAATACGATTCGGTGCTGTGAGCTGCGGTGGTGTCGTTTGGTCAGGCGGCGCGGTGATACTGGTTGATCAATCCTCCGAGGATGGGTTGTCGCCGGATCCGGTGGGCCTGGAGGTCGGTGATGGCGGCCGGGTTGGACGGTTGGTCGCTGTCCGGGGGTAGCTGCTGGCGGGATTGGTGGGGACGGTGTCCGTTGTAGTGCTGGATGTACTCGGTCAGTACTTTCACGGCGTGGGTCTCGTTGTAGATGAGCATGCGGTCGAGGAGCTCGCGGCGGAGGGTGCCCACGACTCGCTCGCAGATCGCGTTCGCTTTGGGTGCCCGTGGTGGGCTGAGCAGAATCTCCACGCCGTCGGCCTCGAAGACGGCGTCGAAGGCACGGGTGTACTTGCTGTCCCGGTCCCGGAGGAGGAAACGCAGCGAGTCGATGGGGCGGTCCAGGATCACGGCGAGGTTCCTGGCCTGCTGGACGGTCCATTGCGCGGTGGGATGGGCGGTGACGCCGGCGAGGTGGAGGCGCCGGGTGCCGTGCTCGATGACGACCAGGGCGTAGAGGCGCTTGAGTGACACGGTGTCGAGGTGGAGGAAGTCGGCGGCGATGATGCCGTGGGCCTGGGCGGTGAGGAACTGGCGCCAGGTCGGCCCGGAGCGCTGCGGGGCGGGGTCGATGCCGGCGGCATGCAGGATCTCCCAGACTGTGGACGGGGCGATCGCGTAGCCCAGGCGGGCGAGTTCGCCCTGAATCCGGCGGTGGCCCCAGGTGCTGTTCTCGCGGGCCAGGCGCAGAATGAGCTGCTTGACGGCGGGCGCGGTGGAGGGTCGGCCGGGGCGGCGGCGTTGGGTGAACGCCCACTTGCGGGCGAGGAGTTGACGGTGCCAGGCCAGCAGTGTGGTGGGGGTGACCGCGAAGACCTGGCGCCAGCGTTCGCGCGGGATCAGCCGGGAGAGTGCGGCGAGCCAGATCCGGTCGGCGGGCTCGTAGCAGACCCGGGCGATCTGCCGGCGCAGTACCGCGTTCTCATGCCGGAGCGCGAGAACTTCCGCATCTTTGGCCATACGGCTGCGCAGTACGGCAGCGGGCACGGTGATCAGATTCCGGACGAGCATGGCGACGACCGACAGCGACATCCGCAGATCGTTGCAGGCCAGTCGAGGCCTTGTCGCCAGGATCAGCAAACGTGCAGGCCACAGCCGCTAAATCGTATTTTCGAGCGGGACAGGGTGCGGCCACCGACTTGCACGGCATCAGGCGGACACAAGTTCTGAGCTAGTCGGCAATGAGCTGCCAAGACGTCGCGAGGAACCCCCACAGGCCTCCCAGCGCCATCCAAGCGCCGATGTGCCGCTGAAAACCGAAGGAGGCAAGGCGGCCTTGCTGACCTCCGCGCCAGTGTTCGTGCAGCCGTTCTGGCACGCCCCGGAAGTTCACCAACACGGCCAACCCCACTGCAGTGATGACTGCGCTAAGTGGCAACACGACCCAAGGCGGGGCAGGGCCACGACTTGCCCCAGCAAGCTCGAACAAGTGCTGCTTCACCCCAGGCTGCATGACCCGATCATCGCAGCTGCGTGCCCCTTGCGTGCCCGATCGGTCGGTAGCGAGGGGGAAGCAGCGGGGAACTAGAGGGAACTGGCAACTCCCTTGTAGGTCAGAGGCCTCGCAGGTCAGAGGTCATCCGCGTACGGGATCTTCCAAACTGGGGCTGGCTATCCACGCGACCGCCACCAGGGGTAGCCTTCCCGTCCGTTCGAAGGTACCTGAGGGCTCCCCGTGCACACCACCGTTTTCCTGCTGCGAAGCGCGCTGGGCCTTGGCGGCGGTCTGGTGGGCACCTGGGAGCTGACCCGCCAGGCTTCGGGGCCGGGCTGGAGGAAGCTGCGGGTCTTCTCTGCGGTGGCGGCTTTGACGCTCGCCGGGCTACTCGCCGTCTAGAGATGGCAGTCGACGTGTCCCCCTCCCGTGCCCCGGGCGTGAGTAGTTGAGGTACAGGAAATGCCGGTGCGATTGATCCTGGCCGGTCAGCACACCGGGCGCGGGCACCGCTGGGGTTCACCGGGATTCCCGGAAGATGCCCCGGCGTTCGGGCTACGCCGCACTGGAGGCGCTGAGGCGGTCAAGGCCGAACGGCGCCTCCGCCCGAGGTCGGCGAGCCCTGACGGCCGGCTCTGGTGGGTGCCGCCGCGCGCGGCCTCGGGGCCAGTGCCGCGCGCAGCGCTGGGGTGAGGCTGTGACGGATCTCGGACGGGGTGAGGGCGGCGGGGGTGGGGAGGGGGTTGAGGTAGCGGGTGTAGATGAGACCGCCGAGGATCGTCACCACGGCCGTGGCGCGGGCGGTTGCGTCCCGGCCGCCGAGAAATTCGACAAGTCGCGCCAGCAGCTCGCGTTCCAGGTATTCGCGGATCACCTCGGCGGCCTCGTCGCCCTGGGTGGTGAGCTGCTGGAAGTCGGCGTCCTCCCACAGGTCGGTCACCGCGTCGATCAGGCGGTCGGGGAGGGTGGCCGGGTCGCCGCCGAGGACGTCGTCCACCGCCAGCGCATTGGCGCACTGGAACTGCATCACGTCCGCGAACAGGCCCTTCTTCGAGCCGAAGTGGTACGCGATCAGCGCCGGGTCGACCTCGGCGGCCCCGGCCACCGCGCGCAGGGTGGTGCTCCGGTAGCCGTGCTCCAGGAACAGCGAACGGGCCGCCGAGACGATCGACTCGCGGGTCGGCGGGTTGCCGCGGGGGCGGCCTCGGGTGCGGGTGGGGGCAGGGGCGGCGTTATTCATCAGCGTTGAGCCTGCGTTTGGTGAGCAGCACAGTCAAGGGCGTTCCGGGAACCATACGAAGGGATGACCCGACATCATGCGTATCGCAGTCTTCGGTGCCAACGGACCGACCGGCCGCCGCCTCACCGACCAGGCCCTGGCCGCCGGCCACGAGGTCGTCGCCGTGACCCGCAGACCCGGCTCCCTGCCCGCGCGGCCCGGCCTTGCCGTGGCCGTCGCCGACGCCACCGACCCGGCGGCTGTCGATGCCGCGATCGGCGGGACGGACGCCGTCCTCTCCGCGCTGGGCGCGCGCTTCAGCAAGGAGACCATCACCACGTACTCGGCGAGCGCCACCGTCATCACCGGGGCCATGGCCCGCCACGGCATCAAGCGGCTGCTCGCCGTCAGCTCCAGCATCGCCGACCCGAACTGGCGCCCTACCGGCGCGCACTTCTTCAATCATGTGCTCGACCCGCTGGTGAACCGACGTCTCGGCCGCACCCTCCACGAGGACATGCGCCGCATGGAGGCCGTGATCCGTCAGACGGGCCTCGACTGGACCTTCGTCCGGCCCTCGGGCCTCTTCGAGCACCCCGTCGTCACGGACTACTACACCGCCGAGACCAGCGCCGACGGCGTCTTCACCGCCCGTGCCGACCTCGCCGCGAGCATGCTGCGCGAATTGGCGGAGCGGCGGTATGTCCGTACGGCCATGGGCGTCATCACCACGGCCGTGAAGCCGAACATCGCCAAGCTGATCTGGGACGAGGGCGTGAAGAAGAAGTGAGCCGCCCGACCTTTCAACTCCCGGTCGTCGCACGAGCGTTCCTCACTCTCCCGCACACGGCCACCCTCACCACCCTCCGCCCCGACGGCACCCCGCACGTCACCCCCGTCCGCTTCACCTTCGACGCGGCCATCGGCCTGGTCCGGGTGACCACCCGGGTGGGGGCCCGCAAGGCCCGGAACGTGGAGGCGGGCGGCCCGGCGGCCCGTGTCGCGCTCTGTCAGGCGGACGGCTTCCGCTGGATCACACTCGAAGGCCGGGCCGCCGTCACCGATGCCCCCGCGCGAGAGCCTGATTCTGAAACGATCAGTTATGGTGCTTTACGAGGATAATCCGTCCATGAGGACGTAGGGAGTGCGCATGCGGCGTCTCACGTGGGCGCGGGCCGTACTGGCGGTCGTCATGGGGAGCGTCCTCGTCGCCGGGCCACAGGTGCCCGTCGCCCACGCCGAGAGCCGCCGCGCGGAGTGCGGCACCGACGCCTACCCGTGTGCCGGGGTGAACTGGCTGTACGAGTACAACTTCAGCCTCGGGCTGCATCCGTTCACCACCCCGTACGACATACGGTCCCAGCTCACGCACCACTTCTGGCTGTTCCCCGTCAGCGGCAGCGGCTTCCGGGGGGCGGTCCGGCAGGGCGATCGGTGTTCGCTGGTGGGCGACAATCCCGTGTCCGTCGAGCGCGTGGGGCACACCTACTTCCAGATCACCACGCTGCCGGGACACAGCCTCGGGGACGGTCTCCACATCCGGTTCTCCTTCTCGCGGACCCTCGGCATGCATTTCCTGACCGTGCGCGCCTGGTACGACGAGGCGACGACCTGCGCCAACGGCTGCGGCGTGGTGAGCGGGCTGTTCGCCCTGGCGGTACGGCAGGTCCTTTCGGACACACTGAAGATCTCCGCGTTTGCCGCGTGAGATCGTGGGCCACGCCCGCTCGTTGCTCATTGCCGGGTGCTCTCCTTCCTGAACACCCCCTACTTCGATGACGTAGACCGCACTGCCTGGGAGTCGCTCGGGCGAGCCATGTATCAGTCGAGTCCCCCCATTCGGGACCAATTCGAGCGCCATCTCTGCTGATGCTCGGCGGAGCTTCGCAAAGTCGTCGAGGTTCTTCAGCGCCAGTTGGGGGCGGAGTGAAGTTCAGCAGGGACCGGACTACCGGATACCCCCGCAGAGACCCGGATTACCCCCGCATCCTCGCTGCCTTCAACGGGACCCAACTCACTCGGACAAAACGCTCTTACGGGGCGCGGCTTCGGTGTTGAGCAGGACGACGGTGCTGTCGGGGGTGAGCAGGTGCTCGGTGGCCTCGGCGCCCTTCAGGTACTGCAAGGCGGCCAGCGAGGCCGCACCGCACGGGCCGGAGTCGATGCCGGCGTCGGCCAGGCGCGCGCCGGCCTCGGCCGCCTCGGCGTCGGTCACCCAGATGCCGCCGTCCAAGGTGGCGAGCAGGTCGGGGAACGCGAGCGACGAAGGGGTGCCGCAGTTGAGGCCGGCCATGGTCGTCGTACTCGTCCGCGTGGTGACCGAGTGGCCGGCGGCGAGGCTGGCCGCGATGCAGGGTGCCGCCTCCGGCTCGACGGTGACCGCCCGCCAACCGGGGTTGCGTTGACAGTGCAGCGCCGCCGCGTGGGCGAGCGAGCCCACCCCGGCCGGGACCACCAGCAGCGCCGGGCTGCCGCCGAGCTGTTCCACGGCCTCCTCGAAGAGCGTCGCGTAACCGTCGACTATCCACCGGGGCGCTGTCTCGTAGCCGGGCCACGACGTGTCCTGCACCAAGAGAAGGCCGGCGGAGTCCTCGCACAGCCGGGCGGCCGCCCGCACCGTGGCGTCGTAGTCGTCGGCGAGCACGCGCACGTCGGCGTCCTCGTCGCGGATGGCCTGGATCGCGGCCTCCGAGACGACGTCAGGGATCAGCACCATCGCGTCGAGCCCCAGGTGCGACGCCATCCGCGCCACCGCGCGACCGTGGTTTCCGTCGGTGGCGGTGACCAGTGTTACCGGCGTGTTGCCCTCGATCCGCGCGCGGAGCGCCTCGACCGTCGGCTCCTCGGGCTCGCCGTAGCGTGCCGCCAGCGCGCGGTAGGCCGCCCAGGACGCGCCGAGCATCTTGAAGGCGGGCAAACCCAGCCGCGACGACTCGTCCTTGACCGCGACCCGGGCGACGCCGAGGTCGGCGGCCACCGACGGCAGGTCATGGAGCGGCGTGACGGCGTAGGACGGCAGGTGCCGGTGGAACGACAGTCGGACAGGCCCGGACGCGTCAGGGGCCGACCGATGGGGAGCGCCGCCACTGCGATGCCGGTTTGGCGTCCACCGGGCCGGGGCTGACGGCACGGCGCCGGATACCGCTCCGGTCACGGATGAAAGGGAAGCACGTGAAATGGTCACAGGAACGAAGTTAGGCAGTCCGGAGCCAAACGATAAGCATCGGCTTGTGGAGTCGACCCGGCATGATTGATGCCGATTGGGATGGGGGATTGGGGTGGGGGTTGGGATCGGGATTGGGGTGGGTGCATGCTGGACATGCGGCGGGTTCGCCTGTTGGTGGAGCTGGAGCGGCGGGGCAGCCTCGCCGCGGTGGGTGATGCGTTGCACCTGAGCGCGTCGGGAGTCTCGGCGCAGGTCAGTCGGCTTGAGCGCGAGGTCGGCATGCCCCTGGTCGTCAAGGTGGGCCGTGGACTGCGGCTGACCGAGGCGGGCGCCCGCCTGGCCGAGCACGGCCGACGCCTCCTCGCGGAGATGGAGCAGGCGGAAGCCGACCTGCGCGAGCTCTCCGGCCAGGTGGCCGGCACGCTGCGGCTGGCCTCCTTCCAGAGCGCCGCCCTGCTCCTGTTGCCTCAGGTGCTGGCGAACCAGGACTCCCACGCGGGGCTGCGGATCGAGCTCGTCCAAGCAGAGCCGGAGCGAGCGGTGCCCGCCCTGCTCGCCGGTGACTTCGACCTCGTCGTGGCCGAGGAGTATCCCGGCGTGCAGCCGTGGATCCCGGCCGAGACCCACCGGCACGAGCTCGGTCACGACTCCCTGTCCGCCGTCGTGGCCGAATCGCTCCTCGAAGGTCGCGCGTTCAGCGTCGAGGGGGGACGGATCCCGTGGGTGATGGAGGCGCGGGGGAGCGCGTCGCGGGAGTGGGCGGAGCTCACCTGCCGCCGGATGGGTTTCGAGCCGGACGTGCGCTACGAGAGTAACGACCTTCTGGTCCACTTGGAGCTCATCCAACGCGGGCTCGCCGCCGGCATGTTGCCGGCCCTCGTCGCCGCCCGTGCCCGCGACGGCCTGCGGTGGCTGCCGACCGGCGCGGCGCGGACCCTGTTGACTCTGACCCGCCGCGGAACCGAGCGGCGCCCTTCCCTACGGCTCGTCCGGGGGGAGCTGCGGTCGGCCTTCCGGACGCTGCATTCGGCAGTTCCGATGCCGGATTGAGTGCACTCCCAGATGCTGTTCCTGGACGCTTCCCTCGGTTCATAATCGGCCTCGTAGAGCAGTGCAGTTGGCCGCAGCACAGGACCGAAATGGGAGATCGCCCATGGCTCAGGTAGCGCTCACGACCGACATCGGCGAAGGATACGGCCGGTGGGAGCTGGCCGATGACGAGGCGCTGCTCGACATCGTCACGGCCGCCAACATCGCGTGCGGCTTCCACGGCGGCGACCCCGGCATCATGCGCCGCACCTGCAAGCTGTCGGTGGCCAACGACGTCGCTATCGGGGCCCAGGTCAGCTACCGCGACCTCCACGGCTTCGGGCGCCGCTTCATCGCCTGCGGCCGGCAGGAGCTGACCGACGACCTGCTGTACCAGATGGGCGCCCTTGAGGTCTTCGCCCGCACGGCCGGCGACAAGATCAGCTACATCCGCGCCCACGGTGCCCTCTACAACGCGGCCGCCACCGTGACCGAGCACGCGCAGGCCATCGTCGACGCCACCCGCGAGTACAACGCGGACCTGCCACTGCTCGCCCAGGTCGGCACCGAGACCTGGCGCCTGGGGCAGGAGGCCGGGCTCAACATGGTCGCGGAGGCGTTCGTCGACCGCGCCTACACCCCGCAGGGACTGCTGGTTCCGCGCACCGAGCCCGACGCCATGCTGTCCGACCCGGCCCAAGCCTCGGCCCGCGCGGTCGAGATGGTCACGCAGGGCGAGATCACCGCGATCGACGGCAGCCGGATCCCGATCCGCGCCGAGGCGATCCTGGTGCACTGCGACACCGCCGGCTCCGTCGAAATCGCCCGGGCGACCCGCAAGGCCCTCGAGGCGGCAGACGTCGATCTGGTGCGCATCGGCTGATGCGGGCTGTCGCAGTGCGGACGACGCCCACCCTGCGGCCCTGCGGTGACACGGGGCTTCTGCTGGAGCTGCCGGACAACCGCCTGGTGCACGCCTACGCCGCCGCCGTGCGGGCGGCGCGGGTCGCGGGCGTCGTCGACATCGTCCCGGCCCTCGACACCCTGCTCGTCCTGATCGACCCCCGGTCGGGCTCGATGGCGGACGTCGAGGCCCGGCTGCGCGAGATCAACGTGCCCGACGTTGCCGAGGAGTCCCAGCGCGTGGTCGAGCTGCCCGTCCGGTACGACGGCGAGGACCTCGCCTGGGTCGCCGAGCATTGCGGCATGGAGGAGCGCGAGGTGGTGGCGGCGCACACCTCGGCCCCCTGGCGGGTCGGCTTCTGCGGCTTCGCGCCGGGGTTCGCCTACCTCGTCGGCGGTGACCCGCGGCTGCACGTGCCGCGGCGGGCGGAGCCACGGGTCGTACCCGCCGGCGCGGTCGCGCTGGCCGGACAGTTCTCATCCGTCTACCCCCGGCGCTCGCCGGGCGGATGGCAATTGCTGGGACACACCGACGTCCCGATGTGGGACACCAGCGCCGAACAGCCGTCACTGCTGCTGCCCGGCGACCAGGTCGTTTTCCGGGAGGTCGCGCCATGACCAGCCTCGCGCGGCTCCGGCCGCCCGGCCGGCTGACGGTGGTCGAGCCCGGCATGCTGTCGCTCGTCCAGGACCGCGGCCGCCCTGGCTACGCCCACCTCGGCGTCGGGCGCGCCGGCGCCGCCGACCTCCCGGCGATGATCCTGGCGAACCGGGTCCTCGGCAACGACGAGTCGGCTCCCGTTGTCGAGGTGACCAATGGCGGTCTGGCCTTCACCTGCGACACCCCGTCCTTCGTGGCGGTCACCGGTGCCCCGTTGCCGGTCAGGGCCGGCGCCCGGCGGCGGTGGACCCACGAGGTCCTCTCCGTGGCCGCCGGCGAGGTCGTCGCGCTGGGCATGCCACGTCACGGCCTGCGCAGCTATGTTGCCGTCCGCGGGGGCATCCGCGTGCCACGGGTCCTCGGGTCGTGCTCGACCGACCGCCTCTCGGGCCTGGGGCCCGAGAGGTTGCGGGCCGGCGCCACACTCGGCATCGGGCCCGCCCAGGGCCGACTGCCCGTCACCGACCTCGTGGTCGCGCCACCGCCTCCCGACCCGGCCGAGGACGTCCGGCTGCCGGTCCGGCTGGGGCCGCGGGCGGACTGGTTCGAGCCGGAGGCAGTGGGGACCCTGCTCAAGAGCCGCTTCGAGGTCACGCCGGATTCGGACCGGGTCGGCGTCCAGCTCGCCGGGCCGGCCCTGCCGCGGCGGATCCACTCCGAGCTCACCAGTGAGGGCGTGGTCGCGGGGTCACTTCAGGCGCCGCCCGGTGGGCGGCTCACTCTCTTCGGACCCGACCACCCTGTGACCGGCGGTTACCCCGTGATCGCCGTCGTCCGGGAGGGGGCGATGTCCGTCGTCGCCCAGTTGCGCCCCGGCCAGGGCGTGCGGTTCGTACGCGGATGAGGACGTGCTGACGAGGAGGTGCTGACCTGACCGATGTGGCCGAGCCGGCGCCCGACTCCAGCCCCGCGGGCGAGGCCGACGTCGGCACCGCCGCGGCCGTCGTCGTCCGCTACGGCAGGCGCGAGCGGCGGCGGGGATCACCGAGGCCTCGACACCGGGGGAGGTCCACAGCCGAGCCGTGACGGAACCCAGGTTCAGCGTGCACCCGACGGCGTTCCGTGAGTCCTGGCGCGTGGTTGAGGACGCCGAGGCCGACGAGAACGGCCGCTCGCTCGCCGTCCTGCATAAGCACGTTCCGGCCGGCGCCCGGCGTTCGTATCGGGTGACAAGGAAGGTGGCGACCCTATGTCAGTCGATGCCATGTCCTTGGTGATCTCTCCCACATAGCGTGTCGCCCGAGCGGGGCTCCCAGCCGCACCACGCCCAGCTCATGACCGGCTCGAGACAAGGGAGCACATCATGTCCGTCAGGTTCGGACTGGCGATCGAGAACTTCACCTCGGCGGAGAGGGCCCCCGACCTCCAGCACCTCGTCGAGTACAGCAAACGCGCCGAGGAGCTCGGCTACACCTCGCTGTGGGCCTGGGACCATCTCTTCCTGGGCAGTAAGCAGCCCTTCCCGCAGCTCGAGGCACTGACCACCCTCGCAGTGCTCGCCGCGAACACCTCCACCGTGACGCTCGGCACGGGCATCCTGGTGCTGCCCATCCGCGACCCTGCGCTGCTGGCCAAAACCGCCGCGACCATCCAGGATTTCTCGCACGGGCGGCTTTGCCTGGGCGTCGCCGCCGGGTGGTACGAGCGGGAGTTCGACGCGACGGGCACGCAGTTCAAGGGGCGCGGCCGGATCTTCGAGCGGACGCTGGAGATCTGCAAGCAGCTGTGGACCGAGGACGAGGTCACCGGTGACTGGGACGACCTGTCCTTCCGCCGGGTGCGCATGCTGCCGAAGCCGCAGCCTCGCCCCGGTCTGCTCATCGGCGGCTACGTCGACCGGGTGCTGCGCCGGGTGGCGACCCTCGGCGACGGGTGGCTGACCTACTTCTACACGCCGGAGGCGTTCGCGGCGTCCTGGGCCAAAATCCGTCAGTACGCCGAAGAGGCCGGTCGCAACCCCGACGAGCTGCGCAACGTCTCCCAACTGCCGCTGTGCATCGGCGAGTCCAAGGAGGCCGCGCTGGCGCGGTCCGGGCCGTGGCTGGCGTCGTACTTCGACACGCCGGCCTGGAGCGACGCCACGCCCGACAGCGCGATCGCCGGCACTCCGGAGCAGTGCGCCGAGCAGCTACAGGGGCACATCGAAGCCGGGGTGCAGGAGATCTGCCTGGTCCCGCACGGCTACGAGCAGGAGCAGGTCGAGCGGTTCGCCGCAGAGGTCAGGCCGCTGCTGGGTGCGGGAGCGCCGGTGGTCGCGGCCGCAGCGCAAGGAGCGCAGTCGTGACCCTGAGGTCGGCCGCGGTCCCGGACACGGTCGGGGCCAGGGAGGAGCTCGAGCGGCGCACCCGGCCCCGGGTCGATAAGGTCGTCTCGGCGCGGGATGCCATCGGTGCGTACGTCACCGACGGCGACGTAATCGCCGTCGGAGGAACCAATCACGCCCGTACGCCGATGGCGCTGCTGATCGAGGTGCTCCGCCAGGGGCGCCACGGGCTCTCGCTCGCCCGGCCGCTGACGTGCTTCGAGGCGGAGCTCTTCATCGCCACGGGGATGGCCGACCGGCTGATCACCAGCTGGGTGGGCATCGGCCACGGCTGGGGCCTGGCCAAGGTGCTCAGGGAGTACGCCGAGTCCGGCCGGGTCGTCTACGAGGAGTGGAGCCACCTCGGCCTCGGCCTTCGCTACAAGGCCGGCGGCATGGGCATCCCGTTCCTGCCGTCGTACTCGATGATGGGATCCGATATCGGACACCGGCTCGATGTCGCAGAGGTCACCTGTCCGTGCACGGGGCAAACGCTCAACGCGGTACCGAGCCTCAACCCCGACGTCGCGCTGATCCACGTCCAGCGCTCCGACGTCCACGGCAACGCGCAGATCGACGGCTACGAGCTCATGGACGCCGACATCGCGCGCGCCGCACGACGTGTCGTCCTCTCCACCGAGGAGATCGTCAGTACGGAGGTCATCCAGCGGGACTCGTCGCGCACTGTCATCCCCGCGTTCGCCGTCGACGCCGTGGTGCACCAGCCCATGGGCGCCTACCCGCACGAATGCTACGGACGCTATCTCGCCGACGAGGACGCGTTCCGGGAGTACGCCGAACGGATCCGCGCCCAGGGTGCGGCGGGCGCACGCGAGTACGTCACGAGCCTCGTCAAGCACCCCCACCACGACGGTTTCATCGGCTCGGTGCCGTCGGAGCGACTCGACAACCTCGTGCGGGGCGCGAAGGGAATGATGCCGCGATGACAGCCGCGAACGACCAGGTCGCGAACGATGCGCAGCCGCTGCGGCCCTCACCGTCCGAAGTGATGACGGTCGCGGCGAGCAGGATTCTCGAGGACCACAAAGTGATCTTCGCGGGGATCGGGCAGCCGCTGGTCGCCGCGGCACTGGCCCGTCGTCGTCAGGCACCCAACCTGACCGTCGTCCTCGAGGGCGGCATGATCGGTATTGACCTCATGCCGGGCGAACTGCCCGACTCGACCAACGAGATGCGGGCCGCGGTCGGCGCCGAGATGGTCACCTCCGCGACCGACATCTTCCTCCTGGCCCAGCGCGGATTCTTCGACTACGGCTTCCTGGGTGCCGCCCAGGTCGACATGTACGGCAACGTCAACACCTCCGTGATCGGCCACCACGACCGACCGTCCACCCGCCTGCCCGGCCCGGGCGGTGGCAACGACATCGCTTCCCTGTGCAACCAAACCGTCATCGTGACCAACCACGAGCTCCGGCGCTTCGTGGAGAAGGTCGACTTCGTCACCAGTCCCGGGTACCTGACCGGCGGTGACAGCAGGCGATCCGCCGGCCTGAGGCACGGGGGGCCGAGCTGGGTCGTCACGGACCTCGCCTGCATGGACTTCGACGAGGAAACCCGTCGGATGCGGGTGCGCCACCTGCAGCCCGGGGTGACGCTGGCTCAGGTTCGCGCGGCCACCGGATTCGAGCTGCTCGTCGCCGACGAGGTCACCACGCTCGAGCCGGTCACCGAGGGCGAGCTCTCCGTGCTGCGCCGGCTCACCGGCGACCTGGTCGCCGACCCCAGGCCGGACGTGCCCACCAAGAACGTTGCCGACCCCCGGCCGGACGTGTCCACCAAGAACGGAGCTCTCCGGTGACCACACAACCCAGTCTCCGGCAGGCTCACGGTGACCGTGTGCAGCCCACGTCATTCGAGTACCAGCGCGCCGACTCCTGGGACGAGGCCGTCGAACTGCTGCAGATCTGGCAGGGCGAGGCGAAGATCATCGCCGGCGGCCAGAGCCTGGTCCCGATGATGAACCTGCGGCTGACGCTGCCGGCCGCGTTGATCGACGTCAACGGCATCGGCGACCAAGGGGGGCCACGGATCGAGAGCTCGGCCGAGGCACCGGTGCTGGTCATCCCCGCACTGACCCGTCACGCCACGGTCCTGACCTCTCCGGTCGTCGCGGAGCACGCGCCCCTGCTGCGGCACGCGGTGCGCCTGGTCGGCAACGTGCGGGTCCGCAACCGCGGCACGTTCGGCGGCAGCGTGGCCCACGCGGACCCGACCGGCGAGATCCCGTGCAGCGCGCTGGCGCTCGGGGGCGTCGTGCGGATGCAGAGCCCGCGCGGCGTGCGCGACGTCCCGATCACGGAGTTTTTCCGCACCTACCTGACGACGGCCGCCGAGGACGACGAGGTGGTCACCGAGATCCGCATCCCGAGCTCCGCGGGAGAGCCGTGGGCGTTCGACGAGGTGACGCGCCGGTTCTCCGACTTCGCGACCGTCGCGGTCGCGGTGCAGGCCAGGGCCGCCCGGCCGGCCGTCGTGCTGGGCGGCGTAGCCGACCGGCCGCTCCGGGTCGCCGACGACCTCGTCGGCGGCGTCGACGTCCACGACGAGGCCGGGCTCGACAGCACGGCCGGCGCCGTCGCCGACAGCGTGAACCCCGAAAGTGATGTCCACGCCAGTGCGGACTACCGTCGCCGGCTCGTGCGCGTCCTCGTCCGCCGGGCCCTCACCACGGCGCTCGCGCCCCAGGACAAGGGAGTAGGCGCATGATGCGCACACAGGTCCGGCTTCTCGTCAACGGCGAGGAGCACGATCTCTGGATCCGCAGTGACCGCACCCTGCTCAATGCCCTGCACGACGACATCGGCCTGCCCGACGTGCGCTACGGCTGCAACGAAGGGGTCTGCGGCACCTGCACGGTGCTGATCGACGGTCAGCCCACGAGCGCCTGCCTGATGTTCGCCGTGCAGGCCGAAGGGCACGAGGTCACGACGCTGCACGGGCTGGCGGATCCCGCCCGTGAGCTGCACCCCCTGCAGAAGTGCTTCCTGGAGCGGGGCGGCGCTCAATGCGGCTTCTGCACACCCGGGATGATGCTGACCGCGGCGGCGATGAAGGAGCGCACACCCGACGCCTCCCGCGACGACATCCGCTACGAGCTGGTGGGGAACCTGTGCCGCTGCACCGGTTACACAGCGATCGTCGACTCGGTCGAGGCATGGATGCACGGCGAACACTGCGGCGACGCGGGGGAGCGGGAATGACCGAGACGACCGGGCGCAAGACCACGACCCGCGGGAAGAAGGCGGCCGAGGAGCCCTCCTTCAACATCGTCGGCACCTCGCCGGGTCACCACGACTTCGTGGACAAGGTGCGCGGGACGCTGCACTACGCGGCTGACTGGAAGCTCCCGGGGATGCTCCACGGGAAGATCGTACGGTCCGAGATGGCCTCGGCCCGGATCACCTCGATCGACGTCAGCGCGGCGCGCAAACTCGACGGCGTGGTCGCGGTACTCACCGCTGACGACGTGCCGCACAACGAGATCGTCGAGCACGCCAGCGGCGGCCTCGGCGAGCTGATCATCGTCCAGCCGGTGCTGGCGAGCGACCGGGTGCGCTACGTCGGCGAGCCGGTCGTGCTCATCGCCGCGGTCGACCAGGAGACGGCCGACGAGGCGGCCGACCTCGTCCACATCGAGTACGAGCCGCTCCCCGGGGTGTTCTCGCCCCACGACGCGATGCACGACGACGCACCGCTGGTGCACGATGCCGGCAACGTCCTGGTCAACTGGCGTCTGGAGCGCGGCGACGTCGACGCGGCCTTCGCCGAGGCCGACGTCGTCATCGAGAACACCTACCAGACCCAGCACGTCGAGCACGCGTACCTCGAGACCGAGGCGGGCGTCGGGTGGATCGAGAACGACGTCGTCACGCTCCGGGTGTCCACGCAGGTCATCGAGCACGCCACCGAGATCGCCCAGATCATCGGTGTGCCGCACCACAAGGTGCGGGTCATCGCGTCGTACATGGGCGGCGGGTTCGGCGGCAAGGAGGACATGACCGTCGAGCCCTACCTCGGCCTCCTGGTCTGGAAGACGCGGAAGCCGGTGCGCGTGGTCTGGACCCGTCAGGAGTCACTGATGGCCAGCACGAAGCGGCACCCGTTCACGATGCACTACCGCACGGCGGCGACGCGGGAGGGCCGCATCCTGGCGATGGAGGCCGACATAGTCGGCGACGCCGGCGCCTACCCCTGCCTGAGCGCGCGCATCCTCTTCGCCGGCGCGGCACTGTCCACCGGCCCCTACAAGGTCCCGGCGCTGCGCACGCGCTCCCGAGCCGTGTTCACCAACAACGTGCCGACGAGCGCCTTCCGTGGCTTCGGCGCGATGCAGGTCGTGCTCGGCTACGAGTCCCAGCTCGACCAGCTGGCCGACGCCGTCGACACGAGCCGCACGGCGATCCGGGACCTGAACTATGTCGAGAAGGGTGACGTGATCACCTCCGGCGAGCCGATCACCACGGCGGTGGCGGTGACCGAGACCCGCGAGAAGGCGCTGGCCCGGCTCGGCCCGCCGAGCCCCTCGTCCGGGCCCGGCAAGGTCGTGGGCCAGGGCTTCGGCAACAGCATGCAGCCCTACGGCCGCACCATCTGGTTCCGCGACCACGCCTCGGCGTGGGTGACGCTCCAGGCGGACGGCACGCTGCTGATCCGCAGCGGTGTCACCGACCTGGGGGCCGGCCAGGCCGCGAGCCTGTGCCAGCTCGCGGCCGAGGTGTTGGGCGTGCCGCTGGAAGCCATCAGCGTCTACATCGGCGACACCGCGCTCAACCCGCCGGCCGGCGGCACCTTCGCGACCCGGCAGCTGTACATGTCGGGCAACGCCATCCTGAGGGCCAGCGGCGCGTTGCGTGACCAACTGGCGCCGGTGGCGGCCACTTTGCTCAGCGCGGAGCCGGACACGTTGATCTGGAAGGACGGCAAGGTCACCACGGCCACGGGCACGAGCGAGGTCACTCTCGCCGACGTGGCCCGCGCCGCTCAGGACGCCGCGGTCGACACCTCCGTTCTCTCCACCTGGCGGGCGCCCTCGGGTCGGTTCGACCCCGAGGTCGGCCAGGGCGGAACCTTCCCCGACTACACCTTCGGTACCCACGCGGCCGAGGTGGAGGTCGACCTGGAGACCGGCGTGGTGCGACTCACGAAGTACGCCGCCTGCCACGACGTCGGACGGGCCATCAATCCGGTGCGTGCGACGGGGCAGATCCAAGGAGGCGCGATGCAGGGCATCGGGTACGCACTCACCGAGGAGTGCGTGCTCGTCGAGGGCAACCCGCTCTCGACCCTGTTCGCCAACTACCTGATCCCGTGCTCGATGGACGTCCCGGACGTGCAGGTCGATCTGGTCGAGAGCGGTGAGGGCCGTGGGCCGTTCAACGCCCGGGGAATCGGCGAGCCGCCTATTGGGCCGCCTGCCGCGGCCATCGCGAGCGCGATCGAGAACGCCATCGGTCGCCGGCCGACCACCCTTCCGATCACTCCCGAGCGCGTCCTCGCGCTGCTTGACGACCAGCACGCCGAGGGATCGACTGTGAACGCTGAGGAGGCGTTGGGACGATGAAACTCCACCACACCACGACGGTGCAGGCCAGCCCGGCAGAGGTTTGGCAGTTCCTCCAGGACACCCGCGCGGTCGTCGCCTGCCTGCCCGGCGCGGAGCTCACCGACGAGCTCGAGAACGACCGGTACGGCGGTGCACTCCACATCGCCATCGGACCACTGAAGATGAACTACAACGGTCAGGTCGACGTGCTCCGGCGCGATGCCCAGGCCCGTGAGCTGGAGTTCGCGGCGTCGGGACGCGACCGCCGCGGTGGAGGATCGGTCCGGGCCGACGTACGGGTAGGGGTCGCGAACGCCGGGAACGGGACGAGCCGGCTGGAGTCGGTGACCGACCTGCAGCTGACCGGACGGATCGCCGCGCTCGGACGCGGGGTCCAGGACGTCTCCAACACGATGTTCGTCGACTTCTCCCGTCGCCTCGCGGACCGCATCGCCACGGGAACGGCCGACGTCGGGCAGGTCCACGCCGCCACCGCGACGGCTACCGCCCAGGGGCCCGGACCCGCGCTGGGCAGCGCGGCGCCGGTCGCGCGGCAGGCAGACCGCCAGGCCTCGCTATCCAGCGAGATCAAGCTCACGCAGCTGGTCGTGAGCGTGGCTCGTCAGCGACTCGCCGCTATGTTCGCGCGCTGGAGCGAGAAGCTGCGCCCATAAGGGACGCGACCCAGATCGTCGGGCGGGGTCACAGCCGGCTGCCGCAGCGGCCCCCACCCGGCTTCGGCCTACCCCGAAAGGCAGAGGCCATGGCCGGGGCGGTTCCGGCTAACTCTGATGCGTGGATGCGATCGTCGGCATCTGGCGGATCTGGAGGGCGACGAACACCTTCACCGCGGTCGCCGTACTACTGCTGAACGGGCCGAGAAGGCGCTCGAGTTTGGCCAGCCGATAACGAAGGGTGTTGTAGTGGTAGTGCAGGTGCCGCGCGGTCTCGGCCATGTTCATGTTGAACTCGACCAGCGTCTCAAGAGTTTTGAGGAGTTCGTTCCGCTCCTGCTCAGGAAGCTTGGTCAAGGGGCCCAGAACCTCGTCGACGAAGGTCTGCAACTCGGCCTCCTCGACCTGGGCGAGTAGCTTGAACAGCCCCAGATCGTCGTACGCGGTGACAGCGCCCGGGCCGCCGATTTTCCGACCGACGCGCAGGGCGGAAAGCGCCTCCTGGTAGGCGACCGGAATACCCAGCGGTCCGCGGTGCACACGGCTCACGCCGACCGCGTACTCGCCGCGGACGAACTGGGCGACCTCGGCCTGAATCGAGCGAACCGCTACGGGAGTTCCATGCTCGGCGCCGACGACAGCCACGAGTTCGGCGCCGAGGCCGGCGGCCGCCGCCTTACGGTCCTTGCCGTGCACGGCCGAGATCCAGAACTCGAGGGCACGCTCGTTCGCGAGGCGTTTCTGGGCGGCGTTGCCATGGTCGTCGGCGCCGTCCTTGCGGCTGACCAGGACGACGACCTCACGATCGAGGTCCCAGCCGAACCCGAAGCCGCGCGCGGCCGAGTCCGCGATCTCGGACTCGGCGCCCGTCATCAACTCGTAGAGCGCGTTGGAGGAGAACTGCCGCTCCCGCGCACTCACGGCGAGGTCGCGGGTGAACTCGAGCGCGGCGATGACGGCAGCCTGGTCGACGGCCACCTGGTCGAACTCGCCGAAGGCGCGGCTGGTCTCGATGGCGACGACGAAGCCGTGCTGGAGGGAGCCGGCGCGGATCGGCCGGATCAGCCGGCCCTGCTCGCCCTCGTTCCCGCCGGCCGCGCCGTCGCGGAGCCGCTGGATGATCAGGCGGCCGTCGTGGACCAGGTCCAGCTCGTCGGCCCGGGTGACGTCGCCGGTTTGGGTCCGAACGATGCCGTGCTGGTCGCTGATGAACACCCCCGCGTCACCGAGCAGATGGGAGAGCTTGCGCGCGAGCTGGTTCAGACCGCCACCGGTGAGCGTCACCGCGAGGAACGACTGGTGGAGTTCGTGCGCGCGCTCCAGCGCCGCGGCCTGCCGGTTCACGATCGTCGAGAAGGTGTGACTGAGGATGTCGTCGAACCTGATGTGCTCCGGAATCAGGACCAACGGCAGTCCGAGTTCCTCGGCGGTGGCGACGGCCGTCGTACTGAGGTCGGGCAGGTATCGGTCGATCTTGACCCCGATGCCGGCGAGCCCGAGCCGGCGCAGGCCGCGCAGCAGCTCCGCCTGGCCGACGTCGTCGCGGGGCAGGGGATAGCCGGTGGCCAGCAAGAACTCATCGGGCTTCACCCACGGCCCGATGTCCGGCACCGTCATGACGTTCAGTGCGCAGATGCTGTGGCTAAGGCCCTGACGGCCAGCGACCAGCTCGGCGCCTTCCATCACCTCGTGGCCCAACAGCTCACCAACGGTGAGGCCCTGTCCGAAGTCGCCCGATGGCGCGCTCCCAGTCATGCACCCGTATTTTAGGAGTAAGAGCCAAAAGGTGCACAAGATGTTCGTCGCAATAGCCATACTCCGCGAGTGACTAGACTCGTAGGCTCCGTGGACCGGTGACGGCTCGACGCCTGTCGCCGAAGGCATGTCGTCGGGACACCGGAGGTAGCACGATGAGCACGATCGCGGTCATCGGAGGCACCGGCCCACAGGGGAAGGGGCTCGCCTATCGCTTCGCCCGCGGCGGACACGACGTCGTACTCGGGTCACGCGACGAAGCGCGGGCCGCCCAGGCTGCCGACGAGCTCGCCGCGCGCCTGGGCGCGCGCGGCGGCACGGTCGCCGGGGCGGGGAACGCGGCGGCCGCGACGAAGGCCGAAGTCGTCCTCCTCGCCGTCCCGTACGCCGGTCACGACGCCCTAGTCGCGTCCCTGGCTGCTGAGCTCGCCGGCAAGGTCGTCGTCAGCTGCGTCAACCCGCTCGGCTTCGACCAGCGCGGCCCCCACGGTCTCGACCTGGGTGGGACCTCTGCCGCCGAGACAGCGCAGGGCCTGCTGCCCGACAGCGTGGTGGTCGGCGCCTTCCACCACCTCTCGGCGGTATCGCTGAACGGGGACGCCGACCTGCTCGACCACGAGGACGTACTGGTCTGCGGGGACGACCCGGAGGCGAAGCAGACGGTCATGGAGCTCGCGGCGACCATCACCGGCAAGCCGGGCATCGACGCCGGAGCGCTGCGGCTGGCGCGGCAGCTCGAGCCGCTGACCGCCGTGCTCATCTCGATCAACAAGCGGTACAAGGCCCGCTCCGGTCTGGCCATCCACGGCGTGAACGGGTCATGACCGAGCAACTGCGGTGGTGGGTCGTCGTTCCGATGAAGGACATCCGCCATGCCAAGTCGCGGCTCGGCGGCGACCCGGGCCGGCGGCGGGCGCTCGCGGTCGCCATGGCGCGCGACACGCTCCACGCCGTCGCCGGAGCGGTCTGCGTCGACGGCGTCGTCCTCGTCTGCGATCAGCCGGACGACGTACCTGACCTGATGGTCCCGGGCGTGCGCGTCGAGGTGCGGCCCGGCCTCGGCCTCAACGACGCCCTCAGCGCCGGCTCCGCCGTGGTGCGGGCCGACAACGCCCGTCGACACCTCGCGGCGCTGCCCGCGGACCTGCCGTACCTGCGCAGCGACGAGCTGACGGTCGCCCTCGGCCGCGTCGCCCGTCACCCGCGCGCCGTGGTGGCGGACCGCGAGGGCGTCGGCACCGCGCTGCTCACCTCACGCGCCGGAACGCAACTGCTCCCGGCTTTCGGCCTGGACTCACTCACCCGTCACCGCGCCTCGGGCGCCCGGGAGGTCCTCCTCCCGGCACGGTCCGGCCTGCGCCGTGACGTCGACCACCAGGAGGACCTGATGCCCGGGCCCGGCCTCGGTCCGCACACCCACGCGACGTTGCGCGGCGGTCGCGTCCTGGCTGCGGCGGAGGAAGGAGCGCGGTGCTGACCGGCATCCCACGCGGGTCGGGCGCCGACGCCCCCACCGATGAGGAGATTGCGGGAGATGGACGAAATCAACGACGACTTCCCTGAAACCGAGGTCTGGAACGCCAAGGACGTGATCCATGCGTGAGGTCCTCGGCGAGCTGCTCGCCTCGTGGCGTGCCGGCGAGTCGGTCGCCATGGGGACCGTCGTCGCGACCTTCAGGTCGGCGCCGCGGCCGCCGGGGGCATCGATGCTGGTCTGCCCAGACGGGAGCGTCGTGGGCTCGGTCTCAGGCGGCTGCGTCGAGGGCGCGGTCGTCGAGTTGGGCCAGCAGGTCCTCCAGGACCGCGTACCGGTGTTGGAGCGCTACGGCGTGTCGGACGACGACGCCTTCGCCGTCGGCCTGACCTGCGGCGGGATCCTCGACGTGTACGTCGAGAAGGTCGACCGAACGACCTTCCCGGAGCTTGAAGACCTGGCGGGTGAGGTAGAGGCGGGGCGGCCGGTGGCCGTGGCGACCGTGGTCGCCCACCCCGATCCCGCCGTCCTTGGCCGACGGATCCTGGTGCGGCCGGGCGCAGCGTTTTCCGGAGGCCTCGGCAACGACCGGATGGACGGCGCCGTCGCCGACGACGCGCTGGGCCTGCTCGCGGCCGGCTCCAGCGAGACGCTCGGCTACGGACCCGAGGGTGAGCGCCGGGGCGAGGGGATGCGGGTGTTCATCCGCAGCTTCGCCCCGCGCCCGCGCATGCTGGTGTTCGGCGCCATCGACTTCGCCGCTGCCGTCGCCCGGGTGGGGACCTTTCTCGGCTACCGGGTGACGGTCTGCGACGCCCGGCCCGTGTTCGCGACGCATGCCCGCTTCCCCGACGCCGACGAGGTCGTCGTCGACTGGCCGCACCGCTATCTCCAGGCGCAGGCCGACACCGGGGAGATCGACGACCGCACCGTGATGTGCGTGCTGACGCACGACCCCAAGTTCGACGTCCCGCTGCTCGAGGTCGCGCTGCGGCTCCCGGAGGTCGCCTACATCGGGGCGATGGGTTCGCGGCGGACTCATGAGGACCGCCTCCGTCGTCTGCGGGAAGCCGGCCTGACTCCCTCGGAGATCGAGCGGCTGTCGAGCCCCCTCGGCCTCGACCTCGGCGCGCGGACGCCGGAGGAGACCGCGATCAGCATCGCCGCCGAGATCATCGCCCGCCGCTGGGGCGGCAGCGGCCGACGGCTCGCGACGGTCGACGGGCGGATCCACCGAGAGGACTGATCAGCCGCCGATCGCGCTCATCGGGCGGTCAGGCTGCAGGAAGTCCGGGGCGCCGCCCCTGCGGCCGGCGCGCTTGCCCCACCGGGCGGTCCGCCTGCGCCCGGCGATCTCGGCGCCCGACGCCCCGCACCGGAGCAGGCAGACTGTGGAGGTGCGACTCATCGCGTGCGAACAGGCAGTCGCGGACCCGGCCTTCGGCGCAGCGAGTGTCCTGTCCGGCCGGAGCCGGGCAGGACACTGGCCTGTCGTTGAGCCTTCGGGGCGGCGCGGTCAGGCGCGGTCGCGCTCCACGTGGCGTACGTCGATCGCGGCCGGCGGGGCGACTCGAGGACGCCACACGCCGAAGATCACCGCGGCGACGATGGCCGAGACGAAGTAGCTGAAGTCCGCCCCGTGCAGCGCCTCGGCGATCGGGCCCGTGTAGAACTCGGTGCCCATGAACGGAACCGAGATGGCGGTACCGACCACCAGCGCGGTGAGTCCAGGGGCTCCGAAGCGCCCGAACACGCCGTCACGCTCATAGAAGTTGCGGATCGCGGGATAGCCACGCCCTGAGCGGTGGACGATGAAGTAGTCGACCAACAAGACGGCCAGCCACGGCGTGATGTAGTACGACACGACGTGCAGGAACAGGCGGAAGTTCGCCTGGAACTCGGCACCTCCGAAAACCAGGGCGAGGAAGAGCCCGAAGAGTCCGGCGATCGTCACCGTCACCCACTGCGGGAGCCGCAGGTCGCAGGTCAGAGTCGCCATCGCACCGCTGTAGAGGTTCACCGCGTTGTGCGGGATCGCCGAGATGCCGAGCGTCAGCAGCACCACGTAGCGCAGCCAGTCGGGCAGGGCGACCTCGAGGGCGCTGAGCACGTCCCCGTTCGGTGCGAGGGTGATGAGTCCAGCACCCAGCACCATCATCCAGGTCGTCGACGCGAACAGTCCGGCGGTCGCCGCCTTGACGACCGACGACGGCTTGCTGGCCTCGGGCAGGTAGCGCGAGTAGTCCGACGCGTACGGTGCCCAGCTCGCGGTGTAGCCGAACACGACCGTGAACATCACGAGCCACGCTAACCAGTAGTCGCTGCCCGAGGTGCTCGGCTCTACGCCCGGGCCGCCGCCGTGCGCGATCAGCACGATCGAGACGACTGTCAGCAGAACGAAGCTGAGCTTCGTGATCCAGTCGCCGAGAATGTGCAGGATGCGGTAGCCGTAGACGCCGATCACGATGTTCAGCGCGGCGACAACGACGACCGTCGGCTCGTACGGCGTCTTGAACAGGTCGGCCAGAGACTGCGCGCCGAGCACGGTCCCGACGGTGTAGTACCCGACGAACACCAGGAGGGAGAGCAGTGCCGGAAGGAAGTTGCCGAAATAGCCGAACGCCGCACGTCCCATGGGGAGTTGCGGCATGCCCAGGCGAGGGCCCATCGCAGCGCACAGACCGGTACCGACCGAGCCCAGGAAGTTTCCCATCACGATGGCGGTCATGCTGCCCCAGAAGCCGAGCCCGAGCACCCCGCCGCTGGAGCCGACGAAGATGCCTGCCAGGTAGATCACGGGTGCGAACCGCACGGTGAACTGGTTGCTGGGGCGACCGTATCGGCGACTCGGTTCGACATAGGCGATGCCATGGCGTTCGAGTGCCAGAGTCGCTCTGTCCGCCGGCTCGGCTTGAGCCGACGTGGGATTGTCCTTCATCACAGATCCTCGGTTCCTCTGTCGGGCCGGCACGACAACCAAGACGCACACGGCCTTGGGTCCGAGTGCCCGGGGGTGGCCTTATTTCGAAGCTCGGGAGGCACCGCTGGCTGCCTCGGCGGCGTGACCCGCCTTCTCGCTCTCTCAAGCCCATCGGGTGTGACATCGGCAACATTAGGGAGCCGTGTCACCCGATGCCCATGGCACCAAGCGCCAAGGCAGAACACCCAGCCTTAGCTGAGACCGCCATCTGAAGTTCCCCTGGGGAACTTCACTTGGACGGACCGACTTCCGCGACACACTACGAGGCTTGGTCGCGGCCGTGCCAAAGATGGATTTCGGGCAATGAGAAGTTTTCATCCTGATGTCGCAGGTCACGGGGCTGGTGTGAGCTTGTGGTGGGGTGCTCGTGCTGGCCAGAGCGTGATCGGTAGCAGGTGATCGTCTGTCACCTCTGGACCTCGCTGTTCGCGAGGACGAGCAGGGCCCGCAGGAGAGGGGTCGCGTGACGGGCGTCCATGCGGACCTTGGTGAGGAGGCGCCAGGTTTTGAGGTTCGCGAAGCCGTGCTCGACGGCGGCGCGTTCGCGGCTGAGCAGGCGGTTGGCTTCCTTCTCGGCGGCGGTGAGCTTGTGGTTCCGGGTGGCCTTGCGGCCCGTGATGATCACCGGGTTGTCGTCGGGGTCGTCGTCCAGTCCGACGAAGCCGAGATCGGCCAGGGCCCCGAGCCCGGCCTCGCGGAGGTGTCCGTTGAGCCTGTCGTGGCGGGCGGTAGTGATCTCGCTGGAGCGTCCGGGCTTGGCCGCCGAGATCCAGATCAGATTGCCCTTGACGTCGGTGAGGGCGAGAAACAGCAGGCCATGGGCCTTGTGCTTCCCAGAATAGTTTCTCCGGTTCTCGGCTCCGGTGCGGCGGCGGGTGCGCACGAGGGTGCCGTCCAGCAGGACGACGACCCCGCCCCTGCGGGCGATTTTCTTCAGCGCGCGGTCCAGGCGTGGGGCGCGGGTGGAGAGCAGGTTGATCACTTCGAGCACCCAGCGGCGCACGGTGGAGGCGGAGACGTCGTTGCCGCCGGCCATGTCGAGAAGGCGCTGGTCGTGGCGCAGGACGGCCAGCACGATGATCGCCTGGGTGCCGGGGGTGACCTTGCGCCAGCGGGTGCCCAGTGTCTTGCGCTGCTTGCGTATCAAGTCGGCGACGAGGTCGAGAGTCCGCTTCGACACCGGGAGGCGAACCTGGTAGACAGCATGCTGAGAGCCCTCGGCGGGCCGGTTTTTCGTCACAGATTCACCAACACCCGCTGGGGGCCCTCGCGTTACGGCGAGAATTGGCCGCTCCGGGCCGGATACCGGGCCGGTGTCAGCGCGGGCCGTACCGGCCCGCGGGAGTGCGGTGCAGCCAGCCCCGCTCCGCCAGCCGCTTCAGCTTGGCCCGCATCGCCTCGGTCTGCGCGGGCAGCACACCCATCCCCAGCGCCTCGCACACCTCCCGGGTCATGACCGGCCCGTCGGACGCATCCGCCACCACCTGCACAATCCGCTGATAGCCGGCGGGTAGCATCTCCTCGCTCATGCCCTCCACGCGGTGCGGGACGAGCAGCATCCCGCCAACTCCCGACACTTGCGGCACCGGCGCATCCGTTGGCGCATCCGGCTCCACCGGATCGGGCCTCATCACCGGATCGTCCCGCCTGCCGCCGTCCGTCGCCTCGGCGTACTGACCGAACACCACCTCCGCGGCCTCCAACCGGGCCACCTCCACGTCGATCTCCGCGAGCTCCTTCCGCAATCGCTCGCCGCGATCGGCCAGCAGCACCCGCCGTTCCACCGTCCACGTCAGCACATCCACCATCAGCTTCCCCTCCCCGGGCCGGATCTTCCTGGCGGACCCTACGAGGAGACAGCCGCACCTACCGAGATTCCGGCGAACGAGGCCCATGGCAATCGATCACCTGCTACCGATCACGTTCCCGACCAGCCCGAGTACCCCACCATCGGCTCACACCAGCCCCGTGACCTGCAAAATCAGGATGAAAACTTCTCAATGGGGCCACGTGTGGCGCCACGTTGAGCGACACGGCTCGGCGTCGATCCACGGCGAGATCAGCGGGGCGTTCAAACAACGTCGACGGTTGCGGAGCTGACGCTCGTGTCGGCGGCCCCGTCCGTTCTGCGCCCTGCCCTGGCGGCCCCTGGTGGTCAGAGCCTGTGCCGGACGGCGGGAGAGGAGGCGGTAGCACGGTCAAAGTAGCGATCACTTGAGGTCGCTGTACGGCGGTGGGGCTCGCCGGACCCGAACCGCGGCACTGATGCGGCCAACATGCGACGGAGCGCGCACGTATGCCCGGGTGCCCGGCGAGTGGGAGACGTACGTTCATGACGGCCCCGCATCCTGACGTGGTGGAAGAGCGCCATCTGGGACCAGATCACCGGCGCTGCCGACCGGTCCACCACAGCCTGACCCCAGGCCCGAAGCGCAAGCCCACCACGCCCCACGGCTCCATCAGGCACTCACACACCCAACAACGTGACAGCGCCATGGGGCGAGCCCTGGTGGCCGAGTTGGCCTGTCACCCGTATGGAGTAGTTCCGCCTCACTCGATGGATTTAGGAAGAGGTAGGCTTATGTACAGGGCATCGGCATTAAAGGCGCACTTGACCTGGCGTGATGTCTACGGCTTGAGATGCGGGACTGAATTTCACCAGGGTGCTGGTTCCGAAAAGGCCATCCAACGTACCGCACCGGCAGATCACTCGACCCCCGATAGATGACTCGACCTGCGATCGAAATCGATCACGACTGATCGCAGCATCCAGCAGATTGCCTATACGGCTCCCGAGGTCCCCGCTTATGCGGGGGTGCGGCGCGAATCAATCCTTCTGCCACCTTCTTCGATCGGATTCGTCGGCTGACGTAAGTACGGCCCTCGCGATCGAGGGGAACGATTGAGGGGAATGAGAACAGTGCAAATCACGGGCTTCAATCCTACGAATGGCCCCGTCGACACCAGGGTCACCTTGTCGCTGACGGATATGCCATCAGATGCGAGTATCAACAACACCACGGTGCTGCTGAGCGGATCGCCTACGGTCAATGTGACTGCTGTCGACACACGCGGCAGCACGATCGACGTCACCATTCTGGCCAATTCGCAGAGCGGCGACTTCGAAGTGACGGTTCAAAGTCCGACAGGTCCCGTCAGTGCGCAGAGCTCGACCATCTTCACCGTAACTGCAGCGCCTGGGGCGACGCAGATCACCGGCATGCAACCGCGCACAGCCGTGCGGGGTCAGACACCATTGACCCTGACTGGTCAGAACCTCAACCAGATTAAGTACCTGCGCATCGGCAACGTGAATGTCCTGAGCCTGCAGCACCTGAACTCTGAAATGGTCCGCGTGACGGTTCCTGCGGCCGTACAGCCCGGTCAGCAGCGTGTCACCGGACAGACACAGGATCGCCAGGTGAACTGCCCCTACACCCTCACCGTGCAGTAGCCGAACTCCGTCGTAGAAAGGAGATGGCATTCATGGCCACCCCGCAGGATGTGATCGACGCCTGGGCGGATATCACGACATGGGTGCAGGACACGCTGCCTGAACTGGCGCAGCAGCAGAGTTTGCCTGTGGAAACGTACGATCCCGGCGACCTCGGCGCCTGCAGTGCTTTCAACACTCCCGGGGAGGGCTCGGTGGGCTGGGGTAGTGACGGTGACGCCACCATTACGCTGACCTCTCTCAAGATCGCCAGCATGTCCGGTGTGAAGATCCAGACCGCAGCCGCGGTGGACGGCACCACGGTGCACCTGCCGTTGTCGTTCTCCCAGCTAGGAATCTCCGGCAACTACAGCTATGGCCAGCCCTGCGCGCTCTACGACTTGGGAAAGAAAACGGATTCCGCAACCGCCAGCGGCCACGGCGCCATCGTCCAGACCATCAGCAACAACTCGCTCTACTACGCTGCCAAGTTGGGAGACGCCGTGACCCTGAGTAACGTCGTGGTCAATGGTGCTCCGACGGTCACCGTCACCCCGGATACGGGTGGGATGCCTTCCTGGCTGGTAGCGATCGGCAACTTCTTTTCCACTTTCAAGGAGGAGGATGCGCTGCGCTCGACGCTACAGAACGCCTTCCTGACTGCTGACTTCAGCAAAACGTTGATCGCGTTGCTCAACCAGCGGATAGGTGGCCGAACATGACTGTGAATCTGGAGAGCTCGACTGTCGACGTACATCTGCAGACTCCCTCTGGGGATGTGTCAGTCGGCCAGTTCAGCCTGAACGATGGTCAGATCACCGGAACGGATCGCCGCGGCATCACCTACCGAGGTACCTGCACGCCCATGCCGGACGGCGGCCTGAACGTCGAGCTGATGGCTAGTGTGCCGGCCGGTACCAGAATCGGGGAGAGCAAGGTCACCGAGACAGACGCCGAGCACAATCTCGCCTTCCACCTCAACCAGGAACAGGTGGCCGGCCAGCAGACCAAGGCGATCCTGCTGTCCGGCTTCGGCTCCGCCGATGTGCGATTCGAGGTGCGCTGACAGAGCTTTGTCGTGTCAGCGCCTGAGGGCGCCCACCGCAACCTGATGTCACACTGCACCGACACACCGGTACCCGCTCAGGTTCGACTGATCCGCTTTGTGGAGAGACGTTATGACCGGGAGCCAACAACCGCAGCCGCAGAACCCGCTACAACTCGGCCAAACGCTGTATGAGGTACTGGATGTCACGGTCATCGGCACTCCCCGGAGCGCGGCCGCCGCCCGCTATAACCGAGTAATATACAACGCGGAAGGTGGCAGCCCGGTCGAGCCGCTCGACCTGCCAGCACAGGATCAGATCCGGGACGTCAAGGCGGCCACCAATATGCACGCCGCCGTGCAGAACGTCTATGTGCTGACAGCCGACGAGATACAGATCATCGGAAGCGAACACGGCAAAGCCACCTTGCAAACCTGGCCCGTCTCCAGCCTGAGCAACATCGTGGATCTCGATCCGCAGCAGATTCAGGATCCGCACCTCCTGCTGTTCGGCCAGGATGCACAGAGCATCTTCCTGCAATCGCTCGATTGCTCCACCGGGCATCTGTCCAGCCCATTGTGCCTGCCGACCACCGTCACGGGCAGGGTGGTGGGCGCGCTGCTGGCACGCAATCAACTCGATGCGCACGCGATCGTTTGCACCGTGCACAACGGGCAGTTGATGGTCAACGATCTCGGTTCGAGTGTGCTCGGTGCGAATCCAGCGATGTCATCGGTCAACACCATTTCGCTAGGCGCGGTACAGAATTCGGCTGTCGTCGACATCACCACAGCCTCGCTGGCGGCAGGCACTTCGGACCAGCAGGTTGTAGTGACCTATCCCGATCCACAGGGCGTCCTGAACGTTACTGTGCTCGGCTGGACCAAGCAGACTCTGGTTTCGGTCGCGACGGCCACCCCTGATCTCAGCTTCGCCCCGCCCGAGGGCGCGGTGTTCCGGTTGGCCGCCGGCGACCTGTTCGGAAATGGCGTCGACCAGCTGGTGGTCGGATACAGCGCGACCTATCAGTCCGTGAAGGGCTGCGCCGCGCTGTTGCTGTTCGAGCTGGAGGAGGGGGTCCACGGCACTCAGAGCCTGAAGCAACTCAGCATGTACGCCGCCGCGAACACCGGTTCACAACCTCTCGCCTCAATCGACCTGCACTTGGCGGTGGGTCTGTTCGGGGAGGCACTGCCTCCGGACCAGACGGCGGTATCGGCCGATGCGCCCGCAGGAGTGCTGGGGGTGCTGGTCGTCGGCGGTGGCGCCACCTTCGACCAGCTCATGAAGGGGGAGGCTTCCATTCTGGCCGGCCTGGTGCCCGTTGATGCGGTCGAGAAGACGTTCCCACGGTTGAACAATTCGCCCGGTCTCCCACAGCACCTGACGGACGTGATGACCATCGACTACCAGTCCGGTTTCTTCGCGTTGCCGAGCGATGTCACTGGGCAGAGCGTGATCCTCGGTCCGCCGACGCTCAGCCAGTCGGTGGGCAAGGGGCAATTGCTGGCCGTCATTCAGGCGCCGCCGTTCGAGTCCGGTGATGTGTCGAGCAGCAACCCGACCCTCACCTTCGGCCAGAGCGTCTCCAAGGTCACGGGATGCAATGTCTCATCGAACAAGGTATGGACGTTCAGCCAGGACACCGGCCTTTCCATCGGAATTTCCGGGCAAACCTTGGGGCAGCACGTCAGTAGCTCCTATGGCTACGGCTTTGACCAGCTCGACGACTACTCCACCAGCAGGCTCGTGCAGTCGACCACAACGATCTCCGTGGACGACCTGATCGTGCTGTACGCCATGAGCTACTACGTCTGGACCTACCCGGTCTACCGCAAGGCCGGCCAGGACGCCCCGGACGGCACTATGGCGGTCATTTTCCCGATGACGCCGGAGCCGGTCCAGAGCATCATCCCCGCGAGCGATCCCAGCCTGGGCTACATACCCCGCTCGCAAAACGGCGTCCTGTTGAGCTATGTCAACCTGCAACCGGACGGTTACGACGAGTCCCAACTGCTGTTCAGCTTGACCAACATGTCGGTAACCAACGAGCCCAGCGGAAGCACCCTGAACTACGACCAGAACCAGATGGTCAGCGAAAACATCAGCAAGTCATTCATGGTCCACAACTCCACGACGGACAGCGCGCACTTCTCCATCAGCACCACCCTGCTCGACTACATCCCGATCGATTTCGGGCTGGACCTGAGCGAAGGACAGACATACTCGGAGTCGGACGTGCAGACGACGATGCTGTCGCACACCACCACCATGAACATCACCGTCACATCGGGAAGCGTCAAAGACATCGGATACGAGTACCAGATCGCACCCTACATTTATTACCATCAGACGATGGGATGCCTGATGGTAAGTTATAAAGTTGCCATGCCCGGCAAACTGTGGGCCAGCTATTACGGACCCCGTGTCATGCTGCAGTCGCTGTATTCAAATTCCGCGGATCCGGTGTTGCAGGGGTTCAGTCGATCGATTTCTTTCCAGGACAACGACGGCGGCACGGTTGACGTCAACGTCGAGGTCTTCAACAACAGCTTGAAGGAGATCCAGAATGTCGCCTGCGAGTTCTACCACGGAGCGCCGTCGGTAGTCGACAGCAAGCTTACGCCGTCTGGGAATATGGTCGGACGCCAGAGCTTGGAAACGTTGCTGCCGACTGGGCGCGCCACGATGAGCATGAACATGAGTTTGCAACAGAAAGACCAGGTGGTTGTCGTTGTAGTGTACGGCGTGCCGGCACCGGACGGCATGCAGGTGCGTGAGGTGTATTGGGGTATCTACCCGCCCTCAGCCTTCGCGGACTGGCATGCGCAGCAGGTGTCATTACCGGCTAGGGAAGGGTGACCCGGCTATGAGATTGTCGGCCGTCGAGCGGGCATCGTGTGGATTCGCCGAGGAAGGTGCGGATGATCTGGGACCGCTTCCGAACGGGATTTCCTCCGACGCTGCCACAGCGGTGCTGCGGGCCCGGCAGTTCGGTCGTGGCTTGCACGTGACCCGCGCGGCCAGGCGTGCCGTAGCCAAGCTTCGTGCCAGCGCACCGGATCTCGCCGAGGGCGGCCACCTCGGGCTGATCCTCGCCACCGAGCGTGGCGACCAGCATATGGTGGCCCGGCGCACAGCCGATGTCGCCCAGCGGATGAGCCTCGGGGAGCGGGCGCCGACCGATCTCTTCCGGGCGATCGCCTACTTTCCGGTGGGCCGGGTGGCGAAGAGCATCGCGGAGAAGCTGCAAGCTTGGGGGCCGGTCGTCAGTGTCCCCGCCGACCTCGAGCGAGCTCGGACTCTGGCTGAGGTGTGGTTGACGGCCGGGCGTGCCGAGCAGGTGGTGCTGGTGGCTGCCGACGCGACGGCCGATGGTGCCACGGCGCACGCGACAGCGGAATTGTGGCTCGGAGGCCGGCGAGCCGACACCGCGCCAGCCCTTACCGTGACCGCCTATGTCCAGCGGACGCACCAAAGCGAGGGCGTGTCGTGCGCGGAGCTGGCCAGCCAGGTAATCGAAACGCTGGCCCCCGTCGGCGGCCGGCATACCGCACTGATCGTGGGTTCCATGCTCGCCGACGCGGGCGAGTCGTTGCTCGCCGAGGTGTCTCCCCGTGACCCCGGTCCGCCCTTGGAAGGTGCCATCCGCTCACTGGCGGGCCAGCTTGGCTTCAGCGAGCTGTTCGTCCTCATAGGTTCCTCCGGGGCCAGCATGACCGCCCTCGGGCTGGCCCAGGACCTCATAGCACTCGACCGGGCCGACTCTGTCGTGGTCTGCGGCGTCGATCTGGTCCACGGCGTCCTGACACAAGCCCTGGGGCTGCTCCGCTGCGACGACCTGCCGCACATGCGCGGGGGAGCAAGCGCCCTGATGCTGCAACCAGGGACGCCAGACGGCGGCCACCCCATCCTGCAGGCATGCTCACTGGTCAACCCAGCCGTCCCGTCCCAGCCCACCGTCGCGATGGACCTTGCCGGCGTCCCCACCGGCCTGCCGAACGGCAGGAAGCCGTCGCATGTCGTGCTCAGCGGACTGAGCTCCCTCGATCTGCAGTGCGCCGAGCAGCTGGCTGGCCACGTCTGGCCAGGCGCCCCGATCTCCAGCCGCGGCGACGTTCGCGGTGTCGGCGACGATGTCCTCCGGCTGGCGGGAACGGCCAGTGGCCTGGACCTGCCCATGGGCATTGTCGGGGTCCACTCCCTCGGCGGGACGGGATGCTGCCTACTGACTTCGGCGCTTTGAGGAACTTCTAGCAGCAGCTCGCGCCGTCCGGGATCAACGACTTCGGTGAACCGCCCCGGTTCGATTGGAGACTCGATTTCGTGAAAGGATCGAGTCGCCTCCAGCAGGGCGATCTCGGCGTCCAGCTCGAGGGAGACCGGGGCCCGGATCGCCAAGGACTGCGCAGACTGGCATGCCAGAAGCTGATGTTCCGGGCCTTCTCTTCTGCACCGCCCCCACCCGGGATGGACTGACACCCCGCCCCTTCCTGAGCTGACAATCCGAAGCAATCCGCCAGGTACTCGCCAACTACCAGGCAACGGATCCGCCAACTACGAATCAATCACTCCGCCTGACCAGCGGTCCTGTGCGCACGGCTCGCCACCTGCGGCTCAATGTCACACCTCGTGTCGCCGTCCTTGTGCGATTGAGCGCTGTAGATGGCCCCTGAGCGTTCTAGTACTGCAACCGCATCTGCCGTGACAGGTGCCGGATTGGCTCGTTGTTCCGACTGTGCGATGAATCGTTGACGGTTGAGCAGGTCGAGTCGTGGTCCGAGGGGGTAGCCGGGCTCCATGCCCGGTTCGCCCATCGTTTCGGCAGGTCGGAGCCCCGCGAGCGGGCGTCGGACTACCTGAACGGGTTGCTCGCGCCGCTTGAGAAAAAGAACGGGTGGACGCTGTCGGAGCAGGTCGGGCAGCTGCGCCCCGACGGCGTCCAGCGCCTGCTCAACCACTCCGACTGGGACGAGAACGCCGTCCGCGACGACATCCGCGACTTCGTCGTGGAGACCATCGGCAGTGCGGACGGCGTCCTGATCTGCGACGACACCGGCTTTTTGAAGAAGGGCACCAAGTCCGCCGGTGTCCAGCGGCAGTACTCGGGCACCGCGGGGGCTTGTAATTGAATAACTGTCAGATTTGATCTGTGGGGTGTCTTTCGATAGGCGTCCCACGGGCCTTCAGTTGCTCCAGGGTGCGGGCGGGCGCTCCGGGCAATGGCTTGACGGTGATTTTGTGCAGGTCCAGGAGACGGTGCCCGTCCTGGAACTGATTGGACAGGTTGGTGCGGGTGACGCCCAGCAAGTGGGCCAGGAGCGTACTCGTCGATGCTCTGCGGCGGCGTAACAACGCTGTCAGCAGTCGGTGGTAGTGGTCCAGGCTGCTGGTCTGCGGGTGGAGATAGCTGCGCGGACGGTGAAAGCGTCGTTGGAATGCTGCCTCGGCCAAGGCGTCCCAGTACGGCTCCGAGACCGCCACCAAGTGGTCGAAGTCGGAGCGGGCCATGCCCGTCAGGGCCGGGTCGGTGAGCAGTTCGGTCAGGGCCGGGTCGATCCGGCGACGAGTCCGTGGCGCCTCGGGAGGCTTGGGCGGGGCAGGTGCGAGGGTGTAGTTCCAGTCGCCGTGGAACGTGCTCGGTGTGATCGGCAGAGCGTGGAACTCGGCTGGCGTGACGGTCGTGCCAAGGTGGTAGCTACCGGTGTCGAGTTCGGCCCCGATCGAAAGCCCGGTCGTGGTGGTCGTTGCGGCGATGGTCTCGAGGGCGACCTCGTAGCTGGTCAGCGGCCGTCCTCGCCAGTTCGCGGTGATGTGGCAGAACATCCGGTGTTCTATCTTGTTCCAGTGTGTCCTGAATGCAGAGGGGAATTCGATGTAGGACGAGTTACTCGAAGCAGTGCTGCGTGACCGATGAAGGATTGGCCCTTCGAAGTCGCCCTGCGGGGGGAGACTTCAAACCGCCTCATGCCGCGTTAGCCGAAGACTGTCGTGGTGAGCGATGAGGAAAAGGCGCCCAAGAGGCGTCAGGTGGGGATCAGGGAGACGAACGCAAGTGAATCGTTGCTGACGTGTCGAAAAGATTCCGACGACATCAAAACCGGGGAGCTTGGAACCGCCCCGGGATAAGCCTGGCGGGAGCCCGCCGACTGGCCAGGTGGTGTCCGGCATGGAGACGACGTGAACCTGATCTGCTGCGGTCATGTGGAACAGGAGAAGGCGCGTACCGATACAGCCCGTCCTGGTAGGGGCGGGCGAGAGGGAGCACCCCGAGCGGTTGTGCCGTGAAGGGGCCGAGTACCGATGCGGGACGCGCCGGCGGACCGGCTCGTAGTAGTGGAGAAGCCCCTGTAACGGGGGTGGAGCGAAGGGGCCGGGTCGTCCGTGACTGAGTTGATCGCATCAACCGGACGGTGTCCGGAAGGAGTTCGGTGAGCCAGTTGAAGTCACAGGCCAAGCCGTTTGATATCTCAAAGTGGGAAGTCAAGGAAGCATGGGAGGAAGTCAGGGCTAACAAGGGGGCACCGGGAGTGGACGGACAGAGCATCGCCGACTTCGAGAAAGACCTGAAGAACAACCTCTACAAGGTCTGGAACCGGATGTCGTCGGGCTCCTACTTTCCTCCACCGGTGCGTGCGGTGGCCATTCCCAAGCCACATGGAGGCGGCGAAAGAATCCTCGGGATTCCCGCCGTCGCTGATCGTGTGGCTCAGACTGTCGTGGCCCGGCATCTGGTGCGGCGGGCGGATCCTATTTTCCATCCGGACAGCTTCGGATACCGGCCCGGACGGTCCGCCTTGGACGCCGTGGAGAAGTGTCGGGAACGCAGCTGGAAACGGGACTGGGTTGTCGAGTTCGACATTTCCCAGTTCTTCGACAGTGTGCCCTGGGACCTCCTGGTCAAGGCGGTGGCAACGCACACCGACGCGGTTTGGGTGAAGCTGTATGTGCGGAGGTGGCTTGCTGCCCCGCTCAAGATGCCCGACGGCACCCTGCTGGAACGGAAGTACGGGACGCCACAAGGAGCCCCGGTTTCTCCCGTTTTGGCGAACCTGTTCCTGCACTACGCGTTCGACGTCTGGATGGCGCGGGAGTTCCCGGCTGTCTCGTTCGAACGCTATGCGGACGATGCGGTCGTGCACTGCGTCACCGAGCGCCAGGCCCGCCAGGTGCTGGCCGCGCTCTCGGACAGGATGGCCGAGAGCGGGCTGCGTCTGCACCCGGCCAAGACCCGGCTCGTGTACTGCCAGGACGGGTTGCGGCGTGGTTCGTACGAGCACACGTCTTTCACGTTCCTGGGATTCACGTTCCAGCAGCGCCAGATGCGGGACAAGAACGGCCGCATCAGATGGTCGTTCCGTCCCGCGGTCAGCAGGGACGCCCTCAAACGACTCGGCGAGGAGGTCCGCTCCTGGCGGCTCCATCGGCGGGTCAACCTCACTGTGGAAGAACTCGCGCAGCGGATCAATCCGATCGTCGCGGGCTGGATGCAGTACTACGGCCGGTTCTACCGATCGGCCTTGTATCCGCTCCTGATGCGCATCAACGCCTACCTGGTGCGCTGGCTCCGCAACAAGTACAGACGGTTTCGCGCGATGAGGAAGGCCATCGCGGCCTTCCAGAGGGCAGCCAAGCGCCGCCCTGGGATGTTCGCGCAGTGGAGGTGGGTCAGTTCCCCCTCCTTGGCCTGGTGAGCAGGACGACAAGAGCCGTATGACGAGAGATCGTCACGTACGGATCTGTGGGAGCCGGAGGGTGCGAATCCCTCCGGCTACCCGACCTTTGATGTGCCAGGTGGGAAGTGGCAGACCGTGATCTCGAGCCCACTCTCCTGCGCGAAGGCGTGCAGGTGCTTCTTCCATGTCCAGCGGCGGGGATCGTTGGAGCCGCCGGAGTCGGCGGTGATCAGCAGCCGGGTGGCGTCCGGGTGGTCAGCTTGTCCGCGGTGCTGCCACCAGCGGCGGATGGACTCCACCGCGAACTCGGAGGTGTCATGGTCGGTTCCGACGTTGACCCAGCCGCTGTTGTGGGCGATGTCGTAGATCCCGAAGGGGATGACTACCGGCTGGTCGCTTGTGATGAAAGTGTGGCAGTCCACTTTGATCGGGTTTCCGCCCGGTCGCCAGGTGCGGCCGGGCCGGTCGCGGTCGCCGAGCCACTCTTTGGCCTTGGTGTCGATACTGATCACCGGCTGGTTGTCGTTGAGGAAGGCGGCGGCGGTGCGGTTCAGGTGGGCGAACTGGGCGTCGCGGTCCGGATGGCCGACGCCCTCGTGGGTCTTCGCGGTGCCCTGCAGGCTGTAGCCCAGGTTGTGCAGCAGGTGCCCGACGGTCGTGGCGCTGACCGGGTGGCCCTGGTCGGTCAAGGACGATGCCAAGGCGCGCAGCGACAGCGTGGTCCAGCGCAGCGGGGAGACGGGATCGCCGCGAGTGTGCGGCTCGATCAACGCCTCGAGTGCCGGCAGTAGACCGGAATCGGTGGCCGTCAAAGGCTTGCGGCCGCCTCCCGGAACCCGGATCCGACGGGTCGGTGCAGGCTGCCCGGCCAGTTCGACGATGCCGCGTGCGATGGTGGCGGTGCTGGTACCGGAGGCCGTCGCCACCAGAGCGATGCCGCCGTGGCCGATCGCGGTGGCCTCGCTGGCCAGATAGAGCCGACGACGGCGCTCATCAAGGTGCGGCAGGATCTGGTCGAACTTTGTCTGCAGGGCTTCGGCCGCTGTACGGGGTTGCGGATGCGTAGCCATGCCACAGCCTCCCACCGGCACCCTGACGATGACGATGCTTCAGATCAAATCTGACAGTTATTCAATTGCAAGTCCCGGGCCGGACCGAGAACTGCCAGATCGGGACCTTCCTGGCCTACGCCTCGGCGAAGGGGCGAGCCCTGATCGACCGGGAGCTCTACCTGCCGTCTTCCTGGACCGATGACCGGGACCGCTGCCGCGCTGCCGGGATCGACGACGAGGTACCCTTCGCGACCAAGAACGAGCACTTCCGGCAGATGCTGCAACGCGCCATCGACGCCGGCGTTCCGTTCTCCTGGGTGACCGCGGACGAGGCATACGGGCAGGTCAAGCACACGCGGGCCTGGCTGGAGGAACGCAAGATCGCGCATGTCCTGGCCACCAAGGTCAACGACACCGTGATCACCACCAGTTGGGCCGAGTCGCGCGTCGACGACCTCATCGCCGCGCTGCCACAGCAACGCTGGAAGCGTCTGTCGGGCGGGCAGGGCGCGCACGGGGAACGGATCTACGACTGGGCCCGCGTCGCAATCCGCCCCTGCTGGGAAGAGGGATTCGGGCACTGGGTCCTGGCCCGCCGCAGTGTCAGCGACCCCACCGAGATCGCTTACTACGTCTGCTACGGACCGGCCATCTCCCGGCTGAAAGACCTGGTCAGGGTGGCCGCCACGAGGTGGGCAGTGGAGGAGTGCTTCCAGACCGCGAAGGGCGAGTGCGGCCTGGACCACTACCAGGTCAGGCTCTACCGGGCGTGGTACCGGCACATCACCCTGGCCATGGCCGCACTCGCCTACCTGGCTGCCGTCCGCGCCGCAGAAGCCGCAAAAGGGGCACCGCAGACGACGAGCAAGACCTCATACCCCTCAGCGTCCCGGAGATCCGCCGGTTGATGGGCCACCTCGTCAAGCCCCGTCACCAGACCAACGAGCACCATCTGCACTGGTCACGCTTTCGACGACGCAGCCAGGCCCGAGCCCGCCGCTCCCACTACAAACGTCGAGGCCACAATCCCCAAATGCGGTTGCAGTACTAAGCGAAGACCACCGACGGGGTGCTCTGTGACAACAGACCTGCCGGTGTGACACCTATCGTGCTTCGGCTCAGCGCCCCTGCTGCCCGTGCGGGCTTCGTTGCTGTGTCAGAAGCTGAGTTCTACGTAGTCGATGTCGGTGAATTCGACCAGGAGCCCGTCGGCACGGCGGCCGCGGTCCTTGAAGTACTCCTGCTGGAGTCCTTCGGCGAGGACGGCCTGGAGCTGCTGCTCCGGGGCACCGGCGGCCTGTGCGTCGAAGAGGCGGGCTGCGTAGGTGGCGGGAAGGTGCTGGGTGATGCGCCGGATGCGTCCGTCGTCCGTGCTGCCCGGTGCGGCGGTGAACCCGAACCGCGCTCTCGTTTCCACGACGATGCCGGTGGAGACGGCCGCGTTCTTCTTCGCGTTCTCCTTCACCCGCGGCTGCCACCGTGTGCGGACCTCATCGGCGAGCCGGGCCGCGAGCTGTGCACGCGGCGTCTTGATCTGCTCCCTGATGTACCGCTCGATGGTGCGCTGGGACACCCCCAGCAAGTCGGCCACCGGCCTGGTGCCCTTCAGCCGTTTCACCAGGAACCGCACCTGCGCGCCCGCCGATCTCGGGATCGGCCGGGTAGCCGCGGCCGCCACTGCATGACCGAGACTTTCGCCCACGACGCCCATCAGATGTTCCCGCTCCCCACAGTCCTCAAGTCTGCTGTCGGCCGCACCCGCCGCCCGCCCCTGCCCATGCCCGCCGCGTCCCTTGATGCCCGAGGGCACGTGAACCTGCGACTCTGTGCGCAGCCCCACAATGCATCGAGCCCACCTGTGGTCCCATCGGCTGCCCACCGGGCAAGAGCGCCTGGTTGCGGCCCTCTTCGACGGGGGCTGGAGGGGCGAGACCGCCGCTTCCGCAGTTGCCTGGACAGGCTGGTAACAGGTGTTACCATGTGGGGTATGGCCAAGACACAGCTGGGCGCACGCGTGAATCAGGACGTCGCGGAACTTGCGAAGAAGCGCGCCGCTGACCTCGGACTGAGCATCGGGGACTACCTCGCCCGCCTCGTGCAGGACGACGCCAGCGGCCTGCGCGCCCGCGCGGTGGACGCCGCCGCCCGCTTCCTGTCCGAGCACCAGGCGGTCTTCGACGAGGCCGAGGATGCCCAGCAGACGCCTGCGGGAGTGCGCGCCGCGTGATGGAACTGCACATCGACGTTCCCTGGATCCTGCAGGTCGCCGAGGTGGCCGGCGCGGACGATCCCGCCCCCGACGACTACGGCGTCCCCGTTGCCGCTGTCGCCCGCCACCGGGCCGAACTCTTCGAGCAGCCCGTCTACGACGGCCCCTACGCCAAAGCCGCAGCACTCGTGGACAACCTCGGCCGGTGCCGCTGGCTCGAGCGCTCCAACATGGCCGTGGCCGCCGCCACGGGCGTCATGTATCTCGAAGCCGCCGGTATCCCCGTCAAGCCCACCCGCGACGACGCCATCGCTCTCAAAGACCTTCTCCTCGATTCCGCCTGCACCGCCGCGAGGATCGCCACGCTGCTGCGGACGTGGCCCACCACCACCTGACGCTCGCACGGCACGGCGCTGCTTCCAGGGCGCCGGGAGCGGTACCGGTCATGCAGGGCCGTTGAAGCCCTCCTGTACTGACATGCCCGGTGGCATATCGAGGCGTACTCCGGTGGAACCGTGCAGTTGACCGTCCTGCCAACGGCCGCTCGCCTACGGGAACGACGAGGTCACCGAGGTTGCCCGGGAGGTCCACCCAGGGTGGATACCGACCCGCGCCCCGCCCGTCGGCCGTGCCCGCACGGTGCCCGTCCTGCCGGAGCGCCGTGGAGCGCACAGGCGCGGCACAGCCTGGTCAGAGCGGGCTAGGCGCGCTCGTCGTCGAGGAGGAGGCGCGCGTCTTCCTCGGCCTGCTTGCGCCACCTGCGTTGACGCTCGAGAACTGAGAGGGTCCGTCGCCGGATGGTCAGCAACGCCTGCTGCGGATCCTTGCCGTGGTACGTGCCCAGGGTCTGGACGAAGTCCTCGAACGCACCCAGCACGGCCAGAACCGCCGCGGTGACGATCTCCGGATCGGCGCGCATGACCAGCTGGCCGTCCTCGTCGAAACTGGACGCTTGAGCAACCATCCACACGGTGCTGTGGGACGCGGCGGAGGATATGCGATACCAGGCTGGAAGATGAGTCGGCCGGTTCCCGGCGATAGCGGTGAGGTTCACCGCGAACGGCCCCTTGACCGAACCCAGCACGGCGGAGTTCGGACGGCCCTTACTGTCCTGTTCGATCGTCATCCCGGCACGCTGGACGGTGCGCTCGGCGTACTCCCAGATCTTGTCCGCCTCCGGGACTGCTTCAGGGCCGACGTCCTTGGCCGCGATCTGATGCTGCCGGGCTCCATTGAGCCACGCAGCCGCCATACGCACGGCGCGCTGTTCCGGGCTGAGCCCGGCCTCATAGAGATGGCACACCCGGACGGTGCCCTCCTGCACGACGCGTGAGAGCGAGACGAGTGACCATATGGCCACGGGCTCGCCCACCAGCGTCCGCTGGATCGACTGGACGTGATCGAGGATGTTGCCGAGAGTGAGTTGCGTGTTCCAGCCCGCCCAGGCCCACAACCGGCGGCGGGCTGCGCGGTGTCGGTGATGTGAAGCGCTGACCCAGCCGGCATCGGCCGGTGACATCCCACCGGTCGATATCCCTTCGGCGAGACTCTCAACGAATGCGCCCAGGGACCTGCAGGCATGGTGCAGGGTACGTGCACCCTGATCCACGATCTCCTTGGGAACTCCTAGACGACGCGGGTCAGAAGAAGCAGCTGCGTTCACCTCGACGACCGTACACGCCCATCCAACGGCCGGACGTCCGCGCCCAACCCCCGCCCCAGGCAACCGGCTACTCCAGCAGAACCGCGCGCCCGACCACCCACAGATGGCCTGAACAGCAGGGCATACCGCCCCGCCGCACCGGCCTGGCCAGGCCGGTCCCTCGCCGTGAAACCAGAGGCACAGAGACGGCCTCCGGGCCACAATCACCGGTGAAACAATGGTCTCAACTCCAGGGGTCGAGGAAGTCGTCGTAGACGGCGATGAGGTCGTCGAGGTCGACCATCTGCGGGAAGTCGATGACCGGCTGCCGCTCGGCCAGGAAGAGCGCGGCCTCCCGCACCACGCGCTGCTCGTCGGCCTTCGGGAGCCGGAGTTCGTCCAGCACCGCCGGGCTGGCCTGGAAGCGTGATTCGATCACTTCTTCGCGGAGGTGGGCGCGTACGAGGTATTCGTGGTCGCCCAGTGGCTCGACATCGAACTGCTCGGACATGGATGACCCTGCCTTGTCGCGGGTGGATGGTTGTGGTTGGACACGGAAGTGTCAGGGCGTTGGGCATTCGTGCCATGCGGGTCGAGATTCGGCGGCGCCTGTTCGTTGGCCCTGTGGATCCCGTTCGGCTGCTGGACGCTGGACACGGGCCGGGCTCCGGGAAAAGACGGTGGGGCCGGTGCCGGGCCAGGTGGCCGCCCGTACCCTCCGTCCTGCGGGGGCGGAGGGCAGGGTCCGCCCGGGTCAGCCGCGGGGGCGCAGGGGTGGGATGGAGGGGACCTCGGCGGTGTTCGCGATGTCCTCGGGGGTCAGGCGGAACTCTTCGGGGTAGTCCTCCCGGCGGGTGCGGCGGGTGGGTTCGCTGGTGCGCCACATGTACAGGCACTGTTCGCAGTTCAGTACCTCCCACGCACCTGGGACGGGTGAGGCGAAGACGCGTTCGACGGCCTGGTGCGCGCAGCGGGGGCAGATCACGGAGTCGGCCATGGCGGTACTTCCTTTCCGTAGGTCGGGAGTCGTTCCGTGGAACGGAACCGACGGGGTGTCAGCGGTTGGCGGCGATCTGGCGGAGCCGGTCGAGCCAGGCGTCGGCCTCGGGCAGGTCGCGGACCGGGGTGCTGTAGTGGCCGCGCTGGTCCGGGGCGGCGGGCGTGGTCGCGTCGATGATGAGCTTGTCGACCATGCCGGGGATGTCGGCCTGCGGGGCCAGTTCCACGACGGACAGGTCGGGGATCCTGATCAGGTCCCGGGCCGGGTTCATCTTCGTCGACAGCGCCCACATGACCTGCGGCAGGTTGAACGGGTCGACATCCTCGTCGACGACGATGACCGTCGCCGCGTAGCCCAGGCCGTGCGGGGTCGTCAGCACCCGCATGCCGACCGCCTTCGCGAAGCCGCCGTAGCGCTTGCGGGTCGAGACGATGACCACCATGCCGTGCGTGTACAGGGCGTTGACCGCCTGGACCTCGGGAAAGTCCTTCGTCAGGGCCTGGTGGATCGGCACGCAGGTGTTGGCCGCCATCAGGTAGTCGATCTCGGTCCACGGCTTGCCGAGGTAGAGGTGCTCGAAGATCGGGTCTCTCCGGTAGGAGATCCGGTCGATGCGCACCACGGGCAGGCTGCGCCCGCCGGAGTAGTGCCCGGTGAACTCGCCGAAGGGGCCCTCGATCTCCCGCTTGCGGCCCTCGACGACACCCTCGATGACGACCTCGCTGCCCCACGGCACTGGCAGCCCGGTCAGCGGGGCCCGCGTGATCGGGGCCGGGGCACCGCGCAGCGCGCCCGCCATCTCGTACTCGTTCTCGTCGTACTTCATCGGGGTCGAGGCGACGATGGAAATGACCGGGTCGTTGCCGATCGCGATGGCGACGGGCAGGTCCTCGCCCCGTTCCTCCGCCGCGCGCAGTTGCAGGGCGAGGTCGTGCACGGGCACCGGCTGCATGGCGAGCTTGCGCGGACCCTTGACCTCCATGCGGTAGATGCCGACGTTCTGCTTGCCGCTGTGCTCGGGGTCATCAGGGTCCCGGGAGACCACCGCCGCCTTGTCGATGTAGAAGCCGCCGTCCCCGTCGTTGAGGCGGATCAGCGGCAGCACCCGGAAGATGTCGGCCTCCTCGCCCTCCAGGGTGTTCTCGGCCCACGGCGGGTTGTCCCGCCACTCGGGCGTCATGGGGAATTCGCACCACCGGCGGATGAACTCGGCCACCTGGTCCCGGGTGTCGGTCTCCTTCGGCAGCCCCATAGCGAGGGCGTGGTTGGCCCACGAGCCGTGGACGTTCATCGCGATGCGGGCGTCGGTGAAGCCCGTGACGTTGTCGAAGTACAGAGCGGGGGCCGTGTCGCCCAGGCGGGTCACGGCGTTCGCGGCGGCGGCGATGTCCGGTTCGGGCATCACCTCCTCGGTCACGCGCAGGAGTTGGCCTTCCCGGTCGAGGGTGTCGAGGAAGCTGCGGAGGTCGTCGTAAGCCATGAGGGGTCCTTGGGCGAGGTAGGCGATGTGGTGGTGTTCTGTTCGGCCGGCGCGGGGCGTGCAGCGCGGGCGGGGCGGATGCCCGCCCAGCGTTCGGCCGCGGGCGAGGGCAGGTTGAACTGGTCGAGAATGCGGGTGGTGATGTGCTCGACGATGTCGTCGACCGTCTGCGGGTGGTTGTAGAAGGCGGGCATGGGCGGCACGATCGCCGCGCCCATGCGGGACAGCGCCAGCATGTTCTCCAGGTGGATCTCGCTCAGCGGTGTCTCCCGCGCCACGAGGACGAGCCGGCCGCGCTCCTTCAGGACCACGTCGGCCGCCTGGCACACCAGTCCGTCGGCGTACCCGGTGCGGATGCCCGCCAGGGTCTTCATGGAGCACGGCACGATGACCATGCCGTCGGTGCGGAAGGAACCGGAGGAGATCTTGGCGCCCTGGTCCTCGGGGGCGTACACCTCGTCGGCGAGGGCGGTGACCTCCCGCACCGTGAGCCCGGTCTCCAGCTCGATCGTGCTACGCGCCCACCGGCTGATCACCAGGTGGGTCTCCACCGAGGACAGCTCGGCCAGATGCTGCAAAAGCCGTACGCCGATCGCGGCACCCGTGGCGCCCGTCATTCCTACTACCAACCGCACGCTGGTCTCCTTCGTCGGGTCCTCCGGGTCGGCTGCCCGGTCTGGAGGTGTCGGGACGGATCGCGGACTGTTTCAGACGCCGCCTGTCTCATCGCCTTCCACGCTAGGCGCGAAGAGCGAGGTCAGAGCACTACGCTGAAGACAGACCATGGACAGAAACGGACAGCATGACGTCACGGAGGTGCCCTACACCTCGTCGGTGGGAGCCCCACCGGGAGTGGAGGTGTTCGATTTCCGTGCCCTCGTCGCCACCTCACGCCCGGTGGCCGGTTCGTGATCGAGCTTTGGGTGCCCGAGCTGCGCAAGCTCCCACCGGGCCAGACGGCCACTGTCTGGCATTCCGAGCCCGGTTACATCGGTTTGGACACCTACGACGTTCTGCGCCAGCACGTCGTATCGCACCACTTCTCGTTCGACGACACGAAGCAGGCTCAGCTGTTTCGCAGCCCGCACCGCTACATCTGGCCGGCCGAACTTGACCTCATGGCTCAGCTGGCCGGATTCGAGCTGGAGACCAGGCACGCGGACTGGGCCGGCGCCGCGTTCACCGCCGAGTCGCGTTCTCACGTCTCCGTCTACCGAATCCCGCCGAACCAGTAGCTTCGCACGGTCCGGTATTGCGGCGCGTCGGGTACCCGAGCACAATCCCGTGCGTGACAGCGCGGTCCCACCGGTTCTCCGCGGCCGGCTCACCCGACGGCAGGCCGTCCCGGACGAGGACCGGAGCGATGTGTGGGCGGTGATGAGCACCCTCGCCAAGTGCCACGGACCCGAGAACGCGCGTATCGTCGTCTGGTTGCACTCGTTCTTCGCGGCCTGGAAGCCTCCCTGATCGCCCACTGGCTGCCGGCGATGCGCACCCCCGCGACCTGTGCAGTGGGGTAGTTGGCGTGCCGTTGCCGGTAGCCGGGCTAACTGTTGTGCAATGTCGCAACAGGCTGACTCGCGCCGAGCCGCAGGCGGAGGTAGGTGGGTTCGGCCGGATTCCTTCCGGGAAGCTACGGGAGTTACGGAACCGGCCCCGACGCGGGGTTGGCAGCCGCCCGTGAGTGGCTCGGGCGTCAACCGCCCTGCCACTGAGGGCCCCTCCACTGGGAGGAGTTCGGCTGACCGGACAGCCCTTACGCTTCGGACGCGGCGGCCCTGCGGCGCAGCATCGAGTCGGCCAGACCGGCACCGCATTTCTGGAGCAGGCTGTACGCGAGGACCGGCAGCAGCACGTGGGGGCTGCCGGACAGGTTCGTCGCCGCCAGCACCGCACCGGCGCTGCTGTTGTTCATCCCGCAGGTGAGCGTGATCGCCACGGTGTCGGCCGGGTCGGCCCGTACCGTACGGGCCAGGCACCAGCCGATCGCGAACGACGCCGCACACAGCACAGCCGCCACGACCACCGACGCCACCAGCAGCGCGGGCCGCGGGTTCAGCAGGAACCCGCCCAGTGCGCCCGACGCATTGCTGTAGGTCAGCAGCAGCGCGTCGACCAGCCCGAGCAGCCCGATCCACGGCAGATGCCGGGCGAGCGCCCCGGCGGGCAGCACCTGCTGGACGAGGAGCCCGGCGGCACACGGCACGATCACGCTGATCACCGCGAACGCCCCGCCGTTCACCGCAGCCAGCCTCGACAGGTCCTGTGCGTAGTGGCCGACCGTCACCATCGAGGCGGCCGAGAGCGTCAGCGGGATGGTGAACGGGCTCAGGAGCGTGGAGGTCAGGACGATACCGACGATCAGCGACTGGTTGCCGCCCGCCCGGCTTCCCCAGACCGTGGCGCCGCCCGCAACCGGCATGGCGCCCACCAGGGCCAGTCCCGTGAGAAGCCCGCTGCAGCCGTCCGTGTCGGGGAGCCGCCCGAGCGCCACCGCCATGCACGGCAGCAGTGCGAGCGGGATCAGCGTATTGGCGAAGGTTCCGACCAGCAGCGGCAGCGGTCGGCGCAGGAGTCGCGGCAGGTCCCGGGCAGGCACCCGTAATGCCGCGGTGAAGAGCAGCCAGGAGAGGAGGAGCGACGGCAGCGTGAGCGGCGTACGGGCACCGCCGGGTGCGGACACCGCGCCGAGATCCAGCTGCCGCATGGCGAGACCGGCCTGCGGTAACAGGGCCGCGGCGGCGTAGGCGGCCACTATCGCCCATGTCAGCCGGTGCTGAAGGAGCGCGAGTGCACGCGTGACGGCGGGCGGACGCTTGACGTGGTTGGTTCGGACGAGGGGCACGACCGGCGGACGGGGCATCGCACTGGACCTCTGTGAGGGGGGACCGGGACCGGCAGGTCACCTGCGGTGTGCGGGCAGTGCCGTCCGTATCAGCGCGGCCCCGAGCCCGAGCCAGAGCGCGGCGAACAGCCAGCCGGCCACCACATCAGTCACCCAGTGCACCCCGAGCAGAACCCGGCTCAGCCCGACGGCCGCGGCCCAGCAGCCGACCAGGACGGCGGCGACGCGGCCGGCCCTGCTCCCGTATGCCCGGTGGCCGATCGCCGCCACCAGGAGTCCCGCCATGAGCGCGGACGTCGTCGCGTGCCCGGACGGGAAGGCGAACCCGGAGGCGTGCGTCGCCCAGTCGCCCACCGGCGGGCGGGGCCGGCTGATCGCTTCCATCAGCCCGTAGCGCAGTGCCTGCCCCAGCAGCAGGAAGGCCAGGGCGCCCGTCGCGTACCCCAGACGGTGGCGCAGGTTCCGGCCCGCGATCAGTCCGGCGGCCACCGCGGCGGCGTACGGGAACACGCCCGTACCCGTCGCCGTGACCGCCCGGGCCGCCGTGACCAAGGCGGAGGGCCGATGGTGCAGGGACCATGCGTGCGCAGCCCGGTCGACGGGCGGCACGGCCCCGTGCCGGGCCGTGAGGACCACCACCGTCAGACCGAGGAGACCGACGAACCCGATCAGTACGGCCCCGAGCGCCGTACGGATGCAGGGGTCGATCGGGCCCGCAACGGACCGGCGCCCGGCCTCAGCCTCCTTGGTCACCGCGCCGCCACCAGGGGGCGCAGTCTGGTCTCGCGCAGCCGCACCACGACCGGGGCGCAGCGCCGGGCGGCGACGGTCAGCGGCCAGGCCACGAGCGCGCCGGTGACCAGCCCGATGAGCACGTCGTGCGGATAGTGCACGCCGATCCAGACCCGGGACGCGGCCATCAATAGCGCCGCAGGGACGGCTATGGCGCCGAGTCGGCGGTCGGTCAGCAGGATCGCGACCGCCGCGGCTGCGGCGATGGCGGCGTGATTACTGGGGAAGGACCAGTCGCCGAGCGGAGGGCACGCTTCCACCGTGACCGCATGCAGGGTCTGGCAGGGCCGCTGTTCATGGACGGCCATCTTCAGCAGGTCGTTTGCCACATAGGCGGCCACCACGACCAGGGGCGCACAGAGTGCCATCGCCAGGCGGGCGGGGGTGTCGGAGCGGGACCGCCACCAGGCCGCGAGCATCAGCAGGGCGAAGAGCGCGAGACCGAAGTCGGACCAGAGCCGGATCGTGGAGTCCAGAGCGGCGGGGGAGCGCTGGGCGAGCTCGGTGATCCAGGTGTAGAGGCCACCGTCGAGGGAGGTGGCGGCAGAGGCGAGCAGCATCAGCTGTGGTCTCCTTCAGCGGTGCGGCGGCCGCGCGAGCGCATCAGCTCGGTGGCGAGCGGGATCAGGGAGACAATGACCACGACGGCGACGATCGGCAGCAGATAGCGGTCGACACTGGGTACCGACGACCCCAGCCCGTATCCGGCGAGCACCAGTGCGACGGTCCACACCAGTCCGCCGACGATCTGCCAGATCGTGAAGAGCCGGGCCGGTACGTTGAGAGCCCCGGCCAGCGGGTTGAGCACCGTGCGCACCACAGGGACGAAGCGCGCCAGCATGATCGCGCGCGCGTGTCCGTACCGTTCGAGAAGTTCCTCGGCGCGGGCGGCTCCCGCATGCAGCTGCTTGGCCCGGCTCCGGGCCAGCAGGGCGCGGCCGCCGCGGCGCCCGATCCAGTACCCGGTCTGGGCGCCGAGGAGTGCGCCGACCACGGCAGCGATGAGCACCTGTGGCAAGGAGAGGTGGACCGCGCCGTGGTTACCGGGCACGCTCAGCAGCCCCGCCGTGAAGAGCAGGGAGTCGCCGGGGAGGAAGAATCCGACGAGCAGCCCCGTCTCCGCGAACAGCACGACCGCGATGCCGAGCGCGCCGAACGTGGCGAGCAGCGACCCTGCGTCCAACAGGTTCACTGCCTGCGGCATGGCTGCCAGTGAGGATACGGACACGGCGGAAGGCCTCCCATAATGGTGACTGGGCGCACCGACGGGACGCCCGACTGACTACAGTGCTGTAGACGGTCTACGTCACTGTAGACGCTCGGAGCAGGAGGAGGGTTCCCATGTCCCAGGTGCAGGGGATATCGAGCGAGGATCCGAACCCTCGCGCGGACGGCAAGCCGGCCCCTGGGCCGGGCAGTGAGTCGGCCCAGGCTTCCGCTTCGGTGCCCGGGCAGGCACCGGAGCCCTCCTCGGCGCCGGAACGGCGACCGGCCGGCGAGCTGGAATCCACCGTTCTCGCGGCTCTGTGGACGGCTGACACCCCGCTCACCCCTGGTCAGGTGCAGGGCGCCCTCGGCGCGCCCCTCGCCCGCACCACCGTCACCACGATCCTGACCCGGCTGTACGAGAAGGGCACGGTCACCCGTATCCGCGCCGGGCGCGGCTTCGCCTACACCCCCACCGAGGATGCGCCCGGCCTCACCGCCCGCCGGATGCACAGCGAACTGCAGAAGGAAGAGGACCGCAGCACCGTGCTGGCCCGATTCGTCTCGCAGCTCACCGACGAGGACGAGCAGCTGCTCCGGGAGCTGCTCGACGGAGACGCCCCATGATGTACGCCGTATGGGTTCCACTGCTCATGCCGTTCGTCGCGGTTCCCGCCGCCCGCCGTCTGGCGGACGCCCTGGCGCCTCTGCGTGCCGTTCGGCTGCTCGCCTCGGCGGCCGTGGGTCTCGCCCTGTGCAGCACGCTTGCCCTGGTGCTGCTGGTGGTGCCCGGCGCGACCCAGCTGTCCGCGGTTGCCGCGGTCGGTGAACTCGTCAAGCCGCTTGCCGCCGCGCCCGCCGCCGTGGCCGTTCCGCTCGCCCTTGCCGCCCTGGCCCTGCTGGCCGGCTGCACCGCCGCGGTGGTCCGTACTGCCCGCCGCCACTGGGTGGAGCTGCAGCGTGCCAGGCAGTCGGCCGAGTGCTCCGGCGGTGAACTGGCCGTCCTGCGCGACAGCCGCCCCGACGCCTATGCGCTGCCCGCACTCCCGGGCAGTCCCGGCCGGATCGTCGTCACTACCGGCATGCTGCGCGCCCTGAACCCCGCCGAACGCGACGCCCTGCTCGCGCACGAGCGTGCCCATCTCGCGGGCCGCCACCACCTCTTCCTCGCTGCTACCGAGCTCGCCGCCCTCTGCCATCCCGCTCTGCGCTCACTGCGCGCGCCCATGGGCTACGCCCTGGAGCGCTGCGCCGACGAGGCGGCGGCCGTCGCTGTCGGCGACCGGCGGGTCGCCGCGCGCGCGATCGGCCGCGCGGCGCTCGCGGCGCGGGCGGCGGAAGGGGTGCGGGCGCGCCCCCGTGTGGCGCTCGCGGCGGCGGGGGGCCCGGTTCCGCGCCGGGTCGCGGCGCTGCTCGGCCGGGTCACCCACCGGCCGGGCGTCGGCCGCGCCGCGGCGGCCGTGCTGCTGGCCTGCCTGATCCTGTCCGGGACCGCCGCACTCGACGCGACGAACGATCTGCACAGCAGCATCGAGGTCGCACAGGGCGAGGTCCCGCAGCACTGACCGCGCGGGGCGCCTGCGACGTACGTGGCGCACCTTCTCTCATCCGCCTCAGAAGTTGAGCATGACAACAGCCTTGACGCCCGGGCCCCCTCTGTGAGCCTCGCGTGGGAGCGCTTCCGCATCTCCGTCGAGACAGAGGGGCTGATCCATCGCCAACCTGCCGCTGCGCGCTACGCCGTCGAGGACACCGAACTCCACGACGGCACCCTCATCGCCCGCGGCGACGCGATTCTCGCCGCCTGAGCCTCGGCCGGCCGCGACCGGGCCGCCACGGCGCGACCGCAGGCACCTTGGACCTGTCCCACGTCGACAAGAAACACCTGGCCTTCGGCCACGGAGCGCACTACTGCATCGGCGCCCCGCCGGCCCGCCTGGAGGCATCGATCGGCCTCCCCGCCCTGTCGCCGGTGTCGGGGTCGACCACAGCGCGCGGATAGCGGATGGACCGTCACGCGTCCTGGCGGAACGACGCGATGGCGCGCTGGATCGAGGGGGTCATGCCACAGGTGATCGAGAAGTGCGTGCGTCTGTGGCGGCAGGCGGCCACCACGTCGGCGCTGTAGAACGCCGCCAGTTCGGCCAGGACCTTGCGGTGCACCGCGTGCAGTTGCAGGCCCTTGCCGTGGGTGAAGGAGCGCAGGAACGTGCCCAGGGTCGATGGCGCCGGCAGGGGGACGCCAGCTCGTATGCCTTCGTCCGGCACGCGGTCTGCCGCAACTGTCAGGACAGCTGGTCGAGCAGTTCCTGACGGTGTGCGGTGGCCCACGAATCAAGATGGATGGGCTCTCGGCCGAGCAGGTCCTGGACCGTGCTGGTGGTGACCGCGGAGTAGTCCATCCGGCCCTCGTAGGTCTGTCGCGCCCACATCAGCGTGCTGGCCGCGTACGCGGCGTCCATGTTGGCAGGCGCGGTGTTCAGCCCCGCATCGATCATGCGCTGCAGATCGTCCGGGGTCAGCACGAGCGCGGGGATCTCCCGCCCGAGGGCGGCGGACAGGACCTCGGCCACGTCGGCGCCATTGAGGAGATCGGCGGACAGGTAGTACTCCTTGCCCGCATGCGTCTTGGGGCCTTCGGCCAGGACCTTGGCCACGACCGCCGCGATGTTGTCGTCGGCGATCCAGCCGACCTGCTTGTCACCCATCGGCCACACCATCTGGCCGTCGCGCAGCCGGTTGATGCACTACGTCGAAGGCGAATGCTCGCTGCTTTGGTCAGCGCTCCTCGGGGAACGTGTCACCGTACATCGGTAGGCCGCTCACCGAGTTCGCGCGGGATGTCTCGTTCTCGATGATGTCCCAGTGCTCCTTGAGCAGCCCATCCTCCATACGGACGAAGTCTGCGGCGATCCAGGGTGCCGGTTGACCGTGTCCGGAGAACCGTCCGCGGACCATCACCATGTCGCCTTCCGCCATGATGAAGTCGACCTCGTGCCGCAGCTCGTCCGGCAGGATCTTGACCAGGTCCCTTGAGCTCCTTGGTCCAGGTGCGGGCATAGGAGCGCACGGCGGCTTTGGTGGCGCTGTAGGTGGTGTACCCGCCGACACCGGTGTGGCCGGCGATCGATCCGACGAGGATGATCGATCCGCCGTCGTTCATCAGGGGCAGCGCTTTCTGGGCGGTGAAGAGGATGCCACGGGCGTTGAGGTTGAAGGTGCGGTCGAAGCTCTCTTCGGTGATCTGGCCGAACTCCTGCGGATCGACCAGACCCGAGTTGGCGACGACGACGTCGATCTTCCCCTTCTCCTTCGCGATGGTCTGGAAGAGCCGGTCGAGGTCGGCAGAGACGGTGACGTCACCCTGGACAGTCGTGACGTTCTCGCCGATCTCTTCTTTCGCCTTGTCCAGTTCGGGCCGGCGCCGCCCGGTGATGAACGCGTAAGCACCTTCCTCCACGAACCTCTGCGCGATTGCGAATCCGATACCACTGCTGCCGCCAGTGACGAGGGCGACCTTGCCGTCCAGCCTGTTCATGGCTGTGACCTTTCATGTGTGAGCCGTATCAGCTCTGGTAGCCGGTCCCCCGTGGGCGTTTCGCCCGCTTCGGGGCACTGCCTGGTTCCATTCTCATCCGGCGATGACGTCGAACTCGTTGCCTTCGGGGTTGGCGAACGTCGTCCAGCGGGCGGAGCCCTGCGCTACGTCGCGGATCCGGGAGGCGCCGAGCAAAGAAGGTGCCCTCACCGAAGGAACGCAGCGCGGCAGCGCGAGCGCGGCTGCTGGGCGCCGCCAACGAGCTGTTCTACGCCGAGGGTGTCCAGTCGGTCGGGATCGACCGCGTCATCGAGCGCGCCGGAGTCGCGAAGGCGACGCTGTACAGCGTGTTCGGCAGTAAGGACGGTTTGGTCCGCGCGTACCTCCAGGCGCGGCACGCCGCGACCGCCGAGCGCATGACGCGCGAGCTCGAGACCCGTTACGACACCCCGAAAGAGCGCCTGGTCGGCGCCTTCGAGGCGCAGGGTCTGTCGTTCACCGAGCCGGGTTTCCGCGGCTGCGCGTTCATCAGCGCGAGCGCCGACGCCCCACCCGGCGGTGTCGTCGAACAGGCCGCGCAGGACTACCGCACCTGGCTGCGCGAGCTCTTCTTCGACCTTTCACAGCAGGCCGGCGCCAAGGACGCCAAGTCACTCGCCCATCAACTGGTACTGCTCTACGACGGCGCCGGGATCAGCGCCTGGCTGGACCGCGACCCCAGCGCCGAAACGGCGGCCCGCACCGTAGCCGCCACCCTGGTCGACGCCGCCATTCCGGACTGAACCGGCCCACCTGGACCGCGATCACCGACCTTCGATCCCACCGGCGTGTGTCGGATGACTTTGAGGCGCTTGTGCCGCGGTTTACCAGCACATACCTCTGGCGGCGCGACGACCGCTGACACCCGCAACCCGCTCACCCGACTGGGCGGGCCCCACCACGTCGGCAGACGGTTCAGGGCCCTACGTGGCATCGGTGCGGCTGTACAGGTCGTTGCGAGTCGGCGGCCGCCGCGCGTGAGGCGGGCGGCAATGTCGACCATGCCGGTCAGCTCCGCGACCGCGGCTCCCTCTCGCAGTGTTCCGTTCTGGTCGAGGGCGGGATGCCAGAGATGCTCGGGCAGCGAGCGGATCGCGCGGCGGACCGGCTCGGTGACCGCGTATCCGACCGAGAAACGCAGGTCCAACCCGTGCTCGCGCAAGGTTCGGATGTGGGCGAGGAAGGCTTTCGCGGATCCGGCGCTGTCGGCGCGCACCAGGATCGCGGTGCCGTGCCGGTGAGCGTCCGGGATCCGCGCGAGGGCGTCGTCCAACACCGCGATGTGATCGGCGGCGGCGGTGTTGGCTCCGGAGTTGCCGGGCCGCAGCCGGCCTGACATGGCCTCGCCGGTGTTCGCGAGGAAACACAGCAGCGGGTGGAAGCCGAAGCCGCCCTTATAGGTAGGTGCGGCCTGTGCCTTTTCCGAGTGGCAGGTGATCAGCGTGGCGTCGAGGTCCAGGACCAGGCCGGGCAGTTCTCGTCCGCCGGCCCGGACAGCGGGTATGCCCTCGCCGGTCTAGTGTCCTGCGCCGGAGATCCGTCGTTAGTACCTGTATGAGTGTTTCTGCGGGTGTGCCCGCACCGCGTCGTGGTCCGAAGCTGGAACCGTTGTTGTTGTCCGTTGACGAGCGTGCGGTGTTGGAGCGTTGGGCCCGGCGGGCGACGTCTGCGCAGGCGGTGGCGTTACGGGCGCGGATCGTGCTGGCGTGTGCAGGCCCTGACGTTCCGCCGATTGTTGTGGTGGCGCGGGATCTGCGGGTAGCGGCGGACACGGTCCGCAAGTGGCGTCGGCGGTTCCTGGCCGCCCGGCTGGACGGGTTGGTGGACGAGCCCCGGCCGGGCCGGCCGCCCACCATCAGCGTCGACCAGGTGGAAGCGGTCGTGGTCAGCACGCTGGAGGAGATCCCGAAGAATGCCACCCACTGGTCGCGCAAGTCGATGGCCGAACGCAGTGGGCTGTCGAAATCGACCGTGGGCCGAATCTGGCGGAAGTTCCATCTCAAGCCTCATCTGACGGACACCTTCAAACTGTCGACGGACCCCTTGTTCGTGGAGAAGGTCTACGACGTGGTCGGGCTGTACTTCAATCCGCCCGAAGGGGCGGTGGTGCTGTCGGTGGACGAGAAGTCGCAGATCCAGGCGCTGGACCGGTCCCAGCCGGTGCTGCCGATGATGCCGGGCATGCCCGAGCGTCGCACCCATGACTACGTCCGTAACGGTCTGACCACCCTCTTCGCGGCCTTCGACGTCGCGACCGGCGAGGTCATCACCTCGCTGCACCGTCGGCACCGGGCAGCGGAGTTCAAGAAGTTCCTCATCAAGATCGAGAAGGAGGTTCCTGGGCACCTCCAGGTCCACCTGATCTGCGATAACTACGGCACCCACAAGACACCCGCCATCAGAGCATGGCTGGCCAAGCACCCCCGATTCCACCTGCACTTCACCCCTACTGGTTCGTCCTGGATCAACCAGGTGGAGAGGTGGTTCGGCTTCCTCGCCGACCAGAAGATCCGCCGCGGTGCACACAAAAGCGTACGTTCCCTGGAAGCCGACATCCGATCCTGGGTCAAGGAATGGAACGAAAACCCAACACCGTTCATCTGGACCAAGACAGCCGAAGAGATTCTCGACTCACTCGCCCGCTTCTGCCAACGGATCTCCGGCGCAGGACACTAGGCGGCCTGCATCCAGGCGACCTCCCGGGCTGAGGCGCGGGCCGCTCGAAGCGAAGCAAGTGCGGCGTTGTCGGTGTCGGCGCAACCGCCAGGCCGTGGAGGCGGAGGCGACCGGGCCGAACACCTCGGCCTGGTCCCGCAGCGCGGCCAGATCCGTAATGGCCTCGCCGCCGTCGGCAAGCATCACCGCGAGGTCCGTCATGATTCGGCCCGGGTCGTGGCCGGTCCCGCGCGGCCTCAAGGGGTGCAACGCAACGGAGTACGCACCGGTCAGCCCAGTTGCATCGGCGAGATCAGCCAGCAACCGCGATCCAGCATGTCCAATCACCCCCGACCCGTCAGCGGACACCACGAGCCTGGGACGAGAACCGATACCCTTCACGCAGAAAGTGCCTTCCTCCGGCGACGATCAAACCCCTAGACAAGGTTCATCGTCCCAGCTCAGGAAGGCACTTTCGCGTATCCGGCCAGCATCCGGACCAGCCTCAACCGAAACGGCGAGACTAAGGCACAGGACCACCGATTGGCGCTTTAATTCGCCATTGGGCGTGGGTATATCGGCTTGAGCTGACCTTTCCGGACTAAGATGTCTGCGACATCCGGGATGAACCCAGACCATCCGGCCAATCATATTTTGAGAATGTTGTGGTGACTATGGGCAAGTTGCAGGGAAAAGTGGCGGTCATCACCGGCGGCACCACGGGGATCGGACTGGCCACAGCAAGGCTCTTCGTCAGAGAGGGGGCATATGTCTTCATCACGGGCCGCCGCCGGAAAGAACTCGATGAAGGTGTGAAGGCAATCGGTGGCAACGTGTCCGGCGTTCAGGGGGACGTCGCCGAACTGGCAGACCTTGACCGCCTCTACGAGACCGTCAGGACGAAGGGGCGAATCGATATCGTTTTCGCCAACGCCGGTCTAGCTGAGTTCGCTTCGTTGGGAGACGTCACGGAAGAGCATTTCGACAAAATTTTCAACATCAACGTGAAGGGGGCGCTCTTCACGGTACAAAAGGCCCTACCGCTATTGAATGATGGCGCCTCCATCATTCTCACGGGCTCCGTTGCGAGTGTCAAGGGAACCCCCGCGTTCTCGGTCTACGGTGCGAGCAAGGCTGCCATCCGAAATTTCGTTCGAGGGTGGACGGTGGAGCTGAAGGATCGCCGCATCCGGTCCAACGTCCTCAGCCCTGGCCCGATCGAAACGTCGCTTGCGGCGAGGCAGCCTCAAGACGCCATCACGAAAATTGCGTCCACCATTCCGATGGGCCGCATAGGGGAGCCCGACGAAGTTGCCAAGGCGGCGCTTTTTCTGGCCTCAGATGACTCCAGCTTCGTCACGGGAATCGAACTGTTCGTCGATGGCGGCAGAGCGCAAATCTAATACTGCAACGGCGCATCGACAGTGTTGTTCTGGTCGCGGGGCCCGTCGTGACCACATGCCGGCGTAGAACTTCAGATTCAGAGCCACTCCCAAGGACAGGGATACAGGCGAGTGCCTCTCGATTCGCGCAGGTGACCGCCATCGGCGGGCCGTTCGAGATCATCGATCGTGAGATGCCACAGCCAGGCCCCGGCCACGTGCGGGTTGCCGTGGACGTCCGCGAACCTGCCACAGCGACAGCGTTTTCGTGAACGCCAAGTTCCCGCCCAGCTCGGAGTCCCAGACGTGAACCTGGGGGGTGGGGACTTCCTTCCTCCCCGAGGAGCCTGACCAATGGACGTGTCCTGCCAGTTCGCCACATCTCTGCACTCTCCCGAACACATCGCCATCGCAGAGCAGTTGGGCTACCATCGCGCCTGGCTCCACGACACCCCCGCCCAGAGCCCCGACGTCTGGGCGATGCTTGCGCTGGCAGCCGAACGCACCCACCGCATCGGTCTTGCCCCCGGTGTCCTCGTCCCGACGCTGCGCCATCCGATGGTCAACGCCTCCGGCGCCGCCACCCTCGCCGCTCTCGCACCCGGCCGAGTGGCCCTCGCCTTCGGCACCGGGTTCAACGGCACGCGCGCCCTCGGCTCACCCCCGGCCACCTGGTCCTACCTCAGCACGTACGTCCGGACGGTACGCGGTCTGCTGCGCGGTGACACCGTGGAATGGGACGGCGCCCCCATGCGCATGATGCATCCCGGCACGAACGCGCCGCAGCGACCCATCGACATCCCTGCGTTGGTATCCGCTCTCGGCCCCAAAGGTCTCGCTGTCACCCTTGAGATCGCTGACGGCCTCTTCAGCGTCAACGGCGAAACCGCCCACGCCCACGAATTCACCTGGGCCGCCCTGGGCGTCCACGGCACCGTCCTGAGCGAGGACGAACCACTCGACTCCCCCCGCGTCCGCGCCGCCGCCGGCCCCGGTAACGCTCTGGCCTATCATGCCGCCTACGAATTCGGCGGCGACCCCACCACCCTGCCCGGCGGACAAGCCTGGCTCGACGCCGTCACCGCCCACCCCCGCACCGAACGCCACCTCGCCGTACACGATCAGCACCTCACCGACCTCAACGCAGCGGACAACGCCGCCTGGAGCGCGGGAGGCTGGCAGGCAATCACCTCCACCACCGTCACCGGAACCCCCGACCGTATCCGCGACCAGCTCAGCGCCTACGCACGAGACGGCGTCACCGAAATGGTCTACCAGCCCACCGGCCCCGACATCCCCGGCGAGCTCGAACGCTTTATCGCCATCGCCCGTGACGTATAGGTGAATTGTCGGTCGTTGCAGGGTAGGGGGTGATCGCGCTTACGGTCATTTTGCGGCAGCCGCCCACGCTCTGCCAGGCGCACTGCCAGCAGCAGCCCCGCATCCCCCACTGGGTTCGGCTCGCCGAACCCGACGGAGATCGCGGAAGCAGCTTGGGAAGGGTGGCATCTCGCGGATGCTCTCTCGATCTGCGTATGTCGGACCGTAGGAAGCCCTCATCGTGCCAGCTCAGTGGGCATTCGCGCCTTCATGTTCAGCCCCTGGACCGGCTGTTGATCGGTGGATCGAGACTGAGCGGCTCAGGGCCCGTCCTGCGCCGACCCACCTCGCACATGGTCCCGCAACCGGTCGACAAAGACTCGTTGGCCCGCGACGAGACGCTCCGCCGCCTCCTCCGGTGTGCACCAGGCGAACCGGTCGATCTCCGGGAACTCCCGCTGCACGCCCGACCCCCGGGGCCACTCCATGGTGAACGTCCCCGGCTCGGCCCGGGCCGGATCGGCATCACCCTCCAGAGCCCACACCACCACCGTCTTGCCTCCGGCCTGGCGGGACTCACCGAGCGGCACCCACTCCCCGTCCGGCGCCGGATGGCCGAACTCCTCCTCGAACTCACGGCGGGCAGCGGCCTCGGGTTCCTCGCCGGGCCCGTACTCACCCTTGGGGACGGACCACGAGGCAGCCTCGCGGCCCGCCCAGAAGGGGCCGCCCATGTGCCCGAGGAACACCTCGAACCCGACGCCCCCGCCCGCCGACCGGAACAGGAGAAGTCCCGCACTGCGCTTTTGAGATGACATGCCGTCAAGTCTTCCCAATGATCACGGGTGTCATCGACTCGCCGCACCCTGTTTCCCCCGAGGTTCCCGAGGCCCCCTGGTGCGCGGCGGTACGCGCGGCCATGCTGTCCGCCGACAGCGCTTACTGCCCGTGCAACCATCGCCATTCCAGGAGGATTTGTGGGCCCTGGCACAGTCGGCAAAGCAACGCGTCCGCTCGTGATCCTCGCGACGGTGTCCGCGATGACGGTGGGAGCCATCGCCCCTGCCGTCGCCGATTCGACTCCCGACCCCCGTCCCCGTAACTCCGCCGAAGTACTCAGACCCGTCGCCCCGCCGGCGGCGAGCCATGCGGCAGGCCAATCCCGATCCGTCGTGGACGGCGACGGCATCGAGACCGCCCGGACCTCGCGCCCGATCGCCCCCGGAGTCCGCCTCAGCTCGTACGACCGGCTCGAATCCGACAAGTGGCTGCGGGTCGACTCCCTCTCCGTCGACCTCGACGGCAGTGGCGTGCAGGCCGACTACCTCTCCACCGGAAAGGTCTCCGACCGGCGCACGGTCTCACAACTCGCCGCCGGGCACGACGCGGGCCCCGGCCGCCGGACCGTCGCCGCGATCAACGCCGACTTCTTCGACATCAACCAGACGGGTGCGCCCGAAGGCGTCGGAATCAAGGACGGCGTGCCCGTCCAGTCACCCGCCCCCGGAGTCAACCGGGCGGTCGGCATCGGCCCGGGCAGCGCGGGCCGCATCCTGAACCTGTACTTCGAGGGGACACTCACCCTGCACTCCGGGCAGCGGCCGCTCGCCGCGTACAACGCCGCCAATGTGCCGAGCGGGGGAGTGGGCGCCTACACCCCGGCCTGGGGAACCGCCGACCGTGCACTCACTGTCGACAAGGCGACTCCCGTCGCCGAAGCGGTCGTACGCGACGGCAAGGTCGTCTCCGTGTCGCACACCCCCGGCTCCGGCGCCGTCCCCGACGACACCACGGTCCTCGTCGGGCGCGAGGCCGGAGCCGCCGCACTCACGTCGCTCCGGCCGGGCGACCCCGTGTCGCTGACCTACCGGGCACGCACCGACAGCGGAGACGTACCCCGCACCGCCGTCGGCGGCCGGGAACTCCTCGTCGTCGACGGCGTCGCACAGAACCACGACGGAGAGGGCAACAACACCGCCGCCCCGCGCACCGCCGTCGGCTTCTCCCGGGACGGCAGCACGATGCAGATCCTCACCATCGACGGCCGGCAGGCCGACAGCGGCGGTGTCACACTCACCGAACTCGGCCAGATGATGCGGCGGGCAGGCTCGTACAGCGCACTCAACCTGGACGGCGGCGGCTCCTCGACCCTCGTCGCCCGCGTGCCCGGCAGCGACGCCCTGCAGGTGGAGAACAGCCCGTCCGACGGCACCGAGCGCACCGTCCCCAACGGCCTCGCCCTCACCGCCCCCGACGGCAGCGGCCGCCTCAAGGGCTTCTGGGTCGAGACCCGCACCCCGGCCGGTACCGCACCGGGCGTCGACCCCGTCAAGGGCGGCCACCCCGAGCGGGTCTTCCCCGGACTCACCCGCCGCCTCACCGCGATCGGATACGACGAGACGTACGGCCCGGCCACCGGCATCCCGCACTGGCGCACCGCCCGCAACAACGTCGGTACAGTCGACGGCAACGGGCTCTTCACCGCACGCCACAGCGGCACCACGGAGGCGCGCGCCGAACTGGGATCCGCCCGCGGCAGCACCGCGCTGACCGTCCTTGACAGTCTGGCCCGGATCGAGCCGACCACACAGCGGGTGGGTCTCGCGAACGCCGAAGCCACCGGTACCTTCGGCATCGTCGGACTCGACGCGCACGGCACCAGCGCCCCCGTCGAACCCCGCGACGTCACCCTCGACTACGACCACGCGCTCTTCGACATCCGCGACGGCGGCAAGGGCAACTTCACCGTCACCTCACGCACCGGCGGCGGCGCCGGACAGATCAGGGCGACCGTCGCGGGCACCACCACCGTCCTCGCCGTCAGCGTCGGCCTCGCCGAGCAGGCCGTCTCCGACTTCGACGACGCCGGGTCCTGGAAGTTCAGCCAGGCGCGGGCGAGCGGATCCCTCTCCGCCACCCCCGAAGGCCACAGCGGCACCGGACTCGGACTCACGTACGACTTCACCCAGTCGACCGCGACGCGCGCCGCGTACGCCGCCCCGCCCCAGCCGGTCACCGTGCCCGGACAGCCCCAGTCGTTCAAGCTCTGGATCAAGGGCGACGGCAAGGGCGCCTGGCCGACGCTGCACCTCAAGGACGCTGCGGGCTCCGACCAGTTGCTCCGCGGACCGTACGTCACCTGGACCGGCTGGCGGCAGGTCACCTTCGCCGTGCCGGCGGGCGCGGCCATGCCGCTCAGCGTGTACCGCTTCTACCTCGCCGAGACGGCGGCCGCCCAGCAGTACACCGGTGGGATCGTCATCGACGACCTCACCGCCCAGGTGCCGCCCGCCGTCGACCTGCCCGAACAGGCCGTGACCACTGACCCGTTGATCGATCCGGCCGCGGTCACCGAAGCCCGGGACTGGCAGTTCGCGGTGATGTCGGACGCCCAGTTCGTCGCCCGCGACCCCGACAGCGCCATCGTCACCCAGGCGCGGCGCACCCTGCGCGAGATCAAAGCGGCACGGCCCGACTTCCTGGTCATCAACGGCGACCTCGTCGACGAGGGATCACCCGCGGACCTCGCCTTCGCGCGCCAGATCCTGACCGAGGAACTCGGCGACTTCCTGCCCTGGTACTACGTGCCCGGCAACCATGAAGTGATGGGCGGGAAGATCGACAACTTCATCACCCAATTCGGACCCGCCCAGCGGACGTTCGACCACAAGGGCACCCGGATCATCACGCTCGACACCTCCGGCCTCACCCTGCGCGGCGGAGGCTTCGCCCAGATCAAGGAGGTGCGCGCCCAGCTCGACGCGGTGGCGAAGGACCCTGACGTCGACTCGGTGATGATGATCGAGCACGTTCCGCCGCGCGATCCGACCGTTCAGAAGGGCAGCCAGCTCGGGGACCGCAAGGAGGCGGCCCTGGTCGAACAGTGGCTCGCCGACTTCCGCCGTACGACGGGCAAGGGCGCCGCATTCATCGGCAGCCATGTCGGGGTCTTCCACGCCTCGCACGTCGACGGCGTGCCGTATCTGATCAACGGCAACTCCGGGAAGGCACCGGCCGGACCGGCGGACGAGGGAGGCTTCACCGGCTGGTCCCTCGTCGGCGCGGACCACGTCTCGCCCGGCGAACAGGCCACCGCGCGGGAGAAGCCGTGGAAGGGCGCGCCCGACTGGGTCTCGGTGCAGACCCGGGCGCATGTCGACACACTGACACTGGACGCCCCGTCCGCGCTCGGCGCGGGACACACTGCGAAGATCGCGGCGACCGTCACCCAGGGCGCCCGCAGCGTCCCGGTCGCGTTCCCGCTGGCCGCCGACTGGACCGGGTCGACGAACGTCCACATCGGCGACCGGGACAGTGCCCGGCACCGGCACACGGCGGTCTTCGACCCGTCCACCGGCACCCTCACGGCGCTTCGGCCGGGCACGATCACGCTCGCGGTGACGGTCAACGGCACGACGCAGCTGACCCGGATCCGGATCGCCGCGGCAGGCACCGCCTCGGCAGCCTGACGGAACACGCGCACCACACGGCGGTCCCGCACCCGGTTCCACGAACCGGGTGCGGGACCCCGTACTTCCGGTCCCTCACACCTTGCGGTAGCCGTACGCCTCCGTCGCCGCGGCCTCCACGGCGGCAAGATCACCGCCCGCCGACGCCGTGACGAGTGCGGCGACCGCGCCCTCCACGAACGGCGCGTCCACCAGCCGTGCCCCGTCCGGCAGTTCGTCCCCCTCGGCCAGCATCGCTTTCACCGTGAGCACCGCACTGCCCAGGTCGACCAGCACCGCGATGCCCACGCCGCCGTCGACCTTCCGGGCCGCCTCGGCGATGAGCTCCGCACTGGTTCCGAGCGCACCCGACGGCGTACCGCCGGCTGCGGCCACGGGCGCCGTCGCACCACCGGCTGCCAGCCCCTTGGCCAGCTCGGCCACCGCCTCGGCCACCGGCCCGCTGTGCGACACCAGCACGATTCCTACCTGCTTCTCCTCGCTCACGAGCCGCCTCCACTGCGCTCGTACGACTCCGCCAGCGTGGCGATCAGCAGTGCGGACGACGTCGCACCCGGATCCTGATGCCCGATGCTGCGCTCACCCAGATAGCTGGCCCGGCCCTTGCGCGCCCGCATCGGCACGGTCGCGGTCGCACCCGCATCGGCCGCGTCCCGGGCAGCGGCGTACGACGTACCGAGCGCTTCCACGCCCGGCAGCAGCGCGTCGAGCATCGTCTTGTCCCCGGCCCGCGCACCGCCCAGCTGTCCCACGGCGGCGACACCCGCGGCGAACGCCTCGGCCAATTGCTGATCCGTCACGGCGGGCGCATCGCCCAGCGCCTTCCCCGTACGTCGCAGCAGCGTCCCGTACAACGGCCCCGACGCCCCGCCGACAGTCGAGATCAACTGCCGCCCCGCAAGCATCAGTACGGCCCCCGGCGTCTGCGGGTCCTCCTTCTCCAGTACCGCGGTCACCGCGGCGAATCCGCGCTGCATATTGGTGCCGTGATCGGCGTCCCCGATCGCCGAGTCGAGTTCGGTGAGGCGGTCCGCCTCACGGTCCACAGCGGCCGCGGCGGCGGCCATCCACCGGCGGAAGAAGTCAACGTCGAGCACATGGATCTCCTTGTCCCTGGAACAATGTCATGGGAGCACGGCCGCTCCTCAACGGCCCCAGCGAAGCGCGGGCGTCTCGACCGGCGCGTCCCAGAGCCGCAGCAGCTCCTCGTCCACCTGGCAGAGCGTCACCGAACAGCCCGCCATGTCGAGCGAGGTCACGTAGTTCCCCACGAGCGTACGAGCCACGACGACATGCCGCTCGGACAGCACCCGCTGCACCTCGGCATTGAACCCGTACAGCTCCAGCAGCGGCGTCGCCCCCATCCCGTTGACCAGCAGGAGCACCGGATTGTCCGGCCGCAGATCCTCCAGAATCGCGTCCACTGCGAAGTCCGCGATCTCCCCCGACGTCATCATCGGACGCCGCTCCCGCCCCGGCTCGCCGTGGATGCCGATGCCCAGTTCGAGCTCGCCCGGCGGCAGATCGAAAGTGGGAGAGCCCTTGGCCGGGGTGGTGACGGAGCTCAGCGCCACCCCGAAACTCCGCGACGCCTCGTTCACCCGCCGGCCGATGGCCTCCACCCGCTCCAGCGGAGCACCCTCCTCGGCCGCCGCCCCGGCGATCTTCTCGACGAACAGGGTCGCCCCAGTGCCCCGCCGCCCCGCCGTGAACAGGCTGTCCGTCACGGCCACGTCGTCGTTGACGAGCACCTTCGCGATCTGCACGCCCTCGTCCTCGGCGAGTTCGGCGGCCATTTCGAAGTTCAGCACATCGCCGGTGTAGTTCTTGACGACGAACAGCACCCCCGCACCACTGTCGACGGCGGCGGCGGCGCGCACCATCTGGTCCGGAACGGGCGACGTGAACACTTCCCCGGGACAGGCGGCGGACAGCATCCCGGGCCCGACGAACCCGGCATGCAACGGCTCATGCCCGGACCCGCCCCCGGAGACGAGCCCCACCTTTCCGGCGACGGGTGCGTCACGCCGTACGACGACACGGTTGTCCACATCCACAGTCAGCTCGGGATGGGCGGCGGCGATGCCGCGCAGGGCGTCCGCGACGACGGTCTCGGGGACGTTGATCAGCATTCTCATACGTGTCTCCTGGCAACGCTGGCAGATGTGGCTCTGACCGGTGTCTTTCCTGGTCGGAGTGAGTGACGTCAGTTGTAGATCTTGGCGGTTGTTGGCCGTCGGCAGCGGTGGGTGGCGGTACTGATGCTGACCTAATACTGACTTTCATGACGGATTGTCAGGTCGCCGGCCGGGTTCGACCGGTTTGCAGGTGCAGCCACAGCGCCTTCAGCAGTATCGGCGGTTCGGGCCGACGATCACAGACCGCGGCGATCGGTGCGTCCCGTCGGCTATGCCACCGGCGGGATTGATGGCGGCAGGGCGCTGCGCTGGTGATCGGCTCATCCATCTGCGCCCCTGGCGGTGGCGCGATGGGCTGTGACGGTGCACGGCATGAGCGAGGCCACCATCCCGTCGGTGGAGCTGTCGGCAACGGGCAGTTCCTCGGCCCGACCGGCGCGGACCTCTACGGGTACGGAAGCGTCGGCGGCCGCGCTCTCGGCCTGCGCGCGCAGGATCGGCTGCACCGGGCACGACGCGAGTGGTATCGAGCTGTACGTCCACGAGACGCGGACGTTCCCGACGTACACGGACGAGGCCGTCGTCGTACTGGAAGCCTGAGACCTTTCACCGAGCTGCCGACGCATCACTCTCGAGGCCCCATGAACCACTGGCTGATGCCTCCCGCCGTTCCCCGACTCGCGGGCGCGGCGGTCTGCCGCCTTCGCGGAGCTGATCGACCGGTATGCCCGTCACTTCGACGACCGGGGAATCGGCCCGGGCGACATCGTCGCGGTCAGGCCCCCTGGGTACTGACCCCGGCCAGCGCATGACTCCGTCTCGATATTCTGCACAGCGTGATCAACTCATACGCGAGTTTTGACGATGCCGGGGTTGCGATAGCTGGGGCACGTGCCGGCGCGGATGTGGTGCGCACCATGTACGGACAGCGGCTCACCCGCATCGACAAGGGTGCTGGGGACTTCGCCACCGCCGCCGATGTGGAGGCTGAGAAGACGATCCTCGGCGTCATCCGTGCCGCTCGGCCCGATGATGCGGTGCTCGGCGAGGAAGGTGGGCGGCACGGTGCGGCCGACGCCGTGCGCCAGTGGTTGGTGGATCCCTTGTGCGGCACGCTGAACTACGCCGTGGGCAACATGCTGGCCGCCGTCAACGTGGCGCTGCGCAACGGGGCGGCGGCGGTGGCCGACCCGTTCAGCGGCGAGGTCTTCTTCACCGACGGTGAGACCGCCTGGGTGCGGCACGACGGGGCCGATGCGCAGCTGGCGCCCACGCCTGCTACCCGGCTGGTGGACGTCAACCTGGATCCGCCGTTCCCGAGCGCGCCCGGCTTCCGGGCCGTGGACCTGTTGGCCCACCCCGAGTTCGTCGAGCGGTTCCGGCCGCGTGTCGTGTCCACGACGCTGGCGTTGGCCTGGGTCGCGGCCGGCAAGCGGGCCGCGTACGTCACTGATGGCGGTGACCTGTCTGGGAGCGTGCATTTCGCCGCCGGCATCGCTGTGTGCCGGGCCGCCGGCTGTGTAGTCACCGGGATCGACGGCGCCCCGATCGGGCCGGCAGGCCGCGGACTGTTGGTGGCCGCCGACGCGGAGACTCACGGGCTGCTGATGTCGATGATGCGCAGCTAAGGGCTGTCCCGTAAATGATCTCTGGGCCGGTGTGGACGTGGCCGTCACTCAGGCGTCAACGGGGTCTATGTCCAGTGACGAGCCGGGGACGCGGGTCGGGGAGCTCGCGATCCTCAGCCCGCCGAACTCCGCCCAAACCCCCAGCGCCACTTCGTTGAGCTCGAACCCCGCCGCTGTCAGTTCCTGTGTCCAGTCCGCAGTGGCGATCCGGCGACCCGCTGTCCACCCGGCAACGCTGAGCGCGTCCAGCACCGAGGGCTCGCAGCCCCTCAGCGACCCACCGATGCGTTCCATGCGCCCTCCCTGCACGCTCAGCCACGCCTGTTCACCGAAGTCTGCCCCACATCTCTGACCAGCAGCAGGACATGTTGCTGTCCGCACGAGCACGGAGATCACTTACGGGACAACGCTTCGGGCGCGATCAGTTGGCATCGGGCGGTGAGCTCCGATCGAGACGACGCCCTGCTCCGACCGACATCACGAGTTCACGTTCGGAACTGCGCTGACGTCGGAACATCGATGTCGAAGCCAAGGAACGCCTACCGCGCACGAGGTGTTGGGGTCGTTGGTGAGGATGTTCTTGGGTGTCGTCCGTGCTCGGCGGATCGCCTCCGACCTCGTTGTACGCCACCCCTGCGAGCAGATAGGCGGGCAGGTCGTACTTCTTCGCTGCATTCCACCGTCCGAAATCCGCCCATCGACTCAGGCCCGCTGGAAGGATTCCGGCCATGACTGACAGCGCCCCGGGCCAGCAGGCCCGCGAATTGCTCACCAAGGCATCCCAGCACCCGATCGCCAGCCCCCAGCGCGACGCCCTGGTGGCCGAAGCCGCCGTGTGGGCACGGCTGGAGCACGCAGCCAGCATGGACAAGTACACGGCCGCAGCAGTCGATATCGAGTCCGCGCTGGCCTCCCTCGCCGCCCCTGTGCAGAAACTCGGCAGCGAGGTCGGTGACCTGACCGAACGCATCAAGCTCGGCCAGAAGTGAGCGCCCACACCTCCGGCCGCGGGGCAGCCCTCCGCACTCTGCCCAGAAGCAGAAGGCTCTCGTCACGGCGTATCAGGCTTCACGAGGTCGAGCTGGGGAAACTACCGCTCTGAAGCTTCCCCTTGCTCGAGGACACCTGGAGACTGGGACATGAGGTTCCAGAGGAAGTAGCGCGCTCGTTTGCCGCGCGCTCGCGGCTGACCAGCCGGTTCGCCTGCTTCTGGGCGGCGGTGAGCGGATGGCCACGAGTCGCCCGGCGGCGGGTGACGATCACCGGGTCGTCGGGGTCGTCGTCCAGGCCGGCGAAGCCGAGATCGGTCAGCGCCTCCAGGCTGAGATCCGCTCCAACTCCTCGGCCAAGGCCGGATCATCCGCCTGCCCGGACCGCTCGACGTCGATGAACTGCCCGACCACGACTTTCGCGGCCTCCAGCCGGACCGCCTCGGCATCGATCTCGGCGAGCTCCTTGCGCAGCCGCTCGGCGCGATCGGCCAGCACCACCCGCCCCTGTATCACCCACACCTGATCAACAGGTCGCAGATGTCCACATAGCGGCGCGACGCCCACGCGGGGCTACACCCATGTCCGCGAACAGGAGCCCAGGGTGTCGGCAGTCGTGCCCCGAGCGTCTCGCCGGCGCATCAGAACTTCCTTGCCCTGGTTGGCCCCGCGACAGGCAGGCAGCCGCTCCCGAACTCGATGATGGAGCCGGGAGTGGATGTCTCAGGGGGAGCAGTGACGGACGATCCGCCGGCCGCGCGGGTGTTGCCCTGAGCGCGGGCCGCACGGACGGCATCGGCACCGTGGCCACTCCGCCAACCGCCGAAACCGTCCGCACCCACCAATCGAGCACTGCCGAGACATCAACGCAGGCCCACCCGCCCGACGTCACCGTCCCGAGTGAAGATCACCAACAGCATCCGGAACTGCGGGCAGAGGTACTTTCAAGAAGTACCATCAGGGCCTCTTTCCCGGCCTGGTGATCACCTTGTAGCTGATCTCGGCGTCGGCGATGCTCCCACCGTTGCGGGCGGTGATGGTGAACTGGCTGGCGCCCTCGGTGGCGGGAATGCCCGTGATGCCGCCGGTGTCCTTGTTGAGGGTCAGTCCCGGCGGAAGGCTGCCGGACGTGACTTCGTATTGGGTGGTCTGTGGAGTACTCGAGGTCACCTTGAACTCGTACAACACACCGACCTGAGCATCAGACGGTTCCGGCGTGGTGAAGCCCGGCGTGGGAGCCTTGACCTGCTGCGGCTCGCCGATTGGCTGACCGGACGAGTCCACCTGCCGCAGCGTCCACTCCTGATTCGGCGTGACGGTACTCAAATGCCAGAACTTGCTCGGGTCGCCCAACTGCTTCTTCTGATCGGGTGCGAACGCACCCATGGCGCGTGCGGACTCCCACGTCGTGATCGCTTGCAGCAACGCGGCGGAGTTCGATCCGGATGCGAGGCTGTTCACGCTGGTCTCGAAGTTGATGCCGGCGTTGAGGGAGGCCGCGCGCGCCATGGTGGATTCGATCTTCTGAAGGCTGTCGTTGCCGGACAACCCCTGCTGGCCCATCATGCCGGGCAGATAGTTGGCGCGGTAGAACGTGTTGCTCCGAAGGAGCTGCGCGTAGTCCGTCCTGCCGATCTCGCCCCAACTGGCTCGGGACTGGGCGTCCCAGGTGTTGGACGCGAGGTTGCTGCACTCGGTGACGAACTCCTTGGAGTCGAGCTGCCGGTAGACGCCGTTGACCAGGTGCGCGAAACCATAGCCGCCCCAGCCGTTGTAGCCCGCCGACTCCAACCCGTCGTAGGACGTGGCCCGGATACTGGTGTCGTTGTACGCGGTGGCCAGCCGGGTCGCGATCTCGTCGATGATCGGCAGACTGCCCAGCGCGCCGCCGTAGCCGTTCTGGATGAGCCGGGCGGAGCTGGTGCCGGCCGGGTAGGACTGCGCGGCTGATCCCCACTGCGCCCGCTTCAGGCCGCTGACCTGCCATTCGCTGTCGCTCACCTTCGTGACGGTGCCGTAGGTGATGAACTCGTCGCCGATACGCAGCCGCTGTCCGTCAACGCCGGGCTCCAGCGGGGCCTCGGCGTCCAGGTACAGCGTGGTGTCCGACTGGCCGAGCGGGCGGGTCAGCTTGGCTTTCCCTCCCAGGGCCAGCCGCGGATCAGCCGGCGCCTTCACATACGGGTCGTGGGCGTCGATGAAGCTGGAGAGGGTGTGTACACCGACCTCGATTCCCTCCTTCCTCGCCGTAGCCACCAACTGGGCCGCCGCCGCGTCGGATCCGCCGAACACGTCTCTGAACTGGTAGTGCCCGTGCGATACCCATGGTCCGTCGCCGGCGATCGCATAGATGTTCCTGATCCCGGCCTGCTTGGCGTACTGGCTGGCGGCGGTGACGTTGCTCGTGTTGAGGTCGTAGATCCAGAAGTGGGATTGCGAAGTGCGCTGGGCCGCCTTCTGCCACTGGCCGTCGAGGGTCGGGTATGCCTGACCGTGCTGCTTGGCGATCTGACTGAGCACGGTAAGTGCGAGATCCGGAGCACTGCCGAAGAGCGCGATCTTCGACCCGACGATCCGGCCCTCCGGCGCCGGCAGTGGCCCGAGCGGGATCTTGTACCCGTTGGTGCGTTGCCGGACCCGCTCCCGGCTGTAGTCGTAGGTGGTGGCGCGCAGGATGCTGCCCCATGTCGTCTTCGCCGCAACGTTGCTCGCCAGCCACTCATCCTTCTCGCCGGTCTGCAGGCCATAGGGATTCCAGATGAGATCCGGGCCGAACCCGTAGGCCAAGTGCTCGTTCGGCCACCCACCCACGGTCTTGTCGTTGAGCGGACGAACCCCCAAGACGAAATCGCCGTTACCGACCACACCGGCTGTCTCACCGATCGTCTGGGTGATCTTCGTCGGCAGCGGGCCCCATAGCAACGTCTGCACATCCACGCCCGGAGCGGCCGTCAGACCGACGACCTCAAGTGTGGAGTGAGTCGGGAGCGTGACGACCTTCACTTCGATCGTCACCTTGTCGCTGCCGAATTCCAGGACCCGCCGGTCGCTCGACGAGACCCTCACCTCGGCAGGAACCTCATGCGTGCCATCGGCCACCACACTGACCAGCGGCACCGATGTGCCCGTCGCGAGATAGTCGGTGCCATTCCGCAGATCCACCAGGCTGCTCACCTGACCAGAGCCGCTCACACCCACCGACAGGAAGCCCGCGATGATCCGCCGTGGCTGGGACGCCCCGTCGTTGGTCGCTTGCACCGCCTGAGCGGGGGTGGCGGTAAGCCCCATCGCCGTGATCGAACTCAGGCCGCTGGCGACCAGAAAGCGACGTCTGTCCATAGCTCCTCCTCAGTGAGGCGAATCTCAACGAAGCATGTGATTGCTGATCGTCTGCCCTGGAGCCGCGAGGGCGGGATCTCGCGCCGGGTCCCGTCGCCGTCCGCTCCGCTCGAGACCGAGGGGAAGTAGGTGACGAGCGATGTCACCCAAATAGTTCATACTCTTCCATGGGATGGGGAACAAGGGTGACGGTGGGCCGGCACTCCCGCAGCCCCGCCAGGACGGAAATCCCTTGCCTCTCCCGGGTAGACGCTCAGCGCAGATGCGATCTAGCGTGCAGCTGGCAGCTCAGCGAGTCAAGACTTAGTTAGGATCTATTTATGTACGAGGATGCCCCAGGCCGGCCATGCCGATCGCAGAAGCGATCGGGGCCGGTGAGCAGCAGCAGGCCGCCCCCTCATGGTCAGACACATCGACATGACGGACGTGCAAGTTCAGTGGGAGATCCGGAACCGCATCTTCCCCCGGCGGCTCGGATACGACATGATCCCGAGTGTCGCCGGACAGAGTTTCCCCGAGGTGAAGCGTCGGCGAGGCCGAAGGCCATGGACCGACCCGTCGTCCGCTTGCCGCGTTGCTCGCAGGCTTCCTTTTCTTCCTGCCGATCTACCTCGTGCTGGTCAACGTGTTCAAGGACGGTTCAGCGATCGTGTCGAACCCGGTGGGGCTCCCGATCCCACCCACCTTGGACAACATTCAAAGCGTGCTCTCCAGACCAGACCATCTCTTCTGGTACGGGCTGATCAACAGCACGGAGGTCACCGTGATCTCCATCCTCATCATTACCGCGATCTCGGCCATGCTCGGCCACTACCTCGCGCGGTCGACCGGCATCCTGGCCAAGGTCGCCATGGTCGCGCTGTTGTGTGGCCTCATGGTGCCGCCGGCGGTCATCCTCACCCCGATCACCGAAGTACTCCGGGCTCTTGGTCTCATGAGCACTGTGCCGGGTCTGATTCTGGCGTACGTCGGCTATTACATGCCGTTCGGAGTCCTCGTCTTCGCCGGATTCGTCAAGACGATCCCACGTGAACTCGAAGAGGCAGCGGCGCTCGACGGCGCCGGTGCATTCCGTGTCTTCTGGCAAGTGGTGTTTCCCCTGATGCGACCGGCATCGGCCAGCGTGCTGATCTTCCTCGGCGTGTGGATCTGGAATGACTTTCTCAACCCGCTGATCATCTTGGGGCCGGCCACCGGCACCACGGTAACTGTCGGAATCTATCGCGCCATCGGCGAACACCAAGCGGACTTCGGCTCGGTCTTCGCCCTCATGTTCCTGGCAACGCTGCCCATCCTCGTCTTCTACCTGGCCTTCCAGAAGCAATTCGTCAAAGGCCTCACTGGTGGAGCGACGAAGGGCTGAGCAGGTGGCTGCGGGGCGGGGACCATTGAAACCCCCGCCCCGCTGTGCCGCGTCCCCATCGAGCAAGTCCCCCCGCACTGGGCGATGGTCAAACTGTCACCGGCAAGGCGAAGCTGACCAGACTGCGATGCCGGCACGGTTCATCCGTGACACCGACGTCGATGTGGTCCTGCTGGCCGGCCGCTACTCCCTGCTCGACCAGAGTGGGCTGGCCTCGCTCCTGCCACAGGCCGCGCAGCGCCGGGTGTCCGTGTTGGTCGGCGGAGTGTTCAACTCGGGCCTCCTGGCCGATCCCAAGCCGGGCGCGACCTTTGACTACGCCCCGGCCTCAGCACGAATGCTGGACCGAGCCCTGGCCCTGGGAACCCTGTGCGAGAGCTTCGAGGTCCCGCTGCGGGCAGCCGTACTGCAGTTCCCGCTCGGCCATCCGGCGGTCGCCGGTGTCCTGCTCGGGGCGCGCAGCGCCGCCGAGGTGGCGGACGCCGCTGCAATGATCAGCCATCCCATCCCCCCGGACATGTGGCTCGCACTGCGTTCCCCGGGCCTGCTGCCCTATGACGTGCCGGTGCCCGCCCGACGTCATGACGAAAGACGCCCCTGATGTGGATTGCACTGTCCTCACCTGCGGCACGGACCCGCATACCTGGAGAGGGAAGGCGTCCATGACCACCATCGACGCCCACCAGCACGTCTGGGACCTGTCGGTCCGCGATCAGGACTGGCTCACTGGCCCCGAACTCGCGCCGCTACGCCGCGACTTCACTCTCGATGACCTGCATCCCCAGCCGCGGCCGCCGGAGTCGACGCCACCGTGCTCGTGCAGACAATCTGCGTACCCGAGGAGACGCCCGAGTACCTGGCCCTGGCCGCCGGCGACCCGCTGGTGGCCGGCGTCGTCGGCTGGACGGACCTGACCTCTCCCGCAGTCACCGACGTCCTGGCCGAACTGCGCGCGCTGCCCGGCGGCGCCTCATGGCGCACTGCCATCGGTCGCTGACCTGCACCGCGTCGGGCAGGGTGCGGCGGACTGCCTCGGCGTAGGTGGCCGAGTCGTCCCGGCACACGACCTCGACACCAGGATGTTCGCGCAGCCAGGACTCGAGGGTGGCCATCTCGCGGTCGGGCAGGACTTCGACGCGTCTGCTGGTTTCGGCATCCGTGATGATCGTGGCGTAGCGGTGGCGGCGGCGCAGGGCGAAATCGTCCACGCCGATCACCCGCGGGACCGCCTGCTGCGGCAGCGGCAGGCGCCGCAGATGGCGCAGCGCGGTGCTGCGGGAAACGGGCACGGCCATTAGACCGGCGAGGCGTGCGGCCGCCCGGCCGCATAACTCGCGCGCCACCTGGGATATCTGCCAGGCAAGCCGCACCGTGCGGCGCTGATGGCGCTCCAGCAGTCCGGAAATCTGCTCGCGGAAGGTCTGTCTCCGGCAGCCCAGGGCTGGACAGACCAGCCGCCGTACCCGCAGGTGGACGACGACCGGGCGGCCGTCGACCGGCACGTCCGTCACCGTCCGGCGGTGATACCCGTGCACCTTCGCCGTCGGCGTCCGGCACGCCGGACACGGCACCGCCACATCCCGCGTGCGGGCCGTGACCACCACTGCGTCACCACCGTCCACCACGTCCTCGACGACGAGCACCGACATCCCGGAAACACCGTCCCGACAAGGGAGTTGACATCCATCACAAGATCATGATCGCGGATGGCTACTCGGCGTCACCACCGGATGTGAGACAGAGCCGGTCACCGTACAGACCCCATGATGGCCGTCCTCGACATCGTCCGCAAAGGTCAGGATTCGCAAAACTGACAGCCGACGACAGGGCGAGGTGCGGCCCCGGGCCGTTGTTTGGAGCCCACCTCCAGTGATCGCACTCAAACCGTCGGACAGGACAGTCGTGTCAGGTGACGCGCAGTCCGCCGTCGACGAACAGGTCGAGGGCGTTGACGCCGGTGTTGCGAAGGACGAAGTCGGTGGCATCGACGACCTCCGCCGTGGTCACGAGGCGTCCGATAGGGGTCCGCGCCAGGTGGGGGTGCTCGGGCGCGTCGCGCCACTTGGCGCTGTCTCCCACCACGCCCGGATGGATCGCATTGATGCGGTGGGGTGCGATTTCCACGGCCAGGGTTTTCACCAGGCCGGTGATGCCGCCGTTGAAGGCGGTCACCATGGTGGAACCGGGGTAGGGGCGTTCCTTGGCCAGGCCACCGAAGAGCACGACCGAAGCACCGGGGTTGAACCGGTCACGCAGGGCTCGCACGGTCTCGGTGTAGCCCACCAGTTTGGTGGTCACGGACTCGATGGCTGCGGCGATATCGAAGTCAGCGAGGGAGTTGACGCCCTGTTTGATGGCGGTGATCACCAGGTTGTCGACCTCGCGCACATCGTCGAGCGCGGCGGCGATCGTCTCCGGCTGCGACAGGTCAACGGTCAGGCCTCTGGTCAGGCCGCCGATTTCGCCGGCCACGGTGTCGGCGTGCGCCGCGGCGCGGCTGGTGATGAGGACGGTGTCGCCGCGGTCGGCAAATCGCTGGGCTACGGCGCGGCCCAGTCCGCTGCTTCCTCCGACGATGATCGAGGTGGTCACGATCCAGTGGTCCGTTCAGGTCGACGGGTGGCTGGCGAGGAATTCCGTACAAGCAAGATTCAGCGGTGGCGCAGCTGGTCCGGTCCACTCCGGTGGCACACAGACTCAGAACCCCAGCCGCATCGCCCACCGATTTGTAGCCGGTGGAGCCATTCTGCCGCGTTGCGGCGGGTGAGCGGATCATGCTCGCCGTAGACGTCAGCAAATGCCTGCAGTTGGCCCGACAGCGAGGCTCTGGACAGCCGGTATGACGATCCGTTGGCCGGCCTGCGGAGTGACTGGATCGTGGTGCGCAGACAGCACCCTGACGGAGACCTTCGACCGAAGAATGCCCGACACGGGCCTGGCCCGCGTTCCCGCGCTACGGCGCTCGGGCTGGCCGTGGCCAAGTTCATCGAATACGGCCATACCCGGTCACTGGCCGCAGGAGCTCTGTCGATGGCGGTCGGAGAGGCCGGGCCGGCCTACGCCCAGTGCGCTGCCGGAACGCCGCAGCCGACAGGAACGGCTGCGCGCCGTCGGCCGGACCGGAGGACCACTGGCAGCAGGCGTCATACTGACCGTCGCACCAACTACCGCCCTGCTGTCGCTCGGGGGGACCCCAGGCGGCCCGGACCGGAACGACGCCCCCATACAGGCTACGACGGCGGCCTCCTCAGATAGTCGACGGCAGCGAGGTCGTCGTGGTCGTGGCCGGCCGCGACGGTCGCTTGCAGGCGGTCCCGGACGGCCTGGAGCAGAGGGGTGGGGGTGGCGGCTGCCGCGGCCAGTTCGATGTCCTTCAGGGCGAGTTGCACCGCAAATCCCGGCGCGTACGAGGCGTCGTCCATGACGCCTACTTTCTGCAACTCGTACGGCATGGCGAGAGGGCCCGCCTCAAGCACCCGGACAAACGTCGCGTGGTCGACGCCGAGAGCGTCGCACAGCGCAAGGACGTCGCTCATGGCGACCGTCGAGGCAGCCATCCAAGCGTTGACCACGAGCTTGACGGCGCTGCCCTCGACCCCCGTCCCGACGTGGAGCACGGACGAGCCGAGATCGTCGAGCAGCGGACGCGCCCGCGAAAGGACGTCCTCGGCGCCGGCAACCAGCCAGACAAGCTTGCCCTGCCGAGCGGGAGCGGTGCTTCCCGAGACCGGCGCGTCGAGGTACGCAACACCGTGATCACGAGCCAGACCGGCCAGCGCGCCGGCGTACCGTGGCCCTACCGTGCTCGCCTGCACCCAGACGGCATCGTTGTCGAGCCGACCGATGGCATCTGACATGACCTGCGCGACCGCATCGCCGTCACGGAGCACAGTGACGACGACGGACGCGCCGGAGACCGCATCTCCCACCGCCCTCACTGCCGTGACCCCGGCAGCGTGCTCAGCCACCGCACGGGCCCTCTCCTCCGTACGGTTCCACAGTCGTACCTCGTGGCCGGTATCTCCGAGACGCATCGCCATCGCGGCGCCGAGTGCGCCTGCTCCGAGAACAGCGACGGTGGAAGCGTGAGACATGAAAAACACCTCTTCTCTGTTTCCCCCATGCCCATGTTCCGCCGGCAACCCGAGCCATTCCTGGCAAGGAGCCCTCCGGCGGTGGGCAGCGCAGCGCGTCCATCGCCTGCGCCAGCCGGACATTCCGGTCCCAGGCGCTGGCGCTGCGCCCGTCGACGCTGGTGGTTGGTCATCTGCGATCGATCCCGCGGCGTCGCATACTCGTCGGCGTACGAGCGGACGTGGCACTCGGGTGACAGGTGCGGCCCGAGCGCGGCTGAGACCGACACGTTCCCTGGTCCCGTTCCTTCCCGTTGCCCTCTCCCGTGCGGCGACTCAGCCACTCCGGACCGCGTTCCGCGTTCGCGGTCTGCTCGCCCATCGCGTGGGAACGGGGCGGAGGAATGCCGCTCCTCCAGTGGCGACGCCCAGCGAGCGGGTCAAGCATGGGAACAAGGGGCTGGACCGGCGGAGTCATACCCACTTGAGGGGTTCTCATGCCCATACATGTACGTTCTGTCCTGTTGGATCCTCTGGCCGATCATGGCACCGCTTTCACGGCCGAGGAGCGTGAGTGCCTCGGCCTGGTGGGTCGGCTGCCCGATGCCGTGCTCACCCTTGACCAGCAGGCGATTCGTGCGTACGAACAGTTGCAGCAAGAGCCGACCGATCTGGCGAAGTTCATCAACCTTGAGCAAGTGCACGACCGCAATGAGGTGCTGTACTACCGGCTGCTGCAAGATCACCTTGCCGAGTTGCTGCCGGTCGTCTATGACCCGACCGTGGGTGAGGCGATCGAGCAGTACAGCCACGAGTACCGGCGCCCGCGCGGGGTTTTCTTGTCCATCGACCGGCCGCAGGATGTGCGCCGCTCGTTCGAGGCACTTCAGCTCCACCGGGATGAGGTCGACCTGGTGGTGGTCAGCGATGCCGAGGAGATCCTGGGGATCGGTGACTGGGGTGTGCAGGGTATCCAGATCTCGGTGGGCAAGCTCGCCGTCTACACCGCTGCGGCAGGGCTGCATCCCGCCCGCTGCCTGCCGGTGGTCATGGACGTCGGAACCGACAACGAGAACCTGCTCAACGATCCCCTCTACTTGGGCGTGCGCCACAGCCGGGTCCGCGGGCAGCAGTACGACGCATTCATCGAGACTTACCTGGAGACGGTGTCGGAGCTGTATCCCAATGCGCTGCTGCACTTCGAGGACTTCGGGCCGGGCAATGCCCGCCGCATCCTCGAGACCTACGGGGATCGCTACCGCATGTTCAACGACGACATGCAGGGCACCGGCGCCATCACCCTGGCCGCCGCGGTGTCGGCCTTGAAGATCACCGGCCAGTCCTTCCGCGACCAGCGTCTCGTGGTCTTCGGCGCCGGAACCGCCGGGGTGGGCATTGCCGACCAGCTGCGTGACGCGATGGTCCGCGACGGACTGGACCCCAAGGAGGCCACCCGTCGGGTGTGGCTGGTCGACAAGCAGGGGCTGCTCGTCGAGGGTATGCCGGACCTACGCGACTACCAGGCCCCCTACGCCCGGCCCGCCGCGGAGGTGCAGGGCTGGGCGGACGGAAGGATCGACCTCCTGGCCACCGTCCGGCACGTCCATCCCACCATGCTGATAGGCACCTCCACCTCGCCGGGCGCCTTCGACCAGCAGGTCGTCAGCGCAATGGCCGAGCACGTTGACCGGCCGATCATCTTCCCGCTGTCCAACCCCACCGAGAAGATCGAGGCCATGCCGGCCGACCTCCTGGCCTGGACCGACGGCAAGGTGCTCACGGCGACGGGCATCCCGGTCGACCCGGTCGAATACGGCGGAGTCCGCCACGTCATCGGGCAGGCCAACAACGCACTGCTCTACCCCGGTCTGGGCCTGGGCACCGTCGTCGCCGGCGCTGAACGGCTCACCGCCGGGATGCTGCTCGCCGCCGCGGAGGCGGTCGCCGGGCAGGTCGATGCCAGGGCCCCCGGCGCGCCACTGCTGCCCCCGGTGGCGAATCTGCGCGCTTCCTCGGCGACGGTAGCGGTGGCGGTAGTACGCGCTGCTGTCGAGGACAAGGTCGCCACCCGCCAGCCGGCCGATCTGGTCCAGGCCGTGCAGGACGCCATGCGGCAGCCGGTCTATGGACCGCTCTCCGAGAAAGAGGCGTCGCCATGACCTCCGGGCACCAGCACGCCGCCACCGAGCAGCCACCGAAGGTGCGAGACGTCCCGATCGGCATCGACGCCACTGGCACCCGCCGCGAAACAGACTCGATGGGCGCCATCGAAGTGCCCGCCGACCGGTACTGGGGTGCCCAGACGCAGCGGTCCCTGATCCACTTCTCCATCGGCGACGACCGCATGCCGAAAGCCGTCTACCACGCGTACGGCTACGTCAAGAAGGCCGCCGCGCTGGTCAACGGGCGCGAGGGCCGCCTGCCCGGGTGGAAGGCCGATCTGATCGCCCGCGTTGCCGACGAGGTGATCTCCGGCGCGCTGGACGATCACTTCCCGCTGTACGTGTGGCAGACCGGGTCCGGCACGCAGAGCAACATGAACGTCAACGAAGTCATTGGCAACCGGGCAGTCCAGCTGGTCGATGGCACGCTGGGATCCAAGACACCGGTCCATCCCAACGATCACGTCAACATGGGCCAGTCCTCCAACGACACCTTCCCCACCGCAATGCACATCGCCGCCGTCCGCCAGATCTACGAGCACATGCTCCCGAAGGTGAGGGAACTTCAGCACGCTCTGGACGCCAAGTCCCAAGCGTGGTGGGACATCGTCAAGATCGGGCGCACTCACTTGGAGGACGCCGTCCCGCTGTCCGTAGGCCAGGAGTGGTCTGGCTACGCTGCCCAGATCTCCGACGCCAACGACCGCATCGAGGCCACCCTGCCGGCCCTGTACGAACTGGCCGTAGGAGGGACCGCGGTCGGCACCGGTCTCAACGCCCCCGAGGGCTTCGGTGCCCAGGTGGCGCAGGAGATCGCACAGCTGACCGACCAACCGTTCCACACGACCTCCAACTCCTTCGCCGCCCAAGGCAGCCTGGATGCCATGGTGGCGGCCTCGGCCGGACTGAGGGCTCTCGCCGTGCCGCTGATGAAGATCGCCAACGACATCCGCTGGCTGGCCTCCGGCCCCCGCTGCGGCATCAGCGAACTCGCCCTGCCCGCCAACGAACCAGGCAGCTCCATCATGCCCGGCAAGGTCAACCCGACCCAGTGCGAAGCGATGGTCATGGTCTGCATCCAAGTCCTGGCCGAGGACACCGCCATTGCGTTCGCCGGCACCCAGGGCAACTTCGAACTCAACGCCATGCGGCCCGTCATCATCAACAACTTCCTCCACTCCGCCCGCATTCTCGGAGACGCCAGCGAGAAGCTGCGCACCTACTGCATCGAAGGCGCCGAACTGCAGCGCCAGCAGATCGACGACTACCTCTCCCGCTCCTTGATGCTCGTCACCGCGCTCTCGCCGGAGATCGGCTACGACAAAGCCAGCCAGATCGCACACAAGGCGGACCACGAAGGGACCACCCTGCGCGAAGCCGCCCTCGCCACCGGCTACATCGCAGCACAGGACTTCGACCGCATCGTCGACCCCAAGAAAATGGTCCACCTAAACTAAAGCGTGTTGCAGAAGGCTGTGATCTGGCAGGGCAGTGCCCGGTTTCGACGGTTCTGATCATGCCCAGGGCAAGGTTGTGCATGTGTGCGACGGCCCGGACTGCATGGTGGACGCCGTCGCCATGCTGCCGGCAGTCGCGGACTTGTAATTCTTCATGCGGGAGAAGGCATGTTCCACGCGGGCTCGGACTTTGCGATGCTCGAAATTGTCCGCTTCCTCACCCGGGAGGAGTGGCCGCCTGGGCGTTTGCGATGCGGTACCACCAGGCCGGTGTTGATGTAGGCGCCGTCACCGAGCACGGTGACGCCCTGGCCCTGGGCCGGCAGGCTGGAGTTCCGCCAGACGTGAGCGTCGGCCTTGTTGCCCGGGGCCGGCCGGGCGGTAGCCACGACCAGCTTCGTATCGGCATCGAGGATGACCTGCACGTTTGCCGAGAAGCGATAGTTGCGGCTGGAGGCGCAACTCGGTGAGGAAGTTCCGCATTCGGACACAGGGCGCGCCGAGGCCTTCAGTGACGGCGTCCTGGCGATCGTCATCACGCTTCTGGTGCTCCATCTGAAGCCTCCCTCAATCGCTTCGGGTGGCCTGCTGGCCCAGCTGCTCAACCAGTGGCCGACCTATCTGGCCTATGTCGCCTCGTACCTCTACATCGCTGTCGTATGGCTCAACCACAAGGCGGCATTCCAGCGCATCAAGGTCATGACCCGTGGCCTGCACTGGGCCAACCTCGGTGTGCTGTTTTCCACTGCGCTGCTGCCCTGGCCCACCGCGCTCGTCTCTGAAGCCATCGCGGAGGGCAACCCCCCCGGACGACCGTGTAGCCGTCGGGCTCTATGCGCTCATCGGCGCGATGCTGTGGGTGAGCTGGATGGTCTTCTTCCATGTGCTCTTCCGCCACCCCGAGCTCCTCGAGGACAGCGTGGAGGAGACCTTCTTCCTCGGCGAACGCCTTCGAGCCTTCGCCGGGGCCCTGCTTTACGCGGCCGCCGGCCTTGTCGGCGTGCTGACCATCCCTGCCCTCGCGCTCGCGATCTTCGTGCTTCTACCGCTCTTCTACGGCATCACGAGCCATGGCTACGCCCAGCTGCAAGTCTTCGGGCGCCGTCTGCCGCCCAAGCAATGAAGTTCCGTCAGCGCTTGCCCCGGTGTCTCGGACGGCACCACGCCGCACGGTCCCGATGGGTGCGTCCGAGCGGGCGACCGTTCCGCGGTCCAGAGAGCTCGGGTGAGTGCGCGCCAACTGGCGGGGCAGCGCCGGACAGACGCATTCGGCCATGCGGACCGACAAACGCCCGGCGGCGACAGAGAGAGACCTTCGTAGGCTTGATGGGGTCGGCCAACAGGCTTCCTGTTCCGCCCGCTCTCTTGTGCTCTCAAAGGAAAAGACGCCATGACCGCTTCCTCTGCACGACGTTCGGAGTCCGATGTCGCCGGGTTCACGGCCTCGCCGCAGCTTGCCCAAGCCTTGCAACAGATCGTGGTGGACCTCGTCGAACTGCACCTCCAGGGGAAACAGGCCCACTGGAACGTGGTCGGCCACAACTTCCGGGACCTGCACCTGCAACTGGACGAGATCGTCGACGACGCCCGGGAGGCGGCCGACACCATCGCCGAACGCATGCGCGCTCTCACGACCTGCCCGGACGGCCGCTCCAACACCGTGGCAGCAACCACCACTCTCCCCCCGTTCCCGGAGGGCGAGCTGAGTGTGAGCGCCGTTGTCGACCTTGTCGCCGTGGGGCTGCGCGCCACCGTCGATACCCTGCGCACCCTCCATGACCAGGTCGACAGCGAGGATCCCTCCACGGCCGACCTGCTGCACGCGATCATCGACTCCCTGGAGAAGCACGCCTGGATGGTCAGCGCGGAAAACCGATCCGTCTGATGCCCTTCCCCCCGGTTTGCCCTCGGTGACGAGTCGGGGAACGCCTTCAGGCCCGGGTGTCACCGGCCGCAGCACCCTGCGCCGAGGACGCGCGGTTCCGCCCGCCCCTTGAGAGCGGGCGACGACGCCGATGCGAAGGCAGCCGCGGCCGGCTTGCCGAACCAATACGGATTCGCCGCCCTGGACCTTGACGGTCTGCGTGAGGGCGGGCGGCCGATGCAGTTGGACAGTGCGCTCAGCGGAAAGCACCTGCTGCTGCAGATCCCCGGCTGACGCCCCGGCCAAGCTCCGCACACACCAACGCCCAGGAGAACCGTCGTGTCGTCTACACCCGTGGCGGGTCACCCGCAGACGTCCTGACCATCATCGACGAGCCGGAGCTGGCAGCGCCCGAGCGCGGCCAGGTCCTCATCCGGACCACAGCCTTCACGGTGCACCCTGGTGATCTCCAGGCCATCGATGCCTACCCAGGGAAGGCTGCACAGCCGGTTCCGGCCGGCCTGGAGTCCACCGGCGTGGTGGAGGCGATCGGCCCGGGAACGCGCGTGGCGCCGGGTGTCAGGGTCGGCGGCCGCGTAACGGTCCTCCGCTCCCGCCGTCTATTGGACGGACCCCAATCCCACTGAGGCCGGAAGCTGAGCCTCTTCCCATCGGACGGCGGCCTCACTGACCGCGCGATGCCCCGAGCACGACCAAGTGCTCGGGGTGCGCGGTGGCCATCGCGAACTGAGTGTCGACTGACGCGCGTCCACCCTGCCCGACGGGCGGGTCTGTACAGGACTGCCTGTACCGCGCGAGTAGGCCGGTGTTCGGTCCGACGACAAACCGCTCGTTTCGCGAAGCGGGCTGTCTGGCAGACGGTCGGCGATACAGAAGAGGTCTTTTGACCTGTGAGAGCAAGGGTTGCTGATGTTCCTGTTTTAGAACGCCATCCGTAAAGCGTGACGTTGTCGCCAGAAAGCTGACGCGGGTTCATGAACGATCGAGGTTAAACAGAGCATGTCCAGGCATGTTTGAGGGAAGTTCACTGATCGTTAAGGCGCCCAAAATAGATCACAACTAGGCTGGCCGACGGTCGCGATTGACGCGAAAAGCGTCACAAAAACCACAGCGGCTTGTAATCCATGGTGGTCTTCGCTCCAGCTTTGACCTTGTGCTGTCGCCTGGCTGGTTCACGAACCGGCGCGCAGGCGATTTCGCAGGCCATTTCGAAGAATCTTAAATCAAGTGATAAGGAAGCATCGGGATGCGCATACCTCGCCCAAGCATCCGAGGCGTGATGGCCTCGGCCCTGCTGGCATGCATCGCCCTTCCGGGTACGGTTTCCGCGACCGCGGCAACTGCGGACGCCGGGTCTTCGGACGCCCGCTCTTCGGTTGTCGTGGGATCCACCGCGGTTCCCAAGCCGGACCACGTGGTCATGGTCATGATGGAGAACAAGGGCTACGACGACATCCTCCGGAACCCGTCCACCAGGCCTCAGGACCAGGTGCCGTACATCAAGTCCCTGGAGGCCCAGGGCGCGTCGTTCACCAATTCGTACGGTGTCACGCACCCGAGCCTGCCCAACTACTACGCGCTGCTGTCCGCCTCGGACATCGTGAAGTCCAGCGCCTGGCCCGATCCGCAGTCCGTCGACACCGACAACCTGCCCAACCAGCTCGTGACCCACGGGTACAGCTTCGCGAACTACGCCAACCAGGGCCTGCCCACGCAGTGGCTCCGCTACAAGAACATCCCGGGCACCCCGGGCAACCTGAACCCGATGGACAAGCGGCAGGAGGAATTCCCGACCACGCCGGACGGTTTCGCCAAGCTGCCCACCGTCTCCTTCTACGTGGGCAACGGCCAGCAGAGCATGCATGACGGCACCCTCGCGCAGGGCGACGCCTTCGTCAAGAACACCTTCGACTCGTACATCCAGTGGGCCAAGACGCACAACAGCCTCTTCGTGCTGACCTGGGACGAGGACGACTTCACCCCGGCCAACCACATCCCGACGATCATGGTCGGGCCGATGGCCAAGGCCGGCGAGTACGACCAGAAGATCAACCACTACAACGTCCTGCGCACGATGCTGGACATGTACGGCCTGGACCACATCAACCACACGGCCGACGCGGACGTCTCGACGATCACCGACGTGTGGGACATGTCGAAGACCGCGCGCCTGCGCGGCATGGCCGGGCGCTGCCTGGAGAACCACCAGACCGATCCGGCGGAGCCGGGCTCGCTCGGCCTGTGGCACTGCGAAGCCGCCGCCAACCAGCAGTGGATCCGGCACGCGGACGGCACGATCCACCACTCCGACAAGTGCCTTGCCGCGACCGCGGACGGGAAGGGGACCGAGCTCGCCGACTGCGACGGCACCCCCGCGCAGAACTGGCAGCCCAAAGCCGATGGTTCCCTGCTCAACCCGGCTTCCGGCCGCTGCCTGACCGTCCCCGGCGCTAACGTCGCCAACGGTACCCCGGCCGAACTCCAGAACTGCGACGGCAAGCTCCACCAGAAGTGGATCGTGCCCAGCTACAACGCGCACCACTCGCTTACGGTCGACACGCCCACGACCGTCAAGCCCGGCTCCACCGCCACGGTGACGACCACCTACACCAACGACGGCAGCCCCGTTGCGCTTTCGGACGCCTCCGTCAACCTCACCGTGCCCAGCGGCTGGACGGCCGAAGCCACCTCGCCCACCACGTTCACCACGGTCAAGCCCGGCCAGTCGGTGAAGACCACCTGGACGGCCACCGCCCCCGCGGACGCAAAGCCCGGTCCCTACGCACTGTCCGCGCAGGCCACCTTCAAGAACGCCAAGAGCAGCGACAACGGCACCGCCTCGGTCGACGTTCCGTACACGTCCCTCGCGGCCGCGTTCAACAGCCGTGGTATCAGCGACGATAAGAACGCGTCCGCGGGAGGCTTCGACATCACCGGTCACAGCTACTCCGCGCAGGCGCTCGCGGCGCAGAACCTGACCCCGGGAGCCACCGTCACGGCAGAGGGTGCCACGTTCACCTGGCCAAATGTGCCGGCCGGTGTCGCGGACAACGTCAACTCCACCGGGCAGAAGATCGAGTTCTCCGGCAAGGGTTCGAAGCTCGCGTTCCTGGGTTCCGGCGTGTACGGGCCGCTGACCGGCACGGGCACGGTGACGTACACCGACGGCACGACGCAGACGTTCTCGGCGGGCTTCAGCGACTGGACCCTGGGCGGCGGTAGCGGCAGCGTGCTGCCGACCAACAGCGTCGTAGCGAAGACGGCCTACCGCAACAAGGCGTCCGGCCCGGAAAACATCAAGACCTACGTCTTCTCGACGTCGGTTCCGATCGACCCGAGCAAGACGATTGAGATGGTCCAGCTACCCAAGCCGGCGTCGGGCTACCTCCACATCTTCGGAATGGCAACGGCCTCCTGAGGTCTCAGTCGCGGACGCCTCAACGCGGAGACGCCGAGGCGTCCGCGACCTGCGGACCTCACCGACCACGGTCCACGTAGAACCGGTCAGTAGCGCCCCTTCGGTGCGGCCGAGGAGGTCGTCGGCCCCGGACCGCGCGCGCGGGGCATCGACCGCCGCCCCAGCCCTGGGCGGCGCCGAAGGTGTTGGGGGGTGAACGACTCAAGGGAGCGAACCCGAGTCCCTACTCGCCCTCCGGCGGGCTCACTTCTGACCGTGTGCGAAGTATGCGGCCATTTCCGGCTCCACGGGAGCGACGTCGATGGCCCTTCCCCCGTCTCGCAGCGACATGGTCGCCGCGTACCCGGCGGCCACCGCTTCGCGGGCCGCCAGCGGCGAGGTGACGGTGGCCCCGCCCTCCCGCACGAACCGCAGGAACTCCGCGACCAGCACCGGGTCGGCGCCACCGTGCGTGCCGGGCGGGGTGTGGACGGGCACCACCAGGTCCGCCTCGGCGCGGTAGTCGGAACGGCGGTTCCACACCCGGACCTCCGCCCCCTCGGAGTCGCCGAAGTTCTCCAGCCGCCCCTCGGTGCCGATCACCATGTAGTTGCGCCAGTAGTCAGGTGTGTAGTGGCACTGCTGGTAGCTCGCGAAAACGCCGTTGTCCAGCTGCATCTGCATCATGCTCAGGTCCTCCACGTCCACCACCGGGTTGAGACCGGTGAGGCTGAGTGGCGGCCAGTTCTCCGTCGACAGCCACTCGGTCATCCGCTCCCCGCTGCGGTCGCGGCGCGAGCTGATGCCGCCGTAGACTGTCAGTCCGCCCATGGCGTTCACCCGCCGGGTGTAGCCGCCGGCCAGCCAGTGGATGACATCGATGTCGTGGGCCCCCTTCTGCAGCAGCAGACCGGTGGTGTTGCGCCGATCGGCATGCCAGTCCTTGAAGTAGAAGTCCCCGCCGTGGCCGACGAAGTGGCGGCACCAGATGGCCTTGACCTCGCCGATGGCGCCGCTGGTGATCAGCTCGCGGATGGCCACCACGACCGGCATGTGCCGCATGTTGTGGCCGACGTACAACGGGGTCCGGTGCTCGCGGGCCGCCGCGAGCAGCCGGTCGCAGCCCTCGGTGGTGATCGCCATCGGCTTGTCCAGGAAGACCGGGATTCCGGCCGTGAGGAAGTCCAGGCCGATCTGCTCGTGCGTGTGGTCCGGGGTCAGCACGAACACGCCGTCAATCCCGGCATCGAGCAGCTCGTGGTGGTCCGCGGTGGTCCTCACCTGGGTGCCGAAGCGCTCCTCGGCGCGTGCCAGGATCCGCGGGTCGTGGTCGCAGACGGCGGCCACCAGCGAGCCCGAGCCGGGCAGGTGGGCCAGCTCGACCAGGTCGCTGCGGTTGCCAAGGCCGATGACGCCGAGCGTGATGTCGTCCAATGCGTTTGTCCTTTCAGGGGATTTCGATGAGCTAAGGGCTGTCCCGTAACCCCTGACGGGCGTACGACGACAGCTACGGCACCTCGCCGCGTTGTCGGAACGTCCGAATACATCCAGTATGTGGACGCCTCTCCGCCTTGCGATGCACCGCATCCGACGCCGCGCGCTGTCCCGCCAGGGATTACGGGAAGCCCTTAGCCGTTGCCATCTGCGCTACGATGCATTGGAGATAGATCTGATACATGACAGATTCGCGAGACTGAACTGTGCTGGCTCTCCTGTGGGGGTCTGTCGCGGTTATGGGGGTTCGAGGGCAGGCTATCCAGGGGTGCGCCGCGACTGGACGGGGGTGGAACAACCTCGTTGAGCGAGGTGGAACGGCCTGAGTGGGGCAGGGAAGAGTCTGGGGTTAGCGGATCCTGGCGTCAAGGGGGTGGATGTGATTCACTGAGCGCAGATCACATGATGTATCGGAAATACTTGCGGGCGTTGAGGCTAGGGTGTGCCGACCAGCGGCCCAAGAGGGAAGCGAGGGAGAGTCGTTGACCCACTCAGAGAAGACCTCCGCGCCCGTGCCTGCGGGCACGGGCCGCGGTTACCGCCCCGGGTACGAGGTCGCGGCCGAACGCATCCTCGAGTACGTCGTCCGGGGAGGACTTCAGCCCGGCGACCGGCTGCCCACGGAGAAGGACCTGGCCGACGAGGTGCAGATGAGCCGGACCGTGGTCCGGGAAGCGGTGAAGATCCTCTCCGCCCTGGGGCGGCTGTCCGTGCAGAAGGGCCGCGGCATCTTCGTGGCCGAGCCCGAGCAGTCCTCCTGGCAGCAGTCGCTCGCCAACTTCCTGCCCGCGGACCTGCGCCAGGTCGACGAACTCTTCGAATTCCGCCGCCACCTGGAGACCACCACCACCAACCTGGCCGCGCAGCGAGCCACCCCCGCACAGGTCAAGGCGGTACGCGAAGCCGCACAACAGTCCACGCAAGCAGCACAGCACGGCGACATCGACGCCTTCACCCTCGCCGACGAGGCCTTCCACACCGGCATCGCGGCCGCCGCCGCCAACATGTTCTTCGCCTCCACCCTCGACGCGATGCGACGTCTGCAGCGCCAGGTCACCACCATAGGACTGGCTGGCATCGCAGGCGGATCCCTGCACGTGGCCGCCGAACAGCACGAGGCCATCGCCGAAGCCATCGCCGCCGGAGACACCAGCCGCGCCGAAGCCCTGATGACCGAACACATCGACATGACCGCCCAACAATTCCAACGCGAGATCTGGCGCCGCATCGTCCCCGGCGACGACACCCACACCTGAACCCCAGACCCCGGGCCGTGATCCCGGTGTGCAGGACCACCTGGCGGCGGCCCGGGCTGGACCGGGACGGCGGCGCATGGCGGACGGCCCTGAAGGCGTCGAAGTCCGCGGGCTTCGTCACGCTCCGGGGCACTGCCCGGCACAGCGCCGACAACAGCGTCTTCCGGATGATCACCCGGGCCTTCAGCCTGCGCTGACGTCATCGGCGGAGTAGCTCCGGGTGGGGTCGCAGCCGGCGGCGTTCCGCCCGTTACTCGCGCCAGGCCGGCGTTCGCTTGTTCAGTTCGGGTCGGCCGACGTGAAGGTGACGGGCAGCCGCTCGGGGCCGCGCAGCCCGCCCGGCCGCCATTGCAGCTCGCCGGGCGGCACGGCCAGGGCGAGGTGGGGAAGGCGGCGCAGGGCGGTTCCGATGGCGATCTGGCCCTCGAGCCGGGCCAGCGGCGCCCCCAGGCAGTAATGGATGCCGTGCCCGAACCCGAGGTGGGTGTTGTCCTGTCGGGTGATGTCCAGACGATCGGGGTCGGAGAACCGTGCCGGGTCGCGGTCGGCGATGGCGGAGGCGACCAGCACGGTTGCGCCGCGTGGGACGGTCACGCCCGCGATGGAGACGTCCTCGCGCGCGAACCGCGCGATCCCGGGGTTGACCGGTCCGTCGTAGCGGAGGAACTCCTCGATCGCGCCCGGCAGAAGCGCCGGATCTTCCCGCAGCATCTGAAGCTGGTCCGGGTGGGCGAGCAGCGCGGCGATGCCGCTGCCGATCAGGTTGACCGTGGTGATGTATCCGGCCACCAGCAGCAGGAAGGCCATGGCGATCAGCTCGTCCTCGTCCAGCCGGTGCTCCTCGTCCCGGGTGGTGATCAGCGCACTGAGCAGGTCGTCCCCGGGCCGGGCCCGTTTGGCCTCCAGGAGCCTGGTCAGGTACGAGCGCATCTGCCGCCACACCGCGTCCACCTGGGCCGGATCCGGCGGCTCCACTCCCTGGAGGATCATGTCGTCGGTCCACCGCTGGAAGTCGTGCCGGTCGGCCACAGGCACCCCGAGCAATTCGCTGATCACCGTGACCGGAAGCGGCAGCGCGAAGTCCTCGACGAGGTCGGCGCGGCCGACCGGCACGATCGCGTCGAGCAGTCGGTCGGTGATGGCCTGGACGCGAGGCCGCAGCTCGGCCACCCTCCGCGCTGTGAACGCTTTGGAGACCAGGCGGCGTAGGCGGGTGTGGTCGGGCGGGTCGGAGCGGAGCATGTTGCGCAGCATGGACTCGCGTTCCGTCGCGGGCAGCCGCTGCATGAGCCGTGGATCCGACGCGTCACGGACGTCGCTGCTGAACCGGGGGTCGGACAGGGCCACGATGCCGTCTTCGTAGCGCGTGACGAGCCAGGCTTCCAGGCCGCCGGCGATGACGGCGCGCCGTACCGGGCCGTCCTCGCGCAGCCATCGGTAGAGCGGGAAGGGGTCTGCTACGAAGGCCGGGTCGGCGTAGGGCAGAAGGACTGGCTGCTGGCTCATCATGCCTCCCAGAAGGATCCGCAAATCTTTGCGGCAGATTTGCAGGTTTTGATGGTATATGTCCCATCGTGACGGATGCAGGGATTTCACCGAGGGCAGGGGCTGCGATGGAACGGACCACGTGCTGTGTTGTGGGCGGCGGCCCCGCCGGAATGGTCCTCGGCCTGCTGCTGGCGCGGGCCGGAGTGGCGGTCACGGTCCTGGAGAAGCACGGCGACTTCCTGCGCGACTTCCGCGGCGACACGGTGCATCCGTCTACCCTGGCGCTGCTGGACGACCTCGGCCTGGCGGAGCGGTTTGCCCGTCTGCCGCAGCGGCGGGTGACGACGGTGCAGTTGCCGCTCGGCCCTGACCGTTCGCTGGTCACCGTCGGAGACATCGGCGCGCTGCGGGGCCCGTACAACTACGTGGCGATGGTGCCGCAGTGGGACCTGCTCGACCTCCTCGTGGACGAGGCCGGTCGAGAGCCGTCGTTCTCCGTGCGGATGAGCACCGAGGCGACTTCCTTCCTGGTGGAGCGCGGACGGGTCATGGGGGTGCGGTACCGCACGCCCGACGGCCGCACCGGTGAACTGCGGGCCACCCTCACGGTGGCCTGCGACGGCCGGGGCTCGCTGGCCCGGTCTCGGCCCGAACTGGCCCTGCGGAGATTCGCCTGCCCCATGGACGCCTGGTGGTTCCGGCTGCCGCGGCGGGAGGGCGATCCGCACGGGCTCGTGGGAGGCGTCGGCGACCGGTTCCTCACCGCCATGATCGACCGCGGGGACTACTGGCAGTGCGCGGTGCTGATCCCCAAGGGGACCGATGCCGAGCGCCGTGCCGCCGGTCTTGAGCGGTTCATGGCCGACTTCTCGGCCGCCGTCCCCTGGCTCGCGGACCGGGTGCACGCGCTGCGGTCGTGGGACGAGGTGAAGATGCTCGAGGTACGGCTCGACCGCCTCCGGCGCTGGCACCGCCCGGGACTGCTGTGCATCGGTGACGCGGCGCACGCGATGTCGCCGGTCTTCGGTATCGGCATCAACCTTGCTGTCGAAGACGCGGTCGCCACCGCCCGGTATCTCGTCGAGCCGCTGCGCAGGGGTGCGGTCGGCCTGGGGGACGTCCGCGCCGTTCAGCGCCGCCGGTGGCCGACCACAGCCGCGACGCAGGCGCTGCAGCGTTTCGCCCATGCGCGGGTCATCGCACCCGTACTGGCGGGACGCCCGCCCTTCGGTAGCCCCAAGCGGTCACAGCGGATTACTGAACTGTTCACCACCTCGCGGTGGCTCAAGCGAGTGCCGGCGTACTTCATCGCCTACGGCGCGGTACGCGAACGTCCGCCCACCGCGTCCATGCGGTGATACCCGGCTCCCGGCCCGCGCCCCTGGCCGAGGGCCCCCTCAACACGTCCGCCGCCTGGCCACCGAAGCGGGTCCGGACGACACCGGCGAGGGCGCGATCGCCCGCGTCCCGGGAGCGCCACCGGCCCTGGTCGGCCCGAATGCCTCATGCTGCGGCGCGCCGCAGCATGAGGCAGCGGCGCAGTCCTGCCGAGTACCGGGGGAGGGCGCCTGGGCGGTCAGCCGGTCTGCGGGGTCAGGAGTGGTCCGGGACGGGCGGGGTGCTGGGGTTCGGTACCTGGGCGCGGGAATCCGGTGCGTACTGGGCGGCCTGGGTGTGGAACATGGCTGCTTACCGTCCGTCTGCGGCGATCAGTTCATCGTGGGTGCTGTGCTCGCGCAGGCGTCCCTGGGTGAGGACGTAGATGGTGTCGGCGTGGCGGACACCGGACATGCGGTGGGTGACCAGGACCACGGCCCGGTGTGGCCCGGCGAGTTGGCGGATGCGGTTGAAGGCGGCGATCTCTGCTTCGGGGTCGAGCGTTATCTATAGCTGTCATATCTGTCCGCGTCGGATGGCACGGCTGCCCCCAGGCACGTTAGGCACGACCCCGGTCAGCGGGTGGAAAATTGGTTGAGCCTCGGGTGATCATGTGGCAGGCTCGCCAGCCTTGACCGAGATCACCAAGTTGCCAGACGACGGGGTGGACATCGATGCATCCCTGGTGGCGCGTCTGCTCTCCACGCGGCGATGACATCCGGGGTTTCGGTGAACAGTACGCGTTATGGAGGACTGATGGCATCGATCAAGCAGTTCCAAGTCACCTTCGACTGCGCAGAACCTGAGCGGGTCGCTCGTTTCTGGTGCGAGGTGTTGGGGTACGTCGTACCGCCGCCACCGGAGGGGTTTGCTACTTGGGACGATTTCGATCGCTCTCTGCCACCTGAGCGGCAGGGTTCAGCGTTCGCCTGCGTTGATCCCTTGGGCGTGGGCCCGCGACTGTACTTCCAGCGCGTTCCCGAAGGCAAGGCTGTCAAGAATCGGCTGCATCTTGACGTGCGGGTCGGCACCGGGCTCGTGGGTGAAGAGCGCCTCGCCGCACTCGAGGCCGAGTGCGCACGACTGGTCCCGCTCGGCGCGGTACGCGGGCGACTACTGCTTGCCGATGACGACAACGAGTCGTGCCTCGGGATGCAAGACATCGAGGGCAACGAGTTCTGTCTCGACTGAGGGGCCGCGAACGTGTCCTCGTTCTCTCCCCACGGGCCAGGACGAAGAACCGCCCCCGACCTGTCAGGGCGCTGCAGCGCCTCCCGCACGGTCCTGCAGCAGCCCGCCCTCCCCAGTCAGCTGCAGGCCCTCCGACCGGGCCCGGTCTATCAGCCTCGAGATCAGGTGGTCATCCGGCACCCCTCCGGGAACCGCCGGACCAGTGGCCTCGATCGAATCCAACTCCGCACCCTGCACAGTCACTTGGCGTCTCTTCCTTGATCAGCAGATCCGCCGTTAGTTTTACACTCCCTCACCTGTTGCCTCTTGTGCGTGCTGAAGACGGTAGAGAGGTGGTTGTCGTTGAGTGAGAGGACGAGAAGACGTGGATGTGTATGAAGCTGTGGAAAGTCGCCGGGCTGTGCGGGCGTTCAGCGATGATCCGGTATCCAAAGAGATACTCGAACGTGTGCTGGCCGCAGCGACGCGGGCTCCGTCGAGTGGGAACCTCCAGCCGTGGCATGTGTATGTCGTGACCGGCGAGCCCTTGGCCGAGCTGAAGAGGCGCGCAACGGCCAGGGCACTGGCGGGAGACCCGGGGGATGAGCGGGAGTATCCGATGTACCCGGCCGAACTGACCTCGCCGTATGTGGACCGTTTTTCCGCCGCGGCTGCCCAGCGGTACAAGGCGCTGGGGATCGAGCGCGACGACCCTGACAGGCCCATGAAGATCGCCGCCTTGAACTCGGAGGCGTTCGGGGCGCCGGTCGTGCTGTTCTGCTACCTCGACCGGACGATGGGGCCCGGGCAGTGGGGGGACACGGGGATGCACTTGCAGACGGTCATGCTGCTACTGAGGGCGGAAGGGCTGCACAGCTGCCCTCAGGTGATGTGGACGATGTATCGCAAGACTGTCGGCCAGATCGTCGGAGCCGATGATGGGCTCGTGCTGTTCTGTGGTGTCGCGGTGGGATTCGAGAAGGAGGGCGTGCCACGGCTGCGTACCGGGCGGGCAGACATGACAGAAACAGTGAGCTTCATCGGAGGGTGACCGGGCATGTCGGTCTGGCGACGACGAACCTCTACAGCAACACGACCGTCGGCTGAACAAGCCGTGCCGGGGTGCCGAGAGCGGGGACAATCATCGTGCGGGGCCGGCGACTGCATGGCGTCGGGCCCGACCCTCGCAACTCGTAGTTCAGAGAAGTGGTGATCCGTAAGAAACCGCTGAGGGTCTGTTGCGAAAGTGGATCAAGGTCGTGAAATGATCACTCGCCGTGTTGTGTGGTGATCTGACGAACGGGCAGTGGAATCTCACCATGCGGCAGCTTGCGCCACTGTTCGGGGTCTCGCCGGCAACGGTGTGCCGGGTCATTCAGCGGGTGGGCCCACAGCTCGCTCTGGAGCCGGTTGCCCGTCGGGACGAGCCGGTCGACCGCCTGTGGATCGTGGACGGGACCTTGATCCCGGTCCGGGACCGGAAGGTTGCAGCCTCCTCACGCAACTACCGGTTCTCGGCAAACGTGCAGGTCATCATCGACGCGGACACACGTCTGATCATCGCCACGTCCCCTCCGGTGCCGGGCAACCGGGCCGATGCCCGCGTCTGGCGCGAATCCGGGCTCGCGGAGCACTGCCATGGTGTAACGGTCCTTGGCGACGGCGCGTATATCAACACCGGCCTCGTCGTCCCGCATGGAAAACGCCCCGGTCGGGCGTTGCCGCCCGGTGAGGAAGAGGACGACGCCGCCCATCGCAAAGTCCGCGCCCGCGTCGAGCACGCCTTCGCCCGCTTGAAGAACTACAAGATCTTCCGCGACTGCCGACAGCACGGCGATGGCCTCCACCACGCGGTCCCGGCAGTCGCCACCATGCACAACCACGCGCTCGCCGCATGATCAAACAGGACCGCAGTCCAGCGCCAGCCCGCTCACACACAGCCTTCTGCAACACGCTTTAGAGGAGCGTGGTGAGTCCCGGTTCGGTGGGCGATTGCGTCGAGCGTTTCGTCTTGCCTACGCCTCGCAGGAGGCCGAGTGAGAAGAGACCCGCTCCGGCCATGACGACGGCCGCGCCGACTGACGCGACGCCCATTCCGTGGGTGAATGCGTCACGTGCAGCAGCCAATGCGGCGTCTGCCATGGGGGCGGGGAGCTTGGCCGCTGTCGCGCCGCCCAGGGTTTCGCGTACTGCTTCGGCGTGCGGCATGTCGGATGGCAGGGCGTCGGACATGTCCCGGCTGTAGACCGCGGCTCCGATGGAACCGAGGATGGCCATGCCCAGGGCTCCGCCCAGTTCCTGGCCCGACTCAAGTACGGCCGCGGCCGACCCCGCGCGCTCCGGTGGGGCCGCGCCCAGGGCGAGTTCGTTGGCGAGGGTCATGGCGGCGACCAGCCCGCCCGCATAGACGGAGGCGCCGACGAGGGTGAACCAAAGGGCCGAGTCAGTACGTACCTGGGTCAGCCAGAGGAAACCGCAGGCGGAGACGAGGAAGCCGCCGCCCATGACGTACGCACGGTCGAACCGCTGGGCGACTGCCGCCCCGGTCGGGGCCATGACGGCTACGCCCGCGGCCGGCACCAGGCTCCACAGTGCGGCTGTCAACGGGCTCAGGCCGAGCACGGACTGCAGATACTGCGTGAGGAAGACGGCCATGCCCACCGTGGCGAACATAGCGAGCAGATTGGCGAGCACCGGGCCGCCGAAGGCGCGCCGGCCCAGGAGGCCGAGGTCGATCATGGGGTGGGCGAGGTGCCTCTGGCGGCGTACGAATGCGAAGCCGAGCACGAGTCCCACGGTGATGCCGAGAGCGGGCAGCGGTTCGTAGCCGTGCCGGGCCCACTCCTTGATGCCGTAGATGACCGGGAGCAATGCGCCGAGTGAGAGTGCTGCACTCAGCGGGTCCAAGCGGCCTCGGACGGCTGGTGTGGACTCTGGTACCAACAAGGGCACCAGCGCGAGCAGCAACACCATGGCAGGCAGGTTGATCAAGAACACCGAGCCCCACCAGAAGTGTTCCAGCAGCAGACCACTGACTACTGGTCCCAGTGAGACACCGGTGGTCATGACGGCCGTCCAGATGGTCACCGCCTTCCCGCGCTGCTTCTCGTCACGGAAGAGGTTGCGGATCAGGGCGAGGGTCGAGGGCATCAGGGCGGCGCCGCCAAGTCCGAGCAGCGCGCGCACGGCGACGAGCAGGTCGGCGGAGTGTGCGTACGCGGCGGCCACCGAGGCCGCGCCGAAGACTGCGGCTCCCGTGAGGACCAGCATGCGCCGCCCGATCCGGTCGCCGAGCGCGCCCATCGTGATGAGCAGCCCGGCGAGTACGAAGCCGTACATGTCGAGAATCCACAACTGCTGTGTGGCGCTGGGCTTCAGGTCCTGGCTGATGTACGGGATCGCGAAGTACAGGATCGAGACGTCCATCGAGACGAGGAGCAGTGGCAGCATCAGGACACCGAGGGCGACCCAGTCCTTGCGGCCCGCGCGGGGGCCGGGTGTGTTCTCCATGGCCTTACGGAATCGGGTCATCGCGTACGCCGCAAACAGATGCCTAGTGCACTCTGCCGTACCCCCTGTCGAAAGGGGCAGGTAGGGCAACCAGTGCACTAGTACGGTGAGGGCATGGCCACCGAACCGCCCTACCTTCGCATCGCCGGGGATCTCCGCCGTCGCATCGCCTCGGGCGAGCTCGCCCCTGGCGACCGAGTCCCCTCCACCCGGCGTATCACGCAGGAGTGGGGCGTCGCGATGGCGACCGCGACAAAGGCGCTCACCACGCTGAACCAGGAAGGACTGGTGCGAGCTGTGCCTGGTGTCGGCACGGTAGTTGCGGAGACAGGGCGAGAGCGCAACACGGCCCCCGGTCAGCGACTCACCCGCGAGCGCATCATCCGTACCGCGATCGCGCTCGTCGACGCGGAGGGTCTTGCCGCGCTCTCCATGAGGCGAGTCGCAACCGAGTTCGGGACCTCCACCATGGCGCTCTACCGTCATGTCCCGAACAAGGGAGAGCTCGTACGGCTGATGTCGGAAGTGGTGTTCAGCGGGGGACCGTCCGGCCCACCACCGGCTGGTTGGCGTCCGCGGCTGGAGCGGGAGGCACGGTGGTTGTGGGGTCAGTACGAGCAACATCCCTGGCTGGCGCGAGCCATGGCCGCCCTCACTCGGCCGATGGCTTCGCCCCATGCGATGCAGTACACCGAGCGGGCCCTGAGCGCCTTGAGCGGGCTCGGACTTACCCCGGATCAGGTGATCCATGTCCACCTCACTCTTCTCGGATACGCCCAAGGCGTTGCGATGGCCGTTGAGCTGGAATCCCAGGCGCGACAGGACACCGGAATGACACCTGAGGAGTGGATGACATCCAATGAGCCACGGATGGAAGCAATCCAGACCACCCAGTCGTATCCGATCCTGTCCACGCTCTTCGACCAGGACGGGTTCGAACTCGACCTCGGCACCCTCTTCGAATTCGGGCTCGCGCGGATGCTGGACGGAGTCGAGTCGCTCCTCGACCGGCTTCCAAGTGAGCCTTCGCAGGAGAAGCTCTGACTCGTCAGTGCCACTGCCTGTCAGGTCGCGACGGCTGGCAGGGCAAGGCTGCTGCGGCGACGTGGCCGATGGGGTGACACGCGTCAAGAACCGGACGCGCGGGCTTCTCGCCCAGATCCCCCTTCCCTGAGCGGGTCCTGGGCCCCCGTCCTGACCATCCGGCCGTGCTGGCCCTGCTCGAACGTGCGGCTCCCCAGGCGGCGAGTTGAGGAAGGCAGGACGGCGAGGACCGGTCACCCTGCTGCGGCCCAAGGCCCCCCGCATGGCCGAACGTGTCGTCGAAGACGTACTCGCCGCCTTCGCCTCACTGTGGCAGCCGACCTCACGGGCCTACTACGACAAGAAACGCCGGGAGGGCCAACCTCACGTCGCGGTTGGCGGGACTTGCCGACTGAAGCGCCAATTTCGGATGCTCCTGACCTGGGCCCGGAGCAGCGTGGTCCGCTTCGGTGGCCGTGCTGACCATCTGCGGCGGACGGCCCGTGGCGACCACCGTGAGTGGAACCAGCGCCAGCCCGCCAGTCGGCCCTCTGTCGGAACGAGGCTCGATCCGTGCCCCGAGCAGGCGGTGCAGCCGTGGGCGTGACGCGCCACCCGCTTGCAGTACAGCGCCGGGGGGTCCCGTCCTGCTCGGCGATGACGTCCTGATCCACGCCGTAACCGATGTTCAGGGCGCCCCTTCACCTCTGGAGCCGGCCCCGGTCTCTGCCCTCGCCCCCTACTGCGGCAGATCGGGCACTGACCACCACTCAGAACGCTGCGACAGAAGAAGAATGACAGCCATTCAGATAGAGGTCGACATGACTATTTTTCAAATAGACGAAGCTCATATGCGCAAACAGCGCAAATTCACCCGATCGGCCGTTGGGCATCACACCTTAGAGGTGTCCGATATGACAGATAAAAACATTGTTCAGTATGTTTGTCACGTATCGGCACCAGCCGATGTCTCTGAGACAGGAGAAGTGATATGACCACGCGTACTGTCGTCGTGACCGCCGCCGTCGTAGGCGCCGCGGCCCTGGCGGCAACCGGTATCAACTACGCCACGGCCGCGGATACCCCCGCAGCCGCGCCCGTTGTCCAGCAACAGGCCGCCGCTCCGCTGGAAGAGGGCGGCGGCGGGAAGGGCAACAGCAACGGAGGTGGCGGCTACGGCGACAACGGTGGTGGCGGCCGAGGTGGCGACAACGGTGGCGGCTACGGCGACAACGGTGGTGGCGGCCGAGGTGGCGACAACGGTGGCGGCTACGGCGGCAACGGTGGTGGCGACAACGGTGGCGGCTACGGCGGCAACGGTGGTGGCGGCCGAGGTGGCGACAACGGTGGCGGCAACGGCGGCAAGGGTGGCGGCAACGGTGGTGGCGGCCGAGGTGGCGACAACGGTGGCGGCAACGGTGGCAAGGGTGGCGGCAACGGTGGCGGCTACGGCGGCAACGGTGGCGGCGGCCGAGGTGGCGGCTACGGCGGCGACTACGACAGGGGAAGGATTTTCTTCAACGAGCGGTCCTACTCCGCCCACCCCGACGGCTGCATCACCGTGGTGAGCGGTCTGGGCTCCAGGACTCTCAACGTCCGCAACGACAGCCGCCGGACCGTTGAGGTCTTCCGCGGCGCGACCTGTGACAACGGCTCTCCCGTTGCCACGGTCGGCCCGTTCAGCACCAGCAACGGTGTCACGCCGCGCTTCGTCCACGGCGGCGTGTGGGTCAAGAACGGTGTCGTGGGCAGCTTCCGAGTGATCGAGGACCGCTTCCGCGACAAGTGGTAATGGCAATGCCCGCACAGCATGGAAACCCTGGCCCGCCGGAATCGGGCCAGGGTTTCCGGCATTTGATTCGCGGTGCGCATCGGGTCGGCGTCGCGTAAGCCTGACGGCGCGGCCGCGCACAGTTGGGCGACCGGTACGCAGGCTTCGTGGTTACCTTCGTTCGGGTGAGCAGTGTATCGCGGTGGAGGTCTGCGATCGGGCTGACAAGGTCCGTGTGGTGCAACAGCGGCGCCGCACGGTGATCGCGAGAGCTGGGAATTGTCAGCCGACGCGCATCGCCCACACGGTCCGCGTCATGGTGGGTTGCGGCCGGGCAGGCCACTGCCACGGTGGCGAGATCGGCGTCGGCCAGCAGGTAGGCCGCCCGGCTGACGACAGTTTCGTCCACCCAGGTGCGCCAGGCGTAGCCGGCTCCCTCCAGTGGGTGTGCATCGGCGCCGGTGACGGCGTCCCTCCCGGTCGGCCGACACATCGGCAACAAGGCACGGGTGGCCGGTAGAACGGCTCAGGCGGCACTGAGCGCCGTGCGCAGCTCTCAGGCACCTGCGCTGCCGTCTCGCGGCCGCGGCCAGGGCCTACCGTCCAGGCGCTCGATGTCGGTGTTGAAGCGCTTGAGGTAGCCGGCGAAGGCAGCGATGTCCTCGTCGGACCAGTCGGCCATGATCTGTTCCAGGGTGTGGATGGTGCCCTCGCGCTCCTCGTCGAGACGCTGCTCGCCTTCCGCAGTGATGCGGAACTTGCGCGCCATGCCACCGTCGGGGTCCGGGATGCGCTCGACGAGTCCGGCGCGCATGGCAGCCGCGGTCTGCCGGTTCAGGGTGGACGCGTCGAGGCCGAAGGCGTCACCGAGCTGACCGATGGACATCGGGCCCTGCACCCGGATGCGGCTGAGCAGGATGTACGCGCTGCGCTCCAGGGTGCTGCCCTTGCGCCGCCCCTTCGACTTGTGCAGGTGAAGGTAGCGGCTCTGCAGCATCTGCTCGTACTCCACCTGGCGCGTGGCCCTGTTCATCGGATCTCCTCGACGGTCCCGTGCATGCCGGACGGTGCATGCGATGTCGCAATGATCCTGCCCCATGCATGATACATGCAACATGGTTGATGCATGAGATGTGTATTATGCATACTCCCTTCCAGCCTCGAATGTCGAACACGTAGAGGAGCCCTTCATGGACGGCCCCCAGCCGACCTCCCGATCGGGCGGCGTCGTCGCCACGCTCGCGCTGGCCGGCACTGTCGCCGCGATCATGCAGACCCTGGTGACGCCGCTGATCGCGGATCTGCCGCAGATCCTGCACACCACGTCCTCCAATGCCACGTGGGTGATCACCGTCACGCTCCTGTCGGCAGCGGTCTGCGTCCCCGTCGCCGGCCGCCTCGGCGACCTGCTGGGTAAGCGCAAGATGCTGCTCGCCTCCTGTGTGCCGCTGATCGCGGGCTCGGTGGTGTGCGCCCTGACCTCGTCCGTCGCCATGATGATCGTCGGGCGCGGTCTGCAGGGGATGGGCATGGGCGTGGTGCCGCTCGGCATCAGCCTGCTGCGTGACCTGCTGCCGGCCGAAAAGCTCAGCTCTTCCATTGCACTGGTGAGCGCCTCCATGGGCATCGGCGGCGGCCTCGGCCTGCCGATCGCCGCCGCAGTCGCGGAGTACACGAGCTGGCGGGCACTGTTCTGGGGGTCGGCCGTCCTCGCCGCACTGATTGCCGTGATGATCTGGTCCTTCATTCCCAACGTACCGGCCGCGGCGAAGGGGCAGCGCTTCGACCTGGCCGGCGCGCTCGGTCTCGGCGTGGGCCTGGTCTCTCTGCTGCTCGCGATCTCCAAGGGCGCGGACTGGGGCTGGGGCTCGGGCAGCACGCTCGGCCTTCTCGCCGCCGCGGTCGTGGTCCTGCTGGCCTGGGGTTTCTGGGAGCTGCGCACCCGCGACCCGCTGATCGACCTGCGCACCACCGCCCGCCCCCGGGTGCTGCTCACCAACGCCGCCTCGGTCCTGATCGGCGTCGGAATGTACGCGCAGATGCTGATCGTGCCGCAGCTGCTGCAGTTCCCCGAGGCGACCGGCTACGGCCTCGGCCAGTCGATGCTGGCGATGGGCCTGTGGATGGCACCCGCCGGCCTCGTCATGATGGTCGTCTCGCCGTTCGGCGGGAAGCTGACCAACGCGCGCGGCCCGAAGTTCACCCTCGTCTCCGGTTCCCTCGTCATCGCGGCCGGCTATGGCCTGTCGATGGCGCTGATGGGCTCGACCTGGGGCCTGCTGATCGTCACCGTCGTGATCAGCGGTGGCGTCGGTCTCGCCTACGGCGCGATGCCCGCCCTGATCATGAGTGCGGTCCCGATGTCCGAGACGGCCGCCGCGAACGGCTTCAACACGCTGATGCGCTCGCTCGGCACCTCGATCGGCGCCGCCGTGATCGGTGTCGTCCTCTCGCAGATGACGGTCACCATGGGCGGCTTCACGTTCGCCTCCGAGGACGGCTTCCGCGTCGGCCTGCTGATCGGCGGCGGCGTCGCGCTCTTGGCAGCCGCGGTGGCCACGGCCCTCCCGGGCGTTGCCCACTCCGCCGCTGCACAGGACGGTGAGGCGGGGAACGCTGTTACTGCCGAGCCCGCTGTCAAGGCCTGACGGAGGCGTATCGGCAGGGGCCGTCCGCTCCGGGACGTCGGTGTCCCGGGGCGGTCGCGTGCCCACTAACCGGTCCGGGCACGGCGTCGAACTCCCCGTCCAGCAGCTGCACGTCGAACCCGTGTTGAACGCCATCACGAGCAATCCGTACGCCCCCACCATGAACACCAGGTCCATGAGCTGTGCTCGTCGACTGCCCTCCGCGCCGCGACAGCCGCCGATGCCGAATCCGCTGTCGCCGCCCCGCCGAGCCGCGCCCAATCGTCGAGCGCACGGCGCAGGGGGAGGCGGTGACGTGCAGTCGGCGCCGCCCGGTCGCCCTGGAACCCGATGCAGTGCGCGAACGTACCCGTTTCTTCGCGCGTCCCGATGCGGCAGGCCGTTCCGGGATTGATCCGCGTACGGCAGGCCGTGCTGGAAGTCATCCGCCGGGAGCCGGAGTAGCGCCATCCGGGCCCGCTGTGTGCCGCTGGTGGGCGACTCGGTTGATGTCGTGGGCGGTGACGATCCCGTCGAGTCGGCCGCCGTCCGTGACCAGGATGGGCAGTCCGCCGCCCGAGCCGAGGCGGTCCAGGACCCCCGTGAGGAGCTCGTCCGGTGTTGCGAGCGTGCACTGCGACAGCGGGGTCGCCACTTCCCGTATGCGCAGCGTCTCCCGCTGCTGGGACGGCACGGCACCAAGTCGGCGCAGCCGTACGACGCCGCTGGGACGGCCTTCGAAGTCCACCAATGGTAGGACCGAATGACCCGCCTGTGCGGCCACGTCGGACAGGAAACGGTTTACCGTCAGCCAGTCCGGACCGGTGGCGGCCGGACTGGTCATCGCCTCCCTCACGCGTACGCCGCGCAGGACCGTGCGGAGCTCGGCCCACCGTCGTTCGGCCGCGGCGGTGAGCGCTACGAACCAGCCGATGACCATCAGCCACAAGCCACCCGACACCCCCCTCACAAAAGCCAGCCACCCGACCACGGCGAGACCCATGCCGAGGACTTGTCCGCTGCGCCCGGCCACCCGCTGGGCCCGGTCCTCGTCACCCGTACACCACCACAGCGCGGCCTGCAGGACCCGGCCCCCGTCCAAGGGCGCGGCGGGAAGCAGATTAAAGACGCCCAGCAGCAGGTTCGTGCCGCCCAGCCAGCCCAGCACAACAGCTGGTATCCGCCAGCCCCCGGCCCCGGCCCCGGCCCCGGCCGCGGCCCCCAGCGCGGCCCCGCCGAGCACCAGGCTGGCCAGCGGCCCGCTCACGGCGACCGCGAGCGCCGCCCGTGCCGTCGCAGGCCGCTGCATCCGGGTTATTCCACCCAGCGCCCACAACGTAATGTCCCGCACGGGGATCGCGGACCTGCGGGCCGTGAGCGCGTGCGCCACCTCATGCACCACCAGACTCACCAGCAACAGCAGAGCACCGATAACTCCAGCCACCGCGTACACCACCGACGCCAGGCCCGGCGCGTACGCAGGCAGTGTGCGGCTGCCCAGACCGTACGCGAAGAGCAGCATGATCAGCGGCACGCTCCAATGCGCACGCAGCTCCAGCCCCCGCACACTCCCGATCCGGATCGAACCCTTCATTGCGATCACCCGCAGACGGAACACGACGCACTGCCGCCGACCGGAGTCCGTACCCTTACATGGTCCGTCAGCTGCCCCAGCGACCGGAACCATTCAGCGACCCGGCGTCGGAGTGATGCCGCCTTGCACCGGCCATAAAGATCTCAGCAGGAAGCCCCGAAACGGAGGTCACCGTGATCCCGGGGCTTCTTCGCGATTCCATCTTCCTGGTGTTGTGACCGGGAAGGTTCACGGGTTGTGGCCGGCGGTGCGGCGTTCGCTGAAATCCGTTTCGAGCGTTGTTGCGGTGCCGCTACTGTGGCGCGGTGATGACTCAGGTGATCTTTCTCAATGGTGGTTCCAGCTCGGGGAAGTCCGGGATCGTGCGGTGTCTGCAGGCGGTCCTGCCGGGGCCGTGGCTGGCCTTCGGGGTCGACACGCTGGTTGAGGCGATGCCCGCGTCCATGCGGGCATCGGATGCCGGAATCGAGTTCGCTCGAGACGGCGAGGTGATCGTCGGGCCGGAGTTCCGGACTCTGGAAGCAGCCTGGATCGAGGGAGTCGCCGCGATGGCCCGTGCGGGCGCCCGGGTCATCATCGATGAGGTCTTCCTCGGCGGCGCGGACTCACAGCAGCGATGGCAGAAGGCTCTGGGCGAACTGCGGGTGCTGTGGGTCGGCGTCCGGTGCGACAGTGTGATTGCCGCAGACCGTGAGATCGCACGAGGAGATCGGGTCACCGGTATGGCCGTGTCCCAGGCCGATGTGGTCCACCGGGGCATGGTCTACGACCTGGAGGTGGACACCGCGCATGCCGAGTCGATGGAGTGCGCACGGGCCATCGCCGCACATGTCCAGTAAGCGACGGCTCGGTTGTCTGCCGCTGTGACCGCAGCGCCGGGACGGTGTGCGTCAGGCGTGGCCGCTTCCGAGATCACCTGCACGCATGACCCTGACGGGCCGCGACGTCCTCTGGCCGGGCGTGGTCCCGGGATGCGTGTGTGGGGTGTCAGCATGAGGACCGGTGCTCGCGAACAGCCCTGCGACAGAGAGCGCGACGACGTGCAGCAGTGCACGGTCGGCCGTCCCGCCGTCATCGTCAGCCCACGGCGTCGTCTGCAGCGGACGGACCTGGCTGAGGAAGGCGCCTTCCTCAGCCAGGACGAAGGCCGGGGTGAGCATTGGGTCGGCTCATGGGGACCGTGCGTGCCGGACGACGGGCCCGCCCCGAACGAGCCGGTTTGCAGCACTTCGGTGGCGGAGGCAGGGTGGGATGACAGCCCCGCTTACCTCACCCCTGCCGAACTCTCGGAAGGACAGGGATTCTGATGACCAAGGGCACGGCGAAGGCGAAACAGGTCAAGGGCAAGATGAAGGAGACCCTTGGCAAGGCAATCGGCGATAAATCAGTGCAGCGGCATGGTCTGGGCGAGCAGCTGCGCGGGAAGGCGCAGGAGATCGCCCACAAGACAGCCGACCAGTTCCGGAAGCGGACTGGGCACTGACCTCGACCACTCATCAGGCGAAATAGAAGTATCGGTTCTGCCGCTGGTGCTGCGCTGCGCTGCGTCATTCTTGCCGGGCCCGGCGCAGGGTTCGCTCACTCTGCAGGAAGACACGCCGCTCACCAGCGCACCGAGACTCTTCCGCCCCGGCCCTCGACACCCGTCTCTCGATGTGCGGACGCCCCCGTACATCGCCCTCACCCGAGTCGGGAAGCTGGAGCAGGGCGCCATGTGGTTGGAGAACGGCGCGCTGCTGCGCGGGGCCGGGCGCCTCGGAGCTGGTCCCTTCGAAGGGCAGCGGCCGCACTCACGGCTTCACCTCGCCGCCCCTTCTGCGTTTCCTCCCCGACGGCGGAACCAGTGCGGGAATGATTCAAGTTTCAATGAAATTTCAAGAGGATTGCGGACACGATGACCGCACGGGATCTCTCCGCAGCAGGTTCAGCCAGGCCAGGAGCGAGCCGCCCCGTTTCCTCCCAGCGGTGGGCACGGGGCATCGAGCCGCTGGGTGGGCAGTGCCGAAGCCGTCGACGGGGGAGTTCCGGCGCATCCAGGCGTTGAGGCGCAGGAAGCGCCCGGGGTCCGTGGTCGGTCTGCCCGCTCGCTGGCGAAGGCCGGTTCCCACCGCTGAGGGTGGAGGCGGCACATCGATGCGTGGGCGGGGACAACGATGCGACGATTCCCCGTGGTCAGGCGTGGGGCCGGTGGCCCAGCGCCCGGACGATCTGCCCCGCGTTCTGGTAGCGCTCGCCGCCGGGCAGTTCACGCACCGCATCGACCAGAGTGTCCGGAGCGTGCTCCTTCGACAAGGTCTGCAGGAGTGACGAACGGTCGCCCGGGAAGGCCGTGCGATTCAGGTGGCGCGCCAGATCGGACCTCAGGGCTTCGGCCGCCCTCTCGGCACGCATCCGGTCCCTTTCCCTGCCGGGTGGGGGGACGGGGCCACCCGCGTCCACTCGCACGTCGTCGTCGGCTGCCGGCTCGGGATCGTAGGTCTCCTCGGCATGGGTGGGGTGGCCGGACCTCAGGTAGCCCTGCAGTTCATGCTTCCTCGCATCGTCCTTGTGCGGGCTGACCTGGTTGCTTCCTCGCTCCATGGTGGAACACCTTCTCTGTGTGCGGTGATGCTGCCGGACGGTCAGCCGACGGACAGGGCTTCGCCAGGTCCTCAACGGCCGGATCGGGCAGCGCCCGGGCGGGCCGGGCCTGCAGTTCACGAGCGGCGGGTGGCCGCTTCCTCAATCATCGAGGTATCGACACACCAGCCGGTGCGCCTCACCGACCGCCTCTTCCGGACGGTTCACGGAGTGCTTCTGCACGCTGCTCCGGTCCTGCGTGTACTGCTGACGGGCAGTCGAGGCCGGCGGCTTCAGGTCGAGGTCGTCGTGCCCTGGCTCGCGGGCGCGCAGATCGCGCTCTGCCGCCCCCCTTGTGCCTGCTCGGCCCCTCGCCGTGTGGGGGCTGGGATGGCTTCGGCGGTTTGGTCATGTCCTGGCCTCGCTGTCCAGAGTTCGTGCTCAGGCGGCTCTCTGCACACCTTTTGAGGGTAGTCGAAATCACCCATCTGCGCGTATAGCGCCATTCGGGGTGTTGTGTGCCCCTTCTCTCTCAGTCACCGCCGGGTTGAGCCGCTGCCGCCCCCGGTCGGGAAGGGCCGCTTTCGCGGATTGGCCCGCCACCGGCGCGGTGGCTCTGAGATCACCGGCTGGGCCATCGTGGAGGACCCGTCACCCGCACCGGAGGGACAACTGCCATCGCCCGATGGAAATCCGGCGCGGTTCTCACCGTCATGGAGAACTGGCACGACCTCCTCACCCAGATCATCAACTCATCAACCACGTCCCCTCCGGCTGGAGAGCGTCTTTCCGATCATGTTGTCAGCCGGACGAGCGGTACCGGCGATGACGATGGCCTTTCGGTGGTGGACGGGGCGTATTCGTAGCGGGTGGCGATGCCGCGCCACTGACTGCCCGACAGCCGAGAGGGGCCCCTGGTCCGCAAGGGGCCCACGAGGACCCCGCCCATGGACGGGGGGCACGAGCCGCCCCCGCCGTGGACGTCAGGTCGTAGGATGGCCGACTATGGGAGACGCTCCGCACGGGGTCAACGCATGGCGCCAGGGGCGCAACCCGCAGCGCCGGAAAATCGGGGTCCTCGGCTGGGCCATGTTGGTCCTGCTCATAGTCGCGCTGTTCACCCTGGGGCCGCGCTGACTCATGACCCCGCGATGAGGCTGGCCAGCACAGCGAGACCCCAGCCCACCTGGGGCACGCTCATGACTCAGCGCCTGACCAGCAAGACCCCAAGGGCCGATCAGGCTTGGCGACTGGGGGTAAAGCGATGCCTTCGTCGAAGGGGACGCGGGTCTGAAGGCAGAGATGGAGCTGTGCCAGCAAGCGATTGGGTGGTGGGCGGCCGGGGGAGTGGGGACTGTCTCATCGGCCCTGGAGAGCTCGCATACCTGCCGAGGTTCCACACCAGGTCGCCGACGGTCTGGCGTGGGTCAGCCGCCGCTCGGACAGCGGCCTCGACGGGCGTGGGCTACTTCCCGTGCGGCCGGGCGATTCGCTCCGGTGCCCGGTGAACAACAGTTCCCGGGCGTTCACGATGCCCTAACGTCTCGGCTTCGTACGGGCTGGAACTGCGGCTTAGTGTCGCAGGGTCCAGTTCGTCCGATGCACATGAGGTTCACATGTCCCTCCGGCATGCAGTTGCCGCGCTGGCCGTCGTACCCGCGCTCGTGGTCCCCGCGACGGCCCAGGCGGCCACGGCTCACAACGGCCACGTCCCGCCCCAGCAGACCCACTTCGACCTCCAGGCCCACCGCGGTGGCATCGGCATGACCACCGAGGAGTCCCTGGAGGGCTTCGGCAAGGCCCTGCGCCTCGGAGTGACCACCTTGGAGTTGGACACCCAGATCACCAAGGACCAGAAGGTCGTCGTCAACCACGACCGGCAGATCAGCGCCCAGAAGTGCAAGGACACCGGGCCGGTGACGCCGGGCGACCCGATGTACCCGTACGTCGGGAAGTACATCAAGGACCTGACGCTGGCCCAGATCAAGACAATGGACTGCGGCTACCAGCAGCTGCCCGGCTTCCCCGAGCAGGAGCAGGTCAAGGGCTTCCGGATGGTGGAGCTCAAGGACGTCCTCAACCTGGTCAAGAGTTACGACGCCAAGCAGGTCAAGCTCAACATCGAGACCAAGGTCGAGGCGGGCGCACCCGAGCAGACCGCACCGCGCGAGCTGTTCGTCCGCCGCGTCCACGAGGAGATCCACCGCTCGGGGATCGAGCGGCAGGTCACCATCCAGTCCTTCGACTGGGGCGCGCTGAAGGAGATGCACAAGCTCGCGCCGTCCTACCCGCTGGTGGCACTGACCAACTACGACTTCCTCCAGGTCGGCAAGCCCGGCGCCTCCCCGTGGCTGGGCGGCATCGACGCGGACGACTACGATGGCGACTTCGTCAAGGCCGCCTCCACCGTCCCAGGTGTCACCGCGCTCTCCCCCAATTACGGCTTCCCGCAGAACGGCACCGTCGCGGACCCGAACTTCCGCTTCTACCCCGACGAGAAGATGATCTCCGAGGCCCACGCCCGTGGCCTGAAGGTCATCCCGTGGACCTGTGACGACAACGCCACGGTCGAGGCGCTGATGGACATGGGCGTCGACGGCATCATCACCAACTACCCCAACCACGTACGGGAGATCATGGCCGAACGCGGCATGCGTCTGCCCAAGGCCTACCCCGCGCCGCACGACCACTGACGAGTGCCGGCACGCCACAGGCGCGTACGTCCCCGGAGCATCGTTGCTCCGGGGACGTACGCCGCAGCTGCAGTGACCGAGACCTCTCCGCTGTATGCCTATGCGGCGGCGACCCACTCGGCGATGCGTTCCAGCAATCTCCTGCCTGTCGGATTCTCATCGGACAAGATCGTGACCTGGAAGGCGTGCGGCATCGCCTCGTACACGTCGACGAAGACCTTGGTCCCGGCATCGGAGGCATCCTGCGCGAAACGCAGTGTGTCGTCCAGGAGCGCCTCCGCCGCGCCGACCGTGAGCAGCAGCGGCGGCAGGCCGTCGAGGGCGCCGTGGATCGGCGACTGCGGGGCCTGGTCGGGCCGGGTGCCGCCCAGGTACTGGCCGATGAGGCGGGTGAGCAGCGCGCGGTTGACGCCCGAGTCGTGGGCGGCGTTGGCGTCGATGGACGGGCTGGACAGGGTGAGGTCGGTGACCGCGGAGTTGGAGATGACGGCGGCCGGGAGGGCGGTGCCGGACTCCTTGAGGGTGAGCAGAGCGGACAGCGCCAGCGTGGCACCGGAGGACTCACAGAAGACGATGATCTTCGCGGCGGGCACGCCCTGGTCGAGCAGGCTCCGATAGACGGCGACGACGTCGTCCAGCGGAGCCGGGTAGGGGTTGGCCGGGGCCAGGCGGTAGTGCACGACGAGCACGGGACGGGCGGTTACCCGGGAGACCCGGTGGGCCGTCAGGTTCATCAACTCCGGCATGCGGTGCTCGAACCCGCCCCCGTGGACGTAGAGCACCACACCTTCCTCGACCGACGCCCCACCCGCCGTCACCCAGACCGCGGACACACCCCCGCTTTCGGGCAGCACCGGGCGCAGGTCGGCGTCAGCGGGCAGCGCGAAGGATCGGCTCCCGAGGCTGGCCAGCTCCGCCATGACGGCGGCGGCGGCTGACGTGGCATCGGGTTCGGCGGATATGCGGGTGACGTCCATGATCAGATGTCTACTGGGTGGTCATCGGCACCGGCAACACATTTTAGAGGTCGCCTCATTGGTGAATCCGCGGTAGCAGATGAGGATTCAGGCTTCCACGCTCGCGATCTTCGAAGTTCAGAGAACACGTCAACACGCTGCTGCTGCAGGAGGTGTCGGCCGAGCCGAAGTGGGCCGACAAGTTTGCGGCTGCCGGCTACGCAGGGCCGGATTCACACGTCCCGGCGCCGCACGACAACCACAGCGACGATCACCGAGACCAGTGCCCAGGCCGCGAGCGCGATCCACGAGCCGGTGATCGTTCCTGGATACTTGCCCAGGCCTGTGGGAGTTTGGATTGAGAGTCAGCCGGCCCGCGGCGTGGAGAGGCAGATAGTTGCCGATCTCCTTCAGGAGCTTGTAGCGCTCGCCGCCGAAGAGCAGGGGGACGATGAACAGCAGCCCCACGACTCCCACGATCGCTGCCGTGGCGTGTCGCAGGACGGCGCCGAACGCCATCCCGATGAGCGCGCAGACCGGAACGATCAGCGCGGCGGAACAGCCCGCGTACCCACAGCACTCCTTCGGGGTCCAGACCGTTCAGCGGCTCGTCGAACAGGAGCACAGGCGGGTCGCCGAGGAGGGCACCGGCGATGCCGAGGCGCTGCTTCATCCCCAGCGAGAACCCTCCGATGCGGCGCCGCGCCGCTTTGGCCGGCCCGACGTCCTGGAGGACCTCGTCCACGCGGGCGAGCGGGATGCGGTTGCTGCGGGCCAGGGCCGACAGGTGCGCCTGGGCGCTGCGCCCGCCGTGGATGTCTTGGGCGTCCAAGAGCGCGCCGACGTGGCGCAGTCCGCGCGGGCGGCTCGAGAAGGGGACCCCGCCAACGGTGACGGATCCGCTGGTGGGGGCGTTCAGGTCCTGGACGCGATCTATCAGGTCGACCGCATCGACCGACGCCGGACCAGGAGTAAAAGGCTGCGCGGATAGGGGCGGTTTCAGGGGGTGGTCGGCTTGGGCTGTTGTCCCAGCGGTGGGTGCTCCAGGTGCGGCCGGTGAGGCTACGCACGGTACGCCTTCAAGTGGCCCTTGCACTTGGAGGTGCCCACCCGGCAGGTCAACGTGCTCTCGTCGTCCGGTCGTGGCCACGACCTGTCACGGACTCAGATGCTGTGATGAAGGCTTGCACGAGGGAACGGTTGTCTCCTCGGCGGGTGGCCATGAAGATCCGGCTCACTGTGGGAGGCCCGTCGAGTTCGAGACGTTGGGCACCTGCGGGGAGCAGCGTCGTGACGCTGTAGGGGCCATGGTGACGCGAAGGCCAGCGGCGACGAACATGATGATGGTGTGCCAGTTCGAGCACTCTTGCGCGACCTGGACGTCGATGCCGGCGTTCCGCAACGGCTGTGTGTTCACGTCGAACGCTTGAGCTCCTGCTGAACGCGGGAACGGGATCAGCGGGTCAGCGGCTAGCGCCGTTGCTTCGACATGGTCACCCCTTGCGGCGGGGTGCTCTGTGGGGATGACGGTGACGAACCGTTCCGTTGTCAGCAGGGAAAGGTCGATATCGTCTTGCTCCTCGGCATCCCGCACGATCCCGACGTCGGCTGTGCCCCGCTCCAGGACCGCCAGGACGTCGACGGTGAAGCCGTCGTGCAGCTTGACTTGGACGTCTGGGCGGCGGCGGGAGAATTCACGGAGCCGTTCGCTGACGATCGCGGTGGCGGAGGTGATGAAGGCGACGTCCAAGCGGCCGGCCTCGCCGCGCCCGACACGGCCGGCCTCATCGAGGTCTGCTGCCAGACGGCCCAGAAGGTCCCTCGCCCGTGGCTGGAACGTCGCTCCCGCATCTGTGAGGCGGACGCTTCGAGAGGTCCGCCAGAACAGCTCAACGCCGACAATCTTCTCAGGCGGGGCGTCCGTACAGGAGGGGATGCCGTGGATGTCGACCTGCGCAAGCTGCGCTACTTCGTGGCCGTGGCCGAGGAGTTATTCTCGACCAAAATCACCCGTTTCTGCCGGCAGCTTCGTGTGCCGACTGGACCGCAGCACGAGTGCGGGCCAAGCTGCACCGCGTCCGCTCCAGGCAGGCCGTTGCCTCTGCGGCCGGCCGGTGTGCGAGGCCTGTGTCTCCGGGCCGATCGGTGCGCCCCTTCACTGGTCCCGAGCGCCTACATGAGAAGGGGTTGCTCGGCCCAGATGGTCTTGCCTGTGCCGGTATGCCGCATTCCCCAGCGCTCGGTGAGCTGGGCGACCAGCATGAGGCCACGTCCGCCCTCGTCAAAGATGCGGGCACGGCGAAGGTGCGGTGCGGTGCTGCTGGCGTCGGAGACCTCGCAGATCAGTGTCCTTTCCTTGATCAGCCGCAGCTGAATGGGCGCGGTAGCGTAGCGGATCGCGTTGGTCACCAGCTCGCTGACCACGAGTTCGGTGACGTAGGCCAGGTCGTCCAGCCCCCAGGCGTGGAGTTGGGTGGTCGCCTGAGAGCGGGCTTCGGCCACAAAGGCCGGATCGGCGGGAAGATCCCAGACGGCGACGTGCCCGCTGTCCAGGGCGCGGGTACGGGCGATGAGCAGCGCGACATCATCGGCGGGCTGCTCGGAGAGCAGAGCATGGAGCACGCGGTTGCAGGTGGTCTCCAACGACGGAGCCGCGTCGGCGAGGGCCGTGCGCAGAGCGTGCAGGCCGGCGTCGACATCGCGATGGCGCGCCAGGACAAGGCCGTCGGTATAGAGGGACAGGAGGCTGCCTTCGGGCAGTTCGCGTTCAACGGATTCGAATGGCAGCCCGCCCAGGCCGAGCGGCGGGCCGGTGGGCAGTTCGAGGATGTCCACCTCGCCGTCAGGGGTCACCAGAACGGGCCAGAGGTGGCCGGCGCTGGCGAGCGAGCACTTGCGGGAGATGGGGTCGTAGACCGCGTACAGGCAGGTGGCTCCGAGTTCTCCGAAGGGCGCCTCAGCTCCGGACCCGGGCCCGGATCCGAGCCGGACGACCAGGTCGTCCAGATGCGCAAGCAGCTCGTCCGGGGCCAGGTCGACGTCGGCGAGGGCGCGTACGGCGGTGCGAAGGCGACCCATGGCGGCGGAGGCATGGATCCCGTGACCGACCACATCGCCGACAACGAGGGCGACGCGGGCGCCGGAGAGCGGGATCACGTCGAACCAGTCACCGCCGACACCGGCCTTCGAGTCTGCGGGCAAGTAGCGGCTGGCTACGTCGACGGCGGCCTGCTCGGGCGTCCCCTGCGGCAGAAGGCTGTGCTGGAGGGCCAGAGTCGCGGCGTGTTCGCGGGTGTAGCGGCGGGCGTTGTCGAGGCAGACCGCGGCGCGCGCCGCAAGTTCCTCGGCGATCTGCAGGTCGTCCTGCGCGTACGGCACGGCGGACGGATCCAGTCGGGCGAAGAGCGCGACGCCCAGGTTGGTGCCGCGGCCGCGCAGCGGCACCATCATCAGCGAGCGCGGGCCGTGCCGACTCACCCAGGCAGTCCGGTCCGGGTCGTGGGCCAGCCAGCGGGTGATCTCGGGGTCGCCGATCTGGTGCACAGTGCCGCGACCGGTGGCCAGGCAGCGGGTAACCGGCGAAAACTCCGGGTAGCGCGACAATTCGCCGACCGCGAAGACAACCTTTACGTCGGGGCGGATGGCCACGCGCCGCAGCACCAAGGGGCCGTCGATGGGAACCGGCGGGGGCTCGTCGCCGTGCAGCACGGCGTCGAGAAGATCGACCGAGACGACGTCCGCGAGGGTGGGCACGGCCAGTTCGGCCAGTTCCTGGGCGGTGCGGACCACGTCCAGGCTGCTGCCGATACGCCTGCTGGCCTCATCGAGCAGCGCCAGGCGTTCGCGGGCCGTGTACTGCTCGGAGTAGTCGAGGGCGGCCAACTGCACGCCGTGCACCAGCCCGAGGGAGTCCTTGAGCGGGGTGAAGTGGATGATCCAGGCGTGCGCCTGGGTCTCTCCTGGCACCTTGACGTAGTTCTCGATCTGCTCGGGCTCACCGGAATGCAACACGCGATCGACGGACTGTTCGGAGGCCCGGAAGGCGGGATCGGGCATGTGCTCGGTGATCCGGAGGCCGCGAAGATCCCGCTCCGAGGCGGCGAGCTGCTTGCTCATGGGCTCGTTGACCCGCAGGAACCGGCCCTCGGAGTCGTAGATCGCCAGGGCGAACGGCGACTGGTCGAACGACCAGCAGAGCAGAGGGTCCGTGGCGCGGTCCACCTCCTCCACCACCGGGACGCCCTCCAGTAGCCAACTGGCTCGCCCGTCACCCGTGGGCAGCGGACGCGCCCGCAACCGGCACTCGACCGAGCTGCCGTCCCGGTGGCGGAGTACCACCCGCCCGGTCCAGTCCTCCTGCCGACCCAAACGCTCACGAACGCCGACGGGGAGGGGCGATGCAAGCAGCGCCGCCGCGAGCCGGCCGACGGCCTCACCGGCGGAGTACCCGAGCAACCGTTCCGCACCGGTGCTCCAGCTGGTCAGCGTCCCATCCGGAGCTGCCACGGCAAGAGCCGCGGCGGAGGTGAGGGAGTCACGAGGCATGCTCGTCGGTGTGTCCATGGCTGATCCACCCGCCTTCGAGGCCACTGCTGATTCAAGGATCTCTCGGTCCTGCCGCCAGATCGCGTTAAACGGGGCCGCACGTGCCGGACGCAGAGAATCGGACTGGGAGTCAACGACGGTGACTATCCGTAGCGGCTGCCGGACAGGCGATCGACTGCCAGGTATCGCGCCGACCGGCACGAGAGCCGATCCGGCGGTGCCGCGCCCGCTCTGCGGCGTCGGGCAGGACGGCGGGTCGAGTGCCCTCCGCCGGACGTGTCGGGCTTCCACGCGCCCCGCCTCGCCCACCACCCGATCTACCAGGAGAGCAGGCCCCCAGCCGCCCCAGGCATAAAATCAGCACACCGGCTCAACCGACCGTCCGTCTCAAGAGCAGCGGCATTGTCATCGCTTCGACAGGGGACTCAGCCATGCCGTGCCCGGAGGCCGGCGGCCCTGCAGGACCGTCCGACACCGACACCGAGGCTGAGGCGCAGGCACCAGACGCTGGTGGATGGGTGGGACTCGCCGCCGGGCTGGGCCTGTGGGGCCTCGTCGACATCGGCGATGACGGCCAAGTCGTGGTCGATCCCTTGCTGCTGGGCCTTTGGTAGCAGCGGTTCTTGCACGGCGCCGGCGATGACCGTGGTCACGACCTTGTGGACGGCTCCAGCCTCCGGCGGGGTGCTTTCCCGGTCGGCGAACACGCCCGGCCCCAGCGCCCTGGACTTCACTGCTCCGAGTGCCGGGAAACTGTGCTTCCGCGCCGCGGGCGACCCCTCAGAGGCCGCCGCCGGGAAGCTCACCCTGAGCATCATCAGGGCCGAACTTGCCCGGATCGTCAAGCAGCGGGCGGCCGAGGACTCGAACCTGCACTACTTCGACGGCCGCGACCTCTACGGTGAGTCGGACTCCGCCGAACTGCCGCTCCCTGACGAACTCCACCCCGACGCCGCCACCCACCGCCGCATCGGCGAACGCTTCGCCGAGCTGGCCTTCAACACCGGCGGCCCGTTCGCCTCGACAACGCCGGGCACCGGCGGCATCCCGTGAGCGGTCCGTACGGCCCTGCTCCAGGCCCGTCTACTGGTGCGGATCGGGCGCGCCTCGATGCCAGCCGCGGCCGGCCAGGGCAATGATCACATCATGAACGGTTTGTGCGCAGCGGCCACAAGTCGTCGACGTGCGGGCCGGTGAAGCATCCGCCTCAATGGGCAGGGCCACGGGGACGAAGGCAGCCCTGCCCGCAGCCGCGTCCATGTGGTGCCCGACAATAAGCACGGGTCGCCCGCAGCAGCGGCCCTAAAGAATTCGAGACAGAAAGAAGAGAAGCACCGATGACTGCCGTGCACGGAACAGCGGTGAATATTCCCACCCCGGATGGCGCGGCCGACGCATACCTGGCCCATCCCGACTACGGCAGCCCCCATGCCGCTGTCCTGCTCTACATGGACGCCTTCGGCCTGCGCCCGCACTTGAAGAAGATGGCTGACCGCCTTGCCGGGGCCGGGTACACCGTGCTGGTCCCCAACGTCTTCTACCGTCATGGCCGCGCCCCGGTGGTGGAGCTTCCCGACTTCATCGACCCCGTCCAGCGCCCCGACATCTTCCAGCGCATCGTCCCCATCATGCGGTCGCTCACCCCCGAACTGGCGATGCGTGACGCCGACGCCTACCTGCGCTGGTTGGCCGCTTGCCCACAGGCCACCGACGGCCCGGTCGGCGTCACCGGCTACTGCATGGGTGCAGGCCTGGCCCTGCGCACCGCCGGCACATACCCGGACCGCGTCGCCGCCATCGCCGGCTTCCACGGCGGGCATCTGGCCCCCGACACCCCCGACAGCCCGCACTTGCTCGCCGACCGCATCACTGCCGAGGCGTACTTCGGGCACGCCGATCAGGACCACGCAATGCCCCCCGAGCAGATCGACCGTCTCGAGAAGGCACTCACGGCAGCAGGCGTCCGCCACCAGGGCGAGGTCTACCGAGGCGCGCACCACGGATACACCCAGGCCGACACCGCCGCCTACAACCCCGATGCATCCGAACGCCACTGGACGGCACTTCTGGACCTTCTCACCCGTACGCTCTGACCGACCCCGGCTCCTGTAGCCCGGTCCCGAGTGGGAGTTCCTGCAACCGTTGCTGCTGCCGGCGCCTGCAGCACTTGCCGAGGCGGGATATCGACCTGGGGTCGGGCACGGCACGCCGTCTGGTCCTTGGCTGCTCCCGGGCGTGCCTGAGTGCCGTCCGCGCAACCACCCACTCCCACGGAGCGTCGACCGGGAAGTCGGGCGGCCAATCCATGGAAGCCACAAGTGGCAGAATTTTGAAAGCCACACCCGGCGCCCCCAGGGCGGGGCAACCATACGAAGGGCTCACTGCGTCCCGTGGACAACGCAGGGGGAAGTCGAGCGGGCGGCTCACTGGCATCTCCACTACTTCTGGCGCAGGCACGGCCGGGCGGCCACGAAGTAGCAACGAGGTAGCAACGGATGGGCGACGGCGCTGCTGTGTCGCGAAGCGGGCCGCATACGATCCGGGATATCGAGGGCGACCCCGGGGGAGGGGGCTCATGCTGCGGACCTTTTCGTGGACGGCGTCCCGGCGCTTCGTCGGCGCTGTTGCGGTCGGTGCGACCCTGATCGCGACCTCAGGGTGCACGGTCCCCGTCGATGCCGTCGCGGGGATCTCCGTGACCGGCGACGGCCATCTGGTCGGCGTCATGATGATCTGCGGGCACCACATCGACGGCGCGACGCTCTACGTGGACAGCACCGAGGTCAAAAGCCAGACGAAGATGGGTTCATGGACCGCTGACCGTCCCCTCACAGCCGGACTCGTCACCTGGCTCCTGGACGCCCCCGCCGTCGGCTGGACCGCGACCAAGCCCCTGGCCCCGCTCACGGCCGGGACCACGTATGCCCTCTACGGCTGGACCAAGGACAACTCCTGGTCATCGGCAAGCGTCTCCTTCACCTTGACCGACTGGGACCGGCTCACCCCGGGAAGGGTCCGCTACGACGATCTCTCGGCCAGCGGTGGTAGTTCCCCCACCGCCGTCCCCACAGCGGACTTCACAGCGACGGCCTGCCGGGACACGTAGCCACAGCCTTCGTGCTCGGTCAGGATCCTGGCGACGGAGCGGACATGTCCTGTGAGTGCATCCAGTTCGGGGCAGTGGACCGACTGCGGCCAGCGTCGAACGCAACCGCTCGGTCCACTTGCTGCGCCGCCGGGTCAGCCCCTGGCATCTGCTCGACGAACGTCCACCGTACGCATGAAGCATCCGGACAGAAGAACCTGCGGACCCGCAGGCAGAGGACCACCCGTACGTGTGAGAGGCGGCGCAACCGGGGCGCGCCCCGGGCGGCAAGGCTCCCGAAGGGTGGGAAACGATCTGCCGCGAGACGTGCTCCCGCTCGTCGAGACGTGCTCCCGCTCGTGGTGACCTCTGCGAACCGCATCGCATGATTCTCGTGCGCTGTGGCCATCCACCTTCGATCTTCGGTGGTGGAAGGAAAGGTAAAGACTCATGCGAGCAACCTCATATCAAGCGTTCCCTCGCTGTAGCAGCCGCCGGCGTGATGCTGGCTGGTGGCGCCGCTGTCGGTGCGGCGGGTACGGCCACGGCCGCTCCTGCCCGCGCGACCTACGTGACCAGCCACTCCTACGACCGCTGTGGCTGGTGGGATGACTGCTACGTCTACGTCTACGGCGGCTACGGCCCCTTCGACAACGGGTACGGCTACGGTGGTTATTGAGCCAGCTCCGGGAAGGTGAACTGGACGGCCCTCTTGAACGAGGGGGCCGTTTTCATGGGGCAAGGGGAGACTGCACGGACCGTCGCATCCGACGGGTAAACCTCCGTGAAGGCGGGCGGCGGATCCCCGGGCTCCCGGGGCGGCACCTCCACCGCATCACGCCATTCGCCCGCGCGCTCGACTGCAGGTGCGGCGCCAGGGGAAGCAGAGCTCACTTCAGCGGCCCCGCCGAGCGGGAGTTGGCCACCGGCCTGAAAACCAGCAGGCCCACCATCACCTCCGCCTGCGACCTCCTGCGCGAGAGTGCCATACGCGCACAGCCGCCAGGGCTCCGGTACCCGGACGGCACTGCCCGAGGACTGTGCCCCCAGCGGCGTCACACGGGTCATCGCGCCTCTGGACAGCGCGATCGGTCCTCAGGTCGTGTCGGATTGGGGCGGTCCGCCGCCGTCACTGAACACAGCTCCAGCAGTAGAGGTGATGCCCTTGCTCAACCGCCCGGCTCGCCAAGTCGGCTGCGTGTTCCGCGCGGTGTCGGAGATGTCGGACGGGGGTGGGGAACGAGGCGCCGCCCAGGGGGCGGTTGCTGAGGGCCGGATCTCTTCGGCGACCGCGTAGGCAATCGTCTGCGGTTCACGCTCAGGTCCACGGGGCTGCTCCTTCGGTGTGGGCGTGTCCGGCGAATGGTGCAGCGGTAACTGACAGCCCGGTGGACCTGGGCGTGACCGGTTCAGTCGAGACGGTCGTACCTGTCTGGCTCCCAGTCGGCGAACAGGGTCAGCGCCTTCTCCGTTTCGGTGCGTTCCGGCGTCGTCGCTGTGGCCGGCCACCAGTTCTCCACCTGGTGGGCGTCTACGAGGACGAAGCCGCGGTACCCGTCGAAGTCGCCGGGGTCGCTTGCCACACCGATATGGATGGGTGCGTCATCGGGCAGATCTTTGAGGGCGTCGCGCAGCTGTGCGGCGTTCCAGATTTGAGGGGTGTGCTCGAAGGTGTCGGCCATGCGCACAGGTTGCCGGAGTGCGCTGTCCAACTGCGGGAGACACGGCTGCTTACCGGGCTAAAGCGCTGATCCGGTGCAAGGGTGGCGCAACAAACAGACCACCCGCCGGGAGACAGTGCGATCCGGCAGACTGCGCCGCGGGAGGGCTCGGCGTCCCACGTGTTCCAGGTGGTGCCGTCCGGGGTGACGCACCACCACCGGCGGGGTGGCTACGGGCGCCCACCTCGTCCCCCTGGTCCGCGCCGGGCCGGCTTCGAACGCGGACTCCTGGTCGGGCACACCAACACGTGTGCGGCATGATCAAGGCTGGTCGATCTTTTGGGGGCCTGAGGTGGCGTGGTCTGAGCGCCTGGTAGTGCGAGATGGTGTTCGGCTTGTCTGTCGGGACTGGGGAGGCTCGGGGCAATCCCTCCTGCTGCTGCATGGCCTGGCTGGTCACGTGGGTGAATGGGGCTCGTTGGCAAACGACTTGAGCTCCCGGTTCCGGGTCGTTGCGGTTGACCAGCGTGGGCACGGTGCCAGCGAGCGCCACCCCCAGGATGTTTCCCGCAGGGCCTACGTTGCCGACGTCGTCGCCGTTGTCGAACAGCTTGGCCTGCGGCAGCCTGTTCTGGTCGGCCAGTCGATGGGTGGGCACACGGCCATGCTCGCCGCCGCAGCGCATCCCGAGCTGGTCCGCGCCCTCGTGCTCATCGAGGCGGGCCCGGGCGGTCCGAACCCGAAAGTCCCCGCGGACATCGGTGCGTGGCTCGACTCCTGGCCGACACCGTTCTCCTCACGAGAAGCTGCAGTCTCCTTTTTCGGCGGCGGACCGGTCGGTGAAGGCTGGGCGTCTGGATTGGAGGAACGCAACGGCGCTTGGTGGCCGCGCTTCGACCGGGACGTGATGGTCCGCTCACTGGAGGAGAACGCTCGGCGTTCCTTCTGGCACGAGTGGGGGCAGGTCACGTGCCCCACCCTCGTCCTGCTGGGCCAAGCGGGTTTCATCTCTCCGGAGGAAGCCGACGAGATGCTCCGGCGGCGACCCGCCACCCTCGCCATGAGCATTCCAGGTGCCGGCCATGACCTGCACCTGGAACAGGCGCAAACCCTGCGCGCAGCGCTCTCCGACTTCCTCAGGAAACCGGCCTGACGCATCGCCCCAGCGGTTCCGCTGAGGGGCGCGGTCATGTCCGAGAGGGTTCTCAGTCGATCCCCGAACCGCTGGTCACAAGGGCCGACCGGCGGGCGTCGATGGCTCAGAGGTTGCGGCCTGCGGCGGCCCCGCACAGGGCAGCGCGTACGGCTCGGCTGCTGGAGTCCCCGTCGAGGTGTACGCCGAGGACGACGGCCGCACCCCCGCCAGAGCCTTGCTGACCATACGGGACAACCACGGGCATGTGGTGAAGCGGACCGGCCTGCGCTTTGGCCAGGAAACCGGCCGACCCCGGCATCGAGAACTGCTACACCCCGCCGGGCGGCAGGCCCGTACCGTGCCCCGACGCACGCGGGGCGTGGACCCGAACGAGCGGCACGCTGCACGGGCTACGGCCCGGCACGTACACCGCCAAGACGACCGTGTATGACATATGGGGCAAGGCGTTTCCCATGCTTCCCGCGCTCGAGAGCGCCTTCGACGTCGTACGGGACTCCGAGATTCCCGGGCCGAGGACCGGGCAGAACTGGTTGCGGCAGGGCGGCGACGAGGCCGGGCGGTCCTCGAGCGCCGACGAGCCGGGCGCCGAGCTCGACCTGCGATGGGCCCGGCACACCGGCGAGCAGTTCAACCTGAACGGATCGGTGATCGCGGACGGCAAGGTGATTGTCTCGTCACGCGCGTTCGACTCGTCCTACAGCATGATGCTCGCAGCGCCATCGGAAGGGCCGCGCCGCGGTCGAGGAGTGAGGCCAGGCCACTGGTCCAACTCCCGCCCGGGGACGTTGGCGCCGCCACGTCCCCGACGCCCCCTCGCTGCTCACCTGGCGAGGTCTGGTCCTTCTCGGCGCATCCGGAGGCCTGTTGCCCTCGCCGTCCGCCTTCCTGGTCTTGCTCACCGGGTTGCTGACAGGCAAGGTCGGCAACGCCCTCGCGATGGTGGCCGCCTTTGGCGCCGGTATGGCCCTCACCCTGACGGGCGTCGGTCTGATCGTGCTGCGCGGCCGTGACGCGCTGCTCGACCGGTGCCTTTGCTTGCGCCCCTGCCTCTCGCGCAGCTCGGCGAGCATGTCTTTCCACCGCCGACCCGAGGCGCTGGCCGGGCCGGCCGACGTCCGCGATGGGGCCGGGAAGCGGCTGGTGGTGCGCGGCGGCCATGCGAGGCCGCGGACGGTGACGACCGGCGCGGGCGCGGTTGAGGTCAGTGCGCCGCGACGGATGGCGCCCGGCCTCGGCTGCCCGCTCGTGGGCGGCTGTGATCGCCGCACTGGGCTGCTCCGGGGTGTGGAGCCCGTACCGGCGGCGCATGGCGAGCTCCTCTGCCTCCTGCTGCGCGCTGCCGCAGATGTGCCGGTCCAGGAGCGCTGCGTAGGTCATGGCCTCGCCGACCGTGGCGCCCTGCCGCACGAGCACCTGGAGAACGAACTCGATGCGGCGCATCATGTGCGGGCCCAGCGGCGACACAGTCCGACAGGCGGGCGGCACCCGATATCCGCAGATGCTGACTGCCCGGCCGCCGGCTCAGGTGAACCGGCGGCCGGGGTCAGCGACCAGGTGTCCGCGCGTTCGCGTCAGACGGTGACCAGCTCGGCCTCGAGGGCGGCGGTCTCCTCGGTGGTTGCGGAAGTGTTCTCCCGGGGCGCGGGCAGCACGGCCATGATCACGCCAGAGATCACGATGGTCGCCGCCCACGCGAGCCCGTAATTGCCGATGGGAGTGCTGGAGAACGGGCCGGCGAACCAGTCGCACTTGGTGAAGGCGAGCCCGATCAGCAGCGCGAGCACCCAGGACACCATCGCCTGCCAGCAGAAGCCGCCCACGTACCAGTACCGGCTGCTCCGGCCGGTGTCCATCAGCGCGGCGGCGTCGTAGCGCACCGCACGCGACCGACGCCGGAACATGTCCACCGCATAGACGCCGATCCAGGCCGAGAAGGAGACGGCGAGCAGGGTCAGGAAGGTGATGAAGGAACCCAGGAAGCTCTTGGCGACCAGCATCAGCATCAGGCCGCCGACCAGCGAGATTACGGCGTTGATGCTGACGGCCATGGCACGCGGCAGCTTTACCCCCATGGTCTGGGCGGTGAAGCCGGCCGAGTACATCGAGAGGCTGTTGATCAGCGTCATGCCCACGATCGCGGTCAGCAGGTACGGCACGGCCAGCCAGGTCGGCAGCAGGTCGCCGAGGAAGGCGACCGGGTCCGAGGCCTGCGCCAGACCGGGCGAGGCCGTCGCCATCACCGCACCCATCAGCACCATGGGCACCATCACCAGAGCGGCGCCAGAAACCGTCACGCCGACGATCTTCCTACCAGAGGCAGCGTGCGGCAGGTAGCGCGCGAAGTCCGGGCCGGTGGGGACCCAGCTGATGCCACCGGCGGCGATGGTCCCGATGCCGGCGATCATCATCGCGGTGGTACCCGCGGGCTTGGAGAAGACCTCACTCCAGTGCATGGTCGCGATCAGGTAGCCCAGCACCAGGACGCTGAAGACGCCGAAGAGGTACGTCGACCAGGTGTTGCAGACATTCAGTGCCTTCCGGCCCATGCCGGAGACCAGGAACGTACAGGCAACGAAGACGAAGAGCGTGACGACGATCAGCGCGGTGTTGCTCTTGACGCCGAAGAGCAGGTCAAGAACGGTCAGCACGGCGTAGGCACCGGTGACGGCGTTGATCGTCTCCCAGCCGAACCGAGCCATCCAGAGGATCGCGCCGGGGAACAGGTTGCCGCGCACACCGAAGGTGGCCCGCGAGAGCGTCGCGCCCGGCGCCCCGCCCCACTTTCCGGAGACCGACAGCAAGCCGACCATGCCGAACGAGGCGACCGCGGCGCACACCGCGACGATCAAGACCTGCCAGAAGTTCAACTGGTTGAACACCACCAGGGCCGCACCCATGGTGAGAAGCAGGACGCTGATGTTCGCCGCGACCCAGGTCGGGAAGAGTTCGCGGACTCTGCCCCGGCGCTCGTGGTCCGGGACAGGTTCGATACCGCGTGTCTCTATCGCGCCGTCGGTGTCGGCGGTGGACAGGTTGTCCATGAGGGTGGCTCCGTGCGTGTGAAGCGGGAGATAATTCGGACAAAATTTCTATTTATGGAACTCTTCGTGCGTAGCGCACGAATTAAGCCATCCTACTTTGCTCCAGGGTCGCGTCCGCGGAGCGGTGGAAAAGGCTCGACGCGGTAGTTCCGGGGGGAGGGGGGATGGTACGCGCTTCCTCGAGTGCTGCGGTGATCTCACCGGAACTCTTGTAGAGGGTGGTCGGGGGCTCCAGGAGGGCTCGGCGGAGGTCCTGCCGGGTGCGCAAGGCCTGCGGCGTCATGGTGAAGCCGCTCCAGCCGGGGGAGGCGTGGTCCAGGACGGCCCACACATTGCGCAGTTTGTGGATCGTGCACTTCTGCCTCAGGGCGAGATCGGCTGGACGCCGATGCGGCCCCAGCCTCGTCGAGCAGATGGCCCATGCGTTTGGCCGTGTGCAGGCCGACGATGCGGTCGGTCACCATGAGGGTGGGCAGACGGGCGCACAGGGCGGTCTCGCGCCGCTGGATGTCACCGAGGTCGTGCACCCAGAGCGTGCCGAAGATGTTCGCGGGACCGGTCACAGCCGCGACCAGACGGCACTCGGGCAGGGCGGCGAGGGTGCGGTGGACGGCGCCGATGTCCCGCGCGGGCACCTGGCCGAGCAGGGAGACCGGGACGGGATGCCCGGCGAGCGCGGAGGCGATGTCGCAGCGGAAGGTCAGGACGTCGGCGTCCGTGAGACGGTGCAGGCGGCGGCGGACGGTGGCCGGGCTGGTGGCTGTCCGCTCGGCGAGTTCGGCCAGGCCGAGGCAGCCGTCGCGGGCAAGCTCGTCGAGCAGGGCCCGGTCGACGGAATCGAGTGCGAGCGTACGGACCGGCTCCCGCGCCCCGCCGAGCTGCCGAGCGCCGTCAACTGGGCGGGATCCAGAGAGCGCAGCTGCCTGCGGCTGACCTCGACATACAGCGACGTGGCTAACAGACAGCTCACCGAGACGATGCCGGACAGCCGGTCCAGCTTCTCGTTGAGGAATCGGCTGAGCGAGGGCAGGTCCGGCGCCAGCACATCGAGGAGCAGGCGGCGCTGCCGGGCCCGGTCAGCTCGATCGGAGGCCGTCCGCTGTGACCCTCGCTGTCGGAGTGACGCTCCAAGGCGCCCTGGTCGGCTTCTTCCCGCTCCTCGTGGGCATCCTCCGCTCCCGGGCACCCGAGCGGAACCGCACCGGAATCTCCCTCCTCGTCGGTGTCCTGCTCGTCGCGATCGGCGTGGGCGGCCTCGTGGCGGGCGCGCTCAGCGAGCGCCACGCGGAAGCCGGACTGTGGACGGCCGTCCCGGTCGCCGCCCTCGCCGTGGTGGCCGGCTTCGACCTGCCCGACAGCGACGCACCGCGCGGCGGGCGCTTCCACTACGGGGCGGTGGCGCTGCTCACCGCGGGCCTGGTGGCGCTCGTCCTGGTCCTCGCGCAGGGCAGTACGTGGGGCTGGGGCACGCCGCGCACGGTCGCGCTCGCCGTCGCGGCCCTCGCCGCCCTCGCGGCCTGGGTGGCGGTCGAGCGGCGGTCCGCGCATCCCCTGGTCAGCGTGCGGATGCTGAGCAATCCGCGCCTCGCGATGGTCAGCGGCTACACCTTCTGCGCCGCGTTCGGCACGATCGGCTTCCTCGGCAGCCCACGCGAGGCCGACGCGACGTACGGACAGAAGCCGGCACAGAGCGGAGAACTCGCATGACGCTCACCCCGGGCATGCACAGGACGGTGACCGAAGCGGTGCGCTCCTGGAGCGAACGGCTCGTGGCCCTCAGCCACGCACTGCACGACGAACCCGAGACCGCTCTCCAGGAACACCGCTCGGCGGCCAGGATCGCCGGCCTCCTGGAGACGGCCGGCTTCACCGTCAACCGGGGCGTCGCCGAACTTCCCACTGCACTCGTCGCCACCCACGGATCCGGCGACCTCGTCATCGGGTTCTGCGCCGACTGCGACGCCCTGCCCGGCATCGGCCATGCCTGCGGGCACAACGTCAACGGAGCCGCGGCCGTCGGCGCCGCGCTCGCACTTGCCGCCGTCGCGGATGAACTCGACCTGACGGTCAAACTGATCGGCACGCCCGCCGAGGAGGACATCGGAGGGAAGGTTCTCCTCCTCGATGCCGGAGTCTTCGACGATGTGGCTGCAGCGATGATGGTGCACGCCGCCCCCGACGACAGCGTCGGTGCCTCCTCGCTCGCCATCGGGGCCTGGGACATCACCTACCGAGGCAGGCCCTCGCACGCCGCGCTCGCGCCCTGGGAAGGCATCAACGCCCTCGACGCGATGACCGTCGCCCACACCGCCGTCGGACTGCACCGTCAGCAACTGCCGCCCGGTGTGGTCGTGCACGGCATCGTCACCGACGGCGGCCAGGCCGTGAACGTCATCCCGGCCCGCACCCGCGCGCGCTGCGAAGCCAGGGCGCTGATCGTGGAGCAACTCGCCGAGGCGTGGCAGCGGGTGCGCGCCTGCTTCGAGGCCGGCGCGCTCGCCACCGGCGCCGAGCTCGAACTGCGACCGCATGGAAGGGATTTCTAGTTAGGCCGACCGGCAATTGGGGCGCAGCTCGACCCCGTTCCCATCCGGGTCGAGCACGACGGGGGAACGCCGGCCCATGAGCCTTGACGAGTTGTGGGCGAGCATCCGCCGCGTGCTCGGCGCCGACCTGCCGCTCGGCCCGCCCACCGGCGAGGGACCACACGTGCTGCGCCGGCTGAGCGGCGGGAACACCCGAGTGGCCGAACGATTCCGGGACCGCCGGGTGTTCCTCGTCGGCGATGCCGCCCATGTGTATACCTCAGGGGGCGGACCCGGGCTCAACCTCGGCCTGCAGGACGCGATCAACCTCGGCTGGAAACTCGCCGCCGAGATCCACGGCAGCGCCCCACCCGGACTGCTCGACAGCTACGAGACCGAACGCCGGCAAGCCGCTCACCGGGTGGTCATGTACGCCCAGGCGCAGGCCGCGCTGACTGCGCCGGGCAGTGACGTCACCGCGCTGCGCGAGCTGTTCAACGAACTGCTCGGCCACCGGAACACCGTCCAGCACCTCGCCGACCTCACCGCCGGCACCGACATCCGCTACGACATGGGCTGCCACCACACGCACCCCCTGGTCGGCCGGTTCGCACCGGACATGGAACTGCACACCCCAACCGGGGCGGTCCGGCTGACGGAACTGACCGGAACCGCACGGCCGTTGCTGCTCGACCTGACCGAAGACACATCGGTTGCCGGGGCGCTGGCCGAGTGGCACGACCAGGTGGACATCGTCACCGCACAGCCCCAGCCGACCGCGCCTGCAGCCACCGCCCTGCTGCTTCGTCCCGACTGCTACGTGGCATGGGCATCGGCGTCGTCCCGCCCGGACTCGGCGGACCTGGATGCGCTCCGGTCGGCCATGCAGCGGTGGTTCCGGCCTGCGAAAACTGCCCCCAGCGGGCGAGAAGACTCAGAGCGACATCAACCTTGTTGAGCCGTCAATCGCATGGGGAATCTGAGCACCCCTGGGGAAAATCACAGATCAACCGACCTGCGACAGGCCCTGAAGGCTTGATGAGTGCCGTGGCCACGCGAACTGACTCGGCACGTGCGCGCCTTGTGCGAGCAGCGATCGGACGGTGGCGAGGCCGATCCCGGAGGAGCCCTCGCGTGACGACAGCCACAGAGCACTTGAGCGAAGGTTCATCGGAATCCGTACGCGGCGCACAGTGGGCGGCTGCGGTGTCGAATGTCCGGCGTGGGACCGGGCCGGAGGTGGTGGAGTCGTCGGAGCGGAGGTCAACACGGCTGAGCGCTGGAGGTCGCGGCTGGTTCAGGAGAGCCAGTCGGTGTAGTGGGTGGGGGCGATGCGGGCGTCGTTCCGGGCCGTGAGGACATCACCGTGGACGGCGGCGAACATGCCGGCGGTGTCATCGGCGACGACGGAGCGCCCGTCGCCCTTGGCGGTGAGGGTGAGCCGGCCGAGTTCGTCGAGGGGATAGACGTCGGGGCCTGCGATGTGGAGGACGTCGTTGAGCGGGGTGCCGGCGGCGACTTCGGCGACGATGCGGGAGACATCCGCGGCCGCGATCGGCTGGAGTGGCGTATGCGGCAGGCGGACGGTCTCGCCTTCGGTGGTCTCGGACATCACTGCGTCGATGAACTCCATGAACTGCGTGGCGCGGACGATGGAGTACGGGATCGGGCCGGCCTTGAGGATGTCTTCCTGGAGCACCTTCGCCCGGTAGTAGTCCAGGTCGGGCACCTGGTCCACGCCGACGATGGAGAGGATGACGAAGTGCCCGACGCGGCCCTTCTCACTCGCGGCGAGGAGGTTGTCCATCGACGTCCGGAAGAAGGCAGGCGAGGCGTCGTCGAAGGTCGGGGAATTCGTCAGGTTGATGACGGTTTCGGCGCCCGCCACGGCATTATCCAGGCCCTGGCCGGTGATGACGTCCACGCCTGTGGACAGGGAATGCGGGACGGCCTGGTGGCCGGCCGCGTTCAGGTTCTTCACGACCCGCGACCCGATCAGCCCGGTTCCGCCGATGACTGCGAACTTCATTGCATGGTCCTTCCGTCGATGACAATGTCCGATATATGCCTTGGTGGCGCCAACTTCACCCAGGCCGCGCGGCTGGCGCAACCGCACGGCGTCTCACCCATCTATCTCGCCAAGCAGCCCCCAGTCGTCTCGCGCGCCGGGCTCGTGCATTGATTGCCGGGAAAGATGGGCGGTTACGTCCTGACTCGGTCACCCGTGTCGATCACGGTGCTCGACGTCGTCGAAGCAGTCGACGGGCCTGGCCTCCGTGGCTTGGCCGGAGCGCCGGATGCCTGGCCGCCCGAAGCCAGGTGATACCAGCTCGGACGATCACGATGTGCGTTCGGGCCATTACCGCCACTGCGCTCTCCCGCGAGCGCAGGCTCTTCTCGAGTGGCGCGAGACGGTACTGCGCCATCGTGACGTCAACCGCGTCCACGCGGGTGATCACGCAGGCCCATGCCGCTGGTCGCCTTGCGTTGGGGTGAGGCCGAGCACAGCCTCGTAACGTCCAGGAGAGACGCCCAACACAGCACGAGGAGTATTCGACCATGGCGGTATGTGAAGTCTGTAGCAATGACTACGAGAAGGCATTCGAGGTGCGTGCGGCAGGGGTTCTTCACATCTTCGACAGCCTTGAGTGCGCGGCCCAACGGATCGCTCCGTCCTGCGAAAACTGTCAATGCCGGATCTTGGGGCATGGCCTCCAGGCGAACGGCCAGTTCTTCTGCTGCGCCCACTGCGCACGCCAGAAAGGTCACGCACAACTGGTTGACCACGCTTGAGCGAACGCCAGATTCCTGCCTGCAGCAGGTCGCCTCGGTGTTCGGTTACAGACAGCCGTGCCACGAATCGTCATGGGCGGTCGAAGCCACCTGTGACTTTGTCGAGTTGCAGCGGCAGGGAATGGTGCTCTTTCGTCCGTCGGATGGTTTCGACGGCGCGGGCTGAACAGTGGCCCATCGTGCCGGCGCACCGATCCGCCGGCACGACCGGATGGCGCCGCCCCGGGCCCGACACCATCCCGCGCTGCGAGCGATGCCGCGGGCCAGATCCATGAAGTCCAGCAGTCGGCCACCTTTGGGCCGCCCAACGGGCGGACTCTTCCATACTGGCGTAGCTGTCCGTCGACAGCGTCAGGGGACCGCGGCAGGCCGTCAGCACGGCTTACGCCAGGCCCCGTGATGCCGGACCTGGGGAACAGTCACCCAGCAGCACCAGCTTGCACGCCACGGCCTGCCGGATGACCTCTGTCTGCAACTCCGGGATGACTGCCCTCGTGGGGGCGAGGAGTCGACCGGCAGGGAGGAAACGCTGCACCGGGTGAGGTGTCGTGCCTCACCCGGTGCGGTCGAAATGCTCAGCCGGCTGCGTTCAGAACGTCACGACGGTCCGGTTCGCGGGCTCCGGCCGCATGCACCGCCGCTCCGAGGGCGGACTGAGCGCTTCCGCGCCTGCGTCGGCATCGCCGCGGCCCCCATGTGCCACCGACGCCTCGTCCTTGCGGATGAGCAGTGTCGGTCGACGTGAGGCGGCTCCGACGCTGTCGGCCCAGTCGCGGAAGGGCGCTGCCTCAGGCTCGGACGCGGTTTGCTCGCGTGGTGGTGCAGGTCATCAAGGTCCGGCCACGCGACGACGATCGAGATGCAACTCTTGGGTTGCGCGTGGGGGCCTCGACGTGCAACTCTGGAGTTGCATCCGATGGTGACAGTGAAGGAGTCCCCTCATGAGCGAGGACCGGATCGAACGCGAAACCCTGATCGAGGCACCCGTGGAGCGGGTCTGGTCGCTGGTGGCAGACCCCGGGTTCTGGGTGGCCGACAAGGCGAGCCTGCCCGGCATCGCGGCCAAAGAAGGCGAGTCGGTGGTGGCGAAGAATGCCGAGTACGGCGACTTCCCGGTGCGCGTGGAGAAGGTCGAGCCGCCGACGTACGTGGCGTACCGCTGGGCCAGCGCGTTCCCCGGCGAGGAACTGCACGAGGACAACAGCACCCTCGTGGAGTTCACGTTGACCCCGGAAGGCGACAAGACGCGGCTCCGTGTCGTCGAGAGCGGGTTCGCGGCGCTGGCCGGGTCCGAGGAACTGCGCAGCAAGGCGGTGAAGGACAACACCGGCGGCTGGCCCCAGGTGTTCGAGGCGCTCAAGACGCGCGCTGAACAGTCCGCGTGACGGACGAACGTCGCGGCGGCGGCGAGTCGGTCGACAGCGTTCTCGTCGCGCTGGCCGACCCGACGCGACGTCAGCTGCTTGATCTGCTCGCCGCACAGGGCGAGGTCACAGCGACGAAGCTCGCCGAACGAGTGCCCGTCTCGCGGCAGGCGGTGGTCAAGCACCTCGCCGTGCTGGACGCCGCCGGGCTGGTTTCCGGCCGCCGGGTCGGACGCGAGGTGCGGTACGCGGTGCAGCCCGCGGCGCTGGACGCGACAGCGCGGTGGATGGCCACGCTCGCGGCCGACTGGGATCGCCGGCTGGCGGACATCAAACGCATCGCTGAGGCAGCGGAGCGGGATTCGCGCTAGGGCGCGTATCGGGTCGTGATCAATGGGTGGTCCGGGTGAGGTCTTTGATCCAGATCATCGAGGCGCGCAGGTGGAGGCCGGCGAGGTAGCTGTCCGGGGTCTTGTCGTAGCGGGTGGCGATGCCTCGCCAGGCCTTGAGCTTGTTGATCAGGCGTTCGACGGTGTTCCGCTCTTTGTAGAGGTCCGCGTCGTGACTGACGGGCCGGCCGCCCCTGCTGCCCTTCTTCGTCCGATTGGCGGCTTGGTCCTTCTTCTCCGGGATGACTGCTTTGATGCCGCGTCTGCGCAGGTGGGCCCGGTTACCGCGGGATGAGTAGGCCTTGTCCCCAGCGACCGCGTCCGGCCGGGTGCGGGGGCGGCCGACGGGCCCGCGGACCCGTATCTTCCCCAGCACGGGGATGAACTGCGGGCTGTCGGCGGCCTGTCCCGCGGTCAGGACGAACGCCAGCGGGCGGCACTTGCGGTCGGCGGCGAGGTGGACCTTGCTGGTCTGCCCACCTCTGGAGCGTCCGAGGAGGGCGGCCTTCAGCCGGAGTTTTCGGCGACGCCGGATGCGTCGTCGTTCTTCCCGCTCGGGATCGTTTTCGGCGTCCTGCCCGGTTTGTTCTTCGAGGCCGCCCCCTTTGACCTGGCCTTCTCCTCCTCGGCGGCGGCCTTCTCCAGCGTGGTGATGACGTCCTGGTCCAGATGCATCCCGGCGGCGTCGTGGTGAGCCCGCGCGGTGGTGGAGTCGACGCTGACCAGGGACAGGTCCACCTCGCCCCGCTTCGCGGCCTCCGCGATCAGCCCCTCCAGCAGGGCCTCGAAGACGCCGGCGTCACGCCACTGCCGGAAGCGGTTGTGGACGGTCGACCAGGCACCGAACTCCTGCGGCATCTCCCGCCACTGCCCGCCCGTCCTGAACCGCCAGATCACCCCCTCGAACTGCTGCCGCAGCCGCTCGGGGTACGGGCCGTACTCGCCGATGGGCAGGTACGGCTCGATGAACTCCCACTCCGTGTCCCTCAGTTGCACTCGCGTCACGCAAGAACACCTACCGGTCCAGGCCCCGCCGCGAAGGCGAATCCCGCAGATTGATCACGACTCGATACGCGCCCTAGTGCGCTGATCACAGACGTTCACGGTGTGGGACGACACGCCGCCCGGCCTGCCGGCTGGGTGGCGTGCCGTCCATGTGGCAGTGGGTCGGAGTCCGCTGACGTCCGGGCTTTGACAATCCACGGAAGGAACGTGTGATGCTCCTCAACGGCAAGGTTGCAGTGATCTTCGGCGCTGGTGGCGCGGTGGGCGGTGCCGTCGCGCGTCAGTTCGCCGAGGAACGCGCGACAGTTTTCCTCAGCGGTCGTACGTCGACGTCCGTGCAGGACGTCCAGCGAGAGATTGTTGCCAAGGGGAGTGCCGCTCACGCTGCGCAGGTCGAGCGACCAACGAGTCCGACATCGAGGGCTACCTCGCCGAGGTGGCCGGTCGGGCCGGGGCGCCTCCCGGGGGCCGGACATGGAGGTGACCAGGCATCCACGGTGGCGGTGAACGCCGGTTTCGCCCTCAGGTGGCTTCGTTCACCCCAGCAGCAGCGTGTGTCGTTGAGTTCCAGCAGCGGTTGGTGGGGGCACCGGCTCGTGGTCTCGGTCGTCATACCGGGACACTAACCTCGAGCTTTCACGTGGTGGGGCGTCCGGTACCTGATCGGAAACGCGAAGAGTGCTCCTGACCTGCAGCGATGGGACTTGTCCAGGGTCCAGGTCGACGCCGGCTGACCGGCAGGGGCTACACGCGCGATCACGTACTCCGTACGCTGCGGCCATGAGCTTTCGGCGTAGCAGCGGGCGCCGCCACGTGAACCCGGTGCCGGTCCCGATCCGGGCGACGCCCCACGAAACGGCGTCATGCACGAGCCGCTCCGTGTCTGCCCACCGCCGTGCGGCAAGATGAGGCCATGAGCGTAGTCAAGATCAACGTACTGACCGTCCCCGCCGAGCAGCAGGAGACGCTGGAGAAACGCTTCGCGTCCCGTTCCCATGCCGTGGAGAACTCCGACGGGTTCGAGTGGTTCGAACTCCTCCGCCCCGTCGAAGGCACCGACAACTACCTCGTCTACACGCGGTGGCGTGACGAAGCGTCCTTCCAAGCCTGGATGGAAGGTCCCATGAAGGCCGCCCACCAGGGCAGTGGCGCGGAGAGCGGCGAACGTCCCAAGCCAGCGGCAAGCGGGTCCACACTGTGGTCCTTCGAGGTCGTGCAGCAAGCGGCGCCGACAAACACGTAGACAAGACGTCCCGCGAACAGCTCCGGCAGCGCCAGTGAGCGCTTTACCGCCCAGCACGGTCGGATGCGCGAAGAAGCGCGCCTGCCGGGTGGTGTGGGTGTCACCAGGCCGTTCTCAGGCGCAGGGTGAGCAGGTCACCGGTGAGCGTCGCCTCGAAGTCGATGCCGCTGTCGATCACCACACCGAATCGGCCCCGCCTACCGGCGGGGCCGTTTTGTGTTCTGCGGGCAGCACCCGCACACAGGGGCGGCGAGCACGCAAGAACCCCGCCGGCGGGGGACGCGGCGGGGTTGTCATCAGTGTGACAGGCGAGCGCGCGAATGTGTCCGCTTTGCCGCGCCGCGTACTGCCGAGCGGGGCAGGCCGCGCACGAGCGGGCGGGCCGAGGGGCAGCAGACCAGGCCAGCAGGCAGGGAGCCGGGAAGCGAGGCGAAGGGTGGGACGACAGGGCGGGCAGGCCACGCCGGGCCATCAGAACATAAAGCCTCTTCCTCCGGTTACCGCGGAGAACGGCACCGACCGGACCACACACGTCCTGCCCTGGCAGAGATCGCCCGCCGGGCCCATCAGAGATCCAGAACCTCTAATTGCTATCGAATTAGAGGTGTCGTCGAGCGAAAAGGGCTTGCCCATGGGGCCTTACCGGGCAAAACGCTCAAGATCACAGAAGGGGGGTTCGCACCTCCGGTAATACCTCCGGTGCACCTTTGGATCCCCCCTGTGAAGACAACCGTGGGTGCAACCCATTCACGGCCCGCCACCGCTGCTGGGCGGACTCGACGAGCTTGAAGACCATGGCCAGGACGGCGGTGCGGGAGCCGGCGCCGCGGGTGACCTTGGTCCACACCCGGACCGTGGCGAAGATCGACTCAATGGGGTTCGTGGTGCGCAGGTGGATCCAGTGCTCGGCCGGGAAGTCGTAGAACGCCAGCAGCTGGTCCTGGTCGTCGCTGATCTTTTTGACCTGTGTCACCGGGCCCTGTCGGCCCGCGTCCCTGACAGGCGTGGTTCGGAAGGGCCCGGCTCCTTTGTGGATCAGGTGGGGCTGTTGTCCGTGCGGTAGGCCCGGATCCGTAGTTCAGACACCAACCACAAAGAGTCGTGGGGTAGCACAGTGGGCCTTCGCGAACCACCCCGTGCTGCCGTCGCCGCGTTCGTCCCGGCCCCTGGCCTCCGTTCTGAAACCGTGCTGACCGACACTATTGCGTCGGTGTAGCCGCGCCGACTATCTTCTGAACATGTTCACTGAACGTGTTCAGGTAACTCGCGCCGAACGAAAACGGCGGACCGCCACCCGCATCATCGAGGCCGCCGAAAGACTCTTCCAGGAGCGTGGCTTCCAGGGCACAACGGTGCGGCAGATCGCGGCGGAGGCGGGTGTTTCCGTGGGTGCCGTCATGGCGGTGGGGGACAAGGAGTCTCTGTTGAGCCTTGTCTACGACCAAGCCATCGCTGCCCGCATCCCCGCGCCACCGGCGGCGGAGTCCGCAGCCTCCGCAGTCGACTACCTGGCCCATTACTTCGACCCGTTCCTCGATTTGTTCGCCGAGAACGACGAACTCGCGCGCTCGTACTTCCGGACCCTGACCCGAGGTCAACCCGAGAACGCGGCCCTCGGCGGGCTGCGCACGCTGACCGAGGACAATCTCACCGCCGCGATGGTGAAGGCGGGAATACCCGACCACCGCGCCCGGCAGGGTGCGCAGGTGATGTTCACCAGCTACCTGGGTGAGCTGATGCTGCTTGCCGCGGGATCCACCGACCGGCAGCAGACGGCAACCGGGATCCGGCGCACCGCCGAATTCGTCACCGTACACGAAGAGAATGGCCGATGACCCTCTCTGAACTCCCGTCTCCCTTCTGGCCAATCCTGATCCTGCTCGGGATACAGGCGGGCGACGCCGCAATGATGCTCCGTCCACCGAGATTCATCGTCGACTGCCTGGACGGCGTACGGTTCCCGCGCGACTGGTGGTGGGCGCTGATCACCTTCAAGGCGGCCTCCGTAGTGGGGCTCATCGTCGGGCTCTGGGTGCCCGGCGTCGCCATGACGACCACTGCTGCGATCGTTGTCTACTTCCTGGCGGCCGCCGCATCCCACATTCGCGCGCGAGCCTTGAACTCCGCGTTCTGGGTCAACTGCCTGGGCATGCTACTGCTGTCCCTGGCTGTGCTCACGGTGAGCTTCGTGCGGCTGTAACTCACCACGGGCGCTGTCGTTGTGACAGTGTCGGGATCGCCCTCAGGCGCGAAGTCACAGGGGTCCTCCATCAGTGGTTTTCGCGTTCGTCGCAGGTGGCCTGGAGCCGGTAGGACTCGGTGCCGGTCTGGAGCAGAGTGCCGCGGAAGGTGAGGCGGTCAGCGATGGCCGCGCAGAGCTGGCGGTCGCCGAACGTCTTCTCCCACTCAGCGAACGGGGAGTTCGTCGCGGCGCCGTGGCCTTGCGTTCCTCCCGCTCCGTGAAGATCTGGAACGGCAGCTTGGAGCCCTTCTTGTCCAGGTTCGCGTAGCCGAACTCGTCCAGACACAGAAGGTCGACCTTGCTGTAGCGGGCGATCACCGACGAGAGGCGCTTGGCGGCCTTCGCCTCGGCAAGCTCGTTCACCAGGGCTTGCGTGGTGGTGTAGCGGACGGTCAGTCCGGCCTCGGCGATCGCGGTGCCGATCCCGATGAGCAGATGAGACTTGCCGGTACCTGAGTCACCGATCATGACTAGCGGGCGGCCCTCGCGGACCCAGGAGGTCGCCTTCAGGTCGGCGACGACCTCGGCCTGGACATTGGGGTTCTTTTCGAACCGGAAGTCCTCCAGCCGCTTGGGCCTTGGGAACTTCGCCGAGCGGATGAGCCGCTGCTGGCGGCGGACGTCGTGGTCGGCGCGTTCGACCTGCAGCAGGTCCAGGAGGAACTGCTTGTAGGTCATCTGCTCGCGCCGGGCGGTAGCGGCCAGCTCAACGAACCTTTCACGGACGGCGGGAAGCCTCAGGTCCCGGCAGGCTTCGTCGATCGCCGCGTCCTCCGGGTCACCGGGCAGCGGCATCCTTGCGGGAGGGACCTGACCGTCCGCCACGGTCTCGGCGTCGTCGGCGGTCTTGCTGCGGCTCATGCGGTCGTGCCCTTCTTCCGTTTCGCGTTCGTGCTGGTCACCGGCGCAAGAAGCCGGTCTTCCACAGGCCCCATTACTCCATCAGCGGCATGTCACTCACCGAAACCTCGGGTGGCTCCCAAACCCACCGAGAATCCAGTGGCCACGAACTCAACCACCGCACTGGCTCCCAGACACCCCGACAGAACTCCATGGACGACCTCTTCGCATCTGGCGGCCTGCAGATCACTGACACCGCAACCGGCACAACGCTGCTGCCGGGCTGCTGCAACGAGCTGGACGAGAGGCGTCACTGGCTTGAGGTCGTCGACGGCAACGGCTGGGCCTCCTTCGGCCACGACCCCTCTCCGCTTGCTGAGCGGCACGGCGAAGTTGTCCGATAGACCGTGGGTCGGCCGACCTATCTGGCCGCGTCCGGACAGGACCAACGGCCGTTCCTCACCCGCTGGTTGCTCGCCACGGCCGTCCTGTTCCGCCAGCGGCGCCGGCTACGCGCTGCGCCGGTGGTGGGCACGGCGCCGGTAACCGGCCGCCCGCTGGCACGCACCGTCCATGGCACGTCCGCCAGCGCTGCCGCGTCACGGATCGCCCGGCTTCCGGTGCTTACTTCCAACGTAGATAGAAGTGTGTCCGCCGACGCCTTGATCCGCTCCGGAAGGAGGAATAGCATCCGGCGCAATCGATCTTGGAGGGGTTCGGAGTGTCGAACATAAAGCGCGTGAAGCCGGCGCTGATCGCAGCGCTGATACCGATAGTGGTGCTCGGCGTCGCCGCGCAGCCGGCGATGGGGCAGGTGCCCGTGCCACCGCCGATCAAGACCTACGAGGGAGATCCCGGCCGGCTCGGCGACGCTGTGAGCTGGCGCACCCCTGAGTTCAACCGGGACGCCGGCCTGGTGTCGATGGGAGCCGAATTCGCCTACGCCGCCGGCTACTCCGGCACCGGGATGAACATCGGCGTCGTCGACTCGGGCGTCTTCGCCGGGCACGTCCGGGAGCACGGAAGCCTGGACACGAACTACGCGGTCGGGGACCGCTACTTCTCAGTGGAGGCCCAGGGCGGCCAGACGGGCCCCACGCCGGGGTTCTACAACCCGGCGCTCAACGACAGCCACGGCACTCACGTCAGCGGGACCATCGGTGCGAGCCGCGACGGCGTCGGCGAGACGCAACCGGCCGGGCCGGATGCCAACATGCACGGCGTCGCGTTCAACAGCAACGTGTACATGGGCAACACCGGCAAGACGGACGGCGTGCTCTACGGTCTCCTGCCGGCGAACGCGACCGCCGCGCAGACGCCGGACGACGCCTACATCGGCGATGTCTACCGGGCCGTGAACTCCGCCAAGACGGCGAACGGCGAGCCCATCAAGATCATCACCAGCAGTTGGGGTAGCCAGCCCAAAACGGAAAACTACAACACGTATGACACGCCGCCCGGCAGCCCGGCTGGCTTCGGTCTGAACACGGCATGGCGCCTCTGGTCCACTCCGGACGGCGTCGTCGACGCGAACGGCAGCGCCGCCCACTGGCTGAACGGTGCCATCGAGGCCGCGCGTACCGGCACGGTCATCCAGTTCACCGCCGGTAACAGCGGCTACGTGAACCCGTCGCCGCGAGGCGCCGCGCCGTACTTCATGCCCGAGCTGGAGGGCAGCTGGTACACGACGTCGGGGATCAACCCCACCCAGGGGCGCACGTTCAACCCTGACGGCTCCGTCCTGGTCCCCGGCCAGCAGACGTTCAACCAGTGCGGCGTCGCGAAGTGGTCCTGCGTGACGGCGCCGGCCAACAACATCAACAGCACGACCGTGTCGGTCGTCAACGGCGTGCCCGAGCCCCGTTACGGCAGTTCGTCGGGGACGTCGATGGCCGGCCCGCACTCGGCGGCCGCACTGTCGTTGATCATGCAGCGCTTCCCGTACATGACCAACGAGCAGGCGCTCTACACGATGTTCACCACCGGCCGGCAGAACAACACGATCAGTGACGCGGCGGGCAACGCCGTGCTGAACCCCACCGGTGGGCAGATCGTGCAGGTGCCGGACAACCGCAACGGCTGGGGCACGGTCAACCTGCGGGAGGCCATGAACGGCCCAGGCCAGTTCCTGGGGCCGTTCGTCGTCGACACGCAGGGGCGCGACGACGTGTGGTCGAACGACATCTCGGACGTCGCGATCCGGGCCCGCCAGCAGGAGGACGCCGCCGAGGCGGCCGCCTGGGCGGCGACCAAGGCCGCCAAGGGCTGGACCAAGGGCCTGCCGGCCGGCGCGAGCGACGCTGACAAGTCGGACTACGCCATCGGGGTCCGCCGTGAACAGGCCCGCGAGGCCCGCGCCTACGAGGGCAGCCTCACGAAGGGTGGCGCCGGCACTCTGTTCCTCACCGGCAGCGAGACCTGGCACGGGACGAGCACCGTCCTCGACGGCAAACTCTCGGTCGTCGGCTCGCACGCGAGCGCTATCGACGTGCGCGGCGGAACGCTCGGCGGCAGCGGCACCGTGGGTGGCAGCATTAACGTCGGCCGCGGCGTGCTGCGGCCCGGTCTCACGGCCGATGAGGCCGCGCAGATCACCGGCGCTTCCGGCGCCGCAGGCAATGTCCTGAACATCGGCGGGAACGCGACCATCGGCAAGCAGGGTCGCATTGCCGTCACGATCTCCGGCGACCGGGACTACACGAGCGTCCGGGCGGCGGGGAACCTGGTGCTGGACGGTGAGCTGGACCTGGATGTGCGGGGCAACCTGACCCCGGGCACCGTGTTCACGATCATGAGCGGTAGCTCGATGAAGGGCGCCTTCCACGCGCTGCCGGAGAACCGGGCCCTGAACGTGGGCGATTACCTGTTCCGGGTGTCCTACAAGAACAACAGCATGACGCTGACCGTCATGGACGCGGTGCCGAACAACGGGCAGTAAGCCGTGACCCGTTAACTCAACTCGGCTCAGGGCCCCCGGGGAGAGTCCGCTTCGCCCGTTTTGATCACGGCGGTCTGGGAGGGGAAAACTCAAACGAGCACGGCACATGTGGATCACGGAGGTGTCTAAGCTTCAAGATCCGCAAGGTTGCCGTGCTCGTCTCTTCATCAGACTTTCTTCGTGGATACCCCGGCCTTCAGGCCGACGAGGAGACGAACCCCTGCGGAGCAGGGCAGGGAAAGCCGGCCAGGACCTCCACCATCAGCCCCGGCTCTGCCCGCACGTACACCTCACCAGCGTCCGTGCACCCTCGCCGCACAGCTGGCAACTCGGCCAGATACTCGGCGACCTGCGCCGCCAGGGAAGCACCGCGCCTCTGCGATAGAGCTATCCGCCCGTCCGGCAGACGAACAGCCAGCGCGCGCTGCCTCGTCGGCGGGCCGACGTAGCCGACCACCCCGTGTCCTGTAGCGACTCGTACCAGGCCAGCGCCACCTCCCGGTCGTCCGTCGCCGACACGGCCTGAATCGTGAAGGCGACGGCAGCCCTGCGAGAACGTCAAGCATGGCAGCACGCCGCTCCGTATACGGCCAACCCCGCATGTCCCGACCCGGCAACGCGAGCACGTCCCACACGATGAACAGCGCCGGATGCATCTCCGCCAGCCGCCGAGCCCGCTCCAGCGTTGATGCCGCCCGGGACTGGGCGGCCTCGAACTCGATCCGCTCGCCCACCACGACAACGGTGTCGGGCGGCGGTCCCCGGCGGGGACCACCGCCCAACCGCAGGATGGGCTCAGTCGCAGGCGAACCGGTTGTAGGGGACCTGGTAGGTGGCGTCGAGCTCATGGTCGTTCGTGCCGTTGGGGCCCTTGGCCTTCGCGTGCGGGGTCACCGTCGCGCTGCCGGTCTCGGTGGTCGGCTCGCCGGTGCGGAAGACCGCCGAGACCTTGCCGTCCGGGGGAACGTTCTTGAAGGTCTGCTCGCCGTAGGACGTCTTTACCGTGAGGTCGGCCTGGTATGCCGACCGGTTCCGGGCGGACACCTGGACCTGCGTCTGATCCTTGACGCAGAGGGTCACCGCGCTCGATGTGACGGGTATGGAGCCCGGCGGTGTCGGGTCCTTGGGGAGCACCGTGACGGTGAACTTCTTGGACGGTGCCACGTTGCCGGCGGCGTCGACGGAGCGGTACTCGATCTGGTGGGTGCCGTATCCGGGCAGCCGCTTGGCGAACGGTGAGGTGGACAGGCCTCCGGTGCCGAGGTTGCCGTAGATCAGATCGTCCACGTTCGTTCCGGTGGGAGTGAACAGGAACGGCTTGGAACCGTCCGTAGGCCAGCCGAAGTAGTGGAACCACCCGTCGCCGTCGACCCGGAATTCCGAGGTCAGTGCCCCTGGTTGGTCGTCGTGTGCCGTGAGGGCGAGGCTGAAGGAATCCTTGACGGTGTAGTGCGGCGTGCCGTCGCTGTTCTTCGAGACGCTGACCGGGTCCGACACAAGGTAGCTAGTGATTGCCGCCGTGTTGTCGACTGTCCACTGTTCGGTTGCCGCACGTGACGTGGGCTTGCGTGAATCGCTTACGCTGACGTCGACATGGTGGGTGCCCTTGCCGAGTCGGAGGCCGCCGAGGTCGAGGCTCGTCGAGTGCCCTACGACATGGCCGTCCAGCCGCCACACCACGTTCAGAGCGTGGTCGCGCGGGTGACTCGGGTCGACCCACAGGACGTCAGTCGCCCCGACGGGCCGCTCGGCGGGCGTCGCCAGGGAGATCTTGGGAGCATCGTCGTCGGCGAACGCTGCGGAGGGTGTCCCGACGGTCCACTCGCGCGTGGCCGTCATCTTGCTGCTGTCCCGAAGGGCGGGATCGCGGACGAAGTCCGTGTCGTCGACGACTTTCACACCGATCGTGTCGCCCGCGCGTGCGTGGAGGTCCCGCACATTGACGCTGCGGGCGTTGGCGGCGGTGCGGACCACCTTGCCGTTGACGCTCCAGGTGGCGTCGAGCTCGTGATAGACCGGGTGAACGGTGTCGATCCACAACTCGTCGGTGGGGCCTACGGGTTCATCGGTGGGCGTCGAGTCCTCGATGAGGTTGACGGCCCCCGACAGGCCCGCCGTCAACTGTTCACGACTCACCTGGTCCATGTAGTAGCCGAGCGTCTTCATCATCGAATGCCGGCTCGGCCGCCAGACGCCCTCGGTGTAGTACATGCCGCCTTCGTACCGGCCGATGGTGCCGCCCGATTCGCTCTTCTCCCCCAGCCAGCGCCACCACTTGGCCTTCTGGTCGCGCATCTGCTGCTCGGTCAGCAGGGTGTGATGGACCGACTTGGGTTCACCGCCGCTGTAGGTTCCGCTGGTCACTCCCCGGGAGTAGTAGTCGTACTCGTCCTGGAGATGGCCGAAGGAGTGGCCGAGCTCGTGCGGGGCGATCAGTGCCGACATGGCGTTGCCGCCGGTCGCTGTGGCGTACGAGCCGCCCGCGCCGCCGTAGGTGTCGCTGTTGGCCAGCGCGAGGATCTGATCCGCCTTCGGGGCCAGGGCCGCGTACTTCTTGGCTGCGTTGTTGTCCATCACGAGCAGCCGCTGGATGCCGTTCGTGGAGCAGCCGCTCCAGAGCTTCATCCCCAAAGGGGTGTTGCGCATCGGGGAATCCAGCTGAGGGTCGCAGCTGATCCCCGACTCCTGGGAGGGAGTCTCGACGGCGTAGACGTTGATGTAGTTCCGGTAGCTCTTGTAGGGCTCAAGGCCCCAGAGCACGTTCAGCTGTTGGTCGACCTGGTCGCGGAATTTGGGCATCTCGGACGCGGTGTAGCCGTCACCGAGCACCACCAGGTTCCAACGATTCGACGGGTCGCCGGTCACCTGGATCGGAACGACCGTCGCGTCGTCGGCCGCGGCGCTCACCGGAGCGGCGGCCGCCTGTCTTTCGGCACCCGTCGCGGCGGGCGCGGCGGCCATCGCGCCGAACGCTACAGCCACCGCAACAAGTGGAACCAATATGCGTTTCACAAGGAAGCTCCTTGACCTGTGTCCTGATCCGACGGGCCTTCATACGACTGCTTGCCATGAGGAAGTGTCAATCCTCTGGCTGCACAGAGATCTTGGTGGTGCGCACGGACTTCTGACACATGACCGAGGAGGAGGGGGTGCGACCCGTGGCTGTCCTGTCGTAGGGGACAGTCGGGAGCGCGACCAGGTGTGGAGCAATGTTCATTACCTGTGGATCGGCTCGGGAGGGCGCGCGAAGGGCGTACCTTCCCGAGTGATCGACTGACTGGTATCGATTAGGCCCGCGTTGCCGCGCGGGTCGGGAAGGCACGCCCGTGCTCAGCGTAGTCAACGCCGACGGCACCACTGCCAACGGCTCCTCCCTGATTGATGAGATCGTTCGCGAGGGTGCGAGGCAGATGCTGGCCGCCGCGCTGGAGGCCGAAGTCAACTCTTACATACCCGAGTTGACCGACGAGCGCGACGAGAAAGGCCATCGGCTCGTGGTGCGTAACGGCTATCACCAGCCGAGGAAGGTGACGACTGCGGCCGGGCCGGTCGAGGTGAGGGCGCCGCGGGTTAACGACAAGCGGGTCGACGAAGCCACGGGCGAGCGCAAGCGGTTCTCCTCGGCGATCCTTCCGCCGTGGTGCCGCAAGTCCCTGAAGATCAGCGAGGTACTGCCGCTGCTCTACCTGCACGGCCTGTCGTCAGGCGACTTCGTGCCCGCACTGGAGCAGTTCCTCGGCTCGGCGGCCGGCCTCTCACCAGCGACGGTCATCCGGCTCACCCAGCAGTGGCAGGCCGACCACCAGGCGTTCGGCGAGCGCGACCTGTCTGGCAGCGACTACGTCTACGTGTGGGCCGATGGCATCCACCTCGCATACGCCTGCGGGAGGCGAAGTCGTGCGTGCTCGTGCTGATGGGCGTGCGAGCGGATGGCACCAAGGAGCTGATCGCCATGAGCGATGGCTACCGCGAATCAGCCGACTCCTGGGGCGACTTGCTGCGCGATTGCCAGCGCCGCGGGATGCGCGCCCCCGTCCTTGCGGTCGGTGACGGCGCGCTCGGTTTCTGGAAGGCCCTGGCCGAGGTGTTCCCCGAAGCCCGCGGTGACGTACGAAGCGTCGGCAGATGCGAGGAACGCGACGTGGCTGCCGCTTCCTCGGGAGTGCCGAACCGCTTCGCGACGGTCTCGGCCACGCTGTCGGCCCGCCCCACCTGGTCCACGCGGTCCCACGCCGCCGTCATGATCGGACCCGGCACGATGGTGTTGACCCGCACCTGCGGTCCGTATTCGACGGCCAGTTGGCGGCCGAGCGCGCACAAAGCACCCTTGGCGGCGGCGTATGCGGGGTGCCCCGGAAGACCGATCGGCGCGTGGACGGAGGAGGTGAGCACCACCGAGCCGTTGCTGTCGCGCAGGGTCTGCGCGAAGGCGCGCACACCCAGCCATGCGGCCTTCAGCGTGACCGACACCTGGCCGTCCCACTCCGCCTCCGTCAGTTCGTGCGGGGGTTTGACGACCACCGCGTAGGCATTGCTGTGCAGGACGTCCGGCCGTCCGTACCGCGCATCGACGTGCCGGGCCAGCTCGTCCCACATGGGCGCGGAGGTCACATCTCCGTGCCAGTACTCGGCCCGGCCGCCTGCTTCGTGATGGCTGCGACCGTCGCCTTTCCCGCCTCGTCGGCGATGTCGACGGCGATCACCGATGCGCCCTCGACGGCGATCACCGATGCGCCCTCGGCGGCGAGGCGCCGTGCTGTCGCGGCGCCGATACCGGCGGCGGCACTGGTGATCAGCGCCACGCGGTCCTGGAATCTGGAGCCCGTCTGGTCGGTCACGGCGCACACCGCACCCCTAGACATTAATTATGCAAACATCTTGACAGTGGGCTTCAGCAGCCACAGGATCAGCGGCCAGGACGACATATAAGTTCACTGTTAAACGGCAGGAATGGCACGTCGTGTCGTCCTTGGGGTTGCAGGTGCCGGATGCGGCTGTGAAGTTTCGTCGCGCCCTGCAAAGCGCGCTCTTCGCACAGGTAAATCAGTCTTCCCTGGACGTACAGAATTGGAGCACAGGTGATCAGGACCAAAAGTATGGCTGCGCTCTGCCGGGGGTGGCTGCCGACCAGATCGGCAGCCGCGCACCGGCCAAGCTCGCACGTAGTCCCCATGCACGTTGCTCCTCGCAACCGCATCCGGGCCGCTCTGGCCGTGGCGGTGGCCACCGCCACGGTGGCGCTGGTCGCGGTCAACCCCACTTCGGCTCTGGCCAGCCCCGCCGCGGCGGCCGGCGAACCGGCCACCTGGGTCGTCACCGGCCCGTCGCCCACGGCGCCCGCGTCGGCGCAAGTCCAGCTCGACTCCGCGGGGAAGTTGACGTTCGCCGTTGCTGATCAGGGTGTGACGGTGCTCGCGCCGAGCCAGATCGGCATCGAGACCGAGACCGCTGACCTGACCAAAGGCCTTGAGTTCCAGGGGCGCGCGGACCGGATCGTCAATGAGAACTACACGATGACCGTCGGAAAGCAGCGTGAGCGGCATGCCGCGTTCCGGGAGTCGACATTCTCGTTCGTCGGGTCCGGCGGCACGCGGATGGACCTCGTAGTCCGCGTCTCCAGCGATGGCGTCGCCTACCGGTACGTCCTGCCGGAGGCCGGAGGCGTGAAGGTGAAGCGGGAGGCTTCCTCGTTCTCCCTGCCCACCGATGCAACCGCATGGCTGCAGCCGTACGTCAGTTACTACGAGACCAAGCCTGCTGAGACGACCGCCGGCGCCGCAGCGACGGGTGATTTCGGCTTACCCTCACTGTTCAATGTGAACGGTACCTACGTCCTGCTCACGGAGTCGGACGTCGACGGCCGGTACTCCGGTGGTCGGCTGACCCATCAGGCGGGGTCGGGTACGTACGGCATCAAGCTGGCCGACGCGCAGGTCACCTCCACCGGCCCGCTGGCCACACCGTGGCGTACCGCTATCGTCGGTGATCTGGCAACGGTGACCACCTCAACCCTGACCGACGACCTCGCCCCGCCGACGCGGGTGACCGATACCTCCTGGATCCACCCTGGCTCGGTCGCCTGGTCGTGGCTGGTGGAACACGACAGCCCCCGTGACCCGGCGCGTCAGCGGCAGTACATCGACTTTGCCGCGCGCAACGGCTGGCCCTACGTGTTGATCGATGCGGGATGGAACCGCAGCTGGGTGCCGGAGATAACACGCTATGCGCGCGCCCGCGGGGTCGAGGTTCTGCTGTGGTTCCACTGGACTGACCTGGACACCGCGCAGGAGCGGGACACCACGCTGCCACTGATCAAGTCCTGGGGAGTGGCCGGTGTGAAGATCGACTTCATGGAATCGGATTCCCAGGCGCGGTTCAAGTGGTACGACGACGTGCTCAAGAAGACCGCCGAGCTGAAGTTGATGGTCAACTTCCACGGTGCGACCATCCCCCGCGGCATTCAGCGCACCTGGCCACACGTGATGAGCATGGAGTCGGCCCGCGGCCTGGAGTACATGACCCTGGATCCGCCGGACAAACTCCGCGCCGTGCTCAACACGACGCTCCCGTTCACCCGCAACGTCGTCGGCAGCATGGACCCCACGCCCACGGTCTTCAGCATTACCGGCCGCGACACCACCGACGCGCACGAGCTGGCGACGTTCATGGTCTTCGAGTCCGGCTGGCAGCACGGCGCGGACTCGCCGGAGAGCTACCGGATGCAGCCCGAGGCGCTGCGGATGATGGACCAGCTCCCCACCGCGTGGGACAAGACACGCCTGCTCAGCGGCCACCCTGGCAAGGAGGTCCTGCTTGCCAGGCGATCCGGCGACCGCTGGTTCCTCGGCGGACTCTCCGCCGTATCGGCGAAGACGTTCAAGACGCCGCTGAACTTCCTGCCGGAGGGCCAGTGGCGGGTGGAGACCGTCCACGACGGGCCGAGCGGCCTGATCCGGGAGACGGAGATCGTCAGCGCCAAGGACACGTTCTCGGTGCCGGTCGCCACCAACGGCGGGTTCCTCTCGATGATCTGCAGATACAGTGCGGACAGGTCGACCTGCGACCAGCCAGTCCGGAAGCTGCCGTCGACATCCCTGACCATGTCCTCGACCGAGACGGATGCGCGACCCGGAGACGCCGTCGACGTGAACGGAACGTTCAAGGTGTCAGCGGACGGGCCGATCACCGACGTGCAGCTTCGCGTCATGCCGCCCACCGGGTGGCAGGTTGACGGCCCCACCGTGTCGAAGCCCCGCATGCGGGACGGGGAGTCCATCGAGGGCCATTGGGCCGTCACGCCCCCGGAGAAAGCCGACTACGGCTATGTGGACCTGCCGGTGGTGGCCACCTTCCGATTCCCCAACGACCCGGCGGACCGCCCGGTGCATGTGGAGAAGGCAGTCCGGGTGTTCGTGCAGCCCCCCGCTCCGAGCGGGACCGCGTACCTCAGCGACCTGCCGTTCGTGAGCGCAACCAACGGATGGGGCCCGGTCGAACGTGACAAGTCCAACGCTGATTCGGGCGCCGACGACGGGACGACCCTGACCATCGGCGGGAAGACGTACGCCAAGGGCATCGGCGCGCACGCGTCCAGCGAGATCACCATCTTTCTTGGCGGCGCCTGTCGCGCCTTCCACACCGAGGTCGGCGTCGACGACGAGGTGGCCGATCGTGGATCGGTGGCATATCAGGTGCTCGGCGACGGTCGGCAGCTCGCCGGGACCGGCGTCGTCCGCGGCACCGACAGCGCCCATCTCATCGATACCGACGTGACGGGGGTCAGAATGCTCACGCTGCGAGTCACCGACGGCGGTGACGGCAATGGCTTCGACCACGCCGACTGGGCTGACGCCCGAGTGATCTGCGGCTGAGTCAACCGCCAGTCTGCACTCACCCGCGCACGTAACCATGCGTCGCGGCAGCCACCGGCCACGGCGGGTTCGGCGAGAGGTCCGGAGAAACGGACCGGGAGCAATCCCGGCACCGCGCTCCGGACCTCCTCGACATCGACGTTTCGGCAGTACCGGCGACCTCGCCATACGCAAACTGCTGCCAGCGCTGTACCACCGCGACCGCGGCAGCCAGCCCGCAACGCACACTCGCATCCTCGCTGTCTCCCGCGCCGGCCTGGACACAGGTGGCTACCGAGACAAGGTCACTGCCGAGCTCCCCACGTTCGTGCCCGAGGCGTCGTTCGACACCAGCACCGCCCGGCACTTCCTGTTACGGCTGCACCACGTCAGCATCGACATCACTGAAACCGACGGCTGGGACCAACAGGCCGCGCTGCTGGAAGACCCCGCCCGCATCCGCGTGTTCTACCTTGCCTGCGCCCCACAGCTTTTCGGCCGCGGAGCCGAGGAACGGCTCAGGCCGGGTAGATGGCGTGCTCGGTGCGCACGAGCAGACCCTGGGCCTCCATCCGGTGCAGGTGGTGCAGGACTGTCGCGGGGCTGGACAGGCCCACGCTCGCAGAGGACCTAGCCCACACCTAGTTGGGATCGACAGAGATCCGGGCCGCGCTGCGGCACGCTCCTCAGGCGGTCCAGGACGGGCGGCTCGCCGCACTGCTCGATGCGGCCGTCCAACTGATCGAGACCAGCGGCGCCGAGGCCCGCCCGTCGTACCTGGAGGTACGTCGGCTACTGGACGCACTCGTCACCAGCAGTGCGATCACCTTGAGCAGGGTCTGGCAGCCGACAGGCGGGCGCGTGTAGAGGTGTCGCGGGCAGTGGGGCAGCACCCGTGGCCCGCACCGTCGTTGAGCAGCACATGACCGACCTGTATTCCTTACGGCTTCACAAAACGGCCAACTTTTTGGACGCGCTGCCGAAGTCGACCCAGCCTGCGGCCAAGCGCGCGATCCAGGAGATCTACAACGCCGAGGACAAAGAACACGCGGCCAGGGCAGTTCGCGCCTTCGAGCGGGCCTACCAGGCGAAATACCCCAAGGTCGTCAAGCGGATCACGGACGACGAGGACGAGTTGCTGGCCTTCTTCGACTTCCCTGCCGAGCACTGGGTCCATCTGCGCACCACAAATCCGATCGAGTCGACCTTCGCCACGGTCCGGTTGCGGACGAAGGTCACCAAGGGCGCCGGCAGCCGGGGTGCCGCCCTCGCCATGGTCTTCAAGCTGATTGAATCCGCGCAGGCCCGCTGGCGCGCGGTCAACGCACCCCATCTTGTGGCGCTGGTGCGGGCCGGCGCCCGTTTTGAACGCGGCTACCTCGTCGAGCGCTCCGAGGAGGCCGCCGCGTGAACGGCCCCAACGGCGCCGATGACCGTTCCGTCGAGAACGAGCACCAGCGATTCGCCCGCTACCTGCACGAGCTGGCCGTCGTCCGTGACGAAGACGAAGCCGATCTGGTGGCCAGAATCCTGCGCGACTCGGACACGACGATGGCGCAGTCGGCTATTGTCCGCCACCTCGACCGTCACGCGGCGCAGCTGCTGGCCCACGAGGGGTTCACCGCCTGGGCCCGCGCGATGGCCGAGATCAGCGCGGAGCGAGAGTTCCTCGCCCGCCGTCTGCGCGAATGGGCCCTGCTGCGGTCAATTCGGATGGCCGTGCTCCTGGCCGATCAGAGCCTTATCAGCCGGTCGGGGCCTTGTCGATGCGGTAGCCCACCCCGGGCGTCGTCGTGATGACCGGCGGGCCGCCCAGCTTGCGGCGCAACCGGCCGATGGTGACGGTTACGGTATTGGTGAACGGGTCGGCGTTCTCGTCCCACACCTGTTCCAGGAGCTCCTCGGCGCTCAGGAAGCCCGGACTGGCCCGCAGCAGCGCCTCCAGGACGGCGAACTCCTTGACAGACAGCTCCATCGAACAGCCGTCGCGGAAGGCGGTCCGGCGTACCGGGTCGAGTTCGAGGCCGGCGACGCGCAGCATGCGCCCCCGGGCCGCGGGCCTGCGGCGGGCCAGGGAACGGATGCGCAGGATCAGCTCCGGGAAGTGGAAGGGTTTGGCGAGGTAGTCGTCGGCGCCGAGGGTGAGACCGCTGACCCGGTCGCCGGGCGACCCGGCCGCGGTCAGCATCAGCACCATCGCGCGATCGTCCCGCTCGGTGATCATCTGGCAGAGCGTGTCGCCGTGGATGCCGGGCAGGTCACGGTCGAGGACCACCACGTCGTACGAATTGACGTCGAGCTTGGCGGCGGCGGCCAGCCCGTCGTGCGCGACGTCGACGGCCATCCCCTGGTCCCGCAGCCCCTCGGCGACGACCTCGGCGAGCGACCGCGCGTCCTCGACGACCAGCACCCTCACGGTGTCATCCCTTCGAACCGGCCGATCGTTTCGAACCGGACGCCTTCCGCATCGGCCGCCGACGGCAACGCGGCCGTGACCCGCAGGCCGCCCTCCGGCCGGGCTCGGAGGGCGAGGCTGCCGCCGTGCGCGGCGGCGATCGCTGAGACGATCGACAACCCCAGGCCGGAACTCTCCTCCGAGCCGGTCCGGGCGGCGCCCAGCCGCTCGAATGGCTGCCCCAGCCGGTCTACCCGGTCCTGGTCGAGGACACGCCCGCCGGTCTCGACGACGAGACGCGCCCCGGTGTCGTCGTGATGGGTGGCGATCCGGATCCAGCCGCCCTCCTCGTTGTGCACGATCGCGTTGTCGATCACATTTTCCACCAGCCGCGACAACAGTGCCGGACTGCCCCGCGTCCAGGACTTCTGCCGCACCTCGTCGTCGACGGTCAGGTTCTTCGCGGCGATGTCGGTGGCCCGGGCGGTCAGCGCCTCCCCGGCCAACTCGCCGAGCGACACAACAGCCCGGTCCGCGAGGGCGCCGTGCTGCGCCCGGGCAAGGACGAGGAAGCCGTCCAACAGATGATCCACCCGGTCGAGCTCGGTCCGCAAGCGATTGGCGAGTGCCACGGTCGGCGCAGCGGGCTCCGGCTTGGCGACGGCCACGTCCAGCGACGCCCGCATCGTCGCCAGTGGAGTGCGCAACTCGTGTGAGGCGTTGCCGACGAACCGGCGCTGCGCAGCGAATGAGGCCTCGAGGCGTTCCAGAAGACTGTCAATCGTGTCGGCGAGCTCCTTGACCTCGTCAGCGGGCCCGGCCACGGCAAGCCGCCGATGCAGATTCTCCGCGGAGATCCGCCGCGTCGCCGCGGTAATCTGCCGCAGCGGGCGCAGGACGCGGCCGGCGAGGGCCCGGCCGAGCAGCAGGGAGACGACCGCCATCACCACCAGTGCGATCAGCGAGCCGACCAGTAGCTGGCGGGACTGCTGCGCATGCACGTCCGAGAGCTGCCCCTCCAGGTCGTGGATGTGCTGCTCGGCAGCGGCGAGGCTGGACTGGCCGGGCGGGGGCTGACCGGGAGCGACGCGGGCCGCCTCGCTGCCGGACAGCAGGTAGGTCAGGGTGAGCAGTCCGATTCCGGACACGAGGAACACCACGGCATACAAGATCGTGAACCGCCGTCCGACGGTCCCACGCCGCAGCTTGCCCATGGTCGCTCTCCCTGTCAGGTCTGGTCGAACTCAGGATGCCCCGCCGCACCTAACAACGACATGACAGCAGCCGTTCGGACGACGTTATGGGCGAATCCGTAGAACCGGACCATGCCTACGACCAACAAACTGCTCCGTCAGGAATGGACCAAATTCCGGCGTCCGGGCCGGCTGATCGCGATGGCGGCCGCAGCTCTGATCATCCTCGCCCTCGGTTTGCTCTACGCGGCCGGCAACCATGCGTCCTGTGACGGCTCGTGTCCGACCGACCCAGCCGGACCGGACGGCTTCCCCGTCAGCGACCAGTTCTACTTCCTGCACCGGGATCTGGGCGAGAACGGCAGCATCACCGTCCGGATGACGTCCATGACCGGCACCATCACCTACCCGCCGCCGGACCATGATCAGATCGTCTCGGGGCTGGCGCCCTGGGCGAAGGCCGGGATCATCATCAAGGACGGTGTCCGCCAGGGGTCCTCCTACGCGGCGCTGATGCTCACCGGCAGCCACGGCGTGCGGATGCAGTACGACTACCGCCATGACATCGCTGGCCACGCCGGTGGGGTCTCGGCAAAGTCGCCGCGGTGGCTGCGGCTGACGCGGTCGGGCGACAGCATCACCGGCTACGAGTCCGCCGACGGCAAGCAGTGGGCGAAGGTTGGCACGGCGAAACTGTCCGGGCTGGCCACGACCGTACAGGTCGGCCTGTTCGCCACCTCCCCGGGCGACTTGACGCTGCGGCCAACCGGCCTCGGCGGCGCCACCGAGGAAACGCGCTTCACACAGGCCGGCGGCGTCTTCGACCACGTCAGTCTGAAGGGCACAGCCCCCGCCCGGGGCTGGAGCAGCGAGGCCATCGGCGAGATGAACCACACCGACTGGGAGAAGTACCACAAGGCATCCGAGGCGGTGGTCGAGACGAACGGCACGATCACCGTCACCGGCACCGGCGACATCGGGCCGACAGGGACCGAGGGCAGCCGCCCCATGGAGCGCACCCTCACCGGTCTGACCCTCGCACTGCTCATCGTGCTTGTGGTCGCGGTGCGGTTCGCCACCGCCGAGTACCGCCCCAAACCCACGGGCGGCGCACCGGTCACCCGCCAGGTGCTCGCAGCGAAGGCGACCGTCGTCGGAGCCGTCACGTTCCTGACCGGTCTCCTCACCGTGGGCACCGTGATCCCGGTCGGCCCGGCGATCCTGAAGGCGAACGGGATGCCCGTCATCGAGGTGTCCACGCTCACAGGAGTGCGGGTCGTCGTCGGTATTGCAGCAGTGCTCGCCCTCGCGGCCGTGCTCGCTCTCACCCTCGGCGCCATGCTTCGCCGCGCCTGGCTCGCAATCCTCGTTGCCGTCTCGGCAATCGCGGTCCCATACGCCGTAACTGCCGTCCCGGTGCTACCCGACGGCCTGTCCCAGTGGCTGCTGCGGGTCACTCCGGCCGCGGGCTTCGCCGCCCAGCAGACCCTCACCGAATATCCGCAGGTCGCCGCCCACTACGCGCCCTCCGCCGGATACTTCCCGCTTCCGTGGTGGGCCGGGATCGCAGTGCTGTGTGCGTACACGGTGATCGCCCTAGGTCTAGCTCTGAGCCGCCTGCCGCGCGGCGATGAGCGGGCCGATCAGCCCGTCGACTGGAGATGACTCATGACGGCGCAGGAGCCCGCGACCTCCTGCGCCGTCACCGGGGGATACCGGAATGAGGCGACGTCGTTTTCGATCGAGGCGGCAAAAGCGACGACACCGCACCATTCTCACAATCGTTCATCTGTGAGAGTGGTGCGAGAGTCCTCGGAGTTCGCGGCGTCCGTACGGTGCTTCTCATGTCACGGCCCGACCGGAACAATCATCATGTCCGCCGAGGCCGTAAAGCGGTGGACAGCCCTCCGGTGCTGGGCGAGCATCTCCGCGATGAATAACGAACCTCTCTCCATCCCCAAACGCGTCCGCTTCGTCGAGCTCAGCGAAAAGGTGCTGCGGGCGCTTGCCGACGGTGACCTCGCTGGCGGCAGCGCCGAGGCCGGGGTCACCCTTGACGAATACTTCGTCTGCGACCGGGCCCGCTGGATCTTTGGCTGTCGCGCTGACCGGCTCGCCGAGGACCCGTCTGCCGCGCCCTGGCTCACGCGGGCCGCGGTGTCCGAGCCGGACGGGGCCGTCGTCGGCGACGCCGGGTTCCACGGGCAAGATCGAGGGAGTCCTCATACGCGCGAACGCTCCAGCCCGGTGAGAAGCCACAGCGGTGCTGTTCGCCGCTGGGCAGGGGCCCGATCAGGGTCAGGGCGTCGGCTGCTTCGTTCCCAGCCCAGTAGGCGACCGCCCTGCCGGGGTACGGGGCCAGATACTCGGAGGCGATGAAGATGTTCTGTCCAGGCTCCTGGAGCGATGCCTCGATGGTGTCCCGTTGCCCCCTCTGACAACCCGTGAACAAATCCGCTCAGGGGCTGGTTGCCGCTTGGGTCAGCCCCGAGGTGAACTCGTCCGCGGTGAGGATGGCGTGGGCATAGGTCGGAGCGTTGAGTTCGAACGTCGCTTGCATCTCCTCAGGGCGGAACGCGGCGATGGCGTCCTTGATCAGCGTGACGTGATAGCCGAGCTCCTGGGCGAATCGCGCCGTGGTGTCGATGCAGGTGTTCGCCCGCATGCCGATCAGCACGATCCTTGAGACGCGATGCTGCTTCAGCAGGAAGTCGAGGTCGGTGTTGGCGAAGCCGCTGGCGGACCAGTGTTCGTGCACGCGAAGTTCTCCCTCGCGCGGCTGGAAGTCCGGGTGGAACTCTCCGCCCCACGTACCCGCGGCGAAGACCTGTCCTTTGCGCGTTGCGTCCTGCGAGGGGGACAGATACGCCCACGTGTCGTAATCGCCTGGGGAAGTCCGTCGGTGGGGCACGAACAAGACGCGCATACGGGAGGCACGGGCGGCCGCCAGGACCTGACGCATGTGGCCGAGGAGGCCGACCTGCTCGGCAACTGCCTTTGTGTGCGGCCATAGCTTCCCGCCCTCGGACAAGAAGTCGTTGTACGGGTCAACCACAAGCAGTGCAGTGCTCTCGCCGGCGTATCCGGGATCATTCATGCCAAGGCTCCCCTCGCGGGTGTTCTGGACAGTGGCGGAACAATCGTCCATGAGACACGGACGCGTCGCCCGGCCGGAGGTGGATGGTGGTCAGCCCTCGAGGAAGTCCAGCAGCTCCGCGTTGAAGGCCTTCTCGTGCTAGCCGACCAGGCCGTGCGGGGCGCCGGAGTGAACCATGAGGGTCGCGTCCTTGATCAGCTCGGCGGACTTGGGCGCCGAGGCGACGAAGGGCACGATCTGGTCGTCGTCACCGTGCACGATCAGCGTCGGAACGTCGAAGCGCTTGAGGCCCTCGGTGAAGTCCTGCTCCGAGAATTGCTCGATGCAGTCGTACGCGCCCTTGAGGCCGGCCTGCATGCTCCACATCCAAAAAGCCCGGCGCACCCCGTCCGAGCCGGTGGCCCCTGGCCTGTTGAAGCCGTGGAAGGGATCCGCGAACTCCCAGTAGAACTGGGAGCGGTCGCCGGCGTTGAGAGGCCAGCCGTGGCTGAACACGACCGGCTGCCCACTGCCCCAGTCCTTGTAGAAGATCTCGGTCCCGTCAGCAGTGGTGAAGGCGCTCATCGCAGTTCCTCCCGGCAGACTTTCCCGAGCCTCCACACCGGCGACGGCCCTCGTCCCACCCACGACCGTGTATGTGCGGGGTTCAGCTCCTGGGACGCTTCACCGATTGCACCCACCGTCACGGACGCTGCTCACACCCCGCTCCGGCAGTCCGTTTCGACCATAGAACGCGACAGATCGGGGCGCCACGTTGAGCCGGATGGGGGAGTGCGCCTCTGTCGACGGGGCGGCGCCGAGCAGCAGATCAGGTCGGTGCGCTGAAGGGGCTGCAGACGGGCAGGCCTCGTCGATGGTGTACTCGGTGTTGTGCCGCCTGCTGTCGGAGGCAGAGGTAGCTGTCACCCTGCGTGCTCGCGTCCGTCCCGCGGGCCGAAGGCTTCGAGAGCGTCTGCGTCGGTTGCGCGCGCGTGCAGGAAGTAGTCGGCCCACTCCGCGATTTCGGGAGTGTCCTGCGGCGCCGGTCGTGTTCGCCTCGGGGTCGCCCTTGCCGACGGTGTACATGGCGCCGGCCGGCGACCAGATCATCGACATGGCCGTGACGATGTTGAGTACGTCGCCCGGAGAGAAGGCCGGGTCTACGATGCCCTTGGCCTGCGCGTCGGCGATCGACTGGACCCTTTCGTCATCGTGAGCACGGTGACCGGCTGTACTTTTCCGACGGGACCGAGGCAAGTGATCGCCGCGCCGGGCCGGCCGGAGCGAGGCGATTGCTCACGTCGCCTCGGTGGCCCCGGACGAACACCCAGGGCCACCGGGACCGCCGATCCTGTGATGACGGCGGCCGCGGGACATCATCACCGGCCGCGGCGAGCATCGCCATCCCCGCTGCGCGGTGGCGCCTTCGCCGGTCTCCCGGTATCGATTACACCGGTTCCTGGTCGGCTGTGGTCACCGGCCCGGCGAGTACCGATCCGGTCCACACGGTGAAGAGGCCGCCGCCGGGGTCGCTGATGACGGATTCCGTCCCGCCGCCGGGCGAGGGGGCCACGGGAGTTGCCATTCCTCCTGCCGTGCGTGCGGCGGCGATGACCGATTCCACGTCGTCGACCTGGAAGTGCACGTGCCAGCGTGGTCGCACGCGGGGGTCGGGAGATTCCCCGACGCCGCCTCCGCGCAGGGTGGCCACAGTGTTTTTGCCCTGGCGGACGGTGACGGTGTCGTGCTCGTAGGCGTAGGTGACCTCGCAGCAGCCGGGTTCGCCGGAGGCCCAGTCGAAGATCTCCGCGTAGAAGATGGCGGCGTCGAACGCGTCGCGGGTGCGCAGCTCGAGAAAGGCCGGTGCGTTGCCGCGGCCGGCCGACCAGGGAAGGGTGCGGCCTTCCCAGAAGCCGAACACGGCCCCGTCGCGGTCGGCTGCCATCACGCCCCGGCCCAGGCCGAAGCGCACCGGGCCGACGGCGATGGTGCCGCCGCGCTCACGGACCCGGGCTGCGGTGACGTCCGCGTCCGCCACGGCGAAGTACGGGGTCCACGCCCCGGCCACCGGCAGACCGGGCGCCACCTCGGCCAGCCCGGCCACCGATCGCCCCTGACAGGAGGCGACCGAGAAACCCGTTCCCAGGCTGCCCGGGCGGAACTCCCATCCCAGAACGGTCGAGTAGAAGTCCTGCGTGGCGCGCAGGTCGCGGGTTATGCGGTTGACCCAGCACGGCGTTCCGCACACGGGAGTGACGTGGCATGTAGGCGTCATCAGGATTCGTCTCCTCGCCCCCGCACGAGGGGCTGTCAGCGGCTGAGTGCCTCGCGCAGCTCCTGTTTGTTCATCGCCGAGCGGCCCTCGACGTTCTTCTTCTTCGCCTCTTCGTAGAGCTGGTCCTTGGTGGGCCCCTGTGGTCCGCGATGGGACCGTTCACCGCCACGCTGTGGGGCGGATTTCGGATCGCGCAGGGATGTTCTGTTCGCCGTTTTCGCCTCTCCCGAGCGGGCCCGCTCCTTGTTGACAGTGCGCGCGGCGATTTCCTTCGCACGCTCCTCGGAGACACCGCGCTTCTCGGCACTCTCCTTGATGTGCTCGTACTGCCGCTCCCGCTTACGACTGGATCCTGCCGGCATCACACCGCACCCTTCCTCCTGTCCGACCCTGTGCGCGGCAGCTCGGGTGGCGTTTCGCGCGCCCCGCGCGCCATCCCGTACCGGGCCACCGCATGCACTCCACGCATACGCCCACAACGCCTCGTACGCCACCCGGGGCAGCGCCGGGCTTCCCCGGACGGGCCCCGAGGGAAAGGCGCCCTGCGAGCGGCATGGACGGTGGGTGCTGCCGGCGGGGTCCCCTCGCTGCGCGACAGCCCTGGGCCGGCGCAGACTGGGGGTATGAACCCCTACGAGGGTCTGGCAACGGTGGAGCGCAGGGACGGGACCCTGGTCCGCGTGTGGGCCGAGGTCACCGTCGCCCAGGCACGCGGTGCGGCAGGCACCGAGCGGTCCTGGACGGCCCGGCTGACTGCGCCCGGCGGCGAAGGGCTGCTGGTGCGGGGCGCCGTCACCTTGATCCTCGACTCCGGGACCCGTTGGCCCGCCGAGGTCACCCACACCCAGCTGTCGTCCGGGCTGCACTCCCCGAGCTGGACCGAGATCCAGGGCACCGGGCCCGCCATGACCCGGCCAGGCGAGATCTCCGGCGGCCACGCCGCTCGGGACGACGCGCCGAAGCCCGGCGTCACGGGTCCCGGCGAGCGGCGAGAAACGGTTCTCCGGCCCGAACCGGACCCCGACCACGAGGGAACCGCATGAAGACCGGGGCTCATTCCGCACAGTGTGGATAGGGCGACCATGTGTGAGGGGGGCCGCGATGCTGTGCAGGGCGAGGCGTGCGGTTTGCGGTCGTCCGAGGTGGGCGGATACTGAGTTCCGAGTCGGTCCGCTACGGGATCAGGCCCCGATGTCGGGCGAGCTCAGCGTGTTCATTCCCTGGGCACGTCCCGCCGTTGTGGGCCGTGACGTACTCCAAAGGCCTCGCCCACGTGCCGTGCGCCGATTCCGTCCGGTGCGTTGCGCACCTGGACCTCGGAGGTGGGAGGGAGGATGTCGTGTGTGGATGCAGAGCGGGACGACAGCCGGCAGCCGGGCCGTGAGGAGACCTCCAAAGAACGGGCCGACCGCAATCTGATCGAACTCCTGCAGGAACTGAGGGTCATCCAGACCGGTGTGCAGATCGTCTTCGCGTTTCTCCTCGGCCTGGCCTTCACCAGCAGGTTTCCCACGCTCGACGCCATGGAGCGCTACACCTACGTGGTGACGCTGCTGCTCGCCGTGGTGTCGTCCGCGATTCTAGCGACCCCGGTCGCGCTGCATCGGGTGCTGTTCCACCGAGGCGAGAAGGCGCGCATCGTGGCCCTGTCGGCCCGGCTCACCGAAGTCGGCCTCGTCTTTCTCGCACTCGCGCTCAGCGGCGCCATCTTGCTTCTCATGGACGTCGTGCTCGGACTCAGGGCGGCTGTGGTGATCACTGCGGCTACGGTCGCCATGTTCGCCAGCCTGTGGTTCGTCCTGCCTCGAGCGCTGCGCCGTCCCTGAGGGTGCTCCGGATCTCTCTTACGGCCCGGCGGTGCTCATGGACTCTGGCACCGCCGGGACCGAGCTGGACGTCGAGTACCCCAACGGCGGAGGACTGCCGGAGCAGCCCCCCGTCCCGATACCGCCCGGCCGCTGGACAGTCCGCGCCGTCCACACCTCGGCAAACGAGGAAACCTCGGTGGGGCTGGTCCAACTACTGCGCTGGTCACCGAGGTGATGGGAAGTCCCCTCTGGGACAGGACATCAGGAGGCTTCTCCATCAATTCGGCTGAGCAGTCCATCGAAGATCTGCTGCCGTGCGACCTGCCCCTTGGCTGCCGCGTCGTCCCGCCGGCGTTCGAGGGTGGGCCGGACCGCCGGGGTGTGTCCGGTGCGTCGTAGGGCGACGGCGAGCCCGGTTCAGTGCAGGTCCACTTGGAAAGGATGACGACGGTCGGCGGGGCAGGCGAAGATCCGCAGGTCGCCCCATCGCCCTACGATGACTCCCGTTTCGTCATCGCTGGCCACGGTGAACAGCAGTGTCATATCGGTCTCGCACGTGCGGCAACGGAAGACCATCGGGTGCGTCAGGTGCCAGGTCGGCCAGCCTCCGAGTTTCCATCCCGCGAGACGAGTGATCACGTCGCCGCCGTTGCCCGTCCGGCGTACCAGCTCTTGCAGCGCCGGACGGAGCTCCGGCGGCAGTTGCTCCCGAAACGGGAAGTCGGTCAGCGGCTCGAGGGTCGTGGCGGGAGCCGCACGAGTGGTGCCGAACCGGTCGGCTGCACGTCCATTGGGGATGCCGGGAGCGAGCTCATCGAGGTGACCGGCCGCCCCGGCATCGTCCGCTCCGCCTACGAGACGGCCCGTCGCGGTGGCACCGTCCTGCCTCGTCGGTGTCGGCGGCATGCAGGACATGGTCCCGAGCAACGCCGGTGGTGACCGCCAGGCGCGCGCACGCTGCGGCGGCCGGGGCAGGTCATGATGGGTACTGCCGTGTTGATCACCACCTCAGGAGCGCCGATGGCGAGTCGGGTCCACCAGCCGCTGGAGAACGCGGAGTTCGATTTCGTTCTGGCAAAGGCCGACTCACCGGTGCTTGCGTACTTCTGCGGGACCTGGGCGAAGGTGGCGGAGGTGTGCAGGGACATGGACTCCCTCGTGCGCGAGATGGCCGACGCGTACGGGGAGCGACTGACCGTCGTCAGGACAGACATGGTCCGGTGCGCGGAACCGACCCGACGCTACGGTGTCACCGGCGCGCCCTCGTTTCTCCTGATCAAGCAGGGGGAAGTGACAGCGACCCGGACCGGTCCCCTGAACCGGGAGCAGTTCAGGGAATTCCTGGACGCCAACCTCTGAATACTCCGTAACTCCTGACACGGAGTTGCGCCGTGGCGCGGACGCCGACGCGCGGGGGTGCGGTCGGTTCAGGGCGCCCGAACGCGGAAGCTGTAGGGGTGAATACCACTGCTGACGACGGCTCACCCGAACGCACAGGCTACCGGCGATCGGCGGCGCCGCCGCGCGACGAGGCCCGGCGCCGCGAAACTGCTCGACCAGCTCATGGGCCTGGCCCTCGCAGGCCTGTGCCCGCCGTGTGATGGTTGAAGGAATGAGTGACTCTGTGTGCGGTGGCGGCCCTTGAACGGTCCGCTTAGCGTTGCCGATGCAAGCAGACGTCTCCACCGTGGACCGCATGATCCACCCCGACAACGAACGCCGAACGGTCCGCTTAGCGTTGCCGATGCAAGCAGACGTCTCCACCGTGGACCGCATGATCCACCCCGACAACGAACGCCGCATGGCCCAGCGCATGAATCCGCGCAAGACCATTGAACTGGCCGCCGGTCACGCCTCGTTGGCCTCCCAGCCCGGCCTGGTCACGGACTTCATCGAAGAAGCCGCCGCAGGCTGATCACGGATACCCGAAGGCGGGAGAGACGGGCAGAGCCTGTCTCCCCCGCCTTCCCGCGTGGTTGTGCCGCTGCACGACCAGCGACGGGCGGCGGCTCTGAGCCGGTGTGCAGGCGTGCCGTGCAGAACCACCGCACGGCACGCTGCATCGGGGTCAGCCCTTGCGGGAGTTGACCTCTTCGGTGAGCTGGGGGACGACCTGGAAGAGGTCGCCGACGATGCCGTAGTCGACGAGGTCGAAGATCGGGGCCTCGGCGTCCTTGTTGATCGCGACGATGGTCTTCGAGGTCTGCATGCCGGCCCGGTGCTGGATCGCGCCGGAGATACCGGAGGCGATGTAGAGCTGCGGGGAGACGGACTTGCCGGTCTGGCCGACCTGGCTGGAGTGCGGGTACCAGCCGGCGTCGACCGCGGCACGCGAGGCACCCACGGCCGCGCCGAGGGAGTCGGCGAGCGCCTCGATGATGTGGAAGTTCTCCGCACCGTTGACACCACGGCCGCCGGAGACCACGATCGCGGCCTCGGTCAGCTCCGGGCGCCCGGTCGACTCGCGCGGGGTGCGGGACAGGACCTTCGTGCCGGTGGCCTGCGCGGAGAACGTGACCGGCAGGGTCTGGACCGCACCGGCGGCGGGGGCCGGCTCGACAGGCGCCGAGTTCGGCTTGACCGTGATGACCGGGGTGCCCCGCGAAACACGGGACTTGGTGGTGAACGACGCGGCGAACGCGGACTGGGTGGCCACCGGACCCAGCTCACCGGCCTCCAGGTCCACCGCGTCCGTGATGATCCCGGACCCGATCCGGACCGCGAGCCGGGCCGCGATCTCCTTGCCCTCCGCGGAGGACGGCACCAGCACCGCGGCCGGGGACACCGCATCGAACGCGGCCTGCAGCGCGTCGACCTTCGGCACGACCAGGTAATCGGCGAACTCCGGCGCCTCGGCGGTCAGGACCTTGACCGCACCGTGCTCGGCGAGCACCGCCGCGGTGCCGGCCGCACCACTGCCCAGCGCGACCGCGACCGGGTCACCGATCCGGCGGGCCAGCGTCAGCAGCTCCAGGGTGGGCTTGCGGACGGCACCGTCCACGTGGTCGACATAGACGAGAACTTCAGCCATGGGACTTCAATCTCCTGCGGAAACGAGGGTGACAGGGGCGGTGAGGAACGAACGGACCGGCAGGCCGGATGCACTCCGGCCCGCGAGCCGGCGTCTAGATGAACTTCTGCTCCGCAAGGAAAGCGGCGAGCTGCTTGCCGCCCTCGCCCTCATCCTTGACGATCGTGCCCGCCGTGCGGGCCGGACGCTGCGCCGCGGAATCCACCGCGGTCCACGCACCCGCCAGACCGACCTCGTCCGCCTCGATCTCCAGGTCCTCCAGGTCCAGGGACTCAACCGGCTTCTTCTTCGCCGCCATGATCCCCTTGAACGACGGATACCGGGCCTCACCGGACTGGTCCGTCACCGACACCACCGCCGGCAGCGACGCCTGCAGCTGCTCACTGGCACTGTCACCGTCCCGACGCCCGGTCACCGTGCCGCCCTCGACCTTCACCTCGGACAGCAGCGTGACCTGCGGAACACCCAACCGCTCCGCCAGCACCGCCGGCAGCACACCCATCGTGCCGTCCGTCGACGCCATACCGCAGATCACCAGGTCGTAACCCGTCTTCTCGACCGCCTTCGCCAGCACCAGCGACGTACCGATCACATCCGTACCATGCAGACCGTCGTCCTCGACGTGAACGGCCTTGTCCGCACCCATCGACAGCGCCTTGCGCAACGCATCCTTGGCATCCTCCGGACCCACCGTCACCACAGTGATCTCCGCGTCATCCGCCTCATCGGCGATCTGCAGCGCCTGCTCCACCGCGTACTCGTCCAGCTCCGACAGCAGACCGTCGACATCCTCACGGTCCAGCGTCAGGTCATCGGCGAAGTGCCGGTCACCGGTGGCGTCGGGCACATACTTCACACAGACAACGATCCTCAAGCTCACGCCGGCTCTCCTACTTGGGTGTGGGTCCTGAGATGACCATATGGCACTCAGTACCCTCCGTAAAGGTACGTAGTGCCGAGCGGCCGGTATTGGTGTTAGGTTCCGGGCATGACCGAGGCACGCGGACCAGCGAAGAAACCCCCCATGCGGGAGGTGCTTGCCGAAGCGGCGTTCCAGCTCTTCCTGGAACGGGGCTTCGAGCGGACCACCGTGGACGACATCGTTGCGCGGGCCGGGGTCGGACGGCGTTCGTTCTTCCGGTACTTCCCCTCCAAGGAGGACGTGGTCTTTCCCGACCACGAGCGCTGCCTCGCCGACATGACCGCGCTTTTGGAGGCGGCCGACGAAGGCGACCCGGTGAGTACGGTGTGCGATGCGGCCCGGCTCGTCCTGCGGATGTATGCCGCGAATCCGGAGTTCTCGGTCCCGCGCTACCACCTCACGCGGGAGGTCCCCGGCCTGCGCACCTACGAGTTGTCCGTGGTGCGCCGCTACGAACGGACGATGGCCGAATACCTGCGGGGCCGCTACGTCGGCTCGCCGGACGGCCCGCTGCACGCCGAGGTGATCGCCGCTGCCGTGGTCGCCGCGCACAACAACGGCCTGCGCTCGTGGCTGCGTTCGGGTGGCGAGGGTGACGCCGAGGCCGCGGTGGACCATGCCCTCGGTGTCGTGCAGGAAGTCTGGGGGGCGAAGGCCGCGGGCGCCGCAGGGCCGACCACGGACGACGACGAGGTCGTCGTGGTGGTCGCCTCCAAGGGCACGCCGATGTGGCGTGTGGTGCAGAGGATCGAGTCGGCTCTCGCCGAGGACTGACCGCAGAGAAGGGACTCAGTACCTTTACGTCTAGGCACTCAGTGCCATATGGTGCGTGCGCGTCTGTGTCGAGCCACGACGCTGACGCACCGAGCCGAGTTCAGGGGGTCGAGACGTGTCCCATTCCGTTTCAGCGATCGATGCCGCACCAGCGGCGCAGGGTGAAGCCGGACTGATCTATCAGCGCTGCCGCTGGTGCGGCACCGCGTCCTTCAGGCGGCTTCTGTGTCCTGTGTGCGCGTCGAGCGATCTGGATTCCGTACGCAGTGACGGCCTCGGCGTCGTCGTGCGGACCAGCGTGGTGCACCGCTACACAGAGGCGGCACGCAACGAGTCCCTCGTCCGGCTGCCCGAAGGCTTCGTATTCCGGTGCCGTGTCGTGGGCGCCGCGCCGCACCTGGTGCACGTCGGCGCGCGGGTGCGCCCCGTGGCGGAAGCCGCTCCGGAGACGGGCGAGATCGTCCTCGAACTCTGCGACCCCGGCGTGTGTGCCGAATGGCAGTAGACCGTCCCCGAGACAACCGGAAGCCCCGGACCCGTACGGCGCCGAGGACTGCCTTGAGCAGCGCAGAGCCGGTACCGCACAGGCGCTCGCGAACGCCACCGGCCCGCGCGAGAGCCTGGACGGGCTGCTCCGCTCGTGCATCGAATTCGCCCTGAACCAGAGCCACTTGATCGGTGTGCTGGTCGGCGAGCCGGACCGGCTCCCGGAGAAGGAGCGCAAGGTGGCGCGGCAGACGCAGCGGGGACTGTCCTGCGCTGTGGGTCCGCCTGCTCGACGAGTTCCTGCCGGGTCCCGATGCGGTGGAGGTGAAGATCGTCGTGAACGCGATGCTCACCATGGTCGACAACGTGCCACGCACGGAGCGTCTCGGCGAGCGGACATCGTGGCCCGCCTCACGGATCTCGGTGCGGCGCTGCTTCTTGACGAGGGCCGCCCGGCCGCGGAGTGAGCACGGCGGTTCACGGGACCATGTGCACCGCAAGGGATGCTCGCGGAAGCCGAGTTGGGGACGCGTGACATCGACGGCACCGGTTGCCCCGTCGACGGTGACGCCCGTGCCGCCGGATGCCGGAGCGTGCACGGCAGCGAATGCCCCGGCCGTCCCTTGGTACCGCCGAGCCCATGGCTGATCCGGACCGGACACCGCGGCGGGTCAGCACACCCTGATGGGTGAATGTCACGCCATGGTGGGCGCCGGGCAGCCCACGTCGGTCCCGTGGCTGGTTTGCTGCACCTGGAAACTGGCGCGACGCGCCGGGGGGACCTGTCGGCCGCCTCGGTGGGAGCGGCGCCCCGCTGGGTGCCGAGTCCGCCCGCGAAGGACCGATCGAAGGAGCGTCGTTGTGGCGACGATGGGCACAGCTGGGGCGGACGAGACAGAGGAGTCGTACGCGAACGAACTGCCGGTACGGAGCAAGGAACCGGGCAATGTCGTCGTCAGGTGGATGACCACCACCGATCACAAGACGATCGGAACGTTGTACCTGGTCACCTCGTTCGCGTTCTTCGTCGTCGGCGGCGTGATGGCACTCATCATGCGCGCCGAGCTGGCCCGCCCCGGCAACCAAATCATCTCGAGCGAGCAGTTCAACCAGTTGTTCACGATGCACGGCACGATCATGCTGCTGATGTTCGCGACGCCGCTGTTCGCCGGGTTCACGAACTGGATCATGCCGCTGCAGATCGGCGCGCCCGACGTGGCGTTCCCGCGGCTGAACATGTTCGCTTACTGGCTGTATCTTTTCGGCTCGATCATCGCGGTGGCCGGCATCCTGACTCCGGCGGGAGCGGCGGACTTCGGCTGGTTCGCCTACTCCCCGCTGACCGATGCAGTCCATTCGCCCAGCATCGGCAGCGATATGTGGATCATGGGCCTGGCCTTCTCCGGATTCGGCACGATCCTCGGTTCGGTCAACTTCATCACCACGATCATCTGCATGCGCGCACCCGGCATGACGATGTTCCGGATGCCGATCTTCGTGTGGAACGTCCTGCTGACCGCCGTGCTGGTCCTGCTGGCCTTCCCGGTGCTGGCAGCGGCCCTTCTGGTGCTGGAGGCGGACCGCAAGTTCGGAGCGCGGGTCTTCGAGGCGGCCAATGGCGGCGCACTGCTCTGGCAGCACCTCTTCTGGTTCTTCGGCCATCCGGAGGTGTACATCATCGCTCTGCCGTTCTTCGGCATCGTCACCGAGATCATCCCCGTCTTCAGCCGTAAACCGGTCTTCGGGTACATCGGTCTGATCAGCGCCACCATCTCCATCGCGGGCCTCTCGGCAACCGTGTGGGCGCACCACATGTTCGTCACCGGTGGTGTGCTGTTGCCGTTCTTCTCGTTCGTGACGTTCCTCATCGCGGTGCCGACCGGTGTGAAGTTCTTCAACTGGATCGGCACGATGTGGAAGGGCTCGCTGTCCTTCGAGACACCGATGCTCTGGGCGATCGGTTTTCTGGTGACCTTCCTTTTCGGTGGTCTGACCGGCGTCATCCTGGCTTCGCCGCCGTTGGACTTCCACGTCTCGGACTCGTACTTCGTCGTCGCGCACTTCCACTACGTCGTCTTCGGCACCGTGGTCTTCGCGATGTTCGCCGGATTCCACTTCTGGTGGCCGAAGTTCACCGGCAAGATGCTGGACGAGCGGCTCGGCAAGATCACGTTCTGGACGCTGTTCGTGGGCTTCCACGGCACGTTCCTGGTGCAGCACTGGCTCGGCGCGGAGGGCATGCCGCGCCGTTACGCGGACTACCTCGCCGCCGACGGGTTCACCGCGCTGAACACGATCTCGACGATCTCCTCGTTCCTCCTCGGACTGTCGATGCTGCCGTTCTTCTACAACGTGTGGAAGACCGCCAAGTACGGCAAGCCGGTCGGCGTCGACGACCCGTGGGGTTACGGCCGTTCGCTGGAGTGGGCGACCTCCTGCCCGCCGCCGCGGCACAACTTCCTCACCCTGCCGCGGATCCGCTCCGAATCCCCGGCGTTCGACCTGCACCACCCCGCCGTACGCACCCTCGCCGAGGCGCAGAACCGCCCGCACACCGCCCCCGGGGGTCCGGGGCAGAACCCGGCGTGACGGATCCCGGTGAAAGGAGGACGAATGGACGCCGACAAGGACTGCGCCGCCCGCGGTCTGGCACAGATGGAGGGCTACCTGCTGTGGAACGCCGAGGTCGAGGAGGCACGCAGACGGGCTGCCCGGTTCACCGCCGAGCTGCCCTGGCTCACCACGGCCCAGTGTGAGGAAGTGGAACGTGTCTACATGGCGGAGCGGGTTGCCGCATCCCGGGCGATGCTGTCCCGGATCTCGGCCCGCGCCATCGAACTGCGCGGCGAGTACAACGACCGCTACCGCGCGCTCAGAGCACGCTGCGTCGCGACCGCCGTCGTCACCGCAGGCGCGGTCAGCGGCACGTGCACAGCCCTCACCCTGCTGACCCGCTGACTCCCTGCCGTCGTCCGTTCCGCCGCCCTCAGCGGGCGAAGTCGGACGCGGTTCGTGAGGATGGGGTGATGGGCGCGTGTGACCGGGCAGGAGTACGGGCCACCGCGCAGACCCGAGAAGGGACGAACACCGTGGTACGACCCAGGATTCTCGTCGTCGGCGCCGGATTTGCCGGGGTCGAGTGCGTACGCCGTCTGGAGCGCGGACTCAACCTCGGCGAGGCGGACATCGCGCTCGTCGCCCCGTTCTCCTACCAGCTCTACCTGCCACTGCTGCCCCAGGTGGCCGCGGGCGTCCTCACCCCGCAGTCGGTCGCGGTTTCGCTGCGCCGCAGCCGTCGGTACCGCACCCGGATCATCCCCGGCGGAGCGATCGGCGTGGACCCGAAGGCGAAGGTCTGCGTCATCCGCAAGATCACCGACGAGATCGTCGACGAATCGTACGACTACATCGTCCTCGCCCCGGGCAGCGTCACCCGTACGTTCGACATCCCGGGGCTGCTCGACAACGCCCGCGGCATGAAGACGCTGGCCGAGGCCGCCTATGTACGCGACCATGTGATCGCCCAGCTCGACCTGGCGGACGCCAGCCACGACGAGGACGAACGGGCCTCCAGGCTGCAGTTCGTCGTCGTCGGCGGCGGCTACGCGGGCACCGAGACCGCGGCGTGTCTGCAGCGGCTCACCATGAACGCCGTCGGGCAATACCCTCGGCTCGACCCGAAGCTCATCAAGTGGCACCTGGTCGACATCGCCCCGAAGCTGATGCCCGAGCTGGGGGACAAGCTAGGACTCAGCGCCCTGGCAGTCCTGCGCGAGCGCGGCATCGAAGTGTCGCTCGGCGTCTCCGTCGCCGAGGCCGGACCGGACACGGTGACGCTCACCGACGGCCGCGTACTGCCCTGCCGCACACTGATCTGGACGGCCGGCGTCACCGCGAGCCCGTTGGTCGCCACCTTCGACGCCGAAACGGTACGAGGCCGGCTGGCAGTAACACCCGAGATGACCCTGCCGGGGTTCAACGGCGTCTTCGCGCTCGGCGACGCCGCAGCCGTGCCGGACCTGGTCAAGGGCGACGGCGCGGTCTGCCCGCCCACCGCTCAGCACGCCATGCGCCAGGGACGCAGGCTCGCCGACAACCTGATCGCGACTCTGCGCCACCAGCCGTTGAAGCCGTACGGCCACAGGGACCTCGGGCTCGTCGTGGACCTCGGCGGCAAGGACGCGGTCTCCAAGCCGCTCGGCATCGAGATGCACGGCATCGCCGCGCAGGCCGTGGCCCGTGGCTATCACTGGTCGGCGCTGCGCACCAATGTGGCCAAGGCCCGCGTCATGACCAACTGGATGCTCAACGCGTTCGCCGGTGACGACTTCGTACGCACCGGATTCCAGGCCAGGCATCCCGCCACGCTGCGCGACTTCGAGTTCACGAACGCCTACCTCACGCCGGCACAGGTCCGTGAGCACACGGCGTCGATGACCGCCCGCGGCTGATTTCGGATTTCCTCAGCGGGGCCGGTCACATTCCTCCGGTGGCGCGTGTCATAGCACCGACGGACGGAGTTCCTGTTCGTCCATCGGTCACGTTCCTCCGTCGCGCAGTGTCGTACGAGTGACCCATGGGACCAGCACTTTGTGACCGGGGGCGCACGCCGACACGCCGTCGGAACGCCCCGTACGGGGAGGGCAGGGCCACCCGGACGGTGTGCCCGGCCCTCCCCGTCGCGGGTGACCGGTCGACTCAGTCGTTGCCCCTGTGGCCCGCGGTCAGCGCCGGGTTCCGTTCCACCACCGGCTCCAGCACGTCGTCGATGGCTTTGAGGAGGCCCGCGTCAAACGTCACGCCCGCCGCCTTCGCGTTCTCCGTGACCTGCTCGGGCCGGGAGGCGCCGATGATCGCGGCGGAGACGTTGGAGTTCTGCAGCACCCAGGCGACGGCCAGCTGCGCAAGGCTCAGACCGGCTTCGTCGGCGAGCGGCCGCAACTGCTGGACGCGCTCCAGGACGGCGTCGCGGAGCCACCCGGCGACGAAGTCCGCACCGCCCTTCTCGTCGGTCGCCCGAGAGCCGGCCGGAGGCTGCGCCCCCGGCTTGTACTTGCCGGTCAGCACGCCCTGGGCGATCGGCGACCAGACGATCTGACCGATGCCGAGCTCCTCGGAGGCGGGCACCACTTCGGCCTCGATGACCCGCCACAGCGCCGAGTACTGCGGCTGGTTGGAGATGAACGGAACGTTCAGCTCGCGGGCGAGCCGGTGTCCGGCGCGCAGCTGGTCGGCCGTCCACTCGGAGACACCGATGTAGAGGGCCTTGCCGGAGCGGACCACGTCGGCGAACGCTTCCATGGTCTCCTCCAGCGGCGTGGAGTGGTCGTAGCGGTGGGCCTGGTACAGGTCCACGTAGTCGGTCTGAAGCCGGCGCAGGGAGTTGTCGATCGATTCGAGGATGTGCTTGCGGCCCAGGCCGCGGTCGTTCTGCCCCGGGCCGGTCGGGAAGTAGACCTTGGTGAACACCTCGATGCTCTCCCGGCGCTGGTCCTTGAGCGCCCGGCCGAGGACGGCCTCGGCGCGGGTCTCGGCGTAGACGTCCGCCGTGTCGAAGGTGGTGATTCCGGCGTCCAGGGCGGCGCGGATACAGGCGGCGGCCGCGTCCTCCTCCACCTGGGAGCCGTGGGTGATCCAATTCCCGTAGGCGATCTCACTGACCGTCAGACCGCTGCGGCCGAGTCGGCGGAATTCCATGTGCCTGCTCTCCCTGTGCTGATACGTGAACACGTCATGCTAAGGCCGACCGGCAATTGGGGGGCGGTGTCACGGGGCTGGGGCACGCACCTCGCGGCGTTGTCGTGAATCACCATGTTCCCCGAGCTCTCGGCTTCGCTCGAGCAGGGGAGGCCCCATTCGCCATGGCTCGATCCTCCGCCTTGCGATGCACGCACCCCAGCCCCGCTCCTTCACCCACCCCCCCATTGCCGGTCGGCCTTGAGCCGAGGGGTTCTGTTCCGCCGGGAAGGTTCAGGCAGCGGGGACGGTGCCGTGGATGCGGCGGAGGAATGTCGCGTTGTCGGGGGTCTGCCGGATCCTGTCCAGCAGCACTTCGAGGGTCGCCTGCGCGTCCCGGGTGTGCAGCGCGCGCCGGAGACCTCGGACGGCGGCCAGTTCGGCGGCGGGGAGCAGCAGTTCCTCGCGGCGGGTGCCGGACTGCGGAATGTGCACGGCCGGGTAGACCCGCTTGTCCGCCAGTGTGCGGTCCAGCCGGAGTTCCATGTTCCCGGTGCTCTTGAGCTCTTCGAAGAAGAAGTCGTCGGCGCGGGAACCGGTGTCCACCAACGCCGTGGCGAGGATGGTCAGCGAGCCGCCCTCCTCGGTGAGCCGGGCGGCGCCGAAGAGCTGCTTGGGGCCGAGCAGGGCAGTGGCGTCGACGCCACCGCTGAGGGTGCGGCCACCGGCGGTGGCGGCGTTGTTGTGGGCCCGGCAGAGCCGGGTCAGCGAGTCGAGCAGGATCACGACGTCCTGCCCCTGTTCGACCAGCCGCTTCGCACGCTCCACCGCGAGTCCGGCGAGTGCGATGTGCTCCCTCGCGGGCCGGTCGAAGGTCGACGCGAGCACGTCACCCTGTACGGAACGGCGCATGTCGGTGACCTCCTCGGGGCGTTCGTCGAGCAGCACCACCATCAGATGGCACTCGGGGTGGTTGGCCGCGACGGCGGCGGCGATCTGCTGCAGCAGCACGGTCTTTCCGGTCCTGGGAGGGGCGACGATGAGCCCGCGCTGTCCCTTGCCGACCGGGGCGACGAGATCGACGACGCGCGTCGCCGGACTGCCGCCGGACGTCTCCAGACGCAGCCGCTGCCGGGGGTGGAGGGGGGTGAGATCGGCGAAGTGCGGCCGGTCGCGCAGCGCCTGCGGGGTGCGACCGTTCACGCGCTCGACCGCTGCGAGGGAGCGGGCCCGGTCGCAGGGGCCCTCGACGAGATCGCCCCTGCGCAGGCCGTACCGGCGGACGAGGCCGGCGGACACCTGCACGTCGCCGGGGGACGGGTGGCCGCCGTCGGTGCGCAGGGCGCCGTGCCCCTGGTGCGTGATGTCCAGGACACCGGCGACGGTAGTGAGGGTCGGTTGCTGGTCGAGGGAGCGTTCGAGTGTGGTGGTCATGCGGGGTGGTCCTTTCGCGGACATGGCGAATGAGGGGCCCGGCGGGTGTGAGGGGCGGTGTGATCACGCCCCGGACGACGGGCAGGAAAGTCCGTACCGGACTGAAAGAAGGTGGTGCGGAAGGCTGCGTCGCCGTCCGGGAAAGGACGGGCGGAGCAGCGTCAGAAAGGTGAACCGGCACCGGCGCCCGAAACTGGGGCGTACACACGTGCCGTTTGCACTGTACCACCCGCCGGACGCGAAACGCGCCGGGAATACAGGAGAGGCGGTGGCCGCCCCGCAGCCACCGCCCTTGACCTGCTCGCCCGCGCCGGCCGCGCTCAGCCGCCCACGTCAACACGCTCTACCAGCGCATCGACCGGATCTCGGCGCTCCTCGGCCCACAGTGGCGCCATGGCGACCACGGGCTCCAGGTCCACCTGGCCCTCACCATGCACCGCACGGCGGGGTGAGGGCCGAAGAACCGCGGATCAGCCGTGGCGCGCCTTGCCCCGGAACGCGGCGAGGATCTCCTCGGCGGCGAGTGTCGCCGTCAACTCGCCGTCGCGCACGCGCTGTTCGAGAGCCGGCGTGAGGGCGCGGACTTCCGGATGGCTGCGCAGACTGTCCAACAGCTCGTCCCGCACCATCGTCCAGGTCCAGTCGACCTGCTGCTCGCGCCGCTTGGCGGCGAGCCGCCCCGTCGAGTCCAGCAGCGCACGGTGCTGCTCCAGCCGCTCCCACAACGTGTCGAGACCCGTCGACTCACGGGCGCTGCACGTCAGCACCGGGGGAGTCCACGCCGCGTCGGCCGGGTGCATCAGCCGCAGGGCGCCCGCCAGTTCACGGGCCGCCGCCCGCGCGTCCCGCTCGTGCGGACCATCGGCCTTGTTCACCGCGATGGCGTCCGCCAACTCCAGGACACCCTTCTTGATGCCCTGCAGCTGATCGCCGGTACGGGCCAGCGTGAGCAGCAGAAACGTGTCGACCATCTGGGCCACGGCCGTCTCCGACTGGCCCACGCCGACCGTCTCCACCAGCACCACGTCGTAACCCGCGGCTTCCATCACCACGATGGACTCCCGGGTCGCCTTGGCCACCCCGCCCAGTGTCCCGGCGGTGGGGGAGGGGCGTACGAACGCCGCCGGATCGACCGCGAGCCGCTCCATCCTGGTCTTGTCGCCCAGGATGGAGCCGCCGGTGCGGCTGGAGGACGGATCGACCGCCAGCACCGCGACCCGGTGCCCGAGCCCGGTGAGCATCGTGCCGAGCGCGTCGATGAAAGTGGACTTCCCGACGCCGGGCACTCCGCTGATGCCGATGCGCCGGGCGTTACCGGACTGCGGCAGCAGCTCGCGGAGCAACTGCTGGGCCAGCGCCCGGTGATCGGGGCGGGTGGACTCGACGAGAGTGATGGCGCGCGCGATGTGTGCCCGCTTCCCGTCGAGAACTCCCTTCACATAGCTGTCGATATCGATTGTCGGAGCCATCGGGTCAGCGGCTCACAGCTCATGGCCGAGCGCGGCACCGAGTCGCGTCACCAGATCGAAGGCGGCGTCGGGGATCACCGTGCCGGGCGGGAACACGGCCGTCGCACCCGCCTCGTGGAGCGCCTCGACGTCCTGCGGCGGGATCACCCCGCCCACGACGATCATGATGTCGTCGCGGCCCTCGGCGGCCAGCTCCTCACGGAGCGCCGGCACGAGAGTGAGGTGCCCGGCCGCCAGCGAGGAGACACCCACGATGTGAACGTCCGCCTCGACCGCCTGCCGCGCCACCTCCGCCGGCGTCTGGAACAGCGGGCCGACGTCGACGTCGAAGCCCAGGTCGGCGAAGGCCGTGGAGATCACCTTCTGACCCCGGTCGTGGCCGTCCTGGCCCATCTTGGCGACCAGGATGCGCGGACGGCGCCCCTCCGCCTCCTCGAACCGGTCGACCAGCGTCCGGGTACGGTCCACGGAAGGTGACTCCCCAGCCTCGTTGCGGTACACACCGGAGATCGTACGGATCTGGCCCGCGTGCCTCCCGTACACCTTCTCCAGTGCGTCCGAGATCTCGCCGACCGTGGCCATCGCGCGGGCCGCGTCGACCGCGAGCGCCAGCAGATTGCCGTCGAGGCCCGGGCCGGGATCGCGCTCGGCAGCCGCCGTCAGTGCTCGCAGCGACGCCTGGCAGGCCCCCTCGTCGCGCTCCGCGCGCAGCCGCCGCAGCTTCTCGATCTGCTGGGCACGCACCGAGGAGTTGTCGACCTTGAGCACATCGATCTGCTCATCGGTCTCCACCCGGTACTTGTTGACCCCGATCACCGGCTGCCGCCCGGAGTCGATCCGGGCCTGCGTACGGGCCGCAGCCTCCTCCACCCGGAGCTTCGGGATGCCCGCGTCGATGGCCTGCGCCATCCCGCCCGCCGCCTCGACCTCCTCGATGTGCTGCCAGGCCCGTCGCGCCAGGTCGTACGTCAGCTTCTCCACGTACGCGCTGCCACCCCACGGGTCGATGACCCGGCCGGTACCCGACTCCTGCTGCAGCAGCAGCTGGGTGTTCCGGGCGATCCGCGCCGAGAAGTCCGTCGGCAGCGCGAGGGCCTCGTCGAGGGCGTTGGTGTGCAGCGACTGGGTGTGCCCCTGAGTGGCGGCCATCGCCTCCACACAGGTCCGCGTGACGTTGTTGAACACGTCCTGCGCGGTGAGCGACCATCCCGATGTCTGCGAATGGGTGCGCAGCGAAAGGGACTTGGCGTTCTTCGGCTCGAACTCCTTGACCAACTTCGCCCAGAGCAGCCGGGCCGCCCGCAGCTTGGCGATCTCCATGAAGAAGTTCATGCCGATGGCCCAGAAGAAGGACAGCCGCGGTGCGAACGCGTCGACATCGAGACCGGCGTCCCGCCCGGCCCGCAGATACTCCACCCCGTCCGCGAGGGTGTACGCCAGCTCCAGATCGGCCGTCGCACCCGCTTCCTGGATGTGATAGCCGGAGATGGAGATCGAGTTGTAGCGCGGCATCTTCTGCGAGGTGTACGCGAAGATGTCGGAGATGATCCGCATCGAGGGCTTCGGCGGATAGATGTAGGTGTTGCGGACCATGAACTCCTTGAGGATGTCGTTCTGAATGGTCCCGGCCAGCTTCTCGGGCGGTACGCCCTGCTCCTCGGCGGCCACGATGTACAGCGCGAGTACGGGGAGCACCGCGCCGTTCATCGTCATCGACACCGTCATACGGTCCAGCGGAATGCCGTCGAACAACTGGCGCATGTCGTAGATCGAGTCGATCGCCACGCCCGCCATGCCGACATCGCCGGTCACCCGCGGGTGGTCGCTGTCGTAGCCGCGGTGGGTCGGCAGGTCGAAGGCGACGGAGAGTCCCTTCTGCCCGGCCGCGAGGTTGCGGCGGTAGAAGGCGTTGGACTCCTCGGCCGTGGAGAAGCCCGCGTACTGGCGGATCGTCCAGGGCTGGTTGACGTACATCGTCGGGTAGGGACCACGCAGATACGGGGCCATACCCGGGTACGTGCCGAGGAAGTCGAGCCCTTCCAGGTCACGCCCGGTGTACAGCGGCTTGACCGAGATGCCCTCCGGTGTCTCCCACAGCAGATCGCCTTCGGGGTCGCCGGTGGACTCCTTCACCGCTGTGCGCCACTGGTCCTCGGACCCCTCGGCGCCGGTGCCCGGCCCGAGTTCGATGTCGGAGAAGTCGGGGATCCGCATTACGCCACACCCATACGGTCGAGAACGGAGGAGAGCACGGCCACCACATCGCAGCCCGCGAAGACGTACGCGTCGACATCGGCATACTCGGAGGGCCGGCCCGCGAGGAACACCCGCTGCGCACCGGCCGCGCGCAGCGCCGAGGCCACGGCACCGGCCTGCTCGGCGTAGAGCGCGTCACTGGAACACAGCACCGCCACGCCTGCCCCACTGGCGGCGAAGGCTCCGGCGGCCGTCGACGCGTCCACCGACACCGGGTCATGCACGGGCTCGATCCCGCCCGACTGGAACAGGTTCGAGGCGAACGTGGCCCGCGCGGTGTGCGCCGACGCGGGTCCGAGCGCGGCAAGGAACACCCGCGGGCGGCTGCCCGTCGCCGCCAGATGGGCGTCCGACCGCGCGCGCAGCGCCTCGAACGCCTCGTCACGACGGACCACGGGCAGGCCGCCCGCCGCGCCACCGTTGCCGGGAGCGGTCTCGCGCTCCACCGGACGCTCCGTCAGCTGCGGGAACTCGCTGACCCCGGTGATCGGCTCCTTGCGCCGCACCAGATCCTTGCTGCGCGCCGCCCAGGTGGCTGCCAGCCGCTCACCGACCAGGCCGGAGCCCAGCGCCGCGGCCTGGCCACCTGCCCGCTCGATCTCCTGGAAGAACGCCCAGGCGGTGTCGGCGAGTTCGGTGGTCAGTCGCTCCACGTACCACGAGCCGCCCGCCGGGTCGATGACCCGGGCCAGATGCGACTCCTCCAGCAGGATCGTCGACGTATTGCGGGCGATGCGCCGGGCGAACGCGTCCGGCAGACCCAGCGCGTGATCGAACGGCAGCACGGTGACGGAGTCGGCCCCGCCGACTCCCGCGCCCAGACACGCCAGCGTCGTCCGCAGCATGTTCACCCACGGATCGCGCCGCGTCATCATCACCGGCGACGTCACCGCATGCTGACGCTGCGCACCGGCGCCCGGAGCCCCGCACACCTCGGCCACTCGCGCCCACAGCCGACGTGCCGCCCGCAGCTTGGCGATGGTCAGGAACTGGTCGGCCGTCGCGGCGTACCGGAACTCCACCTGCGCGCAGGCCGCCTCGACGGAGAGCCCCGCCCCGGTCAGCGCCCTCAGATAGGCCACACCCGTGGCCAGCGAACTGCCCAGTTCCTGGGCGGCCGAGCCACCGGCCTCGTGGTACGGCAGCGCGTCCACCGTCAGAGCCCGGAGCCCGGGGTACTCCTTCGCGCACCGCTCCGCCCAGTGCACGGCGGCCGTCGGATCCGGAGCATCGCCGTTGCGCGCCGCCTGCCCCAGCGGATCCGCGCCGAGACTGCCGCGCACCGATGCCGCGGCAACCCCGCGCGCCTCATACAGCCGGAGCAGTTCCGTTGCCGCGGCATCGAGTTCACCGCCCGCGTCGAGCGCGAGGGGAGCCAGATCGAGGTAGACACCGTCCAGCGCCCGCGCCAGACCGGACACCGGTACACCCGCGGTACCGCCGACGGTCAGCCACAGCGACGTGACACCGTTCTCCAGATCTGCGAGCACGGCCTCGTTGAGCCGGGCCGGATCCGTCAGGCTGTGCCGCTGCCTTACGTCCCAGGCGCCCACCGCGTTCCCCGCGGCGTTGCTGCCGCGGGTGAAGGGAGCGAAGCCCGGATATCCGGCATCGGGTGCGCTATCGCGCGATGTGTAGAGAGGGCGGGTGATGAGCCCGTCCTCCACCGTGGTGGACAATGCTTCCTCGGCGGCCGAACCCGCAACATCCTTGCCCGACTTGCGCAGCACACCTTCGACAAGGCTCTGCCACTGCTCATGGGCTGGATCAGGGAACTCGGCGGCCAACGAAAGCCCGTCAGCAGGCAGGACCGTCATGCCTGGATGCTAGGCGAAGGCTCAGATGAGCAGCAGGGGGACCGCCTGTGACCTTGCCCTCTCCCAACGCGCTTGATCCAGTACGGACGGTGGCGTAGTCGGAGATCCGTCAAGACCATGGTGTTTCCTCGACTCCTGTCGGCATGTGCTCCATGGATCTGCTGCCGGCATTGCAGTTGCGAGATCATTCCGACTATCTTGTCGCACATACGGTCGCCTGTGCGATTGGGCGGGCGGTGCGCGTCTGCTGGGGGGCTTGCCCGATACAACCCGCCGCGGCGCGCAGCAGTGGCTCGACGGGCCAGGCGCCGGCCACCTCGCCCATCGGTCGCCGTGGGTGGCGCGGATGACCGGGCGCAACGCCCGGCCCGGTACCGGCGTGCCCGACGGGAGTCTCGCGCTCGCGGACAGCGGCCGGCTCCGAGTGGTGATCATCTCCGCCGGGACGTCGGATCCGGTCGCCGAGGTCACCCCCGAAGCGGCCGCCGAACGGGGGCTCGCCGCAGGTACGGCCGTGTGGACCAGCGTCAAGGCAACCGAGGTCACCCCCGTCGTTCTCTGCCGCTAGCGACCACAGAGGTCGCTGTCGCGGGCAAATTGTCATAGTGCGGCAGTAAATGACCGAAGTTATGCTGCTGGCATTCCATCCCTCAGGAGAGGAAACGCCCGTGGCTGTGGGACCAGTGGAGTACGTCGTCATCGCATTCCCCGGCAGTCATTTCACCGGTGCCATCGCGCCGGCGCTGGCGGACGTGGTCGCCTCGAAGGCAGTGCGAATCCTCGACCTCACGTTTGTGTACCGCGCCGAGGACGGCACGCTCGACATGGTCGAACTGGAGGACCTCGACCCTGATGACCTGGTGTCCTTCGAGCCGGTCGAGGGAGTGGTCAGCGGCCTGCTGAACAGCGAGGACATCCGCGCCCTCGGGGAGTGCGTGCCCCGGGGCAGCTCCGCCGCGCTGATCGTGTGGGAGGACCTGTGGGCGGTACCGCTCACGGAGGCCATTCGCGCCTCGGGCGGCCAGCTGGTGGCCCATGAGCGGATCCCGGCCGACGTCGCGGAAGCGGCCGTGGCCGCCTCCGGTTCGGCCGGCTGAACCCGCCCCGCCCGTCGACCGTCGTCATCACCGCATCGCACTGGAAGGGGCGCACATCATGCCGATTTTCCGAGGACCGGGCATGAACCGCCGCGGACCGGGACTGCTGGGCGCCGTGGCGCGCACAGCAGTCGTCGCCGGAACCGCATCGGCCGTCGGTGGACGGGTCCAGAGGCATCAGCAGGAGAAGTGGGGAGCCCAGGAGGTGGCCGCACAGCAGCAGGTGGAGGAACAGCGGGCCGTACAACAGCAACAGGCCATGCAGCAGCAGGTGGCGCCGTCCGCGCCTGCGGCGGACGACCTCCTCGACCGACTGGAACGGCTGGCCGAGCTGAAGAAGCAAGGCGTTCTGACCGAAGCCGAGTTCGAGGCGCAGAAGGCGAAGATTCTGGCAGGCTGACCCGGCCGCCGCCCACCGCCCCGCTCCCGGCGTTTCTTTTGTCGATCTCCTGGCAGCCCGCGAGTTGATTCGGCCGAGCCGAATCAATTCATCAGCCGTGTCCGGAATAAGGGGAAGTTCATCGTGCAGACCGCCAGGCCCGTTCCGGCAGCCACCGTCGTCAATATGCGCGATCTGGGCGGCATTTCGCTGGGTCCCGACCGCCGCGTCCGGCCCGGTGCGGTAGTGCGCTCCGGTCAGCTCAGTGAGCTCGACACGGTGAACGACCCGGCGGTGACCGCCCTCGGCATCCGTACGGTCGTCGACCTGCGGACCGCGGATGAGCGCACGGCGGCCCCGGACCGTCTGCCGCCGGGAGCCCGGCTGTTCGTCGCCGACGTCCTCGGTGACAACCCGGGTGTGGCACCCGCCCGGCTGCGCGCGCTGCTTGCCGACCGGGTGACCGCGGACGAGCTGCTCGGGGGCGGAAAGGCCGAGGAGCTGTTCGCGCAGACATACCGGCAGATGGTGCTGTCGCCGGGCGCCTCGGCCGCGTACCGGGCCTTCGTCGAGACCGCCGCGGACGACGGGGCCCGTCCGGTGCTCTTCCACTGCACGGCGGGCAAGGACCGCACCGGCTGGGCCACCGCGTTGCTCCTGCTGATGGTCGGGGCCTCGCGCGAGGTCGTACGTGCCGAGTTCCTTGCCGTGAATCCGGTGGTGCGGGCCGCCTTCCGCCCGTATGTGCAGGGCTTCCTGGACGCAGGTGGCGACCCGGAGATCGCCGCCGCGATCATCGAGGTCCGCCCCCGCTATCTCGACGTCGCCCTGGATGCCATGGACGAGCGGTGGGGCGGGCTGGACGGATATGTGCGCGACGGGCTGCGGGTCCCCGAGCCCGTGGTGGAGCGGCTGCGGAGCCGGCTCGTGGTCTCCGCCTGATCCCGGAACCGGCCGTCGGCAGGGCGCCGGCGGGTTGACTTGATACCCCTAGGGGGTATGTTGTTGGCCTGTCGGAAGCGCCCGCTTCCCTGCCGATGGAGGCCGTCATGAACAACGGACTGAAGATCACCGTCTTTGCCGCCGCGCTTGCTGCGACCTTCGGGACGGCGTACGGCGTCGGCAAGGGGGTCGACCCGCTGGTCTCCACCGGCGCTCACGCGCCGCAGCAGCACAGCGGCCACGGCGCCACCGGGCGGGACGGCGCGGCGGAGCACGGGCCCGGCGGACTGCAGATATCCGAGGACGGCTACACGCTGGCGCTCGACACACCCGCGGTCGCCGCGGGCGGCCGGACCGGGATCCGGTTCGCGATCGAGGACGACGCCGGCCGCAAGGTCACCGCCTTCCGGCGCGAACACGGCAAGGAACTGCATTTCATCCTCGCCTCGCGCGACCTCACCGAGTACCGGCATCTGCACCCTGTCCGCGCGGCCGACGGCACCTGGTCGACCTCCGTCGATCTGCCGAAAGCCGGTGACTACCGGGCATTCGCGGACTTCACCCCGGCCGCCGAAGGCGCCAAGAACGTCACGCTGGGCGCGGATCTCCCGGTCTCCGGCGCCTACCGCCCCGCCGCTCTGCCGGCCGCCCGCAGCACGACCGAGGTCGAGGGCTACCGGGTCGCCCTCGGTGGCGAACTCCGGGCCGGCCGGGAGAGTGAGCTCGAACTGACCATCAGCCGGAACGGAGAGCCGGTCACCGATCTGCAGCCCTATCTCGGCGCTTACGGGCACCTTGTCGCCCTGCGCTCGGGGGACCTCGCCTATCTGCACGTCCACCCGAACGACGGCGGTCCCGGACCGGCGGTCTCCTTCACGGCGACGGCGCCCAGCGCGGGGATGTACCGCCTGTTCCTCGACTTCCAGCACGAGGGGAAGGTCCGCACCGCCGCTTTCACGGTCGAGGTGAAGCCCTCGGTGAGGGCCCGGACCGAGGCGAGCAGCGGGCACCAGCACTGAGGGGCCGGCCCTCGGTATCGTGGAGGGACGGGATCACGGGTTCTCCGAGAGGGGCGTACGTTGACCGAGCGCAAACCCCCGGGCGTCAGCTTCGAATCATGGGTCGACAAGCAGATCCACGATTCCGAGGAGCGCGGCGACTTCTCCCAACTGCCGGGTTTCGGCAAGCCGCTGCCCGATATCGACCGCCCGTACGACGAAGCCTGGTGGATCAAGGCGAAGATGCAGCGCGAAGGCGTGTCGATGCTCCCGCCGGCCCTGGCCCTGCGCAAGGAGGCGGAGGATGTGCGCGAGGCGGTGTCCGGAGCCCGTTCGGAGGCCGAGGTGCGCCGGATGCTCACCGAGGTCAACGAGAAGATCGAGGCGGCGATCCGGCGGCCGCCGCCGGGGCCGCTGCTGAATCTGCGCCCGTTCGACATCGACACGTTGGTCGGGGAGTGGCGCGACGGACGCGGCTCGGGGTAGGTCCGGGCGGCGGTCCGTCCACTGATGCGTAATACTCCCTCTATGAGATGGAGTGTTACGTCGTCGAGTGGCGAGGTGGGTCGCGACGCGGTGCGGGTCCGGCGGGCGACGGCGGGCGACGCGAAGCGTCTCACCCGGCTGGTCAGGAACTCCCGTGCCTACGAAGGGCCCTACGCGCCCATGGTCGCCGGATACCGGGTGGGAGCCGACTACATCGAGACCCATCGGGTCTTCGCCGCCGTCGAGTCGGCGGAGTCCGGTTCCGGCCGGCTGCTCGGCTTCTACTCGCTGATCCTCGACCCGCCGGAACTGGACCTGATGTTCGTCGCCGACGATGCCCAGGGCCTCGGGATCGGCCGCCTGCTCATCCGGCATCTGTGCGGCGAGGCACGGAATGCCGGACTCACCGGCGTCCGCATCGTCTCGCATCCGCCCGCCGAGGGCTTCTACCGCAGTGTGGGCGCTCGGCGGACCGGCACCGAGACCGCCCGGCCGCCCGCCGTGATGTGGGACCGGCCCGAGCTGATGCTCCCGGTCGGCTGACGGACCGCAGAAGGGCCCGGCCGGGACCCGGATACCTGGCCCCGGCCGAACCCCTCGTGTGCCGGGCCCCGCTACGAGGCGAAGCCGCCGTAGGGACGCGTGATGATCTCCATGGCATGGCCGGCGGGATCGAGGAAGTAGATACCCCGGCCGCCGTCATTGTGGTTGATCTCGCCCGGATGCTTCTGGTGCGGATCGGCCCAGTAGGTGATCCCGAGCTCCTTGATGCGGGCGTATGAGGCGTCGAACTCCGCCTCCGACACAAGGAAGGCGTAGTGCTGCATGGTGATCGATTCGGCGGGAATGGTCGCGAAATCCAGCGTGACCCCGTTCGCGGTGGCGACCGCGATGAACGGACCCCATTCCGCGCCGATTTCCAGACCGAGGATGTTCGCCAGGAATTCGGCGGATTCCCGCTTGTTCCGGGCGTGAATGATGGTGTGATTCAACTCGACTGACACTGTGGAATGCCTCCAACGGGCATCTCACGGGCACCTCCACGCCTCACCCGGCCGGTGACCGACGCGCGATGCCGTACTCAAGATCGTAGGCGAGTCGGCGCCGAGCCGTCGAGACGGGGGAGGGGTTACGGAACCCGTTCCTTCCAAGCCGGTCTACGTGTCCTCCGCGGCCTCCGTGACCTCCACGACCTCCGCGGCCGGGTTCCGGACGTCCGTGACGGTGAACAGTCCACCGTCCGGATCCAGCAGCGTGGCTTCGCTGCCCTCGCTCGTCGACCGCTCCTCGACGACCGAGCCCCCGTGCTCGCGCGCCGAGGTCACCGCCGCCGCCACATCGTCCACCGGGAAGTGGACCTGCCAGTGCGGACGGATCAGCGGATCGGGTGCCGCCTCGACCGCCCCGGAGCTGATACGGGCGAGCTGCCTGCCGCCGCACTCCACGATGACCTCGTCCTTCGCGTACGACACCTCGCAGCAGCCGGGGCGTCCGGTCGCCCAGTCGAGGACCTCGCCATAGAAGATCGCCGCCTCGAAGGCGCTCCTGGTGCGCAGTCGGAGCCAGGCATGCGAGTAGTTGCCCGGCGCCGGGGGAGAGGTCGCCGGCGCCGTGCGCTCCCAGAAGCCGAACACGGCGCCGTCGCGATCCGCTGCCAGCGCCCCGCGCCCCTTGCCGAGGGCCAGCGGCCCCACCGCGACCGTTCCGCTGCGCTCGCGGATCCGTGCGGCGGTCACGTCCGCGTCCCGGACGGCGAAGTAGGGCGTCCAGACGACGGCGACCTGATAGGCCGTCGCCACCGCGGCGATGCCGGCCACGGGCACGTCGTCGCGGCGCGCCACGGAGAACTCCTGACCCAGCTTGCCCGCACGGAAGGTCCAGCCCAGTACGGCGCTGTAAAATGCCTGCGCCGATTCCAGGTCGCGGGTCATGAGGTTGACCCAGCAGGGAGCAGCCGACCCTGTGAGCGCAGCCGGCGCGGACACCGTCCTGGGTTTGCCTCCGGTCATGGTCCCACTGCCTTCGTCGGGTCTTCGGCATGCGTTGCCGGTGGCCGTCGGGCCTCTATCAGCCTCACTTCGGTCGGCGACTTCCGCAACACGCGCCGGGCCCGGTCCCACCTCCCGCGGGCGGCAGGTCACACTCCGCCCGGCGGTGGCGCACAGCGGGGCGACACCGAGGGCGATCAGCCCCCGCGGTATGTCCGCGGGGGACTCCTGTTCGTTCGCGCCCGGGCCCTCGAAGCCCTCTGGGAGAACGAAAAGCAGCCGCCCATGACGAAGATGCCGACCGGTCACTGGGGCGGAGACCGTTGCGTCGGAATCCGGTTCAGTCGCGTGGCTCTTCCCTGTCCCGGGGGATGGGCTCGTTGCCGTGGTCACCGAGTTCGTAGGGCCAAAGTCCCCGCCCGTCGGCCGGGAAGCTGTCGTCGCCGTGGACGTCGCGCTCTTCCATGTGGGTCCGGTGGTCCGGCCGCGGCGGCTGCTCGTCCGGCCGGGGCGGCGGCAGTTCCTGGTCCCGGCGCCGCATTCCCAGCCAGAAAGCACCGATCAGCATGCCCACCAGGGCCACTCCGACAATCGGCATCACCACCCCGGTCGCGCCCCGTCCGGCCGCGAGGAGCAGGGCCAGGGAACTGAGGGCTCCGTTCGAAACGTCCATACATGCTGAATACCCCGGCATGAGGATGTCACTCGACAATGGCTGTCAATTCATGTTTTAAGTGGATATAAGTTGAAAAAAGTTTCGTTGCTCAGTGGCCCCGATGGCCGAGCGGCGGACACGCTTGTTCCTCCCCCTGGCGGAGCGGTCTGCCCGGACGTCAATTCCCGTCGGGTTCGGCGGCACGCGGTTCACCGCCGCCGCGCGCATCCGCCGTCGTCCCTCTCGTGTCGCCGACACCCAGCCGTGGGGTGAGCCTGGAGAGGGTTCCCGAATCGCCGGAGGGATGCGATGGCGGTGCCGAATCCGATCGGCCGTTGGCCGGTCTGCCGACAACTGACCAGCGGCGATCCGCTGGGCAGGAGGCGTGCGGCGATGTCGCGGCGTATGGGACCGGGTGAGCCTCGTGCACCGGGCGGCGGAACGCCGAGTCGTACCACGAGGGGGCGGGCCGGAACACTGCTTCGCTCCGGCCGTGTGCTCACCGTGGCCGGCGCCGCGGGAGCAGCCGTGCTCGGAAACCGCCAGGCGGCCGCCGTCGGCGCCGGACCCGCGCTGCTCGCGGGTTCGGCCCGCACACGCTTCGGGATCTTCGCGGCCGGCATCGCGTCCGCCGAGGATCCGGTCCACACCGTCGGTCCCCGGCGCGGGGACGTACGGCAGAACTCCGAGCGGAAGGAACCCCGGTGAACAGCACACAGTCGCAGACGGAGGAGAGTCGGTACGGAAAGGAGGTGTCCGTCGCCATCAGCGGATGCGCGAAGGATGACGCACGAACGGTCTTCGACGTCCTGCGGGCCGCCTTCGCCACTGACAGGGCCCTGGTGGATGTGCCGCAGGACTTGGCGGGAAAGCGCCCCACGGTATGGACCGTGACCGTCGACGTGTCCGAGGCGCGGGTGGTCTCGGGTCCCGTCGCGTTGGGCAAGCCCGTGAAGGTCGATGTGCAGGGCGGTTACTGGGCGGTCGAGGAGCTCAGGAAACACCTGGCCGACGCCTTCACGGTGCAGGTCGTCGGAACGGTCTCCGGTGACCAGGAGGAGGAGGTGCGCCTGCGGCTGGAGAGCCGGTAGGGCGCAGAACCGAACCGGCGCGGGGCAATGAACCGGAAAGTCGTGCACATCTGGTACAAAAATATGGCACAAAGCACGCAAAAGTCACAGTGATGAGAGGTGCGGGCGAGTGGATCCCACCAGCGAGCGGGAGAACAGTTCCGGACAGCTGGGGGAGACCCGTCACCGTTCCACCCTGGCGCTGCACATCAACGGCACGGCACGGACCCTGACACTCGATCACCGCACGACCGTCCTGGACGCGCTGCGCGAACACCTGGGCCTCACCGGCGCCAAGAAGGGCTGTGACCACGGCCAGTGCGGGGCGTGCACCGTCATCGTCGACGGCCGGCGCGCCAACAGCTGTCTGCTGCTCGCCGTCGCGCACGACGGGGCCCGCATCACGACCGTCGAGGGACTTGCCGACGGTGACCGGCTGCATCCCGTCCAGGAGGCATTCCTGGCCAGGGACGCCCTGCAGTGCGGCTACTGCACACCCGGTCAGATCTGCTCGGCCGTCGGCATGCTCGGTGAAGCGGCGGACGGCTTCCCGTCCCACGCCACCGAGGATGGCGAGGACGGCTCCGCCCCGGCGCGGCTCACCGCCCCCGAGATCCGTGAGCGGATGAGCGGCAACCTGTGCCGCTGCGGCGCCTACCCGCGCATCGTCGAAGCGATCGAGGACGTGGCGCCGTGAAACCGTTCGGATATCTGCGCGCCCGCACCACTGACGAGGCGGTCAGCGCGATGACCTGCCACCCGGGGGCCGTCTTCCTCGGCGGGGGCACCAATCTGATCGATCTGATGAAGCTCGGTGTGGCGACCCCGGATCTCCTCGTCGACATCAGCGGACTGCCCCTGGACCAGGTGGCGGACACCCCCGACGGAGGTCTGCGCATCGGTGCGACCGTACGCAACAGTGACCTCGCCGCCCACCACGCCGTGCGCACCCGCTACCCCGCCCTGTCGCAGGCACTGCTCTCCGGAGCCTCCGGGCAGCTCCGCAATACCGCCACGACCGGCGGAAACCTGTTGCAGCGCACCCGATGCCCGTACTTTCAGGACACCTCGAAGCCGTGCAACAAACGGGCACCGGGCACCGGCTGCCCCGCCCGTGAAGGCGCCCACCGCGACCTGGCGGTCATCGGCCACTCCGAGGCATGTGTCGCCACCCATCCGTCGGACATGGCCGTCGCCCTGGCGGCCCTCGACGCCACGGTCCAGCTGTACGGGCCGGACGGCGAGCGGAGCGTTCCCGTCACCGACTTCCACCGGCTGCCGGGAGACGCTCCCGACCGCGACACCGTGATCCGGCCGGGCGAGCTGATCACCGAGGTGCTGCTGCCGCCGCGTCCCGACGGCGCCGCCTCCGTCTACCGCAAGGCCCGCGACCGTGCCTCGTACGCCTTCGCGCTCGCCTCCGTCGCCGCAGTCGTCACCGTCCGCGACGGCCGCATCGAGCACGCAGCACTGGCCTTCGGCGGGCTCGCTCACCGCCCCTGGCGCGCCCGCGCCGCGGAAGAGATCCTGCGGGGCGCCACCACCACCGACGACACCTTCACCCGGGCCGTGGACGCCGAGCTCGCGACCGCCCGGCCGCTGCGCGACAACGCATTCAAGGTGGAGCTCGCCCGCAGCCTGGCCGTCGGCGCACTCGCCGCACTCACCGCCCGCATCTGAAGAAGGGGACTTCCCGCCATGAGTGACGCCCCCCAGCCGCTGGGCAGCCCTGTGGTCCGCCTCGAGGGCCGGGACAAGGTCACCGGCGCCGCCCGCTACGCCGCCGAGCACACTCCGCCGGGCTGTCTGTACGCCTGGCCCGTACCGGCCACTGTCGTACGCGGCCGGATCACGGCGATCCACACCGACGAGGCACTCGCCCTGCCCGGCGTGCACACCGTCCTCACCCATGAAAACGCCCCGAAGCTGAAGCAGCCCGACGACCCGGACCTCGCCGTCCTCCAGGACGCCCGGGTGCCGCACCGGGGCCGGCACGTCGCGCTCGTGGTGGCCGACACCCTCGAATCGGCCCGCGCCGGAGCCGAGGCCGTCCGGATCGAGTACGAGAGTGCCGGGCACGATGTCCTGCTCGACGAGGACCACCCGGGCCTGTACACACCGCAGACGGTGAACGGTGGATACCCCGCCGTTCGCGAACGCGGCGACGTCGACCGCGCCTTCGCCGTGTCCCCCGTACAGATCGACGCCACTTACACGCTCGGGCCCCTGCACAACCACCCCATGGAACCGCACGCCTCCACCGCCCATTGGACGGACGACGGGCAGCTGACCGTGTACGACTCCAGCCAGGGCACCGGAACGGTCCGCGACTCCCTGGCCGCCGTGTTCGGACTCCGACCCGAACAGGTCACGGTCGTCTCCGAACACGTCGGGGGCGGCTTCGGCTCCAAGGTCACCGCGCGCCCGCAGGTGGTACTGGCCGCCATGGCCGCGCGCCACACCGGACGCCCCGTCAAACTCGCCGTGCCTCGACGCGAACTGCCCGCCGTCGTGGGTCACCGCGCCCCCACCGTGCAACGCGTCAGACTCGGCGCGGAACTCGACGGTACCCTCACCTCGCTCGCCCACGAGATCATCACCCACACCTCCACGGTCAAGGAGTTCGTGGAACAGGCGGCCGTGCCGGCTCGCACGATGTACTCGTCCGGGCACAGCCGTACCGTCCACCGGGTGGCCGCCCTGGACGTGCCCAGCCCCTCGTGGATGCGCGCACCCGGCGAGGCCCCCGGCATGTACGCGCTGGAGTCGGCCATGGACGAGCTGGCCGTGGCCCTCGGTATCGACCCCGTCGAACTGCGCCTGCGCAACGACCCCGCGTACGAACCCGACACCGGCCGCCCCTTCAGCAGCCGCGGCCTGGCCGCCTGCCTGGAGGACGGCGCCGCACGGTTCGGCTGGTACGACCGCGATCCGAGCCCCGCGGTCCGAAAGGAAGGCCCACTGCTGCTCGGTACGGGCGTCGCCTCCGCCACGTACCCCGTATACATCGCCGGCTCCAGCGCCTCGGCGCACGCCGCTGCCGACGGCACCTACCGCATCAGGATCAATGCCACCGACATCGGCACCGGCGCCCGCACCGTCCTCGCGCAGATCGCCGCGTCCGTGCTGGACACCCCCGTGGCCGACGTCCGGATCGACATCGGCAGCAGCGCGCTGCCCGAAACGCCCCTGGCCGGCGGTTCCGCGGGTACGGCGTCCTGGGGCTGGTCCGTGCACAAGGCGTCCACCGCCCTGGTACGACACCTGCGCGAGCGCACCGGACCCCTGCCCGACAAGGGCCTCACGGTCACCGCCGACACCGCGGAGGAGACGGCTGTGCAATCCCCTTACGCACGGCATGCGTTCGGCGCGCACTTCGCCGAAGTCGCCGTCGACAGCCGCACCGGTGAGGTCCGGGTGCGCCGCATGCTCGGCGTCTTCGCCGCCGGACGCGTTCTCAACTCCCGTACCGCACGCTCCCAGTTCATCGGCGGCATGATCATGGGGCTCGGCATGGCGCTGACCGAGGGCAGCACGATCGACCCCGTCTTCGGCGACTTCACGCAGAACGATCTCGCCTCTTACCATGTGCCGGTCTGCGCCGACGTCCCGGAGATCGAGGCGCACTGGATCGACGAGGACGACCCGCATCTCAACCCGATGGGCAGCAAGGGCATCGGCGAGATCGGCATCGTCGGGGCCGCGGCCGCCATCGGCAACGCGGTGCGGCACGCCACCGGAGCCCGGCTGCGCAATCTCCCGCTCACTCCGGACAAGCTGCTGCCGTATCTGCCCTGACGCCCGGTGAAGCGTGGCACATCGGCGGTGAGCTCATGCGCATGACACTGCTCGGCGCGCAAGCGCTGCTCAGCCCTCTTCCGGGGCTGAGCAGGGCTTTCGGGACGGTTTCCCCGTCCCGTAGCCGCGGCCATGTCGGCCGACGTGTTGCGCAACCGGTCCTGCCGGGTCACCCTAAGGAGTGACCTAACAGTGACATCTGCTCACTCTTCGTGTTCGGGGGGTCGTTGGTTCAGCGGGCGAAGCAGGTGGGCCTCGATGTGAGGAGCCTCGACGATGACCGTTCCACTCGACCGGCACTATCTGGTCGAACTCCAGGTATCGGCAGAGCGCGTTACCCAGGTGCGACGGATCGTCGCCGCGCATCTGCGCCACTGGAGCCTCGAACTCCACGTCCGGCCGGTGTGCCGGGGCGTGGAGGAGCTGCTGACCAACGTCCACCGGCACGTCGGTGACGAAAACCATTGCGTCGTCGAACTCCGATGGTCCGGACGGCACCTCACGGTCTCCGTCGCAGACAACAGCTCGGAGATGCCGCGGCTGCTCAGCACCGGCGGCGGTGGTCTCAGCCGTGTGATGGCCCTGAGCCACAGCTGGGGCACCTGCCGGACTCTCGACGGCAAGGTCGTCTGGTTCACCCGCTACGCCGAGGCTCCGCGCAGTACCGATCTGGTGCCGCGCACGCCGCTGCCCGGGGTGGGCGAGTTCCTGCTGCCGCCCGTCTCCGAGCCCGCCCTCGTCTGACGCGGCCGCCGCTGCCTGCCCCACGAAACGGGCAGCGCATATCCCCACCCGGACCGGTACGCGGGTCCGTACGCGAAGAACTCTGCCCTGCCCACCGGCGCGGATGACGTGCTCACAGCACGCATGGTCCGCGCCGGTCGGGTTACCCGCACCAGGGCCCGCGTTGCGCGACGGGGCGTGGCGCGGCACGGTCGAAGAACCGAGGCAAGGAGGCGGCAGTCATGCCCATCGCGACGGTCAACCCCGCGAACGGCGAGACCCTCAAGACGTTCGACGCACTGGGAGCCGCGGAGATCGAACGCAGGCTCGCGACCGCGGACACCACGTTCCGGGAGTACCGTACGACCGGGTTCGGCGAACGGGCCCGCCTGCTGAACCTGGCCGCCGACCTCCTCGACGCGGACCAGCAGGACATCGCCCGCACCATGACCACCGAAATGGGCAAGCCCGTCAAGGCAGCCCGTGCGGAGGCCGCGAAATGCGCCAAGGCCATGCGCTGGTACGCGGCCGCCGCCGAGGGCCTTCTCGCGGACGAGCACCCGTCGGCGGGCGACGTGGGCGACGCCGGAGCCTCCCGGGCCTATGTCCACTACCGTCCGCTGGGCCCCGTCCTCGCCGTGATGCCGTGGAACTTCCCGCTCTGGCAGGTGGTACGGTTCGCGGCCCCCGCGCTCATGGCGGGCAACGTCGGCCTGCTCAAGCACGCGTCGAACGTCCCGCAGACCGCGCTGTACCTGGAGGACCTGTTCCGCCGGGCGGGTTTCCCGGCAGGCTGCTTCCAGACGCTGCTGGTCGGGTCCGGGGCGGTCGAGTCCATCCTGCGTGACCCCCGGGTCGTCGCCGCCACCCTCACCGGGAGCGAGCCGGCCGGCCGCGCGGTCGCGGCGATCGCGGGCGACGAGGTGAAGCACACCGTGCTGGAACTGGGCGGCAGCGACCCGTTTCTCGTCCTTCCCTCGGCCGACGTGCGGCAGGCCGCCCGTACAGCGGTGACCGCCCGCGTGCAGAACAACGGCCAGTCCTGCATCGCCGCCAAACGGTTCATCGTGCACACCGATGTGTACGACGAGTTCGCCGAGGAGTTCACCGCGGGAATGCGTGCTCTGAAGGTCGGCGACCCGCAGCAGGAGTCCACCGACATTGGCCCCCTCGCCAGCGAACAGGGCCGCACCGACATCGAGGAGCTGGTGGACGACGCCGTACGGCAGGGCGCGACCGTGCTCTGCGGTGGCAGTCGGCCCACCGGCCTGGGCGCGAGGCTGGACCGCGGCTGGTTCTACGCCCCCACCGTCCTCACCGCGATCACCCCGGCCATGCGGATCCACCGCGAGGAGACCTTCGGCCCCGTCGCCACGCTGTACCGGGCCGCCGACCTGGACGAGGCCGTGGCCCTGGCCAACGACAGCCCCTTTGGCCTCAGCTCCAACGTATGGACACGTGACGCCGACGAAAGCCGTCAGTGCGTGCGTGATCTGCAGGCGGGCGGTGTCTTCTTCAACGGTATGACGGCCTCCCATCCCGCACTGCCCTTCGGCGGAGTGAAGCGCTCCGGCTACGGGCGGGAGCTCGCCGGGCACGGGATTCGCGAGTTCTGCAATGCCACGACGGTCTGGTACGGCCCCGAGGCGGACGGAAGCCGGTCCGCATAGCTGTCCCGTGACGCCGGCCCGTACTGCCTGCGACCCTGTCGAGGAGACGCACATGAGCGAGGCCCGCGCACCGGACGCCTCTGCTCCGGCAGGGGCGTCCGGCCTGTCCGACGTCGAGGTATCGGCCACGCCGTTCGACATGGTCGTCCGCAACGACCTCGACCGCTACCGGCCGGCCATGGACGTCATCGACCGGGTGCCCGGACTGACTCGGTGTCCGCGCCGTGGCCGTGCGCCAGGCGATGGCGGATGTCCGCACCCGCCACCACGCGTGGATCCGTGAACACAGCACAGACCTGCCCCACGTGGCCGACTGGACCTGGGACGGCTGACAACGCCCTGTCCGGACGGACCCCGAGGCGGATGCCGAACGGCAGGGGCGAGCGCTCAGCGGCCGACAGCCCTGGCCAGTTGGGACTTCGTCATGTTCGAGCGTCCCTTGACGTTCTTCTTCCTGGCCTCTTCGTAGAGCTGGTCGCGGGTGGGGCCTTCGAGTCCGCCGGGAGAGCCCGGACCGCCGCGCCGCGCGGACGAGAGGTCATGGACGAACAGATCGCTCGCGGTCCTCGACTCGCCGGAGCGGACACGCTCCTTGTGCACCGTGCGCGCCGCGATCTCCTCGGCCCGCTCCTCACTCACTCCGCGCTCCTGTGCACTCTCCTTGATGTGTTCGTACTGCCGCACACGTTTGGCACTGGATCCGGGTGGCATGGCGCGGTCACTTCCTCTCCCAGGGGGCTGTGTCTTCTGCGGGACGGGGGTCCGGGGCGCCCTCTCCAGTGTCCCAGCGGCTCCCGGGGCACGCATCGGATCGCTCCAGTACGGGGCCTTGCGGCCGCCCGGGCAGATGCGCGGCCGCGCGTGTCCTCGTCCGCCCGGCCGTGCGGCGCCGCGATCGCAGCCCAGCCGCCCACCGGGGCCTGGTCTCCGCCGTCGGGGGGTCGACGGGGCGTCGTCGCTGGGCGCGCCGCGGGTGGCCCCCGGCCTTCTCCGCCCTCGAAGCGGCGAGGGCGCTGCGGCCCGCCGACCTGAGCCTGTCCGCCGTCCTGCGTACCGCCGCGCCCGCTCCGGCCCTGTTCACATGGGGTGCTCCTCCTGCGCAGCGACTCCTGCTCAGTAGCGCAGAGCTGCCGCGATCCGCCCGTGCTCCGCCAGCGAGTCGTCGGCGAGGAACACCACATCGGCGCCGCTGTCCAGCGCCGCCTCGACGAGCTCGTCGACGATGTCCTCGCGGATCGTCCCGTCGGCTGTGCCCACGGTGTCCCCGGGCACCGGCTCCAGGTGCTCGTCCGTGACCCGTACGGTCTGCTGGAACTGCTCCTCCACCGCGACGAGAGCGGCCCGTCCCTCCCGTACAGCTGCCCACACCTCGTCGAGACCACCTGCGTACGCACGGCGGCCGCGGGCGTCGTCGAGCCTGGCCGCGACCTCCGCGGCGGCCTCCGCCCGGCGTTGGCCGAGAGCAGGTGCGAGTTCCTTGAGGAAGCCGCTCGGCGACAGATCGGCCGGTACCCCCTTCGTGACCCGGCGGACCGCCGGCTTGGTGGTCCCGCCGACCTCGTCCAGCAGGGCGAGGGCCGGGGCGAGACCGACCAGGTACATCGGTCGCGGATCGGCGGCCAGGACGGCACGCAACTTCTCGTCGACGGAGCGCAGGAAGATGCGCGTCTCCTCGTCGGAGAACGTGCTCGGTGTGTCCCCGATCTGCTCCTCGCGCTGCGGGTTCGGCTCCTCCTGCGGAACCGTCAGCGGGAACCCCCCGGTCTGCTCCTGGTGCACGGAGTCGGGCGTTCCGCTCCACAGTGTCGCGTGGTCGGATGCGACGGTCAGTGCCCAGTACGGTTCGGCCAGGGCCTTCGCGGCCACCAGGTTCCGGGTCAGATAGGTGTCGCTCAGGACCACCCGTTCGGGCGCCGTACGGGGAAGCAGCCAGATCTGATGCTCGTCCGCCGTGGCCAGGACGACCAGACCGTCGAGCCTGCGGCGTCGATCCACCTCGTCGACCGCGCGGGCCAGCTGCGTCTTGATGGCCGCCCTGGCCTCCCGGGACACCGCGGGATCGGCGTCGAGCCGCCGTTCGGCTTCGGAGAGCAGGTTGCGCAGCCGTACCCCGTCCTGGGCGTTGTCCGGAGCCCGTCGGTGCGTCGGCATGGTCAGGGACACAGCCGGATAGGGCTTGGGCGCTCGCAGCTCCTGCAGCAGGCCGGCGGTCAGGGCGTCCGTATCCATAGTTCCCTCCGGGGGATTGCGCCCACTCCCGTGCAGAGCGGGCGATTTCGACGAGTCAATTCATACCTTTTCATCCTAATGTGAGCGAATTGCTTGACCTTGCCTCAGGAGGGATGTGCGATGTCCACGCTCACCGTGTGGAAGTTCCAGTCGGCCGAGGGCGCGGAGGACGTGGAGACCACGCTCAAGTCCCTGCAGAAAGAGGGGCTGATCAAGATCCTGGACGCCGCGGTGGTCGGCTGGCCGGCCGACAAGGCCAAGCCGAAGACCAAGCAGCTGCTCAACCTGGTTGGCGCGGGCGCCCTGAGCGGCACGTTCTGGGGGATGCTCTTCGGGCTGATCTTCCTGATGCCGCTGCTGGGTGCGGCCATCGGCGCGGCGGCCGGGGCGCTGGGTGGCAAGCTGGCCGACGTCGGCATCGACGACGACTTCATCGCCGAGGTCAAGAAGCAGGTGACGCCCGGCACTTCGGCGCTGTTCCTGCTGACCACGGACGAGGTTCCGGACCGGATCAGCGACGCGCTCCCCGGTGGCGGCGTCGAGCTCCTCCACAGCAACCTGGACACCCTCAGCGAGGCGCGGCTCCGCGAGGTCTTCGGCGACGACGCCGAGTGACCCGAGTGGAGGAGCCCGGCGGATCCGGGTTCGTCCAGTGCGTCCCCTCGTCCTGCCGTTTGCCGTCGACCCACTTTCCCGAGCAGACCCGGAGTGTCCGTGAACCAGTCCCGCCCCCTGCGGCGCACCCTCGGCGGCCGCACCGCCCGCCGCCTGCCCCCCGCCCTGCTGGCCGCGCTGATCGTCGCCGGAACCGCCGCCTGCGGCGGCTCCGGCACCACCGCGCCGGGCACGGCCAGGAGCACCCGTACGGTGTCCCCGGGCCCGGCCGAGTCGCCGTCCGCGAGCGCCTCGCCGCGCACCCAGGAGTCATTCGCGGCCTCGGTCTCCGCCGAGGTCGAACGCAACAGGCAGCGGGCGACCAAGCAGCTCGCAGGAGTCCAGGGGCAGGGGAACGCCGTGAAGGACGTCTCGGTGACCGGGCTGCCGGTCGCGAAGTCCGAGCAGTTCCGAAGCGCCCTGGTCCGCGTCACCAACCCCACCGGCAAGCCGGCGTTCTACGCGGTCCGGGTGGAGTTCGTCGATGCGTCGGGCAAGGTCCTCGACTCCGTGGTGCTCGGCTTCGCGGACGCCCCGCCCGGCAGGACGGTCAGCGAGCACGCGAACAGCCGTAAGGCAGCGGGCGTCAAGTCGTTCCCCCGGATCGCCCAGGCCGAGCGCAGCTGACGAGGGGGGCGAGGTGAGCGCCGCCGCCGATGCAGTGACGGACGTCCTGTGGGAACTGCGCAGCTGCTTCGCGGGGGAGCGGGTCGGGGAACTCGTCGACTACATACCCCAGTTGGCGCCGGCCGACCCGGACGCCTTCGGGCTGGCGCTCATCAGCATGGACGGCCACCGCTACAGCACCGGTGAGGCCGACGTCCCGTTCACCATGCAATCCGTTTCGAAGCCATTCGTCTATGCCCTCGCGCTGTCCGTCCTCGGACTCGACGAGGTGTGCCGCTGGGTCAACGCCGAGCCCAGCGGCGAGGCGTTCAACGCCATCAGTCTGGAACGGGCGACCGGACGGCCGGCCAACGCCATGGTCAACGCCGGTGCGATCGTCACCACCGCGCTGATCCCGGACACCGCCGACGCCCCGAGGTTCGACCGCATCCTGGACTGCCCGAGCCGGTTCGCCGGACGGCAGCTGGACGTCGACGAGGCGGTGTATGCCTCAGAGGTCGCCACCGGCGACCGCAACCGCGCCCTCGCCTATCTGATCCGCAGCACCGGTCTGCTGCCCGTCGACCCGGTGACGTCGGTGGAGACCTGCTTCCGGCAGTGCGCGGTGCGGGTCACGGCCCTGGACCTCGCCGCTATGGCCGCGACGCTCGCGCACGGCGGGGTGAACCCGCTCACCGATGAGGCGGTCGCCGAGGAAACGGTCGCCGCGCAGGTGCTCGCCGTAATGGCGACGTGCGGCATGTACGACGCCTCGGGCGACTGGCTGCTGCGGGTGGGGCTGCCCGCCAAGAGCGGGGTGTCGGGTGGTCTGATCGCCGCGGGACCGGCGCGGTTCGGCCTGGCGACTGCTCGGACGCTGCGTCCGCCACGGGTGCGCCTGGCCTGGGTCCTACGCTAAGGGGATCCGCGCCCCCTGTCATCCATTTGCCCCACCAGGTATCTTGCATCGCATGGAACCAGGTGATTCGACCAAGCAGGCCCGGGCAGCCGCCCAGCTGCGCAAGGGTGTCCTGGAGTACTGCGTACTCGCCCTCATGCGGGACCGCCCCCGCTACGGCGTGGAACTCCTCCACGCCCTGGAGGACTCCGGTGCCATGGCCACCAGTCAGGGCACGGTCTACCCGCTGCTCTCCCGGCTCCGCCGCGACGACCTGGTGTGGACCACCTGGCAGGAGTCCGTCTCCGGACCACCCCGTCGCTACTACGCGCTCACCGACAGCGGCCGGGCCGCACTCGACGAGTTCACCCGCGTCTGGCCCGGCTTCCGCAACGCCGTCGACACCTTCCTCACCACCCCGCACCCCTCCACCGGAGACCTCGTATGAAGACCTCTGCCGACCCCGTACGCGACTACCTCTCCGCCGTTGAGCGCGAGGCCTCCGCACTCCCCGCCGACCGCCGCCAGGAACTCCTCGCCGACCTCGCCGAACACATCGAGGTGACGCGCGCCGAGCGCCCCGACGCCGCGATCAGCGAGGTACTGGCGGAGCTGGGGGACCCCCGCACGATCGCGGCGACGGCGCTGGCCGAGGCGGGGAACGGGGCCGCCGGGGCCTCGGCCCGGGGCTTTGTCGGCGCACCCGCCCGGCGCGGCAAGGTGCACCCCCTGGTCCCGCTCCTGATGCTCACCCTCTCGCTGCCCTTCATGATGGTTTTCCCCGCCGCCCCCGGCCCGCTGTTCGGCGTCCTGTTCCGCGTCATCGGCGCGGTACTTCTCTGCACCTCAGTGCACTGGATCGCCGTCCAGAAGACCACCGGCGTACTGCTTGCCGCCGTCCTGCCGAGTGCCGTCATCGCCACCTGGAACCTGTCCAACGGCGGCCCGGCGGGCGACACCCCAGCCCTCTTGGCCAACTTGGCGACGCTCGCCCTGCTGGCCGGTACGGCAGCATGGCTCTGGCGGGTCCGCCGCGCCTGAGCGCGGCCACCGCCCTCATACCCGGCAATCACTCCACAGAGCGACCACACGGCCGAGCCCACTGTCAAGGAACAAGCTCAAGGACAACAGCTACGCCGCGGTCGCCTACAAGGTGGGCGTGGACAAGAACGGCAACGAAATCCTTGAGGCGTTTGCCATGCGGTCCAAGGGGAAGTGAGGTGCCGGGCCTGCTGGAGCGCCTCGCCGAGGTGCCGGACCCGCCTGATCCGCGCGGAGTACGCCATACCCTGGCCGCCGTGCTCGCGCTCACCGCGTGCGCCGTACTGGCCAGGGCGAGGTCGCTGCCGGCGGTCGGCGAGTGGCTCGCCGACGTTCCGCCGCACGTGCTTGCCATGGTCGGAGCACGTCCCGATCCGCGCACCCGGTCACGCGTGACCGGGTGCGCGCCCAGCGCGGTTGGGCGGGAGAGCGGGGACCGTGCCGACCTGAGGGCGGGGCGTGAAAAGCGGCAACCTTGGCAAGCCCCACTCTCGCAGGGCAGCCCGGTCGCCGTCCGGCAGATCCCATTGCTCGGCCGCCTCGATGGCGACGTGGGACCCGGCGGTGACCAGGTACGGCACGGGCTGTGACAACACGCGCGCAAGGGCGTCCTGCATCGACGCCCACCCATCTGCACCGTTGCTCTCCACCCGCGTCAGCATTCCGGCAATGACGCTCGCCTTCAAGATCGGTCACGCAACTGCGGCCAGAGCCCAAAAATCCCCGGCTCTGCGCGTGGTCCCCAGTTCGTCCGGTTTTCATGCGGTGTTGAGCTCAGTGAACGGAGAACCCGCCGTCGACGAAGATCGCCTGCCCGGTGACGTAGTCGGATGCGCGGCTGGCCAGGAACACCGATGCTCCGGCGAAGTCCTCGGCCAGGCCGTTGCGCCCGACCATCGTGCGCGCGGCCAGCGCCGCCACCTTCTCCGGGTCGGACGACAACCGTGCATTGAGCGGGGTCATGACGAAGCCGGGCACCAGCGTGTTGCAGGTGACGCCGTGTGGCGACCACGCCTCCGCCTGAGAGCGGGCCAGCGACTCCAGCGCCCCTTTGGAAACCCCGTAGGCGCCGCTCTGGACGAACGCCCGGTGCGCCTGCTGGGAGGTGATGTGGATGATCCGCCCGAAGCCCCGCTCGGCCATGCCGGGCCCGAACCGCCGGCCCAACAAGTAGGGCGCCTCCAGGTTCACCGCCATCGTGGCGTCCCACACCTCCTCGCCCAGCTCGCCCATCGGCGGCCGCAGGTTGATCCCGGCGCTGTTGACGAGAATGTCGGGCTCGCCGAACACCTCGGCTGCCTGCTCCGCCGCCGCGCGCACCCCGTCGCGGGTGCTCAGGTCGGCGCTCACCCAGGCCGCCCGGCAGCCGTCCGCCGCCAGGTCGTCGACCGTGGCGGCCAGTTCCGACTCCTTGCGCGCCACGATCACCACGCTCGCCCCCGCTCGCGCGAGAGCCTCGGCGATGGCTCGGCCGATGCCGGAACTGCCGCCCGTCACCACGGCGACCCGGCCGTCCAGTGAGAAGAGTTCGGAGAGGTAGTTATGCGAGATCATGCCCGCACCCTAGCGCCCCTCCCGGCAGGCTTTGCCCCGTCGCGTCGTCCAGCACGGCCGCTCGCCGCGTTGGCCATGAACTCTGCCCACCCGCTCCGAAGCCGTGATCCACCTCGCCATGACCGACCTCATGACCCGCCGTCTCACCGGCGAGACCACCGTGTCCTGGAGCGACTCGACACCATAGGACGAAACGCAATCCACGGGATGAAACACCGGGAGAGAGCGACCCCTTAGACGCCTGAGGGATCAGTGTGGTCGGGGTTTCGGCGGGGCGACAGCAGCTGGCTGGTGGCAATGAGGAGGAGACCAGTGAACAAGAGGGCGTTTCCGCCGAAGAAGCGGACGTCCCACGAGGCGCTCGGCAGGATCCGGAAGTAGAAGAGGCCGTTCATAAGTGGGGATGCGCCCGTTGCCAGGGCGCCGAGGCCGTGGAGCTGGGGTCTGGTGACGTGGCGGCGCGCCGTGGGCAGGATCCACCCGGTGCGGAGCGTCACGATCCCCAATGCGATCCACAGCAGACCCATGAGCATGCCCGCTCCTACCACCCATACCAAGTCCGCTCCGCCTTCCGGTCAGGTGAGGTTCGGAACGCGAATAGCGCCCGTTCAGTCGCCCAGGTTGCCGGACCTGGTGGGACCTGGCAATGCCGGACCCCGGCAATCTCGGACGCGTTTCCACTGCCGTTGCGATCGCTGGATGCCAGCGGGGCGCAGATGCCGGCCGTCTCGCCGACCCCGTTCTCGCCAGCCAAACGTGCAGCGCACAGTGGCGCGACGTCTCCGCCAACGCGCACCACGCCTGGTCGTACTCCTCGCCGTCCTCGGCGAGCCCTTCCATGGCGCAGGACTGCGGTGGGCGCTCAAGATCCGTCGGACAGTGCCTAAGGGTTGTCCCGTAATCCCTGGCGGGCGCACGACGTCAGCTACGGCACCTCGCCGCGTTGTCGGAACATCCGAATACATCCAGTACGCGGACGCCCCTCCGCCTTGCGATGCACCGCATCTGACGCCGCGCGCTGTCCCGCCAGGGATTACGGGACAACCCTTAGCCGGAACGCTGCAGCGCCGGACGAGCGGCACCACCGGCATGGTCACGGCCGGGAGCCGGCCGAGCACCACCGCCACGGCGGGCGAGGCCGCGTCCGAGGCCGGCAAGCGGGTGACGGCAGCGGGCTGTCGCGGGCCGCATGCGCGAATGCCCCCACCGCGTCGCGCAGGACCTCGGAGGCAGGGTGGCCGGGTCGCCGACACCGTGGAATGACCGGCGTGCCCGCCTGGCCGGTACGGACGAGGGGCCGGCCGGGGCCGTGCCCGTCACGCCTGCTGCACGCGCCGTCCGCTCGTACGCGGTCACGTCGTCGGGCGGTTCGCCCGACGACGTGACCGCGTGCTGGACGAATGGGCCCGTCTACCAGATGGATTCGATCCATTCCGGGTGGTCGATGAACGGGTTCCGGTTGTGCTGGTACTGGTCGAATATGACGTCGTTGCGCCGCTTCTCGAAGGTGTCCGGCGGGTCCTCCTGGCTCCACTGCTTCAGCACGGAGAGCCTGCCGATGTTCGGCGCGGAGCCGTTGTTCACCTTCTCGTTCGGTTCGAGGTCGGCGAAGGCGTCGTCGCCCTCGTACCGCACCGCCATGTAGAGGATCATGCGGGCGACATCACCCTTGACCGCATCGCGCGGCTCGAAGGAGTCGCCGTCGGTGTAGTTGCCCGGCGCCCCGCCCACCGCGCTGCCGCCGTTGTCGAAGTCCTTGTTGCCGCGGATGGAGTTGACGGTGACGTCCTCCGGGCGCAGGTGGTGGATGTCGGTGCCGGGTCCGGTGGTGGTGCCGAAGTCGCCGTGCGACTTGGCCCAGACGTGCTCACGGTTCCACTGGCCGACCGAGCCGCCGTTGTCGCTCTTCGGCTCGGAGCGACCGGAGTAGATCAGGATCACGTTCGAGGGGTTGGCGGGGTCCTGGTCCGTGTTCTTGAGCGCGTCCCAGACCTGGCTGTACGAGATCTTCGACTGGACGCTGATGATCGAGTGCAAGGCGCTCTTGAGCTGGGTTCCGGTCTTGCCGATTGCGCTCTGGTAGTACGTGTCGTCGAGCGTGGTGAGTGGCGTCGCGGCCGCCGGTGCGGCGGCGGCCGTGCCGGCGAGAACCGCGAAGGCGGCGAGGGTGGCGATTAATGGGCGCCGGTAGTGAAGGTGGCGACGGGACATGTGGGGTGTCCTCTCCGGGGCATGCGGCACCGCGACGCCGTCACAGGGTGGGGGGCGGCGTCGTGGCGGTCGTGTGGTACGTGGTCAGCGGGAGCCTTCCACACGCACCGTGACCAGGGTGTGGACGCAGGGTACTTATCATGTGCAGGTCAAGTGAACGCTTCGGATGCGCTTCTGGAGCCGCAGGGCGAGAATTGCCGCAAGGACGAGGAGGCGGCATGAGCGAAGACCCCGAATCCGTATCCGCATCCCTGGCCCGGGGGGTGACCCCGGACAGCCTCTTGCACACCGGCGGGAGCGACGATGCGTCGGCAGAGGACCTGGTGCTCGCCTCCGGGCGGGACCTGACCCCGCAGAATCTGGAGTGGGCACAGCGCCGACTGGCACGAGAGGGCCGGGCGGCCATCGAGAAGCAGTTGCCGTAACGGGCAGCCGGTGCGGCGGGGAGTGTGTGGGCGCTCCCCGCCGCTCGGCTAGCCTGAAGGCACAATGAACCGTTTGACGACGTCAAAGGGCGAGTACGAGCTCGCCCGCTACCCCGAGCACCCGCGCGACCCGTTCCGCGGCTGGGACGCTGCCGATGAATATCTGCTCCGGCAGCTGGAGGGGACCGACGGCGCGACCCCGGTCGAGCTGACCGGCACCGTGGTCGTGGTGGGCGACCGCTGGGGCGCGCTGAGCACGGTGCTGGCCGGGCACCGCCCCGTACAGATCACCGACTCGTACCTCGCCCAGCGCGCGACCCTGGCGAACCTCGTCCGCAACGGCCACGACGAGGACGCCGTACGTCTCCTGTCGGCCAGGGACACCCCGCCGGACCGGATCGATGTCCTTCTCGTGCGGGTTCCCAAGAGCCTCGCGCTTCTGGAGGATCAGCTGCACCGGCTCGCGCCCGCCGTGCACGCCGGAACCGTCGTCATCGGCACCGGCATGGTGAAGGAGATCCACACCTCCACCCTCAAACTGTTCGAGCGGATCATCGGCCCCACCCGCACCTCGCTCGCGGTGAAGAAGGCTCGGCTGATCTTCTGCACCCCGGACCCGGCGCTGGCCCGTACCCCCAGCCCCTGGCCGTACCGGTACGAGTTGCCCGGCGACGTCGGCGCGGTCTCCGGCCGGACCGTGGTCAACCACGCCGGGATCTTCTGCGCCGAGCGCCTCGACATCGGCACCCGCTTCTTCCTGAACCATCTTCCCGAGCGCACCGGCCACGACCGCGTCGTGGACCTGGGCTGCGGCAACGGGGTCGTCGGCACCTCCGCCGCGCTCGCCAACCCCGGAGCGGCGGTCACCTTCGTCGACGAGTCCTACCAGGCGGTCGCCTCCGCCGAGGCGACCTTCCGCGCCAATGCCGGCGCCGACGCCGAAGCCCGCTTCCTGGTCGGTGACGGGACGGCGGACCTGGCCCCGGGCAGCGTGGACCTGGTGCTCAACAACCCACCGTTCCACTCGCACCTGGCGACCACCGACGCCACCGCCCGGAACATGTTCCACGGGGCGCGGACCGTGCTGCGGCAGGGCGGCGAGCTGTGGGTCGTCGGCAACCGGCACCTCGGGTACCACACGCAGCTGCGCCGGATCTTCGGTAACTGCACCACCGTCGCAGGCGACCCGAAGTTCGTCGTGCTGCGCGCCGTCAAGCGCTGACACCCCGGGTGCGGCTCCACGGCCCTTCCGGATTCTTGCAACACGTTCTACTGTGTGCGCCGCCGCACACGGGCGACGCGACCGCGAGACTCCTGGAGGGGCCGTGCACCTCGAATACACGCCTGAGCAGCAGCAGTTGCGCGCCGAGCTGCGCACGTACTTCGCCGGACTCGTCCCCGACAACGCCTACGCCAGATACGACGACCCCACCGTACAGAAACGCTTCTACCGCGAGACGATCCGACGCCTCGGCACCGACGGCTGGCTCGGCGTCGGCTGGCCCACGGAGTACGGCGGACGCGGCCTGTCCCCGATGGAACAGTTCATCTTCTTCGACGAAGCGGCCCAGGCGGGCGTACCGCTGCCCCTAATGGCGCTCAACACCGTCGGCCCGACGATCATGCAGTTCGGCACCGACGAACAGAAGGCGTACTTCCTGCCGAAGATCCTGGCAGGCGAGATCGACTTCGCGATCGGCTACAGCGAACCCGACGCGGGCACCGACCTCGCGGCCCTGAAGACGCGCGCCGTACGCGACGAGGGGGGCACCTCCCGCTCGAGCGAAGCCGAGAGTGGGGGAACGTATGTGGTCAACGGTCAGAAGATCTGGACGACCAACGGCGACACCGCCGACTGGGTCTGGCTCGCCGTCCGCACCGATCCCGACGCCCCGCCGCACAAGGGCATCACCATGCTGCTCGTCCCCACGAGCGACCCCGGCTACTCCTGCACCCTGATCAACACCCTCGCCTCGCACGACACCACCGCCAGCTACTACGAGAACATCCGCGTCCCCGTCTCCCGCCGCGTCGGCGACGAGAACAAGGGGTGGCGGCTCATCACCAACCAGCTCAATCACGAGCGCGTCACCCTCGCCGCCCACGGCACCATGGCCATCCGCGCCCTCCACAACGTGCAGCGCTGGGCCGCCGGCACCGAGCTCGCCGACGGGCGCCGGGTCATCGACCTCGGCTGGGTCCGTGCCCTCCTCGCCCGGACCCACACCCGGCTCGACGCCATGAAGCTCCTCAACTGGCAGATGGTCTCCGCCGTCCAGCGCTCCACCCTCACCCCGCAGGACGCCTCCGCAGTCAAGGTCTACGGCTCCGAGGCGCGCCGCGACGCCTACGCCTGGCTGATGCAGATCCTCGGCTCGGCCGGACCGCTCAAGGAAGGCTCGGCGGGCGCCGTCCTGCACGGCGAACTCGAACGGGGATACCGGTCCGCCGTCATCTTCACCTTCGGCGGTGGCAACAACGAGATACAGCGGGAAATCATCTCGTGGATCGGCCTGGGGATGCCGCGCGTACGCCGCTGACCGGGTGTGACTCAGAATTCTAGTTGGCACAGAAGAGGGATAGTTGGCACCATGATCAATTGCCCCTCCGGTGTGATCCAGGCATGGTCAGTCAGGTCCAGGGCCCCGGCGTTCAGGTTGGATGTCCGGGTTCGTGATCACGTGAGTCCGTAGAGCGTGAGGATGCGGTGCCGGTCGGAGTGGGCGCCTCGGGCGGCGGGGGTGCGGTGGCGGCGGACCTGGCCGGCGTCCTCGCCGAAGGTGACATCGCGGCACCAGTGCACGGTGTTTCCACGGTCCAGTGGCCGCGGGCCCAGGAGGCGATCTCGGCCGCAGTGGCCTGCTCGGCGGGCAGGTCGGTGATCGCGTAGACGGTCTCGGTGCGCCGGCATTTCTGCCCGGCCGCACGCCGCTTGCGCTGGATGCGCAGGACTTGGCGGGCGTGGAGGAACAGCAGGTTGTTGACGGTGGCGACCTGGATGAGCCGGCGTTCGCTGCGGTCGTGGCCGGTGGTGTCGTCGCGGTGGACGACGGGGATGTCCTTCCAGGGCAGCGTGTGCAGCTGGCGGGCGAGCTTCTTCTGGATCCCCTTGATCGTGAACAGGTAGTGGGCGCCGCGCTGTTCGACAAGATGATCTATTCCAAGGGGTGAGTGCGCAGCCGGGGGTACCTACCTTTCTCAGCGAGGTGGCTGCGGGTTCAGTGGGAGCTGTAGAGCCTGGCCAGTTCGTGGAACGCGGCCTTCGGCTCCCAGCTGTCCCCGATCGCCCTGACCACGCCGAAGCTGGCCATGTCCAAGTCGTAGCGCGCGTCGGGTGAGTGGGGCTTTGGCGCGATGAACTCGAACACGTACGCCCCGTAGATCCTCTCGGCCGCGAAGAGCTCCAGTTGTTGTGACAGGTAATCCGCCTGTACCTGCTCATTGCGGATGAACGAGCCTGCCAGTCTGGGGGGATTGGCCGTCCAGTCGATGATGCCGTAACCGGCCGGGCCCATCTCGGCGGCGCCGTCAAAGGAGCAGCAGCCGAACTCGGTGATCACTATGGGCTTGCCGTGTTGATGGAATCGCCGGAGGTTGGTGGCGTAGTCGGCGTCGTTGTAGGCCATCCGGTAGTAATTCAGCCCCACCATGTCGAAGCCGTCCCAGTCCACCTCCTCCCACAGACCTGCTCCGTAGGTCAGGTGGCCGCCAAAGTGCGCCCGGGCCACATCACGAGCGCGTCCGAGTAGGTCGTTCAGCTCCTCGTTGAACTCCGGGAAACGCGGCCACCACTGCGGGTCGGCCAGCTTGGCGGACCGGTCCGCGTGAGTGCCGCCGGGGATGATTCCGGAGCCGAAGGCCGTCAGCTCGCAGCCAACATTGAGGGTGACCCGGCCGTACCACTCCCGCAGTTCTTCGGCGGCCGTGGCGGCTGCCGCGAGGTGTTGCAGCATTGCGTCCGGCTCGGCTTCTATGACTCGGGGCTGCAGACTGACGTGTAACCCCAGGTCCAGGGCGGCACCGGCGGTCTCGGTCAGCCGCCTGATGTCGGTGCCGAAGAGGTTGACCGAGGTGCAGTTCAGATCGTTTTGGATGACCGCCATGTGCTGACGGATCAGGCCGCTGGGCACGGGCTTGCGTGACAAGCCGCTTTCAGCGTAGTTGGTGCCGGTGTCGTAGTTGATGCCTTTCCAGACCAGACCTATCGTGTCATCTCGCATGCCCGGAGCTTAGCTAGGCTGAACGGAAAATCAACGTTCGCGTGGGCAAGCCCCATCCGGCCGGGCCTGCGGTGTTCTTCGCCCCGGACTGGATGGTCCGCGGGCACAGCTTCGCCCAGGAGACGAGGTGCTCGGGGGTGGGGAAACGGCTCATGTCCACGCCGATCTCAGCGAGGTTGATCTGCGCGGTCATCGGGCCGACACCCGGAATTGCGTCCAGGCGTTCGGCCAGCTCCTGCCCGGTCCTCGCCGTGCCGGCGACCAGGTCGGCTGGCGGCCTGGTGATCTCTTCCAAGGTCTGGCCGATCAGCCGGTCGAGATCGCGGATCTGCTCGGTGAGATGGTCGACGGTGCCCAGAAGAATCCGCAGCAGACGGCCGTGGTGGTCCCCGAACCGCCCGGTGAGAGCCTCGATCAACGTCGGCTTCTTGTTGACCAGGCTTCCTTTGGCGAGATCCGCGAGGAAGCGGGGGTTGCGCTCACCGGCGACCAGGGCGTCGAACATTGCCCGACCCGACATGCCGAAGAGGTCCGAGACGACGGTGGACAACTTGATCTGTGCGTCCTCCAGAGCCTTCTCCACCCGGTGCTTGTGCCGGGTCCGTTCCTGGACGAAGACCGTGCGGGTGCGGGTGAAGTCCCGCAACTGTCGGAATGGCTCCGGCGGCACGAACGAGGCCCGCACCATGCCGCGCTCGGCGAGCTTGGCCAGCCAGACCGCGTCCAGCTTGTCCGTCTTCGGCCGGCCGGGGACGTTCGGTCGACCACGACCTCGCTGGGCCGGTCCGCGGACGGCTCGCCGACCGGTACGGAGCCCGGCCGGTCGCGGTCACGGGCGCCGCGCTCACCGCCGTCGGCCTGCTGCTGCTCGTACCGCTCGGCGGCGGCTGGTCGCCACCCGACGTGGCCTGGCGGCTGACGCCGGCGGGCATCGGCACGGGTCTGAACGGCGGCCCGACCCAGGCCCCGGATTCTTCGTTCACGGCGTCGTGCAGGTGATGCCCATGGCTTCAGGTGCCCGGTGCATGTCATGTTGCTCCAACTCACGCCGCGCCAGCGAGTCACGGCCCCGCCCCGCAGTAGGGATCGCGCCCAATCGGCCGCTGGAGGATCCGGCCACTGTATGTCGCCGCATGCCCAGCACGTCCGGATCCGCCGGCGGCGACTTTGGCTGCCGCCGGCGGTGGTCGAGAGATTCCTCGTCCGGAGTAATCCGGCAACGCACTGATATGCCGTCTGCGGCAACCTGATGATGCCCGGTACTTGTTGGCGGTCTCGGGGCACCGCCGAGCAGAGCTGGAGCAGACAGCAGGGCTGGAGTCAGCCCGACGAGTGCTGGAGGGCGCAGGTGGTCACGAGGCGGCGTGTAGTGCAGGCAGCGGCCGGCGGAATGCTCGCGCTCCTTCCGGCCGGTTACGTGGCTCCGCGGCTCTGGGCGCCGGCCGGTGGGGGCCTTCTGGATCCGGGAAAGGTGGACAAGTACGTCACGCCGCTCGTCGTCCCGCCCGTCATGCCGCAGGCCGGGGGCGGCGCCGCTGATCGCATCGACCACTACGTGATCGGCGTGCGGCAGTTCCAGCAGCAGGTGCTGCCCTCCGGCCTGCCGGCGACGACCGTATGGGGGTACGGCTCAACTCTGCATCCGCGCAGCTTCCACTACCCCGCGTTCACCGTCGAGGCCCGCTTCGGAACGCCTGTGCGGGTGAGGTGGAAGAACCAGCTGCGTGATCGCACAGGCCGTTACCTGCCGCACCTGCTGCCGGTCGACCCCACACTGCACTGGGCGAACCCTCCGGGCGGAGCGTCGGCCCGGGACTCACGTCCCGGATTCCGCTCGACACCCGGACCGTACTCGGGCCCGGTGCCGATCGTGACACACCTGCATGGCGGGCGGAACTCGGAGGAGAGCGACGGCTACACCGAAGCCTGGTACCTCCCGGACGCGCTTGACCTTCCCGCGGGATACGCTGAAGTCGGCTCGTTCTACGAGGAGTTCAAGGACAAGTTCGAAGACCGGTTCGGCGATGCCTGGGGCCGGGGGGACGCCGTGTTCCAGTATGCCAATGCGGAGAGAGCCTCGGCTTTCTGGTTCCACGATCACGCACTGGGTGTCACGCGGCTGAATGTCTACGCCGGACTGGCGGGGTTCTACCTTCTGCGAGGCGGACCTGCGGACCTTCCCGATGGAGTGTTGCCCGGTCCCGCACCCCGGCCCGGTGATCCGCCCGGCCGGAAGTATTACGAGATCCCTCTCGCCATCCAGGACCGCTCGTTCCACGTCGACGGCAGCCTCTTCTACCCGGCCGGACGTGCTGCCTTCGACGGATTCAGGGGCCCCTACATCCCGGGCAGTGACATCTCTCCGATCTGGAATCCCGAGTTCTTCGGCAACACGATGGTGACCAACGGGAGAACCTGGCCGGTCCTTCAAGTCGAACCGCGCCGCTACCGGTTCCGGCTTCTGAACGGATGCAACTCGCGGTACCTGATCCTGAAGATCGTCACCCGCGGACTCGCCCACAGGCCCGCGACCCCCGCCCTTCCCTTCTGGCAGATCGGCAGCGAGGGGGGTTTCCTCTCCGCGCCGGTACGACGAGACCAGGTGCTCATCGCTCCCGCCGAGCGCGCCGACGTGATCGTCGACTTCGCGTCGCTCCCGGTCGGGACCGAGTTGTATCTCATCAACGAGGGCCCCGACAAAGCATTCCAGGGCGGGAAGGCGGGTACGGACTTCTCCCCGGCGGACCCGGCCACCACCGGGCAGGTCATGAAGCTCGTGGTCGAAGCGCTCACCACACCGGACACGACCGTGCAACCCTTCCAGCTTTCGCTTCCGTCGTTCGAGCCATTGGGGAAGGCGAGCCGCATCCGACGGCTTTCCCTCAGTGAGCAGAACTCCGCGTCGCTGCCGCACGTCGGCCCCCGGCAATTGCTGCTTGGCACGCTGGACCAAAACGGAGCCGCTGTGCCCATGCGCTGGGACGACCCCGTCACGGAGAATCCGGCCCTGGGGGCGACCGAGATCTGGGAGATTCACAATCTCACGAAGGATGCCCACCCGATCCATATCCACGAGGTCCAGTTCCAGGTCCTCGACCGGCAACAGGCCGGCCGTGCCGCCCGGCCTGCCGAGCCGTGGGAGAGCGGGTTCAAGGACACAGCAGTCGCCTACCCGGGTGCCGTGACGAGGCTGAAGGCGAAATTCGACCGGGCGGGCCGGTACGTCTGGCACTGTCACATGCTCGAACACGAAGACAACGAAATGATGCGGCCCTACACCGTCGGATGAACGCGGAACCTTTGCCGCCAGGCAGGCCGGGTCACCGCGCTGCCGCCCCAGGCGTCGGACACAGCGGGTTCCGGTCCATCAGGCGCCGGCAGAACCCCCCTGATGCTCGATTTCTTCCGCGATCCGTTCGGCGAGCGGTACCACGACCGCTGCGACGGGTGCCGACAGTCCATTGCCCAGGCTGCTGTCTGACCCTTCCACGGCGTAGACGACCAGCTGCCCGGGCAGGCGGTCCAGCTCGCGGGCGAGCTGAACGGCGTCGCCGAGCCCGAGCCCGTGGGAGCTTGTCGCACTGCCTGTCCGCGGCAGCTGTCCACCGTCCAGCTCCAGGCGATGCAGCCGACCGGGATGCCCGGGGTGTGCGTGTGCGGCGTCCACCACGATGGCGAGGCCGGTGCCCTCCCACAGTGTGATCAGCCGGGCGGGGTCGCCATCGCACACATGCAGGGCGGTCCCGCTCGGCAGTGGCCGTTCCTCGGCTCGTTCCGCCAGCCGGGCCACGACAGCCCAGCCCACACCGTCGTCGTGGCGAAAGTCGTTCCCGACACCGATGACGGCGATTCGCGCGGCGAGGTTCACATGCTTGCCTCTTCCCGTCGTACGGGCCCGCCACCCGTACCGGGCCCGTACGGGGTACGGGACACCGCCACCCGGACCCTGCTGGGCCCGGTCGGCCCAGGCCAGGCAGCAGGTCCCTGCACATACTGGCCGGGACAGCATCACCGGCGGTGTCGGAAGGTGGGCGCGATGGCGGACGACGACGGCACGGCTTCGGTGATCGACAAGGCCGGCCTGGACGTGCTCATCAGAGTGCTGGCCGGGCGTGGCCGTACGGTCGTGGGACCGACCGTACGCGACGGAGCGATCGTCCTGTCCGAGATCTCCGGTGGTGCGGAACTCCCCTACGGCTGGGGAGTCGAGTTGGAGGCAGGCGTCTACCGGCTGTGTGCCCGCGAGGACGACGCCGCGTTCGCCCACAGCGCGGGCCCTCAGTCCTGGAAGACGTTCCTGCACCCGCCGCGCGAACGGCAGTGGACCGCCGACCGCGGCACCGACGGCGAGCTGGTGGTGACCGAGGACCGGACGTCACCGCCGTCGTACGCGTTCCTCGGCGTGCGCCCCTGCGACCTGCGGGCCATCGCGATCCAGGACCGGGTGCTGACCGGCGGGACGTACAGTGACACGGCCTACCGCGGACGTCGCGAAAGGGCCTTCTTGGTAGCGGTGGAGTGCACCGAGCCGGGTGCCACCTGCTTCTGCGTGTCCATGGGCACCGGGCCGGCCGTGGGGCCCGGTTACGACCTGGCGCTGACCGAGTTGCTGGATGCCGATGGTCACCGCTTTCTGGTGCGCACCGGGAGTGAAGAGGGGCAGTCGGTTCTTGCCGAGCTGCCACGCCGTCCTGCCGACGCAGCGACTCGGACCGCGGCCAGTGAGCGTGTCGCCGACGCGGCCGATCGCATGGGGCGCAGCATGCCGCTGGTGGACCTGCAGCTGCTGATGCGCGAGACCCTCACGGCCGAGCGCTGGGACGATGTCGCGGCCCGCTGCCTGACATGCGGAAACTGCACCATGGTCTGCCCGACCTGCTTCTGCACCACCACCGAGGACGTCACTGACCTCACCGGTGACCACGCCGAGCGGTGGCGGCGCTGGGAGTCCTGTTTCGATCTGGATTTCTCCCACCTTCGGACGGGCCCGGTCCGCGACACCTCGCGCAGCCGGTACCGGCAGTGGGCCACCCACAAACTCGGCACCTGGTACGACCAATTCGGGAGCTCCGGGTGCGTCGGTTGCGGACGATGCATCGTGTGGTGCCCGGTCGGCATCGACATCACCGAGGAGGCCCACGCGCTCAACCTGGAACGGGAGGCCGCTGGGCACGAGCCGGGGGAGAACCCGGCATGACCGTCGTCCGCCACGGCTTTCTCGGCGCCCTGTCGCTCGGCCACCGCGAGCGGCTGGTCGCGACTGCCCGCGATGTCTCCTTCCCCTGTGGCACCCGCATCTTCGAGGAGGGAGGCGTCGCCGACCGGTTCTGGATCATCCGTTCCGGGCTCGTCGCGCTCGACATCCACGTCCCGGGCCGGTCCGCGGCAGTCGTGGAGACCCTCGGTGATGGTGATCTGCTCGGCTGGTCCTGGCTGTTCGAGCCGTATCGCTGGCACCTCGGCGCGCAGGCCCGCAGCACCGTTTCGGCGTCCGAGTTCGACGCGGAGGGGGTCCGCGCCGCGTGTGAGGAGGATCCCGTATTCGGCCTGGCGCTGACCAACTGCGTCGCGCAGGTGATCGCACGGCGGCTGAAGTCCACCCGCCTCCGCCTGCTCGACCTGTACGGGCCCCCTGACGTCGGCGAGGCGAGATGACGGCTCCCGCGACATCGACTGCTCGCCCGTCGGGGGTGCCCCTCCCGTACCGGGTGGTGGCGCGCGAGGCCGAGACCTCCGACACCGCCACGATCGTCCTGGAGCCGGTCCGTTCGGCTCTCCAGATCTTCGCTCCGGGGCAGTTCGCGATGGTGTACGCCTTCGGCGTCGGTGAGATCCCGCTGTCGGTGAGCGGGATCGACGGGCACCGGCTGACGCACACCGTCCGCACGGTCGGGGTGACCTCCGGCGCGCTGCACGCCCTGCGGCGCGGTGACATGGTCGGAGTGCGCGGACCGTTCGGCATCGGCTGGGAACTGCCCGCCGCGGCCGGGACGGACCTGATCGTCGTGGCCGGCGGCATCGGTCTGGCGCCGCTGCGCCCGCTCGTACGCGACGCGATTGCCGCACCCGAGCGGTACGGACGGCTGAACGTTCTCATCGGAGCGCGCACGCCCCACGAGCTGCTCTACAGGGAGGAGATGCGCGGTTGGCGGTCGACTGCCCGGGTCCTGACCACCGTGGACCGCCCGGACCAGCTGTGGAGGGGAGAGGTCGGCGTGGTGACGACCCTGCTCGACCGGGCTGCCTTCGCCCCCGGGGCGTCGTCGGCATTCATCTGCGGCCCCGAGCCGATGATCCGGGCCACCGCCGGCGAGTTGGTGCACCACGGCATCGATCCGGAGCTGATCCGGGTCTCGCTGGAACGCAATATGCAATGTGCCACCGCCCACTGCGGACATTGCCAGCTCGGTCCCCTCCTGCTCTGCCGCGACGGCCCCGTGGTCAGCTGGGCCAAGGCCCAATCCCTAGTCCTGGTCAGGGAGTTGTGAAATGACCGCGAGTGAGCGTCCCAGACTCGCCGTTTGGAAGTTCGCCTCATGTGACGGATGTCAGCTCACCATGCTGGACTGCGAGGACGAACTCCTCGGCATCGCCGAGCAGGTGGAGATCTCCCACTTCCTGGAGGCCTCCAGTGCCGACGCGCCGGGCCCGTACGATCTGTCACTGATCGAGGGGTCGGTCACCACCCGGCAGGACGCCGACCGGATCCAGCAGATCCGGGCCGTCTCCAAGAGATTGGTGACCATCGGGGCGTGCGCGACCGCAGGCGGCGTCCAGGCGCTGCGCAACTACGCGAACGTCGCCGACTTCCAGGCCGCCGTCTACGCCAGACCGGACTACATCGAGACGCTCGCCACCTCCACACCCATCAGCGCCCATGTCCCGGTGGACTTCGAGCTGCGCGGCTGCCCCATCGACCGCGGCCAACTGGTGGAGGTCATCACCGCCTACCTGGCCGGCCGTAAACCGGACGTACCCGCGCACAGCGTCTGCTTCGAGTGCAAGCAACGCGGCACGGTCTGCGTGACGGTGGCCCACGGCACACCCTGCCTGGGTCCGGTTACCCACGCCGGATGCGGGGCGCTCTGCCCCGCGTACGGACGAGGCTGTTACGGCTGCTTCGGCCCGTCGAACTCGACCAACTTTCTCTCGTTCATTCCCCTTCTGCGCCGCGACGGCATGGACACCCTCGACGTGGTGCGGGTTCTGCGCACCTTCAATACCGCCGCTCCCGAGTTCGACGCGGCCTCCCGGAAGGAACTGGAAGGGTGACCCACCGCGGCTCAAGGGTGTTGAAAGTCGGATCGCTCGCCCGCGTCGAGGGCGAGGGCGCACTGTACCTGCGCATGGACGGCGCCGAGGTCACCGAGGCCCGACTGGCGATCTACGAGCCCCCGCGCTTCTTCGAGGCATTCCTGCGCGGACGCTCCTACACCGAGCCGCCCGACATCACCTCCCGGGTGTGCGGGATCTGCCCGGTGGCGTACCAGCTGAGCGCCTGTCGCGCGGTCGAGGACGCCTGCGGTGTCGTCGTGGAAGGACAGTTGGCCGCGCTGCGGAGGCTGCTCTACTGCGGTGAGTGGATCGAGAGCCAGACGCTGCACATCCACCTCCTCCACGCGCCCGACTTCCTCGGCTGCGACAGCGTCATCGACATGGCCCGCACCCGACGTGTTGACGTCGAACGCGGCCTTCGGCTCAAGCAGGCCGGCAACGCGATCCTCGAACTGCTGGGCGGCCGGGCGATCCACCCGGTCAATGTGCGACTCGGTGGTTTCCACCGCATCCCGACCACGAACGAACTGCGCCCACTGGCCGAGCGGTTGCGCCGGGCCCGCGACGACGCGGCCCAAACCGTACGCTGGGTGGCCGGTTTCGAGTTCCCCGACGCCGGATGCGACAACGACCTGTTCGCCCTGTCCGAGCCCGGCACCTACGCGATCGAGTCCGGCACCCCGACCGTTATGGCCGCGCCGCACACCGCCGGCCTTCCCCCCGGATCCGACCGCGCGCTGCCCCTCCGTACCTTCGGGGTCCGTGAGTTCGGTGCCCACGTCGTCGAGAGCCAGGTGCTCCACTCCACGGCCCTCCACTCCCTGCTGGACGACCGCCGCCATCTCACCGGCTCACTCGCCCGATACGCCATCAACGGCCGCTGGCTGTCGTCGATCGCCCTCCAGGCCGCCCACGACGCCGGACTCGGCGATCCCCGGCAGGGCACTGTCTGTCGAAACCCCTTCCGCAGCATCATCGTCCGAGCGGTCGAGGTGCTCTACGCAGTCGACGAGGCACTGCGCATCATCGGCGCCTACGAACCCCCACCACGCCCCTACGTCGACGTGCCGGCACGAGCCGGTACCGGGCATGGGGCGACTGAGGCGCCGCGCGGTCTCCTCTACCACCGTTACACCCTCGACGCCGAAGGGACCGTCACCGACGCCGGCCTGGTCCCGCCGACCGCGCAGAACCTCGGCGCGGTCGAGGAGGACCTCCGCCGCATCGTGCAGGAACGCTTGGCAGACGGCGACCCCACCGATGCGGAGCTGACCGCCCTGTGCGAACGGGCGATCCGCAATCACGATCCGTGCATCTCATGCTCGGCCCACTTCCTCGACCTCACCGTCGAGCGAACCCGGAACGGCTGCTGACGCCCCCAGTGAGGATTCGGACGCCTGGCGGAAGCACCATGGCCGGCTGGTGTGCAGCGGCGTTGCGACACCTCCGGCGGCGGCCGGGCGAGGGGTGCTTTTCCGGGGCAGGGACCGGCTGTGGCGGATCTCCTGTGGCTCGCCCACAGGGCGGCTGTTCCCGAGTCCGTTCATCCGTTCACCCCAGGGGCGGCGAGGTCGTTCGTCGCGGCGTCCGTACTTCCGGCGCGGAGCAGCTGATTGCCGAGATCGATCAGGGCCCGGCCGGCAGCGTACTCGTCGCCGATCTCAGGGACGGGTGCGTCGTGAGGATTGCGCTGGGCGGAGGTGCGGCTCCGAAGGGTGGCGTCACCGGTGTCGAGGACGGCATGAACCTTGGTGAGGTCACCTTCCTCGAAGAGGTCCAGACGCACGCTCCACTGTTTGGTGCGTGACTTCTCGGTGCTGGTGTGCCGGGTCATGGCCAGGTACTTCCTTCCCCTGAGTACTCCAGGTCGCCTGGGAGGCATGCCGCCGTCGATCGGCGGCGGCACGTCGTTCTCCTCGCAGGCGAAGTGGCAAACCGCCTCCTCGACCTGCTCAGGACTCCAGCCTGCGCCGTGCGGGTCGTCCCCGGATTGGGCCTACTGGACCCCAGAAAATGCCGGCCGGGTCCGCTCGCTACGCCTTGCAGCCTGTCCCGCCCGTACGCCCTGCGGGGGCGAGTCCGGAGGCCGGTGCCGCACGCTGCCTTTCGTGACTGCGGTGGTCGGCGTTTCATCGGGAGCGCGGTCCTTCTTCCCGACGCACGCTGGAGGCCCAGCGTGCGTCGGACAGCGTCCTCGTGTTCGCGCTCTTCCAGGGCGAGCTCGGTCCGCGAGTCCCGCGCGCAAATTCGGGATCCAGTGGCGTTGCAGGGCGCGGACCCGCTGGCGGGTGCTCAGCACCTCCGCGCCGATGATGCGGACGGCGGCTGCGGCTACGGCGTGCTCTGCGGCCGCCCGGACCACCTTTCGGTATGCGGCCTCGGCGTGCACCGAGGGCCCGAAGCCGTCGGCCCGGTCGATCTCGACGCACCCGGCGTCCGCGAGCCGCACCAGCGTCGTCGGGAGTGCCTCGCGCGGCGCGACGATCGCCACCCGTTGCATGCGGACCGGTGTCACGGCCTCAGCCCAGCGCATCGAACGCCTCCAGCGCGCCGCCCCGTGCGGCCGACTCCAGCGCCGCCCGTACCCGCCAGGCGTCCGTGGAGAGCAACGCGACAGCACCGAGGAGCGGGGCTGCGTCCAGACGCGAGCCGCGCAGCAGCGCGGAGCCGTCCAGACGCGAGCCGCGCAGCAGCGCGGAGCCGTCCTTCTCGACCCGCGTCCACGGTTGCCGTACCGCTGTCGCCCTGGACTGGGCCGATCGGCCCGCACCGGGGCACACCTCTCCGCAGCTCAACCAGTGGGTGCCGGACTGATCACCGAGGGCCGTCCCCGTGACTGCCCTGGTGACCATCACCGGTCCGAGGAGCGTGGCTCTCGAGCACGTGAATGCGGCGCCCGGTCATGCGTGTGGGGGTGATGGTCAGCCACTCATTGCGCCGGCCGCCGGCCCACGGCGTGGTGTATGCGAGTTCGTCCAGCCTGCGCCCAGCTTCGGGATCGGTGACGGCTGCTGCCGTACCGAGGAGGAGGACGCTCCACCCTTGGCTCAGAGCTTCATCAATGTGATCCACTTCGAAGGCGACCGGGTGGTCCGCGGCGGTGGCGGGCAGCGTGTTGTGGGCGCTGCGATACGCGACCCGGTCACCGTCCACGACGTAGTTGACCGGCAGGATGGCCGGCCCGTCGTCCGTCGTCAAACCGATCCTGCCCACGCCGTGGGTGGACAGCAGCCGGCGGCACTCCTGGGGGCCGAGTTCGAGCAACTCGGTGTGATAGCCGGCGCGGCCGATACCCGGGGGCAGCTCCGTCGTGCCACCGGTCAGCTCGTCCACAGTGGTCTCCAGCGCTTGGGCGAGCCGCAGCAGAAAGCCTATGCCGGGTGTGGCCTGCCGCTCCTCGACGTACTGGAGGTAACTGGGTGCCGAACCGGCCCGCTCGGCCACTGCCTGTCGGCTGAGTCCGAGCTGCTCACGGCGCATCGTCACCCGCCGGCCCAGGTCTCCCGACGGGGCTCTGTCCGGCTTGCTGTCCGATGAGTGGTCTTCTCCGTGCACCATGCTGCACACATCCTTCGGGGGGATCCGATCCGCCGACAGGCCCGCCAATATTCCGCATGCACTTCGTCCACTCCATCGTGTGCCGTTGGGGATGCATGGCGCTTGGGCCGACCGGCCCGGTCTCATGCCCCGCTCAGCCCATGCCGCGAGCCGTACGGGGTGTGCAGGGTGGTGGTACGCGCTTGTGCTCACACGCTTTGCGATGCACTGCGGGCAGGGTTCGTCGTGGCAGAGGAGTGAGGCCGCCAAGGAGCTGGCGCAGCGGTATCGCGGAGGACCGGAATCGCGCTCAGCGGGTGTCCGGGACCACGGCCACGGGACAGGGCGCGTAGTGCAGAACTGCGTGGTTCACCGCACCCAGGCGCAGCCCGTGGTGTCCGCCGGCACCGCGTGCGCCGACGACCAGGAGTTCTGCGCCGGTGGCTGCCTCGATCAGTATCTGGTGTTCGGGGACCTGCATAGCTCCCACCGCCTTTCCTGCTCGGGTTCCTGATGGTTTTCGACCGCTTCTACGGTTCGATCGTCAGTACCTGGTCCAGGGGGCGGCGCGGCGTGGGCGGCCCTGCGGGTCCGTATCCCAGACGGATGATCATCTGTGGGTGCCCCGTGCCGAAGACCGGGTCGCGCAGGACCCAGCGCAGGTCCGGCCATTCGAGGGGCTGGGTGGCGAACGAGGTGGACACCGTGTGGAGTGTGGCGGTGAGGAGGACGCGTTCCAGGGCCTGACCGGCGCGCAGCCAGTCCTTCGGGCTGTCGCCCGGGGTGCTCAGCAGAGCGAGCTGGGGCCGGTTCTCGAACAGGACGCGGGCCCGGCCCGCGAAGACGGCGGTGCCCGCGAAATCGCGAACGGTCGCCCGTTCGGACGCGTCGCGGGGGCCGAAGGCGTAGTCCGGGATTCCGTCGACGGGCACCTCGGTCTTCGTGTCCCGGATCCAGTGCCGTTGCTCGGCTTCGCGTGCCGGATCGCGCCGGTCGTATCCCTCGGCGTCCCGGATCAGTTCGAGCACGGTCTCCAGATGTGTCGGGGTCAGGAACGCGAAGTCCGCGCCCTCGATGCGGGCCGCGGCGGCGAGGCGCCCGCGGATGTCCTCGGGGATCGTCTGTTCGTCGAACGGGTAGCGGCTGGTGTGCCGTTCCCGTATCGCGGGGTGGAGAGCGGCGAGGGCTTCGTCCTCGGGCTTCCGTGGGGTGTCGGGGCGGACGTCGAGCCGGACGTGGGCCAGTACGGTCGAGGCCGAGGGGTCGGGCAGCAGTGCGGTGACCGCGTCCAGGCCGTGGTGGGCGGCGGACACCCGCAGATTCAGCAGGGCCGCGCCGCAGCCCACATGCAGTGCTCGGGCCGAGGGGTCGGCCTCCGGCATCGAACGGTCGAAGTCCGCCAGGAGAGTGAGGGTGTGGCTGCGACGTCCGTAGCGGAACTGCCAGGGCTGGGCGTTGTGCATGGACGGGGCGGCGGTGGCATCGGCGACCAGGCCGGCCAACGTGGTGTCGTCGAGTGTTTTGCTGGACATCGCGGGTCTCCCGGGGAGGCGGGAATGGTCGATGTCTTCAGCATGGAGCGGACCGTCGCCCGTACGTATGGGCCGTTCGTCCCTCGACGGGGCCGGATGGGCTCCTCGGTGGGGGCGGTCCGTTCCCGGACTCAGTCGGATGCCACTCCTTCGAGCCGGCACTCCACGCCGACCACGCCTTCCACGGACTGAGCGAGCCGGGCAGCGACGGGGATGAGGGTGGCGTCGCGGACACGACCGGTGAGCGTGGCCAGAGGCGTAAACCATTCTTCGGCATGAACGAGGTTCAGCGGCGCGTCGCGAAGGAGCGCTTCCCGCGCACCCCAATGGGCCGCCGCGACGCTTTCTGCGGATCCGTCGAGGCCGACGGCAATGCGTTGGCTCATGATGGCCTTCCTTCGGACAGGCGCTGCTTGCGGTCCGCGGATTCGTCTCCTGCGAGTGCCTGGAGGTGACGTTCCCGGGACGGCGACGAAGCTCACGGGCCATGAACTCGTGTATGTGTCGATGCGTCAGGTCGTCCTCTGTCGCCGGGTGTCCGTTCGTTCATCGACCGGCAGGTCGTCCTGCTCGTAGCCGAGCCGATTGATCACGTCCACGACTCCATCGACGCTCCGGCACAGACGCAGGACAATGGGGACGAGGCTGTGTCGGCTCACGGTGCCGCTGAGGGTCACGAGACCGTCGGCGACCTCGACGTTCAGCGACGAGGGACTGAGCCGGAGCGTGTGGGTCAGGACGTCTTCGAGGATCTCCTCCGCGATAGCGTGATCCCTGCGCAGGAAGAGTTGCAGGAGGTCGCTGCGGCTCAGGACCCCGATCAGCCGGCCTCCACTGTCGACGACGGGGAGCCTCTTGACCTTGTGTTTCTCCATGACACGTGCGGCGCGGACGGCGCTCCACTCGGGCGCCGCGGTGATCGCAGGGTGGCTCATGAGGTCGACTGCGGCGTTCACGCCGCTCCCGGAATCGCGCCTGCGGAGCAGGTCCGCTTCGGAAACGACGCCCACGAGGCATCCGTTTTCGTCCACGACAGGCACGGCGGTGACACCGAACTCGTCGAGGAGCCGGGCGATCTCCTTGAACGTCGTGCCGCGCTGGACGCTGACAGCTGTGGGCGTCATGAGGTCGGAGACACTGCGATGCCTCATCGTCGTCTCCTTCACGCCGGAACTTCGGCGTCGAACCGGGCCGTCACGTCCACGACTCCCGGCACCGTGCGCGCGATCCGAACCAGCACGTCACTGAGTGACGGATCGGGGATCGTGCCGTTCAGTTGGACGATGCCGTCGGACACGTGGACGTACACGGTTGCCGAGCCCGCAGGGATGAGCCGAGTCATGATCAGCTCGCGCAGCTCCTGGGCGATGTCCTCGTCCGGGCGCAGATAGATTTTCAGCAGATCGCCCCGGCTGACCATGCCCACCAGGCTTGCGTCGTCGTCAACGACCGGCAGCCGCTTGAGGTGGCCGAGGGCCATCAGACGAGCGGCACCCGCGATGCCCGCATTCCGGGTCACTGTCACGGCGGGTACGGTCATCAGCTGACCGGCGGTGACGGCGCGGGACTCATCCCCGCTTTGCGCCCTGAGCAGAAGGTCGGCTTCGGAGCCCACGCCGACAACCCGTCCCTCGTCCGACACGACGGGCAGGGCGCTGATCCGCCATTGCCGCATGGTCTCGACTATGTCCTTGAACGGCGCTCCGCGGTTGACCGAGATGACGGCGTGCGTCATCACGTCGTCGACGGTACGCAGATGCTTCATGGTTCCTCCAAGAAGAAGAGGCCCCGTATGTCCGAGCGTCGGCATCCCTCTCTGTCGGCGGTAGGCCCACTTGGGGTGCGGCGGGGGCTGTTCGGCCCTGTTGTCCCGGCACGAACGGTGCTCTCAAGAAATTGGCGGAAGGAGCCATTGCGAGGATGCGGAGAAGCGACTGACGGCCGTGCACCGCACGATCGGGAACCGCGAGAAACGGTCGGCTCCTGCCTTTCCATGGCGTGAGCGCTCAGTGGTTGCCGACGTGACGCGCTGGACCGGGATTCGGTGTCAAATCGTCCACGGCGTATTCGAGGGACTGGTCGACGCTGACGACGCCGTCTACGGAGAGGCATAGAAGTTCGATGACTGGAATGGTTGATCGCGCCTCCACCCTGCCGCTCAGGGTGACGACTCCTTCCTGGACGGTTACTGTCACGCCCCCGGGCGTCATGCGGAGAGTGCGGCCCAGTACCTCGTCGACGACTTCATTGTGTATGGCGTCGTCGTGGCGGAGCATGGGGCGCAGCAGGTCGGAGCGGCTGACGATGCCCACGAGTGTGCCGGTGTCATCGATCACCGGAAGACGTTTTACACCCCGCTCGTGCAGGAAGCGGGCTGTCTCGACGATGCCCCACTCCGGCCGGGCTGTCAGCACGGGAGCGGACATCAGATCCCCGGCGGTGCGGGCGTCCATGGTGTGGCGGTCCACCACGGCCGCTGTCCCGCGCAATTGATCACGGCCTTCAGCGTCCGGGAGACCGGCTTGCCTGCGGAGCAGGTCGGCTTCGGAGACGATGCCGATGGGGTGGCGGTGCGTATCCACGACGGGCAGGGCCGAGACATCGTTGTGGGCGAGGCTCCAGGCGACCGCCTTGAGCGTCGCGTCGGGGCTGGCGGTGGCCACGTCCCGGGTCATGACTTCGGCCACAGTGCGGTGCATCATGGTTCGATTCACCTTTCATGCGGGGTCGTCAGTCGTGGGCGATGACGGCCACGGGGGCGGCTGCGTGATGCAGGACGGCATGCGCCACCGGTCCGAGGTGCGCGCCCAGGGGAGAGCGGCGCAGGTGCCTGCCGATGACGAGGAGGTCCGCGCCCGCAGCCGCGTGGACGAGTTGACTGCTCGCGGGCCCCATGAACGCCGTCCGGCTGACGCTCACCGTGGGGAATCTGTGGTGCCAGGGCAGTAGCAGGTCGGCGAGCATCTGCACGGCCTCCCGGCCGGCTTCCCGTTCGCCGTCGGAGTCGAGGAATGGCAAGAACCTGTAGGCGGAAGGAAGTGTCCAGCCGTGGACAGCCCGCAAGGCACAACCGTGACGGGCGGCCTCTTCGAAAGCGAAGGCGAGAACCTTGTCGGGAGTTTCGTGGATGTCGACACCCACGACTATTTCGCCGTACCGGGCGGGCCCGGTGCCCTCCGGTTCATCCGCAGCCCGTACAAGGGCCACGGGCGTTTCGGTGGCTACGAGGGTCGCTGTGCCCACCGCGCCGACGAGGAATCCCTTCAAGCCGCCCAAGCCGCGTGAACCGAGGACGAGCAGGTCGGCATCGGCCGCTTCGACGGCAAGGGCACCGGCCGGTCTGCCGGAGAGCCGCCGGGTGGTGATCTCCAGATGCGGGTGCCGACGGCGTACGTCCACCAATGTGCCGGCGAGTGCCTCATCGGCCCATCGGTCGGCCGTCCCGCGAGCCAGTCGCGGGACGGCTGGGCTGATGGGCCAGTCGATGACGTGGACGAGCCTCAGCGGCACCTCCCGCAAGGATGCCTCCTGGGCGGCCCACACGGCGGCCGCACGGCTCTCGGGGGAGCCGTCGACGCCGACTGTCACGAGGCGCGGCATGGCGGAACCTCCTGTGTGCTGCACGTCTGCAATCTGTTCTCAGACTGGCCTGCGGAGCAGGAGCGCAGGAGGGGCCATGTGGCCCCTGGCGGGGCCGATCAGCCCCGCCTGAGCGGTCGGCGGGTGCGAGGCGACGTAGTCCGCGAAGCCGTTCAGTGTGTTCAGCGAGGGATAGTCCGTCTCGGGAAGGGAAAGGCCCGTGCGCCCGCTCAACGCCTCGATGAAGTTGAGGAAGTCCAGCGAATCCATCTCCGTGATGCCGGTAATGCGGCCTCAGGGCTTTGCGGACGGTCCGTGCGCGGCACACGGCGGGGAATCGGATACGAGGCCATCCACGTGTGAGGTCACATGGCTCACGACCGCGACCACCCCGTCGAGTTGTTCGGCAAGGCGTGTCAGGATCGAGATCTGGCTCCGGTTCGCCAGTTGGCCTTTCAGGGTGACGACGCCGTCCACCACATGGATGGTGACTGCGGCGGGCCCGATCCCCATGGTGTCTTCGAGCACGTCCTCGACGAGGCGTCGTCGTATTTCCGCGTCGGGTCGCAGGAAGAGGCGCAGCAGATCCCGGCGCGTGACGATGCCGACGAGCCGGTTCTCGTCGTCCACGACCGGGAGCCTCTCCACGCCACGACGGGTCATCAGGCGGGCGGCGTCCGGTGCGGTCTCCTCCGCGTGGACGGTCAGGGCCGGCGTCGACATGACTTCGGCAGCGGTGATTTCGGCTCCGGACGAGACCACGGTCCTGGTGGCGGCGTCAGGAGCGTCGCCCGTCATCGGATGTCCCGTCGCCTGTCGGCTCAGCAGGTCGCTCTCGGAGACGACGCCGACAACCCGGTCCTCGTCGTCGAGCACGGGAAGTCCGCTGATGTCGTGCTGCGCGAGCAGCTTCGCCACCTCCTTGAAAGAGGTGACCGAGACGACCGAGACGACCTCGTCGGTCATCAGGTCTCCCACTCTGATGTGCCTCATGGAGGCACCTCCTGCTCTCTTACGGAGACCCGCACGGACGCAATGCGGGCGAATCGCTCAGAAACCACGATTCACCGGGCCGCACCGGTAGGAAGAGGGCCGAATGGGCCTGTGCCGGGGCCAGTCGGACCCGGATCCGATGCTCGGACACGGCAGGATTCTCTCGCCCGGGACCATTGGGCCCCCGGGCGGCCCTGACGTGTGGGCAGCGCCCGAGGCCGCCCGCCGGGACAGCCCGCTGCATGTCGAGACTCTCGTCGGCGAACAGGCCCATCACCTGCATTGACGGCCCCGCTGGGACTGCCCGCACGGTGAGGCCGGACCGGCTGCTGCGCGGGATGCGGTGCCTGGAGAGGCCTCTTCAGACGAGCTCCATGCGCACGTCCACGACGCCTTCGACCGCGCGAATCGAGGTCACTCCTTGCGCCCGATTGCAAGATCGGATCAGAGAGCTCCGTGGGTGTCTCCCAGCAGCTTCTGCTCGATGTGTCGGCGGACAGAGGCGGTGAGTGAGTTGAGGCGTTCCGAGGATTCCGCCCTTGGCGCGGTGGGCGCTCGTATGGTGCGGGCCCCGGCCGGTAGCGCCACGAGGTCGGTGAAGAACCGCTGCCGGGACGTGTCCAGCTTCGCGCGTTCCGAAACACGGTGACCTTCCCGCATGACCGACTCCAGCAGCGGGGTCCCGTCCGGGGGTGGAGGCTCATCGATGAGAGCTATGAGATCCGCGTGTTCCGGCCTTCGGAACACCTGCTTTCGTCCCGGCGCCGTCACCTTGGCCGATGACAGTTTCATCACTGGCCGACCGTCGTACTCGACCAGCTTGTACGCGGAATCCAGGTAGGGAGCATCCGCACAGACGCCGATTCTGGTGCCGACCGCATACGTGTCGATGGGCGCTTTGGAGCGGACCAGACCGTCCACTGCGAACTCGTCGAGACCACCGCTCGCCACAATCTGTGTCCGTTGGAGGCCGACGGCATCGAGGATGGTCCGCGCCTGCACGGCCAGGGCTCCGAGGTCACCGCTGTCCAGCCGGATTGCGCACCCCGGGCCAAGCCCCAGATCACGCAGCACGCGCGCTGCCGTAGCCACGCCTGCCACGGTGTCGTAGGTGTCCACGAGGAGCGTCACCGGGCCCGGATGGGACCGGGCGAAGGCCCGGAACGCGTCCTCCTCGGCACCGAACGCCTCGATGTACGAGTGGGCCATCGTGCCGACTGCGGTCAGGCCTTCGGAGTGAGCCGCCTTCACATTGCTGGTTCCGGCGAAGCCGACCATGGCACCCAGCCGGGCGGCCTGGTGTCCGGCTTCGATGCCGTGAGTGCGGCGCAGGGAGAAGTCCACGACAGGGTGTCCGTCGGCGGCCAGTACACAGCGGGCACATTTGGAGGCGACGGCGGTCTGGTGGCTGAGCTGGTTGAGTACGTAGGTTTCGACGAGCTGGGCCTGCGGGAGAGGCGCGGTGATTTCCAGCAGGGGTTCTCCGGCCAGCGCGATGCGTCCTTCGGGCATTGCCCGCACCTCGCCCCTGAAGTCCAGGCCGAGCAGTGGGGCCAGATCCTCGGGCCGTCGTCCCATGACAGTGGCGAAGACGTCCACGTCATCTGCGTCTACGCGGTAGGTGGAGAGGAAGTCGAGGACTGGCTCCAGCCCGGCACAGACAAGAAAGCCCCGGTCCGGCGGCAGATCGCGTACAAACAGACTGAATGTGGCTGAACCGGTCATGCCCTCACGCAGATACGACTGAGCCATCGTGACCTCGTAGAGGTCGGTACTCGTGGCATTGGACATCGACGGCACCTTTCTCTCCGTCGCGTCACCCCTACTGGCATTGCCTCCCGGCCCCGCGCGGTCACGCCGCACCACCCTGCTCCTCCACTATCGACCTCCCGCGCATCACGGGCCAGCCGGACGCCGGGCCACCCAGTACCGCCGAGCCTCTTCCTGCCACGGCCGATGAGCACGTCGGCCGGGTCGCTCGCACCCTGCTTCACCACGCTGACTGTCCAGTGGCTGTCATACCTCCGGCGACTTGACCGTACGAGACCTGCCCGCCTCACTCGCACAGTTCTGACGCATGATCGGGGACGTACGTCTGAAGGTCCCTCGGCGGACGTTGGTATCCGGTGGCCGGCGGGCGTCGAGGCAATTCGATCGCCGGCCAAGTGACCTCCTCGTACGGCACGGTCGACAGCAGATGAGCGATCATGTTCAGCCGTGCCCGGCGCTTGTTGTCGCTCTCGACCACGTACCAGGGAGCTTCCGAGATGTCCGTATGGACGAACATCTCGTCCTTCGCCCGCGAATAGGCCTCCCAGCGGCTGATCGATTCCAGGTCCAGCGGCGAGAGCTTCCATCGGCGGGTGGGATCTTCCAGCCGACGCCGGAATCGCTGCTCCTGCACCGCGTCACTCACCGAGAACCAGTACTTACGCAACAGGATGCCGTCCTCCACCAGCATCCGCTCGAAGATCGGGCACTGGCGAAGGAACCGCTGGTGTTCCTCCATGGTGCAAAAACCCATGACGCGCTCGACGCCCGCGCGATTGTACCAGCTCCGGTCGAGCAGGACCACTTCCCCCGCGGCTGGAAGATGCTCGACGTAGCGCTGGAAATACCACTGGCTGCGCTCGCGCTCAGTGGGCTGCGGCAGCGCGACGATTCGTGCTACCCGGGGATTGAGGAGCTCGGTGACGCGCTTGATCGTGCTGCCCTTGCCCGCCGCATCACGCCCCTCGAACACCACGACGAGCCGTGCGCCTTCGGCCCGAACCCACTCCTGGAGCTTCACGAGCTCGGTCTGGAGCCGGTACAGCTCGCGCTGGTACAGCGAGCGCGGCAGCTTTCCGGGCCCGCTCGAGTCTTTCTCGTCCGACATGGGATGACGTTACGGAGGAGACCGTGGTCGAAGTCAAGCGTCAGCGCCGAACGGGCTTCGTTGCGCAGATCAGACCGACGTGGGCGGCCGGGTGCCCGGCTGATCGAGTCGCTGGCCGAGGCCAGGGCGGAAACTGCGGACAGCCCCGAGACGTGGGCTCCGGCGGTCGCTGCTGGTCTCGGCCTGCCTGCTGCCGCCGCGCTTGGACCGGCCGGCTACTACGCGGACTCGGTACCAGGATCGTTCGTGCCCGGCCGGGATGACTCGTGGGTTCTCCCAGCCCCGTGCTCAAGGTGACGGACATGGGCGTCGGGCCCTGGGAACACGAGCGACACATGGTCGGTGTCCGACCAGTGCACATCGTAGGGAGGGGTCCCATCCTCATGGTGGAGTCCGACGATCTCGCCGTCGCGCCTGCTGGCGCCGGTGGCCGGACTTTCGACAACAAGATGATCGCCGAGGTGAGCTCGCATGATCGTCACCGTTTCCTCATTATGTTGCTGTACTCAAACTGCCACGCACGGCGTGCCGCTGCTGTGGGGCCGAGTGGGCCGTTCTCGGGGGCCCACCGGCCCCGAATACGGGTCCGGTCGGCTCAACCGTGGGCGTCTGGTTCTCACGACACGAGGCCGGAGCAGCCCCGTCCGGCGGAGTCCGCCCCACCGTGCCGGAGCGCTTCGGCGGCGGATTCCTCCACCGGCCGGGCCCGTCGACGCACAACCACCGGAGCATGCGCCGGCTCCTGTCCGCCGCGCGCGGACCGGGTGCCTCCCCGAGCGCCACGCCGGGTTCCGCATGCGCCACCTGAGGATCTGGGGTACTTGTCGGATGAGGAGAACCCGTGCCCGGCGCGTCTGCACAGATGCTCACCCCGTCGAGCCCCTGCCGTCGTCCTCCACGCCCTGGACCGGTGCACAGGGGCCACAGCAGTGCGGAAAGGCGGCTCCCACACCGTCGTTCCGCCTTCATACGAGACTGAGGCAGTCGTCATGGAGCCAGTCGTCACCGTCGGCCTCGACGGTTCACCCGAGAGCCTGGCCGCTGCCCGTTGGGCCGCCGACGAAGCTGAGCGGCGCAAGCTCACGCTGCGCCTGCTGCACGCGTGGCCTCTGCTGGTGCCGGAACCGACCCGCATTCCCCCCGAGATGGATCAGAACTACTGGGCGAGGCGGATTGTGCACAACACGCGGGCGGAGCTCCAGGCACACCACCCGGGCCTCCCCGTCATCGGCAGCCTGGTCGCCGACGATGCCGAGCACGCGCTTCTGCGAGCGGCATCGGAGTCCGAGATGATCGTGCTCGGTTCGCGGGGGCTGCTGCCCGTCGAGAGCTATTTCCTCGGCGACATCAGCATGCCCGTCGTGGCACGCGCCGAGCGGCCGGTGGTCCTGGTGCGAGCCAGTACGGGCGAAGACGGCCCACAGCCCACTCGAACTGCGACAGGCGGCGTGGTGGTGGCGCTCAAACTGCACGGACCCTGCGACGACCTGCTCCAATTTGCCTTCGAGACCGCTGTTGCGCGAGGCATGCCTCTTCGGGCCGTCCACGGCCGGAGCCTGCCGGTGGACGCATACGTGCCCTGGGGCGTGGACCATAACGTGGCGGAAGGAATCGTTCAGGACGCACAGAAGCTCCTCAGCCAGACCCTCCGCCCCTGGCGTGACAGGTTCCCGCAGGTGGACGTCACCGACAGCACTGCACTTGTAAGCCCCGCCAAGGCTGTCGTACGGGCCGCCGAGGGTGCCGATCTGCTGGTCGTCGGCCGACGTCAGCACCATCGTGGCCTGGCACCACGCCTGGGCCCCGTGGCCCAGGCCGCCCTCCATCACGCACGCTGCCCTGTCGCGGTCGTCCCCCACGATTGACGCGAGGAACCACACAGGGCCGACGCGTTGACACATCGGGCCGACCACGTGTGGGAGCCGTCGATGTGCCGCTCTCTCCCGCGTGCCGAGGCAGGTGAGGCCCACGCCTTTGATCTTGACGTCAGCGACCGCCCCCGTACAGATCGTATGGGCCGTTCAGCCCCCCGGCAGGGCCCAAGTTTCCTCTCCTCAACGGCGCCGCGACGCGCCACCGTGGAACTGTCGATGGTCGGCCGTCCGGAAGAGGGTGATCGACATGATGTGGTATGGCGGCTGGGGCTGGAGTGGATGGCTCCTCATGACGGTGATCATGGTTGGGTTCTGGTCGCTGTTGATCGCCGGCGTCGTCGTTCTCACCCGCTACCTGACCAACACCCGCCGCAGTCAGCAGCCCGGCCCGTCCTCTGGTGAGGCAGCATGGGGAAGCCGGCGAGCCGAAGACCTGCTCGCAGAACGGTTCGCCCGCGGGGAAATCGACGAGGACGAGTACAAACGCCGCCTCACACTGCTGCGCGAACAGCGGTGAACAGCGCCGCCGCACGGGTGCCGAGCGAACAGCGGTGAACAGCGCCGCCGCACGGGTGCAGAGCGAACAGCGGTGAACAGCGCCGCCGCACGGGTGCCGAGCAGCATGTGCGGGGGGCCGGCGTGCGGGGCAACGCGATCTCGCCCGGCGTGGCGCGTACGCCCGCCCCGGACGAGACCGAGGCGCACCCGGGCGACATCATGATGAAGGGCACTCCGGCCGGCCGGGTCGGCAGCTCCGAGGCCATCGCGCAGGCGGCGGTGCACCTGGCCGGCGACGAGGCGGCGTTCGTCCACGGCACCGTGCTCGACGTCGACGGCGGCCGGGTCGGCGTCGCGGTCATTGCCGGAGGGTGACCGAGCCGGAGCGGGGCCTGGAGCATCAGCCCGGTCACAGCGCATCCTGTGGGGGCATACGCATACGTACGTACGCGGCCGAGCGGGAGGTACGAGCAGTCATGGTGGAAGCAGACCCGGGGCTCTTCGGTCCTGAATCCGTCACCTGGCAGTTGCACGGCGACCCGATGATGTGGATCGCCGGGGTGCGTGCCCTCTACCTCCAGGCGCTGCACCCGCGCGCCGTCCGCGGCGTCATGCAGAACTCCGATTTCCGCAAGGACTCCTGGGGGCGGCTGATGCGCACCGCCGGCTTCGTCGGCACCGTCACCTACGGCACCACCGAAGCCGCCGAGAAGGCGGGCGCCCGCGTCCGCCGGATCCACCGGCTGCTCAAGGCCACCGACCCGGCGACCGGCGAGACGTACGGCGTCGACGAACCGGAGCTGCTGCTCTGGGTGCACTGCGCCGAGGTCGACTCCTACCTCCAGGTGCAGCTCCGCTCCGGCCAGAGGCTCAGCGCCGCCCAGGCCGACCGTTACATCGACGAACACCGCACCAGCGCCCGCCTGGTGGGCCTCGACCCCGACGGAGTACCCGCGACCACCGCCCAGCTCGCCGCCTACTTCGACCGGGTGCGCCCCGAGCTCGCCGCAGGAGCCGAGGCGTTCGATGTCGACTCCTTCCTCCGCCGCCCGCCCGTCCCCGCGCTGTTGGTACCGGCACGCGAACTTCTCTGGCGGCGCGTCACCGCACTCGCCTACCAGTCACTGCCTCCTTACGCCCATGAGCTCTATGGCAGGGCCGCGCCGCCCTCGCACACTGTCGACCGGAGGCTGCGCGCCACTGGCACCGCCCTGCGCTGCATCCCCTCACGGCTGCGCTGGCAACTCCCGCCCGGCCACATTGTGAAGGCGATGGAACGACTCGGTCCCGGCAGCCGCCCCACCCCCTCCAAACTCCGCAGCCGGACAGCCATACTGGACGGGCCGGGGAGGGCGCAGCAGTAGGCGAAGTGACGGGGGCGACAGCACGCGATGGCGGACACCAGGCTGATCCAGAGCCGGTACCGGCTGCTCGATCTGATCGGGCGCGGAGGCATGGGCGAGGTGTGGCGCGCCCGCGACGAGTCGCTGGGCCGCCACGTGGCCGTCAAATGCCTCAAGCCGGTGGGGCCCCAGCACGACCAGTCGTTCACCCGGATCCTGCGCGAACGGTTCCGCCGAGAGGCACGGGTGGCCGCCGCCCTCCAGCACCGCGGTGTCACCGTCGTCCATGACTTCGGCGAGTACGAAGGCGTCCTCTACCTGGTGATGGAGCTCCTCGACGGCCGCAACCTCAGCCAGCTGCTGGAGGACAACAAGCAGCATCCGCTGCCGGTACCGGACATCGTCGACATCGCCGAGCAGGTCACCGACGCCCTCGGCTACACCCACCAGCAGGGCATCGTGCACCGCGACCTCAAGCCCGCCAACATCATGCGGCTGACCGACGGCACGGTGAAGATCTGCGACTTCGGCATCGCCCGGCTCGGCCACGACATCGGCTTCACCTCCCACCTGACCGGTACGGGCATCGCCATGGGCACCCCGCACTACATGTCGCCCGAGCAGATCAGCGGCGGCCAGGTCGACCACCGCAGCGACCTCTACTCGCTGGGCTGCGTCCTCTACGAGATCGCCACAGGGGTTCCGCCGTTCGACCTCGACGACGCCTGGGCCGTCCTCGTCGGACACCGCGACACCCAGCCGGAACCGCTCCGTACCCACCGCGCCGAACTCCCCGGCTTCTTCGACCGCGTCGTTCTGGAGCTGCTGGCGAAGACCCCGGAGGAGCGGCCCGCCGACGCGGGCGACCTGCGGCAGCGGATCGCCGTCGGACGCACCGGTGAACAGCAGCATCTTCCGGCGTCCGAACCCCCACGGCCGTCGCGGCGCGTCCGGCTCGCCCCGCCGGTCCCCGTCGTACGCCCGGGACAGCAGCCGCCCGACGGCGAACCCCGGCTGCCGTCCTGGACCCGGGGCATGACCACCGGACACAAGGCGTCCGGCGCCATACAGCTCGGTCTCGCCCCGCCCGACCACTCCGCGGGCCTGACCGGCGAGTGGACCACCGGCGCGGATCTGAGGGCCCTGACCGGGGGGCTGCCGCCCGCCCGGTCCGAGCGGCCCACCCCCTCCCCGGAGCTGCTCTCCACCCTCGCCAACCGGCACAGCGCGGGCCTCAACCTGGGACGGCTCGGTCACTGGGAGGAGGCCGGCGAGGTGCACCGCGCGGTCGCCGCCGAACGCGAGCACGCCCTCGGCCCCGACCACCCCGACACCCTCTCCAGCCGGTACGAGGTGGGGTTCACCCTCAGCCGCACCGGGCGCGCCGCCGACGCGTTGCGCGAATTCGGGCGCGTCGCCCAGGGCCGCGAACGCACTCTCGGCCCCGACCACCCGGAGACCCTCGCCGCCCGGCAGGAGACGGCATACGTACTCGGCCGGCTCGACCGCCACTTCGAGGCCCACCAGGTGTACGCCGCGGTGCTCGCCTCCCGGGAACGGACGATGGGCCCCGACCACCCCGACACCCTCCGCTGCCGCCACAACCTCGCGTTCAACCTCAGCAGGCTGGGGCGCCTGGAGGACTCGTACCGGATGGCCCGCGATGTGGCGCAAGCCCGCACCCGGTTGCTCGGCGCGAGCCACCCCGACACCCTGGTCACCCTTTATGAAGTCGCATACACCCTGGGTCGGTTGGGGCGCTGGACGGACGCCCTGCAGACCTACCGGGAAGTCTCTCAGGGCCGCGCGCGAGCCCTCGGCGCCGACCACCCCGACACGCTTTCGGCCCGCTACGAGGTCGGCATCGGTCTCGGCAGACTCGGCCGCAGCGCGGAGGCCCTGGAGCTCTACCGTGCGCTCGTCGACGACCGTACCCGGGTGAACGGCCCCGCCGACCCCGAGACGCTCCGGGCCCGCCACGGCCTCGGCGTCAACCTGGGGCGGTTGGCCCGCTGGGAGGAAGCTCTCGACGAAGCACGCGACGTGTGCGCGATCCGGGAACGGGTCCTGGGCCCCGACCACCCCGACTCCCTCATCAGCCGCCGCGAGGTCGCCGTCGGCCTCGGCTGGCTCGGCCGCTGGGTCGAAGCCCTCACCGTCTACCGGACGGTCGCCGAGGCCCGCGAACGCGTCCTCGGAGCCGATCACCCCGACGCGCTCGCCAGCCGCAACGACGAGGCACACTGCCTCGAACAGCTCGGCCGGGGCACGGAGGCGGTCGAGCTGTACCGCAGGGTCGCGGCGCTGCGCCAGCAGCGGGGCATGCCCCCGCACTGACCGGGACTCCCTCGGCCACCGCCTCTGGCCGGTGGCGATCATCCTGTGTTACCAAGGGCCATGCCCGCACCTGACACCTATGACGCAGTGATCGTGGGCGGCGGCCACAACGGTCTGGTCGCCGCCGCCTACCTCGCCCGCGCCGGACAGTCCGTCCTGGTCCTCGAACGCCTCGGCACCACCGGGGGAGCGGCCGTCTCGACCCGTCCCTTCGACGGGATCGACGCACGGCTGTCGCGCTACTCCTATCTGGTGTCCCTGCTGCCACAGAAGATCGTCCGCGATCTCGGGCTGGACTTCGCCGTACGGAAGCGGACCGTCTCCTCGTACACCCCGACCGTCCGTGGCGGGCGAGCCACCGGACTGCTCGTCGGCGGGGACCGCACCCGGGAGTCCTTCGCCGCCCTCACCGGTGGGGAGCGCGAGTACGAGGCCTGGCAGCGCTTCTACGGCATGACACAGCAGGTCGCCGAGAGGGTCTTCCCGACCCTCACCGAACCGCTGCCCACCCGGGACGCGCTCCGCGACCGGATCGGGGACGCGGACGCCTGGCGCATGCTCTTCGAGGAGCCGATCGGCGCGGCCGTCGAGGAGAACTTCACCGACGATCTCGTGCGCGGCGTCGTGCTCACCGACGCACTGATCGGTACCTTCGCCGACGCGCACGACCCGTCGCTGCTCCAGAACCGCTGCTTCCTCTACCACGTGATCGGCGGCGGAACGGGCGACTGGGACGTCCCCGTCGGCGGCATGGGCGCGCTCACCGACGCCCTCGCGCAGGCTGCCCGGACGGCGGGGGCCGAGATCCGGGTCCACCACGAGGCGACCCGGATCGAGACCGACGGGGCACGGGCCGAAGTCACCGTCCGCTCACCCGAGGGCGAGCGGACGGTCGCCGCCCGCCGGGTCCTCGTGAACGCCTCGCCGCAGGCCCTGGCCGCGCTTCTCGGCGACGAACCGCCGGTTCCTGCCGAGGGCGCCCAGCTGAAGGTGAACATGCTGCTGCGTCGGTTGCCCCGGCTGCGCGACCGCTCCGTCGACCCTCGCCAGGCGTTCGCCGGAACGTTCCACATCGCGGAGGGGTACGGCCAGTTGGCCGACGCCTACCGGGACGCGGCTGCGGGCCGGCTGCCCACGGCCCCGCCGTCGGAGATCTACTGCCACTCGCTGACCGACCCGTCGATCCTCGGCCCCGGCCTCGCCGCGCGCGGCTACCAGACCCTCACCCTTTTCGGTCTGCACACGCCCGCCCGGCTCTTCGCCGCGGACAACGAGGCGACGCGCGCCGCCCTCCTCGAGGCCACGCTCGCCGAACTCGACGCGCATCTCGACGAGCCGATCGCCGACTGTCTGGCCGTCGACGCGAACGGCGAACCGTGCATCGAGGCGAAGACACCGCTCGACCTCGAACGGGATCTGCGGCTGCCCGGCGGCCATATCTTCCACCGGGACCTCGCCTTCCCGTACGCCACGGAGTCCACCGGCCGGTGGGGCGTCGAGACGGCGCACGCCAACGTCCTGCTGTGCGGGGCGGGCGCGGTGCGCGGCGGCGGGGTCAGCGGGGTCCCCGGCCACAACGCCGCGATGGCGGCGCTGGGCCGGTGACCCGTTCCTGTGCCTACGGACCGAGGACGCCGCGCAGTGCGCCGAGCTTGCGCGGCAGGTCGTATTCCGCGCCGCCCTCGTGTCCGTTGTACGTGAACACCTCGATCTCGGCCGGACCCGCATAGCGGTGGTAGGCGGCGAACACCGTCGACGACGGGCAGATCTTGTCCATCAGCCCGACCGAGAACCACGCCGGAGCGGTCGCCCGTGCCGCGAAGTTGACCCCCGTCGAAGTAGGAGAGCGTCTCCATCGCCTCGTCGATCCGGAAGCGGTGCCCGGACAGCCAGCGGGCGATCTCCGCGTACGGGCCCGCGTCCGTGATCTGCGAGGCGCGCCGGTAGTGGCAGAGGAACGGCACATCGGCGACAACCGCCACCACGTCGTCGCGCAGCCCGGCGACAGCGAGGGCGAGCCCGCCACCCTGGCTGCCGCCCAGCACCGCGACCCGCGACGCGTCGACGGCCCCATGGGCCTTGGCCGCATCGACGGCCCGCACCGCGTCGGTGATCAGCCGCCGGTAGTAGTGCCGGTACGGATCCTCGATGCCGCGGGTGAGGAAGCCCGGGGACGAGGAGGCGTGGCCGTCGGGTCCGATGTCCGGGGTGTCCGCGGTGTTCTTGCCACCGCCGCCCTGTCCCCGGTTGTCCATGACCAGATGCGCGTAGCCGAGGGCGCTCCAGGTCAGCCAGGAGTACGGGATGCCCCGGCCGCCGTTGTAGCCGATGTACTGCACCACGGCGGGCAGCGGGCCCGAGCGGACGCGCGGCAGCATCAGCCACGCCTTCACCGGCTGCCCGCCCCAGCCGCGGAACGTCACGTCGAACACGTCGACGGTCGCGAACCCGGCGTCCAGGCCGTGGCGGCCGGTCTCGGTGAGCGTCTTCGCCCAGAACGCGTCGAAGTCCGCGGGCTCCTCAGGATCCGGCCGGTACTCGCGCAGCCGCTCCAGGGGCATGTCGAACAACAAGGGTCTAGCTCCTCTTCAGGGTGAGGGTGAGGGTTGCACCGTGGAGTTCAGCGGTGTCGGCCGTGATCCGGATGCCCTGGGCGGTGGACGCGGCGCTCACGCCGGGATCGGCGGAGACGACGGACAGACCGCGCCGGTCGAGATCCAGTACGACACCGGACCTGAGCTGGGTGGGATCGGACAGCGACACGGTCACCGTCTTCCCCTCGGGCCGCACCAGCACCGATGCCGGCCCGTCCGAGGTGAGGTCCTGTGCGGTGCCCGCGGTCCAGAAGTTCGCCGCGAACAGGCCGTCCGCGCAGCGGCGCACCGCGTGCACGGCCGTGGAGTCGGCGACCAGCTTCACCGGTGGCGCGGCCGACCACCGCCTGGTGCGTTCGGCGGATGCGGCGGGCGCCTGAAGCCAGAAGTAGCCGGCTCCGTCCGGCGCGGTTCCGTGGTCCTGCCACAGCGTCAGATACGGGCGGGTGACAGGGGTGTCGGTGCCGTACTTGAGGTTGATCTCGCGCCAGGTCGCGGTGCGGTCCTCGCGCACGCCACTGACCTGGGCGGGCTCGGGGAAGATGTAGCCACCGGTTTTGGCGAGATGCAGCCGGCGGACCTGGTCGAGCCGGTCCGACCAGCCCGCGTCGGCGGGTACGGCCGTGCCGTTGACGAGGAGGGCCGCCCGTGGGTCGCGCAGCTTCCGGTTCTCCACGACCGTCTCGGCGGTGCCCGCGTCGGCGGTGATGCCGGAGCCGACGCAGGCGATCACGTCGTCCAGGCAGAACCAGCTCTTGAGGCCGTGCAGCGAACTCCCGAACGCGCGCAGCTCCATGCCGTACGCACCGAGCGTCGTTCCGGGCAGCGCGGCGCCGCCCGCCCAGCCGGCCGTGCTGGTGCTCAATGTCTTCGTGCTGACGGTGCTTCAGACCTCGCTGGCCATCATTGTCACGGGCAACCTCGGATACATCCTCACCCATGTGCTGGCGGTCTCCGGCTTCGCGCTGCTGCGCAAGGACCGTCCCGACGCCGTGCGTCCCATCCGGCTGCCGCGCGGGTGGGGTGGGCCGTCGGCCGCCGCGGTCGATGGCCTGGCGTTGCGGGCGACGCCTGTTACAGATCGACTGATGTTGCCGCGATCTGAAACGCGAGCAGCTCTGAGTCGGCTGTTCACGAGGCTGCCCTGACCGGGGGACATCTGCGGATCAGTGAGTGCGTCGCCTCGCGATGCGCCGTTATCGACATGTAATAAACGTTACAGTAGAGCGCAATCCTACGTCGTGTGTAACGTGCGGGAAGTCCGTCGGCGGTGAATTCCAACCGCACGACAGTTCCGCGAGAGGGGTCCGTGTTGCACACTCACCCGATCCGCCGCGCCGTTGCGGCAGGTGCATTGTTGATCACATCGGCCATGACCGTGTCCGCATGCGGCAGCGGCAGCACCGACAGCGAGGCATCCGCTCCCGCGGTCGACGCCACCGTCGCCGGTGTGCACATCACCAGGGATGCGAAGCTCCATGCCGCGCTTCCTGCCGACGTCAGGTCCGCCGGCACGGTCAGAGTCGCCACCGACGTCCCGTACGCGCCGTTCGTGATGTTCGTGACCGAGGGCAAGCCCGAGCTCACCGGCCTCGACTACGACCTGGGGCGGGCGCTCGGAGCCAAACTGGGGGTGCGATTCGCCTTCACCGCCCAGAAGTTCGACGGCATCGTTCCGGCCATTCAGGCCGGCAAGTTCGACGCGGTCATGTCGGCCATGACCGACACCAAGGAGCGCCAGCAGGTCCTGGACTTCGTGGACTACTCCGTGTCCGGCTCAGGCATCCTCGTCACGAAGGGGAACCCGGACCACATCACCCGACTCGACGACCTGTGCGGCAGGAAGGTCGGTGCGGAGGCCGCCACCCATCAGCTGGACGTACTCAAGGCCCACCAGCCCGCGTGCGCGAAGGCGGGCAAGGGTCCCATCTCCATCCAGTCATTCCCGAAGGATTCAGACGCCCAACTCGCCCTGCGGTCACGGAAAGTAGCAGCCGACCTGCTGACCAAACCCGCCGCGGGCTGGACGGCCAAGACCGCTGACGGCGGCCGGGCCTTCGCAGTCGTCAATGACCCCATGGCGGCCGGCGGCTACGAGGCCACCCCCAACGGGATCGGCGTCACCAAACGGTTGCCCGGGCTCACCGACGCCATCCAGAAGGCCGTGCAGGCGCTCATCGACGACGGGACGCTCCGCAAGATCTGCGCCAAGTACGGTGTCGCGTCCATCGCGGTGAACGAAGCCACCAAGAACGCGGCGGTGTCCTGACATGACAGCCATGAACCCCGCCGGGACCATGAAGAGCGTTCCCGCACCGACCGCGCCCGCCACGGACACCCTGACCGCCGTGCCGGTCCGGCACTGGGGCCGGTGGCTGGCCGCAGCGGCAGCCGTCATCGCCCTCATCGGACTCATCGGCTCCCTGGCCGGCAACAAGAACCTGCACTGGGACATCGTCGGACGCTACGTCTTCGCCGACCTCGTCTTCAGCGGACTGGTCACCACCTTGTGGCTCACCGCGGCCGCCATGACGATCGGGCTCGGCCTCGGCGTCCTCGTCGCGGTGATGCGGCTGTCGTCCAACCCCGTACTCCGCGCCCTGGGAACCGCCTTCGTCTGGGTCTTCCGCTCCACGCCCCTTCTCGTCCAGATCATCTTCTGGGGATACGCGGGCGCGCTCTACCAACAGGTGCTGATCGGCATCCCATTCACCCACATCACGTTGCTGCAGGCCGACACCAACGCCCTGCTCACGCCCACGGTTGCCGCGCTCCTGGCGCTGGGTCTGAACGAGGCGGCGTACGCGAGTGAGATCGTCCGCGCCGGCATCCAGTCCGTCGACCCGGGACAGACAGAGGCCGCGCACTCGCTCGGCATGAGCCCGTCCCTCACCACCCGGCGCATCGTGCTGCCCCAGGCCATGCGGGTCATCATCCCGCCACTGGGCAACGAGACCATCAACATGCTCAAGATGACCGCGCTGGTCTCGGTGATCTCCGCCCACGACCTGATGTCCAACATCCAGGACGTGTATGCACAGAACTACCAGGTCATCCCCATGCTCGTCGTCGCCTCCATCTGGTACCTGATACTCGTCACGGCCCTGAGCCTGCCGCAGTCCTGGCTGGAACGCAGGTACGGGCGCGGCATGGCCCCCGCCGCTGTCGCCAGCCCGCTGCAACGCCTCGTCTCCGGAGCCCGGCTGAGCCTGTCCCGTACCGCCCCCGCACCGACCGGACCGAAGGGATGAAAACAGTGGAGACGCCGATGGTGCACGCCGAGGGCGTGCGCAAACACTTCGGGAAGGTCGCCGTGCTCCAGGGCATCGACCTGACGGTGGAACGCGGCCAGGTCTGCTGCCTGCTGGGCCCCTCCGGCTCCGGGAAGTCCACGTTCCTGCGCTGCATCAACCACCTGGAGAAGCTCGACGGCGGCAGGCTGTCCGTCGACGGTGCGCCAGTGGGCTACCGGCAGCAGGGCAACCGGCTCCACGAGCTGAAGGAGCGCGAGATCGCCCGCAGCCGCCAGGACATCGGGATGGTGTTCCAGCGGTTCAATCTCTTCCCCCACATGACGGCGGTGCAGAACGTCATGGAGGCACCCGTGAAGGTTGCGGGCGCCACCAGGGCCGAGGCCCATGAGGACGCCCTGCGTCTGCTGGACCGCGTCGGCCTCGCCGATCGCGCCGACCGATACCCTGCCCAGCTGTCCGGCGGCCAGCAGCAGCGTGTTGCTATCGCACGGGCCCTGGCGATGAAACCCAAGCTGATGCTTTTCGACGAACCGACGTCCGCCCTGGACCCGGAGTTGGTCGGAGAGGTTCTCGACGTCATGCGCCAACTGGCCTCGGAAGGAATGACGATGGTGGTCGTCACCCACGAAATCGGGTTCGCCCGCGAAGTCGCGGACACGGCCGTCTTCATGGACGGCGGCATCGTCGTCGAAGCGGGCGCTCCGCGGCAGGTACTCGGCGACCCGCGGCAGGAACGCACCCGCGCCTTTCTGTCGAAGGTCCTGTGAGCGTCCCCGTGCGACAGCAGGGCACGGCGGCACGCACCGCGGCCCTGCTGCTCCCCGGCGCCGTCGCCCTGCACGACCGCTATCTGGCGGAGCTGGAGCACCTCGTCTCCATCGACTCCGGCTCGTACAGCCCCGACGGAGTCAATCAGGTCGCGGCGTGGACCGTGCGGCGCCTGACGTCCCTGGGCTTCGCGGTGGACCGTGTCCCCGTCACCGCCGAAGGCCGCGACACCCGTTTCGGTGACCTGGTCGTGGGCCGGCTGCGCGGACAACTGCCCGTGGAGCGCGGGGGAAAGCGCATCCTGCTCGCCGGACACATGGACACCGTGTTCGACGACGGAACCGCGGCGGACCGGCCCTTCCGCCGAAGCGGGCCACTCGCCCACGGCCCCGGGGTCAGCGACGACAAGGGAGGACTCCTGGCCGGGCTCACCGCCGTGGAACTCCTGCTGCGCCAAGGGATGCTGGACTTCGCCGAGCTCGTCTTCCTGGCCACCCCCGACGAGGAGGTCGGCTCCCCGGCCAGCCGCCCGGTGACCATGTCCCTCAGCCATGGCATCCACTACGCGCTGGGCCTGGAATGCGCCCGGGAGAACGGCGACCTCGTCGTCGCCCGCAAGGGCGTGGCGGACCTCGTGATCACCGTGACGGGGCGGGCCGCGCATGCCGGAATAGAACCGGAGCGCGGAGCGAACGCCGCACTCGCCGCCGCACATCTCCTCATCGAATGCCAGCAGATGAACGGGCGCTGGAGCGACGTCACCGTCAACGTGGGCATGATCAGGGCGGGCAGCCGCATCAACATCGTCTGTCCCGAGGCGGAGCTTCATGTGGAGGTACGGTCGTCGACGGATGCCGGCATCCGGCTCGCCCGTCAGGCGATCGAAGCTGCCGCCGCGAGCCTCTCCGTACCTGGCGCCACCGCCACCGTCCGGCAGACCGAAGCGATTCCGGCGATGGAGGACACCCCAGCGGCTCGCGCCATGCTCACCCATGCCCTGGAGGCCGGGAGGGAACTCGCCATCGACCTGGGTGCCGCAGCCACCGGCGGTGTCGGCGACGCCAACACCATCGCCGGAGCCGGTGTCCCCACCCTCGACGGCCTCGGTCCGGTCGGCGGCGGCGACCACGGCCCGGACGAGTGGCTCGACGTCACGACCATTCCGCGCCGTGTGGCTCTGCTGGCAGCCCTGATCGTGGCGCTCGGCGACGTCGGAGGCCACTGACCGGCCCCCCGGATGCGGCCCGTCGTCCGTGCGGACACAGCTCGGGGCCGGGCGCCGCGTAATCTGAACCCCTTTGGAAAGGTGGCCCGGCCCATGTCCTCACTTGCCGAAGAGATCCGGCACCGCATCGGTGACCTCAGTCCCGCCGAACGCAAAGTTGCCCGGGTGCTGCTCGCGGGCTATCCGTCGGCAGGATTCGAGACCGTGGCCACGCTCGCCGAACGGGCCGGCGTGAGCGCCCCCACGGTGATCCGATTCGTGAACAGACTCGGCTACAAGGGGTTCCCCGACTTCCAGGCGGCCCTGCGGGAGGAGCTCGACGAGCGCAGCGCCTCGCCGCTGGCTCTGTACAGCACCCGCGGGTACGGCACCACCCCGCCCCTGGTGCAGGAGGACGACGGCTCCGGAACGGCGCGTGCCGGCAGTGGCCAGGACGTCTTCAGTGCCGAGGTGGCCCGTACCCTGCGCGAGCTTCCCCCGCACGACGTGGAGGCCGCGGTGGCACTGCTCAGTCACCCCAAACGTCGGATCGTCCTCGTCGGCGGCCGGTTCACCCACCTGCTGGGGCAGTATCTCGGCCTGCATCTGATGCAGTTGCGGGGTGAGGTGGTGATCCTGCCAGACCGGGACGTGGAGAGGACCGCCGTGCTCGCGGGGCTGGGCAGGCAGGACGTCCTCGTGGTGTTCGACTACCGCCGCTACGAACCGGACAAGATCGTCATCGCGGAGATGGCCAGGCAGTGCGGCAGCAAGATCGTCCTTTTCACCGATGCCTGGCTGTCGCCGGTGACCCATCTCGCCGATGTCGTCCTGCCCAGCCGGGTCGCGGAGCCATCGCCGTACGACAGCATGGTGCCGACGCTGGCCACGGTCGAGACGGTTCTCGCGGGCGTGCTCGCACAGCTCGGCGAGCAGGGGCGTGTCCACCTGGAGCACAGCGAGAACGTCGCCCGGGAGGCCGGGATCCAGCCGGTCGACCCCAAGCCGGAGGCCCCGGAGGCGGCCGGGAAATGACAAATAGTGACATGTCAATTCCGGGCCAGGAGCTGGATCGCGAGGCGCTGGTGGCCCCCAGTTTTCGGAGCAACCGTCCGGCGCCCGTACCGTGGACGGCGGGGGAGCGGAGGCCTGGATCGGCCGGCCCACCGAGGGCAGCCGCAGGACGGCCGACTTCCCCCTCTTCTCGCCGCTGGGGTGGAACGCCACATGGTGCGGCCCGCATCGACTGCTGCCGGGCGACAACCATGTGCTGCTGAGATTCTTCGCCGTGCCCGAGAGGGCGGCCCGTCCACATGGCGCCGGTTGGACATGGGGACGGGCCGGGCAACGACTACGGATGCGCCGGTTTGCGGGCCATGAGGAACGCCTGGGGGCCTGCGTCCTTCCAGCCCGCCTCGCGCACGAGCCTGGCATCCACGAGGAGTCCGGCCCGACTCAGGAGCTCGGCCACACGCTCGGGTTCCAGCCAGTAGACGTCGAGCGCCAGTGCATGGCCGTACGCGTGGTCCAGATGCCGGATCTCGTCCCCGGCCTTGAAGGCCAGCAGCAAATGGCCGCCCGGGGCCAGCACCCGGTGGAATTCGGCGAACACCTCGGGCAACAGCTCGGGCGGGGTGTGGATGATGGAGTACCAGGCGACGATGCCGCCGAGACTGCCGTCGTCCAGGTCGAGGGCATTCATCGAACCCACGTCGAAACGCAGGTCCGGGTACGTCTTACGGGCCACCGCGACCATCTCCGGCGACAGGTCGATGCCGCGTGCAGTCAGTCCCAGGGACTGCAGGTGTCCCGTCACCCGCCCGGGACCGCAGCCGATGTCGGCGACCGGTCCGGCATCGGAGGCCTGTACGAGTTCGACGAACGCGGCGAGCATCGCCCGGTCCAGCGGCCTGCGTCCGAGTTCCGTTCTCAGGAGCTCGGCGTAGTCGGCCGCGACGGTGTCGTAGGACGCCCGGGTGGTACGTACGTAGGTGGGTTCGGTCATGACGGAGGAGCGTAATGGCTCGGCAGCGGCCCCACATCAACGGATCGCAGCACGGAGTCCCCATGCCGATGCGGCCGCACGCCCGAAGAAGAAATGGGTTGCTCCCGCTCCCGCACGGCCACACCATCTGCTCATGAACTCGATCACCGCCCCCCTGCCGACGACCCCTGCCACTCGACCGGTGCGGGGCCAGCAGCAGTCCGGCCGACCACGGAGGCCGATTCTCCTCCCCGCGTGAGCGCCGCCCTGGTCGCGGGGCTGCTGGCCGGCTTCGGCATTGCCATGCCGGTCGGAGCGGTCGCGACCTATCTGGTGGCTCTCACCGCACGGACCTCTCTCGGAACCGGCGTCGCCGCCGCGCTCGGAGTCGCGACGGCCGACGGCCTCTATACGCTGATCGCGGTCGTCGGAGGCTCCTCACTCACCCGTGTCATCGAGCCGGTCGCCCTGCCGCTGCGCTGGGCCTCGGCCCTGGTGCTCGTCGTCCTGGCGCTACGGAGCGCCACTACCGCGATCGGCCAGTACCGCAAGCGGCATTCGGTGTCCGGGTCCGACCGGACCCCGCTCAGCCCCGCGCGCGCCTATCTGGGGCTGACGGGGATGACCCTGCTGAACCCCACCACTGTCGTCTACTTCACGGCGCTGGTGCTGGGCAGCCGGGCGACCGCCGCCGCCCCGGACCGACTGGAACAGTCCGTGTTCGTCCTCGCAGTCTTCGCCGCGTCCGCCGGCTGGCAGTTGCTGCTGGCCGGTGGGGGAGCGCTGCTCGGTCGCGTACTCACCGGCGGCCGGGGGCGGCTCGTCACCGCCCTGGCGTCCTCCGTGCTGATCACCGCGCTCGCCGTCCATCTGCTCGTACCGGCATCCTGACGCGCAGCCAACCCGTCGAACCAGCGGCTGCCGGCCGGTCCGAACCGGCCGGCAGCCGTTCTCAGTCCGCGGACACCGTCCACCCGTTCGCCTCGATACGCCCGGCGTCGCCCGACCTGCCGTCGTCGAAGACGGTCATGCCGTCGTCCTCGACCCGGATGCCGTCCACGTACGCCCCGCGCCCGACGTACAGCTGATCGGTGGTGTACCGCCACCGCAGCCGCACCTCCTTGCCGCGCCAGGCGGCCAGGTCCGCGTCGAGACGGTGCCAGACCCGGCCCGACCAGCCGGAGACGGAGCCCCCCGGATGCCCTTCCGGCTCGGCCCGGTGGGATCCGGACGTCGTCGGTACGGTGGTGAAGGGCACCGGCTGCCAGGTCGTCCCGGCGTCCGACGAGGCCTCCAGGAAGAGGAAGTCGGAGCCCGGCTCGGTGTCCCACCACACCGCGCAGCTCAGCGCGGAACGCGAGGACGCCGGACGCAGAGCGGGCAGCGCGAGCGTGGCGGAGGCGGCGCTCGCCATGCCGGAGAACCAGGCGGTACGGCCCCGGGCGGGGTGCACCGCCACCGCCCGCGCCATCTGGTTCGCGGTGGCGACCCGAGGTGCGCTGCCGGAGCGCCATGTGCGCACCGGATGAACGGAGTTGCCGAGCACGATCAGGAACGAGTCGGTCGTCGGATCGAGGACCAGGCTCGTCCCGGTGAAGCCGGTGTGGCCCGCTGTGCTCGGCGTGGCCATCGCCCCCATGTACCAGTGCTGGTAGAGCTCGAAGCCGAGTCCGTGGGCATCTCCGGGGAAGGCGGTGTTGAAGTCGGTGAACAGGAGGTCCACCGACTCATCGGAGAGGATCCTCGCGCGTCCGTAGACGCCTCCGTTGAGCAGCGTACGGGCGAGGACCGCGAGGTCCCAGGCGCAGGAGAATACTCCGGCGTGGCCCGCCACCCCGTCCAGGCTGTACGCGTTCTCGTCGTGCACCTCGCCCCAGACCAGCCCGCGGTCCAGGCCGGACCAGGGCAGCCGGGCGTCCTCGGTGGCCGCGATCTTCGGCTTCCAGGCGGCGGGCGGGTTGTAACGAGTGCGGTGCATCCCGAGCGGCGCGGTGATCTCCTCGCGGAGCAGCACATCCTGGGTGCGTCCGGTGATCTTCTCCAGGACCAGCTGCAGCGAGATGAGATTGAGGTCGGAGTAGAGATACACCGTGCCAGGCGGCTTGGCCGGTACCTCGTTCCACAGCAGCCGCAGTTTCCCCTCCCGGGTCGGCTCCTTGTAGAGCGGGATCCAGGCACGGAATCCCGAGGTGTGCGTGAGTAGCTGACGGATCGTGACGTCCTGCTTGCCGCCTCCCGAGAAGTCGGGCAGATACGAGGCGACCTTCGCCTCCAGTTCCAGTGCCCCGCGCTCGATCTGCTGCACGGCCAGGATCGAAGTGAACAGCTTCGAGACCGACGCCAGGTCGAAGACCGTGTCCTCGGCCATCGCGATCTGCTGGTCCGCCGGGAACTCCACCCCGGTGTCGGTCTTTTCGTCGTAGGCCGCGTATCGCACCGCCCTGCCGATCGGCCGGTGCAGCGCCACCGTGCCACCGCGCCCGGCGAGCAGCACCGCGCCCGCGTACCACGGGTGTTTGGGGGATGCGGAGAGGAACCGTTCCGCCTCTGTGACCAGTTGGTCCAGCGGTCCCTGCAACAGTCCGGCGCGGGCGGCGGAACCGCGCCGCAACGTCGGCCGCCGGTCGGCAGCCGCGTCCGAAGCGTCCACGGTGCCTGCTCCCGACGTCCCCGACGTTCCCGCCCCCGATTCCATGGCCGACGCCGTCTCCGCGAAGGGAATCGGTGCCAGGGCGAGTGCTCCGCCCAGTGCGAGCATCCCACCGCTCAGCCTGCGTCGGCTGATCCCTCTGCCGGTCGCGTCCTCGGTCATCCGGAACCCCTTCCTACCGGTTGAAAGTAACTTTCGTCATCCAGTCCTACGATGAAACTTCCTGCCGCCGCAGAGATTACTGTCACCTCTGCCGTCCCGGAGGCCCCCGGCGCCACAAAGAATCTGACACGGCATCAGAAAATCTCTTCCTTCGGATGTCCGACTGCGGCATCCTGCCGCCCATGGAGACGGAGCTGAGCAAGAAACTGGGAGTGGAGCACGCCATCTTCGGCTTCACGCCCTTCCCGGCGGTGGCCGCGGCGATCACCCGGGCCGGCGGATTCGGCGTACTCGGCGCGGTCCGCTACACGGCCCCCGACGACCTGGCACGTGACCTCGACTGGATGCAGGAGCACACCGACGGCAAGCCGTACGGCCTCGACGTCGTCATGCCCGCGAAGAAGGTGGAAGGGGTGACGGAGGCCGATGTGGAAGCGATGATCCCGGCCGGACACCGCCAGTTCGTCCAGGACACCCTCGCCAAGTACGGCGTCCCCGAACTCGCCGAGGGCGAGGCATCCGGCTGGCGCATCACCGGGTGGATGGAGGAGGTCGCCCGCAACCAGCTCGACGTCGCCTTCGACCACCCCGTCAGGCTCCTCGCCAACGCCCTCGGCTCGCCCCCCGCGGACGTCGTGCAACGTGCCCACGACCGGAACGTCCTCGTGGCCGCCCTCGCCGGAAGCGCCAAGCACGCCCGGCACCACGCCGACGCGGGCATCGACATCGTCGTCGCCCAGGGGTACGAAGCGGGCGGTCACACCGGAGAGATCGCCTCCATGGTCCTCGTCCCCGACGTCGTCGACGCCGTGGGATCCCTCCCCGTCCTCGCTGCCGGAGGCATCGGCAGCGGACAGCAGATCGCCGCCGGACTCGCCCTCGGCGCCCAGGGCGTCTGGCTCGGCTCGCTCTGGCTGACCACCGAGGAGGCCGACCTCCACTCCCGCGCACTGACCCGCAAGCTCCTTGCCGCAGGCTCCGGCGACACCGTCCGCTCGCGCGCCCTCACCGGCAAACCCGCACGCCAGCTCCGTACCGAATGGACCGACGTCTGGGACGACCCGTCCGGCCCGGGCCCCCTGCCCATGCCGCTCCAGGGACTGCTGGTCGCCGACGCCGTCTCCCGTATCCAGAAGTACGAGACCGGCGCACTGCTGGGCACCCCCGTCGGCCAGATCGTCGGAAGGATGAACACCGAACGCAGCGTGCAGGCCGTCTTCGACGACCTGACCCGCGGCTTCGAACGCGCCGTGGACCGGATCAACCGCATCGCCGGACGGAGCGCCGCGTGAACCAGCTGCCCAACGGCTTCTGCGCCCAGGCCACCGCAGACCCCGACCGTACGATCCTCGTCGCCCCCGACGGCGAGACCTGGACCGCGGGCCGGCTGCACGCCGCGGCCAACCGCCTGGTCCACGGGCTGCGCGCGGCCGGGCTCCGGCAGGGCGACGCGTTCGCCGTGGTCCTCCCCAACGGCGTCGAATTCTTCACCGCGTACCTCGCCGCCTCCCAGGCCGGTTTCTATCTCGTCCCCGTCAACCACCACCTCGTCGGCCCCGAGATCGCCTGGATCGTCTCCGACTCCGGCGCCAAGGTGCTGATCGCGCACGAGCGGTTCACCGACGCAGCGACCTCCGCCGCCGACGAGGCGGAACTGCCCGTGAGCCACCGCTACGCCGTCGGCTCGGTCGACGGCTTCCGCCCGTACGCGGAACTGCTCGCGGAACAGTCCGACGCACCGCCCGAGGACCGCAGCCTCGGCTGGGTCATGAACTACACCTCGGGCACCACAGGACGCCCGCGCGGCATTCGCCGCCCGCTCTCCGGCAAGCTCCCCGAGGAGAGCCATCTCGGCGGGTTCCTCGGCATCTTCGGCATCAAGCCGTTCGACGACAACGTCCATCTGGTCTGCTCGCCGCTTTACCACACCGCCGTGCTCCAGTTCGCGGGCGCCGCCCTCCACATCGGGCACCGCCTCGTCCTGATGGACAAGTGGGCGCCGCAGGAGATGCTGCGGGTCATCGACGCGCACCGCTGCACCCACACGCACATGGTCCCCACCCAGTTCCACCGCCTCCTCGCCCTGCCCGACGAGGTGAAGGAGCGGTACGACGTCACATCGATGCGGCATGCCATCCATGGCGCGGCCCCCTGCCCCGACCACGTCAAACGCGCCATGATCGACTGGTGGGGCCGGTGCGTCGAGGAGTACTACGCGGCCAGCGAGGGTGGCGGCGCGTTCGCCACCGCCGAGGACTGGCTGAAGAAGCCCGGCACGGTCGGGAAGGCCTGGCCGATCAGTGAACTCGCCGTCTTCGACGACGACGGCAATCGCCTCCCGCCCGGCGAGCTCGGCACCGTCTACATGAAGATGAGCACCGGCGGCTTCAGCTACCACAAGGACCGGACCAAGACGGAGAAGAACCGCATCGGGGAGTTCTTCACCGTCGGCGATCTGGGCGTCCTCGACGAGGACGGCTATCTCTTCCTCCGAGACCGCAAGATCGACATGATCATCTCGGGAGGAGTGAACATTTACCCCGCCGAGATCGAAGCCGCGCTCCTCAGCCACCCCGCGGTCGCCGATGCTGCCGTCTTCGGCATCCCGCACGCCGACTGGGGCGAGGAGGTCAAGGCGGTCGTCGAACCGGCCGAAGGACACCCCCCGGGCGACGGGCTGGCCGCCGAGATCCTCACCCACTGCGCCGAGCGGCTGGCCGGATACAAACGCCCCAAGAGTGTCGACTTCATCGACACGATGCCGCGCGACCCCAACGGCAAGCTGTACAAGCGGCAACTGCGCGACCCGTACTGGGAGGGGCACCACAGGGCCCTGTCAACTTGACCTGGCCGTAAGCGACTGGGCTTGGAGGTAGCGCCCAGCTGGCTGCTGGGTGGTCTCCTCCGTCCGGACACCTCTATGGGTGGCGGGGACGCGTGGCTCACGCCCCGCAGTCCACGCAGCCTCGCCCTTGCGGGCGATGTTGCACCGTCCGCCGAGCGCGCCCCGGTCACCTCTGGCAGCGTGTGGCTCATGAACACGAGCGCGACGGTCCGGTCCCTGGCTACCCGGTGGACCGTGGTGGTGCCGATCGTCGCGGCGGTCGCGCTGGTGTTCAGCTGGGGGCGGGTGCTGCCGGCCTTCGCCGTTGGCGTCGTCGCGCTCTGTCTCGCGGGCGCCGTGCTCGCCGCCGTCCACCATGCCGAGGTGATCGCCCACCGGGTCGGCGAACCGTTCGGCTCGCTCGTCCTGGCCGTCGCCGTGACCGTCATCGAGGTGGCCCTGATCGTCACCCTGATGGTGGACGGCGGCCCCAAGACGTCCGCGCTCGCCCGCGACACCGTCTTCGCCGCCGTGATGATCACCTGCAACGGCATCGTCGGACTGTCCCTGCTGGTGGGCGCGGTCCGTTCCCGCGTCGCCGTCTTCAACGCCGAAGGTTCCGGCGCCGCCCTCGCCACCGTCGCGACCCTCGCCACCCTCAGTCTGGTGCTGCCGACCTTCACCATCGGCAGACCGGGCCCCGAGTTCTCCACTGCACAGCTCACCTTCGCCGCAGTCGCGTCCCTCTTCCTGTACGGGCTGTTCGTCGCCGTACAGACCGTCCGGCACCGCGAGTACTTCCTGCCGCTCACCCAGGACGGCCGGCTCAAGGAGGAAGAGCAGCACGCGGCGCTGCCCGGCCGGGGCGCCACCGCGCTCAGCGTCGCCATGCTGCTGATCGCGCTGGTCGCCGTCGTCGGCGACGCCAAGTCCGTCTCGCCGACGATCGAGTCCGGCGTGGAGGCCGCCGGGCTGCCGCAGGCGGTCGTCGGTGTCGTCATCGCCCTGCTGGTTCTGCTGCCCGAGACCCTCGCCGCGGTCCGGGCCGCCCACCGCGAACGCGTGCAGACCAGCCTCAACCTCGCCCTCGGGTCGGCCATGGCCAGCATCGGGCTGACCATCCCGGCCATCGCCCTGGCCTCCATCTGGCTGCCCGGACCGCTCCTTCTCGGCCTCGGCGCCACCCATATGGTGCTGCTCGCGCTGACCGTGGTGGTCGGCGCGCTGACCGTCGTACCGGGGCGGGCCACGTTGCTTCAGGGCGGCGTCCACCTGGCGATCTTTGCCGCGTTCATCGTCCTTGCGATCAGCCCCTGACCGCACGCAACGACCGGCCCCTGACCGCACGCAACGACCGGCCCCTGACCGCACGCAACGACCGGCCCCTGACCGTCGGCAGCGACGGGCCCCCGACCGCCCGGAAACGGTCAGGGGCCGAATTGCCTCCGGAGCGTGCTACCGGTGCTCGCGCACCCGCACCACCCGCAGCGCCGGCGAGCGCGCGATGTCCTTCTCGCAGAACCGGGATGTCACCCAGCGCTCACCCGAGAAGAGCTCGGTCTGGTCGCTGTAGTGCGGTGAGTTCGGGTTCGAGGACTGGGAGTACGTAAGCAGGGTGCGGGCCACCGGGCACGAGGAGCCGTCCCAGCCGACCGCCTGGATGTAGCTGGAGCCGGCCGAGACCTCCGTGTACCCGCCGCCCGCGGCGTCCCACACCGGATCGGTCTTGTTCCAGATGCCGAGGGACTCCGTGCCGCCGCCCACCGGGATGCGCTTCCCGTTCCGTACGACCCCCTGGTACGCGCCCAGCGGTGCGTCCAGTGCGATCCCGGCCGCCCGCAGTTCGGCCACCGCGTCGGCCAGCGCCGCGGTGACGCGCGGCGCCGCGGTGTTCAGCGTGTGCGGGGTACCGACCGGGTCGGTGGGGGAGAAGGGCACCTTCCACAGCTCGGCCGCCGGTACCGCGGTGGCCCTGCGCCAGAACCGGTCGAAGAGCAGTGCGCCCCGGCTCCCGGTGTCGACCTTCCGGTCCCAGCGTGCAAGCACGTCGCACGCCGCCGACACGTCGACCGCCCGGCCGTTGCTGCCGGCCGCGGTTCCGCCGGGCAGCGATGCGCAGGCGCGCACCAGGTCGGCCGCTGTCCGGTCACCGGCAGGGGCGCGGTTTGCGTACTGCTGTTCCTGCAGGTCGCCGACTGTCAGCCGGCCCTTCGCCGCCATCGCCGACACATCCTCGATCGCGCCGCGGGTCCGCATCGAGCGAGGCGTGCCGATGGTGCCGAAGACTCGTTCGTAGCCGGTCAGCGGTGCCTCGGCGTTGGTCAGCCAGGCGCTGTCGTTGGAGTTCTCGACGTACGGAGCATCCTTGACGGTCGGCATCCGGCCCGGCCCGAAGATGCCCGGCTGCACCGCGTCCGGGTCCGAACCGAGCGCGCAGTCGCTCCTCGAACCGTCCAGCACCGCGAGCCCCGACGACGGGTATGTTGCTCTGCCCAGCGGGGTGGAGCACCGCTGCGCGAGATCGTCCGTGATCCGCGGCAGCACCTGCGACTGCGAGAAGAACGAATGGCCCGCGGAATCGGCGGCGACGGTGTTCACCCACGGCAGCCCCTGGGTACGACGCAGCGCGGCCTGGATGTCCGCGGCGCTGCGTGCCTTGCTGAACCCGAGACCCGTGTCCGAGGACCGCAGGTTCGTGGCGTTCGGGTCGTTCAGCGCGTACGCGGTCGTCGCCGTCCAGGGCAGCGGCAGTCCGGCACCGAGGGCGGTGACGACCGGACCGTACCGGGTCCACCACTGCGTCCGGGTCACCGTGGCGCCGCCCTTCACCGCGACCGAGACCGTGCGCTTCACCATTCGCTCCGGCTTGCCGTCCACCAGATACGCGGTCGGATCGGCCGGATCAAGGGTCAGCTGATGCAGATTGAGGGGGACACCCGTGGCGACGGTGTGGCTCCAGGCGATGTTCGCGTTGTGCCCGATCGACACGGTCGCCGAGCCGAGCAGCGAACCGCCCGCCACGTTCAGCTCCCCGGGGATGGTCTGCTGCGACTGCCAGAACCGCCGCCCGCCCTGCCACGGGTAGTGCGGATTGCCGAGCAGCAGCCCTCGCCCGTTCGCCGTCGTACTGCCCCGGAACGCGACCGCGTTGGAGCCGATGTCGGCGTTCTGCGTGGACAACAGCCGCTGCGCAGCCTTCGCCGCCTCACCCGGCGGAACACCGGCCGACGCCGGTGCGCCCGTGGGCGGCTGCGCCGCCGTGATGCCGTCGATCCCACGGCCCTGACCGCCCAGCACGGAGAGCGCGAAGGCGCGGGTCGCGACATCCAGCATCGTCACCGGCCGCACCCAGTCGGCGCCCCGGCAGGCCGGATCGCTGATCCGGTTCTGATTCAGCCAGGCGTTGTAGCCGGCCGCCCAGCCGCGCTCCAGCTCCTTCACGTCATGGCTCTGACCGGCCGGGGCGGGCACTGTCAGCAGCTTCTCCACGGTGCCGCTGTCCTGGATCCCGCGGAAGTAGAGATCGCTGGAGAGATTGTTCGTCGCGGAGGACAGCGAACCGTCCGGAGCCGCGTCCGGACCGAAGTACCGCGACCGTTCGCCGCGCAGCGTCACGAAGCCGTCGGCGAGTGTGCACACCTGGTCGGCGGCCTGCGCCCAGCCGTTGCCGAACCCGAGACCCGCGTAGTCCTTCGCCACGATGTGCGGGATGCCGTACTCGGTGTAGCGGATCACGGCGGACAGCACGCCGCCCGACGGATGCCGGGTGTGCGAGGCGTCGGCCACGGCCGGAGGCAGGGACGCCGAGACGGTGAACAGTGCGAGACCGGACACCGCGAGAAGTCTCAGACGGTTACGGAGGGGCGAGGGTCCTCCCAACTGTGCGGGTGAGAAAGGCGGTTGCTCGGATGCCCCGAGACACCACGCGCAACTCAGCCAGCACGCCCGTAGCCCTGTCAACAACTCGGCGGTAACAGAACCCTTGACCGCCCGGTCCCGGCCGCCCAGGATCACGCCATGACAGGTGTTCGCAGCTCCACAGTCGACGGCGTCGTGACCCGCAGCGCACGGCGCACCCCCGAGCGCACCGCCGTGCGGTACGCCGACCGGTCCTGGACCTACCGGACGCTGGACACGGCAGTCAGTACCGCGGCGGCCGTCCTCCTCTCCGACCACGGCCTGCACCCCGGCGACCGGGTCGCCTCCTACGCGCACAACTCCGACGCGTACCTGATCGCGTACCTCGCCTGCGCCCGCGCCGGGCTGGTCCATGTGCCGGTCAACCAGAACCTCACCGGCGACGACCTGACCTACATCCTGCAGCAGTCGGGCAGCGCCCTCGTCCTCACCGACCCGGCACTCAGCGACCGCATCCCGGCCGGATTCGCCGTACGACCGCTGCGCGACGCACCGGACTCCCTGCTGGGCGCGCTCGCCACCCCGCGCCCCTTCACCCCCGAGCGCGAACCCGCTGCCGGTGACCTCGTGCAACTGCTGTACACCTCGGGTACCACCGCGCTCCCCAAGGGCGCGATGATGACGCACGGCGCCCTCGTCCACGAATACGTCAGTGCGATCACCGCTCTCGACCTGCGCCCCACCGACCGGCCCGCCCACTCGCTGCCGCTCTACCACTCCGCGCAGATGCATGTGTTCCTGCTGCCCTACCTCGCGCTCGGGGCGGAGAACACCATCCTCGACGCGCCCGAAGCGGGCCGGATCTTCGACCTCGTCGAGGCCGGGCAGGCGGACAGCCTGTTCGCCCCGCCCACCGTCTGGATCGGGCTCGCCAACCACCCGGAGTTCGCGGCCCGCGAGCTCGGCGGGCTGCGCAAGGCGTACTACGGCGCGTCGATCATGCCGGTCCCGGTGCTGGAACGGCTTCGCGAGCGGTTGCCCGCGCTGGCCTTCTACAACTGCTTCGGACAGAGCGAGATCGGCCCGCTCGCCACCGTTCTCGGGCCCGAGGAGCACGAAGGCCGGATGGACTCCTGCGGCCGGCCGGTGCTCTTTGTCGAAGCACGGGTTGTCGACGAGCACGGCAAGGAGGTCCCCGACGGCACGGCGGGCGAAGTCGTCTACCGGTCACCGCAGCTGTGCGAGGGCTACTGGAACAAGCCCGAGGAGACCGCCGAGGCGTTCCGCGACGGCTGGTTCCACTCCGGCGACCTCGCCGTACGTGACCCGGAGGGGTTCTTCACGGTCGTCGACCGGGTGAAGGACGTCATCAACTCCGGCGGTGTCCTGGTCGCCTCCCGCCAGGTCGAGGACGCCCTCTACACCCACCCCGCCGTCGCCGAGACAGCCGTCGTGGGGCTGCCCGACGAACGCTGGATCGAGGCCGTCACCGCCGTCGTCGTGCTGCGGGAGGACGCCACCGAGCAGCAGCTTCTCGACCATGTACGGGAACGGCTCGCGCACTTCAAGGCCCCGAAGAAGGTCCTCTTCGTGGACGAGCTCCCCCGCAACGCGAGCGGAAAGGTTCTCAAGCGCGAGCTCAGAGACCGGTTCGCGCAGTCGTGACCCCTGAGGGCCTTTCTTTCGGATCAGCCACGCATGATCCGAAAGAAGGGCCCTCATCGGTGATCGCGCCGCAGCCGATGTCGACCACGGACCCCGCCAGGGCGGCGGCCTGAGCGGACGCCCAGGCCCGGCTCCCCGGTGTTCCTGGCGTCCGCGAGGGACGGTGACCGGTCCGGCGGGGCCGCCGGACGACTCGACGCGACGGCCCGGCTCCCGGGAACACACGGCAGGAGTGGTCACCGCCGTCCCGGCGTCTCAGCGCCCGCCGCGGTCGTCCACGATCCGCTTGAACTTGCCGACCGACCGCTCCAGCGTCTCGGGATCGATGATCTCGACCCCGACCGACACCCCGATGCCGTCCTTGACCGCCGCCGCGATCGCCCGCGCGGCATGTGCCCGCTGGTCCGGTGTCGACTCCGCCCGTGCCTCCGCCCGTACCGTCAGCGCGTCGAGACGGCCCTCGCGGGTCAGCCGCAGCTGGAAGTGCGGTGCCACCCCCGGCGTACGCAGCACGATCTCCTCGATCTGGGTCGGGAAGAGGTTCACCCCGCGCAGGATCACCAGATCGTCGCTCCGCCCGGTGACCTTCTCCATCCGCCGGAAGACCCGTGCCGTGCCGGGCAGCAACCGGGTCAGATCCCGGGTCCGGTACCGGATCACCGGCATGGCCTCTTTGGTCAGCGACGTGAAGACCAGCTCGCCCTCCTCGCCATCCGGCAGCACCTCACCGGTGAACGGGTCGACGACCTCCGGATAGAAGTGGTCCTCCCAGATGTGCAGCCCGTCCTTCGTCTCCACGCACTCCTGGGCGACCCCTGGGCCGATCACCTCCGACAGCCCGTAGATGTCGACCGCGTCGATCGCGAACCGCTCCTCGATCTCCCGGCGCATCTCCTGTGTCCACGGTTCGGCGCCGAAGATACCGACCTTCAGCGAGGTGGTACGCGGATCGACGCCCTGGCGCTCGAACTCGTCGAGCAGCGTCAGCATGTACGAGGGGGTGATCATGATGATCTCGGGCCGGAAGTCCTGGATCAGCTGCACCTGGCGCGAGGTCATGCCACCGGATGCCGGGATGACCGTACAGCCGAGCCGTTCCGCCCCGTAGTGCGCGCCGAGGCCGCCGGTGAACAGACCGTACCCGTACGCCACGTGGACCTTCTGCCCGGGACGGCCGCCCGCGGCCCGGATCGAGCGGGCGACCACGTCCGCCCAGATGTCCAGGTCCCGCTGCGTGTAGCCGACCACGGTGGGGCGGCCCGTCGTCCCGCTGGACGCATGGATGCGCCGCACCTGGTCCTCCGGCACGGCGAACATGCCGAACGGGTAGTTGTCCCGCAGATCCGCCTTTGTCGTGAACGGGAACCGGGCCAGGTCGGCGAGCGAACGGCAGTCGTCCGGGCGCAGCCCCGCCTTGTCGAACGCCGCTCGGTAGAAGGCGACATGGTCGTACGCGTACTGCAGCGTGGCGCGCAGCCGCTCCAGCTGCAGCGCCTGCAGCTCCGGGCGGCCGAGCCGCTCCGCCGCGTCCAGCAGGGCCGTCATCCGGATCTCCCTCTCCCTGAGCGGACGACCGATCGTTCGGTCGATCGTTACGGGAGCAGTAATTCAGGATATCCCGCAGCATGGCAAGAGGGGGCGACGATTTCGTGCGCAGCCCCTCCGGTCCGCCGGTTATGCGCGGACCGGTGAGGCCGCCTCGTGGCGGACCGCGGCACCGGCCGGGCTTCCCATCCGGGAGTCGTCCCACATCGTGGATACGCGCATACCGAACGCAGCTGCATCACGGCATGGGCCCTGTTTGGATGGCGTCGAGCTGTTCCGCGACGACGAACGACCTGCACGCCTTCCTGGAGGCCCGCAATCTGTCCGGCGCCACCGTCGTCGCACACTCGATGGGCGGCGTCGCCGCGTTCCTGCTCGCCGAACAGGAGCCGGCGCTGATCGGCCGGCTGGTCATCGAGGAGGCCCCGCCGCTCATCCCGCTCGATCTGCCGCGCCCGCCCAACGCCCCGACACGGAACTCGAATTCGACTGGCCCGTCGTCCCGTCGATCAATGCCCAGCTGAACGAGCCCGACCCGGCGGCCCGCGGGCGCCTCGGCGAGATCACCGCCCCGGCCCTCATCATCGGCGGGGGTCCCGGCAGCCACCTCGCGCAGGACCAACTTGCGTGGATGGCCCAACAGATCCCCGACTGCCGCCTGGTCACCATCGACGCCGGACATCTCGTCCACACCGCCCGGCCGGCAGAGTTCCTTGCGGCGGTGCGGTCGTTCGGCATGGACCGAGACATCGATGAACCGTTGGCCGGCGGCGTCAGCCCCTGCTGAGCAGGGAGGACAGCACCTCGTACAACGTCGTCTCCGGATCGGTGACGGAACCTTCCGACCGCCAGGCCACGAAGGCGTCGGGGCGCACCAGCACCGCACCCTCGGCGCTCGTACCGTGCGCCTGTGCCCAGTCCGCCCCGTTCTCCGGCTCCAGGTCGGAGCCGGCGCCGATGCCGAACGCGTCGAGCCGCACCGAAAGCCGGGCGGCCACGCGCGCGGCCGCCCGGCGCCACGCCACATCCGCGCCGTCGGTCAGCAACACGAACGACCGCTCGTACAAGTCCAGTGTCGACTTGCGCTCGCCTGCTTGACGGACCCACAGATGTGGTGCCCGGGAGCCGGGGTCACCGTTCAACCGCAGGCCTTGCGGCACCACCGGCTGTTCGGCGTCCACACCCAGCACGGCGCCGCGGACATAGCGGTACCCCAGCGCCACCGGCAGCAGGCCGCCCTTCTTCCCGCCGCCCACACCGGGAGCCGGGGCATATCCGGGGTGGCTGTGCTCCGCGGAACGGGACGAGGCCCGCTCGCTCGTTGCCCGCGCCACGGGCAGCCGCTCCGCCTCGTACGTGTCCAGCAGCCCCGGACCGGCCTCGCCGCGCAGCACGGCGGCGAGCTTCCAGGCGAGGTTGTGCGCGTCCTGGATACCGGTGTTGGAGCCGAACGCCCCGGTGGGCGACATCTCATGGGCGGAGTCCCCGGCGAGGAAGACTCTGTCCCGGCCGTACCGTTCGGCGACCCGCTCCGCGGCGTGCCACGGGGCCTTCCCGGTGACCTCCACATCGATGTCCGGTGCACCGGTCGCCCGGCGGATGTGCTCCGCGCACCGCTCGTCGGTGAAGTCCTCCAGCATCTCGCCCCGTTCGGGCTGCCACGGCGCGTGGAACACCCAGTCCTTCTCGTTGTCCACCGGCAACAGAGCACCGTCCGCGACGGGGTTGGTCAGGTAGCACACGATGAAACGCCGGTCGCCCACCACGTCGGCGAGCTTCCGCGACCGGAAGGTGATGCTCACGTTGTGGAACAGGTCGCCGGGTCCCGACTGACCGATCCGCAGCTGCTCCCGAATGGGGCTGCGCGGACCGTCGGCCGCGATCAGGTAGTCCGCTCGGACGCTGATGTGCTCACCGGTCTCCCGGTTTTTCAGCGCGGCGTGCACCCCTGAGCCATCCGGGTCGAACGTCATCATTTCGGTGGAGAACCGGATGTCGCCGCCCTGCTCACGGGCCTGCGCCAGCAGCACCGGCTCCAGATCGTTCTGACTGCACAGGCACCAGCCGCTCGGGCTGAACCGCGCCAGTCCGCCGCCCGGGTCGATCTCCTTGAACAGCCACTCCTGGTCGTCGCCGGTCAGCGAACCCGCCTGCAGAATCCCGTGATTTTCCGCGAGCACCGAAGCGGCCTCCCGGATCCGCTGTTCGGCTCCCGCCGTGCGGAACACCTCCATGGTCCGTACGTTGTTGCCGCGGCCACGCGGGTGTGTGGAGGTGGCCGCATGCTTCTCGACCAGCAGATGCTCGATGCCGAGCCGGCCGAGGAAAAGTGATGCGGACAGACCCACCAGGGAGCCGCCCACGATGAGGACGGGTACACGGAGGTCGACGTTCTCGTTCATCAGTTGCTCCAGCTCCGACGCCGTACAGATGCATTGTTCATGCCCCTGTGGGAGCCGTTCGGACGGCCCCCGGACGGCTGCTCACCTGAACGGTTCATAAATCTCGCGTCGGCCGGACCAGCGTTTCACGATCGGTCACGGAGACGCAGCCCGCGGCGCGGGGGGCGGACGGTACTCATCCGCCGGGAGGTTTCCCGCTCCGATCCCATTCGACAACCGACGGCATGCCATTCACGTGGACGCCACGCCGTCTCGAAGGAGAACGACACATGACCACCCTTTCGGAACGGATCTCGCAGTCCGCCTTCGACGGCTCCAGGCTGCGGGTCGTTCTGCTGCTGGATCTGCACGACGGAGCCCAGAACCAATTCCTTGAGGCGTACGAACACCTGCGCAATCAGGTGGCATCCGTACCCGGGCACATCAGCGACCAGCTGTGCCAGTCGATCGAGAACCCCTCGCAGTGGCTCATCACCAGCGAATGGGAGAGCGCACCGCCCTTCCTCGCCTGGGTCAACAGCGAGGAGCACGTCCAGACGGTCCAGCCCCTGCACAGCTGCGTACGCGACACCCGGTCGCTGCGCTTCTCCGTGCTGCGGGAGACCGGGAGCGCCTTCGAGAGCACCCCCGATGCCGCCAAGGGCAACCTGCAGTCCGCCCCCCGGCTGGGCGACGGCGTGGTCCGCCACGCCCTCACCTTCACCGTGAAGCCCGGCAGCGAGGACGTCGTCGCGAAGATCCTCGCCGACTACGAGTCCCCGAAGGCCCGGGTCGACGAGCACACCCGGTTGCGCCGTACCTCGCTCTTCATGCACGGAAACCGGGTCGTCCGGGCCGTCGAGGTCGAGGGGGACCTCCTTGCGGGCCTGCGCCATGTGTCCCGTCAGCCCGAGGTCAGGGCCGTCGAGGAGGCCATCAACCCGTACCTGGAGCAGGACCGGGACCTCAGCGACGAGAACTCCGCCCGGGTGTTCTTCACCCGGGCAGCTCTGCCCACGGTCCACCACGTCACCGCCGGCCGGCACAACGCCGCGGACATCCGCCGGTACGCGCTGTTCTACCAGGCCAAGGAGGGGTGCGGGATGGCGCTCGCCCGGCTGCTCGCCGGCAACGACGAGGAGGCGGCCGAGGACCGGAACAGCCCGATCGACAGCAGCACCATCTTCCAGCGCGACGACATCGTCGTGCGGCTCCTCGAAATGGTCGGCCCGCTGGACGCGCAGCCCGCTCAGGCGCTGGGCATCGACGACCCCGCCAAGGTGGCCAGGCTCGGACGGCTCCTCGACGGCGGCGCCAACGCCGCGCCGACCAACGACCAGGAGATCTCGCGCTTCCTCAAGAAGTCCGAAATGACCCTGATCACCGATCGGCGGGCCGCGGATTCCTGAACCGCGCGTCAGCACCCTGGGGGGTTCTCGCTCAACCCGTCAACACCACGCGCACTGCGCCAGGAGGAAAGCAGTCATGACCACGCACCGGCCACGCATCGTGGACCTCAGTGAGACTCAGCCCAACCGCAGGCGCGGAGGCGACCTGCGCGCCATGCTCACGCCGACCGCGGTGGGTGCCACCAGCGGCTTCATGGGGCTGGCCATCGTGCAGCCCGGCGACCGCATCGGCGAGCACTACCACCCGTACTCGGAGGAGTTCGTGTACGTCGTGAACGGTCTCCTGGAGGTGGACCTGGACGGGGAACCGCATGCCATGCGGCCCGACCAGGGCCTGCTGATCCCTCCGTATGTACGTCACCGGTTCCGTAACGTGGGAGATGTGGAAGCGCGCATGGTCTTCCACCTCGGTCCGCTCGCCCCGCGTCCGGAGCTCGGTCATGTCGACACCGAGCACACCGAGACCGCCGGCCACGCCGCGCCGCCAGAACGAACCGAGGCGGCTTCATGACCCGGCGCGTGGCGGTCACCGGAGTCGGTGTCGTCGCCCCGGGCGGAATCGGCGCGCCGGCCTTCTGGGACCTCCTCGCCAACGGACGCACCGCGACGCGCGGCATCACCCTGTTCGACCCGGTGGGATTCCGCTCCCGGATCGCCGCCGAGTGCGACTTCGACCCCGCGGCCCACGGCCTCGGCGAGGACGAGATCGCCCGCTCGGACCGGTACGTCCAGTTCGCGCTCGTCGCCGCCAGGGAAGCCCTCGGCGACGCGGGGCTCGACCCGGAGAAGGTGGACCCCTGGCGCATCGGGGTGTCCCTCGGCACCGCCGTCGGCGGCACCACCCGGCTGGAGCACGACTACGTCGCCGTCAGTGGCAGCGGCGCCCGCTGGGACGTCGACCACCGCCCGGCCGGCCGCCATCTGGAGCGGGCCTTCTCACCCAGTTCCCTCGCCTCGGCGGTCGCGGAGCAGGTCGGCGCGCACGGCCCGGTGCAGACCGTCTCGACGGGCTGCACCTCCGGCCTCGACGCGATCGGGTACGCGTTCCACTCCATCGAGGAGGGGCGGGTCGACGTCTGCATCGCAGGGGCGTCCGACTCGCCGATCACCCCGATCACGGTGGCCTGCTTCGACGCGATCAAGGCGACCTCCGCGAACAACGACGACCCGGAGCACGCCTCCCGGCCGTTCGACGCGCGCCGGGACGGCTTCGTCATGGGCGAGGGCGGAGCCGTACTCGTCCTGGAGGAGCTGGAACATGCCCGCGCCCGCGGTGCCACCGTGTACTGCGAGATCGCCGGCTATGCCACCTTCGGCAACGCCTATCACATGACCGGGCTGACCCCCGAGGGACTGGAGATGGCCGAGGCCATCAACCGGGCCCTCGGCCATGCCCGGATAGACAGCTCACAGATCGACTACGTCAACGCGCACGGATCCGGCACCAAGCAGAACGACCGCCACGAGACGGCCGCAGTGAAGAGGGCCCTGGGCACACACGCCTACGAGGTGCCCATGAGCTCCATCAAGTCCATGGTCGGTCACTCGCTCGGCGCCATCGGCGCCATCGAGATCGCCGCCTGCGTGCTGTCCCTGGTCAACCAGACGGTGCCGCCGACGGCGAACTACGAAACCCCGGACCCGGAGTGCGACCTCGACTACGTGCCGCGTGACGCACGGTCCCGGAAGCTGCGCAGCGTCCTGTCGGTGGGCAGCGGATTCGGTGGTTTCCAGTCCGCTGTGGCCCTGACCAGAACAGGTGGGAGGACACCATGAGCACCCGAAAGGCCCGGCGCACCGTCGTCACCGGCATCGGTGTCGTCGCCCCCAACGGCACGACCACGCAGTCGTTCTGGAAGAGGACGCAGGAGGGGACGAGCGTCCTCGACCGCGTCACCCGCGAGGGCTGCGAGCATTTGCCCCTGCGGGTCGCAGGCGAGGTCAGGGGCTTCGACCCGGTGGACCTGATCGAGGAACGCTACCTCGTACAGACCGACCGGTTCACGCACTTCGCGATGGCCGCAGCGGATCTCGCCCTCGACGACGCCCGGATCGGCCGGGCCGACTACGAGGGCGACCCGTTCGCCGTGGGAGTGGTGACCGCCGCCGGCTCCGGCGGCGGCGAGTTCGGCCAGCGCGAACTGCAACGGCTGTGGGGACAGGGGTCCAATTACGTCGGCCCCTACCAGTCCATCGCCTGGTTCTACGCGGCCAGCACCGGCCAGATCTCCATCCGGGGCGGATTCAAGGGGCCGTGCGCCGTCGTGGCCAGCGACGAAGCGGGCGGCCTGGACGCATTGGCGCATGCCGCCCGGTCCATCCGCGGCGGCGCCGACGCAGTGGTCGTCGGCGCCGCCGAGGCACCTCTGGCCCCGTACTCGGTCGTCTGCCAGCTCGGGTACGAGGACCTCAGCGTCTGCGAGGACCCTGCCCGGGCCTATCGCCCCTTCACCTCGGATGCGTGCGGCTTCGTACCCGCCGAGGGCGGCGCCATGCTCGTGGTCGAGGAGGAGGCCGCGGCGAACCGCCGCGGGGCCCGCATCAGGGCCGAACTGGCGGGCCACTCCGCGACGTTCACCGGGGCGTCCCGGTGGGAGGAGTCCCGGGAGGGGCTCGCCCGGGCGATCAGCGGCGCCCTGCGGGAGGCCGGCTGTGCGCCGGAGGAGATCGACGTGGTCTTCGCCGACGCCCTCGGCGTACCCTCCGCCGACCGCGCCGAAGCGCTGGCCATCGCCGACGCGCTCGGCTTGCACGGCAAGCGGGTACCCGTGACGGCGCCCAAGACCGGGATCGGCCGGGCCTATTGCGGGGCGCCGGTGCTGGACGCGGCAGCCGCCGTACTGGCCATGGAATACGGCCTGATACCTCCCACCCCGAACGTCGTCGACGTGTGTCACGAACTCGATGTCGTCACCGGCCGGGCGCGCCCCGCCGAACTGCGGACGGCGCTCGTGCTGAGCCGCGGCCTCATGGGTTCGAACGCGGCCATCGTGCTGCGGCGCCCCACCGCTATCCACGCGTGAGAAGGAGAAGCCCTCATGAACAATCCACTGACCTACCAGGAGCTGGCTGCGCTGATGAAGAAGGGCGCGGGAGTCAGCGTCGACCCGCAGGAGATGGAGAGCCGGCCCGCGTCCGGCTTCGACGAGTACGGCCTGGACTCGCTCGGCCTCCTCGGCATCGTGGGCGTGCTGGAGAACCGGCACGGCAGGCCGCTCCCGGCCGACGCCGACCGGTGCAAGACGCCCCGTGAATTCCTCGACCTCGTCAACCACACCCTCATGACAGGAGCCTGAAGTGTCCGGACACACCGAGAACGAGATCACCATCGCCGCCCCCCTCGACCTGGTCTGGGACGTGACGAACGATCTGGAGAACTGGCCGCGGCTGTTCAGTGAGTACGCGGCGGTCGAGGTCATCGAACGGGACGGCGAGAGGACGAGGTTCCGTCTGACCATGCACCCCGACGAGAACGGCAAGGTGTGGAGCTGGGTCTCGGAGCGCACGACCGACCGCGCCGGGCGCAAGGTCATCGCGCGCCGCGTCGAGCCGGGCCCGTTCGAGCACATGAACATCCGCTGGGAGTACTCGGAGGTCCCCGGTGGCACGAAGCTGCACTGGGCGCAGGACTTCGCGATGCGGTCCGACGCGCCCGTCGACGACGCGTGGATGACCGACAACATCAACCGGAACTCGCGCGTCCAGATGGAACTCATCCGGGACAAGATCGAGCAGCGCGACCGCGAGCGCCGTACCGCCCCGGTCAACGCCCGCTGACCCCCTGCCCGCCCGCGTCCGGCCACCCCGCCGTCCCGGCGGGGTACCGGCCGGGTATCAGAAAGGCATCCCACCCATGCACCACGCTCTGATCGTCGCCCGGATGGCGCCGGAGTCGGCGCCGGACATCGCCGAACTGTTCGCGGCCTCCGACTGCAGCGAACTGCCGCACCTCGTCGGAGTCAACCGGCGCAAGCTGTTCCAGTTCGGCGACGTCTATCTGCACCTGATCGAGTCCGACCGTCCGCCGGGTCCGGAGATTGCCAAGGTGCACCAGCACCCGGAGTTCCAGGACCTCAGCCAGAAGCTCACCGCCTTCGTCAGTCCGTACGACCCGCAGACCTGGCGTGGTCCGAAGGACGCGATGGCCCACGAGTTCTACCACTGGGAGCGCGACTCCAGCGCCTGAGACACACGACGGTCGCCCCGGGTCCGGCTGAAGAGCCGGATCCGGGGCGATTGTGTGAGGCGAAACGGTTCAGCTGGGCACGATGCACTCGAACGCGTGCAGATATCCGTTGACCGGACTGATGTCGCCGACGATCAGCCCCGCTTCCTCCATCCGCCCGATCAGGCTCTCCTTGGTGTGCTTCGCACCGCCGACATTGAGGAGCAGCAGCAGGTCCATGGCGGTGGTGAACCGCATCGACGGGGTGTCGTCGACCAGGTTCTCGATGATCACGACCCGGGCACCCGGGCGGGCCGACGCCATGACATTGCGCAGCGTCCTGCGCGTGCTCTCGTCGTCCCATTCCAGGATGTTCTTGATGATGTAGAGATCTGCCTCGACCGGGATCGCCTCGCGGCAGTCCCCGGCGAGGATGCTTGTCCGTTTGGCGAGCGCTCCGCCGTCCCGCAGCCGGGCATCGGCGCGCGCGACCACGCCCGGCAGATCCATCAGCGTGCCGCGGACCTTCGGGTGCTTCTCCAGCAGGCTCGCGAGCACGTGCCCCTGACCGCCGCCGATGTCGACGACCTCGGACACCCCTGCGAGGTCGAGGAGTTCGGCGACATCCAGCGCGGACTGCATGCTGGAGGTGGTCATGGCCTGGTTGAAGATGTGTGCCGACTCGTGCGCGTCGTCGTGGAGGTAGTCGAAGAACCCCTTCCCGTACACGTCGGGGAAGACGCTCGTGCCGGAGCGTACCGCGTCGTCCAGCCGTGGCCAGACCTCCCAGGTCCAGGGCTCGGTGCACCACAGGGAGATGTACCGCAGGCTGTTCGGGTCGTCCTCGCGCAGCAGCCGGGACATGTCGGTGTGGACGAAGCTTCCGTCGGCGGTCTCGGCGAAGATTCCGTAGCAGGACAGGGCGCGCAGCAGCCGGCGAAGCGGCGCCGGCTCGGCGTTCACCTCCGCCGCGAGCTCGGCCGCGGTGGCCGGTGTCTCACCGAGCGCGTCGGCGACGCCCAGCCGGGCCGCCGCGCGCACGGCCGCGGCGCAGGCCGCGCCGAAGGCGATCTCGCGCAGCCGCATTCCCGGCTGCGGGGTGTGCAGGGGAGTGGTGGGGATGGGGGTGGTGGTGCTCACGGTGGTCATACCGTCTCGCTTCTTCTCGTGCGGGGGGTCACGGTCAGCACAGGCCGGCCGGTGCGGACGTCGCGCATGTGTTGCCGACGAAGGTGTTGCTCGGTCCGGCTTCCTGGTTGGCCAGGTCCGCGGGCCGGTTGCCCAGCGCCACATTGCGGCTGATGGTGTTGCCGGTGTTGTGGGCGCCTACGAAGCTCTTGAACAGCACGAGGCCGCCGGAGAGCGGGGTGGCGCCCACGTTGTTCCGGATCGTGTTGTCGCGCACCTTGGTGTCCACGGTGCCGGTGAGGACGATGCCGGAGCCCTGAATGGCGGGAAGCCGGGGGGTCGCCGCGCAGAACTTGTTGTTGTCGGTCATCCGGTTGTTGTGGATGGTCATCACCCCGGCCTGCGGCTTGCCCTCGTCGCCGACGACGAACATGCCGCTGCAATTGCCGGTGGCGGTGTTGTCCCGGATGGTGAGGTTGCGGACCCGGCGGGCGGTGATGCCGATCCGGTTGTTCGTCAGCGTGTTGCCGCGGAGCTGCGTCCCGTGGGTGTCGGTGGCTCCACCCTCTTCGGCCACGGTGTTCGCGACGAAGATGCCGGCGTCGCCGTTGCCGTGGGCGGTGTTGCTCCGGAGCTCGGAGCGGGTCGACCTCTCCTGGGCGATGCCCCAGACGCCGTTGGTGTCGGAGGTCACCTGCCGGACCTTCAGGCCGTCGGTCCAGGACGCCCAGATGCCGTTCTTCTTGAATCCGGAGACGGTGAGGGAGCGGATGCTCACACCGTCGACGGTGTGACCGGACGTGCCCAGTACGCAGACGCCGCTGCCGGCTTTCGCACAGGCGTTGCCGGTCTTGGTCCCGGTCGAGGCCGGCTTGATGACGGTCTTGGCCCCGGTGCCGCGCAGGGTCAGCCCCTGCTTCTTGATCAGTACGCTCTCGTGGTAGGTGCCGGGCTCGACGACGATGGTGTCACCCGTCCGGGCGGCGTCCACGGCGGCCTGGATCGACTGGCCCGGATGGACCGTGCGCACGGCCGGGGTAGCGGCGGAGACGGACGGTTCGGCGCAGGCCACCGCGGTGGCCGAGACGATTGCCATGCACACGAGGGGGGTGATGTGTCGTTTCCTCATGAGCCGAAGCTATGGGCGATCGCCGCCCATTGCCACGCAGGGTGAGCGGACGAGCGTATCCCGTGCCCGAATGGCTTACGACCGGACGGCCGCGTCGCACGTCCGGGGGTGCCCGCGGTATAGCGCATTCGGGTGACTCGGCGCGTCTCAGCCCTGAGCCCCGCTGCCGGGTGCCACGACGGAGCGGGCCCACCGGTAGTCGGCCTTGCCACTCGGTGAGCGCTGGATCTGCGGAGCGATCACCAGCTGCCGGGGGATCTTGTATCCGGCGAGACGGGTCCGGCAGTGCGCCTGGACGTCGTCGAGCGAGGGCTCGGCCGCCCCTTCCCGCAACTGCACGACCGCTGCCACGTGATTGCCCCACCGTGCGTCGGGGACCCCCGCCACCAGTGCGTCGTACACGTCCGGGTGGGACTTGAGCACCTGCTCGACCTCCTCCGGGTACACCTTCTCGCCGCCGGTGTTGATGCACTGGGAGCCGCGTCCGAGGACGGTGACGATGCCGTCCGCGTCGACGGTCGCCATGTCGCCGAGCAGCACCCACCGCTCCTCGCCCTTGCGGAAGAACGTCTCCGCGGTCTTCTTCGGGTCGTTGTAGTAGCCGAGCGGCACATGTCCCCGTTGGGCGATCCGCCCCGCCTCACCCGGAGCCACGGGTTCGTACGTCGACGGATCGACCACCGCGGTACGGGAGTTGACCTGGAGGCGGAATCCGTTCTCCGGACCGGAGTCGGCCGTCGCCGTGCCGTTGAAGCCGGACTCGGACGAGCCGAAGTTGTTCAGCAGCATCACGGTGGGCACCAGCGACTGGAACTCCGCGCGCACCGAGTCCGACATGATCGCGCCCGAGCTGGAGACGGAGAACATGGACGAACAGTCGGTGCCCCTCAGCGGTCCCTTCAGTGCGTCGATCAGCGGCCGCAGCATCGCGTCGCCGACCAGCGACACGCTGGTGACCTCCTCCTTCTCGATCGTCCGGAGCACCTCCTCGGGGACGAACTTGCGGTGGATGACGACCCGCTGCCCGAAGTTGAACCCGATGAACGCGGTGAGCGTCGAAGTGCCGTGCATCAGCGGGGGAGTGGGGAAGAAGGTGATGCCGTCACCACCCGCGGCCGCCCGCTCGGCCAGCTCCTGCGGCGCCTTCACCGGCTCGCCGGTCGGGGCGCCGCCACCGAGGCCGGAGAAGAAGAGGTCCTCCTGGCGCCACATCACACCCTTGGGCATGCCCGTGGTCCCACCGGTGTAGATGATGAACTGGTCGTCGGCCGAGCGCGGGGCGAAACCGCGCCGGGGATTCCCGGCCGCCTCGGCGTCGGCGAACGCCACGGCATCCGGACCGGGGGCGCCCGCCACCGGCGTGCCCACCCGTACGAGGTGGCGGAGCTTGCGGGCCTTCGGCGCGGCGGCCGCGACCCGCTCGTCGAACTCGGCGTCGAAGACCAGCGCCGCCAGATCCGCATCGCGATAGAGATAAATCAACTCCTTTTCCACGTAGCGGTAGTTGACATTGACCGGCACGAGGCGTGCCTTGAGGCAGGCCAGTACCGTCTGGAGGTACTCGATGCCGTTGTAGAGGTGGAGGCCGAGGTGCTCTCCAGGCGCGAGGCCCGCGTCGATCAGATGGTGGGCGATCCGGTTGGCGGCGGCGTCCAGCTCGGCGTAGGTGAGCCGGCGCTCCGCACCCGTACCGGGGTGGTCGAGGTACACGAGCGCTTCGCGAGCGGGGACCGCGTCGACGACCGACTCGAACAGGTCGGCAAGGTTGTACTCCACCGTTTCTCCTGACCCCGGGGCGCTGAGTGGCTCGGCGGTCATTAGAGTGCCGAGCGGCACAACTGGGAAGAGGTGCCGTAGAAGAAATCTGACTGACTGTCAGAAAACTATTGAACTGGACCCGGTCCTACTGCAACCTGTTCTGGATCTGGATCTGGATCTGGATCTGGAGGGAGGCAGGCAATGGGTGGTACGGAACACCTCACCGTGCAGCGCGAAGGCGCCACACTGGTGCTCACCCTGAACAGGCCGGAGGCGAAGAACGCGCTTTCGCTGCCGATGCTGGTCGGGCTGTACGACGGCTGACTGGCCGCCGACGAGGACGACGGCATCCGCTCCGTCGTCCTCACCGGCGCGGGCGGTACCTTCTGCGCCGGCATGGACCTCAAGGCCCTGGCGGGCGCGGGGATGGAGGGCGAGCAGTACCGGGACCGGATGACGGCCGACCCCGATCTGCACTGGAAGGCGATGCTGCGCCACCACCGCCCCCGCAAACCGGTCATCGCCGCAGTCGAGGGATACTGCGTGGCCGGCGGCACCGAGATCCTGCAGGGCACGGACATCCGCATCGCCGGCGCGAGCGCCACATTCGGACTCTTCGAGGTCAAGCGCGGACTCTTCCCCATCGGCGGCTCGACGGTCCGGCTGCCGCGCCAGATCCCCCGCACCCACGCCCTCGAAATGCTTCTCACCGGACGCCCGTACAGCGCCGACGAAGCCGCCCGTATCGGGCTCATCGGCCGAGTCGTCCCCGACGGCACCGCACTGGAGCAGGCCCTCGACGTCGCCGAGCAGATCAATGCCTGCGGCCCGCTCGCCGTCGAAGCCGTCAAAGCCTCCGTTTACGAGACCGCCGAGATGACCGAGACCGAGGGCCTCGCCGCCGAACTGAAGTGCGGCTGGCCGGTCTTCGCCACCGCCGACGCCAAGGAAGGCGCCCGCGCCTTCGCCGAGAAACGCCCGCCCGTGTACCGGCGCGCCTGAGCCAAGGAGACAATCGTGCCCGACGTCCTCAGCGCACCGCTGGTGGTCGAGTTCCCCTTCACCCGCTCCCTCGGCCCCGTCCAGAGTGCCTTCCTCACCGGGCTGCGCGAGCGGACCGTCCTCGGCGTGCGGACCACCGACGGAAGAGTCCTCGTCCCGCCCGTCGAGTACGACCCCGTCACCGCCGAAGAACTCCGCGAACTGACCGAGGTCGCCGCCACGGGCACCGTCACCACCTGGGCCTGGAACCCCGCCCCGCGCCGCGACCAGCCCCTGGCCACCCCGTTCGCCTGGGTGCTGGTCAAGCTGGACGGGGCCGACACCGCACTGCTCCACGTCCTCGACGCACCGGGACCCGGAGCAGTGCACACCGGCATGCGCGTCCGCATCCGCTGGTCCCCGCAGCGTACCGGCGCCATCACGGACATCGCCTGCTTCGAACCGTACGAGGGCGAGGCCGGCCAACCGTCCTCGCACAGCGGTGAGTTCGCGGACCCTGTCACCGGCATCGTCACCCCGGCCCGCCTCGACTACACGTACACCCCCGGCCGCGCCCAGAGCGCGTACCTCAACGCCCTCTCCGGGCAACGCACCGTCGGCGAGCGCTGCCCGTCCTGCCGCAAGGTGTATGTCCCGCCCCGCGGCGCCTGCCCCACCTGCGGCGTCGCCACCGCCGAACAGGTCGAGGTCGGCCCGCGCGGCACCGTCACCACCTACTGCATCGTCAACATCAAGGCTGCTCATACGGCGAATCTCGACATCGAAGTGCCGTACGTCTACGCCCACATCGCGCTCGACGGCGCCGACCTCGCCCTGCACGGACGGATCGGCGGCATCCCGTACGACCAGGTGCGCATGGGGCTGCGGGTCGAACCCGTCTGGACCGGGGAGGGCCGCCACCCCGACCACTACCGGCCCACCGGAGAGCCGGACGCCGACTACGACGTGTACAAGGAGCTGCTGTAGATGCGAGACGTAGCGATCGTCGCCTTCGCGCAGACGGATCATCTGCGGCGCACCGACGAACTCTCCGAAGTCGACATGCTGATGCCGGTCCTCCACCAGGTACTCGACGCCACCGGTCTGAAGGCGAGCGACATCGGGTTCACCTGCTCGGGATCCAGCGACTACCTCGCCGGCCGAGCCTTCTCCTTCACCATGGCGCTCGACGGCGTCGGCGCCCACCCGCCGATCTCCGAGTCCCATGTGGAGATGGACGGCGCCTGGGCGCTGTACGAGGCATGGGTGAAACTCCAGACCGGCGAGGCCGACACCGCCCTCGTCTACGCGTACGGGAAGTCCTCTCCCGGCGACGTGCGCGACGTCCTCACCCGCCAGCTCGACCCGTATTACGTCGGCCCGCTCTGGCCCGACTCCGTCGCCCTCGCCGCACTCCAGGCCCAGGCGCTGATCGACGCGGGCCACACCGACGAGGCCGCCCTCGCCGCGATCGCCGACCGTAGCCGCACCGCCGCCGCGGACAACCCGCACGCACAGCTTTCGGGTTCGGTCCCGGCCGGTGACTACCTCGTACAGCCGCTCCGCACGGGCGACTGCCCGCCGGTCGGCGACGGCGCCGCCGCCGTGATCCTCGCCGCCGGTGACACCGCACGCGCCCTGTGCACCCGCCCCGCCTGGATCCGTGGCATCGACCACCGCATCGAGGCCCACAGCCTCGGGGTGCGCGACTTGACCGACTCGCCGTCGACCCGCCTCGCCGCCGAACGCGCGGGGGCCTTCGAAGGACCGGTGGACACCGTGGAGCTGCATGCCCCGTTCACGTCGCAGGAGGTCGTGCTGCGCAGGGCGCTCGGACTCGCCGCCGGCGTCAGCGTCAATCCGTCCGGGGGAGCGCTCGCGGCCAACCCCGTCATGGCTGCCGGGCTGATCCGGCTCGGCGAGGCCGCGGCCCGCATCCAGCGCGGCGAGTCGGACCGGGCGCTCGCTCATGCCACCTCCGGGCCCTGCCTGCAACAGAATCTGGTCGCCGTCCTCGAAGGGGAGGCCGCTCATGCCTAAGGAGCCCGTGGCCGTCGTCGGCATCGGCCAGACCAAGCATGTCGCCGCCCGCCGGGACGTCTCCCTTGCCGGTCTGGTCCGCGAAGCCGCCGTCCGCGCGCTGCAGGACGCCGCACTGACCTGGGCGGACATCGACGCCGTCGTGATCGGGAAGGCGCCGGACTTCTTCGAGGGCCTGATGATGCCGGAGCTCTATCTGGCCGACGCCCTCGGCGCCGTCGGCAAACCGATGCTGCGGGTGCACACCGCGGGCTCGGTCGGCGGCTCCACCGCACTCGTCGCCGCGAATCTGGTCTCCGCACGCGTGCATCGCACCGTCCTCACCCTGGCCTTCGAGAAGCAGTCCGAGTCCAACGCCATGTGGGGCCTGTCGCTGCCCATCCCGTTCCAGCAGCCGTTGCTCGCGGGCGCGGGCGGCTTCTTCGCACCGCACGTGCGCGCGTACATGCGCCGCACGGGAGCGCCCGACACAGTCGGCTCGCTCGTCGCGTACAAGGACCGGCGCAACGCGCTCAAGAACCCGTACGCGCACATCCACGACCCGGACATCACTCTGGAGAAGGTCCAAGCGGCACCGATGCTCTGGGATCCGATCCGCTACTCCGAGACCTGCCCGTCCTCGGACGGCGCGTGCGCGATGATCCTCACCGACCGGGCCGGCGCGGACCGTTCACCGCATCCGGCCGCCTGGGTGCACGGCGGGGCGATGCGCAGCGAACCGACCCTCTTCGCGGGCAAGGACTTCGTGTCACCGCAAGCGGGCAAGGACTGCGCCGCCGATGTGTACCGTCAGGCCGGGATCGCCGACCCGCGCAGGGAGATCGACGCCGTCGAGATGTACGTCCCGTTCTCCTGGTACGAGCCGATGTGGCTGGAGAACCTCGGCTTCGCCGACGAGGGGGAGGGCTGGAAGCTCACCGAGTCCGGCGTCACCGAACTCGACGGTGATCTGCCGGTGAACCCCTCGGGCGGAGTGCTCTCCACCAACCCCATCGGTGCCTCCGGCATGATCCGCTTCGCCGAGGCCGCCCTGCAGGTACGCGGACAGGCGGGCGAGCATCAGGTGCCGGACGCCCGCAAGGCGCTCGGCCACGCCTACGGCGGCGGGGCGCAGTTCTTCTCCATGTGGCTGGTCGGAGCCGAACCGCCCACCGGCTGACCCGGCTGCCGTCCCGGACCGGTCGAACGACCCTTGGCCGCGGCCTGTCCGGGACCGCCGACGGTGGCTAGGCTTTGGCCGGGACGACGAGCGGGAGGAGCCGAACGTGATGGAGAGCACCACCACCCAGCAGCCCTTTGCCGGCTGGGACAAGCCGGACCTCGATCTCAGCAATGCGAACTGGCAGTCGGGCACTCAGGGGGCCGGGGATGTCCAGATCGCCTTCGTCGAGGGATTCATCGCGATGCGCAACGCCGGCAGATCCGGCAGCCCTTCGCTGATCTTCACCCCGGCCGAATGGCGGGCCTTCGTGGTGAACGCCCGTGAGGGCGAGTTCGACCTCACCTGACGTCCGGCCTCACTCGAGGGCCGCCCCGCGGGGGGAACGCCCTGCCCGCTGCCCTGGCCCGCGCAGCGATCGGCTTCCTCGCCGGACCGGGCCGTGCCGCACTGCGCGCCTGCCACGCCCCACGGTGCGTCCGCTACTTCGTCAAGGAGCACCCCGCCAGGAGTGGTGCACACCGTCCTTCGGCAACCGCGCCCGAGTGGCCCGACACCACGAGCGGCACCGCACCCCGCCCTCGCAGGGCGTGCCGCAGTAGCGTGGTGATCATGACTGGCGAGCGTGATCTTCGAACCCTGCTGAGCGGCCTGCGGCCGGAGCTGAATCCCGGCCGGTACGTCTTCACCACGGTGCCCGGCGCCGCAGTCCCCGCCGGAGTCACTCCCGTGGTGACGGTCGCCGAGCCCGAAGGGCTGACCCTCGTCATCCGGGAATCGGAAGCCCTCGCCGCAGGGCTTGCGTACGACTATGTGGCGGCCTGGATCACCCTTCGCGTCCACTCCGCCCTGGACGCAGTCGGACTCACCGCCGCCGTGGCGCTCGCCCTCACGGACGCGGAGGTCAGCTGCAATGTGGTGGCGGGCTACCACCACGACCACCTGTTCGTCCCCCACGGGCGTGGCACCGAGGCGGTGAGTGCGTTGCAGGCCCTTGCCGCGGAGTCCGACGGGAGGGTCACCGGGCCCGGCTCCGCAAGGTGAGCCGGGACACGTAACATGTCTGCATGTCCTTCCTCCGCCGCCGTAGCGCCGCCACCCCCGCGGGCCCGGATTTCGACGTCCTGGCCATGGACCCGGGCGACTGGCCCGGAAATCTCGGCGCCGGTCTGCTGCCCGCCCCCGACGGGAGCTGTCAGGGCGTCTTCCTGCGGTACGACCTGTTCGGCGGCCGCGGACCCGCGATGATCATCGGCAATCTCCCGGAGGGCTCGCCCGCCCGCGAGACCGAGGAGGGCCAGGTCCCCTTCGAGGTCGCGCAGCTGCTGCTCGCCCTGGAGAACGACGAGCCGGTCGAGGTGACCGGCACCGATGACACGCCCGTCATGCAGGGTGACAACCTGCTGATCGTCCGACGCGTCAAGCTCTCCGAGACTCGGATCTCCTGCGTCCAGTTCGACCGCAGCGACGGGGTGCTCGTCACCATCGCCAGCTGGGACCGGCCGATCACCGATGATCTGTACACCCTGCTGAAGCCGCTGCCGGCGGAGCTGTTCCAACAGGGCTGAAACGTCCCTGCTTCTCCGCAACCCACATTCCGCAAGGGCCGTCCGCACTCATCGGACGGCCGCGGTGCCACTTCCGTCCAAGTGTTCGCAGCCTCTGTCCAAGAGGCTGCTTTGTCATGCGCCTTGTCCGGTCAGTCGTCGGACCTTTAGCGTCGTCCCGCATGAGACCTGGGATCACGCGTCGCACGACCGTCAAGACAGCTGTCGGTGCAACGGGCGCTCTGGCGCTAGGAGTTCCTGCCTTTGCTGGAACGGCTGTCGCCGACAGTACCTCCGATGTATCGCGGGGATCGCAGGAGCTGAAGGGAATCAAGACGCTGGTGGATCCGGTGCTCTGGTACCGCGCCCCGGCCGCCGGCTGGGAGCGCGAATCGCTGCCCATCGGCGGCGGAGCCCTCGGCGCGAGCGTCTACGGCACGCTCGCCACCGAACGGCTCACCTTCAACGAGAAGACGCTCTGGACAGGTGGCCCGGGCTCCACCCAGGGGTACGACTTCGGCAACTGGACCACCCCCAGACCGGGCGCCCTCACCGGAGTGCAGCAGCGCCTCGACACCGAGGGTTCGCTCGACCCGGACTCCGTCGCCGACGAGCTCGGTCAGGCGCGCCGCGGCTACGGCGCCTACCAGGTCTTCGGCGACCTGCTGCTGGACCTGCCGAACGCCCCGGCCGCCCCGGACGCCACCTACCGCCGCGCCCTCGACCTGCGGACCGCGCTCGCCACCGTCGCCTACACCCACCAGGACGCCCATCACACCAGGGAGTTCTTCGTTTCCCACCCCGGCAAGGTCATCGCCGGCCGCCTCGCCGCGGACCGCCCGGGACAGGTCTCCTTCACGCTGCGCTACACCTCGCCGCGCAGCGACTTCACAGCCACCGCCACAGGGGACAGGCTCACCGTACGAGGCGCGCTCCAGGACAACGGGCTGCGCTTCGAGGCCCAGGTCAGGGTCCGTACCAGCGGCGGCACCGTCACCGCCGGAGCCGGCGGCACACTCACCGTCACCGGCGCCGACAGCGCCTGGTTCGTCCTCGCGGCGGGCACCGACTACGCCGACAGCTACCCCTCCTACCGCGGCGACGACCCGCACCGGGCGGTCACCCGCGCGGTGGACAGCGCGGCCGGCTCCTCTTACGAGAAGGTCCGCGACGCCCACGTGCGTGACCACGGCACGCTCTTCGACCGGGTCGCCCTCGACATCGGCCAGCAGTTGCCCGATCTGCCGACCGACCGGCTGCGTGCCCAGTACACCGACGGCACGAGCCCCACCGACCGGGCCTTGGAGGCGCTCTTCTTCCAGTACGGTCGCTACCTGCTGATCGCGTCGTCCCGGGCCGGCTCGCTGCCCGCCAACCTCCAGGGCGTCTGGAACAACTCCACCACCCCGCCGTGGTCCGCCGACTACCACAGCAACATCAACCTGCAGATGAACTACTGGCTCGCCGAGGTCACCAACCTCGCCGAGACCACCGCACCGTACGACCGCTACGTCGAGGCGATGCGCGCCCCGGGGCGGAAGACGGCCAAGGAGATGTTCGGGACGGCCGGCTGGGTGGTGCACAACGAGACCAACCCGTTCGGGTTCACCGGCGTCCACGACTGGTCCACCGCCTTCTGGTTCCCCGAGGCAGCTGCCTGGCTCACCCAGCAGATGTACGAGCACTACCGGTTCAGCGGTTCCACCGACTACCTGCGCTCCACCGCCTACCCGGCGATGAAGGAGGCCGCCGAGTTCTGGCTGGCCAATCTGCGCACCGACCCGCGCGACGGGCTGCTGGTCGTCACCCCCAGCTACTCGCCCGAGCACGGCGACTTCACCGCGGGCGCCGCGATGTCCCAGCAGATCGTCCACGACCTGCTCACCAACACCCTGGAGGCCGCCCGCACGCTCGGCGACGCGCCCGCCTTCCGCGCCCGCCTGGAGACAACCCTCGACCGGCTCGATCCCGGGTTGCGGATCGGCTCCTGGGGCCAGCTCCAGGAGTGGAAGACCGACCGCGACGACCCGGTCGACGACCATCGCCACGTCTCGCACCTGTTTGCTCTGCACCCGGGGCGGCAGATCGAACCCGGCACCAAGTGGGCCGAGGCCGCCAAGGTCTCCCTCGCGGCGCGCGGTGACGGCGGCACCGGCTGGTCCAAGGCATGGAAGATCAACTTCTGGGCGCGGCTGCGTGACGGCAACCACTCCCATAAGATGCTCTCGGAACAGCTGAAGAGCTCCACCCTCCCCAACCTCTGGGACACCCACCCGCCGTTCCAGATCGACGGCAACTTCGGCGCCACCTCCGGCATCGCCGAGATGCTGCTGCAGAGCCAGTACGGCGTGGTCGAGATCCTCCCCGCCCTCCCGGCGGCCTGGCCGGAGGGCTCCGTCCGCGGGCTGCGCGCCCGCGGCGGCTTCACCGTCGACATCGAATGGTCCGCGGGGCAGGCCCGCCGTGTGGTGATCACGGCGAGCCGCAGCCGCGAAGTGACCGTCCGCAGCTCGATGTTCGCGAGCGCCGAGAAGGTCTTCAAGGCCCGTGCGGGCGGCCGCTACACGCTGGTCGCCAAGGGCTGAGCGAACAGCGCGGTCACCCGCGCCGCCGAGATGCCGAGCCCCGTGGGACCACCGAGGTGCCACGGGGCACCGGTACCGCGCCGCAGATCCTCCTCGCGGTAGCGCCGGCAGCCCCGGTGCCAGATCAGGATGCCCGCGATCCAGTGCTTGAGCTCCTGGACGTAGTCCGCCAGGACATCCCTCGCCTCGGCGTCGAGCCCGAAGTCGTCGTACAGGACCGGGAGTTCCTGCTCGGCGACATGGAGGAACTGGCGGAGCCGGGAGTTCATCAGGTCGTGCACGATCGCCACCCCGGTCGGATAGTCGACCCCGAAGAAGTTCTGCACGACCAGGACGCCGTTGTGCACCTCACCCTCGTACTCGATCTCCTTCTGGTACGAGAAGAGGTCGTTGAGCAGGCATGCGTAGTCGGCGGCGGCGTTCTCGAGGGAGCGCAGCGGACCGCTGCGGTAGATCTCTTCCGGCACCTTCCTGCCGTGACCGAGCCGGGACAGACTCATCGTGAGATCCGAACCGAACGTCAGCCGCCGCATCTCGATGTAGTCCACCGGATCCGGGATCCGGTTCTGTGCCTGATTGGCCAGTTCCCAGAGCCAGCTCGCGGTCATCGACTCGATGGCCGTACGGAACGCGCGTCGTGCGCTGTCGTCCATCGGGGCCGAGGTCCGCTCCCAGAGATCGGCGAGACCGCGCTCCAGCGCGTTCACGGGTTCCGGCACTGCGGAACCGTCCACTGGCATGAACAGCGACAGTCGCTCGTTGGCCAGCCGCGCCCCGGCCAGGTCACGGGGCCGCCCGTGCACCACCGGGAACCAGTCGTCGCCGTACGTCCCCCAGGCCAGCCACTGCGAGGAGAGGTCCAGCTCGTCCGGCGTCGCGTCCGGATGCAGACCTGCCGCGCACAGCGGCAGATCGATCGCGACGAGCCGCTCCTCGTCCCAGATGTGCGATCCCGGCACGCCTGGCTGTGCCTCCAGGATTCCCATCCGGCGCGCCCAGTCGACGATCCGGACCCGGGCCCCGCCCAGATGCGGACTGAGCGTCGTGCCGAACGGCAGGTCGAAGTCGGGCAGCAGTGACGGACCGATGTGCTGGTACGGCACATGGGTGTGGCTGCGCAGCCGGGCCGACTCCGAACGCGGAGTGAACCGGATCGACGCCGCGGACATGCCGAAGCCGAGGGCGGCCTCACCGGCCCCGCCGTTGTTCATGTAGCGGCTGGAACGCATGTGCCACTCATGACCACCGGACTGCCAGTCCTGCAACCCCTTGACATAGGCGAGCACCGCGGCGGTCTCCGCCGGATCGAGCCCCTTCTCCGCGCACAGCGGCCCGAGTTCGGTGAGCGCGGTGTTCTCGAACTGCTGGAGCCGCGAGGTCAGCAGGTCGTTGACCGCCTCGGCCGCCTCCTGCGTGGAGCAGCCCAGGAACGTCTCCAGTACCAGCACACCGTTGCTGTTCTCGCCCTCGTCCTCGACCTCCCGCTGGTACGAGAAGAGGTCGTTGCGCAGATGCACTCCGTCGGAGAAGGCGTCCCGCAGCACCCGCAGCGCCCGCTCGTCGGCCAGCGGCTCGGGCACCTCGGCGCCCGCCGCGTACTCCACCAGACCCGCGGACCAGGGGGCTCCGCCCACCTTGCGGCGCATCTCGATGTACTCGACGGGATTGGCGACGCGCCCCTCGTTGATATTGGCGAGCTCCCACAGCGACTCGTTGAGCAGATTCTTTGTCGCCTCCGCGAACCGGGCCCGCCAGGCATCGGACATGCCCGGCACCGTCCGCGCCCACAGGTCGGCCAGCCCAGCCTCAACCGGATTCGTCGGTTCCGGTGTCGGCGCCCCGCGCTCCATCGGCATGAAGGCGGGCAGCCGGTCCAGATACTTCTTTCCGCCCTCCCGGTCCGGGGTGCGCTTGAACAGCTCCAGGAAGTGGTCGTCGAAGAAGAACACCCACACGTACCAGTCGGTGACCAGCGACAGGGCCTCCGCCGAGCAGTCGGGATGGGTGTACGCGCAGAGCAGCGCGTAGTCATGGGAGTCGAGGTCCTTCTCCTCCCAGATGCCGGACCCCTCCAGCATCCCTATGCTGCGCGCCCAGGTCCTGGTGTGCTGTCGGGCCTCCTCGACATGGGGGTTGAGCCGCGCCGGATACGGAACATAGAAGTCCGGCAGGGTGAAGGGCTGAGCCATGTGCGTCCGGCCTTTCCGGGAGTCTCCGCGCGAGGTCGCGCGTACCTGTCGTGTCCGCGCGAGCACTACCCCTGGGCCGTCCGGGGCACGCACACCCGGAATTAGTCACACAAAAGGTACGCCCTGACGGAAGGTGCCGACGCGCTCCGGCGTCGGGCCCCCGCTCCGTGAAACCCAGGCAACGGCCCACCGTCATAAACCGGTTGTCGCTTTCCCGTCGCAGGTCAGAGCCTGTGCCAGTGGTCTGGTCCAGTGGCTCAACCGGCAACCCCTGTTGTGGTCTTGACGCGCCATCATCTCAGGTCACAGAGTGTGCGCCCATAGCGGAACCGTGAGATCGGACCACGTACGACATTCCATGCGCACAGCTCCAAGAAGGGTTGTCATGACGTCCAAGCAGAGGACCAGACTCACGCTCGCCCTGACCACCGTCGGCGCCCTGAGTCTCGCGCTGCTCACCCCCGCGGCGCAGGCCGGCGCGGACGGGGTGCGGCCCGAGTGTCCGCGCGGCCTCGACTGCGACTGGGTCCCGGCGGCCTACCGGCAGACCGGCGATCCGGCCGACAAGGAGACGTACGGCAACTACGACACCGCGGACCGGCCGCACAGCAACAAGATCAAATTCATTGTTCTGCATGACACCGAGGAAGACTTCGACACCACCCTGAAGATCTTTCAGAACCCGCTGAAGCAGACCTCCGCCCACTACGTGGTGCGCTCGGGCGACGGTCATGTCACCCAGATGGTCAAGGGCAAGGACGTCGCCTGGCAGGCGGGCAACTGGTACGTCAACACCCACTCCATCGGTATCGAGCAGGAGGGGGTCGCCGTCGAGGGCGCCATGTGGTACACCCCCGAGATGTACAACTCGACGGCGAAGCTGGTGCGTTACCTCGCCGACAAGTACGACATCCCGCTCGACCGGCAGCACATCATCGGCCACGACGGCGTGCCGCCCACCAGTGCGGCCGGTACCAGGAAGATGCACTGGGACCCGGGTCCCTACTGGGACTGGAACCGCTTCATGGCACTGCTCGGCAAGCCGACGACCGTGCCGAGCGCCCCGAAGAGCAGTCCGCTCGTCACCGTCAGCCCTCGGTTCAAGGACAACCAGCAGGCCTTCCGCGACTGCGAGAAGGGCGTCGACCTGCCGGTCCAGGGCAGCAGCGCCGTCCCGCTCCACACCGAACCCTCCACCGACGCACCGCTCTTCTCCGACCCCGGACTGCACACCGACGGCTCGCCCGGCACGAACTGCGCGGCCGACTGGGGAAGCAAGATCAGCGCGACCCACCAGGCGGTCGTCGCGGACCACGCGCCCGGATGGACGGCGATCTGGTGGTACGGAAAGAAGGCCTGGTTCCAGACCCCGGCGCACACCCGGACCACCGTCCCGACCGCCGGCTACGTCGTACGCCCGAAGGAGGGCCGGACCGAGGTGCCGGTGTACGGGGTGGCCTACCCGGAGAAGTCCGAGTACCCCGCGGACTTCGCGGACAAGCGGGTCGGGACGGCGCTGCCATACACGATCAAGGCCGGGCAGTCGTACCCCGGCGGGGGCGAGGCGCCGACCGGGTTCTTCTACGCCCCGACGATCGATGCGTCGTACCCGCTGGACCACTCCTACTTCCAGGGCCAGGAGACGTATGTGACGGTGCAGATCGGGCACCGGGTGGCCTTCGTGAAGACGTCCGACGTGGATGTGGTACGGGTGCGGTGAGGGCCGGGGGCGGGCGTCCTGCGGGGGCTCCGCCCCCGGACCCCCGCTCCTCGATCGCCAAAGGGGGCGGAGTCTGCCGGTTCGGCTCGACTGTCCGTGCAGGTGGAAAACCAAGCCCGTCCTGCGATTGAGGACCGGGGGCTGGGCAGCGCCCCGGTTTCGGGAAGCGGCGGGCAGGGGAACAAGCCCCGCCCCCTACCCCCGTCCCCCCGCCACCTCCCGGTCCACCTGCCGCGGCGACAACGCGTGCTCGATCGCCAGGATCGCCGCCCCCACCGCCGCCGCATTCTCCCCCGTACGGCTCGGTTCGATCCGCAACAGCTGCGTGGCCAGGGGATGCGAGCGCCGGTACACCGCTTCCCGTACACCGGCGAGCAGTTGATCGTGCACGACGGCCAGCGCACCGCCCATCACCACCGTGTCCGGGTTGAAGAAGTTCACCAGCCCCGCGAGGACCTCCCCGACCGCGCGGCCCGCCTCGCGCACCATCCGCACCGCGTCGCGGTTCCCGGACTTCACCAGCCGCACCACATCGCTGCCCGATGTCGCGTCCAGCCCAAGACCGGCCAGCTTCGCCGCCAGTGACGCGCCGCCCGCCACCGCCTCCAGGCAGCCCGAATTGCCGCACCGGCACGGCTCATCGAGTTCCGCGACGCGGATGTGGCCGATGTCGCCCGCGCAGCCCTGCGCCCCCCGATGCAGCCGGCCGTCGGCCACGATCCCGCAGCCGATGCCCGTGCCGACCTTGATGTACAGCAGGTAGCGGCAGTCGGGGAAGGCGCGGCGCTGCTCCGCCAGGGCCATGACGTTCACGTCGTTGTCGACGAGTGCCCGTACCCCGAACCGGGCGGCGAAGAACTCCGGGATCGGGTACTGGTGCCAGCCCGGCATGATCGGCGGATCGACCGGACGGCCGGTGGAGAACTCCACCGGGCCCGGCACCCCGACCCCGATGGACTTGAGCGCCCCGGGCGCCCGGCCCGCTTCCTCGAGGAGGGCGTGCACGGTCCGTTCGACATGGCGCAGTACGGAGTCTGGGCCGTCCCCGATCGCCAGGGGATTCTCCTGCGTCGCGAGCGTCGCACCGCCGATGTCCAGCAGCGCCACCCTGCAGTGCGAGGCCCCCAGGTCCACCCCGGCCACCGTATGCTCACGGGTCCGCAGCGCCAGCCGGCGAGGAGGGCGTCCCCCGGTCGAGGCGCCGTCCGCGTCCTCGTCCACGAATCCGTGCGCGATCAGCGCATCCACCCGCTGGGAGACCGTCGAACGTGCCAGCCCGGTGATCCGGGCGATGTCGGCGCGGGTTGCCACGGACCCCGAACTGATCAGCGCGAGCACCTCGCCGGGCGAGTGCGAGGAAGTGGCGGACAGGCGATCCGACGGCGAAGACATGGCAGCCACCCTAGGGACGACTTCCGCTGCTCACAAGGCGATTGGTGTTCGGCAATCGACATAAGTCTGCGCCAAATTGGCAAAGAGCAACGATGCATGAACCCTTGACAGTCCAAAGTCCTGCCACGACTCTGCTCAACAGACCACTGACCGAGGAGCCGGTGATGCTGACGATGCAGGGCGTGTCCAAGAGCTTTCTCGGGGTGCGTGTGCTCCACGACGTGGAGCTCAGCCTCGAAGCCGGAGAAGTGCACGCCCTGGTGGGTGAGAACGGAGCGGGTAAGTCGACCCTGATGAAGATCCTCGCGGGTGAGCACTTACCCGACGCCGGGACCCTCACGATCGACGGCACCGAGCACTCCTTCAGCCACCCGGCCCAGGCCCAGGCAGCCGGAATCGGCATCATCCACCAGGAGTTCGCGCTCCTGGCCCACCGCACCGTCGCCGAGAACGTCTTCCTCGGCCGGGAACCCACCCGGTACGGACTCGTCGACCGCCGGGCCATGGAACGGCGCACCGCCGAACTCCTCGACCGGATCGGCGCGACCGGCATCAGCCCGCGGACCCCCGTCCACGAGCTGTCGGTCGCCCGCCGGCAGACCGTCGAGATCGTCAAGGCACTCGCCTCCGAGGTCCGCATCCTGGTCATGGACGAACCCACCGCCCCGCTCGCCGACCACGAGGCCGGACAACTCGCCGCCCTGGTCCGCCGCCTGGCCGCCCGCGGGCTCGGCATCCTCTACATCTCGCACCGGCTCCGCGAGGTCTTCGACCTCTCGCAGCGCATCACCGTCCTCAAGGACGGCCGCCGCGTCACCACCCTCACCACCCGCGACACGGACGCCGACACCGTCGTACGCGCCATGGTCGGCCGGGAACTGGGCGCCTACTACCCGCCCCGCGCCCGGCCCGAGGAACTGGGCGAGCAGCGGCTCACCGTACGCGGCGGCGGCAACGCCCGTATCTCCGGCATCGATCTGACGCTGCGGGCCGGCGAGGTCGTCGGCGTCGCCGGACTCCAGGGCTCCGGCCGCACCGCCCTCGCCCGCGCCCTGTTCGGCGCCGCCCCTTTCACCACCGGCGCCATGACCGTCGGAGGCCGGCCCCTGCGCCCGGCCCGCCCGAGGGACGCCATTCGGGCCGGGATCGCCCTGGTCACCGAGGACCGCAAGACCGAGGGCCTGGCGCTGCGCCAGTCGGTGCGAGACAACGCCCTGCTCGTCACCCGGGCGGTGCCCGCCCGTTCCCGGCCGCCGGCGGGCCGTGAGGTGACCGCTCTGCTGGAGCGCGTACGCCTGCGGGCGGACGTACCGCCGATCACCGGCGAGGACCAGCAGGACTTCCTCCAGGCGTGGAAGGAGAAGAAGCTCACGGCCATCGCCCCGTCGTACCCCACCTTCCAGTGGCGCACCCCTGTCATCGCGGCGCTGAGGATCCTCGGTGGACAGCAGGTCCCCAAGGAATGGAAGCTCCCGCAGCCCACCGTCACCCAGGACACCCTCGACCAGTACCTCAAGCCCGGCATGCCGCCGCTGCACTACGCGATGTGCGGCTGTGAGAAGCTCGCCGGGTTCCCGAAGAAGTGGGGAGGCAAGGAGTGAGCGCCGCCCTGCCGCTCGGGGCCAACCCATGGATCTGGCACTCCCCGGTGACGTACGAAGCACTGGGCGACGTCCTGCCGCTCCTCTCGGCGTGGGGCTTCGACTGCGTCGAGATCCCGATGGAGAACGAACGCGACTGGGAACCCGTGGCCGTCACCAAGCTCCTCGAGGCCTCGGGGCTTGCCCCGGCCGCGGTCGTCGCCGTCATGCCACCGGACCGCAATCTGGTGCGTACCGACCCACAGACCGTCGCGGTCACCCAGGACTATCTGCGCCGCTGCATCGACGCCGCCCATGCCCTGTCCGCCCCCACGGTCGCCGGACCCGTCTACACCGCGGTCGGCCGCACCTGGCGGATGGACCGCCTCGAACGCGCGGCGGCCTACGAGGAGTTGCGCGAGAACCTCGCCCCCGTCGTCGACCACGCGCGGGCCGCGGGCGTACGGATCGCGGTCGAGCCGCTCAACCGCTACGAGACCAGCCTCCTCAACACCGTCGGCCAGACCCTCGACGCCCTGGCCGGACTCCCCGAGGACACCATCGGCCTGGCGCTCGACATCTACCACCAGAACATCGAGGAACGCTCCCTGCCCGATGCCGTACGCCGCGCGGCAGGGCGCATCGTCCACGTCCAGGTGTGCGCGAACGACCGTGGCACGCCCGGTGCCGACTCCCTCGACTGGCCCGGCTTTCTCACCACACTCACCACGAGCGGCTACCGGGGGCCGCTCTGCATCGAGTCGTTCACCGCGCACAACGACGCCATCGCGATCGCCGCCTCCGTCTGGCGGCCGCTCGCCGACACGCAGGACGCCATCGCCACCGAGGGCTTGGCCTTCCTGCGCCGCACCCTCGCCACCATTCCCGTCCCCCGCTGATTTCCCCTCAAGTCCCTTACGGATCCCGACCGCAGAGAGGACCCAATCCGTGAGCCAGCCCGTGATCTGTCATGCTCGTGACATACGGCGAGCGGTCATCGCATTAGTGAGCGCACTGCTGCTCGCGCTGACCGCACTGCCCGCAACCGCCCAAGCCGCCACCGCGGCCAAGGACCCCGCCTTCCGCGTACTGCTCTTCACCCGCGCCGTCGGCTATGTGCACACCTCTATCCCGGCCGGCGTCAAGATGCTCAAGGAGGAGGCCGCCGCCAACAACTTCGACCTCGTCGAGAGCGCCGACCCCACGGTCTTCGACGACGCGAAGCTCAAGGACTTCGACGCGATCGTCATGCTGCAGAACTCCGGCATGGTCTGGGACACCGACGCCCAGCGCCAGGCGATGCAGACGTACGTGCGGGGCGGCGGCGGTGTCGTCGCCATCCACAACACCCTGGACATGGGAATCGAGTCCGAATTCCCCTGGTGGGACCAGGCCATCAACGGCGGCGTCCACATGCCCGCCCACTCGCCCGGCGTCCTCCAGGGCACCGCCAAGGTCGCCGACCGCGTCCACCCCTCCACCGCCGGACTCCCGGAACGCTGGGAGCGCCCCGAAGAGTGGTACAACTTCGACAAGAACCCCCGGGGTGACGTCCACGTCCTCGTCACCGCCGACGAGACCACGTACAACCCCGGCGGCTCCGCCATGGGCGCCGACCACCCCATCTCCTGGTGCCGCAACACAGAGGGCGGCAGGGTATGGGCCACAGCCATGGGCCACGACACCCCCGCCTACAGCGAACCCGCGTTCCGCAGCCACGTCCTCGGCGGCATCGAGTGGGCCGCGGGCCACAAGCCCGGCGACTGCGGCGGCACCGTCTGGAGCGGCTACGAGAAGGTCACCCTCGACGACAACACCGCCGACCCGATGGAGCTCGACGTCGCCAAGGACGGCCGGGTCTTCTACATTCAGCGCAGCGGCGAGGTGAACATCTACGACCCGGCCACCCACGCCACCAGCACGGCCGGCAAGCTCGACGTCTACACCGGCGGTGAGGACGGTCTGGTCGGCATGGAGCTCGACCCGTCCTTCAAGGACAACCACTGGATCTACCTCTACTACGCCCCCGCCGGCGCGTCCGACGACGTCAACCGGCTCTCCCGTTTCACGGTCAAGGGCAACACCCTCGACCTCGCGAGCGAGAAGAAGCTGCTCGACGTCCCCGCCTACCGCGACCGCACCTTCCCCGAACCCGGACACACCGGCGGCGCCGTCGAATTCGGCCCGAACCGCACCCTCTATCTCGGCGTCGGCGACGACACCCCGCCCAACCTCGACCCGAACTGGCAGGGGTACGCGCCACTCGACTGGCGCGAGGGCAAGCAGATGCTCGACGCCGCCCGCACCGCGGGCAACACCAACGACCTGCGCGGCAAGATCCTGCGGATCAAACCGAAGGACTCCGGCGGCTACACCATCCCCAAGGGCAACCTGTTCGCCGAGGGGACCGCGAAGACCCGCCCCGAGATCTACGCCATGGGCTTCCGCAATCCGTTCCGCTTCACCGTCGACCCGAAGACCGGCTACGTCCATGCCTCCGACTACGGGCCCGACCGCGGCCTGCCGACCACCGACCGCGGACCCGAGGGCCTCGTCGAGTACAACGTGATCAAGAAGGCCGGGAACTTCGGCTGGCCGTTCTGTCACGGCAACAACCAGGCGTACGCCCCGTACAACCCGGACACCAAGGAGGTCGGCGCCAAGTTCGACTGCGCCGCACCGGTCAACCCCTCGCCGAACAACACCGGTCTGACCGAACTCCCGCCGATCCAGCAGCCGGAGATCTGGTACGGCTACGGAGCATCGAAGGAGTTCCCCGAGGTCGGCAGCGGCGGCTCGGCCCCGATGAGCGGGCCCGTCTACCACTACGACAGCAAGAACCCGTCCACCACGAAGTTCCCCGCCTACTTCGAGGGCGCGAGCTTCTTCTACGAGTGGTCGCGCAACTACGTCAAGGAAGTCCGCTTCGACCAGGACCAGAAGCTCCTGAAGATCAATGACTTCCTCTCCTCGCAGAAATTCAACAAGCCGATGGACATGACGTTCGGCCCCGACGGATCGCTGTACGTCCTGGAATGGGGCAGCTCCTTCGGCGGCGGCAACAACGACTCCGGGCTCTACCGGATCGATTACGCCCAGGGGAAGCGCATCCCGGTCGCCAAGGCCTCCGCCTCCGCCACCGACGGCCCCGTCCCGCTGAAGGTCGACTTCTCCAGCAAGGGCAGCAACGACCCCGACGGTGACGCACTCAGCTACGCCTGGGACTTCGACGGCGACGGCACGTACGACTCCACCGAAGCCGACCCCAGCCACACCTACACGGCCAAGGGCGACTTCGTCGCCCAGCTCAAGGTCACCGACTCCACCGGCAAGTCCGGCTACGCCAACATCCCTGTCACCGCCGGGAACACCGCCCCCAAGGTGACCATCGAATTCCCGGTCAGCGGCAAACTCATCGAGTTCGGCGACAAGATCCCGTACAAGGTCACCGTCACGGATCCCGAGGACGGCCCGGTCGACTGCTCCAAGGTCACCGTCAACCCGGCCCTCGGACACGACGACCACGAGCATCCCACCACCGACCTCCCCGGCTGCGAAGGCACCGTGGACACCGGTGACCTGGGCGGCCACCCGGAGGGCGCCGACCTCACCTACGTTCTCAACGCCAAATACACCGACCAGGGCGGCGACGGCGTCTCAGCCCTCACCGGCTACGGTCGCGCCGTGCTCCAGCCCAAGCACAAGCAGGCGGAGTACTACGACGCCCAGTCCGGCACCCGGATCGTCTCCCAGGCGGGCGCCGAGAACGGCAAACGCATCGGGGACATCTCCCACGGCGACTGGGTCGCTTTCGACCCGATGAGCGTCGAGGGCATCGGCTCGGTCAGCTATCAGTTGTCCTCACCGTACGGGGTCGGCGCGATCGAACTGCGCGCGGACGCTCCCGACGGCACGCTGCTCGCCACCACTCCGGTTCCCAATACCGGCGGCTGGGACACCTATCGGCCCACCCCGGCCGTACCCGTCCAGGAACTGAAGGGCACCCACAAGCTGTACCTCGTCTTCACCTCGCCGCAGAACAACTCCTTCGACGTGGACGCGGTCGACTTCAGGAGCCCCTGACCCTCCGCCCCGTCCAACAGAGCACAGCACGCACAACAGCGTGCCGCGGGCCCGGTGTGTCGGCACCGGACCCGCGGCAGGTCTCCCCGGAGAGAGCCGCGTCAGCGAGTGCCGACCGCGGCACGCACAGCCCGTCGGGCCATCGCGCAGTCGTCATGCAGCCGGCGCAGCAGCAGTCGCTGCTCCTCGCCCGACGACAGCGCACCCGGGCGGTCCTGACAGACGCCCGTGGGCACGCCGTCCCGCATGGCCCGTTGGACTGCCGTCTCGTACGTACGGATCTCCCGTGTCAGTACGAGCATCAGGTTCACCAGGAACGCATCCCGCGCCGCCGGCCCTGCCGCCTGCGCCAGCTGGCTGATCTGCCGCCGCGCCACCGGCGCGTCACCCAGCACCGTCCACAGCGTTGCCAGGTCGTACCCCGGCAGGTACCAGCCCGCGTGCTCCCAGTCCACCAGCACCGGACCCGCGGGCGACAGCAGGATGTTGGAGAGCAGGGCGTCACCGTGGCAGAACTGCCCCATGCCCTGGCGGCCGCCCGCGTGCGCCAGACCGTGCAGCAGCTTCTGCAGGTCACCCAGATCCCGGTCGGTGAAGAGCCCCAGTTCGTGGTAGCGGGCGACGCGCGAGGCGTAGTCCAGCGGGGCGTCGAAGAGCCCAGCGGCCGGCCGCCACGCGTTGACCCGGCTGATCGCACCGAGCGCGGTCCGCACATCGGCGCGGGGCGGAGCCTCCGCCGGGTGCCTCGTCAGCGCCGCCACCCGTCCGGGCATTCGCTCGATGACCAGGATGCAGTTCTCGGGATCCGCCGCGATGAGCCGCGGTACCCGGACCGGCGGGCGGTGCCGGACGAACGCCCGGTATGCCGCTATCTCGTGGCGGAACCGCTCGGACCATGCGAGGGAGTGGTCCAGTAAACACTTGGCGACCGCCGTCGTGCGCCCGGTTGTGCCGACGATGAGCACCGAACGCCCGCTGCGCCGCAGCACCTGGACCGGATTGAACTCTGGGCAGATCCGGTGCACGGAGGCGATCGCCATCCTCAGCTGTGCACCCTGCGGGCCGGACAGGTCCAGCCGCCCGCTGAGCGGGCCGGCACCCGGTCCCGCCGACCGCCGGGGCCGGACCGTGCCGGGAGCGGGCGGTGCGGCGCGGGGGTCGAGGTACGGTCCGCCGCCCGCCCCCAGGGGACGCAGCGGCCGGGGCGGCGCGGACACGGAGGACGATGCTGTGTACATGAGCGAGACAGATCCCTTCGTGCGCCGACAAGTAGCGTGCGCCGCCCCGTCCGGCGGCCGTTCGGCACCCTGGGGAGTACCTAGGGCTGCCGGACGGGGTGGCTCTTTCCTACCTGACACCGGTCCGCGGGTTGCGGACCATCTGGCGGACCCTGGCGAACCCTGGCGAATAGTCGCAACGCATCTGACAGGGGGCTACTGTCAACACAGCCGAGAACCTGGGGGCTTGACGTGACCGGAGAACCCAACACCCGCCTGTCCGATCTGTTCGGCCTTGCCGGCTGGTCCAAGGGCGAACTCGCGAGAATGGTGAACCGGCAGGCGGTGGCCATGGGCCACCCGCAGCTGGCCACCGACACCTCGCGGGTGAGGCGTTGGATCGACATGGGGGAGTCCCCACGCGATCCCGTGCCCAAAGTGCTGGCTGCCCTGTTCACCGAGCGGCTCGGTCGTGTCGTGACCATCGAGGACCTCGGGTTCGGCCGGCGCGGGCGTGTGGGGAAGCGGCGAGAGGTCGGGACGCAGGACAATCCCGACGGACTGCCGTGGGCGCCCGAACGGACGGCAGCGGTCCTCACCGAATTCACGGGAATGGACCTCATGCTCAACCGACGCGGCTTGGTGAGCGCGGGCGCCGCGCTCGCCGCAGGATCGACCATCACCGGCCCCATGCACGACTGGCTGCACACCGACCCCGTTCTGGCGGCCGACGCTCCACGGATCGACGATCCCCTCTACGCGGACCAGGCCGGTTTCGACCGGTACGAGGCCGCCCCCATCGGGTCGGAGGAGATCGAGGCACTGGAGCGGTCCGTCGAGGTGTTCCGCGCCTGGGACGCCTCCCGGGGCGGCGGACTGCAGCGCAAGGCCGTCGTGGGCCAGCTCAACGAGGTGGGGGGCATGCTCGCCTACCGCCACCCCGACCATCTGCAGCGCCGCCTCTGGGGCGTCGCCGCCAACCTCGCCGTTCTCGCGGGGTGGATGTCCCACGACATCGGTCTGGAACCCACCGCCCAGAAGTACTTCGTCATCGCCGCCCATGCGGCGCGCGAGGGGGGCGACCGTCCGCGCGCGGGCGAGGCGCTCTCCCGGGCGGCCCGTCAGATGATCCACCTGGGCCGTCCCGACGACGCCCTCGACCTCATGAAGCTGGCTAAGTCCGGCTCAGGGGACATGGTGCTGCCACGCACCCAGGCGATGCTGCACACCATCGAGGCGTGGGCACAGGCATCCATCGGCCGGGGCCAGGCCATGCGCCGTACGCTCGGCCAGGCCGAGGAGCTCTTCGTATCGGACAAGGGAGATGTGCCGCCGCCCAGTTGGATGCAGATGTTCGACGAGGCGGACCTGCACGGCATGCAGGCGCTGGCGTTCCGTACGCTTGCCGAGCACGAACCGGCGGCGGCGATCATTGCCCAGCGCCATGCCAAGCAGGCACTGGAGCTGCGTGTCAACGGGCGCCAGCGCTCCAAGATCTTCGACTACATCTCGCTCGCCTCGGCGTGCTTCATCGCCGACGACCCGGAGCAGGCCGACCGTTACGCACGGCTCGCCCTGGTGACGATGGGGGAGACCTCCTCGCACCGAACCTGGGACCGGCTGCGCGAAATGTACCGGCTCACCGGTCAGTTCGCGGGATACGCGAAGATCCAGGACCTCCGCGAGGAGATCGAGCTCGTCATGCCGCAGAGCTCGGTCATCAAGCGGCCCAGGCGTTCGGAGATCTGATCCGCCGGCGCCGCGAAGAAGAGGAGCGCCGACAACCCGCCGCCCGAGTACCGCACGCGTAGTCGTCTCGTCCGTCTGCGTTCCTGTGCCGTGCCGTGATTCGCTCTGCGCTCGTGCTCCTGCGGCCTACGGGCGTTCACGCCCCGATGCGGGCGACCAGCACGCACGCGTCGTCCAGGCGCTCGGTCCCACCGAACTCCTCGACGACGGTGCGTACGCACTCCTGTGCGGTACGGGCCTCGGCGAAGCGTGGTGCGAGACCGAGCAGTGTCTCCGGGCCCGCACCCCGGTCACTGCGGCGGGTCAGTCCGTCGGTGTGCAGAACCAGCACATCACCGGGCAGCAGGTGTACTTCGTCCTGCTCGTACGCGGCCCCGGACGCGGCACCGAGGAGGACCCCGTCCGGCGGGGGCAGCGGGCGTCCCGCTCCGTTGCGGAAGAGCAGCGGCGCGGGGTGGCCGGCCTGCGACCAGGCGAGGGTGCCGGTCGCCGGGTCGAAACGGCCGCACACCGCGCTGCCGAGAGCGGGCTGGGCCGACGATTGGAGTAACTGGTTGAGATGGCCCATCAGAGCGCCCGGCTCGATGCCGGCGACGGCCATGCCGCGCAGTGCGCCCAGCAGCATCGCCATGGCCGTGGTGGCGGGGATGCCATGACCGGTCAGATCGCCGACCGTGAGGAGCGTCCCGCCGTCGGGCAGCTCCAGCGCGTCGTACCAGTCGCCGCCGATCAGGGCGCTGGAATCCGACGGCAGATAGTGCGCCGCGACATCCAGTGCGCCGGGTCCCTGTTGCGGGAGGCGCAGCGAGCCGCGCCACGGGGGCAGCACCGTCTCCTGCAGCTCGACCGCCATCCGTCGTTCGGTCTGCGCCATGCGCTGCTGACGCCGGATCGATTCACGGGTCCGGCTCACCACGCGCTGGCTGCGGCGTAGTTCGCTCACATCGCGCAGGACCGCCCACATGGAAGCGGTGCAGCCGTCCGCGTCGAGGATGGGCTCGCCCATCATGTGCAGGGTGCGCATCCGGCCGTCGGCCCGCAGAATGCGGAACTCGCCGTCTATCGGCTTTCCGTCGACCAGACAGGCCGTCACCAGAGAGGTGAGCAACGGCTGATCCTCGGGAAACAGCACGGATGGAAGCTCGTCCAGCGACAGCGGTCCCGCGTGTGGGGACCGGCCGAAGATCTGGAAGAGCTCCTCCGACCAGCTGACCTCGTCGGTCAGCAGATTCCACTCGGCGCTGCCCACACGGCTGAGCAGTGAACCGGGCTGCGGCTCGTCGAACTCCTGGGCGGGCTCCGGCTCCTCGGCGAGCTGCTCCGCATCCCCCGGCGGCAGACCTTCCTTCAGCTGTCCCAGATGCGTGCCGAGATCATCGAGATGATGGACCGCCAGTTCGCAGAGCGCACGCTGCCAGCGCAGCTGCGGATCGTCCTCGTCGATCAGGACGGCATCGCGCCGTACCGCGTCCACGTCTCCGCGCAGCCGAAGGGTCCGGTCGATCAGCACATCGACGGCATCGCGTTCGGGCGGCTGTGGGGCGGGGCGGTCCGCGGACAGATGGGGCGGCATCTCGTACTCCGATACAGGCACGGCACAACCAGGTCTGAAAGGTGACCGATGACGACTGTGGCACAGGCTGAGGAAGCCCGTAAGTGATTTGGCAACACTCGATGCGTTGTTGCATCTGACATATGCCATAGGCTGCCTGGGTCGCTGATTCTTCGAACAGCCTTACTGGTGAAGGGTGTTGACGCAAGTCATCCGGTGTGTGCGGCGCCGCGCGCGCCGGAGTGTGCCGCTCCCGCGGGTCGCGCCGCACCCGGTCGGGGCATATGCGAGGAGCCCGCGCGGACGCGCAGGGCTCCGGCGGCCGGGGGCGGCCTCGGCTGACAGGCGGCGATGCGCCCGTACGAGCCGACCTTCCACTTCCATTCCAGGGGCTCGCCCGGGAACGTGGTCCAGCACTGCACCTGCGGACCATTGTTGATGACCAGCTGGATGTGCATCTTCTTGCCGCAGTTGTCGGTCGTCCGGGCCGTCTTGTTCTGCTAGACGACCACACGCGCGATACAGACGGGCGCTGTGTCACCCGCGGCGATCAACGCCGTGGCGGCCGCGGTCGGCAGGGTGTTCTTGAAGCGTTGCTGCGCGCCGGTGTCCGGGGCGGGAATGCCACCGGACCCACCCGCGTTACCCCACCAGAACGAAAACGACACCCATTGCAAAAAGCCTGGAATGGGGTCGGTGGAAGCGACCGGAGGTGCCCATGGCACGCAGTGAAGCCCGCCCCGTCGTCACTCTGAGGTCGACGGCCGGTACCGGACGGGCCTATGTGACCCGCAAGAGCCGCCGCAACAACCCCGACCGGCTGGTGCTGCGCAAGTACGACCCCGCCGCGGGGAAGCACGTCCTCTTCCGCGAGGAACGCTGACCCGTCGGGCCCGATCGGCAGGAGCAGGCCCTCCCCACAGCAGCAAGGAAGGAATGCACATGAAGCCCCGCATCCACCCCGTCTCCCGTCCGGTCGTCTTCCGCGACCGCGCCTCGGGGGTCGCCTTCCTGACCCGCTCGACCGCCGACTCCGACCGGCGCGTGGAGTGGGGGGACGGCACCAGCTACCCGGTCATCGATGTGGAGACCTCTTCGGCGAGCCACCCCTTCTGGACCGGCACCCATCGGGTGCTGGATACGGCGGGCCGGATCGAGCAGTTCCGGCGCCGCTACGGGACCACGGCGCCCGGCGGACGCTGAGGCTCGTGTGTCGCGTCACAGTGGGCGGTACGGATTCGAGGGAACAGAATCCAATGGTTTATCTTCGCCTATATGTGGATGACGCGCACAGCGCCCACCCCCTGGCTGCCCCGGCTGGATTCCCCCGATCCGGCCGGGGCTTCTCTCTGCCCGCCCGCCCCGGCGCCACCGCGACCAGGCCCCGGCGTCCTGGCTCGGACACCGGGGAACAAGTAACCCGCCAGTAGTTTTCCAGTGGTTCACGTCTGCCGTTCCCGGCGCCTGGCACCTCGTTGAGCTGACCGGGCGAACGTCCGAGGTGTCGACGACAAGGGGCGGGTGTTCGACGGCTCGACCCCGGTCTGCCGATCACCGTGCCCCACGCCCGCACGCCGGCCGCCGGGCGGCGTGGATTCGTCGGCTGACACTCGGCGCCGGCGTGGGTCGGGTAGACCGCTCGGCGAGGATCTCGTGGCGTAGGCGTTCGCTGCAGGTCCGGGCCGACGCGGCCGGGCTGATCACATCCCATCACTACCTGGCCCCGGACACGCTTCATGCGGTTTCCGGCCAGCCCGTCGTCGTACCGCCATCAACCGATCGGCTGATCGCAGGCCTAGCGCGATGGCTGATACCCCACGCCGCCCGCCCCGGCGATCCTTGAGGCATGTCCATGATCGAAGTTCAGGACCTGCGCAAGGCCTACGGTGGCAGGAGGGCCGTCGACGGTGTTTCCTTCACCGTCGACGAGGGGGAGATCTTCGGAATCCTCGGGCCCAACGGCGCCGGCAAGACCACAACCGTCGAGTGCGTCGAGGGCCTGCACTCCTGACGCCGGACTCGTACGGGTCGCGGGGCTCGACCCTGTGGCCCGGCACGAGGAAGTCACTGCTCGTCACTGACGCGACCCTCGACGACGCCTACCTCGACCTGACGGGAACCGACCAGTCATGACCGCCCCCACCGCCACCCGCGCCGTCCTGCGCACCGAGGTCCGGCTCTTCACCCGCGAACCCGGCGCCCTGTTCTGGGTGATGGCCGCGCCGACCGTACTTCTGGTGATCCTCGGCCTCATCCCATCCTTCCGCGAGCCCTCCGCCGACCTCGACGGCGCCCGCCGCGTGATCGACGTCTACGTTCCCGTATCAGTCCTTTTCGCCCTGATCATGGCCGGGCTCCAGGCCATGCCGCCGGTCCTCGTCGGCTACCGGGAGCGCGGCATCCTGCGCCGGATGTCTACCACCCCGGTCCGCCCGGCCACCCTCCTTACCGCCCAGTTCGCCCTGCACGCCGCGGCAGCACTCGTCTCCGCCGTCCTCGTGATCACGGTCGGCCGACTCGCGTTCCACGTCGCCCTGCCCGGGAACGTTCCTGGTTACGCACTGGCCCTGCTGCTCGCCGCGGCCTGCGGTCTCGCCCTCGGCGCGGCGGTCTGCGCGATATCCCGTACGCAGAAGATCGCCACCGCGGTCGGCACGGCCGCCTTCTTCCCGACCATCTTCACCGCAGGTGTCTATATCCCGGTCCAGGCCATGCCCGATACGCTGCGGCAGATCATCCAGTTCACCCCGTACGGTGCCGCCTCCCGGGCGCTCGACGAAGCCGCGGGCGGCGTCTGGCCCGGCTGGTTCGCGCTCGGAGTGATGGCGCTGTGGACGGTTGTGCTGACGGGGACGGCGGTCCACTGGTTCCGCTGGGAGTGACGGAGAGTGCGTACGAGATGACGACGACGGTCGAGGAACGCTGGCAGCAGTTCTTTCGCTGGGGCCCGTACCTCCTCCTAGCCCTCGCCACACTCCTCGCCGGGGTCTCGGCCGACGAGTTCATGACCGGCCCGTCGAAGGTCGCCGCCGGCGCCCTGATCGCGGCCGGTCTCGCCCTCCAGCTGTGGTGGACCGCCCACCAGCGCGCCCTCCCGGCTGCTGTCCGCCCCGCTGCCGCTCACCCGCAGACCGACGCAGCCACCACGGTCCAGGCCGCCCCCGTCGTCCTCGTCCCCGGCGCCCCCAGCGCCGCCTCCACCATCTACTTCCTCCTCCGCACCACGCTTGGCTACGCGCTGACCTGGCTCAACCCTTTCTTTGCCATCTACGCCTGCGTCGGCTACTTCGACGCCGGCCACCTTCTGCCGCCCCGGCCCGCCGTCACCCGGGCCGGACTGCTCGCCGTCGCCGTCCCCATGGCCGGCTCCCAGTCCGGCGGGCTGCCGCCTTCATCCACCCTCCAGTGGATCGCTTTCGGCGGCCTGTTCGCCCTCAACGCCGGCATCGCCCTCGTCTTCTCCCAGCTCGGCGCCAGGGAGGCCGAGAAGGCCGCCGAACGGGCCGCCACCATCGCCGAACTCGCCCGCGCAAACGCCCGCCTGGAGCAGGCGCTCGCCGAGAACTCCGCCCTTCAGACCCAACTCCTCCTCCAGGCCCGCGAGGCGGGCGTCGCCGACGAGCGACGTCGGCTCGCCGCCGAGATCCACGACACCATCGCCCAGGGCCTGACCGGGATCATCACCCAGCTCCAGGCCGCTTTCGGCACCGCCGACTCCGCACAGGCCCGCGTCCACCTGCAGCATGCCGCCGACCTCGCCCGGCGCAGCCTCCGCGAGGCCCGCCACTCCGTGCACAACCTCAGCCCGGTCGCCCTGGAGCACGACCCGCTCCCCGACGCGTTGAAGAAGACTCTGGCCGTCTGGTCCAAACGCACAGGCATCGCCGCCCGGTTCACCGCCACCGGCACCCAGGAGCCCCTCCACGACGAGGTCGCCGCCACCCTTCTGCGCATCGCTCAGGAGGCTCTGGCCAACGCCGAACGCCACTCCGGCGCCACCCGCGCCGGCGTCACCCTCTCCTTCATGGGCGACGAGGTCGCCCTGGACATCCGCGACGACGGCCACGGCTTCGACCCGGCCACGTTCCCCGCCCGCACCCACGCCGCCGGCTTCGGACTTGCCGGCATGCGCGCCCGCGCCGAACGGCTGGCCGGGACCGTCGCCGTGGAATCCTCACCTGGCGAGGGAACCGCGATCTCCGCCCGCGTACCGCTGGTGCGCTATGACTGACATCACCCTGCTGATCGTCGACGACCACCCCGTCGTACGGGACGGGCTGCGCGGCATGTTCGCCGCAGCCCCCGGCTTCGCCGTACTCGGGGAGGCATCCGGCGGCGCCTCGACCGGCTCTCCCGCTCTGTGCTCCACCTGGTGACCCTCTGCGCCGACCTGCGCGAACGAGGCATCGGCCCGCACGTCATCGAGCGGGGAATGGACACCGCCACAATGGAAGGCCGGGCGATGTTCGGGATGCTGTCGGTGCGCGCCGAGCTCCAGCGCGAACTGATCGTGGCCAACACCAACGAGGGGCTCGCCTCTGCTCGCACCCGCGGCCAGGTCGGCGGGCGTCGAACCAGGGCCGATGGCCGGTCCCGCCCGGTCCGGCGCGGCCCGTCAGGACACCCGATCGGCCCGTGGTCGATTGCGGGCCCGTATCGGCGGGCCGAGCGTGGGGTGACGTCGTAGGTGCCGATGAGGTATGCATCACCCGCCGAGGAGGAGCGACATGGCTGACGCCCAGTGGACGGGCCCCAGGGGACCGGACGTGGGGGAGTGGCTCCCTGTGCTGGACCTCGTCGAGCCGGCGAGGCAGCGCCGGCTCACGGTGCTGGTGCGACTGCTCCTGCTGATCCCGCACTTCATCGTGTTGTTCTTCCTCTACATCGCTGCCCTCTTCACCACCATCGCGGGCTGGTTCGCCGCCCTGGTCCTGGGGCGGCTGCCCGAACCGGTCTTCCGCTTTCTCGCCGGATATCTCGGCTACTACACGCGGGTCGGCGCGAGCGCAATGCTGCTGATAGACCACTACCCGCCGTTCGCCCTGACTCCGCCGCCGGACTATCCGGTCCAGATCGAGCTCCGGCCGACGGAACTCAACCGGCTGGCCGTCTTCTTCCGCCTGATCCTGATGATTCCGGCGGCGGTGGTGCGGGGACTCGCCACCTCCGGCTGGTGGGCGCTGTCCTTCATCTGGTGGCTGATCACACTGATCCTGGGACGCATGCCCCAGCCCCTCTTCGAGGCCTCGGCCGCGACACTCCGTTACGAAATGCGCTTCTTCGCCTACTTCATGATGCTCACCCCGGCCTACCCCAAGGGGTTCTTCGGCGAAGAAGCCCTTTCCGTACCCGAGCAGCAGCCCCGTTCCGCCACCCGGCCGCTGATCATGAGCGGAGCGGGGAAGGCCCTGCTGATTCTCTTCCTGGTGGTGGGTGTGGCCGCGAACATCACCATCTCCGCCACGACCGACTGGTCCTCGGACAGCACTGACGGGTGGTGAAAGCCCTGGCGGTATCCGGGGGCCGACGGGCATGATCTGGCGATGACATGGACAGCGCCAGACGCAATGCGCAAGCCCGGATCCCTCGTCGCCGGTGAGCGGGAGATGCTCACGGGATATCTTGCATGGTTCCGCAGCACCCTGCTGCGGAAGTGCGCCGGCCTGACCGGTGAGCAGCTTGCCGAACAGACCGTACCGCCGTCCAACCTCACCCTTCTCGGGCTGCTCCGCCATATGGCGAAGGTCGAACGCACCTGGTTCCGGGAGCGTTTCGCCGGCCAGTCGCTGGACCCGATGTACGACCCCGCCAGGGGCAAGGACGCGGACTTCGAGGACCTGGACCCGGCGTGCGCCCCCGACGACTACGCGCGCCTGGTCGAGGAGTGCCGGCTGGCGGACGCCGCCATTGCCGACGCATCGCTCGACGACACTTTTGTCCACGGCGGCGAGGTCTTCTCGCTGCGCCTCGTGCACATCCACATGATCGGGGAGTATGCGCGCCACATCGGCCACGCCGATCTGGTGCGGGAGCGGCTGGACGGGGTGACGGGGGCCTGAGGCGGCGCCGAACGACGACTGTCCCGTTGGATCGGGGGGTTCGGATCGGCTGTGCGGAGGACTGTCCGGCCTCCCGGGAAGTCACCCGGCCGTCCTCGGTGAGCTCGAGCAAGCCGCGCAGGGCGACCCGGCTTCCCCCCTGCCACAGTGCCGGGGCCGACGGACGCCGCCTGCTGAGTGTTGCGGGCCCACTCAAGGTCCTCGTCGACGCTCCACTCGACATGGTGCCGTCCGCCCACGTCCTTTGGAGCGCCGCGCCAGAGCGCCACCGCCGTTCCCACGGCCGAGTGGACGCGCACCCTCATCGGCCCCGCCGGGCCCCGAACCACCGCCTCCACGCGGACCAGCATCCGTCGATCATCCCCGTGCGTCAGAGGCGCACGCAGTGCAGGAAGAGGTGCGGCTCGGGTACCGCCTCAGAGTGGGACGGGGTGAACACACTGCTCTGCAACGCCCCCGGGCCGGCCCGCCCGCACAGCACTCTGCGCAACATGCTGCGTCGCCGGTGGTCCTCGCCGAGGCGACCACCGGTGACGCAGCCGTACGGTCAGGCGCCGGACGCGTCCAGCATGGCGCCGCGCTCCACGACCTTGATGCGCTCACGGCCCTGTTCCGCACCGAGAGCCTGCTCGTGTGCGTCCAGGCGGTGCCAGCCGTCACGCGTGGTGTAGCGGACACCACGCGCCTGGAGGAAGGCGACGACCGCGTCCGGATCAGGCTGCGTCGGAGCCGGCAGCAGGCCCGCGGCCCGGTCCTCCAGCAGACAGGCGACCGTTTCGTTGGCGTCGCCCTTGGTGTGGCCGATCAGGCCGATCGGTCCCCGCTTGATCCACCCGGTGACGTACACCGAGGGCATCGGCTCCGCACCCTCGACAACCCGTCCGGCGACGTGAGGGACCGTGCCGGAGGCGGGGTCGAACGGAAGCTTCGGCAGTTCATCCGAGTAGTACCCGACCGCCCGGTAGACGCTCTGGACATCCCAGTCGGTGAATCGCCCCGTGCCGCGGACGTTGCCGGTGCCATCCAATTCCGTCCGCTCCGTACGCAGGCCGACGACGCTGCCATCGTCCCCGAGAACCTCGACCGGGGACTCGAAGAAGTGCAGGAACAGCCTGTGGGGCCGGTCGCCCACGTCCCGGATGGCCCAGTTCTCCAGGGTGGAGGCGACCATGTTCGCCTGCTTGTTCCCCCGCCGGGTCTCGATCGAGCCCGCGTCGTACTCGATGTCCTCGGGGTTGACGATGACCTCGATGTTGGGGGAGTGGTCCAATTCCCGCAGCTCCATCGGGGAGAACTTGGCCTGCGCCGGACCGCGCCGCCCGAAAACGTGCACCTCCAGCGTCTGGTTTGCCTTGAGGCCTTCGTACACGTTCGCCGGGATCTCTGTGGACAGCAGCTCGTCCGCGGTCTTGGCAAGCATGCGCGCCACATCCAGGGCTACATTGCCCACGCCGAGAACGGCGACCTTCTCGGCCGTCAGCGGCCAGGTTCGCGGCACCTCGGGGTGCCCGTCGTACCAGGAGACGAAGTCGGCCGCACCGTAGGAGCCGTCGAGGTCGATCCCCGGTATGTCGAGGGGGCGGTCCGCTTCGGCGCCGGTGGAGAAGATCACCGCGTCGTAGAAGGAGCGCAGTTCGTCGAGGCCGATGTCATGGGGGTAGTCGACGTTGCCGAACAGCCGCAGCTGCGGCTTGTCCAGTACCTGGTGCAGCGCGGTGACGATGCCCTTGATCCGGGGGTGGTCAGGGGCCACCCCGTAACGGATCAGGCCGAAGGGTGCGGGCATGCGCTCGAACAGGTCGATCGATACACCCGGGTCCAGTGCGCACTCGGATTTCAGCAGCGCGTCGGCTGCGTAGACACCGGCGGGGCCGGCTCCGACAATGGCGACGCGGACAGGGCGTGTCATGGGGCTGTTGTTCCTTCGTTCCATGGGGCGGTTGAACGCGGGCAGAGAGCAGTGGAAGTAAGGCTTGGCTTAGTAATCTCCATCGCACACGCTATGTCCTGCCTCCACCGGCCCTCCGGCCGGGGGGCCATCCGTGAGGTGACAGCCCCGCTTGCCCGCCCCCGCGCCGACCGCTCGAGCGGTCGGCTGCCACCGAGCAGCTGATGACCGGTGTGAGAGCCGGCTATCGCGGCCGTGGCATTTCCGTCGCGATGAAGGCGTTCGGTCTGAGCTTCGCGGAGCTGTGTGGCGTAACCAAGGTCCGCACTTTCCATCACCCCGCGAACGCGAATGCCATCGCTATGAACCGGACGATGGGCTATGTCGACGCGGAGTGGGAGCTATGACCGGGGCGGGACAGCTCAGCATTCGGTGAGCGTTCCATTCCGTCGACAGCAGCAGGCGTCGGCTCGCCGCCGGCAGGTCGGTCCGCCGGTAGGCCGGTCACGTTCTGCGGCACGGCCGCTTGTGGCCCGCCGTTGGTCAGCGGTGCGGGGGTGGGCTCAGAGCCGGCCGCTCGGCTACGGCCACCTGTGCCGCGCGCATCAAGTGTGCGCCGACCCGGTAGCCGGGACGCAGCACCTCGATGCAGGTCGCGCTGGTGGTGCCGGAGACGGTGGTGGAGGTGAGGGCTTCGTGCATGCGGGGGTCGAATGGTTCGCCTGCCTCGCCGACACTGTGCAGGCCCAGCGCGGCGAGGTGGGACTCCAGAATCCGGGCGACTTGGTGGAAGCCCCCGGTGACGTGGCCCTGGGCCCGGGCCCCGTCGATGGCGTCCAGGACGGGCAGCAGCCCGGCCAGGACATTGGCGACGGCCGCTTCCCGGATCGCAAGGCGGTCCCGCCGTACACGTTTGCGGTAGTTGTCGTACTCCGCCTTGACCCGCTGCAGGTCCGCGGTGCGCTCGGCCAGGTCCGCCTCCAGCTGCCGGATGCGGTTCTCGGGGCCGGACGGACTGTGCGCGGCGCGGCTGCCCGCAACCGGTGGGCCGGCCGTCGCTGCCGGGTGCGTCGACGGTGTGACCTCCTGACCTTCGGGCCGGCGAGGCCGGAGAGCGACGGGATCGATGCTCCTGCGGTCACGGATGACCACGGGAGGCGGGAGATCCGGGCGCGGGGGCTGGGCCGGCTGCTTCATCACGTGTCTCCCTTCGCGGTGTCATCGTCCACGATCTCCGCGTCCACGACTTCCTCCTCGCCGCCCTGTCCGGCACCGGCAGCAGGACCGGGGGGTTGATCCGTCCGGGCCTGGGAGTAGAGGGCAGTGCCGATCTTCTGAGCAGCGGTGGCTGCACGTTCCACGGCGGAGCGAAGGGCGGCGGTGTCGTCGCCTTTGAGTTTCTCCTTGACGTCGGCCAGGGCGTTCTCGACGTCCGTCTTGACATCCGCGGGGATCTTGTCGGCATTTTCGGCCAGGAGCTTCTCGGTGGTGTAGAGGAGGTGTTCGGCGTTGTTACGGGTGTCGGCGGCCTCCTTGCGGCGGCGGTCCTCCTCCGCGTGGGCCTCGGCATCGCGCATCATCCGCTCGATGTCGTCCTTGGGCAGCGCGGAACCACCGGTGATGGTCATCTTCTGTTCCCTGCCGGTGCCGAGGTCCTTGGCGGCGACGTGCATGATGCCGTTGGCGTCGATGTCGAAGCTGACCTCGATCTGCGGGAGGCCGCGCGGGGCCGGGGGCAGACCGGTCAGGTCGAACACGCCGAGCTTCTTGTTGTAGGCCGCGATCTCGCGTTCGCCCTGGTAGGCCTGGATCTGGACGGACGGCTGGTTGTCCTCGGCCGTGGTGAAGATCTCCGAGCGTTTGGTCGGGATCGTGGTGTTGCGCTCGATCAGTTTGGTCATGATGCCGCCCTTGGTCTCGATACCCAGGGACAGCGGGGTGACGTCCAGCAGCAGGACGTCCTTGACCTCGCCCTTCAGGACACCGGCTTGCAGTGCTGCGCCGATCGCGACGACCTCGTCCGGGTTCACACCCTTGTGCGGATCCTTGCCCGTCAGTTCTTCCACCAGGCCCGTGACGGCGGGCATCCGGGTGGAGCCGCCGACCAGAATGACGTGGTCGATGCCGGAGACCTTGATTCCCGCGTCCTTCACGGCCTGGTGGAACGGGTTCTTGCAGCGCTCCAGGAGGTCCGCCGTGAGTTGCTGGAACTGGGCACGGGTGAGCTTCTCGTCGAGGTGCAGCGGGCCTTCGGCGGAGGCGCTGATGTAGGGAAGATTAATGGTCGTCTCGGTTGCCGCAGACAGTTCGATCTTCGCCTTCTCCGAGGCCTCGCGTAGCCTCTGAACGGCCATTTTGTCCTTGGCCAGGTCGACCCCGTAGCTGTTCTTGAACTGTTTCACCAGGTGGTCGACGATCCTCTGGTCCCAGTCGTCGCCGCCCAGGTGGGTGTCGCCGTTGGTGGACTTCACCTCCACGATGCCCTCGCCGATGTCCAGAAGGGACACGTCGAACGTGCCACCGCCGAGGTCGAAGACGAGGATCGTCTGGTCGCTCTCCTTGTCCAGGCCGTACGCCAGGGCCGCAGCGGTCGGTTCGTTCACGATCCGCAGTACCGTCAGACCGGCGATCTCCCCGGCCTCCTTCGTGGCGGTGCGTTGCGAGTCGTTGAAGTACGCGGGCACGGTGACCACGGCGTCGCTCACGTCCTCACCCAGATAGGCCTCCGCATCGCGCTTGAGCTTCTGCAGGACCCGCGCGGAGATCTCCTGCGCGGTGTAGCGCTTCCCGTCCACGCTGCCGGAGTCCGGGAATCGCCAGGCCGCCTCACCCATATGCCGCTTCACCGACCGGGCAGTGCGCTCCACGTTGGTCACCGCCTGCCTCTTGGCGACCTCGCCGACCAGCACGTTGCCGCCCTTGGCGAATGCCACAACGGACGGGGTTGTCCGGGCGCCCTCGGCGTTCGGGATCACAGCCGGTTCGCCGCCCTCCAGAACGCTGACGACCGAGTTCGTCGTACCGAGGTCAATACCGATCGAGCGTGCCATGATTCCGTTCCTTTCCATGCTCCCCCTCTGGGCAGGTGCAAGGGCTGCTCCGCGGCACCTGGGCCGCGGCGTCCGGGCCCGGCGAATCACGGTCGGCAACCGCACCGGCCGGTCTCGGCCTCGAACGTGCCTTTCACCCTCAGATTCCGGGATACGTCGGCTGCCAACCGCTGTCAACGCGTCCCTGCGCAGAAGTTTCAAGGCAACGCCACCCGACCGCGAGCGGGGAGACCGAGCGGGGCGTCAGACCGCCGTTGCCGCGTCCGAAGAGGCTGGCGTGATGACCTGACGATCTGATGGCCCTCGACATCGCAGGCGGGCACGGCACCCGCGTCGGCCACCTGCTGCCGCACGGCTCCTCGGTGCCCGCACGGACGGTCATCGCCGGCCTGCCGGGGATTGTGCTCCACCCCGGCCACGAGGCCCCGCAGCGGGACGGGACCGTCAGGACGCCGCGCCGTGGCTTCACGGCTCGTGCCCGGACTGCGGATGCCGGGTCCGGGCGATGAGCAGGGCTACGTCGTCGTGGTCGTCCTGGTGGCGCAGCGCGCCCAGCAGGAAGTCGCAGGTCTCCTCCAGAGGGCGGCGGGGGTTGCTGAGCAGGTCGGTGAGCGCCTGGAGGCGGGCGTCGATGTCCTCGTCGCGAGTCTCGACCAGCCCGTCGGTGTAAAGGACCAGTTCGTCGCTGATACCCAGGTGGAACTCGACCGTCTCGAAGGGGACGCCGCCGACACCCAGAGGGGCTCCGGTGGGCAGTTCGAGCAATTCCGGCACGTGACCCGGCCGGGTCAGCACGGGAGGCAGATGGCCGGCAGTGGCCATGCGGCAGCGCAGGAGGTGCGGGTCGTAGACGGCGAAGACGCAGGTGGCCATGGCGCCGTCCAGACCCACGGCGATGTCGTCGAGTTGAGTGAGGACAGCATCGGGTTCCAGCCCGAGTGCGGCCAGGGTGCGGGCGGCGATGCGCAGCTGGCCCATGGTCGCGGCCGCGTTGATGCCGCTGCCCATCACATCGCCGACCACCAGCGCGGTCTGCTCACCGGGCAGCGGGATGACGTCGAACCAGTCCCCGCCGGCCTCGTCGGCCGCCGCAGCGGGCTGGTATCGGTAGGCGATCTCCAGCCCGGGCCTGGGGGCGGGCTCGGAGGGCAGCAGGTGGCGCTGCAGGGTGAGCACGGCGCGGCGTTGACGCTGGTACCAGCGGGCGTTGTCGATGGATACCGCCGCGCGGGCGGCGAGTTCGACAGCGAGGACTTGGTCGTCGTGGTCGAAGGGCTGCTGATTGCGGGCGCGTTTGAGGTCCAGCACGCCGAGGACCTCACCGCGGGCGATCAGCGGCACCGCGAGGTAGGAGTGCAGGCCCGCCTCCTTCAGCAGGGTGGCGGCGTCCGCGTCGCGGGCGATACGGGCAAGGTCGCTCTCCCGCACACGGGACACCAGGACGGGGCGGGCGGATCTCGCGCACTGGGTGACCAGCCGGGTGGCGTCGTAACTCGCCAGCTCGCCGACCGGGTCGGCGGCCCGGACTGCCGGCGTGGGGTAGGCGGTCTTCACCGCGAGCGCACGAAACGACGCCGTGTCGCCGTCGTCGTGGGGTTGCGTGCCCCCCAGCACGGAGTCGAGGACGTCGACGGCGACTATGTCGGCGAACTCCGGCACGACTATGTCGGCCAGCTCCCGGGCGGTGACCTCAAGGTCGAAGGAGGTGCCGATCCGCGCGGACGCGTCGGCGATCAGGGCCAGGCGCCGCCGAGTCCGGACGGCGGCGGCAGCTGCCCGCAGCTGGTCGGTGACGTCCACGACCGAGGTGGCCAGTCCGATCACCTGCCCGGACGCGTCCTCGAGGCGGTAGGACGACACACGCCAAGCGTGCTCCGTGTCAGGGTCGGCCGCGGTGCGGCCGGTGGTGAACTGGTTCAGCCGAGGGACGCCGTCCGCAAGCACGCGCCGCATCGCCGATTCGGTGGCGTCGGCGTCCAGGAACGACAGCACCTCGCCGACCCGTCGGCCCAGGTGCTGTTCGGCCGGCAGGCCGTTGATGCGCTCCAGCGCCGGGTTGACCAGCACGTACCGCAGGTCGGTGTCCATGACCGCAAGGCCCATCGGGGATTGCGACACCAATCGCATGGACAGGGCCAGATCCCGCTCCACCCGTTGCAGCGTGGCGTGGTCGGAAGCGATGCCCAGTGCGTAGAGGCGGCCGTACTCGTCCTCGAGACGCATGTTGCGGAATTCGGTCAGCCGGGTGCTGCCGTCCTTGTGGCGCACCGGGAATACCCCGGCCCAGGCCCCGCAGCCCGCCATCACCTGCGCGAACAGGGAATTCACCCGCTCCCGATGCCGCTCCTCGATGAGTAGGTACACCGCGCTGCGGCCCAGTGCCTCCCCGGCGGTGTAGCCGAACAGTTCCTCGGCCTGCGGGCTCCACAGAGCGATCCGGCCCTCGGCGTTCAGGACCACCGCAGCCACACCCAGCACATCGAGCAGCCCGCCCGGAGCGGCCGAAGGATCAGCCGCCCCCGGGTCAGTGTCGGCCAGCAGGCCGTCGGCCTCAGTCACGGCCGGACCCTCCTTCCCCTCAGAGGTCCATCACACCGCCCGCGCGAACCGCCTCGCCGCCCTGGCTCCCGTGCATACCTTTCAGTGTGTCCATCGTCCACCCACCGGCCGACACCGGCAGATCCGAGCCCGGATTCGGGGCCGTCTCCCGCCCGGGGTGTTGCCGGGGGTGTCGGCGGACCGCGATGGACGGCCTCCTGACGCCGCCGATCCGCCGGCACACCGACGGCTGTACGGAACTGCCCGCGCTGCGATCAGCCGGTCACGATCGTCGCTCTCCTTGCGACACAGGAAGCCGCCCACCCCACGATCACGAACCGCCTCACCGACAGCACCGCGCTGAGCTGACTCCCATGACCATCGGCCGGCCCTCACCGGTCACCGGGTTCGCCGACCTGGCGGCCGGCGGGCCCACACCTTCAGGCCGTCGAGCGCAACTGGTCCAGTTCTCCGCCGATCGCATCCCGCAACAGATCGTGCTGCGGACCGCGCTTGAACTGCTCGGGTGCCGGTGCTGGGAGTTGGCACCGTCGCGCTCCTGTTCGCAAATGTCCAGCGGCACCGGACGTCCCGGCAACAGCCGTAAGAACGTTGGCAAAGTACTGATGACATCGACGATCGTGCATCCACCGTGGCCACCCGCAGAAACCCGGTGACAGCCGGACAGGTCATCTGGCACGGCGCCCCGCGCGAGGGGGAACGGGTCCGCTCGGTTGACGATATCCGCCGCGAGTTGGCCCGGCGGCAGGAGGCTTGCGAGCAACACGATGCGGATCCGCAGGGTTGGTACCAGCAGTGCGCCGACGTACCCTCGTCGAGGCGAGGGAGACCAACGGCTGGCGTGAGTCAAGATCAATCCATTGCCCCTTCGGCAGGTATCTCGGTCACACCCCCAAGCGATCCGCGACAGCAGGCCAGGAACACCTACCGCGGATCCGTACGCGTGCTCCAATTCGTGCCACCGGACACGCTCACGCCCTTGAGGATCGCACCCACCAAAGCCACCTGCCGACAGAGGTCCTGCCCACACCAAGCACTCAAGGCGAGCCTGACACGACACGCAGGGCAGGCCCTCTCAGGCCGGGGGCACGCCTGGTGCGGGGCCGGTCGCGGCCCGAGGGCCGTGTACACCCGCCATGGGGCAGCGAACTCGGCGGATGTACGACCAGCCGCACCACGCCAGCACGGCGAAGATCTCCGCCAGCTATCTGCCGGCCTGCGCCATCGAGTCGCTCGCCGGGGCATGCACCCTGGCCGAGGCCGACGGGGTGCGGCCCACCGGCCTGGTCGCGGCCACCACGAACACCCCTCCGCTACTGTGCGCCACAAACAACGGAGCAGGGCGAGCGCGACGGAGGTTCCGACGCCCCACCTACCACCGCAACGGACAGTGGCCTGAGTCGCCCATTTGACACATTCCTAAACATCGGAAAAAGTAGATGCGACATCGGAGGTCAGTCGGAAGGAGCACCGTGGACCCCCTGGCCATACACAAGGCGTTGGCCAATCCGGCCCGCCTGCAGTTCTTGCAGTGGCTGAAGAACCCGGCGGCGCACTTCGACGAGAGCGCCTACCGCCAGCAGGGTCTGGGCTTCCACATCGGGGTGTGCGTCGGCGACATCCAGGCTCGCTCCGGGCTCTCCCAGTCCGTGGTCTCCAGCTATCTGCAGACGCTGAAGGACGCCGGCCTGCTGGAGTCCGAGCGGATCGGCAAGTGGACGTACTACCGGCGCAACGAGCGCACGATCGAGGCGTTCGCCGAGCACATCCGTAACGAACTCTGACCTCCCGACCCACGCCGACCGGACAGCGTGCCCCGCTGAACGCAGCCCAGGCGTGTCACCGCGGCGGCGCATTCGCGCCGATCATATCTAGAAACCGCGATACCTAGGTAGGTCGGCTACTGGTCGCCCACACAAGGAAGACGATCATGAGAAGAAGCTCGCTGGCCGTTCTGTCGCTCGCCCTGGGCGTGTTCAGCATCATCACGACCGAGATGGGCATCGTCGGAGTGCTGCCGCAGGTCGCGGACAGACTGAATGTCAGCGCCTCCACGGCGGGACTGCTCGTGGGCTCCTTCGCCCTCACCGTGGCCCTCTCCGGCCCCTTCATGACCCTCGCGGCCTCGAGTGTCGACCGCCGAGCCGTGCTGGCAGCGACCATGGGCGTCTTCGCCGTCTCAAACGCCGTCTACGCACTCACCACCCACTTCGGCGTGATGCTCGCCTTCCGGATCATCCCCGCTCTCGTCCATCCGGTCTTCTTCTCGGTCGCCCTGGCAACAGCAGTACGGCTCGGGCAGGGGAAGGATGCGGCCCGCGTGACCGCACGCGTCTTTGCCGGGGTCACCGTGGGCTTCGCCTTCGGCGTGCCGCTCACGTCCTACCTGGCGGATCACTTCTCGCTCCAGGACGCCTTCTGGTTCGGCGCGGCCGTCAACGTACTCGGCCTCATCGGCATCCTGCGGTTCCTGCCCGCGATGCCCGTGGGCGAGCGGCTCTCCTACGGAAGCCAGTTGGGCGTGCTGCGCGGCGGCCGGACATGGCTGACGCTCCTGTCCATCGTCTTCGTCTTTGCGGCGCTGTTCTCCGTGTACGGCTACTTCGCCGAGTACCTCGGGACCGTCACCGGGATGCGCGGCTCGTGGATCAGCGTGATGCTGATGGTGTTCGGCGTCGTGATGGTCTTCGGCAATTTCGCCTTCGCCGCGCTGCTGCGGGTCAGCGCCACCCGCACCGTGCTCCTCTTCCCCGTCCTGTGTTTCCTCGTCTACGCGCTGGTGCTCGCCCTTGGGACGCGCGTCGCTCCGATGGTCGCGATCGTCCCGCTCTGGGCGGCCGTGCACTCCGGCGGCCTCATCGTGTGCCAGACCTGGCTGGGCCGCGATACCCAGGACGCACCCGAGTTCGGCAACAGCCTGTTCGTCTCGTTCTCCAACTTGGGCATCACCGTGGGCACAACGGTCGGCGGCTGGGTGTTGGCCTCCCTGAGCACCCGCTCGCTGCCCTGGGTCGGAATCGCGTTCGCACTCGTCGCCCTGGCAGTCGTGCTGCTGCGTCTGACGCTGGAGAAGCGTGCCGGGACAGCGGGGGAGGAAAGGACGCAGGCTCCGGTCATCCCGCCGCTGGAGACGCCGAGCAACATGGGCTGATGGCGGCCGCAGCAGCGCAGCCACATTCAGCCGATCGAGCACCGCCGGCCACGACGCCTGCTTGACGTCAACCCTGCACCAGAATCTTGGCCTGGTCGAGGAGTTGTATTCCCACGGCGTTCTCCGAGAGGCTCGCAGCGGTGACGGTCACGGCGAGGAGGGGCCCGATTGTGTCGGTGAGGATGCCTCGTTTCCGGCCGACGATCGTCTTCCCGGCGTCCGTTCCCTGGCTGGTCAGGGGCACGTTGCTGGAGGTCTTCACGCTCTGGGTGCCGATCAGGGAGGCGGTCGGTTCGGGCTTGCGCCCCTCCTTCACTCGGGCCAGGCCGGTGAGGTCGTAGTTGAACTGGGCGAAGGTCCCCTCGTCGCGCCAGGCGGCGTAGTAGGCGTAGACGGTGCCGTGCTTCGGGAAAGTCGTGCGGGAGGTATTTCCAGGGGATTCCCGTGCGGTTGACGTAGAGGATCGCGTTGAACACCTCGCGTAGTTCGACTTTGGCCGGCTGCCCGCAAGCGGCGCCGTCATCCAGCCGGACCACGCCACCGTGTCGGCGGCCCTCACTGAACGTCGACGGCCCTGACACCATCAGCGTGGTGTCAGGGCCGTCCCGCGGGTCCGGCGTGGGGCACCGGATTACTGCAGTTATCTAGCACATTGCTGCAGAGGGGATGTAAGAGACACGCGCGCTCGAAGTGACGTGACCTCTTACGAGCGATGGATCCGCCAGGTGCTTGGCCGATGGCCCGGCTGAGCTGCGCCTTCATGCCGGGCCAGTGACTGTTTCGATCGATGGCCTGGGCCGTGGTGGCGACCGCAGTGTGTGCGCGGCATACCGATGCGGTGTTGGCCCGCGAGAGGGGTGTGGTGGGTCGCTGTGGCGGCCGGGGCGGTGGGTGGGTGGCGATGACGGCTGTTGGGGGCGGTGGGGGGTGAGGTTCTGGGTGTGCTGGATCCGCGTCCGTGCTGCCGAGAGGGTGATCGGGCGTCGTGAAGTCGCCCAGAAGGCCTAATCGTGTGCCAAATAAGCTTACTTTCATATGTATTGACGGTGCGTCATGTGTCGATCGATGTGCGGTACGGGTCGTTCGTACACCCGGTCGGCCCCCTGTCGATACGTCCGATATGACAGCTAAAGGCGCCATAAGTACGTTCATTGCAGGCCGGTTGCCCGGCCGACCCTCAGAGACAAGGGAGAAGTGACATGAAGACGCGTACCGTCGCCGTGACCGCAGCCGCAGTGGGTGCCGCGGTCATCGCCACTACCGGCATCACCTATGCCTCGGCCGCCGGATCCACCCAGGCTGCCCCGTCCGTCCAGCAGGCCGCCCCTGCTGTTCAGCAGGCCGCCCCTGACGCGGCTCCGCTGGGTGGTGAGGGCGGGAACGGTGGTGGCGGCAAGGGGAACGAGGGAGGCGGCTACGGCGGTGGCGAGCGTGGCGGCAACGAGCGTGGCCACGAGCGCCGTGGTCACCGGGAGGAGGGCCGGATCTTCATCAACGAGCGGTCGTACTCCGCCCGTGGGGAGGAGGGCTGCATCACGGTGGTGAGCGGTCTGGGTGCCAAGAGCTTCAACGTCCGTAACGACAGCCGGCGGACTGTTGAGTTCTTCCGTGGGGCGACCTGCGACAACGGTTCCCCGGTCGCGACGGTCGGTCCCTGGAGCACCAGCAACGGTGTCTTCACCCGCAAACACATCCGCGGCGGCGTGTTCGTCCGCAACGGCGTCGTGGGCAGCTTCCGGGTGGTCCGGGACCACTTCGACAGGTTCGACAGGGACGACAGGGGCGGCGGGGACGACAGGGAGTGGTAAGGGACCACTGCGACAAGTGGTGACAGAGCCGCCTGTGTCATGGGGAAGCCCCGGCCCGTCGGAATCGGGCCGGGGCTTCCGGCATGCGGGGGTGCCCCTATGTGTTTGGTGGTCGAAGACCAGTAGGTTCGTGTGGTCGAGGGCGGGGGCTGAGCCGGAGGGGTGCGCATGGGCGACAGCCAGGTCACGATCAAGCTCACGAGTGACGAGGCGCTGGTGCTGTCGCACTGGCTGGAGAAGCTCCAGATGACTGACTTCAGTCGCGTTGTCGACGATCCGGCGGTCTGGGCGCCGATCCATCGAATCGCCGGAACGCTGGACAAGGCACTTCCTGAGCTGTTCGCCTCCGACTATGACCAGCGACTTGAGGCCGCTCGACAGCGACTTCGACCGGAAGACTGACCGACCGGCCTGAACCTTCACCTGGCTCCTGCGGGTTGGGGCTCGTAGAAGGTGCCGTCGCGGAGCATTGCAACGCGACCCGGGTGGCCTCGCCGGCCAGGTCGTCGTCGAAGCCGACGATCATCTCCAGCTCGGCGATCGTCTCGTCCTCGCCGTCGATCGCGCGCAGCGTGTGCGGCATCGCGCGGGCCGCGTCGGCGATGATGAACGCGTCCTTCGCGTCGGTCTTGGCCTCGCCCGGGTAGAGGTCGGCGATCCGCCGCATCGTCAGCCCGGGCAGGTAGGCGACTGGGCAGCCCATGTCCCGGGCGACCGCCAGCGGCAGGGCGCCGATCGAGGCCGGCTGGTCGACCACGACGAGCACGGTTCCGTGCTTGGCCTGGAGTTTCGCGAACAGTTCGCGGAGTTTGGGTTCGGTGTTGGGCAGGCGCTTGTCGAAGGCGTTCTTCCCGGCTGGTGTGACGGCGGTGGCGTGGTGTTCGCCCTTGCCGACGTCCAGGCCGAGGAAGACGTCGATGTCGCCGGTGTCGATCACGTGCAGGCCCCTCCGCTCACGCTTTCGTCCGGCCTGCCAGGGCACCGAGCTGCCACATCCACGTTACGGAGAGCTCTTCCGGCCTGGGTGAAGCCGGTGCTCAAGCCCCTCATCAGCGGTCCGTCGATGCCTCTGGGACCGGTGACACCACCCTCCGGATCATCAACAACAAGGGGGGGGAGTCATGCCGGACCCGAAGGCCGGAGGCCCCATTGCGGAGCCACGAAAAAGGCAACGGGGGGATAGCTTGTCGGAGTCGGTCAGCGCGGCGGATACCCGGTCCGGCGAGGCGCTGATGACTTGGACGGCGGTGTCAGTCCGACGTGTCGCGGGCGCGCCGGTAGCGCTCGTAGATCACGCGTGAGCCGAACGTCCTGGTCTCGACCAGGTCTAGCCGAACGTCTTCGGTGACCGGCGGCAGGAAGGGCGTGCCGCCGCCCACGACGACCGGATAGCGGAACATGCGCAGCTCGTCGACGAGGCCGAGCCCGATCGCTGCCGCGGCCAGGTCGGCGCCGCCGATCGAGACGTCCTTGTCGGTCGCCCCGAGCGCCGCAGCGGCCTCCTCGGCCACCGACGCCCTGGCGAGCCGGGCGTTGCCCTGAACGCTGTCGAGCGTGTGGCTGAAGACGACCTTCGGGAGAGCGCACCAGATGTCGGCGAACGCAGCCCCGAGCTCGTTGTCGCGCAGGGACGCATCCGTCTCCCACACCAGCATGGTCTCGTAAAGCCTGCGGCCCAACAGATAGCCGCCGAGCTCGCGCGTCTGCGCGACGTGGAAACGAAACATCTACTCGCTAGGGGCCGTCCACCCGAACGCACCCTCGCGGTCGGCGATGAATCCGTCCACCGAGACACTCATCGAGCAGATCAGCATGGCTTCAAGCTCCTCGCACCGGAGCGAGGGACGATGATCGCGAGGAAGCTCACCATTGAGCTTGACATCGGGCTCTCCTGGCGAGGTACGCGGGGCCCTGCGCGCGCAGGGCCCCGCGTCACTTCAGCAGCCCGTACGGTCCTCCGTCAGGGTGCCCTGCTCGGTCCGCAGTGTGCGGTCGTAGCAGCCTCCCGACCCGTCCAGCCGGTAGTGCTCGCTCGACGTGCCGACAGCATGGCGCTGGTCACGCGGGACACCCAGCGTCCAGGCGGCGTCGCCGGTGTAGGTGTCGTCGAGCCGCGACCAGGAGATGCGCTTGCCGGCGCGGACGACCGAGGTATCGGCGCGGTCGCCGAGCGTGAGGACGGTGCGCAGCCGGTTGTCCGTGCCGATCGTGATCTCGCCGTCCATGGTGTAGACGCGGTGGGTGTGCGCGACGCGCGCCGGGCCCCGGCCGTCCACGGTCACCGTCTCGTCGTCGTCCCAGCGGGCCGTGAGCCCGTCGGTGTTCTCGTCCTCCGTCCAGCGGTGGACGGAGGTGTTGGCGAGGGTGCGCGAGACGGTGGTCTCGACGCGCCCGTGCGAGGTGTCGACATAGCCGGCGACGGTCAGCCGGTGGCCGCCCTTGGTGTCGAGCCGGTTCAACGAACCGGGCGTGACCGTCTTCGAGTTGGCCAGGTCGCTCTGATCGTGCTTCGTGAGCGCCCCGGTGACGTGCTCGCTGCCCTCGTCCTGCCAGACCAGCACGTTGGCGGGCGTGCTCCAGCCGCTCTGTCCGGCGGGCAGTCCGGCGACGGACACCTCGACGCGGTGCTCGCGCCCGTCGTTGAGGATGCCCGCGAACGGCGTCAGGTCGTACTCGATCGGCTTCACGTCGAAGGCACGCGGCGCCGGAACGACGTACCAGAGGAAGGGGTTGGACCATCCTCCGGTCCATACGTTCGGGAACGGTGCGGCTATTCCGGCAAGTTGGCCGTCGACCTTGATCTGCACCTCACGGTACGGGCCGTTGTCAGCCTTGCAGGAGTACGGAGCGGAGTCCGGCACGGTGAGGTACCAGAACTCCTCGCAGCCGCCGCCCGAGCCGGTGGCGTACACCTCGGCGACGATGCGCTCCGAGTTGCGCGGTGTGGTGAGCCGGGCGCCGTCCAGCGGGATCACCTTGTCGGGCGTCGCCGCCGGCTTCGTACGCCCCTCGGCGGCGTAGAAGGTCAGCGTGACCTTGACGTCGATGACGCCGGTGTACGTCTCATTGACGACGTTGCCGATGAGCATGTCGACGTCCTGCCCGCGGCGAAGCGTGTCGCTGTAGTGCGTGACGTCCTTCTCCACCGACCAGTTGATGCCGTCGACCGAGGGCTCGGGCGTGGACGTACGGAACATCTCCACGCCGCCGATGCGGAGGTAGCCGAGTCGGTCGAACTGGCGCCCCTTGACCTTTCCGTCGAGGCGCAGCACCACCTTGCTCCAGCGGTCGCCGCACTCCTCGGGCGGGGTGTAACTGCCCCTGTACGGCGTGAAGTCGCGGAACTGTGCCTCGGCGACGGTGACTTGGCAGGAGCGGGTCGGGGGCTTCGCGACGGGCGGCGCCGCGGTCAGCGGGTCGTGCCAGTCGGTGCCGAACTCCGTGGGGACCGGCTCGGCAGCGACCGCCGGGCTCGCGCCGAGCGCCGAACCGGCGGCCAGCACCAGTCCGGCGAGCATGGACGTGATCTTACTCTTCATGGGTCAGAGTGAAGCGCGGGACGAACAAGTGCGCCAGAGGCGAAAATTCGACCTTGGCGCGTTTTGTTCCCTCATGCGTAAAAATCAATTGCCGCGACTGCCGGCGGAACACGAACCTTGCACGGTTTGAGCCACTCGCCACCCCCTCAGCGATCCGTGGGACGTCATGCAGATTCGCGATCTTCCGTTTTCCGATCCCGGTGATCCCGACGTACGGTCAGGCCGCCGCTTTCTGCTGTGGCTTGCCCGGCAACAGCTCGGCGGCCAGCTGAAGTCACTCGGCTGGGGGCTGCTGCACCAGTGCGGAATCGCCGGCCTGCCGCTCGCCGTGGGCGTCGCCGTGCAGGCCGTCGTGGACCGCTCCGGCAGCAGGCTGGCGCTCGCGGGCGGGCTGATCCTGCTGTTCGGCGCCGCCATCGCCGTCGGCGACACCCTGCTGCACCGCACCGCCATCACCAACTGGATCACGGCGGCCGCCCGGGTCCAGCACCTGCTGGCCGGTAAGACCGCCGAACTCGGCTCGGTACTCACCCGGAGGGTCGCCGCGGGCGAGGTGGTCGCGGTCTCCACCGGCGACGTCGAGAAGATCGGCTGGTTCGTCGAAGCACTGTCGCGCTTTCGCCGCCGCCGCGACCGCCCTCGTCCTGGTCTGCGTCGCGCTGGTCGTATACCAGCCCGCGCTGGGTGCGGTGGTCGCCGGCGGCGTGCCCCTGTTGGCCCTCGCCGTACTGCCGCTGCTGCCCCGGGCCACCCGGCGCGCCGACATCCAGCGCGAAAAGGCGGGCCGCGCCGCCGAACTGACCTCCGACGCCGTCGCCGGCCTGCGCGTGCTGCGCGGCATCGGCGGCGAGGAGCTGTTCCTCGGCCGCTACCGGCAGGCCTCCCAGGAGGTGCGCAAGGCGGCCGTCCGCAGCGCCCCGATGTGGTCGCTGATCTCCGCGGTCCAGGTGCTGCTGCCGGCCCGTCGCCCGGCGGGTGGAGGTGGTGCGGGAGGTGAGGGCCTGGGCCGCTCGCGCGGCGGCTTCACCAGCAAGCTCCACCTGAGCGCGGACGGACGTTGACGCCCGCTGTCCCTGATCGTCACACCAGGTCAGCGGGCGGACTGCACCCAGTTCGTCGCCGTGCTGGAGAAGATCCGCGTCCCCAGACCCGGCCCGGGAAGGCCACGTGTGAAGCCGGACAGTCTCGCGGCCGACAAGGCATACAGCAACGGGCCCGTCCGCGAGTACCTGCGGCGCCGGGGAATCCGCCACACGATCCCGGCGAAGACCAACAGCCAGGCGCGCCCGCCGGCGCAAGGGATCGCACGGCGGACGGCTGCCCAGCCTCGACGAACAGCGGTACAAGAAACGCAACACTGTCGAGAGAAGCAAGCCGCAGTGCTGTCATACCTGCGGCTCGGTTCCATCGCCGTCAGCTCCTTCCTCTCACGCCTCTTCGTTCCCGGTGTTCATGCTGGCGGCCTGATTCTTCAACCAGGGGCGCCGGGTGTGCTGGCCGCGCGGCACCTGGTGCAGCGCGCGCAGGCGGTCGACCTCTGCCGGGTCGGCCCGGACGATCCTCAAGCCTGCCTGCGGGTGCAGGTAGCCGGTGGCCCAGCCTCGCCTGACCCAGGCATCCAGCGTGATCTCGGACATGCCCAGGTGCTCGGCGAGGTCGCGCAGCCACCACTCGTGTTCGTCCAGGTCGGGGCGGTGACGGTTCTGCTGCCGTGAGCGCTGGATGCCCAGGGCCCGCAGCAGGTCGTTGACCGCGTTCCTGGTGAACGTCTCGCAGCGCTTGGGCGGGCGGAAGCCCTCGGCATTGAGGTGTTCGGCGATCTGCGCGGTCGTGCAGCCGGCCTCGACCAGTTCGGCGGCGCGGGCACGGAGCCGGGGGTAGTAGCTGAGCTGGGTCAGGCAAGCCACGGGCCGTGCCACCTGCGCATCGGTGCGGTGGCCTCCGGCCCAGCGGACAGCCACGTTCACCAACTCGCTGGTGCCCAGCACCTCGATGCGGACCTGCTCGACCAGATGCCGGATCAGCTGCTTGCGGTCCGCGTCGGTGGTGGTGGGCGCGTGCCAGATGCCCGGGACGTCAGCGGCCAGAGCCCTGATCTGTGCCCGTTCCTCGGCGCTGAGGGTGCGCGGGCGCACAGCGAGGAAGCGGTCGTACTCCTCGCCGAGCCTCTGGCGCTCGGTCATCGCCGTCTCCCAGTCCCTCTCTAACTGCCGTACCACCAGGCGGTTCTCCGGTTCGGCCAGTTGGTACTGGCGCCGTGCGCGGTCCACGGCGTAGTCGGCGCGCTCCAGACGCTGCCGCCAGATCCGGTCCACCTGGGCACGTTGCGTCTCGACCTGCTCGGCCGCGGCGAGTGAGACCTCCACCGCGGCCGGGGTCATCGCCTCCAGCAGCAGGGAGGCGACGTGCTCGTCGATGCAGCCCCCCGCCAACTGCTGGCACTGCCCTTGCCCGTAGTCGCTCTTGGCACGGGCGCACACATACGCCGGGTGCAGCTTCCCGCCCGCGCCACGCTGGTAGCGCACCGTCATCTTCATGCCGCAGCGGCCGCAGACCACCAGCCCGGCCAGCAGCGCCGGGCCGTCGCGCACCACGCCGATGCTCTCGGACCGGGCCCGGTTTGCGTCCATCCGCTGCAGGTTCCGTTCATGCTGTTCAACACTGATATAGGCAGGTAGCAGGCCCGGCAGGTAGACGAACCAGTCCTCGCGGCCGGTGCGCACCCGGCCGGTGCACGGCCGCCCCGCCTGCCGCCGGCGCGGATCGAGCCGGCTGCGGCCGTAGACGTAGATTCCAGCGTAGGCCGGATGCCGGAGCATGTTCTGCAGCGCGACCCGATTGGGCCGACGCCACTCCAACTCCCCACGCTCGGGGCCCTCCCGCAGCCGCACCCCGATCTGGATGTGGTTGTCGACCAGGTAGCACAGCACCGCGTTGACGGTCCCGAACCGCTCGAACAACTCGAAGACCAGACGCACCACAGAGCGCACCTGTTCGTCGGGATCCAGCACCGCCTCGCCCGAGGGACGCCGCACGAAGCCGATGGGCAAGGGCACCACCAGTTCCCCGCGCCGGGCCTTGGCCAGGCGTCCGGACCACATCCGCTGCTTGATCAGGTGCAGTTCCGCCTCGCTGATCGTGCCCTTCAAGCCCAGCAGCAGCCGGTCGTTGTGATCGCTGGGGTCGTAGACGCCGTCCGGATCCCCGAGAAGGGCCCCCGACAGAGCGCACAACTCCAGAAGCTGATGCCATTCGCGGCCACTGCGGGCCAGCCGGGACATCTCGATCCCCAGAACGATCCCCACGTGATCCAGGCCGACCTCGGAGACCAGGTGCTGGAAGCCGGGCCGGGCATCGATCCCGGACGCGGAATGCCCCAGGTCCTCGTCGATCACCAGCACCCGCGACGGAGGCCATCCCAGCGCGACCGCGCGCTCCACCAGCGCGTACTGCAGCCGCGTGGACTCCTGATGGTCCCTGACCTGCCCAGCCGTCGACTGGCGCACATATACGGCCGCGAGCCGGTCACGATGCCAGCGCTGGACCTTACCCTCCAGCCGTTCCCACGACAGCCCGACCATCGTCATCGTCCACACCCCCCTCCGTGCTCCTGAGCGGTGCCGTCGCCATGCGCTCCACCAGAAGACCCAGCAGACGCTGCACCACCACCCGGTTCACCTCCGGGAAGGACTCCCACCTCGGCGTCCCCGCTGTCGCGGGCCCGGTCTGGGGGGCACGGCCGCGTCTCCTCCAGCCATCGCGCCCCACCCCCCACGCCTGCCCCGACCAGCCCCTCACGCAGCCGTCGGACTGTTCCGACCAGCGCCAACAGGGCATCAACCCCTATGACCGGGACATTCCCCATCCCGCTCGCTTCTATGTCAGTACTGTGGCTTGCTCCTTGAACGGGCTATCAACCGGCTGAAACAGTCTCGGGCGGTCGCCACGCGCTACGACAAGCGGGGCTACGTCTTCCTCGGCACCGCCACCGCGGCGGCCATCGCCATCTGGCTCCGAACTTGAACTCCTACGCGAGCCAGCAGAAGACGCCCTGGCTCTGGCGTCAGGCGCTGCAGGCTAGATCAGCCAGATCACCCACGATCGCGTCGGCGATCTCCGTGTCGATGACCTCGCCATCCTCCGCGCGCAGCTGGGCCCACGACGCCGCGACGTCACGCAACCTGGAGCGCTCGTCGCGGGCGAGTGCCGCCGAAAAACGAGGCGAGATCGCGAAGACCACACATCCGTCATTGTCCTGACCGGCGACGATACGAGGCTCGCCAGCTTCGACGAGTTCCTCGATGCGCGAGTAGAGCGGCCAGCCGTGCCCGGAGCCGTCCTTCACCACGCCGCTGACCTTGCGCAGCGGAACCGGGTCGAGCGCGAAGTTCTCCGTCACCGCGCCACCGTCCGGCACGGTCACCGTCGCGGACTTCGACGCGTAGCCGAATGCCGATGCGGTCACCTCGTGCTGACCAGTCGGCAGGGTCAGCTTGTACCCGCTCTGGTCGTCGGTGACGGTCCGGCTACCGCCGATGCGTACCGTCGCACCGGCGATCGGCGCGCCACCGGCCTTGGTGACCTTGCCGGTCACCTCACCCCGCGGGCCGGCCGTGCAGTTGGGGAACTTCATCGCACCGATGCGGGTCTGCCAGTCAGCGTCGTTGGTGGTGGCCTTACGGCCTTCGCCAAGACATCGAATCCGCATGGGAACAGAGACCTGCCGGCCTGCCGGACAGCGCCGTCCACGGCGACGCATGGCCCGGCAACCTGGTCCGTACGGCGTACGGGCAGCGGCTGATGATGGACCTGGAGCGATTTTCCGTCGGGCCACCGGAGTGGGATCTCGTCATGACCGCCGTCCGCAGGATCACCACAGGTGCCGTCACAGCCGAGGAGTACGCGTCCTTCTGTGACGCCTACGGCATGGACGTGACGACGTGGTCCGGCTACCCAATCCTCGCTGGAGCCCGTGAGCTGCGCATGGTGACGTACGCGGCGCAGCACGCGGCGAGCCACCCGGAGTGGCGCCATCAGGCGCAGTACCGGATCGACTGTCTTCGCGGTCGATCCGGCGCCCGCCCCTGGAACTGGAAGGGGATCCTGTGACCCGCCCATCCGCCGACAGGCACCAGACGCAGGCCTGTCACTGCGGCGGAGGCGTGGCGTAGAGCCGCACCTTGCTGAACGGGTCTCTCGCTCCGTCAGGCCTGACGCCAGGAGCGAAGCCGGTCTGCGATGTCGAAGGTGGTCAGGCGCAAGGCCTTGATGTCCTCGATCAGCTGGATCCACTGCTGCTGGCTCGCGTCCACCGTCTCACCGGACGCCTCGATGTACGCGACGGTCACGGCGTACCCGTACAGCTCGTTCCGGGCGGGCAGGGGCCGCTGCAGCACGATCGTGTCGAGCAGCGCGGCCGCCCGCCAGTAGGCATCGGGTTCGCCCACGTCCAGGTGGGGCGTGTTCACCCGGTGCCGGGCGACTGCCGCGACCAGTGCCGAGTAGTCGAGGACTTCCAGATTCTTGCCGAGGACGCGCTCTTGCCGGTCGAGAAGCCACCGGATGTCGATGAGCAGGTTCAAGATCAGGCCGCCTGGCGGGTCGGGCCGTGGCTACCGCTGGGCGCCGAAGGAAGGCCCCCGAACGTCTCGTCGAAAGCCTCGACGAAGCCCGGACGGTCGAGCGCGGCCTCGAACGCGGCGGTCGCCCGCCCGAGCAACGCCTGGTTCTCTTCCTGCCTGGACAGCTCATCAAGGTAGGCGGCCAGACTCATGCCGCGGGCCTTGGCGAGACCTGCGAGCCGGTCCCGTGTGTTCGTGTCGATGCGTACGCTGGTGTCAGCCATACGCTAAGTATGCACCCGCGCATGCGTCTACGCATACATCATGGCCTGACCTGCACCTTTATCGCCCTGCAGTCTCTTCCTGGAACCTGCCGAAGAGCGGAACGGCGTCCAGTGGATCGGTCTCGGTGGCGTCCACGGTGTCGTCCGGCCGGTTGTAGCGGGAGTCGGGCAGCGGAGATTTCTCGCCCCAGTCGCCCGCCTCGCGCCGGTCGGCGAGGGGCACCTTGGCGCGCTTCATGTCGGTGTTCGGGCCGGCCCGCAGGGAGTGGCCGGTCACCTTCAGGCCGTTGATGTACGTCACCCCGGCGGCGGCTGCGCGCTTCTTCACGATCTCGTTGATCGCGCTGCCGGACAGGTGCAGGCCCCGCACCGTGGCGTTTCCGCGGCCCTTCAGGTTGCCCGTCGTCGACAGGGCCTGGAACAGCGGGAAGGTCGGGTTGTCGGCGTCGAGCTCGCGCAGGTCGCCGAGCCAGGCCCGTACGCGCCGGACGATCTGCAAGGTGACGATGCGGGAGAGGTAGGCGAGCAGGCTGTCCGGGCTGTACTGGCTCCCGCCCTTCTTGCCGCTCTCCATCAGGTGGTCGAAGTAGGCGACGACGTTCGCCGTGGTGGTGGCCGGCCGGGCGATCCGCCCCTCTTTCACGCACCACTCCTCGAACCGGTCTCGCGTGGTGCCGCGGTTGACGCGGGTGTTCCTCGCGCCGCGCTCCTCGGCCCGGCGCTTGGCGGACGGCGGCACCGTGAAGTCCCGCTTGGTGAAGGCGGGTTGCTCGTCGACGCGCGGCGGCAGCTCCCCCTCGACGAGCAGCGTGTCCTGGTGATGCGGTATGTGGGAGCGCCCCCGGCGACGGTCGCGGGCAGCAGTCGGACCGCCGCGTCGTCGTCGACCAGCTCGGCTTCGATTACCTCCCCGAGTTCAGTCCCTTCAGCCCCTTCAGCGGTCGCTTCGGTCGCTGCTGCAGCGGCCGTCACCGGTTCGCCGCCTCATGGTGGCGCTCGTGCGCGGCGAGGTGGCGCTCGGCTGTCTGCTCGTTCACGCCCGGGCCGTCGCGGACTGTCAGCACGAGGAGGTGGCGCAGCAGTGCCGGCTCCTCGGTGATGTTGTCCGGGACCAGGGTCATCGTGACCGCGTTCGGTGAGATCTGCCCGTACACGACTGCTCCCAACTCGCCAGATACGTCATGAATGCGACATCAACAACGAGTTGACGCGACGCGCACCACTAATTCATCGACGGGCTCTTTAAACACCCTCTCAGGGGGTGTTCTGTGCGCCTTTGTTAGGATTCTAACTTGAGGACGGCGCTGTCGCGGGGCGGGACGGCTGCGGGATGGTGAACAGGCCGGGTTCGGGCTCGATGAGGCCCCCCGGTTGACCAGGCGTTTCAGCGTGGCAGTGCCGTGGACCCGCTCTTCGGCGGGCCCACGGTCTTGTCGGTCACGCTCTGCGGCTCCACGCGTCGACCGTCGCGGCGGCCCAAGCCTTGACGCGTTCCGCGAACCCCGCAGCGGGGAACGTCCCGTCGACGGCGACGTCTTCGATCGTGACGGAGAAACGGGACGGCAGCGCGTCCCAGTGCGGCAGCGCCGCGTCGCGGACGAATCGTGATGGCCGGGCCTTCACACGATGGGAGTTGCCACGACGAGCCTGACCGACGAGCTGGTTCACTTCGCCGAGGCCGCCTTCGAGGTACGCGCGCAGGAGCGCCCAACCCATCGCGCCATCGTCGGCGGGATGCCAACTGGGGTGTTGAAGCACGAAGCAAGAGACTGAGACGCCGTGCAACGGCCCCCACGGTGCCTGCTGCGAATGGTCCAACGCGAGCAAGGCGTGGAACAGGTCGTCACAGGATCGCGGATCCATCGGCGCACCGCACTCCGAGCAGAGTCCCATGTCTTCTCCTTGGTCCTCGAAGGCAGTAGTCCAGCTGACGTTCGAGGTTGTCATAGCGAGTCGGTCCCGCCGTTGGTAGTGGCGTCCCACGATGATCAGTGGTGGCCGTTTCATCTCGCCAGACCCTTCAGCCACCCCAGCAACGAACGTCAGCTGGGGTACTAATCGGTCGCCGGAAATCGCAGCTGTGGCTTCCCCGGCTGAGCTTCCCTCAGGTCGAAGGTTTGCATGCAGAGATCGGTCTCGCCGATGTCGTGGCGTTCGAGCTTCTGCTGAAGCCGACGGTTGAGGGTCCAGGCCGCGGCGAGGACCGTGTCCTGGCGAGCTTCGGCGGCCCAGAGTGGGGCGGCTGGCTCCCACCCCCACGGATGGAGGGAGTCGGCGGCGATTACTTCCCAGTGCAGGCTTCGGACGTGGTCATCACCATGGGCTGCGGCGACAGCTGCCCCATCTTCCCCGGCAAGCGGTACCTTGACTGGCAGCTGGACGACCCGGCCGGACAAGGCGTGGAAGCCGTCAGGCCGATCCGCGACGAGATCGCACGCCCCGTCCGGCCCGCTGCCCGTATACGGCTACGCCCACCGAATCCCGACTGCGGAGAGCTGTTCCACCCGTTCCGGTGTCAGTGTCGCCGCCCGGGAGCGCTGGTTGCCGACCCAGGCACCGAGCCGGAAGTCCCGCTGCTCCTGGTCCTCGCTGTCGGCCCCGCCCATGGTGATCGTTTCGACGTGCTTGCGGGGTACTCGAAGGTGTCCCTCGCGCTCGTAGTACCGCCGGGCGGCGGCGAGGTGCATCGCCCACTTGTCGGCCTGGCTCGGGCGCGGCTTCGGCTTCTCGTCCTCGCCCGCGGGCTCGATGCCGAGGACCTGCTCGCACATCCACTGCTGCACGCCGGGGAGCTGGTCCCATCCGAGCCTTACCGACTTCACCCACCGCCCGAGATCCTCGCCCTGGCGTACGACCTCGCCTGCGGTGGTGGGCAGCGTCCCGCCTTCGTCGAGGTGCATCCGGGTCAGGTGGAAGCATCGCTGCCACGTCACCGGCCAGCTCGGGCACCAAGACGCGTCGATCTCCTCCAGCTGCTCGCGCCGCTCCGGCGCTGCCGCACCCCGACCCACGCCTTGCCCACCAGATCGAAGACCTCGCCGACGCCCTCTGACCTGACGCACAACCGGCGCCGCCCACCTCCCGGCCCTCGGGGCCGTTCGCCGACATGGGCATTCATGTACGCCCCATTGACCTTTCCTTGACCCTCGGGTCAGCATCATCCGGAACGCCCCCCACACCAGTCCCACCCGTAACGTCGTGAGGAGCCCGCCCCATGCGCACCTACCGCAGCACGCGGAACACCCGTCCGCGAGCGCTACGCACAGCCGTTGCCACCGTCGCGGCCTCCGCCGCCCTCGGCGCCGTACTGGTCACCTCACCGGCCGCCGCCACCGCCACGGCCGCCGAAAGCGATCTCGGCAACTGCAAGACCTCCGACGATCCGTCCTGGTCCGGCTGGACCGACCATAATCAACTCGGCGCCACACTGCGGCAGATCGAGAAGACCAGCAAGGGCCGGGTGCAGGTCGAGGTCGCCGGGCGCACCACCCAGGGCCGCGAACTGTGGGCCGCGCGAGTGGGCACCGGCCCCCGCGTCCTGATGGTGACCAGCGCCATTCACGGCAACGAGCGCACGGGCACGGAGGCCCTCATTGGCATCCTCAAGGAGCTCGGTTCGAGCTCTGGTCCGAAGACCGCCGAACTCCTCAGCAAAGTCACCCTGGTTGCCATGCCGATGGTGAACCCAGACGGCGGCGAGCTCAACCGTCGTATCAACGTACGCTCCTGGGACCAGACCGTCGCGCAGTTCCCCCAGCTGGCCGGGGCGCCGCGCGCCTGGTACCACAGCCTCCGCGGCGACGGCATCGACCAGCCCGGCTATGACCTCAACCGGGACTTCAACCCAGATCTGAACTACGTCCCGCAGGCCTCCGACCTCCCCGGCAAGCAGACCGACGCCGGCTTCTTCCTCTCCCCCGAGTCGCGCGCGATCCGTGACACGTATGTGAAGATGCGCAATGAGAAGGGGTCTGTCGACGCGTTCATCGATCTGCACCACATGGGTCCCTGCGAGCGCATCACGGGCGGCCCTCAGGACGGCAAGCTGATCACGGTCTCGCTGGACTATCCGCCACTCGGCATGAACGATGGGGCCAAGTACAAGAAGCAGTGGCCGAAGCTGGACCAGGACAAGTCCCGCCGCTATGCGCTCACGGTGGCCAATGGCATCGCCGACGCATACGGCGAGCAGTCGAGGCTCGCCGCGACCGGCCGCTATCTCCACCCCGACGCGCGCGAATACGCCGGCCAGGGCCGCTCCGCTTTCGCCCTCAACGGATCCGGCACAGTCCTCTTCGAAGTCCGCGGGCAGCAGGACGACTTGGGACAGCGGCAGCGCGGCATGTTCGTCCAGTCCGTACGTACCGGAGTGGAGTCCCTGATGACGGGCCTGGCCACGGGCAGCGCCGACCGGGTCAACGGGGACGACTTCTTCAAGCTGCCGGACTACGGGTGGAAGACCACGTCGGACTGACCTCGGCGGAACGGGTCCCGTGCGCAGGCACGTGACCCGCGGCAGCGACGCGGCCCGCGGCAGGTTCCCAACCTGCCGCGGTTACCACGTCTGTTCGTTGCCTGCCTGTTCTATGGCGGCCCGGCCCAGGCGGGGGGAGTGTCATGGATCAGGCCCTGTTCCGTAGTCGGTGGTGACGTTGTGTACCCATCTGCATTCGGGGCACCGCCTGGGAGGCCGCCCGACGCCTTGCCGCGGCGACCGCCCACCCCCGCCTGGCCGCCGCCCTCGCCGCCGCACTCTTCACCGGCGCCTCCTTCCAGCAGCTCGCCACCGGCCACCCTGGCCCTGCATGGCCGCACCCGCTACACCGACGGTTGCGCCACCCACCGCGTACCGCCGTGGGCACGCGGCTTCCTGCAGGCCGCCGTGTGCTTCGCCCGGCTCGCGCCCGGCCAGACCAGCATCTGCTGGCTGGCCCCCACGACCGCGTCCACCTGCTGCGCGTGGCCGAGGAAGCCAGGCTCCGCCCGCCCCCCCAGCGTGTCCTTCATCATCTGCGCCATACCGGGCTCGGACTGACGATGGAACAGCAGCTGCTGGTTGGCGATCTTGGTCTGCTTTTGCGGGCACTTCCAGGGACTGCTGGGCGGCAAGCTGCTGTCCGAGGCGCGCATGGCCGAGATGCAGGACACCGTTTCGGTCGACAAGCGGCTCGAGGCATTCTGGCCCGGCGGACGCTACGGTCTCGGCTTGGTCAACCGCCCCCTGACCTGCGGCGGCAGCTACTGGAGCCACGAAGGAGGCGAAGCCGGCTACATCACCCTGAACGGCGCCACCGACGACGGCAGCCGCACTGTCACCGTCTCCATGTCCACCAGCTTCAACGACCTCGATGAAACGCTCCGGCAACACAAGGCCTCCAGTGACCTTGTCGACCACGAGCTGTGCGACACCTCCAGCAACAGATAGGGAAAGTGACCGCCCGGGGCGTTCGTGCCGGCTCCGGGCCACCACGAGAGGAACGCCCCGCCGATGGGCGGGGCGTGGCCTGGTCGCAGATCATCAGCTGCGGTGGCCGCATTCAAGATCTGGCGACGGTGGGTTAGTCGACACCTAGGAACAACGGGCCGGCAACGCTGCCGGCCGCCAGCGGCGTGCGCGTGCTCAGCAGCGAAGCCGATCCGGCGGCGGTGGCGGTAGCCGTGCTCTCGCGCACGATGGTTCAGGCTACGAGCAGGCGCAGGCCCAGCTCTGCCGCGTCGAGGGCGACGAGGTCGCGGTTGCGCTCGGCCCACAGGCCTGAGGAAAGGTCGTTGCGGAGGCTGTTCACCGCCCGCTGCTCGGCCTGCGGTCCGACTCTGGTCCATACCGATACCGCGCGGCGTACACGTTCGTCCAGGTACGCCTCGGGCCGGCGCCAGTGGGCCTCGAAGAAGCCGTCAGCGCAGTCCCATGGGATGAGCATCGGCTCCGCGCGGCCCCCGATCGCGCGGGTCATGTCGGCCAGTGAAGGCCAGCCGACGAGAAGGTCAGCGAATTCAGGCAGGTAGTGGCGGGTGAGCCAGAACCGCTGAAGCCAGCCGGTCGTACTGGCGTCGTATGTGAACACCACCACGCGGCGGGCCACGCGCCGCATCTCGCGCAGCCCGGCGACCGGGTCCGGCCAGTGATGAACGGTGCTGACCGCCATCGCGGCGTCGAAGGACTGATCCTCGAACGGGAGGCTCTCCGCACTGGCGGCCACGCAGGGCGCCGCGCCCACGGGACGCTGTGCCCGCATGACCGCCGACGGTTCCACCGCCGTGACGTCGCGGTCCGGGGGCTCGTAGGAGCCGGTGCCGGCCCCGACGTTCAGTACCGTCCGGGCGTCCCCGAGCGCATCCCAGATCCTCGCGGCGATCCGCGGCTCGGTGCGCCGCGTCGCCGGGTACGCGGACCCGATAGATTCGTACAACTGTGCACCGAACGCTTTCAGTTGTTCCTCCGGCGTCGTCCTGATCCCCATTGCCCGTGCCTCCAGTTCCTTGTCGATGGCCGTCACCATGGCGGCAGCGCGGTCGCACTGTTCCTGCAGCAGGCCGCGCAGCCGGCGCAGGTGCGCGACCGCGTCGGTGGCCGGGTCGTCCACCAGATCCGCGATCGCGCGCAATCCGAAGCCCAGCCGCCGGTAGCCGAGCACCTCGCGCAGCCGCTCCACGTCGCCCGCCGAGTAGGCCCGGTATCCGGCCCCGGTCCGCGCGGACGGCTGCACGAGGCCGATCTCGTCATAGTGATGCAGCGTGCGGACGCTCACGCCAGCCAGCTCGGCCACACGTCCCACGGTCAGGTGCTCTTCCACGCCACCGACAATGCGGCATGACGCCACGTGAGGGTCAAGCACTTCGACCTGGACAACCGGCTGGTGCCTACGACCGCCCACAACGATCCTGCCGAGTATGGATCTGCCCCGCCCCAAATGGCCCTTGGATGAGATCGCCGTGATCGGCGGCCGGCGCGAGGATGACCTCGCTATCGCCGGCGGCTACCTTCGCCTGGCCAACCGCCCGGACGTCCTTGGATCTGCGCATGATCTGAACCGCTGGCTCGACGGGCACCCGGTCAAGTAGCGGGAGAGGGAGAGAACATCTGAGTCAGGTCGTGTGCTTCCCCCGGGGGAGCCGTGTGCCCATCAGGGCGTCGGCCGGAGCCACGCCTGAGGCAAGATCAGTCCGGTCGCGTGAGGCTGGGTGCCCGACACCGCCAGGCCGGACGGCATGGCACCATCCGCAGCAGAGAAGTCGAGAGTGCCGCCGGAGAACACCGCGTTGACGAAGGAGACCCTGCTGTCGGAGAACACCGCGCCGGTGAAGGAGACCGTGCCGCTGGAAAACGCCGCGCCCACGAAGTGAACCGTGCTGCCGGAGAACACCGCGCCGGTGAAGGAGACCGTGCCGCTGGAAAACGCCGCGCCCACGAAGTGGACCGTGCTGCCGGAGAACACCGCGCCGTTGAAGCGGACCATTCCGCCGGAGAACACCGCGCCGGTGAAGTCTCCGCCGTCGAATGCGACGCCGGTGAAGTCCAGATCGTGCCCATCACCCGACCGTGGATCGGGACGCCTCCCAAACCCATCGACAAGTGACGTCGCTGGTTCTCGTGGACAGAGCCATACCCAGACACTGAGCGTGTGCGGCGTGCCTTGCAGCAAGGGCACAGGGGGTTGCCGCCGTTGGGTGTTCAGGTCGGCCACGACCGCGAGTCTGGCGACGGCCACATCGCCGTGGCGCCCATCGGACCAAAGATCACCGAATCGGGCGGCCCCGCATCGCCAGCGCTGACGTCCGATGGGCGCGGCGGCGCCGGTGAGGCAGCCCGGGGCGCGGGATGCTCAGGAGAGGGCGGTCGGCCTGCGGGGCGGCGGGACGGCCCGCAGCAGCTCCCACAAGGGGCGCGAGCCGGACGCCCACACTGCGAGGGTGTGACGGTCGACGACGTGCAGCCGCTGCTGCTTGGCGAAGGCCACGGCTGGCGCGGTGACCCTGCCGTTCGTCACGATCACCGCGATGTCGGCGCCGTGGACCTGGCGGGCGGTGCCGTTGAGGACCTGGAGGTCCGGAGTGCCCACCGCGGAGCCGGCCAGGCCGTTGCGCCTGTGCTTGCACTGGATCACCCAGCGCCTCCCATAGGGGTCGGTGGCCTTCACATCGGCTCCCAGGTCCCCGCCGCCCCCGACACGGACCGCGTCCTGGCAGCCGTCACGGCGCATCAGGTCCCGCACTGCGTCCTCGAACCGGGAGTGGTGCAGGGCGTCCAGCTGGGCCAGCCCGTACCGCAGGCCCTGCGCGCGGACCGCTTCCCACCGCGCGTTCTGCTGCTTCTGGTAGAGCCAGCCGCCGCCGGCCAGCACCGCGATCGCGCCGAGGACGATCAGGACCCACCAGTGGGCCAGCAGCCAGTTGACGACGGCCACCACCAGGACGACAGCCAGGACTACGGCCACGAGGAGACCGATCAGCCGGTCGTCCGCGCGCTGCCGCCGCTTGCCCGGCCTCCGGGTACGCCGCCGCGCCGGCGGGCGCCTGGTCTTCGCCGCCCGGCCCCTGCGCGCGCGGGGACTCATCGGCTGGCCTGCGTGACGCCGCTCGCGAGCTCCCCCAGGATGTTCAGGATTCCCTGGCCTGCCGGGGTGGGTGCGATCAGGATGCCCAGCGCCAGGACGATGACGACGGTCAGCTTCTCGTCGAAGCGGCTGCGGGCCTCTGTACGCCGCCGCAGCCGCCAGACCACGATGACTGCGAGCAGCACCGCCGTGTCGATGGTCAGCACCCGTCCAGACCTCCCCCAACGACCGGCCATCACCGTGCGGGGACGGCAGCGCGCCACCCCAGCCTTCTTGTGTAGTCGGGCCTCAGCGACGTTGGGGGCGGGTTGCTGACGAATGGCACAAAGTGATCCGGGCCTGGCCGAATACCGCGCGGCGGATCAATCGTGGACGTGCACGGCGACGTACAGGTCTCCGGGCGTGCCGCCGTGCTTCCCTGGCCCGCCAAGTTTCCTGATCCGGACCTTCTGTCCGTCTCGGAGACCTGCGGCGAGGCGGACCTTGTGGGTGTGTCGCTCGTGGATGACCTGGCCGGTCCCCTTGCACGCGGTGCAGGTGCGCGACGCCTTCTCGTCTTCTCGGGTGGCACATGCGGGGCACGCCCGGTGGGCAGTGATGCGCAGGGGGATGATCACGCCGCCGGTGGGCGCTCCCGAACGAGTCGTTCACGGCCCTGGACGGCCGCTGTTCGCCGCCTGGTGGACCGAACGACCGGAACCCGTTGCGGAGCCGCGCGGGCTCAAGATAAAGGTCGCAAGCGCCGTATCGGCGTCGACACCCTCGGCCTGCAGCTGGCCCTCTGAGTCACCGCGGCCAGCGTCTCCGACAGCGTCGGCGGCATTCACCTGCTCTCGAACATTGCCGCCGCCCACCACCGCGCCACGAAGGCCTGGCCGACACCGGCTATCGCACCAAAGCCACGCCTGCCGGGTAGGTCTACGCCCTGGTCATCGGACAGGAGTTGGCCGCTGGTTACCTTCACAAGCCGGGCAGCCGCTACGGTGCAGTTGTGATGATCAACAGGGACACGGTATCCGGGACCGCGCTGGTGATCGCGGCAGCCCCGGCCGGCAAGGGCTGTCTCATTGACGCAACCAGCGTCCTGCCCACGCTCGCGGCCGTCCCGCCCAGCATCCTGACCGGCACGACGGCAGCCACCATCGTTGAACTCACCGACCCGGCCGATCCGCAGACCGTCCTCACCCGCATCCGCGCCGCGGCTGCCACACCCGGCCCGCTCTCCCTCTACATCACCGGACAACTCCACCTCGACCACAAGCAGCACCTGATCCACCTCGCACTCGCCCGGACCACGCCAACCACCCTGCGCTACACCGCACTGCCCTGGCACTGGCTGGCCAGCGAACTCAAACTGCGCCGACCGGGCACCACCACCGTCGTCACCGACGTGGTCGCCACCCCAGACGCCTGGCAACAGCTCCGTACCGAAGGCCTCGCTCTCGGCCATGGGATCCGCGTATACGGCCGGATCACCCCGCCGCCGCCCCGCCGCCGAATCACAGAACCGGCCTACCTGAAGGCCCTCGCTACCACCTGGCGCAGCGGCATCAACCCGCCACTCGCCCAGCTCCACGAACAGGCCGCTGCCCAGGCCGGCCCCGACGACGCGCTGTTCCTGGCCGTCGACCACACAGCCGTCCCCACCCCTGCGGCAACGGCTGTCCAGGTACCGAGCCGGCCACACCAGGAGCCTGCACCTGTTGCGACGGCGCCTCCTGCGATTTCGGAGAACACCGAGGTGGCCGAAGAGGATCCGCTGCCCGCGATCTTTGCCGCCGCCCACGCGGGGCGGCACGGCGAGGCTGCGTCACTCACAGCCATGTGGGAGGGATGGGCCCTGCGTACCTACGGCGAGGGCTCCCTGCAGGCCATCCACTGGCTGGAGGTCCGGGCCGACCTCGCTCGTCTCGCCGATGATCCGGCGCGCAGCTGCGAGTTGTGGATGGCTGCCGCCGACGCCCGCCTTGCCCGGCAACAGCCCCCGGACGACCCTGCCGTAGAAGGCGCCGTAGACCGCGCCCACCACCAGTGGCAGGAACTTCGCGACCCACAGCGGGCCCGCGAACTCGGCCCGCCCCTGTTCTCATTACGCCGCCACGTACCTGGCCGGCGCTCCGGGGCGGTCGAAGCCGTCCAGCGCCGACTGGAGCTGCTGCACACCATGCCCCCGGTGGGGGCCCGTCGTGCGGCATCCTGACGAGGGACAGTTCACCGGCCGCATCCCTTGTTCCGTGGCCGTTCCGAGTTCGACGCCAGCGCCCTCGCAGGCGGCATCTTCGTAGACCCTGATGGGTGTCGTGTCGTCCTTGGTGAGCACGGCCACGAGTGCGCGCCAGGCATCGGGGTGCTGGAAGTCGGTGAGGATGACGGGAATCTGCTGATCAACGTCGAGTTCGATCACGGGCGCCCCTTCGCCGGATGTCTTCCAAGTGGCGGCCCCCTCCTCCAGGAAGGGGCCCAGATGGTGAAGCGGACGGTCATTTCGGCGCGGTGTTGGGTGCCGGTCATCAGGTGGCGGCGGGGCCGGAAGCGGGGTGAGATGCCGCTGAACGCGGACAGGAACCGCTGCGCGGCGCCCACGCTGCGGAAGCCTCTCATCGCCCGTTCGCGTTGCCGGGTGGGCTGATGACTGTTCTCGGCCCGGTTGTTCAGGCCCTTGTGGGAACGGTGCTCGACGGAGGGCATGACCTCGCGGTGGGCCGCGCCGTAGGAGCGGAGCTTGTCCGTGACGATCACCCGCGGCACCCCGCCCGTCTTCGTCAGCAGCGTGCGGAAGAAGGGCCTGGCCGCAGCCGTGTCCCGGCGGCTCTGCACCAGGATGTCCAGCACGTTGCCGTCCTGGTCGACAGCCCGCCACAGGTACCTCTGCTCACCGTTGATCTTGATGAAGACCTCGTCCAGATGCCACTTGTCGCCAGGCTGGGGCCGTCGGCGGTGCAGTCCGTTGGCGTACTGCTGACCGAACTTCAGGCACCAGCGGCGGACCGTCTCGTACGAGACGATCACGCCGCGCTCCAGCATCAGCTCCTCGACCTCACGGAAACTGAGCGGGAACCGGAAGTACAGCCACACGCAGTGCGAGATCACCTCGACCGGATACCGGTGCCCCTTGTACGACGGCGACATGCCCTCCACGGACGACCCCCTCCACCGTGATCAGCCCGAGGATCCTCCCACCCTGTCAGCCAACGTGACAGCGCGGCCCACAGCGTTCCTTCGGACGGCTGCCTCAGGATCGGACAACGAGGCCAGGTGCAGGGCCAACTCATTCGTCTCGGCACCGGACTTGGACTCCTGCCCCTTGCACGTCTCGACAGCCGTTTCGTCAGGAATGGCGATCTCCCTCAGGGGGGCCGTCCGGGCCTGGGTATGCGACAGGGCAATGCGACGGCGCGCGACATCGACGTCGATGATCATCACCGTGAGGGCGTCGCCGACCTTGATGACGTCCTCGGGCGATTCATCCAGTGCACTGAGCCTCCGCCAACTTGAAGTCGCAGTTCACAGGGCTGGTGTGACCGGTTCTCGGGGTACTCATGCTGGTCGTGGGCGGCAGTCTGTGGAGTAGATCGTCTGTCAGCGCGGTTGCTCGAAGAGAATCACGATGCAGCAGCGTCGGCTGGTGTGCGAGCCTTCTTCTCCCAGACACCGACCGAGAAGACTCTGATGACCCGCGACGACGCCCTCAAGCAGCTCAGCCACATCGCGCGCGAGAGGGCATTCGACAGGCACGTCGCGTCAGACCGGCTCATCCGGGCAGGGCTGGACGCGCTGATTGCCGGGGTTGAGAGCCCCTCTCTCGCCGTGCTGGCCGGCCTCCTCCGGAGCGAAGAGCCCGAAGCGCCTGCGCTCTTCGACCAGGTGATGGAGGAGTTGGGGCTGCTCTTCCACCCGCCCGCTGACCCTCGGGCCGCAAAGTGGGCGATGGCTTACTGGGTCGCCGGTCAGATCGCCGATGGATCCCTGGATCCCGCTACCGGCACTTACCTCATCTGGGCAGACATCGCCGAGGACCTCGGCTATCCCGAAGAGCTGGAACCACTTGTCCACTGCGCACACAACCTGGACGGCTGGGAAGAGAACTGGGGAGTCTCCATCGAGGAACTCAACAGGGAAGCAGTCGAGGCCGCGAAGCAGTTCCTGAGCCAGCAGCCGGCAGCACAAGCAGGGGGCTGAACGTCCGGTTCTTGCCCGCTGCAGATCGCAGGCCCTCTACGATCCGGTGCATGCTGGATCCTGAGCTGCTGGAACGGATCACCGCGCGGCGCGCGGAACTGGACGAACTCGAAGGGCAGCTGGCCAAGCAGCTCGCGGAGGTACGGGCCGAGCGGGACGAGCTCGCCGTCGCCGAACAGGTCCTTGAGCGAGTGAGCAAGCAGCTCGCTGACGAGCGCGCCTCGGCCGCGCCGATGCCTGGGCAAGTGGGCGGCCAGGCGGTAATGCTGATCCCGCACCGCACGCCGGATATGGAGGAGACCATGCTTCCGCCGGACTACCAGCGCATCCTCGCCGCCGTGCGGCAGGCCGCCGGACCGGTCATGGCCCGGCAGGTCGGCGAGATGCTGGGAGTGGACGTCAGCGTGCGGGCCAAGCTGGAACCGCTGCGCGGGAAGCTGGTCAGACTCGTCGATCGCGGCTGGTTGCGGAAACTGCCCGACGGCCGGTTCACCACCCGCCTGTGACCGGGAACGCTGTCACTCGGAGCGGTACGCCGCAAGCGTAACCGGGGTGCCCTTGGCGGTCGTTTGGTTTGTGTGACGAATGCCAAGGAACGCGCCGAGGAGACCTGCCCGCTTGTCTACCAGTGCCGTCTTCCGCTGTCCACGCACACCGTCAACCACCTCGCCGATCTGTTGCGACGCCACCTTAAGGCGATTGGGTCCAGGTGGCGGATCCTGCCGCCCGGGCGGATCGCGGTGATCGTCCTGGCGGTGCTGCGTCACGACCAGCGCCTGGCCGACATGGCCGGCGGCAACAACGTGTCCGAGTCCACCGTCCGCCGCTGGCGCGACGAGCTGATCGCCCTGCTCGCCGCTCAGGCACCGCGCCTGGACCGCGCCCTGAAGAAGATTGCCAAGCGGGGCGGGGAAGTGGTCCTGATCGACGGCACCCTCATCCCCACCCAGCGCCGCACCGGACGGGCCGGCCGGCGGAACTACTCCGGCAAACATCGCCGCCACGGTCTGCACTTCCTCGCCCTGACCGACGAGAGCGGCCGGCTGATCTGGATATCCGCGGCCCGGCCCGGCCGCACCCACGACATCACCGCCGCCCGCCACGATCACATCCTGGCCCACCTGCGCGCCGCCGGTCTCGGGGCGCTGGCGGACCTCGGTTTCCGCGGCCTGGACAACGACGTACGCGACCCCGTAGTCGTCACCGGCTTCACCGCCACTCGCGCCCACAAGCTCACTCCCGGCCAGAAGACCGCCAACCGGGTCCTCGCCACCGGACGCGCACCGGTCGAACACGGCTTCGCCCACCTCAAAAACTGGCGGATCCTCACCAAGCTCCGCACCGACCCCGCCCGCGCCACCCACCTCCTGCGCGCCCTGCTCGTGTTGACGAATCTCGAAGTCAACCGCGGATTTTGATCATCCCCACCTCTGACGCGGAGGGCTCGCACGCTGATCCAGCAGCACGATCCCTGCCCTGTCCTCACAGGGTCGATGACCCACGACTTTCACTGTTCGTCGCGGAAGCTGGGGTCTGTACGGTAACCGGCTCTGTCCCGTAATCGGTGGTAGCGCTATGTGGTGGTCATTGGAGGAGGATGCGGTGGCGGAGCAGGGGAAATCCGGCTCGGCCGTGCATCTGTCTCGTGATCCTCTTGGTGCGTGTGTTGACGCCCTCGGTGCGGCCGTTGTGGTGGGGGTGAGTGAGGCCGGCGTTGACCGCGGCGCGGTCGAGTTCGAGGCCGTTCGCGAAGGTGTGCAGGTGGGGCAGGTGGGGCAGGTGGGGCAGGTTGCAGGCGCGGACGGCTGTGATCCACTCGGTGAGCTTGGTGTCGTTGCCGGTGGCGGGGGTGAGGAGTTCAGCGAACTCCTTGACGAGACGCGCGAGTTAGGTCATCTCGGGGCAGGCGGCGGTGAGTTCACACAGGAGTTCGGCGTCCTTGTCCCGCAGGTTGTCGGGGTGGGTGAGGAGAAGGCGGGCGAGGCGGCGCGGGGTGATGACGGGCCGGTCGCCCTCGGCCCGGCCCTGGGTGATGTAGCGGTAGAGAAGATTGAGGCTGCCGGTGTAGCCCAGTTCCTTGATCTCGCGGAAGAGCTGAAGCACGGGGACGGCGGGGTCCGCGGACCGGCGGGCGCGCAGGTGGTCGCGGTAGGGGTCGACGAGGGTGGGCCGGTACTGCGGGGCCCGGCGCAGGGCGTTGGGCTCCTGGGTGCGGGCGTAGCGCTTGACGGTGTTGAGGGCGAGGTTCAGGCGGCGGGCGCATTCGAGCAGGCCGACGCCCTTGCCGAGGAGGTCGTGGACCTGGTGCCAGCGTTCGCGGGTGGTCTGCCCGCGTGCTCCCTCGGGGCGGGGTGGGTTGACGGTGGCCCAGCAGGAGCTGTGGGAGCGGACCTCGGCCAGGGCCTTGTCGCAGAGGTTGTGCCACAGGTGCCACCGGTCGCTGACCTGCACCGCGGCGGGCAGGGCCCGGCGTATGGCCTCGCCGTAGGCGCCTGAGCCGTCCCGGCAGACGATCTCAGCGCCGGGATGTTCGCGCAGCCACGCCTCAAGGGTGTCCGCGCTGCGGTCGGGGAGTACGTCGATCCGCTCGCCGGTCTCGGCGTTGATCACGATGGTGGCGTACCGGTGGCGGCGCTTGAGCGCGAAGTCGTCCACGCCCAGCACCCGCGGCACCCGGCGCGGAGGCAGCGGCAGTCGCATGAGCATCCGCAGGGCGGTCGAGCGCGACACCGCGGTGGCCAGAGCCCGGGAGAGGCGGGCGCCCGCCCGGCCCGCTAACTCCTTCACTACGCTGCCGAGTTGGTCGGCGAGCCGGTTCGTCCGGCGCTGGTAGCGCCCCAGCAGGCCGGGCACCTGCTCACGAAACGTCTGCCGCGGACAGCCCAGCACCGGGCACACCAGGCGCCGCACCCTCACCGACACCACCACCCGCCTGCCGTCCACCGCCACGTCCGCCACCGTCCGGCCGTGAAAGCCGTGCACCCGCCCGGTCGGCGTCCCGCACACCGGACACGGCACCGGATCATCGCGAGTACGCGCCACCACCCGGACCAGCTCACCCTCATCCGCCACACCCTCGATGACCAGGGCAGACAGACCCGAAAACACCACACCCACAAGGGCATTGACCTCAAGCACGCCCCAGCCTGACACACAGTGACGTACGGTCACCACCGATTACGGGACAGAGCCGTTGACCGTACAGACCCCTGCCCGGCTGATCGCGTTGCCGGAACTGGCCCTTGCGGCCGCCACGGTGGCTTGAGCTCTGTCGCGGCGGCTGCAGTCTGGGCGTGCCGCGCCCATTGACCTCGCCTAGTCGCAGTTGTATGACTGGTCAGACCGGTACAGCCATATCATTTACCTCGGGGGCAAACCCGCGAATCGGGAGCACCGGGGCTGCAGAGCGGAACCACAGGAGGGTTCAACATGATCGAGCGGCACCCAGACTCCGCCAAACGCCGGGACATCTCGCGCCGGGCGTTCCTCGCCGTCAGCGGCGGAACCTCAGCCGGGGTCGCCTTCGGTCTCACGGCAGCCGCGCCCGCGGCCGCGGCGACGGGCACCACCTATTACGTCTCCAAGAGGGGGAGTGACAGCGCGGCCGGGACGAGCGCCGCACCACTGCTGACGATCAACGCCGCGGCACGGAAGGCCCAACCCGGCGACGTCGTCCTGGTCCGTAGCGGGACCTATCGGGAGGAGGTCATCCTTCCGCGGGGCGGCACCGGCGACGGCATGCGGATCACGTACGCGGCCGACGCTGGGGCTTCGGTGACGGTGACCGGCTCCGATCTCTTCACGAGTTGGACCCGGGTCTCCGGTGACGTCTGGCAGCTCAGGATCCGGAACTCGTACTTCAACGGGTTCAACCCGTACGCGGAGCAGGTGCATGGTGACTGGTTCGCGAGCAACGGGCGAATCCATCGCGTGGGAATGGTGTACCTCGACGGTGCCTGGCTACCGGAAGCGACGGGCCTGGCCGCGGTGAGCTCGAACGCGAGCGCGTCCTGGTGGTCAACCGTGGACGGTCTCGTGGAAGGGACTGCACCGAGCTACCAGCCGAGCTACGACGCGAATGGCTACACGACACTCACCGCAAAGTTCCCCGGGGTCGACCCCAACCAAGGGGCTGTCGAGGTCGGTATTCGAGGCACGGTGTTCAAGCCCGCCGCGACCAACTACAACTACATCACGATCCGCGGCTTCGAGCTCCGGAATGCCGCGACGAACTGGTGCGCACCGACCATGGGGCAGTGGGGGCTCGTGAGTGCGTACTGGTGCAAGGGATGGATCATCGAAGACAACGAGATCGCCTACTCCAGGTGCTGTGGCATCGCCCTGGGAAAGTACTCAGACAAGTACGACGGCACCCGCGGCACGACGGACGGCTACTACTTGACGATCTCTGACGCGCAGAGTTCAGGCGGTTGGTCGTTTGCGAACATCGGCAGCCACGTCGTCCGGAACAACACGATTCACCACTGTGGCCAGACCGGCGTCGTGGGCTCTCTTGGCGCGATTGGCAGCACGATCACCGGGAACGAGATCTACCACGCCAACACCCAAAGGATCTGGGGCGGAGCGGAAATGGCCGGCATCAAGCTCCATGCCGCCATCGATGTCGTCATTTCTGGGAACCACATCTACAACACCGGCGAGGCGGCGGGGATCTGGTTGGATTGGATGGCGCAAGGCACCCGGGTCGTGGGGAACCTCTTCCACGACAACGCCCGCGACCTCTTTACCGAGGTTAACCACGGTCCGCTATTCATCGCGAACAATGTCATGTTTTCAGCCCAAGGGCTCCTGTGCAATTCGAACGGGTTGGCCTGGGCGCACAACCTCGTGACCGGGACCGTGACCGCGCTTGCGGACGGGCGACAGACGCCTTACATGAAACCGCACTCAACGACAACAGTCGCCAACGCGGCCCTCCCGCTCGGCGCTCAGCAGTGGATCAACAACATCCTCGGCAGCTCGGCCAACCTCTCGGGCTGGGATTCCGCGAGCGCGTCGTACCCGATCACGATGAAGGCGAATGTCTACACCCAGGGTGCAACGAGATCGGCACTCGAACAGGAGGGAGTGGACGCTGCCTCGGTGGCATACGCGCCGGCGCTCACGAAGAAGTCGGACGGTTGGTACCTCGCGGTGCCGCGCGTCGAGTCGTGGCGATCAAAACAAGCACTCGTGAGCACCGGATCACTCGCCAACGCGCCGAGGCCGAATCAACCGTTCACGAACCCCGACGGATCGGCCATGTCGGTATCGACAGACTTCCTCGGAGTCGATCGAGGCAACAGTGTTCCGTTCCCCGGCCCGTTCGAGACCGCCGGCGGTACGCACCCGTTCAAGGTGTGGTCGCGAGTCGTGCCGACCACCGACGCCTGGGGCCGGACACAGACACCGAATCCGAGCAGCCCGGGCGCTGCTACCGACGCCGACGGCAACATCACTGTCCACGTCCGCGGCGGCGACAACCAGCTGTGGCAACGCGCTTTCAACGGCACCTCATGGACCGCATGGGCTGGACTGGGCGGACCAAACGCCGGCACCTTCGCCGGCGCCCCAGCCCTGACCATGATCAACGGCCGCACCAGCGTCTTCGTCCGTGGCACCGACGACCAGCTGTGGCAACGTACCTGGACCACCACAAGCGGCTGGACCAACTGGACCGCACTCGGTGGAGTCCTCGTCGACAATCCCGGCGCTGCTACCGACGCCGACGGCAACATCACCGTCCACGTCCGCGGCACCGACAACCAGCTGTACCAACGCGCTTTCAACGGCACCTCATGGACCGCATGGGCTGCACTGGGCGGACCAAACGCCGGCACCTTCGCCGGTGCCCCAGCCCTGACCATGATCAACGGCCGCACCAGCGTCTTCGTCCGTGGCACCGACGACCAGCTGTGGCAACGTACCTGGACCACCACAAGCGGCTGGACCAACTGGACCGCACTCGGCGGAGTCCTCGTCGACAATCCCGGCGCTGCTACCGACGCCGACGGCAACATCACCGTCCACGTCCGCGGCACCGACAACCAGCTGCACCAACGCACTTTCAACGGCACCTCATGGACCGCATGGGCTGCACTGGGCGGACCAAACGCCGACACCTTCACCGGCGCCCCAGCCCTGACCATGATCAACGGCCGCACCAGCGTCTTCGTCCGTGGCACCGGCAACCAGCTGTGGCAACGCACCTGGACCACCACAAGCGGCTGGACCAACTGGAGGGCACTCGGAGGCGTGCCGAATAAGCGCCACAATCCGTAGGCGTCGCGGCTCGACCTTACGACCTCGGGGGCAACAGTGATCGCCCCGGTCGGGCCGTGACATGAGAAGGACCGCACGGGTTGGGTGAGTTGTGAAGCTGACCTGGGCCCGTGCGGTCTGTTCCCATCCTGCCCAGTCTGGTGTCTCCCGCGCACATTTCGGCGAGTTGTTCGCCGAACTCGCCGGACCGCGGGAAGCGGCCCGCCAGTCCGCGCTGCGTGCGGCACGGGTGGCCCGCGCCGACGGGCGGAAGGGGCTGGGCGCAAGCCGAAGCTGTGGAAGATCCCAAGTCCCTTTAGCGGTGACACGGATGTCTTGCCGATGTAGGTCCATCGATGAAGTAGGGGAGTATCCATGACATGCCTGTCCCCGAGACGGGGATTTGTCCCGCTCATTCGAATCTACGCCGTCGTCGCGTTGCTTGTGGTGGGCGCGTTCACCGGCGTGCTACCCACGGCGTCGGCCCGAGCCGACGCATCGCCGGTGATCGTCGTTGGTTCGTCCGCGCCCCAGCTTGAGCAGTACGCGGCCCGGGAGCTGCAACGGTATCTGCTAGGGCAGACCGGCACGCTGCCCCGGATCATCTCGGATACCACGCCGAGCGATGCGCCGGCCTTCGTGGTCGGGCGGCCAGGGACGAACACGCTCCTGCGAAAGATGGTGGATGCCGGGAATCTGACTGTCAGCGGCACCGACCCGGGACCGCAGGGTTATGTGCTGAAGAAGGCGAAGGTGGCGGGTCGTGATCTGCTCGCGGTAGCCGGAAGCGATGAGAACGGTGTCCTCTATGGCGTTTACGGCCTGCTCACTGACTACTACGGCGTGAGCTTCAGCTTCACCGGGGATGTCTACCCCCCGGCTCGGACCGCGCTTGGGTTGGTTGACGTCGATGAACGTAAGGCTCCTCGGCAATCGGTCCGTGGGATCCTGCCCTGGACCAACTTTCCCCAGTCGGCCACGACGTATTCGCGTGAGGACTACGCCTTCATCATCGACCAGATGGCGAAGATGCGGATGAACCTGCTCAACCTGCACAACTACAATGGAGAACTTCGACACGACGAGTCCTTTGCCAACTTCAGCTACAACGGCGTGCGGTCACGCCCGTGGATGGCGACCTCGGAGTCCGGTCATAGCTGGGGAATGCCGGGTTGGCGGCTCAACGACTACAGGTTCGGCGCCGCGTCCCTCTTCGACGACTACGCGGCCGGTTCGGAACTCGGCCTGCACAATGACACGCTGGCGAACATCGACGTCTTCGGCAAGGGCCGGGCTCTCTTTCAGTGGATCCTGCAGTACGCCCACTCCCGTGGCGTCCGCGTCTCGCTGGGCATCGACTTGAACCTCATACCCGCTGCCTACGGCGAGAAGTATGACGCACCCGGGGTAACGCTTGCGCGAGCCACACAACTGGCCACCGACTACCCCAAGCTGGATTACGTCATGGCCTACCGCTCCGAGACCATGCCCGCCAGTGAGAATCCGACCTGGAAGGCTAATTTCCGCACCCTCCAGCAAACCTTCATCGACAAGGGTGCGGCCACGAGGTTCGGCGTGTCCGGGTGGGGGCTCGATCCGACGTTCATGGACGACCTCCCGACCGATGTGATCGCGGCCCCGATCTCGCACTACTCGGCGTCCTTCGAGAGCGGGGCCGCTTTCGGGACCCGGGAGTACTGGGGGACCCCGTGGCTGGAACGCGACTTCGACTCTTCGGTGTACTACCAGCCGTACAACATGAATCTGAGTGACACGATCGCTTCTTACAAGGCCGCTGCTGCGAACATGACCGGGTTCCAGGCGTTGACCTGGCGACTCGGTGGTGCAATCGACCCGAAGGGGCTCTACCTGGCCCGCGCGCCGTGGTACGGGACGGACAAGTACCCGACGTCCCGGTCGGTGTATCAGGAATATGCCGTAGCACGTTACGGTGCCGCGGCGGCGGCGGATGTTTCGCCGATCATCGACCAGAACGAAACCGTGGCCAGCCTGGCATCGGAATGCTGCATCGCCGGGGCCCCGCCGCTGAGCGGCGCGGACCGGTCGGCGGACCGGCAGAAGGCGCAGACCCAGATCGCCACGGTCGACGCCGCCATCGCGAAAACAACCGACGCCAGCCAGAAAGCCCGCTTGGTCGAGCTGCGAGCCCGGCTGGACTCCGAACTGCGGTACGTCAACATCGACCAGTACCTCAAGACCGCCCCGTTGGCCGAACTGGGCGACTACTACCGGCCGTGGGAGGAAGACTTCATCGCGCAGGTCAACGACATCTCCTCGCTGGGAAACATCGTCAGCACCGAGAACCGGTACGTGCAAACCCACTACGTGCAACGCGAGTTCGACCTCAGCAAGAAGGCACCGGTGCTGCCCCCGGTGAACGTCACCGCCCACGGCACCGATCAGGGCGCGATCGTCCGCTGGCAGACCCGAGAGCCCGGGGCCTCGAGCTATCAGATCTACCGTGACGGCACCCAGGTGGCGCAGGTGCCGGGCTCGGCCACCCAGTACACCGACACCACCGAGGCGGGCCGGCACAGCTACACCGTCACCGCCACCGTGGGGGACGTGGAAAGCCCCAAGGCGATCGCCGACACGGTCGAGACGGCAACGGCCGACACCACCGCACCCAAGGTCATCGTGGTCTCCGCGCCGTCGTCGGTCGCACCCGGGTCCGACCTGTACCTCAAGGCACGGCTGTGGGACGAGCGCGACGACTCCTCCCTGACCGCGGCCCTGCACTACCGGCGCTTCGGCGACACCGAATGGGAAACGGTGCCGATGACCCGCATCGCCCGATCCGTCTTCGGCGCCGCGGTGCCCATGCCCGCCACACCACACGGCCCCACCGGAGTGGAGTACTACGTCTCCGGCAGCGACGGCCACAACACCGGCACGTTCCCCGTCGCCGGCTCCGCACAACCCGCCTCCGCCATCATCACCCCGGGCACGGCACCCGCGGACCCGGCCGCCCCAACCGCGCTCACCTCGACCGGACACGAACTGTCCTGGTCACCGGCGAACGCCCGCGTCGTACGCGTCTACCGAGCACGCACCCCAGGAGCCGCCCTGTCACCCACGGCCCGACTGACCGACCTGCCCGGCAGCACCACCCGCTTCACCGACACCGGCCTGGACCGCGACGGCGAACCCCTCACCGGCCGGTACTACTACCGGGTGTCCAGTGTCGACGGCACCGGCCACGAAGGTAAGCCAGGCAAACCTGTCGCCATCGACTTCAACACCGGCACCAGAACTCTCACCGTTGGCGCGTCCCAACGCATCGGTGAAAAGACCGTCCCCTACATCGGCGTTTCAAACGGAGGATTTTCCGGCGACCCCGGGTACATGCAGGACACACCCGGCATGCCCGTGATCGCCTTCTTCGGCCAAGCCCGGGACCAGATCCTTTGGCAAAACACCGGGGGGGCAGATTCGATCTCGATTCGCTACTCCAACGGCTACCCGACCGCCAACCACGTCACCCTCATCACCGACGGAACCACCCAGACAACCCTCACCCTGCCCTCCACCAAATCCTGGGACACCTTCCGCACCTTCAAGATCCCCCAACACGTCCGCAACTCCGTGACGTTGCGCATCACCGCCGCAGACGCCGCGGCGAACACCGCAGCCGGCAACCAATACTGCTGCAACATCGACAGCCTCACCCTCAACGGCACCGGCGACGAAGGTGAGAGCGGCGTCCTCAAGGGCGTCACCGTCTACGACGACCCGGCCGCCTCCGGCGGCAAGGCGGTCGGGTCGATGGGCGAGGAGGCCGGTGACTCGATCACCTGGTCCAACCTCACCGGCAACGGCCTGACGATCCGATACTCCAACGGAAACAGCAGGGGCATACAGGCAACTGTTGCCGTCGACGGCACGGTCGTCGGCACCGTCAGCTTCCCACCCACCGGCAGCTGGAGCAGCTACCACATGATGCCCTTCTGGGTCCCGGTCCGCGGACCGGTGACAATCCGCTACGAGCAAACCGACATCACAGCAAACGATGGCAAGCCCGGCGTCAAAATCGACGCGGTCGACACCCGATAACGAACCGAACCACTCCCTCGTACAAGCAATCGCACCACCTCTCCGGTTCCGGCACGCACCCCGCGGGCCGGAACCGGGTCTGTCTTGTCAAAGGTGTAACTGGGGTTGATGTGGCTAGAGTTGGCCTGCGGCGAGGCGGCCGTCGAAGGCCAGGTCGAAGCGTTCATTGCGCCCTTCCAGCGCATGGTCCAGCGTTTGCGGCCGGCGCCGGTCGGGTCGAGGCTCATGGCGGCGTTGACAGCGTCAATGAAGACGACCGGGTAGACGCGGTCGAGCGGTCGGCTCTGCCATTCCGCCATGCCGTCCATCACTTTGCCGGTGATCGTGGAGATGGTCGTCCTGGACACGTTCGCGCCGTAGACCTCGGCCAGATGCGCGGAATTTTCGCCGTGGGTCAGGCCCTTCGCGGACAACGAGAGGACCATCTCGTCCACGCCGGTCAGCCGACGTTGCCGCTTCTTGACGATGGCCGGCTCGAAGGAACCCTCCTGGTCGCGAGGCACGTCGATCTCGATCGGGCCGATATCGGTCAGCACCGTCCTGGACCGGGTGCCGTTACGGCTGTTGCCGCCGTCCTTGCCCGCCGGGTCATGCTTGTCATAGCCGAGATGGCCGGTGAACTCGCCTTGCAGGGCGGACTCCAGGACTGTCTTTGTCAGCTGTTCCAGCAACCCGCCCTCGCCGGTCAGCTGCAGCCCCTTGGCCCGGGTCTGCTCGACGAGCTGGCCGATGAGCTTCTGCTCGACGGCCGGGGACTCCAGCGACGGTTCCGCCTGGCCATCGGCGTCCACGAACGCGGTCACGGTGTTGGTCACTTGATGTCTTTTCCTTGATCATCAGTTACACCGGAGACCGTGCAGACCCGGAACCGGCGAAAGCCCGTCGCGGCCGACGGGAGTGTCTCATCAACGGCGGATCTGCTGATAAGGGAGAGACGCCAGCAACTTCAGAATGGAACTTCCTCACTGGTGTTCCGTCCGGCCGACGTCACCGCGAACCACAACACCTACGCGCTCAACGCCGGCCAGATCAATACGTTGTAGCGCACCGCAATCGTGGCGCCCGCACCGGTCGCGGTGCGGGCGCCACGGTCATGCGGTCAGCGGCAGTCGATGGCGATCTTCAGGACCTCGGGATCCGGCTGTGACAGCAGAGGAAGCGCGACAGTCACCAGATCATGCAGCGGGATCCGATGCGTGATCAGGCCGGCGGCGTCGAACCGCCCGTCGGCCAGCATTCGCACTGCCTGGGCGACGTCGGCGTCCCACAGGTGGGCTGCGGAGCCGACGAGCCGGCGCTCGCCGAGGACGAGGGCCGGGAGCGGGACGGGCTGCGTCCCGGAGCCGAGTCCCACGGCCACGACGACGCCGCCCGGCCGCACGAGATCGACTGACCGGGTCAACTGTCCTGGGGCGCCGCTGCACTCGAAAACGACGTCGACGCCTGGCTCGCCGAGGCCGGCCACGACGTCGGCGAGGTCATCGGGTGAGGAGCTGCGGACCGAGGAGTGGGCCTGCGCGAACTGGCGCCGGTAGTCCGACGGGTCGACCAGCCAGCAGTCCGCGGCGCCTGCGGCCAGCACGGCCTGCGCGGTGAGCTGGCCGATCGTCCCACCGCCGACGACCACGGCGACGGCGCCGATGATCTCGGGCACCTTGCGGACGGCGCGGACCGCCACGGCAGCGGGTTCGGCGAGGACGGCGGTCTCCATCGGTAATCCGGCCGGGACCGGAACGCAGGTCCGGGCTTTGGCCACCATGAATTCGGCCAGGCCTCCGTCGTCCTGCTGGCCGGGTACACAGACGCTCGGGCACAGGCCCTCTTCGTGGCGGAGGCACCACCAGCACTGCCCGCAGCCGTTCACCACGTCCGGAACCACATAAGTCCCCACTGCGGGACCGGTTCCGTCCCGGGCGGCCCGGACGACCTCGCCTGCGATCTCGTGTCCGAGCGTCAGCGGCGCCATCCGTCCGCTCAGTGGGTGCGGCTCGCCGGTCGGGATGATGAGCGGTCCGGCACGGTACTCCTCCAGGTCGGTGCCGCAGATACCGCACCAGTGGACCTTGACCAGCACTTCGTCATTGCGGGGTTCTCGCGGCGCGACGTCCTCGATACGGATGTCGTCACGGCCGTGCCATCGGGCGGCGAGCATCGCTTGAAGCCTTTCGACGGGGAGCGGCGATCGTGGGGCAGCGGTGAGGCAGGCCGGCGGCGTCGCATGCGCGGGGGAACGGGACGACCTGGCTCGGTCTCGGCACGAGAGTTCGGGATCCAAGGGGGAAGATCTCGTGCAGATCGCGACCCTACATTGGTTGAACTGGTAAGACCAGATGCTCATTCGTCCATCGGATACAGGCTCGCTCCGCCGTCGACCAGCAGCGTGGCGCCGGTCATGTACGCGGACAGCGGCGAGGCCAGGAAGAGCACCGCATCGGCCACCGACTCCGGCGTCTGGAGCCTGCCGAGGGGGATCGCGCGCTGCGCGCGGGACCGATACGCGGGATCGGAGTCCCATTGGCGTCTGGCCATGCCGACGCCGACAATTCCGGGCGCCACGGCGTTGCTGCGGATGCCCCGTGGGGCGAGCTCGCGGGCGAACGTGCGCATCAGTGATCGGACGGCGGCCTTGCTGGCCGAGTAGGGGCCGATCTCCGGCCAGGGCACGTCCTGGACCCAGCTCGTGGTGAAGATCAGGATCCCGGCCGCCTCGACCGCGAGCCAGCGCCGCGCTGCCTCTGACGCAACAAGGAACGAGCCGCGCAGATTCACCGCCATCAGTTCGTCGAAGGCTTCGACGGGGTAGTCGACGGTGGGATGTGAACCAACGACCCCGGCGTGCACGCACACGATGTCCGCCGGACCGCCGAACACCTCCCAGGCCCGGTCGAAGAGAGCCCGGACATCGTCCGCCGATGCGATGTCACAGGCCGCGTATTCGTGCTGGGTGAAGCCTGAAGCGGTCACAGCCTCGGCAGCTTCGCTCGCGTCGGGCAGGTCGGTCAGCAGGACGTGCGCGCCTGCTGACCGGAACGCCGCGGCGATGACCTGCCCGATCTCGCCGAGCGCGCCGGTGAGGACCACACGACGTCCGGCCAGGCCCCAGGGGCTCTCGTTCGAAGTCGCTTCCATGTCAACCTCCGGATTGTCATGAACCAGGTGGCGTCCAAAGCTGCGGCGCCGGTCGGGTGAAAGAACCTTTGGTGGACGCTTGACGGCGCTGGACGGCGGCGAGTATATCTTTCGGCATGACCGGTCTTACCAGTTCGATGATAAACACTCCACCCTCGGGGGCGGACGTCGCGGCCGCGATGGAAACGCGGCTGCTCTCGGGAGAATGGGCAGTCGGCACGCGGCTCCCTTCCGAGCGGCTGCTGGCCCTGGAGTATCAGGTGAGCCGCCCCGTCATCCGGGAGGCGCTGCGGGCGCTCCAGGAAAGGGGCCTGATCACCGTCGCCGCGGGTCGGGGAAGCTTCGTCCGCGATCTCCGCCCGAGCAGCCACGGCGGCGACCCGACACTGCTGGCGCGGCGCGGCGGGGTGACGGCCCGGGACCTGGTCGTGGCCCGCAGCATGCTGGAAGGCCAGGCCGCGGCGCTTGCTGCGCAGAACCGCACCGAGGACGACCTCACCAACATGCGTCGGATCCTTGCGGCGTTTGACCAGGAGAAGTCGCTCGCCGTAACGGCCGACCTGGACGTCGCGTTCCACGAGTCGATCACCGTGGCCTCACGGAACCCGGTCATCCAGCTGATGTTCGGGTCGATCCGGCCCCTCACTCACGGCGTCGTGCTCCGCAGCCTGACCGACCGCGCCGTGCGCGGGGTCGCGGTCCCGCTGCACGACGTGATCCTGGAGGCAATCGCCGACCAGGACCCGGACACCGCCCGCGCCGCGATGACCGAGCACATCGAAATGGCCCAGCACTTCTACGGACCGGACCTGGACGCCCCGCTCACCGATGTGCTCACCCGGCGCGCCACCAGCACCCCGGACCTCGCGGAGGTGCTGAACGTCTACGTCGCAAATCTCCCTGACCAGAGCGACTGAACGGCCGCTCCGGAACCCGACCGAGAGGAACCGAGGCCGATGCCTGTTCTCGAAGTAGCAGACATCCGCAAGAGATTCGGCGGAGTTGAAGCATTGCGCGGCGTCAGCCTGACCATAGCCGAGGGGGAAGTCATCGGCCTCATGGGGGACAACGGCGCCGGCAAGTCGACTTTGATGAAGGTGCTCTGCGGAGCGATACGCCCCGACTCGGGCACCCTCATCATGGCCGGCCAACCGCTGTCGATGCGCAGCCCGCGGGACGCCGCCGCGCACGGGATCTCCGTCGTCTACCAGGACCTGGCCCTGGTGAACCAGCGGGACGTGGCGACGAATGTGTTCCTCGGCCAGGAGCCCCGGCGCGGATTCGTCGTGGACCGCCGCCGTATGCGCCGCGAGGCGCGCGCCGTCCTTGACGAGCTCAGCATCCGGATACCCTCGGTGCGCCTGCCGGTCGGCGGTCTGTCCGGCGGGCAGCGGCAGTGCATCGCCATCGCCCGCGCCGTCCACCAGGGCGGCAAGGTCGTCCTGCTCGACGAACCGACCGCCGCGTTGGGCCCCGAACAGCAGGCGAACGTCCTGAAGCTGATCACGGAACTCAGGAGCCGCGGAACCGCAGTCGCCGTGGTCAGCCACAACGTCGACCATGTGCTCGCCGTAGCCGACCGAGTGGTAGTGATGCGCGCCGGACAGGTGCAGGGCGTCCGCGATGTGCACTCCACGAGCGCGGCCGACGTCGTCGGGCTCATCCTCGGCGACACCGCCGCCAACGCCGTTTCCCGCATCCTCGACCCGTCCGCGGCGACGGCACCGACCCAATCCCTGCCGTCCGCTACTGGCCAGAGGGGCGTCCAGTGACCGCCATCGCTCCTGCCGTCAAGAGATTGGACCGTGACGCCGAAGCGGGGATCATGCGCCGGCTGTTCGGCGCCCACGAGTTCGGCGTGCTGGTGGCCACTGCCGCCATCTTCCTTTACTGCGCGCTGTTCGTGAACAACTTTCTGACGAGCCAGAACCTGCTCTCGGTGGCCCAGCAGATCGCGTTCATCGGTATCATCGGCACCGGCATGACGCTGGTCGTCGTCGTCGGTGAGATCGACCTGTCGGTCGGCTCGCAGTACGGACTTCTGTCCGTCGTGATGGCCTACAGCCTGACCGAATGGTCGATGCCGGCCGGCGAGGCGGCTGTCGTCGTCATCGCCCTCGGCGCCTGCATCGGGCTGGTCCAGGGCCTGGTGACGACAGTCTTCAAGGTCCCCTCGTTCGTCGTGACCCTGGCCGGACTGGCGATCCTGCGCGGCTTCGCCCTGCTACTCACCGCCAGTGAGCCGATCGTGGCCCCCGTCAGCAAGCAATACCACAGCCTCGTCGGAGGCAGTGCAGTCGGATCGCTGGCGATGCAGACGGTCTGGATGGGCGGCATCATGCTGGCCTTCGGCTGGATGCTGAGCCGGACCAAGTTCGGCTACGACGTCTACGCCACCGGCGGCAACATGAAGGCCGCCGTCGACGCCGGCATCCGCGCGAACCGGATCAAGGTTGTGTGCTTCGGCCTGACCGGCGCACTGTGCGGCCTGGCGGCCGTCCTCCTCGTGGGCTGGCTCGGCAGCGCCAACCCGCTGACCGGGAACGGCTTCGAACTGAACGTCATCGCCGCGGTCGTCGTCGGCGGGGCGAGCCTCAGCGGCGGCGTGGGCAGCGTGACAGGGACGCTGTTCGGCGCGCTGGTCGCTGGCCTCATCGTCAATGCCCTGGTGCTGCTCGGAGTCGACGGCAACTGGCAGCAGGTGGCCACCGGCGGGCTGATTCTCGCCGCGGTACTGGTCAACCGGCTGGTCGCGACGCGTCAGACGGCGATGCGCTGACAGCGCCGCCGCCTCATCGCCACACCTGCGAACGCGTCGGAACTGAATCCGGTCACAGCGACGCGGACACCATGCTCCACCTCTCCATCCATCCTCTCCACCAGCTCTGTCCCCTCGCGGGGACAGACGTCTCCCAATGAAGCGAGATGAGTCAGGTGTCCAATCCCACCTCGGCCGGTCCGTCCGGCAGATTCAGTCGCAGGGGCATCCTCGGCGGCGGCGTCACCGTCCTCGCCGCGGGCGCGCTCTCGGCGTGTAAGTCCTCCACCTCGTCGGCTGAGGCCGGCAGCGGCAGCGGGGGAGCGCAGAAGGGCAAGAAGGTCATCTTCGTCGTCCATGAGAAGAACAGCTTCTTCCCGCCGGTGCAGAAGGGCTTCGAGGCCTACGGCAAGGCAATGGGGTGGCAGACCCAGTTCACCGGCCCGGCCACATTCGACCAGTCGACCGTCGTCAACATGATGCAGAACGCGGTCAACGCAAAGCCCGACGGCCTCATCCTCACCCGCATCGACGACACGTCCTACGACGGCGTCATCAAGGCGGCCCAGGCCGCGGGCATCCCGGTCATCCTGTCGAACGTCGCCAGCGCCGACTACGAAAAGCTCGGTGTCGGCTTCGTCGGGCAGGACTTCGTGCCCGCCGGCGTCACCGCCGGGGAACAGATTCTCAAGCACATCGCCAAGCAAGGCCGCCGGAGCGGTGCGATCGTCATCGGCAAGATCCAGGCCGGCAACTCGGCCCTGGAGCAGCGCGGCAAGGGCATCAAGCAGGCAGTGTCCGACTACAACCGCGCCCACGGGACGAAGTTCACCACCGAGGACCTCATCGTCGGCACGGATGAGGCCGGAGCGGTCTCGAAGATCGACGGCCGCTACAGCCGCGACCCGCACTCTGTCGCCGGGTGGGCCGGTACCGCCTTCGAGTGCCAGTTCGTCGCCACCTGGGCCAAGAGCAAGAACCTCGTCGGGAAGTTCGCCAACGGCGGATTCGATATGACGTCCCCGGTTCTGGCCGGGATCAAGGACGGCAGCATCGACTACACGATCGGCCAGAACCCCTGGGCCCAGGGGTGGGTCGCCGCGGCACTGCTGGCCCAGCAGATCGACCCGGGCTACCCGTCCTTCACCTACGACACCGGCGCGGAAGTAGTCGACTCCTCCAACATCGCTGCGGTGAGCGCACGCGAGGCGAAGGTCGCCTGACCACGGGAGGCGTGGCTCATCGGCGGCGCGGATCACTGCGGAACGGCGCAACGAAGGCGCGGCCTGATCGGGCCATCCTCCTCCCATCCCTCTCAGACGGGCACGCCTAAGCCCTGACAGAGAATCAACGAAAGGCATGTGAAGCGCGTGCGAATCGTAGCCCTGGAAACCCTGCGACCCCGGTTCCAGAACAACCTGTGCGTCGTCGTGCTGCACACCGATGACGGCGAGGTCGGCCTCGGCGACTCCTTCTTCCAGTCGGCTGCGGTCGAGGCCTATCTGCACAGCCATGTCGCGCCGCTGCTCCTCGGCCTTGAGGATCCGGCCCCCGAGGCGACCGCGGCACTGCTCGCCCCCTACGTAGGATTCCAGGGCGGCGGTGTGGAGGTCCGCGGGAACGGCGCAGTCGACATGGCTCTATGGGATCTGTTGGGCAAGCGAACCGGCAGACCGGTCGCCCAGCTCCTGGGCGGCCCGGTCCGGGACACCATCGACGTCTACAACACCTGTGCCGGTCCCGATTACATCCAGCGGACCTCGCGGCAGACCTCTTCCAACTGGGGAGACTCAGCAGTCGGTGAATACGAGGATCTGCGTGCCTTCTTCACCAGGCCCGGCGCCCTGGCCAAGGAGCTCTATGAAGAGGGTCTGCGGGGCATGAAGATCTGGCCCTTCGACCCGGCCGCCGAAGCCTCGGCGGGTACCCGGATCCGTCCGAAGGATCTGAGCGCGGCCTTGGGCATCGTCAACGAGATCCGCGAGGCCGTGGGCATGGACATGGACCTGATGATCGAGTTGCACGGCCTGTGGTCGCGCCAGGCCGCGGTCGAGATCTGCCGCGCGCTTGAGCCGTTCCGGCCCTTCTGGGTCGAGGACCCGATCCGGCCGGACGCGATCGACTCGATCGGCGCCCTGTGCGATGAAGTAGGCGTACCCGTCGCGCTCGGCGAGACGGCCGTGGGCCGACGCGGTTTCCTGCCCTTGCTGCAGCAGGGAAAGATCTCCTACGCGACGCTGGACGTTCAGTGGACCGGCGGGATCACCGAAGCCCGCAAGGTCGCCAGCATCGCGGACACCTTCGCGATACCCATCGCCCCGCACGACTGCACCGGTCCGATCACCCTGGCCGCATGCTTCCACCTGTCGATGGCGCAGCCCAACGCCCTCTTCCAGGAGACCGTCCGCGCGTATCTGCGGACGTGGTACCCCCGGGTCGTCACGGGATTGCCGCAGATCCGCGAGGGGCGAGCGGCCCTGTCCGACGAACCCGGGCTGGGCCTGCAACTCGCGACGGGTCTACGCGAGGACGATGCGACCCGACGACGGATCAGCCAGCTCGACGCCGCCTGAGCGTCTTATTCATGAGAGAAGGAGCCATGATGAAGCTTGTTCGTTGGCGCGCGCCGGACGGGACGACAAAGGTCGGCATCCACAGCGGTGACCACCTCAGCGAACTCCCGTTTCCCACCATGGCGGAGGTGCTTCAGCACAGGGTCGCCGACATCCGGCGGGCCACGGATGACGCCGTGTCGAGCGGGCGCCGCGTCGATCCCGGTGACGTCGAACTGCTCGCGCCGATCGATGGCCGTACCGAGGTGTGGGGCGCCGGCGTCACCTACCAGCACTCGCGCGCGGCCCGCGCGGAAGAGTCCGGCTTCGAAAAGGTCTACCTCGATGTCTATGACGCCGACCGGCCGGAGCTGTTCTTCAAGTCCGTTGCCTGGCGGGTGCTCACCGACGGTGATCCCGGAGGCATACGCCCGGACTGCACCGACTCGGTGTGCGAACCGGAACTGGCTCTCGTCCTGAACCGGCACGCAGAGATTGTGGGCGCGCTCGTGTGCAACGATCTGACGGCGCGCAGCATCGAGGCGGTCAACCCCATCTATCTGCCGCAGGCGAAGGTGTTCCCGGGCAGCTGTCTGCTGTCCACCTCGATCGTGCCGTGGTGGGCGATCAGCAAGCCTGAGGACCTGCACATCGCCATGACCGTGTACCGGGGCTCCGAGACCGTTTTTTCCGGCGAGGTCAGGACTTCCTCCATGAGACGCGATTACGACGAACTGGTCCGCTGGCTGTTCCAGGGAGAGCAGTTCCCTGACGGCGTCGTCCTGACCACCGGAACCGGCATCGTGCCTCCGCTCGGCGAGGGACTGCGGCCCGGGGACCGAGCCACTGTCACCATCGACCAGGTCGGGGCCCTGTCCAACGTCGTGACCGACGACCGGAGCGTGTTCGAAGGGCTGCTTACATGACCTGGACCAGCGTCAACCCCATGAACGACGCGGTTCTCGCGACGATGGACGAGACCACTCCGCAAGAGCTCGAAGACGCACTTGCGGCCGCTTGGGCGGCGGCGCCCGTCCTGCGCGCAATGAGCGCCGCGGATCGCGGCCGGTGGATCAGGGCGGTCGCCGACGCGCTCGACCGCCGCTCCGACGAACTGGTGCGGCTGGCCCGGAGCGAGACCGGGCTGCCCGACGCCCGGCTGACCGGCGAGGTCATCCGCACCACGACGCAGCTGCGGTTCCTGGCGGAGCACGCCGAGACGGGACAGCCGTTCGAGCCGACCATCGACCGCAGCGATCGGTCGTGGGTCCCGGCGCCTCGCCCCGACCTGCGATCCGTCCGCACCGGGATCGGGGTCGTGCTGGTCTTCGCCGCGAGCAACTTCCCGTTCGCGTTCAGCGTGGCCGGCGGAGACACCGCCAGCGCGTGGGCGGCGGGCTGCCCGGTCATCGTCAAGACCCATCCCGGGCACCCACTGCTGTCCGAAGCGGTTGCCGAAACCATCAAGGACGCGCTGGCCACGCAGCGCGTGCCGCCGGGTGCCTTCGCCGCCGTCCGCGGCTTCGACGTCGGCGTTGCCGCGCTCAACGACTGCCGAGTATCGGCGGGCGCATTCACCGGCTCGGTCGCCGGCGGCCACGCCTTGGCCGACATCGCCTCCCGACGCAAGAACCCCATCCCGTTCTTCGCGGAGATGGGGAGCGTCAACCCGGTGATCGTGACGGCGCGTGCGAGCAGGGAGCGCGCCGACTGGATCGCGGCGGGGCTGGCGGATTCGTTCCTTCTGGGCACCGGACAGTTCTGCACCAAGCCCGGCCTGATCCTGATCCCCGCAGGCAGCGGCATCACGGAGCGGCTCGCCGCGCTCATCGCCGATCGTCCGGCCGGCGTCATGCTCCACCGCGCCATCCGCGACCGTCACCGCACCGCGATGCGTGACTTCCTCGCCCACGGCGAGATCGGCCTGGTCGCGACCGGACAGCAGGTTCCCGACGACCGCGGCGCCTTCGAGGCGTCCACTGTCGCGTCGACCACCGCGAAGGCGCTGATCGCGGATCCTGGCACGATCGCCGAGGAGCATTTCGGACCGAGCACCGTACTGGTTACCTACGAGTCCGAGTCCGAGCTCGAAGCAGCGATCCAGGCGCTCCCCGGTACGCTCACCGGGACTGTGCATCGCGGCTCCGGCGAAGATGTCGCGGGACTGGTGGCCGCGCTCGCTGAGCGCGCGGGGCGGGTGCTGGTGGACGACTGGCCGACCGGAGTCGCGATCACCTGGGCGCAATTTCACGGAGGCCCGTATCCCGCGACCAGCGACACACGCCACACATCGGTGGGTGCCGGTGCCATCAGCCGCTTCCTCCGAACCATCGCCTATCAGAACGTCCCTGACAACGCTCTGCCGCGATCGCTCCGCGATGCCAATCCGGACCGGCTCCTGCGCCAAGTGGACGGTACGCTCACCAACGAGCCGATCGGCGAGGGACCATGAAGCGGATCGAAGCCGAACAGTTCACCAAGCGCCTGACCGATCACGGCGAAGGGCCGGTCCGGCTCGACCGCCACGGACTCGCGGTGCTGGACATGCTGGCCGGCGACGTGGTCCTGATCGATGACAGTGGAGCGGAGACCCGTCGCGAGCACCTCGGTGAGGTGGTCGCCGCGATCCGGCCCCGCCGCAGCGGCGGATTCGTGGCCGGCCTGGAGCACGGCTTCTGTCTCCTGAACGACCGCTTCGCCGTGACCGAAACGGTGACCTGCTGGACTGCCCCGGGGGTGCGTATGAACGACGGTGCATGCGATCCCCTGGGCCGGTTCTGGTGCGGCTCGATGGCCTACGACCTGACTCCGGGCGCCGGGGCGCTCTGGCGCTTCGATCCCGCGGGAGGCGTCGTCGAGGCGATCGAGGGCATCGGCTGCTCGAACGGCCTGGCCTGGACTCGGGACGGAACACGCGGTTACTACGTCGACAGCCTGACCGGAAGGGTCGACATCCTCGAACTCGGTCCGGACGGCGCAATCGCCGACCGCCGGCCGTTCGCGGACGTGACCGGCGAGGGATTCCCGGACGGCATCGCCGTGGACCTGGCCGGCGGAGTCTGGCTCGCCCTGTTCGGCTCAGGCCTGCTGCTGCACTTCGACGGCACGGGACGACGCGACGCCGAGATAGCGGTTCCGGTCAGGCAGGTCACGGCCTGCACGTTCGCGGGCCCGGACTACTCCGAGCTCTACATCACCACGTCGCGTTTCGGCCTGACAGATCCAGAAGCCGCCGCGGGTGCCGTGTTCAGGGCAAAGCCCGACGTGGGCGGCTTCGCTCCCTACACGTTCGGCGGGTAGCACCGTCCCGCGCGTCCTCATCGGCCAGGGTCTGAGCCGCGACCGACCGTTTGCCGAGGGTGGCAACTTTGGCGCGGGGCCGAGCCGTCCAGCTTCCACAGCGGTCTTGACGGTGCGCCAGCCGGTGTCGAGGGCCCTGATGGGCAGGAACCAGAGCCACTTTCCGTAGGCCGTGGCGTCGAGGTGGGCGTCCCGCATCGGGGTCGGGGGCATCAGGGGTGGTGGCACACCCGATGCCGTCAACGTCGACACCGATCACGAGGTAGGCGGACTTGTTGGTGACCATGCCGCCGTCCCTCACCTTCACGCCGCGTCGATATAGCGGATCGGGTAGACCTATTCGCCTGTGGTGCTCGTAAAGCCATCGCTGCAGGTGAGCAGCGGTGTCTATGCTTGTCGGTGGTGGCTGGGACGCTGTCCCGATGATCGTGTCTCTGTTGTACCGCGCTGCTCGCACCATGCTGTCCGTACTGGCTGTCCTGCTGCGCCGAGACACAGGCTGCCGGTTCCAGACCTGGCGGCCGGTGTAGCGGGGGTTGGTGAGGATCGCGCGGACGGCGCTCTTGGACCAGGCCTGTGTGTCGCGGTGCGGGTTGCGGGCCGGGTCGTGTGCGGAGGGGCTGGGGATCTGGTCGCGGGTCAGGCCTTCGGCGATGGCGAAGATCCCGAGCCCGCGCAGGTACTCGGTGAAGATCCGTACGACGACGGGAGCGGCCACAGGGTCGGGTTCCAGGCCGTGCAGACGCCTGCCGGTGGCGGCATTGCCGGGGGTTGGGGTGCGGGCCGAGGTCGACGAGTCGGTAACCGTGGGGAGGGCGTCCGCCGAGGTAGCGGCCCTCAACGAGGGTCTGCGAGGCCATGGCGGAATGCACACGGATCTTGATGCGGTTGCGCTCGCCCTTCGACATGCCGCCGAAGACGTGACGTGGGCTTCCCCAAGGACGGCTACGACTCGCCGGGGGTGGCGCGGATGTACTGCGGCGCGCTGGGCAAGCGCGGCAACTGCCAGATCGGCGTCAGTGTGAACCTGGTCAGCGACATCGCGTCCTCGGCCGTCGACTGGCGTCTGTTCTTGCCCGAGAGCTGGGACGACACCAAGCACGGCAAGGACCCGCTGCTGGGCGGGCGAGAGACCGGGACGCCCGTTGCGCGGGTACCAGCCGGCGAAATCCTCGTCGTGCCACAGCCCGTCCAGCCGGTCTCGCACCCACACGCCATGGTGCCGTTTGGGTTGCTCGACCGTGCGATCTGCGCGGTCAGGGACGGGACTTGCTCACCGGAACGGGAACGCATGGACAACGGACACCTCAGTGACTACATCGGTCTTCGAAACAGCCCCGAGCATGCCCGTTGATCACGCTGCCGCACCGGGATACTCCAAGATCCCCGACAGAGTCAAGCTCAGCATTGGGAAGCCTTTCGAAGAAGACGCTCGGCCTGGTCCAGGTGTGGCTACTGACGCTGAAAGCGTGATGTCGTCAGGGTGAGGAGTGGACGAGGCCGGTCCCCGCGAGGCAGTCGTCGGTCACTTCGCTGTGGGACTGGATCTCTCGCAGCCCTCGCTGGACGGTGCGGATGACGTGGGCCGGATCGGTGACGGCGGTGCTGGACCGTCAGCCAGTCGCGCTCCGCGCTGTAACGATGCATCCCGGTGGCCAGCGATCGGGCCGTCGAGTTGCTCATGGGCGGCTTGCGGCAGGTCGCGGTGGTCCTTCCCATCAAAGCTCTTGCGTCCGTCCCGGCGATCGTCGGGACGGGGACGGTAGATCAGCCGGGAGCGCTGCCCGCGCCGGTAGCAGGCCACGGCGGCGGCCGAAAGTCGTCGACGGGCGGCCCGGCACCCGCACCACGGGAGTGCGCCCGCGGCGGGCCCAGGTGCGGCGGGTCAGCTGCGTCATCGAGAAGACGGCCTCGTCCTCGAACACGAGCCAGGCGCCCCGCGCCGCCGCGGCGATTCCACCTGCGGCCACGTGTCCTTCACCCATCCCACGACGGCCTCCTCGTCGCGCTCGCTCGCCCGCCGGGCTGGCACCTGGCAGCTGAAGCCGTGCCGCTTCAGCAGGACGGCCACCCCTGGACGGTGTCGCTCTTGTGGAACCGCCGCCCGATCACCGTCTTGATCCGGGCCAGGGTCCCAGTCCGGTTCGGCCAGCCGTGTGCGACCGGTTTGACGGCGAAGCGTTCGGCAGCCCGGAGCCGGAGCCGCTCGCGGGCGGCACGTCGTTGTGCGGTCAGGCAACCGCCTTGCGGAAACCTCACGACAAGGGGATACCGCAGGCTTCACGACCCGTCGGCACCCCACGACATCACGCACTGAAGGTCAGTGACTGGTAGGTCTCCGGACACGCGGGGGCAGCTCAGCAGGAGACACCGCCGGTAAGGAGAAATGTTTCGGATTTACCCTTGCACGCTGCTCGCAGGCCGTGACATGGTATCGGCATTGATCTGAAGCTTCCCCGTAGGGACACACACGCGAGGATGGTTGCAGAATGCTCGACAGGAGACACTGCCTTTCTCTGCTGACGGCCGCCGGAGTCGGCGCGAAGATCACTCTCGAACCGACGATCGCGCGAGCCCAACCGCTCGACGCAGGGGTTGCCGGAGCGGGTGGCCAGGCTGCCGAACTGAGCCGTTCTCTGCGAGAGTTGCACGGCTCTCTCCGGGTGTCGATTCGGCAATATGAGGGCACGACGCTGCGCCAATCCCAAGAATTTGAAGGCGACACGCTGACCGACGGCCCGCGGCAGTGGCGGCTTGAGTGGGAGACGCGGCGGGTGCCCGATGATCATGGATGGGAGGTCACCCTGACATGCACTCTGGAGAAGGGGGAAGCAGAACAAACCGCGATCTCTGTCGATTTCCCATTCGAGAACTGGGAGACCGCGAACTACGTGTTGATTCCCGGAATAGTCTACAACGGCAATCGCTATCGCGCCATCGGCGATGGATACAATCCGGACTACCCGGTCGACATGTACTACAACCCCCGGACGCCACTGACGATATCGAATAACCCACGACTGGCCTCCGATATCGCGATGCCTTCGCGGATCGAGCTGGAAACCTGCAATACCGCCGCCCCAGCGATGAGCTTCTTCTCGCCTAAGTTGAGGAAGGGCTGGATCGTCCTCACGGAGCAAGGAACCCGACTGGGCAATAGCGGACTCTCGGTTGAAGAGAGCGCGAGCAGGGAAAGCTGTGAATTCCGCATTTCGGCGCCCGTCGTGCGCCAGCAGGTGGCCGGTTTCGGCGACTTTCGACCGAGCGAGGACAGGGCGTCGAACTGGGCTCCCAGTGACGCGGTGTCGATTCGCTTCCAGGTCTTCAATTTCGATGCTGACGGAATTCCGGCAGTCCTGCAAAAGTTCATGGATGTGCGAAAGTCGCTTACTGGCCCCACCATGCCTCGCAACCTGCTTCCGATGAGCAAGCTGGCGGAGCTTGGCACCGACATCTGCCGGGGAACTTTCACCGAAACCGCGGCCGGCAGGTACTATCCGCCGGAAAATTCTAAGCACTTTCAATTGGGTTGGGTCAGCGGCATGATCAACACCTACCCCATGTTGGCTCTGAATGACCCGACGGAACGCGGCAGGGTCTCCGAGGAGCTTGACTTCGTCTGTTCCCGCATGCAGGGGCGAAGCGGATTTTTCTACGGCTTCATCACCGAAGATGGCGCGATCCGCTCAGAGAAGGCTCACCCCGACTTTCCGGCGATACAGGCGATGGTGCGCAAGAACGGAGACGTACTCTTCTGGCTGATCAAGCATTTGATGCTCCTGAAGGCACAAGGGCATGGCAGCGCCATCAAGGAATCCTGGGAATTGGCTGCGGGTGGCCTGGCTGCGGCCTTCACCCGGACCTGGCGAGAGCGCGGAGAATTCGGTCAGTACATCGTGCCCGAAACAGGCGATATCGCCGTCTACAACTCGACGGCCGGCGCCATCGCTCCGGCCGGGCTTGCCCTGGCAGCTGAATACTTCCATCGTCCGGACTGGTTGGCCGTAGCCGAGGAAGCGGCCGAATTCTACTATGAGCGCGACATCAAGTCCCGCGGATTCACCAGCGGAGGGTGCGGGGATATTTCACAGGATGCGGATTGCGAATCGGCATTTGGTCTCCTGGAGTCATTCATGGCGCTGTACCAGTACACCGGAAAGACGGGTTGGCTGGATCGCGCGAAGGTCCAAGCCGCACTGTGCTCGTCCTGGACGCTTGCGTACGATCCTCGGTTTCCGGCAGACAGTGCTATTGCGCAACTGAATGGAAGGATGGCCGGCGCGGTTTGGGCAAGCAGCCAAAACAAGCATGCCGCGCCCGGCGTCTGTACGTCCTCCGCAGACCACCTGTTCAAGCTATACCGAGCGACTGGGAACAAGAAGTACGCTGAACTCATCAGGGATATCCAGCATGCTCACGCCGAGGCCGTCAACATGCCGGGACATATAACAACCAACTACCTAATCGGTTCGAGCATGGAGCGGATCCAGCCCAGCGATGCAGAGGGCAAGGAGGCCATCGGCAATTTCATCAGGACGAGAAACTCCTGGACCGAGACCAACGGCATCTTGATGGCACTCGAACTTCCTGGAATCTACGTGCGGCCCGGGGAAGGAGTCCTCTTTCCCTTTGACCATGTCGAGGCTGAATATGTCCGCGAGAGCCGTTATGACGCCGTAGTCCGCTTGACAAACGATACGGCCTACGCGGCACGGGTGTCGGTGCTGGCGGAAACGGCCCGCCAATCTGCCCGCCCTCTTGGGTACACGGCCTTCCTCGATTGGCCGCGAGTCGAAGTCCCTGCCGGCGGGGTGGTCACCGTGAGGGTCACGAGGGATGGCAAGGTCACAGGTCAAGCCTGATCCGGCTGCATCCGACCTCAGGCATCCGACCTCAGGCACCGGGACGACGGCCATGGCGACAAGCTTCCCGAAATTGTTCATATCAATCGTCCGAAGCTTCTGGGCCGCCGCCGAGGTTGGTCAGCGGCCCGCTGCGGATTGGGAGCGAGCCGACTCCACCAGCGCCTCAGCGGCCGACACCTTGGGACCGGGCGACAGCTATGGCCAGTTCGGTATCGCCGCAGGCCATCGACATCGGCACGGTGATCGCGCCGGTCCAGCCTGCGGTACGCCCTTGTCGTGAGGTTTCCGCAAGGCGGTGGCCTGACCGCACAACGACGTTGCCCCTGCCGAAAACCTCATCCACCGAGGTCAGGCTGCATGTTGGTATTCGTGGAGAATACCGCCGAGGCGGTCGCGTCGTCGTATGTCCAGGCGGGTTATCCCGTGCGGATCGGTGATCGGCGTGGGCAGCGGGTACAGCGGACGGGCGTTGGCGATGCCCTGATGGGGTCGGTGCCCGTTGTAGAAGTGTTCGAACTCGCGCAGGGCGTGGATCAGATGTCGCTGGTTCCAGATCAAGGTGCGGTCCAGCAGTTCGCGTCGGCAGGTCTGCACCCAGCGTTCGCGGCATCTGGACGCTGCCCTTGCCGATAACCTCATCCGCCCTGGTGGGGGTGGGTGTGCCGGGTTTCGCGGATGCCGACAGCGATCGCTCAAGCAAGGGCTCTCGCGCTGCCGGCGGTCACTGCGGCATCATGATTGACCGTGCTGCTTCGACTGGCTTACCTCGGTGTGACGAACACGTTCGCCATGCTGCGCCTGCTGCCGATGGACGACAGGGACAAGGACCTCGAGATCCTCGCCCTGCGCCACCAACTGTCGGTGCTGGAGCATCAACTCGGCAAGGCGAAGGTGCGGTTCAGCCCGAGCGATCGAGTGTTTCTGGCGGCGCTGCTGCATCGGCTCCCGCTGGACGTACTGCGCCGGCTACGGCTACTCGTTCAGCCGGACACCGTGCTGCGCTGGCACCGCGACCTGGTCGCACATCGCCACGCTGCCGCGTCACGCCCGAAACGACCGGGACGGCCGCGTACCGTGCAGTCCATCCGCGTTCTTGTCCTGCGCCTGGCACGGGAGAACCCCAGCTGGGGCTTCCGCCGCATCCACGGCGAACTGATGGTCCTCGGCGTGAAAGTGGCCGCCTCCACCGTCTGGGAGATCCTGCGGGACGCCGGGATCGACCCGTCACCCGAACGGAGCTCGAGTACCGGGGCGGACTTCCTGCGTTCCCAGGCCGAGGCCCTGCTGGCCTGCAACTTTCTGGAGACGGTCTCCTTGTCCGGGACGCGGCTGTTCGTGTTCGCGGTGATCGAGCACGGCAGTCGCCGGATCCGCATTCTGGGTGCGACCGCGCACCCGTCCTGCGCTTGGGTGGTGCAGGCCGCGAAGAATCTGGTCATGGACTTGGAGGACACAGGCTGCCGGGCGCGGTTCTTGATCCGGGACCGGGACGGAAAGTTTTCCGACCTGTTCAACACGGTCCTGCGGGATGCGGGGATAGAGGTCGTACTCAGTGGCGTCCAGATGCCGCGAATGAACTCGATCATGGAACGCTGGGTGCAGACCTGCCGACGCGAACTGCTGGACCGCACCTTGATCTGGAACCAGCGACATCTGATCCACGCCCTGCGCGAGTTCGAACACTTCTACAACGGGCACCGACCCCATCAGGGCATCGCCAACGCCCGTCCGCTGTACCCGCTGCCCACGCCGATCACCGATCCGCACGGGATAACCCGCCTGGACATACGACGACGCGACCGCCTCGGCGGTACTCTCCACGAATACCAACATGCAGCCTGACCTCGGTGGATGAGGTTTTCGGCAGGGGCAAGGTCACGCTGCCGGCGCAGGACGGTGTCCGGGCTGACCAGCAGACGGAGTTGGGCAGCGCCGCGCGAGGGAGCGGGGTGAGCAGTGCGGCGAGGAACGTGCGGTCCTCAGCCCGGAAGCGAGGGCGGTGGTCGCTGAGTTGCCTTTGCAGGATGGCGAGTTGGCGGCGCAGTGCGAGGATCTCGGCGTCCTTGTCACGGTCGCTCCTCGGCAGCAGCCGCAGTGCTGCGAAGGCGTGGGTGACCGCGAGGTAGGCAAAGCGGACGAGCATGAGAAGTGATCGTGCCGGACGGGGAACCGTCATGTGTCGACGGGGCTGACCTGCGTGGGTGTGATTTCCGGCACCCACAGGTACAGCCACACCGCATGGGAGATGATCTCCGCCGGGAACCGGAACCCCCGATACGACGGCGCCGCCCCGGCAGTCTCCACAGCCAGCCCTCCCCGGGAAGATCAACAAGCCCGGCGACCATTCCAGACCCGAGACATCCCATTCAAGTTGACGAAGCCGTATCGATAGTCATTTGTCATGACCAACCCTCGATACCCCTCCTTCTCCTTCGTTGACATCCGGAGTGGAACGCCGCGTGTTGCCTTCCCCGCCCGGGGAAGGCAACACGCGGGCGGTGGGTCAGTTGCCGGTGCCGCGTAGATGGCGGGCGTTCCTGTGCACATCATCCTCGGCCTGATAGTCCTTGGGTCTGCGGCGATGTGCCCGACCTGAGGTTTACGTGCGCCGAGGGTGATGTGCAGAGAGCGCTGGTGGGAATCGCGGATCCGACTCCCGTGGCGGCATGTGGCCAACCGTGCGGGTGAGAACGGACCGGCGGGTGGCTCAGTCGCAGACCACCCGGGCGTCGGCCCAGTCGGCGTGGTCGGAGCCGTTGCCGTCACCGCCGTCGGTGACCCGCAGTGTCAGTATCCTGACCCCCGTCACGTCGACGTCGACGGGGCGGGCGTTGTCGGGGCCGCGGACGACGCCGGTATCGGCGAGCTGCTTGCCATCGCCGAGCACCTGGAACGCCACCGATCCGCTCTGGGCCTTCTCGTCATCGATACCAACCTCAGCATGGAAGGTGCGACAAGCACGGCCGAGCCAGATGGTGATCTCGCTGGTCGCGTGCACCCCGAGGCCCTTGGCGTACGTCTTCCCGTCGAGGGTCAGGGTTGCTCCATCGCCGGCGCCGGCCTCACCGTTGGACTTGTCGCGCTCGACCGGGCCCCACCCGTTGGTCGCGCTCAGGAACGGCAGGTCGCTGAGATATGCGGTTCCGCTCGGGGTGGGGGTGGGGGGCGGCAGGAACACCCGGACTGACCGCTCCACACGCACCAGGTGGTCCACCGGATCATCGGGGAATTGGAAATGGTAGGTGGCTACGGTCGGCAGGTCGACATACCCTGGGTCAAACTGCTTCGGTGGTGTGATGGCCCACCGACCCTCGAGGGACGAACCGTCCTGCATAGACGGCTTCGACACCGTCGCACCGTCGACCTGCCACCCGGAGGGCGGCGTCACGCTAAGCTCCACGTCGGTGATCGGCGTGTTCGCGGGCGCCCACCCATTGTCCGACATAGTGAACGTGCCGCTCACGTCGATGGCGCGGCCCGGTTGCGCATCCGCCTCGGTCGGGGTCAGCGTCAGGGACGTCTGCGGCCGCAGGCGGCCTCCGTTGATGGCGACTTCGAGCAGGTCGGTCGTTGACCCGTTGGAGCCGCCGTCGAACACCAGCTTCACGTACCGGGCCTGTGCGCTGAGCGGGTACTGGTTGTAGAACCCGAAGTAGGCGCTTCCCGTGGGGCCGTTGACGGTGCCGGCATCATTCCAGGTCACGCCGTCGTCACTGGTTTGGATCTCGATTGTCTTGGGCGTGTTGATGTACCGCTGATCCAGCGTGTTGAAGTTGATGTCGATGTTCGAGATCTCGGACTTCGCTGGAAGCTTGAATTGAATCCAAGCCTTCTCGTTTCCTGGCACCGACCACTTCGACTGATCGTTGTGGTCGGCGTCGATGAGCTTGCCGTCGGTGAGGTTCGACACGGCATCCTGCTGCTGGCTGGCAGTGATTTCGGCGCCCTTCGCAAGGTTCCGGTACTGCAGCAGGTCCAGGAAGACCCTGTTTGTCGTGAAGGTTTTACCGTCCAGTGTCACGTCTGCCCAGACGACTCCCCTCGTGGGCGCCTCGACCTGCGGGGTGATGATCTTGTTCTTCTTGAACGCGAACGTGTCTACTTCCTTGATGGCGACCGGCTTGTACTTGTCACCGCCGGCCAGATCGACGATGCCGCCATGCCATCTGATCTGTGCCGCATCCAAGCCGATGGGCCCGCCTGTGGCCGACCTGCCTTCTATCTCGTACTTGAGCCCGTCGTTCAGGCCGAACTCACCGTAGGCCTCTTTCCCTTCCACCAGCAACGACGCGCTGACCATGTCGGAGACATAGACGAGGCCGTCCTTGACCGTCACCTTCAACGCGCCTTGTTTGGTCACACCCTCATGAGTGCCTCGTACGATGATGCTCGTCGTGCCGTCCGACACCGGATGCACGATTCCACTGGGCTCAACCGCCGCTACCTCAGGATTCGCACTGCTGTAGGTCACGTCCGAAAGCTTGGCCTTCAGCGCGGGATACGTCATGTAGCCCTCGGCCTTGACCTTCAATACCTTCGGCGCCAGCTGCTCACCAGTCACGTCGATGTTGGTCAGCTTGTACTTGCGCTCAGGACTGTCGGTCACGATCTTGATGATCGTGTCGATCGGATCTTCCTGCACGTCGGCCAGGTTGATGGTCAGGCTGTCGCCCTCCTGGCTGAACGACGTCACCGGGATTTCGCTGTTCAACCATCTCACCGACTTCACCCGATCGTTGATCGGACGGATGGTCAAGGACTTGTCGGTAATCGCGTCGAAGCCCTTCTTGCCGTCCGGCCCCTTCATGATGTGAAGGTAGATGTTGTTGTCCCTGGCGGTCGCGTATCCCCATTGCGGACCAGTCGTGCTGTTGGGACGAGCGAACTTCTCATAGTTTCCTCGTCCATCGTCTTCGTAGCCGTAGCCCGCCAGGAAGTACGGCGTCGTGCCCGTCGTGGACTCGTGCCTCTCCGGCCCATGCTCCGGCCCGAACCAGTTGGCGAGGTTTTCTCTTACATCGATGAACTCCTGGACAGCCTTCGGGTACCTCGTGGCGATCTCTTGGGGAGAGTCCCAGTTCGGTCCCCGGCTGTCGATAACCGATTGATCGTTGTTGTCGACATTGCCCCGACCAGCATTACTCAGCATCTCTTTCGAGACCTGCCTGAAGTCGTCGCGCTTACTGTAGTACGGCGACATCATGTTCTTAGTGTGGATCATCTTCCACGGTTCCATGGGGGTCCGCTTCAGAAGATGATTTGCTGGCGTACTGGCATAGATACCAGACGCCTCTTCGGTTCTCAGATCCGGGTCGCCGTACTCTGCTCCCCACGCGTTTGAGTTCACGATGATGCCATCGCTGTAATCGCGTATCACGCTGTACATCACGTCAAAATTGGCATTGGGCATTGCCTGCGGACCGTCGAAGTACAGGTATTCCGGACCATAACGGTGGATGAGATCCTCCACATTCTGCACCAACACATCAGTGGAGAAATGCTGCAAACCGCCACCCTCGGTTGCGTAATACAAGCCGAATTTCATGCCGTGACGTTCTACTGCTTGTTCGAACTGCTTCAGTCCGTCTACTACTTTGCCGTTTTCATCCTTTGGAACGTATTCTGCCCTGATATGCTTCGGATCTGCGAACTTGGACGGCCAGTTATAGTTTTGCTGTAGCGCTTCGACCGACACCAGCGAGTGTCCTTGACGCTTCGCTCGCGCTGCCCATCGATCAACGGAGTAGTTCGGATCCACGTAGTAGTTGTACGTTGGGGCGGCATGGGTCAATGCGCCGACCCGGCCTTCTTCGAACCACTTGTTGGGACGTTCCTTCACCCTGATGGTGAAGTCCTTTGAAGCAGTGTTCCCTTCACTGTCAGCCACCTGGACAGTGAAGTGATAGTCGCCTGGTTTGGTGTTGACGCTGATGATGCCCTTGGTGCTGTTCAGATCGACTTTCCCGTCGACCAATCCGTCCGCGATGGATCCGTCAGGGTTCAACTCCAGACCATCAGGCAACTTCCCATCGACGATCTTCCACGTATAGCCCGGCGCGCCACCGGCAGCCATGAACTGGAACGTCGAAGCGGCGACGCCGTACTTGTTGCCGGCCGCCGACTTGTTCCAGACGTACGGCCATTCCTTGTAGCCGATCGGCATGTTGCCCTTCGGGAGCGGAGTGCCGATCGCATCGTCAGTCGAGAGTCCCTGCGACACGATCTGCAGGTTTCCCGACGGCCCTGTCACGGAACTGACCAGGCCATTGATCTTGTTGCCGACCTGATCCGCCACCCGGCCGTAGAACCCGAGATAGGCTACGTTCTGGTCCTTCGCGATCGGCACACCGTTTGAATTCACGTCCTCCGTGTAGGTGTGCTTGATCTGAATCATCAGCTTGTTCCAGCCTGCCTGCAGCTGGACTGCTTGCTTCGTCAGATCCTTCTGCACCTCCACCGGAGTGCTCGGGCCCGTCAGGCACCTGTCGTTCACATACAGCCGGTACGAACCGCTCGCCCCGACGTTGAAATATGCCTGCTGCTCGACCGGACTGTAGACGTACGTGTGCGCATACACGTACTTGTTCCTCGTATCGACACCCTTCTTGACGGCGTAGTACCCGTAGAGATCCTGGTAGTCGTCGTAGTTCCGGTTATAGATACGGTCGTCGAAGTACTCCCACTTTCTGTCTCCGTCGCCGAAGCTCAACGACTCACCGGTCTTCGGGGTGATCTTCGTCTTCCCGTCGACCGGTAGCGTCCCGGCCTCGCAGTCATACTGCTTGTCCACGACCGGCGAATCAAACGGACCCGACACCAGCCACGAGTTGATGAACGGAGCGCTCCCCGCCACCTGCTGCGCGTATGCCTGCTTCGCTGCGGGTACACCAAACAGGAGTGATGCGACTATCACCACTCCTAGGAGAAACCTGATCTCTTTATGCCGTTTGCTCACTGCCGAGGACCCTTCTTCCATCAGTGACTATTCGATGCTTCGCAATTACGGAATTGCGGGAGTGACCGTCAACTCGCATCGGGCGGTTCGCTGTGGTCAGGTGACGGCCGGGGAGTGTGGTGAGCCGCTGCCAGCAGGTCGCGAACGCCTTCGCCCAGGGCCAGGTGGCCTCGATCCGCAGCAAACGGCGGGCGGGCGTGCTCAAGAGGCGGGCGGGCAGGTGGTAGAGGCGAAGAAACCACCCTGACCAGGCGTCAACTGCGGCGGTGATGCCAGCCGCCGGCGCTGGTGTAGATCCCGAACTGTAGGCCCTTGGAGTCGACATAGTCGGCCAGGGCCTTGATGCCGTTCGGAAAGCGCACCGAGTCGGGGACGAGCTTGCCCTGAGCGTCGCGCTGCGGCAGCGCCCAGCAATCGTGGAGGTTGACGCACGTGTGGCCGACGTCTTTCAGGCATTTCTCGACGAAGATGTCGGCGATGCCTTTTGACTATGGCCTCGTTGAAGTCGGCCCGACTGTGGGTCGAGTTCCAGTTGTTGAAGCTCATCGGAGGGGTGAGAGTCACTCCGTCGCCGGGCGCCGCGGCGGTTGCGGACTCGGGAGCGGCAGTCGCGGCCGAGGCTTGGGCGCCGAGTCCCGCACCGCACAGCAGTACGGTGAGCAGGGATCCGATGATTCTTAGACTCCCGTGCTCGTTGTCCAGGGCGTCGGCCACGCCATCGCCCGCGGTCGGCCGCAGCTGTACACCGCGCCGCTGCAGGCCTTTCTGCCCGGCGAGGCGCTGCCCGACACGACGTCCTGACCCGACCGCTGCCGCAGGAAACTCCAACTGCTCCAGCCGAGTGCGGGTTCGCCCCGACCTGGTTGTCCTGGCTGGCAGCGGATGCGGCCAGCCAGCCGCGCATGGTTTTCGCCATCCGTACTCCTTCATGGGCAGGCCACGCGCGTTGGTTTGTACGAGAAGTTGTTGAAGTTTTGAGCACGGTCGAACGCGACCTCTCAGAGAACATCAAGCACCGCAGTGGCTGTCAATAGTCTGGGCAGTTTCTGGAACTATGACTCAAGGATTTGGCGATCTCCGCCCACTCGAATCCGGGTGAAACGGGATAAATGGGGCATCATTGCTATGGCTTATTGCCTTCGATGCCCCCGGATGTTTATGGTGCTTCGCAAGGTGGAAGAGCCTTCTCGTCGAGATGAGGCAGACTCTTCGCCCTGCGCCCTTTAGACCCTGACTGGGCTTGGGTGTTGCCGCGGCGAAAGCGCTGTTGTCTGCCCTGAGTTGGTCGCTCTGTTCCGCGTGTGATCCACAGATACGCACACAGCGTCGAGCGCCCGTGGCGCTGTCGGGCCTTTCGCTGGTCGTGCCTACGGGAATTGCGAACACTCCTGAGGGCACTGTCACGTTGGCGGATGGCGTGGGAGGATCCTCGGGTTGATCATGGTGGAGGGGGGGATCGTCCGTGGGGAGCACGTCGCCGTCGTACAAGGGGCACCGGTACCCGGTCGAGATGATCTCCCACTGCGTGTGGCTGTACTTCCGCTTCCCGCTCAGCTTCCGTGAGGTGGATGAGCTGATGCTCCAGCGCGGCGTGATCGTCTCCTACGAGACGGTCCGGCGGGGGTGCGCCAAGTTCGGGCAGGCCTACGCCGACGGACTGTGTCGCCGCCGGCCCGGCCCGGGGATAAATGGCATCTGGACGAGGTGTTCATCAAGGTCAACGGGGAGCGGAAGTACCTGTGGCGGGCCGTCGACCAGGACGGCAACGTGCTCGACATCCTCGTGCAGAGCCGCCGGGACAAGGCCGCCGCCCGGCGCTTCTTCCGCCGGCTGATGAAGAAGACACGCGCGGTGCCGCGCGTGATCGTGACGGACAAGCTCCGCTCCGTAAGTTGTTGGGTGGCCCCTCCCTGTCAGACTCTCGTGAGACATGAGGACAATCGAGTCTTCTGTTGTTAGCAGGGCGAGAACAGGATCTTTCGAACGTGACGCTGAGCAGTGCCGACCTTGAGGCCGGTGTGGCCGATGATGAGGTCGTGGGCAAGAAGAAGCGCGGTCCCCGCGCGGGCGGGCCGAAGCGGCGGTCCTTCACCCCGGAGTACAAGCTTCGGATCGTGGAGGAGTACGAGCGGCTGACCGAACCGGGCGCGAAGGGCGCGCTGCTGCGCCGGGAGGGGCTGTACCACTCGCACATCATCGACTGGCGGACCGCCCGGGACGCCGGCGCGCTGGATGCGCTGATCGCCAAGCCGTCCGGACCGACGGGCAAGAGCGCAGCCGAGAAGGAGGCCGAGCGGCTGCGGGCAGAGAACGAGAAGCTGGCCGCCGAGCTGGCCAAGTCCCAGAGGGCGCTGGCCATCCTGGGAAAAGCACACGAGCTCTTGGCTTGACTCTGTCGGTGATCTTGGTGTTTCCCAGTGCGCGAGCATGATCGGCGGGCATGCTCAGTGCTGTTTCGAAGGCCGATACAGCTGCCGAGGTGTCCGTTGTCGCTCCATCCCCGCTCCGGTGAGCAAGTCCCGCCTCTGACCGCGCAGATCGCACGGGCAAGCAATCCGACCGGTACGACGGCGATGTGGGTCAGAGACCGGCTGGACGGGTTGTGGTGCGACGAGGACTTCGCCGGCTGGTATCCGCGCGACGGGCGTCCCGGGCTCTCGCCTGCCCAACTGGCCACCGTCTGTGTGCTGCAGTTCCTGCTTGGTCTGTCGGACCGGCAGGCAGCGGAAGCGGTCCGCTGCCGCATCGATTTCAAGTACGCCATGGCCATGGAGCTGGACGATCCCGGCTTCCACCACAGCGTGCTGGCCGACTTCCGCGAGCGCGTCGCGCAGGACGACCGCGCCGACCGACTCTTGGATCTGGTGCTCGCCCGTCTGAAGGAGGCCGGCCTCGTGGGCGAGCGCACCACGCAGCGCACCGACTCCACCCACGTCCTGGCCGCGGTGCGCGACCTGACCCGGCTGGAACTGGCTCACCGAGGCGGTCCGTGCCGCGCTTGAAGAAGTGGCCCGCACGGCTGGGCATCTGCTGACCGGCCTGGTCGACGAGGACTGGGGGCGCCGCTATGGCCGCCCGGTCCGCCTGGGCAAGAACCCCACCCGGCCCAAGACCAGGATCCTCGCCGCCGGCAACGACGCCTGCCGACTGCTGGAGCGACTCCACCGGGACGGGTCCGCCTACCGGCGCGGCTTACAAGCCGAGGCCCTACGGCAGATCGTGGTGCAGCACTACTACCGCGACACGGCAGGCCGCCTGCGCTGGCGCACCACCGACGACGACGGGCTGCCGCCCTCCGCCTCGGCGATCGTCTCTCCCTACGACATCACGGCGCGCTACGTGCGGCACGGGCACATCATCAGCTGGAAGGGCTTCGCCGCGCATGTCACCGAGACGTGTGCCTCTGACAGCGTCAACGTGATCACGGACGTGGCCACCACGTCGGCCGCCACGAACGACGGCCAGGCCCTGGCCGGCATCCACACACGTCTGGCGCGTCGCGGGCTGTTGCCTGCCGAGCACCTGGTCGACGGCGGCTACACCTCTCTGGTCCACCTGGAACGAGCCGACCGCGAACACCAGGTCACCGTCACCGGACCACTGCCGGGCAACCCCACCCGCCAGCACCGCAGGAACGAGGGCTTCGACCGGGACGACTTCCACATCGACTTCGACCGCCGACAAGTCACCTGCCCCCAGGGCCAGGTCAGCGCGGGCTGGCACGGCCCCTACCCGACTTCCTCGCCCACCGCGGCGCCCCTGATCGTGGCACGGTTCACCAAGAGCCAGTGCCAGCCGTGTCCGGACCGCCCCCGGTGCACCGGTTCCCGCGAGAGCGCCCGCAACGTGGGCTTTCCCCGCGAGAACTCCGCGACCTGCAAGTCCGTGTCCGCAGCGAGCAGCAGACACCCGAGTGGAAGGCCCGCTACGCGGTCCGCTCCGGCGTGGAGGGCACCATCAACGAGTTCGCCCACGGACACGGCATGCGCCACTGCCGCTACCGACGACAGCCGAAAGCCCACCTGCAACACGTACTCACAGCCATCGCCGTGAACATCGAACGACTCAGCACTCGGTCAGTGACCCAGGAAACCCCTTCACCGAGACCGCCGACCGCCTTCCAGACCTTCCTGGACCAGCAGGGAATTCCCCGATCGAAGTCCTGGCGCACCCTCGGCACCTAACCTCGACCATCCAAGATCACCGACAGAGTCAAGCTTGGAACTGCTCTCCGGGAGCGAGGACTCCGAGCCCAAGCGAACGAAGTGATCACCGAGGCGTTCGCCGCCCTGGAGCCGGTCGTCGGGATCAAGCCGGCCTGCGAGCTGACCGGCCGCTCGCGGGCCACCGTCTACCGGCAGCGCCACCCCAAGCCCCGCGTGGCCGGGCCGCGCCGGGCGCCGGCAGCGCACCCGGCGGCCCTGTCCGAGCTGGAACAGGCACGGGTGCTGAGTGTGCTGCGCTCGCAGCGGTTCGTGGACAAGTCGCCGGCGCAGATCTGGGCCACCCTGCTGGACGAGGGAACCTACCTGTGCTCGATCTCCACGATGTACCGGCTGCTGCGCGAGCACGGTGAGGTCCGCGAGCGCCGCGCGCAGGCCACCCACCCACCCCGGGCCAGGCCCGAGCTGGTGGCCAACGGCCCGAGCCAGGTGTGGACCTGGGATGCCACCAAGCTCAAGGGCCCGGACCGCGGGATGTACTACGACCTGTTCGTGATGCTCGACATCTACTCCCGCAAAGCGGTCCACTGGCTCGTGGTGCCGCGCGAATCCGCCGCACTGGCCAAGGAGTTCATCGAAGACGCCTTCCGCGCCAACGGCGGCGTCGTCCCGGACGTGGTCCACGCCGACCGGGGTACCTCGATGACCTCCAAGCCAGTCGCCCAGCTGCTCGTTGACCTGAACATCGTCCGCTCGCACTCGCGGCCACGCGTGTCCAACGACAATCCGTACTCGGAAGCAAACTTCAAGACCTTGAAGTACTACCCGGTCTTCCCCGACCGGTTCGGCTCACTGGCCGACGCCCGCGCCTTCTGCCAGCGGTTTTTCACCTACTACAACAACGTCCACCGGCACTCCGGCATCGGACTGCACACACCCGCATTTGTCCACGACGGCGGACTGCCAGGTCCCAGATGTGATGGTGGGCGTCGATGCGCATGGGGTCACCAGCCGGGCTGTCCGTAGCCGATGCCGGGCGCGGTGGGCGCGCGCAGCATGCCGTCCGGGCCCACCGCTGGCTCGCGTACCACGGGATTGGTGTAGACGAGGGACTCGTAGTAAGAGGTGTTCGGGATGGCCATGCACAGATGGGCGTTGACCAGCCCCGGACCGTGCACCTCGGAGCGTAGCTGGAAGCTGTCGGCCAGGTGGGCTATCCGCAGGGCGCCGGTGATGCCGCCCTTGTACTGAGCACTGGTCCGCACATAGTCGGCCGCGCCGGCGGAGATGAAGTCCGCCATGTTCAGATGTGCGCCGTCGGAGGTCTCGCCGACGAGTAGCGGCACGGTCACGCGTTCAGCGAGCCAGCGGTACGAGGTCACGCTGAACTCCCGCATCGGCTCCTCGTACCAGGTGTAGTCGGCCTCGGCCAGCGCCTGGCCCACATACACAGCATCGGCGAGGTCGAAGCCGGCGGAGCCGTCGTACATCAGCGGAACAGCATCGCCGACATGTGCCCGCAGCTTCTGGCAGAGGTCGGCGTCGGCGCGGGCATCCCCCCAGGCGTGAAGCTTGATGCCGACATAGCCGGCCTCCAGGCATTGGTCGGCGACGTCGAGAAACTCCTCGACGGTGGAGAAGGTGACCGTGCTGGCGTAGGCAGGGAGCGCCTCGCGGTATCCGCCGAGCAGCCGGTGGACGGGGAGTTCAGCAGCCTTCCCGGCGAGGTCCCAGAGAGCGACGTCGACCAATCCGAGCGCATAGATCGGAAACTCCTCGATCCGATCGAGCTCCCAGAGCCGGTGCCAGAGGAGCTCCCGCTGCAGCGGGTCGCGGCCGATCAAGTCCTGCCGGATGAGGCGCTTCACCAGGTCGGCCACGATCAGTCCGCGCCGGGTGTGGGCTACCCCGGTCAATCCCTCGTCGGTGTGGATCCGCAGGATGCCGCCGACCACCGGCCCCTCGGATCCGGGTAGTCCGGCGCGCCAGCGGAACTGCGGCTGGGCGGGGAGGTCGACGAGTTCGACGGTCACATCGGTGATCTGCATGGTGTCCTACGTATACGAGAGTGGTGGCTGGCTCAGGCGGATGGGGTGTCGTTGGAGAGCAGGCGACGCCTGATTTCCTGCTGGCACTGGTGCGTCGTCATATCGATGTGCTCGGCCATCAGCCTCGTGGCCAGCGCCTCGTCGCCGGAGGCGATCGCCTCGGCGATGGCCACATGCTGGTCGGCGGCCACCGTCAGCGATCCGCCGGCGAACCCGGCCAGCCCTATGGCGCTGACCTGCCGCTGGAGTCGGCGCACCGAGTTGATCGTGGAGGCGAAGAACATATTGGACGCAGCGGCCCCGATGCCGCCGTGGAAGTCCTCGTCGGCTCGGGTGAATGCCTCGAGGTCGGAGCGCGCCGCCGCCTCCGCCGACTGCTGCGCCGCTTCGCGGATGACCTTGACCTGCGCCGGAGCCGCCCGCTGCGCCGCAAGCTGCGCGGCGATGGTCTCCACATGGAGGCGGAACTCGAAGAACTCTTCCACCTGGCGCACGTCGGCCGGCAGGAACTGGGAGAAGGGCTCCCGCCACGGGGACGCATCGGGTTCGGCTACGTAGATACCCCGGCCCTTCTGCACGGAGAGCCGTCCCAGCGCGGAAAGGATCTTCACCGCCTCGCGGACGACCGTTTTGCTCATCCGGATCTCGTCCGCCAGGTCCTTCTCGGTGGGCAGCCGAGCGCCGGGCGGAAGCTGCTCCCGGACGATGTATTCGAGGATCAGCTCGGCCGCGATCTCGTAGCCAGGGCGGTAGCCGCCGTCCCCGGTGGACCGCTGCGGGACGGGCGATGACTGGTCAGGCAGGGCCAACTCGGTTCCCTCCAATCGCTGCGGTGCGCGTGTCCCGTAGGGGACGTGTACCCGATGCGGACATGCGACAACGGTGAATGGTTCATATCTATTTGGTAGCAGGTACTCAGTGAATCACAAGTAGGGGCTTGACGCGAGAGGACCTCGCACCCAGACTCGTGCCACCTTGAGACGACCGGCCACTCGCAGCTCACGGCGGCCCGATCGTCGATGATCGATCGGGGCGTGAGTCTGAACAGGTGCGCTGTGCTGGGCGGGAAGATGTATCGGCCAGCTGGCAGCGAAGACCGAAGAATCAGATTTATCTGCCGTCGTCCGTGAGGCAGGGAGAATGGACATGTACATGCTTACTCACAGAGCCTCCTGGGGAGCCGCGCTCGCGGCCGCCGGACTGCTCCTCGGTACCGCTGCCTGCGGCAGGAACGGCTCGTGGCGGGGTCCCTGATGGCGTCTGCGCCGATGATCGTCTCCTTCCTCCTCCAGCGGCAATTCATCCAGGGCATCCCGCCCAGCGCGTCGGCTGGGTGAACACGGCTCCAAAGACCGGGCCTTGCGAAATCACTTTGGGAAACCTTGTGCAACGTGTCGCACCCCGCTGACACGGGCACCCCGGCACCAAGAAATGAGGCACCCGTGCGTACACAACGGCGTAGGACGCGGTACCTGATCCTGGGCTCCGTCGCCGCGGCAGCCCTCGCGCTCACTGGCTGCACTGCCGGTGCGCCCGCATCATCCGATTCCGGTGACGACGTCACCCTGACCTTCCTCGTCTCCGAGTCCCCGAACCTCACTCCCGAGTACTGGGACGCCGCGATCAAGCGCGCGTCCGAGAAGGTGCCGGGAGTCACCATCAAGAAGGTGGTCGGCGAGAATACGCCGGCCTACGCCCAGCAGCTGTTCGCATCGGGCCAGGCGCCGGACATCTTCGCTGCCGGCATCGCGGACGGCCTCGCGCAGAAGGGCGAGCTCGCCGAGTACACCCGCGCCGAGCTGGAGGCCGCAGGCATCACCGACTTCACCTCCGGCACGATCAACGGCAAGTTCTACGGAATACCCACTGGCGCGCAGGCTATCCCGCTCGTCTACTACAACAAGGACCTGTTCGCGAAGGCCGGCATCAGCGCGCCGCCGAAGACCTACGCCGAGCTGCTTGACGACAGCGCGAAGCTGAAGGCCAAGGGCATCGCGCCGTTCGAGATCGGTGGCGGCGGCAAAGACACCTGGGCGACCGCGTTCGCGCTGAACGCCGCCGTGGCGGCAGACGTGCTGATCGCCGACCCCGCCTGGTTCGTGAAGCGCGAGAAGAACGAGGTGAAGTTCACCGATCCGGCATTCGTCGGCGCCGCCACGAAGGTGGCGAAGCTCATGAAGGACGGCTACGGCGACCCCGACGCGATGACTCGTCCCTATACGGACCTCGAGCAGGCGTTCCTCGACGGCAAGGCCGCGATGTACCCGATGGGCTCGTGGTTCACCGCCGCCGCGGACAAGGCGAAGCGCACCGACATCGGCGTGTTCGGCTGGCCGAGCGACGGCGGCAAGGCCGCCATCCCCGTGGTTACCGGCGCGGGCATGAACGTGAATGCCAAGTCGAAGAACGTCGAGCTCGCCAAGAAGTGGTCTCTCGCGTTCGCGACCGACAAGAAGAACCTGGACGAGACGGTGATCACCGACGGCGGGATCATCTCGGTGAAGGGCTACAAGATCCCGGACGACGTCGGCCCGCTCTACAAGGAGATGGCGGATGGCTACGCCACGGCAGCGGCTGCCAAGGCCACGGTACCGGCCTGGGGCAACATCACCGGCGACGGTGCGCTGCCGCCCGGATTCAACGACCTGATGATCGCGGCCAACGTCGACCTGCTGACGGGCAAGAAGACGCCAAAGCAGTTCGCCCAGAACCTCGACGAGCAGTACGCGGCCGCGCAGAAGTAGTCACGGCTCACAGCGAGACGGGGATGGTGCCGACCATGCACGGCGCCATCCCCGTTCCTGAAGCCAGATCGGGAAGAACATGTCATCCACGCACACGCGGACCAAGCGCCGGCTGATTCCGCGCAGTCCGCTCCATTTCCTCCTCTTCGCCGTGCCCGGCGCCGCGCTCTACGCGACGTTCGTGCTCTGGCCGCTGCTGGTGGCGTTCTGGTCGAGCCTGACCAACGAGAGCGCCTACCGGGTCACCACCTCGTTCGTGTGGTTCGACAACTACGCCCGGCTGTTCTCCGATCCGGCGTACATGCAGACCCTCCGGAACACGGTGATCCTCACGATCATCAGCGCCATCGTGCCGAACGCACTCGGGCTCGGCATCGCGGTGCTGCTGGATCGGAGCGGGTGGGCCTTCAACGCGATGCGGGCCGTCTTCTTCACTCCCGTCATCCTGTCCTCGGTCGTCGTCGCGGTCATCTGGCAGCAGCTGCTCAAGAATGACGGCCTGGTGAACTCGGCCCTGCGATCCTTCATGCCGGATCCGCCCGGCTGGCTGTCCGATCCCGCGCTCGCGCTGTACAGCGTAGGCGGCATCGTCGCCTGGCAGGCGGTCGGCGTGTGCGTGGTGCTGTATCTCGCGGGGCTGCAAAGCGTCCCCAAGGAAATGCTCGAAGCGGCAGCCATCGACGGCGCGGGCCCGGTGCGCCGCTTCTGGACCGTCACCTGGCCGATGCTGGCGCCCTCCGTCACCATCATGACCGTGCTGTCGATGATCAACGGCTTCAAGATCTACGACCAGGTGAAGGTGATGACGAACGGCGGGCCGGGCGTCGGCACCACGTCGACGCTCTCCTTCGACGTCATACGAACCGGGATCGACTCCGGTGCTATCGCCTACGGCGCCGCGAAGGCGGCAGTGATGTTCCTCATCATCGCGGCGATCTCGCTGCTCTCGATCCGACTGATGCGCAAGCGAGAGGTGGACCTGTGATCACGGCAGAACCGGTCGCCGTCAACGAAGATCCGGGCCGCGCGCGTCGCAGGCGACGCAAGACCAGTGTCGACATGGGCCGCGCCGGGCTGACCCGCACGCTGGTCGCGCTGGTCGTCACGGTGATCTTCATCTATCCGATCTACCTGGTGATACTGAACTCGTTCAAGACGCAGGACGCCATCTACCGGTACCCCGGTATCCCCGCCGGGCCGCTGACGTTGCAGAACTTCGTGGACGTGCTCACCCGCTCCGACGCGCTGTTCTGGAACGGCCTGATCAACAGCGTCCAGATCACCGTCATCGCCACCGCGATCTCGACCATCGTCGCCGCGATGATGGCGCACTACATGGTGCGATCGACCAGCTGGTTCGCGAAGGCGCTGTGGGTCGCCATCCCGCTCGGCCTGATGATCCCGCAGGCGACGACGCTGCTGCCGCTACTGCGCATGCTGCGGGATCTCGGGCTGATCGGCTCGGTGCTCGGATTGATCATCGTTTACGTCGCCGGGAATCTGCCGTTCGGGGTGCTGGTGTTCACGGGATTCATGCGGACCATCCCGAAGGAGCTCGAGGAGGCGGCGGCCATCGACGGGGCGGGGCCCGTCCGCACGTTCTGGGCGATCGTGTTCCCGCTGCTGCGCCCGGCCGGAGCGAGCGTCATCGTCTTCCTGGCGGTCGGCCTGTGGAACGACTTCATCACCCCGCTGATCATCCTGGGCCCGGCCAGCGGCAGCACGGTCACCGTCGGCATTTACCGCCAGATCAGCGAGCACGTGTCGAATTACGGCGCGGTGTTCGCTTTCATGGTGCTCGCCACGATCCCGATCGTGATCCTGTTCATCTTCCTGCAGAAATACTTCGTGAAGGGACTGCTCAGTGGTGCATCAAAGGGATGACGCCGTCATCCCAAGCACGCGAGACATCCGCCTGGCCGTGGTCGGCGCCGGAATGCGCGGCCATGCCTACGCGTCGGGGGCGGCCGGGATCCCCGGCGTCGAGATCGTCGCGGTGGCCGAGCCGAACCCGACCACGGTGGCCCGCTTCACCCGCGGATTCCCCGGCGCGCAGGTCTTCGGCGACTGGCGTGAACTCGCCGCGCAGCCGCGCCTCGCTGACGCCGATCGTCACGCTGCCCGATCAGGAGCACCGCGACGCGAGCGTCGCGTTCGCGGAGGCGGGCTACGACATCCTGCTGGAGAAGCCGATCGCCACCAGCCCGGAGGACTGCGACGACATCGAGGCCGCTGCCAGCAGCAACAACGTCAGCGTGACGGTGTGCCACGTGCTGAGATACACCTCGTACACGCAAAAGCTGCGCGAGCTCCTCGACTCCGGAGCCATCGGCGAGATCATGCAGATCGAGCCGGTCGGGCATCTGCACTTCGTGCACTCATTCGTGCGGGGCAACTGGCGTCGGTCCGCCACCAGCCACAGCCTGTTGCTGGCGAAGTCGTGCCACGGGGACCGGTGTGGAGCAGATCCTCCTGGGGAGCCGTGCTCGCGGCCGCCGGACTGCTCCTCGGTACCACTGCCTGCGGAGGGAACGGCTCGTGGCGGGGTCCCTGATGGCGTCTGCGCCCATGATCGCGGCTTTCCTCTTCCTCCAGTGGCAATTCTTCCAGGGCATCGCCCTCACCGGCAGCAAGGGCTGACGGGCTCCTCATCTCAACGAGGAGTGAAAGGACTCCAAGAATGGACGACATCAGGCTCGGCGTGATCGGGATGGGTGTACGCAGCGACATGGTCGGGCTCGCGCACCGGCCGGGGGCCGGCTCCCGCGTGGTCGCCTGCTGTGACCGGGACCGCCGGATACTCGACGCCGCGCCGGAGCGCCTCGGCGCCGGCGTACGGACCACGACCGACCACCGCGAGTTGCTGGACGCAAAGCTGGACGCGGTGTTCATCCTGACGCCGGATCACACCCATGAGCCCCTCGGAGTGGATTTCCTGCGGGCCGGCGTCCCGGTGTTCCTGGACAAGCCGATGGCGATCACCCCATGGGGATGCGACCGCCTCCTCGCGACCGCCCGCAAGCACAAGACGCCCCTGTACGTCGGCCACAACATGCGCCACATGCCGGTCGTCCTCGCCATGCGCAAGATCATCGACGAGGGGCTCATTGGCGAGGTCAAGGCTATCTGGTGCCGGCACTTCGTCGGCCACGGCGGGGACTTCTACTTCAAGGACTGGCATGCCGACCGGCGCAACACCACGGGTCTCCTGCTGCAGAAGGGGGCTCATGATATCGATGTCATCCATTGGCTCGCAGGCGGGTACACCCGGCTGGTGAACGCCATGGGCGGCCTGGTCGTCTACGGCGACCTCACCTCGCGGCGCGAGCGCGGGCCAGGGGAGCGGATGACGGACTGGATCTCACCGGAGGAGAACTGGCCGCCGCGCAGTCTGACCGGCCTCAACCCGGTGATCGACGTCGAAGACCTGAGCATGATGCAGATGCGACTGGACAACGGCGTCTTCGCCAGCTACCAGCAGTGCCACTTCACCCCGGACTACTGGCGTAACTACACCGTCATAGGGACCGAGGGTCGACTGGAGAACTTCGGCGACGCCGAGGGCTCCGTCGTAAAGATATGGAACCGCCGTTCGGACTACCGCGCGCAAGCCGACCTGACCGTGCAGGTCCACACCCCAAAGGGCACCCACGGGGGAGCGGACCCCAAACTCGTCGCGGAATTCCTGCAATTTGTCCGGACGGGAGCAGCCACCCTCACCTCCCCGGTCGCAGCCCGCGAGGCCGCGGCTGCCGGCTACGCCGCCACTCTCTCCCTCCGGGACGGGGGCAGGCCGGTCTATGTCCCAGCCCCCGACCCGCAGATCACCGCATACTTCGCGAACCAGGCAACCTTTGTCGGCGGCCCGATGCACGGAAACACAACGTTGTAGTCCCGCATCACAGATGGGATGAACATGAGAAAGGGGAATCATGACATGTATGGGGAGAGGAAGCGAGGGACGTTGGCACCCCGATGGATGACGCGCGTCGGTGCCTCGCTGTTCGCGATCGCAGCGCTCTCGACAGCGACGTCCTACAGTTCTAACCACTCGGGCAGCGAGGACTCGGGCCAGGGCAAGAAGGTGAGTCTGGAATTCTGGGGCTGAGCTCCGGGCTACGAGCAATCGGTTGCCCTGTGGAACCGGAGCCATCCGAACATCAAGGTCACGTTCCAGAAGGTGCAGGCAGGGTCGAGCGGCGGCTACGCGAAGCCAAGGGCTGCCAACACCCGGAGGAGGCCACCGAGTTCGCACACTGGTTCAGCACCAGCCGCGACAGCGTGACGAACCTGATCAAGTCGTCCGTCCGGTAGGGCCGCTCTGCCAACTCCGACCGGAGTGTGCGGTGAGCACGAGGGCGCCCCGGACTTTGTCCACTTCATCCACCGCACCGGCGTGGACTACATCTCCTGCTCGCCGTACCAGATCCCGGCGGCCCGCCTCGAGGCGGGCCGCGCCGCCCTGACCACCGCGCCCGACGCGCCCGAAAGCAGGTGACCACCGTGCTCAAACTGATCGGCGTAGGCCTCGACGGCTCACGCGAGCGCGTCGCGCGGCCGACTGGTACATGACGTACCTCTCCACCCACCCAGGAGTAGCCGTGAACGCGACTCGCCCCGCCGTCCAGCTGACGGTCACCGACTCCGGCTTCTTGCGCGCCGGTCGGTCCCACCAGATCATCTCCGCCGCCATTCACTACTTCCGCGTTCACCCCGACTTGTGGGACGACCGTCTTCGCAGGTTGCGCGCCATGGGCGTGAATACCGTAGAGACCTACATCGCGTGGAACCTCCACGAGCCAGTCCCTGGGCAGTACGACTTCACAGGCCCGGCCGATGTCGCCCGCTTCATCACCACCGCCGGCGGCCTTGGGCTGGACGTGATCGTCCGGCCGGGCCCCTACATCTGTGCGGAATGGGAGTTCGGCGGCCTGCCCGCCTGGCTGCTCGCGGATCCCGACCTGCGGCTGCGCTGCACCGACGAGCGCTACCTCGACGCTGTGGACGCATGGTTCGATGTGCTGCTGCCCGTCCTCGTCCCACTGCTGTCCAGCAACGGCGGTCCCGTGGTGGCCATGCAGGTCGAGAACGAGTACGGAAGCTATGGCACCGACACCGCATATCTGCAGCACCTTCGGGACGGCCTGATCCGCCGCGGCGCCAACTGCCTGCTGTTTACTGCCGACGGCGCCACCGACCCCTGCCAGCGCGGCGGGCACATCCCCGGCACCCTGGCCACGGCGACCTTCGGCTCCCGCCCTGAGGAGTCTCTGGCCGTGCTGCGCCGCCACCAGCCGACCGGCCCGCTGGTGAGCATGGAGTACTGGCACGGCTGGTTCGACCACTGGGGCGAGCACCACCACGTCCGCGACGCACAGGAAGCTGCGGACGACCTGGACTGGATGCTCGCGCAAGGAGCCTCGGTCAACATCTATATGGGCCACGGCGGCACCAACTTCGGCTGGTGGAACGGCGCCAATCATGACGGAACCACCTACCAGCCCACCTGCACCAGCTACGACTACGACGCACCCGTCGGCGAAGCAGGAGAACTGACCGAGAAGTTCCACGCCTTCCGCAACGTGATCGCACGGCACTTCGGTCCGATCAGGCACGAGCCGCCCACCCTGCCCGCCAGACTCACCCCCCGAGTGCTGAAGCCGCGTGGCACGGCCTCGCTGCGAGCATCCCTGGACTGCCTGTCCGAGCCGCTCCAGCGGGTGGCACCCGAGCCCATGGAGGCCCTGGGTCAGGCGTACGGACTGATCCACTATCGCACCCGGGTGCGTGGCTCCTTCCCGGACGCGACGCTGCGCATCTCCGGCCTCGCCGACCGCGCGCAGGTCTTCCTGGACGGTGCACCGCTCGGAGTCCTTGAGCGCGACCGGCCGATGGACGGGCTGCCGCTCAGTATCGACGCCGCGGGCGCCGAACTGGAGGTGCTGGTGGAGAACATGGGGCGGATCAACTACGGCCCGTGGCTGGAGGACCGCAAGGGAATCAGTGGCGGGGTGCGCCTGGACACCCAGTACCAGTTCGGCTGGGAGATCCGTCCGCTGCCCCTCAATGACCTGACGAAGCTCCAGTTCGAGCGGCTCACGACCGATGGCCCCGCGTTCCACCTCACGGAGGTGCATCTCGCAACCCCTGCCGATGGCTTTATCGCCCTGCCCGGCTGGACCAAGGGCATGGTGTGGCTGAACGGGTTCGCGCTCGGCAGGTACTGGGACCGCGGTCCCCAGCGCACCCTCTACGCGCCAGCCCCCGTGTGGCGCACCGGGCGCAACGAGATCGTAGTCCTGGAACTGCACCAGGCCGGGGAGACCGTCGAGATCCGGGATCGCCCCGATCTGGGCCTCACGGGCTGAAGGACCCGCGGGCCCGACGTGACGTCCCGGCTGGTCAAGGCCACTCAACCGGGCCCCGGCCAGCCTGTCACATCACAGGCTTACGGGATCTTTCGGACATGCTCTCCGCAATCCCGTAGTAGCGATGCATCGAATAGTCACTGATGGACGAAGGGTCCTCGACAGTGAGCAGACGATATAAAGAGATCGCAGGCAGGCGGCGTTGGTGCTGCGCTGGTTCCGCGAGCGCGGCTGCGTGCACTGTCTGGCCCGCGACGCCGGCATCTTTCAGGCCACCGGCTACCGCTACCTGCACGAGGGCATCGACGTCCTCGCCGATCAGGCCCCGGACCTGCACGAGGTCCTGGCCCGATGTCGGCAGGAAAACATGACGCACGTGGTCCTGGACGGCACGTTGATCGAGTCGGGCCGCCTTGCGGGCGTCCGCGAGAACGGCAACGACCTGTGGTTCAGCCAGAAGCACAAGGCGTTCGGAGGCAACATCCAGTTCCTGTCAGCCCCGGACGGCACTCCGCTGTGGGTCTCCGACGTCGAACCCGGTTCTACTCCCGACATCACCGCTGCGCGCATCCACGTCCTGCCCGCGCTGTCCAAGGCAGCGGCCGACGGCCTGCCGACCCTGGCGGACAAGGGCTATATCGGCGCAGGCATCGGCATCCTCATCCCCGTCCGTCGCCCAAAAGGCAGATCGGAATGAGCACTTCACGTCGACACCCGCATGTTCAACACCCTGCTGCGGCACGTCCGGGCCCTCGGAGAACGCACCGCCGCCGAGCTCAAGCAAAGATGGCGCACCCAGCAACACATCACGCTCAACCCCAGCAGGATCGGCGGCATCGCGCGAGCAGCCCTCGTCCTCAACGGAATCTGGACGTGATCACCGCTGAGAAAACCTCACTCAGCCGACGTGACAGCGCCCAAATGACGCCTGCTCACCCACCTGGGCGACCCCACAACGATCAACGAAAACGTCGAAAGTCGAGATGCTCATGACCATTACAGATTCCTCCGCATACGTCGAAGACCGGTCGCCCGGCAGCGGGCGGCTCCGTCCGCGGGCGGCGTTTGCTTCCGACGCCCCGGTGATCCCGCTCGACGGCGCCTGGCGGTTCCGGCTCGCCACAGGCTTGGACGACCTGACCGAGGGCCTGCCCGAGGCGGGTTTCGACGACGCCGCGTGGGAACTGCTGGAGGTCCCGTCGTGCTGGCAGATGGCCGGGATTCCCGGCAAGCCGCGCTACGGAGCCCCGGCTTACACGAATACCCAGTATCCCTTTCCGGTTGATCCGCCCCGAGTTCCCGAGCAGAACCCGACCGGGGAGTACCGTCGGGCTTTCGACGTACCGGACGGATTCCCGATCGAGGACGCGGTGCTCCGGTTCGAGGGCGTCGACTCCTGTTTCGCTGTGTGGCTCAACGGGATCCGGCTCGGTGACGGCAAGGGGAGCCGGCTCCCTACCGAATTCGACATCTCGTCCACGCTGCGCCCGGGGCGTAACGTGCTGGCGGTGCGCGTGCACCAGTGGTCCTCCGGCAGCTATCTGGAAGACCAGGACATGTGGTGGCTGTCGGGGATCTTCCGGTCGGTATCGGTGATCGCCCGCGGGATCGAGGACTTCTTCGTCCGCGCCGACTTCGACCACCAGACCGGCCGTGGCACGCTGTCGGTCCGGACCACGTCCTCGGCCCGGTTGTCCATACCCGAACTCGGATTGATCGACGCCGATCCCGCCGGACCGCACACCTTCGAAGGCGTCACCGCGTGGTCGGACGAAGAGCCCAAGCTCTACGAGGGCAGTCTGACCACCGGCGGCGAGCGAGTGGGCCTGCGGATCGGCTTCCGCAGCATCGCGGTGGTCGACGGGGTGCTGACTGCCAATGGCCGACCGCTGACCTTCCGGGGCGTCAACCGGCACGAATGGCACCCGCTGACCGGACGGACCCTCACCGAGGAGACCATGCTGGCCGACGTGCTGCTGATGAAGCAGCACAACGTCAACGCGGTCCGAACCAGCCACTACCCGCCGGACACCCGGTTCCTGGACCTCTGCGACGCCTACGGCCTGTGGGTCCTCGACGAATGCGACCTGGAGACCCACGGTTTCGCGTACGCGAACTGGCGCGGCAATCCCAGCGACGACCCCGCGTGGCTGCCCGCCTATCTCGATCGTGCCGAGCGCATGGTGCAGCGGGACAAGAACCACCCCTGTGTGGTCGTCTGGTCGCTGGGCAACGAGGCCGGTACGGGGCAGAACCTGGCAGCCATGGCCGCCCTGATCCGCGAACACGACGACTCCCGGCCGATCCACTACACCGGCAACAACGAGAGCGGTTCCTACGTCGACATCTACGGCTTGATGTACCCCGGTATCGACGAAGTCGAGGCGATCGGCCGGGGCCGCGAACAGCGCACCACCGACCCGGCCGAAGACGAGCACCGCCGCGGTCTACCGTTCATAGCGTGCGAGTACGCCCACGCGATGGGCAACGGCCCAGGCCTTCTAGCCGAGTACCAGGCCGTGTTCGAGTCGCATCCTAGGCTGGCCGGCGGCTTCGTCTGGGAGTGGATCGACCACGGCATCGCGCAGGTCGCCGAGGACGGCTCACCGTTCTACGCCTACGGCGGCGATTTCGGCGAGGAGATCCACGACGGTAACTTCGTGGCCGACGGACTGGTCTTCCCCGACCGGACGCCCTCGCCGGGGCTCGTCGAGTACAAGAAGGTGATCGAACCGGTCCGGATCGTCATCGACGCCTCCACGCGGCGGATTGGCATCCGCAGCCTCCACCACAGCCGCGGCACGGGATACCTGCGTTTCTCCTGGACCGTCGAAGACGACGGCAAGCCGGTTGGATCCGGCGAGTTGTCCGTACCGCCCGTCGCACCGGGAAACGAGACGCTGGTGGCCTGGCCCGACGACCTGGCCGCGGCGGTCGACGCCGCGGCCAAGGCTGCCTCCGGCTGCGAGGTGTGGCTGACCCTCAGGGCCGCTCTCGCCGAGGACGCGAGCTGGGCCGACGCCGGTCACGAGATCGGCTGGGGGCAGGGCTTGCTGAGGCTGAGCACGCCGACGACGGACTTCACCCTGGCCGCCGCTCTCGTCTGCGAGGACGCCATCACGCTCGGCGCCGCCCGGTTCGACCGCCGAACCGGCGCGCTGACGCGGCTCGGCGCTCTGGATCTCGACGGGCCGCGGCTGGACGTCTGGCGTGCCCCGACCGACAACGACGAACTCGGCCTGGCTGAGGCCGCCGCATGGCGCGCGGCCGGCCTGGACCGCATGCATCACCGAACCCTGACCGTCGAGCCCGGCCCGTCGGGCCTGGTGGTCAGCGCTCGCCTGGCCGCCTCGGGTTCCTGCTCCGGGCTGGGCATCGTCTACCGCTGGACGACCCCGCAAGCCGAGGCGGGCGCCGACGCGACCGGCCTGCGCCTCCAGGTCACGGTCACCCCCGAAGGCGACTGGCCGGTTCCGCTGCCGCGCCTGGGAGTGTTGATGTCCTTGCTCGGCACCGACGCCGACGTCGAATGGTTCGGACGCGGCCCGGGCGAGGCCTATCGGGACTCGCAGGCGGCCGGCCGCGTCGGCCGTTTCCGGTCCACCGTCGTGGCGCTGCAGACCCCGTACGTCCGGCCACAGGAGAACGGCAACCGGCGCGAGGTCCGCCACGCACGGATCACCACGTCGCACGGCCCCAGCCTGCTGATCTCCGGGCTCCCGGTCATCGACCTGACCGCACGGCCGTGGAGCACAGCGGCGCTCGCCGCCGCGGATCACCACAACCAGCTGCGTCCGGACGGCCGGATCCGTCTCCATCTGGACAGCGAACACCACGGCCTGGGCACCGCCTCGTGCGGCCCGGCGCAGTCACCGCGGCACGTCCTGGTCGCCGCCCCCGCGACCTTCGCCGTGGAATTCGCCGTGGACTGACAGGCAGTGACGACCTCGGCTACACCCCCGTCGGGACGGTCCACATCGCACCGTCCCGGATGTCCGTGGCCTCTGCGGACAGCCAGGAAACCGGCACACTGGCTGCAGCCAGACCTCGACGGCCGGGCAGTCTGCCATGCACATTTTCGCCGCTGTGGTCGGCTGACACCCTCGGACGACTCTTCAGTCCGGATCTCATTTCTCGCACCGATGGGAGCGTGCAATTACATTGACTACTGACATCACCCGGCGGGCGCTGGTCGTCCGCGGCGGCTGGGACGGGCACCAGCCTGTGGCGATCAGCGACGGGTTCGTCCCCTTCCTGAAGGACCACGGATTCGCCGTCGAAACCTCCGAGGACCTCGCGGTCTACGAGGACGCCGAGCGCCTGGTCGAGACCGACCTGATCGTGCAGTGCTGGACCATGGGCACGATCACCCGCCAGCAGAGCGACAACCTCGCCGCCGCGGTCCGCGCCGGCACCGGACTGGCCGGCTGGCACGGCGGCATCGTCGACTCCTTCCTCGACCACGGCTACCACCTGCTCACCGGAGGCCGGTTCGTGATGCACCCGCCGGGCTTCCTCGACCACACCGTGCACCTGCTGCCCGAGCAGGCCGAGCACCCTGTCATCGCGGGGCTCCACGACTTCGACGTGCACACCGAGCAGTATTGGGTGCTCACCGACCCGCACATCGAGGTACTGGCCACCACCACCTTCCCGTCCGACGAACTGCGCGACCGACCTGTGGTGATGCCCGCCGTCTGGACCCGGACCTGGGGCGCGGGGCGGGTCTTCGTCTCGACCATCGGGCACAAGCCGGACGACTTCGACGTGCCGGAGGTCCGCACGATGACCGAAAGGGGACTGCTGTGGGCAAGCCGCTGAAGATCGGCATCGTGGGTGCGGGCAAGATCAGCGGCGCCTATCTCGCCACGCTGGATCGCCTGTCGTCCGTTCAGTTCACAGCCGTCACCGACCTCGACCGGGACCGTGCCCAGACACTCGCCCAGGAGGGGGCAGCCGGGGGAGCGGGAAACGAAGGGAAGATCGCGGTCGTCGGATCCCTTGCCGAACTGGTGGCCCGGGACGACGTGGACGCCGTGCTCAACCTGACCATACCCGCCGCGCACGCAGAAGTTGCCCTCGCGGCCCTCGGCGCCGGCAAGCACGTCTACGGGGAGAAGCCGCTCGCGGCCAACCGCAAGGAGACCGAGGCTGTGCTCGCCGCAGCCCGCGAGGCGGGGCTGCGGGTGGCTTGCGCCCCCGACACCGTCCTCGGCACCGGCACCCAGACCGCCCGCAAGGCCGTCGACGACGGCCTGATCGGCCGTCCCGTCGCCGCCACCGCCTTCATGACTTGTGCCGGTCATGAGAGTTGGCACCCGGACCCGGAGTTCTACTACCGGCCCGGCGGCGGCCCGCTACTCGACATGGGCCCGTACTACCTCTCCGCCCTGGTCCATCTGCTTGGCCCGGTGGTCAAGGTGACCGGGGCCTCGTCCCGGCGGCGCGCCGAGCGCACCATCGGCAGCGGCCCCCGCACCGGACAGAACTTCTCAGTGGAGGTGGACACCCACGTCACCGGCGTCCTGGAGCACGCCGACGGAACGCTCAGCACCCTGGTCATGAGCTTCGATGTCAAGGCCGCTCGCCTGCCTCGGATCGAGGTACACGGCACCGAAGCCTCGCTGTCCGTGCCCGACCCCAACGGCTTCGACGGACCCGTCGACATCAACCGCGGCCCCGGCTGGGAGACCCTGCCCGTAAGCGCCGGCTACCGCGACGGCGGCCGCGGTACTGGACTTGCCGACCTGGCCGAGGCCCTGGCGGAGGGGCGCCCGCACCGCGCCTCTGCCGAACTCGCCGCCCACGTCCTGGACATCATGCTCACCCTCATGGCCGCTGCGGACCAGGGCCGTGCACTCCCGGTCGCCAGCACCTGCGAGCGGCCCGCTCCGGTGACCGGCCCCGGCCACTGACCGACGCTGTCGACACCCCTCGGCCGCCCCGCGACGGCACCCCTATGAAGGGACTCCACCCGGGCAACTCCTATATGCGGGTGGGCTGTCCGGCCGCCGGGATATAAGAGTCGCCCGTGTCCCTGACGTGACGCCTCGCGGGCGTGAAAATCGGTACGGGGCTGTCCGCCGACGCCGTTTGACGCTTGGGCCGTTGAGCCCGCATAGGAGTCTGGTGAGGGAACCGACCGAGGGGCCGCACACTGTCGTCTCGAACACGCCGTTCAGCTTCTCCAACTCCCCTCCGGCTCCCTGGACAGCCCCGCCCAAGAGGTGCAGGAGGGGAGGACGGCCGTGCAGGAGACCGGAGAAGAGCAGGACGGTGGAACCGTCGCCCGGGTCGCAGCGATCGACATCGCCAAGGCTTCGGCGGTGGTGTGCACACGGGTGCCGCATGACAAGGTCGAGGGCCGCCAGGTACAGCAGGTCTGTACGGTGGCATCGACCACCAACGCGATCTTGGAGCTGGGCGACCGGCTGCTGTGCCAGGACATCCAGCGGGTGGTGATGGAGGCGACCGGCAGCTACTGGAAGCCCTTCTTCTACCTCCTGGAGAGCCGGGGCCTTGAGTGCTGGCTGGTCAACGCCCGCGAGATGAAGAACGTGCCCGGCCGGCCGAAGACCGACAAACTGGATGCGGTCTGGCTCGCCAAGCTCACCGAACGCGGAATGGTCCGGGCCTCGTTCGTGCCGCCCAAGCCGGTGCGGCAGCTGCGGGACCTCACCCGCACCCGCACCGCGTTCACCCAGGACCGCACCCGGCACAAGCACCGCGCCGCGAAACTCCTCGAGGACGCCCAGATCAAGCTCTCCACGGTGGTCTCCGACCTTTTCGGCCTCTCGGGCCGGGCCATGATGGACGCTCTGGCCGCGGGCGAGCGCAACCCCCGCACCCTGGCAGACTTGGTGGGCAGCAGGCGCAGCGCGGCGAATGCGTTCGTCACGGTCAGGTAAGCCAGTCGAAGCAGCACGCCCGGCCATCATGCCGGGTGATCTTCAGCCGTGCGCGAGTACCGATTCGAGTGTCCGTGCTCGAGAACCCGCGCACCCCGAACACCGCCTCCCACCTGAGCGGATAAGGTTTTCGGCAAGGGCAGCCTCACCCATCACCCGGGCGTCGGGGAAGAAGTCGAGCATCACCCGGCGTTGGGTGAAGAACGACCGTCTCAACCATGCGGGATATCTCTGGGCTTTCGCGTCCCTGACGGCCTCCATGGGAGCCAAAGCCCACTACCGGCGCCGACGCGACGAGCACTCCGACTGGCACGCCGCCGCCCAGCGCAATCTCTTCAACCGGCTGCTCGGCCAGCTCTACCACTGCCTCAAAGCCCGCCGGCTGTTCGACGAACGTGTCGCCTTCCCCACAGCGTTGACCGTTGCGGCCTGACGGATCCGCTGGACAGCCGGTGAACGCCGAAGTCAGGCAACCCTGTGAGGCATGACCCCGAGAACGAGGCCGTCCAAACCTGCCGGAAGCCGCCCGAAAGTGGCCAGGCGAAAGGGCTGGACTGAATAGAGCTCCCCGTGTTCGTCGATTCCGAGAAGAGCATGGCCGTGGTCGAGCTCACCAACAGGGAAGACCATGACCCCTCTGGCCTCGTTCCAGGCTGCGAAGCGGTCCTCCTCACTGCACCAGAGGTTCATGGGGTCCAGGTCGAACGCCTCGCGAGCACGCGTGATCCCGGCACCCCGCGACCCGACCTGCAGACCACCGAACTCCGCCAAGAACTCTTCTGCGGCCGGGTGCATCACCAGCTCGGCCTCCGCGAAGCTCACACGCCAGAGGCTGGTGTCCACACGGCGCCCAGGAAACCAGCCTGCCGAACGCAGGGTTGCCTGGGTGACGGGGTCGAGATCGCTCATGCCCGCACATTCTTACGCTGCCAGGACACCCACGCAACAAACCCTTGACTCGAACACAGCACCAAGCGACTTGACTGCTTACCACCGTGAGGTGTCTCTGGGCCTTCTCCGCCTTCTCCGCCTTCTCCGCCATCACCGCCTCACCCGGCGCCAAAACCCACTACCGAAGGCGCCGCGACGACCACGGAGACTGGCACGCTGCCGCCCAGAGAAACCTCTTCAACCGCATGCTCGGCCAGCTCTACCACTGCCTCCAGCACCGCAAGCTGTTCGACGAACGAACCGCCTTCCCCATCGAACTCACTGCCGCCGCTTGACGAGTTAGAACCCTGAGGTGTCTCACAGGGCAGTACATCTAGGCCACCCGCTGGAGGGCTTTGTGAGAAGACGTGGAATCGCCGCCGGAGTGTTCGCAATAGCCGGCTGGATGGCACTCGGAGTTCTTCCGCCCGGCGTCGGCGCCCAGGCCGTCCAACGTACGGACGCGCGCACCGCCGCCTCGGCGGGCGCCCGCCCGCTGCCGCCGGTCTCCCCGACGCCGCAGTTCATCTCCCGCTCGGGCGAGGATGTGCCCGTCACCGGCCGGGTGCTGCTGGTCGTGGACGAACACACGGACGCGGTAGCCCGTGACCGTGCTGTCCGCGAGCTCAAGCAGCACGGCGCCGCGCGCGTTGACAACGTTTCCCCGGGCAACGTCCCGCGAGCGTCAACGGGTCTGCTCACTGTCAGACTGGGACCCGCCGATCGCCCGGACATCGCGGACGCGTTGGGTGACACCGCCGTGCCGAGCCGCGCGGAGGGCTACGCGCTGCGGGTCTCGGGGAGGAAGTCGCAGCCGGAGATCGCACTCGGGGGTACGGACAACGCGGGTCAGTTCTACGCCGTACAGACCCTACGCCAGCTCTTTCAACGCCGGGACGACGGCTGGAAGGTGGCGGGCGCTCAGGTCAGCGACTACCCCTCGATGCCGCTGCGTGGCACCATCGAGGGCTTCTACGGACCGCCGTGGACGGCGGCCGAGCGTCTGGACCACATGGACTTCCTCGGTGAGATGAAGTCCAATACCTACGTCTACGCGCCGAAGGACGACCCGTACCACCGGGACAAGTGGCGTGAGCCCTACCCCCCGGCCAAGCTCGCCGAACTGCGCGAACTGATCGACCGCGCCCTGGCCGACCACGTGCGCTTCACCTTCGCTGTCTCACCCGGTGCCTCCATCTGCTACTCCGACCCGGCCGACACCAAGGCGCTCACCGACAAGATGCGGGCGTTGTTCGACGCGGGCGTGCGGTCGTTCTCGATCCCGCTGGACGACATCAGCTACACACGCTGGAACTGCCCCGGCGACGGGGACAAGTTCGGCGCTCCGGGCCGCGGGGCGGCGGCCCGCGCCCAGGTGAGCCTGCTGAACACGGTGCAGCGCGACTTCATCGCCGAGCGTCCCGGCGCCTACCCGCTGCAGATGGTGCCCACGGAGTACGGTGACCTGACCGACACCGCGTACAAGCAGACGATCCGTGCCACGCTCGACCCCGCGGTGCAGGTGATGTGGACCGGGACGGACGTGGTGCCGCAGGAGATCACGAACGCGCAGGCGTCCAAGGCCGCCGAACTCTTCGGCCGCAAGGTTTTCGTGTGGGACAACTACCCGGTCAATGACTTCGGCCGGACCGCGGGGCGACTGCTGCTGGCGCCGTACGACAAGCGTGAGCCCGGTCTGTCCGACCATCTCAGCGGTATCGTCTCCAACCCGATGAACCAGGAGGCCGCCAGCAAGCTCGCGGTCTTCACGATGTCGGACTTCTCGTGGAACGACCAGGGCTACGACCGGGCCCGCTCCGGACGTCAGGCGGCCCTCCACCTCGCCGCGGGGGACCACCGTACGGTCGACGCGGTGCAGGTGTTCGTCGACCTCAACCACGCCGCCCCGACCTTCGGATCCGAGCTATGGCAGCCGCAGGCGCCGGTGTTCAGCGCGGAGTTGGAGCGGTTCTGGCATGAGTACGGAACCGATGCGCGGGCCGCGCTCAGCGGATTCCGCCCGTCCGTGCGCGCGGTGACGCGGGCGCCGGCCGTCATCCGGGAGGGCGTGCCCGACAAGCTGTTCCTCTCCGACGCCTCCCGCTGGCTGGACGCCACGCAACTGTGGGGACAGGCGATGGAGCACGGACTGAACACCATTGCCGCGATCGATGCCGGGAACGCGGCCGAGGCTGCCAAGGAGCGCAAGTCCATGGACTCCCTCGCCGCCACCGCCTCGCAGATCACGGTCGACCCGGCGGAGCACCACCAGCACGGCCAGGTAAAGATCGGCGATCCGTTCATCGAGGACTTCGTCACGCGCGTGGAGAATCTCCACGACGAGTCGATGGGACTGCCGCCTCTGCGTGAACTCGCCCGTGGGAAGACGGCGACCCAGATCTCCGACTACGACTGGGGCGGAACGTTCCCCTTCAGCGCCGACAAGGCTGTCGACGGTGACCGTTTCAACTTTTCCACCACCAGCGGCCGTGAGGCACAGCCGTGGTGGCAGGTCGATCTCGGAACGAGCGTCGACCTCGAGAAGATCAAGATCTACAACCGGACGGACTGCTGCGCGGACCGGACGAAGGACTACTACGTCCTGGCGTCCGACCAGCCCTTCTCGGGAACGCTCGCGGACCAGTTCGGCAAGGCGGGCGCCTGGAGCCACCACGAGACGGATCAGGCCGCAAGCCCCACTACGATCGCGACCACGGCCAGGGGCCGGTATGTGCGGGTGTGGCTGGCCGGCACGACCCCCGTCGAGTTCAACATGGCCGAGGTCCAGGTCTACGGCCGTGTGAAGGAGGGATGACGGCGTAATCCGCGTACGGGCTCGGTGAGTGTGGCCGTGTCAGGCCCGTACGGCGCGCGGCGTCGTACGGGCTAGGCTCTGGTGATCGCTCCGCTGCGGGCGAGCAGCAGACAGGCCGCACCCCGCGCGTGCTCCGTGTCCCGCCACGGTGACACGGTGATCTCCAGGTCCCGCAGCGGCTCGATCGCCCCGGCGACGGCCGCGGCGGTGAAGGCCGGGCCGAGGTGGGGCCACAGCACGAGGCTCTCGCCGATCACCTTGACCGCCTTGACCGCGAGGACGTTGACCACGCCGGCGACGCTGCGCCCGAGTAGCTCGCCGGCCTCGTCCAGGACTGCGAGAACCGCCGGCTCCCCCCGTTCGGCGGCGTCGACCAGCTCGGAGAGCCCGTCCCCCGGTCCGAGCCCGACGCCGGCGCGGCGGGCCCGTTCCAGGAGTGCCGTCTGCCCGACGAGGGACTGCAGACAGCCGCGGTTGCCGCAGTTACATCGCGGCCCGGTCCGATCGACCGGCAGATGGCCGAACTCGCCCGAGAATCCGTCCGCGCCGCGCTGGACGCGTCGCTCCAGCACGACTCCCATACCGAGACCGTCACCGATGCCGAGGACGAGGAAGTCGTCGTGATCACGGCCCATGCCGAACAGCAGCTCGGCCGTCGTGCTGGAACGAAGGTCGTTGTCGACGAGAATCGGCACGGGCAGGGCCCGGCCGAGCTCCGCGGCCAGCGGCAGATCGTGCCAGTCCATGATCGCGGAGAGCCGCACGACGCCCGTCATCGGATCGACCATGCCGGGGACCGCGACGCCGACCCCGCGGATGGGCGCTGTGTTCTGTCGCGCCTCGATCTCCTCCTGCAGCACCCGGGTGAGCAGCGGAACGGGTGACTCTGCCACCCGCAGGGGGAGACGGAACTCTTCGGTGATCTGCCCGTCGAGCCCGACCACGACGCCGGCCAGATGATCGATGGCGACGCGCAGGCCCAGGACGTGGGCGGCCGTTGGGACCAGTTGGAGCGGAACGCGGGGACGGCCCTTGCCGGAGGAGGCGTGGGGCTTCAGTTCGCGGATGAACCCCTCGCCGATGAGCCGCCGGGTGTGGTCGGTGACCGTCGCGGCACCCACACGCAGCAGTTGCGCGATCTCCGCCCGGCTGAGCGGCCCGGCCGCCCCGAGCAGCGCCAGGATCTCGGTCTGGATCAGATCCCCAGGTGCGGGGCGTTGTGCCTTCATCCCTCCCCTTTCGCCGGTGAGCGCGCCGAGTTGGAGCCCTTGACGTCCGATCTGTGCGCCTCTACCGTCCCATTTTACTCGGGCCCGAAAAAAATACTCCGTCACACCAACATTCCCCTGCCGAGTGTCAATTGAGGAGGTCAAGCGATGCGCTTGCGTGCCGCGCAGTGGGCCAGTGTCGTGGCGGCGGGAGCACTCGTCGCACTCGCCGGGTGTGGAAACACATCCGGCGAAGGGTCGGGAGGATCGAAGAGGTCGGATGGATCCGTCACCCTGAGCTGGCAGATGTGGGCCAGCGGAGCGGACGAGGAGAAGCAGCTGAAGCACCTCGCCTCGCTCGTCACCCAGGAGTACCCCGACATCAAGCTGGACCTGAAGACCGCCCCGTTCAAGGACTACTTCACCAAGCTGCAGACCCAGGCCGCGGGCGGCGACCAGCCTTGCATCGTGAGCATGCAGAGCCTTCGGCTGTCCGGCTTCGCGGACCTCATGGAGCCGCTGGACGACGACCTCAAGGGCACCACCGCTACGGACGGCTTCGAACCGGCCGCGCTCAAGGCCCTGCAGTGGCAAGGCAAGCAGTACGCGCTGCCGATGGACCTCGCCAGCATGCTCATGTACTACAACAAGGACGCGTTCGCGAAGGCGGGCCTTGCCGAACCGAAGACCGGCTGGACCGTGGCGGACTTCGAGAAGGCGGCGAAGTCGCTGACCAGGAACGGAAAGACGGGCTTCGCGCTCTCCTTCTCCGACCTCCACTCGCTGACCATGGCGCTGACCTACAACGGCGCCCGCCCCGTCACCACCGACGGCACCGCACAACTCGACGACCCCGCGATGGTCAAGGCCTTGACCTGGTACGCGGGCCTGGCCACCAAGGACAAGGCGGCGAGCGTCCCGGCCAGCTCCAGCGACGGCGGATGGGCTGAGACCCAGTTCGTCAACGGCAACGCGATGATGGCCGTCGACGGCACCTGGAACCTCGGCTCCACCTCCGCCCAGGCGAAGTTCAAGGTCGGCGTGGCGCCGATCCCCGCCGGACCCGACGGTTCGAAGACCTACGTCGCCAACTCCGGCTTCGGCATCTCCAAGAGCTGCGCCTACAAGAAGGAAGCGGTCAAGGCGCTGTCCGTGCTCACCGGACCCGAGGCGGAGAACTACCTCGCCGGGCAGGGCCGCGTCTTCCCCGCCCGCACCGCGGCGCAGCCCGCGCACGAGAAGTTCCTCACCCAGCAGACCGGCGGGAAGACCGAGACGGTCAACGCCGGGATGAGCGCCGTCCGCGACGGCCTCGCCGGCGGAGTGCCATTCGTCGGAACCCGGAACTGGGACGAGGTCAACACCCTGTTCAGCCAGTACCTGCTCGAGGCCTACACGGGGTCGACGACCGCCGAAGCGGCGCTGACGGCCATTCAGAAGAAGGCGGAACGCTGAACCGTGGCGACACGACCCTTCGAGCCCAGCACCCGGCCCGCGCCCCGCTTCGCCGCCCGGCCGAGCCGGGAACGCCGCGGCGGCCCCGGTCGCCGGGAACGCTGGTACGCCTACGGCTTCCTGTCCCCGGGGATCCTCGGACTGACCGTCTTCACCCTGTTCCCGGTGGCCATGGCCGTCGTGATGAGCCTGTACCACTGGCCCATCTTCGGCCAACGGTCCTTCGTCGGACTCGACAACTTCCGCTACCTGCTGCTGGAGGACCCCAGCTTCCTCGTCTCCGTCCGCAACACCTTCGTCTTCACCGCACTGTTCCTGCCGCTCAACGTCATGCTCTCCCTGGCCCTGGCGTTCTGGATCTCCCACAGCCGCTGGCAGCAGGTGTTCCGGGTGCTCTTCTTCATTCCCGCGATCACACCGATGGTGGTCAACGCCGTGATCTGGAAGCTGCTCTACCAGCCCCAGGGCGTCATCGCCCACTACCTCGGCAGCTGGTTCGGCATTACCGCCCCGAACTTCCTCGCCGACTCCGGCACGGCGATGATCTCCGTGGTCGTCATGAGCGTCTGGCAGGGCATCGGCTACAACCTCATCGTGTTCTCCGCCGCCATCGACGAACTGCCGCGCTCCGTGCTCGAAGCGGCGGAGATCGACGGTGCCCGGGGCCTGAGGAAGTTCCTGCACGTCCAACTGCCGCTGATGTCACCCGCGGTCTTCTTCGTCACCACCATGACCATGATCACATCGATGCAGGTGTTCACCCAGACCTACATCCTCACCCGCGGAGGACCAGGAGACTCGACGGTGACGATGGTGCAGAACGTCTACGAGAACGGCTTCGTCTCGCGCGACCTCGGCGTGGCCGCCGCAGGCGCATGGCTCCTCTTCGCCGTCATTCTGCTGATCACCGCCGTGCAGTTCCTCGGCCAGAAGCGGTGGGTGCATTATGAGCACTGACAAGATCCGCTGGACCCCGCGCAGTGCGGTCTCTCATACGCTGCTCATAGCGGTGACGCTGCTGTTCCTGGCACCGGTCCTCTACGCCGTGGCCACCGCGCTCAAACCGCCGGGGGAGACCTTCGCCGACCCGACCTCGCTCATCGGCTCCCACCTGCGTTGGCGGAACTTCGCCGACGTCTTCGACTTTCTGCCGTTCCAGCGGTTCATCCTCAACGGAGTGCTGGTGGCCGCCATCGGCACGCTCGTCGTCCTCGCCGCCTCCTCACTGGGCGCCTACGCCTTCGCCCGGCTGAGGTGGCGGGGCAGGGACGGCCTCTTCCTGGTGTTCCTCGCGACCCTGATGGTGCCGCAGGAAGTCCTGGTGGTCCCGATGTTCATCCTCATGCAGCAGTTCGGCTGGGTGAACAGCTACCAGGCGCTCATCTTCCCCTGGGCGTTCACCGCCTTCGGAACGTTCCTGCTGCGGCAGTTCTTCCGCGGAATCCCCTACGAGCTGCAGGAGGCCGCCACCCTCGACGGCTGCTCACCCTTGCGCACCTTCCTCGCCGTCATGCTCCCGATCGCCCGCCCCGCGCTCAGCGTGCTCGCGGTCTTCACCTTCATCGGCTACTGGAACAGCTTCCTGTGGCCACTCATCATCGTCAACGACGTCAGCGCGCTCGGCACGGTACCGCTCGGCCTGGAGCTGTTCTTCGGACAGAACGGCAGCCAGTGGCACTTGGTGATGGCTGCCTCCGTCATCTCCCTCGTCCCGACCCTTGTGCTGCTCATCGCACTGCAAAAGCACCTGGTGAAAGGCATCGCCGCCACCGGCCTGGCCGGCCGCTGACACATCACGCCGCAACCCCGCCACGGCGGCCGGACACGGCTCGCCGTGGCCACCAAGGAGAATCCCCTGCTGCGCTTCGACCAACGCACCGGTCCCGACCTCGGTGCACAGACACCCGTCTACCCCTCCGCCTCCGTGCCGCGCTGGTACACCGACGCCAAGTTCGGCATCTTCATCCACTGGGGCGTCTACTCGGTGCCCGCCTGGGGCACACCTCGCGACCCCGACGTCCACACCCCCGTCGAGCTGGAGTTCGTCCACCATCCCTACGCCGAGTGGTACGCCAACACCGTCCGCTTCGCCGCATCGCCCACCCGCCGATTCCACGAGGAGACGTACGGCGTGGGCACCTCGTACGAGGACCTGGCCGACCTCTGGACGGCCGAACGCTTCGACGCCGACGCGTGGATGAGCCTGTTCGCCGAATGCGGCGCACGCTACGTCGTGCCCACGGCCAAGCACCACGACGGCTTCTGCCTCTGGGACTCGGGCACCACCCCCTTCACCGCGGCACGCCGCGGGCCCCGCCGCGACCTGCTGGCCGAGCTGAGCGGCGCCGCACGCCGCCACGATCTGCGGCTGGGACTGTACTTCTCCGGCGCCCTCGACTGGCACGTCAGCGCGTTCCCGCCGATCCGCTCGCTGACGGACCTGTTCGCACTGCGCCGCAACGACAGGGCCTTCGCCGACTACGCACACGCACAGCTCGACGAACTGATCGAGCGGTTCCGGCCCGACTACCTCTGGAACGACATCGACTGGCCGGACGACGGAAAGGGCCGCGGCGACCGAGACCTGGCCGCCCTGTTCGCCCGCTATCTGAAGCAGGCGCCCGACGGCCTGCTCAACGACCGCTGGGGCGTGCCCTACCACGGTGTGCGCACACGCGAGTACCTGACCGAGCAGGGGCCGTCCGAGCAGGTGTGGGAAGCATGCCGGGGACTCGGGCAGTCCTTCGGCCATAACGTGGTCGAGGACGACCGGCACCTCATCGGCGGTGCTGAGCTGATCCAGCTGCTCGTCGACACCGTGGCTAAGAACGGAAACCTGCTGCTCAACGTGGGCCCGCAGGCCGACGGCTCATTGCCCGAGAACCAGGTGTCACGGCTGCGCCAGCTGGGGCAGTGGCTGCGGGTCAACGGCGACGCGGTCTATGGGACCCGGCCATGGCGCCGCCACACCGACGTGGCCGGTCACCCCGTCCGCTACACCACGCGCGAGAAAACCCTGTTCGTGGCGGACCTGGCGCCGGGCGAGGGGCGGCTGACGCTGACCCGTGATGTCGCCGAGCCCGCCGCCGGCCGCCCCGCGAGCTGGCTCACCGCAGCCGGCCGCCGGACAGCGACGACGGACCCGGACGGCACGGTGGTCGTGCCGGAGGAGCTGCGGGGGGAGCCTGCGGCCGTGCTTGCGATCGAAGGGGGCGCCGCATGACGGAGCGCCACCGGGCAGCCGGGCCGGTCGCCGTGCGGTGCTCGGGCAGGCACGCGGCGACGTGCCCCGCCCGGGACGCGCACGGCTGGGACACGCACGACGCCCCCGGCCCCGAGCATCTGGGCAGTTGAGCCTCCCCCACGAGCCCTGGGGCACTCCTCCACCGGAGGAGTGGCGGTTCCCTGACACAATTGACGGAGCTGTCACGATGACTTCGCAACGCTGGTTCACCGAGGCCAAACTCGGAATCTTCATCCACTGGGGCATCTACAGCGTCGACGGCGTCGCTGAGTCCTGGTCGTTCTTCGACGGCCGCATTCCGTACGACCAGTACATGGCGCAGCTCGACCGATTCACCGCCGCCCGCTTCGACCCGGACACATGGGCGGACCTCTTCGTCCGCGCGGGCGCCCGTTACGCCGTGCTCACCGCCAAGCACCACGACGGAGTCGCACTGTGGGACACCGGTGCGAACGACCTGTCGGTGGTCAAACGCACCCCCGCCGGGCGTGACCTGGTCGCCGAGTACGTCGCGGCGCTGCGCCGACGGGATGTGAAGGCCGGCCTCTACTACTCCCACCTGGACTGGTCCCACCCGGACTACGCCACACTACGCGGGCCCGACGAGGACCCGGCGGAACGCGGCAACCCCTACTCGATGCCCGCTCCCGGCGAAGAGGACCCGGCCCGATGGGGGAACTTCCTGGACTTCCACCGGACCCAGGTCCGCGAGATCCTGGAACGCTTCCAGCCGGACGTTCTGTGGTTCGACGGCGAGTGGGAGCGAACCCCCGAACAATGGGGCATGGACGATCTGGCCGCGGAGATCCGTACGCGCTCCCCGCACACCGTCGTCAACGGCAGACTGACCGGCCACGGCGATTACGCGACGCCCGAACAGGGCGTGCCCATCGAGCCACCCGCCGGCCCATGGGAGCTGTGCCTGACCATCAACGACTCCTGGGGCTATCAGCCCCAGGACACCCACCACAAGTCGCCGCGGCAGCTGGTCCGCATCTTCGCGGAGACCATCGGCGGTGGTGGCAACCTGCTCCTCGACGTGGGTCCCCAGGCCGACGGCACCATCCTCCCGGAGCAGGTCGCTCGTCTGGAGGCCCTGGGGGAGTGGATCGGCCGGCACTCCGCCGCCGTGTACGGGGCGGACCGAGGCATGCCGCACGGCCACTTCTACGGCCCCTCGACGCTCTCCGCCGACCGAAGGACGCTGTATCTCTTCGTCTTCGACCGCCCCAACGAATTCGTGGTCCTCCGCGGTGTACGCAACGCGGTGACCTCGGTACGGGTGCTCGGCGCGGACATGGAGGTGCGGCACGAGCGCGTCGGCGGCCTCGGCGAGGTACCCGGATGGGAGTACATCCACCTCACCGATGACCACCTCGACCCGCTGTGCACCGTGCTGGCCCTCGAACTCGACGGCGAACTCGACCTCTACCGGACGCACACGCGCGACCAGGCCGCGTCCGATGGGTCGTGAGTCGCGTGGTGCTGCCTGGCGGCGGGCTCAGCGGCGTGTCCACTGTGCCGTTCGCGACAGAAGAGGGACCCGAGGTTGCACTGCCCGGTCTGGCGCAGACCCTGGAGGGCCTCGCCGAGCAGCCCGGCCGGGCTCTGCTGAAGGGTGGCGGCCTCTCCCTGCCCGGCCCAGTCGACTTCGCCTCCGGCGTTGTCACGCTCCCCTCCCGCATGCCCGGATGGAACCGCTTCCCCGTCCGCACCTGGCCGGAGGACCGCTTCGGCGTCCCGGTGGCCATTGAGCATGGCGCCAACTGCATGGCCGCTGGCGAGCACATCGCGCAGCCGGCCGGGAGGCGCCAGTTGACCACGGTGAAGAGCGGTACGGCGATCGGAGTGGGCAGCATCGCCGACGGGCAGCTCTATCGGGGCGGCTCAGGCATAGCCGGTGAGATCACCCACGTCCGGGTCGAGGCCGCCGACCACATCCCCTGCTCCCGCGGCAGCGCCGGAGGCCTGGAGACCGTCGCCTCGGGTGCGGCGCTCGTCCCGATTTTGCGCGAGCGGGGCCTTGAGGTGACGTCTACCGAGGACGTCGTACGACTCGCCTGCGACGCCGACCCCGAGGCCACGCGCGCCGTCCGGCAGGCCGGGCGCTACCTCGGCATGGCGCTGGCCGCAAACGTCAACTTCTTCAACCCGGACGTCGTGTATCTCGGCGGGATCCTGTCCACGCTCGAGCGCTTCGCAGCCGCCGTACGAAGCCGGTTGCGGGCCGGTTCGCGCTGCGGCGGTCGCTCACCGAGGCACTGCACGCGGTCACCGGCCATGACCACCCCTGACGCCGGGCACGGGCGGCCACCCCCGTAGGCCCCGGCAACCACCCCCTGTCAGCTCGCGGAGGAGCCATGCCAGCACCCTGTCCCGTGATCGCCGTCGCCGGTCTCGGCATCGAGTCGTCCACGTTCTCCCCGGCCCGCACCGAGGCCCCCGCCTTCCACCCGCAGCGCGGCGCCGACGCCCTCACCCGCTATCCATTCCTGGCGCACGGGCAGCCCCTGCGCTCCGCTGCCGACTGGCGTGGTTCCCTGGTCGGCAAGGCCCTGCCCGGCGGTACGGTGACGGCATCCGCGTACGCCGACCTGTCCGGCGAACTCATCGACCGCCTCAAGGAGCTGGTGACCGTGTCACGGCGTATGCTGGCGACCGTTGCGGCGCTGACCCTGTGCGCCACCGCACTGACGACGTTGGGCGGCTCCCCGGCGAGCGCCGACGGCGACGACCCGGTGATGACCGACCCGGGATTCGAATCCGGCACATTCGATGGCGGTCAGTACTACCACGCCTCCCTCGTCGCCCGGGGCGCGTCCGGATCGGGCCACGCGGCGCAGGTCGGGCTCGATTACGACGGGGACAGCCGGTACCCACGCGGCGGCAATCTTCCGGTGCGCGGCACGGGGGTCTCGCGCGGGATGGTCAACAAGCCGGTCCGGCAGGTGGAACCCAACACCGTCTACGAGTTCACCGCCAAGGTCCGCACCGAGGGGAACGCTGTAGGTGCCGAGAACCACATCCGTGCTGCTCACGCTGCATGTTGGTACTCGTGCAGGATGCCGCCGGGGCGGTCGCGTCGGTGGACGTCAAGGTGGACGGGCCGGTCGGGTTCGGTGATCGGTTCGGGCAGCGGGCGCAGGGGTGCGGCGCCGGCGAGGGTGCGGTGCGGGCGGTGCGCGTTGTAGAACGCCTCGTACTCGCGCAGGGCGTGCAGCAGGTGGGCATGGTCCCGGATCTGGGTGCGGTTGAGGAGTTCGGTCCGGCACGAGCGGATCCAGCGCTCCATGATCGCGTTCGTGCGGGGCCTTCTCACCCCGGTTTGCATGACCTTGATTCCCTCCTCGGCCAGGACGCCGTCGAAGCCGGCCGGGTAGCGCACGTCGCGGTCCCGGATCAGGTATTTGATCTTCGTTCCGGCGTCCTGGACATCCATGGCCAGGTTCCTCGCGAGTTGGGTGACCCATGCCGCGGTCGTGTGGGCGGTGACGCCAAGGACCCGCACGCGGCGGGTGGCGTGTTCGATCACCGCGAGGACGGTCAGGGTCGTTGCGGTGAGGGTCTTGGTCTCGAAGAAGTCGGCGGCCAGGATGGCGTCGGCCCGGGAACGCAGGAAGTCGGCCCAAGTGGTTTGCCCCCGTTCGGGTGCGGGCGGGATGCCGTGTTCCTTGAGGATGGTCCACACGGCGAAAGCGGCGACCTTGATGCCGAGCGCGGCGAGTTCCCCGTGCACGCGCCTGTAGCCCCATTCTGGGTTCTCTCGCACGAGGCGCAGGACCAGGGCGCGGATGGAGCGAACGGTGCGGGGCCGACCCCGGCGCTCGGGGCGGGAGGCCTTGGCGTGGCGTCGGCGCAGGAGCTCGCGGTGCCAGCGCAGCACAGTGTCAGCGCAGCACAGTGTCAGCGCAGACGATCAAATGGATTTGACGAAGCCGCACCCGGGGGAAGCGGTGCACCAGTGCGGCGAGCAGCGCCCGGTCGGGCCAGGTCAGATGTGGCTTGCCTACCTGCCGCTGCAGCACGACGAGTTGGTGGCGCAGTGCCAGGATCTCCAGATCCTTCTCCCGATCACCCAACGGCAACAGCCGTATGAAGCTGAAGGCGGTCGACAGGGCGAGGTACGGCAGTCGCAACAGCACAGTTGAGCATCCTCGCAGTCGGTCCAGGCGTGCTCCAAGAAGCCCCTTTCCGCGCGAAAGGCCGACGCATCAGCTGCACACCGCTGACCCCGGATCAGGCCTGTGACCAGCACGGATGCAATATTCGGCACGTACAGCCCCAGCAGCGACAGGTACCTGTCGGACCGGGATGCGTCCGGGACCGGCATGCCACACGTTGAGTGCGATGGCCACCCTCTGGAAGACGGGTGCGTCGTCGACGGCAGACAGGTGGGAGAGCAGTCGCGGCGTAGCAGGAACCTAACCGCCACACCGCCTACGGTGAACGGTCCTCCACCGGAGGGCGCGAGGTGGCACCCCGGGCCGCAGGCATGGAGTCGGCCTGACCCGGGCCCGGGTCAGGGGCGGCGACCCAGGAGACACGCTCCGGCACGGTTGCCGGGCGGGTCGCCGCCCTTGGTGATCCGCCAGCGTCAGGAGTTGCGGCGCCCCGGCAGGACCTGAATCGTGTCGCCGACGGCGCGTTCACCCGTTGCGTCGGAGGTGACGTTGACGAGGGAGCCCTTTACCGCCATGGCGGAGGACCCGCCTCCGTCGAGGTTGAGGGCCTGCACCGCGCCCAGCGACCGCATGAAACGCGCGGCCTCGCCCAGCGTGAAGCCCTCGCTTACTTCCGGCTGCCGCCCGTCCACCGTGACCAGTAGCAGCCGCCCCCGCCCGTCGATGCCGGCCAGGGTGCGGGGCTGGCGGACGTTGGACCAGGCGAATCCGAACGACAGGTCGTGAGGGTCGAGCGTGCCTTCGGTGGCGGCATCGATGTGGATTCGGCCGTCCTCGACGAGGGTGGGAGCCGCACTGACGATGCTGTCATCGGGACCGAGCCTGACCTGCTGCCCCGAGGAGTCCCGGACGACCTCCCGCAGCGACATCCGCTTGCCGACGCGCGCGTGATCGGTGAGCCAGTTCTCGGCCGCCCCGGTGCCCTGCAGGACCGAGCCGTGCTCCGGGATGGCACCACCGCGGACACCTATGGAGACCACGATGCCGTGCTCGTCGAGGACTGCCTGGACGCCCGGGCCCGTGGGGAGCGGAGCGCGGAACGTGGGCGTGAACTTCACGAGGTCGTCCGCCAGAGTGCACGTGGTGTCGTGGCGGGGCTGGTCGGTGGGGGCGGCACCGGGGCGGCCGCAGTTGCGGATCTTGCCCGGCACACGGTTGATTCCCTGCACCTCATACATTGCCGCTCCTGCCTGCACGGTGACCGTGGTGGACAGGTCAGCGATCCGCGGTCGCCGACCCCCGTCACCCAGGATCAGCGCCGCACGCGAGCCGACCGCCATCGACTCGAGTCTGCCGTGCACGGCGGACAGGCCGGCCACCGTACCCTGGACGCCGTCGGAGTCCGACGTGATGAAGAAGCCGCCGTTGACACCGATCAGCGAACCGAGCCGGGCAGCCACCGCCGAGGTCTTCTCACGGTCGGCCACGTTGCCGCCGTCGCTGACCGCGATCGTCCCGTGAAGACGCGCCGGGTCCAGAACGGCGACGTGAATGTTCTCCGCGTCGGCCGCCTGCCGGCCGTCGTAGCCGGTCCAGTCGACGGCCGTACGGAACCCGGCAGCCGACACGGCCGAGTTCGTGGTGCCCGCCTGGGCCTTGGTGGCATACCGGCCGACCCTGACTTGCCAACCCATCGTGCCGCGCGGGGTGTCGGCGTACTCGTCCCACTCCACCCGTTCCAGCCGCGGTTCGAACCCGGCGTCGCGCAGGCGCCCGGCGGTGGAGTCGGCCCAGGCCCTGTCGCCGAGCGGGGCCCACGTGGCGGCGCCCGTCAGGCGGTTGACGGCAGGCGCCTGCACGGTGACCGTCCATACCGCGGCGGCGCTGGAGTTCCGAAGAACTCCGGTGTGGACCTGGACACCGGGCGCCACACGCGCTGTCGTCCATGCGATTCCGCCGGAGCCGGAGCCGGAGCCGGAGACGACGGGCCGACCCGAGTCGGCGGGCCCCGCGTTCGCAACAGCCGGAGGGACGAGGGCGGCCAAAGTGAGGGCGGCCCCGAATGCGGCCCCTCTCCACGCGGCCTGCTTCACCCGGCTCGCACTGCGACGCGGCTTATCGGCGATGTCGGACATACCACTCCTGACGTTCTTGTGTTCCTGGCGGCGCGAGTCCTTTCACGCGCTACCACCCACATCCCAGACCCGTGCGAGGGCGCGCACACCACGTGCCGAGGACACCCGGGGAAACCCTCAGTGACAAGAGCTCGGAGCTTCAGCCCGGGGACGCCACACGGCACGCGTCCGGCGACTGGTCAACCCCAAAGGTGAGAAAGGGGGCAGCACCCTCCGGGGCAACCGCGATGCCCAGCCGGGCCAATTCAAGCGGCTCAGTCGCAAAGGGGACTCGCTTCACTCATATGCCGTGTTCAGTACCTTGCCCGGAAGGGCTAAACCGGCCGTACGCCGCCCTGGGGGCCTGGAAGCGGCCTCGGCATCGCCGCCATACCGGCTGCACTGAGATAGGCCGCGTACGGTGCCATTCTGCGAGTCGCTTTTCTCGCGGGAAGCGAGCTTTTCCCGGTTTCGCGCACCGGCTGTTGTCTGTCTCAACGAAATTGGACCGATCTCAGTGACCTTGACCAACTGATCACCAGACCGCCCGGGATGTGCACCCCGCTCGGCGTTGGCGCAGGCTTCCAGTCAGGTACGGCCACGGTCCAGCCCACCCGAGCACTTCGCACACCGCACCGGATATGGGGCGGGGAGTTGAGACCGTCCAGAGACCACGACTCACCCCCGCTCGCGCGGAGAGGACCCGAGGAGATTCTTGGACGGACGGCACCGCTGCAGTCCTCGGCCGCTTTGAGGGCTGCGAGGTCTCGTGGCCCACGTCCTCGACTGTGTGCAGGAAGATCTCGCATCTGGTTGCGTCCAGGGAAGTGGTGTACGGGTTTCCACCGAATCGGGGGTTTGATCCCGGTGTTGGGTGTGAAGCCTGAACGTAAGACGGCCATCGGCAGATCCTTCGAGAACGACCAAGCTCTTGAAGGAGACCAGCACGATGACCGCACCTGAAAGTCTGGCCTTTACCGCCCTGCTGGAGGAGAACCTCGCCTCGGCGAGTCCTGATCTGCTGCGGGCGATGGTGAAGACCTTCGCCGAGACCATGATGTCCGCCGACATCGACACCGCCTGCGGAGCCCCCTACGGCATGCCGAGCGAGGAACGCGTCAACTCCCGCAACGGCTACCGCAACCGGCCCTGGGACACCCGGGTCGGCACCATCGACCTGGCCATCCCCAAGATCCGCTCCGGCCCGTACTTCCCGGACTGGCTGCTCGAACGCCGACGACGCTCCGAACAGGCCCTCATCAGCGTCGTGGCCACCTGCTACCTGCTCGGCGTCTCCACCCGCAGGGTGGAGAAACTCGCCGCCACGCTCGGCGTCACCCAACTGTCCAAGTCCCAGGTCAGCGAGATGGCCAAGGTCCTCGACGCCCGCGTCGCCGAGTTCCGCGACCGCCCCCTGGACGCCGGTCCCTACACCTTCGTCTGGGTCGACGCCCTGACCCAGAAGGTCCGCGAGGGCGGCCGGGTAGTCAACGTCCACTGCCTGGTCGCCGTCGGAGTCAACAACGAGGGCAAACGCGAAGTCCTCGGCCTGGACGTCGCCAGCAGCGAGGACGGCGCCGGCTGGCTGGCCTTCCTGCGCTCGCTGACCGCCCGCGGCCTGACCGGCGTCCAGCTGGTCGTCTCCGACGCACACACCGGCCTGGTCAACGCCATCGGCGCCACCCTGCCCGGCGCGGCCTGGCAATGCTGCCGCACCCACTGAAGCCGTAAGAAAACAAGGTGTTGCCCTTCCGCGCACGGCTCGTTGACCTGGTATGGGCATATCAAGCGAGGTCCGCGAGCAACTCGTCTTGCGGTTCCGGGTGCTTTTCCCGCACTTGAACGAACGGCAGCAACGGCTGGTGCTTGCCCAGGAGGCCCGACTGTTGGGGCACGGCGGAGTACGGGCGGTGGCACGGGCGGCTCAAGTCAGCGAGACGACTGTCCGCAACGGGGTGTTCGAGCTGGAGGCCGGCGAGGATCCCCTGCCGGTTGGTCGGGTCAGAAGGCCCGGCGGGGGACGGCGGCCTGCCGAAGAGCTGGACCCGGACCTGGTGCCCGCCCTGCTTGGCCTGGTCGAGCCGGATGAGCGCGGTGATCCGATGTCGTCGCTGCGGTGGACGACCAAGTCGCTGCGCAATCTGGCCGAGGAACTGACCCGCCAGGGCCATCGGGTCTCCGCGCCGACCGTGGGCAGGCTGCTGAAGGAACAAGGCTTCAGCCTCCAGGCCAACACCAAGACCCTTGAGGGGAAATAACACCCCGACCGGGACACCCAGTTCCGCTACATCAACGAGCAGGTCAAAGCACACCAGGCGGTCGGGCACCCGGTGATCAGCATTGATGCGAAGAAGAAGGAACAGCTCGGCCACCTGCCCAACGCCGGACGACAGTGGCGGCCCAAAGGCGACCCGGTCGAGGTCGAGGACCACAGCTTCTTCTTCACCGGACCAGACGTCCCGCACGCGATCCCGTTCGGCGTCTACGACATGACGGCCGACCGTGGCTGGGTGAACGTCGGTGTCGATCACAACACCTCGGCCTTCGCCGTTGCTTCGATCCGCGGCTGGTGGCGGGCACGTGGCCGCCACGACTACCCGAACGCGAGCCGGCCTGGCGCTCGGTGACGCAGTGCACGACCGCGTCATCTGCATAGCGTTCGAAGGGGACGGTCGGGAACTCCCGGGCCATCCAGACGTCGAACGCGTAGTGCAGGAACAGGTTCGCCAAAACGGGAGAAGCCGGAGCGCCTTGCCGCCTCGACCGGTCCGACGTCGGTCAGCACCGTCTTTGCGCGGGTGCCGTTGCGGCTGTTGCCGCTGTTCTTCCCGGCCGCCTCATGCTTGTCGTAGCCGAGGTGATCAGTGATCTCGCCCTCCAGGGCGGATTCCAGCACCCGCTTCGTCAACTGCTGCAGCAGCCCGCCCTCCCCAGTCAGCTGCAGGCCCTCCGGCCGGGCCCGGTCTATCAGTATCGAGATCAGCTGGTCATCCGGCACCCCTCCGGGAACCGCCGGACCAGTGGCCTCGATCGAATCCAACTCCACACCCTGCACAGCCACTTGGCGTCTCTTCCTTGATCAGCAGATCCGCCGTTAGTTTTACACTCCCCGAAGATCACAAACCGTCACGAGACGTTACCGAGAAGGGTTCAATGTGCACTGGCTTGAGCGGCTCTTCGGCGAAAAGTCCGTCTTTCTATCGCAGCGTGGCCTGGGTCGATCTCGCAGTCCGAGCATTGAGAATCGCCGGTCCGAACAGCTGATACCGAACGGTGCGTGTGTCGGGGCGTGTTTCAGGGCTGGTGGTCGGTGAGCCAGTAGGGATCCCGGCAACGCTGCGGCGGTCTGGTGATGGTGTTGAAGCGCAGACCGCGTGGTCCGTCGATGCCTGCCTCGGGCAGGTCGATGAGCCGGTCAAGGGCGTCGTCGGCCAGCAGATCCGGATCGGGCGGACGGTGGTGTGGCCGCCGCCTCCGACCGGAGGGGGCGGCGGCCTCTACCCGCTGTGCATCTACTCGCTGTGGACCACCTCTCCGGCCACCAGGGTGAGCACGGCCCGGGTGCCGGCCACGGGCGTGCCGGGGGCGAAGAGGTTCCGGTCGAGGACCGCGAGGTCCGCGGCCATGCCCTCGCGCAGGCAGCCGGTCTCGTCGTCGTTGCCGTTCACCCATGCCGAGCCGGCGGTGTAGGCGCGCAGGATGTCGGTGAGCCGCAGGCGCTGCTCGGGGCCGTACGGGCGGTCGGAGCCCGGCCAGTGGGCGTGCGCCGAGCCGGGTGGTTCGGTCCGGTGCACCGCGACGTGCATGGCCTGCCAGGGATCGGCCGTGGTCACCGGCCAGTCGCTGCCGCCGGCGAGCCGGGCGCCGCTGTCGAGCAGTCGGCGGAAGGGGTACTGGCGCCGGGCGCGCTCCTCTCCCAGCAGCGGATCGACCAACTCGTCCGTCTGCGGATGGTGGGTCGCCCAGAGGGACTGGATGTTGGCCGTCACCCCCAGCTCGGCGAACCGGCCGATGTCCGCGTCGTCGACCAGTTGCACATGCGCGATGTGGTGCCGCCGGTCGCGCACTCCATTGGCCCGCGAGGCAGCCGCGACCGCATCCAGGCACTCGCGGACCGCGCGGTCGCCGATCGCGTGGAAGTGAACCTGGAAGCCGGCCGCGTCCAGCCGGGTCACCGCCTCCGTGAGCAGTTCGGCGGGCACGTTGGAGTGGCCCAGGTTGCCGGTGGCGCACCCGCACTGGTCGAGGTAGGGCTCCAGCAGGGCGCCGGTGCCGGTCTCCAGCACGCCGTCCTGCATGACCTTCACCGTGCCCGCCCGGAACCGGCGGCCGCGCTCGCCGCGCCGGGCCAGGAGATCGTCCAGCTGTTCCAGGCCGCGGTCGCGGTCCCACCACAGGGCTCCGGTGACCCGGGCCTTCAGCAGTCCTTCCGCGTCCGCCCAGCGGTAGGCGGCGAGTGTGTCGCCCGCTCCGCCGTAGGCGCCGACGATGGCGTCCTGCCAGCCGGTGATGCCATACCGGAAGAGGTGTTCCTGGGCGTGGCGGAGTGCTGCGCGCTGGTCCTCCGGGGTGTTCTGCGGCAGCACCCGGGCGACCAGGTCCATCGCGGCCTCGTGTAGTACCCCGGTGGGCCGGCCAGCCGTATCGCGCTCGATCCGGCCGGCCGCGGGGTCTGGTGTAGACGCGTCGATCCCGGCGCGTTCCAACCCCGCCGAGTTGACCCACGCCGAGTGGTGGTCGGCGTTGGGCAGGAAGACCGGCCGGTCCGCGACGACCGCGTCCAGGAGTTCCTTGGTGGGCCAGCCGCCGGGGAAGCAGTCCATTCCCCAGCCGCCGCCCAGGATCCACGTCCGGCCGGGGTCGGCCGCCGCGTACTCCCGGACGAGGGCGGCGCACTGTGCGGCGTCGGCGGCGCCGGTCAGGTCGCAGCGCAGCGCCTCCATGGCGCCCCAGACGGGGTGGATGTGCGCGTCCTGGAGGCCGGGCACGACGGTCCGGCCGGCCAGGTCGACGGTTTCGGCCGCCTGTCCGGCGGCCGCCCGTACTTCGGTGTCGGAGCCGACGGCGGTGATCCGGCCGTCGGCCACGGCGACGGCGGTCGCATGCGGCTGTGAGGGTTCGCCCGTCCACACCTGGCCGCCGTGCAGGACGAGGGTCATGCTTCGGCCCGGTGGGTTCGCACCACGTACACCTTGCGGATCGTTTCGTGGACCTGCCAGGTGCCGCGCCAGCCGGCCGGCATGGCCAGGGTGGCGCCGGGGCGCAGTTCGACGCTTTCGCCGCCTTCGGTGTCGACGGTGGCGGTGCCGGACAGTACCTGGCAGATCTCGTCGTAGCCCTCACGGGTGGCTGTGAAGTGGCCGGGGTCGCACTCCCAGACGCCGACCTCGACGAGGCCGTCGGGGGACGTCCACAGGGTGTGGCTGGTCTCCTGCTGACCGGTGGTGCTGGTGGGCTTGGGACAGGCGGTGGGCAGGTCGGTGGTCACAGCGTCGGCGAGGAAGGCGACGGGGAAGACGGTGGTGTCCACAGGGGTGTTCACGAGGATCGGCTCCTTTCAGCGGCCGCTGATGACGTTGGCGATGCATGCGATGGCGGAAGTGCGCTCCAGGCCCGAGTTCTCGTGCCGGTCGGCGGCGCGGTACGCGACGTAGAGGCTGCGCACGCCGAGCCAGCGAAGCGGCTCCGGTTCCCAGCCGCGCACCTGTCGGCCGACCCAGGGCAGCCGGGTGAGGTCCGTCTTCTGACGCAGGATTAGGTCGCGCAGGGTGCGTCCGGCGAGGTTGGTGGTGGTCACGCCGTGCCCGACGTAGCCACCGGCCCAGCCCAGCCCGGTCCGCTCGTCCACGTGGACGGTGGCGCACCAGTCACGCGGCACGCCCAGCACCCCGGACCAGGTGTGGTCGATCGCCACGTCCCGGGTAGCCGGGAAGTGCTGCCGCAGTATGGCCTGCAGCTGCATCTGGGTGGCGGTCCGGGTCTCGCCGCGCTGGTCGACGTGGGAGCCGAACATGTACGGGATGCCGCGTCCGCCGATGGCGATCCGGCCGTCAGTGGTGCGCTGGATGTAGCAGTAGGAGTTCGCCTCGTCGCCGATCAGTTCGGCTCCGCGCCAGCCGATCTCCTCCCACACGGCGGCGGGCAGCGGCTCGGTGACGATCATGCTGCTGTTCATGGGCAGCCACGACCGGCGGTGTCCGCGCAGCCCGGACGTGAAGCCCTCCAGGGCCCGGATTACGAACGACGCCCGGACGGTGCCGTGCGGCGTGACCGCCTCGTGCGGGCGGATCTCGGTGACTTCGGTGTTCTCGTAGACGGTGACGCCCATCCGCTCGACCACGTCGGCCAGGCCCCGGACCAGCTTGGCCGGCTGGATGCGGGCGCAGTGCGGGCTCCACTGGGCGCTGCGGGCGCCGGCGACGCGGACGCGTTCGGCGAGCTCGTCGCGGTCAAGTTCGACCAGGTCGTCCTCGCCCCAGCCTTCGGCGCGCAGCGACGGCAGCCGGTCGCGGAGCCGCCGTTCCTGCGCGGCGTTGGTGGCGACGTGGAGCAGACCGTCCTTCTGGATGTCGGCCTCGATGCCTTCCTCGGCGGCGACGCGGACGACCTCGTCGACCGAGGAGAACATCTCGCGCTGCATGGCGACGGCCGGCTCCTGGCCGTGTGCGTGGGCGTAGCGGCGCATCTGGCCGGGCGGCTCGGCGCTGAGCCAGCCGCCGTTGCGCCCGGAGGCCCCGAAGCCGGCGAACTCCTTCTCCAGTACGGCGATCCGCAGGTCGGGCTGGGCCTGCTTGAGGTAGTACGCGGTCCACAGTGCGGTGTAGCCGCCGCCGACGAGCGCGACGTCCACGTCCAGGTCGCCGGGGAGTGCCGGGCGGCGGGTGGGAATGCCGCCCTCCCGGAACCAGAAGGAGACGTCGCCGTTGACGAAGGTGGGGCTGGTGGCGGGTGTTGCGGTGCTCATCGGCCGCTCTCCTGTGCCACGCCGGCGGGGGTCCGGCCGGCGGGGGTGGGTGTGTGGGTGGTGCCGGGCGTGTCACCGAGTAGGACGCCCCGCTCGATGTCCCAGACCACGGTGACCTCGTCGCCGTGGCGGACGTCGGACAGCCGGTCGGCCTGCTCGCGGGCGAGCAGTACGGTGCCGTCGGGCAGGGCGAGTTCGAGCTTGCGGCCGGAGCCCAGGTAGATCTCCTGGGTCACCCGGGCCGGCAGGGCGTTGGCCCCGGGGGCGACCGGTGCTCCGGCGGGCTGCACCCGCAGGTGTTCGGGGCGGACGACAACGGCGGCAACGTCTTGGCCGTCGGCGGGCCGGCCGGGTGCGCGTACGGTACGGTCGCCGACCCGCAGGCACGAGTCGTCGCCGTCCGGCTCGATCCTCCCCCGCACGGTGGAGGACTCGCCGAGGAACTCAGCGACGAACAGGCTGCGGGGCTTCTCGTACAGTTCGCTCGCGGTGCCGACCTGCTGGATGCCCCCGTCGTTGAAGACGGCGATACGGTCCGAGAGGACCAGGGCTTCTTCCTGGTCGTGGGTGACGAAGACGAAGGTGGAGCCGATCTCTCGGTGCACCCGCTTGATCTCCAGCTGGAGCGATTCGCGCAGCTTCTTGTCGAGCGCGCCGAGCGGCTCGTCCATCAGAAGCACGCTGGGCTCGTACACGACGGCCCGGGCAAGGGCGACCCGTTGCTGCTGTCCGCCGGACAGTTCGCTGGGCCTGCGGTGGCCGTAACCGCCGAGCCGTACGGTCTCCAGGGCCGCCTCGACCAGCTGGGTGCGGCGGGTCTTGGGGACCTTGCGCTGCTTCAGCGGGAAGGCGACGTTCTGGGCCACCGTCATGTGCGGGAAGAGCGCGTAGTGCTGGAAGACCATGCCGATGTCGCGTCGGTGCGGCGGCAGGTCCTGCATCTGCACACCGCCGATGGTCAGCGTGCCCGAGGTGGCGGCGGTGAACCCGGCGATGACGTTGAGGGTGGTGGTCTTGCCTGAGCCGCTGGGGCCCAGCAGGGTCATGAACTCGCCCGGTTCGATGACCAGGGAGACGTCGTCGACGGCGACGGAGTCCGCGTACTCCTTGCGCACCTGCGCCAGTTCGATGCGGGCTCCGCGCGCCTTGATGAGGCTGGTCTCAGCGGACACGGTTCCTCCTGGAGGTGGCGAAGGTGGCGGCCAGTACGAGCACCGTGGTGAAGGCGATGATCAGGGTGGCGGCCGCGGCGATGGTGGGATCGGTGTCCCGGGTCACGCTGGCGAACATCATCACCGGCAGGGTCTGCAGGTACGGGCTCTGGATGAACAGTGAGACCACCACCTCGTCGAAGCTGGTGACGAAGGCGAACAGGGCGCCGGAGACGACTCCCGGGGCGATCTGAGGCAACGTCACTTGACGGATCGCGCCCCACCGGCTCGCGCCGCAGATCAGTGCGGCGTCCTCGAGCCGCCGGTCGAAGCCACGCAGACTCGCCGTCACCGGAATGATCACGAACGGCAACGCGAGCACGGTGTGGGCGGTGACGAAGCCGAACAGCGTGCCCAGCAGGCCGTACTGGAGGAACAGCGCGTACACGCCGATGGCCACAACCACGGTGGGCACGATCATCGGGGCGAGCAGCAGCCCGTAGGACGACTTCGCCCAGCGCGAGCCGGACCGGGTGAGCGCGATCGCGGCGGCGGTGCCCAGCACGGTGGCCACCACCGCGACCAGGGCGCCCACCTGCAGAGAGGAGAGCAGCGCCTCGGTCCACCGGGTGTCGGTGAAGAAGTTGGTGTACCAGCGGCCGGACCAGCCGGTCGGCGGAAACACCAGGGACGCCTTGTCGGTGAAGCTGAGCGGGATCACCACGAGCGTCGGTGCGATGAGCCAGAAGCCCACCAACACGCTGAACGCCCAGAGCGCGATCCGCGCGGGGCCGGTCCTCATCGGACACCTCCACGGGTACGGGTGAGCCGCAGGACGACGCCGACCAGCCCCAGCAGGACCAGCGTGACCGCCAGCAGCACCACGCCCATCGCTCCGCCCCGGCCCCACGCGAGCAGCCCGTTGACCTGAGTGAAGATCTGCTGCGAGATCAGCGCCTGGTCGGGCGAGCCCAGCAGGGCCGGCGTCACGTAGAAGCCGAGTGAGGTGATGAACACGGTCAGCGCGCCGGCGCCGACCCCGGGCAGCGACAGGGGCACGAACACCCGCAGGAACGCGGTGGCGGGGCGCGCCCCCATGCCCTGCGCGGCGTCCAGCAGCCTCCGGTCGATACCGCTCATCACTGCGTACAGCGGCAGCACCATGAACGGCATCAGCACCTGCGTCATGCCGATCACCACCCCGGTGGGGGTACGGATCAGCTGCAGCGGCCCCATCCCCACGGTGCCGAGCAACTGGTTGACGACACCGCTGTCCTGCAGCAGCACCACCCACGCGAAAGTGCGCACCATCAGGCTCGTCCAGAACGGCAGCAGTACGAGCAGGGTAAGCCAGACCCGCGCGCGGACGCTGACCACGGTCATCAGGTAGGCGTACGGATAGGAGAGCACCAGGGTCACCAGAGTGACGACGCCGCCGACGGCCAGCGTACGGACCAGGGTCGCGAGGGCGACGTCGCTGGTGAAGAACCAGGAGTAGTTGCCCGCACCGGGGGCCGGGTCGGTGACACTGCGCCAGGCCATCAGGCCCAGCGGCACGAGGAACAGCACAGCCAGCAGCAACAGTGCCGGCAGCAGCAGCCATCCCCACCGGTCACCGGCGCCCTTGGGGCGCCGGCCGGCGGCCGGGGCGGCGATCTCGATCAGGGCAGTCATGGGTCAGCGCGCCAGCCAGTCGGACCACTTCTGGATGATCTGTTCCTGGTTCTGCGCCCACCAGGCGTTGTCCAGCTTGAGGGCCTTTGCCTGCCGCTCCGGCGTGGAGGTCATGTATGTGGAGGCGGCCGCGTCGACCTTCGGCTCGGCCTCGGAGTTGATTGGCGAGTAGGAGGTCAGTTCGGTGAGCCTGGCCTGCTGGCCGGCGCCCAGGTAGTAGTTGATCAGGGCCATGGATGCCTTGGGGTTCTTGGCGTTCTTGGGCACGGCGAGGGAGTCGGAGACCGGCATGAACTGGTTCCACTGCGGGGCGAACTTCGCGCCGTTCTTCACGGCCGAGTACGCACGGCCGGTCCACACCATCGCCATCGACACCTCGCCCGACTCCAGCAGTTGCTGGGATCGCGCACCGGTGTCCCAGAAGACCAGGGAGGAGCGGACGCCGGTGAGCTTCTTCAGACCGCGGTCGACGTCGAGCGGGAAGAGCTTGTCGGGGGCGACCCCGTCCGCGATCAGTGCCGCCTCCAGCGGGCCGGGGGCCGCGTCCGACGCCACGCCGGGTATGGCGCGCTTGCCAGGGAACTTGGCGGTGTCGAAGAAGTCCGCCCAGTCCTTGGGCGGGTTGGCGCCGAACTTGTCCTTGTCGTACATCAGCACCATGCCGTAGGTCATGGCCGGCACCGAGCACTTGCCCACCATGTCCTTGGGCAGCTTCGAGGTGTCGACGATGGTGGTGTCGAGCGGCATGAGGAGCTTCCCACACTGCCGTTCGGCCCAGATGGCGTCGGTGTCCACCACGTCCCATGTGACGTTGCCCGAGTCGACTTGCGCCTTGAGCTTGGTGTAGTCGGTAGGGCCGTCCGAGAGCATCTTCACGCCGGATTCGGCGGCGAACGGCTTGACTGCGGCGGTCTCCTGACCGTCCTGGTAGATGCCGCCGTAGGAGGCGAACGTGAGGGTGACGCCGTCGAGGGCTCCCTTCTTCACGGTGCCCGCAGCGGCCGGGCCGGGGCCGAGGTCGATGTCACGGGCGGCGGGTGCACCGCCGGAGCAGGCGGTGAGGGCCAGCAGCAGTGCGCCGCAGGCTGCGACTTTTCCGACGGTTCGTCCGGTCTTTTCGGGCATAGTCGTGCTCCAGAGCGAGGAATGAAGACGGGGAGGTGAAGAGAAGAGGGAAGAGAAAGGAGAGAGAGCGGGGGTCAGTCCGGTGTCGGCGGACTGATGATCCAGAGGATCTCGGCGGGCGTCTCACCGTCGTTGACGACCCGGTGCGGGGTGGAGGACAGGTACTCGATGCTGTCGCCGGGATCCAGAGCGTGGGGGTGACCGTCCAGTTCGATCCGGACGCTGCCGCTGACCACCAGGAGGATCTCCTGCGAGTCCCCGTGGGTGTAGGCGTCGTCGCCGGTGGAGGCTCCTGGTTCGAACTCGCCCGCGTACACCTCCAGATGGCCGAGCGGCCGCTGGGAGATCAGGAACTTCCGGCTCCCCGGGGCGGTCTGCAGTTTCGGCCGGTCGGCGCGCCGTACGACTCGCGGTCCTGTGGGACCGCTCTGGTCGAAAAGGTCGGCCACGGTGAGGCCGAGCGCCGCCGCGATGCGCCGCAGCATTCCGATGGAGGCGTTGGCCTGCCCGCGCTCCAACTGACTGAGGAAGCCCGGGCTCGCCTGGGCAGCCGCCCCCAGGGCACGCAGCGACATGCGCCGCTTCATGCGGTACTCCCGGATGCGGGCACCCAGCGCCTCGTCGGCGAGCGCGTCGGAGCCGCCCTCGGAGGGGTTGGGGAGTGGTGACTCTGCCATGAATAAACACCTGATGTGATGTCGGCAAACACTTTGTTCGCTGATCTGGCACGCAACGTATGCCGAGGTGATCTGGCGCACAAGAGCCGCGGACGGCCTTGATCAGAACGTAACCGGAGTACGTCCGCCGGAGCGCCGTGAAGGAGTCACGAGTGGTTTCGACGACAGCGCCGGCCAAACCCGGGGCGGGCGGGCACGCGCGCTCGGCGTCGACGTGGTCGAGTTCCTCGGTCATACCGACGGGTTGTCGAAGCCGGCATGCCGCTGCGCAGGTCCATCGTGCCTGCGATACGCCGGCAGCGTCCGGAGGTACTGGTATCGGGCGGCTTCAGCATCCTGTGCCGTCGACCCGACCGGCAAGGGCCGCAAGAGGTGGACCATGCGCTGGTTGAGTCGGCCCGGAGCGCGGTTTCGGTGTTGCCACCGGTCCGTTTCTCCGGGCCGCTCGCCGAACCCGGCGTGCGCCTCTCGACGCACCGGGCTCTCCACGGCCTTTGCCGTCAGGCGTGGTTCGCCTTTGCCCAGGGGGTCGGGATCGTTCCCCGGTATCGGTAGCGGGTGACCGTCACCGACGAGGGGTCGAACAGTTCGATCCCGCCCATGGCCACCGGTCGCCACCGCCCGGAGGGGGTGACGAAGTGGCGGCGGAGCTGCTTCCAGCGCAGCCGGTGCAGTTTCCTCAACCACCTGAAGATTCGCCACTGGACGAAGTGCCTCAGGTTGCTGAGAGTGTGCTTGCACACCGCGTACCGGAAGTAGTTCGTCCATCCCCGCAGGATCTGATTGATCCTGCTCAGGATGGTCCTGGGGTCGGCCTGCGACACCCTGTGAGTCATGGCACGGATCTTCGCCTTCACCGCCTTGAGGGGCCGGTCGGCGATGAAGGTGTAGACGTACCACTGGTTCGTGCCTCGCTTGCGGCGCCACTGGATGTGGAACCCCAGGAAGTCGAACCCGTCGCTCATGTGCACCACCCGCGTCTTGGCCGGCGATAGGCGCAGACCCAGCAGGGCGAGCACATGGGCGACGTCCTTGCGCACGGTTTCGACGTCGGCTTGATGGCCGTGCACAAGCACGACGAAATCGTCCGCATAACGGACGATTCGCCATGTCGGCAGGCCCTTCTTCCGACGTGCGTGACGCCGGTAGGTGGTTCCCATCTTCCCGTCCGGCCGCCACGGGGCCATGACGTGCTCGTCGAGCACGGTCAGGGCAATGTTGGCCAGCAGAGGCGAGAGGATCCCGCCTTGCGGGGTGCCGGTGTCCGACTTCTTCAACCCGGCGTGTTCGGTGAGCGCTCCGGCCTTGAGGAAGGCTTTCACCAGCGCCAGCACGCGCTTGTCCTTCACCCGGAGCCGCACCCGGTCCATCAGGACCGTGTGGTCGATCCGGTCGAAGCATGCCTCGATGTCCGCGTCCAGCACCCATCGGTAGCCCCGGGAGCCGAACATATGGATCTCAGCGATCGCGTCGTGCGCCCGCCGCCTGGGCCGGAATCCGTACGAGGCCGGCAGAAAGTCGGCCTCGAAGATCGGCTCCAGCACGAGCTTCAGCGCCGCCTGGACCACCCGGTCAGCAATCGTGGGGAATCCCGAGCTTGCGGACCTTCCCCGAGCCGCCGGGCTTGGGAATCGCGCGCTCGCGCACTGGCAGCGGACGAAACGTCCCCGCCTTCAGCGCGGCCCGCAGATCCTCCAGGAACCCGGGCACCCCGATGCTCTCCTCGACCCAGACGGCCGTGAGGCCGTCCACACCGGGAGTGTTCGCACCACGGTTGCCCGCGACCCGATCAAACGCGACTATCAGCGTCGCCGGGTCGTGCACGAAGTTGAACAGGTCGTCGAACCGGCGGCCCTCATCGGCCGCCGCCCAACGGTGAAGTTTGGCCTGCATCTCCGATACCCGCTGACGCGGGGCACCGGCGTTCACCGGCGCATCTTTCGGTCTTGCAGCATCCTCATCTCCTCGATACCGCTGCCGCCCTTCCCCATGCACCGGGCTCTCCCCGGCTCGGAGTACTACGACGGCTCCGCCCCGCCCCAGGCCGATCGGTCGACGACGGACCCAGCCCGCACCACCGCGTCGGACACGCGAGGACGGGCAGGCCAGGGGACGGTTCCCGTGTTCACTGTGATTCGCTCGTCGAAGGAGGAGCCCGACTCTGCCCCAGCGGCCTCGCTGCGAGTACGCCGCAGACCTTCCTCGCAGCCTCCCGGTCACCGGCTTCACGACTTCCGGAAGTTCCCCGCCGCCACCTTGGCGGCGGTTGCGCACCGCTCCCGGCCCAGATCCGCCAGGTTCGAGCCAGTACGAGTGTTGAGGGGCGTTATGGCATCGGTTCCTCACGTACTCCTCTCCGACCTGCTCACCGGACCTACGGCATCTGGCAGTTCTGCCGCACCCCAGCTTTGTCAGGACTGCTCCCACCCGCACCCGGCGTCTCCCGGGACAGGCTGTCCTCAGCTCCTGCCGGACCGCTGCGACGGCCCGACGGTGGCGGTCTCTCACCCCCACTCAAATCACAGCGCCTCACGGCGCACGAAGGCCCCACTGAACGCCTTCCAGATCGCCTTCGAAGGACGCCTGACCCCCGCCAACAACTAGAACCTCAACAACCCGGATCAGCCGTTAAGTTGACACTCCCATCCGGTAGCTGCGCAGCGCTCGGGGGAGTAGTCGGGCGAGGGCTGCGAGCAGGGCGCGGTCCGGCCAGGTGGGCCTCGGTGCGGCGATCTGGCGGCGAAGCACCGCAACCTCATGCCGCAAGATCAATATTTCCGCGTCCTTGGCTGCGGAGGAACGGGACAGCAGGACCAGCCACGCGAAGAGATGGGTGGCGATCAGGTAGAGCAGTCGCACGAGCACAAGGACCGATGGTGCCGTATCGGTATGGGGGAGCGTCGTCCCAGGTCAGGAGCTGTGCAGCCATTCTGGAGCGGTACGGGCTCCTCACGAAACAACGCGGTTAACTCCGTGCACACCCCTTGCCAGCAGAGATAGTACGTGTTCGGATTATCTCTGTCGGGTGACGCACTCCAGTGCATCACGGCAGTTCAGCGCGTTTCCGTTGGGCCAGGGAGGTCCCGCGCTGCACGTCAGACGCGAGCCGCTCCGCGCGTACCTGCCGCGCTGGAGCGGCCGACGTTCCCCACTGCCAGACACATCCTCACGACTCGGAGGGTTCCCTCGTGTTCGATCTCTCGTCCGTCGATCTGCTCGACGCGTTCACCCGTGAACTTCAGCTCTGCAAACTCAATTCCGACGAGCATGTCGTCGTCCTTTCCGAGCCGGGCAGCCGCGGTGACTACGTCGCGGCCGCGTTCGGAGCGGCCAAGGCGTGCGGCGCCCATGTCATCGCGGCCACGGTGCCCGGCGGCACCCCCGCGCCCATGCCGAGCACCCACACCGGTGCCGGTCCCGGCCTGACGTCAGTACTCAACGACACGACGGCCCAGGAGCTGCTCAAGTCCGCGGATCTTGTCGTCGACCTGACCCGCGAAGGCTTCATCCACGCCCCGGTACAGCAGGAGATCCTCAAGGCCGGCACCCGCATCCTCTTCATCTGCGACGCGCCCGACGTCCTGATCCGTAACCTCCCCAAGGAGGAGGACAAGGCGGAGGTGCTGCAGGGGGTCGACCTGCTGAAGCAGTCGTCCGTCATGCGTGTCACGTCCAAGGCCGGCACCGATCTCACCGTCCAGCTCAGCGGTGCCCACCCCGAGTTCCAGTGCGGCTTCGCCGACGACCCGGGCCGCTGGGACCACTGGCCCAGCACGATGGTGCTGTGCTGGCCGGAGATCTCCGACGGGCGGATCGTGCTCGCGGAGGGCGACATCCTCCTGCCGTTCAAGGAGTACGTCCGCACCCCCGTCACCCTGGAGATCGTCGGCGGCCACATCGAGAAGGTCACAGGCGGCGCCGAGGCCGAGCTGCTCAACACCTTCTTCGACGACGCCCAGGACGAGTGGGCGCGCAGCCTCTCCCACATGGGATGGGGCCTGATGCGCACGGCCGACTGGTTCGCCACCGCGATGTACGGCAAGGACGAGCTGATGGGCATGGACGCCCGGGCCTTCGCGGGCAACTTCCTGTGGTCCACCGGGCCGCACCCGATTCTGGGGCGCGAGTCGTACGCGCACCTCGACATCGCGATGCGCGGCTGCTCCGTCTCGGTCGACGGTACGGACACCGTCGTGAACGGCAAGCTCGCCGGCGACGAGTAAGGCGACCAGTAAGCGGCGGTCACCGGCCGTCACCCGTTCAATGTCTTGGAGGAAGTCAGTGGCGTCCAGCCAGTCGTACGAAGTCATCATCGCCGGAGGCGGTCTCGGGGGCCTCACCGCCGCGCTGGCCCTGCGCCACCGCGGCCTGCGGGTCACCGTGCTCGAGCAGGCGCCCCGGCTGGGCGAGGTCGGCGCAGGCATCCAGACCGCACCGAACGCCAGCCGGATCCTGTTCGGACTCGGCCTGCGCCGGCAGCTGGAGGCCATCCGCACCGAGCCGCTCGACCAGGTCAGGCGGCGCTGGAAGGACGGCAGCGTCGTCGGTCTCACCTCGCTCGGCCAGTTCTGCAAGGACCGGTTCAACGCCCCCTACTGGCACTACCACCGGGCCGATCTGCACCGTGTGCTCATGGACGCCTGCCTGGACCCCGCGGGCCCGGGCCCGGTCGTGGAGATCCACACCGCGAGCCGGGTCGTCGAGGTCGACCGCGCGGACCCCGCGCGTCCCGTGGCTGTCACCCAGGACGGCCGGAGGTACGCCTCCGACGTCCTGATCGGCGCCGACGGCGTCCGCTCGCGGGTACGCGAGCTGATGGACGTCCCCGACACCCTGCAGTTCTCCGGCGAGATGGCGTTCCGGGCACTGATCCCCGGTGACCTGATCGCCGCCGACCCGTCCACGCGCTGGCTGGTGGACCGCTACCAGAGCACCATCTGGTACGGCCCCGACCGGCATCTCGTCCACTACATGATCCGCGGCGGCGAGTATCTGAACATCGTCGCGTGTGTGCCGTGCACGGACGAGGTCGCCGAGAAGTGGACCGTGTCCGCCACCGCCCAGGATCTGGTGGACGCGTTCCCCGGCTGGGACGACCGGGTCCCGGCCATGCTGTCCAAGGCCAAGGAGGACGTCACCTGTTTTGCCCTCTACCACCGCCGCCGTGACCCGGTGTGGATGGACGGCCGAGTGGCACTGCTCGGCGACGCCTGTCACGCCATGCTCCCCTACCAGGCGCAGGGCGCCTCCCAGGCGATGGAGGATGCGGCGGTCCTGGCCGAGGAACTGGGTGCCGTCACCCGCTCCGGGATCGACGATGCGCTGCGCCGCTACGTCGACCGGCGCGCCAAGCATGCCGGGATGGTGCAGGACGCCTCCCTGCGGAACAAGACCTTCTACCACCTCCCCGACGGTCCCGAACAGCAGGCCAGGGACGCGAAGCTCAGGAACTTCGACGGGGAGTCCGACCTGTCCTACGACTGGCTGTGGAGCGGCACCCCGCTCAACGACCCCGATCTGGGGGCGTTCTCCTACCAGTTCGCCCGCTGACCCCGCTCTCCACACAAGCAGTGCGAACACACGAGCACTCGAAACCCCGCCGGGCCCGGCCCGGTGTCCGCAATGGTGCGGGACGTCCCCCTTTGAACACCCACCATGGAGCGAACGTGAAAACAGGCGATCAGATCGTCCAGAATCTCCCCTGGCGATGGGGAGTCCAAGGCAGGATCTTCATCATCGGTGGCCTCGGTTACCTGTTCGACGCGTACGACATCGCGCTCAACGGCTTCCTGATGCCGCTGCTGGGCGAGCATTTCGACCTGTCGCTGGCTCAGCGCGGCCTCGTCGCCACGGCGAATCTTGTCGGCATGGCCGTCGGTGCCGTGGCCTGGGGCGCGGTCGCGGACCGTATAGGCCGTAAGAAGGCCTTCAGCGTCACGCTGCTGATCTTCGCACTGTTCTCGGTACTGGGGGCGTTCTCCCCGAACTACATGGTCTTCCTCGGCCTTCGGTTCCTGGCCGGCGTCGGGCTCGGCGGCTGTATCCCGGTGGACTACGCCCTGGTGGGCGAGTTCTCGCCCAAGAAGTACCGCGGACGTATCCTCACCGCGCTCGATGTGTGGTGGCCGATCGGTGTGACGCTGTGCGGCCTGGTGTCGACGGCCATGCTGACGCTCGACAACAACTGGCGCTGGATGCTCGCCACGATGAGCCTCCCCGCGCTGCTGCTGTTCTTCGTACGGCGCGGCGTTCCCGAGTCGCCGATCTATCTCTCGAAGAAGGGCCGGGAGGCCGAGGCGCGCGCCGTCATCGACGACCTGGTGGCCCGCACCGGCGCCCCCGTGGAGCCGTACGTCATTCCCGCACCGGTCGAGGACGCGGGCGCGAAGGGACCGCGGGCGGCGGCCGAACAGCTCGCCAGGATCTGGAAGTTCAGCCCGCGCATCACCTCGGCGGCCTGGCTGCTGTTCGTCACCGTGATGCTCGTGTACTACGCGGCGCTGAGCTGGATGCCTTCGATCCTCCGCGAGGAGGGCCTGGGAGACACGGCCGCGTTCATGAGCACCACCGTGATGAGCGGCGTCGGTATCGTCGGCGTACTCGTCTCCACCGCGCTGGTGGACCTGATCGGCCGCAAGTGGCTCATCGGCATCTCGGCGCCGGTCGCCACGCTCGCCTTGGTGGTGTTCGCGCTGGTGATGGACATGCCGACCGGATCCGTCGTGGCCATCGCAGCCTTCGGCTTCCTGATGCAGCTGACCATCCCCGCCCTGTACGCCTACGTCTCCGAGCTGTACCCGACGCATCTGCGGGCCAGCGGCTTCGGCTGGGCCTCCTCGGTCAGCCGGGCCGCCACCGGATTCGCCCCTCTGCTGTTCGGCTCGGTGATGTGGCCGGCGCTCGGGCTGCCCCTGACCTTCGGGGTGCTGGGACTGGCCGTGCTGGTCGCCGTCATATGGATGGCGTTCGCGGCTCCCGAGACGAAGGGCCGGGCCCTGGACGACGCGGACGAGGAGGCCGCAGAGCCCGCACCGCTGACCGTGTCCGTACCCGAGAACGCGGCCGTCTGACAGCGGCAGTCCGGGACACGCGCACGGCGCCCTTCGTACGAACAGGAGAGACATGAAGCCCGCCCCCTTCCGTTACCACCGGGCCCGCGACACCGAAGGCGCGACGCGGCTACTGGCCGAGCTCGGTGACGACGCCAAGGTCATCGCCGGCGGCCAGAGCCTGGTCGCGATGATGAACTTCCGGCTGGCCAGGCCCTCGCATCTCGTCGATATCGGCGGCCTGCGGGAACTGGCCGGGCTGCGCAGGGATGTTGACGGCGCACTGCGCATCGGGGCGCTCACCACGCACTACGCCGTGGAGACGGCCCCGGTGGACACGCTGGGGGCGGGCTTCGAGGTCATCAGGGAGGCCATGGGGTGGATCGGCCATCTGCCGATCCGTACCCGCGGCACGGTCGGCGGCAGCATCGCGCACGCCGACTCCACCGCCGAGTGGTGTCTGCTCGCCGTGGTGCTGGGCGCCGAGTTGGTCGCCCAGGGGCAGCGCGGGCAGCGCCGGATCCCGGCCGGGGAGTTCTTCCTCGGCTACTACACGAACGCGCTCGACACCGACGAACTCCTCGTCGAGATCGTCTTCCCGCGTCCCGCACCCCATGCCGCGCTCACCGAATTCGCCGAACGGCGCGGGGACTTCGCGATCGTGGCTGCCGCGGTCGACCTCGATCTGGAAGGACCCGCTGTGCGCGGCGGCCGGGTCGCACTCGGTGGCGTGGCGCCGCTGCCGGTACGGGTGCCGGAGGCGGAGGCGGTCCTGGCCGACGGTGGGACCTTCGCCGAGTGCGCGGCGGCGGCAGCGGCCGCCGTCGAGCCGCCGGGCGACGCGAACGGCAGCACGCAGTACCGCAAACAGCTCATCCGCACGCTGGTCCAGCGCGCCTGCGAGGAGGCGGTGTCCCGATGAAGGACGTCCCGGAGAAGAACGACCGTCGACTGATCGGCAGGTCGGTCGCCCGCCGCGAGGATCCCCGGCTGCTGTCCGGGCGCGGCCGGTTCGTCGACGACATCCAGCTGCCCGGCATGCTGCACGCGCAGTTCGTGCGGAGCACCGTCGCACACGGCCTGATCACCTCGATCGACCTGTCCGCGGTGCGGGAGGTGCCGGGTGTGGTCGCCGCATACACCGCGGAGGATCTGCTGCTCGGCGACATCACCGCCCTGCTCGGTCGCCCGCTGCACGAGTTCGTCCCCACCGCGATGCCCGTCCTCGCCCGTGACCGGGTCCGTTACGTGGGTGAGCCCCTGGCCGTCGTCGTGGCCCGCGACGCGTACGCTGCCGAGGACGGGCTTGAGGCGGCCAAGGTCGGTTACGAGACGCTGGCGCCCATTACCTCGGAGGAACAGGCCCTGGCGCCCGGTGCGGCGTTGGTCCACGACGAGGCCGTGCACAACACACTCGTGGATGTGTCGCTGTTCGCCACGGACGGTATCGACGGCATCTTCGACGACGCCCCCTGCGTCGTACAGGTATCGACCAGGACCGGCCGGCAGAACGCGCTGCCGCTGGAGACACGCGGCGTCGTGGCCCACTGGGACGACCGCGAGGAGCAGCTCGTCCTGCAGACCTGCACGCAGGTCCCGCACCAGGTACGCACGGTGGCCTCCCGCTCTCTGGGACTCGACGAGCGCAAGGTGCGCGTGATCGTGCCGGACATGGGCGGCGGCTTCGGCCTCAAGTGCGCGGTCGGGCGCGAGGAGATCGCCGCAGCGGCTGCGGCGCTGCGGCTGGGCAGGCCGGTGAAGTGGATCGAGGACCGCAAGGACGCGCTGTCCGCGTCGTTCCTCGCCCGCGAACAGCACTACGAGGTGCGCGCCGCGTTCGACGCGGACGGCACGATCCTCGGGCTGGACGCCGATGTGGTGTGCGACATGGGCGCGTACTCCTGCTACCCGTTCACCGCCGGCATCGAGCCGCTGATGGCGTCCGCGGAGATGCCCGGCGTCTACAAGGTGCCGGCCTACCGGGTGCGCGGGCGGGCGGTCACCACCAACAAGGCGCCCACCGCGCCGTACCGGGGTGTCAGCCGGCCGCAGTACGTGATGGTCGTGGAGCGGCTCTTCGAGCATGCCGCCCGCGAACTGGGTCTCGACCCCGTCGAGATCCGCCGCCGCAACGTCATCACCGATTTCCCGTACACGGGCGTGAACGGCATCACGTACGACCCGGGCTCCTACCTGGAGGCGCTGAACCTGTGCGAGTGGTCGCTCAGGGAGGAGGGCTGGTACGAGCGGCAGGCCTCGGCGGCCGCCGAGGGGCGCCACATCGGCATCGGCTACTCGTGCTTCAGCGAACGCACCGGTTACGGTTCCACCGCCTTCGCGCAGCGCAAGATGGAGGTCGTTCCTGGCTTCGACATCTCCGAGGTCCGCATGGACACCAGCGGCGCGGTGACCGTCACCACCGGCACGATGAGCCACGGACAGAGCCATGAGACGACGATGGCGCAGATCGTCGCCGACGAACTCGGTCTGGATCTCGGCAAGGTCCGCATCCATCAGGGCGACACCGAACGCATCACCTACGGCTGGGGCACCTTCGCCAGCCGGTCCATCACGGTGGGCGGCAGCGCGGTACGGCTGGCCGCGGCCAGGCTCGGCGACAAGCTGCGACGTATCGCGGCGGCCCACTGGGACATCACCCCGGAGGAGACCGAACTCGACCGCGCACAGGTACGCCGCCGGGACGACCCCTCCACCGTGATCGGTTACGAGCAGCTGGCCGACATCGCGTATCTCAAGGCGCATTTGCTGCCCAAGGACGTGGAGCCGGGCCTGACGGCCACCGCCACCTTCGACGTCTTCAACGACGGCACGTTCTCCAATGCCACGCACGGCGTCGTCGTGGAGCTCCACGAAGGCACCGGCCAGGTGGAGATCCTGCGGTACGTCTGCGTCGAGGACGTCGGCGTGGCGATCAACCCGCAGGTCGTGGAGGGCCAGTGCCGGGGCGGCATCGCCCAGGGCATCGCGGGCGCGCTGTTCGAGCAGGTGACGTACGACGGGCAGGGCGAGCCGTCCGCCACCAGCTTCATGGACTACAAGGTGCCCACCGCCCAGGAGATCCCGGACGTGACGATCCACCACCTGGTGACGCCCTGCGCGTTCACGGAGACCGGGGCCAAGGGCGCCGGCGAGGGCGGCACGATCGGCGCACCCGCCGCCGTGCTGAACGCCGTCAACGACGGCCTGCGTGCGACCGGCATCGAACTCGACCACACCCCGATCACACCCCAGACAGTGCACAGCGCACTGCGGCGGAATCTGGAGCACGCCTCATGACCAGTACCGATCAGCGAGATCTGCACCTGCTGACCCTCGACGTCAACGGCGAGCGGCACGAGGTCATCACCGAGGCGCGCCGCACGCTCGTCGATGTACTCCGCCACGACCTGCGGCTGACCGGCGCGCACGTCGGCTGCGAACACGGCATCTGCGGCGCCTGCACCGTGCTGGTCGACGACCGGCCCGTACGCGCGTGTCTGATGTTCGCCGCGCAGGCGGAGGGCGCCGAGATCCGCACCGTCGAGTCCCTGTCGAGCGGTGTGGACGGGCGCGAACTGAACGATCTGCAGCGGGCATTCAGCAAGCATCACGCGCTGCAGTGCGGCTTCTGCACCCCCGGATTCCTGATGCTCGCCGAGGGATTCCTCGCCGAGCGGCCCGAAGCGACCAAGGAAGAGATCCGCGAGGTCGTCGCCGCCAACCTGTGCCGGTGCACCGGCTACCAGACCATCGTCGAAGCGATCGACGGCTGCGCCACCGCCCGGCGCTGCGAGAAGGAGAACTGATGCAGCTCACCAACACCGTTCCGGTCAAAGCCTCGCCAGACGATGTATTCGCCCTGATGAACGACGTCGAAAGGGTCGCCTCCTGTATGCCGGGCGCCTCCCTCGACGGACAGGACGGCGACTCCTGGCACGGCAAGGTGAAAGTCAAGGTCGGCCCGATCACCGCCGCGTACGCGGGGACGGTCCGGTTCCTGGAGGTCGATGCCGGGCAGCGGCTGCTGCGGGTCCAGGCGCGGGGCGCCGACACGCACGGCAGCGGTGATGCGGAGGCCGCGGTCACGATGGTGGTGGAGGAGGCGCCGGAGGGTGCCCTTCTGCGGCTGTCCACGGACCTCGTCATCCGGGGGAAGATCGCCCAGTTCGGCAAGGGCGCCATCGGCACGGTGTCGGACCGGATCCTCCAGCAGTTCGCGAGGAACCTCGGCAGCCTGCTGGACCAGGACCGCAGCCAGGGGGTCCCTGCGGCGGTGTCCTCGGACGCGAACGCCCCGAAGCAGGCGGGTCGCGGCTCGTCCGCCCCGGCCCCGCTCGCCCCGTCGGCGGAACTCGACGGGCTGGCGATGTTGGCGGGACCAGCCCTGCGCACGTACGGACCGGTGGCAGCCGCCTTGGCCTTCGGGCTGTTCGAGGGCTGGCTGCTGGGCCGGCTGACCACCATGAGCCGACAGCTGAAGGCGGCGAAGCAGACATGAGCACGGACACGAGCCGGTACGGACAGTCCACCGACAGCACCTACGCCCGAGCCGGTTTCGGCGCGCCGGTACGCCGCGGCAGCAGGCCCGCGATCGTCGTCGTCGACCTCACCCGCGGCTTCACCGAGGACGCCTTCCCGTCCGGCGCCGATCTGACCGAAGTAGTCGGCGCCACAACCGAGTTGATCGAGGCGGGCCGCCTGGCCGAGGTGCCGGTCATCTTCACCGCCATCGCGTACTCCCCTGCCGAGGCGGCCGGCGATTCCGTCACCTGGCTCCAGAAGGCGCAGGGCATGCGGACGCTGCTGGAGGGCAGCGAGGCCGTCGACATCGACCCGCGGCTGCCGCGGCGCCCGGAGGATCTGCTGGTGATGAAGAAGGGTGCGTCCGCGTTCTTCGGCACCTCGCTCGCCGCCGCCCTGACCGGTCTGGGCTGCGACACCGTGCTGGTGTGCGGCGCGACGACCAGTGGCTGCGTGCGTGCCACGGCTGTCGACGCCGTGCAGTCGGGCTTCTCGGTTCTGGTGCCGCGCGAATGCGTCGGCGACCGCGCCCCGGGCCCGCACGAGGCGAATCTCTTCGACATCCAGGCCAAGTACGGGGACGTCGTCGACCTCGCGGAGGCCGCCGCATACCTGGGCCAACTACCCGCCGTCCAGCCCGTTGCGGCCCTCTGACATCCCGCTCTGCCCGCCCCGTACCACTTCAGGAGGTTCCCGTGCCGCACCCGCAGCGGTCCGTACTTCAGTCCGCTCTCGCCGATCTCGCCGACATCCCCGCCACCAGCCGGTGGGTACGCTCCGGGTCCGCCCGGCTGCACATTCTCGACTACGGCGGCGACGGTACCCCGCTGGTGATCCTGCCGGGCATCAGCAGCCCTGCCGTCACGATGGACTTCGTCGCCCGTGAACTCACCGACCTGGTGCGCCCGTTGGTGGTCGACATCCGCGGCCGTGGACTGTCCGACGGCGGTGGGACGTACACCTTGGAGGAGTACGCCGAGGACACCGAGGCAGTCGTGTCCGGTCTCCGCCTGGAGCGTCCGCTGCTGTTCGGACACTCGATGGGTGCGCGGATCGCGGCAGTCGTGGCGGCGCGCGGCAAAGTTCCGCTCGCCGGCACGGTGCTGGGGGATCCACCGATGAGCGGTCCCGACCGGGGCCCGTACCCGACGAGCCTCGACGCCTTCCTCGGCCAGCTGGCCGAGGCCGAGCGCGGCACGGACGCAGAGGAGGTGGCCCGGGCCTGGCCCCGCTGGCCACGCCGGGAACAGGAGTTGCGGGCCCGCTGGCTGTCCAGCTGCGAGCGGGAGGCGATCGCAGCCACGCACCGGGGCTTCGAGACGGAGGACTTCTTCGACTGGTGGCCTTCGGTGCCCGGCCCGACGGCACTGCTGTACGGCGCGGACAGCCCGGTGGTCGCGGCAGCCGGGGCCGCGGAGGCCGCCGCGCTGCAGCCCTCGGCCGGCCTGACCCGGATCCCGGACGCGGGCCACATGCTCTTCTGGGACAACCCGCCTGCCGCGCTCGGCGCGCTGCGCGAAACGTTGCGGCGGATGCCTGCGTGATCACACTCCGGGCCGGGCGGGCTCCCTGGACACGCCGTGATTGAGTTAGCCCATGGTTGACGAATCCGCCTCAGAGTCCTCGCCCGTGATTCCCGCGGCCCTGACGGCCGCGCCCGGCTACCAGGTACGCCGCCTCTACCAGGCGTATCTCGCAGTGTGGGTGCGTGCGGTCGACCCGACGCTCACCGGACCACAGTTCGCCGTACTGACTGCCGTGGACGCGGCGCCGGGCCACGACCAGCGGTCGATGGCATCGGCCGTGGCCCTGGACACCTCCACGATGGCCGATGTGGCCCGGCGCCTGGAGGGCCGCGGCCTGATCGTGCGCCGCACCGCCGCCGACGACGGCCGCCGCAAGCTGCTGTACCTGACCGAGGAGGGCGCGAAGACCCTCCACGACGCGAACAAGCGTGCGCGTCTGCTCGACCAACGGCTCCTTTCGCCGTACGACCCGGCGCAGCAGACCGAGTTCATGCACCACCTGACATCCCTGGCCGACCACTGGGAGGCCCTGGCCAGGGAGTACTGACCGCACCCGTACGACACGGGTGCTCCGATACCGCCTTTCCGAGGAGAACCCGTGACGGACCACCACATCGGCATGATCGTCCCCAGCTCCAACCTGACCATGGAGACCGAGCTGCCCCGCATGCTGCGGGCGCGTGAGGGGGAACGGCCCGAGGACCGATTCGTCTTCCACAGCAGCCGGATGAGGATGCAGCACGTCACCCCCGAGCAGCTGCGTGGCATGAACGCGCAGACGCAGCGCGCGGCGCTCGAACTCGCCGACGCACGCCCCGATGTCGTCGCCTCCGCCTGTCTGGTGGCGATCATGGCGCAGGGCCCCGGCCACCACTGCACGGCGGAGGCCGAGATCACGTCCGCGCTGCGCGGAGAGGGCGCGCAGGCCCCGGTGATCTCCAGCGCGGGGGCGCTGCTGGACGGCATCGCGGCGCTCGGTGCCAGCAGGATTGCCGTCATCACCCCGTACATGAAGCCGCTGACCCAGTTGGTCGTGGACTACATCGAGGACGCGGGCGTGGAGGTCGTCGACGCGCTGAGCCTGGAGGTCCCGGACAATCTGGCGGTCGCCCGCCTCGACCCGGCCGGTCTGCGCGAGCACTGGCGGAAGCTGGACCTGAGCCGGGCGGACGCGCTGGTGCTCTCCGCCTGTGTCCAGATGCCCTCGCTCGCCGCGATCCAGCCCGTCGAGGACGAAGCGGGGCTGCCGGTGCTGTCGGCGGCCACCGCCACGACGTACCGCATCCTTTCGGAACTCGGCCTGGACACGGTCGTCCCGGACGCGGGGAGCCTGCTGAGCGACCGGGTGCCGCGCCCTGCCACGAACGCCGCTCGCGCCGTCGGCGCGGCGAGCTGACCGTGCGCGACCTCCTGGAGACCCTCGACGGGTGGCGTGCGGCCGGCACACGGTTCGCGCAGGCGAGCGTCGTACGGACCTGGAGTTCCTCTCCCCGGCAGCCGGGCGCCGCCATGGCCGTATCCGAGCACGGTGAGGTAGCGGGGAGCGTGTCCGGCGGCTGCGTCGAGGGCGCGGTGTACGAACTCGCCCTGGAGGTACTGGAGACCGGGGTCCCCGCGAGCGCGGTCTACGGCGTCGGGGAGGACGACGCCTTCGCCGTCGGGATGACCTGCGGCGGCACGGTCGAGGTGTTCGTACGGGCGGTCGACCTCTCCCAGGTGTCCCTGGTGGCGGAGGCCGTCCGCGACGGCCGTCCGGTGGCGACGGCGACGGTCACGGCGTCGGCGGCGAGGTGGCCCGGAGCGGCGGTGGGTTCCACCCTCGTCGTCGGGCCCGGCGAGGTGCACGGCACGCTGGGCGGTACGGAACTGGGCCGTCGCATCGCGGACCGGGCCCACGGGCTGCTCGCCCGGGGCGAGACCGGTACGTTCCAGCTGTGTCCGGGCGGGCACGGCGAGCAGCGCGGCGACGAACTCACCGTCTTCGTCGAGTCGTTCGCGCCCCGGCCGCGGATGCTGGTGTTCGGCGCCAACGACTTCGCCGCCGCGGTCATCCGTACGGGCCGCTTCCTCGGCTATCACGTGACGCTGGTCGACGCCCGGCCCGTCTTCGCCACCCGCGGACGCTTCCCGGACGCCGACGATGTCGTCGTGGCCTGGCCCCATGTGTATCTGGCCGAGAGGGCGGACGCCGTGGACGAGCGCACCGTGCTGTGTGTGCTCACCCACGACCCGAAGTTCGACGTCCCGCTGCTGGAGGCTGCTCTGCGGACCCGGGCGGGCTACATCGGCGCGATGGGCAGCCGCCGCACGCACGAGGACCGGCTCGCCAGCCTGCGGGCGGCGGGGGTCCCGGAAACCGCACTGACCAGACTGTCCTCCCCCATCGGCCTCGACCTGGGCGGACGTACCCCGCAGGAGACGGCGATCGCCGTCGCAGCGGAGATCATCGCCCTGTCCTCGGGCGGCACGGGACGGCGCCTGAACGGGCAGCCGTTCGGCCGGGGAGCCGACCAGCTCCAGTAGGGGCAGGTCGCAGATGTTCGAACGGCCCCTTTGATCAGGCGGATAATCCGCCCGGAGGGGCCGTCGGCGTACCTGCGGGACATTGCCACAGCACGAGCAGCACCCGACCACCGCTGCCCCCCGTTATCTTTTTCGCGGTCCTGCAAGAGGGCCGCTGGCCTCCAGGAGGTAGCCGGTGCGGGCGTCCACAAGCAGGGCGATCCCGGGAGAGCGGCGCCCAATCGGCGACCACAGTCACAGTTGCCCGCAAGACATCAGCAGGCAGTGGCCCATCAAGCGCGTTCGCATCCCACCCTGTGCCGTTCAGAAATGCGTCGCTGCAGGTCGTAGGGGGTGTGGTGGCGTTCAGGGTCGCGTGGGAGGATGCCGCGGGTGATTGTCTCGCTGGTCTGTCGGGTGACGAGGAAGCTGTTGTCGGTCCCGGTGTTGCTGCTGCGTGGGCAGGTGGCCAAGGACGCCGAACTTCTTGTCCTGCGGCACGAGAACGCGGTGCTGCGCAGGTAACTTGCAGGTCCGGTGGGCTACGAGCCGGCGGACCGGCTGTGGTTCGCGGCGTTGTCCTCGCTGATACCCCGGCGTCGTTGGGCGCAGGTGTTCCCGGTGACTTTGGGCATCGTGCTGGCGTGGCATCGAAGGCTCGTGGTGCGCCGGTGGGACTACAGCAAGCGCCGGAGCAGGCCCGGCCGGCCACCGACCACGAAGGCGATCAAAGAGCTGGTGCTGCGGCTGGCCGCGGAGAATCCGCGTTGGGGGTGTCGCAGCATCCAAGGCGAGCTCGCGCGGCTCGGGCATCGGGTCGGAGCCTCCACGGTCTGGGAGATCTTGACTGTTGCCGGAGTAGGCCCTGCTCCCCATAGGGGTGGGCCGACGTGGCGAGAGTTCCTGACGGCGCAGGCCGACGGCGTCATCGCCTGCGACTTCCTGCACATCGACCTGGTCGGTCTTCGCCGGGTCTACGCGCTGGTCTTCCTCGAGCACGGCACGCGCCGCCTGCACATCGCTGGTGTGACCGCGCATCCGACCGCGCAGTGGACGGTCCAGCAAGCCCGCAACCTCGGGGTCGTCGTGGAGCTCCTCGACCCAGTAGGGGGCGTTCGGGGACAAATGGAGACATTCGGAGATTGGCGTACTCGATTGTTGTCCGCCGGCGCCGTGGGTCTTCTCGGCACCGCGCGCAGCGCGACTGACATCGCCCATCCCCGTACGCTTCCCCTCCGACGTGCTCCACGAGGTCAAGCGGCGCGCCGAGGCCGACGACCGATCGGTGGCCTCGTGGATCCGCGCTGTCGAGCACGAGCTCAACCGGACGACGTGACCGAGGAGCACACGCCGAACCACTGCTCGGCGCCGTACTCCTCGAACTGCTCCACCTCGGTGAACCCCAGCTTCGCCGCGAGGCGGATCGCGCGGTCGTTGGCGGTCTGGGTGCAGAGCACCACCGGCTCGCTGGGAAGCGCGTCGGCGAACCAGTCGAGTGCCGCTGCGCACGCCTCGGCGGCGTACCCGCGTCCCCACGCCTCCGGCAGGAACATGTAGCCGAGCTCGGCCTCCCCTGCATTCGGACGGACGTGACCCGGACGCTTCGCGTCGCGCCGATCGAGCGTGATCATGCCGATCATCGCTCCGTCGAGATCGATCACGAAAAGGCCAGGGCGCCGCCCGGGTACCTCAGGCACCGCGCGCTCGAGCTCATCACGCGGTCGAGGGCCACCGATGTAGGTACCCACCTCTGGCGAGGCGAACAGCTCGATGAACGCCGCACGGTCCCGGGCCTCGGGCTCGCGGAGCACGAGCCGCTCGGTCCTGATCGGGGCAGGTGGCCAGGCGACGGGTCCAAGCTCAGTCATGGCGGGCAACCTATCGCACGCCCGCCGAGCGGCACGCGCTCTCACAACTCACGAACAAAGCCACGGCTCCTCAAGGCATGAGGGATACCGAGGGGCCAGGAAGAAGCACCCTGGCCCCTCGGTATGTGATCCTCAGGTGGCCATGGCGGCACCGCGCTGGCCACTGTCTGAGTGCGGGAGCCTTCAAAAAACCTTGGTTTTTTGAACGCCGCCGGGTTCACGGCCGCAGCGCGACGCCGGCCTCGCGAAGCAGGGCGGCGAGGTCGTCCGGGATCGGCATGGGTGTGGTGAGCCCGGCCCGGGTGCGGCCGGTGTTGCCGTCCGGGTACCTCCCGGCCGCCGAACCGGGAGCGGCCACCGCTAGACGCACCAGCTGGCCGAGGACCTCGCGCACGTCGCGGTCGCGGAGGGCAAGGCGGAGCATCACTCCATGGGTGCGGGTGTGGGGCCACGGCCAGGGCTGGGACAGGATGTGAGCCCGCTCAGCGGCACGCCACCGCTGCGCCGTCGGCCCCGGGGCGCGGGCCGCGTTCATCTCGGCGGTGAACACCTCAAGCAGGGCCGGCGGCATGGGAGAGCGGCGGGGCACGGTGGAGACCTCCAACAGTTCAGGATTTCTTGGATTCAAGCATCCGTGTATCGTCTTGTCCATGCTGACCCTCGCCACCGACCTCGACGCCCTGACCCGCTTCGGCCGGGCGCTGGCCGACCCGATCCGCTGCCGCCTGCTGCTCGCGCTGCGCGAGGCCCCGGCCTACCCCTCCGACCTCGCCGACACGCTGGGGATCTCCCGCACCCGGCTGTCGAACCACCTGGCCTGCCTGCGTGACTGCGGCCTGGTCGTCACCGTGCCCGACGGACGCCGCACCCGCTACGAGCTGGCTGACCCCCGCCTCGGTCACGCGCTGGACGACCTGCGCAACGCCGTCGTCGCCGTCGCCGCCGACCGCACCTGCACCGACGCCGACGACAAGGGGTGCTGCTGATGACCTCGATACCCCTCGGGCCTTCCCCGACCCGCCGCGACGCGCTGACCCGGCGGATACGGCTCCTGGTCGCCGCGACCATCACCTACAACGTCATCGAGGCCGGCGTCGCGATCACCGCCGGGACGATCGCCTCGTCCACGGCGCTGGTCGGCTTCGGCCTGGACTCGGTCATCGAGGTGTCCTCGGCGGCGGCGGTCGCCTGGCAGTTCTCCGCCCGCGAGCACGCGGTGCGCGAGGCGCGGGAGAAGACCACCCTGCGGATCATCGCCGTGTCCTTCTTCGCGCTCGCGGCGTACGTCAGCGTCGACGCCGTGCGGGCGCTGACGGGCACCGGAGAGGCGGAGCGGTCCGTCCCCGGCATCGTCATCGCCGCGCTCTCCCTGGCGATCATGCCGTTCCTGTCCGCGGCCCAGCGCAAGGCCGGGCGCGAACTCGGCTCCGCCAGCGCGGTCGCCGACTCCAAGCAGACCCTCCTGTGTACGTACCTGTCCGCCGTCCTCCTGGCCGGCCTGGTCCTCAACGCCACCTTGGGCTGGTCCTGGGCCGACCCGATCGCCGCCCTGGTCATCGCCGCCATCGCCGTCAGGGAAGGCCGCGACGCCTGGCAGGGCGAGGGCTGCTGCGCGACACCCTCCGCAGTGGCCCCGTCCCCCCGCCCCGAGGTGGATGCGTGCGGCTGCCGCCCCGGCTGCGACTGCTGCAACTGACCGCCCGCCAAAGCCGGGAGGGCTCCGATACCTGGGCCCTCCCGGCGTTCAGGGGCGATCTCATCGCCAGCCGCTGTTCACCAGTCCCTACGCCGTCGATGACGGCACACTGGCGTCCGTGACGCCCCTGACCCACGCGCTCGGCGCCGACGACGACCTCCTCTCCGTCTTCCCGCTCCACCCGACCGAGCTGAGACTCGCAGGTCGCGGCCATCATTCGCAGACCTGCCGTGTTGGGCCAAATCGTCAAGTGGCCTTGGGCGCTCGAGCGGCGTGGATCTCGGCGAAGGACAGTAGAAGTGCGGCGGTCCGCGGCGGATCCTCCAGAATGGGTGTGTGTCCGGCACCGGGCAGCAACTTGACTTTCGCGCCCGGAACGACGCGGTAGTCGGCCGCGGACGAGGGTCGCCATCTGCGGTCTTGGTCGCCGAAGATCACCTGCAGCGGCTTACCGAGGGCCGTCAGCCGATCCGGGAGCGCATGCTGGTTGAGATAGGCGGTGGACGCCTGCATTGCTGCGGTGACCGCGTGGTAGGTCATGCCGCGCAGTTCGTCGACGAGTTCTTGTGGGACCTGGTAGCCCGCGCGGAATCCGGTGCTCGCGAACTGGCGGATCTGCTCGTCGGTCGGTGGCCACTGCGCGGGGTCGATCGCGGTGGGCCCCGGTGCGATGAAGGCATCCATGCTGGGGCCGGTGTTGATGAGCGCGAGCGCGGTCACCAGGTCGGGTCGTTGCTCGGCGAGAGCGGTGGCGGCATAGCCACCGCTGGAGTGGCCGGCGACAATGGCGTGCTCGACGCCGAGCCGGTCCAGTGCCGTGCCGATCCGGCGTCCCTGCACGGGGATCGCGTAATCGCCGCCGACCGGTTCGGCCGAGCGGCCGTGCCCCGGCAGGTCGATCCGGATGACGCGATGGAGCGTGGTCAGCAGCGGAACCAGGGCGTCCCACGAACGGCTCGAGGCGGCGGATCCATGGATGAGCAGGAGCACGGGGGCGTCGCGGGGGCCGTCCTGGCAAACGTAGATGTCGCCGTGCTCCAGGCAGAGGATCGAATCCTCGGTGGCGCCGGCGTCGCCGTTGATATGAGGGTGCCTGTCGGGAGGAGTCATGAGTCCACTGTCGCCGCCGGTGCGCACCGGCGGCTTGGACAAATGTTCCCTCCTTGGCCCGCGTAGAATTTGGTGATGGGGTCCACTACGAGTGAACGTGACGATCCCGCTGTGTGGGACGTCGCACGTCCGCAGCGGCCCAGCCGGGTGGCTGGTGTCGACATGGCCGGGTTCCGGGTCCCCGGCCCGCCCGTCGGTGGCCTGCGGGTGGTTCCGCATCCGGCCGCGATGCTGGTTCTGGAGTTCGGGGCGAGCCCGTCCACCGTGGAGGACGGCGCTGGGCAGCGACATCGGGGAAGTCTCGTCGCCGGGCCCGGGTTCGGCTCCGGAGGCGGGGTTCGGGCGTGGGGCGAACATGTCGAGTGCGTCCAGGTGCGCCTGTCCCCACTGGTCGCAGGCACGGTTCTGGGCGCCTGTCCGGCCGATCTGACCGGTTCCCTGGTGTCCCTCGACGACCTGTGGGGCAAGGAGGCGTCACGGATTCGCGAGCAACTGGGCGAAATCCCCTCATGGGAGGACCGCTTCGCGTTCACGGACACGTTGCTCGCCCGCCGACTTGAGGCGCGGTCGCCGGTGGACCCGGCAGTGGCATGGGCCTGGAACCGGATCGTCGCCGGCAAGGGCCTCGTCCGGATCGACCACCTGGCGGCCGAACTCGGATGGAGCCGCAAGCGTCTGTGGTCCCGGTTCCACTCGCACATCGGCATTCCACCGAAAAGTGCCGCGAAGCTGGTCCGCTTCGACCATGCCGTACACCGTCTGGTCGCGGGTGAAAGCGCAGCCCAAGTCGCGGCGGACGGCGGCTACTGCGACCAGTCCCATCTGCATCGGGACGTCATGGCGTTCACCGGCACAACCCCGGCGACCGTGCTGGGCGAGCCATTCCTGACGGTGGACGACCGCGCGTGGCCGACCGCGGAACACCCACCCAAGACCCACGTTTCCACGGATCGCGGCTCGGTCGCCGTTACCGACGTCGGCTCACGGGGGTCGCTGAGAATCCGACATGTGGTTGAGACTCCAGTGTCCGAGACATCGTGAGACTGCGGGAGAAGCCCAGGTCAGCGGAACGCCATCCGACACGCGCCGCGAGACCCTACAAAGCACCATGTCCTTCGCTCTCTCCGGACGGCATAACGGCGAGCACAGCGACTACTGCAACACCAGTCTGTGCTGCCGCTGCCAGCAGCGGAACTGGACGCCCCAGCAGGGCAACGAGCGACTGTGCGGGCTGTGCGCGGCGTGCTGCCGCGAATGCGGCAGGGCGCCAGCACCACACCTTGACGGACTCAACGACGGCATCTGCGCCGGCTGCCGCGGACTGTGCGCCCGCTGCCACAACCCGCTGCCCGACGGAGGAGCCTGCCTCTGCCAGCAGTGGAGGCAGAGCCCCGGAAACGACCCGATCCGCTTCATCATGTAAGGCTTTTCCCAACCACTCCTCCAGACCCTCGGACACCGGGTGCCGCGCACCGTGCCCGACATCCTGTTCGAGGAGCTCGAACACCGTACGCCTGCGCAACTCCTCGACCGCATCGAAAGGCGCTGGAGCAACCGCTGGTCCCACGCGATCCATGAACGCGATGAGGAGAACCGTCGCCGTTGGGCCCCCCAGGAGATCGCTGAGTGCCTCGTGAGCCCCGGCGCATGCTCGAACGGGGCATGCGAGGACGGCTACGTACTCACCGACGGATCGCCCTGCCCGTACTGTCAGCAGCCGACCCATCGCTTTGTCCCCGCCACTGGAGACGTGACTTCCACCTCGGAACATGCACGCGCGACCGCCGCACAGATCCGACAGACACTCGTCAGTAGCCGCTCTTCCAGAAAGAAACCCAGCCGCGGAGTGCAAGCAGGTGCCTGGCCGACGACTCCTGCCAACTGACCCCAGAGCCCGAGCCTGGCCGCCTCATCGCGCCAGCTCCACTCGAGGTTTCGTCTGGCGGCTGCAGGTCACCTCGTGCTTTTCATGGCCCCGCGGTAGGCGGCGATACTTCTCGTTGTGAAGGGACTCGAGGGGTTGTTCAGGGCAACCCAGGGGATCGAGAGCGACCCAGTGGCCGTCCGCGACCTGCGTACGCGAGGACCTCGCTCTGGCAGGCGGGACAGGGAAGCGTCTGGAATGTTCCCCACTCGACGCGATACTTGTGTTCCAGCTGGAGGGGAGCGGACATTGGCAGACGAAGGTAACCAGCTCGCGGAGACGCGCGCCAGGGTCATGCAACGCTTGGGAGAGAGGCAGGAACCGATCCCCACGCCGTGGCCCGAGCTCACCGAGCTTGCCGAACTGAACTACCGGCACAAGGTGGGCATCATCGCGCAGCGTGGCAGCCGGGAGGCGAAAGTCGGTAGGGACACTGCCGTCCACGCAGCCCGGGCCGGTATCCCCACCGTCCTGTACACCGGGTACCCGCCCGACACACAGTCCGAGTGGCTGGCCGTTGACGAGACGCCCAACCCGACGGCCGCCCTCGTGAACGCGAAAGCGGAAGACCTGGTCAACGGGCAGAAGCCTCGGCTCATCATCATCGAACGGTACGAGCGCCTCTCTCCGGAACCTCAGCCAGCTGCAAACCTCGACGACCCTGCCGACGAGCCGATCGATGACCCTGAGCCACTCGCATCGTGGGCGGACCAATTGATCTGGTCGGTCAGGGACATCAGGATCGACATTCCCCTGCTCCTCACGACGGTCGTAACTCCAGAACCAGACATGTCCCGCCGCATGTCTGAGTGGCTTCACATCGATCACCCGGCGATGGTCATGACTGACCTCTGCAAGCCCACGCTGCTGGTCCGTCGCACTGGCCCGGAGGCGGTCGAGGCGCGGATCGAAGTTGATCCGCACGAGTACCGGACTGGCGAACGCAGTGAGCTGCGCTGGGCACCCCTGAATCTCCAGGCCTACAACTCGAATTGACCCGCCTATCTGTCGGATGACGACATCGATGAACCCTTCTCGGTAACGTCTCGTGACGGTTTGTGATCTTCGTTCAGGTTGTGCGGCCGTGTCCCATCTGGAGCAGGACGAGGGCGGCGCGGGCGATACGGGTGATGCTCGCGGGGTCGAGGCTGACCCGGCGCAGGGCCTTGAACGTGACTTTGAGTAGGGCGTTGGCGCGTTCGGCGACGCCGTGGATGCCGCGGATCATCTTGTTGAACGCCTGTTGTTCGAGACCGAGTTCGCGGCCCTGGGGCTTCTTGACCGGGTGGCGGAAGCCGTCGCCGGCGTTCTCGTAGCCAAGGTCGGTCAGGGTGGGGACGCCCAGGGTGGCGGCGAGTCGGTTCAGTGCGGTGATCAGGCCGTGGGTGCGGGCGCAGGTGGTGTCGTGTTCGCGGCCGGGGCGGACCGGGGAGACCCAGATCGGCCAGGGGTCGGCATTTCAGGAGCCACTGACAGTACTCATGGGGGAGCTTCTGGGTCTGTCCCTGGGCCGCAGCCGGATAGCTGCCGACCCTTCGCGGCCTACCGCAGGACCGGGCGGTTGGCGGACGTGTATTCGTCCGCGATGTTGAAAACGCTGGCACAGCGAGGGCACTCCGCTTCGCCGAAGAGGTACGTGATTCCGTCGGCGAGCATGTCTTCCCCATCCCGGAGAGCGGTCTCATACATCCATCGGCCGGTGCCCGAGCAGTGCTCGGCAGGCGCCGGCCGCAGATCACGTTGGTCCACGTCTCCCAGGTTCCAGTCCCGAATCGCCGAATAGCGCCCGTAGTCGCCGATGGCGATCGTCACCTTCACGGCGCAGTGAGGGCAGTCCAGATGGTAGAAGTCGTCCGCAAAGTCCCCCAGAACAGCCGCCCAGTGATACTGCTCCTCGACTGCGAGCAGCGCGCGGAACGCCGCGAGGTAGTCGGCCGGCCGGGTCCGTAGATGCTGATCCAGCAATTCACGGAACTCCGCGATCGAGTCCACACAGTCCGCCAGCAGATCGTCGCAGCCGTGGTGCCCGGCCGCGCGTTCCATGATCTCCCCGGTCAGACCACGTGCCCGCGCGCTGCCTCGTGCGAGGCGCACCAAACGAGGCAGGGCTGCGAAGCTGGCGGGCGAGAGCAAGTCATGCTCAAGGACGAGCCGGTATCCCAGCTCCTTCCAGGCTTCGGTGTCGTCCTCGCGCTCCACGCGCTCCAAGAGCTCGGGGACGCGATCAGTATCGAAATGACAGTCGTACGTATGTGCCCAGTTCACCACCCGGACATTGAACCGCCCTCAAGGACCGGAAGCCCCCGCTCCGCAGCGCTGTCATCAACACCACCGCTTCCGAGGACCCATCGGCCAGGCCCTTTGGTTCAGAGAAGTGACCAGGCCAAAGCTGATGGCCCCGTTCCAGATCGTCGACGGCATGCATACCTCCAGGACCCCCCTGCGGGCCGGTCGGGCAGCGGTCCAGCCGCGGCCGGGAGACATCTGGGCCACCACCCGTACACCGATCCTCGTGCCGGGACCCGCGCACCTGGGCCAGCCGGATGCGCCCGCCGTCGCCCCGGGCCGCCCTGGAGGGATGAGCGCCCCGATAGTTGTCCACGGCCTCTCCCCCTCGGGCGGGCGCAGTGTCGCCATCAACGGGCAGACCGTCGGCCTCGCACACAGCGACCAGGACCTCGTCGAATTCCTGAGGCGGGCCGGCCTCGACGACGCCTGGGATCTCCTCGACGACTCGCACTGGATCGAATGGCGCGGCCGAACTCATCACGGCGCTGCTGCGACGGAAGCTGTGACGCATGGGCCGGCCCGACGGGCATTCCGCCGGATCGGTCCCGGCCTGCATCGCCTCGTACGTCTCCGTCGCCCGGCGTACGTCACCGACATGACGTACGCCGACGAGCACCAGGAGCAGCTGCACGTCGTCCGTCTACAGGGAGCGGGTTGAACTTGTCCGGCTCCATGACCTGCTCGCCGTCGGGGACGTGGCCGCCGTGGAAGAGGTGCCGGTGCTTGGTCCGCTCCTCGTTCAGGCCGTGGCGCGTGACCACCGCCGACGAGGTCGTGCGGCACTGGGTGCACCGGTAGGCGTACATCCCCGTCCCCTCCTTCATTTCAGATCACTTCCCACATGACGGACTTTCCGATCCTGCGGCTACGGACTGCAGCGGATCACAAACCGAGCGTGCTGTTCGAGCGGGGATGGCGTTCCATTAGGCGTGGCGAGTCTGGACCTCGTCGGCGAGCGTGGAACGCCGCACCGTGTGGCCGTTGGAGGCGTTCTACCTCTACGACGACCAGCACACCGTCATCAGGATCCTGACGCAGAGACCCCGCGTAGGCCCCTTCGACTCCCGTTATGTCCAGCGCATGCCGAGCGTGGTGTCCAGGCTCAGTTTTTTGTGATCAGGTCATTGAAGAAGCGGTGTGAAGTGTGCGGGCAGATCCTCAGCCTGGACGGGATCAGCCGTGGCTACGTGCTGTCCTCCGTCAGTAGGCGACCGACATACGGGCGCGTACATGCGTGCCCTGTTCCAGTTCGTCGAGGAACGCCATCGCGTAGTCCTCGGCGCTGATCCGGCTGTTTCCGTTCGCGTCCGTGAGCAGCCGGTCGTCGTCCACCCGGAAGCGGCCCGTGCGCTCGCCGGGGGCGATCTTGGCGGCGGGGGAGACGTAGGTCCAGTCCAAGTCGTCGAGGGTGCGGTAGTACTCCAGGACCGCGCGGTGGGCGAGGGCCTCGGGCAGGACCGCCTCGGGGAATGTGGGCAGGTCGCACAGCTCCTGCCCAGGGGCCACCTCCAGGCTGCCAGCGCCGCCGACCACCACCAGCCTCCGGACTCCGGCTTCGCGCATGCCCTGCGCGAGAGAACGGTTGAGCGCAAGGAAGGGCTCCTTCGGCTCCGAACCGTCCCGCGGCGGTACGCATGCGCTCGCCACCGCGTCGGCCCCCGCCACCAGCGCGGCGACCTTCGCCGGGTCCGAGGCGTCGGCGGCCGCGGCTGACACCCCGGGCAGAGGCGACTGCCCGGAGCGGCTCACGGCCGTGAGTCGGTGCCCGCGCTGCGTCGCCTCTGCGGCGATCCGGCTGCCCACCATTCCCGTTGCCCCGAACAGTACGATCCTCATGAACCTCAGCGAAACACGGCCTCGTGGGCCGCGCATCCCAACTTGCCAGCCGCCTGCCAGGTGTACATACGGGATGCATCGCGCCGGGCGCGGTCGCCGATGCCGAGGTGCCCGAGCTGCACACGAGAATGCGTGTACAGAACCACTGGCACTCGTGCGCCCTCCCCCTCGATCATTGACTCCAGGGGAACGTAGCGGCCCGGCGCCGCCACACACCAGGGCGCCGTCACCCGCAGGGGTGGAGATCAGCCGCAGGAGTGCCCCGTCGTCGGCGGCTTCTGTCCACAGAGCCGCAGCGGTGGGTTGCCCACATGACTGATGACGCGCTGCAGGCGGCCCGGATGCGCGCCAAGATCATGGACGGCCTCGCCCGCGCGGAGCGCGCCCTGTTCACCCGTCCCACGCCGAAATCTGCGCGAGCCCAGATGAAATTCCTTAGCCCACTCCAGATCGGTCACGACCGACGGGACATCCAGTAACTCGGCCCGCATACACGGCAGTTACCCGACACGCAAGACCACCGAACTGCAGCGCCCTCAAGGATCTCCAACTGAAGGGCTAATCGGTCTATACACGCCGGTGGCGACGTTGAAGCAAGTTATCTTGCCGGCGCCATTGGGGCCGATGAGGGCGACGATCTCCCCTTCGCGGATGTTGAAGCTGACGCCATCCAGCGCCGCTACAGCCGGGAACTCGCGGCGGACCACGGTTCCGCAGGCGACTCGGCACTGGGGTCGGTTGCGGCCCTTGGGGGCTGCCGGGTGGCCGCTCTTGATCCGGTGAACCTCTCCCGATGTGACCCTTGCCGCATCAGTGGTGACCGGGTACAAAGATTGGGAAAGCGCTTACTAGGCATTTCCTGGACCGGAGCCACACCTTCGAAGGGACCCGTTCGATGCCACTCCGTGCTGGGTTCCGCGGCCTCACCACGACCACCACCGCCCGGCGCTCTCGGCCACCGTGGCCAGCCTGTCGACGTCCTCCGCCAACGCCCAGCCGCCCGACTCGGAGGCCGCCGGCCCCCACCCAGCCGCTGGCGGTCTTCGACGACTACGTCAACGGCAGCCTGCGGACCCAGGGCCTTGGCACGTGAACACCTGGGGCACCCCCCACGGCGTCTTCGCCAGCGACGAGGTCCCAGCCGACCCTGTCCGGCAAGGCGATGGCTCTGCTGCTCGGCGGCGAGCACCCGGACGTCCCGCGCCGCGGCAACGCCTACGCCACCCTCGACGAGCTCTCCATCGCCCCGGACGCCACCGCGAGCACGGTGTTCTGGAAGGTGCTCGACGGAGGCGGGCTCGCTCCGCAGGAGCGGGTTCTCGGTGCTGATCGACGGCCGCGAGGTCGGGACCGGTCTGGCCCGGACCGACGGCAGCGTCAAGGTCCGGATGACGGTGCCGGACGTCGACGCGACCGGCGCGGTGGCGGTCGAGGTAGTCGGCTCGACGCCGGACCGGCTCGGCACCCACCGGATGAGGATTCGGGCCAGATGACCTGCACCACAGACCGCTGATCGGGCAGCAAAGGAGCAAGGACATGAAGACAGGACGGCGCGCGTTTCTCGCGGGGACGCTGGGAGCGGCGCTGGCAGGCGCGGCGCCCGGATGGGCGGCGCAAGGACAGACGGTCGGGACGCTCCGTCTGGACTTCGGCGGCGCGACGCCGGCACCGGCACCGGGCTACGTGCGGATAGCGACTGAGATCTACACGGAGGCGCGGGGATACGGCTGGGTCTCGGCGGCCGGACTCAGCATCCGCGACCGGGGCGGTGATGCTCCGCAGCGCGACTTCGTGTTCGGCACCGCTGCGCGCGTGTTCCGGATCGGGAGTCTGACGCCGGGCCGCTACCGCCTGCGCGTCCTCTCCGGCGACCTGACGTTCGCCGACCACTTCACCCGGCTGCAGGTGCCAGGGGTGGACGGCGGCGAGCCGCTGCCGGTGTTGCATCCGAGCTACGCGCAGTTCGCCGAGCTCACCGCGACGCTCGTCGTACCGGAGGGCGGCACGAGGATCGACGTCACCATGGACTCGCCTGCGAACAACTGGGTCGTCAATGCGCTGGTCCTCGAGCCGACGGCGGATCCGGAGCCGGTCCGGGTCACCTTCACCGATGCCCCGATCCCGAGCACCTGGGGGCCGATCCTGGTCTCGCCGGACCCGACGGCGCCGCTGCTCGACGGCCACCGGTCGCGGTCCGCGGGCGATCGAGTCCGGCCCACCGGTCTCCGACGGGGCGACTACCTGCGGCTGATCGCGAGCGAGGTGGACTTCTGGAAGACCAAGCAGGACACCGACGGCGCGATCATCGATCCCTACCTGAACCGTGAGTTCCAGTACAGCACGCCTGCCTTCGCCCACGCTGCCGCGACCCTGGTCGCGTACGCCGGACGGGGGGACCTCCTGGAAGCAGCCGCGCTCGCGCTGGACTGGTCAGCCTGGGAACTCGCCGAGCGCACCGCCGCGGATGCCCACGAGGACTTCTACGCGCCGATGCTCGCCCATGCGATCCGGCTGCTGGAGCCGCATGTACCCGCGGAGCGCTCGGCAGCCTGGAAGCACGACATCGGCCGGTTCGAGCCGTTCCTCACCTACCGTGCGGCCGTCGGGAGCAGTAACTGGAACATCGTCGCCGCGAGCGGCGAAGCGCTGTTCCGGATGATGGGTCTGCGGGTGACGTCCGATCGCCACCCCGAGGCGAGCTTCGCCGCCCAGGGCGCGCGCTTCGACACCTCCTACGGGCTCTATCTGGAAGGCCCGATGCCCTACGACCACTTCCCCCGCCTCTGGCTCGGAGACCTCATCGGGCGGGGCTACACCGGGCCGTACCAGGCCGAGCTGACCGAGGCCCTGCGTCGTGCGGCTATCACCAGCCTGTTCATGCAGTCGCCGACCGGCGAGCTGCCCGCCGGTGGCAGGTCGGCACACCACCAGTGGAACGAGGCGCAGCAGTGCGTGACCTACGAGATCTTCGCGGCACGCGCGCTGGCTGCCGGCGACAGCGAGCTGGCGGCGTACTTCAAGCGGGGTGCGCACCTCGCGCTGCGCTCCATGTTCCGCTGGGTGCGCCCGAGCGGGGAGATGCAGATCGTCAAGAACTGGATGGACCCGGCGCAGAGTTTCGGATACGAGTCCTACTCCGGCCACTCCCAGTACAACCTGCTGCCGATGTCGATGCTCGCCATCGCGTACGAACACGCCGCCGCGACCGAGGACGTCACGGAACGGCCCGCCCCCTCGGAGACCGGTGGCTACCTGCTGCACATCGAGCCGCTGCACAAGGTCTTCGCGAACGCCGGTGGCAGCTACGTGGAGATCGACACCGCCGGCGACCACCACTACGACGCGACCGGCTTCATTCGGGCGCACTTCTCGGGTCACTCACCGCAGCTCGGGTCGAGCGACTCGTTGTTGGCCGCGCCGCGTTATCGAGTGCCGGACGGTCCCACACCGCCGACGACCGGGGTGGGGGTGGCGTGGGAGGTCAGCCCCGGCGAGTGGCGCCACTTCGGCGAGCTAGAGCCGAGCCTGACCCAGGACGTCGTCGTACTTCCGACACGGCTACGCGGCGACGACGTCAGGTTCACGGTCCGCTACAACGGCGACTTCGGCGGCGGCGTCACGACGGTCGAGGAGCGCTTCGCTGTCATGCCGCGGGAAACCCGGGTCACCACGATCCTCCGCGGCTACGACGGGCCGGTGCGGCGCGTGGTGCCGGTGCTCTCCCACGACGGACGCACTCCCGGCACGATCCAGGTCCAAGGGGACGAGGTGCGTGTCTGGCAGCAGGGCGAGCACGGCACCTCCAAACTCACCTACGACATGCCCGGCGCCACGTCGGTGCTGGTCGGCAGCGAGGAATACGGCAACCACAACGGTCTGATGCGACTCGCCGTCGGCGAGTACGCCGAAGGCGTGGGCGCCGCGGGCGTCACTCTCGTCGTCGCCCCGCAGGGCGACGGGCGGCTCTAGTGTCCTGCGCCGGAAATCTCGATCTTAAGTTTGCTGATGGTTTTCAGTATCTGGTGGGGTGATCCTGGTGAGGTAGTCGGCGAGGGAGTTGAGGATCTCGTCGGCGGTCTTGGTCCAGGTGAACGGCCTGGGGTTCTCGTTCCAGGTGGCGATCCACGCCTTGATGTCGCTCTCGAGGGCTTTGACGGAGGTGTGGACGCCGCGGCGGATGAGCTTGTCGGTCAGCAGGCCGAACCATCGCTCGACCTGGTTGATCCAGGAGGATCCGGTCGGGGTGAAGTGGACGTGGAAGCGGGGGTGCCGACCCAGCCATGCCTTGATCTCGGGGGTGTTGTGGGTGGCGTAGATGCCCCTATGTTTCGTCAAGCGGTGGAGGACAGGCCGGAGACGGTCGTCTTCGGCTGGATGCGGTGGTAGATCTCGCGTGCGACGTAGCGTTTGAGGCAGCGGATGATCTCGCGCTTCGACATGCCTTGCTTGGTGCGTCGTTCCAGGTAGGCGCGGGTTCGCTCGTCCCAGCGAATGCGTGTCATGACGATGCGGTAGAGGGCGGCGTTGGCCTGCCGGTTGCCGCCGCGGTTGAGCCGTCGGCGCTGGGTCTTGCCGGAGGACTGCTCGACCGGGCTGACGCCGCACAGAGCGGCGAAAGATGCCTCGTTGTGGATCCGGTCGGGGTTGTCGCCGGCGGCGATGAGGAGGGCTGCGGCGCTGTCGGGGCCGATACCGACGATCTCCAGCAGCTGCGGGTGGTGGGTGCTGACGGCTCGGGTGACGCGGCGGGTGAGTTCCTTGACCTCGCAGGTCAGGTGCTGGATGCGGTGGGCCAGCAGCCGGAGGGTGAACACGGCCGCGTCGTCGCTGTCGGCCAGGCCGTCCGCGCACCGGGCGATCAGTGCCGGGTTCCTGAGTCCGGAGAGGGACTCGCGCAGTGCGGGATCGATGCCCAGGAGTACGGCTTTGAGCTGGTTCATCGCCTGGGTGCGGGCCTTGACGGCTGATTCCTTGGCCAGTCTCAGGACGCGCATGTCGGCGGCCGGGCCCTCGCCTGTCTTGGGTGTGGTGGTGGCGCGTCCGGACAGGACCGCGCGGGCTGCAGCATCTGCGTCGACGGCGTCGGTCTTGCCTCGCTTGCGCCGGGTGGCACGGTCCGGCTGGTCGACCTCGATGACCTGGATGTTCTCCGCGCGCAGGAACCGAGCCAGTGCCGATCCATAGGAGCCGGTGCACTCCACCCCGGCACGGTGCAGGGCGCCAAACGAGCGTGCCCAGGCAAGAAGTTGGCGGTATCCGGCAGCGGTCGTCGGGAACTCCTGATGGGCTAGGAGCGCGCCGAGCACGGTGATCACCGCGGCGACGTGCACGTCCTTATGGGTGTCGACACCGAGGATCACGTCCTCTGCGGGCTGTGCTGCTCGCTGCGTGGGCAGGGTCGGCTGGGGCATGCTGGTGACGGTCACGCGGCTCCTTCATCGGCTGGGGCTGATGGCCGACGCCGGGCCGGATGGGCGGTCAGAACTGTGATGGTGCCTTGTAGGGCAAGGCCCCTATCGGGACACGCCCGCCGGTCCGGCGGCAGCAAGCACCGCCTGGGGCCGGAAGCCGACAGATCTACTCCAAGGCAGCTGCGGCCAGTTGTCGCACGGGTCAGGCTCCGGCCCCGACGGCACCCCACAAGTCTCACAGGGTGCCCCTATGTGTTTGGTCGGGCTGTGTGGCTCACAATGTGGGCATGGATGACCAGGGTGGGGACTCGGTATCGGTGTGGCGAGTGGGCGGGGTGGCTCGCGCGGCGGGCTATGTAATCCCGGCGGTCGTAGGAGCGGAGGCGCTCGCCGGCTGGGTTGGGTGGGTTTCTTCTCCGGGAGTGGAGACGGCTCGGTCGGCCGGGCTGTGGTCGGGGCTGGCGGTCGGCGTGGCGTTGTTCTTTTGGTGGTCGATTCTCAGGGTCCGGCTTGAGGTCGGCCCTGACGAGATCGTGGCGGTCAATCCGTGGGGGACCCATCGCCTGAGGCTGGACGAGGTGGCTTCGGTGAGGCTTGGTGCCTGGGGTGCCGAGTTCCACCACGGAGATGGCTTCAAGACCACGGCTTATGCGCTCAGCGAGCTGGCTGCGGGAACGTCGCAGGACCGGCGCTTCGCGGAACTGCAGGCTGCTCTGGAAGCGGGCCCCGCTTCCTCGTCGCGGTGACGCCAGACAGAGACGGAGGTCGGGGACTGGCCGGGGCGGGGTTCGTAGAAGATGCCGTCGCGGAGCATGGCGAACAGGACGTCGGCCCTGCGTCGGGCGAGGCAGGAGTTGACGCGTTCCTCGCTCGGCATGCCGTAGGACGCGCCGCAAGCGGTGTCGACGTCGGCGGACATCATGGCGTCGGCGAAGGTCTTCACCATCTGCCGCAGCAGGTCGGGACTCGCCGAGGCGAGGTTCTCCTCCAGCAGCGCGGCAAAGGGTAGACTGTCGGGTGCGGTCATCGTGCTGTTCTCCTTCAAGAGCTTGGTCGTTCTCGAAGGATCAGCCGGTGGCCTTCTTACGTTCAGGCTTCTCACTCAACTACGGGATCAAACCCCCGATTTAGGTGGAAACCTGTACACCACTTCCCTGGACGCAACCGGGCCGGGGCGCTACACGCTTCCCACGAAGCTCCGGTGCGGGCTGATCGAGGCGACGGCAGCGATTCCTGCTGCTTCGCCAGCACCTGGCACGGGCAAAAGAGCACTCTGCGGCCGACTGAACAGGTCCTGGGGACTCTGCGGGCTCGGGCTGCGACCGCCTGTTTACGTGCCGGCATCGGGTTTCATTACTGCATGGCACGCCTATTGTCCGCATACGTGCGACGTTCGGTGTGGCTGGTGCGACACACTCTTGCAGGAACCGGCAGGTTGCCCGATTCCTGGCAGATCTACGCCGCCGCGGCCTGTAGGCGGTCACCACTGCCGCTTCATCTACCGGTAGGGAGACAAGCGCAGCCTCAAAAGGGTACAAATGTCATATGAGCAAGAAATCGGAAAACCTGCATGATGCAGACGAATGGGCCGACCGCATCCGGGACGCCTCGTCCGGGTCCGATGCCCAGGCTGTCCGCAAGCTCGTCAGCGACATTTACCGCGCCGCCCAGGACGAACTCGACGAGAAGAGGGCACAGGCTGAGTACGAACGCGAGGAGTAGCCGTCCGAGCTCATTCCGTGTACGGACTTGAGTCGAGGGACCGTGCGACGTCCGGAACGGCAAGACCGGCGGGTTGTCCGCCGTCGATCGCCAGACTGCCGCTGGGCGTGAAGGTGCTGGTCATGGCGAAGACGGCGGTCTGCGTGATGGCCAGGAAAGAACCCTTCTTCTCGTCCGGCCCGTCCCACGCGCCGGAGTCGATGGTGCCGGGCGAGATGGCGTTCAACCGCAGCGGTGCGAGCTCCACTGTCAGTGAACGTGTGACCGCGTTCACTGAGCTGTTGGTTGCCGCCGCTGCGAGGAAACCGGGATTCGGCAGCAGGGCGGTCACCCCGGAGAACGCGACAAACGACCCTTCTTAGCTTGAGATTTAAGCTCGGCGAGATCATCTCTCGTTGGGGTTCACGGTTCTCCTGACAGCAAGCGCGGCCGTCCGTGATCCTTCAGAGTGTCGAGCTCGAAGGTGTCACAAGAACGGCCGCTGCAATGAGTGTTGTTGATGACGCCGCCCGCGTCGAGTCCCTGTCCGCGTTGTCACGATTCCGTGCCGACTACTACGACTGCCTACCCGGCCGACCCGACACGTTGTTCGACCTGACCGACGCGGTGCTCTGCGCCGAGGGACCGGTCACCTCGCTCGTCGAGCTGTCACTACAGTCGAGCTTCCGACGCGGGCACGGCGCTCTGTATGACGCCCTGGCTCGCGGAGCAGTCGACGAGGAGCGGCTGAAATTCCTGCTGGTGAGCCAACTACCGGACGGGCCTTTGATGTTCGGCGTGGATGCCTCGACGTATCCCCGACCGAGCGCGGAATGCTCGCCTGGTCGGGGACACCACTACGCGCCGTGCCGCTGCGACGGCGATCGCAAGACCATCCCGGGCTGGCAGTTCCAGTGGATCACCGGCCTGGAGTGGGGCTCGTCCTCCTGGACGCTGCCGGTCGACGTGGCCCGCATCCCGCCGGCGTCCTGTTCCGTGGGAGCGAGCGCCGAGCAGATCCGCAGCGTCGCGCACCACCTCGACCACCTCGGCAGGCTCCGAACCGACGGCCAGCCGGCGCCGCTGTTCATCCTCGACCAGGGCTACAGCGCCTCTGGCCTCACCCACGCCCTGGCCGACGTGCCGGTGCAGCTGCTGGTCCGCATCGCCGGCGACCGCGTCTACTACGACGGCCGGCCCGGACCGCGCAAGCCCGGCCCCGGCCGCAACGGCGTGCACGGCCACCGCTTCGAGCTGTCCGCATCGGTCAACCTCCGCCGCCCCGACCAGCTGCTCGTCGTCCCTGACACCCGGCGCTACGGCCGCGTCGAGGTCCGTACCTGGCACCGCATGCACCAGAAAGTCCAGCGCAACGGCTACTTCGCCGACCAGTACCCGCAGCTCAACACCCGCCTGCCTGTGGTCGAGGGGACCGTGATCGAGGTACGGGTCGAGCGGCTGCCCGACGGCCGCAGCCCGCACCGCACGCCGTGGCTCTGGCACGCCGACCCCACCGGAACCGTGCCGGACATCGACGTGCTGTGGCGGGCCTACCTGCGGCGTTTCGACATGGAGAGAAGCAAGCCGCAGTGCTGTCATACCTGCGGCTCGGTTCCATCGCCGTCAGCTCCTTCCTCTCGCGCCTCTTCGTTCCCGGTGTTCATGCTGGCGGCCTGATTCTTCAACCAGGGGCGCCGGGTGTGCTGGCCGCGCGGCACCTGGTGCAGCGCGCGCAGGCGGTCGACCTCTGCCGGGTCGGCCCGGACGATCCTCAACCCTGCCTGCGGGTGCAGGTAGCCGGTGGCCCAGCCTCGCCTGACCCAGGCATCCAGAGTGATCTCCGACATGCCCAGGTGCTCGGCGAGGTCGCGCAGCCACCACTCGTGTTCGTCCAGGTCGGGGCGGTGACGGTTCTGCTGCCGTGAGCGCTGGATGCCCAGGGCCCGCAGCAGGTCGTTGACCGCGTTCCTGGTGAACGTCTCGCAGCGCTTGGGCGGGCGGAAGCCCTCGGCGTTGAGGTGTTCGGCGATCTGCGCGGTCGTGCAGCCGGCCTCGACCAGTTCGGCGGCGCGGGCACGGAGCCGGGGGTAGTAGCTGAGCTGGGTCAGGCAAGCCGCGGGCCGTGCCACCTGCGCATCGGTGCGGTGGCCTCCGGCCCAGCGGACAGCCACGTTCACCAACTCGCTGGTGCCCAGCACCTCGATGCGGACCTGCTCGACCAGATGCCGGATCAGCTGCTTGCGGTCCGCGTCGGTGGTGGTGGGCGCGTGCCAGATGCCCGGGACGTCAGCGGCCAGAGCCCTGATCTGTGCCCGTTCCTCGGCGCTGAGGGTGCGCGGGCGCACAGCGAGGAAGCGGTCGTACTCCTCGCCGAGCCTCTGGCGCTCGGTCATCGCCGTCTCCCAGTCCCTCTCTAACTGCCGTACCACCAGGCGGTTCTCCGGTTCGGCCAGTTGGTACTGGCGCCGTGCGCGGTCCACGGCGTAGTCGGCGCGCTCCAGACGCTGCCGCCAGATCCGGTCCACCTGGGCACGTTGCGTCTCGACCTGCTCGGCCGCGGCGAGTGAGACCTCCACCGCGGCCGGGGTCATCGCCTCCAGCAGCAGGGAGGCGACGTGCTCGTCGATGCAGCCCCCCGCCAACTGCTGGCACTGCCCTTGCCCGTAGTCGCTCTTGGCACGGGCGCACACATACGCCGGGTGCAGCTTCCCGCCCGCGCCACGCTGGTAGCGCACCGTCATCTTCATGCCGCAGCGGCCGCAGACCACCAGCCCGGCCAGCAGCGCCGGGCCGTCGCGCACCACGCCGATGCTCTCGGACCGGGCCCGGTTTGCGTCCATCCGCTGCAGGTTCCGTTCATGCTGTTCAACACTGATATAGGCAGGTAGCAGGCCCGGCAGGTAGACGAACCAGTCCTCGCGGCCGGTGCGCACCCGGCCGGTGCACGGCCGCCCCGCCTGCCGCCGGCGCGGATCGAGCCGGCTGCGGCCGTAGACGTAGATTCCAGCGTAGGCCGGATGCCGGAGCATGTTCTGCAGCGCGACCCGATTGGGCCGACGCCACTCCAACTCCCCACGCTCGGGGCCCTCCCGCAGCCGCACCCCGATCTGGATGTGGTTGTCGACCAGGTAGCACAGCACCGCGTTGACGGTCCCGAACCGCTCGAACAACTCGAAGACCAGACGCACCACAGAGCGCACCTGTTCGTCGGGATCCAGCACCGCCTCGCCCGAGGGACGCCGCACGAAGCCGATGGGCAAGGGCACCACCAGTTCCCCGCGCCGGGCCTTGGCCAGGCGTCCGGACCACATCCGCTGCTTGATCAGGTGCAGTTCCGCCTCGCTGAGGGTGCCCTTCAAGCCCAGCAGCAGCCGGTCGTTGTGATCGCTGGGGTCGTAGACGCCGTCCGGATCCCCGAGAAGGGCCCCCGACAGAGCGCACAACTCCAGAAGCTGATGCCATTCGCGGCCACTGCGGGCCAGCCGGGACATCTCGATCCCCAGAACGATCCCCACGTGATCCAGGCCGACCTCGGAGACCAGGTGCTGGAAGCCGGGCCGGGCATCGATCCCGGACGCGGAATGCCCCAGGTCCTCGTCGATCACCAGCACCCGCGACGGAGGCCATCCCAGCGCGACCGCGCGCTCCACCAGCGCGTACTGCAGCCGCGTGGACTCCTGATGGTCCCTGACCTGCCCAGCCGTCGACTGGCGCACATATACGGCCGCGAGCCGGTCACGATGCCAGCGCTGGACCTTACCCTCCAGCCGTTCCCACGGCAGCCCGACCATCGTCATCGTCCACACCCCCCTCCGTGCTCCTGAGCGGTGCCGTCGCCATGCGCTCCACCAGAAGACCCAGCAGACGCTGCACCACCACCCGGTTCACCTCCGGGAAGGACTCCCACCTCGGCGTCCCCGCTGTCGCGGGCCCGGTCTGGGGGGCACGGCCGCGTCTCCTCCAGCCATCGCGCCCCACCCCCCTCGCCTGCCCCGACCAGCCCCTCACGCAGCCGTCGGACTGTTCCGACCAGCGCCAACAGGGCATCAACCCCTATGACCGGGACATTCCCCATCCCGCTCGCTTCTATGTCAGTACTGTGGCTTGCTCCTTGAGCACTTCCACCGCTTCGCCAAGTCCTATCTCGGCCTGGCCAGCGCGCACCTGAGCTCGGCGGCAGCCACCGACCGGTGGGTGTCCCTGGCCATGGGCGCCTACGCCCAACTACGCCTCGCCCGCCACCTCGTGGACGACCTGCGCCGCCCCTGGCACCCAAGACCGGACCCGGGTAAGTCCCTCAGCCCCTACAAGGTCCGCCTCGGCTTCCGCCGACTCCGCGCACGCATCGGCACACCCGCCGACTCGCCGAAACCCACCCGCCCCGGCCCAGGCCGCCCGAAAGGCTCGAAGAACCGCCCGAAATCCAAGCGACCGCCCTACCGCAAGAGCGAACGGACCACCAGTAAACACACAGAGTGACGACAGAAGCTAAAATCGCAAGCTTAGCCTGGATCCACCGGCTGTCCCGGGTCCTGTGGATAGAGAAATGAAGAGAGGTGCCTGCTGACCGCCGCATCGCCCTGCGCACCGGCGTGTTCGACGTGACTGTGATCACCGAGGACCGTTTCGCCGATGCACTGTAGGTGATCTGGTTCTTTGCCGGCCACTCGGGCCTGGAGCGGTTCTACCGCTGTCGCCCGCGCTACCTGGAGGGCGCCGCCAAGAGCTGGATCACCCACCTCCACCGACTGCAGGTCGTGCTCTACTACCGCGGCCAGGTCGCGGCGGGGCCCCGCAAGCTGATGCTGTCTTGGAAGCCACCGCTGCTACTGCCCCCGCAGGTGCAGGCCGTCGCGGAAAAGTGGCTCGTTGTCCGGCGGCTGATCGACGACCGTTGACAAGCTGGAGCTTGCGGTCCGCCGCTTCGGGGATTGGCTTGGCGAACACCATCGCGAGATCGGCTCGTTCGCGGACGTGACCCGCGACCACGGTCTGGGCTGGCTTCAGCGCATCGCCGAGACGCCGACAGGGCAGACCGGCAAGCCCCTGGGTGTCGTATCCCGGATCCAGCGGAGCTCGGGGCTGGGTCAGTTTTTCCGGGGCACCGCCGCCTGGCAGTGGGACGGCGTCCCCGGCTACAGCCTCATCGGCCCCGGCGGCTCGCCGAAGTCACCGGTCAAGGTCCCCCGGTTCATCCCCGACGGCGAACTGGACTGGCTGATGCCGGTGGTCGGGCAGATCGCCTGCCCCTTCCAGTGCGCCGTCCTGCTGGTCGCCCGCTGGTCCGGCGCCCGCCGGGACGAGGTCCGCCGCCTGCCCGCCGACTGCCTGGACCGCTACCCCGACGGCACCGCCCGCCTGCGGCTTTCTGCCGGCAAGACCTTGTCGGGTACCGTTCGGCGAGGCCCGCAATACCTTCCCGAAGTACGCGTCAGCGTCGGTCGGCTTCATCTCCCACAGTGGCCGGCCGTACCAGGACCGCATCTGTTCCGGGTGCCCGACGTCCCCGCGGATCGTGCCGTCCGCCAGCCCAGGCTCGTCCAACGTGAGAATCGGTGGGGGTGGTGGGTGGTGGTTGTTCGGGGTGGTGGTGGGGGTGTGGTTTGTGGGTGTGGTGGGTTGGGGTGGGGTGCTGCTGGGTGGGTGAGGGGGTGGGGGTAAGTCGCTCGGAAGGGCTAATCGTGTGCCAGGGGGGCTTGCTGTCTTATTGTTTGACGGTGTGTCAGGTGGTGGTGGGGTGGGTGGGGGGTGGTGTGTGTACACCCGGTTGGCTCTGTGGTGTCACGCCGTGAGCCCGCCCGATATGACAGGTAATGGGGCGATAAGTACGTTCGTTTCAGGTCGGCTGCCCGGCCGGCGTCTCTGAGACAGGAAGAAGTGACATGACCACGCGTACCGTCGCTGTGACCGCTGCCGTAGTAGGCGCAGCGGTTCTGGCTACTACTGGCATTACGTATGCCTCGGCTGCCGGGTCGGCTCCGGCTGCTCCGTCCGTTCAGCAGGCTGCTCCGGCTGTTGCTCCGCTTAGTGGTGACGGCGGGAATGGCAACGGAAACGGAAACGGGAACGGGAACGGGAACGGGAACGGGAACGGGAACGGGAACGGAAACGGGAACGGAAGCGGGAAGGGGAACGGCAACGGGAACGGGAACGGAAGCGGGAACGGTAACGGGTTCGGGAACGGGAACGGGAACGGGTTCGGGAACGGGAACGGGTTCGGGAACGGGAACGGGAACGGGTTCGGGAACGGGAACGGCGGTGGCGGCAAGGGGAACGAGGGAGGCGGTTACGGCGGTGGCGAGCGTGGCGGCAATGAGCGTGGCGGCAACGAGCGCCGTGGTCACCGGGAGGGCCGGATCTTCATCAACGAGCGGTCGTACTCCGCCCGTGGGGAGGAGGGCTGCATCACGGTGGTGAGCGGTCTGGGTGCCAAGAGCTTCAACGTCCGTAACGACAGCCGCCGCACCGTTGAGTTCTTCCGTGGGGCGACCTGCGACAACGGTTCCCCGGTCGCGACGGTCGGTCCCTGGAGCACCAGCAACGGTGTCTTCACCCGCAAGCACATCCGCGGCGGTGTGTTCGTCCGCAACGGCGTCGTGGGCAGCTTCCGGGTGGTCCGGGACCACTTCGACAGGTTCGACAGGGACGACAGGGGCGGCGGGGACGACAGGGAGTGGTAAGGGACCACTGTGACAAGTGGTGACAGAGCCGCTTGCGTCATAGGGAAGCCCCGGCCCGTCGGAATCGGGCCGGGGCTTCCGGCATGCGGGGCACCTGTGAGCGGGTGCCTGTTCGGGGCGGTGGTGCGTGTGCGTGGCGGGTGTCCGGTGCCCTGTGGATCGGCTTCGCCATATTAGGTGTTCGCTGCTGTCGCGTGTGCCGTGGTGGGCGGGCTCGGACGGCTGAAGCCCTGTGATCCGGGCTTCCGGGGGATTGCTGGTGGGGTGTCCGGCTGCCTGGCCGGCTTGTTCGGGTGCGGCTGGGTCCGGCCGCGAGAACGCACGGTCTTCAGGGCCGTGCATCGTCCGCCGCGACTGCGTGTGCGTGCGCGGTTGCTTCACCCGGTCGTGGCCGGCGGTGGCCGGACGGTTGTCACCCCCGCCGCCACCGGCCCTTTTCCTGTTGTGGCCTGCCTGGCTGCCGGCCCTTTTCTGTTGTGGCCTGCCTGGCTGCCGGCCCTTTCCTGTTGTGGCCTGCCTGGTTGTCTGTCCTGTCCCGCGGTGGGGTGTTTTGCCGTGTGGTGGTCTGCCGTGTGGGGTGTGCTTGCTGTGGCCTCGGGTTCTGTGCGGTCTGCCCGGCCGGTTGGCCGGTGGTGCCGGTTTTGTGGGCAGGCTGCTTACCGGGTGCCTCCGGGCAGCTGTGGGGTGCCGGTATTGTGTGTTGTTTTCTTCTGGTGCTCTGCTTGCAAGCCCGGTGTCAGCGATCGCGTCGGGACGATGGCGGGCACTGGTCATATCCGTTGCAGCCGTGGCCTGTTGTGGGCGCCCGGTTTCCTGGTGCGTTGCGAGCACCGGTTTCCTGGACGGTCGGGGGTGCCGGTCTTCCAGCGCTGTTGTGGGCGGGGGTCTCCTGGCCCGTTGCGAGTGCCGGCTCCCTTTCTGTTGCGTGCGTTGGGCTCCTGGCGTGTCATTGGGCGCGGGTTTTCTGGCCTGTTGTGGGCGCCTGGTCCCTGGCCTGTTGTGGGTGCCTGGTCCCTGGGTTGTTGTGGGTGTCGGGTTTTCTGGGTTGTTGCGGGGGGAGCAGGCCCGCTTGGACGCGTCCCGTTCTGCCGACGTGACGTGCGGTGGCGTGCCTGCTCGATCTGCCGACTACCCCTTGCGTACCGCACCTGAAACCCGGCACGGGACCGGGTGAAGGCCTGGCGGGGCTGTGTGGCTGGGGCCGGGGGTGTCCGGGTGCGGGTGCGGGTGTGGCTGGCGGACGGGTGGGGTGTTCGTGTGCGGCCTGCCCCGGGTGTCCGGGTGTGCGGGGTGTCCCGGGTGTCCGGGGTGTCCGGGGTGTCCGGGGTGTGCGGGGTGTGCGGGGTGTGCGGGTGTCGTGGGTGGCTGTGTGTGGGGGTGGGTGTGTCCGGGTGGTCGGCGGTTGGTTGGTGGCTGTTGGGGGTGTGGTTTCGGGGCGGGGGTGTTGGGGTCTGTGGTTTGGGTGTTGGGGTCTGTGGTTTGGGTGTTGGTGGTTCAGTGGGAAATGGGGGACGGTGCTGGTCCATGCGGGTTACTAAAACGACAATATGCGTGCCGGTGTCGGTTGGTGTGTGGCGGGGGTGTCACTGTTCACGCACTTCCCTGCGATCGTGAGAGTGTCATGAAACTGCTTCCCAGGATTTTCAGACAGTCGAAGGACCCGGCTGACGCAGTCGTTTTGCGGCGGCTTGAGGAAAGTATCGAGAGCGCCGGTTACTGGGCGAAGAGGATGCCGAGGGAAGCGGCCCGTGTGGTGCGTAAGGTTCGTTTGTATACCCTGGCCGCGGCGGTACTGAGTCTTGTCACGGGACTTCTGGCCTGGCCGGTTATCGGTGGATCGTCGCAGCTGACGGCGCAGGTGTTCGTCTCGGTGCTGTCGGGTCTTGCTGCGTTGGCGGTTGTCGTGCCGCATGCCACCGGTCTGAGTGATCGCGGTGATGAGTCCATCAGGCTGTGCAGCACCTATGGTGCGGTGTACCGCGAGCTTGTGGAGGTGCGGGGGCGGCTTGCTGCCGGATCCCTGGATGATCCCTCTCGTGTGGCTGACGTCATCGGTCAGTTCGAGCACATTCAAGAACGCAGGGATGCGTTGGCGCTTGTGGCCGGGGACGGGCATCTGGGGGGTGCGTGCGGTGTGGGGGCGGTCAGGGGCGGCGGGCGGTGGGGGCGCACTGGCCTGGGCGGACTGCGGGAGATCACGGGGCCGTTGCTGCCGTCGGCGAGGGTGCGCCCGCAGGCCGGCCGGACGGCGGGTGGCGATGACGAGGCCGTTCTTGCCGCGCTCGTCTGCGTGTTGAGGGGTGGGTGCGAGCCGCGGCGGGTGCCGCTGTACTCCAGGGTTTCGTCGTCCATGGTGTACCGCTTGTTCCGGGTCCGGTCCCGGGCCGGGGGCCGGGTGGCGTCTTCACCGGGGGGTGCTGGACGTATCCGCCGGCTGGGGCGTGCTGGTTCCTTGACGAGCCGTCCCCGGCTCGGTGCGGGTACGGGTCGCGGGGGCGGTGATTCTGCGGGTCTTGGCCCCTTGGATGGTGACGGGCCGGGTTCTGCGGTGCAGCTCCTGCGCGACGCTGCCGGTGTGCCCCTGATCCTTGGCGTTTCAACGGGCAGCACCCAAGACGCCAGGGCCTGAAACCGGCCGGCCCCTGCCGGGCTCTGTGCTGCACGTCGGCATCCTGGCGGCCTTGCGGCCCGCCCCGCGACAGGCAGTGGGCTTGAGGTGCCGTGCGACTTTGCTTGCGGTGTTGTTGTCGTCCACCGACGCTCCGCGTCGATTCTTTCCTGGGTCTTGCCGTCGAAGCCGCGTGATGCCGCTCGCTGATCCACTCCCCTCGTGGGGGAGGCCGCCCGGTGTGCGGCTGGTTGGCGACACGTCACACGGTCGCACGGGCATGTCCTGGTGGGGGTCTGTCAGCTCTGCGGCCGGGCCGGGCCACGGTGGGCGGGTGGTGCGGCCTGTCTGATGAACAGGGCGGATGCCGGGTGGCATGCGGCGGGGGAGGGGCGCCGCACGCTCCCGCCTGGGTGGCGGACCGTTTCACCGGGAGGCAGGAGGCGGCGCCGGCCCGATCGACGGGACCGCACGGCATGGCGAGCGGCACCGCGGCAGAGCGGGACGCGAGGGGCGCGTTCTCGACGTGACGTGCCCTCTTCAGGGCCGGCTGCCTGCGGTGATTGCGCACGGTGACCCTCCCGGGTGCGTAAGCGGCACAGCGCTGGTTGGCTGCGATGTGTCCCACCTTCCCGTCCCCAGGAGTGATGATGAGCATTGCAGGCGAGTCCGCCAGTCGTGCGCAGCAGATGCAGGACAAGGTCCGTGAGCTGAACGAGCGTGCCGAGCAGACGAGCGATCCCAAGGAACGCCGCAGGCTGCACGACGAGGCCCGGCGCATGCAGGAGCAGTCCATGAAGGAGGGCGGACGCGCGGCCGAGGACAGGCCCGTGCGCCGTGCCGGCAGCCGGAAGGACGAGTTCCCGCCCCGGTGACGCACCATTTGCGTCCAGCGGTACCGATGGCCTCCCCCCGCACTGCGGGGGGAGGCCGTCCGCGCTTTGTGGCGGTCTCGGAAAGCTGGCAGGAACTGCGAAACCGGTGCCGCCGGTGCCGTGATGACAGCTGTCGGCGTTCGCGTGAAAGTGGCTCTGGCAAGATTTTTTGTAGCCGGAGATCATCCCGGTGCGGCGGTCGGCCTGTTTGCGGGGTGGGCAGCCTTTGGGTGTGGGCTGTTGAACTGTCAAACCTGTTACCGCACTTGGCCGGGATGCTGGTGTTCTCGGTCGATACTTCCGGTCCTCTCGTGGTGATCGGGGCGACTACGCGCTCTAGTTGTCCAGCGGGATGCAGCGGGTGCGGCGTCCTGAGCGACTGGATCCACAGCCGCTGTGTCCGGCACCTCGATGCAGCGATCGGCGGCCGGCCGGTCCGGATCGACTTGAGTGTGCGCCGTCTGACTTGCGAGAACGCGGCTCGGCGAAGGTGACCTTCGCCGGGCAGGTGCCGGGGCTGACCGTGCGCTACCAGCGGCGAACGCCACTGCTTCAGCACCAGGTCGAGGCGGTCGGCGTGGTGCTGGCCGGCCGGGGCGGGGCCCGGATGCTGCGCGTCATGAACGGCAGACTCTCCCGGTCCACCGTGCTCACTGAGCTGATGCGGATGCCGCTGCCGCCGCTGGTCACGCCCACAGTGCTGGGGGTGGGCGACTTTGCGTTCTACGGCGACACCTCCAACACCCTCCTGGTCGACGCCACGACCCGTCTTCCGCTGACGCTCTGGGAGGGCAGGGACGCCGAACAGCTCAGCCGATGGCTCCGCACGCATCGCGGCGTCGAGATCGCTTGCCGCGACGGCTCCCTCCCCTACCGGCAAGGCATAGCCGGCGCTGCCCCCGACGCCATCGAGGTCAGCGACCGCTTCCACCTGTGGCAGGGCCTGTCCCGGCGCGTCCAGGACAGGCCAGTGACGGTGACGTCGTCGCGCGTTGTAGTACGTGAGCCATCGGAAGATCTCCAGCCGGGCCTGAGCCGTCGTGGAGATACGTCTTCTTGTGCACAGCTTCTCGTTTCAGCCCCTGCCACAGGCTCCCAGCCAAGGCGTTGTTGTAACTGGAGCCGACCCGGCCCATGCTCCGCCGGATCCTGTGCTTGCCGCAGACCTGCGCGAACGCCGCCGAGGTGTACTGGGTGGATTCAACCGGTCGTCGCAACACCTCGATCATGGAGGTGTCCGATGGGGCGACCGGCAGGGTGGACGACGGCGGTGACGGGGCGCCCGGCGATGCGGTCTCCGGGCAGGCCGCCGGTCCGCCGGGATGTGGAGCGTGCCTTCTGGAAGAAGATCGCTGATGGGCTGACCAGCGAGGACGCGGCGATCGCGTGCGGTGTGTCGGGGCCGGTCGGCTCACGATGGTTCCGGGAACGTGGCGGTATGCCGTCGATCGAGCTGGGCCCGGTGTCGGGCAGGTATCTCTCCTTTGCAGAGCGCGAGGAGATCGCTGTGCTGAAGGCTCAGAACACCGGGGTCCGGGAGATCGCCCGTCGGCTGGGCAGGCACCCGTCCACTGTTTCGCGGGAACTGCGGCGCAATGCGGCCACCCGCAGCGGACAACTCGCCTACCGGGCGTCGATCGCGCAGTGGAAGGCCGAGCTGGCCGCGCGGCGGCCGAAGCCGTCCAAACTTGCCTGCAGCGAGCGGCTGCACGAGTACGTCCAGGACCGCCTGGCCGGAGAGATCCGCCGCCCGGACGGCATGCCGGCGCCGGGACCTGCGGCACCGCCGTGGAAGGGACGGAACAAGCCGAGGCGCCAGGACCGCCGTTGGGGCAACTCGTGGAGTCCGCAGCAGATCTCCCACCGGCTGAAGGTCGACTTCCCTGATGATGATTCCATGCGCATCTCTCACGAGGCGATCTACCAGGCCCTCTATATCCAGGGCCGGGGAGCACTCAAGCGCGAGCTGGTCGCCTGCCTGCGCACCGGCCGTGCGCTGCGGGTGCCCCGGGCTCGCACCGCCGGCCGGGGGAAGAAGTTCGTCACCGAGGACGTGCTGATCAGTCAGCGGCCGGCCGAGGCGGAGGACCGGGCGGTCCCCGGCCACTGGGAGGGCGACCTCATCATCGGCCTCAACAGCTCCGCGATCGGCACCCTGGTCGAACGCACCAGCAGGTTCACGATGCTGCTGCACCTACCGCCCATGCCCGGCCACGACGGCACACGGGCCAAGAACGGCCCCGCACTGGCCGGCCACGGAGCCGCAGCCGTACGTGACGCCCTGACGGAAGCGATCACCCGCCTACCCGCCCAACTACGCAAGTCCCTTACCTGGGACCAGGGTTCGGAAATGGCGCAGCACGCCGAACTCCGCATCGACACCGGCCTGGAGATCTACTTCGCCGACCCGCACAGCCCCTGGCAGCGCGGCACGAATGAGAACACCAACGGGCTGCTACGGCAGTACTTCCCGAAGGGCACCGACCTCAGCAGACACACCCGCGAGGATCTCGCTGCCGTCGCAGCTGCCCTCAACGGCCGCCCCCGCAAAACCCTGGGCTGGAGGACACCCTCCGAGACTCTCAACAGTCATCTACTATCAACATAAAACGGAAGTGTTGCGACGACTCCTTGAACCCGGGCTGCGGCCCGCGGTCGCAGTGGAACACGGCACCGGCCACCTTCCCGCCGCGGGCTGCCACCGCCATGTCCAGCGCGTCGATAACCAACTCGGCCCGCATCTGCGGTGCCATCGACCGGCCGAGCACCCGGCGGGAGCAGATGTCGATCACGCAGGCGAGGAACAGCCACTGGCTGCCGAACCAGATGTAGGTGATGTCACCGCACCACCGCTGATCGAGCCCGGAGGCAGTGAAGTCCCGCTGCAGCAGATCCGGCAGTGGCGGCGCCACCGGGTCGGGGACGGCCGTTAGTCTCCTGCTGCGCAGATGGCGCCCGACGATGCGGTGCACGCGCATCAACCGCGCCACCCGCTTGCGGTTCACGTGGTGCCCGGACCCTTGCAGTTCGGCGTGGGCGCGCAGGGCCCCGCAGGTCTCGCCGGACTCGGCGTGGATCTGGCGGATCTCGGCCGCCGGAGCGTCGTTGGCGGCCTGCCGCTCGGCACGGGCGTCCGCCCCGGCAAGCCACCGGTAGCAGCCCGAGCGGGAAACCCGCAACACTCGGCACAGCTGCTGGACGCCGAACTCGCCGGCGTGCGCGCAGATGAAGTCCCAGCGCCGGGACGTCACTTCATCTCCTGGGCAAAATACTGGGCCGCCCGGCGCAGGATCTCCCGCTCCAGTTGCCATTCCTTCTCCGCCTTCAGCAGGCGCGCATTCTGCGCCGGCAGCCGGGCCGGCTCCGCGCCCTGCGCGTCGGTCTGCCCCGAACCGCCCGCTGCGGCCTGGCCACCGCCCTCGGCCGCGCGCAGCCACAACCGCAAGGTCTCCCGGGTGATACCCAGGTCAGCGGCGACGTCCTTCATCGTCCGCTGCCCCGCCGAAGCCCTCCACAACGCCACCGCGTCCGCCCGGAACTTTGGGGTGTATATCCGCCCTGCCATGTGAACCATCTTCCCGGACCATCAAGATCCGCCATCAGAGTGTCCACATCGCAGGGGCACCTCACCTACCTGATGACCTGCGCGAACGTACAGCGCCGCTGTGCCGGCCCGTCAGCCCCGGCGGCACCGGTATCCGAGGAAGGGCCGTCCGGGCCGGGGAAACAGTTTCGATGACGGTTGTTCAGTAAAGGCCTCTTCTGCACCCCCTTCGATGACGGTCATTCAGCACGCAAGGGGCGTCGATGGAAGTCATGCGGGGCGACGGGGATGATTGCGTTTGCCGGCGTGCCGGAATCAGGCGGCCTGCTGCCGACAGGGTGACCGGGCGTCAGCGAGTCGCCCGGAAAGCCTAATGATGTGCCAGGCATGCGTACCATTCCCCAGTTTTGACGGTTCATCAGTTAATAGGTTGGTGTGCGAGAAGTGCCGTGCGTACACCCGGTCGGCCCTGTGGGATCGCACCTCCGGTATTTCCGATATGACAGCTCATGGGGTCGTCAGTACGTTCGTCTCAGGTCGGCTGCCCAGCCGCCGGCGTCTCTGAGACAGGAAGAAGTGACATGACCACGCGTACCGCCGCCGTGGCCGCCGCCGCAGCAGGCGCAGCGGTCCTCGCCACCACCGGCATCACCTACGCCTCGCCGGCCGGGTCCGCCCAGGCCGCCCCGTTCGTCCAGCAGGCCGCTCCCGCGATGGCTCCCGCCGGTGGTGGCAGCGGCGGCAGCGGCGAGGGGGACCAGGGCCGCGACCGCGACCGTGACCGTGACCGTGACCGTGGCTACGACGACGACGACGACTACGACGACGGCTACGGCTACGGCTACGGGGAAGAGGGGCGGATCCACTTCAACGAGCGGACGTACTCCGCTCACACGGACGGCTGCATCACCGTGGTCAGCGGCCTGGGCTCGCGGAGCTTCAACGTCCGTAACGACAGCCGCAAGACCGTCGAGGTCTTCAGTGGGGTGACCTGCGACAACGGTTCCCCGGTTGCGACGGTCGGTCCCTACAGCACCAGCAACGGTGTCTTCACCCGCTTCGTCCGCGGGGGCGTCTTCGTCCGCAATGGCGTCGTGGGCAGCTTCCGGGTCGTCGACAACTACCGTGACAGGTGGTGACAGAGCCATCTGCATCCCAAGGAAACCCCGGCCCGTCGGAATCGGGCCGGGGTTTCCGGCATGGGGGACACATCGCGGCGGGTGCCCGGTCCCGGGCGGCCGCACCACGTGTGCGGCCCACGCCCGGTGCCCCATAACACCTGCTACGCCATACTAAGTGTTTACCGAGGCCCCCGCGTGTCGCGCCAGGCGGACTCGGCGGGCCGCGGTCCTGCGAACCCGGTCGAAGGTGCCCGGTCGCCGGGCCGGCTCGGTTGGGGCCGTCCGCAAAAACACGCTCGCGGCCAAGATCGCGCAGACCCTCCCGTACCAGGGGCAGGGCGGCGGATGCGGCACACGGATCGCCTGACCGGCAGGGGCCGGGACCTGTGGCCCCCCTTGCTGTGGCGCTTTGGCAGTGGGGCGAAACCTGCGTCGCCGGTCGCGGGGGGCCCGGTCCGGGGACATCCGGCACAGCCGGTGCGGTGCCCCGGTTGACCTCGTGCCGACTGTTTTGGTGAGCATGCTGTGCTCGCCCAGGGTCTTTCGTCTGGACCGGGCCGGATCGCGGAGCGGCTGGTGTGGCCGTGGTGCGTGCAGCCGCAAGGCGCAGGAAGCAGCCCACACGAAGGGGGGTCCCCCTATGCCTTGAGGGCCATGGGGGAGTCGGCGGCTGGAGGCCAGGCCGCAGATGTGCGTACCGGGCCCCGTGAGCCCAGCATGATCCGAACGAGAGGCCGTAGGTCCTGGGACGTTGCCCGGTGTCGTCCCGCTCAGCCGTTTTTCCGGTGTCTGCGGCGCGTACGCAGGAAAGCGCGGCAGGATGTACAGCAGTTGCGGGTCCGGCGCGGCCCCGGCGAGCCGTGGGCCGGCCACCGCCGCGAACGGGAGCAGGAAGCCGGTCACCAGCATTCGCGCCACCGCGGCCCGGGTGCGTACCGCGGGCAGGGTTCGGCCGTCACGGGAATCCAGCCGGCGGGGAGATCCTGGACTTCGATGGCGGCGTGCTGGTGTCCGGTGCCGGCCATGCGGGAGAGGCCGGCCATCGCCACCGCTGCGAACAGCGTGTACGTGGCGGTGACGGGATCGTGCAGGCCGTACAGACCGGTGTGGAAGGCGGCTACGGCTGAGAGCGTGACCCGGACGGCCCGTCGGCCCGCGCGGAGGGGGGTGCCCGTGCCGTGCCGCAGTGCGGTGACGGCCCGGCGCAGTGCCGGGGTGCCGCGTGCCCGGGCCGGTGGCGCTGCCGGCGTCCTCCCAAGGGCCCATGGCCGGCACCCCTGCCCGCTTGCCCGGTTCCAGGATCACATCCGCCCCGAACCGCCGCACGGGTGCGGGCGGTTCGGGGCACTCGCCCCCTGGTGTTCGCCGCCGTGGGCAGGCGCCTGCGGGCGCTCAGGCCCGCCCGGGCGGATGCCGCCACAGGTAGCCGCCCGCCGTGGCGGCCAGCAGCGTCACGCAACCTGCGAACACCAGGCCTGCATTGCGCAGCCCCAGTGCCACCGCCAGCGCGCCGATCCCGATGACGGGCACCGAGATTCCCGCGTACGCGACGACGAAGAACGCCGAGATGGTGGCGCCCCTGTGGGTGTCCGGAGCCAGCGTGCTCACCACGGTCAGGCCTGCCCGGAAGGCCAGCCCCTGGCCGATGCCGCCTGTCACGGCACCCGCGAGGAGGACCGGCAACGACGCCAGCAGCAGGGACGACCCCACCGCAAGCAGGCCGGCCACCAGCACCAGGCAGCCGACGGGCAGGGCGTTGCGCGTGCCGACGGGGCCCATCAGCAACTGCCCGCAGGCCGAGGCGCAGAAGACGCAGAAGACGACGGCGCCGGACACGGCCAGGTTGTGCACGCCCAGTGTCTGGGTGAGGAAGGCCGGCGCGACCGCGGTGAACAGGCCCAGCAGCGAGAATCCGGCGAAGGCGGCGAGTGCGCAGGGCGCGAACACACCGCGTACCTCGGCGGGGACGACCATGCCCTGCGGCCGCAGCGGGGGCCTGGCGCCGCTGCGGTGCACGGTCTCGGGCAGCAGCGAGGTGACAGCCACCGCGGCCGCCAGAAGCGCCAGATGGGTCAGGAACGGCAGTTGCAGCGGCCACGGCGCGTACTGGGCCAGGGTCCCCGCGACCAGGGGGCCGAGTCCCAGGCCGCCCATGTTGGCCGCGGTCGCAGCGAATCCTGCGCGGGCACCGCGCCCGGCGGGTGCCAGTTCCAGTACGGCGGCCGTGCCCGTGCCGCTGAGCAGTCCGGCGGAGAACCCCGACAGGACACGACCGGTGAACAGCAGCGGCAGCCCGCCCTCGAGCAGGAAGCACACCGCGCTCAGCGCGGCCAGTCCCAGCGCGCACAGCAGGACCGGGCGGCGGCCGAGAACATCGGAGAAGCCGCCGGCCAGGAGCAGCGCAGCAATCACACCGATGGCGTAGACGGCGAAAACCACGGTGACGATCAGTTCGGAAAAACCGATCTGCAACCGGTAGAGCCCGTACAGCGGTGTCGGCAGGGTCGTGCCTGTCATCCCGACCGCGAACACACCCGCCGCAGCCAGATATCCGGGCCGGACGGCGCCCTGCTGACGGCCTGTTTCCTGGTTGGTCACAACTCACCATAGGCATCGGACCAGGCGCGCAGAGGCGTCGGCTTCGCCGCAGACGGGCCGATGCACAAGCGCCACCAACACGGCGGAGCCTGCGCCACCCCCTGCTGCCACCGGCCCGCCGGCCCCGCTCATCACCCTCGCGGCAGCCGGGCGCCTTCGTGGATCTGCGAACGCAGGCCATCAGCAAGGACAGGATGGTGGCGGCAGGAAGCAGGAACATCCTCAGCGGACAAACCCCGGCTGACGGTCCTGGACTGCCTGCGTCCTGGACCGCCTCGTCGGCGGTTGCCTTGGTGCCCACCCCCTCCGGCCCCGTTTCCCCCGGCCCAGAAGCCCTGCCGGTACGTGGGGGAGCGGGCGGCCGTCAGGCCGCGCCGGCAGCCCACCGCCAACACCGCCGAACGGGAGGCGACCAAGGCCCGTGCGCAGACCCATTCGTCCGGTGCCACCCGGCCGTACGGCAGTGCCGACCCCATTCGGCCCCGTCTGCCGCGCGGCCGCGCCGGAGCGGGCGGGATCGGGGGCAGCATGGAAGCGGAAGCCCGCCCGGGAGCCCTTCGCACGTCGACCGGGCGGGCCGCCGTTGTGCAGCCCGCCCCGTTACTGGCGGCCGTCGCACACGGCTGCAACGGTCTGCCGACACACGGTGGGCGCCGTCGTGCACGCCGGCGAAGAACGCATGCATGCCACCCCGGTGCCGCCTCGGTGGTCAGCTCAGGGCCGCAGCCAGAACGCCGGCCGTCTTGGCGACCAGAGGGTTGTCGGCGGGGGCGTCCCGGCCGGGCTTGGTGGTCATGACGGCCAGGACCACCGGCGGGCGGCCGGGGGGCCAGGCGACGCCGGCGTCGTTGTTGCCGCCGTAGCTGCCGCCGGCGGTCTTGTCGGCGACGGTCCAGCTGGCAAGAAGCCCGGTGCGGAAGCGTTCACCGCTGGTGGTGTTGGCGAGCAGCCAGCCGGTGAGCAGCCGGCTGTCGCGGGGGGCGAGCGCGTCGCCCAGGACGAGGCGGGCATAGGTCCGCCCGATCGCGCGAGGTGTCGTGGTGTCCGTCTCGCGCCATGGCTCCGCCGAGTTCAGCTCGGGCTCCCACCGGTCGAGGCGGGTGACCGGATCGCCGATGGAGCGGCACAGGCGGGTGATGGCGGTGGGGCCGCCCAGTTCCCGGAGCAGGAGGTTGGCCGCGGTGTTGTCGCTGTGCGTGATGGAGTACCTGCACAGGTCTGCGACCGTCATCCCGCGGGAGAGGTTCTCGGACCTGCCGGTGATCGGCGAGTGGCCGCAGGCCTCCACGTACTGCGCGGTGTAGCGGATACGGCGGGCCAGGAACTCGCCGCCGCGGTCCAGATCGCGAAGGACCGCAGCCGCGCCGATGGTCTTGAACAGGGAGCACATCGCGAAGCGCTCGTCCGCCCGGTACACCACCGTGCGGCCCGTGGCGGTGTCATGGGCGTACGCGCCGAGCCGGGCGGAGTGCTCCCGCTCCAGGGCGCGCAACTGCCCGGTGACCCGGGCCGCCGCGCCGGGCGCGGCTGAGGCGGCGTGCGCGGGGGGCGGCGGGGATACAGCGGCCGGGGCGGCCCCGGCCCCGGCGGCCAGGGCGGCCCCGGCGGCCAGGACCGTCCGGCGGGTCGCACGGGCTCCGATGGATCGCACAGTCATGTGCCTTCCTTCGTACGGCGGGACGTCTGCCATGACATCAGCTCCCGCCCGGCCGGCCGCAATGACCGCACCGACCGCTGCCCGGTGCCCCTGGCCGTCAACCGCTCGAAGCCGGGCGGCCCGGCATCGCCACCCGCTGCGGCCGGGGCGGCTCCGGAACGGCGGAGCCGGCCTCCGCGGTTGCCGGGGCTGGCTGGTGTGGTGGTGTGTCAGGCGGTCTCGGTGAGCGCCTTGCGACGGGGCGGCAGTGTGCGTGCGGTCACGGCGAAGGCCAGGGCGGTGAACGCGGCGGTGGTCAGGAAGGCTGTGCGGGCGCCGGGTACGAACGCGCCGGGACGGCGCCTGCGCAGTACACCGACACGATCCCACAGCGGCATGCCGCGACATGCCCCGGCCGGGCTCTGCCGGATGGCCGGCCTCGAGATCACCCGGATCGAACGTGTGCTGCGACAACGTCTCGCCCTGCCGCAAGAGCGTCCTGGGGCGGCAGGTCCGGGCCGGCCCGGGAGCAACCGGCAAACACCTTGCCCCTCACCGGCTACGGACCGACGGCCGAACGCTTCGACCGCTTCCTGCTCGACGAGTGGGCCCGGGCCGCGGCCCCGCACCAGCAGCACCGGACGAACAGCGGCCCTGGCGGACTTCCTCGACACCTGCAACCGCCACCGCCGGCACACCGCGCTCGCGCGCCGGCTGCCCATCACCCGCATCAACAACCGTGCCGGTCAGTCAATCCGGGCCGGCCCCGTCTGCGGGGCGCTGATCCGGCACGCCGCGGCGTCCGGCCCGCACACAACTGCGCAGCCTGGCCCTCGGGCTGCCCGTGGGGCACTCGAGCACCATCGGCTGCCTCCACCACAACAGCACTGAGCACCGGCCGGCGGGGGTGCGCCGGCACTTCGACGCAGCTCCTCCTGGAAACGGCGCGGGACCGGGCCGCCTTGACCGCGGCCACGATGCTTCGGCGCGCCGCAGAGTCAGGATGTGCCGCCGGTGGCTGCGGGAACGCTGCCACCAGCCGGCCGGTCACGAACACTGCCCCTGCAGTGGTCCGCCCGGTCGGCCTGCTGCGAGGGCTGACCGCCCAGGGCTGACCGATCAGCCTGGGGGCGGGTCCGCAAGGCCGGGCCCCGGGCATGTTCCGGCCGGGTCCGGCCACACCGGCACGTCCGGTCAGTAGGCCGAGTTGACGTGGTCGATGGAGCCGTAGCGGTGGGCGGCGTAGTTGGCGGCGGCGGTGATGTTGGCGACCGGGTCGTAGATGTTCTTGGAGGTGCCGCTCACGTGGTACGTGTTGAACGTGGGGTCGATGACCTGGAGCAGGCCCTTGGACGGGATGCCCTTGGTGGCGTTGGAGTCCCAGTTGTTGACGGCGTTGGGGTTGCCGCTCGACTCGCGCATCAGGTTTTTGCGGATGCCTTCGTAGGTGCCCGGGATGCCCTTCGCGTGCATGACCTTCAGCGACTCCTTGATCCAGGTGTCGACGTTGCCGCCGCCGGACTGGGCGGGGGTGGCGGCCGAGGCTGCCGGGGCGCCTGCGACGGTGCCGGCCACGACCGCGGCACCGGCTGCGAACATGCCCAGCGAGATCTTCTTGGTCCTGGCCATGCGGGCGAACTTCGTGGACATCGCGTTGAACTGCATTCGGTAATTCCTCATCTGTTGTCGGGCGATGCCAAGAATTATTAAGCGAAGGAGAAATGCGGGTCAATGGGCCCCTTTTACTATTCGAATTCGTACCGGCTGAACAAAATGGTTGAGGAATCGCCGTCAAGGCTGCGGAACGTGCCGTGACGGGTCTACTAACCGGCTTCATAGTGACGCCCGTCATATGGCCCACTCCACACGGCAAATGCCTCAAATTGGCACAAGAGTGGCGTAAGTCATGTGGCCTGCGGCACATTAAGGGCGCTCTATTCGCTCACCGTAATTCCGAATGAACACGCTGTACGGGCGGCAGTGCGGCGGGCTGTCGGCGTGAATCGGCAAGGAATTCTGACCGGTGGCCGGCGCGTGACCGCCTCCGGTGGCGGCACGCGACGGCGACACATGGCGGCGGCACGCGGCGCGGACCCCTGCCGTGCAGCATTCGCCTTCTTCGAGGACGGTCACGACTGCGCCGCACGGTCTTCCACCACGGAATCCTCCTGGTCCGCGGAGCCCGGGGCCTGTGGCGCACGGTGGTGGGGGGACGGTCCGGGACCTTGAAGAGCTCGCCACCGAGCGCCGCGACTGCACGGCCCCCGAGGTGGCGCCCCGATACCCGCCCATGGGGTGTCGGCGGCCGGTGCCGTGCTCGCGCCGGCCATTGCGCTCGCAGTGCTCAAACGGGGGTTGCGGTGCCTGGCGAACGGTCAGGGGTCATCCTGTCCTCGGCCGGCTTCGGTGCTCCATCGGCGCGCCACCGGCCTCGGCGGGTACCGCGCCTGCCGCTGCACCTTGCGAGCACTGCCCGTACGAGAGTCTGCCGCCGCTTGACTCCAGCCGGTCCGCGGGCGCCTTTCAGCGGCTCGGCGATGCCGGCGGCCCTGTCCCGGAACAGGTCACGAAGCTCAACGGTGTGGCGGGGGATCTGGCGGCCAGGGGCCTGACGCTGCCGCAGGACTTCGTCACGTTCCGGACCGGCGCGCATGTACGCGCGTATATACGCCTCGCCCGGCGCCGCGGCGGTTGTCGGCCGCAGTCCGTAAGAGATCGCGGCATTCCTGCGTCCTCGGCGCGCCGCAGGGCTTCTTGGTGGTGGCCCCGCCGGCGCGCGGTCCCTGGCCGGTGCGGGACCGGCACCGTCGACGGCGCCGCCGGTATCCCGCGCGCTCCCCGGCGGATCCCCGGCGGATCCCCGGCACTGCCGGCCGCGCTCTTTGGCGAGCCGGCGTCCGCGCAATCCCGCTTCGCGCCGAGCGGCTTTTCCCCGGCCGGGCGGGATGTCCGCCGGTCCAGCCTCGAAGCAGCGAAGGAGCAGGTCGTGTGACTGCCCGGCGCCCTTGGCCGTGGGCGGGCCGGCCGTGGGCCGTCCAGGGCCGCCCGCATCCGGGGTCGCACGCTCCCTGGGTGCGGGGGAGTCCCTCGAACTGGTCGTACTCCCGCGGCCGGGCTGCCGGATGTCTTCGGTCCGGGCCCCGCCGACGTCGGCCCCGGAGCCGGTCTGCGACCCGGCGTTCGCCATGCCCCCGGTAGTGGCCGGCCGCGAAGCGCCGCTGGGGATCGCCGTCTCTCCCGAGCCTGCACCTGCGGGCTGCCGGTCCGCGGAGGCATCGGCGGAGCAACAGGGGTGTGGTGGGTCGCTGTGGCGGCCGGGGCGGTGGGTGGGTGGCGATGACGGCTGTCGGGGGCGGTGGGGGGTGAGGTTCTGGGTGTGCTGGATCCGCGTCCGTGCTGCCGAGAGGGTGATCGGGCGTCATGAAGTCGCCCAGAAGGCCTAATCGTGTGCCAAATAAGCTTACTTTCATATGTATTGACGGTGCGTCATGTGTCGATCGATGTGCGGTGCGGGTCGTTCGTACACCCGGTCGGCCCCCTGCCGATACGTCCGATATGACAGCTAAAGGCGCCATAAGTACGTTCATTGCAGGCCGGTTGCCCGGCCGACCCTCAGAGACAAGGGAGAAGTGACATGAAGACGCGTACCGTCGCCGTGACCGCAGCCGCAGTGGGCGCCGCGGTCATCGCCACTACCGGCATCACCTATGCCTCGGCCGCCGGATCCACCCAGGCTGCCCCGTCCGTCCAGCAGGCCGCCCCTGCTGTTCAGCAGGCCGCCCCTGACGCGGCTCCGCTGGGTGGTGAGGGCGGGAACGGCGGTGGCGGCAAGGGGAACGAGGGAGGCGGCTACGGCGGTGGCGAGCGTGGCGGCAACGAGCGTGGCGGCCACGAGCGCCGTGGTCACCGGGAGGAGGGCCGGATCTTCATCAACGAGCGGTCGTACTCCGCCCGTGGGGAGGAGGGCTGCATCACGGTGGTGAGCGGTCTGGGTGCCAAGAGCTTCAACGTCCGTAACGACAGCCGCCGCACCGTTGAGTTCTTCCGTGGGGCGACCTGCGACAACGGTTCCCCGGTCGCGACGGTCGGTCCCTGGAGCACCAGCAACGGTGTCTTCACCCGCAAACACATCCGCGGCGGCGTGTTCGTCCGCAACGGCGTCGTGGGCAGCTTCCGGGTGGTCCGGGACCACTTCGACAGGTTCGACAGGGACGACAGGGGCGGCGGGGACGACAGGGAGTGGTAAGGGACCACTGCGACAAGTGGTGACAGAGCCGCTTGCGTCATAGGGAAGCCCCGGCCCGTCGGAATCGGGCCGGGGCTTCCGGCATACGGGGGAATTGCCCGGCAGACGCCCGGAACCCCCTGCACCCGCTACGCCGTGCCCGGCGTTCACCGAGGCGCCCCGCGTGTCGCCGTAGCCGGCACCCTGCGGACTACGGCGGATCGAACACTGTGCGGTCCCGGTTCCACCGGATCCACCTGCGCACCGGAGAGCGGCCAGGCCTGTGAAGGCCCGAGCGTCGCCCCAAGGGGGAAAGCCCTCGTGGCGCGATGAGCCCGGCGGACTCGTACACCTTGCAGGCTCGGGCTCTGTCCGCACGGCGACGGCGCGGGGAGCACCGGGATCGCACCGGCGGGACGGCCACGACCCGCGGCTTGAACACTGTTCCGCGGTGGCCCGCCGTGCGTACACCTCGATCTCGATGCTCATCGGGGGCCGGCGCCGCACATGAGCATCGTGGCGGCCGGCCCGGCCTTCAGCTTTCGTCGTCCTCCGCCCGGCGCTCGCCCTCAGCCTGGGACGGCTGGGTGCGTGTGGTGGCCGGATGCCGCTGCTCAGCCGGATTCATGTCCTCTTCCAGCCTCTCGCCCTCGGCCTGCGACGGAGTCGGGTACCCGTCGGTCGGGCGCATGGGTGCCTCCACCGTCGGAACACATGCATACAAAATGAGCGTAAACGCCACGATGTGCGGCCGCTGCTCATGCCGTTCGGTGCGGTCTGCGGATAGCGCGAGGACTTTCGACACCGGCAGGGCAGGAAGAGCTCTTCCCGGACCGCGTGGAAAAGACCGGGCGCCGGCTCCACGGCAACCCGAGGCCGGTGCTGCAGCAGCCGGCGCTGCGACGGAGGCCGGACCGGTCCGTGTTCACGTCTTGTCCTGACCGGCGCAGGAGAGGGACGTTACCGGCCGGTCCGGTGAGCCTGCGGGAAGATCCGTTGGGATCTGCGCGGCTTGCCGGGGCGTTCTACGGTGAGAAGTGATGCCTCTGAATCGGCTGGGTCTGGTTGTCCACCAAGGCCGCCCCGCCGCCGTCGCGGCGGCGCGGACCGCCCGCATGTGGTGTGCCGCGCGCGGCATTGCCTGCACCGACATCGACGTGTGGCGGGAGGGGGAATCGCGGCACGGCGGCCAGGAGGAGGCCGAAGCAGCAGGCCACCCCGGGCTGATCATCACGTTCGGCGGTGACGGCACGTTTCTGCGCGGGGCGCGGATCGCCGCCAAGGACGGGGCAGCGGTGCTGGGCGTGAACGTGGGCCGGCTCGGCTTCCTGACCGAGATCACCACCGACCAGGTGGAGGACGCTCTGGACGTTCTCCACCGCGATCAGGCGGTGATCGAGGAGCGGATGGTGCTCACGCTGCGCGCGTCGCGCCCGCTTCGGACGCCCGTCGGCCTGGACACGGTGCTGTGCTACGGGCGCGGTCCCGCCCTGCCCGCACCGGCCGTGCGCCCCACCGGGGTGCAGAGGGCCGGCTGGGGTGTCGCCCTGGACGTCACCGCCGTCAATGACGTGGTCCTGGAAAAACTCGCCCGGGACCGGCAGGCGAGCGTGGCCGTGTACCTGGCCGGGCAGCTGCTCGCCTCCTACTCGGCCGACGCGGTGATCGTGGCGACCCCCACCGGCTCGACCGCCTACAACTTCGCCGCGGGAGGGCCGGTTCTGGACCCCGCCGCCGACGCCATCGTCTTCACCCCGGTCGCTCCGCACATGGCCTTCGACCGCACCGTGATAGCCGCGGTCGACGAGGCGGTCGTGGTACACGTGCTGCCGCACTCCGGCCAGGTGGCCGTGAGCATCGACGGGCAGACGCGCGGAGTACTGGAACCGGGGGACTGGGTGGCCGCCTACCGCGCACCGTACCGGCTGCGCCTGGCCCGTCTGGCACCGCTGGCGTTCTACCACCGGCTGCGCGAGCGCTTCCAGCTGGCCGACGCCCCGGCGGCCGCCGTCGACCAGACCCCGCTCTTCCACCGGCCCGACACCCCGCCACCCGACGATCTGGCCCACCTGCGCCGGCCCACGCCGCCCGCCGCATGAACGCACGGCCGGTGATTGTGCCGGCTCTGCGAGGCCGGCGAACCCGCCGCCACATCCGCGGCGCGGCACCCGGCGGTGGCGGCTGAAGCAGCAGAGCCAGGTACAAATGCGTGGGCGATTTAAACTGCTGTCAGGGTTGTTTTCGGCTTCACGGCGGTGGCGCCGCGGTGGCAGGGAGGCCTGGCATGGCGTTCGAGAGTGCCGGATGCAGTGGATACGGGCAAGGGGCGGGTTCCCCGCGCTACCTGCCGATCGCCGACCACGGCCTGATCGGCGACCTTCGTACCGTCGCGCTTGTGGGCACCGACGGCACGATCGACTGGTACTGCTGCCCGCGATTCGACGCACCCAGCGTGTTCGGCTCCATCCTGGACGCGGACCGGGGCGGATCGTTTCAGCTGGCCGCCGACGTGCCCGCGCGGACCCGCCAGTTCTACTTTCCCGACACCAATGTGCTGATCACACGGTTCTTCGCCACGGACGGGGTGGGCGAGATCCAGGACTTCATGCCCATCGGCGACGAATCGGGCGAGGTCCACCGGCACCGGCTGATCAGACGCCTGCTCTGCGTCCGGGGCTCGCTTCCGTTCACCGCGCGGGTGGCTCCCCGCTTCGGATACGGGACCGAGCCGCACAGCGCACGCCTTGAGGGCGACAGGGCGTACTTCGAATCCAAGAACCTGTCCCTGGCACTGACGGCCACCGTGCCGCTCGAATGCGACGGCACGGACGCCTGGTCACACTTCAAGCTGCTGGAAGGCGAGTCCGCGGTCTTCGCCCTCGACCGGATCGGGGCAGAGGTCGCTGTGCGCGGGTGTGCCCGGCGCGAGGCGGAGGACGAGTTCCAGGCCACAGTCCGCTTCTGGCGGCACTGGCTGGGCGCCTCGCGCTACCACGGACGGTGGCGGGAGATGGTGCACCGCTCCGCGCTGACCCTGAAGCTGCTCGTCTACGCGCCGACCGGCGCGATCGTGGCTGCGCCGACGACGAGCCTGCCCGAGGAGATCGGATGCGGGCGGAACTGGGACTACCGGTACACGTGGGTCAGGGACGCCGCGTTCTGCATCTACGCCATGCTCAGGCTGGGCTTCACATCGGAGGCCGAAGCGTTCATGGGCTTTCTGTCCTCCTGCATCATGTGCGAGGACGAGGCCACCGGACCACTGCAGATCATGTACGGCATCGACGGACGCCGCGAGCTGCCCGAGCACGAAATAACCCATTTCGAGGGGTACTTGGGGTCGTCCCCGGTGCGGGTGGGAAACGCCGCCGCAACCCAGCTCCAGCTGGACATCTACGGAGCGCTCATCGACTCCATCTACCTGTACGACAAGTGGGGGCAGCCCATCAGCAGCCACCGCTGGGACGAGGTCGGCGCCGTGGTGGACTGGGTCTGCGACCACTGGGACCAGCCGGACGAAGGCGTCTGGGAGATCCGCGGGGGACGACGGGACTTCTTGTACTCGCGCCTGATGTGCTGGGTGGCGATCGAGCGGGCCATGCGCATGGCGACCCGGCGCGGCCTGCCTGCCGATCTGGTCCGGTGGGGGAAGAGCCGTGACGCGATCTACCGGCAGATCATGAGACGCGGCTGGTCGGCCGAGGCCGGCGCCTTCGTCCAGCAACTGGACGGCGACGTCCTGGACGCCTCCGTGCTGATGATGCCCCTGGTCAAGTTCATCTCCCCGGTCGACCCGAAATGGCTCGCGACGCTGGACGCCCTGGGCACGAAACTGGTCGCCGACTCGCTCGTCTACCGCTACGACACGGGAGCCAGCCCGGACGGCCTGCCGGGCACGGAGGGCACTTTTTCGATCTGCTCATTCTGGTACATCGAAGCCCTCACCCGGGCCGGCCGCCTGGAGGAGGCCCGCCTGGCCTTCGAGAAAATGCTCACCTACTCCAACCATCTCGGCCTGTACGCAGAGGAAATCGGACCGACCGGAGAACAACTCGGCAACTTCCCGCAGGCCTTCACCCACCTCTCCCTCATCAGCGCCGCATTCAACCTCGACCGCGCCCTCGGCTGAACCCGCCGGATCCGAGGGACGCCCGAACACGCCGCCCGGCACCGCCCGGCCTGCGGCCGCCGTCTGCGGGCCTGCGCCCACGGCCGTCGCCGTTGCGCCAGGAGGTGCGCTGCACCACCGAGGGCGCCGTGCTCACGATCGGTCACCGGCCCGAGGAAAGCGGCGCACTGTGCGGTGGATGCCCCCGGTGGCGACGCTTCCCGACGCGCCACCCCAGCCGCCGCATACCGCTGCCACGGGCGGTTGACGCGGATCGGACCGCACAGGGGGCCGACGGCGCAGGCCGGCCGGGCGGTGCACGCGCACGAAGGGCCCGGTGGGGCGCAGATTCTGGGTGCCGGGCTTGAAACTGCCGCTGCGGCAGCTTCTACCGTCCTTCACAGGCCCGGAGAGACCGGCCCGGTGAAGCACTCGTGAGGGGGCAGCGATGACCTGGCCGATCGCGGAGGTCGCCCGGATGTCGGGCGTGACGGCCCGGACACTGCGGCACTACGACCAGATCGGCCTGCTGCCACCCGCCCGGATCGGCACCAACGGCCACCGCTACTACGAGGCGCACCAGCTGTTGCGGCTGCAACAGATCCTCGTACTGCGGGCGCTGGGACTGGGACTGTCCGAGATCGGCCGGATCCTGGCCGCGCAGGTCGACGAACTGGACGCCCTGCGCGGCCACCACCGCCGGCTGCTCGCCGAGCGGGACCGGCTTGACGCCCTGGCCGGCACCGTCTCCCGCACGATCACCGAACTGGAGCAGTCCAGAAAGGACGGCAGACCCATGACCAGCATCAACCGACCGGAGAACCTGTTCGAAGGCGTCCAGCCCGCCCAGTACACAGAGAGCCTGCGTGATTTCCCGGAGCTGGCCGAGAGGATCGAGCAGCACACCTCGACGATGAGCCAGGCCGAGATCGACGCGGGACACCGCGAGCGCACAGCGCAGATGATCCGGCTGGCCGAGCTCCTGGCCGCCGGAACGCCCGCCGACGCCGGCCCGGTGCAGGCCGAGATCGATGCCCAGTACCGGGCACTGGCCGAGCTCCGAACGGTCCGCGCCGCGGAGTATCGCGCGATCGGGCGGGCCTGCGTGGACAACGAGCAGTGGCGCGCGGCGTACGAGGCGATCGCGCCGGGCCTGGCCCAGTACCAGCGGGACGCCATCGAGGTATACGCCACCACCCGGCTGAGCTGAGCCGGCACCGGCCACCGGGGCGCTCCTGATGTGCTGCCAAGCGTGGCGTTCCGGCCCTGACAGGGACAGCCGGGCAGCGTACACACCTCCTGATCCACAGGCCCATGCTCACACGCGCCTCCCGCTCGTTCATCTGCGCAGATGACCACCGACCTGACCTTGCTGCCGCAAGTGGCCTACCGCCGCCAGGAGATCACCGCCCCCCGGCTGCGCGGGCTGCTCGCGCTGCTTGCCGAGGATCTGCACACGGGCTGCAGCACCGGGCGGCTGGTGCAAGGGCTGTGGCCCGAGGAGTTGCCGGACCGGCAAAGCGGTGCAGGTGCTGGTCTCGCGGCTCTGCTCACAACTCGGCTCCGACGATATCGCCACGACCCCGGCCGGCTATCGCCCCGCCCTGGACGAGGAGCAGGTCGACAGCTCCGCGCTGCCGCTGCGCGCGGCCGCCGGCGCGGAGCGGGCCCGGGCCGCAGACCACGGCGGGGCGCTGGCCGAGGCCGAGGCAGGGCTCGCGCTGTGGGACGGGGCCGTGGCCGCAGCGGAGAACCCGTGCCGTCCGTCATCCCGGCCAGGGGAGAAGGGGATGCGATGCAGCGCGCAGTGCCCGTGCCGGGGCGCGCAGGGAAGGCTCGCCGACCCGCTCCACGCACCCGGTTGCAGCTGGTGGTCAGTTGCCGGTGGTGAGCACCATGCGGAAACGGGCTGCGCCGCTGAGCATCCGCTGGAAGGCGTCGTCGGCTTCCTCCAGCGGCACCGTCTCCACCATCGGCTTCACCCCGGTCTGCGCGCTGAACGTCAGCGTGTCCTGGACGTCCTGGGCGGTGCCGGACGGGTGGCCGTGGACGGAGCGGCTTCCCCCGATCAGCTGCAGCGGGCTGATCTGCAGCGGCTCGGGGGTAACGCCGAGGACGATCAGCTGCCCACGGTGACGCAGGCCGTCGACGGTGGCAGACATCGCGTCGGAGTTGGCCGCCGTGGCGAGCACGACGCGGGCGCCCCCCAGCGCTTGGAGGGCTTCGGCGACGTTGACGGCGCTGCTGTCGATGTAGTGCCGGGCGCCGAGCTCCCGGGCCAGTGGCTCCTTGCCCCGGCCGCGGGCGATGGCGACGGTGTCGAAGCCGAACTGGTTGGCGTACTGGACTGCGAGGTGTCCCAGGCCGCCGACGCCGAGGATCGCCACGAGGTCACCAGGCCGGGCAGAGCTGTGCCGCAAAGCGTTGAACGTGGTGACGCCGGCGCAGCCGAGCGGCGCGGCCAGGACGGCCGGCAATCCGTCAGGAATGCGCGAGAGCGCGTTATCGGGGGCCACCATGGCGTCGGCGAAGCCGCCGGGATAGGCCCAGCCGGGAACCTGAAGGTTCTGGCAGTCGATGAAGTCGCCTTCACGGCAGGGCAGGCAGTGGCCGCAGTTGCCACCGAACCAGCCGACCTCGACGCGGTCGCCGACCTGCCATCCGGTCACGCCTTCGCCGAGGGCGTCGATCCGCCCGGCGACCTCGTGGCCGGTGACCAGCGGGAACTGCACGCCGGGAAAGCCGGCGTTGACGAAGCCCGCATCGGTGTGACAGATGCCCGCCGCCTCGACGGTGATCCGGACGTGGCCGGGGCCGGGCTGCGGCAGTTCCCGCTCGACGATTTCGAACTTCCCGCCCGCGGCGCTGACCTGGGCGACACGCATCGTGTTCATGGACCTCTCCGTTGTAGGACAAGGGGAAGGGGGAGGCACGAGACCGGTCTCATGCCGGTCGAAACCAAGGCTCGTACGGCTGTTCCAGAGAACGGAATTCCCGAAGGACATAACCGGTCAAGAGATTACTGTTCAGGGTATTCCCGATCTCCCGAAGGACCCGGCAAGCCGGGCGCACGAAGAACTCCCGGAAAAGAATGCCCGTGCCGTTCCAGGTCCTGACCGGCCGATCATGCGCGGAGCCCCGGTGAGCGCGGGCGTCCTGCTGTGTGAGGGGCACCGCCCTCCAACCGACCGGCAAGGAGTTCACAACTGCTGGGCAAGCACAACGTTTTGGCGAACGTGGACACGATGGGGTGAACGGTGTGACGAGCTGCGGGTACGCCCGGCGGGGTGTGCGTAGCGTTCTCGGTGCGATCTGGGACGCCGGGTGTGGCGTCAGCAGTCGGGGCCCCCGTGTCACCAGCGAGATGGTTCGGGGCCTCCCCGTCGCCTCCGGCCACACCCACATGGCCAGGTCGTAGGGATTCCGCCCGCCCGGGACGGACCGCATACGGGATATGCGTCGCCGACCGGGACGCGAAAGCGGAGTACCAGTGCGCCCAAGACCGTTCGGGGCGTGCCGGTGAGACGGGACTCACTCCTGCTCACTGCCCAGGAACGGTGACGAAGAACCCGTCACCGTCCAGCATCCGCCACAACGGAGCCGGGAACCCGGTGAACGCCCGCTGGTTCTGCACGCTCGGGATCACCGCGCGCCCGCACCGCTGCGTACCGCTCGGCCCGTTCGTCGCCGTGCGGGTCTGCGCGAGGATGCCGAAGTTCGACGAACCGTCGCCCACGGGGGAGGCCAGGCGTCGTCGACGCCAACGGCCACCCCGCGCTGCTGACCACCATCGACGGCGGCGAGCAACTGGTGGCGCTCGATGTGCGAGACGGCCGGATCCACGGCATCTTCGCCGTCCTCAACCCGGACAAGCTCACCCACGTACTGATCTGACCTGTCCAGCCCGCAGCTGTCGAGGAAGGCCGCACTCTGCGGGCGGGTGTTCGGCCGCACGATATGTGTCTGAATTGCGTGGCATCGTGGCTGTTACCGATGGGCGTGCTGCTGGACGGGTGGCTTGCGGGGCGGTGCGGCGGGGTGCGTGGAGGCCGGAAAAGGCTTGCCCCCGGTTGCGGAGCGGGTGCGTGGATCCGGCAGTCGATGTCAGGGGCACGCCCGGGCGGGATGTGTGATCAATACAATCGCGAGTTACGGAAATGTCCGCATTAAGTAACACGAACCGGAGTCGCTGCCGGTGGCGGGGGAGGTGCTCCAGGCTGTGGGTTCTCGGCCTGAGGGGCCGGGAACCGCACCGCGCAGCATGGCCCTTGATTGGGTCCTGGGCGCCCTTACTTGAGGGGATATCAATGTCTGCTTCTCGTACCGTCCGCCGCATCGCCGCTACCGCTCTGGCAGCCGGCTCCGTCGTCGCCGCGGCGGCGATGCCGGCAGCCGCCGACAGCGACCACGGCCACGGATACGGGCACGGCCGCCACCACTCGTACTCCACGGTCGTCCTCGGCGACATCCAGTACGACAGCCCCGGCCGTGACGACTGGTCGAACCGGTCCCTGAACCGGGAGTGGGTCGAGGTCACCAACACCGGCCGCCGCGCGGTCGACCTGGACGGATGGACGCTCTCCGACCGCGACGGCAACCGCTACCGCTTCGACGACCTGCGCCTGCCCGGCTACGCCACGGTCCGCGTCCACACCGGGCGCGGCTATGACACCCGTCGGGACGTCTACCAGGGCAGCCGGGACTACATCTGGAGCAACTACGCCGACAAGGCCACCCTGCGCGACGACGACGGCCGCACCGTGGACACCCAGTCCTGGGGCTACCGCCGCTGACCGGCCCCTGCCCCGTCACTGACCAAGGGCGCACCTTCTGACCCCGGCGTGCCGCCCTTCCGAGCCGGCGTGCCACCACCCACACAGGGTGGTGGCACGCCGCTCTCGTATGTCGGCGGCCCCCGGTTCTCGCCGCTCAGCACGTCCAAACGGATCGGCGTGAAGGCCATCGCCATCGAGGACCTGGACTTCGCGGCGGAGAAGACCCGCGAGAAGCACGGCCGCAAACGACGCTTTGTGCAGATCGACCTCGTTCGACTTCAGTACCGCCGAACGCAGTTCCTCCCGCCACTGGGTGTTCGCCAGCGACACGGCCACTGCCTTTGCCGTCCTGTCCTCGATGCGGGTCGCGACGGCTCCGCCTCGCGGGGCGGCCCGGTCGCGGACCGGGCGTACGGAGCGGGACGCGGACTGCTCGGCCTGCGAGAGCGGGTCGCCGTCCACGGCGGCGACCCGAGCGCCCGGCGCCGCCTGGGCGGCGCCGGGCGCGTCCGCGCCCGGATCCCGCTTCACGGGACGCGCCCGCCGACGAAGCCGCGGCCACCGACTGGTCGGCCGCGCTCATCGACTCGACAGCGGCCCGCCTGTCATGGTCGCCATGAGCGGCTGGACCCGCGCGGAAAGTTCATTAATGACCTCATTGAGTGATACTTCCGCAGAGTCCACTTATAGGTAGTGTGTGCGGAATCACGAACCGTGTCGCGCAGCTGTTACGTGGGACATAGCTATTTCACGGATGGTCTTTTTATCCTCGCGCCATGTCTCGCCATTCGTTCGCTCCACTGGTCGTCACGTTCGCCCGGCACCACCCTTCGCGCTACGCCCTGGCCGCACTCGCGCTCGTCATGACCGGCTGGGCGGCGACGGGCGGCTTCGCCGACGCGGCCGGGGCCGACGAGGCGCGGACCGTCCCGCGGTCGGGCCCGACCGCGGGGACGGTGTCCGGCACCGCCCGGCCGGCCGCGATCCTCGCGCTGCCGTCCGCGTCCGCCACAGTGGCGCACTCGCCGTCGGTGTCCGTGGCGGCCCTGCGGACCGCCGGGACCGGTGTGGCTCCTGACCAGGCGCTGTCCCGGCGGCTCGCGCCGGTCGTGGCGGCCACCCCCGCCTCGCTCTCGGTGGCGGTGCTCGATCCGGCCGACGGGCGCGCGGCACGATACGGCGTGCGGGCGGGGACGACGTACGACACGGCGAGCATCGTGAAGGTCGACATCCTGGCTGCCCTGCTGCTCAAGGCACAGGACGAGCACCGCGGGCTCACGGCGCAGGAGAAGGCGTCCGCCGCGTCGATGATCCGGATCAGTGACAACGCGTCCGCCGACGCGCTGTGGCGCGTGATCGGTGAGGCGCCGGGCCTGAACGCCGCCAACGGCAGGCTCGGCCTGACCGGCACGACCGGCGGCGGCGACGGGCACTGGGGGCTCACCCAGACCACCGCGACCGATCAGCTCGCCCTGCTGAGCGCCGTCTTCGGCACCGACTCCCCACTGGACCAGGCGTCCCGGGCCTGCCTGCGCGGCCTCATGGGCGGCATAGCGGCAGGCCAGGACTGGGGTGTGTCGGCGGCCGGCCCCGTCACCGGCCTGAAGAACGGCTGGCTGCAGCGGACCGCGACGGGCCGCTGGGACGTCAACAGCATCGGTCTGGTCCGGGTGGACGGACACGACCGCCTGGTGGCGGTGCTGTCGCGGGGCAGCGTCAGCATGGCGGACGGTGTCCAACTGGTGGAGAAGGCGGCCAAGGCGGCCGTCCAGGCTTTGGACCAGACGGCCTGACCCCGCAACCGCCACCAGGGCGCCGTCGGATCGGTGGTTCCGGTCTGGCGCAAGGACCTGGAGGTGTCCGCGCCGTCTCTGGACTGCCAGGGAATCATGCACATCCCGGCCGACCGTGAACGCACCGGTGAGGACGGTGAGTTGAGCTGCAGAGAGATCACCGGGGGCTGGAGCTGGTGGCGGGGGAAGGTGGGGGAGTACGGTCGAAGGCAAACCAGCCGGCGGCGCGTGGCTGGCCGGTCGAGGACGCCGGCGGATGCTCCCGGCTCGCCGATGCCGTGCGAGGCGGCGGCTCATGGCGCACCGGACGCGGAGCGGCCGCCGGCGTCGAACAGCAGGCATCTCGGCCCCTGGCAGGGGCGGTCGAACGGATACCGGACAGTGATCCCGGAAGATAAATTTCCCGGCCGCCAGTCATATATAGCTATAAACGGCTATTCGCGAATGCGCTATGAGTGTGCCGGGTTTCGCTCCTGAGCGCCCAGTCGAATGACTGACTTCCGGCCTTTGGGTCTTGTGTTCCGATTCACCCTGGTGGGTTAATTCTCATAACCCAATCGGCGAGACGTATGAATGCTCAAGTTTTGCGATAAAGCGCTCCCGATCCTGCGGCAGCAGACATGTGCAGGATCCCTCCCCGCCTTGGTGACTCGGACTGTGCTCCGGCGGCCCTACACCGCCAATCGAACATCAGTACAGGGTCACAGCAAAGCACTTGGCCAGGGGGAGCGCCTCATCGCATGAGGACGTACGGCGAACCGAACGCCTCACTCACTGCTCGGAAATGTACCCCATTTCGAGCGAAGGAGGAATCTCATGCCCATCAGTCCGAACCAGGGATCCAGCGGCGGCGGCACTCTCGTCACCATCACCGGCACAAATCTCTCCGGTACCACCGCGGTGCTTTTCGGCACCCGGTCCGCGACCGCCGTCACCAATGTCTCGCCCACCCAGGTCACCGCCGTCTCCCCTTCCGGCAACGGCGCGGTCGGCGTCACTGTGACCACCGCGGGAGGGGCGAGTAACCCGATCTCCTTCTTCTACGTGGGGGCGCCCTTCAAGCAGTCCATCAGTCCGACGGCCGGGTCGACCGCGGGGGGTGAGACCATCACCATCACGGGAACCGGCCTCTCCACTGCCAGCAGCGTCTCCTTCGGCGCCAACACAGCCGTACCAACGGTGGTGTCCGACAATCAGATCACTGTGGTCGCACCCGCCGGCGCCGCGGGCGCGGTCGGTGTCAGCGTCACAACGGCGGGCGGCACCAACAACGGCCTGTCGTACACGTACGTCGCAGCGCCGACCGTGACGGCGGTGGCTCCGGCCTCCGGTCCGACGTCGGGAGGCACGGCGGTGACCATCACCGGAACCGGCCTTGCAACCACCACCGAGGTCACCGTCGGCGGCACCCCGGCGCCCTTCACGGTGCTTTCCGACACAGCGGTGTCCGCCTTCACCCCGGCCGGGGCCGCAGGCCCCGTTGATGTCGTCGTGAGCAACGACGCGGGCAGCGCGACCGCCACCGGCGCGTTCACGTACGTCACCGGCCCCGGCATCTGACCGCGCCCCCACGGCGCGATCACGTTCGGGGACCCGTCCTACCGGGAGCGGACGCGGTAGCTCCGCAGGACGCCACTTCCGCTCCTCCAAGGGCCCCCGGCCCGGAACCCCTTCCGGGCCGGGGGCCGCGACCCATTACTCCGTTCCACCGGCCCGTACCGGGCCACCTGACACGCTCGGGCGACACAGTGGACAACAGCGACCACCCGGTAACGGCCGTACGACCGAGTGTCGTCGCCGGGCGGCGGGACCACGGTGAAGTTCGGCACCAAGTCGGCCACCATCACCGCGAACACCGCCACCGCGGTCGGCGCACCGTTCAAGGCTTCCCTGAGCGCCACCTCCGGGGCCGGCGCGGGCGGGAACAGCCATCACATCCCACGGGCCCCCGACCGGCACCCGCCGTTGGCCCTTGGCAGAGAGGTACCACGGACATGTCGCAACAGCCCCATCCGGCGGCCGCAGTAGCGGTAACCCTGCCCACGCCCACGTTGACTGTTGTCCATCCCGATCAACGCTCCGGCTCAGGATGTACCACGGTCAGTCTCCGAGGGAGTGGTTTCACGGGTGCGACGGCGGTGAGGTTCGGAACGGACAGCACGGTGTCGTTCGATGTCCTGTCAGACACGGCCATCTCGGCTATGTCTCCTGCGGGCAGCGGTACCGTGCAGGTCGCGGTCACCACCCGGGGGGGCACCAGCAACAGCCTCTCCTTCTTCCTCCTCGCGGCGCCGGCCCTCAGCGTGGTTGCTCCGAGTCAGGGGCCGGTCTCGGGTGGGACGACGGTGACCCTGACCGGCACCAACCTGACCGGGGCGACCGCGGTGAGCTTCGGCGGTACGGCGGCGTCGTTCACGGTGGTCTCCGCCACCCAGGTCACCGCCACCGCCCCGCCCGGAACCGCAGGACCCGTCCAGGTCACGGTGACCACCCCGGGCGGCACCAGCGACGGACTTTCCTACGCCTATGTCGCGGCGCCGGCCCTCAGCGTGGTTGCTCCGGGTCAGGGGCCGGTCTCGGGTGGGACGACGGTGACCCTGACCGGCACCAACCTGACCGGGGCGACCGCGGTGAGCTTCGGTGCCACGGCGGCGGTGTCGTTCACGGTGGTGTCCGCCACCCAGGTCACCGCCACCGCCCCGCCCGGAACCGCAGGACCCGTCCAGGTCACGGTGACCACCCCGGGCGGCACCAGCAACGGATTCACCTACTTCTTCCTCAACACGCCCAGCCTCACCGGGCTTTCACCGAGTCAGGGGCCCGGCGGGACGGTGATTCTGACGGGCACCAACCTGACCGGGGCGACTGCGGTGAGCTTCGGCGGTACGGCGGTGTCGTTCACGGTGGTGTCCGCCACCCAGGTCACCGCCACCGCCCCGCCCGGAACCGCAGGACCCGTCCAGGTCACGGTGACCACCCCGGCCGGTACCAGCAACGGACTCACCTATACCTACCTGGCGGCGCCGATCCTCACCGGGCTTTCTCCGGGTCAGGGGCCGGTCTCGGGCGGGGCTACGGTGACCCTGACCGGCACCAACCTGACCGGGACGACCGCAGTGAAGTTCGGTGCCACGGCGGCGGTGTCGTTCACGGTGGTCTCCGCCACCCAGGTCACCGCCACCGCCCCGCCGGGAACCGCAGGACCCGTCCAGGTCACGGTCACCACCCCAGGCGGTACCAGTGGCGGCCGCGCGTACTTCTACGTCAACGCGCCAGCCCTCACGTCCGCGGCTCCGAGTCAGGGGCCGGTCTCGGGTGGGACGACGGTGACCCTGACCGGCACCAATCTGACCGGGGCGACCGCGGTGAGCTTCGGTGGTACGGCGGCGGCGTCGTTCGGGGTGGGTTCCGCCATCCAGGTCACCGCCACCACGCCGCCCGGAACCGCGGGGCCGGTCCAGGTCACGGTGACCACCCCGGGCGGCACCAGTAACGGACTCACCTACTTCTTCCTCAACCCACCCGCTCTCACCGCGCTTTCCTCCAGTCAGGGGCCGGTCTCGGGCGGGGCCACGGTGACCCTGACCGGCACCAACCTGACCGGGGCGACCGCGGTGAGCTTCGGCGGTACGGCGGCGGCGTCATTCACGGTGGACTCCGCCACCCAGATCACCGCCACCGCCCCAGCGGGCAGCGGGACGGTGCAGGTCACGGCCACCACCCCGGGCGGCACCAGCAACAGCCTTTCCTACGCCTATGTCGCGGCGCCGGCCCTCAGCGCGGTTGCCCCGAGCCAGGGGCCGGTCTCGGGTGGGACGACGGTGACCCTGACCGGCACCAACCTGACCGGGACGACCACGGTGAGCTTCGGCGGTACGGCGGTGTCGTTCACGGTGGTCTCCGCCACCCAGGTCACCGCCACCGCCCCGCCCGGAACCGCAGGACCCGTCCAGGTCACGGTGACCACCCCGGGCGGCACCAGCAACGGACTCGCCTACAGCCGAATCCAGCCACCCGGCATCTGACACCTCCGCAAGCCGTCGCACCAGACCACGCCCCGACCCACCTGCCCTCTTGTGACTCCTCCACCCCCTGAGGGGGGTGGCTCCTCGCTATGACGGTTGGGCTTCGCGACGGACCGGCCCGGCCCGTAGAACGCTGATTGCTCCAACTGTGTCGGCGTGCGCGGTGTGGCCGCAGGCGACGCAGTGGAACTTCTCCTGGGTGGGCCGGTTCTCCTTGACGGTGTGCCGGCATGCGGGGCACCGCCGGGAGGTGTTGTGGAGGTCCACGGCCGTCACTTCCCGTCCGGCGCTTTCAGCCTTGGCGTTCAGGATCGTCAGGAACACCCCCCAACCGGCATCGTTGATCGAACGGTTCAGTCCCGCCCTCGCACCCGCCCCGTTGGGCAGGAACCCGCCCAGCCGGCCGGGGTCGGGCTTCGGTTCGGGGCCCGCCTCATGTGGGAGATCTTGAGGTCTTCGTGCACGATGAAGCCATGCGCGCGTACAAGATCCCCGCCTGAAGACGGGGACTCCCTCCGAAGAACAGGGATGGGCTGCCATCCCTGACCCCGCATCAGCGGCACCTGGTCTGCGCCATGTGCGGGCCCGGCACCGTTCACGCACGGAGTGTGGACCTCCGGACCACGACACTGCACGGCACCATCACATTGCGCGGTGCTTTTCCGTCCAGGACATCGATCAGCATCGTCACGGATTCGGCGCCCAGGCGGCGCGCGTCCAGGCTCAGGGCGGTCAGCGGTACATCCCAGTCCTCGGTGCCGCAGGACTGGTCGCTCTCGCGCATCACGCTGACCATCAGGTCGTCGGGGATGCGCAGGCTCAGTCTCCGGGCCGCGATCACCAGGGCCTGGCCGTATGTCTCGTTGAGGCCGTGGACCGCGTCCGGGCGGTCGGGGCCGGACAGAAGCCGTAGCGCCGCCTCCACCGGATCCTCGGAGGCAGCCGGTGTCTTGACGAGCGCCGGCCGGCCGGCCGCGGTGCACCACTCGCGGTAGAGGCGCTCGCAATCCTGGGTGTACGCGTCGGGTTCCGGGCCCGAGAGGAGACCGACCCGGGTGGCGCCGGAGTCCCGCAGGTGGTCGAGGACTTCGGCCATGCCATGCTCCAAGTCGCTCTCCACGGTGGGTACATCATCGTATCCCGGATCGATGGGGCGGCCGTCGGTGACCACCGGCATGCGGCGCCGCGCGCAGTCCGCGAGCAGCGGGTCCTCCCGTAACGGGTCGACGATGATGAGGCCGTCCATGGGGACGCGGGCCCACAGCCCGGAGGCCGGATCGCTGGGGACGACGACGAGGGCGTAGTCCCGCTCGACGGCGGTCATGGTGGCGCCGGCGGAGAACGCCGCATAGTACGGGCGGTAGGTGCCGGCCCACGGGCGGTCCGACATGTGGCCCACGGCCAGTCCGAGGATGCCGGTGCGTCCGGACACCAGTCCGCGGGCCACGGGGTCGGGGCGGTAGCCGAGTTCCTCGGCAGCGCGGCGGACGCGCTCGCGGGTGGCCGGGGCGATCTGGCCCTTGCCGCGCAGGGCGTGGGACACGGTGGTGATGGACAGGCCGGTGGCCTGCGCCACGTCGCGGATACCGATCCGCCGGCCGAGCTTCCCGGCCCGTGTCGATTTCCGGCTGGTCATGCTTTGGTCGCCCTTCCGTGTCATCCACCGAGCTCCAACGCGCGGCGGCCTCAAGAGTGCCAGAGAACGGCCTGTCCGCACCCTCGAACCCCAAAACGTTTTTCTTTCGCTGACCTCGAGGTCTTGACGTACAAAAACGTTTTGGGCAGTGTAGCGCCACTACTTCCCGACACCTCTCCTCTAGGAGCTACATGCGCAGCGTCCGTCCGTTTGCCTTGCCCGCACTCACCGCCGCGTTGCTCGCCGCCCTCACGTCCTGCAGCGGTTCCGCGGTCGGCAGCGATGACTCCACCACCCACACCACCGACGCCAAGGGGTCCCGCACCTACGGCACGTGCAAGGTGACCGGCGCCCGCGGCTCGATTCACCTCAAGACCGTCGAGAAGGGCACTCTCACCGTGGTCGGTGACCTTCCCAGCCCCGGCTGGTGGAACGGCGACACCGTGCGCCGGATCGACAGCGGCTACGAGTACTGCATGGCCGCGAATCTCGCCTACCGGGCCGGCCTGTCCAAGCTCACCGTGCGCAATGTGTCCTTCGACGCGCTCGTCGCGGGCAAGGCCCAGGACTTCGACATGGCGCTCGCGGAGATCTCCATCACCGACGCCCGCCGCAAGGTGGTGGACTTCTCATCGCCGTACTTCTCCTCCGACATCGGCGTGCTGGTCGAGTCCGGGTCCAAGGTGACCAAGGACAACATCGGGGGCCAGCGGCTCGGCGTGAAGCAGGGCACTACGGGCGCCGACTTCGTCCGCGACCACCTCCACCCGAAGAGCCAGCCGAAGGTGTTCGCGGGCGATGTCGAGTTGCAGGCCGCGCTCCAGGCGGGCCAGATCGACGCCGCGCTCACCGATGTCGCCATCGTGCTCGGCAAGGCCCAGGAGTCCAAGGGCAAGCTCAAGGTGATCGGGCAGTACGACACCGGAGAGTCGTACGGAGCGCTGTACCCCAAGGGCGGCAAGAACTCCGCCGCCCTCGACGGGGCCATCGACGCGATGAAGAAGGACGGCACGCTCGACAAGCTCTCCTCCACCTACCTGGCCGAGGCCTTCGGCGGGGACCCGGCGGCGATCCCGGTATGGAGCGCCAAGTGAGCGTGTCCTCCGATCTGTTGACCGTGCTGAAGACCGAGCGGACCGAGCCGCCGAAGGCCACCGCGCCCCGGCCGGCGCTGCCGCTCGCGGCCGCCGCGGTGGCGGCCGTCCTGGTCACCGTGACACTGACCGCCGCCACTGCCCAGTCCGTGAGCAAGGCCCTGCCCGGCTCCGGCCTGCCGGTCGCCGGCGGTGCGGTCGTCGTGGCCGTCGCCGTGCTCACCCTGCTGAGGCCCGCGCTGCGGGCGGTGCGCTCGGGCCGCGCGGCCGCCACGGCCTGGTCCGAGGACCGGCGGGCCGACGCCCGGCGAGCCGCGTCCGAGGGCCGCGAGGACGCCCGGACCGTACTGGGCTGGTGTCTGGCCGCACTCGTCCTGCTCGGCTCGGTCTGGTTCCTGTTCGCCAACGACCGTGCCGTGCAGCGCACTTTCCTCGACGGCGAAGTGATCGGGATCAGCCTGCGGGAGATTGCCTCCGCGTTCGGCACCAACCTCTTCATCGCCGTCGCCGCGCAGATCCTGATCCTCGTCTGGGGGCTGGCGCTCGCTCTCGCCCGGATGGCGCCGGGGCGTACCGGCCGCCCGCTGCGACTGCTCGCCACGGCGTACATCGACGGCTTCCGCGCCGTACCGGCGATCATCGTCATCTATCTGATCGGCTTCGGACTGCCGCTCGCCGAGGTGCCGGTGCTCAGCTCGCTCAGCCCGGTGTGGTTCGCGATCCTCGCGCTCACCCTCACCTACGGCGCGTACGTCGCCGAAGTGTTCCGGGCCGGCATCGAGTCCATCGCGCCCGGCCAGAGCGCGGCGGCCCGTTCACTCGGCCTCTCGCACAGCGCCACGCTGCGCCATGTGGTGCTGCCGCAGGCCACCCGCCGCGTCGTACCGCCGCTGCTCAACGACTTCATCAGCCTGCAGAAGGACACCGCGCTGGTGAACGTCATCGGCACCATCGACGCCTTCAACCAGTCGAAGATCTTCGCGTCCAACCACTTCAACCTGTCCTCGGTGACCGTGGTCGCGGCGCTCTTCATCCTCATCACGATCCCGCAGGCCCGGTTGGTGGACCGGCTGGTGGCACGTGAGCAGCGCCGCGGCAAGGGAGCCTGACATGGCCTTCATCGAGATCGACGGGGTGCACAAGAGCTACGGGGAGACCCCCGTGCTCCGCGGCATCGACCTGACCGTGGCCCAGCACCAGGTGGTGACCCTGATCGGCGCCTCCGGCAGCGGCAAGTCCACTCTGCTGCGCTGCATCAACGGCCTGGAGGAGATCAGCGGGGGTGAGATCCGGGTCGGCGGTGATGTCGCCTCCGGCCGCGGCACCGATGTGGACCGGCTGCGACGCGATGTCGGCATGGTCTTCCAGCACTTCAATCTGTTCCCGCACATGAGCGTGGTGCGCAATGTCGCCCTCGCGCCGATGCAGGTGCGCGGGATACCGCGCGCCGAGGCCGAGGAGCAGGCTCGCGCCCTGCTCGCGCGGGTCGGCCTGGCCGACAAGGCCGACAGCATGCCCGACCGGCTCTCCGGCGGTCAGCAGCAGCGGGTGGCCATCGTACGTGCCCTGGCCACCGGCCCCCGCGCACTGCTGCTCGACGAGATCACCTCGGCCCTCGACCCCGAACTCGTCGCCGAAGTACTGGCCATCGTCCGCGAACTGGCCGAGGGCGGCATGACCATGCTGCTGGCCACCCATGAGATGGGCTTCGCCCGGGAGGTGTCGAACAAGGTGTGCTTTCTTCATCAGGGCGTACTGCTGGAGGAAGGGCCGCCGGAGCAGATCTTCGGCGACCCTCAGCAGGAGCGTACCCGCGCCTTCCTGCGCCGCATCGTCGAGGCGGGGCGACTGTGAGCGGCGCCCGGGTGCTCGTCGTGGAGCACGAGGACGGCACGGGCCCGGCCCAGTTCGGTGAACGCCTCGCCGAACAGGGCCTGGTGATAGACCTCTGTCGCCCCTGGGCGGGCGACCCGCTGCCCGGCACCCTGGACGCATACGACGGGCTGCTGGTCCTCGGCGGATCCATGGGCCCGTACGACGAGGAGCAGGCGCCCTGGCTGCCAAAGGTGCAAAAACTGCTGCGGCAGGCCGTAACCCGGGACCTTCCCACACTGGGGATCTGTCTGGGCATGGAACTGCTGACAGTGGCCTGCGGGGGCGAGGTCCGCCACGCCGCCCTGCCCGAGGTCGGACTCAATGACCTGATATCCCATCAAGCGGCTTCCGCGGACCCGCTGTTCGCGCCACTCGTGGACCAGGGCAGCTGGTTGCGCGCAGTGCAGTGGCACTGGGAGGAGACGGCCACCCTGCCCGAGGGCGCCGTTGCGCTGCTCACCAGCGAGCGCTGCACCCACCAGGCGTACCGGATCGGCACGGCTGTGTGGGGTGTTCAGTTCCACCCCGAGGTGCTGGCCGATGACATACGCACCTGGGGCGCGTCGGACGTCGGTCCGCTGCACGCCCTGGGCCTTGAACCGGGCGGAGTCGTTGCCGAGGTGGAGCGCGAGGAGAAGCGGCTGCGCACGCTCTGGGGGGCTTTCGCCGAGCAATGGGGGTGCATTGTTGCCGACGGCACGGGCCCGTCCGCCCGACAGCGCATTCCAGTGGAGCGGCGGCCATGAGGGCCCGATGACGGTCGGACCGGCCGGGCTGCGGGCGTGGTCGGTCCAACCGGTCCTCCCCGCCGGCAACGGGTCGATATGAGGCCCCGAAACCGCCACACTCCCCACGTGCACACACGGTTCCCGGTGCGCACCGACTACGCCCGGGCACGAGGTCTGCTCCGGCACCTCCCAGTCCGTCGCTCAGCTGTCCGCCGGCAGGGGCCGGTAGCCGATGGAGCCGCCGCAGGTGTGCAGCGCCCTGACGCACGCGCCGTCCACGACGATCGACGGGCGTGACGCCCATCGCCCCACCGCCCACGCCGAGTCGTGCGGCAGGCACCCGTCAGCGGCGCGGGCAGGTCGGGTCGTCGATCGCGCTGACCGTGTAGGGAGGCAGGCCCGGAGGGTCATCCAGCTGGCTGTTGACGACGTACAGTCGGCAGCCGTGCCGGGCGAGCGCGGTGGGCAGGTCGAACGGCTCGCCGGTGATCCGTTCGGTCACCGTCCCCGTGCGCAGCTCCTCGTCCAGCTCGGCGATGTACACGCCGTGCGGGGCGCCGTAATTGAGCACAGCGTACAGCGTCCGGCCCGACAGAAGCATCCCGTCCGCCCCGAACGACTCACCGCCCAGGCGTAGTTGCTCGATCACGCGCGTCGCGGTGTCCACCCGCCAGACGGCCTCGGTTCCGTTGGACGACACCAGCAGGGTCTTGCCCGAGCGGTCCGCCACGATGCCGTTGAGCAGCCAGTACTGCGCCGGGAACTGCGGGAACGCGGACCGGATGTCCAGCCACGGTTCGAGCTGCCCCGGGCGGCCGTGCCGGAGAGGGGCCCGCAGGACCACTGGATTGGCCCAGTCCGTGACGTAGACGGCGTCCTTCGTGATCACCAGGTCGTTGAGATCCGGCGCGCCGAGCGGACCGGGCGCGGCCGTACGCTCGGCCAGCAGCCTCCCGTTGCGGTCGTGGACGGTGAGGACAGCGCCGCCCACCGAGAACACCCACCCGTGCCTGTCGGTGTGCACGCCGAGGGAACTGGGGCGGCTTTCGATTCCCTCGGCGCGGAACACGTCCAGGCGAGGGTCGCGGACATGGCCGCGGTACAGCGCGCCGGTGCCGTCGGAAGACACGTACACGGTGCCGTCCCGGTCGACAGCGATCCCCTCCGGCAGGACGCCGGGGGCGTCGGAGACGACGTAGGTGCGAGGCAGCGGACGGGCGACGGCCCGCTCGGGAGTACCGCCGAAGACGGCGGCCAGGACGGCGGCGAGGAGACAGAGGAATCGTGAGGTGGCGCGCATCGTTGGGACCTCCAGGAGTTCATGGACCGGCGTGTCCCACGCGAGCCTGGCCGATACGCGATCCGGCCGCATCGCCTTTCGGCTCTCGCGGAAAGGCGTGGCCGGGCCGATAATCAGGCGGCGTGATCCGCTTACACTTCTCCGACGCCGACCTGCGCCAGGTCACGGTGGCCCAGGCTCCCGACGCCCTGCTGGAAACGGCACTCAGCGTGCGTCGTCTCCGGGGCGGGACGCCCACCGGGGGCCTCACGCGCCCCGCCCTCAGCCAGTGGCACAAAGCGATGCGGGACACCCGCCCCCGGCCCGGTGTCCTGCTCGACCTCGTTCCCCGCAACGGTTTTCTGCCGGACTTCCTTCAACAGCCGACGGCCCGGGACTTCGCCACCGCACTCGACCTCGTCACCGGAACTCCCGCCGAACAGCTGGCCCTGGATCTGGGGCTGGCGGACACGCCTGGGTGGAACGGTTCCCTGGAGCAGCCGAGTCACTGGGCGCGAGAGCTCGCGAACGGCTCACCGGCGGCACGACGGGCCCTGCAGCGCGACCTCCAGGGGTACTTCACCTCGGCGGTCGCCCCGCTGTGGCAGCGGGTGAGGGCCGACGCCATGGCCGACCGGGCGGTGCGCGCCGAGATGCTGCTACGCGGCGGGGTCGACGCCCTGCTCACCACGCTCAGCCCCACATGGAGCTGGCAGGCGCCCGTACTGACTCTCCCGTCGACGTCCCGGCACGACATCCCGCTGTGCGGCCGCGGACTGCTGCTCGTACCGTCCTGGTTCGCGGTGAGCGCCATGGTGATGTACCGGCCGGAGAAGCCGACGGTCCTGGTCCATCCGATGCTGCTCGCCGAGGAGCCGGTCTACTCGTCCGACGTGCTGGGACCACTGCTGGGCCGGACAAGGGCAGCTGTGCTCGCCGTTCTGCGCGTCCCGGCCACCACGACCGCGCTCGCCGAACGTGCCGGGACCTCCTTGGCGACGGCCAGCCAGCACGCCACCGTTCTGCGGAACGCCGGACTGGTGGACACCGCCCGGACGGGCCTGTCCGTCCTGCACAGCCTGACCCCGCTCGGACTGGCCCTGCTGACGGGTGAGGAACCGTCGTCCTGAGGCCCGCCCCGGCTCAGAGCCTGTCGGGTGACCTCTGATCGGGCGGCCACGCCCTGGCACGCACGCTTCCGGCGTTGCCGAAATGCCCTGGTAGCTCCGCTACAAGGCCATCCCGGCGCCTTGGAATCGCACGCACCATGCCGCGTCCGCTCTCCGATCGAAGGTCACCCGACAGGCTCTCAGAGGCGGAACCGACCTGATCAGACCTGACAGCTCGTACTGCGGGCGGGGTGCCGCCCGGTCGGCCCCGTTGATACGGCACTCGGCTTCCTGCGGAGCGCTCAGCCCGCCGGCTGGTGCACACCGTGTTCGAAAACCCGAATGCATTGGCCTGCGCGGTCCTGGGACCATGCCCGAATGCCCCAGCGTCTCGAACCCACAATCATCCGGAACACGTACCGCATCCCTGCCCCCGCCGGGCCCGCCGGGCAGGGAGGGGCCGCAGCACGGCAGTTCGACGCCGCGCTGATGTCCGTGGGCTTCAAGCTCTCGGCGAACCTGCTGGAGCATCTGTCGGAACTGGCCGAGGAGACGGTCGTCGACACCGCCGTGCGCACACTGGACACCGTCCGCGAGATGGCCGGCGACCACGTCCAGCACAACGTCTACTTCGCCGACTTCCCGGCCAACGTGCCAGGTCGCCCCGCAGGCTTCCGGCCGGGTCCTGCTGTCGGTCCGTGAGCACTTCCGCAACCGGACGGACGAGACGGGCGAGCCCCGCGTCTTCGTCAACCGCCTCGGCCGTGCCTGGGTCACCACCGACACCCGTCCACCCGTGCTGCCGCCCGAGCGCAAGCGCCTGATCGCCGCCCTGGACGCCGAGACGCGCCGCCGCCTCCTGGAGCCGGGGCACCTGCTGATCGACCCCGACGTCCTCGACGTCGCGCTCCCGCTCAGCGGCCAGGCGACGGCCGCCGGGCTCGGCGTGCTGCCCCGCGGCTCCCTCTCCCCGGTCGACGGGGAACTGCTCCGGTTCTTCGTCCACTGCAAGCAGACCAGCCGCACCACCGACTTCGACCTGTCCGCGCTGCTCCTGAACGCCTCGTACGGGACCGTCTGCCGGCTGTCGTACACCGCGCTCACCCAGGTCGAGGGCGAGCACTCCGGGGACGTCACCGACGCGCCCGACGGCGCCTCGGAGTTCATCAACCTGCGTCTGGGGGCTGTGCGCGGCACCTTCATCGTCCCGCAGGTCAACATCTTCTCGGGAGAGGGCTTCGAGGAGGTCAAGGAGTCGTTCTTCGGCTTCATGCTGCGCGACGCCGAACAGCAGGGCCGCCCCTTCGAGGCGCGCACCGTACGCATGAAGCCGGAGCTGCGCGGCCCGGGCAGGGTCGCGCTGCCGCTGGCGTTCCTGCGCGGGCGCGACGGCAGCTGGCGCGCGAAATGGCTGCACCTCCACCTCAAGGGCAACCCGGCTTGCAACCAGGTCGAGGGAAACCGGGTGTCGGTCGCGACGCTGCTGCGCGGCATCGTCGAGCGCGACTACCTCACCGTCCGGTATCTCACCGACCTGATGGGCGGCCGCGCCACGGCCACCACGCTGTGGGACGGCGAGACGGTCCCGGACGGCCCGGGTCCCCGGCTTCCCACCACCCGGCACGGTGCACGGTTGCACCACCCGGGAAAAAGCTGCAGGGCCCTGGTCTGAGGGCCCAGGGCCCAGGCGTGCGCATCCCGAGGGATCGAAGATGCGCACGCCACAGGGCCCAACACCCGTAACGAGGGGCACGTCACGGGGGCCACGCCCCGAGTCCGGCAGCAGACGCCAAGTACCTGAAGGCACTCTGAGCCGCCGCTGCCCCGAACGCATCAACGCGATGTCCTCGACAGAGACCGGCGAGCGGTGCGTGCGCTGCCTCCTTCGTGCGGTGAAGCTGAGAACGTGAGCATCAGAAGCGTGCACCCGGTGAGTGCGGAGCAGATCTACGCAGCCCTCGTCGCCCTGGGGGCTGAACCAGTACTGGATCCGGACGTGTGGCCCCAGGGCCCGCAGGCCGAGGACCGGCTGCGACTGCTGGGCGCCCTGCTGGCCAAGACAGAACTGGAAATCACCGCCTCGACCGGCATGGGCGGGCAACCGCTGAAGGACGTCGCCGAAGCGCTTCTCGGATGGACGGAGCAGGCAGGACCCGACTCACAGCTTTCGTCCGTCGTGCTGGCGAACCGGTTGCAGCTCACCGCGGTGCAGCTCATGGGGACCGAGGAGGAGGGGCCTCCTCGCCGGGCGGCGTCCTGGGCGGCCGTCGTGGCGGCTACGGACGCACTCAGCGCCCGGCTCTATTTCGAGCGCGGTGACATTCGGGCCACCCGGCGAGCTCTCGACCGGACGGAGGCATCGGTCATCGCGATCCTGGAGGGCTTGCATGACCTCCGCGTAGCCATCGGCGATATCGAGGATTGAAGTGCTCTCCCGGTTGATACTTGAAGCCAGGAGATTCCTGCTTACCTTGCGGCAGCGGGCTTGACGCCTTCACCCCCGCCCTGAAGGACTCTGCTGAGGAATGCGTGATTCGGGTGGTCAGGCCGCGAGCATCAGGGCTTCGAGGCGGGAGGTGCGGGTGCCGCGGAGTGGGGTGCCGGTCAGCCATCGGTCGATGCGGATGATGTTGATCGCGGTGGCGGCGAAGACGTGGCCGAGGCGGGTTGCGGGCAGGCTGCGGTAGCGGGTGCGGCGGAGTCCGGTGACGCGTACGGCCTGGGAGATCGTGCCCTCGACGCCGGCCCGGACCTTGTAGCGCTCTTTCCACTCGTCGGTGTCCTGGGCCCGGCGGGCGGCTTCGAGGCCCCGGCCTCCCGGCTGCGACCGGGCTCGGCCGCTCCGGTTCCCTGCCCGGAGCGGGCCGACGCACCGGTCAGTCGGTGCCGAACTCCATCGCGGCGCGGTCCAGCAGCTCGTCGTCGCCGGAGACCTCGCCGCGGGAGGCGATGGCCTCGGCGCCGCCCTCCGGCATGGTGCCGATCAGGCCGGTCGCCGCCTGGGCGGCGCCGATCAGCGCGGGGTGGGTCGTGCCGACGATGCCGAGGCCGGCGTACTGCTCGAGCTTGGCGCGCGAGTCGGCGATGTCGAGGTTGCGCATGGTGAGCTGGCCGATCCGGTCCACCGGGCCGAACGCCGAGTCCTCGGTGCGCTCCATCGAAAGCTTGTCCGGGTGGTAGCTGAACGCCGGGCCAGTGGTGTTCAGGATCGAGTAGTCCTCACCGCGCCGCAGTCGCAGGGTCACCTCGCCGGTGACCGCCGAGCCGACCCAGCGCTGCAGCGACTCGCGGACCATCAGCGCCTGCGGGTCCAGCCAGCGGCCCTCGTACATCAGCCGCCCGAGGCGCCGTCCCTCGTTGTGGTAGTGGGCGAGGGTGTCCTCGTTGTGGATCGCGTTGACGAGGCGCTCGTACGCGGCGTGCAGCAGCGCCATGCCGGGTGCCTCGTAGATGCCGCGGCTCTTCGCCTCGATGATCCGGTTCTCGATCTGGTCCGACATGCCCAAGCCGTGGCGGCCGCCGATCGCGTTCGCCTCCATCACCAGGTCGACCGGGGAGGCGAACTCCTTGCCGTTGATCGTCACCGGGCGGCCCTGGTCGAAGCCGATCGTCACGTCCTCGGCGGCGATCTCGACCGAGGGCTCCCAGAACCGCACGCCCATGATCGGTTCCACGGTCTCCACGCCGGTGTCGAGGTGCTCCAGTGTCTTGGCCTCGTGGGTGGCGCCCCAGATGTTGGCGTCGGTCGAGTACGCCTTCTCGGTGCTGTCGCGGTACGGCAGCCCGTGGGCGACCAGCCACTCCGACATCTCCTTGCGGCCGCCCAGCTCGGAGACGAAGTCGGCGTCGAGCCACGGCTTGTAGATGCGCAGGTGGGGGTTGGCGAGCAGGCCGTAGCGGTAGAACCGCTCGATGTCGTTGCCCTTGAACGTCGAGCCGTCGCCCCAGATCTGTACGTCGTCCTCGAGCATCGCCCGGACCAGCAGAGTGCCGGTGACGGCGCGGCCGAGCGGCGTGGTGTTGAAGTAGGCACGGCCGCCCGAGCGGATGTGGAACGCGCCGCAGGCGAGCGCGGCCAGGCCCTCTTCGACCAGCGCCTCTCGGCAGTCGACCAGGCGCGCGATCTCGGCACCGTAGACCTTCGCGCGGCCGGGCACCGAGGCGATGTCGGGCTCGTCGTACTGGCCGATGTCGGCGGTGTAGGTGCACGGGACGGCACCCTTGTCGCGCATCCACGCGACCGCGACGGAAGTGTCGAGGCCGCCCGAGAAAGCGATGCCGACGCGCTCGCCGGTGGGCAGGGAGGTGAGAACCTTAGACATGGGAAGAGTATGTATTTATCTGCATGATTATGCAAGGCGACTCCGCCGCACGACATCGATCGCCCCAGCCACCGCAGCCGGGGCGATCCAGACCCTCGCAGGATCAGAGCGTCGCTGCACCAGAGCGCTGACGAGAGGTGCTGGGCAGCGCGGTCTTCGGCGGTGGGGACCGCCCCGGCGTCCGTTCAGCGAGCGGCGAGCAGCGTGACCGTGTCGATCACGCGGTTCGAGAAGCCCCACTCGTTGTCGTACCAGGCGACCACCTTGACATGGCGGCCGTCGACGCGGGTGAGGGCCGAGTCGAAGATCGACGAGGCCGGATTGCCCGTGATGTCGGATGACACGAGCGGGTCGTCCGAGTACTCGAGTACGCCGGCCAGCGACCCCTGTGCCGCGGCGCGGTACGCCTCCAGCACTTCGTCGCGCGTCACGTCGCGCGTAACGGCCGTGTTGAGTTCGACGATCGAGCCCACCGGAACCGGCACGCGGATCGAGTCGCCCGACAGCCTGCCGTCGAGGTTCGGCAGCACGAGGCCGATCGCCTTGGCGGCGCCCGTCGTGGTCGGCACGATGTTCACAGCGGCGGCGCGGGCGCGGCGGGCGTCGCGGTGCGGACCGTCCTGCAGGTTCTGCTCCTGCGTGTAGGCGTGCACCGTCGTCATGAAGCCGTGCTCGATGCCGGCGAGCTCGTCGAGTACCGCGGCCAGCGGCGCAAGTGCGTTGGTCGTGCACGAGGCGTTCGAGACGATCGTGTGCAGGGCCGGGTCGTACGCGTCGGTGTTGACCCCGAACGCGAGCGTGACATCAGCGCCGTCCGACGGCGCAGTGACAAGCACCTTCTTCGCGCCCGCGTCGAGGTGGGCGCGGGCGGCCGCAGCCGACGTGAAGCGGCCGGTCGCCTCGAGCACGATGTCGACGCCGAGCTCGGCCCACGGCAGCTGCTTCGGTTCACGCTCGGCGAGCACCGTGATGCGACGGCCGTCGACGACGAGGACGCTTCCGTCGACCGCCACCGGGCGACCCAGCCGGCCGGCCGTGGTGTCGTAAGCGAGCAGCCGCGCAAGAGCGGCGGGCTCCGTGAGGTCGTTGACGGCGACGACCTCGAGGTCGCTGTCGCGTTCGAGCAGCGCGCGCAGCACATTGCGTCCGATGCGGCCGAATCCGTTGATGGCGATGCGAGTCATGAGCGATGTCCCTTCTGTTCGCCATCAGGTTCGCGCCCAGCATCCGCCCGCGACAGCGGCGTGATCGCCATGGTCCAAAAGGATCTCGCCACGTGATGGCGGGCTATTCGCCCTGGGTGAAGGTGCGCCGGTACTCGCTTGGCGTGGTGTCGAGGATGCGCTGGAAGTGCAACCGCAGATTCGCACCGGTGCCGAGACCGACGTCGGCGGCTATCTGCTCGACGCTCCGCTCCGAACGCTCGAGCAGCTCACGGGCCACGTCGATCCGGGCGCGCATGACCCACTGCATCGGCGTGTACCCCGTGTCTTCGACAAAGCGCCGCGAGAACGTGCGGGGCGACACCGTCGCATGCTGAGCGAGCGCATCGAGGGTGAGGGGCTCGCACAGCCGGTGCAGCGCCCACTCGCGGGTGGCGGCGAACCGTTCGCCGAGCGGCTCGGGCACGCTGCGCGGCACATACTGCGCCTGGCCGCCGCTGCGGTAGGGGGCCGCGACCAGGCGCCGGGCCGCGTGGTTCGACGCGGCAACCCCGAGGTCGCCGCGCAGAATGTGCAGGCACAGGTCGATGCCCGAGGCGGCGCCGGCCGACGTCAGCACGCTGCCCTCGTCGACGAACAGGACATTCTCGTCGACCTGAACGAGCGGATGCTTCGCCACAAGCGCCCGCGTGTAATGCCAGTGGGTCGTGGCGCGCTTGCCGTCGAGCAGGCCCGTGGCGGCGAGCGCGAACGCGCCCGTCGAGATGGCGGCAAGCCGCGCACCCCGATCGTGGGCGGCGGTCAGCGCGTCAATGACGGCCTGCGGCGGGTCGTCGCGGTCCGGGAACCGGTAGCCGGGGACGAAGACGATGTCGGCCCACGCAAGCGTGTCGAGCCCGTGGGTGACGTAGTACGACAGGCCGTCGCCGCCGGTCACGAGGCCGGGTGCCGCGCCGCACACCCGCACCTCGTACGGCATGCTCGCGCGGGTCGTGAAAACCTGCGCAGGAATGCCGACATCGAGCGGCTTCGCACCCTCGAGCACAAGGACGGCGACGCGATGAAGGCGGGAGGCTGGCACGGGAAAGAGGGTACGCGGGGGTGCGGCTTCGATACGCCGGCTCCGTGGGCAGGTCAGATGAGATGAGGTGCCGAGGAGTGCCCGATGCTCAAAAAAGCGTGACACCCACACTTACTGCGCAACTTCAATCACGCTTGGGCAGAAACTATGGGCCCCGCCCGAGCCGCTGTCAATGCCACGCCCGACCCCTGTTTTCCCGCCGTCCGCCAGCTGATCCGGCTTGCCTGCCGCCTCATCTGCGACCGTCCCACCCTCCACGGGTGCACACTCGTGCGTGAATGACGCCCTTTGCGAGCACGTGCAATCATGATTGCCCGCGCCCTGCAGTCCGGGGCACCCAACGTGCTGCCTTGGAGGCTCCCTTGACGCTCGCAGCCATCGGCCCGATGCTCTCCGACGGCCGGGCGCACCACCGCCCCGTCGCCGCCTTCGACGCCCACACGTTCGAGCACCTGCAGGCGATCGTGGCGGGGGCAGAGCTGGCGGGCCGCGGTGTGATCATCCAGATCGGCGAGACGGCGGTGGACCATCACGGTGGGCAGCTCGCGCCACTCGCCCGGGCCGCCGCCGAGATGGCGCGCACTGCCACCGTGCCGGTCGGGCTCCACCTGACGAAGGTGCGCAGGACCGCACTGCTCGCCCAGGCAGCGCACTGTGGCTTCGGCTCGATCATGTACGACGCCGGTCATCTCTCCTACGTCAGAACCGTCGCCGTGACCCGGGACGCGGTCTCGTGGGCGCACGAGCAGGGGCTCTGGGCGGAGGCGGAGTTGATGGACACCGGGGACCGCGGGGCTCCGCGTGCCGCACGGATCGGCACGTCGCCCTGTCCACACGGAGCGCACCTCGCCCCCGGGACAGCCCAGGAGTTCGCCGACGCTACCGGCGCCGACGCACTTGTACTCAGCGGCGAAAGCCACCCCTTCGGCACCTGCACGGCGGATGACCACCGCTCGCTGCTCGCCGGGCTGCGGACAGCGGTGAACGTGCCTCTCGTCCTGCGGGAGTTGTCCGCGGCGAACGCAGCAGAACTGAGGGCAGCGGTCGTCGCGGGCGTGGCCAAGCTCGGCTTCGGGCGCGCTCTCGACGCCGCGATGACGCGGGCGCTGCGCGACAGGCTCGCGGCGGGTGGCACGCAGGACCCAGCCGTCTACCTCGCTGCCGCCCGCCGGGCGATGGCGGACGTGGTCGCCAACCTCATCCAGACCCTGGAGGGCCCGGACGCCGGGACGAGCCCGTGCACCCCTGCCGGAAAGCACCACGCCGGACGGCATTGACGGCCTGACGGGCCGGCTTGGCGGGGGTTTCCAGCGTCGTGAGCAGCTGCAGGGCGGCGCCGGGCCGGGAGTGGTTTCGTGATCAGCCGTCGAGCCGGCTGCGGTAGTGCATGGGGGGCGACGCGAAAGGGGACCCTGGTCCGCCCGGTACCGGAAGAATCCGCCCGCCGGCCGATCTCGGAAAGGCGCTCCGACACGGTGAGTGGAGCACCCGGAACCTCACCGCAAAGCCCTCTGCCGGACCACTGCGAGCAGAGGGCTCTGCGTGCATCGGGCCCTCCGCCGTGGCGCGTGTACGAGATCGGCCGAGGTGGAGAGATGGGCTCTCAGCGCTTGGTGGTGCTGTTGAACAGCGAGCGCGACCAGACGTAGCCGACCAGGGCGATGCCGGCGCACCAGGCGAGCGAGATCCAGCCGTTGTTGCCGATCTCCGAGCCGGAGAGCAGGCCGCGCAGCGTCTCGGTCATCGGCGTGAACGGCTGGTTCTCGGCGAACCAGCGCAGGCCCGGCGACATCGAGTCGGCCGGCACGAACGCGGAGCCGAGGAACGGCAGGAACTGGACCAGCAGTGGCTTGTTGCTCGCGGACTCGACGGTCTTGGAGATCAGGCCGAGCGCCGCCGACAGCCAGGTCACCGCGAACGCGATGGCTGCGAGGAGGCCTGCGGCGGCCAGCCACTCCAGTGGGCTCGCGTCCGACCGGAATCCGACGGCGAGCGCGACGCCCACGACCAGGACGATGCACACCATCGTCTGGATGACGCTGCCGATGACATGCCCCGTCATGAACGACGAGCGTGTGATGTTCATGGTGCGGAAGCGGTTGATGATGCCCTCGGTCATGTCGGAGCAGACCGCGATCGAGGTCGACATCGAGCCGGCGGCCACCCCCATGATGATGATGCCCGGTGTCAGGTAGTTCAGATACGCGTCCCGGCCGCCGCCCATGCCGGCGCCGATCGAGTCACCGAAGGCGTACACGAACAGCAGCAGCATCAGGATCGGCGTCATGGCGCTGCCGAACCCCACGGCCGGATAGCGGATCGCGTGCTTGAGGTTGCGCCGCAGCATCGTCATCGAGTCGTGCACGGTGTAGGTGAGGGTGCTCATCGCAGGGTCTCCTTGACGTGAAGCGGGGAGCCGGTGCCGGTCTTGGTGGTGCCGTCGCCGGTCAGGGCGAGGAATACGTCGTCGAGGTCGGGGGTGTGCACGGAGAAGTCGGCGGCCCGGATGCCGGCGGCGTCGAGCCGGTCGAGCAGGGCGCGCAGCGCGTCGAGGCCACTGTCGCCCGCCACGCGCAGGGCGAGGTTCTCGTCGTCTCGGGCCGCGCCGGGGAAGGCGGCGGCCGCGCGCTCGTACTCGGCGGTGTCGGTGAACCGCAGCCGTACGTGGCTGCCGGGGATCTGCGCTTTGAGTTCGTCGGCGGTGCCCTCGGCGACGATCCGGCCGCCGTCGAGCACGGCGATCCGGTCGGCCAACTGGTCGGCTTCCTCCAGGTATTGGGTGGTGAGGAAGACGGTGGTGCCGCCCGCGACCAGCGAGCGCACCGTGTCCCACATGGTGCGGCGGCTGCGTGGATCGAGCCCGGTCGTCGGCTCGTCCAGGAAGATCACCTGGGGGTCGCCGACCAGCGTCATGGCGAGGTCGAGCCGGCGCCGCATCCCGCCGGAGAAGGTCGCGGCCCGCTTGTGCGCGACGTCCGCGATGTCGAACCGCTGAAGCAACTCCTTTGTACGGGAGCGCCCTTCACGCTTGCCGAGGCGCAGCAGGTCGGCCATGAGGAGCAGGTTCTCCTCGGCGGTGAGCAGGTCGTCGAGCGCGGCGAACTGCCCGGTGACGCCGATTGCGGCGCGCACCGCGTCCGGTGACGTGGTGACGTCGTGGCCCGCGACCTGGGCCTGCCCGCCGTCGGCGGCGATGAGCGTGGACAGGATCTGCACGGTGGTGGTCTTGCCGGCGCCGTTGGGCCCGAGCAGTGCGAACACGGACCCGGCCGGGATGCGCAGATCGATGCCGCCCAGCACGGTCTTGTCGCCGTACGACTTGCGCAGACCGACGGTGGAGACGGCGGCGGGCGACTGCAGACCGTCACCCCGCCTGGGCGTGGGCATGACAGAAGAAGGCATGGAACCCTCCCGTTCGAAGGCTGAAGTGACTGGGGGAGTGGGCGAGTTGGCGGGACCAGTGCTCAGGCCCGGGCGCGGAGCACGTCGATGTTGCCGTTACGGGTCCGGGCGCGAACCTCGACGGTGTCCTCGGTCTTCTGCGGGGTCTCGGAGGCGGTGAGCGTGTTGCGCACCTGCCCGGAGCCGGAGCTGGCGTCGATCCAGGCGGCGGTGCCCTCGCGGATGCCGACCTCGATGGCGCCGTAGGAGGTCTCCAACTGGACGGTGCCGCGGGCCACGTCGGCGACGCGCAGGGTGCCGTGGGCGGTGGTGGCGGCGACCGAGCCCTCGGCGCGCGCGATGTCGATGTCGCCGTGGGCGCCGCTCACCCGCAGGTCGCCGGTCACGGCGCCGACGGTCGTGGTGCCGTGCGAGTTCTTCAGGACGGCGGGGCCGTCGACGGCGCCGACGCGCAGGCTGCCGGAGCTGGTGGTGATCTCGGCCATGCCCTCGACCCGGTCGACGGTGATCGAGCCGTGGGAGGCGGTCAGCTGGAGCGGCCCGGTCGCCTCGAGGCGGACGTCACCGGACGAGGTCTTCACGCGGACCTCACCGAGCCGCCCCTCGCCGAGCACCTGGGCCCAGGCGCCGGTCATGTCGACGCGCGAGCCCGTGGGCAGTTCGACCGTCACGTCGACGGTGCCGGTGCGCCCGAAGAGATTGCGCGGCCTGGGCGTCCTGACCGTCAGGGCGCCGTTCGCGTACGTGACCTCGGTCTGGTCGGCCGACCGCACGTCCTGATCCCGCTTCGGGTCGCGGGGTTGCACCTCGACGACCGTGTCGAGGCGGTCGCCCGCGGTGAACCGGATGGAACCGGCGTACACGTGGGCGGTGGCCGAAATCGGTTCGGGAGTGTCAAAAGAAGGCATGGCTGTCCCGTCCTCTTGAGTCTTCGGGTCGTCCCCGCTGGTGGGACGTGGTGTGGGTGAAGTGGGGCGGACGCGGGCGCGGCTAGCGCACCCAGCCCGTGAAGTGCTGTCCGATGGTGTGGGTCTTCTGCGTCGTACGCGGCCGCGTGCCGCCGTCGACCGCGGCCGACACGGCCCGCACCAGCCACGCGTTGACCGACAGGCCCTCGCGGCTCGCGGCCTCCTCGGCGCGCGCCTTGAGGTGGGCCGGCAGACGCAGATTGACGCGGGCGATGCCGCCCTCGTCGCCGTCGGCGGGCGCCTGCGCCTTGAGCGGTTCGACGGGCGCGGCGACCGCTTCCGTGGGGCCGCCGTCGGCGGGCGGCGGCGTCACCACGAAGTCGGGGTCCAGCCCGCGCAGCCGTACGTCGACCGAGCCGGGGGCGAGCTCGCGGGTGATCTCGTCCATCGCGGCGGAGAGCACATTGAGCATGGTCAGACGGGTCGCCGACTCCAGAGGAGCGGTGAGCCGCTCGGCCAGCTCGCGGGCATCTTCCCCGCCCGCTTCGGCGGCCACCGCGAGTTCGCGGCGCAGGGTGTCGACATACGGAGTGAGGTCCATGACGTTATGATGGCACCATCATGGCACCATGCGCAAGTCTGAGTGGCGCCTTATGGGGGGGGCGGGCTTGAGGGTGGCCGCCCTGAGCTGGCAAAAGGCGAAGGGGTCGACCTGAGTCATTGTGGCGCCATGCGTGCCCATGTGCTTTCCGGAGCGTGGAATGATGTCGTGCGGCACCGGATGATGCCAAGTGGTGCCACCCGGCACCATGTGGTGCCATGCGATGTCTACCCGGTAGGTAGGCGTCCTCGCAGCTCAGTGGCTGTGACTCGGCACTGCATCGATCGCAACACCTGTGGTGCCAAGGCGTGTCACCCGGCTGGCCCGGGACTCCAGGTAGCGTTGCTCGGCCATGCTGGCGGTGGACTTCGCGGCGCGCCGGTAGTGCTCGTACGCCCCGGCCGTGTCGCCGGTCCTCTCCAGCAGATGCGCCCGCACGGACAGCAGCCGGTGGTGCCCGGCCATCCGCTCGTCACTGTCCAATGTGGACAGCAGGGCCAGCCCGGCCGGCGGGCCCTCGGTCTCGGCGAGCGCGATCGCCCGGTTGAGGGTGACCATCGGGTTGGGCGCGATCCGTTCCAGAATCAGGTAAAGGGTGTGCACCTGCGGCCAGTTGGTCTCCTCGGCCGTGGCCGCGTCGGCGTGCGTGGCGGCGATGGCGGCCTGCAGCTGGTATGACCCCAGCGCCGGGCCGGCCAGCGACGCCTTGACCAGCTCCAGCCCCTCGTCGATCAGCCCGCGGTCCCACTTCGCACGGTCCTGCTCGTCCAGCGGCACCAGGTCGCCGGCCGCCGTCGTACGCGCCTGACGGCGGGCGTGGGTCAGCAGCATCAGCGCGAGCAGCCCGGTCACCTCGCCGTCCTCGGGCAGCTGCGCGTGCACCATCCTGGCCAGCCGGATCGCCTCGTGCGCGAGGTCGGCGCGGTGCAGCTCGCTGCCCGAGGAGGCGGTGTAGCCCTCGTTGAAGATCAGGTAGAGCACGTGCAGGACGACTCGTAGCCGCTCCTCGCGCTCCGCGCCGTCCGGCAGGCTGAACGAGCTGCCGGCGGCCTTGATGCGCTGCTTGGCCCGGCTGATCCTGGCCGCCATCGTGGCCTCCGGCACCAGGAACGCGCGGGCGATCTCGGCAGTGGTCAGGCCGCCGACGGCCCGCAGCGTCAGGGCGGTCTGAGAGGCCGCGGTCAGCGTCGGATGGCAGCACAGGAACAGCAGGACGAGCGTGTCGTCGGTGTCCGGTACGTCCTCGGGCACCACCTCGGTGGCCGTCGCCGACTCCCGCTCGCGGCGCGCGTGGTCACTGCGCATCTGGTCGATGAGCCGCCGGGACGCGACAGTCACCAGCCAGCCGCGCGGGTTGTCCGGCACTCCCTCGGCCGGCCACTGCACGGCGGCGGCGAGGACGGCCTCCTGCACGGCGTCCTCACACCCTTCGAACTGGGCGTGCCGACGTACCAACGTGCCGAGGACCTGCGGCGTGAGCTCACGCAGCAGGTCCTCGAAGTCCGGTGCTGTCATGCCTCCAATTGTCCGTCAGCGAACATCACCTGCCGCACCTCGACCCCCAGACCCTCGATCGCGGTGTCCGGGATCTGCGCTGCCAGCTCGATCGCCCGATCCTTGTTCTCGCAGTCGATCAGGTAGAAGCCGCCCAGATACTCCTTGGACTCCAGGAAAGGGCCGTCGGTCACCACCGGCTGGCCGCCTCGTACGGACACCACAGCGGCCTGTGACGGGTCGACCAGCGCCTGCGTGGTGATCAGCTCGCCGGACGTCTTCAGTACCTCCATGAACTTGCCGTGGCCGTCGCCGATCGCCGCCTTCTCCTCGTCGGTCAGCGCATCGATCACGGCCGGGTTGATATGCATGCTGATCAGGAACTTCATCTCGTGCTCCTCGTGGTTCGCGAGCCCCGGCTGGGCCCTTCGCCCGGTTGGTCGGAGCCGCCGCCGTTGTCTTGACATCCCCGCCGACACGTTCGCATGAGTTTTTCGCCGTCGCATCGCCCGGACCGTGAAGTCGTCATGTCCGGTGACACCTCACCGTGGGTGACGCCCCACAGTGGCGGACGCGAGAGATTTCCGTCCGTACCGATGTCAAGAAGCTCTCGACCGCTCCGACCAACCGGCGAAATGTCGAGAGAACAGGGAGTTTCGGATATGCGAGTCAACCGGGCATGGCTGGGACTGGTCGTCCTCATGCTGCCGACATTGCTCGTCGCGATGGACATGACGGCGTTGCTCCTCGCGCTCCCACGGCTGAGCGCCGACCTGGGTGCCACCAACGTCCAGCAGCTGTGGATCAGTGACAGCTACGGACTCATGGTGGCCGGCCTGGTCATCACGATGGGTACGCTCGGCGACCGGATCGGCCGCCGACGGCTGCTGATGATCGGCGCAGCGGCGTTCGCGGTGCTGTCGGTCGTGGCCGCCTTCGCGGTCAGCCCGCTGATGCTGATCGTCGCGCGTGCGCTGCTGGGCGTCGCCGGCGCGACCCTGGCGCCGTCCACACTTGCCTTGATCACCAACATGTTCCGCGACGAACGGCAGCGCGGGCAGGCCATCGCGATCTGGGCGACCTGCCAGTTCACCGGCGGCGCGCTCGGACCCGTACTCGCCGGATTCCTGCTCCAGTACTTCTGGTGGGGATCGGTGTTCCTGGTCGCCGTGCCGGCGATGGCGTTGCTGCTGCTCGCCGGGCCGGTCCTGCTGCCGGAGTTCCGCAGCGACCAGGCCGGCCGGCTGGACCTGGCCAGTGTCGGTCTTTCGCTCGTGGCGGTGTTTTTGATGATCTACGGCATCAAGCAGCTGACCGACGAGAGCGTGCCAGTCGTGCCGGCGGTGGCCCTCGTCGTCGGCGCAGCCATCGGATTGCTGTTCGTACGCCGGCAACTGCGGCTTCAGACGCCGCTGCTGGACCTGCGGCTGCTGCGCAACCGCCCGTTCACGGCCGTACTCGTCGCGCTGGTCTTCGCCGGCATCGCCATGGCTGGTACGGGCCTGCTGGTGACCCAGTACCTGCAGAGCGTGCTGGGCTTCTCGCCGGTCGCGTCGGCGGTGCTGTTCGCACCCATGGGCCTGGGCGTGGCGGTCGGCACCATGGCCGCGCCGGCGCTGGCCCGGCGGATGAAGCAGACGACCGCGATCGCCGGCGGGCTGGTGGGGTCGGCGCTGGGCAGCCTGCTGCTGGTCGGCATCGACACTGCGAGCGCCCTGCCGCCGGTGATGATCGGCATCGCCGTACTGGCGCTGGGCACCGGCCCCCTGTTCGCGCTGGGCACCGGGCTGGTCGTCGGGTCCGTGCCGCCGGAGCGCGCCGGCTCGGCGGCGTCGATGTCGGAGACCGGCAACTACTTCGGCGGTTCGCTCGGCTTCGCGCTGCTCGGCGTGGTGGCCGCAGTGGTCTACCGCAGCCGGATGGACGGCACGTCCGACTCGCTGGCCGGCGCAGTCGCCGCCAGCCAGCACCTTCCCGCCGGCCAGGGCGCGGAACTGCTGCACACCGCACGGGAGGCGTTCACCGCCAGCCTGCACGTCACCGGCGTTGTCGCCGCGGTCATCTTCGCCGGGCTGGCCCTGCTGATCCTGACCATGCGCCCGGCAACCCGGACCACCCCGGCCGCACTCCCCGACTACGAGGCGACTCGCTCGTAGAACCGTTCCTAACCAGTGTGCGTAAGTGAGTCTTGGACCCACTGTTGCGTGCTGGGCGCATCCCGAACGGTTTTGGATGCGCTGGGTTCCCGCTTTCGCTTCCCCCTCGGCGACGGTCCTCCAGGGGGCCGGTCCGTTGTGGGTGGGCGGGTTCCCTCACGCCCCCGGTCACCTGGTCCGGCCTGGACGGTCCGATGCCCCGCACGATCACTCCGGTCGTGCGGGGGCGGTGCCGTCCGACGCCGGACCGGGTGTCCGAGGGCGCGTCGACCGATCGCGATGCCCGCGGCATCGTGACGGGACATCTTTCGGTGGGGGGTGGCCAGCGGTTTCTGCCAGTGCCGGCCACCCCACTGGGAGGTGTAGGCGGGGTCGACCGCGATGATCGCGAGACCGTGTTCGGCGGCCATGGACACGAGCCGGGCCTTGAGCTTGCCGGTCGGGATGCCGGAGATGAGCTGCCGGAACCGTTTCCGGCGGCCGTGTTTCTCGCGGGTCTTCTCGGTGGTGAAGTCGAGGTCCTCGATGCCGATCGCGGCGACACCGACAGACTTGGCCCAGTTGATCAGGCGGGTCAGCGCGTGGCGGATCTGTGCGTCGCGGTGGCCGGCCGAACCGGACAGGTCGTAGCCGAAGCGGTGCGGGTCACCGACCGGATTGCCGTGCCGGTCGAGAAGGTAGGCGGCGAAGTGGTCGGCGTTGGTGTCGACGCCGATCATGCCCTGGGCGCGGGCAGTCTCCAACGGGATGGTCTGCACCACGGGGCGTTGCCAGGACGCGGTGAGATACCAGCGGCCTCGCTCCGTATCGAGATGGATGCGGTAGGCCACGGCCCGGTTCGCTTCGATGCGGTCGGCCCACTCCGCGCCCCGGTGCGCGAACGCCACGGTGGAGGCGAGGACGTACCGGCCGTGCCGGGCGTTGGCCAGGTGCGCGAGCGGGGCAGGCAGCTTGATGCTGACCTCGCCGTCCGGGGTGACGCGGATCGTCTCGTTCCCGAACCGCTTCCCCGACTCACCGTCAGCGGCGATGAACCAGCGCGCCGCCTCCCACCGTTCCCGCCACTGGTCTTCGGTGAGCCGGGCCTGGGTGAGATGGTGGCGGGTGTTCAGGAGACGTTTACCGCCCCGCACCACCCGCACCCGCCCGGCCTGCCAGTCGACGACAGCAGCAGCATGCCTGGCTTCCAGTGCCGCGACACGGCGGGACTTGCGGAACCACTCGCCCTTCGACCGGTAACCGCCCGCAGCCCGCTTCGTTCCGGGCTCCCCGACCGGGAGGGACAGCCGGTGCCGCAGCATCTTGATCCCGGCCGCCAGCTTGCGAATGTGCGCCGCCTGGCAACGGCGTGCGAGCGCCCACTGATCGTGCGTGGCCTTGGTGATCGCACCCGCGATCCGCGACGACGACAGCGCCGTCAGCCGCTGCGAGCGAGAGCCCGCTCCGACATGTGTTCGGCCGCCCGAGGACCAGCTCACTCATGTTGTGCGGCGGCGGGTCCAGTAGAATTTGAAGCCTGAGAACAGCGCAGTGCCGGCGATGTAGAGCGCTGCCTCGATCAACTGAAAGGGCCAGTAACGCCTGTTCGGGGGTAGGTGGCTGTCGCATGGAGATCCTGCTTCGCCAAGCAGTCGATCGTTTGCGCGAACTGGCCTGGTGTCATGCAGGTGCTGAGCTTGGCCGCGCGGGGAGACTGTCCGGCCGGGTCGAGTGCGTGGCCGGCGGATACGACCCAGGCGTCAGGGAGCGAGATCTGTTAACTCGCCCAGATGGCCCGGCGCGAACGCCCCGCGGCAACCGCTACCTCATGAGAAATGACAGACTTGGCATCCAATGGAGATCCTGCTGAACAGTGATCTTGGTCGACACGGTTCTAGTGTCCTGCGCCGGAGATCCGTTGGCAGAAGCGGGCGAGTGAGTCGAGAATCTCTTCGGCTGTCTTGGTCCAGATGAACGGTGTTGGGTTTTCGTTCCATTCCTTGACCCAGGATCGGATGTCGGCTTCCAGGGAACGTACGCTTTTGTGTGCACCGCGGCGGATCTTCTGGTCGGCGAGGAAGCCGAACCACCTCTCCACCTGGTTGATCCAGGACGAACCAGTAGGGGTGAAGTGCAGGTGGAATCGGGGGTGCTTGGCCAGCCATGCTCTGATGGCGGGTGTCTTGTGGGTGCCGTAGTTATCGCAGATCAGGTGGACCTGGAGGTGCCCAGGAACCTCCTTCTCGATCTTGATGAGGAACTTCTTGAACTCCGCTGCCCGGTGCCGACGGTGCAGCGAGGTGATGACCTCGCCGGTCGCGACGTCGAAGGCCGCGAAGAGGGTGGTCAGACCGTTACGGACGTAGTCATGGGTGCGACGCTCGGGCATGCCCGGCATCATCGGCAGCACCGGCTGGGACCGGTCCAGCGCCTGGATCTGCGACTTCTCGTCCACCGACAGCACCACCGCCCCTTCGGGCGGATTGAAGTACAGCCCGACCACGTCGTAGACCTTCTCCACGAACAAGGGGTCCGTCGACAGTTTGAAGGTGTCCGTCAGATGAGGCTTGAGATGGAACTTCCGCCAGATTCGGCCCACGGTCGATTTCGACAGCCCACTGCGTTCGGCCATCGACTTGCGCGACCAGTGGGTGGCATTCTTCGGGATCTCCTCCAGCGTGCTGACCACGACCGCTTCCACCTGGTCGACGCTGATGGTGGGCGGCCGGCCCGGCCGGGGCTCGTCCACCAACCCGTCCAGCCGGGCGGCCAGGAACCGCCGACGCCACTTGCGGACCGTGTCCGCCGCTACCCGCAGATCCCGCGCCACCACAACAATCGGCGGAACGTCAGGGCCTGCACACGCCAGCACGATCCGCGCCCGTAACGCCACCGCCTGCGCAGACGTCGCCCGCCGGGCCCAACGCTCCAACACCGCACGCTCGTCAACGGACAACAACAACGGTTCCAGCTTCGGACCACGACGCGGTGCGGGCACACCCGCAGAAACACTCATACAGGTACTAACGACGGATCTCCGGCGCAGGACACTAGCAGGAGCTCCATCTCCGCTTCAGGCGGCTTGACACATCAACACGCGCCTAACGCCTAACTACACGGCATATGCCGTCGGCATTGGTACTAGGGGTGGTGCGCGAGCGGGGCCCGGGCTCCCTTACCGGCCGGCAACACTGATCATCTTAAGCGCCGTGGCTCGGCGGCATGGAATGGCTCCCAAGAGGGTTGCAAAGAACCGTCCACTCGGTATATTTCTTTTCGTTATTCGCACAACAGGGCGATGCGATCAACTTCGCGTGAGTTGGGCGGAAGGGGTATTCACCGTGCACTCGCACTGCACGGTGTCGCTGGGTTCTGTCTTTTCCTCCCCCATCGCTGCTTGGTTCGGTGCGCTGACAGCACAGTCTGGGAAAAGGGGGAGGCCCGGGATCGTGGGTGACTTGCAGGCGCAAGTGGTGGTCGTGGGCGGAGGCCCGGTCGGGTTGCTCCTCGCCTGCGAGCTGGCGGGATACGGGGTCCGCACCCTGGTCGTCGAGGCGGAGACCGGTGTGTCCGGCCGGCCCAAGGCGACCACGCTGCATGCCCGGACCGTGCAGTCCCTGGTCCGGCGTGGTTATCTCGGCGGGCTCGCCGGCGCAGGGAAGGAGGCGAGCTCCGCCTTAGCGAGCTGCACTTTTCACTTCGCAGGGATTCCCGGCCTGACTATCTCGGCCCCGGCCACGGAACCGCAGCCGATCCTCAAGTGTCCGCAGGAGGAGCTGGAGAGCCTCTTCGAGGAGCGGGCCCGGGCCGCCGGTGCGATGATCCTGCGCGGTCACCGGGTGACCGAGGCACACCAAGGGCCGGACGGGGTCCACGTCACGGCGGAGGGACCGCGCGGCCGGGTGACCTGCGCGGCCGAGTACGTGGTGGGAGCGGACGGCGCGCGCAGCACAGTGCGCGAGCAGGCCGGCTTCGACTCCCGGACGTACCCGGCCACGGTCTCCGCGATGGCGGGCGATGTCCGTCTCGAGAAGGCGGACGCCCTGCGGCAGGGTTGGCACCGCACCTCTCGCGGCTGGATCGTTGCCAAGGACGTCCCGCACGGCGGGATCCGCTTGCGGACACTCAACTGCGCGGGCACGTACCGGGCACGCCATCTGCCGCTCACCCTGGAGGAGCTGCGCCGGGAGGTCTCCTGGATCGCGGGACGGGACATCGCGATGCGGGCGCCGAAGTGGCTGAGCAGGTTCAGCGATTTCTGCCGGCTCGTCCGGTCCTACCGGAAAGGGCGGATCCTGCTGGCGGGGGACGCGGCGCACGTGCACTTCCCGATCGGCGGCCAGGGGCTGAGCACCGGTCTGCTGGACGCCCTCAATCTCGGCTGGAAGCTGGCGCTCACGGTGCGCGGCTCCGCGGGTGAAGGGCTGCTCGACACCTACGACCAGGAGCGCCGGCCCGCCGCGCAGCGGGTCATCGACAACACGCGGGCGCAGCTGGCCCTCATGCGGCCGGATACCGAACTCGACCCGCTGCGCGCCCTGTTCGGTGAGCTGCTGGCCGGAGGATTGGAGAGCGGCGTATTGGCTTCCGTGATCAGTGCCCAGGACACGGTGCTGCCTGCGCGCGGCGCGGATTCTTCCCCATGGGAGGGAAGCTTTCTGCAGAATGTCGAACTGACCACCCGGGAAGGCCGCACCGATGTGATCGGCCTGCTGGGCGAGGGGCGGCCGCTGCTCCTGCTCTTCGGCGGGCAGGCCGGCGGCTACGAGACGCAGGCGCAGGCATGGGCCGGGCTGCTGCGGATGGTGCGTGCCGAGCCGGTACCCGATCTGCCGTGTGAGGCAGTGCTGGTGCGGCCTGACGGGTACGTGGGCTGGGCGGCGGGGGGAGGCCAGCTCGCCCCCGCTCTCAAGGCGTACTTCGGTGAGGGCGGGGGAGCGGTGGCCGATGGTGTGGAGGCCAAGGGTGCTCGTTCGGGCGCGGTCAGCTGAGGAACGTCGGCTGCTGCACGATGTGCATGTCCTGCAACTCGCTGTGGACCGAGGCTCCCCTGCCCTCGGAGAAGTCCACCGCAGCGAGCACCGGCGGCACCACGACACTGGGCAGCACGTACCGCAGCAGGGCGCTGACTCTGCGCGGCAGGTCTTCGTAGTTGGACATGGCCTGGGACATGGCCTGGACGCCGGCGAAGGCTCCCACCAGGACATCGGAGGTCTCTGCCGGCACGACGTGAGGCATCAACTCGCCCTGGGCCTGCGCTTTCTCCAGCAGATCAATGCCCACCGTGCTCCAGCGCAGGAAGGGGCCGCTGCGGTCGAGTCCCTGAGCCTGATGGTCGAGCGACAGCCGGACACCGGCCCGGACGAGGAGGTCGGTCTGCAGGCGGTAGGCCTGCAGGAACGTCGTGTCCACCAACTGCTGGACCTTGCAGGCACGGTCGGGAATGGGCAGCTGGTGATCCTGCTCACGGATCACCCCCTCCGCCAGGTCTTCCTTCGTAGGGAAGTGGAAGTAGAGGGCACCCTTGGTCACGCCGGCGGTGGTGAGGATTTCGCTGATCGTCGCGGCCAGGTAGCCGCGTTCCTCGAAGACCTTGGCCGCCGCTGTGAGGATCGTCCACCGGGTGCGGATCGCCCGGTCCTGCATCACCACTCTCGGCCCCCCCTTTCTTCGATGAGGCCCGAGACCCCAATAAAAAACCGTCTGGTTCGTATCTTACAGCGGAGTTGCGATTCGCATGCCTCCCCCATGGACGTACCAGATTCAATGCATGGCCAAAACGAACACAGGGGAGAGCGAGGAGCGGATGACAGGGTGCGGCTGCTGCGGTCGGCCGGACGGGGAGAGGGAGGCCCCAGTGATCCTGGTGACGGGTGCCACCGGAACGGTGGGGCGGGAAGTGGTCCGGCGGCTCCCCGCCGATCTGCGCGTTCGCATCATGGCCAGGGACCCCGCGAAGGTCACGGGGGCGTCATCGACGGCGGAGACAGTCGCCGGGGACTATGAGGATCCGCGGTCGCTGGCCCGGGCTGTGACGGGGGTGCGGACGGCATTCCTTGTCACCACCCGCGTCACAGGCGACGACGACTCCCGGTTCGTTCGCGCCGCACAAAGAGCCGGGGTGCAACGGTTGGTGAAACTCTCCGCGGCAGCTGTCCTCGACCAACAGGCCGACGACCTCATCACCCGGTGGCAGCGTGCCAACGAGGAACTGCTGCGTGCCTCCGGCATGGAGTGGACCCTGCTGCGTCCGCGCGCGTTCATGTCCAACTCCCTGGCCTGGGCGGCCTCCATCCGGTCCGAGCGCACCGTCCGCGCGCTCTACGGGACGTCGGTCAACGCCTGTGTGGATCCCAGGGACATCGCCGAAGTCGCCGTGCGGGCCCTGACCGAGGAGAGGCACGCCGGATGCACCTACACCCTTACCGGACCGGAGGCGCTCACCGCGATCGGGCAGACGGAACAGCTCGGCCGGCTGCTCGGGGTTCCCCTGGACTTCGAGGAGTTGAGCCGGGACGAAGCGTGCGCTGCACTGAGAAGGCGCTATCCGGCGCCGGTCGTCGAGGCGCTGCTGGAGAGCGCGGAACGGCAGCGGGCAGGCGCCAAGGCTCAAGTGGAGGACACCGTCCGTACGGTGACGGGCCGGTCGGCGGGATCCTTTCGGGGGTGGGCCGAGGACCATCTCGAGGCCTTCGCCCTGCAAGAGCCGGGGACGCCGGTCCCGAGCCGATCCGTGCAGCATGCTCGTTCGTCACAGCCGCGGAGGACGGATCGGAGTGGAGGAACATGACACGGCGTCAGCTTGGAGGGGGCTGGTGCCCAGCACGCTGCGCACCGGCCCCGGGAGGTCACCCCGTGAGCGACGTCATGGTCACGGTGGCCCGGAACGCAGGTATTTCCTCCCGCTGGGCGGTCACGAGCACGGCCTCCTCGTGGTCCGTGCACGATGCCGGAATCCGGCGCGCCTCAGGCTGAAAGCGCCGGACGGGAAGTGATCGCTGTGGACCCCCGCAACACCTCGCGGCGATGCCCCGGATGCGGGCACACCGCCAAGGAGAACCGGCCCACACAGGAGAAGTTCCACTGCGTCGCATGCGGCCACCAGGCGCACGCGGACACCGTGGGAGCGACCAACGTTCCACGGGCCGGGCTGGTCCGTCGAAACGCCAACCCGGCGTAACGAGAAGCCCCCTCGTTCACGAGGGGGGAGTCACATCGAGTCCCGTGTGGCCTCGTGAGGGCGGCCGTCGTCGACCTCTGTCTGTGGGACCTCGGATGACGCCGTGGCGAGCTGTCGCCCTCGTGGCATGGTCATCTTCCGGTCCCGGAGTGTCGTTGAGGCGCAGCCCGGGTTGAGCCTCCAGCGATCCCTCAGCACTTCTCGAGTGTCCCGATCGACCATGGCCCGGGGCTGTGAGGAGGGGATGGGCCGGATGGAGAGCACAGAAGCTGTGCTCCGCGTGGAACGCGGCCAGGCCAGCCAAGAGGAGCTGGCCGCTCTCGCGGCGGTGCTGCTTGCTTTGCGCGCACGCGACCGGGCGGAGCCCGAGCAGCCGCTGTTGCTCGGATGGAATTGGTGGAAGCGGCCGCAAGGCTACGCTCCGCCCGGCAGCTGGCGGTGAGCCGACCGCTGCCCGAGGCGCCTTCCATCACAGGAAACGAAACCGTATAGGCGGTTTGACCATGTTCTCCAGGAACCGGGGCGGGATCTCCTCAGCCTTGTCCCAGAAAGGGACCAGAGATGGCGATGACGACTTCCCCCGCGCCGACCGGGACAGGGCCGACCGACCTACGCGGTCGCGTGGCGGAGTTGCACGCGATACGGGCTCAGGTGTTGGACGGGCCGAGTGAGGAGGCGACGGCGGCGCAGCACGCCAAGGGCAAGCTGACGGCCCGGGAGCGTATCGGGCTGCTGATGGATGCGGGTTCGTTCCAGGAGGTCGAGCGGTTGCGCCGGCACCGGGCGACGGGGTTCGGGCTGGAGGCGAAAAAGCCGTACACGGACGGTGTGATCACCGGCTGGGGCACGGTGGATGGGCGGATAGTGTTCGTCTACGCCCACGACTTCCGGATCTTCGGTGGTGCGCTGGGTGAGGCGCATGCAACGAAGATCCACAAGATCATGGACATGGCCATCGCGGCCGGCGCGCCGCTGGTGTCGCTCAACGACGGTGCCGGGGCGCGTATTCAGGAGGGTGTGAGTGCGCTCGCCGGGTACGGCGGGATCTTCCAGCGCAACACCAGGGCGTCGGGTGTCATCCCGCAGATCAGTGTGATGCTGGGCCCGTGTGCGGGGGGTGCGGCCTACAGCCCGGCTCTGACGGACTTCGTGTTCATGGTGCGCGACACCTCGCAGATGTTCATCACCGGCCCCGACGTGGTCAAGGCGGTGACCGGCGAGGAGATCACCCAGAACGGTCTGGGCGGCGCCGACGTGCACGCCGAGACGTCGGGCGTGTGTCACTTCGCGTACGACGATGAGGAAACCTGCCTTGCCGAGGTCCGCTACCTGCTGTCGATGCTCCCGCAGAACAATCGGGAGGCGGCGCCCCGGGTGCGCAGCGGCGACCCCGTCGACCGGCGTAGCCACGTGCTGCTGAACCAGGTTCCGGCGGACGGCAACCGCCCTTACGACATGGGCAAGGTCGTCGAGGAGATCGTCGACGACGGCGACTACCTGGAGATCCACGAGCGCTGGGCCCGCAACATCATCTGCGCGCTGGCCCGCCTGGACGGCCGGGTCGTCGGCATCGTCGCCAACCAGCCCCAGTCGCTGGCCGGTGTTCTGGACATCGAGGCCAGCGAGAAGGCCGCTCGGTTCGTGCAGATGTGCGACGCCTTCAATATCCCGATCGTGACCTTCCTGGACGTCCCTGGCTTCCTGCCCGGCGTCGACCAGGAACACGGCGGCATCATCCGGCACGGCGCGAAACTGCTGTACGCCTACTGCAACGCCACCGTGCCCCGGATCTCGCTGATCCTGCGCAAGGCGTACGGAGGTGCCTACATCGTCATGGACAGTCAGTCCATCGGCGCCGACCTCACCTACGCGTGGCCCACCAACGAGATCGCCGTGATGGGCGCCGAGGGCGCGGCCAACGTCATCTTCCGCCGCCAGATCGCCGAGGCCGAGAACCCTGAGGCCTTGCGGGCCCGGATGGTCAAGGAGTACAAGGCCGAGCTCATGCACCCCTATTACGCGGCCGAGCGCGGCCTGGTCGACGACGTCATCGACCCGGCGGAGACCCGCGAGGTACTCATCCGGTCCCTGGCCATGCTGCACAGCAAGCACGCCGACCTGCCCTCCCGTAAGCACGGCAACCCCCCGCAGTAACAGCACGACCCTTGACGGCAGTACGAGTCAACCGCACGACAGTTCTGTTATTTTGCCCGAGAGGTCTGCTGTGCCCGCGAGAACGCCCGTTTGTCAGGGCAGATTTCCGCCGGGAATCGATGGACGCCTGCACGCGTCCTTGCGGTCGGGCAGCATGGAGTCGCGTGAATCCCCTCCTCAGAGGCGTACGGGAGGAGGTCGCGCATGCCTGGCTGACGGTACATCAAAACAGCACCAACGGTTTGCCGTTGACAAACCGGCCGGCCTGTTTTGTACTCGTGAGGTGCCGGGAAATGCACATTCACCGAGGGGGCAACGGCGTGCAGATCGACGTACTGGGCATATTAGACGTCAGGGAGAATGGGGCGTCCATCGCTCCTACTGCGCCGAAGCCCCGGCAGGTGCTCGCCCTTCTGGCGCTGCACGCCGACCAGGTGGTGCCGGTCTCCGCTCTCATCGACGAGCTGTGGGCGGGCCGGCCCCCGCGCAGCGCGCGCACCACGTTGCAGACCTACGTCCTGCAACTGCGCGACCTCATCACGCTCGCGCTGGAGAAGGACACACGCGCCGCCGAGCCTGCTTCGCCCCCGCGGCGCCGCGCCAAGGACGTCCTGGTCACCTCGCCCGGCGGGTACATGCTCGTCTCCGGTGGCGGGACCAGCGACGTCCGGGAGTTCGAACGGCTCGCGGGCGTGGGCTACCGCGCGATGGACGCAGGAGACTTCCAGGGCGCCTCGCGCCTGCTTGGTGAGGCACTCGCCCTGTGGACCGGCTCGGCCTTCGCGGACGTGCAGACCGGTGCGCAGCTGGAGATGGAGGCCAAACGGCTGGAAGAGAGCCGGCTGTGCGCCCTCGATCAGCGCATCGAGGCCGACCTCCGGCTCGGCCGCCACCGCGAACTGCTCCCGAAACTGACCGTGCTGACCAGCCGTTACCCCACCCACGAGAACCTGCACGCCCAGTTCATGCTGGCGCTGCACCGCTCGGGGCGGCGCGGCGAGGCCCTCGACGTCTACCACCGGCTGCGCAGCACCCTCGTACGGGACCTGGGCCTGGAGCCCTCGGCACGGTTGCGCCGGCTCCAGCAGTCGATCCTGACAGCCGCGCCGGAGACTCCGCTGGCCGCGGAGCAGCAGATGCCTGCCACGGTTCCTCCCCCCTCTGCCCGTGCGGGCAGCGCACGCTCGTTACCCGTGAACTGACGTGTGAGAGGCGGGTCGTGCCACAGCGGCGCAGATCACCGCGACTCTGGCTGCAGTGCGGCGCAATAAGTGGGTAGCCTCAGACGAAATGGTCAAGTTACCACTTGGTAACTGACTTTCGTCGGTTCGAGGAGCCCACTCATGCAACTCGTCGCGATCATCGTGTCGCTGGCCCTGATCGTGGTCGGCTTCGCGCTGTTCTACCGAGCCACCTTGCAGATCTATCACTTCGTACGGCTTGGCCAGCCCGTCCCCAAGGGCTTCCGGACCAACAACCCCTACCAGCGCAGTGTGACGCTGGTCAGGGAGTTCGTCGTCCACACCCGGATGAATCGCTGGGGTCTCATCGGAGTGGCGCACTGGTTTGTGGCAGTGGGCTTCTACTCGCTGCTCCTGACCCTCGTCAACGCCACAGGCCAGCTTTTCAATGCCGACTGGGTGCTGCCGGTCCTCGGCCACTTCACGCCCTACAACGTCTTGGTCGAGTTCCTCGGCACAATGACGGCGCTCAGCATCCTGACCCTGATCGCCATCCGCCAGTTGAGCCGGACCTCGACCCCGGGCCGCAAGTCGCGGTTCGCCGGTTCCAAGACGGGCCAGGCGTACTTCATCGAGACCGTCATCCTCATCGTGGGCACCTGCATCGTGGTGCTGCACGCCCTGGAGGGCGCCCTGCACCACGTCGACCACTACGAGGCCTCGTACTTCATCTCCTACCCGTTGGTCGCCTGGTTCCAGGGGATGAGCCTGTCTACCCTGCAGCACCTCGTCTACTTCTTCGCTGGCCTGAAGATCGCGACCTCGTTCATCTGGATGATCGTGGTCTCGCTGAACACCAACATGGGTGTGGCCTGGCACCGCTTCCTGGCCTTCCCGAACATCTGGTTCAAGCGCAACGCGACCGGTGAGACGGCCCTCGGCGGCCTCCAGCCGATGACCTCGGGCGGCAAGCCGATCGACTTCACCGACCCGGGCGAGGACGACGTCTTCGGTGTCTCCCAGGTCGAGCAGTTCTCCTGGAAGGGCCTGCTCGACTTCTCCACGTGCACCGAGTGCGGTCGCTGCCAGTCGCAGTGCCCGGCCTGGAACACGGGCAAGCCGCTCTCCCCGAAGCTGTTGATCATGTCGCTGCGCGACCACGCGCACGCCAAGGCGCCCTACCTGCTCGTCGGCGGCGGCAAGACCATGGAGGGCGAGGAGAAGGCGTCCGAGGAGCAGCTGAAGGACGTTCCCGCCGCCGCCCTCGCCGAGGCCGGGCGCCCGCTGATCGGCAGTCTCGAGGAGAACGGCGTCATCGACCCGGACGTGCTCTGGTCCTGCACCACCTGCGGTGCGTGCGTGGAGCAGTGCCCGGTCGACATCGAGCACATCGACCACATCGTCGACATGCGCCGCTACCAGGTGATGATCGAGTCCGCGTTCCCGTCCGAGGCGGGCACGATGCTCAAGAACCTGGAGAAGAAGGGCAACCCCTGGGGCCTGGCCAAGAAGCAGCGCCTCGAGTGGCTCAAGGAGGTCGAGTTCGAGGTCCCGGTCGTCGGCAAGGACATCGAGGACCTCTCCGAGGTCGAGTACCTGTACTGGGTCGGCTGCGCCGGCGCCCTGGAGGACCGTGCCAAGAAGACCACCAAGGCCTTCGCCGAGCTGCTGCACATCGCGGGCGTCAAGTTCGCGATCATGGGCGGCGACGAGAAGTGCACCGGTGACTCCGCCCGCCGTCTTGGCAACGAGCCCCTGTTCCAGGAGCTCGGCATGGAGAACGTCATGGCCCTGAACATGGCGTTCGGCGAGGAGATGGATGACGACGGCAAGGTCACGTCCGAGTCGAAGAAGCCGAAGTCCGCGAAGAAGATCGTCGCGACCTGCCCGCACTGCCTCAACACGCTCGGCAACGAGTACCCGCAGCTCGGCGGCGACTACGAGGTCATCCACCACACGCAGCTGCTCCAGCACCTGGTGGACGAGGGCAAGCTGATCCCGGTCACCCCGGTCGAGGGCATCATCACGTACCACGACCCCTGCTACCTGGGCCGTCACAACAAGATCTACACGCCCCCGCGCGAGATCATCGCGAAGGTGCCGGGTCTGCGGAACGAGGAGATGCACCGCCACAAGGAGCGCGGCTTCTGCTGCGGCGCCGGTGGTGCCCGGATGTGGATGGAGGAGCGGATCGGCAAGCGCATCAACAACGAGCGCGTCGACGAAGCCCTCTCCCTCAACCCGGACATCGTCTCCACCGCCTGCCCGTTCTGCCTCGTGATGCTGACCGACTCGGTCAACGGCAAGAAGAACGAGGGCCAGGCCAAGGAGTCCGTCCAGGTCGTGGACGTCGCCCAGCTCCTGCTGGAGTCCGTGAAGACCCCGGTCGACGACGAGCCCCCGGCGGGCGCGTCGGAGGTGGATAGCGAGCCGGAGCCCGAACCCGCGACGTAACGCCGTAAAGAACGTGATGTGAAGGCTACTGGGGGGCCGCGCGGTGGCGGCCCCCAGTCGGTTCTCCGCCCCTGGAGTGCGGGCTGCTGAGCCCACCCTTGCCGCGCCGCTGGAGCGGCGCGAAGCCCGGACCCGCGCGGCCGCCCTGCCCGCGGTCACCGTGACGCTGTTCTCGCTGGTCGCTGGTCGCTGGTCGCTGGTCGCCGGGCGCATGGCGAGCATCGCCCGCATCATCGCCAGGGTGACCAATTCGGCGTCGGTGAGCTGCGGCGCGATCCCCACGGCCGGCCGGCACGGCGCCAGGTCCGGACGCTCTTTCAGCAGGTCGTCGGTCGTCGCATAGAGTGCTGTCGCTAGGGTGTCTAGGTTGTTCGTCACAAAACGATCTTGGACACCCTCGTTCTTGCGTCCGCAGGCACCCCTTGGAATTGATCATCTAGGCGCCGCACCGTGGGAGACAACCCGCGAGGGCAGGGCGAACGGTAATGACCAGTCATGTTTTTCGTTCCTCCATATATAAAACCACCCACGCGGTTTGTTAATGTGCGTGTGGCTCCTGCACGGCCATGCCCGCGCCGGCCTGCGGATTCCGCGAGCACGGCACCCCCCCCACGCTAGGTGCGTTGCAAGGGGCATGAGATGTCTGCGTCTTTTCCGGCTTTCGACGTCCCGTTGCCCAGGAGGCAGCACATGGTCAAACAGGAGCGAGCGGCACGCACGCGGCGTTCGCTGATCCAGGCCGCGGCCGAGGTGTTTGCCGAGGTGGGCTTCGTCCATGCGTCGTTGGGCGCCATCAGTAAACGAGCCGGTGTCAGCAACGGGGCGCTGTACTTCCACTTCGCCAACAAGAGCATGCTCGCCGAAGCGGTCGAGGCAGAGGCCACCGAGACCGTTCGTCGGCTCACCGAGGGGGCGCGGGCCCGGCAGGGCGACTCCTTGCAGTCGGTGGTGGACGCCACGCACGAGCTGATGGGCACCCTGGCCCAGGACGTGGTGGTCCGCGGCGGCTTCGAACTCGCCGGTGACATCGCGCGCCGTGCGAAATCCCCGCTGCGGAAGGAGTGGCAGCGCTGGGTCGAGGACAGCCTCCGCCGCGCCGAGCGCAGCGGTGGCCTCGCGGATGGGGTGTCCTGGGTCGACGCCGCCCGTGTCATCGTCGCCGCGACCACGGGCCTGGAAGTGCTCGGCGGCAGGGATGCTTCCTGGCTGTCCCGGCAGAACCTCACGCGGTTCTGGGAGTTGCTGCTGCCGCGGCTTACCGACCAGCGGGCCCTGAACACACTGGTGTGCTCCGGCTCGCGGCCGCCGACTGCCGTACCCGCACGGGCGCAGTCACAGCTGACAGCCCCCGAGCGGTAGCAGGCACTCGGTCTGTTTACTGCGTGTTCTGCGGCATCGTCCCCTCTTCGGCTCTCGGGGTGTCGCACAGGACAACCCTCGATTCCCTTGAACTTCGCTGCACCAAAGGAGGGTTGAGCTCATCGCCGCCGCCTTGGAGCAGGGCCGACCGGGGCGGGACGCGGCGGACGGCCAAGGACGTCCTGGTTACCATGCCCGGCGGCTATCTCCTCGACCAACGCCTGATCCTCACGGCCGGCCCCGAAGCCGCGTTCGGCCGGACGGCGGACGACGGCCGCGAGCGCCTGGTGCGGAGCGTCTGAGCAGAGGGCTCGCGCGAAGAACCCAGGGCATGAACGGGGAGGCCGCATGCGAGGGGGGTACGCAGCGCACCCGCATGCGGCGGCCGAGTGTGAGGAGAAAGATTTTCGAGTCGTCCGCGTTTTCTTTCCGGCCGAGTTCTCAGGACTTCCTTCTGCGTTTCTCAAAGCACGCCTTCCCTGTCTGTTCTTTGAGGATTGCTCAAATGTCACTGAAGGAACCGATGCCTCCGGTGTGGGTACGGCTAGCGTGCGGGTTCGCCGACGACTTTCCGCGATCTGGAGTGCAGGACGACGAACGGAGGGAACCATGGAGATTCAGGTTTTGGGTCCGCTGTGTGCCGCCGTGAACGGGGACTCGATCGTCCCGACTGCCAGGAAGCCCCGACAGGTTCTCGCCCTGCTTGCGTTGTATCCGCGCCGCGTCGTGCCTGTGTCGACGCTGATGGAGGAGATCTGGGGGACGGAGTTACCGCAGAGCGCGATGACCACGCTGCAGACGTACATCATGCAGCTGCGCCGCTGCCTCGGCACCGCGATGGGGCCCGACGCGCCGGGTGCGGCGAAGGACGTACTGGCCACTCGGCACGGCGGCTATGTGCTCCAGATCCCGCCGGAGTCCGTGGACATGCACACCTATGAGTGCCTGGTCGCCGAAGGCCAGGAGGCCTTCGAGGAGGGCGAGGACGAACGGGCTGCCCGCTGCTTTAGACAGGCTCTCGCCCTGTGGCAGGGGCCTGCACTGGTGGACGTACGACTCGGTTCGGTCCTGGAGATCGAAGTCACGCGGCTGGAGGAGTCCCGGCTGGTGACCATAGAGCGGCGGATCGACGCGGATCTGCGGCTCGGCCGGCACGCGGAACTGATAGCCGAACTCACCGACCTGATCGCCCGCCACCCCCAGAACGAGGGCCTGTACGCGCAGGCGATGGTGGCCATGTACCGGTCGGGGCGGCAGGCTTCTGCCCTGGACGTGTACCGGAGGCTGCGGGAGGGACTGATAGAGGAGCTCGGCGTGGAACCCTCGCCACAGCTGCAGCGCCTGCACCAGGCCATGCTCGCGGTCGATCCGGAACTCGACGTGGTGGCCGGTGCGCGGCGCGGCTCCACCTTCAACCGGTACGCCGCCTGACCTCGGCGTTTCGGTTGCGGCCGGTGAGGTGTAGTTCGCGGTTGGCTTGGTGGTGGTCCGGTCGATTTCAGGTGCCCCACCACTTCCGACCCGTCAGCGCTGACATGGACCTTGGGACGCGACCCGACCCGGGCCACCAGCTGGACCCGCCTCAACCGAAACGGCGAGGCTAATACTCCAGCAGCGGTTCGCGTCCTGAGCCGCGGGCTCGGCTCGGTCTCGAGTGCAATTCGAGGCTGTGCGGCGATTCTCGAACCCCGCCCCGTGGCACCTGGGGCGGACGCAGAGGAGGATGCCATGTCGGACGAACAGCCAGTGCGACTGTATTGTTTCGCACACTCCGCTGAGGGCGTCTTTGTCTTCGACGACTGGGCGGCGAGCGTCGGACCCGGTGTGGAGCCGGTCCCGGTCCTCATGCCGGGCTGCAAACAGCGCCGAACCGAACCCCGGGTGACCACACATGAGGCGCTGCTCACCGATGTGCTGCCCCTGTTCACCGACCCGCACCCCGGCCCGTTCGTCCTGTACGGGCATGGTCTTGGTGCGATGATCGCGCTCACCGTGACGCGCGCCCTGCACGAGGCGGGCCTGCCGGGCCCGGCGCTCCTCGCCGTCGGCTCCTGCTCGCCGCCGCGCATGCCCCCCGAGCTGCCGGATGCCCGCCGGGCAACGGACGACGAACTGCTGCATCTCCTGAGCGGCAGGGGCGCCGTGCCGCCCAGCAGCGACGAAGGGATCTTTCTCCGGGCCATGCTGCCGTTGCTCCGCGCCGACCTGGAACTGGCCCAGGCCTTGCACGAGGCGGCCCGCATGCCCTCCCTGGCTGGTCCGCCCACCACCCCGGTGCTCGTCGTCGCCTCGCAGGACAACCCGCTGGCCCCGCCCTCGACAGCCGACGGCTGGCGCCAGTGGACCGAGGGGCCCACCTGGTTGCGCACCGTCCCGGGGCGCCACTTCTTCGTCCGCGGCGGCCGTGAACTGCCCCGGCTCCTGGGTCGGGTCTGCCGCGTCACCCGCCGACTCCTCCAGGAGCCGGCGCCCGTCAGCTGATCCCCGTGCTCCGGCCACCCGATCCGGGTTCTCATTCGGCCATCCGGACTCTGTTCGCGTCCCGGCCCGCGCGATGTGATGGGAGAGGTGTTCAGATGTCTGCTGAGCGTGTCGACAGGGCGACGCACCACGTACACGTGGCCGCGCCCGCCGGTGTGGTCTACGCAGTGCTTGCCGATGCGGCGAAGCTGCCGCTCTATTTTTCCCCGAACGTCCATGTGGAGCGCCTGGAGTTCGACGGCGAGCGGGAGCGCCTGCGGATGTGGTCCCTCATGGACGGGCAGCTGAAATCGTGGACCTCGTGGCGACACTTGGACCTGGTGGAGCGCCGCATCGAGTTTCGGCAGGAACTGCCCGCGGCCCCGCTGGACTCGATAGGCGGCGTCCTGAGCCTACGCGGCAAGGGCCCGTACGACACCGAGCTGGAACTGCTGTACGGCTTCACGGTCATCGACGACCTGCCCGACGACGCGGCGTGGGTGGAGCGGGTCGCTGGCTTGAACAGCCGTACTCAGCTCGCCGACCTGAAGAGTTTCGCCGAGCGGTGGACACGCCTGGACGAACTGGTGCTGTCCTTCGACGACTCGATGCGCATCAACGGCCCGGCCGAGCTGGTCTACGACTTCCTGTACCGGGCCGGGGACTGGCCAGAGCTGGTGCCGCACGTCACCCGGGTTGGCCTCACCGAGGACGCACCCGGAGTGCAGCGTATGACCATGGAGACGCTGACCGAGTACGGCTCGCACACCACCGAATCGGTGCGGATCTGCTTCCCGCACGCGGGCCGCATCATCTACAAGCAGACTGCGACCCCTGCGCTGCTGGCGGCACACACTGGTGAATGGTCCGTCGTCCCGGACGAGACGGGGGTGACCGTCACGGCGAAGCAGAGCGTCGTGCTGCGCGAGGAGAACATCACCGCGGTGCTGGGCGAGGGCGCGGACCTCGCACACGCCCGCCGCCATGTGCGTGCCACGCTGGGCCGGAACTGCCTGGCCCTGCTCACCCTGGCCAAGCAGCACGCGGAGAGCGCCGTCCCCATGCTGTGACGGTTCCGCATCCGTCACCGACGCGGTGAACGGCCATCCCTGATCTTCGCAGGGAATCCCGGCCTTCAGGCCGGGCGGGAATGCGATCCTTGGACCGGAGGCGCGGAGCGTTGGAGTGCTCTGCGTTGTCAGTGGCGCCAGCTATGTTGATCGGACTGACCGAAGGGGGGTGGCTGGGTGATTCGTGCGTACAAGTTCCTCATGCGGCCCACCGTCCGGCAGGGCCAGGCGCTCGGTGAGATGCTGCGAGATCACTGCTCGCTCTACAACGGGGCATTGGAGGAACGGCGTGATGCCTACCGTCATGTATCGAAGACGAGCATCAAGTACGGGATGCAGTCGGCGCAGTTGAAGGATATTCGGGCGTTCGACCCGGAGCGTCAGGGGCGTTGGTCGTTCTCCTCGCAGCAGGCGACCTTGCGCCGGTTGGACAGGGCGTTTGCGGCGTTCTTCCGGCGGATCAAGGCTGGGGAGACGCCTGGATACCCGCGTTTTCGTGGGGTGAACTGGTTCGACACGGTGGAGTTTCCGAAGGACGGGGACGGCTGCCGCTGGGATTCCACCCCGCACGACCCTGTCACGCGCGTGCGCTTGCAGGGTGTCGGACATGTCAAGGTCAACCAGCACCGGCCCGTAGTGGGCAAGGTCAAGACGGTCAGCGTCAAGCGCGAGGGCCACAAATGGTTCGTCGTACTGACCGCTGAGCAGGAGCGGCCCGAGCCACTGCCGGCAACGGGCAGCGTGGCCGGCATCGATCTGGGCATCGCCAGCTTCCTCGCCGACTCGGGCGGCGGGTTCGTGGAGAACCCCAGGCACGGACGCCGCGCTGCCGCGAGGCTCGAAGCCGCCCAGCAGGCGCTGTCCCGGTTCCCGCGCCGCAAGGCGAAGGACCGCACCGCCAACCACCGGCGGGCCGTGGAGCAGGTCGCCAAACTGCATGGCAAGGTGCGCCGTCAGCGCCTGGATCACGCGCACAAGACCGCCCTCGGCCTGGTCCGCGCGCACGACGTCATCGCGCACGAAGATCTCAAGATCCGCAACATGAGCAGGGCCCGCCTCCAGGCCGGACCCCGACCAGCCGGGCACCTTCCTGCCCAACGGTGCCGCCGCGAAGGCCGGGCTGAACCGCTCGATCAACGATGCCGGTTGGGGGGTGTTCCTGACGATCCTGCACGCAAAGGCTGAAAGCGCCGGGCGGGAAGTGGTCGCCGTGGACCCCCGCAACACCTCCCGTACGTGCCCCGAATGCGGGCACACCGCGAAGGAGAACCGGCCCACACAGGAGAAGTTCCACTGCGTCGCATGCGGCCACAGCGCACACGCCGACACAGTCGGGGCTCTCAACGTCCTACGGGCCGGGCTGGTCCGTCGCGAAGCCCAACCGGCATAGCGAGAAGCCCCGCTCTTCAGGGCGGGGAGGAGTCACTAGCGTCTCATCCCGACCGCCGTGGACGCAGGCAGGCCAGGAGGCCGACATGGGCGAGAGCCAGTACGGCCCGGCCTGGCCGGCGTACGCCCCGCCCTCCGCTGCCCGTGTCGCATCCGCTCCTTCCGCCCCGGCCTCACCGGGCCTGCGCGCGACTTCCGGCCCCGGCGGCCGCCCCTGGGCCGGCGCCGGAGCCGTTCAAGGGCCCCGCACGCTCGTCCAGTGCCCGTAGAAAGGAGAGAGAGGGTACCCGGCCCCCGCCGCAGCGGACCGTACACCCCGGACACCATGACCTTTCACCGCTTCCCGCATGCGCCGATCTCCGTGGTCGTCGACCCAGGGTCCCCTCCGTACGCAGCGCCGTGGGACCTCGAACTGCGCGGGCCGCTCGACGCTGTCGCACTGGAACACCTCCTGGGCCAGCTGACCGCCGGTGCCCCGGGCCGGCCCGCCTGGCAGCACTGGTTGTTACGGCACGGCCCCGATCACCACACGCTGCGGTTCTCCATGCCGCAGGGAGCGCCCGCCGCCTTCGTCTCGGGCCGCATCGCCGATCGGCTCACCCAGCCGCCGCCTGTCGACCGCCCGCTGCCCTCCGCCCAGCGCGCGGCCGCCGACGAGACTCCGGCGCGGCCGCAGCCCGTACCGGACCGTCTGGCCTGCTGGGTCGCCGAACTGCGGGAGCTGGCCCGTGACTCCGCCGAGGCCCAGCACTGGAGCCTTGTCGCCGAGCGCAGGTCCCGGGTGGCACGCTTCCACCAGCCCGCCCGGGTGACAAAGCCGGGCGATGGGCCCGATGCCGCCCCGGCACAGGCGCCGAGCCCCGGGCCGCGCGAGGTCCGGCACACCGGCTTCACCCTGGACGAGGGCCTGACCGAGCGGATCACCCACGGCCTGGCCCGGTGGCTCGCGCTGACCACCGGGCAGGTGCTGACCGGTGTGTTCGCCCTGGCCCTCGCCCGCTGGCAGGGATCCGACGAGGTCGGCTTCGACGTACGCAGCGACCCCAGGACCGGCCGCCAGAGCCTGCGACGCCAGGCGGGCCGGCTCACCGACCCGTACCCGGTCCACCTCACACTGGACCCCGGCCTCAATTCCCTCACTCAACTAACCGCTCTGGCAGGCCTCTTGGCCGCTTGCCCCGGCCGCGCCGGGGGCGGCGCGGGCTTCGGGGCCTGCCGCGAGTGGAGCCCCGATCCTTCGCTGCGTCGTGCCCTGCGCGAACTGATGCCCGCCCAGGCCTGCTTGACCCTGGACGACCCCGGCCAGCCGCTGCCCGGCTCCGCCCGGCCCGTGCACGGCGGCGCACCGAGTCGGCCCGTGTACCGCGTCGAGGTGCGGGCCCAGATCGTCGACGGCAGGCTGCACATCGGTCTCGACTGGGTGAGCGACCACGCGGAAGGCATCACCGACACCTCCGTGGACGCCCTTCAGCACCTACTGCGGGAGCTGCTGGGGGAGCTGGCCGACGCCGCGCCCGCCGCCCCGATCCCGCCTGCCTTCCGGGCCACCCCCCAGCAGTCGGCGCTCTACACGGGCGGCGATGCGCAACCCGGCACCGGACGTCATGTCGAGCAGCTCGTATGGGTCTGGCGCGGCCCGCTCGACGCCGGACGCTTCACCGCCTCCTGGCAGTCGGTCTTCAACTGCGAGACGGTGCTGCGCACCGCGTTCACTCCTGGTCCCGAACCGCTGCTCGTGGTGCACGACCGGGTCGCGCCCGAGATCACCCGCCGGTCCTTCCACGACGGCGACTGGTTCGCCCTCCTGGAGCGCGACCGGCTGCGTGGCTTCGACCTGTGCCGCCCCGGAGCGCTGCGCTTCACGCTGCTGGAGCCGGAGCAGACCCAGCCCGCCGGCACCGTCGCACCCACCCGGATCCTGGTCACCTACCACCGGGCCCTGCTCGACACCTGGAGCGCGCACCTCCTGCTGCGCGAGTTCTACCGCGCCTATCTCGCAGGCGGCACCCTGCCCGGCGGTGAGCGCCGCCCCGACCTGCGCGACTACACGGCCTGGGTCGCCGCCCAGGACCTGGAGCCCGCCTGGGGGTTCTGGGCGCGCATCGCGCCGCCCGACGGTGCGGCGTCCAGACCGGGCCGGTCCGCCGGGACCACCGGCCTGACCGGCATCGGCCGTGCCCGGCTGCGCCTGGACCCCGTTGAGACCACCCGCCTCGCGCGCTGGGCGGGCACCTGGGGCACCGCCGAGAGCAGCGTGCTGCAGGCCGTCTGGGCCATGCTGATCTACAGGGCCTCCGGCGCCACCGGACCGGCCCCGGTCTGTTTCGCGGTGACCGTGTCGGGGCGTGGCATACCGCTCGACGGCGCGGCCCGGATGGCGGGGCCGCTGCGCAATCCACTGCCGATGTCCGTCGAGGTCGATCCGGCGGGCACCGTGCCGCGCCTGCTGCGGCAACTGCGCGACCGCACCCTGGACATGGCCGCCTACGAATGGGTGCCCGCCGACTGGATCCGCGCCTGGATCCGCGCCTGGGGCCGCAGCGGTGCGGTCGCCAACACGGTCATCGTCTTCGAGGATCCGCCGCATCCGTGGGAAGGCCTGGAGGCCGAACTCGCCGCCCACGGCATCCACGCCGAGTTCCCAGGCACCCTGCCGGCCCGCTCTGTGCTCCCCATCGGGCTGCTCGCCCACCACGACAGCGCGGGCGGCTTGGTCCTCACGGGGGTGCACGACCGGGCCCTGCTCGACGAGGACGCGGCCGCTGAACTGCTGGCGCAGAGCGCCATGTTGCTGCGTGCGCTCCCCTTGTCGGCGGGCGAGTCCACCACCGTCGGGGAGGCCTTGAAACTCCTGGAGGGCAGTGCCGTACCACGCATGGCCGAAGCCCCCGGGGCCGGCAGGGACACCCCGCTGGTCACCTTGCGCGCGGCGCGCCAGGACCAGGCGGGCACGATCTGTCTGATCCCGGCGCCGGGCGCGCCCGAGACCTGCTACGACCTGCTGGCCCGCACCTATCCGGGCCCCCAGGAACTGCTGGTGCTCACCACCGGCCCCGACGCCGACGGCGCGGAGCCCGTCCTCGCAGCGCTCGGCACCGGCCGGTCCCTGCTGCTCGCCGGATTCTCCGGTGCCGGCGCCCTCGCCTGCGACATCGCCCGACGCATCGTGGCGGACGGCGGCCGCCCGCCACGGGTGGTGATCGCCGGTGCGGCTGCGGACGAGTGGGAGCGGGCCCGCAATCTGGCCGGGGCTCTCCAGGCCGCCACCGGACCGGCCACCTGAAGCCGACGGACCGGCCACCTGAAGCCGACGGCCGCAAGCCGACGGCCGGAAGGACGGGCCGGGGGGCACGACCCGGCAGCGGCCCTCTATGCCTTTCCCATTGTTCTTCAAGCGTCCCTCATCCGGAGTTCTGCATGGTGGCTGTGGCACGGGTCACCCCGCCCGGTCGCCGGCCACAGCCAGCCGCCCGCCTTCGCCCGGCCCAGCCACTGTCCCTACTGAGCCGACCGAGCAGGAGGATCAGATGTACGACACCGAAGAAGAGGACAGCAGGATGTCCGAGGAGACACCGGATCTTTCCCCGCACCACATCCCGCCGCTCCGGCTTGCCGGAATCGACGAGGACGACACCTGGGAGCCCCACGTCGTGCGCGGCATCGACTGACGTCCGCAGGGCAGCCGCAGCATGGGCGTCCTCGACCGGTCCGCGAGTGGACCTTGGCAGCCTCTGGAGGAAGCCGCGAGCGAAGGTGCAGAGGGGCGCTCATGAAACGGTTGTTGCGTGGTGGTCGGCAGGTGCTGGCGGACTACTGCATGCGCCCGCTGTGGCGATCCCTGGTGGTCTTCGGGTCCATTTACAGAGGCCCCACGGTCTTACACGAGCTGTCGGCGTCCTCGTCGGCCCCGCACGCCGAGGGTCCCTTCGCGCGGTACGCCCGAGGAGGGTCGCAGATGCCGGGGCCCGGAGGGCCGCCGCCCGCCCACCCCGAGCGACTGTGCGAGGACCTTCCGCTCTCCGAGGCGGAACGGCTGCTCGCCCGTGAGCTGTGGCCGACGGACGACACCGGACGGCGGGCTCCCGGCGGCTGACCACCGCTCGCCCACGACCACCTTCACCCGCGCACCGGCTGCGGCCGGGCGATCAGACGGTGGTGATGACCTCGTCGATGTCCAGGCGCGGGGAGCGCGGGAACCAGGCGTTCCCGCCCGGCTTGCCGATGTTGACGACCATCAGCGGGATGTGGTCGTCGTCCAGGAACTCCTTCTGGACGCCGGCGAAGTCGAAGCCGGTCATCGGGCCCGCGGCCAGGCCGGCGGCGCGGATGCCCAGGATGAAGTACGCGGCCTGCAGGGCGCCGTTGACCAGGGCGGACCGTTCACGGACCGGGCGCTGGGCGTAGATCACGTCCTTGGCTTGCGGGAAGCGCGGGAGCAGCCTGGGCAGTTCCTCGTGGAACTCGTTGTCCGCGGAGAGGATGGCGACCAGCGGCGCGGCGGCGGTCTTCCGGCGGTTGCCCTCGGCCATGTGCTGCACCAGACGTTCGCGGGCCTCGGGGGAGCGGACCAGGGTGATGCGCAGCGGGGACTGGTTGAACGCCGTCGGACCGTACTTGACCAGGTCGTAGATCGCCTGGATCTGCTCCTCGGTCACCGGCTCGTCGGTGAACGTGTTGGCGGTACGGGCCTCGCGGAACAGGAGGTCCTGAGCGGCGGCGTCAAGGACAAGCGACATGGGTGCAGCCTTCCTGGCAGGGGCGGCGGTGGGCGCGGACGAACCGCTGGCTCGCCGGGCCGCGTCCGGCGGGCTTCATGCGCTGCACGCCCTGTGTGCTCCGCCGAGCCGCGGTCTTCGAGCGGCCGGCCGCTAAGACCCCCAGAACGGTCTACGGGAGCGCGGGAACAAGGAGTTCTCTGGTTACCACTCGACCAGCGCGAAACCCGCTGCCATTCCGCCACCGAAGCCGGCTAGGAGGATCAGGTCGCCCGGGCGGAAAGCACTCGTGCGGGCAGCCGCGTCCAGGGTGATCGGGATCGAGGCGGCTCCCGTGTTGGCGTAGTGCGTCAGCGTCCGATGCAGGGTGGCGCGAGGGAGGGCCAACTCCGCGAAGACGGCGTCGAGCATGACGCCGTTGGCCTGATGCGGGACGAAGTGGCTGATGTCGTCGGGTACGACACCGGCCTCCTGGAGGAACTGCTTGGCCAGCTGCGGCAGATGGTCCGCGACGAAGCGACGCACCCCCTGTCCGTCCATCGCGAAGTACTGCAGGCCGGCCTCGAGGGCGTCCTGGTCCAGGGGCAGCCGGCTGCCGCCCGCGGGCACCTCTATCAGGCGCGACAGTTCGCCGAACGTGTGCAGCGCGACATGCCGGACGCGCGAGCCCTCGCCGCCCGGCCCCAGGACCAGCGCGCCGGCACCGTCCCCGAACAGGACGACCGTCTTGCGGTCGGCCCGGTTCAGGATGCGCGAGTACAGGTCCGCGCCGATGACCAGCGCATGGCCGCGCTGCCGCGCGAGCACGCCCTCGGCCGCCGAGAGCGCGAACACCCACCCGGAACAGACCGCGTTGACGTCGAATGCCGCCGCGCCGATCGCACCGAGGCGCTGCTGGACATAGGCGGCTGTGGGCGGCTGGGGCCGGTCCGGTGTGGAGGTGGCGACCACGATCACGGACAGCTGGTCGGCGGTGATGCCGGCCGACTCCAGTGCGGCATGCGCCGCGGCCGTGGCCAGATCGGAGGTGGCCTGGTGATCGGCGGCCCAGCGCCGTTCCCGGATCCCGGTCTTGCCGGTGATCCAGGCGTCGTCGACCCCGGCCGCCGCACCGGCCTCGTTATTGGAGACGACCCGGTCCGGCACATAGGCACCCGTACCGAGGATCCTGACGTCGCTCATGCGGCTGGCCTCCCCTCAAGTGGTGTGAAAATCGCTGTGCGAGAGGCCGGCGGCTGCGCGGCCCTGACTGACCCGTAGGTGGGGCAGCCCGAACGGAGCTGCCCACATGCCTGCGGGACCCGAAGGCCCTCACTCGTTCAAGATCACCCGACCGTGATCGCTGTCACCAACCTCCGTGGACAGAACATCTAGCGCTTCTCGTAGATGCGCTTGTGGTCGCTGAGCCCGGCCAGCCGGAAGAGCCCGGTGGTCTGCGACGGGGTGGGGTAGTCGCCGCCGTCGGCCGGGAAGGACCGTTCGTGCAGCTCGCGGTAGTCGGCGTAGCCGACCGGCGTGCGCCGGGCGATCGCCTCTCGGTGCGCTGCAGTCCGCAGGTGCTCCCGGTACCCGGGAACAACGGTGCCGGCGAAGAACTCGGCGACACTGCCGGAGCCGTAGCTGAGGAAACCCAGGGACCGGCCGGTCAGGTCGTCCGCCTGGTCGAGCAACGAGGCGAGGCCGAGGTACACCGACGCGGTGTAGCTGTTGCCGATCACGGCGTTGTAGGCCGTGGTCTGTCCGATGGCGCGCTCGACCGCGGCCTTGTCGGGGTCGAGCCCGCAGTAGTTCAGCAAGTGGCGGTGGGCCTTGTAGGCCATCTTCGTGAACGGCTGGTGATAGCAGAACGCGGCGAACTCCTCGAGCGAGCGGCCGCCCTGCTCGCCGTAGTCCTTCCAGCTGCCTTCCACCGCCTGCAGATACGCGGAGATGGACTCCTGCCCGTCGACCAGAGCGGCCTCGCGGTAGTTCGGCCGCCAGAAGTCCATGACGTCGGCGGTGAACAGGCCAGACGGTTCCTCGATACGCACCAGGGCGGGGTCCGCACCGACCAGCATGGCCACCGCGGCCGCGCCCTGGGTCGCCTCACCCGGGCTGTCCAGCTCGTACTTGGAAACGTCGCTCGCGACCACGAGGACCTGCTGAGCGGGGTCACGCCGTACGAGGCCGATGGCGAACTGCAGGGCCGCCGTCGCCCCGTAGCATGCTTGCTTCAGTTCGACGACCCGGCTGGCCGACGGCAGCCCGAGCAGTGAGTGCACGTACACACCGGCCGACTTCGCCTGGTCGATCGACGACTCCGTCGCGAACACGACCGTCCGTATCCGATTGGTCCCGTGCCGGGCGATGATGGGCGCCGCGGCGGCGGCGCCCATGGTCACGATGTCCTCGTCGGCGGCGGGCACACTCATCGACTGCTGGCCGATGCCCAGGTGGTACTTGCCGATCTCGGTGCCGTTGTACTCGGCGAGCACCGTGTGCGGCAGGACGAACTCGGTCGTCGCGAATGACAGATCGTGAATTCCGATCGCGGAATCGTTGGACATACCCTTATGCACCAACCTTTACTGTCTTGTCGTCGCGTTCCAACTGAACGTGTGCGCGCATGAGTTCACCGGGATTTGTTTGTGCCGCGAGGAGCGAGAGTTCACCGCACAGCACCGTCGCGGCCGCGATGACGGCGAGTCGGCGCGCGTTCTCTCCGGGTGCACGGTCGGTCCGGCAGCCGAGCCGGGCCAGATTCGTCTCCACGAACCCGAGCCCCTTGCCGTTGCCCACCGTGCCCACGATCAGGTTCGGCAGCGTGCAGGAGAAATAGAGGTCACCGTCCCGGTCCTCGGCCATGGTGACGCCCTGCGACCCTTCGATGATGTTGGCCGCGTCCTGGCCCGTCGCCAGGTAGAACCCGAGCAGCATGTTCGCGAAGTGGGCGTTCGCCGAGCGGATACCACCGGCGAGCAGGGTCCCGAGCAGGTTCTTGCGTATGTTCAGCTCGACTATCTTGGCAGCCGACGTGTGCAGTACGTCGGTGACCACGTCACGGGGCACGAGCAGCTCGGTGACCACGTTCTTACCGCGGCCGAGGATGCCGTTGATCGCGGTTGCCTTCTTGTCCGTGCAGTAGTTCCCCGAGATCGATCCGTAGGAGATTCCCGGGATGGTCTGCAGCAGGTGCTTCAGGAGCGCGTCGGACGCGAGCGTGACCATGTTGTGCCCGGACGCGTCGCCGGTGGAGAACTCGAACCGGATGAACAGCAGGTTGGCCGTGATCTCGTGCCGGATGCCGATCAGCTCGGCGAACCTGCTGCAGGTGCGCACCACGCCGCGAAGCTCGTCGATCCGCGCGTCGATGGTCCGCGCGGTCATGTGCGCGGTCTGCGCGTCCGTCGCCTCGACGAGCACCGACCGCGTCATCCGCTCGTCGACGAGAGTGGCGACGATGCCCTGCTCGGCCAGCATGGAGACCTTCGCCCCACGGCCCACCGACGGCCACAGCGGTGACTCGTAGGTGGCGAGTGGGACCTGGGTCTCGGTGGTGGCGACGTTCCCCGAGATGCGCAGGGGCCCCACCCACCTCATCGGGACACCCGCGATCGCGTGCGCGTCAGTCATCGTGTGTTTCCCGTCTTCTCGTGGAGGGCGTCGACGGAGCTGGAACGCTGGGCGAGTGGCCGTGTGTCGATGCCTCGGTCGGCGCAGAAGGAACGAAGGTCGTCATGGATCAGCAGATCGCAGCTCGTCAGGTCTGCGGGGGTACGCGCGCCGAGCATGGTCATCAGCGCCGCGAGCTGGTCGAGCCATGTCGAGATCTGCGTGATGAGCGCCGATACGCCGTCGTCGAGCAGGGTGCGGAGGAAGCCCCCGGACGCTCCGACGCCGGAGGCGCCGAGCGCCAGTGAGCGGGCGACGTCGAGCGGGTGGCGCACGCCGCCGGAGGCGAGCACAGGGATGCCGACGCCCTGCGCGTCCAAGAGGCAGGCGGCGGTGGACTGCCCCCAGCCGTGGAGGAAGGCGTAGTCGGCGAGCTCCCGTCGGCCGTTCTCGATGCGGGTGAAGTCCGTGCCGCCCCGGCCGCCGAGATCCGCCACCCGCACACCCAGGTCCTGCAGTGTCAGGACGGTCTGACAGCTCAGCCCGTTACCGACCTCCTTGACGATCACGGGGACGTCGACGTTCTTCGCGATCTTCTCGATCTGGGGGACCCAGGACGAGAACGACCGGTCGCCCTCCGGCATCACCGTTTCCTGCGCCGTGTTGATGTGGATCTGCAGGGCGTTGGCCTGCAGCAGGTCGACGGCTCGCCGCGCCTTGTCGACCGACGCCGTCGCGTTGACGTTCGCCATGACGAACCCGTCAGGGTTCTCCTGGCGCAATACCTGGAACGTGTCGGCGCACGAAGGGTCCTTGAAGTACGCGCTCATGGATCCCGACGCGATGGGCACCCCGGTCTCACGGGCGGCGATGGCCAGGTCCCGGTTGATGACGCCGGTTTTGACGCTGCCGCCTGTCATCGCGTTGATGTAGAGCGGTACCTGCCAGGTGATGTCGGCGAAGGTCGTGGCCAGGGACACGTCCGGCCGGTCGATGCCGGCCAGGGCGTGGTGGACGAACGACACCTCGTCGAACTGATTGCGTCCGCTGCGCTCGTGCTGCTGCTCGACAGCGAGCCGGACGTGGTCGTCCTTGCGTTGAGCGATCATTTCTCGTTCCCTTCCAGGGCGGGACGGATCGGCAGGGGCAGTACCCCGGCCGCTTCCCACCGTTGCCGTACGTGTGAGATCTCCCGCGACGCCTCGGCGTCCAGCAGGGCGATACCGCAGTCGCCGCCACCTGCCCCGGAGGGCTTGGCCGCGCCGCCGACGGCCTCGGCGGTGTCGCACAGTGCCGTCAGCTTGGCCGTGAAAATGCCGAGGCCGACCTCGTCGTCCAGGCGCGCCAGCTCCTGCCGGGCCCGGCGGATCTGCTGCAGCAGGTCCTGCCGGTCACCGGTCTCCAGGGCGGCGGCCGCGGCGCGCACACAGTCGGTGGTGGTTTCCACGAACCTCTGGTGGGACGCGGTGCCCCGCCAGGTCCGGCGGTGCAGGCCGGACACCAGGGAGGTGGTGGAGGCCGGCTCTCCGGTCCAGCCGACCTCGAAAGACAGGCCGTCGGGGGGCGGCAGCCGGCGCACCTCGAAACCCGGCCAGGGCGCGGCAAGCGTCCGGTCGACACCCAGGCGCCGGGCCAGGTCGAGCACGAAGGCCCTGTCGGGCGCCCGGTAGGCGATCCAACCGCCCCAGGTACTGGCGGCGAGATCACCGCCGGAGGCCTTGGCGTCGATCTGGGCGGTGGCGAGCAGGGCCAGGCGGTAACGGGCCTCGGGCGACAGCTTCAGCCCGCAGAAGGACGCCACGGCCGCAACCGTCGCCACGGTCACCGCGCCGCTCGAACCCAGCCCGTACTTCCTGCCGTCCTCGTGCAGGCGGCTGCCGACCGACAGGCTCAGCGCGGGCACCGGCAGGCCGCGTTCGGCCAGCAGCCGGCCCACGACCTCGATCGCCGACGCGACGTACGTCACTCCGCTGGGCGCACGCTGCTCGCCGTCCGTGCCGCACACGGCAAGCCGGCCGTCGTGCCAGCGCAGCCGCACCGGCTCAGGAGCGAGGTCGGAGCAGAGCACGACGTCGGACTTGCCGCAGCCGGAATCGGGGTCGGGGCCGGACACGGTGACGGTGACCTGCCGGTCGACCGCCACCAGGATCGCCGGGTTCCCGGGCTCCACCACCGCGTACTCGCCCACGACGAACAACTTGCCCGGCGCCTGCCGGACCACCGTGCGCGGCGGCGTCATCATCCGTCCTCGTTGAGCAGGCGGGCGCCTTGCCCCGGCCCGGCGATGACCACCGTGCCCTTGCGGGCGGCGCCGCGGACGGCCTCGGCCACCCGCTCCGCATCCGCGCGGTGGCACAGCACCTTCACGTTCGGCCCGGCGTCCATGGTCGCGTAGGCGGCCATTCCGTCCCGCCTGAGCTGTAGCACACGGTCGAGCACGGTGACCGTGGCCGGCGACAGGTACCGCACCGCGGGGCGCGCCGCCAGCATGGTCGCGTGCATGCCGAGCGCGTTGCGCTCCGCGATCTCTCCCACCGCCTGAAGGTCGCCGCGGCGCAGCGCCGCCCGTATGTCGGCCAGGTCGTCCTTGCTGGAGGCGGCCCACGGCCGGTACAGCGGCGAGGTGTCGACGGTCTGCCGCATGGCCTGCCGGCTGGAGACGGTTTTGGACCCCGCGTTGACCACGGCGATGACCAGCGCGGGGTCGATGTCCGCCGCGGGCACCGGCTCGGCGTAGGAGCTGATGTCCGCGTCCGCGGCCGTGCCGGTGTCCGAGCCGGCGTGCCAGAGGGCGAAGCCGCCGAAGATTGACCGCGACGCCGACCCGGACCCGCGCCGGGCCAGGCGGGACAGTGCGGTGGCGTCGAGATCGAGCCCGTACGCGGCGGCCGCGGCCACCGCGAGGGCGGCGAACCCGCTGGCGGAGGACGCCAGGCCCGCCCCGGTGGGGACGGTGTTCTGGCTGTCGACGACGGCCCGCTGGCCGAGCCCGGCCCTCTCGCGCACCAGCTTCAGGAACGCGGTGATGCGCCGCAGTGTCTCGCCCGTCGCGGGCACGCCGTTGAGCGTGGCCCGGTCGTGCCCGGCCTCGGGATCGAGCCGGACACGGGTGGTTGTGGGGAAGACGTCCAGGGTCATCGACAGGCTGTCGGTGACGGGAAGGACGAGGCGCTCATCGCGCTTGCCCCAGTACTTGATCAGCGCGATGTTCGGGTGCGCGACGGCGATGGCACTTCTGGCAGTGCCCTGCTGCAGCGGTCGCAGCACGGCGGTCGGGTGTTCACGGCGCATGGTTGTCGAGCCCCTTCAGCGATACGACCCACGTCTGTACGGCGCCGGCCTCGTGCAGCTGCCGGGTGACCTCCCGGGCCCGCTCCGGCCGGGTCAGCGCGATCACGCAGCCGCCCAGGCCACCCCCGGTGATCTTGGCTCCGAGGCCGCCCGCCCAGAGCGCGGCCTCGACCAGCGCGTCGATCCGGTTGGTGCTCAGGCCAGCCGCGCGCAGCAGATCGTGATAGTCCGTCAGCCGCGAGCCGAGTTCCTCCGGCTTGCCGTCGGCGAGGGCCTGCCGGGCCGCGTGGGTCAGGTCCGACGCCCGGCCCACGAACCTCTCCTGCGCCCCGGGATGGCACCTGAAGCCCTCACGCAGCAGCTCGACCGCTTCCTTGGTGCTGCCCGCGGCGCCGCTGTCGGCGATGATGAACAAGCCGTCCCAGCCGATGCTCAGTTCCTCGACCTTGCCGGCCTGGAACAGCAGCGGGGCGGACGCGCCGACGGCCCGGGCGTCGACGCCGCTGGCCCGGCCGTGCGCCATGTTCTCGGTCGTCTGCACCAGGTCGAACACCGTGCTCTCCGTCAGTTCGCGGCCGAAGAGATCGGCAAGGGCTAAGGCGATCGCACGCGAACCTGCCGCGCTGGAGCCGAGCCCCCGGCCGGGCGGGATCGCACTGTCGAGGAGCACGTCGAGGTGCGGCCCGCCCGTCACGCCCGTTCTCGCCTTGAATTCCGCGATCAGCCGGCGCAGGCCGTCGGAGGCCTGCGTCACCAGCGCCCGCGACGGAGTACCGGTCATCGTGTAGGACAAGTCGCCCTGGCTGTCGGAGGCGTGGGAAGACCACCCGGCGCTGGCCGTGACCGTGAGCTGCGGAATCGGCAGCGCGAGCGCCGGAGCGCCGTAGACGACTGCATGCTCCCCGAGCAGGATGGCCTTGGCATGGGCGCGGCCGATGCCGACTGAGCAGGCCCGGCGGCTTTCTGATACCCCCTCCGCTGAGGTCGGAAGAGTCAACGCACTCAGCTCCCTTTGTCTTTTCTGCATGGAGATCGCATGGTCATGGGGATCGCATCGTCCGGAGTTCTGAAACAAGGAATGAAGCAGGACGTCAGAAGCGGCCATGTCCGCACAAGCAGCGTGCCTGTGCGGACATGGCCGCTTCGGGAAAGACAGCGGGCCGTCACGCGGCGCCGCCCTGATGCGACAGCCCGGAGGGGTGCCGCGACGAGGGGCGCGAGACCATCATGTGATGCCGTGCCAGCCGGGCACCGGCGCAAAACACCCGGGCAAGCGGTTGACCGGATGCGGAAGGAAAACTGGTGCCGTACGCGCAGGGATCCGGTCCTTCGTGCGCAGACCGGCCGGGACGACACGCGATCCACTGCCGCGCAGCAACTTTTGGGCAGGGTAGACGTGGGTAGATAGTGACACGGGGGCTACGCGACGCCAACACCACGCCGAAGTGACCTGGGTCACGTCGGCGGGGCTGGCTCGTGGCATCGCACGGGACAGCACCTTCGAGCGGATGCCGCGGGCCGGGCGGGCGAACACGTCGGCGCGGCAGGCGACTTCGGCCGTCCGGTGCCGGCCGGCTCCGCCGCCGTCCGCGCCCCGGCGCGCCCGCCGGGGTCCGGGAGAACGGGGCCCGCAGCCGGGCGCTGGGACGCTTCCGGCCCGTCGGCCTGCACGATTCACCTGCCGTGCGACGGCGCCGGAAGCCCGCCCGTCGTCGCGCTCGTGGGCCGGCACACCGGCGGTCGCACCCGCTCCGCCTCCTGGCAAGGGCCGTCCCGGGTGCCCCGCGCCGCCCGGACAGCCCCCGGGGGCGCCCCACGGCCAGGGCGGCAGGGGGGGGCGGCTCGCAGGCCATCGGGCCCGGCCCGGCTGCCGCGGCCGGTGCCGCCTCGCCGCAGCCAGGGCGGGCCTTCACCGGTTCCGGCTCCGGGGCGCGCGGTCCTGGCCGTGCCGTCTGTTCTCGAGGCCGGGCGGGCGAGGCCGTCGCCGAGGCCCCGGGGGCAGCCTCAGTGCGGCGACGGTCTCCTCGGCGGGTCCGGCGGCGCTGCGGGCGGCATCGCGTGGGCGGGCGGCCCGCAGCCGACCGGGGTACGGCTGAGCCGGCCGAGGCCCACGGACAGGGCCTCGGCCGGCTCACCCGGCGGCGGTCAGCCGTTGGGCCGGCGCCTGGCGAGACGAACGCGTCAAGACGGCCCGGCCGGGCGCGCAGGGCCGGTACCCACGCCGCATCGCCGGGCCCGGACGGACGCCCGGGACGCCCCCGGGCCGCGGGCGGCGGTCAGTGGCCGGGCCCGGACCGAGAAGGCCGGGGGGCCACCGGCACGCTTCGACGACGGGCTCGGCCTGCTGGCCGAGGACGACGGCAAGGGCGCCTCGCACGAGCTGTACGAGGAGGGCGGCCGCGACGGTCAGGGCCACGGCCTGATCGGCATGTGCCGTGCCTGGCCTGCGGCTGGCTCCGACCGCTCGCAAAGTTCGGGTACGCCGGGTGTGTGGGGGAGGGCTTGCCGTCTCGGCCCGGCTGTTCGGGCGCTCCGGGTACTTCGGGCTCCGGCGCTCGGCCGGAGCGAGTGCCACGGTGCGGTGGGCCCTGCCCGCGGCGGGCGGCCAGAGGGCCGGGTCCTGTCGCCGCCGGTGTGTGTCCTGCCCGCCGGGTCAGGGCCGACGCTGCAGGGCGATCTCCGTGAGTTCCTCGATGTCGAACTCCGAGCGGCAGTGAGGCGCGCCGTAGCGGGTGACCTTCCCGCGGCTCACCCACTTGCGGATGGTCGCTTCGGACACCCCCACGGCGAGTGCGGCCACTTTCGTGGGGACGAGCCGGTGGCTCGGTGGCTTGGTCATGCGTTGACGCCCTTTCGCTGCCGCTCCATGAGTTTCCTGAGACCGAGCCACTCGCGCATCTCCCATGAATGCCCTGAAGAGCAGGTTATGCTGCTGTTTCCCGCACTTGCGCTGTTCTTCGGTGAAACACTGATCGTCCCGGAGCAGTTGTCCACGACGCACTTCCTGATGAGCGTCTGCAGATCACTCGGCTCGGGATCGATCGTCTGACGCAGTTCCACGACGAGACCCTCGATCTCGTCCGCGAATTCGACCGCCGGGGGCTGGGCGGCAAGCCACTCCATGTGCAGCGTGAGAAACCGCGCCAAGTGGGGCACGGTACGAGGCGGGGCAGTGGTGCCGAGCTTCTCCACGACCATGCCCGACCACGATTCGAGAATGGCGAGAATGTTGTGGCGGGCGTCGAGCACCGAGATATCCAAGTAGTCCCGCTTACGGCTTCCCGAAACCTTTGTCGGGTTCGTTCGCCTGGCGGTCGTCGGAGACACCTGGTGCAGGCACTCCTGGTGGAGACCGGGGAGTGCGCGCAGGCTGCGCCCCACCCGCCTGATGCAGGGAGCGCACAGGACGGACCCGGCGGCGGCTCGGCTGTCCTGAGTGTGGCCTCTGGGGCATGGGTGAGACTTCATCGAAGCTCCTTCATGAGGTGGCTCGCCCCCCGTGTGAATCGCGTGCATGTCCCGTGCCGGTCGCGGCAGTCAGCTCAGTGTTTCCTCTCCGTGGCTGATCGGGTCCGTAGAAGGACTTTGCATTCCGCTCTGTGTCCCGGGTCCGGTGCGGCGGTGCGCGCCCCGGCGAACAGACCAATTACCCGGCCGACGACTCGAGTCCCGATACAGCCTCGTTCGGGGCCTGCTTGCGAACGGCGGCTCAAGCCGGCTTCCAGGCGGAAGTGAGTCCTGGTTGAGCGCCTGCGCCGACGATGGCTGAGGAAGGAGGCACTGTGGACGGTACGCACGGAGGCGAACGCGCAGTAGGCGCCGCACTCCCCGCAGGGCGGCTCGTGGCGGCGGCCGCTCAGTTCCCCCCGGGTGATGCGCTGTCACCCGGGCGCCCGGACACCCGCCCATCCGCACCTCCGGCCGGGGACGGCACGGCCGCACACCTTCAGGTGTGCCTCGTCGGCGCCGGTCCCCGGGGCCTTTCCGTACTGGAACGGCTCTGTGCGCAGGAACGGAAGTCGCCCCGCTGGGACACCGTCACCGTGCACGTCGTCGACCCGGACCCGCCGGGCTCAGGGCGGGTGTGGCGCCCTGACCAGTCCCGGCACCTGCTGATGAACACCGTCGCCTCCCAGGTGACGATCTACATCGACTCCAGCGTCCGCATCGAAGGCCCGCTGGAGGAGGGGCCGAGCCTGTACGAGTGGGCCAAGGTCCTGGAGTCGGGCACGCTCGACACCGGCCCGCAGACCGCCCACGACGACGAGGTCCTCGCCGAGGCGCGCGGTCTGGGCCCCGACGCCTATCCCACCCGCGCGCTCTACGGCTGCTATCTGACCTGGGCGTTCCAGCGGGTCGTCGCGAAGGCCGCCGCGCACTTGACGGTGCGCACGTATCCCGTGCGGGCGGTCGCCCTCGAGGACGCCGGTGGCGCGGCCCGGCAGGCGGGGCCACAGACGGTCGTACTGGAGGACGGCACCCGGCTGACCGGCCTGTCCGCGGTCGTCCTCGCCCAGGGCCACGTCCCGGCCCAGCCCACCGACACGGAGCGGGAGCTGACCGACTTCGCCGCCCGGCGCGGGCTTGTGTACGTGGCCCCCGCCAACCCGGCCGACGTGGACCTGTCGGGCATCCGGCCCGGGCAGAGCGTGCTGCTGCGCGGGCTCGGGCTCAACTTCTTCGACTACATGGCACTGTTCACCCAGGGCCGGCGCGGCGTGTTCACCCGCGTCGGCGGCCGCCTGGTCTACCGGCCCTCGGGCCGCGAGCCGCGCCTGTACGCCGGCTCCCGGCGCGGTGTGCCCTACCAGGCACGCGGCGAGAACGAAAAGGGCGTCCACGGCCGCTACTTCCCCCGGCTCCTGACCGCCGGGCACATCGCGGCGCTGCGCGCCCGGGGCACCCGCGGCGCGGCCATCGACTTCGCCGCCGACCTGTGGCCGCTGATCTCCAAGGAAGTGTGCGGCGTCTACTACGCGGCCCTGCTCACGGCGCGCGGTGAAGACGCCGCGGCCGTCGAGGAGTTCACCGAGCGGTATCTGCACGCCGCACCGGGCCGGGCGGAGGACAGGCTTCTTGACGAGGCCGGGATCGGCGCGGCCGAGCGCTGGGACTGGCAGCGCGTCGCCCGCCCCTACGGCCCTGGCGCCCTGAGCAACCTGGCCGCCTTCCGCAGCTGGCTGCGCGGCCACCTCGACGACGACGTCCGCCTGGCCCGCCAGGGCAACGTCAGCGGACCGGTCAAGGCCGCCCTCGACGTCCTGCGGGACCTGCGCAACGAGGTGCGCCTCGCCGTCGACCACGCCGGCCTGACCGCCGCGTCCCACCGCGACGACCTCGATCGCTGGTACACACCGCTCAACGCCTATCTGTCCATCGGCCCGCCCGCGTCCCGCATCGAGGAGATGGCCGCGCTCATGGACGCCGGCATCCTCGACGTGACCGGCCCCGGGCTGAGCGTCACCGCCGACCCGCACGACCCGCTCGGCCCCTGTTTCACCGCTACGTCCAGCGAGATCCCGGGCGTGCGGGTGCGGGCCACGGTCCTCATCGAGGCCCGCCTGCCCGAGATCGACCTGCGGCGCACCGCGGACCCGCTGATGCGCCAGCTGCTGCGCACCGGGCAGTGCCGCCCGTACCGCATCCCCCGCCCGGCGGGCGGCCCCGGCGACGGCGGCGCGGGGGACGCCGACTACGAGACCGGGGGCCTGGCCGTGTCCGAGCGGCCCTACCACCTGATCGACGCCCACGGCGTGCCGCATCCCAGGCGCTTCGCCTACGGGGTGCCGACAGAATCCGTGCACTGGGTGACCGCCGCGGGCATCAGACCCGGCGTCGGCTCGGTCACCCTGGAGGACTCCGACGCCATCGCGGCGGCGGTCCTCGCCCTGCCCCCGGCACCCGCCGTGCCGGCAGCAACCGTCCACCGCCGCGGCGGCCCGCACAGCCGCCGCCCTGAGCGCGAAGGCAGACGCATGACCTCCCGCTACGAGCCCCCGGAACCCGCGGCCCTGCCCGCCCACCTGGACGCCGGGCTGCTCTCCCCGGTCCGGGCGGGCACCGACGTCGAGGCGGCCGTGGGCGATGGCGCCTGGCTGCAGGCGATGCTCGACGCGGAGGCGGCCCTGGCCCGAGCCCAGGCCCGCTGCGGCACGGTGCCCGCACACGCGGCCGAGGCCATCACGGCCGCCGCCCGCGCGGACCTGCTGGACGTGCGCGAGCTGGCGCTGGCCGCGCGGGAGACCGCGAACCCGGTCGTGGGGCTGGTCAAGGCGCTGACCGCGGTGGTCGCCCAGCGTTCCCCGCAGGCCGCCGAATATGTGCACCGCGGCTCCACCAGCCAGGACGTCTTCGACACCGGCGCGATGCTGGTGGCCGCCCGCGCGCTGCGCCTGATCGTCGCGGACCTGCACACCGTGGCCGCCGCGCTGGGCGACCTCGCGGCCGCGCACCGGGACACCGTGATGGCGGGCCGCACCCTCGCCCTGCACGCCGTCCCCACGACCTTCGGGCTGAAGGCGGCCGGGTGGCGCCAGCTGGTCCTGGACGCGGTCGAGCGCCTGGAGCGGATCGCCGACGGCGGGCTTCCGGTGGCGCTCGGCGGCGCGGCCGGAACACTGGCCGGTTATCTGCAGTACGCCGGTGAGGGCACCGATCCCGCGGCCGTACTCGACGGCCTCGGCGCCGCCTTCGCCGCCGAGACCGGGCTGTCCGCCCCCGTCCTGCCCTGGCACGTCCTGCGCACCCCCGTCGCCGACCTGGCGACCGCCCTCGCCCACACGGCCGGGGCCCTCGGCAAGATCGCCGCGGATGTGCTGGTGCTGGCCAGGACCGAGATCGGCGAGGTGGCCGAGCCCGCGGTCGCCGGGCGGGGCGCCTCCTCGGCGATGCCGCACAAGCGCAACCCCGTGCTCGCGACCCTGATCCGCTCCGCCGCCCTCCAAGTGCCCGCCCTGGCCACCGTACTGATGCAGTGCCTGTCCGCCGAGGACGAGCGCTCGGCCGGGGTGTGGCATGCCGAGTGGCAGCCGCTGCGCGAATGCCTGCGCCTGACCGGCGGCGCCGCGCACACGGCCGTCGAACTCGCGCAGGGACTCACCGTCCGCCCGGAACGGATGCGCGCCAACCTCCAGGCGACCGGCGGGCAGCTGGTCTCCGAGCGGGTCTCGGCCGTCCTGGCGCCGCGCATCGGCAAGACGGCCGCCAAGGAACTGCTGACCCAGGCCTCGCTCCTCGCCGCCCGGGCCGGCCGGCCGCTGGCCGACGTACTGGCCGAACTCCCGCAGCTGGCCGGCGTGCTGAACAGCGGCGAGGCGGCCGCCCTCCTCGACCCGGACGGTTACACCGGCGCCGCCGGTCCTTTGGTGGACCGGGCGCTCACCGAGCCGGGGTGCGTGCGGACCCCGGCGCCGTAACTGAGACCGGCCGGCAATTGGGGGGTGGCGTCACGGGGCTGGGGCACGTACCTCGCGGCGTTGTCGTCCATCACCATGTTCCCCGAGCTCTCGGCTTCGCTCGAGCAGGGGAGGCACCATTCGCCATGGCTCAATCCTCCGCCTTGCGATGCACGCACCCCAGCCCCGCTCCTTCACCCACCCCCCAATGGCCGGCCGGTCTGACAAGGACGGCTGGTGCGGGATGGGCGCGGCCCAGGGGTGGTCGTCATCTCGTTCGCGTTGTGCCCAGCCCCTTTCGCCGCGAGGCAGACGTGCGTTCGAGGTCGCCCGCCGGCGGGAAGCTCCGCCGGCGGCATCCGGGCGACGGATCACGGCCGGGGCTGCGAGGCCCCGCCGGTCCCCGCACCGGCGGCGGGCTGGACTCGGCCGAGACCCACCGCTTCTTGCCGCCCCCGCGCGATCCCGCTCGAGTTCTCCTCGTGACTGCCTCGAAGGCCACTCGAACTCCCGCCCTCGACGGGCCGAATTCCCTCGTGCGGGTGGCCACGCCCCGCATGATGCAAGCACAACCCACTGGGAAGGCAGGTAAGTTGAGTCTGAACGCGGGTGTTATCGACGGGGGTGACGGCCACGGCCACGCCGTGATCATCGGCTCGGGCATCGCCGGGCTCACCGCGGCGCGGGCCCTGGCCAACTTCATGGACCGGGTCACCGTGATCGAGCGCGACTGGGTGCCACGCGGACCCGCGCGGCGCCGGGGCGTGCCCCAGGCGCGGCACACGCACAGCCTCATGACAGCTGCCCAGCAGGGCCTGGAGCAGTTGTTTCCCGGCATAGGCCAGGACCTGACCGGCGCCGGAGCGGTGCGCGTCCGCATGCCCGAGGACATGCTGCTGCTCGGCCCGGGCGGCTGGCTGCCCCGGTTCGACTCGGACCTGTCGATGCTGAGCGCTAGCCGCGATCTGATCGACGCGGTGATGCGCGACCGGCTGCTCGCCGACTCCAAGGTGACCTTTTTGCAGGAGCACGAGGTCGTCTCCCTGCAGCCCGGCCGCCACGACACCGTCACCGGCGTATGGGTGCGCGGGCGGGACCGGAAGGCGACCGACGGATGGGCTGCCCGGCGCCTGATATCCGCCGACTTCGTGGTCGATGCCACCGGACGCGGCTCGTGCGCCCCCCAATGGCTTGCCGAACTCGGTTACGAGCCGCCCAGGGAAACGGTGGCCGATGCCCGTACCAGGTACACCACCGTCGTGTTCGCACCGCCCATCGGCCATGTCGCCGACTGGAAGAGCCTGTTACTCATGGCTTCGGCCGAAAATCCGGTGCAGGGCATGCTCAATCCCATCGAGGGCGGCCGCTGGTCGGTGTCGATCTGTACCAGTGACGACAAGCGATCACCCGCCGACCACGAGGGGCTGCTGCGCGCGGCGGGCGCCCTGCGTCACCCGCTGCTGCGCGACGTCATCGAGTCCGCCACCCCGCTCGGCCCGATCTACGGCAGCGGCCGGACCGAGAACCGCTGGCGTCATTACGAGAAGCTGCGCCGCTGGCCCGACCAGTTCATCGTCGTCGGCGACGCCCTCGCCGCCCTCGACCCGGCCCACGGTCAGGGCATGACGATCGCGGTGCAGTCCGCCCTCGTCCTCGATCACATGCTGACCAGTCACGGCACAGCGGTCGGCCTGGGCTACCGGCTGCGCCGGGCCCTTGCCCACCGCCTGGCCCCCGCCTGGCACATGAGCACCCGCAATCTGCGCGTGGCGAAGGCGGGCCAAGAGCCGCGTGCCGGAGTGCGCACCCGGCTCAGCAGGCGGTACGCGGACCGGATCGCGGCAGCTGCGACCACCGATCCGTACGCGGCGACGCTGCTGCTCGAACTGCTGCAGACGGCTGCCGAGCCCGCCGCGGCGCTGCGGCCGGGCGCGCTGCGGGCCGCGCTCCGCGGCCCGCGCGGCCCGGCCCAGGCGACGCCGCCCAGCACCACCCACGGCCAGGACGCGCTCCGGCGCCGCTCCGTCGCGCCGGACGCATCTGCCGCCGGGGTCTCCACCGGCTCTGCCGGGCGCAGACCCACCACGGGGTCCTCGGCACAGTGGCCTGCCGCGGCGCCCGCCGGTGACCGGCGGCGGCCGTGAGTGCCGCGCTCCGGAACGCGCGGCAGGTTGTAGCCGGTCGCGAGCCGCGCTGAGCGCGGGCCTATGCTTTCCGTGTGACAAGAGTGGATCAACTAGCAATTTTGCAGGAGCAGTTGAGCGAAAGGCGGGCACCATGCACGGCCAACGAGGCCGGGAAGCATGGCCAGTTATTCACGGAGATGGCCGATGCGCACCCCACTGACTCGCAACTCGCTCAAGAAACAGTCGAGTTAGGCTTGAGATTCGGCTTGAAGTCGGTTGTTCGTTCGAGTCGCGCGTCGATAGCGTTCCATCTGCTCCAGGGCACGGGCCCGCTTGTGCCGCGGCAGGCCGCCCCCACCACCGACCGTTCGCTGGCCGGACCGGGTGTGCCTGTGACAACCGAGCGGCGAGGGGAGGGCGCGCGGGTATGAGCACGACCGAAACAGCGCCGCAGGGTACGCGCACCGAGACGCCGAAGGGCGAGCGCATCGCCGATTGGGCGGACGAGCGGCTCGGGATCTACAACTTCCGGTTCCTGATCCGCAAGGTGTTTCCCGAGCACTGGTCGTTCATGTTCGGCGAGATAGCGCTCTACAGCTTCATCGTGCTGATTCTCACCGGGACCTGGCTCACCTTCTTCTTCGAGCCGACCATGGCCGAGACCGTCTACCACGGCCCGTACGGCCCGCTCGAGGGCGTGCGGATGTCGGGGGCCTACGCCTCCACAGTGGAGATCAGCTTGGAGGTGCGCGGCGGCCTGTTCATCCGCCAGCTGCACCACTGGTCGGCCCTGGTCATGATCGGTGCGCTCTGCCTGCACACGCTGCGGCATTTCCTCACCGGCTCGTTCCGCAAACCGCGTGAGGTCAACTGGCTGATCGGCTTCGTGATGCTTGTCCTGGTGAGCCTGGAGGGCTTTTTCGGGTACGCGCTTCCCGACGACCTGCTCTCCGGCACCGGTATGCGCATCACCTCGGGCATCACGCTCGCCGTCCCGCTGGTCGGCACCTATGTGCACATGCTCGCGTTCGGCGGCGAGTTCCCGGGCCACGACCTCGTGCCCCGGGTCTACAGCCTGCACATCCTGCTGATCCCAGCACTCGTGTTCATCCTGCTCACCGTCCACCTGATCCTGGTCTTCTACCACAAGCACACCCAGTTCCGGGGCCCGGGCCGCACCGAGAAGAACGTCGTCGGTGAGCCCCTTGTGCCGAACTACACGGCCAAGGCCGGCGGCTTCTTCTTCCTGGTCTCCGGGGTGCTCGCGCTGCTGGCGGGCATCGCGCAGATCAACCCGGTGTGGATGTACGGTCCCTACCGCGCCGACCAGATCTCCCAGGGATCCCAGCCGGACTGGTACATGGGTTTCCTCGAAGGCGCGCTGCGGGCCTTCCCGGCCTGGGAGTTCACCATCTGGGGCGGCTACACCATCAATCTCGGCATCGTGGTCCCGGCCGTCATCCTGCCCACGGTGATGGCTGGCGTGATCGCTCTCTGGCCGTTCCTGGAGGCCTGGGTCACCGGGGACAAAAGGGAGCACCATCTCCTCGACCGGCCGCGCGACCACCCCACGCGGACCGCGTTCGGCTGCGCGTTCGTCGCCCTTTACCTGGTGCTGTTCTTCGGCGGCGCCAACGACATCCTGGCCGAGCGTTTTCATCTGTCCCTGAACTCGATCACATGGGTGATACGGATCGGGGTCTTCCTCGTCCCGGCGCTGACCTACGTCATCACCCGACGGATCTGCCTGGGCCTGCAGCGCAGGGACCGCGACAAGCTCCTGCACGGCCGCGAGACCGGAAAGATCCAAAGGCTGCCGCACGGCGAGTTCGTCGAGATGCACGAGCGCCTCGACCGCGGACAGGAGTACGCGCTGCTGGCCAGGGAGTCCTACGAGCCGCTGCCGGCGCCCGCGACGGAACGCAACGGCGTGCCCAATCCCAAGGCCCGCAAGGAGGTGCTGCGCTACCGGCTCAGCCGCTGGCTGTACGGCAACCAGATCGCCAAGCCGACCCCGCAGGAGATGGAGCAGGCCCTGGAACACTTCGGCCACTCGGCCAACGGGCACGGCTCGGCAGACGGGCACCTGGAAATCGGCGCCCAGCGCGCGCCCAAGGAGCGAGAGCCGGACCAGGACGTGCACTGACCCGGCGGCCCACAGCCGAAAACCGGGCCAGGGACGGCGGCGCGGGTGATCAGAGGACGGTCACCCGCGCCGCCGCCGTTGCACCGCCCGCGGCCCGCCGTTCGGCCTTCTGCCGTTCCACTGTCCACCGTCCGCTGTTCCACCGCCCGCCGTCACTCCGGCGGTGCACGGCACACGGCAGCCATCCGTGACCCGACGACCGTACGGCGCCGTAGCGGCCCGCCGCCCCGCGGCACGGCCGCCCAGTAGGTGAACGTCCGCACCGCACGGGATCCTTCGTCCAACCGGCAGGGTCCAGCCCCCTTTTTTTCCGGTTCCGGCGCCGTGCCGGAGTGTCCACGGAGGCCCGATGAACACCACTCCATGGCGCCGGGATGCTGCCCGGGCCGAGTCCATCACCCGGGCGCGCACCGGCCTGACGCGGGACCTGCGCGGCCGTCAGCGCCGCTACCTCGCAGCCATGCTGGTGCGCAGCGCCTGTGTGGTGGTGATGGCCGTCACCTGGAACCGCTGGCCCGCCCTCGCGGTCTGCGCGCTGGTCGGCGCGGGTGGCATTCCCTACGTCGCCGTGGTGGTGGCGCAGGCCGGGTGGCGCCAGCACCGGGGCGCGCGGCCTGCGCTGGCACGGGTGAACGAAGAGCCCGCCGCCCGCGTCGTCCTCGAACCCACCCTGATCCTGCCGCCGGAACACAACACGGCGGACTGACCCGGCACTTCACTGCACACCGGCGACCCCACGACCTCGGCTGACGTGACTCACGTCACTTTGAGGTGCTCTTGGCGCGAAGATGCCAACCGTGTCACTATTTCAGCACGCCTACCCTGCCCGAAACCCGCCGTGTGGCCGTGGATTGAGTGCCGCGTCCACCGGCCCGTACCGGCGAGACCGAGTCCGTGTCAGGTGTGTGGCGCTGCACCCGGGCGGTACCGTCCGAACGCTCGTGGGACGTTGAGCGGCGAGCGGCGGACTTCACCAACACCTCATCCAGGCCTTCTTGTTGCAGGGCTTTGCGTGCAGGTTCCCGGACGGCGTTGAACCGCCTGCCCGTGCGCGCCAGGAGACGGCAGGCCCGCACGCCGGCGCCGGCCGATGAGCATCCCGGCCTGCCGCGCAGCCGGTTCCGGTCCCACCGGGCGTGACCCGCCGTGCCCTGTCCACCCGTCACCACCACGGCCCCCTGTGCGGTGGCCGTTCTGTGTGCTGGGCAAAAGCGGCCGGTAAAAGGCTCCGGACGCTGTGCACAAAAAGAATCTTCACGTACCGAAGGCAGACTCTAGAGAAAGAAGATTCCAGATATGCCGAGGCTATGCAAGCCCGCGGTGAGCACGCCGGAATATGTCATCACGATGGAAGAGACTCTGGAATTCGCCGAGAGAGTCCACGGTGGAAAGCCTCAGCTTCCTTTAGCGCTTCGACTGATTCGGAACACGGGGGTGCAGAAGCGGCATATTGTGCAGCCCATCGAGAAGACGCTCACCCACCCGGGCCTGACGGAACGCAACCGCATCTATGAGCTCGAGTCCAAGAAGCGGTGCCCGGAGGTCATCGAACGAGCCCTGGAAAACGCCGACGTGGTGGAACGGGACATCGACGCGATCATATATGTATCGTGCACCGGGTTTCTGATGCCGTCGCTGACGGCATGGCTGATCAACAAGCTCGGATTCCGGTCCGACACCCGCCAGATCCCCATCGCACAGCTGGGATGCGCGGCGGGCGGCGCGGCGATCAACCGGGCCCACGACTTCTGCCTGGCCCACCCCGGCAGCAACGTTCTGATCGTGGCGTGCGAGCTGTGCTCGCTGTGCTACCAGCCCGATGCGGACGACATCGGTTCGCTGCTGTCCGACGGGCTGTTCGGTGACGCGGTCGCGGCCGCTGTGGTGCGGGGGACCGGGGGCGTCGGCATCGAGCTGGAGCGCAATGCCTCCTACCTCATCCCGAACACCGAGGAGTGGATCGCCTACTCCGTGCGGGACACCGGCTTCCACTTCCAGCTGGACCGCCGGGTGCCCGGGACGATGGAACCGCTGGCCCCGGTGCTGCGGGAGTTCGCCAAGGACCACAGCTGGGATGCCGGCAACCTCGACTTCTACATCGTCCACGCCGGCGGCCCCCGGATCCTGGACGACCTCGCGAAGTTCCTCAACGTCGACCGCAAGGTGTTCCGCCACAGCTGGGCGACCCTGACCGAGTACGGGAACATCGCCAGCGCCGTCGTACTCGACGCGGCGCGCCGCCTGTTCGAGGAGGACACCCCGGCAACCGACGCCACCGGTCTGATCGCGGGCTTCGGTCCCGGCATCACCGCGGAAATGGCGCTGGGCCGGTGGACTGTCGATGCTCCGGCCGAACCGGGCAACGCCGCATGACCGGCCTCATCGTCCCGCCCGCCGGGGGCCGGAAGCTGATCACCAAGGCGCAGGAAGTGACCTTCAAGGCCACCAAGGAGCAGGGCTCTTCCGTGTCGATCTTCGAGGTGGTCGTGCCGCCCGGATTCGACGTCGGGGCGCACGTCCACAACGATTCCCAGGAATTTTTCTACGTCCTGGAAGGGGAGCTTCAGCTCCTGGCGTTCGAGCCGGCCAAGCGCACCGAGAACTCCTGGCACGACTGGGAGTCGACCGACGGAGACCGGGTCGTCAGCGCGACCGAGGGCGCCTGCATGTTCGTTCCCCCGGGGACCCCGCACGCCTTCAGGAACGCCTCGAACGAACCGGCGCGCATGCTGTTCCAGTGCTATCCGTCGCCCTATCACGAGTACTACTTCGAGGAGATCGCGGAAATCTGGCAGGCCGGCGGGCCGGTGGACGCCGAGGCCGTGGAGCAGATGCGCCGGCGTTATGACGTCCATCAGCTCACACCGCTGCGCTACGAACCCCCCGCTCTCCTTCCATCCCAGTCGGCAACGAAGCGCGGAGCGTGAGCGACATGAGCACGATGGACACGATTGACCTGGTGCAAGCGAGCCTGGGCGAACAGGAACTGGCCGCTGTCGCCGAGGTGTTCGCCTCGGGCTGGCCCGCCGGCCAGGGCCCGAAGGGCAAGGCGCTGGAAGCCCAGCTGAAGGAGCGTTACGGCGCCGGTGACGTGGTGGCGGTGAGCAACTGCGGCGCCGCGCTCCACCTGGCCATGCTCGCGCTCGGCGTCAAGCCGGGCGACGAAGTCATCGTCGCCGACTACACCTTCCCCGCCCCCGCCCATGCGGTGCGCTACGTCGGCGCCGTCCCGGTCTTCGCCGACGTGCGCGCCGACACCGGCACCATCGACCCGCAGGCGGTGGCGGACCTGATCGGCCCGCGGACCGTGGGCGTGATCGCCGTCGACACGGTCGGCATGCCCGCGGACTACGCGCAGCTGCAGACGCTCGCCGACTGCCACGGGCTGTTCGTCGTCGAGGACGCCGCCTGCGCGGTCGGCGCGACCTACCAGGGACGCGAGGCGGGCGCTCTGGCCGAGGTGGCCTGTCTGTCCTTCCACGGACGCAAGGGTGCCACCAGCGGTGAGGGCGGGGCCCTGATCGCCGCCGACCCGGCCGTCGCGGCGGACGCCAGGCTGCGCTCGTCCTTCGGCATCGGCAGCATCTTCGACCAGGCGCAGGTCGTCGGCCTGCCGATCCCGGAGTTCACCGAGATCGGGTACAACTTCAAGCTGTCCGACATCGCCGCGGCGATCCTGCAGGTGCAGATAGGCCGGATCGGCGAGCTGCTGGAGCGCCGCCGCGCCGTCGCGGCCCGCTACGCCGACCTGCTCGCCGGCGAGGAACTCCTCACCCTGCCGCAGGTGCCCGAGGACCGCACCCACGCCTGGCAGTCCTACATGGTGACGCTGGGTGAGAGCGTGGACCGGGCGGCGGTGGCCAAGGACCTGCGCGCCCAGGGCATCGGCTGCGGGCACGGCACCTGGGCGACGCACGTCCAGCCGGTGTTCGAGTCGAAGCAGACCTGCCCGGTCTCGGCGGACCTCTTCCGCCGCAATCTCGCCATCCCCATGCACGCCGAGCTGAGCCAGGGCCAGGTCGAACGGGTCGCGCAGGTCCTGCGGACCGCGCTGCGGACCCACACGTCGTCCACCCGGCGGGCCGCATAGAAGTACCCGCGCCCCTCCCGGGCCTCGTCACCGCCGGCTCGGCCAGGAGTCGAGCGGTCCTTGAGGAGTTGTCCGTACGCCCCCGGAGCCCGCACGGAACCCGGTGGCGTCGGCCGGCTCGGCCACGGATCCCGCACAGTGCGCCGTTGACCTCGCAGCGTGCCTCGAAGGAGACAGTCCCCATGAAAGGCTCCATAGCCTACAAATCGATACAGAAGCGCGGTCTTCACATCGGCCTGCTGCCGGAGATGGCCGCGGCCGTGAACGGGTCGACGCCGATCATCCTGGACCACGATCTGGACGTCCTGCCCGAGGCTGGGCGGCGCCTGACGGTGGCCCAGTACGCTGACCACGTGGACGACCTGGCGGGCCGTCTGTGGGCGGCCGGTGTCCGTCCCGACGAGCACGTCGTGATCCACAAGACCCACAACGCCGACATCTGGATACTCGCCGCCGCGGCGTCCCGCATCGGAGCGGTCGTGGTGATGCTGTCGCCCGCCCTGGATGCCGTGACCGTCGGCGCCCTGCTCGAGCGGGTGGACCGGCCGAACCTGCTCACCGACGTGCACAAGCTCGACAAGCTGGCCGAGATCCCGCTCGCGGACCTCACCCAGCGGGTGATCGCGGTGGCCGGCGAACGGCCGGGGGCGGTCTCGCTCGCCGAACTCGCCGGTGCGCCGCGGGTCAAGCCGGTGGTCCGGCCGATCGACGAGGCCGCCGTGATCACCCACACCTCCGGCACCACCGGGATTCCCAAGCTCGTGGTGCACACGCCCCGCACCCAGGGCATCCGCCTCGTCCCGCAGTGGCGGCTGCTGGCGCTGATGCGGAAGAAGGAGACCGTCGCGATCCACATCCCCTTCGTGCACTCGCGGATGGTCGCGGCAATGTCCCTGGCGCTGCTGAAGGAGTTCCCGGTCCTGCTGCTGAGGGAGTCGGACCCCGCCGACGTCGCCGAGCAGTTCATCGAGCACCGGCCGGTGTTCGTCGAGGCGCTGCCCAACTCGCTGATGGAGTGGGAGGAGCTGGCCGAGGACCCGCGCATGCCGTTCGGGTCGGTGAAGGTCTTCAGCAGCACCTTCGACGCGATCCACCCCAGGACGAGGAGCCAGCTGCTCAAGGCCTCCCACCGGCGCGGGGCCCTGTTCTTCCAGATCTACGGGCAGAGCGAGGTCGGTCCGGCCGTCGGCCGCGCCTACTTCCGCAACTCCGCCCACAAGGCGAACGGGCGCTGCGTCGGCTGGGCCATGCCCAAGGGCGCCGCCAAGGTCCGCGTGGTGAGCCGGAACGGCGAGCCGCCGTCCGAGACGAACCCCGGCTACATCGAGGTCGCCTGGGACGGCCTGGCGAAGACCTATTTCGCCGAGCAGGAGCGGTACGACGCCAACCGCAAGGGCGACTGGTGGCGGACCGGGGACGTCGGCTACCGCACCAGGTTCGGCTGTCTGCACATGCTCGACCGGGAGATCGACATGATCTCCGGGGTGCGCAGCTCCCTGGAGATCGAGGACGTGGTGCTGGGCAAGCTGGACGAGCTGTGTGAACTCGTCGTCGTGCAGGGCCCGGACTCCCAGCCGGTCCCGGTCATCTGCACCCACGACGACAGGCCGCTGGACCGGGACCGCTGGCGCGCGGCCGTCGCCGACTTTCCCCAGCTGGCCGACCCGATCCAGATCCCGCAGGCCGAGCTGCCGCGCACCGCGACGCTGAAGGTGCAGCGGGTCGCGCTGTCCCACCGGCTTACCCAGGAGCACCGGAACCGGGCGTGACCGGCGATCGGCCGGCCGCCGCGGCGGTTGAGACACGTAGCTCGCAACAGACCGACGCAACGACGCCGCGCCGGCCCAGAGCGAGCTGTTCAGCAAGCCCGAGGCGTATCCGGCCGACGTCTATGCGCTGCCCAAGCACTTGGACGAGAAGGCCGCGCGCCTGGACCTGGACGCCCTTGGGGGAAGCTCACCGAGCTGCGCCCCGAGCAGGCCGACCGCATCGGCGTGAAGGTCGAAGGCCCGTACAAGCCCGGCCACTACCGCTACCGACCGGCCGGTCATCGCTCATGTTGCCTCTTGGGTGTCGGCAGGCTTCCCACCGGACACGTCGACCACCCGAGTCCAAGCTCAGCAGTGCCGTTCACCACGCCCCGCCTCACGTGCTCATACGTCCCGCCCAAGGAGATATGCAGTGACTACCGAAGTGACCCCCTGGCCCGCCACCGGTCAGGAGTCGACCGCCTCCGTGCGACGTATCACTGATGACCTGCTGCAGCGGGTGGAGCACAGGCTGCGCTCGTTCCTCTCGGCCGAGCGCGCCCGCTATGCCGAGGTGGACGAACGGGCGGTCGTCGCCGTCGACGCGCTGTCCGATTTGGTTGCGTCGGGCGGCAAGCGGATCCGGCCCGCCTTCTGCATCACAGGCTATCTTGCCGCCGGCGGTGATCCACACGACCCCGGGATCGTGGCGGCGGCTGCAGGCCTGGAGATGCTGCACGTCTCCGCCCTCATCCACGACGACATCCTGGACAATTCCTCCCAGCGGCGTGGAAAGCCGACCGTGCACACGGCCTTCTCCGAGCTGCACGAAACCCGTGGCTGGCGGGGCGAGTCACGCCGGTTCGGCGAGGGTGTGGCCATCCTCATCGGCGACCTGGCGCTCGTCTACTCGGAGGAGCTTGTGTCCCAGGCGCCGTCGGGGGTGCTTGCGGAGTGGTACAGACTGCGCTCCGAACTGCACATCGGCCAGTGCTTGGATATCGCCGCTGCTGCCGAGTTCTCGGTTGATCCCCGGCTCTCTCGCCTGATCGCCCTGATCAAGTCCGGCCGTTACACCATTCACCGGCCGCTGGTCATGGGGGCGAGCGGGGCGGGCCGGGCCGACCTCGCCGCCGCCTTCGTGGAGTACGGCGAGGCGGTGGGCGAGGCATTCCAGCTCCGTGACGACCTGCTGGACGCGTTCGGGGATTCCGCGGAGACCGGCAAGCCCACCGGTCTCGACTTCAGCCAGCACAAGATGACGCTGCTGCTGGGGTGGGCGATGCAGCGGGACGAGGGCATCCGCAGTCTGATCACGGAGCCGGGACACACCCCTGACGAGGTGCACCGCCGCCTCCAGGACACGGGTGTTCCCGAGGATGTCGAACGGCACATCGCCGACCTCGTCGAGCGGGGCTGCGGTGCCATCGCAGACGCGCCCATATCCCCGGTGTGGCGGAACGAACTGGCGGACATGGCCGTGCGCGCCGCCTACCGGAACAACTGAGCCCGCATCCGCGGCCTTCCCGCTTGCCGTCCGCGCCGTACCAGTTCGCCAGCCTCGGCCTTGGATCTGATCCATCCTGACCGCGTACGAGGACGCACTCCCGCAGGCCCTGATCGCTTTCCGGGTGACGACCGCCCTGCGTGCGCTCCACGCCGATCAAGTGGTCCCCGTCGCATCGCTGACCACCTTCAAGATCTCTGGCGGCAGTACTGGCCAAATGATCGCGACCAGGAGCCCTTCATGGAGCACCTAATGCAGCATGCCGTCACCACAATTCGCGAACGCTTCTGGGAGCCGCTGACCCTCGATGATCTTGCGCAGAGCGTGATGGTCAGCAAGTACCACTTCCTGAGAGTGTTCAGCCGGGTCACCGGTGTCACTCCAGGACGGTTCCTGAGTGCTGTGCGGCTCCAGGAGGCCAAGCGTCTGCTACTGAGTACCTCGCTCAATGTCGCCGACGTCTCGGCGCGGGTCGGATACAGCAGTACGGGGAGTTTCACCCGCCGTTTCACCGAGTCGGTCGGTCTCTCCCCCACGCAGTACCGGAAGTTGTCGCTCGGAGCCTGCAGCGAAACGCGGGAGCCCGCGTTGTCCGAAGCGGCGTCAGCCGCGTCCGTGCCGGTGCCGGTGGCCCGGTCCACCGGCTCTGTGACGGGGGTACTGCGCACCACCGGGGCCGAACTCTCGAACGCCTATGTCGGAGCCTTCGACGGCGCCATACTGCAGGGGATCCCCGCGTCCTGGAGCAACGCGTCCGCGCCGGGACACTTCACCCTGGCCCGGATCCCCACGGGCACTTGGTACATCCATGCGGTAGCCCAGGGCAGGCACCCCGACAGCGCCACCGATCTGGATCTCACACTGCTGATGGCCACCGTGGGCCCGGTGCAGGTGGAGGGCGATACGGGGCGCCCCCTCAACATCACCTTGTCCCCGATGGACTGGACCCGACCGCCGATCCTCTCCGCCCTGATGGGCATCGACCCGCAGCCGACAGCGGCGTGATCCCGGCCGAGTCCGGCCCGTCCTCCGCCCCGGCGGCCACACCCGTCTGCCGAACCTCTGCCGGTTGACGTCCCCGTTTGCCGAGCTGCAACGAACCGTGACCGGCGCCGCTCGGCGAGCCAGGACACCAAGCAGCGCTCTGCTGCGCCGGCCTCCACCTCACGCCGCCTGCCATGCCTGCTCGCCCGCGCTACCCGCACGGGTGCGCAGGGACCCCGGCTTACGGAGACAGAACGGATGAACACACATCAGACCACGTCACTTCTCCTCGGCCTCGCCGCCGTCGTGCTCCTGGCACGCCTGCTCGGCGCGCTGGCCCGGCGGCTCGGCCAGCCGGCGGTGACAGGCGAAGTCCTTGCCGGTATCGCGCTGGGACCGACCCTGTTCCACGGGGCGATCTCCGACGCCCTTTTCCCGGACACCGTTCAGCCTCTGATCAGCGCCCTGGCCGCGATCGGCATCGCGATCTTCATGTTCATCATCGGCCTGGAGTGGGACGCCACAATGATCCGCGGCAATGGAAGCCTTGCCGCCACCGTCTCGTTCAGCTCCATCCTGGTGCCATTCAGCCTCGGCATGCTCCTGGCGCTCTACCTGATGGACGACTACGGCACCGACGACAAGACGGCGTTCATGCTCTTCATGGGCATCGCCATGTCGATCACGGCGTTCCCGGTACTGGCCCGCATCCTCACCGACCGGCAGATGATGCGCACTCCGCTGGGCGTGGTGGCACTGGCCTGCGCCTCCATCGACGACGTCCTCGCGTGGTTTCTGCTCGCCGCCGTGGTCGCCATCAGCGGCTCGGCCGGCCCCGACCAGTGGCGCATCCTGCTCGCCATCCCGTACCTGCTGGGCATGCTCTTCGTCCTGCGCCCCCTGCTGCACCGCTTCGCAGCTCGCCGGCCCGTACTCCGGCTCACCCCGACCGTGTTCGCCTGCGTCCTCGCGGGCCTGCTGCTGTCGGCCGCCGCCACCGAGTGGATGGGGTTGCACTACATCTTCGGCGCGTTCCTCTTCGGTGTGATCCTCCCGCGTACCGGCACCGAGCGGCTCCGCGCCGAAGTGCACGACCGCCTGGGGCAGATGACCGGCACGCTGCTGCTGCCGGTGTTCTTCCTGGTTGCCGGCCTCAAGGTTGATCTCTCAGGGCTGGATATGGGCGGACTGGGAGCCCTGGCGTTGATCCTGCTCGTGGCCGTCGGCGGCAAGTTCACCGGGACGTTTGCCGCCGCCCGCCTGAACGGGATGCCGGCGAGGCAGTCCGCCGCGCTCGCCACGCTGATGAACACCCGCGGCCTGACCGAACTCATCGTCCTGAATGTGGGCCTGCAACTGGGCTTCCTCGGGCAGGGCCTCTACTCGCTCATGGTCGTCATGGCCGTGATCACGACCACGATGACAGGTCCGCTGCTGAACTGGATCCTCGGCCGGCCGAAGGGCAACGACCTCGAGGCACCCGACGTATCCGAACGCAAGCCAGGGACAGTAGGCACGGCTGCCTAGACGATCAATTCCAAGGGGTTCACAACTGCTGGGCAGACACATCGTTTTGGCGAACATGGGCATGATTGGGTGAACGGCGCGACGAGCTGCGGGTATGCCCGGCGGGGTGTGCGTAACGTATTCGGTGCGATCTGGGACGCCGGGTGTGGCGTCAGCAGTCGGGGCCCCCGTGTCACCAGCGAGATGGTTCGGGGCCTCCCCGTCGCCTCTGGCCACACCCATATGGCCAGGTCGTAGGAATTCCGCCCGCCCGGGACGGAGCGCATACGGGATATGCGCCGCCGACCGGGACGCGAAAGCGGAGGACCAGTGCGCCCAAGACCGTTCGGGGCGTACCGGTGAGCCAGGACTCACTCCTGCTCACTGCCCAGGAACGGTCAGTGATCGTAGGCCGTCAGCGACCGGAGGACGTGTTGTCCGGTGGCGTCGTTGTGCCAGATCGCGGCCGTCAGCGCGAGGATTCGCTGCATGACACGGGCGATGACACCGCCGGGTGTGCGTCCTCGGTGCCGTTCGAGGTCTAGCTGTCTCTTGAATGACTCGTTGATCGACTCGATGACCTGCCGCAGCGGCTTGAAGAGGGATCCGCCGGGCCGCTGCCGTTCGCCCTTGCGAGTCGGCCGAACAGCTGCGTACGGTGCTGGGTGCGATCGGGCCGACGCCGGCCGGCCGGGCTGGAGCCCGGCTCGCGGGAAACTGATGGGGATCACGACCAGTTGCAGCACGCTGCTGCGCCGGGCGATGGACCTGCCCGACCCGCCCGCGACCGAGCCGAGGGCGGTCGGGGTGGACGACTTCGCGCTGCGGCCGACCTGACCAACGTACTGCCCACGCCAGGCACCCCCGCCAGGAAGCCGTCCGAGCAGGCCGAGGCAGCGTGATCCTGGCGCGAGTCCACCCCAGACCTGCGCCTCCGGCGCCCGGCGACGCCCGGGGCCGGGCACCGACGCCGGCTCACGACCCAGCGCATCGAGCCCCTGCCGGGCTCACAGTTTTCTTCCGAGGAGTTTTCATGCTCGATCCGTCGCGGATTGCGAGGGGTCACGATCAGTCCCTGGCCCCCTTCGTCCGAGAGCGCACCACCACCGATGAGCGGGGCGTGTGTACGGCGTCCCTGTGCCGGACTCGGCGGGGAGGACGCCCGGAGCCCACACCGTCGCACCAGGTGCAAACCGCCCCGTGGCGCAGCTCCGGTCCCGGATTCCGGACCTCATGGGGGTGGCCGGCGTGACCCGATACCCGTCTCGGTCCGGCGGCAGGACCGTGCAGCGTCTGGATCGGGTGGTCATCCGGTTCGCGGGTGACTCCGGTGACGGCATGCAGCTCACGGGTGACCGCTTCACCTCGGAGACGGCCTCCTACGGCAACGACTTCTCGACGCTGCCGAACTTCCCGGCCGAGATCCGCGCGCCCGCCGGGACGCTGCCGGGCGTTTCGAGCTTCCAGCTGCACTTCGCGGACCACGACGTCCTCACCCCGGGTGACGCGCCGAACGCGCTGGTCGCGATGAACCCGGCCGCCCTGAAGGCAAACATCACCGACCTGCCGCGCGGCGCCGAAGTCATCGTCAACACCGACGAGTTCACCAATCGGGCGATGCAGAGGGTCGGTTACTCGGCCAACCCGCTGGAGGACGGTTCGCTGGACGGGTATCGCGTGCACCCGGTGCCGCTGACCACGCTGACCACGCTGACCAGGGAGGCCCTGAAGGACTTCGGCCTCTTGCGCAAGGACGCCGAGCGGAGCAAGAACATGTTCGCGCTCGGCCTGCCGTCGTGGCCGATCACCTTCGGCACCGACGGATCGAAGGGCGTTGTCCGCGACCCGGCCACCGGCGACCTCAAGGTCGTCGCGGTCACCGAGGACAACCTGTCCCAGATCCTGGTCCACGACGCCCACGCCACGTCCCCGACCACCGCATTCGCCCTCGCCCGCCTCGCCGACCCCGACACCCTCCACCACACCCCCATCGGCGTCTTCCGTGACGTCGAACGTCCCGTCTACGACGCACAGATGGCCGACCAACTCGTCGCCGCCATCGAACAGAACGGCAAGGGCGACCTCGCCACGCTGCTCGCCGGCGGCGACACCTGGACCGTCGTATGACCTGGGCCCCGATGACGGCGAGCATTCCGCAGACTGCGTCCCCCGGTCGCGCACTACTCCCCACGCCGACGGCATCGCGCTGTCCGTGCCGGGGCATGCGCGCTGTCCGCGTGGGTGTTCCCGCTGCGGTGGCAGCCGCGGCCGCCGCGTACTGACCGGATCCAGGCCGGCGTGAGCGAGGTCGAGGACGCGGTGCACGAGCCTGGCTGCGCTAGGGGGTCGCCCCCACAGGCGTGCTGCGCTCGAACGGGTCACCCGAGCTCGGCGGCCGGCTGCGGGCGGAGCCGCGCAGCGAGGGCGGCTGCACCGGCCAGGCCGGACTCCCCGTGGACCGAACAGCATGATCCGTGTCCTGCTGGTCGACGACCAGCCGCGCTCGCCCGGCAAGAAGCGGGCGGGGCGGTCCGTCATACCCGTTCGGATCTGCGGCCTGACCCGCCCGCCAACCGCGTCTTTGCGCACGAGCCGTACGCGTTCGCCGCGCGATCCATGCCTGCGCACGTTCCACGTACCTTCGGACGAAAGGGTCCGCCCATGACCACGGATGCCTCGGCAAAGTGGGGTCCGCAAGAGTTCATCGACCAGAAGCCGATGAGCCGTCGGCAGCGGCTCATCGTGGCGGTGTGCCTGCTCATGATGGTGGCCGAAGGACTGGACACCACCATCGCCGCCTTCGTCTATCCCAGGATCGTGAAGGACTGGGGAACCGATCTCGACACCGTGACCGCCACCGTGACGCTGGGGGTCGCGGCGATGATCGTCGGTGGTGTGGCCGCCGGTCCGCTCGCCGACCGGTACGGACGCAAAGGCGTCACCGTCATAGGCACCACTGCCTTCGGCCTGGGCACGGCCGGCATGGGGCTCGCGCACGGTATCGGCGTCCTTGCCGGGTTGCGGATCGTGGCCTGCCTGGGGCTCGGCGCGGTGCTGCCGACCGTGATGGCTCTTGTCGCGGACTGGACGCCTGCCAAGCGCAGGGTCCAGATGGTCGCGTTGGCCTTTGCCGGGGTGACGGCCGGTACCACCGTCGGCGGAATTCTCGCCTCGGCCCTCATTCCCGCATACGGCTGGCCCACGCTGCTGGGTGTGTGCGGGATCGCTCCACTGCTGCTGATCCCAGCGGTCGTCTTGTTCATTCCGGAGTCCGTGAGCGTGCTCGCCGCCCGCAGGCGGCCACCGGCGGAGCTGCGAAGAGCCCTCGCCGCTGTTGCTGCGGACCAGGATCTGTCCCGCGTGGACTGGGACCAGAGCACGGTGCGGCGACGCCCGCGGCCCGCGCCACGGGTCATTCTGTCCCGGGGCTTCGCCCCCACGACTCTCTTGCTGTGGCTGTGTTTCTTCCTGGCGCAGGGGGTCGTGTTCGTGATCCTCAGCTACCTGCCCCTGCTGGTCGAGCGCATGGGCCTGACGGCTGCACAGGCCGCAGTGTCCGTCGCAGTGTTCGGGTGGGGCGGCCTGACGGGACAGCTCTCGGTGTCCTTCGTCCTCAAGCGATTCGACCGGTTCCGGGTACTGGCGGGCCTGTGGGTGATGAGCGCGCTCGGCCTCGGGGCGGCCGCCCTGTGGGCTGCGCAATTCACCCCGCTGCTCGCCACGGCGTTCCTCCTCGGGCTCTGCCTTCCGGCGGTCACCTCCGCGCTGCAGGCGATCGCCGCAGTCGCCTACCCGTCGTCCGCGCGCGCCACCGGAGTGAGCTGGGCGAACAGCGTGGGAAAGCTGGGTCCGTTGGTCGGTGGTCTGCTCGGCGGCATGATGGTCGACGCGGGCTGGACGTTGGCCACGGTTCTTTTCGTCCTCGCCGTGCCGGTCGGGGTCGGCCTCCTGACCACGCTTACGCTGCACGCCCGGAGCCGAGGGCAGCGGGCTGAGCCGCATTCCGAGCCTCGGCCCCTTCCGGGCCTCGTTTCCGAGCAGTCGTGATCGCGCTGATCAGGGCGCGATGATGGGCGTGCGGGTGGGAGTGCACCTGATGGCCGCTTGGTGAACCTCTTTCGAGGTCATGCGGTGAGTCCGGTGGGCAGGGCGGTCTCGTCGCTTTCCGGCTCGTTTCATCGCGCTCGGGCCGGCTGGCGACGGGGTGCGGGGCCATGCGACCTTCCCTGCGGTGTACGCCGCACAGCAGGAGCAGCAGGATCTCAGCGGCGGCTCGACCTGGAGCCGTGCTGCAAGTGAGCTCGAAGTTCCGCAGCACGTACGAGACTTTCTGATCTGCCGCTCCTAGGGTCGAGCCCGCAAGTCCCCCTCCCTGGGCGCGCCCGCCGGTCTTCATCCCCCGACGGCGGGCGCGCCTGCCTGTGAGCACATGGGGCGACGGCCACCCGCGAACTGTTCCCGACTCTCTTCGTTCTCTGTGTGACAGCCGTCCGGGCCGTCTCGTCTCGGGAGCGAGCGCGATGGCTGAGGCCGGGAGCACCAGGCGACGGTTGGTGCCGTGTCGTTCGGTCAGGCGGTGGCCGAGGCACAGTCGGACCTGATGGTGCACCAGATCACCACCGCCAAGAGCGAACGGGAGCCCGCGTGGAAGCCGTTGCCCGTTGTGGAGCCCGGGTTTTAAGGAGGAGCCGGGGTGACCAGGACCGAGGAGTTCGAGGAGCTGCGGCCGCTGCTGTTCGCGATCGCCGACCGGATATTGGTCAGTGCGAGTGAGGCGGAGGACGCGGTCCAGGCGACATGGCTGCGCTGGGCGGACACCCCGACGCGGCCCGCGTCGATCGAGGGCCATCTCGCGGCCGAGGTCACCCGGATCTCCACCAATGTCCTGCGGTCGGCCCGCCTGCGGCGGCAGGCGCATGTCGGGCCGTGGCCTGCCGAGGCGCTGCTGGGCGGCCCTCACCAGGACCCGGAGCAGTCGGCGGAGTTGGCCGACTCCCGGCAGGGCGATGAAGTCCCGGCTGCCGAGGAAGCCGAAAATGCGACGAAATATCATTTGACTGCAACTTCCAAAAATCTTTGGCGCTGGCGGGTCTGCCCCTCAGCGTGCCCGTCATCGCCGGCCTCGCCGCGGCCGTCCTCGCCGCCTTCAAGCTGCCGGACAGCCGGAAGGCAAAGGGTGAGGAGGCAGGAGATCAGGCCCTGACCGAGGCGCTGTCCGGCCCGGCCGATGGTGCGCGATAATGAGCCGTATGCCCTCTGCCACGTCCAGCACACCGACGTCACCAGCGATCGCAGACGCCGAAGCCGGCCTCGGCCTGCGCGAACGCAAGAAGCTGCGCACCCGCCAGGCGATCCGCGAGGCGGCCCGTCGGCTGATCGACGAGCGAGGGTACGACAACACCACCATCGAGCAGATCGCCGCGGCGGCCGAGGTCTCGCCGAGCACCGTCTTCCGGTACTTCCCCAGCAAGGAACACATCGTCCTGACGGACGACTACGCCAAGTCCAGCATCGCCTTCCTCCGCGACCGCCCGGCGGACGAGCCGCCGCTGGTCGCCCTGCGGGAGGCGCTGACCGAGATGGTGCGCAGGATCGCCGACGATTTCAGCGCGGAGTACCGGTGGCGGAGGGAGCTGGTGCGCCAGGTGCCCGCGGTGCGGGCGCTGGTGGGCGAGGCCCAGGACAGGATGATCGAGGCCACGAGCTCGGTGCTCGCCGAACGGGCCGGCCGGCCGGCGGACGACCTCGAAATCCGCGTACTGGTGGGCGCCGTGACGGGCGGTTTCCACCAGGTGCTGTGGGGCGACCACACTCAGGAAGACGATCTGCTGGAGATGATCGACCGGGCCCTGGCGGTGCTGGAGCGCGGCCTGACACTGTAGGGCGCCCGGCGGGCGTCAGGTTGAGCCTCGGTGACCTTCTCCCAGTGAGAGCATGAAGGCAGGGCCTCTCGGTAGCTCGGTGGACTGCGAAACCAACCGAGTGCCGGGAGGCCCCGATCCCTTGTCAACGGCGTTCCGAGGGAGCGGTAGTTCCCAGAAGGCGTTCGAATGCCGGACTGTCAGTTCTTGACGTCGCCCTTGACGTACCGCTGCACGAACTCGTGGGCCAGGTCGCCGAATTGCGCGCCGAGCGTCAGGGACCTGTCGACGGTCTTCTGGAAGTGGACCCCGCCCCACACCCGGCTGTTGGCACAGATCCTGCTGAACTCGGTCCAGGTGGGAATGTGCAGCTCGAGGTCCTTTCCGGGGGTGACCCCCGGCTCCACCAGCGACTTGCCGGCAGAAATGGTGAATCTCCAGTCCAGGACGTCGGTGCCGAAGTAGCGCCGTGCGGACTGCGCCGACGCGGCGGCGAGCGTCGTGGAGCCCGACGGGTACTCCGAGTGGTCACTCACGTTCAGGTAGCCGGCCCACTGGTCGGCGGGCATGTCGTTGACCGTCCCCTTGCCGGGTCCGCCCCAGGCGGTCACCTTTCGGCTGCCGTACACGTGCTGGATGGCGCTGAACGGCCGCACGGAGTCGTACCTGACCTTGTGATGCCAGGCGACGATCGTCGGTTCGAACGTCGCCAGGATGTGCTCGAGGAGATAGTGAATCCACCCGTGCATGCCCAACTCGCCGTTCCGGTCGTGCTTCCGAGCCATGACGATCGCCGAGTGGCCGATGCCCCAGACCTTGTTGTCCATGACCTCCGCGAGCATCTTCTGCTTGTCGGTGAGCGCGGCCGACGCCTCCAGGATCTCGTCCACGGAGCGCTTGTAATCCGTGGGCCGGGTGTGGTCGGTGTGCGTGGGCGGAGCGAGGTCGAACTGGCGCGGGTTCTTGAAGATGTGGGCCTTGACCTGCCCGAGGTGCGGGGTGACCATGTGCTGGACGACGAAGATGCCCATGTCACCGTGGCCCCCGCCGAGGCGGCGGCCGTTGTGAGGACCCAGCTGCGGCTGCCAGCGCGAGGGGTTGACCAGCTCGAAGGCAGTGTTCACGGGCTCGTAGCCGGTGTAATCCGACCAGGGCCTGGGGTTGTACCGGCGGCCGCCCTCGTAGCCGAGGAAGTTCATGCCGTCGTTCTTGAGACCCTCCCAGACGGCCTTGGTGGCTATGTTGGCGATGCCGACCGGAGTGGTCGGATTCTCCGACTCGTCGTCAGGGTTCAAGCCGAGCGCGGTCATCATTGCCCGCACGGACGCCATCTTCGTCGGCAGCACCTCTTTCCACACCCGGTACGTGGCGTGGATGGCGGCGGTGTTCATGTTTCGGTTGGTGGCGGACTCGCTGGAGGGGCGGCGTCGGATCCGGGAGTACACGCCGACCGCGGTCTCGTGGTAAGGCGCCAGCGCGTCGAACACCGCGAGCGCCGTCAAGCGGTTGATCCAGAGGAATACGGTCACGTCCATGGGGCCGAACAGATCTGCGTTGGGCGACATCCCGGCCATGTCGTCGCTGGGCTGCGCCCATTCGAGGTAGTTGCCGGTGTCGAAGTCGAAATCGACCTTGAGCGGCTTGTCGCTCTGGCTCGCGGCGGCCGTGCCGGTGTAACCCAGCGTGGTCAGCGCCGCGGTTGCGGCACCGCCGAGCCCACCGAACAGCAGCGTTCTGCGCCGCGGTGAGAAGCCTGAGACAGGAGAATGTCCGGACGTCGTCATGATTGTGTTCCTTATCCCTTGAAGAGAATGTTCCGCTTCTGAAGGTGAGGTCTCTGGGGACGGATCTTTTTGGGAAATGGGCGGCGGGCTGCGGGGGCGGTGCCCGCCGCCGCGGTGGGAAGGGTCAGTCCCCTGGGGCCATGGCGTCCGCCGGAGGAAAGCCCCCGCCGCCGTGGGTGGTGACCAGGTCCCGGATGAAGTTGCCGTTGTCGAAGTCGAAGGGGATCTGCTGGGCGCGACCGGATGTCGTCACGGGGTGTGTCCTTTTTTCAGAAGAGGGCTCCGCAGTCAAAGGCGAGGTCCGGTGGCGTTGGCCCAGGTCCATTGCACGCACCGACTGTTCCGGCGCTTCCATAAGAGCGGATGCGCCCGTTATTCCTGTTCTTCGCCGGCTGCCGTCAATGCCTTCAAATGCAGAGGCGAAATCTGATAGTACGCTGCAAGATCAAGGAATTCCCTGTCGTGCGACCACTTGGCAGCCGAAGCATTGATGAGATCGCCGGCGTACTTGTGCGGAGTGGTCCTCATGAACTGCTCGAGCCTCGGTTCCAGCCGGGCGGGAAGTGCCGACAGATCCATGTCGCGACGCGGCTTGGGGCCAAAGGAGACCCGGTGGATTTCCGAAGAATCCCAGCTGAGGGTGGTATAGATCCTGTACGATTTGGCTGCGTACGCCAGCATCTGCTCGTCCGGTTCGTGCATCCCGGTTTCGCGAAGCATGGACAGGACGGTCTTCGGCTCGAGGTTGCCTGCAGTGGCAGCGGGGAGCTGGAAGTACAGATTCATTGTTCTGTGCTTGTAGTCGACCCCGATCAGCACCACGTCTTCCAGACCGTAGCGGGCGAAGAAATCGGAATTCTCGTCCACCGCGCGCGGCATGGAGGGGATGCCGGCAAGCTTTGACACCTTCTGCGCGTCATGAGGGAAGTTCGCGTAGATCTTCTTGAAACCGCCAACGACTCCGCAGTCAATATAGTATTCGCCGCCGGGGATTCGCGCCTGGATGTCCGAGAGCAGGGCGCTGACGGGATGGTCCGTCTCCGCAACAAAGCCGTTCGACAGAGCATGGGCATAGGGATCATCGATCCCTGGAGAAACCTGGACGGTGTATTCAAGCTCCTCTACGCGCTCACCGGCCTGCAGGCTGAAAATAACCCCGCCCGCCCCGAATCCGTCCCGGTATGCGGACAGGACCGGCCAGACCTTGTCGCGTGAAAAGGGCGCATCCACCAGTCGAGCCGATTCCTCAATGGCCGAGTACAGCTCTTCCGTCGTAATGCCTCCGGACATCAATACTCCATGCAGTCGACGTCGACAATTGTTTCCACGTGGAATCCTGCTCTACCTTACTGCCCGTCGCTAGAGAGCCACTCGAAATCAACTAAGATTAGCGATCACCTTGACACGCACAGTACCCGGCGTCGACACTTCACGGAGCGGTGAAAATGGGACACGCCATGCCTGGTGTTGGCACGGCTCACCCGGACGATGTTCTTATGGCCCGGGCGGGATGGTGCCGATTCGTTCGGTCGCTGCGGCTGCTTCGGTCCTGGTCCTCGGCAATGCGGTCGCCAATCGGTCATTCGTCAGATCGTCAACGAGTAGACCAAACCAAATGTCCAGCCGGCCACTGCGAATCATCTGCCCTGATTCACATAGATGCCCAGATCGACACTGGAGGACGAATGACCAGGACAGATATGGAAGGTCTTTACTCTGTTATCGAGGAAACAGCTGGACTGCTGGATATATCTCCCTCGCGTGACAAGGTCTGGCCTATCCTGACCGCGTACGAGGATGCCCTCCCGAAGACCGTTGTCGCTTTCAGGGTGACGACGCGCGCCACGCGAGATCTGGACTGCCGCTTCACGGCGCTTCCCGCGGACGTCAATCCATATGCCTTCGCGGTGTCGAACGGCCTCGCTCCGGAGACGGACCATCCGGTCGGCACTCTGCTCTCGGACGTCCAGGAAAGATTGCCTATTACTGCCCACGGTACTGACTTCGGAGTCGTTGGCGGCTTCAAGAAGACCTGGACGTTCCTCCCTGTGGATGATCTGCAGAAGCTGTCGAAGCTTGCCGACATCCCGTCCATGCCGCGCAGTCTGGCCGAGAACCTCGGGTTTTACGCCCGCTACGGCCTGGACGACAAGAACAGCATGATCGGGATCGACTACGCGAGCAGAACGGTGAATGTCTACTTCCTTCAGGCACCCGCTGAGTGCCGCGAACCGGAGACCGTCCGGTCGATGCTGCGCGAATTGGGGCTGCCGGATCCGAGTGAGCAGATGCTCAAGCTCGCCCAGCAGGCGGTCGGCATCTATACCACCCTGAGCTGGGATTCTCCGAAGATCGAGCGGATCACCTTTGCCACCATGGTCCCGGATGTGAGGGCACTTCCCACTCGCGTTGAAGTCGATCCGAAGATTGAGAAGTTCGCGAAAAACGTTCCGTACACGTACCGTTCCCCCGGTCAGGGCCTCTACAACGTCGCATCGTATGCCGGCGGGGAATACTTCAAGCTCCAGACGTACTACCAGTTGAGCGAGGGCTCCCTGGAGGCGAAGGTGCTGCTCGGCCCCGCGGGCTCCGGCGTGTCGTCGTCCCCTGATGCCGGCCAGTAGCGTTTCGCCCGGAACGTGAGAACGCCTGGTGGATCGGCGGTTGTTGAACCGTGATCACCAGGCGTTTCGCGTACCGGTGTCGATTGCCTGCCTCAATCCATCACAGGGCGCACGCCTCGCCGATTCCGAGTCTCGTGAGGTGTGGTTGACCTCGATGCGTCAGCGGGCTTCGGCCGTTGATCGGTTCGGAGGTTCGCCCGTAATGTCGTCGACCGATCGAGGGCGGCCGTCGCGTGACGCCGCGGGTGCGCCGCGTTCCACGGGCCCGGTGTGCTGCTGGTCCTCTCCCGCCAGGAGCTCAGCCCGGTCCCGTCGGTGGCGCAGCCGTTTGGCATTCCCCAGACGATCAACCCGAAGATCGTCGCACGAGGCCTTTCTCGGGCAACCTGACAGTGCCGCCCTGCCGTGTCTCCACCAAGTCTTAAGCGGGACATGAGATCTTCAAGGAAAATCAGCCGGATAGTGAGATACATGCGGGGGGTCAAGGCCCATGCGCACCTTTGGACAGGTTGCTCGCTTCCTCGAAAAACTCGGTGCCTCATTCGGGATCACGGCACTTCGGATCTCTATAGGAATCATCTACCTGTGGTTCGGAGTGCCCAAGTTTTTCCCGGGGGTTAGTCCTGCGGAACCACTGGTCGCGGAAACTGTGGAGAGACTGACGTTCGGGATCATCCATGGAACGGTTGCTTCCGTCCTGACCGGAGCACTGGAAGCCGTGATCGGGGTACTCTTGATCAGCGGGAAAGCGCCTTCTCTGACGATCATGATACTCCTCGGGCATATGGCAGGAACGTTCACTCCGCTCTTTGTTTTCCCGAGAGAAACCTGGGAGTCTCTCTGTATTGGAACCCTTGAAGGGCAGTACATTCTCAAGAACTTGGTGATCGTGGCGGCTGCTCTTGTGATTATTGGTCAATCGAAGTCACGGAACCGGCCTGCGCCTGCCGAGAACCCCATCCGTGCAAGTCAAACGGCAGGCTGGCATTCGTGAAGGGTGCCGCCGAGTCGGTCGTGCCGTCGTACGTCGAGGCGGGCGATGCGCGCCGGATCTGTGAGAGTTCGGCTGCGCCGGTGAGGTCGCACGTGGGCCAGGCACAGCTGGTGCTTGCTTCAGCTCGCCCAGTCGCGTGCCAACGTAGGCCTGGCAGCGGTCGTGGACGGTGACCGCGCCGGGTCCGAGGCCGGCCGGCACGGTGTGCCGGAACGTCTTCGTGACTCCTCGACCCCCTGAGGGGGGTGGCTTCTCGCTATGCCGGTTGGGCTTCGCGACGGGCCAGCCCGGCCCGTAGAACGCTGACGGTCTTGACCTTGCCGGCCACCGGCCGGTGCCGGTGTACCTTGACGTGCCCGACCCCTTGGAGGCGGACGCGGGTGACAAGGTCGTGCGGGGTGGAGTCCCAGCGGCAGCCGTCGCCGTCCTTCGGGAAGACGACCGTGTCGTAGTGCCCGACGCCTTTGAAGCGCGGGTACCCCGGCGTCTCGGCATTGTTGACACGGCGGAAGAACGCGGCGAACGCCTTGTCCAAACGCCGCAGCGTCGCCTGCTGGGAGGAGAACGACCAGCGGCCCTGACGCTCCGGGTCGAACGCCCGGAGGACTTCACCACCGTCGCGAAGTACGGTTCGGAGTATCGCGGGTTCGTCCAGTGCCACCTACGCCCAGGCCGTGACACGGCTGGGCGTGCTGCGCCGGGGCAGGGAGACGTCGATGCTCAAGACCCCTGGCCGCGAAGCACAAGTCGACCGTCACGAAGCTGGTCCGCAGGCCGCCGCGCCGAAGCCCGGCCCCGACCGGCCGGGCGGTTTCCTGCCGAACGGGGCCGCGTCCAAGGCCGGGCTGAACCGCTCGATCGCTGATGCCGGATGGGGGTGTTCCTGACGATCCTGAACGCCAAGGCTGAAAGCGCCGGACGGGAAGTGATCGCTGTGGACCCCCGCAACACCTCGCGGCGATGCCCCGGATGCGGGCACACCGCCAAGGAGAACCGGCCCACACAGGAGAAGTTCCACTGCGTCGCATGCGGCCACACCGCGTACGCCGACACAGTAGGCGCCCTGAACGTTCTACGGGCCGGGCTGGTCCATCGAAACGCCAACCCGGCGTAACGAGAAGCCCCCTCGTTCACGAGGGGGAGGAGTCACGGGTACGCTTGATGGCCATGCGCAAGCGCGGCGGCCTGCTTCACTTGACGGGCGGGGACTGGAAACGGAACTCGCAGTCAGTCCCCGTTCACGGAGACTGACTGCACCCTCGTCCCGTTCTGACCGTCCGTTCCGGAACCCTGGACGTCAGTGCCCGGCGGTGGACGGACCCGTGGCGTCCTCGATGAGGTCGTCAAGGTTGAGCTCGAACAATCCGCCCTGCCGTCCGCTGAGTCCGGAGATCAGCTTGACGAAGTCGACCTCCGCGTCGTTCTTCTTGTCGGGGTCGATCATGTCCTGGGCCATGTTGAAATAGAAGCCCTTGGTCTTCGAGCGGTCGTAGAAGCTCTCCACGAACCTGCGGATGTCGTGGAAGAAGTCCTGGTACGCGGTGGAGTACCGGTCGAGCGCCTTCTCCTCGATTTCCGGGTGCCGGAGTATCTGGTCGACGACCTTCGACAGCGTGCTGGCCGCCAGGGTCGCGAGCGCGACACCGGTCGAGAACAGCGGGTCCACAAAGGCGGCGGCGTCGCCGACCAGAACCCAGCCGTTTCCGTGGAAGCGCTCATTGGTGTACGACCAGTCGCGCGCGGAGCGGTAACCCGCGGCCTGGGTCGCGTCCTTGAGAAGGTCCTTGAGCTTGGTGGTGTGTGCGATCTCGGACTCGAAGAGGGCCTCGAGGGACTTGTCGGACGCGCTCGCGAGCTCCGAACGCGTCACATAACCGACGCTGAAGACGCCCTTGTCGATCGGAATACCCCAGAACCAGCCGTCCCGGGTTCCCTCGATGAGGATGTTGCTCCACTCGTCGCCCGGGAGGCGGTGGCAGTTGTCGAAGTACGTCCACACCGCGACGTTGCGCAGCTGCTCGTTCCAGTTGACCTCGGAGTACTTCCGGCCGAGCACGCGGGCCTGCCCGGAGGCGTCGACGACCAGGGAGGCCCTGGCCTCGTGGATTTCGTTGAGGCCGCGCAGGGCGTAGCGGACGCCGACGACGCGGCCGTCCTCCTCGATGGACTCCTTCACCGTCGCGTCCTCCACGACGAAGGCACCCAGCTCGCGGGCCCGGTCCAGAATCAGCGCGTCCAGGTCGGCACGGCGCGTGTGAAAGGCGTAGGGGATACGACCGCCCGTGGTGAACGAGAAATTCCACGGGACCTCGTTGTTGCCCCAGACCAGAGTGCCACCATATTTGCGCTCGAACCCCTTGGCCTCCATGCGCTCCTTCAGGCCGAGTTCCTCCATGGGCACCATGACGCCAGGGATGAGTGATTCCCCGACGTGATACCGGGGGAATCTCTCACGGTCGAGCACGAGAACACGGTGTCCGCGCTTGGCGAGAAGCGCTGCGGTGGTCGCACCGGCGGGTCCGCCGCCGATGACGATAACGTCGAAATCGCCAGAAAACCCGAAGAGAGTGGACGACATGCGAGACCTTCCCCAGTTCCGATCCGGCCGCACTCGCGAGTCGCGTGAAGACTTCTTCAGCTCCCGCGGAGCGTGTTCACAGACCAGAGTGCAGGGATCAATCAGTCGGTGTCTTCGCCCAGATTGCTCAGCGGGGAACCCGCCGAGACAGGTCGGGATCCCAAGCCGTCGCACGTCGCTGAGGTGAGGTCCTTGAACAGCTTCCCGGGCTCGCCCAAGCCCTGGAGAAACAGGACTTCGAGGCGCTGGCAGACAAGTGCGATCTCTCGGTTTGGTGTCGGTGGTGGTGAGAGTCGGTGGTGTGGTGTTTCGGTGCTGGTCAGTGGGGATGTGAGCTGCTGTTGGTTTGCTGTCTGAAGCGAGTGGTGGCGTGCGGGCACCGCTACATCATCTGGCGGAACAAGCACACCGCCGATATTCGCTTGCGCACCCTCGTCACGCGGGTCAACGTCGCTTGACACCCGACGAAGGCAGAGAAGATGACCATGCAGACCCAGCACGTCGACCACGAACTCATCCAGGCCGCGGCTCACGTGGCTCGCACTCGCTGCCGGGGCGACAACCACACCATGGCAGCCGCAGCCCGCGCCCAGGACGGCCGGATCGTCACCGCGGTGAACGCCTTCCACTTCACGGGAGGCCCCTGCGCTGAGCTGGTACTCATCGGCGCGGCAGCCGCACAGGGTGCCTACGAGTTGCACACAATCGTCGCCGTGGGCGACCGCGACCGAGGTGTTGTTCCCCCGTGCGGCCGGTGCCGTCAGGTCCTTCTTGACTACTTCCCCGCCCTCAAGGTCATCGTCGGCGAAGACGACCGCATCCGAACCGTCCTTATCACCGACTTGCTGCCCGAAAGCTACATCTGGGCCGACCACCAACTCGAGGCCGAGTAAACCGCTCCACTCAGCATGGGCTGATACCGGCAGCCGACAACAGGCATCATGCACCTGACGATCGCGATCGTTCGCAGCGGCCCTCCGGTCCCGTCTCCCGCCGCACACCCCGCCCCGGCCACTATGAAGCGTGGGCCAGCAGTGAAGGTAGCTGGGAGCGACGCCACGCTGGTGGCCTGCCATTCGGAGAGGGAACAGGCCGCCGCGTCCGCCGATATGGCAAACGCACGTTCGCCTGCGTCACGCCGCGGTGAACCATGCCTCAGCGAGCGAAGGCAGCGTTCCTTCGGCGGGTACGTGCAATTCCCGCATGTACCAGGGGAGGTTGCTGTAGACGTGTAGCAACGTGTACGCGAGCAGTTCGGTCGGTTCGAAGATGTGGCCATACGACTTGGCGAGCCGGGCCAGCAGTTCCGGATCACCTCGGGTGACGAACAAGCCGACACCAACGAAGTCGTATGCGCGGTCACCGATCATGGCCGGTTCGAAGTCAAAGAGTCCGGTCAGGCGCCACCCGTCGGGATCAACGAGGAAGTGCTGCTGCATGACCTCGGTGTGCAGCAGGGAACGGTGTGGGGCGCGTGACAGGGGGACCGAGGCGAGGAACTCCGGGATCTGCTCCAGCCAGCCGGCCGGCAGTCCGTGTGCGCGCTGCTGTTCCACGGTGCCTTCACGCCGGCGGTCCAGGAAGGCGCCCCAGTCTCCAGGACCGAGGACGTCCTCGAGGGGACCGGGATCAAGAGAGTGAAGAACTGCGAGGGCCTCTCCGATCTCGGCGACGAGCCGTTCACGGTGGGCCTGCGGTATGCGGTCCCAGGCGTGGGCCAGGTTTTCGCCGCGGAGCCGGGACATCAGGACGAACTGCCAACCGTTCTCGTACGGGCCGAACTCGCGCACCTGCGGCGTCGTTATTGGTAGCCGCCCCTGGAGATAGGACAGAACACGGCCTTCAGCGACGCCGTCCTGTGCAGCGGCTCCGGGGAATAGCTTGAGGACATGCTCGTCGCCCACCGCGTATACCGGCTGCGACCCGTCCGGGAAGCGAGTCAGCGGTGCGTCGGCAAGACCGACGCGTGCACAAAGGGCCTCCACTCCAGGCCGCATCACCGTCTCGTCAGGAACGACCGCATCCCACTGTTCGTCTGTTTCCACCGGAGGCAGCATGATCAAGACCGTAAGCCGCCCTTTGCCAGTAGGCAACGGAGTTTCGCGGCCCTCACGCCCGAGACCGTTCGACCGGGCTCGTGACCTGTCGGACAGGACCTAGCCTCGCGGTTTCGGTTGGGGCGGGGTCAGTTGGTGGCCAGTAATGCGAAAGAGCCTTCTGGGCTGCAATGCCGGTGACTTACCGCGTTTCCGCAGTTCAGGTGCTTGCCGGTGGTGGATTCGGAGCGAAATATCCCCGGGCAGTGTTGCGGGGTTCGTCACTTCTCGTGATGTACCTGCGAAGGCCGGGACGCGGCAACGGAGCACGCTGCAGCCACGATGTGACACCGCCCGCAGCGAGAGCACCGACCTGGCGTGAAGCCGGTGGACGAGGAACCACGGACACGCTGCTGATCCTGACGGACGCGGGCAACCTCGTCGGTCTGTCTGGCCTTGTGCCGGGCCGCTTCACCGGCCCGCGGTGAGGGTGTCCAGGAGGGCGGCGGTGAACTCCTTGGGTTTGTCGATGTGTACGGCGTGGCCGGCGTCGGGGATGGCAGTTTCGCGGACGTGTCCGCCCGCGGCGGCGTAGTGATCGAGTGCGTGGCGGGTCTGGGCGAGCATCGGTTGGGCAGGGCAGTGGTAGGCGCCGGGCCAGCCGGGTACGGCGCCGAGTGCACCGAGGTGGGCGAGGTCGAAGAGCGAGGTGTCGGAGACGATGAGATCGTCGGTGCCGCGGATCCAGCCGATGGGCGGTTTGAGGTCGATCCGGTGCAGGTCGTCAATACGGAAGTGGGTGGGGGCCATGGCGTTGAGGACACCTCGGGGGCCGGGGGCGGTGCCGGGCCAATGGTCGCTGGGACGGGTGTCGCCGGGGTAGTGGTCTTCTCCGGTGCGGGTGGAGAGCATGGCGTCGACGAAGGCGTCCTCGAGTGCGGGGCGCAGCGGCGGTCTTACATAGCTGGAGGCAAGGACAGCGCGGGGGGACAGTGGTGAGTCCTCGCTGCGGTCGCCTTCGGTGAGGCGCCGGACGAATTCGGGGTTGACGGTGCCGGCGCCGGAGCCGGCGCCGTCGTGGTGGTTGAGTCGGCCGTCGGGGCCGTGGGTGCCGCCGAAGCCGTAGGGGGAGACGGGGTTGACGAGGGTGAGGCTGCGGACGGCGGTGGGGTGATCGCGGAGGTGCTGGAGGGCGATGCCGCCGCCCATGCTCCAGCCGACGAGGTGGACGCGGTCGAGGGCGAGGGTGTCGCGTAGGGCGGTGAGGTCGTCGCTGTAGTCCCGGAGGCCGTGGGTGGCGTCGATGGGAAGGGGGTCGGTGCCGCCGAAGCCGCGGAGGTCGACGGCGAGGGGGCGGTAGGCCTGGGGCAGGTCGAGCATGGCCTGCTGCCAGAAGGTGGCGGCGGAGACGTTGCCGTGGACGAAGAGGACGGGTTCGCCGGTCCGGTCGGGGAGTTCGAGGAGGTTGAGGGTGAGCCGGGGGGTGGTGATGAGTCGAGCGTGGATGCCGGGGAGGAGTGCGGGTGCGGTCATGGTCCGTCCTTGGGAGTGGCAGGTCAGCCGAGCCAGGCGGCGATCTGGGCGCAGGCGGAGGAGTTCCAGCCAAGTTGGAGGTGGTTGGCGGTGGCGATGAGGGAGTTGCCGGCAACGTTGGCGATGCCGGTGCGGTCGAGGGCACTGTTGACGAAGACCACGCCGTCGCTGGGGCCGCGGTTCTCGTTGTAGATGCCGAGGACGTTGGGGGATCCGCCGGCGAGGAGGTAGGTGGCGACGGTGCCGGGGATGCCTGCCTTGTGGAGGGGGGTGATCAGGGAGCCGGCGTCGATGGCGGTCTGGATGCCACTGCCGGAGGTGTAGACGCCCTGGCCACCGTGGTAGGTGGTGTACCAGTCTTGTTGGGTCATGTCGATGCCGTAGGCGGTGTCCCAGCGGGCGAGCATCTGGCGCTGTCCGGGATAGGCGTCGTAGCCGCTGGTGGGAGCGAAGGCGAATTCGGGGTGTGCGGTGTAGGTGCCGTAGCAGGTCATGTAGAGGTGGGGCGAGGGGGCGTTGACGCTGCCGCCGCATTGGGGCCAGACGCTGAAGTCGTGGGCCCAGCCATGAGCGTAGGGGTAGTCGTAGCCGCCGTTGGGGCCGCCGAGAGTGATGAGGCGGCGTACGTCTCCGGCGTAGGGACGTCCCCAAGTGGGGTGCAGTGAGGAGACGTAGGCTCGGGTGGACATCTCCCCCTTGCTCCAGCCGACGAGGTCTACCTGGCTGACGCCGAGCCGGTCCTTGATGACGGCGATGGCGTCGCCGACCTGCTGGGCCTGCATCAGGTTGTCGCCCTGCTTATGGGCGAAGTTGATCGCGAAGACGCGGTAGCCGCGGTCGGCGAGGTACTGCATGAGTCCGGTGCTGGGGCAGGAGATGGTGCCGCAGCCGTAGCCACCGGCTTCGCCGGGGTTGGCCCAGGCGCGGTCGGCGTTGTCGTTGGCGCCGTGGACGAGGAGGACGGGGGTCGGGCGACTGCCTCTGTTCCAGCCGGGGGCGGAGTAGAGGAGAAAACGGCCGGAGTAGGGCTGCTTGACGCCGCTGAAGAAGGTGCGTCGCTGGCCGTCCTGGTCGCCACGGCCGTCCGGGGGGTACTGCTCGGAATGAAAACCGCTGGTGGTGTCGAGGTAGCGGTCGACGCGGTCCCAGCCGTTGGCAACGGTGGTGTAGGTGGCTTCGAGGGTGAGATAGGTGGGTGGGGCGGCGTGGGCCGGTGTGGTGGCTGCTCCGAGGCTCAGCAGTGTGAGAAGCAGGCCGAGCAGGGTGCTCGTTATTCTGCGCATCGCGGCTCTCCCGTCCGGGGCGGGCTCGGTGGTCCAGGTCCGCCACGGTAGGGCGGTGCGGGAGACCTCCCCCATGGGGCGGACGGCCATAGATGCGGGTCGGGGGGTGTGCGGTGTCGCCATGCGCTGAGGGACGCGTGGGCTCCCCGGAGAGGGGTTCGGTGATGCGGGGGGCATTTCCGAAGGGTTCACAACTGCTGAGCAAGCACATCGTTTTGGCGAACATGGGCACGATGGGGTGAACGGTTTCACAAGCTGCGGGTATGTCCTGCGGGGTGTGCGTAACGTATTCGGTGCGATCTGGGACGCCGGGTGTGGCGTCAGCAGTCGGGGCCCCCGTGTCACCAGCGAGATGGTTCGGGGCCTCCCCGTCGCCTCTGGCCACACCCATATGGCCAGGTCGTAGGGATTCCGCCCGCCCGGGACGGACCGCATACGGGATATGCGTCGCCGACCGGGACGCGAAAGCGGAGTACCAGTGCGCCCAAGACCGTTCGGGGCGTGCCGGTGAGCCAGGACTCACTCCTGCTCACTGCCCAGGAACGGTGGGGCTGTCCACGCCGACGCGGTGGACGCGGACGAGGTTTCCGGAACCGGCGAAGCCCGGTGGGGAGCCCGACGGTGATGACGACGACGTAGCCCCTGCGGCAGCGGCCGATCAGCGCGAGGCCGCTGCCTGGCTCTACCCGCTCGCGGACTGCCCCTCTCGGAGGGCGTTTTGAGGGTATTTGGCAAGCGGTGCTCGGCCCTGGCGGAGGTTCGTCGACGACCACTTTCACGATGCTGTACCAGGCAGCGCTAGGCGATACTCGTCCCGTGGAGTGGTTCGAGCAGTCTCAGGCGTGGTCGGGCCGTTTCTACGAGGCCGCGCCTACGGCCTTCTTCGCCGGGGTCTTGCTCTGGTAGGGGCAGGCGAGCTGGTGCAGGATCTCCTGCGCAAGCAGATCCTCGGGCCCCTTCAGCGCGTCCGCTAGCTTCTGGTCAACGGGGAACACCATCTCCGCCGCGACGTTGTCCTGCACGATCCGGGCCAAGTTGTCGAGGGCGACGAAGACCGGGTCGGCGGGCAGCTGGGCCGTCGGCAGGTCGATCAGGTGCGAGTCCGCCTTCGCGGGGTCCATGAACTGCTTGACGATAATCGAGTTCTGGTTCAGGGCGGACGTCGTCCAGATCGACAGAACGACGACGTACAGACCGGGCCAGTCCTCCTTGCCGACCTTGCCCCGCCACCGCTTCATGAGATCTTCCACGCCGTCGATCTGCGCCTGGGTCGCATACCTCACGTTGGTACCGATAGCGTCGTTCAGGCCGCCCGTGAAGTTCTCGAACGACTTCATGTCAAAGGAGCCGCGCTGCATGGACTCGTTGATGAACCTGAGCGCGACGTCGAGGATCTGCGTGCTCGACGCTTCCAGCTCCTGCGGCATGTGCGCGTTGTCGAGCTGCTGTCGGGCGGTGGTCAAGGTGGTACCGAAAGCCTGAAGTGGGCTGACCCAGTCGTTCGTTCCGGGCCCCTTGAACGCCACCATGTCCACGTCGTGCTGGTCGAGACAGGCGGAGCTGGGGAGGTTCGGGATCTGGCGGCTCAGGTACGGCGCGATGACCGAGTAGATGCCCAGCGGAGCGTGGGCGATCGACTTGGCCAGCTCGAAGATTTCGGAGACAGGGTGCAACGACTCCTGCTCTCCGTTGTGGATGAGGGTGTACAGGCCACCCCGGTCGTCATTCTGAACGACGATGACCGGGCTGAGATGCTTGATCAACTCGGCCCGGAGCGCGTCGTAATTCTTCTGGGTGTCGGTATCGACCGCGAAGATTGCGTTGCGGGCCTGGAGTTCCAGGGCCGCCGAGTCCGGTCCCGGATCGCCCTCGTCTGCAGATGCGGCCTGAGTGCCGCCGAGAAACGCCATGGCACCGACTGCGGTAGCGGCGCCGAGGAATTTCCTACGCGTGCTCACTTTCCGTCTTCTCCCCGTTCGAGCTTCGATCATTCACTTGCACGAGGTTCGTGATCACAACCCCGGATTTACGCAGTCCGCACATGCCTGCGACAGCCCCGGAGCCACGAACTCACCCGTACGGTCCAGCGACTTCATCGCCGAAACGACACTGCTTACGCCGACCGCGGCACCGACGCCCTCATACGCGCCCGGGACCATCCCGAGCTCGGCGGCCCGTACGCCCTGCGCAGGGCCGCTCCCGCCCACTTCACCCTCGGCCCCCGCCGGGACATCCTCACCGACCGGCAGATGACCCCCCGGACGGCGGGCTATCGCTACGACCACGAGACCTGGACCCACTTTCCCGCTGAACGGACATTGACAAGGTCGAATCCGCCCTCGTGCCGGACAGCATGGTGAGTGCCCTCCGAGGCCGAACTGCGGACGAACCCGACCCATCCGTCGATGGTCGCCTTCCGAAGGAGTCACTCCACGGCTTCCATCACCACCCCGAACTCGTCCTCGTGAACACAGGTGCGAAAGGTGAGCGCCCACGGAACGCTGCCGTCAGGATCCGCCCTATCGACGGCACGGACCAGCAATGCGGTGTCCGCCCCAGCAAGCGAATGGCTCGCCGCACCTCCGCTCGCGCTGCGCCGGGTGGGCGGCCGGTCTGTGCCGCGGGGGTCTGGCGGCCCGCTCGGGTGCGGGTCGTGCTGCCGATCTCCTCGACGAGGGGCAGCAGCCGATGCGGGACCCGTTCGCGCAGGGCCACCTCGGTGCGGGTGCGGACCACGGCCGGGAGCCGGATCACCTGTCGCGCACGCCGGTGCCCGGCTGCTCCAGCAGCAGCCGCAGGATGCGGGTGTCGAGCTCGTCGACGGCCATGGTCCGGTGGCCTCCTCCGGGACAGGGGTGATCACTGGGGACTGTACGGGTCACGAGGCCCGGCTCTCACTCAGGCTCTTGCACTTTTGTGACGACCGTCGAATAATCGACGCATGCTCTGGCGTGATGGTGTCGTCCTCTGTCGGCTGCCGCGTCCGGCACGCCATGCGCCGCCCTCTCCCGAAAGGCCCCTCGATGGCTGTTCCCGACACCGCTGTGTCCTCACCGAGCGCCCTGGCGCGAAAGGCTCGCGCCTTGGACGAGGCGGACCCGCTGCGGTCCTTTCGTGACCGCTTCATCGCTCCCGGGGGCTCCGACCTGGTCGCCTACCTGGACGGAAACTCGCTCGGCCGCCCCGCCCGCGCCGCCGCCGAGCAGATGCAGCGCTTCATCACCGAGCAGTGGGCCGGGCGCCTGATCCGCGGCTGGACGGACGGTTGGCTCGACTGGCCGCAGACCGTCGGCGACCGCCTGGCCGCCGCAGCGCTGGGCGCCGCGCCCGGTCAGACGGTCGTCGCGGATTCGACGACCGTCATGCTCTACAAGTTGGCGCGGGCAGCGCTGATGGCCCGCCCTGGCCGCCGCGAGATCGTCCTGGACACCGACAACTTCCCGACCGACCGCTATGTCCTCGAAGGCATAGCCGCGGAGCTCGGCCTTGCCCTGCGGTGGATCGAGACCGATCCGACGGGCGGCATCACCGAGGAGCAGGTCTCGGAGGCGGTCGGAGCGGACACCGCCCTCGTGGTCTTCAGCCATGTGGCCTACCGGTCCGGGTATCTGGCCGACGCCGCCGCGATCACCCGGACCGCACACGCCGCGGGCGCCCTGGCCCTGTGGGACCTCAGCCACTCCGTGGGCTCCGTCCCGCTCCAGCTGGACGCGTGGGGCGTCGATTTCGCCGTCGGCTGCACGTACAAGTACCTGGGCGCCGGTCCGGGCGCGCCCGCGTTCGGGTATGTCAGCCGCCGGCACCACGGAAGCACGCAGCAGCCCGTGTGGGGCTGGATGGGGCGCAAGGACGCGTTCGAGATGGGCCCGGGGTTCGAACCGGCGGAGGGGATCCGGTCGGTGCTCAGCGGCACCCCGCCCATCCTCGCCATGCTGCCGCTGCTGACCGGTCTGGAGATGCTGGAGGAGGTCGGCATCGAGGCCATCCGCGCCAAGTCCGTGCTAATGACCGAGTATGCCCTGGAGCTCGCCGACGCCTGGCTCGTCGACCAGGGCGTCACGGTGTCCTCGCCCCGGGATGCGGACCGGCGGGGCGGCCACATCACCCTGAGCCGGCCCGACTTCCGTGAACTGACCGGGCAGTTGTGGAAGCAGGGGGTGGTGCCCGACTTCCGGGCGCCCGACGGCATCCGGATCGGGCTGGCGCCACTGAGCACGTCCTTCGCCGAGGTGCACCGGGGCATGGCCGTCCTGGCGGAGCTGGCCGGAGCCACGGGCATCGGAGACGCCGAATGACCGCCCCGGCCGATGGGTCCGCCGAGGACGAGCGCGAACTGTCACGGTCTCTGACCCACCGGCACATCACGATGATCGGACTCGGCTCGGCCCTGGGCACCGGCCTGTTCCTGGGATCCGGCTCCGCCATCGCCACGGCGGGCCCGGCCGTGATCCTCTCGTACGCCGCCGGAGCGGCCCTCGTCGGGATCATCGGCCTGGTCCTCGGGGAGATGACGATCGCCCACCCCGTCCGGGGCGCCTTCGGTTCCATCGCCCAGCGCTATCTCGGGCCGTGGGCGGGCTTCCTGACCCGCTGGCTGTACTGGGAGGGGGCCGTCGTCGCGGTCGGTGGTGAAGTCGTGGCCGCCGCCGTCTACATACGCTTCTGGTGGCCGAACGTGCCGCTGCTCGCGGCGGTGCTCGCCGTCGCGGCCGTCGTCCTGGGTGTGAACCTCATCAGCGTGAGGTCGTTCGGCGTCGCGGAGTTCTGGTTCTCCACGATCAAGGTCACCGCACTCATCGTGTTCATCGCGTCGGGTGTCCTGCTGGTCTTCTTCGGCATGCCGCACACCCCGGCCGTGGGTCTCGGGAACCTGACGCGGGACGGGGGCTTCTTCCCTGCGGGCGGCAGCGCTGTGTGGGTCGCCATGGCCGTGGTCATGTTCGCCTTCGCCGGATTCGAGACCACATTCATCTCGGCGGCGGAGACCTCGGACCCCGGCCGGTCCATCCGGACGGCCATGCGCTCGCTGGTCTGGCGGCTCGGACTCTTCTACGTGGTGGCGATCTCCCTGGTGGTCACGCTGCTGCCGTGGCGGGAGTCCGCCGGGGGCGACGGCAGCGTCCAGGCCAGTCCCTTCGTCCGGGTGTTCGCCGACATGGGGATACCCGCGGCCGCCTCGCTCACCAACGCGGTGGTCCTGATCGCGGCGATCTCAGCCGCCAATGCCAATCTCTACGGCGCCAGTCGCCTGCTGCACTCCCTGGGGCACGACCGGCTTGCCCCGGCCGCGCTGGGCCGGCTCAACCGGCGGGGTGTCCCGGTCTTCGCCCTCATCGGATCGGCCTGCGGGATCGCCGTGGCCGCCGGGCTGGCCGCCTACGGCGTCAGCAACGTCCTGAGCGTGCTCGTGTCGATCGCGATCTTCGCGATTCTTCTCGTCTGGCTGCTGATCCTCGCCTCGTATCTCGCCTTCACGCGCGGACGCGGGCACGCGTCGGCGGACGGGCGCGGAGGCCGGGTGCCCGGCGGCCGTCGCACCGCCTGGGCCGGCATCGCAGGGGTGCTGGCGGTCATGGCAACGGCGGCTGTCGTCCCGGCGATGCGTCAGGCTGCGGTCATCGGCCTGGGCTTCACGCTGGTGCTCCTGGCCGTCTACGCCGTGGTGATCCGGCGGCGCACCGCACCGTCAGCCGTCGAGGAAGAACCCGTCACCGTGTGACCTTCGCGGTCCCGCCGACTGTCCGGGACGGGGCGGTCAGCGGGACCGCACCCGTTCCACATGGCGGCGGGCCGGTCCGGCCAGCCGGGCGTGCAACTCGTCGAATACTTCCGACGCTTCGGTGCCGCTCCACTTGGCGGGCAGCAGTTCCCGGGCCACGCCGGGATCGAGGTAGACCAGCCGGCGCCAGTCGGTGAGCACCCTGATGTGGGCCGTGAAGGCCTCGGCGTCCGTCGCCGGGCCGCCCTGGGCCAGGAGTTCGGTCACCGGGCGGTGGACGGCGAGGAACTGGAGGTAGAGGTCCTGCAGCCGCTCGGTGTCCCACCAGCGGCGCACCTTCGTGGGCAGGTCCGGGGTCACGGCGAGGTAGTCGGCCCGGAAGAGGTCCGCGTAGGACCGCAGTTCCAGCCGGGCGAGCACGTCCTCCACCTCGTCGTGGACATGACCGGGTGCGATCCACACGCCGGGGGAGGCGGCGCCGAAGCCGAGCCGGGTGAGCTGGGTGCGCAGGGTGTGCCGCTTGGCCCGCTCGGACTCCGGCACCGAGAACACCACCAGCACCCAGCCCTCGTCCAAGGTGGCCCGCCGGGCCGAGAAGATGCGCTGATCGCCGTCGCGCAGCATGCGCCGCGCCTGGTCGGAGAGCCGGTATCCGGCGGCTGCGGCCATCGCTTCGGACTCGAGCATCCCCGCGCGCTTGAGACGTGACACGGAGGAGCGCACGGCGGACTCGTCGACACCGAGGTCGGCCAGCAGGTGGACCAGGGAGGCCACCGACATCCAGCCGTCCGTGGCGCGTGAGTACAGTCCGTAGATCGTCACGATCAACTGCCGGGGTGGAATCTGCCCCGCCGGTCCCCAGTCCCCATCGGACTCATGTCCGCTCGCTGTCGCCATGACGTCATCCTAGGACACCGTCACACCGCTGGGACTTCCGTCACGAGAGCGGCATGGGCGGGCGGCGCACCCGTGGTGAGCCGTCCGCCCAGGGAGCGATCAGGACTGGGCCGCACCGTCGCCCGGCGCCGATGTCCGGGACGTCCAGGGGCCGGTGAGAGGAGCGTCGCCGGACGGTTCCTCGGTGCGTACGAGAGGCTGCTGGGGCGTGGTGTCGTGGTGCAGCCGGAAGACGTCGAAGCGGTTGTAGTGGCCGACGATGTCGTGCATCTGCTTGGGCTGGATGCAGCGGGCCAGGTCGATCTCGGCGTACACGATGCCTTCCTCGTCCACGAGCGGTTCGGTGACCGGACGGCCGTCGGGGCCGAAGACGCCGGACAGGGCGCTGCGGGGGCGTCGCATTGCCTGGGCGATCTCCGGGTCGTGGCCGGCCGCGACCTCGACCATCTCCTCGGTGATCGTCGAGCAGGCCACGATCGAGAAGAGCTTGCCCTCGAAGGAGTGGGCCGCGGTGCGGATGGCGATGGCCTCGGACATGTCGTAGTCGGCGGGTGCGACCGGCAGCGAGATGTAGTTGGAGACGTGGATGAGTTCGCCCTGGGCGAGGAGCGAGAAGCGGGCGAGGGTGTTGGTGTTCTCGCCGCAGGCCAGCACGCCGAGCGGGCCGAGGGGCGTGTGGTGCACCCGCACCGAACTCCCGTCGCCGCCCGTCCAGGTGAGCTTCTCCGCCCAGGTGGGGACGAGCTTGCGGTGAACGCCCAGAAGCGCGCCGTCCGGGCCGATGACGAGCACGCTGTTGTAGAGCACACCCAGGCTGTGGGCCCCGCGCTCGTTCACGCCGATGACGACCGTGGTGCCCGTCGCCGCAGCGGCGGCACGCAGGGTGTCCACGTGGGGGCCGGGTACGTCGATCGCCGAGCGGTAGAGCCTCTCGTACCAGGGGGAGCCCTGGACCGGGTTCATGGTCCAGTTCCAGTAGGGGTAGCCGGGGACGAAGACCTCGGGGAAGGCGATGAGCCGGGCGCCGTGGCCGGCGGCCTCGTGGATGAGCGCGACGGCCTTGTCGACGGTCGCGGTGGCATCGAGGTAGACGGGGGCCGTCTGGACGGCCGCCGCGGTGAAGCGGGGGAAGTCCTCCAGGTGTCGCATGCTCAGACGATCCTTTCCTGACGAGCCGGGCGCCAGCGGTGGTGGATGTCGGGCATGGCGGCCGGGCGCAGGGTCAGCGCCGGGCGTTGCCTGCTGCCGTCCGGGGGCGGGGTGCTGCCCGCGCGAAGGACCCGGGGCCAGTAGGCGGCCGGGCCCCGGTGACCGAGTGCGGCGGCCGCGTGCAGCGTCCACGCCGGGTCGCGGAGCTGGGCACGGCCGAGCGCCACCAGGTCCGAACGACCCGCGAGAATCGTGGAGTTGGCGTCGTCATACGTGGAGTAGCCGCCGACCGCGATCACCGGCACCCCGGCCTGGGCGCGCAGGCGGGCCGCGAACGGCGTCTGGTACGTACGCCCGTACGCGGGACGCTCCCAGGGCACGACCTCGCCGGTGGAGACGTCGATCGCGTCCGCGCCCCGGGCATGCAGGGCGGCCGCGACGGCGACCGAGTCCTCGATCGTCGTGCCGCCCTCGGCCCAGTCGACGGCGGAGATCCGCACGATCAGCGGCTTGTGGGCCGGCCATGCGGCGCGCACCCGGTCCAGGACCCCCAGCGGGAAGCGGAGCCTGCCCGGCAGGTCGCCTCCGTAGGCATCCGTGCGGCGGTTGGTGAGCGGGGACAGGAAGGAGGAGAGCAGGAAGCCGTGGCCCGCCTGGAGTTCCAGCACGTCGAAGCCCGAAGCGTCGGCGCGCCGGGCCGCGTCCGCGAACTCCTCTGCGATCAAGCCGAGTTCGTCCTCTTCGAGCGCGTGCGGCGCGGGGTGGTCGCCCCAGGCCAGCGCCGAGGGCGCGACGGTGCGCCAGCCGCCCTCGGACAGGGAAGCACCCAGTGAGCCGCGCGTGGGGACGCTCGTCGCGCCCTTGCGCCCGCTGTGGCTGAGCTGGACGCCGACAGCGCTGCCGCTGTGCGCATGCACCAGGTCGGTGATCCGCCGCCAGCCGGGTATCTGTGCGTCGTCCCACAGCCCCGGGCAGAGCGGGGTCACTCGGCCCGCGGGGCTGACCGCCGTCATTCCGGCGAACACCAGGCCCGCCCCGCCGAAGGCCGCGCCGCCCAGGTGCACCAGCTCGGTGTCGCCGACCACGCCCTCACCGGTCGCCGTGTAGGTGGCGACGGGCGCGGCCACGACGCGATTACGCAGCTCCAGCGAGCCCAGCCGATACGGCTGGAACAGCGGGGGCGCCGCCCGCTCCCCGCCGAACCAGCGCTCCACCCCTGCCGCGTACTGCGGATCGCGGGCCCGCAGATTGTCGTGCGAGACCCGGCGGCTGCGGGTGAGCAGATTGAACGCGAACTGCTCCGGCTCCTGTCCGACCGCGTGCCGGATCGTCTCGAACCACTCCAGGCTGGCCTGCGCCGCGCGCTGCGTGGACTCGACGACGGGCCTGCGCCCGCGCTCGTACCGGTCGAGGGCCGCCGCCAGGTCGCCGGGCTCGGCCTCCAGGCTCGTGGCGAGCGCGAGCGCGTCCTCCATGGCCAGCTTGGTGCCGGAGCCGATGGAGAAGTGCGCGGTGTGCGCGGCGTCGCCGAGCAGCACGATGTTGCCGTGCCGCCAGGTGCGATTGTGCACCGTCGTGAACTGCAGCCACTTGGAGTTGTTGGTCAGCAGCCGGTACCCGTCGAGGTGGTCTGCCAGCAGTTCGGCGCAGCCCGCGACGCTCGCGTGGTCGCTCTCGCCGGGGCCGTACCGACGTGCTGCCGACCGGTCGAAGCCGGCCTTGCGCCAGGTGTCCTCCGGCATCTCGACGATGAAGGTGGACCGGTCGGTGCCGAATGGGTAGGCGTGCACCTGGAGCGGGCCGTGCTCGGACTCGGCGACGATGAAGGTGAACGCCTCCAGCGCCCGGTCGGTGGCGAGCCACATGTAGCGGCAGCCGTGCACGTCCAGCGAGGGCTGGAACACGTCGGCGTGCTTGGCACGGATCGCGGAGTTGACCCCGTCGGCGGCGATCACCAGGTCGTACGCGCGCGACAGCTCGTCGGCGGGCGGGGCCTGGGTACGAAAGCGCAGGTCGACGCCGAGTTCGGTGCAGCGCCGTTGCAGGATCTGCAGCAGCCGTTTGCGGGCGATGGCGGCGAAGCCGTGCCCCCCGGAGGTCTGCACGCTGCCCCGGTAGTGGATATCGATGTCGCTCCAGCGCGCGAACTCGGCCTCCATCCCGGCGAAGACGGCCGGGTCGGCGCCCGCGATGCCGTCGAGTGTCTCGTCGGAGAAGACGACGCCGAAGCCGAAGGTGTCATCCGGGGCGTTGCGCTCCCAGACGGTGATCTCGCGGGTCGGGTCGAGCTGCTGGGCGAGGGCGGCGAAGTACAGACCGGCAGGGCCCCCGCCGATGATCGCGATGCGCGTCATGCGATCGCCCCCGGGGCAGTCGCAGGTGCGCCCTCCCGCGTGTCCCGTTCGCCCTCCAGCGCGTCCCGCACGTCCTGCGGCCAGGGTGTGGCCGCGGGTGAGTCGGGCTCGGCATGGGCGACGACCAGCGTGCCGTCGGCGGCGACACCCTCACGGCCGCGCACCTCGAAGGCATAGGTGAGGGAGGTGCGCCCGAGTCCGACCACGCGCAGCCGGGTGGTCACGGTCTCGCCGAACCACAGCCGGGCACGGTAGTTGACCTCGTGGCGCACCCGCGGGGTGCGCCCGAACAGCCGGTCCAGGCCGTGGTGGCGCAGTAGCTCGGCCTCCGCGGCCTCCACCCAGCGCAGCACCGCGGAGTGGTGCTGATGGCCCGAGGCGTCGGTGTCGTACCACTCGACCCGACGCTCCACGGCCGCCTCGGAAGCCGTACGGGGTGTGGATCCGGGATCCGATGTGTCCATCGCTCTTCCTCCAGCCTCTTGACACCCCGGAAGCTATAGCGTGATGCTGACGACCGTCAAGATAACGGGATGACGGCGAGGCGAGGAGGCCGAGCGGACATGACGTACAGCGACGACGTACCGGGCCGGGCGCGAGTCAGCGACACTGCGGACCTGAGCGCGTACTACGAGCGGCTCGCCGAGCACGAAGCCGGAGCGCTATGGACCGTCGCCAACGAGATCGAGCCGTGGTACCCGCAGCCCAAGTCGGTCCCCGTGCACTGGTCGTACGAGCGCCTGCGCCCGCTGGTGCTGGAGTCGCTCGACCTGGTCAAGGCCGATGACGCAGGTCGCCGAGTCGTGATGCTGGTCAATCCCGGCCGCAAGGACGTCTCCGCCGCCGTCGGCATGCTCTACACCGGACTGCAGATCATGGGACCCGGCGAGTCCATGACCGCGCACCGCCACCAGGCCGCGGCGCTGCGCTTCGTCATCGAGGGGCAGGGCGCCTGGACGATCGTCGACGGACAGAAGCTCAAGGTCGGCCCGCGCGACTTCGCCATCACCCCGAACTGGGCCTGGCACGAGCACGGCAACGAAGGCGACGACGCCCCCGTCATCTGGCAGGACGGCCTGGACATCCCACTGGTCAACGCGCACGACGCGGGCTTCTACGAGGTACACCCGGACCTGCACCAGGAGCAGGGGAAGGTCGTGAACTCCTCGCTGCTCACCTACGGCGCCGGCGAGCTGCGCCCGTACGGCTTCGAGGACGGCTGGACCAAGCCCTACTCCCCGCTGTTCGCCTACCCCTGGGACCAGGCGTACCCGGCGCTGCTGAACGCCGCCGAGGCGAGCGACGGCTCCCCGTACGACGGGATCATCCTCGAATACAGCAACCCGCTCACCGGCGGTTCCGTGATGCCCACCATGGGCGCCCACCTCCAGCTGCTGCGCCCCTCGCAGGCCACCAAGGCGCACCGGCACACCGGCTCGGTCGTCTACAACGTCGCCAAGGGCCAGGGCCACTCGATCATCGCCGGGCAGCGCTTCGACTGGCGGGAGGGCGACATCTTCTGCGTCCCGTCCTGGGCCTGGCACGAACACGCCAACACCAGCAGCACCGACGACGCCGTCCTCTTCTCCTTCAACGACTTCCCGGTCATGCGCTCCCTCGCCTTCTGGCGCGAGGAGGCGCACACCGACAACGACGGCCACCAGCCCACCGCCTGAACCACCCCGGAACCGCGCACACCTCCAAGGAGTCCACATGCTGCTGGTCAGCTACACCCGTGACGGCGACGAGGCGCGCCGGCTGGGCATACAGCGCGACGACACCGTCATCGACATCGCCACGCTCACCGCCGAGTACCGCGCCGTCGTCCCCGGGCTCGGGGCAGCTCCCGCGACCGTGCTGGACCTCGTCCACGCAGCACCCGAAGCCGTCGCCGCCCTGACCGAACTGCTGACCCGTCCCGTGCCCGAAGCGGCGCGGCATCCGCTGGCCGAGGTCACGCTGAAGGCGCCCCTGCGTCCCGGCAAGATCGTCGGAGTCGGCCTCAACTACACCGAGCACGTCGCCGAGTCGGCCCGCACGCTCGACACCGACAAGGAACTGCCGCAGCGGCCCGTGCTGTTCAGCAAGCCCGCCACTGCCGTCACCGGACCCGGCGAGCCCATCTGGCACGACGGCGACCTCACCGCCCAGCTCGACTGGGAATGCGAGCTCGCCGTCGTCATCGGCAGGACCGCGAAGAGGGTGCGGCCCGAGGACGCGCTCGACCATGTCTTCGGCTACAGCATCGTCAACGACATCAGCGCCCGCGACCAGCGCCGCTCCGGGCAGTGGTTCTACTCCAAGGGCCAGGACTCCTACGCCCCCCTCGGCCCGGCCGTCCGCACCGCCGACGACGTACCGGACCCGCACGCCCTCGACCTGTCCCTGCGCGTCAACGGCGAGGTGAAGCAGAAGGGCAACACCCGCCACATGCTCTTCCGCATCCCCGAACTGATCGCCGACATCAGCGCCGGCATGACCCTCGAGCCGGGCGACGTCATCGCCACCGGCTCCCCGGCCGGAGTGGGCGCGAGCTTCACCCCGCAGCAGTTCCTCACCCCCGGCGATATCGTTGAGGCAACAGTCGAGTCGATCGGCACCCTGCGCAACCCGGTGGTGGACGCACGATGAGCGAACGCCCCAAGACCTTCCGCATCGGCCAGATCGTGCCGAGCTCCAACGTCACCATGGAGACCGAGATCCCGGCCCTCTTCCGGGCCCGGGAGACCGTCGCCCCAGAGCGGTTCACCTTCCACTCCAGCAGAATGCGGATGAAGCAGGTGCGCAAGGAGGAACTGGCGGCCATGGACGCCGACTCCACCCGCTGCGCCGCCGAGCTGTCGGACGCCCGTGTCGACGTGCTCGGCTACGCCTGCCTCGTCGCGATCATGAGCATGGGGCACGGCTACCACCGCACGTCCGAGCGGAAGCTGACCGCGGTGACCCGGGAGAACGGCGCTCCCGCGCCGGTCGTCACCAGCGCGGGCGCACTGGTCGGTGCGCTGCACACGATGGGCGCCCGCTCGATCACCCTCGTCGCCCCCTATCTGCGGCCGCTCACCGAGACCGTCGTCGACTACATCCGCAACGAGGGCATCGAGGTCGGCGACTGGACGGCACTGGAGATCCCCGACAACCTCCAGGTCGCCGCGCACGACCCGCGCGACCTGGTGCCCATCGTCCGCAAACTCGACCACGGCGACGCGGACGCGATCGTGCTCTCGGCGTGCGTGCAGATGCCGTCACTGGAGTCCATCGAGGTCGTCGAGCAGGAACTGGGCAAGCCTGTGCTGTCCGCCTCGATCGCCACCGCCCACCAGATGATGCGCGCCCTCGGCCTGCCTGCTTTTGCTCCCGGCGCAGGCCGGCTGCTGTCCGGCGCCTACGCCGACGCCCCCTTTCCAGCCGTCTGATTCACCACCCCACGCCGCATGTACGACACGGGCCCTCGCCGCTCCGGCCGTACGACACCGGGCCGTCGCCCACCCGCACGGCAGCGGCCCGCCCCTCAACCCGCGCTCCGGACACCGCCAGTCAGAAGGGGGCGCTGCCCATGCAGCTCTCGCCGTCCGCGCACCACGACACGTACTGCCGTGACCATCTGCCGCCCGCCGATCAGTGGCCGGAATTCCACTTCGACCTGCCCGAACTGCGCTACCCCGAGCGCCTGAACTGCGCCGAGGTCCTCCTCGACGAAACCATCCGCCGATTCGGCCCCGACCGCCCCTGCCTGCGCACGCCCACCGAGAACTGGACGTACGGCGAACTGCGGCGCCACACGGACCGGATCGCCCAGGTGCTCACCGACGACCTCGGTCTGGTGCCGGGCAACCGCGTACTGCTCCGCGGCCCCAACACCCCCTGGGTGGTGGCATGCTGGCTCGCGGTCGTCAAAGCGGGCGGGGTGGTCGTGACCACCGTTCCGCTGCTGCGCGCCGGCGAACTCACACCGCTCATCGAGCTGACCCGCCCCAGCCTCGCCCTGTGCGATCACCGTTACGCGGACGACCTGCGCACGGCGGCGGGCGACGGTCTGCCCGTCCTGTGCTTCGGCGCCGACGGCGATCCGGACGACCTCACCACCCGCGCCGCCACCAAGAGCGGCGGGTTCACCGCCGTCGACACCGCCGCCGACGACGTCGTCCTGCTCGGCCCCACCTCCGGCACCACAGGCAGGCCCAAGGCCACCATGCACTTCCACCGCGACGTCCTCGCCAGCGCCGACACCTTCTCGCTGCACGTCCTGCGGCCCACACCGGACGACGTGTTCACGGGCACCCCGCCGCTCGGCTTCACCTTCGGGCTCGGCGGACTGATCGTTTTCCCGCTGCGTGCCGGTGCCTCGACGCTCCTGCTGGAGCGGGCCACACCCGGCGAACTCGCCGACGCGGTCGCCGAGCACGGTGCCACCGTCCTGTTCACCGCCCCCACCGCGTACAAGGCGATCCTCGCCGCGGGCCGCGCGTACGCCCTGAAGGGCATACGACGTTGTGTGTCGGCCGGAGAGCACCTTCCGGTCACGGTGTGGGAGGAGTTCGAGCGGGCCACCGGCATCCGCATCATCGACGGCATCGGCGGCACCGAGATGCTGCACATCTTCATCTCCGCCGCTGACGAGGGCATCCGGCCCGGCGCCACCGGCCGCGCGGTCCCGGGCTTCCGCGCCGCGATCATGGACCTCGACGGCAACCCGCTCCCGGACGGCGCACCGGGCCGACTCGCCGTCCAGGGACCCACCGGCTGCCGCTACCTCGCCGACGACGACCGGCAGCGGGTCTTCGTCCAGCACGGCTGGAACATCACAGGCGACACCTACCTACGCGACGCCGACGGCTACTTCTGGTTCCAGGCCCGCAACGACGACATGATCATCTCCTCCGGGTACAACATCGCGGCGCCCGAGGTCGAGCAGGCGCTGCTCGCCCACCCCGATGTGGCCGAGACCGCGGTCGTCGGAGTACCGCACGCCGAGCGGGGCGCGATCGTCAAGGCGTTCGTCGTCCTGCGCGAAGGGGTGCCGAGCGACGACGCGAAGGCGACCGAACTCCAGACCTTCGTCAAGGACACGATCGCGCCTTACAAATACCCGCGAGCCGTCACCTTCCTGCCCGAGCTCCCGAAGACCCCCAACGGCAAGATCCAGCGGTACCGGCTGCGCAGCGGTCGGCAGGCCCCCTGACATCGAGTCCGCGACAGAGACGAAGACGGCTGATCTTCCGCGTCCAGCGCGACGTCCGCGCGGGTTGCGTCCAAGACAAGTGGTGATCTTCGCGATGGCTTCGAGGGCGTCTGCCTCCGCGACTCTGGACCGGATCCTGTGGAGCTTGCGTGCTTGGCGCCGGACCTGCCGCTGCTGCTGACCTCGATCAGTGCTTCGGTCACAGGCTCGCGAGCAGGTTGTCGAGGGGAGCAGGTACCCGCTCGGAGTCGAGGGCCTCGACCAGGAGGCGGCCGTAGCGGATCTTGCGGCCCTTCTTCGTGCCGAGGAAGCGCCGCATTTGTTGCTGCGGGGGCCGGCCCTGGTGTGCAGGTTGGCGCACGAAAGTCTGCCAGGCTTGGAGTTCGCCCTCAGCCTGGACGATCTCCTCAACCCGTGCCACGCCCAGCGCGCGGATGAGTTCGTCCTCCAGGTCCGTCACACACACGAAGAACCCTTGGCGCGGCGCACGGGCCCGCTCAAGAGCGCGGTCGTAGAAGCGCTGCTCGCCCTCATCGCACAGTCCGGCGAGGCGCAGACCCAACCCCGGCGGCCCGAGGAGGCTGGCGTAGCGGCCGACGCTCATCGCTCCACCCATGGGCATGACGCACACCCCCTCGGCGGGCAGGTCCCGACCATAGCGCGCGGCCAGCGTCTCAACGGCCGCGAGGTCGCTCAGCCCTTCCAACAACACCGCAGTCCGCACCCGCAGTCGCACGGCCAGCTCACTCGCCAGCCCACCGGGGCTGCCCGCCGCCCAGCTGGTGACCGCGTCCCGGAACGTTCGTATGTCAGCCATGGGGCGATTCTGCTCCTGCGCGGGCGGGCGCGGCACGGAGTTTTCGTCGGCCGCGCTCCGGGGGCTTCAAGTGAGGAGGAAGAGCGAAACTTCCAGCCCCGGCTCCTGCACTGCTTCCGGGCGATCCGGGGAAGCGTGCCCTTGCGGAGCATGCCGAGCAGGATCGGCTCGGCCTCCCGCTCGATCTCGAACACCTCGTAGGCCAGCCCCTCGAACCCGCTGCGGGCCAGCTCCTCGATCCGCGCGGCGTCCCGCTCGATCCGCGCCGCGCGTTCCCTGCTCAGCTCCGCGTCAACGGCCTCGGTGATCTCGACTTCCATCCCTGTTCTTCGGAGGGAATCCCCGTCTTCAGGCGGGGAGAGAATCCGATGTGCAGCAGCGCGGACTCCACCGCGGCTTGGGTGTCGTCGTGCTGTTCCTGGTTCTCGCCGTCGGCCTGTTCGGCGCCGACGATCCGGCCGTCCTTGTCTCGCCGAACGTGCACCTTGGGAGGGGGCGCAAGCTGAGTAGGCCCGGAGCGCGGTGCCGGGATTGCTCCCGGTCCGTTTCTCCGGACCTACTCAGCGGTGACGGATCGTGAGTATGGGGTATCTCTACCTTGCAGAGAGTGCGGCTGGTGCTCTGACCTCGATGCTTTGAAGCGGATGGCAGCGCATCGGGGGCGCTGAGCTTGTCGCGCCGGACTCTCACGGACAGACGCCGGGCCGATCGGTCGGCCCCAGGGAACGACCGCTGTGGTGCACGGACCTGCGGCTTCGTGATCGATGGCCTATTCGTCGCCGTCGTGACTTTCAGTCACCACCGGATGTGAGCCAGAGCCCAATCAACGGTGGATCTGCTGATCAAGGGAGAGACGCCAAGTGAGCGAGACGACGATCGAGCACGAGTCCGTCGAGGTGTCGGCCGGCGGTGCGATGCCGTCAGCTGTGTCGGACGAGCAGCTCGTCGCGATGCTGGTCGACCGGGCCCGCAGCGAGGGCCCGCAACTGACCGGTGAGGGTGGTTTGTTGCTGCAGTTGACCAAGCGGGTGCTGGAGTCCGCACATCCCGTCACGGCAACCGAAACGGCGAGGCTAGTCATCGGATGACTGGCGCCTCCTCTCTTGTCCGAATAGGAGTCAGCTGTTAACTTCCCCCACAAACAACCGAGGTGTAGACCTGTTGCTCCCTTGGGAGGAAGCCACATGGTACGTAGAGTTTCCGGGTGGGTGGCTGCCGTGACGGCAATCATCCTCGGGGCGTCCGTCCCGTCAGCTTTCGCAGACCCAACCACTGCCGGGTCTCCTCCGGGGGCCGGGTCGGCGGCACCCCGCGCGCAGACACTGCTCAAGGTGGACTTCGAGGGATCGTTCGAGGGAAAGTCGTACACCCCCGCAGGTGGCGAGATCGTTCGCGGCACACTGGCCCGGGACGGATCCGATGTCCGGGTTGACCGGGGCAAGGCGACGCTGCCCGGCGGAGCGTCCGGGCTGCGCTTCACCCCCGGTACGCCGCTCGCCGCCGACGGGCACATCACCGGCAATCTCGTCGCCGAGGCCGTGGTGAAGCGGAGCACCGATGTGCCGCGACTCGGCACGCTGCTGAGTCTGTTCGGCTCGCCTTACTTCCGCTACAAGGACGCCAACGACTTCGAGACAGAGTTCGGTATGTCCGCCGACGGTGCCGCCCCGGTACGCGGCCAGGGACTGGTGGTTCCGAAGACGCAGTTCCGGCACGTCGCGCTCGTCTACACCTCCGTGAGCGCGACGCGTTCGACGCTGCGGCTGTTCCTCGACGGCTGCGCGGTGGGTAAGGCGCTGGAGCTGGGGGCTCTCGCCCCGAGCCGCTCCGAGGCGGTGGGCTTCGGCCGCGACACCAACCCGTCGGCCGCGGACCGCGGCTTCGCGGGCGGACTGGACGGCATCGCGCTGTCCACCTTCGACGGCGAGTTCTCCAGCGCGGACTTCCGACTCGAAGCCCCCGCCCAGCGGCAGACGAAGGGCCCCGGGCAGGTCGTGACGCTTTCGCCGTGTGACACGGCCAAGGACATCGAAGCCAAGGCGGCCAACGTCGTCCCGAGCGAGCGGCAGAAGAAGTGGATGAACGACGAGCTCACCGCGTTCGTCCACTTCGGGATCAACACCTTCGCCGGAGCCGATGGCGTGGAGTGGGGATCAGGCGAGGTGCCACCATCGCAGTTCGCCCCGACCGACCTGGATGCGCGGCAGTGGGCGCGCGCCCTCAAGGACGCCGGTTTCAAAGTGGTGATCTTCACGGCGAAGCATCATGAGGGCTTCTCCATGTGGCCGTCGCGCTACACGGACTACTCGGTGAAGAACAGCCCGTATCAGGGCGGCAAGGGCGATGTGGTGCGTGAGTTCGTGGAGGCCGCACGCGCGGAGGGCCTGCGCGCCGCGCTCTATCTCTCGCCGGCGGACGTGCACCAGTACAAGGAGGGCGTCTACAACAACAACAGCGCCTGGAAGAAGACCACCATCCCGACACTGGTCCGTGACGACAACCGGGCCGAAAAGGTGGCCTCTGGCGAGCTGCCCACCTTCGACGTGGTGAGCAACGACTACAACCGCTATTACGAGAACCAGCTCTACGAGCTGCTCACCGAATACGGATCGGTTGACGAGGTATGGATGGACGGCGCGAACCCGGTCGAGATCGAGAACCCTGGTGCTCCCGTCTACGAACGGCACGACTACGCAACCTGGTACCGCATGGTCCGCGCACTCCAGCCCCAGGCCGTCATCCAGACCGGCCCCCAGTCGAAGGTTGAGTACTCTGGTCCCGACGCCCGCTGGGTCGGCAACGAGTCCGGCGTGGGCCGGGAGACCGAGTGGAGCGTGCTGCCGATGTACGGCGACGCCCACGCCAACGAGGTCGGCACCACGCCCTGCTGTAGTAAGGTGCTCGGCGCACGCGAGCAACTACCCTTCCACGACTACCTGCGCTGGCTCCCCGCCGAGACCGACGTTTCGATCCGGCCCGGCTGGTTCTACCACAGCAGTCAGGACAGCCAGATCAAGTCGCTCCCCGCGCTGCTCGGCATCTACAACAAGTCCGTCGGCCGCAACGGCGTGCTCCTGCTCAACGTACCGCCGGACCGGCGCGGGAAGTTCACCGACGGCGACGTGCGGCGGCTGCGCGAGTTCGGCGAGGCGATCCGTACGATCTTCGGCAAGGACCTCGCCACGGGCGCGACCGTCACCTCGGCCGACCCGAAGGAGACGACCGGCGAGCACCGCACTGCCACGGTCGTCGACGGCGACGCGTCGACGTACTGGACCCCGCGCTCGGGCAGTGTCCCGGCCGAGCTCGTGCTCGACCTCCCGGAGCCGCGCAGGTTCACCACCCTCTCGCTCCAGGAGAGCATGGACGTCGGCCAGCGCATCGAGAAGTTCGCCGTCGACGCCTGGCTGGACGGCGGCTGGACCGAGATCGGCACCGGGACCACCGTGGGCTACAAGCGGCTGCTCAACGTGGCTCCGACGACGACCGACAGGCTCCGGCTGCGCATCCTGGAATCCAGGCTCGCGCCGAGCGTCGCCGGCCTCGGCCTCTTCCTCGACCCGGCGGTCGGCGACCCCGGCATCGCCGTCCGCAAGCCGGCCCAGCAGTCCTCGACCGCGTACGACGGCACACCCGACCGCGCCGTCGACGGCAACACCGACGGCGTGTGGGGGAACGGCTCGGTCACGCACACCTCCGAGACCCAGTCCCAGCCGTGGTGGCAGGTCGACCTCGGCTCCAGCAAGTCGATCAACAAGATCGCGATCTGGAACCGTACGGACTGCTGCGGGCAGCGGCTCTCCAACTACTACGTGATCGTGTCGGACACGCCGTTGCCGGACTCCCTGGACGAGGCCCTGGCCGCGCCGGGCGTCTGGTCCTCGAAGCAGACGGCCCAGGCGGGCACTCCCACGGAGATCCCCGTGGGCCGGTCCGGTCGTTACGTGCGCGTGCAACTCACCGGCACGAGTGCGCTCTCGCTGGCCGAGGTGCAGGTGTTCTGACGCCTTGTGATGTGTTGTGACGTGCTCCGCCCCTCGCCGCCGCGCCGTGCGCCGTCGCCCTCGGCCTCGCCGGCCGCACCGCCTTCGTGACCGGAGCCGCCGGCCCGGCCGCTGTTACGCGGTTCTCCGCGAACTCCAGGCCCTCCTGGCCACCTGGACCGGCGCCTGCTCCATATGCGGCCAACCCGCACCAACCTCCGACCCCCACCATCGCACCTAACAAAGCCCTACTAGGAACGGGGTCTGACAGTCCAGCCCCACAGCGGCAAAAGCGCTGACAGTACGAGACCCCGGGCCATGACTCCCGGGGTTTCTCTGTGTACCGGTATGTCCGGCCGGGTTCAACGAGCCGCTGGTGCCGCTATCACGCCTACTCCACGCCCAGCTTCCCCAGCGCGTCCAGCTGCTCTCGGGCGAGCTTGTCTCGCCTCGTGCGGGTGTTCGATACCCATGTGTCCAGCTTCACGAGCACCGGCTCCGTCTCTCCGTCGGCCGCGATCTCCTCACCGTGCCCGCGCGGCACTGGGAGTCTTCGCTTCTGTGTCCGGGATGGTTCTCGGTTCGGTGTCCGGCCTCGGGCGCTGTAGGCCGGGCCGTCACGGTCGCCGGAGCGGGGCGCGGCCATGACCTTGACGAGCATCTCCCGGTGCGAGAGCAGCACGGTGAGCGACGGCCCGGCCGGCTCGTCGACGACCGGACGTGGAGGGGGAGTTCGGGGCGCGGAGAAAGTCATGGGGGCTCCTTGAGGAGGAGAGGTGAAGTGGGAAGGGAGAGGGGCGCCGGGGCCGGCCGGCGGCGGGGCCGGCCGGCGGCGGGGGATCCGTGTGCACGGCCCCGGTGCGGATCGGGGGAGAGCGGCGACCGCGTACAGAGCGGTCCCGGGGGCTTCCTGGCCGCCGACGGCTGCGGAAACGGGCCGCCGGCGGCCTTGGAGCGGCTCCGTCTCAGAACGGCCGGGCCAGCTCCTCGGCGAGGATCTGGATGGTCGCCGTGATCTGTTCCTCCGTGTGCTCGGAGGTGATGAAGAACCGCAGTCGGGCGAGGCGCTCCTCCACCGCCGGGTGCAGGATCGGGTTGGCGCTTATCCCGCGGTTGTAGAGGCGGTCGGCGAGGTGCAGCGCCTTCATGGAGTCGCCCGTGATGCACGGCACGATCGGGGTGCCTCCGCTGGTGCCGACCTCGACCCGGGCTTCGCTCGCGAGCCGCAGGAACAGCGCCGAATTGTCGTGCAGCCGGGTGACCCGCTCGGGCTCCTCGCGGATCAGTCGCAGCGCGGCCAGCGCGGCGGCGGTGCTGGCCGGTGGCAGGCCCGCGCTGAACACGAAGCCCGGCAGCGTGTACCGGAAGTGCTGGATCAGTTCGTGCCGTCCGGCCACGTAACCGCCGCAGCTCGCAAGGGACTTGGAGAGCGTGCCCATCCAGACGTCGACGTCCTCGGGCGTCACCCCGGAGTGCTGGGCCATGCCGCCGCCGGTCTTGCCCATCACGCCGATGCTGTGCGCCTCGTCGACCATGAGCAGGGCGTCGTGCTTCTGCTTGACAGCGATCAGCGCGGCCAGGTCGGCGGTGTCGCCGTCCATGCTGTACACGCCCTCGACGACGATCAGCACCCGGCGGTAGCGGTCGCGGACGTTGGTGAGGATGCGGTCCAGGGCGGCCGTGTCGTTGTGCGGGAAGGGCTGGCGTGCGGCCCCGGACTGGCGGCAGCCCTGGAGGATGCTGTCGTGGGCGAGCGCGTCGTGCACGATCAGGTCGTCGGGGCCCATCAGGTGCCCGATGACGGTGACATTGGTGGCGTGACCGCTGACCAGGGTCAACGCATCCTCGGCGCCGATGAGGTCGGCCAGGGCCCGGTCCAGCTCCTCGTGCAACGGGCGGTTGCCGGACAGGATGCGGGCGGCGGACACTGAAGAGCCGTACCGCTCGACGGCCTCCCGTATCGCCTCGGCGACCATCGGATGGCCGGACAGGCCCAGGTAGTTGTAGCTGGAGAACGAGATGAGTTCCTCGCCGTCGACCCGGGTGGTGTCCCGGATGGTGCCCTCGTGCGGCAGGAAGTAGGGGTTGCGCACCCCCGCCTGCTCGGCGACCCGGCTCCGCTCCAGCGAGGCGAGGACCTCGGGGAAGACCCGGACGTCGGCGGTCTGCTCACGGTCCACGGCCGGTCGTACGGCCTCTGCGGGAGCGGCGGATGCGGCCGGGGCGTGCGCCCGCTGCGCGGGTATGGCCGCCGTGCTCTGTGACGCGACGGCGGCGACCGCGCCGGGCGACGGTGCCGCGGATGCCGATCCGAACCGGCTCTGCACCGTCGCGATCAGCTCTCCGATGGTCGCGATGTTCACCACGTCCGCAACGTGCACCTCCAGGCCGGGCCACTCCTTGCGGAGCCGGGCGGTGAGGTCGGCGAGCATGATCGAGTCGAAGCCGAGGTCGGTGGCGAAGACGTGCTCCGCGCGCAGGAAGTCCTCGGAGTACGCGCTGACCTTCGAGATCGCGGCGAACACCCGCACCGCCGCTTCGTCCGCGGCGACCGCGGGCTTGGGCAGCTCCCGTACCCGGACGGGTTCGGCCACCAGGACGTGCTGCGCGGGACGGGGCGCGAGCGCGGCTTCAATCAGCCGCTCCTCGGCGGCCGGGTCCAGGTGGGGCTCCCCGGTTGCGTCGGCTGCGGCGTTGCAGGACTGGAGCAGGGACAACTGGGCGTGCATCAACTCGATGAGACCGCTCATCCTCGGCTCTCCGATCGGGTGCGTGGGGACGGGGGATGGAATGACCGTGCGGATGCTCGGCACGGGTGCGGCTGCCGGAGCGGCACCAGGGGAGGTGGCGGGGCGCTTGCGGTCCCCACCGGTGCGTACGGTGTAGGCCGCCGTCTCCAGCGGGGACACCGGAAGCGACAGCAGCGGCGAGGTGTTCCGGGCGAAGAGCGGCGCCGGGTCGACGGGGACGCCGGCCACCGCGAGCCGGCCGAGGGCGGTCAGCAGGGCCCGGCCGCCGTCCGGCCGGTTGGCGGTCAGGGGGAGCAGGGTGAGCGCGGTGCCGGCCTCGTCCTGGCGGGCCATCCGCAGCAGGGTGTCCCCGCCGTAGATCTGCACCAGGAAGCGGACCCCGGCGTCCGTCACGGACCGTACGGCGCGGGTGAAGCGGACCGGGGCGGTGTTGTGCCGGGCCCACAACTCACGTATATGGTCCGGCTGTTCGCAGGTGAGGCCGCTGACGCTGGAGACGAAGGCCCGGGTCGGCCCGGTCAGAGGCAGGGACGCGATCGTCTCGGCCATCGCCTCGTCGGCCGCGGCCACGAGGGGGGAGTGGAAGGCGTGCGAGACCTTGAGCCGGACCGCCGCGACACCCTCCTTTGCGCAGTGCGCCCGCAGCCGGTCCACTGCCTCAACGCTGCCGCTGAACACCAGCTGGCCCTTGTGGTTGTAACAGGCGGGCCACACCCCCTCCACGGCGGAGGCGACCCGCTCCGCCTCGGTGACCGGTGCCTGCACGGCGAGCATGGCGCCCGTGCCGGGCGGCACGGCGGCGGCGAGGGCGGCGCCGCGCCGTGCCATGAACGCGACCGCGTCAGGTCCCGCGAACGCGCCGGCCGCGACCGCCGCCGGGAACTCGCCGACGCTGTGTCCGACCGCGAGGTCCGGTTCGACCCCGCAGGCGGCGAGCAGTTCGGTGGTGGCCACCCCGCAGATGCCGAGGCTGGGCTGGCACATGTCGGTCACCATCAGGGCGGCCTGCGCCTCGGCGTCGTCCGGCTCCCGCTCCCACAAGAGCTCGGCGAGGGAATCGGGCAGCGCGTCGTTCTGATCAGCCATCAGCGCGGTCAACTCGGCGGCACGTTCGGCCAGTACGGGGAAACGGCGCACCAGATCGGCCAGCATGCCGGGATGCTGGGAGCCCTGGCCGGGGAAGGCGAAGGCGACCTTACGCTCCTCGGGCGGCAGCGGCTTGTCCGCCGCGTGGATGCCCGGGGCCAGCTCGCCGAGGCCGCCCTCCGCCAGTCGGCGGGCGGCCACGTCGAGGCGGTCGAGCAGTTCCTCGCGGGTGGCGGCGACTACGGCGAGCCGCGCGGTGAGCAGTTCCCGGGCGGCCAGCGTCCGGGCCACCGCGGCGGGTGTGGCCTCCGGGGCGGCGGCGACATCGTCCCGGACCTCCGCGGCGTGGCGGGCCAGCAGCGGCACGGACCCGGCGGAGAGCAGGAAAAGCCAGGGCGTGTCCGCCGACTCCTCGGCCTGGTCGGCGGGTTCGGTGGGCGTACCCTCAAGGACGGCGTGCACATTGGTGCCGCCGAAGCCGAACGAACTCACCGCGGCCCGGCGCGCTCCCTCCCTGGGCCACGGCCGCTGCTCGGTGGTGAGGCGCAGCGACGCTTCGCCCAATGCCAGGGCGTCGTTGACCCGGTGCTCGGCGGGCTGCGGCGGTACGACGCCGTGGTGGATGGCGAGGGCCGCCTTGACCAGGCCCGCCGCGCCGGCCGCCGAGAGCGTGTGGCCGATCAGCGCCTTGGAAGAGCCCACATAGCAGGGGCCGGCCTGCCCGGACTCGGCGCGCAGCAGCCGGATCGCCTCGATCTCGGTCCTGTCGCCGACCGGTGTGCCGGTGCCGTGCGCCTCCAGCAGGTCGATCTCGCCGGGGCTGATTCCGGCGTCCCGGTAGGCGGCGCGCAGGGCGGCGAGCTGTCCCGTGACCTGCGGGGTCATCGGGCCGCCGCCCTTGCCGTCGTTGGCGGAGCCGACCCCGGTCACCACGGCGTAGATCCGGTCACCGGCCGCGACGGCGTCCTCCAGCGGGCGCAGCACCAGCAGGGCGCCGCCCTCACCGAGCACGAAGCCGTCCGCGCGCTCGTCGAACGGGCGGCACACCCCGTCCCGGGACAGGGCGCCGGAGCGGGCGAAACCGACCAGCGGGGTGGGCGAGAGGCTGAGGTAGACCCCGCCCACCAGGGCGGTGGAACAGGCCCCGGAGCGCAGGCTGCGGACCGCCGCGTCCAGCGCCACAAGCGCGGACGAGCACGCCGCGTCCACGGAGAGCGAGGGGCCACCGAGATCGAAGACCTCGCTCACTGTGCACGGCACCATGTTGGCCAGACAGCCCGGAATGGTGAACGGGTTCATGGGCATCAGCGACGAACCGGTCGCGTCGTGCAGGGCGGCCATCAGCTCCGGGTCGCCCTCGTCGTCGTGCAGCGAGCCGTCCGCGAGCAGATTGGCGCTGATCCTGGAGACACTGACATCGCGGTGGTCCAGCGAGGTCACACCCGCGAACACACCCGTCGAGGCCCGGTCGAAGCCGTCCCGCTCCCAACCCGCGTCCTGCAGGGCCTCCCGGGCCAGGTCGACGAAGAGCTTCGCCTGCGGGTCCATGGTGCGGGCGCGGCGCGGCGGGATGCCGTAGTGCGCGGGTGCGAACTGATCGACCTCGGAGAGGAAGGCCACCTGGTCGGTGTAAACGCTGTGCGGCTCCCGGAAATCTCCCGGCCGGTAGTAGGCGGAGTGGTCCCAGCGGCTTCGCGGCACCTCGGAAAACTGAGGCTCGGCGCGTATCAGCATTTCCCAGAACTCATCGATGTTCGTGGCTCCGGGAAAACGACACGACATGCCAACAATAGCTATACCAGCCATGGTCGATACCTCGATCAAACGTTGACTGATGAATTTGGTACGACGGCAGAAATACACGGCGGTGGCATCGACGGAAAATCTCCGGGAATCACCGTGAGCGCGGTTACTGCCATGTCTTCCTGACGTCGGGATTCAAAGTCTCATGAGCCGGCGACGGACCGGACAACCCTGCTTCTCATCCAGCGGAAAAGCTACTCGCCCGTAACTGGTGAATCGGGTCACCTCGGCGTCTCCACAGGGCCTTCATCACCTTTACTGCGCCTCTACGACGCCTCTACGACGTCTCTGGGACGCTTCTACGGCCTGAAGCCGGCCTGCCGGGCCAGTCCGAGCACCGCCTGGTCGAACAGATCGTCGCGGGCGTCGACCACCCGGTCGAAGCGTCCGAAGACCTCGAAGCTCAGCAGTCCGAACAGCTGCGCCCAGACGGCGGCCAGCTGTGGCACGGCCGCCGGGGACAGCTCGTGGCCGGACTCCCGCACGATCTGCCGGGCGTCGGGGCCGATGCCGTCGGCGGCCGGGCCCGCCGCGGCCGGCACCTCCAGCGCGCCGGCCGCGTGGGCGCTCGCTGCGATGGAGAAGAGGACGAGGACGACCCGGGAGGCCGGGCCGACGGTGTCCGAGGGGGCGGAGTAGCCCGGCACGGGGGAGCCGTAGATCAGCGCGTACTCGTGCGGATGGGCTAGCGCCCAGCGGCGAACGGCCTGGCAGACGGCGATCCACTCCTCGATTGAGCCGGCCGGCCCGGACTTCCCGAGTGCCCGCTCAGCCGCCGCACCGATGGCGTCGTACGCGTCCACGATGAGCGCCGTGAGGAGCTCGTCGCGGCTCGGGAAATATCGGTACAGGGTCGAGGAGGTGATGCCCAGCTCCCGGGCCACTGCCCGTAGGGACAGCCTGGCGGCGCCCTCCGCGAGGACCTGCTTGCGGGCCTCGTCCTTGATCGCCTTGGTGACTTCGGCCCGTGCGCGTTCCCTGGCTCCTCGAATGACACCCATGTGAACAGTCTGCCACCGTTCGGTGCAGTGACCAATAACAAGAGCAGTGCTCTTGCTTCGGGCCACCGCTCGGTGTAACACTGCACTCAAGCGAGAGCGCTGCTCTCTGAACCCTTCGCCGACTTGGCCCGCCGCCAATGCCCGGCCGGAGGAAAACAAAACGACCAGGCCGGATCGAATAACAAGCTGTACCCCCGGCGAATCCCCCGAATTCGACAGTGCGCTTCGCCGTGTCGACGGATCCGGGCGGGATTCCGCATCACGAGCCCCATCCGAACCGCACCACCCCATAGGAGTTCACGGGCGATTCATTCGCCCTTGATCGCCTCCTAGCAGAAGTAGCAGAAAGGATCCGTACGATGGCTGCCTCGGTGCCCTCCGGGAGCGATCGGAAAAATCGCCGCGGTCCGTGGTTCACCCTGTTCGCGGGGTTGCTGTTCCTACTCATCAGCGGTGCCGCCAGCGCCGGTGTGCTCGACAATCTCAAATCGGGCGGTTTCGACGATCCGGGCTCCGACTCCGTGCGCGCGGCCTCGGCCCTGGAGCGCTCGTTCCCCGACAGCCAGCCCAACCTCGTCATCCTGGTGAAGGACGCCCAGGACGGGGTGGACGGCTCGCGGGCCGCAGCCAAGGCCGACGACATCGACAAGACGATCGGTGACACCTCGTCCGCGCGGGTCGTGGCCTCGTACTTCGAGACCCCCGACAAGACGCTGCGCTCCGGTGACGCGGGTCTGATCCTGGTGCGGGTCGACGGCGACGAGAACGAGAGCATGCACACCGCCGACGATCTGCACGAGAAGCTGTCGGACCCCGACGGCGCCGTGTCGGTCTCCTTCGGCGGCATCACCGCCATCAACAACGACATGAACAAGCAGGTCGAGAAGGACATCGTCGCGGCCGAGTCGATCGCGATCCCGATCACTCTGCTGCTGCTCGTCATCGTCTTCCGTGGAGTGATCGCCGCGCTGCTGCCGATGCTGCTGGCGGTGCTCACCATCGTCGGAGCGCTGGCCGCCGTGAACGTGGCTGCCCAGTTCACCTCGGTGTCGGTCTTCGCGGTCAACCTCATCACCGCGCTGGGGCTCGGCCTCTCCGTCGACTACAGCCTCCTCATCGTCACCCGCTACCGGGAGGAACGCGCGGCCGGCCGCACCAACGCCGAAGCCCTGCGCGTCACCCGCGCCACCGCGGGCCGTACGGTCCTGGTCAGCGGGGCCGTGGTCGGCGCCGCCCTGGCCGCGCTGCTGGTCTTCGACCAGTACTTCCTGCGCTCCTTCGCCATGGCGGGCATCGCGGTGGTGGCGTTGGCGGTCCTCGGCTCGCTGCTCCTGCTGCCCCCGGCGCTCGTCCTGCTCGGCGACCGGATCGACGTGCTCGCCCTCCGCCGGCGCCGCCGCACCGCGCCCCGCCCCCCGGCGGACACCTTCTGGGGCCGGTTCGCCGCCCTCGCCTTCCGGCGTCCGGCGCTGCTCGCCACCCCGGTCGTCGCGCTGCTGCTGGTGATGGCCGTGCCGTTCGGCGGCGCCCAGTTCGGCGTGCCGGACGAGCGGGTGCTGCCGAAGGACGTCGAGAGCCGTGTGGTGACTGAGGCGGTACGGGACGACTTCGTCGCCGGCGACGACCGCGCGCTCAACGTGGTCTCCACGAACTGGAAGGGTTCCGCCTCCCAACTTGCCGACTACACCGCCGAGTTGTCCAAGACCTCAGAGGTCACCCGAGTGACCAGCACGGCCGGCGTCTACACGGACGGCAGCAAGGTCACCGACCTGCCCGCGCAGACGGCGGCCGGGTTCCAGAAGGGCGATGGGGTCCGGCTGCTCGTCGAGACGGACCTGGTGCCCTACTCGGAGAAGGGCGGCGACCTCGCCCGGGACATCCGCTCGGTCGACCCGCCGGCCGGAGCCGAGATCCTGGTCGGCGGCCAGGCGGCCCAGCTCGTCGACATCACCCACTCCATCGCCGGCAAGCTGCCCCTCGCGATCGTCCTGATCGGCCTGTTCAGTCTGCTCTTCCTGTTCCTGCTGACCGGCAGCGTGCTGATGCCCCTCAAGGCGCTGTTGCTCAACACGCTCAGCCTGGTCGCCATCCTGGGCACGACGGTCTGGATCTTCCAGGACGGCCATCTCTCCGGAGCCCTGGGCTTCACACCATCGCCGCTGGCCGTGTCGATGCCGGTGCTGATGTTCTGCATCGCCTTCGGCCTGTCGATGGACTACGAGGTCTTCCTGGTCGCCCGCATCAAGGAGCGCTACGACCACACCGGCAACCTGGCCGGCTCGATCCGCGAGGGCCTGGGCGGCAGCGGCCCGGTGATCACCGCCGCGGCGGCCATCCTCGCGGTCTCCTTCTTCGCGATGCTCAGTTCCGGCGTCTCGCTGATCAAGATGTACGGCCTGGCCACCGGCCTCGCGATCGTCATCGACGCCTTCCTGGTACGCGGCGTGCTGGTGCCGGCGTTCATGCGGGCTGTCGGCCCCTACAACTGGTGGGCCCCCGCACCGCTCAAGGCCCTCCACCGCCGCTTCGGCATCAAGGAGTCGGCCGAGGAGGAACCGGCCACCGCCGCCCCCCGCACGGAAGAGACCACCACCGCGAGCCACCGCGAGAAGACGGGACTGCTGCCATGACCACGACCGAGAGCGAAGAGAGAGGCTCCCTGCACCGGCTGCGGGAAATCGCGACCACCGCGGCCCGGGCGGCCAACGCACACAACACCCAGCCGTGGGAGCTGCGTTACCACACCGACCACGTCGAGGTCGGCTGGCGCACCGAGTACGCCCTCGGCCCGAGCGACCCCTCCCACCGCGATCTGCGGCTCTCCCTGGGCACCTATGTGGAGACCCTGCTGATCTGCGCCGCCGAGGCGGGCGTCCCGCTCGAATTCGAATCCGACCACGACGCCGAGGCCACCCGGGTCGGCCGGCTCCGGCCCGCCGGAACGCCTCGTACGACCGCGTACAAGGTCTCCGACGTCGAGGGCCGCCGTGTGTGGCGCGGGCCCTGGTCCACCCGGCAGGTGGAGCTGCCGCTGATCGGGGCCGCCCAGCAGACCGCCCGGGAGGCGGGGTTCAGGGTGGCCGTGGTGTCCACGGCCGCGGCCCGGCCGCTGCTGGTCCGTGCGTACCACTGGTTCTTCGGCCACGCCGGGATTGCCGCCGAACTGCTGGCGTGGACCCGGCTGGACCCGCGCCGCCCCGAGTACCGGCAGGACGGTCTCAACGACGTCATGCTTGTGCTCAACCGGGCGGAGCGCTCCGCGATGCGGGTGCTGTTCTCCCCCGTCGTCTACCGGCTGCTGCGCCCGCTGGGCCTGGTCCGGCTGCTCACCGTGCTCTCCTCCAGCGCGACCAGCGGCGACGGCGCGGTCCTGGTGATCCTGGGCAAGGGCGGCGACCCGGCGCGGGACGTCGGCGCGGGGCGGCTCGTCACCCGGCTATGGCTGCACTTCTTCCAGCAGGGCGTGTACGTCCATCCGCAGAGCCATGTCATCGACTGTCCCGGCACGGTCGACGACCTCGCGGAGCTGTGCGGGGCCGAGGACGGGGAGCGGCCCCTGGTCTTCTTCCGGGTGGGCTTCCCGGCGACCGACCCGGCGCTCCGGCCGCGGCACCCGCGCCGGGAGGAGGCGGGGGCACCGGCCTCCGTCGCCTGAGCGCGAGCGGGACCGGCACGGGGCCGACGGATTCCGTCAGCCCCGTGCGGACGGAATTCCCATCTGCACATCGAAATTCACATCTGCACGCGTACAATTATGGCGGCTCTTTTAAAATTCCCCTGCTTCTCTTTCCGAGTTTACTCAAGGATGCAACAATTCTTTTGGTTCTCGACCGGAGCCTGCGCCTTGAATGTGAAGGGAAGTCTGCCGGATGCCCGCCCCGCAAGTCAGCGGAGACCGCTCTATCATCGACCGCACCTTCAGTGTTCTGGAAGCCTTCAATTTCCGGGACCGTACCCTTACGATGAGCGATATCAGCCAACGATCCGGTCTGCCGGTGGCGACCACCTACCGTATCGTGAAAAAACTTCTCTCCTGGGGGGCTCTGGAGCGAACAGAAGGAAGTCGCTACAGTATCGGTCTGCAGCTCTGGGAAATCGCTTTACTCGCCCCGCAGTACTCGGCGCTCCGCGCCGTGGCCATGCCGTACATGCTGCAACTCCAGGCCCATGCGCGCGCCTCGGTGGCGCTCACCGTCCAGGACAAGCTGGAGGGAATCTGCCTGGAGAGCGTGTGGAGCGGCGAGGCGTCCTGCCGCGGCGCCGGCAGTGTGGGAAATCGTTTCCCGCTCTACTCGGCCGCCTCCGGACGGGTTCTCCTCGCGTACGCGAGCCCCGAAATGCAGGAAGAGTTCTATGCTCAGGATCCGCACGCATACACGAAGTGGACCGAAACCGACCCGCTGGTCCTGCGCGCCCATGTCGACCGGGCGAAAAGGCAGGGATACGCGATATGCGACCGTGAGATGAACGAGAACTATTGCAGTGTCGCAGCCCCCGTATTCGACGGCACCGGAGCCGTCATCGCCGCCATCTCCCTCATTACCGGCACGGAAAATGGCGATGCAACACAACGCGCCAAACCTGTACTGACCACCGCCAAACTCATATCCGAACGGTTCGCGGCCCTGCACGGCCCCGAGGGCGAAAAGAGACGAAGACGTCCCGCCCGGCAGAGTCGTTAAAAACACCCGAACTGCCTTCGTGTTCACGAAATTAATTCGCGCAAGTAAATAAAACTACTGATAGGGAGAAGTACATGACCGTCACCAAGGAAGAAGTCCTCGCCGGGCTCGCCGAGATCGTCAACGAGATCACCGGGGTCCCCTTGGAGGACGTCGTCATGGAGCGATCCTTCGCCGACGACCTGGACGTCGACTCGCTGTCCATGGTCGAAGTGGTCGTCGCCGCCGAGGAGAGATTCGGGGTCACCATCCCCGACGAGCGGGCGAACGGACTGAAGACCGTGGGCGAAGCCGTCGAGTACATCCTCAGCAACCAGGGCTGACCAGGCACTCACCGACCGGTGGCCCCGCAGCCGCCGCTCCGTCCGGCAATTCCCCCATCCAGACGTGGAGTGATTCCTGTGAAAGCGATCGACCGCACCGTCGTCGTAACCGGTGTCGGCGCCACCACCCCGCTCGGTGGTGACAGCGCCTCGACCTGGGAGGGCCTGATGGCCGGCCGCTCCGGGGTCCGGCAGCTCACGCACGACTGGACCGCCGAGGTCCAGGTACGCATAGGCGCCGAGGTCGCCGTGGAGCCGACGGAGGTCCTGCCCAGACCTCAGGCCCGCAAGCTCGACCGTACGGCCCAACTCGCCCTGGTGGCGGCCCGCGAGGCGTGGGGCGACGCCGGATTCACCGGCCAGGCGGGCGAGGACGCCTCGGTCGACCCCGACCGGCTCGGCGTCGTCATCGCCTCCGCCATCGGCGGGGTGACCTCGCTGCTCGAACAGTACGAGATCCTCAAGGAGCAGGGCGCCCGCAAGGTCTCCCCGCACACCATCCCGATGATGCTGCCCAACACTCCCTCCGCCAACGTCGGTCTGGACGTCAACGCCCGCGCCGGTGTGCACAGCCCCATCAGCGCCTGCGCCTCGGGCGCCGAGGCCATCGGCTACGCCATCGAGATGATCCGCACCGGCCGCGCCGACGTCGTCATCGCCGGTGGCACCGAGGCGGCCATCTGCTCCCTCAACATGGCCGCCTTCGGCAACATGATGGCCATGTCCAAGCGGAACGACGACCCGACCGCCGCCTCCCGCCCCTACGACACCGACCGTGACGGCTTCGTCATGGGCGAGGGCGCCGGCGTCGTCGTACTGGAAGCGGCCGAGCATGCGGCCCAGCGCGGGGCGCAGGTCTACGCGGAGGCCGTCGGCCAGGGCCTGTCTGCCGACAGCCACCACATCACCCAGCCGGAACCGTCGGGCCGTGGCATTGCCGCCGCGTTGACCAGCCTGCTGGACACCAGCGATCTCGAGCCCGCCGAGATCGTCCACGTCAACGCGCACGCCACCTCGACCCCGAAGGGCGATGTCGCCGAGATCCTCGCCCTGCGCAAGGTGTTCGGCGACGACACCGACCACTTCGCGGTGTCCGCCACCAAGTCGATGACGGGCCATCTGCTGGGCGGCGCCGGCGGTGTCGAGACCGTCGCCAGCGTCCTCGCGCTCTGGCACCGCCTTGCCCCGCCGACCATCAACCTCGACAATCCCGACCCCGACGTGGACGCGGACATCGTCCGCGACACGCCCCGCCCCCTCCCGGAGGGCCGCATAGCCGCCCTGAACAACTCCTTCGGATTCGGTGGCCACAACGTGGTACTGGCATTCCGTACGGTGTGACGAAACCGCACGTTTCCGGGCAGGCGGTACACCCTCGCGGTGTGCCGCCTGCCCGTGTGCCGCAATGCGCCGATGCCGAAATACCGAACAGGGCAGGGCGGTGCGTGCCGTCGGGTCCTGCCGGAAAGCTCCCGGTGGCACATTCACCCGGCGCATGAAGAACGTGCTGAAGTTGGTCACTTCGGTGAACCCGAGATCATGCGCGATGACACCGATTCCCCAGTCCGCGTGCACGAGAAGCCGTTGTGCCTCCAGGGCCGCCCGGGCGTCTATCAGATCCTTGGTGGATTTGCCGGTGACGGCCGGCAGGCGGGGGTGTACGGAATGACGGGGATCGGTAGCGTTACGGAATTGACCATGGCCGTTCCGTAATCAACCCTTCTTTGCTCACCTGAGGCTTCAATTATGGGGAGTTGATCGCCCGCTACCAGAACACGTCTGGCGCGCAGACGAGTTGGACAAATGAAGGGAAGTCGACGGGATGACCACTCACCCCAGCGTCCCCGAACGCTCGGCTGTCGACCGCACGCTCGGCGTCCTGAGCGCCTTCGACCGACGTAACCGCGTCCTGACGCTCAGCGGCATCAGCCGCCGCTCCGGGCTCCCGGTCGCCACCGCCCACCGCATCGTCACCAAGCTGCACCGACTGGGTGCCCTGGGTCGGACGGCGGACGGGCAGTACAGCATCGGCCTCAGGCTGTGGGAGACGGGCACACTCGCTCTGCGCTGTTCCCTCGTCTCGGAGATCGCGCAGCCCGCCCTGGTGGACCTGCACAGCCAGACCGCGGCCGCCGCCCTCTTGACGATCCGAGACGGCGACGAGACCGTCTGCCTGAGCTTCGTCTCCCGTGACCCCGGCCATGCGTCCGCCCCGGGCGCCCGGGGCCGACGGCAGCCGCTGCACACCACCGCGCAGGGCCTGGTCCTGCTGGCCCACGCGAACGCGGGAGCAGCGGACCAGCCGGTCACCGGCCTGGGGAGCGCGGAGTTGCAGCACTCCCTGGCGAAGATCAGGCGGCAGGGCTACGCGGTGACCGTCGGCACCGTCTCGCCGGAGACGGCCGAACTGGCGGCCCCGATCCGCGACGCGCTGGGCACCGTGGTGGCCGCCGTCGGCGTGGTGACGCCCGTCGAGACGTTCCGGCCGCTGCGGCTCGCGCCACCGGTCCTCGCCGCGGCCGAGGCCGTCTCCCGGCGCGTCCAGGCATCCCGCGGACCGGACTGGTGGCTCGACGAGCAGGCGCTCCCCGGGCAACCGAACCCGTACGACTACGACGTACCCGCCGACGCGGCCCGCCCCGAGCTCCCGCGTGTCTGCTCTGACGGAATCCCAACAAAGGCCCGCTCTCCTGCGAGTTGACGGTTCACAGCCGTCGCGTCGGCGCGACCGCCATACCCCGGCCCCGGTCCAGTCCCGCAGACGCCGCCAGGCCGTCACCCCACTGCAACCGACCCGCTCCGCGGGAACGTCCCGCCGGCTCACGCTCTTGCACAGCACGATCGGGGTGCCGGTGAAGGCGAGCAACGTGGCGTGCGGGAGTGCGTCCCGCAGGTGGCGGGCGTAACCGTCGATTGCGTGACGTGCGCTGCGATGCGCTCAGCGGTGCGGTGACCGTCGGACGGACAGGACCGCCACATCGTCGTGCTGGCCTCCCTCCCCGGCGAACGCGCGCGCGTCGTCGTAGAGGGCGCGCGGCAGGTCGGTGGGGGAGAGGGACACGCGCTCGGTGAGGCGTTCGGCGACGGGGTAAAAAGTGCCGTCGGCAGAGCGGGTCTCGGTGAGCCCGTCGGTGGTCAGCAGTAGCGTCGCGCCGGGTGGGAAGGCGAACCAGTCGACGGTCGCGGGTTCGGCGGCGAGTTCGGCGAGACCGAGAGGGACGCCGGAGCCGAGGGCCGGCGTGATGACGGTGGCGTCGTGCAGCAGGTGCGGCGGAATGTGCCCGCAGTTGATGACTTGTACCTCTTCGTGCGCGTCGACGTTGACGATGAGGGCCGTGACGAACCGTTCGTCGTCGCCGGTCTGCGCGGCGTAGGAATTGTGCCGTACGACAGAGGCATCGAGGGCATCGACGAGCGCGGTCAGGGTGGGCTCCCGGTGGGCCGTCGCACGGAAGGCGCCGATGACGGCGAACGCGGCGCCGACCGCGGGCAGGCCCTTGCCCTGGACATCGCCGATCAGAACCCGGGTTCCCCACGGAGAGACGACGACGTCGTAGATGTCGCCGCCGATGAGCCGGTCCTCCTGGACGGGCTCGTACACGCCGTCGACCAGGACGTCGTCGGTGAGCAGAGGCAGAGGGCGCAGGATGTGGCGCTGCATCGCTGCGGCGGTGGAGCGCAGCCGCAGCATCTCGTGCTCGCGGTGGATACGACGGTGGCAGGCGTAGACGGAGGCCGCGCCCATGGCGACGGTGAGCAGCATCATCAGGATCCTGTCGAGCCACGACCGCCCGTCACCGTGCCGGACCAGCACGGTGACGATGACCACAAGCGTGGTCCACGCAGACACGAACTTCGTCTGGCGTACGGTGCACAGCGCGGACGCCGTCCCCGGCAGGAATACAAGGAGCCCGAGAAGCCACACCGGGGACTCGGACAGGGCACCGAGGGCCACCACCAGGACCGTCACTGACGCCACGCCGATCACTACTTCGGCGTCGCGCGGTGGTTCGATGGCCTCGAAGGGACGCGCGAAACTCTTCGGATGCTTACGGGGCACGGGACCTCCCGGTCAGGTGGTGTACTCCCCGTACGGTAGGCAGGCCCGGCCGTGGGTGAGCCGCGCCCCGCCGGACGATGTCCCCTGTGCGGTGACCAGCACTACGTGCAAGGTGAGCGGCCCGTGTACACCTTCGACCCGGGCGCATCCGCTGGTCACGCCCGGTGGCGGAGCCGCGGGTCGAAGACTCGGGTCATCCGGGGCACGGTCGCCCCCGTCCGAGCCTTCAGAAATGTCGATGGCCGACGCCGGGCCGGTGGGGCGGTCAGGACTGTGACGGTGCCTGCCACGAACGTCCCTGTCGGGACGCACCCACCGGTTCGGCGGCAGCGCACGCCGCTCAAGCGTGGTCGCCAGATCAGCGTGCAGGGCACGAATCACAGCACCAGCCATGTCGCGGAGCCCTCGTTGCGCGGTGTCTCCCACCCGGGAGGCCGGTCCGGACATCCCAGGTGGGGTGCACAACAGGCAGCTGCCAACGGCGACACCCTGACAGCGGGATAGGGTCGGCTGAGAAGAATCCGCTCGGTCCACCCGAGCTGCGCCAAGGCCAGACACGGCGGCCGCCCGAGGGGGAGCTGGATGCTGCAGGCACTGGGATTGGGCCCGGCCGAAGAGGCCATCTACACGGCACTGCTGGCCCGCCCGACAGCCTCCGCGCAGGACCTCGCCCGGCAGACCGGAATCGAGAAGGCCGAGACCGCCCGCATCCTGCTCGACCTGGCGACACGTGGGCTGGTCGCGGTCGCCACCGAGGCCGAGAGTGGGGCACCCGACTCGGCCGACTGCGGGGCCGGCCTCCAGTCCGCCCGCTACCGGCTCACACCACCCTCGGTGGCCCTGGCCCCGCTCCTCGTCGAGCAGCGCAACGCGCTGCACCGGGCCGAGACCGCGTTCTCGATGCTGACCGAGCAGTACCGCAGTACCGCCGCACACCCTGCGGGCAGCGTCGTGGAGGTGGTCGTCGGTGTGGAGCAGGTCGCACACCGGTTCCACCAACTGCAGCGCGGCGCCCAGCGGGAGTTGCTCGTCTTCCTTGTCGGCGCGCCCATCGCGGTGCCGCGCGAGGATGCCGACGCGTCGGAGAGTTCCGCGCTGGACCGCGGAGTCGACTTCCGGGTTGTGGCTGCCAAGGACTATCTCGACGGTCACGACGTAGCGCGGGACGTGCGGGCGGCCGTCACGGCGGGCCTCGAGCTCCGCCTGGTCGACTCGCTGCCGCTGAAGATGGTCGTGTCGGACCGGGAGCGTGCCATGGTGCCACTGGACATGGCGGACTCCGGCGACGAGCCGAGCGCAATCGTGGTGCACCGCAGCGGCCTGCTGACGGCACTGGTCCATCTCTTCGAGAAGGAATGGGCCCAGGCCCGGCCGCTGTACGCCACCACCACGGGTGTGCGCGCGGAGCCGGCAGCCGATGAGCAGCCGACCGAGGGGGAACTGGAGGTCCTCGCCCTGCTGCTGGCAGGGATCTCCGACCGGCGGGCGGCCTCCCAGCTCGGCCTCTCCGTACGCACCGTGGAGCGGCGGACACGCCGTCTGATGGACCTCGCCGGAGCGGATTCGCGCCTGCAACTCGGGTGGCACGCCGCACGTGCGGGCTGGCTTTGACCTCCTCCTCCTCCTCCTCGGCCTGAGGGCCGAGGTGTCTCCGTCTGTGGGTGGTCACCGTTCCTGGGCAGTGAGCAGGAGTGAGTCCCGGCTCACCGGTACGCCCCGAACGGTCTTGGGCGCACTGGTACTCCGCTTTCGCGTCCCGGTCGGCGACGCATATCCCGTATGCGGTCCGTCCCGGGCGGGCGGAATTCCTACGACCTGGCCATGTGGGTGTGGCCAGAGGCGACGGGGAGGCCCCGAACCATCTCGCTGGTGACACGGGGGCCCCGACTGCTGACGCCCACCCGGCGTCCCAGATCGCACCGAGAACGCTACGCACACCCCGCCGGGCATACCCGCAGCTCGTCACACCGTTCACCCCATCGTGTCCACGTTCGCCAAAACGTTGTGCTTGCCCAGCAGTTGTGAACCCCCACCTGCCAGGTCCGAAGCCCCAACGAGCTGACGAACCGGTTGATGTGACCGCGTGACGGAAAACCGACATGCGGGAAACCCGTCACACGCAGCATCCCTACACGATCCGTGTGTCTGCCAGGCTGCGGAATGGCATGTTCACGGCGTCAAGTAGGGAGACTCATGCGCCCCATAACGCGTACAGCCTTGGGCGCGGCGACCGCCGCGGTCCTGGCCGTGACCGCGGTCGGGCCATCCGGGGCGGCGGATACGCCGCCTGACGGTGCCTCGGGGAAGCGGCCCATCGTCGGCAGCGGGACCACGGCAACGGGTGGCAAGCGGGTGACGGTCACGCTCGTCACCGGCGACAAGGTGCTGGTGACCACGGACAGGTCGGGCCACAGCTCGGCGGCTGTGCTGCCCCGCGAGGACGGCACGCAGCCGATGGTCCAGACCTATCAGAGGGGCAAGGACCTCTACGTCTACCCGGAGGACGCCTCCCAGGCGATTGCCGAGGGCAAGGTCGACGAGCAGCTGTTCAACGTCACTGGGCTCATCCGCCAGGGATACGACGACACACACACCGACACGCTGCCACTCATCGCCACTTACCAGAACAGTGTGAACGTTGCCGACAGCGCGCCGGCGGCCCCTCGCGGGGCCGAGCGAGGCCTGAGCCTCCCGGCTGTGGACGGCGTCGCGCTCAAGGCCGGCAAGGACACTGCCGCCACCTTCTGGCAGGACGTCACCAACCCCCGCTCACGTTCTGCCTCCACGCTGAAGAAGCTGTGGCTGGACGGCAAGGTCGAGGCCACCCTGGACCGGTCCACCGCGCAGGTGCACGCGCCGGAGGCCTGGGCGGCCGGCTACGACGGCAAGGGCACCAAGGTCGCCGTGCTGGACACGGGCGCGGACGCCGAGCACCCGGACCTGGCGGGCCGGATCGCCGCGTCCAAGAACTTCACCGACTCCCAGAGCGTCAAGGACCGGCAGGGGCACGGCACCCACACCGCCTCCACGGTCGGCGGCTCCGGAGCGGCCAGCGACGGCCGCAAGAAGGGCGTAGCCCCCGGGACCGACCTGCTCATCGGCAAGGTCCTCAACGACTCCGGCTACGGGCAGACCTCCTGGATCATCGAGGGGATGCAGTGGGCCGTCGACCAGCAGGCCGACGTCGTCTCCATGAGCCTGGGCAACTCCGCGGTCGGTGACTGCGGCGACCCGCTGGCCGCGGCGACGAAGGAGCTGTCGCAGAACAAGCACACCCTGTTCGTCATTGCCGCCGGCAATCTGGGTTCGGGCAGCGAGACCGTCTCCTCGCCGGGCTGTGTCCCCGGTGTGCTGACCGTGGGCGCCGTCGACCGCGATGACACCACCGCGTGGTTCTCCAGCCGCGGTCCCGTGGCTGTCACCCACACCCTCAAGCCCGAGATCGCCGCCCCCGGCGTCGGCATCTCGGCGGCGGCCGCGGGCGGCCGCGGCACATACGCGTACCAGACGATGTCGGGCACCTCCATGGCGACCCCGCATGTCGCCGGTGCTGCGGCCATCGTCCGCCAGGCCCACCCGGACTGGACCGCGCAGCAGGTCAAGGCCTCTTTGGTCTCCTCCGCCCGCACTGATGGCAAGGTCGCCGGCGCTGACGAGACCGGGGGCGGCGTCCTCGACGTGGCCACCGCGGTGGACCAGCAGGTGCTCTCCGCACCGGCTGTCCAGGCCGGCAGCTACAACTGGCCGCAGGACGCCTCGGACCGCACCACCGTGCAGGTGCCCTTCACCAACACCAGCAGCAGTGACATCACCCTGAGCCTGAAGCTCAGCGGCGTGCATGGCAACGACGGCAGCGACGTCAACTCCGGCACCATCAAGCTGGAACAGGGCAAGGTGACCGTCCCCGCAGGGGCCACCGCCCAGGTGCCGCTGCAGATCGACCCCACCGCCCGCCTCAAGGCCGGCCAGTACGGCGCTGTCACCGGCCGGATCCTGGCCACCGGCGGCGATGCGCACGTCTCCGTGCCCGTCACGCTCTACGTCCAGCCGGAGACGGTCACCCTCCGGGTCAAGGTCATAGACCGTAATGGCAAGCCCGCGACCGGCCCCACCTCCCTGGACCTGGTCAGCCTCGACACCGACAAGGGCGAGCGCCGCAGCAACGCGGGTGCGACCACCCAGACGTACAGCGTGCGCCCGGGCGACTATGCCCTGAGCAGCTTCGTGGCGAGCTACGACGCGAACAACAAGCCCGAATCGATCAGCTACCTCGGGAACCCGCAGCTGCGGATCACCCATGACACCACCGTCGTCCTCGACGCCCGCAAGGCCCACCAGCTGAGCCTGCACACCGACCGCCCCTCGACGGTGAACAACACCACGCTCAGCTACGCCCGCACGTGGGACGACACCTGGCAGATATCCGGATCACTCATGGCCGGCAACACCGTCCAGAAGTTCTACGCAGACGTCGACGGACGTGCCGAGAACGGCACCTTCGAGTTCCGGCCCACCTGGCGCGCGACCGGCTCCGAGGACGGCTCGCCCTACGTCTACAACCTGTCGTTCCCGACCCAGGGTCCGCTGCAGTCCGACCAGGTCTACAAGTCCGAGGACTCCAAGCTGGCCCAGGTCACCGAAACCTGGAACGCCATGGGCAAGGAGGCCGACTACATCGACGCGATGTTCATCCGCCCCTCCGGGAGCAGCGGCGCCTACGTCCCCGTGAGCCCCTTCGGCTCCGTTCACGTGCCCGGTACCCGCACCGCCTACTACACGACCGGCGACGACGCCTGGTACCACGGCGCGATGACCAGCTTCCCGTTTGCCGCGTTCATGAGCGACCAAGAGCGCACCTACCGGGCCGGAGAGCGGCGTGCCGAGGAGTGGTACGGCGGCCCCCTGCGGCCGGCCGCGCCGCGCGACGCCGACGGCAAGCTGATGCTGACCGCCGAGCGGCAGGGCGACCTGATCGGCTTCCAGAACGCGCTCTGGCTCGACGCCTCCGGCGACCACTGGTCCTACGGCGGATCGTTCGGCGACCTCGGCAACCTGGTGCTGAAGCGCAACGGTGAGCAGATCGCCACCAGCACCTACCCGTACGCCGTGTTCAAGGTGCCGGCTGAGGACTCCGCGTACGAGCTCACCCAGAACCTGGAGAAGATCGACACCTCGGACCGGAACTGGCTGCGCTCCACCGCTGTCAAAACCACCTGGAGCTTCCGCTCCCACCTGGAGCCGGACGTCTACTCGCGCGGCCTGCCGTTCCTCTTCCCGGCGTACGACGTGCCGGTGGACGGCATGAACACCCTGCCCGCGCAGAGCGGCATCAAGGTCGGCCTGTCGGTCGAGGGCCACGCCGGGTACACCCCGGGCGCGATCACGGCGGCCTCGCTTTCCTACTCCTACGACGGCGGCACCACCTGGACCCAGGCGCCGACCGAGCAGCGGGACGGCAAGTGGACGGCAGTCCTCGACCACACCGGCGCCTCCGGCAAGCAGGTCACGATGAAGGCCACCCTCACCGACGCCAACGGCAACGCGGTCACCCAGACCATCACCCGCGCCCACGACGTCCGGTAACCACATGGTCCGGCCGGGCGGTCTCCCGCAACGGGAGGCCCGCCCGGCCGGCCACCCGCTGCCCCACCCCTGATCATCAGGGCGCAGCCCAGGCGTGTCAGAACTCGGCGCATATGAGTTGATCTGCAGGTTCGCAGCCGAGACTGAGCCCCGGCACACTCGCTGCTCATGTGGTTCCGGCTGCTCCGCAGCGGCCCGTCCGACTCGGTCGGTCCGCCTCCCCGGACAGCGGGAGGCGGGCGGGTATCACGCCAGCGCGGCCGCCTTACGCAGCAGCACCGAACGCTCGCGGACGTTGCGGCACAGCCGGGCGGCGAGCTCCAGCTCGGCCTGCGCCTCGGCGGTCCGGCCGAGCCGGACGAGCAGTTCGCCGCGCACGCTCGGGAGCAGGTACGACCCCGACAGGCGGCCGGAGGCGACCAGCTCGTCCACAATGGACAGCGCCTGCTGTGGTCCATTCGCCATTGCGACGGCGACGGCCCGGTTGAGTTCGACGACGGGTGACGGAGCCACGCGGCCGAGCGCCTCATAGAGGAGCACGACACGCTCCCAGTCGGTCTCCGGCACCGAGGACGCCGACGCGTGGCAGGCGGCGATCGCTGCCTGCAGCCCGTACGGTCCGAGGCCGCGCCCGACAGCCGAGGCCCGGCCGATCGCGGCCAGACCACGACGGATCGCCGACCGGTCCCACAGACGCCGGTCCTGATCCTCCAAGAGCACCGCCTCGCCATCGGGCCCAGTGCGTGCGGGAAAGCGCGCGGCCGTGAGCTCGAACAGAGCGAGCAGCCCGTACACCTCCGGCTCATCGGGCAGCAATGCGGCCAGCATCCGGGCCAGCCGGATCGCCTCGTACGCGAGATCGGGGCGCAGCAGGCGGTCACCGGTCGTCGCTGTCGAGCCCTCCGTGAAGATCACGTACAGCACGCTCAGGACACCGCCGAGCCGCTCGCGCCGCTCCTCGGACGGCGGCAGCTCGAACGGCACTCCCGCCGCGGCGATCGTCTTCTTCGCCCGCGTGATCCGTGCCTGGACCGTCGGCACGGGCACGAGAAACGCCCGGGCGATCTCCTCGCTCGACAGGCCGCCGGCCGCGCGCAGCGTCAGGGCCACACGGGCCTCGGGCGAGAGCACCGGATGGCAGGCCACGAACATCAGCGCGAGGACGTCGTCGTCGACCCGGTCGGGGTCCCACGGCAGGTCGTCCGACCGGTCCCGCGGGGCCACCGCGCCCGAGCTCGCCTCCCCCTCGGCGAGCCGGCCGGCGAGTACGGCGTATCGCTCGTCGAGTGCCGACCGGCGGCGGAAGCTGTCGATGGCGCGCCGTCGCGCGGTCGCCAGCAGCCAGCTCACCGGGTTCGCCGGCGCACCGTCGCGCGACCAGGTGAGGAGTGCCTCCGCCACCGCCTCCTGTGCGACGTCCTCGGCCAGCTCGAAGTCCCCGGTGTAGCGGGCCAGTGCACTGACGATCCGTGCGGACTCGATCCGCCAGACGGCCTCGACGGCCCGCCGCGCCGACTCGGTGCTCGGCGGACCGCTGGTGGCTGCGGGCGTCAGAGCTGGCCGGTTCGCTCGCGCCACGCCCGCTCCTTGATGATCCACTCGTTGTCCTGCGGGAATTCGTCGATGCTCGGCACGCGGCGGATCTCGCACTTCGTGCCGGCAACTGCCGGGAGTCGCTTGGCCCACTCGACCGCCTCCTCCTTTGAAGCCACGTCGATCACGTAGAAGCCGCCGAACAGTTCCTTCGTCTCGCCGTACGGACCGTCGGTGACCACCGGCGCCTCGCCGCTGAAGTCGACCACCACGCCCTGGGCCGGGTCGTCCAGGCCCTCGGCGGCGACGAGCACGCCGGCCCGGATCATCTCCTCATTGAAGCGACCCACCGTCTCGAGCATCTGCTCGAAGGGCGTCTCCATCATCTTTGCGACGGATTCGTCCGTGCCTCGCATGATCAGCATGTACTTCGCCATCTTCGGTCTCCTTGATGTCGGGGCCGCTTTCGACCCTCTCACTCCAAGGTCGAACGGGGCAGCCGCGGATCGACACGGCAGACGGACGTGGGCCATTTTTTTTGCACCCGACGAGGGTCCGGCCCGTCGGTCCGGTCAGGCCAGGTGCACCGACCGGGCCGGCTCGACGGCCGCGCCGAGCTCCTGGCCGATCCGGACAGACAGGCCCGCGGCGAGCCGGGCCAGCAATCGGACCTGCCTCTCCCCGGTCGGGACGAGCACGAGCCGCCAGGGCTGGGCACGTGGACCGGTGAACCCGACGACCGCCGCGTCGACGGTGTTCGCATGTCTGACCTTCACCCTTGGACCGACCGGCAGTAGGTGTCACTTGAGGCGGCGGGTGGTGGGCCGGGTGTCCCAGCGGTACAGCGTCGCCGCGCGGCGGATGAGCATGCGGAGCGTGACGATGCGGCGAGGCGGAGGTAGAAGTTCACCGCCTTGCCACTCCTCTCGGTGCAGCGTCGCAGCTTGCCCTAGCCGTTCATGCCGGTGTCTGCTGAGGTACAGAGCGCCAAGGGGGCCGAGCTGCCGGATGGACCGTCGTCACGTGGCGACCGTGCCGAGGCCAGGCTGCTGGAGCCGGTCGCCACGGACAACGCCGAAGACCGCGAGTGCGCGGCCCAGGCCGTCGCCGTGTTCGCCAGGCAGTATGGGGCGAAGTTCCCCAAGGCCGTCAAGAAGATCGTCGAGGACGAGGACGAACTGCTGGCGTTTTACGACTACCACCTGCGGACGACGAACCGTTCCTGGGCAGTGAGCAGGAGTGAGTCCCGGCTCACGGGTACGCCCCGAACGGTCTTGGGCGCACTGGTCCTTCGCTTTCGCGTCCCGGTCGGCGACGCATATCCCGTATGCGGTCCGTCCCGGGCGGGCGGAATTCCTACGACCTGGCCATATGGGTGTGGCCGGAGGCGACGGGGAGGCCCCGAACCATCTCGCTGGTGACACGGGGGCCCCGACTGCTGACGCCCACCCGGCGTCCCAGATCGCACCGAATACGTTACGCACACCCCGCCGGGCATACCCGCAGCTTGTGACACCGTTCACCCCATCGTGCCCACGTTCGCCAAAACGATGTGCCTGCTCAGCAGTTGTGAACCCCATCGAGACGACCTTCGCGACAGTCCGCCTGCGCACGAAATCACCCAGGCCGGGGCCTGGCCGTCGGCGCGACGGCCCCGGCAGCCGCTGCCGCGCCCGAGACGCCGGTGAACATCCGCGACATGGCCTCGCCCGGCTTCCGTCAGGCGCTCGCTTGTGTGCGCTCGGTCTATGACCGGAGCTAGTGCTGTGACCGCATAGGTTCGCCGGGTTGGTCGTCGTGGCGGTTGGATGTGCGGTGACGTCCGATCCGACCGCTGGAGGCGCGGTGGCCGAGCCTGTCCGTGTGCGCAGACTGACCGACCAGGAGGGGCAGCGGCTGCAGCAGATCTTGCGCCGGGGCAGCACCAACTCGGTGCGCTATCGGCGCGCGATGATGCTGCTGGCCTCGGCCGGATGATCTCGGCTGGGCAGACCCGGAGCCCCGAACGGGGCCGGTTCAGGAGAAGGACGGCGCCAGAGGAGAATGACTCAAGAGGCGGACGGCTCGATCTCCCCCGCGAAGACGATGACCTGGTCGATGAGGCTCCGCCGCAGATGGACGACGTCCGTTCCCGCCAGGCGGGGGCCTCCATCCGGCGTCGTGAAGACCCACTGGTACCGGGCCCACTCGTCCGGCATGTCCACCGCCGAACAGCGCACCATCGTGCCGGTCCCCGCGGGGTGGCGCCGGATGTCCAGCACGAACCGCTCGACCGCCTCGATCCCCTCACTGCGGCCCAACGGTCCCCAGAAGACCACGTCCGAGGTTAGGGCCTGGGAGAGCAGCGCAGTCACATAGCTGTCGTCCGAGGCGTTGAACGCGGAGATGAACGTGTCGATCGCGGACCGCGCGGTCTCTTCTTGCATGCACCAGTAATACCAGTCGCCTCGCGGACCGCGCTCGTCCCGTGAGCCGTCTCCCGACCACGGTGAACCATCCCGGTCACAGCACTAGCTATGGTCCGGGTGTGTTGGGGAGGAAGCGCTGGTCAGTCCACTACAGCTCGCGGGAGCTTCCAGAGGCCGCCGAGCTGGCCTGGGCGGTGCCGGGGTTGCCTCTGACCTGGGAGTCTTGGCTTGACGAGGCAGGAATCCCGGATGGGACGCCATACCTGTTGTCACCGACGTTCGCGTACGACGTCGCGCTAAACGCGTACTTCCATCGGGTGATCCTGCTGGAGGCGTCGTGGCACTCCCAGAACAACGCCGCCGAGGCGATGGCGAGGTACTTCAACTTCCTGTACTTCTCGCGGGGCGGCAAGGACTGGCGGCAGGCCACCGAGGAGGACCATTTGGCCTTCCACCATTGGCGGCGCCGGGACGAGAGCGGGCCGACGGTTCAGGGGACGACGTGGAGCACGGAGGTCTCGCACGTCAACCAGTTCTACCAATGGGCGGTCGGCAGGCAGCTCGTGTCCGAGGTCCCCATTCCCCAGCGGGATCGGCGGAGTCCGCCGCCCGGACTGACGGTCGCCCCTCGCCGGTCTGGGAGGTCTGGGCGGGAGACGGTTCCGGCGACCTACGCCCACGACGAGGCCGGCGAGAGGATCGAGTGGCTGCCGGCGGCGTCCTACCGGCGCTGGCGGGACGTCGGCGTCCGCGGCTACGACGTCGCGGGCCTGCCACGGACGCGGTTCCGAGGCCGATGGGCCTCGCGGAACGCGCTCTACACCGACTTGATGGTCCGCACCGGGATGCGGATCTCCGAGCAGTCCGCGGTGACTGACATGGAGATGCCAGCCGGGCCGGGGTCTGCGGGTTTCCGCCGGTTCTGGCTTCCGGAAGCGATCGCGAAGGGCGGTTCGGCCCGCTGGATCTATGCCCCGGGCTCGGTGGCGAGGGATCTGGCCAACTACCGGGACATCGACCGGGCCGAGGTGGTCGCTGAGGCCCGGGCTGCCGGCCGTTACCGCCGAATCCGCCGCCCGCTGGTGATCGCCGACCCAGACCGCCCGATGATCGCCACCCGAACCGGTGGCACGGCGGCCGGCCAGCAGGTCGACGTCCGGCGCCTGAAGTCGCGGAGCGTTGCCGACTGCTGCGGGAAACGGCCGACGGCCTGGAGCCGGCGATGTTCTGGCTGGGCGAGTCGGGCATGCCGCTGGCGGTCTCGACCTGGAAGGACATGTTCACCACGGCGAATCAGCGGTGCGCCGAACAGGGCCTTGCCCTGCGGGCCCGCGGCAACCTGCCGCTTGCCCGCTGGGCCGCCTCCCGGGCCAAGCCGCTGCTGGCCGACGTCGCCCCGGAGGCCGGAAACGGCGAGGAGGTGGCCCCGGCTCCGCCGGGGCCACTGATCGTGACCTTCAACCGGATCAAGACCTCCGCCGAGGCCCGCCGCACCAAACGGATGGGCGGGCACTTGCCCTCGGCGGCGAAGTCGAACACCGCCCAGGTCCTCTACACCAACTATCTGCGGCCCGACCCCACCATCCGCGAGTGGGCCGAGGAGGTCATGGGTGAGGCCCTGGTGGATGCGGAACAGGCGGCCCGCACCGCCCACGAACGGGCTGCCCTGAAGGTCCATGAGGAGCGTTCGCGGGTCCGCGGTGGCGGCCCGGCCGTCGCACCGGACGCGGACGCGACCGGCACGGACACCGCCTGGGGAGCCTGCACCGACCACGACCATCACCCGGAGACCGGCCGGCCCTGCCAGGACTCGTTCCTGGCCTGCTTCCACTGCGGCAACTGCCTGATCACCCGGGACAAGCTACCCCGGCTGCTGGCCCTTCTGGACGCGATGCACACCCGGCTGCAGCAGATGGACGAGGACACCTGGTGGAAGGCCTACGGCCCGACCTGGACCGCGATCCGCCGCGATGTGCTGCCGAAGTTCAGCCCGGCCGAGGTCGCCGAGATCCGCAAGCACCCCCTGCCCGACGCCCTCCTCGATCTTGTCGAATCACCCTGGGAACACCCGTGACTCCTACCGCGACCGCTGTCCTGCCTTCCGCCTTGCCCGAGCATGCGGCGGACCCGTTCGTCCTGCACGGCCGCCAGCTCGGCTCAGGTCTGCGGCTTGAGGACACCAGCCGCTACAGCGACCCGGTCTGGCGGATGGATTCGGCCCAACTCATGGCCCACGACCGCGCGTTGATCCTGAACTTTCCCCGCGTCCCGGAAAGGTTCCGCCCGGCAGGCAAACGGCTGTTCTATGAGTTGTTGTCCGGGCCACTGCCGGACGGCGAGGACCGCCTTGAGATCGTCACGATCCGCACCTACTTCGGAGAGTTCGTACGTTTCACGAAGTGGCTCGACAAACGGTGGTCCCACCATCCCGATCTCCTCCACCTCGGCTTGATCACCGGCCCTGACCTGCAGGCATACCTTCGGCACCTGATCGTCGTCCTGTCGGCCGGCTCGACCCGCGGCGTCACGGCCCGGTCCTTCGTCCGTCTGCTCTGGCGATGGCGCACGGCTCTTGGGCCGGATGCGCTGGCCTTCGACCCGCTCCACCTCGACGACTGGAGCAGTCCGCACTCGTCCGGCAGCAGGAGCGAGAACGCAACCTCCAGGCTGCCCGAGTCCGTTCTGGGGCCGCTGGTCGTCTGGTCCCTGCGGTTCATCAACGACTTCGCTCCCGACATCCTGGAGGGCAGCCGCCAGTGGCACGAACGTCGCCGGTCGGGCCGGAGTGACACGATGCCGCGACGGCCCCCGGCGGAGGTCGCCGCACTCGTTGAGGGCTTCCTCGCCGAGCACATTGAGGCCAACCGTCCCCTGCCGGGGTTCCTTGGCCACCCCAACGTCACCCAGATCGCCCGGAAGATCCGGGCCAAAAGCCGCCAGGTGTCGCTGCACACATCGCAGATCGAAGAGGCAGCCGCACACGTCGGAACGACCTACTCTGCCGGGATGGACATCCCGATCCGAGGCCGGCTGGACGGTCAGCCCTGGATCACCGATATCGAATGCCACCACACCACCCCGCAGAGCCTGGCCGTTCTCTCCCGCCAGCTCATGGCCGCGGCCTACGTGATCATCGCGTTCCTCAGCGGCATGCGGGACTCCGAGGTCAAGCACCTGCGGCGGGACTGCCTCCACGTCAAATGCGACGCCGACGGCAACCCCTACCGCTGGAAAGTCACCAGCTTGGCCTTCAAGGGCGAGGACGAGAGCGCGGGCGTGATGGCCACCTGGGTCGTCGGCAAGCCGGTCGCCCAGGCGATCAAGATCCTCGAACAACTCCAGCCGCCCGAGGCCGACTACCTCTTCAACGGTCTGCCGCACGGCCCGGGCAGCAAGAAGACCGTTGTCCGCTCGGCCCTCTGCACCAGCAGCACCAATCAGCAGCTGAACGACTACATGAAGTGGATCAACAACTACTGCACCGCCACTGAACGGCCGGACAGCATCCCGAAGGTCAACGGCAGCGTCCTTGCCCTCAAGACGAGTCTCTTCCGGCGCACCTTGGCCTGGTTCATCGCCCGCCACCCCGGAGGCGTCGTTGCCGGGGCCCTGCAATACCGCCACCACAGCATCCAGATGTTCGAGGGCTATGCCGGCACCAGCTCGTCCGGCTTCCGCGCGGAGGTCGAAAGTGAGCAGGCCCTGGCTCGCGGCCAGGGCCTCATCGGGATGGTCGAAGGACACGAACACCGCGACCTCGCCGGACCGGCTGCCGACGAAGCCGAACGGCGCCTTGATGAGTTCGGCGAGCGCTCCCAGTTCCAAGGCACCGTCGTTCTCGACGAGCGCCGACTAGAAAGGATCATGAAGCGGCATGATCCGGCGGTCTATCCAGGCGACTACATCACCTGCATCCACGACTCGACCAATGCCCTCTGCGAGAAGGCCAAGCGCGGCCGGGCCGAAGACATGCCCGAGCACGGCGGATGCCAGCCGCTGGCCTGCCGCAACGTCGCCCTCACACCCGCCAACACAGCGGCTTGGCACCGCGAACTCGACCGGATCGAGTGCCGGCTCGACGCCCGCCCGCCCCTGCCGCCGCTGCTGGCCGACCGCCTGCGGAAACGACAAGAAAAGATCACCGAGTTCCTCCGGGACAGCGGCCGGCTGGAGGCCTCAGCATGAACACCGTCCCCGAGGCCCTGATCCGCAAGAAGCTCCAGGAGATGCTCACCGCCTGCGAGCAGCACAACCGTCGCCCGAGCGTCCTCGCCCTCGCGCAGAAGGTCGGCATGAGCAACACGACCCTCCGCCGCAACTACCCCGACATCGCACGCGAGATCGGGCTCCGCCGCTCGGAACCGACGAAGCCGACCCCCGGCACCCGCAGCGAGCACGACCGGCTCACCGCCAGGAACGCAAAGCTCCGTCGCCGCAACCGAGAGTTGAAAGATCAACTCAAGCTCGCCGCCGCACAGATTCAGTTCCTTGCCCTCCGCGCTGCCCAGGCAGAGGAGGCGCTGGAAGCACAGGCGAAAGTCACGCACATCAGCAACCACCGCTACCGCGGTTGACAGACAAAACCCGGCAGATTGGCCCGCGCAGCCTCACATCCGGGATCTCAGCACGTCGACCTCACAGCCCGGCGCGGAGGGGTCGAAGCCGTGCTCGATCAGCCAGCGAACTGCCAGCAGGCTTCGCAACGACCACCACGCGTGGATCACGTCGAGGTCGATGTCGGTGCCATAGCCGCCGATGACGTCGTCGAGGTGCTCCTCGTGTCCGAGCGTGAAGGTGGCGAGGTCGTACAGGGCATCACCCTGGCCCGCCTCGGACCAGTCGATGATGCCGGTGACCTCGTCGCCGTCGACGAAGATGTGCGCGATCTGCAGGTCGCCGTGTGTGAACGCCGGAGTCCACGGCCGGAGCGCGGCCTCGGCGACCTGGCGGTTGTGGGCGACCAGGTCAGCGGGCAGGAGGCCGTTCGTCACGAGCAACTCGCACTCGTCGTCGAGTTCCGCCGCCAGCGCGACGATGCTCCGCCCGGCCCGGCCGGGCCGGGGCGGCAGCGGCGCTTCGTGCAGCTTCCGGATGGCGGCGCCCGCCGCGGCCCACGCCGCCGGTGACCCGGTCGACGGCCCGCCGAGGCGCCCAAGCGTCGTCCCCGGGAGTGCGGCGATCGCGAGCACGGGCGGCTTGCGCCACAGGACCTCCGGGGTCGGGACCGGGGCGAGGGACATCGCCTCGACCTCGACGTCGATGCGTGCCTGATCGGCGTCCACCTTCAGGAACACGTCGCCGACGCGCAGGGTCGCGCGCTCGGAATGGGCGACGACGACTTTGACCTCATCCATGGGCGACAGTATCCCGGGGATGATCGCCGACGTCGCACGGGTTTATCGCGTGCGATTACGCGGCTGACCACGTCCCGCTACCGGCGGCCTCATGCACGACACCGACCCGGTCCCACCACTTTTGTTAGGAGTCCAAGAGTCACCAGGCGCCAAGGACAAGCTGCACCAAGAACGGTCAACGGTCAGCCCAGAACCCCGTTCACAAGCTCGCCGCTCACCAGGCCGTCACGCCCGTGCGGCGGGTGGACCCGGGCATCGCGGAGGCGGTCGAGCGGCAGACCCGCGCGATGCGTGAGTTCAGCGCCCGGGCGTTTCCCGAGCCGGGGACGGTCCCGGACGATGCGCCGGCCACGATCGAGGCAGCCTGCGTTCGGCGCCGCTGCCACCGAGGCCGCAGCCCTGCGGGGGAGCGCTGCACCGCCGCCGACTGCTCCGCGCCGACCGCCATCACCCGCCTCTATGGCGGGTTGTTGCACCACGCCGCCGAGCTTGAGCCCTCGCGGAACGACCCGGCTGGCGCCTCCCCCCGTGAGCGTGGCCTCGCTCCAGGCCGACCTCGCTAACGCTCACGCCCGCAATATCCGGCTCATCGCTCGGGTTCACCAACTGGAGAAGCCGTTGTCGGAGCTGATGGGCGAGCAGACCTGGCGCGAGTCGGACCTGGGCGCTCCCGCGGACATCGAGGAGTTCCAGCGCACGATTACCCGGCTGGAGCAGAAGAGCGTCGAGCTGTCGTCGCACCCGGAGGAGCGGGAAGCTGAGCTGGAGGCCGCGCGGGCAACCAACCGCGAGCTGACACGCGCTCTGAACCAACGTGGGTGACCGGCACTGGTATCTCGGGTACCAGAGCCGGCGACCGCGGCGTAAGGGACCAGCGACCGCGGCGTAGGGGCAGGTCCGCCTCGTGCCGCGCAGGGAGCCGCCCACCGGGGTGTGACGATCCGGTGTGTCGACTGGCCAAATGACACCCCGTCACATCTGATGACTTTTGCCAGTTTGTCTGATTGCGGTAGAGGAGTATCTGAATGGCACAGCACGTATCGGCCTGTCGACCCCGGCCCCTTCGAAGGCGGCTGACGGCGGCGGCGCTGGCCCTGGGCACGGTCGGCGCCCTCGCTGCCGCGGCACCGCCCGGGTCGGGGGAGTCGCCGCACGGGGCCGATCACGGCTTCCGGGAGCGTGATCTCGTCTCCGATATCCCCGGCAGGGCGGAGGCGACCGACGGGAACCTGGTTAACCCCTGGGGCTTGGCCGCCGCGCGCACCGGAGAGGTGTGGGCCTCGGACAATGGCATGGACAAGGCCACGATGTACTCGGGCGCCGTCCGTGGGAAGCCGGTCAACATCCTGGACCTGGTGGTGTCGATCCCGGAGGGCGGCGCCCCGACCGGGATCGTGCGCAACGACACCGACGACTTCCGCTTCAGTGGCTTCGGCAAGAGCGGTGTCGCCCAGTTCCTGTTCGCGGGCGAGAACGGCGACCTCTTCGCCTGGAGCCCGGACGTGAACCTGACGAACGCCGTCCAGGTCGCGCACGAGAACAGCGACGGCGAGAACGCCGTCTTCAAGGGCCTGACCCTGATCCCGGCCAAGAAGAAGCACAGCAGGGCCTGCGCACAGCGCGGCAAGACGGCCGGCAACGACAAGCGGTCGCGGCTGCTTGTCGCCAACTTCCGTGACGCCCGCATCGACGTCTTCGACAAGGACTTCAACCTCCTGCCACCCGACGACCGGTTCCAGGACCCGAACATCCCCGACGGCTTCGCGCCGTTCGACGTCAAGAAGATCGGCTCGCGCGTCTTCGTGACCTACGCCAAGCAGGACGAGGACAAGAAGGACGACGTCCCTGGTGCGGGCAACGGCTTCATCGACACGTTCAGCACCGAGGGCAAGCTGCTGAAGCGCTTCGCGAGCCGCGGCGTGCTCAACTCGCCCTGGGGCCTGGAAATCGCGCCCAAGAAGTTCGGCAAGTTCTCCGGCGACCTGCTCGTCGGAAATTTCGGGGACGGCCACATCAACGTCTTCAACCCGAACAGCGGCAAGTTCAAGGGCACGCTGCGGGACCGCAAGGGCAACGCGATCGAGATCCCCGGGCTGTGGGGGCTGCTGCGCGGCACCCAGAAGTCCGGTGGCAAGGACTCCGTGTGGTTCGCCGCCGGAATCGAGGGCGAGGCCCACGGACTGCTCGGCACCCTGCGCGCCGAGGACTGACCGACCCCGCCGCCCGAGCCCGGCGCACTGCCCCACGCGCCGGGCCGGCGCCTGCCCCGGCCACCGGTCCTCGCCGACCGTGAACGCCCCGGTCGGCGGGAAGCCGTTGCTTCCGTAGGACGCGACGAGCATGCGGTCGTCGCCCGCGTAGCGGTCGACGCGCAGGAGGGAGATCCCTGCCCGGCAGGTCTCCTCCACGGCGTGCGCGAGCAGCGCGCCGACCGAGCCCAGCGGCACCGCCTCGGCCCGCTCGGCACCCAGCGCCAGCTCATAGGTGTCCCGGACGGACCGGTCCGGCCGGTCGAAAACGGTGTTCTGGGCGAGCAGTCCCACGGTCAGTCCGCGCCGCCGCATCTCGCCCTCGGGTGCGAGCCGCCCGGCGAGCACGGCCAGCAGAGTCGACTTCCCGGCCCCGTTCCCACCGGTGACCAGCAGACGGTCCGTCGCCGACACCTCCGCACTCACCGCTGCGAGCCGGCCCGGCACCCGTACGTCATCCAGGGACACCAGCGGACCGTCGCCCTCCGCCGCCGGTGCGGCGAGCGCCGTGCTCTCGAACCGCAGCGGCTTCGGCGGCTCGCCGACCTGGGAACGCTCCAGCTCCTCCAGGCGGCGGGTGGCGTTGCGCACCCGCCGGGAGATCTGGCTCTGGACCCGGCCGGCGCGGTGGCCGTAGCCCATCTTCTCGTTGTCACGCGGCCCCCGGTCCTGTGCGACGCGGTGCGCGGTGACCCCGGCGGAGACCCGTAGCGCCGCCCGTTCCCTCCGCTGCCGCCCGGGGAGCGCAGCTGCGAAACCGCCGCTGAAGCGCCCGCGCTGGGCGGCCCGGCCGTCGTGGTCGTTGCGCTGATCCACCGGCCGCGTCAACGCGCGGACCGGGCGCCCGGACAGAGGTTCCGTCCGGGCGCCCGGTCCGTAGTGATCAGTGGCGCAGGTTGAGACGGTGCACGCCGCCGTCGACGGTGCCGACGTAGAGCGTGCGGCCGTCGGGGCTCGCGGCCAGTTTGGTGGTGTCGGTGTTCTGCAGGCCGGTTGAGATGTTGTGCCAGCTCAGACCGTGGTCGGTGCTGCGCAGTACGCCGCGGCCGCCTTGCAGGAGGCCGCTGGCCCCGGAGCTGGTGGTGGCCGCGTAGAGCGTGTCCTCGACCCGGAGCAGGTCGGAGACATGGATCGCGAGAGCGCCGGTGTCCGCGGTGCGGAAGGCCCGGCCGCCGTCGGTGCTGACGCGGACGCTCTCGCCGCCGACGACGAGACGCCGTCCGTCGAGGTCGATCGCGGTCACCGGGCCGTCGGCGACTTTGGTGACGGTCACCCCGCCGTCGTCAGACCGGTAGAGACCGGCGGTGTTGCCGAGCCACAGGCGCAGCGGATTTGCGGGGTCGCCCGCGATGGTGCCGAAGGAGCGCTCGTGGTAGAGGTTCTTCCACGTCGTGCCGCCGTCGCTGGTGGCGAACAGCCCCCGGCCCAGAAGGCTTTGGAAGCTGACCATGACCCGGTTCGGGTCGGCGGGGTGGACCAGGAGCGCCGTCGGCACCTCCGCCGAACGGCCCTTCTCCTCCCAGGTGGCACCACCGTCGCCGCTGCGCTCGACGGTGAATGAGCTGAACGCGGTGCGCCGCACCTTCCAGATCACCTTCGGATCCTTGGCCGACACGGCAAGGTGCGGGACGGTGACGCCCCTCATGCCCTCGCCGCCCGACTGGCCCCACTCCGGGCTCGCGACGGGAAGGGCGGTGCGGTAGACCGCGCTGTCGGTGGCGGCGAGCAGATGGCCGTCACTGACCACGAGATCGTTGACAGTCAGTCCCTGGACGCCGATCCGCCGATATCCGGTGCCGTCCGCGGCACCCCGGTAGAGACCGTCCTGCTCGCTGGAGACGGTGACGGAACCGTCGGCCCAACGGTCGTAGTCCATCGGTACCGATGCGCGCGACGGCGCGGCGACCGTCGTCCACGTCTGCCCGTGGTCGCGGCTGAGACGGCCGCTGCCGGACAGCGTGCTCAGGTACAGGTCGTCACCCGAGATGGTCAGGCGGAGGCCGCCGTTCGTCATGGACAGCAGGGTGGTCCAGGTCTCCCCGCCGTCACGGGAACCGACAACTCCCCGGCCCGGGACATACACCGCCACGACCGAGGAGTCGGCGGCCAGCCCGCCGACGGTCTCGCCGGACGGGTCGAAGAGCAGGCGTGCCTCGCCGGGGTTGCCCGAGCCGATGCCGGAGCGGGCCCAGACGCCGTGATACGTCGTCATATAGAGGGTGTCACCGGTGACGACGGCGGCGGTGATGCCGCCGGTGACGCCGGTCGGATACGTCGTCCAGTGGTCGCCCGCGTCCGTGCTGACCAGCAGTGCGTCCGAGGTGACCGCGACCAGGGTGCGGGTCCGTTCATCGGCGGCGAGCGCCGCGATGCGGGTGTCCGGGACGTCGAGTGTGCGCCAGGTCCGCCCGTTGTCATCGGTGCGCAGGATGGCGCCCCGGCGACTGCCGTCGTGAACGCTGTTCACGGCGTACCACCAGCGGTCGGGATTCTTCGCGTCCACCACGAGCGGACCCGTGCCGTCCGCGACAGGCAGTCGTCCCAACTGGCGCCAGGAGGCGCCGTTGTCGGTGGTCAGCCAGGGAGCCGCCTTCTTGTACTGGGTGAGGACGGCCTGCTTCGGCCGGCTCGACGAGAGGGTGATGGAGCCGGCCTGGCCGTTGGGACCTACCGGCTCCCAGCGGTTCCTGCGGCTGTCGACCGGGGTGACCTCGAAGGCACCGGCGCCGGTGAGCCGCTGCCCGGTGCCGGCGGTGCCGCCTACCGAGACCCGGTAGGCGCCGGCCACGCTGCCGGTCACCTCGGCCCGGTAGTAGCCGCTGGCGGGATCGAGCGTGGAAGTGACGTCGACGGCCTTGCCGCGAGGCGGGGTGACGGTGACGACCGGCGGTGCGGCCAGCCGGGTCGGCGGGGCGATGTGCACGGTCGAGTGACCGTCGCTCGGGTCGGGTGCGGCCTGGACGGCCAGATACCGGACGGCGAGCAGGTAGGGCACCCCGATCGCTGATCCCCGGTCGGGAGTCGCCGTGAGACGGCCGCTGATCTCGGTGTCGGCCGCCGGTCGGGCGACGCGCAGCGAGACCGTGACGGTCGCGGTCCCCCCGGCCGGTACGGTGACCCGCTTCGCCGAGACCGTGGCCGGACCGTCGGTCCGCAGCGAGGTCGCGACCGGCCGCTTGCCGGAGTTCCGCAGCGTCACCTTCGCGATTCCGCCGACGTGACGCCCGGACAGATCGGCGAGTCCGAACGACACCGACGCCGGCGAGGCGCTGACCGTGGCCGAGGCGGCCGCGGCCACATCGAGCCGGCCCGAGCCCTGCGTCGTGGGCCCGTTGCCGCTCAGCGGCTTCGCGGTGCCGACCAACGCGGCCTTGATCTCGGCAGGCGCCCGGCCGGGATGCAGCTGGCGCAGCAGGGCCGCAGCGCCGGCGACGTGCGGGGTCGCCATCGATGTGCCCGACATGCGGTACTCGCCGGGCCCGTACAGTGCCTTGGGCACGGTGGAGCGGATCTCCACGCCCGGTGCGACCAGATCGGGCTTCAAACCGAAGCCCTGTGCGGGACCGCGTGAGGAGAACGAGGCGATCCGGTCGGTGGTGTCGGTGCCGCGCAGCGTCACCGAGACCTTCCCGGCGGCGAGTCGGGCGCTCAACTCCGTGTACTGGGTCGAGTCGATGCCCATGACCACCAGGTGGTCCATGCGCAGCGAGTCGCCGGAGGCGTCGATCCGCGCGGACGAGGACGGCACCTGGGCCACTCCCGGCTCAGGGCTCACCTCCGGCGGCCCGACCTCTCCCGGTGCTCCGGCGACGAACACCGGGCCGTCGTTGGAGGGCAGGCCGGCCAGCACGGCGATCGCGCCGCGCTTCTCCGCCTCCTTCGCCCACTCCACGGCCCTCGCCGTCAGGTACTGGGCGTTGGAGGCGATGAGCATCTCGGCCCGTACGATCTTTCCGCGTACGTCGCCGACCCGCTTCCAGTCCTCGGCGGTGCCCTCGCCGACATCGACCAGCGGCGCCGTGACGGGGTGCTCCGGCGGGTTCGCGGACAGGATGCCGCGGTAGGTCTGGATCAACTCGGGTTTCTGGCCGGCCAGATAGGCGCTGGGCAGCCGCAGATTGCTTGTCGACGCGCCGACCGCGACCACGCCGTCGGCCGTTGCGGGGCTGCTGACCGTACCCGTGCCCGGTCCGTCGTTGCCAGCCGCGGCCACCACGACCACACCGGCCTGTACGGCCGCGGTCGCGGCGCGGCCCAGCGGGTCGGTGCCGTCGCCGGGGCCGCCGAGGCTCATGTTGATCACATCGGCGCGGTGCGGGTTGGCCGGATCGGAGGCCGCCTCGATTCCGGCGATGATGTCCGACGTGTAGCCGGAGCCGTCGGCGTCCATCACCTTGTAGGCCAGCAGATTCGCGCCGGGCGCCACGCCGGTGACGCCGCCCTTCTCAGCCGCCTTGCCGGCGATGATGCCGGCGACGTGGGTGCCGTGGCCGTTGTCGTCCATCGGGTCCTCGTCACCGTTGACGAAGTCGTGCCCGCCGACGACCTTGTGCCCCTTGCCGAGTCCGCCGCCCAGGTCGGGGTGGGTGTAGTCCACGCCGCTGTCCAGGATCGCGACGGTGGTCCCCTTGCCGGTGACGCGGCTTCCGGCCGTGTCCTTGCGCTGCCAGACGCCGGGTGCGCCGATCAGCGGCACGCTCACGTCCGTCTTTGTCAGCACCCGGGTGTCGGGGCGGACCGCGGTGACGCCCGGCAGCGAGGACAGCCGCCCCACCTCGGACGCGGGCACCGTCATTGCCACGGCATCGACGAGCAGACCCAGTTTGCGGGTCGCCGAAGGGTGCAGCCCGGCGCTCTTCGCCGAGCCGAGGAACGTCTCCTGCCGCGCGTCGAGCGCGCGGCGGGCGGCGCCGACGCCGCGGGCGGCCTCGGCGGACAGCAGCGATCCACCGGGCGCGGCGGTGACCGCTGGGTTCCCGGACAGTTCGACGAGCACTCGTTGCGACGGGTCGGGCGTGGACGCGTTGGCGGCACCCGGTGTCACCGCCAACGTGCCGGCGAGAACAACGGCGGCGAGGGCGGCATGACGCGATCTTCGTGACTTCATTGCCATGCGTAAAGGTCCTAGTGGCGAGGGCACTTGCCGCACAACTGATCTCCATGGCCCATTGCTGCCGCTGGCACAATTGGGCCACCATCCGTCCATGACTCCCGAGACACCGCAACTCACGGCGGCAGGCATCGATCCGTTCGACGAGAGCGTCTACCGCGCCGTCCTGACCCGGCGGACGGCGGCGCCTGCCGAACTCACCGCGGATCTCGACTGTTCGGCCGAGCGCGTCGCCAGGGCGCTGGACCGGCTCCGCGACCACGGGCTGGTCGGCCGGCTCGCCGGCTCCCGCCGCCGGTACGCCGCGATCGAACCGGGCGCCGCCGTCGAGGCGCTGGTGCGGGCCAGAAGCAATGAACTGGAGCGGGTCCGTTCGGCGGCCGACGAGCTGTCCCGGCTGTTCGCCGCCGCGCGCACCGGCGCGACCTATGAGGACGAGGTGGAGATCACCACCGGCAGCGAGGCGCTCGGCCGCTGGTTCGTCCGCCTTCAGCAGGAGGCCCACGAGGACGTGATGACCCTGGACCGGCCGCCGTACGCCCTGACCACCTCCAACCCGGTGGAGGCGACGGCGCTCGGCCGCGGCGTACGGTACCGCGCGGTCTACGCCCCCGAGGCCCTGGAATGGCCGGGCGTCCTCGACGACGTCCGCGAGCTGGTCCGGCACGGCGAACAGGCCCGCGTCCTGCCCGGCCTGGGCATCAAACTCGCCATCGCCGACCGCAAGCTCGCCCTGATGCCGCTCTCCCTCGACCTCAACGACGTCCGCGCCGCGGTGATCCGCCCGTCCACCCTGCTCGATGCCCTCACCGGCTACTGGGAAATGTGCTGGAAGCAGGCCCTTCCCCTCAACGCCCCCGCCGAGGACCCCCTCGGCGAGGAGGACCGACTCGTCCTCACCCTCCTGGTCAGCGGCCTCAAGGACGAGGCGATAGCCCGCCAGCTCGGCTGGTCCGTCCGCACCATGCGCCGCCGCATCAGCCGCCTGCACGACCTCCTCGGCGCCGCCAACCGCTTCCAGGCCGGAGTGATCGCGGCCCGCCGCGGCTGGTTGTGAGACAGCACGCCGGCAGCAGGTGGGGCGGCAATGAGTGGATGTGGTCTCGGCGCGCGTTCCATGCCTGCACAATTCGGCTTGTGACAGCAGCTGCCGGTGGGCGACACCGTAGGAGCGGAGCTTGTCGGTCACCAGCACCCGCGGTGCGGTCGGCGGTGGCGCAACTGGCGGGCGTACTCGGGACCGAACTTGGCGCACCACTGCCGGATGGTCTCGTGGCGCGGCTCAGCTCCAGCTCGGCGAAGGCCCGTGCGGCGGCCTGTAGGGAACCGGTCGGCCGGTGTGTGCGTCGAGCAGCACGCGGTCGCCCACGGCTCGGTCCAGCTTCACTGTCACCTGCTGCAACTTCCCCTGCTTAGTACAGTGCCCGCCGTCCGCCTGGTCCTTGACGGATGCTGACAGCACGACGCTGCCGCGTGTTTCGAGCACATTCATTGTGGGGCCGTAGTCGCAGACGCCATGAAGGGTTTCCACGGTGACCGATCGCCTGTCTGCGGACATTCGGACCATCCTGTTGAGTGAATAACCGGGGACGTCGATAGCCCGCTTGATCGGCGACTGGGGGAGTTTCGACGGGATGACAGCCGCCTGCTTGAGGGGAGAGCCATAACCCTTGAGACTGAACAGCCAGGCTGGGACCACCGCCGCTCCGCGGGCGGTGGCCACGCTCATCTCACCCAGCCTCGCCCCGGTCACGGTGAGGTGTGGCTTTCCGCCGACGCGGTCGCCGCCAGCCACGGTCTTGTACGACTCATCCGCCCCCACCAGCGGTCGCGTGAGTGTCCTACCGTCGTTCCATGCCACTCGGCCCTCCTTCGGCGAGGTGGTGGGCAACTTGCCTTCAAGAACGAAGCTGTGGTCTTGGTAGGCCTGCCGATCAGACTTGCTCCGCAGTCCGCCTCGCGGTAGTTGGACCACGTTGCTCATGGGGTGGAAACCATCACGCCATGTGGCAGCCGCGGCTGACCCGTCCCAGGCCGCGGCGACCTGTTGAGCGCGCTGCGCCTGCATTTTCGTGCTGCGACTGGTTTCCTGCTCACTGCCGCAACCGGCGGCGGCCCCCAGGCCGGCGGCAGACAGAGCGATTCCAGCGAGCAGGCTGACGGACCGCGCTGTCCTGATACGCATGTGGCCTCCCTGATGAACGGACTGGTGGGTTGTCCGGTCTTTGTGACGTGGCTGGGCCGGGACAGGTTTCACCGGTTGGGGCAGCTGGTTGGGGTAAGCCGTCAGTAGACGTGCAGGCCACGTTCGTTCAGCACGGTCTGCACCTTCGTGAAGTAGTTCCGGTAGGTGCCGCTGGAGGAGGCGTTGCACACCGTCTCGTCGGAGCCGCCGGAGAGAAGGCCCAGCGCCGTCGTACCGTGCGTAGGCCGGGGTGAAGCACAGCCCGAGACGCTGCCCGCGCGTGGACACCGCGCCGCTGTTCACCTTCGACGGCGCGCGCGGTGTCACGATCGCGAACAACGACTACGACGACGGCTTCAACAGACGGATCGACACCCGGAACATGGACCCGGTCGAGATCACAGCGGACGGCGAGGGGCTCGCCCTCAACGCCGACCGCCAGACGTCCGGTCCGGTGGAGATCACCTATGCGAGCAGCGACGAGTCGGTCGCGCGAGTCTCCGCCGACGGGCTCGTCATGGCCGTCGGCAGCGGCAAGGCCCTGATCCGTGCCCATGTCACCGTCGGCGGGCGGGAGGCCGTCTCCGACCCGGTGCGGATCAAGGTGACGGGCGAAGCGGACGACGGCTGACGCCGGCCGCCGTTGAGCGTCGCCTCCGGCCGGTGAGCCGGCCGGAGGCGACGCTCGCGTCCGTCATCCCGGGCGCGGGTTGCTCCGCTTCCGGGTGAAGGCCTGCTCAGTCCCTGCGCGGAGGACTGCTCCGTTCCCGGGACCGGAGTGGCGCCAGGGCCGTGCGGTGCGAGCTGGAGGCCGTGCGGGGCGGGCTCGGGGGCAGTGCCGGGGGGCCGTCCCTCCGCTGTGGAACGATCCGCGCTGACAAGTGTCCACAGGGCGGAAGGACTGCATGAGCGGCCGACGAGATGCTGAGGGCGGCGCGCCCGCACGGGTTCCGATCGGGGCAGAGAGGCGGGGGAGACCGTGGCCGACCGGTTGTGTCGGACGCAGGACGCGCTGACGCCGGCCGAACGCAGGAAGGCGGGCGTCGCGGCGCACAGGACCAGCGACAGCACACCCCGTCAGCCATCGACGTGCCGCGGTCATGACGGGATCACCTCCACCTCGGCCAGGGACAGCGGAGCGGTGGTCGCGAGCTGGATTCGCACGTAACGCCCGGTGGCAAACCAACAGCAGCTCGCAACCCCTTCGAGCCCACGCCGAAGTCCCACTCGTTGGCGAAGTTCCCGCACCGCTCGCGCAGCGCGGCCGCTTTCGCCGACTCACCGAGACCGCGGGCCATGTCGGCCAGACCGCAGTCGGCTAGCGCGTACTCCAGCGTCGCCGAACCGGCTTGCCGGGAGTCGCCCCAGACGTAGCCGCCCTTGTCCTGGTAGCCGATCCATCCGTTGCGCACATACGTTGGGTTGCCGTCCCGTCCACGGAACACCGACGGATCGGCCGGAACCTCGGTGACGTTCTTCCACAGCGCCTCGAACAGGGCCCGCGCCGTGGGCTTGTCGAGCAGCCCGCGCGCGTACAGGGAGGTGATGAACGGCGTCGGACCCTCCCCGCTCATCACGTTGGTCTCGCTCGGCCCCAGCGCCCAGCGCGGAAGCCAGCCGCCGTCACCGGTTTCTCCCCGACCGGCCCCTGTTGCCAGAGGCGCGGCACGAGCCCCTGCCGCAGCCGACGGGTCGAATGTCTTGACAGTGAACCGAGTGGGACCAGTAGCCTCTTAAGGCCAAAGTGGTCTAGACCATGTGGAGGGTCTGATGAGAAGGCGTAGAACAGCCTTCGGCGTGATCGCCATAGCCGGCTGTGTGACGCTCGGGGTGCTCACCCCCGGAGCCGGAGCACAGGCCGCGGAAACCACGGGAGCGCGCGCGGCCCCGGCGGGCACCCGCCCCCTGCCGACCGTCTCCCCGACACCGCAGGCCATCTCCCGCTCGGGCAACGATGTGGCCGTCACCGGCCGGGTACTCGTCGTCGCGGACGCGCACACGGACGCCGCCGCCCGCGACCGCCTCGTCCGCGAGCTGAGGGAGCATGGCGCCGCGCGTGTCGACAACGTTTCCCCCGACAGCGTCCCGTCGGCGTCCGACGGACTGCTCACCGTCAGGCTGGGGCCCGCCGACCGCCCGGACATTGCCAAGGCGCTCGGTGACACCGCCGTGCCCGGCCACGCCGAGGGCTACGCCCTACGGGTCACGGGCCGGCAGTCGCATCCCGAGATCGCCCTCGGGGGCACGGACGCCACGGGCCAGTTCTACGTTGTGCAGACGCTGCGCCAGCTCTTCCAGCGCGCGGGCGACGACTGGAAGGTGGCGGGCGCTCAGGTCAGCGACTACCCGTCGATGCCGCTGCGCGGCACCATCGAGGGCTTCTACGGCCCGCCGTGGACCGCACAAGAGCGCCTGGACCACATGGACTTCCTCGGCGAGATGAAGTCCAACACCTACGTCTACGCGCCGAAGGACGACCCCTACCACCGGGACAAGTGGCGCGAGCCCTACCCGCAGGCCAAGCTCGCCGAACTGCGCGAACTGATCGACCGCGCCCTGGCCGACCACGTCCGCTTCACCTTCGCCGTCTCACCCGGCGCCTCCATCTGCTACTCCGACTACGCCGACACCAAGGCGCTGACCGACAAGATGCAGGCGATGTACGACGCAGGCGTACGGTCGTTCTCCATCCCCCTGGACGACATCAGCTACACCCGCTGGAACTGCGACGCGGACGCGCGGAAGTTCGGCCCGCCGGGCCGCGGCGCGGCGGCCCACGCCCAGGTGAGCCTGCTGAACACGGTGCAGCGCGACTTCATCGCCGAGCGGCCCGGGGCCAACCCGCTGCAGATGGTGCCCACGGAGTACGGCGACCTGACCGACACCGCGTACAAGCAGGCGCTCCGTGCCACGCTCGACCCCGAGGTCCAGGTGATGTGGACCGGGACGGACGTGGTGCCGCGGGAGATCACCAACGCCCAGGCGTCCAAGGCCGCCGAACTCTTCGGCCGCAAGGTCTTCGTGTGGGACAACTACCCGGTCAACGACTTCGGCCGGACCGCCGGGCGACTGCTGCTGGCGCCGTACGACAAGCGTGAGCCGGGACTGTCCGACCACCTCAGCGGCATCGTCTCCAACCCGATGAACCAGGAGGCCGCCAGCAAGCTCGCGGTCTTCACGATGTCGGACTTCTCGTGGAACGACCGGGGCTACGACCGCGACCGCTCCGGGCGCCAGGCCGCCCTCCACCTTGCCGCGGGTGACCCGCGTACGGCCGACGCGGTGCAGGTGTTCGTCGACCTCAACCACGCGGCCCCGACCTTCGGCTCCGAACTGTGGCAGCCCCAGGCCCCGGTGTTCAGCGCCGAGCTGGAGCGGTTCTGGAAGGCGTACGCAACCGATGAGCGATCCGCGATCAACGGTTTCCGCCCGTCCGTCCGCGCGGTCACGCGGGCACCGGCCGTCATCCGCGAGGGCGTCCCCGACAAGCTGTTCCTCTCCGACACCTCCCGCTGGCTGGACGCCACGGAACTGTGGGGCCGGGCAATGGAGCACGGCCTGAACGCGCTCGCCGCGATCGACGCCGGCAACACGACCGAGGCGGCCAGGGAACGCAAGGCCATGGACTCCCTCGCCGCCGAGGCGTCGCAGATCATGGTCGACCCGGCCGAGCACCACCAGCACGGCCCGGTGAAGATCGGCGATCCGTTCGTCGAGGATTTCGTCACGCGTGTGGAGAACCTCCACGACGAGTCGATGGGCCTGCCGCCCCTGCGCGAACTCGCCCAGGGCAAGAAGGCGACCCAGATCTCCGACTACGCCTGGGGCGGCACCTTCCCGTTCAGTGCCGACAAGGCCGTCGACGGCGACCGCTTCAACTTCTCCACCACCAGTGGCCGGGAAGTACAGCCATGGTGGCAGGTGGACCTCGGCACCAGCGCCGACCTCGAGAAGATCAAGATTTACAACCGGACGGACTGCTGCGCCGACAGGACGAAGGACTACTACGTCCTGGTCTCCGACCAGCCCTTCTCCGGCACACTCGCGGACCAGCTCGGCAAACCGGACGTCTGGAGCCAGCACGAGACCGCCCAGGCCGGCAGCCCGACCACCATCGACACCAACGCCCGGGGGCGTTATGTGCGGGTGTGGCTCGCCGGCAAGAACCCTGTGGAACTCAACATGGCCGAGGTCGAGGTCCTCGGCCGCGTGAAGCAGGGCTGACCAGGGCTGACACCGCCGGGCCACCCACCGCCCGGCCCGCATGCGGCCGCCCTGACGGGGGCGGCCGCATGCCGGAGCCAGGGCCTGCTTCGTCGTCGGTGCCGGCGCCGGGATGTGACCGGCTTCTTATTCGCTGGAATTGTAGGCGGGTGGTGTTCTCGGCGTCGCGGCATCGGCCGCATGTGTACCCGCCCGGCGGCAGGCACCAGCCGCACGAGAAGAGCAGCGGCGCGTGACAACGAAGTCAGTCGAGCCTGGTCAGAGCAATGACGTCGACTGACTTCATTGTCGAAGGACAAGACACGTCCGGGCGGCCTGGTCTACTTCACCCTCGGCCGGATAGCTGTCTGCAGAAACCACGGCTGGAATCCTGGCACGCCGCGTGAGGGGCCGATAGGAGCCGGCGGTGTTCGACTCGGCGACGCCCAGGGAAGGTGGCGTGTTCATGTCCCGCTCCTAACGTCGGCGGCCCGAGTCACACATTTTGAGGGGAATCTCCCGAGCATGCGACGTAGACCTGTGAAGACGCTGACGGTCCTGGCCCTGACCGGCGTCGTGGCCGCCGGTACGGCGATCACCGCCAACTCCGCTCCCCAGCAAGACGGTCAGGGGAAGGAGATACGCAACGTCATCTACCTGCTCGGTGACGGAATGGGCCGCACTCACGTCACGGCCGGCCGCGACCGCTACTACGGGGCGGCCGGCAAACTCAACATGGAGCGCCTGCCGTACACGGGCGCGGTCGCCACCTACGCCGTCGAGAAGGGCAGCGAGCAGCCCGCATTGGTCACCGACTCGGCCAGCTCGGCCACCGCCTGGTCGTCCGGCATCAAGACGTACAACGCGGCGATCGGCGTCGACACGTACGAGAAGAAGGTGTCGACGCTGATGGAGGAGGCCAAGTCGGCCGGCTTCGCCACGGGAAACGTCTCCACTGCCGAGATCACCGACGCCACTCCGGCGGCCCAGTTCAGCCACGCGCTGCTGCGCGGCTGCCAGGGCCCGGTCTACTCCGACGCCGCCTGCCTGCCGAAGAAGGCCGACGGCACGTATGAGCCGGCGCCCCAGGACAAGACGCTGATTACGCCGATCGCCGAGCAGATCGCCCGCAACGGCACGGCGGACGTGATTCTCGGCGGCGGCCTCGCCCGCTTCGAGCCGGACGACCAGAAGGCGCTGCAGGCGCAGGGCTATCAGGTGCTCGGCAGCTTCGGCGACCCGTCGCTGACCGCGCAGACCGCCGCCAGCCAGAAGGTCGCCACCAAGACCGACCTGGACATGGCCCAGGGCAAGAAGGTCATCGGCCTGTTCAACCGGGGCAACCTGAGCGTCGAGCAGGCGAAGGCCTCCCTGCCCGCGGACGCCCCGCAGAAGCAGGAGCCGACACTGGCGGACATGACCAAGAAGTCCCTTTCGCTGCTGAACGGCCGCTCGAAGAAGGGCTTCCTGCTCCAGGTCGAGGGCGCCCAGATCGACAAGCGCTCGCACGCCAACGACGCCGCCCAGACACTCGCCGAGGTCAAGGCGTTCGACGACGCGGTCAAGGCAGCGTACGACTTCGCGAAGAAGGACGGCCACACCCTGGTCGTCGTCACGGCCGACCACGAGTGCGCCGGCTTCAACATCATCGAGAAGGGCACCTACACCAACGCCGAGGCCGTCGCGCCCCCGGCCAACACCGACGCGGGCAACCCGGCCAACAACAGCACCCCGTCCCGCTCGTCCTCCGGCGCCAAGGATGCGGCCCGCTCCAGCGGCATCGTCAACGGCGCGGGCTCCGGCGACGCGAAGAACTTCGCGCCCGCCACGTTCCGTACGCCCGACGACCCGAAGGGTGTGCAGGACGGCAGCAAAGACGCCAGCCTCTGGCTGACCTACCTGTCCGGCAACCACACCGGCGCCGACGTGCCCATCTACGCCTATGGTCCGAACGGCAGCGCCTTCGCCGCCAGCCAGAACAACACCGAGCTGTACGGAAAGCTGTACCGCTCCCTGTTCGGCACCGCGCCCCATCACGGCTGACCTCTTTGAGGCCGGGGCCGAGAGGGTTTCCCCCTCCCGGTCCCGGCCCGGATGCATCTGGAGTACGACGATGAGACACCTCACCCACTCTCAGGCGTTCGCCACACTGGGCGCCGTCATGCTGGCGGCCCTCACCGGCTGCAGCACCGCCGCGGACGCCGACCGCGCCGATGCGCAGCCATTGCCGACGCTCACTCCGGCCGCCCTGCCCGCCCCGCGTTCCGCCCCTGCCCCGGCTCCCACACTCACCTCACTGCCAAAGCGGGGCGAAGTACGTATCGAGGAGGGACCGTTCACCGACCGGGTACGCGTCACCGGTCTCGCCCTCACGAAGAAGCCGACAGTCACCGGTCATGTGGCCATCACCTCTGATGTCAGTGACGTCCTCGCCCTGGAACTACGTGCCGCTTACTACGACGCCGACGGCCGCCTGCTGGGCACGGGCAGCTTCCAGTACCAGGAAGAAGGAGAGGACGCGCACGGCGACGCCCACCATGACGGCCCGCGCGCGGCCGGGAACGGCATCGACTTCACCGTGCCCGCGAAGAATCTCACCGGCACTCCGGCCACCGCGGTGGTCTCCATCCCCGTACTGGTCAACGAGTAGTCGACCCAAGGCGGTAGCCGGGCCTCGATTCGGGTCTGTCAAACGAGAGGCACGTCGGCCTGGTGGTTCTGGTCAACAAGTACGCTGGGATCGACCTGCCCCGCAAAGCCTGCGAGGTGCTGGTCCTGGACGGACTGCCGCAGGCTTACGGCGGTCTGACTCGCCGCGAGGCGATCGTGCTCGGCGACTCCGACGAGATGGTCAACCGGCAGCTGCAGCGGATCGAGCAGGGCATGGGCCGCGGGGTCCGCTCCGTCAATGACCATTGCGTGGTCCTGCTGATGGGGCCGCACCTGTCGCAGCTGATCGCCTCGCCCAGGTACCGCTTCCGCTTCAGCCCCGCCACCCGCGCCCAGATCGAGTTTCGCTCAACAGCGAGTTCGTGGGCCAGGCGATGACCAAGGCCATGCAGGTACTCATCGTGACCAGCTTCATCGCGGGCATCCTCGCCCTTCCGTGATGAGGACGTCGCACGGCTGTCTCCGCTCAAGCAACGAAACGTGAACGTCCTGGGCCGCTACAGCTTCATCGCCTCCGTCCCGCGCGAGGGCCTGCGTCCGCTGCGCAACCAGGACACCCCCGGCCTCGACGATGACGGCAACGGGGCGGATGAGGGCTGAGCGAAGATCAGGGGCCGGCCAGGGCAGTGATCAGTTTGCGAGCCGATGCCTCGGTCGGCCACTTCAGGGCCGGGCAGCGCCGGCGATACGGGTGGGATCGGGAGGCGGGCCCGGGTCACGCGGTCACCTTGGCGATGAACGCGGCGAGGTTCGCCACGGTCCGCTGGACCTTCTCCTCCAGGGTGAGGGACTCGTGGAGGCGTGCGCCGATGCCCGCGTCCTTCTTCCCGCGTACATAGAGGGAGCAGGCCAGGTCACTGCACATGTAGACGCCGACCGAGTTGCCCTGCTGCCCGGCCTTCCCGGACCTCGGCGCGACCATCAGGGAAACGCCCCCGGTGTGAGTGGTCACACACACCGAGCACATGCTGCGTCGCATCTGCCAGGAGCCGACGCCGGAGGAGCGCAGCTGGATGCCGACCGGGCGGCCGTCCAGCTCGGCCACGAGGTAGGCCCGGTCGGGGGCCTGGGGATCTCGCCAGCCCAGGAAGTCCAGGTCGTCCCAGCACTGCTCGGCCAGGTCGCGAGGGACGCTCAGGCGCTTGGCTTCGCCCTTGGTGCAGTTCACAAACGCGGTACGAATCTCTTGCTCAGTCAGCGGCTTCATAAAAGCCACGCTAATTTGCCTAATGTAATTAGGCAAGTGCATAATCATCGATGTCAGGGATGAGAAGCGATTCGGAGGATGAACATGGCACGGGCTGGACGCGTAGGACTGACCACGGAGCGCCTGGTCCGGGCGGGGGCAGAGCTGGCCGACGAGGTCGGCTTCGAGCAGGCGACCCCCGCGGAACTCGCCCGGCGGTTCGGTGTCAAGACCGCGAGCCTGTACTCGCACGTGAAGAACGCCCACGACCTCAAGACCAAGATCGCCCTGCTCGCCCTGGAGGAACTCGCCGACCAGGTCTCCACCGCCGTGGCCGGACGGGCCGGCAAAGACGCCCTGACCGCTTTCGCGAACGTCTACCGCGACTACGCGCTCCAGCACCCGGGGCGCTTCGCCGCAGCCCAGTTCCGGCTCGACCCGCAGACGGCGGCCGCCAGCGCCGGCGTTCGGCACGCCCAGATGACGCGGGCGATCCTGCGCGGATACAACCTGGCCGAACCGCACCAGACGCACGCGGTGCGGCTGCTGGGCAGCGTCTTCAGCGGCTACGTCGGCCTGGAGACCGCCGGCGGCTTCAGCCACAGCACCCCCGACTCGCAGGAGAGCTGGTCCGAGATCCTCAACGCGCTCGACGCCCTGCTGCGCACCTGGCCCACCACCTCCTGACCAACCCTTCCGGCCGCCTCTGCCAACTGACCCTCCTGATCGAAGAGACCGACGAGATGAACACCGACCACGACTGGACCACCACTCCCATCACCGCCGGCCTCCTGCGCGGCGCCCTCGACCTGGAGCGCACCGAACGCGGTGTACTGCCCCACCGGTTGCCCGCGCGCGCCCGGCAGCAGATCCCCGACGGCCAGCTGGCCATGGCGGAGTCACAGCCCTCCGGGGTGCGGCTGGCCTTCCGCACCCGGGCCACCGCCGTCGAGCTGGACGTCGTGGCCACCAAACGGGTCTACGTCGGAGCGCCGCCACGCCCCGACGGGGTGTACGAGCTCCTCGTCGACGGGCGGCTCGCGGGGCGGGCCAGCGCGACCGAGGGCGACACGCTCACCATCGACATGGCCTCCGGAACCGCACAAACCCGGCTCGGGCCGGTGGAGACCCTGCGCTTCACCGGCCTGCCCGACGACGAGAAGGACGTCGAGATCTGGCTGCCGCACGACGAGACCACCCAGCTGGCCGCCTTGCGCACCAACGCCCCCGTCCACACACCACCGCCCAGCGGCCGCAAGGCCTGGCTGCACCATGGCAGTTCGATCAGCCACGGCTCCAACGCCGCCACCCCAACCGGGATCTGGCCCGCCCTAGCCGCCGCTCTGGGCAAGGTGGAGCTGGTCAGCATGGGATTCGGCGGCAGCGCCCTGCTCGACCCGTTCACCGCCCGCACCATGCGCGACACCCCCGCCGACCTGATCAGCATCAAGATCGGCATCAACATCGTCAACACCGATCTGATGCGGCTGCGCGCGTTCGGCCCGGCCGTTCACGGTTTCCTCGACACCATCCGCGACGGCCACCCCACCACCCCGCTGCTGGTCGTCTCGCCCATCTACTGTGCCATCCACGAGAACACGCCCGGACCCACCGCCCCGGACCTCAGCGCGATGAGCGAGGGGCGGCTGCGGTTCGTGGCCACCGGCGACCCCGCGCAAACAGCTGCCGGGAAACTGACCCTCACCGTGATCCGCGACGAGTTGGCCCGCATCGTCCATCAGCGCGCCACCAGAGACCCGAACCTGCATTACCTCGACGGCCTCGACCTCTACAGCAAGACCGACCACGCCGAACTGCCGCTGCCCGACAATCTGCACCCGAACCCCGCCACTCACCAGCGCATCGGCGAACGCTTCGCCCACCTCGCCTTCGGCGAAGACGGCGCTTTTGCCGCGGAGAACCGCTGACCGCCGACCATCGGGAGGGTTCGTGGCCGTCGCCGTGGCCGCGTTGTCCCTTCACCCCGTCCTTTCTTCACCATCCCTGATCTTCGCAGGGAATCCCGGCCTTCAGGCCGGGCGGGAATGCGATCCTTGGACCGGAGGCGCGGAGCGTTGGAGTGCTCTGCGTTGTCAGTGGCGCCAGCTATGTTGATCGGACTGACCGAAGGGGGGTGGCTGGGTGATTCGTGCGTACAAGTTCCTCATGCGGCCCACCGTCCGGCAGGGCCAGGCGCTCGGTGAGATGCTGCGAGATCACTGCTCGCTCTACAACGGGGCATTGGAGGAACGGCGTGATGCCTACCGTCATGTATCGAAGACGAGCATCAAGTACGGGGTGCAGTCGGCGCAGTTGAAGGATATTCGGGCGTTCGACCCGGAGCGTCAGGGGCGTTGGTCGTTCTCCTCGCAGCAGGCGACCTTGCGCCGGTTGGACAAGGCGTTTGCGGCGTTCTTCCGACGGATCAAGGCTGGGGAGACGCCTGGATACCCGCGTTTTCGTGGGGTGAACTGGTTCGACACGGTGGAGTTCCCGAAGGACGGGGACGGCTGCCGCTGGGATTCCACCCCGCACGACCCTGTCACCCGCGTGCGCTTGCAGGGTGTCGGACATGTCAAGGTCAACCAGCACCGGCCCGTAGTGGGCAAGGTCAAGACGGTCAGCGTCAAGCGCGAGGGCCACAAATGGTTCGTCGTGCTGACCGCTGAGCAGGAGCGGCCCGAGCCACTGCCGGCAACGGGCAGCGTGGCCGGCATCGATCTGGGCATCGCCAACTTCCTCGCCGACTCGGGCGGCGGGTTCGTGGAGAACCCCAGGCACGGACGCCGCGCCGCCGCGAGGCTCGAAGCCGCCCAGCAGGCGCTGTCCCGGTTCCCGCGCCGCAAGGCGAAGGACCGCACCGCCAACCACCGGCGGGCCGTGGAGCAGGTCGCCAAACTGCATGGCAAGGTGCGCCGTCAGCGCCTGGATCACACGCACAAGACCGCCCTCGGCCTGGTCCGCGCGCACGACGTCATCGCGCACGAAGATCTCAAGATCCGCAACATGAGCAGGGCCCCCGCCTCCAAGCCGGACCCCGACCAGCCGGGCACCTTCCTGCCCAACGGTGCCGCCGCGAAGGCCGGGCTGAACCGCTCGATCAACGATGCCGGTTGGGGGTGTTCCTGACGATCCTGCACGCAAAGGCTGAAAGCGCCGGGCGGGAAGTGGTCGCCGTGGACCCCCGCAACACCTCCCGTACGTGCCCCGAATGCGGGCACACCGCGAAGGAGAACCGGCCCACACAGGAGAAGTTCCACTGCGTCGCATGCGGCCACACCGCGCACGCCGACACAGCCGGGGCTCTCAACGTCCTACGGGCCGGGCTGGCCCGTCGCGAAGCCCAACCGGCATAGCGAGAAGCCCCGCTCTTCAGGGCGGGGAGGAGTCACATAGCGCGCCTGGTCGGCGCACCGCACCTCGGCCCTTCGGAGCACAAGCGCTGGTCCCGGAAACTCAAAGAAGCCTGGGCCAACCTCACCGCCCAGGCCGACCTCCTTGGCGACCCCACCCAGCGCACCGCAGCCCACCTCGCCTCCCGCGCCGTGCGCGCCATCCTCCTGTACGGCATCGGCTCCTTCGCCCAACGCCCACGCACCGTCACCGGAACCACCCCCCGCACCGCAGAGCGCGACGTTCCCGCGGACGCCGAAATCATCGGCTTCGACAACACCACCATCACCTGGCAACGCCCCACCGGATTCACCCGAGACCCCTACGCACACCCGAATGGGCCGCCAGCATCTGGTCAGGCGCCCGCGCCGCACTCCTCTCCATGCGCATGCGCGAAGACAACACATTCGTCGGCGCACTCCACACCCCGCCCGGCACCGTCGTCGCCTTCCGCACCGACGCCGTCTACCTCACCCAGCCCCAGAACTGGCCCTACCATGGCCAGCCCGGCGACTACCTGTACAAAGGCCACCTCACCGGCCCCGTCCCAGCCCCCACCACCGCACTCTCACTGGGCGGCCCCGGTTCCGGCCGGGGCGCCACCGGACCGCGGCCTGGTGGCGGGCTTCTGCGGGTGCTCAGCCGGCCACCGCCTCCTGCTGAGGGTCGGCTGCAGCAGGCTCCGAGACAGCCGCCGTGGTGTAGTAGACGGACGAGCCCTGCTTGGTGCGCTGAGCCTGGCTCTTGGCGACCAGCCCTTCGAGGGTGGTACGCACAACGGTGGTCTTGACGCCGCGGTCAGGGTGGGCGTGCGTGAGCGCGGCGGAGATTTCGGTGGCGGAACGCGGCTCGCTCTGCTGCTCCAGGTGACCGCGGATCAGGTTGACGAGGGTCGGCTTGGTGTCTGTCTTGGGTGCCTTCGCGGACGTGGCCTTCGCGGATGAGGCCTTGGCGGCGCTCTTCTTGGACGCCGTCGCCTTTGCACTCGTGGCGGCCGCCTTCTTCGGCTTGCTCTGCTGGGGTTCGGCGGTGGCCTGGCGCGGCACGGTCGGCGCGGCCGTGGTGTCAGCCTCGCTAGCGGGGCTCGCGCCGCCGAGTGCCTCCTGCATGCTCACCAGCACGGAGTGGTCGTGTTGCAGGGCACCCAACTGCTCCTGCAACGCCTCGATTTCCGCACCGAGGCGTTCCTGCTCCTTGACGTTGCGCTCAAGGTCGCCCGTCACCTGGGCGATGTACTGGGACGCCAGTCCTGTGGTGTGGACCTGAATTTCGGACATGTCATGGGCCTTTCTGCAGCTCGCGGGTACGGCTGTGAAAAGCACGAACCCGGTCCGCGAGCGGGTGGAGGCAGGTGTCCCGTCTGTGCTGACTGGGACACCCGCAGGGCACAACTGCCGCAATGTGCAGCAGTGTCTAGAGATAGTACGCACGAGTAGAGCCCTGATGTGCCAGTCGAGTGATGTCTCACTCTGCCCTTCAAGGTGAGGAACCAGCAGATGCGGGGCATGCAACGACGAGACTGACCGGGGCGGTGTCACTGCTGAACCGCCGTGCGGCCCACTCGGGCCTGCTCGAGAGGCAGGGCCCGGGGAACCGGGACCGAGTGCCTCAAGGGCCTCGCCATGCGCTACGGCGACCCGATCCCGGCCGAGGTTCTGGAGCGGTTCGAGACCGAGATGAAGGTCATCGGCCCGATGAACTTCTCCAGCTACTTCCTCGTCGTCGCGGACATCTGCCAGCACGCCCGCGACCAGAAGATCCCCGTCGGCCCGGGCCGTGGATCGGCGACCGGCTCGATCGTCGCGTACGCCACCCGTATCACCGAGCTGTGCCACCTGGAGCACGGTCGGCGAGGGGTTCACAACTGCTGGGCAGACACATCGTTTTGGCGAACATGGGCACGATTGGGTGAACGGCGCGACGAGCTGCGGGCATGTCCGGCGGGGTGTGCGTAACGTATTCAGTGCGATCTGGGATGCCGGGTGTGGCGTCAGCAGTCGGGGCCCCCGTGTCACCAGCGAGATGGTTCGGGGCCTCCCCGTCGCCTCTGGCCACACCCATATGGCCAGGTCGTAGGAATTCCGCCCGCCCGGGACGGACCGCATACGGGATATGCGTCGCCGACCGGGACGCGAAAGCGGAGGACCAGTGCGCCCAAGACCGTTCGGGGCGTACCGGTGAGCTGGGACTCATTCCTGCTCACTGCCCAGGAACGGTTCCTTGAGCCGTTCGAAGCGGCGATCGCGGATGGCGTCGTCAAGTTCCTGGGCTCAGGACGATTCCCTCTCCATTGCTCCATCCGGCGCCCGGGCTGGGCCGATTAGGGCGTGTTCCAGGTTCGGATCATGTGGGGCGGAGACTCCGGAGCCAGATGATCGATCCGCGTAGGTGGAGTCCGGCGAGGTAGCTGGTAGGAGTCTTGTCGTAGCGGGTGGCCAGCCCTCGCCATTCCTTGATCTTGTTGATGCCGCGCTCGACGGTGTTCCTCTCCTTGTAAAGCTCGGCGTCGTGGGAGGGGGCGGCCGCCCTTCGAGCCTCGCTTCTTGCGGTGGGCGGCCTGGTCCTTCTTCTCCGGGATCACCGCCTGGATCCGGCGTTTACGCAGGTAGGAGCGGTTCGCGCGGGAGGAATACGCCTTATCGGCGGCGACGGCCCGGGGGCGGGTGCGGGGCCGACCGACCGGCCCACGGATCCTGACTCGGTCGAGGACCGCGGCGAAACGCGGACTGTCGGCCGCCTGTCCCGGCGTCACCACGAACGACAGCGGGCGGCACCGCCGGTCGGTGGCCAGGTGCGTCTTGACCGTCAGCCCGCCCCGCGAGCGCCCCAACGCGGCAGCTTTCAGGCGGGCCTTGTGGCGGCGGCGTATCCGTCGTCGTTCGGCACGTAACGCTTCCTCGACCGGGTCGCCTTCGGCCGTCACCTGGGCGGATTGTCCCTTTGCTGGAGCCCCTTTTCCTCCTCGGCGGCTTTCACCAGTTCCTCCAGGAGCCCGGGTTCGACGGCCATGCCGGCCGCGTGGTGATGCGCGCGTGCGACGGTGGAATCGACGCTGACCAGGTCCAGATCGGCCTGTCCTCGCCGGGCCGCCTCGGCGATCATCCGCTCCATCAGCGTCTCGAAGGTGCCCGCAAGGGCCCACTTCTGGAAGCGGCCGTAGACGGTGGACCAGGACCCGTAGCGTTCGGGGATGTCGCGCCACGGGCTCCCGGTCCGGAACCTCCACATCACCGCGTTCAACTGTTTACGCAGGTCAGGGATCGGTCCACTCACGCCGAGCGGCAGGTGCGGCTCGAACAACTCCCACTCTGCATCCGTCAGATCGCCTCGCGTCACCCCGGATGTCTACCGTCCCGAGCCACTCCGGCGGAGCGATTTGACCCAACAGTGATCTGAACCTGGAACACGCCCTAGTTGACTAATCGGCCCAGCCCGGGCCCGGTATCACTATTTATCGGCCACGCAGGGGTCAAGCTCGCCCTCGGGTTTTCACATCATCCCCAAACCCGCTGAACGAGGAGCAATTAGATGAGTCCTGAGCGTAGGACAGGGTCGCATCTCGGCCCGCTGCCCCGGCGAGACAAGTGGATGGTAGGCGGCGCGCTCGCTTCGTTCGCGCTGGTCCTGGTGGCAGGTGTCGCTGGCCCGGCGATGGCTGCGGCAAGTGCCGCCGGTGTCGGAATTGCTAGCCACTCGGGGCATGGCGGCGAGGATTGCGAGCCGCACAAGCCGCACAAGCCGCACAAGCCGCAGTCCAAGCTGGCCGACATGACATCCTTCGAGCACCGGCTGAACTACGGCCGTCAGGGCGGCGACTGTCAGGGCGTCCCAGGTGCCACTGGCCCTGCGGGTCCGGCGGGTCCTATGGGGCCTACGGGGTCGACCGGTGTCACTGGCGCTACCGGGCCGACCGGGACGGGCGCACCGGGCGCCACCGGGCCGACCGGTGCTACGGGAGCGCAAGGCTTGCCGGGCGCCACTGGCGCTACGGGTGCCACCGGGACCACGGTTCATGCTGGCGCGAGTCTTTTCGCCGAAGTCAACCAGGTCATCCCGGACAACACCCTCACCCAGATCAAGTTCAGTGGCGCTGAGTACGACACTGACGCGATGTTTGATTCGTCGTCTTCGACTCTGGTGGTCCACACCGCTGGCCGCTACCTCCTCAAGGGGCAGATTCTCTGGAGCCTTTTGAATCCGGGGACGTCGGCCGATCAGATCCTTTTCATCATGATCAATGGCAATACCGTCGCCCGTGACCGTGAGCTCGCCGAAGGCGGGCAGCAGCAGGTGTCCACGATTCTTCAGCTGAACGCCGGTGACGTGATCTCCCTCCAGGCCCTCCAGGACACTGGAAGTAGCGGCGGCTCGCTGGTCGACACTGCTATTCCACTGAAGTACCTAGGGCGTGTTCCAGGTTCGGATCATGTGGGGCGGAGACTCCGGAGCCAGATGATCGATCCGCGTAGGTGGAGTCCGGCGAGGTAGCTGGTAGGAGTCTTGTCGTAGCGGGTGGCCAGCCCTCGCCATTCCTTGATCTTGTTGATGCCGCGCTCGACGGTGTTCCTCTCCTTGTAAAGCTCGGCGTCGTGGGAGAGGGGGCGGCCGCCCTTCGAGCCTCGCTTCTTGCGGTGGGCGGCCTGGTCCTTCTTCTCCGGGATCACCGCCTGGATCCGGCGTTTACGCAGGTAGGAGCGGTTCGCGCGGGAGGAATACGCCTTATCGGCGGCGACGGCCCGGGGGCGGGTGCGGGGCCGACCGACCGGCCCACGGATCCTGACTCGGTCGAGGACCGCGGCGAAACGCGGACTGTCGGCCGCCTGTCCCGGCGTCACCACGAACGACAGCGGGCGGCACCGCCGGTCGGTGGCCAGGTGCGTCTTGACCGTCAGCCCGCCCCGCGAGCGCCCCAACGCGGCAGCTTTCAGGCGGGCCTTGTGGCGGCGGCGTATCCGTCGTCGTTCGGCACGTAACGCTTCCTCGACCGGGTCGCCTTCGGCCGTCACCTGGGCGGATTGTCCCTTTGCTGGAGCCCCTTTTCCTCCTCGGCGGCTTTCACCAGTTCCTCCAGGAGCCCGGGTTCGACGGCCATGCCGGCCGCGTGGTGATGCGCGCGTGCGACGGTGGAATCGACGCTGACCAGGTCCAGATCGGCCTGTCCTCGCCGGGCCGCCTCGGCGATCATCCGCTCCATCAGCGTCTCGAAGGTGCCCGCAAGGGCCCACTTCTGGAAGCGGCCGTAGACGGTGGACCAGGACCCGTAGCGTTCGGGGATGTCGCGCCACGGGCTCCCGGTCCGGAACCTCCACATCACCGCGTTCAACTGTTTACGCAGGTCAGGGATCGGTCCACTCACGCCGAGCGGCAGGTGCGGCTCGAACAACTCCCACTCTGCATCCGTCAGATCGCCTCGCGTCACCCCGGATGTCTACCGTCCCGAGCCACTCCGGCGGAGCGATTTGACCCAACAGTGATCTGAACCTGGAACACGCCCTAGCTCCGCAGCTCCAGGCGGAGTTGCTCGCGCCGTAGGCTACTGAGTCCTCCGGCCGTTTGATATGCGGTGATCGTGAGTTCGCTTTTGACCGTCTTGCCGACAGCGGGACGCCCGGTGTCGGCGTTCGCGGGAAAGTACCCTGCTGGGTACACGGAAACGTACCCAGCAGGCTGGACGCCGGACCGCTGGGGCTATCCGATAGCCGGGCCCTGGAGACGCGGTGGTCCCAGCGCCACGCCAGCCCAAATCCGTTGTGGAGCGCACAATCAGCGTGGGATCAGTGAGCCCTCTTCCGTGACCGTCAGGCGTGCCTGGTGGCCGCCCGGCGAGCAGTTGCGGCCGTTGGGATAGGTGGGCTGCGGCGTGATACTGATCGGTCGGTCGAGCACGGTGGCGCCCTGCTGGTTCTTGAATATCAGTGTGACGTGTATCGGCTTTCCTGGGAGGTCGCGGACGGCCGCGAAGCCAGGCCAGGTGTAGGGCTCGGGGGGTTTGGGGGGCCTCGTTGCCGGGTTCTCTGTGGCGGTGGGGGATTCCGTGGTCATCACGGGGTTCCCTGGGGTCAGCGGTTCTTCCGAGCGGGTCTCCCGAAGCTGGAGCGTGCTCTGCCGGCATGTGCCGTCCCAGCAGGCCGTAAGAGTCGCGTCGGCCACCCTGTTCGCCAGTTCCGGGTGGACCTTGACCCGGATCCCGGCGGGCGAGTCCATCAGGGTGCAGGTATGGGTGTCTCTCGCGCAACCGCCGCACGCGGTCAGCAGCGCCAGAGCCGCCAGGGGTACCGTCAATCCGACGTTGTGTCTCACGCTGGCTCCTCGGCAACCGTCTGTAGTCTGCGTCTTGATCATGGCGACTCATGCTGGCACGGCAACTGCATCACGCCGCTCGTCCTGGACCGTCGGGTGCCATCCCGTCGCCTGTTGCTGAGTCAGGGACGCGTGAACTGGCCGGTTGCGTGGCCGGAGCCAGATGGAAGCCATAGCCCGCGTGGCCGGGGCATGAGCCCCGGATCGGACGCAGCGCGGCCGTCTTGCCCCTGCAGCAGTGGAGGGAGCGTCAACACGCGGGCGCGCACGTTGCCCGCCGAGGCTGGGTACGTAGCCGTGTACCTGCCTGACCACGTTTGGGTGTACGCCGACACCCGGCGCTTGTTCTTGGAGCCGGGCGACCACCCGGGGCCTGTGCCGGTCGGTTTGGAACACGGGTTGGGCAAGCAAGGTGAGCACGGATGTTCCGGAGCCCCCGACGGACCCGGGCCGGGGGAGCCTGCCGGGGGTGGCGGGCTTCTCCCAGGGAGGGCGGAGGCCCTCGGTAAGGGGGCCTGGCGAGCCGGAGGTGGTGTCAGCGACGATCACGATCCAGGTCGGTCCGCTGCGGAACCCGAGTTCCTTTCCGTAGCCGCAGGGCTCCCGGCCCTCGTAGCGCAATCCGGCATTCAGGACCGTGGTGGCGACCCTGCGCTGGTCGACGGTGAGCCAGGAGAGGATGCGGTGCTTCGCCCGCTTCGACAGGTGGCTCGCGACCTTCGCCGACCCGCTGGACGTCCTGGGCGACCCCGCTGCGGGTGCTCGTCGATGAGCGCGGTCACCTGGGTCGGGTCGGGTCGAGCTGTGCGGCGAAAAAAGCCGAGGCCGTCCGCAGGACCTCGTTCGCCCGGCGTAGTTCCCGCACCTCGCGCCGTAGCTGGGCGAGCTCGGCCTTCTCCTCGGTGCTGAGCAGGCCGTCCCCCCGTCGGCGAGGCTCTTGCTTGCCCGCTGCCCGCCGGCCGACCGTGGCGGGCGCGGTACGCGATGGGGCGAAGCCGTTTCGTGGTGCTGAGGAGGGGCCAGTGCGCGTCGCGGTCGATGCGGCGGCGCCCGCGGTCGACGCTGTCCGCGCCATGGTGAAGTCCAGGACGGCCAGCCCGCGCAACCAGCTAGGCCTTCGGGGGGCGCAGTCGACCGGCTGTGTCCCACACCTCGGCGCAGAGGTCGGCGCCCTTCCTGGTTTCGTTCATTGAAGGTCCGCCATCTTGAAGTGGCTGGTCAGCGGGGTGGCGTGACCTCGTTTCGGGGTGCTCGTGCTGGTCGTGGGCGGCAGTCTGTGTTGTAGATCGTCCGGCGGGGTGGTTTTGCCGATGAATTCACCGTCCTCGAACGGTCTACCCAGCGACACGACCGTTCTCGACAGGAGTGCCATGTCCACCATCCAGCCAGTGATCGTGACTGCCGACCAGGACGTTCTGCTCGGCTTCTATACGAAATTGTTCGGCGCTGAGGAGATCTTCCGGGTACCGGCGGAAGGCCCGGCCTTCTACCTCGGCTTGCGCATCGGCGACACCGACCTCGGGCTGGTGGCCAAGGCGAACCCGGGGACTGGGGCGGCGTCGCGGATCCTGCTCAGCATCGGTGTCGACGACGTCGACGAGACGCTCGGCCGGGTGGAGGCGCTGGGCGGCTCGGTCCGCGGCGGCCCCAACGACATGCCGTGGGGACAGCGGGTCGCCCACATCCAGGACCCCGACGGCAATCCGGTGAACCTCACTCAGCCGATCCCGGCCCGGTGACGCTGTTCCGGGGGCATGTGCTGATCGTGGGCTACCTGCGGTAGAGATCAATTGTCGGTAGTGGCCTCGATGTTCGTCAGGACGAGCAGCGCGCGAAACAGGTGGGTGGCGCGGGCGGGGTCAGTACGGAGCTTGGTGAGGATCCGCCAGTTCTTCAGGTGGGCAAAGCCGCGTTCGACGGGGACGCGTCCGGCGGCCAGGACCCGGTTGGCCTCCTTCTCGGCGGATGAGAGCCTGCGGGCGCGGGTGGCCTTGAAGCCGGTGACGACCACGGGATCGTCCCCGTCGTCGTCCAGGCCGAGGAAGCCCAGGTCGGCCAGGGCGCCGAGGCCGGCAGCACGCAGGTGGGCCAGGATGCGGTCGCGGCGGGCGGCGGTGATGTCGTGGGTGCGGCCGGGCCGGGCGTATCCACACCAGACGGCCCCGCTCGTCGGTCAGCGCGAGGACGTGCAGGCCGTGGCGGCGATGCTTGCCGGAGTAATTCGGGCGGTTCGCCTCTCCGGTACGGCGCTGGGTGGGGATGAGGGTGCCGTCGATCAGGACGACCTCGCCGCCCCGCCGGGCGATCTTCTTCAGGGCGCGGTCCAGGCGAGGGGCCTTCGCGGCCAGCAGGTGGATCAGCTCGTCGCGCCAGCGCCGGATGGTGGTGGCGGAGATGTCGTTGCCGCCGGCCATGTCGGCCAGGCGCTGATCGTGCCGCAGCACAGCCAAGACAATCACCGCGATCCTCCCGGGCGGCAGCGCCCGCCACCTCGACCGTATCGCTTTGAGATGGCGTCGCAGCAGGTCGGTGAGGTAGTGCAGGGTGTGCGTGGACAGCGGCAGGCGGCACTGGTAGACCAGGGACACGGTGTCTCCGGCGTGCTCTTCGGTTTTCGTCACACAATTCCAACAGCCGCCGGGGGTACCTTGGTTACGCCCCGATCGCCGTGCGGACCGGTCACGGGCGGGTGGTGAACTTCCCGTCGGGTCGTTTGTGCAGCCAGCCGCGGTCGGCCAGCTTCGTGAGCTTCCCGCGCAACGGCTCCAGCTTGCCCCGTACCCCAGTGTCCAAGCCCAGCACCTCGCCGATCTGCCGGGTGGCGACCGGGCCGGCGGCCTGCCGCACCGCGGTCAGGATGCGCTGGTACTCCGCTGGCAGTGCGGACTCAGCCACCCCCGGCCCACGGTCCGGGACCAGCCGTACCGCCCGACCTGCCACCTGGACCACCGGCGACCCGGCCTCCGTGCGCTCGTCGGCGAGCTGCTCGCTCATCCGCTGCCACACCCGCTCGGCCACGGCCAGCTCATCGCGCTCAGCTCGTACCTCCGACAGCTGCTTGACCAGCTGCTCTTCGAGTCCGTCCAGCTCCGCACGCCGCGCGGCGATCCGCTCCAACACCTCGGGATCCATCATGGGCCGGAGCGTAGGAGCGGCACCCGCGACGACGGACGGGAATCCACAAACCCACTCCCGCCAGACGATCTACACCCCAGACTGCCGCCCACGACCAGCACGAGCACCCCGAAACGACATCACACCAGCACCCTGACCAGCCACTTCAAGATGGCGCAGCTTCATTTTCGACGCGCTTCCCCGCCCGCCTTGCTGCGTGCCGGGCGCTTCGCTGCGGTCCGGACCGAGCGCTGCGCGCTTCCACGTCCCGGCTTGGCAGCCGGGACGTGGTGGCGCTTCGCTTTCCCTTCCCTCGTTCCGTGCGTCAGGCAGGCGTCTATAGAAGGTGTACGTATATTGAACGCGAAAAGTACGTAGAATGTGCAGTTATTTGTTATACTGAAGGAGAGGAGGGGCCATGTCCGAGTTGTTTGACGCAGTCGACGCCCTGATCGAATCCGCGTCCCCGCTGCCCCCGCCCACGGAACGAGAACGGCTGCGCAAGGCCCACGGGCTGACACAGGAGCAGGTGGCCAACGCACTGAAGGTCCGGCGCGCGACGGTGGTGTCGTGGGAGAACGGGAAGACGGAGCCGCGGCCGCCCCAGCGTGAGGCGTACGCACGCCTGCTGGCCCAGCTGGCCGAGCTCTACCCCGCCAAAACCCCGGAGCCACCACCCACAGCATCGGTGCCGCAGGTGCCCGGCCCGCCCGAGGCCACCTGCGAACCTGCGCCGGCTCCGGCCCTGGCATCGTCCAGCGCCCCGGCGACTTCAGTGCGATCAGCACCCCCGGCCGTACCCCCGGCAGTACGACGTCCCGCCGTGAAGGAGACGGCGCCCCGTTCTTCTGCCGTGGCTGCTGACCCGCAGTTCGCGCACGGGCCGCTCGGTGTCCTGGACGGCGACGGCTTGCTGTACTGCGTCGGCGGCCTGGTCCTGGACTGCCCTGCCAAGTCCCTTCCCGCACTGGTCGAATGGGTCCTTTCCCAGGCGCAGCTCGGCGCCCCGCGCCTGCACTCGTCCGGCAAGGACTTCGACCCCCTGATCGTCCTGACCGCCACCGCCGCCGAACGTCTCGGACTGCCCGAACGGCTCGAAGACCGGCGACGCCTGCGCCTGCCGGACGACCACAAGGTCGTGCAGCAGATCACCAAAGCGAAATGGAAACTCACCCGCCGCGGCTTCGGCCCCTGGGCCCGCGTCTACCGACCCGCACAAGGCGGGCGACGCCAGTGCGTCCAGTTCGCCGTCCTGCCCTGGGGCGCACTCGACTCCCGCTCCTGGGGGACCACCGACCACCTGGACCCGGCCGACATCGCCGACGTACTCGGCACCTACGCAACCCGGGTCATCACCCCCCGCGGCTCCACCGCCGTCTCCGGCCTGGAAACGATGACCGCGCTGCGCCCACCGACCCGGGCCGTGAAAGACGAGAACGGCACCTGGGTCTCCGGACCCATGCCCGGCTCCCTCACCGAGCCCGTCGACCCGGCGCCGGTCGAGGCCCCGGACGAACACCCGGTCGTCGCCGCCCTCTTTCCGCGCACCCACCAGCGCACCCCGGCCGAAGTCCTGGACGAAGAAGCCTACGAGTGGACCCGTGACCCGCAACTGCTCACCGATGCCGAGTGCACCAGGGCGTTCGCGGTCGGCATCGACGTGAACACCGCGTTCCTCGCTGCCGCGAACCGCCTGATCGTGGGCCTGGGCGCACCCGTCCATGTCAAGGCCCCGGCCTTCGACAAGAAGACACCCGGCAGCTGGCTGGTCGACCTGTCCGGCATCGAGGTGGACCCGAGGATGCCGAACCCGTTCACGCCCCACGGCGTGCAGCCCGACGGCCCGGCCTGGTACGCGACACCGACCGTGGCCTACGCCCAGGAACTCATCGACACCTACCACCTGCCGCTCACCCTGCGCCCGGTTGAGGCATGGATCCGTACCGAGTCCGGCCCGTACCTGGACCCCTGGTACAAGCACCTCAGCGAGGCGTACAAGCAGACGATGGCCGACCTCGGCGTCACCCCAAATCTGTCCGAGGCCCAGTTTCTGACCGCGATGGAACACCACAAGCACTCCGACCCCGGCATGGCGGCCGTGCTCTCGGCCATCAAGTCGACGGTCAAGGGCGGCATCGGCAAGCTCCGCGAGCGCCCCCAGGGCACCGGCTACAAGTTCGGCGAACGCTGGCCCGCACTGGAACGCCCCACCTGGCGCCCCGACATCCGCGCCGCCGTCATCTCCACCGCCCGCGTCAACATGCACCGCAAGATCCTCAAAACAGCCGCAGTCACCCAGACCGCCCCGCCCCCGGCCAGGAACCTGACCTTCGGCGAGGACGCACTGATCCCGATCGCGCTGCTCTCCGACTGCGCCGTCTACCTGTCCGACGGGCCGAGCCCGTTGGACGTACTGCCGCGCACCGCGGACGGGAAGCCGGCCCCGGGCACGTTCCGGCTCGGTGTCTCGCCAGGGATGGTCAAGCACGAGGGCACCCAGGACCTGCTCTGGGCCGTACAGATGCTCGACGAAGGACACAACCCGGCCCGGCACATCAAGGGCGACACCGAAGACAGCGGGGAGTAGGACCACCTGATGGGCATCCTCGGAGACAGTCTCGACAGGGCCGCAGCGAGCACAGCCACCCGCCCCATCCCGAAATCGGCCGGTGCGCAGATGCGGTTCCTGGTCAAGCAGTTCAAAGGCACCAGAGCCGTTGCCGACCTCCTGGGCATCACACAGCGCACGGTCGAACGGTACGTCAAGGACCAGATCAAAAAACCGCGCCCGGACCTCGCGGCCCGGCTCACCGGTGAGGTCCGCTACCGCTGGCAGCCGAGGGTGAAGGAGAAAGCGAAGAAGAACGCCGCCACCTCCACCGGCATCGTCGTCGAAACCAGGGCGCGGTTCGGATTCACCGCCGCACCGGGCACCACGGACGACGGACGCATCCGGCTGATCACCCAGCACCTCCCGCCCCAGTACGCGGCCCGCCTCTTCGACGCACAGACCGCCGGAGCCTCCGAACAACAACTCCGGGCCGTGATCGCCGAAGGACTTCAGGAGCAGTACTTCAAAGACCGCGGCCGCCGCGCCGACGGACTCCTGGTGGAGTTCACCGACATCGACTATGTCGAACTCGAATTCTGACCAGCCAGGCATCGCCGCCTCCGCCGACCGCGGCCGTGAGCCGAAGCACGATAGTTGTCACAAAGGCAGCGCTGCTGTCACCCCGGCCCTCAGCCCCGCGACAAGCGAAGGGCGTGCGAGAGTGGGGCGATGAAGACCATCGGGTTGATTGGCGGCATGAGCTGGGAGTCGACGGCCGAGTACTACCGGCTCCTCAACGAGCGGGTTCGGGAGCGGTTGGGCGGTCTCCACTCGGCCAAGTGCGTGCTGTACTCGGTCGACTTCGCCGAGATCGAGCGGCTGCAGGTGGCCGGGCACTGGGATGAGGCTGGCGAAGTACTCGCTGACGCCGCCCGATCCCTGCAGGCCGCTGGTGCGGACCTGCTGCTGATTTGCACCAACACCATGCACAAGGTCGCCGACCATGTGGTGGCGGCAGTCAACATTCCGCTGCTGCATCTGGCCGACGCGACGGCGGCTGCGGTGCGGACTGTGGGTCTGCGCCGAGTGGGGCTATTGGGCACCGCGTTCACCATGGAGCAGGACTTCTACCGCGACCGCGTGGCCGGGCATGGCCTGGAGGTCCTGGTTCCCGACGCGGACGACCGGGCTGTCGTCCATCGGGTGATCTACGAAGAGCTATGCCTCGGCATCATCCGGGAGGAGTCCCGAGCGGCCTACGGTGAGGTGATCAGCAGGCTCGTGGCTTCCGGCGCGCAAGGCATCATCCTCGGCTGCACCGAGATTGAGCTCCTCATCGGCCCGGAGCACAGCCCTGTTCCTGTCTTCGCCACCACCCGGCTGCACGCCGAGGCCGCTGTTACCACGGCACTCGCGCCCGGACGGTAACCCAGGCCGCATGGTGGCTACGCCTGGTCGGGCCGGTCTGTTCGAAAACTCGCCCTCTCGGCCTCGTCCACACTCTCCAGAGGACGCTGAACGGTGACAACAAACCCGCAAACTCAACACTGGTGACAAGTAGTCTGCCTCACTGGTGACAACTGGGCCGCTTCGCGGGACGGGAAGCCCCAGGTCGGATAGTGGTAGTGGTGACAACCAACGTGCTTCGGCACAATATTGAGCCGAAGCACGATAGTTGCCACATAGGCAGGCTTGTTGTCACTGTGACTGAGTCAGCGAGCGTTTCACTCGGCCAGCTGAGCGCTGACGCCGGTTGAGGCGGCCAGGGACTGTCGGTGGCTGGTGGCAGGATCGCCGGCATGGTCTTCGTACGTACTACTCCGCCGCGGCCTGTCGACGTTACTGCGGTCTTTCCTGAGCTGGCTCCGTTGGCGCGTGCTGCAATTCGGCTGCACCCTCGTGCCGGGTCGCCTTCGGTGTGGGAGAGCTCGGTCGGGGGGCCGTTGCTGTGGCCGGCTGAGGAGCCATGGCCGGACTGCGAAAGTTCGCACCCGGGCAGTGGGGTGTGCCAGTCACCGGCAGAAGTGCGGCTCAAGAGGCACGTGCGAGCTCGGCTGCACCGTGATCCCCATCCCTGATCTTCGCAGGGAATCCCGGCCTTCAGGCCGGGCGGGAATGCGATCCTTGGACCGGAGGCGCGGAGCGCCGAGTGCTCTGCGTTGTCAGTGGCGCCAGCTATGTTGATCGGACTGACCGAAGGGGGGTGGCTGCGTGATTCGTGCGTACAAGTTCCTCATGCGGCCCACCGTCCGGCAGGGCCAGGCGCTCGGTGAGATGCTGCGAGATCACTGCTCGCTCTACAACGGCGCACTGCAGGAACGGCGTGATGCCTACCGTCATGTATCGAAGACGAGCATCAAGTACGGGATGCAGTCGGCGCAGTTGAAGGATATTCGGGCGTTCGACCCGGAGCGTCAGGGGCGTTGGTCGTTCTCCTCGCAGCAGGCGACCTTGCGCCGGTTGGACAAGGCGTTTGCGGCGTTCTTCCGGCGGATCAAGGCTGGGGAGACGCCTGGATACCCGCGTTTTCGTGGGGTGAACTGGTTCGACACGGTGGAGTTCCCGAAGGACGGGGACGGCTGCCGCTGGGATTCCACCCCGCACGACCCTGTCACCCGCGTGCGCTTGCAGGGTGTCGGACATGTCAAGGTCAACCAGCACCGGCCCGTAGTGGGCAAGGTCAAGACGGTCAGCGTCAAGCGCGAGGGCCACAAATGGTTCGTCGTACTGACCGCTGAGCAGGAGCGGCCCGAGCCACTGCCGCCGACGGGCAGCGTGGCCGGCATCGACCTGGGCATCGCCAACTTCCTCGCCGACTCGGGCGGCGGGTTCGTGGAGAACCCCAGGCACGGACGCCGCGCCGCCGCGAGGCTCGAAGCCGCCCAGCAGGCGCTGTCCCGGTTCCCGCGCCGCAAGGCGAAGGACCGCACCGCCAACCACCGGCGGGCCGTGGAGCAGGTCGCCAAACTGCATGGCAAGGTGCGCCGTCAGCGCTTGGACCACGCGCACAAGACCGCCCTCGGCCTGGTCCGCGCGCACGACGTCATCGCGCACGAAGATCTCAAGATCCGCAACATGAGCAGGACCCCCGCCTCCAAGCCGGACCCCGACCAGCCGGGCACCTTCCTGCCCAACGGTGCCGCCGCGAAGGCCGGGCTGAACCGCTCGATCAACGATGCCGGTTGGGGGGTGTTCCTGACGATCCTGCACGCAAAGGCTGAAAGCGCCGGGCGGGAAGTGGTCGCCGTGGACCCCCGCAACACCTCCCGTACGTGCCCCGAATGCGGGCACACCGCGAAGGAAAACCGGCCCACACAGGAGAAGTTCCACTGCGTCGCATGCGGCCACAGCGCACACGCCGACACAGCCGGGGCTCTCAACGTCCTACGGGCCGGGCTGGCCCGTCGCGAAGCCCAACCGGCATAGCGAGAAGCCCCGCTCTTCAGGGCGGGGAGGAGTCACGGTCCTGGGTACACGCCTGAGGAGGCGGCGATCAAGGAGCGCAGCGACGCGATGTTCATGGAGCGACTTGAGGCCGGCCCTCCGTGGCCCGCGGAGTGCCCGGTCCCTATGTTGCCTGTGGCCCAGCTGTATGTGCGCGACGTGCCCTTGTTGCGGCCGCCCGGACAGGCGGACTTGCTCCAGGTGCTGTGGTGCCCTTACGACCACGAGCCGCATGCCAAGCCTTCGACCGCACTGTTCTGGCGGTCTGCCGCGGGGGTCGGCGATGTCCTCGCCGTGCCGCCGGAACCGTATGAGGCGGACTGGGAAGGCTATGTGCCGGAGCCGTGTCTGCTGGCACCGGAACAGATCACCGAGTACCCCAACAGCCTCGATTTGAGCGCGGAGGTGCGGCAGCTGCTGGGGGACTGGAGCAGATGGCAGGCAGCTGACGTCGGCGTGGACAGCTCGTACGCGGACTATCCGGCGGAGTTCTATGACTGTGAGCTGGCTGACGCTCCCGGCTGGAAGGTCGGCGGCTGGCCCCCGTGGGGCCGCACCGACCCGTATCCCCGATTCTGCGCTGTCTGCGACGCTCAGATGGTCCCGCTGCTGACCATCGCCTCCTTCGAATGGGACGGCGGTACGCGCGGCTGGGCGCCGTACGAGGATCAAGCCGCCGCGTTTTCCGCCGGTCATGTCGCCGGCCAGGACCCCGCGCAGCCGACCGCGGTCGAAGTCGGCAGCACTGACAATCTGCAGCTCTATGTCTGCCCGGCGTCTCCGGAGCATCCGCACACCGACCTGATCCAGTGAGCTGTCGCTGAGTCCTCTTTCGCGAGGCCGCACACACCGCAACAGTTCTGGGCGGGGCCCGGGTTCGGCCGGCCGCGCGGCGGTTGGGGATTCAAACACTCCCCGTTCGTTTGACAGACCCGTTACTGGTGACAGAAGGGCTGCCGAATGAGCATTTGTGACAAGCCGCGTGCCTCACTGGTGCCAACCAGGCTGCTTCGACCGGTCCCATTCGCCACGTCATCCGGCTTTGCCAGTGACAAGTACCGAGCCTCGGCACAGGCCGGTTGAGCCGACGCACGATAGTGGTCACACAGGCAGCCTTGTTGTCACCAAGCGGCGGTGGTGCCTTTGCCAGCGGCTCTACTCGGGTGGCGAGAGGCTGAAGCGTCCGTCTCTCTTTCCCGAGGCGCGCTGCGCGAGGCTCTCACGCAGTCGGGTCAGCCGTTGCTCCCGGCGTCGAGGGCGGCGAGCCTGCGGCCGACAACCCTGGAGGTGGAGACGCCGGGCTCGACAGAGCCACACAGCGGCGGCGGGTCCTGGACGAGTAAATGGAGGCGGTCGGCGCAGCTGCGCAGGTCCTCGACGGTGAGTCCGCAGGTCAGCAGGTCTCCGATGATGCGGACCGACGAGCAGCGTTTCGTCAGCCGTTGCTTCATCGTCGGCACAGGCTGGGCGGTGCCTGCCGCACCTTCACCGTTCGGCAGGTAGTGGTCACCCACACCAGCGTGACGGGTACGGGTACGTACCCGTACCCTGGAGGAATGGGAAGGAGCACGACAATGTCCGATGCCAATGTCCGTATCCCCGAAGAGGCCAAGGACCGGCTCGCCGCGATCGCAGCTGCTGAGGGGCTGTCGCTGCGCGCCTATCTGGCTCGTCTGGCCGAGACCATGCTCACCCCGGCCGAGCGTGCCGAGCGTGCCGAGAAGGCCCTTGCTGCACTGAAGGAGTGGAACGGCTACGCCCCCACCCCGGCCGAGCAGGACGACCTGGACAGTGAGCTGGACCGGCGCCTGGCCCAGGTGACGAGCCGGTGACCGACGCCATGCATATCGTCCTGGACGAAACGGCGATGGCCGCAGCGGGTCAGGGCAACGTCCTCGCGTCCCGTCTCATCCACCGGGCCCACGCCGAATCCGGCTGGTTCCTGTACGCCCCGGCGTGTGCGCTCGTCGAAGCCGACCGCGCACGGCCCGGCACAGCCGAGCACCTTGCCGCACTGCCGGGTATCACCGTCCTGGACCTGGATCTGGCTGCGGCCCTGGCCCTCGCCCGGCAGGAAACATGGGCTGCGGCCCACAGCCAGTACGCAGCGCAGCCCACACCCGACCGCCCCGACGGAGCGATCATCGCCACCACCACCCCGAAGCGGTGGCAGGGCGAGCCGGTCCGTGTACTGGACCTCAACGCCTGATCCAGCCCCGCCGTCTGAACGGCGCCCCTCTGCTTCCGAGCTGGAGACCGCATGAGCATTCAGGTGCGTGGATACGAGCGCCTCCTCGCAGCGCCCGACGACACCGCTCCTTTTGCCGACGGGACGCCTTTCCTCGGCATGCCCGGCTTCTGGTCCTCCTACTTCCTGGGGCAGGGCGTCGCGGAGGAGGAGCTGCGCCGTTGCATCCAGGTCACTGTCCCCCGCGATGAAGGGAAGAAGCCACTGGTCGCCCGCTTCGGCGGGATACCGCTCAAACGGCAGCGCACGGCCGTTCTCACTGACATCCGGCCGGTCATGGCCAGCATGAAACGCAACGAGCTGATCCATAGGCTCCTCGCCGAATGCTGCGAGATGTGCGAGGCGCGGACGAACCTTGAGGTTCACCATGTCCGCAAGCTCGCTGATCTCAACCGGCCCGGACGCCGGGAGAAACCCGCATGGGTCCGTCTGATGGCGATGCGACGGCGCAAGACCCTGGTGATCTGCCGTCGCTGTCATGAAGGCATCCACGCGGGGCGTCCCACCGCAGTACTACGGAAGTGATCACTGGAGAGCCGGATGCCTGGAAATCGGGCCCGTCCGGTTCGGGAAGGGGCCGTCGGAAAAGGACCCGCGCCACGGGCATCTCGTCGGCGGCCTACTTCACTCTGAGGGGGGACCACTGCCCGGGTTCAAGGAGTCGTCGCAACACTTCCGTTTTATGTTGATAGTAGATGACTGTTGAGAGTCTCGGAGGGTGTCCTCCAGCCCAAGGTTTTGCGGGGGCGGCCGTTGAGGGCAGCTGCGACGGCAGCGAGATCCTCGCGGGTGTGTCTGCTGAGGTCGGTGCCCTTCGGGAAGTACTGCCGTAGCAGCCCGTTGGTGTTCTCATTCGTGCCGCGCTGCCAGGGGCTGTGCGGGTCGGCGAAGTAGATCTCCAGGCCGGTGTCGATGCGGAGTTCGGCGTGCTGCGCCATTTCCGAACCCTGGTCCCAGGTAAGGGACTTGCGTAGTTGGGCGGGTAGGCGGGTGATCGCTTCCGTCAGGGCGTCACGTACGGCTGCGGCTCCGTGGCCGGCCAGTGCGGGGCCGTTCTTGGCCCGTGTGCCGTCGTGGCCGGGCATGGGCGGTAGGTGCAGCAGCATCGTGAACCTGCTGGTGCGTTCGACCAGGGTGCCGATCGCGGAGCTGTTGAGGCCGATGATGAGGTCGCCCTCCCAGTGGCCGGGGACCGCCCGGTCCTCCGCCTCGGCCGGCCGCTGACTGATCAGCACGTCCTCGGTGACGAACTTCTTCCCCCGGCCGGCGGTGCGAGCCCGGGGCACCCGCAGCGCACGGCCGGTGCGCAGGCAGGCGACCAGCTCGCGCTTGAGTGCTCCCCGGCCCTGGATATAGAGGGCCTGGTAGATCGCCTCGTGAGAGATGCGCATGGAATCATCATCAGGGAAGTCGACCTTCAGCCGGTGGGAGATCTGCTGCGGACTCCACGAGTTGCCCCAACGGCGGTCCTGGCGCCTCGGCTTGTTCCGTCCCTTCCACGGCGGTGCCGCAGGTCCCGGCGCCGGCATGCCGTCCGGGCGGCGGATCTCTCCGGCCAGGCGGTCCTGGACGTACTCGTGCAGCCGCTCGCTGCAGGCAAGTTTGGACGGCTTCGGCCGCCGCGCGGCCAGCTCGGCCTTCCACTGCGCGATCGACGCCCGGTAGGCGAGTTGTCCGCTGCGGGTGGCCGCATTGCGCCGCAGTTCCCGCGAAACAGTGGACGGGTGCCTGCCCAGCCGACGGGCGATCTCCCGGACCCCGGTGTTCTGAGCCTTCAGCACAGCGATCTCCTCGCGCTCTGCAAAGGAGAGATACCTGCCCGACACCGGGCCCAGCTCGATCGACGGCATACCGCCACGTTCCCGGAACCATCGTGAGCCGACCGGCCCCGACACACCGCACGCGATCGCCGCGTCCTCGCTGGTCAGCCCATCAGCGATCTTCTTCCAGAAGGCACGCTCCACATCCCGGCGGACCGGCGGCCTGCCCGGAGACCGCATCGCCGGGCGCCCCGTCACCGCCGTCGTCCACCCTGCCGGTCGCCCCATCGGACACCTCCATGATCGAGGTGTTGCGACGACCGGTTGAATCCACCCTGCAGCAATGCAGCGGTACTACCCGACGAGCGCTGGTTCGGCCTGCTGACGGACAAGCGGATACGCGGCGGAGTACACAGGAACCTCCAGGCCCTGGAGCGCGACATCCGCGCCTGGATCGCCCAGTGGAACGACAACCCGAAGCCGTTCATTTGGACCAAGGACGCCGACGAGATCCTCCAACGCCTCGCGACATATCTTGATCGAATTCCCGGCGCAGAACACTAGGCTCACGTCGCGTTGCTATCACTGCTCCCCATGCCTTCGCTGCTGTGTGAGTGGGGGACTGGCTCCATTGCGGCCGGACCGGCAAGAGCGAACTCATGCACGCCAACCGTAGCGGCGCTCGGGTCTGCCGGCGGCTCCGTACCGCAGGGACACCTCGGCGCGGCCGGTGTCGTGGAAGTATTCGAGGTAACGGCGGGCGCTGACCCGGGAGATGCCGCTCCGGGCCGCGCACTCGGCGGCGGACAGCGTTCCGTCGGTACCGCACAGTGTGCGTTCGATCAGCTCCGCGGTCTCCACGCTCATGCCCTTCGGCAGCGCGACACTCGGCGCCGGCAAGCTGGCCCCGGTCAGTACCCGGTCCACGTCGGCCTGACCTCTGACGACTGTGGTGAGCAGGCTATTGCGCTGGGCGGCGTACCGTACGAGGCGGGGACGCAGGTCTTCGAAGTCGAACGGCTTCAGCAGGTAGTTGACCACGCCCTGGCGGACGGAGCGGCGGACCGCGTCGGCCTCGCGCGAGGCGCTGATCACCATGACGTCACAGTCGTGCCCGGCGGTCCGCAGGCGTGGAATGACGTCCAGGCCGAACATGTCCGGAAGATAGAGGTCGAGCAGGACCAGGTCGGGGCGCAGCTCGCCGACGGCCGTGATCGCCTGCTCGCCGGTGTTCGCCGTGCCGACGACCCGGAAGGGCTCGACGCGGTCGACGAAGGTCTGGTGGACACTTGCCACCATGAAGTCGTCGTCGACGACCAGTACGTCGATCATCGGGAGGCTCCTTCCGGTACCGCGCCGGCCAGGTTGCCGACGGACATCCTCGCGGTGAACATGGCGCCGTCGGGCGTGTTGGTCACCGCGACCTCGCCGCCGCGGCGCTCGCAGACGAGCCGGGTGAGCGCCAGCCCGATGCCGCGATCCCCCTCTTGGGCAGCCTTCGTGGTGAAGCCGTGCAAGAAGACTTCCTGGGCGAGCTCGGGCGCCACGCCGGGGCCTGAGTCGCGCACCACGATCTCCACGCTGGATGCGTCCTGCCGCAATTCGACCTCCACCCAGGCATCGTGGCCGTCGTCGCCCGCCGCCGCGGCGTCGACGGCGTTGTCGACGAGGTTGCCGATCACCGTCGCCACGTCCACCGAGTCCTCCGGCGCCAGCCGGTCGAGCGCCGTATGCTCCGAGACGCGCAGCACGACCTTCCGTTCGGCCGCGAGCGAGGACTTCGCCATCAGCAGAGCGCCGACGGCCATGTCGCGAACCCGTCTGGTCAGGGTCGTGTCCAGCGACTGTCGGTGTCGGCTCAGCGCGCGGACGTACTGCACCACCTCGTCGTGCTTACCGATCTGGATCAGCCCGGAAATCGTGTGCAGCTGATTGGCGAACTCGTGGGCCTGCGCGCGCAGCAGCTCGGCGGAGCTGCGGAACGATCCGATCTCGCGTTCCAGCTGCGCCAGTTCGGTACGGTCCCGCAAGGTCGTGACCGAGCCGAGCTGGCGGCCGTCCTTGGTGACGGTCATCCGGTTCATCACCAGAACCCGACTCCGGCGTATGACGACTTCGTCGCGACGCTCGGCCGTGTCACTGGGGGATCCGGCGAGTACGTCGTGCAGTCGGCCCTCAATCCGGAGGTCGGCCAGGCTCATCCCCACACAGTGCTCGGGCAGATCGAGCAACCGCCTGCCGACCTCGTTCACCAGTGTGAGCCGCAACTGCGGGTCGAGGGCGATCACGCCTTCCGCGATCCCGTACAGCATTGCCTCACGGTGCTCGGCGAGCCCCGCGATCTCGCGTGGCTCCAACCCGAGGGTCTGGCGTTTGGTACGCCGGGCCAGCAGCCACGATCCGATCAGGCCGAGCCCGCTCGCAATGCCAAGGTAGGCGAGCAGATACGATGACGCGCCACTCAGTCGCTGCCAGATCGTCGGTGACGCCTCACCGATCATCACCGTGCCGAGATGTCGGCCGAGGTTGGGTTGAGCCGCTTTGATCACCGGCACCTGGGCCACCAGCTCATGGGTACCGTCCAGGACCAGATCCCCTGACCAGCCGCGAGCCTCGGCGACGCCGGGGCCGAGCGGCAACCTTGTACCGATCATCGTGGGATTCGTGGAGCTGACAATCCTGCCGCTGCTGTCGGCGACCGTCACGGAGGTGACGCCCGACTGGGTCAGCGTGGTCTGGACGAGCGGAGCGAGCGTCTCACCCGGTGCCGGCCGGCCGAGCTGACTGGACACCAAAGGGTTGCCGGCCAGCTGCTCGGCCAGCGCGGTGACCCGGCGTCCTTCGACCCGGTTGAAGGTCGCTTCCGACTGGGCCAGCGAGACGGCGGCGACCGCCAGCAGCACCACCACGACGATGGCGAGCTGGAGTACCAACAGCTCGCCCGCGAGGGTATGGCGGCGAAAAGTTACGACCACAATTAACTCAATCTTCAATGCTGACACAACACAGACGTGGTGTCTGCCGAGTCGCACAATCATGGCGTCCGACTGCCGGAAGTGAAAGAGACAAGCCATGAGAACTCGCAGAGCTGCTGTCGTCAGTGCCTTGGCCGCCATGTCCATGCTCGCGGTAGGCGCCTGCGGCGCCACCGCGGAGAAGGAGGGGACGGGCAAGAGCGACGAGCCCGTCACCGGCCTGCGGATCATGGTCCCCAACACCCCGGGCGGCGGGTACGACACCACGGCGCGGACGGCGGCCAAGGTGATGGAGGACACCAAGATCGCGTCCGGAATTCAGGTGTTCAATCTTCCGGGCGCCGGCGGCACGGTCGGCCTGCAGCGCACCGTGAACGAAAAGGGCAACGGCAAGCTCACCATGCAGATGGGACTAGGAGTCGTCGGTGCTTCGTACGCCTCGAAGTCGAAGGCGACGCTCTCCCAGACCACACCGATCGCAAAGCTGATGGAGGAGGCGGGCGCGATCGTCGTGCCCAAGAACTCTCCGTACAAGACGATCGACGATCTCGTCACCGCCTGGAAGAAGAACCCCAAGAGCATCGCAGTCGGGGGCGGCTCGTCGCTCGGCGGACCGGACCACCTGCTTCCGATGCAGCTCGCCAAGACGGTCGGCATCGACCCGAAGAAGGTCAACTACATCGGCTACGACGGCGGTGGTGAGCTGCTCCCGGCAATCCTCGGCAACAAGATCGCCTTCGGTGCCAGCGGTTTCGGTGAGTTCCTCGACCAGATCGAGGCGGGTCAGGTGCGGGTGCTCGCGGTGACCAGCGAGAAGCCGGTCGACGCCCTCAAGGATGCCCCGACGCTGAAGTCTTCGGGCATCGACCTGGTCTTCACCAATTGGCGCGGAATCGTCGCCCCGCCCGGCATCAGAGACGCCGACAAGAAGGTCTGGATCGACTCGCTGACCGCGATGCACGACTCCAAGGAGTGGAAGGCCGAGCTGACCAAGCACGGCTGGACCGACGCGTTCACGACAGGCGACGAGTTCGCCACCTACCTGACGGAACAGGACAAGGCCGTCGCCGACATCCTCACAGAGCTCGGCCTGGCATGAGCCTGGACGTCACTGAGCGCACCGACTCGGGCTCCCGCCCGTCCCCGGGCGGGGACCGCGCACAGTACGGTGTGTGCGCGTTCCTCGCCCTGTTGGGCGTGCTGGTGATCGTCGACGCCACCGGGATCGCGCACGCGACGAGCAGCACCGACCCGATCGGGCCGCGCACAGTGCCGGTGCTCCTCGGCGTACTGCTCCTTCTGATCGCCCTGGTGTACACCGTCGACGTCGCGCGGGGCGGCCGCGCTGAACCGGAGGCCGGCGAGGACGTCGACCTGACGAATCCGATCGACTGGCGCACCGTGCTGCTGTTGATCGGCGCGTTCGTCGTCAACGCGGTGTTGATCGAAGCCCTCGGCTGGGTGATCAGCGGAGCCCTCCTGTTCTGGGGAACAGCCTTCGCCCTGGGCAACCGGCACTACCTGCGCAACCTGGCGATCGCGGTGGCGCTGTCGCTGATCACCTTCTACGCCTTCGCGATCGGGCTCGGCGTCAATCTCCCGGCCGGCGTGCTGCAAGGAATCCTGTAATGGACAACCTGAATCATCTGCTCGAGGGGTTCGCGCACGTCGTCACCCCGATGAACCTTCTGCTGGCGTTGATCGGCGTCACGATCGGCACGGCGGTCGGGGTCCTGCCCGGCATCGGCCCGGCCATGACCGTGGCCCTGCTACTGCCAGTGACGTACGGAATGGAGCCGACCCAGGCATTCATCATGTTCGCCGGCATCTTCTACGGCGGCATGTACGGCGGTTCGACCACCTCGATCCTGCTGAATACGCCCGGTGAATCGTCCTCGGTCGTCACGGCCATCGAGGGCAACAAGATGGCCAAGGCCGGCCGGGCGGCGCAGGCGCTCGCCACCGCGGCGATCGGATCCTTCGTCGCCGGAACGATCGGTACTCTGCTGCTGGTGCTCGTCGCCCCGCTCGTGGTGGATTTCGCGGTCGGCCTCGGTGCACCGGACTACTTCGCGATCATGCTGCTGTCCTTCATCGCGGTCACCGCAGTACTCGGCTCGTCACGCATCCGCGGATTCGCCTCGCTGCTCGTCGGCCTAGTGATCGGCATTGTCGGAATCGACTCGGTCTCCGGGCAGCAGCGGCTCACCTTCGGCATCCCCCAGCTCGCCGACGGCATTGATGTGGTGGTGGTCGCCGTCGGCATCTTCGCCGTCGGCGAGGCCCTCTGGGTGGCGGCGCATCTGCGGCGTAGGCCCGCAGGGGTGATCCCCGTCGGCGTGCCGTGGATGGGCCGGGAGGACTGGAAACGGTCCTGGAAGCCATGGCTGCGCGGCACCGCCTTCGGCTTTCCCTTCGGGGCCATGCCGGCCGGTGGCGCGGAGATCCCGACGTTCCTGTCGTACGCCACAGAGAAAAAGCTGACCAAGCACCCCGAGCAGTTCGGCAAGGGGGCGATCGAGGGAGTTGCCGGCCCGGAGGCAGCGAACAACGCGTCCGCGGCAGGCACCCTGGTGCCTATGCTCGCCATCGGGCTGCCGACGAACGCGACCGCCGCGGTGATGCTCGCGGCATTCCAGTCGTACGGCATCCAGCCCGGCCCTCTGCTGTTCGAGCGCGAGTCGGGGCTTGTCTGGGCGCTGATTGCCAGCCTGTTCATCGGCAATCTGCTGCTGCTCCTGCTGAATCTGCCGCTTGCGCCGGCCTGGGCCAGGCTGCTGCGGATACCGCGCCCCTATCTGTACGCGGGAATTGTGTTCTTCGCGTCGATGGGTGCCTACGCGGTCAACGCCCAGCCCTTGGACCTGTTCCTCCTCCTGACGCTGGGGCTGATCGGTTTCGGGATGCGGAGATTCGGGCTGCCGGTGCTGCCGCTCATTGTCGGCGTCATCCTCGGCCCCCGCGCGGAACTGCAGGGCCGGCGGTCGCTTCAGCTGTCGGGCGGCGAACTGTCCGGTCTGCTGGGCGGACCGGTGTCCTATGTGATCTACGCGGTGATCGTGCTCGTACTGGCCTGGCCGCTGGTCCGCCGGTACATCGTGCATCCGCTCGTTGAGCAACGAGCCTGAAAGGGGCAGTCATGACGGTACTGGTTGGATATGTGCCCTCGCCGGAAGGAGAGTCGGCCCTGCGCGCGGGAGTCGACGAGGCCCTCACCCGGGGCGAGACCCTGCTGGTGATGAATGCCTCGCGAGGCGACGCGTACGTCGACCGCGGTTTCGCACAGCAGAAAGACCTCGACCATGTCCGACGGGACCTGACCAAGCTGGGTGTCGACTTCGACATACGCCAGGTGGTCGGCGGGCGCGATGCCGCCGAGGAGATCGTCGAGCTGGCGGGGTCGTCCGAGGTCTCCCTGGTGGTGATCGGGCTGAGGCACCGCAGCGCGGTCGGCAAGCTCCTCCTGGGATCCTCGGCGCAGCGGATCCTCCTGGATTCGCCGTGTCCGGTCCTCGCGGTGAAAGCAGATTCCTGACATTCCGTCGCCTCGGGGTGCGTCCTGGCCAACCATGCACGAGTTCGTCAGCGACCCTGTCTACACGATTGGGTACCAGTGGTTCTGAAAACCTTCGGATGGTCGTTCGCGATTACCGCGCTCGGCCTGGTCGCAGCGGTGCTCTACGGGGGGTGGGAAGCGTTCGGTGTGGTCGCGATTCTTTCCGTCCTCGAGATCTCGCTGTCCTTCGACAATGCGGTGGTCAACGCCGGAATCCTGAAGAAGATGAATGCCTTCTGGCAGAAGATCTTCCTCACGGTCGGTGTACTCATCGCGGTCTTCGGTATGCGGCTGGTCTTCCCCGTCGTGATCGTGGCCATCACCGCCAAGATCGGGCCCATCGAGGCGGTCGATCTCTCGTTCAGCCAGCCCGACCGCTACCAGCAACTGGTCACGGACGCCCACCCGGCGATCGCCGCCTTCGGTGGCATGTTCCTTCTGATGATCTTCCTCGACTTCATTTTCGAGGACCGTGACATCCAGTGGCTGCGCTGGATCGAGCGCCCGCTCGCCAAGCTCGGCAAGGTCGACATGCTGTCGGTCTGCATCGCGCTCATCGTGCTGCTGGTCTCGGCCATGACCTTCGCGACCCAGGCGCACCAGCACGGCGGCGCGCACGCGGACAAGGCGGAGACCGTCCTGCTCGCGGGCGTCGCGGGTCTGATCACGTACCTCATCGTCGGCGGTCTCTCCGGCTACTTCGAGAACAGGCTCGAGGAAGAGGAGGAGCGCGAGAACGAGGCCGAGGAGGAAGCCAGGAAGACCGGCAAGAAGATGTCGGCGGTGGCGCTCTCCGGCAAGGCCGCGTTCTTCATGTTCCTCTACCTCGAAGTCCTCGACGCGTCCTTCTCGTTCGACGGTGTCATCGGCGCCTTCGCCATCACCAACCAGATCGTGCTGATGGCCCTCGGCCTCGGCATCGGCGCCATGTACGTCCGGTCGCTCACCGTCTACCTGGTCCGCCAGGGCACCCTGGACGACTACGTCTACCTGGAGCACGGCGCGCACTACGCCATCGGCGCGCTGTCCGTCATCCTTCTCATCACCATCCAGTACCAGATCAACGAGATCATCACCGGTCTCGTCGGCGTCGTGCTGATCGGCTGGTCCTTCTGGTCCTCCGTCCGGCGCAACAAGGCGCTCGCCGCAGAGGAGTGGTAGCCACAGGAAGCTCTCACCGGCGTGTGACCCGGCGGGGATTGATGGGCGTCGACCACGGCCGGACCGGCCAGGCCCAGCTAACGGGGAGTGTAAAAAAACTAACGGCGGATCTGCTGATCAAGGAAGAGACGCCAAGCGACTGTGCAGGGTGTGGAGTTGGATTCGATCGAGGCCACTGGTCCGGCGGTTCCCGGAGGGGTGCCGGATGACCAGCTGATCTCGATGCTGATAGACCGGGCCCGGTCGGAGGGCCTGCAGCTGACTGGGGAGGGCGGGCTGCTGCAGCAGCTGACGAAGCGGGTGCTGGAATCCGCCCTGGAGGGCGAGATCACTGATCACCTCGGCTGCGACAAGCATGAGGCGGCCGGGAAGAACAGCGGCAACAGCCGCAACGGCACCCGAGCAAAGCAGTGCTCGGCGCGGCGGGGATCGGGCGGCCTGGAGCTGGTGTTGCGCGTCGGCGGGGCTGCCGCGCTCCGTGCCCTACTGAAGGCCCCCTCAGGTCCCGTGGTCTTACCCGTCGGCGCGGTCGTCGTCAGCGTCCGGCTGCGCGGGCAGGGCCTGGCTGGCGGACACCGATTCCACTTCGCCGATGTCCTGCGGCGTGAGGTCGATGTCGGAGGTCTCGTCGTCGCCGGGTCCCTCTGCCTCTCTGCGGGCCTTGCGCCGGTCATTGAGAAGTGAAAAGACAACGGCGGCGAAATAGAGCACCCAGATCGGCGCGGCCAGCGCCAGCATGGTCAGCGGGTCCGTGCTCGGCGTCGCCACAGCCGAAAAGACCGTGATCCCCAGGATCATGCGGCGCCACCAGCCGAGCATCCGCCGGCCGGACAGCACTCCGGTGAGGTTCAGCATCACCAGTAGCAGCGGCATCTCGAAGGAGAGACCAAAGACGACCACCATGCGGGTGACGAGGTCGAGCAGATCGTCCAGCGGCAGCAGGTTCTTCACCCCGTGCGGGGTGAAGTCGATCAACACCTTCGCGGTCGTGGGCAGCACCTTGTAGGCGAAGAAGGCGCCGCCGAAGAACAGCGGGACGCCCGCGCCGACGAACGCGTAGGCGTATTTCCGCTCGTGCTTGTGCAGGCCGGGGGCAACGAACGCCCACAGCTGGTACAGCCATACCGGCGAGGCCAGCACGACGCCAGCCATCAGGGACACCTTCAGCGCCAGGGTGAAAGGCGCGAGCAGACCGTTGATAGTGATCCGCGCGCAGGTGGTGTCCGCGGTCTGCTTGGCCAGATCGGCGAAGGACGTCGGGCAGCCGACCGAGTCCAGCACCGGCCTGGTGAAGAAGATCATGATGTCCTTGTAGTAGAAGGCTGCGGCAATCGTGATGACCAGGATGGCAAGGACGGCCTTGGCGAGCCGGTTGCGGAGCTCACGAAGGTGCTCCGCGAGCGGCATCCGCCCCTCGGGATCCTTTTCCTTGTTGCGGGCTGACTGAGGCACGCCACGTCCTCATCTCGTGCGGCAGACCGGAGACTACCGGCCCTGCGTTAGTACTTGATCGTCTCCGTCACCCGGTGGGGCGCGAGCTCGCCATGGCGCCGGTTGCGGCCGGTAGCGCGTCCAGGAGGCAGTTGGTCCAGGTCGGTACCACTTACCGCGAGCTGATCGGCCCTGCCCAGCCCGAGGGTGGGCGGCTCACGAAGGTCCTCAGACCGTCCACTGTTACGCGCCGCGCTTGAGCCAGGAAACAGCGCTGCTCCGGCCAAGACGCCGGCCGGTACCGCAGACAACGACGCGGGCGGCCCGACAGCGTAAGAGGTGAGCCGGCCGGGGAGGCTTCGGGCAGCGTCTCGTGCGGGGATGAGCCAGGGGTGCGCAGGACCGGGCTCAGTCTCAGTGGTTGGTCGTGCTGTCCGTGGGCGCGGTGCGGGCGGTGGCGGTGTCTCCGGGAGCGCCCGAGATCGTCCGCGGTCCCGGTCCCGGTCCCGGTGCAGGCTCAGGCTCGGGGCGTGGCTCGTTTGAGGCGCCGTCGTCCTTCATGGCCTTGGTCTCGCTCTTGAGGATCCGCATGGACTTGCCCAGCGCCCGGGCCGTGTCGGGTAGTTTCTTCGAGCCGAAGATCAAAACTACTACCGCGACCAGGATCAGCAAGTGCCAGGGCTCCAGCGCATTGCGGAACATCGTCACACCACCCCTTCGAACGCGTCGGCCCTCATACCTGCCTCGGCGATCCGTGCCGCTTGTTCCTGCGCGGCAGCGGTGGGAGCGGGAGCGACCGCGGCGCATCGTGTCTTGCCGCCCCAAGCATGCCCCCATCGCTCTCCGGGCGCGCGCAGAACTTCGGCCGCTGCCCAAAGAAGCGTCCCGTCCACGACCGGGCCTTGCAGAAGGTTGACGCGGCGGGAGGCGCACACCTTTGGCCGCGGACGACGGCCCGCTGCCGCCGGCGGGCGCGTCCAGCACGGTTGCCCGTCCGCCGATACGGCGAGGAGTTCCCCTTCCGCGTCCCGGCCGCACTCGGCCGGGACACCATGCTGCTGGACGCGGTCGATGTCCACGACCCGGCAAGGCTCTACACCGACGGATGGCTGGCACTCGTCGTCGCAGAAGGGGATCCGCAGGAGGTGGCCGGGCAGGCCGGCGTCCGTGCCCGCGCCCGCGGTCTCGTGCGCGGGCGCCTGGGAGGAGGTTTCCCGGTGCACTTGGCACGGCGGTTTCACCGGTGTCCGCCGCCCGCGCCATCGGGAGATTCCCACGGCGTCGTCCAGCCAGGCCTCACAAGTGAATTCGTCGCCCGTCGCCGCAACCGCGGGGAGCTCGCTTGGCAACAGGTGTACGACGAGGCGCAGTTCGCCGCCTGTGACCTGCATGGCCACCTGCGTCGGCTGCCCGGCCCGCGGAGTGTGCGGGGGCGTTTGGGCCGGATGGACGCCCAGCCGCTGCCCCTGGGAGCAACCACGTTCGGGCACCTGGAACAGCCGATGGGTCTTCGCGTTCGGCCACGGTGCGTTCATCGGCTTTCCCTGGCGTGACCGTTCCTGTCGCCGACCGGCGTGATGTTCACGCATGGCTGTCGGGCATGTGAGGCGAGGCGAGTGGAGGGGGCCGGCTGCCGCGGGGGCGTGCCGGGTGTCATTGTCCTTGCGGGTCATGGGTCCTTCTCCTTGTCGGATCGGGGTCGATTCAGATTCTGGGGCGCCCGGCAGCCGTCCAGGCGGCGTACTCCTGGCGGACGTAGAGGCGGTGGCTGGGGACGAGCGTGATCGCGTCGGGGTGGTGCGGGCCGGCCACCAGGTCGGGATGGCGACGGTCGTGCAGGACGAGTTGCTCGGCGGTTTCTGCGGCGGCTGCGACCGGGCCGGGGCCGGGGTCGTCGAGGGCCATCCGGTCCATGAGGGCGGCCCGTCGTAGCAGCCAGGCGCGTTCGGCGGCCGTCGCATCGACCAGGGGGCCGGTGACGGGCCTGGCCTGGCGGCCGTCGCGTTCGGCCCCGAGAGCGAGCACTTGGTGCATCTCGCGGCGCAGGTCTGGCGCATTCGCGTACGCCTCGTGCGGGGGCGGGGCGCCGATGCCCTCGCCGCTGTTCGGGGTGACGTCCACGCTCATATCTCCGCCTGTACGCAGGGGCCGGCGCCGCAGCGTTGACACAGCACCGTGTCGTGGTCGTGGTCGCCGTGATCAAGGGCCGATGGGTGTGCTGCGGACCGCATGGGCACCCGGGCCGGGCCCGGGAAGCCGTCGACGGGGCACGGCTTGTGGGTCGCGAAGGCCCACTCGGCGGGGCCGTCGGGTGACCCGGCGCCGCAGCCGCCCCCGGTGACCCGTCGCTGTGCTGCGGTGCCGGCCCTGGCAAGGGGCCGCAGTTCGTGCGGAACGCCCGGCCCGGTCATGGCGAGCACCTGAGGCAGGCGCGGACTTCGCGGCTGCTGCGTGTCTGGTGGACCTCGGTCGACTGGGCGAGGTACTGGACGATGCCAGTGCCGCGGCCGTGTTCGTCGGGGGCGATGTCGGGGCGATGGCGCTCCACTGCCATGCCGGAGTCAGTGACCACAATGTGCAGAGTGCCGTCGTCGAGGACGAGCAGCAGGGTCATGCGATCGCGGCCGTACTGGGCGGCGTTGGCGGCGAGTTCGTCGACGATGAGAACGGCGGAGTCCCGCTCGTTTGCGGGCACGCTCCAGGTCTCCAGCAGATCGGCCGCGAAGTGACGAGCGGCGGAGACGTGCGTTTTCTGCGCGGGCAGGGTGAGCAGCGCCTCGTGGCGGCAGGGCTGGCCGAGCAGTGAACTCGGGCTGGGGGAATCGGTCACAAACATGGTCTTCTGGCTCTTCTGTGGATGTGCGGAGAGCGGAACGGGGGAGACCACCAACAACTTCGGGGGCGGTCGGTAGGCCGGATCCTGAAGGGGCGCGCTCATTCAGTTCCACGGGCGACGCATGCCGAACGGTTCGAGCTGTTCGCCCCTTTTTCTCGACTTCTTGCGGGTCACGTCGATGCCGGCGGCCTGGCTGGGCTCACTCGCCTCTGCCGGGGCTCGATGCCGTACTCGGCCGGACCGGGCACCGGCAGCTCGTTCCCTCGCCCGTGGTCTTCCGGACGGCCCTGCGGGAACGTCGCGCCGCAGGGCCGGACGAGCGTCCCTGCCCGCGTCTCGGCTCGGTCGCGGCCCTCGGCGCGCAGACATCCTGGACCGTCTTCTCCGGGCTGCACGGACTTCGGAGGAAAAAGGCGAGTTGAGGTCGCCGGCCGTTTGGTGAACCGCATACCTCTGCTTGCGCGCGGGACGGGGATCACTTCGGCCGGGCCCTTGCTGAGGCCAAGGGCGGCGCCACTGGCCACCCGGAGAGGGAGTGCACGCCCCGTCGGCGCACTCACGCATCAAGTCGGCTGAGGACGCAGCCGGTTCGCCGGAGCCGGGGTGAGAGTCACCAGCTTCCGGAAACCGTCGGCGCGCCGTGAGAAGGACCCGGGTGTCGGCTTTGGCCTCCTCCCGGCGGAGGTTGAGGTGTATGCCTTCGGCCCCGCACAGCCGTGCCCACCCATGTACGCGGCCGGCACCCGAGAAGGCCCGGCGCGGGGGTGACCGGCCTGCCACTGCCGGAAGCCGCGTGACGGGAGCGGGCAAGAGCCCCGCGAACGAGCCGCAGAACTGCCCGGTGCCGACGCAGTCCCCCGATGACAGGCTGTGGGGCGAAGCAGCCGCAGCATCTGACCGGGCCCGGGGACGTGTGGCACCACAGCGGCCAGAGCGACGACCGCTTGCGGTCGCCCCTCGACCCGCTGGTCGTGCACCCGGACGGTCTTTACCTCGATCAGCCCGGCCGCGCAGGTGATCTTTTCCGGCCGGTGGCAGCCGCTTCGACCACGAGCCGCCTCCGCGCGCGTGGCGCCGATCAGCCCCTCGGCCACAGAGGCGCCGGTGTCGGCCTCCGAGGCCGCCGCGCTCATCCGTCGGGTGCCGTTGTCGGACGATCTCGCCGATCCCGGAGCCGTGCGGCGTGGTGGCATCGGTCGACGACGGTGGTCACGAGCGTGCCTGCGCAGCCGATGTCACGAGCACAAGCCTCCTCGATGGCCATCGGCTGGACGCCCTGTGTGCGCTTCTTCAGCCTGGCCCACCGGTCTTGAGGCGGCTCGCTTCTCGTCGACTGCCCGGCCCCCTCGCCGCTGACGGCCCGGCCCTTCGGTGGCGACGTCTTCTTGGCCTCTTGTGCCGCCGTGCGCTCACACCCAACGGCTGTCGTCATGTCACTGGGCGGCCAGGCCGCCCAGTGACATGACGACCCTGGCCTCGCCTCACGCCTGGATTGTGACCAGCTTCTGACCGTTGTCTGCGAGGATCTCGAAGTGGTCGATGGCTCCCGGGGACATGGCAACCGCCCCTGGGATCGTGGTGCCGGGAGGGTACTCGCCTGCCCGCCAGGTAGCGCCGTCCGTTCTGGCTCCGCCGGGTCCGACCGCCTGCAGCCGGCAGGTGATTCCGGCGGGTGCCCCCTTGGCGGAGACCTGCAGGGCACTGCCCCAGGCAGAGGGCGAGACCTTCACCGAGGCGGAGACGCCGGTGGTGGGATCGCTTCCGGAGAAGGTGCGCCAGGCAATCGGTGCGGTCGGCCCAGGCGGCGTCGCCAGACTGCCCACGGATCCGACGGCCGCCAGCCATGTGCCGCCGGCCGCTGCCGCGATGAACATCAGCGAGGCGGCCGCGCCGGCCAGTTGCAGACGCCAGGTCCTGCGGCGCCGGGCCGCGGCCTGCTGGAGCAGCCTCTCCAGCACACCCCCTGCTGGCGCCTTCGACACCGTCGGCGCGGCGGGCCGTTCGGGCAGGGAGCCCTGCGCGCTTTCGGCTGCCCGTGCCACCAGCCGGTCGGCCAGGTCCCCGTCGGCCGTCGGCACCGTCTGGCCTGAGACTTCGGCTTCGGTCACCGTCGCCAGCAGCGGAGGCAATCCCGCCAGCCGGGTGTGTTCGGCCCGGCATTCGGCGCATTCCGCGAGGTGGCTGCGCACCCGTTCCATTTCTGCCGAGGGCAGCGTGCCCAGGACGTATCCCCCCAGCGCCAGCCGGAGGGCGTCGTACTCCGCACTCATGGTCGCCACCTCCTGCCCGCCGCGGTCATGGCTCGATGCCCCGTTCCTGCAACGCCAGTCGCAGGGCGTGCAGGGCGTAGTACGTCCGCGACTTCACGGTGCCCAGCGGAATGCCCAGCACCTGTGCGGCCTCCGCCATGGTCCGGCCCCGGTAGTAGGTCTCCAGCAGGACGGCGCGGTGGTCCGGGGACAACGACCGGACGGCGTCGGCAACCGCCCAGCTCTGCAGTGCCTGCTCGATCTGGTCCTCGCCCGGCGTCTGCTCGGCGGCCCGCTGAAGGGCCTCGCCGCCGACCTCGGCCGGCCTGGCCTGCCGGGCCCGGTGGGCGTCGATGACCAGGTGTCGGGCGACCGTACACAGCCATGCCCGGGCCGGGCCGCGTGCGGGGTCGAACGCGGCGGGATGCTGCCACGCTCGCAGCAGTGTCTCCTGCACCACATCCTCCGCCCATTGCCAATCTCCTGAGGTCAGTCGCAGCACGTAGTGGAACAGGGCTCCTGCGTGCTCCGCGTACAGCGTGCGCAGCAGTTCCTCATCTGCGGTCGAAAGCGTCCCTTTACCAGAGACACGGTGCGCGGAGCGATCCGGATCGGTCCTTGGACCACGTTTTGGGAAACTCCAGTGCATAGGCCGATCATCGCGCACATGTACTGCTTTGTCCTATAACGCACAGCGCGATGCCGGTGACGTTCCGTGAGCGTCATGGGTGATATGTCCATGTCGGGCCTTGTGGCACCAAGAGGGCCAAGCGTGCGCGGCGCCCGGGAGGCCGGCTGATCTGCGGCGATGCCAAGAGGTCTCACAAAAAGTGCAAATCTACCGAACCGTGGGACCCCCGCCGTCCGTGGAGCCGGACAAGAGCCGACTCACGCGCAATTCCTCATCGATTCCCCATGCGACAAAGGATGGATCAGAGGTGACCGAGATGTACCACGCGACGGACGCGCTCATGGCGCCGGCCAAGCTCACCCCGCCCCCGTGCATCCAAGTAGGCGCCACCGCGCAGTCTCCGCCCGTGCCCAGCGCACACCGCGGCGACGGCTCTACGCGCACAGTGATCGAGGGCCGCGCAACCACCGGGACAGAACTCCGCCCGGCCCGGCGTGCGCACCACCCGTATGGGCACCGCCGACCTGCCCCGAGTCACTCGCGGCCCCCCATAGGGGGAACTGCCGCATGCCGCCCGCACGCTCGCGGCGCGCAAGGGCGGACGTGCAGCGCGGGTCACGTCGAGGCGAGCCGCCGGACCGGGGCGGCACCCATGCTCGTTCGCCGGGTCCGTGAGGGGCACGCACCCATGAACACAGCATCCACTACATATTCCTGCGGTTACGTGCGCCGAGCCGGCGCAGTCCCCGTCTCCGCCTGATCAGTGAGGAACGGACACCGTGTACCTGAACTTTCGCACACCAGGCAAGCGGTCACGCGCTGCGGCCGGGCTGGCTGTCGCCATCATCGCCACTGCCGGCGCGGTGGGGCTCCTCAGCTCATGCGGCCAGTCGTCGCATTCCTCGGCCAGCGGAGTCGGCGCCATCACACCCGGTCCGGGTCAGCACCAGACGGCAGGGATGCCCGGCGCCACGGGGCCGGGGAAAGGCTCCACTCCCGGCGCCTCGCCGATGCCCAGTATGAGCATGCCTATGAGTCCCTCGAGCACGGGCGCGCCGGCCGCGCCGGTGACCGGGAGCGCGGTGGCGATCAAGAATTTCGCATTCTCCCCGGCCACGCTGAAGGTCAAAGTGGGCACGAGGGTGACGTGGACCAATCAGGACACCGACGCCCACACCGTCACCAGCGCCGGATCGGGCGGCCCGTTGCATTCGGCCGCCCTGGCCACCCACGCCACCTACAGCTACACGTTCACCAAGCCCGGCACCTATGCCTACCTCTGCACCATCCATCCGTTCATGACCGCCACCGTGGAGGTGACCCGATGACCGACTACTACGACAGTCACGACGGAGCACTGGCCGACGACGCCGGTCAGCCCGATACCGAACGCGGCATGACTCGACGTCAACTTATCCGGCACGCAGGGTGGTTCGGCGGCGCGGTGGTGCTGACCGTGGCCAGTGGAGAGGTGATCAGCCACATTGCCGGCTCCCGAGACACCAACGCCGGGGCCGCGGCCGGGGCCGCCGCAGCGGGAAGCGGCGCGCTGCGGTTCGTGCAGGTCTCCGACAGCCATATCGGGTTCCAGGGCCCGGCGAACATGGATGTGGTCGGCTCCTTCGCCGAAGCGATCAAGCAGGTCAACTCGCTCGGATTCAGACCTGACTTCGTCATGCACAGCGGCGACCTGACCCACCTGTCCATGGCCGGGCAGTTCGACCAGGTCAAGCAGATGATGGCCGGAATGAAGACGGACCGCGTCTTCACCGTGCCGGGCGAGCACGACTCCATCGGCGATGCAGGCCGCGCCTACCGGCGGAACTTCGGCATGGGCACGCTGGGCGATGGCTGGTACAGCTTCGACACCCACGGCGTGCACTTCATCGCCCTGGTCAACACCCTGAGCCTGGAGAAGCTCGGCCACCTCGGCAACGACCAGATCGACTTCGTTCGCAAGGACATCGCCGGACTGTCGTCGGACACCCCCATCGTGGTCTTCAGCCACATCCCGCTGTTCGCCATGTACCCGCAGTGGGGCTGGAGCACCGACGACGCCCTCAAGGTCATCGCCCTCCTGCGCCGCTTCTCCTCCGTCACCTGTCTCAACGGGCACGTCCACCAACTGTTCACCAAGACAGAGGGCAACATCACCTTCCACTCCGCCACCACCACCGCCTACCCCCTGCCCAAGCCGGGCCGCGCCCCCGCCCCCACTCCGCAGGTCGTCCCTGCCCGGCAGCTCAAAGACGCACTCGGCATCCGCAGCGTCGGCTACCGCCAAGGCGACCGCGAACTGGCCATCAAGGACCAGAGGCTGGCATGAACACCCAAAGATTCCTCGCCCCCACCCTGCGGTCCGCGACCGCCGCAACCCTCGCTGCCAGCGGATACATCCACGCCCAGCTCTACATCGACGGATACCGCTTCATCCACATCATCGGCCCCCTGTTCCTGCTCCAGGCCAGCGCTTCCTTCGCCCTCGCCGCCCTGCTGCTGATCGGGACATCACCCCTGCTGCTGAGGACCGCCGCGGCAGGCGTCGCGCTCGGCGCTCTCGGCGGCTTCACCGCTTCGCGCACCGTAGGAGTGTTCGGATTCACCGAGCACGGTCTGCAGCCCGAGCCACAAGCCGTCCTCAGCCTCCTCGCCGAAACCGGCACGCTGCTGCTCCTCGCCATCTGGCAGGTGACCGTGACCAGACAACACCGCGCTGCCCGACCGCCCGTCAGGACACCCAACTGGGCCACCACCCGCACACCACCCAACTGAACCACCACCATGAAGCCGCCCGGGATGCCTGCGTCCTGGCTCGGGGTGCGGCGGGACCGGCAAAGCCACACACCGCCGCACGGGCTACCAATTTCGTGTCGGCCCAGGCACTGCACGCCCTGCTGCTTGCCGAAGCCCCGTCGCTCGGCCTGACCACCGACCACTCTCTACCACGCTGCGCGAGCCGCAGGCGGAGTGGATGCCGTACGCGAACAGACAGGCCGGCGGGGCGCACCCGTCTGCGTCCCGCCGACCGGCACCGCCACCCCCAGCCGTGCCGCGGCTACAGCACACCCCGCCCGCGGACACCGACATCGTCGAGAGGCGGGCCAGTCGCAACGCTTGCGGCATCGGCTTCGCCGCCGAACACACCGTCGACCTCACCGGCGCTATCTGCGCCGCCCGCCCCTCATTCCGGAACCCAGGAGTACCCCCATGTACCTGGAACCGCGCCCAGGAATCGCCTGGCCGAGCCCGCACCTCCGTGAACTGAAGGATGCCGTACGCGCCCTGCTCGGCCTGGACGACGACACCGCCGTCATAATCCGCCAACTCATCTGCGGCGAAGTCGGCTACCCACCGCTGGAGACCGTCGTCGAGGTGCAGCCCATGGACGGCGAGGCCCACCGCTGGACGCTCCACCGCCCTGCCGAGCAGATCACCGAGAACGAGCTACGGGCCACCCTGCTCCACCACCGACCGAGCTGACCGGAACGTGACACTGAGCCAGCTCTGTCCATCGCAAGCTGAAGCCGGACCTCCGCGCCCCGTCGACCTCGCCGAGCACCGAGTCCGCCGCACAGCGGTCCTCGGCGGACTCATTAACGAGTACCAGATCGCTAGTTGACACCGCTACGAACCCGCAGATCAGCGGCCGAATCCCGTATTTGAGCCCCACAGGGTCCGATGCCCGGGCGCCGAGAGCACCCGACCAACGGACCTCTGACGTCAGATGTCCATGCGTACCGGAACGTATAGTGGTGTAGACCACACGTCGAGATGTTGCGGCTGCCGGGTTCGCCTTCGGCTCCGACCGGCCCCGAACCCGGCGGAGCGGGGGCTCGTCGACTTCGTACACGTCGTGTTCGACGATGATGCGAGCCGGTGCGGTCTCGTCGACGACGATCCCGTCGCCGAACGAGTCATCGAGTGAAGTGCCGCAGTGGTCGAACGGGGCGCCGCGGAAGCTGCGGATGGTGTGGCCGGACGCGAAGTCCGTGTTTTGCAAGGTGAGTTGAGCTAGAGATGACCCTTATGCCGTTGGCAAGGAAGCGCCCGGTGAGCGCTGCTCCTGTTCGTAAAGGCTGTGGCACGCGGTGGGATTGGTGCATACCTTGGCTGCCCGTGACGCGACCCGACCCCGCAGCCGACCTGCACGCCGGGCTCTTCGCCCGCAGGCGCTCACCCAGTACGGGGTCTCCGCATGGGACGTACGCCATGGGGTGTGCACGGCGGCGGGCCTGGTGCTGCTGGTCGTGTTCGCCCCGCGTCTGCTGCGGGCCCTGACGGCCGGCGCGTAGTTCACGCTGGAGGCGTTCGTGCCGCTCATGCTCACGACTGGCTTCGTTCACTTCTAACCGAGACCGCTTATCGATGGGTCCCGGCATCACTCTTCGTCCGGAGAGTGCGGGCTTTTCATGTCCAGTTGCCTAAACCGAACGTTTCCGCAGGTGAGCGGGGAAACCCGCCGACGTTTCCCCCCACTTCTCGCTCAATCACCGTTGAGGGACACCGTCCCGGCTGTGACTCTGGGGGACACACCATGCGTGTGTGCACGTGACACGCGCAGGACCCCGTCGGTTCGTGGCTCCACCGCGACTTCGGGACACACCGCGGGCGGCCACGTTGCCGCGAGGGCCCCGCGCCGGTGCCGGCCTACCCGAGCACCAGCACCCGTGACGGGGCCAGCGACCCATCGCTGGCCCCTCACCGCCTCCCTACATCGCCGCCTCCGACCTCGCCTCAGCGGCGGAGACGCTGGGCTCGCCAGAGAAGGCGGCCCTCTGCAGCGTCTCTGTCCTCAGTGCATAGGTTCCCGGGGTGGTTCCCCGGTTCACGGACGAAGGACTGGAAATTCGGCCTTGGCCCAGAGAGCTCGGATAGCGGCGGGTTCGTTGTCGACAGGATCGTCGTCGGTGTTCCATATTTTGGCGTCGGTGGTGGAGTTGACTGATAGCCAGCCCGGGTCTCCGGTGGCAGCGAAATCGGCCCAGGCGCGCACCATGCTGCGTGAGAGTTGATGGTCTGCAGAGGTGGGTGCGCCGCCGATGAGGAATGCCAGGCAGTCACTGTCCAGGTTGCCGAAGGCGAAGGGGATGTCCGCACAGTGCCAGGCCCGCACGACCCCGTGCGGGCCAGTGCGCCGCCGATCGAAACGTGACAGGTACGCCCGGCCGCCGGCCTGCGTGTGAAGCTCGGCGAGTCGGTTGCTGTACTCGCCGAACAGCAGATCACCGAAGACCGCGAGGTAGACGTCGAGCACTGGGGCATGGGGCATCACAGCGCGATAGCCGGCCACCAGGCCGTCGGGGAGGCTAAAGTCTTCGGCGAAGAGAGCAAGCTGTTCATCGGTGGTGATCTTCGCGCTGCTGCCGACGGCGTCGAGCAACCAGTACTCCTCCGTCGTGTGGCAGACCAGCAGGTCCACTCCTCGGGTCACACCGGCGGCCATCCCCGTGAGGGGGTCGGTCAGCAGGACGTTGCCGTCCAGGACGGGGGCGTACAGGGAGGGGTCGTAGTGGCGGGATCCGGAGGCAGGGTCACGCCGGTAGGCCTCGACCACCTGGTCGGAGGCGATGACCAGGGCCTGCGGAGTCGCAGAGGTCAGGCCCGCAGGTGTGGCGGGGCAGCGCGCCGCCGCAGCGACCTCGCGGGTGGTTGCTGCAGCGATTTCGAGCGTGTAGCAAGGACTGGCGGCGCTGTGGGCGATGGCACGGTGGAACAGGTCGCGGGCGCGGTCCATCACCATCAGGCAGGCAACCGAAGCGGCCCCGGAGGACTGGCCGGCAACCGTGACGTTGCCAGGATCGCCACCGAAGGCGGCGATGTTCTCCCGTACCCAGTGCAGAGCCGCGACCTGGTCGAGCAGACCCCGGTTGTCCGGGTAGACGGCTCCTTCGCCGGCCGGGATGTGTCCGAAGCCCTCGAAGCCAAGCCGATAGTTGACAGTGACCACGACCAGACCGGCGCGGGCCAGCGTGGTGCCGTCGAAGTCGGGCTGGGCTGAGGATCCGAAGGTGTAGGCACCGCCGTGGATCCAGACCAGGACGGGCAGGCAGCCGCCCTCGGGGGCCGGGGTCCAGATATTGACGGTGAGGATGTCCTCGCCGTCAGGAGACCACACGGGTGCGCCGGGCAGCTGTGCCGACTGCGGGGCGACTGGGCCGAAGTCCGTGCAGTCCCGCACTCCGGTCCACGCCGGTGCCGGGAGAGGTTCCCGGAATCGGTTGGCGCCGAACGGCGGCGCGGCATAAGGGATGCCAAGGACGGCGACGACGTCGTCAGAGGCCCGAAAGCCCAGGGCCGAACCGTGCTTCGTCTTGAAGATGTCCAAGGAGTTTGCCTCTCGTGACACGCCAGATCGCCGGGGGAGAGGCTTCAGCTTTGCATCGCTCAGCGCGCCAGGACCAACACCAAGATCATGGTGATTGACGCACCAGTGATGTCAATCCCCCGCTGCCACCAGTCCGCAGTGTCGGAAAACGTTCGGCAAACGACGCTGCCGACACTGCGGCCCGCCATCCACGAACCCGCAGGCTGTGCGGCGCGGGAAGAAGACGAACCGACCGCAAACCCGAGGCATACGCCCCGCACCTGGACGTCGACTTCACGCTGCGCGGCCCGCGAGCGTGGCAGCGGACAGGCTCAGCAGGAGGTCGTCCTGGGGGCGATCCGGGACGCCATGGCGGACGTCCGAGGTGCCCTACGATTCGGGAGACAGCCAGCGCGCCGGACTGTCTAGCCCCGGCTCGGTCGCCTATGAGCGCGGCTACGGTTTGTGCGGCATATGGCCTCCGGGGCCCTCTCCGGACAGGACCTGGTCGGGTGTACCCCTCTCCACGTTGACCGGCGCGCCTCACCAGTAGGGCATCGCTTCATGGTGCTGTTTATCCGTTTGGACCCGGGGTACCCGGCCTCGGCGCCAAGGGCGGCGACGCGGGCCGCCCTCTCAGGAGGCAGAGTCCTATGAGCCGAGGCGGAGAAGCAGTCACCGGAACGGTCACGACAAAGGTCCCCGCGAGACTGGACCGCCTGCCGTGGTCGCGATGGCACTGGATGATCGTGATCGGCCTGGGCACTGTCTGGATCCTCGACGGCCTGGAAGTTACCGTCGTCGGGAACATCGCCGGCCGGCTCTCCGAAGCTGGCAGCGGCCTGACGATCAGCAGCGCTCAGGTCACGGGCGTCGCGGCAGCGCTCTACGTGGCGGGCGCCTGCTCCGGCGCTCTCTTCTTCGGCTGGCTCACGGACCGTTACGGCCGTAAGAAGCTCTTCCTGATCACTCTCACCGTCTACCTCGCGGCGACCGCGCTTACTGCTATTTCCTTCTCCGTCTGGTGGTTCTTCCTCTTCCGCTTCCTGACCGGGTTCGGTATCGGCGGCGAGTACGCGGCCATCAACTCCGCCATCGACGAGCTGATCCCCAGCAGGTTCCGGGGCCGCGTCGACCTGATCATCAATGGCAGTTACTGGCTGGGTGCGATGGGTGGTGCTCTCCTGTCGGTCCTCGCACTCGATACCGACATCTTCCCCAAGGATGTCGGCTGGCGGCTGACGTTCGCCCTCGGCGTCGTTCTGGGACTGGCCATCCTTCTCGTACGCCGTCATGTGCCGGAAAGCCCGCGGTGGATGTTCATCCACGGACAGTCCGAGGAAGCGGAGAAGCTCGTCGACGAAGTGGAAAGGGAGATCGAGGAGGAGACGGGCCGCCCGCTCCCCGAGGCGGAGAGCGAGATCACTGTCGAACAGCGACGCAGCGTCGGCTTCATCGAGATCGGGAAAACCGTCTTCCGTGACTATCCCAAGCGTGCGACGCTCGGCTTCGCGCTCTTCGTCGGACAGGCGTTCCTCTACAACGCGATCACTTTCGGCTTCGGCTCGATCCTGGTCACGTTCTTCGACGTCTCCACCGGAACAACCGGCTACTTCTTCGCCGCCATCGCGTTCTGCAACTTCCTGGGCCCACTGTTCCTGGGCCGTCTCTTCGACACCTGGGGCCGCCGGCCGATGATCGCGGGGACCTACATCCTCTCCGGAGTGCTGCTGTTCCTTACTGCCTGGCTGTTCGATGCCGGACGGCTCGACGCCATCACGATGACGCTGTGCTGGTGCGTCGTCCTCTTCTTCGCGTCGGCGGGTGCGAGTTCGGCCTACCTCACGGTCAGTGAGATCTTCCCGATGGAGACACGGGCCATGGCGATCGCCTTCTTCTACGCGATCGGGACGGCGGCTGGCGGTATCTCCGGCCCCCTGCTCTTCGCGGGCCTGACGCAGAGCGGAGTCGTCGGAGACGCCGCTCTCGCGTTCTGTGTGGGGGCGGCCCTGATGGTGATCGCGGGTTTGGTGGCCGTCTTCTTCGCAGTGGCCGCAGAACAGAAGTCGCTGGAACAGATCGCTGCGCCGCTTTCAACGGTCACGTCACAGGACAGCGCTCTGCGCCGCGGGGCCGACGAGAAGAAGCCGGGGTCCTCGCCGGGCGCGCCAGCGGGGTGACACCCCTTCAGGGAGACGGTCCAGCGACCCGGTGCTCGCACCTGGCTCCGTCAGCATGGCCTGGGAGCGGGTCGTTCCGCCCGGCGTGCGCGGCCGACCCCGGGGTATCCGGGGAATATGACCGTCGAGAAGACGAGCGTCCTGGTTCTGGACTGTGCCGAACCGCTGGAACTGGCCGACTTTTACTCCAACGTGCTCCGCGCGGAGACAAGGATCGGGAATGATCCCGACTTCGTGGAAATCGTCGGACGCATCGGCGTACATCTGGCGATTCACCGCAAATGCGTGCGAACGTCAGGGTGCGTCACCGGGTCGTCGGCCCCGACTACTCCCACTCGCCCACTTCCTGGTGGTTCTGGGGGTGTTCTCGGGCGCGCTGCTTGATCACATAGAGCTGAGTGATCGCCTCTTCCACGTCGGCCTCGGCCTTCTCTTCTTTCCGAAGGTCTCGTGTCGCCTTCGCCTGACGGCTCTGGGCCGCCATCGACGCCCAAATCGAAGTCCGCCACCGATGACCGTGCCCGCCAGTCCCACCCACACGGATCCATCCATGGTGCGCATCATCATGCCGAGGCTCCTGGGCGTGCGCAGGAGATTCTCCACACGACAGGGGCGCGATCTCTTCATGGATTGGTCACATGTACGATCACGCGTCATCAGGTGAGGGGGGCTCCTACCTGCGGTGACGCCTGTCGGTAACCCCTCCAGCACTCAACGGAGATCGTGACGTGGGCATCAGTAGGACGAAGAACGAGTCGACTCTCGTGTGTGGCGTCGTCGTGGGCCTTACGCTCATCGCGGCGTTGGCGGGGTGCGGTGACAATGCCTCCTCCTCGGACGCAGCGTCAACGACCAAGCCCAGTGCTACCGCGAGCGTCACGGCCGACTCGCCGGAGCCGGAGAAGACCGTCAGCCCCGAACCGGAGAAGGTCACTCTGTCGCTCGGCGAGATCGCCGACACCCCTGGTACCTTCCGGGAGTTCAAGGAGTTCGTTGCCAAGCACGGGACCGCAGAACAGAAGACAGCGGTCAAGCACCTGAAGGGGTGGCGGGGCTACGAGCGCAAGTTGGCCTACCCGGCTCTGGAGGCCGGCTCCGACTACCCGACCATCAACTACGAGGCCATAGAGGACGGGGACCAGGTGGAGCAGGACAAGATGCTGGACCTGGAGAAGCAGGGCCAGTATATCGCTGAGGCGTTCGCGGCCTGGTGGGAGATCGACGAGACGGCGGTCCTCCAGGTCTACGACCGTAGTGGCGAGTACGCCGCTGGGACCTCCTGCATCCGGCCCGACACGGTCGAGAAGGAAGGGTCCTGCCTCTGACCGCCGTTCTCGCCTTGTCCGCCGTCAGGCGGGCGGCAGCGCCTTCAGCTTCGGCTCCTTGGCATCCGCTCTCTTCCGGGCCTCCCGGGCGGTTCCTTCGCTATGTGGCAGTCCGTTCTGACGGAGGGCATCAACGATGTGCCAGTTCCCCGGCCGCTTGCCGCCGAGTTCGTCGTAAAGCCTTCAGATGATCTGGTCCGCTCAGGGTTTCTGCGGGCTCTGGGATGCCTTCTCCGGCTCCGGGCTGACGCGGGCCGTCACCACGTCAGGTCGGGGCGTCAGAGCGGTGCTGACGCTGACGGGCTTGACGGCAGGCGGCTGAAGAGCGGGAAGCGTCACACGACGGGAACAGCCCCGGCAGGGGCACCCGTCGGGGCTCCACAGGTGATGCCCTTCACGGATCGCATGAGCTTCCGCGACTCCAGCTCGAAGCCGACGACCCATTCTTGGTTGGCGATCCATGACGGCCCCGGTGCCGCGGCGCCGGGGCGGGCACTGCTGGATCGGCCTCGACTACCGAGGTTGCGGCCCGGATGGCGACCCATCGGTCACCTGGTTCGACACCGACCTCGACACCGAACTCGCACTGGCCAGTGACAGTGCGCGCTTGGCCGCGGGCTGCGCGGACTTCGCCATGCTGTCCAGGACGTTTGCGGTTTTGTGTACCCAGCACCTTTGTTCGCGGGTGGCGGGGAAGACCTCGGCCAGGGCTTTCCAGAAGCCGAGCGCGCCGTCGCCGACGGCCAGGACCGGAGCGTGCATGCCCCGGCGGGCGCAGTCGCGCAGCAGCCCGGCCCATGCCCCTGCCGATTCGCGGTAGCCGTCGGCCAGTGCGATCAGCTCCTTGGTGCCGTCGGCGCACACCCCCATGACCACCAGCACTGCGGCTCTGGCCTCCTCCCGGCGTATGCGCAGGTGGATGCCGTCGGTTCACACGTACACGTAGTCCGTGGCGGACAGGTCACGATCCATGAACGCGGCGTGGTCGGCCTGCCACTGCGCGGTCAGCCGCGTGATGGCGGCGGGCGGCAGGCCGGCCGCCGAGCCGAGGAACTTCTCCAGCGCGGGCACGGAATCACCCGAGGACAGACCGTGGAGATCCAGCAGCGGCAGCACCTCGCTGATCTTCGCTGCCTGAACCGCTGCCGGCGCCAGAAGCCCCTGACTCAGGTCACTGGCCGGTGACCGGCACGTCCCAGGACCGGGGTCGAGTGAGCGCCTGCCACTCGTCCCGGAGCAGGGCCATCACCGCGACGTCGTACCGGCGGCCCCGATGCAGGCAGGCGGAGCGGCGCACCCCCTCCCGGACGAACCCGGCCCTGGCCAGGACGCCGAGGGCCGCGGTGTTGGTGGTGTGGGTGACGGCCTGGACGCGGTGCATGGGCAGTTCACCGAAGGCGAGGTCGACCAGCGCGTCCACGGCGTCCGCGCCGTAGCCCTGGCCCCGGTGGTCGGGGTCCAGCATCAGCATGATTTCGGCTGTGCCGTCGACCATGTCCTGGTCTGTCAGGGCGATGTGGCCGATCGGCGTGCCGTCGGGGAGCAGGACGAGGAAGTCATCGCGGTGGTGCTCGTCGCGGTCACGCTCGATGCGCTCGCGCACGGCAGAGAGGGGACGCGGCCACATGCCGACCTCGTGGGCGGCCACGGGGTCGGCGCGCCAGACATGGACCAGCTCCGCGTCGTCGACGTCGAGCGGCGCGAAGGCGACGCCTCTACCCCGCCAGCAAATCTCCCGGGGCGATCCCGCGTCGCCCTCCGATTCCTCCCCGGCAACGCGCCCAGCCACAGCCTCTGCCACGTCCTCGATCATGGACGGATGCTACGGCCGCCGGGACCGGCGGACCAGTCAATTCTGTACCCGGACGGCCTTCTGCGGGCGGGACCCGAGTGACCTGAGTCAGAAGTTCTTCGCAAGATCGAGGATCACCAGAGGAAGATCACGCCGCGCAGAGAGAACCACCAAGGAATCTCTGACTCAGGCCAGTAGGTTCATCTCCGACATCCCGGCGAAGACCGTCACTGTCCTAACGGTGGGGGGCTTTCGTTGTGCCCGGCGGTGGCATCGGCGCCCGAGAGACGGGGCGAGCTCTCGCCGGACTGCTACCACCCTGCTACCTTGGCGGTATGAGCAGCCCGAAGAAGCAGACGCAGCTGCGGCTGGAGCCCGATGTGCTCGCCGCCGGCAAGGATGCCGCGGCCGCCCGCGGCCTCGACTTCAACCAGTACGTGCAGCGCCTCATCGTCGAGGACACCACCGGCGCCCGTGCGGCCGGTATGGCCGCAGCCCAGCGGCTCATCGACACCCACGGTGACTTCCTCGACCACCTGGAAGCCGACCTCGACGCGCAGCGCACCCCTGCCCGGCCCCCCCGGGGCGCCGCTGCGTGAGCATGTCCCTGCACGTCGATCTGTCCTGGGTCCTGGAAATCGCCCAACGTGCCGGCCACCGCGACCCCGCGCCCGACGACCTCGGTGTCCCGATCGCGGCCGTCGCCCGCCACCGGGCCGAACTGCTCGAACAGCCCGTGTACGGCGGCCCGTACGCCCGCGCCGCCGCCCTGGTGCACACCCTCGGCCGCTGCCGATGGCTCGAGCGCTCCAACCTGACCGTCGCCTGCGCCGCTGCCGTCATGTACCTCAACGCCAGCGGAATCCCGGCCGACCCGACCCGCGAGCAGCTCGCCGCCCTGGCCCGGGAGCTGTACGACCCGCGCTGCACTGCAGCCGGCATCGCCGACCAGCTGCGCAGCTGGCGTCCCTGAACCACTGGCATCCGCCCGGCGCTGCACGCCCGTGCCCGGCGCCGGGCGGCGTCATGTCTCCCGGGCTGGCCCCCGGTCGGAGCTCCGAGCGACCGGTGCGGCCCGTCCCGACTGGGGAGCTCGAGGGCATGTAATAGGGGTGCGGACAAGGAGTCCCAGGAGGTATCCATACTTGCCCTGCACCTGCTCCAGTCAGCCATGGTTCACGTCAACACGCTGCTGATGCAGCAGGTCCTCGCCGACTCGAAGTGGGCAGACACCGTTCCGCTTTCGCGTCCCGTTCGGTGACGGCTCTTTGGGGGGCCGGTCCGTTGTGGGTGGGCGGGTTCCCTCACGCCCCCGGTCACCTGGTCTGGCCTGGGCGGTCCGATGCCCCGCACGATCGCTCCGGTCGTGTGGGGGCGGTGCCGTCCGTCGCCGGATCGGGTGTCCGATCGCAACGCTCCGCACCGCTAAGGGCGGTCGGGTCTACGCCAGCCCGGCCGGACACCCCTTCTGCCTCCGGTCGGCCTGAGCTGCATAGCGTGTCTGCGCCTGCTGCTCTCTGCTGCCGCTCGTGCCCGGGCTGGCAGCAGAGAGCAGCAGTGTTCGGCGCTCGTCCTTACGGCGTGGTGGCAGTGTTCGCGTTGCGGATCAGCTGCCGGATGTTGGTCCGCGCGTCGGCCAGGTCGTCCTCGGTATCGCGGAGTTGCTCGGTCAGCTCCGCGACGCGCGCTCGGGCGTGCTTCAGATCGATCTGGAATCAGCGGCACCTGCTGCACGCCCTACGCGAGTTCGAGGACTTCTACAACTCCCATCGGCCCCATCAGGGCATCGAGAACACCCGCCCTCTGCACCCGTTGCCGGTCCCGATCAGCGATCAGGAGCAGATCGCTCGCCTCGACATACGGAGACGTGAACGGCTCGGCGGCATCCTCCACGAGTACCAACATGCCGCATGACCTGCGCGGATGAGGTTTTCGGTAGGCGCAACGGCCTAAACTGGGCTGCCTCCACCGTCCACCCCGGAATCGCTGGAACAACCGCGACGACGCGGTTGTAGGGCAAACCAGTTCCTTGAAGCCGTTTACTACGGTTCCGCTTGAAGTCGGACCCCATTCCGAACGAGTGAATTAGAGAGCGCAAAGAGCCTGACATCCGTCAGGATACTGAGTACGCGAATACATTGAAATGGAGATTTTTGACGATGGGTGAAGACTTAAGGAGCGAGCATGGCGGCGGCACAACAGGCCACTCCGATCACGCCTCAGGTGGCCATGACCCTGGCCGCGATCGCGGCAACTGGAGCGACTCCGCGTCCGTCGGGGGAGACCCTGCAAGCCCAGACCGAGCGGATCAAGCTCGGCATCTCCCGGCAGTTCTCCAACTCCCCCCTGACGAAAAACTGGACACCGACGTGGCTCGCGCTGAGCCCGGACAACGCGAACATGGCGTACATCGCCAAGAACAACGACGGCTCGAACCAGTTTGCCGTGGTCGTCCGCGGGACAATCGCCAGCGTGACCGACATTCTCGAAGACCTCGACGTCGGCACGGTGGTGCCGTTCACCGCCAGCGGGTCGACGTCCCCCATTTCCGTGTCGAAGGGGGCGATGGACGCCTTCACTCAGGTCGTCGACATGCGTTCGCTCAGCGCCAGCTCCAATCTCGTGCAGGCGCTCGCCGGCCTCTTGACGGGGATTCCGCAGCCGACGGTCTACGTAATCGGTCACAGCCTGGGTGGTTGCATCGCGACCATGGTCGCGCTGTACCTGAAGGCGCAGACCTGGCAGCAAAGCCAGCCTCAGTTCGGGGTGGTCACCTTCGCGGCACCCACCGCCGGTCTGCAGAGCTTCGCCGACTACCTCACCTCCCAGTTCGGGAGCATGAACCAGCGCTACGTCAACGCCTACGACGTGGTGCCGCTGGCCTGGGCCGATCTCCCCACCGCGGAGAGCTGGTACCCGGATCCCGGACCAGCGGCAACTCTCGAGGTGAAGGTGCTCCTCGGGTCGATCGCAGCTCTGCGCGGGAACAATGTCTACGTCCAGCCGGGCACTGCCGTCAGCAAGAACACCGACTACATGGTTCGCGACGACAATTTGGTCAAGGCCTCGGTTGAGGATTTCCTGGGCCAGGTCGCATTTCAGCATGCCAACTCCACCTACCTCAAACTGCTGGACGCGCCCGTCCTCTCCGGGCCGCCGGTGGTGACCGGCGTGATCCCCAGCTTCGGCGCATCGGGCACACAGGTCACTATCAAGGGCCGCGACTTCAGCAAGGATTGCAACGTCGACTTCGGCCCCGTCCCGTGCCAGAAACCACCCACGTTCAACCCTGACGGCACCATCACTGCCGAGGTGCCCGACGGGACCGGCATCGTCAACGTGTATGTCACCAACCCCCTGGGCACCTCCCCGGCCGTCCCGCTCGGGCAGTTCGCCTACGGCGGGCCCGAACCCGTGGTGGTCACCGGCATCACACCGGACAGGGGCAAGGCCAACGACTCGGTCACTATCTCCGGCGCGGGCTTCGCGAAAGGCGCCACCGTGCATTTCGGGAAGAACACCTCGCCATCCGTCCAGGTCGACTCGGACAAGATCGTCGCCAAAGCACCCCCGTCGGGCAAGCCTACGAGCACGACCGTGGACATCACCGTGACCGTGAACGGCTACTCGTCCCCCACCAGTCCAGCCGACGAGTTCACCTACACCGGGTGACACCGGAGTCGGTCAGCTCTGTGCGTGCCGAGAATCTCGTCCGCGCAGGTCATCCCGCTTGCGGCCGCGGCCAGTTGCCACGGCATGATGACCACTCGTGCTCCTGCGTCTCGCCTGTCCGACCGTGTCGAATGCGGGATCAACCGGTTCAAGAGGCACCGGGCGGTGGCCACCCGCTACGAGAAAAGCGAACAGGTGGCGGACCCCGTGCGGACGGGTGTAGGTCGCCCGGCGGCGGGGCCGGGGCTTGCGATCGGGATCCCTGTGCCGGCCGCCGCGTTCGGTCCATTGCCGACCGGGGTGGGGCTGGAGGTTGAGCGGCCCGAACTCGTCCATGTAGAAGACGACTTCGGGCTCGCCTTCCTCGGGTATGACCTCCCCGTCGGCGATCGCGTAGAGATGCTCGATGCGGGCCTTCTTGGCCGCGTAGTCGGGGTCGCGGGAGGTCTTCCAGGTCTTCACGCGTTGAAAGGAATCAACCCACCGACAAACGTAAGGAGACGCCTCCTCGCGGAGCAGGGCCCGAAGGCCCTCGTGGCTGATGTCGTCGACCACCCCCTCGGCGACCAGCTTGGCCAGACTCCAGGTCGAGAACGGCAGGCCGTGAGGTCAGCGATCTCGGCCACAAGAAGGAGGACGTCGGCCACGATCATCTGGCCGACGTCCTCGGGAAGTTCTGCACCCGCTGGGAGATCGGCGTGGAGAACCTGGCGAAGGACGCCACGCAGGTCTCCCAGCGCCTAAACGCGAGCGTGAAGGCCTACGGCCAGCTCGAAGGGCAGCTTGCCGGGCATCTGAGCGGCACGCTCAGCCGTGACAACGGCGAGGATCCGGGGCGAAGTGACGGCGAAGGACCTCGGACAGACGTGCGACCCGAAGGAGCTCGTACCGGACGACCCGGAGGCGATCACCTCGACCGCCGCCTGGCTGAAGAGCTACGGCGACACTCTGCACTCGACCGACGAGGGTCTCAAGCGAATCGACACCACCGACGGCTGGTCGGGAAAGGCCGGCGACGCGTTCCGGGCCGCTTTCAAGGGCGGGCCCCGGAAGTGGCTGGAGGCGGGCGACTGCTTCCACGACGCCGCCACCGCGCTGACCATCTACAAGTCGACCCTGGCGTGGGCGCAGGGACAGGGCGGGGACGCGATCCGGCAGTGGAACGGGGGGCGAGGCCGCGGTCCCCGCCCGCCGCCGACCCGACGAAGGACCCGCCATGACCGGCCACATCCCCACGCCCGCGCCCCGGCCCGGCCAGGACCCCGTGGCGCTCGTCCGTGCCGCCTTTGCCGCGCTGAACCGCCATGACCTCGACGCCTGCACCCGGCTGATGACGGAAGACTTCGCCATCAACATCGCGGGGATGCCCTTGCAGATGCGGGGACGCGACGCGTGGCGGCGGAACGCCGAGGTGCTGCGCGCCGCCTTCCCCGACTTTGAGGTCCGATGGACGACGTCTTCGGTCGGGCGACCGGGTCGGGGTGCGGCTGACGGTCCGGGGCACGCACCGCGGTGAGGTCCGGGGCTTCCCGGCCACCGGCCGGGTGGAGGTCGCTGATGGCCGTAGCCGTAGCCGCAGTCACGACGAAGCCGTTGAAGAAGAAGCGGCTGCCTGCCGGCAGCCGCGCGAATGGTACGAGTCCCACAACCACAACTGCAGCCTGAAGGACATGCGCCTGGCCATCGCTCTGCTCGACACGGGTGTCTACCGCGCCGAGCAGGCTCGTAACCGGCGGATATGCGCCACCGCCGCCCGGATCGGGAGCCACCCGCCGTCCAGCACCACGTGCCGACTGGTGCGTTCCCTCATCCGCGACGCGCACTGAGCCGGGCGACCGGCAGCCCGCACCGGGCCGCCGGTCGTCACTTGACGGGGCGTAGCCGGAGGTGGGCGACCCCGGGGAGGTCGATGACCCTGGTGGTCTCGAACTCGCGGGTATGGTCGCCTATCTCCTTGAACGGCCGCACTCCGAACAGCCGCACTCCACCGTCCAGCAGCACAGGGACCAGGTGGATCTGCAATTCGTCCCGGGTCTCGCGGCCCGGAGCCCGGAGCAGCGTTCGGGCTCGGCCGGTCATGGCCGGCCGGGCCCGGGCGGGAGGGGTCCCGCCGCCTCAGTGTGCTGCTACTGAGGTCAGAAGGTCAGCTTCCAGCTGTTGATGAATCCGCTGTCGCCGCTGAACATGTCCTGGACCTTGAGTTTCCATGTGCCGTTGGCGGTCTTCTTGGAGGCGTTCACGGTGTAGGTGGCGAGCACGTCGTCGGCCGAGTCGCTGATGTTGGAATCCTTCAGGCGGTACAGCGTGCCGTCAGGGGCCACCAGGTCGATGACCAGGTCACCGCGCCAGGTGTGCTTGATGTCCACGTCGACCTTGAGGGCACTCGGTGCCTTGCCGGCGATCCCGGTGACGTTGACGTCCGAGAAGACCGCGGCGCCCCCGTCCGGGATGGCGACGTCGGTGGTGTTCTCGAAGGTCTTGATCACGCTGACGACGTTCCAGGTGAACGTCGCGGTGGAGGAGGCGTTGGTCGAGTCCGTGACCGTGACCGTGACCGTGCTGGTGCCCAGCTTGGTGGGGGTGCCGGAGATCAGGCCGGTGGAGGCATTGAGCGACAGGCCGGCCGGCAGGCCGGTGGCCGTGTAGGTCAGCGCGCCCGGGTTGGTGCTGGTGGCCTGGATCTGCAGGCTCGCGGACTTATTGACCAGCGTGGTCTGGAGGCCGGGGTCGGTGACCGTCACGCCCTGGACGATGCGGCTGCCGACGTTGATGGCGGCCCAGGCGTTGGCGGTGTTGTTGTAGGTGTCGCTGCCGAGCCCGTACAGGTCGGCGGCCGCCTGCAGGGTGGCGGTGCGGGCGGCGGCGTAGTTGGTGGAGGAGGTCATGTAGGTCGACAGCGCGCGGTACCAGATCTTCGCGGCGGCGTCGCGGCCGATCCCGGTGACGGGCAGGCCGTCGGAGGTCGGGCTGTTGTAGCTCACGCCGTTGACGACCTTGGCGCCGCTGCCCTCGGAGGCCAGGTAGAACCAGTGGTTGGCCGGGCCGGAGGAGTAGTGGACGTCGATGCTGCCGATGCCCGAGTACCAGGCGTCCTTGGACCTGCCGTCCTTGCTCGGCTGGTCCATGTAGCGCAGCGGGGTGCCGTTGCTGTTGATGTCGATCTTCTCGCCGACCAGGTAGTCACCCGGGTCGGTCTCGGAGTTTACGTAGAACTCGACAGCCGCGGCCATGATGTCCGAGGTCGCCTCGTTGAGGCCGCCGGACTCGCCGCTGTAGATCAGGCCGGCGGTGTTGGAGGTGACGCCGTGGGTCATCTCGTGGGCGGCCACGTCGACGGCGGTCAGCGGCTTGGCGTTGGCCGAGCCGTCGCCGTAGGTCATGCAGAAGCAGGAGTCGGACCAGAACGCGTTGACGTAGGCGTTGCCGTAGTGCACGCGGGAGTAGGCGCCGACGCCGTCGTTCTTGATGCCGTTGCGGGCGTGGACGTCCTTGTAGTAGTCCCACGTGGCCTGGGCGCCGAACGCGGCGTCAACACCGGCGGTCTGACGGTCGCTCGGCAGGCCGTTGCCCCAGACGTCGTCCGCGTCGGTGAACAGCGTGCCGGTGCCGGACGTGCCGCCGTTCAGGTCGTACGTCTTGTGGCCGCCGCGGGTGCCGTCGGTCATCTCGTAGGTCGAGCCCGACAGCGTGGTGCCGAGGGTGACCTGGCCGTTGTACTGGCCGGTGCCGGTGCCGGTCTCGATGCCCTGGTACTCGAACAGCTTGGCACCGGTGGTGGCGTCGGCGATGACGTGCAGCTCGGACGGGGTGCCGTCGTGCTGCACGCCGCCGATCACGGACTCCCAGGCCAGCACGGGCTTGCCGGAGGCGGCCCAGACAACCTTGCGGACGGTGTCGGCCTTTGGGGCGGTGGTGCCCTTGGCCTTGGCGCGGCCGAGCGCGAAGGTCTTCACCGAGTCGGCGCTCTTCACGGCGGTGGTCGAGGCGACCTTCACCGTCGCCTTGGTCGCCTTGCTGACGCCCTTGACGGCGCCGTTCGCCGCCGCGTGGACGACGAGGTCCCCGCCGAGGACCGGCAGGCCCGCGAAGGTCCGCTCGTAGCGGGTGTGTACCGTGCCGTCGGCGTCCTTCAGGACGGACTTCACCAGCAGTTGCTCCTGGCTGCCCAGGCCCAGGGTCCTGGCGGTGGTGGCGACGGTGGCCTGCGCGTCGGCGAGCAGCGTGGCGCGTTCACTCGCGCTGAGCTGGACCTGCAGCGCGCCGGCCCGGACCTGCGCCTTGGGCGCGTCGGTCTGGGTGCCGGCGGTGGCGGACGTGGGGAGCGCAACGGCGATCATCGCGGCGCCCGCTATGAGCGCGCTCGCGACAACAGCCTTTCGGGGGGTCTTTCTCACGCGGAACTCCTTCTGCGGCGACCGGGGTTGCGGCCGGTGACAGCCCGGGCAGGGGGTGCTGCCCGAGTAGAGCTGGTGGTGCGGTGAGGAGGACATGACCGCAGCGGTGCGAGATCCCTGTGGGGAACGCCTAGCCCCATGCGGCCGGTCAAGAGCCTGCCATTGTCGACCTGTGCATGTCATCTCCCTGATGGTGTCAGGTTCCTGACATGCCGGATTCCGACAGCCCGGGTGACTCCCTCCGGTCCTGGCCGCCCCGCGCGGCGGTGCAGCGGCAGTATTCCGGCACCGCCGGATCTTCCGCACCGCCGCCCTGTGGGGCCCGGAAAGTCGCCTCCACGTCGGGCCAGCGCGGCGTGGGGCATCTACGGCGGCCACACGAGTCAGGAGCAGGCCTCGCGGGGTGGAACACCCAGGGCCAGACCTCCTGGGCTCCCAAGGGTCGGCTGCCCGACCACTCACTGGAAGGCTGCACCGCCGCGACCGAGAACGGACAGCCGGGTGTGGACGGTTCACCGGTTCGGGTATTCGCCTGCCGGGTGTGGGGCTCGGTTATTCATCGCTGCTGGCCAAAAGGCCACGGCCGGTGCGTGGGTCTGCGACCATGCTCGGGTGATCGTGTCGCTCCTGTACCAGGTGACCCGACGTCTTCTCTCCGTCCCAGCAGTGCTGTTACGACGAGACACAGCGAAAGACGTCAGTGGTCATAGGCGATCAGTGAGCGTAGGACGGGCTGTTCGGTGTGGTCGTTGTGCCAGATCGCGGCGGTCAGCGCGAGGATTCGCTGCATGACGCGGGCGATGACACCGCCGGGCGTGCGCCCTCGGTGCTGTTCGAGATCGAGTTGGCCCTTGAAGGTCTCGTTGACCGACTCGATGACCTGCCGCAACGGTTTGAACAGGGGAGCTCCGGGCCGTTCCGGCTCGCCCTTGCGGGTCGGCCGCAGCAGCCGGATGCCCTGTTCGGCGAGCTCGTCTTCGAAGCCCCGGCCGAAGTAGTTCTTGTCGCCGATGAGCGTCTGGGCAGGACGCGCGGCGACGAGGCCGGGTTCGGCGGAGAGGAGGTCCAGCAGGGTCTCGCGCTCGTCGGCCTTGGCCCCGGTCAGGGCGAACGCGACGGGCAGGCCCTGGAGGGTGCACACCAGGTGCAGCCGCAGGCCCCAGAAGAACCGGCTGTGACTGGCGCAGTACCCGTACTCGGCCCACCCGGCCAGGCCGGAACGCTTGACGGTCTCGCGTGAATGGCCGCATTCCACCGGCGTGAAGTCCACGATCCACACGTCGTCGCTCCACACCGAGGTGTCGGTGGCCAGTAGCCGGGTGCCCCGGCGGAGCAGCTCGGCGGCCTTGCGCAGCCGCTTGTTATAGCCGGGCTGCTTGGGCAGGTACGGGAAGAGATGTCGCAGGTGGGAGCCGGCGTGGCGGAGCCACCTGGCCTCGGAGGTAAAGCCGAGCATGGCCTGCATCATCGCCAGCGTGACCAGCTCGGCGTCGGTGAGCTGCGGGGCGATCCCCACGGCCGGCCGCCATGGCGCGAGATCCGGAGACGCCTTCAGCTGAGGGACGGTCCAGACCGCCTCATCCTCGACGTCCTGCCCGCGCTGGCTGACATCCGAACCCGTGTAAGAAGCCACATGCTGCGCGAACAGGGTGTTGATCGAGGAGAACGTCCGTTCCACGTGTCCCTTGGCCGGCCCGTTGCCCGGCGGCGCAGGCTGCAGCGAGATCCCCAACGACTCGCAGGCGGCCACGAATGAGGCGGAGATGAACACGTTGCCCTGGTCGACCACGACGGTCCGAGGAGTGATCACCGGACGAGCCGCCGCCCCCTCACACCGCGCGTCCACGCTCAGCAGCCGCTCGTACGGGATCACCGACCGTTCCATGGTGAGCACTTCGCGCCAGCCCGGTTGCATTGGCGCCGGTACCACCATCTGCGCCAGTAGCACGGCCGCATCCACGCTGCGCGTGCCCTTGGGACGCACTACGGCCGCGCAGATACTGCGGGTGGCCACATCAAGGGCGATGGTCAGCTCACAGCGCTCCACGACCCCGTCGTCCAGGACCGCGAACACGTCCAGCGGGGTGCTGTCCATCATCACCAATTCACCGGGTGCCATGGCGATGGTCGGGGTGAACGGGGGAGCGGGCCGCGCGGTGCGCCACCGGCGCTGCCGTGCGCTGCCCAGCAGCCCCTGCCCGTCGGCAAGGGCATGCACGAGCCGGTTGAACGTCGCCTGCGACGGCAGGGGCACCACCCCAGCTCCGTGCTGCTCGGCCAGCACCCGCTCCGTGTACACCCGCAACCGCCCGAACGTGCCGCTTGACCGCTCCCGCTGGCCCTCCAGTACTTGTACGACAGCGGCCACCACACGATCATCGGCCCGCCCCAGCGCCGTACGCGGCCGGGTGACCCGCTGGTCCACCAGCCCCCACACCCCGCGCTCCCGATATCGCGCTCGCATCCGCCGCACCGTCACCGCACTCGTACGCAGCCCCGCCGCCGTCAGCTCAGCGGCTTTGGCCTCCTCACGCTGCGCCAGGGTCTGTGAGACGGGGTCGTACTGCGGCCGCGGCTCACCCGCGTCATCCGGGCGGCCGGTTTCCACCTCCCGCACATGCCGCGCCCATGCCCAGGCCCGCTCCCGCACCGGAGCGGGCAGCGCCTCCAGCAGACCCAGCGGCGGCACCTTCACCGCTGCAGGGGCGTTCAGGACCTCGAAGCCGGGGTCGGCGAACAGCAAGGTCAGCAGCACCGGGGCGTACGCGGCTACTCACCAGTCGCCGTTACGCGGACATTCCGCGAGCGGTTCGCGGACATTCCGCGAGCAAACCGTGGATGGCGGACGAACCGACGACAAAGACTCGGGCGGCTCTCAAATCGTCGTGCCGAGTAGTCAACTCTGGCTGGAAGCAAGCGTCCGGGTCCTCGACCACGTCCCTATCCTGGGCGAGAGCCACGTCTGGAAGGTGCTGACTGACTACCAGGACCACTGCAACGGACACCGGGCGCAGCGATCCCGGCAGCAGCTACCGCCCAGCGCGACCGAGCAGCCCGCAATCGTGCACGACCTCGACGACCGAAGCCTGCTCCGCACCAGGGTCTTCGGCGGCATCATCAACGAGTATCGATACGCCGCGGGACATGCAACGACGACTTTTCGAGCCCCACAGGCCGGTGAACTGCCGCTGGCCACCACCGAGTATCCCGACGACGGCGCACGCCTCGAACTGCCCTCGACCTGGCTGGTCGTGGGCCGGGGCGAGTGACGACGAGGCGCGGGGCACACGGTGCCCGTCCTCGATCTCGAAGAGCCCCGTCGGGCGTCGGCGCGTGGGACGGCGCCCGACCGCTGCCTCGCGCCGTCGCCGGTTTGGCTCCGGACCGGAGTTCGTCACTCCTGCGGCACCGGCCGGCCTGTGAAGGCGTCCAGAAGGACACGGTCGCCGACCGGCCGGTCCAGCTGCACCGTCATCTCCTTGCTGAGCAGAACCGCGGCGCAGGGGCCGTCCTTCGTCCTGACGACGGATGCCGAAAGCACCACACTGCCGTCCGTCTCCAGCACGTCCACGGCAGGGCCTTCGTCGCAGGCTCCGTGTGTGGCCACCACCGTGACGGACCGGCCGTCGCCGGCCACCTCGGCCAATCCGCCGAGCGGCGCCAACTCGTCGGTGGGCACTTCCCCGGCCGGCCCGATCGGCGGCTGGGGGAGCTCCGAGGGGCTGAGGGCAACCCGCTTGAGAGGGGTGTCGTAGCCCTCCAACGTGAACAGCCAGGCCGGCACGGTCGCCGGGCCGCGGCTGGTGACCAGGGGCATGGAGCCCAGCTCTGCCCCGGTCACGCTGAGATGCGGTCCGTCGCCGCCTCCGCCGGCCATGGCCTCGAAGGCCTCCCGCGACCCCATGAGGGGCAGCGTGAGCGAGCCCCCGCTCTCCCACTTCACCCGCCCGTCCTTCCGCGAGGTGGTGGGCAGTTCGCCGCGCAGGACGAAGTTCTGCGCCCCGTAGGCGCGTTTGTCGGCGTCGTTGCGGAACGCGCCTTCGGGTAGCTGGACCGTCTCCCCCATCGGGTAGTAGCCCTCGGCCCACGACTCGGCGGCCCTGGAGCCGTCCCAGGCATCGGCGACCTGGCGGGCGCGGTCCTGCGGATCCGGCGCCGGATCGGTGCCGCGGACCTGCGCGCCGCGGCCTCCGCCTGCCGTCTCGTTGCCGCAGCCGGTGACGGTTCCGACGGTGAACAGGGCGAGTACGACGAGCAGACCAGCCGTGCGTGTGGTGTTTATGCGCATGGGTCCCCCCGGGGAGCGGCGGTGACGAGTGGAGGCTGTGCGCCGTACCGCCTCTGTGACGTTCCGGCCCCCGGCCGGGTTCCTCGGTGGCGGCGTAGGTTCCGTACGCCTCCACCGGCGTCACGACCCGTGTGCACGTGGGACGGCGCCTGGGATCAGTGGAACGCCCAGGACAGGATCAGGCCCTGGCTGCTGTTTCTGAAGGGGGATGCCGCCGCTGTCATGACCTCCGTACTACGGGACCACGCAGACTCCGCGCGGCACTTTCAGCAGCGTGGCTGACGACCGGACCGCCGACCCACGCATACACCAAGCCGTACGTGAGAGTGCTGCACCACGGGCGGACCAACACCTGTAAGGCGCATGCCACCGTGCTCGATCACCTGCTGTACCCCCGCCTGACCGCGCTCGACGTGTGTGCCAAGGCCAGCGGACCGGCGGCAGGCAGCCCTCCGAGACGCCGCGGTTCGGTGTGATGACAGCAGGAGCCGGGTAGGACGCGCGGCAAGGCGAACCGGGGATGCCAGGGGGGTGGGGCCGGTGGCTGGGGGTCGGCGGCGTAAGTACGGGACGGTCCGTCAGAGTGGAGGGCGTCTGGCACCGGAGCATCGCACTGGCCGGGCACCGGTGCAGGTGCTGATCTTGAGGGTCGGCTGCGTGATCTGCGGTTCGGGGAAGATCCGGATCGCAGCCTCGGGTGCCGAGTGCGAGGCCTGCTACCAGCGGCGCCGAGCTCGCAGCGCCCGCCGGACACGACTGCGCCGGGACGCAGCCGGTCAGCCTACGGGGCGCCTGATCGCCGACCGGACCCAGGCGGCGGACCGCATGCGTCGCTGCAGGTCGTAGGGGGTGTGGTGGCGCTCAGGGTCGCGTGGGACGATGCCGCGGGTGATTGTCTCGCTGGTCTGTCGGGTGACGAGGAAGCTGTTGTCGGTCCCGGTGTTGCTGCTGCGTCGGCAGGTGGCCAAGGACGCCGAACTTCTTGTCCTGCGGCACGAGAACGCGGTGCTGCGCAGGTAACTTGCAGGTCCGGTGCGCTACGAGCCGGCGGACCGGCTGTGGTTCGCGGCGTTGTCCTCGCTGATACCCCGGCGTCGTTGGGCGCAGGTGTTCCCGGTGACTCCGGGTACCGTGCTGGCGTGGCATCGAAGGCTCGTGGCGCGCCGGTGGGACTACAGCAAGCGCCGGAGCAGGCCCGGCCGGCCACCGACCACGAAGGCGATCAAAGAGCTGGTGCTGCGGCTGGCCGCGGAGAATCCGCGTTGGGGGTGTCGCAGCATCCAAGGCGAGCTCGCGCGGCTCGGGCATCGGGTCGGAGCCTCCACGGTCTGGGAGATCTTGACTGTTGCCGGAGTAGGCCCTGCTCCCCATAGGGGTGGGCCGACGTGGCGAGAGTTCCTGACGGCGCAGGCCGACGGCGTCATCGCCTGCGACTTCCTGCACATCGACCTGGTCGATCTTCGCCGGGTCTACGCGCTGGTCTTCCTCGAGCACGGCACGCGCCGCCTGCACATCGCGCATCCGACCGCGCAGTGGACGGTCCAGCAAGCCGGCAACCTCGCCGTCGACCTGTGCCTGCGCTTGGAGTCGCTGCGCTTCTTGGTCCGCGACCGGGACCGCAAGTACACCGAGTCCTTCGACGCGGTCTTCGCGTCCGAGGGCATCGAGACCCTGAAGACGGCGCCGCGGGCCCCACAGATGAACGCGCACTGCGAAAGGGTCATCGGGACACTCGGCGCGAGGCCCTCGACCACCTGCTGATCCTGAACGAAGCCCACGCTCGACGCGTGCTCGACGTCTACGCCTTCCACTACAACGGCCATCGCCCCCACCAGGCCCGGGGACACCTTCCTCCCCTCGCCCAGGAGCACCCGGCGCCCTCGACCGACTTGACCGCGCATCGACTCCTCCGCACCCGAGTGCTGGGCGGCGTCATCAACGAGTACAGATACGCGGCTTGACCAGCAGCGATGAGTTTCTGAACGGCACAGGGTGGCGACCAAGCTGCGCTGGCAGCTGTCCGCCGACATGGCCGAACTGCAAGCGGTGCGCACCTTCGCTGATGGACCGTGCCAGGACATTGTCGTTGAGTACGTCCCGCCGCTTAGCGGCGGCCGCCGTTCCATTCGGGTCAGCCAACGGCCGCGCCGCACGCGGCAACAGCGGGGGCCGGTCAGTGTGGAAGGTGGAGCCCGCCCGGGAGCCCTTCGCACGTCGACCGGGCGGGCCGTGCCCCGCTGCCCAGACTTCTGCCCGAGGAGTCAGGTGACAGTCCAGCCGTGCAGCTGGCGGGCGATCCGGGCGACACCGAGCGCCCCGGAGGCGGCGTCCCGAACGAGTGCGAGGGCTGCTTTGGGCGGGTAGTCGAGCCGGTGTCCGTTGAGGGCGAGGTAGGCCTCGGCGGAGTGCCAGGCGAATGCTTCGTTGGAATGCTCCAGGCAAGGCAACTTCGCCAGGGTCTGGAGGAGGGCTGCTGCTTTGAGGTGCAGGGAGCCGTAGATGGCACGGTCCATGGCTTGGGCGTTGACGCGCGCGACCGCGGCATAGAGGGGGCCGTAGTCGTCGACCTGGGGGTCGCCGTCGAGGAGCTCGGCGGCGTGCAGCAGGTAGGTGACGTCGAGCGGGTGGATCGGCTCGGGCTGGGTCACGCGGCGTGGCCCTGCCCCTGCTGCTCGAACTCGCGCGCCTGCTGCTCAGCGGCACGCTGCTCCGCGGTGGCGTCGATGCTGCTGGGCTCGGCGGCGAACGCGGCGCCGCTGCGAGCCATCGATTCCTTGAAACTGTCCAGGAACCTGTGCTCGATGGCGGTGGCGCGGGCGTAGGCGGCGGACAGGATGTACTCCTGCATGCTGACCCCTTCCTGCTTTGCGGCGGCCGCGATGGCGGCCCGCTGCTCGGGATCGGGGAAGCGTAGGTTCATGGCCTTGGGCTCCGACATGGTATCCATGGTACCAGCGGTACCAACTCAGTGCCCAGACCTCCGCCATCTGCTACCCCGGGAGCCGTGAAACTCGGCTGCCTGGAGAAGCTCGGCTTGACCAGTCGCAACGGATGGCACTCGCGCTCCTGCCGACTCACCGATAGCGACAGGAGCGGAACGGTCGGCACCCATACCTCCGGTTTGCGCTCAGCTCGCCGTCGCTCAGGTGGCCGAGCGCCTGCAGGTGGGTGCTTGGTTTCGAGCGCGACAGGAACAGGTAGCGGTACCAACGCAGCAGTTCAAGACGTTACTCGTTGCTCCAGTAGGCCAGCCTGGTTTTCCCTCCCCCATGACCGTGTTGGCGGGGTCGCTGGAGTGCGGGCCGCAGTCGCCCGGTTCAGGATGCTTGTAGGCGGCCTGGAACTTCTGCAGCATGGCGTAGTCGAGGTCAAGCGGCGCGGCGTAGAAGATCCCAAACGTGCGTAGGTGCTGCAGGATCGTGCGAATCTCTTTGGGCTCGAGATCGTCGCGGATGTCGCTGGCCTCGTCGTAGCTTTGGAGCCCTTCCGCCGCGGACCTCGGGCCCGTGGCCTGGAACGCGATCCTGCGAGCCGCTCACGGAGAGCAGTTCTTCACCTACGCACCCGTGATCGTCTTCCCCGTCAGCCGGCAGGACACCGGCTCCGGCGTCTTCACCCTCGCCGCCGCGGCCCGGCCGCTACGAACTGGTGTGCAACGAACCCGGCCACTACGCCGCTGGCATGTACGCCGAGCTCGATGTGACCGGCCGGTAGAGGCCACCGCCCGCGGGATCCGGGGCCGCCCGCTACGGCGTACGCCAGATGCCAGAGCGGCGCCCAGGGGCTTGGAGCGAGCCTCCAGCCATCGTCAGCACCGGCGACGTCTTCCAGCGGCCCTGCGACCGGCGCGCTCCAGCTCTGGAGCGGGGTCCTGTAGTTGCCAGGCGGATCCTGATGTTGACGCCTTCCGAGGCAGGGGTTGTGCTGGAAGAGGGGTACACCCCGAGTGAAAGGCATGCCCATGAGCCGTGACCAATCCCTGGTCGACGCCGACTGGGTGCAGCAGCACGTGGACGACGCGAGCATGGTGATCGCCGAGGTCGACGAGGATGTGAGCGCCTACGACGCCGGTCACATCCCGGGCGCGGTGAAGCTGGACTGGAAGAACGATCTGCAGGATCCGGTCCGCCGCGATTTCGTGGACCAGAAGCGCTTTGAGGAGCTGATGTCGGAGCGCGGCATCACGCCCGACCACACCGTTGTCCTGTACGGCGGCAACAACAACTGGTTCGCCGCTTATGCCTACTGGTACTTCAAGGTCTACGGGCACGAGCGCGTGCGCCTGCTCGACGGCGGTCGCAAAATCTGGGAACTGCAGTTGCGGCCGCTCACCGACGAGGTGCCGCAGCGACCGAGGACCGGCTACACCGCCAAGGAGCCGGACTACTCGATCCGGGCTTTCCGTGACGAGGTGCTGGCCTCGGTCGGGCAGCAGAACCAGAACCTGATCGACGTCCGCTCCCCCCAGGAGTTCTCAGGTGAGCTGCTGGCCCCCGCCCATTTGCCGCAGGAGCAGGCACAGCGCGGTGGTCACATCCCCGGTGCCAGAAACGTCCCCTGGTCCAAGGCGGCCAACGACGACGGCACCTTCAAGACAGACGAGGAACTCCGGGCGCTCTACCTCGACGCAGGCGTCGACTTTGACCGCGACACCATCGCCTACTGCCGGATCGGCGAGCGCAGCGCCCACACCTGGTTCGTCTTCCACGAACTGCTCGACCACCCCAACGTGAAGAACTACGACGGCTCGTGGACCGAGTACGGCTCGATGGTCGGCGTTCCGATCGAGAAGTGACCCCGCCGGAAGCATAGGCGGGGCTGCGCGAGACGGATCAGAGATGACCGCGACACCCGTGGATCCCAAACCCACCACCCGAACCGTCGTGACCGGCCGCGTCCAGGTCGCCGACGGGCCGGCCGCGGGCGTCTGGGTCCGGCTGCTCGATCCGGCAGGGGAGTTCGTCGGTGAGGCAGTCACCTCCGCGATTGGGGAATTCCGCTTCTACGTGCCCCCGGGGCACTGGGTGCTGCGGGCGCTCTCGCCGCGTGGTGTCACGGAGATGCCGGTCGAGGCGGAGCCGGGCCGGGCCACCCAGGCCGAGCTGCGGCTCTCCGAGCGGCTGCCCGATAGCGTGGAGATCATCCAGATCTCCACGCTCAGCCTCGGGAACCGCAGCTACCTGATCACGGACGGGTCGGTCGCGGTCGCCGTGGACCCGCAACGTGACCTGGAGCGCGTCACCAGTGTGCTCGAGGACCGCGGCCTGCGGCTCGACACGGTCGTGGAGACCCACCTGCACAACGACTATGTGACAGGCGGTCTGGAGCTCGCCCGCCGCTGCCAGGCGGCTTACGCGGTGCCAGCCGGGCCGCCCCTTGGCTTCGACGCCGTCCGGGTCGGCGACGGCGACCAACTGACGGCCGGGAAGCTGCGGATCCAGGTGATCGCCACACCCGGGCACACCGACCACCACCTCGCCTACGCCTTCGCGCCCGCCGACGGGGCGCCTCGGCTGGTATGCACCGGCGGCTCCCTGTTGTACGGCACCACGGGCCGTACCGACCTCATGGATGCAGACCTGGCCGAGCCGCTCGCCCACCAGCAGTACCGATCAGTGCGCCACCTGGCCGAGGTACTACCCGACGACACTGTCATCCTGCCGACCCACGGCTTCGGCAGCTTCTGCGCCGCGACGACCGTCGGCGCGGTCCAACGCTCCACCATCGGCCGCGAGCGGGCCGTGAACCCTGTCTTCAGCCAAACCGAAGACGCCTTCGTGACCGGGACACTGACGGGTCTGGAGCCCTGCCCCGCGTACTACCGCCGGATGGCGCCGATCAACGCTGCCGGGCCGCCGCCCCGCGCCTCGCTCCCCGGGCCAAGGCTTGCGGATCCGGCCGAACTGGCCGACCGGATCACAGCGGGCGAGTGGGTGGTCGACGTGCGTCCGCGAGCCGACTACGCGCCGGTCCATCTGCCGGGCACGGTCAACTTCGACGCCTCCGGATCCCTTGCCACCTACCTCGGCTGGCTGGTGCCGTTCGACGCCCCCGTCACCCTGCTGGCCGCCGACCACAACGAGTTGCAGGCAGCCCGCATCGAGCTGCTGCGGATCGGCTTCGACCATCTTGCGGCTGCCGCCGTCGGAAACCCGCTCGAATGGGTCGGCCCACAAGAGCTGGCCTCCTACCCGCGATCCGACTTCGCCACCCTCGCCACTGTCCGGCCCGGGCGACAGGTGGAGGTCCTGGACGTCCGCAGTGACCGCGAGTGGCGCTCCGGCCACCTGCCCGGCGCCCGTCACATCCCGCTGCCCGAACTGCCCAATGCCATCGTGTCCCTGCCGGAGGCCGAGCACTGGGTGCACTGCCGCAGCGGCTTCCGGGCCGCGATCGCCGCCTCGCTGCTCGCCGCCGTCGGACACCAGGTCGTCCTCATTGACGACACCGTCGAGCACGCGCGCCCCGTGGTGCAGGAGGGTTAGCGCACAGAGGTTCGAGACCGAGTCCGGCTGAGGTCGGCAGGCCACTCCGTTGGGCAGCGCCCCATCGGCTCCCCGGGGGCATCGATGCGGCGGCGGCATGGGGTGGAGGCGTGCCACGCGGCCGCGGCGCAGGGGCCGAGGTAGGGCATCATCCCGGGCGCGTCGACCTCAACCACGGTGACGCTGCGGCCCGGCCGCTCCGAACTGGTGTGCAACGAACCCGGCCGGTGGCGTCCACGCCCGCGGGATCCGGGGCGCTGCACGCCCTGCGCGTGCGCCGAGCCCACGCCCCGGCCCCGGCGCTCGGTGAGACCGGTGCCGCGCTCCCGGTGCCCCCGCTAACCCCGATGCGGCAGGCTGGACCCCGGACTCCTCCCAGCACCGCTCCCACCACAACGCAACGAAAGGTGCATCCCACGTCCCACACCAGTGACGGCGACGAGCGGCTGGTTCCAGCCTTGGCCTGACCATCGTGCGCGCCGTCGCCGTCACCCATGGCGGCATCGCATTCGCTCGCAACCGGCCCTGCGGCGGCGCCGTCATCGGCTTCACGGCCCCTCCGCCGGCGCCGAGCACTCCCGTACGCCGGCCGATGCTCACCCCGCGTCCCTGCGCTCGTGACTGGCGTGTCCTCCCCGTGGAACCCTCGGCCGAGGCCGGGTCACAGCACCTTGCGGCGCACCAGGAGAGCCAGCACCAGCAGCCCCGGGACCAACGGCAGCCAAACCGTCAGCAGCCGGTAGCCGAGGACGACCGTCGCGGCTGCGCCGCCCGGGATCCCGGCCGTGACCAGAGCCAGGGCGAGCGCGGCATCCAGGGAACCGATACCGCCGGGGGTGGGCAGCAGGACGGCGGCACTGCTCGCCGCCAGGTACGCCAGGGCGACCCGGGCGGCGGGCAGCGGCATATCGAGGGCCTGGGTGACGGCGTACACGACGAGGGCATGCGATGCGGCGAAGGCGAGCGAGCCGGCCCACAACGCCGCCGCTCGCGCCGGGCGTTCGTGCACCGCCCTCACCTGCGCGAGCGCCGTCTGGAGCAGGCCGCGGATCCGGGTGCGCAGCAGACGGGCGAGGAGTGCAATGGTCGCCGCGGCGGACACGAGGAGCATGGCGGGGATGCCTGCGGGAAGGTGCGGCAGGCGGAGGATGCCGGGGCAGGCCACGCTGAGCCCGGTGATCAGGGCGGCGCGCGAGGTGGCGCTCGCGGTGGCCTTCAGGGCGAGGGCGGTCGCTGTGTCGGTGGGGGTGAGTCCGCAGCGGGTCAAAAAGCGCCAGTTGACCGCGCCCGCGCCGACTCCGGCGGGCAGGACGTGGTTGGCGGCGGACGCGGCGAACTGGGCTGCCACCAGCCGTCCGGCGGGCAGTGGTTCGGTGACCGTGCCCTGCTGGGCGAGGGCCGCGCAGCCCCACGTCAATGCGGCGGCGGTGGCCGCTACGAGCAGCCAGCCGCGGTCGGCGGCGGCCAACTCCTGCGCCCCGGTGTCGATGACCGTCCAGTGCCGGGCCGCGAGCACGGCCGCGACGAGCAGGACGAGCAGCGTGGCCGCGGTGTGCCAGGAGGCCCGCCTTCCCGAGATGACGGGTGCGTCGGACGGTGTGGTCATCGGCGTCCGCTCTCCGGTGCGGCGGGAGCGACATAGGCGAGCAGTGGCTCGGCCGGCATGGTCCCGGTACACGGGCGGCACAGAGTACGTCCGGCCAGGCTGCGCAGCTGGTCGTCGACGGCGTTGTTGAAGCCCAGGCCGTCCTGGATCCGGGAGCCCCCGGTCAGCCGGGCGCCCAGCCCGCCGTAACTGAGGTGCGCCTCGATCACCCACTCGCCCGCCCCAGCCACCAGCCCCGCCACCAGAGCGAACAGCAGCCGCCAGTAGCGCCACCGGCGCACGACGACCAACGCCACGAGCAGCGGCAGACTCACCCATACGGCGTCCGCTGGCCGCATCCACGCCGTCAGTGCCGCACTCGCCGCCAGCCCCCACACCGCACCGTGCCGGGTGCGGTCGGACTGGGCGCGCAGGAAGCAGCCGACGCCCGCGAGCGCGCCGGTCGCGACCGAGTAGTTGGGCATCGCCTGCGGACCGTAGAACACGGTCACCCACAGGCTCGCGAACAGGGCACCCGCCAACGCCAGCACCCGTACTGGAGACAGCCCCCGCCAAGCGCGGAGGGCAAGGAACAGTCCGAGGCCGGACAGCAGCGACAGATAGACCCGCAGCAGCGGCGTGGACGACGTCCACGAGGCGATCGGGGCGACCAGCAGGGAGACCCCGCGGGCACGCGGCGCGCTGAAGAACGCGGCCGGTGCGTGGGAGCTGACCTGGCTGACGTAAACCGACTCGTCCCAGCCCAGCCCCATCCCGGGCCGCACCATGACGAACTGCGCCAAGGTGAACGCGCCCGCCACCGCCGCCAGCCACCACTCGCCGCTCCGGTCCCACCGCGTGCCCGTGATCAGCGGCGGCTCACGACGGGCGGCACGGTTGAACGTCGTGTTCAGGGTCTTGGTCATCACTCGCCCCTCGCGCCCTACAAGATGTAGGGTTTCCATTACCCTACAGACTGTAGGAACGGTGGCGAATGCTGGCGAACGCTAGGGACGAACATGGTCAAACTGACGGACAGTTCGCAGGAGTGCAGCGCGGAGGTCGACGAGGTCTGGCCACGCGACAGACAGATCCTGCTGCGCCTGTCTCTGGTCGGAGCGACGGCCGAGAAGGCTGTCCTCGTCCTCAAGGCCCGCGACGGAAGCCGCGCCGAGATGCGCCTGCCGACCGACGACTACGGCGACCGGTTCCAGGTGCGGATCCCGCTGGAAGCCCTGGCCACCGCCTGCACCGCCCGGGAATGGATCTGGGACCCGTACCTCGACTGTCGCGATGCGGGCATGGGCGAGGAGCCGCTGCGGGTGGGCAGGCATTGGGATGACATCGCCGGCAAGCACAAGTCCTTCGTCTATCCGGCGCAGCGCGCCGCCGGGGTGCGGGTGGAGCCGTACTTCACCGTCAAGGACAACCTGTCGATTGTCTGCGCGCGGGAGCAGGCCGGGTGAGGATCCGTTTCCTGCTGCTGAACATGTACCCGGTCGGCGGCACCGCGCGCACGGTCGTCGACGGGGAGCGCCTGTGCGCCGACCCGGTGAGGGTGAGACGACCGTGACCGCGGGCCGCGGCGAGCGGCAGGGCGCTCGTGAGCTGGAGAGCGAGGTTCTCGCCGCCCTGTGGGCCACCGGCCGGGCGCTGACCGCGGCCGAGATCCAGGCCGAGACCGGCGGCGATCTCGCGCGCGACACCCTGCGCGTCATCCTCCAGCACCTTGGCGAGCAGGACCTCGTCCGGCCCGCCCCTGACACCGACGGAGCCTACGAACCCGTGCGGAATGCCGCCGAGATGACCGCCGAGGTCATGTACCAGGTCCTCGACCGAAAACACGCCGCGGGCCGTGGGGCTCCGTCTCCGGACGCGCCCGCACCCCAGCTCGTGCCCCGTCCTCGCCGACGCCCCTGGGGCATTCGTGCCGCACGCAACACACCTGCCCGCCAGTCCCCGTCCCCGCCGGTACCCCCGGCCTCTCGTCAAGGTGATCCCTCACGGTGCCCGCACACCAGCCAGTCCTGATCCCCAAGCAGCGATCCCCGCTCCCGCACCACGCCCCCGCACAGGCCGGACGGCCGCATACTCTCCTACGGCTCCGGCCACGGGCAGCCGCGGCCACGGTCTGGTACCTGCGGCTGCTCGCCTTGCTCAACATTGCGGCGGTGGTCTCGCTGCCGTTCCGTGAAGAGGTTCACGAGCACAACGTGGGCGAGTTCTTCACCCCGTACCTGGCCACCGCCGGCCTGGTCTCGGCGGCGCTGGCCCTGTTCCTCGCCGTGGTGATGCGGCGCCGCAAACGGGCCGCGTGGATCTTCAACATGCTGCTCGCGGGCCCTTTGTTCGCGCTCTACGTCCTCGCGCTGACTCAGGACCCGTACCGCCAGCATGCGTTCAACTGGCTCTCCGCCCTGCTCACCGGCCTGTTCGTGACCGCGCTGCTGCTCGGCCGCACGGAGTTCCAGGCCGTCGGGGACCGCTCCAACCCGAAGCTGGCCATGGCCGTGGGAGTCGTCGGCATCCTGGTCAGCGGCACCATCGGCACCCTCCTCGTCGGCGCCACCAACCGGCTGTCCGGAGCCTCCCTGCACGACCGCATCGCCTACACCCTGCTGCGCGGCATCAGCGTCGGCCCGTTCGCCGACCGCGTCGACGCCGTGCACGCGCCCCGCTGGGTGGACGTCACGATCAACATTCTGATCGCCGCGACTTTCCTCCTCGTCCTGTACGCCTGCTTCCGCGCCCCGCGGGGCCGCGATCTGCTCGGCGAAGTGGATGAAAAACGCCTGCGCGAACTGCTGGCGAAGCACGGCGAGCGCGACTCCCTCGGCTACTTCGCGCTGCGCCGCGACAAGGCCGTCATCTGCTCCCCCAGCGGCAAGGCCGCCGTCACCTACCGGGTGATCGGCGGCGTGACCCTGGCCTCCGGCGACCCGATCGGCGACCCAGAGGCATGGCCCGGCGCCATCGAGGCGTGGCTGGACGAGGCGCGTCGGCACGCCTGGACGCCGGCCGTGATGGGCGCGAGCGAGGAGGCCGGAACGATCTACGCCCGGCACGGCCTGGACGCCCTGGAGCTGGGCGACGAGGCCATCGTGGACCTGGCCGACTTCACCCTCGAAGGGCGCGCCATGCGGGGCGTACGGCAGGCGCACAACCGCGTGCGCCGCGCCGGGTACACCGTGCGCATCCGCTGCCACGGAGACATCCCCGACAGCGACATGACCACCCTGATCGACAACGCCGACCACTGGCGGGACGGTGCGACCGAACGCGGCTTCTCCATGGCGCTGGGACGGCTCGGCGACCCGGACGACGGCCGCTGCGTGATGCTGGAGTGCCGCGACAGCCAGGGGGAGCCCCGGGCCCTGCTGAGCTTTGTGCCCTGGGGCGAGCACGGGCTGTCGCTGGACCTGATGCGCCGCGACCGCGCCTGCGAGAACGGCCTGATGGAGTTCATGGTCGTCGAACTCCTCCTGCACGCGACCGAGTTAGGGGTACGGCGGGTCTCGCTGAACTTCGCCATGTTCCGCGCCGTCTTCGAACGCGGCGCCCGCCTGGGTGCGGGCCCCGTCCTGAGGGGGTGGCGCTCGGTGCTCACCTTGTTCTCCCGCTGGTGGCAGATCGAGTCCCTCTACCGCGCCAACGCCAAGTACCGCCCCGTGTGGGAGCCCCGCTTCCTGCTGTTCGAGAAGACCAGCGACCTCCCGCGTATCGGCATCGCCAGCGCCCGTGCCGAGGGCTTCCTCACCCCACCGAGCCTGCCTGCCCTCTTCCGCCGCCGACGTACCGCGCACATCGCAGACCAGCCCAACTGCCCGACAGAAACGGCAACTTCCGTGAGAACCTGACCGAGTGCCCGGGCAGCAGCACGGCGTCGCACTCGGGCGGGACGTCGCCGGCTGGCCTTCGACGACGCGTCCCGGCAGGTGACTTTCGCAGCCGAATGGTGGGCGGCGCAGCAGTTGCTCCCCTCCGATCCCGAAACGCTCCGGCTGGGGCACGCCATGGCGCAGGGCTGGCTCAATCAAACATCCGCACTGGTCAACGAGGAACCACACGTCTCCATCGGCAGGCTGTTGCTGCTCTACCGCTTGCACAGCCGCCTGGCAAAAGTTCTGCGGCTCGGCTTCTACGCGGCGCTGGGCGCCATGGCTTTGTGGCGTCTCATTCTGATCAGCGAAGTATCCGCACACGGGTCAAGAGATGCCGTGACGGGAGAGACAGTGACGATGGTGCTCATCGCAACGGCACTTCTCCTCCTGCCGTTTTGGGCTGTCTCGGCCGACTCCGCGGTCCGGCGCGCCGAGCGATGAGTGAGGTTCGCCTTGTTCCAGTCGCTACGCGCCCATCGCCACCGCCGAAGCGGGGATCAGTGCGGCCTGCCCGCGCCACGGCCCAGAGTGTCGAGGACATGTTCGCAGCCGGCACTCCGCAGTAAAGCGTGCCAGCCTTGAGCGCCCCGCAGCTGGCTCCGCCAGGACCCGCACCGCCTGCCTGAAAACCCTACGCGCTGTAAGGTGACCGAATGGCAGGTACATCTCCCCACGGCAGAGCGGACCGGCGCAGCGCGGGTGAACTGGAGAGCGAAGTCCTCGCCGCCCTGTGGGCGACGGAACAGGCGCTGACCCCGGCCGAGATCCAGGCCGAGATCGGTGGCGGTCTCGCGTACAACACCGTGCACACCATCCTCAGGCGCCTGTACGACAAGGGGCTTGTGCTTCGTGACGTGGCCGGACGCCGGGGCGCGTACCGGCCGGCGAAGAACGCCGCCGAGCTCACCGCCGAGGCCATGCACCGGGCCCTCGACCGCGGCCCCGACCCGATCGCCGCGCTCCAGCAGTTCGTTACCGGGCTGAGCCCGGAAGAAGAGCGCGCCCTGCGCGACCTGCTCGGCGGGAGCGGTCCGTGAGGATCGACGTCTATATCCCACTCGTCCTGTCCCTGCTCCTGACCACGGTGGCCCCGCAGGTGGGCCTGCGGGTGGCACCCGCCCTGGCCACCCGCGTCCTGACCGTGGCCGCCGTCCTCGCCGCCGCCGCCACCTGGGCCCTGATCCTGCTGGCCGCCACCCTCATCAACGAGGCCCCGCCGGTGGCAGCCGAGGCCCGCGAGGACGGACGGCGCCTGCCCGAACCGGTCCCCGAGATCATCGCGCTGGCCGCGGTCCTGGCCCTCGGCCTCATCGCCCACCGCATCTACCGGGCCCTGCGCACCGAGCACGCCACCCGCCGCACCCTGCACCGCCTGTGCGAGGGCCACCCGGAGGACACCGAACTTATCGTCGCTGCCTCCCCGGTCCCGCAAGCCTTCGCCATCCCGGCCACCTCGACCGCGCCCGGTCGGATTCTGGTCACCGCCGCCATGCTGGGCGCCCTGCAGCCCGCCGAGCGCCGCGTCCTGCTCGCCCATGAACGGGCCCACCTCACTCACCGGCACGCCCTGTACGCGTACGCCGTCGCTCTCGCCTCCGCGGCCAACCCTCTGCTCAACGACAAGGACACGGCCCGCGCCGTCGTCCCGCACCTCTACGACGTCGGCTTCGACTGGCACCCTGAGACGATTCCCTTGGCGGACATCGACTTCATCGTGGCGTACGGCTTCGGGAACCGGGCGCCGGCCGGGGGCGGCGACCCGACGAAGGTGCTCTACGAGCCGGGCCCGGTCAATGAGGAGCTGGCCGATACCGTGGCGAGGATCCGGGCGGTGCGCAACATCCCGGTGTACGCGCAGTGGGAGATCGCGCGGTTCCTGGAGTCCAAGTACCACATGACGCATGTGACGTCGATCGAGCCGGTGATCGCGGCGGACGGCACGATCACTTATCTGAGCACCGACGGAGTCGCCGCCCAGGTCCTGGCAGCCCGCAAGCAGTTGCCCGGCGGTATCGGCACCGCAGGTGTGGTCGGCTTCCGCGATCACATCAAACGCTGTGTACAGACCACGCGGGACCGGGGCATGAAGGCGTACGCTCCGCGCGGCTTCGACATGCCGCACACGTACGACGCCGAGTCCGGTCAGGCCTGGACGCGGCGGCGGGATCTCTACCTGGTCCACGACATGTTCGCCCAGTGGGGGGTGCTGCGGCAGAAGCTGATCGCTCAGGCCTACCCCAACGGCTGACGCCGGGGTCGCCCCTGGCCGCATCCGGGACGACCAGGGGCGGACGTCATCCCGCTCTACCACCCCCTCTGGACCGACGCCGACCCCGGCGACATCGCCTTCGCCGACCAGCACGCCGCCCACGGCAACTTCCGTAACTGGGCCCGCCTCACCGCCAGCCGCCGAAGCGACAAGCTGGGCAGACCAGCGGCTACCACCTGCCCATGCCCAACCGCCGACCTGAAACCGGCCCGAAACCAGTCAGAAGACCACTCCCCAAACCACGTCGGTGGATCAGGGCTTAGGCCTCCCTGTTTCGCTTCGGGTGTTTGAGCTGGTCCCATCGCGGTGTGCCGGTGATTTCGTTTGCCGGTCGGTGGTGGGTATGGCTGGGGCCCAGGGGCATTGCGCGATTGGGATTGGTCCGGTTCGCCGGTCTCGTGAGTGACGTGGCGTCATGTCCGCTGTGTGGCAAGGGGTCCGGGAGAGCAGAGCAGGCACGGTGCTGGTGATCATGTGGTTGTCGAGACCCATGAGAGGGCGGTTTGTAAGACTTTAAGTGTTTTTGTCGTCGCCTGATGGTGTGGGTGCGGGCGGAATCTACCGGTCCGCAGACGGTGGTCTGTTGGGGTGGCGGGGTGAGTGAACGCACGCCGTACCCAAGCGACTTATCGGACGAGCAGCGGGCTCTGATCGACCCGGTGATCACGGCGTGGAAGGAACGGCACCGCTCGGTCAGCGGCCATCAGGGCGCCTACGCGATGAGGGAGATCGTGAACGCGCTCCTCTGTCAGGGCCGGACCGACTGCCAATGGGCCTACCTCCCGCACGATCTGCCGCCGAAGAGCGCGACGTACTACTACTTCGCCGCCTGGCGCGACGACGGAACCGACCAGGTCATCCATGAACTCCTGCGCTGCCAGGTGAGGGAGAAGGCCCGCCGATTAGAGGACCCGACCCTGGTGGTCCTGGACACCCAGAGTGTCCGCGTGGCCGCTGGGGTCCCGGCCGCCACGACCGGCCGGGATCCGGCGAAGAAGGTCCCGGGGCCGCAAGCGGGGACTGGCCGTTGACGTGCTCGGTCTGGTCATCGTCGTCATCGTGCTGGCCGCGAACACGCACGACAACGCCGCGGGGGTCGCCCTGCTGAACCAGGTCGTCGAGCACGCCGGGGAAACCGTCCGCAAGGCCCTGGTCGACCAGGGCTTCAAGAAACCAGGTCGTCGCGCACGGCAGCGGCCTGGGCATCGAGGTCGAGATCGTCGAACGAAACCCGCAGGAGGCGGGGTTCGTCCCGCAGCCGAAGCGGTGGACAGTCGAGCAGACCTACGGCGTCTTGATACTGCACCGGCGCCTGGTCCGCGACTACGAGCACCACCTGTCCTCCTCCGCCTCGCGCGTCTACTGGGCGATGGCCCACGTCATGGTCCGCCGCCTGACCGGAGCGAGCACTCCCACCTGGCGCGATGCGGAAGCGGTGACGGCGTGAACATCAAGCCCCTGCTCGACGCGCTCGACCTCCAGGAAGACGCCGCCCGGGCCCTGGCCGACGAACTCCGCACGCAGATCGACGAACTGCAGGGCCGGCTGCGGGAGGCTGAGACCCATCTCGAGCACCTCGCGATCACCAGGAAGACCATCACTGCTCTCGCTGACCGCCTCCCGGTCCAGTCGGCCTCGCCAGACCTGCCCGAGCACCCGGACTACCCCCGCATCCTCACCGTCTTCAACGAGGCCACCGGCCCCCTCAGGGCTCGCGACGTCTGCCAAGCCCTCGACCACGAACTGCTGCCGAAGGACATCGAAGGCACCCGCGCCAAGCTGAAACGTCTCGTCAAGCTCAACGTCCTCACCGAGGTCGACGCTGGCAGCTTCATCAGGAAGCAGTAGCCGACGGAAGCTCCGCGACCAGCAGCCTTGCCCCAACCTCACCCAGAAACGGATATCGGCTCTCGAACCCGTCCTCTGATCACCTGGCCCAAGCCTCACCTCGACGATCACGGAGGACATCCGGATCCGCGTGCGTCGCGCCTCGGCTCAGCTCCCCCTCGGCACCTCGATGTCGTAGACCAGCGCATACACGATGTCCCGGGCCTGGCGTAGGTCGTAGCCCGTCGCGTCCACGATCACTTTGAGCGCTCGAAGGGTGTCGCCACCCAGCATGAACATGCGCGCATCGGCCTGCGCCTCGGCCGGAACCGGCAAGGAACGGGCTCGCCGTGGATCCACGCTCCGCGGGATCCTCGGCAGCCCGCCCTCCTTTTTCCTGCCCCCCAACACCTTCAGTCCCCAACCCCTCACCCGGACGACCAGTTCGCGGAGCGCATCCTACGCGGACGGGCGCTCAGGCAGATTCAACGTCCTCGCCAAAGCCGACGCCGGCGGCGTCGCCAGGAAGCAGTCGCCGGCCGAAGCCCCGGGACCAGCAGCCTTGCGCCAACCTCACCCAGAAACGGATATCAGCTGACGAACCGTCCTCTCATAGCGTCACGACCGTCTCAGGTTGCGTCCAGGGAAGTGGTGTACAGGTTTCCACCTAAATCGGGAGTTTGATCCCGTAGTTGAGTGAGAAGCCTGAACGCAAGACGGCCACCGGCTGATCCTTCGAGAACGACCAAGCTCTTGAAGGAGAACAGCACGATGACCGCACCCGACAGTGTGCCCTTTGCCGCGCTGCTGGAGGAGAACCTCGCCTCGGCGAGTCCCGACCTGCTGCGGCAGATGGTGAAGACCTTCGCCGACGCCATGATGTCCGCCGACGTCGACACCGCCTGCGGCGCGTCCTACGGCATGCCGAGCGAGGAACGCGTCAACTCCCGCAACGGCTACCGGCACCGCCAGTGGGACACCCGGGCCGGCAGTATCGACCTGGCCATCCCGAGGCGTTGTCACGTTGTTGGGTGCGTGGGTGTCTGACGGTGTGTCGGGGCATGGTGGGGCCGTGCTCCGGGCCGGTGCTCAGGCCCCGGTGGGCAGGCCGGTGGCGCCGGTGATCTGTTCCCAGATGGTGAAGCGGATGGTCATCTCGAGGCGGTGCTGGGGTGCGGTCATCAGGTGGCGGTGGGGCCGGAAGTGGGGTGAGATGCCACTGAACGCGGACAGGAACCGCTGCGCTCCACCGACGGAACGGAAGCCTTTCATCGCTCGTTCGCGTTGCCTGGTGGGCTGGTGGCTGTTCTCGGCCCGGTTGTTCAGTCCCTTGTGCGAGCGGTGCTCGACCGACGGCATCGCCTCGCGGTGGGCAGCGCCGTAGGAGCGGAGCTTGTCGGTGACGACCACCCGCGGCACTACGCGGGTCTTCTTCATCAGACGGCGGAAGAAGCGCCTGGCCGCGGCCTTGTCCCGCCGGTTCTGGACCAGGATGTCCAGGACGTTGCCGTCCTGGTCGACGGCACGCCACAGATACTTCAGCTCGCCGTTGATCCTGATGAACACCTCGTCCAGATGCCACTTGTCGCCGGGCCGGGGACGCCTGCGGCGCAGCCCGTTGGCGTAGGCCTGCCCGAACTTGGCGCACCACCGCCGGACGGTCTCGTGGGAGACGACCACGCCGCGCTCGAGCATCAACTCCTCCACCTCACGGAAGCTGAGCGGGAACCGGAAGTACAACCACACGCAATGGGAGATCACCTCGACCGGGTACCGGTGACCCCTGTACGACGGCGACATGCCCTCCACGGACGACCCCCTCCACCAGCGATCAACCCGAAGATCATCCCGCCCAGTCAGCCAACGTGACAGCGCCGCATCGGCTGCTGCTCCAGGTGGTGAAGGGTGCAAGGCCGTCTGCTGCTCGGGGATCCGACCGTAGTGCAGCATTCGCACGACTCAGTCGGCCTGTCCGCGATGGTCACGCGGCAGCCGAGCCTTCCTCGCTCACGCTCATTACTGGTTGGCGATGACCGGGTGGAGATAGAAGCTCTCGTTCGGGGCGGGGAACCTCCCGAACTGGTCGGGCCACTGGATGACCCACGCGCCGTCGCCCCGGTCGTTGTTGCTGATGTTCGCGTACAGTCCGGTGGCGTTGTTCCTCAACAGCGTCAGGTTCGGCATCCGCGGGTCCGGCCGCTCCAGGGTGAAGTTCTGCGTGTCGCGCTGGTTGCCGCCGGAGCCGGGGACCCCGTCGATGTCGTGGCAGTCCCAGATGCTGAGGTAGTCGCCCCAGCCGGACTGCTGTCCGCGGTTGACGTCGAGGCACTTGCCGCTGTCACTGCTCATGATCCGGTACATCATGTGCCCGGTGGAGGCCGAGGTGCCGATGGCCTGGAGGCGCCAGCGCTGGTTGACCGCTCCGTTGGCGTGGTACTGGACCACGTGCGTGCCGTTGGTGTCGTTGCCCTGGAAGACGTCCAGCAGGCGGTCGCTGTTGTCAGCGTGGATGGTCAGCTCGGGCGGCAGGGCGCCGGCCCGTAGCGCGGAGAAGTAGACCGGCCAGTGGTCGCTGCCGCGGTTGTCCCCGACGGTGGCCTGCCAGTCCTCGGTGTCCACGTTGCTGATCATGTAGTCGAGTTCGTTGCCGCTCTGCTGAGTGGCCTGGCCGCTGTTGTAGATGCGGGCGTCCGCGGGGAGGCCGAGCAGCCGTGCCCGGTCCGGGGTGAGGTTGAAGTCGCCGAGGACGGCCCAGTGGTTGAGTCCGCGGCCGTTGGCTTCGTCGGCGACGTCCTGGACGAGCGGGCGTACGTCGAACCCGTTGCCGGACGCGGCGTGGATGGACGCGAACGCGACGTCGTCGGTGGGGCGGGTGACCATCAGCGCCGGGCGGTACATGCCCTCGATCTCCACCACCTCGCCCGGGACCCACGCCGTGGCGATCGCCAGGTTCCGCGACGTCGTGTACAGGATGTAGAGCTGCCGGGTCACCCCGCGGGCGATGGTCCACTCGTAGTGGTCGATGGAGTTGCCGATGGTGCCGATGTAGCGCGCTCCGGCCGGCGGTTCGTTCGGCACCTCCTGGAGGGCGAGCACGGTGTTGTCCCGGGCGATGGCTGCCGCGCCCTGCCAGCGGTCGCGGCCGACCTGCATGTTCCAGGTGGCGACGCGGTTGGTTTCCGGGTTGGCCGCGTGCGCGGTGCCGCCGCCGGTTGCCAGCAGGCCGCACAGGCAGGCGAGCGTGAAGAGTACGGCGGCCAGGCGGCGCAGTAAGGGCATGGGATGAAGACTCCTTGAGCTGATTGGTTGACTGTGTGTAAGTCGTGTGCCGGCGGTTTCCGGCGCCGTCGGCACACGACTGTGGTTCACGCGGATACCGGCACGGGCTCAGCGGGTGGCGGTTGCGGCTTCCTCCATGAGGCGTTCGACGACGTCTGGGTGACTGATCATCACGACGTGGGACGCGCCGCGGACCTCGACCACGCGGCGCGCGCCGGCCCGCTGGTAATCCCACCGCTCGACGGCTGCCGGAATCGCCTTGTCGACGCCGGCGACCACGCCCCAGGAGGGAATGGTGCGCCAGCCGCAGTGGTCGCGAAGGCGAAGGCGGAGGTGCTGAAGGCCGTTGCTCAGCGGCCATCAGCTGGGTCTCCTTCTTGGACAGGTCGGCGGCGAAGACGTCGCGCAGCCGGTCGGCCTGAATGTAGAGGTCGGTCCCCGTGGTGCCGTCGGGGTAGCGGCCGATGACCTTGCCGAGCTTCGTCCCCGACGTTGGGGACCGAAGGCGGCGACGTAGACCAGGGCCTTGACGTTCGGGTTGCCTGCGGCGGGTGTGCGGCGGCTGCCGCGCCGCGGCGGACCGGGGCTGGCGGGTTCGGGGACGGCGTGCCGGGGCCAGTGGCCGCGGGACGTTCAGCGCCCGCCGCCCGGCCCTTGGGCGGGCGGCGGGCGCTGCCGGGGTGCGGTCTTCGGGTGTGGTCAGCCGGTGGCGGCCTGCTTGATCAGGTTGGCGACGGTGGCGGGCTGGGAGACGTAGACAGCGTGGCTGCCAGCCACCTCCACGGTCTGCGCGCCGATCCGCTCGGCCATGGCGCGCTGGGCCGGGGGCGGGATCATCCGGTCGTCGGTGGCCACCAGGTACCAGGCGGGTTTGGTGCGCCAGGCCGGGGTGGAGACCGCGCCGCCGGCCGCGTCCAGGCCCCAGGGGGTCTGCGAGTCGGCCATGAACTCGGCCTGGGCGGGCGGCAGGTCGCCGGCGAAGGAGTCGGCGAACTTGTCGCGGTCCAGGAGCAGGAAGCCCTCGTTCGGCGGCAGGATCGGCGGGACCGCAGCGCCGGGCGGCGGGTCGGCGATCAGGGAGTTGACCGACTCGCCCTTGTCGGGCGCGAACGCGGCGATGTAGGCCAGCGCCGTCACCTTCTCATGGTTGCCGGCCTCGGTGATCACCACTCCGCCGTAGGAGTGGCCGACCAGGGTCACCGGTCCCGGCTGGGCGTCGATGACCTGCCGGGTGACGGCCACGTCGCCGTCCAGCGAGAGGGTGGGGTTCTGCACGACGGCCACGGTGTAGCCGTCGTCCTTCAGTGCCTCGTACACCCCCTGCCATCCCGAACCGTCCACGAATCCTCCGTGGACGAGCACGATACTCCCGCGCGGTGCGCTGTCGCTCATCGTTCCTCCCGGGTTGTCCGGGCCGGGAATCGCGGCCCGTGCCGAGCACTGTAGGAACGCCATCGGTGCCGTCGCCTCCGTCAAATGACTTAGTTCCGGGGGCTGTTACGTTAGGGGCGGTGCAGCTTTTCCAGTGCGTCACGCAGGCCCGCCCGTGAGGTCACGCCCAGTTTGGGGAACGCCTGGTAGAGGTGGGTGGAGACGGTACGCGGGGACAGGAACAGCTTCTCGGCGATCTGCTTGTTGGACAGGCCGGCCGCGGCCAGGGCCACGATCTCCCGCTGCTGAGGGGTCAGGGCCTTTCCGGGGAGGGCGCGCACCGGGCTGCCGCAGGCGCGCAGTTCCTGCTCGGCCCGGGCGGACCAGGGCTCGGCGCCCAGCCGCCGGAAGACCTCCGCGGCCGCGCGCAGGTGGCGGCGGGCCCGGGCCGGGGCCTGTCCGCGCCGCAGGCGCTCACCGTGGAGCAGGTGGATGCGGGCGTGGTCGAAGGGCCACCGCTCGCCGCCCTCGACGGCCAGCGCCTCGCTGAATCCCAGGGATGCTTCGCTGTCGTCGTCCGCCGCCAGGGCGGCGCAGGCACCCAGGACCATGCGCAGGCGCGGTGACACGGTGTCGAGACCGGCGTCCCGGGCCGCCCGGACATGTTCAAGGGCCTTGTCCCGCCGTCCGGTTCGCACCGCCGCCTCCGCCAGGTCGAGGAACGCCCACAGGGCGTGTCCGGTGAACGGCGCCAGGGTGCCGGCCGGGGTGATCCGGCACGCCTGGTGGTACGCCTCGTCCAAATCCCCCTGGGACAGGGCGATGAGCGTCTTGGCGTGCGCGGCATAGCAGGTGATGGCGTGGGCGCGGCGGGATCCGCCCCACTGGTCCATCTGGTCGGCGAAGGCGCCGGCGGTGGTGAAGTCCCCGCAGGCCGCGGACACGCAGGCGAGCACGAACTTCCCGGTCCAGGAGCGCAGCGGATAGTGGTACTCCTCGCACAGTGCCAGCCCGTCGCCGACCACCTGGCGCAGTTCCGCCCACTGGCCGGTGAACCAGGCGTGGCTGCCCCACAGGAACGAGGCCTGGATGGCGGGGAAGTTGTTCTCCCCGGTGCGGCCGCCCCGCGCGGTACGCCGCAGCGGCTCGTCCATGGCGCCGAGGCGGTCCGCGTACGCGCCGGCGGTGCCGATCCGTACGATCCGGACCGGGTCGGAGGTGCCGGGCAGCGCTTCGACGGCGGCGTCGAGAGCGGCCCAGTCCGACGGGAGGGCGTGGGCCGGGTCGGCGAAGGTGGCCCGTAACAGCCGCAGCGTGTCCGGGACGGCGGTGCACTTCGCCGCCGTCACGTCGTATCCGGCCCACAGATCCCTTCTGGCTCCGTAGACGCACACGATCAGCAGGGTGGACAGTGCTTCGAGCACGGTCCCGTCGGCCGGGTCGTACGGTTCGGGCTGGAGGGCGATCGCGCCGGACAGCAGGCGGTGGGCGGTGTCGACGTCGCCGTAGCTGTTGAGCAGGTACAGCGCGGTGGCCACCGCGCCGGCCAGGGACGCGCCGTCCGGGGCGGCCTGGCGGGCGTCGTCCAGCAGGCGGGGCACGTCGCGTACCCCGCCGGTGAGGATCGTCCCGAGGTACGCCGCCCGGGCCAGCCGCCGGGCCTGTTCGGCGGCCGCCGGACTCAGTGCGGCGGCGCGTACGAGCGCTGCCACCGCGTTGGGCCCGTCGCCGCGCCGGGCGCTGACGCCGGCGGCGTCTTCGAGCAGGGCGGCGATCTGCTCGTCGGGTTCGACCGCGGCCTGGGCCAGGTGCCAGGCCCGCTGTTCGGGGACGCCGGTCCAGGCCTCTGCGAGCGCCCGGTGGGCGCTGCGGCGCTGGTCGCTGGTGGACAGGTCCACCACCGCGGAGCGCATGAGTGAGTGCCGGAACGCCAGCCGCCCGGTGGCGTCGTCGACGTGGACGAGCCGGAGTCGCTCTGCGGGGGCTAAGTGCTTCAGGCCGCACCGTCCTTCCACCGCCCGGCGCACGATCAGCAGGTTGCCGCTGCCCTCCAGCGCCGCCACGAGCAGCAGGTGCCGGGTGGGCGCGGGTAAGCTCGTGATCCGGGAGGCGAACGTCGCCTGCAGGCGCTGGGGCAGCGGAATGCGTTTGGGCAGGGTGTGGGACGCGGTGCGCTGTGAGTCGGTGAGGGCGGCGGGAAGCTCCAGGAGCGCCAGCGGATTGCCCTCGGCGTCGGCCATCAGCCGGCGGCGCACGCGCGGGGCCAGCGCCGGGAAACGCCGGCTGAGCAGTTCCTCGGACGCGGCCTTGCTGAGTGGCCCCAACTCGTGCAGCGGAAGCCCGCTGTGGTCGAAGAAGCTCTCGTCGCCGAGCCGGACCGAGCACACCGTGCCCGCACCGGAGTTCGGGAGCCGGCGCACCACCCGGCCCAGGATGGCGGCACTGGCCCGGTCCAGCCACTGCGCGTCGTCCAGGACCAGCAGCACCGGCTGTTTGCGGGACAGCTCCGCCACCAGAGTGACGACGGCCTCGGCGACCGCGTCCTGCCCGGGTGCCCTGCCCCGCTTGAAGTCCAGGGCCGCGGCGAGGGCGGGCAGATCCGCCACTGCCGCCCGGCTTTCGGGCACCGACGTCAGCAACTGCCGCAGTGCGCCGTAGCTGGTCTGCGCCCGGTACTGCACGCCCGTCGCGTGCAGCACCCGCATCCCCGCGGACTCGGCCTCCTGGGCGACGGCGGCCAGCAGCGCCGTCTTGCCGACGCCCGGCTCGCCGAGCACCACCAGCGACCCGCCCATGCGCGGAACGCCGGCCAGGAAGGCACCGAACAGCTCCATGTCGGCCTCGCGGCCGACCAGTGCGTGCCCCACGACGTGGGCATGCTTCGCGGCAGGCGCGGTGCAATCGGTGCTGCGGTTGTCCATCCCCACACCCCTTGGCGATCGTCGTCGGCGGCAGACATGTGCTTGTGGGGGGAGAACAGGTCCGATCACAACGCAGGACACATTCGCTGTGTGGTCTCCGCTGTAAGCGTCCCCCGTACGCCGGCTCCAGCATGGAACGCGACGGCCGAACTCGGAAGCCCCACCGCAGCGACCAGCGTCCAGACCTCCATCAGGTCCTCGGGCTCCCAGCCGTCCTGCCGCACGCGCGCCCCCTGTCCGGCGTACGGGACGGATTCCGATGGGACGAGAATGACGGATCGCGGGACAACCCCCCTGCAATCGGTTACAGAGAGCTACTTGTCGGGTAGCGGCAGCTATACGAGAACAGGGCCTGGATCCCCGTTGTCGCATTGAGGCTGTCGGATTCTCACTCGTTCTCGTTCGTGCTGGCGGATTCTCATTGCGGTGTGCTCTGAGCGGCGGCGTTTCTCGCTTCGGGGCCTACGCGCCTTGCTCTGTGAGTGTGACCTTTCGGCCCGCGCGCGCCGCCTCTCGGATCCGCTCCAGCATGCGGTGTCGCCGGACGGCGTGCCGGAAGTCGGGAACGCCGTCCTCGTCCGGCGCAAGGCTCCCGGTGATCTGGTCGCGCAGAAGCGCGTACTCGTGGGCGACGTTGCAGGCGGGCTCGGCGGATCGCTCGGTCCATTGTGTCAGCGACCGCTGGTAGCGGGCGGGAACGGGAAGTTCGGCCAAGGCGCCGTCCTCTCCCCGGGCGCCGTACAGCCGCAGCCGCCCCTGGAACCACAGAGCCTGGTCGGCTTTGACGACGAGATCACCCTGGGTGCCGTTGATCTCCCAATGAAACGCGGTGGCGCGTGACGTCCCACCGCGGATGTGCATCGCGGCCACGGCCCCCGACTCCAGCACCCCCGTGACGGCGATCTGGTCCTCTGCGCTCTTGGCCGCGACCGCCCCGCTCGTGACGTGGGTGACCTCCGGGCGCAGGTTCTCGATGTGAGCCGACACGTCGTGGAACTCCCCGAGCACCATGGTCAGCGCGTCGACCGAGTGCCCGAAGGGGATCGACAGCAGCGTGGCGCCGCTCGTGCCGTCCAGCACGTATGCATGGCTGTCGTCGTAAGTGGCGCCCCCGATCCAGCCCGACCCGAGCATGCTGGTCGACAGCACCCGCCCCGCGTAGCCGTCGGCGACCAAGTCGCGCAGATACCGAAGCGGCGGAGCCGACCGCGCCTGCAGGCCGACAGCCGTGAGCACGCCCCTGCGGTGCGCAAGGTCGGCAAGTTCCTCGGCCTGCGCGAGGTCGGCACCGAGCGGCCATTCGCTGAACACCATCTTCCCCGCTTCCAGCGCGGGTCGGATGAGTTCCAGGTGATGCGGAACCTTCACCGTCACCACCACGAGATCGACTTCCTCACTGCGGGCCAGCTCCTCTGCGCTGCCGAAGGCGAGCGGCACCGCATACTTCTCGCCGGTCGCACGCGCCGACTCGGCGCTGCTGGCGCTCAACGCCCGCAACTCGTATCCATCGAGCCCGGCCAGCGCCGGCACATGCGCGGTCGCCGCCCACCCGCCGCTCGCGCTCAGCCCTACGACACCGACACGAATCAGCTCCCGATGAGGGGAAGTGGACATCATGTACACCCCAACGTTCGCGACCGGCTGTTCTCTCACCTCAAAACGGCCCATAGCCATGGAGGACACGGTCTGAGTATCGCGTTCAGCCACATGCCGATTGGTTCGCCGTTCGTCAACGGCACCTCAACTCGGAGAGTTCGCCCCGCCTTGCGGCTCGTCGGCGCCTCCTGCCGCGATGCTCTCGGCGTAACGTGCTCCTTGACCCGCCGCCGCGACAGCGCCGGGAGCCGGCGGACCGCCTTCAGGATGCGCTTGCCGCCCTGGGCCGCGCCCAGCGCATTCGACTCGTCCAACAGCGACACGAACGGGCGCACGGTGTTGTAGCGCAGGGCCAGCTTCTCGCGCATCGCCGCCTCGGCCGACTCGTCGTCCTTCGGTACCAGTGCCTCGACCCAAGCCACCGAGCCGGACACGGCCTCGCGCGGCACGGCCTCCTCCACCGCCGCCCACAGCGCCGCCACGTCCAGGTCCGCGTCATGCTCGGCGACCAGGTCCAGCTCCTCGGCGAGGATCTTCGACGCCTTTGCCAGGATGCGGGCCGCCTTCTCCAGCTGCGGCAGCACCGCCAGGCGCTGCTTGTCCGACACCCGCCGCGCCGGGCTGATCAGCCGAGTGGCCATCAGCAGCACGAACAGGTCCAACGCGTCATCGACCGCCTGGGCCTCCAGATTGCGCACCACCGCCGTCAGCAGCGCCGTCTTCCGCGGCTCCGGCGCCCGCTCGATCGTCTGAGCCTTGCTCAGCTGCCCCTGCCGAGCCAGCGTGTTCAACCGGTTCACCGGCACCCGGGACAACGTGCCGATGTAGCGGACGGTACCGATCTGCACCGCCATCCCCAGGCGGTGCCCGTCGGATCGCCGCAACACAATCAGGTCGCGGTCGTCGTCATCCAGGAAGAAGAAGAACCGCTCCAGCTCGGGGCGCGTCGGCACCTCACCGAAGGCCCCGTAGACAGCGGCCTGCGACTGTCGCCGGTGCGTACGGTCAAGTCAGGGGCAGCGGTCCGGGACCCGTGACTACTGGGCGGCGACGACGGCCGGGCTGCGGTCTGCTGGCTTCGTGGCGGCAGCGAAACCGCAGAACGGTCCTCTCACGTCAGCCGAAACACCACCACATGTCAGCAAGGCGGCGAGTCACCGGCATCCGAGTCCGTCATAATATGCACATATTTCTCGTTCGTTGCGAAAAATGCTTCCTTCCTAAGATCTGCTGCCCGCCCCAGGAGCGATGCAATGCCGAATGAGAGTCTCATCCCGGAAACGACACTCACCTTGCAGGTCAACGGGACGACCACGCAGGTGACGTGCGATGCGCGCACGACCCTCCTCGATCTCCTGCGCGAGCGGCTTCGGCTGACCGGGGCGAAAAAGGGATGCAACCGGGGCGAGTGCGGTGCCTGCACCGTCCACCTCGACGGGCGCCGGGTCAACGCCTGCATGGTGCTGGCTGCAAGCACCGACGGCTCCGAGGTGACAACCGTCGAAGGACTCGCCCGGGACGGCGAACTGCACCCCGTCCAGCAGGCATTCATCGACGCGGACGCCTTCCAGTGCGGGTTCTGCACACCTGGTCAGATCATGTCGGCCGTCGGCTGTATTCAGGAGGGCCATACCGGATCGAACGATGAGATCCGTGAATGGATGAGCGGGAACATCTGCCGCTGTTCCGCATACCCGCAGATCGCCGCCGCCGTCGAGGCAGCAGCCGGAAAGGGGCGGTGACATGCACCCGTTCACCTACGTACGAGCCGAGTCCCTGCCCAGCGCCCTGGACAGCGCGCGTACCGAGGACACCATGTTCCTCGCCGGCGGCACCGAACTGCTCAACTGGGCGCGGATCGGCATCGAGTCGCCGAGCCACCTGGTCGACATCGGCCGCCTGCCCCGGCTGCACGAGATCACCTCCACCGGCGACGGCCTGCACATCGGTGCGCTGGCCCGGCTCAATGACGTGGCCCAGGACCCGCGCGTCGAGACCTCGTACCCGGTGCTCTCCCAGTCCATCCTCAGGGCGGCCTCCGCGCAGCTGCGCAACCTGGCCACCATTGGCGGCAACCCGGTGCAGCGCACCCGGTGTCCCTACTTCCGCTCCAACGGCCCGGTGGCCTGCAACAAGCGTGTCCCCGGCTCCGGTTGCGCGGCTCTGCACGGCGCGAACGAGCGGCTGGCCATCTTCGGATGGACCGAGGACTGCGTGGCCGTACAGCCCTCGGACCCCGCCGTCGCCCTCGCCTGCCTGGACGCGGAGATCATCACCGAGCACGTGGACGGCGGACGCCGGATTCCGGCGACCGAGTTTCACACCCTGCCTGCCGAGGACCCGTCGGCGCACAACGTGCTGCGCCCCGGCGAGCTGATCACCGGCATCGAGATCGGCACGCCCGCGCCCAAGTCGGCGTACGTGAAGGTGCGTGAGCGCCAGAGCTATGAGTTCGCGCTCGTCTCGGCGGCCGCCGCCGTCGAGATCCAAGACGGCCTGATCTCCCGCGCCCGCCTGGCCCTCGGCTCGGTCGCGCTGCGTCCCTGGCGGCTGTACGACGCGGAACAGGCGCTCGTCGGCCTGCGCCCGGGCAGCCCTGCGGTGAGGGACGCGGTTACCTCCGGCTTCTCCGCCAGCCGTCCGCTGTCCTCGAACGCGTACAAGATCCCCCTCGCTCGCAACACCGCACTGCGTGCCCTCGACCTAGCCCTGGAGGCATGATGACCGGCATGTGTGGCGTGACCAGGCAGGACGGCCCCGCCAAGGTCACTGGAGCGGCGACGTACGCGGCCGACTACAACGCGGAAGGCCAGCTATACGCGGCCCTGGTCGGCGCGACGATCACCGCCGGCCGGGTCACGGGATTCGACGTCGAGGAGACGCGGCGGGAGCCGGGCGTCGTCCATGTGCTGACCGGGCTGCCGGCCGTCGACGAGGCATTCGCCGGGGTGCCCAGCCCTCCGCTCGCCACCCGCTTCCTTCCCATGCAGGGGGACGTCGTCAATTACTGGGGGCAGCCCGTGGCGATGGTCCTGGCCGAGTCCCTGGAGGCGGCCGAGGGCGCTGTGACGCGCGTGCGGGTGTCGTACGAGCGGGAGCCGTTCATCAACCCGGACACGGCGGTGTCCGTGCCGCCGTCGCCGGACAGCGGCTACGGCATGCTCGACGCGCAGGAGTTCCGCAAGGGCGACGCGGCCGGCGTGCTCGCCGAGGCGCCCGTGCGCGCGGCCGGCACCTACACGCAGCCGTCCCGGCACGGCAACCCGATGGAGCCGAGCGCGATCCTCGCCGAGTGGCACGACGGCCGGCTGACAGTCCACGACTCCGTCCAGCACGTGTACGCGGTGCGGGACGCCCTGGCCGCGGTCTTCGGCATCGCCTTCGACAAGGTGCGGGTGATCAATCCGCACACCGGCGGCGGCTTCGGCACCAAGGCGTTCATCTGGCCGCACGAGATCCTCGCCGCCCAGGCCGCCAAGGCGGTCGGCCGGCCGGTGAAGCTGGTGCTTACCCGCCAGGACATGTACAGCATCGTCGGCTACCAGCCGCTGATGGAGCACCGCGTCTTGCTAGGTGCCAACGCCAGCGGCGAACTCCAGGCGGTCGTCCACGAGGTCGACAACGTCACCGCCATCACTGACGACTACGTCGAGTTCGGCTCCGTGCCCGCCAAGGCGCTGTACGCCTCCCCGAACATCTCCACCAGCCAACGGGTGCGGCGCGGCCACGTCAACCTGTCGTCGTTCATGCGCTCGCCCATCGACGGCCCTGGCACCTGGGCGCTCGGCTCCGCGATGGACGAGCTGGCGCACACCCTGTCCATGGACCCGCTCACCCTGCGCCTAGCCAACTACGCGGAGAGCTACCCCGCCGACGGCACGCCCTGGTCCTCGAAGAAGCTCAGGGAGGCGTACGAGGAGGGTGCCCGGCGCTTTGGCTGGTGGGACCGGCCCAAGGGCGGCACCCGGGACGGGCACTGGCTCATCGGCCGCGGCATGGCCGACTGCACACAGGGCCAGTTCCGGTTCACCTCGCAGGCTCGGGTGCGGCTGCGAGCCGATGGCACCGCGAAGGTCGAAGCCGGCTACACCGACATCGGCGCGGGTTCCACCACGATCTTCCCGCAGATCGCCGCGGAGACCCTCGGCATCGACATCCGCTCCGTCCAGGGGATCTCCGGCGACACGGAGCTGCCGTACGCCGGTCCCACTTACGGTTCGGGCACCACGATCGCCATGGGCACCGCCGTCCACCTGGCCGCGAACGACGCGCTGCGCCGGCTCGCCGACCTGATGTCCTGGCCGGCCGAGGAGGTGCGCGCCGACTCCGGCGCCCTCATCTGGCGCGAGCACCGCCGGCCGTACACGGACATCTTGCGCGCGGCCGAGTTGGACGAGGTGGCCGGCAACGGCGAGCTGGTGCTGCCCGGCGGCGCGTCCGCCGACGCGGGAGCGCCCGGTGTCGCCTCCCGCACCTTCGGCGCCATGTTCATCGAGGTCGGCGTCGACCCGGACCTCGGGCTGCTGCGGCTGCGCCGCGCGACCGGCGTCTACAGCGTGGGCGCGGTCGTCAACGAGCGCACCGCCCGCTCCCAGATGATCGGCGGACTCGTGTGGGGCTGGGGCATGGCCGCCATGGAGGCCAGCCGCTTCGAGCCGAATCTCGGCCGCTGGCTGTCCCAGGACCTCGCCGGGGTGGCACTGCCGGTGAACGCCGACATCCCGCCGCACATCGACATGTCCTTCGTCGACGAGTTCGACCCGCACGCCGAGCCGCTCGGCGCCAAGGGAATCGGTGAGCTGTCCGCCACCGGCATCGCGGCGGCCGTGGCCAACGCGGTGTTCGACGCGACGGGGCGGCGCGTGCGGGACCTGCCGATCACACCGGAAAAGCTTCTGGACCCCCGCATGTAAGAGCCGGGCCGGGCCCGGTCGACACCAAGCCGATGGAAGAGAAAGTGCCGGACATCGCAGCCGAGGCGCTGCACGGATGGAGTGTGCGGGGCCGAACCTTTGCGGTCGCCACCGTGGGGTCGACCAGTTACCTGGTCTCGACACCGGTACGCAGATTCCTAAGCTTGGAAGCACGGGAACCCGCGGGCCGAGCCAGACGTCACGTCGGCCTGGAGCGCGGATTCCACTGAGCCGAGCCCAGAACCGAGGACCCGACAGCACCGACGGCCACGAGCCGCCATGAACGGGCCACCGGAGGAGCTTGCGGAACGGCCCTACCGCGCCTGCCCTGGCGGCAGGGTGTAGCTCGGCCACTTGCGCGAAATTCGGCTCTGTCAGCCGGAAGAGCAGGATCGTGACTCCTCCCCGCCCTGAAGAGCGGGGCTTCTCGCTATGCCGGTTGGGCTTCGCGACGGACCAGCCCGGCCCGTAGGACGTTGAGAGCCCCGGCTGTGTCGGCGTGTGCGCTGTGGCCGCATGCGACGCAGTGGAACTTCTCCTGTGTGGGCCGGTTTTCCTTCGCGGTGTGCCCGCATTCGGGGCACGTACGGGAGGTGTTGCGGGGGTCCACGGCGACCACTTCCCGCCCGGCGCTTTCAGCCTTTGCGTGCAGGATCGTCAGGAACACCCCCCAACCGGCATCGTTGATCGAGCGGTTCAGCCCGGCCTTCGCGGCGGCACCGTTGGGCAGGAAGGTGCCCGGCTGGTCGGGGTCCGGCTTGGAGGCGGGGGCCCTGCTCATGTTGCGGATCTTGAGATCTTCGTGCGCGATGACGTCGTGCGCGCGGACCAGGCCGAGGGCGGTCTTGTGCGTGTGATCCAGGCGCTGACGGCGCACCTTGCCATGCAGTTTGGCGACCTGCTCCACGGCCCGCCGGTGGTTGGCGGTGCGGTCCTTCGCCTTGCGGCGCGGGAACCGGGACAGTGCCTGCTGGGCGGCTTCGAGCCTCGCGGCAGCGCGGCGTCCGTGCCTGGGTTTCTCCACGAACCCGCCGCCCGAGTCGGCGAGGAAGCTGGCGATGCCCAGGTCGATGCCGGCCACGCTACCCGTCGGCGGCAGTGGCTCGGGCCGCTCCTGCTCAGCGGTCAGCACGACGAACCATTTGTGGCCCTTGCGCTTGACGCTGACCGTCTTGACCTTGCCCACTACGGGCCGGTACTGGTTCACCTTGACATGTCCGACACCCTGCAAGCGCACGCGGGTCACAGTGTCGTGCGGGGTGGAATCCCAGCGGCAGCCGTCCCCGTCCTTCGGAAACTCCACCGTGTCGAACCAGTTCACCCCACGAAAACGCGGGCGCGCGGCGTGGAGAACTTCAGCAGCGCCTTCGCCGGGGCAGAGACACCGCCGGAGGCCACCAGGCCGGGCGGAGCCCGGGAGCGGCCCGCAATGCGGGCCGCTCGCACTGCACTTGGGTCCCGGAGCGAAGCGGAGGGACCTGCCCGGCTTGCCGCCAGCGGTGCGCGCTCCGCTCCCGCTCCGCGGGAGCGCGGTGATACCCGCTCCGGCAGTCGTTAGCTGCCGCCGCACTGCTCCTGCACGGCGAACGGAAGGCTTCCGTAGCCCGAGACGTTATACGAGCCGAGGGAGCCGTCGGCGGCTGCGGTGAGAACCGCCATCGTGGGGATGGTGAAGAGCCGTTCCAGCTGGCCGTTGCTCTTCTGGCCGACCGAGCGGACCTCGTAGAAGATCGCGCCCTTGGTCGAGGTGTGCAGCACCGGCTGTTCGTCGGCGGGGGCCGTGCCACCCATGAGCATGCGGCTGAAGACGGCGTTGGTGATGTCGATGAGCGGGTAGTGGGCGGCATTGGCCAGGCCGTAGTGGTCCAGCGCGTCGACGCTGACCATGGCCATCTGCCGGTTGGTGAGCCACTGTTCGGCTGTCATCCGGGACGGGGCGATCGAACGGGCTCCGATCTGGAACTGGTTGAGGTCGTTCGTTCCCGCGACCACCGGGGCCTGACCCATGTGGTGCAGGTCGAGGCCCAATTGCGGGGCGGTCCGGCGCCACAGCTTCCAGTAGGCGACCGACTCCGGCTGGGCGAAGTTCTCCCAGTCACGGTTGAGGTCGGTACGGGTCGGGGTGGTGCTCTGGCGGATGTTGGCCTCGGCGCCGTCCGGGTTGTACATGGGGAGGACGACGACGGTGAGCTTCTCGCGGATGAGGCGTGCGGCAGGGTCGCCGCTCGCCAGGTGCCCGAGAATCTGGAGGACGGCCTCGGTGCTGTGCAGTTCGTCGCCGTGGATACGGGCCTGCAGCCAGAAGACGGTCGGCCCAGTGCCGACGGTGGCGTACAGCAGCTTGCGTCCCTCGCCCGACAGACCGGCCGTTCCGACATTGACGAGTCCATGCGAGTTCCGGGCGATACGGTCGAGCTGCCGGACCACGTCGTCGTATCCCGCGACGCTGGCCAGGCTGACGTTCTGGTCCGGCTGGATGCAGGGCCCGCCCGGCAGATGCGCCGGGTCCGCCGAGGCGGTGGAGACGCCGGCCAGTCCGGCGGCCAGCGCGCCAGCAGCGCCGAGCAGTGTGCGTCGTCCGATCATGGGTGCCTCCCTCACAGGTCGTTGCGCGGATTGCCGATGGACGGGCCGGCCGGCGGAATGTCGTAGTAGCGGGCCGGGTCGACGTTCTGGATGTCACCGGTGGCGAGGCTCTCGAGCGTGGTGCCCATCCCGATGAGCGACTGGCGGATCAGCATGCCCATGGACTTCTGGGCCACCGAGCGCGTCTCGTAGAGCATGATTCCGGCGCCGTTGAGTGCGTACGATCCGAGCGCGGTGCCCGGCAGTTCGACGTCGGGGTAGCGGGTGATGCCTCCGAAGCCCGACTGGCCCAGGGCGCGCAGGGTGTCCCAGACGAGCACATTGACCCGGAAGCCCAGGTCGCGGGCGGCCGGGTCGAGCGGATACCCGGTGGTGCCCTTGGTGACGATGCCGACCAGCTGGAGCGTGGTGAGCTGGTTGTCCGTTTCGGACTGCGTGTTGCTGCCGCGGTGGTGGTGGTCGATGAAGACCTGCGGCCGCATCCGCTGGAAGACCGCCGCGGAGGTGCGCGCCTCGGGCGTTACGAAGAAGCCCGGCAGCTCGGACAGTCCGGGCAGCAGGCCTTCGTCGCCAGGCTTCAGCCGGAACGTCAGATCCGGGTGGAAGTCGCGGTTGATGTCGTAGCCGGAGACCCGGCCGGGCTCCAGCAGCGTACGGGGCAGATACCACGGCGCCGGTGTGCCCGCCGCGAGTCCCCATTCCTGCGGTGTCCAGCGCTGGGTGTTCTGCCGCCGCTGTACGAGGAAGCCGTCGGCGTCCCGGAAGTCGGCGCCGTCCATGTTGAGCCGCGGGATGAACCAGACCGCGAGCCGGTCGAGGATCGCCTTGACGGTCGCATGCGAGCTGGTGGCGAGCGTCTGCATCAGATGCAGCGCGACCTCGGTGCCGAGAGGTTCACCGCCGTGGATCTGGGTCTGGATCAGTACGGGGAGCTTGCCGGCGGCGGGCTCGCCGAACCGTACGACATGGATGGGCCAGCCGCCGGCCGAGTGACCGGCCACCTCCACGGCCATCCTGCCCTTCGAACCGGCCGCGATGCTCTGGAGTTTGGGGCCGAGTTCGGAGTTCGCCGTCAATGCGGCCTTCTGGACTGTCTGTTCCGGCTGGATCCACGGCCCGTTGGACCGCGACTGCGGTTCCGCGTAGGCCGACGGCTGGAGAACCGTCCCCACCCCGAGGCCTGCCATCCCGGCCAGGATCGTGCGTCGACGCATGTGCTCTCGCTTTCCGGTCGATGGGAGGGATCCCCCCGGTCCCCTCCGACAAGAACGATTGCAGCGATCACGGTCTGTCGGCCCAGTCTGATTCCTGGCAGCGTGCATGACAAGACATCAGCATCCTCTGGTTTCACTGCTGTATCGGGGCAGGAACGGGCATCGGCCCGGCCGGTCATCGAGGCGCTGGGGCGCCAGTCGGGGCGGGACGGCCCGGGGTGGCAGCTCCCCATGGAACGGCCACCCCTGTGGTCAGCGCTTCGGAACCGGGAACGCCACCGGGCTGCGTAGGCCGGCCCGCGGGCCCTCCTTGAGCAGGTAGGCGCGGTGCAGGGTCGGATGGGCCTTGGCGATGAAGGCGAGTTGGGCACGCTGGCCAGCAGTGAGGTCCTCGGGGTTTTTCCACAGCGCGAAGCGGGCCTTCTTCAGGGACTTTGACCCGCGCGTGGCGCGGCCCTTGCCACCGCGCTCGGCGTTCCACACGGCGCGGCGGACCTCGTCCAGGGCATCGGTGGCCCACTGCACGACGTGGAAGGGGTCCATTATTCGCACCGCGTTCGGACACCGCTCGGCCACGACCGTGGAGATCCACTCGGCGGCATCCGCGGTCACGTGTGTGATCTTCGCCGACCGCTCCTCGCCCAGCAGGTCGAAGAACGCCCGCACGGTGTCCGCGTCCCGACGGCGGACGACACCGGAAAACAGCGTGCGGCCCTGCTGGTCGCTGAAGGTGGTGGTCTTGATCGTGTTCTGCTTCTTCTTGCCGGACACGAAGGCCTTGCGCCCCGGCCGTCCGGCGCGTGGGCGTCGGACCTCGGGCGGGCCCAGGTATCGGGCGCGGGGCCGTACGGAACGAGATCAGGACGGGCCAGCACACGGTGGTCCGTCTGCGCCGCCGCGCCCAGCTCCTCTTCGGCCTGCACGGAGGTCGGGGAGGTGAGCGGGTGGGGCGGGGCGGCGGTGGTGGAGGCTTCGAAGCGCCGGCGGCGTAGTTTCTCCGCGGCTTTCAGATCGGCTTTGAGCCGGCGGGCGGCCGCGGTGCGTGCGGCTTGGACGGAGCGGATCTGCTCCCTGCTCGCGGCGGCGGCCAGGAAGGCCGATCCGAGGTGGCGGCCGGTCGCGGCGTCGAAGACTTCGATGGTGTCGTCGTGGTGGGGCAGGTGCCGTACCGAGATTTTGGTGCCGGTACGGCCGTTCATCCAGGGGGCGAGGTAGTCCCGGCGGCGCCACCGCACCCCGCTGGTGCTGATCGTGTACGTGCGGCCGTCGTCCTCCAGGGCGAACGTCGCCAGCTGCCCGGCGGACACATCCGTCAGCGGTGTCGCGTCGGCCTGCCACGCCTCGACGGGGGTTTTCCCGTTCAACGCGGACGGGTGGTGGCAGGTGTTCCACCAGGCCACCCAGTCCAGCAGCAGGCCCACGAACGCCTCGTAGGTCAGGGGCGGGGCGTCGGGGTCGGCGAGATGGCCGCCGGTGAGTTTTTGGCGGCCGGTGTAGCGGGGGAGTGAGACGAGGAACATCTCCTCCACCGCGTCGTTCAGCGCCTCGATGGTGCCCTTCAGATGCGGGGTGTAGGCGGGCAGATCGGCCACGGGGACGGCGAGCGCGCCCATCGCCGCGGTGACCGTCGCGCACAGGAACCCCTTGCCGCGATCGACCCGGATCTGACCGGGCAGCCCGCCCACCGGCCCGAACGGCTCGGTGCGGGTAATCGCAATGCGCAAGGACGCCAGCACCGCGTCCCGGCTCGGCGCGTGCGCGGTGACCGCCACCCCGGTGATTGCTTTGGTGGCGCAGTCGATGAACCAGGTCACCCACGGAGTGGCCAGCTCACCCTCCACATCGACCCCGACGGGCACGTGCTTGTGGTCGCCCTCCCACACCGCGTTGCGGTGCGTCGCCGGACGCTGCCCGAAGACGTCATGCGCGTGCCGCGCCGCTTCCCCGCTCTTGAGGCCGGCCCGTTCCCCGCGGGTCAGGTCCCGGCGGACCGCCCGGTGCAACGTGGAGAGCGACGGCACCGCGGGCGCGTCCGGATCCTCGGCCGCCCGCTGGTGCTGAAGAAACTGGACCGACCGCTGCTTGCGTGGACACAGGAGTCGCAGGCGTACCTGTTCGACTCGGCCGCGCACTACGCCGAGTTCGCCGATGAGCCGGGTGGCCTGTCTCCGCTGGAGAAGAAGATCGCTGCTCTGCCGCCGCGGCGGGAGTGGAGGATGGAGCGGATCTGGACCCCGGATGAGGAGTCCAGCGAGGAACACGACGCAGCGTACGAGAAGGCCAGCGTGACGATCGGCGGCCGCCTGCTGCACCCCCGCGATCTCGACTCCTACGCCACCTTCGCCTACGAGTACGCCGCCTCGAAGACGAAGGCGACTTCACCGACGCCGAAAACGGCACTGGCGACCTCACCACAGCCCTGGCATGGGCGGCCGCCGGCGTCTGCGTCCTCCAGCAGTCCCTCCCGTACCGTTCCTGGGCAGTGAGCAGGAGTGAGTCCCGGCTCACCGGTACGCCCCGAACGGTCTTGGGCGCACTGGTACTCCGCTTTCGCGTCCCGGTCGGCGACGCATATCCCGTATGCGGTCCGTCCCGGGCGGGCGGAATTCCTACGACCTGGCCATATGGGTGTGGCCAGAGGCGACGGGGAGGCCCCGAACCATCTCGCTGGTGACACGGGGGCCCCGACTGCTGACGCCACACCCGGCGTCCCAGATCGCACCGAATACGTTACGCACACCCCGCCGGGCATACCCGCAGCTCGTCACACCGTTCACCCAATCGTGTCCATGTTCGCCAAAACGATGTGCTTGCTCAGCAGTTGTGAACCCCTTCAGGGACGTCCTGCTCTACGGCGACACCGGCAACCGCCCCGCCCACCGCATCCTGTTCGCCTACGCCTCGCTGCTGCGCCTCAAAGACCCGCGCAAGGCCGCGCCCTGGTTCACCGCGCTGGGAAGCTGACCAAGCCTCAGAAGCGGCTCCAGGCCGCCTGGTGTAGGCAACCGAATCTGAGTGGCAACCGCAGGTCAGGGCACAGGCGCGCGAGCAGGCAGCCGCCTCCAGCGGCATGATGGTGGAGGTGACGGCGTACTTCGGATTCGCTTGCAAGGGCAGCTCGGACGATGGCCGCGAGCGCACCATCACCACGCCGATCTCACCCACCTACGCCGCGCAGATCCTCCAGCTTCGGGAGGATGGTGCGACGGAGGAGGAGCTGCATCCGATCGTCGCGGGGGTCATCACCGAGTCGTATTTCACGGAATGGGGCACCAGTTTCACGGAAATGGGGCACCAGCGCCGCTGGCCTGCGTGCGGATGTTACGCACGTCCAGTCAATAGATTTCCGGTTCTGGCACGGTCGAATTTCGGGCCTGCCATAAACCATATTCTGCGGGCCGCCACACAGCGCTCCGGCGGCGGCCCGCTCCCGAATCCGCACCATGAATACGAGGCCGAAGATGACCACGCCCTGGCCGCCCCGGCGCACCGCGCGCCGACAGCTCGCCCGTCGGTTCGCTGGTTGGCGTGCGTGGAGACGGCGTGAGGTTCCACGTCCGGGAACGGAGCAGCCGACTCGTCCCGCGGACGAACGGGAGATCCAGCACCGGTCGCCCGGGCGGCGCCTGCGCTCCCTGGTGAGCGCGCGGAGCGTCGCCGGTCAGGTGTTCCTCCTGCAGCTGGCGGTCGTGGTGCTGCTCGTGGCCGCGATGGTGGTGACGCTGGCGGTCCAGGCCCAGCACCAAGGGACGGAGAAAGCCCGCGACGAGGTGCTTGCCGTCGCCGAGGCGTTCGCGAATTCTCCGGGGATCGTGCAGGCGCTGGACAGCCGCGATCCGAGCGCGGTACTGCAACCGCTCACCGAGAGGGCCCAGAAGCGGTCCGGCGTCGACGCCATCGTGGTCATCAGCACGGACGGGATCCGGTACACCCACCCCGACCCGCATCGGATCGGGAAACACGTAGTCAAGGGCGACCCCTACCGGAAGGCGGTGAGGGGCACGGCCCTCACGGACTCCGAGGTGACTCCGCTGGGCGTTTCGGTCTTCGCGGAGGTCCCCGTCTTCCGGCCTGACGGCTCGGTCGCCGGCATCGTGTCCCCCGAGATCAAGGTCAAGAAGGTGAACGAAGCGGTGGCCGGGCAGCTTCCGGTGCTCTTTGGCACCGCGGGCGGCGCGCTCGCCCTGGTCGCGGGCGGGTCGGCGCTGATTGGCCGGCGGCTGCTGCGCCAGACCCGCGGACTGGGCCCCGCCGAGATGACTCGCATGTACGAGCATCATGACGCGGTGCTGCATGCGGTGCGCGAGGGCGTGCTCATCGTCGGCGGTGATGGGCGGCTGCTGCTGGCCAACGACGAGGCGCGGCGGCTGCTGGAGCTGCCGGCGGACGCGGAGCAGCGCCAGATCACCGACCTCGGCCTGACCCCGGGCGCCGCCGAGCTGCTTTCCTCGGGGCGGACGGCCACCGACGAGGTCCATCTGGCTGGCGACCGGCTGCTGGCCGTCAACGTCCGGCCCATCGAGCGCTACGGCGGCCCGGCGGGCAGCGTGGCCACGCTGCGCGACACCACCGAACTGCGCACACTCGCAGGCCGGGCCGAGGTGGCCCGCGAGCGCCTGCAGTTGCTCTACGACGCGGGCGTGCGGATCGGCACCACGCTGGATGTGGTGCGCACCGCCGAGGAGCTGGCGGAGATGGTCGTCCCGCGGTTCACCGATTTCGTCACTGTGGAGCTGCTGGATCCGGTGCTGCGTGGCGAGGAGCCGGCCGAGGCAAGCACCGAAATGCGCCGCACCGCCGTCAGCGGCGTCCGTGGCGACCTGCCTCTCTACCCCGTGGGGGAGCTGATCCGCTTCGCCTCCACCAACCCCATCGCCGCCGGGGCGGCCGGCGGCCACGCTGTGCTGGAGTCGGACCTCGCCGACTCCGACGGCTGGCGGGCCCAGGACCCGGAGCGGGCGCGGCGGGTGCTGGAGTACGGAATCCATTCCCTGATCTCGGTGCCGCTGCAGGCCCGCGGGGTGGTGCTGGGGATGGCCAACTTCTGGCGGGCGGACGCCTCCCCTCCCTTCGGGGAGGAGGACCTTTCCCTCTCCGAGGAGCTGGCCAGACGTGCTGCGTTGTGCATCGACAACGCCCGCCGCTACACCCGCGAGCACACCCTGGCGGCCACTTTGCAGCGCAGCCTGCTGCCCCGCACCCTGCCCGAGCAGACCGCCGTCGAGGTCGCCCACCGCTACCTGCCCGCCCAGGCCGGGGCGGGCGGCGACTGGTTCGACGTCATCCCCCTGCCCGGCACCCGGGTGGCCCTGGTGGTCGGCGACGTCGTTGGCCACGGCCTGCACGCCGCCGCCACCATGGGTCGGCTGCGCACCGCCGTGCACAACTTCTCCGCCCTGGACCTGGCCCCGGACGAACTCCTGAGCCACCTGGACGAGCTGGTCGCCCACATCGACCACGACGAGGCCGATGGCCAGGGGGTCACGGGGGCCACCTGCCTGTACGCCATCTACGATCCCGTCTCCGGCCGATGCACTGTGGCCCGGTCTGGCCACCCCGGCCCCGCCCTGGTCCACCCCGACGGCACCGTCACCTTCCCGGACGTACCCGTCAGTCCCCCGCTGGGCCTGGGCGGCAGCCTGCCCTTCGAGACAGCCGAACTCACTGTGCCCGAGGGCAGCCAGCTGGTCCTCTACACCGACGGGCTGATCGAGGACAGGGACCGCGACCTCGACACCGGAATCGAGCAGCTGCGCACGGCCCTGGCCGATGCTGTGGACCGCACCCCGGAGGCCACCTGCCAGACCGTCTTCGCCACCATGCTCCCCGAGCGCCCCCGCGACGACATCGCCTTGCTGGTGGCCCGGACCCACCTGCTGGACCCGGCCCGGGTCGCGGACTGGGAGGTGCCCTCCGACCCGGCGGCAGTCTCCCGCGTCCGTACCGACGTCACCCGCCAGCTGGAGACCTGGGGCCTGGACCAAGTCGCCTTCACCACCGAGCTGATCGTCAGCGAACTGGTCACCAACGCCATCCGATACGGCACCCAGCCCATCCGGCTGCGCCTGCTGCACGACCGCAACCACCTGATCTGCGAGGTCACCGACGGCTCCAGCACCTCCCCCCACCTGCGGCGGGCGGCCACCACGGACGAGGGCGGCCGCGGGCTGTTGCTCGTCGCTCGGTTCGCCCAGCGCTGGGGCACCCGGTACGGCGCCCGCGGCAAGGTCATCTGGACCGAACAATCCCTCCACGACGCCGCAGCCGAACCCGGTGCAGGCCTCGGCGACAACCTGTTGGATCTATGGACTGACACAGAGCTGTGACGGCGGCGTATTCGGTTGCAGCGCAACTGCTGGTGCGGGTCGCGGATCTGGATCCGGGTCTGCGGCCGGCACTGCTGGCGCTGGTCGAACCTGATTGGAGTCCAAAGCCCGCGGCCGCCGGCCTTTGAGGACGCCCGTGGCCGCCACGACCTCCCTGACCTTGTGGAACAGCCGGTTCGGGTCACCGGAGCGTTGCAGGCGGCGGCGGAAGTAGGTCAGCAGCGAGGGATCGAAACGCGGTGTCGTGGAGCCCCAGCCCGCACGCTGCCTTCCAGCGCAGGTCACAGCGCTGGCTTTGTTCACGTCCAGCGACGCTGCTCTTACCCGGCGTTTCGAAGAGGTCGCGGAGAAGACCGACCGCGAGTTCGGGATCATCAAGTCCGACCTCACCGCGGTGCGTCTGCAGGTTGGGAACCTTGATCAGAAGGTGGACCGGCTTGATGGCCGCCTTGATTCGCTCAGCCAGCAGATGGAGCGTAGCCAGGCGCAGATCATTGAGCTGCTCGCGCAGCTGGTCGGCAGAGATCCCGCCGCCGGCTGATCGTGGGCCGTGGTTCGGCCAGGCGGATCAGTGCGATGTGCTGGTTTGGTGTCAGTGGGGTGCGATCTCTCGCTTTCGTGCAGTGAATGGTGTGACAGTGGCGGGTTCCTCGTGTGTTGCCGGGACATGCTGGTCAGTGAGTTGTTTTCGCCGGGCAGTTTTGGCCCCACCCCGCCGAGTTGTTTTGGCCCCACTTTGGGCCGTGTGGGTGAACGGCGTGGGAGGGCTGCGGGAGGAACGGATTGTTCTGGCCCCACCCTCGATCGGGTGACGTTTCCTGACTGTCCTAGGACGGAGCAGGATCGTGTCTTTTGGCCCGGGTTGGTGGCGGTAACGTGTGATTCACGACGCCCGCCCGGCCGCTTCCCCTGACAGGAATGCGGACGGGCGGGCGCCTTGTTGGCGCCCGCCCGTGGGCGATGGTGTCGGCGTACACCTGACTGTCCCCAGTCACGTACAACTGAACGTGCCCAGGTTGCAGCGCCGGATTCAGCTCCTCCGCCGGTAGGTACCGGGTGCCGTTCCGTGCGTTCGTTTGAACGCGTTGGCGAAGGCGAACTCGGATGTGTAGCCCACTTGGGCGGCGATGGATCTCAAGGGTGCGTCCGAAGTCCGCAGCAGGCGCGCCGCCGTGGTCATCCGCCACCAGGTCAGGTAGCCGAGGGGCGGTTGACCGATCAGCAGGGCGAAGCGCCTGGCGAACGGAGCCCGGGAGAGCCCGGCTTCCGCCGCGAGTTTCGCCACTGTCCACGGCGAAGCCGGGTCTCGGTGGATGGCGTGGAGGGCGGCGGTGACCGGGGGGTCGTTGAGTGCGGCGGCCCATCCGGTGGTGTTGCCCAGGGAGGACTGTCCGTTGAACCAGATGCGCAGGATGTAGAGCAGCAGCGCGTCCAGCAGCGCGGGGACGGCTGCGTCCGTGCCCAGACGCGGGTTCTCCACCTCTGCGGCCAGTAGCTCCACGGCTGAGCTCAATTGCGGATGGCGGACCGCCTGTGTCGGCAAGTGGATCAGTTGCGGAAGGGTCAGCAACAGGGGGTGAGTGCGGGACGGGTCGAGCTGGTAGGCCCCGCAGAGCACCACGGTGACCGGGCCGTCGTCTCCGCTCCGGTCGACGCTGTCGGAGGCGTAGGTGCCGGACAGCTGGTGGTCGTCGGGGCCGCAGGCAGGGGCCGTCACTGGGGTTTCGGGGCTGTCGGCCAGGGTGTGCCCGCTGCCGTGGGGAAGGAACACCACGTCGCCCGCGCCCAGCTGGACGGGCTGCGCCTCCGGAGGCAGCAGCCAGCAGGAACCCTGCAGGACCACCTGGAAGCCCGCCGACCCTGGGACGGAGGCGAACTCCTGTCTCCACGGGGCATGCCACCGCACGTGCGCCGACCGGGAGCGGCCGGTGCGCGTCACCGCGACCACGTCGCTGAGTACATCCATGCGCTGAGCGTACGTGTGCGAGACGTACGCGCATGAACTGGGCGCTCTGACGCATGGATCGTCTCCGCGTGCGTTCGTAGATTCGCGGTATGACGATGATGAAGACCGCGCGTATCCATGAATTCGGCGATGCTTCCGTGATCCGTTACGACGCAGTTCCGCGCCCTCGACCCGCCTTCGGTGAAGTGCTCATCCGTGTCGCCGCGACCTCGTTCAATCCCACCGAGGCCGCGTTGCGCGCCGGAATGCTGCAGGCGTTCCTCCCTGTGGACCTGCCCTACACACTCGGGTGGGACGTCGCCGGCACCGTGGCCGAGATCGGCGCGGGGGCGCAGGGGTTCGCCGTCGGCGACCGGGTCATCGGGTGGCTCGACAGCGGTGGGGCCGCCGAATACGTACGGGCGCCCGTCGCCGTGCTGGTCGCGGTACCGGACGCTGTCCCTCTCGCGAACGCTGCGGCTCTTCCCTTGGCCGGCCTGACGGCATGGCAGGCGGTCTTCGAGCATGGGAAGGTAGCCGCTGGCCAGCGGGTGCTGGTCAACGGTGCAGGCGGCGGCATCGGCGGCTTCGTCACGCAGCTCGCGAAGTATGCCGGAGCCGAGGTGATCGCCACGGCCGGTGCTCGAAGCGCCGAGGCGGTCCGGAGGCAGGGTGCGGACCGAGTGATCGACTACACCGCAGGGCCGGTGGGCGCCTCGCTCGACGGCCCGGTGGACACTCTGCTCAATCTGGTCCCGCTGAGCCCGCCGGACGCCGCAGCTTTGGCGCCTCTGGTGCGGCCGGGCGGGCGTATCGTCTCGATCGCGACCCCGGTCGAGTCACCTGCTGATGCCGGGGTGACTGCGATGCACATGGTCGCCCGAAACGATGTAGCGCGTCTGGCGGCGCTTGTGGAACTCGTCGAGGCGGGCGCGGTCGCCATCGACATCAGCGAGTCACGCCCGCTGACCGACCTCGCAGACGTTCACCGCCTCAGTGAGGCCGGCCGGACCCGAGGCAAGGTCATCATCATTCCTTGAGGCTGGGCGGCCGAACGCTCTCTTCAGCTCCCGCGCACCCTTCCCGGTGGGCACGTTCCCGTGTACCTGGCTGAGCATGTTGGCGGGTACGCCGACAGAGGGGCTCGCAGGATTGTCAGCAGGGGACCGCTGCCGGTCAGTTCGCCGCTGCGTCCTTAGATAGGACTTTACCGGTTAACCATCACCATATTGCCCAGCCGTGGCCGCATGCGTTTCCGTGAACTGCCAGCGGTACCCCCCCGCTTTCCTGGACGACGGTTGGCATCTGAGTGCCACGCGGGCCGGTCCCGGAGGACCGGCCCGCGTGGGTCAGAGGGACACGGTCAGGAGGCCTTCTTCAGCGTGAAGTTGCCGGTCGTCGTCTCACCCTTCTTGATCTTCACACTGGTGGTGATCGACTGGTAGCCGTCCTTGAACGCGGTCACGGTGAGCGGGTTGTTGCGGCTGTCCAGCCACAGGGCGAAGGTGCCGTCCTTGGCCGTCCGCACCGTGTAGCTCGCCGCCGAGCCGTTGATCTGGACCGTGGCCCCGGCGAGCGGCACGGTGCCGCCCTTGCCGTCGGCGCCCAGCACGGTGCCGGCGTACTTGCCCCAGCTGGCCGGCGGGTTGACGTGCATGGTCACGTCGATCTCGGGGCTCTGGTACGGAGTGTCGGTCCGGGCGGTCAGCGCGGCGGTGTAGTCGCCGGGCTGGGTGATCTCGGGGACCGAAGCGTTCAGGGTGACCGTGACCGTGGTACTCGCCCCGGGCTGGAGCGTCACCTTCTGCTGGGAGGTGGACAGCCAGCTGACGTCCCAGGAGCCCACCTGGTCGTAGCCGGGCAGCACCTCGACGATGACCACCGGCGTCACGCTGCCGCCGGGGCTGCCGCCGACCTTGTAGAAGCCGGCGGCGCCGCCGGCACGGTAGACGCCGAGGTTGGCGTTGGGCAGGGCGGTCCAGCTGCCGGTGCGCGGGTCGAAGGCGAAGCCCTGGTTGGTGACGCCCTGTGCGGTGACGCCGCCGGAGGTCAGCAGCAGGCCGTTGGCCGAGCTGTACGCCGAGCCCCACAGGTCGATGGGCAGGTCGGCGATGGCAGACCAGCTGTCGTACGCCGGGTCGTAGACGTAAGCATGCTTCACAGAGGCGGTGTCGGTCACGCCGCCGGCGCAGTAGAGCTTGACGCCGATGCCGCCGCACGCCGCCCAGGAGACCGGCTCCGGGTAGGGCGCGATCTGCGACCAGCTGTCGGACGTGGGGTCGTAGACGGTGACGTCCTTGGTGCCGCAGGAACTGGTGGCGCAGCCGCCGACGACGTACAGCTTGCCGTCGAGCACCGCGCTGCCCGAACCGGCGTACGGCTTGGGCGAGGGGGCCTTGGTGGTCCAGGCGTTCGAGGCCGGGTCATAGACTTCGAGCTTGGCGTCGGGGCTGCCGGAGACGCCCCAGCCGCCGACCGCGTACAGCTTGCCGCCGATGAAGCCGTGGGCCGGGGCCCTGCGCGTGTCGGCCGCGGAGGCCAGCTGGGACCAGGAGCCGGTGCCGGGGTCGTAGGCGTACAGCGCGTTGGTGTCCTCGCTACCGGTGTAGCCGAAGGCGGAGTAGAGCTTGCCGCCACCGGCGTCCACCGCGTTGTCCTGCAGGCCGGTCGGCAGGGTGGCCGCCAGCTGCCAGGCATCGCCACCCGCGTTGGCGGTCGCCGCGCTCGCCCGGGCCTGCGTCCCGGTGCCCTTGTCGGCCTTGGTGGCCAGTGGCGAGAAGGTGCCCTTCACCAGGTTGAGCGGCGCACCTCCGGCGGCCTGCATGTGGAAACCGCCCGACTGCTCGCCCAGGGTGAGGGTGGCGGGTGCCCCGCCGGTGTTCTTCACCGTCAGGTCCTGCGTGGTCTGCTTGCCCCAGTCAAGGGTCTTGTTGACGGATCCTGGGGTGATGGTGAGCCGGCCTGCCTTGAGGGCGAACGCGGCCTGGGTGGTGCTGTCCGGGGCGACGTTCACCGTCTTGGCCAGGTCGGAGTAGTAGGGCCTGGAGGCGGTGAAGGCGTGGTCGCCGGTCTTGGTGGTGAACATCCAGTAGAAGCCGTCGCCGAGCGCCGGGTCGTCCGGGGTGGCGGCCGTGATGGCCTTCTCCTGCGGGGCGTCGCCGTTGACCACGGTGGCGCCGACGATGGCCTCACCGGTGTTGCCGTCGGTCACGGTACCGGCGACCAGGCCGCCGGGGACAGGCTCGTAGGTGCGCTGACCGACAAACACGTTATCGAGCGCCCACCAGTAGCCCGAGCCCGTGAAGTGGAACCGCAGCTGCACACCGGACTTCCCGGCGTAGGCGGTCAGCGGGACCTCGACGTGGCTCGGGCCGGTCAGGGTGGCGGTGCGCTTCCAGACGTTGGTCCAGGTGGCACCGCCGTCGGTGGTGACGTCGATGTCGGCGGTCAGGCCTTGGCCGAATGTCAGGAATTGGGTGTCGAAGGCGACCTTGGGGTCGGCGTAGCCGGTCAGGTCGAAGACCGGCGACAGCAGCGAGCTGTCCTGCTTCTTGCCGCTGCCGTAGTAATAGCTGTCGACTACGGCGAATCCGCCGGAGCCGCCGGTCCTGTTGCCCCGCTTGCCCGGGTCGCCGAACTCCCAGCCGCCGGTGGTGCCATCGGCGTTGACGACGCTCCAGCCCTCGGGAGCGGACGTGGTGGAGTCGAAGGGCTCGGTCGGGCCGGTCAGCTTGACCGCGTAGCCGGGGGCCCTGGCCGCCTTTGCGTCCACCGGGACGGCGACGTCCACGGTCTGCGCCGAGCCGCCGACGGTCACCTGCTTGGTGACGGGCTGGTAGCCGGGGTACTGGGCGTCGATGTGCAGGGTGTAGGTGCTGTCCTGCGGCAGCTCGATACTGTACGCGCCGGTGTACGGGTCGGTGTGCAGCGGTGCGCCTGGCACACCGTCGACGGTGATCTTGGCGTACAGTGGCCAGCCGTGGCCGGAGCCGTCGGTCACCTTGCCGGTGACGGTCCGGCTGGGCACCACGGCCAGGGCGAAGTCGGCGTTCAGGGTGCCGCCGTCGAGGACGGTGACCCCGGTGGTTTTCTTGGTCGCGTAGCCGTAGGCGGAGGCGGTGACGTCATAGGTGCCGGGCGGCACGACCAGGCTGTAGTGGCCCTTGGCGTCGGTGGTCGCGCGGTAGTCGCCGGCGGCGATGGAGACGCCGGACAGGGCCGCGCCGGAGGTGTCGGTGACGGTTCCGGAGACCTTGCCGTGCGGGCCGCTGCGGAACGCTGCGGTGCCGTTGGGCGTGCCCAGGCCGGTCGGGCCGTCGTACCCGGGACCGGCGGTGCAGAAGTAGCCCGGGTTGCAGCTGCCGTTGGCGCCCGTCGTCACGTCGTTGAGCGCCGACGGGTTCTGGGAGTTCTGGTAGGGGTACGAGTTGGGGTAGCTGCCCGTGACGGGGGTGCCTGCGGTCGCGTACACGCCCGCGATGATCGGCGCCGAGGCGCTGGTGCCGCCGTAGACGGCCCAGCCGGAGCCGCCGTAGGTGTGGTACACCGCGACCCCGGTGGCCGGGTCGGCGACCGCGGCCACATCAGCGACGGACCGCTTGCGGCAGCCGGTGTCGGTCTGGAAGGCCGGCTTGGGCTCGTACAGCGAGCAGCCCGAGCCCGTGCCGCCTGAAACGTTGTTCCACACCGACTCGGACCAGCCGCGGCTGGTGGCGGTGTCCCGCTTCAGGGCGGTGCCGCCGATCGCGGTCACATACTGCGAGGCCGCCGGGTAGGAGACGCCATAGCCACTGTCGCCGGAGGAGGCCACCACGGCGACACCCGGGTGGTTGTAGTGGGCGTCCAGCAGGAGCTCGGACGAGTCCTCGCCACTGCCCGGCGTGCTGGTGTAGTTGGTGCCGTAGGAGTTGGACACGTACTTGGCGCCCATGGCAACGGCCTGGTCGACGGCCGCACCCATGTCCGCGAAGCCGGCGCTGTCGGCCTCGACGAGAAGGATGTGGGCATTGGGGGCGGCCGCGGAGACCATGTCAAGGTCCAGCGATATCTCGCCCGCCCAGCCTGCGTTCGGGGCCGGGTAGTTGGTGCCCCCACGCTGGTCGACCTTCTGGAAACAGCCGTTGTCGGTGGTGCACGGGGACAGGCCGTACTGCTGGCGGTAGACAGCCAGGTCCGCCTCGGCGTTCGGATTGTCGTAGGCGTCGACGATGGCTATCGTCTGGCCCGCGCCACCGTCCGCCGGCAGGTTGTAGGCGCTCTGCAGATCAGCGGGGCCGAAGCCGCTCGGTGCGGCGGCCGCCAACTGGACGCCCTTGACGCCCTTGATGTCGGTACGACGCAGGGCGAAGCAGCTGAACTCGCCCTTCTTGGGCGTGCTGCAGACCTGCTCCACCCCAGGACCGGCCGCTGATGCGGAGGTGCCCGAAGCCGCGGCCGCGCTGTCCGTGGCGGCCTGGGCGGCGGGAAAGCCCGCCCCCATGACGGCCACGGCCACCGCGGTCAGTACGGCCAACCGCGCGGATATCCTCCGCGCGACTGGTCTCGATTGCCTCAAAGTGGGCAACGTGTGACTCCCATGTAGAGCTGGGGTCGACCCGTGCACTGGTTCCCGGTCGACAGCGGATGGCATTCATCCGCCGGTCCACCATTGGCGCGGCAACCCGCCACCGCAGCAAGAAGCAACGCGTGGCGGATGCATGGCATGGCGGCAATCCGCCATGCACCGAACAAGACTTTTCCGATGAACCATCACCACATTGCCCAGCAGCGTCCGGATGCGTATCCGTGAGCTGCGCCATGAGGACCGGCTGCACACTCCGCTGTCCTCGGCGCAGGGCGCACAGCGTTGTTGTCGGTGGCGGCGGTGCTCAGCGGCCGGGTTCCAATCCTGAATCAACCGTCAGGTACTTCGACCACGGCTCGCAGCGGGACGGCAGAAGGCGTCGGCGGCCAGCCTGAGAAGGAGCTCCCGGAACTGCCGGAGCGGCGGGCCTCCTGTTGCTCGGTGATTCGACACCAACGAGCTGTTCAGGAGGCCCTGCTCGTATGCGCCCAGCGCCCCGCGACCACCCAATCGAGACTCCCGTTCGACGGACACCGCTCAAGATCGGAACGACAACAGCTACTTAGCTTGGGGGTTTATCGCCAATCTCGTCAGCGGGATCGGCCACACGGTAGCGGCCCATGCTCCTGGAGATCAGAACGGCGCCCAGAGGGGTCATGCCATAGAGCACGGGGAAGTCTTTGCCGAATCTGGTGATGAGGAAGGCCAGCCCTGCGAGGGCGATGATCAGGACAGGGACGCCTGATGACGTGGCTGCAAACGATTCCCAGTCGGCGCCATCCCCGCGCTTCGGTGAGCCGTGTCCAGTCTGACGGTGACATGACGTCAGCGTAGTCGTGCAGCACTCGGCGATGCAGCTGTGTGTTCGTGAGGGCCGAGGCTCGGGGGCGAAGGTGTGAGTCCTTGCCCCCGGCCGGCAGGTTCTCAGGCCGCCGCCGCCTTGCGCTTGGCGGTGGTGCTGGCGAGGCGGAAGGACTGGGTGCCGGTCTCGATGATGTGGGCTTCGAAGGTGAGCCGGTCGACGATGGCCTGGCAGAGTCGCTTGTCCGTGAAGGTCTGGTCCCACTCGGTGAACGGCCTGTTCGACGCGACGGCGATCGCGTGCCGTTCCTCGCGCTCGGTGAAGATCTGGAATAGCAGCTCGGCGCCGTGCCGGTCGAGCTTGACGTAGCCGAGCTCGTCCAGGCAGAGAAGGTCCACCCGGCCGTACTTCTTGATCGTGCGGCCCAGCTGCTTGTCGCTCGCGGCTTCGGCCAGCTCATTCACCAGGTTCGCCGCGGTGGTGTAACGGACGCGCCCGCCGGCCTCAGCGATCGCGGTGCCTAGCCCGATCAGCAGGTGCGACTTGCCAGTGCCGGAGTCACCGATCAGGCAGAGCGGGTTGCCGGCCTGGACCCAGGCGGGCTGCATGAGGGTGTTGATCACCTCCTGCGGAATGTTCGGGTTCTTCGAGAAGTCGAAGTCCTCGATCCGCTTCGGGCGGGGGAAGTTGGCTTCCTTGACCCGGCGGACCTTGCGGCGGGCGTCACGGTCCTCGCACTCGCTCTCCAGCAGGTCGGCCAGGAAGTCCGCGTAGGACGCCTGCTCGCGCAGGGCCTGGGAGGCGAACTCGTCCCAGCGTGAACGGACCCCGGACAGGCCCAGGGTCCGGCAGGCCGCGTCGATCGTGTCCGAGGGGTTCGGCCCGCGCTGAGCAGGCAGGCCGAAGGAACCCCACCGCCCCGAGGTCGCAGGGGCAGGGGTGGTGCTCTGCGTCATGCTGAGCCTTTCGGTTGGATAGAGAGCAACTGGCCGTAGGCGGCCAGCGATGGTTCAGGCCGGGAGTCCGGCGGCAGGACAGGCCGCCGCTGCGGCAGCGAGATGACCTGCGCGGAATCCGGTTCCGGCTCCGCCGTGTCGGGCTCCGCCGTCACCGTCACCACGGCGGCGTGCGGGGCGATGACCACCGGCGGCGGACCCCCCGCTGCGGCAACCGCCTTGCGGGCCTCGATGGCCACCAGGTCCGGCGAGACCGAACCGGCCTCCAGGACCGCTTTCATGCCCGCGACGACCGCCTCGTCGGGCAGCCGCCGATGCAGCAGCAGGACCTCGATCAGGGCCCTGGTCCCCGCCGAGCGTCCCCGCGACTCGACGGCCGCCGCCCAGAACGCGTCGTGCGTCGCGGTGAACTGCCCGCTCTCGCGGGCCGCGGCGAGCCCGGTGGAGTGCTCCAGGGCGCCGGGCTTGTGCCGCAGGATCTCCAGGTAGTGGTCCAGCAGGTCGCGGAAGCCGTAGCGGCCCGCCAGACGCGGATGACGGACCACCAGCTCGTTGCGCTCGAAGACCCAGACCTCGTCCGCCCGCAACGAGACACGGACGTTTGTCCCGATGAAGCGAGCCGGGACGGAGTACTTGTTCTGCCGGACCGTGATCCGGGAGGTCTTGTCGACCTTCGGCGTCAGCGTCAGCCCGATGTCGAAGTCCTCGAACGGCAACGGGGCCAGCAATGGGGCCTCATAGTCGAAGTCGAAGCCCACCGAGGTGGGCCGGTTGTCGATGTGCCGGACGTCCTCGTCGATCTCGATCCGCTCGATCTTCTCGTTCAGCTCGGCGAGCGTGTCGACCTCGGGGACCGGGACCAGGTGCGACCGGCGGAACCGCCCGCCCTCGTGCTCGACGCCGCCCTTCTCATGGGCGCCCTCGACGCCGGGACGGCAGTAGAAGGCGTCGAATCCGTAGTGCGACCGGAAGGCCACCCACCTCTGCGACTCCACCCGCGACCGGCCGAAGCAGACCTGCGAGACCGCCGGCTTGAGGTTGTCGTAACGGATGTGCCGGGTCGGGACACCTCTAATATGCGGGTCTTGGTGTCAAGAGATGGCTTGCGTGGGCAGCCTGACGGCTCGTTGTCAGAGGCCCCGGGGATACTGGCGTCATGACGCCGTTCCCCTCCACCGCAGCCGGCTCGGCCGAGCCTTCCCGCACCTGGGTCGAGTCGATGGGCGGCCCGCTGATCGCAGTGCCGGTTTCCGCGCTGACCCAGTGGCATGGTTGCACCCAGTCGGGGATGGTCGTCGGCAGCGGTGACGTTCTGGACGACTACGACCGCGCCTGCGAGGTGGAGGGTCTGGCCGGCGTGATCGCCGTCGGCGAGGAGGGCGCCCAGGGACTTGTCCTGGCGGACGAGCCGGCCAGCAGCTTCTATCTGCCGGAGCACCAGGCCTTCGTTCGCTGGCTGGGCGCCAACAGCGAGGCCGACCTGATCGCCGCGGCCCGGGCCGTGCTCGCCGACTCCACCACCATGTGGGAGGAGTACGGCATTTGGGAGACGGACGGCCCAGCGGTTCTCATGGACTCCGTGACCGCCGGAGCCGAGCTCAGCGTCGAGTACCCGAACGGCGGAGGCATGCCGGAGCAGGCCCCCGTCGCCCTGCCGCCCGGCAGCTGGATGGTCCGCGCCGTCCATGCCTCACCCATCGAGGACACCTCGGTGGGCGTGATCCGACTTCTGCCTCAGCCATCGAGCTGAGCGAGATCAGCCCTCGGCAGGAGGAGGTCAGGACGCTTCCCCGTCGAGTCGGCTGAGGAGTCCGTCGAAGATCTGCTCGCGGGCGACCTGTCCCTTGGCCGCCGCGTCGTCTCGCTGGCGTTTGAGGGTGGGCCGGAACTCGATCGTGGTGACGAAGAACGTGCAGGACTCGCAGATCGATTCGAAGTGGCAGTCCATCTCGACGGGGCGAGCGCAGTAGCCGTTGCCGAGCATCCGGCGGTGCATCTCCCGCCGGAGCTTGGCCATCTCCGTTCCCTCGGCGTCGGCGGGCAGCTGGCGCGGGGCGTCGTAGAGGGCCTCGACCTTCTCCGAGACGGCGAAGTACTCGTCGGCGACGGTCCGGTCCGCGATCCGGGCGTAAACACGTGTCATGGACAACGAGCGGTGTCCGAGGAGTGCGGCGATGGCTTCCAGGGACATGCCCCGGTTGATCGCCTGGGTGGCCAGAGTATGGCGGAGCTGGTGCGGGGTGACCCTGCCCAGCCCTGCCCTCTCGGCCGCCTTGCGGACCGCGGCCTCGATGCGGGAGGCGTTGACCGGGCGGCCGTGGTCGGTGAACAGCAGGTTCGAGCGCAGGCCCTCGGGCCGGTGCAGCAGCCAGTCGTCCAGCAGCGTCTTCAACTGCGGGTGCAGGGGAACGTAGCGGTCGGTGTGCATCTTGCCGACCGGGACACGGAGCCAGTAGGCGGACCCGATCTGCACCACCGCGTCAATGGTCAGGCCGAGCATCTCGCTGCGGCGCATCCCGGTGCGGGCGAGGATCTCGATGCCCAGCCGGGCGAACGGATCGGGATCCTGGCGGGCGGCGGCCAGCAGCTTGGCGGCAGCGGCGTCGTCGAGGAAGCGGGGCAGCGGCTCGTCCGCGATCGGGAAGTCGCTGTCGAACACCAGCTGGCGGGGTGGCCGGTCGGCGGCGTCCCACTCGTCCAGGCGGCGGAAGAAGCCGCGCAGTTTGCTGAGGCGGTCGCGGACGGTGTGCCGGTGCAGCGGTCCGCCGCGGGCGGCCGGCCGTTCCAGCAGCCACTGCCGATAGTGCTCGACGTGCCTTCGCCTGAGCTCGGCGACGCGGGTCACGGTGGTGTCTTGGGTGGCGACCAGCAGGGCGAACTCCCGCAGTGTCAGCTCGGCGTTCTTCACGGTGCCCGGCCGCACGGTTCCGGCGATCTGCTGCAGATAGTGGTGCATGGTGTCGGTCATCCCGGGCGGGACGCGGGCCCACTCTCGGGCCCGCATGTCGGCGCGGTCCGGGGACCGTCGCCTTGGGAGCTGATCACTCAACTCGCAGTGGAACAGGGTCGCTTCCAGGTTGAACAGGGCGGTCGACAGCGCCTTGACGCCGCGGTTGGGGATGCGGCGGGCGGCCTCCAGCAGTAGGCGGCGACCCTCGTCCCAGTCGCTCTGCTGCAGCTCTTCCGGCTGCTTGCCGAACAGCGCGATGAAGTGGGCGAGCAGGTTGAACTGGGTCATGGCGACCGTGTCGCGGAAACCGAGCGCGCGGGCGGTCTCCATGAACCGCAGATGCAGTTCCGGTTCCGTGCGGGCGAGGACGATGCCCAGTCGCGGGCGCCGGGCGACCAGGTAGTCCGCTCCGGGCTGCAGGCGTCCGGTCACCGAGAGCCAGCTGATGAACCGGTGGGTCTCGTGGTTGAAGGCGAGCTGGCGTTCCAGCGGCAGGCGGCAGAAGTCGGCCAGGTCAGGGACTTGGGCGAGCAGTGCCCGAGCTCCCCAGCGGACCTTGTGATCAGTGCCCATGCCCTGCGCAGCCCGGTGGGCGAGGTAGCACTCGACGAGGTCCGGGTTCACGATCGGCAGGGCAGCGGCGCGGGCTCGGCGCATCAGGACTCCGCCCGGTCGGCGTCGATGGCGGCGCTTGCCTCCAGGTACTGCTCGACGAGCCAGCTGTTCGCCAGGTGGATGTAGACGCGGGTCGACTCGATGGAACGGTGGCCGGCCTGAGCCTGTACCGCCTCCAGGGCCATGCCCGCCTCCCGCAGCCGGGTCAGGCATGTGTGGCGGAGCTGGTGGCAGGTCAACTTCGGCAGTCCGGTGCGCTTCCGGACGCCGTCGAGGATCTCGTCCAGGCCGTCGGCGGAGAGCCGCCGGCCACGGGTCGGCCCGCGCAACACCACGAACAGCCGGTCGTGCCCGACCGGCGGACGCTCGCGGTCCAGGTAGTCGCCGACCGCGCTGAAGAACTGTGCAGAGATGGGTATCAGGCGCTGGTGGCCGCCCTTGCCCTCGCTGATGAAGACCCGACGCTCACCCGGTGAGAGGTCACCCAGGCGCAGACCGAGGACTTCGCAGCGGCGCAGTCCGCCCAGCAACATGGCCAGGACCATGGCCCGGTCCCGTGCGGTGTTCAGCGCACCGAGGACCAATTCGACCTCGTTCGGTCCGAGGACGCGCGGGAGGGTTCGGGGCGTGCGCAGGAGCGGTGCCCCGCGATTGCCGCTGCGGCGGCGGTTGGCCAGCCCCGTCGGCACCGGGTTGCGATCAATGGCCAGGTCGTCGCGGGTCATGAGGTAGCCGAACAGCCCGGAGATGCTGGCAAGTCGGCGCTTGATGGTCCGGGCCGAGAGTCCTGCTTCACCGTCTTCGAGCCGGACGACCTTCGGTCCTCGCCTCGGCTTCTTCTGCGCGGTGATGAACGCGAAGATGTCCGCGGTGACGACGTCGGTCGGCTCCTTGGGCACCACTGAGAAGAAGACCTTCAGGTCGTAGGCGGTGGCCAGCAGGGTGTTCGGCCGGCAGCGGGCGGCCACGAACTCCAGGTAGTCGTCGACCAGGGCGTGCCCGAGTGATGCCGTGGGGTTCCCTGCGGCATCGACGCGTCGTACCAACTGCGGCTGCCAGGCCATCCGAGCTCCTCGACGGGAGCGACCATCCTGACCGGGAACACGAGATCGCGGAAGAGTTGTCACCCACATAACCGCCCAGGATCCGGAAGGCGTCCACGTGCCCCTGCATGAAGGCTTCCTGCCCGGACGTGGAGAACACCCGGTGGACCGCCTTGCCCGAATATGACAGCCGCAGCGTGAACAGCTGGCAGGCCATCGGCTTGCCATCGACCCGTACCCAGACCTCGGCGAAGTCGACCTCGGCCTCCTCGCCGGGCCGGTGGAACTGCGGAACCATGCCCTCCGTCAGCATCCGGAAACGCTCAGCCTCCTCACGGATCTGCGGCCGGCGCACTCGCAGGTAGTCGTTGAGGGTGCTGTAGGCGACGGGGAATCCGTACTCGTCTCGCAGCCGGTCCATGATCCGTTTGTTGGTGTGGCGTTGCTTCGGCGGCGCGGTCAGATCCGCCCGCAGCATCTCGTCGATCCAGCCCTTGCCCTGGTCAAGAACCGACCGGCGCGTCTCGATGGGCTTCCGCGCAGGTGGCAATGCACTGTCCAAAGCCTGGCGCACCACCCGGCGGTGCACTCCGTAACGCCGAGCAAGAGTCCGGACCGAGGCGTCCTCCAGCCTTCGGTCACGACGAATCCGCTCGAACAACTCAACACGCTGCAAAACCCGGCCTCCTGACACGGCCAGCTGACAACCCGCACAGCGTGATCCCGGCCACGAACCCGGGTCAATCCGGCATTACTCCAAACGAGTGCATCCCGCCTCAATGACTCCTAGATGGGGCCAAAACAATCCGTTCTTCACCCGGGTCCAAAACAACCCGTTACCCCGGGGCCAAAAAAGGCCGTCCTAGACAGTGAGCCATACGTCGGGCTCGCCGTACGTGCTGCCACTGTCATGAGATGAGAGATCGGGGGTGTCGGTACTGTCACCGGGCGGTATACGTGAAGGTCGCGTACTGACACGAAAACGAGAGGTCGCAGCGATGTGAGAACGGAGTGGTCGTGATGCGTGAGGCGTACGACGGGTACCAGGCAGCGGGCCGGCTGAAGGTGCCGGTTGCGGCCTGGCGGTGGGCGGCGGCCTCGAACCTGGTCCCGGCCGCCAATGCCGCAGTGGGTCTGGGGTCGCGCGCGGTCGTCGAGGCCACAGATGCGGAGGCGATGCGGGCGGCGCTGCGGAGACCGACCGTTAGCCTGTCGGTATGTCAGAGCGTGTCATCCCGGGCCGTACGGGCGGCCTGATCACTCCTGGTGCCGCGGACGCTCTGTGGGCCGGCTTGACGGCCGGCAGCGCTGTGCCGACGGCTTCTGCGGCGTTCACCTGCTCTCCTGCCAATGCCCAGGCGGGCTACGTCCTACTCGGCGGCCGTGTGGTGGTGACGGTGAAGGTAAGCGGCGGCCAGTGGAGTGTTCCGGAGACTGAGGTGCGCCGGGCGGCAGCGGAACTGAACGCGGTTGAGATGGACCGCCAGGACCTGGTCCGCATCGGTCCGTTCCGTAGCGCGCAGAAGCAGAAGCAGAACGAGAAAACGCCGCTGCGATGGCGCCAGCGCATCACCCGGGAACTGCAGGAGCTGGGCGACCCCGAGCGGGCAGCACAACCTGAAGGCGGCCGGCCGCACCATCTGGCGGGGATCGACTGGCGGCGGATACTCGTGGAGGAAACCCGCGACCGGACGGCGCGGACATGGTGGCTGCCGCGCGCCGTGGTCAGACTGCTGGACGCGGCCGAGCACACCGAAACGCAGTGGCTGCAAGCCGCACGGACCCGCCAGGCAAGCGCAACCGCCACCGAGTCGCCCTCCCACCACTGGCAGGCCCGAGCCGCCGACGGCCGGCAGACGACGAGCCCCCACTGCCCAACCGCCCCACTGCGCCCGTACAACGAGGAACTGAAAGGCCACCTGTACTCGGTACTCAGCAGGAAACCCGGCACCTCCCGCAAGGTGGCTGGGTGGACTTGCGCCATCTGCCGCACCGCACCCGCCGCCGTACTCGACCACTGCCACGAACACGGCTACGTCCGCGCCCCCGTCTGCCACTCCTGCAACACACAAGAACGCCCCGACCACCTCTACAGCAACGACATCCGCGTGGCCAACCACTACACACGCCTCTTCCACACCCACACGGCCGACTGGCTCCACCACTGGCACCGCTGCCCCGGCTGCCGCACCCGCACCACCCTCCCACTGCCCCACCTCGCCGCATGGACCGCCCACATAGCCTGCCGATCACTGCGCCCGACCCACCGCGACCCCCGCGGCTCCCGCGCACGCAAACCCTGCGGCGCGCTGCGCGTGTCCTGGACGGGCAGCCAGAACACGCCCCGTTCCTGCCTGCTCACTGTCGCCGTCGACTTCTGCCCCTCCGGCGAGCACCGTGTCCTGGCGCGAGTCCCCTACCGCGAAGCCGCCGAGCGGTTTGGCACTTGGCTGGCCGAGACCGCCCCTGCCGTTGCCGCCGCGGCCGGACCCGACCGCCTGGATGGCCTCCCCACCCGGTTTCGGCCAGTCATCGCGGACACCAGCAGTGAGGGCCTGGCGCTGTTCTGAGCAAACAGCGGGCGCCTTCTAAAGCGTCTGGCCGCAGGTTCGAGTCCTGCCGGGAGCATTGCCTGCGATCTCTCGGGTTCGTGGCAGTGGTGTGAGAGACAGTGGGCCTTGGTGTTCCCGGCCATGGCCACGCGCTCCAGAGCCTGGATCCAGATGGTCCGCCAAGCCCCGCCGGCCGTCCTGGCAGACGCCCTTGGCATGGACCCTCAGACGGCGATGGGCTATGCCGAGCGAGCCGGAACGGACTACCTGGGCTACGCAGCCCTGCGAAGTCCTCGGGGACCCGAAAACGCTTGAGGCGAGCGCCTGAAGATCAGGTCGTGGCCCAGACTTCAGCACGCCAGCCTGGCAGTTCCTTGTCCAGCCACTCCTCGACGGTCCTCCGCCAAGGATCCGAGGGATCGCTGTCGGCGACATCGGCCCAGGCGTCCTCCGCCATATCGGGGTCGATGAACAGGCTGTCGAGGTAGGCGTCGAAGTCGTCAGCGACCTTCGTGAAGACATGGCTGCCCAAATACCCCGGCCAGGCGATGGCATGGACGAACGCATGGAGCTGGCCACGAGTGGCCGGGTTCAGGTCCAGGAAGAGGGTGTCGCTTCCGCCGTTGCGGGCGATGGGCAGCAGGCCGGTCAGGGGCACGTTCTCAGCGAGCCACCCGTCGCGACTGCGCCGATACTCGCCCAAGAGAGTTCCCCAGCCGTACTCACTGGCGTCGTCACGGCCCAACTGGTAGAGGCCGTCGAAGCCCTGGACCGGTTCTGGTTCACAGGCAGGGAGGTGGACCGAGTAGTCCAGCTTCTCCCCGCCAGCGGCTTCCAGGAACGAGCGGTACGCGGGTGGCAGGGGCAGCCCGATCTCCCGTTCGAGCGCGACGCACTCGCCTGGGTCGAACGGCCTGAACGGACCGCCCACCAGGCGACCCCGATACCAACGCGAGAGCTCCTCGGACACGGACGGATTGTCGCACCCCGCTACGACAGCCCCCGAGGGCTACTCACCCCTCACCAACAGCCGTCCTTACCAACACATGGGCTGGCGCGGATTCGACGGCCTCCCGGCCCCGGGCGGTTCACCCCGGTCCCGGAGGGGGAGGGTGCAGGCGCCCGCCGGACGGACCGGCGGCAGGGGAGAGGGGCGAGGATGCCGGACAAGAGTGTGTGGGGCGACTACGCGGAGAGCAGGGCGGACTCGGCGGCCGGCCGGGAGGGCGAGGAGAAGCAGACCGACGCGATCGGGGAGGGCTTGGCGGCCGTCGCGTACGCGCTGCTGGACGTCGCCGCGGCGATCCGGGAGAGCACCGAAGCCCGCCAGTAGTAGGGGAGCGGCCCGGCGGCGGCAGCATCGGCCGGACGCAGGGCGCGCCGCCGGGCCGCTCCAGTCTCTCCCACGTCGTCCTCGGCTCGGCGGGGGTGTCCGCTTCGGGTGTGACGGTCCGGCCCATGAACTAACAAGGACCACCTGCCCCACCGCTCGATCCGCTCGCACCTCAGCGCCCCGGCCCTGGCAGGAGCTGTACGCCCGGCTGCTGGCCGGGCTGCTCCTGGACCTCCTCGTCGACTGCGGCGGGGACGGCTTCGACACCGGATCCCCTTGGGACATGGGCCTCGGCCTGCTCGCACTCGCGGCCGTGCACACCGGGCTGGTGCGGTGGCTCGCCGTGCTCACCCGCCGGGACCGGTGAGGCTCGACGGGTCCTCCTCGCGCGCGTACGCGTGCGCGCATATGTGCGACATCCCGCAAGTTCGAGATCGGCGTCGCCGACCCGGACCGGCGCCGCCAGCGCTACCCGGAGCCCGTAGGCCGCTGACAGGCACGGCGGAACTGCCGGAGACGACGACGCTCCCCTACGCAACAACCGTGGGGGAGCGGCGCGCCCACTACGGGTGAACGTCCCAACGGGCGGCCCCCCCAGGACTCGGCAGTCTGAAAGCACGGCCCGCCCGGCCCGGCGCCCGAAGTCTCCCAGTACCTGGCGTCGGTGGTCTGTCTCGTGCTCCCCGCACAGCCAATTCGCCCACACACATTCCGGGTACCGTTCCGGATCCGACGCATGCAGCCGCTGCGCGACCCTGGGCAGCCCCTTCGCGAAGGCGGAGGCCTCATGGTCCGGTGATGGAAGGTGATGGTGGTCTGCAGGTCATGGACCGCCATCGTTTCCAGCGGCGCGGCCTGCAGCGCCCCCATCCGCTCACCCCGCAGCTGCTCCTCGCGTTTTTCGTCGCCGGCGAGGCGGGCTGGGGTGACGACAGGGTCGGTCAGCCGCCGGCTCAGTGACCGTGGAGACCAACTTCGCACCGCGACCGGAGTTCGGCAGCCCGCGCCTGGTTGATTCACCGATCTGTCTGGCTGATGCGTGTGTTCTCCGCCTGGTGGATGGCTCGTGCGGTGTTGATCAGGCCGATGTGGCTGAAAGCCTGGGGGTAGTTTCCCAGTGCTTCGCCGGTTGCGGGGGAGACTTCCTCGGCGAGGAGGCCGACGTCGTTGGCGCAGGTGAGGGCAGATTCGAAAACTTTGCGGGCGCGGGTGGTTTCCCCAGTGAGCGCCAGGGCGTGGGCGAGCCAGAAGGTGCATAGGAGGAATGAGCCTTCTTCGGATGTGAAGTCATCGGTGAGGTAGCGGCGTACGTGCCCGCGTGCATCCGTGAGCTGGTCGGCGATCGCCGTCACGGTGGAGCGGACGCGGGGATCGTCGCCGGGCAGGAATCCCACGAGGGGAATCACGAGTGCTGATGCATCGAGTTCGCTGGAGCCGAACGACTGCGTGAAGGCGCCCAGGTGCGGGTTCCATCCTCGGGTTTCGATGGCCGTGCGGATCTCTTCACGCGTGTCTTGCCAGGCTGTGACGGTTGCAGGAGTCGCTCCGAGGGCGGGAGTGAGGCTGATGGCGCGGTCCAGCGCGACCCAGCACATGAGTTTCGAGTAGAGGAAGTGCCGACTGGGCCCGCGCACTTCCCAGATGCCCTGGTCGGGCTCGCTCCAGCGGTGGGCGGCGGTCTCGGTTGCTTGGCGGAGGAAGGTGCGGATGGGCGGATCGAACCACTCGCCGTGGGGCAGTGTCTGGTGCGCTGCGTCGAGCAGTTCCCCGTAAACATCGAGCTGGTGCTGGCGCCAGGCGTCGTTGCCGGAGCGCACCGGTGTGCTGCTGCGCCAGCCGCTCAGGTGTGGCAGGGTGCGTTCGCTCAGGTCCCTTTCGCCCCCGATCCCGTACATGACCTGGAGGTCCACGCCGCGTTGGAGCTGGGTCGCCGCGGCTCGTGCGAGGAAGCCGAAGTACGCGGCCTTTTCCTTCTTGCAGGCGGAGGTTGACAGCGCCTGGAGGGTGAAGCTGGCATCGCGTACCCAGGTGTAGCGGTAGTCCCAGTTGCGGTCGGCGCCGACGCATTCCGGCAGTGAGGTGGTGGGGGCGGCGACGATGGCTCCGGTGGGAGCGAAGGTGAGGGCTTGGAGTACGCGTCCGCTATGGGCGACCTGGTCTTGCCAGGGGCCTTGGTAGCCCTGGTGCGCTCGTGTCCACGAGCGCCATCCGTTGATGGTGTCGCTGAGGCGTCGGCGGATGCGGCCAGCACGCCAGGGGGCTGGTTCCTTGTCCCCCCAGGTGGAGGCGGACTGCAGTGCTAACCCGAGCCGCTGCCCGGCACGAAGGACGATGTGGCCATGCGCTGTCGATCCGTCGGTCGTCAACGGGAGCGGGGCGGAGAGCACCAGCCGGTGAGCGCCACCACTGGCGGTGAGGCCGCCACGCACAGCGGTGAGTACCGGGTGGATGAGGCCGAACTCCGGTCGCGGTGCGAAGTTGGTCTCCACGGTCACTGAGCCGGCGGTGCAGGTGACGTGACGCAGCATGATGCCGGGCGAGGATGCCCCGAGTGCGTGTCCTCGTTCCCGGTTTCCCATGGCAAGAGTGTCGAGCAGGACCATTGTTCCGGTCGGTGTGCGGAATGTGGTTTCCAGCGTCAGGGTCTGCGGCACGTAGCGGCGGCTGACCTCGCTCGGACCGCGCGGGCGGATCGACCAGTGGCCTGCATTCTCGTCGAGCAGACGGCCGAAGACGGAGGGGCTGTCGAATCGGGGGAGGCACAGCCAGTCCACCGACCCGTCCGTACCGACCAGCGCGGCTGAATGGCAGTCCGACAGCAGCGCGTAGTCACCAATCGGGCGCGTACTCATGGCTGGCTTGCAGCTTGGGCAGGGACCACGCGCTGCTGGGGGAGTGGTCCGATGCACATGCTCACGGGGCGGATTCCTTGCCCGGCCCGGCCTGGGGCCGGAGGGCAGGCTTTGACAGGTCCTGCAGGACGGCCTTCCGTTTCCCGCTCGCGGGGCGTCCCGCCCGCGGAGGTACTGCTCTGCCCGCTGCCGCTGTCCCCACGCCCTGCCGTCGGCGCGGGACCACCCGCTCTTTGAGGATTCCCAGGCGGCGCCTTCCGTTGCGGCTCCGTGGTCCCGCCCTGGACACGCCGGTCCGGGCCGTCAGAGCTCGGCGCAGCCGTGCCTTCCTGTGGAGGTTCGTCCTTGCCGTGCGAGTCACCCATGGAATTCCCTGTGCGTTCACGGAGCTAAAGACCATCAGCCAAAACGCACATTAGACATAAATGGGACGCGCTTATGTATTTCTTCGGATGATCGAGTGACGCGGCAGTGTGGGGCGCGGACGCACAACGCGAACGGTCGCATCCTTGCACCGTGACGGAACCGAAGATCCCTCCTGCGGCATCCGGGACGCAGGCGCGATCCGACCGCCCGGCTGAGGCGCCAGACACGCGGCGGGCCGCTGAGTAAGGACACTTACGGGCTGCCCCGCGATTGATGTTGGGTCGTGCTGGCCTGGAGGTTCGGCTGGTGGATGATTCAGCAGGCCGTGGTGCGGACGAGCACGAGCTCGGTGCTGGGCTTGCGCTGGGTGGCCCGCTGGGCAGCACGGTCGGAGACCAGGGCCGCGACAGCGCGGTGGGTTTCGCCGTAGGTCTCGCGCCGTCCGGTGAACCGCTGGAGAGGGCGCCACTGGCGGTGTTCGGCGTTGGCGTGCTCGACGCAAATCCGGCGGGAGGACTGGCGGCGTTTCGCTTCGCGCCAGCCGTACCGCTCGCTCAGCGGGGCGTCGTCATCGTCGAGGCCCTTGGGTTTCTTCGGCGGGGCCGAGACCTGGCCGGGGAACTCGTTGGCCAGGCCCCGGTATCCGTCGTCGACCTCGGCTTTCACGCCGGGATGTTGGTAAAACTGCTCGGCGATGCCCTCGGTGCGCAGGGCGGTCTGGTCGTGCATCCGGCCCGGCCGTTCGGCTCCCGACCACAGGGTCCGGCCCTGGTGGTCGCTGATCGTGGTGGTCTTGATGGTGTTCTGTTTCCGCTTGCCCGAGACGAACGCCCGTCGGCCGGGACGGTTCGCTTGCGGGCGGCGGACCTGGGTCTCCATCCCGTCGATCCGCAACGTCACCTGCTCGGCCTCCGCGTAGGCGAACACGTCCTCCAGCGTGCGCAGCCGTACTCCGGGGCGGTCAGGCACGGCGAACCCACGCTTGGCCAGCAGCGGACGGATCTCGCCGATCGCCCGGCCGACAGTGGAGGAGTCGACCTCATAGATGACGGCCAGGGCCTGGTGGGTCAGTCCGGTCCGCAGGTGGACAAGGGTCGCCAATACCCGGTCGGTGAAGACGAGTTCGTACTTCGGCCCGGCCCCGGCTTCCCGTCGACGCTTGGCCTGGCGCCGGTCATGCCGCCCGGACTCACAGCGCGCTTCCCAGCGTGGCGCGAGTTCTTCGATCAACTCGCCGAGATGTTGGCGCGAGACGCCGCAGAAGGCAGGATGGGCCATGGCCGCGCGGGCCTGCTTGATCTTCACACCTCAAGAACCCGCGCGGCCATCGTCACGTCACGGCACACCCCCGATCAATCGCGGGGCAGCCCGTTACGCTCCCGGTGCGCTATGCGCGCAGATGGGCCCGCGGCTGAAGGCGGCCGCGCTACGAGTAGGAGAGGACCACAAGGCATCGCGCCCAGCCCCTGGCACAACGGACTTTTTGCCGACGCCATCAACTCCGGCCGTGGCCCCCTGTTCCTGCGCCGCACGGACGGAGAGCTGATCCCGCTGGACGTCGAGCGATGGTGTGAGCCCGCCAACGAGGACGACATGACCGTCCTCCAACGTTGCGAGAAAGCAGTGTTCGACATCGGCTGCGGACCGGGACGAATGCTTACCGCCCTCAGGGAGCTGGGCCACACCGTGCTTGGCATCGACGTCAGCCCGGCAGCCATCAACCGAACACAAGGCAACGGCGGACCAGCCCTGCACTGTTCCGTCTTCGACCCCGTACCGGACGAAGGCCGATGGGGTACCGCGCTGCTCATGGACGGCAACATCGGCATCGGCGGCGCCCCTGCGAAACTCCTCGAACGCGTGGCAGAGATCGTCGAGCCTGAGGGCCTTCTCCTGGTAGAACTCTCCCCGCTCGACGTCGACCAGCGGTTCCTGGTCACGCTTGAGAGCCAGACCGGCGTGCACGGCCAGCACTTCCCGTGGGCCAAAATCGGCATCACCGCACTTCTGCGCGAAGCACGAACTGCGGGATGGAGACATGTTGAGCAGTGGGACGCGCACCGCCGCTCGTTCGTGGCCCTACGATCCACAGTTCAACCAAGGTGAGCCCCGAAGGGGGCGGCACTATTGGGGTGTGTACAGCGAGCAGACCGCCGCCTTCCACGCCGGCAAGCCCGTCCCAGCCCTGCCGGCGGCCGACGCCGACGAGGACCTGCTGGACCGCCACGAGGCCGCCGCCGAGCTGGGCATGTCCGCGGCCAGCTGGAACAAGTACAAGAGCGACCCGAAGCTGACCGAGCACGTCGTCCTGGTCCCGGCCGGCGACGGCGGCACCGAGCACTGGCCGCGCCGCGTCGTCCGTGAGTTCAAGGCATCCCGGCCCGGCCGCGGTGGCCGCGGCGGCCGCCGCACGGGCAGCGGCGACATGATCCTGCCCCGGATCGCCGAACTCCTCGACGACAACCCGGCGATCACGCTCACCGAAGCCGCCGACACCCTGAACTCAGCAACATCACTCTCCCGTGGAAGAAGGTGCTCTCGCGGCTGAGCTACAGGCACTTTCGAAACTCGCTGACAAAGCCAAGGGACGGTCCCTCGTCAGGATGCCGCACGTCGGGCCCCTCCCACCGGGGACATGGTGTGCAGCAGTTCCAGACGGCGCTGGACGGCTTCGACCGCCCCGGAGCGCCGGCCAGGAACGTGGCGCCGCAACGAGACCAGAGGCGGACCGAGTTCCCGGGCCCGCTGCGGGTCGCGAAGTTCCTGCCACTGGTGGTGGGCGCGGTCCACGGCGCCTTCTACGGCGGGGTCGTCCGGGGGTGTTGCCGGGCAAGGCGGGCGTCGGCGGCAGCCATCCACAACTCGCAGCTGCGCGCCGGGTCGTCGGCTATGCGAGCGAGGTCGGCCCGGACCTCCAGCCAGTGGGTGGCCTGCGCGGAGCCCGCGCCGTAGGTCCGCAGAGCCCACCCCTCCCACAAGGCTGCGAGTGACGCGTCGTCGGGGCCGGCCTGGGCGGCGGCCTGTTCGTGGAGCTGGGCGAGCGGCGGGTTGATGCCGCTGCGCCAGGTGGTGGCGAGGGCCTTCAGGTAGGCCGGTTCTGCGATTCGGCGGCGGGGCGGCGGCGGGGTGATCCGGCCGTATACGCGGATTCCATAGCCGCGGACGAGACCCTCGGCACGGAGCTGTTGCCAGGCGTCTGGGGTGGCGACCATATCGGTGACGACGGTAGTGGTGCCCGGTCGGCGCAGTTTGAGTTCGCTGGCCAGCCAGTGCCAGGGCAGTGCGGTGTAGCGCAGGGTGGTTGGCGTGGTCCGGGCGAGTGCGAGGTGGATCAGGCGTTGCTTGTGGTCGAGGTGGAGTTGTCCGGTTATGTAGAGGGAGAGTGGGCCGGGTGCGGCGGCCGCGGCGCGGATGCGGGTGAGGACGGTCTGCGGGTCGGTCGGGTCGGCGAGTTCAATGATGGTGGCCGCCGTCGTGCCGGTCAGGATGCTGGGCGGGACCGCCGCGAGCGTGGGCAGGACACTGGTTGCGTCGATGAGACAGCCCTTGCCGGCCGGGGCTGCCGCGATCAACAGCGCGGTCCCGGATGCCGTGTCCTCCCCGTTGATCACCACAACAGCACCGTAGCCGCTGCCCGGCTTGTGAATGTAACCAGCAGCCAACTCCTGTCCGGTGACGAGCGGGAGGTGGGCATCAACAACTTGCCGGGGAACGGGGGGCGGCCCTATTGGTGAAGCGGGTCGGGGGCGAGGGTGATGGTCATCCACGGCGCGGCGACTTGGCGGAAGCTGTGTCCGACAGGCTCGAGGCCGCTCTGCTCGGTGAGGCTGAAGATCGTCACCATGATCATTGCCGAGTCGTCTGCGACGGAGACGAGGTGGGTCCCACAGCGTGAGCAGAAGCCGCGGTGCAGGCTCGGCCAGGTCGCATACCAGGTCGGCTCGCCTCCGGGGCCGGTCCAGGTCAGCTCCTCCTTGCGGAACCCGACCCACGACATCGCTGGCGAGCCGGAGATGAGCGTGCAGTGCTCGCAGGAGCACAGTTCCCTGTCAAGTTCTTCTGTTCAACTCCAGCGGCGCCGTGCCCCAGTTGCTCCTGCTCCGCCTACGGCAGGGGGTTCCAGGTGCCGTCGAGCGGGACGCCGGCGGCTGCGGCGATCCGGTCGCGTGATGCGAGCAGGCGGGTCCTGAGCGCCGGCAGGTCGACGTCTACCAGTACGCCGTCGCGCTTGACCATGCGGCCTGCGACGAGGACGGCGTCGACGAGGCCGGGGTGGCCGGCGCTGACGATGGTGCCTGCCGGGTCGGTGACCGGGAAGACGGTCAGGTCGTCGGTGCGCAAGAGGATGATGTCGGCGTCCTTGCCGGGGGTGATGCTGCCGGTGCGGGCGTCGAGGCCACATGATTGGGCAGCGTCGATGGTGGCGAAGTCCAGCAGTTCGCGGGAGCGCAGGCTGCCGTCCAGGCCGCGCTGTACGGCGAAGGCGGTGCGCATGGTGGAGAACATGTCGCCGCCGACCGAGGGGACGTCGTCGATCGACAGGGTCGGGCGCAGGCCGGCGGCGAGTGCGCGGCCAGTCATCGGCGATCCGAAGCCCATCTTCAGCTCGACGTCCGGGCTGATTGAGAGCGAGGCGCCGGCGTCGGCGAGCGTCCGCAGTTCTTCGTCGCTGATCCCGTTGGCGTGCACGGCCGTGGTGGTTGCCTGCAGCAGGCCGTGTTCGCGCAATGTGGTGATCGTGCCGCCGGCTTCGATGTGCAGGCTGGTGCGCAGGCCGAGTTCGTCCGCCAGCTTCAGCTCCCGAGCGACGGTGTCGATGCTGGTGGCCTCGGGGCCACGCAGCCCGAGTGCCATGGTGACCAGGCCGTCTTCGGTGAGGCCGGAGCGGACGCGGCGGATGTCGTCGTCGACGGGGTCGGGGCTGCCCCATCCGGCACCGAGGCAGAAGATGGAGCGTCCCGGCGTGTCGCGCAGTGCGGCGATGGCGGCGTCTTCGTGCTCGTGCCCCTGCGCGACGTGGTACCAGTCCAGCATCGTGGTCACGCCGGAGTGCAGGGCCTCCAGCCGGCCGAGCAGGGTGCCCGCGTAGACGTCCTCGGGTGTGTAGTGGGGCTTGAGGGTGCCGTGCATGGCGGCGGCCCACTGGGGGAAGGTCCAGTCGGCGCCGATGCCGCGGAACGCGGTCTGCCAGGCGTGGCGGTGGTTGTCGACGAAGCCGGGCATGACGATCCGGTCGCTCGCGTCGATCACTTCGGCGTCCGGGGCGTCGATGCGCTCGGCCACGGCTGAGATGACGCCGTCTTCGATGAGTACGTCACCGCGGCCGAGGTCGCCGACGGACGGGTCCATGCTGACCACGGTGCCGCCGGAAAGCAGGATCTTCATGGGGGCTCCTTCACTTCGGGGTGGTTCACGGGCTCGTTGCGGTGGGGGTGGGTGGGCAGGGGCGTGTGCGCTGCATCGCACGACAGCCGTTCAGGCGGTTGCGGCTTGGGCAAGTACGGCGTCGGCCGCGGCGAGTGCGTCGGCGACCAGGTCGGCGGTGTCCTCCGTGCCGGCCGCCAGCCGCACCAGGCCCGGTGGCACGGCTTCGGTGAGTTGGTCGTCGCTGAGCATTCCGGCCCACATGGACGCCGGGTGCACGGCGAGTGATTCCACGCCGCCGAGGCTGGCGGAGCGGCGGGGGTAGCGCAGGTGTCCCAGGAAGGCGTCGGCCATGTCGAATCCGCCGGTGAATTCGACGCTGAGCACTCCGCCGAATCCGTTCATTTGGTCGGCGGCGAGCTTGTGCTGCGGGTGGGTTGCCAGGCCGGGGTAGTGCACCTTCGTCACGGCCGGGTGCTTGCTCAGTGCCTCGGCGAGCGCCAGGCCGTTGTCGTTGTGCCGTGGCATGCGCAGCGGCAGGGTGCGTATGCCACGCAACAGGAGCCAGGCGTCGATCGGGCCGAGGGTGGCGCCGGTGAGGAGGCTGGTGTCCCAGATGCGGTCAAGGATCTTGGCCGGTCCGGCCAGCACTCCGGCGGAGACGTCGGAGTGACCGTTGAGGTACTTGGTCGCGCTGTGCCAGACCACGTCGATGCCGAAGTCCGCCGGCCGCTGGTTCAGAGGCGTGGCGAAGGTGTTGTCCGCCAGGGTCAGCACGTCGTGCGCCCGGGCCAGGTCGGCGACAGCGCGCAGGTCGGTGATCTGCAGCAGCGGGTTGCTCGGGGACTCCACCAAGATCAGGCGGGTCTTGGGGGTGAGGGCATTCTCGAACGCCTCAGGGTCCCTCTGGTCCACCAGCGTGGTGGACACGCCCAGGCGCGGCAGCAGGTTCAGCAGCACCGACGCGGTGCCCCCATAGATGGACTTCTGTCCAATGACGTGGTCGCCGGCGGACACCAGGGCGAGCACGGCCGTGGTGATCGCTGCCATGCCGGACGCGGTGACCATCGCCGCCTCGGTGCTCTCGAGTTCGGCGACGACGGCGGCGACCTGGGCATGGTTCGGGTTGCCGAAGCGGGTGTAGAAGTCCTTGCCGCGCGGCTCGACGGCGCCCGCGGCGAACGTGTGCGCGTCCTCGGCCGAGAACGCGGCCGTCTGGTAGATGGGCGGCGCCACGGCGCGGCTGGGGTGAGTCTCACGGTCAGTGTGAACGGTGACGGTGCTCTTGCCAGGCATGGCCAACCCTTCCGGAATTCGACGCTATGTCTGCAACCAGCATGGCTGCCGGTGACCCCGACACGACCCGGCTGACAGCAATCTTGGCAATAGATTGCGCCGGGTGCGGGCATACCGTTGTGCTAAAGAGTCGTCAGTAGCAATATTCTGCTGTCATGGATGAAGTGGACCGGTCGATCTTGGCCGTACTCGAACGGCATGGCCGCATCAGCAACAATGAGCTCGCCGCCCGGGTCGGGCTGTCGCCCTCCCCCTGCCTGCGGCGCGTCCGCCATCTCGAGGAGGCCGGGGTCATCCGCGGCTACCGGACGCTGATCGATCCGGCAGCGGTCGGCCGGGGCCTGCGGGTGTTCGCGGGCGTGCGGCTGATGCGGCACACCCGCGCGGACGTGGTCGCCTTCGAAGAGGAGGTGATGGGGCTGTCCGAGGTGATCGCCTGTCACCACATCACCGGCAACTTCGACTACCTGCTCCAGGTGGAGGTGGCCGACCTGCCGGCCTATGAGGAATTCCACGCCAACCAGCTGGCCGCCCTGCCCGGGGTGGGCACGGTCAACAGCTTCGTCATCATGAAGACGCTCGACACCGCATGACAGCCCTCCCGCCCACCTACGCCGCCCGCCTCTTCGAGGCCCGCGACCAGGGGGCACCCACGTGAACCCCTACGGCCGGTTCGAGCTGGACATGAACTCCCACCTCGCCCTCGCCGCCGCCACGGCCACGGTGCCCGGCCCCCGCACCGCGCCCGAGGCGGAAAGCGCACAGTCGGCTGCGGACGGTGCGGCCGGGTCGGCATCCTGAAGACCCGTCCGCCTGGCGTCGCTCCCGGGGTGAAACGCCGGGCCGGGGAGGGCCTGGCCATGGGTTGAGGAGGGGATGGGCATGGCGCGTTCGTCAGGAGTGTCGCTGGCCGAGCGAGTGGAGAGGGTGCCGTGCAGGGCGGGGTCGCTGACGAGCACAGTGACGCCTCTACAGCTCCGGTGTCATACGTCGACCCGCTCGAAGATGTGCGGGTACGACACGATGTCGTCGGGGAACTCGGCAGCCATGCGCTGGAACTCCGGGCTGCCGAACGCCGTGGCGAGAGCCTCGGTCGACTCCCAGACCGCGACGTTCATCAGAAGTCGACTGCCCGCCGTTCCCTTGTGCATCTGCAGGGAGACGAATCCCGGCTGAGCCTTCATGAACTCCGCCTGCCTCCGAAAGAGGGTCAGGAACGCCTCGGTCCTCTCCTTCGGAACCAAGAAGGTGTTGGCCAGGACGATGGGCCCGGTCTCCTCCTTGAACTGCGCGAACACCGACGTATTCGAGTCCAGGCTCTGCAGCTTGGCCATCTTCGGTACTTCCTCTCGCAATCGGTTGTCCCAAGGCACCGAGGCCGGCCACCGCCGTACTGGCGGATCAGGGATCAACGATGGTGGGACGGGTAGGGCCGGGACGGCGTCACACGGTGAAGACGCGCTCGACTTCGTCGCGCTGCGTGTGCAGGTCCCAGTAGAGGGGGGCGACCTCCTTGGCCGAGGCCGCCGGTACTCCGGGCGGGCCGTCCGTGCCGATCCACACGCCGATGGCGACGTGCGCGGCCTGGACGCCGGTGTCGGCCAGTTCCTTGTGCAGGCTGAGTACCCAATTGCGCAGCGCGGCCTGGGCGGCGTTGAGGTTGCCGAGCATCGGAGTGGGGTCGACCGAGCCGGCGCCGTTGGTGTAGAGCAGGGTGCCCGCGCCGGCCTCGCGCATTGCGGGCAGCACGGCCCGTGTGGCGGCAATGGCCCCGTAGAGCAGGAAGTCCATCGCCCACTGCACATCGGACGGGTTGGTCTCGGACGGAGCGGTGAGCGTCGTGGATTCGAGGCTCCCGGCTGGGGAGTACTCCAGGACGTCGATTCCGCCGAAGCGGGTGGCGGCGTCCTTGAGCGCCTGGGTGAGTGCGTCATGGTCGAGTACGTCCGCGGGGAACGCGGCGGCGGTGATGCCTTCGGCGTCGAGCCGGCCGGCCAGGTCGTTGAGCTTGTCGCGGTTGCGGGCGATGAGGGCGACGTCGAAGCCGTGGGAGCCGAAGGTACGGGCGATGGCCAGGCCCATACCGGGGCCGGCTCCGACGATGGCGATGCTGGGCACAGTGAATCCTTTGCTGGGAAACCCGTTGGGAAAGGGGTGGATCAGGCGACGGTGAGCGCGATCTTGCCGAGCGTGCCGGCGCCGAACGCCTCGCCAGCCTGCTCCAGGTCGTAGGCAGAGATCACCAACACCTCGAGGGCCACTGCGGACGAAGTCGGCCTCCGGACCCGGCTCGGCGGTGGCGATCACGCGCGGGAGCAGTTCTACGAGCGCATTCCAGGTAGTGGGGTGGTTCGGGGGACGGGGCACATGCCGTTGCCGGTGCCCTCACCGCTCGTAGTCGTCGACGAAATGGTTGTCGTGGGCTTCGTGAAGCCGGCTCAGGTCACGCTCGTTCACAGTGGCGAGCTGTGCGAAGTACTCCTCCCGCGGTACACCTGGCGAGAGTGCCATCAGGAGGGTGGTAGGTTCGGCGCGCTCCTTCCGGAGGGCGTGGACGTCACCCACCGCGGCATGCGCGGTGTCGCCGGGCAGCAGTGTTCGCCAGGCCTGCCCATCGAAGTAGTCGACTTCACCTTCTTCAACGATGAAGGTCTCGCTGAAGGTCGTGTGAAAGTGCGGGGCAGGTCCCCGGCTGGAGGGCGACATGCGCCACCGGTAGATGCTCACGATCCCGCTGGTCTCCGCCGGACCCGCGAGGACTTCGATGGTCGATCCGCTGGCGCCCAGCCGGATCGTTCGCGTCTGTTGGGCTCGCTCGGGTTCCTTGGAACACCGGGCAATCGACTCCGTGTCGGTCATGACCCGAGTCTCGGTGCTTCGCCGTTCTGCTCGCGCTCACTTCGGCGGTGGCCTAACAATAGTGGAGTGATCCGTTACCGATTGGGCGTTGGTGCTGCGAGCGTGCGGTGGGCGATGTCGCCGATCCACGAAGTGGTCAGTCTTGCCCAGCTCTTGACCGAACCGCAGCGTCACCCGATGTTCCACCCGTGGCTTCGCCGTCGCCACCGCCGTCTCTCGCTCCCCGACCTGGGGGCGCTCACGGTCTTCATGGCCGATGGCGCGTATCGACCCGACTTCCTCGACCCATCGCCGATGTCCAGTGAGCCAACGTTCGAGGAAGGCATGCATGCCCTCCTCGCCGCGCCGGCGGACCAGACGTACGCCGAGCTGGTCGACGCAACGATGGGGCGCGGGGCAGCAATGGGCCGCCGACTGCTCGATGACCCCGACCGAGCCAGGTCCGAGGCCGCCGATGCGCTGCGCCGCCTCTGGAAGGCAGTTGTCGAACCGGAATGGCCGTCCATGCGGCAGGCGCTGCGTGCCGAGATGCTGGATCGGGCCATCCAGGTCAACCGCGAGGGGCTGCGCGCAGTCCTTCCGCGCCTGCACCCTTCCGCTGCGTGCGAAGGCGACACCATCACCGTCGAGAAGACCGTCGACATCGACGTCGACTGCCCTGAAGGACTCATTCTCGTACCGTCGCTGTTCATCACCGACCGGATGCAGTGCACCACCTCGGACCACTGGACTCCGGCGATCTATTACCCGGCATCCGGGCGGTACCTCTGGGCGGCACCTCCCACTCCGAGGTCGCTTGACCGTCTTCTGGGGGTGACTCGATCGAGGATCCTGGCCGCGCTCGCCACTCCGCTGCAGACGACCGTTGTGGCCAGGCTGGTGAGCGTCACCCCCCCGACGGCCAGCGAACACCTGGCAATCCTGCGAGACGCCGGGTTGATCGACAGCAGCCGGGCCGGTCGCACGGCCACGCACGAGCTCACCAAGGCTGGACGTGCTCTCCTGGACGCGGCCTCGCCGCGGCCATGACAGGTCGGGGAGCTGCTGGTGGTCAGTCAAGCGCGGCGCCTACCGCAACCAACCCCCTCGGCGGCCCGCACGACGCCGTCGCCGACTGCAAGCCGCTGCCCGCGAAGCCCGAACAGATGACCCCAGCCGTCCCCGCCGACCACTGGTGATCTTCACCGAAGGCGAACGAGTGTCCCGTCTCATTTGATCTAGCTTCGTGTCGGCGCTCTGAGCAGGCGTGATGCCGTGTGTGGCGAGACGTGCCGTTGCCGGAATCTCACAATGTCGTGTCCGCCAAACATAGACGGCGGACTGTGTCTCAATTCATCGTGTCCGCGAGACCTGCGATCGGCGTTCTCGGCGTGATGTAGCAGGATGATCTGCCTGCCCTCTGCTGCCAGCAAGTTGATCGGAGCCATGGATGACCTCCGAGCTGGAAGATTCGGCGCCGCCGCAGCTGGCCGCCGGGAGAGCTTTCTCCTCCGTCGGGACGACACTTGCTGGAGCGTGCATCGTCGCTCTGGGCGTATGCGCGGTCCTGCCTATCCGGCCGGAGGCGCCTGCCCGGACGGCGATCGTCGGTGTGGTCGCGGTCGTGCTGATCATCGGCGCCTGCGTCCTGCGATCGGCGCCGGCGATCCGCGTGGCGGTGTTCATCGGTCCGCTCTTCGGCTGTTTCGCGGTGGGGATTCTCGGCGGGTGGCCGCCCGCGGTCACCACGGTTCTGGTGTGCGTGCTTCCCTTGGGATGCTTGCTGTTCGCTGGTCGCCGTACCGCCTTGAGACCGGCGGTTCCGTGGCTGACGCGCGGATCGTTGACCCCCGAGGCCCCGTGGCTGGGTGTGGCAACTGTGGTGCTCAGTGCGGCGGCGCTCACGGCATGGGTCCTCGTTGTGCGGCCCGAGCCACCGGAATACATGAGTGAGCTGCAACGACTCCCGCTCTGGCTCGCAATCTTGGGCATCGTGGCGTTCGCCCTGGTCAATCCGGTGTGGGAGGAGATGCTTTTCCGGGGGGTGCTGCTGACCGAACTGGCCTCGGTCTGGGGGGTCAGGGCCGCGGTGGTGCTGCAGGCTGTGTTGTTCGGAGCCGCGCATTTCGTGGGCTTCCCGTCCGGCCCCGTCGGCATGATCATGGCGGGGACCTGGGGGTTCGTCTTGGGTGTCATGCGCGTGCGTAGCGGTGGCATCCTGATCACCTACTTGGTGCACGTGACCGCCAACGCAGTTATCGGGACGCTGGCCGTGTTGATCCTGCGATAAGCCCGGCTGTCACTTCTCCGCTTTGGGTGTGATGTAGCGGTAGATGGTGGCGGGCGAGGCTTTGAAGGTGCGGGCGATCTTCGGGACCGGGGTGCCGGAGTCGTAGAGCTGTTGTGCCAGTTCGATCTGTTCCGGGGTGAGCCGTGGGGGCCGTCCGCCGGTCTGGCCGCGGGCAAGCCCGCGCTGTCGGTGGTGGCTGATCGGCATGAACGGCGACGGGGCCGGCCGGGGGTGGGCAGGGCTTCCGGCCCTCGTGCGTCGATTGCGGGCCAGTTGTCTTGGCCGGAGGCGGGGCGAGCTGGTGCCGGAACGGCGGGTGTGCCACTCGGGGCCGGACTTTGCTCCGAGTGGCGTCGGTGCCCAGGCCGGGGCGATTCGTATGCCGACGGCCCAGGGGCGAACGGGGTGAACGAGGACACGCCCACTTCTATGAGGAAAGTCATCTGCTGCCGTGAGTTCTGGCACCCTCACACCATGTTGCCCCCATTCGGTATGAGTACCGGATTCCCGTGGACGGGAGAAGACCGATGAGCGGAAAGCTCACAGGCAGGAAGGCTCTGGTCACCGGTGGCGCACGAGGGATCGGTGCCGCTGTGGCCCGCAGGCTCGCCGCCGACGGAGCCGACGTGGCGCTCAACTACCGGAGCAGCGGCCACGCGGCCGAAGCGCTCGCCGCCGAGATCGCCGCCGACGGCCGCCGCGTGATCGCGATCAAGGGGGATGTCAGTGATCCGGACCAGATCCGGCGGCTGGCCGATCAGGCCGCCGAAGCTCTTGGTGGACTGGACATTCTGGCCAGCAACGCCGGAATCGAGTACTTCGGCGAGCTGGACGACGTCACCCCTGCCGACTTCGACCGTGTCTACGCCATCAACACACGGGCCCAGTTCTTCGCCGTACAGAATGCGGTACGGCATATGGGCGAAGGAGGGAGGATCGTACTGACGTCATCGCAGAGTGCCCACAAGGCGGTCTTTTACCACGCCCTGTATGCGTCGAGTAAGGCCGCTGTCGAATGCATCGCGCTCAACCTCAGCCCTGAACTCGGTAGGCGCGGCATCACCATCAACGCCATCGCGCCTGGTGGAACCGTCACCGACATGTCTGCTCAAGCGGCTTCCCACTACGTCCATCCCGACGTCGATACTGATTTCAACACGCTCATTCGCACTGCCAGTTCGCTCGGGCGGATGGCCCAGCCCTCCGAAATCGCCGCGGTCGTCTCGTTCCTGGTGTCGGACGATGCCTCGTTCATCACCGGCCGGACCGTCCAGGCCGACGGCGGCTGGTTCTGACCCGAGAAGGGCAGGTTCGCGCGATGGAGTATCAGGTGGTTGGGGGCCACAGCGTCCTGCTGGGCCTTTTCACACCACCGCAGCCTTCACCCGCACATGAACGAGGCGCTGAGCGCTGTAGTTGGCAGGCGACCGCTTTCGACCGGCACCGTGTCCGGCAGGGCGGGGGTGCTCATGCAAGCGCATGCGAAGGCCGTCGCCTGTCGGTTGTATGCCGCCGTCCGGCCCGTGAGCCGCGGGGCCGCACCACTCGAGCCGTCTTCCAGGATTGAGGTAGAGGAATGACGTATGTCGCCCAGGACCGCCCGCGTATCGGCTGGATCGGTACCGGCCGCATGGGCTTCCAGCTCGCCGCCCGGCTGCTGGACGCGGGGCATGACGTAGCCGTCTACAACAGGACCCGCGCCAAGGCCGAACCACTGGCTGAACGGGGAGCCGCGATCGTCGACCGGCCGGCCGATCTGGCCGACCGGGACGTCGTCTTCACCATGGTCTCCGCCTCGCCCGACCTGCAGGCGGTCACGACTGGCCCTGGCGGCGTGCTGACCTCGCCGGATGCCGCACCGGGGGCGCTGGTTGACAACTCCACGGTGTCCACGCAGATGTCCGCGCTGATCCGCACCGCAGCTGCCAAGCGGGGGACCGACTTCCTGGCCGCCCCGGTGAGCGGGAACCCGCAGGTGATCGCCGCAGGGAAGTTGACCGTCGCGGTCTCCGGCTCGCGCGAGGTATTCGACCAGGTCGAGCCGTTGCTGGCACTGCTGGGGCACGGGGTGACCTACGTCGGTGAGGACGAAGTCGCCCGTCTCGTCAAGATCGCGCACAACGTCTTCCTCGGTGTCGTCACCCAGTCGCTCGCCGAGATCACCATCCTCGCGCAGAAGGGCGGTGTCAGCCGTGCCGCCTTCCTGGAATTCCTCAACGGCTCCGTGATGGGCTCGGTCTACACCCGCTACAAGTCGCCAGCGATGGTCAACCTGGACTTCAAACCGACGTTCACCATGCCGCTGCTGCGCAAGGACTTCGATCTGGGGCTGTCCGCAGCCCGCGAGCTGGAGGTCCCGATGCCTCTCGCCGCCGCCACCGCTCAGCTCGTCGCGGGTGCCATCGGGGCAGGGCATGCCGAGGAGGACTTCGCCGCCTTGATCCTTGAGCAGGCCAGGAACTCCGGCCTCACGCTGGAAGCCCAGAACGTCCCCGTGGGCGACGGCCTGTCACCGCACCCCTGACCGGCTATAGCTCGACTGGGTTGGATGAGACGGCGACTGGCTTCGATGAGAACGGACAGCCCACCCGCCCAAGCAGCGCCGGATGACCCGGGACGAGTATGGCGATGCCCGCACTGGACACCCGGGAACTCGGTGTGAGTCCGGAGGGGCTTCGCGGCTGGGTGAAGCAGGCGAAGATTGACCGCGGCGAGGGGGCGCCCGGCGCGCTGACCACGGCGGAGAGGGAAGAGCTCCAGCGGCTGCGCAGGGAGAGCCGGGAACAGCAGCAGACGATCGAGATCTTGAAAAAAGCCGCGGCCTTCTTCGCGAAGGAGTCGATGAAGTAGGCACGCTGTGCCGTTTCATCGACGCGGAGAAGGCCGCCGGGACCAACCCCGGCGGCTACAGCGTGGCCCTGCTGTGCCGCGTCACGGGGATCAGCCGCTCCACCTACTACGCCTGGCTGGGCGCCCGGCCGGCAGCGGCCGAACGTCGGTGCGCCGAGGACGCGTTGGCCGAGGAGATCCGTGAGATCCACGCCTCCTCACGGGGTGCCTACGGTGTTCCGCGCGTGCACGCCGCGCTGCGGCGCAAGGGTCATGCGATCAACCGGAAGAAGGTCGAGCGGATTATGCGCGAGCGCGACATCCGCGGCGTCACCCGCCGCAGGCGCCGCCACCTGACGCAGCAGGACACCAAGGCCGCACCGGCCCCGGACCTGGTCGGCCGCGACTTCACCGCCACCCGGCCCGGCACGAAGCTCGTCGGCGACATCACCTATCTGCCGACGGTCGAGGGCTGGTGGTATCTCGCGACCGTCATCGACCTGGCGACGCGCGAGGTGATCGGGTACGCGATGGCCGAACACCACCGTGCCGAGCTGGTCACCGACGCGCTGCGGATGGCCGCCGGCCGCGGCGACCTCCAGTGCGGCTGCATCATGCACACCGATCGTTCGGAAGCGAGTACACGAGTGGCGAATTCCGCACTGTAATACGGGAGTTGAGCCTGAGACAGAGCATGGGACGAACCGGCATATGCTGCGATGACGCCGCAGCCGAGAGTTTCTTCGGACTGCTGAAAGCGGAGATCGGCACCACCGTCTGGGAGAGCCGCGAGGCGGCCCGCGCCGACGTCTTCCGCTTCATCGAAGTCGAGTACAATCGCACCCGGCTCCGCAAGCACCCCGAGTTCGGGTACCTCACCCCACTCGAAACCCGAGCCAGGCTGCAGCACGACTTCACCCCCGCAGCGTAAGCAACCGCTGTCCAAGATCAGGGGGGAACTTCATAGTGCGTTGAGCTGGTCTCTTCCGACTCGTCTTCTGTAGATCTCGGCTGTCATGGGGTGACTGAGTTGCTGTCATCACCTGCTAGTTCGGCCTAGCACACTTGGTATCCGGCTGACGTGAGGATGCACATTCCTGTGCTCACCGGGTGGGCGCCGGGGTGTTCTGGTGGGTATGAATGCTCGGTCGTTGTCGCGTGCTGCTGCCCATGGGGGCTTGGTCACCGCGAGTGCTGCTGATGCGGGGCCACTTGTGTCTCGCGCGCAGGACCGGCGACTGGCCCGGCAGGTAGTGGTACGCCGTCTCCTCGTGCTGCCGTCGCGGTTGAGCCGGAGCGCGCGGCCGATGTTCTGCACGATCTCTACCTGGGAGCCGCGGGTGTCGGCGAAGCAGACGGCCTCCACGCCCCGCTCGCCGGTGATGTCCACGCCTTCCCCGAGCACGCGAACGCTCGCGAGGAAGGCGCGGTGTACCCGGCGACCGGCCGCGTCGATGCTGTTGGCGAACTGCCGCAACACCTCCCGCCGCTCGGACACGAGGTGGTCGCCGCACAGCCACGCTGACCACACCCGGTCCGGGGGTACGTGGCGGTCGGCCTCCAGCTCGTAGAACTCCGCGGCGATCGACGATTTCGACAGCCGGTCCGCGGCCGCCAGGTCGTCGTCGGAGGCGTCGTTGACGTACAGCTCGGCGGCGGTCTCCGGCAGCTTCTCCGCGAACGCGGCGGCTTCCTCCACCTTCTGGTGGAACGTCATCACGGTGCGCAGGTTGTACGCCGCCGCGTGCTCCAGGAGCGCCGTCTGCAGGAGCGCGAGGCGCCGGCCCCGCCGCGCCTACTCCGACTCCCCGAGGACGGGGGAGGGGTCGCGGATCTCCAGCACGTCGATCTCGAATCCGGCGAGGATCTCGCGCTCGATCGCCTCCGAGAGCCCCAGTTCGGCCAGCCACGCGCCGTACGTGCCGTCCGGGTCGTCCAGCGAGCTGTCGATAAATAACTACTCGCCCTGGCGCGGGTGCCCGTCACCCGATACCGCCACCGAGGCAGCAAGATTCCCAGTCCCTGGCGTTGACCTGCAAGAACACAGCCTTACGGCAGATTCCGTGGAGAGCCCGTTGCGGTGTGAGCCGCACGGCGGGTGCGGAGAGCGGCCTGAGGAAACGGACCGGGAGCAATCCCGGCACCGCGCCTCAGGTCGACTCACCGACTTCACCGGCCGACGTGCTCCTGGGCTCCCGCTTTAGGTTCCAGTTTCTGAGGGCCTGCCGGGCAGCGGAACCCCCGGGTCACCGCCCTCCGAGGGGCGGTGACCCGGGGGTTCACCGCGGTGGTGCCGTCGTCAGCAGGTGTTGCACTGCTGGGGGAGAGTGTCCCAGAAGGAGGTGTCCGCCTGGTCGATCGAGCCGTCGGCGACCGCCTGGATAGTGGCCTCCATGGTGACCACCGACTGCCGGATCAGGTAGCCGTTGGACTTCTGGCCGAGTACATACGGTGCGTACTCGTGGTCGCTCATCCCGCGCATCTCGAACAGCAGCGTGGCGATGCCGTACTCGGCCGCCATGCCGTTACGGCCGATGGTGTTGGCCGAGCCCCCGTCGTACCGGCCGATGTGGCCCCAGCCGGTGCGGTCGACGTTGTGGTACACCACGGAGCCGAGCCGCTTGGACTTCTCGACCAGTTCGGGCGAGACGTCCGGGGTCGTCGGGTACAGGATCGAACCGGACACCAGATCCCCGTTCACGCGGGACTGGGTGCCCTGGTGGTGCAGGTCGATCGCGTAGTCCACGTCGTAGGCGCGCAGCACGTTCTCGTGCAGGGCCTGCGTCTCGGGCTGCTCCTTGGCCACGTGGTCGCGGTTGAGGTCGACCTCGTTGGCGTTGTAGCGGGTCAGGTGGCGTTCGCCTTTGGCGAGGTAGCCGTCGAGGGGGAAGTTCACGTCGCCCATTGCGCCGTCGGCGTTGAACATCGGGATGAAGAGGACGTTCACCTTCTTGAGCAGCGAGGCCTTGGACGGCGAGCCGAGGGACTTGATGGTGTGCAGCATGGCCTCGGTGGTCAGCTGCTCGTTGCCGTGCTGCTGCGCCAGGTACAGGATCGTCGGGTTGTCCGGGTTGCTGACGTACTTGACCAGGTGGATGTCGCGGCCCTTGACGGTCTGCCCGATCACCTCGAGCTTCATGGCGTCCTGCTTGGCGTCCTGGTCCTTCAGGAAGCGGGCCACATCGTCGTAGGTGGACAGGATCGAGGTGTTGATCGTCTCGTTGCCCCGGTAGTCGGGGCCTTCCCCGACCGCAGCGGCGGTGCCGTTGAACAGGGCACCGGTCAGCAGGAGTGCGCCGGTGAGGGCGGCGGTAGTAGTACGGGCGGATCTGGCGAAAGCACTGGACCTACGCATGTGTTTCTCCCTGGTGTCGCGAGCAGCGTCTGACGGCGGGCGAGCCTATGATCTTGGTGAAAACCCGTCAATGCCCTTGCGTCTAAAGCGGCGTTACTGCAGATGAGAGCATTTGGCGGGAAAATATCGCGAAGTGCATGGCCGTTGCAGGCAGGACGGCCGCCCGCCGGGCCAGGCGCGTATGCGACAGGAGCAAGACCCCCATTCACAGATGTCTCTCGGCCGCCTAGAGTGGCGCACGCCCCCCTCGGAAGCGCCTTACGAAACCTGAGGAGCAGTGAATGTCCGCTCGGAGTTGGGTCGCCACACTGGCGAGCACCGCCCTGATCGCCGGCCTCTCCACCGTCGCCGCCAACGCCACCGGCAACCCCACCAACGGCGCGATCCCGCCGGTGTCCCACTGCGGCACCGAGGCCTCCGGATCCGGCAACGAAGGCTTCGCCGACTACGCGCAACTGACCACCGCTCTCCAGCAGCTGGAGACCAGCACCGGCGGCACCGTCGACGTGGAGGTGGCCGGGTACTCCAACCAGGGCCGCGCCATCCACACCGCGCGCGTCGGCGAGGGCGACAAGGTCGTGTACGTGCAGACGCAGATCCACGGCAATGAGATGCACGGCACCGAGGCGGCCCTGGAGCTGCTCAAGCAGTGGGGCTCTAACAGCCCGGCGGCCAAGAAGCTGCGGAAAAACGTCACCGTGGTGGTCATCCCCCGGCTGAACGTCGACGGAGGCGAGCTCGACCAGCGGCAGAATGACATGACCTGGGACGAGGTCGTCGCCGACTTCCCGCAGCTGGCGGGTGCGTCCCCGTCGTGGAACTACAACTCCCGGGTCGGCGGTTTCGACATCAATCGTGACTTCCACCCGAACCTGGACTACGTTCCCGCCGCCAAGGACTTCCCGGGCGACAGCGCCGACACCGGCTGGTACATCACTCCCGAGGCGCAGACCTCCCGCAATGTCTACCGTTCGCTGGAGCAGGAGTTCGGCACCGTCGACTACTTCGTCGACCTGCACAACCAGTGGTCCTGCTACGCCACCGATGACATGGAGAGCATGTCGCCGCTGTCCATCTCGGCCAAGTTCATCGACAACCCGGCTGAGTTCGGCAGCTGGCCCAAGTTCGACATGGACGCCTCCAAGCGGGCCAACGTCGCCGTCTACCAGGCACTCCAGAAGCGGGGCAAGTCCTCCTACGGCGACCTGACCCTCTACCCCCAGTCCACCAACCTGCCGGGCACCGCGCTCGGTTCGTACCAGCTGCGCGGCTCTGCGGCGATTCTCTTCGAGACGTCCTCGCAGACCCAATACGACGGCATGAAGCGCAACGGCATGCTCGCCAAGATGGTCGAGACCGGGCTCGGCGGCCTGGTCGACGCCGTCGCGGACGGCTCGGTGAACTCCCTCGACACGGGCGTCTACGACGCCATCCCGAAGCGCGTCACGCTGCCTTCCGACGGCCCCGGCGTCTGACGGAGTGGACGGCCCGCGGCATCGCCCGGCAGTCCGGCTCTCCCCTGGCTCCGCACCGACACTTCGGTCCGGAGCCAGGGGAACCGCCGCCGTGCCGGGAGGTGCCGCTTCACGCCTGCCGGACCGCGGACCCTGCCCCTGCCGAAAACCTCATCCACCGAGGTCAGGCTGCATGTTGGTATTCGTGGAGAGTACCGCCGAGGCGGTCGCGTCGTCGTATGTCCAGGCGGGTTATCCCGTGCGGATCGGTGATCGGCGTGGGCAGCGGGTACAGCGGACGGGCGTTGGCGATGCCCTGATGGGGTCGGTGCCCGTTGTAGAAGTGTTCGAACTCGCGCAGGGCGTGGATCAGATGTCGCTGGTTCCAGATCAAGGTGCGGTCCAGCAGTTCGCGTCGGCAGGTCTGCACCCAGCGTTCCATGATCGAGTTCATTCGCGGCATCTGGACGCCACTGAGTACGACCTCTATCTCCGCATCCCGCAGGACCGTGTTGAACAGGTCGGAAAACTGGCTCTCCTGTCGCTTCCGTGGGTGGTCAGTTCGTGAGTTGACGGCCTGGTAGCTGGGGTCGGTGGCCGCCGAGGCTGAGCATCGCGAGGGCGATGAGGGACTTGGGGTCCTTGAAGCCGAAGGCGATGCGGGTGATCAGTCGGATTTTGGTGTTCATGGACTCGACCAGGCCGTTGCTCAGCCCGTGCTCGGCGGCGGCGGTGATGGCGTCGAAGTGTCTGACGATGCTGCGCTGCAGCTCGATGAAGGCCGCTATCCGTGAGCGGCGGGCCCAGAGCACCCAGTCCCACAGCGCCTCGGTGGTGTCGGGGCCCTGTTTGAGGGCGGTGCGCAGACCTTCCTTGAGCAAGTACGCCCGGTGGAGCAGCGGGTGAGCCTTGGCGATGAAGAGCAGCTGGGCCCGCTGCCCGGCCGTGAGGTCCTCGGGGTTCTTCCACAGCGCGAAGCGGGCTTTCTTCAGGGACTTCGAGCCTCGGGTGGATCTGCCCTTGCCTCCGCGCTCGGCGTTCCACACCTGACGGCGCACGACGTCCAGGGCGTCGGTGGTCCACTGAACGACGTGAAGCGGGTCCATCACCCGTACCGCCTGCGGGCAGCGCTCGGCGACCACCGTGGAGATCCAGTCGGCCGCATCCGCGGACACGTGGGTGAGCTTCGCGGCGCGCTCGTTCCCCAGGGCGTCGAAGAACTTACGCAGGGTGGCCTTGTCCCGGCCGGCCTCAGCCCAGACCAGACGCCCAGAGTCGTGATCCACCACGACGGTCAGGTACTTGTGGCGCTTCTTGTATCTGATCTCGTCAATACCGATCCGTCGTAGCCCGGCGAACAGGTCCACCGACTTCTCGACGTCCGCCCAGACCCGGGCGACGATGTTGCCCACCGTGCGCCAACCGGTCCGCATGAGCTGGGTGACGGACGTCTTGGAACAGCAGGTCGCCAGCCAGGCCACCTGCGCGTCGAACGCCAGGGTATGTCCGGCGCCGTGCCTCGCCCAGGGAACCGAGGCGACCACTATGCCGTGCTCGGGGCAGGAGACCCGGGGCGCGTCGGCCTCGAGGAATGCCTGGATGACGCCCAGGTCCAGGGCCCGCCAGCGGCGGCGTCCCTCACCAGCGTCGTACTTCGCCACCTTGCGCCGACAGATCCCGCACCGCTCCCTGTGGCCCTTCGCCGGTCGGACATGCGCCACGATCACCAGCTCACCACCGACACCGCCCTCGGGGTCTGCCTCCTCGGCCTCGACCTGCTCGATCAGCGTCTTTTCGAAACCGAGCAACCGAACCCATATACTCTTACTTTGCACGCCGTATCCAGGTTTATTCGTTTCGTACCTTCAGCAGTCGAAACGTACCCCGGGTACGGCGTGTTCTGCGTATCAGCCCTGGTCAACGACCCACGGAAGCGACAGGAGAGCCCAAAAAGTCGCAGGCCAGCAGGGCCTCGGCCTGGGAACGCAGGAAGTCCGCCCAGGTACTCGAGCTCCGTTCGGGTGACGGGTCGATCCCGGCGTCCCGCAGGATCTCCCAGACGGTGGAGGCGGCCACTTTCACGCCGAGGACCATCAGTTCGCCGTGGATGCGGCGGTAGCCCCAGCTGGGGTTCTCCCGTGCCAGGCGCAGGATAAGAACGCGGATGGACTGCACGGTACGCGGCCGTCCCGGTCGTTTCGGGCGTGACGCGGCAGCGTGGCGGTGTGCGACCAGGTCGCGGTGCCAGCGCAGCACGGTGTCCGGCTGAACGAGTAGCCGTAGCCGGCGCAGTACGTCCAGCGGGAGCCGATGCAGCAGCGCCGCCAGAAACACTCGATCGCTCGGGCTGAACCGCACCTTCGCCTTGCCGAATTGACGCTCCAGCACCGACAGTTGGTGGCGCTGGGCGAGGATCTCGATGTCCTTGTCCCTGTCGCCCATCGGTAGCAGGCGCAGCATGGCGAACGTGTTCGTCACACCGAGGTAAGCCAGTCGAAGCAGCACGGTCGATCATGATGCCGCAGTGACCGCCGGCAGCGCGAGAGCCCTTGCTTGAGCGATCGCTGTCGGCATCCGCGAAACCCGGCACACCCACCCCCACCAGGGCGGATGAGGTTATCGGCAAGGGCACGGTCCGTCAGGCTCTCGGCCAGCTGGAACACCGTGACCAGCGCGAGGCGCCCCGGCGACCAGCCGGCCGGCCCGGTCTTCCCGAACGCCTGGGCGTACTCGGCGTCCGGGAACAGCTCACCCAGCCGGTCACGCACCGCCACCGGTAACGGGACCTTCCACCCGTAGTTCTTCGCCCGCACCGCCCGCGCGACCTCAGGCGCGGCTCCGGCCACGGCATCGGCTCCATCGACACGACCGCTCCCACCCCGCGACCGGGGGAACGGAAGACAACCGGCCGCATCGGCAAGCCTGACACCAGAAGCACCATGACGACCAGTCATCAGTCAAATGGGCAACAGGGTCAGTTGTCGAGCCCGACCGCAAGGCCGGGTGGAGGCGCCGTCAGGGTTTGGCGGGTCAGCGCCCTGACGACCCTGGTGACCGTCGATCACGTCCGAAATCAGGCGTGCTCCGATGCCGCGAGCACGGGACTGGCCACGCGGTTCTTCGTCACCGCCTTGCCGGTGAGCGACACCACGACGCCGAGCGTCGAGGTCGCTCCGACGCGATAGACGAAGTCCGTCGTCGCGCCCGACCACCGGACGCCGGCGGCGTTGACCTGCGTGATGCGCTGCCCGAGATCCTTCGTCACCTTGGTCGAGCAGGCTCCCTTGTCGACGTCCTCCACGGGACCCACCGACTTCTCGGGGACCTGGTCGCCGATCGGGCTCTGGTCCACCTGCGCGACCGCGAGCGCGGCCAAGGACCTTCCGATCACGCTCTTCTCCCATGAGCCCGAGAACGCGCGGATGTGCCGCGCATTGCCTCAATGCCAAGTCGATCGCGGAATCTGCTGGCAAGCGGGGTACGCAAAACGTCGATCCTCCGGTCAGTCCACCTCCGGCTGCGGGAACACCCGCGGCGTCAGCTCCAGCGACCGCACGTGCTCCGCGATCTCCCCGCACGTGGTGACCCACAGCTCCGGCAACCCGGCCATCGTCTCCAGCAGCGACTCCAGCGCGCGCAGCCGCCCCAGCCGGCCGCTCAGGAACGGGTGGATGGTGAGGGTGAAGCAGGACTCGTAGCGGTAGGCCTCGGCGAGCTCGCCGGTCCACATCGACAGCGCCTTGGCGGGGTCCTCGATGACGCCGGGGCCGAAGACCTCGGGGACGAAGGCGAACTGCTCCCAGTCGTCGAGCGCCCACGACACGGGGATCTCGACGATCGAGCGGGTGCCGTCGCCGGGCCGCTCGGCGAGCTCGTAGGGAAGGTCGGAGTCCATCAGGCTGGAGTCGTAGAGGAAGCCGCGGTCGAGCAGGATCTCCGCCGTCGAGTACGACGTCTCCCACAGCGGCGCGCGGTACCCCACGGGCCGGACGCCGAGCACCTTGTCGAGCGACTCGAGTCCGCGGTCGATGACGGCCTCCTCCTCCTCGTACGACAGCCCGGCCATCGCCTCGTGCATGTACCCGTGGTGCGCGATCTCGTGGCCGGCATCGCGGATCCGCCGGAGCAGGTCGGGGTAGCGCTCGACGGTGTACCCGGGCGCGAAGAAGGTCGCCTTGAGGTCGAACCGGTCGAGCAGGTCGAGCACGCGGGGTACGCCGGTCAGCGCGCCGTACGCCTGGTGGCTCATCACGGACAGACGGTCCCGGGTGCCACGGTCGATGGTGAGGGCGACGTCCTCGGCGTCGAGGTCGAAGCCGAGGTTGGCGGCGGCCCGGAAGCCGGTCGGCCAGGTGATCGGGGCGGCCGGCTGGGTGGCGTCGCCGGTGGGGGTGGTCATGACGGTCCCTTCAGATCCAGAGAAGCAGGAGCTCAGGCGCGGGCGCGGGTGCTGCCGCCGTTGGCCGAGATGGTCTGACCGACGAACGCGGTCAGACCCGGCCGCGAGAGCAGGGCGACGGTGGCGGCGATCTCCTCGGGACGGCCGATCCTGCCGGCGGGGATCTCGGCGCCGTACTGAGCGTGCATCTCCTCCAGGCTCAGGCCGGCGTCGTCGGCGTCCACCTGCAGCTGGGGCGTGTCGATGATGCCCGGCGCGACCGCGTTGACGGTGATGTTCTCGGGCGCCAGCTCACGGCCCAGCGACTTGGTGAGCGCGATGAGTCCCGCCTTCGAGGAGGCGTACGCCGTGGCGCGCGGCCAGCCGACGACCCCCCACTCGGAGGTGATGACGACGATATTGCCGCGCCCCTTGCGCCGCATCCCGGGCAGCACGGCCTGCACGCACCGGAAGGTGCCTGACAGGTTCGTGTCGATATTGCGCCACCAGTCGTCGAGCGGCTGGTCAAGGATCGGGCTCATCGACATGTATGCCGCATTGCACACCAGTACGTCGACCGGTCCCTGCTCGCGCTCGACCGCGGCGAACGCGGTCCGCACCGCCTCGGGGTCTGCCATGTCGGCCACCACCGGGAAGCCACCGGTCAGCTCGACCACCTCACGCATCTGCGGGGTGTCGGCCCGGCCGTTCACGCCGACCTTCGCGCCCTCCGCGGCCAGCCGGAGCGCGATCGCCCGGCCGATCCCCTGGGTCGCGCCGGTCACGACGGCGACCCGGCCCTCCTGGTGACGTCGTACGTTCGGCTCGCTCATCAGATCACCGCTCCCATGTTGGGGGAAAGCACTTCGCCGAAGCAGAACCCGCCCTCGTCGACCAGGAACTGCACGGCCTGGGCGATGTCCTCGGGCTGGCCGAGGGCCCGCGCCGGCAGGAACGCCAGGTACTCCGGCGTGCGCTGGGCCGCCGGCAGCAGGGGCGTGTCGGTCGGGCCGGGCGCGACCGCGTTGACGCGGACGCCGTGCTCGGCGACCTCCGCGCCGAGGCTGCGCACGAAGCCGAGGATCGCGCCCTTGGCCGCCGAGTAGTGCGCCTCGCTCTCGGTGCCGCCGATGCCGAGCTCGGAGGAGATCGCCACGACGGCGCCCTCACCCCTGTCGATCATCCCGGGCAGCACCGCCCGGACCGGGTTGAGCAGGCCGCCCACGTGGACGTGCATCATCCGGTTCCAGGCCTGCTCGGTGATCTCGCCGACCGGCACCAGCTCGTAGTGCCCCGCCGCCGTGACCAGCGCGCCCACCGGCCCGACCTCGGCCTCGATCCGGCGGAAGGCGGCGGACACCGACGCCGGGTCGGCGACGTCGCACTCGTAGGAGTGCTTCAGGTGCTCGACGGGACGCAGGTCGAGACCGCAGACGATCCAGCCCGTCTTCTCCAGCGACCGGCACACGGCCGCGCCGATGCCGGAGGCGGCGCCCGTGACGACCGCGACGCGCGCGCTCATCGGACGACCTCCCGCTCGCCCACCGGCTCACTGATCCGGTTGCGGCGGCTCGCGTAGACCGCGACGCCGACGATGCCCAGTGCGACCAAGCTGATCACCATGCTCCAGTTGATGTACCACGGCTGACCGGGGCTCGTGCGCGGCCAGAGGACGTTGACGATCTCGAAGGCCAGCCACGCCGCGGCGGCGTACGTGACGATCACACCCCAGCGGCCCATGGAGAAGGGCCCGGGCACCCAGCGCCCGCTGAGACGGAGCAGGACGGCGGCGAAGACCGGGACCGCGAAGGCGATGTAGGGGCCCAGCACGGAGAAGTTCACCAGCACGTTGTAGAGGTCCGAGCCGGCGAAGAGCAGGAAGAGCGCCGAGACGACGGCGGTCAGGCCGATCGCGCGGATCGGCATCCGCTCCGGGCCACCGAGCTTGGCGAGGGAGGCCGCGCCGGGCAGGGCCCCGTCGCGGGCCATGCCGTAGACGGCGCGCGAGACGGCCGACTGGACGGCGAGGAACGCCGAGACGAAGCCGATCACGAACATGATGAGCAGCGGCTTGGCGATCGAGGCGCCGAGCTGCTCGGTCAGGGTCGCGGAGACCGGGTCACCGCTCTGCGCGCTCAGCACGGCGGGCAGGTCCGGGATGGCGAGGATGACCGCGACCGCCGAGAACATCACGATCACGCCGACCAGGAGCAGGCCGAAGACGATGGCCTTGGGCACGTTGCGCTCCGGATCCTGCACCTCCTCGGCGATCGACCCGGCGGACTCGAAGCCGAGGAACGCCCAGCCGACGAAGGCCATCGCGACGAGCATCGTGCTCAGCGTGCCGCCGTTCGCGTGGGGCAGGCCATCGAAGAGGGTCGAGACCGGGTTGACCTGGTGGAAGGCCAGCAGCACGATGCCGAGCCCGACCGAGCCCACGATCTCGCACAGGATGCTCGCGATGATCATCACCTTGAGGACCTGGCGGCCGATCATGTTCGCCGCGGTGCCGAGGCCGATGATGCCCATCGAGACCAGGACGAGCTGCAGCCGGCCCGGCGCGGCGACGTCGAAGACCTCGAGCAGGAAGCCTGCCGCGGCGTACGCCATCGTCGACAGGGTGAGGGTGAGGCCCCAGATGTACGCCCACGCGGCGGTCCAGCCCCAGGCCGTGCCGCGGGCGTGCCGGGCCCACTGATAGACGCTGCCGGCGTACGGCCAGCGCGAGGCGAGCTCGCCGAAGACGAGCGCCACGAGCAGCTGGCCGCCGAGCACGATCGGGAACGCCCAGAAGAAGCGCGGGCCGGCGGCGAACAGGCCTAGCGCGAAGATGGCGTACAGCGCCACGATCGGCGAGACGTCGGCGAAGGCGAGCGACAGTGCGGAGCGGAACCCGAACCCGCGGTTCAGTACGTCGTGGCCGCCGTCCGGCAGCGTCACAACCGCGCGGTCGGCGGTGCTCTCAGGGCTGGCTGGTCCCATTGCGGTGACCTCCTGGGGTGGGCCAGTGAATTTCGGCCTCAGTCTCGTGGCACCGTGGCACCGCGCAATAGCCGCCCGACGTCACACCCTTGGCGCACGTCTTATACGAATGCACAACGCGCCCGGCGGCGCCGACCACGGGGTCGGCGCCGCCGGGCGCGGGGGTCCTGCCTCAGGCGACCTCGCTCGGCACGGCCACCGGGGCCGGCGCGGGGGGCCTCTATGCTCTTCGTCAACCCCAAGGTGCCGGTTCTGGGATGGTTTGCCGGGATGGGGTTCATGCGGTTGCTGGGGTGTTGGTTCGGGGTTCGCGGGGCTCGTAGAAGGTGCCGTCTCGGAGCATGGCGAACAGGACGCTGATGCGTTGGCGTGCGAGGCGGAGGAGGGCCTGTGTGTGGGTCTTGCCGCGGGCGCGTTGTTTGTCGCATCCCCAGCATGCGGTTGAACAGGTTGCGATCGGCATCCTGGCCCTGGTCGCCGGGCAGGACGTTGAACCCGCCGACGACAGTGACGGCCGCGGCGGACGCTGGCGCATCACCCAAGGCACCGCCTACGACCGCGTCGTGTCCACCGTCGACCCCGAAGCCCGGCACGTGCACAAGACCCGCTCCCACCAGCAGGACGGCTTCAAGGCCCATCTGGCCATCGAACCCGAGACCGGCTTATACACCGCCGTCGCCCTGACCCCCGGCACCGGACCGGAGCATCACGAGGCCGCCGTCGGTCTCGACCTGCTCGCCGACGAGGACGTCCCCGTGGACGCCTTCGGCGACACCGCCTACTCCACCGGCGACGCCCGCCAGGCCCTGGAGGAGGCCGGGCACCGGCTGTTCTTCAAGCCCGCCCCGCTGCGGGCGCCGTCCCCGGCGGCTTCACCCTCGACGACTTCGCCATCGACACCACCGCCAACACGGTGACCTGCCCTGCCGGACACACCGTCGAGCTTTCCCAGCCCGGCGGCCGGCACCAGCAGCGCAAAGCCTCCTTCGGGGGCTTGTGCACCGGATGCCCGCTGCGCGAGCGGTGCACGAGAGCCAAGGCCGGACGCGTCCTGACCATCCGCCCGCACCACGACCTGCTCGCCGCCGCCCGCCACCAGGCCGCCACCGATCCCGACTGGCAGGCCGACTACCGCCGCTGGAGACCACCGGTCGAACGCGCCGTCGCCTGGCTCGTCCACCGAAACAACCGCAGACTCCGCTACCGCGGAACCATCAAGAACGACACCTGGCTCCACACCCGAGCAGCCGCCCTCAACCTCCGCCGACTGATCAACCTCGGACTCACCCGAACCGACGGAATCTGGCACCTCGCCCCAGCCACCGGATGACCAGAGGAGGCCGCCCGGCCCCGGCCGGACAGCCCCTCAACAAGATCTTCATGAGTCTTCTAGAAGCGGTCCAGTTGGGCGAGAGGGCGGACCTGCCACCGAGACCGCTCACGACCGCTTGCTGCTCGCGCAGCCAGCCGTTGTCAGGGCATGTGCTCGCCGTACTCGGCCAGCAGAGCCCGTAGCCGGAGAGCCTGGTCGTCGTCAGTGCGACCTTGACGTTTGCTCTTATTATTCCGCTTCCACACCCCAAGTCGCCGTTCGGCGGTATCGGAAGCGTGTGCTCGTGGCATCCGGCCGTGTTCGGTCGCCCAGACGCACAACTCGGCCAACGCAGCGTTCCAGGCGTCTTCCTGTGGTGTCCACGCCCAGCCCGGTAACTCTTCCAGAACGGCTCTGCGCTCCGCGTCACAGATAGCCCGTCGGCTCCGGAAGGAATTGATCCAGACGCCTACCCTGTGGCCACTCCACTCTTCCCTCTGCTTGATGCTGCCGACACTGCGCTGGGTCTCGGCGGCGAAGTTCTAGAGGATCACGACCTTGGCCAGAAATCCCTCCTCGAACGGGTCCCAGCTCCAACCGGGTATCGACGCCAGGGCTTCGAGCTTCCATACGGGTAGGTCCTCGCCCTGGTCGGCCAGCCGCTTGCGGGTCATACGAATATTGTTCGCCCACACGGTCGCCTCGCGCGCTTCCATCGCGCCGTGCTCGTTCAGGATGGCCGCTCGGTAGCGGTCGCGCTGTCGGCGGAATGACGCGTCGTGGGCATTCTCGGTCGACCACGAGTCGATGATGGCCAGACGTCGGGCGCGCTCATCATCCAAACCGCCACTGGCCGCCAAGGCGCGCTGTTTTCGGACCCAACGGGCCAGATCGACGCCATCGACCGTGACTTCCCGATCGCTCGGGTAGCAATGGCCCTCGATATCCTCGTAGTCAACGAGTGCGGCATACATCCGCGCCCACCGTTCCTTGTGCAGGTTCCGCTCGACGTGAAGCGCGGCTTCCCCGAGGCGGTCGCGAATCCACTGCACTGCAAGAGGTCGGTTCTGTGGACCGGCGAAGGAATCCTCGCGATAGCGATAGGCCTCGGCCTTTCCTACCAAGCCCAGCCCGACCAGGTGGTCCAGCACGTCGGCGGCGGCGTCTTCGGCAACAGCCAGGAACCCGACGACCACATCGAACGTCGGATCCAGTGGTGCCAGGGGCGCCTCGCGGATCCGCACCACAGTCAACCCCGCAGCGCGCAGCCGGGCAGCCTTGGCTGCGTCTTTTTCCTCCTTGCCCTCATGCCACCAGACTCCGTCGAACTCCAACACAAGAGACGGGTTGCCGTGCTCATCGAGGGCAACGATGTCGACGGCCGCGCTGCGCCCGTCGGCGTCCGGCACCTGTTTGCGGGCCTGATCGATGCGTAGCACGGTGGCGAGCTCAGCCTTCAGCTGAAGCTCCTGTACCGAGGTCCCCACCAGGCGGCACTTGGGACACGTCTTGGTGCCGTTACCTTTCCTGCCCCCGGTGAAGGCGTTCACGATCCGCCGGAACGAAGGGTGCGCGGGGTTGATGTCGCATGCCCACCACACCACTTGGCTGCTGCCGACGCGCAGTTGGTCTGCGGTGATGCCCGAGCGCTCAGTGTCCAACCTCGGGACGTCGTCCGGATAGAGGTCCGAAAAACGGTTGGTGGAAGAAATGCGGTGGCCGGCGCAGAACGGGCAGCCCCGGCCGCGGCCGTCGTCCGGCCAGCGGTGGTCTTCGGCCTCCGAGCAGGCCCGGATACCGTCAGCATCCGTCGTGATCAAGTAATCCCCCCCACAGCTTTAACCTGCGCAAGCCCCCCATCAGGGCACTGCGACATGGCATAGCACATGCCGCTGACACTCCAGTTGAGACCCGGCTCCCGGTCGTTCCAGGTCGAAGTACACGAGCGGGCCGGGCGCCTGGCTTCTGCCCACACACCCGGAAGCCTCCCACCTCGCGCCCTGGAACGGGGGCGCGCCGTGGAAGGCTTCGAGGGCGACGACGAAGATTAGAAGAACGAGGTGACCGTGGAGGGGACGATCACCCGTGAGTACTGGCCTGGTCCCCAGGCGTCTGCGACGACCATGCCCTGTTTCTCACTTGCTGCTCGCGTCACTGGAAGGGGGCCAGCCCGTCGGTGGGTACGAGCGATGTCTGTTCGATCAGCGGCAGGATGATCGGACGTAGCAGCAGGATGGCCAGGATTCGGCGTTCTCCGCAGCCGAGGCGAAGTTGACGGATCGAAGCACCCATGGCCCGGGTAGGGATCGGGACGCGGCGAGGCGTTGGTCAGAGCCTTCCTCTGGTCGGGCAGGCGGTCACTCACGGTGTGGTCGGGCCCGTCAGCACAAGCCACATCATTGCGGAAGGTGTGTGCCGGGCGGTCAGCGGCTCTGGCCCGGGTGCCGGCGGGTGCGCTGCGGTGCGCGGCGGGGGCGTCGTGCGGGCGCGGTCCGGCTTTCGGACTCGGCGGGGCAGGCGGCGGGTGAGGAGAAGCCGCCCAGAACGCCCGGCCGGCACTGCAGCGGTGGGCTGAGCGGTGGCGGGCTGGGGTCAAGGGTGCGTCGGGGCTGGGCGGCGCGGGCGAGGACGGTGGCGTTCGCACGCTGTCCCGGGGGAGAGCTCACCGTGATGGGCGGGTGTTTCCGCCGGGCGGATTCGGTCGGGCTTTCCAGGAGCGTCGGACAGCGACTGGGCGAAGGGACCACGGCAGCCTCGGTGCTGCTCTACATTGCCTGACATGTCTGCAACTGTTCGCCTCTCCTGGGGCCCTTGGCGTGAAGTCCGTCCTATGAAGGGCTTCGGACACGTCCACTTCGTAAGGCACGAAGACGGAAGAGAAGGCGTGCTGAAGTCGCCGCGGCCGAGCGGGGGCGGCAAAGTCAACGACACCACGCGGCAGCGCTTCCACGAGGAGGTGCGCCGCATGCAGCAGTTGACCCGGGACGGGGTCACGGGCATCGTGCCGGTCCTCGATGCCGACCCGGACGATCCACCGCAGTGGTTCGTCATGCCGAAGGCTGTGAAACTGCGCGATGTCCTCAGCCCGGATGGTCGGTCGGCCGAGCTGCGGAAGGCGGTAGAGGTGATCCTTCAGGTCGCCGACACTCTGGCTGTGCTGGCCGAGCGGGACATCTCGCACCGGGACATCAAGCCCGACAACCTCCTTCACTACCAAGGCCGGCCGGCGGTCGCGGACTTCGGTATCGCCGCGTGGCCGGAGCGGCCGGAGCTGACGGCCGCCACCCAAAAGATGGGGCCGAGGTACTTTCTCGCGCCGGAGATGCGGTTCCCCGAGCCGGGCACGCCCGGCTATCCGGCGGATGTGTGGTCGCTGGCCAAGTCGCTGTTCGTGCTGGCCAAGGGCCTGAAGTACCCCCCTGAGGGCACCCACTACATGCAGGGCAACGAATACTCGCTGTGGGCGCAGGGTGGGGAAGCGGCGATGGATCTGGCCCCGGTGATGGAGGCGGCGACCGCCTACGAGCCGCGCGACAGGCTGACCATGGCTGCCTTCCGCGACGAGCTCGCTGCGTGGCTGGAGCTGCATCCGGGCCCGGTCGCACCCGCCCACCCCGCAATCCGGCGGGGCTTTCGCGCTCTGGAAGCGGCCACCGCCGACGTGCGGCGTCATGAGGAGGAGTTGCGGCGGCTCCTGCCTGATCAGATGCGACGCCTGGCCAAGGCGCAGCACGGTGAGAGCGACCGCTGGCTCCCGTCTGCCTTGGCTGAACGGCACCCGGAGGGTGTGCGGCTGATCGACCTGCACGGCTATCCCGATGATCCCGAGTACGACACGGGGGTCGACGGCATGGCGGTGTTGAGCACGGTGCCGGACGCGGCAGGACGTCGGATCGTGCTGGGCGGGTTCCTCATGGGGACCATCACGACCTTGGCGGCGGAAATCCAGCAGGATGGCAAGGTGCTGGCCAGCCGGGATGAGGATGTGAATGTTCTTCTGCCCAGTGCGCTGGTTGCCTTGCGGCGTATCACCGGTGAGGTGGCGGTCGCATACGCCAAGCTTTTGTGACACGGGGCCGATCGCGCGTGCCGGCCTTGGCGGAGCGGGACACGCGTGATCTGGCTGCTCTGCGGGAAAGGGGAAAGACCATAGTGGGCCGTGGTCCCGTTCGGTTGTCCTTCTCAGCGCCCTGGGGGCGTGGGCCGGGCCGGGGCGCGTCGTCCGGCAGTTGGGGGTCCAAGGGCGCGGCGGCTGGTCACGGCGTTCGTCGTAGGACTCTGCCTGGACCGCTGAATACCGTGACCGAGCAAGGTGTTCGGCGGACAGAACGATCAGGTTTCAGACTGCGATGAACAGCTGCGGGAGTTCCTTCAGGCGTTGCGATGACGTCGTGTAGCCGAGGACTGGCAGGCGTTCGGCGATGCTCTCGGCTGTGGCTTCAGGCCCTGCGACCTTGCGGACGTCGTGCCAAAGATCCGTGCGGCTTTGGAGCGGCAGTTGAACGGGCAGCGGGTCCGGTTCCACGCGAGTGACCGGGCGTTCCTGGCCGCGTTGCTCCAGGGCCTGCCGCGACAGGTGCTGCGCCGGATGCGACTGCTGGTGCGGCCGGACACGCTGCTGCGCTGGCACCGTAATCTCATCGCGCGCCGGCACGCCGCCCAGTCCCGGCCGAAGCGCGGAGGCCGGCCGCGCACCGTGCGCTCGATCCGGGCGCTGGTGCTGCGCCTGGCCAGGGAAAATCCAGGCTGGGGCTATCGGCGCCTGCACGGTGAACTGCTCGTGCTCGGGGTGAAGGTGGCGGCATCCACGGTCTGGGAGATCTTGAAGGAGGCCGGAATCGACCCGGCACCCGCACGCGCCTGCAGCACGTGGGCGGACTTCCTGCGCTCTCAGGCCGACGCCCTGCTGGCCTGCGACTTCTTCGAGGCCGTCACCCTGTCCGGGGCCCGCTTGTACGTGTTCGCCGCGATCGAGCACGCGAGCCGGCGGATCCGGATCCTGGGCGCGACCGCGCATCCGACCGCCTCCTGGGTGGTCCAGGCGGCGATGAATCTTGTCATGGACCTTGAGGGCCGGCTGCCGGGCGCGCTATCTGATCAGGGACCGGGACGGGAAGTTCCCGCGGTTGTTCGACCAGGTGCTCCAGGACGAGGGTATCGAGGTCGTGCTCAGCGGCGTCCGGATGCCGAGAATGAACTCGATCATGGAGCGGTGGGTGCAGACCTGCCGGCGAGAACTGCTGGACCGCATGTTGATCTGGGATCAGCGTCATCTCCTGTACGCACTACGCGAGTTCGAGACGTTCTACAACGAGCAGAGGCCGCACCAGGGCCTTGCGAACGCCCGCCCCCCACCTGCTGCCCGTTCCGATCGAGGACCGGGACCGGATCGCCCGTCTGGACATACGACGACGAGCGCGGCTTGGCGGCACCCTCCACGAGTACCAGCATGCGGCCTGACCAGCACGGATGAGGTATTCGGCAAGCGCAGGGCTGACGGTCAAGACGCTGCCCTTGCCGAAAACGTCATCCATTGAGGTCATGCGGCATGTCGGTACTCGTGGAGAATGCCGCCGAGGCGATCGCGGCGGCGTCTGTCGAGGCGGTGCGGGGCACCCGGATCGCGTCCATCACGGCGGTGAACCGGGTGCAGCCGTTGTGTTCCCGCCGGCGAGGGCGAAGGCGAGCGGGCGGCCGACGGCGTCGCAGACGAGGCTCACCAGGGTGCTGCCCCGACCGGGGATCGGCCGGGGCAGTGGTGCCTGTCGATGCGGGATGTCAGTCGGTCGGCACCAGGCGGGCGTTGGCCCAGTCGGCGTGGTCGAAGCCGACTCCGTTGCCGCCGTCGGTGACGCGAAGCGTCAGCTGCTGGACCGAGGTGACATCGACGTCGATGGTGCGCGCCGGGTCGTTCCCGGTCATGACCGGGGTGGTCGCGATCACTTTGCCGTCGGCGACCACCTCGAAGGCGATGGAGCCGTTGCTGCCCACCTCGTCGTCCACGCCCACCTGGGTGATGAAGCGCTTGTACCGTCCGTCGAGCTGGACGGAGACCGAGCTGGCGGCGTGCACTCCGAGCCCTTTATAGAACCGGGTGTCGGCGATCTGCATGATGTTGCCGTCGCCCCTGTTGTTTTCGCCGTTGGACATGTCACGCTCCACCGGGCCCCAGCCGTTGGACTCTGCGGCGAAAGGCAGCTCGCTGACATAGGCCACGCCGGGCTGCGGAACGAAGACCCGCAGCTTGCTCTCCTTGGAGAGGGTCGCGTTCTTGCCCTGGAGGTCGACGCTGTAGCGGGCCGTCACTGTCAGGTCAGTTCCGCTGTTGACGGGGGCGTCCGCGGGAGCGGTGATCTTCCATGTGGGAGTGAGGGCCTCGCCCTGGGCAAGCGTGGCGGCGCTGGTGCCGGTGCCGGTGATCTTCCAGCCTGCCGGCGCATCGGCGGCCTCGATCGAGACGTCCGTGACAGGGCCGTCAGGGGTGAAGCGCCCCGTTACTTCTGCCGTGGCACCCGGCTTGATCTCCACCTTGTCGGGGGTGAGGGCAAGGGTCGCGGTGGGAACACGGTTGACCGCCTTGTCGCAGGTCGTCAGGCCTGGCTTCGCGTGGCAGGCGATGGCGGCAAAGCCGCCGTTGGCCGGCACGGGCACGGAGAGGGTGTCTGTCCGCTCCACGATGCGGGACTCACGGACCAGGCCGTTGCTGCCGTCGCGGACGGTCTCGACGAGCCACTCTCCGCCGGGGAGGAAGCTCAGCGGGACATTTTCGGTGTGCGCGTCGCGCGCGGAGATCGACCCCAGGAACCAGCGATTGTTACTGCGGCGGGCGATCGTCGCGTCCTTGCCCGGGAGGCCGGAGACGAGCTTGGTGTTGTTCCAGACCGTAGGCACCTGCTCCAGGAAGCGCTCCAGCTCCGGCCGGGCGCGGTAGGCGTCCACGGTTCCGGCAAAGTTCTGGAAGCCCGACTCGTACACCACGGACAGCGCCAGCTCGGCGGCCTCGGAGTTGGGGTGGCCACCCACATGGAGGTCCATGGGGGTGTAGTCCATGGAACCGACGACGTTCCGGGTGAAGGGGTTCGTGGTCATGTCGGTGATGGTTGCCCGCCCGTTGGGCCCGTCGTTCGCTCCGCCCCCGTACTCCGCGCCTCGGACCGCCTCCAGCGCCATGACGTGAGGCCAGGTCCGCTGCATGCCGTTGGGGATGGTCGCACCGTGGAAATTGACCATCAGCTTGTGCTCGGCCGTTGCCTTCAGTATTTCGTCGTACCACTGAAAACGGCTCTGGGATTCCGAGTCCATGAAGTCGATCTTCAGGCCGACGACGCCCCACTCATTCATCTGTGTCAGTGCGGTGTCGCGTTCGGCCTTGGTGTCGAGGTCGGTCCAGGGCATCCAGGCCATGATCTTGACGCCTCGCTGGGCCGCGTAGCGGACGAGTTCGGGCATCCACGTCTGGCCCTTCCAGCCGTCGTCGACCAGGGTGTACTCCCAGCCGTGGGCGGCGCTGTAGTCGACGAACGACTTCTGTGCCGCCAGACTGGCCTGCACGGGGTGGCCCCCGGCCAGCCAGGACCATGCCACCTTGCCCGGCTTGATCCACGAGGTGTCCGGGATCCGCGAGGCGGGGGCGAGGTCGTCAGTGAACGTCGACTCGGTGACCGAGGCCAGGTCACCGATCATGGCGGTGCGCCAGGGAGTGGTCAGCGGGCCGTTGATGTCGACGTCGGAGTCGGACAGCTTGAGGGTGTAGCGGCCGCTACCCGAGGTGTGGGCCAGCTGACTTCCGGCGTAGTGGCCGTTGACCCCGGACTCCGACAGCAGGATGTAGGAGTCCTGCACGCGGAACAGGGCAGGGTATCCGAAGGAGCCGGTGGCGGCGTTGTCGGCCGTGATCTGGGTGTGGTGCTCCTCGTGGCCGGCCTGGTACTTGGTGAGCCATGCCGTCGCGTTCCCCGGGAGCTGGAATGCCGACTTCTCCTGACTCACGGTGCCGCTCGTGGCGCCCGGCAGGTCGTAGCGGTAGGCGACACCATCGTCGGAGACACGGACCACCAGGTCGATGCGGGTGTCGTTGGCACCGGTGAAGGACAGCCGCGTCTCGTTCATCTTCGTGGAGCGGTCCAGCCGCTTTCCGGTGGTGGCCCGGTAGGTCTCCTCCACCAGCTTGTCACTGCGGCCCGTCGGCCGCAGGCCCTTCGACAGGTCTGCCTGGGAGGTGACCAGCCCGACGGGGGCCGGCTCGAGCACGGTCGTGCTGCCCCTTCGGACCCCGAAGGACAGTTCACCGCTCGTGTTCAGCGCGACCGTGGCGGTCAGAGCCTGCCCGGAGGATCCGGGCTGACTCACCGTCCAGCTCTGCGCATCGCCCTCTGCGTGCGCGGCCGGCACGGTGAGAGTCGCGAATCCAAGCGCGGCAGCCAAGGTAGGCACCAGCATGGACAACGTTCTGGAAGTGGTTTTCATTCGTGTCATCACCTTTGTGTTCAGAGGTAGACGAGTGAGGACTAAGGTGCCGCGCTCCTCCTGCCGATGCAGTGACGGACCGTCAGGTTGCAGGGTGTAACACCCAAGCGACACAGGAAGGAGGGGATGCGGTACCTCGGGGGAGGGGGAGTTGACGGCTGGTGCGCCCACGGGGGGCAGGGGCGGGCGCCGTTGGCGCCTTGATCGAAGGCGAGTTTCTGCTGGGATGCAGGGGCGGCGGATACCGACTCGGCGTGGAGGTCGCCACCGAAAATGCTGGCCCACCAGGAAGGTGCCTCCCGGCCCGGAGGCCCAGCTCCTGGTCCTCTGTCCCGACTCCGGCAGGTGTGGCCGTGCCTCGGATCTTCGGATGACTGGAGGGGGCGGAGTGATGGAGGGTCTCGGCGGGGAGCGGGGCTTAACGGCCATGGAAGGTCCTTCGGCGGGGGGTGAAGGCGGCGTGCTGGAGGGTGCCGTGCCGGGTGGGCCGGGGGTAAGGCCGGGTGCGGGCTGTGCGGTCGAGCAGCAGCTCGGCAGCATGGTGAGGCGGTCCGGCCTGGGAAGGGTCAGTGGGGCAGGCCGACAGCGCGTTCGCCGTTACGACGCTGCTGGATGACGACGGCGGCGACGAGGAGGACGCCCTGGGCGACGTTCTGCCAGAAGGCGTTGATGCCTTCGACGGTGAGGCCGTTCTCGAGGCACCCGAGAAGGGCGACGGCGAGGAGGGTGCCGCCGATTCCGCCCTTTCCGCCCTTGAGGGCGGCGCCGCCGAGTGCCGCAGCAGTGATGGCCTTGAGCTCGAGCCCTTCGGAACCGGAGACGGGCTGGCCGGAGCCGGTGCGTGCGGTGAGCAGGATGCCGGCGAGGGCGGCGACGATGCCGATGAGGACGTAGACGCAGATGAGGTATTTGTTGATGTTGATGCCGGCGAGGCGGGCGGCGGTGTCGTTGCCGCCGATGGCGTAGAGGTTGCGGCCGATGTCGGTGTACTTGAGGAGCAGGTGCACCGAGAGGGCGACGACGACGAGGATCCAGACCATGACGGGCAGCCCGGCGATTTTGCCGCGGCCAAGGAAGATGAAGACATCGTTGTTGAGGACGTAGCCCTGGGCGCGGCCGTCGGACAGGAGTTGAGCGAGACCCTTGTAGGCGGCGAGTCCGGCGAGGGTTGCGATGGTGGGGTTGACGCGGCCGTAGACGATGACGAGGCCGTTGACCACGCCGATGAGCAGTCCGACGCCGATGGCGGCGACCATGCCCACGAATGCGTTGGAGCCGGTGGTGGTGAAGACCATGGCGCTGACGACGGAGGCGACGCCGACCTGCGAGCCGACGGAGATGTCCAGGCCGCCGCAGATGATGACGACGGTCTGCACGATGGCGAGCAGGCCAGTGATGGTGGCGGCCTCGGCGATCACCTGCATGTTGGACAGGCTCAGGTAGTTGTCGTTGAGGATCCCGAACAGCGCCAGTATGAGAACGAGGGCGCCGACGAGGCTGGCGTTCTGCCCGCTGATGCCGGCGAGCAGCTTCGGCCGGGACGACGGTGTGGCGTGGGAGGGTTCCTTCGCGGCCGGGGTCGGGGTCGGGGTGCTGGTGAGGCTCATGATGCTGCTCCGGAGGCGCTGGTGGAGGCGATGTCGTCGGCCATGGCGAGGGCGAGGATGGATTCTTCGGTGGCTTCGTCGTGGGGGAGTTCGCCGGTGATCCGGCCGCTCTGCATCACGACCACCCGGTCTGCGAGGCCGAGGAGTTCGGGGAGCTCGGAGGAGATGACCAGCACCGCGACGCCCTCGACGGCAAGGTCGGCGATGATCTGGTAGATCTCAGCCTTGGCGCCGACGTCGATACCACGCGTCGGCTCGTCGAGGATCAAGACCTTCGGCTTGCGTGCCAGCCATCGGGCCAGGACGACCTTCTGCTGATTTCCGCCGGACAGCTTGCGCACTTCGTGGTTGACCGACGGAGTACGCACCCGCAGCCGGTCTGTGTATTCCTGGGCGAGCGAGCGCTCGGCCCTACGGCGCACGAAGCGGAAACGGCGCAGGCGGTCCAGGACGACGAGTGAGGTGTTCTCGCGGATGGTCTGCTGCAGGAACAGGGCCTGGGCCTTGCGTTCCTCGGGGGCGAGTCCGAGGCCGGCCCGGATGACGGCGCCGGGCTTGCCGGAGGGCAGCGGGACGCCGTCCAGTGTCACGGTGCCGCTGCGGAAGGGCAGGTCACCGGCGAGTGCCAGGGCCAGTTCGGAGCGGCCGGCGCCGATCAGGCCCGCCAGCCCGACGACTTCGCCCGCGTGCACCTGGAGGCTGATGTTCTGCACGTCGTCGGTGGTGAGATCCCTGACGTCCAGTACGAGACGTTCGGTGGCCACCCGCTGGCGGACGAACATGGTGGACAGGTCGCGCCCGACCATCAGGCGCACCAGTTCGCTCTCGTTCGTGGTGCTCGCCTGCTGCACGCCGGCCAGGCTGCCGTCGCGCAGCACCGCGATCCGGTCCGCGAGTTGGAAGATCTCCTGCATGCGGTGGGAGACGTAGATGACGGCGATCCCCTGGTCGCGCAGCCGGCGGATGAGGGCGAACAGGGCGTCCACCTCGTGCTCGGACAGGGAGGAGGTGGGCTCGTCGAACGCGATCGCCTTCGGTGGCACCGTGCCGGTCAGTGCCCGCATGATCTCGACCAGCTGCCGCTGGGCCGGGGTGAGCCGGGAGCCGATCAGATCGGGATCGAGTACGTCGGCGAAACCCAGCCGCTTCAGGTCCGCTTCGATCCGGCGGCGCAGTTCGATCCGGTCCAGTACGCGGCCGGCCTTGCGGGGCAGGGATCCCGCGTAGACGTTCTCGGCGACCGAGATGTGGGGGATGATTTCCGGTTCCTGCGGGATGATCCGTATGCCCGCGGCGCGGGCAGCGGCGGGAGAGGCGAGGGCGACGTGCTCGCCGTCGATCAGTACATGCCCCACGGTCGGCTGGTGGTCGCCGGTCAGGATCTTCAGCAGGGTGGACTTCCCCGCGCCGTTCTCCCCCATCAGTGCGGTTACCTGGCCGGCGGGGAAGTCCAGCGTGACACCGTCGAGGGCAAGCACGGCACCGAAGCGCTTGGTGATGCCCGAGACACCGACGGACCGGGCCGCCCCGCCGACGGCGTCATCGGGCGATGGGAAGCCGGGATCGGTGGTCGAACTGCGGGCTGCGCTCATCGTGGGGTCACCTCAAAGGCGTTGTGCACGGGTGGTGGGTTCGGCCGGCCTGGCTGGCCTGGCCGGTGCGTACGGGCCGGGCCGGCCGGCCTCCCGCCGACGATCTGTCCGGTCGTCGGCGGGAGGGGCAATCAGTTGCAGGTGAGGCCGGCGCTCTTCCAGGAGTGGGAGTCGACCATGGTGGTGGGGGCGAAGGCCTCCTGCGGGAAGTCCTTGCCGTGCTTGAGCTTGTCGTACATGGTCTGGACGGCCAGAGCGCCGACGTCCTTGCCGTTGATGAACAGCGCCGCCTTCATGCCGGACGGCTGGTCCGACTGCCACTCCTTGCACGCGAGGTAGGCGCCCAGGCCGACGCCGATGATGTTGGCGGGACGGGTCCCGGCGTTCTGCAGGGCCGTGACACCGCCCATCACGTTCTCGTCGTTGCAGCCCCAGACGACCCAGTTCTTGACCTTGGAGTTGGCGGTGATCGTCGCGGCGATCTTGTCCTGAGCTCCGGTGGGTGTGTTGTCGGTGGCCACGTTGATGGTCTTCACTCCCGGAACGGCCGCGTCGAAGGCCTTCTTGGAGGCGTTGACCCGGTCCCCGCAGACCGTGACGTCCTGCTTCCAGGCGGAGATGACGCGGGTGTCGGAGGCCTTCCAGCCCGCCTTCTTGAACTCGGAGGCCGCGCGCTTGCCGACCTCTTCGCCCATCTGGGCGCCGCTGAAGCCGACCCGGGGCACGAGGTCGGCCTTGCCGCAGCTGGCCGGGTCGGGGCCGGTGGAGCAGATCTGGTCGTCGGATGTCAGCAGGGCGACCTTGCCGTCCTCGGCCGTGTGCACGACCTGGGGGCCCACAGCGGGGTCCGGGACGACGATGATGACGCCGTTGGTCTTCTGGGCGACGGCGGACTGGACCTCGCCCACCGTCTTGTTGGCGTCGTTGCCGAGATTGACGATCTTGAGGTCGATGCCGAGCTCGTCCGCCTTCGTCTTGGCTCCGGCGGCCTCGCCGACGAAGTACTCCTGGTCGCCCTGCTTCTGGAGATAGGTGAGGGAGATCTTGCCGTCCGCCTTGCCGACGGGGTCCTGCCCGGCAGCCTCCTTGCCCGAGGAACACGCTGTGCTTACGCCGAGGGTGAGCAGGAGGCCGGTGGCGACGGCGACATGCCGCTGGAATGCAGAGGACATGGTGAAGCTCCTTTGTGCTGGCAGCGACCACCGGAGAAGGCGTGTTCAGGGGTCGTGCGGTGAGGAGAGCGAGATGGCCGTCGAGCGGCCGGGTGCGGATGCTCGGAAGAGAGGTAGAACCTCAAAATCAACCAGAAACCATCAGGTTCAAACGGGCACACATATGACACTGCTCATTACGGGAGAGTGTCAAGCCTGTGTACGGGGGTGAGATGAGTCTGTGATGTTTCACCCGGGACGGGGTCGCTCATCGGTCTTGGCGGCCTTCGGCATGGCGCAACTGCCGTGCTCCGCGCTGGTCTTGTCGTCGGGGGCCGCTGCGGAAGCGGCGCGCCGCACCAGTTACCCGACGCCGAGGCGACGCCCGAGGTGAAGTTGGCGGGCCCGCACCGATGGACGGCGTGGCGATGCTACCGTCCGCCAGACCCTCGCGGCACTCCTTGTTCCAGGAGGTGACGGGTGTGGACGGGTCGTCGGCGAGCAACTTCTGCCAGGTGTTTGCGTACTTCTTGGTGCCGGCGCCCCTGAAGTCGATGGTGACGTCGGTGCCCCTGGTCCTGTAGGGCGCTGAGACCGCACGGCGGCCGGGATGTCACCGTCGAACGCGCCATGCCCTGCTCGCCGGCTGCCGCCGCCTGCCCTATTGCTACGAGCGCAAGGCCTAGCACTTCCTCGCCTTCACGAGCATCGCCTGCACCCTCATCTGCTGCCGCAGAGTCGCCATATGGGATCACCTCTCAGTGCAGGCCGATGCCGGCCGGGGCTGTGATGCGCGGGCTGGACTGCACGCGTCCAGACGGGGGACGCAACGGGCGGATGTCGAGTAGTTGACGGGACGTTGTCTCCATTGCAGGTGAGGGAGAGACGCGGCCCCTCGCGCGCAGCCGCAGAAGCCTGCTGCGGGGCGTCACCGGCGCGGCCGACCTGACCGTCGTCTCCGGTGGTCTACTGACGGCCTGCTCCAGCTCGTTGGGCACTAACCTCGAGCTTTCACGTGGCAGGGCGCCCGGTGGGTGATCAGAAACGTGAAGAGTGCTCCTGGCCTGCAACGATGAGGCTTGTCTTGGGTCCAGGTCGTCGCATGAAAGGAGCACTCTCCAGGCGAGGAAGCGTATCGGGGTGCCCCGGAGGGCCCGACGGCGTTCGATGCGACCCTGCTCGCAATGGCCTGATCGCCATCCGTGCATGTTTCGCATGAGAGAACCAAGATCGCGCATCTTTTTTGCAACAAGGCTTGCTCAGAATGCGCCTGGCCAGTTAGATGTGGGCACTTGCTCGGGCGCCTGGGCGGTCGCTGTGGCTGCGTACGGCGGCGGCCGACCGGCACGACCGGGGGCCTGCGGCAAGCACCTTGTAGATCTCCTCCGGCTCCGTTCCCAGGGCTTTTGACAACGTTGTCTATTGATTTCCACTCTGGAGGCATTGATGAAAGCAAGCCGGTATCGGGGCAGTTCCGGGAGAGCCCCGGCCCGGACTTCGCTCGCGAGACGCGCGAAGCCGGCCCCCAGGGGGCTGGCAGCCCTGATCGCGGGCGGACTGCTGGCCGCATTGGTCCCGTGGATCGGCGCGACAGGCCCTGCGGCCGCAGCCCCGTCCGAGGTGACTGCGGCGTCCAACGTCGAGCATGTCAATCCCCTCATCGGGACGTCGGGCGCCAACAGCACCGAGTACGGGGGCATGATTCCCAGTACGGCGCCCCCTTTCGCGATGACCCGATGGTCGCCGATGACCCGCACCAACTACGTCAGCAGGCTGCCCTACCACCACAACGACTCGAAGATCACCGGGTTCATCGGCACCCATCAGCCGGCGATCTGGATGGGCGACTCCGGCTACGTGGTGGGCATGCCCGGAATCGGCGCGGTCAAGACGGCCGAGGCGGATCGAGGCCTGCCCTTCACTCACGCCGATGAGACTGCCGCGCCGGACAAGTACACGGTGAACATGACTCCGGCGCCCGGGCAGACGCTCAAGGCCGAACTCACCGGAACCTCCCGGGTCGGGCACCTGCGGCTGACCTATCCCGAGGGGGCCGCGACGAACTTCGTGATGCAGGCCACCCGGTCCGGAATCACCGGGAATGTGCACATCGACCCGGCCAAGAAGGAGATCACCGGCTACAACCCCGACCGCCAGGACAGCAAGCTCGGCCCGTCCAGGGCACCTGGCTTCAAGGGGTACTTCGTCGCGCGGTTCGACACCGCCTTCGACAGCTACGGCACGGCCAAGGGTGCGACCCAGTTCGACGGTGAGGGCGACCGCACGGACCAGGACCTCGCAGGCTACGTCCGGTTCCCCGCCGGCAGCGAGACGGTCAACGTCCGGATCGGGACCTCGTTCATCTCGGTGGACCAGGCGCGGGCCAACCTCGACGCAGAGGTTCCCGACGGCCAGGGCTTCGATGCGACCGCGGCCAAGACCAGGGCCGCCTGGGCCGACAAGCTCGACCGAGTCGACATCTCCGGCGCCACGCCCGACGAGCGCACCACCTTCTACACCTCCATGTACCACGCGTTGCAGTACCCCTCGGAGATGTCCGAGCAGGGCCGCTACTACAGCGCCTACGACGATCAGGTCCACGACGGCGTCAGCTACACCGGATACTCGCTCTGGGACACCTTCCGGGCGCAGAACGCTTTCCTCACCCTCTTCGCTCCGGAACGCATCAACGACATGGTCACCTCGATGCTTCAGGACTACAAGCAAAGCGGCTGGCTCCCCATGTGGAAGAACCTCGCCGAGACCAACATCATGGTGGGCACGAACGCCGACTCGATCATCGCGGAGGCTATCGCCAAGGGCTTCAAGGGGTTCGACGTGGACCTCGCCTACGAGGCCGTCCGCAAGAACGCGATGACACCTCCCGACAAGGACACCGAACTGTGGTGGGGCGATCGGCAGCAGGGAACGCCCGCCGAGGCGCGCGCAGGCCTGACGACGTACAAGCAGAACGGCTGGGTCGCCGCCGACCGCACCGCGGAGGCAGGCAGCCGCACCCTTGACTACGCCTACGAGGACTGGGCCGTCGCACAGGTCGCCAAGGCCGTCGGCAACACCGACGACGCCACGTTCTTCCTGGACCGCAGCAAGAACTACAAGAATCTGTACAACCCCACGACGGGCTTCATGCAGGCCCGCAACTTCGACGGCTCCTGGAACAACGGCGGCTGGACCGAGGGCGACAAGTGGGTATACACCAACGATGTCGTGCATGACGTCCCTGGCCTGATCGCCCTCAAGGGCGGCGACGCCAAGTACGCCGAGTGGCTCGACAGCTACTTCGACGGCGGACACAACAACCAGACCAACGAGCCCAGCCACCACTCTCCCTACCTGTACGACTATGCCGGCCGGCCATGGAAGACCCAGGAACTGGTCCGCCAGATCGCCGACGAGAACTACCACGCCGCCCCCGACGGTCTCTCCGGCAACGATGACTGCGGCCAGATGTCCTCCTGGTACCTGTTCTCCGCGATGGGCTTCTACCCCGTCAACCCGGCCTCCGGTGAGTACGCGGTGGGCAGCCCCATGTTCGACAAGGTCACGCTTCGGCTGCCCGGGTCCACCAAGCCGCTGGTGATCAAATCCAAGGGCGCAGAACTCAAGCCGTACGTGAAGGGACTCAGCCTCAACGGCAAGAGCATCACCAAGCCTTTCCTGAGTCACTCCGACCTCACCGGCGGCGGACACCTCACGTTCACCATGGACGCAGCGCCGCAGAGCTGGGGCGCTTCGACGACCCCGCCGCCCGCGACCGGGAATCTCGCCCTCCGCAAGCCGGTCACGATGATCAACGGCACCCCGGCAACCGCCTGGGGCAAGCCCACAGAGAACGCCGTCGACGGCAATCTCGCGACCATGGCACAGGCGACCACCAGCGATCCCTGGAGCCTGAAGGTCGACCTGGGCGCCAGCACCGCGGTCAGCCGGATGGAGGTCAACCCCGACTGGGAGAACTACCCGGTAAGTTACGACCTCAAGGTCTCGGCGGATGGGACCAACTGGACAACCGTGGCCAGTGAAGCCGACTCCGGCGACACCACCGACTGCGCCGCCCACGGCGTCCAGAAATGCGGCCAGCCGCACTCGTACACCTTCCCCAAGGTGAAGGCCCGCTACGTGCTCCTGAGCGTCAACAGCTGGGTCTCCGCCAAGACCGGCGCACCGGCCACCGGATGGGGCTGGGCCCTCAACGAGTTCGGCGTCTTCGCCACCAGCTGAGGACCGGCCGGACAGCTGCCTGCCGAGCAGCTGTCCGGGCCGCCGGACCGGGTCTGTACAGCGAACGGTGGGACTCGGTTGATTTCTTCTACCGCCGGACGCCGATAGAAGAAATCAACCCGAGTTGCACCGCTCGCTGTACACACCCACCTCACGCATCGCGGCCTCGACCTCTACGAGTACGGTCACGGTCCCAGCTTCTGACTCATCGGGCGTGCGTAGACGATCAGGGCGGCGTTCTGCGCTGCTGCACGGCCCACTCCACTCCCAACCCGGCGAGTGCGCGGAGCTGCTCGGCGTCGAGTTTGTCGCGGCGTGCTTTCTGGTTGCCGATCCAGAAGCCGGTGCGGTGCTGTGTGTCGTCGGGGAGGACCTCGACGTGGCCCCGGTCGGGCATCGCGCCCTGACGCTTTTGGCGATTATGCAGGTCAGTTGGTTGCCGGTCGGTATGACGTGTTCGGTTTCACCGCCCTGCTGCGGCTGCTACGCCCACTCGACTCCGAGTTCTGCGAGGGCGGCGCGCTGCAGGTCGGTGAGTTTGTCCCGTCGCTGCTTGGTGTTGGAGACCCAGATGCCGAGCTTCACGTCGTGCTGTTGGTCTTCGATGATGATCCGCTCGGTGTGCGACCGGACGATGGCGTGTGTCCCTTCGCGTGCGATGTATTGCGCGAGGGCTGCTACGCCCCGCTGGAAGGCCGCTGACGCCTTGCCCGCCCCCTTCGCTGCAGCCTTGGCGGCCGGGGCCGGACGCGCAGTGGGCTTCACGCCCAGTGCGGTCAGCCGTTCCTGCTGCTCGGTGGTCAGCTGAGCCCAGGAGGAGTTCGCCTGCCTCTCCAGCCACCGGCCCAGATCATCGCCCTCGAACAGCACGCCCGGCTCGATGGCCGGCAGCGCCCCGTCGGCGTCGAGCAGGTCGGCGAGCACCCGGTAGTGCCGCTGCCAGTCGAGTGGCCAGGGGCAGTTCCAGTCCTGATCGATCGCCGTCAGCTGCGCGGCCCGGGTAGCTGCCCGCTCCGTGTCCTTGCCCAGGCCGCCCTTTCTGCGGAGGTTGGCGATCAACTGTCCGATGGGCACCAGGTCGCTGTCGCGCTCGCCCCACACGGCGTCCTGGCGCGGGGCCAGGTGTCCGTGTGCGCGGTGGTACGAGCGGAGGGCGGCGAGTTTTGTCTCCCATGCTTCGTCTCCGGGTTCCCAGACCATGCCTTCGGCGTCCAGTTGCTTCTTGCGGTGGTGATGATCTGCGGGGTTTTGTCGGTGGTGGTTCGGCATCGTGATGTCAGTTCGGTGGCGCGCTGTCTGTGCTGTTCAGCTGGTTGTGGTGGGGGTTTCGGGTGCTGTCATGGATGCCGATCTGGTGCTGACGATTTTGGTGATGGTGCTGGCCAGCTGGTTACCGGTCGGTACAGCACGGTGTGTGTTGTCGCTGGTCAGGGCTGTGGTAGCAGGGGGTTGGGTGCCGAAGGTTGAGGCCGGGGCGGTCGGCGTCGCTTTCTACGGTGTGGGCTTCAGGTTGTAGCGGATTCCTGTTGCGGTGAGGTGGAGTTGTTCGCCGTTCTGGACGGTGATGAGGGGAAGAGTGGGATGTCCGGGGGACGGTCCTTGAGTTGTCCGTGGAGGCCGGCCATGGCGGCCTTCACCGCCTGCTCGTGGACGCGGGTGGCGGCCGTCGCCGCGGTGGCCCGGATGCGGGCTGCGCGGCCCTGCTCGCCGCCGTCGGCCGGGGTGGTGCGGGGCGTCCACCGCTGGTGCGGGGAGGCGTCATCCATGGCGCGGCCCTTCGCGGTCTGACGGTTGGTCAAAGCTATTGTGCAGACACCCCATTACCGTTTTGGTGGCCCCGCAACGGGGCGCCTGGCCTCCGGAGCTGGCCCTCGCAGCGCTGTGCTGCGTCGCGGTGATCCGATCTCAGCCGTGACCACGCGGGTCATGCACCCCCTCGGGGTGGCATTCCTGGCTGGTGGCCTGCAGTGTTGCCCGTGGGCTGATTGACCCCTGTGGCTTGCGTACGACCTTGAATTGACAGCCGCGTGGCTTTGTACGCGACAGGGAGCAGCGTTTAGACAGCAGTTCGGGAGGCACACCACTGCCGACACGCTGCGGATGTTCACGACGACGGACAGCAGCGATTCTTTCTACGCCCACTCCAGTCCGAGGTTGGCGAGGGCTGCGAGTTGTTGGTCGGTGAGGCGGTGGCGTCGGCTTTTTTGGTTGCTGAGGAAGACGCCGAGTCGTACGGAGGTGCCGTCGGGGAGCTCTTCGACGTGCTGCCTTCCGACGACGGTCTTCTCCTCGCGTTGGATGTACTGAGCGAGGGCTGCTACGCCCCGTGTGAACGCGTCGGCGCCCTTCGTTGCCCCAGCCTTCGTGTTGGTTTGCGCTGCGGTCTTCTGGGGCCGTGCAGCCGGTTTCACGCCCAAGGCCGCGAGCCGCTGTTGCTGTTCCGGGTTGAGTTGCGCCCAGTCGCGGGCCTGCCGTGCGAGCCAACGGGCTGCCAGTTCGTCGCAGCTGCCTCGAACCGCTGCCGGGTGGCCGGCTTCTCGCATGCGGCAGCCCGGTCGGGTGTCGTACAGGATGCGGTCAGGACGGGATCGAGGCGCGGAACGCGAGCCCGGATCCGGTCACGCGCAGGGGGCCGCCCGTTGCGGGAACGAAGAGCACCTCGCCTCGGCGCAGGGTCTCGCGAGCCGACCCGCGTTCGGCGGTGAGTTCGCCCTCGATGCACAGCAGCGCGCCCGGGCCGGGAGCGCGGACCTTGACATCGCCGCGGATTCTGGTGAGCTGGAACTGGGCCGCCGGGGTGGGGTACAGGTCCTCCCCGTTGGGCAGTTCCACCGCCTGCACCACTTCGGGCGTCGAGGGAGCGAAATCGGTGACGGCCTGGAGTTCGGCGAGGTCGATGTGCTTGGCCGTCAGGCCGCCGCGCAGGACGTTGTCGGAGTTCGCCATGATCTCCACGCCGGTACCGCGCAGATAGGCGTGGAGGGTGCGGGGGCGGGCGAACAGCGCCTGACCGGGTGCCAACGTCACCAGGTTCATGAGCAGCGAGGTGACGACGCCGGGGTCGTCGGGGTACAGCTCTGCCAGCCGCCGGGCCCACACGAGTTCGGGGATGTCCGCGCGGCTGGTGCGTACCTCGTCCACCAGCGCGGCGCGGTCGTCCTCGGGCCAGCGGCCCAGCAGCGTGACCGCTGCGCAAGGCCCGCCACTGACCAGGACATCGGCCACCCGGCGCAGCCGTGTACCACCGGTCGAGGTCAGCAGGGATGCGGCCTGTTCGGGCTCGGCGAACCCGCACAGCGCCTCGAACGCGGTGAGCGCGTAGAGGAGTTCGGGCTTGGGCCAGGAATCGTGGTAGCTGCGCTTCGGGTCGCCAGGAGCGAGTCCCGTGCGTTCATCGCGCTCGTACCCGTCGCGGGCTTGGCCGGCGTCCGGGTGCACCTGGATGGAGAGCGGCCGCTCGACCGCGAGAACCTTCAGCAGGAACGGGAGCCGGTCGGTGCCCGGACCGATCATGGGCCGAGGGGCGTCGGTGACCGCCGTCAGCAGCGACCTGCCGTCGGGGAGGATGGACGGGGCGCCCGGGTGCGCCCCGATCCAGAGCTCTGCCTCGGGGCCCGCCGTCGGGCTCGGGCGGCCGAGAAGGTCGGCAAGAACCGTGTGTGAGCCCCAGTCGTAGGGCCGGACCGGGTTGTGCAGTCGGAGCAGTTCGCTCATGTCCGCCTCGGTTGTCGGGTGGGGTCAGGGATATGCGGAGATCGGTGGGCGGGGCCGGCCCCGCCGTTCGGGGGAGGGGGCGCGACCCCGTGGGTGATTCAGGCGATGCTCAAGGCGTTGAGCGCGACTTGGGGCTGTGCGGCGCGGCGTCGGTCATGGGCGCGACGCGGTGTCGACCACAGGTGCGAGGAGAGCGGTGCGTGCGGCGCCGAGCAGGCCGCCGTGCCGGCCCAGGGTGGACGGTTTCACGGTCACGCGCCGGACGAAATCCAGGGTGGTCGAGTCTGCCAGGTGTTTCCGCAGTGGCTCGAACAGGACCGGGCCGGCGGCCGCCACCCCGCCGCCGATCACGACCCGGTCGACGTCGCACAGCGTCGCGGTTCCGACGATGCCACGTGCCAGCGCCCGGGCACCGCGGTCGAACGCGGCGACGGCCACGGCCTCACCGCGGGCCGCGTCGGCGGCGAGCGCGCGGGCGTCGGGCCCGGTCCAGCCCTGCTCGCGGGCCCAGCGCACCATGGACGGGCCACTGGCGTACGCCTCGACACAGCCGGTCGCACCGCAGGTGCACTGCGGTCCGGCGGGGTCGACCACCACGTGGCCGATGTGGCCCGCGTTGCCGCTGGGACCGGCGTACGCCACCCCGTTGAGCACGAGGCCGCCGCCGACACCCGTGGACACGACGATGCCGAGCATCGAGGCTATGCCCTGTCCGGCGCCGAGCCAATGTTCGCCCAGCGCGGCGGCGATCGCGTCGCCCACGAGGTCGACCGGAGCACCGGGCACGATGTCGCGGACCAGGTCGATCAGCGGGAAGTCCCGCCAGGCCGGGATGTTGACCGGACTCACGGTGCCGCGCGGTGGATCCACCGGCCCCGCGCACGCCAGTCCGACGGCCCTGGGTGCCGTGGTGTCCACCACGGACGTGAGCAGCCCGCGAAGTGCGTCGTTGAGTAGGGAGCCGGGGATGGGTGTGGCGACCTCGGCGTGCCGGTACACCTGCCCCTGTGCGTCGACCAGGCCCGCACTGATCTTGGTGCCCCCGATGTCCACCGCGAGCACGACTTCCTGGGCCATGAGTGTCCTTTCCATGGGGATCAGTCCGAGAGGAGCGCCGACAGCTGCGGCGAATAGGTGGTGTGGAGGACGAGCGCCGCGGCACCCACGACCGCGGCGTCGGCGCCCAGCGGCGACATCGTCACGTCGACCACCCGGATGTGCCGGGACATCGCCCTCGTGGACACGGCGGACTGGGCGGTGTCGACGAAGAGCTTCTCGACGTTCCGGATTCCGTGGCCGCCCAGGACGACGAGGTCCACATCGGTGGCGTTGACGACGTTGACGACCACGGATGAGACGTAACGTGCCGCTTGGTCGAGGACTGCGGCGGCCAGTGGATCACCGGCCGCCACCGCGTCGTTGATTGCGGCGTTGTCGACCAGGGCTGGGTCGGCGCCGAACCGTTCGGCCAGCGAACTCTCACCGCCGGCGCCGAGCCTGCGGTGCGTCTCGGCGACGATCGCGGCCGGGCTCACGAGGGTCTCCAGGCAGCCCCGGTTGCCGCAGTAGCATTCCGGGCCGTCGAGCAGCACCGTCTGGTGGCCGAACTCGGCGGCGTTGAACGACCCACCCCGGTAGACCTGGTGGTTGAGGACCAGACCGCCGCCGATACCGGTGCCGAAGAAGAAGTACGCGAAGTTCACGGCTCCTCGCCCGGCGCCCGCCCACCGTTCGCCGACCGCGGCGGCGGTGGAGTCGTTGTCCAGCGTGACGGCCAGGCCTGTGGCTTCACTGAGCATCTGCTTGATAGGGACGCGGTTCCAGTGCGCCAGCTGGGGCGGCGCGACGACAATGCCGTGCTCCAGGTCGATCGGGCCGGGGCAGGCCAGGCCGAGGCCGAGGACGCGCTCGCGCGGCACGGCCGCTTGCTCCAGTACGTCCGCGACCAGGTCGGCCATCGCGGCGACGCTGTCGGCCGGGACGGCGCCCGCCGGTGTCGGGACACGCTTGGTGGCCAGGGGCTCACCAAGGAGGTCCACCACGACGCACGCGAGCTCGGCTGGGTCGAAGTGCAGTCCCACCGCGCTGCCCGCGTCGGCGTTGATCCGCAGCGTGGTGCGGGGCTTCCCCGCCTTGCTCACCCGGCTGGCGCCGTCCTCGCGGACGATGCCCTCGTCGATCAGCTTACGGACGATCCCGGACACGCTCTGCGCGGTCAGGCCGGTGTGCTGGGCGATCTCCAGCCTGCTGATGCCGTCGCTGAGTTGGATCTGCTCGAGCACCACCGCCCGGTTGTACCGCCCCACCTTGGGCAGATTCGTGCCTGCTTGTCGCACTGGAGGTCCTTCCTGTTCGCCCGCCAAGCGTCAGTCTGCACCGGGGCGTTGACTAAGTAAAGCAAATGGATTTACAGTCCTCGCCACCAGACGTCGCTGCGGCACATGAAGTGGCCCGGACGCGAGAAAAGACCTTCGGAGAAGTTGATGCCAACGTCATCGTTTGCCCCGCCTGGACCGGGCCGGCCCGGTCCAGGCGGGCCGCACGGCGCGGAGCCCCTGTCATGAGCGCCGCCCAGGTTTTGCTCGAGATGCGCTCAATCACCAAGACCTTCCCGGGCGTGACCGCCCTGGCCGAGGTCAACCTGGTGGTGCGCGAGGGCGAGATCCACGCCATCTGCGGGGAGAACGGCGCTGGGAAGTCGACGCTGATGAAGGTGCTCAGCGGGGTGTACCCGCACGGCGCCTACAGCGGCGAGATCCTCTACCGGGGCGAGGAGGTCCGCTTCGGCGACATCCGGGCCAGCGAGCACGCGGGCATCGTCATCATCCACCAGGAACTGGCCCTGGTTCCCGACATGTCGATCACCGAGAACGTCTTCCTCGGCAACGAACCGCGCAAGCGCGGTGCCATCGACTGGAAGAGCGCCCAGCGCCGCGTCCTGGAGCTCATGGAGCAGGTGGGCCTCAAAGAGGACCCCGACACGCTCATCAAGGACATCGGCGTCGGCAAGCAACAACTCGTCGAGATCGCCAAGGCGTTCGCGAAGGACGTGAAGCTGCTGATCCTCGACGAGCCGACCGCCGCGCTCAACGAGGACGACTCCCGCCATCTGCTCGACCTGCTGTGCGAGTTCAAGCGGCAGGGCATCACCTCGATCATCATCTCGCACAAGCTCAACGAGATCGAGGCGGTCGCCGACTCGATCACGATCCTGCGCGACGGGCGGACCATCGAGACGCTCGACGTACGGGCCGGCGGAGTCAACGAGGACCGGATCGTGCGCGGCATGGTCGGACGCGAACTCAGCAGCCGATTTCCCGAGCACACCCCCGACATCAGTGAGGTGTTCTTCGAGGTCCGCGACTGGACGGTGCGTCACCCGATCTCCACCGAGCGCCTGGTGTGCAAGGGGTCCAGCTTCACCGTGCGCCGCGGCGAGATCGTCGGATTCGCCGGCCTGATGGGGGCCGGGCGCACCGAGCTTGCTATGAGCCTGTTCGGCCGGTCCTACGGGGTCTGGCAGGGAGGCCACATCTACCTGAACGGTGAGGAGATTCAGCTGAAGTCGGTCTCCGACGCGATCAGGCACGGCCTGGCGTACGTGAGCGAGGACCGAAAGGCGATCGGTCTCAACCTCCTCGACGACATCAAGACCTCCATCGTGGCCGCCAAGCCCGCGAAGGTCGCGCGGTACGGCGTCATCGACGAGGCCGCCAAGCACCGCGTCGCCGAGGAGTACCGCCGTGACTTGAGGATCAAGACACCGACGGTCGACGAAGGCGTCGCCAAGCTCTCCGGTGGCAATCAGCAGAAGGTCGTCCTGGCCAAGTGGATGTTCACCGACCCGGACCTGCTGATCCTCGACGAGCCGACGCGCGGCATTGACGTCGGCGCCAAGTTCGAGATCTACGGGATCATCCAGCGGCTTGCCGCGCAAGGCAAGGGGGTCGTCGTTATCTCCTCCGAACTGCCCGAGCTGATCGGCCTGTGCGACCGCATCTACACCGTGTTCGAGGGAGCCATCACCGGCGAGGTCACGCGCGCCGAGGCCGATCCCGAACTCCTCATGAAGCAGATGACCACTACCAAGAAAACACCGGTGTCATGAGCGGATACCAAGACCTCAAGAAGAACCTCTTCGGGGGCACCACCTCCATCAGCCGCCAGTTCGGCATGATCTTCACCCTGGTGGCGATCATCCTGCTGTTCCAGGTCCTGACCAACGGCCTCACGCTGACGTCGGGCAACCTCATCGCGGTCGTGAGCCAGTACTCGTACATCCTCATCCTGGCCATCGGGATGCTGATGGTGATCGTCGCCGGGCACATCGACCTGTCGGTCGGCTCCGTCGCGGCGTTCACCGGGATCGTCGTCGCCAAGGCGATGCAGAACTACGACCTGCCGTGGCCGGCCGCGATCCTGCTCGGCCTGGCGGTCGGCGCGGTCATCGGCGCCTGGCAGGGCTTCTGGGTGGCCTACATCGGCGTCCCCGCGTTCATCGTCACGCTGGCGGGCATGCTGGTGTTCCGCGGCGGCAACCAGTTCATAGGCAACGCGGACACCGTCCCCATCCCCGAGGGCTTCCGCACGATCGGCGCGGGCTACCTGCCCGAGTTCGGCCTCAGCACCGGCTACAACAACCCGACCCTGCTGCTGGGCGCCATCGCCTGCGCCGCAGTGGTGTGGCGGGAGTGGCGTGCCCGGAGCACCCGGCAGGAGATGGGTGCACGGCAGGTGCCGCTGTGGATCTCCGGTGTGCGGCTCGTCGTGATGGTGGGCGTCATCGTCTTCGCCACGCTGCGCTTCGCGGGCGGCCGGGTCGGCACGAGCCTCCCGGTGTCGGGCATCATCCTGATCGTCCTGGTACTGGCTTACTCGTTCTACACCCGCAACACCGTTGGCGGCAGGCGCATCTACGCGGTCGGCGGCAACGCGCGCGCCGCGGAGCTGTCAGGTGTGAAGCTCAAGCGGGTCAACTTCTTCGTCATGATGAACATGTCGGTCCTCGCCGCCTTGGCAGGCATGATCTTCGTGGCCCGGTCGGCCGCCTCCGGCCCTCAGGACGGACTGAGCTGGGAACTCGACGCGATCGCGGCAGTGTTCATCGGCGGGGCCGCGGTGTCCGGCGGCCTGGGCACCATCAGCGGCTCGATCGTCGGCGGCCTAGTCATGGCGCTGCTCAACAACGGCCTGCAGCTCATGGGCGTCGGCGTGGACCTCGTGCAGATCATCAAGGGCCTGGTGCTGCTGCTGGCCGTCGCGCTCGACGTCTACAACAAGAGCCAGGGCCACTTCTCGGTCATCGGCTCGCTCACGCGGCCCTTCCGCCGACAGGAGACAGCGTCCGCGGCAGCCCGGACCGCCCCACACGGCGACAGCTCCAAGGCCCCGGCCGTCGGCTGACGCACCGCACGACGCACACCCCGGCGAACATCCCCCGCGGGACTCACCTCCTGCAGCCCATGAAAGGTATTCCACGATGCGCAGAATCCTCACCAAGGCACTGACGGTCGGTGCAGCGGCCGTACTGGCGCTCGGCGCCACCGCCTGCTCCAACGAACGCCAGGGCGAGGGCGGAGACAGCGCCCCCGCCAAGGGCTTCGCGGCCAACTCCCTCATCGGTGTCGCGCTGCCGTCCAAGACCTCGGAGAACTGGGTCCTCGCCGGCGACCAGTTCGTCAACGGCCTCAAGGACGCGGGCTTCAAGGCCGATGTGCAGTACGCGGGCGCGTCGACCACCGTCGCCGACCAGCAGGCCCAGATCTCCACCATGGTCACCAAGGGTGCGAAGGTCATCGTCATCGGCGCGACCGACGCCGCGCAGCTCTCGACCCAGGTGAAGCAGGCCAAGGAGGCCGGTGCGATCGTCATCGCCTACGACCGCCTCCTCACCAACACGCCGGACATCGACTACTACATCGCGTACGACAACTTCAAGGTCGGCCAGCTGCAGGGCCGGGCGCTGCTGGACGGCATGAAGGCGAAGAAGCCGACCAGGCCGTGGAACATCGAGCTGTTCTCCGGCTCGCCGGACGACAACAACGCCGGCGTGTTCTTCAACGGCGCGATGGATGTCCTCAAGCCGTACATCGACAAGGGCGACGTCGTGGTCGGCTCCGGCCAGGCCGATGTCAAGCAGACCGCCGTCCAGGGCTGGAAGGGCGAGAACGCCCAGCAGCGCATGGACTCGCTGCTGACCTCGACCTACAGCGGGGGCAAGACCCTCGACGGTGTCCTCTCGCCGAACGACACCCTCGCCCGGGCGATCCTCACCTCGGTCAAGGGTGCGGGCAAGCCGCTGCCGGTCGTCACCGGCCAGGACTCGGAGGCCGAGTCGGTCAAGTCCATCATGGCCGGCGAGCAGTACTCCACCATCAACAAGGACACCCGCAAGCTGGTCGCGGACACCATCAAGATGATCAAGTCGCTGCAGAGCGGTGGTACGCCGCAGGTCAACGACTCCAAGTCGTACAACAACGGCGTCAAGGTCGTCCCGTCCTACCTGCTCCCGCCGGTGATCGTGACCAAGGCCAACGCGGCCGAGGCGTACGCCAACGATCCCAAGCTGGCTCCGCTCACCAAGTAGGCGCATCCCTGTCGTGCGCGCTCCGGGCGCGCGGCGGACGTCCTTGAATTCCCGCATGCCGCTCGGATGCGGCGATGGGTTCAGTTGCAGCGGCAACGGGCGCCCCCGTCACCCAACCGACGCCGCGCGCACATCGGGCAACACCAACCCCCTGTCGAGCAAGGTGCAGTCCGGCGGAAGACAGCCGGCCTCGCCTGCATTGACACCGAAGACCGTTTGGGCCAAGAATCTCGCTACCTGAGTCGCACGTTGTTCCCCCACCTCCAAGCCCCCTGGTCCTTGGGCATCTCTGGAGCTGCGACCACGTTCTCCATCTGAGGCGGAATCACATGGCATCAAGAACTCAACGCTTGCGAGCGATGGCGGTGGCAGCAGTCGCCGCTCTTCTCGCAGGCACTATGACAACGTTGTCTACGGGGGCTGCTGAAGCCGCTGGGGACACCAGTGACCTCACCCACCTGGTTAACCCGTTCATCGGCTCGCAGCATGAGGGAAACACGTTCCCCGGGGCTTCAATGCCGTTCGGGATGGTGCAGCTGTCGCCCGACACCGGACACAGCACCGGCTACAACTGGGACCACAACCGTATCCGCGGGTTCAGCGCCGTGCACCTGTCGGGTGTGGGCTGCGGGCTGGGCGGGGACCTTCCGGTGCTGCCCACCACCGGTGCCATCACGTCCACCGACAACGCGAGCTACGCGGCGCCGTTCAGCCACGCCGACGAGACCGCATCGCCGGGCTACTACAAGGTGAAGCTCGGCACCGGGATCACCGCCGAGCTGAGCGCCACCGACCGGACCGGCTGGCAGCGCTACGCCTTCCCGGCCACCGATCAGGCCAATGTGCTGCTCAACTCCGGCCAGGCGCTGACCACAACCATCCGCAACACGGTGACCGTGGTGGACGACCGTACGGTGGTCACGGCGATCACCAGCCGCAGCTTCTGCGGCAAGGACACCCAGCCGCGCACGGTGTACACCGAGACGCGGTTCGACCGGCCGTTCACGTCGTATGGCACCTGGAACGGGAACACCGTGACCGCGGGCAGCGGTTCGTCCACCTCCACGGGGCGCGGCGGCGCCTATGTGCGGTTCGACACGACGCAGAACCAGAAGGTCACCGCGGTCACCTCGGTGTCCTGGGTGGGGGCCGACGGCGCCGCGAAGAACCTGGCGGCCGAGGGCGGGGGCACCTTCGACGAGAAGGCGGCCGCGGCGAAGCAGGCATGGCAGGACCGGCTCGGGGAGGTCCGGGTACAGGGTGGCAGCGATGAGCAGCAGCGGACGTTCTACTCCTCGCTGTACCGCTCCTTCCTGACGCCGAGCATTGGCAGCGACGTGGACGGCCGCTACCGGGGCTGGGACCAGAAGACGCACTCCGCCGACGGGTTCACGTACTACCAGAACTGGTCGCTGTGGGACACCTACCGCACCCAGCAGCAAATGCTGTCGCTGCTGGCACCGGCCGAGTCGCGGGACATGGCGCTTTCGCTGCTGCGGGTCGCGGACGACAGCGGACATCTGCCGCGCTGGGGCTACGCCACCGTCGAGACGAACATCATGACGGGCGACCCGGTCACTCCCTTCCTTGTCAACGCCTACCGGCAGGGCCTGCTCAAGGGACACGAGGAGGAGGCGTACCAGACGCTGAAGAAGCACGCGGACACGGTTCCGCCGGCGTCCTCGCCGTCCGCCGTACGCCAGGCCAACCAGGAGTACCTCGCTGACGGATACGTCCCCGAGGACGAGGCTCGGCCGCAGAAGCCGGGCGACAACGACTTCCGGCACGGTGCCTCCGCGACCCTGGAGTACGCGCTCGCGGACGCCGCCCTCGGCGGGATGGCCAAGGACCTCGGCCATGTGGCTGACGCACACCGGTACCTGGCCCGGGGCCAGAACTACCGCAACATCTTCGACCGGCGTACCGGCTTCTTCCGCCCCCGCGGCACCGACGGCATGTTTGTCGGCTCGGCCGATCCGAAGGTGAGCCCCGGTTTCCACGAGGGTTCCGCGTGGCAGTACATGTGGCTGGTTCCGCAGGACGTGCCCGGCATGGTCGACCTGATCGGGGGCAAGGAGGCGGCGAACGCCCGACTGGACTCCTTCTTCGCCTACGACAAGCTGCTGAAGGACCCGGCGGGCACGGCCCGCAACGTGTGGGTCAACAGCGCGTACGGGTACTACAACGCGGACAAGTACAACCCGCAGAACGAGCCCGACCTCGGCGCCCCGTACACCTACCTGTCCACCGGGCAGCCGTGGAAGACCACCGACGTGGTGCACGCCGCGCTCACCCTGTTCACGAACGCGCCGAACGGCGTCACGGGCAACGACGACCTCGGCGAGATGTCGTCGTGGCACGTGCTCTCCTCGATCGGCATCTACCCGGTGATGCCGGGCACCGACATGTGGGGGCTGTCCACGCCGGTCTTCGACCGGGTCGACCTCACCCTGGACAAGCAGTACTACCCCCAGGGCTCGATGACCATCACCGCCCCCGGCACCACCGCCACGGACCGCTACATCCAGACCGCCGAGCTCGGCGGCAAGAAGCTGCAGAACACCTACATCACGACCGAGGACATCCGCGCGGGCGAGGACCTCTCCTTCACCGTCGGTGCCACGCACTCGGACTGGGGCACTGAATCCGCCGACGCGCCGCCCGCCCTCGACACCGTGCCGGACCTTCAGCGCCGTGCCGTGGTCGCGGTGTCCCCGGCCAAGCCGATCGTGCACCCTGGCGATTCCGGCACCGACCTGACCGTCTCCACCCTCCTCACCGCACCCAGTGACACCGCTGCCTCGATCAAGGTCAGCGCGCCGGAGCAGCTCACCGTGGACCCGCGCGAGACGGAGTTCGACGACGTCCATTCCGACACGATTCCTACCGCCCACGATGTGACCATCCACGTCAGCGCTCCGGCCGGTACCCCCGACGGCACCTACCCGGTCACCGTCCGGGTCGCCCAGGCAGCCGGTGACGTGGTCACGAAGACCATCCAGGTAAAGGTCCGCCCGCCGAACCTGCCCGTGACGGTGGCCTTCGCGGACAGCGAGGAGACCGTCGGCGAGAACGCCCCGGCCACCAACGCCGTCGACGGCAACCCGGACACCATCTGGCACACCAAGTGGTCCGGCACCGCCGCACCGATGCCGCACGAGATCCAGCTCAACCTCGGCGGCGACCACACCGCGTCCTGCCTGACCTACCTGCCACGCCAGAACGGTGCCAACGGCCGCATCGCCAAGTACGAGGTGTACACCAGCAAGGACGGCACCAACTGGGGCAACCCGGTCGCCACCGGAACCTGGGCCAACACCTCCGCGGAACAGGAGGCCTGCTTCACCCCGGTCAGCGCGCACTACGTCCGGCTGCGCGCGCTCAGCGAAGTAAACGGCAACCCGTGGACCACGGCTGCCGAGATCAACGTCGTCGGCCTGGCCGACTGACGACCCACCCCGTCCCGGCAGGGCGCAGGCATCACGCCCGCCCTGCCGGGGCTTCACCCCAACCGCCAGGCGCCTTGGCCCGTCCCACCCTCGCCAAGCGAGCGCCAGAGAATCCGGTGGACGTCGCCGAGATACTGCCATCATGGCCGTCACCCAGCAGCTCGCCCGCATTCCGGCGGAGTATCTCGCCGCCTGCCGCCAGTCAGCCAGCGTGTCACCAGACGGTGATCCTCGCTGGGATCCGCCGGCATCGGACGTGCTGGACCTGGACTGGGCGCCGGCCTTGCTTGCACGCCTGGGCGAGGTGTCCGGGCTCGATGAGGTTCGCCTCGACGCTCTCCGCCAGGCCACCGACGGCGACACCGCTGTCGACCTGGGCTTCCTCAATACGCACCCTCACGCCATCGGCCCGTTCGGGCCTGTCCCTACGGCTCTGTCCAGCGCTAAAGCGGCGCGTGTCTCCGAGCTGCTCGACCAGATCGACATGCACTCCCTCCTGGCCGCCCTGCCCACCGACGACCGCGAAGCCGGATACCTGATCGGCCACGGGGCCGACCACATCATCGGCGGACCGCGCGAGTACTTGCTGAAGCACTTCAACGCCCTGCGGGACTTCTACCTCGACGCAGCAAAGCGCCACCTGCTCGTCGTGCTCTGGTGGGACTGACCCTGGCCCCAACCTAGGCGTCTCCCCACGAGCACCTGGGGAATTACGTGAACTTTCGCCTGGGGAATGCGGATCGTCCACAGCGGCTGGTTGAAAGGTTCAAGCGCGCTGGCTGCAAGCGCGGCTTCGAGGCCGCGCGCGAGGCCGAACAGGCCGAGCGTGAGCGCAAAGAGCAGGAGGAAAGCAGCGCCTTCGCCTACGTCCACCGCATCCCAACCGCGGAGAGTTGTTCGATTCGTTCGGGTGTGAGTGTGGCGGACCTCGAGCGTTGGTTGCTCACCCAGGCACCCAGCCGGAGATCACGCTGCTCCTGGTCCTCGCCGTCGCCCCGGTGGTCGATGGTGATCGTCTCGACGTGCTTGCGGGGCACTCGAAGGTGTCCCTCGCGTTGGTAGTACTGCGTGGCGGCGGTGAGGTGGAGTGCCCATTTCTGTGCCTGGCTGGTGCGTGGTTTGGGTTTTTCGTCCTCGGTGGCGGGTTGGATGCCGAGGATGTGTTCGCACATCCACTGCTGCACCCCGGTGAGTTGGTCCCATCCGAGCCGGACGGACGTGACCCACCGCCCGAGATCCTCGCCCTGGCGTACGACGTCGCCCGCCGTGGTGGGCAGCTCACCGCCTGTGTCGAGGTGGTGTCGTGTGAGGTGGAAGGCGCGTTGCCAGGTGACGGGCCAGGCCGGGCACCAGGACGGGTCGATGTCCTCCAGCTGCTCGCGCCGCTCCGGCGACAGCGCCCCGGACCACGACTGAACCGGCAGCCCTTCGGCCTGGTACTGCTCGAGCTCCAGGGCACGTCGGGTGGCGGCGCGGGCGTTCTTTAGCCAGATGCCGACCTTGTACCCCTGGAACGTGGCGTCGAGTGGGGCCAGGAGGTGGCCCGCCTCGGCGGCCCACCCGCGCGCCGCTGCGAGGCCCTCTTCCCAGGCGATGTCGTAGTGGGACCAGATCATGCCGAGCTTCTCCAGCTGGACGACGCGGTCGGCGTCCATGTTCCCGCGGGCGTGGAAGCGGCGGGCGTCGGCGGTCCACTGGCCGAGCGGAAAGCCGTGCAGTGGGGCCGGCCACCTTCCGCGCTCGACTTTTTCTTCTTCCGCACGCCCAGCGTGCTCTACCTCCCCGCCGGGGACGGGGTCTGTACGGTAACCGGCTCTGGCTCACATTCGGTGGTGACGGATCGTGAGTATGGGGTATCTCTACCTTGCAGAGAGTGCGGCTGGTGCTCTGACCTCGATGCTTTGAAGCGGATGGCAGCGCATCGGGGGCGCTGAGCTTGTCGCGCCGGACTCTCACGGACAGACGCCGGGCCGATCGGTCGGCCCCAGGGAACGACCGCTGTGGTGCACGGACCTGCGGCTTCGTGATCGATGGCCTATTCGTCGCCGCCGTGACTTTCAGTCACCACCGGATGTGAGCCAGAGCCGATTACGGGACAGAGCCGTTCGCTGTACAGACCCCCGCTACGCGGTGCTCTACCTCGCCAAGACCAAGGCGGAGTAGCCGAGCTCTACAGGCAGTCGACAACTGCCCGTCTCGGCATTCACCGCACGGCCCACTGGATACCGAGGTCGGTGAGCGCGGTGGCGGCGCCGCCCGCGATCCATCCGTTCGTGTGCAGTGTCCCGGTGATTGGGTCGCTGCCCGTGACAGCGACCTCCAGGTGTTTCTCCTCGCCAGCGGGAAGTCCTTCGTCACTCCTTCCCGCGTTCGGTAGCGGCATTGCGTATGTGGCGGATGATGGCCGCGGCTTCGTTCGGGTTGTGGTCCAGCCAGTCGGTGAGGTGTTGGTGGACGACTTCTTGGACGTAGGCGTCTGCTTCGGGATTGCTGAGCCTGGTCCTGGTGGAGCCCTCGAAGACTGGATGGGCGAGCTTTACGGAGACGACCGCGGTCAGGCCCTCGTGGATGGCTTCGGCGGTGATGTCCTCGTCGTCTGCGGATATCTGCCGCTGACGGCGCGCGTAATGGTTGACGAGGTCTGTGAGCGCGGTACGGAAGCCCTGTTCGTGGGCGCCGCCCTCATGGGTGCGGGTGCTGTTCGCGAAGGAGTGGAGCTCTCCCGGGGGCCAGGTGTTCCACTGCATGGCGACCTGTACGAAGATCGTCTTGTCCTCGTTCTCCGACTCGAAGCCGATGGCGGGGGAGTGGACGAGACTCGGGGGGTAGGGGTTGAGGTGGGCGACGTAGGCCCGAAGGCCGTCCGCGTGGTGGTAGCGGACCGGCCGCTCCGGACGCTCGTCGGTGAGTGAGACGGCCAGGCCCCCGTTGAGGAAGGCAAGTTCCTGGAGGCGCTTCGACAGCGTGGCGAACGAGTACCGGGTGGTGTCGAAGATGTCGGCGTCGGGCAAGAACGCAATTGCGGTGCCGTGTTCGCTCGTCTCCTCGTTCCTCGTCAAGGGAGTGATCGGGGTGCCCTTCTCGTACTCCTGGGTCCAACGATGGCCGTCTCGGTGGATCTCGACCGTGAGACGGCTCGACAGCGCGTTGACCACACACAGGCCCAGGCCGCTCAGGCCGCCGGAGACCCCGTAGCCGGTGTGGGGCTTGGAGCCGAAGGACAGCTCCGCGAGTTCGCGTTCGATGGCCGACTTGCCGGTGGGCTCCTCCACCTCGACGAGCAGGCCCCGCCCGTTGTCCGCGACGCGAACGCCGCCGTCCGCGGTGATCGTGACGTCGATGGAGTCGGCGTGGCCGGCAAGGTGCTCGTCGACGGCGTACGAGACGACCTCGTACACCAGTTGATGCAGGCCGCGCTCGCCGGTCGAGCCGATGTACATGCCGGGGCGCCTGCGTATCGCCTCGTGGCCCTGGAGTACTTGGATGTGACTGCCGGTGTACTCGTTCACGTTCGCGGGCTGATTGGGGTTGCCGGACTCGGTCATGAAGCACCCTCCCTGGGCCGTCCTGAGCATGTTTGTGAGTAGATGTCACCGAAGCAGCCGACGCTGCTTCCACGCCGTCGCCCGTGCATGTCCATCTTAGGTATCTGGGGGTAAATGCGCAGGTCAGGCCATATGTGATGAGGTCCCAGGTGGTCGTGTCCACGGCTTTGCCGAAGCCGCCGTTCTGGGGGGCCGCCGCTGGGAGCGGAGCAGCGCGAAGGCCCCGCCGGAGGCGCGCGGGGGACGTTCTCGGCTGGGTCCGAGGGGCCTTTCCCCGCTATTTTCCGGCAGGGTGCGACTCGTCCGCCCTGGAGGGCGCCCAGGACGCCGATGACGACGACGTCCGGGTAGGCATCTACGAGTTGGCACGGCAAAAGCCCGCATTCTGACGCGGGCCGATTCCTCCCCCTTGCCCGTCCGGGCTGTGCCGGAGAAGCGGTAGCAGGGCCACGGCGGCGTCGTACGCGGCACACGCCGCTGTGGCCGGCCGCGAGGACATCCAGGGTCCACCAGAACGATCCACTTCACGGGCTGGCCACCCTCAGAAGCCCCCGGCGCGAGCCGCCACCACACCTGGAGGCGACCCCGAGAGCTCTGCCATATCCGCTACTGCGCCCAGTGGATGCCGAGCTCTGCGAGGGCGGTGAGCTGGGCGGCGGTGAGCTTGTCCCGCCTCGATTTGGTGTTGGAGATCCATACGCCCAGCTTCACGATGACCGGCTCCGTCTCGCCGTCGACCGTGATCGTCTCGCTGTGGCCGTGCGGTACCGGTCGAGCAGTGCCTTCCCGCTCCACCCACTGGGCCAGGGCGGCCAGACCCCGTTGGAACGCCTGCTGGGCCTTGCTCGACTGCTTCGCCGTCGGCGACGCCGCCGGGGTGGGAGACGGGGCCTGGGCGGGCTGTACGCCGAGCTTGGTCAGCCGTTCCTGCTGCTCGTCGGTCAGCTGCGCCCAGGTGTGTGGCTTCCGTTGTTGTGCGAGCCATTTGCCGAGGTCGTCGCCTTCGAAGAGCACGCCCGGCTCGATGGCCGGCAGCACCCCGTCGGCGAGCACCCGATAGTGGCGTTGCCAGTCCAGCGGCCAGGGGCACGCCCAGTCCTTGTCCACCGCGGCGAGCTGCACGGCGCGGTGTTCGGCCTGCTCGGCGTCCTTTCCCAGGCCGCCCCTCCTGCGGAGGTTGGCGATCAACTGTCCGACCGGGACCAGGTCGTTGTCTTCCTCGCCCCACACGGCGTCCTGGCGGGGGGCTAGGTGTCCGTGGTGGCGGTGGTATGAGCGGAGTGCGGCGAGTTTCGTCTCCCATGCTTCGTCGCCTGGTTCCCAGACCATGCCTTCGGCGTCCAGTTGCTTCTTGCGGTGGTCGTCGAGTTCGCCGGCACGGTATGCGCGGCGCTGTTGGTGGACCCACCTGCCCAGCGGGAACGCTTTCGTGACACCGACCTCAGCGATGATGTGTGCTGGTTTGTCAGTGATTTTTCGGCGTGGATGTGTCAGTGGTGTGGGGTGTTGATAGCTCTGGCTGAGATGGGGGGCGGCTGGGTGTCTGCTGCTGCCAGTGGTTGCCGATGTTGCGCTGACGTTTTTGACGAATCGCCAGGTCATGTTGGTGCCGATCGGGATAGCGGGTGGACGGTTCGGGTTGTCCATCGGCGCAGCGGCTGAGAAAGCCTCTACGATCCGGTTGATCATCGAACCAGGGAGGGGACATGGCCGAGGGCCGGGAAACGACGGACGCGGTCGCGGAGAGACCGGTGGAGCTGGCCTACCGGCCGTCCGTCGGCGACTTGGCGTCCGCGCTGCGAGCACGTGCGAGGAGCACCGGCGCGGGACGCTTTCAGCGCCGGGCGCTGGTCTGGACGGTGGCGGTCGCGGCCGTCGGTGCCCTGCTGTCGGCGGCCGGCTCCGGCCGCCGTGACACACCGTGGCCGCTGTATGCGGGGCTGGTGGTCTTCGCCGTCTTCATGACTGCGGTGCCGTGGCTGCAGGCGCGCCAGCTCCACCGGCTCGCCGAACGGCAGGGGGACATCCGCGGGACGGTCGACGACACCGGGATCCGGCTCACCACCGCGCACAGCTCGGCCATCCTTGACTGGCACCTCTACCCGCGCTACGCCGAGACCCCGGAGCTGTTCGTGCTTCTCAGCGCCGACAAGTCCGCCGTCGGCGTCGTCGTCCTGCCCAAGCGGGCCGTGGCGGACCCGGAGGACGTGGACCGGCTGCGGGCGGTCCTCGACCGTCGGCTCGTGCGCGCGGACGCCGTCGAGGGGCCCGGCGGCCCGCAGAGCCGGGGCCGGGCCGTCGGCCGCGGGGTCAGCTCCGTCGGACTGTTGCTGCTGGGGCTGCTGCTGTTCTTCTTCGCCTTCGCCGCCGTCCAACACGCCGCGCACCCGGATCGCTTTCCCGGGATCCAGAACAACACCGCCCCGATATCGGCCGTCATGCTGGTGCTGGGGACGCTCGCGGTCGCCGGGGCCTGGTGGCTCGTACGGCGGATGACGGCCATGCGGATCGTGACCGCCGTGCTCGCCGTTCTCGTCCTGCTGGCCGGTGGCGCCGCCCTGTACCGCGTTGGGCCAATGCTTCACTGCTGGGGCTCGGACAGAATCGCCCGCGGGCCCGACGGCGCCTACGCCTGCTACGACTTCTGAGGCAGTCCAGCTGTCGCAGCGGCTCTACCTAGCGGCTCTACCTAGCGGTGGGCGAGGCGGGAGCAACGGAGCCACGCGTTCCCGCAGGTCATCAGGTACAAGATCAGCTGCCACACGCAGAAGCGTGCAGTCACCTCATTCCAGAACCCAAGCCTCACGTCGAACCTGAGAGGAGCGACTCGGTGGTGACGCTTATTGTCTCGGGCAGAAACTGTAGGGACGAAATATCCGATCCTGAAATGCAGCGTTGCCGCCGCCCGACTCACCTTGCGTGATCTTGACCCCGTGTCCACCAGCGGAAAGGATCTGCTGTTTGGGGGTGGTTCTGGTTGCAGGCCAAGGTGATTCGGCGACCCGCGTACGTGTGGCTTCCCGTCGCTGCGGGGATCGCGTTCTACGTGTGTGCGGTTTTGATCATAGGTCCGCTGGACGAGGAGCCAGCGGCGGCGTTCGCGGTCGCCGGTCTGACCGTCTTCCTCTGGGCGCTTGGATGGGATTCTGCCATCCGCAGCACTGACGACCATGTGTCGATCACGAATTTTCTCGTGACCTCGACCGTCGCTTGGACCGATGTCGAGGAAGTGACCGTGCACGACGGCCTGACCATCAAGTTGAGAGACGGCCGCCCGATTAGTTCGGTCGCGTTCGGTAGTTCACTGCTGGGAGCCTTCACTGGCTATTCGACCCACCAAAGGGCGTTTCGGCTGCTCCGAGAAGCCCACCTCAATGCGCTCCAGGCGCAGGGGGGCAGCACCAGCGAGGGGCAGGCCCTGCTCAACTGGTCCTTCGAGTGGAAGCGGCTCCTCTGCGCGCTTGCGGTTGCCTACGGTCCGCTCGCAGCCATCTTCGTCTTTCTGAAGTGAGCGGGAGCGGCGGTGGTCCAGAACCTGGTGTCCTTGCCGAATCGGCTTGGACAACGTGGATGCGCCGCTGCGCCCGGGCCCGAGCTCCGGACCGCAGCCGGTCCAGCCCCTGCGCCGCAGCGTCCGGGTTCGTGCAGGCAGGCGGCCTATCGGGACCGGCGCAGGGCTGCTGCCGCGTTCCGGGCCCGGGTGGCTCTGCTCCAGATCGGCGGGGAGATCCGCGGCCGGTGCGAGGCGCTGGAGATGGCCCTGGCTGAGGCCATCGAGGGCGAGCGCGCGGATCGGGCTAGCCGCTGCCTTCTCGGTGCTGAGTCGCGCCCATCCTCAGTGGCGGTTTATTGAAGGCCGGGGGCTGCTCTGTCGTGCAAGGTGCAAGTCGTCAATTCCGTTTGTCTAAAGGGGAATTGGAGATGTCGGATCTCTTGACCGTGAGGTCAGGGGGACGCCAGGCTCACCGGAGCCGACCGGTGTGGTCGGCTACTCATGCGCGGGAGCGTTCTTGCTACCGCCTGGAACCACTGGAGGCCAGTTTGCGCATGAAGCTGAGAAGGGTGCAGTTCCTTTGAAGGGAAGGGTTGAGTAGGCCGCTGTGCGTGGGGCGGGCCAGGGTCACCAGCTCTTGATCACCGAGCTGCCCTCTCGCGTTGCTCAAGCCACTCGAGGTACCAGGTGCGGAAGGTGTGGCGGATTCCCTTTGCATCGACGTACGGCTCGAAGGGCGGGTTGACCGCGCAGTCCCGGTCGCGGAGTTCCCCGCGGTGTGGGCCGACGACGATGAGCCAGCCGGTCATCCCGCATCCGTTGTCGCTGATGTGGATCGCACCTCGGCCGCGTTCCAGGTGCCAGAGTTCGTCGCCGGCGTCGCCGAAGACCTTGCGGTAGTCGTCCAGATAGTCGTCGTCTTCGTCTCGGGTGGTGGGTTCGTGCCCGGCGGCGCGAAGGGTTGCCATCTGCTGGTCAGCCCAGTCTTCCGTCTCGACGAACGGCCCGCTGGGGTCAAGCAGCCAGGGATGGTCTGGGACGTTGTCCCAGAGCCAGCCCCACTTCCCGTCGATTCGGCGCAACGACGTGAGTTGGAGTGCCGGTCCGGGGCCGCCGGCCCCGACCTCTGCCAGAAACGTGCGGTACTCGTCGGGGAGCGTGACACCGAACTGTGCTTCGACCTCGGCGATCTCGGCGGGAGTCAGGACAGGTTCGAACGTCGGGTATCGAGACGGTGCACGGCCGTGGGCTCGACGCTCGGCCTCCTCCACAGCGATGACGCGTTCGCGGACTTCCGACCAGTCCATGTGCGTGTTCACGGCTCTCCTATCGACGGCAGGCACGGACATTAGTCCCTGCCGCCGACATCCAAGCTCCATCTGGGCTGTGTTCGCGGCTGTTCATCCCTACCGTGATGGTGGAGGAGGATTGCTGATGGGTTCATTGTTCGAGGAGTTGGAGGCCCGCGAGGCGGCTACCCGGGCCCGGGTGGAGGAGCTGGAGGCTGAACTCGCTGCGGTGTCCGGCAAGTTGGAGCTGGCTCGGGAGGGCCTAGGGCGGCTGCGGATCGCGCGGGAGACGGTCGCGGAAGTGCTCGCCGAGATGACGCCGGAGATGCCTGCGGCAACGGTCGATGCCCGGGAGTCGCCTCCCGGCGAGCGGGTGGTGTCGGCGTATGCGGGGGCCGAGCGGCAGGTGATCGGGGTGCTGACGGTGCCGAAGTGGCAGCCCGGCATGGGGGCGGACGTCCTGCCCGGGGTGTATCGGGACATCGTGGAGGTGGTGGCGGATGCGCCGGGTCCGGTCCGGGCCAAGCAGATCGTCCCCAGGATCGGGCTTGCGGCCGAGGTCGGGAAGATCGAGGGCACGCGGTCGAAACTGAAGCGGCTGGTGGAACGGGGCTGGCTGGACGAGGACGCCCCGGGACTGTTCACCCCGGCCCGCCGCCGGACGGCTGTCACGTCCAACTCCCTTTAACAGAAGGGCTCTTCCGCCTACATTCGAAGGTGCCAACCGTGTCGGATGCAGGACGAGAAGAGCCCCGGAGATGGAACAGTACGACACTCATGCCACCGCTGACCCCTTTGCCTGCTCGGTCAACGCCTTCGAGACGCTGATGGGCACCCTGTCGGGTGACCAGGCGAGCGCGTGGACCCACGCTGAGCTGGAGGAACACCTCGACGCGGCCGGGCGGGAGCTGTTACGGCAGCTGCTGCAGGACCACCTGGACCTGCGCGCCCTGCGGGAGGAGGAACAGGTCCGCGCCGGTGCCGGCCTGGTCGTGGTGGGGCCGGAGGGACGGGTGCGGCCATGGCGGGAGACGGGCCACGCGCGCTGGCTGGCCAGCCTGTTCGGGCTGGTCCGCTTCACCCGGGTCGCGCACCGGGGCCCCGGCGTGGGCAACGTCCACCCCGCCGACGAGGAGCTGTCGCTGCCCGCGGGCCGCCACTCGCTGGGCCTGCGCCGGCTCGCGGTCACAGAGGCCGTGCGCGGCTCGTTCGACCAGGCCCACGATGCGGTGACGCGCCGCTGCGGGAAGGTGCTCGGCAAGCGGCGGCTGGAAGAGCTCGTGATCGCCGCGGCCATCGACGTCGACGCGTTCTACCGGGCCCAGATCCCCGTTCCGTGCAGCCGACAGATGCCGCTGGTCCTCCAGGTCGACGGCAAGGGCGTGGTCATGCGCCCCGAGGCTCTGCGCGAGGCCACCCGCCGGGCCGCCGTGAAAGCCGCTGCCGCGGGCGGGCATCGCGGCTGGCTCGCGCCGGGCGAGAAACCGAACCGCAAGCGGATGGCGACCGTGGCCTGCGTCTTCGACACCCGCCCGGCCCCCAGACGCCCCCACGACGTGATCCACCCGCCCGGCGGCCGCAGCGGCGAACGTCCCGTCCGTCCGGGGCCGAGGGCGGAGAGCAAGTGGTGCACCGCCTCCCTGGTCCGCCCGCCCGAGCAGGTCATCGCCGACGCTTTCGACCAGGCCGACGCCCGCGACCCGAAGCATCTGCGGCCGTGGATCGTCCTGGTCGACGGCGCTCGCCACCAACTCGACCTGATCACCGCCGAGACCGCCCGACGCGACGTCACGGTGCACGTCCTGCTGGACTTCGTGCACGTCGCCGAGTACGTCTGGGCCGCCGCCCACGCCTTCCACAAGCCCGGCACCACCGAGGCCGAAGCCTGGGCAGCCGACCACCTGACCGCGATCCTCGCAGGCCACGTGGCCCGCACCGCCGCCGAGATGACCGCCGATGCCGACCGGGAAGGACTGCCGGCCACCCGGCGCGAGACCGTCGACGCCTGCCACCGCTACCTGACCGGCCACCTCGACCAGCTCCGCTACGACACCGCTCTCGCCAACGGGTGGCCGATAGCCACGGGCGCGGTCGAGGGTGCCTGCCGCCACCTGATCGCCGACCGCCTCGACATTACCGGTGCCCGCTGGGGCCTGCCCGGAGCCGAAGCCGTCCTCCGACTCCGCACCCTCGTCGCCAACGGCGACCTCGACGCCTACTGGCGCTTCCACAGTGCCCACGAGCACGAACGCCTCTACCCCGCCCCCGGCCAGGAGAACTACAACCTCACCGCCTGATCAGCATCGTCCCTCGAAACGAACCGCACCCAACGGTGATCGACCGAGGACATCAACTCCAACACCGTTGCGTTTGAGTCTTGAGCGGCAGGTCAAGCCCTGGTGAATGACGCAACGGGACGTCCTGATAGATCAACTTGTTGCTGAGGCAAGGCGATCATCGGGAGTCCCGTTGCGGGAGAAGTCTGTCATCACGCGAACGATCGAGGTGGCCGGGGGTGTGTACGCGCCCGGGCACGTGGGCGAGCTGACGCAGGTCGTGGACTTCGCGCTGGTGGACGCGGTGCTGGAGGAGACCGGGACGCGGGAGCGCCGGCTGCGGCTGCTGCCGTCGCGGGTGGTGGTCTACTTCGTCCTCGCAGTGCGCAACGAGGTTCTACGTGTTCGAGCGGGGGTGAAAGGACCCTGCCGTTAGGCCGTCGCAGCGGCCTGATCGAAGCTGAGGGCAGTCTGACCCGGGGATCGCCGGGGAGGGCGGGAAGCAGCCCTGACAAAGCCGGGACGGACCGGCACTGCCAGACGGCCGGGTTCGGCGAGCGAGGCCAAGAGGTGTAGCGGAAGCGAATCAGTGGTTGAAGCCCCGTAAGCGAAGTGCCGGCTCGAACCTGGCGGATCTGGGCCGGTCAGCAGTGCGTGACCGACGCCGTGGGCGTCGGTCAACTCCGAAGCCGAGGAGCGAGGTCGGTGGGGAGGCCATGCCGAAGGTCTGCGGCGTAGGCATGGCGAGGCTGCCGGGGTAGAGCTGGACGTCTACTTGGCCGATCGAGGCGTAGGGAACGTTGGAACCATCCGCGGTCGCCCGCGGCCCCGGCAGCCAGCCTGGGAAGTGGGCAGGTCCGTTGCCGACTGGGGGCCGTGGGATGGGGCGGAGTCCTCGTAGTAGTCCGAGCGCACGAGAGGTGCGTACATGGCGAAGGGGGACAGCAGGTCAGTGGCTGAAGGGCTGGAAGGCTGGGAGGTTGTCGCCGGTGAACACCGACGAGCTGGAGTCTGCCCTGTTCGGGGCGGAGATCCGGGTACTGGGGATCCGGACCAAGCTGCACCGCTGGGCTCGTGATGATCCGCATCGCAGGTTTGATGATCTTTACAACCTTGTCGCTGACCCCGCGTTCCTCCTGGTCGCGTGGGACCGGGTACAGGGCAACAAGGGTGCCAGGACCGCCGGGGTGGACGGCCGCACAGCGGTGTCGGTCATCAGGGAAGTGGGCGTCGAGGAGTTCCTCGACGGGCTGCGGGCCTCTTTGAAGGACCGCAGCTTCCGACCCCAGCCGGTCCGGGAGAGGATGATTCCCAAGGCGAACGGCAAGCCGCGCCGTCTGGGGATCGCAACCATCCGGGACCGGGTGGTCCAGGCATCCTTGAAGCTGGTGCTGGAGCCGGTGTTCGAGGCGGATTTCCTCCCGTGTTCCTACGGGTTCCGCCCGATGCGCCGGGTCCATGACGCGGTGGCCGAGGTGCGCTACCTCTCCTCCCGCTCATACGAGTGGATCGTCGAGGGAGACATCAAGGCATGCTTCGACGAAATCTCGCATCCAGCCCTTATGGACCGGGTGCGCAGACGAGTCGGGGACAACCGCGTCCTGGCACTGGTGAAGGCGTTCCTCAAGGCGGGCATCCTCGGCGAGGACCGCGTGCTGCGGGAGAACAACGCCGGAACCCCTCAGGGTTCGATCTTGTCGCCGCTCCTCAGCAACGTGGCCCTGTCGGTCCTGGACGAGCACATCGCCCAGGGCCCGGGAGGTCCCGCGTCCAGCCAGGTGGAGCGCGCAAAGCGCCGCCGTCACGGGCAGCCGAACCACCGGTTGGTCCGTTTCGCCGACGACTGGTGCCTGATGGTCTCGGGCACCAGGGCCGACGCGGAGGCGCTGCGGGAGGAGATCGCAGAAGTCCTGTCCACCAGGATGGGCCTGCGTCTCTCACAGGAGAAGACCCTGGTCACCCATATCGACGACGGGTTGGACTTCCTCGGGTGGCACATCCAGCGCCACCGCAAACGGGGCACCGACCGGTGCTACGTCTATACCTACCCCTCACGCAAGGCCCTCAAGGCCGTGATGGCCAAGGTCAAGACGTGGTGCCGGGAGATGGACACGAGCCAGCCGCTCGACACCCTGCTCATCCGGCTCAACCAGATGCTGCGGGGCTGGTGCGCCTTCTTCCAACCCGGCGTGTCCAGCGCGACCTTCGGATACCTGGCGCACTACGCGCGGGAACAGGTCATCCGGTGGTTGCGCCGCAAACACCGCCGTATCACCTGGAAGGACCTCTACCGGCGCTTCTGCGACCACAGAGGATGGCCAACCGGAGACGACAGAGCGCTGTTCAACCCCGAGAAGGTAGGCACAACCCGCTACCAGTACCGGGGCACAGCGATCCCGAACCCCTGGACGGCCACGGGATGACGCTCAACAAGTGAGCCCTGAGCGGGACCTGTGGAGAGCCCGTTGCGGTGTGAGCCGCACGGCGGGTTCGGGAAGCGGTCCAGGGAGACGGGCCGGTCGCAAGACCGAAACCGCGCCCTGGACCGACTTTCACCTGGCCCTGTTCGAGGACTGCTCCTACCGGGGGGTGTGGGGCAAGCTGGTGGCCGGGCTGGAAGGACTGGCCCTGGTGCGGCCGGCGGTTTCTTCACTATCCCGGGCCCGGCGGCCTCGCGCCGCCGGGCCCGGGACGCGACCTGACCATCCACCACCGGCGTCATGGGGCCGGACAAACCCCGTGGGCTACTTCCCCGACGCCCCCAGGTGCTTGATCTTGATCCAGTCGCGGGTGCGACGGCCGGGCAGGTAGGGGCTGGTGAGGCGTTTGGCGACGACGCCGTCGAAGCCCTGTTCCATGGCCTGGGCGGCGAGTGCAGGCCAGGCCGCGGGCACCGTGATGCCGGGACCAGTCAGGGCGAGGTCGTCGAGGAGGTCGCGGCGGGCGGTGTAGGGAAGCTGCACGGTCGGTTCGCCGAGGTAGAGCATCAGCCGGACGGGCAGGTCTTCGAGGGCGTGGGTGACCGCCTCGGGGTGGTGCAGGCTCATCCGTTGCTGCAACCGCTCCACCGACGGCCGCCCCACGCCGTCGAGGGTGATGATCTCTCCGTCGAGGACCGCCTGTGGTCCGGGCAGCAGGCCGGACAGCGCCTTGAGTTCGGGGTACTGGGCGGTGACGTCCATCCCGGCCTGGGACAGAAGCCGCAGGCTTCCGTCCCCGGGCAGATGGGCGATGACCCGGGCACCGTTGAAGAGCGTTTCGTAGGCGTACTCAGCCTCGGTCTCCGGCCTGGGCGGCGGGCCGATCACCGCGAGCATCGGCGCGAGCAACGGCAGCAGTGCACCATGAGCGCCTCGGGAGGGGGCCACGCTCATGGTTCCAGCCTGCGCCCGGCGGCCTGCTGTCGACACGTCTGTGAGCAGAGCGGATGCCGTGACTGCGGCGATCGTCAACGCGACCGGGACGTGGCTCCCCGCTTGGCGGTATGTCCCGGAATGTGTTCTTGGTCGATTGGTGGTTTGCTGCTCGGTGGCGGCGGCCGGGCTTCTCGGCGCGCCGTTCATCGTGTGCATCCGCCAGGCTCAAGGAGGAGTTCCGCATGTCCGTCTACACCCCCCAGCAGATCAGCCAGCCGCACACCCAGCAGCCGTACAACCAGCAGCAGCTGTTCGGCCAGCAGCAGCCCTGGGGCCAGATCGGCCAGCCGCAGCAGCAGATCGCGCAGGTGGTCCAGCAGTCGATCCAGCAGGCTTGCCAGCAGGCGAGCCAGCAGGTGGCGCAGCGCGTGCAGCAGACGCTGCAGCAGCTGCAGCAGGTCCAGCAGCAGCTGCAGCAGCAGGGCATTCCCCAGCACCACGCGCACCCGTACCTGGCTGTCGCGCTGCACCACACCCTGCAGCAGGGCGTGCGCAGCGCTGTGGAGCAGTCCGTGCAGCAGGCGCTGCCTATTGCGATCCTGACGCTGGTGCAGCAGAGCCAGCAGGGCCAGCAGGGCCAGCAGGGCCAGCAGGGCCAGCAGGGCCAGCAGCAGTTCGGCCAGTTCCCGGGCATGCAGCCGCAGGGCCAGTTCGGCCAGTTCCCTGGCCAGGGACAGTTCCCGGGCCAGGGGATGTTCGGGCAGCAGCCGCAGTACGGGCAGCTGTCGCCTCTGGGCATGTGAGACACCCGCCCGGGTAGCGCTCGTTCTCCCTCCCGTGTGGGGAGGCGGGCCTACCTGGCCGGATGCCGCGGCGGGGCGAGGCAAAGGCGCGGCGGGCCGCTGGCCGGGGAGCTCATGGACGCCCGCTTCCCGGCCAGCCACTGAAGATCCAGGGCGTACGACGATGCTTTACGTTGAGATGGCGGTTGGCTGAATGCGTGAGCAGGGCGGCAACGGTGTGAAGCCGGGCAACGGCAAGGGCGGGAAGACCCCGCGTGCGCAGGGCACGGCGGGTGAGGCCGGGCAGCCGGCGGCGGCTGCGGGCGGGGCAGGTGAACCGGCCGGACGGATGAGCGGGGAGGCGCAGGCGCTGGGGTACCAGGGTCGGGGTGTGCGGGCGGGGTGGGGCCGCTATCTGGTGGCGCCCCGGCCGTCGGGGCTGCTTGCCGGTGGGGTGCCGCCGATTGAGGCCTCGGCGCTGTTCAAGCTGCTGGAGGAGGACCCCGATGTGGAACCCGTGGCGCAGGTGCGGCCGTCCCGTTCCCGCGGGTTGGGGGCGATCGCGGAGCCGCATCCGGCCTGCCCCCCGGTCGCGGTCGTGAAGATGCCCCAGGAGCGGGCCCGCGCCCTGGCCGGGAACCCGCAGGTGGTCGTGGAGATCGACCAGCCGCTGTCCTACACCCCCACCCCGCCGGTGGGTGCCGGCCCGGTGCCGGTACTGGACCCGATGCTGGCGGTCACCCTGGAGGAGCCCGAACATCTCACCCTGCGGGTGGTGGGCAGTGACGGGGACGCGGTGGCCGGCGCGCACGTGTGGGCCATCGGCACCGGCGGCCCGGTCCACGGAGTCACCAGCCCGGACGGACGCGTCACCATGACCCTGGCCGCAGACACCCCCGAAACGCTCCAGGCGCTCTACGTCCGCCCGGTGGCCGACTACTGGCCGGCCCGCACCGGCACCCCCCAACCCGCCGACAACGGCGAGGCGGTAGTTACGGTGCAGGCCCTGTCGGACACCTTCGAGGGCTTCCCCGGCAAGGCGCTCACCGGCTGGGGCACACAGGCAATGCGGCTCAACCAGATCCCGCCGACCTACCGCGGCCACGGCATCAAGATCGCGCTGCTCGATTCGGGGGTGAACACCGCCCACCCCGATTTGAAGGACACCGTCCAGCACGGGCACGACTTCACCGGCGCCGGCAACGGCACCTGGGGCCTCGATGTGACCGGGCACGGCACGTGGTGCGCCGGCATCATCGCCGCGGCGGACAACAACGCAGGCATCGCCGGGATCGCGGCGGAGGCCGAGGTGCATGCGCTGAAGCTGTTCCCCGGCGGGCACCTCAGCGACCTGCTCGAGGCGGTCGACTACTGCATCACCCACGACATCGACATCGCCCAGATCAGCCTCGCCTATCCCGTACAGTCCCAGCTGGCCGCCTGGAAACTCGCCGATGCGCACGCCGCCGGCACCACGGTCATCGCCCCGGCGGGAGACACCGCCGGCCCCCTCACTCAGCTGGCTACCCTGCCGGGGGTGCTGGCGGTGGGGGCGATCGCGCACACCGGCACCTATCCCGTGAGCAGCCCGCTCACCTGGGTGCAGCCGCCGTGGCCCGGCCCCTACCCGGCCCCGTTCACCCCCACCGGTCCGGGAGTGGACCTGGTCGCGCCCGGCGCGGCGGTCATCACCACCAGCCTGGGTGACGGCTATGCCGCGGTGGACGGCACGGCGATCGCCGCCGCCCACGTCACCGGGCTGGCGGCGCTGCTGCTCGCCCACCACGACCATCTGCGCACCCAGGCGGTGCCGCGGACCGCGGCCCGCGCCGACCCGCTGTACCTGCTGGTGCGCACCGCCTGCCGGCCCCTGCCCGGCGCCGACCCCCGCCTGGGCGCGGGGATCGCGGACGCCCCCACCGCGCTCGGCATCCCCGCGAGCTGGCAGCAGGCCGAGCAATACACGCCGGCCGGTCCGCACCAGCGGGGCTGACGGCACGACACATTCACAGACCTCCGCCCCCTTGCCGCCCTGCCGCCATCGGGCGGTGGGGGGAGAGAGACGGCGGCCGGGCCCGCATCAGCCGAACAGGTCGCGCACCCTGACCGTGCGCACCCTCAGCCACCGGGCCCGGCGCGCCGGCAGCAGGGCGTCGCCAAGAGATTCGGCAGCTACGGGCCGACAGGGCCCGGAACTCCTCCTTGAGCCTGGCGGATGCACACGATGAACGGCGCGCCGAGAAGCCCGGCCGCCGCCACCGAGTAGCAAACCACCAACCGACCAGGAACACATTCCGGGATGCGTACGCCTGGGCCCTGGACCCTCAGACCAGGGCCCTTCAGCTCCTTCCAGGAGCTAAGGGTGTGCACCGTGCCAAGCGGCAAGAACCCGGAGGCTGTTGACGTACGAGAGCGGCGTGCCACCACCCTGGGTGGGTGGTGGCACGCCGGATCACAAGGGTTGCACCCCGGGGGCGGAAGGTGCGCCCTTGGTCAGTGGCTGGGCAAGGGCAAGTGGGTCAGCGGCGGTAGCCCCAGGAGTGGGTGTCCACGGTGCGGCCGTGGTCGTCGCGCAGGGTGGCCTTGTCGGCGTAGTTGCTCCAGATGTAGTCCCGGCTGCCCTGGTAGACGTCCCGGCGGGTGTCATAGCCGCGCCCGGTGTGGACGCGGACCGTGGCGTAGCCGGGCAGGCGCAGGTCGTCGAAGCGGTAGCGGTTGCCGTCGCGGTCCGAGAGCGTCCATCCGTCCAGGTCGACCGCGCGGCGGCCGGTGTTGGTGACCTCGACCCACTCCCGGTTCAGGGACCGGTTCGACCAGTCGTCACGGCCGGGGCTGTCGTACTGGACGTTGCCGAGGACGACGTTGGAGTACGACTGGTGGCGGCCGTGCCCGTGGCCCTGGCCGTGGTCGCTGTCGGCGGACGCCGGCATCGCCGCCACGGCGACGACGGAACCGGCCGCCAGAGCGGTAGCGGCAATGCGGCGGACGGTACGAGAAGCAGACATTGATGTCCCCTCAAGTAAGGGCGCCCAGGACCCGGTCAGGGGCCATGCTGCGCGGTGCGGGTCCCGGCCCCTCAGGCCGAGAACCCATAGCCTGGAGTATCTCCGTCATCACCAGCAGCGACTTCGGTTCGTGTTACTTAATCCGGACATTTCCGTAACTCGCGATTGTATTGATCGCAGACCCCACCCGAGCGTGCCCCTGACATTGGCTGCTGGATGCACGCATCCGCCCCGCAGCCGGGAACAAGCCTTGTTCAGCTCGCCCGCGCGCCCCGCCGTACCACCCCGTCAGTCACGCATCGAACAGCACGCTCATCGGTAACAGCCGCAAAACCCCGTGATTCAGACACGGATGGCCGGGCCGAACGCCTGCTCGCAGAATTCGTTTGCCCCGAGGTGATTAGTGGATCCGTGTAGATCAGTGGATCCGTGTGATGGTGAGGGTGCCGCGCCCTGCCGCCCTGCCCCGGCCAGGACCTCAACAACAAGGCTGGTGTCCAGGCGGGTGTAGGGCTCGCCCTCCGCCTCGGCTGGTCCCAGCACGTCAGCTTCGCCGAGTGCGGCACCGATCCGTACGGACAGCACCGGGCCGATCCGTGCCGACAGCCGTGGCGTGCTCTCTCCTTCGGGCACCAGGGCGAGGTTGCGGGGCCTATTCCGGGGGCCGGTGTAGCCGACGACCGCAGCGTCGGTGGTGTCGGCGTGCCGGACCTTCACCCTTAACTGCACCATCTGGAGAACCGCTAGGTGTGACTGATTCCCAATCGTCCTTGTCAAGCGTGCGGACGGGTCGGCGGATCTTGCTGACCCTCTGCAGGCGGTGGCACGTGCGGGCAGCGTTCCAGCAGCGAGCGATTTCGCTCGGGGTCAGCCAGGATGATGCGCCTGGCCTTCTCATGGCTGTCTTGGAGGTCGGTGGGGTAGGCCGTCGGGTCGAGACTGAGTGCCAGCGAGAGGTCCTGGCGCGTCTCCGGGCCCTCGCAGGCCAGGAACGCGGAGAGGCAGGCCGATCGGTAGTCGTCGCGGAGATCGGCCAGTGCCTCCAGTGCCGCTTCGCTCTCCTCCGTGGGCACTCCTCGCCGGAGATCCTCCATGGAGGCGTACTGGAGTCCTGGACGGGCGAAGTACCACGCCATGCTGGCGCCGACCTTCTCTGAATCGGAACCAGTCCGCATGTACTCAATGATCGCTTCCTGGATCGGGCGGTGACCGCAAGCCGTCACCAGGGGCTGAATGAGCCCGGATCCACCGGCTTGACGCCTGTGGGTCGTTCTTCCGGAAACGAAGAAGTGCCTTGCGACCTGCGATGATGGGGTTTCTCTAGGACCACATCAGGCACGATCGGCAAGGCACTTCCGAGATGCAATCTTCCCATGCCGCAGCGGCGGTCTCATCCGCGTTCGACGACCCGAACCTGATCGCGCACGGCGGGCTGGAGCCGGTGGTGCGGCTGGCCGAGCGGTGCGGTCTGCCAGCTCTGGCCGACGAGCTCATCAGGCTGCCCGCATCGAAGGACGGCACCGGCGCCTTCCCAGCGGCGAAACTGATGTCGCTGGTGGGTGGCATGGCCGCGGGCGCCGACAGCATCAATGACATGGACCGCCTGCGGCATGGCGCGATGGGCCGCCTGTTTGCCGGGGTCCGGGCCCCGTCCACGCTGGGATCGTTTCTACGCTCCTTCACGCACGGGCATGTGAAGCAACTCCACGCCGTGGCCCGCCGGTTCCTGCCCGCACTGGCCCGTCATACCCCACTGCTGCCCGGCGCGGACCAGGTCGCCTACGTGGACATCGACGACACCATCCGCCGCACCTACGGCTACGCCAAGCAGGGCGCCGGCTACGGATACAGCAAGGTCAAGGGCCTGAACGCACTGCTCGGCATCGTCTCCACGCCCCTGTCCGCCCCGGTGATCGCCGCGACCAGGCTGCGCAAAGGACCGTCGAACTCCGCGCGCGGCGCGGCAGCGTTCGTCGCCGAGACCATCCGCACCGCCCGCGCCTGCGGCGCCAGTGGCCTGCTGGTGATGCGCGCGGACTCCGCGTTCTACGGCGCCGATGTCGTCAACTCCTGCCGGGCACTGGGCGCGCGTTTCTCCGTCACCGTGCGGATGAACGCCTCCGTCAAGGCCGCGATCGCCCGCATCGACGAGGGCGCCTGGACGCCGATCAAGTACCCCAAGGCGGTCTGGGACGAGGAAGACCAGTGCTGGATCTCGGACGCCGAGATAGCCGAGGTCCCCTACACCGCGTTCACTTCCAAGCCGAAGAAACAGCAGGTCACCGCCCGTCTGCTCGTGCGCCGCGTCAAGCGCCTGGGCACTGGCACCGTCCCCGCCGGGCAGGGCACGCTCTTCGATACCTGGCGCTACCACGCCGCGTTCACCGACTCCCCGCTCTCCTTGAAGGACGCCGAGCGTGACCACCGTCGGCACGCTGTCGTCGAGCAGGTGATCGCGGATGTCAAGAACAGTGCCTTCGCTCACGCGCCGTCCGGCCATTTCCAGGCCAATGCCGCGTGGCTCGCCCTGGCAGCGCTGGCGCACAACCTGACCCGCGCCACCGGCGCCCTGGCCGGCACGTTCCATGCCAGAGCGACCACCGCCACCATCCGTGACCACCTGATCAACGTGCCCGCCCGGCTGGCCCGCTCAGCCCGCCGCCTCACCCTGCACCTACCCGAACGCTGGCCCTGGAGCATGGACTTCACCCAGCTCTTCCGCACGGTGCATGGGCTGCCAGCCTCCTGACGCTCCCCGACCGACCTGCCCGAAAGGGCCCGACACCTGTGGACAAGTGGAAGAGCTGGGCAGACCAGCGGCCACCCCATGCCCGAATCCGCGACTCAACCCCGACACGGCCCGCACAACCCCGAAACACCCACCCCAAGATCAGCCGGTGGATCCGGGCTCAGCTATGCCAGCTCTTCCTTCTCCTGCTGGCCAGCAGGTCATTCCGCTCGCCGCCGTCGGCCTCGCCTGTATGACCCGCTGTCAGACCCTCCCGATCTCGGGGGAAGCACAGCGGCGCTGGTTTTGCGCAGTGTGGCTGGCGCGACGGTAGGCGTGGCGCGCACGGGATTTGTCGGACGGTGTGCTGGGGCCGGGGCAGTTGCGGGGGCGTGGGCTGGTCAGCGAGTGTGCAGGCGTTGCCAAAGCAGGTGGTGGTCGGCAGCTGCAGGCGGCCGGTCTGCTCTGCACTGCTGAACCGAACTCGTGCCACCGGCTAGACTGTCGGATGGCTAGGCGCGTACAGCCCCCCGCCGTCAGCTCCCACTGAACCGCCCCGGGTTCGGTAGAGATCTCAGATTGTGGTTGTGACCTGGTGTTTCGTGGATTCCATGTAGTGATTGGCCTCGTACTCGACGGGCGGGACGTGGCCTATCTCACCGTGGAGCCGACGGTGGTTGTACCAGTCGACCCACTCGGCGGTGGCCAGCTCGACCTGGGAGAGCGCCTTCCAGGGCCGCTGGGGTTTGATCAACTCGGTTTTGTACAGACCAATCGTCGATTCCATCAGGGCGTTGTCGTAAGCGTCGCCGACCGAGCCGATAGAGGCAGCGATGCCGGCGGTGTCCAGGTGCTCGGCGAGCTTGAACGATGTGTATTGGGTGGATTCAACCGGTCGTCGCAACACCTCGATCATGGAGGTGTCCGATGGGGCGACCGGCAGGGTGGACGACGGCGGTGACGGGGCGCCCGGCGATGCGGTCTCCGGGCAGGCCGCCGGTCCGCCGGGATGTGGAGCGTGCCTTCTGGAAGAAGATCGCTGACGGGCTGACCAGCGAGGACGCGGCGATCGCGTGCGGCGTGTCGGGGCCGGTCGGCTCACGATGGTTCCAGGAACGTGGCGGTATGCCGTCGATCGAGCTGGGCCCGGTGTCGGGCAGGTATCTCTCCTTTGCAGAGCGCGAGGAGATCGCTGTGCTGAAGGCTCAGAACACCGGGGTCCGGGAGATCGCCCGTCGGCTGGGCAGGCACCCGTCCACTGTTTCGCGGGAACTGCGGCGCAATGCGGCCACCCGCAGCGGACAACTCGCCTACCGGGCGTCGATCGCGCAGTGGAAGGCCGAGCTGGCCGCGCGGCGGCCGAAGCCGTCCAAACTTGCCTGCAGCGAGCGGCTGCACGAGTTGTGGGGCTCGAAAAGTCATCGGCGCAGGTCAAGCGGCGTACCGGTACTCGTTGATAGCACTGCCGAGGATGTGGGTGCGCAGGAGTCTGCGGCCGTCGAGGTCGTGGACGGTGGCTGGCTGCCCGGAGGCGTGAGGGGGCCGTTGATCTCGGGCCCGGTGAGGTCGATGTGTGTTGTAGTGCCGTTCGAAGTCGGCAAGGACTTGCCGGGCGTGGGCCTCATTCATGAGCAAGAGGTGGTCGAGCGCCTCGCGGCGGACGGTGCCGATCACCCGCTCGCAGTGCGCGTTCATCCGAGGCGCCCGTGGCGCGCTGAGCAGCACCTCCATGTCCTCGGCTTCGAAGACGGCGTCGAAGGACTGGTCGTACTTGGCGTCGCGGTCGCGCAGCACGAAGCGCAGGGACTCCGTGCGCGTGTCGAGTTGGTCGGCGAGATTGCGGGCCTGCTGCGTCGCCCAGGCCCGGGTGGGGCGGGCGGTGACGCCGGTGATGTGCAGTTGACGGGTGCCGTGTTCCAGGAACGCCATGGCGTACAGGCGCTCTCTGAGCATGGTGTCCACGTGGAAGAAGTCGGCCGCGATGATCCCTTGGGCTTGGGTGGTCAGGAACTCGCGCCAGCTGGGGCCGACCGGCGTGGAGCCGGGTCGATGCCCGCGGCGTTCAGGATCCCCCAGACCGTGGACGGTGCGATCGGATGGCCCAGCCGGGCCAGTTCGCCCTGGATCCTTCGGTGCCCCCACCGGGGATTCTCGCTGGCCAGGCGCAGCACCAGCTTCCTGAGCGCGGCCACAGTCGGGGGTCGGCCGGTACGGCTGCGGCGGGCGGAGTAGTCCCACTTCTTGGCGATCAGCTTGCGGTGCCAGGCCAGCACGGTGCCGGGGGTGACGGGGAAGACACCGGCCCAGCGGCGCCGCGGTATCAGCGAGGACAGCGCGGAGAACCAGAACCGGTCGGCCGACTCGTAGCGGACCGGGCCCTTGAACTGACGGCGCAGGACAGTGTTCTCATGCCTCAGCACCAACAACTCGGCGTCCCTGGCAGTGTCCCGGCGCAGCAGGACAGCCGGTACGGACAGCATCGTGCGAGCAGCACGGCACAACAGCCACACGATCATCCGGACAGGGTCCCAGCCACCACCGACAACCATGGACACCACTGTTCACCTGCAGCGATGACTTTACGAGCCCCACAGGCTGGAGGAGTCGGTCGCGGAGATCCGCTGGGGGAGCGGCGGCAAGCATCGCGCCCCGGTGAAGGACGGGCTGATCGTCGCGGTGTTCCGGGACTACGAGTCCAGAGCCGGGAAGCCCCTGCTCCACGATCATGCGGTGGTGTCGATCCGCGCCCGGCGGCCGGACGACAAGGGGACGTGGGTGTAGGTTCGCATTTCTAGTGTCCCTTTCTCATTGACCGTGGCCCTTGTCTGGCCCAAGGGACGGCGCGGTGAGACGAACTCCCGTCTGATCGTTCGCTCGTCGTAGTGCTGATCCCGGTCCTGATCTATGCAGCGGCGATCTCCAACCTGATCGTGGAGACGTCGCAGCTGATCGAGATCGGGATTTCTGCTTCCCGCTCTCGCGGCCTGGGGGTGAGCTATGGCGCGTGTAGTGGGCGAAGTTTCGATGAGTCTCCGTCGTACGGACGGGGTGATCGACGAGGACCTGGTCTGGTCGACGACGGGCGCCGATGTCTTCGAGCCCTCGATTCCGTGGCGTACGTTCCGCTGGCGGTACGGGCAGAAGCACTACTCGGGGACGCACTGGTCTTCCACCATGCGTGACCACGTTGTCTACGAGTCCCGGCTCGAGCTGACGCGCCTTCTCTACGCCGACTTCGACCCGGACGTGACGGCCGTCTTCGCCCAGCCGTTCCTCCTGACCACTACCGTCGACGGCTGTCGACGCCGGCACGTACCCGACTTCCTGGTGCTGCGCGAGAACGACGTGCCCCTGGTCGTGGACGTCAAGCCGGGGCACCTGCTCACCCGGCCGAAGGTGAACTTCGCGCTCGGCTGGGCTCGTGAGGTTGTGCTGTCGCGCGGCTGGGATTTCGAGGTGTGGTCCGAGCCACCGGAGGCGGAGTTGGCGAACCTTCGCTTTCTCGCCGGGTATCGCCGCGACTGGCTCTTCGACCAGGACCTGCTCGCGGAGATCCGGGCGACGGATCTGTATGGGGCAACGCTGGGCGAGGCGTTTTGTGCTTTCCCCCGGCACCCGGACTGGCGGGTGCGGGCTGCTGTCCTGCGGCTGTTGTGGTGTCAGCACTTCGTGACGGACATGGCGGAGCCATTGTCCGAGCGCCATGTGCTGCGCAAGGGCCGGGCCGTAGGGGTCGGGGCTGGTCGGCGTGATCTGCCACGCCCCGTCGAGGATTCCGGACGCGATGGCGCGGAGGGCGAGCAGATTTGTCTGGTGCGGGGGTCTCGTAAGGGAGGGCATGTGACCGGAGCTGCTGTACGTGTCGGCTTGGGTTCGAGGTTGAGGTACGACGGCGAAGTCGTCGTGGTGGAGGAGATGTTCGGCTCGGCGGCCGGTAACGAGGTCTTGGTGCGGGATGGTCCGGGGCGCCGGTTCCGGCTGTCGCTGCGTGAGGTGCTCGCCTCCGGCCGGGCCCAGGTCATCGCGACCGAGCCGGGTCCAGAATCGGACGACGACCGCGAGACGGCCTCGGTGCTGCTCGCCCAGCTCGGCGAGGAGGAGCTGGAAAAGGTCAGGGAACGGGCCGCCCATATCAACGAGGTGCTGACCGGCTTCCGGTCGGGCAGCGACGAGCTCCCGGAGGCGGGCGAGCCCCGGCCGCAGTACGCGGCCACCGTGCCCAAACTGGAGCGATACGAGGCGAAGGCAACAGAGTTGGGCGTTAGCGTACGCACCATCAAACGGTGGGTGCGCGCTTTCCACACCGACCGGGAAGCTGGGCTCGTGCACGGCGGCCCGGATCACGGCGACGGCGACATGGGCGGGCTCGGTCGGGCCGACGCGCGGTGGGTGGAAATGGCCCTGGAGATCATGGCCGAGCACGGGAAGGAGTCGAAGCCGACCCGCGGGAAAGTGATCCGTGCCGTCGGCCCGCGCCTCGTTGCCCGCTACGGCGAGGGCGAGGTGAAGCTGCCGGGCCGCGCGACGGCGTATCGGTGGCTTCAGGAGCTGGAGCGGCGGCTGCCGACCTTCCGGCTGAGCTCGAAACGCAACCGGGACATCGCCGCCCGGCCGCCGGGCGCGTACGGGAAGTTGCGGCCTACGAGGCCGGGTGAGTATCTGCTGCTGGACACGACGCGTCTCGACGTGTTCGCGATGGACCCGATCACGATGAAGTGGGTTCAGGCCGAGCTGACGGCCGCGATGGACTGGTACGACAGGTGCATCACGGGGCTGCGGGTGACCCCGGTGTCCACGTCGTCGATCGACGTCGCGGCGGTGATGTTCCAGACCTTTCGTCCCCGCCCGGCAGGCAAGGGCTGGCCCGCGTACGCGGTGTGGCCCGACCACGGCATTCCCCGCACGGTCTTCGTCGAACGCAAGGCGCTCAACCCCGAAGAGGATGAGGAGGGCGAAGAGGCTGAGGAGGGCACACCGCGCGGTGTCGCGTCTCCGGCGCTGGTGCCGGAGACAATCGTGGTCGACCACGGCAAGCCCTACATCTCCGAGCACATCACCTCTGTCTGCCAGCGTCTGGGTCTGTCCATTCAGCCCGCCCGGCTGCGAACGGGCCGGGACAAGGGACCGCTGGAGCGATTTTTCAAGACCGTGCGCGAGGGGGTGCTGGAGGAGCTGCCCGGTTACAAGGGGCCTGACTTGTTCTCGCGCGGCGAGCGGCCGGAGGACCAGGCGTTTTTCTTCCTCCATGAGTTGGAGGCGATCATCCGGGAGTGGGTGGCGTGCACGTACCACCACAGGCCGCATAGGGGACTTGTCGATGCCTACGTGCCGGGGCTGAACCTCTCGCCAGCGAAGATGTTCGAGCACGGCATCGCCCGTGCCGGCTACATCGAGGTGCCCCGCGATCCGGACCTCGGCTTCGAGTTCCTGAAAACCGAGTGGAAGCCGACCCACCACTATGGCGTCGAGATCCGCAAGTGCCGCTACAACGGCGACGGCCTGAACGGCTACCGGGGCGAGACCAGCCCGTACACCGGCCCCAAGGCCAAGGGCCTGTGGCCCATCCAGGTCGACCCTGACAACATCAACTACATCTACTTCCGCCGCCCGGACACCCGCCGCTGGCACACCCTGGAGTGGGAGCACGCCCCGGCACAGAAGTTCCCGATCAGTCAGGGGGCCATCGAGATCGCCCGGAAGCTCGCGGGCCAGAAGTACCCGTTCCCCGACGACGAGACTGCGGTCGCGGAGCTCCTTGACCGCTGGCACCTGGGGCTCGGGCTGACGATGGCAGAGCGGCGCCTCGCGCTGCGCCAGGCCCGCGAGCAGTCCGCCTTCGACCTGCCGGAGACCGTCGCGGACGACGTGCGAGCGCTTCCGTCCGTCGCCCGAATCCTCAACGCCACCGACGACGCGGACGACCTGGAGGACTTGGACGAGGCCGAGCCGTACGAGGGCCCGGTAGCCGGTGATGACGACGAGGACGACGAACTCGATGGCCCCGATTCCGACGAGGACTTCTACGCCGACGCCCTGGAAGACGCATGATGCCGCCCCGCCCCGCCGATCCGTCCGAGGACGTGCGTCCGCAGCTGGACAACCTCACGCTCTCCCGCAAGGAAGGACTGCGGGCCCTAGCGGAGGCCGAGCTCCGTCGGCAGCCGGAGCTCCTGACAGCCAAGCAGATCTCCGACCTGAGTGATCCGGCACGGCTCGAGTACGAGCACGGCCGGAGTGTCTGGCACGCCAACCTCGGGCCGATCGGAACGCCTCAACTCAAGGAACTGCACGAGGACTTGTGGGACATCATCACCAGCAACCAGCAGGACGGCGACAAGGCCAAAGGGGCCATCGCTGTGGACGCGTTTCCAGGACTGGGCAAGACCACCGCGGTGCTCGACTTCGCACTGAAGTACCACCGGCAGGAGATCGCGCGGGCTGGCGCCTTCACCGCCTCCGGTCACGAGCGGTGGCCCGTCTGCCGCGTCGGCCTGACCAGCAACATCGGCATGAAGGACTTCAACCGGTCTCTACTGGAGTTCTACGCACACCCCGGCCGCACGAGCGGCACGGCCGCCCTGTTCGTGCAGCGTGCGCTGGACTGCGTCCTTCGATGTGAGACAAAACTGCTGATCATTGACGACCTCCACTTTCTCAAGTGGCAGGACAAAAACGGCAAGGAGGTCAGCAACCACTTCAAGTACATCGCCAACGAGTTCCCCGTCACTCTGATCTTCATCGGGGTCGAACTGGGCAACCGCGGCCTGTACTCCGAGGCCGACTCCAGCGGCGACATCACCCTCGCCCAGTCCGCACGCCGCACCACGCCGCTGACCATGGATCCCTTTGTCGTCAACGACAACAGGCACCGAACACAATGGCGGAACCTCCTCCTGGCACTGGAACAGCGGATCGTCCTGGCCAGGAAGTTCCCCGGCATGCTCGCCGACGAACTGTCCGACTACCTCTACATCCGCACCACCGGCCACATCGGTTCGCTGATGACGCTCATCAACCGAGGCTGCCAGCGAGCCGCCCGCACCGGGGCCGAGCTCCTCGACGAGGAACTCCTGGACCAAGTGAAGCTGGACGCCGCGGCGGAGCGAGCCCGCAACGCTCTCGCGAAGAAGTTCGCCCTTCGGCGTATGACCACCAAGATCACCCGGCCACGGACGTCGAAGACCACGACGACGAAGACCGTGGCGTGAAGGTGACGCGGACACTGCCGCTGCGGCTTCCCCCGCTGCCCGGGGAGGCCATGGACTCGTGGCTCGAAGCCGCAGCCGCCCAGCTCCGTGCTCCACTGGCGGACCTGCTGGGCGCCGTGGGCCTGCACAAACGTGCTTGGGTGTGGCGCGTGCCCTGGCTGGTCCTACTGGAAGACGAGGAAGCCGACTCCGTGGCGGCCACGACCGGCATCCCACAAACCGTCCTCCGTGCGATGACGCTCGCGCACTTCGATCAGCGGGCCGTACTCGTCGACCGCGGCCGGCGCAACGTGGACCACTTCCGCAGTTGGAAGCACGGCACCGGGACGGGCTCGCGGTACTGCCCTGAGTGCCTCAAGGAGAACGGCGGCCGGTGGCAGCTTTCCTGGCGGCTCGGCTGGGTGTACGCGTGCATCCCACATCGTCGACTGCTGGCCGACACCTGCCCGCGGTGCGGCGCCCGCCCCCGCACGGTCGCCTATCCGGGCACCGACATCCCTTCCCCGGGGCGATGCGGCCATCTCAGCCGGCATGATCCCGGTACCCGCCGCCGGTGCCTGTTCCCGTTCAGCGAGGTCGACGTCCCCCTCCTTGCCGCCCATCATCCGGCCCTGCGTGCGCAGCAGGACCTGGCCGACACCGTGAAGGCTGGCCTCGGATCCTTCGGCGTATACCGGAGTGCGGAGGTACCCGCCCTGGACGTTCTCGCCGACATCAAAGCCCTCGGCAGGCGTGCACTGACGGTCCTGTCCGCCGACCAGCTCGCTCAACTCATCCCCAATGACCTGGCCCAACTGTGCCGGACCGCCGTCACGGAACTCCCCACCACGGAGCGCAAGGCCATATACAACGCCGCGGTGACCGCCGCGAGTGTCACAGCGGCCTGGACGGTGCTGCGACAAACCGACCTGCGGCAGGCCGGCGCCCGAATGCAGCTGCTGACGGACGTGGCAGCAGATCGCGACCGCTGGCTCAGCCCCACCGCACCCCAGTCGTGGGCCCGCTACAGCAGCCCCATGCTGCGGACCGCCCATGCCGCGTCCCTCGCCCCCCGAATGCGACAGACCGACCAGCTGCGCTACCGGATCGCCGCCCCCAGGCCGGGAAGTCCATCGGCCGACACCGCGGCCGTGCGCCGACGGGCAGCCAAGACCCCAGCCCTGCTCTGGCCAACGTGGCAGGTCCGCCTCGACCCTGGCGTACGCCTGAATCTGGGCACCGCCCTGTCCGTCGCGCTCATGCTGGTCGACAGCCCCATCGATCTCACCACCGCCTCGGAGAAATACCTGCACGGCCTCATCGAACAGCCCGTCACCACACACGTCCTGCAGGCACTACGAGATGCGCCGCAATGGGAAGGCATCCAGCTCGCCCTGATCCGGCTCGCCGACTACCTCGACCACCACGACGTTCCCATCGACTACGCCCGCCGCCGCCAGCTCGACTACACCCACCTGCTGCCCGCCGCCCAGTGGAAGCAGGTGTGCAACGACGCCCTGCTGCAGCCCGGATACGGCAGGCGCCACCAGCACGCCCGGTCCTTCCTGTTCGAACGCATCAGCGGCCTACCGTATGAACAACTCCCTGGATCTCCTGGGCCCTCACACGCGTTCAACACGACCTTGAAGCGGTTTCCGTTCCTGCTCACCCCCGACCTGCTGGCTGGCCTCGACCGTGTTGCCCACGAGTTCCTCGCGTGCAGCGGCGTGCTCGGCGAGCCACTCACCTGGGAGCCCCCCACCGAACTCCTGCACGGCCTCGACCTGCCCTGGCCCGGCCCCGAAGACCTCGATCTCGAAGATCTTCACCGCCGGGTGGCAACCGGAGAACGCCCCGCAGAAATCGCCAAGACCCTCGGCACCGACCTGCCAATCCTCCGCCTCGCCCTCATCAACCACCCAGCCCCTGCACAACAGGTCACGCGGGCGAACTCCCGCACAGCACGCAAAGGCCGGAGCCGGAGCCGAAACAACCGATCCGAGTGGCGGAAAGAGACCGGACTCCAGACGGCCCGCCGCCTGATCCCCGAAGACCTCCTGGAAGACCTCTACGTGCAGCAGGGCCAGTCCTTCCAGAAGATCGCTGAAGACCGAGGACTCCACCCCCGAGACGTTTCCCCGCTCGTGGACGAGTACGGCCTGCCCCGGCACAACCATTGCCCTGGCGGAAAGGCCGACCCGGAATGGCTCCACACCCAGTACATCGAGCTCAACCGCACCATCACGGACATCGCCGACGACGCCGACGTGAGCTTCACCGTGATCATGCGATGGCTCCGCACCCACAAACTCACTCGCCCCACCGACCCCAAGGGCCAGCGACGATTCAGCCGCCCCACTCACGACTTCGGCGATGCCGACCCCCTGCTTCAGCCGGTACTCAGCAACAACTACCACCTCCGCCGACTGAGGATCTTCCTACGCGTCGCCGGCTACCCGATGTTCGCCACCGCCTGCGACGAACACGGCCTCAGCCGGACTGCGGTCAACAAGGCCTTCAAGCAGTTGGAGGCGGACCTCGGCGGTCAACTCGTTGATCGCGCATCCAAAGGCCGGTCCATGCAGCTCACCGAGTTCGGGCAGCGTGTGGCCCGGGCCGCCCTTCCTCTGGCCGATCAACTCGGAGTCCGCCCCGAGGACACCGAACGCCTGTACCGCATTCTGTGAATGCGGTACTCCGCGCCACCGCACCGTGGTGCCGGACCGCACGAGAGGTCTCCAGCGCACGAGTCATCTCAGTGCGACCATCAGTGGCGCTCCGAAGAATTTTGCGCCGCCTCGGCAACTGCCTGGGTACGCCGATCGTCCTTGAGACATGACGTCTGCAAGTCCCGCCCCGCTTCACTGGCCTCACTGCGGCCACGGCGCCGTCCCAGCAGCAAACTCAGTCGGCTGCCGCGGCATCCACGTTCCCGGACACACCGTGTGCCTCGCGCATCTATCCGATGCGGAGCGTACCGCCTACTTGACCAGCCTGACCCCCGGTACCGACATCAACCACTGCGGCACCCCTTTTACCGAGCCCCTTCTTGAAGCTCTCCTCGATGCCCTTCGCGACCCCGCTACTGGGTACCCCCGCCTCGGCGACGCCAACTTCCAGTCGGCGACCTTTGAAGGTGATGCCAACTTCCAGTCAACGACCTTCCAAGGCAAGGCGACCTTGCAAGGCGGTGTGACGACCCTGCAAGGCAAAGCCGACTTCCGATCAGTGACCTTCGAACGCGCTGCCCGATTTGTATCTGCGACCTTTGCGCTTAGCGCCCGGTTCGAGTCGGCAACCTTCGTTCGCAAGGCCTGGTTCGGGTCAGTGACCTTCCAGGGATACACCGGGTTCGGGTCGGCGACGTTCAAGCGCGAGGCCGAGTTCACACGGGCGACCTTCGAGCTCTTCGCCGGGTTCGAGTCGACGACTTTCCAAGGCAATGCCGACTTCAAGTCGGCGGCCTTCAAGCGCGAAGCCTGGTTCACGTCGGCGGTCTTCCAGGGCGACGCTGGGTTCGAGTCGACGACTTACGAGATTGTCGCAGGGTTCAAGTCGGCGACCTTCCAGGGTGACGCCCGCTTCGGGGCGGCGGCCTTCGGGCGCGAAGCCGAGTTCGGGTTCGCGACCTTCGAACGTGTCGCCCGGTTCGGGCCGCTGGTGTGCGCCGGGCGGATAAGGCTGTCTGGCGCCGTGTTCACCAGCCCGGTGACCCTCTCTATCGCCGCGCGTCACCTTGAGTGTCGGCGGACCCGATGGTCGTCAGCGGCTGAGTTGCGTCTGCGCTACGCCACAGTGGACTTCGCCCACGCGGTTTTCGAGTACCCCCTCACGATCGCCTGGGAGGACGAGCCCTTCGGTCTCCCCTATGGACGGGTGGTGGCAGAACAAGCCTTCGCCGACGCGCCCGATACCAGGGTGCGGATGGCCTCACTGCGCGGGGTGGACGCCGCCCACTTGGTCCTCGCCGACGTCGAACTGTCAAAGTGCATTTTCACCGGGACAGTGCATCTGGACCAGCTCCGGTTGGAGGGCATCTGTCCCTTCGCCGAGGTCCCGCCGCGACGGCGGTGGCGCCCCGCTCAGTACACCCAGCGCCGCACCCTCGCTGAAGAGCACCACTGGCGCGCGCGTCAACCGCAAGCAGTCCGGGGTTGGGACGTGGCGGTGTTCGGCGCCGGAAGCGTTGGGCCGGCACAGCTGGCTCCGGTGTACCGGGCGCTGCGCAAGTCGTTCGAGGACCGCAAGGACGAGCCGGGGGCGGCAGATTTCTATTACGGCGAGATGGAGATGCGCCGCCACGACCGCATCGGCACCACACGCGCTGAACGCGGACTCTTGCACGGCTATTGGTTGCTGTCCGGCTATGGCCTGCGCGGTTTGCGAGCCTTGGGATGGCTTGCCTTCGCTATGCTGATCACCATCCTGCTGTTGATGGGCTTCGGGCTCCCTCAAGAGTCTCCGAAACAGGAAGCCACGGGCACTGTGCCGCCCGGCGGAGGCAGGATCACCTTCGAGATCGACAAGGCGGACCCTCAGAATCCCACTGGGGTCCAGTTCACCGGCGAGCGCTTCGAGAAGGCCCTGAACGTCACGCTCAACTCGGTGGTGTTCCGATCCTCCGGTGAGGACCTCACAACCACTGGCACCTACGTTGAGATGGCTTCACGCGTGGTCGAGCCCGTCCTGCTGGGCCTGGCAGTCCTGGCTGTGCGCAACCGTGTCAAACGCTGATCCAGTGCCCCACAGCCAGGGGTTGTCAAAACACCGCGGCCAGAGAGCCAACAAAGTGCGCACGAACCACCCACGAGCCGTCCCGCAGGGAACTTCAGTGCCCAGGTTGAAACCTTCCATGCGGACCCGACAGGGGGCGCTGAGCGACGAGTAAAAGGGGACACTGGGGTGAGACGGAAACGCCCTGTCCCGCAACTGAGACTTTTCAGAAGGCCCTGTTCGGCACGCCGGAACGGGACATTCCGAATGCGAGCCCACAGCTCCATCCACACCACGGCCCTGCACGAGAACACCGTCGCCGCCTCAGCGCTCTACAACGAGACCGTGGCCGCTGAGGTCTGCGAGGCGCTTGGGCTGGCGACCGAGCCGCGCACCGTCACCCCGGGGCGCCGACCCGTGATGGAGGTTGCCGGGGTGCCGCACGAGCTGATCCGCTGGACCTCCCGGCGCAGTGACCAGATCGCCGCCTGCCTCGCCGAGCTGGAGCACGAGTACGTCACCGCCGTCGACGACGACGGCGAGCCCCGCTTCCTGCCGGTGGTCTCCGAGCGGGCCCGCGCCAAGCTGAACGGGATCGCGGCGAAGATGACCCGCCCTCCCAAGAAGAAGGCCCGGTCATTTGCCCAGCTGCGCGCCGACTGGAAGGAGAGCGCGATTGCCACCTCCGGGGTGGCCGTCGACGTCATCAACTCCCTCCTCGAGTACGCCCGTGCCGCGGCTGCGGCGATCTGGGCCCGGGTCGCCGCCGTGGTCGACGTCGCCCTGGCGGCCGTCGACGTCACTGCGACGGTGTTCGTGATGAACGACGGCGGCCGGTTCCACCGTCGGCACCTGCTCGCCGAAGCCCGCCGCCACCTCGCCCTCGTCCTTCGCGGCCGCCGCCGCGACCCCGGCCTGGACGACCGGATCGTGGCCGCCGCCATCTCCGCGCACTGCCTGGACATCAGCGACCCGAAGACCGCGCGCGGCCTGGAGCCCGGCTACCGCCTCTACACCGCCCGGTGGGCGCTCTCCGACCTCCCCGCCCGGCTCCGCCCACCAGCTCCCGCGCCCGACCCGGATCAGCAACCCCCGGCCGATCCCGGTACGTCGGCTGCGCCCCGGCCCCCGGGCCAGGACGCGGGGGAGGGGGAGATACCCCGCCTCCCGCTGAGCTACGACCGGGCCGTCCTCGCTGGCGCGGTGGTGAGGGAGAAGCTGCGCACCGCCACCGCCACCGCCACCGCTGTGCGGGGCCGGGCGTACGACGTCGTCGCGCATCAGCAGGCCGCGATGTCCGAGCAGCTGCTCGCGCACCGGGACGCCGACCCCGAGCACGACGACCAGGAGCCGGAGGCCGGGCCACGACCGGGGATCGACCTGACGGCACTGCGAGCCCTGAAGGCGTCGCGCACCGACGTGGAAGTCCTCGATCTCACCGACGAACGACTGCGCCGTCTCCAGGACGCCTTTGCCAAAGCGGCCGACCACGCCCACGAGACCATGAACCGCTACGCCGACCGGGAGGACACCGCCGCACCGTACCCGGTGCGCGAGGACGACCAGCGCGCGCACCGCCCCCAGCAGCCGGACCGACACCACGGGCCAGAAGCCGGCCGCTGAGCACACCCGGTGCGGCGCACTCGATGCGGCCGATGCCCACCGACAATGCCGTGCACTGAGACTCCGTCAACTTGAAGTCGCAGGTCAAAGGGCTGGTGTGATCGGATCGCAGGGTACTCGTGCTGGTCGCGGGCGGAACTCCGCGAAGAAGATCCTCCGTCAGCGGCTGACTTCGAGTTTCATCCGAACGAGCAGGGCGCGCAGAAGGTGGGTGGCGCGGGCGGGGTCGGTGCGGAGTTTGGTCAAGGTCCGCCAGTTCTTGAGGTGGGTGAAGCCGTGCTCGACCGGCGGCCCCCAGGGAGACGCATCAGCCCGCAACAAAGGCTTGTTTTCGCATATGGTTCCCGGCATCCAGCTGCTCTAGTGGCCGGAAGGAAGCTACATGTTCCCGACTAAAGGCGGATTCTTTAATGTCGATGCGACGCTCCCTCCTCACCCTCACCGCTGCAGCGGGCTTGGCAATGTCCGCAGCGCTCACCCCACCAGCGGCAGCAGCGGCACCCGCCGCCGAGACACCGTGGCGAAACTGCGAGGTCGGCGAGTTCTGCGTCTATGAGCACGACAACGGACTTGGCAAAGCGGCGTACTTCCGGAGTGGCACCAATGACCTGGGCGACTTCAACCTGGACAACCAAGTCTCCTCGGTATGGAACAGGACTGGCAGGTTGGTCTGCACGTACACAGATTATTTCAGCTGGGGGGACAAGTGGCCAGTAGGGAACTGGAAGGGAAATACCTCCCAGTACAACCGAAACGACAACATCAGCTCCCTGTGGGTAGGGGACGTTAACTGCAACTAGAACCTGATCGTGGGTGCCAAGGTGCCGCAACAGGCTGGTGTCGCGGAGGTGCGGCGCAGCATTTGCACGGGCCAGGCGGCACATGGCTCTTTGACGGGGAGCAGAGCCGGCTCGTGGTCCACGGGCTGGCCTGACGCGGGTAGCAGCAGAAACAGGGAGCCGAACCGTCCGGTTCTTACTCGCGGCGGCTCGGCGGCCCTCTACGATCCGGTACATGCTGGATCCCGAGTTGTTGGAACGGATCACCGCGCGGCGCGCGGAACTGGACGAACTCGAAGAACGGCTGGCCAAGCAGCTGGCGGAGGTGCGGGCAGAGCGGGACGAACTCGCCGGCGCCGAACGAGTCTTTGAGCGGGTGAGCGATCAGCTCGCCGATGAGCGCGCCTCGGCCGCGCCGCTGCCGGGGCAGGTTGGCGGACAGGCGGTGATGCTGATTCCGCACCGCGAGCCGGGTATGGAGGAGACCACGCTCCCGCGGGACTATCAGCGGATCCTCGCCGCCGTGCGGGAGGCGGCAGGACCGGTCAAGGCCCGGCAGGTCGGCGACGGCCTGGGCATCGACGTCAGCATGCGTGCCAAGCTGGAACCGCTGCGCGGGAAGCTGGTCCGACTCGTCGATCGCGGCTGGCTGCGGAAGCTGCCCGACGGCCGGTTCACCATCCGCCTGTAACCAGGAACCCCGACGCGCGAAACGGTGCTGCACGGGCGTAACCAGAATGCCCCCGGCGGCTGTTGGACTTGTGTGACGAATACCGAAGAACGCGCCGAGGACACCTGCCCGCTTACCTACCAGTGCCGCCTGCCGCTGTCCACGCGCACCGTCAACTACCTCGCCGATCTGCTCAGGCGCCATCTGAAGGCGATTCAGTCCAGGTGGCGGATCCTGCCGCCGGGGAAGATCGCGGTGATCGTCCTTGCCGTGCTGCGCCACGACCAGCGCCTGGCCGACATGGCCGGCGGCAACAACGTGTCCGAATCCACCGTCCGTCGCTGGCGCGACGAACTGCTTGGACTGCTCGCGCTCCAAGCACCGCGCCTGGATCGCGCCCTGAAGAAGCTCGCCAGGCAGGGTGGCGAGGTGGTCCTGATCGACGGCACCCTCATCCGCACCCAGCGTCGCACCGGCAAGGCCGACCGACGGAACTACTCCGGCAAGCACCACAGCCACGGCCTGCACTTCCTCGCCTTGACCAACGAGAACGGCCGCCCGATCTGGATATCCGCCGCCCGGCCCGGCCGCACCCACGACAACACCGCCGCCCGCCACGACCACATCCTGGCCCACCTGCGTGCCGCCGGCCTCGGGGCACTGGCCGACCTCGGCTTCCGCGGCCTGGACAACGACATCCTCGACCCCGTGATCGTCACCGGCTACACCGCCACCCGCACCCACAAACCCACCTCCGGCCAGAAGACTGCCAACCGCGTCCTCGCCGTCGGACGCGCACCGGTCGAGCACGCCTTCGCCCACCTCAAGAACTGGCGGACCCTCACCAAACTCCGCACCGACCCCGCCCGCGCCACCCAACTCCTGTGCGCCCTGCTCGTCCTGACAAACCTTGAAGTCAACCGCTGACAAATGATCTTCTCCGCGGACTCCCGCCCGCGACCAGCACGAGCACCCCCAGAACTGATCACACCAGCCCTTTGGCCTGCGGCGTCAAGTTGGCGGGGGCTCACTCTCCGGATGGATGCACGACATCGTTCCGGAGTGCACAACATCGCCGGTGACGATGCTCGGCATCCACCCCAATGCACCCTGCCGCGTTTCCCCTTGACACAGGCCCGTGTCAAGGGGAAACGCGCCGCACCGGCCCACCCGGAACACCGCACCGAGCCCACCCGATGCGAGCCACTCCCACCCGACATCCATCCGCGGCGCGCATCGTGCACCGGGTGGATGTCCATCGGTGGAGGCCATCGAGTGGGCGCCATCGGATCGAGTGGACGCCACCGAGTGGACGCCACCCAGTGGCGCGCACCGGGTGGATGCGCGCCACTCCCGCCCTCCAGCCATCCGGCGCGCGGCTACTGGTGCGTACCGTAGAAGGCCGCCGCCATCGCCAGGCGCTCGTCCCGCATCGTCTCCAAGGTGCCGGCGGTGTCCGCATCGTCGGGGTCCGGGATGACGTTCGCGGTGAACCGGATGATGCTGCGGGCGATGCCCAGCGCCGCCGTGGCCGGGGAGTCCCTCGCCCAGTCCCGCAGCACGGACAGCAGGATGCACCCGACCTCGTCCAGGGCGAACGAGTCGGCGGTCAGCTCGCAGTCGCTGGAGACAGCGGTGGCGGGCAGGACGATGTCCTCAGCCAGCCGCAGCAGCACGAAGGACAGCTCCGGGTCGGCGTCCGCGCGGCCGGTGACGTTGCCCCCGCCGCCCGTCTGCAGGGCCAGGAAGAAGTCGAAGGCGCGCCCCACCTGTTCCGGGGTGAGCGGGGTACGGGACGGGATCAGGTACGGCATGGAGGTCTCCTCAACTGTCGGTCGCCGCGCGGATCGCGACGACTCCCAGCAGCCTCGGGCGGTCGCCCTGTGGACAGAGGCCCAGAGATTTCTCCCTGCTCCACGGGATGGGACGAACCGGGCTGCCAGGGGCAAACCCGGCCCCCTTGTCCAGCTGACGACTTGAAAGCCGGCCCCGGCAGCCGACCCCTTGTCCGGGTCCGCCGCCCGGCCGCGCCCGCCGCGTTTCCCCTTGACCTGCCTCGCTACCAGCCACCGTCAGACTGCGGCCAAGGGGTGCCCCTGCACGCTGCTCCTTCGGATCAACGCCCCGGGCCGGGGCAGCGAAGGAGACGAGACGATGACGACCACCCACCCGAAGGCCGGGCAGCGACAACGCTCGGGCCGATCACGCCGGAAGGCCGGCCTGTGGCGGGCAAGCCGAAGGGGGCTCCTTGGGTGCCCACTTCGGAGGGCACTTGGGGACCCACTTTGGTGCCCGGCACCCGGGGTCGGGGAAAAGTCCCTGGTCAGGCCGGGAATCGGCGTGAAAACTGCGCCGTCACAACCCTCTTCTCTCCTCCTGATGTCCGTATGGGAGGAGAGCATCGGGTTCCGGGGGCCCGGACGCCCTCCCCGGGCGGGCGCGGCCAGCGGCGGCGGTCGGCCAGCGGCCGGTCGCGAGTGACGAGGGAGCAGAGCTGATGGCGGGGAAGCGGAAGAACAACCCGGCGGGGTCGACGAATGGTTTCCGCGGTGACGTGCTGCGGGTGCTTGGAGTGCTGAAGGTGGCCACGGCTGATCAGATCCAGCGGATCGGCGCTCCGCACCTGAGCTTTAGGCACACCGACAAGAAGACCCTGTCCGAGCAGAAGACCGCTCGCACCGCCTCGCACACCGGCGCGCTCTCCGACATGCGCAAGCACAACCTCGCCGAGAACGGCGGCTCCACCGAGACGGGGGAGAGGCTACGGAACCTGACCGCCAAGGGCCTGGAGGCCGCCTCCTACGAGCTGCGCCACCCGGTGACGGAGATGGGCTCCACCGCTCGCGGCGCGGGCTCCAGCGGGGCCTCCCACCCGATGGCCGTCAACGAGACCGTGATCGCGATGCTGCGCCCGAAGCCGAACCTGGCCAAGCTCGCCGACGACCCGGCCGAAGTCCGCGCCGCCGCCCAGGCCGCCGTCGACGCGCCGCCCGGGATCGGCACCATCGCCTCGTACTGGACCGAGGTCCCGCTGCCCGCCACCGGCACCTGGAACGCACCCGGCAAGGGCGGCGCCCAGGCAGACATCGTCCTCACCGCCCCGCAGGACCAGGTGCCCCTGCTGTTCATCGAGGTCGACAACTGCCACGAGACCGCCGAGGAGCTTGCCGACAAGCTGGAGAAGTACGCCCGGTTCTTCCGGCGGAGGGTGAAGGACACCGACGGCCGTGAGCGCCCGATGTGGCGCACTCGCTGGACGGCTCCGGCCACCTGGTCCGGCGATGCGACGCACCCGCCCGTCCTGCTGGTGTTCAACCACATCGGCGAGCGCAACCCCAACCGCACCGTCCCGCGCCTGAGCGAGCTGACCCGCCACCTGTGGCAGGGGGAGCGGCAGAAGGGCGGCTACCACCACTACGACGGGAGGATCCCGATCATCGCGACCGGCCTGCAGAACCTGCGCGAGCACGGCCCGGCCGGACCGGTCTTCCTCCGCTTCGGCCGCGACCACATGCAGCCTCTGCGGGAAGCGATCGGCAATCCCCGTCGTGAGGCGGCCGATGCCCGTGCCCGGGAAGAGGCCAAGGTCCGGCAGGACGAGTACCAGGCACAGGTACGGCGGGTGGCCCAGGAGCAGGCTGCGAAGAAGGCAGCCGAGCGTGAGGCCCGCCGTCCCGTCTGCACCGGCTGCGGGGCGAGGTTCACCGACGAACGGTGGGAGGCGGCTCACGCGACGGACTGGGGAGCCCCGAAGGACACCCACCCGCACCTGTGCGACGACTGCAAGCAAAGGGCCGTCGCCGCCGAAGGCCAAGCGGTCGGCGCACAGGCTCATCCTGCGCCGGTGCGTGGTGGGGCAGAGCAGCAGATTTTCCAGCGTGAGGCCCGTCGTCCTGTCTGCACCGACTGCGGTGCCACGTTCACCGACGAACGGTGGAAGGCGATCGAGCGCGTCGGCTGGGGCGTTCCCCCAGAGCCCCGCCCGTCTTTGTGCGAGGACTGCGACCGGCGGTTCGTCACCGACGTACAGCAAGCCTGGCCGGACGAGCACCGGCATCAAGAGCAGGGCCAGGCCCTGCCCGAGCAGAAGGCCGGCGGAACCTGGCTCTCCCGCTTCCGCAGGTGACGCGACCGCACCCGACTGTCAGTGGCGGCTGCCAGGCTGAACGGATGGACCGTGATGACGAGCAGCTGCTACGCCGCCGGGTCTACGGCGCCAACCACGACCACCCGGGCCCGCGGCCGAACCGGCGCTACGCCGAACTGGTCGGCGGGCCGCTGGACGGCCTGCTGCTCGAACTCACCGGCTGGACGCAGGAGGAGGTCGACACCGGCGTCGCGCTCTCCACCGAGCTGGGGCAGTTCGGCGCCGGCGGCCGGGCCATTTACGACCCACGCCCTGGCGATGCGGCTCGCTTCGACTAGACCGGCGACACTTCCTGACAGCCTGACTCAGTCGAAGGCACGGATGACCATGTCCAGGATGGCGCGTATGCCAGTCCAGTCTTGGCTGGCGATGACAGAAGGGTCTGCTTGAGCGCGTGCCAGCTTCTCTTGGTATGCCTGCTGCACGGCTTTCTTGTCGGTGATTTCACCTTGGTACTGCTTGCTGCCTTCGCTGTAGCTGCGCCATTGGACAGGCCGGAGACTGCCGTCAGGAAGCGACAGGACATCCCGGCCCAGGTAGAGCTCGATCGACCCTGCTAGCCCGTTGACGTCCGCCATCGATATACGGCCCATCGGTGCCTCGGCGGTCGGTGGCCCAAGCGTCGGGTAGGACTTCGCAAGCTCAAGGGGTGGGCAGCGCAAAATCTTGATGTTGCTCGGTAGGGAGCTTTGGGCCAGAGGTCGGAGGGCTTCCTGGGCGCCGGTGTCATTGTCGAACAGTGCAACGACGGGGTTGGCGATGCGTGCCGCAGCGAACGCACGCACGGTGACAACCAGCGAGCCCGCGCCCCCGCGTGGGTTGTTGTTGTAGTCCATGAACCGCACAAGGTCCGTGAGGTGTGGGTACAGCAGACTCAATGCCGGCTCGAGGATCGCGACGTCACTATGCCCTTCAGTGAGAACGACTATGGGGGCATGCGCGGCAGACTGTGCGTGCACGGCCTCTGCTGCGTCAGAGCAGAGGTGCAGGAGATCAGGGTCATCGGCTACGTCGTCGACCTGGTTCCCGTCCAGGATGAATACGACTTCCGCGTCGGGAAGCCCCAGGAGGGCGGCTTTGAGAGCGAATCCCGGCTCGGAGTACTCGAGCATGTTCAGCAGCCAGGAGGCTCCGCCTATCTCATGGGAAGGTGGGTTGGATGCTTTAGCTCCGAGGTTCTTGATCCAGTCCAGTGCGGTGTAACCGGCCAAGTAGGAGCGCTTTTCCTCCCGGGGGTCTGGCTGACCCTGGAGAAGCGGACCCAGCCCTGACTGGGAGCGCTCATCGTCAAGCAGCGCATCGAGGAATTCGATGGTGGCCTGTTCGGTATAATCGAGCAGGCTCAGCCGTTCCGAGACCACGGAGCCTGCCCCTCTGAGGGAGCGCTCGATGAACTCATCGACGTCATCAGCGTCAGGGCCGTACACCTCACGAGCTGTCACGGACCGCATGTGCAACATGTCGTCCGTGAAGGCAGCCACCAGCTCGGGGCCCCATCCGTCTCGTAGCCGACTGACCTGATGGCCTCCCACCCAGAGGCCCTCCCCATTACTCATGATTCATCTCCCCGAGGCTTCAACAAGGTTGTTCTGGACACCGGCTGCTCGACATCACCGGCTGGGTACAGGACGAGCTCGACACTGTCTGCCTGCAGACGCAGCTGGTGCTGTTCGGTGCTGGCGGCCGATCGATGCCCGCCCCGCGCCCCAGCGGCGACTGCTGACGCTGCCGCTACTCGGTGTGGGGCCTCGGCAGCGGACGCGGTCAAAAGCGGAATCCGAAGAGGCCGCCGTCGTTCAGGCGATCGGTCAAGTGGGGTTGCCGTACGTAGGGGGCGGGGTCGAAGCCGCGGCGGGTGGCCTTATCGAGGTCGTCGCTGTTGAAGGTGGCGATGTACTGCAGATCTTCTTCGCGGGTGACGTCGGCGGCGAGTTTGAGGGCGGCGGCGAGTTGGCGGTCGTCGACGCCGTCGAAGAGGTGGCTGTCATGGATGAGGAAGTCGGGGCCGCGGCCGTGGCGGTGAGCGAGGACAGCAAGGGTCAGGTCGAAGCAGAAGATGACCATGCTGCTGATGCCGCGGCTGTCGTCGCTGTGGATGTGGGGGCGGATCTGGAGGCTGTTTGGGCCGGCTTCGATGGCAAGGTAGGCCTCACGTCCCTGTCCGTAGAGGCGTTGGGCGTACTGGGAGAACAGCAGCGTTGCCTCAGCGGTCTGCTCGGCGCGTTCGTCAAGGTCGGTGGTGACGGCTTGCTGTAGCTGCAGACGCTGGGCGGTGATCTGCCGTGCGCTGGCTTCCAGAGTGTGGGCGGCGTCGTAGCGGTGGCGCAGTGCTTCTAGCGTGGCTTGCTCGCGGGCCAGGGCCTGCTGCAAGGCCGTTAGGGCTTCGAGGGCGCCGCCGTCGTTGAGGATGCGCAGCAGGCGGGACTGTTCCTCGCCCAGGCGGGCTCGTTCGGCGCGGCGGCCTTCGAGGCGGTCGGTGAGTTCGGCGATCTCAGCGTCGAGGAAGCGCCTGCGGTTGCGGACGACCGAGTGATGGAAGGTCTGCACTTCATCGAAGCGGCGGCGTACCTGGTTGCTGAGGACGACTCCGAGTTCTTCGTAGACGGGCCGCAGGTAGCCGGTATCGACGTCACTGGCTTCCGTGATGGCTTGCTGGAGTTCTTCCAGGTTGTCGCGGTCGATGACGTCGTTCTGGGCGAGCTGCTTGATCTGCCGGGCGACGTCGTCGGCCTGCTCCTTGACCCGTTCGTACTCGGGGACGACCTGGAAGTCCGCGATCTGCGCCTGAAGCCGGTCAACCTGGGCCTGAGCCAGAGTGATCTGGCCGCGCAGGTCGGCGGTGGTCCCGACGATGCGACCCCAGACAGGGTCATTGACGGCCTTGCGCAGCTGGGTGCGGGTGGCCTTGCGGGCGGCTAGCTCGCGATAGCCGTTGGCCAGCTGCCAGTCCAGCCCCAGCAGATAGGCGAGATTGGTGGTCGCATCGGCTTCCGCCTGGCGGGCGAAGGTGCGAGTGGCCTCATTGAACCCGTGCGAGGAGGCACGACGCGCCAAGAACGACAGCATGGTGCGCCCGCTGACACCCGGATGATCCTCCCGCAGATGGAACAGATCCCGCTCGATCAGCCGATTCCAGTCCTCCACACCCAGCTCGGCCGGCCCGCCGAAGTCGAATATCGAAGGCCGACGGTCATCACCGACGCTCACGTCCGGCTCGATATGCACGACATTGGGCCGGCTACCGGCGCGCCATACCTGCAACGGCCCGGCATCCGGCCACGTCATCTCAAGGCTGAACGTGATCTCACGCAGCGCTTTCTTCGACGTCAAGGATGTCTTGGTGACCCGGGCCCCGAGCAGGAAGTGGATCAGCTCGACCAGGCTGGACTTGCCAGCGCTGTTACGGCTGTCCGTGTCGGAGGAAGACTGCGTCCGGTCGGCGACGATCAGATTCATTCCCGCCGTAAATGCTGCGGTCTTGAACCGGCGATCGTCAGCGCTCAAGCGCCGCAGCATTGACACTCCTCGCAACTAGGACGTCCCGGCGCAGTTCCACCGCGCCCATGCTGTACAGCACGTCCAAGGCCAGCACGAACCAGCCGAACGATACCGGTGCGTGATGACCATGTTCAGCCCGCCACTTCCTCAGCCGCGCCCACGCCTGGCTGACCGACCGCGGCTCATCCAGCTGCAGCAGGACCTGCGCACCGACCGCCAGCAGGCACCTGTCCGGCGCGATGCCCTTCGTTGGAGTGATCACGCGAGCATCCCCAGTCCGGAAGGTGTCCAGTCCGCCGGCGGCGCCTCGAAGACGTCGCAGCGCTCGAAGAAGTGCGCGAGGATCACCCAGGCCGCTCGTTGCATGCGAGGGGGCACGCTGCCGTTGCCCAGCACGTACATCTCCAGCTGCCACAGCACGTCCTCGGCGTCCGGCCACTCCCGCCGGACCTGCTCGTAGTACAGCCGGAACCCCTGAGCCACCTCATCGTGCTCAACCGCCCGGATCGTGCCCGCGTAGAACTCATCGACCAAGTGACTGTGCCGCATCCCGCGCAGCAGATCCTCGCGGGCCTCCCCTTGCACCCGGTTGAAGTCCAGCTTCCCCGGGTCAACCTCGGGCAGCGGCATCAGAGGATCGGCCGCCTTGCGCTGTTCACGCAGGTGCTTGAGCAGCGGAGCGAGGTCCTCCATGCCGATGCCGTGGACGACCGGCTGGATCGGTATCTGGCAGCCCAGAACGTCCTCGGCCAATGCGAGCTCAAGTTGCATGCACTCGTGCCAGAGTCTGCGCGTGCCCATCTGCTGGAACCGTAACTGCGGATGAAGACGCTCGACTTCGGACAATACCGTTGCGACCTCCGGATGCATGCCCCGGCGGTCGTTGTGCACGAAGACGAACGTGTCGAACTGCTCGCGCCGCTTCGCCAGCGCCTTGGCCAGATCCGAGTCGATCTTCTTTCTGATCTCTGTGGCACTCACCGTCTGGGGCGCGTAACAGGCGTACAGCTTGTGCTCGTGCAGCATCAGACCGTCAGAGCCCTGATCACCCAGCCGTCCGTGCGTCCGCACGTCCAAAAACTCCGGGTAGCGCGCACACATCAGGTCATGGAAGAAGGTCTCGAACGAAGTCTCATTCAGCTCGGCCATCAGCTCCAAGAACTTCAGCCGTGCGTACATCCGTTGCTCGTACTGCATACGCCCCCCTGCGCTCCTCAGCAGGGTAGCGCCAAGTGATCAATCGAATACACCCTTGTGGGGCAGTTCGGCGCCGGCGGCCGGGCGATGTACGACCCGCCCCGGCGACCCGGGCCGGATCAACTGGACCGGCGACACTCCCTTAGTGCCTCGGGCCGACTCGCCGCTTGAACCGGCCCTGGGCACGTTGGAGAGCGTGACCAGCGCGCCGATCGTCGTGCACCGACCCTCCGTCTCGGGTGTCCGGAGAGTCACCTCGCACAGCGGCGGGCGGGACGGAATTCTCGGGCCGCGCTTTCGAGCGCTGCCCCCTTCTCTGTGCCGGACTGCCTCAGAAGAGCAGAGGGCGGGTGGGGTGGACCGTGACCTCGGCGCTAGGGAAGAAGGCCTGGTAGAGAGTCGGGACTAGCCGTGTGGGGTTCTGTTCCAGGTACAGCCCGACCGTCCGGACCTGTGGACAGGTACCGGATAGTGGCGTGAGGTCAGTGTCTTCATGAATGCTCGTCACATACACGGTCTTGAGGCTGGGCAGGTGTGGGGCGGAGAGAAGACCGGGGAGGTATTTAGCTGCGATGCTCATTGAGCTGAGACGCGGGAGCCTGGCAATCTCAGCCCAGTCCCTGGGGGCGAGGTCGCCGATATCTTGTTGGATGTAGAGGTTCTCCAGCGTCGGCCAGGTGCTCACACCTCGCAGTCCGGTTTCCGTGATAGCGCCTTCGCCCAGTGACAGACTGGCGAGTGGAGCGTCTTGTGGCAGGGCGGTCAACCCGTCCGGCAAACGCGTCATGACGGTGATCGCTTGGAGCGTGGTGAGGTAGTCCAGCCCGGCTGTCCCGCCAAGGTCCCGGATAGACAGGGATGTCAGCCTCATCTCCGTCAGGGGCCGAAGATCCTCAACTCCTGGACAGCTCACCAAGTTCATGTGGTGGATCGAGGGCAGAGAGGCGAATGGCCGCAGGTCGTTCAGCAGGGTGTTCTCGTAAAGACCGAGGTACTCCACCCGTTCGGGCAGAGCCCCGAGGATGTCTGCAGGATCATGGTCGCCTGTTATGCCTAGTCGTGTCCGATCGCCGAGACGTGGCAAGGTACGCACCTGCGCGGGCGAAGTGAGAAAGAGGAACAGGTCGTGGGTGTCGACGTGGGCCAGCACCTCATCGGCGTACACCTCAGCATCGAAGAGATGCCACGCCCGCATCAGATTCGTCCGGACCCTCTCAGCGGAATGGTTCCGGTATTGCGCCAGCACCGGCACCGCTGCCTCCGTGCCGACCAGCGCTGCCGTCGCCGTTACGGCCTCGGCTTCGTCGTCGGACAGCACATCCGGGCCTGGTAGCAGTTCCAGGATCAGCGGCCCGATCTGTGCCAGTTCCTTGACCTCGGCGTCCGTGTGGGGCGGCAGCAGCGTCGCCGTCGCCTCCTCGACCCTGCGCCGTATGGCCGGATCAAGCTCCGTGGCATGTTCAAGGCACGCCATCGCCAGCAGATGGACGCGTTTGTCCGCGGAGGCCGTCAGTAGATTGAGTAACTCGGCCCGTTCACGAGGTCGGGCTTGTGCCACTGCCATGCGGATGACGTCTGTCCACTGGTCGTCGGCGGCGTGCTCCGCCAGCAGGCCGAAGTCGCCAGTTTCCACGGCCGCCCGCGCCCCTAGGTAATCCTGGAATGTGCGGTGCACGAAGTGGATCGTGCCCGGGGTGGGGGAGAGGAGCAGGCCGGTGCGGATCAGGAAGTGGCGCAGCACTGCGTCCGCGTCCCCGAGGACTTGCGCCGCCGGGATCGCCGGGAGCACCTCTGCAATGATGCTCTCCGCGCGGCTGCGGTCCATCTCTGTTCGGCCGTTGCGGATGAGCCAGTAGGCGAGACGCTGGAGGAGCTGCAGTTGGGGTTCCTCGCTCAGCTCGGGGGTCGCCATGTCACGTTCGCGGTCGCGGCGGACCAACAGCAGGGAGAGAGCAGAGTCGTACAACTCCTTACGGCCGTGTGGGAGGTAGCCACGCCGGTCGCGGTGCAGGGCGCAGATCAGACCGCACATCAACGGATTCGTGGCGAATCGGCCTAGGTCTGGCTTGGTGCGGACGGCGTCGCGTAGCTGGGCCTCGTAGACAGCCAGGGCAGCATCCTCGTCAGGCGCGCCGGTGGCGGCTGCCCGGTGCCAGCGCCTGATGAAGGCTGCCACATCCGATGGGCCCATCGCAGAGAGGCCGAGTTCAGTGAATCCATCGGCGGCGAGCCAGTCCTCGCGCACGGCCGAGGGACGTGAGGTGACGAGCCAGCGGTTGCCGGGGTAGGCCTCCAGCAGGTCGCGCAGCCAGGTCCTCGTACGTTCGCGTTCGGGCTCCGGCACCTCATCGAGGCCGTCTACCAGGACGAGTCCGCGCCCGCTGGTCAGGACGCGGTGCTCCCAGCCTTCCGGCTGCGTGCCGGCCAGGGGGCAGCCGACGGCGGTAAGGAAGTGCGCGGGGGAGGGGAGGCGTTCGCCGTGCCGGGTGAGAGTGCGCAGGGGGAGCACGAACGGGATCCGGCCGATGAGGTAGGCCATGCGGTCCGCGGGGCCGGTCGCCGCCGACACCGCGAGCCACTGGATCAGCGTGCTTTTGCCCGAGCCTGCAACCCCGCGCAACAGCACTCGGTCGTGGTTGGCTAGCGTCTGATCGGCGGGGGCAGGGGCGGAGACGGGGGAGGCCGACTCTAGCCCGAAGTCTGGTTCTCCCCCGTGTCCGATGACGTCCAGGCTGAGGTAGGCGGCGTCCAGCGGCCAGCGATCCGGCGAGTTGCTGAGGTCGATGCCGTAAATCGTGAGCTTGCCGTGCTTCTTGGCGACGTAGTTGAGGTAGCCGTGCTCGAAGGCTGTGTCCCGAGCACCTGGGCGCGGGGTACGGGCGAGCACCTCATCGACCTTCGCGATGAGGTCCGCCTGCGTCCGGGTCTGTTCCACCAGGGTACGAGCCACGAAAGTCGAGCGGCGGGTGAAGAACTCCAGGATCTGCAGGCAGGCCCACTCCGTCGCGGAGTCGAGGAAGAGCTGAGCGTCGGATGACAGCCCATCCGGCTTGGGCCCCTGATGACGCAACGTGCGCGCCAGTTCCCGCTGACCTAGCCGCACGGCTTGGATATCGCTCATGTCCAGATCCCCTAGGGCAAGCAGCCTTCGGGCCAGTGCATTGGCCACGGCAACCCGTTCCTGGGTGCGAAAGGGTAGTTCGCCGGGTGAGTCGATCGCTTCCTGGACGAGATGCTCCGCGAGCTTGTGCACGTCCTTCTCGCCCAGCGTGCGTTTCTCACCACGGAAAGAGACCAGGTCCTTCAGCCGCACGGGCCTGTCGACCAGTCCAGCACCAGGCCCGTCCGCCACGAAGAGTTTCCTGATCAGTGAGCCGACCAGATTGGAGGCCAGCCTGCCACCGAGTACCACTGGATCCATCCGCCACCCCCGTGTGTTCCGGATACGGGTGGAGCCTAGACGGTGGTGACTACAGCTGTCCGTTGCACTCCGGTAGCTGGAACATTCTCTCGTCGCCGGCGGGCAGACGGCGGCGCTGTTGTCGCTGTCCGGGACGATCGTGAATTCCCTCGTACGCGGCCGGGACCCACTGCCCTGCCCCGCAGGTGCCCGCCCATGCGCTATGTCCACCGCATCCCGATCTTGGACAGTTGCTCCATCCGTTCCGGTGTCAGCGTCGCGGCCCTGCTCCGCTGGTTGCCGATCCAGGCTCCCAGCTTGTGCTCTCGCTCCTGCTGGTCTTCGCCGACGATCCGTTCGACGTGTTTCCTCGGTACGCGCAGGTGTCCCTCGCGTTCGTAGAACTGCTTGGCGGCCTCGTAGTTCATCGCCCACTTGTCGGCCTGCGTGCGGCGTGGGGGCGGCTTCTCGTCCTCGCTGGCGGGCTCGATCCCGAGGACCTGTTCGCACATCCACTGCTGCACTCCGGTCAGCTTTTCCCAGCCCAGCCGCTGCGCCCGCACCCATCGTCCGAGGTCTTCGCCCCGGTGCACGACGTCGCCCGGCTCGGTGGGCAGCTCGCCGCCGATCTCCTCCAGGTGCATCCGGGTGAGGTGGAAGGCCCGCTGCCATTCCACCGGCCAGGCCGGGCACCAAGACGGGTCGATCTCCTCCAGCTGCTCGCGCCGTTCCTCCGTCAGGGCGCCGGCCCATGACTCCACCGGCAAGCCTTCGGCCTGGCGTTGTTCGAGGTCCAGGGCGCGCCGTGCGGCGGCGCGGGCGTTCTTCAGCCAGATCCCGACCTTGTAGCCCTGGTGCGCGGCGTCCAGCGGGGCCAGGAGGTGCCCGTGTTCGGCCGCCCACCCGCGCGCGGCGGTCAGACCCTCCTCCCACGCGACGTCGAAGTGGGACCAGATCATGCCCAGCTTCTCCAGCTGCGCGACGCGGTCCTCGTCCATGTTCCCGCGGGCGTAGAACCGGCGCGCGTCTGCGGTCCACTGCCCCAGCGGGAAGTTTGCGAGCGAGGCCGGCCACCCTTCGGCTTCGGCTTCGTCCCCGGCCGGGACGCGGAACGTGAACGGGACGCGGAGGTCGCCGTGTTCGCGGGCGAAGATGACGGCGGCCTCCACCCCGCGACGCCAGTGCTCGTGCTCTGGGTTGAGAACCCGCAGGTTGATGAACGCCGCGAGGGCGGCCGGGTCACGCGGCGTGGAGAACTTCAGCAGGGCCTTGGCGGGGGCGCTGACGCCTCTGGAGCCGTCGCCGCTCCCGCCCGTGCTCTTCCCGCTCTCGTCCTTGCTGACGTAGCGGCTCGGGGCCTGCTGCTCCGCGAGGGTCTCCACGATCCTCGCGTCGTGCGCCCGCAGCGCCTCCAAGAGCTTGGCCAACCCGCCGAACGCCCGGGACGTCAGCATGTTGTCCGCCGTCTCGCCCGGCCCGAGCAGCACCGGCACCACGAGCGAGGCCATCTTCCCCTCGCCCGGCTGCATCCGCAGCGCCCGCCCCACCGCCTGGACCAGGTCCGGCATCGACCCGCGCACATCCGCCCAGTACACCGAGTCGCAGTTCTTCGTGTCGACGCCCTCGCCCAACACCTTCACTGAGCACAGGAAGCACTTCTCCACCACCGTGCCGTCCGAGGCGATCCCGTCGGCGAACTCACCCAGGAGCCGGCGGCGGTGGAGCGGCTTGTGGTCCCCGCAGAGCCAGTCCGCCCAGATCGTGGCCGGGTACAGCTCGGGATCACTGGCGTGCAGCTGCGCGGCGACGTCCGGGAGGCCGGCCGCGAAGGCTTCGGCCTCCTTCACCACATGGTGGAACACCAGCGTGCGGCGGAAGCCCTCCTCAGCAGACGCCTTCACCAGCGCGGTCTGCAGAGCGGCGAGCCGCGCCCCGCGGACCTCTGCCGACCGGCCCTCCGCGCCCAGGAGCTGCGCGGCCTGGAGCGCGGTGTCGGTGACGTCCACGCATACGACCTGGTAGGGGGCACAAATTCCCCTGTCGATGGCCTCCGAGAGCGTCAAAGTGAACGCCCTGCTGCCGAAGGGCCCGTCCGGATTGTCGTCCATGCTCGCGACAAGCTCGCCGGGTGCGCCAGCCTCGCCCTCGTCCCCGAGCTGCCACAGCCGGGGCGTGGCCGTCATGTACAGACGGCGCAAGGACGGGATCTTCTGGTTGTCGTGGACGACCGCCCACGGCTTCCCGATCCGGCCCGAAACCCGGTGGGCTTCATCCACGACGATCAGGTCCCAAGCCGCCAAACCCGCAGCGTGCGCCCGCTCCAGCGTGCCCAGACCGAGGCTGGCGTACGTGGCGTACACCGTCACCTTCTCCAGGCCCCGGGTCCACTCCACCAGCTCGTCCACGTCCGTGGTGCTGGGGAAGGACACCTCCTCACCCCGCAGCGAGGACACCCCGATCATCGGCCCCCTGCGGCCCCCCTCGCGCCACGCGACCTCGGTCTGCGCCAGGAGGTCCAGCGAGGGCACGAGGACCAGCACACGGCCCGCGTGGAGCTCCTCCGCGCTGCGGACCGCCACCCGGGTCTTCCCGGACCCGGTCGCCATGATCACCTGCGTTCGAAGCCCTCGTTCGGGCACAAGTGATCTTGCAGGCAATTCGAGGGCACGGAGCACCGCGTCAATGGCTTCTCGCTGGGCGGCCTCGCGCTGATCAGCGCGGTCTGTGCTCGACATATTCGTTTGCCTTCTTTTGGGGTGCCGTCCGGTCGATTCGAGCGGAGGGAAACGGGAAACCTGCACGTAGAGGAGCCGCGAGGGCTACGGTTGGACTGACGCGATCGGCTGGTTGCTCTGCCTCACCGGAGCCCCGGTCAGGCCGTGGGATGGATCTCGATAACCTCCCGGAGAGGTCCGGGGTGGTGTGCCCTGAGTCCAGATTCTATCCCGCTCTCGAAAATGAAGCACGCGAATGCCGAGATTCCCCCTAACGTGGCTGAAAGCTGTTAGTCTTGCCTTATTGCAAGCCAGTCCGGAGTCTTGACGGCCCCTCAGTCCGCTCTCCCGATTCGGGTGGCCGGGCCCCCGCGTTCAGTCACTCGCCCGACTGCCCGTCACCACCACCCCTCCGCTGCTGCCGGGCCGTCAGGCCCGTGGGCGTACCGCGCGGAGCGCGGTACGCCTGACCGCACGAGTGTTGACGCGGGGTCATGGGTGGCTGGAGCGCAGCGGAGGCCACCGGGTCGGGCGGAGCCCGGGCCCGGGTCGCAACGCGGCCCGGTTTCACTGCTGTTGGCCGTGGAGCGAAGCGGAGGGGCTGGCCCGGCTGTGCCGGGCGCGGTACGCGGAGCGTGCCGCTGGCGCTCTCGCGGAGCGGGAGCGCAACTGGGGTGCGAAGCACCCCAGTTCGCTTGCATATCGCGCAGCGATA